>CAWJWY010000003.1:527500-1036255 GCA_963846685.1 uncultured Acidobacteriota bacterium | reverse complement strand
GGGTGCACGGCCAGGACCTGCGAGGGCTCCCCAGCCAGGTGCACCCGGAAATAACGGCGATCGGACGCATCGCCGGTCAGCGGCACGACGCGGGCGCCGCGAGCGGCCAGCCCGGTCTCGGCCAGGAACTGGTCGATGCGGACGCGCACCTCGCCATCGGTGCTGCGCCGCTCGCTGCTGGTCGCGGGAGATTGAGCCACGGCAGCCATTATCGGCGCCTCAGGGCGCTGGTGACAGGGGCGCAACCGCCAGGCCGGCGATGACCTGTTCGTTCGCCGCGAGGTTCGGGGTCGGCACGCGCAGTGTCACCTCATGCCACGAACTGCCCGCTGGCACCCGCACACCGTCGGTGACGACGCAGCCGCGCACGACCGCATCGGCTTCGACGACGACCTCATCCCACAGGACGCTGCGCTCGACCTGCGCGGTGCTGTCAATGTTGACCCTTCGTCCGGCCGGCAGTGATCCCGGCGATGACAGGCGGAGCGACGTCGCCAGGTAGTCCGCAGGCGTGCCGATGTCGTGGAAGTCGGCCTCCGTCACCAACGCCCGCACCGACCCGCGGCGTGCGGCGATCAAGGCGGGGTACAGCGCGGCGACCGATTCGTACGGCACGTTCGGCGGCACCGACGAGAACGCCGCCGTCTCTGCTACCTGGACGCCGATGAAGTGATACGACGGCCGCGTTGCGCCGCGACCGACGAACCCGGTCACCACACCGTCATCGTCCACCAGCACGCCGCCGTACTTGTGCGGCTCATCGTTCCGCACCACCGCCATCGTCACCAGGGCGCCGGAGCCCTCGTGGCGAGAGACCAGGGTGCGGAGGTCGAGGTCGGTCAACGTGTCGCCGTTGACGATCAGGAACGATGACGCCGCCGCGGTGAACAGCGGCACGGCGCGCGCCGGTCCACCGGCCGACCCGAGAACCGGCACTTCCCACGAGTACCGCACCCGCAGGCCCAGGTCGGCACCATCGCCGATTTCTCGCGTCAGGGTATATGGCAGGTGGTGCAGGTTGAGCACCGCGTCGGTGATGCCCGCGGCCGCAAGGTATCGCAGGATGCGCCGCGCCAGGAGGTCGCCGGCCACCGGCAGCGCTGCCTTCGCGCGCACCAGCGACAGCGGCCGCAGGCGGGTGGCCAACCCCGCGGTCAGCACGAGTGCGGGAATCATTCGGCGGCGAAGATCATGTCTGAACCGTGGATACGAAATTCCTGCTGCCGCTGCAGGAACAGGCTGCGGTAGGAGTCGAGAATGAAGTCGGCAGGCGTCCGGCCGAGCGCGGCGGTCATTGCCAGGATGGCGTCCTCACCACCTTCGATTTCGACAAAGGTGCCGACGGGCGTCTCGTCGATGGCGACGACCACGTCGGCGGCCGCGAACTCCTCACGATACTTCTGGTAGCGGAACCAGACGCGAAACCCGAGCTCCTCGAGCACCCGCCGCACCAGCTCGCCGTCGCCGACGATCGTTTCGAGCTCCTCGCGCAGCTTCATGGCACCGGGGTGCACCGGCCCCTTGAAGGTCAGGACGCTCTTGCCGCCGTCGGATCGCACGCGCAACGCGCAGCTGCGCTTGCGCAGCGTCTCGTCGGTGCTGTCCAGCAGGGCGTCATCCTGGAGGCGGCGCGAGCGGATGGGCGTCGCACCCGCTGCGGCCACGGCGGCGCGGGCGGCGTCAGCGCTGGGGAATGAGAGTTTGACTTCGCGTTCGAGCATAAAAATGAGGCTTCGGACGGTTGTCCGAAGCCTCGCGTGATGGGAGGGTTGGTGGCGGCCGGGGGGCCGCTGTGACCAGGCCGAGATGCCGTCGTTACTCCTTGATGACCGTGACGAAGCGCTCCTGACCGTTGCGGACCACGCGCAGGAACGCCGTTTTGCCGGAGGCAACTTTGTTCAGCTCGCGCTGCGCATCGGCGGCGCTGGCCACGGCGGCCTGGCCGACGCGGACGATGACATCGCCACCTGCGAGCCCCGAGCGCGCCGCTGGGCTCTGCGGGTCGACGTCCAGCACAAGTGCACCGCGGGTGGCATCGTCCAGCCGCAGCCGGCGCGCGACGTCCGGCGTGATGTTGCCGAGCGTCATACCGAAGCCGCTGCTTTCCTGGCCGGCGTCCGGCTCGCGCCGGTCCGCGTTGTCGCGCGTCTGGGTGCTCTCCGCTTCGAGGTCGAGCTCATCCACGGTGACGCTCAACGTCTTCTCCGCGCGATCGCGCATGACCTGCACCGGAACCGTCGTGCCAGGCTTGGTGGTCATGACCATCTGGACCAGATCGTCGTTGCCCTTCACCGGCTTGCCATTGAAGCCGATGATGACGTCGCCCGGCTCGAGCCCGGCCCTCGCTGCGGCGCTGCCCGGCGACACCTGGGCGATCAGGGCGCCGACGCGGCCCTTGAGGCCGAACTCGTCGATCGCCTCGCGCGGCACCGGCTGCACCTGCACGCCGATGCGGCCGCGGGTGATTTTGCCAGTGCGGAGCTGCGGCAGCAGATCGCGGATCAGGTTGATCGGCATCGCGAAGCCGATGCCGATGTTGCCGGCCTGGCGCGCGTCGGTATAGATAGCCGTGTTGACGCCAACCACCTCGCCGCGGACGTTCAGCAGCGGACCGCCGGAGTTCCCGGGATTGATGGCCGCGTCGGTCTGGATGACGTTCTGCGACCGCTGTTCGGCGACCGGGAAGGGCCGGCCGACGGCGCTGACGACGCCGACACTGACCGTGTGCGCGAGTCCGAACGGGTTGCCAATGGCCATCACCCAGTCGCCTGGCTGCATCTGCGCCGAGTCGCCGAACTTGATCTCCGGCAGCGGCCGGCTCGGCATCTCGGTCAACTGAATCAGGGCGCTGTCGCTCAGCGGGTCGCGGCCGATGATCTTGGCGGCGTACTCCTGATCCTCGTCCTCACCGAACAGCGAGACCTCGATCTTGGTGGCGCCTTCGACGACGTGGTTGTTCGTCAGGATGTAGCCAGCCTTGTCGATGATGAAACCGGTGCCCGCCGCCTGGACGACCTGCTCGCGCGGCCGCTGCCGGTTCGGCGCCTGCCCCTGGCCGCCGCCCTGGCCGGGGCCCTGTCCTGGGCCGCCGAAGAAGCGATCAAACAGGTCGTTGCCGCTGCCGCCACCGCCGCCGAAGAAGTCGTTGAGATCCTGCTGGCGCTGCCGCGACTCGGTGCGGATGTTGACCACCGCCGGGGTCACCAGCTTGGCGATGTTGCGGAAGGTCGTGGCGTCGACCGGGCCGCTGAGCGGCGCACTGTTCGCCGGCGGCGCGGTGATCGACTGGGCCGAGGAGGCTGGCGTCAGGTCGAGCCTCGACGCGATCACCATCCCGACGGCCAGGGAGGCCACGGCAATCAGGAGCGCATAAAAGAGCGTTGTCTTACGGTTGGACATCAAAGCCTCCAAACCCCTCACATCAAAGATCGTCGAAGTGAACGCAATCCTAATCTACAAAGCTGTCGGTGACGGAACTGTGACATTTGCCCGCGCCATGACCACGTGCCCCCGGATCACAGCAGGGTCACGATTTCGCGCTGCCGCGGCCCGGTCACGAGCGCCTCGTGCTCACCGCGGTAGACATTGATTTCGGTACGGACGCCGAAAGTATCAAAGTAGAGCCCCGGTTCCACAGTGAATCCGGTGCCCGGCAGAATCCGCCGGTCGTCATGCGTCTCGTAGTCGTCGAGGTGCACGCCGTTGCCGTGCACGGTCTCGCCGAGGCTGTGCCCGGTCCGGTGCAGGACGTGGGCACCGAACCCTGCCGCCTCGAGCACGCTGCGGGCCGCGCGGTCCGCTTCCCAACCGCGGAGCGCCTCGCCACGTACCGCGGCTTGCTGGACCACCTCGACGGCTGCGTCTCTCGCCTCGGCGATTAGGCCGAACGCGCGCGCCGGCTCGCCCGGCACCTGCGCGCTCGTTACGCCGACCCACGTGATGTCAGCAAACACCGCGCCCGCGCCGGTATGCTTCCCCCACAAATCCAGCAGCAGGACCTCGTCGCGGACGATCGGCCTGGAGCCGTGCGGGCCGGGCAGGTAGTGCGGGTTGCCGGCGTTGCTGCCCACAGCCACGACCGGGGCAGAATCGCTGACCAGCGCCTCGTCGGCGAACCATCCAACCATCTGCTGCTGCAGATCGTACTCGGTGAGCGTCTGCGCCGGCCCTGAGGGCGCGCGACGCCGCCTCGAACGCGCGATCCTTGATGCGGTAGAGAGCCGCCGAGGCGGAACGGTGAGTCTCCAGCTGGGCTGCTGACCAGGCCGCCTCGAACTGTTGGACGAGGTCTCCGGACGAGAGGATCTCGACGCCTCGCGCCCGCACGGCCTCTGCGGTGCCGGCGTCGACCCGCGACAGGTACGGGATGGCGCACAGCGGCGAGTACTCCATCGCCACCCTGGCCAGCCCGGCCAGCAGCCGGTCCAGCCCGGCATCGAGCTGCTGGCGTCCGGCGTAGACGATCTTCTCCCCAGGCAGGTGATCGAGATTGTGGCGCTCGATGGCGTGAACCAGGCCCACCGGCGCACCCTGCGCCGGGATGAGGTAGTACCACCGGCGCGTCGTCATGTGGGCGCCGTGCCCGACGCCGGCCATCGCTACTGCAACGGGATTCGATCCGTGAAAATCGTAGAGCAGCCATCCATCGACCGCGTCGCGGACGAGCGCGGCCTGGATGGCGGCGATATCAAGCGCCATGACGCCTTCAGTATAGGAGCGGCCGCCGCTCCGCAAAAGCGGCATTGCCGCACCGGTTACGACGCGGCGGCGCCCGGAACGGCCGGGCCGGGTCGCGCGTGGCTGGCTGGGCCTATAATCGCCCCTGGGCAATCCGCCCGAGCTTTATGCCGAAGATCATTGCTGCCGTCATGCTTGTTGCCGGCCTTACCGCCGGTCTGTTGGCCCAGCAGGCGCCCACCGCCCCAAGTGGCCAGGACGCGCCTCCTCCGGTCACCTTCCGCACCGAAGTCAACTACGTGGAAGTCGATGCGCGCGTCACCGACGCGCAGGGGAACGTCGTCGCCGACCTGACGGCGAACGATTTCGAGGTGCTCGAGGACGGCAAGCCGCAGCAGGTGGCCAGCTTCTCACTGGTCGACCTGCCGATCGAGCGCGCGGAGCGGCCGCTGTTCGCCGCCGCCGCGATCCCGCCGGACGTTCAGAGCAACGACGGGCGCGAAGGCCGGATTTACCTGTTCGTTCTCGACGACCTGCACACCGATCCGACGCGCGCCAACCGCGTCAAGGCTGCGGCGCGGCGTTTCATCGAGCAGAACTTCGGCGTCAACGATCTCGCCGCGGTGGTCTACACCGGCGGCCGGGCCCAGGATTCGCAGGATTTCACCAACAACACGCGGCTGCTGCTGGCGGCAATCGACAAGTTCACCGGCCGCAAACTGCGATCGGAAACCCTGCTGCGTATCGAGGGCGCCTTCATGAACCCGGGCTCGGGCGTGGTGGAGCCGGGCGCCGATCCTGACAGCCAGGAGCGCGCGTTCCGCGCCCGGTCGGCGATGTCGACGATTCGCAGGCTGGCGGAGTTCATGGCCGGCGTTCGCGGCCGCCGCAAGGCGATGCTGCTGGTCAGCGAAGGGGTCGACTACAACATCTACGACGTGATCGGCACCAATCCGGGCAGCAGCGCCTTTGGGCCGACGCCCGCGCCGAGCGGCGCCACCGGCGTGCTCGAGGACACCGCCGAGGCGATCGCCGCAGCAACCCGCGGCAACGTGAACATCTATGCGATCGACCCGCGCGGCCTGTCCACCGGTGACGAGGACCTGGTCTCCCAGAGCAGCACGTTCGCCGAGCAGGGCGTCGGCTCGCAGTCGCTGCGCAACGAACTGCGCCTGTCGCAACAGAGCCTGCAAGTGCTGGCCGCCGACACCGGCGGTTTTGCCGCGATCAACCAGAACGACTTCAACTCGGCGTTCGACCGCATCGTCCGCGAGAACAGCACCTACTACCTGCTCGGCTACTACCCGACCAACGACAAGCGCGACGGCCGTTTCCGCAAGCTGGTGGTGCGCGTCAAAGGACACCCCGAGTGGACCGTGCGCACGCGTAGCGGTTACGTCGCGCCGCGTGGTCGCGCCGCCAGCACCACGCCAGCGCCAGGCGGCACCGCCCTGAATCCGGCGATCGCCGCCGCGCTGGGCAGTCCGCTACCGGTCGCCGGGCTGCCGATAAAGGTCTTCGCCGCCCCGTTCAAGGGCACGGCGCCCAATGCCGCGGTTGCCATCGTCGTCGAGATCGACGCCGCGACGCTCGATTTCGTCGAGAAGGACGGCACCTTCAACGAAAAGCTGGAAGTGGTGAGCAGTGCAACCGACGTCAACGGCAAGCGCATTCCCGGCGAGCGACAAACGGCGAACCTAACGCTCAAGGCCGACACCTTTGCCCGCATCAAGGCGAACGGCTTCAGGGTCCTGTCGCAATGGGACCTGCCTCCAGGGCGCTACCAGCTCCGCGTCGCTGCGGGAAACGGTACCGGCAAGGCCGGCAGCGTGGTCTACGACCTCGAGGTCCCCGACTTCACCAAGGCGCCGCTGGTGATGAGCGGGATTGCGTTGACATCGACGTCCGCCGCCGCCACTCCGACGATCCGGCCGAAGGATCCGCTCGGCCAGTTCCTGCCGGCGCCGGCGACGGCTGCCCGCACCTTCGCCAGCGACGAGACGATCACGCTGTTCGGCGAGCTCTACGAGAATGCGCGCAACCGCCAGCCACACATGGTCGACATCACCACGGAGCTGCGCGCCGAAGGCGGGAGGGTCGTTCGCAGTTCGACCGAGGAGCGATCGTCAACCGAACTGCAGGCGACTTCGGGGGGCTACGGCTTCAACGCCCGCCTCCCGCTCACCGACGTCGCGCCCGGCCTCTACGTCATTCACGTGGAAGGCAAGTCGCGGGCGGGCAACGATCCGGCGGTCAGCCGCGACGTGCAGATTCGCGTACGGTGACGATCTAGACCAGGCGATCGGCGAGGTCGGCGGCAATCGGGATGCGCCACGACTGGCCCCGTGCCGCCTTCCACATCGCGGCGACCCACAAGATGACGCCGACGAGCCAGGTCAATCCCGCGGCCCAGACGAAGGCGGCAAACGCCTCCGGCAGGAACGAGAGGGACGCGGCCGCGAGACCCAGGAACGCGAGCACGAACAGCGCGATGACGCCGAAGGTGGCCACCGCCTGCGCGGCGTGGAAGCGCGCGAACGGCTGCCGCTCCAGCACGTAGAACACCAGCCCGGTGACCCACCAGCCAGCATAGGCGAGCGCCGCGGCGACATTCGGCGGCAGCCCGGTCGAACTGACGAGCCTGACCTCCTGGTGCATCGGTTCCATGTGCGGGGGCTGGTGCAATGCGGCGGCCAGTGGAAGAAGTGGGCCTGGGGAGTGGCGGGACACGGCGGCGAGTACTGGGTGGCGTGGTCGCCACCCAGCATCAGAACGTGCTCAGATCTTCGGGACGAGCTTGGGCTTGATGTCGCCGTTGGCGTGCGTGAAGTTGTACGCGTCCCGCACCGCGGCCTTGTTCACCGGCGCCCGCAGCACGACGTCGATCACCTCGCCGGGTTGCACCGGCTTGCGCGAGCGGAATGTGTCGCCGGTCACCGGGTTGGCGCCCTTGTCATACAGGATGTAGTCGATCTTCAGCCCGGCGATCGACCCATTCGTCATGTTCTTGATCTTCATCGTGGTGACCAGAAACTTGCCGTCGTTCTTGGTCACCGGCTGCGTGTAGCCGAGCTCTGCCGTACCGCGCACCGGTGGGGCCAGCCGTGCCGGGGCCGCCGGTTGCTGAACGGGCGCCGCCTGGGCAGCCGCCACGGTCGTCGCCATCCCTGACGCCAGAAGAACGACGCCCGCGAGGGCCAGCAGCGCTTGTCTGTTACCGCTCATGATCAACCTCCAGGAGTGCCGCGCTCCGCGCAGCCGCGGACGGGCCCCCGATAACGCAAAGTAGATGTAGCCGAATCCGGGAATTATAGGCGCTTTACATTTCCCCGTTCCAGTCCTCCGGTTCCGGGTTGGCCGACCGGAAGATCTCGAGGTGCCACTTGCCGCCACCCCAGGGCTCGATGATCTCGGTGGCCACGACATCGACGAGGATCTCGGCAAAGCTGCGGCCTTCCGGATCACCCTCGAGATGATAGGCCGCTTCGTCCCAGCCGAAGTTCGGATACAGCACCATGGTCAGGAACAGATCGTAGCCATCGTCGACGACGATGATCTGGCCGCACGGCCGCTTGATGGTCGAGTGGTAGATCAGGTACTTCTCCGCGCTGTGCGCGCGGATGTAGCGCTTGAGGGCGAACTCGCGAGCGACGATCTCTTCGACCGCAATCTTCTTTTCCCAGCAATCGCGGCAGTAGCGCTCGTCACCCTTCGGCTCCGACACTTCCTTGGCGCCGCAGAGCGCGCACTTCGTCTTCGCCACGTTCGATTTCCGGGAGGACATCAGCTGATTATATCGGGCGTGGCCCAGCGTGCCGCCTCCGTCCGGCCGGTCAGGATCGCATGATGTCCAGCCGCGGTTGTGGCGTATAGCCCGGAAACACACTCGACATGGCGGTCGCGCTGGCGCCGAGGTGCTGCGCCAGGACGGCGCCGAACACGTCGCGGAAGTCCGTCGTGACGGCGAGATCACGCCGGTCGTGACGCTGCTCCGGATTCAGCCCCGGCCAGCGGCCGTGGACGCGGCCGCCGAGCACCGGCCCGCCGATCAGCATCATGGCGTTGCCGTGACCATGGTCGGTGCCGCCGCTGCCGTTCTCGGCAGCAGCCCGGCCGAATTCCGACATCGTCACGATCACAGTATCGGCCATGCGCTCACCGAGGTCGGTGGCGAGCGCCGCGACGGCGCGGGAGAAATCGTCGAGCCGTCCGGCGAGCTGCCCGTCGCCGGCACCCTGGTTGACGTGCGTGTCCCAGCCGCCGGCCTCTGCGAACGCGACTTCGAGACCGACGTCGGCCTTGGCCAGCCGGGCGATCTCCTGCAACGCCTGGCCAAACGCCGAACGAGGGTAGTCAGCCCCGGAGGCCGGCGTGTAGCTGACCGATGACGCCTGCCGCAGCACCGCCATCGCTCCGACCGCCTCTCGCGCGCGGGCGCTGAGCAGTGGATCGTTCGCCTGGCCGTACGTCTGGTCGAATGCGCGCGCCGCCGTCGCGCCGCCGCGAATCTGGAACGTGCTGATGGCCGGGAAGGCGAGTGCCGGTGCACGGCCCTGCAGCGAGCGGGGCATCTGCCGGGTCAGGGCCACACCGCGCAACGGCACCGGTTCTCCGGTCGCCTGGAGGTAGCGATTGAGCCAGCCGTCCCGTGTCGTCTTGACGCCGGGCGTTGCGCTCTCCATGTAGTCCTGCGCATCGAAATGCGAGCGCGTCGGGTCCGGCGAGCCGCAGGCGTGGATCACGGCCAGCTGACCCCGATCCCACAGCGGCTTGAGTGCGGCCATCCGCGGATGCAGCCCGAAGAAGCCGTCGAGATCGATCGCTGCGCTGTCGGTGCGACCCGGCCGCGGAATGGCGATCGACGGACGCAGCCGGTAGTACTCCGCCTCGCCGAACGGCACCACCATGTTGAGGCCGTCGACCGCGCCGCGCTGAAACAATGCGACGACCAGGCGCTTGCGCGGCCCGGCGGCTGCCGCGGCGCGCGTCAGGAACGCCGGGGCGAAGCCGAGCGAGAGCATCGCCATCGCGCCCGACTTCATGAAGACACGTCGCGACGTCGCCGATCGTGCGGCAGCACCCATGCTATTGCCTCTGGAAGGCGGGGCTGGCAAGCGTGGCCGCGGCGCCCGTACCAGCCAGCTGCTGTGCGATGTTGGCGCGTGTCACGAGCGCGCCGGCCGACAGCCACGTTGCCGCGGTCTCGTCGTAGCCGGTCGGCGGTTGGCACATGTACGGTGGCATGCCGAGCTGCTGCAGCGCCTGCAGCAGCCGGCGCGGCCGCGGCACATCGGCGCCGGTCATCCGCACGGCGCTGACGACGAACTCGAGCGGCGTCTTGACCTTGGCGTTGCGGGCATCGGCGGCAAAGAACTCCGGTGACGTGATCACCGCTCGCACCACTTCGCGCAGGTCGCCTCCGGTCTGGCTGAAGCGCTCCGCCACGCGGGTCACGAGCGCCTGCGGCGGTGTGTCGCTGACGAACCGCTCCACCAGCCTGCGGGCGATGTGGCGCGCCGTCGCGGGGTGCGCAGCGACGATGTCCAGCACCTGCTCGCCGTCGCTGCGGCCGCCACCCGCCGGCAGGCGGTGCCCGAGCACCACCTTCGCGCCGTTGTCGTGTAACGCCGCGGCGAAGCGGAAGTTGCCGTCGGCCGGACGGCCGATGGACCAGCCGGTGAACGCCCGTGCCACTTCGATGATGTCCTGTTGCGTGTAACCGCCATCGACGCCGAGCGTGTGCAATTCAAGGAGTTCGCGCGCGTAGTTCTCGTTGAGGCCACGCCGGCGCTGCGCCGCCGCGGCGGACGGCTGGCCGCGGCGACGGGCCGCGACCTTGTCGGCGGCCGCGGGATCCGCACTTAGCCAGTTATCAAGGTAGAAGAGCATGGCGGGGCTGTGGGCGGTGGCGCCGAGCAGGTCGCGGAAGGTGCCGAGCACCTGCGGCCGGATCGCCTGCTGTTCGTAGGCTGGCAGGTAGAGCGCCGTCCGGCCCTTCCCGGCGAAGACGTTGAAGTGGTTGAACCAGAAGTCGGTCAGTACTTCCTCGAGCTGCCGTTCGCTGGAGACGGCGCGCACGATCTTGGCGACGGCCAGATGCTCCACCAGTTGGCGACCGTACTGCCGCATCGCCTTCTGGTCGTCGAACACGGCTGGGCGTTGCGGCGGTGCCGGCAGCCGGCTGGCGAGCGCCGGATCATCGATCGACGCCGGCGCAAGCTGCTGCTCGATCCAGCGAGCGAGGCCGATGTCACGGACGCGTTCGACATCGCCGGGCCGCGGCCCGAACGTCAGGCGGTTCAGGGCATGCACGATCGCGCCGCGATCGTCGGGGATCGCCGGCGCTGCCGTCCCGCGCGCAGCCGCGGCGGCAACGGCCGCAAGCAGCACGGCCGCGAACACTCGTCTTCGCATCGATTACCCCTCGGCAATAGGAGACTGGAAGCTTAGACGCGGTGCCGCGGCCGCGAGTTGTCGCCCGGCCTATTTCGTCACGCTCTCGGAGCGCATCGCCGGGGTGTACATGCCGCGCACGTATTCCTTCACCATCCTGCGTGCGCTGAAGCGCGGCAGTACCGTGCGGATCGACTGCTTGACGATGTGCAGCCACTTGCGCGGAATGTCGGTCACGTCCCGATCGTAGAAGGTCGGCACCAGCTGCTGCTCGATCAGCGTGTACATCGCCTGCGCATCCGCCCAGTCCTGGGCGCCATAGTCGTTCGGGTCGACACCGCCCGCCTCGATCAGCCAGCCGTTGTCGCCGGTGAACCCTTCTGCCCACCAGCCGTCGCCGATTGACATGTGCGGCGTGCCATTGATCGCCGCCTTCATCCCGCTCGGTACCGCTCGCCTCGAGCGGCTTGCGCGGGTTGTTCATCCACACGTCGCAGCCCTGGACCAGGAAGTGGGCGACGTGCAGGTCGTAGTCGTCGACAAACGCGATCCGTCCGCCGAACTTCGGATCGAGGGCCCGCTTGTAGATGTGCTGCAGGTGGTGCTTGCCGCCGTCGTCGGCGGGATGGGCCTTGCCGGCGAACACGAACTGCACGGCCCGGCCGCTGGCATTGAGGATGCGGGCGAGCCGATCCGGGTCAGCGAAGATCAGCTCAGGCCGCTTATAGCCGGTGAAGCGGCGGGCGAAGCCGATGGTCAACGTGTTGTGGTCGAACATCGTCCCGGCGGCGACGATGCGGGCAGCGCTGACGTGCTCCTGGGTCCAGCGGTTACGGGCGCGCTCGCGAATGAAATTGAACAGGAACGCGCGCAGCGATTGCCGTGCCGCCCAGAGCTCCTCATCCGGGATGCTCAACACCCGGTCGGCCACTGCCGGGTCGTCGTGCCGGTCCATCCAGTCTGGACCGAGGTAGCGCGCCAGCAGGTTGCCGATTTCCGACGACAGCCAGGTTGGCACGTGGACGCCGTTGGTGATGAAGGCCACCGGCAGCGTGTCGTAGGACACTCCGGGCCAGATCGAGCCCCACATCTGCTTGGTGACTTCGCCATGCAGCTGGCTGACGCCGTTGACCGAGCCGCTGGTCCGCAGCGCCAGCGCGGTCATGTTGAACATCGGCCCGCTGCCGTTGTCGTAGCCGCCAAGGGCGAGAAACTTCTCACGGTAGCCGCCAAGGTCTCCCCAGGCGCCGGCAAGGTGGGTCTCGACCAGGTGGAACGGGAAGGCGTCGTGCCCGGCGGGCACTGGCGTGTGCGTCGTGAACACCGTGGTCCGCCGCACCTCCTCCAGCGCCGCATCGAAGCTCCAGCCGGTCTCGCACAGGTCGCGGATGCGCTGCAGTACGACAAAGGCGGCGTGCCCTTCGTTGAGGTGGTAGACCGACGGCTCGGTGCCCATCGCCTTGAGCACCCGGACGCCGCCGATGCCGAGGATGATTTCCTGCTGTGCGCGCGTTTCGCGGTCGCCGCCATAGAGGCGGGCCGACAGCTCGCGATCCCACGGCGCGTTCTCCTCGAGGTCGGTGTCGAGCAGGTACAGCTTGACGCGGCCGACCCGCACCCGCCACACCGCCACCAGCACGGTACGGTTGCCGAGCGGCACCGCGGTGATGCAGGGCTTGCCGGCGGGGGTGATCGCCGGCTCGATCGGCGCGTCGGTCCAGTTGAGCTTTTCGTAGATCTCTTCCTGCCAGCCGTCGGCAGTCAGGTTCTGGTGGAAGTAGCCCTGGGGATACATGAAGCCGACGCCGATGAGCGGCACGCCGAGATCGCTTGCCTCCTTGCAGTGGTCGCCGGCAAGAACGCCGAGGCCGCCGGCGTAAATCGGTAGCGACTGGTGCAGCGCGAACTCGGCGGAGAAGTAGGCGATCGACTTGCCTTGCATCTCCGGGTACTCGCTCTCGCACCAGGTGTTGTGGGCGCCACGCGCCGCGTCGAGGCGGGCGAGGGCGCGGTCGTAGTCGCGGAGCCATTCCGGGTCGGCAGCGGCGCGGTCGAGCGCCTGGCGCGGGACCAGTTGCAGCATCTTCACCGGATTGTGCGCGGTGAGCCGCCAGGTGGCGTAGTCCAGGTGGCGGAAGACGTTGCGCGCCTCCGGTGTCCAGCTCCACCACAGGTCGTAGGCGAGCTCTTCGAGGCGATTGATGCGGTCGGGCAGTTGGACCAACGGTGTCCTCATGAATCCGGTTATCGTCACCGGAGGGTAATTTCTTGCGGTGGGTGTGCAGAATCCGGGACGCCTCATCCGCACGCGCCGACGAGGGACGCGAACCGCGACAGGTCGATATTGCCGCCGGAAACGACGACGACGATCTTGCCGCGGACCTGTCCGGACAGGGCAGCGGCCACGGCGCAGCCAGCGGCGCCTTCCGTGATGACGTGGGTGCGTTCGGCGACCAGTTTCATGGCGGCCGCCACCTCTTCGAGCGAGACGACGATCGAGGCTGTCACCAGTCGCGACAGCAGCGGCCACATCGTCGCCAGGACCGTCCGGCCGCCGGCGCCGTCGACGAACGAGGCGCGCCAGCCCTCGAAGGCGCTCGCCTCGCCCTTGCGCAGCGACGCGTGCAGCGGCGCCGCTGTTTCCGGCTCCGCTGCATAGATCCGGGCTTTCGAGCCGGACGCGACCAGCGCGGAGCCGACACCGGCGAGCAGGCCACCGCCGCCGACGGCGCCAATCACCGCGTCGACGTCCGGCAGGTCCTCCAGGATCTCGAGGCCTATCGTCGCATTTCCCGCGATGAAGCCGTCATCGTCGAACGGGTGTACGAGCCGGCCGCGCATGCGTGACGACTGGTGTGCTTCGACCGTCTGCCAGCATTCGTCGTAGGACGCTGGAATGATCTCGGCGCCCAGGCGCCGGATGGCATCCAGCTTGGCCGCCGGTGCGGTGTCCATGACCATGACCCGGCAAGGGAGACCGGCGTGGCGGGCGGCGAGCGCCACCCCCTGCGCGGCATTGCCGGCGCTCACCGTCCAGACGCCATCGGCTGCCGCGGCCTGGGGGAGCTGGCGCACGACGTTGTGGGCGCCGCGAATCTTGAAGGCGCCGATGCGCTGGAAGGTTTCGAGCTTCAGATGAATCTCGGACCCTGCGAGCCGCTGCTCCACCGCCGGCGGCAGCTCGAGCCGGACGAGCGGCGTGTGAACGACGAGG
Source organism: uncultured Acidobacteriota bacterium (assembly GCA_963846685.1). Lineage (GTDB taxonomy): Bacteria > Acidobacteriota > Vicinamibacteria > Vicinamibacterales > UBA2999 > CAWJWY01. The sequence continues at coordinate 1,021,971 of CAWJWY010000003.1, read as the reverse complement.
TCGTAGATGGCGGCGCTCGCATCCTGGATCGCCTGGAGCGGAATCTCCCTCATCGGCAAAGCCGAAATGCTAGCACGCAGCGCGCCGTCGCCGTGGACGGCGCCACCGCGGTGCCGCTGCGGCCCGTTCGTTGCAGAAAACGACTCGGCCATATGGGCGGCGGCCGCGACTTATCGTGTATCCTTAGGGAGCGCTCAGACACCGACCGCACCCGCCCGCGTGAGAGATGATCGAGCTCTTCTCCTCGGATCTCCAGCGCCCGTAAGGCATTTGATGGAGGCGCATGGCCCGAAATACCAGACCGACCGCAGCAAAGCGCGAACGTGAGAAATCGCTGAACGAACGGCGCCAGCAGAAGGCCGCCCGCCGTCGTGACGTCAAGGACCGAAAGCTCACCGCCGGACCCCGTCCGGACGGTATCGATCCCGACATCGCCGACATCAAGCTCGGCCCGCAACCGCTGGCAGACTGGCAGATCGACGAGCAGGAGCAGGCCGAGGAGTAAGCCTCCCGCCCCCTGCCGCGCCACGGCAGTAGATCTGCATGTAGCGACGCTTTCCGACGTGTCGGACTCACCAAGGCGCCGCATGAACCAGCCCGAAGTCGTCCCGCCGAAGCTCCTCGACCGCGCCTCCTGGCCCTGTCGCTATTGCCGCAGCCGCGAAACGGTCGTGGTCACATGGCGGCAGGTCGGCACGGTGGTCTGCTTCTGTTCGGCCTGCGAGCAGGGCTGGTGCACCGACGAACGCGGCCGGCCGCGCGATTGACTCGCACGAGCGTCCCGCGCCTGCGCTATGGCTCGTTCTGCTGCGCCACGGCCTGATGCTCCTCGACCACATCCGCACCAAACGCATCTCGCAGCCACAGCTCCTCGATAACCGCGTAGACCGCGGCCACCGACTCCAGACGAGTTGCTGCCACAACCACCCGGCAGCGAGCGCGACGATGATCTTGAGAACGTCGCCCAGGGGACCACGAGCGCCCCACCGCAGAACGGCCGGCCCTCGAACGGCGGCACCGCCGAACTATACTGCGGCCCCGGACCCCTCACGTGACCGTGCTCTCGGTTTCTCACCTGTGCAAGACCTACGGTTCCACTGCGGCGGTGGACGACGTGTCGTTCGAGATCGCGCCGGGCGAGATCGTCGGCCTGCTCGGCCCCAACGGCGCCGGCAAGACGACGACCATCAACATGATCCTGGGCGTGCTGCGAGCCGACCGCCGGGTCGATCGCGCATCGAAGGGCGCGACCTGGCGTCGCACCGCCGCCAGGCGCTGGCAGCGCACCAACTTTGCCGCGGTCTACGCGCCCCTGCCGGGGAACCTCACCGTCGCGCAGAACCTGCGCGTGTTCGGCCTGATCTACGGCGTGCGCGGGCTGGCGGCGCGCATCGAGGCGCTGCTCGAGCGAATTCGACCTGACGCGCTTCCGCGACACGAAGTGCGGCGTGCTCTCGTCCGGCGAGCAGACGCGCGTGGCGCTGGCCAAGGCGATGCTCAACGCGCCGCACCTGCTGCTGCTCGACGAGCCGACCGCGTCGCTCGATCCGGCGACCGCGCAGGGACATCCGCGCCCGCATCCGCGCGCTTCGCGCCGGCGGCACGGCGGCGTGCTGTGGACGTCGCACAACATGTACGAGGTGGCAGGAGGTCTGCGACCGGGTGCTGTTCCTGTCGCGCGGCAAGATCCTGCTGCAGGGCGATCCGCGAGACGCTGCCCGGCCGACATGGGCGCAGCACGCTCGAGGAACTGTTCATCGCCGTGCCGCGCGAGGCTGAGCCGGAGAGGCTGATGTGCACCTGGCCGCGTCGCCGCCATCGTGCTGCGCCAGTTCTACCTGATGCGCGGCAGCCCGGCGCGCGTCCTGCCGCTGTTCGCCTGGGTCGCGGTCGACATCGTGCTGTGGGGTTTCATCACCCGCTACCTCGATACCGTCACGCGCGTCGGCGGTCGACTTCGTGCCGACGCTGCTCGGCGCGGTGCTGCTGTGGGATTTCTTCACGCGCGTGATGCAGGGCGTGACCATGGCGTTCCTCGAGGACGTCTGGTCGCGCAACTTCCTGAACGTCTTCGCCACGCCCGCTGACGATCGCCGAGTACCTCGCCGGGCTGGTGCGTCACCAGCATCCTCACCAGCCTGATCGGCCTGGTCGCGATGCTCGCTGCTCGCGACGGCGGTGTTCGGGCTGTCCTTCGCCGCCTACGGCGCTGCTGCTCGTGCCGTTCCTGCTGGTGCTGTTCCTGTTCGGCATCGCGCTCGGCATCGTCGGCAGCGCCGCTGGTGCTGCGCCTCGGGCCGGCGTCCGAATGGTTCATCTGGCCGATCCCGGCGCTGCTCTCGCCGTTCGCCGGCGTGTTCTATCCGCTGTCGCACCCTGCCGGCATGGATGCAGGCGATCTCGCGGCTGCTGCCGCCGTCGTACGTGTTCGAAGGGATGCGGGCCGTGGTAGCGGGGGAGGGAGTGCGGGCGGCGGCGCTGCTCACCGGCGGTGCGCTCGCTATCATCGACCTGCTGCTGGCGTGCTGGATCTTCGCGCGGGTGTACAACTACGCCGTGCGGACGGGACTCATCGCTCGTTACAGTGCTGAATCGGTGACTTGAGGACGTCGGGACGGCACCACAGAGTCACAGAGACCACAGAGACAAAGAAAAAGTCTTTGCAACTCTCCGTGTGCTCGGTGCCTCTGTGGTGTCGTGACCCAAGCGTGTCGCTAGTTGGCCGCGAAGCAGTAGAACAGGGCGGCGCCGCCGGTGGCGACCAGGTTCTGCTGGCTGCAGCCGCGCGAGGCGTGGGCCGCGTTCCACGACGTATTGCCGCCGCCGGTGCGGTCATGATGGCCGACCATGGCGCTGCCGGCCGCCGCGTTGCTGGTCCAGTTGCCGCAGGTCGAATCCGTGGTCCCGGCAACCAGGCGGCCGGTCGAGTCGGAGCCGGTGAGGATGTCGTGCGTGTTCGGCGTATCGCCGGAGCCGCTGACCGTGGCGCCCTTCTCGGTGAGTGCGTTCACCTTGTTGACCTGGTTGCGGTCACGCTGCACGTCACCGTGCAGGTCGGCGACGTTGTTGGCGATCAACGCGCCCTTGCTGTTGTGCCACGGGCCAGCACCGATGCGGTCGCGCGCGTTGACGGCTGGCTGGCCGTTGGCCGCGGTGGCGCTGAGATAGGCGCGCCAGGTACGGCCTGGGGCGGCGGGCAGACCCGACGCCTGCGCGAGGGCGCTGCAGTGGGCGTCGGCTCCGGCGAGGCCACCGAGGTTGGCGCCATCACCCTTGCCGACGCTGGTGATGAAGAAGGTCATCGGCGGCGGCGGGCCCTGCGGCCCACGGCCGGCGCCCTGGCCTCCTGGGGCAGCAGGCGCGCCCTGTGCGCCGGCGGCCGGTTGCTGCCCTGCGGGGGGCTGCTGCGCGGCCTGCGCCATCACCACGGCGGAGAACAGCGCGGTGGCCAATACCCCTGTAAGAACATGTCGTGTCATCTGTGTCCTCTCCTTGAAGGAAGCCGGTCGACGAATCAGCGGTTACGGTAGCACGAGCGCGCGACGACGGATCCGCCGCGCCCCACCCCTAACCTCGAGCGCAGCTGGATCGCTGGCACCGGGCGGGCGTCCCGATACCGGCGGCGGCGCGCCTGCGTGCGTGAGCCCATCCGGAGGCGTCCATGTGGCGTGCGGTTGTCGTCGCGAGCATGCTGATTGTCGGCGGCGGTGTCCGCCACGACGGCGTCAGCGCTCAGGATGGGGGCGACACGCTGGCCCGCATCGGCGCCTACGTCGAGAACTACTACGGCCGGACGCAGAGCATCCTGGCGGAGCAGTCGGTGGAACTGCAGCCGGTCGCCGCGGACCTGACCGCCCAGGGGTTTGCGCGCCGCCTGCGCTATGAACTCCGGGTGGAGTGGAACCCCGACTCCGACACCCCGGCGACCGTGCGTCGCGAGCTGCTGGCCGCGAGTGGACCGCCACTCGGGCCGCCGTCGCAGCCCGACTGTCTCGACCCGCGCAGCGTCTCGCCGGAACCGCTCGCGTTCTTGCTCCCGGCGCGCCGCCACAAATTCGCCTTCTCCGCTGCCCGGCCCGGTCGCCTCGATGGCCGTGCCGTGACCGTCCTCGACTACAAGCCGGTGGCGCCGGAACCGCCGGTCGTCGACTGGCGTGATCAATGCGCGACGATCGACATGCCGGGCCGGACCGGCGGGCGCATCTGGGCTGACGCGGTGACCGCCGAGGTGTTGCGCGTCGACGAGCATGTCGTCGGACAGGTCGACATTCCGGCACCGGTCCGCGACGACCGGCCGTTCGGGCCGCGCTGGTTTACCGTCGAGCGAGCAGACACGTCGATCCGCTATCGCCGCGTCAGCTTCACCGACCCGGACGAGACGATGCTGTTGCCGGCGGAAATCATGTCGCTCTCGATCATCCGCAACTCCGGCGTGCCGCGGCTGCGCACCACCGAGCGGTTCACCCACTACCGCCGGTTCGTCACCGGCTCGCGCATCGTCCCGTAACATCGCCGCGCGATCGTGCGATCATCTACCGCACGAAGATGCCGCGTACCGTCAAGGCCCTTCATCCAGCCGTTCGCGAGGACATCGGCGATCTCAAGACCGTCCGGCCGCTGCCTGGGCCTGGGATCGAGCACGTCGATCCATTCCTCTTCCTGAACCATCACGGGCCGCAGACCTACGGCCCGAGCAACACCGGGCTGCCGTTCGGTCCGCATCCGCACCGCGGCTTCGAAACCGTCACGTTCATCCTGGAAGGGGAACTGGCGCACCTCGATTCCAGTGGCGGGCAGAGCATCATCACGGCGGGAGGCGTGCAGTGGATGACCGCAGGTCGCGGCCTGGTGCACGCGGAGGTATCGCCAGAGGAGTTCAAGCGGCACGGCGGCCCACTCGAAATCCTGCAGCTGTGGGTCAACCTGCCCGCGAAATACAAGATGATCGCGCCGCGCTACATCGGCCTGCAGAAGTCGGATATCCCCTCCGTGCCGATCGACGACGGCCGGGCGGTGCTCAACCTGGTGGCGGGGGAGTGGGACAGCCGGCGCGCGCCGATCCAGTCGATCACTGACATCCACATGGTGACCGCCTACATGCTGGCCGGCGGCCTGCTCGAGGCAGCGGTCGCGCCTGGCCGCAATGTCTTCCTTTACGTCGTTCGCGGCGCTATCCGGGTCGCCGGGCAGAAGGCGCCCTCATGCACGCTGGTCGAATTGCACGATGACGACGACCACGTGGCGATCGAGGCGGTCACCGACACGGTGCTGCTGTTCGGTCACGCCCCGCCGCTGAACGAGCCGGTCGTCGCCCACGGCCCGTTCGTCATGAACACGCCCGAGGAGATCCGCCAGGCCTTCGCCGACTACAAAGCCGGCCGCTTCGGCGGGCTTTGAGGAATTGTCGATGTTCGATTGGAAATTGGGAATCGATTGGCAATCCAATCTCAAATCCATCCGCAAATTTCCAATCCCAAATTGAACATTCCTCAGAGCTTTTCGAAGACGAGGTAGACGGGGCCGGCGCCGATCACGGCCATCAGCGAGTAGGTGCCGATGCCGGGCTTGTTGATGACGGTGAAGCGGGCGTCCTCGTTGGGCTGGAGATCGAGCTCGAGGGTCTTGCGGAACAGGGTGTTGTGGGCGCGTAGTTTGTGCGCGCCGGCCGGCACCTCACGCGTGACGGTGTCGCCGTGCCGCAGGATGGCCAGTTCCTCGCCGTCGATGTGCAGGTAGATCTCGCGCTGTCCGAGGTCGTCCTTGGATTGGCGCGAGACAGTGATGCGGGCGCTCGGGGAAGGCATTGGGAATGTTCAATCTGCGATTGTCAATCGGCGGTTGATTGGGGGATATGCGGATGTGCGGATTGGGGCATCGCCGGATTGCAGATTGGCGGAACGCCAACCCCCGATTCAATCCCGCGCGTCGATTCCCCCAAACCGATTCCGCAACTCAATTCCCCACTCCAAGTCCGCACATCCGCACATGCGATGCCCAGGTTGCCAATCTCCATCGAGCCAATCAATGTCCCAATTGCCAATCGAACATCGCCAATTCCTCTAAGCCGTGAGGCCGACGGCGGCGGCGTACTCCTCGTAGGTGCCCTTGAAGTCGGTGATGCGCCTGCCGTCGAAGTGCCAGACGCGGGTGCCGACTTCCTCGAGCAGGTCCTGGTCGTGCGTCACCAGGAACACCGTGCCCTCGTACTTCTGCAGCGCCACGTTCAGCGCGTTGATCGATTCGAGGTCGAGGTGATTGGTCGGCTCGTCGAGCACCAGGACGTTGGGCTTCTGCAGCATGATGCCGGCAGAACAGCAGCCGCGCCGTCTCGCCGCCCGACAGCGCCTCGGTCGGCTTGAGCCCCTCCTCGCCGCTGAACAGCATCTGGCCGAGCAGGCCGTGGATGTCCTGACGCGACGCGTCCGGGATCGAACTGGTGCAGCCAGTCGACCGCGGTCGTGCCCTTGTCGATCACGCCGGTGTGATCCTGGGCGAAGTAGCCGATCGAGACCTCGTGGCCCCACTTGACGCTGCCGCGGTCGATGTCGCCCGGCGACGCCGGCTGGCCCGGCGCGTCGGCCAGCAGCGCCTTGAGCAAGCGTCGTCTTGCCGACGCCGTTGCGGCCGACGAGCACGATCTTCTCGCCGCGGTTGACGACGGCGCTGAAGTTCGAGATGACCTGCAGCGTCGCCGTGCGCCTTGGTGACGCCCTTCGGCCTCGAGCGCCACCTTGCCCGACGGCCGCTTCATCTGAAAGCGGATGTACGGGCGCTGGATGTTCGAGCGTGCCAGCTCGGTGGTCTGCAGCCGCTCGACTTCCTTGCGCCGCGACGTGGTCTGGCTGGCGCGCGTGCCGGCGCCGAAGCGGGCGATGAAGTCGTTCAGCTGCGCGATCTTCTTCTCGCGCTGCGCGTTCTCGGACTCGATGCGCGAGCGGACCTGCGTCTTGGCCATCACCATGTCGTCGTAGCCGCCGGTGTAGGTGATGATCGTCTCGTAGTCGATGTCGGCGATGTGCGTGCAGACGCCGTTCAGGAAGTGGCGATCGTGCGAGATGACGATCAGCGTGCCGTCGTAGCGCACGAGGAACTCGCGCAGCCAGTGGATCGAGTCGAGGTCGAGGTGGTTGGTCGGCTCGTCGAGCAGCAGCGCCTGCGGGTGGCCGAATAAGCGCCTGCGCCAGCAGCACGCGCACCTTCTGGCCGCCCTGCAGCTCGGCCATCCTCCGCTCGTGCAGCTCGTCGGGGATGTCGAGGCCCTGCAGCAGGATCGCGGCGTCGCTCTCGGCGGTGTAGCCGTCCTCCTCGCCGACGATGCCCTCGAGCTCGCCGAGCCGCATGCCGTCTTCGTCGGTCATGTCGGCCTTGGCGTAGAGCGCGTCGCGCTCCTGCAGCGCCGTCCACAGCCGCGCGTTGCCCATGATGACGGTGTCGATGACCCGGAACGCGTCGAAGGCGAACTGGTCCTGGCGGAGGACGCCGATCTTCTCCGGCCGCGTCACCGTGCCGCGCTGCGGCGTCAGTTCGCCGGTCAGCAGCTTCATGAACGTGGACTTGCCGGCGCCGTTCGGGCCGGTCAGGCCGTACCGCCGTCCGGCGATGAAGGTCGTGCTGACGTCCTCGAAGAGCACCTTCGAGCCGTAACGCATGGACACACTGCTGACTGAAATCATCAACTACCGTCCCGGATCTAATATGAGGGTCGTGGCTGCGGTCGCAGCCATCTCGCCATTGTACGCCCCGGTCGAAGCATGCGCTCCCGGGTTTTTCTCTGAGAAAACGGAGCCCGCCCGCCGATGCTCGACTTCCATGCGCTGTTCGATGCGTCTCCGAACCCCTACATGGCACTGGACCGCGAACTCCGGTTCGTCACCGCCAACCAGGCCTATTTGCGGCTCACCGGCCGTACCCTCGCCGAGCTGGCGGGCCGCCACCTGTTCGACGCATTTCCCAACGACCCGGCCGATGCCAACAACCACAGCGCCGCGATGTTGCGGGATTCGCTCAACCGCGTCCTCGCAACCGGCGAAACGGACGTGCTGGCGCTGATCCCCTACCGGATCGACGCGGGGGACGGATTGACCGCCGACCGGTACTGGAGCGCGACGCATACGCCGGTGCTCGATGCGCACGGCGCCGTCGCCTTCATCCTGCAACACACGGTCGATGTCACCGCGTTGCACGAGCAGACCCGCCGGGCCGCCGCCGAGCCAGCCGCCTGGCAAACCCAGGCCGGGGTGCTGACACGCGCGCGGCTGGTGCAGGAAGCCAACAGCGCACTGGACGCCGAGCGGCGCCACTTGCGCAGCCTGTTCGAGCAGGCGCCTGGCTTCATGGTGTTTCTGGGCGGCCCGGAGCACGTTTTCGAGCTGGCCAATCACGCCTATTACGCCCTGGTCGGCCACCGAGACATCCTCGGCAAGCCGGTGCTCGACGCGCTGCCCGAAGTGCGTAGCCAGGGGTTCGCCAACCTGCTCGACCAGGTCTACTCGTCGGGGGAGCCCTACGTTGGCCGCGGCGTTCGCGTCCTGCTGCAGCGTGCGGAGGTCGGGCCGCCGGACGAGACGTTCGTCGACTTCGTCTACCAGCCCATTCGCGATGCGGCCGGCGCCGTCAACGGCATCTTCGTACAGGGGAACGACATCACCGCCCAGCAGCGGCTCGCCGCCGAGTTGCAGGCGCTGCTCGAACGCGAGCAGCTGGCACGCGCGACCGCCGAAGCCGCCGAGCAGCGTCAGCGCTTCCTCGCCGAGTCGATTCCGCAGCAGGTCTGGACGGCGGATCGCGACGGTCACCTCGACTTCGTCAACCAGCGGACCACCGAGTACTTCGGCGCCTCGGCCGTGGAGGTGGTCGGCGGCGGGTGGCAGCGCTACGTCCACCCGGAGGACCTCCCCGAGTGCCTGAATACGTGGGCCGGCAACCTCGCGAGCGGTGCGGAGTACCAGGCGGAGTTCAGGCTGCGGCGGGCCGACGGTTCGTATCGCTGGCACCTTGCTCGCGCTTCGGCCCTGCGCGATGGCGACGGCCACATCGTCAGTTGGTTCGGCACCAATACCGACATGGACGAACTGAAGCGGGCGCGGGACATCCTGCAGGAGCGCAGCGAGTTCGATCGGCAGCTGCTGGCGATCGTCAGCCACGACCTGCGCAATCCGATCAACGCCATCACCGTCGCCACCGCCTTGCTGGTGCAGCGCGGCCAACTCGACGAGCAGCAGGGCAGGGTCGTCGGCCGGATCATGTCGTCGGCGGAGCGTGCCACCCGCCTGGTCCGCGACTTCCTCGACTTCACGCAGGCGCGTGTCTCAGGGGAGATTCCCGTGAGCCGCCGTCCGGTGAACCTGCGCGGGCTGGCGCGGCACGCCTTCGACGAGGTGCACCTCACCTACGCCGACCGGCACGCGACCTATGTGCACGAGGGGGAAGAAACCGGGGTCTGGGACGGGGACCGCATTGCCCAGTTGATTGGCAATCTGGTGGGCAATGCCTTTCAGCACAGCCCGTCAGACAGCACGGTGCACGTCGTGACGCGGGGCCGCGACGACGAGGCCGTGATCGAAGTGCGGAACGCAGGCGTGGCTATCCCGCCGGACCAGGTCGCACGCTTGTTCGAGCCCTACCAGCGCGGCACCTCGACCGGGTCCGCGCAGCGCAGCATCGGCCTCGGGCTGTATATCTCGAGGCAGATCGTTACCGCACACGCCGGCACGATCGACGTGCGCTCGACCGACGAGGGAGAGACGGTATTTACGGTCCGGCTACCGCGGCACACGACCGCTAGCGGTGCCGCGGCGGATGCGGACCGAACGATGAGCGACCAGGGACCGACGCGCTCGCGCGCGTCGGTCGCGGTTACTCGGCCTTGACGTTCTCGGCGCGCGGACCCTTGGGGCCCTGACCAACCGTGAACGAAACGGTCTGGCCTTCACGCAGGTCGTCAAAGCGCGTACCCTGGCAGGCCGACTGGTGGAAGAAATACTCGGTGCCGTCGCCCGCCGCGATGAACCCGAAGCCCTTGTCGGTCAGCCGCTTGATCACGCCGCTCGTGGTAGCCATCGTCGAATCCTTTGTCTGTGCCCTGTTGTGGGCCGTCAGCTCATTCCCGCCGTCTCACGCGCCTCATCAATCGCCAGCCGGAAAACGTGCTTCCGGCTTTTGTATCTCTCGCCAACTTGTCGAAAAGGAGTTGTGTGTGACCGCTCGATTCGTTGGTGCGGAAGCGGGGACTCGAACCCCGATGGCCTTGCGGCCACTAGCTCCTGAGGCTAGCGCGTCTGCCAATTCCGCCACTTCCGCAGGAAGCTCATGCGAGGCAGGAACATCGAAGTATAACATCGGTTTGCCTCATGACGAGAATTCTTCCCACGGCCGCGCTTAGCCTCTGGGCGACCGCGGCGCTCCTCGCCGTCCTCACCTTCTACGACATCTACACGGTTCCGCCCGGAATTCTGCTGGTTTCCCGCTGGCTGGCCCTCGCCGCGCTCATCACCTACGGTGTGCGGCGGCGCTCGCTAACCACCTGGATCCTGATCGCGATGGTCGTCGGTGCCGAAATCGGCAATGACTTCCCTGGTCTCGCCGTGTCGCTGCGCATCTTCAGCCAGATCTTCCTGCGGCTGATCCGCACGATCATCGCGCCGCTGCTCTTTGCCACGCTCGTGGTCGGCATCGCCGGGCACGCCAATCTGAAGCAGATCGGCCGCATGGCCATCAAGTCGCTCATCTACTTCGAGGTGGTGACGACGCTCGCGCTGGTGATCGGCTGGACCGCCATCACCCTGAGCGGTGCAGGTGTCGGCATCAACCTGCCGCCGATGGCCGAGCCCGAACAGATGCAACAGCCGGTGCAACGAACGTGGCAGACGATCGTGCTCGACGTCTTCCCCGAGAACATCGGCCGCGCCGTCGTCGATGCCGAGGTCCTGCAGATTGTCGTCTTCAGCCTGCTGTTCGGCTGCGGCCTGGCGATGGTCCGTGAAGATCGCCGCCGGCCGATGCTCGCCTTCACCGAGAGCCTCGCCGAGACGATGTTCAAGTTCACCAACATCGTCATGCTGCTGGCGCCGATCGGCGTCGGCGCCGCGGTCGCCTACACCGTCGGCCAGCTCGGGCTCGGCATCCTCGTCAACCTGGCGAAACTGCTCGCCACCTTCTACGTCGCCGTCGCCGTGTTCATCGTCGGCGTGCTGCTGCCGGTGGCGCTGATCGCGCGCGTGCCGCTGCGCCGCTTCATCGCCGCCGTCACCGAGCCCGTGTCGATTGCGTTTGCCACCACCAGTTCGGAGGCGGCGCTGCCGCGGGCGATGGAGGCGATGGAGCGGCTCGGCGTGCCGCGGCAGATCGTCGCCTTCGTCATCCCGACCGGCTACAGCTTCAACCTCGATGGCAGCACGCTGTACTTGTCGCTCGCCGCCATCTTCGTCACCCAGGCCGCCGGCATCGAGCTGTCGACGTCGCAACAGCTGGTGCTGCTGTTGACCCTGATGTTGACGAGCAAGGGAGTGGCGGGGGTGCCGCGGGGCGCACTGGTCATCCTGCTCGGGACCCTCGCGTCGTTCGGCCTGCCGGTGGAGCCGGTGTTCATCATCCTCGGCATCGACGAACTGATGGACATGCTGCGCACGTCACTGAACGTCCTCGGCAACTGCCTGGCGACGGTGGTTATCGCGAAATGGGAAGGTCAGTTCGATCCAGATCGCGTGCCTCCGGCCATCGCGCAAGCCGATCCGGCGTGATGCGGCGCGCGGCGCGCAGGAGGAGCAGCGCGCGGTGCAGACGATGCTCGCGCTGCATATCCCAGCGGAAGCCGTACTGCTCGCGTACCTGAGTCGGAAGTAACCCGATGGCGATCAGCTCGTTGGCCCAGGTAGCCGGTGCGGCCACTGCGGAGAGGACGGGCGGGACGAGCAAGGCGGCCGCAAGCTCACGCGCCTGCGGCGACACGACGACGTGGCCCGACGCATACATCTGCGCCATGTAATCGCGGAGCGCGTCCCAGCGCCGCGGCACGTCCGCCGCCCGGGCGCCGAGCGCGATCGCCACCGCCGCGGTCTCCTGGCAATGCGCATCCCGCTCCTGTAGCGTGACCGGCTGCACCAGGAGGTGGTGCACCACGGTGAGCGATTCGAGCAGGGTGGCGTGCACCCATAAGACGAGGTCGGCGTCTTCCGCCGAGTAGCGGGTGCCTGCCGCATACCGCCCGATCGCCGCCGGCAACGTTCCATGCACCCGGCGGTGGATCTGAAGGATGCCGGCGAGGGCCGCGCGGCGCGCCGGGTCGTTGCCGAAGGTGATGGCGCGCATCGCGCCGAGGGTGTGATGGAGGCGTGTGAGCGCGGCGAACGGGCTGCCGCGAAACGTGCTGTGATCAGCAACTCCCGCGGCGATCAGCGGATGGGCGAACTGCAGCAGGATGGCACGCGACCAGCCGAGCAGCGCCAGGCGCTCGGCGTTCACGCGCTTGATGATCGTGGCAGTCATCGCGGAAGCGGCGCGCGTAGCGGGGCTCCCTGCCGATCACCGCAGCCGGTCGGCCGCTTCTCGTTCGCTCGTGTCGCGGTCGGCGCGGTTCTTGTTGCGCCAAACCAGTCCCGCGACACCGAAGATGGCCAGACCCATCGCGCCATTCTTGACCAGGCGCCACTGCGGCGAGCCCTGCTGCGGCTCGGGCACCAGCATCTGGCGGTAGGTGTCGAGCGACTCCGGCGGCTCTACCACCGGCCGCGGCCGGGTGCGCCGTTCAGGTGCGGGGACCCAGCGGGTGATGAACGAAAACGACTCTGACGCGCACGCGGGGCACTGCTGGAGATCGTGGACCTCCTCGCAATCAAGGCAGAGGCGAGCGTTCCGCAGTTGCATGGTCCCAGTGTAGCGCGCGGCTTCGCTCCTGATGATGGCGAGACCGCGCCTCACAAAGTGGCGGTTTACACTCCAGTGATCGGCAGCTATGTAGTGATCGAACACAGGGCTGCGCCGCGCCGGCGCGAAATACTCCACCAAAGCGCCTGTACGTGGCCGGCCCGGTAATTGAATTCGTGACGGCAGAAATCGAGGGCACGTGGGTAAATCGACGAGCGGCGCACGCGACCAGGCCCGAACCGGCCTACGAGCCGACCAGGGTCGCATCACCTCTGAGCACGTCGTCCAGTTCTTCGACGGACCGGAGTCGCTTGGGGAAGCGGTGGGGCTCTTCCTGGATGAAGGGTATCGCGCAGGCGAGAACCTCCTCGTCGTGGTGAAACCGGCTCATTTCAAGTCGATTGCCATGGCAATGGCGCGACTCGGCCATCCTGTGGGCGACCTCGTCACCGAGGGACGCATGACGGTGATCGACGCGGCGGCGGCACTCCGCAGCTTCATGCGCCGGGCCGATCCGGATGCGTCGCTCTTCCAGCAGTCGGTCGGGCAGACGGTCCGTCGGTTGTCACACCCGCCAGGGGTGCGCATCTACGGTGAGATGGTCGAGATTCTTGCCGAAGAAGGCAACTACCGTGGCGCCGAACGGCTGGAGGCACTCTGGAACGAGCTTGGCACCGAGGTGGCCTTCAAGCTGTTCTGCGGCTATTCTTCCGCTCACTTCGCCGCGCCGAATGCGGGTGACGCGCTCCGCGCGATCTGCGCGCGTCACAGCCACGTGCACCAGGACCAGGCTGATTTGCTGGGCAACTGGCTACTTGCCAACCGCCGCGGCGACGGATCGCTACCCGCCTAGACGAACACCGTCCGCCGTTCGGCCGCATCCTCCACGGGCTCGCTGTCAGAGCGGTCCTGCTCTCGGTGGTTGGCGTGGGCGCGATGCGGGGAGTGCGGTCTGTACTCCGGGTACAAATCCGACCACAGCCTGCCACAAATGCCACACTTCCCGGTGCGGACCGACAGCACGTGAACGCCGCCCGTTCGCCAAAAACACCGCAATCTGCGGACGAGCGAATGCAGGAAGCTCATAGGCTGTGCTCGGCTGCAAGCTCAGCGCCACCACGCTCGTGCAAAATGACTCGCGATTGCGATTCGCGCGGCACTGATCCGTGCCGAATCACGCAATTAGTTCCGCCTTTGTCAGGTGTGGTGCTCCCCCTCAGGTCCTTGGGGTACCGGCCCGCCGGGCACGAGCAGCTCGTTGCAGACCACGCACCGCGGCGGCCCGACCGGCGCATTACGCTCGTTTGGCCCGCTGACGCGGAGCGGCATCGCGGTGGCGCTGCGGTACAACCGAACCACCGCGCCGCGGCGTTCGAACGTCAGCAGAACGCCACAATTCATGCAGCGGATTGGTCGCGGCGGGTTGCGCCGGTCGGCGACCGCCCGGCGCCGTTCGGTGTGGTTCGTCATACTCATCCTCGGAGTAATCGGCAGAGCCGTAATACGCTTGAGCTGGCGGCGGTGAGCGTGAGAAGCTCAGCTGCCAAGCTGCTGCGCCACGGCGCGGCGCTTGAGCGAAGGACGCGAAAGGGTCACGATGGAGCCGAGGCGGCTCTGACGATCAGGCTCTGACGATCAATGGGCGTGGGGGACCAGAGGATGCGAGTTCGATTCAGCAGGGACGCTGACGGGTTCCTGGCCGAGCACCGGCCGCATGGCGGTTTCGACGCTGAGCCCGATCAGAACGCCGAACCACTGGTGGTCGATGGTGTCGACGTCCTGCGTTGCCACGCGGTGTGCCGGTGCGGCGCGCGCTTTCAGACGATGGCTGCCATCGAGGACCTGATCGACCCCGGCGCCGAACCATCCTGAGGAACAACGAGCCGCCGGCTATGCCGCTGGCAGCAGCGATCGCTGACAGATCGCGCAGCGTGGCTGCACGGCTCGCGACGGCTGCTCGCCACCGTCGAAGCCGGTGTGCACCGGCATCGCGCTCGCGCTCCGATACATGCCGACGACGCAGCCGCGCCGATCGAAGCTGAGTAGCGCCCGGCAATGCTCGCAGCGGATGGCGCGCGGCCGGTGGCGGCGATCCGGCGCCGCGCCGCGCCGCTCCGTCAGGTTCAGGTCTCCCATCCCCGCGTAATCGGCATCGCCGCTGCGCTCTTGACTGTGCCGGCCGGCCTGGCACAGCGATCGACTGCGACATGTACGCGTCGACGAAATCGGCCGCCGCTGAAATCGGCGGCTACGTCCTCGGGACCAGCGATCGATGGCAGACGAGGCAGCGGGGCTCAGACGGCGGAGCGCTCGGTTCGCCGGGCGCGGAAACGTGCGACGGCATGGCGGTCGCGCTGCGGTACAGGCCGATCACGGAGCCGCGCCGGTCAAACGTCAGCAGCACTCCGCACGCCTGACAGCGGATTGGGCGCGTGATGCGCCGCCGGTCGCGCGCCGCATGGCGCCGCTCGCGATTTGCTTTCATCGTTTCGATGCGAGCGCCGGACGACCTTCGGATTGTCGACTCAGGAGGTGCGGCGACCTTTGGAACGTGAGGTCGTGTCCGGCGCTCCCCTCAACAATCGGCGCCTGCCGGCGCGGCTGGAATCGCGCGTCGAGCCTCGCGCCGGCTTACTGCCGTCCCGGCGCCAGGGTGATGCTCCATCTGGCGGCATCGCGTACTGCCTCCTCGCTGATGTGGCCCGGCGTGTTGTATGCGGCCGGCAGGCTGTTGCCGTTCCCGGCCACGAACGGCTGGTTGAGGGTGGCGTAGGAATGGAACGACACGTCCAGCCGGTCGCCAAGCGCCGACGTCCACCGCGAGAATTCTTCCATCGTCACCTGGTAGTCCCGCTCTCCTTGCAGCACCAGCATCGGTTCCTCCATCTGCGCCGCGGCGGCTGGCGGATCGTAGCTGCGCAGGTCGCGCCAATACGACTCCGGCGCACCGAAGATGCGTTCCGTGTTCGATGCGTCGCCCGGCTTCTGGGCGGCGATACGGGCCATCAGCTGTTCGATCTCAGTGATCTGCGCCTGTTCCTCGGCGCTGATTGCGCCGTCCGCCTGGGCGAGGCCCGCGGTGCCTGAGCACGTGGACCGCCGCGATCGCGTCGTTGATCCATTCCTGCTTACGGTAAGGCCGGTCATGTCGCGCATCAGGGTGGCATGCACCCGGCTGCGTTTGTCGTAGCGCAGGACGGCGATGCCCCTCGAGGCAAGTCCGAGCGCGAGATCCTTGAACAGCTTGATCTGCCCGACGGTTGCGTCGCGGTCGCCGAACCCGGATCCGTGCACCAGAACGACTGCCGGCACGGGGCCTGCGGCTAGAGTTCATCGATGCGGTAAGTGATGCGCACGTCAGCTTCTAGCGCTTAGGGCGACAACGCCGTTGCCGTCCCAATTGCTTGCTAGCCAGTCGCCGCCCGTGCAGACAATCGACTGCGGCCGGTTAGGCGGGCTTTAGGGGGTTCGAATTGAATCGCGAACGGACATCGATTGAGGCTCAGGTGAGCCTGACGTCACCTTTGAAGACCACCAGGACGAGCACGATGTCTATCACCGCGATGGCAGGTGTGATGATCGCAGTTCCATTCGGCACCGTGCGTGGCAAGACAACGTAGACGGCGGCCGCAGCGGCAGTGAACAACACCGTCGTCCGTATCCCCACTTCGCGGCGCAACCAACCGGCCGCGAGAATCGCCGGAAACGCGATCCAGGCGATCCAAGCGGCTGCGGCGACTGACCCCATGCGGCGGATTATCCGCCAAGTCATGGCGGCGCAAACTCCGCAAACGGCCCTCCCCCTCGCGGTCGCCCGTGGGGGTGGGTTGCGTTGTTCTGCTTGGGATACAGTCGCTACGTGGCGACGGCATTCCGACGCAACACTCGGGCAACGCAGCTGGAGGAGACAGATGCTGAAACTACTTTCGTTCTGCTTCGCCGGTACTCGTCGGCGCCGCAAGTGTGCAGGCTCAGGCTCGAGGGGGGACTTGGTTCGTGTCAAACGGGAACACAGACGGCGCGCCATCGCAGGAATCCCGGATGCACGCCTGCCCGATTGGGTACGCAATCAGGGGGGTCCATCTCGCCGGCAACAAATTCCTATGTGAGCGCGTCGTCGCGGCTGCAAAAGCCGGCGATCTCGTGTCCAGCCGTGTCGTGACCCTTTTTGCGGCAAACGACGTGGCTCGACACTGCCCGATTGGTTCGTACATGCGCGGCATTCAGGTGGAGAATCAGGAGGCCATCTGTAGCTCTCTCAAGGGTCGCGAAGTGGAGAACGTTTCAGTGCAGAGCAGTGAGGGAGGCAGGAACAACGAGCAAGGGATGTTCGCTTGCCCAAATGGGCCGTCGGACGTTCGGAAGGGTGTCCTGCTAGGTTTCAGCGGAGACTCCAACCGTTTCAGTTGCGGGTATATCACGGCTGTGGAATAGCGCTTCCCGGCGCGCGCTCCTCGGTCGCAGCATCGTCGCCGTCGGGCCGTCCTTCGGCCTGCCGCGAAGCGATTCAATCTGAAGGGAGACGACGTGCCTCTACGGTCCGCGACGCTCGGCGGCAACAGCGCATTGCAGGCGTGCCTGGGACATGACGAGGCGCACGTCACGCCCGGCAGCCGGGGCAATCACGTCGCGCTCATCCAGAAGTGCCTGCTCGTGCTCGAACGCACCGCCATATCCGGCAATGAAATCCGGGCCAAGCAGTACGGCGGCACCACGGCCGCAGCCGTCCTGGCCTACAAGCGGGCGCGGCAGATCATCAATCGCTCGTACCAGACGCAGGCCGACAACATCGTCGGCAAGATGACGATTGCGCGGTTGGATGCGGACATCGCGAACGTCGAAGCGTCACGCACGTTGCTCGTGCGCTGCTCACAGACTGGCAGTGGCGGTGGTGGTGCGCGAGCGCTCGTCGGTCGCGACGTCACCGTCCCGGCACCCCCCGCGCTCGTCAAGCTCAATCGCGTGCTCACGATTCAATTGCAGCGAACCGATACGGTGTTCGACTTCGCATCCTTCGCCAACGCACTGCTGGCGAGGACTCGCGACCTGTTGCGGCCACATGGACTGACCCTGGTCGAAGGCGCGTTGATGAGCGGGCCGCCGGTGGCGTGGCCGGAGGCCGTGGTGCAGACGCAGTTTCAGGCCGATCGATTCGCCGTGCGCAAGAGCGCGATTGCGGCAAGTGGCGGCGACCCGAAGACTCTGCGGGTCATCGTCTGCCCGTTCGATCCGATCGATGAGATCCGCGGCATCACCGACGGCGGGCAATTGCAGGGAGTGCCCGACGTTGTGCCGAAGTTCGTCTTGATCAACAGCACCCGTCGCAATCCTGACCACGGCACGCTGCTGCACGAGATGGTGCACGCATCGTTTTCCGGCGAGTCGCCGCTGCACGACGGCGACGAGCACAGCATCTATTCCGTCGCCACGGCGCGCGATCGGGTGTCGCGCGCGCATGCCGAGAAGCTGGCAGGTGCGTTCTTCGCCAGGAGCGTGCGCTAGCACGCCTCTTCCGTTCCGAGCGGGTCTGCAGAGGCGGTGCTGACCTGCGCTGGCAGAAACGGCTGGAAGAGGAGGTCCACCGTCTCGCGGGGCGGGCTCGGGTGCTGAGATCGAAATCAGGATCTCGTCACCGGCAAGGATGCGTGTCGCCGGAGATTGTTAAAAGATGAATTGAGCCGCCCTCGGAATCGTCCCCATGGGCGAGCGCGGAGCGGTTGCCGGCGTGGCTGATGAGGAGGAGGAGAACCAGGCCGAACGAAGTGAGGAATGGTGAGCCGCCTCGGAATCGAACCGAGAACCCGCAGATTAAGAGTCTGCTGCTCTGCCAATTGAGCTAGCGGCCCATCCTGTCGTGCGTTCGGGAGTGCCACTGAACGAGCAGGGCAGCGCGCAACAACATCCCATTGTAACGGTGGTCATCGATCCGGCGCAACATGCATGAGGCGGCGCCCACCCGATGACGGTCCGCACAGGCAACTCGCACGTGCGTCGCGTCGCGCACCTCGCTAGCGGCCGCGTCGTGCCGGCGCGTACGGAACAGACACGCTGCGTCCCCAGCGGCGTCCTAGGCGGCGTTCAGCCTCGACCTTCAGTCGGCCGTCAGCGGCGGATGCGCACCGCGTTCAGATGCTGGTTCAACTCATCGGCAATTGCCCGGGCCCGCTCCATGTCATGCTGCACCGCCGTGTTCGAGCGTCGCGCCCGCTCCGAAAGCTCATGGGCCCGCTCGATATGCATCGTCAGCTCGTGTTCGATCGGTGCGATCGAGCGCTCCTCCCTGCCCGTTGCCTGCAGTCTCCCCATGGCCCTGTACCTCTGTGACTTACATCCGCAAAAGGCAGGCCACGGAAAGGGGCGTCAGGACGTGAGGGAGTGTTGGTGGAGAATCGGAAGGTGGTGCGCCCGGCAGGATTCGAACCTGCGGCCTATGGCTCCGGAGGCCATCGCTCTATCCAGCTGAGCTACGGGCGCGTCGAGGCGTGCTGAAATTCGGCCAGGCCGAACCTTGCTTACGACCCGCAGCGCGGGCTGGTGCGCCCGGCAGGACTCGTCCAAAGTCGCAGTGCGTGTCAGCGCACGGCGGTTCGGCTGATGAACTGCCGGAGCCGCCAGCCCGCTACGCGGGCTGGTGCGCCCGGCAGGACTCGAACCTGCGGCCTACGGATTCGAAGTCCGACGCTCTATCCAACTGAGCTACGGGCGCACGAGCACGCATCATATCACCACGCGTTCAGATCGCGGCAGATCCGGGTACTATGCTGCGCGTCATCGCGACCGCCTCGCGGCGGCCGCCGTGTTCCCACAAGGAGTTCGCCGTGCCGATGCCCCGTCTCCCGATCGCCGCGCTGCTGCTCGCCCTCGCCGCGCCCGCCTCCGCCCAGAACGCCGCGCCAGCCCCGCCCAGCACGCAGCAGGACCCGCGGGACGCCGCGGCGCAGGATCAGCCGCCCGCCTTCGAAGAGCAGGTGGTGGTCTCCGCCTCGCGCACGGAACAGCAACTCGTCAACGCCCCGGCCTCGGTCAGCGTCGTCACCGCCGAAACCATTCAGAACACCCCTGCCTCGAACATGGGCGACCTGCTCAGGGCAGTCCCAGGCGTCAACGTCTCGCAGGTCAGCGCCCGCGACGTCAACATCACCACCCGCGGCGCCACCTCGACGCTGTCCACCTCGCAACTGGCGCTCGTCGACGGCCGCACCATCTACCTCGACTTCTTCGGCATGGTCATGTGGGACCTGGTACCGACCAACCAGGACGAGATCAAGCAGATCGAAGTGATCCGCGGCCCGGCCTCCGCCGTCTGGGGCGCCAACGCGATGAGCGGCGTCGTCAACGTCATCACCCGCAGCCCGCGCGAACTGGCGGCGACACACGGGTCGTCGGTGACGATCGGCGTCGGCGCCTTCGGCCGCAGCACGTCAAGGGATCGATCGCGACGCCGGAGCCCTGTTCTACGTCAACGGCACGCACGCGCAGGCGGTCGACGATCGCTGGGCGTTCAAGCTCTCGGCCGGCTACTTCACGCAGGACGTGCTGCCGCGCCCCGTCGGCGCGATCAACAACAGCTTCCGCACCCCGTACCCGACCTACGTCAATACCGGTACCTCGCAGCCGAAGTTCGATGCGCGCGTCGACTACGACCTGCAGAGCGACGGCCGCATCACCTTCGCCGGTGGCGTCGCCGGCACCGAAGGCATCATCCACAGCGGCATTGGTCCGTTCGACATCGCCCGCGGCTCACGCCTGTCCTACTTCACCAGCCGCTACGAGCAGGGTGGCCGCCGCGTCGCCTTCTTCACCAACATCCTGAACGGCAACGCAGCGAACCTGCTCTCGCGCGGCGCGAACGGCCAGCCGCTGCCGCTCGACTTCGACACCAAGACCTTCGACATCGAAGCGACCGACGTGCACCCGATCGGCACCCGCCACGTCCTCACCTACGGCGGTAACTTCCGCCACAACGCCTTCGACATTTCGATCGCGCCCGGCGGCGAGCCACGCAACGAAGGCGGCGCCTACCTGCAGGACGAGATCTTCCTCGGCAGCCACTTCCGCTGGGTCGTCGGCGGCCGCGTCGACAAGTTCTCCTCGATCGACGATGCGGTGTTTTCGCCGCGGACGACGCTGCTGATGAAGCCGGCGGCGGACCACACCTTCCGCCTCTCCTTCAACCGCGCGTTCCGCGCGCCGTCCTACGTCAACAACAACATCAGCACCACCATCCTCAACCAGGTGGATCTCAGCGCCATCTCACCGGTGCTCGCCAACTTCGTCTTCCCGATTCGCGCCGTCGCCAATCCCGACCTGACGCAGGAGACGATGACCGCGTACGAGATCGGTTACACCGGCGTCATCCGCAAGCGGGCCACGGTCACCGCGGCGCTGTACTGGAACAACACGGACGACGGCATCTACTTCACGCAGGTGGCGACGTACACCCCGGCGAACCCGCCGCCGACGTTGCCGCCCTTCATTCCGCCGGCCGTGCTGAACTTCATCCCGGAGCCAGGCCTGCCGTCGGTCTTCACCTACCTCAATCTCGGCAAGGTCAAGGACAAGGGGCTGGAGCTCGGGGTCGATGGCGCCGTCAACCGCTACCTGAACGTCTTCACCAACTACTCGTTCCAGGCCGACCCGGTGGCGGAAGGCTTCGATGCGACCGAGATCAACTTCCCGGCGAACAATCGCTTCAGCGCCGGCTTCAACGCCAACTACCGGAGGTTCCTCGGCAACCTGACGGTGAGCTACACCAGCGACGCGTACTGGCAGGACGTGCTCGATCGCCGCTTCTCGGGGACGACCGACGCCTACACCCTGGTGAATCTCGGCGCTCGGCGTGAAGTGGATGGACAACAGGGTGACGACCAGCATCAAGGTGACCAATCTCGGCGACCAGGAGATGCAGCAGCACATCTTCGGCGACATCATGCGCCGGCAGATCGTCGGCGAGCTGCGCGCATCGTTCTGACGCCGGTCGCCGGCCCGCTCAGCCGGCGATGCGCTGCACGGCGCGCAGGTCGGCCGGCTTGGCCTGCCGCAGCGCCGCCCAGAGGTCGCCGACCGCGGCGATCCGGTCCGCGAAGTTGGCGACGGTGAAATCCTGCGGCGTCACCCCGTCCTCGACTTCCTCCCACGTCAGTGGGGTCGAGACGCCAGCGAAGTCGTTGGCGCGCGCGCTGTAGGCGCTCGCCAGCGTCTTGCCGCGGATGTTCTGCAGGTAGTCGACGTAGATGCGCCGGCCCCGCGCCGCGACCGAACGCTCGATCGTCGCCGCCTTCGGGTGCTTGCCGGCGACGACGGTCGCCACGATCTGCGCGTAGATCAAACCGGCTTCGTACGGCGTCCGCGGCGGCATCGGCACGTAGATGTGGACGCCACCCGATCCCGACGTCTTGACGAAGCCGGCGGCGCCGAGCGCGACGAGCTCGTCGCGCACCCAGCGCGCCACGTCGAGCACCTTGCCGAACGGCAGGTCGTCGGGCGGGTCGAGATCGATGGCGATGTGGTCGACCTCGTCCTCGGCACCGACGCGGGAGAACCACGGGTCCTGCGAGATCGACGCCAGCTGCGCCGTGTAGAGCAGCGTCTTGAGGTCGCCGCCGATGACGTGCTCGCGCTCCTCGGTGTCGCTCGCCACTGTCTCGACGCGCACGCCGGCCGGCACCTTGTCGGGCGCCCGGTGCTGGTAAAACGGCTTCGCCGCGACGCCGTTCGGGAATCGCTTCATCACCAGCGGCCGGTCCGCCAGGACCGGCAGGAGCAGCGGCGCCACGCGCACGTAGTGACGCAACAGATCGCCCTTGGTCAGCTTCAGCCTCGGCCAGAACGTCTTGCCGAGGTTGGTCACCTCGATCGTGTCCCCGCCGGGCAGTTCGAGCACGCCGTTGCCGCCGCGTTCCTGCAGCGCGTCGATCTGGTCGAGCAGCTTGCGGGTCGATGCGGCGGTCAGCGTGCCTGTGCTTCGGCCGGCTTTGGCCGCCGTTGGCGGCGCCGGCGCTGTTGGGCGCCGCGCGCGTGAAGCGGGCGGGCTGGCGGTCGGGCGCTTCGACGGCACCTTGTGCCCGCCGACCCGCGCGTCCGCGGATGCATCTGCCTTTCGCGCCGCCTTGGGCGGCACAGGCGGCTCGGGTGCGTTACGTCCTGGCACGAACGGGGCTGGCTCCTTGCGGACGCTCGCCGGCTTCACGTCGTCGCGCAGTCCGAGATAAGTGGGGTGCCGCAGCTTGCCGTCCGCGGTCCACTCGGTGAACTTCACTTCGGCGACCAGCCGCGGCTTGGTCCAGTGCGCCCGCTCGTTGGTGCGCGGCACGCGGGCGAAGGCACAGTCCTTCGTCTCGAGCGCGTGCAGCCGCTGCCACACCCGGCCAAGCTCCGCGTCGCTGAACCCGGCGCCGGTGTGGCCGACATAGTAGAGGCTTCCGTCGTCGTCGTAGAGGCCGAGCAGCAGCGCGCCGAGGAACGGCCGTGAGCCGCGTGGCTCCGTCCAGCCGGCAACGACGCAGGTCTGGTGACGCACCAGCTTGAGCTTGCTCCATTCCGGCGAGCGACGACCCGTCAGGTACGGCGAATTTGCGCGCTTGGCGATCACGCCTTCCCAGCCGTGACGCTGTGCATGGTCGTAGAGGGCGCGGCCATCGCCGGTCACCTGGTCGCTGATGCGGATGACGCCCCCGGCAAGCGGCGAGAGTCGCGCTTCGAGCCGCTTGCGGCGCTCGCGCAGCGGTAGCGGCCGCACGTCCTCACCGCCGTCACGCAGCAGGTCGAACACGATCAGCGCGACCGCGCCCTCGCCCGCGCCGCCCTTGCCGGTCTTGCCGGTCTTGAGGTGAATGCGCCCCTGCAAGTTCTGGAACCCGGCAGGGGCGCCGGCGTGATCGAGCGCGACGATCTCGCCATCGAGCACGAGTGGCGCAGCGACGGCGGCGGCGATGTGGCGGAGTGCGGCGACGACCTCGGGGAACTGCGACGTCTTCTCGTTGCCCAGCCGGGACCAGATCCGAACGGCCGCACCATCGATGGCGACGATCGCCCTGATGCCGTCGTACTTCGGCTCGTAGACGTAATCCGGCGAGTCGAGCGGCGCCTCGCTGGTGGAGGCGAGCATCGGCCGGAGCAGGGCAGGGTCGTCGAGAAACGGCTGCGGCCGCGCAGGCAGCCGTTGGTTGTGCATGGCGGGATTATGCGGCCCGCGTGCGTTTGGACTTGCGCGGCTTCGCCCTGGCTGCGGCCGGCTTCCGCGTTGCCCCGCTCCCTGCGCCCTGCAGCGATTGCCGCAGCCGTTCCATCAGGTCGACCACTTCAGCGTGCTCCGGCTGCTGCGGCGTAGCCAGCGTCACCTGCTTGCCCTTCAACTTCGCCTTGATGATCTTCATCAGGTTTTCGCGGTACTGGTCGGTGTACTGCGTCGGATCGAAGGTGTCGGCGAGGTTCTCGACCAGGGCGCGAGCCATCTGCAGTTCGGCTGGGCGCACATTGGCCGTTGCCGGGAAGGTGAACTCCGACACATCGACGAGTTCGTCGACATACCGCATCAGGGTCAGGACGATGGCGTCCTTCACCACTTCAACCGCCGCCAGGTGCTGCGCCTCACGCAGGACGATCGTGGCGATGCCGACCAGGCCGGTTTCGCGGATCGCTTCGCGCAGCAGGGCGTAGGCCCGCTCGCCGCCCTTGGCCGGAGTCAGGTAATAGGAGGTCTCGAAGAAGCGATCGTCGATCTCGTCGGGCTTGGCAAAGCTACGGATATCGACGGTGCGGCTCTTCTCGAGGGCTGCCGCCTGGAAATCGTCTTTGGTGACGATGACAAAGCGGCCCTTCTCGTATTCGTAGCCCTTGACGAGTTCTTCCCACGCGACCGGTTTGCCTTCGCGGGCGCAGACACGCTCGAACCGCACCGGGGACTTGTCTTCCGCGTGGAGCATACGGAAATGCGGTCGCGTATCCCGGACCGCTGTGTGCAGCTCCACCGGGATATTGACGAGCCCGAATGCGATCGAGCCTCTCCACAGCGCCCGCGGCATACGCCGGTGCGGTGCAAAGACTGCGCCCGCGGCCGTCGGCCGGGCGGAATGCTAGGGATTGTTGCGCTGGCGGAGCTGCCGCTCGGCTTCGAGCCAATCTTCGAAGTCGGCGCCGTGCACACCGCCGCGGCTGAGGTAGCGGTGGTACGCCTCCTCAGCGATCTGCTCGAAGCTTGGCGCGTAGGGCGCCGCTGACTCCGTGGGCGCGCCAGTCACCGCTGCCGCGCCCATGCCGGGCGCATCGGCGTCGGCGACCATCGCGCCGGAGACGCCCCTGTCGGCCGCGACATCGGCCGTCTGCGCGGCGCCGCTGGCTGATTGGACCGCCGAGGGGGTTTCAGTCGGCGCGTCGCCGGTCTTGCCGCGCGGTGCCGCGCGGCGTTTCGCCGGGGCCGCGGGTGTGGAGGGGGTCGGGGTGGTACCGGATCCTGCAGTCTTCTTCTTCGCCATGCTCTGCAGCCATTGTAGCGAGTCGGGCCCGGATCGATGCAAGCAATTCAGGCCCGCCTCAGGAAAGTGTGACGCCGGTGCGGCTTACCGCTTCGACGTTGGCTCTTCCTGCTCTTCGTCCTCGTCGATTTCTTCGGCGACGTCGAACTCCGATGCAATTGCCTTCAATTTGTTCAGCGTCGCTTCCTCTTCCTGAAGGTTCTGCTCGAGCAGTTCGACCGCGTCGGCAAGGCCGAGTTTCTCCGCCATGTCGATCAGGTTCTCGTAGGCGGTGATCTCGTAGCGCTCGACTTTCTGCGCCGCGCCGATGTTGTAGAACTCAAGCAGCTCGGGGGAGGGCTTCTCCCGCATGAACGCCTTCTTCTCCTTGATCAGGCCTTCCATGCCCGGACAGGTCTCAGCGTCGGCCTTCTGGCCGAGCGACTTGAAAACCTTCGCCAGGCGGCGGATCTGCCCCTGTGTCTCCTTGCGATGCTGCGTGAACGCCTTCCTGATCTCACGGTCGGAGCTCTCGCGCGCCATCTGCTCGAGCGCGGCGAGCAACGAGGTCTCGGCGCCGTAAATGTCCTTCAACTCGTGCTCGAACAGCTCTTCGATGGTCTGCATCGCCATGTACGCGGGCCTCCTGTCGGTTCCAAACGCCTTGACGTAAAACGGCGACTAGGATGCAAGGCGTAAGCCACGCCCGCGCAGAACGACTGCACCGGCGCGCGAAAACCGCAGTTCGAATGGCGTTCCGGCAATCACCGAGGGTGGCTGACCATCGGCCGCGAACTCCGCATCCTCTGTTGTCAGCACGACGTCGGCATGGCCGTCCAGCGCAACCCGCACCGTGCCTGAAGAGGACAGCCGCACGACGAGGACGAGCGAGTCACCGTCGCGGCTGGCGAGGCAGACGACGACCGTGTCCTCGTCCGCGCCTTGCGCTGCGACCGACTCGTGCGTCGCGTCGCGCAGCGCGGTGCTGCTGCGGCGCAGCGCCAGCAGGCGGCGGTAGAGGCGCAGGTGCCCGGCGTGCGGCTCGCGTTGTGGCTCCTCCCAGTTGAGCCGGCTGCGGGTGAACGTCTCGATCGCCTGCGGATCGGGAATGCGCTCGCGCGCGTCCGGGTCGGCGAACGAGGCAAACGACTTGAACTCGGCGCGGCGACCTTCGGTCACCTTGCGACCGAGCTCCGCTTCGTGATCGGTAAAGAACAGGAACGGCGAGCCCGCCGCCCATTCCTGTCCCATGAACAGGAGTGGTGTCTCCGGCGCCAGCAGCAGCAGCGCGCTCGCCGCGCGATATGCCGCCGCGTCGATGTGGTGATTCAGGCGTGCGCCGTCGGCGCGGTTGCCGATCTGGTCGTGGTTCTGGGTGCAGACGACCATCTGCCGCGGTGACACGCCGACCGGCTCGGTGCCGCGATCTTCGTCGAGGAACCGCGAGAACTGTCCGGTGAAGAACCATCCCTGCCGGATCGTCGCGGCAATGTCGGCGGCCGTGCCGCTGAAGTCGCTGTAGTAGCCCTCGTCGTCGTGCGCGGTGCGGACGCGTACCTGGTGGTGGAAATCGTCGGCCCAGACGCCGTCGAGGCCGTAACCGCCGTCGGCGTGCGGCTTGAGCAGCCGCGTCAGGTTGCGGTGGTCTTCGGCAACGAACATCACCGGGCGCCCCGTCACCCGCCGCACCGTGTCGGTCAGTTCGGCCAGGAAGTGCGGCGTCGATTCGTCCTGCAAGGCATGCGTGGCGTCCAGCCGCAAGCCGTCCACGTGGTAGTCCGAGACCCAGTGGATCGCATTCTCGATGAAGAACCGCCGCACGTGCTCGCTGTGCGGGCCATCAAGGTTGACGCCACGGCCCCACGGGCTGCGGTGCGCATCCGTGAAGTAGTACCGACTGAACGCGTTGGCATAGGCGCCGTCGGGGCCGAGATGGTTGTAGACGACGTCGAGGAACACGGCGAGGCCGTGGTGATGCGCTGCGTCGATCAGCGCGTGCAGGTCCTCCGGCGAGCCGTAACAGCGCGCCGGCGCGAACAGCGCCACACCGTCGTAGCCCCAGTTGCGATCGCCGGGGAAGTCGGCGACGGGCATCAGTTCGATCGCCGTGACGCCCAGCGCCGCCACGTGCGGCAGGCGCTCGATCGCTGCGCGATACGTACCGGCGGTGGTGAAGGTGCCGATGTGCAGCTCGTAAATCGTGATGTCGCGGAAGTCCGGTGCCTTCCAGTTGGCGTCGGTCCAGGCGAACGCCGACGGGTCGACGACCTGTGACGGGCCGTGCACCCCCTCCGGTTGGAACCGCGAAGCCGGGTCTGGAAACAGCTGGCCGTCGTCGCCGTTCAGGCGGTAGCGATAGCGCGCCCCGGCGCCGACGCCAGTGGCTTCGAGCTGCCAGTATCCGTCGGCGTCGCGGGTCAGCGGCCGCGGCGACGGGTCGTCGGCCAGCAGAAGCTCTACCTGGCGGTGTTCGGGGGCCCAGACTGTGAATGTGGTGCCCGCGCCGGCAGGGAAGGCGCCGACGCGGCAGAACGTTTCAGGCATTGAGTGGCGATCGCAACCGGAGGAGTCCGGTGAGCGGGAATGTGTACCCAGTCGGGCCGGTTGTTGAGCTCGTAGCCGAGTTCGTAGAGCGCCTTGTCGACGATGAAGGCCTGCAGCACGATCTCGATGTCGCCGGTGTCGCGACGGCAGGAATGACGCCGGCCGCGCGCGGCAGCGAGGTAGGCGCGCAGGAACGCGGCGCTGACCCACGTTTCCCAGAGGTCGGCCCACGGCGCGAGCCGCTCGAGGTCCTCGGGACGGGTCAGCGTCGCCGCGCCCAGGCCGGTCAGCGCCGCGTAACTGAACGAGCGCAGCATCCCGGCGACGTCGCGCAGCGGCGAGCACTTGCGCGCGTCGCTCCGCCAGCGGCCGCGCCGGCTCGCCTTCGAAGTCGAGGATGACGACGTCGCCTTCGGTGACCAGCACCTGGCCGAGGTGATAGTCGCCGTGGCAGCGGATGCGCACGGCCGCCGTCGCTGACAGTCGCTGCAGCGCGTCGAACTGCTGCAGCAGCTCGCCGCGACGTGCGAGCACCTCGTCGCGCGAGCGCGCGCCGCCGCTCGTCCAGCGTGGGCAGCGACCGCTTCGAGCAGCGCCAGCTGTCGTCGGCGTGGCGGCGCATCGCCGTCGCCGGTGCCGCGCAGGTCGGCCGGCCGTGAACGGCTCGGCGCGAAGGCCGGGTCGTCGAGCCGCCGGCGCCAGCGCCACGTGCAGCTCGCCGGTGCGGCGGCCGAGAATCGTCGGCGGTGGCCAGGTAGGTGCCGATCGCTTCGCGACGTCGGCCGGCGCGCGTCGCGTCGGACATCGTCCACGCGCGCGCGTCGTCGCGGACGCCTGCGCGCTGCGGCAGCGTCGGCGACGCGATCGAAGTAGCGGCCCAGTTCCTCGATGCGTGACCTGCCAGCCGTTGCCCTGGTTGGGGACGAACTGCTGCAGCATCGCCGACGCGACGCCGGCTCGTCGCCGGCGGCGGCGTAGTACGACAGCGTGCCGACCAGCGGCGGGATGCGGCGTGAATCCGCGCGTCGGTCAGGAACTGCGCCGATCTCGACGTCGGGATTCGGCCCGGCCTCGAGCGCGGCGGAACAGCTTCATGATCAACTGCCAGCCGAAGATGACCGACGTGTTGCTCTGATCCGGCGCGGCGCGGACGATCGGCGTGCGGCGCGTCGGCCGCCGCGGTCGCGAGCGCCGGGCCGAGCGCGCCGACGCAGCGCGGCCGGTCTTCATCGCGCACTCGCGCCCTCTCCTGCGATCGCTCGCCAGCAGCGTCGCGCACGTGCCGTCGTCGAACAGGCCGTCGTAGAGCAGCCCTTTGCGGGCGCCGGAGATGCGCGAGAGGATGGCGCCGCCGGATCTGCTGTTCGACGGCGGCCGCGTCGGTGCCGCTCGTCATGGCCAGCGGCAGCACGTAGCGATCGCGTGCCGCCATCGCGATACTGCAGCTCGACGATCGTCAGGAAGGCGGGATGCGCGCCGCGCCGCAAGCGTCGTCCAGTCGACGAAGCGGGCGCGCGGCGATCGGCCGCGCCTTGCCGCCGAACCAGCGCTGGCGCTGCAGGAACGGCACCAGCGCCTGACGCTCGATGATCGACGCGCATGCTGCCGTCGAAGACCGCGTCCCACACCACGCCGGCGAAGAGCGCCGGCAGCGTCGATCGCGCTCGTCGACGGCCGGCGGCGCGCCGCGCGCCGTGACGCGGCACGACCGATTCCTGCAGCTGGAACCAGTAGAAGCCGTACGGGGCGAGCGTCAGGAAGTACGGCTGCTCGCCGATCCGCGGGAACTCGGTCTGGCCGAGCATCTCGACCGGCGTCAGGCCGGCGAACTGCGCGAGCGGCATCTCCACCGGCTGCACCGTGCGGGACAGGTTGGCGACGCAGAGCACCATGTCGTTCTCGTAGCGGCGCACGTAGGTCAGCACCTTGCGGTTGTCGGTGCGGATGAACTCGATGGTGCCGCGGCCGAACACCGGGTGCTGCTTGCGCAGCGCGATCATCCGCTTCATCCAGTGCAGCAGCGAGAACGGCGAGCGCTCCTGCGCCTCGACGTTGATCGCCTCGTAGCCGTAGACCGGGTCCATGATGACCGGGAAGTAGAGCCGCGCCGGGTCGGCGCGCGAGAAGCCGGCGTTGCGGTCGCTGCTCCACTGCATCGGCGTGCGGACGCCGTTGCGGTCGCCGAGATAGACGTTGTCGCCCATGCCGATCTCGTCGCCGTAGTAGATGATCGGCGTGCCCGGCATCGAGAACAGCAGGCTGTTCATCAGCTCGATGCGCGGCCGGCTGTTCTCCATCAGCGGCGCCAGCCGGCGGCGGATGCCGACGTTGAGGCGCATCTGCGGGTCGGCGGCGTACTGCGCGTACATGTAGTCGCGCTCTTCGTCGGTGACCATCTCGAGCGTCAGCTCGTCGTGGTTGCGCAGGAAGATCGCCCACTGGCAGTTCTCGGGGATCTCCGGCGTCTGGTTCATGATCTCGACGATCGGATGGCGCTCCTCCTGCCGCAGCGCCATGAACATGCGCGGCATCAGCGGGAAGTGGAACGCCATGTGGCACTCGTCGCCGTCGCCGAAGTAGGCGCGCACGTCCGACGGCCACTGGTTGGCCTCGGCCAGCAGCACGCGTCCCTGGTAGCTGGCGTCGAGCGCGCGTGCGGATCTTCTTGAGGATGTCGTGCGTCTCCGGCAGGTTCTCGTTGATCGTCCCCTCGCGCTCGATCAGGTAGGGGATGGCGTCGAGCCGCAGCGCGTCGACGCCCGAGGTCGAGCCAGAACGTCATCACGTCGATCATCGCCTCGAGCACCGCGGGATTGTCGAAGTTGAGATCCGGCTGGTGCGAGAAGAAGCGATGCCAGTAGTACTGGCCGGCGACCGGATCGAACGTCCAGTTCGACTTCTCGGTGTCGATGAAGATGATGCGCGTGCCGGCGTACTTCTCGTCGGTGTCGCTCCAGACGTAGAAGTCGCGCTCCGGCGAACCCTTCGGCGCCGACGCGCGCGCTGGAACCAGGGATGCTGATCCGAGGTGTGGTTGACCACCAGCTCGGTGAGGACGCGGATGTTGCGCGCGTGCGCCTCGTCGACGAACCGCTTGAAGTCGTCGAGCGTTCCGTAGATCGGGTTGATCGACGTGTAGTCGGCGATGTCGTAGCCGTCGTCGCGCAGCGGTGACGGATAGAACGGCAGCAGCCAGAGGCAGGTGACGCCGAGGTCCTGCAGGTAGGGCAGCTCGGGTCGTCAGCCCGGCGAAGTCGCCGATGCCGTCGCCGTTACTGTCGGCAAAGGCCCGGACGTGCACTTCGTAGATGACGGCGTCTTTATACCACTGCGGATCGCTGGACATCAGAGGTTCCTGGAATCGACGAAGATGTGCGCCATGCGTTCGGCCGGGTCGAGGCGGACGTAATTGGAGCTGCCGCGCCAGGTGTAGCGCGAGCCGTCGAGCAGATCCTCCACTTCGTAGACGGCGCCGGCGGCGAGACCGAGCTCGGCCAGCGGCACCTCCAGCCAGCCGTGCTGCAGCCAGAACGGATCGGTGTTGGCGGCGACGAACACGCGGTCGCTGCCGGCCGTCTTGCTGAACCAGAGCAGCGCCGGGTTGTCGACCGGATGGAAGCGCAGCGTGCCGTTCTGCTGCAAGGCTGGATGCGCGCGCCGGATCGCGTTCACGCGGGCGATCAGGTCGTTTCAGGTTGCCGGCCTGGTTCCAGTCACGCACCCGGATCTGGTACTTCTCGGAATCGAGGTATTCCTCCGAGCCGGGCTTGACCGCCTGGTGCTCGCACAGCTCGTAACCGCTGTAGATGCCGTAGCTCGCCGCCAGCGTGCCGGCCAGGATCAGCCGCGTCTCGAACGCCGGCCGGCCGCCATGCTGCAGGTATTCGTGCAGGATGTCGGGCGTGTTGGCGAAGAAGTTCGGCCGCATGTACTCCTGCAGCTCGGTGGTCGTCAGCTCTGTCAGGTAGTCACGCAGCTCCTGCGCCGAGTTGCGCCAGGTGAAGTAGGTGTACGACTGGGTGAAGCCGGCCTTGGCCAGGTAGCGCATCAACTTCGGCCGGGTGAACGCCTCGGCCAGGAAGATGGTGTCCGGGTGCTCGCGCTGAATCTCGGCGATGCACCACTCCCAGAACGCGGAACGCCTTGGTGTGCGGGTTGTCGACGCGGAAGATCTTGACGCCGTGCGACACCCAGAAGAGGAACACCTGCGCAGCTCCTCCCACAGCGCCGCGCCACTCGTCGCTGTCGAAGTCGATCGGATAGATGTCCTGGTACTTCTTCGGCGGATTCTCCGCGTACTTGATCGAGCCGTCGGGACGATGCTTGAACCACTGCGGGTGCTCGCGCACCCACGGGTGGTCCGGCGACGCCTGGAAGGCGATGTCGAGCGCCACCTCCAGGCCGAGCGCGGTTCGCCGCGGCGACGAAGCGATCGAAGTCGTCGATCGTGCCGAGACCAGGCTCGACCGCGGTGTGGCCGCCCTCCGGCGCGCCGATCGCCCACGGGCTGCCCGGGTCGTCCGGTTCCGGCGTGAGCGAGTTGTTGCGCCCCTTGCGGTGGGTGCGGCCGATCGGGTGGATCGGCGGCAGGTAGAGCACGTCGAAGCCCATGCCGGCGATTTCCGGCAGACGTGCGTCGGCGTCGGCGAAGGTGCCGCTGCGCGCGGGATCGGGCGTGCACGACCGCGGGAACATCTCGTACCAGGCGCCGTAGCGCGCGCGCACCGGATCGACCGTCACCTGCAGCACGCGGTCGTAGGTGGTGGATGTCGTCCGATCCGGCCGCGCGTCCATCAGCGCGCGCAGCTGCGGGTCCATCGCCGCGGCGACGCGGTCGGCCTGTAGCGCCATCGCCGCCGAGCAGCCGGGCGGCATCCGCCAGTCCGGCCGCCTTCACCAGCGCCGCGCCTTCCAGCAGCTCGCTCGCCACATCCTGGCCGGCGTCGAACTTCGCGACCAGCCCCTTCAGCCAGGAGCCGAACTGGTCGATCCAGGCCTCGACGGTGTACTCGTACTCGCCGAGCTCGGTTGGCGTGAACGTCGCCCCCCAGACGTCGTTGCCGACGACCGCCAGCGGCACCTCGGTCCACGCCCCGCCTTTCGCCGACGGTGCGGTCGAGGGGGGTGAGTAAGGCGGCTTCTGCGCCGCCGGCGTCGCCGCGCGGCGGTACTTGAGGACGCCGGCCAGCAGGTCATGTCCGTCGGCAAAGACGTCGACCGTGATCGCCAGCGGCTCGCCGACGCTCCGCTTGATCGGGAATCGGCCGCCGTCGATCTCCGGCTGCAGCCGTTCGACGATGACCCGTTGTTTCACGCGTGTGTCCGTCACGATGTCTCCACGAGATCCGAGGCACGCCGGCCATGCTGTTCGCCGTAGAGCCGGAACAACGCCATCGTGCGTCCCTGCAGAGGATACTTTGCGCCGCCGGGATAGCGCTTTTCCGGCACGCGCGCGGCGATGGTGTCGATGACGCGCAGCCACGACTTGCCTTCGTCCGGCTGCGGCAAGGCGAAGGGAACCGGTTCATAGTGCGCGTTCAGCAGGATCAGCAGCGTGTCGCCGGTGACCTGGCGGCCGCGCTCGTCCACCTCGTCGAGGGCGTCGCCGACCATCAGCACGCCGAGCGACCGCACGAACGGCGCGTTCCACGCCTCGTCGGTCATCTCGCGTCCGGTCGGCGTCGAGCCAGTAGATGTCCTTGACGTCGGCGCCGCGGATTGAGCGGCCCTGGAAGTACTTGCGCCGGGGCAGCACCGGCTGCTTCTGGCGGAAGCAGGCGAGCTGGCGCGTGAACGCGCAGGAATTCCTCCTGCTCGCGGCGTCAGCTCCCAGTGCGTCCAGCTCAGCTCGTTGTCCTGGCAATAGGCGTTGTTGTTGCCGTGCTGGGTGTGGCCCATCTCGTCGCCGCCGCTGATCATCGGCACGCCGTGCGACAGCAGCAGCGTCGCCATCAGGTTGCGCTTCTGCTGCTCGCGCAGCTGCGACGATCGCCGGGTCGTCGGTCGGGCCCTCGACGCCGCAGTTCCAGCTCAGGTTGTGGCTCTCGCCGTCGCGGTTGTTCTCGCCGTTGGCCTCGTTGTGCTTGTCGTTGTAGCTGACGAGGTCGTGCAGCGTGAACCCGTCGTGCGCGGTGATGAAGTTGATGCTGGCGTACGGGCGCCGGCCGCTGTGCTCGTAGAGGTCGCTGCTGCCGGCGAGGCGCGTGGCGACTTCGGCGACGCCGCGTCCTCGCCCTTCCAGAACGCGCGGATCGCGTCGCGGTACTTGCCGTTCCACTCCGTCCACAGCACCGGGAAGTTGCCGACCTGGTAGCCGCCGGCGCCGAGGTCCCACGGCTCGGCGATCAGCTTGACCTGCGACAGCATCGGGTCCTGGTGAATGATGTCGAAGAACGCGCCGAGCCGGTCCACCTCGTACAGCTCGCGGGCCAGCGTGCTGGCCAGGTCGAAGCGGAAGCCGTCGACGTGCATCTCCAGCACCCAGTAGCGCAGGCTGTCCATGATCAGCTGCAGCACCTGCGGGCTCTGCATGTTCAGCGTGTTGCCGCAGCCGGTGAAGTCCATGTAGTAGCGGCGGTCGTCCGGCGCCAGCCGGTAGTAGGTGGCGTTGTCGATGCCGCGCAGCGACAGCGTCGGGCCGAGCTGGTTGCCCTCGGCGGTGTGGTTGTAGACGACGTCGAGGATGACCTCGATGCCGGCGCTGTGCAGCGCCTTGACCATCGGCTTGAACTCGCGGACCGATCGTCGGTGCCGTGCGAGGCATAGCGCGCGATCGGGCGCGAAGAACGACAGCGTGTTGTAGCCCCAGTAGTTGGTCAGCCCGTGCTCGACCAGGTGCCGGTCGTTGGCGTGGTGATGCACCGGCAGCAGCTCGACGGCGGTGACGCCGAGCTCGCTGCAGGTGGTCGAGCGCCGGCTCGGTGGTCAGCGCCGCGTAGGTGCCGCGCAGCGCCTCGGGGATCGCCGGGTGCAGCTTCGTGAAGCCCTTCGACGTGCATCTCGTAGATCAGCGTCTTGTGCCACGGCGTGCGCGGCGGCCGGTCGTCGCCCCAGGTGAACGCCGGGTCGATGACGGCGCCGAGCGGCGCGAAGGCGGCGTTGTCGCGCGTGTCGAACGACAGGTCCGCCGCGGGTCGCCGATCGTGTAGCCGAACAGCGAGTCGTCCCAGCGCACCAGCCGGCCGATGGCCTTGGCGTACGGATCGAGCACGACCTTGTTCGGGTTGAAGCGATGGCCGGCGCGCGGATCGTACGGGCCGTGGACGCGATAGCCGTAGAGCTGGCCCGGGCGGATGTCGGGGAAGTAGCCGTGCCAGACCATGTCGGTCTGCTCGGGCAGCGGGACACAGGCGACGGCGGCTCGCGTTCTGGCGAGTCGAACAGGCAGAGTTCGACTCGGGTGCGCATGCTCGGAGAAGAGGGCGAAGTTGACGCCCAGCCCGGTCCAGGTCGCCCCGAGGGGATACGGTTGGCCTGGCCAGACACGCATACCGGTGCCGAACTGTTCAAAACTGTTGCCGTCGCCGTCCCGTCGAGGCGGAACGGGCACACGACTTGTAGTTCATCACCGCGGAGGACTTCTGGTGGCTGAAAATCGACCGAATCCGGAAGAGGGTGCGACCCCGCCGAAGCAGGGGCGCCAGGATCACGATGCGATGCGCGCTGGATCGCTGCGGCCGGTAAACGGCCCTGCCAGCACCGACACACTCGCCGCCAGCGGCGGCCTCGAGCTGCCCGGCGGTGAGCGCCACGCCGAGGATGTGGCCGCCGAATCACCCGTGCACGAGCCGATACCCGGCGAGCGCGACGCGTCCACCCAGATGAACCGCGGCAAGTGAGGAGATTTCCATGAAGCGAACCATTTCCGGCCCGGGCGCCGCGGACTTCCTGGCCGCCGGCGGCGGCGAGGACCTGCCCGAGAGCGGCGGCAAGGGGACCGCGCAACTGCGCGAAGAGCCCGAGATCACCAACCCGCGCAACGTGGTGCCGCAACTGGCGCCCGAGGACGACGCCGCGGCGAACGACCCGCAGTCGGGCAAGCGGCGCGGTCAGCAGGATGAGCAGCTGCACGGCAGCCAGACCGGCAACATCGGCGGCGGCGGCCCGAACTCCGACCGACCGAATCCGGCTAGAACTTAACCGAACGTTCCCGGGCATTCGGGACGTTCGGGGCGTTTGGGGCGTTCGGGACGTTTGGGACTTCGGGCGTTCGAGACGTTCGGGATGTTCGGGACGTTCGGGACGTTCGGGGCGTTCGGGACGTTCGAGACGTTCGAGACGTTCGGGACGTTCGGGATGTTCGGGACGTTCGGGACGTTCGGGACGTTCGGGACGTTCGGGACGTTCGAGACGTTCGAGACGTTCGGGACGTTCGGGATGTTCGGGATGTTCGGGGGCGGCGGCTGAGCGTAAGGCTGAGCTTGTCGGCCGAACGCCGAACGCCGAACGCCGAACGCCGAACGCCGAACGCCGAACGCCCGAACGCCCGAACATTCCGAACATTCCGAACATTCCGAACATTCCCCCAGTTCCGCCCTCCTTTCTTCAGGGACGAGTGCCATTCGTCCCGCCGAAATGCCTTCCGCTGCCTAAAGCTGCAGATGTAGCGTGCCGATTCACTGTATGAGGCCAAATTGATGTCTGTGCTACGTACACGTGTTTTGGGAGTGTTCCTCGGCTGCCTGCTCGCCCTCGCCCCGCTGGCGGCGGCACAAGGCGTTCAGACGGGAACAATTTCGGGGATTGTCCAGTCCTCCGATCGCCTGCCGCTCCCCGGTGTCACTGTCATTGCCACGTCCACGGCCCTGCAGGGTTCGCGCGAAGCCGTGTCCGACGTCAACGGCGTGTACTACCTGCCAGGGCCTGGCCGCGGGCAGCTACCGCGTGGCGTTCGACCTGTCCGGCTTCCAGTCGGCCGTGCGCGAGGCGGTGCCGGTCACCGTCGGCGGAGTTGCCGCCGTCGATGCGCTGATGTCGCCGGCTCGCGTCAGTGAAACGGTCACGGTCACGGCGTCGCTGCCGTCGGCCGTCTCGAGCCCGGCCGTCACCCAGACCTACACCAAGGCGCGAGGTCGACCTGCTGCCGATCGGCCGCCGGCCGTTCGACATCGCCGAGCTCGCGCCCGGCGTGACCACCAACGTGTTCAACGCCGTCGCAGCTGACGCTGTCGGCGGCAGCTTCGGTTTCGACAACGTGTTCATGGTCAACGGCGTCGACGTCAACGACAACGTCCACGGCACGTCGAACAACCTGTTCATCGAGGACGCGATCCAGGAGACGACCGTGCTGTCGCACGGCATCTCCGCCGAGTACGGCCGCTTCTCCGGCGGCGTCGTCAACGTCGTCACCCGCAGCGGCGGCAACGCGTTCAGCGGCAGCGTTCCGCGAGGGCCTGAGCAACCCGTCGTGGATCGACGAGACGCCGCTCGAGCGGGCCGCCGGGATCGAGCACGCCAGCGTGCTCAGCAAGACGCACGAGGGGACGTTCGGTGGTCCGCTGCTGCGCGACCGCCTCTGGTTCTTCGCGCGCCGGCCGTTACGAGACGGCTCAACACGCCGAACACGTTCGCGCAGAGCGGCGCCGGCCTACACCCGCACCGACACGAACCGCCGCGGCGAGGTGAAGCTGACCGCGACGGTCGGCGCCGGCCAGACGATCCAGGGCAGCTTCATCGACAACTCGACGCAGCAGGCAACGCTTCGGCGGTGCCGCCGCCGCGCTGCTCGACCCGGCGCGCTGCTCACGCGTTCGCGAGCTGCCGAACCGCCTGTTCGCCGCCAGCTACAACGGCGCTGGTCCGCTCGCAGCTCTTCACCACGGTGCAGTACTCGCAGAAGCGGCAGGGCTTCCGCAACAACGGCGGCACCAGCACCAACCTCGTCGACTCGCCGTTCCGGACGCTCGGCGCGCACGCCGGTGTCCCGGGCGGTCTGCTTTTACAACGGTCCGTACCTCGATGCCACCGACCCGGAACACCGCAACAACCGGCAGTTCACCGGCAGCGTCGTCGTACCTGCTGTCGAGCCCGGGCTCGGCAGCCACGAGCTCAAGGGCGGCGCCGAGTACTTCGTCAGCACCGGCGATCGGCGGCAACTCGCAGTCGTCGACCGGCTACGTGTTCGTCACCGACTACCTGACGGCCGGCGGCGCGTCGTCCGCGACGCGGCGGGCGCGCCGGTTCCGGTCTTCACGCCCGACGTCAGCCAGGTCTGGAACGTTCCAGGCGACGCGCGGCGCCGAGGTCAACATCAAGACGACCTCGCTCTACCTGCAGGATCGCTGGATCGTGTCGCCGCGCCTGACGCTCGACCTCGGCACCCGGTTCGAGATGGTGCGCAGCGACGCGACGGGCGACATCACGACGGTCGACACCACGTCGATCGTGCCGCGGCTCGCGCGCCAGCTACGACGCTGCAGGGGGACGGCCAGACGGTGCTCTACGCGCACCTACGGTCACTACTCGGGCAAGTACGGCCAGGTGCAGTTCGCGGTGAACACCAACGTCGGCCGGCCGAGCGAAGTCGACTACGTCTACACCGGACCGGCGGGCGCAGGGCGCGACTTCGCGCCCGGCTTCGATCTGGCCAACTACACGCGCGTGGTCTTCGCGAACTTCCCGACCGCCAACGTGCAGGTGGCCGACGACATCCGCTCGCCGCTGACGCGGGAGTTCACGCTCGGCCTCGGCCGCGAGCTCGGCGCGCGCGGCCACGCCAAGGCGACCTACGCGTGGCGCACGGCGTCGAACTTCGTCGAGGACTTCGTCGACCTGACCACCGGCGTGACGACGGTGCCGCTGGTCGGTACGCTGACGCAACCGCGTCTACGACAACACCGACGCGCTCTGACCGCGACTACCAGGCGGTCGATGCTCCAGAGCGGCTACCGCGCTGCGCGACCACGTGACGGTCAACGGCCACTACACGCTGCAGCTGCGCAACCACGGCAACTTCGCCGGCGAGGCCGCGAACCAGCCGGGCATCCCGTCGGTCTACGGCAACTTGCCGGAGGTCTTCGGGCCGGCGCTCGATCGGCTGATGCCGGAGGGCCGCCTCGACAACTACCAGCAGCACAAGCTGCGGATCTACGGCACCTACGCGCAGGCGCTCGGCCGCTTCGGCTCGCTCGACGTGGCGCCGCTGTGGCGCGTCAACTCGGGCGGTGTCTACAGCCTGACCGTCGTCGATGCGCGGTGCCGGCGGCGCAGCTGGCGCGCAACCCGGGCTACCCGGCGAGCGACGTCAGCGCGGCGACGCGCGCAGACGGTGTTCTTCGGCGAGCGCGGCGAGTATGACTTCAAGGGCTACGGCGTGATCGATCTGGCCACGTCCTACAACGTGGCCGTCTGGAAGACGGTCGGCCGTGGTTCAAGGTCGAGGTCTACAACGCTGTTCAACAACCAGAAGCAGATTGCGTGGGATCGCACGGTGACGCGCCGACGCGGCCAGCGCGCTCGACGCCAACGGCATCCCGACCGGCTACGTGCAAGGGCCGCGCTTCGGTCAGGCGACCGCCGGCACGCACTTCCCGCAAGCCGTATCTCGGCCAGAACGGCGGCCGCGCGATGCGCATCGCCTTTGGCGTGCGCTTCTGACGTTGCTCTAATCGCCTGAACGACCCGGGTGTGATTTCTCAGAATCGCCTGACATCACACCCGGCCTTTGCCGCCCGGCGCCCTGCCGGCGCACCACGCGTCACGAGGCCGGCTTCACCGCTCCGCCCACCCTCGCGTTCAGCAGCACCGCACGGTTGTCGGCCGAGAACATCCAGTCGGATGACCGGTCCCGCGCTACTTCCGCGGCCGTCCACACGGCTCGCATCAAGCCATTGCCGCTGTGCGCGTTGCTGCCGAGGACCAGGTGGCCCAACTCGTGGGCGATCGCCCGTCCGAGCAGGGCGGCGCGCGGCGCAC
This sequence comes from uncultured Acidobacteriota bacterium, assembly GCA_963846685.1. GTDB lineage: Bacteria > Acidobacteriota > Vicinamibacteria > Vicinamibacterales > UBA2999 > CAWJWY01. The sequence continues at coordinate 982,201 of CAWJWY010000003.1, read as the reverse complement.
GCGCCTCGCCGGCCAGCCAATCCACCCGGTCGATGTAGATCGTCGCCAGCGTTCCGCGTCCGGACGCCGTGTCGATCAGCGAGTAGCCGAGCGCGCGTTCCGCGCCGACGCTCGTGCCCGCTGGTGACCGGGTGATCCGGACCAGCAGGTCGCTCGTCGCGGGCACGGCCTCGCACTCGGCTGGCAGCCTGGCTGCGCTGTTCGGCGTGCAGTCGCGCCACTGGACGTAGACCTGGCCTGACGCCAGCACCCGCTCCGCCACCCGCATTGCCCGTGCGCGGTCCCGCGCCAGCACGCCTGCCGTGTCGTAGACCCGAATCATCAGGCTGTCGATGATGACCGCCGCATTGGCGGGAAGGATGGTCGAAGCCGACGCGATCGCCGTGACGATCGCGCAGACCACGGTTCGAATCGGACCCTGCATGCACGCCGCTCCCTTGGATGTGGAGCCGCAGTGTTGGCGCGCAGCCGCCTGCGTTCAACGGATATGTGACGGACTGCTGTGCGGGTGCCGCGAGCCGCGCGGGCCGGGGACGGGGGAGGGGGCCCCGGCGCCGATGCTGGAATTCTATTGAAGGGAAACGTGAAGAATGGGGTGGATGACGGGGATCGAACCCGCAGCATCCGGAACCACAATCCGGCGCTCTACCATTGAGCTACACCCACCGTGCGGACGAGAGCCGATTTTATCACGACGGTCTGCGCAATGGCGATTCGTCGAGCCGCGCCAGCAGATCCCACGGACCGTCGTAGATTTTCACGGCCCCGCTGGAGATCGCCGTCGCCCCACCCGCCGCAGCGCACGCCGAATGTCGCGACACCCGCGCGCGACGCCGCTTCCACGTCATACGGCGTGTCGCCGATCATCACCGCTTCCTCGCGGCCTGGCCCCGGCCTGCTTCAGCGCGGCTTCGATGATGTCCGGATCCGGCTTCGATTCCTCGGCATCGTCGCTCGACGTGGCGCCGTCGAGGAGGGAGGCGACGCCGGCGATCTCGAGCAGCTTGCGCAGTTCGTTCTTCTTCGCCGAGCTGGCGGCAACCACCGTGTAGCCGCGGGCCTTGCAGCGCGGCCACGAGGCGGTCGGCATCGCGGAACGGCTGCAGCTGCGGCAGGCAGTCGGCGCGGAAGATCTCGCCGCGGCGCTGCGAGATACGCGCGCCCTCTGGCGAATCGTCCGTCAGATCGCTGACTTCGCGGCATCAGCTTGTCGCCGCCCATGCCGATGCAGCGCCGGACGTGCGCGAAGTCGACGGTCACGCCGCCTTCCGCGAATGCGCTCACCCAGGCGTGGGCGTGGGCGTCGTTGCTGTCGACGAGCGTGCCGTCGACATCGAACAGAACTGCTTTGTACAAGGGAAGGTTAGTTCGGCGCGGCGCCGGCGAGCGAGTGCGCGTCGTCGGGCGCCGACTCGACGAGGGAGCCGTTCTCGATGCGTACGCGGATCGAAGTAGACGTGGGTGGCGCGCTCGCCCTTGGCTTCGTACATCAACTTGTCGGCGCGCGCGAGCAGGTCGTGCGCCAGCTGCGCGGGCGATGTGGCGGCGATCGCCGACGGCGCCGAGCCGCAGGCAGACGACGCCGACGTCGACCTTGACCGGCTTTTCGGCGAGACGCGCATCCTCGCTGCGTCCAGTCGTAGCGCTCGACCGCCTCGCGGAAGCGCTCGGCGATGATCCAGGCGTCGCTCGAAGTCGATCGAGGTCGGGAATCAGGAAGCAGAACTCGTCGCCGCCGAAGCGGGCGTGCAGCTCCTGCGCCGGCGCGCTGGTCCGGCGATTCCTGCGCGATCAGGTCGTCCGACCGGACCTGCTCGCGCAGCAGCCGCGCGACGCGGTCGATGATGCGATCGCCGAGGGCGTGGCCGAGGTGTCGTTGTACCACTTGAACGAGGTGATATCGACGAGGCCGACCGCGCACCACTGGCCGCGCTGCTCGAGCGCGAGGAACGCCTCGAGCTGCTCGATGAAGCGGCGGAAGTTCATCAGCCGCGTCTTCGGGTCGCGGTGCACCCGGTCGGTCAGGTCGGCGACCAGGTCCTCGAAATACTTGGAGATGCTGCTGACCGTGGCATCGCGCGCCGTCAGCTCGTCGCGCATCCGGTTCATCCGCTCGGTGAAGCCGGCCGAGACCGCCTGGATGGCCTCCTGCTTCGACTGCTGCCACAGGCGCTCGTGCTGCAGGAACACGCCGTCGATCGCGTCGAGCAGCGCCTGCTCCTGCTGCACGGGCAGGTGCAGCCGTTCGCGAACCCACTGATGCAGTTCGGACCGCGTCTCCGGCAGGCCGGCCCCGGGCGCGGCTTTTCGGGCCGCTGAATTTCGCATCCTCATTGATTCGGTGGCGTCCGACGCCGCAGGCTCATCTTCAAAGGATGTGCCGGCTGACCGGCTGCCGATTCTGCAGGATTCGGCACGCGCTGGCGGCCCGGAGGGACCGCAGCGTTTCAGGCCCGGGTCAACCGCCGGCGCCCCTGTCGGTAAATTTGGTGTGGAATACGCCGGACAGGCGCCGAGCTCGGCCACTGTCGCCGTGTTCCGGTCAGAAGCCCGACACAGTCCTTGGGATGCGACGGGTTTTACAACAGCAGCGTCTCGACGCGATGCGCGTGCACCATCCCTTCACACGGCGACCAGGCAAATACCGTGAAGTGGCCGTCCTGCGAGGCCACCAGTGCAATGGCATCGCGCTGGTCGTGGACGAACTGGGCAGCCGAAAGGTGACGGGTGCCGCCGAGGGAGGTCGGGTTGACCACGGCCGCCGCGCCGCCGGCGATTGGCTCGGTGACGGTCACCTGGTCCACCTGGTCCGCTCCCTTGCGGCGGGCGATCTTCGCGCCGAAGGCAAGCAGGTCGTAGTCGGCCGTGACGACGGTGGCGCCGTCGACCGCAGTCAAGCCGGCGACCGAATCGACCGCGCGCGTCAGTTCCTCCCGCCAGGAGCGTAACCGTGTCGGGTCGCGGCTGCTCCCGCGCCAGCAGGGCCAGTTGCGAAAACGGGGGCGCGACAGCGTAGCGGATCGGCTGCACCACCGACTTCAGCCATGCGCCGCTCGCGACCGGCACCACCAGCAGAAGGCCGCCGCGCCGGTGCGCCCGCATCGATACCGCCAGCTGCACCAGGACGTTGAGGGACCCGGCCCAAGACGATGGCGCATCGAAGCCCAGCAGCGAGGCGAGCAGGTCGGGACAGTCGGGCAGGCTGGACGCATGCTCATCCACCAGCTTGATCTGATCACCCTGCAGCACGGCGACGTTGACGAACTTGGCCATCTCCTCGCCGCGATGGTGCTTCACCACCAGGAGCCCAGGCTCGGCAACCTCGACAACGCAGCAGTACTGGGCACGGCGCGAACCGTGCCCCAGACGACCAGATCAATGCCGTCGCGCATCACCCCGAGGTGGATGCCGGGCCGCTCGACCGCCGGGGCCACCCGCGTCAACGCGCTTGCGTCGAGCGGCAGCGGCCGCGCGAACAGGAGAGGAAAGGGCGACTCATCCGGACGGACGAACGCCAGCGAGATCTTCGGGACGTAGCCTTCCTCGCGCCGCAGACTCGCCCAGAACGCAACGTCGATCAGCGACGCGATGATCTCCTCGTCGGCCAGCGAGGCCAGCCGGGTCTCGCCGCGCGCCCGCGCTTGCGCCAGATGGTCGGTGAAATGGGCGAACACGGCCGGCGCGACCATCCGCGCTGCCGCATAGATCGGCTCCTTCATCCCTCGATTATGGCCGCAGCTACGGTCTTCCCGCGGTGGCGGGCTGGCGCGACATTGGCAAGAGCAGGACGCGATGTCCCATTCACTGCCGTTGTCCACCACGCTGCTGACCATACTTGCCGCGACACTCGGCGTGACGCTGACTGTTGGCCCGGGCACGAGCGCCGAAGCGCAATCGAGGCGGCGCACGCCCGCCGCCATGTCGATGATGGCGACTGCATATTGCGACGGCGGCACGACGAAGTCCGGTACCCAGGCGGCCAGCGGCACCGCCGCCGCCGATCCCGCGGTGCTGCCGATCGGCACGGTGATCCGGTTCGTCCCGCCAGGGGCGCGGCGGGCGCAGACCTTCACCATCGCCGACACCGGGGCGGCGGTGAAGGGCCGCGAGGTTGACGTCTTCATCGCCGACTGTGCGCGGGCCAAGCGTTTCGGCCGCCAGCGGGTCCTGGTCACGATCGTCCAAGCCGCGCCTGCCGCCACATCGCGCTGACCCGCGCGTCCCTCGGAACCGGACAGCCTCCTGTCTCCCGGCGCGCGCGGGCGCGGCTGCGTGCCTTGTACGACCTCAGATACGTCCTGGGCCGCCACGCACGCCAGTGGCCCTGCAGGTACTCGAGCGTTTGTGAACCAGCACTGCGACGGTGACGGTTGGCTGTGTCGGGTGCGTCACCGCACTATGGCAAGAGCCGGCCACGGCACCGGCGAACGCCGTGCCGGCGGGTTACGAGATCGGCCGCACGAGGACCGACGCAACCGCGTAGGGCCGGCGCGACGGGTCCAATCGCGCGCCGAGCTCGAGTGCGCGGCCGACCCACTCGCGGTCGCCGCGATCGTCGGCGAGGCGTCGGGCGCGCAAGGGACGGCGCCGCAATGCAGCAGCCCAATCGGGGCGGACGCGTCCCGCCGCATCGAGGGCGACGACCTCGGTGACCGGGCCCTCTTTGTAGATGGCCACCAGTCCGTCGCCGCGCTGCGCGCCCACCATCATCTCGAATCGCGCCACCCGGCCGTGCGTGCTGTCGTCGAAGTAGGCGAACACGCCTTCGACCAGCGGATGGCCGGAGGCGAAGAAATCGATGGTCTCGTCCTCGACAGCTTCTTCGCGGTCGAAGGAACCGACAAAGCTGGCGCCACCCGCCACGCCCGGCAGGCTGTCGATCAGCGCCTCGTTGCCGAACTCGATCGCGAAGCGGCGCCGGCCGCGCAGCCGATCGACGCGGAAGCCAAGGCGGGCGCAGGCACGGACGACGACGCTCTCGTTCAGCGCATCGAGTTCGGGCGGGACTCGGGCGAGGATGCTCTCGGCGAGTTCCGGCCGGTATCGGTCGCGATGCAGCTGCTGATAGGCGGCTTCCCGGATCCGGCTGCGCGCTGCGTCGGCCTCCGCCAGCAACGATCGGAGGCGTTGGTCGGTCAGCGCTGCGTCAGGAACGAGCGCGATCTCCTCGATGGCAGGTTCGACGTGCGCCAGTTGCGGCTCGAGGCCGGCCAGCGGTTCGCGAAAGACGCCAACGGCTTCGAACAGCCGCACGACGTCGGCACCGATGCCGGCCGCCGGCCGGAAGTAGACGATTTCGACCGGGGTGCGGCGACCGATGCGGTCGAGGCGGCCGATGCGCTGCTCGAGGACCGACGGTTTCCAGGGAAGGTCGAACAGCACGAGACGCCGGCAGAACTCGAAGTTGCGTCCCTCGCCACCGCATTCGGTCGAGATCAGCAGGCTTGGGCCATCTGTTTCGCGGAAGCGGGCCACCTCGGTGTCGCGCCGAGCCGTCGACAGCTCCTCGTGGAAGACGCCGGTCGCCAACTGTGCGCGATGGCTGAGCGCCGTGCGCAGCATCTCCAGCGTGTCGCGGTGAGCGACGAAGACGAGCGTCTTCTCGCCGGCATCGCGCCAGGCCGGAGACTCCGATGCCAGCCAATCGACCCGCGGGTCCAGGGCATCGATCGCCTCCGCGTGGCGGCGCAATTCCTGCTCCTCCGGCCCGAGCACCGCGGCCAATGCCGCGCCCGACGCCAGGGTCCGTCGGATGCGATCGATCTTCTGCCGCCTGGCGACAGCATGGGACGCGGCGGCGTGGCGGACCTCGCGCTCGACCGCGTTGCGGGCGTCCCAGGCGCCGGCGGCGTCAAGGATGACAGGGATGCCGATCCGCGGCGGCAGGCCGCCGATGTCGCTGCGCCGCGTCGCGCTGGTGCAGGGCGGCAATGGCTCGCCGGTCGCGAGGCGGGCGTCGAAGCTCGTGTCCTCGGGAAAATCCGCCGGCCGCAGCATCTGCAGCAACCGGAAGAAGCCATGCGCGTCATCTTCAAGCGGTGTCGCACTGAGCAGCAGCACGTGGCGTCCGAGCGCGGCGACCGGCGCAACCGCACGCCAGTTCGGATCACCCGGGTGCCCGGGCGGGCGGCGCAGCCGCTGCGCCTCGTCGACCACGAGCAGGTCGATGCCGGCGCGAACGGCGTGGCCGGTGAGCTGAGGCTGTTCGACCAGGGTCTCGAGCGCGATCACCGCGCGGCGGTGCACGTCGAACGGGTTGAAGCCCTCGCCGAAATCGCGCGCGACATCGCCAAGCCGCGGCGCATCGAGCAGCGTGAAGACCTGGTGGTACTTGCGCCACAGTTCGCCGAGCCACTGGACGGTCAACGCCTCCGGCACCACCACCAGGCAGCGCTCGATGCCGGCCGGCATGCACCAGGCGATTGAGGATCAGCGACGCTTCGATCGTCTTGCCCAGGCCGACTTCGTCGGCCAGCAGCCACCGGACAGGGTCCGTCGCCGTGGCCCGCTCGGCGACATGGAGCTGGTGCGGGAAGAGCCGCACGCGCCCGCCGAGGAACGAGCCCAGACCTCCGGCCTCGCGCAGCGACAGCAGGTGCAGCAGATCCAGCCGAATCAGGAAGTCGCGTGCATCGTCGACGTTACCGGTGGCGAGGCGATCGAGCAGCGTGCCTTCGAGCTCTATCGGCCAGAGCTCCTGGGCCGCTGCGCTGACGCCATTGGCGAGCTGCAATCTGCCGTCGTCCAAGCGCGACACGATGGCGGTCTCTTCGCCGGTTGCGACCAGGCGCACCGGCCGGCCGGGCCCGAGATCGATGGGCACGAGGGCGTCGGTGTTCGCCGCCAGGCGCAGCGTCGTTCCGGTGCCGGGGAAATCGACCACCAGGGCGCGTCCCTCCAAGGCGGAGACGCGGCCGATCCCGAGTTCGGGATTGGATCGATGGGTGAGGTGGTCGCCTGGTGCCCAGGCGCGCGGCGTTGTGGTCACGTCGTCAGTGCGTTGCGGTGCGGATCCCTCTGCTCGATTCTAGATTACGTCGCGCGACGGAACGCCGTGACGCACCAGGCGCGCCAGGTGGGTATTCTGAGCAGAGAATTGCCATTTCACCGGCAGCCTGGCAGCCGGCGGAAGCAGTCGCACGCCCAAGTCGTGGCACTGGATTGGCAGCGCGGCCGCCGTGCCCCCACTACACACCTGTCTGCCGTCGCGATTCGTTGCAGCCGCGTTCGTTATGGCTGTGCTCGTGCCCGTCCTTGGCGAGGCGCAGACGCCGCCGCGGCCGTCGGTGTCCGTCACTCAGCTGCCGCGATTCCAATACAACAACACGATCGCGGACTTCAACGAAGACGGCCGCCTCGATTTGATCGGCGCGGCCGGCGTGTTCGCCTCGCCGACAGTGGATCTGATCCTGGCGCTCGGCGCCGGCAACGGGACCTTCGCGCCGGCGACGTCGATGGGGGTCGCGGCAGCTCCGCTCGCCGTCGCCGATTTCAACAACGACGGTCACCAGGACGTCGTCGTCGGCACGATATCGATTCTGCCTGGCCGGGGCAACGGCACCTTCGGCGCCGCACGGCACACGGCCGCGACGCCGCGCCACCCCAACGATGATGAATTTCCAACCGCGATGGTCGCGGCAGACTTCAACAACGACGGCAAGGTGGACCTGCTGATCGGTGCGTCGTTGTATTCCGGGCGCGGCGACTTCACCTTTGGCGCGCCATACGACCTGGCTGCCGCGTCCGGTTACGCCGCCGTCGCGGCCGACTTCAATGGCGACGGCCGGAAGGACCTGGCGGTGATGCGACCGTTCGAACCGATCGACGTGCTGGTGAACCAGGGCGCGTTTCTTTTCGCCACCGCGCCGTCGGTGACGCTGACGAGCATCGGCATCCAGAGTCTCGCCACCGGTGACCTGAACAAGGACGGCAAGGCGGACCTCATCGCCGTCACCAGCTTCAACTCGGAGAGTGGTGACAGCGAGGGGCAGGTGCACGTGCTGCTTGGCCGGGGCGATGGCACCTTTGCCACCGACGTGGCGTATCCGATCGGGGTCCGCGGCCGGCTGGCGGCGGTGACCGTGGCTATCGGTGATTTCAACCGCGACGGCCATCTGGACGTCGCCAGCGGCGGGCGATCGGCGCGCTACTACGACACCTTCTGGACTGGCATCGTGCTGTGGGACAGCGTCAGCATTGCCGCGGGGCGGGGCGACGGGACCCTGGGGAGCCAGGCATCCTTCCGCCTCGGCACCAACAACTACACCGACGAACTGTACCAGCTGACGCACCGCACCCTGGTGAGCGGCGATCTGAACGCCGACGGCTTCACGGATCTGGTTACGTCGCCGGGCGCGGTGCTGCTCGGCAGGGCCGCGGTGCCGAACCGGGCGCCGCAAGTGAGCGCCGGCCCCGATCAGACGATGCAGGGTGGCAGCGGCTATACGCCGCTCGACGGCACGGTAATCGATGCCGACAACGACTGGTTACGTTTTGAATGGCGCAATCAGGATGGCCTGTTCGCCAGTCGCGTGCCTGTACGGGTGCGGCGCGGAGCCCGGCACCTACACCCTGACCGTCACCGACGACCAAGGGGCAACCGGCACCGACACGATGACGGTCTACGCAGTGCCGACCACGCCCGACGGCATCGCCGCCTACCTTCAAGTGGGTCCGGGCCGCGGCGAAGTCCTCGGCACTGCGACGCCGTACCCGCTGACCTGGCCAGACAACAACATGAACCAGTTCGGCGTCGCCTCGTATCGGCTGTTCTCCTCTTCGGACGACGGCCGGACCTGGACGCCGATTGCCGGCTGCACCAACCTTCCGGCGACCGCGAAGTCCTGCACGTGGACTGCACCGGGACCCGTCACCTCGCGCGGGCGAATCCTGCTCGAGGCCTATAACGCTGCCGGCACACGTGTCTATCTGTCGACTTCGGCGCAGTTCTCGGTCGTCGCCGGACAGAGTTCGCTGCCCGGATGGCAGCATCACGACATCGGCAGTGTCGGTGTGCCGGGCAGCGTGACGTATGACGGTCGTCTCGTCACGGTGAAGGGCTCCGGCGCGGACATCTGGGATCCGTCGGACCAGTTCCACTACGTGTGGACGACCATCGGCGGCGACTACGAAGTGATTGCGCGCGTGCTGTCGGTGCAGGGGCCGAGCAACTGGACGAAGGCAGGACTGATGATTCGCGGCGGCGTCGGCCCGACGGCGCCGCATGCGTCGTTGTTTGCCACGCCGACCACCGAGAAAGGGCTGGCGTTCCAGCGGCGCCCGGTTTTCAACGGCGCGAGTGTCAGCACCGCCGGGCCGAAGATCGTCTCGCCGGTGTGGCTGCGGCTGGTGCGCAGCGGTGATGAGGTAACTGCCTACTATCGCGTCAACGCCACGTCGGCGTGGACGTTGATCGGGACGCAGACGCTGCCGGGTGCGTCGATGGTTGGCCTGGCCGTCTCCAGTCACGTGCGCTCGACGCTTGCGACCGCGACGTTCGAGGGTGTGCAGATCATCCCGCGCACGACGCAGGTGCCCGGGTGGAGCAATGAGGACGTCGGGGCGGTGGGCGCCGTCGGCAGTGCGCGGCTGGAGCATCTTGGGCTGGCGACCGTGTCCGGTTCGGGTGCCGATGTGTGGGGCTCAGCGGATGCGTTCCACTGGGTGCACCGCACGGCGACGGGCGACTTCACGTTCGAGGCGCACCTGGACAGCGTCGACAACGTGAATCGCTGGACCAAGGCCGGACTGATGATCCGCGCTGGTACCGGTCCGTCCGCGCAGCACGCGTTCATCTTCGGGACGCCGACGGTGGAGAAGGGCGTGGACTTCCAGGCGCGGCCGACCGCCGGCGGTAACAGCACGCAGGTGCTGTCGCTGGCGGCGGCACCGCCGACCTACCTGCGCATCACGCGCCAGGGCAACCTGATCAACGCCTACATGCGTCCGACCCGCGAGCGCCAGTGGCTGCACATGGGCAGCATCACGCTGACCGGGTTGCCGGCGGCGGTCGAGGTCGGTCTGGCGGTGAGCAGCCATCAGGATGGCGTGCTGGCGACGGCGCAGTTCTCGGACATCGTGCTGGAGCCGATGCGCACCTGGAACGCCACCGTCGTTGGACCAGGCGCGGGCGGTGCGTCGGGGAACGGCACGTTCTTCGGCGCGGCGAATACCGGGCGCGACATCTGGGGAACGGCGGATGACTTCAGCTATCTCCACACACGATGGCAGGGGGACGGGACGCTGACGGCGCGCTTGAACCGGATCCTCACCGCCGATGACTGGTCGAAGGCTGGCCTGATGTTCCGCGAGAGCCTCGCCGCGGGATCGAGATACGCCTACGCCCTCGCGTCATCGGGGAGAGGGTCGGCGCTGCAATACCGTGCCGCGACCGGGGCGGCCGCGGCTTCGGCTGGCGCAGCGCCCGGGCGCAGCGCGCCCGGCGAGTTCGAGCCGGGGTTCTGGCTGCGCATCACGCGAACGGGCAACGTGTTCACGAGCTTCTTCTCGACGGACCAGATCGCCTGGACACCGCTGGGCGAGGTCACCATCGCCATGCCGAACGAGATCTATGTCGGCATCGCGGTGACGAGCCACAACGAGGGCGCCGAGGCGGTCGGCCAGTTCGACGACCTCAACCTGCGGCACCACCCGCAGATCCCGGAGCCAGTGCCGGGCGGCGCCTTCTAGCGCCGCCACTGCCGCCGTATGCGAGGGCGCTCGAACCGAATGGGCTCGGTCGTGAGCGCGAAGCGCGAGGCGGGACGCGAATACTGCCCGAAACCCGGGAGTGCCAAGACGGATCCGGTTCGTTGCCGTCGGTGAAGCGGTGCAGGGACCGTGGCACCCGATTGGCAGCGCGGCTGCCGTGAGCAGACAGCAGACCCGTTCCGCGTCGCCTTTCATTGCAGCCTTGTCCGTTATGGCTGTGCTCATTCCCCTGGTTGTCGAGGCTCAGTCGCCGCCGCGACCATCGGTGTCGGTCAGCCAGCTTCCGCGCTTCTCCGACAACAACAAGGTTGCAGACTTCAACGAAGATGGCCGGGCGGATCTGATCGGAGGCGCTCGCCTGATCGGGCCACCGGCCACCGACCTGGTGATTGCGCTCGGCGCCGGAGACGGGACCTTTGCACCGCCGGCATCACTTGGCGTCCCTGGATCGCCGCTGGCGGTGGCCGACTTCAACAACGATGGCCACCAGGACGTGCTCGTCGGCACGATCGCGATCCTGCCTGGCCGCGGCAACGGCACGTTCGGGGCGCTGCGCCAGATGCCGGCCACGCCCAGCGTGCCGCTCGACCCCGAGTTCCCCTACGCCACCATCGCCGCAGACTTCAACAATGACGGCAAGGTCGACCTCTTGCTCGGTTCGTCGCTCTATCCCGGTCACGGCGACTTCACGTTCGGCGCGCCCTACGAGTTGTCGGCGGCGTCAGGCTATGTTGCCGCGTTCGCGGATTTCAATCGCGACGGCCGGAGCGACCTTGCGGTGCTGCGGCCCTTCGCGCCGATCGACGTGCTCTTGAACCAGGGCGGCTTCCTCTTCGCGGTGGCGCCGCCGGTGACCCTGTCGTTGAACAGCATCCAGAATCTCGTTGCCGGTGACCTGAACAAGGACGGCAACCCTGACCTCATCGCCATTACCAGCTACACCAGTGAGAGTGGTGAGAGCCCGGGCGACGTGCACGTGATGCTCGGCAATGGCGACGGTACGTTCGATGCGGACGTGACCTATCCGATCGGCGTCGGTGGCCGCACCGCGACGGTGACAGTGGCGGTCGGCGACTTCAATCGCGACGGCAACCTCGATGTCGCCAGTGGCGGCCAGTCAGCGCGGTACTACGACTCGTTCTGCACCGGCCGTGTCCTGTGGGACAGCGTCAGCATCGTGCCAGGGCGGGGAGACGGCACGCTCGGCACCCAAGCCTCCTTCCGCCTCGGCACCAACAACTACACCGACGAGGAGTATCAGCTCACGCATCACGCGCTGGTCAGCGGCGACTTGAACGGTGACGGCTACTTCGACCTGGTGACGTCGCCCGGCGCAGTGCTGCTCGGCCGGCCTGCCGTCCCCAACCGTGCGCCGCAGGTCAGTGCCGGTCCCGATCAGACGACGCAAGGCTCGACGGATATCCCGCTCGACGGCTCCGCGACAGATGCTGACAACGATTGGTTGCGCTTCCAGTGGCGCAATCAGCACGGCGTCTTGTCCGGCAACGTGCCGCTGCTCTGTGGGTCGGGTGGCGGCACCTATACGTTGACCGTCACCGACGACCGCGGTGGCACCGCGTCCGACACGATGACGATCGTACAGTCGCCGAGCAATGGCAACTCCGACGCCTACATGGTGGTCGGGCCAGGCCGCGATGCCGTGCTCGGAACAGCGACACCGCACGTCATCACCTGGACGAGCAACATGGATCGGTTCGGCGTGCGCTCGTTCCGCGTGCGTGCGTCGGTCGACGACGGCAAGACGTGGACGACGGTGCCCGGGTGCGCGGCGATGCCGGCAACGGCGACGCAGTGCACGTGGACCGCGCCAGGGCCTGTCACGGCCACGGGCCGTTTCCTCGTCGAGGCCTACAACGCGACTGGTGGCCTCATCTACTTCGCGACCTCGCCGCAGTTCCGCATCATTTCCGGGCGGGGGACGGTCCCTGGCTGGCAGAACTCGGACATCGGCGCCGTCGGCGTGCCTGGCAGTGTCAGCTACGACGGCTCGATCGTCACGGTGAAAGGTTCTGGCGCCGACATCTGGGATTCACACGACCAGTTCCACTACGTCTGGACGGTCGTCGCCGGCGACTTCGAGCTGATCGCGCACGTCAACTCGGTGCAGAACGTCGACCGCTGGACCAAGGCGGGCCTCATGATCCGCAATGGTGTCGGTTCGACCGCTCCTCACGCGTCGCTGTTTGCGACGCCGACCACAGAAAAGGGGCTGGCATTTCAGCGCCGCCGGGTGGCCGGGGGGCCGAGCGTCAGTACGCCGGGTCCGTCGATCGCCGGTCCGGTCTGGCTGCGGCTGGTGCGTGCCGCGGACCAGGTGAGCGCCTACTATCGGCTGAACACGGCGTCGCCCTGGACGCTGATCGGCACGGATACGCTCACGGCGCCAGGCGGCGTGTCGATCGGGCTGGCGGTGAGCAGCCACGTCCGCTCGACGCTGGCGACCGCAACCTTCGATCACCTGCAGTACGTGCCGCGCGAGCCGCTCGTGGCGGGGTGGAGCAGCAACGACGTTGGCAGCCCGGGCGCGGCGGGCAGCACCCGCTTCAGCGACTTCGGCGCGGCGACGGTGACCGGATCGGGCGGCGATGTCTGGGGCGCGGCCGATGCCTTCCACTGGGTGCACCGGTCGGCGACCGGTGACTTCACCTTCGAGGCGCACGTCGACAGGGTCGACAACGTCGACCGCTGGACGAAGGCAGGCTTGATGATCCGCGCCGGCATCGGGCCGTCAGCACAGCATGCCTTCATCTTCAGCACGCCGACGGTCGACAAGGGTGTGGCCTTCCAGGGCCGGCAGGTTGCGGGCGGCCTCAGCACGCAGGTGCAATCGGTGGCGGCGACGGCGCCTGTCTACCTGCGCATCACACGGCAGGGCAGCACCATCAACGCCTTCATGCGGCCGTCGATGGCGCGTGGCTGGCTGCACATGGGCACGCTCGTCCTCGCCGGCCTGCCCGAAATGGTGGAAGTCGGCCTGGCGGTAACCAGCCACCGTGATGGCGCGCTGGCGGCGGCGCGCTTCTCGAACATCGTCCTCGAACCGATCCGCGCCTGGTCGACCAGCGTGATCGGCCCCGGCAGTGGCCGCTCGTTCGTCAACGGCACGTTTTTCAGCGGCTTCAACACCGGCCGGGATATCTGGGGCACCGCCGACGACTTCACCTACATTCACACGCGCTGGCAGGGCGACGGGACAATGACCGCGCGGCTCAACCAGATCATCACGGCGGACCAGTGGTCGAAGGCCGGGCTGATGTTCCGCGAGAGCCTGGCCCCCGGATCGAAGTTCGTGTATGCGCTGTCATCTTCGTCGAAGGGATCGGCGCTGCAGTATCGCGGCACGACCGGTGGCGCCGCGGCGTCCGCCGGCGCGGTGCCGGGCCGCAGCGCCCCGGGCGAGTTCGAGCCCGGGTTCTGGCTCCGCATCACCCGTGCGGGGAGCCGGTTCTCGAGTTGGTACTCCACCGACTTCATCTCGTGGATTCCGCTCGGCGAGGTGACGATCGCGATGCCCGGGGACATCTACATCGGGATCGCCGTCACCAGCCACAATCCTGCTGGAGAAGCGGTCGGACAGTTCGACGACGTGACAGTGCGCCGCGACCCATGGGTGCCCGAGGCCGTGCCAGGCGGCTCGTTCTAGATCGCGCAATCGTCGGGCGGGTGCCGCGCGTGCAGCATTCACCGTAGGGCGGGTGCCGCGCAGTCCTCGCTGAGCCTGGAGGACGATCCGGTGGCGTGCGATACTTTCATTTCCGCGCCGGCACACGCGACCGACAGGATCGAGACGCGCCGGCGGCACGCGTCCTTCTCCACGCGCCCGTAGCTCAGTCGGATAGAGCACCGGCCTTCTAAGCCGGGGGTCGCAGGTTCGATCCCTGCCGGGCGCGCCACGCATTTCAGGATCCTGAGCACTCCGCGAACGACGCTCCGTCTCGCCCCAGGCCGCCGTACTTCCGGGGTTGATACCGTGTCGCTGAACGGCTGGCACTCCAGCCACCGGCGCTGAGGGGCTTGTAGACACAAGGCGCCTACTCGTTGCCCGACCACTCGCGGCGTTTCCGCCGCACCGCCGGATGGCCTCGACCAACGGCTCGGTGCATTGTTCCGTTGTCGTGGCAGCTCGTGACGAAGCGGCCAGGCTGGAGGAGACGGTGCGCCGCATTCTGGCGCAACTCGGGAAGTGTCACGCCTGCGCTGTCGGCGCTAGGGTCGCCAACGGCGCGTGGCGCCTGTTCACTGACGCCGATTGCTGGCTCACGCCTGATGTTCTTGCCCGTGCGCTGCGGGTCGCCGGCCACGAGTACACCTCGGACTCGGCGCCGTCAACCTGGTTCGCGCACGCGATAGCTCAACACCGCGAACGTCACATAGCCTTTGCTTGGATCGCAGCGTAGGCGGCGGCCACGCCATCGAAGCGGCTCCGAAGGTCCTTCAGCGTGCGACTGATCAAGTACTGAAACTCCGCCGAGACTCGACGCGGGCTTATCATCGCCATCTCCTGCATCTGCTCAATGAGACTTGTCGCGGCGCTTGAGCTGACGGTGCCGCGCGCAGCAAAGTCGAAGTAGCCACGCAGCTGCATGAAAAAGTCGTTCCGAGAATCCGGTCCGTCCCGTGTCGTCTCTGCAAGCTGGTTGGTCACAGCGCGCAGCGAAGTTCTGGCCGCCTCCATCTCGAGGCGACGCTCGGATAGTGTGCCGATGACAGCCATGACTGGTGCCCCGGACTCGAGATCCAGCCTGGCGTGCTCCAGAAACGCCAGGTAGTTGGAATGAACCTGAATCAGCTCGGCGTGGAGCGACGTGATCAAGGCGAGCCACTTGTCGTTGCTCTCAGACCGAGTCTTGGCCAAAGCGAGTACGCGGTCAATCAACGCGAGAAAAAGTTCCAGCATGGCGCCTCGGCGCGAATCATACATCCCGAATCTGAGAGACTGAGGCGTCGCTGACCAGTGGAGGAAGTAGGCGCAAGGCCGATCCACCGAAGAGCAAGAAGTGCCGCAAGATGCCAGCCATCGTTGTGGTTCGGGCGGCGGCTTCTTGCGAGACGGAGCACCCCGATGGCCGACAACAAGACGAAAGCTACCGACGCCAGCGTCGCGGACTACATCGTCAACCGGGCCAGTGAGCAGCAACGCAGTGACTGTTACGAGTTGATGGCCCTGATCGAGAAGGTCACCGGGCACAGGCCGAGGATGTGGGGGCCCAGCATTGTCGGCTTTGGTTCGTACCACTACACCTACGAGAGCGGGCGCCGCGGGGAGGCACCATTGACCGGCTTTGCAATCCGCGGTCGCGAACTGGTCGTCTACTTGACTGCCGCAGGAGATCGACAGCAGGCGTCGCTCTCCAGGCTCGGCAGGTACCGGGCGGGCAAATCCTGCCTGTATTTCAAGAGGCTGGCCGATCTCGACGCCACGGTGCTCGAGCAACTCGTCGCCAGCTCCGTCGCAGACATCCAGCGGCGCCACGGCGCGGCTCCGAAGTGACGTTGCTCGGTTCGAGCGCCAAGCGATGCGGAATCTGAGCCCGCCTGTTTCCGGAAAGCTCGGCAGTTGGCGGGCGTTGACGCTCGTCCGCGGCACGGCCTGTCCAGGGCTAGCCGGTCTAGCGGCTGCGCCCCCAGGATCCGGCCCGACGTCACGAACATCTCACGCGATGCTCAACGAACCCTGAAGACTCAGCGGCCGCGAACGAGGATCCTGGGCGCGGAGGTCGAACGTGCGTTATCTCACAACGGGACGCGTCCTGGCCGGATGCGGGGTGCTCGGCGTTCTTGCCTTGATCCTCCTCGGCAGGTGGATGAACGCGACCAAAATCGGCGGGCAGGGACCTGCCGAGCCATTCCGCATCGCCGGCAACTTCTATTACGTCGGCGCCACCGATGCGTCGGCCTTTCTCATCACCGGGCCCAAGGGGCACGTCGTGCTCGACGCCGGCTATCCCACGACAGCGCGACTGGTCATGGCGAACATCGCGAAGCTTGGTTTCGACGTCAAGGACGTCAGAGTGCTGTTGAACTCAGAGCCTCATCCCGACCATGCCGGCGGGCTCGGCGTGCTCCAGCGGGCGTCTGGCGCCGAACTGTGGGCGAGCGAAGCGAGTGCCTATACCCTCGCCTCCGGCGGCGACGACCCGGACGGCATTCTGCCGCTCCGAGCCCTTGCCTGGCTCGGGATCGTCGGCTACACGCCGATGAAGGTCGACCACCAGTTCAAGGATGGCGACACCATTCGCCTCGGACCACTCGCACTGACCGCGCACATCACCGGTGGCCACACGCGCGGCTGCACCTCCTGGTCGTTCCAGGTTCGTGACCGTAACCGCGTGCTCAACGTCGTGAGCGCGTGCGATCTGGGGCGGCTGGCCACATCCCAATACCCGGAGCAACAAGCCGACCTGGAGCGCAGCTTCGCGGTGCTCCGAGGCCTTGCCGTTGATATCTGGGTGACGTGCCACGCGCGATGGTGGGGCAGGTATCGCAAGTTCGTCGCCAGCGCCGCGGCGAACGGCGCAGCGGAGCCTTTCATCGACCCAGACGGCTACCGTGCCTTCATCGACGCCGGCGAGGCGGAACTCCGCAGCCGACGCCTGCACTGAGTGCACCTGCAATATCACTCAAGCCCGGAGCGGGCCGGGCATGCGTGTCGCCCAGGTGTGCAGTTGCATCCTCTACTGGTTGTATTCGCACCGAGCGACGGAATATAAGAACGCCAGTGCCGGCGCAAGGCTGTCACCGGCCTGGGTGGCGCTGCATTTCTCAGCTGACGGGGAAATCGCATGACCAGCTCCAGCCCGCCACGCGTCGCTGTCTGTCTCCACCGCGACTTGCCGCCGCCGACCTGCTCAACCTCTCGTTCACCCCGCAGGTGCCGACCTGTTTCCTGGACTACGAACTCGAACAGCTGTGGGACATGGCGTTCCGGTTCCTCGTCGCGCACCTGCTCGGCATCATCATCACCGGCCTGCAGCCGCCGCGACAGCGTATGCCGGTGCTGCTGGCGTTCATCGTCGACTTCGTCGCCTGGAATGTCCAGGACCTGCCGTCCATCGCAGCACGCGGGACTCACGCGTCGCCAGGCTGATGCGTGGCGTGTGCCGAGCATCGCCGGACAGGTGGCGGGGCTGCCCTGGAGACCCAGCGCGGTTCGCGAACCGGTCCGGCAATCAGCGGCAGCGTCGAGCGTTCTGTTCACGGTTCGCCGTGCCGGCGCGGCAGGGGTGGCAGCTTCGTGAGCAGTGCCGTGGTGATCGCAAGATTCCTGGTCAAGGCTGCGACGGGCCGCGGTTCAATGGCCACTTGCACCAGCTGCACCAGCGCGCGTCGCGCGGAACCGGATGTGCGCAGGCCGGGCATTGCAGTGTCGCTGGAGCCTGGCCCGTCGCCGGCTTGCGCGAGCGAGGCGTCAGCGGCTTCGGCGCTACAGGAGGCTTCTTCTGGGACGCACCCGGCAGGCGGATGTGGCAATGCGGACAGTGCTCGGGCCCTGACTCCAGGGTTCTGCGACAGAGCGGGCACGTGATCGTGGGCACTCTTCAGGATATCAGCGTCGTGCGAGCAGCCGGGGCGAGCGATTTTCCGCGTTGCCGAGCCGGAGGCCGCGACCGGCATCATGGCGCGGCCGCCGCGCCACGTCGGGTTCATCGCGGCGTCGCTTGCGGCGGTTCGCTTCGCGGCACCCTACGGATCGTTGCTGTGGCGAGGGCGCTGCCGCAGGATCGAAGCGATGCCTGCGTGGCCACGCCGTTCCGCCCAGGCAAGTGGTGCCGCCCACGGCTCGGCGTCTGATTCAACCGGATCGGCTCCCCGCGCCAGCAGCAGGTCGACCAGTTCCTCGCGCCCCCAGCGACACGCCCAGCCTAGCGGCGTATCCTTAACAGGGCGTCCCGCACATCGGTGCGCGCCCCGGCGTCCAGCAGCATCGAGGCCAGCGACACACCGACACCGTGATCCCGCGCGATCACCTCGTGCAGCATCGTCTGGCCCGAGCCCCCCGCCCGCACGTTCGGGTCGCAGCGGTCGAGAATGAGACGGAACGAGGCACGGCAGTCCGCCTGTTCGGTTTCGTTCAGGTCCTCGTGCCCTGGCAGCGGGCGCCACAGCATCCGGAACCAGCGCGGGTCATCCCGCCGCCAGTCGATGCGCTCGAGCGCCATGCGCACGATCTCTGCGCTTCGGCTGCTCGCGCCGCTCCACAGGATCTGTTCTGCGACCGTCTCGCCGCGGGCGTCCAGATGCGGGTCGAGCTCCCCGTCCAGCATGAGGCGTACGAGGTCTGCCTTTCTCAGGTAACCCGCCGACCCGGCGTCGAGCCAGCCGCCGTGTTCTACCAGCAGCGCGATCATCGCCGGATCAGGATTGTGCCCTGGAGGCGATCCGCCACTGTAGGCGGCGGCGGTTGCCGAGCCCGACGTGAACACCTGAGCGTTCGGATCGGCGCCGTGCTGAAGCAGCACCCGGGCCATGTCGATGCGTCCAGTGTTGACCGCCTCGAGCAGCGGCCCGCCCGCGGAGAACGTCTGATCCTCGCGCTGGCCGATCTGGGTCCGCTCGTCCGGGTCGAGCCCTCGCTGCAGCAGCTGATGCAGCACGACGGGACGGTCGCCCCGCACGGCTGCCTGCAGCAGGCCCTTTCCCTGTAGCGAGTCCAACGGGAACGAGGCGAGATAGTCGCTATGTCCGAGGGCTGCCGCCGCGAGCGGCGTCAGCGCGGCACCCCGCTCGACGAGGAGCGCAGCCATCGCTTCACCCGCAACTCGTCGCGACGGCTCCTCGACAGCTTCGTACGCGGCACACTCCAGCGGTGTTCGCCCGTCGGTTCCCCAGAAGTCCCGATGTGACCTCCGGTTCGCGTCTGCCCCGTGGTCGAGCAGCCATGCCGCCACCCGCAGTGCACCTAGCCGTGCCGCCCGGTGCAGCATCGTCACGCCGTCGGGGGAGCAGCTGTCGGCAAGCGCAGGCTCCGACTCGAAC
The DNA here is from genome assembly GCA_963846685.1 of uncultured Acidobacteriota bacterium. GTDB lineage: Bacteria > Acidobacteriota > Vicinamibacteria > Vicinamibacterales > UBA2999 > CAWJWY01. The sequence goes on along the minus strand of CAWJWY010000003.1, from coordinate 962,494 downwards.
GCCGCGATGACCGCTTCCTCGCCGCCGGTCATCATCGCGCGCCGGAGACGACGGAAGCCGTCGCTGCCGATGCTCGTAGTCACGGCACCTCTGGCGTCTTCCTGCGCCGACATCATGGCGACGATCTCGCCGTAGCCGCGATCCTCGGCCATGGTGCGCGGACTGGTGGCGTCGCGGTTCGGCCAGATGCCGCCGCGCGTGTCCGCTCCGGCCCCGAGCAGCAGCCGCGTCATCTCGACGTCGCGCTGCATCACCGCGATGTGCAGGGGGCGGATCTCGAAGCCGGCCGGTCCGCTGCGCATCAGGTCGACAATCTCGGGCCGCCGCGCGAGCAGCGCACGAGCCGCCTCCAGATCCCGTCTCTCTACCGCCTCATGCAGCCGCGTCGTGGTGACGCCGTCGAGCGCTGCCCGCAGCTTCGACCAGCTCTCGACGCCGTAGGACCGCGCCACTACCAGATGCGCGTCGTCCAGCGAGAACGTCTCCGGCGTCGCAGCAGGATGATGCGCGGTGACTTCCACCATCGCCTCCGGTAGCTGGGCACGAAAGCCGTCCAGCAGCCTGCTGGCATGTCGCTTCAGCTGATCGAGATCGAGGTCCCCTCCGAGCGTCCGCGCCGGAGGGTGACTGCGGTGAACGGCCATGATGGTTTCTCTCTCCACACCTTGGACGGCAGCACCGCGAGTCGTGCGCCGGCTCTGGCACTTCGCGCCGCAACGGAGATTACGTCGCGATGACCACCCGTCCCGTTCGGCCGGTCCGCGATGGTAAGCACCGCCACCGGAAGAAGGAAGAGAAAACGTCAGGACAGTCCGACCGGATGAACACCCGGGCATAATCTGGGGATGGGCATGAAACGCGAGCGTCTGAACAACGGAGAGAACAGTGTCGCTTGACCGCACGGCGTCGCGGGCGGCGCGGGCGGCCGGCAAGCAGGCGAGAGCCGCGGCCGCCCAGGCGGACTGGCGCGCCACGCTCGGCCGGTCGGGACTGGCCGCCAAAGGGGTGCTCTATTGCGCGCTCGGACTGCTGGCCGTGCAGGTGGCCGCAGGGAACGCCGGCACGCAGAGCGCGAGCAAAGTCGGTGCGATCGAACTCGTGGCAAGCCAGCCGTACGGCCGCTGGCTCCTGGCGCTGCTCACGTTCGGTCTGTTCGCGCTGGGCGCCTGGCAAGCCATCATCACCTTCACCGGCGACCCGGTCCAGGGCAGCAAGGCCAAGGAGCGGGCGATCTACGCTGGTAAGGCCGTTCTTTACTTCGCGGTGGCGACCACCGCTCTCCGGATGCTCGCGGCACGCTGGGGCAGCAGTGCCCTCGGTGCCGGCGGCGACGGCGGAGAACAATCGGGCGATCGCGCTGCGGCCGTGGTCATGAGTTGGCCAGGCGGCGACTGGCTCGTTGGCCTGGTCGGACTGCTCGTCGTCGCCATGGCCGTCCATCAGCTCATTGCCCATGCCTGGCACGCCAAGTTCATGCGGCGGCTCGATGTCGCGCGGCTCGGCGGCCTCAGGACGGTGGTCGAACACTCGGGCCAATGTGGATACGCCGCCCGGGCGATCGTCCTGACCATCGTCGGTGTGTTCTTCGTGTTTGCCGCCATCGATCAGGATCCGAACCAACCGGTCGGGATCTCCGGCGCCTTGCAGGTCGTTTCGCAACAGGCGTGGGGACAGGCCGGCCTGTGGGTGGTCGCCATCGGCTTGTTCCTCTACGGCTGCTTTTGCATCGCGGAAGCGCGATACCGTCGCGCAACCTGAGCCGGAGGCGTATGGCTGTCGAAAACGCCCCGCTGTCGTCACGGTGCCGGCGGGTCCGCTAACGCGGCACCCACCCTAGGGCTACGAACACGCCCGGCGCACGCGCGGCGGGCGCGGCGGGGTGGCGGGCGGCGGCCGACTGCGAGCGACGCGACCGGCGGAGCAGGGTAAATCGCGGCGGCGGCTGTTTCACGCAGACGGTCCCACTCCGTTGGCGCGCATCGTCGCTCACGAGGCGATTGTCTTCGAGCCGCCGCCGGCGATTTTCCGCGTCGTCGAGCCGGAGGCCGCGACCGGCGCCCTGCCGCGACCGTCGCGCCACGTCGGGTCGCCGCGGAAACGCTTGCGGCGGGTCCGCTGCGCGGCACCCGCCCTACGGCGCCGACGGGTCCGCTGCGCGGCACCCGCCCTACGGCGTCGGCGGGTCCGTCGAGAAACTCGCCCCACGGCGCCGGCGGGTCCGCTTCGCGGAACCGCCCTACGGCGTGGACCGCCAGTTCGTCGCGCGGCTGCCGCGCCCGGAGAGACGATCGCCGCTGGACCGTAGTAGCCTCGTGCAGCGCTTCCGACCGCGGATGGGCGGCGGCTGCACATGTTCACTCGGAGAGGTGTCCTCGCATGCACTGGATTGACTGGACCATCCTGGTCGGCTTCACCACCTGGATCGTGTTCGATGGGCTGAAGCGCACCAAGGATAGCCACGAGATCGAGGGCTACTTCCTGGCGAACCGCAGCATCCCATGGTGGGCGGCGGGCATCTCCGTCATGGCGACGCAACTGAGCGCCATTACCATGATCGGCACCACAGGCCAGGGCTACGACGACGGGTTGCGGTTCGTGCAGTTCTATTACGGACTGCCCGTCGCCATGATCATCCTGTGCGTCACACTGGTACCGTTCTTCTACCGCTCCGGCGTCTATACCGCCTACGAGTATCTCGAGCGCCGCTTCGACGGCAAGACGCGCAGCTTCACCAGCCTGCTGTTCCTGCTCTCGCGCGGCATGTCGGTCGGCGCCGTCGTCTCGGCACCAGCGGTGGTGCTGTCGCTCGTGCTCGGCTGGGACCTGACCGCCACGGCACTGGCGATCACCATGCCCGCAGTCGTCTACACCATGTTCGGCGGCGTCCAGGCGGTGACCTGGACCGACGTCAAGATCATGGGCCTGATCGTCATCGGCCTGTTCGCGATGATCACGGCGGCGGTACTCGGCTTGCCCCCCGGTATCGGCCTCACTGACGGCCTTGGCATCGCCGCCGCGACCGGACGGCTCCAGAGCTTCGACTTCTCGTGGGACCTCACCAACCAGTACACCTTCTGGTCAGGCACGATCGCCGCGTTGTTCCTGTTCTGCTCCTACTTCGGCACCGACCAGAGCCAGGTGCAGCGCTACCTCACCGCTCGCTCGGAGGAGGAGGCGCAGCGTTCGTTGCTGATGAGCGCCTACTGGAAGATTCCGCTGCAGGTACTCGTGCTGGTACTGGGCATCCTCGTGTTCGTCTTCTACGTCTTCAACACGCCGCCGCTCATGTTCAACAAGGTGCAGGTCGAGCGGCTGCAGCAAGGACCCGCCGCGGCCGAGTATGCAGGCCTCGAAGCCGAATTCAGCACCGCACTCGATGCCCGGCGGACTGCCGGCGCGGCGCTCGCCGCGGCACGGCATGGCGACGATCAGCAGAGCCTGGCGGCCGCGCGGGCGACCTTCGTCGAGCGGAACGCCACGGTCGAAGGGTTGCGCGACCAGGCAACGGCGCTCGTGCGCGAGACGACCGGTGACCGCACCTTCACCGACGTCAACTACATCATCCCGACGTTCATCCTGACGCAGCTTCCCATCGGCCTGATCGGCATGCTGATCGTCGCCATCCTGATGGCGGCGACCGACACCATTGCCGGCGAGTTGAACTCACTGTCCACCGCGACGGTCATCGATTTCTACAAGCGGCGCTTCCGGCCCGACGCGTCCGACGCGCACTACCTGCGCGTCTCGAAGGCCGCGACCGGCGCGTGGGGGCTCTTTGCCTGTGCCGTGGCCGTCTGGGCGGCGGAGCTCGGCTCGCTCATCGAAGTGGTCAACCGCTTCGGCTCGTTCTTCTACGGCTCGATCCTCGGTGTCTTCATCCTGGCGGTGGCGTTTCCGCGCGCAACCGGCAACGGCGCGTTTGTTGGCCTGATTGCCGGCATGGCCTCCGTCGGTTGGGTGGCGGGCACGACCAACATCGCCTTCCTGTGGCACAACGTCGTCGGCGCGGTTGCGGTCGTGGTGGTCGGCATGGCCGTCAGCCTCATCGATGCGAAAGCGCGATAACCTCGCGGGCATCTCGTTGCCGCTCGACAACACCTGCGTCACCGCAACAAACGGAGGAGAGCTCCGCATGGCTCAGCCGGCAGTCTCAGCCGGCAGGCGCAGCCTTGATCAGCAGCTGCCGCGAGTAGAGCAGCGAGAATCCCTCGCGCTGCACGTTCTGCTGTGACTTCGACGCGGGCTGCGTGACCACCACCGCGACATCGCAGCCGGCGGCGCCAGCTTCAGCGAGACGCGCGCGCAGCAGCGCCGTCTGCACGCCGCGCCGTCTGCACGCCGGCAGCGTCGCGGCGCCACTGAACTGGGCCACGCCTTGATCGATCCGCATGACCGCGCCGCCGACGATGTCGCCATCCAGCCGCGCGACGTAGCCGCGGAACCCGGCCACCCGCATCGTCAGCGCGAACCACCGGCGAATCTCGTCCGGTGGCGGGGTCGTGTCCCCGCCGACCCCGCCGACATCGGCATTGGCAAAGCTGGTCGCCATCACCTCCGCCAGCAGGGGCACGTCCGCGGGGGAGAGTTGCTCGACGACGGCATCGCCGGAGACGGCGGCGACGCCGATCCTGAGCGGGTGGCCGAGGACGTTCTCGAATCCGCCAGGCAGATACCCGCGGCTCACCAGCTGCTGATGCACGGCCGGATCGGCCAGGGTGGACACCTCGGCCTGCAGAGCGGCGCCGCGCGCCGCGAACTGCCGCTCGACAGCGGCGAGCGCGGCGGCTTCGAGGGGAGCGGTGAACCCGATGCCGATCATCTTGTTGGTGGGCGATTGCGGTCCCGCCAGCACTGCGACCCCGCCGCCGATCTCGATCACCTCACCGGCAGATTCATGGGCGACCGCCGCGCAGAGCCGCCCTTCGGCCCGGTCGATTCGCGCCGCCAGGTCACTTGAGCTGAACATGCCTGGATTGTCGGCGGCTTCAGGAGCGGCGTCAAAGATCTGTCCGCTCGATCGCGCGCCGGCGCTGCGCGGATGATCGGGACACGCCAGCCCGGCCAACTCCAGTTCTGCCGGCGCATGCCGATTTCCCCTGGATGGCGGACCTCCCATCCCGCTCGACTTACGGCTACGAGCGGACGGCTGCGCCGCTGGCGATCGCGCTGCTCGGCTACTTCCTGCTGGTGACCCTGGTCATCACCCTCAGCCCGTTCGACTTCGCGCCGCGACCGCTCCGCATCTCCTTGATGATGGTGCCGCGGGACATCGTCGCCAACATCACGTTGTTTCTGCCAATCGGGTTCCTGGTCAGGAGCCTGCACCGCGGCCCGGGGCGGCGCGGCTGGCAGGCGGTCGCCTTCGGTGGCGCCTTCAGCCTGGCGATCGAGATCGCACAGATTTTCATCCGCGGCCGCTACGTGTCTCCGGTGGATGTCGCCACCAACACCGCGGGTGCCTTGCTCGGCGTCTGGCTGCGCGACCGCCTCGACCGCTGGGCCGTGTGGGATCCGCGCCTGGTCGGCCGCATCGGCCTCGACATGCCGCTCGTCGGGTTGCTCTACCTGCTGGTGCCGCAACTGTGGCTGAGCAGCGTTGGCGTCGTCGACGACGTGCGCCGCAGCGCGGTGACGTTGCTGCTTGGCTGCACCGGCACCATCGTCCTGGTCGCGTTGCACCGGCATCACTGGGACGGCGGCGCGACGTTGCAGGCCCGCGCCGTCCCGCCGCTCGCGACCCTCTGGTTCACCGTCGGCGCGTTCCCGGCGCTGGCAGCGTCCCCGCGCACGTTTGCGGCGTCGGCGCTGTGCGTCGCCCTCCTCACCTGGTGGCAATTGAGGCCGCGGCAAGCCAACACCTCGCCGGAGCAGCGCTTCGAAGTCGACACGTTGCGGCGCGTGCTGCCGCTGTTCGTGCTCTATCTCGTCATCGCCGCGCTGTGGCCACCGTTCCGGGGCGTCACCGATTGGCACGGCGCGTTCGGCTTCGCCAACCGCTTGAACAATGCCGGGATCGTCGACCTGCTCCTGCTGCTGGAGCAGGTGGCCGGTTTCACCCTGCTCGGATACGCGATGGCCGAGTGGCGCGGCCGCCGCGAACTTGGTCTCGTCTCAGACCTCCGCCTGCTCGTACCGGCGGCACTGCTGTTCGCCATCGTGCTCGAACTAGCGCAGGGGTTCCTGGTGGGTCCGGGGGCGTCGCTCGTCCGTGCCGCGCTGTCGACCAGCGGCGGGGTCTACGGCGTGGCGGTCTACCACCTGGCCCGCGCCCACGTGCGCGCGCTGCGCGCGGTCGCTGCGCCCGCGGCGGAGATGCATCGCGCCGCCTGACGGTCGCGTGCGAGTGGCAGACGGGTTCCCGGCGGGCCGGCTAGCGCGGAACCCGCCCTGCGCGCGGCCGCTGGGCTCCGGCGGGCCGCTACGCGGAACCCGCCCTACGCGCGGCTGCTCGGATCCCGCCGTAGGCCGGGTGCCGCGCAGCGGACCCGGCGCGCACCCGTTGTGAGGGCCGGCTGCTGTCCTGTACGCTGAAGCCTCCATGACATGTCTGAGACTCGCGGCCGTGGTCGCCGCCGGCCTGCTGGCGGCCGGCTGCCGCGGCGCGGAGCCCGCCGCGTCACGGGCGCCGGCGACCGCCGAACGGTCCACCGCCGCCGGTGCCGACTGGTTCGTCGACCGTGCCGGCGAGAGCGGCCTCGACTTCGTCCACTTCAACGGCATGTCCGGGGAGCAGTACTACCCCGAGATCATGGGCCCGGGGGTCGGCCTGCTCGACTTCGACGGCGATGGCGATCTGGATATCTATGTCGTCCAGGGGCAGATGCTCGGCGCCGGCAAGACGGTGGCGCAGGCAACCTATCCGCCAGCAGGCGAGCTGCGCGATCGCTTGTATCGCAACGATCTGCAGGCCGCTGCCGGCGGCTCCGCGACGCTGCGCTTCGTCGACGTGACGCAGCAGGCGGGCATCGACGTGCGCACCTACGGCATGGGCGTGGCGACCGGCGATTACGACAACGACGGCGACGTCGACGTATATCGCACCGGCCTGAGCGGCAGCGTGATGCTGCGGAACAACGGCAACGGCACCTTCAGCGATGCGACGGCCGAAACCCGCACCGGCAACCCAGATGGCTGGGGCGTCTCGGCGGCATTCGTCGACTACGACCGCGACGGCTGGCTCGACCTGTATGTCGGCAACTACCTGCTCTATGCACTGGAGCGCGACCTCAATTGCCTGAGCGTCACCGGGCAGCCAGACTATTGCCCGCCGAACAGCTACCGCCCGCAGCCCGATCGCCTCTATCGCAACCGTGGCAACGGCAGCTTCGCAGACGTCACCCAGCGGGCGCTCAGTAGCGCCGGCGGGCCGGCACTCGGCGTGGTCGACCGCCGACTACGATGATGACGGCTGGCTGGACATCTACGTCGGCAACGATGGCGTGGCGAACCAGTTGTGGATGAACCAGCACGACGGCACGTTCAAGGACACCGCGTTCGCAGCGGGCGCAGCGGTGAACGGCGCCGGCAATGCCGAAGCCAGCATGGGGATGGACGCCGGTGACTTCGACAACGATGGCGACGAGGATCTCTTCGTCACCAACTGGGCGACGCAGATGAACATCCTCTACGTCAACGGCGGCGCCGGGCTGTTCGAGGACCGCAAGGCTGCGTCCGGTCTCGGCACGGCCAGCCTGGCGCGCACCGGGTTCGGCACATCCTTCTTCGATTTCGACAACGACGGCTGGCTCGATCTCTTTGCGGCAAACGGCGGCGTCTCGGCAATTGAGGCGCAGGTCCGGACCGGCGATCCGTTCCCCTTGCGCATGCTGAGCCAGCTGTATCGCAACCTCGGCAACGGCCGCTTCGAAGATGTGTCACCGCGCGCCGGCCGCGTGTTCGCGTCGCCGCACGTCAGTCGTGGCGCCGCCTTCGGTGACGTCGACAACGACGGTGACGTCGACATCGTCGTCGGCAACGCTGCTGAACCGCTGCAATTGCTCGTCAACGACATCGGCACACGCAATCACTGGCTCGGGCTTCGCCTGCTGGACCGTCACGGCCGCGACGCCCTCGGCGCCCGCGTCGACATCACGCGCCCCGGGGCGCGGCCGTTACGGCGTCGGGCACGAGCCGATGGCAGCTACGCCTCGGCGAACGATCCCCGCATCGTCGTCGGCCTCGGCACGGCTGGAACGGCGGTAACGGCGGTCGTGCGGTGGCCCGATGGCACTGACCAGACCTTTGCCGACGTGCCGGCGGATCGCTGGACGACGCTGAAGCAGGCGGCGGGTCGTTGATGCACCTGATGCCGCTGCCGATCGGCGGGCGGGTGCCACGTGACGGCAGGCGAGGGCGCCTGGTCACGAGCCTGCTCGCGGTGGTGCTGCTCGTCGCCTGCGGCAGCGACACTCGCAAGGGCCTGGCAGCCGCACCGCTGCCGGACCTGGCGCGGCTCGACGCATCGGTGCAGCGGCAGATTCGCGCGAGCCATGCCGCGCTGGAGCAGAGGCGCAGCGACCGCGGCGCGGCCGACGGGGATCTCGGGGCGGCGTTTGGCGAGTACGGAATGATGCTCCACGCCGCTGAGTACCTTCGACGCCGCGGAGCCGGCCTACCTGAATGCCGAGAAGCTCCTCCCCGCTGACGCCCGCTGGCCGTACTACCTCGGTCTCCTCTACCGCACCCGGGGTGAGGCGACGCGCGCGGTTGCGGCATTCGAGCGGGCGTTGCAGCGTGCCCCGAACGATGTGCCGACCCTCGTGTGGCTGGGGCGGACCTTCCTCGATCAGGGTGAGGCCGAGCGGGCCGAGCCGCTGTTTGCCCAGGCCGACGGCGTCGCGCCGGGTTCAGTAGCGGTTCTCGCCGGTCGCGGCCAGACCGCGCTGGCGAGGCGCGACTACGCTGCGGCCGTCCGGTTCCTCGAGGAGGCTCTGGCTATCGCGCCGAACGTCTCCAGTCTCAACTCGCCGCTCGCCCAGGCGTATCGCGGCCTCGGTGAAACGCAGAAGGCCGAGGCGGCCCTGGCCAGCTGGCGCAACACCGAGGTGCCGCTGCCCGACCCGAAGCGCCAGGCATTGGACCTGTTGCTCGAGAGCGGCCTCTCCTACGAATTGCGCGGCTCCCGGGAACTCGAAGAGCGCAACTTCGCCGAGGCCGAACGTCTCTTCCGCCAGGGCGTGGCGCTGACACCGGCGACAAGTCAACTCGGCCGGTCGCTCCGGCACAAGCTGGGTACCGCACTCATCCTGCGCGGCGACAGATCTGCCGCGATCGAGCAGTTCGAAGCCGTCACCCGCGCCGCGCCGCCCGGCGCCACCGACGAACCCGCCGCCAAGGCGCATTACAGCCTCGGCCTGATCATGGCGTCCTCGGCGGGCACCGCCGATGCGATCGCCCACTTCAAGGCGGCGGTGCAGCAGAATCCGTCGTACGTGGAGGCGTTTGTCGCCCTGGGCGAGACCCTGCGCCTTACCGACCGGCCGCGCGAGGCGCTGGCGCCGTACACCGAGGCCGTTCGCCTCAACCCGCGAGCCACCGAGGCACGTCTTGCCTACGCGCTTGCCCTGGGCCGCCTGCGCCGCTACCGCGATGCGCGCGACTGGCTCGTCGACTCGGTGCGCGCGCAGCCGGACCGGCCGGAACTGCAACTCGCGTTGGCGCGACTGTATGCCGCCGCGCCGGACGCTGCTGTCCGCAACGGCCAGCAGGCGTTCGCCATCACCGAGGGGCTGCTGAAGACGCAGCCGAAGACGACGCCACTTGGCGAGACCATGGCGATGACGGCCGCCGAACTCGGCAACTTCGCCGAGGCAGTCGCCATTCAGCGCGACATCATCACCGCGGCTGCCGCCGCCGGCCTCGACGCCGACGTGCACCGCATGACCGCAGACCTGCGGCGCTACGAACGGCGGCAGCCCTGCCGTAACCCGTGGCCGGAGGACGTCGCCAACCCCTTCATCGCCGATGCAGCGCGCTGATCCGTGACGCGGTGTATAGCTGACGGACTCTCTACCCGATAGATCCTCCGGTGAGACGCGTCACGATCGAGCAGCTCAAGGCCGGCGACCGCATCGGCCGCGATGTGAACTCCCGCCTGGATGCCCCAGCCCTGCTGCGAGCCGGGGTGCGCGTTTCCGACAGCTACCGGCAACTGCTCGAGCGCGCCGGCGTCACCGAGGTCTGGATCGACGACGGGCTGTCCGCCGGAATCGAGCCGCTCGAAACGCTGACGCCGGAGACCAAGCAGCGCGCCTCGGCGGCGATCCGCGATGCGTTCCGCGACGCGTCGCGCTCGGTCGGCACCCGCACGCAGCTGTCCGAACGCTCTGTCCTCGACATGACCAGCATCGTCGAGCTGATCGTCAGCGAGGTGGCCGCGAGCGTTCACGCTGCGCTGGCGTTGAACGACCTGGCGAATGCCGACGGCTACACCCTGAAGCACTCGCTCGCCGTCACGACGCTCGGGTTGTCGCTCGGCATGCGCGTGATGCAGAAGTTCGGCTGGATCGATGCGCAGGGTGATCGCCGCCGCGACAGCGTGGAAGATCGGCTGCTGCCGCTTGGCTTCGGCCTGTTGGTACACGACATCGGCAAGCTGGCGGTGCCACCGGAAATCCTGCAGAAGCCCGGACCGCTTACACCCGACGAATGGGTGGCGATGAAAACGCATCCAATGGAGGGCGTTCGCATCCTGCAGCACGCCACGATCAGCCCGCTGACCAGGGCCGTCGTGCGGTCGCATCATGAGAAGTGGGCCGGCGGCGGCTATCCGGCAGGGACATCAGGCGAACGGATCCACCAGTTCGCGCGCATCGCCGCGGTCGCCGACGTCTTCGACGCGCTCACGTCGGATCGGCATTATCGCAAGGCGTGGCCGATGCAGAAGGCCTGGCAGTTTGTCATCGATCTCGGCGGCCAGGATTTCGACCCCGAGGTGATCGAGGTGTTCCGCCACTACGTTTCGCCCTATCCTCCAGGCACCGGCGTCGTGCTGTCGGACGGCTCGTGCGGCATCGTCAAGGAGGTGCGCGAAGGTTTCGTCACCCTGCCGACGGTGCGCATCGTCAAGGACCCTGGCGGCCGCCAGATTCCGCCGCGCGATGTCGACCTGTCGGCGGAGCCAGGCTTGACCATCGCGTCCACCGATTGCGACCCCTGGGCGGAGTCTCCCGCCAGCGGCGGGTGACCAGGAGCGCCCCGAGCGCTGCAGCGCGCCGGGCTTCAGGGAGTGACGGTCACATCGACGTCCGACCATTGCACGACGATTAGCTTCGGCGTGACGGACGGTGCCTGCGGCACGGTCAGCGTATAGGTCCCCGGCGTCACGGTGCCAAAGTCGAAAGCTCCATTCGCCTGCACCGTCGTCGACAGCTTGCCGACGATCGGTCCGGTCATCTCCACCGTCCCGGCGTTGCTCACTCCCGTCAGCCGGCCGTGCACGCGCGGCAGGTTGCGCGGCGCGCTGACCGTGATGACCACGTTGGAGATGTCTTCGTTGCCGACGGTCAGGCCGCTCGTGACGTCCTGTGACCCGGCGCGGATCGAAGACACGTTGTAGCCGACCGGCATGCCGCCCAGTTCGGCGCGGTGCGGACCAGCGGGGAGCTGCACACGAAAGGTGCGGTCCGGCGCCACCTGCGCGGCGACGTAGTCGCGGTCGGTCGAGAAGGCGAGCAGCGCGTACGGCAGCGGCCCGTTCTCGACGACGATCCTGCCGGACACGGTGCGGAGTTGCGGCCGCGTGAACTGCAGTGACGCCACGTCGCTATCACCGACGCGAAATGCCAGCGAGGCCATGCCGGGCCAGGTCGGGAAGAGATTGAGCAGGTAGGTGCCGCTCGGCACGTGCCCGAAGTCGAAGGCGCCGTCGCGGCCGATTGCGTACTTCGAGGATCGCTGCGAGCCGGGTGCCGGAGAGCACCGCCCGCTCCTGCACGGTCGTGTTTGGTGGCGTCACCCGGCCGCCGACACGGCCGCCAAGCGGCAGCAGCATCTTGACGTCGACGTTCTCCGTCGTGGTGTCGGCGGCGATCGTCAGGACCTCGGCCTTCTCGGCATCGGTCGTCTGCGGATAGAACGTGGCCTGGCCGAGAAAGCCGGCGACGATGTAGTAGCGGCCGGCGGGGATGCGCTCGAGGCGGTAGCGGCCCTGCTCGTTGGTCAGCGCGGTGCTTACGGGCTGCGGGTTGTCGTAGGACCGGGAACCGTCGGAGCCGCGGATGCCGGGCGGCGGCGCGGGAATGGCCGAGACGCGAACCGCCTGAGCGGGCGTGCCCTCGCGCGCCAGGATCTGTCCGGTGACCACCGCTGTCCGCGGCGGCGCTGCCGCGCGCGGTGCCGGGGCACCTTGCAGTAATACACCGAGGGCCAGCACGAATGCGATCACCACGTCCTCCGCAAGTTAGCTGAAATAGACGGACATACAGTACCCCCGAAACGGGGGGACGCGGCAAGTGGGAAGCCGGTCAGATGCTGGAGACGCGGGGTCCGGTGCCGATCCGCTCACGTCTCGCCAAACAGTGAGTTGATGAAGGAGAACGCCACCGTGCCGATGCCGATGACGGCGCAGGTCGCGACCGTCCGCCAGAGGGCATCGGTGCCGGTGAACTCCCAGATCGCCAGGATTGAGGCGACGACGGCGACGAGGATGCTTGTCGCGGTGGTCCAGAATGAAAAGACCATCACCCTCGTCGGGTTCAGGTAGCCGCGCTTGCTCTGCAGCGGCCCCGGGCTCACAGGCGCCTCGACGCGCTAGTCGCGCAGCGAGATCCTGGCCGGCTGTTCGCGCAGGGCGCGTTCGATTTCGGCGCGGTCCGGCGTTCCCTGTGCGAGTGCCTTCTGCAGCTTTTCGACATATTCCTCCCGCCGCGTCGGCGGCAGCATCGGCTCGTTGCCGTCGACCACGGCATCCACCAGCACCGGGCCGTCGTCGGCCAGCGCCTGATCGAGGATCGCGCCGCATCGTTCCGGATCCTCGAGGCGGAAGCCGCGCATGCCGAACCCTTCCGCAACTGCGGCGAAGTTTACCGGGTGCAGGTCGCAGCCGTAGTCCGGATGGCCGAGAAACATCATCTGCTCCCACTTGATTTGCGCCAGGGAGCTGTTGTTGATGACGACGATCTTCACCGGCAGCCGGTAGCGGACGCACGTTGCCAGCTCGGCGACGCTCATCGAGAGCCCGCCGTCGCCGACGATCGCCACCACCTGCCGGCCGGGGTAGGCGAACGCCGCCGCAATCGCATACGGCACCCCTGCTCCCATGCAGGCGAGGGTGCCGAGACAGGTTGAATTGCTGGCGGTCCCGGATCTGGATGTACTGTGCCGCGAGGCCGGTATTGTGGCCACAGTCGGCGGCAACGATGGCGTCGGCGTTCAGGCGCTCGTTCAGGTCGCGCACGACGCGCTGCGGCTTCATCGGCCGGCCCGGCCGGTCGGCGCCTTCCTGCAGCGCCCGCAGCCACTCGGCCTTCCACGCCTGCGCCTGGTCGAGGAAGCTGCGGTCCTGGCGCGGCGGCAGCCTCTCGTTGAGGGCCCGCAGGCTGGCGGCCGCATCACCGACGATCGCGCCATCCACCGGGTAGCGCAGGCCGATGCGGGCGGCGTCGATGTCGATCTGGACGCTGCGCACCTGGCCGGGCTTCGGATAGTACTCGATGTACGGGAAGGTCGAGCCGACGATCAACAGCGTGTCGCACGCCGCGAACACCTGCTGCGACGGCCGCGCGCCGAGATATCCGACGCCACCCATGACATAGCGGGTGATCGTCCGGCAGCACGGACTTGCCGAGCAGCGCCTTGGCGATCGGCGCTCCCAGCAGCTCCGCCGTGCGCAGCAACTCGCCACGCGCGGCGGCAGCACCCTGGCCAGCAAGGATGGCAACCCGTTCGGCCGCTGCCGAGCACCCCGGCGGCGCGCGACGATCGAGTCTGTCGACGGAACGCGGGCGCGCCGTCTCGAACGCGCGAGTGGTGCCCGCCTGGTTGCGCGGTGACGGCGTGTCCGCGTCGAGGTGCTGTTCCTGAATGTCCACGGGAATCGCCAGGTGGGCGACGCCGCGGCGGCTGAAGGCCGTGCGGCAGGCGATCGCGACCGCCTGTTCCACCTGCGCCGCGCCGAGAATCGTCGTCGCGTACTCGGCAACGTCCTGGAAGACGCGGACGTGGTCGATGTCCTGTTGCGTAGCCGTCTGCACCAGGTCGTGGTAAGGCAGCCCGGTGATCGCCAGCACCGGGGCGCCGTCGAACTTCGCATCGTAAAGACCGTTCAGCAGGTGAATCCCGCCCGGTCCGGTAGTCGCCAGGCAGCATCCGAGCCGGCCGGTCCACTTGGCGTAGGCGCAGGCCATGAACGCCGCCGCCTCCTCGTGCCGCGCAACGATGAACCGGATGCGATCCTGCCGCGACGCGAAGCGCCTCGACGATGCCGTTGATGCCGTCGCCCGGCAGGCCGAACACGAGTTCGACGCCCCAGTCGATGAGTGAGTCGACCAGGATCGCTGCGGCGGTTGGTCCAGTGGCCATTGCCGACGCGGCTGCAATATCCGTGTCACGCGCGAACTGTTTCCATAGTCTGATTGACGTGTGGAAACCCGCGGTCACGCCGAGCACGAGCTGTTCCGTTACACTCGCGGCATCGAGCTGCGAATCTACGTACTCCGCGTCGGCGCCGGCGCCACCGAGTTGTGGCGCATCACCCACGCGGCCGGGCAGCCGGTGCGATCGGTCCTGGAAACCGCGTTTAGCGGCTCGGCGGAAGCGGCAGCGTTCATCGAGGAGGTCGAGCGCACCCTGACGGCGGGCGGCTGGCGGCCGGTCGAGGAGTGATCGGAGCGGAGTGGCTCGCTGCATGCTTTCACATCGGCCGGAGACAGCCCGTGAGCAATGACGACAATCCCCACCCGACCATGCACCGCCAACCGATGGGCGTGAATGGTCTGCCCGACGACTACATCGACGACAGCGATCGCCGACGACGCCGTGGGCGGCAGCCGTGACGATCGTCAACCTCAGCCGCTCGATGTCGACGATCCCGGTCCCGACATCACCGCGCAGAAGCCGGCGGACGATCGTTCCGTGCGGGCCGACACGGTGGTGAAGGAACACGGAAAGTAGCGGATTGACCTCCGGTCCTGCGCCGCGACCCTCATGAAACTCATAACCCAGCCTGACGACGGGGTGACGCCGCTGGTGCGCGCGATCGAACGCGCCACCAGCCGCGTCGATATCGTCGTGTTCCGGTTCGACCTGGCGGAGTTGGAGGCGGCCCTCAAGGCGGCCGTCGCCCGTGGCGTCGTCGTGCGGGCGTTGATCGCGCACACCAACAGGAACGGTGAGCAGAAGCTGCGGCAGCTCGAGGATCGGCTGCTCGGCTACGGCGCAACCGTCGACCGCACGGGGGCCGACTTCGTCCGCTACCACGGCAAGCTGCTCGATTCGTCGATGCCCGCCAGGCATTCATCCTCGGCTTCAACTACACGCACCTCGATGTGCACAACAGCCGCAGCTTCGGCATCGTCAGCACCAACAAGAAGCTGGTGACTGAGCTGCTCAGGCTGGTGGCGGCCGATGCGACGCGGCAGCCGTTTACCGGCGAGGAGCAGCATCTCGTCGTCAGTCCCGGAAACTCGCGTGCCCGCCTCGCTGCATTTCTCGGCAAGGCGCGCTCCGAACTGCTGATCTACGACCCGAACGTCAGCGACGATTCGATGATCCGCATCCTGAAGGAGCGGGCCAGGGCTGGCGTGGCAGTGCGCATCATCGGCAAGCTCGAGAAGAAGTGGCGCGGCGACGATATCGACGTGGCGCCGAGCGCCGCGAGGCTGCACGTGCGCGCGATCATCCGCGACCGCTCCAGCGCGTTCGTCGGCAGCCAAAGCCTGCGGAAGCTCGAACTCGAGCGGCGGCGTGAGGTGGGCATCCTGTTCCACGACACGGGCATCCTGCGACGCCTGGTCGATACCTTCGAGGCCGACTGGAACCTGAGCACGGGCGCCGACCTGACGCAGCCGGGCGATGAGGTGGCCGCGTCACGCGTAACGCGCCGGCCGAAGGCGGCGCGAGCGCCCAGGGCAGCTGCCCGCAAGGCCAGCAGAGCGTCCGCCCGGCGCCCGCGCTGACCGGATGGCGCCTCGGCGCCAGTCGCGCTATATTGCCCCGGCATCCAGTCGGTCCACAGGAGACCCGATGAACAGACTCGTCGTTCTGCTGACGTGCGTCGGCGTTGCCGGCCTTGCCGCAGACGTTGCCAGACTCCCAACAGGCGTTGCCAGTCTCGCCACGGGCGCTGCCGGCCTCGCCGCGGGCGCGGCCGGCAGTGTCGTCCCCGGTGTCGCCGCCCAGGAAGGCCATCCGCTGACCGGCACCTGGTCGGGCGACTGGGGGGCGAGCGCGACGGAGCGCACGCACGTGACGCTGGTGATGAATTGGGACGGCAAGAACGTGACCGGAACGTGGAATCCGGGCCCCGATTCCGTGCCGTTGACCAGCGCGTTCCTGGATCCGACGACGTGGACGGTGCGCCTCGAAGTAGAGCCGAAGGTCGCGGGCGGGACGCCGGCGCGCATGACGCTGGAGGGCCGGCTCGAGGATCTCTCCTCCTACCACCGCAAGATCGTCGGCACGTGGACGCGCGGCGCGGAGCGCGGCGACGTGAGGCTGACGCGGGACTAGGCCACGCTGATGAAACATTTTGGCTTCGCTGGCGCGGTGGCTGTCGCGCTCCTGGTTACGGCCTGGCCGGTGGTGGCGCAGCGCACGACCGCGTCCACCTACGATGCCAGCCGGCAGGTCAAGCTGCAGGGCGCCATCACGCGAATCGAGTGGGTCAACCCCCGCGCGTACATCTTCGTCGACGTGAAGGACGCGGCCGGGACGGTCACCAACTGGGCGGTGGAAGTCGGTGTGCCGCTCGACCTGCAGCGCGACGGATGGTCGCGCGAGACAGTGCGCATCGGCGACGTCGTCGACATCCAGGCGAGCCCCGGCTGGGGCGTCGCACGCCAGGGCCTGGCCCGGTCGGTCACGTTGACGCGGACGGGAAAGAAGGTGTTCGTTGTCGCCGCCCGGCGAGCGTCTGCCGGACTCACCGGCGCGGCGCCGCGGCGGGACGGTCACGTCAGCCTCGGCCCGCCTGCCGGTCAGCGAGGCTACTGGCGCCCGGCGGCGCCGGTGACGCTCGTCGAGAGCAGCGCTGTCACCGTGCCGATGAACGGCGAGGGGTTGCTGCTCGATCTGGCCGATGCAGACCGCGTTGCGCCGATGCAGCCCTGGGCGAAGGCGCTCTACCTGCACCGGCAGCGAACGCTGCTCAAGGATGATCCGATGGCACGTTGCCTGCCCCCCGGCGGGCCGCGCCAGTTCCAGATGGGCAGCGGCTTCCAGTTCGTCGAGCAGCCCGACCTGGGGCGCATCCTCGTACTGCTCGGCGGCGGCGACCGGAACTGGCGCATCATCTACACGGATGGGCGTCCCGCGGCGCAGCCGGCGGAGGTCGTCCTCGGCTACTACGGCACATCGGTCGGCCGGTGGGAAAGCGACTCGCTGGTTGTCGACGCCGTCGGGTTCAACGAGCGTTTCTGGCTGACCAGCGGCGGCCTGCCGCACACCGAGGCTCTGCACGTGGTGGAACGCTTCACCCGCCCGAATCTCGGCACGCTCAGGTACGAAGTCACCGTCGACGACCCGAGGACCTATACGCGCACGTGGACCGGTGGCTGGACGCTGCAGTGGATGCCGGACCAGGAGATCGAGGAATATTTCTGCGAAGAGAACGCCGAGTCGACGTTCGTTCGCTGAAGGGGATAGCCGTGACAGCAAACTTCGCGCGTGCCACCCTGGCCCTGTCCGCCTCACTGGCGCTGCTCCCCGCCGCGCCGGTTCGGGCGCACCATTCGTTCGAAGCGGAATATGACTCGCGGCGGCCGATCACCGTGTCTGGAGTCGTTACCAAGCTGGACTGGATCAATCCGCACGCCTACGTGTTCATCGCTTCGACGGGTGCGGACGGCACGGTGAAGAATTACCGGATCGAGATGGGCCCGCCGTACGCCCTGGTCCGCGGCGGCTGGAAGCGCGACACGCTCAAGATCGGTGACACCGTCACCGTCGAGGGGGCGGCGGTCGCCAAGGACGGCAGCAATGGCGCCGGCTCGATGCCGACCACGCAGATGGTGCTCGCCGGCGGCCAGAAACTGAGCATGAGGTAACCGGTGGCGCACCGGTACCTGCAGGCCGGCGCAGCAGCGATCCTCGTGCTCGGCATCGCCACAACTGCCGCCGCGCAGGGACCTCCCGAGCCGGCAGCAGCTGCGCCGGCACCAGCCGCGCAGGAGGCGCCCGCGCCCGCGCCGCGCTGGCCCGACGGGCACGTCAACCTTGGCTCCGCGCCCGGTGCGAAGGGCTACTGGGAGGTGCGTCCCGGCCTGGGCGGGGCGCCGCGAGCCGCCGACATTCCGATGCAGCCGTGGGCGCGCGCGCTCGCGCAATACCGCAGCGCCAAGACCGACCTCTACCCGCCGCTGGTGATGTGCAAACCGGGGAGCGGCCCGGCCTTCTTCAATGCGCCCGGCTTCGAAATCGTCGAAGCGCCGGAGCTGAAATCGATCTTCATCCTGAACATCGCCGGCGCGCACACCTGGCGCGTCATTCACATGGACGGGCGGCCGCACCCGACCGGCGCCGCGCTGCGGCCGACTTTCCTGGGCCACTCGGTCGGCCGCTGGGAGGGTGACACGCTGGTCGTCGATTCAGTCGGCTTCAACGAGAAGCAGTGGATGGTGGGTTCGTACCCGACAACGGAAAAGCTGCACCTGATCGAGCGCATTTCCCGGCCGAACCTCAAGACGCTGTCGTACGAGGCGACCATCGATGACCCCGGCGCCTACACGGCGCCGTGGACCGTACGCTGGACCATTACCCCCGCCACCGCCTCGTCGTGGGTGGCCGGGGGCGAGATCTTCGAATACATCTGTCAGGACGACGGGAGATAATTCCGCATGCGTGTGTCCCGATCCGGCGTTGCCGCACTATCAGCAGCCGCGCTCTCTCTGTTGGCGGTCTCCTGTGCGCAGCCGCGGCCGGCGACCCCCACCGCGTCGGCGCCGGTGACCACAGCGCCGGCGACCACAGCGCCAGTCACCACAGCGCCAGTCACCACAGCGCCAGTCACTACAGCGCCAGTCACTACAGCGCCGGTCAGCGGGGCGCCGGTCACCACAGCTCGGAGCACAGCGGCAAACCTGCCGGCGGCGTCTCTGCCACGTACCGCTGACGGCAAGCCGGACCTGCAGGGGATCTGGCAGGTGCGCAACCGCGCCGCCTACGGGCTCGAGGATCACACGGCTCGTCTCGGCATGCTCCCCGGCCGCAGCGTCGTCGAGGGCGGCACGATCCCTTACCTGCCGGCCGCGGCCGCCAAGCGGGCGCAGAACTTCGCCGACCGCGCGAAAGCGGACCCGCTGAACAACTGCTACTTCCCCGGCGTGCCGCGCATCATGTACATGGAATTTCCCTTCCAGATCTTCCAGACGCCGTCGCTCATCGCCATGACCTTCGAATGGTCGCAGGTCTACCGGATGATCCATACGGATGGCGACAAGCCACCGGACGGGATCGATTTCTGGATGGGCGATTCACGTGGCCGCTGGGAAGGCGACACGCTGGTGGTCGACGTGACGAACCACAACGACAAGACCTGGTTCGACATGGCCGGCAACTTCCACAGTGACGCGCTGCACCTGATCGAGCGATATACGCTCGTCGATCGCGACACCCTGCGTTACGAAGTGACCATCGAAGACCCGAAGACCTTCAGCCGGCCGTGGAAGATCAGCATGCCGTTCTATCGGCACAAGGACATGGACCGCATCCTCGAGTATCAGTGCCAGGCCGAGGTCGAAGAGGCAAACGGCGCGTTCGAACGCGAGCCGCGCACCTGGTACCCCGGCCCTTCAGCGGAGACGAAATGAGACGAACCGCCAATCTCCTGGTACGCACCTTGGCCGTGGCCCTGTTGATCGGCGGCTGGGCCGCCGACGCTGTGGCGCAGGGGCCGCCGGCACCGGCGCCGGCCAAGGATCCGGGCCCGATTCGCCGCATGCCGGACGGCAAGCCGAATCTGGAAGGGCACTACGCCGCCGACGCCGGCGGCGCGAACTATGGCCTCGAGAAGCATCCCCAGGACGGTATGATGCCCGGCGGCCGCGGCGTCGTCATCGATCCACCAGACGGCAAGCTGCCAATGCAGGAGTGGGCGAAGGCGGAACTGGCCACGCGGCAGAAGCCCGAGCGCGGCTATGACGACCCGACGGCGCACTGCTTCGTCGCCGGAGTACCGCGCTCCATGTACACGCCGTCGCCGTATCACATCCTGCAGCCGCCCGGCTATGTGGTGATGTTGTTCGAGCGCATGTCGTGGCGCACGATCCCGCTCGACGGTCGGCCGCATCTGCCGGACAATATCCGCCTCTGGCAGGGTGACTCGGTCGGCCACTGGGAGGGCGATACGCTGGTGATCGAAACCACCAACTTGAACGGCCGCACCTGGCTGAACGAGGCCGGTGAGATCGTGAGCCACGCGCAGAAGGTCGTCGAGCGGCTGACGCCACTCGATGGCGACACCCTCACCTACCAGGCGACGGTGACCGACCCGATCGTCTACACGCGTCCGTGGACGATCTCGTTTCCGATCAATCGCCAGGACGATGAGATCCTCGAGGTCGCCTGCCACGAGGACAACCAGGACCTGCGCCACCTGAAGGAAGTCAAGGATGCGGCGCGGGGCGAGAAGAAGTGATAACCGTGGAGAAACGCATGAACGCACGAATCTTCGCTGCCGTCGCCGGTGCGACGGCCGCCCTGGCGTTGTCGGCCACGGCGCTGCCGGCAATCGCGCATCACTCCTTCGCGGCGGAGTACGACCAGAACAAGCGCATCCAGCTGACCGGCAAGGTCACCGAGATGCGCTGGTCGAACCCGCACGCGTGGATTTACATGGATGTGACCGGCGCCGACGGCAAGGTGACGAACTGGGCGTTCGAGACCGGCGCCGTCAACTCCCTGTACCGCCGCGGCTGGCGCAAGGAAGACCTCGCCGCCGGCACCGTGCTGGTGATCGACGGCTGGCAGGCACGCAACGGCACGCCGACGGCCAACGCCTCCAGCATCAAGTTCCCCGATGGCCGACGCCTCTTTGCGGGATCGTCATCGCCAGGCGCTGAGACGCAAGGTAAATAGCGAATGCCCGATGCTCAGTGGCCGATGCGCATGACGCATCGACCACTGAGCAATCGAGCACTGAGCATCAGTTGCTTGCGTCGTCCTTGACGTAAGCCGCCTTCCACTCGCCCTTGGCGTCGCGGGTCATGTTGAACGTCATCGCCGGCACTTCGACGATGCTGTTCGGCCCCGTGCAGACCGCGGTGGCGTGCACGGGCCAGATGCGGGTCGCCGGGTCGAACCGCTCGACGCGCACGATCCGAGCGCCGAGCGCCTGGTTCACCGTGCAGTCGCCCAGCTCACGCGTCGCCACTTCCTTGACGATGGCGTCGAGCAGAACTTTACGGGCGCGCTTGACCGTGGCCGGAGAGGGCGGGGTTGCCGGGGCGCCGGCGCGCGCCTGTGGCGGCGGCGCCGCAGCGGCTTGCGCCGCTGGGTTGCCGTGAGCCGAGGATGCCGACAGCAGGACCAATCCGGCTGCCATCGACCAGCGCGCCGCCGACCTGAACACTCTTTTCATGCGGGCTCTCTCCTGAAATCGATTGCGAACCGAAGCGCCGATCGCCTGCCGGCCGGACAGCAACGTCAGCGGCAGGCGAAGTTCGCCGCGTCGTCGGTGCTGCCGCTGCCCGTGTAGGTGGCCTGCTGCGGGTACGGGCAGAGGATGCGGGTGCGGTCGACCACGCCGCCGGTGACGTGTGCCGCCGGAATCTGGGCCGGCACCCGCTTCTGTTCGACCCACCCTTCGAGCGCGGCCAGCATATCGAAGCTTGCCGGCCCGTCACCGCCGCCACAGTGTCCCATACCGGGGACCATGAACAGGCGGTAGCCGTCCTCGAAGCGGCCGGTGCCCATCTCCTTGGCGACCCGCTCATAGTATTCGACGCTGCTGCCCGCCGGGATCTGCTGATCGGCCCAGCCGTGATACTGCAGCAGCTTGCCGCCGCGGGCAATGAACGGCTTGAGGTTGGCGTCGAGAGCGTTCATGACGCCGGCCTCAATCGTCTCGACGAGCGCCATCTGTGCGTCGAAGTCGAGCGTGCGGTAGTCCCACGCCGGGTTCTTGAACACCATGTGCTGATACATCTGGGTGGCGATGGCGAACGGTTGCGCGCCGCCGAATGTTCCCCAGCCCAGTTCCGTGCCGTACTCCAGGCCTGGGAAGATCGGCCCGCCGGTGCGCGGGTTCTTCACCGGCTGGTACATCACGCGGGCCGAGGCGACCTGCGCCGGCGTCAGGCAGCTTGCTGCGTCGGCGTCCTTGCACGCGAGCACCTGCGGGTCGAAGGTGCACTTCCGTGGATTGTCGATCACCCGATCGGTCACCCCGTCGAGCGCGTCGCAGGCGGCGAGCACCGCGTCATGGATCGCCGGGTACTTCGCTGGCGGGATGAAGCTCGCCTCATCCTTGTGCAGTTGCTGCGCGATCCAGATGGCGAAGGCGGCGCGGCCGGTCGTGTTGAGTGCCGGAGCGCCGGCGACGACGCCGTCGAAGTCAGCGGGGAAGCGCTGCGCCGCCTTGAGGCCCTGGCGCCCGCCGGCGGAGCAGCCGGTGAAGTAGGACAGCCGCGGCGCATTGCCGTAATAGGCCGAGGCCAACGCCTTTGCCTTCACGGTCATCTCGTGCACCGCGCGATAGCCGAAGTCGATCAGCTTCTCCGGCCGCTGCATCCATGGTCCGCCACCACCGGCGTGGCCGGTGTCGGTGGCGGCCGCCGCATAGCCGCGCCGCAGCGCCGCTGCGAGCGCACCGCTGTCGATGGCGCCACCCCAGCCGCCGTTGCCGACCGCGTTGAACTTGCCGTTCCAGTTTGCCTCCGGCAGCCAGACTTCGATCTTGATGTCGGAGTCCGACGAGGGGCGCAGCGTCGCGGTGACCCGGCAGAACGCCGGCAGGTCCGTGAACTGCGCCGCGCCACCGCCACGCCCCGCGGCAACCGCGAGACTGCCGGCGGCTACCGGCTGCGCAAGCGTGATGGTGGTTTGCGGCAGCGCCAGCGCCGCCAGGCTCTCGCAGGTGGCGGCTTCCGCTGCGCCGCCGAGCAGGAGGAGCGTCGCGGTCGCGCTCCAAGGCGCGATGCGGAAGGCTCTGATCCAATAAACGATGCGCCATGCGCAATGCTCAATGAGATGTGTAATGCGCAATGGTCGGACTCCCGTGCGTTGCCGACGAGGTTGGTGGTGCGCCGAGTGCCCGTGTGCTTGCTGCTGCTGGCCGGCGACGAGCATCGCGCCGGACGCCACGGTGATAGCCACCGCGCAGAGACTCTTTCGGCCACTCACCATTACGTCGACCTCCTGGTCGCCGGGATTGTCACCGACCCGGTGGCGCGCGTCAAACGCAGTCTGCGCCGTTTGGCGGCCTATCGGAATTGACTTCCCATCGATGGCAGGAGGAATATCGGCCCGCGGATCTGGGCTGCCGATGGCCCTGGAAGGATGTCGTAGATGTCAGGAACGCGCCGCCGGCTGTCTCTCGCCCTGTTGATCGCCGCACTGTCGTGGCCCCATGCCGGCAGCGGCCAAACCGGCGCGCGGGCGGGGGAGTGGCGCGCCTACGGCGGTGACGAAGCGAGCACCCGGTACTCGCCGCTCGACCAGATCAACCGCGACACCGTCAAGAGCCTGCAGGTGGCGTGGAGCTGGAAGTTCGACAACTTCGGCACGCCGGCAGAAGTGAATACCACGCAGACCACACCGCTGATGGTGAACGGCGTGCTCTACTTCACCGCCGGCCAGCGCCGTTCGGTGGTGGCCGCCAACGCCGTCACCGGCGAGACCCTCTGGGTGTGGCGGCCGAACGAGGGCGAACGGTTCGACCGCGCGCCGCGCAAGGTACACCGCGGGGTCGCCTACTGGGCCGAAGGCGACGACCAGCGGATCGTCGTCGTCACGCCCGGCTTCCAGCTGGTGGCGCTTAATGCCAGGACCGGGCAGCCGGTGCAGAGCTTCGGCCAGAACGGCATCATCGATCTGTTCAACCAGCTGGACAACGACTTGAAACTGGATCCCGTCGGCCGCATCGGCAACAGCTCGCCGCCGGTGATCGCCAATGGGGTAGTCGTCGTCGGCCCCGCGCTGCTCGTCGGCACGCGGGTGAACAAGTCGAACATCCGTGCCGACGTGATGGGCTTCGACGTCAAGACCGGCAAGAAGGTCTGGACCTTCCACACGATTCCCCGCAAGGGTGAGGCGGGCTACGAAACCTGGAAGAACGGCTCGGCCGACTACACCGGCAACGCTGGCGTGTGGGGGCCGTTCTCCGCCGACCCGCAGCTTGGTCACGTCTACCTGACGGTGGAAGCGCCGACCAACGACGTCTACGGCGGCCACCGCCATGGCGACAACCTGTTCGCCGACTCGATCGTCGCCCTGGACATCAAGACCGGGAAGCGCGTCTGGCACCAGCAGCTGATCCACCATGACGTCTGGGACTACGACGTGCCCGCGCACCCGATTCTGCTCGACGTCACGGTCGACGGCCGCCCGGTGAAGGGGCTGTTCCAGTTCACAAAACAGGCGTTCGCCTATGCCTTCGACCGAACCAACGGCAAGCCGATCTGGCCGCTGGTCGAGATGGCGGTGCCGCAGAGTGATGTTCCGGGCGAGCAGACCTCGCCGACCCAGCCGATCCCGTCGAAGCCGCCCGCCTTCGATCGGCAGGGGCTGACCCACGACGACCTGATCGACTTCACGCCGGCGCTGCGCGCCGAGGCGATCAAGGCGATCGAAGGCTACCGCATCGGCCCGGTCTACACGCCGCCCTCGGTGCTCGGCAACGGGAACAAGGGCACCATCATCATGCCCGGCTATGGTGGCGGCGGCGGCTGGCCGTCAGGCGCATCGGATCCTGAGACCGGGTTCGTCTACGTACCGTCGGTGACCGCGGCCAACGTCATCGGCTTGAACAAGAACGATCCGGCGACCGGCACGGTGGACTCCGACTACACGATGGGCGGGCAGCTGCCGCGCGTGCAGAACCTGTCGATCATCAAGCCGCCCTACGGCCGCATCACCGCCTACGACATGAACAAGGGCGAGATCGCGTGGCAGATTCCGAACGGCGATACGCCGCCGGCGATTGCCGCCAACCCGGCATTGCAGGGTCTGACGCTGCCCAGGACGGGCAGCCCGTCGCACGCCGGGCTGCTGGCGACCAGGACACTGCTCTTCGGCGGCGAGGGCCCTGGCGGCCTGCCGGTGCTGCACGCCTACGACAAGGCGACCGGCGAGGAGATCTGGCGCGCCGAGCTGCCGGGGCCGCAGACCAGCCTGCCGATGACCTACATGGCCGGCGGTCGCCAGTTCATCGTCTTGGGGGTGCGCGGCAACGGCGGGTCCGCCGCGCAACTGGTCGCCTTCGCCGTCCCCGAGCCACGGGCACCGGCGGGCCGACGCGGTGGTGGCCCCGGCGCCGCCGCGCCAGGTGGTGGCCCGGCCGGCGCGGCCGCGCCCGCCGGCAACAACTAGCAGAGCGGGGCGGCGTTACCGCCGGGTTCGAGCATCAGCGGCACGAACACTGCTTCTCTGAGGCGCTTTATGAGACGCTGTCGTGAAATGACTGAGCGGCGCTCGAGCGTCAGACTGAAACGCGACCATCGGAGTCACAAGTGCGGAGTGAGGCCATTATGAACAACTCATCACGTCGACGATTCCTGTTAGCCGGGGCGGCCGTACTCGCCGCGCCCGCACTGTGGTCTGCACCGCTGGCCGCGCACCACGGCTGGAGCGGCAACGAGGACAAGGAATTCGAACTGACCGGGACACTGGAGAAGGCCGTCAGCCTGTCGGGACCGCACGCGACGATGCGCGTCAAGGCGTCGGGGCAGGTGTGGGACGTCACGCTGGCGTCACCGGCGCGGGCCCAGAGCGCCGGGCTGAAGGAAAACACGATCCCGATCGGCGCAACGGTGACCGTCCACGGCCACCGCAATGCGGATATGAAACGGTTCGAAATCAAAACTGAGCGGGTGACCTGGAACAACCGCGTGTTCAACGTCTACCCCGACCGTACGTAGGACGCGGCGGCCGCTGGGGTGCTCGAGGTGTTGGCGTGGATGGAGGCATCCGCGCTTGGTCAATTGATGCGGTCCTCTGGGCCATGGGCCTATGCCGTCGTCAACCTGCTGCACATCCTCGGCATCGCCACGCTGTTCGGCGCCATCCTGCTGCTCGACCTGAGGCTGCTGGGCGTCTGGCGCCACATCCCCCTTGCCGCGCTCTCCGCCGCCGCCGTTCCGGTGGCGGCGGTTGGCGTGGCGCTGGCCATGACCACCGGCGCGGCGCTGTTCGCAACGATGGCGACCGAGTACTACGGCAACCCCTTTCTCTCGATCAAGTTTTCCGCGCTCGCTGCCGCCCTGCTCAATCTCCTGACGCTGCATCGTTCGACCGGCTGGCGCGCCCGCGGCAGCCGCGACCTGACCCCGTCCGAGACACGCCGCCTCGCCATTGGTGGCGGCATCTCCCTCGCCTGCTGGTTGACGACGATCGCCGCCGGCCGGCTGATCGCCTACTGGTGAGCGCGCCCGTGGGCGGCGTGGGTTCCAGCGTGCCGATAGCGTCGCGCCGCGCCGCGCGATAGCATTACGCGCCCATGCACCCCGTTTCCGCCGCCGACGTCCGCCAGTTCATCGATGACCGGCCGGTCGGCCGCCATCAGCTGCTCGTCGCCGGGATGTGCGGCGCCATCGTCTTCATCGATGGCTTCGACGCACAGGCGATGGGCTACGTCGCGCCGGCGCTGACCGCGGCGCTCGGGGTGCCGCGCGCGGTGCTGGGGACCGTCATCTCGAGCGGGCTGTTCGGGATGATGTTCGGGGCGCTCATTTTCGGGCCGCTCGCCGACCGGTTCGGCCGGAAGCCGGTACTGATTGCGTCGGCGGTGATCTTCGGCGTCGGCTCGCTGCTGACGGCCATGGCCACCACCATCGAGGCGCTGAGCGTCTTCCGCGTGCTGACCGGGCTTGGTATGGGGGGCGCCATGCCGAATGCGATCGCCCTCACCTCGGAATACATGCCGGCGCGGCATCGGTCGATGGCGGTCACGGCGATGATCTGCGGGTTCTCGCTCGGCGCCGCCGTCGGCGGCTTCGTGGCGGCAGCGCTGATCCCGCGCTATGGCTGGCAGGCGGTCTTCGTCGCCGGCGGGGTGACGCCGCTGCTGATTGCGGCGGTGGCGGCCGCGGTGTTGCCGGAATCGATCCGCTTCCTGCTGCTGCGCGGCAACCGTCCCGATGAGGCGGCGCGGAGCCTGGCGCGGATCGCGCCCGGGGTCGAGGTGCCACGGGCGCTGCTGACCGGCGGCGTTGCCGGCCTGGAGGCAGACGGCGGCGGCGCGGGCCGTATCCGGGACCTGTTCACCGAGGGGCGTGCCCCGGTGACCGTGCTGATCTGGGTCGTCTACTTCATGAACCTGCTGAACCTGTATTTCCTGAACAGCTGGCTGCCGACGATCATGAGCGACGCGGGTATCCCGGTGGAGACCGCTATCCGGGTGACAGCGCTGTTCCAGGTGGGCGGCATCGCCGGGGCCCTGGTGCTCGGCCGGGTGCTGGACCGCTACCGCTCATTCCGGGTGCTGGCCGTCTGCTTCCTGTGGGCCGCGGTCTGGGTGTTCCTGACGGGGGAGGCGGGGGCGTCGGTGCCACTGCTGATCGTGGCGATGCTGGCTGCCGGCGTCGGCGTCATCGGCGGCCAAAACGCCAGCCACGCGTTGAGCGCCGAGTTCTATCCGACGGCGGTGCGCTCGACCGGGGTGGGCTGGGCGCTCGGCATCGGCCGCATCGGCTCGATCATCGGCCCGATCGTCGGCGGCTACCTGCTGGCACAGGGTGGCGGCGCCCGCCACGTCTTCTGGGCCGCGGCGGTCCCGGCGCTGGTCGCGACCGCGGCCGCGACGGCGCTCGGCTTCATGCGCCGGTCGGACTTGCGCGTATCCCACTCCCCACGCTCCACATCCCCGCGGTAAACTCTCATCGCGGCGCGTCGTATTGAGACTGCAGCGACTTTTCTTCTTGAACACCTCCTCCGGAATGCTTACCATGCCTCCCGTCCTGCCCGACCGGCCCACGCGGCCCGTGGCGGGCAGTTGCGGTCCCAGTCGACAGAAGGAGAACTCCACGTGCGACGGTTACGATTCATTGCGCTCCTTTTTCTAGTCTCCCTCGCATGTATTGCCCCGGCGAGCGCCCAGGAAGGGCATCCGCTCAAGGGCTCATGGATTGGCACTTGGGGTCCCAGCAAGCTGCACAGCAATGACCTGCTGATCGTGCTGAACTGGGATGGCAAGGCCATCACCGGCACCATCAACCCTGGCGAGGGTGAGATGGCGATTAAGAACGCCACGCTCAATCCGCAGGGCTGGCTGGTGCACCTCGAGGCCGACGGCAAGGATGCTACGGGCGCCGCGGTCAACTACGTCCTCGACGGCAAGATCGAAAACCTCGCTTTCCGCAATCGGACCATCACCGGCACGTGGAAGGCGAAGGGCGAGAACGGCAATTTCAAGCTTGCGCGGCAGTAGCGGGGTGGCATCGATGAAATTCCGCGCCGCGGGCCTGGTGGCCTCTGCCTTCGCCGGCCTCGTGTTGCTGGCGTCGGTGCCGGTCATTGCCCATCATGCGATCCTGGCCAAGTTCGACGACAAGAAGCCGATCACGCTCACTGGCACCGTCACGGCGGTAGACTGGAAGGATCCGCACGTCCATCTGTTCGTCAACGTGAAGAACGGCAACGACGTACAGAACTGGGCGATCGAGACGGAGAGCCCGCTCGACCTGCAGAACAGCGGCTGGAATGCCGAATCGGTCCAGCCCGGCGACTCGATCACTGTCAGGGGGATGTCGGCGCGTAATGGCAGCCGTCAGGCCTGGGCCAATGCGATCGTCAATGCCAAGACCAACCGCGCGGTGTTGACGCTCAAGGCGGCGACGCCACCGGCTCCGCTTGCCGCGCGGCCGACGCCGCGCGGCCCCGACAATAGGCCACGCCTGGGCGCGGCGGTCGGCGGGGTGGAAGGGTACTGGGCGTTCCCGTCCTCGACGGCGCTGGTGGAAACCGGTGTCAACGTGCCTATGGATGAGTTCGGTATCTTGAAGAATGTGGCGGATGCCTCCAAGGTGGCGCCACTGCAGCCGTGGGCGCTCGGGCTCTACCAGGAGCGGCAGCGCCGGTTCCTTCAGGACGATCCGACGTTCATCAATTGCAAGCCGCCGGGCGGCCCACGCCAGTTCCAGCTGCCCTATGGTGTGCAGTTCGTGGAAGATCGAGACCGTCAGCGGGTGTTCGTGCTCATCGGCAGCGTGAACAGCAACTACCGGATCGTCTATACTGACGCGCGCAGCAATACGAGCGGGCAGGTGTCGGGCGACGACGATAATCCGCTTTATTACGGCCGCGCCGTGGGAAAATGGGAAGGCGATTCGTTTGTCGTCGATACGCGGGGGTTCAATGAGGACTTCTGGTTCAGCAACGGCGGATTACCGCACACCGAGCAGCTTCAGCTGGTCGAGCGCTTCACGCGCGAGAACTTCGACACGCTGAAATACGACGTCACGATCAACGATCCGGGCGCCTACACGAGGCCGTGGTCGGCGAGTTGGACTCTCAGGTGGGTAGCCGGGCAGGAGTTGCCGAAGCAGTTCTGCCAGGACAACAGGCCGTGAACATCAGGTTTTTTCAGGTGACGGAGGAGTGA
Source organism: uncultured Acidobacteriota bacterium (assembly GCA_963846685.1). Classification (GTDB taxonomy): domain Bacteria; phylum Acidobacteriota; class Vicinamibacteria; order Vicinamibacterales; family UBA2999; genus CAWJWY01. The sequence continues at coordinate 932,583 of CAWJWY010000003.1, read as the reverse complement.
ATAGCATGAAAGCGTATATTCTCGGCGGCTTGATGGTGTGCGGTCTTGCGCTTGGCGCCGGCAGCGCCATTGCGCACCACTCGTTTACCGCGGAATTCGACAGCAACAAGCCGATCTCGCTGACGGGCACCGTCACCAAGATCGAGTGGACGAACCCCCACGTCTGGTTCTACATCAACGTGAAGGATCCGAAGACGGGCGAAGTGGCCAACTGGGGCGCCGAGATGGGCCCGCCGCACGGCCTGCAGCGCCGCGGCTGGCGCCGTGACTCGCTGAAGATCGGCGAGGAAGTAAAGGTCGAGGGCTCGCTCGCCAAGAACGGCAGCAAGCGTCTCAACGCCCGCACGGTCATGATGACCAAGACCGGCGGCCGTCCGGGTGAAGCGCTCGACGCGGCCTCCAGCCAGGGCGGCGACGCGAACTAGCCCGGTTCGAGATCAAGGTGCGGCGAACGGCGCCACGGCAGCAGGCGGGTGGACGAGCAAGACGTCACCCCCGAATTTACAGCCTGCTGTCCGGTGCCGCTCGCCGCATTCGTCGTTTCAGGCATCCTCGCAGTGTCGCGGACGGCAGTAGCTCCTCAGTCCCCTGCCGCGCCGTCGGTGTCGGCGCACCGCTCGCCGTGCCCTGAGATCAGAGGGAACATGCCTCGCCTGATTTGTTGTGGCCTGCTGCTCGCCGCGATCCTTGCGGCACGGCCGTCGTCGGCACAGACCGATTTCTCCGGCGAGTGGGCCGACCGCATCACGGAGGATTCCTACGAGCGCTCGGGCGGGCCGCCGCTGGGCGATTACCAGGGCATCCCACTGAACGATGCCGGGCGCCGCAAGGCCGACAGCCACGATCACTCGGAGTGGAGCCTGCCGGAGTTCCAGTGCCGGCCGCATCCCGGCCCCTATCAGTGGCGCGCGCTCGGCGGCGTCAGGATCTCCAAGGACATCGACCCGGTGTCGCGCGAGCTCACCGCCCTCCGCCTCGAATACCTCCGCTCTCTCGAACGCGTCATCTACATGGACGGCCGCAAGCATCCGCCCGAGTACGCACTGCATAGCTGGTCGGGCTTCTCGACCGGCGAGTGGCAGGGCGGCACGCTGGTCGTGACCACGACCCACCTCAAAGGCAGCTACCTGCGGCGCAACGGCGCGAGCTTCAGCGACAAGGCGGTGATGACCGAGTACCTGATGCGGCACGGCGATTACCTCGAGATCATCATGATCCTGACGGATCCCGTGTGGCTCGAGGAGCCGTTCATCCAGACGACGCACTACCAGCTCGATCGGCAGCAGCAGCTCGCGTTCTACCCCTGCACCGTCAGCGAGGAGAACATGTCGACGGAGGTGCCGCACTTCCTGCCGGGCCAGAACCCGAACCTGATGGCCGACGACATTCCGCCGGCCGCCGCGCGCGGCGGCGCCGAAACGACCTACCCCGAATACCGCAAGAAGATTACGGGCTTCACCAACACGCCCGCGGCGAAAAAGTAGGCATGAAGCAGCTGGCTCGAGTCTGGGTGGCGGTGCTCGGCATCGCCGCCATCTCCACCGCGATGCTGTCGGCGCGCCAGGCTGCGCCGGCACCGCCCGCTGCGGCGCAGCGCGCGGCCGGCACGCCGGACATCAAGGTGATGCCGGTGCAGGGCAACGTCTACATGCTGACCGGCGCCGGCGGCAACATCACCGTGTCGATCGGTCCCGACGGCATCCTGCTGGTCGACACCGGCACGGCCGCCGCCGCGCCGCAGGTCCTCGCGACCATCCTGCAGCTTGAAACCGCGATCACCGCCTCGCCGGCGCCGAATCGCTGTCTCGGCCTGCACTGCCAGAGCACGCCGTTCGGCTGGGTGAGCCCGGGCCTGAACGCGATCCTCGCCTCGCCCGCGCCGGCCAAGCCGGTGCGCTACATCCTGGACACCAGCGCCGATCCCGAGCACGTCGGCGGCAACGAACTGCTGGCGACCCTGCCGAAGGATTCGAAGATCGTCGGCGTGACCTTCCCGCCGTTCGGCATCGCCCCGGGCGCGATCGTCATCTCGCACGAAAAGGTGCTGCTGCGCATGAGCGAGCCGCCGGCCGGCGTGCCGCCGGCGCCGTCCGGCGCCTGGCCGTCGATGACCTACCATGCGCCGTCGTACAAGATCAGCCAGTTCTTCAACGGCGAGGGCATCGTCATGTACAACGTGCCCGCGGCGCACTCCGACGGCGACAGCATCGTCGATGTTCCGCTACTCCGACGTGATCAGCGCCGGCGACATCCTGAACTTCGAGAGCTATCCGGTGATCGACGTCGCCAACGGCGGCAGCCTGCAGGGCATCCTCGACGGCCTGAACAGGATCCTCGACCTTGCCGTGCCGGAGTTCCGCGCCCAGGGCGGCACGCTGATCGTGCCCGGCCACGGCCGGCTCGCCGATACCGGCGACGTCGCCAACTATCGGAACATGATTGCGATCATCCGCGATCGCATCCAGGACGGCATCAAGCGGAAACTGACGCTCGCCCAGATCAAGCAGGAACGGCCGACGCTCGAGTTCGACGGTCTCTACGGTTCGACAACCGGCCCCTGGACGACGGACATGTTCGTCGAGGCGGCCTACCGCAGCCTGACAGCCAGGAAATAAGCAGGACACCATGACACGCAACCTACTGCGCTCGGTCGTTGTCGGCGCGCTGCTGTGCGCCACCGCTTCGTCGGTCTCCGCGCACCACTCGCTCGGTGCCACCTACGACGGCAACAAGACGGTGACGCTGGAGGGCACGATCCTGCAGGTGCTGCTGCGCAACCCGCACTCGTTCCTGCACATCCAGGCGCCGGACAAGAGCGGCAAGATGCAGCGCTGGTCGCTCGAATGGCGCGGCGTCGGCTCGCTCGATCAGCAGGGCATCACGCGCGACACCTTCAAGACCGGCGAAGGCGGTGACGATCACCATGAATCCGTCGCGCACGCCGAACGACTTCAAGGGCGTGCTCGTCAGCCTGCACCGCAAGTCCGATGGCCTCGGCTGGGGCGACAAGCCCGGCGAGACGGTCGACTGACGATGCATTCCGCATCGAGCCTTCTTCGGCGCCTGGCGCGTGGCGCCGTCGTCGCCGCCCTGTGCATGACGGGCGCGGTGCAGCTCTCCGCGCAGCGCGCTGGTGGCGCTGGCGGCGCCGGTGGACGTCGCGGCGGCCCGCCCGCGACGCCACGGACCTCGGCGCCGATCGATCTCGACTGGCTACTGGGTGTCGGTCGTCACGGAAGACTGGCGCTACCGCATGGTGACGCCGCCGAAGGGGCAGCTGCTCGGCCTGCCGCTCAACGCCGAGGGGCGCCGGGTGGCGTCACGCCTGGGATCCGGCGATGGAAACCGCCGCCGACAAGTGCCGGATCTACGGCGCCGCCAGCCTCATGCGCGTGCCTGGCCGCCTGCACATCACCTGGGCCGACGACACGACGCTGAAGATCGAGACCGACGCCGGGGTGCAGACCCGCACCTTCAAGTTCGGCAACCTCTCGGCGCTGCCGCTGCCGCCGGCCGGTGAGCCGTCGCTGCAGGGCACCTCACTGGCGCAGTGGGAAGTCAGCACCGCTCCCGGCGGCCGTGGCGCGTCGCGCAGCGGCAACCTCAAGGTGCTCACGCGCGGCCTGACGCCCGGATACCTGCGCAGCAACGGCGTGCCGTACAGCGACAACGCCGTGCTCACCGAGTGGTACGACGCGATCACCTCTCCCGACGGCGTGAAATGGATCGTCGTCATGACCGAGGTCAACGACCCGACCTACCTGACCACGCCCTACGTGACCACCACCCATTTCAAGCAGGAGCCCGACGGCGCGAAGTGGGAACCGATGCCCTGCCCGGCCCAATAGAGAACGTCCATCAGCCGCGACACCTCTCCCGTCCAAGCCGTACCTCCGCGCCTCATAGCGACCGCGCCGACGATCCGGGAATGGCTTTTGGGGGAGGTAACCGGCTCGAACGGGCTGACAACGAACCGATGCGTGTACTCGGCTTCACATCGGCTGTGAGCGCGAGCGGAGACGTGCTGACACATGGCGGGTGAAGACTGGACACGTGGTGAGGTCGAAGCAATCGTCGGCGACTACTTCGCTATGCTGCGCGCCGAACTCGCGGGTCAGGCCTATTCCAAGGCGTTCCATCGCCGCGTCCTCGGACGTGAACTGCTGGCCCGGTCCGACGGGTCGATTGAATTTAAGCACGCCAACATCAGTGCCGTCATGGTTTCCTACGGCTTGCCGTACGTCGACGGCTATAAGCCGCGCGGCAACTACCAGCAACTGCTCGAGGAGGTCGTGCTCGAGTACCTCACCACCGCGTCTCGATTTTTCGACCAAGTCCTTCAGAGCCGAATACTGAATCCACCCGACAAGCCACAAACGCCGACCACATGGTCCGCGATCGAGGAGCCGCCGCCAGAACCCGTTGCACCGCCACACCGCACGTGGGATCCGAATGGACGCGTGGTGGCGATCGACTTTGTGCGGCGCGACGCGGAGAACCGTCGGTTGGGCCGCCTCGGCGAGGAGTTCGTACTGGAGCTCGAACGCAAGCGGTTACATGATGACGCGCAGCGGCCCGATCTGGCCGGCCTGGTCGAATGGACGGCAGACGAGCGCGGTGATGGGGCCGGCTACGATATCAGGTCGTTCGAGGCAGATGGCGCATACCGCTACATCGAGGTGAAGACGACTGGTTTGGCCAAGGCATTCCCGTTCTATGTCACCGCGAATGAAGTCGCGTGTTCAGACTCTCTCCAGTCTAACTACCACCTATACCGGCTGTTTCGCTTCTCGCGGTCGCCCGGTCTCTACGTGCTCAAGGGTTCATTGCAACACACCTGCAAGCTGGATCCAGCGCAATTCCGGGCGAGGTTCGCCTGACCATCCTGACTAGATTCATCACGAAGGCGGGTTGATATGGCTCGATTCACCCAGGCGGTGGGAACACGCGGTAGCCAACGCTGGTTGCAGGCCGCCATCGACATGGCTCCGACCCTCGTATCCGACGCCATCGGGTGCGGCCCGGTCGAGTGGCGTTCACCGTTGCGCTCGGACGGATATGCCGGTCCAGGGATCAGGCGTTCTTGGACTTACTGCAAGTGTCACTGACGAAGCGCCCTCTCGAGAGCTTCTGGCCGAACGGCGGTCCGCAGTGGGACGCTCTTGGAATCGCGCGCGGCGGCGAAATGCTCCTCGTCGAGGCGAAGTCGCACATTCCCGAGATGCTGTCCCCGCCGACTGCTGCGAGTGCTCCGGCCAGCATCTCACGCATTCGGGAATCGCTGCTGGAAACCGCAAGAGGCGTGGGCGCGGAACCCGGCGCAGTTGACTGGTCCAAGTTCTTTTACCCAGTACACCAATCGTCTTGCTCATGCATACCTGCTGCAGGAACTGAATGCTGTCCCGACCCGCCTGGTGTTCCTGCACTTCGTTGGTGACGACGAGATGAAAGGCCCAGAGTCGAGACGCGAATGGCAGGGCGCGATCCAGGTGATGCGCGAGGCGCTTGGCATTCGTGGCCGAATACCTGGCTATGTCATAGATGCCTTCCTGGACGTGCGGTGGCTGAAACCGCACATCGCCGGCGGCGCGTCCTAAGTGACAACACCCGCTCATCGCCGGCCTCATTCTTTGGACGATTTGATCGACGCGTCGCGTCAGGTACGATCAGAAGCAGAGTTCAACGCATTCATTGCTATGTCGCGCGGCGTCCCCGGTCCCTCATCCAAATACGTTGGTGTGTTCTCAGGCATGCGGGTGCAACAGTTCCAGAACTGGCTGCTGGACAACAACGCCAAGCTGCGTCTCACCGACGCTCAACTCCTGGCGGTGATGCGCGTGGAATTCCCTCAGGCGACTGGTGAGGTGTTCAGCGGTACCGTGGCGCAAGGCCTGCGCATCGTCAGAGGTATCCGGGCGCATTACAACCGCGACGGGCACAACGGGCCAACGCCACAATCGCGAGGGATGGCGTCGTCAATGTCGTACGGACAATTCACGTAGGCTGGCGGTACGGGCACACCAATGTCTGCGTGTAGGCGCGGCGCCCCGCACATCGCCGGGCCGTGACACGACGCGGAAGGACCGTAGGGGGCGGATCGGCGTTTTCCCCGGTCACGAACCGCGGGCCGGGTTGTTCGGGCAACGGTTCCGCTGAGAGACCGTGACCCGGCGCAGCGGGTAAAACCGGCGCGCGGCGTGACGGCGGCGCAGGTCACGACCTGCGCCGGTCGCGGATGGCGGTGCGGAGCGGCGGTTTTTCCGCGGTCACGAACGGAGGACCAGAGCCGAACGGCTCGGCACGCTGCGGCGATGTACATAGCCTTCAAGGTTGCCGGGTCGGCTGCGCGGCACACGCCCTACGGTGAGCACCCGCCGGTCCGGCTGAAGCGGACGCCACGTACGCGGCACCCGCCCCTGCGATCACGGATACACCCGACGCACAGCGCGGCGGGCGCGGCATGATGCCGGGCGGCGGCCGACTGCGAGCGACGCGACACGCGCAGCGGGGTAAATCGCCGCGGCGGCTGTCCCGACCCAGTCCGTCCCGCTCCGTCGGCCGCATCGTCGCTCACGAGGCAATCGTCGTCGAGCCGCCGCGAGCGATTTTCCGCGTCGTCGAGCCGGAGGCCGCGACCGGCGTCATGCCGCGTCCGTCGCGCCACGTCGGTCCCGGTCCTTCGGGCGACGTTTCGATTTGAGCGACCGCGTCACCGCGCAACGGGTAAAACCGCCGGGCGGCATCAGAGCGGCGCAGCACCCGCCCTACGGGTGAGCACCCACCAGCCCGGCTGAAGCCGAACGCCACGTGCGCGGCACCCGCCAGTCCGGCTGAAGCCGGACGCCACGTACGCGCACCCGCCCGACGGATCAGGGCTGCCACCCGACGCACGCGCGACGGGCGCGGCGTGATGCCGGGCGGCGGCCGACTGCGAGCGACGCGACACGCGCAGCAGGGTAAATCGCCGCGGCGGCTATCCCGACCCAGTCCGTCCCGCTCCGTCGGCCGCATCGTCGCTCACGAGGCGATCGTCGTCGAGCCGCCGCCAGCGATTTTCCGCGTCGTCGAGCCGGAGGCCGCGACCGGCGTCACGCCACGCCCGTCGCGCCACGTCGGGTTCCCACACGTTGCGTGCGGCGGGTCCGCTGCGCTGAACCCCTACGGGTGAGCACCGCCAATCCGGCTGAAGCCGGACGCTACGTACGCGGCACTCGCTCTACGGGTGAGCACCCCAGTCCGGCTGAAGCCGGACGCCACGGACGCGGCACCCGTCAGTCCGGCTGAAGCCGGACGCCACGGACGCGGCACCCGCCGCGCACGCTGCGGCATTGCGGCGGCGCTCGACACTGTCTTGAGAAATATCCTAGAAATCGATCGAGGCGCTGAACTTGGCAAAGCGCGCCGCCAGGACGGAGGTCGGCACCAGCCAGCGGCCGCCGGGGGTGAACGCCTGGTTCTGCGTCAGCACCGCCGCCGAGTTCAGCAGGTTGTAGATGTCGACGCCGATGTTGGTACGGGTGCGGCCGAAGCGCAGCACCTTGGCCAGCCGGAGGTCGACTTCGTTGACGCGGTCGCCGTAGTGGCTGCCGGGCTCGAGCAGGTTGAGCGTCACGCTCGGCGCGTTGCCCGACAGCGGCCGGCCGAGCGACTGCGCCACCACCGCCGTCGGCACGACGTAGTTGGCCGACAGCGAGCCGCCCTGGTCGCTGCGGATCGTGCCGCTGACCAGCACGAGCACCTTCGGGATGGTGTAGGCGCCGAGGCCGGTGACGCGGGTGACGAAGCCCGAGTCATTGTGGCAGTACGGGTTGGTCGTCGCGATCTCCGGCAGGGTCGCGCGCACCTCGCAGTTGTCCGTCACCGTGCGGCCGCTGTTGATGCCGCCCTGCAGCGTCAGGCCGCGGACGCGCGCGTTGACGTTCACCAGCAGGCCGTCGTAGTGCGAGTACTGTTCGCCGAAGTTGGCCGAGTCGGTCGTGAACGTGCTGACCTGGCCCGCCCTGTTCGGATTGACGTCGAACAACCCTGAGATGGTGTAGCCGCCGCCGCCCGGCAGCCGCGGGTCGAGCGGTGCCGTGATGCTGTAGGTGCCGTAATCGGCTGCCGTGACCGCCCGGTTGTCGTTGACGGTGAAGCCGTAGAGACGGCGCCAGAAGTAACCGGCTTCGACCGCCACGCCGGTGAGCACCTTCTGCTGCACCGAAGCGCCGAACTGCCAGTCGCTCGGCCGCACCCCCCAGCCCTCCAGGATCGCGTCGTCGAAGGTGGTGCTGAACACCGGCTTGCCGAAGTTCATGTTGCTCAACTGGCCGCAGAGGTCGCCGCCGCTGGCGCGGAAGTCCTGCGCGGCTGGGTTCAGCAGGTCGCAGTCGGGCACGAAGTTGCCGTTGCCATCGGTCCACGACCGGGTGACCACCGGTGCGCCGAGCGCGGCGCTGCCGGCGATGCGCGCCGCCGGATTGGTCGCGGTGTAGGTGTTGTGGTTGGTCGCCGCCTCGAGGTACTTGCCGATGTTGATCTTGATCGACGTGTTCGAGTTGCCGAACACGTCATAGGCGAGGCCGGCCCGCGGCGTGATGTCGTTGTAACCCCTGACGCCTGCCTGCTTCGGGATGACCAAGCGCTCCGGCAGGAAGCGCACACGCCTGGTTGCCGCTGCGCACCCGGACGCGCGGCAGGTACGCGGCGGTGCTGTCAACCGATGTGATGCCCCGCGGCCACGCCCGCGGCGGTGCAGACCACGGGGTCGAAGGTCAGGGAATGATGACGCTGCTGCGGTCGACGGTGCCGGAGGTCGCTTCCGCGCCGATCATCAGGTTGTCCGCGTAGTTTGATTCCTGGCAGACGTACTCGAACAACTCGGTGTTCGCTTCCCAGCGGAAGTTGAAGGTACCCGTCCACGGCCGTGTGTAGGCGCCTGGATCGTCGATCGTCAGCTCGTAGCGCATGTTGTCGTGATCGAGCCGGGTGAAGCGCTCGATCGTGTGCAGCCGCTCGGTGTGCGGCGAGCCGCCGCGATCGAGCCAGAAGTTCTCGTTGAAGCCGACGGCATCGACCACCAGCGTGTCGCCGTCCCACCAGCCAATGTTGTGACCGTAGAAGCTCGGCTCGATGTTGGCCGGGTGCGAACGGCCGTCCATGTAGACACGGCGGTACGTGTGCGGCCCGCCGATGTCGAAGATGAACAGCTGGCCGAGATCAGGCATTTCGACGAACTCGGCGCCGTAGGGTGTCTGCAGCTGGCGGGCGGCGCCTGACGGCTTGCAGCGGGCGTGCGGTTCGAGGCGGTGCGTCTGACGATCTTCGTAGAGCGCCTTCGCCCATGGCTGGAACGGGATTGCCTCGATGCTGGTCTGGAAGGACGTGGTGACGACACCAGCGGGAAGCCAGACGCCCTTTTCCTGGGCCGTGGCGCCGCCGAACAAGATCTTGCCGGATGCGGAGCGGGGGGCCGGCCCGGCAGGGGCGCCGCCGCGACGACCGCGCCCGGCACCGGGCTGCAGGCCCGGCTGCACCTGGTCGCCGCGTCCGGGCGGCACCTGGCCGTTGCCGGGGCTGGCCTGGCGGCCACCGCGGCCACCCTGAGCCGGCGCAGCGCCCTGGCCCTGCGGCTGTTGCGCCGTCACCGGGTCCAGCAGTGCGGTAGCGGAAAACACGCACGCCGCGGCAAAGAGAAAGAGGGAACGTCGCATGTACTCGGCTATCTCCTCAGACGTGGGTGCCAGACATTACGTGGTTCAGCGGGGGAGTGTCAAGGCGTGGCGGGGCTGCGGCGCGGCGCGGCGCGGCAAGCACCGCCCTCCGGCGAATTCGCACGTGCAGAATCCACGATCCGGACGATACTCCACGCCGAAGCGGCTCCAGTCCAACGCGCCTGACAGGAATCGCCGCCGCCGCCGTTATCAGTTCCAGGAGCGGCCGCATGGTGTCGACGGCGCCGCTTTCATCACGTCTTCCGAGGAGCGCACACAGCATGGCGAAGAGAAAAACCACGCGTCCGGTCGGCGGCCTCGGTGCCAGGGCGGCAGAGCGCGTCACCGCAACCGCGGACGAGCTGTTGCTCGCGGCACTCGAGGAGGGCGGCGACCCGGCGAAGACCGGTCGCTTCCTCATGACATTCAAGGAAGGCGCGCTCGAGGCCGGCATGCGGTCGCTGCGCAGCAAGAGCGGCCTGCGCATGGCCAACGCGCGCGATTTCACCGATCAGGCGATCGACCTCGCGCAGGCCGGGGACGCCGAAGGCGTCGTCTTCCCCGAGATTGGCGTCGTGCTGGTGAGCGGCGCAGCGGCCGCTTCGCGCGGCTTCACCACCGAGGAACGCCGTCGACGGCGACAGCGCGATCGAGTCAGTCGATCCCGAGTACTTCATGTTCGCCACGCAGGTGAACGCCGCCGACTACATGCGCGGCGTGCTGCACACCGCACAGATGATCTACGCCGACCTGGGTGGTGAGGCCGGCGCGCCCGATCCCGGCGGTGACGCAACCGTCGAAGTGCTCGGCGCCACCTGGGGCCTGTCGGCATGCAAGGTGCCGCCGAGCACCTTCACCGGCATCGGCATCAAGGTCGCGGTGCTCGACACCGGCTGCGACCTGCGCCACCCGGACTTCGCGAACCGGGCGTTCGTCAGCGCCTCCTTCGTCGGTCAACCGGTGCAGGACCTGCACGGCCACGGCACGCACACTGCCGGCACGCACTGCGGGCCCAAGGCGCCGTCGGGGCCGATGCCGCGCTACGGCGTGGCCTACCGCTCGCAGATCTTCGTCGGCAAGGTGCTGACCAATTCCGGATCCGGCACGCAGGCGGCAGGTGCTCGCCGGCATGAACTGGGCGATCGCCAACCGTTGCGCGGTCATCTCGATGTCGCTCGGCGCGCAGATGCCGGTCGCAGGCCGTCGTACACCGCCGCCGGCGCGGCGGCGCTGGCGGCTGGCTGCTTGATCGTCGCCGCGGCTGGCAACGCGAGCAATCGGCCGGCGGTGATCAGTGCTGCGGGGGCGCCGGCGAACTCGCCGACCATCGTGTCGGTGGCGTCGCTCGACAGCCGCCTGCGCGTCGCGCCCTTCTCGAACTGCGGCAAGGTGGAGATCGCCGGCCCGGGCGTCGACGTGTATCTCGTCGTGGCCGCGGCCGCGCGCTACGCATCAATCAGCGGCACCAGCATGGCGACGCCGCACGTCGCCGGCTGTGCCGCGCTGTGGGCGCAGAGCAGTGCCGGCGCTGCGCGGCAGCGCGCTGTGCGAGACAAGTTGCTCGCGACGGCGCGGCGCCTGTCGGCGCCGGCAAGCGATGTCGGCGCGGGGCTGGTGCAGGCGCCGTAGGAACGTTCCGGACGTTCGGGGCGTTCGGGGCATTCGGAACGTTCGAGGTACAAGAATGGCCGGTGCGCAGCAGGCTCTCGTCATCACCTTGTCCGGTGATCGGCCACTCGGCGAGGTGACCGCCGACCTCACGGCGGCCGGCCTCACCATCGACCAGGTGCTGCCGGAAATCGGCATCGTCACCGGCTCCGCCCCGGCGGCCGTCGCGCCGCGGTTGCGGCGCGTGACCGGCGTCAGCCACGTATCACGCGACGAGGGCGTCGACGTCGGCCCGCCCGATTCACCCGTGTCCTGACCCGCGGCGTCACGTCTGCAGGAGGCTGATCGCATGAGCACCACCATGACGAACTAGGACGGCAGCATCAGCACCACGCCGCGGTGACGCTCAGGATCAAGCCGCTCGAGATCCGCTCGGGTCCTCTTCATCCGCCAGGACACCAGCTCGCTGCTGTCGTACACGACGCCTGGCAGCCGCCGCGCCGGGACTGCTCACGAGCATGAGGAGCATCGCCGGTTCCGGCACCGCCGCCGCGGCGGTGATCTTGTCCAATCCGTGCCCTCACCCCTCCCACCGTCGGTGTTACCGCGTGGGGTTCACGCCGCCGATCTACCCGGGCGTCGCGATCGGCGGCCTGGCGATCGGCGCGAGCAGACCACCGTGTGCCGGTGAGCCTCAGCCTATTTGCGCATCGGCGGACAGGGATGGAGTTGCAGGATGAAGGCGCAGGTCCAACACGCCGGATGCAGGTGCAGGCGTGTCCGAAGAAAAGGCCCGCCCCTCGAGAGGAGCGGGCCTTAGGGCGTCTGCGCAGGCGGTCGCGGACTAGTAGTTGATCGTGACGTTGAACCGCGCGAACCGGGGCGGCAGGATCGACGTCGGGTTCAGCCACGCCCCACCGTTGCTCTGCGTGAAGCTGTAGGTCGTTGTCGTAGGCCGAGCGCGTAGTTGCTGTTCAGCAGGTTGTAGAGATCGACGCCAATGTCGGCCCGGACGCGGCCGAGGCGCAGGATCTTGGCAAGGCGCATGTCGATCTGCGTCCGGCGATTGTCGACGTACAACCGGTCGTCGGCGTTGTCGACCAGCGCGACGGTCGTGTTGCCGGTAATCAGTCCACCCGGCGGCAGACGGCCGAGCAGCGACTGCACCAGCGTGTTCGGCACGTTCCATGCCGCCGTTGCCACCTGAAGCGGCGGCTGCGACCGGACCGTGCCGCTCAGGAGCACGTCAACCTTCGGGATGGTGTACGACGCCAGGCCGCGCAGCGTCGTCTGGTACGGCTCCTCGTTGCGACAGCCGCGCGGATCCGGACTGTCGATGATCACCGCGGTCGCGCACGTGTCGGTGATCGTGCGTCCGGTGCTGGTGCCGCCCTGCACGGTCAGGCCGCGGCCGAGCGCGCGCGCGTAGCGTCAGGTCGACGCCCTGCCAGTAGTTGACGCGGGCCGGACCGAAGTCGGTCTCGAACGTGACGTAGTTCTGCGCCGCGCGCGCTGCCGCGGCCGCCGTCTGCGTGTAGATGGTGATCGGGTAACCGCCGCCGCCGGGCAGGCGGGCATCGGTCGGCGCGGTGATCGTCCACGGCTGGTAGTCGGCGGGGCCGACCGCCTGGTTGTCGGTGACCGTGAAGTCGCCGAACGAGCGGCGGTTGTAGGCGACCGTCGAACGAGACGCGCGGCACGATTTCCTGCTGCACGTCGAAGCCCCACTGCCAGTCGTAGCGACGCACGCCCCAGCCGCGCAGCATCGTCGGGATTCACCTGCGTCAGGTTCGGCCCGGCCTTGCCGAAGTTCAGCGCATTGCCGGTCAGCGCGCCGCAGGTGTCGCCGCCCGCCAGCGCCTGCGCCGCTGGGTTGAGGATGTCGCAGTCGACGACGTAGTTGCCGTTGGCGTCCGACCAGTTGCGCGAGGCGCTGTTGACGATGCGGCTCGCCGGGTTGTTCTGGATGTACGGGGTTGTCGTTGGTCGCCGGCGCCAGGTAACGGCCGAAGGCGAACTTGACCGCCGTCTTGCCGTTGCCGAACACGTCGTAGGCGGCGCCGCCGCGCGGCGAGATGTCGTTGATACGCGTCGACGCTGGCCGTCCGCTCGAACGTGATCGGCGCGGCGTTGAAGCGCGACGTATCGGTGGTGCCGTTGCCCTCGGCCGGGCTCCAGCTCCAGGCCCGGTCGTAGCGCAACGCGCCCTGCAGCGACAGACGGCCGCGCGTCCAGGTGTCCTGCGCGAACAGCGCCGAGGTCATCGTCACGTTGCGCGTCCGCCAGTTCGGCAGCCGGAACGTGAACTGGTTGGGCACGCGGTTGTTGAACCGGTAGGTCATCTGCGGTTGACGCCGGTCATCAGGGCGACGTCGCCGGCTGGTAGCCGCCCTGGTAGCCGACCTTCAGGTTGTGGGCGCCGGTGACGTACGAGGCGGCTCGCTCGCCAGTTCTTGATGTTCTGGTAGCTGTCGCCGACCGTGTCGATACCGCGGTAGCCGAAGTTGGCCGGGTGGCCGTCGATCGCCGCCTGCTCGGTGACACGAATCAGGTCGAGTCGCGCCGCCGTCCGGCGCGCCGGTGCCGGCGCCACCGGGTACGACAAGCCGGCTGATGCCGGCTTCGACCAGGAACTTGTTGGTCAGCGTCGACGTCCAGGTGCCCTGCGTCAGGCGGTACGGGAACTCGAAGTAGCGGTCGCTCGCCTCCGGCGACAGCGTCGTCGAGCCCATCGCCACCCAGTCCTCGCCGCGGGAGCGGCAGCCTTCGCCGCGACAGCGTCACCGTCGAGCCCTGGCAGCGGAACTCGTGCTGGTGCGAGAACATGACGACGATTCTTCGTCGAGAGCTGCGCCGTCGCGCGTCCCTGCAGCGCCTTGCGCCCCTGCACGTCGCGCACCGAGAGGCTCTCGTCGCGCAGGTAGTCCCAGTGTGCCGGGTCGAAAGCGTAGACGTTGCCGAAGATGCCTTCGACGCCCTGCGCCGTCGTCAACTGCCGGTAGCTGCCGAAGAACCAGAGCTTGTCGCGCAGGATCGGGCCGCCGAGCGCGACGCTGGCGTCGTAGGCGCTGATCACGCCGCCCGGCTCGGGATGCCGATGGCCGCGCAGGTCGTCGTCGACGTTGTTGCTGCTCGACCACTTGCCGGCGGTGTTGTAGAACGACTGGCCGGAGAACGAATTGCCGCCCGAGCGCGGCACCAGGTTCATCACCGGGCCGCCGGTATCCGTTTCGCCGAGGCCGCCGGAGACCGCCACCGACACTTCATCGGCATTGGCGGTGTCGTAGGTGAAGCGTGCCGACGCCGCCGCCACCCGACGCCGCGCCGACGGTCATGCCGTTGATCTGCACCTTGCCCTCGTTGCTCGGCCCGCCGTGCGAGCTGAAGAAGGTCATGGTCGGCGTCACCGCCAGGCCGTTGTTGTCGACGGTGACCCCGGGGATGGCGTTGAGCAGCGCGCCGTAGGCGCGCGTCGCCGGCAGCGCGGAGATGATGTCCGCGTTCAGCACCGTCTGGTTGCGCGAGTTCTGCACGTCGACGACTGGTGTCGCGCCCGTGACCGTCAGCGTTTCCTGTACGGCGCCGACCCGCATCTCGGCGGGAATCGTCAGCGTCAGCGAGCCCGAGAGCTCGATGCCGGCGCGCTGCACGGTAGTGAAGCCGGGCAGGGTGAACGTGAGCGTATACGTGCCGGGGCGAAGGTCGACGATGCGATAGAGGCCGGCCGCGTCGGTGATGGCAGACCGGACCCGCTCGATCAGCGCCGGGCTGGCGGCCTCGACGGTGACGCCAGGCATGACGGCGCCGGACGAGTCGCGCACGACGCCGGTGAGCGATGCCTGCGCGAACGCGAACGTGGGCACGAAGAGCACGGCGATCAGGATCGCCAGTTGTTTCGCTGAGCGCATGGGGACTGTTCCTTCCAGCTAAGTACGGCGCGTCCGCCGCTGCCGGCGAGACACGCCATGAGGCGCCGGTGTCGACGGGGACGCCGGCCCGCCACGCGCGGCGTTCCGCGCGCGGGCCTTACCGCACAGGTAGGTTGGGCGCGGCGAGTTTAGCACCGAAGCCCGGCGGCGGACGCTCACGGGACGTAGACGGGAGTGCCGCGCTCTTCTCCGCCTTCGACGGCGATCATCAACTGCGGCCCGAAGTTGTTCTCCTGGCAGACGTACTCGAACAGCTCGGTGCCCGGCTCCCAGGTCTTGGTGTAACCGCTGGTCCACGGCGCGGAAAACGCGCCGGGATCGTCGACCGTGATCGTGTACTCGAGGGTGTTGAAATCGACGCGCGTCACCCGCTCCAGCGTGTGCAGGCGATCGGTGTGCGGCATCGCGAACCGCTCCATCCACGCGCCTTCGTTGTAGCCGACCGTGTCGATCACCAGGCTGTCGCCGTCCCACCAGCCGATCGAATGTCCGAGGTAGGAGGGGGTCAGGTTGGCCGGGTGCGTGCGCCCATCCATGTAGATGGTGCGGTAGGTGTGCGGCCCGCCAGTCATGAACAGGTAGACGATGTTGCTGCCGGGCCGGTTCATCAGTTCCACGCCGTAAGCCGTGCCGAACGAGCGCGCCGCCGGCGACGGCTTGCAGCGGGTGTATGGCTCGTCGGCGAGGTATCGTTCCTCGCGCAGGGCGACGAGCGCACGCGCCCACGGCTGCAACGGCACGTCGTCGATGTGAATCTGGCCCTGCCGCAGCGCGCGGCCGATCACCGCCTCGTAGTTCTTCGGATCGGTGGCCAGCGGCTCGATGCCCTCCCACTTGCCGGTCTGGCCCGGCGGCGCGCCGAGGTTGATCGTACCGTCCGGCCAGCGTGGTGCGGGCGCTGCCGGCGGCCGGGCGGCGCGAGCGGCGCCACCGGCACGGCCGCCCTGCGCTGGCCGCGCGGGCTCCTGCGCTGCGGCGACGGAGGCCAGCAGCAGCAGGACGGCGGCGAGGATGCTGCGGCCGGGCACGTGACTCAGTGACATGCGCCGGACGATAGCAGAGGGCGTTCGTGGCTGAAAAGGCCAAAATGGAGCCGACAACAACCTGGTCTGATGGGAGCGACGGGCGCGGCGCTCTACCGGCCGTCGGCGGACGATCGTCGCTTCAGCTGAACGCCCGGCCTACGACCGCTTGGTTTGCAGCTGGTGATACCCGAGTTGCTTGCGGGCTTCGACCAGCGTCTTGCCCTCCTTGATCAGGTTGCGGATCTGCTGTTCGGTGCGGTCGATCTCTTCGGCCGCCCCGAGCACCGCGTCTTCGTGCTCGCGCGGGATGACCAGCACACCGTCCGAATCACCGCGCAGGATGTCACCGGCGTTGACCCGCGCGTCGCCGACGTTCACCGGCATGTTGTACGACTCGACCTGGACGCGATCCTTGCCGGTGCGCATCGAGTAGCTCCGGCTGAAGATCGGGTAGCCGAGCTCGAGGGCCAGGTGCGTGTCGCGGCAGGCGCCGTCGATCACCGTGCCGGCGACGCCGCGGGCGTGCGCGCAGTAGGTGAGGATGTCGCCCCAGACGGTCGCGTTCTCACGGCCGCCGTTGTCGAGCACGACCACGCTGCCCGGCGGCACGTCGTCGATGTAGTCGCCGACAGTGCCGGACGGCTTGCCGGACGGCCCGTACAGGATGGTGAACGCGCGGCCGGTCATGCGGAAACGGTGGTCGAGCGGCTTGATGTTCAGGCACTGCCCGGCAATGCCGAGTCGATCGAGCGCATCGCTGATCGCGGTGGTATCGAGCAGGGCCGCGCGTTCGACGTTCTTGTCACTTGGTGTGGTCATATCTGTTGGTAACGAAGGGCACCACGCAGGCGCAGAGAAGCCAACCGTCTATGGCTTCAGCATCGTTTCGTAGCTGCGGCCCATCACGTCGCTGATCGGCGTGCCCTCCTTGAGCGCGGCGACCATCGCACGTTCCCGCGCGGCGATCGCCTCGGCGGCCTCGAGCACGCGTTCGATCTCGCCGCTCGGGATGAACACCACGGCGCTGCCGTCGGCGACGACGTAGTCGCCTGGGGAAACGGTGACGTCACCGACGGTGATCGGCAGGTTCGTGCCGGTCTCGACGATGCGGCCGCGAGCGGTACGGGCGGTCGCATGGCGGGCAAAGACAGGGAAGTCGTAGCCGCGCGCCTCGTCGATGTCGCGCGCCGGGCCGTCGATGATGAAGCCGGCGACCTGGCGCATCTTCGCGCCCATCGACAGGTTGCCGCCCCAGCCCGCCGCATCGACGCCGCTGCGCTGCTCGGCGACGATGACGTCGCCCGGTTGCGCCGCTTCGACCGCGGCCGTGCCGAGATGACGCGACGCGACCGGCCGGCCGTCGTCCTTTTCGAGCTTGTAGGTGACGACCCGGCCGTGAATCTTGCGGTCGGTGGCCAACCGCTGGATGCCGGTGACCGAGCCGGCACGTCCCAGCTTGTCGAGCGCGTCCGACACCGCGCACGAATCGAGCCGGCCAAGCCGCGTGACGAAATCATCTGGCATTCGTACCTCGCCGCGGACTCACCGCACGCCGCTGCCGTTGTGCGTTGCCTTGGTGCGTTGTCATTGAGCATCGCGCTTTCGCCATTGCTTACGTCCAGTAGGCGAACAGCATCGCGTTGCCGGTGCCCGCTTCCGAGCGGTAGCACGGCACGTAGTCGACCTGGTGATACGTGAGGCCGGCGGCATTCATCGCTGCGATCACCGGGTACCAGTTCTTGATCTCGGCGGTGCCGACCTTGAACAGGCTCTCGGGAATGCTGGCCAGCGTCTCCTCATCGCCGGCCTGCATCGCCGCGATCACGCGCTGGTCGAGATCCTGGTCGATGACGAAGTGGGTCAGCCCGCCCGATGCCATCAACGCGACGCGCTTGTAGCCGCTGAAGCTGGAGATGGCCCGGTGCAACGCACGGCCGAGCTCGAGGCAGCGACGCGTCTTCGGCGTGTTGTGCGGAAAGTGGACGTTGAGGATCACCGGTACGCTCGGCGGCGTCTTGTCCTGCAGGATCGTGTGGTAGAAGAACCCGTACGCGTGCGGAATGCCGCCGCGCGGCGCACCGCTCGGCGTCTGGTCCGACTGCGCCAGGTCGAAGTTCTCATCGGCCAGCGCGTCGAGAATGTGATCGGCCAGCGCCGGCGCGCCCGGGTAGGTCGCGCCTTCCTCGGGAGAGTTCGACGGCTCGGCGATGTTCAACCCCGGCTGGTCGTCGTGCATGTGCTGCACGTTGTGGATCTCGGCGCCGCGATAGATGGTGATCGACGGTGTCAGGCCGGCGTTGAAGAACTCGCGCTGGTCGTTGCCGATGATCACCACCGCATCCGGCGCCACCTCGTCGAATTTGCGGCCAAGCGCCGCCAGGGCCGCCTGGCACTGCTGGAAGCGCGCCTCGCGCACGTCCGGTGCGACCTCCGCCGCGAACCCCGGCGCCCGCTCGTTCAGCAACGCCTCGTAGTCGTAGCTCTTGCCGCGATACCAGTGATTCCTGTTCGCCCGGTCAGCCTTCGCCCGGAGCTCCCACTGCTCAGGCGGAGTCGAGAGCAGCGGGCCGTGCGACGAACCGATTCCGAGGACGATGTCAGCCATTCACAACTCCGGTCGATGGTTCAGTGGTTCATCGGGTGCGACCTGCTGGACCCCCTGAACCCAGTTCATGAAATCACCGCTCAGGACGCCAGCGCGAGAAGTGGCGCTCGAGGCGCTCGGCCAGGTTGGTCAGGACGATGCCGGCGAAGGCGATGATGACGACGCCGAGGAACACCGTATCCGTCTGGAAGGTCTGGCCGCCGTAATTCACCATGTAGCCGATACCCTCGCTGCCGCCGAACATCTCGCCGACGACGACGCCGATCAAGCCGAGCGAGACCGCCTGGCGCACGCCGGTCAGGATGAACGGCACCGCGCCGGGGATGACGACCGTCGTGAAGGTCTGCCAGTCCGAGGCGCAGTAGGCGCGGGCGGCGCGCAGCAGGTCGTTATCCGCTGCCTTGACGCCGCCGATGGTGTTGATCAGCACCGGGAAGAAGGCGTTGATGAAGACGATGAAGACCTTCGACCACATGCCGATGCCGAACCAGATCAGGATCAGCGGGATGAGCGCGACGCGTGGGGTCGAGTAGAGCGCCGTCAGGAACGGCTCGAAGATCATCGCCAGGCGGCGGTACCAGCCGATGATCACGCCCATGACGACGCCGGCCGCAATCGCCAGGCCGACGCCGATGACGAAGTTCGCGCCGCTGTAGGCGAGGTCCTGCTTCAGCCGCCCCATCGTCCACTCTTCCTGGAAGCGGACGACGATCGAGGATGGGCCGGTGAAGAAGAGCGGCGAGATCTTGCCGGCCGACCAGAGCCACTGCCATGCGGCAATGACGACGATCACGGCGATGGTGCCAACGATGACGCCTTCGTATCTCTGGTAGAACGTGCGTCGGGGACGTTCGAGGAACTGAGGTTCTGGAGCCACTAATCGACCCGGGTCATGGACTGCTGCAATCGGCACGAGCTAACTGGCGGTCTTCGCCATGCCAAGCCGTTCCGGCTTCTCCTCGACGAGTTGCCAGATCTGGTCCTCGAGCGCGAGAAAGCGCGGCTCGCGCTTGAGGCTGAGGCTGCGCGGCCGTTCGAACGGGACCGGGAAGATCCCCTTGACCTGCCCGGGCCGGCCGCTCATCACCGCGACGCGGTCGGCGAGGTAGACCGCCTCGTTGATCTGGTGGGTGATGAACACGACCGTCTTCCGCGCTTCGGCCCAGATTTTCAGGAGCTCGGCCTGCATGAACTCGCGCGTTTGCGCGTCGAGCGCGGCGAACGGCTCGTCCATCAGCAGGACGACCGGGTCGGCGGCAAGTGCCCGCGCCAGGTTGACGCGTTGCTGCATGCCGCCGGAGAGCTCGCCCGGATAGTGCTTCTCGAAGCCGGCGAGGCCGACCATGCGGATGAAGTGATCCGTCCGTTCGCGCATGGCGGCGGCATTGAAGCGCTTGTGCATCTCCATGCCGTAGCGGACATTGCCGGCAACCGTGCGCCACGGCAGCAGGCTGGAGTGCTGGAAGACGACGGCGCGGTCGGTGCCGGGGCCCTCGACGCGCTTGCCGTCGATGACCAGGTTGCCGCGATCGTAGGGCAGCAGGCCGGCGATGATGTTGAGCAGCGTGGTCTTGCCACAGCCGCTCGGCCCGACGATCGCCAGGAATTCGCCGTCGCCGACCGTCAACGACACATCGGAGAGCGCGAGCACCTGGCGGCCATCGCGCTCGACGTAGTAGCGCTTCGTCAGCTGATCGATTTCGACCTTGTTCACGTGGCGCGTATCGTCCCTGCTGGCTAACGGCCGAAGGCGAGCTTCGCCTTGCGCTGTTCCTCAACCTTGATGCCCTGGCCGAACAGGGTGGTGAAGAACCCTTCCTTCGCCAGCCGATCCACGGTGCTGTTGTCGACCACCTTGCGGAAGTCGTAGGCCTTGAGCTGCTGCGCCAGCCGCGCGTCGACCTGCTGCATGACGATCGACTTGACCGCCTCGTCGAGCACGTAGGGGACGCGCTCGAAGATATTCGACTTCTGGTACATGTCGTAGATGCGCGAGACGTCCGCTTCCGGCTGCCGGTCGTAGGCGATGTACGACTTCATGGCGAACGCCTTGTCGTCGTAGAAGCGCTTGATCGCTTCGGCGTGCGCCTTGATGATCCGTTCCGGCAGCTTCGCGTCGTCCTGCAGCGCCTTGCGGCTGAACATGTAGACGGTCGCGGCGTAGACGTTGTGCTCGGCGAGGTTCGCCAGGTTCTTGTAGCCGGCTTCTTCGAGGCGGAAGAAGTTGGGCGCGGTCAGCAAGGTGGCGTCGGCGCGGTTGGTCTGCAGCGCGGCGGCGCGGCCGCTGGCGTCGGTACCGACCGGGATCCACTGCACGTCACGGACGCCGAGGCCATAGGTGCCGAGCAGGCCGACCGTGTAGTTGTAGGGGGCGTCACCGATCTGGCCGATCGCCACGCGCTTGCCCTTCAGTTGCTTCGGGTCGGTGAAGGTCTTCTGCGCGATCAGGGCGAGCAGGCCGCGGTTCGACGGGCTGCCGGCCAGCACGAACGAGCCGTCGCGGATGCTGGCGACCATCGCCTGTTCGAGCGAGTGATTGACCATCACCGCCTGGTTGCTGGTCAGCATGGCGATGCCGGTCGGGTGCACGCCGAACTGCAGGTCGACGTCGAGCCCGTACTTGCGGTAGTAGCCGGCGTCCTTGGCGATGTAGAGCGGCCACGACGCCCCGCTGCGCGTCGGGTAGTTGATGGTGACCTTGGCCAGTTGCTGCGCCTCCGTGCCGCCGCAGCACAGGGCGACGGTGACGGCGGGAACCAGGGCGAGCAGGCGGCGTCGATCCAGCTTCTTCATGTCGGTTCCTCAGGCTGTTGCTGACGCGTGTCCCGGCGAGCCGACCGCCTCACCGGCCGTGAGGTTGAACAGCTTCCTGGCGTTGTCCTCGAAAATCGCCTTCTTGTCGGCGTCGCTCAGCCAGTCGATCGCCTCGATGGTGAAGCGCGTCTCGTCGAGCCAACGGCCGGTCTTCGGATCCTTGACGGTGCCGACGCCGGGGCGCTCGGTCCCGAACAGGCAGCGGTCGACGCCAACGGTCTTGAACAGCAGTTCGAGCGCGTCCTTCGAATAGAGCACCGTGTCGTAATAGAGGTGGCGCATCTGGTCGGAGAAGCGCGGCCCCTTGCGGCGGATCGAGCTCGCTTCGAAGCGGGCGTACTGATAGGGGATGGCGCCGCCACCGTGCGAGACCAGGATCTTGAGCGTCGGGAAGTCCTTGAACACGGTCGAGGTCAGCAGCGAGACCACGGCGATGTTCTCTTCGTTGATGAAGTGCAGCGAGTAGGTGAGACGTTCCGAGCGGCAGCCGGTGGAGTGAATGTGACCGGGGATATCGAGCTCGACGAGCTTCTCGTAGAGCGGATACCAGAAGCGGTCGCCGAGCGGCGGCGTTTCGACGCCGCTGCACTCGCCCGGGTCGGGGTTGATCAGGCAGCCGACGAAGCCCTGCTCCTTGACGCACTTCTCGAGGTAGGGGAGGACTGCCGCCGGGCTGACGCCCGGGGTGAGCGGCAGGCCGCAGATGCCGCGGAAGGTGTCAGGGTAGAGCTGTGCCTGCCGGGCGATGATGTTGTTGGTCTCCTCGGTGAACCACTGCACCAGCTTCGCCGACTCGCTGGTCATCATCTGGTACGGCCGCGGCGATACCAGCTGCAGGTCGGTGCCGACCTCCTTCAACTGCTCGAGGTGCGACGTGCCGCCGAACACGGGGGAGTTGAGCGCCTTCTTGATGTCGTCATCGGTGGCGACGTTGCCACCCCGGCCGTGCCCGCCGCGATGCGCGGTGAGCTGGGCCTTGTACACATACAAGCTGTCAGGCGCGGTGACGTGCCCGTGCGAATCAATGATCACAGTGTGCCTCCGTGGGTGGCGCGCATTGTATCAACACTCGCCGCCTGACGCTGCCGGGTGCGGCGCCGGCCGATTGCACTGTGGTTAAATACGGCGCGTGAAAATCGATATCTTCTGCCACATCCTGCCGGCGACGTACTACCAAAAGATGACGTCGGTTTCGACCCGCGGCGCCTACCTGCAGAAGCGCATTCGCGAGATCCCGTCGATGGTCGATCTCGACGAGCGGTTCCGCATGATGGACCTGTTCGGCGACTACCAGCAGATCGTCAGCCTGGCGGCGCCGCCGATCGAGGTGCTGGCGGGTCCGGACGGCTCGCCCGACCTGGCGCGCATGGCCAATGACGGCATGGCTGACCTCACCCGCAAGTACCCGGACCGGTTCCCGACGTTCGTCGCCTCGCTGCCGCTCAACAACGTCGAGGCCTCGCTGCAGGAAATCGATCGTGCCCTCACCGACCTCGGTGCCTGCGGCATCCAGCTGTTCACCAACATCAACGGCAAGCCGCTCGACGATCCGGAGTACACGCCGATCTTCGAGCGGATGGCCGCCGCCGACTTGCCGATCTGGATTCATCCGAGCCGCACGGCGGCGTTTGCCGACTACGCCACCGAAAATCATTCGAAGTACGAGCTCTGGTGGGTGTTTGGCTGGCCGTACCAGTCGAGCGTCGCCATGGCCCGCATCGCGTTTGCCGGCTACTTCGATCGCTGGCCGGAGCTGAAGCTCATCACGCACCACATGGGCGCGATGATCCCCTATTTCCAGGGACGCATCGGCCCCGGCCTCGACCAGCTCGGCTCCCGCACCGAGGACGAGGACCTGACCCTGCACCTGAAGCGCCTGAAGAAACGGCCGTTCGACTACTTCAAGATGTTCTACGCCGACACGGCCCTGTTCGGTGCACAGGACGCCGTCGAGCTCGGCATCAAGTTCTTCGGTGCCGACCACGTGCTGTTCTCGAGCGACATGCCGTTTGACCCGGAGAAGGGCACCTTCAACATCCGCATGACGATCCAGGACCTGGAACGGCTGCCGCTGTCGGCCGAGGATCGTCACAAGATCTACGAAGGAAACGCCCGCCGCCTCC
The DNA here is from genome assembly GCA_963846685.1 of uncultured Acidobacteriota bacterium. Taxonomy (GTDB): domain Bacteria; phylum Acidobacteriota; class Vicinamibacteria; order Vicinamibacterales; family UBA2999; genus CAWJWY01. The sequence continues at coordinate 908,787 of CAWJWY010000003.1, read as the reverse complement.
TCAAGCTCAAGTAGCACAGACGGTCCGCGCGCGTCCGCGCCGCACGTGGACCGTCTCATTCCGCTACGTGTCCTCGCATGGAACGGAGATTCCCGCTTCCCGAAGAGCAATTCGTCGGCTTTCCCAACACGACGGTATAACGGTCCTTACCAGATTCGCCAGAATCCCGCCTGAAAACCACCCGGCACCTTCGGGCTACGTAAGCGTTACCGAACGGCTGAGTAGCCTTGACGACAACGGCTCGGTGCTAACGCTGGTCTTATACGCTAACTCATTGATTCTAAAGCAGAAAATACCGTTGGCCACGCTCTTGCCGAAGCGTTGGCCGGTTCATCCGTAGGCGTCACGCGTCCTCGCGGACCGAACCGCTCCTCCTCGAATCAATCGGTTCCGGCGGCGCCGCCATGGTGCGCCGCGCGGACATTCCTGCGGGTTTCCGCTGGTAAAGGCTGAGGATCAATGAAGAAGACTGTCCGTGTATTCGCTCTCCTGTTCGCGCTTGCGCTGGTCTGTGGTGGTTCTGCCGTCGCGCAGTCGCTGCCGGGTGGCTGGACTTCCGTAGACATCGGTGCCGTGGGCGCAACCGGCAAGGCGAGTGGCACGACCGCGTCCCTGATCGTCGAAGGCGCGGGAGCCGACATCTGGGGCAGCGCCGACGCGTTCCGTTTCGTCTACACGACGATGAAGGGTGATGGCTCGGTCGTCACCCAGGTCACGAGCGAAGAGTACGTCGCCGACTGGACCAAGGCCGGTGTGATGATGCGCGAAACGCTCGCCGCCGGCTCGCGTCACGCTGCGATGATCGTGTCGCCAGGCAAGGGGTTGGCGTTCCAGCGCCGCGCCGGCGCCAACGGCGACTCTGTGCACACCTCCGGCGGCAGCGGCCGCGCACCGTATTTCGTCAAGCTGACTCGGTCGGGGAACACCTTCACCGCGTATCGCTCGATCGACGGCGCGAACTGGAAGACGGTCGGCGCCGACACGATCTCGATGGCCTCGACCATCTACGTCGGCGTGGCGGTGAGCAGCCACGTCAAGGGATCGCTCGCCACCGCCACCTTCTCCTCGACATCGATCGCCAAGGGCGCTGACGCCGCGCCGGTCGTGACCTCACCGAAGCCGGCGCCGGCGGCGGTCGGCGGCACCACCCTGAAGCTGCTGCACTGGAACGCGCATCACGGCGGTGTCGGCACCGATGGCAAGTACGACCCGGCGCGCATCGCGACCTGGATCGCCAAGATCAATCCGCAGGTGGTTGGCCTGAACGAGGTCGACGACGCGGGGCAGGTGTCCGCGATCCTCTCGGCGCTGAACGCCAAGACTGGCGGCGGCTGGAAGGCCTACGCAGCGTGGAAGACGGTGTTCATGACCCGCCTGACCGTGAACGCCAGCTCGCCGTGCACCTTCGATGCGGGCCGCGGCTGGCGCGCGGCGCATGTCAGCCTGACCGTCAACGGCCGCTCGATCAACCTGTGGAGCACCCACCTCGACGTCGGCAGCGGCAGCAAGCGCAGGGCGGAGGCCGGCGCAATGCAGGCGTGCGCCAGGGCCTGGGCCCAGGCACACATCATCAGCGGCGACTTCAACATGCAGGCGGGCTCCGCCGAGTACAACACGATGTCGTCGGCGTTCACCGACGCGTGGCCAGCCGCCAAAAGCAAGGGCGCGACGAAGAACTACAGCGGCAACTGTGACGGCTGTACCCGGAACAGCCGCATCGACTACGTATTCACCTCGAAGGCGCAGTCATTCGTCACGGTCAGGTCGGCCGAGATCATCGACACCCGCGATTCGCGCGGCGCGTTGCCGTCGGACCACAAGCCGATGCTCGTGACCTTCGACGTGAAGTAGCCGCAGGTCGACGGCAGGCCTCTTTCGCTCGCGTGCCTGCATCAGGAGCCTACACGTTCCCGCATAATGCGCCTATTGAAGGCCGAGCGAATGCCATGTGTATCGTTAACGGACTTATCAGTAAGCTGGCAGAGGGTAATAAAGTCCGTTTCAGGCGTAAAAACGCGGTTCGTCGCACGTAACAGGTAAGTGTTACTAAAATGATGAGTTCAGATCACGGCGCCACCAGCCGCAGTTGGCGCCGTGACTGGCGAAAGGTCGCAAATTTACGCCTGTTTCGCGACGTGGCAGGGTCGTTGCCCTATGACTTTCTGGTTCACCTTACGCGGTCAGGCTGAACCGGTCCCCGAACATAAACCTCGTTCACGCGGTAACCCGATACCGCTCTGAACGTCGCCCGCCGCCGCGGCGGGCCTACGCATCAAGGATTGCCCGCTTGATCATCACTGCCCGTCTGCTCGCCGCCACCGTCGTCACGCTCGCGCTGTGTTCCGCTACCGCCGCCGCGCAATCGTTGCCGTCAGCCTGGAGTGCGCAGGACATCGGCAATGTCGGCGCGACGGGTAGCGCCAGCGGCAGCCTGGAGTCGTTGAGCGCCCGGGGCGGCGGCGCCGACATCTGGGGACGGGCGGATGCGTTCCGATTCGTCTACACGACGTTGACCGGTGACGGCTCGGTGGTGACGCAGGTGACCGCAGCGCAGTACGTGGCCGACTGGACGAAGGCCGGCGTGATGATGCGCGAGACGCTTGCCGCCGGTGCCCGGCATGCGGCCATGTTCGTCAGCCCCGGCAAGGGCCTGGCGTTCCAGCGCCGCCCGGGCGCGAACGGCGATTCCAGCCACACGGCTGGCGGCAGCGGCAAGGCGCCTTACTTCGTCAAGTTGAAGCGCGCGGGCAACACCTTCACCGCCTACCGCTCCGTTGACGGCAGCAACTGGACGACCGTCGGCTCCGAGACGATTCCGATGGCGGCGACCATCTACGTCGGCGTGGCGATCAGCAGCCACGTCGCCGGCGCGCTGGCGACGGCGACCTTCGCGTCGACGGCCGTAACCGCGACGCTGTCCACGACCGCACCACCGCCGGCGCCGGCTCCGGCTCCAGCGCCCGCTCCGGCTCCGGCGCCCGCCCCCGCGCCGGTTGTCGCGCCGCCGCCATCGACGTCGACGACGCTGCGCCTGCTGCACTGGAATGCGCATCATGGTGGCATCGGCACCGACGGCCGCTACCTGCCGTCGCGCATCGCCACGCTCGTCGCCACTATCAACCCCGACATCGTCTCTTTCAACGAAGTGGACGACGCCGATCAGGTTGCGGCGATTTTGAACTCGCTGAACGCCCAGAGCGGCGGCGGCTGGAAGGCCTATGCCGCGTGGAAGACGGTGTTCATGACACGGTTGAGCGTCAACGCCAGTTCGCCCTGCACCTTCGACTCCCGCGGCTGGCAGGCGGCGCACGCGAGCATCACGGTCAACGGGCGCGCCATCAACCTCTGGACGACGCACCTCGACGTCGACAGCAGTTCCGCCCGCCGCGCCGAAGTCGGCACGATGCAGGCGTGCGCCCGCGCCTGGGCCGAGGCCCGCATCGTGACCGGCGACTTCAACATGCAGCCGGCGTCCAGCGAGTACAACGCAATGTCCGCGACCTATACGGACGCCTGGCCCGCGGCCGCAGCGGCGGGAGCGACCAGCAACTATTCGGGTAACTGCGACGGCTGCACGCGCAACAGCCGCATCGACTATGTGTTCGTCTCCAGGGCGCAGTCGTTCCTGACCGTCAAGTCCGCGGCGATCATCGACTCGCGCGACAGCAACGGTGTCATGCCGTCGGACCACAAGCCGATGCTGGTGACGTTCAGCGTCAAGTAGACCCTCAGCGGCGCAGCGGCGGCAACTCGGCGACCCGCTGCCACATCCGCGCTGGACCTGGCGAACCAGCACGCCGGTGCCGGTGTTCGGCGCGCTCGTCATGGTCTCGCCGGCGTCCGTCGCCAACTGCGGCAGCAGGCACAACAAGGGTTTCAGCGGCAATCAGCAGTTCTTCATCGGCTTCGCGCACAGCTGGCGCAGCAACGCGTGAAGAACTGGCGCGGCAACTCGTGATCACCGATGGGCATGCGCCCGACCAATACCGCGCGAACACCATCCGCAACACCGATGCGTGGCACGCCTCCTTCGACGTAAGACCAGGGCAGCGCACTACAATCTCCTCCTGGTCCTGACTGTGTCCCGCATCCCCGAGTCTGCCGCCGCCGCTCCTCCGCTCATGCCCGCCAGCGCCGGTCCCCTCGCCGCGGGCACGGCATTCGGCATCCTGTCGGCGTTGAGCTTCTGCCACCTGCTGAACGACATGATGCAGTCGCTGCTGCCGGCGATCTATCCGATCCTCAAGAGCGGCTTCAACCTCGATTTCGGCCAGATCGGTCTGATCACGCTGACCAACCAGCTCACCGCCTCGCTGCTGCAGCCGGTCATCGGCCTCTACACAGACCGGCGGCCGAAGCCGTATTCGCTGGCGATCGGCATGGCGTTCACGCTCGCGGGCATGCTCCTGCTGTCCGTCGCAGGACATTTCGCGCTGGTGCTGACAGCGGCGGCGCTGATTGGTCTTGGCTCCGCGGTGTTTCACCCCGAGTCGTCGCGCATTGCACGGCTGGCGTCAGGCGGCCGGCACGGGTTCGCCCAGTCGCTGTTCCAGGTGGGCGGCAACGCCGGCTCGTCGCTCGGCCCGCTGCTCGCGGCGTTCATCGTGCTGCCGCGTGGCCAGGGCAGCATCGCCTGGTTCTCGGTCGCGGCGCTGGTCGCGATCGCGTTCCTGATGCACGTCGGCGCCTGGTACAAGGCGTCGCGGGGCCGCCGTCGGCCGGTCGCGCCAGGCGTCGGTGCACCACGCCGCGGTCACGTCCCGCGGCGTCGTCGTGGCGCTGGGACTCCTGCTCGGCCTGATCTTCTCGAAGTACGTCTACATGGCCAGCCTGACCAGCTACTACACCTTCTACCTGATCAGCCGCTTCCATGTGTCGGTGCAGAGCGCACAGCTGCACCTGTTCATCTTCCTGGGGGCGGTGGCCGCGGGCACCATCATCGGCGGCCCGATCGGCGATCGGATCGGTCGGCGGCACGTGATTCTCTGGTCGATCCTCGGCGTGCTGCCGTTCACGCTGGTGCTGCCGTACGCCGACCTGTTCTGGACGCGCATCCTGACGGTGGCGATCGGCGTCATCCTGGCCTCCGCGTTCCCGGCGATCATCGTCTATGCGCAGGAACTGATGCCAGGCCGCGTCGGTATGGTCGCCGGGCTGTTCTTTGGCGTGGCGTTCGGCATGGGAGGCATCGGCGCCGCCGCCCTCGGGATGCTCGCCGACCGCACGGACATCTTCTTCGTCTATCACGCCTGTTCGTTCCTGCCGCTCATCGGCGTGCTGGCGTTCTGGCTGCCACGCCTGAAACAGCAGTCGTCCTCGCGCGCCTGATCAGTCCTGTTTTTCCGATCGCGCCGACCTCGGCGGCTGGCCGCTGACGCGGTCGCCGCCGCCGGCACTGACGACGCGCACCGGCGGTTCATCGTGCCGCAGATCCATATACGGGCTGGCCTCGTCGAGCCAGGCGTCGTAGGCGCGAATCTCATGACTGCGTGGTGAGCGTATCTTCTGCATGCCACGACGATAGCGGCAGGACGCGTCTCAGGCTATCGGGTGGAACCGGGATTTTGCCGCCTCTCGCGACCGATTGACCACGGAGAGGCTGTGGCACCTGCAGGCCTCCCGTGCCGACGCGTCCAAGCTCCGGTCAAGGCCGGATAGCTGTGCGCGGGGCCCCGCCTCATGATCGCCGCATGATGACCAGCATTGCTGCGCCTACCGGTTCCATGATCGTTCTCACCTGCGTCGATGGCGCGCTTCGTGACGCCGCCGGCGCATCGTGCGCAGCCTCGCGTGCCGCCGTTTCCGCCCTGTCACAAGGGGGCGTTCCGGTCGTGCTGGTGTCACACCACGATGCCGCCGACCTGAGGGCAATCCAGGAGGAGCTCGGTCTCCAGCATCCGTTCATCGCCGGCAACGGCGCGGCGCTGCACGTCCCGCCCGGTTACTTTGGCGCCGCTGCGGGTGCGGCGGCGAATCCGCTGGCGGCGCAGGGGCAACCCGGCATGGCATGGGACGTCGAGAAGTTTGCGCCACCCAGTGTCACGTGCGCCGTCGAGCGGCTGACGGGGATGTATCGCGGTCTCGGCGGGAAGCCGTTGCTGGTGGGGATCGGGGTGGACCGCGACCACTGCGCCTTGCTCCGCTACGTCGACGTCCCGATTGTGGTGAGTCATCCGGACGTCGACGGCGCGGAGCTGCGGCTGTTGGTTCCCGACGCCTACGTCACCACCGCCACTGGCAGTGTCGGCTGGGCCGAGGCGATGCTCGGCCGCGAGCAGGCGCGGGTCGAGTGAGCTACGAATGGCTGGTGCTGAGCGTCAGGAACAGCGTCGCGCTGTCGCGCCGCACCAGCACCAGCGCCGGCCGCTCGCCGGCGCCCTTGATGGCCTCGCGCAATGCACCGGCATTCTTGACCGCCGTCCCGTCGACCTCCTGGATGACGTCGCCGCGCTGGAAGCCAGCCTCGGCGGCGGGCCCCGATGGATCGACGGCAGTCACGAGCAGGCCGCTCGCCGCCTCGAGCCCGAGCTGACGCGCCACTTCGGGGGTCACCGGCTGCACCGCGAGGCCGGCGCCGCCGGCGGGGGCCCCGTCGCCCGTTTGCTGATTCACGGCGCTCTTTGACGGCAGCTCGTCGAGCGTCGCCGTCACCGTGCGCTCCTTCGCGTCACGCACCAGCGTGAGCTCCACCCGCCTGCCCGGCTTGAACCCGGCCATGTCGTTCCGCAGGCTGTTGCTGTCGGCGATCGGCGTGCCGTTCACCGCGGTGATGACGTCGCCGCGCTCGATGCCTGCCTTGTCCGCCGGACCGTCCGGCTGAACCCCGCTCACCAGGGCGCCGCTGATCCGCTCCAGGCGCAGGCTCCGCGCCAGTTCCGGCGTGACCGGCTGCACGGTGACCCCGATCATCCCGCGTCGCACGCGCCCCTCGGCGATCAACGACTGCATGACGTTGTGCGCCATGTTCGCGGGGATGGCGAAGCCGATACCGATGCTGCCGCCGGAGGGGGACAGCATCTGCGAGTTGATGCCGACCAGTTCGCCACGCGTGTTCACGAGGGCGCCGCCGGAGTTGCCGTGGTTGATCGGCGCGTCGGTCTGCAGGAAGTCCTCGAAGCTGCCATCGCCCATGCCAGTGGCCCGCCCCTTGGCGCTGACAATGCCCATCGTCACCGTCTGGCCCACCCCCATCGGGTTGCCGACGGCGAGGACGACGTCGCCGACCCGCACTGCATCCGAATTGCCCAGCGGCAGCGTGGTGAAGCCGTCACCCTCGATCTTGAGCACCGCCAGATCGCTCGGCGGATCGGAACCGACCACCCTGGCCTTGAAGCTGCGGCGATCGGTGAGCTCGACGCGAATGTCGTCGCCACCGTCGATTACGTGGTGGTTGGTCAGGATGTAACCGTCCCTGCTGACGATGACGCCGGAACCGAGCGCTGCTCCACGCCGCCCCTGTGGCCCCATTTGCGGCCGCCCGCCGCGGCGACCGAAGAACTGCTCGAACGGATCGGCCATCGACGTGTCCTCGGCGGCGACCCGCCGCGTCGAGCGGACGGTGACGACCGCCGGCGCAACGGAGTCGACGATGCCGGCGTACGAGTCGTGACTGGCGCCGATGGTCCGGGCATCGGCTCCGGCAGCGGCTGGCGCGGCGATCGGCGCGGTATCGGCCAGCGCTGCGCCTGGTGCCGCCGCCGTCAGTGCGCGGTCGCTGCTGCCGAGCGCGAACGCGCTGAGCGATCCGGCGGCGAACAGTGCTGCGGCGGTCGACACCCGCCGGCGGAGGCCTCTCTGCGTGGTGTTGCTACGTGGTGACGTGTTCATTGGGCTCCCTCGTCTTGTGGCGGGTTCACTCTATGTGACGAGAATACGGAGCGCAGATGACATCTACCTTACCGGCGCATTACATCGGTGTCATGTTCGGCGCCTCGGGTGCTTGGGTCGGGATGTGGATGGCGAACAGCGACCCTTTGCCGGGCTCCGAGTCGACCTCGACGCGGCCGTGGTGCGCCTCGACAATCGCCTTGACCAGGCTGAGGCCAAGGCCAAGGCCCCGCTCGGAACGGCTCTGGTCGCCGCGGTAGAGGCGATCCCAGACGCGCGGCCGGTCGGCAGCGGTGATGCCGATGCCGGTGTCGCGCACGGTGACGACAGCCCCGCCTGGTTCGGCTGCCGCACTCACCACGACCCGCCCGCCAGGCGGTGTGTACTTGACGGCGTTGTCGACGAGGTTGGCGACTGCCTGGCGCAGGCGGGCGGCATCGGCGACGACGCGGACCTCGGCACCGGCGGCAATGTCGATGGTGACGCCCTTCTCCTCGGCCACGTCGGCGTACAACTCCACCGCGCTGCGCACCACGGGCACCAGGTCGAGTTCGCCCGGGTGCAGCGTCATCACCCCCGTTTCGGCCTCGGCGATGTCCATCAAGGCGTTGAGGATGGTCACGACCCGCTCTGATTCTTCCAGGCAGTCGGCGAGCGCGCTGCGATATTCCTCCGGCGAGCGTGGCGCGCGTAACGCCGTCTCGGCGGTGGCCCGCAGCCGTGCGACCGGCGTGCGCAGATCGTGCGCCACGTTGTCGAGCGAGCCGCGCAGGCCGGCGATCAACGCTTCGATCCGGTCGAGCATGCGGTTCATCAGCACGCCCGCTTCATCCAGCGGGTCGCCGGTCGCGGCCACCGGGACACGTGCCCGCACCGAGCCGGTTTCGAGGATCGAGCGTACCGCCGCGGTCATCTCGCGAACCGGCCGCAAGGCGGACCAGGTCACGGTCGTGCCGCCGAGAATCGCGGCAACCAGGATGAGCGCGAGCAACACCGCGGCGGTGCCGCGAAAACGCGCGAGCAGTTCGTCACGCGCGCGGGTGCTCTTGCCGACCTGGAACAGTTCGCCGGTCGGCAGCCGCACCGACGCGACCTCGAGCCGTTCTGCGCTTGCCGTGGCCGAGACTTCCGCCCACGGCCGCTGCCCGAGCAGCGGCGGCGCCGACAGCTTCGCCACGTCGAAGTCGTTCCAGCCGGCCGGCATGCTGAAGAAGGCGGCGCCGCGGCCGCCTGGGGCAAGCACGCGCACGAACAGCGGCTCGTATTCCCCCGTGCTGCGATCGGCGGACAGTGCCAGGTCGAGGCCGGCGAGGCCGCGCCGCTCGTAGGCCTGCGCGTAGCGAATCAGCGTCGATTCGACCACATCGCGGTCGCGCGCCCGGAGCGAGTTGGCCAGCAGGGCGTAGGCAACGCCGAGCAGCAGCAGGGCGCCGGCGACGAACAGGCCGAAATACCAGAGCGCGACCCTGGATCCGAACGTCCGCGTGACCCCGTCATGCCACCTTGAGGACATAACCGACCCCGCGCACGGTGTGCAGCAGCGGTGGCTCGAAGCCGCGATCGATCTTGTCGCGGAGCCGGAACACCAGGACGTCGACCACGTTGCTGCCCGGATCGAAGTTGTAGCCCCACACCTGCGACAGGATCATCGCCTTCGAGACGACGCGGCCGGCATGACGCATCAGCAGTTCGAGCAGCGCGAACTCGCGCGGGCGAAGCTCGATCGGCGTGTCCGCCCGCTCGACGCGGCGGGTGAGACGGTCCAGCGTCAGGTCGCCGACGACCAGTTGCGGCGACTCAGGGGCACGCTGCACGCGGCGCAGCAGCGCCTGCACGCGCGCGAGCAACTCAGGAAACGCAAATGGCTTGACCAGATAGTCGTCACCGCCGGTCTGCAGCCCCTTGACGCGGTCGTCGACGGAGCGTTTGGCAGTGAGGATCAACACCGGCAGCGTGATGCCGGCGGCGCGGATCTCCTCGATCAGGCTCAGGCCGTCGCGCTTGGGCAGCATCAGGTCGACGACCGCCAGGTCGAACGGTTCACTCACGGCGAGATCGAGGCCGCTGTCGCCATCGGCCGCGTGATCGACTGTGTATCCCGCCTCGCTGAGCCCGCGTACGACAAACGCAGCGATCGCGGGATCGTCTTCGACGACCAGGACGCGCATGCGCTCAGGATATCGCGCACACGGAGCGTAAGGGGGCGGTGGACGCCGGACCAGGATGGCCCGGCGCGAAGCTGGGAGACGAGCTAGCGAAGCGCCGCGGCGGCCGGCGCCGGCGAGCGCCACGAATGCTCGGACCGGTCGGTGGTGCTCTCGAGGACCCTGGCGACCCGCTCACAGAGTTCGGTCGGCCGCACCGGCTTCAGAATGAAGTCGCTGATTCCTTCACGCAACGCCTGCTTGACCAGCCGCTGGTCGCTCAGGCCGGTGATCATGATCACCGGGATGTGATGGGTCTCCGGATTGAGCCTGATGCTCTGGAGCACGTCCATGCCGTCCATCATCGGCATGGTCACATCGAGCATGACGAGGGCATATTCCTCGGTCGACAGCTTCTCCAGCGCTTCGGGACCGTCCTTGCACAGATCGATATCGAAGCTGAACTGGCGGCTCAGTATCCGGTACATCACCGTACGGACGGTGGCATCATCATCGACCAGCAGGACTCGCATGGGGCTCCCAATTACACAACCGCAGACCCCGAGGTAATCGACGAAGGGACGGTGCCGCTTGAATCAGGATGGCGGGGCCGACGTCGGAGTGCTCATGGGATTATCGCCGCCCCGCCGCCGGCGCGGGCACCGCTCGCGCCGGCGCTCGTGATTGAGGCAGGAAAGATTGCAGCGCCGTCTCGTCGGCCGCAAGATCCCTGGACGCGGGCCGATTACCCCTCGGTCATGACATATCTTCCAGACGCCCCTGCGGCAGCGCCCGCTGCGCCACGGACGGCTCGCCCGGCCGGCCGCGGCCAGTTCTCGATCGGCCCGGCGCGCGCCGGGGCCGCGGCGAGTCCGGCCGCCTCGCCGGTCTCGGGTACCGTTCTCCTCGTCGAAGACGAACCGAACGTCCGCTCCTTCGTGCGCCGCGCACTGGAGCAGGCCGGGTTCGCCGTGATCGAAGCGCCGCACCCAGAGGCGGCGCTGCAGCTGGTCGAACGTCACGCCGGCAGCCTCGACCTGATCCTGAGCGACGTCGTCATGCCGGGCATGAGTGGCCGGCTGATGGCGGAGCGCCTGGCCCGCCGCCACCCGGAGGCGCGCGTGCTGTTCATGTCCGGCTACATCGACGATCCGCTCGCGCGGCAGAAAGCAGCGGCCAACGACGTCGGGTTCCTGCAGAAGCCGTTCACGCCGTCCGAACTGGTCGAGCGCGTCCGCACCGTGATAGCAAGGTAGGAACCCGGCGTCCTTTACGGCTCCGGGTCGATGTCCTGCCAGGCGGCCGATGCCGCGGTCAGGCCGTTGGTCTCTCCCCAGATCACGGCCGACCCGTCGCTGGTGCCCAGGGCTGTCTCGCCCCAGATGACGGCGCTGCCCCAGGAGTGCGGGTCCGTCCAGATGACGTTCTCTCCCCAGATCACCGCGTCGCTCCAGGTGATGTTCTCTCCCCAGATGACCGCGGAACCCCAGGCGAGCTGGTTGGTCGGCAGCGTGTCGCCCCAGATGACCGCATCGCCCCAGATCACCGCCTGCTGCCACGCGAGTATTTCGCCGCCGATGGTGGAGTAGGGGGCCGGGTTCGGGGTCAGCCAGGCCTGCCCCGGTCGCGCCCGGGTGTCGACGGCGCGGGCCAGCGCGATCGCGCCCTTGCCGTTCAGCGCGCCGGCGCCCTGCCGCAGCACGTCATAGCGCACCGCCAGCTCGTTCCGCACGTCGAAGGCGGTGTATTCGAGGATGCCCTTCACCGTGTTCGGTGCCAGCGCCGGTGCGCCATACGCCGCTGCCGCGTCATGTGCTTCGAGCACGAGCGCGACGACGCCGCTGGCGACTGCGGCGGCCATGCTGGTGCCGCTCAGGCGGATGTAGTCGGCATCGGCCGCACGCAGCTTCGGGTACTTCGTATAGAGCTCGCTGCGCTTGGCGCCGACCGCGACGATGTTGTGTCCCGGCGCGAGGAAGTCGGGCTTGACGATCGCGTCGTACCACGTCGGGCCCGAGGAGCTGTAGTCCGGGATGCGGTCGTCACGCCGCGTGACGGTATCGAGCGTCTGCAGCGCACCGACCGTCAGCGCCGAAGGCGCGTTGCCAGGGGAGGTGATGCCACCGTAGCCGGGGGTGCCGGTGGCGGGGATTTCGCCCAGGTTGCCGGCCGAGGCGATGACGATGATGCCTGCCCGCGAGGCGCGTTCAACCGCCTGCACCAGCGGGTCGGTTGCCGCCGGCTCGTAGATCGGGTGGCCGAGCGACAGGTTGATGATGTCGATGCCGAACCGGACGCGGTTGGCGACGGCGAAATCGACGGCGCGGATGACGTCGCTGGTGAACCCGGCACCGCTGCCGTCCAGCACCTTGATGCCGACGAAGCTGACGTTCGGCGCCAGGCCGCGGTACTCGCGATTGGCGGAGAGTGCGCCGGACCCGCCGATGATGCCCGCGACGTGCGTGCCGTGACCATACGCGTCGCTCGGGGTGGCTGACGACGATTTGCCATCGGTAAAGTCGTAGAACGCCTTGATGCGTCCCTGGAACTCCGCCGACATCTCGATGCCGGAATCGATGACGGCGACCGTCACCGCGCGTCCGGTCAGTGAGGGGTCGAGGCCGAGCGTCGTGCGCAGGGTCTGCGGTGAGACCGGCGGACCCGCGGTGCTGGTGGCCGGGTCGAGAATGCCGGTGACCGTTTTCGTCAGGCCGCCGACCAGGCCGCCGGCGGTGTTGACCACCGCGCCGAGCGTGTTGAGGACGCCGCCGAGCAGGCCGCCGAGCAGCTGACCGCTGGCGCCGACCGGCGCGTCCGTCGAGATGGACAGGATGTCCGAGCGATTGGCGAGCGCGGCCAGGTCGTCCCCGTGCACCACCGCCGTCAACGCGTCGAGCGAGGTGTGCTCGGCGAGCACCGAATCGCCGTGCCGTTGCAGCGTCTGCCGCATCGCGGCGCCGGCACCAGGGCGCATGCGGATGATGACGCGCTGCGGCACCTTGTGTGCGGCGGCGGCCGCGGCGGCCAGGCGCGTGTCGAGCCGGGCTCGTGGCCGCACAGCCGGCCGGTCGCCGGCGTCGGCGGCGGCGACGCCGATGACACAGGCGAGGGAGACCGCCAGCGATGTCCGCCAGCGGGCGAGTCGATGTCGTTGAGGCATACCCGGTCCGTTGAGCAACGACGGCGCCAACCTCAACGGCAAGTCGACGGCTACGGCTACCGCGTCGAAGCTGGAATGAAATCGCTGGTTTCGCCCCTGTGTGCGCCTGCTGACGTCCTCCCGTAATTTCCAGATTTTCTGGCGCCAGCCGGAGTCTCCTCGCCCGCGCCACGAAAATCGCGGTCTGCGATGGCGGGTCCGCTGCGCGGCACCCGCCCTACTCGGTCTACACGGCGGGTCAGCTGCGCACCGTAGGACGGGTGCCGCGCAGCGGACCCGCCTGGACGCGCGCATTCAAGCCCGGCGCGGCGGCGCCGATTGCTACGACCAAGGGCCGGCTCCTCGGGGGATCGGTCCGATCACGGATACACCATGGACTCACCGCAACCTGCACCGGCCTTCGCCCTCGGTGTCCTGCCACGCGCCGCCCGCGTCTTCGTGACCGGCGTCATCGTGACCGGCTGCATCGTCGTCGGCGGGTCGGTGGTGCAGGTGCTGACGTCGCACGGCTTCACCGTCGCCTGGACGGTGCTGCTGCTGCTCACCGCCGTCACCGGGCTGGCGATGTTGCGGACGCCGGCGATGCCGATCAGCTTCTCGATCTCGGACACCTTCAGCATCATCGCGGCGCTGGTGGTCGGCCCGGCTGCCGGCGCCGTCACCGCCGCGCTCGACGGCCTGGTGCTCTCGTGCCAGATGCCGAAGACGCGGCGTGCGCCGCATCGCATCCTCTTCAACATGGCTTCGCCGGCGATCGCCACCTGGGTCGCCGCGCAGATCTTCTTTGCCCTCGCCGGGCCGCAGCCGATGACGCACAGCGCCACCGGCGCGCTGCGCCTGCTGGCACTGCTCTCACTGTTCGGCGTCATCGACTTCGCGCTGAACACCGGCATGGTGGCGCTGGCCATCAGCCTGCAGCGCCGCGTCGCGGTGCTGGTGGTGTGGAAGGAGCACTGCGCCGGGCTGTGGCTGACCTACTGCGGCGGCGTCTTCGCGGCGATGCTGATGATGACGGTCAGCCAGATCAGCACGATCGAAGGGCTGATCCTGCTCGCGCCGCTGCCGGTCATCCTCTACGTGGCGTTCCGTCACGCGCAGGGCCGCGCCCAGGACCAGATTCATCATCTCGGCAAGATGAACAAGGTCTACGTCGCGGCGATCGAGGCGCTCGCGCATGCCGTCGACACCAAGGACCAGGTCACGCACGATCACGTCCGCCGCGTCGAGAAGAACGCGCTGCACCTCGCGCGCAATCTCGGCGTCACCGACGACCTCGAGATCCAGGCGATCAAGGCAGCATCGCTGCTGCACGACGTCGGCAAGATCGGCGTCCCCGAGCACATCCTCAACAAGCCGGGCAAGCTGACCGGGTCCGAATTCGAGATCATGAAGCAGCACGCGCCGATGGGGGCCGAGATCCTGTCGGTAATCGGCTTCCCGTACCCGGTCGTGCCGATCGTGCGGCACCATCACGAGAACTGGGACGGCAGCGGCTACCCTGACGGCCTGGCCGGTGAAGCCATCCCGATCGGCGCGCGTGTCCTCGCCGTGGTCGACTGCTTCGACGCGCTGACCTCCGACCGGCCGTACCGGCCGAAGCTGAGCGATCGCGATGCGCTCAAGATCGTTGGCGACCGCCGCGGCAACATGTACGACCCGCGCGTCGTCGACGCGTTCTTCGCGCAATACGAAGCTGAAATCGGCCAGGTGTCGATGGATGGCGTCGGCGCTGGCCTGACTGCCGGCCCCCGTCTGTCCGACCACCTGCCGATGGAGGAGGCCGGCGCGCCGGTGGCGTTGCGCGCCTTCTACGAGCTGGGGCTGGCACTACCGCGCGCCGGTTCGCCGCGCGACCTCGGACAAGCGATCTGGCAGCACCTGGCACCGCAGGTGCCGGCCGCGGCGTTCGTGTTGTTCGGCTACGACCCGCAGACCGACGCCCTGGTGCCGGTGTTCCGCACCGACGACACGGTGGTCGACGCGAAGACGCGCGTGAAGGTCGGGGAGCGTCTGAGTGGCTGGGTGGCCGCGACCGGCCAGGCGATCGTCAACTCCGACGCCCGCCTCGATGTCGACGACGGGTTGCGCGAGGCGTCGACGCTGCAAAGCGCGCTCGCGGTGCCGGCCAACGCTGGCGGCCGGGCGGTGGCCGTGCTCGCCTTCTACTCCGAGCAGGCGGCGCCGTTCACCGACGCGCACTGCCGCATTGCTGCTGCCGCCGCGTCGATTGTCGCCGATACCGACATCGCCACGGCGGCCCGGGTCGCCGCCTAGGTGAAGCTGCGGAGCGCTTCCGCTTCGCTGTCGTAGCAGTCGAACACGGTCAGCAGCTTGGTGACCACGAGCAGGTCGCGCAGCTTCTTGCCCAGGTTGACCAGCTTCAGCGAGCCGCCCTTGTTCTTGGTCGTGGCGTAGGCCTGCACCAGTTGCCCGAGCCCCGCGCTGTCGACATAGGCGACCCCGCCCAGATCCAGCAGGATCTTCTTCTGATCCTGCTGCAGCAGGCTCTGCACCTTGTCCTTCACCTGCACGTCACCGCCCTGGTTGAGCGTGATGTCACCGGTCACCTTGACGATGACGACGTCGCCTTCGACACGTTGTTCGAGCTGCATCTGAGTCTCCTGGAGCGCCGCGCTGGGGACCCGGCGTGGGCCGCCGCGCGTCGGGCGGAGCCGCATTGTATCCGGAGCGCAGGCGGCAGAGAGAAAAAGGTGTAGGCTGTCGGGGACCTTCCCGACCGATCCATGCCAGCCGCACGCCTTCAGCTCACCGATCCGCAGGGGCGACGCTACGTCACTGTCGACAAGCCGCTGTTCACCATCGGCCGTCGCACGGCGGCCGACCTGCAGATCGTCAGCACCGACGTCTCGCGCGAGCACGCCGAGATCGTCCATGACGCGGGGCACTACCTGCTGCGCGATCGGGGCTCGCGTTACGGCACCTTCGTCAACGGCGAGCAGGTGACGGAGCGCGCGCTGGCCGACGGTGACCGGGTGCGGCTCGGGCGCACCGGCGCGGTCGAACTCGTGTTCTATGCGGAGCAGGGCAGCTCGGCGACCTGGCGGGACACCAGCTCCGAAGTGAGCGACCTGCGGCAGATGGCCGCCGTGCTGAACGGCTTGCGCGCTCTCGGCTCAGGCGCGGTGGTCGATGAAGTGCTGACGCTGGTGATGGACTCCGCGCTCGACGTCACCAAGGCCGATCGCGGCTTCGTCATGCTCGCCAACGGTGACAGCGAGCTCGAGTTCAAGACCGCCCGCGGCCAGGGGCACATCACCCTGCCGGGCACCTCGTTCACCACCAGCGCCAAGATCCCGCGCGACGTCTTCGCGTCCGGCCGCAGCACCATCGTCGCCGACCTGATGGATGGCAACCTGGCCGGGATGCATGACGGCACGATTGCGATCGGCATTCGTCACGTGCTGTGTGTGCCGCTGCGCGTCGCGCACGGGGGAGCCGGAACGACCGCCGACACCCCGTCCGGCAAGGTGATCGGCGTGCTCTACCTGGATGGACGCGAGCGTGGCCGCCTGGTGTCGCAGACCACGCTGGCGTCGCTCGAAGCATTTGCCACGCAGGCCGCGCTCGCCATCGAGAGCGCGCGGCTCTACGCCGAGTCGGCGGAGAAGGCGCGCACCGACCGCGACCTGCGCGTCGCCGCGGAAATCCAGCGCGCGCTGCTGCCGGAGCCGACCTTCTCGGCCAAGCTGCGACCTGGCGGCAGTGAGCGTGCCGTGCCGCACCGTCGGCGGCGACTTCTTCGACTACCTGGCGCTCAACGACGGCCGCTTCGGCTTCGCCCTCGGCGACGTCGCTGGGAAGGGGCCGCCGGCGGCCCTGCTCGCGGCGACGGTACAGAGCCACTTCGTCGCGCAGGCACCGGTCACCGACAACCCGGGCGACACCATGATCCGCATCAACGGCGCGCTGCTGCGCCGCGCGGTCGATGCCCGGTTCGCGACGATGTTCTACGGGGCGCTCTCCGACGACGGCGTGCTGACCTATTCGAACGCCGGCCAGGAGCCGCCGCTCGTCGTCGGTCGCGACGCCACCAGTTGGCTCGAAGCCGGCGGCCCGGTGCTCGGGCTGCTGCCGGGCGCCAGCTACGACTTCGGCACCATCACGCTGGAGCGCGGTGACCTGGTGATCGTGTTCAGCGACGGCGTCAGTGAAGCGGCGAACCGGGCGGGCGAGGAATTCGGCCGCGCGGGGATCCGGCAGGCGATGAGCCGCTGCCATGGCGTGGCGCCAGACGCCGCTCTCGAAACGCTGCTTGCCGAGGTACGCCGCCATGCAGAAGGGTCGGCCCAGGGCGACGACATCACCGCCCTGGTATTGCGCTATCGCGGCCGGAGCTAGCGCATCAGGCAGCCGCGCGCCCGATCACCTGCGCCGCAAGCGGGCCAGCAGATCGAGCATGTCGGCAGGTACGGGGGCCTCGAAGCGGAGGTCGCGGCCATCGCGCGGGTGCTGGAATGCGAGGCGCCAGGCGTGCAGCGCGTGGCGCGGGAAGTCGATCGGCCGCAGGTGGTCTGGGCCAAAGACATAGCGGCGCTCGCCGATCAGCGTGTGGCCGCGCAGCCGCGCCTGCAGCCGGATCTGGTTGCGCTTGCCGGTCTCGAGCCACACGGCGATCAGCGACGCCTCGCGGAACTCCTCGAGCACGCGGTAGGCGCTCACCGCTTCCTTCGCTTTCGGGTCGCGCGCGTGTGTCTGCTTCTGGATGAGCGCCTTCTCGTCCCACACCAGGTAGTCACGCCACGTGCCTTCCGGCGGCTCGGGATGGCCGTAGACCACTGCCTGGTAGACGCGCTCCGGCTCGCGGCGCCGGAACTGCGCCTTGAGGTGCGCCTGCGCCGTGGCGTCACGGGCGAAGACCACCAGGCCCGACGTGTCCTCGTCGATGCGGTGCACCACGAACGGGCGGCGCTTGCCCTGCGATCGCAGCCGGTTCTCCAGCACGTCGAAGGCCGAGAGGGAGGTGGAGCGCCGCTCGAGTGGAACGGCCAGCATGCCGGCAGGCTTGTCGAGGACGAACAGCCAGTCGTCCTCGTAGAGGATGTGCAAGCCGCCGATCGCCGCCGCCTCGCGCCGGGCACGAGAGGAGCCGGGCCGGTCCACCCACAAGCGGACGACGTCGCCGGCCTCGAGCCGGCGGGCTGCGTCGGCGGGACCGGCGTCCGCGCCGTTCACGATCACCTTGCCGCGTTCGAGCGCCGTTGCCGCGCGGGTGCGGGAGCCGGCCCGCTCCGCTGCCGACAGGAACTTGTCGAGCCGCTGTCCCGCCTCGCCGGGCTGCACGGTCCACTGCGCATCGGTCACCTCGCCGCCACCGGGATCAGCTGTCCCGTTTGCCGTGCAGCAGCATGTCGAGGGCGTGCTCCATCGAGCCGGCCGGCGTGATCTCGCCGGCGTTGACGAAGAAGATCTCGTCGGCGTTGTCGATCGTGTTCAGGCGGTGCGCGATGATCACCTTGCGTCGTCGTCGCCGGCAGCTTCTCGAGGATCTCCTCGAGCAGCTGCTCGGTGACCGTGTCGATGTTGGCGGTCGCCTCGTCGAGGATCAGGATGTCGGGATCGCGCAGCACCGCGCGCATGAAGGCGATCAGCTGCTTCTGGCCAAGGCTGATGGCGTCGCCGGCCGACGTCACCGCCGTGTCGAGGCCGTCGTCGAAGCGGGCGAGCAGGCGCGTCGAGATCGAGCGTTCGAGCCGCGCCAGCAGTGATCTGCTCGTCGGAGAAGTCGCGGCTACGCGGCGTTGCCGTAGAGGATGTTGTCGCGGACGTGCCGGTGAAGAGGAACGGCTCCTGCAGGATGAAGCCGATCCGCTCGGCCCGCTCCGCCGGGGCGTAGGCGCGGATGTCGCGGCCGTCGAGCAGCACGCGGCCGCTGGTCGGATCGTAGAGCCGCGCCATCAGCGATGCCGTGGTCGTCTTGCCGCCGCCGGTCGGGCCGACGAAGGCGTAGGTCTTGCCGCGCTCGAGCGCGAAGCTCGCGTGCCGGAGCACCTCGCCGGTCCGCCGGGATAGCGGAAGCGACACGTGCTCGAAGGCGAGCAGCGCGCGCGGACGCCGTCGGCGCGCGACGGGATCGACCGCCATGTCGGAGTCGAGCGCCAGCACCTCCGAGACGCGGTCGAGGCCGGCGAGCGCCAGCTGGAAGGATCGACCAGACCGCCGCCAGCTGGCGCAGCGGCATGTAGAAGCTGTTGACGTAGAGCAGGAAGCCGATCAGCAGGCCGACGGTGAGCTGGCCGGCGCCGATCAGCGACAGATGCCGTAGACGAGCACGATGAGCTGGGCGAGCGTTGAAGGCAGGCCGTAGAGCGGGATGAAGACGTTGCTGGCGACGCCCGACGTCACCGAGGCGGTGATAATTGGCCTGCGTTGGCCGCGTCGAACTTCTCGCGGAAGTAGTCGAGCCGGTTGAAGGCGACGATCACCTTGAAGTTGGCGAGGCTCTCCTGGATCTCGCCGCTCAGGCCGCCGAGCGATCTGCAGGCTGCGGACGTTCGCGCCGCTTGACCCAGCGGCGAGATCAGCTGCGTGACGACCAGCACCAGCACCGCCGGCAGCCAGCGCGGCGACGCCGAGCCGAGGTTGAGGCCGAGCAGGAAGATGCCGGCGCCGACGATCAGGAACAGGTTGCCGAGGAACTGCACCAGCGCCTGCGCGAAGAACTGGTTGAGCTTGTCGGTGTCGTTGTTGATGCGCGAGATCAGGTCGCCCGAGCTGTTCTGGTTGAAGAAGGCGACCGGCAGCTCCTGCAGCTTGGTGAAGAGCGCATTGCGGAGGTTGAACAGCATGCGGCGGCCGACGCCGCCCATCGTCTGGGTCTGGATGTAGGTCGTGAACAGCCCGACGACGTAGACCGCCGAGCAGGAGCGCCGGCCAGACGCAGCACGCCGGCGAAGTCGCCGGTGCGGATGTACGCGTCGACCGTGTGGCCGATGATCAGCGGCGCCAGCAGCGAGGTCGCCGAGGTGACGATGATGGCGACGAAGGCAATCGCGACCTGGCGCCGCTCGCCGGCCATCAGCGGCGCCAGGCGGCGGAGCGCCGCCAGCAGCGTCGGCTGGTGCTCGTCGGCCGGCGCTTACTGAGCCTGTAGTTCATAATCGTCGGTGCTTTGCTGCGAGTCATAGATCTGGACGTATTCAGGCGAGGTCGTCGATCAGCTCGGCGTGCGTGCCGGAGGCCAGCACCTCGCCCTCCATCAGCAGGACGATCTGGTCGTAGTCCTCGACCGGCGGCGATCTTCTGCGTCACCGACACCAGCGTGATGCCCGGGTAGTTGCGGCGCACATTGTCGAGGATCTTGCGCTCGGTGCGTGGCGTCGACGCGCGCGGTGAAGTCGTCGAGCAGCAGGATGCGCGGGTTCGAGCGCCAGCGCCCGCGCCAGCATGATGCGCTGCTTCTGGCCGCCCGAGAGGCTGCTGCCGCGCTCGGAGACCACGGTGTCGAGCCGCTGCGGGCAGGCGTGTTGACGAAGTCGCTCGAGCTCCGCGGTCGCGATCGCCTTCTCCAGGCTCGCGTCGTCGACGCTCGTTGCTGAAGGCGATGTTCTCGCGCAGCGTCAGGTTGAAGATGATGCTGTCCTGGAACACGAAGCCGACCTGCCGGTGCAGCGACTCGGCCTGCGTAGTCGCCGATGCGGCCGGCCGTCGTAGCTCGACCGTGCCGGCGTCGGCTCGATCAGCCCGGTGAGCAGGTAGAGCAGCTGCGTCTTGCCGGCGGCCGTCGGGCCGATGATCGCCGTGCGGGTGCCGGCGGGCGCCGACAGCGAGACGTCCTTCAGCACCGCCTTGCCGGCCGAGCGTGACGACGACGTTGCGCGACGGCGATGTCGCCGCGCAGGGCTCGTGGCAACGACCGCCGGCGGGCGGCGGGTCCGGCGCGTCGAGCACGCCGGCGATGCGGCCGTAGGAGGCGCTCGCCTGCGCCATCGACGTTGCTCATGAAGCCGATCATGATCATCGGGAAGATCAGGATGGCCAGGTAGGTGTTGAAGGCAGCGAAATCGCCGAGCGTCATCGAGCCGTCGATGACGAAGTGGCCGCCGAGCGCCAGGATGGCCAGCGTCGCCAGGTTGGTGGCGAAGATGATCACCGGGATCAGGCCGGCGAACAGCCGGAGGATGCCGAGGCCGATGTCGCGCGCCTCGGTGTTGGCGGCGAGGAACTTGTCGTATTCGGCCTGCTGCGAGTTGACCAGGCGGATCAGCGACGCGCCGAGGATGCTCTCGTTGATCACCTTGTTGAGCCAGTCGATCGCCTCCTGCGAGCGCGGTGAACAGCTTGCGGACCCGGCCGAGCACGACGGCAGAACGTTCCGCCGATCACCGGCAGCATCGCCAGCACCGCCAGGCCGAGCTGCCAGTCGATCGACAGCAGCAGGATCGCCGCGCCGATGATCAGGAACACCGAGGCAGATCAGCGACGCGATCGCCTGCGAGACGAACGTCTTGATCGCGTCGACGTCCGAGGTCAGGTGCGTCAACAGCGCCGCCGGCGTGAGCTGCTGGATATACGCGTGGTCCTGGCGTGAGATGCGGGCGGCGAGGCGCGTCCGCAGATCGCGGGCGACCCGTTCCGAGGCGTAGGTCTGCACCAGCGTCTGCAGCCAGGTGAAGACGAAGATGCCGATCGACGCCAGCATCAACTCGCGCACCGCCAGGCCGATCACCGGTTCGCCGGCGGCGAACGCATCGATGGCCCGGGCGATGATGCGCGGCACCAGCAGGTTGAGGGCGTTGCCGGCGATGGTCAGCACGACCAGTCCGGCGATGGTGCGGCGGTACGGCCGCAGCAACCGGCCGAGGCCGGGGCGCGGGGGAGATGACGGTGCCGGAGGCGCTGCAGCGGCCGGCGCCGGCACGGCGGCGCTCGGAGGCGTCACGCGTCGTGTGTCCTGTGCATCGGGGAGCCCGTAACGTTACCACTCGGCTGCCACGCGCCGGAATGGCACGTGTGCGGGGTCGTGCGACGCGCAGCGCGGTATTCTCGCGCGGTGTCCGATCTGCCGGTGTGCCGGCGGCGACGGCCGGTGTGGCTGCGCACGTCAGCCGGCATCAGTGTTGCTGAGTAACGGCGCAACAGGAGCAACGATATGACCGAGCCACTCTTACCGCCGCGGCAGCACGTGCCCGAGGTGACCGGCGACCATCCCGACACCGCGTCGCCAGTCGTCGCGACGCGCGACCACGCCCTGATTCAGCAGTGGGCCGCGGCTCACCAAGCCGAACCGGCGACCGGAGAGGCGACCGCCAGCGGGCCGTCGACCTCGATGTCAGTCAACGATGGCGGCGTTGGCATCCGCTTCAATTTCCCGGGTGCGGGTCGCTTCCGCCCGATCTCCTGGGCCGAATGGTTCGAGAACTTCGACCGCTACGAACTGGCGTTCGTCTATGACAACGACGGCCAGCCCGACAGCGTGACCGGCCGGTACCGACTGGTCAAGGTGTCCGAATGGAAGCAGGTCATCGGTTAGCCGCCAGCGCCATGCCCGGCACGACGATTGTTGTTGCGCCTTTGTATCGCCTGCCGATACCCTGAACGTCCCACGTCCACACCACGAGTGGCCCTCCCGGTTACGGTCCTGGCCGTAATGGCTGGGGAGCCGCGTACCCCGGCGTGTGGAGTTTGACGGCAATTATAAGAATCGGTGGGCACGACAACGTCTGGAGCCTGAATGACCGTTCACCTCGATCAACCCGAGCCACGTGTCGTTCGGCATCGGCGTCATCACGCCGCGCTGGCTGTTCGTGCTGGCCGCGGCGACGCCGGAGGCCTATGGCACTCCGATCCTGATTGACGAGACGCTCGAGTCCTTCGATCCCTCGATCATCAAGACGGGCGACGTCGTCGGCATCGGTATCCACACCGGCAACGCGCTGCGCGGCTACGAGATCGGCACTGCCGCTCGCGCCGCCGGCGCCTACGTCGTCTACGGCGGCATTCACGCGACGCTCTATCCGGACGAAGCGCACGACCTCGGCGGCGCCCATGCCGTCGTCACCGGCGACGGCGACCGCATCTGGCCGCAGGTGCTGCGCGACTGTCGCGCGCGGCACGCTGCAGCCGCGCTACGACGGCGGCCGGGTCGAGGCGAGCGACTTCCTGCCGGGCCGCTGGGATCTGCTGCCGGAGGGCCGCTACATGTGGGCCTCGGTGCAGACCGTGCGCGGCTGCCCGAAGCACTGCTCGTTCTGCTCCGTCTGGCGGACCGACGGCCAGCGGCCGCGGCAGCGGCACGTCGACCGGCGTGCTCGACGAGATTCGTCGAGCTGCGCCGCCGCGGCTTCCGGTTCATCGCGCTGGCCGACGACAACTTCTACCCGGTGACGCTCGAAGACCTGCGGATGGCCGACCGCCGCGCGGACAAGAGCGCAGCTGCAGCAGCTCGAGGCGATCCGCGCCGAGCGCTTCGAGCTGATGGAGCGGCTGGCGCGGCTGCCCGAGCGACACGGTCTTCTTCACGCAGATCACCATGGAAGCGGCCGAGGACCCCGAGTTCCTCGACGCGATGAGGCGGGCGAACATCAAGGGCGCGCTGGTCGGCGTCGAATCGGTGACGCCCGAGGGGCTCAAGGACGTCTACAAGGGCTTCAACGACAGCGGTGAGGCGCTGGTCGAGCAGCTGCAGAACGTTCCGCGAGCACGGCGTGCACGTGCTCGGCTCGTTCATCTTCGGCCTGCCGAGCGATCGGCCCGAGACGTTCGACGCTGCGCTCTCCGTGGCCGAGCGCTCCGACCTGACGTTCGCGCAGTTCGTGATGCTGACGCCGTTTCCCGGCACGCTCGACTTCGCCGCCTGGGAGAAGTCGCTGGGCGACGCGCCGGAACGCGTCGACGGCATCCCGGTCACGCGGCACTGGCTGATTCCGCAGGCGAACCGGCCCGAAGGTCTACATCGAGCATCCGGTGATGAGCCCGACGAGATCCGGGACGCGAACGCAGGAGGTGTGGGATCGGTTCTACACGTTCCGCAGCATCTGGTCGCGGTCGCCGGCGTGGTCAAGTCGCTCAAGGCGCGGCTCGCGTTCCTGCTGATCTCGAAGATCTACCGGCAGATGTACGCCAACACCGGCATCGCCACCGACAGCGCCCGCGTCAACCGCTCGGCGCAGTGGGCGCGCTGGATGGCCGATCCCGTGCCGCCGGCTGTTTGCCGGCCGGCCGATGCCGAACCTGCAACTCCGCGAATTGCGCGAGCCGGTCCGTACGTAGCATCCCGCTCGCTCGCCGACCGCCTTAGCCGGTGCACCTGGTCCAGCCCGGTCACGGCCTGCATCCTGCATTTCGACCTGCCGCCGCCCAGCGCGGCGGCAGGCGCCTTTCGCGCCGCCGGGAGGAACCGCATGCGTATCTGGTCCTGTCACGGCCTGGTCATCTGCGCCGCGTCGCTGCTCGCCTCTCCGATCGCCATCCACGCCGCGGCACAGCAGTCGCCCGCTCCAAAAACCGGGAGGAACGCGCCCATTACGATGACCGGGTGCGTCAGCACCGCGCCCGGGGTGAATGGTGC
Organism: uncultured Acidobacteriota bacterium; assembly: GCA_963846685.1. Lineage (GTDB taxonomy): Bacteria > Acidobacteriota > Vicinamibacteria > Vicinamibacterales > UBA2999 > CAWJWY01. Next base: position 884,129 of record CAWJWY010000003.1, on the reverse strand, counting down.
GTTCACGTTCCAGCAAGCCGAGGGCGGCAAGTACCGGCTGTCTGGCAAAGGGATGCGCAAGTTCGCCGGACAGAAAGTGGAGCTCATCGGCGGCGGGCCGCGCGGCTTCACCATCCGCGGCGGGTTGTGGCCGTCGCCGAACATCGCCGCCCAGGCGGGCGCGCTCGATCCGGCGCAAGTGGCGATCGCCTCTCAGCCCGGAGGTACGGCGACCGCCGGGACCGGCGCCGACCTGCCCGAGTTCCGCGTCAACAGCGTGCGCGCGCTCGAAGGCGGCTGCCGCTGAACGGTGGCCGTGGCGGACGGCGGGTCCGCCTGCGGCGGCACCCGCACTACGTGGGCGCCCGCCGCGCAGCGGACCCGGCAAGCGTCCCGCATCGCTGCGCTACTGCTTCGTGTACACCGACACGTTGTGCAGCGGCGTCGGCTGCTCGCGGCGCACCGTGATCGTCATCGTCTTGCCATCCGGTGAGATGACGCGCCTCGCGGTGCCGACGACCTTGCCGCCCAGCGTCAGCGTCGACTCCGCCGTCCGCGCGTCGATCTTGCGCATCTGGATCGCGTCCACTTCCTTCGAGCCGGTCACCAGCGCGACGACGTCGTTGTAGCTGGCGACATACTCGACCGACGACTGCTGGCCGTCACTGAACGAGGTGACGATGCGCGCCTTGAGCCCCTCGTGCTCGAATTGGTAGGTGCGTGTCTCCGCCGCCGGACCAGGCCCCGGGCGGAACGTCGACTTCGCCGGATCGAGCACCCATGCGCCGACGACCATGTCCCGGTCGGCGACGGTCGGCGCGGAGCCGGCCGTGCTCCCGGGCTCCCCGTGCCCGCCGTGCGTCTGGTGGCCCTGCGTGACCGGCGACGGCGCGCCCTGCGCCTGCGCTCTCGTCTGCTGCGGCGCGAGCAGCGCGCCGACCGCAGCCGTCACCACCACCGCCGACCCGATTCCCCTGAGTGTGCTCGTCATCACTGCCTCTCGCCGCGAGCGCGACGCACCCGACCACGGCTGCTTGTGACGCTCGTCATGGCCGGAGACTATGCAGCCCGCGTACCCCGCAGGCACGGCAGTGTGTCAGGAGAACCTCAAGAGCGGCCGGCCCGCCGCCATGCCGGGCCACGGAATGAGCGCGAGAATCAGCAGCAGCGCCAAGCCGAAGAAGATGACCGCCCGCTTGTGCTTGCCCGATTCAGGGCTCTTCCGGATGAGCACCCGGCCGACGTGTGCCAGCGCGACGGCGATGAACATGCCGACGGCGTGGTCCATCATCCAGAAGCGGAGCGCGGGCGTTCGCATCGCGCTAGCGAAGTCGCTGAGGCCCTCGCGGGTAAATGGGCTGAGGCCGAAGTACAGCAGCAAACCCAACAGCAGTTGCACGTCGAGCGCGATGATGAACCACTTGCCGGCGGCATCATCCGCGTTGGTCCAGCGGGAACCGCCCCCCCAGCCCGGCAGGGCGCGCACGATGGCGAGGACACCTGTCAACAGAACAAGCCAGCGCAGCAGCGAATGGAGAACGAGAACAGCGGTGTACATGCGCCCGATTGTAGGGCACATCGTTTGCTCTCCCTCGCGGAGTGGCCCGTGGCGACTCGTGGCGACTCGTGGCGACCGAGGGATTGATGAACGAAAACGCAAAAAAGGACGGAACTGCGGGGCGAAGCCAATTACGACGCGGCGCGTAATTACCGGCGGCAGGCGTCGCATCCGCTGTGCGACAATTGAGTAAAGTGTTGAATCCTAAGGCGGTTCTGGCGACGTAGCCGAAACGCAGCCGAATCACCTCCATTCACCACCCGCCAGCCTGTTCTTTCTCCAAGTCGAATGGACGAGCCCGGATGCAGCCGGGGTGTGGTGGCGTGCGCGCTGGCTGGACCGAGGCAGAGATAACAAACGTGATGCATCCGCAAGTGACCGGGAAGTTTCTGTCCGTCGACGGCCGGCGCTACCTGGTGAAGGGCGTGTCGTACGGCACCTTTGCGCCTGACGCGGACGGCGCACAGTTTCCGCCGCTCGTGCGCGTGGCGGATGACTTCGCCCGCATGGCCGCGGCTGGCATCAACACGGTGCGCACCTACACGGTCCCGTCGCTCGCCCTGCTGGACGAAGCGGCCCGTCACGGCCTGCGGGTGATGATCGGCATGCCCTGGTCGCAGCACATCGCGTTTCTCGACGACGCGCAACTGACCAGGCGTGTGCAGCGCGAGGCCGCCGCGCACGTCCGCGAGCTCGGGGCGCATCCCGCCGCGCTGATGTTCGCAGTCGGCAACGAGATCCCGCCGGCGATCGTTCGCTGGCACGGGCACCGGCGCATCGAGCAGTTCCTGCGCGAGCTGTACGAGGAAGCGAAGGCCGCTTCGCCGCACAGCCTGCTGACCTACGTGAATTACCCGCCGACCGAGTACCTCGACACCGAGCCGTTCGACGTCTGCTCCTTCAACGTCTACCTGCACCGTGAAGAGAACCTGCGCGCCTACCTGGCGCGGCTGCAGCAGATTGCCGGCAACAAGCCGCTGCTGCTGGCGGAAGCCGGCGCTGACAGCATCCGCGAAGGCCTCGATGGCCAGGCGGCCGTCACGGCGATGCATCTCCGCGCCGCTTTCAGCGAAGGCTGCTGCGGCGCCGTCGCATTCTCGTGGACCGACGAGTGGTGGCGCGGCGGTGACGCCGTCGAGGACTGGAAGTTCGGGCTGGTCGACTCCGCCCGGGCACCAAAGCCGGCGCTCGCGGCGGTCGCGGCGGCGTTCGCCGAGGCGCCGTTCAGCGGCGCGGAGCGCGCCGCGTGGCCCAAAGTCTCGGTGCTCGTCTGTGCCTACAACGCAGCGGATACCATTGCCGACTGCCTCGACTCGCTGCAGCAGCTGACCTATCCGGACTACGAAGTCATCGTCATCAACGACGGTTCACGCGACCGCACCGGCGAAATCGCCCGCAGTTACGCCAATGTTCGCGTCGTCGACGTGCCCAACGGCGGGCTGAGCGCTGCGCGCAACCTCGCGCTGGCCGAGGCAGGTGGCGAGATCGTCGCGTATACCGACGCAGATGTCCGCGTCGACCCGGACTGGCTGTCGTACCTGGTGCAGCCGTTCCTCACCTCTGAGGTCGTCGGTTCGGGCGGCCCCAACGTGGTTCCGGCAGACGACCCGTGGGTGGCGCAGTGCGTGGCTCGCGCCCCCGGCGGCCCGACGCAGGTGCTGCTCGACGACCGGATTGCCGAGCATGTCCCCGGCTGCAATATGGCATTCCGCCGCGACGCGCTGCTGGCGATCGGCGGGTTCAATCCTGTTTACCTGCGCGCCGGCGACGACGTGGACGTCTGCTGGCGGCTGCAGGCGAAGGGGCAGAAGATTGGCTTCGCGCCGGCGGCGCTCGTCTGGCACCACCATCGCGCGAGCGTCAAGGCCTACTGGCGGCAGCAGGTCGGCTACGGCGAAGGCGAGACGTGGCTCGACGCCCACCATCCGGAGAAGTTCGTCCGCGGCAACATGGTCTGGCGTGGCCGCATCTACAGCCCGCTGCCGTTCGTGCGCTCGTTGTCCGGCCGCCGTATCAACACCGGCGTGTGGGGAACTGCGTCCTTCCCCTCGGTGTATCGCACCGACGTGCACGCGCTGCAGTTCATGCCGCACTCGCCGGCCTGGCTGGTGGCGTCCACGGCACTGCTGTTCGCGGGCGGCGCCGCGCTGTGGACCAGCTTCACCGGCCTGGCGCTGTTCTTCGCTGCGGCCGGCGCGGCGGGATGGCTGTCGACCATCGTACGGTGCGTGTTCTTCGGATGGCGTTCCGATCTGGCAGGCGTGCAGACGGTCGGCACCGCCACGAGCCTGACGCGTCATCGCGCCCTGATTTCCTGGCTGCACTTCATCCAGCCGCTCGCGCGTTTCTACGGCCGCGTGCGGGGCATGCTGTCGCCGCCACAGAGCGTCGAGCTCGATCGCGTGACGCGCCTGCCGTGGAAGCCGGTCACGTCCTCACGCGCCGACGCGACCGCCGCCATGCTGCTGCTCGCCGGCGGCCAGGCGGAGGAAACCTACTGGGGTGAAACCTGGACGTCGGCCGAGGCGCTGCTCACCGAAACGACGGGGCTGCTCCGCGCGTGCCGTCCGGCGCGCTACGTCAGCGTCGACGATGGCTGGCGCGACGATCGTGACGTCAGCATGGCGGTCGGCCGCTGGGGCTGGCTCGACGTGCGGGCACTGGTCGAGGAACACGGCGGCCCCCGGATCCTGCTGCGGGTCGGCACCCGGCTGCGGCCGGCGCTGCGCGGCGTCATCGTTGCGCTGACGCTCGCGCTCCTTGCGCTGACGATGACCAGCGCGGCGTTCGCTCTGCGCTGGCCGTGGTTGAGCGCGGCGTCGGTCTGTGCCGTTGGTGCGATCTTCGCGCGTGCCGCCTGGCAGACGACGCGCGCGGTGGCAATTGCGCGGCAGGCCGTCGGCCGGGCCGCCGCGGCAGCGGGCATGGTGCCGATCGCGGTACGGCCCGCGTCGCGCCGGATGCGCCGCCTCAGCCCGCGGCCGGCAACCCTCGCGCAGTTCTCGCAGGCGGCGGTGGCGCTGGCGCTGGTCGCCAGTGCCGCGGTCACGGGCATGTCGCTGCTGCAGGAGGTGGTGAGCCACGTCGTCGCCCGGTCGCGGCCGGCGCAAATTGCCATCCGCCCGCCCGCCGCGCCGCTGTTGACCGGCGCCGGTGCGCTGGCCGTCGCGCCCAATGGCGACCTGTTCTTTGCCGACGCGCGCCGCGGCCTGATTCGCCGGCTGGATACGCGGCTGCTCGACGAACCGATTCGCGCCACCCGCGCGCCGATCGCCGGGGAAACGCCGCTGACGATCGCCGGCCTGGCGTTCGAGTCGCCCGCCGACGTCGCCATTGCCGCCAACGGTGACATCTACGTGGCGGATGCGCAGAACGATCGCATCTGCCGGATCGAGCGCGGCACCGGCAAGATCGTTACCGTGGCCGGTTCCGGCGCGGCCGGTTTCGACGGCGACATGAAACAGGCGACCCAGGCCGCGTTGCATGCTCCGACCGCGGTCGTTGTCGCCCGCAACGGCGACCTGTATATCGCCGATACCGCCAATAACCGCGTGCGCGTGGTCACCCACGCCACGGGCGTGATCCGGACCGTGGTCGGCGACGGCATGACCGACGAGCACGGCGACATCGGCGACGGCGGGCCGGCGGTCGATGCCCACTTGAACCGGCCGACCGACGTGGCGATCGCCCCGAACGGCGACCTCTACATCGCCGACATGGGCCACAATCGCATCCGCCTGGTCAATGCGCAGACCGGCATCATCACGACCGTGGCCGGCGACGGCAGCCGCGGCGCTGCCGGCGACGGTGGCCCGGCAACGCGCGCCAGCTTCGCCGGCCCGGCCGGGATCGCCCTGGTTGCCGGCAGCCGCGGCGTGACGCTGTATGTGGCCGACTACTTCAACGGCGCGGTGCGCGTGGTGGCTCCGTCCGGCATCATCTCGACCCTTGGCGGCACGCGTCGGTTCACGACGCCGTCACGGCTGGCATATCGGCCCGGCGGCTGGCTCTATGTGGCGAGCGACAGCGGCGACGTCACGGCCGTCAATGTCCTCAAGCGGCGTCCACTGGAAGTGGCGGCCGTCAAGGGTCGCGTCCGCAAGGTGACCTAGTGTCGCTGCTGCGATGGACCATCGCCGGTTTGCGTCCGTACCGCGGCCGCGCCGCGATCCTGGTAGCGATCGCGGCAGTCGAAATCGCGCTCGGAATCCTGGCGCCCTGGCCGCTGAAGCTGGTCGTCGACAACGTGCTCGGTGGCCAGCCGATGCCGGCGAGCCTCGCCGGCATCAGCCGCGACCTCGCCGGTGACAGCCGCGTCACCCTGCTGGTCGTGGTGGTTGCAGCGGGGCTGCTGCTGCAGCTCGGCGCGCAGGCCGTTTCCATGATCAATACCCAGGTCCAGGTCGACACCGGGCAGCGCATGGTCTATTCGCTGCGCGTCCGGCTGCTGGCCCACCTGCAGGCGCTGGCGCTGCGCCATCACATCGCCACCCGTACCGCCGACTCCGTCTACCGCATCGAGGGTGACGCCTACTGCGTGCACGACCTGGTGATGAGCGGGCTGTTCCCGCTGCTCACCGCCATCGCGACGCTTACCGCGATGTTCGTCGTGCTGTTACGGCTCGATCAGTCGCTGGCGCTGCTCTCGCTGACGATCGTGCCGTTCCTCTACATGTCGTTGCGCTACTACTCGCGACGCATGGTCACCCGGGCGGAACGCGTCAAGGAGCTCGAGTCGAAGCTGGTCGAGCGGCTCTACGAGATCCTGTCGTCGATCAAGGTGGTCAAGGGCTTCGCCCGCGAGCCGTACGAGCTGCAGCGCTTCTCGAGCGCCGGCGGCGAGACGATGAGCGCACGGCTCCGGCTCACCTGGCAGGAATCGGTCTTCTCCCTGGTGGTCAGCGCCATCACGCTGACCGGTACTGCGCTCGTGCTCGGTGTCGGTGGTTTGCATGTGCTGCGCGGCGAGCTGACGGTCGGCAGCCTGCTGGTGGTCATCGCCTATCTGGCTGCCGTCTACGGCCCACTCTCCGCCATCGCCCATACCGCGGGATCGCTGCAGTCGGCCGTTGCCAGCGCGCGGCGCGTGCGGGAAATCTTCGCGCTGTCTCCCGAGACCCTCGATCACGAGAACGGAATCGATGCAGCCGCCGTCGTCGGTGAGGTGCGGTTCGAGCACGTCAGCTTCGCCTACGATGACACGCGGCGGATTCTCGACGACATCAGCTTCGTCGCCAAGCCGGGTGAAGTGGTCGCGCTGGTCGGGCTGACCGGCGCCGGCAAATCGACCCTCGCCAGCCTGATTCCGCGGTTCCACGAGCCGACGCGGGGGCGGGTGCTGATCGACGGCGTCGACGTCGCGAAGTACCGGCTGCGCTCACTGCGCGAGCGCATCGCCCTGGTACTGCAGGACGCGGTGCTGTTCGGTGGCTCTGTCGCCGACAACATCCGCTACGGCCGGCTCGACGCCACTGACGCGGATGTCGAGGCGGCGGCCCGAGCTGCGCACGCCCACGACTTCATCGCCCGCCTGCCCCAGGGCTACCAGTCGTCACTGGCGGAAGCGGGCGGCAGCCTCTCGGGCGGCGAACGCCAGCGGCTGAGCATCGCGCGGGCCCTGCTCAAGAACGCGCCGATTCTGATCCTCGACGAGCCGACCTCGTCGCTCGACGCCATCTCGGAGGAGCTGGTGTTCTCGGCGCTCAAGCGGCTGCGCGAAGGGCGGACGACGATCGTCATCGCCCACCGGCTCTCGACCATCCGCGACGCCGACCGCATCCTGGTGCTGCACGAGGGGCGGATCGCCGCGCAGGGCACACACCGCGAGCTGCTGGCAGCAAACGAACTCTACCGCCGCATGTGCCACCGTCTCAGCGTCGGCCACTCCCTCGACGACCCGGAAACGGTGGACGAGCTCATTCAAGCGGTCGGGTGACGGCGGCATGAAGATTGTCGTCGCCGGGATCATCGCCCGCTATCCATTCGGCGGCGTGACCTGGTGCTCCCTGATGTACCTGCTCGGCCTGCGCGACCTTGGCCACGAGGTGCTCTACCTCGAGGACACCGGCGAGTGCATCTACGATCCGGAGCAGAACACCCGGTCCGAGGATCCGGGCTACGGCACCCGCTACATCCACAACGCGCTCGAGCCGTTCGGCCTCGGCGACCGCTGGAGCTTCGTCAACTACGACGGCAGCTATCACGGCGCGTCTCGCGACACGGTGCAGCGGTTCTGTGGCCAGGCCGACCTGTTCATCAACCTGTCGGGCGGCGCCTGGTTCTGGCGCGACGAGTACGCCCGCATCCCGCGGCGGGTGTTCATCGACACCGACCCGGTGTTCACCCAGCTCGGCATCGCCAAGGGCGAAGGGTGGTACGTCGACTTCTTCCGTGAGTTCGATCATCTGTTCACCTTCGGCGCGAACATCGGCACGCCGGCCTCGGACGTGCCGACCGGCGGCTTCACCTGGCACAAGACGTGGCAGCCGATCGTCACCGGTTTATGGCAGACCGCCGAACCGCCGCGGCGCGACGCCTTCACCACGGTGATGACCTGGAAGATCGAGAGCTTTGCCGACGTCGACGGCAACAAGGATCGCGAGTTCATCAAGTTCATCGACCTGCCGTCGCGCACGCAGCAGCCGTTCGAGCTGGCGATTAATGGACCGCAGGCCCTGTTGCGACAGCATGGCTGGCACACCGTCGATGCCATGGGCGTGTCCCGTTCGCTATGGGACTACCGCGATTTCATCCAGGGCTCCAAGGCGGAGTTCGGCGTCGCCAAGCATGGCTACGTCGCGCACAGATCCGGGTGGTTCAGCGACCGCACCGAGTGCTACCTCGCCGCCGGCCGCCCGGCCGTGGTACAAGACACCGGATGGAGTGCGCACCTGCCGTCCGGAACCGGCTTGATTCCGTTCACGACGCCTGAAGAGGCGATCGACGGCCTCGATCGTGTTGCCGGCGACTGGCTGTTGCACTCGCGACAGGCAATGGGCATCGCCGCCGAGTGCTTCGAAGCGTCACGCGTGCTGCGTCCGCTGCTCGACGTGGCCTGCCGTTGAACCGTCCACTGCGCATAGCGCACGTCGGCCCGGTTGCGACATCCATCCCGCCATCCCGGTCCAGTTCCGTCGAGCTGATGACCTCGCTGCTCACCGAGGGGCTGGTCGCACGTGGTCACGCCGTCACACTCTTTGCCACCGGCTCGTCCCGGACGGCGGCGACGCTGTCGGCCACGTTTCCCAGGGGCTACTTCGAGGACCCGGCGATGTGGCCGTGGGAAGCCTACGAGCTGTTCAATCTGGCCGCGGCGATCGAGCGCGCCGCGGAGTTCGACCTGGTGCACTACCAGGCGATGTACTGGCCGATGTCGCTGCCGTTTGTCCGACTGGCGGCGGCGCCGGTGCTGCAGACCCTGCATCACGCGCCGGCGGCCGGCGAGGTGGACTTGTGGCGCCGCTATCCCGACGCGCCGTTCGTGGCCATCTCCGCGGAGCAGGCGCGGCTGCTCGCCGGCCTCAATCTCGTCGGCACGGTGCACCACGGCATCGACACCGCCGCGTTCACCTTCCGCCGCGAGCCGGACGACTACCTGTTGTTCCTGGGCCGCTTCACGGCGGGCAAGGGGGTGCTGGCGGCGATCGAGATCGCCCGTCGCATCGGCATGCGTTTGCTGCTGACGGCGGCGGAGAACGATTATTATCGCGACGTGATCGCCCCCGAGGTCGACGGCAGCCAGGTCATCTACACCGGTGAAGCGGACCACGCGCGCAAGGTCGCCCTGCTGGGCGGCGCCAGGGCGCTGCTTTACCCGGTGCAGGCCGGGGAGCCGTTCGGCCTGGTGCTGGCGGAGGCGATTGCCTGTGGTACGCCGGTCGCCGCCCTGGACCGCGGCGCCGTCCGTGAACTGGTGGACGACGGGGTCAGCGGCGGCGTGTTCGGATCGATCGACGAGCTGGTGGCAGGGCTGCCGCGCGTCCTGGCGCTCGACCGCGCCGCGGTGCGGGCGCAAGGCGTTGCCCGGTTCGGCGTCGATCGCATGGTCGATCAATATGTCGACGTCTATCGCCGCGTCCTGTCGCTGCGCGGCGGGCGGGATGCGGCCACGGCATGAGCGCGCCAGCCGCCGGCGACATGGCCGGCCGTTCGCTGCTGGCGGTGTTTGCACACCCTGACGACGAGTCGATCGCCTGTGGCGGCCTGCTCGCGCGCTGCGCGGACGGCGGCGCGCGCGTCTCGCTCATCTGCGCCACGCACGGCGAGAACAACTGCGGCCGCCGCGACCTTGACCTGTATGCCAGCCGCGCCCTCGAACTGAACGAGGCCGCCGGCGTGCTTGGCGTGTCCGAGGTGGTGCTGTTGGACTATGCCGACGGGTTCCTGCCGTGGGTCGACGACGCCGAGCTGGAAGCCAGGCTGGCAGCCGAAGTCGAACGCATCCAGCCGGAGGTGGTGGTGACCTTCGGCGAGGACGGCCTCTACTGGCATCCCGATCACCTCGCCATCTGCAAGGCCACGACTGCCGCGGTCGCGTCACTGGGCGCGGGCGCGCCGGCGTTGTACTACGTCACGATGCCGCCGGGCATGATGCGCCGGCTGGTCGACGAATTTTCGCCGCGCAGCAACGATGCGGCGTTGCTTGGCGTCACCGATCCGGATGCCTTTGGCGTCAAGGCCGCGCCGCCGACGTTGATCGTGGACGTCGGCGCCTGGGCCGGGCGCAAGCTGACCGCCCTGAAGTGCCACCGCAGCCAGATCGGCAGCGGCGTGCTCGGGCGCATCCGCGACGAGGATGCCGCGCGGCTGCTCGGCATCGAACACTTCCACCGCGCGCCGATCACGTCTGGCGCCGACGCGTTCATCGAGCGCCTTGTCGATGCTCAATGCGTCGTGCCCGATGCTCAATGAGAGTGGCAAAGGCACGTTGTGCCTTGTGCATCGCCATTGAGCACTAAGCATTCCGCCATCCAGCATTAGCCGTATGCTTCTGACCACCCTCGCCGTCCTGCGCTGTCCCTTCTGCGGTACGCATCTCGACATCGTCGAGAACGTGGCGCTGCGCCGCACCGCCGAGGCGATCGAGGCCGGGGTGCTCGGGTGCGAGTGCTGCGCGTTTCCGGTCGTGGCTGGCATTCCGGTGCTGATTGCGGATGACACCACCCGTACGGCGATGCACCAACTGGAAGCGGGAACGCCGGACGCGGCGCTGCACACGCTGCTCGGCCTCGAGGGCAGCCGTATCGACCGCTTCACCCAGTTCGTGGGCCGCGGCGATGCGGCGACCTATCGCCAAGGGGTTGCGGTACTGAGCGAGGACGCCGAGGCCGAGTACTTCGTCTACCGCTTCTCTGATCCGACGTTCAGGGTGGCCCGCGCCGTGGTGACGGCGACGGGCACCGGCATGCGGCGGGCCGGCCGCTACATCGACCTGTGCGGCGGCTCCGGGCACTTGACGCGTTCGCTGATCTCGGACGAGCCGGCAACGCTGGCCGACGTCTACTTCTGGAAGTTGTGGCTCGCCAAGCAGTTCGTCGCGCCGCACTGTGAGCCGGTCTGCTGCGACGCCAATCATCCGCTGCCGTTCGCGCGCGGGGCGTTTTCGCTCGTGGTGTTGTCCGACGCCTTCCCCTACATCTGGCACAAGCGGCTGCTGGCCGACGAAATGATGCGGCTCGCCGGCAGCGAGGGCACGATCGTGATGCCACACCTGCACAGCGCGCTCGGCGAGAATTTCACCGCCGGCATGCCGCTGACGCCGGCGGCATACCGCGACCTGCTCGAGCCGCACCAGCCGCGCCTGTTCCGCGACAGCGCCCTGCTCGACCAGGTGCTCGCCGGCTACGTCGACCTGTCAGGCGGCGAGGACGCGGCGGCGCTCGCCGGAGAGCCGGCGCTGGTCATCGTTGCGTCGCGCGACGCTGCGGTCTTCCGCCGCAGCGAGGTCCAGTTCGTCCTGCCCGCACCAGACGCGGTGATCGTCAACCCACTCTACCGCGCCGAACGCCACGGTGACCGGACCGTCCTGACGCTGACGTTCCCGACCGCCGAATACGAGGAGGAGTTCGCCGCGGCGAAACGCTACCTGCCGTCGCGCGTCATCCTCCCCGGTGACGTGCAGCACCTCGATCCGATCGCACTCGGTCCGCTCTATGCCGAGCTGGTGCGAACCATGGTGCTCATCGCTGCGCCGCCGCGCTACGCGTGAGTGACGCCCCTGGGTCGCCGACCGGTTACGGCGCCGGGTCGTAGGGTGGCAGCGTCGTCAACCGCCGGCCAACCCACTGCTGCACGACGACGTCAGGCCGCTCCTGCTCGATGACGTCGAGGTCGATGTAGTTCTGCCACAGGTAGACGGCGCGGCTGAAGTGCTCGGACAGGAATGGAATGAGCGCCGAGGCGAACGAGTCCCTGAATGCCAGCATTCGGGGCAGCCGCGGATCGGCAATCTCGGTGACCAGGCGCCCCTCGATGCCGTGCGGGTCGGGGTTCAGCGGCTCGACGATGCGCGCGCGGCGCTGCCGCAGCGTCAGCGTCAGGTCGTCCTCGTGCAGGACGTCCGCCAGCCCGGCCATCCCGGCAAGGTCGAGCCCGCGGGTGCGCACGTGCCGTGCGTCGAGGTTGTCCCTGCTGACGGCCCGCAGCTGCGGGAACGGCTGCTGCAGCGCCGCGATGATCTGCTCGTACGCAACGAAGGCGCCGCGGTCGTTCCAATGCGTGTCAGTCCGCTGGTAGAGGCGCTCGCTGTGCTTGGCCTGCAACAGTCCGGGCCGCACGTCGACGACCTGCACGGTGGAGCGCGCTGCCATGTGGTTCACCAGCTGGTCAATCCTGGATTGCCCGTGTAGCCTGCGGATGGTCGAGGGAAAGTATTCCGGATACACCGCGTGCTTGTCGGGTGTGATGACGAACACGTAGCCGATGCCGCGCGCCCGCAGCCAGTCACGCGTGTGCTCCAGCGCCACCCGCCATTGCTCCAGCTCGATCGGGGAGAATGGCCGCTCGACGACGTAGTCGGCCAGCGCGTCGTCGTCCGCGTAGTAGAGCCACCCCTCCTGGCCCTTGATCACCGCCGCGCTTGGCGATACGCCGAGCCAGTCGTAGCGGAAGGCTGCCTGCCAGCGTACCAGCCGGGCGCGGAACGCGAAGTGGTCTTCGAAATAGCGGGCGAATCCCGCGGGGAAGGCGCGCAGCGTCTTCCAGTCGCGCGGCGCCGCTGGAAAGTGGGCGAGCTCGCGATTCTCACCCTCCACCAGCTGGCGGTCGACGCCGGCGAGGGTCGCCATGCCAGGTGCGACGAGGACAGCAAGGAACATGAACAGCACCGCCAGCTCACAGCCCCTCCTGAGCGACACCGGCCGGGCATGTTGACGATGAGCAGGGCGAGGCGCGGCCATCAGAAGCGGAAGTAGATGAACGGGTTGTAGGTGCGCGCGGCCGACAGCATCACTGCGGCTACGAGAATCACCGCGAGCGCGCAGGTCGTCAGCAGGGAAGGGGCCCATCCCACGGATGGAGGCGTCGTCACGTCACCAGCAGCGGCCAGCCGCCGCGCGAGCACCGGCACGATCGGTGTGGCACCGATCGCGCCGGCGACGAGCGCCAGCAGGAGTTCGGGCGTGAGGTACCACGCGATCGCGTAAGGTGCTGGTGCCGCCGCACCGCCACCCCACATCGCCTGCAGCATGGCGCCTGCGCCGGCGAGCGAATCGGCGCGGAAGAACACCCATCCGGTCATCACGACGAGCAGCGTGTAGGCATGTCGAGCCGGCCGCGGCAGCGCCTCGATCGCCCGTCCTGGCGGCAGCCGTTCGAGTACCAGGAACGCGCCGTGGAAGAGCCCCCACACGACGAAGGTCCAACTGGCGCCGTGCCAGAGGCCGCACAGGAAGAACACGGTGAGCAGGTTCAGGTAGAGACGCCCGGTCGAGACGCGGTTGCCGCCGAGCGGTACGTAGACGTAGTCGCGGAACCATGCCGAGAGTGAGAGATGCCATCGCCGCCAGAAGTCCTGTAGCGACGTGGCGATGTACGGGTAGCGGAAGTTCTCCGGAAAGGTGAAGCCGAACATGGCGCCCAGTCCGATCGCCATGTCCGAGTAGCCGGAGAAATCGAAGTAGATCTGCAGGGTGTAGCAGGCGACGCCGAGCCAGGCGTGCGCCGCATCGAGCTGGGCTGCAGGCATGGCGAAGATCTGATCGGCTGGTCCGGCAGCGGCATTGGCGATCAGCATCTTCTTGCCGAACCCGACGATGAAGCGGCGCGTGCCGTAGGCGAATGAGTCGGCGGTGACCACGCGACGCGCCAGCTGCGAGGCAATCTGGCGGTAGCGGATGATCGGTCCGGCGATCAGCTGCGGGAAGAGCAGCAGGTAGAGCGCCGCCTCCGTCGGGTGCTTCTGCGCCACCGCGTCGCGGCGGTAGACATCGACGACGTACGAGATCGCGTGGAAGGTGAAGAACGAGATGCCGATCGGCAGCAGCACGCGTGGCACCGGAACCGCCGCTGCGCCGCTCGCGGTCAGCAGCGCGTTGACGTTGTCGCCAATGAAGTTGGCGTACTTGAAGATGCCGAGCACCAGCAGGTTTGCGCCGATCGCACCACGCAGCAGCCAGGTGCCGGCCGGCGTGTGGCGATGCCGGTCGACAGCCAGCGCCGCGTAGTAGTTGAAGGCGATCGACGCGGCAATCAGCCAGGTGAAGTTGCCGCCACCCCAGGCGTAGAAGACGACGCTGGCAACGAGCAGGAGCCAGTTGCGGTGTCCCTGCCGCGGCAGGAAATAGAGACACAGCAGTGCGGGCAGGAACAGGAAGAGGAAGGTTGGTTCGGTGAAGAGCACCGGGCTTAGCCGCGTCGCGGCGTCGGGGTATCACCGGCCGAGCGTTCGAAGGTCAGGTAGACCGGCATCGAGCCGAGAAAGAACAGCAGCCCGAACGTGCCGAAGCCAGCCCGGTTGATCGCAGTGAAACGGACGTGCTCGCCCGGCTTCAGCACGAGCTCATGCGTTTTCCAGAATAGTGTGTTGTGCGCGCGCACCCGGTGCGCACCTGGCGTTACTTCGTGGGTGACGGACTCGCCATGCCGGAGCATGGCGATCTGTTCGCCGTCGACCGAAACGAAGATCTCACGGAAGCCGACATCGGTGGGAGAGTGGCGCGTCACCGTGATGGTGGAGGTGCCGCCGACCAGGCCGGCGTCGACGTAGAACTCGCGGCCGCGGACCGGCGCCGCGGCGCCACCCGGGGCGGTCTGGTCGCGCAGTTCGAGAGGATGCGGAAAGGCAAGCGGCCAGGTCGAAAACTGCATTGCCGGACCGCCGATCGTAGCGCACCTTTCAGGCGCAGGGTTGCAGGGACGCGCAGCGGCTGAGTACAGGAGTAGGCGCCCAGTGGCCCGGGCCGACGTTGCGGACGAGCATGCGCATGGCGAGCTTGCGGACGATGCGCATGGCCGCAGAGGCCGAGATGCCCGTCAGCATCGCCAGCTCCTCGCACGACACCGGTCGCGCCGGGCTCGAGACGATGCCTTCAAGCACGCGGCGTGCGGCCTCGGCTCGGGGGCGGCAGTTGCGGCGTTCCTGTTCCATCGAGATGGGCCTCCACGCGCTGTTCTCGCAAGAAGAGGACCATTGTTGACGGCAGAATCGTCACCCGCCGGCGAGCCCATCGGTTAGCCAGCTCGCGGGCGACCGCGCTACGCTAGCCCGTGCCGCGGCAGATCCTTATCACCAGCTGGGGGTCGTATGGCGACCTCTACCCTTACATCGGCCTCGGCCAGGCGCTCAGCCGCCGCGGACACCGCGTGGTGCTGGCGGTGCCGGCGTTCTATCGCGACATCGTCGAACGCGCCGGTCTCGAGATCTGCCCTGCCGGCCCGGGAGTGGACGTCAACGACCGGGCGACCATCGCCCGGATCATGGACCCGGTGCAGGGGCCGTCGACCGTCGTCCGGGAGCTGATCATGCCGGCGCTGGCCCAGACGGTGCGGGAGCTCGAGCCGGCGGTGCGGGCTGCAGACGTCGTCGTCTCGCACCCGATCACCTTTGCGGCCCCCCCGCTTGCGGAAAAGCACGGCCGGCCCTGGGTGTCGACCATCCTTGCGCCGTTGTCCTTCTTCTCGGCGACCGACTTCCCGGTGCTCTCCGGCGCGCCGGCGATTGCGCGGCTCGCGCGGCTCGGTCCTGCGTTCGGACGAGCGATGCTGCGCTTCGCTCACTTGGTGACGCGGACATGGTCCGAACCCGTGCATGCACTCCGCCGCGAGCTCGGTCTGCCCGGGCGCGGCGATCCACTCTACGAAGGGCAGTTCTCGCCGCTGCTGACACTGGCGCTGTTCTCGCGCGTCCTGTCGGCGCCGCAGCCGGACTGGCCACTGCGGGCGCGGTGTACCGGGTTCGTCTTCTACAACGGTCCTGACCCGCTCACTGCCGAACTGGAGGCGTTCCTGGCCGCCGGACCGCCGCCGGTGGTATTCACGCTTGGCACGTCGGCGGTGCTTGCTGCGGGCGGGTTCTACAAGGAAAGCGCGGCCGCGGCCCTTCGCGCCGGCATGCGCGCCGTGCTGCTGACCGGCGGCTTCCCGGAGAATCATCCGGGCATCGACTCGCCGGACCTGCTGATCGTCGACCGCGCGCCGCACCAGTTGCTGTTTCCGCGCGCCGCCGCGGTCGTTCACCAGGGCGGTGTAGGAACCCTCGGCCAAGGGCTGCGCGCCGGCCGCCCGACCATCGTGGTGCCGTATTCGCACGATCAGCCGGACAACGCCGCCCGGGTGCAGCGCCTCGGCGTCTCGCGCACGATCTTCCCGCGCCGTTATCGTGCGTCGCTGGTCGCCCGGGATCTGCAGGCGCTGCTCGCCGACGGCGGCGCTCGTGCGCGCGCCGAGCAGGTGGCCAGCGTGGTGCGGTGCGAGGGCGGAGTCGAGGAAGCGGCCGACGCGATCGAGCAGTTGCGGTAGGATCGGGCGTTGTCCCGAAACTCTCATGCAGAGGCATCAATGACGCAACAGAACTCCCCGGCGACCGCGCCGGCCTGGCGCCGGTCGGCGCTGCTGGCGTGCGCCGGCGCCGCCCTCGCCGTGACCGTGGCCACCGCCCAACAGAACTCAGTGGCCCAGCCGCCGCGCGGCGCCGATGCGCTGCCGGCGCCCGGACCGGCGACGCCGAAGTTCGGCGCGACGGTGCCGCGCCCGGAAGGGGTCCTGCCGGTGGTGCCTGCCGGCTTCACGGTGACCAGCTACGCCGAGCTGCAGGCGCCGCGCATGATGGTCTACGCGCCCAACGGCGACCTGTTCGTCAGTTCGCCGGCGGCGAACAACATCACCGTGCTGCGCGATGCAAACAATGATGGTGTCTTCGAGGAGCGCAGCGTCTACGCCGCCGGTGAGCCGCCGGCGCCACGCGGTGGAGGTGCGGGTCCGGCTCCGGCCCCCGCACCCGCGCCTCGTGCCGGCGCGGGCGGTGCGGCAGCCGGCGGTGCTGCCGCCACTGGCCGTGGCGCGGCGCCACGAGCCGGTGGACCGCCGCCAGCGCCGGGTGGTCGCGGCGCGCCGCCGCCGGTGCTCGGTGCGAACGCGCCCGCGTGCACGCCGCCGCCCGACTTCGTCCAGCGCGGCGCGGGTACCATTTCGGCGCCGTTCGGCCTGGCGTTCAACGGCGGCTACCTCTACGTCGGCAACACCGCCTCGATCGTGCGCTTCAGCTACACACCCGGTGACCTGAAGGCGCAGGGTGAGCCGGAGAAGCTGATGGACCTGCCGGCGGGCGGACATTCGACCCGCAACATCATCTTCAATCGAGCCGGGACGAAGATGTACGTGGCCGTCGGGTCGCGGTCGAACAACGACGCCGGTGAAGACTGTCGCCGCGCGGCCATTCTCGAGTTCAACCCTGATGGCACCGGCTACCGTGTGTATGCCTCCGGGATCCGCAACCCGGTGGGCCTGGCGTTGCAGCCGGGCACCGACATCATCTGGACGGCGATGAACGAGCGCGACAATCTCGGCGACGATCTGGTGCCGGACTACGCCACCTCGGTGAAGGAAGGCGGCTTCTACGGCTGGCCCTACTCCTACATCGGCAAGCATTACGACCCGCGCTACGTCGGCGCGTTCCCCGACCTCGTCAACCGCGCCATCGTCCCCGACGTGCTGCTGCCGGCGCACTCGGCGGCGCTCGGCATCACCTTCTACACCGGCACGCAGTTCCCGCAGAAGTACCGCAACGGCGGCTTCGTCGCGTTGCACGGCTCCTGGAACCGCTCTGCGGCGTCCGGCTACAAGGTCATGTTCTTCCCGATGACCAACGGCCGCCCCGGCCCGCTCGAGGACATCATGAGCGGCCTGCTGGTCCAGAACGGCGAGAACGGCACTCCGATCCAGGCGTGGGGCCGTCCGGTGGGCGTGACCGTGGCGCGCGACGGGTCGCTGCTCGTCTCGGACGACGGCAACAACCGGATCTGGAAGATCAGCGCCGGCAATCCAGCAACGAAATGAGCTTGCGGCTCAGTGCAGGACCGAGGTCCTCGATCCGGCTGATGCGGGTGGCGTTGCGGTAGAACCGCGAGACGTCGTGGCCGATGCCGATCGCCGCGAGTTGCACCGGCGATCGCGCCTCGATCTCGTCGACCACCGCAGCCAGATGGTCGTCGAGATAGTCGAAGCCGTTGGCGGCCAGGGTCGCCTCTTCCATCGGCGTTCCGTCAGAGATCACCAGCAGGATGCGGCGCCGCTCGGAGCGCGCCATCAGGCGGCCATGCGCCCACAGCACGGCTTCACCGTCGATGTTCTCCTTGAACATCTCGTCGCGGAGAAACAGCCCGAGCGCGACCCGGGCGCGGCGCCACGGCACGTCGCCGCTCTTGATGACGACGTGCTCGAGGGCATTGAGGCGGCCAGGGCTTTCGCGGTAGCCGGCCGCCGCCCACTGCCGTCCCGGCTCGCCGCCGTCCCACTCACGGGTGGTGAAGCCGAGTACCTCGCAGGCGACGCCGCAGCGCTCCAGCACCCGCGCGAAAATCTCCACCGTCATCGCCGCGATCTGCATTGGCCGGCCGCGCATCGAACCGGAGTGGTCGATCAGCAGCGTGATCACGGTGCTGGGGAAGGTCGCATCGAACTCGCGCTTGAAGGGCCGCGCCGCCCCGCCGCTGGCGACGAGCGCCGCCAGGCGCGAGCCGTCCAGCAGCCCTTCGTCCTGGTCGAAGCGCCACTCGCGCACCTGTCTCGCCATCAGCACGCGGAGCAACCGCTTGGCCAGCCGCGCGATGGTTGGCCGGGTCGAGGCCAGTTCGGCTTCCACTGTCACGCGTAGACGAGCCAGCTCGTCCCGCGTCGGCCAATGCCGCCGCGTTCACCACCCGGTCGTAGGCCGTCGAGTAGACGTGGTATCCGCCGTCGCTGCCGAACCGGCCGCGCTCGCGATCGCCCCCCGGAGCGGCGCCACCGCCACCAGCGGTCGCACCGTCCTGGCGACGTCCCTCGGCGTGTGCTGCCGGCAGCGCATAGCGGCCGCGCCGCACGTCGGCGACTGCACTGCGGTGCGGTATGAAGCGGCGCCCGGCGGACCCCGGGCCCGGCGGCAGCACCGGAGCGGCCTGCCTCGCCCAAAGTGCGGCGGCGGCGGCAAACCGCGGTGAGTCGCGCAGCCGGTCGGCGAGCGGCACCAGGCGGTCACGCAGGGCGGCCGGCAGCTGCTGGCGCACCTGCGAGACCATCGGCGCCTTGACGGCAGGCGCAGAGCGGCTCGTGAAGGCCTCGAACGCCAGCCACCGCACTCCGTCGTCCTCGGCGCCGGGATGTGCCAGCAGGTTGGCGGCGACGCCCGCAAGCCATTGCACGCCGAGCGCGTCGAGGCGCGCAAGCGAGAGCGCGTCGTAGAGCGCCCGCGCCGCCGCCTCGTCCGGCCGGTGCTCGCGGTGCACCGCCGGGTCGTCGAACAGCCGTTCGAGCGCGAGACGGTCGCCGAACGCGCGCAACCCGCCGAGCGTCGCCGCGGTGCTGTGGCCCAGTGCGGCGTTCGCGTCCGGCGAGCCACAGAGTGCCCGCGTACACGCACCGACAGCTCCGACCGTGCGAGCGGGAAGCGGCGGAGCCACGTCCCTGCCTCAGCGCCGCCCAGGCGCGGCCGGTTCGTCCGGCAGGTCGGTGCCGATGCAGCGCTGGTAGTACTCGGCGACCAGCGCACGCTCATCCTCGTCGCAGCGGTTGAGGAACGTGAGTTTGAACGCCAGCCCGAGGTCGCCGAACAGCGTGGCGTTTTGCGCCCAGGTCACAACCGTGCGTGGCGACATGACCGTCGACAGATCGCCGTCGGCGAAGCCGCGGCGCGTCAGGTTGGCAAGCGCGATCATCGCGCCGACCGTCTGGCGCCGCTGCGCGGTGCGGTATTCGGGGCACCGCGCCAGCACCACCTGAACCTCGCGATCGTGCGCCAGGTAGTTGAGCGTGACGACGATGTTCCAGCGGTCCATCTGGCCCTGGTTGAGCGGCTGCGTGCCGTGGTAGAGACCGGTCGCGTCGCCGAGCCCGACGGTGTTCGCCGTGGCGAACAGGCGGAACGCCGCGTGTGGCTGGATGACGCGGCTCTGATCGAGCAGCGTCAGGCGGCCTTCCAGTTCCAGCACGCGCTGGATGACGAACATCACGTCGGCGCGTCCGG
Organism: uncultured Acidobacteriota bacterium; assembly: GCA_963846685.1. Classification (GTDB taxonomy): domain Bacteria; phylum Acidobacteriota; class Vicinamibacteria; order Vicinamibacterales; family UBA2999; genus CAWJWY01. The sequence goes on along the minus strand of CAWJWY010000003.1, from coordinate 863,937 downwards.
CGTCGTACTCGTCGAACACCAGCGCGCACGGCCGCTGCAGCGCCCAGGTCAGGATGCCGGGCTGAAACTCCGTCACCTGCTTGCCGTCGCGGATCACGATCGCATCCTTGCCGATCAGGTCCATGCGCGTGACGTGGCCATCCAGGTTGACGCGCACGCACGGCCAGTTCAGGCGGGCGGCGACCTGTTCGATGTGGCTCGACTTGCCGGTGCCATGGCGCCCCTGCACCAGCACGCGGCGGTTGTGCACGAAGCCGGCAAGCAGCGCCAGGGTGGTATCGCGATCGAACACGTAATCCGGGTCGAGTGGCGGCACGTGCTCCTCAGGCGCCGAAAAGGCGGCCACCTGAAGGTCGCTGTCGATGTGAAAGAGGTCACGCGCGCTGCGGGTGATGTCGGGCAGGGAGGCGGCGGCAGTGGTCAAGCCTCCCAAAATCGCACGATCCGCTGGCGCGGGCAAGCCCCCGCCGGCCGCCCCTCCTTTGTCATCACGCATCGTCATCGCGCATTGCGCATTGCGCATTGCGCACTGAGCATCGGGCATTGCTACTGAGGCCAGGCGAATTCGGCAATCAGGCCGACATGGTCGGATGGCGAGTCGGTGCCACGCGCCGTCCGGCCGAAGCGGGTTGCGGCACGCGGGTGCACGCCCCTGGCGTAGACGTAATCGATGCGTTTATAGAGATTACCGTTCGGATAGCCGCAGTTGCGCCGGCTGGCCATCCCGGTCCAGCCCTCGCCCTGGTTGGTGGCCTGCCACGCGTCGACGTAACCGGCGGCGGCCATTCCCTCGATCACCGCCGTTCGCGTCGGGTCGTCGCGCTCGGTGCACGCCACCCACGGGTTCCACCGGTCGATGCGGAAGGCGTTGAAGTCGCCCATCACCAGCTGCGGCACCGGCTGCCCGCGCATCACCTGTACGAGGGCACGCGATTGCAGAGCGAGACGGCCGGTCTGGGTGAAAAGGTGGGTGGCGAACATCACGACCGAGGACGAGCAGTCGGCATCGAGGCAGACCGGGCCGCCGATCGCCCATCGGTCGTCGTCGGCATCGATGCGGGCATAGACGAATGCCCCGGCCATGCCGTGACGGGCCAACAGTGCGACGCCCTGCTGCTCGCGGCTCACCGCCCGGAAGCCGAGCACCGCGTTGATCTGGTCAGGGGCCGCACAGTTCCAGGCCTCGTTCACGCCGATCGCGACGATCGCCGGATCGGCAGCGATGCCGGCCAGCACCTTCTGCGGCAGCCCGAGCCCCCAGGCGTTCAGCGGCCGTGATCGGTCGGTGCAGTTCAGCGTCTCGTCGTCCCAGGTGCGGGTGGAGAAACCGCGGACGCCCATGCCGGAGCGGATGTTCCAGGTCGCTACCTTGAAGCTGCGGCTGCCGCCGGCCGCGGCTGTCGCGGCGGAGGACGTCGCCGTGGGAGATGGCGCGCACCCGAGCACCGCTGCCAGCGCCAATGCCGTCGCGCTCCGTGCCAGGAGCCGCAGGGCCCGGATGTCGCAGACGGTACAGGGGCGCGTATGATTCGCCACGGTTCCGGGTTGCTCGATCGGCAGGGCGCGTCGCCCGGCGGCGGGTGAGTGGCGCCAGTATAGCAACGGCCAGCTGCCCGACCCGGGCGCGGATCTTGCGACAGCATCCCTTACATGCAGCGAGTTCTCGCTCCGGCGCTACAGGACCAGCTCAACAAGGGCCGCGGCCTGCTCGCGGACCTGCGCGATGCGCTCACCCGTTTCGGCGCGTCCGACGCCGACCAGGCGGCGCTGGCCACGTCGATCGCACAGCTCGACGAATTCTTCCTGCTGGTGGTCGTCGGCGAGTTCAACGCCGGCAAGAGCGCCTTCATCAACGCGCTGGTCGGCGCAGCGCGTGCTCCAGGAAGGCGTGACGCCGACGACGGCGCAGATTCACGTGCTCCAGTACGGCGAATCGGCCGGCACGCTCGCGTCGACGAGCAGGGGATGCACATGGTCGACGGCGCCGGTCGAGTTGCTGCGCGACGTCCACATCGTCGACACGCCGGGCACCAACGCCATCATCCGCGAGCACGAGCGGCTGACGACGCAGTTCGTGCCGCGCGCCGACCTGGTGCTGTTCGTCACCTCCGCCGACCGGCCGTTCACCGAGACCGAGCGCGCGTTCCTCGAGACCATCCGCGACTGGGGCAAGAAGATCGTCATCGTCGTCAACAAGGTCGATATCTTCGACGAATCCGGCCGAGCTCGAGCAGGTGCTCACGTTCGTCCGCGAATCGGCGCAGCGGCTGCTCGGCATCACGCCTGAGATCTTTCCCGTCAGCGCCCGGCTGGCGCTCCGCGCCAAGCGCGGCGAGCCGCCGCTGTGGATGCCCAGCCGGTTCGAGGCGCTCGAGCGCTTCGTGCGCGACACGCTCGACGAAGGCAACCGCTTCCGGCTCAAGCTGGCGAACCCGCTCGGCGTCGGCCAGGCGCTCGCGCACCGCTACGCGACGATCGCCGACGAGCGGCTGTTGCTGCTGAAGGAGGACGTGGCGCTGCTCGACGACATCGAGCGGCAGCTGGCCGTCTACCGCGAGGACCTGGCCACCGGGTTCGAGCTGCGGATGACCGCGGTGGAGAAAGTGCTGGTCGACATGGAGGCGCGCGGCCACGCCTACTTCGAGGACACGCTGCGCATCGGCCGCGTCATGGACCTGCTTGAATCGGGCGCGGGTGCAGAAGGAGTTCGAGGACCGCGTCGTCGCCGATGCCCCGCGCCAGATCGAACGGCGCGTGACGGAGCTGATCGACTGGCTGATCGACCAGGACTTCCGGCAGTGGCAGGCGGTCACGTCGCACCTGGCGGAACGCACCCGGAACGCATGCCTCCCGCATGCTGGGCGCACCGGACGTCGGCACCTTTCACGCCGATCGGTCGCGGCTGATCGACTCGGTCGGACGCGAAACGCAGCGCGTCGTCGACACCTACGACAAGCAGCGCGAGGCGGCGGCGATCGCCGACCAGGCACGCGCCGCGGTGACCGCCGCGGCCGCGGCCGGCGGCGCGGCAGTCGGCCTTGGCGCCGTCATTACGGTGCTTGCCAGCACCGCGGCGGCCGACATTACCGGCATCCTGCTGGCGAGCGTCGTTGCCGCGCTCGGATTCCTGATCATCCCGGCGCGTCGCAAGAAAGCCAAGAGCGAGATGAAGGAGAAGATGTCCGATCTGCGCCAGCGGCTGGCCGCCGCCCTGCGGACCGAGTTCGAGCGGGCACGCGAGCAGAGCGCCGCGCGCATCGCCCACGCGGTCGACCCGTACAGCCGCTTCGTCCGCGCCGAGCAAACGCGTTTCGGCGAGGCGCGTGGCACCTTGACGGCGCTCAGCGAACGCGCCAGTTCCTTCCGCGACAAACTGGCGGCCTGACGGCGTGGCTGACATTCAGAAGCTGCTGTTCGGGTTCGAGCCGCGCGATGTCGCTGGCGCTCGCATTGCCGGCGAACTGCCGATCAGCAACGCGATCGTCAACCGGCTGATCGCCGAGGCACTCAAGGGACGCGACCTGCCGATTACCGCCGTGCTGTTCGAAGCGCAGGACGCCGACCAGATGCTCGTGCACCTGGAGCTGCGCGGGCCGCTGCCGCGCATCAAGATGGCGCTGCGGATCGATCAGCAGCCGCAGCCGGACAATCCGGTCGTCGGGCTGCGCTGGTCGCTGCCCGGCCTGGGCGCGCTCGCCGCGTTCGCCACGCCGGCGTTGTCGTTCTTCAAGGCACTGCCACCCGGCATCCGCGTCGACGGCGATCGAATCCTCGTCAACATCCGCGACGTGGCAACCGCGCGCGGCTTCGCCGCGCACCTGAACTACCTTCGCGCCCTGCAGGTGCATGCGGTAGGTGGGCGGATGCTGGCGACGTTCGAGCTCCGGGTGTGATCGCCGGCCGCGGGCGCTGCGCTAGAGTAAGCGCATGTTGCGCGCGCTGATCTCGAGGCGGCTCGACGCGGAGGAGCGCCGCGCTGGCGTGCCGCTCGAGTATGTGCGTTTCATCCTGCGCACGTCGCTGCGTTCGTTCGCCAGCTACGCGCTGTTCATCCCGATGTCGCGCCATCGCCGCCACCTGCCGCGCGAGCCGTACCACACCGCACGGATCGCCGTCACGCAGGCCGATGATTGCGGCAGTTGTCTCCAGATCATCGTCAACCTGGCACGCCAGGACGGGCTCGATCGAGCGCTGATCCAGGCGCTGCTGGCCGGAAGGCCCGAGGCGCTCCCCGGCGACCTCGCCGATGTCCATCGCTTCACCACGGCGGTGGTGCGCGCCACCTACGACGAAGCCGAGCTGCGCGAGCGCCTGCGGGCACGCTACGGTGAGCAGGGCCTGGTCGAACTTGCCCTGGCCATCGCCGCCGCGCGCGTATTCCCGACCGCCAAGCGTGCGCTCGGCTATGCCGTCAGCTGCTCTGGAGTCCACATCGACGTCTGACGCTTTCAGCTTGGTCTTCGGTCTTCGTCTTTGCTCTTTGACCTTTGCCTCCGGGGCCATGCCGAGGCGCAGCGCCTGGCTGTCCAGCCAGGTGCCGTCGGCGGCGATCAGTGCGACGGCGCTGACCGGGCCCCGTCCCCTGCCCGCTGCTGGGGACGATATATCCTTGCGGCTGGTGCATCAACTGATTGTCTTCGCCGCTGCGTGCGTCGCCGGCGCCATCAACTCGGTGGCCGGCGGCGGGACGCTCGTGTCCTTTCCCACCTTGATCTGGCTCGGCGTCATGTCCAAGAACGCCAACGCCACCAGCACGGTTGCATTGTGGCCGGGGTCACTCGGCAGCGTCTGGGGCTACCGCCGCGAATTGCGGCGCGCCGACCCCCGCGTCTTTGCGCTGATCGTCCCGAGCCTGCTCGGCGGCATCGTCGGCGCGGTCCTGTTCTTCCGCACCCCGACGACGGTGTTCGACCGGTTGCTGCCGTTTCTCATCCTGTTCGCCACGCTGCTGTTCATGGCCCAGGAGCCGATCCAGCGACGGTTCAACCTCGCCGCCGCGCACCAGGCCCGCTCCCACTGGCTCTCCTGGACGATGCTGTTCCAGCTGGCGGTGGGCGTCTACGGCGGCTACTTCGGCGCCGGAATCGGCATCCTGATGCTGGCGGCGCTCAGCCTGATGGGGCACACCGACATCCACGAGATGAACGGCGTCAAGAACCTGCTCGCCGTGTGCATCAACGGCATTGCCGCCTTCTACTTCATCTTCACGGGACTGGTGTTGTGGCAGGATGCGCTGGTGATGGCGGCCGGCTCGATCGTCGGCGGCGTCGCCGGTGCCGGCGTGGCCCGCCGGCTCGGCCGCAAGACCGTGCGCCGCGTGGTGGTCACGATCGGCCTGGTGCTGGCCGTCTCGTTCATGTTCCGGGGGTGAGATGGACGGCGTGACCGCTGCAGACACTGTCTCGCGCTTCATCGACTTCAGCCGCGCCGAATGGGCGCGCTTGCGCGCCCAGACGCCGCTGCCGCTGTCGGAGCCGCAGCTGCGCGGGCTGGCGGGCATCAACGAGCGCATGTCGCTCGGCGAAGTCGTCGGACGTGTACCTGCCGCTGTCGCGGCTGCTGAACCTCTACGTCGGCGCGACGCAGAAGCTGCACCATGCGACCGCGACCTTCCTTGGCACCGATACGCCGCGCGTGCCGTTCGTCATCGGCCTCGCCGGCAGCGTCGCCGTCGGCAAGAGCACGACCTCCCGTGTCCTGCAGGCGCTGCTGGCGCGCTGGCCCAGCCACCCGCAGGTCGATCTCGATCACCACCGACGGGTTCCTGCTGCCGCACCGGGTGCTGGAGGCGCGCGGCCTGACACAACGGAAGGGTTTCCCCGAGAGCTACGACCTGCGCCGTCTCGTCCGCTTCATGGCCGATGTCAAGTCCGGCGTTGCCGAGGTGCAGCGCGCCGGTCTACTCGCACGTCGCCTACGACATCGTGCCCGGTGAGCTCCAGGTCGTGCGTCAGCCCGACATCGTCATCGTCGAAGGGTTGAACGTGCTGCAGACGGGTACCGGACGCGCCGGCGGCGCCGAGCCGATGTTCGTCTCGGACTTCTTCGACTTCTCCATCTACGTCGATGCGCAGGAGGACGACATCGAGCAGTGGTACGTCGAGCGGTTCCTGACCCTGCGCGACACGATCTTCCAGGATCCGTCCTCCTACTTCCACCGCTACGCCGCACTCACCACCGCCGAGGCAACCGAGACGGCGCGCCGCGTGTGGCAGACGATCAATCTCGTCAACCTGCGCGAGAACGTACAGCCGACCCGCGAACCGCGCGCACCTGATCCTCGAGAAGGGGCGCGATCACGCGGTGCGCCGCGTCCGCCTGCGCAAGTTATAGCGATCTACACTCCTGTCGTTTTTCATCCTCTGCCGACGGTTCTGTTGGAAACGTCGGATTGCCGTCGTCGGCCCGGCAACTTCGCATTACCATCGGAACGATGCGACGCTCTGTCACCCAACCGGCGATGCTGGCGCCGCCGTTCGAGCGCTACGACCTGCGCGGCGCGTTCGACGAGATGTTCACGGCCGATGGCGAGGCGCGGCCGCATTACCGCACGCTCGTCCAGCGGCTGCTCGAGATCGCCATCGCCGAGCTGCAGCGTCACCAGCAGGCGGCTGACCGCGCTTTCCTGACGCAGGGCGTCACCTTCACCGTCTACGGTGACGACCAGGGGACCGAACGTATCTTCCCCTACGACCTGCTGCCGCGCATCATCCCGGCGGACGAGTGGGAGCATCTCGAGCGCGGCCTGAGCCAGCGCATTCACGCGCTCAACCTGTTCCTGCGGGACATCTACCACGAGGCCGGATCCTGGCGGCCGGCGTGGTGCCGCGCGAGCTGGTCTACAGCTGCCCGCACTACCGCCGCGAGATGCGCGGCGTGCGGGTGCCGCGCGACACCTACGTGGCGATCGCCGGCACCGACCTGATGCGCGCCGACGACGGCCGCTTCCTCGTGCTCGAGGACAACCTGCGGGTGCCGAGCGGCGTGTCCTACATGCTGGCCAACCGCCAGGTGATGAAGCGCGTGTTCCCGCTGCTGTTCGAGCGCTACGGCGTGCGGCCGATCGATCACTACGGCCAGGTGCTGCTGTCGACGCTGCACGCGATGGCGCCGCCGGATCGGGCCGAGCCGACCATCGTGCTGCTGACGCCGGGCGTGTTCAACTCGGCCTACTTCGAGCACACCTTCCTGGCGCGGCAGATGGGCGTCGAACTGGTCGAGGGGCGCGACCTGGTCGTGCACGACAACATCGTCTACATGCGCACCACCGGCGGGCCGCGGCGGGTCGACGTGATCTACCGCCGCATCGACGACGACTTCCTCGACCCGCTGGCGTTCCGGCGCGACTCGCACCTGGGCGTGCCGGGCCTGTTCAACGCCTACCGCGCCGGCAACGTGACGCTGGCCAACGCCGTCGGCACCGGCGTCGCCGACGACAAGGCGGTCTACGCCTATGTGCCGGCGATGATCCGGTACTACCTCGGCGAGGAGCCGATCCTGCCCAACGTCGAGACCTTCCTGCTGACCGACCCAGTGCAACGCCAGCACGTGCTGGAGAACCTCGACAAGCTGGTCGTGAAGGCGGTCGGCGAGTCGGGCGGCTACGGCATGCTGATCGGTCCGCACAGCACCGCAGGCGCAGCGCGACGAGTTTCGCGGCGCGCATCGTCGCCAACCCGCGCAACTACATCGCCCAGCCGACGATGGCGCTGTCGCGTGCAGCCGTGCTTCGTCGGCGACGCCGTCGAGAGCCGCCACGTCGACCTGCGGCCCTACGTGCTCTACGCGGCGAAGCGACGATCGTGCCCGGCGGCCTGACCCGCGTCGCGCTGACGCGCGGCTCGCTGGTCGTCAACTCGTCGCAGGGCGGCGGCAGCAAGGACACCTGGGTGCTGGAGTGAGGACGGCGATGTTGTCCCGCGTCGCCGACGGCCTCTACTGGATGAGCCGCTACCTCGAGCGCGCCGAGCGGACGGCGCGGCTGATCGACGTCAACGTCGCGCTGGCGCTGGAAGGCACCAGCGATGGCCGCGACCCGCGCTGGGCACGCGTCTGCGACGCGCTGCAGATCAACGTTCCGGCGCCGGCCGCCGACCTCACGCACGTCGCCGTGGCACTGGCGATGGACCCGGCGATTACCGAGTCGATGTTCTCGAACGTGTCGCGCGCGCGGGAGAACGCGCGGCAGGTGCGCGAGCAGATCAGCTCGGAGATGTGGGAGCACATCAACCGCTTGTACTGGCGCGTCAAGCAGGCGTCCGAGCAGACCGGGCTGCGCCGCGAGAACGACGACATCTTCCAGGTCGTCACCGACGGCGTCTACATGCTGCAGGGGCTGGCCGACGCCACCATGAGTCACGGCGAGGGCTGGCACTACATCCAGCTCGGCCGCTTCATCGAGCGGGCGCAGGCAACGGCGCTGGTGGTCGACGTGCACGCCCGGGCCTTTCCCGATGTGCAGGCGGGGCCGATCCGTCCGGCAGAAGTGGGTGAGTGGGTGACGCTGCTCAACACCTGCACCGCCTTCGAGGCCTACTGCCGCCGGCATACCGCGGCGCTCGACGCCAGGCGGATCGTCGAGTTCCTGCTGCTGGACGCCTCGTTCCCGCGCTCGGTGCGCTTTGCCGTCGAGCAACTCGAAGCCTCGCTCCGCGTGCTGACGCGGCTGAGTGGCCGCAATGCCGGCGGCCGGCCGGAGCGGCTCGCCGGGCGCCTGCGCGCGTCGCTCAACTACGCCGTCGTCGATGAGATCGTCGCCGAGAGCCTGCACCAGTTCCTGCACGGCGTACGGCGGCAGTGCGGCCAGATCCACACCGCGACGACCCAGGCTTTCATCACCTACCAGGTGAGCGCGGCGCTCGCCCAATCGTAGGAGTGCGATGCACTACGCCATCCGCCACATCACCCGCTTTGCCTATGACGCGCCGATCCGCGAAAGCGTGATGGAGATCCGCATGCAGCCGCGCACCGAGATGGTGCAGCGCTGCCTGCGCTTCGAACTGTCGACCCAGCCGCGCGCGCACGTCTCGTCCTACGTCGACCCGGCAGGCAACATCGTGCACCACTTCGATATTCCGGCCGAGCACACCGGGCTGACGATCACTGCCGAGTCGATCGTCGAGTTCGTCGGCGACGTGCCAGCGCCGACGGCGTTCGATGGCGACGCCTGGACCGAAGTGGACACGCTGGCCAGCGGCGCCGACGGCTGGGAAATGGTGCTGCCGTCCGAGTTCGCCCGCGACACGCCGCTGCTGGCGGAGTTTGCCGCCACGCTCGCCGTCGGCCGCGAGCGCGCTCCGCTTGCCGCGGTCCTGGCGTTGAGTGACGGCGTTTACCGTGCATTCGAGTACCGCCCGCAATCGACACGGGTCGATTCGCCGATCGACGAGGCGCTGTCGAGCCGGCAGGGCGTGTGCCAGGATTTCGCGCACGTGCTCACCGCGCTGGTGCGCCGGCTTGGCATCCCGTGCCGCTACGTCAGCGGCTACCTGTTTCACGCCAAGGGCGAGCGGTCCGCCGAGGGGGCGACGCACGCCTGGGTCGAAGCACTGCTGCCGGGGAGCGGGTGGGTGGGCATCGATCCGACCAGCAACGTGCTGGCCGGACCACGACACGTCCGAGTGGCCGTTGGACGGGACTACGCGGATGTCGCGCCGACGCGCGGCGTCTACAAAGGGGTCGCGGCCGGGACGCTTGCTGTTGTCGTCCACGTCTCACGCGACGATCTGCCGCCCGTGTCGATGCGCCATTCGCCGACGCTGACGTGGACGGCGCCGCCGCCGGCACGGCTCGGCTCCGAAGAGCAGCAGCAACAGCAGCAACAGCAGCAGTAGCGGCCAGGCCGCCGCACGCGGTCACGTCCCGGAGCGGTCAGACTCCGGCGTCTCGTCTGCCACGGCAGGCGCAACGTCGCTCGCGTCCTTCTTCTTCGCTGCGGGCGTCGCCGCAGCCTTCTTCTCCTCGGCCGCTTCGAGGCTCCGCTGCACCTTGGCTTCGTTGGCCCGTTCTTCGGCGGCGGAGATCGGCGCGCCCGGGGCGGTTGACGGCGGTGCCTCGCCGACCACGGCCTTGACCTCCTCCGCGCTCGGCGGCTTCTCGCCGCGCGCCGCGCGGCGTTCCATCCACGCGCGCATCGCCGCCGGTCCGATCTTGCGCTGCTCGCCCGCGACCTTCTCGCCCGGCTCCTTGCCGTAGGGCGACGCATGCTCGATCTCGGCGTTCATCTCGGCGCCGAGCAGGATCACCAGCCCGGTGATGTAGAACCAGAGCATCAGCACCATCACGCCGCCGATCGCGCCGTAGGTTTCGGTGTAGGCGCCCATGTTGGCGACGTAGTACTTGAAGCCGAGCGAGGCCAGCAGCCAGAGCGTGGTCGCGAAGATCGAGCCCGGTGTCAGCCAGACCCAGTCCTGGTCGGCGTCGGGCGCGAAGTAGTAGATCAGCGCCATGCCGCCGCTGACCAGGGCGAAGATGACCGGCCACTTCAGGATCTTCCAGGTCCACTCGAACGCCGGCGCCGAGGTCAGGAGCTCGACCATGCCGCTCGACGAACGTCGGGCCGATCAGCACCAGCGCGAACGAGACCAGGATGAACAGCGCGACGCCGACGGTCAGGCGCGATGGCGATCAGCCGCACCTTCCACCACGGCCGCCCCTCCTGGATGTCGTAGGCGCTGTTGAGCGTGTCGATGATCGCGGTCATCGCCGCCGAACTGCTCCAGAGGCGCCGTCAGCACGCCGAGCGTCAGCAGGCCGCCGTGCTCGCCTTCGGAAATCTTGAGCAGCTGGCTCGGTGATGATCTCAGCGCTTCGGGCGGCGACGAAGCCGCCCATCAGCGCGAACAGGTCGTCGATCAGCGTCTGGATCGGGAAAGTAGCTGGCAAGCGCGAGCAGGAAGAGCAGCGCCGGGAACAGCGCGAAGAAGAAGTAGTAGGCGAGCTGCGCCGCCATGCCCGAGGCAGTTGTCCTCGAAGAATGCCTCGCTGGAAGGTGCGCCGCAGGATCTCGGCGCCACGACAGCGGCACCTTCAGGAACGTGAGCATCGACGCCACGATCGACTCCTGTGACGCGCGCCGCGTTCAGCGTGCGCGTCGCGGCCGCGCGTCGGCGGGCCGGTGTTGCCGGTGGTCGGCGTCCACGACGGCGCATCGCTCGCCGGGAACGATTCCTCGGAGGCGTCGGCAATCAGATCGACGCCCGCGCTGCCGCGTCGGCATCGCCGCCCGCAGGCGGCCGACGTGCGCATGCGCCGTTCGTCGAGCCGCCGCGCCGCCCACCAGCCGAGCCCGCTGCCGCCGAGCACCAGGAACAGGCCGGTCGAGCGAGCGCCGGCGCAAGCCGGACTGACCAGAAACGCGCCGGCAGCAACCGACAGCAGCCAGCGTTCGGTATCCCATCCCGCGCTGATCGCCAGCTGATCCCAGACGCTCGGCTCGCCGCGATGCTGCACCAGATTCATACGCCATTGTGAAGCCTCCGCCTGGCACGATGTGCAACCGGTGTGCCCCGCCGTTGCGCCGAGCGTCGAGCTTCGCGGACAGACGCCTACGGAGTCTGATGCCCGCTGACAGTTGGCAGCTCGGCAGCGGTGACGCACAAAACAGCGCTGATACGTTTCCCTACAGCACGCTGTCGGCGCCTGTAACTTCCGCCGCAATCGGCGCTCCGGAGGTCGACCGCGACGCACGGCGCAAACTCGAACGGCGTGTTCACAGTCTGCGTCACGACAGCGTCATCGACCGCGACCGTGGCACATCGCGTTGCTCACTTTGTGGAGCATCACGCGATTGATGCAGTCGTTTGACGGAGCAGCGCACCATGGCAGCACAGCAGCAGCCTGCTGGACGACGTGCTCCGGCGAGTGCAGGGCGAATACCATCGAGATGCCCGGACTGCGCCTGACGCACGGCACAGGCGCAGCGGCTGTGGGGGCTCGATCGCGCCGCGTGCGACGCGCTGCTCGACGCGCTGGTCGACGCCAAGTTCCTGCTTCCGCACCCGCGACGGCGCGTTCGTCCGCCCGGATCAGTCGCGCGGCCGCCAGTCAGCCTGACGCGACCCCGCCCGGCCATGTCGGCGCAAGTCCCGCCTTACGAGCCGTAAGACCGACCGGCCGCAACCTGCCCAGCCCCGATTCCCGGGTGACCGGCGCCCGCGGCCAAGAGTTGGATGATGGAACGGAGAACTCCACGTTCTCCGTTCTTCGTCGTTCCGCCACGCCGCCCCGCAGCCACGCGGCGAACGCCCGAAACGCCTGCGCCGCGATGCGCGACCGCGCAGCTTGGCCTCCTGGCGCTCGACCTCGGCCGAGCGTCGCGCCGTAGGGCGGGAAGTAGAAGATCGGGTCGTAGCCGAACCCGCCGCCGCCGCTCGGTGCCGTCGCGATCGTCGCCTTCCACCACGCCGGTCGTCTCGAAGACGACGCTCCCGGCGTTACGCCGGTCGACGACGGCCAGGGCGCAGACGAACCGGGCGGTCGCGTGGCGCTCGCTGCGCGCAGCGCCAGCCGCCGTTCGATTTCGGCGAAGCGCTCGGCGTAAGTCGCGTCGGGCCGAACGAAGCGTGGCCGAGCGGACACCGGGTTCGCCGTCGAGCGCGTCGATCACCAGCCCGGAGTCCTCGGCCACGGTGAGCGTTGCAGCCACCGTCCGAGCCGGCGCCGTGCGCGCGCGTAGTAGAGCGCCTTCAGCCGGGCGTTGTCGCTCGAAGCGTGGCGCCGGTCTCCTCGGGCTCGGCGACGGCGGGAAGTCGGCGAGGCTGAGCAGCTCGACCGGCGCGCCGGCCAGCAGCTCGCGCGGATTTCGCGCAGCTTGTCCGGATTGGTCGTGGCGATGAGGACGCGGGAGCGCCGGTGCCGGCGTCACGCCTTTCGACTTTTCCGAGGTACTGCCCGACCAGGCCGCGCTGCAGCGCGATGAGCTGGCGGATGCCGGTGTCGGCGAGGTCGAGCAGCCGGTTGAGCGCCTCGCGGCCGAACGGCAGCGCTTCCGCCGTACCCTGCAGCTCGATGTAGAGGCCGCTGCCGGTCTTGACGATGTTCATGTCGACGTCGGCGCTCGAATCCTCGATGTAGGCCAGGTCGAGCATCGGCTCGCCCTCGACGATGCCGACGCTGGTGGCGGCGACGAAGTCGGTGATCGGCATCGTGCGCAGCGTGTCGCTGCTCGCGCATCTTCTGCAGCGCCAGCACCAGCGCGACGAACGCGCCGGTGATCGAGGCGGTGCGCGTGCCGCCGTCGGCCTGGATGACGTCGCAGTCGAGCGTGATCGTCCGCTCGCCCAGTCTCCTCGAGCTTGGTCACCGCGCGCAGCGATCGGCCGATCAGCCGCTGGATCTCCTGCGTGCGCCCGCCGACCCGGCCCGCCGGTCGACTCGCGCTGCGTGCGCGTCGTCGTCGCCCGCGGCAGCATGCCGTATTCGGCCGTCACCCAGCCCTTGCCGCTGTTGCGGCGGAACGGCGGAACGCGGTCCTCGACGCTGGCCGTGCAGATCACCTTGGTCTTGCCGGCCTCGATCGAGCACCGAGCCTTCGGCGTGAATCAGGTAGTTGGGGGTGATCCGGGTGGGGCGAAGCTGTTCGGGAAGACGGCCGTCTGCGCGCATATGCTGTCACTCTAGCTCGAAATGCATCGAACGGTCGATTCTACGGCTGCCGGGCTCGCGCGTCCTGCAGCCGTCTCGTCGACGAGCGACACGGAATCCCTGCGTGAGCGGCCGCCGCAGGTCGACGTGGCCGGCGAGCGTGTCGACCTCGCGTGCCGTCGACCAGGATCTGCACCCGCTGCACGGCCGGCAGGTTGGCGGTGACGGCGTTGACGATGGCGTAGACGGTCAGCAGTCTCGGTGAGCGATCCGCCGGGATGGCCGCCTGGACGCCTGGCCGCTGAGATCGACGAAGGCGTCGCCGCGCTCGGTGACGTAGAAGGCGCGCAGCATCGTGCCCGCCGGGATCACCGAGACGTACGGCGCCGGTGCGGCGAGCAGCTGCGCCGCCAGGATCTCGCGCCCCTGCGCCATCGACCCCTTCGGCGAGCGGACACCTCGCGCGAGACGGCGACCAGCGCCTGCCCGTCGGCGGCGCCATAGAACAGCGTGGCGGTGATGTGCGGCCGTCGGCGTGGCCGGCTGCGCCGTCGCTGCCGCCGGCGCCGCGGTCGGCGGGCTGACCAGGCGCTCGAGTCCGCGCGTCACGCCCCACGCCAGCCAGCCGAGCAGCACGGCAATGGCCACGGCGATCTGCAGCACGCCGGCGGCCACTCATGGTGCCTGCCCTCGAGGCGGTGCGGAAGCGGACGATGCTGTCGTAGAGCGCCTGGCACGACGCGTATTCTTGAATTCGTCGACGCCGGCCGCCCTTCCTGGTCAGCGTTGGTCAGGTAGGCCATCTCGACGAGCGCCGCCGGCATGTTGACGCCTCCAGCACGCGCATCGCGGCGCCTGGCGCTCAGGCCGCGGCCGCCATCGGCACGCTGGCTGCCGAGATCCTCCGCAACAGTGGCGGCGAGCGGTCGCGACGCCTCGACGTGGCGTGCCTGGGCCAGATCCCAGCGGATGACGTCGATCGGCGCGTGCCGCCGCCGAGCACCGGCAGCGTCACGCGCGGTCAGCCGCAGCTTGCCGCCGTGCCGCCTCCCCCTCGGGTCGAGGCGGAGGTGAAAGACCTCGGCGCCGGTCACGTTGGGCGACAGCGACGCATTGCGCATGCAGGCTGAGGAACAGGTCGGCCTTGCTGTTGTTGGCAATCGCCGCGCGTTCGTCGAGGCTGACGGCGCGGTCGTCGTCGCGCGTCAGCACCACCCGGATGCCGAGCCGCGTCTCGATCGCGGCGCGGAGGCGGCGGGCGACGTCGAGCGTGAACGCTTTCTCCTCGAGGCCGCCGCTGGCCGCGCGCGCCGATGTCGTCGCCGCCATGCCCGGGGTCGATGACGATGGTCTGCAGGGCGGAACGCGCGGCGGGCGATGACCGGCGGCTCGGCGGCGGTGGAGGGCGGGCGGGGCGCTGCGGCGCCGCTATCTGCCGGTGTTCCAGCCGGCAGCACGTCGATGGTGACGCGCGTGCGTTGTCGGCCGTCGTCGTCACCGTGGCCCGCGCCGAGGCGGTGGCATTCACCGCGACGGCCACGGTGTTGGCGGCGTCGCCGGCGCGGATCTGCTCGATCAAGCCGCCGCCGCCGGCCGGCAGCGCCAGGTCGAGGGCGTCGGCGTCGATGCGCAGGAGCACGCGTCCGCTCTCGATGGTGCTGACGACCGCTGCCGGCGGCGCGATCTCGACCGTGGCACGCGTCGGCGGCCCTGCCGCGTCGATGCGGGCGGTGACGCGTGGCACACGCAGGTCGCCGACGATCAGCAGGCGAGACGGACGGCGCAGCTCGATGCGCTGATCGTAGATGGGCGCCAGGGCGCGCGACAGGAACTCGACCGGCACCAGCCAGCGCCGGCCGGCGCGTATCACCGGCGAGGGCAGTGTGACCACGCGCCCACTGACCGAGGCCATCGCCTGGTCCGCGGACGCGACGATCGTGCGGCCGCTGTAGGTGAGCGTGACGCCGCCGGCGAGCGCGTCCTCGCGCACCGTGGCGCGGAACAGCGTCGCGACGTCGTCGAGCGCGATCAGTTCCTGGCCGCCGACCATGGTGGTCGGGACCGGGCGACGACCGTCGCGCGCAAGCATGGTGAGCGGGGTCGCCGGTGGCGTGCCCTGCGCCTGCGGCCAGGCCACGGCGAGGAGCACGAGGAGCGCGACCGTAGCGGCAGCCGTCCCTCGCAAGGCGTCTATGATGGCATCCGCCTTCGCCTGCGCCAAGAACGATCGGCGCAGGCGCGGGCGAAATGTCTTGCGGTGCTAGGCGAGGTCGTCCTCTCCCTCGTCGAGGTCGCCGTCGTCTCCGCCGCCGTCGCCGTCGCCGCCGCCGTCGTCACCGCCGTCGTCGCCGCCGCCGCTGTCGACGTCGATCGTGTCGTCGAGGTCATCACCGGCACTCATGACGTCGGTGCCGTTCAGATCGTTATCCCTGCCGAGCGAGGTCGCGCGCTTGCCGCTGCCGCCCTGCGAGGAGGCGTTGCCGGACGTCCGGCTGGAGCCGGCGCGCCCGCTGCTGCTGTTCTTGCGCGGCCCGCCGCTTTTGCCGCCGCCGCCCCGTCCCGTGCCGCTGCGTCCTGGACCGCCGCCGCCGGTCTTGCGGCCGCCGCCGCTCGAACCGCGGCTCGCGCCAGCACCCTTGCTCGCGCCAGCACCCTTGCTTGCGCCAGCACCCTTGCTTGCGCCAGCACCCTTGCTTGCGCCAGCACCCTTGCTTGCGCCAGCACCCTTGCGGGCGCTGCCGCTGCTCTTGGTCGAGCCACGTCCGCTGGCCGCACCGCCGCTGCGGCCGCCGCCGGTGCTCTTGCTTCCGGCGCCGCCGCTCTTGCTGGCGCCGCCGGTCTTGCTCTTGCCGGCTCCGCCAGTCTTGCTCTTGCTGGCGCCGCCAGTTTTGCTCTTGGTGGCGCCGCCACTCTTGCTCTTGCTGGCGCCGCCAGTCTTGCGCGCGCCACCCTTGCTGGCACCGCTGCCCTGGCTGGCGCCGCCACCCTTGCGCGTGCCGGTTGCCTTGGCCGCGCCGCCGCTCTTTCGTGCGCCGGTGCCCTTGCTGGCACCTGCGGCGCGCGTGCGGCCATCACTGGCGTTGGCGCCGCCGCTCTTGGCTGCGCCTCTGTTGCTGATGCCGCCGCCGGTGCTCGTGCGGCCGCCGCCGGATCCTGACGAGCGCGAACTGCTCTTCGTCGAGCCACCCGACTTGCGCGCTCCGCCGCTCTTCTTCGCGCCGCCGCGGCCGCCGCCGCGATTCGATTCCCCGGCCTCTGCGCGCTCGCTGATGGTGGAGCGCGCCGACGTCTCTTCCGACTGTCGCGCGCCCGTCGTCCCTGTCCGTACGCCACGTGGTGGCATATGCCTCCTTCCGCGAGCATCGCTCGCAGTTGTGAAGCGTCAAGCAATAACGGGGCCCCTCCAACGTTCGAGTGCCGCTTCGAACTGCAACTTCCACTGTGAACTTTCCACTTCCCACTTCCACTTTCCACTTTGTTCTTTTCCCGCTTCTGGCTTCTACTGGTGCGGTGAGCAGCAGGGGAGCGCGACGCGCGATCGGCCGCGTGCCGCGGGAACGGGCGCCGGCACAGGCGCCGGCGCGTCGCCCCACTGCTGGCGCGCCGCACGGATCTCCGCTCGGCCGCGCGCCGGGTCCGTCGGTGACGCGAGCGCCCAGCGCGCGGCCGGTGAGCGCGCCGCCCCGCCCGCGCCAGCCGCGTCTCGTGCGCGACGTGCACGGCAACGAGCTGAAGGATATGTTCCAGATCTTCAAGGACCTGCCGCGACCGGCACGTCCGGCACCGCGGCTGCCGCCGGCGCATCGCCGACAGGGTCCTGGTCGCCGCAGAAAGGAGCGCTGATGACACGCCTCGCCGTCGCCCTCGTCGTTGCGGTGGCCGCCGCGGCGCCGCTTGCCGCGCACCACTCGTTCCCCGCGTACTACTTCGAAGACCAGTCGGTGACAATCGAAGGCGATCTGGTCGAGTTCGACTACCGCACACCGCACGCATGGGTGCACGTGAACGTCCGCGACGCGCAAGGGCGGACGGAGCGGTACTCGGCGGAGTGGTCGAACCCGAACCGGTTGCAGCGCGACAACATCACGAGGGACACGCTGCGCACCGGCGACCGGCTGATCATCACCGGCAGCCCCGGCCGCATCGCCGCCGAGCGCCGC
Source organism: uncultured Acidobacteriota bacterium (assembly GCA_963846685.1). Classification (GTDB taxonomy): domain Bacteria; phylum Acidobacteriota; class Vicinamibacteria; order Vicinamibacterales; family UBA2999; genus CAWJWY01. The sequence continues at coordinate 846,193 of CAWJWY010000003.1, read as the reverse complement.
CTCCACCTCAAAGCCGTCGAGCGGCCCGCAGACGGCTGGCGGTGGCGCAGCGGCGGCCGGCGCTAGGGACGAGGCGCGGCCCGCCGCACAGGCGCTGGGCTTGCTCCTCCGCGTATTGCGCATTGCGCATTACGCATTGAGCATTGCGCATTGCCTCTCGCGCATTCGCCCCGCTGTATCGTGCTGATGCTCGCAGTGTCGCTCCGTCGACGCGATACACGACGTTGACACTGTCGGCGCCGTCGGCCATCTGCAGGATCTCCTGCACCAGGTGCGCGCGCCCACGTAGTCATCGCGCCCACGTAATGATCGCGTCCACGTCATCATCGCGCCCACGTAATCATCGCGTCCACGTCGTCATCAGCGGAAGGCACGGCGCATAGCCACGTCCGTGCCGCCACCTCCTGGAAACAATGGAGTCGCGGTTCGCGTTGACGAACACGAAGTCGGCGTCTGACGGCGGCACCGTGCGGCGGCCTTGAACGTGTTCAGGGTCGTGGGCAGGTACAGCGTGGGCGTGGATCTTCGAGAAAGTCCTGACGATGGCTGGGATCGTTCGAGGAGGGGGAAGCGACCACGGGCGTCGATCACGCCACAACCTGGGGAACAGTCGTCCCTGGCGGGAACGCATGCGCGTTCGCGCTGGTCTCAGTTGCGTCGGCTGCGCAGGGCCCGCGCGGCAGGATGCCGCCGGGTCGGGTAGATGCCCGGCCACAGAAGCGAGCGGTCGCAGTCAGTTCGATCGGCGCCGGTGGTCGCTCCGGCTGTGAATCGTCTGCGATAAGGTCGCTCCTTTCTGCAAACAGGAACGTATCGGCCCCTCGCGATGCCGCGACCGGCCGGGAGGCCGCAATCGGCCTCCAGCCCTGAATATGCGCTCGCCGCGGCGCACTGTCAAACTCGGCGGAGGGCTCGGCGACAATCCCCCGGCTGGGGTATTGACAGGAAAATCGCCGGGTTGCTAAAAATCGATCACGACGTTTCTCAGGTCCGGCTTCATCGATCCGATTGCTCTATCTTCTCTGCCCGCTTCTCTTACTACGTGTCTGTGGAGGATGCTCATGCAGGCGATGTGGAAATTCAGCAAGGTCAAGACTCTCAGCGCAATCCTGGCCGGTGTGTTCGTTGCGGCGGGCACCGCCTCTGCCCAGGCGCCCGTGTCCCCGCGCGCCGACGCCGGTTTCAACGAGGACGCAGCCTCGGCGGACGTCGCTGCCGCGCCGCCGCAACTGGCCGGAGTCTGGCGCACGCAGCCGGATCGCCTGCCGCTCCTGACCGACTTCGACAAGTCGGTGTGGGGGCCGAACGCGCAATCCGAACAGACCGTGGAACTGACGATGAAGGCGTCCGGTGAAGGGACGTTGAAAATTGCGCGGCGGGTCATCGACGCGCGCGGCCGCACGGTCGTCGGGTCCGCGTCGGTCGAGCAGGCGACGATCATGGTCGGCGCGGCCACTGGGCCGGCGGTGGCCACGCGGCTCGAGCACCCGGTGACCGTGACGGCCGCCGAGCGGCGCCACCCGGATGATCCGTCCTATATCTGGAAGCTCGACGGCGCCCGGGTGAGTGTCGTCAGCTTCGAAGGTGGCGATGGCAACACCATCGAGGTGCGCTATGACACGCCCGACGGCAAGGTGGCCCTCGCCGAGGTGCTGCGCCGCACCACGGGCAAGGCCACACCCCGCGCACGTGCGGCGTCTGAGGCGTCGCCCGGCGAGCGGGCCGCGCGCGGAACCCTCGCCGGGCGCTGAGCTGATGACGCGCCGGTTACCCATGTCAGGGTAAACCGGCGCGGCATTCCCGGCGGCGCTACCCTCTTCGGCAGCGCCTACTCTTCCTCAGCGGCTGCGCCTGCCCTCGTTCGCTTCGGCGCCTTGGTCATGCCAACGCGCGCTTCGGACATCAGCTCGCGCGCAATCTGCGTCAGCAGGTTATCCGACACCTCTTCCTCAGCCAGCGACTTGCTGAGCAGTTCGGCGACGGCCGGCAGCCCCACCTGGCCGGCCAACGTGCGCGCCGTACCGTAGCCGGAGATCTCGTAGTGCTCCACCTTCTGGGCGGCGGCGATGAGAGCGAGGTCGGCGGCGGCCGGTGGCATGTCCTGGCCTTCGGCCATCACTTCATCCCCCTCTTCGATCAGGCCCGCCATGCCCTTGCACGGCTTCGCCTTGCCGTTCACGCCGAGCAGGGTGAAGACCTCGCGCAGGCGCTCCACCTGCATCTTGGTTTCCTCGAGATGGTTCTCCAGCGCCAGCTTCAGCGCCTCGGAATGTGCCGCCTCGGCCATCTTCGGCAGCGCTTTGACCAGCTGTCCTTCGGCGTGCAGCAGGTCGCGCAGGTTCTCGACGAGCAGCTGCTCGATCAGTTCGGGATTGCTCGACGTGCTCGTGCTGCGATCGTCCACTGTTGCGGTGTCGCTGGCGGGCGTCGACCGCAGCGCCTGGAAGGCCGGTGCTTCGACGTGCTGCCAGTCGTCGCCTTCGTTCCAGGGGCCGCGCGCGTCGTGCTCGCCGTCTTCGCCCGCACCGGTTGAATCGTTGAAGAACTGGTCGACGAGGCCCGGCGTCGGCGGGATGCGGCCGATGACGAAGCGCGGCTTGTTCATGCTCTCGAGCGCGGCGGTGAACGCCTTCATGTGCGTGATCTCACGCGTCATGAGGAATTGCAGCGCGTCCTTGGTGCCGGCGTCGTCGGTGAAGTTGATCAGCCGTTCGTAGACGATCTTGGCTCGTGCCTCGGCGGCGATGTTGCTCCGCAGGTCGACGTCGAGCTCACCGGTGATCTTGAGATAGTCGGCAGTCCACGGGTTGCCCTGGGAGTTGAACAGGTTCACGCCGCCGCCGCCGGCGATGGCGATGAGCGGATCCGCTTCCGCGGCATCGCGGTCGAACTTCAGCGGCTTCAGGTGCAGACGGGCGAGCGTGCCGACGACTTCGAGGTGGCTCAGCTCCTCGGTGCCGATGTCCATCAGCAGGTCCTTGCGCTCGGGATCGTCGCAGTTGAGGCCCTGGATGGAATACTGCATGGCGGCGGCGAGCTCGCCGTTGGCGCCGCCGAACTGCTCGAGCAGCATGTTGCCGAACGCCGGGTCGGGCGTGTCGACACGCACGGTGTACATCAGCTTCTTGACGTGGTGATACATGCAACCTCCGGTCACGGGGCGTGCATCACGCACGCCGCTGACGGTAAGGGAGCATGGGGCGTGCCGTGGCGGCAGCGCCCCTGCCGGCCGCGGCTCACGGCCATCCGGGATCGTGCTTGCCCATCTTTTGATCGGCCAGCCAGCTGGTGCTGACCAGGCCGAGGTTCATGTCCTTCCCGGCGCGGCGCAGCCAGCGCCACGCTGAGGTTCCTGCGACGATCAGCACGCCGGCCGCGACGCCAAGTGTCCACATCACGCGCTCCCGGTTACGCTTCCGACGGTTCGGGCGCAGGCGGTGTCCCTGCTGGTGCTGCCTCCGACTCGCGCCGGCGGCGGTGGCTGGCGATGCCGCCCTTGCGGCCCGCCTCGCGCGCTTCTTCCGCCGTCCACTCGTGCGCGCGCCCTTTGGCGTGAGCGGCTTTGCCACCCTTGCTGGCAATCTCCCGCTGCTTGTCGCGATTCATCGACGCGAACCCTCGATCTTCTTTGGCCATGGTCTCCCTCGGGAAAATGAGTACTGCTCCCGAAGAGGCAATGCCGCGGCCACGCGGCGGTGCGAAATCACGCCATTTTTTGCGCGGCTTGCTTATGGACGAGTTCGATCGACGATCGTCGACGCAAATGTTACGTGTCGGGGCGATCCCGCAGCGTCCGGAAGCCGGTCAGAACGTGCCGGGGAAGGCGCCGCCGTCGATCAATACGCTCTGCCCGGTGATGAAGCCGGCGTGACTCGAGCAGAGAAAGGCACAGGCGGCGCCGAATTCGTCCGGGTCGCCGAAGCGCCGCGCCGGGATCGTCGCCATGCGCTGCGCTGCAGCCGCGTCGTAGTCAACGCCCTTGGTGCGGGCAGCTGCCTCGATCGTCGAACGCAGCCGGTCGGTGTCGAACGCGCCGGGCAGCAGGAAGTTGATGGTCACGTTGGCCGCCGCGACGGATCGTGCGACCCCGGCAAGGAAGGCCGTCAGGCCGGCTCTCGCACCGGACGAGAGGTCCAGGCCGGCCAGCGGCATCTTCACGGTTCCCGACGTGATGTTGACGATCCGGCCGAAGCGCCGGCGGGTCATCGGCTCGATCACCTGCTGCGTCAGCTCCACGGCCACGACCATGTTGGCGATCACGCCCTCCAGCATCTGATCGCGAGACAGCGTGCGGAAGTCGCGCAGCGGCGGGCCGCTGTTGTTGTTGACCAGGATGTCCGGCTCCGGGCACGCCGCGAGCAAAGCCCGCTGCCCCTCGGCGGTGCCCAGATCCGCGACCACGCCAGTGATCGTGGCGCCGGTTTCCTCGCGCAACGCCGCGACCGCCGCCGCCACCGTGTCCTCGTTGCGGCCATTGATGACCAGCTCGCACCCCGCCCGGGCCAGCGCCCGGGCGCAGCCGCGCCCCAGGCCGCGGCTCGAGGCGCAGACGATCGCCTTGCGCCCGGCAATCCCCAGTTCCATGGTCACTCCTCGATCGCGGACCCACACACGGCCGCCGCGCTGCCCTGCAGCAACGCTTCCTTGGCGGCGCGGGTGCACCGCTTCAATTGGTACTCGCGCTTCAGCGCCGCGCTGCGCGACTCGCAATGCTCGGCATAGACCAGCACCACCGGTCGGCGCGCCGCCGTGTATCTGGCGCCGCGCCCGGCGTTGTGCATCCGCAGCCGCCGCACCGGGTCGCGGGCATAGCCGGTGTAGAGGGTACCGTCAGCGCACCGCAGCATGTAGACGTGATGCACGGCCTGATTGTAGCCAGTCGGGTGCCACGCCAGGTGCCGGCAACATCGCGTATCCTGTGCAGCGGCACGGACGCCGCGGCCACCGGAGGAGGGGCTGCGGTCACACGACTTCGAAAGGACACGATGGCGACGCACGGGCGGTTTCTCACAACACACGTCGGCAGCCTGCCGCGACCCCAGGATCTGATGGAGATGATGTGGGCGCGCGAGGACGGCATTCCCGCTCGACACAGGCCGCCTTCGAAGCGCGGGTCAGCAAGGCGGTCGACGAGGTCGTCGCGCTCCAGGTGCAGTGCCGGCGTCGACGTCGTCAACGACGGCGAGTGGCGCAAAGCCGAGCTATGCCACCTACGTCAAGGATCGGCTGAACGGCTTCGGCGGCACCGGCAACAGCTTCGTATTCCAGGACATCGAGGACTTTCCCAACACCAAGGCGCGCGTCTTCGCCGATCCGGGCCGCAAGCACCGCAAGACGCCGGCCTGCAACGGTCCGGTCACGCCGCAGGACGTCGATGCGCCGCGCAAGGATGTCAGCGCGCCTGCAGAACGCGCTGCGTGCCCGACCCCGAGCCACCGGCGGCTTCCTCACTGCCGCGTCACCCGGTGTCACCGCGTTCTTCTTCCGCAACGACTACTACCCGACCGCCGAGGCGTATGTCTTCGCGATCGCCGAGGCGATGCGGCACGAGTACGAGGCGATCGCCGCCTCCGGCGTGATGCTGCAGATCGATTGCCCCGACCTGGCCATGGGCCGCCACACGCAATTCAAGGACCTCGACCTCGCCGGCTTTCGCGAGCAGATGGAACTGAACATCGAGGCGCTGAACCGCGCGCTGGTGAACGTCCCGGCCGAGCAGGTGCGGATGCACCTGTGCTGGGGCAATTATCCGGGCCCGCACCACTTCGACGTCCCGTTCCAGGACATCGTCGACCTGATCTGGAAGGCCAAGCCGCACGCCATCCAGTTCGAGGCGGCCAACCCGCGGCACGCGCACGAATGGGCGCTGTTCGAACAGGTCAAGCTGCCGGAGGGGAAGGTGCTGATTCCCGGGAGTGATCGAGTGCCAGTCGAACTACATCGAGCACCCGGCCGTCGTGGCGCAGCGCATCGAGCGCTACGCCCACCTGGTCGGGCGTGACAATGTAATGGCGGGCGTCGACTGCGGCTTCAGCATTCACGTCGGCTCGGGCGGCGTCGACCCCGACGTGGTGTGGGCCAAGCTCGCCTCGCTGCGTGAGGGTGCCGCAATCGCCAGTCGCAAGTTCTGGAACTGAGTCGCGGCGCCGCCGCCGGGCGTCAGGCCATCTGCAGGCCGGTCGCGGTCACCCGGACGACCGTACCCGCCGTCGCCCTGCGCACCGCCCCGGCCAGGTCCCATTCGCGCACGGCGGCGAGCGGGTGAACGGGTTCGGGGTCGCCGTTGAGAAAGGTGTCGGTCACCTCGACGACGCGCCGGCTCTTGCCGTCGCGGACGTAGAGAAAGCGCGAGCCGGTGCCGCCGTCGGCGTCCTCGGCGACGTCCACCTGCTCGAACGCTTCCGCCAGGTAGTCACGCACGCCGTCCAGGATATGTTCGCCGGTCATCCGCTGGATTGTATTGCGATCCGCGACGAAGTTTCTGCCCGGCTGTCGTAGCAGGGACAGCCGTGGCACGGAGCCGACGGCGACGCCTCGCGGCGGCGCACGGGTGGCACCGCGACGGTCAGGACGGCCGCGGCCCTGGTGTGGGGGTGCCGGGCGCGGCGATGCCGAGCGCCGCGATGCCGAGCGCCGCGATGCCAAGCGCCGCGTCTCCGCGCACCAGCCAGCCGCTCGCGCCCTGCCGCATCACGTCCTGGGCGTCTGCGGCCGCGTCGACCAGGACGATCACCTGGGACGCACCAATCGTGCGCCACCAGGGAGTGAAGTGGGCGAGATCCGTGATGACGACCTGCCCCGATGGCCACTGCTCGATTTCCGCAATGCTGCTGACGCCTCGTGTCGGCACGCCCGCAGCGGTGAAGTCGCGGACCAGACGGCCGAGCAGGGCAGGGTCGGATTCGATCAGCAGAACGGCGTTCATCGGCCCGATCCGCGGAGGTGTCGGCCGCGGCCGCGACGCGGGGTGAGCGGCGGCGGGCTGATTGGCATCGATGACAATCCTGGCTCCATGAACGTCCAGTGCACCGCGTAAGTCGAAATTGGCTCACGGGCGAAGAACAATAGTCTGCCTCATCGACGCTCCAGCTGTCTGCCTTCGCAAAAATAGTGTGAATTTTGGCAATTACATTTCTGGCATGCGCCTCGCTTCCCGGTCACCCGTCCTCCAACACGATAGAGCCCTGCCCGAATGCATGTAATGCCGCGCAATACCGCACCAAGACCCACCGTCCATATCGAACCGGCTGAGGAGGAACTCGACGCGTTCCCATCCGAGAGTGACGGAGGAGGCGGCGAGCCGGCGCGGGCGGGCGCGCGCGCCCCTCGTACCACGACCCAGGTGGTCGTCATTGCGGTCTCGGCCGTCATCATCTGCGCCCTCGCGGGCGGAGCGGCCTGGACCTATCGCAACTCGTCGGCCGGTTCGTCCGGAACGCTGCGGGTCGAGACGGATCCGCCCGGCGCCGAAGTGACGGTGGACGGTACGGTGCGCGGCACGACGCCTGTCGCGCTCAGCACTGCCGCCGGCTCACACCAGGTGGTCGTCCGGGCAGGTGACCGGGTGCAGCAGTTGACCGTGACGGTGCGGCAGGGGGCCGAGACCGTGCATCACATTTCGCTGCCCGCCGCTGCCGCGGCGGGGCCGGCGGCGGCTGCGGCGGCCGACCGCGGCGGGCTGCAGATCGTCACCGATCGACCGGGCCTGCCGGTCACCATCGACGGCGTGCCGCGCGGCGTGTCGCCGCTCGTCATCAGCAACCTCGCCGCTGGCAACCACCAGGTGGAGGTCGGTGCGCCTGGCGCCGTCCAGCGGCGTACCGTGGAAATCCATGGCGGCTCGATCGCGTCCCTGGTGCTCGGCGTCGGCGCCGCGCCGACCTCGGGCTGGATGTCCGTGGCGACGCCGGTGGCGCTGCAGATCTTCGAGAATGGCCGTCTGATCGGGACGTCGGAGGCCGAACGCATCATGCTCACGACCGGCGCGCACCAGCTCGAATTGAGCAGCGAGGCGCTCGGCTTCAGCACCCGCAGCACCGTGCGGATCGAGCCCGGCCAGACCGCCCGCGTCCGCATCGACCTGCCGCGCGGCGGACTGTCCGTCAACGCCACGCCATGGGCCGAGGTGTGGATTGATGGCGAGCGCGTCGGCGAGACCCCGCTCGGCAACCTGCAGCAGCCGATCGGCACCCACCAGATCGAATTCCGTCATCCCCAGTTCGGGAGCAAGCGCGTCACGGCGACCGTTTCGCTCAAGGATGTGACCCGCATTGCTGTCGACATGAGGACGCCATGAGCACCCGGTTCTCCCTGTGCACCATCGCCTGCGCGCTGCTGGCGTGCGCGGCACTCCCGCCGATTGTGCACGCCCAGACCCCGGCGGTCGTCGCCGCGAAGGACCTCTACACGTCCGCCGCCTACGACGCGGCGCTGACGGCGCTCGCCGGTGACGAGAGCCAGCAGGCCCAGGAATACCGTGCGCTGTGCCTGCTCGCGCTTGGTCGCACGGACGAAGCGAAGCGGGTAACCGAAGCGCTCGTCACCGCCCACCCCGAGTTCACCGTGTCCGACGAGGAAACGCCGCCGCGCTTCGTCGCGCTGTTGGCCGACACGCGTCGCCGCTTGCTGCCGGTCGCAATCCGGCGGCTGTTTTCGGAAGGGCGTGAGAAGTTCCAGGCCAAGTCCTACGGTGAGGCGCGCGAGCAGTTGCAGCGGGTGCTCGCGCTGGCAGGCGATCCCCTGGTCAAGGGCGCCGAAGAGGTTGCCGATCTCGGGGTGCTCGCAAGTGGATTTCTCGACCTGACCAACGCCGCGGCGACAGCAGCGGCCAAGCCGGCGCCGGTGCCGCCTCGAGAAGTAGTGGCGCCGCGGCCGCCCGCGATCGTGCCGCCCGTCGCCATCCGGCAGGCGGTGCCGCCGTGGCCGCGCTCGGCCGGTGCGGCCGACGGCTCCATCACCGTGAGCCTGCGCGTCTCGATTGGTGCCGACGGGCGAGTCAAGAACGCGACGGTGCTCACCCCGACGCGGCCGCAGTTCGACCTGCAGCTGGTCGCCGCGGCCCAGGGCTGGGTCTACAAGCCCGGCACCTTGAACGGTGAGCCGGCGGCGATGGAGAAGGTCGTATCGCTGGTCATCGACGCCCGCTGACGCGGCTGTTCGCTCCGCGACGCGGCTCAGGGCAGCAGCGCCAGTTCGGCGTTGCCCCACACGATCGCGTTGCCCCAGACGATGGCGTTGCCCCAGACGATGGCCTGGCCGTCGACCATCGCCGCCCCGGCAGCCGGCGCAAGCGTCGGCCGCCACGTCGCGGCCAGGCTGTTCACCACGTTCACCGACGTCGGCGTCAGCATCGTCTCGCCCCAGACGACGGCGTTGCCCCAGACGATCGCCTGGCTGATGCTCAGGTCCTCCGCATGCACGGCGTTGCCCCAGACGATGGTGTTGCCCCAGACGATCGCCTGCGACCACACGTAGCTCTCGCCGCCAAGCAGCGTGAACGGCTTCGGCGCTGCGTGGGTCGCGGTCAGCGTCGACCGCCGGTCGGCGTCGCGGTCGCGAACCAGGTCGAGCGCGCCGCGCACGTTGATTCGCGCCGGCGCCCTGGCTCAGGTAGTTCTCGCCGGCCACCGCCACCGCGCTGAATTGCAGGATCGCCTTCACGTTGTTCGCCGTGAGCTCGTTGCCGCCGCGACGACGCTGTTCGTCGACCAGCAGCGCCACGGCGCCGCTCGTCACCGCAGCGGCCATGCTGGTGCCGCTCAGGCGCAGGTACTCAGTGCGCGAATTGCGCTCGGCGACGCGACGCTCCGGATACTTCGTGTAGAGCAGGCTGCCGACCGCGGCGGCCGAGATCAGTTCGTGGCCCGGTGCAACGACGTCGGGCTTGACGCGCAGGTCGAAGGCGACCGGACCGCGCGAGCTGTAGCTCGGCACCGTGTCATCGCGGCGGCTGATGGTCCCTCTTGCGTCGAAGGCGCCAACGGTCAACGCCGATGCGGCATTGCCGGGAGACATCACACCGCCGTAGGCGACCGCACCCTGGGCGTTGCGGCCGCAGTTGCCGGCCGCGACGACCACGATGATGCCGGCGCGCGAGGCTGCTTCAACCGCCTGGACGAGCGGATCGTCGGCCGCCGCCTCGGTGATCGGGTGGCCGAGCGAGAGGTTGATGATGTCGATGCCGAGTTTGCGCCGGTTGACGACGGCGAAGTTGATGGCGGTGATGACCGTGCTGGTCATGCCCTGGCCGTTGCTGTCGAGCACCTTCAGCGAGATGAGGCGGACGGCGGGGGCGACGCCGCGAACCGTGCCACCGCCGGCGATCAGGCCGGCCACGTGCGTGCCGTGACCATATTCGTCCGACGGCCGCACCGACAGGCCCCCTCTGGTGAAGTCATACGAGGCCGCCGGCGTCATGGTCGCCGTCGCCTGGATGCCGGAATCGATCACCGCCACGCCCACGCCGCGTCCGCCCGGTGACGCGATGTCGACACCGAGGGTACTCAGCAGGACGTTCGACGCCGTCGCCGCGGCATTGCTGTTATCCACGACCGACGACGCCGTTACCGGCATGTCGAGGGAGATGTGTCCGACTTCCGGATCGCTTTCGAGCGCCTGCAGGTGCTGGCTGCTGATTTCCGCGCCGAGCATGTCCGAGCTCGCGTCGTCGGCCTGGAATCGCACACCGCGCTTGCCCAATCGGGTCCGAACGTTGCTTTTAGCCGTAGGCTGCACGCGAGCGATGACCCGCAGCGTCGCCGCCGCGCCCTGCCGCGACATCGCCTCGCGGACGGCCGGGTCGACCGTGGCGCGGGCACCGGCGGCGGCGGGCGCAGCCGGCGCGCAGAAGGCGAGCAGCGCGCACGTAAGATAAGGGGCGAAATTGCGGTTCATGTTTCGGGGTGACCCAACGCGTGCAGTCCACATCACAACGGCTTCTCCTGAAATCGACGGGAAGCACAATCGCAAGTTGTGCGCCCGACCCCGTCGGTTCTGAAATGGCCGTTTTCATTGGGGTTGTCGCGAATCACGCGGTCGGAGAACTGGCCGGCCTCGTCTGTGCGGCCGGTAACCCGACACGTCGCGGCGCCGGTCGGTTGACGGTCGGCCGTTTCCATCGCAGGATTCACGCCTAGTGCGCCGCGTCTCTCGTTTCACCCGCACCCGTCCCGGCGGCGAGAAACGCCGCGGCGCCTATCTCGGCGTCGTCATCAGCGCCGGCGTCGTCATCCTCGCCACCTCGCTGGTGACGGTGATCCAGGCGCCGCCAGGAGCGGCCTGGGTGCTGTTGCTGGTGTTGACGATGGTGGCGGCGTCGTTTCCGACGCGCATGCTCGGCTTTCCCGTCAGCCTGTCGATCGCCGAGACGTTCACGATCACCGCGGCGCTCCTTTTCGGTCCGAGCGCCGGCACGCTGTGCGTCGCCGTCGACGGGCTGGTCATCTCGCTCCGGCTCAGTCCTGACAATCGCAGCCTCACGCGCACGCTGTTCAACATCGCCGCCCCCAGCCTGGCGATGTGGGTGGCGGCGCACGTGTTCTTCGCGGTTGCCGGGTCACCCCCGCTGCGGGGGGACGCCGCCGGCCTCTGGCAGTTCGTCACGGCGATGACCGTGTTCGTTGGCACCTACTTCATCCTGAACAGTGTCCTGATCGCCGGCGCCGTCGCCGTCGGCCGCGGGCCGTCGTGGCCACGCGTGTGGCGCAAGCACTTTCTGCCGCTCTGGGTGACGCACTTTGCGGCGGCGTCAATCGCCGGCCTGCTGCTGGTTGGCCGCGAGGCCGGGCTGCCGATGCTGCCGACGCTCGTGCTCGCCTTCCCGGTGCTGCTCATGTCGGCAGTCGCCTTCAGCCGTGTGTTGCGGCGGCTGCGCCGGCGCAGCGCCCGCCTCGGCGAGTTGAAGACCTATGCGGCGGCATTGCGGAGCACCGAGGATGCGGTGGTGCTGGCGAGTGCCGGCGGCGAGATCACGTTCATGAACCCTGCGGCCGAACGGCTCACCGGCTGGACGGCCGGCGAGGCGCAAGGCCTGGCATTCGACGCCGTCGTGCCGATCAATGGTGCCGCCGACGGCGAGCCGCCGCCGCCAGACCGGCCGCTGCGCGAACACCGGTTGCTGCGCCGGGATGGCCTGCCGGTCGACATCGAAGAAGCGCGCGCGACGATTCGCGACGAGGACGGCTCGGTGATTGGCACCATCACCACCTTCCGGGACATCAGCATCCGCAAGGCGAACGAGGTGGCGCGGCGCGAGGCGCTGCATCGTGAGCAGGAGGCGCGGCGGCTGGCGGACGAGGCGAATCGCACCAAGGACGAATTTCTCGCCACGCTGTCGCACGAGTTGCGCACTCCGGCCACCGCCATCTCCGGTTGGGCGCATTTATTGAAGAGCGGCCGGCTCGACTCGGCGCGCACGAACCAGGCGATCGCTGCGCTCGAGCGCAGTGCCCGGGCGCAGACCGCCGTGCTGAACGACGTCCTCGATGTCTCGCGCATCGTGCGCGGCACGCTGCGGCTCGACATCCGCAGGGTCAATCTGGGCAGCGTCATCCTCGACGCCCTGGAGACGGTGCAGCCGGCGCGGGAGGCGAAGTCGATCGGCGTCGACGTCCGCATCGACCCGGCGCTGCCGATGATTGACGCCGACCCCGACCGGCTGCGCCAGGTGCTGTGGAACCTGCTGTCCAATGCCGTCAAGTTCACCGGCATGGGCGGGGAAATCACCGTCACCGCATCCCAGGTGAGTGACGTCGTCCGCGTGCGCGTCGCCGACAACGGCCAGGGCATCGCGCCCGACTTCCTGCCGCTGGTGTTCGAGCGGTTCCGGCAGGAGGACCAGTCGTCGGCGCGCGAACACGGCGGCCTCGGTCTCGGCCTCGCCATCGTCCGCCACCTGGTCGAGGCGCACGGCGGCGTCGTTGCGGCGAGCAGCGACGGCCCCGGGTGCGGTGCCGAGTTCACCGTCGACCTGCCGGCGGTGCTCCGCCGTCGCGGCACCGACCGGCGCGACGATCGTGCGGAACCGAGCCGCGCCGGAACCGACGCGGCAAGCTGACGGTCCGGTGGGCGCTGGTATGGACGACCGCTCGTGCTCAGTTGGCTGATAGGGACGGCTGTCGCCGCGACCGTCGCGGCCATTGGCCTCACGCTCGGCGTGCGCCTGGTCGAGCCGCGGTTCGCCTTCTTCCCAACGGCGGGCGAAGACGTGACGCCCGCATCCTTCGGCGTCGATCACACGGCTGATTTCATCACCACGGCCGACGGGCAGCGGCTGCGGGTCTGGTCGCTGCCGCATCCGGCGCCCCGAGCGGCGGTTCTGTATTTCCATGGCAATGGCGGCAACCTGTCTGTCTGGGCCCCCGCGCTCGCTGGCATCCAGCGGCACGGTTATGCGGTCTACGCGGTCGATTACCGTGGCTATGGCCTGAGCAGCGGCCGCCCGAGCGAGCGAGGGCTGTTCCGCGACGTCGAGGCATTTGTCTCCGCGTCTCTGCGGGGGGCCGGCGGCGATGCCCCGCTGGTCTACTGGGGCCGATCCCTGGGCACAACGATGGCCGCGCATGCGGCCGCCGTGCGCGCGCCGGACGGCATCATCCTGGAATCGGGGTTCCCGGATGTGCGCACGGTGTTGCGTGGCTCGCCGCTGGCGCTCCTGGCGCCCTTGTCTCGCTATCGATTCGCGACCGCGACCTTGCTCGAAGCGGTGACCCGGCCGGTGTTGGTGATGCACGGCGACGAGGACCGCGTCGTGCCGTACTCCGCCGGCCAGGCCTTGTTCGCGCGCATTCGTGGCCCGAAGCAGTTCTTCACGATTCGCGGCGCCGATCACAACGACCTGGTGCCGCCGGACGCGGCTGCCTACTGGTCGGCGGTCGCCACCTTCACCGCATCGCTCCGTGACGCGGCGCGGTAGCCCCCGTCAGCGTCGCCGACGCCCGGACCGCTTCGGCCGTGCCGCCGTGCCTGCGCGCCGCCGTTCGCGCGCCGACAACACCTGGGCAATCGCCGTCGCCTGCGCGCCCTTTGCCAGCACGTCGAGCGGCACCGGCAGCGGTTGCGACCAGTTCGGCCACTCGGTCACGGTGCCGGGCATGTTCGGCCGCTCGGCCACGCCAGCCGCATCTTCGACCGTGGCGACGACGACGGTCGACGGTGCGCGTGCCAGCAATGCGTAGCTGCGCCTGATCACTTCGCTGATCGGAGTGTCGTCGCCGCTACGTGTTGCCGCGGCGAGCCGCTCGCGCATCGCGCGCATGCCGGCCTCGTTCGGGTTGAGATGCAGGCGGCGCTGTGCCTCGAGGTCGGCGCCGGTCCACAGCCCGGCAATCGTCGGCAGGTCGTGCGTCGTCACCGCGGTCAGTGCCTGGGCCGGGTATTTCGCCGGGTCGTCCTTTTCGAACCACAGCAGGCGGTAGGAGAGTACTCCCGACGCCATCAACTGCTCGCGGGCGCGAGGCTCCACCGTGCCGAGGTCCTCGCCGACGACGATCGCCTGCGCCCGCTGACTCTCCAGCGCGACGATTGCCAGCAGGTCGTCGGCGGCGCCGCGAACATATGCCCCCTCCTTGGGCGTCATGCCTTCGGGAATCCAGAACAGCCTGAACAGCCCCATCACATGGTCGATGCGCAAGCCGCCTGCGTGCCGCATCGTGCCGCGGATCGTTTCTATGAACGGCCGGTACGCGGCGGCCTTCAACCGTGCGGGGACGAACGGCGGCAGCCCCCAGTCCTGCCCGCGCGTGTTGAACTCGTCGGGGGGAGCGCCGACGTGCATGCCCTGCGCAAGCACGTCCTGCCAGGCCCAGGCGTCCGCCCCCTCGGGATCGATGCCGATCGGGAGGTCCTGCATGACCGGCACGGCAGCCGCGGCGCGGGCGAGCTGACGATCGAGCTGCCACTGGATCCACTGATGGAACCGCAGGCGGTCGGCGTGGTCGGTGGCGAAGCGGCGCACGTCCGGCGATCGCGGATCGCGGTATTTCGCCGGCCACGAGCGCCAGCCGCCGCCATGCTGCTCCGCCAGGACGCAGTAGGTGGCGTATTCACGCAGCGGCGGCCCCTCGGCAGTGATGAACACGTCGAAGTCGCCGTGCCCCTTGAACCGCCGATAGAGCAACTCCAGCGCGCGCATCTTCAACCGGAACACGGCATCGCGGTCGATCAGGCGGCGGCCGTTGAGCGCGTTTCCGGTCCGCACCAGGCGTTCGAGGCCGGGCAGCTCACGCGCGCCATCGATCTCCTGGATGGCTGCGTACAACGGGTTGAGGTAGCGGCGCGTCGTCGGGCTGTATGGGCTGGCCTGCTGCGGCACCACCGGCGTCGCGGCGTGCAGCGGGTTGACCAGCAGCAGCCGGCAGCCGTGGCCGCGGGAGATCGTCGCGAAGCGGGCGAGGTCGCCGAAGTCACCGATCCCCCAGCTGCGGCGGGTGCGTGCGGCGTAGAGCTGAAGGGCCCAGGCCCAGAGCCGCAGGCCTTCTGGCAGGTGGCAGCGCGGCGGCGCCACGATCAGCGAGACGCGTCGGCCGCTCTCCAGCAGTTCCACCTCGTGGTAGCCGAGCGGCACGTCGGCAGGGAGGCTCGACTGGCGACGGGAGCCGCGGCGCGTGCTGCGCAGCGTCTCGCGCGAGCCGCCTTCCAGGATCAGATCAGCTTCTTCGTCGAAGCGGACAGGCTGACCCGGACGGACGACGCGCACGGCTTCGTGCGGGGAGCCGTCGGTGCGGAGCGCCGCTGTGATGCGGGAGATGGTGTCGGGCGATACGCTGCGCCTCTTGCCGAGCGCGTCCAGGTATCGGCGTTCGATGGGATCGGCGGGCATAGGCATCGCCGTCGGCCGTGCAAACCGCATGACGCCGGCAGTAAGGCCCGCTCGTGGCAGCCGCCTTGCGCTCGCTGCGGTGCCTGCCTGATCCGGTGTGCTCGCCTCAGTTCAGTACGACCCAAAGCAGCAGCCCGAGGATGGACGCGGCGACTGCCAGCAGCAGCTCCGGTCGCATCCGGGCGTCAGGTATCGGCAATTCAGGCACGCCTGTCATCGGCCACCCGCGTCGTCGCCGGACCCCGGGTCGGCGGTCCAATCCGCCGTGCCCCAGAGGATCGCGTCCGCCCAGGTGATCGACTCGGCCCAGATGATGTTGCTGCTCCAGGTCACCGCCGAGCTCCAGATGATGTTCGAGCTCCAGATGATGTTCGAACTCCAGACGATGTTCGAACCCCAGGTGACGTTGGACCCCCATGCCGCCTGGTTCACTGGCACCGTGCTGCCCCAGACGACGGCGTTACCCCAGACGACCGCCTGCGTCCACGCCAGCGTCTCACCGCCAATCGTGGTGGAGAAGGTCGGGAATGGCGTCAGCCATGGCGCGCCGGCCCTGGCGGCCGTATCGATGCTGCTGGCCAGTGCGATGGCGCCGGCGCCGTTCAGCGCCCCTGCACCCTGGCGGAGCGGGTCGTACTCGGCGCCGGTGTCGTCGTTGACCCCCAACGCGCTGAACTCGAGCACCCCCTTGACCATGTTCGGCGTCAGCGCCGGCGACCCTTTGTCCGCCTCGTGCGCGTGCGCCTCGAGGGCCAGGGCGATCACGCCGCTGGTGACCGCGGTCGCCATGCTCGTGCCGCTCAACCGCATGTAGTCGTCGTCACTCTCGCGCAGTTGTGGATAGGTCGCGTACAAAGAGCCGCGCTTCGCCGCCGCGGCGACGATGGCGTGGCCCGGGGCCAGCAGATCCGGCTTGACCATGCCGTCGAACCAGGTTGGCCCGGAGGAGCTGTAGTCGGCGATGCGATCGTCGCTGCGCGCGATCGTGGTCCCGCTCTTCACGGCACCGACGGTGATCGCCGACGGGGCGTTACCCGGGGAGGTGATGCCACCATAGCCAGGCAGCCCGGTCGCCGGGTTGACGCCGATGTTGCCCGCCGCGGCGACGACGATGATGCCTGCGGCCGAGGCGCGTTCCACCGCCTGGACGAGCGGATCCGAGCTTGCCGGTTCGAACACCGGGTGGCCGAGCGACAGGTTGATGATGTGGATGCCGAGGCGGGCGCGATTGGCGACAGCGAAGTCGATCGCCCGGATCACGTCGGTGGTGTAGCCGGCGCCGGTCTCATCCAGCACTCGCAGGACCACCAGGCGCGCCCGTGGCGCGATGCCGCGATTCGCCTGGTCCTTGGACTGCGCGCCGGTTCCGGCGATCGTGCCGGCGACATGCGTGCCGTGCCCGTAGCCGTCGATCGGCCCGGTCTGCAGCGTCTGGCCGTTGGTGAAGTCGTAGAAGGCGGCAACCCGCCCTTTGAACTCGCCCGACATCTCGAGCCCCGAGTCGATGATCGCGACGCCGATGTCCTTGCCGGCCCAGCGGTCGGAGACGCCGAGCGTACGCCGCAGCGTCGTCGGCGAGACGCCCGGACCCGCCGACGCGCTGGTCAGGGTCGACTTTTTCGCCGCTGCCGTCGCGGTCAGCGCCGCAGCCGGCGCGGGACCACCCGCAGGCGAAACCACCGCGTCGCTCGAGATCGAGAGCACGCCGTCCTGCGCGGCCAGTGCCGTCAGGTCCTTCGCCTGGACCACCGCGGTGAAGGCACTGATGGCGTTATGGGCGACCAGGACCTTGCCGCCATGCGCCTTGATCGACTGGCGCAGCGTGGCCGCCGCACCTGGCTTGATCCGCACGATGACGCGATACGAGGACGTCCCGCGCGTGTTGATTACAGCCTGAAGCTGCTCGTCGATGTGGCCGCGCTTCTGTTTGCCTGATGCCGCCGCGTCAGTGGTCGACGCGAGCGCGAGAGCGGCGATGACGCACAACCAGCCAGGTCGTGCGCGGCGGAGGGTCTCAGTCATCATCATCCTTGGAGGTTCGCCCCCATGACCGCGCATCCAGTCGGCCATGCCCGGGTGGAACCGCAGCAGGATGAGCAATGCTGTCGCCAGCCCGGCAGGAGGCTTCGACCGTGCGCTGCGGCAAGGAAACCCGTCAGTTCCGGAGCAAAACCGCACCGCCTGCGGCCCCGCGACCAGGCGGCAGACTTCTGCCAACCTCAGAATGTCTGAGCGCGGACGGAGATCCGGGGCCATGGTAGAAGGTGGGTCGTTGAACTTTCCACTTTCCACTTTTCACGTTTCACGTTGCCCTGCCCCTGCCGCTGCCACCACGGCTGACGTTCGTCGCGGTCAGCAAAAGCGCCATGGCCGGCTGGCATGGCCGCTGCTGCCCGAAGCGGGATGACGTTCACGCAATTACGTCCCGCGTCACTGTCGCTGCCGCTGGTCACCGCCTTGACGCTGATACTGGCCATCGCCGGCCCGGCAGCCAGCCAGGGCGTGCAGACCGGCATCCTGCGCGGCGTCGTCACCGACGCCCAGGACCTGCCGGTTCCCGGGGTCACCGTGACAGTCTCGTCGGCCGCACTGCAGGGCCGGCGCAGCGTGGTCACCGGCGCCGACGGCAGCTATGTGCTGCGCCTGCTGCCAGCCGGCGACTATGCCGTGACGTTCGAACTGACGTCGTTCGCCACCGTCACCGCCAACACGGCCGTGCCGCTCGGCGGTACCGCCGAACAGAACGTGACGTTGCGGGCGAGCGCAGTCACCGAGGCAGTGACGGTGATTGCCGAGACGCCGCCGCCGCTCGCCGTGCCGTCGCTCGGGCTGAACATCACGCAGCGACGAGAGTCGAGGCGCTGGCGACGTCCCGAACGCTGCAGGGGATCGCGACGCTCTCGCCGGGGGTCAACGACAACTCGCCGAACGCCGGCCAGGTGGTCATCAACGGCGCGTTCGCCTTCGACAACGTCTTCATGCTCAACGGCGTCGACGTCAACGACAACCTGTTCGGCTCGCCGCAGAACCTGTTCATCGAGGACGCCATCGAGGAGACGCAGGTGCTCACCTCGGGCATCTCGGCGGAGTACGGCCGGTTCTCCGGCGGCGTCGTCAACGCCATCACCAAGAGCGGCGGCAACACGTTCTCGGGCAGCCTGCGGCTCAACCTGACGAACCCGGCCTGGACCAACGAGACGCCGTTCGAGGAGGAGAACGGCATCGAGCGCGACAGCACGGTCAACCGCACGCTACGAGGCGACGTTCGGCGGGCCGATCATCCGGGATCGCGCTCTGGTTCTTCGGCGCCGGCCGTCGCGCCAGCCTAGCGACCAGCGACACGCTTCGACCAGACCGGCATCCCCTACGACCGAGCAGGACAACAACTGGCGCGCCGAGGTCAAGGTGACCGGCGACGCCGGCGCCGAACCAGACGCTGCCAGGTCGGCTATCTGAACAACCACGAGAGCTCAGCAACGCGCCGTCGTTCGACTTCTCGATCGATCCGCGGACGCTGGCAACCCAGACGCTGCCGAACTGGTACGCCTTCGGCAACTATCGCGGCGTCCTGCGCAACAACCTGCTCGCCGAGGCGCAGTTCTCGGAACGCCGCTACCGGTTCGAGGGCGTCGGCGGCACCAGCACGGCGATCGTCGACTCGCCGTTCATCACGCTGACGCAGGACCTCGGCGCACTACAACGCACCCTACTTCGACGCCACCGATCCCGAGGAGCGGAACAACCGCCAGGTCAACCGGCAGCCTGACCTACTTCGCTCGAGGGGCGCGGCCGCCACGAGGTCAAGGGCGGCTACGAGTGGTATCGCAGCCAGAACACCGGCGGCAACTCGCAGTCGTCCACCAGCTACGTCTTCGACGCCGACTACGCCGGACCGATGCGGCCGGCGAACCCGCTGCTGCGACGCGCCAGGGCCGCTTCATCCCGGTGTTCGTGCCCGGCGCGACGCTGCTCGAGAACTGGCTCGCCGATGCGCGGCGCCGACCTCAACGTCGACAACCAGTCGTTCTACGCGCAGGACCACTGGACCATCAACCGCCACCTCTCGGCGGACCTCGGCGTGCGCTACGAGCGCGTGCGCAGCGAGGCCACCGGCGGCCTGATCGGCGTCGACACCGACACCGTCGTGCCGCGGCTGGCGCTGGCGCTACGACGTCGCCGGCGACGGCCGGTCGGTCTTCCGCACCACCTACGGGCACTACGCCGGGCGCTACAACGAGTCGCAGATTGGCGAGCAACACCAACGTCGGCAACCCCGACCTCGTCGATCGGCGTCTACACCGGCCCGGCGGGCCAGGGCTCGGCTTCGCGCCCGGTCTCGATCCGGCCAACTACGAGATCCGTCGCTCGGCCAGTTCCCGACGGCAACGTGGTTCTTCGACGACGGGCTGTCGTCGCCGATCACGCAAGGAGTTCACGGTGTCGGGCGGCGGTACTCGTTCGGCGCGCCGCGCCTACGCCGAAGCGACCTACATCTGGCGCCGACCGTCGAACTTCATCGAGGACTTCATCGAGCTCGGCGAACGGCTCGACCGACGTCGTCGGGACGGCGTCGACTACGGCACCTTCACCAACATCGTCTACCGCAACACCGACGATCCGCGAGCGGCGCTACCAGGCGGCTGGTGTTCCAGGGGCGCTACACGCTGCGCCGCAACTGGACGGCGCAACGCCGCGTGGACGATCCAGCTGAAGAACGAAGGCAACTACGAGGGCGAGAGCGTCGAACCAGCCGGGCGCACCAGCCCGATCGGCGACTACCCGGAAGCGTTCACCGCCGATCGCAACTTCCCGATCGGCCGGCTGCCGACCTTCCAGCGGCACCGCGCGCGGCTGTGGACCATCTACAACCTCGGACGTCGGACGGCTCGGCGGCCTGTCGATCTCAGGCCTGTGGCGGATCGAGTCGGGCCAGGTCTACAGCCTGGCCGCGACCGGCGTGCCGCTGAGTCGCGATCCAGGAGGCGTCTGCTGCGCCGGCTATCCGGACGCGCCGGTCGACGCAGACGCTCTACTTCGGCGAGCGCGGCTCGGAGACGTTTCCCGGCTACGCCGTCGCTCGACGTCTCGATCAACTACAACATCCCGGTGTTCCGCACGCTCCGGCCGTGGGTGAAGTTCGACGTCTTCAACGTGTTCGACAACGACCAAGCTGATCGGCTTCAACACCACCGTGCGTCCGGATCCGAACAGCCCGCTCGACGCACTGGGCCTGCCCACCGGGTTCACCCGGGGTACCAGTTTCGGCCAGCCGCAGGCGACCAGTGACTTCCCGGTGGCGATCGCCGGCAATGGCGGCGGCCGCGCCTTCAGGATGGCGTTCGGGGTGCGCTTCTGAGGCGGGCACATTCCTACTGCGCGAAGTTCTGCAGCTGATCGATGACGCGCAGCAGTTCCGGCGCCAGCGGCTTCGACGGGTTGCCAATCGCCTGCATGTGGTGACCCGAATTGCGCACTTCGAAGACGATCACCGGCTCGGTGGTCGAGACGTATTTCGCCGGCTCGATGGCCGTGACCTTGCCGGTGGTGTCCAGGTGTACATCGGCAACGACCTTCTGCGCGGCATAGCGCTCGACCGGCAGCGGCTTGCCGGTGCTGGAGAGGTGCTGTTCCTGCGTCTTGATGATCTTGTCGTGGAAGGCGTTCAACTCGCCGCCTGACAGATTCAGCCCGAGGCTCGCGTCCAGCAGGTCCTGGTTCAGACGGGTCGTGAGCGTCGCCCACTTGACCGGGCTGGCGATGTGCGGCTTGAGCACGGCGCGGTCGTCCGAGGAGAGCGCGTTCTTCATCAGCTCCTTCCACTCGACCTTCGGCAGCAGTTCCCAGCGGCTCTTCGCGGCGGTCGCCTGCGCCTCCGCGCGGTCGACCGACGTCTGGCCGAGATCGATGAGCCGCTGCTGCACCGCCCCCTGGCGCCGGGTCGCCGCCTGCATGCAGATGGCGAAGTAGTAGAGCGTGAACAGCGAATTCAGCTTCTCCAGCTTGACCGGCCCGGTCTTGCCCGTCACCCGCTGCCGGTCGGCGGCGAACACCGTCTGCACCATCGCCGTGGCGAGCCTGCGGCAGGCGAGGAAGAGCCGCTTGTTGCCGGAGGTGAACTGGTCGGCGAGGTCGACGCCGCCCGAGGGCTGGCCGATGATGCGGAACGGAACTTCGATGTTCGCCTGCGTATTCAGCTTGCCGGCCTGGTGCGTGGCCTTGCGCGTGACGGCCCAGCGTGTGTGTGACGGCTCGTCGAGTTTGAGCTTGAACAGGCGATAGCGGTGGACATCGCCGCGATCGAGCATCGCCATGTTCTCGAGCTGCTGGTTGTAGGCCTCGATGATGTGCCGCAGGAAGACGTAGACCTTGCCGCCCAACTGCACCGAGTAGCCGTTCATCACCATCGGCCTGTCGGCGACCCAGAACCTGAAGGCGCCGGTCAGCTTCTCCAGGCAGGTGCGCATCGACTCGAAGCTAGTCGTATTGGTGCGCAGCGGCCCGCTGATGTGCTCAGGCAGGCCCGTCTTGTGGTCGGCCGCGCCTTCGACCTGGATTTGCGCCAGCGGCAGGTTGTGCACCGGCGACTTGCCGACGCTGAAGGCGACCTGCTTGCCGTAGCCGATGTCCTGGAACTCCCAGTCGGCGCCGCGGCGCCCCAGCAGCACGAGTTCGTAGCCGGCCAGTTCGTTCTCGATGCCGACGTGCAGCCGCTTGGTGAAGACGTGGCCGATCGTCCGGCGCTCGACTGTCGGTGCAGGGGGCTTTCCGGGCATGGTGGCGCGCTCCTCGAGGAAGGGTTGGGCGGCATTGTCTTGTCCGCGTTGGCCGATCGTCAAGGCCGCCCGGCTACGGCTGGCCGAGTCGCGCCGGGCGTTCGAGCAGTGTGCGGCCGTCGGCCAATGTCAGCGAGACGAAGATCGCTGACGGCTCGCCGCTGCGCACCGGGTTGCCGACCACCGTCACCTTGTCGCCCGGCTTGATGACGTTCGACTTCCAGCCGGCGCGAATCAGGTAGGTCGGACTGGTGAGCTCGACGCCCCAGAGTACGTCCTCACCCTTCTCGTTCGGCACGAGCACTTCGATCCAGGTGTGCGGGTTCTGCCAGCGGAACTCCTTCACGGTTCCTACCAGCTTCACCTCCTTGGTCCGGTCGAACGCGGCGGGTGAGTGATGCGCCGTCGCCGTCACGGCGGCGGCGAGCAGGAGGAGCGACGAGAACAGCAGCGTCTTCTTCATTCCCTCACCTGCACCTTGGACGAGGTGCTCTGCAAGTGGTCGTTGAGGTCGGGCAGGCAGGTCACTTCTTCGATGTCGATGTCGTCGACGCGGTTCCAGCGGCGCGTGCCTTTCCATTCGCCTTCCCAGTTCTGCGGGTCGGTCAGCGTCCACTCGCCTTCGAGCGTCTTGCCGTCGTTGATCAGGCGGTAGCGCTCGACGATGCGGAGGTCCCTGCTGCCGGGGATGCCCTGGTCCACCCAGTGATGCGGGTCGTCGGTGAAGTTGCGGGTGTCGACGACCAGCGTGTCGCCCTCCCAGCGGCCGATCGCTTCGCCGTTGAACGTGCGCACGACCAGGTCCGGATCGGTGTGCGGCCGGCCATCGAGGTAGATGGTGCGGAAGCTGTTCATGAAGCCGCTGACCATGTAGATGGCGGTGGGCAGCTGGATCATCGCCACCGGCCAGACGCGGGTCATGATGATCGGCATGCCGGCCGGCCAGCACTGGCCGATGTCGTCGCGGTAAACCTTGCCGTCGCGCGTCGCCTGCGCGTAGGCATCGAAGTGCTTCTGCGCGGCCGGTGTCAGCTTCGGCAGCGTGGCCGGCGTCCGGCCGAACAGCCAGCCGCCGCCGGGGACGCTGCCGCTGATGAACCAGTTGCCGGTGATGTTGAACGGCGCAGCCGGCCGCGCCTTCGTGAGGTTGGCAGGCGCCAGCGCACTCAGCGGCGGCGCCGGCACGCCTGGTTCTGGCTGTGCGGTGGCGGCGGTCTGTGCGCGCGGCGCGGCCGTCTGTGCGGACGCCGTCGCGGTGAATGGAGCGAGCGCCGCGAGCAGCGCAAGGGGGAGCGCACGCTGGACGAACATCCTGGCCATCTATCCTCCCGTTCCGTGGCCGCTGATTCTAGCGCGTCACGCCGTCGTCTGCGCACCGGTGCAGAGCAGGCCCGGTTCCGCGGCTGGGTGCAGCAGGCCGGGTGCCGCGACGTGACTGCCGTAGGCCGGGTGCCGCGGAGCGGACCCGGCGGGGTCGTCGCGGCGGGTCCGTCGGCGGCGGCACCCGCCCTACGCAGGTACAACCTGCCGGGCGCGCTCGCACATCGCAATGCGATCTACGACCTTGCCGGCGGTGACCAGCGCCGCGGTGGTGCCTACCGGTTTCCGCGCCTGCTGCTCGGTGCGACCCTGGCGGTGCTGCGCGGCGACACCAGCTACGACATCGTCCCGGCGGCGCAGGGCTCGCTGCAAATCCTGTCGACGAAGGCGCGCGTCCAGATCGGACTGGAAACGACAGCCTTTGGCAAGACGCTCCGCCCCTGACCCTCGGCAGTCACTCGCCTGGCGCGCCGATGAGACGTCGGGGTAGCAGATGACCCAGACGTCACGCTGTCGACGTCACGCTGTGGGATGCCACGCGGTCGGCGCCACAGGTCTCCCAGTGCTCTCGAGTGAGCAACTCGATACCACCAGGCCCGTGCCACAGCCGGCCGTAGGCATCATTGTGAGTAAGGAACCGCCGTACGTGACGATCGGGAGCCATAGTTCGGGCTCCCGTCGGGGATGGTGAGGAGTTTGTCGGCCTGCCAGAGCGGCGACCGAGCGTAGCTGCCCCTGATAGAGCAACGTGTGTGCCACTCGGGATCAGGGCCACTCGAACCGCAACCCGAAGACCAGGGACCAAGGCCGACCGAAGACCAAGTTCGACCGCCCTGGCAGCCCCTTCGGCCGTCCCTCAGGCGTTGACCCGAGGTGCGTCGGCCGCGACCGCCCGTCCCTGCGCGCCTTGCTGCCCTCGCCGTCCGGCGTTGGGCAGCGCTGCGAGCTTGCGGCCGAGCACCCGCCACGACAACACCAGCGAGGTGACGCACAGTGCCGTGCCGCCCATCATGAAAAAGATGACGACGATGTCCCAGAGCGGCCGGTAGTTGTAGAGCCAGGGGAAGTTCAGCGAGTGCAGGCCGTTGTAGAGCCAGCGGCCAACCCAATTCCGGTTGCTGTAGCTGCCAACGACCCGCGCCGTCCTGGTGTCGATGTAGTAGCGCGACTTCTCGGCGTCGTTCATCAAGGCCAGCGTCACCGGCAGGGGCTTCCGCCGCTCGCGATCGAGGTAGTAGATGTCGTACTGATCCAGCCGGCGCATCTCGACGCGGCGGCGATCGGGCGCGGCCGCCCGCACGATCTCGGCGATGCGCTGGTCGCTGAACGATTCCACCGCCGTGCCGTCGAGGCGCAGCATCTGGATGCGGTCGTTGCCAAGGTGCGCGGCGAACATCGGCTCGCCGGCAAAGGAACTGAACTCCAGTTCCTTCACCGCCAGCGCCGCATTCTTCTCCAGCACCGCGCGCGGGTGGGCGCTCGAGAAGTCGGCGCTGCTGACGCGGCCGCGCAAGGCAGTCGCCAGTGTCGGTGCCGCACGCCGGGCGGCCGGCTCGGCGCGGCGCAGAAACGGTGGGTCCACCGACAGCATCCCGCTGAATGCCCATGTCACGGCGCCGAGGCCGAACACCAGCCCGAAGACTGTATGCCAGCGCTTCTGGCCGTGATACGGGATGCTGCTCGGCGCGCCGCCGTAGCGGTACTTCCTGGCCGGGGAATACATCCACGCGCCAATGACAATGCCGATCAGCGACAGGATCGTGCCGATGGCGGCGGACCAGATGACGACGTTGATCCAGACCGGCTGGTTCTGGCGCAGCGGCGTGAAGTAGAACCAGTGCGGGATGGCGCTGACGTACGCGCCGAGACGCGAACCGCGCGTCGTGTACTGCACCACTTCGCCGGACGTGCCCGAGACGTAGACCTGCTCGCCGTTCGGCCACGAGTACTTCCACAGCGGCCGCATCGTTCGCAGCGGCGACTGCACCGTCCACTGGTCGACCGCGGTGACCGCTTCGATGCGCGCCTCGTCGATCGTGCGGCCGGTCCATGCCGCCGCGATCCGGTGGCGCATGGCGGCCGGAACCTCGGTCTGCTCCTCGCCGGTGTCGGCGTAGACGAGGCGGGTGGTCCCGCCACGCCCGGCAGCGAAGCGGTAGACCGGCCGGCCGTCGAAGGTGTTCAACCGGGTTTGCGCCGGCGTCGCCGTCACACCAATAGCGGCGGCGGCTTCCTCCGCCGAAAGCACGACCAGCGCCCAATCGAGGGCGGGGGACCGTTCCAGTCGATCCGCCGCGGTCACCGACGGATAGGTCCAGTACATCATCCCGATTCCCGACGGGAACCAGAGCAGGAACGCGATGCTGAGCAGGACTCCGATCCAGCGGTGCAGGAAGACGAGCGAGCGCTTGACCATATCGGCGGGAATATACCGAAAGCCGGCTGGCCCGCCGTCTGAAGAATTTGTCAGGAAAACTTAAGGTGCCCCGCGTTCCGCGTATTGCTAGGCTGGCCTGCCCTTATCAGCTCGAATCGCGCCCTGACCCGGGAGAACCGTTCATGGAAGTCTTGACGCGGCCGCTGCGGGCCGCCGTGGTCCTCGCCCTGCTCGCATCACTGGTTGCCGCGTCGGCGGCCCGGGCGCAGGAGGACACGCAATTGACGATTGCCGTGTCGGACACGAGCGGCGCTCGTCTGGCTGACGCCGGCGTCGTCCTGTTGCGGCCAACCGATCAGCGCACGGTGGTGACCGGTGCGGACGGCACCGTCACCGTTCGCGGCCTGGCGACCGGCGGGTGGTCGGTGGAGGCGTCGAAGGACGGCTTCGCGCCGCGGCAGCGGCAGGTGGTCGTCTCCAGCGCCCCTGGTGTCGTCAACATCACGCTGGAGGTCAGCGGCCTGCGGGAGCGGGTGATCATCGAGGCAGCGGCACTGCCGGAGGACGCCCTCCAGCTCGACGCCGCAGCCACGGGTGGCACCCGCCTCGATCTGCCGGTCCGGGAACTGCCGGCCACTCTCACGATCATCTCCCAGGCGCTCATCCAGGAACGCGGTGTCACCAATGCAATGGAGGCGGCCGAACTTGCGCCCGGCGTGACGACGTTCGTCGACAGCGGCTCCATTCCCGGCATCAACATGCGCGGCTTCTCCAGCACGAATGGCACCGTCTCGGTGATGCGCGACGGCATCCGGCAGAACAGCGTGCCGCAGAGCGGACGGCCGCTGGACAGCTTCATGCTCGAGCGCGTCGAGGTACTGAAGGGGCCGGCGTCGCTGATGGCCGGCGAAGGGGCCACCGGCGGCTCGATCAACTACGTCACCAAGGAGCCGCGCCGCGACTTCGAGGTCGACACGCTTCTCTCCTACGGCTCCTTCGACAAGCTCCGCGTCGGCCTCGGTGTCTCGATCCCGTTCACGCCAGACGCTGGCTGCCCGCGTCGACTATCTCGCGCGCCGACGGCGGCGGCTGGGTCGATCGCGCCGGAAGACCAGATGCAGTCGACGGTGGCCGCCATCCGCTGGACGCCGCGGCCGTCGATCGCGCTGAAGGGTACGGCGACCTTCACCAACGACTCGATCCGCAGCTACTACGGCACGCCGATCATCGACGGTGAGGTCGATCCGCGCACGCGCTTCCTCAACTACAACATGCGCGACGACCGCAACGAGGCCAGGAACAACTACGGCCGTTTCACCGCCGAGTTCGTGCTGCCGCGCGGCTGGATCGTCAGCAACGAGCTGTTCGCCGCGACGCAGGACGTCGAGTGGCGGAACTTCGAGAGCGTGCAGTTCGTGCCGGCGACGCGCCGGGTGACCGTCGGCGGCTACTTCCTGGCCAAGCGTGACGACCTGCTGGTCGGCAACCAGGTCGACGCGCGCAAGACGTTCACCGTCTGCCGGCGCGGTCGTGACGTCGTCGGCGGCTACCTTGCCCAGCGGAACGACCAGGACCGATGGGGCGGTGGCACCATCCCGCAGCAGACGGTCAGCGTCGATCCGTTCACGCCCGAACCGATCTTCGACCCGGGCTTTCCCGTTCGTCTACGACCGCAACGTGCTGGTCAACACCCAGACGCTGTTCGGGGAATCACGCGTCGGCATCACCGACAACCTGAAGGTCGTTGCCGGGCTGCGCTGGGAGCGGTTCAAGGTTGACCGCAACCAGGTCACCACCGGTTTTGCGACGCAGACCTACTTTCCGACGACGGGCCGGCTCGGACTGGTCTATACCATCACCCCGCTCGTTTCGCTGTACGGCAGCACCAGTCACGCGGTGGAGCCGGTCACGCCGCTCGTCAGCATCAACGCCGCCAACATGGTGTTCAGCCTGCAGCCGACCAGGCAGGTCGAAACCGGCGCCAAGGCGACCATCTTCGGCGGCCGTGCCGAGACGACGCTGGCCTGGTTCGATATTCGCAAGGAGAACATCCTCACGAGCAACATCGTCGAAGGCGTCCGGCTGCAGCAGCAGATTGGTGAGCAGATGTCGCGTGGCGTCGAGTGGTCGATGACGGCGACGCCGCACCCGAGCTTTATGGTGATGGCGGACGTGACGGCGCTGCAAGCCGAGTACGTCGAGTTCAACGAGAACCTTGGCACCGGCATCGTGTCGCGTGCCGGCAACAATGTGCCGCACGTGCCGTCGATCACCTGGAACCTGACGCCGATGCAGCGCATCGGCCCGGTGAACGTGTCGGCCACCGTTCGCCGCGTCGGCGGCCGCTTCCGCAACACCGCCAACACCATCGAGCTGCAGCCCTACACGACCCTGGCGATGAGCGGCAGTGTCCGCTTCCTGACGGGCACGCGGCTGACGGTGACCGGGCGCAACCTGACCGACGAGATCTACATCCCGCGCAGCAACTCGGACGTCTCGGGACGCCTCGGTGCGCCGCGGGCGTTCGAGGTGCAGCTGACGAAGGTGTTCTAGCACTACTCGTCATCGACGCGGCCAATGGCGCCATCGGACCGAACGATTGGACCTGTCGGCCGGTCCAGGAGATGCTAGGAAGATGCTTCGCTTCGTAGTGCGCTCTTCCTGCTCGCTGGCCCTCGCGTTCATGCTGTCGGCCGTCCTGGTCGGCGAGGTCTCCGCGCAGACGACGCCCGGCCAGGGCGGTGTCAGCGCCCCGGCTGAGAACGCCGCCACCGGTGATGAAGCGCAGGTATTCGACCTTGGCCGCATCGTCGTGGTGGGCGCTGCTGACGGCCAGCCCACGGTGGGCGGCGCGCTGCTGACGCAGCGACCAGATGTGGACCGTTCGACCGCAAGTCGCTCGATCAGGCGGTCAACCTGGTGCCCGGCGTGATCAGCACGTTCGACGCCAACGGCCGCCGCAACGAAAGCGACATCTTCGTCCGTGGCTTCGGCCGCTGGCAGGTGCCGCTGATGGTCGACGGCGTGCGCATCTACCTGCCCGCCGACAACCGCCTCGACTTCACCCGCTTCCTCACCGCCGACATCGCCGAAGTGCAGATGCAGAAGGGCTACGCCTCGGTCCTCGACGGTCCGGGCGCCATGGGCGGCGCCATCAACCTGGTGACGCGCAAGCCGACGAAGCCGTTCGAGGTCGAGGCAGCGTCTCGACTCGGCGGCCGGGCCGACGCCGAAGGGTGGAACGGCTACGTCATGGTCGGCACGCGTCAGCGGCGGTTCTACGTGCAGGGCAGCGTCAACTATCTCGGACCGCGACTTCTGGACGCTGTCCGGCGACTATCAGCCGACGGCGAATCGCTGCAGCCGGCGGGCGGCGCCTCAGTTCCGACAGCGCGGACTCGCGCTTCAACGTGAAGGCGGGATTCACGCCGAACGACGACCGACGAGTACACGTCAACTACACCAAGCAGCCGGGCGAGAAGGGCGCGCCGCTGAACGTCTACAACAATCCGCCCGTGCCGGCGAACAGCTATCTGGCGCTGGCCGTACTGGGACGTCCAGAACACGTCGTTCCTGTCGAAGACCCAGCTCGGTGCCGTCGGCCTACGTGAAGACGAAGGTCTACTACAACACGTTCGAGAACGGTCTCGATGCGTTCGACGACGCGACCTATACGACGCAGTCGGCGAACGGGCGCTTCCGCAGCCCCTACGACGACCACGCCTATGGTGTCAGTGTCGAAGTCCGGGATCGACGCTGCGGCGACGAACACGTTGAAGGGGGCCGTGTTCTTCCGCACTGACGTGCACACCGGAGCAGCAGACCAGCCGGCCGACGCATCCGACGCTGTCAGTACGACCGAGCCGGTGCAGGACCAATCGCAGAACACCTGGTCGCTGGCCGTGGAGGACACCGTCCGCGTCGCCTCCGTCGACATCGTCGGCGGCCTCAGCTACGACCGCTACGAGATCAGCAAGGCCGAGGATTTCTCGACCGTCCGCGGTTTGTTCGAGTATCCAAAGGGCGGCGCCGATGCGTTCAACTGGCAGGGCGCGCTCATCTGGCGCTACCGCGCCGCGGCGCAGGTGCACGCCAGCGTGTCCGATCGCGCGCGCTTCCCGCTGATGTTCGAGTTGTACAGCACGCGCTTCGGCACCGCGACACCGAATCCGGAGCTCGGGCCAGAGCGGGCCACCAACCTCGAGGTCGGGTGGAAGGGGCGCACGGGCGGCGTGCGACTCGAAACGACGGTGTTCTACAGTGATGTCCGCAACCTGATTCAGACCGTGCTGCTGGCGGATACGACGACGCAGACCCAGAACGTCGGTGATGGCCGGTTCTATGGCCTCGAGTTGGCGGCCGACGTGCCGGTTGGCGCCGCGCTGACGGTCGGCGGCAACTACACGGCGCTCAGCCGAACCATCCATGACGCGCTGCAGCCCAATCTGCGGCCAACCGGTGTGCCGACGCATAAGTCGTTCATCTACGCCGCCTGGCGGCCGTTGGCTCGGCTGACGGTGACGCCAAGCCTGGAGATCACCGGCGATCGCTGGAGCGACGTGAATACGAACCCGGTCCAGTTGTTCCCGTATCTCCGCACTGGCGCCTACACGCTGTTCGACGTGGCGGCACAATACTCCCTGCGGCGCAACTTTCGATGTCGTGTTCGGCCTGAAGAACCTCGCTGATCAGAACTATGAGCTGGCGTGGGGCTTTCCGCAGCCGGGTCGTACGTTCTACGTCAAGACGCGGGTTGGGCTGTAAGGAGCCAGAGATGCGCTTTCGCGCGGCAGTGTCGTTCGCGCTCGCAGGGACGGTGGCGATCGCGGCGCAGGGCCGGTTCGTCGATGACGCCGGCCGCGCCGTGACGCTGCCGGCACGGAACGCGCGCGTCATGGCGGCCGGCGCTCCGGCCGAGGTGATGCTCTACACGCTGGCGCCTGATCGGCTGGTCGGGCGCAACCGGCTCCCGAGCGGCGATGCGCTCGAGTTCTTCCCGCCGGCGTACCGCACCCCGACGCCCATTCGTCAGCTCCCCGAGGTCGACAACCCCGCTGCCGACGCAGAACTGCGGCAACTGAGGCCTGACGTCTACGTCGACTACGGCACCGTGCAAAGCGACTACGTCGCCGCTGTCGAGGCCGTGCAGCGCCGCACCAACGTAGCCGGAATCATCCTCGACGGACAGCTGACGCGCATCCCCGCGGTCTATCGGCGGCTCGGCGTGGCGCTCGGCTTGCCCGACCGGGGTGAGCAGCTTGGAAGCGCGGCAGAGCGCCTGATAACGAAGTACCGCGACGCACTCCGCGCACGGCCGGCCCCGATCCGCGTCTACCTGGCGTGCTCGGCGGACGCGCTTGTGCCGTGCCTCGCCGACGAGAGCGGTGGGGAACAGCTGCAGCTGCTTGGTGGCGTCAACGTGGCGGGCACGCGCGCTACGGCCCCGCGGCGGCCATGGACCATCGCGGAGATCACGGCGTCGGCGCCGGACGTGGTGATTGTGCAGGGGGGGGCAGCGCGCTTGCGCACCGACGCGGCGTGGCAGTCAATTCCCGCGGTGGCGGCCGGCCGGGTATACCAGTGGCCGTCGCTGCCGTATGGGTGGGGATCGCGGCCGCCGTCGGTCAATCGCCTGCCAGGCATCGCCTGGCTTGCTCACGTTGCGGCCGGGCGGCAACTCGATGCCGCATTTCAGGCCGACGTGCGCGCATTCTTCAAGAACTTCTACCACCTCGAACTGACGGATGCGCAATACCGACGACTCCTGGCTGACCCGTAGCCACGAATCGTCACTGCCATTCAGCGGTAGCCCCGGAGGCCCGCGTAGCGCCGTCGTGTGCTCCGTGCGTCCCGCTTCGTGGTTATCCGGCACCGCCTATCGAGGGGGCACGGAGGCGCGGCTTGACCACCCGCGCCCACCACATGATGACCCCGGTCGCGAAGAGCAGCGGTGGCGTCAGCCCGAGCATCAGCCATAGCAGGCGCAGCCCGATGCTGCCGAAGCCGCCGACGTGCAGCGGCGTCACCCAGGCCATGACGATGTCGCCGATTGTCCGGCCGCCCTGCGGCGGTTCGGCCAGTACCTCCGCGCTGAACTGATCGAGGTAGACGGGAGCGAGGTCCGCACTGCCCAGGCGCGTTGGACTCACGGGTGAGAACATCACCAGGAACGCGGCGCGCTCCGCGGACGGAACGACCACCCGCGCGACGAACTGACCGGGCATCCGCCTCTGCGCCTGCTCGATCAAAGTGCGCCAGGATGGCGTCGCGGTGGTGACGGCTGCGGCCGGACCGGATTGTGGTGCCGTGCGGGTCGTGATCGGTGAGACGGCATTCACGGTTGCGGTGAATGCGGCCGGGAACGTGAAGGAGAGCCCGGTCACCGCCCACATCATCAGCGCCGCCGCGCTCCACGCCCCGACGGCGCCGTGCAGCTCCCAGTTGATGCGCTTCCAGCTGCGCCGGCGGTCCACCGTCAGGCTGCGCCGCACCTTGCCGCGGCCGGGCCACCAGATGATCGCGCCGGTGACGCACATGATCAGCAGGCAGAGTGCGCCGGCGCCGTTCACAGCGCGGCCTGTTCGCCCGGCGAGCAGGTTGAAGTGCAGCTCCTGCAGCGTGCGAATGATGGAGCGCTCCGGCAGTTCGCCCAACACCTGTCCCGAAACCGGATCGAGCAGCAGCGTCAGGAACCTGCCCCCCTGGCCGACGTAGGCCAGGTAGGTCGGCCGGCCCGTCGTCGGCGCGTCCACCCCCGCGATCTGGCCGTCCGGGTAGATGTCACGCAGCTTCTCGAGGACGCTGGCCGCGTCGAGCAGCGGACCCGCCGCGGCTGGCGTGAAGAGCTGCGGGTGCAGCGCGCGCTGAAGGTCGATACGGAACACCAGCGCGGCACCGGTGATCGAGACCACGGCGATGTAAAGACCGGTGAGGATGCCGACCCAGAGGTGCACCTGGAACAGCGCACGTTTCGGCCATGTCGAGCCAGACAAGCTCCCAGTCTAGCGGTGCCCGCGGTGCGCGCATCCTGAAGCGTTCGCACGTGGCGTCGTGGCGTCGTTGCTGAACGATTTGGAGGGCCTCGACGCATCGCTGACGCCGAACAGCCGAGCCAGCATTTCTGCGTGCAATGGCGAGGAGTCGAATCCGCTCCGTGGGAACATTGGCTCTCTTGCTCACGCTGGCCGCGACCCCGGTCTTTGCCCAGGCTCCCGCACCGCCGATGCCGGCGGAATACGTGTCCGTTCTCCAGACTCTGGGACGGCAAGGCCACTACCACGACAACGTGCTCAAGGTGAACATCCCCAGGAACGACCTCCAGGTGAGCATCGACGGCGTGGCAACGTCGACGCCGTTCAGAGCGGAGCGGTTTACAAGATCACGATTGTCGCTCCGACTTCGCGATGAAGGAGATGGGCGCCACCGTCAACGCGCGGATGGGCCTGAATACCTGGGCCGCCTTTTA
The DNA here is from genome assembly GCA_963846685.1 of uncultured Acidobacteriota bacterium. Classification (GTDB taxonomy): domain Bacteria; phylum Acidobacteriota; class Vicinamibacteria; order Vicinamibacterales; family UBA2999; genus CAWJWY01. The sequence continues at coordinate 812,441 of CAWJWY010000003.1, read as the reverse complement.
TGGAACTGATGCCGATGACGTCGTCGCGATCCACCACCACATGATCGCGACCGACCCTGACATTTACTTCCTGCACTACTGGGGAAAGGGTTCGGCACAGAAGCTTGCGACCGGCGTCAAAGCGGCTGCCGACTTGCTCGGCAAGCAGCCGCGGCGGTAGGGCGCCACGCTGTGGCGGGCATCGTTCAGCACCGGGCGACCGGCCGCGTTGCCAGCGCGGCGCTGCTCGCCAGAGCCTCTTCATCGCCGCGTGCGGACGGTCGAGCTGGAGGGCTCTCTGGGGTCCTTGTCGCTCGTTCTGGTGATCCCGCTGGCGCAGAGGGGCGTCTGGAGCCGTCTGAACGACACGTCAGACAGTCCTCAGTTGTGGCCGTCGGTCCGCATCGCGTACGATGCGAAGCAGTGGTCTCCCGCTGGCTGGCGATCTCGTGTCTTGCACTCGCGACCGCCTGGAATCCGGTCGCGCCGCCTGAGCACGTCCACGAGGCGGCGGAGCACGGTTCAATGCACGCCGTGGCGCACCGGCATGCAGAGGCGCACTTCGGCGACGTGCACTACACCGGCGATCACGACGGTGTGGCGATCGACGACGACGGGCGGGTAGTGACGCTCGACTTCGCTGCTAGGCTGCCAGGCGCCCCCGCGAAATTCAAGCCGACACTGGCCTCCACGATCCCACTGCTTCCCCCGCCACCCGTGCCGGTGGTGCATGGCACCCGCGACGACGTTGAGCATCTGATTCACGGCCCGCCGCTGCTGGCCGTCGGCCTTCGCGCACCTCCCTCCGTCTCCCACCTGTAAGCGGCCGTCCGGCCGTCCTCGTCTTTCTCTGCCTTCAAGGAGTTGTATGCGCATATCCACGCGTTGCGTGGTGTTGGCGTTGTTGTCGTGTGGTGCGCCAGCAACCGCCCAAACTGTAGTCACGGAAGCGGACGCCCTCGCGCGCCTGTCGGCCGACAGCCCTCGCGTGCGGGCGATTCGAGCGACGAGCGAGATCGCGCGGGCCGAGGCGCTGGCGGCTGCGCGCTGGCCGAATCCGCGCGGGACGTTCACCCGTGAGGCGGTCGCCGGGGTGGCGGAGAACATGGTGACGGTCAGCCAGGTGCTGCCTATTACCGGTCGCCGCGGGCTCGAGGCGGGCGCCGCCGCCGCGCTGGTCGCTGCCAGCGAGCGCCGTGCGGATAACGCGATTCGCCAGGCACGAGCGGAACTCCGTCGCGCCTACGCCGACCTGGTCGCCGCGCAGGTCCGGGAGCGGAAGTTCAGTACAGGCTCGCGATCGCGTGCGTGAGGTGGCGGAGGTGCTGGCCCGCCGTGAGGCCGCCGGCGACGCAGCCGGTTATGACCGCCTCCGCGCCGAACGCGAGGTCGCGGAGCTGAACGCCGACATCTCGAACGCTCGTGCCGATCGCTCGCGGGCGCAGGGAGCGGTGGCGGCATTCTTCAGCCCGATCGCAACGGACATCGTTGCCGCCCCGCCTACGGCCGGTGCGGCGCCGCTGCCGCCGCTCGAGGCACTGCTGCAGGCCGCGCGATCGACACGCGTCGAAAGCGCTGCGCTGCGGCACGAGATGGACGCCGCGCGATTGAGCGAGCGCGCCGCCGCCCGCCGCGTCGTACCTGAGCCGGAGATCGTCGCCGGCACCAAGTCCTCGAATGCGGTTGGCGGCGACGTCGGCACTGTCGTCAGCCTCCATGCCTCGATTCCGCTGTTCGACCGATCACAGCCCGAGCGGGCCCTGGCCCGCGCGCGACTGGCGCAAGCAGAAGCGCAGGCCGCGGTCTTCGAGAGCGCCCTCGCCGCACAAGTCACCGCTGTCAGGGCGGTGGCAGCCGAGCGGCGCGACGCAGCGGATCGGTACCGGGCGAGTGCTCCCAGCGCCGCCGACCTCGAGCGGATTGCCCAGGTCAGCTACGACGCGGGAGAGCGCGGCATCCTGGAATTGCTGGATGCCTATCGCAGCAGCGCCGCCGTGCAACAGCGCCAGGCCGTCCTCGACGCCGCGGTTCGTCAGGCGGAGATCGAATTGGAGTTCGTCAGCGGTTGGGAGATGCCGTAATGCGATACGTATGGATGCTGATGCTCATCGCCGTCCTGGTTGCCGGCTGCAACCGCGGCGAACCAGCCGCGGCAGAGGGCGGCGCGGAGCCGCCGACGCTCGATGTCACGAGCTGGACAGAAAAGACCGAGCTGTTCATGGAACATCCCCCGCTCGTCGCGGCGGAGACGGTCTGGTTCGCCGTACACCTGACGAAGCTGGCTGATTTCACGGCGCTCAACGCCGGCGGGCCGGCGATTGAAATGACGCCGGAGAGCGGTGGCAGATCTGTAACCCTGGCCGGCTCGGAGCCGTTGCGCCCTGGCGCGTTCCGGGTCGAAGGCAAGCTGCCGGCCGCGGGCCGTTATCGCTGGGCGCTGCTCGTCAACGCGCCCGGCCTCACCGATCGCCATGACCTGGGTGTGACGACCGTCTTCGCGGACCAGGCATCCGCCGCTGCGGATGCTGAACGGCAACCGGAGGGCGACGCGGCCGCGATCAGCTACTTGAAGGAACAGCAGTGGACGAACCCGTTCGCGACCGTGCCGGTCGCCGAGGGGGAAATCCGCTCGGTCATCAGGGTTCCGGCCACGATCGAGCCGGTCACGGGCGGCGATGCGGTGGTGCCCGCGCCCGCGGCCGGCCGCTACGCCAGCAGTGCCCTGCCGTCGGTCGGCGACCGGGTTCGCGTGGGTCAGGTGCTTGGCCGAATCGAGCCTCGCCTCGCCGGCGGCGGCGATGATCGCGCGTCGTTGACCGCCAGCGTGGCGGAAGCGCAGGCCTCGCTCGATGGGGCAAACGCCGAGCTCGCACGCGCGGAACGGCTCCTGGCCGACCGTGCCGTCCCAGCCCGCCGGGTCGAAGACGCTCGCCGTGCCGCCGCGGTCGCCGAGGCGCGGCTGACGGCTGCACGAGCGAGACTGTCGCAGCGGGAGGAGGTGCTCCGCAGCGGTGGCGGCGCTGCGTCGGGCAATGCGTTCGTGTTGCGGGCGCCGATCGCCGGCCGCATCGCCGAAGTCTACGCGGCGCTTGGCGCCTCGTTCGATGAGGGCGCGGCGTTGTTCCGGGTGGTGCGGACCGACGAAGTGGAACTCAAGGCGCAGGTGCCAGTGGACCAGGTGCACGACGCACGGAACGTCCGTGCGCTGTCGCTCGAAGTCGCGGGCCGCGCCGACCCGATCGACCTCAAGGTAGGTCACGTTTACGATGCCGGTGTCGTCGACGCGCAGAGCCGTGCGCTACCGCTGCAAATCGAAGTCGAGAATCGTGGTGGCCAGCTGCTGATCGGCCAGACCGGGACAGCCGTCCTCTACACCGGTGCGACGCAACGCATGCCGGTCGTACCGCGCCAGGCCGTGCTGATGGAAGCCGGCCGTCCCTACGTCTTCGTGCAGACCACGGGAGAATCCTTCTCCCGCCGTTCGGTCGAGGTCGCGTCACGTGATGGCGATCGTGTTGGCATCCGCAGCGGCGTCAAGCCGGGCGACCGGGTCGTCACGCGCGGCGCCTACGAGGTGCAGCTCGCGTCCGCGGCCAGGGGCCTGCCGGCCGAAGGTCACGTTCACTAAGGGTGGCCATGAAACGCATCGTTCACTGGTCCATCGACCACCACTGGGTCGTCATCGGCCTGTCGGTGCTGCTGATGGCCGCCGGCGCCTGGACGGCCCGGCAGATGCCGATCGACGTGTTTCCCGATCTCACCGCGCCCACGGTCACGATCCTCGCCGAGGGGCACGGCATGGCGCCCGAGGAGATGGAGTCGCTCGTCACGTTCCCGATCGAAAGTGCGATCAACGGCGCGTCGGGGGTTCGTCGCGTCCGGTCGGCGACCGCCGTCGGCATTGCGGTGGTGTGGGTCGAGTTCGACTGGGGCACGGACATCTTTATGGCCCGCCAGCTCGTTTCCGAAAAACTGGCCCTGGTCAGTGGTAGCCTGCCGCCCCAGATCGAGCGGCCGGTCCTGGCGCCGGTGTCGTCGATCATGGGCGAGATCCTGTTCTTCGCGCTCTCGTCGGCTGACAACGATCAATTGACGCTGCGCACGGTCGCGGACACGACCGTGCGGCGGCGCTTGCTGGCCGTGCCCGGCGTCTCTCAGGTGACGCCGATTGGCGGCGCCGAGCGCCAGTTCCAGATCGTCGCCCACCCGGATGCGCTCAAGGCGAACAGCGTCACGCTGAGTGAACTGCTCGAGGCGGCGCGCGGCGCGAGTCAGAACACGTCGGCCGGCGTCTACACGGAAGGGCCTCAGGAGTACGTCCTCGAAGCGATCGGCCGCGTCCGCACCCCGGAAGAAATTGGCGAGACGGTCGTCGCCATGCGCGGTGACCGCTCCGTGCTGGTACGCGACGTGGCAGACGTGCGCGAGGGTGCCGCCTTCAAGCGCGGCGAAGGCTCCCGCAACGGCCAACCAGCAGTGATCATCGGCATCCAGAAGCAGCCGGGGGCGAACACCATCGAGGTCACGCGGCGCCTCGACCAGGAGCTCGACACACTACAGCAGGAACTGCCGGAGGGAATGACGATCGACCGGCGCATCTTCCGCCAGGCGGACTTCATCGAACTGGCGATCGACAACGTCATCGATGCCCTGCGTGACGGCGGCATCCTCGTCGTCCTCATCGTCCTCCTCTTCCTGGCCAACCTGCGCGCCAGCGCCATCACCCTGACGGCCATGCCGCTGTCGCTCGCCGCGGCCGTCCTGGCGATGCGCGCCTTCGGCATCGGCATCAACACCATGACCCTGGGTGGCATGGCCATCGCCATCGGCGCGTTGGTGGACGACGCGATCATCGACGTCGAGAACGTCGTACGGCGGCTGCGCGAAAATTACGCACGCCCCGAGGCCGAGCGGCTGCCGGCTGCGATCATCGTCCGCGACGCGACGCTCGAAATCCGTTCGTCGATCGTGTTCGCGACGGTGATCATCGTCATGGTGTTCCTGCCCGTCTTTGGCCTCGCTGGAGTCGAAGGGCGCCTGCTCTCGCCGCTCGCCTTTGCCTACGTCGTGTCGCTGCTGGCCTCGCTGGCCGTGGCCATCGTCGTGACGCCGGCGCTGTGCTACGCCTTCCTGCCGAACTCGCGGTCGATTCAGCGCGGCCACGATGGCTGGCTGGCGCGCGCACTCAAGGCGCGGTTCGCACGGCTGCTGCCACCCGTCCTCAACCACCCGCTGCCGGTCGTGTCCGTCGCCGCCGTGCTGCTGCTCGTCGCCGCGCTCGCCCTGACCCGGGCGGGCTCGGCGTTCCTGCCGGAGTTCCACGAGGGCAGCCTGACCGTGCAGGCGAACACGCTGCCCGGAACGTCGCTGGCGAAGTCGAACGAAATCGGCAACCGGGTAGAGAGGATCCTGCTGGCGCAGCCTGAGGTCATCGCCACGGCCCGCCGCACTGGCCGGGCGGAGTACGACGAGCACGTGCAAGGAGTCGAGGCGGCTGAAATCGATGTCGGCCTGAAGGAGACCGGCCGAGAGCGCGAGGAGCTCCTTGCCGAATTGCGGCGGCAGTTCTGCGACGCTTCCTGGCACCAACGTGACCATCGGGCAGCCGATTTCCCATCGCATCGACCACATGCTGTCCGGCACGCGGGCCAACATCGCGGTGAAGGTATTCGGCGACGACCTGGGTACCTTGCGCCGGCTCGGTGAGAGTGTGCGCGCCGTCATGCAGGATGTGCCCGGCGTCGCCGATTTGTCACTGGAGCAGCAGACCAACGTGCCGTTTGTCCGTTTCATCCTCAATCGGCAGATCATTGCCCGCTACGGCCTTCGCCCGGCCGACGTCGCCGAGGCGATCGAAACGAGCTTCTCCGGCGCGACCGTCGGCCGCATCTTCGACCAGGGCACGGCCTTTGACTTGACCGTCAGGTTGGACCCGGCGGCGGGCGCCGACTTCGAGCGGGTAGCGGACCTGCCGATCGATACGCCGAGCGGGGCAACCGTGCCGGTGCGGCTGCTGGCGGACGTGCGGCGGGAGGAAGGACCGAACATGGTGCTGCGGGAGAACGTGCAGCGTCGCATGGTCATCTCCTGCAACGTCGCTGGCCGCGACCTCGGCAGCGTCGTGCGTGACATCCAGCAGGCGGTCGCCGAGTCGGTGCCGATGCCGGCGGGCTATCGAGTCGAATACGGCGGACAGTTCGAGAGCGAGGAGAGCGCGTCGCAACGTCTGCTCGGGCTGGGCATCCTGGTGATCGCCGGCGTGTTCATGCTGCTGGTGTTGGCGTTCGGACGCGCGCGTGACGCATTACTGGTGATGGTGAACCTGCCGCTGGCGCTGATCGGCGGCGTCGCCGGCGTGTTCCTGTCCGGTGGCGTGCTGAACGTGGCGACGATGATCGGCTTCATCACACTGTTCGGCATTGCCACACGCAACGGAATCATGCTGGTGTCGCATATCCAACACCTGAGGACGGCGGAGGGCGTCACCGACTTCCGCACCGCGGTGGAACGCGGTGCCGAAGAGCGGCTGGTGCCAATCCTGATGACCGCGATGGCCGCAGGTCTGGCGCTGATCCCGCTGGCGCTCGCCGGTGGCGAGTCCGGTAGCGAGATTCAGACGCCGATGGCGATGGTTATCCTGTGCGGGCTGGTGAGCTCGACCCTGTTGAACATGTTCGTCGTGCCCACACTGTACTTGCGGTATGGACAGCGGGACGGTGACGCCTAACAGGGTCGATCGGGCGCCGCGCGTGTTACACGCTCGCTGGTTCGGCGGTGCTCCTGGCCAGCGCGGCCACCCTCTGCCGCTCGGTGTGGTGGTGCCTCACGCGCGCCACGAAGTGGTCCCATGGAAATCCCTCGCCCGGGTCGGTGTGCGTGGACTTCTTGTACACGCGCGTCGCCTGCACGTGGCCGATCAGCCCCTTCTGCCCGGCCCTGAGCTCCTCGTCGGTCAAGTGGACGGCGGGGATGCCGTACTTGAGGCAATACTGGGCGGCGGCGCTCGCCGCGTTCTCGAGCAGCAGAACCCCGTACGGATCCAGCCACTCCTCCCGGGTCTGCTTGGCGAAGCCGGCCAGCTCCAGCTGAATGCCGTCGTTGTTGGCGCCGGGCGCCGCGAATGCGACGTCGTTGTCGAAGACACACTGCACGATGCTGTTGTTGTCGATGCACAGGTGAGCGGAGGCAGGCTTCGGCGTGTTCTGGAAGAACCGGGCGACGTTCTCCGCCGTCTCGCCCTTCTCCGGCGCTTCCATCGAATGAATGACGATGACGCGGACCGCTCGTCTGCCGGGGACGTCGTTGAAGAAGCGGGCTTTTACAACCGGGAACCGGTCGGTCTCGAACTCGACGTTCATAGATCACCTCGGGGGATTGTCAATGTTGAATGTCAACCACCAGGCGCGCGGGTGTGGCCAGCTCGGAGACGCGAAACGGCCGACGGCTGGCAAGGCCGACGGCCCAGGAGACGTGCCCTTCGAAGTCGCAGGAGAGCTCGAGTTCCCGCACGACCGGCAGCGTGAACTGCCGCTCGTGAACGACGGTTACCTTTCCTTCCTCGGTGTGCGCTTGCGCGGGTTCAAGGCGCACGGCCAGCACGGCTGATCCCTGCACGTTCGTAAGATCGCCCGAGCCGCAGTCGCGGACAGGGCCGTCTTCATAGGCGACGCGATAGCCGGGCACGCGCTCGGAGCCGAACTCGAAGACGAGGCGGTCGAAGTCCGGCTGTGCGGCTGCTCGAACCTGCGCGAGCACGGCCGGATCGAGCGTCGGCCGCTTTTGCTCGACCGGATCGCTCGTATCAGCGAACGCGTCGGTGGCGGGTGCAGGCGCCGTCGCTGGCACCGACGTGTCCTCTATGCTCGCTGCGGCGGGCGGTGCGGCGCCCGTGTCGGGGCGCGGCTCGGTCGCACATCCGAGCGCCAGGGTGAGAGCGCCCAGGGCGAGGAGCCGCACGAGGGTGACGCACGCCGTACGCGACGCGGCGGCTACTGCCGGTAGTTCCTGCGTCATGGCCACGGCTCTGTCACCACTTCTGTCGTGATAAACGATCGAGACCACTGAGTCGTACCAAATCGCACAAGTACGGGCACGGTGGCGACCGACGTGTTCGCTGTTCGGGGCCCGGCGAGGCGGAGTCTACGCCTGCCGCTGTGCGGAAGCAACCGATGCGCTCACTGAGGGTCCTACGCAGGCGATACCGTCGCCAGGAAGCGCAGCGCCGTGATGCTGGGCATGAACAGATACGCGCCGCCGCGGACCGTGACGAAGCGAGGCAATGCGACCGTGCGCATCGACCCGGATTCGCCCGGGACAACCATCCGTGTCGGCGGCTGCCCTGCCGCGGCGCGGTCCCCGGCAATTGGATCCTTGCTCGCCGACAAGCCGCCGAAGTTCGGGTTGTTGCACCAGGTCTGCTGCACGAACTCGAATTGGCTCCGGATGCTCGCGTTGACGCAGAAGAAATGAATCCCGCGGGCCTCGCCGTCGCCGGCGAGGGAGAGCAGGGCGCGCCGAGCCGCTGCCGTCGTGCCGTCGCGAAGCAGTGTGGCATCGAACAGCGGCGGGCCATACACACGAGCGCGACGCAGCAGCCTGTGCGCCTCGGACATGTGACGCGATTGTTCGCCGGGATACGGCTTGAGATCGTCGCGCGGGTGCGCGCGCCGGATGTGCGCCCCGATCGGACAGGCCAGGCCCTCCGGATCGCCACCGTACTCGAACCCGTCGTTCGTCCCGCGTGCGGGATCGTCGCGCGCCGGCGTCTCGATCAACGGCGCGCCGCTCGGCCAGCGGCCGACCATCCTGGACGCCAGCCAGATCATGTGCGTGGGGTCCGCGCTGCCACGCAGGCGCACGGCCTCCTCGCGCATCGTCCGCCAGAACGTGGCCACCTGTTGCTCCAGCTTGCGGTAGACGACAAACGACCCATGGCGGCCGAGGTCCCGCCACGCCGCCGGCGTGTGGTACGGGTTCTCAAACGGCGGCAGCAGGTCGAATCGATCGAGGGTAGCTGGCACGAGCGGCGGCGGCGGGATGACGTCGTAGTGATTGGGATAGCCGAGGATGAACTCGCCCGTCGGAACGCCGTGGCCACTGATCCCGGCGATCGACGGCTGAGTGATGCCGTCGTGGAACCCGAACGGCTCGGTGTCGGAGCCTGGACGATAGCCGCGCTGAGCGGCACCCGAATGAGGCGCAACCCCGCCGCCGGTCTGCGCCATGCGTTGGACTTCGACATCGCGTGCGTCGTCCAGGCTCCGATCGTCGTGAGCGTGGATGATCAGCACGGCATGAATCGGCTCCGTTCCGGGGCCGCCAACCTCCCAGCTGGACGGCGCGCTCTCCTCGGCGTCGCCGAGAATGCGCGACCGCCGCGCTGACGCGACGCCGTCGCGAAATTCATCGGGAAACGTGCAGAGGACGGCCGGCGGCAGCCCGCATGCCGTCAGGCCGTCGGCGGTGAACGCCACGTTGAGGGTTGTGGTCGGTTTGAGCGTATTTCCGTCGCCGTCTCTGGGCCACGGCGCCGAGGTCACCACCGTCCCGCTCGAGTGCGCCGATCCAGCGGCGCGCAGCGGACGCATCGGTAATGCGCACCAGGAGATACAGAGCCGACGAGAGATGTCCGTATCCACTGGTGATGAAGCCCTGGACATCCGCGCGGGCCTCGGCGGTAAGAAGGGTCGACGCGCCGCTCATCGTGCTGATGCGGCGCCAGTTGCCACGACGGCGTCGCGCGCGCGCGTGTCGCTGCCGATGCTCAGAACCGTATCCAGCGGATAGGCGCTGTAGAAGACGTCGGCCGGAACCTGGTGGCTACGAAGGAACCGTTTGAACGCGGGCAGGTCGCGTGCGCCGTCTGGTGGGAATGACAGTGACGTTTCCCAGATGGCATCGAGCCCGGACAGGATCATCTCGGCGAACTCGTCGATGTAGCTCTCCCACGACCCGTCGTAGTCACTCACCATCATCAGCCGCTTGCCATCGTCGATGACCAGCCAGCGCACGAAGTGGATCGTGCTGATGCCCATGAGCGATCCCGGTGGTGCCAGCCGCTTGGCAAAGGCGTCGATGGCGGCCATGACGGCGCGAACGCGGTTAGTGTTGCCATCATCGATGACCGTCACCAGCGTCAGCTCGTTCTGCGAGACGACATCCTCGCGGAAAACGGGCCCCGGCCGAGACGGGATCTCGTCACCCTGGACGAGCGGGGCTGGCGGAGAGCAGAGATCGACGACGACGCTGCTGAAGGGGGAGCGGCGAGGGGGCATGCCGTTGAACGTCAGGCGGTTGACGAGCCGAAGCAGCCGATAGCGGTCGAAGGAGGCGATGATGCGCCGCGTTCCGGCATACAGGTCGCCGAAGCCGTAGCGCGCGATGGCGAGGACAACGTCGATAACGAGCGGGGCAGCGCGTGCCGCGCGCCGTAGCGCCGTGAGGAGGCGATGTCGCAGACCGGGAACTGCGGCTCGCGGGATCGGAGTACCGGCATCCGACGCCTCGTGCTGCGCCTGGCGCACGGCGGTCGCGCGCCTGATCGACAGCGTCGTCTCGTCGCGGAAGGCGATGTAGAAGGCGGCCGGCTCGTGCGCATGGTCGGCAAGGAAACGGGCGAATCCGGCGCGGCCGGTATATCCCTCGACCGATCCCCAGACGGCATCGAGGTCGGTGGTCAGCGCTGCCAGTTCGGCGGCGTGCGACTCCAGCGTGCCGTCGTAGGCCGAGGCAAACAGCAGCCGCTCTCGATCCGGTCCGCGATCCGGATCCGCCAGGATGGCCAAGCGGGCGAAGTGGATGCTGCGGCTGCGCGTGAAATCGATGTGGATGCGGCCGCCAGGCGGTAGGTGCCTGCCGTTGATGTCGTCGCCGATCGGACGCAGCGCCGCACGCAGGGCATCGGCGTGGCCCGGCTTGATGGAAACCAGAACGGTCAGGCAGGCTGGCGGCATGAGGAAGTGGGGAGTGCGCGGATGGTAACCCGAAGTCGCCGGCCGCGACCGGCGGCGACAGGGCCGCGCGCGAGTGGGGTAGTCGAGCCCTGCCGGCGCGTCGGCCGGATGTTGAGAGTGTTGACCGGCTCCGCCGGCGTGGAATCCCGTCCGCGGAGGCGCACGCTCCCCCGTACACCGGATACCCCCGAATCCCCGGATGCGTTCTACTTCGGTAGATGGCACCGTTTTCCCTGAGCACCCATGACTACCCGGCACTGAGAGGTGCGCATTCCAGCGTCCCGCATCGACGCGAGGATGGGCGCTCGTGATCGACGCACGCCGGATTGCCGGGTGGTGGCCGCAAACACCCGCGGCCGTCGCGCCGGCCGATGGAGCCGAGAGCGGCCTCTGGGCACGGCTGCAGGCGTTGGTCCGAGCCTGGCCGGACCGGTCAGGCATGCGGCGAACCTGCGTGAGCGCCGACTGGTTACGCGAGCACGAACGCACGTCGGCCAAGCACGGCGAGCGTTGGTGACGAGGGCGAAGCGCACTGCCTGACAAGCTGACTACGGCGGTAACGCGAGCTGACCGCGCGCCGGGTGCTCTGATGAGTCATGGAAGCGGGATGCTCGACGACCTGGTTGGGGCGATCGGTCGTAGCCCAGACGTGGATCGCCGAGTCATCGACCGCACGGGCCTGAGCGGAACGTTCGACGTGCGTTTCGCCTGGGCCCCCACCCGCGGCGGCGCCGGTACGGGTTCAGCGGTAGACACGCTGTCCATCTTTACCGCGGTGCAGTTGCTGGCCTCCGCGTACGCGTCCTGCACGGGTTCGCCGGTAGCGCGTCCGCGTTTGCGACCGCGAAGGAACCGTGCGCATGGCCGCTCCGTGAGAAGCCACATTCGCGCATACCGTGTCGGCAAGGCAGCCGTTGCGGATTCAGCTACTGCCGGAGACCCGGCGCTGACTCGCGCGCTGCTGGCAGCGCCACGTGACCCTGGACGGTCAGGTCACCATCGGACACGAAACTGAATCCGCAGGGGTCATCTAGGTCTGTCAGACGGAACAACATCCCGGCGGGACCTGTCGCCCACCGCATCCGCCACCGCGGCAAGGGTTCATCGGCGCCCCACTGAACCTTCCGCGCGAGATCCCCGAACGGTCCGCGTTCCGCACGCCACGCCTGCACCATAGAGGTGTGGGACAACTCCGACCACTCAGCAGCGAACAAAGGCTGCCGCGCATTTCGGTTCACGGCGACCGCAGCTTTGGCCGCTTCGCCGATGAGGTGCACCGCACGACGGGCTTCGGATCGGCGTTCGGTGTTCTCGCCAACTAGGCCGCATTCTTGCGCAACGCCGTGGGCGGGGAGGACAAGAGCGGCCAATCCCAACACGGCTACGATCGAGCGTCGGTTCATCGGCATGCCCTCAGTTGGACACCGAAAAGGCAGCGAGGGCACCGTCGCTCGCGCAGGAGCCTGGCCCTGGGATACCGCCAATCGGCGGCGCGGTCTACAATGCGCTCCCCAGTGAACCCACCTTCGACTGTCGAGGAGTAAACCATGCTTGGACGCACCATGTCCGGTTGCGGCGCAGCCCTGCTGACGCTGGCCGTCGCGGTCGTCGCGGAGGCGAGTGACGTCGTGCTCGTGAACGGCCACGTCTATACGGCCAACGCGGCGGCGAAATGGGCGCAAGCCATCGCCATCACCGGTTCGCGCATCGACGCCGTCGGCAGCAACGACGAGATCATGCGCTACAAGGAGGCGAACACGCGCGTGGTCGACCTGCGCGAACGGACCGTCATCCCGGGCATCGTCGACAGCCACACGCATCTGTGGCTCGGCGCACTGGCACTGCATGGTTTCAACTTGGCCCTGCCCGAGCTGTACATCGAACCGAAGGACGAAGCGGCGCTGATCGATGCGATCAAGCGCTACGCCGCGGCGCATCCCAAGGACCCGGTCCTGTTCGGCCGCGTGCAGTTCGCCAACGACGTCTCGCACACGTTGCTCGATCGCGCCGTCGCCAACAGGCCGGTCATCATTCATGCGCCGACCGAGCACACGCTGTGGGTCAACGGCAAGGCGCTGGCGATGGCCGGGATCACGGACAAGAAGATCGCCGATCCGGTGCTCGAGGCATTCGTCGTCAGGGACGCGGCCGGCCGGCCAACCGGCGTGCTCCGCGAGGCGGCGATGCAGCTGATCGATCCGGTGCTGCAGCTGCAGCCGCGCGAGGAGAAACTCGGGTGGCTGCGCGAGGCCGCCACCTTCCTCAATCGTTACGGCATCACCGCCGTCACGAATGCGACCGGCAGCTTGCAGGAAATCGGCCTTTACGACACGCTGCGCGACCGTGGTCAGCTCACCGTCAGGACGAAAACGGCCTTCGGCGTCGTCGCCGTCAACCATCGACTGACGCCGCAGTTCCTGGCCGAGCTCGACCAGGCGCGCACCTCCTTCGACGATCAGTGGGTATCGGCCAACCTCGTGAAATTCTTTTCGGACGGCGCTGGCGGCCCGCCGCTCTACAAGCCGGAGGACTATCGCGAACTGGTGCTGGAACTCGATAAGCGCGGCTTCCAGATCATGACGCACTCCCTGAGTGCTGCACCGGCACAGATGGTGCTCGATATCTACGAGGAAGCCGTGCGGGTCAACGGGCCGCGCGACCGGCGGTTCCGCGTCGAGCATGCCATCAACATCGGCACCCAGGATATTGCCCGCTTTGGCAAAGCGGGCGTGATCGTCAGCATGCAGTCAGACTTCTGCTGCTTTCCTGATCGGCCAGGCGCGCCAACCAACGTCTGGCAAAGCTTTCTCAAGAGCGGCGCGCTTCTCGCCTTCGGCAGCGACTGGCCGTGCACGTTTCCACCCAGTCCGTTTGGCGGGATTCAGCAGGCGGTGCTCCGCGCGCAGCGGCAACTGTTCACAGCACCCGCGCCGACGGCCCCGGTTCGATACGTCACGCCCGAGGAACGGTTGACGGTGGAACAGGCGGTGGATGCATACACCCGGGCCGGCGCCTACGCCCGGTTTTCCGAAAAGGCAATCGGCACCCTCGAAGCCGGCAAGGAAGCCGACCTCGTGGTTCTGAGCCAAGACATCTTCTCCGTCCGCCCGGAGACGATCAGCGGCACGCAGTCGGTGCTGACCATGGTGGGAGGCAAGATCGTCTTCGACGATCGGCGCTAGTCCTTCACCATCGCATGCCGCGCCTCCCTCACCGCGCTAGTTCCAGTCTGCAGCCAGAAGCCGCAGGGCTCGATTGATCTTTCTCATTTCGCGCGGCCTTTGAAGCCTTCGGCCAGCATCTGCGCCTTCCATGCCGCGCCGGTGCCGACCATGTACAGCGTCTTCTTGTCGGGACCGGCGAAGGCCAAGTTCTGCACGCGGCGTGAAGTCGGGATGAGTCCGAGGTATTTCCCTGCGGCATCGAACACCTGCACGCCGACAGGCATGGCGACGTAGACTCGACCGGCGTCATCGATCGCCAGACCGTCGGCCTGGCTCGTCACCGCTCCTTGCGCGTTGCGCGTCACGCCTTCGTACTTCGCAAAGTTGCGGCGGTTGGAGAGCGTCCCGTCGGCGGCCACGTCGAACGCCAGCGCATATTCCCCGGCCGCGTTGTTCACGTACAGGGTGTTCTCATCGCGGCTCAACTGCACGCCGTTTGGACGGTCGATGCCGTCGGCGGCGCGGACGACCGTGCCGCCGGGCGGAATGTAGTAGACCGCGGGCGTCAGCATGTCCGGCGTCGCGGTACCTTGCGGCATATCGGAGAAATAGACGCCGCTGTTGCGAGCCACCACCAGATCGTTGGGACGAGGGAACTTCTTGCCCCCGTAGTTGTCGGCGAGTACGGCCTCGCTGCCCTTCGGATAGATCACGGCGATCTTCGTGTTGCCGGGGGTGGTCTGCACCGCAATCATTCGTCCCTTGGCGTCGAACCCCAGCGCATTGGCGCCGTTGGTGTCCTCCATCCACGACGAGGTGTTGTTGTCCTTGTCGATGCGCGTGATGCGGTTGGCCGTCGTCTCGGTGAACACGAGCGTGCCGTCCGGCAGCGCGAGCGGGCCTTCGGTACCCTGGAACCCGTCCTTGATTGGCGTGATCGTTGTGCCCGCCGCGATGACGCCCGGGATGGCCGTTGCCGTCGTTGCCACCAGCGGCGCCGGGGCGCCGCCGGCCCGTCCGGCTGGCGCCTGTGCGAGAACCGTGGTCAGGGACGGGAGGAGTATGAGAAGGGGAAGAATGGCTTTCGGCGTCATGGGTGCCCTTTCTGCAGGAATCAGTTGCGAGAGAATCCTCCCAAGGCCGCGGCGCTGTCAACCTCGTTGGCCAACCCATCTGAGCATCTGGATCAAGCCCAGGGGCAGCTGTTCTCCACGCATGTGCAGGCAAAACAGGCTTGGTGCGGCGGCATCACCGAAGCGCTTGACGCGGCTCAGTCCGTTGCCGACTCATTCGAGCCGTCGAGCGGTTCTTGGCCGACGTAGGCAATCGGGAGCACGCTGGGAACCAGCTCAATAGCTGATACATAAGGAGAGGTGGTGGAGGCGGCGGGAGTCGTGCCCGCCACGTCGCGCCGACGGCGCGACGTGCGCGCCTGACTACGGCGCGGACACCGCGACCGAACGAAGTGAGGGAGGTGGTGGAGGCGGCGGGAGTCGAACCCGCGTCCGAAAGCACGTCGTCTCGGGACTCTACATGCGTGTCCGCTTCGTAATTGTCGGGCCCGGCGTGTGGAAACGGCTAAGTACCGTCAGGCCTTATCCCCGGTGAATCTCGCGAGCACGCGCCGAGGCGCCACGTGCCCACCAGCCTGTTTAATGGCGTCTGGCCCCCAACCACCAGGCGAGGTCAAGGCAGACGTCACGGCTTAATTAAGCCGCGAGAGCGTACTGATTGTCCGCAGTTAACGGATGTTCCATCAGATTTACGAGTTAATGGTGCTCGGCATGCATCCCGCGATTTCATACCCCCGTCGAAGCCAATTTCGCCCCCGGAGAGGTGAGTGCAGAACGTCGTTAGTATAGCAGCCGGACAAAACTGGTGCGGCGGCCTTTGCTGCGGCCCCTCGCCCCGGGCCTTCGGCTTCCGCGCTTCAGCTGACGCGCGCCCAGCTGAGGCACCGGGCGAGCCGGGCTATATCATGGCGCGCCAGAGCAGCACGGCTTTTCCGTGACTGCAACCAGACAGGAACCACCCATGAAGTCGACCCTTGCGATCGTCCTCGTCGCCCTGCTCGGCATCAACCTGGCCGCGGCCACCGTGGACGGCAACTGGGCCGGGTCGCTCGACACGCCAAACGGCCCGATCCCAATCGCATTCACCTTCCTCGCCGACGGCAACACCCTGACCGGCTCGACGGTGGGTCCAGATGGCAGCGCGACCAAGATCAAGAACGGCAAGATCGACCGCGACAAGATCAGTTTCGCGGTGGACGTCGACTTCGGCGGCATGCCGGTGACCATCGGCTACACCGGAATCGTGACCGCAGAACAGATCGCCCTGACGCTCGACTTCATGGGGATGCCGTTCGATTTCGCGGTAAAGCGCGCCACGTAACGGCGGTGGCAACGGGTTGACGCGTGAGTGAAGCGGGGCGGGCCGAATCGCGTTGGGCCGGGAGCGCGCGGTGGTACCTGTGGGACGGCGGCTTCTTTGCCCTCGGCCGCGGCGAGGGTGTCGTGCCGGAACATGCCCATCACGCACTGCAGGTCGTGATCGGCCTGGACGGCGCAGTGCAGCTCCGCGGTGCGACTGGCGACTGGGTGACCGGCCGCGGCCTGATCGTGCGTGCCGATGTACCGCACGCCTTCAATCCGCAGGGCAATCTCGGCGCCATGCTGTTCGTCGATCCGGAGTCGAGCGAAGGCGCATGGCTCGCCGCCAGCCTGGCGCACGACATCACCATCGTCCCGGATTCGCGCCTGGAAGCCTCGGTCGACCAGTTGCGCACGTTCCACGAGCGGCCCCTCGAAGCGATGGAGGTGGGCGCCCTGGTCCGTCACTCGGTGCAGGCCCTCTGCGTCGGCGGGCCGCCGAGCCGCCGCATGGACGAGCGCGTCACGGCGGTGCTCGCCGCCGCTCGCGACAGCGACGACCTGCGGATGTCGCTCGAGGATGCGGCAGCGATGGCCTGCCTGTCGCCAAGCCGCTTCGCCCACCTTTTCACGGAGCAGGTCGGCCTGCCATTCCGCCGCTACATGCTGTGGCGGAAGCTGGCGCGTGCGCTGGTCGCCATCGGCCGCGAGCCGACGATTGCCGCGGCGGCACACGCGGCGGACTTCGCTGACGCCGCCCACCTGACACGCACCTTCTACCAGATGTTCGGCATCCCGCCCTCGGTGATGATGCGCGGCGAGTTCTTCGAGATTGCCTCGCCCTACGCGATCCCGCCCGCGCCGCAGCCGCCGGAGATCCGACCACGGTAAGAACAGCCGGTTCGTTCATCGAGAACAGCCGGTTCGTTCAATCCCCACCCGGGTCTGCCGCGGCATCATGCTCCAGACGCTGACATCACGTCAGCCTCATTTCGCGGAGCGAATCATGACCATCAACGCCACCACCTGCCGCTGCCAATCCTGCGCCGGCGCGTCCTGTACCTGCGGCTGCCAGGGCCAGGCGACCGCCCCGGCGGCGAACTGCCGCTGCGGTTCGCTCTGCAACTGCGGCGACGCGTGCGCCTGCAGCGAACCCTGCACCTGCAGCGAGTCACGTACCTGCGGTGCCGCCTGATTCGCCGGCCGGGAGTGCAACGCCCTCGAACCTACGTCAGCGCCCGGCGACGCCAGTCATCGCCGGGCGCTGACTCCCGAAGCCGGAACGTTCGGAACGCCCGAACCCCCGAACCCCCGAACCCCCGAACGCTCCGAACCACCCGAACGACCGAACGACCCGAACGTGCCGAACGACCCGAACGTGCCGAACGTGCCGAACGTGCCGAACGTGCCGAACGTGCCGAACGTGCCGAACGTGCCGAACGTGCCGAACGTGCCGAACGTTCCTAACCCCCCGAACCCGCCCGCGTCGAACGTATGATCAACCCGATGCGCGCAGTGCTGCTCGTCCTCACGCTTCTCGCCGGCACCGCCGGAGCCCAGCCGCCGGCGCAACGGCCGCTGCCCGACTTCGAGGCATTCGCGGCACGCGTCAAGGCGCGGCTGGCGACCGACGACGAGCGGCAGAGCGGCTATGCCTTTCGCGAACGCCGCGTCGAGCAGCGGCTGAATGGTGACGGCCGCGTCACCAGCGAGTCGGTGAAGGTCTACGAGGTCTACCCCGGGCTGCCGGGGGAGGAGCGCTACCGCCGGCTGATCGAAGAGGACGGCAAGCCGGTGCCGGCGACTCGGCTGGCCAAGCGGGACCGCGAGCGGCAGCAGGATGCCGAAGCCTACGTGAAGAAGCAGGCCGATCGTGGCGCGCGCGAGAAGGCGGTCCGGAAGCAGGCGACCGATCGCGCCAAGTACGAGGCAGCCGTCGACGACGTCTTCCGCATCTACGACATCCGCATGGTGCGGCGCGAACCGCTCGACGGCCACGAGACGATCCTGGCGACGCTCACGCCGCGCCGTGACGCCCGGCCGCGCACCGACGACGGCAAGATCATGCGCCACTTCGAGGCACGCGCCTGGATCAACGAAGCGGACGCAGAACTGGTGCGCGTCGAGATCACGGCCATCCAGACGCTGAAGATCGGTCTCGGCCTGCTGGCGCGCATCGACAAGGGCACCGTGGCCAGCTACCAGCGCCGCCGCGTGAACGACGACGCCTGGCTGCCGGCGCAGGTGACCTGGACCGCCGGCGCCCGCGTGCTGCTGCTGAAGCGGCTACGCGTCCGCGGCATCGCCGAATTTTCCGACTACCGTAAGTTCACGGTGGACACGGAGACGACGATCGCGACGCCGAACTAGAACGTCGAGCAGCCCACTGTCCACTTTTCCACTTTCCACTGTTCCCTGACACTCACCTGGGAGTTGCCGTTGGAGATACGAGTCAGGAAGGGCCAGGGCGACGTCGCCTTGTCGCGCGATGAATTCGAGCGGCGCATGCGCGCGCACTTCCAGGATCCGGCGTTCGACGCGGTCGAGGGCGAGACTGGCGCGGGTCATCGACGTGGCGTGGCACGAACTACCACGACTATCGCAAGAGCCCGCGGACGCGGCGCGCCGGAGCCGGGTTCGCCGATCCGGACTTCGAACTGCCGTCGAGTGGCTCGAGGCGCGCGACCACATCCTCGAGGCGCAGCGCCGTTACGACGATCCTGGCGCGCGGTCGCGCATCCTGCTGATCGCGGGTGCGGCGCGGCACGACCAGACCTGTCCGGGCGAGATGTCGAAGACCTTCCGGCTGGTCGAACTCGCGCGCACCGTCGATCGAAGCGGCCGGCTGCGAGTGCGATCTGCTCGACCTCAGCCTGCAGACGGCGCAGTACGGCCGGCGCATCCTGCCGTGCAAGGCGTGCGTCTCGACGGCCATGCCGTTGTGCCACTGGCCCTGCTCGTGTTACCCGAATCATGCGCTCGGACAGACCGGCGACTGGATGAACGAGATCTACCCGCGCTGGGTCGCGGCGCACGGCATCATGATCGTCACGCCGGTCTACTGGTACCAGGCCCCGAGTGTCCTGAAGTTGATGATCGACCGGCTGGTCTGTGCCGACGGCGGCAACCCGGATCCGACGACGACACACGGCAAGAAGCCGGAAGAGGCCAAGGCGACTCGAATTGAGCGGCTGGCCGTTTCCACGCCACCTGTCGGGACAGGCTCTTCTCGGTGCTGGTCCATGGCGACGCAGCGGGCACGGACACGCTGCGGCGTTCGCTCACCGATTGGCTGACCGACATGGACCTGGTGCCGGCGGCAGCCTCCGCCAATCTCGACCGCTACATCGGCTATTACGAGCCGTACGCGACCAGTCACGACGCGCTCGACCGCGACGCGGCCGTGCAGGAGGAAGCCCGCAATGTTGCCCGCACCCTCGTCGAAGCAGTGCGGCTGTCGCGCAACGGTCACAATCCACGTTCCGACCGGGCGATCAGGTCGCCACGGCCGAAGTAACCCATCCGGGCCGACCTGCCGATACCTTCAGCAGATGCAGGCCGTTCAACATGCGACGTGTCAGCAATTTAGCGCGGGCCGCGTATAATTTACCCACTTCTGTGACCTTCGACGACCAAGTCCACGCCGCGCTCGACCAGCTGCTGACGGGTGTGAAGAGCCGCCTCGACGAGGATCTCCGCGCGTTTGCGGAGGGGCTGACCCGCGCCGCCGCCGCCGAGCAGGCGCGTGCCGCCAAGCAGGCCGCGGACACCGCCGCGGCCGAGGTGCGGCGCCAGGCGCATGCGCAACTCGCCGAACTGCGCGCGGTCGCCAAGAAGCAGACCGACGAGCTGCGCAAAACGGCCGACAATCAGATCGGTGAGCTGAAGCGGATCCTCGAGCACGTCCGCACGAGTGCCGAGAAGCAGATCGAGGAGATCCGGCGCACGGCGGAAGCCGACGTCGCCTCGGCGCGCGACAAGGCGGCCGGCGAGATTGAGGATGCGCGCCGCGTGGCGCACGGCCAGGTCGAAGATGTGCAGCGCACCATGGACGAGCGAATCGCCGAGGTGCGGCAGGAGCTGCAGGACACACGTCGCGAGCTGGAGGCGTCACGCCGGCACGTCGAGGACGTCCGGAAGTCGGCCGCCGCAGCGGCGGAGGAGTTGGTCATCGCCCAGCTGGCCGTGGCCCACGGCGAGAACGAGCAGAAGATTGCCGAGGCGGTCGACCGCGCGCGCACCGACAGCCACCAGGCGGAGCTCGCAAATGCCGCGCGCCTCGTCGACGCGATTCGAGCGCTCGATGAAGCACGATCGCTCGGTGAGGTGCTCGACGGCCTGGCGCAGTTCGCGGCGAGAGAAGTCGACCGCGCCGCCGTTTTGATCGTCAAAGAGGAGGGGCTGCACGGTTGGCGGATGACCGGGTTTGCCGCAGCCCCGGCGCAGGTCAAGCACCTGCGCATGACGCTTGACGAATCCGGCCTTCCGGGCGCTGTCGTCCGCACCGGGGTGGCCGTGTCGCGGCCGGCGGTCGTGCCGGGACAGCCGGGCGATCGCCAGTCACCGTTGCCGCCGTTTGCCAACGACGCCGGGGTGCGGCATGCGATCGCGTTGCCGGTCACGGTCGATACGGCGGTGGTCGCCGTGCTCTACGCCGATGCGCCGCGGCCGGAAACGCTGTCGGCGGCCAGCCGCTGGCCTGCCGTGCTCGAGGTGCTGACGCGGCACGCCAGCCGATCGCTCGAAGCGCTGACGGTGCAGCAGGCGGCGGGGCTGTCGCTGCCTCGGCCGGTCGCGCGTGCCTCGCACGCCCCGCTGCCCGGCCCGGTGGAGCATGGCGGCGGCGATGAGACCGAAGATGTGGCACGCCGCTACGCACGGCTGCTCATCTCCGAGGTGCGGATGTTCAACGAGCCGGTGCTCGATGCGGGCCGTCGTTCGCGCGACCTGCTGGCGCGGCTTGGCGGCGAGATCGACCGGGCGCGCCGCCTCTACGAGGCGCGGGTGCCATCGACGGTTGCCCGGCGGGGCGAGTTCTTCGAGCAGGAGCTCGTGCGCACGCTGGCGGACGGTGACCGAACGCTGCTTGGGAGTGTCCTGTGAGATGTGAACAGTGGATGCCGTCGCGCGCGGCGCTTCTCTCGATCCTCACCCTCGCCATCGCGGTCACGGCGGGCCACGGCGCCGGCGCGCAGGAGCGCGCATCGGAGCCGAGGCGGGCGCACCTGGCGCCGACGGCCCATCCGCCGCTTCCCGCTCGCGACTCCCACTACTGGTTCGTGCCGGAAAAGGCGAGCGCAGGGCGCCCGCGTGAGGCGGAGGCGCGCTTCGCGCGCGCCGTGCGGCTGATCCGCAACGGTCAATACTTGGCCGCGCTGCCGCTGCTCGACGGCGCCGACCTCGCCGCCACCCCGCTCGCCTCGTACGCGCGTTACTACAGCGGGGTCGCCCGGCTGGCGATGTCGCGTTATGCCGAAGCTGACGCGGCGTTCGCCGCGGCGCGTGCCGCGCGGCCCGAGGGCTATCTGCGGCAAGCGGTGCCGTTGCGAATTGCCGAAGTCGCTATCGGCCGGCAAGACGCGAAACGCGCATATGAAACGCTGAAGGACTTGAGCGAGGACAAGGTCAGCGCACCTGAGGACGTCCTCGTCAAGCTGGCCCGCGCGGCGGAGCTCGCCGGCAACCGGGACGACGCGCTCAAAGCCTACCGCCGCGTCTACTACGAGTACCCGCTCTCCACCCAGGCCAGCGACGCCCAGGCCGGCCTGCTGCGGCTGCAGACGGTCGATACGCTCGCCCCGGACCGCTTCAAGCAGGAGCTGGCCCGCGCCGAGAAGCTGTTCGTTGCCAAGCGCTGGGCCCAGGCCCGCGCGGCCTTCGAGCCGCTGTCGCGTGCGGCGCAAGGCGACGACGCCGAGGTGATTGCGCTGCGGCTCGCCGAGTGTGACTACTACCTGGATCGCTTCCGCCAGGCGCGCGAGGGGCTCGCGCCCTACCTGGAGAAGGCCTCGCGCAAGGCTGAAGCACGCTTCTTCTACCTGACGGCCACGCGGGCACTCGGCGATCAAGGCGCCTACGTGACGATGGCGCGGGCGCTGGTCAACGATTTTCCAGACAGCCCGTGGGCCGAGGAGACGCTCAACAACCTCGCCTCCCACTACATCATCGTCGACCAGGACGATGCGGCAGACGCCGTGTTCCGCGACCTGTATCGCCGGTTCCCGCAGAGCCGCCATGCCGAGCGGGCCGCATGGAAGGTCGGCTGGCGCGCCTACCGCGGCGGCAACTTCCAGGAAGCGGCCACCATCTTCGAGCAGGCGGCGGCCAACTACCCACGCGCCGACAACCGTCCCGCGTGGCTGTACTGGTCCGGCCGTTCGCGTGACCAGCTCGGCGAGCAGGCGACCGGCTCGGAGCGCTACCGGTTGACGGTTGCCGACTACGAGAACTCCTACTACGGCCGGCTGGCGACGCGCCTGCTGAGCAGCCGCGGTGAAACCGGATCGATCCGTAACGTCACGTTCCTCAAGCCGGCAGATCCGGCGGCGAACGCAGTCGCCAGTGCCGAGGTGATGCGCACGCTGGTCGCGCTCGAGCTCTACGACGAGGCGCTCACCGAAGTGCAGTACGCGCAGCGCGTCTACGGCGACTCGCCGCAGCTGATGGCCACGACGGCCTACATCCGCAACCAGCAAGGGGCAGCGCTGACAGCCTTCGAGCGCTTCAACGCCATCCGTGGCGCGATCACGACGATGCGGCGCGCCTATCCGCAGTTCCTCGCCGCCGGCGGCGAGTCGCTGCCGCCGGACGTGCTGCGCATCATCTTTCCGCTCGACTACTGGGCGCTGATCACGAAGTACGCGAAGCTCAATAACCTCGACCCCTACCTGGTGGCTGCGCTGATGGCGCAGGAGTCGACCTTCACCGCGGAGATCCGCTCGTCCGCCAATGCCATCGGCTTGATGCAGCTGATCCCCGATGCCGGGCGCCAGTACGCTCGCAAGCTCGGCATCCTCGATTCTCGACGTCGATGCTGACCAACCCCGAAACCAACGTGCGGATGGGGACCTTGTATTTCAAGGACCTGAGCGACCGGTTCGGCGGCGCCCACTTCGCCCTGGCCAGCTACAACGCGGGCCCGCACCGCGTCAGCGCCTGGTTGCAGGAGAAGCGCGACCTGCCACAGGACGAGTTCATCGACGATATTCCGTTCCCGGAAACGCAGAACTACGTGAAGCGGATCCTCGGCACGGCCGAAGACTACCGACGCCTCTACGGTGGCGGGCTGCTCGATCCGAATTCGGCGATGCCGCGCACCACGGCGGCAGCGGCAAGCGCGACCCCCAGCAAGCCGGCGGCCGCGTCAGCGGCAAGCAAGGCCACGGCGAAGCCGAAGCCCAAGGCCAAGGCTCCGGTGCGGAAGAAGGCCCCGGCGAAGCCAGCGGCGCGCCGCACCAAGGCCGCTGATTGCTCGATTTCCTGCTCGAACTGCACTATCGCGCCGAACGGACGCACTTCTGGTTTCAGGGCTTTCGACGGTTTCTCGCGCCGGTGCTCGCTGGCTTGGCGAAGGGCCGCCCCGATCTGCGCCTCCTCGACTGCGGCTGCGGTACCGGTCACAACCTGGCGCTGCTCAAGGAATATGGCCAGCCGTTCGGCTTCGACGTCAGCGAAGCGGGCCTGAACTGGGCGCGCGCGACCGGCCGGCCGCTGGTCCGCGCCGGGATCGGCGAGATCCCGTTTGCCGATGGCAGCTTCGACATCGCCACCTCGTTCGACGTCATCGCATGTTTGCCTGACGACATCGGCGCGGTCCGCGAGATGGCTCGCGTCGTCAAGCCGGGTGGCTACGTCGTCATCTCCTCCGCGGCGCTCGAGGTGCTGCGCGGCGATCACTCCGACGTCTGGCACGAGCAGCGCCGCTACACGCCGGCAACGATCCGGGCGCTGGCTACGGATGCGGGTTTGACCGTGGAGCGCATCTCCTTCATGTTCGGATCGGTGTTTCCGCTGACCTTTGCCGTGCGGCTCGGCCAACGCCTGCTGCGGCCGCTCCGGCAGCACCGCGCCGATGCGGAGATCGCCGTGCCGCCGGCGCCGATCAACACCGTGCTGACCTGGATGCGTGCGTGGTGAGGCGGCGCTCGCTGCCCGGGAACTGCCGACGCCGATTGGCAGCTCGCTGCTGGTGGTCGCGCGAAAGCAGTGACCGGCACCGCTCTCTTCCCGCGCTAGAA
The DNA here is from genome assembly GCA_963846685.1 of uncultured Acidobacteriota bacterium. GTDB lineage: Bacteria > Acidobacteriota > Vicinamibacteria > Vicinamibacterales > UBA2999 > CAWJWY01. Next base: position 787,737 of record CAWJWY010000003.1, on the reverse strand, counting down.
CCGCACCAGCCCGCCGAAGTACAACCCCTTCAGCTTCAGATCGCCGGTGTCGTCGTCGATGACGTAATCGGCGCTCACCGAGCGGTAGCCGCCCTGCACGGCAAGGTGGCGGTTGATGCTGCCGGTGCGTAGATGTCGAAGTCGTAGAACTTGGCGTCGAAGCTTTCGCTGATGCTCTCCGGCACCTTGAAGGCGGTGAACTCGCCGGTGATCGACACGTGCTTGTGCAGGTAGCCGCGGCCGATGACGCCGATCGTCGGCACCGGCGCCCTCTCCTCCGCGACGCGCGCTGCCGAATCGGGCTCGTGATGTTGGCGCGACACCTTGTTGTATTTCAGCTCGCCGACGACGCCGACGAAGCCGCCGCTGCGCGACACGATGTCCCACTCGTAGCCGACGCGCCACAGCTCCCACTTGAGGTCGGCGTTGGCCGGCAGGCCGACGTCGAACGTGCGGCCGCCGAACGTGACGGTGCGCTGCAGGATGGCCTCCTGGTCGTAGCGAACCGGTACGTAGTTGAAGCGGAACTTGTGCTTGCGCGCCGCCTTGATGACGGCGCGGAACTCGGTGAAGCGCTTGTCCGCGATGCCGAACTCCTGGACGAAGTCGACCTTGTGTGCGCCGAGGGCGACGAGCGCGCCGGGCCGATGATCAGCTCGGGAGTCGGCTTCCAGAACATCGCTCCCAGCTCGACGTGAAAGTCCTCGCCGGCGGGACGGGGGCCGGAGCCGAGAACTGCGCCTCGGCGCGAGCGGCGGCCAGGAGCAGCGCGAGCGAAGATGAGCAGAGACGGATTGGCATGTGTCGATTATCGGCCTCCGTGACTCCGCTTAGCGGCACCTCTGTCCGATCCCGGGCGCGGTAGCCGGCGTCCTATACTGCGAAGATGTCTGCCGGCGCCGGCTGCTGGGCTACGCCCTGCGCTACCGACGCTCCTTCCTGCTCGGCTTCGCTCTGCGTCGTGGCTCAGCACGGCCCTCGCCCTGGCCGGCCCGTGGGTGCTCAAGTACGCCATCGACGACCTCGACGCGCGGCGTGACGATGGAGAAGGTGCGCCTCTACGCCGCGGCGCTGCTGGCGCTGGCCGCCGCTCGGCGGCGTCTTCCGCTTCCTGATGCGCCGCATCATCATCGGCGCGTCGCGCGACATCGAGTACGACCTGCGCAACGACTTCTTCGCCCACCTGCAGCGGCTCGACCTGGCCTACTTCCAGCGCAACCGCACCGGCGACCTGATGTCGCGCGCGACCAACGACCTGAACGCGGTGCGCATGATGATCGGTCCGGCGGTGATGTACACGGCCAGCACGGTGCTGACGTTCATCGTGGCGATCGGCGCTGATGCTGTCGATCGACCGCGCGGCTGACGCTGCTCGCGCTGATCCCGCTGCCGTTCGTGTCGCTTCGTCGGTGCGCTACTTCGGCGCCGCCATCCACCGCCGCTTCGAGAGGATCCAGGAGCAGCTCTCCGACGATCAGCGCGATCACGCAGGAGTCGCTCGCCGGCGTCCGCGTCGTCCGCGCCTACCGGCAGGAGCCGTTCGAGATCGAGCGCTTCCGCGAGGCCAACGAGGAGTACGTCGCGCCGCAACCGCGGCGCTGATCCGGCTGCAGGGCGTGTACTACCCGAGCATGGGCCTGCTGATGGGCGTCGGCGCGCTGCTGGTGCTCTGGCTCGGCAGCCGCGAGGTCGTCGCCGGCCGCATGACCGTCGGCGAGCTGGTGGCCTTCAACGCCTACCTGATGATGCTCGCCTGGCCGATGATCGCGTTCGGCTGGGTGACGAACCTGCTGCAGCGCGGCATGGCGTCGTGGAAGCGGATGCTCGAGGTGCTCGACGCCGAGCCGCGCCATCGCCGATGCGGATGGCACGCCGAGCGTCGTCCGCAGCCGTCGCGGAGATCCGTGGCGACGATCGAGTTCCGCCACTCTGACCTTCGCCTACGGCGACGCACGCGGTGCTGCACGACATCTCCGCGACGCATTCCCGCCGGCACGACGACGGCGATCGTCGGCGCGACCGGGTCGGGCAAGTCGACGCTGCTCAACCTGCTGCCGCGGCTGCACGAGCCGCCGCCGGGCACGGTGTTCGTCGACGGTGTCGACGTGCGGCACATCCCGCTGGCGCTGCTGCGCGGCGCCATCGGCTTCGTGCCGCAGGAGCCGTTCCTGTTCAGCGCGACGCATTGCCGAGAACATCGCCTTCGGCGCCGCGCCGAGCGACGCCGGCCGCGAGCGGATCGAGCGCGGCGCGCGACGTGCCCGGCTCGACAAGGACGTCGCCGACTTTCCCAAGGGCTACGACACGATGGTGGGCGAGCGCGGCATCACGCTGTCGGGCGGCCAGAAGCAGCGCACCGCGATCGCGCGCGCGCTGGCGGTCGACCCGGCGATCCTCATCCTCGACGACGCGCTGTCGGCGGTGGACACCTACACCGAGGAGGAGATCCTGCAGCGGCTGGCCGGCGTGATGCGCGCAGCGGACGTCGATCATCGTCTCGCACCGCATCTCGACGGTGCGCGGCGCCGACCAGATCCTCGTCCTCGACGCGGGCCGCATCGTCGAGCGCGGCACGCACGACGAGCTGGTGCGCGCTCGAACGGCCTCTACGCCGAGCTGTATCGCAAGCAGCTGCTCGAAGAGGAGCTGGCCGCCTCGTAGATGGCCGCACGCACACGACGACGAGGTACTCGGCAAGGCGTACGACGCGCGGCTGATGCGCCGGCTGCTCGGCTACCTGCGGCCTACCGGCCGCAGGTCGCGCTGCGCGCATCGTCGCGATCATCGGCCACTCGGTGCTCGAGCTGGCGCCGCCGTACCTGACCAAGCTGGTCATCGACCGCTACATCCCGGCCGGCGACCTGTCCGGGCTCGGCGTCGTCGCCGTGCTCTACCTGGCCACGCTGCTCGGCGTCGTTCGCGCTCGAGTACGCCCAGACCTGGACGATGCAGATGACCGGGCAGCGGATCATGTTCGACCTGCGCATGCAGATCTTCGGGCACCTGCAGCGGCTCGACCTCCGCTTCTACGATCGCAACCCGGTCGGCCGGCTGATGACGCGGGTCACGACCGACGTCGACGTGCTCAACGAGCTGTTCACGTCGGGCGTCGTCTCGGTGTTCGGCGACGTGTTCACGCTGCTCGGCATCATGGCGGTGCTGATCTGGATGGACTGGCGGCTGGCGCTGGTCGCGTTCTCGGTGCTGCCGCTGATCGTGCTCGATCACGCAGTGGTTCCGCCGCAACGTGCGCGAGTCGTACCGCACCGTCCGCACCTGGATCGCGCGCATCAACGCGTTCCTGCAGGAGCGCATCACCGGCATGGCGACGGTGCAGCTGTTCCGGCGCGAGGCGCGCGACTTCGCCGCGTTCGACGACATCGATCGCGCGCACCGCGACGCCAACGTCGAGTCGATCTTCTACTACGCGGTGTTCTACCCGGCGATCGAGCTGGTCAGCGCGCTGGCGGCGTCGCTGATCATCTGGGTCGGCGGCGGCTGGGTGGTGCAGGACGCGCTGACGCTCGGGTCGCTGGTCGCGTTCCTGCAGTACTCGCAGCGCTTCTTCCGGCCGATCAGCGACATGTCGGAGAAGTTCAACGTGCTGCAGGGCGCGATGGCCTCGTCGGAGCGCATCTTCGCGCTGCTCGACACGCCGGTCGACATCAGCGACGGTCGCGGCGCAGGCAGCCCGGCGGCTCGCCGGTGCCGGCACGGCAGGCGTCGGGACGATCCGCTTCGAGCACGTCACGTTCGCCTACGTCGCCGGCGAGCCGGTGCTGAAGGACGTCTCGTTCGAGGTCGCTGCCCGGACAGCGCGTCGCCATCGTCGGCGCCACCGGCTCCGGCAAGACGACGATCGTCAACCTGCTGCTGCGGTTCTACGACGTGCAGCAGGGGCGCATCACCATCGACGGCGTCGACATCCGCGACGATGGACGCTGCGCGGCGCTGCGGGCGATGTTCGGCCTGGTGCTGCAGGACGTGCACCTGTTCTCCGGCACGATTGCCGGCAACGTCCGGCTGGGGCACGCGGACATCAGCGACGCAGACGGTGCGGCGCGCCGTCGACGCGGTGCACGCCGGTCGCGTTCGTCGACCGGCTGCCGGCAGGGCTGCGACACGCCGGTGGCCGAGCGCGGCGCCACGCTGTCGGTCGGGCAGAAGCAGCTGCTGTCGTTCGCGCGCGCGCTGGCGTTCGACCCGCCGGTGCTGATCCTCGACGAGGCGACGTCGAGCGTCGACACCGAGACCGAGCTGCTGATCCGCGACGCGCTGAAGGTCGTGATGCGCGGCCGCACGACGATCGCCATCGCGCATCGGCTGTCGACGATCCAGGACATGGACCGGATCCTCGTCCTGCACAAGGGCGAGCTGCGCGAGTCGGGCACGCACCAGGAGCTGCTGGCGCAGCGCGGCATCTACCACCGGCTCTACCAGCTGCAGTTCCAGGGGGGCGGCGCCCTGGCGACGCGGTCCACCTGAAACGGGACGCGCGCAGGCCGCGCGCCGCGCGTAGGGCGGGTGCCGCGAAGCGCGTAGGCCGGGTGCCGCGCAGCGGACCCGGCAACTTACTCCGGTCTTGCGGCGGGAGGCTCGACCACGCCGGGGTCAGCGGGCGCCGGCGTTTGCGGCTGCGCCTCGCCGGCACCTGCTTCGGGCACCGGCGGGTCCGGCGCGATACCGGCGGGGGGCGGCGGGTCGGCGGGCGGCACGCGCCGGGCCGCCTCGCGGCGGCGGAACAGGCGATCGATGAGGGTGGGCGACGCTGGCGCGCGGATCCCAGCCGAGACGCAGCACCGTCACCTGCACGCTTGCGACGGCCGAAGCTGAGCGCCTCGTGGCAGCTCCACATGTAGAGGTCGAGCTAGCCGCCCCTGCACCTTCGGGCCGGTGTCCATGACGGTGTAGACGCCGTTGTACTTCAGGTCGCCGGTCGCGACGTTGACGACGCTGCCGACCGGCAGCAGCTGCGGGTCTGCGGCGGCGATCCCGGTGCGCACCGTCACGCCCGACGCGGTCGTCGTGCCCTTGCAGTAGGCGGTGGCGTCGAAACTGAGCTTCGACGCCCGGCTGCGGCGCGCTGTTGCCGACCATCACCTGCCAGGGCGCTGACTGCGAGTCGAACATCTGCGTCTCGTAGACGAGCACGAATGCGACGATCGCGATGAGCAGCGCGATCGCCTTACGCCAGTTCGAGCGCGAGAGGATTCGTTGTCATTCAGCGGAAGTGCTCGTAGCCGGCGGGCAGCTCGCGGGCGCCGCTCCCGTCGCTCGAGCCGCACGTCGCGCCCCTTGGTGACCACGCCGATCCTGGTCATCGGCAGATCGCCGAGCTGCTGCTGCACGCCGCGGAGCCGGCCGCGGTGCGCCGGCCGGACGGTGAACAGCAGCTCGTAGTCGTCGCCGCCGCTGAGCGCATGCGCGAGCGCATCCGTGCCGCGCTCGCGCAAGCCAGGCGCGGGCGGGCGCGGCGATCGGCAGCGCCGCGGCGTCGATCGTCATGCCGACGCCCGACGCTGCGCGCGATCTGGCGCACGCCGTCGGCCAGGCCGTCGCTGAGGTCCATGCAGCTCGAGGCCGCGCGATTGCGGCCGAGCAGGCGCCCGGCGCGGACTCGCGGCGCCGGCCGCAGGTACCGCTGCCGTGCACTGTTCGAACCCCGGGTAGGCAGACGCCGCCCGCATCCTGCAGCGCCTGCCAGCCCGACCGCCGCGTCGCCAAGCGTGCCGGTGACATAGACCTCGTCGCCGGGCCTGGCGCCGGCGCGGGTCAGGATCCGCCGCGGCCGCACGCTGCCGATCGCCGTCACGTCGATCAGCAAGCGGGCCGGGCGTCCGGGTGATGTTGCCGCCGATCAGCGCCACGCCATGCTGCCGCGGCCAGCGCGAGCAGGCCGTCGACCAGGCCGTCGACCTCCGTCACGCGGCGAATGCGTCGGGCAGCACCAGCGACAGCAGCGCCGCGCGGGGCCTGGCGCCCATGGCCGCCAGGTCGCTCAGATTGACGGCGAGCGCGCGGTGTCCGATGGCGTCAGGCGGCACGAACCGGCGGTCGAAGTGGACGCCGTCGACCAGCGCGTCGGTCGTGAAGACGTCGAGGTGCCGCGCTCCGGCTTGACGACCGCGGCATCGTCGCCGGGGCCGACCACCACCCACGAGGGCATGGCCAGCCGCGAGGTGATGCGTTCGATGAGCGCGCGCTCGCCGATGGGGACAGAGTGGATGTCTGCAAGATGGAGACGAGCGCCAGCGTCGGACACCGCCTGGGGGGAGGGGCGGGCTGACGCTGAGGAGTACGCCCCGCTTTGCCGTGTGGGGAGGTCGAGTGAACCTGCGAAAGCAGGTGGAGCCGCTGTTATCGGCCGCGCTTCAGGCTTCCTCGGAACAGAGGCATGCACAACACGCGGCCTCGCGGCTCGCTTGGTTGTTACGTTGGCTCAGACGAGCCTCCGAAAAACCATCACGAGCAAAGCAGGAGCGCCTGCAATCTTAGCGTGCGGCAGGGGGTGGGTCAAGGCGCGTTAACCGCTTGTCGTGCAGTGACTTGCGACAAAACGTCGTCGACCATGCGCTCGAGCCGCATGGCCCGCTCGTTGAGCTCGCCGTGCGCCGAGGACTGCCGGTCGCGGGCGCGGAAGTACTCGTCGGCGATGTTGAGGGCGACGAGCACGGCGAGGCCGAGCATGTCGCTGGCTGGGCGCGGCGTCGGAGGCCGCGCGCATCTTCTGATCGACGTAGGCAGCCAGCTCGGCGACGTAGCGCTCGTCGAGCGAGCTGCGGATCGGGTACCGCTGCCCCGCGATTTCGACGGTGACGACGCTGCTCATCGGTTGCGCCCATCTGCTGACGTGTCCTTCCCCTGGGTCGTATCGGCCGCGGCGGTGGCTGCGGACAACCTGACGCGCGGCGAGCGGCGCTCAGATCGCTTCGAGCTGCTGCAGCATCTCGGCGACGCGCGTGCGTGATCTCCTCGCGCTCGTCGCGCATCGTCGTCAGCTCGGCGGCGGTGACTTCCGCGTCGGAGACGCGCGCACGCAGCACGTCGATCTCCTGCGTCAGCCGCGCGTTCTCATCGGCCGCGCGCGACTGTTCCTGGCGCAGCTGGTGGACGATGCCGACCAGCGCTTCGACCTTCTCCTCGAGCCGATCGATCGGTTCGAGATCCACTGCACGCGCCACCGCCTGCTTTGCCATCCGCTCTGTTCCTCGGTGTTGGAGACGTTGCCCGCGCAGATGGTGCCACGAAGAAAGTGAAAGGTCAAAAGCTAAAAGTGCCGGTGATGCTACCGCTGCACCGCGTCGTGGTGCTCGCGCAGCGCGGCGAGCACGGCATCCATCGCGCCCTGGACCTCGGCGTCGGTCAGCGTGCGGTCGGCGGCACGGAACGTGAGGCGCAAGCGAGAGGCTGACCTTGTCGTCCGGCACGCCCTTGCCCTGATAGCGATCGAACTCGCGCACGCGGACCAGCGGTCGACGGCGCGGCGGCGCGGATCGTCTCGCGCAGCGTCGCCGCGGGCAGCGTGTCGTCGACCAGGATCGAGATGTCGCGCGTTCACCGACGGGTACCGCGGCAGCGGTTCGACGCTGGACGTCGCGCGTTGGCCGCAACCCTTCGACCGCGTCGAGATCGATCTCCGCGACGTAGACCGCGTCGGCGGCCGGCAGTCCGTGCCGTCGGCGATCTGCGGCGAGAGCTGGCCGAAGACGCCGATGCGCGTGGTCGCCGTGCCACAACGCGGCGGCCCGGCCGGCGGCCAGCCAGCTGGACGCGTCGGCAGCGGGGCGAACCTCGCCGTCGACCCCGAGCGCGGCGCGCACGCGATCGACCACCCCCTTGATGTCGAAGAAGTCGACGTCGCGCGCGCCGCCGCTCCAGTGATCGGCAGTCGCGGCACCGGTCCAGGCGCAGGCGATCGCCCGGCGCTCGCCGCCGCCTGCGCTGAGAAGCGGCCCCGACCTCGAACAGCCGCACGTCGCGCTGCTCGCGCCGGCGGTTGTGCGCGACGGCGTCGATCAGGCCCGGGCAGCAGCGAGGGACGCAGCACGGCGAAGTTCTCGGACAGCGGGTTGGCGATCGCGCACGATTTCCGCCGTCCGCCGCAAACGGTGCCGCGGCCGCCTGGCCGGTGAAGCCGAAGGTCACCGCCTCGGAGAAGCCGGCGCCGGTCATGAGGCTGCGCAGCTGCCGGGCGCGCGTGATGCGCGGATCGACCGGCGGCGGCGCCGTCACCAAGGCGGGGAACCGGACCGGGATGCGGTCGAAGCCGTAATGCCGCGCGATCTCCTCGATGCAGGTCGACCTCGCGCACCACGTCGACGCGACGGGTCGGCACCGTCACCTCCCAGCCGTCGTCCACCGGCTGCAGGCTGAAGCCGAGGCTGGCGAGGATACGCTCCACGTCGGCGTCGGGGATGCTGACGCCAAGCAGGCCAGCCGATGCGCTCGCGTCGCAGCCGCAGCGTCCGCTGCGGGATCGCGGCGGGGTAGCTGTCGATCGCAGCCGCCCGCACCTCGCCGGCGCCGAGCTGGTCAGCAGCTCGCAGGCGCGCTCCATCGCCGCCGCCGGCAGCGACGGGTCGGCGCCGCGCTCGAAGCGCATGCTCGCCTCCGTCTTCAGTCCCAGCTTCTTGCTGGTGCGCCGCACCGACAGCGGGTTGAAGTACGCGCTCTCGAGCACGATCGTGCGGGTGGTCCCCGTCACTTCCGAATCGGCGCCGCCCATGACGCCGGCAACCGCGACCGGCACTGACGCGTCGGCAATCACCAGCATGTCCGGCGTGAGCGCGCGGGTCTGGCCGTCGAGCGTCCGGATCTGCTCGCCGGTGCGGGCGGTCCGCACGCGGATCGCCGCGCCGCCAACTTGTCATAGTCGAACGCGTGCATCGGCTGGCCGAGCTCGAGCAGCACGTAGTTGGTGATGTCGACGATGTTGCTGATCGGGCGGACGCCGGCGGCGCGGAGCCGCTGCTGCATCCACTCGGGCGAGGGTCCGACAGTGACGTCGGCGACGGCGCCGACGTAGCGCGGGCAGAGCTCCGGGGCGTCGATGGTGATGCGCAGGGACGGTCGTTGATGCTGCGCAGGCCGGGTGATCGGTGGCGAGTGGCCTGTCGTGACGGCGGGTCCGCTGCTGCGCCATCCGCGGCACCCGCCCTACGCGTGCTGTCGCGGTCGGCGAAGGACCCGGCGGTGCGTAGGCCGGGTGCCGCAGCGGGATCGAGCGCGGACCCGGCGCGGCGGAGCGCCACGCCGTACGCCGTCGCCACCTCGCGCGCCATGCCGACGACCGACATGCAGTCCGGCCGGTTGGCGGTGATCTCGAAGTCGAGGACGGCGTCGCCGTCGCCGTGCGGCTCGATGCCTTCGACGGCGAAGCCGCGCACCGACATCGCGCCGGCGATCTCGTCGGCCGTCGCCGGGATGTCGACGAACTCGCGCAGCCAGGAGAGCAGGATCTTCATGACGCGGCTTCAGGAAAGGACGGGGAACTGCTCGAGGAAGCGCAGGTCGTTCTCGTAGAACAGCCGGATGTCGTCGACGCCGTACTTCAGCATCGCCACACGCTCCATGCCGATGCCGAACGCGAAGCCGGTGACCTGTTCCGGGTCGTAGCCGACCGCTTCGAACACCGCCGGGTGCACCATGCCGCTGCCGAGGATCTCGAGCCAGCCGGTGTGCTTGCAGGTGCTGCAGCCGACGCCGCCGCAGGCCTGGCAGCTGATGTCGACCTCGGCGCTCGGCTCGGTGTAGGGGAAGAAGCTCGGACGCAGCCGCACGTTGCACGTCGCCGAACAGCTCGCGTCAGCATCGCCTCGAAGGTGCCCTTGAGGTCGGCCAGCGTGATGCCCTCGCCGACGACCAGCCCCTCGAACTGCTGGAACATCGGCGTGTGCGTCAGGTCGAGATTGTCGCGACGGTAGACGCGGCCGGGCACGATGATGCGCACCGGCGGCGGGAACGTCTTCATGTAGCGGATCTGCATCGCCGAGGTGTGCGTGCGCAGCAGCGTTGCGGCGCGCACCTGCGCCGCCGGCGCGCTGCCGCCGAGGGCGCCGCCGCGGTGCGCGCCCCAGGTGCCGCCGACGATCGGCGTCGCCAGGTAGAGCGTGTCCTGCATGTCGCGCGCGGGGTGATCCGGCGGCATGTTGAGCGCCTCGAAGTTGTGGTAGTCGTCCTCGACTTCCGGCCCTTCGAGGATCTCGTAACCCATGCGGGTGAAGATGTCTTCGACCTGCTGCCGCACGCGCATCAGCGGGTGGATGCGGCCGAGCGGCAGCTCGCGTCCGGGCAGCGTGACGTCGACGGCGCCGACCGGCGGGCGGCTGGCGGACAGTGCGGCGCGCTTCTCGTCGAGCGCCGTTTCGATCTCCTGCTTCAGCGCGTTGACGAGCGCGCCGAACTGCGCGCCGCGCGTCGGGCGGCAGGGTGCCGAGCGTCTTCATCAGCGCGGTGACCGAGCCAGACTTGCGGCTGAGGAACTCGTCGTCGAGCGCTTTGAGCGCCGCGTCGCTGCCGGCGGCGGTGAGACGCACCTGGAACTGCTGGCGGAGCGCGTCGACGGTGGAGTGGTCGAGGGTGGAGTCAGACATCGGAAGGAGATCGTAGCCGCGGGACCCGGGCGAATCGGCTCCAGGTCCCGCGGCATGCGTGACGAATCGATGATTACGTGGTGGCGGGCGCGGGGAGCGCGGCCTTCGCCTGCGCGGCGACGGCGGCAAAGGCGGCGGGCTGCGTGACCGCCAGGTCTGCCAGCATCTTGCGATCGAGCGTGCTGCCCGCGGCCTTGAGGCCGCGAATCAGCTGCGAGTAGGTGATGCCGTTCTCGCGCGCGGCGGCGTTGATGCGCACGATCCAGAGGCGGCGGAAGTCGCGCTTCTTGTTCTTGCGGCCGACGAAGGCGTACTTGCCAGCGGTGTCGACAGACTCCTTGGCGGCGCGATACAGCTTGCTCTTGGTCTGGTAGAACCCTTTGGCGCGCGCCAGCAGTTTCTTGCGCTTGGCGCGGCGAACTGTTCCTCGCTTGACTCTCGGCATCGTCGTCCTCGTCGCTATTGGGTGCGCCTGTCGGCGACTTGGAAGATCCAGCGACCTCACTGTCCGCTTTGCCCGTCGCTATTTGTACGGCAGCATCCGGTGCAGCTTCGGGGCGTCCTGGTCCGACACCTCGCTGCGTGCCGCGCATCTGCCGCTTCGACTTCGTCGTCTTGCTCGTCAGGATGTGGCGCTTGAACGCCTGGCGCGGACGATCTTGCCCGTTGCCGGTCTTCTTGAAGCGCTTGGCGGCGCCCCGGTGTGTCTTCAGTTTTGGCATGTCGTCGTCTCGCGGTCTACGGTCTGCGGTCGGCTGTCCTCGTCTTCGCCGCTCCGCTCTGGCGTGCCGTCTACTGCTCTTCCGTCGTCGTGCCGGTTCGGCGCCGGCGCTCGTCGCGTCCGGCGCTTCGGCCTTCGGCGCGTTCTTGCGTCCCGCCTTGCTGGCTCAGGATGACGTGCATCTGGTTGCCTTCCTGCCGCGGCATCGTCTCGGCGATCGCCTGGTCGCCGAGGTCGGCGATCAGCCGCTCGAGGATGCGGCGCCCGATCTCCGGGTGCGCCATCTCGCGGCCGCGGAAGAAGATCGTCGCCTTGACCTTGTCGCCGTCCGCCAGGAAGCGCTCGATGTGCTTCTTCTTGAAGTCGTAGTCGTGCTCGTCGACCTTCGGCCGGAACTTGATTTCCTTGACCTCGATCACGCGCTGGTGCTTCTTGGCCTCGCGCGAGCGCTTCTGCTCCTGGTACTGGTACTTGCCGAAATCCATGATCCGGCAGACCGGCGGCACGGCCGTCGGAGAGATCTCGACCAGGTCGAGCCCCTTCTGACGGGCAATGGTCAGGGCCTGCGGCGGCGGCATGATCCCGAGCTGCTGTCCGGTGTCGTCGATGACGCGAATTTCGCGGACCCGAATGCGTTCGTTGGTACGAACGCGGTCATCACGTCGGGGCGAACGATCGTAAGCGATAGCTGTCCTCCGATATCTCTAGGACGCGAGTCCTCGAGTCTACGAGTCTTCCGCGCCAGAGGCTATCCGTAACAGTGCGAGCATGACCGGCGAGCTCCAGGCAGGTCTGCGATTCCACGGCCGGCGCCATCGGACCGGCTGATTTCCCGGCAATTTCCGCTGCCGCCGTCTCCAGGAACGTCGTCCACGCTGCTGGCCGCCAAGGTCTCCGGCGGTCCGGCTCCGCACCGCAACGGCCGCTTCGGCAGCCTCCCGGTCGCCGATCACCAGCATGTACGGGATCTTCTGGAGCTGGGCCTCACGAATCTTATAGCCAATCTTCTCCACGCGCTCGTCGAGTTCGACCCGAAGCCCGGCGGCGGCCAGCTGGTCGCGCACCTCGCCGGCATAGTCGAGGTGCCGATCGGCGATCGGCAGGATGGCGCACCTGGACCGGGGCGACAGCCACAGCGGCCAGGCGCCGGCGTAGTGCTCGATGAGCAGGGCCAGGAACCGCTCGAAGCTGCCGAAAATGGCCCGGTGAATGACCACCGGCGCGATGCTCGGCGTTGTCGGCGCCGATGTACTTCAGGTCGAACCGCTGCGGCATCTGGTAGTCGAGCTGGATGGTGGCGCACTGCCACTTCCGGCCGATCGCGTCGGTCACGTCGAAGTCGATCTTCGGGCCGTAGAACGCGCCGTCACCCTCGTTGAGGGTGTAGGCCTGCCCGGCGTTGTCGAGCGCCTGCTTCGAGCGCGGCCTCGGCGTGATCCCAGGTCGCGATCTCGCCCAGGAACTCCTCCGGACGGGTCGACAGCTTGACCGCGTACTCGCAGGCCGAAGTCGCCGTAGACCTGCTGCACCAGCCGCAGCAACTGCTCGACCTCGCTCGGCGATCTGCGACTCCATCACGAAGCAGTGCGCGTCGTCCTGGCTGAACTGGCGCACGCGCGTCAGGCCCGAGAGCACGCCCGACGCCTCGTTCCGGTGCAGCGGCGGTCTGCTCGTGGAGGCGGATCGGCAGGTCGCGATAGCTGCGCGTCTCGCTGCCGAACACGAGCATGTGCCCGGGGCAGTTCATCGCCTTGAGCGCCGATCTCTCCTCGTCGCCGCCTTCGATGAGGAACATGTTCTGGCGGTAGTGCTGCCAGTGGCCCGGACGTCTCCCAGAGCGCCTTGTTGAAGATGAGCGGCGTCTTGACCTCGACGTAGCCGGCCGGGAAGAGCACGCCGCGCATGTAGTCGGCGAGCGTGTTGCAGAGCGTGGTGCCCTTGGCCAGCCAGAACGTCGCGCCCGGGCGCCCACTGATGGAAGATGAACAGCTTCTGGTCGCGGCCGATCTTCCGATGGTCGCGCTTCTTCGCTTCCTCGATCCGGGTCAGGTGCTCCTGCAGGTCCTTGTCCGACACGAACGCGGTGCCGTAGACGCGCTGCATCGGCTGGTTGCGCGCGTCGCCCTTCCAGTAGGCGTTCGACGTGCTCAGCAGCTTGAACGCCTTCAGCTTGCCGTCGACGGCACGTGCGGGCCGACGCAGAAGTCGACGAACGTCTCGCGGTCCTTGATGGTGTAGCAGGACACCTCGGACTGGCCTTCGGTCTTCTCCTCGATCAGCTGCACCTTGAGCGGCTCGCCGCGTTCGCCGAAGAAACGCTTGCCTCGTCGCGCGGCCACATCTGCCGCTCGTAGGGCAGATCCTGCTGCGCGAGCTCGCGCATCTTCTTCTCGATCGCCTCGAGGTCCTCGGGCACGAACGGCCGCGGCACGACGAAGTCGTAGAAGAACCCTTCGTCGGTGGCCGGACCGATGCCGCACTGGACGCCCGGGAAACAGGTTGGTCACCGCCGCCGCCAGCAGGTGCGCCGTGCTGTGCCGGAGCAGCGGCAGCGCCTCGGGGCTCTCCGGCGTGACGATGCGGACCGGTGCGTCGCCGATCAGGGGGAAGGTCGAGGTCGACCAGCCGGTCATCGACCACCGCGGCGAGCGCCGCCTTGGCGAGCCGTGGCGAGATCGCCGCCGCGACGTCGCGCACCGGCGTACCGCTGGGCACGGCGCGGCTGGAACCGTCCGGCAGGGTGACTGTGACCTCACGCATGGCAACGAAGGTCGTTGCGAGGCTTCAAGGCTGGCTGTGAATGTGACGCTTACGTCGCAGTGCGACGTGCTACGTACTTGCCACGTGCCACGTTACGACTGCACTGCCGCCTGCGAAGTGGTGGTAGGCGCGGGTGGACTCGAACCACTGACCTCCTCCGTGTCAGGGAGGCGCTCTAACCAACTGAGCTACGCGCCTGTCTATGGCGAAATGCAGGCTTGAACCGAACGCCCAGTATAACGAGCCGCGAGAAGTGCGGAGCGAGAGAAGCGGAAGACTACGCGGCCTTCGGTTGCTGCGGTTGCAGCAGCCGCTTCGTCAGGGCCTTCTGCGGTCGCAGCGCGTGAGCGTCGGTCGTCGGCGGGCTCGGCGCCGAACTCGACCTCGGGCTGGTCGACTTCGACGTCGGGCTCGAGGCCCTTCTCGTGGATTGGCTTGCTCGCCGGGCGTCAGATAGCGCTGCGATGGTGAGGAGCAGGCCGCTGCCGTCCGGCAGCTTCACCAGCCGCTGGCGCGCGGCGCGGCCGAGCGTCCGCTCGCCGATCAGATCGGCGCGGCTGTTGCCGTCGAGCGCGGCGGCGAACACCTCGGCGGCCCCGGCGGTGCCCTGGTTCGACGAGCAGCACCACGCGCGCGGTGATCGCGCCATCGCCACCGCCGGCGGCGACCGGTCTTCCTTCGCTGCCTTGCTCTGCTTGCACCGCGAGCGTGCCGGTCTTGCACGAACAGCCGCGCCGCCGCGATCCCATCGTCCAGATCGCCGCGCGCCGAGCCGCGAAGATCGATCACGTAGCGCGATGGCGCCGGTCTTGGTCAGCGCGTCGACCGCCTGCTTCAGCCGCGACGCGCGAGTCTGTCGTGAACTCGACGACGCGGATGTAGCCGGTGGAGGCGTCGGCCATCCGCGACGTGAGCTCGGGGCGGCCGACGCCGTCTCGCGCGTCAGGGTGACCTCGTGCGGGTCGGCGGCGTTGCCGCGGATGACGAGCAGCGTGACCTTGCTGCCGGCGCGCGCCCTGCAGCAGCGCGATCGCCTTCGAAGGCCGACATGTCGCGGGTGGCCCGGCCGTCGATGGCGCGGATGTAGTCGCCGGTGCGCAGGCCAGCCTTCGCCGCCGGCGAGCCGTCCCGCGCGGACGACACGACGCGCAGGTAGTACTGGCGCGTCAGCTCGAGGCCGACGTCGGCCGGACCGGCCGCGGCGTTCGATTCGAACGCCTTGACGAGCTCGGGGGTCAGGAAAGCGCTGTCCGGATCGAGGCCGTCGGTCAGGCCGCGCATCGCGCCGCGCATCGCCTGCTTGCACGTCGACCTCCTCGACGTAGTTGTTCGAGCACCAGCGACGACGACGTCCTCGAAGACTCGGAGGTGCTGATAGGTATCGTCCTTGGCGCCATGCGCCTGGCCGAGATAGCCGCCGATGATGGCGAAGACGATGACCGGGGTGGAGATCGCGAGGACCCAGAGCCGGGTGCGAGAGGTCATTCGGCACTCCTGAAAAGCACCGCCAGGTGCCCTAATTCTTCCGCAACCATTGTACGGGATCGACCGCACGGCCGTCGATACGTAGTTCGAAATAGAGCGCGGGCGGCCGGCCGGGTGCGCTGCCGACCCGGCCGAGTTCGCGCCCGCATCGACCCGATCGCCCCGCATCAGGGGGGTGGACGCCAGGTAGCCATACAGTGAGTAGCTGTTGGCGCCGTGATCCAGGATCACGAGAGTGCCGAAGCCGGTGAACACGCCGGCGAAGCTGGCGACGCCGCCGTGCACGGCGTGCGCAGGGGCACCGGCCGCAGCACCGATGTCGATGCCGTTTCTGGCGGCGGAACCGCCGAGGCGGTTCGGGTCGGCGAACCGGCCGACGACGCGCCCGTCGACCGGCCAGTCGAGCGCGCCACGGAAGGGAAGGAGCGGCACAGCGATTGATTCGCCGCCGGCAGGAACGACCTGCCGCTGCAGCTGCTCGAAGACGGCCTGCAGCTCGCCCAGGTACTGCGCCGTCAGGTCGCGGCGCGCATCGATCTCCGCGCCAGCGCGGCACGGGAGGAAACGGCCTGGTCGGCAGCCAGGCTCGCCTGACGGGCGGCGGCGTCGCGTGTCGCCAGCTCGCCCGCTGTCTGTTCGATCTGGGCCCGCTCGCGCGCCATGTCGTCCAGCGCCGGCGGTGCTGAGACAGGCGCCGCTGGGCGATTGCGCGGAGCGCCGCCAGGGAGCGGGCGGCGCGGGCGAACTCGCGCAGATCGCGTGCACCGATCAACGCCTCGACGTAGCCGGCCCGGCCGTGCTTATAGATGTCGACGAGCTGGGCTGTCAGGTCGGGCGCCTCGGCCTGCCGCTGCACCTGGAGCGCGGCCAGCCGGCCGGTCGCGGCGGCGAGCGCGTCGCGCATGGCGGCTGCGGCTTGTGCCGCCTGTGCCGCTTCCGCGCGGCGGAGGTCGCGCTCGACCTCGAGGCGGCGCAGGTCGCCGACCAGCGTCCGCGCCTCTCGTGCCAGCTGTTCCGCCTCGCGCTGGAGGCCGCGCAGCCGATCGCCGACCTGCGCCGCGTCTTGCGCGTGCCCGGCCATCGCCGCTGCACCGGCCAGGAGCAGCGTGAGCACGGATTCGTGGTGAAGGGTGTGGTCACCAGGCTGAACCGCCCGCGACGACGCGCGTGCGAGCAACGCTCGGGAGTGCGAGAATTATACGGCGTGACACGCATTGTCGGCCTCGACATCGGCGCACGGCGAATTGGCGTCGCGATCAGCGATCCAAGTCGCACGCTCGCACGTCCTGTCGGTGTCGTGCCGTGCAAGGCACTCGGCCCGGCCGCCGTGCAGTCCGCTGCCGCCGAGATCGACCGCCTGGCCGCCGAGGATGAGGACGTCGCGGTGGTGGTGATTGGCCTTCCGCGCCGCCTGGACGGCTCCCGCACCGAGATGACTGATCGTGTGGAGGCGTTTGCGTCGCAACTCGGCGCGCGCACCGGCCTGCCGATCGTGCTGCAGGACGAGCGCCTGACCAGCCGCGAGGCGGAGAGCCGCCTGGCGATGCGCGAGAAGGACTGGCGCGTGCGCAAACAGCAGATCGACGCGGCGGCCGCGGCGATCATCCTGCAGGATTATCTCGACAGCCGCCCTGCGGCCCCAGGCAGAACCGGACCTCTACTGAATGCTGACCAGGAAACGGAAACTCGCCGTCGCCTTCGTCTTCTTCTTCATCGTCTTCGCCGGCATCCCGGTGTTGCTCGGCACGATCGGCTGGGTGCGGATCACGGAGGCGCACCGCGGCTACGAGGGGAACGAGCGCTTCGTCGAGGTGCCGCCGGGGGCGGGCACCGCCGAGATCGGCCGGCGCCTGGTCGAGGCCGGCGTGGTCAGCGACAATCTCGTGTTTCGTGGCGCCCTTTGGTACACCGGCAACTCGCGCGGATTGCAGGCCGGCGAGTACCGCTTCGACCGGCCGATTAGCGCCGTCGCGGTGGTCGAAAAGCTCGCGCGCGGCGAGGTCTACGGCCGGCGCGTCACCTTCCCCGAAGGGCTGCGCGTGCGGGAGATGGCAGAAATCTACCAGTCGAAGGGCTTTGGCCGTGCGCCGAGTTCATCAACGCAGCGCAGAACGTGTCGCTGATCGCCGATCTCGACCCGGTGGCCCGTGATCTCGAAGGCTACCTGTTTCCGGAAACCTACACGCTGCCGCGCGGCACCCCGGCGGCGAAGCTGGTCGGACTGATGGTCGAACGGTTCCGCACCATCTTCACGGAAGAGATGCGCCGCACCGCGGCGGACCAGGGATTCAGCGTGCGCCAGGTGGTCTCGCTGGCCGCGCTGGTGGAGAAGGAAACCGGCAAGGAGGACGAGCGGCCGGTGGTCGCAGCGGTCTACCGCAACCGGTTTCGGATCGGCATGCCGATGCAGGCGGACCCGACGGTGGTCTACGCGCTCGAACGGGCGAACCGGTACGACGGGAACATCCGGCGCGCCGATCTGGACTTCGACTCGCCATACAACACCTACCGGTATCCCGGCCTGCCGCCTGGTCCGATCGCGTCGCCAGGCAAGGCCTCGCTCGAGGCGGCGCTCGCGCCAGCCGACGTCAAGTTCCTGTACTTCGTCAGCCGGAACGACGGCTCGCACGTCTTCGCCGAGACGCTCGCCGAGCACAACGCCAACGTGCAGCGCTTCCAGGTGGAGTATTTCAGGAACCAGCGCCGGGCCGAGCAGAGAGCCAGGGAGCAGGGTGCAGGGAACACACGGCCGCCCGGCAGCCGATAGACCCCGCGCGGCAGCCGATAGACAGCGTCGACAGCATCACCAGCGGCCGGCACCGTTCCTCCTTGCCCGGCCGGGCTCCCGCGAGTAGCATCCCCCGCCATGAAGAGACTGCTGCTGCCACTCGCTGCCGTCACGCTCATGCTGGCGTTGTCGCCGCTCGGCGCGCAGCCTCGTCCCGCCGCGCCGACCTCGCCGCGGCTCTATGTTTTCGACAACGGTTCGATCCGCGGCCTCGACACCAAGCTGTTCGGCTTCGAGAAGAACGAGGTGAAGGAGCCGAACTTCACGGTGCAGTCGTACCTCGTGGTGCATCCGCGTGGCACGCTGATGTTCGACAGCGGCGTCGTGCCCGACGCGCTGTTCCCGGCGGACGGCAGCGCCGTCAAGGAAGGGGTGTCCACCGCGGAAAAGCCGCTGTTGCCACAGCTGGCGGCCGCCGGCTACCAGCCGGGCGACATCACCTGGTTCGCGATGTCGCACTACCACTCGGATCACACGGCAAACGCCAACGCCTTTGCCGGTGCCACCTGGATCGTGCAGAAGGCGGACCGCGAAGTGATGTTTGCCGACACGCCTGTCTCGATCATGCAGCCGGCGCATTTCACGGCCCTGAAAACCGCGAAGACCAAGCTGCTGGAGAACGAAGACTTCGACGTGTTCGGCGACGGCAGCGTCGTCATCAAGAGCGCTCCCGGGCACACGCCGGGACACCAGGTCCTCTTCGTGCGCACCGCCCGTCGCGGCCCGGTGCTGCTGGCCGGCGACCTCTACCACTACCCGGAGGAGCGCGCCACCGGCAAGATGCCACGCTTCGAATTCAACGTCGAGCAATCACGTGCGACGCGAGCCAAACTCGAGGCGTTCCTCAAGCAGACCGGCGCGCAGCTCTGGATCGAGCACGACATCCCGACGCACGCCGGCTTGCCGAAAGCCCCCGCCTATCTCGAGTAGGCGGCAGGGGAGACCGCAATCAGCGCTCGCCCCACTTCAACTTCTCGCGGAGCACGCTCGAAGTAGCTGCGCGCCGGGGCCTTGATCAACCGCAGCTTCCGCTCCGACTTGCGCACGCGGACCATGTCGCCCTTCTGCAGCGGGTAGCCGGACTGGCCGTCGTAGGTGACGAAGATGTCGTCGCCGGTGTCCGGATCGATCTGCGGGCGGACCTCGACGATCGTCGGTGCCGGGGATGACGATCGGCCGGTTGGTCAGCGTGTGCGGTGCGATCGGCGTGAGCACCAGCGCGTCGACGTGCGGGTGCACGATCGGTCCGCCGGCGGCAAGGTTGTAGGCGGTCGATCCCGTGGCGGTGGCGATGATCAGGCCGTCGGCCTTGACCTTGGTCACCGGCCCGGTCGCTGACCGAGACCGACAGCTCGATGATGCGCGAGAGCGCGGCCTTCGTGAACACGACGTCGTTGAGGACGACGCGGCTGTCGAACTGCTCGCGATTGCGGTAGGCGTCGGCCGCAGCATCGCGCGATCGTCGATCGACGGCGGTGCCGTTCGACCACCGATTCGAGCGACGTGTAGAGCTCGTCGATGCGCGTCTCGGTCAGAAAGCCGAGGCTGCCGAAATTGACGCCGAGGATCGGGATGTCGCGCCCGGCCTGGGCGATGCGCGTCGCCATGCTGAGCAGGGTGCCGTCGCCACCGAGCACGACGACCAGGTCGACGTCGCGCGGCAGCTCCTCGCGCGAGCGCGGCGGCCGCTGCCGGCCGACGGCCGCGTCAGCGCCGGCGGTCTCGGTTTCGTAGACCGGCTTCGATGTCGTGCTCGCCGAGCCAGACGCCGAGGCGATCGAGGTGTTCGCGTGCGGCGCGCAGGCCGCGCTTGGCGACGAGTCCGACGCGTGTGATGGTGGCGCTCATGGCGTGGGCGGAGGTGGAGGAGGAACTCGACGTTGCCCTTCTGGCCGGTAATGGGCGAAGGCGTCGATGCCAGCGGCGACAATCCTACCTCAGCGCCTGCGGCCGCTACCTCGCTCGAGCACGCGCGCGTGCACGCGGGGATCGCGGATGATGCCCTTTCCGGACCTCGTCGCGGCCGGCTTCGAACTGCGGCTTGACCAGCGCGATGACATCGGCGCCGGGCCGCAGCAGCGGCGGCACGCACCGGCAGGATCTGGCGCAGCGAGATGAACGACACGTCGATGACGACGAGGTCGACGCGGGCCGGGCAGGTCGGCGAGCGTCAGGTGACGGGCGTTGAAGTGCTCGATGACCACGACGCGCGGGTCGTTGCGCAGCCTCCAGTCGAGCTGGCCGTGGCCGACGTCGAGCGCCACGACCCGACGCGCGCCGCGTTGCAGCAGCACGTCGGTGAAGCCGCCGGTCGACGCGCCGATGTCGAGCGCCGTCGCGGCCGCTCGACGGCGATGCCGAACGTGTCGAGTGCGTGCGCCAGCTTGAGGCCGCCGCGGCCGACGTACGGGTGATCCGGCACGAGCAACGTCGAGCGCGGCGTCGGCGTCGACGGCCGTCCCCGCCTTCGGCGCCGGACGGCCGTCCACCATCACCTGGCCGGCCAGGATCAGCGCCCGCGCCCGTTCCCGCGACGGCGCCAGCCCGCGCTCGACGACGAGCTGATCGAGGCGGATCTTCAATGGGCACGTAGCTTGATCTGCCGACGATCCATCGGCCGAGTCCGGGGAGGTGCGAGTCGGCGATTCCGGCGTCGGCGAGCGCAGCCTCGGCGCGTTGCAGGCATTCCCCGGCCATGCGGCGCGAGACCTCGACGCCGAACAGCGACGGATAGGTCGGCTTGCCTGCCGCGGCGTCCTTGCCTGCCGTCTTGCCGAGATCGGACGACGCGCCTTCGACGTCGAGCACGTCGTCGACGATCTGGAAGGCAAGGCCCGAACTCGGCGGCGGCCCGGTCGATGGCGCTGATTTGCGCTTCGTCGCCACCACCCATGATCGCGCCGGCGATCGCCGCCGCCCGGATCAGCGCGCCGGTTTTCTTGGCGTGCATGATCTGCAGCGACTGTTGATCGAGTGGCGGCTGCACGGTGCCGAGTGGCGAGGGCGTCACCGCGGCGAGGTCGATCGCCTGGCCGCCGACCATCCCGGCGGGCCGGCGGCCGTCGAGATGACGTCGATGACGCGCAGCTTGCGCGCGGCGAGGGTTGGATCGTGAGCCGCGCGGTTCGCGCGTCAGCAGGTTGAATGCCTCGGTGAGCAGGCCGTCGCCCGCGAGGATCGCCATCCCCTCGCCGGCGACGACGTGCAGCGTCGGCCGGCCGCGCCGCATGGTGTCGTTGTCCATCGCCGGCAGGTCGTCGTGGATCAAGGAGTAGGTGTGAATCAGCTCGACCGCGCAAGCCGCCGGCAGCGCCAGCGCCCGCTCGCCGCCGACTGCATCCGCGCTGGCCAGGCAGAGAATCGGGCGCAGCCGCTTGCCGCCCGCGGTCAGGCTGTAGCGCATGGCGTCGGCCAGCACCCACGGGCACACCGGCGGCGCCGGCAGGATCGCGGTCAGCGCAGCCTCGACGTCGGCGCGGCGGCCCTCGATGTACTCGTCCAGCGACGCGTCCGGGGCAGTCACTTACGACTTGTCATCGGCGCCGAACGCGGCCGGGGCCGCCTTGAGCTCACCGCGCTCGTTGAGAATCTCGATACGCCGCTCCGCCTGTTCCAACTGCGCGTGGCAGAAGCGCGACAACTGCACACCGCGTTCGTACAGCTGCAGCGAGCCCTCGAGCGGCAGGTCGCCTTCTTCGAGCTTCCTGACGATGGTCTCGAGCTCGGCGATGGCGCCCTCGAAATCCTTGATGGTTGGGTCCATAGTTGCGAGAGTTCAGCTAATTGCCGACGTGGCGGGTCCCCTCAGGTCGACTGTCGGCCACGTCGCACTGCAGTTCGCCGGCGTCGAGGGTCACCCGCACGCGGTCGCCTGGCTTGACCTCGTCAGCGTTGCGGATGACGCGGGTGCGGTCCGCGTTCCAGCACACGGCGTAGCCGCGGCCGAGCACGGCCAGCGGGCTCAGGCTGTCGAGGCGGGCCGCGGCGGCTCCGAGCCGCGCCGCCGACAGATGCTGCCGCCGCGTCAGCGCTGCCGCCAGTTTACCGTCAGCGCCGGCGAGCCGCGCCCGTATCGCGCCGAGCCGCCGTCGCAGATCGAAGGTCTCCAGCGTCAGCCGCAGCGACCGGTAGCGGCGGTCGCGCCCGGCCAGCCGCGCGCGCATCGCCCGACGGAGTTCGTGCGTCAGGTCGGCCGCATGGCGTCCGCGCATCGCGATGCGGCCATGCGCGCCGGCATAGCCCGGGCGTGCTTCGAGGGCGCGCAGGCGCGATTCCAGCCGGTGCAGACGCGACGTCATCGCCGTGGTCACGCGATGCGCCAGCCGATCGATCCGGGCGCAGTAGTCGTCCTTGCGCGTCACGACCATCTCCGCCGCCGCGGACGGGGTCGGTGCCCGCACGTCGGCGACGAAGTCGGCAATGGTGACGTCGGTCTCGTGGCCGACGGCGGAGATGGTCGGCACCGGGCACCCGGCGATCGCCCGCGCCACCACTTCCTCGTTGAAGGCCCAGAGGTCCTCGATCGAGCCGCCGCCGCGGCCGACGATGACCACGTCGACGCCGCGCACCCTGGCGATCGCACGCAGGCCGCGGGCGATGTCGAGGGCGGCGCCCTCGCCCTGGACGCGGGTCGGCCGGATCACGATGTGTGCGTTGGCGTAGCGGCGGCGCAGCACCTTGATGATGTCGCGCACCGCGGCGCCGTCGAGCGAGGTGACCACGCCGATCTTCCGCGGCAGGCCGGGGAGCGGCCGCTTGCGATCTTCGCGGAACAGCCCCTCTTTGGCCAGCCGCGCCTTCAGCTGGTCGAAGGCGAGCTGCAGCGCACCGAGCCCTTCGGGCTCGAGGTGTTCGCAGACGATCTGGTATTCGCCTTTGGGGTCATAGACGCTGACCCGGCCGCGCGCGACGACACGCAGCCCATCCTGCGGCCTGAAGCGCAGCCTGGCCAGGGACGACCGGAACATCACGCCCTTGATCTGCGCGCCACTGTCCTTCAGGGTGAAGTACATGTGACCCGTGCCGCCCCAGACCCGGCAATTGGAGAGCTCGCCTTCCACCCAGAGCTCGAAGAACTCCGCCTCGAGCGCCGTGCGGATGCGGCCGGTCAGCTCCGACACCGTCAGGACGCGCCGTGTCGCGACCGGCGGCGCCGGGATGGGCGCAGCGGCCGGCGGTGCCTCAGGCTCCGGTTCCGGTTCCGGTTCCTCGAACGGCAGGTCGAACAGCGAGGTCATCGAGTTGCTTGTCAGAGTAGCTGATACGCGTCACGGCGGTGGCGCGGCCCGTTTTGTCGTCGGCCTCGACCACGATGCCGTTCAGGCGCGGATTGCCGGTGGCCGGCTCGAAGCGGGACGGCATGCCATTGAGGAAACGGGCGAGCGACGGCTCGCGCTCCATGCCGATGATCGAGTCGTGCGGTCCGGTCATCCCGGCATCCGTCAGATAGCCGGTGCCGTTTGGCAGGATGCGCTCGTCGGCGGTCTGGACGTGCGTGTGCGTACCGACGACCAGCGTCACTTTGCCATCGAGGTGCCAGCCCATCGCGACCTTCTC
Source organism: uncultured Acidobacteriota bacterium (assembly GCA_963846685.1). GTDB lineage: Bacteria > Acidobacteriota > Vicinamibacteria > Vicinamibacterales > UBA2999 > CAWJWY01. The sequence continues at coordinate 763,835 of CAWJWY010000003.1, read as the reverse complement.
GCTCGTTGCCTCGGCATGGAAGTCGACGACGATGACCTTGGTGCGGTGCCGCATCGCTTCGATCTCGCGCAGCACCACGGCAAACGGATCGTCGATGTTCAGCATGAACACGCGCCCCATCACGTTGATCACGCCGACCGCCCGGCCATCGCTGGTCTGTGCCACGTACGAACCGCGTCCCGGCACACCGGCCGGGTAGTTCGCCGGACGGAGCAGGCGCGGCTCGTGGCCGATGTACTCGATGACTTCCTTCTTGTCCCAGATGTGATTGCCGGACGTCATCACGTCGACACCGAGCTCCAGCAACGTGACGCCGATATCGCGCGTCACGCCGAAGCCGTTGGCCGAGTTCTCGGCGTTGGCGATGACCAGGTCGATGCCGTGATGCGCGATCAGCGCACGCAAGCCCTTGCGGACCAGTTCGCGGCCGGGGCGGCCGACGATGTCACCGATGAAGAGGATCTTCATCGCGACGCCGGCGCGGTCGCAGGGGTGGCGCTGGTGACGGGGATCGCGCAGGCACGGCCGCGCCGTTCCTCGATCTTCGGCAGCGTGATCTTCAGCTCGCCATCGCGCAGCGAGGCGCGCGCCTGCTGGATGTCGAAGGCGCCGGCGAGCCGCACCGCGCGGGCGAAGCGGCCGAACTCGCGTTCGACCAGGTGATAGCTCTGCTGCGCGCCGGTCGGGGCGGGCGCCTTTTCGCCGGCGACGATCAGCACACCGCTGCGGAAGACGATGCGCAGCGCATCGCGAGGCACGCCCGGCACGTCGACGACCACTTCCACCGCCGTGTCGGTCTCCAGCACGTCCAGCGTCGGGTGGCATTCGCCGGAATAAGCGCGCTGCTCGTGCTTGAGGCTGGTGGCCAGGTCATCGAACAGCTCGCGGATGTCGTCGGCCAGGTCGCGCGATTCACTCGCCGGCAGAAAGGAAAACTGCGCCACTGCTGGCTATGGTAGCTGGGATGCCGGGCGCGGGGGTAGTCGGCGGCCAGCGCGCCGCCGGCGAGCGTGGCGGCCAGGCGCCGACGCCTCGAGTCTGCCTGGTCCATCAGCCGAGTAAGGCTGCCCGCGCGCGGGACCCCGTCGCGGCGCAGACGTCGCGCACCATCGCCGGGCCGAACGTGCCGGTGTCGGTGATCACGGCGCTGACGAGATCGAGCGGCGTGCGTTCGAAATAGCGGTTCTGGATGGTGACGCCTGGCGGCGGCGATGCCCAGACCTCATCGCCCGCCTCGTCGCGGATCGTCAGCCGCAACGCCAGATCGGCGTCAACGAATTTCTCCCGGGTGGCCACGACGTAGACCGGGACACCGTGCTGCATCGCTGCGGCGCTCAGCATCCAGCTGCCGCTCTTGTTGAGGAACCAGTCGGGCGACACGGCGTCGGCCCCGAGCACGACGACGTCGGCGGCGAGCAGCGCGTGCGCAATCGCCGTGTCGGCAAAGCAGGTGACCGGAACGCCGCTCGCCGCAAGGCGGGCAGCAAGGCGGCGCCCTTCGAGGGCGGGACGGCTCTCGCTGCACAACACCTCGACGTCGCGCACGGCGCGCAGCGCCTCGATGGTCCGAAGCACCGTCCCGCTTGCGGACACGGTGAGGACGCGCAGCAGGGAGGTGCCACTCGTCGCGCCGGCGGCGCGCTCCCCAGCAGAGCTGCCGAGCAGCAGGAACTCCGCCGCCGAGCGGGCGACGGCTGCTGCCGAGCGCCCGACCCGCGCGACGAACCGCTCGAATCGCGGCAGGTCTCCGTCTTCATCTGCGGTAATGGCCTCGAGCGCGGCCGACCACACCGCGGCCATGCTGGGCTGGGCGTGACAGAGTGCCCGCGCGACCGGCAGCACCGGGTGGCCGTCACGCAGGCACGTGCCGAGTATCGCCAGCACCTCGTCGAGCACTTCCGACGCCCCGGCCACCCGCTCGGCGGCAAGCCGGCTGATCCTGTCCTCCAGCCCGCGTCCCTCGTCCACGGCGTGATTCTCTCCCAGAGATGGCTTTGCTGTTCGTCCATGTAGCTGGCCGCACCGGAAAGCCTATTCGGTAATATGAGTCTTAACGGCTAATATCACCTGCTTGACAGTCACTCATATCGTGTTAGTATTTTTCGGGCGCGGGACAATCCCCGGCGCAGGAGAAGACATGAGCAAAGTCATCGGTATCGACCTCGGCACGACCAACTCGGTCGTCGCGGTCATGGACGCGGGCGAGCCCGCTGTCATCGTCAACCAGGAGGGCGCGCGGACGACCCCCTCGGTGGTCGGCTTTGCCAAGGACGGTGAGCGGCTGGTCGGGCAGGTCGCCAAGCGGCAGGCCGTGACGAACCCGGAAAACACGGTTTTCTCGATCAAGCGGTTCATGGGACGGAAGTACGGCGAGGTGACACAGGAGCTCTCGCGCGTCCCGTACCAGGTGGTCAAGGCGGATAACGGAGATGCCTGGGTGCAGGTGCGCGGCAAGAAATATTCGCCGCCCGAAGTCTCCGCGATGATTCTGCAGAAGCTGAAGACGGCGGCCGAGGACTACCTCGGTGAGAAGGTCAGCGATGCGGTCATCACCGTGCCGGCGTACTTCAACGACGCGCAGCGGCAGGCGACCAAGGACGCCGGCAAGATCGCCGGCCTCAACGTCCTGCGCATCGTCAACGAGCCGACCGCCGCGGCGCTGGCCTACGGGCTGGACAAGAAGAAGGAAGAGAAAATCGCCGTCTACGACTTCGGTGGCGGCACCTTCGACATTTCGATCCTCGAAGTCGGGGACGGGGTCGTTGAGGTGAAGGCGACCAACGGCGACACCCACCTCGGCGGCGACGACCTCGACCAGCGCATCATCGACTGGATGACCGCCGAGTTCCAGAAGACCGACGGCGTCGATCTCGCCAGGGATCGGATGGCGCTGCAGCGGCTGAAGGAAGCGGCGGAGAAGGCAAAAATCGAGCTCTCGACCGTGTTCGAGACCGAGATCAACCTGCCGTTCGTGACGGCCGACCAGACCGGGCCGAAGCACCTGCAGATGAAGCTGACCCGGGCGAAGTTCGAGCAGATCGCCGACGATCTGTTCCAGCGCTCGATGGCGCCGGTCAGGCAGGCGCTGGCAGATGCCGGACTCAAGCCGTCGGACATCGACGAGATCGTGCTCGTCGGCGGGACGACACGCATTCCGCGGCTGCAGCAGCTGGTCAAGGAGTACTTCGGCAAGGACCCGCACAAGGGCGTCAACCCCGACGAGGTCGTCGCCATCGGCGCGGCTGTCCAGGGTGGCGTGCTGAAGGGCGAGGTCAAGGACGTGCTGCTGCTCGACGTAACGCCGCTGTCACTGGGCATCGAGACGCTCGGCGGCGTGATGACGCGGTTGATCGAGCGCAACACCACGATCCCGACCCGCAAGAGCGAGACGTTCTCCACCGCGACCGACAACCAGACGAGCGTCGAAGTGCACGTGCTGCAGGGCGAGCGCGAGATGGCGCGTGACAACCGCACGCTCGGACGCTTTCAGCTGGTCGGGTTGCCGCCGGCACCCCGCGGCGTGCCGCAGGTCGAGGTCACCTTCGACATCGACGCCAACGGCATCGTCAGCGTCGCGGCCAAGGACGTGGCCACCGGCAAGGAGCAGAAGATCACCATCAGCGGCTCGTCCGGCCTGAACAAGGACGAAGTCGAACGCATGGTGAAGGACGCCGAAGCGCACGCGTCGGAAGACAAGTCACGACGCGAGCTGATCGACGCCCGCAACCAGGCAGATTCACTGGCCTACTCGGTCGAGAAGACCGTGAACGAAAGCCGGGATCGCGTGCCGGCGGGCGACCTCAGCGATGTCGAGGCGGCGATTGCTGCGGCGCGGACCGCAGTGCAGGGCGACGACATCGCCGCCATTCGGCGGGCGACGGAAGAACTGCAGAAGGCGTCGCACACCTTCGCCGAGCGGCTCGACAAGCAGCCGGCGGCAGGTGGCACCGCCGCCAACACCGGTACGAAGACCGACGACGTCGTCGAAGGCGAAGTTGTCGAGGCGTAGTTCAGGAACTGAAGACCGAACACTGAAGACTGCAAACTGAAGAGAGGAGCACAGAGATGGCCATTACCCGACACGACCCGTTCCGTGAGTTCGCGACGCTGCAGGACCGCATGCACCGGCTGTTCGGTGATGTGTATCTCCGCGACGACGATGTGAGCGCGCGCGGCAACTGGGTGCCGCCGGTTGACATCTTCGAGAACGAGCAGCGCGACCTCGTCATCAAGGCCGAGCTGCCCGACATGACGCGTGAGGACATCGAAGTCACCGTCGAGAACAACACGCTGTCCTTGAAGGGGACGCGGAAGCTGCCGGGCGACGTCAAGGAGGAGCAGTACCGCCGCATCGAACGCAGCTATGGCACCTTCAATCGCTCGTTCTCGCTGCCGAACACGGTGGATGCGTCCAAGGTGAGCGCCGAGTACAAGAACGGCGTGCTGACGGTCCGGCTGCCGTTCCGCGAGGAAGCAAAGCCGCGCACCATCAACATCGAAGTCGCTGCGTAAGGACAAGGGACGCCGGGTGTGGCTTTCGCCATCGGGGTAAAAACCGCGCCCGGCGGCGTCCCTCATGTTAGGCTGAGTTCACATGGACGAAACCAACGACGAGCTCCAGCCCACTGCCGAGTCCGAGACCCCGGAGCCACGTCCGAAGGCACCGCCAATTGAAAGCCGCTTCCTCTACGTCGACATCGCGGCGATGCGGGCGAAGCAGCTCCGTCGCGGTGCCACGCCCCGCCTGAGCGAAACCGACCCCGAACACGATCCGCACCGCATCCCGCCACACAAGCCAGAGCGCGTTGCGATGGAAGAGGTGCGGCGCGGGCTCGTGCTCTACGACATCGGCCACAACCGCCCCTCCAAGTAGCGGCGCGGAACCTTCTTCAACATCCCTGCGTAATGCGGGAACAGGATGAGCGTCCTCCTGTTCCTGGGCCTGCTCGTGATCGCGGCGCTCGTCGTCGGCGCCGCCTTCACCTTCCTCGGCTTCGTCATCGGCGCCCTGCTCTGGCTGGTGATGCTGCCGTTCCGGCTGCTGTTCAAGCTGACCTTCGGCCTGCTCCGCGGGCTGTTCCGCCTGCTCTTCACCCCGGTGTTCATGCTGGTCGCGATGGTAGCGATTGCCGGCGCATTCATCGCCGGCATGGTGGCGCTGCTCGCGCCGTTGCTGCCGCTGCTCCTGCTCGGGGGGGTCGGGTGGGGTGTCTACCGCAGCGCCCACCGCCGTTCTATCGCCTCCTTCTGATAATCTCGGCGGATGCGCAGCTTCCGTGTCGTTCTCGCCGCGTTCCTCGCGGCCTGCCTGCTGGCGCCGGTCGCGGCGCAGCAGCCCGCTCCTTCGTACCGGATCCTCGTCAGTGACGACGATGGTGTACGGGCGCCCGGAATGGCGGCCGTCGCCCAGGTGCTGCAGGCGATTGGCGATGTGACCATCGTCGCGCCCGCTGACAATCAGAGCGGCAAGGGGCACTCGATCACCATCAGCGAGCCGATCTTCCGGGACGACATCGTGCTGCCGAACGGCCTCAAGGCGATTGGCCTGACCGCGACGCCGGTGAGTACCATGAAAGTGGCGCTTTACAATATCGTCACGCCGCGGCCAGACCTGGTGGTGACCGGCATCAACCGTGGGCTGAACATCGGCTTCGACAGCTATCTCTCAGGGACCGCAGGCGGAGCGCGCGAGGCGGCCATGCAGGGCATCCCGGCGATCGCGACCTCCCTCGCCGAAGCGGGCTACCCGCGTGACCTGATCGCGGCGGCCGAGGAAGTGCTGGGCGTCGCACGGCGCGTGAAGCAGTTCGGCCTGCCGCGCAACACCTTTCTCAACGTCAGCGTGCCGGCCAAGCCCGAAAGCGGTTACAAGGGATACCAGGTGACGACGCAGGCGGCGGTGCGCGGCGGCGTCGAAACCTTCCCCGAGATGCAGCACCCGCAGACCGGGCGCCTGTACTACTGGAACACCTACAAGGAAGGCGCGACAGGTCCGGAGGGCACCGACGTCTGGGCAGTCGAGCACGGCTATGTCTCGGTCACGCCCCTGAAGGTAGGCGAGACTGACGCGGCAGAGCTCGAGCCGATCAGGCGATGGTTCCGCTGACCTCGTCCCGTCGGTCAGAAAAGGACGCCGGAGGCTGCGAGCCCGCGTAAAATCACTCCGCTGTCAATCAGGAGGCTGTGATGCGACGACTGCTGGCGTGCTGGGGACTCGCGCTGCTCACCACGGCGGTGCATCCCTTGGCGATCACCGGCCAGGATGCGGGAGCACGCGAGGTGACGTTCACGAAGGATGTCGCCCCCATCGTGTTCGAGCACTGCGCCTACTGTCACCGCCCCGGCGAAGTCGCACCCTTCTCGCTGCTGTCCTACAAGGATGCCCGACCATGGGCTCGCTCGATTAAGCAGCAGGTGGCTCTGCGCCACATGCCGCCCTGGAACGCCGACCCGCATTACGGCGAGTTCCGCAACCCGCGCGTGCTGACCGAAAAACAGATTGCGACCCTGGTCGCCTGGGTCGATGGCGGCGCGCGGGAGGGCAACCCGGCGGACCTGCCGCCCGCGCCACAGTTCGCCGAGGGTTGGCAGATCGGCACGCCCGACTTGGTCGTCACGATGCCCGAGCCGGTGCAGATCCCGGCCACCGGCACCATTCCTTACGCGACGTATCCGAGCAACTACACCTTCGACAAGGACACCTGGATCCAGGCGATCGAAGTGCGGCCGGGCAACCGGGCGGTGGTGCACCACGCAGTCGCTCAAGCGAACCTGCCGAGCGACAACCCGAACGTCGGCGGCCAGAACATGCACCTGTATTCGCCCGGACTCGAGGCGATCACCTGGCGCGAGGGCTACGGCAAGTTCGTGCCGAAGGGTACGACCATCTCCTTCCAGATGCACTACAACGCGATCGGCAAGGAGACGACCGACCAGACCAAGATTGGCTTCACGTTCGCGACCCGGCCGGTGCACACGCAGGTCAACACCACCATCGTCGCCAACACGTCGCTGATGATCCCGCCGATGCTGCAGCACCACGAGGCGATTGCCGCGTTCCAGTTCCCGGCGGAAGCGCGCATCCACGGCCTGCGTCCGCACATGCACCTGCGGGCCCGGCTCGGCACCGCCTCGCTGATCACGCCGGACGGCTCGCGGCGGGTCCTGCTGCACGTGCCGCGGTGGGACGACGCCTGGCAGAACTACTACGTGCTGTCGAAGCCGGCGCGCGTCGCCCGCGGCGCCATCGTCGAGTACCTGGCCGACTACGACAACTCGCCGGCCAACGCGTTGAACCCCGACCCCAAGGTCCAGGTCAATTGGGGTCAGCAGGTGTGGGACGAGATGCACTCCGTCTACATGACCTGGACGGCGATCAACCCGCAGAACGAACACGACGAGGAGCCGATCCAGCTGCCGCCGAACAAGGCGTTCACCACGGGGATCACCAGCACGAAGTAGGACCCTTCACGTGGCGTCCGCCATCGGGCGGGCCCAGGATGTCCTTCAGTTCGCGATGACGTCGAGCGTCAGGCGAACCCGCGCGGGGTCGGCGGGCTGGCGCGGGCGGGGCGTGGCTCCTGGTGGCAGCAGGGCAGCGGTGTCGTTGAACGTCGCGCGGACGTCGATGCGGGTGCCGCGCGGCAGCGCGACGGGAGCGGTGAACCAGTAGCGGCGCTGCCATCCCGCTGGCGGATGGAAGGCGATCAGCTCTTCAATGCTGCCGTCCGGGCGCACGGCGCTGACGCGGACGCCAGCCTCCTCGAGCGCGGCGTCGGGATAGATCGCCAGCGCCTGGAAATCGCCATCGATTACCCGGCTGAACGCTACGACGTCGGCGGTGGCTGCCTGCCTGGGCGCCGCAGCAACGGGGGCCGCCTCGCTCGCCGCCAATGTCAGCGCGCGCACCGGCATCGCCGGGGCCGTCGCGAAGTAGAGGCCGACCTGGCTGCGGTCCGACATTGCCGTGTGCTCGTGTTCCCACGTTTTGCGATACTCCACCTGCAGCGAGAGCACGGCCCCGGGCGGTAGTTCGAAAGCGCTGCCCGGCTCGAGCGCGATCAGCCGCTCCCCGGGCAACCACAAGGCGACGACGCGTTGCGCAACGGGTGCGGCCGAGGCGCGGGCGGTCCCGGCTTCGGCCGAGCGGGTCGTGGACGGCTGGATCGACGCACTGGCCCGCCGCACCATGGCCGCCGTCCCGGGCAGCACATCCACCGCGCGCAACCAGCGTGTCTCCGTGAACGAGGTCTTCAACGCAAATGTCGCCGTCGCCTGCTGGCGATCCGCGCCCAGCGTGAACGGCTCCTCGGGCTGGAGCACGACATCCGGAACGCCGCCGCTCCACCCCGTCGCCGTCGCGACGGCCGGCGGTGGCATGTCGAGACGACCGAGCGGGGTCCCGCCGGTGACCCACGTCAGCAAGATATTCAGCTCGCGCGCGGTCAGGCCCGACGCGTTGCGGAATCGGGCCGCCGCGCTCTCGACGCGCCACGGCGGCATGTGTCCGCCGATCAGCTCGGCCCGGATCGATTCGCCCCAGGGCACCGACTCCTGGTGCGTCATCAGCGACATCGGCGCCACGCCGCCAGCGACGTGGCACGCGCCGCACCGCTCGCGCACTACGGTGAAGACGTCTTCGTTGTAGGTATACGGCGAGGTGATCGGCTTGTGCGCATCGATCGGGGTCACGAGCCCCGCACCCGCGCACACGACCGTTGCGGCGACGAGCCCCAGCGTATGCGAGACGGTCATGGCGCCGCGCTGCATGCGGCGACGACGGCGTCCACCGACGCGGAAAAGGCACCGAAGGCGGCGACGATCTGTTCACGATTGCCGAGGTCGCCAACCGAGTCGAGCAGCCACGCCTCGCGAACCAATGCCTGGATGGCCGGTTCTGCCCGTTCGCGCTGCGCCGTCGACACTTCGCCCAGCCTGCCCTCCAGCGCAATCGCCAGGTCCTTCGCCTGGAACGCCGGCACGTATACGGCGGTGAAGTTGCCCCGCTCGATCAGGTCCGCCACCTGCGACCGTCGCGTCTGCAGCGATGCAAGGATCTCCGGCACGTTGTCGGGGATCGGCTGCGCCACCAGGCTCGGGTCCGCCTCGAACAGCGGGTCAGCGCTCGCCTCGACCGCCGGGTCGGGCGCGGTCGACGGCGCGGGTGGAGCCGGCTGCGCCGCTGGTCTTGGCGGCGGCGGCACAGTCGACGCGGCGGCAGACGTCCTGGCGGCGGTCGCGCGATTCCTGGCAACGGGCGTGGGCCGCGGCAGCGGCGATGCCGGGTCCCGTGACAGGGCGGGGAAAGCAAAATCGAAGCGGTACTCCGGCTCGCCAGGCTTGAACCGCACCTTGGCGCTCATCTGCGCCGGCAACTGCGCGCGGTCGACGCGGGCTTCGAGGTAGCCCCCCTCGCGAGCGGCTGTGAGCGGGAATACGGCGAGCTCTTTCGTCGTGCGGGTCGACGGACTGTATGTTTCCTTGGTGACCACCCGCGCCCGCACCGCCTTCAACCGGGCAGGCGGCAGCGGCCGGGCAAAGTCATCGTAGAGGTAAAGGCGGAAGACCCGTTCCGCCGGCAGCGCACCCTCGAGGTGGTGCGTGTTGTCGGGGGCCATGAAGAACTGACCGCCATGCTGGGGATTGTGGTTGCCGTGCGGCCGCAGCGTGCGACGGGCCATCATCGCCGAGCCGTCGGCGCATACGCCCCGATCGATCCGGTCGACCTCCGGGTGCCCGGCGCATGTCCAGGTCAGCGCCATCGTCATCTGCACCAGTGGCCGGCTGCACAGCGGACAGGTGTCGGCCTTGCCCTCGGCAATCACCGGGTGCAGTGGGCAGGTCCACACCGACTCCAGCCGCACGGGAACGAGCTGCATCTTGCAGATCGGGCAGCTACCTGGCGCCGACTCGACGACATCCGGGTGCATCGGGCAGGTTTGCGAGATGGCGGGCAGCTGCGGCGGGGCAGCGGCGCGCGGCGCGACGGTGCGGCGCTGCGCAGCCGCAGCGGAGATCGTCGCGGTCATCACCGCAACGGCGAGTAGCGCGAGCAGCAGGGCACCTTTCTTATTGCTCATCGCGGTCGATCCGGGTATAGGTTATCGACCTTTCCCGGGGAGAGTCCGAATTATGCCAAACGTTGCTCTCGGTGCCGTGCTTCTTTTGGCCGCGCTGCAGGTGCCGGCGCTGGCCCAGGCCCCGGCCCCAGCGCAGCAGCAGAACGTGCCGATGGCCCGCTTCGTCGGCACGTGGGTCGGCACCCAGGCGTGGGCCATTGCTGACCCGCCGCCGGGAGCGCGCCCGGACCAGGCGGTAACCGTGGTAATCGAACAGATGGGCGACACGCTGGTCGGCACGATCATGCCCTTCCTCGGCGGGCAGGACGGCGCCAGCTTCACGGCAGTACGCATCGTCGGCGACGAACTGCAGGCTGCCGGGGTCGTCGGCAAGCCGCGGCCGGCGGCGGCCGGCCGGCGCGGCGGCGGCGCGGGCAGCGGCAACTGGAAGGATCCGGTGAAGATCAGCTTCGTGTTCCGGAACGATGGCGTCAACCTGCTTGGCACCGCCGACGTGATGATGGGCGAGGTGCAGTGGATGAAGTTCCGCTATGACCTCGGCAAGAAGCGGTCGCGCTACTGAGGTGAGATTGGCGGCGGCGCGGCAGTGTGCCAGGGCGTGAGCCGTTCGTAGGCATCACCGGCGCGGAGGATGGTGGCCTCGTCAAACATGCGGCCGATCAACTGGAAGCCGAGCGGCAGGCCATCGGCAAAGCCGCATGGGATGCTGATGCCGGGCAGCCCCGCAAGGTTGGCGCTGACCGTGAAGACGTCGCTGAGGTACATCTGCAGCGGGTCTGCTGACTTCTCACCCAGGCTGAACGGCGGCGTCGGACTGGTCGGCATCGCTACCATGTCGACCCGTTCGAAGGCCCGTTCGTAGTCGCGCCGCAGCAGCGTGCGCACCTGCTGTGCCTTCAGGTAATAGGCGTCGTAGTATCCGGCGCTGAGCACGTAGGTGCCGAGCATGATGCGGCGCTTCACTTCGGGCCCAAAGCCCTCGTCGCGCGTGCGGCTGTACATCGCGCGCAGCCCGTCGCCGCTTCCGGCCTCCGATCGATATCCGTACTTCACCCCGTCGTAGCGCGCCAGGTTGGAGCTCGCCTCAGCCGTCGCGACCAGGTAGTAGACCGGAATGGCCGCCGACGCATGCGGCAGGTCGATGTCGACCAGTGCCGCACCGGCCTGGCGCAGCACCTCCAGCGCCTGCTCGAACGCCTGCCGCACCGCGTCGTCCACACCGTCGGCGACGAACGCGCGGGGGACGCCGATGCGCACGCCGGCGACGTCGCCGGTGAGTGCCGCCGTGTAATCGGGAACATCCGTGGCGGCCGACGTCGAGTCGGCCGGGTCGGCGCCGGCGAGCACCGACAGGGCCAGCGCGGAGTCGGCGACGGTGCGGCTGAACGGGCCGATTTGGTCCAGGGAGGACGCGAACGCCAGCAGGCCGTAGCGTGAGACCCGCCCGTAGGTGGGCTTCAGGCCGACGACGCCGCAAAACGATGCCGGCTGGCGGATCGATCCGCCGGTGTCGGAGCCGAGCGAGAGCGGCACGCATTCGGCCGCGACCGCCGCGGCGGATCCGCCGCTCGATCCGCCAGGGGTCCGATCGGTCGCCCACGGGTTCCGGACGGGGCCGTAGGCGGAGTTCTCGTTCGAACTGCCCATCGCGAACTCATCGCAGTTGGTCTTGCCGACAATCACCGCGCCCGCCGCCTGCAGCCGTTGCACGACGGTTGCGTCGTAGGGCGGGACGAAGGTCTCGAGGATTCGCGACGAGGCCGTTGTGCGCATGCCGCGCACGCAGAGGTTGTCCTTCAACGCCACCGGCACTCCGGCGAGCGGCCCGAGCGTGCGCCCGGCAGCGCGATCGCGGTCGATGGCGGCGGCGCGTTCGATCGCCTGCTCACCGGCAATCAGGTTGAAGGCGTTCAGTGTCGGGTTCGCCCGTTCGATGCGCTCGATCGCCTCGCGACAGATCTCCACTGCTGAGCGCTGGCCGCTGGCGAGTTCGTCGCGCAGTGCACGGGCGGTGACGGCTGGGGCGTTGGATGGCGTGCTCATCCCGCCATCACCCGTGGCACGCGGAACAGCCCCGCGTCGGCCGCGCCGTCCGGCGCATTTGCCAGCGCCGCCTCGATGGCCAACGACTCGTGCGGTTCGTCGTCGCGCTCACCACGCGGTGCAGCGTGCACGTGTGCCGTCGCAGGCACGCCGCTGGTGTCGATCGCCTGGACCTGCTCGGCGTAGGCAAGGATGTCGGCAAGTTGCCGCGAGAAGAGAACCTTCTCCTCATCGGTCAACTCGAGGTGGGCGAGCGCGGCAATGCGCTCGACGTCGGCTCGGGTAAGCTCTGCGGCCATCCCGGCGATGGTACCGTACCATGGAGCGATGCAGCCGCTGCGCCGCTCCGCCGTGGCCGGGACGTGGTATCCAGGGCAGCCCGGAGCGCTCGCCGCTGCGGTGGATCAGTACGTTGCCGCTGCCGACCTCGATCCAATCGATGGCCAGCTGCGAGCGGTCATTGCGCCACACGCGGGCCTCATCTACTCCGGCCCGGTTGCCTCCTTCGCCTACAAGGCGGTGCGCGACACGCGATACGGCGCAATCGTGCTGGTGGGGCCGTCGCACTTCGTCGGCTTCAAGGGCGTGGCAATCTGGCCGGAAGGCGCGTGGGAGACGCCATTCGGGCCGGTCACGGTCGACTCGGTGCTGGCCCAGGCAATCGCCGCCGAGTCTCCGGAGATCATCGCGGACCGCGCACCGCACGGACGCGAGCATTCGCTCGAGATGCAGCTGCCCTTCATCGCACACCTGCTGCCGGGCACGCCGATCGTGCCGCTGGTCATGGGATACCAGACGCGGGCGACGGCGGAAGTTCTTGGCGATGCGATCGCGCGTGCGGTCGCGGCGCGCAGCCCGGCGCCCGCCGAAACGCAACGACGCCAGCGCCAGTCCGACGAAGGCCATCGCGACGAGGCGACGGAACCTCGTGCCGGAGAGGTGCTGCTGGTCGCCAGCAGCGACCTGTCGCACTACGAGGACGCGGCCACCGCCGCGCGGCTCGATACCGTGGTCATTCAGCATGTCGAGGCGCTCGACCCCGACGGCCTGATGGCTGCGCTGGAGCGCGAGCCGGGCCACGCATGTGGCGGCGGTCCGATGGTCACGGTGCTGCGCGCCGCACGGCAGCTTGGCGCCCGTCATGCGCGGCTGCTGCGGTATGCAGATTCAGGGGACGTGTCGGGCGACAAGTCATCGGTCGTCGGCTACATGTCGGCGGCAATCTGGTAGTGGCACCATGAGCGAAGATTTCCTCGACGATGCGGAACAGCGGCGGCTGCTGTGGCTGGCGCGGCAGGCGCTCGAGGCGCGGGTTCGCGGCCAACGACCGCCGTCGGCCGAGGCCGGTGGCGGTGCGCTGGACCTGCCGCGCGGAGCGTTCGTGACGATCCACCGGCATGGCGACCTCCGCGGCTGTCTGGGCCGGCTGGGGGTGCAGGCGCCGTTGCTGGTCACCGTGGTCGAATTGGCTGCGGTCGTGTCGGATTCGGACCCGCGGTTCGAGCCGGTGGGTGCCGCCGAACTCGAGGACATCGATATCGAGATCTCTGTCCTGACGCCGGAACGGCCGATCGCCTCCGTCGAGGAGATCGAGGTCGGCCGCCACGGCCTGATCGTCGAACAGGGGCATCGCCGCGGCCTGTTGCTGCCGCAGGTCGCGACTGAGCACGGCTTCGACCGGCAGACTTTTCTCGAACAGACCTGCGTCAAGGCCGGGCTGCCGCGCGACGCCTGGACGCACGGCGCGACGGTGCTGCTGTTCGAGGCGCAGGTGTTCGGGGAAAAGGAGAAGGCACTAAGATGACGGCCGGATGATACGCCTGCTGGCGACACGCATCAGCCGTGATGCGGACGTCGTGGTGGCGCGGCAGCGCGCCCGCCAGGTCGCGGCGGCCCTCGGCTTCGATGATCAGGATCAGACGCGTATCGCCACCGCAGTGTCCGAGCTCGCCCGCAACGTCGAGCGGTATGCCGGCGAGGGCGTGATCGAGTTCTCGCTCGACCTCGACGACGCGATGCTGGGCGTCACCGTATCCGACCGCGGCCCCGGCATCGCCGATCTTCCCGCCATTCTCGACGGCACTTACCATTCGGCCACCGGCCGTGGCCTCGGCATCGTCGGCGCCCGCCGGCTGATGGACGTCTTCGACATCCAGTCGGCTCCCGGCCGCGGCACCACGGTCGTGCTGCGCAAGGTGCTTCCGCCCGGGCATTTGTCGCCGACGAGTGCCGACGTCGCGCGTGTCATCGAGGGATTGGCGGCCGCTGCCCCGCCTCCCGTCGACGAGGTCCAGCAGCAGCATCAGGACCTGGTCTCCGCGCTCGAACAATTGCGCGAAAAACAGGAGGCGCTGTCGCGTCTCAACGCCGAACTGCAGGACACCAACCGCGGTGTGCTCGCGCTCTACGCCGAGCTGGACGAGAAGGCGGAGCAGGTGCGGCGTGCCGACGAGATGCGGTCGCGGCTGCTCTCGAACATGTCGCACGAGTTCCAGACGCCGCTCGGCTCCATCCTGGCGCTGAGCCGGCTGCTGCTGGAGCGGGCGGACGGCGAGCTCACGCCGGAGCAGGAGAAGCAGGTGCGCTTCATCAGGGAAGCGGCCAGCGAGTTGTCGCAGCTGGTGCACGATCTGCTCGACGTAGCGAAGGCGGATGCCGGCAAGGTCGGCATCAGGGCCAGCGTCTTCACCGTGCACGACCTGTTCGGCACGTTGCGCGGTCTCATGCGGCCGCTGCAGCAGCACGATGACGTTGCGCTCACCTTCGAGGTGCCGGACCTGTTTCCGCCGCTCTACACCGACGAAGCGAAGGTGTCGCAGATCCTGCGCAACTACATTTCGAACGCGCTCAAGTTTACCGAGCGCGGCGAGGTGCGCGTGCGCGCGGAGATGGAAGACGGTAACAGCGTGGTGTTCGGCGTGACCGACACCGGCATCGGGATCAGTGCTGCCGATCAGGCGCGGCTGTTCCAGGAGTTCGTGCAGCTGCCGAACCGGCTGCAGCAATCGGTGCGCGGCACGGGGCTCGGCTTGTCGCTATCGAAGCGGATCGCCGAAGTGCTGGGCGGCACGGTTGGCGTCGACAGCGTGCCGGAGCAGGGCTCGACGTTCTGGGTCCGGCTGCCGCTCGTCGCGCCCGGCCACCGCGCTCCCGCCGGGATCCCGGGGTTCAGCCTTACTGCCGCCGCAGTTGCACCGGCGCCGCTCGTCCTGATCATCGATGACGACGAGCCGTCTCGCTATGTTTTGCGACGTTACCTCGCGGCCGAGGGATGCCGCGTCATCGAAGCGAGCGGCGGCGCCGAGGGCCTGCTGCGTGTGCGGGAGGACCGCCCCGACGCGATCTTCCTCGACCTGCGCATGCCGGCGATGTCGGGCATCGAGGTGCTGCGACGGTTGAAGGAGGACCCGCAGAGCGCCGGTATCCCGGTGGTAATCGCCACGTCGCACGTCCTCACCGCCGCGCAGCGTGAACGTCTGGGCGCGGAGGCGGTCGCCATCGTCGGCAAGACCAGCCTCGGCGCCGCGAACGGTGACGAGGCGGTCCGCCGCGCACTGCGGGCGGCTGGCCTGATTCACGCGGCACTCTAACCGGCACTCGTCAGCCGGCACCCGCCAGGTAGCCATCTGTCCCCCGTAGGACGGGTTCCGCGAAGTGGATCGTCGACAGTCGGTAGCCGGCACCCGCCAGACGGCGATTCTGTCTCCCGTGGGACGGGTTCCGCGAAGCGGACCCGTCGGCAATCCGCTGACCGGCACTTGCCGCCCCGCGCGACTACAAGGCGCCGACGACGCTCATCTGCGAACAGGATGCGGCCGGGGTTGACGGCGCGCCGTTGACCACCGCGGCGAGGCGCTGCGCCAGATAGGCGTAGCCGGCGTCGTTCGGGTGGAAGCCGTCCGAGTAGAAGCGCGACGGGTCGTAAACCTGGGCGTCGCACATCAGGTCGATGACGACGACGCCGGCGCCGCCCTGGCGGTTCACCTCGCGTGAGAAGCCGATCGAGACCGCCTGCAGGAGCCGTCGCCGCTCGTCGCCGTATCCGCGCGCGTAGGGCAGCGCGGCGAGGTTGGGCAGGTTCACGACGACGACGAAGGCGTTGGCGGCGCGTGCTCTTACCCCGCGGACGACGCGGTCGTAGTCGGCGCCGAACGCCTGCACCTGCGCGGTGACATAGCCGCGGGGGTCGCTGCCGGCGGCCCCTTTCTCGATGGCTTCTACCAGCGCATTGCATCGTTCGCGCCACCGAAGACCGTGACCAGCGTGGACTGCGGCGCGACGAACGGTACCTCGCGCATCGACGAAGTTGGCGACGACGTCACGTCCCGCGGCGCGCGCGATCGTCTGGATCGAGGGGCTGAGGACGGCCGTCGGGATGCCGAGGTTGTTGACCGTCACCTCGCGGCTGCTGCGCAGCATGCGGGCGAGCGCCGGCACGTAACCGGTGCCGTTGTCGCACGGTGGTGAACGGTATGCAGGGCACGCTGGCCGCCGACGCCATTGGCGTCGCTGGCGCCGACAGCGGTGTAGTGGATGGCGGCGTTCGGCGCCGGCGGCCGCGACCGGTGAGGGGGAGGTCGGCGCCGAATCGCCCTGTCGAACAGCTGACAGCCGGATAGCGCCAGCGCGATGGTGACGACGAAGACGCAGCGGCCGCCGATCGGCGAGCGGGTCGTTGGAGCATATCGGCGCAGCGTGCAATGCTGATGCCCAGCATATGGATAACGTCTGTCACACGCTGGTCGGTGCCGCCTCGGCGAAGCCGGCCTGAAGCGTCGCACGCGCTACGGTAACGCCACGCTGATGATCGCCGCGAACCTGCCGGACCTCGACGTCCTGGTGTTCGCCACGCGACGCCCTCGGTCGAGTTCCGCCGCGGCTGGACGCACGGCGTGCCTTGCGCAGGCTGCTGCTGCCGGTGCGCTCACTGCCGTCGTTGCCGTCTACGGCCGCCTGCGCGGCGGCCGCCACGTCGCGGACGCGACCGGTGCGGCGGCACCGCTGCGGGTCGGCTGGATGCTGCGCTTTCCCTATCGGCGTGCTCTCGCACGTGTTCTTCGACTTCCTCAACAACTACGGCGTCCGGCTGCTCGCGCCGTTCGACTGGCGCTGGTTCTATGGCGACGCGGTGTTCATCATCGATCCGTGGCTGTGGCTGTCGCTCGGCGCCGGCGTGTGGCTGGCGCGTCGGCGGCAGGCGCCGGTGCCGGCGCGCGGTGCCGCTGGCCTTCGCCGCCGCGTACGTCGTCGTGATGCTCGCTGTCGGCGCGAGCAGGCGCGCAGCATCGTCGAGGCCGCGTGGCGAGCGACCCGGGACGGCGAACCGCGGGCGCTGATGGTCGGACCACTGCCGGTGACGCCGTTCCGCGCACGGTCATCATCGACGCGCGGCGACCACTACGAGACCGGCACCTTCTCCTGGTGGAACGCGAGCGTGACCTTCCACGGCGCGCCAGTGCCGCGCAACGCGGACGCGCCCGAGGCGGTCGCGTCGCGCGAGGACCGCACCGTGCGCGCCTTCCTCGTCTGGTCGCGCTTTCCGTTCTGGGACGTCACCTACCGCAACGGCAGGGCCCACGTCGCGGTTGGCGACATGCGCTTTGCCGGCGGGCCCGCGAGGTTGACGGCGACGACGACCATCGGCGGCGACGCGGGCAGCGGCGACTGACCGGGACCCGGCCGAGCCGCGGTCTCAGGTGGCCCGGCGGTCGGGGCCGGTACCAGGCTGACGGGGCGGGCGCGGCCGGCGAGCCGCCGGTTCCGCGCGCAGCGCGCGCAGCGGCCCAGATTCCTGGCGTCGAACGGATCCTCGACGATCGCGCCAGGCCGGTCCGATCGCTTCATCTTCTCGGTTTCGATCAGCATCGGCAGGTCCGCGAAGCGCGGGTCGTGCAGCAGGCGGCGGAACGGCTCGAGGCCGAGGCAGCCCTCGCCGATGTGCTCGTGGCGATCGACACGGCTGCCGCACGGCTTCTTCGAGTCGTTGCCGTGGAACACCTCGAGCCGATCGAGACCGACCAGTGCGCTCGAACGACGCGAACGTGTCGTCGTAGCCGTCGGCGCTGACGATGTCGTAGCCCGACGCGAGCAGGTGACAGGTGTCGAGGCAGACGCCGACCCGCGGTGAGCCGTCGAGATGGCTCGAGGATCGCCGCGAGGTGCTCGAAGCGGTAGCCGAGCGTGCGTCCCTGTCCGGCGGTGTGCTCGAGCAGCACCATCGTCCGTGCTGGCGCGGCCGGGCGGCGAAGGCGGTGGCGATCGCCTCGGCCAATCAGGCGCAGCCCGTCCTCCTCGCTGCCGGCCGTGCAGGTGCCGGGGTGGATGACGACGCCGAGCAGGCCGAGCGCCTCGGCGCGATCGAGCTCGTCGACGAAGGCGGCGATCGACTGGTCGCGCAGCGCGGGCGAACGTCGTCGCCAGGTTGATCAGATAGCTGGCGTGCGACACGACCGGGCGGATGCCGGTCTCGTCGACCCGCGCGCGGAAGCGTCCGGACCTCCTCCGGCTCGAGCGGCTTGCCGCGCCATTGGCTGGCGTTCTTGGTGAAGATCTGCAGCGCCTCGCAGCCATGCAGGCGCGGCGCGGTCCACCGCCTTCGACACGCCGCCGGCGACCGACATGTGCGCGCCTATGCGCATGTGACGCCACAGGCGTCAATACTCGAACGTCCTATAATCACCTTATGCGAACGCACCTTGCTGCCGCTCGTGCTGGCCGTTGCCCTGCTCGTCCCCGCGCCGCGCGCACGCGTGGGGGTTCGAGGCGCACAAGATGATCATGGATCGCGCCATCGCGCTGCTGCCGGCGGAGCTGCGGCCGCTGTTCGAGAAGCACCGTGCGACGGTGGTCGAGCGCGCGATCGATCCCGATACGTGGCGCACCGCCGGATTCGACCGAGGAGCGGCCGCAACCACTTCCTCGACATCGACTGGGAGGGCTACGGCAAGTATCCCTTTGCCGGCCTGCCGCGTGACTACGCCGCCGCAGTCGCCAAGTTCGGCAAGCGCGCGCGTGCGAAGAGAACGGCATGCGTGCCGTGGCGCGCCGAGGAGATCTACGGCAACCTGCGCCGCGCGTTCGAGGCCTACGAGCGCCGCGGCGCGTTCGGCGCCAACGACATCCTGCTTCTACTCGGCGTGGCTGGCGCACTACACCTCCGACGCGCACGTGCCGCTGCACGCGCGTCGATCAACTACGACGGGCAGACTGACCGGCCAGAACGGCGTGCACGCGCGCTTCGAGTCGATGACTGTTCGAGCGCTACCGCTACGCAGCTGACGATCGCGCCGGAGGCGATTGCTCGCCGATCCGCAACCCGCGCGAGTTCCATCTTCGACGCGCATGCTCGAGGGCACGACGCTGGTGGCGGCGCTGCTGAAGTCCGACCTCGACGCCATCGGCACCCGCGACGTCTACGACGACGCCTACTACGACGGCGTTCTTCACAGTCGAACCAGGCGGTGATGGAGAGCGGCTGAACGAGTCGATCGCCGCCGTCGGCGGCGATGATCACCGGCGCCTGGGAGGCGGCCGGCAAGCCGGCGTGCCGCTCGACGCGCCGGCGCCGCCGCAGCGCCGCCGCCGCTAGCCGCGCGCCGGGTCCGCTGCGCGGCACCCGGCCTCTGGCACACGCCTTGCCCCTATCGTGTGCGGGCCACGCGAACACCTCTCCGGCCCATGGAGGAGTGACATGCTCTGGACGATCATGGTGCTGCTGGTGCTGTTCTGGGTGCTGGGCTTCGCGTTCGACGTCGCCGGCGGCCTCATCCACGTTCTGCTCGTGATTGCCCTGGTCATGTTCCTCGTGAACATCATCGGTGGCGGCCGCCGTGTGGTCTGACCGCGTGCAGCAGCCGCGGGTGGCCTGCGCGCCGCCCGTTCTCCGCATCCCGGCGTGCTATCGTGGCTGACGTGGACGTGTTCGTCATCCCGATTGGCCCGATCGGTACGAGTTGTACTGCGAGCATGCCGACCGACCCACCGATCGGCGATCTGCCGGCCACCGAGGATCTTCGGCCGGCTGCGCTACCGCTTCCTGGTGATGCTCCATGCGGCTGAGGAGCGCCAGCGAAACCCGCCGCCGGTCGACGATCAGCCGAAAGGGTGGTCGGCAGCGGCTGCAGGAGCGCTGCATGGCCTGGGTGGCGGAGCGGATCGCCGAGCAGCGCCTGCTCTGGAACATGCGTCACGAGACGGCGGTGGTGGCAGCGCATCCGCAGGACATGACCTTCGAGCAGGTGATGACCCTGATCAAGGGCATGCTGCGGCGCGACTACAACCGGCACCGGCTCTGGCTGGTGGTCGATACGCTGCTGCTGGCGACCTCGGCGGTGCTGATGCCGGTGCCCGGCCCGAACCTCGCCGCTTACTACTTCGCATTTCGCGTCGTCGGCCACTGGCTGTCACTGCGCGGCGCCCGTCAGGGTCTCGATCGCATCGCGTGGACCGGTCGCGCGTGCGAGCCGCTCACAGAACTGCGCGAGGTCGCGGCGATGGAGCCATCCGCCCGGGGCGAGCGTCTGCACGACATCTCGGCGCGCTTGCGGCTGCAGCACCTCTCGACGTTCTTCGACCGCGTCGCCATTCCATAACCTGCGCAAATGCCAACTGCGCAATGCCGAATCGCGACGCAATCGCCAACGCCCGAACGCTCAGTCAACAGGGCTCCCGGGCTCAACACGGCGCTCGGTGGATTGTCATTGAGCATTGGGCAGTGAGCATTTAGCATGGTCCGCGTGACCCTGCAGGAGCTGGCCGAGCGGCTGGAGTGCCGTCTCGAAGGCGACGGTGGCGTGGAGATCGTGCGCGTCGCCGGGATCCAGGACGCGGCGGCGGGCGACGTCACCTTCCTGGCCAACCGCAAGTACGAGCGAGCGCTGCTCCAGACCAGGGCCTCCGCGGTGATTCTGCGTGACGATGCGCCCGCGGCGCCGTGTGCGATGCTGCGGACCCGCGACCCATACCTGGCGTTCGCGCGCGCCGTCGGCTTGTTCGCTCCTCCGTCCCGTCCGGCCGCCGGCGTGCACCCGCTCACAGCAGTCGCCGAGGATGCCCACCTTGGCGACGAGGTGTCGATCGGGGCGTTCGTCTCGATTGGTCGCGGTGCCCGTGTCGGCGATCGCACGGTGATCTTCGCCAACGTCACGATCGGCGACGGCGCGGTGATCGGCAGCGACTGCACCATCCACTCGAACGTCTCGATCCGCGAGCGGGTCACCATCGGCAACCGCGTGGTGCTGCAGAACGGGGTGGTGATCGGCGGTGACGGCTACGGCTTCGTGCGCCGCGGCGACGGCACGCACGAGAAGATTCCGCAGGTAGCCACCGTCGTGCTCGACGACGACGTCGAGCTCGGCGCCAACACCACGGTCGACCGCCCGGCGGTCGGCGAGACGCGCATCGGTTCCGGTAGCAAGCTCGATAACCTGGTGCAGGTCGGGCATGGCGTCACCATCGGCCGGAATGTCCTGATGGCCGCCCAGGTCGGCATCGCCGGCAGCACGCACATCGAGGACGACGTCATCTTCGGCGGCCAGGTCGGCGTCGGCGGCCACCTGACCATCGGCCGCGGCGCCGTCGCGGTGGGGCAGTCCGGCGTCACCAATTCGCTCGAGCCGCGGGCCATGGTCTCCGGCTATCCGGCGATCGACAGCCGCGAATGGCGCAAGGCTTCTGTCATCTTCCGCCGCCTGCCCGAATTGAAGCGCCGCATCGAGGAACTCGAAGCGCAGCTCGCCGATCTGACGGCCGCCGGGGAGCGCGCCTAGTGGTGCGCCGCACGGTGCTGGCGCTGGCGTTCATCGCCGCCGCGCTTCCGGCCTCCGCCCAGTCAGCGGCTCCCACGGCGCCGATCACATTCCTGCCGCGTTCGCAGTTCCACATGTCGGCGGAGCACCTCTCGAGCGACGATCCGCGGTTCATCTGGGACGCCAACTTTGGCGGCGACCTCGATTTCGTCGATTACCGCTACGGCCGCACGACGTTCTACGCCAACTACCAGGTCATACTCGGCGACCAGTTCCACGTCTTCGACCCGAACCAGGGAAACTACATCCTCGGCGGGTCGTCGTCGCTGCGCGCCGGCCCGGTCGAGCTCGCCGCGGTGTTCCACCACGAGTCGCGTCACCTCAGCGACCGGCCAAAGCAGCAGCCGGTCGACTGGAACATGGTCGGCGGCCGCCTCCGGGCGACGGTGGCGTCGGGGCGCACCACGACCGAGGTCCGCGCCGACCTCCGGCACACCATCAAGACGTCCTACGTCGATTACCGGTGGGAACTGGACACGCGCGGGCGCACCCGCTTCGCGATGCGCCGCGGCCTGGCGCTCTTCTCGGACCTGGACGTGAGAATCCTGGGTGTGGACGGCAGCCGTAACCGGGGCACCCAACGCGGCTACCGTGCGGAGGGCGGCGCCCGCCTCGAGGGCAGTGGCGCCGCGGTCGAACTGTTCGTCGCGGTGGAGCGGCGCATCGACCCCTATCCGCTCGCATTCGGCGCGGACCGGTGGGTCAGCGCCGGCTTCCGGCTCCTCAGCCGCTGAACACGGGTCATAATCAGCCACAGGGATATGTCCGCCACGCGCCGTCGCCTGGTCACTCGTTGCGGCGTCGTGCTGCTCGCATCGGTGGTCGTCGCCGCCACTTTCCGGCCGGTCCTCGCCGCGGTCCGTCCGCCCAAGCTGCAGTACCAGATGACGACGCTGCCCAACGGGTTGCGGGTCATCCTGTCCGAGGACCATTCGACCCCGATCGTGCACCTCTCGGTGGTCTACCACGTCGGCTCCAAGAACGAGCGGTCGGGGCGCACCGGGTTCGCGCACCTGTTCGAGCACATGATGTTCAAGGGGTCGCGGAACGTCGAGCCGGAATCGCACACCTCGATCATCGCCAGCGTCGGCGGCCGCAGCAACGCCTACACCACGGAAGACGAGACGGTGTTCTGGCAGACGCTGCCGGCACATTACCTGCCGCTGGCGGTCTGGCTCGAAGCGGACCGGATGGCAACGCTGCGCATCGACGAGGCGGCGTTCCGCCGCGAGCGCGAGGTCGTCAAGGAAGAGCGGCGCATGCGCGTGGAGAACCAGCCGTACGGACGGCTGAACGAGATCATCTACCACCACGCCTTCACCACCCACCCCTACAAGCACCCGACCATCGGCAGCATGGCCGACCTGGAGGCGGCGTCGATCCAGGACGTGCGCGACTTCCACAACACCTACTACGTGCCGGAGAACGCGGTGGTGACCGTGGTCGGCGACTTCGATCGTGCGCAGGCGCTGCAGATCGTCACGCAGTACTTCGGCCGGGTGCCGAAGGCGCCCCGCCCGGTGCCACGCGACATTCCCCGCGAGCCGGTGCAGACGCGGGAGCGGCGGTTCACCGTCGAGGAAGCCTGGCCGCTGCCGGCGGTCGTCGTCGCCTACCACGTCATCTACGACGGCCACCCCGATTCCTACCCGCTGCACATCACCTCGAAAATCCTGTCCGATGGTGCCAGTGCCCGGATTCCGCGCGAGCTGGTCTACAACAAGCGGCTCGCGCTCACCGCATTCGGCAGCGGCAACATCACCGAGGATCCCAACCTGTTCTACGCCGTCGCCATCGTGCAGCCGGGGCAGACGCCGCAAGCGGCAGAGGCGGCGCTGATCGCGGAGTTCGATCGCCTGAAGCGGGAGCCGGTGACCGGCAACGAGCTGCAGCGGGCGAAGAACCAGTTCGCCCGCGACTACATCCTGGGCCGCGAATCGAACGAGGACAAGGCGCGGTCGCTCGCCCACGCGGCGGTCATCCACAACGACATCACCAGCGCCGACGGCGAGTTCGACATCTTCACGACTGTGACCACCGCGGATGTGCAGCGGGTCGCGCGGACCTACTTCGTCGAGACCAACCGTACGGTGCTCTACATCTTGCCGCCGGGGGGAGGATCGCGGTGACGGCGGTGACGGCGGTGACCGGACTGCTGCGGCGGCCGAGGCGGCGGGCACGGCTGCTCACGCTGCTCGCGGCCGCGCTCCTGGTCTGCCCCAGCTCGGCGGCGGCGCAGGCGACCGATTGGCCGTCCGAGCCGCCGCCGCGGCCGCTGCAGCCGCGCGAGGTGACCTTTCCGCCATACGAGGTGCGGACGCTGCCGAACGGGCTGCAGCTGATCTTCGTCCCGCACCACGAACAGCCGGCCGTGACCATGCGGCTGCTGGTGCGGGCCGGCGCAGCGCAGGATCCGGAGAAGAAGAACGGCATCGCCTACCTCGCTGCCCACCTGCTCGATCAGGGCACGACCAGCCGCGGCGCACAGGAGATTGCCGACCAGATCGACTCGATCGGCGGCGCGCTCGGCACCGGCTCCGGTGCCGACCTGTCGTTTGTCAACGCGGTGGTGATGAAGGACTCCTTTGCCTTCGCCATGGCGCTGCTCGCCGACGTCGTCCGCAACCCGGCGTTCGCCGCCGACGAGATCGAACGGCAGAAGGAGCAGGCGATCTCGTCGCTGCGCGTCAGCAACGAGGACCCGGATTACGTCGCCTCCACCGTGTTCGATCGGCTGGTCTACGGCTTCCACCCGTACGGGCTGCCGGCTACGGGTACGCCAGAAACACTCGCCGCCGTGACGCGGGACGATCTCCGGGCCTTCCATCGCCAGTACTTCGTCCCCAACAACATGATCCTCGCCATCGTCGGCGATGTCACCAGCGACGAGGCGTTCTCCACCGCGCAGCGCGTGTTCGGTGCCTGGCCGCGTAGCGCACTGCCGGTGCGCCGCGCTGCCGAACCACCGCCGCCGACGCGGCGCATCGTCATCGTCGACAAGCCGGATGCGGTGCAGACCGAGATCCGCGTCGGCCAGCTGGCGATGCGGCGCAGCGACCCGCAGTTCCTGACCTGGGACCTGGCGGTGAAGATCCTCGGCGGCGAAGGCGCCAACCGCCTGCATCGCGTGCTGCGCTCTGAACGCGGCCTCACCTACGGCGCCTCGGCCGACACCGAGGCGATGAAGGAGGCGGGGGATTACGTCGGCGAGACCGACACCCGCACGGAGACGACCGGCGAGGCGCTGCGACTGATGATCGATGAGTTCGCGCGCCTGCAGCGTCAGCGCGTGTTCGATCGCGAGCTCGCCGACGCGCAAGCCTACCTGTCCGGCAGCTTCCCGCTGACCATCGAGACACCCAACGACATCGCCACGCAGGTCCTGAACGCAGTCTTCTACGAGCTGCCGATGCAGGAGATCAGCACGTTCCGCGAACGCGTGCTGAAGGTCACGCCCGACGACATCCAGCGGGTGGCACGCGAGTATGTCAGGCCCGATCGCCTGTCGATCGTCCTGGTCGGAAACGCGCAGGCGTTCGTGCCGCAGCTGCGCTCGGTTGGCTTCACCGACCTCGAGGTCATCCCGATCGGGCAGCTCGACATCATGTCCGCCACCCTCAGACGCGAGGCGGGACGGACGGTGAGGGGGGGGACGTTAGGGAGGTTCGGGGCGTTCGGGGCGTTCGGGGCGTTCGGGAGGTTCGGGACGTTCGGGCACGTTCGGGCCGTTCGGGCCGTTCGGAAGGTTCGACGCGTGGGCGAGACGACCAGCGTACGCCGCCGCACAGAGTCCGATTGCGCGGCCAGGCGCTGAGACTCGGGAGGCGGAGGCGCTGCTGCAGCGCGTGATCGAGGCGAAAGGGGGGCTGAGCGCGTTAAAGGCGGTGCGCAGTGTCGTCGTCGATTCGGAGACGATCCTGCAGCTGCCGCAGGGGCCGGTGTCGTCGAGCACCAAGACCTACATCCGCTATCCCGACCAGTTCCGCGTCGACGCACGGCTCGGCGACGCCGACGTGGTCCAGGTCTACAACGCCGGTGATGCCTGGACGCGGGATCCCGCGGGCGTCCACGATGCGCCGGCGGCGATGCGAGACGACTTTGCCGCCAGCGTACGGCGCGACACGATTCCGCTGCTGATCGGTGCTGACGCCAGACGGCTCGCGGTGCGCGTGCTCGATGAAGAGGCGCCGGACGGGCGGCCGCTGCGCGTGCTGGAGATCAGCGGCGGACAACTCGACCCGGTGAAGCTGTATCTCGATCGTGACATGTCGATCGCCAGGCACTCGTACCTCGTTTCCGGTAGTGACGGCCGACTGGTACGGATGGAAGAGGCGCTGTCCGACTACCGTGACGTCAGCGGCGTCCGCATCGCCTTTCGGGCGCAACTGCTGCGCGACGGCCGTCCCGTCCTGACGCGGAGCGTGCGAAGCGCCCAGATCAACACGCCCGTCGCGGACTCGCTGTTTGTCAGGCCGCAGCAGTAATCCCCGGCTGCGCCGTTCCGTCACCTGGTGGCATCGCTGCCGATGAGGGTGATGGTCTCCTGCGGCGAGCCGTCGGGCGACGTCTACGCCGCTGCGCTCGCCCATGCCCTTCGCGAGCGCGAAGCTGACGTCGATCTGTTCGGCTTTGGCGGTGACCGCTTTCGCGCCGCCGGCGGGCGCCTGATCGGCGACTTCAGCGGTTTTTCCGTGACCGGACTGACCGAGGCGCTCCGGGTGGTGCCGCGCTCCCTGGCGATGCTGCGCCGGCTCACGGACGCAGCACGTGCGCACCGGCCGGACGTGTTCGTGGCCATCGACTTTCCCGATTTCAACTTCAGGCTGATGGCGCAGATCCATCGCCTCGGCATCCCGGTGGTCTACTACGTCAGCCCGCAGCTGTGGGCGTGGCGGCAGGGCCGCATGGCGACGATGAAACGTCACGTCGACCGCGTACTGGTGATCTTCCCGTTCGAGGAACAGATCTATCGCGACGCTGGTGTCGCTGCCGAATTCGTCGGCCACCCGCTGGTCGACTCGACGCGCGTGACCGAGCCGCGCGCGGCATTTCTGGCCGGCCTCGGGCTGGATCCGTCCGCACCGACGGTTGCCTTGCTGCCGGGCAGCCGGCGCAACGAGCTGCACCGTATCGTCCCGACGATGGCCGAGTCGCTGCCGTTGATTCGCAGGGAGGTACCGCGGGTGCAGTTCGTCGTCGCCTGCGCGCCGAACCTGCCGGACGGACTGTTCGCGCCGCTCGGCGCGGCGATGGCCGCAGGTGGGGCGGTGGCGCGGGCACCGGTGCTCGTGCACGGCGGTACGGACGACGTGATCGCGGCGGCTGACACGGTGATTACCGCCTCGGGTACGGCGACAGTGCAGTGCGCACTGCACGAGCGGCCGATGGTCGTCGTCTACCGCCTGTCATCGCTGTCGTACCGCCTCGGCAAACCCTTCGTCAAGGTCGATACCTACGCGATGCCGAACCTGGTGGCCGGCAGCCGCGTCGTCCCGGAGCTGATCCAGGATGACTTCACGGCGCCGGCGGTGGCGCGCGAGACGGTGAGCTTCCTGACTGACGGCGAGCGATACGCGCGCACACGAGATGCGCTGCGGACCGTCCGGTCGCGGCTGGGCGCACCTGGTGCAAGTGGCCGCGCCGCGGCCGCCGTGCTCGACGTGGCACGTCGCCACGCGAAGCACGACTGACGCAGACGTTGGCGGGTCCGCGTCGCGGAACCCGCCCTACGACCTCATGGTTATCGGCTTGAGCGGCGCACGTGACACTGCCGATCCCGATCGTCGATCGGATCGAACAGCAGACGCTCACCGCCAGGCTCATCGTCCTGCTCGATGAGGTGGCGGAGTGTTGCGAGGCGCGCACGCGTGGCGCGGGAAATCTGGACGCGGTCGACGAGATGCGGGGTGCGGTAAAACGGGGGCATTGCTGTATTCGTATTGCCGGGGTTAAAGCGCCGGGGCCGCGACCGCGGCCCCGGGTGGTACTTGCGATGCGCGCGGTTCGGGCGGGCTTCAGCTACCTTGCTTAGGACGCGCCGCATCGTCGCGGTGTCCCGCGTTGTTGCGGATGTTGGTGGTCTCTTCGACCTCGGCCGGTTGCTCGTGGCCAAGGTTGCCGCCGCCGCTGGTGCGGCCGGCGTCGGTCGCAGCCCCGCCCGGTGCCGGCTTGTCGCCCGCGCTGCCTGCGTGGTGTTCACCGCCGATGTTGCGGACGGCGGTGCGATCCGATCCTCGATCAGCCATGATTCCTGATCCTTCCTGTCTGCGAGATGAACGTGCGTTTTGTGCGCGCGTCAGCGCTCCGACTGCGAGTGGCCGCGGTCGGGCAGCTGTTCCTGTTCCGCCATTTCACGGTCGAGGCCGCGGTTGGTGATACCTCCACCGCTATTCCGTTCGCCGCTGCTGCCACGGCTGCGCTCTCCGGACGAGCCGCCACTGCGATCGTCAACGGATTCGCCGCGGTTGGACTGTACCGGCATCGCCCGATGAGCGGTTGCCCTGCGGCTCGCTGTTCTGTACGTCTTCGCGCGAGCCTTCTGCCGGCTCCATCGTCGACTGGCGGGGTGAGTCCTGATCCTTCGTGCGGTTCTGTCCCATGCGGAACCTCCTACCGGTCAATTGGCAAAGGCGATGCCGCGTGCTGTAGAGTCGGCGCATGATTGAGTTCCGGGACGTTGAGTGCCGCCGCGGCACAACGCCTGTGTTGGCCAACCTGACATTCGACGTGCAACGCGGGGAAACGCTGGCACTGGTCGGCCGCAGCGGCTCGGGTAAGAGCACGGTGCTGAAACTCATCAACCGCATGCTGGCCCCATCGGCCGGGCACGTGGTTGTCGATGGCCGCGACACTGGGTCGTGGGATTCCATACAGCTCCGGCGAAGCACCGGCTTCGTGCTCCAGGACGTCGGGTTGTTCCCACACATGACGATCGGTCGCAACGTGGCGGTGGTGCCGCTCCTGCTCGGCTGGGATGCCGGCAGGATCGCCTCGCGAACGCACGAGCTGTTGTCGCTCGTCGGCTTGCCACCGGATCAGTTCGCTACCCGCTGGCCCGATCAGCTATCCGGTGGGCAGCGCCAGCGGGTTGGCGTGGCCCGGGCGCTGGCGGCCGATCCCCCGGTCATCCTGATGGACGAACCGTTCGGCGCGCTCGACCCGGTGACCCGCGCCGAACTGCACGTCGAGTTCCGGCGCATCCAGCAGGCCGTACGCAAGACGGTCGTGCTCGTCACCCACGACATGCGCGAAGCGTTCCTGCTGGCGGACCGGATCGGCGTGCTCGACGGCGGCCGCCTCGTCGCCTGGGATCGGCCCACCGAGGTGCGCGACAGTCCACATCCAGCGGTCCGTCTGTTGATGGACGCGGCGTTCGCGTGACGCCACTGCTCTCCTTCTGGCAGTCACACGCGGCCGAGCTCTCGCGCCTGGTTGCACAACACCTCGGCCTGGTGCTCGTCTCGACCATCGTCGCCGCCGCCATCGGCATACCTGCGGGCATCGTCGCGGCGCGCCGGCCGCGTATCGGCGGTCCGCTCGCCGTCGCAGCGAACATCGTCCAGGCGATCCCGAGCCTTGCCCTGTTCGGTTTCCTGCTGCCGCTGCCGCTGATTGGCGGCATCGGTGCCCGCACGGCGCTGGTTGCCCTGACGTTGTATGCGCTGCTGCCGGTGATTCGCACGACCGCCGCCGGCCTGCGCAGCATCGACGCAGCGGTGCTGGAGGCCGCCGACGCCATGGGCATGACGGCACGGCAACGCTTGTTGCAGGTGGAGTTGCCGCTGGCGCTGCCGGCGATCATCGCCGGCGTCCGGGTCGCGGCGGTGATCGGCGTCGGCACGGTGACGATTGCTGCCGCGATCGGCGCAGGCGGCCTCGGCGAATACATCTACCGCGGCCTGTCGATGGTCGACGCGACAGTGATCCTGGCCGGCGCAATCCCGGTTGCGGTGCTCGCGCTGAGCGTCGACGGCCTGCTGTTCCTGCTGGAGCGCACGTTGTCGGCGCGGCGCCGCCGCAGCGCGCGTGCGCCGCTGCTCGCGACTGCGGCAGTCGCGATCGGTGCGGCGGCGGTGATCTACGGGTCGCCGGGCGGCGGTGACCGCGTCGTCGTCGGCTCGAAGAACTTCACCGAGCAGGTGATCCTCGGTGAGTTGATGGCGCAGGCGCTCGAGCGCTACGGCAACGTGCGCGGTCGAGCGCCGTCTGAATCTCGGCGGCACCTTCATCTGCGACCGCGCGCTGCAGACCGGCGACATCGACCTCTACGTCGAATACAGCGGCACGGCCCTGACCGCCGTCTTCAAGCAGCCGGTGCAGCGCGAGTCGTCGGCGGTGCTCGAACAGATCCGCACGCGCTACGCCGACAGCGGCCGGACGATGCTGCCGCCGCTCGGTTTCAACAACACCTTCGCGATCCTCGTGCGCCGCGAGGATGCCGAGAGCGCTGGGGCTGACCGACATCTCCGACCTGCGGCGGGTCGCGCCGCGACCTGGCGAGCCGGCTTCGGCTACGAGTTCCTCGAGCGTGCCGACGGCTTCCCGGGCCTGGCGGCCACCTACGGGCTGCAGCTTCGCCGCCGCGCCGCGGGTGATGGATCTGACACTGATCTACCGCGCCCTGGCACAGAAGCAGGTGGACGTGATTGCCGGCGATGCCACGGCCGGACTGATCGACGCGCTCGACCTGACGGTGCTCGCGACGACCGCCACTACTTCCCGCCCTACGACGCGGTGCCGGTCGTGCGGGCCGCGATCGCTGCTGCAGCGCCCGGCGATTGGCACGGCGCTCGACCGGCTGGCCGGCCGGGTCAGCGTCGCAGCGATGCGGCGGATGAACCACGCGGTGGACGCCGAACCGGCAGGACCCGGCGGTCGTGGTTCGCGCGTTTCTCGACGGCCTCGAACGCGGGGTATGATCGCAGGTTGAGACGGACATCGATCCGCCCACGGATCGGTTTTGGGATGTTGACGATGACCACACTGAATCAGCTTCGGCACCCGCACCGACCTTCGCGTCGGCGCGCAGACAGTGCAGATCTACAGCCTGCCGGCGCTCGAGAAAGCCGGGTTCCCGGGAGTCGTCGCGGCTGCCGTACTCGATGAAGATCCTGCTCGAGAACCTGCTGCGCCGCGAGGACAACGCGTTCGTCAAGACCGACGACATCCGCGCCCTTGCCGAATGGAACGCCACCGCCAACGCCGAAAAGGAGATCTCCTTCATGCCGGCGCGCGTGCTGCTGCAGGACTTCACCGGCGTGCCGTGCGTCGTCGACCTCGCGGCGATGCGCGACGCGATGGTCGCGCTCGGCGGCAACCCGGACCGCGTCAACCCGCTGCAGCCGGTCGAACTGGTCATCGATCACTCGGTGCAGGTCGATCACTTCGGCCGCGCCGACGCCTTCGCGCTGAACGCCGAGCTCGAGTTCTCGCGCAACCGCGAGCGCTATGCGTTCCTGCGCTGGGGCCAGCGTGCCTTCAACAACTTCGACGTGGTGCCGCCCGACACCGGCATCGTGCACCAGGTCAACATCGAATACCTGGCGCCGCGTCGTCTTCTCCCGCGAGGTCGGCGAGGTCGACCGAGGCCTATCCGGACACGCTCGTCGGCACCGACTCGCACACGACGATGGTGAACGGCCTCGGCGTGGTCGGCTGGGGCGTCGGCGGCATCGAAGCCGAGGCGGCGATGCTCGGCCAGCCGATCTCGATGCTCATCCCGCAGGTGCTCGGCGTCCGTCTCACCGGCACGATGCCGCAGGGTGCCACCGCGACCGACCTGGTGCTGACCATCACCGAGGCGCTGCGCAAGCACGGCGTGGTCGGCAAGTTCGTCGAGTTCTTCGGCGAAGGGCTGAGCGAGCTGACGATCGCCGACCGCGCGACGCTCGGCAACATGTGCCCGGAGTACGGCGCCACGGTGGCGATCTTCCCGATCGACGAGATGACGCTCGACTACCTGCGGCTCACCAGCCGCGACGAGAGCCGGGTGCGCCTGGTCGAGGAGTACGCCAAGGCGCAGGGGCTGTTCCGCACGGACGACGCAGCCCGGACGCCGTCTACTCCGAGACGATCGAGATCGACCTGGCGACGATCGAGCCGAGCCTGGCCGGTCCGAAGCGGCCGCAGGATCGCGTGTCGCTGAAGAAAGCGAAGAGCGCGTTCCAGTCGGCGCTGCCGACCATGCAGGTGCCGTCGAAGCCGTTGAAGGGTGCCAGCGCCGCCGAAGGCGGCGCCCGGCAGGGTGTCGCCACCAGCACGCACGGCACGGCGCAGTCCGGTGTCGCCGTCCTCGATCCGGCACTCAGCGAGCTCGATCACGGCGCGGTGGTCATCACCGCGATCACCAGCTGCACCAATACCTCGAACCCAAGCGTGATGATTGCCGCCGGACTGCTGGCGAAGAAGGCCGTGGAGAGGGGGCTCACTCGCAAGCCGTGGGTGAAGAGCAGCCTCGCGCCCGGTTCGAAGGTCGTCACCGAATACCTGAACGCGGCGGGACTCACGCCCTACCTCAACGATCTCGGCTTCAACCTGGTCGGCTACGGCTGCACCACCTGCATCGGCAACAGTGGCCCGTTGCCGGACGAAGTGTCGGCAGTAGTTCGCGAGAAGAACCTGGTGGTCTGCTCGGTGCTGAGCGGCAACCGCAATTTCGAGGGACGCATCCAGCAGGACGTCCGCGCCAACTACCTGGCGTCGCCGCCGCTGGTGGTCGCCTACGCGCTCGCCGGCTGGATCACCAAGGACCTGACCACCGAGCCGCTCGGTACCGACCAGGCCGGCACGCCGGTGTTCCTCAAGGACATGTGGCCGATCGGAGCAGGAGCTGCAGGAGACCATGCTGCGCGCCGTCACCGCTGACATGTTCAAGCGCAGCTACGCCGACGTCTTCAAGGGTGACGAGCGCTGGCAGGGGCTGGACGTTCCCGTGGGCAGCCGGTTCGCCTGGGACGAGAGCTCGACCTACATCCGCAAGCCGACGTTCCTCGAAGGCATGACGATGACTGCTGCGCCGCCGGCCGAGATCACCGGGGCCAGGGTGCTCGCGCTGCTCGGCGACAGCGTCACGACCGACCACATCTCCCCGGCCGGGGCGATCAAGGCCGACAGCCCGGCGGGGAAGTACCTGATCGAGAAGGGCGTGAAGCCGGTCGACTTCAACTCCTACGGCGCGCGGCGCGGTAACCACGAGGTGATGATGCGTGGCACCTTCGCCAACATCCGCCTGCGCAACCAGCTCGCGCCAGGTACCGAGGGCGGGTGGACCCTGTACCAGCCCAGCGGCGAGCAGATGACCATCTACGATGCTTCGGTCAGATACCGCAGCGCCGGTGTGCCGCTGCTGGTCATCGCCGGCAAGGAATACGGCTCCGGCTCGTCGCGCGACTGGGCGGCGAAGGGGACCTTGCTGCTCGGCGTCAAGGCGGTGATCGCGGAGTCGTTCGAGCGCATCCACCGCAGCAACCTGGTCAACATGGGGGTGCTGCCGCTGCAGTTCAAGGCGGGGGCCACGGTGGCGTCGCTGAAGCTGACCGGCACCGAGTCCTTCAGCCTGGTGGGCTGCGCCGACGAGCTCAAGCCCCGCGGCGAGGTCAAGGTGGTCGCCGAGACCGCCGACGGCAAGTCGCAGGCCTTCACGGTCGTCGCGCGCATCGACACCCCCGAGGAGCTGGTGGCTTTCCGACACGGCGGCATCCTGCCATACGTCGTCCGGCAGCTGGTCGCGAGGAACTGACGCCAGACGTGACGGATTGCTTACCTCCCACAGCGTCAAGGCCAAGGCGCGCGAGCTAGGGTTCGATCTGTGCGGCATCGCCGCCGCCGACTCGTACCCCGAGCTCGAATTCCTGCAGGAGTGGCTCGATCGAGGCTATGCCGCGGACATGGCCTGGATCGGCCGCTCGGCCGAGCGCCGCAGCGACGTGCGGCACGTCGTTGCCGGCGCCCGCAGCGTCATCGTCACGGCAACTCTCTACAACACCGATCGGCCCTACTCACGCGAGCAGCCTGCCGACGCGGCAGTGCTGTCACGCTACGCCTGGGGCGACGACTACCACGACGTCCTCAAGCGCCGCCTCGAAACGCTGCTCGCCTGGATGCGTGAAGAAGCCAGCGAAGCCTTCGACGCGCGAGCCTACGTCGACACCGGCCCGGTCCAGGAGCGGGTCTACGCCCAGTATGCGGGGCTTGGCTGGATCGGTAAGAACACCTGCCTGATCAACCCGGAGCTCGGTTCCTGGCTGTTCCTGTCCGAAATCATCTGCACCCTGGCGCTCGAGCCTGACACTGAGGGGCTGGAGCAGTGCGGCAGCTGCACGCGCTGCATCGAAGCGTGCCCGACCGGCGCGATTGTCGAAGCCGGTGTGCTCGACTCGAATCGCTGCCTGTCCTACCTGACCATCGAACTGCGCGGCGGCATCCCGGCCGAGCACCGGGCGGCACTCGGCCGGCACGTCTACGGCTGCGACATCTGCCAGGAAGTCTGCCCGTATAACCTGCCGCCGCCGCACTCCGCCGACCAGCCGTGGCAGCCGCGGGCTGCGCTCGACCTGCCGCGGCTGGCCGAGATGTGGCGCCGGCCCGACGCCGACTTGCGCCAGGCGATGAAGCGCGGGCCGATGACGCGAGCAAAGCTCACCGGGCTGCGGCGCAACCTTGCCGTGGCCATCGGCAACAGCGGCGACACCGACGCGCTCGCTGCGCTCGACGAGCCGAACGACAGCCGACCGTCAGCCGACGACGAGATGGTTCGGGAGCACATCGCGTGGGCGAAGGAGCGAGCCGGGACGCCGAGCGCCTCGACCTCGCGCTCGGGTCCGGCCCGGTATGATGGCCGCGAGGATTGGACCATGACTATTGGATTGATTGGAGCCGGCCACATCGGCAGCCAGGTTGCGCGGCTGGCGGTCGCGGCGGGCCACGACGTGGTGATCAGCAACTCGCGAGGACCGGAGACGCTGGCGGATCTGGTGGCGGAGCTCGGACCGCTGGCGCGGGCCGCTACCGCCGTGGATGCGGCGGCGGCGGGCGACATCGTCGTCGTCACCGTGCCGCTGAAGAACTATCGCGATGTGCCGGTCGCGCCGCTGGCCGGCAAGGTGGTCATCGACACGAACAACTACTACCCAGAGCGCGATGGGCACATTCCGGAGCTCGACGACGAATCGACGACGACGGCGGAGTTGCTGCAGGCGCACCTGCCGACCTCAAACGTGGTGAAGGCGTTCAACCACATCTATGCCGCCCAACTCACCACCGACGGCCGGCCGGCAGGGACCGCCGGACGGCGTGCGCTCGTCATCGCCGGCGACGACGCGGCGGCGAAGGCGACCGTCACGGCGCTGCTCGACCAGTTCGGTTTCGACACCGTCGACGCCGGTCCGCTGGCGGAGGGATGGCGTATTCAGCGGGACACGCCCGGCTACGGCCCGCGCCGCACCGCCGATGAACTGCGGCAGGATCTCGCCGCCGCCAAGCGCTACGCCGAGATGTGACAGGAAGAGTGGTCGGCGGGGTTGCCGCTCTTCTCGCCACCGCGGTGTGGTTGCACGGCCCTGACGTCGTGCATCACCTGATGCACCACCTGCCTGGATGACGGGAGGTTCCGGTGATCCGGAACCTCCCGTCGTTCGGCTTCAGCGTGCCGGCGCCGGCGCCGCCGCGGCGGGAAGCGCGAGCGCCACGATTTCGACGGCGCCGTCAACGCGCACGGCGACCGCGACATACTGCCGTCCACCCTTTGTATAGGTGACCGGGAAGCCAGTGGTCGGTCCCGGCAGCGCAATCTCCGCGACCACCGCACCGGTCTTCTTGTTCCACGCGCGAAGCACCGGGGCGGCGCCGCCTTCGCCGCCGAACAGCAGCGTGCTGGTGACCAGGAGCCCCGTGCCTCGCGTCGGTGCTCCCGTGTTGGGAATCTCCACGCCCTGCAGCTTCGCGTTCCTCTTGATCGAGTCCGGCGTGTTGCCGTGCGGCACGTTCCACAGGTGCTCGCCCGTCTTCAGATCGACCGCCACGACGCGCCCATAGGGAGGCTTGAGCAGCGGCAGGCCGAACACCGTCGGCGCCGGGCCTGCGCCCTGCCCTCGGGTGTCGTGATACAGGACGCCCGTCTTCGGCAGCCCTTCGAGCACGATCGGCCGATAGAGGGTGTTCTGACTCGTCACATAGAGCACGTCGTCCACCGGGTCGACCGCACCGCCAGGCCAGTTGACACCGCCAACGGCCGAAGGCGCCGTTAACGTCCCCAGTTTGCCGTCAGCGGTCTTCAGCGGCGAAGGCGGCGTGTAGAGAGGACTGAGACGGTACTGGCTGGCGACGCGTAGCGCTTCGGCCTTGATCTCGGGTGTGAAGTCCACGAGGTCGTTCTCCGTCACGCCCTGCACTTCCACCGCCCTCGGCTTGGTCGGAAACGGCTGGGTGGGCGACGTCCACTCTCCTGGCACGTCGGACTTCGGCACGGGCCGCTCCTCGATCGGCCACACCGGCTTACCGGTCGCACGGTCGAGAACGAAAACGGTTCCCTGTTTGGTCAGCTGGGCGACGGCCTTGACGACACGGCCGTCGACGGTGATGTCCGCAAGGATGGGCGCGGTCGGCGGGTCGAAGTCCCAGAGGTCGTGGTGCGTCAGCTGGAAGTGCCAGACGCGCTTACCCGTCTTGGCATCGAGCGCGACGATCGAGTTCGCGTAGAGGTTGCTGCCGGGACGGTAGCCGCCGTAGTAGTCGCTGGTCGAAGACTCCGTCGGGATGTAGAACAGGCCCAACTCGGCATCGCCGGTCGCAGGTGCCCAGAAGCCGGCGTTGCCGGTATAGAGGTTCGCCTTTTCGCGGAGTTCCGGATGCTCCTTCGCCCAGGCGTTCAGGCCACCAGGGACCTCCCAGACCTTGGGATCCGCCTTGAGCCACGTCTCGGCGCCTTCTTCGCCGGCCTTCGGAATGACGTTGAACCGCCAGAGCATCTTGCCGGTCTTGGTGTCGTAGCCGATCACGTCACCAGGGATGTTCATGGGCCACTGTTCGTTGATCGACGCGCCGGGCAGGTTGGGCGTCGAGCCGGTATGCAGCGAGATCGGCGCGACCAGGACGTTGCCGACGATGGCGACGGGAGACGTGTTGGAGACACGGCCCTCACGCGGCAGTCCGGGGCGCTCGTTCCACCGCAGATTGGCGGCCAGGTCGATGACGCCGTCCTTGCCGAAGCTCGGTACCTGCCGCCCGCTCTTCGCGTCGAGCGCGACGAGCATGTAGCTGTTCATGATGACGAAGATCCGCTCGTCGCCAGCGCCATCGGTCCAGTAGCTGACGCCCCGGCCAGAGTTTCTCGCCAGCGGATCGATGATGTCGAGCCATCGCAGGAGTTCGCCGGTCGGGCGCCAGTGCCACAGCGTCTGACCGGTGCCGGCATCGAGGGCGACGACGTCGCGATTCACGCCGGCCGTCGTGTACATCACGCCATTGACGATCAGGGGACTGACCTGGGATCCGGCGAGCGGCCGGGGCCCAAAGTTCCGCGCCGACCAGCGCCAGGCGACCCGAAGGTCGCCGACGTTGGCGGCAGTGATTTGACCGGCAGGGGAATACCGTGTCGCGCCGGCGTCGCCGCCGAAGAACCGCCATTCGCTGTCGCTCCCGGACGAGCTTCCACCGGTTTGCCC
This sequence comes from uncultured Acidobacteriota bacterium, assembly GCA_963846685.1. Taxonomy (GTDB): domain Bacteria; phylum Acidobacteriota; class Vicinamibacteria; order Vicinamibacterales; family UBA2999; genus CAWJWY01. The sequence goes on along the minus strand of CAWJWY010000003.1, from coordinate 726,248 downwards.
CGCCAGGGTAGCCGAGAATCCGATCGCCGACCCGAGCGCGACAACCGCCAGAAGCACTCTCACTGCACGCAGAAACATTCCGGGCTCCTTCTCCAAGACAGTCCTATTCCAGGATGCGCAGCCGTTATAGCAGGGGGAGCGACCGTGAGCAACGCTCATCCGCGCGGAACGGGGTGCTCCGTCCAGATTTGTCGGTGCTTGGACGCGTGGACTCCGGGGCATCCCGTCGGCGGCTCGCCCCGTTGCCGTTTGCGCCGCTCCGAACAGCCGAGCGGTCCGAACGATCCGTTATCATCAACCCATGTCCGGACCCGCGCCGATCCTTCTGCTCTCGATGCCGCAGATGTCCGATCCGAACTTTGCGCGGACGGTCATCCTGCTGTGCGACTACACCGAAGAAGGGGCGTTCGGCCTGGTTGTCAACCGCCCGATGGACGACCCGGCCTGGACGATCGTCAAGACCGATCCCCCGGTGAACGTCGACCCGAACCTGCGCCTCTGGATCGGCGGCCCGGTCGAGCCCGGAGCGTACGTGGGTGCTGATGGCCGAGCCGCAGGGGCCGGAAGACGAGCAGCGCGAGATAGCGCCCGGTGTGCTGTTGTCGGTCTCGCACGAACTGACGCTGGAACTGCTGCAGGCGCCGCCGAACAAGCAGGTGCGGCTCGTCGTCGGCTACGCCGGCTGGGGGCCGGGACAGCTGGATACGGAACTCGCCGCTTCGGCGTGGCTGACCACCGATGTCGATCCCGGCCCTCATCTTCGACGTGCCGGCGGAACAAATGTGGGAAACGGCGATTCGCCGCCTGGGAACGGACCCGGCCGCGCTGCAGACCAGCGCGTGGTGTTCATTGATCGTGCCAGGCCATCCGGCCGACCCTGTTCGCTGCCGATGAGACACACCATCGTCACACTCGCCCTGGTTGCCGCCGCGCTCGCGTCCGGCTGCCGCGGCTCACAGCCGGAACAAGCCGTGTCACAGAGCAACGCCCCAACTGCACGCGCCGACCGATGCGCAAGTGGCACAGGCTCGAGAGGAATGACCGCGCGCTTTGCGCCGGTCGACCTGACAGCCGACATCTCGTCGCTGCCCGGCAGCGAGCGCCAGGCGCTGAAGCGGCTGGTGGAGGCCGCCGAAGATCCTCGACGCCCTGTTCCTGCGCCAGGTGTGGGCCGGCAACGAGACGATGCTGCTCGACCTGGTAGCGCGACACGTCGGCCCTGGGCCGGGCCCGGCTGCACTATTTCCTCCTCAACAAGGGGCCGTGGTCGCGGCTCGACGACAACGAGCCGTTCATCCCCGGCGCGCCGCCGAAGCCGCCGCAGGCCAACTTCTACCCGGCCGGCGCCACCAAGGAAGACGTCGAGGCCTGGATCACGACGCTGCCCGAGGCGGAGCGCAGCGCGCGCCACCGGCTTCTTCACGACGATTCGCCGCGGCGCCGGACGGCCAGTTCCAGGCGGTGCCGTACAGCCTCGAGTACCAGGGCGAGCTCGCGCAGGTGGTCGCGCTGCTGCGCGAGGCGGCAGCGCTGACGACGCAGCCGACGCTGAAAACCTATCCTCGAGAAGCGCGCGGCGGCTTTCCTCACCAACGACTACTACGAGAGCGACGTCGCCTGGATGGAGCTCGACGCCTCCATCGAGCCGACCATCGGCCCGTACGAGGTCTACGAAGACGAGTGGTTCAACTACAAGGCGGCGTTCGAGGCGTTCATCACCATCCGTGACGACGTCGAGACGCAGAAGCTGGCCCGCTTCGGCGGCGAGCTGCAGGAGATCGAGAACAACCTGCCGATCGACCCGAAGTACCGCAACCCCAAGCTCGGCGCGCTGGCGCCGATCCGCGTCGTCAACACGGTGTTCTCGGCCGGCGACGCCAACCGCGGCGTGCAGACGGCGGCCTTCAACCTGCCGAACGACGAGCGCGTCGTCGCCGAAAAGGGATCGAAGCGGGTGATGCTGAAGAACAACCAGGAGGCGAAGTTCCGCATGGTGCTGCAGCCGATCGCCAAGGTGGTGCTCGCCGCCGCCGACCAGGCCGCACGTCGCCTTCGACGCGTTCTTCACGCACATCCTGATGCACGAGCTGATGCACGGCCTCGGCCCGCACAACATCACCGTCGGCGGCCGGGCGACGACGGTGCGGCAGGAGCTCAAGGACGCCTACAGCACCATCGAGGAAGCCAAGGCCGACGTCTCCGGCCTGTTCGCGCTGCAGTTCCTGGTCGACCGCGGCAAGCTCGAGAAGCAGTTCCAGGACACGATGTACATCACCTTCCTGGCGTCGATGTTCCGCTCGATCCGCTTCGGCCTCAACGAAGCGCACGGCCGCGGCGTCGCCATCCAGCTCAATTACTTCCTCGACCACGGCGGCGTGACGGTGGCGCAGGACGGGACCTTCGCGGTCGACGCGGCGCGCATCCGGCAGAACGTCATCGACCTGACGCGCGACATCATGACGATGCAGGCGACCGGCGACTACGCAGCGGCAAGGCAGATGATCGAGAGGCTGGCGGTGGTCCGCCCGCCGGTCCAGACCGTGCTCGACCGGCTCAAGGACGTGCCGGTCGACATCGAGCCGCGCTTCGTCACCGCCAACGAGTTGCTCGCGGAGGCCAACTAGGGCAGACTTCGCGACGCCGGATGTTCCGCCGCCAGCCCGCTCTCGCACGGACGGCGCCTTCGTCCGTGAGGCGCGAATCGCGCCGGCGACGCTGGACGGTGGCAGCCCATCAGGCAGCGCCTTTTCCGGCGATCGTCAGCAGACCTACCTGTACGTCGCCGACCTGCACAACGCCAAGGTGCGGATCCTGCGCCGCGACACGCTCGAGGAATTGACGACGGTCACCACGCGGAACCAGGGCACGCCATGGCCCTCGGGGGGACGATGAGCATGACGCGCGCGAAAGGGCTGGCATTGTTGTCGCTGATGGCGCTGACGCTGGTGGGCGTCGCGGCGCAGGGGGCAGGTCAGCAGGGATCGGGTTCAGGCGGTTCAAGCGGTTCACGAAGTGCTTCTCCGGCGCGCGGCGCGGCCACCGTGCGCGCCGGAGAATGGCGTACGTACGGGGCGGATCTGGCCAACACGCGTTACGCGCCGCTCGACCAGATCAACCAGCACAACTTCGGCACGCTGGAGATCGCCTGGCGGTTTCCGACCACCGTGGTGGGCCCGATGCGAACTTCCAGGCGACGCCGCTGATGGTCGACGGCGTGGTCTACACGACCGCCGGCCGCCATCGCGCTGTCGTCGCGCTCGACGCGGTGACCGGCGAGATGCTCTGGATGCATCGCGAGGACGAAGGCCGCCGCGCCGAACAGGCGCCGCGCCGTCAATCCGGCCGCGGCCTCGCCTACTGGAGCGACGGCCGCGCGGCACGCATCGTCTACGTGACGCCCGGGCTATCGCATGGTGGCGCTCGACGCCAGGACCGGCGCGGTGGTGCCCGGCTTCGGTGAGAACGGCGTCGTCGACCTGAAGCTCGATGCCGACCAGGAGATGGACCTCATCACCGGCGAAGTCGGCCTGCAGTCAGCACCGGTCATCGCCGGCGACATCGATCATCGTCGGCGCATCGCACCTCGAAGGCGGCGCGCCGAAGAGCCGCAGCAACCAGAAGGGCTACGTGCGCGGCTACGACGTCAAGACCGGTAAACGGCTGTGGATCTTCCACACCATTCCAACCCGGGCGAACCGGGCTACGAGACGTGGGAGAACGGGTCGGCCGAGTACACCGGCAACACCGGGGTCTGGACGCAGGTAAGCGTCGACGAGCAGCTCGGCCTGGTCTACCTGCCGGTCGAGACGCCGACCGGCGACTACTACGGCGGGCACCGGCCCGGTGACGGGCTCTACGGAGAGAGTGTGGTCGCCGTCGACCTGAAGACCGGGAAGCGCAAGTGGCATTACCAGCTGGTGCACCACGGCATCTGGGACATGGACATCCCCTGCGCACCGATTCTCGCCGACGTGATGATCGACGGCCGGATGCGGAAGATTGCCGCGCAGGCCACCAAGCAGGGCTGGGTCTACGTGCTCGACCGTGCGACCGGCGAGCCGATCTGGCCGATCGTGGAACGGCCGGTGCCGCAGTCCGACGTGCCGGGTGAGAAGACCAGCCCGACGCAGCCGTTCGTCACCAAGCCGCCGGCGTTCGATCGGCAGGGGGTGACCATCGACGACCTGATCGACTTCACGCCGGAGCTCCGCGCCGAGGCGGTGAAGCTGGTGTCGCGCTTCAAGCTCGGGCCGCTGTTCACGCCGCCGCGTCGTCAGCAGATGGGAGGGCCCGCTCGGCGACGCTCGATGCTTGCCCAACGTCACCGGCGGCGCCAACTGGCAGGGCGGTTCGCTCGATCCGGAAACGAACACCTTCTACATCTTCTCGAACACGTCGGTGAGCTCCATCGCGCTGAGCCCGGGCGGCGAACGGTCCGACATGAACTATGTCTCGGGCCAGGCGCCCAATCCGCGACAAGGGGCCGCCGGTCACGACCAACGTCCAGGGCTTGCCGCTGATCAAGCCGCCCTACGGCCGCATCACCGCCATCGACCTCGGCAAGGGTGAGATCGCCTGGCAGATCGCCCACGGCGAGACGCCCGACAACGTCCGCAACCATCCAGCGCTGAAGGGGCTGACGATCCCGCGCACCGGTCGCCAGGGTCGGGTCGGCACGCTGGTGACCAAGACGCTGGTCGATCGCCGGCGAGGGTGGCTTCTTCACGCTGCCGGACGGCCGCCGTGGCGCGATGCTGCGCGCCTACGACAAGGCGACGGCGAATGGAGCGGGGCGCGGTCTACATGCCTGCGCCGCGACCGGGTCGCCGATGACCTACATGCGCAACGGCAAGCAGTACATCGTGATTGCCGTCAGCGGCCAGGGCGTTCCCGGCGAACTGCTGGCTTTCCGTTTGCCGTCCTGAGATATGGCGGTATCCTCGACGTGGCGACTACGGGTAGAATGGCGCCGCTTTGCTGGTCCCGGCGTGTTCCTGACGAAGAATTCAGGTACTCTTCAGGACCGATTTACCGCTGGTCGGCTACGATTCCTTTCAGAAGTGGGTTCTGTCAGGAGGAACCAAGACATGAAGCGTTACCTGGTAGTTCTGTTCGTCGCGGCCGTGGCCCTGATCGGTGCCCGGGCGCAGGCCCATCACTCCTTCGCGGCGACGTACCTGGAAGACCAGAGCGTCACGATCGAAGGGGAGCTGGTCCAGTTCCTGTTCCGCAATCCGCACTCCTTCGTCCACGTCATGGTGAAGGACAAGAGCGGGTCGACGACTCGGTACGCCGTCGAGTGGGGCGGAGCGGGGCAGCTCGGTGGCCAGGGCGTGACCAGGGAGACGCTGAAGCCCGGTGACCACGTGGTCATCTCGGGCGCGCCTGGACGTAACCCGGCGGATCACCGCATCCGCATGGTCAGCCTGCGCCGCCCGAGGGACGGCTTCGGCTGGGGCACGCGGCCCGGCGAAGTGGTCGACTAGCGACTCAGCGGCCAGTCACGCTGGCGGCATCAGGCGGAGCCCGCTACCCGGGCTCCGCCTTTATTTTTGGATGCGGGCGACTGCCGCCTTCACCTGCTGCGCCGGCGCCGGCTCATCACCGCCGCTGCTCTCGGTCCAGGCGAACACCAGTTCGCCGCCCTGCCGCGCCATGCGCGGATACCCGCTGACACGAGCCGCCGCAGTGCCGGCGATCTCGACCGGTGCCGACCTGCCGCCGTCGACGTCGACGCGACGCATGCGGAACCGGCCGCGGCCGTCGGCGAACTCGACCCAGCTGGCGGCGGCGCTGGTCGCGTCCAGCATCTCGATGTCGACGTGGCCGAGCGACGACCCGTCGTCGAGCCGGATCGGCGTGCCCCAGGTGCGGCCGGCATCGCGCGAGAAGGCGGCGTAGGCGTGGCCCTGGTCGCCCGTGGCGCTGAACCAGGAGACGGCGACCACGCGACCGTCGGCGCTGAGCGCCGGGCCGTTCACCGGGCAGGAGTCGATCTCCCACTTGTCGTCGTGCACGGTCGTCGGTTCGCTCCACGCGCCGTTCTCGAAGCGCGACACGGCGATGTCGCGGATCTCGTCGGTGGTGCGGTCGCGGAACGCGGCCAACACACCGTCGGCGGTCGTGGCGACGGCCGTCTGGCAGCAGTCGCAGACCCGCAGGTTGAGCGGCGCGTCGGCGGTCTGCTTCCAGTTGCGATCGAAGGCCGCGTAGCGCAGCATCACCGACCCGCCTTCCGGGTCGTCCTTCGCCAACTCCCAGTCACGCGCATCGAGCCACACCACGCCGAGGCCCGCCGGCAGTTCGAACAGCGAGGCAAAGCCGTGCTGCGTCGTGGTCTTGTCGTGGTGCGGCGTGAACGGCCGCGCCCAGGTCTTGCCGTTGTCGCGCGAATACGACAGCCACACATCGTAGGCCTCGTACTCGATCTTGGTGGTGCGGTACCAGTTGGCGACCAGTGTGCCGTCGGCCATGCGCATCACGGCGGGGGCGTCGGCCCAGCTCACGAACCAGTCCTTGCCGGCGGCGATCTGCTGCGGCGGCGTCCAGTGTCCGCCGCTGCGCTCGGTGAACTTCAACCTGGCGGTACCGGCTGCCTGCTCGGTCCAACTCAGCACCACGCCGCGGTTGGACGTCGTCAGCTGCGGCGCCGAACTGCCCGTTGCCGCAGCGATCGCCACGGGCTCGACGCGGACGTCCCACGGCAGAGCAGCAGCCGTAGCCGCAGGCGTCACCTGCTCCACCTGCTTGTGTTCCGGCTGGCCGCACGCCGTGTTCAGCAGCAGCGCTGACGACGCAAGGGCCAGGATGACGGCGTTCTTTCGCATGCGACCTCTCCGGCATTCTGCCGTACGCCGTGTAACATGGCCACCGGACAACCGCCTGCATGTATCCCACGCTCCTGCGCATCGGCACGTTCGAGATCACCAGCTTCGGCGCACTCGTCGCCATCGGCGCTCTCGTCGGACTCTGGATGTTCGGCCGCGAGCTGGCGCGAAGCGGCCTGCCGGAAGACGCCAGCAACGCGGCAATTGCCGGCGTGCTCGGCGGCCTGGCCGGCGCCAAGCTGCTGTGGACCTTCGAGCACCTGAACGAAGAGCCGTTCTTCTCGCTGGTCCTGAGCCGCGGCGGCATGAGCTGGTTCGGCGGACTGCTCGGCGGTGTCGCCGCCGGTCTGTTCGTGATGCGACGACAACGGCTGCCGGTGCTCCGTGTGCTTGCGGCGGCAACGCCGGCGCTGGCCGTCGGGCACGCCATCGGCCGCATCGGCTGCTTTCTGGTTGGTGACGACTACGGCCGCCCCAGCAACCTGCCGTGGGCGGTGGCCTTTCCACAGGGACTGCCGCCCACCGACGTGCCGGTGCATCCCACGCAGCTCTACGAAGCTGCGGCGCTGGCGCTGATCGCGCTGCTGCTCCTGCGCTGGCGGCGCAGCGGCACGCCGGACGCGGTCGTCCTTGGCCGCTACCTGGTCGCGGCGGGTGCCGTGCGGTTTGCGATCGAGTTCCTGCGCGTCAACGTCCGCGTGCTCGGTCCGCTGTCGCTCGCGCATCTCGTGGCGGCGGCGCTGATCGTCGCCGGAGCCGTGCTGCTGCTGCGCCGGCCAGCACGCGGCGTGCAGCGGCGCGCTGCAGCACAGCGAAATGTTGCGCACGAATGACGTGCCACCACAGCCATAGCTGCTGGAATGCGTTGCCTGGCGGCCGCCTGGTACTTACGATCAGTACGGGAGCAGGGGTGACGCTGCGGGCCCAAGCGTGACACGGCCTCGGCTGTCGCAGACGAAAGGACGCTGCCGGATGCATTCGGTGCTGGTGGTTGACGACGATCGGACGCTGAGGTCGATGGTCGGCATGTGGGTCGAATCGTGCGGCTTCGAAGCGCGGCACGCGGCGAGCTCGGAGGAGGCGCTGGAGCAGCTGGCCGGCGGTCCGGCGGACATCGCCTTGTGTGATGTCAACATGCCGGGCGAGAACGGGGTCTGGCTGGCGTCGCAGATCCGGCAACGCCATCCACACACGGCTGTCATCATGGCGACCTCGCTCCGCGACATCGAAACCGCGGTGGCCAGCCTGCGCAGCGAGGTGGTCGACTACCTGCTCAAGCCGTTCAACCGCGAGCGGCTGGCCGAAGCACTCACGCTCGGTCGTGACTGGCATTGCGCCGCGACGAGCGCCGAGATGCTGCACACGGCGCTTCAGGACCGGTTGCGCGGCCGCCGCGCCGCAGTCGCCGCCGATCTGGCGGAGGCACAGGACACCGCCGAAAACGCGCTCGAGGGGCTGATTGCCATGCTCCAGCTGCACGAGCGTGACGGCCGCGGCCATGCGCTGCGCGTCGCGAGGCTGGCGGTGGCGATGGGGGATGAGATCGGCTTTGAAGACGACGCGCTGCGGCAGCTGGAACAGGCCTCGCTGCTGCACGACATCGGCAAGCTGCAGATGCCGGCTTCGATCCTGTCCAAGCCGGCGCCACTCGACGAGGCGGAGTGGCGCGTCATGCGCACGCATCCGCAGGTCGGCTACGACCTGCTCAGCCGGCAGCCCCGGTTCGCCGACATTGCCGAGATGGTCCTGAACCATCACGAGGCGTTCGACGGCAGCGGTTATCCACGCGGCCGTGCCGGCGACGAGATCCCGCACGCCGCCCGCATCCTGTCGGTGGCGGACGCCTACGACTCGATGACCCAGCCGCATACGCAGCGGCCGCCGCTGTCGCCGGTGATGGCGGTGCAGGAGATCGAGCGGTGCAGCGGCCACCAGTTCGATCCGCGCTGTGCCGAAGCGCTTGGCCCGGTGCTCATGCATGCCGGCGAAGAACGCGTCGCCTGACGAACGGGCGCCGGCGGAGCTCCCGGGTATACTGGGAGGATGTCCGCACACCGAAAGTCGCACCAGATCGCCAACCCGCTGCGGCGTAACGTCGCCATCATCGCCCACGTCGACCACGGCAAGACCACGCTGGTCGACGCCCTGCTGCGGCAGAGCGGCGCCTTCCGCGCCAACCAGCACGTCGCCGAGCGCGTCATGGACAGCAACGACCTCGAGCGCGAGCGCGGCATCACGATCCTGGCCAAGAACACCGCCGTCCACTACAAGGACCTGCTGATCAACATCGTCGACACGCCGGGCCACGCCGACTTCGGCGGCGAGGTCGAGCGCACGCTGTCGATGGTCGACGGCGTCATGCTGCTGGTCGACGCCTCCGAGGGGCCGCTGCCGCAGACCCGCTTCGTGCTGCGCAAGGCGCTCGAGCGCGGCCTGCCGCCGATCGTCGTGCTCAACAAGATCGACCGGCCCGACGCGCGGCCGCAGGAAGTGCTCAACGAGATCTACGACCTGTTCATCGACCTCGACGCGACCGAAGAGCAGATCGACTTCCCGGTGCTCTACACCAACGCCCGCGACGGCGACGCCGAGCGACCGAGCGCGACGAGCAGGGCGACAGACCTGCGGCCGCTGTTCGAGGCGATCGTCGAGCACGTGCCGCCGCCGCGCGGCAACCCCGAGCGCGCCGCTGCAGATGCTGGTCGCCAACCTCGACTCGAGCGACTACCTGGGGCGCATCGCCATCGGCCGCATCTTCAACGGCACGGTGAAGCTGAACGACACGGTCGCGGTCGCTCAAGCTCGACGGCACGCGTGCAGCAGACCAAGGTCACCAAGCTGTTCGCCTTCGACGGCCTGAAGCGCGTCGAGATCGAGCAGGCGGCGGCCGGCGACATCGTCTGCCTGGCCGGCATCGAGGACATCACCATCGGCGAGACGATCGCCGACCCGGCCAACCCGGTGCCGATTCCGCCGATCGCCATCGACGAGCCGACGGTGTCGATGATTTTCGGCGTCAACACCTCGCCGATGGCCGGCCGGGACGGTCAGTACGTGACCTCGCGCAACCTGCGCGATCGCCTGACGAGCGAACTGCTCGGCAACGTCTCGCTGCGCGTCGAGGACACGGAGACGCCGGAGCAGATGCGGGTCATCGGCCGCGGCGAGCTGCAGCTCTCGATCCTGATCGAGATGATGCGCCGCGAGGGCTTCGAGCTGCAGGTGTCGCGGCCCGACATCGTCACCAAGGAGATCAACGGCGTCAAGATGGAGCCGGTCGAGGACCTGGTCATCGACGTGCCCGAGGACTTCCAGGGCGTGGTCATCGCGCATGGCCGGGACCGCGGCGCGGCATCATGACGAAGATGGTCAACCACGGCAGCGGCCGCGTCCGGCTCGAGTTCCGCATCCCGGCGCGCGGCCTGATCGGCTTCCGCTCGCAGTTCCTGACCGACACCAAGGGCACCGGCATCATGAACCACCTGTTCGCCGGCTGGGAGCCGTGGCACGGCGCGATTGCCGTCGCGGCCGACCGGCGCGCTGGTCGCCGACCGCGACGGCGTGGCGACCGCTACGCGCATCTTCAACCTGCAGGAGCGCGGCGAGATCTTCATCGACCCGACGATCCAGCGTCTACGAGGGGATGATCATCGGCGAGAACTCGCGCGACAGCGACATGGACGTCAACGTCTGCAAGGAAAAGAAGCAGACGAACATGCGCGCCTCGTCCGCCGACGAGGCGATCCGCCTGATTCCGCCGCGCAAGCTGAGCCTGGAACAGGCGATCGAGTTCATCAACGACGACGAGCTGGTCGAGGTCACGCCGAAGAGCATCCGCCTGCGCAAGCGGGTCCTGGCGGCGAATCAGCGGCCTCGTCGCAGCGAGGACTAAGCACGCCAGGTGTAACGCCGGGTGCGAGAACGCCACGTCAACGCCGGGTCCGCTGCCCGGCACCTAGGCCTACGGCAGGTGTCCTCACCGCTTCCCGCTTGTCGCTCCCGCGTGGTAAGGCGGGTGCCGCCGCGTGCAGGATGGGTGCTGCCACGCGGCTGCCACGTGTAGGGCGGCTGCCACGTGCAGGGCGGGTGCCGCGCAGCGGACCCGCCACCTGCGGTCCCGCGCGCTCCACCCGCCCGGCAATCTACCGTGCCGCCTGTTTACCGCGACGGCTTGACGTCGGTGCCCTCGCCGCCGTAACCCATGTCGATGCCTGCGGCACCGTCGGGGTCGACGTTGCGGTCGCCGAGGCCGCTTGCCGGGTCTTCGATGCCGTCCTCACCGAGTGCGCGGGCCCGCCGCCGGCGGCTGGTCGGGTCGCTCGTGCTCTCGAGGTGGTCGGACGGGCTTGCGTACGATCGGCTCGTCGGCCAGCCCGAGCGGGCTTTCGAGGTCGAGACGGTCGTCGGCGTCGTTGTGCTTGGTCATCTGAATCTCCTTCACGGGGTGTAATCGCAAGCCCGGTGCCACGTGACCTCGACCGTTACGGTCTCGTGGTCGGCGTGACGAATCTGCGATCCCGCGGGACGCGCCGCCGTCCCTATCCCTGTGCCAGCCTGTGCAGCGAGAGCGCAGGACATCGCATATCTGCCGGGCACATCGCTTGCCGTGCATCGGGTATCCCCATTCCCCTCAGACACACGGAATTCAAGGAGGCCTGACGTGCTGCTTGGAGCGATTTCGCTCTTCTCCAACGACCTTGCGATTGACCTTGGCACTGCCAACACGTGTGTCTTCGCCCGTGGCGCCGGCATCGTGCTCAACGAGCCGTCGATCGTCGCTGTCAACAACGTGAACGATCAGATCGAGGCGGTCGGCAACGAGGCGAAGGAGATGGTCGGCCGCACCCCCGGCAGCATCACCGCGATTCGTCCGATGAGGGACGGCGTCATTGCCGACTTCGACGCCGCCGAGAAGATGCTCGGCTACTTCATCAAGAAGGCGCACCGCGGCCGCAGCCTCGTCCGCCCGCGCGTCGTCATCGGCGTGCCGTCGGAGATCACCCAGGTCGAGCGGCGCGCGGTCAAGGACAGCGCCTACCGGGCCAAGGCCAGCGAAGTGCACCTGATCGAAGAGGGCATGGCGGCGGCGATCGGCGCCGGCCTGCCGATCACCGAGGCGGTCGGCAACATGATCGTCGACATCGGCGGCGGCACCACCGACATCGCGGTGATCTCACTCGCGGGGATCGTCTACAGCCGCTCGGTGCGGATTGCCGGCAACGCGCTGGACGAAGCGATCGCGCTGTACGTCAAGCGCGAGCACAACCTGCTGATCGGCGAGCGGACGGCGGAGCGCATCAAGATGAGCTCGGCTCGGCGGCGCCGCCGGCGCGGACGAGCGCGATGGAAGTGAAGGGGCGGCACGTGCTCGCAGGGCAAGCCGACGACCATCACGCTGAACGACGGCCAGATCCGCGAGGCGCTTGCCGAACCGGTGCGCCAGATCGTCCAGGCGGTGCGCGACGCGCTCGAGCGGATTCCGCCGGAACTGTCGGCCGACGTCTGCGACCGCGGGCATCGTCCTCAGCGGCGGCGGCGCGCTGCTGCAGAACCTCGACGCGCGGCTGCGGCGCGAGACCGGCCTGCCGGTTCAGGTTGCCGAAGACCCGCTGTCGTCGGTGGTGCTCGGCGCCGGCAAGATGCTGTCGGACTTCAACCTGCTGCGCAAGGTCTCGATCCAATAAGGCAATCGTTCGGAACGTTCGGAACGTTCGAACCGTTCGGAACGTTCCGAATGGTTCCTGAACGTTCCGAACGTCCCGAACGTCCCGAACGTTCCGAACTGCGTTCCGAACGTCCCGAACGTCCCGAACGTTCCGAACTGTTCGGCGTCAGTTCCACTCCGGCGGCGGCTGGATCGTCGGTTCCGGGGTCTTGCCCGGATCGGGGCGGCCGCTGCCTTCGAGGCGGCTGATGGCGCGGACGGTCATGTCCTGATCGCACGTGATCTGGCAGGAGAGACGCACGCCGGTCAGGCCGCGCTCCTCCATCTTCATCTTTTCGGCCCTGGTCATTGCGGCCGGCTCGCCGCTGACGAACTCCACCCGGCACGTCGTGCAGCGTGCATTGCCGCCGCACGCGTGCAGGATATCGACCCCGGCATCCTGCTCGATCGCATTCACGAGCCGCTTTCCCTGCTCTACATCAACACTCTTGAACCCTTCAACGGTCAGCATCGGCATGTCCGTATGTTAACGTATCGACCTGATCATGGCCGACGTACCCGATATCCTGCCGAACCTGCCGCGCCCCTCTGCCCTGTGGAAGCAGCTGTCGCCCGAGCGCAAGCTGCAAGCGGCCGAAGCCTTCTGGAGAGACGATAACGCCCGCCTGGAACAGGCGGAAGCGATCGGCACCATCGCGCAGCGCATCAAGTTCCGCGACCAAGAGCGTTCAGTCGATGCCGGTCGAGAAGAAGGCGCGCCACCTGGTGGCGCTGCCCGGCGTCTCCGAGCTGGTGGCGGCGCGGCTGCTGGTCGACTATCACCTCGACCAGCAGCGGCCGATGATGGGCAGCTTCCTCGACGCGCTCGGCGTCACGCACGAAGACGGGCTCATTGCCGACGACGAGGTTCAGGCGCCGGAGGCCGAGCAGCTGCAGGCGGCGGCGAAGACACTGGCAGCGTCCTACCCGGCCGAAGACGTGGCGCTCTACCTGACGACGCTGATGTGGCAGGACCCGGAAACGTGGGGCGCGCTCGCGCAGGCGCCCGAAAGCCGCCTCGTCGCCTGACGCGCGTCACGCATCCCACCAAGCAGGACACATCGTGTTGAACTCGTTGAGCGGCGCTTTCGACTGGACTTCGAGTGCCGAGGGTTGGATCGCCCTCCTGACGCTGACGGTCGCTCGAGATCGTCCTCGGCATCGACAACATCATCTTCATCTCGATCCTGGCCGGCAAGCTGCCGGCCGAGCAGCGCGAGCGCGCGCGCGCAGTCGGGCCTGTCGCTGGCGATGATCATCCGCATCGGCCTGCTGCTCTCGATCACCTGGATCATGGGGCTGACCGACGCCGCTCTTCACCGCGTCTCGGCCAGGAGATCTCCGGGCCGCGACCTGATCCTGCTCGTCGGCGGCCTCTTCCTGATCGACAAGAGCACGCACGAGATCCACGACAAGCTCGAGGGGCGAGGAAGGGCACGGCAGCCGGCGGGGCGGGCCGCGGCCTCGTTCGCCGGCGTCATCATCCAGATCCTGCTGCTCGACATCGTGTTCTCGCTCGACTCGGTGATCACCGCCGTCGGCATGGCCGACGACGTCGTGCGATCATGATCATCGCGGTCGTCGATCGCGGTCGGCGTGATGCTGGTCGTCGCCGGGCCGATCAGCGACTTCGTCGACCGCCACCCGACGGTGAAGATGCTGGCGCTCAGCTTCCTGCTCCTGATCGGCGTGTCGCTGGTCGGCCGAGGGCTCGACCAGCACATTCCGAAGGGCTACATCTACTTCGCGATGGCCTTCTCGGTGTTCGTCGAGATGCTCAACCTGCGCATCCGGTCAAAGGCGGCACCGGTGCAGCTCCATCACAAAGCGCCCTGACGCCGGCGGCGTGCCGGTAGACTGGCCGGGATGCAACTGGCGGCGCTGGGGTGGGACGAGGGCTTCGCGGCCGCCTATGCACCGTGGGCCGGCATGGCCGACGTGCAGCCCGGCGCGCGTCGCCATCGAGTTCAACTACATCTACCGCGTGTACATCGACGGCGGCGAGATCGAGTCGGTGCTCGTCGGGCCGCCTGAAGCACCAGGCGACGCGGCCGCAGCCGAGATGCCGGCGGTCGGCGACTGGGTGGCGGTGCGCCGGCGCGCCGACGACGAGCGCGGCGCCATCGTCGGCGTCCTGCCGCGGCGCAGCTGGTTTTCGCGCAAGATGGCCGGCAACATCACCGACGAGCAGATCGTCGCCGCCAACGTCGACGTCATCTTCATCGTCATGGCGCTCGACGCCGACTTCAGCGTGCGGCGGCTCGAGCGCTACCTGCTGCTGGCGCGCGAGAGCGGCGCCGCGCCGGTCGTGCTGCTGACCAAGCCCGACCTCGCGCGCCGACGTCCGGCGCACGTGGCCGAGGTCGTGGCGCGTGGCCGGCAGCGGTCCCGGTGCATGTCGTCAGCCCGAAGTTCAACCGGGGTCTCGACCAGGTCGCGCATACCTGCGCGCCGGCCGCACCGGCGGCGCTGCTCGGCTCGTCGGGCGTCGGCAAGAGCACGATCATCAACCGGCTGGTCGGCGACGACGTGCAGAAGACGCGCGAGGTGCGCGTCGCCGATTCGAAGGGACGTCACACCACGACGCACCGCGAGCTGGTCGTGCTGCCCGGCGGCGGGCTGCTCATCGACACCCCCGGCATGCGCGAACTGCAGCTGTGGGACGTCGGCGACGCGGTGCGCGAGACGTTCGACGACGTCGAGACGCTGGCCGCAGCCTGCCACTTCACCGACTGCCGCCACCGCGACGAGCCGCGCTGCGCCGTCAAGGACGGCCGTGGCGCAGGGGCAGCTGGCCGCTGACCGGCTCGAGAGCTACCTGAAGCTGCAGGAGGAGCTGGCGACACCTGGCGCGCCAGCAGGACGCAAGGCGCAGATCGAGGAGAAGCGCCGCGGCCGCACGGGCGCCAAGGCGCTGCGCCACCACCCGAAGTCGCAGCGCGGGTCATGAACCAGCAGCCACCGACAAGCGGTTGAGGCCGGTCGACGCTCAGGGTTCGGGTTCGACCGGGTCGAGGATGGGGCCGGCGGCGCGGCGGGGCCGCCTGCCTGGCGAGTTCTTCGGCGGGATCGGGTTGGGCGTGACGGCCGGGGCGATCGCACCGCGCGCCGGCGGCGCCACCGTCGGCACGGCACGGTGACCAGGCGGTGCCAGGGCATCGCGAGCACCAGCAGTGCGGCCAACCCGAGCGCGGCCGCGGCAACCCGAGCCGAGCGCGGCAGCCGCGTCCACCACGGTGCCGGCGCCAGCGCCGGGCGCTTCAGCGCCAGCGTCTGCGCGGCCTCGTCGATCAGGCCGGCGCCGATCGTCTGCCACGCCCGCCTGCGCGCCAAGGATCAGCGCGCGATCGCACAGCAGGTTGATGATCCGCGGCACGCCGCCGGTGTAGGCGTGCACCGTGGTCGAGCGCCGGCCGGCTCGAACGTCACCGACGAGGTGCCGCGCGGCGACCGCCAGCCGGTGCGCGACGTAGGCCTCGACCTCGTCGCGGGTCAGCGGCCGGAGCAGCGCGCGCAGCGAGATGCGCTGATCGAGCTGCCGCATGTCGCGCGTCGGCGAGCACGTCGAGCAGGTTCAGCTGGCCGACGAGGACGATCTGCAGCAGCTTCGACTCGTTCGTCTCGAGGTTGGAGATGACGCGGATCTGCTCGAGCACCTCCGGCGACAGGTGCTGGGCCTCGTCGATGATCAGCACGCCGCTGCCGTGGATCGGCGACCAGCGACAGCAGGAACTCGTGCAGCGTGCTGATCAGCTCGTGCTTGGTGGCGCGTGGCGAGCGCGGCCGCTGCGCACCGCCTCGCCGCGAGACGACGCCGAAGTCGAGCAGGACCTCGCGCAGCAGTTCCTCGACCGACAGGAACGGATTGAGGACCAGCGA
The DNA here is from genome assembly GCA_963846685.1 of uncultured Acidobacteriota bacterium. GTDB lineage: Bacteria > Acidobacteriota > Vicinamibacteria > Vicinamibacterales > UBA2999 > CAWJWY01. The sequence continues at coordinate 709,838 of CAWJWY010000003.1, read as the reverse complement.
CGTGAAGGTCGTCGAGTCGAGCTGCTCGAGCAGCGCGCGGCAGAGCGTCGTCTTGCCGGTGCCGATGTCGCCGGCGAGGACGATGAAGCCTTCCTTGCGGCGGATCGACTGCAGCAGCAGCCGGATCGCTTCGTCGTGCGACTCGCTGCAGGTAGAGGAAGCGCGGGTCCGGGCGCGAGCGTGAACGGCGACTGCACGAAGCCGTAGAACTCTTCGTACATCGGCGATTCTGATGGTGGCGTCGAAGCCAGAGCGCTCAACCTGTCGCCGAATATAGCAGATAATGCGCGCATGCTCCTGCTGCTGATGCTCCTCCTGCTCGGCGACGGCCAGGCACCGAGGCCGAGGCCTGCAGCGCCACCGCCGGCACCGCCGGCGCGCACGTTCTTCACCTCGACGCTGCCGCCCGCCGAGCTGCGGAACAAGCAGGCGGTACTCGAGACGAGCCAGGGGACGATCGTGCTCGACCTGCTTGCCGACGCGGCGCCCAATCACGTCGCCCACTTCATCACCCGGGCCCGCGAAGGCGCCTACGACGGCACCATCTTCCACCGCGTCATCGCCATGGGCATCATCCAGGGCGGCGATCCGCTGTCGAAGGATCCGGCGCAGGCGGCGAAGTACGGCACCGGCGGGCTCGGCGAGCTGCGCTTCGAGGCGAGCGCCGAGAAGCTGACGCGCGGCGCCGTCGCGGCGGTGCTGGTGCCGGGTGAGCGCGACAGCGCCGGCTCGCAGTTCTTCATCCTCGATCACCGACCAGCCGGCGCTCGACGGGCAGTACACGGTGTTCGCCCGCGTCGCCGAAGGCATCACGATGGCGCAGAAGATTTCGACGATGCCGGCGGTCGACGACGGCGCCGACCGAGCGCGTCGAGCATCAGGACGGTGACGATCCGCGAGAAGCCGGCGCCGGCGCCGGAGCCGTTCACCACCGAGACGGTCGAGGCGCTCGGCGCAGCATCGCGCCGTGCTCGAGACCTCGCTTGGCAACATCACGCTCGAGTTCTTCCCGGACCGCGCGCCGAACCACGTCCGCCAGTTCCTGCGGCTGGCAGCGGCCGGCGTCTACGACGGCACCGCGTTCCACCGCGATCGTCAAGGGCTTCGTCATGCAGGGCGGTTACCTGCCGACGCCGTAGCGAGCCGCTCGACGAGCGGCAGCAAGCCTACGTCCGGCCGCTGGCGCCGGAGTTCAACGACACGCTGCACGATCGCGGCATCGTCTCGATGGCCCGTGGCGACGATCCTGGCAGCGCCACCAGTTCGTTCTTCATCGTGCTGGCGCGCACGCCGGCGCTCGATCGCCAATACACCGTCTTCGGCCGCGTCGTCGACGGCATGGACGTGGTCGAGAAGATCGGAAGCGGCGCCGGTCGACGGCGAGACGCCCGCAGACCCGCATCGAGGTCACGCGCGTGACCGTCATGCGACCGTAGGAGTCATGCTCAAGGGATCACGCGACGCGGTGCTGCACCGGATGCAGCCGATCAGCATCCACGGGCAGCTGTCCTACGATCTGCACTACCCGTTCGCCGACGAGCCTGACCAGCAGATGCGCGTCGCGCGGGTCGGGCCGGAGGCGCTGGCACCCGGGTTGCAGGACGGCGACCGGGTGCGGCTCGACTTCGTCCTCGGCGCCGTGACCGCGGTGCACCGGGCGGCGTAGGCCGCCGCGAGGGCCGCGGTGAAGGCCGTCAGGCGCATCCTGCACGTCGACATGGATGCGTTCTATGCCTCTGTGGAGCAGCGCGACCAGCCGCACCTGCGCGGCCTGCCGGTGGTGGTCGGCGGCGCCGCTGACCGCCGCGGTGTTGTTGCCGCCGCCAGCTACGAAGCGCGAGTGTTCGGGGTCCGCTCGGCGATGCCAATGGCCCGCGCCGCCCGCCTGTGCCCGACGCTGGTGGTCGTACCGACCGACTTCACCAAGTACCGCGCGGTCTCGCAGCAGGTGTTCGAGCTGTTTCGCAGCGTCACCCCGCTGGTCGAGCCGCTCTCACTCGACGAGGCCTACCTCGACGTCACCGAGAACAGCTGGGGCGAACCGCTCGGCATGAACGTCGCCCGCCGGCTGAAGGCGGAGATCCGCGAGCGCACCGGCCTGACCGCGTCGGCCGGCGTGGCACCGAACAAGTTCCTCGCCAAGATTGCATCCGGCTGGCAGAAGCCGGATGGCCTGACCGTGATCGCACCCGAGCGCGTCGAGCAGTTCCTCAAGGGGCTGCCGGTGGACGCGTTGTGGGGAGTCGGGCCGGTCACGGCGCGACGTCTGCGCGCCTGTGGCATCACCCGGCTCGTCGACGTGCGTGCCGCCGATCCCGCGATGTTGCGCGACACCGTCGGCAGTCTCGCCGACTGGCTGCAGCAACTGGCCCGCGGCGAGGATGACCGCGAGGTCATCGCCGAGCACGAGCCGAAGTCGTCGGGCAGCGAGAACACGTTCGCGCAAGACCTGACCAGCCTCGAGGAAATCCGCGGCCACGTCGAGGAGATGGCGCGCGACGCCGCCGCCTGGCTGGTGCGCCGCGAGCTCTACGCGCGCACGGTCACGTTGAAGGTCCGCTACGACGATTTCACCACCATCACCCGCAGCCACAGCGACGCGCCGGCACGCGACGAGCCCAGGCTCGTCAGCCGGGCGGTGGCGCTCCTCGAGCGGACCGAGGCCGGCCGCCGTCCCGTCCGGCTGCTGGGCGTCAGCGTCCACAACCTGTCAGCGACCTTGGCAGCGCCGCCCCCGGAACCGCCCCAACCCCGGCTGCCATTTGGCGACTGAGGCGTTCCGAGTTCCGGTTCTAGGTTCCCGTTCCCCCAAACCCTCCCCGTGCGGTTTCACGAATCTCCGACACCTCTTCCCACGTCACACGGGGTGCCGGGAGGATAATGGCCTGGGCCAGGCGGTCGCCGCGGGTGACCTGCACGGCGGCCCGCGTCACGTTCATCACCTGGATCATCACTTCGTCAGTCGGTCCGCAGTAGTCGTGGTCGATGACGCCAACGCCGTTGGCGACCACCAATCCGCGCTTGAGCGGGGTACTGCTTCGGGCGAAAATCGCCAGGAAATGACCGGAGGGCACCTCGATTACGAGGCCGGTCCGGACGAGCGCGATCTGTCCGGGCGCGATCACCAGGTCGTGCGCCGCGGCCAGGTCGAACCCGGCCGATTCGTCAGTGCCGTAAGCAGGGAGGGGAAGCGTGGCGTCTAACCGCCTGATTTTGAGCCGCATCCGCGCAGCATATCGTCCATCGGCGATGGCCGCGAGGGCAGTCGTCACCGCCGTGTTCCTGCTGTTCGCTGCCGCCGGCGGCGCCCAGGATCTCGCCGCACCGTTGCCGCTCGATCCGGCCATCCGCACTGGGACGCTGCCAAACGGCCTGACCTATTTCATCCGCAAGAACGCCAAGCCCGAGCAGCACGCGATCATGCGGCTCGCGGTCAAGGCCGGCTCGATCGACGAGGCCGACGATCAGCGCGGCCTCGCCCACATGCTCGAGCACATGAACTTCAACGGCGGCGCGCACTTCAAGCCCGGGGAACTGGTCAAGTACCTCGAATCGATCGGCGCGCGCTTCGGCGCTGACGTCAATGCCTATACCAGCTACGACGAGACTGTCTACATGCTGGACGTGCCGACCGACCGCCCCGGTGCGCTGGCGCGCGGCTTCGACGCGCTGAGCGACTTTGCCGGCGGCGCCATCCTGGCACCGGAAGAAATCGATCGCGAACGCGGCGTGGTCATCGAGGAGTGGCGTGGCCGCCAGGGGGCGGGGCAGCGCATGCTGCAGCCGCAGATCGAGGCGCTCTACGGCGACTCTCGCTACGCCCAGCGTGAGCCGATCGGCACGCCGGAGATCCTCCGCACCTTCACCCCGCAGCGGCTGCGCGATTTCTACCAGGCCTTCTATCGCCCCGACCGCATGGCGGTCATCGTCGTCGGCGACATCGATCCGGCCGAGATGGAAGCGCAGGTGCGCGAGCATTTCTCCGGCCTGACGCCGCGCCCGAGCGCCGACCGGACGGTCTATCCGGTCCCGTCCCATGCCGACACCCGCTACGTAACCGTCTCGGACCCGGAAGCGCAGGGTTCGTCGGTGACCGTCATCCACAAGCGGCCGCTGCAGACCTTGCAGTCGTCGGCCGACTACCGGCGCCTGCTGGTGCGCTCGCTGGTGCACCAGATGTTGAACGCCCGGTTTGCCGAGATTTCGCGCCAGGCCAGCGCGCCATTCCTGCGCGCGTCCTCTGGCCAGGACACGATTGGGCGAACGGTGGAGGCCTTCACGGTCTCGGCGCGCGTCGACGACGGCCAGGCCGGTGCCGGCCTGGCGACGCTGGAGCAGGAACTCGCCCGTGTCCGGCAGTTCGGATTTGGCACCGCCGAGCTCGAGCGCGCCAAGCTGTCGACGATGGCCAGCTATGAGCGGGCATACGCGGAACGCGACAAATCGAACAGCCAGGGATTCGCGTCCGAGCTGGTGACCTACTTCCTGACCGGCGAAGCGGCCCCGGGCATCGAAGCGGAGTTGCAGCTGGTGCGGCGATTCCTGCCGACGATCACCGCCGCGGAAGCGGGCGAACTGGCCCGCAGCCTGGTCGGCGAGGGCAACCGTGTCGTCCTGGCCACCTCACCACAGAAGGCCGGCGTGACGCCGATCACCGAAGCGGTGTTACGGGAGGCAGTCCGTACGGGCTCGGCGGCAAAGGTGGAGCCGTGGCGTGACGACCTGGCTGGCCGGGAACTGCTCGCCAGGAAGCCGACGCCAGGTTCGGTCACCGCCCGCCGCGAGATCCCCGAGATCGGCGTCACCGTCCTGACGTTGTCGAACGGGGTGGACGTCTGGCTCAAGCCGACCGACTTCCGCAACGACCAGATCTCGTTCACCGGCTACGCGCGCGGTGGGGCCTCCGTCGCCTCCGCCGATCAGTACCTCGACGCGGTCCTGAGCACATCGCTCGTCGGCCTCGCCGGCGTCGGTGGCATCAACCCGACCGACCTCGGCAAGCTGCTGGCTGGCAAGATTGCCAGCGCCTCGCCATATATCTCCGACTACACCCATGGCGTGTCGGGCTCGGCATCGCCGAAGGATCTGGAAACGGCGCTGCAGCTCGCTTACCTCGACTTCACCGCGCCGAATGGCGATCGCGCTGCGTTCGAGCTGATGAAGCGCCGGCTCGAGGCGAGCCTCGCCAATCGGGAGCAGAATCCGGGCACGCTCTTCGGCGATCGGCTGCGCAGCATCAACACGCTCGACCACTACAGCAGCCGGCCGCTGAAGCCCGAGGACATCGGCAAGCTCGATCCGGAGGCGATGCTGCAGTTCTACAAGGGGCGCTTCGCCAACGCGGCGGACTTCACGTTCTTCGTCGTCGGCAGCTTCAAGGTGGACGAGATTACGCCGTTGCTGGCGCAGTACGTCGGCGGCCTGCCCTCGACCGGCAAGGTTGAGAGCCGCGTGTCCGACATGCGCATGCAGTTTCCTGCCGCGGTGCGGCGGGAGACGGTGAGCAAGGGACGCGAGCCGAAGGCGCAGACGGTCATCACGTTCTTCGCCGACACCGGTCTCGACGAGTTCGAAGTGCACCGGCTGCGCGCGGCGACCGACGTGCTCCAGAACAAGCTGCGCGACATCCTCCGCGAGGAGCTCGGCGGCACCTACTCCGTCGGCACCGGCTATTCGGATACGACGCCGGTGCCGGGCTACGGCACGACCAGTGTCCAGTTCGGCAGCTCGCCGGAAAATGTGCAGAAGCTGACCGAGGCGGTGATGAAGGAGCTGGACCGTCTCCGTCGCGAGGGACCCACGGCGACCGACGTGCAGGTGATCAAGGAGGGCGAGAAGAATGCGCTCGCCACGTCGTTGCGCCAGAACGGCTACTGGCTCAACTCGCTGCAGGCGATGCACCTGCTCGGACGCGACGCGCGCAAGATCCCGCAGCGTGTCGAGCGCACCGAGTCGCTGACCGCGGAGAACGTCCACGCCGCTTTCAAGAAGTACTTCCCGGAGAATCGCTACACGGTCGTCACCCTGATGCCGGAGGCCGGCGCGCCGTCGTCGAAGTAAGAGCGTCGAAGTAAGCGCGTGTCGTGGCAGCGGCAGCCGCCGGGACGCTATACTGGGCGGTCATCGACACTGGGCGGTCATCGACGATAACGAATGCAATACATCTACACAATGAAGGGGCTCGGGAAGGTGCATCCTCCCGACGCCGTCGTGCTCAAGGACATCTGGCTGTCGTTCCTGCCTGGCGCCAAAATCGGCGTGCTCGGCTTGAACGGCTCGGGCAAGAGCTCGCTGCTGAAGATCATGGCGGGCGAGGACACGTCGTTTGTCGGCGAGGCGTTTGCCGCAGAGGGCATCTCGGTCGGCTTCCTGCAGCAGGAGCCGCACCTCGACCCGACCAAGGACGTCAAGGGGAACGTCGAAGAAGGGGTCGCCGAGACCAAGGCGCTGCTCGATCGCTACGACGAGCTGAACATGAAGCTCGGCGAGGACCTCGCGCCGGCCGAAATGGACAAGGTGCTCGACGAACAGGGTCGGCTGCAGGATCGGATCGACGCGGTGAACGCGTGGGAAATCGATTCGCAGCTCGAACTGGCGATGGATGCGCTGCGCTGTCCGCCGCCCGATGCCGACGTCACCACGTTGTCCGGCGGTGAGCGCCGCCGCGTCGCCTTGTGCCGGCTGCTGCTGAAGTCGCCTGACCTGCTGCTGCTCGACGAGCCGACCAACCACCTCGATGCCGAATCGGTCGCCTGGCTCGAGCGCTTCCTCAAGGAGTACAAGGGCACGGTCGTCGCCGTGACCCACGATCGCTATTTCCTCGACAATGCCGCCGAGTGGATTCTGGAGCTCGATCGCGGCTCCGGCATTCCCTGGAAGGGCAACTACTCCTCCTGGCTCGAACAGAAGCAGGAGCGGATGGCGCAGGAGGAAAAGACCGAGAGCAAGCGGCAGAAGACGCTGCAGCGCGAGCTCGATTTCATCCGCATGTCGCCGCGTGCGCGCCAGGCGAAGGGCAAGGCGCGTCTCAATGCCTACGAGCAGCTGCTCAATGAGGACACGGCGCAGAAGGTCGAGCAGGTCGAAATCTACATCCCGCCCGGGCCGCGGCTCGGCAACGTGGTGGTCGAAGCGCGCGGCCTGCGCAAGGCCTACGGTGACCAGCTGCTCATCGACGACCTGAACTTCACCCTGCCGCCGGGCGGCATCGTCGGCGTCATCGGCCCAAACGGCGCCGGCAAGACGACGCTGTTTCGGATGATGACCGGCCAGGAGAAGCCCGACGCCGGAACGTTGCGCCTCGGCGAGACGGTGCAGCTTGGCTACGTCGATCAGAGCCGCGACGCGCTGTCACCGAACAAGACCGTGTGGGAAGAGGTCACCGGCGGCGAAGACGAGCTGCTCGTCGGCAAGCGCACCGTCGCGTCGCGCGCCTACGTCTCCTGGTTCAACTTCAAGGGCTCGCAACAGCAGCGGAAAGTCGGCACGCTCTCCGGCGGCGAACGCAACCGCGTCCACCTCGCCAAGCTGCTGCAGAAGGGGTCGAACCTGCTGCTGCTCGACGAGCCGACCAACGACCTCGATGTCGACACCTTGCGCGCGCTCGAAGAGGCGCTGCTCAACTACGCCGGCTGTGCCGTCGTCATCTCGCACGATCGCTGGTTCCTCGACCGCATCGCCACTCACATGCTCGCGTTCGAGGGCGACAGTCGGGTGGTGTGGTTCGAGGGCAATTACCAGGACTACGAAGCGGATCGGCGCCGCCGGCTCGGCGCCGAGGCGGATACGCCGCACCGCATCAAGTACCGCAAACTGACGCGATAGGAGGACACATGGATCCCAACCAGGCACAGTTTCTCGCCCACTTCTTTGCCGGGCAGCTCGAAGCCGAGAGCAAGACGACGGCCCGGGTGCTGGCGGCCGTAGGGGAGGGCAACCGCGATTACCGTCCGGACGCCAAGTCGCGGAGCGCGTGGGATCTGGCGACGCACATCGCCACGTCCGACATCTGGTTCCTCGACAGCATCGTCAAGGGCGCGTTCGTGTTCGATCCGGCGGTTGAGAAGCAGCAGGTCGCCCAGTTCAAGAGCGCGGCTGACGTCGTCGACTACTACAAGCGCGAGATTGCCGCGCAATTGCAGGCGCTGCGCGCGCTGTCGCCGCAGGAACTGGCGGCGAAGGTCGATTTCTTCGGCATGTTCCAGCAGCCGCGTGCCGAGCTGCTCGGCATGGCCAGCAACCACAGCATCCACCACCGCGGCCAGCTCGCGTCGTACCTGCGGCCGATGGGCTCGAAGGTACCGTCGATCTACGGCGGCAGCGCGGACGAGCCGATGACCGCTGCGGCGAACTAGGCAGCACGTCCTCGGTCTTCGGTCTCCGGCCCTCGGTGACGCCGCGATTCGACCACCGTAGACTGGAGACCGTAGACCGCATGGCTTTTCCGGACCTTCGCACGTTCATCGACCACCTCCGCCGTGATGGTGACATCGTCACGGTGGAGGCGCGGGTCGACCGCCACCTCGAGGCGGCCGAAATCCACCGCCGCGTCATTGCCGCCGGCGGCCCGGCGCTGCTCTTCACCAACATCGAGGGCTCGGCGTTTCGCCTCGCCACCAACCTGTTCGGTACTGCCCGCCGCGCCGAACTCGCGTTCGGCGAGCGTCCGCTGCGCCTCATCCGCCGGCTGGTGCACCTTGCCGAAACGATCCTGCCGCCGACGCCGGCGGCGCTGTGGGGCGCGCGCGACGTCGGCCTCGAGCTGCTGAAGGTCGGTACCAGCCGGGTGTCGCGCGGCCCAGTGACCGAGAAGATCACCTCTGACGTGCGGCTCGACCAGTTGCCGGCCATCACCTCGTGGCCGCAAGACGGCGGGCCGTTCGTCACGCTGCCACTGGTCTACACGACCCATCCGGACAAGCGCGGTCACAACCTCGGCATGTACCGGATGCACATCCACGATCAGCGCAGCACCGGCATGCACTGGCAGATCGGCAAGGGCGGCGGTTACCACCATGCGATCGCCGAGTCGCGCAACGCCTCGCTGCCGGTGACCGTGTTCCTGGGCGGGCCGCCCGCCTTGATCCTGGCAGCGATCGCGCCGCTGCCGGAGAACGTGCCCGAGCTGATGCTGGCATCGCTGATTGCCGGCCAGCGGCTGCCGCAGGTGCACGGGCAAGGGCCGCATCCACTGCTCGCCCGGGCGGAGTTTGCGTTGATCGGCGAAGTGCCGGCACACGTCCGCCGCCCGGAAGGGCCGTTCGGCGACCACTACGGCTACTACTCGCTGCAGCACGACTACCCCGTCTTCCAGGTGCAGCGGATCGCGCACCGCGCCGATGCCATCTATCCGGCGACGGTCGTTGGCAAGCCGCGCCAGGAGGACTTTTTCATCGGCGACCTGCTGCAGGAACTGTTGTCGCCGCTCTTCCCGATGGTGATGCCAGCGGTGGAGCAGTTGTGGTCGTACGGCGAGACCGGCTACCACTCGCTCAGCGCCGCGGTGGTCAAGCAGCGTTACAAGCGTGAAGCGATGGCCAGCGCCTTCCGCATTCTGGGTGAAGGGCAGCTGTCGCTCACCAAGTTCCTGCTGGTGACCGACCGCCCTGTCGATCTGCGGAACTTCCGCGCCACGCTGGAGCACGTGCTGGCGCGGACGCACACGGAAACGGACCTCTACGTGTTCTCGAACCTGTCGATGGACACGCTCGACTACACGGGACCGACGGTGAACGAAGGGTCCAAGGGCGTGCTGCTGGGGCTCGGCGACCCGGTGCGTGAGCTGCCGCGCGAGTTCCGCGCCGCCAGCGTGCCACAGGGCATCGGCGACGTGCTGGTGTATTGCGGTGGCTGCCTGGTGGCCGGCGGCCCGTCGTACGCGTCCGAACCTGGCGCTGCCGCGCGGATTGCCGGCGACCCGGCGTTTGCCGACTGGCCGCTGGTGGTGCTGACCGACGAACCGGCGCGCGCGGCGCGCAGCGACATCAACTTCCTGTGGACCACGTTCACGCGCTTCGAGCCAGGCGCCGACATCCATGCCGCGAGCCGCCGCATTGCGCGCAACCACGTCGCCTACCAGGCGCCAATCGTGATCGATGCGCGCATGAAGCCGTGGTATCCGAAGGAGTTGTCGTGCGATGAGCGGACCGCCGACCTGGTCAGCCGGCGATGGAAGGAATACTTCCCGTCAGGCAAAGTCGAGATGGGCGACTCGGAGAAGGCGCACCTCGACTGAGAATTGCCGAGCCGACGTTATCTCACGTGCAGCAGGACGATCAGCAGCCAGGGAATGACTGCCACGCCGAGATACAGACCGGCCGAGATGGCCAGGGCGCGATATCGCTCGGTGAGGTAGAGGATGGCACCGCAGACGCAACCGACCAACTTGGCGGCCAGCAGCACCGGCACCGCGCCGAGCGAGGCGATGGCACTGGCGAGGTAGGTGTTGGCTTCGACCTCCGGACCGATGCGGTGCAGCCCCCAGTAGGTCAGGATGCCGTCGAGTACCTGCGCCGTCACGAAGATGGCGAGGACAAACGGCGCCTGGTCAGCCCAGCGACGGCCGGTGAGGACGGGAAAGCGGGGAATGCCCACGTCTCACAATCGGCAGGCGTGGCGCCGGCTTGACCCGGAGACGCGGGCCCAACCCCGCAACGACGGGCGACGACGTGGGCGACGACGTGGACGCGGACGACGACGTGGACGGACGACGTGGGCACGCGACGGCGCGCCCTGCCCACGACATCCTGCCCACGACATCCTGGGCCGCGACATCCTGGGCCGCGGCATCCTGGGCCGCGACATCCTGGGCCGCGGCGGCTTTGACATACGATCGGCGGAGAGGCGGGCGGGCGGATCAGTTCAACGCGTTCGGGACCGCCAGCGTGAAGGGGGCGATCTCGGCGTCGAAGCGTTCGCCGTCGGTCGTGACCATCTGGTAGCTGCCGTGCATCGAGCCGACCGCCGTCTTCAAGGGACAGAAGCTGGTGTACTCGTAGGAACTGCCGGGCGGCAGCACCGGCTGTTCGCCGATCACGCCGGGACCCTTGATGCGCTCCACCTCGCCCTCGGCGTTGGTGATGATCCAGTCGCGGGCCACCAGTTGCGCGGTGTCGCTGCCGGTGTTCGAGATGCGGACGTGATACTGAAACAGGTAACTGCTGTCGCGCGGCGAGCTGCGCTCGGGGAGGAACTCACTGCGAACCTGGATGCGGATGCCGCGCGTGGTCGTATCGCTCATGACGTCCTTTGATTATATGGTGACCCCTTGAGGCTCGGCGGCCGCGGAACCGGGGAGCACATCCGTCGTAGTCCAGTCCGGACTTCCGCCATGGACCCCGCGAAGAAAAAGAAGATCACCCCGTCGGCCGCATGGCGCGAGGCGCGCGAGCTGATCTGGGCGCACCGCCGCCGGCTCACGCTCGGCCTGGTGCTCATGCTGGTCAGCCGGCTGGCCGGGCTGGTGCTGCCCGCCTCCTCGAAGTACCTGATCGACGAGGTCGTCGGCAAGCAGCGCACCGACCTGCTGGTGCCGATCGCGCTTGCGGCCGGCGCGGCAACGCTCGTCCAGGCGGTGACATCGTTCGTGCTGTCGCAGATCCTCGGCGTCGCCGCGCAGCGCGCCATCACCGACATGCGCAAGCGCGTCCAGGCGCAGGTGATGCGCCTGCCGGTGCGCTACTTCGACTCGACGCAGACCGGCGTGCTCGTGTCGCGCATCATGAACGACGCGGACGGCATCCGGAACCTGGTCGGCACCGGGCTGGTGCAGCTGGTCGGCGGCCTGGTGACCGCGGCGATGGGCCTGGGCGTCCTGTTCTGGCTCAACTGGCACCTGACGATCATCACCATCCTGGTGCTCGGCGCGTTCGGCGGCGGCATGGCCTACGCCTTCCGCACGCTGCGGCCGCTGTTCCGCGAGCGCGGCAAGATCAACGCCGAGGTCACCGGCCGTCTCACCGAGTCGCTCGGCGGCATCCGCGTCGTCAAGTCCTACACGGCGGAGAAGCGCGAAGAGATCGTCTTCACCAAGGGCGCGCACCGGCTGTTCCGCAACGTCGCCAAGTCGATGACCGGCGTCTCGGCCACCACCGCCGGCAGCACCGTCGTCATCGGCATCGTCGGCGTGCTGATGATCTGGCTCGGCGGCCGCGCGATCCTCGCCGGCGAGATGACGCTCGGCGACCTCGTCATGTACATCTTCTTCATCGGCCTGGTCGCCGCGCCGCTGGTCTCGATCGCCTCGATCGGCACGCAGATCACCGAGGCGTTCGCCGGTCTCGACCGCATCCGCGAAGTGATCGACATGCCGACCGAGACCGACGAGGACGCCAGCCGCAGCGTCGGTGCCGCCGCTCACCGGCGACGTCGCGTTCGAGGACGTCTGGTTCGAGTACGAGCCGGGGCAGCCGGTGCTGCGCGGCGTGTCGTTCGTCGCGCCGGCCGGGACGACGACGGCGCTGGTCGGTTCGAGCGGCTCGGGCAAGAGCACGCTGATCAGCCTGGTGATGGCGTTCAACCGGCCGACGAACGGCCGGATCCTGATCGACGGCCGCGACCTCGCCGACCCTGCGCCTGGCGGACTACCGCAAGCAGCTCGCGTCGGTGCTGCAGGAGAACTTCCTGTTCGACGGCACGATCGCCGAAAACGTCGGGCTATGCCCGGCCGGGCGCCACGCAAGGAAGAGATCCGCGACGCCTGCCGTATCGCGCACTGCGACGAGTTCATCAGCAAGTTTCCGCACGGCTACGACACGGTCGTCGGCGAACGCGGCATCAAGCTGTCGGGCGGACAGCGCCAGCGCGTGTCGATCGCCCGCGCCATCCTCGCCAATCCGCGCATTCTGATCCTCGACGAGGCGACGTCCAGCCTCGACAGCGAGAGCGAGCAGATGATCCAGGACGGCCTGCGCCGCCTGCGCAGCGGCCGGACGACGTTCGTCATCGCGCACCGGCTGTCGACGATCCGCAGCGCCGATCAGATCCTGGTGCTCGAGGCCGGCGAGATCGTCGAGCGCGGCACGCACGCCGAGCTGCTGGCGCTCGACGGCCGCTACCGTCAGCTCTACGACAAGCAGTACAAGTTCGAAGCCGATCGCTTCATCAACCCGGGCGAGGACTTCACGCCGGAGCCCGACAAGCCGGTGGCCGTGCCGCGGCGTCGGCACCGCGCTGTAGTGCGAGACGCCGCTCACGTTGCGGCAGATCCGGACGACATGATTCCAGGCTTGATCGTCGACAGCGTCCTTCGCGGCGTGCTCGGCGGCCGGCGCAAGCGGTCGAAGAACGCGCTGCGCTACCTGACCGGCGCGGCCGTGGCAGCCTGCTGGATCGAACCCGACCACGGCTGCTGACCGCGGCCGGCGTGGCCTGGGGCATCTTCGAGACGCTGCAGAAGGGCACGGCCGGCGCCGGGCAGTGGGGCGGCGGCGAACCGGCGCCGGCCGCGGCCGCCCGCAGCCGGTGCGCCGGTCTCGGCCGACGCTGCCGGGACGGCAACCCCGCCGCTGCCCGACCGACGCGCGCGGCCGCCTCGACGACGCGAGCCTGCGGCTGGTCCGGCTGGCCATCTCGGCGGCCAACGCCGACGGCACGATGAACGAGCAGGAGCGCGCGGCGGTCGTCGCAGCAGGCGACGGAGGCCGGCGTCGCGGACATCGTCGAGCGGGAACTGCAGCAGCCGCGGCCGCTGGCCGAGATCGTCGCCGGCGTCACCGATCCGGCGGAGCGCGCGACGCTCTACGTGCTCGCCTTCACCATGCTGCGCGCCGACGAACAGGTGTCGCGGCGCCGAACGTATCTATCTGGCGCAGCTGGCGCACCTGCTCGGACCTCGACCCGGCGACGGTGCAGCAGCTCGAGACAGGACACCGGCGAGCGGATCGATGCGCTCGGCGATCAGGGACAGTTGGCGGTAGCGAGGCAGTTCGCAGTCAGCCATCAGGCCGGACCGTCGACGGAGACGAGAGCGATGTCACAGCAGCAGTGGTACATGGCGATCGGCGGCCACCAGGTCGGGCCGGTCTCGCAGGACGATGTGATCACCAACCTGCGGAACGGCACCATCGACGGCAACACGCTGGTGTTCGGCGGCGGGGCTGACGAACTGGACGCCGCTCAAGGACGTGCCGGCAGCTGGCCGCCTTCCTCAGCGGCGGCAGCCGTGCGGCGCCGCCGCCGGCGCCGCCGCCGATCAGCCCGGGCCGCCGCGCGCACGAGATCGACTTCAAGATCCTCGGCAGCGAGATGCAGTTCGTCGAGGTCGAGCTCGATCCGGGCGAGAGCGCCGTCGCCGAGGCCGGCTCGATGATGTACATGACGCCCGGCATCGAGATGGAGACCGTCTTCGGCGACGGCAGCCGCAGCAGCGCAGCGGCGTGATGGGCGCGCTGCTCGGCGCCGGCAAGCGGCTGATCACCGGTGAGAGCCTGTTCATGACGGTGTTCACCAACCAGGGCGCCGGCAAGCAGCAGGTGGCGTTCGCCGCGCCGTACCCCGGCAAGATCCTGGCGATGGATCTGAAGCAGCTCGGCGGCCAGCTGATCTGCCAGAAGGACTCGTTCCTGTGCGCGGCGCGCGGCGTCTCGATCGGCATCGCCTTCCAGCGCAAGATCGGCGTCGGCCTGTTCGGCGGCGAAGGCTTCATCATGCAGCGGCTCGAAGGCGACGGCCTCTGCTTCGTCCACGCCGGCGGCACGGTGCACCCGGTCGACCTCGCGGCCGGGCAGACGCTGCGCGTCGACACCGGCTGCCTGGTCGCGCTGCAGCCGTCGGTCAGCTACGACATCCAGTTCGTCGGCAAGATCAAGACGGCGCTGTTCGGCGGCGAAGGGCTGTTCTTCGCGACGCTGACCGGGCCGGGCCGCGTCTGGCTGCAGTCGCTGCCGTTCAGCCGCATGGCCGATCGCATCTACAAGGCGGCGCCGGCGGCGCGGCGGCAGCGCGCGCGGAGGAAGGGTCGATCCTCGGCGGCCTCGGCGGCCTGCTCGACGGAGACAACTGATGGCCAGGGCCCAGACCGCGGCAGAACTACGCCAACCACGTCCACCGGCCCGTCGCCTTTGCCGTCACGCATCCTGATCGGCTGCATCGCGTTCGTGATGTTCGCCGGCAGCGCGGTGCGCGACGGCTTCGACCCGCAGTCGCTGGCGCTCGCTGCTGCTGTCGCTAGCCGTGTTGATGGCGCGTGGTCCTGACGCCGCAACTACGCCGTGGCGCTGCAGAACCGCATCATCCGGCTGGAGATGAGCGCGCGGCTGGCGCGGCTCGGACGCAGCATCGATACCCCCGGGCTGACGGCTGCAGCAGGCCATCGCGCTGCGCTTTGCCTCGGACGCCGAACTGCCCGCGCTGATGGACCGCGCGATCGCCGAGAGCATGACACCCGACCAGATCAAGCGCGCCGTCACCAGTTGGCAGGGGGACTACCTGAGAACGTGAGGAGCGAGCGGTAGCGACGGCTTGCCGGCTGCCGGTACGCGGTGTACCCTGACGAAAACCATGAAGCCGCAGAAAGCTGGCCGTTACGCCCAGTTGCGTGACCAGTGCATCGCCCGCGGCGTGCGCATGACGCCACAGCGTGACGTGCTGTTGCGGGTGCTCGGCGACACCACCGGGCATCCGACCGCCGACGACCTGGTGCGCCGCGTGCGCGAGGTGCTCCCATCCGTGTCGCACGCCACCGTCTACCGCAACGTGCAGGAACTGGTTCGCGCCGGTTTGGTTGGCACGCTCAAACGGGCGGGCGGCGCCGTGCATTTCGAGGTCAACCCGGAAGAGCACCACCACTTCGTCTGCCGCGGCTGCGGCCAGGTCTGGGACGTCTACCTCGAACAGGTCGGCGTTCGCCTCGACCGCCGCCGTTCGCAGCTCAAGGGCTTCCAGATCGATCGCCGCGAAGTGCAGTTGCACGGCACGTGCGCCCGCTGCCGCTGACCATGACCCGCGACGATCGCGACGAGTTCCTGAAGATCCTGCACGCGCACGCGCAGACCATAGCCATCTGCGAAGCCTGCGCCGCAACCACCCGCGACCTGGCGGCGGAGGTCGGCCGCGGCGGCATGCCGCGTCGCGAAGACCTGCTGCAGACGATGCAGGAGGCGGAACGCGTGCTGTCGGATCTCACCGGCGTACGCGATGAAGTCGAGCGGCTCATCGCTGCCCTCCACTGACCGCCACTCTCGCCTGCACACGCTGTGCGCCGCGCCTGAGGGCACGCAGGCTCAGCCATAACGACCCGTTCGCCCAGGCTCGACCGGTCGACGGCCGCTTTCGTTTCCGTAATCGCGCGCACCGCTTTCGTAATCGGGGTCTGCCAGTCGGCCGGTGAATCCGCGCGTGTCTGCGCGTGCCTGCGCATGCCGCCGCCGGGCATCGCTGTTGCGGTGGTAAGATTCCGGCGGCGCCCAAACGCCGGTTCCCCTTGTTCACAAAGGATTTCCGTGTCCCCTGACTTCCGTCGCGCGGCCGCGCGACTCTGTGCGTACGTGCTGCTCGTCTCGTGCGTCCTCCCCGCGGCAGCGGCCGGCGGCGACTCTCAGGGTGCCCGATGGCGGCGACCTGCAAGCGGCGATCGACAGCGCACAACCGGGCGATGTCATCCTGCTCACGTCAGGTGCCACCTACACCGGCAACTTCCGGCTGCCGCTGAAGCCGGGCGACGCCTTCGTGACGATCCGGACCGATGCGCCGCTGCGGGACCTGCCGGCCGAGGGTGTCCGGATGGCGCCGCACTACGCGCCGGTCCTCGCCAAGCTCAAGTCGCCAAACGGGAACCCGGCGCTCAGCACCGCCGCTGGCGCGCATCACTACAGGCTGCAGCATCTCGAGTTCCAGGCCAACGTCGGCGGCAGCGGCGACATCATCGTGCTCGGCGCCAGCGCAGCGCAGACGCAACTGTCGCAGATGCCGTGGGGATTGGTGTTCGACCGCGTCTACATCCACGGCGACCCGCTGCTCGGACAGAAGCGCGCGATTGCCCTCAACAGCGGCTACACCGAAATCCTCAACAGCTATATCTCCGACATCAAGTCGGTGGGGCAGGACAGCCAGGCGCTGTGTGGCTGGAACGGCAGCGGCCCCTTCCTGATCGAGAACAACTATCTCGAGGCCGCGGGCGAGAACGTCATGTTCGGCGGTGCCGACCCGAGCATCGATCGCCTGGTGCCGTCCGACATCACCATGCGCGCGAACCTGCTGTCGAAGCCGGAGCGCTGGCGGCAGGAGAAGTGGTCGGTCAAGAACGCGCTCGAGTTCAAGAACGCGCGCCGCGTGATGATCGAAGGCAACATCATCGAGAACGTCTGGGCCGCGGCACAACCCGGCTTCGCCGTGCTGCTGACGCCGCGCAACCAGGGCGGCAAGGCGCCCTGGTCGGTGGTCGAAGACGTGACCCTGCGCTTCAACGTCATCCGTCACGCCGCGAGCGCCTTCAACATTGCCGGCTGGGACGATGAGCATGCGAGCGCCCAGACCCGCCGCGTACAGATCTCCGACAACCTGATCTACGACATCGACAGCAGCCGCTGGGGCGGCTCGGGCATCTTCCTGCAGATCGGCAACTCGCCGCGCGATACCGTGGTCGAACGTAACACCGTCGTGCACAGCGGCACGGCGGTGTCGGTCTACGGCACCAGCAACAAAGCCCCTTGGGTCGTTTCCGGCTTCGTCTTCCGCGACAACCTGATGCGCCACAACACCTACGGCGTCAAGGGTGACGGCCAGGACGTTGGCCTGAAGACGATGGCCGCCTACTTCACGAACGTGCTGTTCGACCGCAACGTGCTCGCCGGCGGCTCGCCGGGGCGCTATCCGGCAGGCAACTACTTCCCGTCGGTGGCGGAGTTTCTTGCCGCGTTCACCAATCCTGCCGCCGAAGACTACTCGCTCATCCCCGGCACGATCTTCACGGCGTCCGGCTCATCGGGTGGGGCGATCGGCGCGGATATCGGCAGGGTCAGGGCGGCGACGCTCGGAACGTTCCTCCCGTAGCTCGCTCCAGGGAGCACTCGCGCTCCGTGTTCCGGGTTCGCTCCTAGAATAGGGACGTGCGAACTCCGGTCATCCTGATTACGGGCGCCGGTGGCGAGATCGGGCACGGCCTCATCACCAGCCTGGCGGGGTCTGGCCGGCCGATTGTCACCGTCGACATCGCTCCGCTGGAGCCGGCGCTCGCCAGGCTCGTCCACCGTGAATATACCGGCTCGATTGCTGATACGGGCCTGCTCGAGCGCGTCCTGGCGCAGTTCGAGGTGGAGCTGGTGTTCCATCTCGCGGCGCTGCTGTCGACGCGCGCCGAGTTCACCCCGGTCACCGCGCACCAGGTGAACGTCGACGGCACGCTCAACCTGCTCGAATTCGCGCAGCACGAGGGCGAGTCGCACGGCCGGCCGGTCATCTTCATCTATCCCTCGTCGATTGCGGCGTACGGCATTCCCGACCTCGAGACCAAGGCGCGCGCCGGGCGCGTCAGCGAAGACGAATGGAACGCGCCGCAAACGATGTACGGCTGCAACAAGCTGTATTGCGAGCAGCTCGGCCGCTACTACGCCAGACACTACAAACAGCTGGCGGCGGATACCGTGGCGCGAGTCGATTTCCGCGCCGTCCGCTTCCCCGGGCTGATCTCGGCGATGACCCTGCCGTCTGGCGGCACCTCCGACTACGCGCCGGAGATGATCCACGCCGCCGCGCGCGGTGAGGCCTACGCCTGCTTCGTGCGACCGGACACCCGCATCCCGTTCATGGCCATGCCCGACGCGGTCGGCGCGCTGCTCCGGCTGGCGGCGGCACCGCGCCCGCAGCTGACGCGCTCGGCCTACAACCTGTCGTCGTTCAGCCCGAGCGCTCAGGAGATTCACGACGTCGTCAAGCAGGCGTTCCCGTTGGCGGCGATGTCGTGGAAGACCGACGTCAAGCGCCAGGGCATCGTCGATTCGTGGCCGGCGGACGTCGACGACGCGGCGGCACGGCGCGACTGGGGATTTCAGCCGAACTACGACTTCCTCCGCGCCTTCGAGGAATACCTGATCCCGACCATCCGGGAGCGTTATCGATGACATTCATGCGTGCGGGACTGGTGACCGTGGCGATCGGCGTCGCGGTCTGGCTCGGTGCGCCGGCTGCGGCGCAGGGGACGGGGATGAACGATCTGGCGGAGCGCTACGTACGCCTCGTGCTGGCGCTGGGGCAGCACGATACCGACTACGTCGACGCCTACTACGGGCCCGCCGAGTGGCGCACGCAGGCGGCCGCGGCCAAGCAGCCGCTTGCCGATATAGCCCGCAGCGCCAGCCAGCTGGCGACCGCGATTGCCGCTGCCGCGCGCCGCCCGCACTGCGGACGAGTTCACGCAGCTGCGGCACCAATACCTGGCGCGGCAGCTCGCGGCCTTGCAGGCGCGGGTGGCCATGCTGACCGGCACGCGGCTCAAGTTCGATGAGGAATCAAAGGCGCTCTACGACGCGGTCGCGCCGGCGCACGGCGAGGCGGAGTTCAGTCGCGTGCTCGACGAACTCGAGCGCGCGCTGCCTGGCAGCGGCTCGCTGATCGATCGCTACGACGCCTTCCGCCGCCGCGTTCGTCATCCCGCGGGAGCGGCTGGATGCCACCTTCAAGGCGGCGATCGATGGCTGCCGCAGCCGGACGCTGCAGCACATCACCCTGCCCGCCGGTGAGAGCTTCACGATCGAGTACGTCACCGGCAAGAGCTGGAGTGGCTACAACTGGTATCAGGGCAACTACCGCAGCCTGATCCAGGTGAACACCGACCTGCCGATCTACGTCGACCGCGCCATCGACCTGGCGTGCCACGAGGGCTACCCGGGTCACCATGTCTACAACGTGCTGCTCGAAAAGAACCTGGTGCAGGACCGCGGCTGGGTCGAGTTCTCCGTCTATCCGCTGTTCTCGCCGCAGTCGCTGATCGCGGAGGGAACGGCGAACTACGGCATCGACGTCGCCTTTCCGCGTGCCGAGCGCATGGCGTTCGAGCGGCAGGTGATCTTCCCGGCGGCAGGCCTCGATCCTGCGCGGTCGTCGCGCTACTACGAAGTGCTCGCGCTGGTCGATCGGCTGTCGTACGCCGGCAACGAGGCCGCACGCCGCTATCTCGACGGTGCGATCGACGCGGCTGCCGCCGCCGCGTGGCTCGAGCGCTTCGGCCTCTACACGCGCCCGCGCGCCGAGCAGCGCATGCGCTTCGTCGATCAGTACCGCAGTTACGTCATCAACTACAACCTCGGAAAGGACATGATCGCGCGCTACATCGAGCAGCAGGCGGGCGCCGATCAGGCCCGTCGCTGGTCGGAGTTCGCACGCCTGCTGTCCTCGCCGCGGCTGCCCTCGGGCCTGACGCGGTGATCTGCATCGAAATCGCGCGCTTCGGCGGTCCGGACGTGTTGACGGTCGCGGCACGCCCCGACCCGGTGCCTGCCGCCGACGAAGTACTGATCCGCGTCGCCGCGGCTGGCGTGAACCGGCCGGATGTCATCCAGCGCTCCGGCGGTTACCCACCGCCGCCGGGCGCGAGCGATATTCCCGGTCTCGAGGTCGCAGGCACGATCGTCGCAGCCGGAGCACACGTCACGGCCTGGCATGCCGGCGACGAGGTGTGCGCGCTGCTCGCCGGCGGTGGTTACGCGACGATGTGCGTGGCGCCGGCGCTGCAGTGCCTGCCGATCCCGGCCGGCGTCGACGCTGCAACGGCAGCAGCGATCCCCGAGACGTTCTTCACCGTCTGGACCAATGTGTTCGAGCGCGGCCGGTTGCAGGCGGGGGAGTCACTTCTCGTCCATGGCGGCAGCAGCGGCATCGGCACGACGGCCATCCAGATGGCGGCGGCCCGCGGCGCACGTGTCTTCACCACCGCCGGCTCGGATGAGAAGTGCCGCGCCTGCCTCGCGCTCGGCGCCGAGCACGCCATCAACTACCGCACGGCCGACTTCGTCGCCGAGATCCGGCGGCTGACCGGCAACCGCGGCGTCGACGTGGTCCTCGACATCGTCGGCGGCGACTATGTCGGCCGCAGCCTCAGCGTGATGGCGATGGACGGACGGCTGGTCGAGATCGGCTTCATGGGCGGTACGGCGACTGCGGCGGTCGACTTCGGCAAGGTGCTCAGCAAGCGGCTGACGATTACCGGATCGACGCTACGGCCGCGCAGCGCGGCGGAGAAAGGCGCGATCGCCGCTGCACTGCACCGGGAGGTATGGCCGCTGCTCGAACGCGGCACCCTTGCGCCGGTGATCAGCCGTCGCTTTCCGCTCGCCGAGGCCGCCGCCGCACATCGCGCGCTGGAGTCCGGCGAACATATCGGCAAGATCGTGTTGACGACATGACCGAAGACCGGCTGTTTACCCCGCGCTTCTGGCTGATGTGCGGCGTCAGCTTCACGGCCTTCCTCGCGGCATTCCAGCTTTACCCGACAGCCCCCTTCCGTATCCTCGCGCTTGGCGGCACCGAGACCGCAGCCGGCATGTTCCTCGGCCTGATGACCTACGCCTCGGCGCTGAGTGCCTTGTTCACCGGGGCGCTCGCCGACCAGATTGGCAAGCGCCGGATGCTGGTCGCGTGCAGCGGGGCCGCAGCGGCCTGTTCGGTCGCCTACGCGTTCATCGCCAGTGTTCCGCTCATGCTGCTGGTCGTGGTCGTGCACGGGATCTTCTGGTCGGGCCTGATGACGGCGGCCGGCGGCTATCTCGGCGACATCATCCCGGCACATCGCCGTGCCGAGGGTATGGGCTATTACGGTATCGCCACCGTGATGGCCCTGGCCGTCGCGCCGGCGCTCGGGCTCTGGATTTACAGCTATGGCTGGCAGTCGGTGTGCCTGTCGGCGGCGGCGTTGAACCTGGTGATGGTGGTGATCGCCTACCGCCTGCCGGAGACCGGCGCGCCGCGGCTCGGGCCGGTCACGATTTCGCTGCGGGGGGCGATTGAGTGGCGGGTGTTGATGCTCTCCGGGACGCTGTTCCTGTATTACTTCGGCTACGGCGGCATCGCCAGTTTCGCTGCGCTATACGCCACGGCCAACCAGGTGACGCCGCCGGGCCTGTATTTCAGCGTCTTTGCCGCGTCGGCGATGACGACGACGCTCTTTGCCGGGCCGCTCGGGGACCGCTTCGGCCACGCGAGGCTGCTGGTGCCGGCGCTGGTGCTGATTACCCTTGCCTACGCGTTGCTCGGCGTGAGCGGCACGAAGTGGTGGCTGATCGTCTCGGCGATCATCTTCGGTTTCGGCATTCCGCGCTGCCTACCAGCTGTTCACCGCTTACGTGCTGCACCTGGTGGAACCGGAACGCCGCGGCGCGGCGTTCGGCGGCATCATCGCCGCGCTGGACACCGGCGTCGGCACCGGCTCCATCACCATGGGCTGGATCATCGGTCACTACGGCTTCGGCCGGGCCTTCGCCACCGCCGCGTGCATGGCCGCCGCGTCTATCCCTTATTTCCTGGTGACGAGCGGGCTGCTGCGCCGCCCTCACTCGGCGTAGACGACCGTCCGCATGCTGGTGTGGGACTTGAGGACGTCTGAGGTGAGCTGCTTGCTCAAGTAGACCTTCGACTCGCGGTTGTCCTTCGGGTTCACTTCGTACTTGATGACGTCGAACTCGAGCTGGTCGAGCGTGCCGCGCATGTCGTAGAAGCGGTTCTTCGTCTTGACGACCACCTCGTGGATAGCCGGCCGAGTGTGCCCACGCCTCCGACTCCTCGGTCAGCGCGCGGAAGTGACCCTGGCCGCGCCAGTCGCGACGGGTGCCGCCGATCCAGCTGTAGAGCACCTTGCGGCCCTCGAACCGCACGTGTTCGCGCAGCCGTGCGACGAGGTCGACCAGCTTCGGCTCGGTCTCGTTTTCCTTCAATTCGTGCACGACCTTGAAGGAGGCCGGGGCGACCATGCCGGGATCGTCGGGCAGCGGCGCCTCCGCCATCAGGATGAGGTATTCGCGATCGTGCAGCCGCTTGATGATCTCCGCCGCCGTCTTCTTGCGTGGGAATTCACCGAAATACTCTTCGATGTACTGGATCTCGAGCGCGCCGGACTCCAGGGGTACTGCTTGATCAGGTATTCCAACATCTCTCCGTCAACGCGTCGGTCTGCTGCTCGTGAACGCCAGTGGCCGGAGGCGTGCGGCGAGGCCGGCGGGTATCCCCGCATTCTATAATGCGGCGGTGAGGCTGAGGATGTCGCATCGGAATACAAGCGGCTGGCTGGCACTTGGACTGGTGACGGCGGTGTTCGGCGCCGCCGTCCTGATCCGGCTCGCTCCCGGGGCAGTGGATCGACCCGTCGGAGCGGCGATGTCCGAGCCGGGGTTGACCGTGGGCCGGGCGGCCGAGCCGCCAGCCGCGGCGCTGCCATCCCCGGACCGCACTGTCCCGCCGGCGGGCGTGCCGTTTGACCAGGCCGCCGCCCCGCTCGCTGATCGAGACAAGACCGCCTCGCCTCTCGCTGATCGCACGGCGGTCAGGCGGCGAGCGGCTGCCCGGCCGGCGGCGGATCCAGCGCCGGGCGGGCGGCTGGCGCCGCAGCCCGTCCCGGTCGCAGCCGCCATGGCCGACCCGCCTGCCGCTGCCGCAATGGGCCCTGCCGCCCCGCGGGCTGTGGCACGTGACACGGCCGCTGCATTGATTGCGCATGCCGGCCCCGCGGCGACGCCGCTGCCGGCGCATCACCTCGAGATTCCGGCCGTGGTGCCGGTTCCCGAGGACGGACACATCGCGTCGACGCATGATGCCGCACCCTCCGGAGCAGCCCGCCGTGCATTCGAGACCGCCGGGCGCGGCATCGCTGGTGGCGTGCGGACCGCCGGCGCGGCGATCCGCAACGTGTTCTGAGGCCGGCGCCGCACCGAACCGCTCAGCGGCGCGCCAGATTCCTCGGATCGCGACCGGGCGGCGCGAGGCTAGGCAGCGCGAGGCTAGCAGCGCGCGACTAGGCAGCGCGAGGCTAGGCAGCGCGCGACTAGGCAGCGCGTGACTAGGCAGCGCGTGACTAGGCAGCGCGTGACTAGGCAGCGCGTGACTAGGCAGCGCTGCCGCGAGTCAGCTGTCCTGGCTCATACGCGAGGTTGGGCGCGAGCCAGTGCTCGATCTCCTCGACGGTCGCACCCTTCCTGGCCGCGTAATCTTCGATCTGATCGCGGCCGACGCGACCCACCGCAAAGTATTTCGCCTCGGGGTGCGCCAGGTAGATGCCGCTGACCGACGCGGCCGGCGCCATGGCCCAGTTTTCCGTCAGCCGCACGCCGGCCCGTTCCGCATCGAGCAGCGCGAACAGCTTGCGCTTCTCGCTGTGGTCGGGGCAGGCCGGGTAGCCGAACGCCGGCCGAATCCCGCGGTAGCGTTCCGCCACCAGGTCGTCGGCCGAGAGCTGTTCACCCTCGCCGTAGCCCCAGTCGCGGCGAACGCGCGCGTGCAGGTACTCGGCAAATGCTTCGGCCAGCCGGTCGGCCAGCGCCTTGACGATGATCGCGTGGTAGTCGTCCAGGTCGCGCTCGTACATCGTCACCAGCTCCTCCGCGCCGATGCCGGCGGTGACCGCGAACGCGCCGATGTAATCGACGACGCCGCCATCACGCGGCGCGACGAAGTCGGCCAGCGACAGGTGCGGCTTGCCGTCCGGCACGGCTTCCTGCTGCCGCAGCATGTTGAAGCGGAGCAGCTCGGACGCCGACCGTGCGCCGTCGCCGGGCAGCAGCACGATGTCGTCGCCGTCGGACTGGGCCGGCCAGAAGCCGTAGACACCGCGCGCAGTCAGCAGGCCTTTGGCGATGATGCCGTCGAGCACTTCACGCGCGTGCCCGTACAGCTCACGCGCGGCGCTGCCGTACTGCGGGTGGTCGAGAATCGCCGGAAACCGCCCCTTCAGTTCCCAGGCCGAGAAGAACAGCGTCCAGTCGATGTACGGCAACAGCTCGTCAATGGCACGTCGATCACCCGCGCGCCGGTGAACGCCGGCGTCGGCGTACTTTCCGGCGCGAAGCCGAGGCGCGGCCGGTGCGCACGCGCGTCGGCCAGCGACAGCAGCGGCCGCCGCTTCAGCGCGGCGTGCTGCGCGCGGATGCGTTCGTGCTCGGCGCGGTTCTTGGCCAGGAATGCCTCGCGCTGATCGGGCGTGATCAGGCTGGTGACGACGTCGACCGCGCGCGACGCGTCGACGACATGCACCACCGGGTGGTCGTATTCCGGCGCGATCTTGACCGAGGTGTGCTGACGGCTGGTGGTCGCGCCGCCGATCAGCAGCGGAATGTGCATGCCGCGCCGCTCCATCTCGCGCGCGACGAACACCATCTCGTCGAGCGACGGCGTGATCAGCCCGCTCAGCCCGACGAGGTCGGCGTTCTGGTCGACCGCCGCCTGCAGAATCTTGTCGGCCGAAGCCATCACCCCGAGGTCGATCACCTCGTAGTCGTTGCAGCCGAGCACGACGCCGACGATGTTCTTGCCGATGTCGTGGACGTCGCCCTTGACCGTCGCCATCACGACCTTGGCGCGCTGCACCCGCGCGCCGCCGGCGGCCTTCTCCTCTTCCATGAACGGCAGCAGGTAGGCGACCGCTTTCTTCATCGCCCGCGCGCTCTTCACCACCTGCGGCAGGAACATCTTGCCGGCGCCGAACAGCTCGCCGACGATCTTCATGCCGTCCATCAGCGGCCCCTCGATGACGTCGAGCGGCCGCGGCAGCTGCTGGCGCGCCTCCTCGACGTCCTGCTCGATGAAGTCGACGACGCCGTGGACCAGCGCGTGCGCCAGCCGTTGCTCGACGGTGCCGCTGCGCCAGGCGAGATCATGCTCGCGCTTCTCGCCCGGGCCCTTGACGGTATCGGCGAACCGCACCAGCCGCTCGGTGGCATCGGGGCGGCGGTTGAAGATGACGTCCTCGACGTGTTCGAGCAGATCGGCGGGAATGTTCTCGTAGACGACCAGCTGACCGGCGTTGACGATCCCCATGTCGAGGCCGGCCTTGATGGCGTGAAACAGGAAGGCCGAGTGCATCGCCTCGCGGACGACCTCGTTGCCGCGGAAGGAGAACGAGAGGTTGCTGACGCCGCCGCTGACCTTGGCGCCGGGACAGGTCGCCTTGATGTGCCGCGTCGCCTCGATGAAGTTGACGGCGTAGTCGTTGTGCTCCTCGAGTCCGGTGGCGATCGCCAGGATGTTCGGGTCGAAGATGATGTCGATCGGATCGAACCCGGCGCGCTCGACCAGCAGGCGGTAGGCGCGCTGGCAGACCTCGACCTTGCGCTCGACCGTGTCGGCCTGGCCGGTCTCGTCGAATGCCATGACGACGACGGCGGCGCCGTACGTGCGGACGAGCGACGCCTTGTGCAGGAAATCCTCTTCGCCCTCCTTGAGGCTGATCGAGTTGACGATCGACTTGCCCTGCACGCACTTCAGCCCGGCCTCGATTACCGACCATTTCGAGCTGTCGATCATGATCGGCACCCGGGCGATCTCCGGCTCGGTGGCGATGTAATTGAGGAAGGTCGTCATCGCCGCTTCCGAGTCGAGCATCCCTTCGTCCATGTTGACGTCGATGATGTTGGCGCCGCCGCGCACCTGGTCGAGCGCGACCTGGGCCGCCTCGGCGAAGTTGCCGCCGAGGATCAGCCGCGAGAAGCGCTTGGAGCCGGTGACGTTGGTCCGCTCGCCGATCATGATGAAGTTGGTCTCGGGACGGATGGTCAGCGCCTCGAGGCCGGCGAATTCCGAGAAGCGTCCGGACCGAACCGTTTCTTCCGATTGTTCGGCTGGTGCGGACCGTTCCGGCTGTTCGGCTCGTTCGCGTGCTGAAGTGGCGCCCCGGGCTTGCGATGTGGGGTTCCCTCTGGGCGGCAGCCCCGCGACGGCACCGGCGATTGCCCGGATGTGGTCCGGCGTGGTGCCGCAGCAGCCGCCGAGCACGTTGACGAAGCCTGACTCGGCGAACTCGCGCAGCAGGCGCGCCGTGTCCTGCGGCAGCTCGTCGTACTGGCCGAACGCGTTCGGCAGGCCGGCGTTCGGATAGCAGGTCACGTAGGTGTCGGCGATGCGCGACAGCTCCGCCAGGTACGGGCGCATGTCGGCAGCGCCGAGGGCGCAATTCAGGCCGACGCTGAACGGCCGGGCATGGCGGATCGAGACAAAGAAGGCATCGAGCGTCTGACCCGACAGGGTGCGGCCGCTGCGATCGGTGACGGTCACCGAGATCATCAGCGGCAGCTCGATGCCGCGTGTGCCGGTTTCGTCGAGGATTGCCGCGATCGCTGCCTTGGCGTTGAGCGTGTCGAAGATCGTTTCGAGCAGCAGCAGGTCGACACCGCCGTCGATCAGCCCGCGCACCTGGTCGCGATACGCGTCG
Source organism: uncultured Acidobacteriota bacterium (assembly GCA_963846685.1). Lineage (GTDB taxonomy): Bacteria > Acidobacteriota > Vicinamibacteria > Vicinamibacterales > UBA2999 > CAWJWY01. Next base: position 682,498 of record CAWJWY010000003.1, on the reverse strand, counting down.
CGCAGCGCGTCGAACGTCACCGTGCGCAGTGCCGGGTCGTTCACGTCGGGCGAAATCGACAGCGTGCGGTTGGTCGGGCCGAGCGCCCCGGCGACGAACCGCGGCCGCTCCGGCGTCCGCGCGGTCCATTCGTCGGCAGCCGCCCGCGCCAGCCGGGCCGCGGCGACGTTCATCTCATAGGCGAGCGACTCGAGCCCGTAGTCGGCCTGGGCGATCGCCGTGCTCGAGAACGTGTTCGTCTCGACGATGTCGGCGCCTGCCTCGAGGTAGGCGCGGTGGATGCCGCCGATCACGTCCGGCCGCGTCAGCACCAGCAGGTCGTTGTTGCCGTTCAGGTCGTGGCCGTGATCCGCGAAGCGCGTCACCGCGGAAGTCGGACTTCGCTCAGCGAGTGGCGCTGGATCATGGTGCCCATGGCGCCATCCAGCAGCAGGATGCGGTCGGCGAGCAGGGCGTGCAGGGTGTCGTTCATGTGTTCGCTACTGTCTGTGGGCGCGGCCGCATCGGCCGTGGCCCGGGTGCCTTGATACCGGAGGCGACCAGGACGGTGAACGGGTCGCCTCGTTTACGCGCCCCGGTGGTGACGCGGATGTCCTTCAGCCCGGCGGCGCGAAGCAGCGCCTCGAGCGCGCTCGCGCGCGAAGCCGAGGCGCTGGTTGCCGAACCGGGCGCGCACCCAGTCCTGATCGTGTTCCTTCAGGTCGAGGACCAGCACGCGGCCGCCCGGCCGCAGGACGCGCGCCGCCTCGGCGAGCGCCCGCTCGGGATCGCTGGCATACTGCAGCGACTGCGACAGCAGCGCGACGTCGACCGAGCCGTCGCGCAGCGGCAGCCGCGTCAGCTCGCCCTTCTTCCACGCGATGTTGCCGACCTGCCGCCGCGTCGCCAGCGACTTGGCCCGCTCCAGGACATCGTCGGAGCGGTCGATGCCGGTGACCGTGCCGGCCCAGTGCGGCGACTTCGATGGTGAGATAGCCGTCGCCGCAGCCGATGTCGGCGACGTCGAGCGGCGGCAGCAGGTGGCCGAGGGCGCGCGCCCAGGCCGCCCAGCTCCGGCCGGGCACGAGCTGCCGGGCATCGCCGGTGCGTGTCGAAGTTCTCCTTGCGATGCCGCAGCACCTCCTGCAGGCGCGCCTCGTCCGCCAGCACCGCGCGGTCGGCATCGCCGGTGGCGAACTGCTCGTCCAGCAGTGTCCAGAGCGGTCCGCCGTCCACCGCGTGCGCCGCTCGGCGGCACCCGGTAGTAGACGTAGCCGGCCTCGCGCTCCTCGAGCACCAGGCCGGCCTCCTTGAGCAGCCCGAGGTGGCGCGAGACGCCGGACTGCGCCAGCGCCAGGATGCCGGTCAGCTCGCTGACGTTGAAGCGATCCCGCGCCAGCACGCGCAGCAGGCGCAGGCGGGTCGGGTCCGCGAGCAGCCGAAACAGCGCCGATGCGCCATGCATGTATCCACAAATCTACATAGATGGATGCATAGGCGTCAATCAGCAAATCGCTGCGGCGACCGTGCCGTGCTGCTTTTGCAGAAATCCGCGGCAATACTGGACCTCGTCGGCGCTGCTGGTTGTGTCCTGTCACCTGAAACGTGCAGGACATGCACGTTTCGGATGTCACTGATGCAAAAAATGCGCTTCCGCAACGCTCTGGACCGCTGCAAGATTGCTGCGGTGTCCTCCGTCTCGTGCATAATTCGTTGTCCCCACCCTTCCGTCCCACCGGATCGGGGCCTCCGCACTTCCAGGTAGAGAGCAGAAAGGAACGTCGTCACGATGGGATCCGCAGCGCTGTCCGAAGCCATCAAGAGCATTCGCGACTGGTCGATGAACGAGGGACGCGTCACCTCGACGCCCGCCAAGGCCGCCGAGATCTTCGGCAGTCTCGTGTTCAACGACAAGGTCGCAGCAGGAGCGCCTGCCGAAGGCGGCGTACCGCGCGCTGCGCGCCACGATCACCCGCGGCGAAGCCGCTCGATCTGTCGACCGCCGATGCCGTCGCCACGGCGCTGAAGGACTGGGCGGTCGAGCACGGCGCGACGCACTACACGCACTGGTTCCAGCCGATGACCGGCATCACCGCCGAGAAGCACGACTCCTTCCTGGCGCCGACCAGCGACGGTGGCGCGCATCGCCGAGTTCCGCGGCAAGGAACTGATCAAGGGCGAGCCCGACGCCTCGAGCTTTCCGTCCGGCGGCATGCGCTCGACGTTCGAGGCGCGCGGCTACACGGCGTGGGACCCGACCAGCCCGCCCTGGCTGCACGTCAACGGCAACAACGTGACGCTGGTCATCCCGACGGCGTTCGTCAGCTGGACCGGTGAGGCGCTCGACAAGAAGACGCCGCTGCTGCGCTCGATGGAAGCGGTCTCCAAGCAGGCGGTGCGCGTGCTCAAGCTGTTCGGCTCGACCGCCGAGCGCGTGTTCGCGACCTGCGGTCCCGAGCAGGAATACTTCCTGATCGACCGCAACTTCTACTTCGCCCGGCCCGACCTGATCAACGCCGGCCGCACGCTGTTCGGCGCCAAGCCGCCGAAGGGCCAGGAGATGGAGGACCAGTACTTCGGCACCATCCCCGAGCGCGTGCTCGCGTTCATGGCGGAGGCCGAGCTCGAGCTGTTCAAGGTCGGCGTGCCGGTCAAGACCCGTCACAACGAAGTGGCGCCGAGCCAGTACGAGATCGCGCCGATCTTCGAGAACGCCAACGTCGCCGTCGACCATCAGATGATGACGATGGAGATGCTTGAAGAAGATCGCGCCGAAGCTACGGCCTCGCCTGCCTGCTGCACGAGAAGCCGTTTGCCGGCGTCAACGGCTCGGGCAAGCACAACAACTGGTCGCTGTCCGACGAATTCGGCAACAACCTGCTCGGCCCGGGCGACACGCCGCACGACAACATGCAGTTCCTGGTGTTCTGCGCCGCGGTCATCCGCGCCGTCGACAAGTGGCAGGGTCTGCTGCGCGCCAGCATCGCCAGCGCCGGCAACGATCACCGGCTCGGCGCCAACGAGGCGCCGCCGGCCATCCTGTCGATCTTCCTCGGCGACCAGCTGACCGACATCTTCGAGCAGATCGAGAAGGGCAGCGCCAAGTCGACCAAGCAGGGCGGCACGCTCGACATCGGCGTCAGCGTGCTGCCGAAGCTGCCGCGCGACGCCGGCGACCGCAACCGCACCAGCCCGTTTGCCTTCACCGGCAACAAGTTCGAGTTCCGCGCGGTGTCGTCGAACCAGAACATCGCCTTGCCGAACATGGTGCTGAACGTGGCGATGGCCGATGCGCTCGACTTCGTCGCCGCCGAGCTCGAGAAGGCCACCGGCAAGGGCGAGGAGCTGAACAAGGCCGTCGCCAAGCTGCTGACCAAGCTGATCAAGGAACACAAGCGGATCATCTTCAACGGCAACGGCTACTCGGAGGAGTGGCAGAAGGAGGCCGGCAAGCGCGGCCTGCTCAACCTGCGCAACACCGTCGACGCGCTGCCGCAGATGGTCACCCCCGACGTCGATCAAGCTGCTCGAGCGCTTCAAGATCCTCAACGAGCGCGAGATGCACGCGCGCTACGAGGTGTTCCTCGAGAACTACAACAAGACCATCAACATCGAGGGGCAGTTGATGGTGCTGATGGCCAACCGCTACATCCTGCCGGCGGCGTTCGAGTACCAGAAGCAGATCGGCCAGAGCGTCGCCGCGGTCAAGGCCGGCGGCGGCACCAGCGTCCAGGGGAAGAAGCTGCTGACGACGTACACCAAGCTCGTCGACCGGTTCAAGGCGCAGACCGACGCTGCTCGGCGGCCTGCTCGAGCACGGCGGCGGCATCGCCAGAGAAGCACGCGAAGTACATGCGTGACAAGGTCGTCCCGGCGATGGAGAAGCTGCGCGACGATCGGCGACGCAGATCGAGGTGCTGACGCCGCACGAGCTGTGGCCGCTGCCGACGTACCGCGAGATGCTGTTCGTCAAGTAAACCTGGGGCTAGGTTCTGGTTGGTGGCTGGTGGTCGGTGGGTAATTCGGTGGTTCGTGGGTTCGTGGCTGGTCGTAGTTCGTAGTTCGTAGTTCGTAGTTCGTGGCGACCGTGAAGGGCCGCGCGGGTGACCCCGCCGGCCCTTTTCGGTGCATTGCGCCGTTGTGATTCGTCGCGCTCGCCGCGGCGGCACCAGCGTGGTGTGCCAGCGCCGCTCAGGCGCCGCCGGCGGGCGCGGTGGCCTTGGCGAAGCGGCCGAGGCGTTCGAGGGCCAGGGCGCGCAGTGTCCGGACGCCGACCGCCAGGCAGCCCGAGCAGCGTTTCGAAGTCGCGCGGCGCCTGCTCGCAGGTGGACAGCACACGTTGCGCAGATGCCGCGGGTCGAAATCGCGTAGCAAGAGGGCGTGCCGCTGCGGCATGTCAAGGGTGGGCGCCAGGCTGTCGAGCGGCGTATGGTCAGATGCCGGAAAGGCCGGTCCGGCCCCGACCGAAGTCGCCCGAATGCCGACCCGGGTTTGAGAAAGCTCGTCGATAACGGCAGTGGGGCCGCCGGTTTGCGCCCGCGCCGCGGCGCCGCACCGCCGAAGCGGTTCACCACTTCCAGCACCCCGTCCGGGCTGTGCGTCGCCAGCGCGACGCTGGCCTCGCGGAGCGGGGCGTGCTCCGCCGACACCAGATTCACGTTGGCGCGCGTCCCGCCGAGCAGATCGCCTGGTGCGGCTCGTTGACGACACTGGCCAGCGACTCGGACAGCCAGTGATACCGCCGGGCGCTGCTGGAGGCATCGTTCATCCCCCGCTGCACCACGCACCAGTGGCCGGCCGCTGTGAAAAAGAAGGCATGGTGGGAAAGCTGGTACCCATCCTGCACTGGCGCGCTATCAAACGTGGCTGCAAGGCGACTTTCGTAGACGAGTGGTGCCTGATCTACGGATAGCCGTTCGCAACGATCCAAAATCTCGGTCGGCGTCTTGCGCGATGTGGCACCCTTGCCGCCCTGCGCGGAGACCCCGAGGTGCTCCTGGACATCGCGCAGGCTTCCGTGGGAGCGCCGGTCACGGTAGTGGTCACGCCGCTCGCATGCGAGTCGAAGCCGAGGACGCGGCCGAACGCCTGGACCAAAACGGGTCCGAGAGGCGTCGCAATAGTTTGTCGGGTCCGCGATCGACGACGACGTGAATGGCGATCTCCCGCGTCAGCCGGGTCATACGGGAAAACAGCCAGGCTGGCGCGCGCCTCGGATGCAGGGGCAGGTTGGCGAAGCCGGTGTGCCGGGACAGGTAAGAGCTTACGCGTTACGGGCAGCAGTACTTTCGCGCACCGGGGTGGGCAGATACCCCAGTGTAAACTACAGGGTCCGGCCTACGCCGGACGCGACTTAGAGCACCTCACCTAATGGGCATTCTCGAAAAACTTCGTCCGCTGCCACGCTGGAAGCACGCTGATCCCGCCGTTCGCGCCGCCGCCGTCTACGACCTTGGTCCCGACGAGACCGACGCCTGCGGGCGCTGGCCCGCGAGGACGTAGAGGCGCGCGTGCGCCGCGCCGCGGTGAGCGGGTCGTCGACGTGGCCCTGCTCGGCGAGATTGCGCGGACCGATCCGGACGAGGACGTGCGCAGCGAAGCCATTCGCAATCTCGCCGGCCTGGCCGCCGAGGCGGGCGATGTCGCCCGTGCCACCGAGGTCGTCCGGCAGCTGCTGGCGGTGGGTCGCGTCAAGGAAGTGGCGTTGGTGGTTCGCGAGAGCCGCAGCGCCGAGGTCCGCGCTGCCGTCGTCGATCTGATCGAGGACCAGAAGTCGCTCGGTTCGGTCAGCCGGCACGCGCAGGACAGCCAGACGCGGCTACGGGCGCTCGCCCGGCTCACGGACGCCGACGAAGTGCTCAACGTCGCGATCAAGTCGGAGCACACCGACAGCGGCGGTGGCGGCGCTCGAACGGCTCGAGCGATCCGAGGCGCTGAGCACGATCGCGCAGCGCGGCCGCAACAAGGTGGCGGCGCGGCGCGCCCGCACCAAGCTGCGGCAGCTGCGAAGAAGCGGCCCAGCCGGTGGCGCCCGAGCCTGCCGGTCAGCATGAGCGGCGACGATCGCGCACGCGCGCTCGACCTGCTGCACCGCGCGGAAGCGCTGGTCACCGTGGCCGATCCGGCGGAAGCCGCCGCCGGCCTCGCGGACGATCCGGCTGGCATGGGCGGAGTTCCAGGCCGACGTCGAACTCGACGAGGCGCTCGGCGCAGCAGTTTCGAGGCAGCCAGCGACGCAGTGCGCGAGGCGATCGCCGAGCGTGCAGCAGGAGCAGACGGCCGAGCACGAGCGCGCCGACGCCCTGGCGCGCGAGCAGGCCGATCGCGTGGCGATTGTCGCGGAGATCGAGACGCTGTCGGGCGTCGCCGCACAGGACCGCATCGCCGAGCTGAAGGTGCAGTGGGACGCGCTGCCGCCGATGCCGTCGGAATACGCGGCGTCGCTGAACCGCCGCTTCCAGGATGCCTGCCGCGCCTACGAAGACCGCGAACGTCGCCGCGTCCTCGCCGACGCAGCGGTCGGGCGCCTCGAGACGCTGGCCACCGAGCTCGAGCAGCTGATCGCCTCGGACCAGCCGCTCGAGGAGATCGTCGCGCGCTGGCGCGGGCCTGCGGCGCGACGCCGACGTGCTGCGCGAGCATGCCGACGCCAATCCGCCGGCGGCGGAGCGGCTCGAGCGCGCCATCGCCGTCGCTCGAGGAGAAGGAGCAGCAGCAGCAGCAGGTCCGCGCCCGCCAGGAGCAGGACAACCTGCAGCGGCTGCAGCAGCTCGCGCGCCAGGTCGAGACGCTGGCCGCGGCCGAGCAGATCACGCTTGAAGGCCGGCGACCGCGCGCTGCGCGACATCCGCGCCGCGCTCGAGGAGCGCGTGCCGCTGCCGTCGAAGAAGGATCGGCAGGACATCCAGGCGCGGCTCGAGGCAGGCCCGCGCCATCCTCGCGCCGCGCGTGCAGGAACTGCGCGACGCCGACGAGTGGCAGCGCTGGGCCAACCTCCAGGTGCAGGAAGAGCTGTGCAAGGAGATGGAGGCGCTCAAGGGCGAAGAGAACCTCGAACAGGCGGGCCGCCGCATGCGCGAGCTGCAGGGGCGCTGGAAGCAGGTGGCGCTCGCGCCGCGTGCGCAGGGCGAGGCGATGTGGCGCCGCTTCAAGACGGCGCAGGACGAGGTGTTCGCCCGCACCGCGGCGCATCTTCAGCGCGCAGAACGAGGAGCGCGGCACCAACCTGGCGCGCAAGCAGGCGCTGTGCGACCGCGCCGAGGCGCTGGCCGAATCGATCGGACTGGGTGAAGACGGCGACCGAGATCCAGGCAGCTGCAGGCCGAGTGGAAGACCATCGGCCCGGTCACCCGCGGCACACGAGAAGGCGATCTGGGAGCGCTTCCGCGCGCTCTGCGACCGGTTCTTCACCCGCCGCCAGGACGACCTGAAGAAGCGCAAGGACGACTGGGCCGCCAACCTCGCGCGCAAGGAAGCGCTGTGCGAACAGGCCGAGGCGCTCGCCGAGTCGACCGAGTGGGACGCGGCCGCCGGCGCAGCTGAAGCAGCTGCAGGCCGACTGGAAGACGATCGGTCCGGTCCGCAAGTCGAAGTCGGAAGCCGTCTGGCAGCGGTTCCGCGCCGCCTGCGATCGCTTCTTCGATCGCTACAAGCACCGCGACCAGGTCGACCTGCAGGAGAAGGCGGCGCCGCGCGAGGCGATCATTCGCGAGCTCGAGGCTGCTGGCTGCCGCAGCCGAGGCGCCGAGGCGGTCCGAGGCGCCCGACGACCTCTACGACGACCGTGCAGGAGGCGCGCGCGCCGCTGGCAGCAGGCGCCGGAGCTGCCGCGTCGGTGTGCAGCAGGACCTCGCCGCCCGCTACCACGACGGCGCTCGGCCGGCTCGTCGCCGCCTGGCCGGCGGCGTTCGCCGGCACCGATCTCGATCCGGAGGCAACGCGCAAGCGGATGGAGAAGCTGGTGGCCGCGGTCGAGGAGCTGGCTGCCGGCACAACCGGCAAGCCGCAGGCGCGCGCTGTCGCCGACGGAGCTGCTGGCGCAGCAGTGGCGCGAGCGTCTGGCCGCCAACACCATTACCGGCGGCCGCACCGCCGCAGAAACCGAGGACGCCCGCTGGCGCGCCGCCGAGCAGGAAGTCCGCAACGCGCAGTCGCAGTGGACGCGCCTCGGACCGGTGCCGCCGGACGTCGCCGGGCCGCTCAACGAACGCTTCCAGCGCGCCTGCCGCACGCTTCTACGACCAGCGCCGGCCGGCGTCGTAGCGCGCGGCTTCGGCCGGGCGAAGGGTTGCGGTAACACTTGACGACCGGCGCGCCGAAGCAGATGCTTCCGTGTGCGCCGCGTCCGTCTCGCTTCTGCCTGCCTCCTGCTCACGCTCGTGTGTTCGGCCGCCGAAGCCGCCAACACCTGCACCTTTACGATCGCCGACGCGACGATGCGCCTGGTGAGCGACTGCACGACCGACGCGCCGATCGTGGTGCCCGACGGCGTCACCTTCGACGGTGACCACCACACGCTGATCGCCATCGACCCGCCGGACGACACCTTCCGCGGCGCCATCATCACCAGCAGCGGTGCGACTGCCTCGGTGATCAACACCAACATCTCCGCAGTTGCGCTCGCCGACGCCTGCCGCGCCGGCGCCGAGCGCCTGCGCGGCATCTACTTCGAGGGCGCGTCCGGCACGATCCGCGGCAACCGGGTGATCGACGTCGACAAGGGCATGATCGGCGTGCCCGGAAGGGAACGCCATCGAGGTGCGCAACGCGTCGCTCACCGGCGAGCCGACCCGCGTCGAGATCGACCACAACTTCATCGACGCCTACCAGAAGAGCGGCATCGTCGTCACCGGCCGGGTCGACGCGCAGATTCCACCACAACGAGATCGGCACGTCGGCGGCGCAGGCGGCGCTGGCGGCGAATGCCGTGCAGATCGGCGCCTGGGCCCGCGCGACGGTCGAGGAGAACACGATCGGCGGCAATTCGTCGGCGACCACCGAAGCCGCAGGCACGGCAATCCTGCTGGTCGGCTGCGCGGCAGGCACCGAGCTGTTGCGGCAACCGCGTGACGGGGAATGCCGACGTCGGCATCTACATCGCGGCCGATGGCGTGACGGTGCAGAACAATCGGCTGACCGATGCCGGCGCCGACGGTTACTACGACGTCGGCATCGGCAACGTACGGGTTGGGGAACCGCTTCTCGGGCAATGTCGTGCGTGGCTTCGCCACGCCGACCGAAGGGTCGAGAGCAGCGACCGCGGCAGCCTGCGGATCGCTACCCTCGAGTAGAGCAAGCTAGCCTTCGAGGTAGGTGTAGCCGTGCGAGCCCGTCTTCGTAGAAGCGGAGCAGGCGGCCGGCGCCTTCGTAGTCGATGCGGCCCTGCGCGCACCGCCGTTTCGACGTCGGTCCGCAGCTTGCCCAGCAGCGTCTCGGCGTCGAACTCGACGTAGTCGAGCACTTCGCGCACGGTGTCGCCCTTGATCAGCGTGTCGAGGCGGGCGTCGCCGTTCTCGTCGAGGCTGACGTGCACGGCGTGCGTGTCGCCGAACAGGTTGTGCAGGTCGCCGAGGATCTCCTGGTAGGCGCCGACCAGGAAGACGCCCGAGGTAGTACGGCGTCGCCGTTGACAGCGTGTGCAGCGGCAGCGTCTTCTTGACGTCGCGGCGATCGACGAAGCGATCGAGCTTGCCGTCGGAGTCGCAGGTGATGTCGCCGAGCACGGCGTGGTTCGATCGGCTTCTCGTTGCAGCCGATGGATCGGCATCACCGGAAACAGCTGCTTGATCGCCCAGCTGTCGGGAATCGACTGGAACAGCGAGAAGTTGCAGAAGTAGGTGTCCGACAGCTGCTCGTCGAGGTTCTGCAGGTCCTCGGGCACCTCGTCCATCGTCTGCGACGATGCGTCTGCAGCTTGGTGCAGATCGCCCAGAACAGGTTCTCGGCCATGCTGCGCTGCTCGAGCGGCAGGTAGCCGCCGTTGAACAGGCTGAGCGCCATGTCGAGCGCCTGCTGCGCGTCGTGGAACGCCTTCGAGCACGTTGCGCGCGGTGACGTTCTTGTAGGTCTCGATCAGGTCGAGCGAGCGGCTGCTCCCAGTCGGGATTGGCGCGTGGTCGGCACCTTCTCGTCGCCGAAGCCCGGAGACGCCGAGCACGTTGAACACCAGCACGCTGTGATAGGCGACGATGGCGCGGCCGCTCTCGGAGATGATCGTCGGATGCGGCACGCCGGCCTCGTCGCACACCGTCTGGATGTGGTAGACGACGTCGTTGGCGTACTCCTGGAGCGTGTAGTTCATGCTCGATTCGAAGTTGGTCTGCGAGCCGTCGTAGTCGACGCCGAGACCGCCGCCGACGTCGAGGTACTGCAGGCCGGCGCCGAGCTTGGCCAGCTCGGTGTAGACGCGCGCCGCCTCGTTGAGCGCGCCCTTGACGATGCGGATGTTGGTGATCTGGCTGCCGAGATGGAAGTGCAGCAGCTTGAAGCAGTCCTGCATGCCGCGCGCCTTCAGCTCCTCGAGGCCGCGCATGATCTCGGTGACCGTCAGGCCGAACTTCGAGCGGAAGCCGCCGGACGACTGCCAGCGGCCGCTGCCGCGTGACGCCAGCTTGACGCGCATGCCGATCTGCGGCCGCACGCCGAACTTCTCGGCGGCCTCGAGAATCAGGCCGAGCTCGGTGTATTTCTCGACGACCGGGATGATGTTGCGGCCGATCTTCTGGGCCGAGCATCGCCATCTCGATGAACTCGGCGTCCTTGAAGCCGTTGCAGATGATCGGCGTGTCGTTGTCGGCCATGGCGACGACGGCGAGCAGCTCCGGCTTGGAGCCGGCCTCGAGCCCGAAGCTTGTACGGGCTTGCCGAACTTGAGCACCTCTTCGACGACCTGCCGCTGCTGGTTGACCTTGATCGGATAGACGCAGCTGTAGCCGCCCTGATACTGGTGCTGCGGAGATCGCCGACTGAAACGCGGCGTGGATCTCGCCGAGCCGGTGCTTGAGGATGTCGGTGAAGCGAACGAGCACCGGCAGGCTGATGCCGCGCAGCTGCAGGCGGTCGATCAGTTCCTTCAGATCGATCGCGCGCGCCGGGCTCCTTGGTCGGATGCACCTCGAGGTGGCCGGCGGCGTTGACCGAGAAGTAGCCCTTGCCCCAGCGCGGCACCTCGTACAGCTCGCTCGCGTCGTGCACGGTCCACGCGCGGGTCGACGACGTGCTCGCGGCGAGCGGGGCGGGCCGCCCATTGGTCATCGTGCTCATGTCTGATACTCATGATAGGCGCTGCATTGCCGGCCTGCCGGGCCGTCGCCGGCGAGGACCGGCGCTCGTTGCCGCGGTGGCGGCGCCGCCGCTGCGCGCGAGAGCATCGACGCGCGTGCAGCTGGAGTGCCTGCACCGGCGGCGAGCGATGGCCGGCAGGTGTGGACCTTGGCCGCTCGATCGAGAAGAATGGCAAGTCTCATGACCGAGCGAATCCCGGCGATCAAGGTGCTGCTGCTGCCGAAGGACACCAACGCGTACGGCACGATCTTCGGCGGCGTCATCCTGTCGAACATCGACCTGGCCTCGGCGGTGGAGGCGCGCAAGGTGGCGCCGCACCGCTACGTCACCAAGGCGATGCGCGAGGTCGAGTTCCACGAACCGGTCTTCCTCGGCGACATCGTCAGCTTCTACACCGAGACGGTGCGCGTCGGCCGCACGTCGGTGACCATCCGGGTGTCGGTCGAGGCCGAGCGCTGGGGCGTCGGCACTCGGCGTCGGGCGTGGCCGCACGTGACGGCACGGCCGAGGTGGTGCTGGTCGCCGTAAGCGGAGGTGGTCGGCCGGTGCCGGTCACACGACCCGCAGGCGCGACCGGCCGGTCGCCCGACATGCCGCCGCCAGGCAGTCGGCCGGACGTATCGCGATGAAGTGGATCAGCACCCGCGGCGCCTCGCCGCCCGTGTCGTTCATCGACGCGCTGTTTGCCGGCACCGCGCCCGATGGCGGGCTGTACATGCCGGAGCGCTTCGATCCGCTGCCGGCGGCGACGATCGACGCAGCTGCGCGACGCCGACCTGGTCGACATCGGCCACCGTCGGTCGGCGCGCACCTGCTGCAGGGCGAGATCAGCGAGAGCGCGCTGCGGCCGCTGGTGCGCGACGCGCTCGACTTCCCGGTGCCGCTGGTGCAGGTCACCGATCGCGTCTGGGCGCTCGAGCTCTTTCACGGGCCGACGCTCGCGTTCAAGGACGTCGGCGCCCGCGTGCAGGCGCGGCTCCTGCACCACTTCACCGACGGCACGCCGCTGACCATTCTCGTCGCGACCTCCGGCGACACCGGCAGCGCCGTGGCGCAGGCGTTCCATCGGCGTGCCCGACACGCGCGTCGTCGTGCTCTACCCGAGGGGCAGGTCAGCGACGTGCAGGAAGCGCAGATGGCGTCGCTCGGCGACAACATCCGGCCCTGTCGGTGCACGGCACCTTCGACGACTGCCAGCGCCTGGTCAAGCAGGCGTTCGCCGACGACGACCTGCGCGCCCACGTCTGGCTGACGCCGGCCAACTCGATCAATCTCGGCCGGCTGCTGCCGCAGGTCTTCTACTACTTCCTGCTGGCGCGGGCTGCGGGGCCGGCGCGGCCGATCGTGTCGGTGCCGAGCGGCAACTTCGGCAACCTGACCGCCGGCCTGATCGCCAAGCGGCTCGGCCTTCCGGTGCGCAGCTTCGTCGCCGCCACCAACGTCAACGACGTGGTGCCCGAGTACCTCGCAGACCGGTCGCTACGAGCCGCGCCCCTCGATCCGCACCGTCGCCAACGCCATGGACGTCGGCGCGCCGAGCAACTTCGAGCGCATCCAGTCGCTCTACGGCGACGACCTCGCCGGCGCTGCGCCGCGACGTCACCGGGGCGGTCTTCGACGATGCCACGCGTGCGTGGCGGAGATCGGCCGAGTGTCTACCGCCGGCACGGCTACCTGCTCGACCCGCACGGCGCCATCGCCTGGCTGGCCCTGCGAGCAGGCGCTCGAGCGCCGGCGCGGGCGCCAGCGGTGTGTTCCTGGCCACCGCGCACCCGGCCAAGTTCCGCGAGGTGGTCGAGCCGGCGATCGGCGAGCCGGTGCCGCTGCCGCCGTGCTGGCCGAGGCCATCGCACGTCCTCGGCAGCACGTCGATGCCGGGACTACGACGCGCTAACGCGCGCTTCCTCCGATCGGACGCCCCGTAGCGGGGCGCCTGGCCCGGGCGCCGCTTGACGGCCGGACTCCGCCAGCCGACTCAGACGTTCCGCAGCCTCGATGCCTACCGCCCGTAGATCGATGCCCCCCTCGACACGTTCCGTCCGACCCGGCGTCTCCCGACCCGCGACGCATCCCGGACCGCTACAAGTGGGACCTGTCCTCGATCTGCGCCAGACTGGGACGACTGGTCCGCCGACTACCGCCAGCTCGACGACGCGATCGACGCCTTTTCGCGCTTCCAGGGGACGCTCGGCCGCGGCCCGGACGTGCTGCTCGCGGCCTTCCGGGCGATGGACGACATGGGCGCGCTGAGCTACCGCGTCTGGTACTTCGCGTCGCTGCAGTACGACGAGGATCAGCGGGACAACGACATCAACGCCCGCCGGCAGCAGGTGCAGATCCTCTTCGCGCGGCAGCAGCAGGCGAGCTCGTGGTTCAACCCCGAGCTGCTGGCGATCCCGCTCGAGACCATCCGCGGCTGGATGGACGGCGACGCGGAGCTCGCCGTCTACCGCTTCGCGATCGAGAGCCTGTTCCACGAGCAGGAGCACGTCCTCGACGAGCGAGGGCGAGCGGCTGCTGTCCTTTGCCGGCCGCTTCAACAGCGTGCCGTACGACAGCTACGCCGCGCTGACGACGGCCGACATGAAGTTTCCGTCGATCACGCTGTCGCACCGGCGAGCAGGTGACGCTGACCTACGGACAGTACCGCGCGCTGCTCGAGACCAACCGCGTGCAGGAGGACCGCGCGACCGCCTACCGCGCGTTTCACCAGACCTATGCCGACAACCAGAACACCTACGCGGCGCTGTACAACGGCGTGCTGCAGCGCGACTGGTTTCACGCCCGCGCCCGCGGCTACGCCTCGACGCTCGATGCGGCGCTGCACGGCAACAACATCCCGACCTCGGTCGTCGAGAACCTGATCGACGTGACCAAGGTCGGCGTCGAGCCGCTGCGCCGCTACCACCGCCTGCGCCGACGCGTGCTCGGGCTGGAGAGCTACCGCCTGCACGACATGTTCGTGCCGCTGGTGGAGCACGACGCCCGCTATCCCTACGACGACGGTCGGCGAGTGGATCGTCGAGTCGGTGGCGCCGCTCGGCAGCGACTACCAGGCGCGGGTGCGGGAGGCGTTCGGCGGCCGCTGGATCGACGTCTTCGAGAACGCCGGCAAGCGCAGCGGCGCGTATTCGGCGCCGGTCTACGGCTCGCACCCGTACATGCTGCTGAACTACAACGAGACGCTCGACGCGGTGTTCACGCTGGCGCACGAGATGGGGCACTCGATGCACACGCTGCTGTCGCACCAGGCGCAGCCGTTCGTCTACGCCGGCTACACGATCTTCGTCGCCGAAGTGCCCTCGACGCTGAGCGAAGCGCTGTTCCTCGACCTGATGCTGGAGCGGGCGCAGCAGCCGCGACGAGCGGGCGGTGCTGCTGCAGCATGCCATCGACAGCATCGCCAGCACCTTCTACACGCAGGTGATGTTCGCCGACTTCGAGCTGCAGGCGCACCGGCTGGTCGAGCAGGATCAGCCGGTCACCGCGGACGCGCTGAACGCGATCTACGCCGGCCTGCTGCGTGACTACTACGGCGACGTCATCGATGAGGAGCCGATCTCGAAGGTGACCTGGGCGCGCATCCCGCACTTCTTCAGCACGCCGTACTACGTCTACCAATACGCCACCTGCTTCGCCTCGACCGCCCGGCTGATGCAGGAGCTGCGGGCCAGCGACAGCACCACGCGCGAGGGGGGCGTCGCCCGCTACCTCGCGCTGCTGCGGGCCGGCGGCAGTGACTACCCGATGAACCTGCTGGCCAGGGCCGGGGTCGACCTCAGCCAGCCCGAAACAGTCAGCGCCGTCTCCGCGGAGCTTGACATGCTGGTGGGCCGGCTGGAGCGGGAACTCGACGCCGGCGCAGGATCATGAGCAGCTAGCCGGCCCGTTGACGGGCGCCGCCCGATCGTGTAACCTTTCATCCGGATTCACGGATAAATGGTTGCCATCCTCGAGCACATGTCGGCGCTGTCCGACCCGACGCGCTGCCGCATGCTCCTGCTGCTCGAGCGGCACGAGCTGACCGTTTCGGAGCTGTGCGCGGTCCTGCAGATGCCGCAGTCGAGCGTGAGCCGCCACCTCAAGACGCTGGCCGACGATGGCTGGGTGGCGTCGCGGCGGGACGGCACGAGCCGGTTCTACAGCATGCCGCTCGACGACCTCGATGCGGCGGCGGCCCGGTTGTGGCCGCTGATCCGTGAGCAGGTCGCGGCGACCAACGCCGCCGGGCAGGACGAACGGCGGCTCCGCGGCGTGCTCGCCCGCCGTCGCGCCAAGTCGCAGGAATTTTTCGCCACGCGCCGCCGGCGGTTGGGACCGGCTGCGCAGCGATCTGTTCGGCGACACATTCTTCCTCTGGGCCGTTCTCGGCCTGATCGACCCGGCGCTGGTCGTCGGCGACCTCGGCTGCGGCACCGGCCAGCTCACCGAAACCATCGCGCCGTACGTCCGGCAGGTCATCGCCGTCGACAGTTCGGCCGACATGCTGGATGCGGCGCGGCAGCGGCTGGGTGCGGCCGCC
The DNA here is from genome assembly GCA_963846685.1 of uncultured Acidobacteriota bacterium. GTDB lineage: Bacteria > Acidobacteriota > Vicinamibacteria > Vicinamibacterales > UBA2999 > CAWJWY01. The sequence continues at coordinate 666,714 of CAWJWY010000003.1, read as the reverse complement.
AACGTCGACCTGCGGCGCGGTGAGCTGGAGCAGCTGCCGCTGGCGGACGGCGAGCTCGACGCCGCGGTGTTGTCGCTGGTGCTGCATCACTCGCCCGCGCCCGCCGCGGGCGCTGACCGAAGTGGCGCGCGTCGTTCGTCCTGGCGGCCGCCTGCTGGTGGTCGACATGCTGCCGCACGAGCGCGAGGACTACCAGCAGCAGATGGGGCACGTCTGGCTCGGATTCTCCGAAGCGCAGGTGGGGCGTTTTCTCAACGGCGCCGGGTTCGGCGACGTGCGTTTCCGGCAGTTGCCGGCTGATCCGGACGCGAAGGGGCCGGCGCTGTTTGCGGCGGCCGCGATCAAGAGTTCGTGCAGTGGTGAAGAGCGATCGGTGAATCGTGCGCGAATGGCGGAATGCCGATCGCGATTTTCAGGAGAGAGACATGGCAGTTCTGAGCGAGAAGATGCACGCGTACGACGCGGCCCGGCAGGCCGGCCGGCCGGCTTACAAGGTGGCCGACCTGAACCTGGCCGAGTGGGGCCGCAAGGAGCTGCGCCTCGCCGAGCACGAGATGCCCGGCCTGATGGCGCATCCGCAAGCGCTACGCCGGCAAGAAGCCGCTGGCCGGCGCCCGCATCATGGGCAGCCTGCACATGACCATCCAGACCGCCGTGCTGATCGAGACGCTCGATCGTGCTCGGCGCCGACGTGCGCTGGGTGTCGTGCAACATCTTCTCGACGCAGGATCACGCCGCCGCGGCGGTGGTCGTCGGCCGCCCGGAGACCGGCGGCACCGTCGACGAGCCCAAGGGCATCCCGGTGTTCGCCTGGAAGGGCGAGACGCTCGACGAGTACTGGTGGTGCACGGTCGAAGCGCTCGTCTGGCCCGACGGCAGCGGCCCGACGCTGATCGTCGACGACGGCGGCGACGCGACGCTGTTCGTGCACAAGGCGTACCGAGTTCGAGAAGGCGGGCACGGTGCCGGCGTTCAACCCGGACAAGGAGCCCGAGGAGTGGGGCGTCATCCTCAAGGCGCTGAGCACCGAGCTGAAGAAGAATCCCGGCAGCTGGACGAAGATCGCCAAGGGCATCCGCGGCGTGTCAGCGAGGAGACGACCACCGGCGTGCATCGCCTCTACGAGATGGAGAAGAAGGGCACGCTGCTGTTCCCCGGCATCAACGTCAACGACTCGGTCACCAAGAGCAAGTTCGACAACATCTACGGCTGCCGTCACTCGCGTCATCGACGGCTCTGAACCGCGCCACCGACGTCATGCTCGGCGGCAAGGTTGCCGTCGTGTTCGGCTTCGGCGACGTCGGCAAGGGCTGCGCGCAAGCGCTGCGCGGCCAGGGCTGCCGCGTGGTCGTCACCGAGATCGACCCGATCTGCGCGCTGCAGGCGGCGATGGAGGGCTATCGAGGTCAAGACGCTCGAGGACGTCGTCAGCATCGCCGACATCTTCGTCACGACGACCGGCAACTTCAACATCATCACCGCCGAGCACATGGCGCAGATGAAGGACAAGGCCATCGTCTGCAACATCGGCCACTTCGACAACGAGATCGACATGGCCGGCCTGGCGAAGGTCACGGGCATCAAGAAGAACAACATCAAGCCGCAGTACGACGAGTGGGTGTTCCCCGACGGCCACAGCGTGCTGGTGCTCGCCGAGGGCCGCCTGCTGAACCTCGGTTGCGCCACCGGTCACCCGAGCTTCGTGATGTCGGCGTCGTTCACCAACCAGACGCTGGCGCAGCTCGAGCTGCACGCCAACGCCGAGAAGTACGGCAAGACGGTGACGATGCTGCCGAAGTCGCTCGACGAGGAAGTGGCGCGGCTGCACCTCGAGCACCTCGGCGTCAAGCTGACGCGGCTGACGCCGGAGCAGGCCGAGTACATCGGCGTGCCGGTGGACGGTCCGTACAAGCCGAATCACTACCGCTACTGAAGACAGCGGCGGGCTGCGGGCTGCGGTCCGCGGGCTTCGGTCCCCGGTCTTCGGTGTCTCGCGATATCCAGGTCGCGGGGCTTGGAAATTCAACAGGAAGGGGTCGGCTTGCGCCGGCCCTTTTTCATTTGCTCACCCCAGGAACGGATCATGACGAGCGAGGATGCCAAGACGTTCGCGACCCGATGGGTGAACGACTGGAATGCGAAGGACGTCGAGGCGGTATTGGCCCATTTCGCCGATGACGTCGTGTTCTCCAGCCCCGTCGCCCTCGCCGTGACCGGTGCTGGGACGATCCGCGGCAAGGTCGCCTTGCGCGCCTATTGGCGCATGGCGCTCGAGACCCACTCGTCCTTGCACTTCGCGCTCGAACGCACATTGTGGGACGCCGCCGCGTCGGAACTGGCGATCGTCTACGACCGCAACGTCAACGGCCGTCGCAGCCGCGGCGCGGAAGTGATGACGTTCGGATCCGATGGCCTGGTCATCCGCGGCGAGGCGTTCTATGGCGAGATTCCCGACGCGCGCCCAGGCACCACGTGACGGCGTCGTTGTCTCGCGTCTGAGGCGCCGGGCGGGCGGGGCGAGTGGATTGGGATCGATCCGGAACGTGCGTCCCCTCGTCTTGATTCTGGCTGGCGGTGACCGCGCCGTTCGCATCCGTGATCAGGGTGTGGCGGAGGAGCGGACAGCTGTACGCCTCGTAGGCTGTATCTGCAGTGGTCCAAAGCGCCGGCCGCGTCGGCGGCGCACCTGCGGGGCGGACGGATCTGCCGGGTCCGCTGGCGCGGAACCCGGCCTGCGCCGCTGATGCGGAACCGGCCTGCGCCGCGGCGCGGAACCCGGCCTACGCCGCTGATGCGGAACCGGGCCTCGCCGCGGCGCGGAACCCGGCGTACGCTGCTGTGTGACTCGATGGGTCGATGCCGAGCGGCGCAGCTGCCGCGGCCGGCCGCGGCGGGTCGGGCCGTTCCGGCGACGGTCCGACTTGAGGGACCGTGACACGGCGCAGCGGGTAAAACCGACGCGCAGCGTGACGGCGGCGCAGGTCGCGGACCTGCGCCGGTCGCCAGCGACGGTGCGGAGCGTCGGTTTTTCCACGGTCACGAACGGAGGACCGGAGCGGAACGGCCCGACCCGCTGCGGCGCGTCGGCGGCGCACGTGCGGGCGGACGGATATGCCGGGTCCGCTGGCGCGGAACCCGGCCTACGCCGCTGATGCGGAACCGGGCCTACGCCGCTGATGCGGAACCGGGCCTACGCCGCTGATGCGGAACCGGGCCTACGCCGCGGCGCGGACCCGGCGTACGCTGCTGTGTGACTCGAGGGGTCGATGCCGAGCGGGCGCAGCTGCCGCGGCCGGCCGCGGCGGGTCGGGACGTTCCGGCGACGGTCCGATTTGAGGGACCGTGACACGGCGCAGCGGGTAAAACCGACGCGCAGCGTGACGGCGGCGCAGGTCGCGGACCTGCGCCGGTCGCCAGGGCGGTGCGGAGCGTCGGTTTTTCCATGGTCACGAACGGAGGACCGGAGCGGAACGGGCCGACCCGCTGCGGCGCGTCGGCGGCGCACCTGCGGGACGGACGGATATGCCGGGTCCGCTGCGCGGAACCCGGCCTACGCCGCGGCGCGGAACGCGGCCGACGCCTGGGCCCTCCGTGTCTCTCTGGTGCCGTCGTCAGGTGTGTGCCCCAGCCATGCGCGACTATCCGCGCGCGGCGGCACCCACCGGCTCGCTGCCCCGTTGCGCCGGCGCCGCCAGCAGGATTCGCAGCATGCGGCGCAGCGGTTCGGCGGCGCCCCACAGCAGCTGGTCGCCGACGGTGAAGGCCGAGAGATACTCCGGGCCCATCGACAGCTTGCGCAGCCGCCCGATCGGCGTCTTCAGCGTCCCGGTGATCGCGGTTGGCGTCAGCTCGCGCAACGAGACTTCCTTCTCGTTCGGGATGACCGCGGCCCATTCGTGCGCGCCGGCGATCAGCGACTCGATCTCGGCGAGCGGCAGGTCGCGCGTCAGCTTGATCGTCAGCGCCTGGCTATGGCACCGCATCGCGCCGATGCGCACGCACAGGCCGTCGATCGGAATCGGCCGCGCCTGCAGACCGAGGATCTTGTTGCCTTCGGCCATCGCCTTCGACTCTTCCTTGCTCTGGCCGTTGCCGAGGTCCTTGTCGATCCACGGCAGCAGGCTGCCGGCGAGCGGATGGCCGAACTGTGCAGTCGGGAAGTCGCCACTGCGCATGGTCGCGATCACCTGGCGGTCGATGTCGATGATCGTCGACGCGGGCTGCGCCAGCAGGTCGGCGACGGCGGCGTGCGTGCTGCCCATCTGTGCCACCAGCTCGCGCATGTTCTGGGCGCCGGCACCGGAGGCCGCCTGATAGGTCATCGCCGTCACCCACTCGACGATTCCGGCGCGGAACAGGCCGGCCATCGCCATCAGCATCAGGCTCACGGTGCAGTTGCCGCCGACGTAGTTGCGCACGCCCTGCTCGAGCGCGCGCTGGATGGCGTCGCCGTTGACAGGATCGAGCACGATGACGGAATCGTCCGCCAGCCGCAGCGTCGACGCCGCGTCGATCCAGTAGCCGTCCCAGCCGGCCTGGCGCAGCTTCGGATAGATCTCGCTGGTGTAGTCGCCGCCCTGGCACGAGATGAGGACGTCCATCGCCATCAGCTCGTCGAGCTGCATCGCGTTCTTCACCGCTGACGTCGGTTTGCCGATGTCCGGTCCGGCGCTGCCGCTCTGGGAGGTGGAGAAGAACACCGGGTCGATGAGATCGAAGTCGCGCTCCTCGCGCATCCGCTGCACGAGCACCGACCCCACCATGCCGCGCCAGCCGATCAGCCCTACGTTCATAACCTCCAATTCTAGCGGCTCGGCCGTCCGCTGTCTCCGTCGTTCCTGACGCGGCTGCGACATCGTAGCCGCAGGCATGATCCGCCGGCCGGAACCACCGATCGACGCGCACGAGGTGCGGCTGCTGCAGCTCCAATGCATTGATCCGCTCCACCCGCGTGGTTGCGAGAACCCGGAACGCGGCATCGCCACACCGTGACCGTGGACGCCACCCTGGTTGCGGCCGGCCGGCAGCAAACGTCGACGCATTGAACCTGGCTGCAGCCGGTGTGGCGACCGGTGGCCGCGGCGTGGTCGTCGACGACTTTCTGAGGATCGCCAACAAGCGCATCTACGCGGCGGGGGACGTCTGCTCACCGTTCAGGTTCACTGTAGAAGTGTTATTTTCGTGTCTTCCGATGATTGCGGTGCTGGTCGTCGTCGCTTCACTCCAGCAGCCAACCTGCACAGCAGATGCGTTGAGCGGGATGCGCTCAGCGGAACAGGCCGCGCGCCGGCTCGAGCTGCGCGTCGCGGCAGAGCGGGCAACCGCCGCCGCAGGCTCGGGCTGCGTCGAGGCCGTCACCGCCGCTTGGTACCTTGGCGGCTTGCTCGCCGCGCGCGAGGCGTACCGCGATGGTGGCTCGGCCGAATCGCTCGCGCCGGTGCGCGCTGCGATTGCCGCGCTCGAACAGATCGGCGGCGGCATCGCTGGGCCGGCCGAGATTGGCCGGGTCACGCTGCTTGCGGCGGCCGCTGCGGCGCAAAGCGAACGCGACGAGATGGCCGTGTTTCTCGATTTTGCACTCAGGATGGAAGCGCTGCAGCTGGCGGCAGGGCAGCCTGGTGCGCCCGGCGTCGCCGCGCACGAAGTGGCGGGCGATCTGTGGCTGCAGGTGCACCGTTACGCAGACGCGGCCCGTGCGTACGAGGAGGCCTCCCGTCGGATCGGCGACACGCCTCGCGTGTGGCTGGGCCGGGCGCGGGCCGCGGCGCGGCTGGAGCTCAGCGCCGCGTCGTGCGGGTACTACGGGGCCTTCATCGCCGCATTCAGGTCAGATCGCCCTGGCGCTGACGAAATTGTCGAGGCAGAACGGTTTCGTCTGGCGCCCGCCTGCAGCAGCGAACCACCCGTCCGACCGTGACGCAATACCGCTACCGGCCCGACGTGCTGGACCAGCTTGCGCGGCATGGGATCATGCCCTCTACGACCACGTCGCCGGATCTCGTGCACGAGTATCTGAACGACTTGTATCGTTACGAGTTGCGTGGTCTGCGTCGCCGTCTCCTCGACCGCCACATTCTCAAAGAGCATTACTACGGTCACGTGGTCGACTTGCGCCGTAAGTACCCGCTGTTGTCGATTCGACGCACCCAGTGGGTCGAATAGCGCCCCGCCAACACGGCTCGACTTTCGCAGTGCGACCTGGACGGTATCCTAATTCGGACCAGAGGGTGAAACGTTGAACCGGGCGTACACATTTCGGCGACCAGAGTTCCCTCTTGTGCCGCCGAGCGGCCGTCCGCGCCGCAGGCGCCGCCTGCCGCCCCGCCTCTGGCTGCTGACCATCGCCGCCGCTGCACTGATGATTCCGCGTGTGGCCACCCAGGGTGGGGACCTATCACGCGCCATCGACGTCGTCGACGGCCACGAGGTCGTGGCAGGGGAGGCGCTCGTCCGCTTTCACGACCCGGGACGGCGCAACCGCCGCCTCGAGCTCGCCGAGGTGCAGTCCGACCGCCCGGTTGGTCGTGGGCTCCGCCGCGTGCGGGTGCGCGGTGCGCGTTCGCGCGATCTGATCGCGTCTCTCCGGCGCCGCGCCGACGTTGCCTCCGTCGAGCCGAACTACATTGTCCGGCCGACGAGCCGGGTGCCGAATGACCCGTTCTTCTACACGATGTGGGCCCTCCTCAACCGGATGCGTCCGGGAGCCGACATCGGCGCGGCAGCCGCCTGGGACTCGACGACCGGTTCGCGATCGAAGGTGGTGGCCTTGATCGACACGGGCGTGGACTATCGCCATCCCGACCTTGCCGCCAACATCTGGTCCGCCCCGGCACCGTTCACGGTCACGGTCGGCGGGGTGTCGATCACCTGTCCTGCAGGAAGTCACGGCTTCGATGCGATCGGCATGACCTGCAATCCGCACGATGATTTCGGCCATGGCACCGCGATGGCCGGCCTGATCGGCGCTGTCGGCAACAACGGCATCGGTATCGCCGGCGTGAACTGGAACAGTACGATCCTGCCCGTGAAGTTCATGAAGCGGGACGACAGGGGCGAGGCTACCGGTACGTATGCTGACGCGCTCGACGCCATCGAGTTCGTCATCCAGGCAAAGGCGATCTTCGCCAACAGCGGGAGCCTGGACGTGCGCGTCATGTCGAACAGCTGGGCGGGAACGGCGTACTCGGAGGCGCTGTCAGACCAGATCGTGCGCGCCGGGGCGGCTGGCCTCCTGTTCGTCGCCTCGGCCGGCAATGCCGATGCGGCCCACTTCGGCCTGCCCTCCGATAACGACACCACCCCGTTCTATCCCGCAAGCTTTGCCGCGGCCAACATCCTGTCGGTTGCCGCGACGACGCAGAACGACACGCTCGATCCCATCTCGAATTACGGCCGATCGACGATCGATCTGGCCGCGCCGGCCATGGACTATTCCACCTCTCCAGGCGGCAGCTACGCGGCCACTGGCGGCACCTCGGCGGCGGCCGCGGTCGCATCCGGCGCGGCGGCGCTCGTGCTCTCGCAGTGCAACCTGTCGATCGCCGAGCTCAAGAAGAACCTGATGGCCGGGACCGACCCGCTCGGCTCGTTGCAGGGGATGACGGCGTCGGGTGGTCGCATCAACGTCGATCGATCGATTGACCTGTGCCGCGGTGGCAACTCCGCCCCGTTCGTCACGCTGCTGTCGCCGGCGCACCAGGATCGCTTCGACGCTCCGGCCGACGTGACGATCACCGCCGACGCGCAGGATGCCGACGGCAGCATCGCCAGGGTCGAGTTCTACGCGAACACCTCGCTGATCGGCACCGACACGACGGCGCCGTACTCCACGACGTGGCGCGGCGTCGAGGCGGGCGTCTATTCACTCGCAGGTAGTTGCGACCGATAGCGCTGGAGCGACCTCGCGCAGCACCGATTTGCGATCGATCACCGTGGAGGCGCCACCTGCCGGGGTGCCGGCGCCGTGGCAGACCCAGGACATCGGTGCAGTCGCCGTCGCCGGCAGTGCCAGCTTCGGCAGCGGCACGTTCACGATGCTCGGCTCGGGAGCCGACATCTGGGGCAGTGGCGATCAGTTCCGCTACGTCTACCAACCGATGAGCGGCGATGGCGAGATCGTCGCGCGGGTCGCTTTCGTCGAAAACGCGCATGCGTGGAGCAAGGCCGGAGTGATGATCCGCGCGACGCTCGGCGCCGGTGCGCCGCAGGCAGCGATGTTGGTCTCTGCCGGCAAGGGCCCGGCGTTCCAGCGCCGCACGGCATCCGGCGGCGTCACGACCAGCACCACCGGCGGAACCGCCGCGGCGCCGTACTGGGTACGCCTGGCGCGAACGGGCCAGACCGTCACCGCCTCGCAGTCGGTCGACGGCGTCCGCTGGACGGTGGTGGGGCGCGATACGTTGGCGATCGGCGCCTCGGTCTACGTCGGCCTGGCGGTAACCAGTCACGCGCCGAACATGCTGGCCATGGCGCTGATCGATGGCGTCAGCGTCACCCGCGCGCCGACCCCGGCGACGCCACCTGACAGCGGCGGATGGGCAGACGCGGACATCGGCGCGGTCGGCGCGGCCGGCAGTTTCAACGTGGCGGGTGGAACGTACCGGGTCACCGGCGGCGGCGCGGACGTCTGGGGCACGGCGGATGCTCTTCACTTCGCTTACCAGCCGCTGCCCGGCGACGGGCAGATCGTTGCCCGGGTTGCGTCGCTGGAGAATGTTCACGCGTGGACGAAGGCCGGCGTCATGCTCCGTGGCGGCCTCGACGCTGGCGCGGCCCAGGCGCTCATGCTGGTCTCGCCAGGCAAGGGCCTTGCGTTCCAGCGTCGCCCTGCCGCCGGTGCGGCGAGCGTCAACACCGCCGGCGGCGCCGGCACCGCGCCGCACTGGCTGCGGCTCGTCCGCACCGGAACGGTCATCACCGCGTCACGCTCGCTCGACGGCGCGACGTGGACCGTGGTCGGCCAGCAAACGCTCGCCGTCGCCGGTACCGTATACGTCGGCCTCGCGGTGTCGAGCCACGATGTCTCGAGAGCAGCAACCGCCACCTTCGACCATGTGGAAGTCACCGCAGCGACGGCTGCGTTGCCGTCCGGCTGGAGGGCGGTCGACATCGGCGGCGGCCCGCACGGTTCGGCGCGCGAGGACGGCGGGACGTTTACCGTGCGCGGCAGCGGCGACGTCTGGGGCAACGCGGACGCGACGCACTTCGCCTACACGACGCTGGCCGGTGACGGAGAAATCGTTGCCCGGGTCGCGACGGTTGAGAACGTCAACGCCTGGACCAAGGCGGGCGTCATGCTGCGCGACTCTCTCGATGCTGGCGCCGCCCAGGCGCTGATGCTGGTGTCGCCCGGCAAAGGGCTGGCGTTTCAGCGTCGCGTTGCCGCTGCCGGTGTGACGACGAGCACGACGGGTGGCACTGGCGCCGCCCCGGCCTGGGTCAAGCTGACGAGAGTCGGTCAGGCGGTAACGGCATCCAAGTCGGCTGACGGTGTCACCTGGACCGTTGTCGGCCGTGAAACGATCGTGTGGCCCGGCGCGGTCTACGCAGGCCTGTCCGTGTCCAGCCATGATCCCGGCCGGACGGCAGCAGCCACCTTCACCGACGTGCGCGTGCGGCTGCTGCCGTAGGCTGCGCGGTAAGATACGCCGCGTGTCCCAGCTCGCCGCCATCCGCGCCAAGCTGCCCTCCGCCGGCCTCAGCATCTTCTCGACGATGACGCGCCTCGCCAACGAGCACGGCGCCATCAACCTGTCGCAGGGCTTTCCCGACTTCGACTGCGACCCGGCACTGGTGGAGGCGGTGGCGCGCGCCATGCGCGAGGGCCAGAACCAATACGCCCCGGCAGCCGGGGTCCCCGCACTGCGCGAGGCGCTGGCGCTGAAAATCGAGCGGCTGTACGGCCGGCGTTACGATCCGGCGAGCGAAATCGTCATCACGTCCGGAGCAACCGAGGGGCTGTTCGCGGCGCTCACCGCGCTGGTCCACCCCGGTGACGAAGTCCTGCTGTTTCAGCCCGCCTACGACTCCTACGTGCCATCCGTGCAACTGAGTGGCGGAGTCCCGCGTTTCGTCACCTTGCGGCCGCCGGATTACCGCGTCGACTGGGACGACGTTCGCCGCGCGGTATCGCCGCGCACCCGCGCGATCGTCATCAACTCGCCGCACAACCCGACCGGCACCGTCTGGAAGCGGGCAGATGTCGAGGCGCTTGCCCGTGTGCTCGAGCATACCGATGCCGTCGTCATCGCCGATGAAGTCTACGAGCACATCGTCTTCGACGGCGTCCGCCACGAGAGCCTGGCGCGTCACCCGGACATCGCCGCGCGTGCCGTGATCGTCAGCTCGTTCGGCAAGACCTACCACACCACCGGATGGAAGGTCGGCTATTGCGCGGCGCCCGCGCCACTCATGGCCGCCATCCTCAACGTGCACCAGTGGGTCACCTACTCGGTCAACGGCGCGGTGCAGGTGGCGTATGCGGATGTCGTGCGTCAGGATCCGGCCTGCGCGGCGTTGGGCGACTTCTACCAGCGGAAGCGCGACCGCTTTCGTGCTCTGCTCGGCGCGACGCGCTTCCGCCCGCTCGCCTGCGAAGGGACCTTTTTCCAGATGGTCGATTACGGCGCTATCAGTGACGAGCGCGACAGCGACTTTGCCATCCGGCTGACACGCGAGCACGGCGTTGCCGCGATCCCGGTTACGCCCTTCCTGCACGACGAACCGCCGGGCACCGTCGTCCGCTTCTGCTTCGCCAAGCGCGACGCCACGCTCGACGCCGCGGCTGCGCGCCTCAGGAACGTCTGAGATGCGCGCCTCCGCCATTGCCGTCCTGCTTGCTGTGGCTGCGCTTGCGGTCGGCCGTGCCGCACCGGGCCAGGCGCCGCCCGTTTTGCCGGATCCCGCCTCGTTCCTGGCAGCAACGCGCGCCAACCTGACGCGGGCGCAGCAGGAGCAGGACCGCTACTCGTATAAAGAGCGGCGTACCGAGCTGCACACCAACCCGTTCGGCCGTATCGGCACCGGCGGCACGCGCGTCTACGAGGTGACGCCAGGGCCCGATCGCTCGGTGTTCTACCGGCGGCTGATCGAACGTGACGGCGCCCCTGCGACCAACAGCTCACCCGAACGACAGGAACGCCGCTCGCGCAGCCAGGCGAAGACGACGGTGGACGACACGGTGGGGAACCTGATGTTGACTATGGACCGCCGCGAAGTCGTCGACGGCCGGCCGGCGGTCGCCATCCTGTTCTCGCCGCGTCCGGATGCGAAGCCGACGACGAGGGAAGGAAAGCTCGTCAAGGTGTTCAAGGGGACCATCTGGGTCGACGAAGCGGCGCGCGAGGTCATGCGCATCGATGCCGTGGCCATCGACGACATCACCTACGGTTACGGACTGCTGGCGCGGTTGAACGAAGGGACGACGGTCTCGGTGACCCGCGAGGCGGTGGAGGGGGGAGTGTGGCTGCCGACGTCCATCCGGTTCGTCGGCGAGGGGCGGGCGATGCTGGTGCGGAAGCTGTCCCTGGACTTCAGCATCAACTGGTTCGACTACAAACGGGTGGGTGGGCCGTCGGAACCCCCTGCGCCACCGTAAGGGAATCCGACGGCTTCACGCGTCTCCGGCGCGGCTAGCTGTCCCGGTCCTTCTCGTCGCCGTCGTCCCCGTCGTCGTCGTCCTCGGCGCGGCTAGTAGCGATGTCGTCCACTTCGACCGCGGCATCGTCCTCGTCGTCATGTGGCATGGCGGCGAGCTTGTCCAGATCAACCTGATCGTCCTCGAGGTCGTCGACGGCGTAGATCCGGCCGCCGCTGCGCTCCTTGATCGGCCCGCGCGGCTTGTGGTCCTGCTGCGCGCCCTTCTTGCCGCGCAACCGCTTGGGTGGTGCCGGCGGACCGAAGTTCGCCGTCCGGTCCCGCCCGCCGGGCCCGGTCGGCGGTCCGCCTGGGCCCGGGCGCGGGCCGAAGCCCCCGGGGCGTGGGCCGCCGAAGCCGCCGCCGCCCGGTCCGCCGGGCCGCGGCCCGCCGAAGCTGCCGCCCGGCCGAGGAGCAAAGCCACCGGGGCGCGGCGCCCCTGGTGGCCGGTCCTCGCGCGCGCGAGCCTCGCTGACGGCGAGACTGCGGCCCTGAAACGGCTGCATGTCGAATTTCTTGATGACGTCCTCGGCGACGGATCGTTCAGCGAACTCAACGAACGCGAAGCCGCGTGGACGGCCGGTCTCGCGGTCGACCGGCATGACGATGTGGGACGGCTCGGCGACGGCGGCGAAGTGCGTGCGGAGATCCGCTTCGGTCGCACCGTACGGGAGGTTCCCGATGAACAGACGGACTGCCAAGATTCCCTCGTGAAAAGGCGACGCCTACAGTAGGCGGCCTACGATTCTATCTCAGAAAGGTCAACGGGGTGGGGCAACGGCCGCTTCGAAGGTTTCGAACGGCAGGAACAGGCGTTGTTCGGTACGCGCGCTTGAAGGGCACGCCGGCGGCAAGGTCCTGGAGAATCGCAACGACGCCGGAGCCGCCTCCCTCGTCGAGCAGGCGTTGTGCGATCACCGCACTCTGCGCGTAGGCCACGCGCGCATCGTCACCCGACAACCCGTGGAAGTTACGCGCCAGGCGGTCGAATGGCAGTCGCCGCTCGGCCGCGTCCAGCAGTGCGCGCGCCTCCTCGACACCACGTGGTTCGAAGGTGACGGCCAGTCCCTCGTTCAGCCATGTCGGCACGCGGGCCGGCGCGATCGCCTGGATCATGGCGTGCGCGAGTTCATGCGCGAGCACTCGCTCGAGTTCTTCGGGACGCGACAGCGCGCCGCGTATCGGGACGCGGATCCGTCCATCGTAGGCGCCGGCGGCCCAGGCCGGAGCGCGTGTGATGTCGCGAAACTGCTCCTGCGTATAGAGGACGACGGTAACCGGCTGCGACGGAAACGTGTAGAGCGCCGTGCCGATCCTGAAGTACGCCTGCTCGAGCACCTCCAGCGCCTGGCCGGCGAGTTCGTAGTCCTGCGGCCCCTCGAACAGGATCGTGAAGTGCGCGCCTTGTGACTGGAAGAAACGCTGGTGCAGCGCTTCTTCCGGGTCCTGGGCGGCTGCAGGTGCGGACACCAGGATGGTGAGCGCGAGCGTCAGCGGCGCAGCGAGTCGCATTTCTGAAGTGGCAGCGAGTCGCATTTCTCAAGTGTACGGGAGGAGGCGACGGGAGGGAATGGACGCGACGCGCGTTGCGCGTCGCGTCCGTCGCGCAGGCAGGTTCTGACCACTCCGCGCGCGCGAATTGAGAATCTCTGGCGATCGTCGGGAGCAATCGTGGCGCCAGAACGGTTTTCCCGGCGATGCACGCCCGTGCGACGGCTGCGCGTACGGTTGTGTTCACGGTTCCGACGCCAGGTGACGCGGAATGCAGCAATGGCCCGCGCGGCTCGCCGGGCGCCCCTCTTGCACTACCCGCGCAGGGGGCCTGACGATGAACAGACAGCCACTTCTATGGGGAACCTGCGCTGCCGCCGCGCTCGTCGCGGCGGCTGGGTGCAGCCGTTCGGAGACGAAGCAGGAGGCCCGGCAGGTGGTCCAGCAGGCCGCTGACACCACCCGAACCGTCGCGGCCAAGGCCGGAGACAGATTCGCGGACAGTTGGGTTACCACCAAGATCCAGGCAAAATTCTTCGCCGACCGTGCGATCAAGGCACGGCACATCGACGTCGATACGCGCGACGGAGTGGTCACGTTGAGTGGCTACGTCGAGAATCCCGAGCTGCGCATGCACGCCGAGCAGATCGCCCGCACCACCGACGGCGTCCGCAGCGTCGTCGATCAACTGCTGGTTGGCCATGCGCCTCCCGGCTATGCCGCCGCGGCCCCATCCGCCGCCGTCGCCACGACAGGCAGCGGGGACAATCCGCTTCCTGGTGAGAATGCCCCGCTCGACGAGGCCAGCGTCGTCAGCAGTATCCAGGCACGATACTTCCGCGACCCGGCCCTCAAAGTCCGGGACATCGACGTCACCGCACAGAGTGGGGTGGTTACGCTGCATGGCGCCGTCGCGAACGAGAACGAGCGGAGCCAGGCGTTGACGCTGGCGCGCAACACGCAGGGCGTCCAGCGCGTCGAGGACAATCTGCGGGTGGAACCCATTCCTGACGGCGGTGCGGCGTTGGCCCCCGGCGCCGCACCGGCGGCGGCCGTTGCCGCAGGGCAGGGCGGGACGCCACCCTCAGCGCTGCCGCAGGACGATGCCGCTGTCGTCCGCAGCGTGCAGGCGCGGCTGTCAGACGCGAATGCCGGCGCCGTGTCGGTGTCGGCAAAGGCTGGCGTCGTTACGGTGGAAGGCCGCGTCGCCGACACCGGCGCCAGGACACGCATTCTCGACGTCGTGCGGCAGAGCGCAGGCGTGGTTCAGGTCATCGATCGGATGACGATTGGCCCCCGGTGACAGGCGGCCGATCGCCATCCTTCAGGCGTGCAGGCGTCTGTCCACTGATCTGCCTGCTGCGGTTCGCGCCGCGTCAGAAGCCCGGCGTCAGGTTGAACTGCCAGAGCCAGCCGCGCGACGAGCGATCGAGCGGCCGGACGTAGTCGATCTCACCCACCGCGTAGCCAAAGGCATTGAAGCGGAGCGCCGCGCCGGCGCTTCGCACCCAATCGCGATTCCCGCCGAACACTGAGGGCTTGCTGTTCGAGTCCCACGCCACGCCGGCGTCGGCAAAGAACGCCAGCTCGATCGGCAGCGGACCGTAGAAGTTGCGGCGGCTGAACAAGCCGTAGAGCGGGAAGCGCAGCTCGACGTTCGCCAGCATGATGCGGCTGCCGACCGTCTGGTCGAACGCCGGGCAGGTGTTGCTGCCGTCGGTCGCGCACTCGGACGCTTCGAACGAGCTCACGTCGTAGCCGCGAACCAGCCCGGGGAAGCCGAGGTAGAGCGGCGAGATGCGTGGGTCTTCGCTGTCGCGGCCATAGCGTCCATAGTGCACCCCGCGAAGGGCGATGGTGAATGGCCGCACCGGCATGAGGTAGCGGCGGAAGTCGGCAAGCAACCCTGAATAGACGATCGATCCGGCCTCCTGCGTGAACTCGAAGCGGTAGCGCTGGCCGAGGATCGGTGCGGTGGCGCCGAACAAGGACGAATCGTAGACGAGTGCCGCGCTCGTCTCCGACAGGTTGAGCCCTTCTTGCGCCGGCAGCTTCTCGTCGGTGCGGTCCAGCAGCTGGCCGGTGAAGGCGGAGAACACCTGCGTCTCGAGGCGGCGGTCGAACCCGATGTGACGGACGCCGCTGCTGAACTCGACGCGCTGTGCCCGGCTGAACGGGTACTGCAGCAATCCGGTGGCGGCATTGTTGGTCTGCGTGACGCGCAAGCTCTGTTCGACGAATGCCGTCTGGCCGTTGAAGTCAGTCAGGCCCTGGCCGAAGCTGCCCGTGACATATGGTGTCCGTTCGCCGACGAGGCCCCAGTTCCAGCGATGCGTGCGGTTGATGTACTGGACGATCGCGCCGGTTTCCGAGGCGCGATTGGTCACCTGCAGCATCGCACCCACTTCATGGTTGCCGAGCATGTCGCTCATCATGAAAGAGATGCCGCCGCCGCCAAACGCGCCGAAGCGATCGGCGCCGATGCCGATGGTCGGCTGGCCAATCTGGTCGACTGCGAGGCGCGCTTTGTACGGTTCCTCCGGGTACTGCGTCGGCGCGGGCAGGCCGGTCGTCGGCGTGGCAAGGAACTGCGCGAGCTGGCCGGCCGGGTGTGGCACCGGCGGCAGCACCGCGGCATTCCGGTCTGCCGGTGCTACCGCGGCGCCGGCCAGCTGCGCCGCCGACTCCGCAGCGTAGATGTTGTACTGGTTGTCTTCGAACACGGTGAACACGAGCCGCTGCGCTGCCGTAGCGACCGAGAGGGCGGGCGTGAGCGGCGTGATGCCGCTCACGCCTGACAGCACGTTGGTGATCCGCGTCGTCGCGCCGCCCGGCAGTTCGGTGCGATAGATGTTCGGGACGCCGTCGGGCGTCGCCACGAAATAGATCGCGCGGCCGTCGGCTGCGAACTCGGGATTGGTGTTGCGGCCCTGCTCGAACCCGGCAAGCGGCCGTACCTCGCGGGTCTGAACGGTCATCGTCGCGATGCGGTAGTTGCCGAATGCAAGCGACGTGAGGTTGGTGGAGAAGCGATCGGTCACCCAGGCGAGTTCGCGGCCGTTCGGCGCCCACTCGGGGTCGTAGTCGGCGAACGCGTCATTGGTGAGCTGCGTCAGCGCCTTGCTCTCGAGATCGAAGAGGTAGAGATCCAGCACGCCGCCCTTGAGCGCGGAGAACGCCACCTGCCGCCCGTCAGGCGACCAGGCGGGATTGAAGATCTGGTCGAGATCGGCGAAGACGTGCTCCGCCTGGCGGTCGCCGCTGTCGACGTCGATGATCGACAGCACCGGTTGACCCTTGGTGAGACCGGCAAAGACGAAGCGCTGGTTGTCGGCCGCCCAGTCGCCGGTGGACTCGATGAACTGCAGGCTGTCGAAATGCGGATCGCCGCCGGTCTCGACCAGCTTGCGGGTGACCTTGCCGGTCGCCACGTCGGCGACGTACATGTCGATCGCGAACTGTGAGCGCTCGGAGAGGAACACGACGCGGCGCCCATCCGGGCTGAGTGAAGGGGAGACGTTCATTTCCCCGCCGTTCAGCGCTCGCGTCACGACGGGACGGCCGAACACGTCCGGGCGCTGCGTGCTCTCGACCAAACCGGCGTAGGCGCGCCGCGTCGCCTCGTGCCAGTCGGTCGTGAAGGTCTCCTCGTCGATGTTCAGCACCGCCTGCATCGCCCCCTTGATGTCGCCGCGCGACCCGGTCGCGTCGAGCAAATCGGGAATCACGCGGTCGCCCCAGCGGCCAGCGATGTAGGCCCAGAATGCGTGGCCGTAGCGGTACGGGAAGAAATTCGGGTCGTCGAGCTTGTCGACGGTCGGCATCTTCTCGCGGGCCGACGCGTCGCGGATCCACATCGCCGTATTCGCGTCGACGGCGCCGATCGACAGGTACTCGGCCATCCCTTCGATGAACCACAATGGCAGCGCCTCGACGGCCGGACCGGTGCGGTTGCCGCGCAGATCATTGCGCGAGCCGATGTCGTACTGGAAGGCGTGGACCATCTCGTGCCCGAGCACGTGGTCCGTCTCGGCCAGTCCCCCGGCAAATGGCAGGATTATCCGTCGCTTCAACGACTCGGTTACGCCGCCGGTCCCTTCGCCGATCTCGCCGCCGAGCACGTTGGTCTGCTGGAAGTGGGGGTGCGCTGCATAGAGAATCAGCGGCTGCCGGCTGCTGAGCTCATGGTTCAGCAAGGACGATAGCCGGGTGTACCAGCGCTCGGCCATGCGCGCCGCCAGCTGGACAGCCGCCTGCTCCTCCGGGTAGTAGTAGATGTCGAAGTGGTCCGTCTTCAAGATCTTGAAGTCGAACCGCTCGTACTGCACCTTGTTCTGCCCGAAGTATTGCGCCTGCGCCGTCGACGCGAACAACAGGCCAAGGCAGGCAGCCACCGCTGCGATCGTCCGAATGTTCATTCAGCCCCCAGAACTTCGGGACTCGTGCAACGACCGTTCCGTGCGTTCGGTTGCGGCATGCCCGTTTTTCGTGCTCGTACCGGCCGCAGGCACGCGCAGGTTGATGCGTCCGCCGCAGTTACCGTCACAAATAAAGGGCAGCGGGTCGACCGCACCGCCGGCGCCGAGGTAGACGCCGAAATGCAGGTGCGGTGGCGTCGTCCGGGCGTTGCCGGTATTGCCGACCCACCCGACCAGGTCACCGGCATTCACGCGTTCACCCGGCATGACCGCCTGCCGATCGAGATGGGCGTAGTAGGTCGACACGCCGCGCAGTGGGGACCAGACCCAGACGACGTTGCCGCCCAGGCGGTTGCTCCGGCTGTTCCCGATCCAGCCGTCGGTCGCCGCCACCACCGGCGTGCCGCGCGGCGCGAAGATGTCGACGCCCTGGTGCTGACGCCGACCGGCGTCACGGGCGCTGCCAAAGCCGCTCTGTACCGCCCGTCCTCCCAGGCCGTGGATCGGGAACGTCATCGAGGCACGTGATTGCTGCACCACCCGGTAGGCGCCGACCTGTTGCAGTTCGGGCTGGACGCGGACGATCAGTTCCTCATCCGCGGTGGCGTCGTAGACGACCTGTGCGTCGCCGCCTGGCGCACTGGCGAGGAGCGTGTCGTTTCGCGCCCTGAACACGTCGACGAACAAGCGCCCCACTGTGGCGGTGGCGACCACCGACACGCGTTGGCCACGTCGGACCGGGAACAGCCACGCCGCCGCCGCGCCGCTGCCGGTGTCGAACGTGCCGGCGCGCACGAACGGTGCGGCTGCCGGCAGCGGTTCACGAACGGCTCGATCAGCCGCCGCCAGCCAGGCGCTTCCAGTCGGGGTGCGGTCCAGTTGTCGCAGCCGTAGCCAGGCCTCGTAGCGGGTGTGCGGCGAGACGGCGAATACGAGCGCCGGGATGTGGCGCTGCAGTTCGACCCGGAAGGTCCACGCCAGCGCGGCCAGTCCGAGCAGCGCGACGAAGGTCAGCAACCGCCGCATCGCTCAACCGGGTGCAGCTTTCGTTCCCCGGGCACGTGATTTGTAGATTCCCCGCGCGGAGACACCGTGATAGCTACAGCCGGCGCTCAGCAAATCCCACAGACGTACTGGCGGAGACGGAGTGCGGAACGCCTGCCGGACGCGGCCTGGCGTGCGACGCTCAGCCGCGTGCGCAGCGAATTCCAGGAGATGCCGTGCATGCGGTTGACGACCGAGCAGGCGCGGTCGCTGTTCGGCCTGCCCGCGCCGGCCGCCGTGTGGATCCTGCAGCGGCTCGAGGCGGACGGCTTCCTGTCGCGGTCGTCGCAGGGCGAATACCTGCGGCGGCCGCAGACGCCGTAGCCGCCTGCCGGTCAGCGGAAGAGCTCGCCGACGTCTGCTGCGGCGACCGGTCGGCATGCGCCGATCATCCCGACCGCGGCGGCGGCGTGACCGATGACCGCGGCGGCGGTCCAGCCTGCCTCGCGGAGTTCCCGTACACCCGCATCTCCCCGCGACTTACTCAACTTGTGCCCGTCGGCACCCACGATGAGTGGATGGTGGGCAAACTGTGCCGGGCGCTCGCGCCCGAGCATCCGGGCAAGACGAATCTGCCGCGCGGTCGAGGACAACAGATCGAGCCCGCGGACCACGAGCGTAACGCCGTCGACGAGATCGTCGACGGTGACGGCGAACTGGTAGGTCCAGTAGCCATCGCGATCCCTCAGCAGCAGGTCGCCGCACTCCGCCGCCGGCGTGCCCTCGAGCGGTCCCTGCAACAGATCGACGAACGGTTCGGCGCCTGCGGCGACCGCGACTCGCAAGCCGAGTCCCGGACCGTCGCCAAGCTGCAGGTCGCGGCAGCGGCCGCCGTACCGCTCGCCGCCGATCTGCTTGCGCGAGCAGCGGCAACCGTAGACCTGGTATCTCTGCCGCAGGCCGGCGAGCGCACGCTCGTATCGCTCCTGATGATCGCTCTGCCGGTGCGGCGGGTAACGACCGCTGGCGGCGCTGAACCCGAGCCAGTCGAGATCCTCGAGCAGCGCGGCCTCGAACGCCTGACGGCTGCGCCGGCGGTCGTGGTCTTCGATGCGGAGATGGACCGTCGCCGCAGTGGCGGCGGCCAGCCCCCAGACGTAGATCGCGTTCACCACATGTCCCAGGTGCAGGTACCCTGTCGGAGACGGAGCGAAACGCGTGACAGCGGCAGGGGCCGGACGTGCGGTGGGACGCGGCGTGAGATCAGGCGTGAGATCAGGTGTGAGATCAGGATCGTTCATGAGCGGCTGGCGTCCATGTTAATCACCGCGACCGAGCGCGGCCTGTTCTGCGAAGCCGGCGGCTTCCATATCGATCCCTGGACGGCCGTGGACCGTGCCGTGATCACCCACGCTCATGGTGACCATCTGCGCCCCGGCTCGGCCGCCTACCTGTGTGCCGAGCCAGCGCTGCCGTTGGTGCGGCATCGCCTCGGCGCCGATGCCGCCGTTCGCGCCGTGCGCTACGGCGAGCCCGTCGACCTCGATGGAGTGCGCGTCTCGCTGCACCCTGCCGGGCACATCCTTGGCTCGGCGCAGGTGCGGGTCGAGCATCGCGGCGAGACCTGGGTCGCCTCGGGTGACTACAAGCGAGCATCCGACCCGACCTGTGCGCCGTTCGAACCGCAACGGTGCCATGTCTTCATCACCGAAGCGACCTTCGGGCTGCCGATCTTCCGCTGGGATCCGCCCGAGCGGACCGTCGACGAGATCTGCGCCTGGTGGGAAGAGATGCGCGCCGCCGATCGCCCGGCCGTGCTGTTCGGCTATGCGCTTGGCAAGGCCCAGCACATCCTGGCGGCGCTGGCGGCTCGAACCGATCGCCCCGTCTTCATCCACGGCTCGTTGACCGCACTGACAGACCTGTATCGTGCGGCCGGGGTGCGGCTGGTCGCGACGCGGAACGCCACTGAGCAGCCGCGCGGAACCAGGTTGGGCGGCGAGTTGATCGTGGCGCCGATCTCGGCCCGCGGCAGCCTCTGGATGCGCCGGTTCGCCAACCATTCCTCGGCGTTCGCGTCCGGCTGGATGCGGGTGCGCGGCGCGCGACGGCGCCGCGCCTTCGATCGCGGCTTCGCGCTGTCGGATCACGCCGACTGGGAGGGGCTGCTGCACACGATCGCGGACACCGGCGCCGAGCGCGTCTTCGTCACGCACGGCTACACACAGCAACTCGCCCGGTTCCTCGGCGGACTCGGCTTCGATGCCCACGCCTGGCAGACGCGCTACGAAGGCGAGGCGGACACCGACGCGTCCGGGGACGGGGCCGCGGCCGCGACCCCTGGAGCCGGGACGGAGGCATGAGGCGTTTCGCGGAGCTCTACGATGAGATCGACCGGACGACCTCGACCAACGGCAAAGTCGACGCGCTCGCCCGCTACCTCGGGAGCGTCGCCCCGGGCGACGCCGCCTGGGCGCTCTTTTTCCTGACCGGACGGCGGCTGACGCGCCTGTTGCCGACCCGGTTGATGCACGCCTGGACGGTCGAGCTCACCGGGTTGCCGGAGTGGCTGGTCAATGAGTCGTACTCGGCCACCGGCGATCTGGCCGAGGCGATCGCCCTGCTGCTCGAAGGGCGGGTGCCGCCCCTGCCGGCCGGCGTGCGTCGCCAGTCGCGTCGCGTCGCGCCAGGGCGGCTGCCGTTCGACGAGCCCGAGCCGGTGCCCGTTGATACCGCCATCGACGGTCTCACCCTGACCGACTGGATCGAGCGCCGCATCCTGCCGCTGCGCGCTCGTGACGAGGAGGAGAAGCGCGACGCCGTACTCGCCTGGTGGTCGCGCCTGCCGCGCCGCGAGCTGTTCCTGCTCAACAAGCTGTTGACCGGTGAGTTCCGCGTCGGTGTGTCCCACACGCTGGTGGTGCGGGCGCTGGCGCGGGTGGCCGGCCTCGAGCCGGCGGTCGTCGAGCATCGGCTGATGGGCAACTGGCAACCGTCTGCGGCGGTGTTTGCCGCCCTGGTGGCGCCGGAGAGTCCCGCCGATCAGCCGTCGCGGCCATATCCGTTCTGCCTGGCCTCGCCGCTCGACGGGTCGGTGGAGCGTCTCGGCGACCCCGCCGAGTGGCTGGTGGAATGGAAATGGGACGGCATCCGAGCGCAACTGATTCATCGCGCCGGGCAGGTGTTCCTCTGGTCGCGTGGTGAAGAGCTGATCACCGACAGGTTCCCGGAGATCTCCGCCGCCGGCCGCGGCCTGCCGCCCGGCACCGTGCTGGACGGCGAGGTCCTCGCCTTCGCCGACGATACGCCGCGGCCGTTCGCTGATCTGCAGCGGCGTATCGGGCGTCAGAAGAGAGTCAGCGAAATTGCCGGCGACGTGCCGGTGATCTTCGTCGCCTACGACATCCTCGAAGACGCCGCCGTCGACGTCCGTGGGCTATCGATGCGCGACCGCCGCGGCCGTCTGGCCGCATTGCTTGGCGGCGGCAAGGTCGCATCCGCGCCTGGATCCGCCGAGCGGCCGGTAGTCGTCATCTCGCGCGAGATCACCGCCGGCTCCTGGCAGGCGCTGGCCGCCGTGCGTGGCGAATCGCGGGCGCGTCAGGTCGAGGGGCTGATGCTGAAGCGCTGGTCCTCGCCCTACCGCCCCGGCCGGAAGCGCGGCGACTGGTGGAAGTGGAAGGTCGACCCCTACACGGTCGACGCGGTGCTGATCTACGCGCAGCCGGGCAGCGGCCGCCGGGCGACGCTGTTCACCGACCTGACCTTCGGCGTCTGGAGCGACGGGCAACTCGTGCCGGTCGCCAAAGCCTACTCCGGCCTGTCGGACGAGGAGATCGACGAGCTCGATCGCTGGGTGCGCCGGCACACCACCGAACGCTTCGGACCGGTCAGCGCGGTGGAGCCGGTGCACGTCTTCGAGCTCGGCTTCGAGCGCATCGCACGCTCGACGCGCCACAAGTCCGGCGTCGCGGTACGCTTTCCGCGAATGCTGCGCTGGCGCCGCGACAAGACGCCGAAGGATGCCGACACACTGGAGACGCTCGAACAGATGATCGAAGGCCCCGCATGATCCCGTGGCTCGACGTCGACGATCCATTCCCGCCGGTGGAGTCGGCGCTGCACGACCCGAACGGGCTGCTGGCGGCCGGGGCTGACCTGTCGCCGCGCCGCCTGCTCGCCGCGTACGGCCGCGGCATCTTCCCGTGGTTCAACGACGACGACCCGACACTGTGGTGGAGCCCCGATCCGCGCATGGTGCTCTACCTCGACGACCTGCACGTGACGCGGTCGCTGCGCCGGGTGATCCGGTCGGGGCGCTTCGCCGTCCGCGCTGACACTGCCTTCCTCGAGGTGATGGCCGCCTGCGCCGAGCCGCGCGATGGCCAGGACGGCACCTGGATCACGCCGGCGATGATCGAGGCCTACGGGACGCTGGCCGGGCTCGGCTTCGCCCACTCGATCGAAGCGTGGGCCGACGGCCGTCTCGTCGGCGGCCTGTATGGCGTCGCCATTGGCCGCATGTTCTACGGCGAGTCGATGTTCACGCGTCAGTCCGACGCCTCGAAGGTCGCCTTCGCCCACCTCGTGGCGCAGTTGCGCCGCTGGGACTTCCGCCTGATCGACTGCCAGATGTCGACGGCGCACCTCGCCTCACTGGGCGCCCGCGACATTCCGCGGGCCCAGTTCGTGCGCGAGATCGCCGAGCTCATCAGCCTGCCGGAAGTAGCTGGGCCGTGGCGGTTCGACGCCGGCCTCGCCGAAACCCTCTGAGTACAATCAAGTGATCGCATGAGCACCGTTCCGGACGGCTTCGAATCGACCCTGACCGAGTCGCGCAGTCAGCAAAAGGTGGCGCGGCCCCGCATGTGGCGGGTACTGCTGCACAACGACGACTACACCACTCAGGACTTCGTCGTCTGGATCCTGGAGACGATTTTCCAGAAGCCGCGTGGCGACGCGATGGCCATCATGATGAGCGTCCACCGATCCGGACTGGGTGTTGCGGGCGTCTATACACATGATGTCGCTGAGACCAAGATGAAGTCGGCGCGGCAGGTGGCGGAGGAGCACGAGTTCCCCCTGCTCATCACGATGGAACCCGAACCGGAGAACGCGACGCACTGACGCCGGCGCATCGCAGGTCGCATACAGCAATGAGTCAAAGCCCCGTTCCTTTCGCCCCCGAGACGCTGGAAACGATCCAGCGCGCGTTCCGCGCCGCCACCGATCGCCGCCACGACACCGTCGGCCTCGAACACCTGCTGCTGGCCATTACCGACGAGCCGCAGGCACGGCGCATCCTGGTAAGTTGCGGCATCGACCTCGACACGTTGCGGCGCCAGCTCACCGATGTGCTGGTCAAGGCCTTCACGCCGGTCCCGGCGCCGGCAGCCGTCGAGCCGGAGCCGACGCTCGGCTTCGACCGCGTGATCCAGCAGTCGATGGTCCATGCCGCGGTGTCCAGCGCCCGGCATGTCGATAGCGGCGGCTTGCTCGTCTTCATCCTGCAGGAGGAGGAGAGCCACGCCGCCTACTTCCTGCGCTCGCAGGGCCTCGACCGCCTGACGCTGCTCCGCGTCGTCTCGCACGGGCCGAAGGGCGATCCCGCGGCGGCCCCGCTCGGTGGCGGCGACGCACCGCCGCCGCAGGGCGACCCGTTGGAGGCATACGCCACCGACCTGATCGCGCGCGCGCGCGCGGGACAGATCGACCCGTTGATCGGCCGTCGCCTCGAACTCGAGCGGATGATCCAGGTGCTGTGCCGCCGCCGCAAGAACAACCCGCTGCTGGTGGGCGAGCCCGGCGTCGGCAAGACCGCGCTCGCCGAGGGGCTGGCGCTGCGCATCCACCAGGCCGACGTGCCGGAGGTGCTGCGCAACGCCCGTGTCTGGTCGCTCGATCTTGGTGCGCTGATCGCCGGCACGCGCTACCGCGGCGATTTCGAGGAGCGCGTCAAGCAGGTGCTCGACCGGCTGCAGAAGGAGGAGAACGCAATTCTCTTCATCGACGAGATTCATTCGCTGGTCGGCGCCGGCGCCGCCTCGGGCGGGGCGATGGATGCCGGTAACCTGCTCAAGCCGGCGCTCGCCAACGGCTCGCTGCGCTGCATCGGCTCGACCACCTTCAGCGACGTCAAGAGCTCGTTCGACAAGGATCGGGCGCTGTCACGCCGCTTCCAGAAGATCGACGTACTCGAACCGTCCGAGGACGAGGCGCTCGAGATCCTGAAGGGGCTGCGGCCACACTACGAGTCGCATCACGGCGTGAAGTACGAAGACGTTGCCCTCGAAGCGGCCGTCGCGCTGTCGGCCAAGCACCTGAAGGACCTGCACCTGCCGGACAAGGCCATCGACGTGCTGGACGAGGCGGGCGCGGCGCAGAAGCTGTTGCCGCTTGCCGACCGCGCCGAATCGATTGGTGCCGCGCAAGTCGAGCAGGTGGTGGCAAAGATGGCCCGGGTGCCGGTGCAGGCCGTATCGAGCGACGACAAGCGGGCGCTGCAGCAGCTCGACGCCGAGTTGAAGCGCGTCATCTTCGGCCAGAACTCGGCGATTGACGAGGTCGCGTCCTCGATCAAGCTCGCCCGGTCCGGACTGCGTTCGGCCGACAAGCCGATCGGCAACTTCCTGTTCGCAGGCCCGACCGGCGTCGGCAAGACCGAACTGGCGCGGCAGCTGGCGCGGATTCTCGGCGTCGACTTCCTGCGCTTCGACATGTCGGAGTACATGGAGAAGCACGCGGTCTCACGCCTGATCGGCGCGCCCCCCGGCTACGTCGGTTACGAGGAGGGCGGCCTGCTGATTGACGCGATCCGCAAGTCGCCGCACGCCGTACTGCTGCTCGACGAGATCGAGAAGGCGCACCCGGACATGTTCAGCATCCTGCTCCAGGTGATGGACCATGCGACGCTCACCGACTCGCACGGCCGCAAGGCGGACTTCCGCCACGTCATCCTGATCATGACGACCAATGCCGGTGCCAGGGACCTGTCGGACCGGCGGCTCGGCTTTGCCGAGGCGGGTACCGGCGGCTCGTCGCGCGGTGCCCTCGAGCGCGCGTTCACGCCGGAGTTCCGCAACCGGCTCGACGCCACCGTCCAGTTCAATCCGCTCGGCACGACGGAGATCGAGCGCGTCGTCGACAAGCAGATCGACGAGCTGCGGGCGATGGTCGCGCCGAAGGGCGTGACGATCGAGCTCGAGCCTGCGGCCCGCGCCTGGTTGGCGGCCAAGGGCTTCGACCGCGCCTTCGGTGCGCGGCCGATGGCCCGGCTGATCGATCGTGTGGTGAAGAAGCCGCTGTCGGAGGCGCTGCTGTTCGGCGCGCTGGCCGACGGCGGTGTCGTACGGCTCGGCGTCAAGGACGACGCCATTGCGCTGGTGACTGGTGAGGGAACCGCGTGAACGAGCCGCCAGCCCGGACGCCGGCGGCCGCGCTCCTGGCTGACATCCGCCGCGACTACGCCGGCGAGCCGCTGAGCGAGATCGATTCTGCCGCCGATCCGTTCGAACAGTTCGACCGCTGGCTGGCGCAGGCGCGGGAGCTGGAGCTCGATCCGACGGCAATGACCCTGGCGACGTGCACCGCCGATGGGCGGCCGTCGGCGCGCACGGTGTTGTTGAAGGGGCGCGACGCGCGCGGCTTCGTGTTCTACACGAATTACCGCAGCCAGAAGGCGAGCGAGGTCGCCCAGACCGGCCGTGCCAGCCTGCTGTTCTACTGGGCCTCGGTCATCCGCCAGGTGCGCATCGCCGGCGCGGTCGAGCGCATCGCGGCGGCCGAGTCCGACGCCTATTTCGCCAGCCGTCCGCTCGCGAGCCGCTGGAGCGTCTACGCCTCGCGCCAGAGCGAGCGCGTCAGCAGCCGTGAGCAGCTCGACGCAGATTTCGCCGCTGCCCGCGAGCGCTATGGCGAGGCGGTGCCACGTCCTGAGTGGTGGGGCGGCTTTCGTGTGCTCCCCGAGGAATTCGAGTTCTGGCAGGGCCGTCCGAGCCGCCTGCACGACCGCATCCGCTACGCGCGTGTCAGCGGCTCCGCCGGCGACGTCGCCGGGTGGACGCGGGTCCGCTTGGCGCCGTAACGACCGCAGCGGCGCGATCCCATCCAGGTCCTGCAGCGAGGTGCGTGGCGTGCCCGGCGGCGCTGCGCCGCGCTTCCGCTTCGCGCCCTCGTGCTATCGTCGTCGCTGCGGCATCGTGGTGATGGCGCTCCGGATTCCCGGCACAGCGTCCGGGGCAGGTGCAACGATGGCGCGAGCAGGGTCCTTCCAGATCGTCGTCTCGACGTGTGCGGCCAATCGACTCGAGGCGGCCGCTGCCTTTCTTCGCTCCTTCCCGGCCAGTCAGCGCCTCACCGTCGTTGCGGCCACCCGCGCGGCCGCCGATGATCTCGCGCGGGTGATTGCCGCCGAGCGTGGCGCCACGCTCGGCACGTCCCGCTTCAGCCTGACGCAGCTGGCGGCGCACGTCGCCGTCGCCCGGCTGGGCGGCCAGGGCATCGCGCCGGCAACGCTGCTGGGCGCGGAAGCGGTGGCGGCCCGTGCCGCCTTCGACGCCAGGCGAGCGGGCGTCCTGAGCTACCTGGCCACGGTCGCCGCGACACCGGGGTTCGCGCGCGCCCTGTCGCGCACCATCGCCGATCTGCGCATGGCCGGCGTCGAGCCCGGCGCCGTTGCCGCCGCCGCGCATGTCGGTCCCGATCTCGCCGGCCTTGCCGCCGCCGCCGCGCGTGAGCTCGCCGGCGCCGCCACCGCCGATCGCGCCGCGTTGTTTGCGGTTGCCGCAGATGCGCTCGGCGACGGAGTGGTGGCCGAGGCGCCGCTGCTCCTCCTGGACGTCACCATCGATTCCGCGGCCGAGCGCCGCTTCGTGGCGGCGCTCGTCGGCCGTGCGCCGCGCGTCCTCGCCACGGTTCCCGCTCACGACCATCGCGCGCTCACCGCGCTGCAGGATGCCGGTGGTGCGGTGATGGTCGTGCCGGAAACGCGCACCGACGATCTTGCTCACTTGCGGATGTTCCTGTTCGGCGACGAGGCGCCGCCGCAGCGGCCACTCGACGGCTCGTTGCAGTTCCTGTCGGCACCCGGCGAAGGGCGTGAATGCATCGAGATCGCCCGCCGCATCCTGCGTGAGGCCGGCCGCGGCGTGCGCTTCGACGAGATGGCGATCCTCGTCCGCGCGCCGCAGCACTACCACGGCCTGCTGGAACACGCCCTGGAACGGGCGGGCGTGCCGGCATGGTACGACCGCGGCACTCGACGGCCGCATCCCGCCGGGCGCGCGTTCCTCGCGCTCCTTGCCTGTGCCGCCGAAGGCTTGTCGGCGCGCCGCTTTGCGGAGTACCTCTCACTCGGTCAGCTGCCGGCGCCCGGTCAAGCCGACGTCGCTTGGTGCGCGTCGACCGACGAGGCGTTCGCCGCGCCGACGTACGTTGCCACCATCGCCGGCCTGCCGGGCGAGGACGGCGACGCCGACACCGACACCGACGCTGACGCTGACGCTGACGCCGACACCGACACCGACGCCGACGCCGACGCCGCGTCCGACGCCGCGTCCGCCGCGCAGCCAGACGGCATGGCGAGCCGGCCGGCGCTCGCCGGCACGCTGCGAGTACCGCGTCGGTGGGAGCGCATGCTGGTCGAGGCAGCGGTCATCGGCGGCGGCCCCGAGCGCTGGCAGCGCCGCCTCGATGGCCTCGAGGCCGAACTGACCGCACGCCGCGTCGAGGAGACGCGCCGCGACCCGACCTCGCCGCGCATTGCCGGGCTCGGGCGCGAACTCGCGCAGCTCGGGCACCTGCGGCACTGCGCCCTGCCGCTCGTCACCACCATGGCCGCCTGGCCGGAGAGCGCCTCGTGGGGAGACTGGCTGGAGCACCTCGAGGCCCTTGCGCCTCGCGTCCTCCGCACCCCCGCCTACGTGCTGCGCGTGCTCGCCGACCTCCGGCCGATGGCCACCGTCGGCCCGGTATCGCTGAACGAGGTGCGGGGTGTCCTCGCGGAGCGCTTGCGCCTTGTCGACTCCGAGCCGCTCCAGCGCCGCTACGGCCGCGTCTTCGTCGGCACGCCGGCGCAGGCGCGTGGCCGCGCCTTCCGCGTCGTGTTCGTTCCGGGTCTGGCCGAACGAATGTTTCCGCAGAAGTCGACGCAGGATCCGCTGCTGCTCGACGATGCCCGCCAGGGCGTCGATGCCGGTCTCGAGACGCGCGTCGACCGGGGGCGGCGCGAACGCCTGCTGCTGCACCTGGCTGCGGGTGCCGCTTGCGATCGGCTCTACGTCTCGTATCCGCGTCTCGATGTCGCCGAGGGGCGCGCCCGTGTCCCTTCGTTCTACGCGCTCGACGTGCTGCGCGGCGCAACCGGCGTGATCCCGGATCACGAGACGCTCGCGGCGGCGGCGGCGGCGGCCGGCGACGCCACCCTGGCGTGGCCGGCGCCGAAGCACCCTGCCGACGCGATCGACGATCAGGAGCACGACCTCTCGGTGCTGCGAACCCTGCTCGACGCGGCGGACCCGGCAAGCGTCCGCGGCCATGCGCAGTACATGCTGCGCCTCAACCCCGCGTTGCGCCGGTCGGTCACCGAGCGCTGGGCGCGCGGCGAGCGCAAGTGGTCGCAGTTCGACGGCCTGGTCCGGGTCACGGCATCGACGCGTGCACCGCTCGAGCAACACCGGCTCGGCCGCCGCCCGTACTCGTTGTCGGCGCTGCAGCGATTCGCCGCGTGCCCCTACCAGTTCCTGCTCAGCGCGATCTACCGCCTCCATGTCGCCGAGCAGCCGCAGCCGCTGCAGCGCCTCGACCCGCTGACCGTCGGCAGCATCGTCCATCGCATCCAGGCGGCGGTCCTGCGCGAGCTGCGCGAGGCCGGCGAGCTGCCGGTGACCGCCGCCACCGCTCGACCGGCGCATTGCAGACACTGCACGCCGTCGTCGACCGCGTTGCCGAAGACTACCGGGAACGGCTGGCACCGGCCATCGACCGTGTGTGGCACGAGGAGATCGCGGCGATCGCACGCGACCTGCGCGGCTGGCTGCGGCGGAGTGCCGAGGACGGCGAGACGTGGATGCCGCAGTACTTCGAGCTGGCGTTCGGCCTGCGAGGCCGACGCCGAGCGCGATCTCGCCAGCATCACCGACCCGGTGCAGATCGACGGTCGGTTCATGCTGCGCGGCGCGGTCGACCTCGTCGAGGAGCACCGTACTCCGGGGCGCTGCGCGTCACCGACCACAAGACCGGCAAGGACCGGCGCGAAGGACACCTTGATCATCGGTGGCGGCGACGTCCTGCAGCCGGTGCTCTACTCGCTGGCGGTCGAGCAGGTGACCGGAAGCCGGTGACGGAGTCGCGCCTGTTCTTCTGCACGTCGGCCGGTGGCTATCGCGTGCGGCCGGTGGCGCTGACGCCGCAGAGCCGGCGCGCCGGCCATCGAAGCGCTCGAGGTCATCGATCGCGCCATCGAGCTCGGCTCGCTGGCCGCCGCGCCGCGTCGAGGGCGCGTGCGCGTGGTGCGACTTCACGGCCGGTATGCGGGCCGGCGGAGGAGACAGCGGGTCGCCCGCAAGCCGGCGGACCGGCTCCGCGATCTGCCGAAGCTGAGGAGCCGGCCATGAGCGACGTCCCGGCGACGCCGGCGCGCAGCTGATTGCCACGTGCCTCGACGAGACGCTGGTGGTCGAAGCGGCCGCCGGCACCGGGAAGACGACCGAGCTGGTTCGCCGCATCGTCCGGGTGCTCGCGACCGGCAGCGGCGTCGGTCAGCGAGCTGGTGGCGGTCACCTTCACCGAGAAGGCGGCCGGCGAGCTGAAGCTGCGGCTGCGCGAGGACGCTCGAGACGGCGCGCCATGACGCCGGCGCTGCGATGCGGCGAGCGCGCACGCGGCTCGAGGAGCGCTGAAGAACCTCGAAGAAGCGCACATCAGCACCATTCACGGCTTCTGCGCCGACCTGCTGCGCGAGCGGCCGGTCGAAGCGGGCGTCGATCCGCTGTTCGCGCGTGCTGACCGAGGGGCAGGCGCGGCGCCTCTACGACGAAGCGTTCTCGACCTGGTTCCAGCAGCGCCCTCGAGAGATGCCCGACGGCGTGCGGCGATCGCTGCGGCGCTCCAGCCGGCCCGGTTCGGTGGCGATGCGAACGAGGACGGTCCGGTCGAGCGGCTGCGCCAGGCCGGGTGGAGCCTGGTCGACTGGCGCGACTTCCCGGCCTCGTGGCTGCGCCCGGACTTCGACCGTTCAGGGGCCGATCGCCGCGCTCGCCGCCGCACGTGCACCGCGTTCGCTGCGGCGACTGCGCAAGCCAGCCACCGCCCGCGACGGCTTCTACCTCGACACCGCCCCGGCGCGCCGCGGCGAGCGACGAGTTGCGTCTGCTCGCCGCCGCATGCGCCACGACGATGCCGCCGAAGCGATCCTGGTCGATCTCTGTCCGCGACCGCGACTTCCGGCGGGCGCGCAAGGGCTGCGGCAGCGGCCTACGGACACGAGCACGACGCGCGCCGAGCTGCAGGCGGCGCCCACCAGACTCGTGCTGCAGCTGGACGCGTTCCGGCGCCGACGCCGACGCCGACCTGGCGGCGCTGCTGCGCGAGGAGCTGCGCGGCTGCATCGACGCATTACGGAACGCTGAAGGCAGCGCCACGGCGCGCTCGACTTCCTCGACCTGCTGCTGCGCGCCCGCAACCTGGTGCGCGACCGGCGACGACGTGCGTCGCCGACTTCCAGCAGCGCTTCACGCTGTCTGTTCGTCGACGAGTTCCAGGACACCGATCCGCTGCAGGCCGAGATCCTGCTGCTGCTCGCCGCGGACGATCCTGCGAACGCGACTGGCGCGCGTGCGGCCCGTCCCGGGCAAGCTCTTCATCGTCGGCGATCCGAAGCAGTCGATCTACCGCTTCCGGCGTGCGGACGTCGGCATCTACCGCGCGCGTCTGCGAGCAGCTCGCTGGCGCGCGGCGCGCGGCGCTGCAGCTGACCACCAGCTTCCGCAGCGTCCCGGACATTCAGCGCGCGGTGAACGCGGCGTTCGCGCCGCGTGATGACCGGGGACGCGGCGACGCGCAGGCCGAGCTACGTCGGCGCTCGACGCCCGGTCGCGAGCGCGATCGCCGGGCCAGCCGTCGGTGGTGGCGCTGCCGGTGCCGGAGCCGTACGGCAAGCGGCAGCATCGCCGAACGCGGCCATCGAGGCGTCGCTGCCCGACGCCGTCGGCGCCTTCGTCGACTGGCTGGTGCGCGAGAGCGGCTGGATGGTCACCGATCGCCGGTCGCGGCGGCGCACTGGATCCCGAGTCGAACCGCGGCACGTCTGCATCCTGTTCCGCCGCTTCGTCAGCTTCGGCACACGACGTGACCCGCCCCTACGTCGACGCGCTCGAGGCGCGTGGCATCAAGCACCTGCTCGTCGGCGGCCGTGCCGTTCCACGACCGCGAAGAGATCGAGACGCTGCGCGCGGCGCTCGCCGCCGTCGAGTGGCCCGACGACGAGCTGTCGGTGTTCGCGACGCTGCGCGGCGCGCTGTTCGCGATCGGCGACGAGGAGCTGCTCGAGTACCGCCACCTGCCGCGGGTACACGGCTTTCATCCGCTTCAGGGTCGCCGGTGAGCTGCCCGACCGACTGCAGCCGATCGGCGAGGCGCTCGCGCGTGCTCGCGCGACCTGCACCGTCGGCGCAACCAGCGGCCGGTGGCGGACGACGATCTGCGCGCTGCTCGAAGCGACGCGCGCGCACGTCGGCTTCGCGCTGCGGCGGGCGGGCGAGCAGGTGCTGGCCAACGCGCTGCACGTCGCCGAGCTCGCGCGGCAGTACGAGCTCGTCCGGCGGCATCTCGTTTCGCGGCTTCGTCGAGGAACTGCGCGAGGCAGCCGAAGACGGCCAGGCCGCCGAGGCGCCGATCGTCGAAGAGGGCAGCGACGGCGTGCGGCTGATGACCGTGCACAAGGCCAAGGGGCTCGAGTTTCCGGTCGTCGATCCTGGCCGACATCACCGCCAAGCTCGCACCGGCCGAGGCGTCGCGTCATCTCGATCCCGCAGCGCGGCCTGTGCGCGCATCCGGATCGGCGGCTGGTCGCCGCTCGATCTGCTGCTGCAGCAGCCGATCGAGCAGGCGCGCGAGCGCGAGGAAGGCGTCCGCGTCGCCTACGTGGCGGCCACGCGCGCGCGCGATCTGCTGGTCGTCCCGGCGATCGGCGACCAGCCGTACAGCGGCGGCTGGACCGGACCGCTCGACGCGGCGATCTATCCGCCGTCCGAGACAGCGTCGCAGCCGCGGCTCGCAGCGCCGGACTGCCCGACCGTTCCGCAAGGACTCGGTGCTGAACCGGCCTGATGCCGGGATCGCCTCGGCCGCAGACTGTCAGTCCGGGGCTGCACCGGCATCGGTCGCCAACGGTGACGAGCTACGAGCTGATCTGGTGGGATCCGGCGGCGCTGACGCTCGGCACCGAGCCGCCGTTCGGGCTGCGCCGGCAGGAGCTGATCGCCCGCGACGTCGAGCCGGAGATTGTCGCCGCTGGACAGCGGCGCTACATCGCCTGGCGCGAGCAGCGGGCGCGGTCGATCGAGAGCGGCATGGCGCCGTCCCTGCGCGTGCAGACCACGACCGAGTGGGCACGCAGTGCCGACGAGGCACCGCTCGGCACTGTGGCGCGGATCGAGCTCGACGCGGCAGTCGGCCGTCCAGGCGGTACCCGACACGGCACCCTGGTGCACGCGGCGCTCGCAGCCGTGCCGCTCGATGCCGAGCCGGCGACCCAGGCGGCGGTGGTCGCCACACAGGCCCGGATCATCGGCGCCACCGCCGAGGAGGTGATGTCGGCAACCACCATCGTCGCCACCGTCTTGTCGCACCCGCTGCTGGCGGCGGCGCGCCAGGCTGACGAACGTGGCGCCTTGTATCGCGAGACGCCGGTGACGCTGATGGCGGATGGCGTGCTGATCGAGGGGGTAGTCGACCTCGCGTTCGAACAGGATGAGGTCATGACGGTGATCGATTTCAAGACCGACAACCCTCAGGGGGACGTGCGGCACCGCTACGAGCGCCAGGTCGCTTTGTATGCCGAAGCGATCGCCCGGGCGACCGGGCTGCCGGCGCGCGCCGTGCTGTTGCAGGTGTGAGGATGGGTCGGGGCGGCAGCCGCGCTAAACGTAGATGGGCTTCCAGCGATTGTCGGCTGGCGAATACTGGTAGCGGGCGTCGCAGCAATCGCACTCGTAGTATTCGGTGACGAGCTCGGCGCCGAGTTGTGGCGGGCTGACGTGGCGGCGCTGCAGCACCAGGGTGCGCTCCCGGCATTGCGGGCACCGGTGTTCCGCAGTGGAGCCGCGCTTACCCGAACTGCCCGAACCCTGACGCACTGCGAAGTCCATGGTCACACTCCCGCGCAGACTGTAGCCCACGGCCCGGCATTTTGAAAGGCGGCAGCCCAGCCGCGGCCGTGCGCCGTCAGTTACTGCCGTCCAGGGATGCCAGCCGTCGGTCCAGGTCGGCGAGCGCCTGCTCGAGCATCGCACGGTGCGCTGCGGCGCATGCCTGCTGCAGGTCCGCCAGCACCCGCGTCCGTGCCAGCATCAGGGAGGCGCGCTCGCCCCGCCGCGCCGACTCTTCCCGCGAGACGGCCGGACCACGGTGCTTTGGCAGCGCTGCCGCTTCCTGCTGCGCCTCGACCGACTTGCTCTCGAAGCCCCGCGCCATCAGGCGGCCTTACCGGTGCGCGACTTCGTGGCGACGGCGGCGATGCCGCGCACACGCCGCCAGCCGACATACATCACCGAGGCGATTGCCAGCCACAGGCGTCGCCGCAAATACCAGGGTTTGTTCCGCTGTTCATGGTCACGCCGGCCGCCGCGCGAGATGGCGCGGCGATCGCGACGCACGCTCGCGCGACGATCATCAGCCATGGGGCGAGCTTATCACCGCCGACCGGAACTGAACCTGAACGGCAGCCGCACCGAACCGGAAACCGTTCCAGATCGCATCAGGTTCGATCGGCGAGGAAGTCGCGGCCGCGAACGGTCTCGGCGATGCCCTTGAGACCGCCGACAAACGGCACGGCGTCGAGCGCGCTGTCGACGCTGCCGCGCACCAGCCCCTTGCGGCGGATGGCCGACCGCAGCGTGGCAAGTGCCACGATGGCGCCGACCCAGGGAAGCGCGCGGCCAACGCGGCGGGCGAGGCGCCGCTTGCCGTACTTGACTGCCTGCTGCTGAATGGTCATACCGATCCCTCCAGCAAAGGCCGCTCCACAGGATGGAGTCTTACTTGCCGTGCGCCGCTGCCCGCTCAGCCGGCGGCACCGCCATCAACTCCGGGTGCGCGGCGACGTGCGCCTGGACCAGCGACTCGGCACGGCTCACCGTGGTGGCATCGCCGACGCGGTAGATGTTGTTCGCTTCGATCAAGCTGGCCTGCGAGGCCGGCGTCGTGTCGACCCCGTCGTAGATCGCCGCCACCGGGACACGCGGGCACGCAGGCGCCGCAGTCGATGCACTCCTCCGGGTGGATGTAGAGCATCGTCGCCGTCTCGAACTCGGCCTCGTCCTTGCGGGGATGAATGCAGTCCACGGGGCAGACGTCCACGCAGGCGGTATCTTTGGTGTCGATGCAGGGGTCGGTGATGACAAAGGGCATTGCGCTGAGCTTACACAAAAAGTGCGGGCGTGTGAACGCGCACGCCTCGCGGCGGGGGAGCCGCCTCGGCCATGGCGCGAGTGAGGCCGAGACGGATTCCGCCGAGGCGGATTGAGCGACGAGGAGAAGCGGCAGCAACGTGCGTGCGCCTGGCGTTCGGCGGCAGCGACGAGCGGCTTCGAGGAGTTCCTCCGGTCATCCGCGAGGACATTCCGCCCGGCACGGCCGTCGTGTTGCGCGGCAGCTCGATCACCGGCATGCGCTGGCGCGACGGCGCGCCGTTCGACGCCGACGGCCCGGGCACGAGCGATCTCGATCTGACGCTCGTCGGCGACGACGTGATCGGCCTGTTCACCGTGACCGGCTTCTTCGTGCCGGGCGTCCACTCGCGGCCGCTGTCGGCCGACGACCCGGACATCGCACCCGACCTGATCCCGCTGCGCGAGACGCTGATGGCGATGACCGGCCGCCCGGTCAACATCCAGGCGTCGCGCGACATCGTCATCCAGTTTCGCGGCGACCTGCTGGATCAGCCGTACCTGGTGCTGATCGTCGCCTGCGGACACCCCGGCGTGAACCTCAAGCTGCTCTCCTACAACATCAAGCATGGCGGGCGCGGTCGCGAGGGGCCGATGCGGCGAGTGATCCGCGACGCCGCGCCGGATCTCGTCGTCCTGCAGGAGGCGACGCGCCCCACGGTGATCGAGCAGCTCGCGCACGAGCACCGGCATGGCGCAGTGGGGGACGCGCTGCGCGGCGAGTCGCTCGGATTCATGAGCCGCCAGCCGGTCGCAGCACGTCGGCTGGCACCGGCCACGCGTCTCGCGCCATGCGTTCATCGAGATCGTGCCGGCCGGCTCCGCGTGGCGCGTGTTCGGCGTCCATCTCAGCGCCGTGCACGCGGCCTGGACCGAGCGCCGGCGGGTCTACGAACTGCGCGCGCTGCTCGGCGCGATCGCCGCGGCACCAGCACGGCCCGCACGCGCTGGTCGGCGACTTCAACACGCTCGCGCCCGGCGAACTGCTCGACGTCCGCAAGCTGCCGGCGCGGCTTGCGCGCGCTGGTCTGGCTGAGCGGCGGCCGCATCCGCTGGCGCACGATCCAGACGGTGCTCGACGCCGGCTATCGTCGACGCCTTCCGCCACCTGCATCCCGATCTCGTCGGCAGCACGTTTCCCGACCTGGGACCCGCACCTCCGCCTCGACTACCTCTTCGTGCCGGCGCGCGCATCGGCCTGCGCACGGCTGCCGCGTGCTCGACGGCGCGACGTGCAGCCAGGGTCCGATCATCTGCCGCTCGCCGCCGAGATCGATGCCTGAACCGCCCTTGAGCCCGAAGACCGCGAGAGCGTAAGATCTTCGAGCATGGAGCTGCGGCTGTTCGGCAAGACCGGACTGACAGGTGCCCGTCGGTCGGCATGGGTACGTGGCAGACGTTCGACGTGCGCGGCGCGCGTCGAAGTGTCGCGGCAGGCGATCACCGATGCCGCGCTCGACACCGGCGCCGACCTTCTTCGATTCGTCGCCGATGTACGGGGAGGCGGAACGGGTGCTCGGCCGCACCCTGGCGGGCCGGCGCGCAGCGGCGATGGTGGCGACCAAGGTGTGGACCGCGAACGACCGGAGGCCGACCTGCAGATCGATCGCGCGCTTGACGTGCTTCGGCGGGCGCGTCGACGTCTATCAGGTGCACAATCTCGTGGGCTGGCAGCGGCGGCTCGCCCGGCTCGATCGACTCGAACGCCAGGACGGCGTGGTCCGCGTCGTCGGCGTGACGCACTACAGCCCGCGCGCCTTCGGCGAGCTGCGCCGCGCGATGGCCGACCGGCGCGTCGGCGTCGTGCAGGTTCCCTACAACCCGCGCGAGCGCGACGTCGAGCGCGAGCTGCTGCCGGCGGCCGCCGACCTCGGCCTCGGCGTCATCGTCATGCGCCCGTTCGGCGAAGGGGCGCTGATGCGCGCCCGGTCGGCGCACGCGCTCGACCCGCTGGCGGCGTTCGGCGTGCCCACCTGGCCGCAGGCACTGCTGAAGTGGATCCTGAGCGACCCGCGCTGCCACGTCGC
Source organism: uncultured Acidobacteriota bacterium (assembly GCA_963846685.1). Lineage (GTDB taxonomy): Bacteria > Acidobacteriota > Vicinamibacteria > Vicinamibacterales > UBA2999 > CAWJWY01. Next base: position 629,496 of record CAWJWY010000003.1, on the reverse strand, counting down.
CATTCCCGCTACCGCCACCCGGCGCACATGCGGACAAACGCCGCCGCCGGCGAGCCGCCGTGGTTCGGCGCCGAGGAACGTTTGTATGTCGCGCGGCTCGCCCGCGGCTGAGCTCACGCCAATAAGGGAAGTCCCTTACCTAATCAGGGTACCTGGCGGTCGCCCCGGGTCAGTGCTCAGTACCACTCGCGTTGCGCCCCCGGCCAACTGCCGCGGGCCCAGACGCCTTTCTGAACCTCGCGCACGATGCCGGAGGACGCCAGGCGCTGCAGGATCCGTTGCGCCGCATCGATCGGCAGATCGAGCCACGTCTGCAGCGTATTCACCGACAACGTGACACTCGGGTTCTGCACGATGCTGTCGATCACCCGCTGCAGCATCGCCGCGCGCTGCCTGACGTTGCGCCTCTCCTGGGACATAGGCCTTCGTTCTCCTGTTGATGGAAACATACAAGCGGAGTGCCGAAGATCCAGCGAATACAGCCGGGCATGCGCGTCAAGAAGTGCGCTGTGGGCATGCGGCGGTTTATGGCCGAGGCAGCCGGCACACAAATTGAAGTGGGTGCGAGTGCCATGTTCGGGTTTACCCCCCCAGCGACGCCACAAACGGCTCCGACGCCGTGCCCCGAGTGCCACAGCCTGCTGGCCATCGCCCTCTACGCCACGCAGCGTACCGAGTACTTCCGCTGCGTGCAGTGCCATCACGTATGGACACTGACGCGGGAGGACAGTGCCGCGCACAGCCACGAGAGCGAGGCGACCGTCGCCGGGTGACGCGGCGCGCGCGCGCCGTCTGAGTTGGAGCGTTGCCCTGAAAGCGGGATGTCCCCTGAAAGCGGGATGTCGTGGGAATGGTGCCGAGGAGGGAACTGGGGTCTACCGGGCTACGGCGTTAGGCCGTAGCTCTCCGCCCGCGGTCCTCGGCCCCCGCCCTCAGTAGAAGCCGATGCCGCGGCCCATGAAGCCGACGCCGGACCACAGGAACAGCGAGATCAGGCCAACGATCCAGGCCGCCGCCGGGTTGATGCGGTTGTCCTCGCGGTAGATCAGGTTGCGGCGGACGGTGAACGTAAAGATGATCCCCAGCACCAGGAACACCATCTTCAGCTGGAAGGCGAAGTTCACGTAGTACTTCGAGACCGCGAGCGACGCCATCAACGGAACGCCGGTAATCAGCATCATCGCCAGGCCGCCGACCAGCCATGGCTCGGCGTCACGCGCGATCTGCCGAACCGGCTGGCGGCGCAGGCCGAGCCCGAACAGCCGCATGTCGACGATCAGCACCGCGCCGCCCATCACCGCCAGGGCCAGCAGGTGCACCGACTCGATGATGGCAAACGCCCACAGCGAGTCACGGACCGCCGCGCCGAAACTGGACATCTCCAGCCAGTTGAAGATGCCGGACCAGGACGCAGGAAAAATATTTTGGCACAACAGCATGAGGGGACCTCGATTAGCGCTCGGCTCGGCGCGTCGCTAGGTGAGCGGTTCGAACCAGTTGTAGGCGATCAGGCGGCCAGCGACGACGATGACGCTCCACATGAAGATTGAGATGACGCCGGCGAGCTTTGCGCCACTCGGCGAGATCGGGCTCGAGTCCCAGTCGATCAACCGGCTCGGACCGCCGACCCCGCGATGGAACATGAAGGCATTCAGCCCAGCGAGGACGAGGGCCACCACCTTGACGCGGAAGAAGACGTTGCCGTAGAACCGCACCGGGTCCGAGATGAACAGCAGGACGCCGCTGATTACCATGATGACGAAGCCGACCATCGTCCATGGCATCACCCGCGCCTGGACTTCCGACACCGGCACGCGCCGCATCGTGATGTTCAGCAGGCGCAGATCCCACAACAGCGCGAAGCCGAGGAACAGGGTGAGCCCGAGGTACGTGCACCGACTCGATGATGGGATAGCTCCAGGTCGATTCGCGGATGCCCACGCTGATTGACGTTTCGGCCAGCCACTCACAAAAACTCAGAATCTGGGACATCCTGCGGACGACCTCCTCGAAAACGCCGGTGGAAATAAAGCGGGTCGATCTGTACGTGAGCCGAGCGCTTTCTTATCAACAGGATGCGATCGAGTCAAGCCGCGACAACGGCGTGCCAGAGCCGCCGCGGCCATTTCCTTGACTTCGCGCGATCCGCACACTACGCTCCGGTGCCGAATTTTCCTGACATTTCGCACGCGCCGGCAATGTAGCCGCCGGCGCGGCTACGCCGCTGACGGCGTGGCCTGCACGCGGTGAGCACGGGCAGCTCGCCACAGTGTCGCGGCGTGGCTCCAGGAAAGCGGAACGGGGAGGGTAGAGGATGCGTGGATTCGTGAAGGTCGTGGCCGCGGTCGCGTGGCTGATCCTGGCACCATCGCTGGCATACGGCCAGGCCGCCATTGCCGGTGTCGTCAAGGACGCATCCGGCGCCGTGCTGCCGGGGGTGACCGTCGAAGCAAGCAGTCCCGCGCTGATCGAGCGTGTCCGGTCGGTGACGACCGATGGCAGCGGCCAATACCGCATCATCGACCTGCGCCCCGGCGCTGTACAGCGTGACGTTTGCGCTGACCGGCTTCAGCACGGTGCGCCGCGACGGGCGTCGAAGTGACCGGTGCCATCACCGCCAACATCAATGCCGAACTGCGCGTCGGCTCGCTGGAAGAGACGATCACCGTGACCGGCGAGACGCCGGTCGTCGACGTGCAGAGCGTCCGGCGGCAGACCACCGTTGCCAGCGACGTCATTACCTCGATCCCCTCGTCGCGATCCTACGGCTCGATCATGCAGCTGATGCCGTCGCTCAACACCGGCGGTACCGCAGAGCGACGTGCAGGTGGCGCCGAACATGACGGTGTTCGGCGGCGCCGGCGGCCGCGGCAACGAAGGCCGTCTGCAGGTCGACGGCCTCGGCACGGGCACGGCGTTGAACGGAGCCGGCATCTCCACCTACATCGCCGATGTCAGCAACGCGGCCGAAGTGACTTTCACCACCTCGGGCGGCCTCGGCGAGGCCGAAGTCGGCGGCCCGGCCATGAGCATCGTGCCGCGCACCGGCGGCAACACCGTCCGTGGCTCGCTGTACCTTGCTGGCACCAGCAAGGGCATGGTCGGCGACAACTACACCGACCGCGTCCGGACCGGCGGGCTGACCACCCCGGGCAAGCTGCTCAAGCTCTGGGACGTCAACGCCGGTGTCGGCGGGCCGATCCTGAAGGATCGACTCTGGTTCTACGGCACCTATCGTAACGAGGGCAGCTATCGCTCGGTGCCCGGCATCTATCCGAATTTGAATGCGGGTGATCCGACCAAGTGGACCTACGTCCCGGACACCTCCCGACAGGCACAGTCGGCCGAGAGCTGGACGATCTACACGCTGCGCCTGACCGCGCAGGCAACCCAGAAGAACAAGTTCAATGTCTTCTGGGACGAGCAGGTGCCGTGCAACGGCGCCGCCTACTTTGGCGGCGAGGGCTGCCGTTCGCAGCCGGACTCCGGCGCCGTGATCGGTGTGGCTGGTCTTGGCGGGCTGACGGCGACCACCTCGCCGGAGACCGCCGGCTACCTCAATACCGTGCAGCGCGTGCAGCAGGTCACCTGGACCTCCACCGCCACCAACAAGCTGCTGTTCGAGGCCGGCCTCGGTACGTTCCTCGCCCGCTGGGGGCCGCACGATGCGCCGGGCAACCCGACCAAGGATCTGATTCGGGTCGTCGAGCAGTGCGCTGCCGGTTGCGCCGCCAACGGCGGCATCCCGAATCTCAGCTACCGCTCGGCGAACTGGGCCAGCAACTGGAGCGGTGCCTACCGCTGGCGGGCGTCGGCCTCGTATGTGACCGGGTCGAACAACATGCGGTTCGGCTACCAGGGTTCGCATTACCAGGAAGACGACCAGAACTTCCTGAACCGCTCGTACCTGACGTACCGTTTCAACAACGGCGTCCCGAACCAGTTCACGCAGTCGCTGAACCCCTTCCTGCGCAAGTCGCGCACCGGGCTGCGCGCGTTCTTCGCCGAGGACCAGTGGACGCGCGGCCGTGTCACGCTGCAGAGCGCGTTGCGCTACGACAACTCCTGGAGCTACTTTCCGGAGCAGCAGGTCGGCCCGCACCCCTTCCTGCTGACACCGGTGGTGTTCCCGCAGGCCGACGGCGTGAACTACAAGGACATCACCCCACGGCTCGGCGTTGCGTGGGATGTGTTCGGCACCGGCAAGACCGCGGTCAAGGTCAACCTGGGGCGCTACCTCGAGCCGGCGAGCAACGGCAACGGCAACTACTCGGCGACCAACCCGACCTCGCGCATCACCTCGACGAGCGCGCGCACCTGGGTCGACGCCAACAACAACTTCGTCGTCGATTGCGACCTGACCAGCCAGGCAGCGCAGGATCTGCGGCCGGGCGGCGGCGACTCCTGCGGCATCGGCTCGGCCACCTTCGGCCGCAACGTGTTCGCCGACACCTACGATCCGGCGCTGCTGAGCGGCTGGTTCGTCCGCCCCGACGACTGGGGGCTGAACGCGTCGGTGCAGCAGGAGATCCTGCCGCGCGTCTCGGTCGAAGCGACGTATACCCGTCGCTGGCTCAGCGGCTTCACTGCTACCGACAACCGCCTGGTCGACGCCAGCAACTTCTCGACCTTCAGCATCGTCGCGCCCAGTGATCCGCGGCTGCCCGATGGCGGCGGCTATACGGTCTCCGGTCTCTACGACGTCAACCCGGACAGGGCGGGGCAGACCAACAACCTGATCACGCTGGCCGAGAACTACGGCAAGCGCAGGCAGATGTATAACGGCATCAGCATGAACGTCAGCGCCCGGCCACGCAACGGCCTGACGTTGCAGGGCGGCTTCAACTCCGGCCGCACGGTGCAGGACAGCTGCGAGATTCGTGCGGCGCTGCCCGAGTCGGCTACGGTAAACCCCTACTGCCACAACGCACCCGGGCTCGTCACGCGCGTGACCGGACTTGCCAGCTACACGGTGCCGAAGATCGACGTGCTCTTCAGCTCGACCTTCCGCAGCGACCAGGGGCAGCCGTTGAACGCGAACTACAACGTGCCGAGCGCGGCGATTGTGCCGAGCCTCGGCCGGCCGCTGTCGGCCGGCGCCACCGCCTTCGCCGTCGTCAACCTCGCCGAGCCCGGCTCGGTATGGGGCGACCGGGTGAACGAGGTCGATCTGCGCATTGCCAAGATTCTCCGCTTCAACAACAGGCGGGCGAATGTCGGCATCGACATCTACAATCTGTTCAACTCGGATGCGATCCTGACGTACAACCAGACCTACAGCCCGACGGTCGGCGCCGGGCCGGGCGGCTGGCTGCAACCGACGTCAGTGCTGACGCCGCGCTTCATCAAGTTCAGCGCGCAGTTCGATTTCTAACCGGCCGGACCGGAACGCGGAACCACAGGCCCCTGGTGGCCAGGAGATCAGCGCGATCTCCTGCCATCGCGGGCCGGTTGGAGTCATGGCGATGCGCATCACACACATCATTGGCTACGGCACCGCGGCGCTCGTCCTGGCCGCCGCGTCGCTGGCGGCACAGGCGCCGGTGTCGGTGGCGGCGACCTACAACGTCAAGCCCACCTACACGCCGCCGAAGACTGCGTGGGGTCACCCCGACCTGCAGGGCACCTATACCAACAATGACGAAAGCGGCGTGCCGCTCGAGCGGCCGAACCAGCTGCCGGCCCAGGACCAGCTGAGCGACCAGGAGTTCCGCCGCATCATCGGTGAGCGCCTCGAGCAGGCGCGCCGGAACGCGCCGCGTATCGGCGGCAGCGCCACCGATGACACCGGTGCCGGCCCGGCGCATTGGTACGAGACGCTCGAGGCCACGAACCACGAGCTGTGGCTGATCGTCGATCCCAGGGACGGCAAGATGCCGCCGCTGACGCCGGACGGCGAGCGGCGCGCCGCCGCCCAGCGCGCCAGTCGCGGCCGGCCGCAGCTGACGGCGGCGGATCACTCCCTGTACGACCGGTGCATCACGCGCGGCGTGATCGGCTCGATGTTGCCGGTGATCTACGGCAACTCCTACGACATCGTGCAGTCACCGGATTCGGTGGCAATCCGCTACGAGATGATCCATGAGGCGCGGATCATCCCGCTCGATGGCCGTCCGCACGCAAGCAGCGGCGTGCGCATGCTGATGGGCGACGCACGCGGCCGCTGGGAAGGGAACACGCTGGTGGTCGAAACCACCAACTTCACCGACCGCACCAGCATCGGCGTGAACGGCAACGGCACGCGCCACAGCGACGCCCTGGTGCTCACCGAGCGTTTCACGCCGGTCGACGGCAAGCTGCTGAAGTGGGAAGTGACCGTCAACGATCCCAAGACGTGGTCGCGGCCGTGGACCTTTGCGATGCCGCTGACGAAGGACCCGGCGCAGCGCGTGTTCGAGTACGCCTGTCACGAGGGAAACCGGGCGATGGCCAACATGCTGAGCGTCGCCACCGCCGCGCAACCTTAGCCCTTGACCGTATAGCCCTTCTTCTCCAGGGCGGCGCGCACGCGATCGCGCAGGTCGCCCTGGAGCTCGACGCCCTCCTCGGTCGTCGTGCCGCCTACGCCGCAGGCACGCTTCAGTTCCTTGCCGAGCTCAGTCAGAAACGCCGCATTCTGCGGCAGGCCATAGACGACGGTGACCGTCTTGCCGCCGCGGCCCTTCTTCTCCATGCGCAGTTTGGCGACGACCCGGGCCGGCACGGGCGCGTCGCTGCGCGTGCTGCTGCACTTGCAGTCGGCCGTCGGCCAGCCGCAACCCGGGCACACGCGCCCGACGCCGGTGGAGTAGACCACCCGTCCGTTGCCGTCGTTCTTCATCCTCCAAGAGATACGCGCTTCGGCGCCGTGACGCAAGCGTGCCGCCGTTGCGCGCTGCCGCGGGGTGGATGACGCGCGAGTGACGTCAGGTTGCAGCGACTGGTCGCGATGCCGATTACGTCCCTAGGCGGAATCCGATGAACGACAGGCATTCGATGACGACGGCGCGCGCCTTGCGATTGCTGGAGCTGGAGCAGGCGGTGCCGCCGCGCGAGTTGCGCGAGGCCTATCGCGACCTGGTCCGCGTGTGGCATCCGGACCGCTTCGAAGGCGAGCCGCGGCTGCGGCTGAAGGCCAGCGCGCGCCTGGCGGATATCAATACCGCCTACCGGTTCCTGAGCTCGCTGGCGCCAGCGTCCCGGCCCGCGCAGACGCGGCGGCCGGCAGCGGCGCCACCAGCCCGCCGCGCCGCAGCGCCAGCACGGCACCGCGCGGCCGACCGCCGCCCGTGGCGCGCCGCCAGCCAGCTCGGCTTCCTGCTCATGACGCTGGCGACGTTCGCACTCGGCGCCGCGCCCCGTCTCGACACCGTCCTCAACCCGGCGCCCGCCCCTCCATCGGCCGTGTCCTCCTCCGCATCCGACATCCCGCTGCCGCCGCGACCCACGTCGCGGCCGGTGACCTCGCCTCCGGCTGCTGGCGCGGCTGCGGCAACGGTGTCACTCCCTGCGCCGGCCCCTGTGCCAGCCCGTGCGCCAGCCCCTGCCCAGACCGCCGCGTTGGCCTCCGCGCCGGCACGGCCGCAGCGCAGCCCGTTCAGCCGCGACCTCGATCGCGTGCTCGCCCGCGCCGCCGCCCGGTAGCTCACCCGTCCGGCTGCTGCACGTGGCACGCGTGATCGCGCGTGGCACACCACGAACCACGAACCCACCAACCAGAGGTAGAATTCCCGCCGTCCCGGTCCACGCGCAACCGGACCGTTGCGGACCCGTACCTGCAGCGCTCGATGCTCCGAATCCCAAGCTCAGATAGCAAAGCCAGCAAGCGAAGCCCAGCAAGCAAAGCCCAGCAAGGGAAGCCCAGCAAGCAAAGCCCAGCAAGCAAAGCTCAGAAAGGTAGTCATGCGTAAAGTTCTTGGCGGCGCAGCGCTCCTCGTCGCGCTGACGGTCGCCTCGGTCATGGGGCAGTCGCGGCCCGCCGGCCGCGCGGCGGCTGCGCCGCCGTACACCACCTGGAGCAGCTATCTCGGCGGCGCGCATTCGTCACAGTTCTCGGCGCTGTCCCAGATCAACAAGAACACGGTCGGCAAGCTGACGGTGGCCTGGAGCTATCCGACCGGCGACCGGCAGTACCTCTTCAATCCGATCGTCGTCGGCAACGTGATGTACGTGCTGGCGAAGTCGAACGCGATCGTCGCCCTCGACGCCGCCACCGGCAAGGAGCTGTGGGAGCACCCGAACATGGGGGCGGTGGGCGCGCGCGGCATCAACTACTGGGAGAGTGCCGACCGATCGGATCGGCGGCTGGTCTTCCTGAATGGCGGCATGCTGACGGCCATCAACGCGGCCACCGGCGAGACGATCACCTCGTTCGGCACCGACGGGAAGGTCGACCTGCGAACCGCCCTCGACCGAGATGCGGCGAACGTCCGGCCGCTGCAGACCAGCAATCCCGGCCGCGTGTTCGAGAACCTGGTGCTCGTGTCGCTGCCGGCGCAGGGCGCCGGGCACGAGTCGACGCCCGGTGACGTTCAGGCCTACGACGTCCGTACCGGCAAGCTCGCCTGGGTGTTCCACAGCATCCCGCGTCCCGGCGAGCCGGGCAGCGAGACCTGGCCGAAGGACGCCGGCAGGACCGCCGGCGGCGTGCACAACTGGAACGAGATGACGATCGACGAGGCGCGCGGCATCGCCTACATCCCGTTCGGCACGGCCCGATACGACTTCTACGGCGCCGACCGCGAGGGCGACAACCTGTATGGCAACTCGCTCGTCGCGCTCGATGCCCGCACCGGCAAGAAGCTGTGGCACTTCCAGATGATCCACCACGACCTGTGGGACTGGGATCTGCCGAGCGCGCCGAAGCTGCTGACGATCCGGCAGAACGGCCGCAACGTCGATGCGGTGGCGCAGCCGACCAAGCACGGCTTCGTCTTCGTCTTCGATCGCGTGACCGGCAAGCCGATCTGGCCGATCGAAGAGCGGCCGGTGCCGCAAATCCGATATACCCGGCGAGCACGCGTCGCCGACGCAGCCGTTCCCGACCAAGCCGGCGCCGTTCGCCCGCCAGCAGTTCACCGAGCAGGACATCAACCCCTTCCTGCCCAAGGAAGAGCAGGACGCGATTCGCGAGCGGCTCAAGCGGTCGCGCAACGAGGGCCTGTTCACGCCGCCCAGCCTCCAGGGCTCGATCCAGATGCCCGGCCACAACGGCGGCGCCAACTGGGGCAGCTCCGGCGTCGACCCGATCAAGGGCGAGCTCTACATCGTGTCCAAGGACCTGCCGACCACGCTGAAGCTGATCCCGGGCGATCCCGGCGCGCCGCGGGGGCGCGGAGCCGCGCCGCCGCCGGCTGAAGTGACGGCGGACTACAAGGGCCGCTTCAATTCGCCGATCGACTTCATGCTGAGCAGCACGAACCTCTCGATGATCGGCCCACCCTGGTCACGGCTGACCGCCTATGACCTGAACACCGGCGACATCAAGTGGCAGGTGGCCAACGGCACCGTGAACGGCTTGCCGCAGGTCGAGGGCGTCGACGGCGCGACCGGCGCGCACTGGCCGCGCGGCGGCGTGCTGGTCACCGGCGGTGGCCTGGTATTCGTCGCCACCGGCTCCGACCGCACGCTACGCGCCTACGACCGCGACAACGGCAAGGTGGTGTGGTCGACCGAGCTCGCCGCGGCGTCCGACGGTGTTCCCGCCACGTATCAGGTGGATGGCCGCCAGTACCTGGTGCTGCCGGTCGCGTCGGGCGCCGGCTACCAGGCGCCCAAGCTGGGGGGCACACCGGTGCCGCCAGGCGCGGGCGCGTACGTGGTCATGGCGCTGCCGAAATAGGAACGGGGCTGGAGCGGCCGCGAGTGACGCGGCGAGTTGGCGCTGCGACGGGCCCGGGTGGCCCGTCGCAGGCGAATGAGTGCGGCGTCAGAAGATGACGAAGGCGGTCGGCGGCCACACTTCGCTCGGTGGCAGGTCCATCGATTCCAGTTGCGGGCTGGCCTGAATCTGCGCGCGCGTCAGGTCGACGTCGAGGCGCGCGTTCCCCCAGTCGATGCCGCGCAGCGCCGCCGGCGAAATGACCACCGTCTTGCCGCCAATCCAATTGCTGGTGTCGACGATCAGGTACTGGACCGCCCAGGTCGTCTGGTCGATCAGGAAGTCGTCAACGTGGCCGATCTCGCCGTCGGTAGCGTGCAGGTGAAACCCTTTGATCGTACTGAGCCTGTGCAGCATCGTGTCCCTCGAAGCGGATGATAGCATCGGCTGCTCGTTGACCGCTGGTCCGCCGCGCGGCACCCGTCCGACCGTCTGCGCCCGTGGCCTGGCGCGGTCCCACAATGGATAACTTCCGCGCATTCCGCATCAGCAACGACGGCGGCCGCATCCGCGGCGAGGCGGCGCTGATGACGCTCGACCAGTTGACGCCTGGCGACGTGGTCATCCGCGCCGAATACTCGAGCGTCAACTACAAGGACGCCCTCGCGGCGACCGGGGCGGGCAAGATCCTCCGGCGTTTCCCGCTGGTCGGCGGCATCGACGTTGCCGGTGTCGTCGAATCGAGCACGAGTCCGGCGATCACGCCCGGCACGACGGTGCTGGTGACCGGCTATGACCTCGGCGTTGCCAGCGACGGCGGCTATGCCGGCCGCGTGCGTGTGCCGGCCGAGTGGGTGGTGCCCATCCCGGCGGGACTGACGACCGCCGAGGCGATGATGCTCGGCACGGCCGGCTTCACCGCGGCGCTGGCGGTGGTGCGCCTGGAACGCAACGGCTTGCACCCGCAGCAGGGGCCAGTGGTCGTGTCCGGTGCCACCGGCGGGGTCGGCAGCGTCGCGATCGCCTGCCTGGCGCGCCGTGGCTACCAGGTCACCGCGATCACCGGCAAGGACGACGAGGCGGCCTACCTGCGGCAGCTGGGCGCGACCGACGTGCTGTCGCGCAGCACGCTCGACCTCGGCACGCGACCGCTGGAAAAGGCCACCTGGGCCGGCGCGATCGACGTGGTCGGTGGCGACATGCTGGCCTGGCTGACACGGACCACGAACTACTGGGGCGGCATCGCCAGCACCGGGCTGACCGGCGGCATCGACCTGCGCACGACGGTGATGCCATTCATCCTGCGCGGCGTCAGCATCCTCGGCATCGACTCGGTGATGTGCCCGATGGAGATCCGGCGCGACGTCTGGTGCAGGCTGGCCAGCGACCTCAAGCCGGCCGACCTCGGTGCGATCGCGCGTGAAATCGGCCTCGACGATCTGCCGCGAGCGTTTGCGACGCTGCTGGCGGGGGAGGCGAAGGGGCGGTTTCTCGTGCGTCTCGCCGGATGAGGGTTGTCACCTTGACAGGACGAAGAGCCATCTGGTAGAAGCAGCGGGCACCGATCGCCGCATCGTGCGGCCGGATCGGAGCCAATGACGCGTTCATACCGCACGGTGTTGGATTCATCGGGCACACAGGAGACCTCGCAGATGCGAAACCGTTTCACAGGCGCAATGGTGGCAGCGACGATCGTGGCGGCGGGCGCCGTCGTTGCGCTCACCGTGATGCCGATTTCCGGGCAGGCGGCCCCGGCGCAGGGCGCAGCCGGCCGTGCCGGCGGCGCGGGGCAGGGACGCGGTGCACAGGCGGCCGCCCCGGCGCGGCCTGCGCGCATCGGCGGCAAGCCGAACCTGAACGGCGTCTGGCAGGCGATCGGCACCGCGTACTGGAACCTCGAGGATCACTCGGCGGCGCCGGGCGCCGATCTGGCAGCTCGGCGCGATCGCCGCCATCCCGGCGGGCCAAGAGCGTCGTCGAAGGCGGCACGATTCCGTACCTGCCGGCGGCGCTCGCGAAGCGCGACGAGAACCGCGCCGGCTGGCCGAAGACCGACCCGGAAGCCAAGTGCTACATGCCGGGCATTCCGCGCGCCACCTACATGCCCTACCCGTTCCAGATCGTGCAGGGCGACCGGACATCCTGTTCGTCTACGAGTTCGCGAGCGCGAACCGCATCGTGCACATGACGAATCACCAGGAGCGGCCGGTCGACAGCTGGATGGGCTGGTCGAACGGCCGCTGGGAAGGCGACACGCTGGTGATCGAGGTCACCGGGTATCAACGACCAGACCTGGTTCGACCGCGCCGGCAACTCACCACAGCGACGCTGATGAAGGTCACCGAACGCTACACGCCGATGGGCGAGAATCACCATCAAGTACGAAGCGACCATCGAGGACCCGGAGACGTTCTCGCGGCCGTGGAAGATCTCGCATGCCGCTGTATCGCCACGCTCGAGAAGAACGTCCAGCTGCTCGAGTTCAAGTGCGTCGAGTTCTCCGAAGAGCTGCTCTACGGCGACCTCAAGAAGAAGCGAATGACCCGCCGGTAATCGCCGGCGCGACGCTGAGGTTGGATTACACTTGGTGCACGGACACCGCGGCGCAACGCTCGTTCCTTGCGCCTGACGCCATCGACAAGAGGAGATGAATGCGATGCGCATCAAACTCTTGAGCGTCGCTCGCCGGCGCCGCATTCGCGCTGACGGCCGCCGCGGTCGCCTATGCTCGCGCATCACTCGTTCGCGGCGGAGTTCGACGCGAACAAGCCCGTCAAGCTCGAGGGCACGGTCACGAAGATGGAGTGGATCAATCCGCACTCGTGGATCCACATCGACGTCACGACGCCGGCCGGCGAAGTCGCAGAAGTGGATGGTCGAAGGCGGCGCGCCGAACGCGCTGCTGCGCCGCGGCTGGAACAAGAAGCTCGCTGCCGGCCGGCACCAAAATCGCGGTGCAAGGCTTCCAGGCGAAGGACGGCTCGTTCCGCGCCAACGGCCGCGACATCACGTTCGCCGACGGCAAGAAGCTGTTCGTCGGCTCGTCGGGCATCGGCGCGCCGGACGAGCGCCCCGACAAGTAGACGCGTCGAGTGCCAGGCACGCTGCCCGCGCGGACGGTCCCCGAGCGATCGTCCCGCGGGCACGTGCGCCGCTCGCGCCACGGCCACCGGCCCCGGATCTTCCGCCCGAAACCTTCCGCCCGAAGCTACCGTGCAACCCTCCCCGGTCAACCCTCGACGCCTTCGTTTCCGCCGCACCACGCGTGATCGGTGCCGCCGTCGTGTTCTTCGTCGTGCTCGCCGGCGTCTACTCGTTCTACCGTGGCCGCCAGGTGCTGCCAGCACAGGGGACGCCTGCCTACGAGCAGGTCTCGACCGCGTTCTATCGCGGCCTGGCGGCGATGCAGGTCGGGCTGCTCGACGACGCGCGGCAGGCGTTCGCGCGGGCGACCGAGGCGGTGCCGGCCGAACCGGCGTCGTGGGCGAACCTCGGCATCGCCCACATGCGCCTTGGCGAACTCGACGCGGCGGCCGCCCCCATAGCCCAGGCAGCCACGCTGGCACCGCAGAACGCGGACGTCGCGCTGCTCGCCGGCCGGATGGAGATTGCGCGGGGGCGCATCGACGAGGGCATCGCGCATCTGCAGCGGGCGGTAATGTTGAACCCGCAGGGGGTGCGCGCCCGCTACGCGCTGGCGCAAGAGGTGGAGCGCAGCGGCCGCAGCGATGCCGATGCCGAGGCGCAGCGGCTCGTCGACGAGACCCTGCGGGTTCTCCCGGACAACATCGCCGTGCTGCTCGAGCGGGCACGCATCGCCGTGAAGCGCGCCGACACGGCCGGCCTGCGCGATTCGGTCGCGCGGCTCAGCCGTCGCGCCGAGGCGTGGCCGGCCGCCGTCGGTGAGCAGTACGCCGCCCTTCGCGCGGCCGCGGCGGCCGGTAACCTGGCGGACGCGGCGCGGGCGACGGCGGTGCTGCGCAACCTGCTGGCGCGAGTTCCCGACTATCGCGAGAGCCTGGCCGCCATATCCACCGCCACGGAGCTCATCGCCGACCCGTTCGAGCGCTTCCTGGTGCTGGAGCCGCCGACGGCGACGCCGGCCGCCGCAGACCGCACGCTGGCCTTCACCGCGTCGTCGCTCGACGCGGCACCACGATCCAGCCCGGTGACCCTGCTGACCGCGTTCAGTGACGAGGCGGACACGACCAGCGTGTTGGTCGCCGGCGGCCAGACCATCTCGCGCGCTGGTGGCGGCAGTCTCGACCTGCGGTTCCCGGCCGCCGCGGACGGAGCGGCGGCGTCAGGCGCGCTGCTCCCGATCGACTGGAACCACGACTTCAAGAGCGATCTCGTCGCCGTCGGCCCGGCCGGCGTCCGCCTGTTCCTGCAGGGCGCGGCCGGTGCCTATGCGGATGTGACGGCCGACGCCGGCGGCGCGGCGCCGGTGAGCTGCGACTGCGCGGCGGCGTGGGCCGCTGACATCGAGATGGACGGCGACGTCGACCTGGTGGTCGGGCAGCGGTCAGGGCCGACGCTGGTGTTGCGGAACAACGGCGACGGGCGCTGGCGTTCGATCGACACGTTTGCGGCAATCGCCGGTGCGCGTGGCTTCGCCTGGGCCGATCTGGATGGCGACGGTGACCCGGACGCGGCGCTGCTCGATGGCGCCGGGCGGGTGCGGGTGCTGCTCAATCGCCAGGCCGGCGCATTCATCGACATCGGTGCGCCACCGGGTGCGGGCGGCGCGGCGGCGATTGCGGCGGGCGATGTGAACGGCGACGGCGCGATCGACCTGGTCACCATCGACGACCGCGGTGCGCTCCACCGCGCGTCGCTGCCGCGCGCCGCCGACGCCGCGGACGCCGCCGACGCCGCCGACGCCGCCAACGTAGGCCGGGTGCCGCGCAGCGGACCCGGCGTGTCCTGGATCGAACAAAACCTCGCGCCAGCCGGCGGCGCCGGCCCGGTCGCCGCGACGCGGCTATTTCTCGCCGACCTCGATAACAACGGCGCCCTCGACGTGGTCGCGTCGGGCGGCGGCCGCGGCCGTGTCTGGCTCGCCGACGAGCGCTTCGCGTTGCAACCGCAGCCGGCGCCTGTCGCCGCCGACGTGTTCGCCGTCAGCGACGTCAACAGCGACGGCCGCGTCGACCTTCTTGGTGTCGCGGCCGGCACGCCTGTGCGGCTGCTGAACGGCGGCGAGCGCCGCTACCACTGGAAGGCGCTGCGGCCGCGGGCGCAGCAGAGCGCCGGCGATCAGCGGATCAACTCCTTCGGCATCGGCGGCGAAATTGAAATCAGGTCCGGCCTGCTGACGCAGAAGCAGGTGCTCACCGGCGGTGCGGCACACTTCGGCCTCGGCACCCGCGCCACCGTCGACGTGGTGCGCATCGTCTGGCCGAACGGCGTGCCGCAGGCCGAATTCGACATTGCCGCCGACAACACCGTCATCGCCGAGCAGCGGTTGAAGGGGTCCTGCCCCTGGGTCTTTGCCGACAACGGCAGCAGCATCGAGTTCGTCACCGACTTCCTCTGGCGCTCGCCGCTCGGGCTGCGCATCAACGCGCAGGACACCGCCGGTACGTCCCAGACCGAGGATTGGGTGAAGATTGCCGGCGAGCAGCTGGCGCCGCGGAACGGCCGCTACGACGTGCGTATCACCGCCGAGTTATGGGAGACGCACTTCTTCGATCACGTGTCACTGCTGGTCGTCGATCATCCGGCCGACACCGAGGTCTACGTCGACGAGCGCTTCTCGGCGATGCACCCGCCGTCCCTGGCCGTGCACGCCATGTCTCCGGCGACCGCCGTGACCGGTGCCTGGGACGAGTCCGGCCGTGACGTGACCGAGCTGGTGGCGCGGCGGGACGGCCGGTATCTCGCCAGTTTCACGCGCGGTGCCTACCAGGGCATTGCCAGGGACCATGCGGTGGAGTTCGAGCTTGCGGCGCCGGTTCGGGCGGGCGGCCGCCAGACGCTGCTCGCCAGTGGCTGGGTCTATCCGACCGACAGCAGCATCAACGTGGCCATCGCCCAGGGCGAGGCCGTGCGGCCGAGCGCGCTGACGCTCGAGGCACAGGATGGCCGCGGCGCGTGGTACGTGGTCAACGCCGATGTCGGCTTCCCGGCGGGAAAGAACAAGACGATCCTGATCGATCTGAGCGGCGCGGCTGGAGCCCGCCGCCTGCGCCTGCGCACCAACCTCGAGATTTACTGGGACGCGCTCGCCTACGCCGACCGCGCTGCTGCGCCGATCCAGACGACCCGGCTGGCGGCTGCCGCCGCCGACCTGCGGTTCCGTGGCTTCTCCGCCACGGTGTCGCCGCGCGGTGAGGCGCCGGAGACGCCGCGCTACGATCGTGTCGTCAACCGCACCCAGCGCTGGCGTGACCTTGCCGGCTACTACACGCGCTTCGGTGACGTCACGGAGCTGCTGGCGGCCGTCGACGACCGCTACGTCATCATGAATGCCGGTGATGAAATGCGCGTGCAGTTCGCCGAGCGGCCGCCGCCGGCTGCCGGCTGGCGTCGCGATTACGTGCTGATCGGCGACGGCTGGGAAAAAGACGGCGACTACAACACCAGCTATTCGAAGACGGTCGTGCCGCTGCCGACGCACGCCCGAACGGAGTACGCCGCCGCGGCCGCTTCGCTCGCGCTCGAAGACGACCCCGTCTACCAGGCGCATCGCGAGGATTGGCAGCGCTTCCACACGCGCTATGTCACGCCGGACGCCTACCTGCGCGGTTTGCGCAGCGCGCCACGCTAGTGCCGGCGCACGCGGCCCCAGCCGCGCCGGTGTCCTAGTGCATTCCTATTAGTGCTGCCCTTCGTGACCGCCCAGTACAATCACGCCGCTCCATGACAACCCTGCTTCGCCAGCGCATCGCGCATGCCGCGTGGACGGCAGTATTCGTCGGCGCACTTGCGGCAGTGGTGGCGCTGAACGCCAGGGCGGCGCGCCAGTCCACGCCGGAGAGCGCTCCGTCGGCACGATTCGGCTTTCGCCTGCAGGAGGTCTCCCGCCAGGCGGGAATCGACTTCGTACACCAGGCGCCGACTTTCGACGCGCAGCTCGCGCACATCATGCCGCAGGTCGCCTCGACCGGCGCATCCGTCACCGTCGTCGATTTCAATCGGGACGGCTGGCAGGACCTTTACGTGACCAACAGCGGTGAAGGCAGCTTCAACCGGCTGTATCGGAATACGGGCACCGGCACCTTCGTCGACGAGGCGGCGGCACTCGGTGTCGCCGACGTCAACCGCACCGGTACTGGCGTGTCGATGGGCGCGGTGTGGGCCGACTACGACAACGACGGCTATGAAGATCTGTTCGTCTACAAGTACGGCCGGCCCGAGCTGTTCCACAACGAGGCGGGACGCGGGTTCACCCCGGTAGGGGAGCATGCGGGGCTGCCAGCGTGGGTGAACGCCAACAGCGCCACCTGGCTGGACTACGACCGCGACGGCCGCGTCGACTTGTTCATTGCCGGCTACTGGCCTGAAGACATCGATCTCTGGCATCTGACCACGACCCGGATCATGCCGGAGAGCTTCGAGTACGCCAACAACGGCGGCCGCAAGTATCTCCTGCGCAACCGCGGTGACGGCACGTTCGAGGACCGGACGGCGGCACTCGGTATCGACAGCCGGCGGTGGACGCTGGCCGTCAGTGCGGCCGACCTGTCGGGCACCGGCTATCCCGACATCTTCCTCGCCAACGATTACGGCGTGCCCGAGTTGTATGCGAACCGTGGCGGCCGCCAGTTCACCGACGTCGGGCGGGAGACCGGGCTCAGCCTGACGCCGAAGAGTGGCATGAACGCGTCCTTCGGCGACGTCTTCAATGATGGCCGGCTGGCGATCTACAAGACGAACATCTCCGAGCCCGGTGTGCTGGTGCAGGGCAACGATCTGTGGGTGCCGAAAACGTCCGGCGCCGCGGCCGGCCGGATCCCTGAATACGAGAACCTCGCCTCCAGCCTCGGCATCGACCTGGGAGGCTGGAGCTGGGGAGCGCAGTTCGGCGACTTGAACAACGACGGCACGCTCGACATGTACCTGACCAACGGCTACGTCTCGGCGGGGGAGCGGAGCAGCTACTGGTACGACTTCGCCGAGATCGCGGTCGGCCACAACACCATCATCGGCGATGCGCGCAACTGGCCGGCGATGCGCGGCCGCAGCCTCTCCGGTTACCAGCGGAAGCGCGTCTGGCTCAACGACGGCGCCGGGCGGTTCACCGAAACAGCGCAGGTCGTCGGGGCCACCGACACCTACGACGGCCGGGCGGTGGCTGTTGCCGATTTCGGCAACCGCGGTGCACTCGACGTCGTCGTCGCCAACCAGCGCGGGCCGCTGTTGCTGTACCGCAACCAGGTCGATCCGGCGCGGCACTGGATCCAGTTCGAGCTCGAGGGCGGCGCCAGCAACCGCAGCGCTATCGGGGCGCGGCTGGAACTGCGCTGGGGGTCGCAGGTGCAGGTGCAGGAGGTGACGGCGGCAGCAGGGTTCAGCGCGCAGAACCAGCGCCGGCTGCACTTTGGGCTTGGCAACACCGTCGCCGTCGAACGGGCGATCATCCGCTGGCCGTCCGGGCAGGTGCAGACCATCGAGCGGCCTGCCGTCGACATGCGGCATCGTGTCCAGGAGCCGCATGCCCGCTGAAGCCGGCGTGCTGCCAGCCGGCGGCACCGTATCGCCACCGCGCCGCGGCCTGCTGTCGGTCGACAACCGCTACCTGCCGCCGCTCCTCATCACGTGCATCCTGCTCGGCGCGCACGCCTCGTTCGGCATTCTCGAAGGCTGGGAGCGTACGGCGATCGCCATCGCTACCGCGATTGCCGCCGAACTGGTGATGGGGCGCATCACGTATGGCCAGTGGCCGAATCTGGCGAGCGCCTACATCACCGGCATCAGCGTCGGCATCCTGGTGCGCTCGCCGTTTGTCTGGCCATACGTGCTGTGCAGCCTGATTTCGATCTCATCGAAATACGTGCTGCGCTTCCGCGGCCGCCACTTGTGGAACCCGTCGAACTTCGGCCTGAGCGCCGTGTTGTTCCTGGCTCCGGCGACGGTGTCCCACCTGAGCATCCAGTGGGGCAACGTCGTTGCGCCGATGGCGATCATCTGGCTGCTCGGCTTCGTCATCGTCTGGCGCGTCGGACGGCTGCACGTCTCGGCCACCTACGTGGCGTCGTTCTTCCTGTTGGCAGTGGTGCGCAGCGCCATTTCCGGGACGCCGTTGCTGGCGACGATCGCGCCGATCACCGGGCCGATGTATCAGCTTTTCATCTTCTTCATGGTGACGGACCCGCGGACCACCGTGCGCAGCTGGAAATGGCAGTGCATCGTGGTATTCCTGGTCGCCCTGGTCGAGATGGCGTTGCGCCTGAACGAGGTGGTCTACGCGCCGTTCTACGCGTTGTTCCTCGTCGGCCCGGCCGCGCTGTTCATCGAGGCGCTGCTGAGCCCGGCCCGCGGGTCCGCTGCCGCTGACCGCCGAGGGCCGGGTGCCGCGTAGCGGACCAGGCACGGCTCGATGCGCTAAGGTGTTCGCGCGGCAGGGGTTGCACGGCCTGGCCCTTGCCGGTCGTGTATACTGAGACATCCTCGCCAGCGTAGATTGAGCCTTCAGGCTTCGTTTCCTTTTACAGACTGTCGAGCCTGAGCGATAACCGTTCAGGGACAATCCCCAGCAATTTCGATTTGAAATCGCGGACGCCCGTGGTCCGCCCACTGAATGTCTTTTACTGAACTCAATCTTCACGCACAGCTGCTCAACGCTATTCGCGACCTCGGCTTCACAAAGGCCACTCCGATCCAGATCGACGCCATTCCGCCGGCGCTTGCCGGCCGCGACGTGCTTGCCTGTGCCCAGACCGGCAGCGGCAAGACCGCGGCGTTCCTGCTGCCGATCCTGCACCGCATGCTCGAGTCGCCCAAGCGCGGCCTTACCCGCGCGCTCGTACTGACGCCCACCCGCGAGCTGGCGGCGCAGATCCACGAGGACTTCCAGGCGCTCGCCAAGCACACGACGCTGCGCAGCGCGGCGGTCTACGGCGGCGTCGGCATGGGCCCGCAGGAACACGCGTTCAAGAGCGGCGTCGACATGATCATCGCCACGCCGGGCCGGCTGCTCGACCACTTCCGCCTGCCTTACGCGCGTCTCGCCGGGCTCGAGTATCTGGTGCTCGACGAGGCGGATCGCATGCTGGACATGGGCTTCCTGCCCGACATCCGCCGCGTGCTACGCCACATCCCGACGCAGCGGCAGACGATGTTCTTCAGCGCGACGATGCCGCAGCCGATCGCGGTGCTTGCGTCCGAGATGCTGCAAGACGCCGGCACGCATCAACATCGAGCGGCAGTCCGCGCCGGCGAGCGGCATCACGCAGGCGCTCTACCCGGTGAACCAGGACGTGAAGGCCGCGCTCCTCTGCGAGCTGTTGTCGCGTAACGTGCTGCAGGAAGTGCTGGTCTTCACCCGCACGAAGCACCGCGCCAACCGCCTGGCCGACCACCTGTTGAAGAAGGGCATCAACGCTGCCCGCATTCACGGCAACCGCTCGCAGAGCCAGCGCACCGAAGCGCTCGCCGGGTTCAAGAGCGGCAAGTACCGCGTCCTGGTGGCGACCGACATCGCCGCTCGCGGCATCGACGTCGAGGCGCTGAGTCACGTCGTCAACTTCGATGTGCCGGCGGCGCCGGAGGATTACATCCACCGCGTCGGCCGCACCGGACGCGCCGAAGCGACCGGCGAGGCGTTCACGATGGTGGCCCCGGACGAGGAATCGGACGTGCGCGCCATCGAGCGGGCCATCGGCCGGACGATCCCGCGCGTGACGCTGCCCGACTTCGAGTACAAGGGTCGCGCCGAAGCGCTCGAAGTGCCACGTGCCGAACGCATCGCCGCCATTCGCGCGCGGCGTGCGCAGGAGCGGACGCGGAGTCAGAACCGCGGTGCCTCGTCGGCGGGCGGCAACCGGCCGCCGTCGGCGCACGGCAACCGGCCGCCATCATTTGGCAACCGGCCGCCGTCACATGGCAATCGTCCTGCCTCGTCGCACGGCAATCGTTCTGCCGGGGCGTCGGGTAACCGCGGTCCCGGTGGCCATGGCCGCTCCTCATCGCGGCCTGCAGGCTCGGGTCCCTCGCGCGGCGTGCGCGGGTAAGCGGTTACCACGCTCACGCGGGACTGCCGATAGCGGCGGGCGGGTGGGGGCGTACAGCAAAAGGGGTCTGGTCTTCGTATGCCGAAGAGCAGACCCCTTTCCTTTTCGCCTTTGCCCGTCGCCGGACGTGGCTACGCGATCGCTGAGCGGTGTTTTAGACGACCGTCCGGCGGCCCGAGATCAGGCCCACCAGGAACAGCACGATCGCGATGACCAGCAGCACGTGCACGAACGCGCCGATGGTGTAGGTGCCGACGATGCCGAGCAGCCAGGCAATCAACAGAATCACGGCGAGAGTAAACAGCATCACATCCTCCTGAGGACGAGGCTGAACCGCTGCCCGTGCAGCCCGGCTGCTCTCGTCTTTCCTGTCCCTCACTTCAGCAAGTCGTGCGCCATATTGAATGGCCGAGCTGGCTTGGCGGTCTTTGACGCTTCTTTTCCTCAATGATTCGGGTCGTGCGCTAGTGCGCGTGCCCGCCGGCCGAACCTCCAGCGGTGCCGCGGGCGACCGGGCGTAGCGCGTAGGAGAGGAAGAGATGGAACGAGATGGGCTGCCCGTAGGGCTCAGTGAGGTTATCCGGTACCACGTAACCGGTTATGTGGCCGCCGATGCCGATTGCGCCGGCCGCCGACTGCGCGACGGTGTGGAGGTAGCCGGCGGTCAGCGCCGCAACTTGCGATTGGCGGTGGCGGTGGAACACACCGCGCGGGTGGAAGCCGGCGTCGAGGATGTCCTTGGCGACCGACTCCGCGCGGGTGTAGAGGCGGCCGCTGCTGCCGGCGCGAAGCGCCGCCTCGAACAGGTAGGCCTCGAGGTTGCCATGAATTTCGCGGTTCTGGCCGAAGGCAAACATCCAGGCCGCGACGCGACCACCGCCGGTGCGTCCGACGGAGGCGGTGAGCTTCTTCGCGTCGTACGGTGTCGTCAACTCGGGCAGCGTCAAGGCCGCTACCGATGCCTGGGCACTCCAGCCAGCGCGCGCCCACGACAGGCGCATGGCGTAGGAATCGAGCGGGCCGAAGTCGATGTCGGTGCGCCGCTCGTCCGGTTCGCGGCCGCGAAAGTCCGAGCCCTCCATCATCAGGCCCGCCGTGCCGAGGCCGGCGCGCAGCACGCCAGGCGTGATGTGCGTCGAATCGAGGTAGTGGTGCGAGAGTGGCGCTTCCGGGTTGCCGGCCGCCGACGGCCGGTGCATGAACGTCAGCGGCCCCAGGGCAGGGGAGCCGACTGCGTCGGCGGCCAACACCACGTCGAGACGGCCGCGCCTGCCGCGATACTCGGCGCCGAGCGCCATGAACAGGTCGTGCGGGTGCTGGTAGTCGATCAGCGGCGCGAGCCGGTAGGTCTCGCCGGTCTGGAACACTTGCGGTGAACCGATCTTCCGCATCGTGAACGGCTCCATCGAGAACATGCCGTTCAGCCAGAGACTGCCGCCGGCGGCGCGATGTTCTGCCGCCGCCATCAACCAGTTCTGCGACTCCCACGCCGTGAAGTCGCGGAACTTGCGCTCCTGGTGATTGACGCCGAAGAAGGCCCGGGCGTCAACCGCCCAGGCCCAGCCTCCTGGAGCGCTGCCCGACGCCGGCATC
This sequence comes from uncultured Acidobacteriota bacterium, assembly GCA_963846685.1. Lineage (GTDB taxonomy): Bacteria > Acidobacteriota > Vicinamibacteria > Vicinamibacterales > UBA2999 > CAWJWY01. The sequence continues at coordinate 606,927 of CAWJWY010000003.1, read as the reverse complement.
TGGCCGTGAGCGTGTGGGGGTGCCTCTTGTGCCTGCGCATGCGGCGGCGCGACCGACGCGAGACACCACAGCACCAGGCACGCGCGCAGCATCAGCACGCTGCAGCTAGCGGATGATGATGCGGCCGCTGAAAATCGGCGAGTGGTTGCTATGGTCGTGGTAATCACAGGTGCGTACGATGGTGAGTACAGCCGTCTGCCGGCTCTGACCTGGCGTCAGGAAGCCAACCGCGTCGATCTCGCGGCAGTCCGGGTGCTCGATGTCGGGGCCGCCAGCCACGTCATGCGGCTGGGTGTCGTTGTTGATGAAGGTGACCTGGCCGCCCGCCGGTATCGTCACTTCCGCGGGGCTCATGCCGGCGCTGCTGATGGTGACGCGGACCGGGCCGGGTGCCGGCGCCGGTACGCCGACGGGCGCGGCCGGCGCAGGCGCAGGCGCGGGCGCCGGAGCCGGACTCGGGCCCGCCGGCGACGGCGAGTTCGACGAACAGCCGCTCGCGCCCAGGAGTGCGGCGAACAACAGTCCCAGTGCTGCACGACCGACCCGGCCGCGCGGCGCGTGTTGCGCGATTACCGGCAAGGAAAGAGGCGTTTCGCCGCCGGTAAGGGCGGCGCGTGGCGCCAGCAGCGTCAGCGCGCGCCGGTCGTTGGATTCGCTGATGATTCGTGATGATGCCATGGTGAAAAGCAAGAAGCGGCTGCTGGCTGTTCATCGGTGTTGAGCGAAGAACGTGCCGGACCGTGCCCGCCACGAGCGGCCAACCGATCTGCCGCTGCTGCGTGTCGGTACCCTGCGTGCAGTGGCGGCGGCAATGCGGAATCATGTCACGGCGATCGCTGTGGTGTGGCTGCTCGTGCAGTGTGCCGGCATGGCCGCAACCCCCTTGCTCCTGTGCTGTGGGGGGCCTGAGCGGACGTCGTCCACGGCGGCCGCTCACGACGCTGCGGGCGCCGGCGTCGACCTTGGTGATGGTGACCCCGGCGATGGCGGCTCAGGGCATCCTGGCTTCGGTCACGGCAAGTCCGGTCACGGCAACTCTGATCACGGCAACTCTGATCACGGCAACCCTGATCACGATGACTCCTGCTGCGACGGGCTGGCGCCGGGCCAGATTTGCCCGATGCATCGGCATGGACGCCCTTCACGCGGCGGCGGCTCCGAACCTCACCCCTCGACCGCGTCGGTCCCCTCGTCTCGCCCATCGCAGCAGCGTGCAGATGCTCCGGGCGACGCTGCCGCGACGTGTGTGCTGCGTAGCACCTGTGCGCCCGCTGACGTGGTCATGGCAACGCTGATGCTTGATCCAGCCCTGGTCGAGCCGCTCGTTTCGACACCGTCCACCGGCGCACGCCGCCGAATCGCAGCGCCGGCGGTGGCGCCGCCGACGCGAGCGGAGCTGCCGGCCACGCCCCCTCCCCGTCAATAACCGCACGCCGCACGTCCGGCTCGCGCCGGACGCCACCAACATGGATAAGTCGGCGCGAGCCCTGCCGCGGAGGCGGGGTTCGCTTGCGCGTGCTGGCCCGCCGGCGTGCGTGCACCGCCGACTGTGCGTTGACGTTCCGAACACGGGCCGCAGGTCTCGGCACCGACGTTCGCGGGTTGGGGGGGAATCATGTTGTACCGATGGGGAAGATGTGTGCGTGGCGCGGTGCTGGGTGCTGTCGTGTTCCTGGCCACGCCTGTGACGGCTTCAGCAGCGCAGCAGGTCGTATCGGCATCCGTCGCTGGCGTGGTCCGCGATTCGTCTGGCGGCGTGGTCGGTGCCGCCTCCGTGCGGCTGCGCCACGTCGAGACGGGGCTGGTTTCCGAACGCGCGACCGACCATGAGGGGCGCTACCGGTTCATCGCAGTCCCGGTGGGGGCGCTCGAGATGACGGTCACCGCTCCCGGTTTTGCGACCGTCGTGGTGGAGACGACGGTGCGTATCGGCGACGCAGTGGACATTCCGGTCCGCCTCGACGCAGCCGCGGTGCGGGAGAGCGTGGACGTTCGCGCTGCTGCGGTGGCGGTCGACACCTCCCGGACGCAGCAGGCCGAAACCATCACGCCGCGCGAGATCGACGGCTTGCCGCTGAACGGCCGCAACTACCTCGATCTGGCGCTGCTGGCGCCGAACGTCTCGCGCACCAACACGCGGAGCAACGAGCGCTTCGCCGAGACGTCGGCAGTCCCCGGTACGGGTATCTCGATCGCCGGCCAGCGAAACCTCGCCAATACCTTTGTGGTCGATGGCCTCTCGGCCAACGACGATGCGGCCGACCTGGCCGGGACCTATTTCGCCGAAGAAGTCATTCGCGAGTTCCAGGTCATCACGTCGGGCGGCATCGCGGAGTTCGGCCGCGCCTCTTCGGGGATCGTCAACATCGCCACCCGGTCCGGTACCAACGAGTGGCGCGGCCGCGCCTACGGCTTCGGCCGGCACTCGCGCTTCGAAGCCCGCCCGGCGCTCGCCAGCCGTAAGGATCCGGCATCGCAGGCGCAGTTCGGCCTCACTGTTGGCGGCCCGCTGCGCAAGGATCGCACCTTCCTGTTTGCCAACGTCGAGCGTCTGCAGCAGCACGCCGCCGGCGTCGTGACGATTGACCGCGGCGTGGCGTCGACCGTCAGCGAGATCCTGCGCGCCGCGGGCTACGCGGCCCCCGTCATGCAGACGGGGGAGTACCGCAGCGGCTACGACATGACCAACGCCTTTGCGCGTCTCGATCGGCGTCGCGCGCGATCGCACCTGCAGGGGCGATACAGCCTGTATGACGTCTCCGGAGACAACGCGCGCGGCGTCGGTGGCCTGAATGCCGTCAGCCGCGGCACCGCGTTGCGCAACCGCGACCAGACCGCGGCTGCCTCGTGGCAGTGGGTCGGCCTGACCGCGTTCAACGAGGCACGGTCGCAGTTCACCCGCAGCCGTCTCGATGCGCCCGCCAACGATCCCCGCGGCCCGGCAGTGTCGATCTCGGGTATCGCCAACCTCGGGACGTCCACCTCGTCGCCGACGGGCCGCGATCTGGATGTCTTCCAGGTCGCCGACACGGTGACCGTGCAACGCGGCGCGCACCTGCTCAAGGCCGGCGCCGATTTCCTCCATAACGGCCTCACCGTCGTGTTCCCGGGGGCCCTGCAGGGCGTCTACACCTTCACCTCGATCGAGAACCTGCAACGGGGTGCCTATCAGCAGTTCCAGCAGGCGTTTGGTGCGGCGTCGCTGACGCAGTCGAACCCGAACCTCGGCGCGTTCCTCCAGGACGAATGGGCGATCGCTCCGGCACTGACGCTCAATGCGGGGCTGCGCTACGACCTGCAGCTGCTGCCAGCGCCAATCCGGCTCGATCGAAACAACATCTCGCCGCGGTTCGGCATTGCCTGGGCGCCAGGCGACCGGCGGACCGTGCTGCGCGGCAGCGCCGGGATCTACTTCGACCGCATCCCGTTGCGAGCCACCTCGAACGCGTTGCAGCGCGATGGCGTGCACTACCAGGTCGCCGTGCTGTCGTTCGGGCAGGCGGGGGCCCCGGCATTTCCCGATGTCCTGCCGCGCTTCCCGGCCAATGTCGTCACCGCCATCACCACGATCGATCCGGCGATCGACAACGGCCGCAGCGAGCAGTTCGCCGTGCAACTGGAACGGCAGGTCGGCGGCGGCGCCTCGGCGGCGCTCAGCTACGCGCGCCTGCGCGGTCACGGCATCATCATGCAGCGCAACACCAACGTGCCGACGATGTCGGCGGCCGAAGCTGCGTCGCGTGGTGTGGCCAATCTCGGTCGCCCTGACGGGCGGTTCGCCAACATCAGTCGCTACGAAGCGGTAGGCGAGTCCTGGTTCGACGGGCTGACCGTTTCCATCACGGCACCGCAGGTGCCCTGGGGCACGGCGCGGCTGTCGTATACGCTGTCCCGTGCGCTCGATACCTCCGGCAATACGTTCTTCAACACGCCGCAGAACAACGCCGATGTCGCCGCCGAGAAGGGGCCGTCGGACAACGACCAGCGGCACCGCTTCGTGATGAGCGGCACGCTCGGCAGCGGCCTCCGGCTGGGCGGGCTGCAGGTCGGCTATGTCGCCGCGGTCGCCACCGGCGTGCCGTTCAATGTCGTTGCCGGCAGCGACCTCAACAACGACACCAACAACAACGACCGGCCGCCGGGCGTCGGCCGCAACAGCGCCCGTCAGCCGGCGACGGCCACGCTCGACGTCCGTGTATCACGCGCCTTCGGCGTTGGTGGTCGGCGCGTCGAGGCGATGGTCGAGGCGTTCAACATCTTCAACCGGGTGAACGTGCTGGCGGTGAACAACACCTTCGGCATCGGCGCCACGCCGCGCGCCGCGTTCGGCCAGCCGACGTTGGTGGGTGACCCCCGTCAGTTGCAGGCCGGCGTGCGGTTCGAATGGTGAACCGCCAGCGGCGCCGGTGGTCGCCGCGATGATAGACTCGGCGCCCGTAAACGGAGGCCGTATCTCATGCTCAGTCCTGTTGCCGTCCTGATGATGGGTGCGCTTGCCGCCGCCGGTGGCGGCGCCGCGCCGGGCGACGCCGCTGCGTGCGCAAACCTGAAGACCCTGTCGCTCCCCAACACCACCGTCACGACCGCCGAAGCGCTGCCGGCGGGCCCGTTCACGCCGCCGGCTGCGCCGGGCGCCGGTGGCCCGCCACCCGCGCTGCAGACCGTGCCGGCGCGGTGCCGTGTCGCCGCCGTGCTGAAGCCGTCGGCTGACTCGAACATCGAGATGGAGTTGTGGCTGCCCGAGAACTGGAACGGCAAGTTCCAGATGGTTGGCGGCGGCGGCTGGGCAGGCGTGATCAGCTATCCGGCGATGGTCGCCGCGCTGCAGGAGGGTTACGCCACCGCCTCCACTGACACCGGGCACAAGGGTGGCAACGCGTTGTTCGCCATCAACCACCCCGAGAAGCTGACCGACTTTGCCTACCGCGCGATCCACGAAACCGTCGTGCAGTCCAAGGCGATGATCTCGGCGTTCTACAACCGCGCCGCGCGGCTCTCCTATTTCAATGGCTGCTCTACTGGGGGACGCCAGGGGTTGATGGAGGCGCAGCGCTACCCCGAGGATTTCGACGGCATCGTCGCTGGCGCGCCGGCGAACTACCAGACGCACCTGCATGCGTGGGATCTGTCGGTCGCCGTGCCGGTGGTGAAGAACCCAGCCGCAGTAGTACCGGCGGCGAAGCTCGAGGTGGTGAACAAGGCGGTCATCGCCGCGTGCGACGGCCGCGACGGCGTGACTGACGGCCTCCTCAACAATCCGCGCGCCTGCACGTTCGACGTGGCTTCCCTGCAGTGCAGCGGCGCTGACGGCGCGACGTGCCTGACGGCGCCTCAGGTCGAGGCGGTCAAGCGCGTGTATGCGCCGGCGCGCACCAGCAGCGGCGACATCGTGTTTCCGGGCAAGGAGGCGGGCAGTGAAACCGGTTGGGGCGGTTTCGTCGGCGGACAGGCACCGGGCATCTCGGTCGGCAGTTTCCAGGTCGCTTACAACGACGAGAAGTGGGACGCCCGCACGTTCGACCTCGAGAAGGACCTGAAGCTGGTCGACGAGAAGGTCGGCGCCACTGTCAACGCCATCAACCCGGACCTGCGCGCCTTCAAGGCCCGCGGCGGCAAGCTGATTCTCTACCACGGCTGGAACGACACGGCGATCTCGCCGGGGAACGCCATCAACTACTACTCGAGCGTTCTCGCCAGGCTCGGCGGCAACCAGGACAGCTTCGTCCGGCTGTTCATGGCGCCGGGGATGCAGCATTGCGGCGGCGGCCCGGGGCCGAACCAGGTGAACTGGATGGCGGCACTGGAACGCTGGCGCGAATCCAACAGCGCGCCGAACGAGATCCACGCCGCGCACGTCACCAACAATCGCGTCGACATGACGCGGCCGCTCTGCCCGTATCCGCAGCTGGCCACCTACAAGGGCACCGGCAGCACCAACGATGCGGGCAACTTCGCGTGCAAGGCGCCGTAGACGGGCGAGCTGGCGGCTACCTGCGGATCCGTCGCAGGGCGGTCCTTGCCTCCGGGACGTTCAGCGCCATGGTCATGCCAAGGTAGACGAGGCCGTAGGGAACCAGGATCGCGGCGGCGAGCAGGACTGGATGGGTGGTAGGGACGGTCAACTTGATCGCCCATGCCGCCAGCGCTCCGGCGACCGCCGCCGTCCAGAGGCGGAGCACGAGCTGCCCCGGCAAGCCTGTGGAGCCGATGCGACGGTTCAGGGTCCGCCGCAACAGGGCAAACTCGATCCAGCCAGCGACGCCGGCGGATGCCGTCAGGGCTGCATACCCCATTTCATGTCGATGCCCAGCAGCCGCGGCAGCCACAACGCACCGAGGTAGCCGAGCACCGTTGTCAGAGCGACCCTGATCACGGCGTAACGCAACGGGGTGCGCGTGTCGCGCAGCGCGTAATAGGTAGACGAGTAGAGACGGCCGAGGGTGGAGGCGAGCAGTCCGACTGACGACCCCGCCAGGATCGCCCAGACATACTGCGCATCCGCGTAGGTGAACCGTCCGGTCTGCAGCAGCGCCGCGGCGACGACGTCGCCGAGCGCCAGGAAGGCCATCGCGGAGGGAACGACGAAATAGGCGATCTGGCGAAGGCCGGTGTCGAGCCGGTTGCGCAGCGCCGCGGCGGCCGCGGCGTCGCCGGCGCCGGCCGCCCGCGACATCGCCGGCAGTTCGGCGGCCGAGACCGAGATGCCGAACAGGCTGACCGGCAGCGTGTAGAGCAGCTGGGCGCTGACCAGTCCGGCCACCGAGCCGGTCGGCAGCAGGCTGGCCAGCAACGCGTCGACGTAGGCGCTGATCTGCACGACGCCGCGGCTGACGAACACCGGCGCGAAGTTGGCGACCACCGTTCGCACATGGGCCGAGGTGACATCGAACACGGGCCGCAGTCCCCGCGCCAGGCGGAATACCGCGGGCAGCTGGATGACGAACTGCAGCGCGCTGCCGGCAACCGATCCCCACGCGAGCAGTTCTGCGAGGCGCGGCAGCGAGGTGTGCGGGCCGAACACCACCAGCGTTGCGATCATCGCCGCGTTCCACACGACCGGTGCGGCGTACGACAGCAGAAAGCGGTGATGGCTGTTGAGGACGCCGAGGCACCATGCTGAGAGCACCAGCAGGCCGGCGCCGGGAAAGAGGATGCGGACGAGCGTGATGGTCAGCGCGCGCTTGTCGCCGTCGAATCCCGGTGCGATCAGGTCGATCAGGAGGGGTGTCGCCAGCACGCCGGCGAGCACGAGCACGGCGGTCATCAGGGCGAGGAGGGTGGCGACCGCCCCGGCCACCCGCGAGGCCGCGCGTTCGTCGCCCGCCGCCAGCAGGGACGCGTACACCGGGATGAACGAAGCGGAGAGCGCGCCTTCGCCGAACAGGTTCTGGAGGAAGTTCGGGATGCGGAAGGCGGCGCTGAACGCGTCGGCAGGGTCGGACTGCAGGCCGAAGTAGTGGGCGAAGACCCGCTGCCGCACCAGGCCCGCCAGCCGGCTGCACAGGATTCCGAGTGCGACCAGAATTGCCGATCGTCCGGTCCGGGGAGTCTGGGTGCGAGCCGGGGGCGCGGTCACGGAGTGGCGCTATTGTACCGCCGTGGCAACAAGGGTCCGGTGACTCGTGCACTCACGGGCAGCCATCCACGGCTATCGTGCAGACCGGCTTGGATCGTACCCGGTTGCGACATATAGTCGAACTACGGAGTACTGGTCCGCCGCTGCGAGCGTATGAACGACGTTGACGCCACCATTCTGATCTGCACGTGGAACCGCGCCGAGCTGTTGCGCACCACCCTTCAGTCGATCGCCGACCTGCGCGTCACGACGCCGTTGCGCTGGGAGGTGATCGTGGTGGACAACAACTCGTCGGACCACACCCGCGACGTGGTGCTCGGGTTCGCTGACGGCTACCCGGTTCCGCTGCGCTACCTGTTCGAAGGCAAGCAGGGCAAGTCGTCGGCGATGAACACCGGGCTCGCCGCGATCAGCGCGCCGATCATCGTGTTCACCGATGATGACGTCAAGGTTGCGCCGCATTGGCTCGATGCTGCGTGTCAGCCGCTGGTGGCGCAGCGTGACGTCGCTTACACCGGTGGCCCGGTGCGGCCGATGTGGGAAGCGCCGCCGCCGGCCTGGTTCGCCGGCACCGGCTCGGTGCTCTGGGGCACCCTGGCGATGCTCGATTACGGCAAGGAGCCGTTCATCTTCGAGGACCGGCAGCGCGTGCCGCTCGGCGTCAACTGGGCGATCCGGCGGGACCTGCTCGACGCCGTCGGGGGCTTCAACCCAAGGTTGGGCCGCAGCAGCGGCAAGGTGCTGCTCGGGCAGGAGCTGCCGGAATTCTTCTCGCGCACCCGTGCCGCCGGCGTCCGCGGTCTCTACGTGCCGGCGATGGAAGTGCACCATCACGTCCCGGCAGCGCGCGTCACCGCCGATTACAGCCGGCGCTGGTGGTATGGCAAGGGCGTGTCGCGCGCCCGCATGGAAGCGCTGCACCCGATCACCGAGCTCGGTCTCGATCTGCGGACTGTTCCGACCATCGCGGGCATCCCGCGGTTCCTGTTCGGCTCGGCGGCCCGCGACCTGCTGCGCTGGGCTGCGGCGGTGCTGCGCCGCGATACTGGCGGGCGCATCGCCGTTGAGACGCAGCTCTACTATTTTGCCGGCCAGGTGCAGGAGCGTCGGCGGCTGGCGCGCGCTGCGGCGCACAGCGGGGCCGGCGACGTGGGTACGACTGGCAGCGGGACCGCGGCGTAGGGCGGCGGTCGCGTCACGACGACGGTCGTCTGACGACCCCACGTCAGACGCCACCCTCTCCGACGGACACAGTTTTGCAATGGCAGGAACCGGAGGATTTGCGTGACATATTCCGGTTTGAAGAAGATCGTGTGCGTCGCAGCTGCTGCGGCGGCTCTTATCGTCGCATCGGCGGCGCCAGCACGTGCACAGGGCTTCGTCAGCCCGTTCATCGGCTACGACTTCGGCGGCGATTCTGGCTGCGCCGAAGCAGACGACTGTGAAGACAAGAAGCTGAACTGGGGCGTCGGCTTCGGCGCGATGGGCAGCGTGCTCGGGTTCGAAGAGGAGTTCTCGTATGCGAGCAACTTCTTCGGCGACGTCCCAGGCCAGTCGACCAGCGTGTTGACGCTCATGAGCAACCTGATGATCGCTCCGGCGATCGGTCCGGTGCGTCCGTTCGTCGTCGGCGGCATCGGCCTGATGAAGACCAACGTCGACTTCGACTCGTCGTCGAGCTTCCTGAGCGCCGACAACAACAGTGCCGCGTGGGACCTTGGCGCCGGCGTCATGGGCTTCTTTGGCGAGCATGTCGGCGTGCGCGGCGAGATCCGGCACTTCCGTTCGTTCAGCGACTTCGACGTGCTCGGCGTCAGCGTCGACAACACCAAGTTGCGCTACAACCGGGCGTCGGCGGGCGTGATCTTCAAATTCTAGCGCGCCAAACGGGAGAGCGGAGCAGAGTGCCTTGACGACAACTGCCGCGATGCTGCACGTGATTTACGACGGCGATTGCGGGTTCTGCGTCAGGTGCGTCGACGTGTGCCGCCGGCTCGACTGGAGGCATCGTCTCCAATTCCACGACTCTCACGGCGCCGACATTGCGGGGCATGCCTCGCCATTCGGCGCCGACCTCGCTGAAGCGGACTTCGACAGCGCCATGTACGCCGTGGATGGGCGCGGCCGCTCCTTCCGCGGCTTCTTCGCCGTGCGACGCATCGCCTGGGAGACGCCGGCGCTGTGGCTGCTGTTGCCACTGCTCTACGTCCCCGGGGCGGGCGTTATCGGTCCACGCCTGTATGGCTGGATCGCACGCAACCGCCATCGCCTTGGTTGCGGCTCCGACGCCTGCTCGCTCCGTCCCTCCTCCGCGCAGTAGCCGAACCTCCCGACAGCGCCGTGCGTATCCGCCGGCACGCCGCCGCCACCTGCCTACGCGTGTCTGGTAGTTGTGGTTGGCGGGGTTGCGTTTTGCCCCACGACGAACGACACAGTTGAAGGAAGTGGCAGTCGGGAGGCAAAGTGCGCCCCCCGTCCGGGTGGTGGGAAATCCGTCGTGGCGTCAGAGTGCGTCACGAGCGCGGTTGCCCATATAGAAGCAACCACGATGCCACACCCAGCGAAGTCCTGCCGGCGCCGAAGAGCCGCTGCAGCGAGAATCCATTTGCGCAGCCGTTGCCGGTTCAGGGACAGCTAAAAGCCCCGCGCGTGTGCGGCCGCGTGCGGGAACCTGTGATGAACGGCCGCTCTCCTCAGAGCGTTCGCTCCGCCGAACGGGAGCTATTGCCCATGAAACCGCCGTTACTCGCCTCCTGACACCATCGACGCGAAGAAGCTGCTGACGGGCGTCTCCGACTATCCGACCTGGTGCAGCCGACCACCGAGGTGGCGCGGGTCATCGGCGCGGTCGCCAATGGCGACGTGTCGTAAAGTATGGCGCTCCAAATCGACGACCCGCCGCTCACCGGCGAGAGTTCCTGCGCACGGCGAAGGTGGTCACCGTTCACCCTGTCGCTGCCTCCGCACGTGCCCGCTGTCGGCGCCCCAGCCGTCGCAACCCTGTAAGGCGTATCGCGGCGGGCCGCTGGCGGCGTGCCGCATTTCTGCTACCCTCGGTCCGATGAGTTCGGAAATCGATGCACTGAAGGCCAGGCTTGCCGAAGTCGCGGACCTGAAGCACGCCGCCGACCTGGTCGAGTGGGACGAGCGCGTCTACATGCCCGAGGGCGGCACCACCACCCACGGCGAGATGCAGGCGACGCTGCGCCGGCTGGCGCACGAGCGGTTCACCGCCGACGACGTCGGGCGCGCGATCGAGCGGGCGGCGCGTCGATGCGGCGGCGCGGATGGCGACTCAGACGATGCCGCGGCTGGTGTCGGTCGCCGCTCGCGACTACGCCAAGGCGACGCAGGTGCCGGCCGACGTTCGTCGCCGAGCAGGCGCACGGTCGATCTCCGCCGCGCAGCACGCCTGGGTACAGGCGCGCGCCGCTGCAGATTTCGCGCACGTTCCAGCCGCACCTCGAGACGCATCCTCGACCTGCAAGCGGCAGTACGTGACGTTCTTCCCGCCGGCCGCTCATCCCTACGACGTGCTGCTCGACGAATTCGAGCCGGGTATGACGACGGCCGACGTGCAGGCGGTCTTTGCCGCCCTGCGGCCGCGCCAGGTGGAGCTGATCCGCGCGGCTCGGCGCGCGGCCGCCGGTCGACGACAGCTTCCTCGAGCACGCCTACGCCGAGCGCGAGATGTGGGACTTCGCCGTCGAGGTCATCACCGCGTTCGGCTTCGACTGGACGCGCGGCCGGCAGGACAAGTCGGTGCACCCGTTCGCCACCGTCGATCGGCGCCGACGACGTGCGCATCACCACCCGATGGGTCGACGCGCCAGCCGCTGTCGCTGCTGTTCGGCACGATGCACGAAACCGGTCACGCGCTCTACGAGCAGGGCGTCAGCGCCGGCGCACCACCGCACGTCGCTCGAGGGCGGCGCCTCGCTCGGCGTGCACGAGTCGCAGAGCCGGCTGTGGGAGAACCTGGTCGGCCGCTCGCGTGCCATTCTGGGAGCACTTCTTTCCGGCGCTGCAGGCGACGTTCCCCGCGCAGCTCGGCGCGGTGACGCTCGACCAGTTCTACCGCGCGATCAACCGCGTGCAGCCGTCGCTCATTCGCGTCGAGGCGGACGAAGCGACCTACAACCTGCACGTCATGCTGCGCGTCGAGCTCGAGATTGCGCTGATCGAGGGCAGCGCTCACGGTCGCCGACCTGCCCGAGCTCTGTGGCGCGCGCGGATGCAGGAGTACCTCGGGCTGACGCCGCCCGAGCGACGCGACCGGCGTGCTGCAGGACATCCACTGGTCGGCCGGCCTGTTCGGCTACTTCGCCACCTACACGCTCGGCAACCTGATCGCCGCGCAGCTGTGGGAACGTCGTTGCAGCGCGGTCACCCCGCGCCGCGACGAGCAGATCCGGCGCGGCGACTTCTCGCGCGCTGCTCACGTGGCTGCGCACCGAGCTGCACCAGCACGGGCGCAAGTATCGACCGCAGGAACTGGTGAGGCGCATCACCGGCGGGCCAATCGACCCGGCGCCGTATCTCCGCTACCTGGAGCAGAAGTACGAGCAGGTGTATGCGGGGTAGCGACGGCTCGCTCGTGTGACAAGCACGGCGGGCTTCGCTCACGGACGGCACGGAGAGACTGAGAGTCTACCGCCGCGTCGGGATATGTCGCACGGTGCGGCGCGGCAGGTTGATGCGTAACGCGCACTGCACGTGACGCACGCCCCAGCCATCTAACGTCACTCCTTCGTGACCGCCGTGTCGCCCCGCGGTGGTTGTCCCCGTCGGTGCAATCAGGATTACGCGCCGCCCTCAGCCGCGCAAATACGTGGCGAGATCGGCCCCCGCGATGTTGCCGCCGCTCACCACGGCGACGGTGACGCCGAAGTCGCCGCCGTGCACCAGGACGCCGGCGGTCGCGGCGGCGCCACTCGGTTCCGCCGCGATGTTGGCGGTGCGGTGCAGCCATCGCATTGCCTCGACGATTTCGGCGTCGCTGACCGTCAGGAGTTGATCGACGAAGGCGCGGACGTGCGCGAAGGGCACCACGCCGGGACGCACCGCGATCAGGCCGTCGGCAATGCTGCTGCTTGCAGGCAGTGTGACGGGACGGCCGGCTGAGAGTGACGCGGTCATCTTTGCCGCGCCAGCTGGCTCGACGCCGACGACCCGGACGTCGGGGCGCCGGCGCTTGACCGCCGCCGCCACGCCCGCCAGCAGCCCGCCGCCGCCAACCGGTACCACGACGGTCTGCACATCGGGTCGCTGCTCGAGGATTTCCAGGCCGATCGTCCCCTGGCCGGCGACGATCCACGGATGGTCGAACGGCGGCACCATCGTCAGGCCGCGCTCGGCCGCGATCGCCTCCGCCCGCGTCATCCGCTCGATCGACGTGCGGCCGGCAAACACGACATCCGCGCCGTGCGCCCTGGTGCGCTCGACCTTGAGCGGCGGCGCGGTCTCCGGCATCACCACAACGGCAGGCGCTCCGAGCGCGCGGGCAGCGAAGGCGACCGCCTGACCGTGATTGCCTGAGGAATAGGTGATCACGCCGCGGCGCCGCGCATCGCCGGCCAGCCGGGCGACCATGTTGTAGGCGCCGCGGATCTTGAATGCGCCGACATCCTGCAGGTGCTCGGGCTTGAGGAAGAACGTCGCGGTCGCGGTCGGGACTAACGGCGTCTTGCGGAGGACCGGCGCGATGCGGCGGCGGGCGTCCTCGAAGTCGGCGAGTTCGAGCAGGGCCGGGGCGTTCAATCGCCCCTACTCGGAGCCGTCCGCTCTGGTGAGATCGACGCCGCGGTCGTCGCCACGGCCCCAGACTCGCACCCGCCACGGATTGCAGCACACCTGGCAGTCCTGTACGAAGGCGCCGAGGACGTCAGGCTCGATGTAGATATCGACCTCTTCGCCGCAGTACGGACAGGTGACGAGGAAATAGTCGTTCACGCGTCGAGTTGCGCCAGTTCGCTCGGGCTGAGCGTCAGCGTCACCGCCGGCAGCAGCGCCTCCAGTTGCGGGACGGTGCGGGCGCTGGCGATCGGCGCTGCTACCATCGGCTGTGCCAGCAGCCAGGCAAGCGCGACGGCAGGGACCGTGGTGCGGTGGCTCTCGGCCAGCTGATCGAGGACCCCGAGCACATGGCGGCCGTGTGCGTCGAGATACTTGCCGGCACCTTGCGCCCTGGCGCTGTCGACGCTGGCGCCGTCACGGTACTTCCCGGTGAGAAACCCGCTCGCCAGGGCGTAGTACGGAATGCACGAGATGCGTTCGCGGACGCAGAGGTCGCGCAGGTCGCCTTCGTAGTCCTGACGGTGCACCAGGTTGTAATGCGGCTGGAGCGCAACGTACTCGGCCAGGCCTTCGGTCGCGGACACGGCCAGCGCTTCGGCGAGGCGGGCGGCGGTGTAATTCGACGCGGCGATGCGCCGCACCTTTCCCTCCTTCACCAGCGTGTCGAACGCGGCGAGCGAATCGTGCAGCGGCGTCTCCGCATCGTCTGCATGGGCGTAGTAGAGGTCGATGTAATCGGTGCGCAGCCGCTTGAGCGAGGCTGCAGCGGCGCGCCGGATGGTCATCGGTCCGAGTCCCTTCAGCCCTGGCGCCATGCCGACCTTGGTGGCGATGATCATGCGCTGCCGATTGCCGCGCGCCGCCATCCAGCGGCCGATGATCGACTCGGACTCGCCACCCTGGTTGCCCGGCACCCAGGCCGAATAGACGTCGGCCGTGTCGATGAAATTGCCGCCGGCGGCCGCATACGCGTCGAGCACGTCGAAGGACGCACCTTCATCCGCAGTCCAGCCGAAGACGTTGCCGCCGAGGCAGAACCGGAACACCTCGAGGCCGCTGTCGCCGAGCGTCGCAGTCGTCGGAGGCACGATCAGGGCGCCGAGGCTTTGGCGACGAACTTCAGCAGTTCCTGGTTGTCGGGATAATCCTCGAGCAACTCCCGGGCGGTGGCGAGCGCGTCTGGATTGCGCTCCCGCACCTGCATGTCCCACAGCGCAAACACCGCCTCGGCCTGGACGTACTGGTCGGCCGGCATCTTCGCCGCTTCGCGGACCATCGCCAGTCCCTTCTTCTTGTTCCCGCCGCCGAGCAGCCACTTCGTGCCGCGCGGCAGCTTCGTGTCGACGATGTAGTCGATCCAGGCGCGGGCGACGCGCGCCCGGACGTTGTCCGGATGCTGCTTCAGGACCTCGTCGAGCGTCTTGCGCCCCTCCCAGTACTGGCTCCAGCCCGTCTTCCGTCCCAGCGTCCCCAGCTGCAGCCACACGTAGTTCAGGTTCAGCTTGCCGAGGAGGAACATCGCCGACTCATCGCCCGGTGCCTGCACCAGGCGTTCGCGCGCGAGCGCCACGCCCTTGTCGATCTCGGCGAAGAACTCGGTCAGCAGGGGAGCGCAAGGCGCGCACTTCTCGCCGCCCTTGCCCTTGTAGGCCGGCATCTCGAGCAGCCGCTTGATCTGGAAGTGCAGGGCGGAGGTGCGCAGTTCGTAACTCTCGAGCGCGTCGGCGGTGCCTGCGGCACGCGTGGCGAGCGCCACCGCCGCCGCTTCCTCGAACCGCCCGCTGTAGAACAGGTGGTGCGCGCTGTTGAGCGCGACCGGGTCGGCCGCCTGCGCCGCCCGCGCGCCGCCCAAGCTGACCACCAGGGAGGATACGGCAACCACGAATGAGACGCGCCGGCCAAGGGGGGTAACGCGTGACATGGGAATTCAGTATACGCCCCGGCCGAGGGCCGCCCTGGCGCCGCGGTCTGGGCGATCGCGGCGCCTTTGTGTTCTGATTAACTCGACGATGGAGCTCAATTTCGTGATGCTTGGGCCGCCGGGGGCGGGAAAAGGCACCCAGGCCCTTCAACTCCGGCGACGCTGGGGCATCCCCCATATCTCGACAGGCGCAATACTTCGTGAGGCGGTCCAGGCCGGCACCCCCTTGGGCCGCGAGGTCAAGGCCATCATCGAGGCCGGCGGGCTGATCGACGACACCATGATCACCAGCATCGTCTGCGAACGGCTGCAGCAGCCGGACACGCGAAACGGTTTCCTGCTGGACGGTTTTCCCCGCACCATTCCGCAGGCCGAGTCACTCGACCGTTTCCTCGCCAGCCGGCCGCTGGTGATCGTCGAAATCTTCCTGTCGGAGGAGGATGTGCTGCGTCGCCTCGCCGCGCGAATGATCTGCTCGGAATGCGGCACCAACGCGTCCGACGAGGACGAAACGTCCACCTGCCACGATTGCGGCGGGCCGCTGGTGCTGCGTGCCGACGACGCGGCGCAGGTCGTCCGCAACCGGCTCGACGTCTACCACCGCCAGACGGCACCGCTCGTCGAGTATTACGGCACGCGGCCGACATACCGCCGCATCAACGGCGCCCAGTTGCCCGACGACGTGAGCGCCGACATCGTCCGCGCGGTGGAATCATTGCGCAGCACACGATAGCGCCGCGTCGGCTAGAATCTCGCCTCATGCCACCGTTGCGGTCGTATCGTGCCGGCCAGTCGCTCGAGGACTATTGCCGCGCCTGCAAGACCGACCGCATGCACACCGCGATTGCCGTCGACCCCGACGGGCGCCCGATCCGCGTGGCCTGCGGCTACTGCGGCAGCGAGCACAACTTCCGCGGCGGGCCGCGTGTGGCATCCGGGCCGGCCGAGACGGCAGCAGCAGCCCCACTGCGCCCTGAGCGTGGCGGCGGCTCCGGCGCCGTCAGCGACCCTGCCCGATCACGCGTCGGCAGCCCGGCCGCAGCGACGGCCCGCGCGACAGGCGCCGACCAGCCGTTTCCGCCTGTGAGTGAACGCGAAAGGAGTACGGGCCCGATGGTGCTGCCAGATTCCGCAGCCGACCTCGAATTGCTGTTGCGGCGGATTATTCGCGAAGAGGCCGGACTCAGCCCGGTCGTGCCGGCGGCCAAGTGGCGCGGCGGTTCCCTGGTGTTGCGGCCGGGGACGCCGGGCGCGCAGGAAAAGAGCTGGCCGATTGAAACGTTCTTCCACAAGGTGGTGATGCTGAGGAACCGGCTGCGCACGCTGGAGCAGCAGGTGAACGCCTCCGATCTGCCCGACGACACCAAGGTGAAGCTGCAAAGCTACGTCAGCGGCTGTTATGGTTCGCTGACCAGCTTCAACGTACTGTTCGCCGACGAATCGGACCAATTCAAGGGGAGCGGCGGTGAATAGCATGATCGAGATTCGAGAAGCGTCGCGCGCGGCGTATCCGGACGTATTCACGCGCGAGGCGATCGAGGCGCTGCAGGCGCTCGCCCGTTTCGACGACGACCGCCAGGCGCTGATGCAGGCCCGCATCGAGCGGCGCAGCCGGCGTGCCCGCGGGCAGCAACGCATCACGTTCCTCGACCCCGACGCTTACATCGGCCGCACCCGCATACGCGTGCAGGACGCGCGCGACGGCAACTTCGCCGGCAACGATATCCCGCACGACCTGCAGCGCCAGTGGATCCAGGGCACCGGGCCCGGCGCCAAGCCGGGCGTGCCGATCGACAAGAGCATCCGCAACATCGCCTACGCGCTGCTCTCGGGTGCGGACGGCTGGATGTTCGATGGCGAGGACGCACTCGGCCAGCTCGCGATGATGTCGCTCGACAACCAGCGCAACCTCAAGCTCGCCATCCACGCCGACCCGGTGTTCCTCAATGCCGCCGAACTGGTGGCCGCCGAGATGAATCAGTGGGCTGACAGCTTCCTCGGCCGGGCAATCGTCGATGACTGGCGCCGGCAACTGACCTTCACCACCAAGCTGTTTCGCGCGCGCGGGCTCCACCTCGACGATCGCCACGTGCGCCGGGCCGATGGTGGCGGCTTCTCGGCGTCGATCGTCGATACGGTGCTGTTCGTGGTCAACAACGAGCCGCGCCTGCGCCAGGAAGGCGCCTCGGTGGTGCTCTATCTGCCGAAGATTCAGACCGCCGAGGAAGCGGCGCTGTGGAACGACATCCTCGGCGCGCTGGAGCAGCACCTCGACCTGCCGGCCGGCCGGATCAGGACCTACGTGCTGGTCGAGCAGATCGAAGCGGTGTTCCAGTTGATGGAAATCCGCGCTGCGCTGGGGCCGCGCTTCGTCGGGTTCAATACCGGCCGCTGGGATTACATCAACAGCGTCGCCGACGCGCTGGCCTGGGATCGGGACTTCGTCAACCCGAACATCGACGCCATCACCATGACCTACGGCTACATGCGGAACTACGAGGACCGTGTGCGCCGCGCCGTCAACACCCCGGCCGATGGCCAGCACTACGCGTTGTGGCAAGGCGGCATGGAGCCGAACATTCCGGTGGGTTCGGCCGTTGGCGTCGCCCGCAGCATGGAGAAGGCGCTCGCCGGCGCCGAGCGCGAGGAGCGCGAAGGCGCGAGCGGCAAGTGGGTGGCGCACTGGAAGATGGTGCACATCATCAGGCCGGTGTGGGAGCGCGTCGGCCGCGACAATCAACTCGGCCGCCCGTTCCCGCCCCTGACCTACACGCAGTCTGACGCCGACGGCCTGACGCTGCTCGAGCCGGCAGCGCGATCGGTTCGCGGCGCGCGGGACCTGCTCAGCGTTGCGCTGCAGTACGGCAACGCCTTCGGCCAGGGCATGCAGGCCGCGGCCCTGAAGGCCGCCGACTTCTTCGGCAACGACGATGTCCTCTACCTGATGGAGGACATGGCCACCGGCGAGATCCGCCTGAGCATCCTCTGGGAATGGCTGCACAAACAGGCGCGCCTGACGGAAGACGACGAGGCGACCGGCGCCAGGGCAGGGGCGGTGTTCGACGAGTCGCTGTTCGCCCGCCTGTTGACCGAGGAATACGACAAGCTGCTGGCGGCTGCGAACCGCGACGTCCACGATTCGTCCAAGGCGACGACGCTGCCGATCGCGCGCGAGATCGTCGCCACCTACGTGACCGACCCGGTGAAGCTGCCCTGGTATATCGATCTGCTGAACATCAACCTGGGCGTCAGCGATCTGGACGAAGCCCGGCGCCGCATCAGCCTGCTGCGGGACGCGTTCCACAAGGACGGCACGCGCGTGACCCGCAACCTCGATTTCGAGCACGCGGCCAGCACGTAGGTTCTCAGGTGCAACCGGAGCAGCCGAGGCACGCTTTCGAAGACGACATTCTCGCCATCCAGCAGATCGACGCCGTGCCGCACATCCTGGAAGTGGTGTGCCGGACGACCGGTCTGGGTTTCGCCGCGGTCGCACGGGTGACCGAGGAGCGCTGGATTGCCTGCGAGGTTCGCGACGAGATGGGCTTCGGCCTTGCCGCCGGCGGCGAACTGAAGATCGAGACGACCATCTGCAACGAGATCCGCCAGCACGGCCGCCTCGTCGTCTTCGACGATGCGGTGGGTGATGAGTCCTTCAGGCACCATCCGGCATTGCAACGCTACGGCTTCAGGAGCTACATCTCGGCGCCGATCGTCTTGCACGACGGGACTTTCTTCGGCACGCTCTGCGCCATCGATCCACGGCCGGCACGCGTGAACACACCTGAGACGATCGGGATGTTCAGGCTGTTTGCCGGCCTGATCGCCTTCCACCTGGAGGCGCGGGGCCGCGTCACCGACCTCGAGGCGGCAGCTGCACAGCGCACGGCCAGGCTGCGCCAGGTCAACGACGAGTTGCGACGGCAGGTGCAGGCGAGCGATGCCGATCGCCAGGCGCTGCGGGCCCTGACGCAGCAGCTGGAAAGCGTGCGCGAGGACGAGCGCACGCGGATCGCCCGCGAACTGCACGACGAGCTCGGCCAGACGCTCACGGCGCTGAAGATGGAGACGCAATCGGCGATCACCTCGGTAGGCACCGCGCCGGCGCAGCAGCCGGCGCGGGTCGCCCTCGAGTCGATCACGTCGCTGGCCGACACGACCCTCGACGCCGTGGAGCGGATCGTGTCCGAGCTCCGGCCGGCGGTGCTGGACGGCTTAGGCATCGCCGCCGCGGCCGAGTGGCTGGTCGGGGAGTTCGCCCGGCGAACCGCGATTCGCGCCACCTGTGACTGTGAGGAGGACTGCGACATCGACTCGCACACCGCGACGGCGCTGTTCCGGATTCTGCAGGAAGCGCTCACCAACGTGTCCCGACATGCAGCGGCATCGCAAGTGAGCGTCACCCTGCGGTCGGAGGCGGGCAGCGTTGTCTTGACCGTCACCGACAACGGCCGCGGCATCGGCGCCACGCCAATGGCCGATCCCGATGCGTTCGGACTGCGTGGCATGAACGAGCGGCTGCGCTCCTTGCACGGGGCGCTCGAAATCGGCAGGGCACCGTCGGGCGGGACACGCCTGGTTGCCCGCTGCCCGTCGGCCGGCACCGCGTGACGGCGCGTGTCGCAGGGTCACGGCGCGCCACCCGCATCATCATCGCCGACGACCACCCGATCGTGCGGCGGGGGCTGCGGCAGATCATCGAGGCCAGCCCCGAACTGCAGGTGGTCGCGGAAGCGGGCACCGCCGAGGAGGCGCTGACCGCAGCAGAACAGCACCCATGTGACGTCGTCGTTCTCGATCTGAGCCTGCCCGGCGCCGATGGCCTGAGCGTGCTGAAGGCGCTGCGGCTCCGCCTGCCACAGGTACCGGTGTTGATCCTGAGCATGGCGCCGGAAGAGCAGTTCGGCGCCCGGACGATCCGCGCCGGCGCCGCCGGCTTCATCTCGAAGCGCGTCACAGCCGAGCACCTCATCGATGCGATCCGCCGCGTGGTCGCTGGCGGGCTGTACGTGAGCGCCACGACCGGACAGGCTCTGGCTCGCGACCTGCTGCTGCCGCCGCCCCGCGCCGGGGCCGGCGCCTTCCGCCTGTCCGATCGGGAGATCGACGTTCTGCGGCTGCTGGCGTCCGGCAGGTCCGGCGAAGACATTGCGGCTCACCTCGGCATCAGCGGCAAGACGGTCAGCACCTATCGCAAGCGGCTCCTCACCAAGCTCGGCGTCGACTCCACCGCTGCACTCATCCGCTATGCCATCGAACACGACATCGTCGACGACTGATTACGGATCCCGTGTCGGAACATCCCTACACCGCTGTCAGGGCTATGCGTGTTGGCCGGCCGGACTGTCGCTGCCGTGCATCGGAACTCAGCCGGGTGAGGCGCGGCGGCTGCGAGCATGATCGCGTGACCCCCGATCAGCCACATTCGAATCGGCGCGATCAAAATCGCAGGCAAAAGCAATCGCTGGTCGCGGGCACGACTCTTTGTGACTCAATGGCCTTGAGGTTGCTTCTACACGCTCGCCGCCCATGGCGGCGCGCCGAGGAGGGCGCGAGATTGAATAATTCCAAAGAAGCTTTTCTGCAAGACCTCGTTGCCAACCCTGTGACCAGGCGCACTTTCGCGCAACGCGTGGTGACCGCGGGCGTTGCCACAGCCGGACTTGGCATCTTCGGCAAGGCCGAGGTGCTGGCGCAGTCGGGCGTGACCGACGTCGATATTCTGAACTTTGCGCTCAACCTCGAATACCTCGAAGCAGAGTTCTACACCGTGGCGACAACCGGGCGGCGTATCCGCGACATCGGCATCGCCATCGATGGCACTGGGAATCTCGGCGCGACCACCGGCGGTTCGGTGGTCGCCTTGTCCGATCGGGTGTCAGCCGTGGCGCAGCAGATTGCGACCGACGAACAGATGCACGTCAGGTTCCTGCGTGCCGCGCTCGGCGGCGCAGCGATCGCCAAGCCGGCGATCAATCTGGAAGCGCTCGGGCTCGGCTTCCGCAACGAGAACGAGTTCATCACGTTGGCGCGCGCGTTCGAAGATGTCGGCGTGACCGCCTACGGCGGCGCGGCGCCGCTCATCAGCAACAAGCAGATTCTCGGCGCCGCGGCGCAGATTGCCCTCACCGAGGGACAGCACGCCGGTGTGCTCCGCTACTTCGCCTATGAGCGCGGCCTCGCGGTCCCGGCACTCGACGAGATCGACGTGCGGCCGCAGTCGCGCCCCGGTGACGGCCGAATCTTCAACGTCACCACCGACGGCCTGTCGCCGGTGCGGACGCCGTCACAGGTGCTGAAGATCGCCTTCGCGACGACGGCAGCGAACGTGCGGCGCGGCGGCTTCTTCCCGGAAGGGGTCAACGGCACAATCAGCCAGACGTAAACAGGGCCAAGTGCTCGATGCCTGATGCGCAATGACAATGCACAATGACCAAGGAACGGTGATCGATC
This sequence comes from uncultured Acidobacteriota bacterium, assembly GCA_963846685.1. Classification (GTDB taxonomy): domain Bacteria; phylum Acidobacteriota; class Vicinamibacteria; order Vicinamibacterales; family UBA2999; genus CAWJWY01. The sequence goes on along the minus strand of CAWJWY010000003.1, from coordinate 585,181 downwards.
GGCAATGCCGGTTGGTCATCGGTCATTGGCCATTGCATTGAGCATTGCGTATCGAGCATGGAGCATTGACTGAGTTACCCGTCGACCGCTGTCTCGCCGAGGTCCGTGAGCACTTACGGTCACGCCGGGCGGTGGTCCTCGCGGCGGCCCCGGGCACGGGCAAGACCACCCGCCTGCCGCCGGCGCTGATCGACGACGGGCCGCTGATCCTGCTGCAGCCGCGTCGTGTCGCCGCCCGTGCGGTGGCGCGGCGGATCGCCGAGGAGCGCAATTGGACGCCTGGCCGCGAGGTCGGCTGGCAGATTCGCTTCGAGCACCGCTTCAGTCACGAAACGCGCCTGCTGGTCGTTACCGAAGGCATCCTGACGGGGCGGCTGCAACAAGATCCGTTGCTGTCGGCATTCACCACCGTGGTGCTCGACGAATTCCACGAACGCAGCATCCACGCCGACATCGGTTTGGCCCTCGCCCGGCAGGCCTGGCTCGCGAGAGACGACCTGAGGCTGGTGGTGATGTCGGCCACTCTCGACGTCGAGCGCGTCGCCCGGTTCCTCGGCGATTGCCCGGTGGTCACCGTCCCTGGCTCGCTCCATCCGCTGACCACCGAATACGCGCCTGGGGAGCCGCTTTCCGCGGCTGTCGCCTCGGTGCTGCCGCGCACCGCCGGGCAGGTGCTCTGCTTCCTGCCTGGTGTGCGGGAGATCGAGCGCGCCCGCGCCGACCTGGCGCAGACGCTCGCAGCCGCGTCGCTGGAAGTCGTCGCGCTGCACGGGTCGCTCCCGGCCGAGCGCCAGGACGAGGCGATCCAGGCCAGTGAGCGGCGCCGCATCATCCTCGCCACCAACATCGCCGAAACGTCGCTCACCGTCCCCGGCGTGTCGGCGGTCATCGACTCCGGCTTGGTCAAGGTCGCGCGCTATGACGTGAGCCGCGGTGTCGACAGCCTGGCGCTCGAACGCGTGACGCAGGACTCCGCGGAGCAGCGCGCCGGCCGGGCGGCCCGGCTCGGTCCGGGCCTGGTGCGCCGGCTGTGGGATGGCCGCGATCGGCTGCGGCCGCACCGCGAGGCGGAGATCGGACGCGTTGATCTTGCCGGGCCGGTGCTCGACCTGTTGTCATGGGGGGCGGCGCTTGAACGCTTCGAGTGGTTCGAGCCGCCACAGCCCGACCGGGTGGCCGCGGCCGTGGAACTGCTCCGCTCGCTGGGTGCCGTCAGCGCCGGTGCCGCACCGACACGGGTTACCGACCTTGGCCGAGAGTTGCAGCGGCTGCCGTTGCATCCGCGGCTCGCCTGCATCCTGCTCGCCGGCCGCGGTGCCACAGCCGTGGCCGCAGCCTGCGCCTTGTTGTCTGAGCCGCAGGTCATCGATTACGGCGGTGGCGTGACGACGTCGTGCGATTTGCTGCCGGCGATCGACCGATTCGAGGCGCAGCCAGCGCACGTCAAGCGCGTCGTGCACGAGTTGCAGCGGCTGGTGCCAACGGCTGCCGGGCCGGGCGCGTCCACGCCCGACGAGAAGGACCTACGCCGTGCGCTGTTCGCCGGTTACGCCAATCGCCTGGCACGGCGCCGTGCCGACGCTCCGGACCGCGTCACCCTGGCGAGCGGACACGGGGCGGTACTGGCTCGCGAGTCCGGAGTGCGGAATGGTGACTACCTCGTCGCCCTCGACGTCGTCGGCGCACAGCGGGAGGGCATCAGCGAGGCACGCATTCGCGCCGCCAGCATCGTCGAGCGGGAGTGGATCGTGCCGACGTCGGCGACCGTCGAACACGCGATCGACGCCGCGTCTGGCCGGGTTCGTGCCGCCCGGGTCGAACGCTTCGGCGCACTGGTGCTCGGCACCACGCCAGTGTCCGCGGACCCCACCATCGCCACGCAACTGCTGGCTGCGGCATGGCTCGCGCGCGAGCCCGACCCGGCCACGGCGCAACTGCTACGGCGGGCACGCTTCGCCGGCATCAGCCTCGACATCGGGGCGCTGGTGGCACAGGCGGCTGCCGTGGCGGCCTCCCTGACGGACATCGACATTACGGCGGCCGTCGATTTCGACGCGCGCAGGCGCCTGGCCGACGCCGCGCCGACGGCCCTGGCCGTCCCGAGCGGCCGCGCAACGGCGCTCGACTACGGCGAGGACGGTTCCGTATCGGCTTCGGTCAAGCTGCAGGAACTGTTCGGCCTGGCAGATTCGCCGCGCCTCGGCCCGCAGCAGGTGCCGGTGACCTTTCACCTGCTGGCGCCGAACGGACGGCCGGTGCAGACGACCAGGGACCTGCGCGGCTTCTGGTCCCGCACCTACCCAGAGGTGCGGAAGGAACTGCGCGGCCGCTATCCGCGACACCCCTGGCCGGAAGATCCCTGGACCGCGCGCGCGACGCACCGGACGACCAGGCCGCCGCTACGGCGAACGCGCTGACCCCGAGCTCCCGCTGACCCCGAGCCCCCGCGCACCCTCGGGACCCCTGAACCCGCTTCGGGGACTCGCCGTCGCCACCCTGCCGAGCCCTGCGCCACCCTGCTGAGCCCTGCGCCAGTTGGCGACGCAAGACGGCGCGTGGCGTCGCCCATCGGCGCGACCGCTACCAGCCCGCGGGCGCCGATCGGGTTGAGAGTCACGTTCGCGCCGGTTCGCGGCATCGAGGGTTGCGCGCGGCTGCGCTGGTTATCGGTGCCGTCAGGCGCAGGCCGCTGGCGAAGTAGATGAGTGTCTTCTACTCCGGCCGGGTGCCGGCGTTGAACGTTGGACGATAGACCGCCGATTGGTTCGCGGTTGGCTGCCTGGCAGAGGCCCTCCTGCGGCCGCCGCCTGCGGCGCAGGGACCGTCACCGCGCCGCCGCGGCTATCATGGTCGGCATGACGACGCGGCTCTACCTGGTGCGGCATGGGGCCACGAACCTGACGGCGGAAGGAAAGTTTTCCGGCGCCGCCGGCGCCGAGCTGTCCGACGAAGGGCGGTGGCAGGCGGAGCAACTGGGCGATCGGCTGCGGTCGGAAGCGATCACCGCCGCGTACTGCAGCCCGCTGTCGCGCGCCGCGGACACGGCGCGGATCATCGCCGACCAGTGCGCGTTGACGCCGGCCTATCGCGACGGCCTGCGTGAGATCGCGCACGGCCACTGGGAGGGGCTGACGCGCGGCGAGGTCGAAGAGCGCTTTGCGGAGGAGTACGCGGCGTGGGAGGAAGACCCCTTCACGTTCGCGCCAGCGGGGGGTGAATCGGGCGTGGCGGTTCTGGCGCGCGCCCTGCCGGCGGTTCGCGACATCGTCATGTCGCACGTCGGCGAAAGGGTGCTGGTGGTCTCGCACAAGGCGACGATCCGGCTGCTGCTCAGCAGCCTGCTGGGCTTCGACGCGCGTGGCTATCGCGACCGCCTGGACCAGGCGCCGGCGTGCCTGAACGTGCTCGACTTCAAGGACGCGGTGCGCGCCCGCCTGATGCTCTTCAACGACACCTCGCATTACGGCAACCGGCCGCGACTCGCCACCGATAGCCTGTCGAAATGGTGGGACCGGGAATGACGCGAGAGGGGAGTTCCGCCAATCGTCTGCGGTCGCGTTGGGCGCGGCTGCGCCGGCTGGAACGGCACGAACTGCAGTGGCTGATTGTCGGCCTCACCATTTGCGTGCTGACCTGGGCATTCATCGTACTCGCCGGTGAGGTGATGGAGGGGGACACCGCCGCCCTCGACACCCAGATCCTGGTGGCGTTACGTTCGGCGGCAGACCCGAGCAAGCCGATCGGCCCGGCCTGGCTCGAATACATCATGCTCGACATCACCGCCATCGGCGGCCCCACGGTGCTGACGCTGGTCGTGCTCGCCGTCGTCGGATTCCTCGCGCTGCAGGAGCGCTATCAGACGGCGCTGGTGATTGCGATCACGGCGATTGGGGGCGAGCTCGCCAACACGTGGCTGAAGGCCGCCTTCATGCGGCCACGGCCGTCGGTCGTTCCGCACCTGCGCGACGTCATCACGCCCAGCTTCCCGAGTGGCCATGCGATGGAGTCGGCCATCATCTACCTGACGCTCGGGGCGATGATGATGCGCGTCGCCGAGCGGCGCCTGACAAAGATTTATTGTATGAGCCTGGCGCTGCTGGTGACGTTCCTGGTCGGCATCAGCCGCGTGTTCCTGGGCGTGCACTATCCAACTGACGTGCTCGGCGGCTGGATGATCGGGTTCGTCTGGGCATCGATCTGCTGGATCGCTGCGCAACGGCTGGAGGCGCGCACCCACGTCGTCGCCGAGGAGCGCAAGCACGCGGAGGCGGTGGCGGTGACGGCAGAGAAGGAGCGCTCTGCCTGACAAAGAATTCAGACACTCTTCATGACCTGTTCATCGACTGCGGCGTTACCTTCGGTATGAAGCTCCGGTGCCCTGGGGGCGCCGACAACGGAGGACATGTCGATGAGAACTAAGTTCGGTGTGGTCATTGCTGCATTCGCCCTGCTACTGGCGGCCAAGCCGTCGATGGCCCATCACTCGTTCGCGGCGGAGTTCGACGGGAACAAGCCGTTCACGATGAGCGGTACCGTGACGAAGGTGGAGTGGATGAATCCGCACACCTACTTCTACATCGACGTCAAGGACCCGAAGACCGGCAAGGTGACGAACTGGGGGATGGAGATGGGCAGCCCCAATGGCCTGATGCGGGCGGGCTGGACGCGCAACACGATGAAGGTTGGCGACGTCGTCACAGTCGAGGGCAGCCTGGCGAAGGACGGCAGCCACACCGGTAACGCGCGCGCGGTCAGCCTCGCCTCGAGCGGTCAGAAGCTGTTCGCCGCCTCGAGCCAGGGCGCCGCGCAATAGTGACGCACACCGTCATCACGGGTACCGGTACGAGTGTCGGTACGGGTAGCGGCGCCGCCTGCCTGGCAGGCGGCGCCGCCGCCCTCGTCCTCGTGCCGCTGCCAGGCGCACCGTCGCTGAGTACAGGAGCCAGATGAAGCTGCCGGTCGCCCGCGTCGACGGCTCTGGTTCGGCTCTGTTGATCACGCTCGATGAGGCGGGTCGGCGATTCGAAATCTCGCGTGACACGGTGACGGATGCCGCAGGCGACCCACCAGCCGAGCCGGGGGCCGATCCGGCAGCCGGCGACGAGGCAGGTAGCGGTGCGCACGGCGTGCTGGAGTTCACGCGGCTCGGCGACGTCGTGTCGATGAACCACACGGCGGTGCCGCGCTCCCTGCGCGGCCAGGGGATGGGTGAGGCACTGGTCCGCGCCGCCCTCGACTATGCTCGCGCCCAAGGCTGGCGCATCCGGCCGCGCTGCCCCTACGTGGCGGCCTTCATCTCCGCCCACCCCGAATACGCTTCGCTCGTCGCCACCGGCTGAACGCACCGGAGCTGACGGAACTGCTGCGCGGCCGCGAGCGTATCGAGGACAGCAGCAGCGGCAACGCATCGGCATTCCCCCAAGACACGTGACCGGTGCGGATAACCCGGGCGACGGCGACGCTGCCATCGTGTATCTTCCGGCTGAGGCGGCGCAGTCGTGTCATCACAGCCGGCAAGGGAGAGTTGCTGTGCGAGCAGCCTGTCAACGAAATGGGTTCGCGCCGCTGGCGCTGGTGCTGATGCTGTTGACGCTGGCTGCCAGCAGCGATGTGACCGCGCAGCGCTATACGAGTGCGGCGCAGGTTGTGATTCGCTTTGCCGGACGGGCACAGCCGCCGGTGGCGTTCGAGGTCGCCTCGGTGAAGCAGAACCTGACCTGGACGCAGCCGGGCAGCGGGCTGGCGGCTCCCCAGCCGGGCGGCCGCTATCGCGCCGTCGGCGTCACCGTGCAACGATTGATCGGTGATGCCTACGGTATGCCCGATGCGCGAGTGACGGGCGGCCCCGACTGGATTCGTTCGTTGCGCTTCGACGTCGACGCTCGCGCCGCCGGGGCGCCGGCCCCTGCCGAAATCATGCGCATGCTGCGGCCGTTGCTGGCAGAACGCTTCAATGTGGCCCTGCACCTCGAAGCGCGCGAGATGGCGGTCTACGCGCTGACCAGCCTGCGCGGCGACCGCACCGGTCCGCAGTTGCGTTCATCCGACGGCCCGTGCGCCGAAGCGGCGGCCAACTACTTCCCGTCGGCCGGGCCCAACGCCGCCGGCCCGCCGTGTGGCGACTTCCGGATGGGCGCCGGAAGCCTCGTCGCACGCGGCATGGCCATGCCGCAGTTGGCCGAGCGCCTCGCCGCCCTCGCCGGCCGGCCGGTCCTCGATCGCACCGGCCACGGCGGTTTCTACGACCTCGTGCTCACCTGGTCCCCGGAGACTCCGGGCGACCTCGGCCCCCGTGCCCTCGGCGACGAGCCGCCAGCGGACACCGCCGCGCCCGCCATCTTTACCGCGGTCCGGGACCAACTCGGCCTCGACCTGCAGCCACAGCGTGCGCCGGTGGACGTCCTGGTCATCGATCGCGTCGACCGGCCCACCGCGGATTGATACGGTCAACAGGAGTTCAGGAGATCAGGAGGCTGCCGGCCCGCGGCGTTACCTGTCCGGATGCTCCAGGCGCTTCAAACCGGAGCGCACCGTTACCGCATTGAAGTTGACGAGCAGTCCGACAGGGCAGCCGGTCACTGTGAGGTTCGTCATCACCTGGGCGGAATGAACCGCCGTCTAGGCGCAGCACTGCTCTCGCGATTTGCACGTTCCACACCGGTGCATAGGGGGCGAAAACACCCCGTAAAGGCGTGCGGGTGTGCAGATATTGCTCCTGACCTCCTTGACTCCTGTTGAAATCTGCACGTCCTGCGGAAACTCGGCGCGCTGTCGTATGCTCATGGCCTCGCGGCCAGCCGGTGGCCTTATATATCTGGAGCGCATTCATGACGTTCGATCCTCGTCTCCTCGTCGCCGCGACCGTGCTTGCCGCGGCGCCCGTGCTGCTGGCTGCGCAGCAGGCGCCGCCGGCCGCGGCACAACCCAAGCACCTGATGGCCGTCGTCAGCAAGGGTCTGCCCGGCGTGACGCTGTATGACGCCGACACCGACAAGGAAATCTGCAAGGTCAAAACGGAGGTTGCGCCGCACGAAGCGGCGTTCTCGCGCGATGGCCGGACCCTGTATCTGCCCATCTACAGCTCGGCCAACGTCGGCGCTCCTGGGACCGACGAGCACACCATCCACGTCATCCGCACGGCGGACTGCCAGATCACCGCGTCGATGGACACCGGCGACTACAAGCGGCCGCACTTCGCCTATGAGGCACCGAGCGGGCTGCTGTACGTCACTGCGGAGTTGAAGAACTCGATCATCGTCATCGACCCAAAGCAGCAGAAGATCGTCGATACCATCCCGACCGGCTCGCCGACGACGCACTTCTTCGCCATGACCCGGGACGAGAAGAAGATGTTCACCAGCAACGTTGGCGCCGCGACGTTGTCGGTGCTCGACATCCCCGGCAAGCAGGTCACCAAGCTGGTGCCGACGACCGGCGGCAACCAGCGCATGACGGTGAGCCCCGACGACAAGTGGTTCGTCACCAGCCTCGGCCAGCCGCGCAAGGTCGCGTTCTACCGCACGTCCGACTACGAGCTGGACTTCGAGGTCGAAACCGACGGTTCGCCATTTGTCGCCCGCTTCTCCGGCGATGGCAAGTTCGTCTACAACATGGGCAACGCGCCGCGCGGCGCAACGCCGGCAGGCATCCGCGTCTGGAAAATCGATGTCGCGACGCGGCAGGTGGTGGCGACGTCGTCGGAGGCGCTCGGGACGGGGACCGGGGGCATGCAGGTGAGCCCGTTCAACGGCAAGGTCTACATCGCCGCCTATTCGGGCCAGATCACCGCGCTCGACCCGAGCACGCTGAAGATCGCCGGGCAATTCCAGGGCGAGAACACGCCGGACGGCGTCTTCTTCGCGAGCGTGCAGTAGGCCGCGGGTATAGGTATGCGGCGGGTCCGTCCAGAGCCGAGAGCCCGTCGCTCACATCGTGTCGCGGAACTCGACGTCCGGGTTCTTCTCGGCGGTGTAGCGCACCTCCCATCGCGACTCGGAAGAGCAGCACCTCGCGCTGCTAGCCGGTCGACGGCGTGCATCACGCCCATCGGCAGCGTCAGTGACGCCGCGTCGATCGCCGATCGGCCAGCGCGCGGCGACGTGCGGCAGCCGGTCGACCGTGCACGGGATGCCGTATTCGGCCGATCAGCCGCGCCTCGATCACGTCGAACTGCAGGGTGCCGATGACGCCGACGATCGGGTGGCGCATGCCGATCGTCGGCATGAACACCTGCAGCAGCCCTTCCTCGGCGAGCTGCTCGACGGCCTCGTCGAAGCGCTTGTGGCGGACGTCGCCGCGGGCGCAGCGATCGCGAACTGCTCGGCCGGAAACTGCTGGAATCGGCGGGAACGCGCACGGCGCGGCCGGCGTACAGCGTGTCGCCGATGGCGATGCGTCCGGGGTTGACGATGCCGACGACGTCGCCGGGGTAGGCCTCCGGCACCGTCTCGCGGTCGCGGCCGAAGAAGCGGTAGACGCGCGACAGGCGGAGCTGCGCGCTCGAGCCGCGCGTTGACCACCAGCATGTCCTTGGCGAGCCGGCCCGAGCAGACGCGCACGAAGGCGACGCGGTCGCGATGCCGCGGGTTCATGTTCGCCTGGATCTTGAAGACGAAGCCGGAGAAGTCCGGGTCGGTCGGTTCGACACCGTCGCCGGCTCGCTGGGCCGCGGCGCCGGGCTCGGCGCCAGCGTGCAGCAAGCGCGTGCAGAAACGGCTCGACGCCGAAGTCGTTCAGCGCGCTGCCGAAGAAGACCGGCGTCTGCCGTCGCCTCGCGATACTGCTCCGGATCGAAGCGGGTGCCGGCGCCGGAGATGATCTCGACCGCGTCGATCAGCGCCGCGCTGCCGCTTCTCGCCGACCAGCTCGGCGACCGCGTCGGATCCTCGGGCGCGGCCACGACGACCGGCTCCGTGCGGCGGCCCGCGCTCCTGGCGCTCGTAGCAGCAGCACCGTGTTGGCCTCGAGGTCGTAGACGCCGCGGAAGTCCTGGCCGTCGCCGAGCGGCCAGTTCATCGGCGCGGCGGCGATGCCCGAGCACGCGCTCGATCTGGTCGAGCAGCTCGAACGGGTCGAGCGCCGGCTGATCGAGCTTGTTGATGAACGTCAGCACCGGCAGGCCGTGCGCGCGGCAGACGTCGAACAGCTTCAGCGTCTGCGGCTCGACGCCCTTGGCGGCGTCGAGCACCATCACCACGCTGTCGACCGCGAGCAGCGTGCGGTAGGTGTCCTCGCTGAAATCCTGGTGGCCCGGCGTGTCGAGCAGCGTGACGTGATGGCCGTCGAGCTCGAACTCGAGCGCGGCGGCGCTGATCGAGATGCCGCGCTGCTGCTCCATCTCCATCCAGTCGGACACGGCGTGGCGCTGGGTCTTGCTGCCGCGCACGGCGCCGGCCAGGTCGATGGCGCCGGCGTAGAGCAGCAGCTTCTCGGTCAGCGTGGTCTTGCCGGCGTCGGGATGCGAAATGATCGCGAACGTGCGGCGCCGCGCGATCTCGCGCGCCAGCACCTCGGCGTCGACTACGGCATCATCGAACGAGGGGGACATCGGTGGGTTCGTTTCTCAGTGCGGCGGTGAACATGGCGGGTCCGCTGCGCGGCACCCGCCCTACGGTGACGAGCGTGGCGGGTCCGCTGCGCGCCACCCGCCCTACGTGGCACCCGTCCTACTTGCGCGGCAGGTGCACGGACATCAACGTCACCGTGCCGTCGATCGCTGAGAACCAGTGTGGCACGCCTTGCGCGACGATGAAGAAGTCGCCCTTGGCGACACGCTGCGACGTACCACCCCGGATGCTCTTGCCGCTGAGGTTCTCGGCGTTGGTGCGCTGTGATTCCACCAGCTCGCCGCCGGTCACCAGCGTGGCGCTGCCGTCGATGACATAGAACAACTCGGCTTCCGTTTCGTGCGTGGCAGCATTGCCAACGCTGGCGCGGTATTCGAGGTTGACGCGATAGGGGTCGAGCTGCAGGAGCGGCGCCGTCAGCAACGGCTGGTTACTGGTGCGCTGGCTCTTCAGCCGCGCCACCGCGGCGGTGACATCAGCAGAGGAGGCGATGGTCTTCAGGTTCGGAACGGCTGCCTGGCCGGCGGCCGGTGCCTGCGCGAGCGCCGGCGCGGACAGGAGCACGACGGAGAAAAGAGCGGTCAAAACGCGCATGTAGGAAACCTCCACGGAGTTGCCGGGTTGGGAACGTGCGCCCGATGTTAAACTGGGCGACCGTCCTGATGCCACATCCGTTCGCTGGCGCGTGTCGATGAGCCTGGCCGCCCCGCGGCGCGCCGCCGCCGCTCTCGCGCTCGTGTTCGCTACCCTCCCGGCCGCGGCTGCACAAGGTCCGCTCTTTTCGGCGCAGGCGGGGGCCCGCGCCGCCAGCCGCACGCTGAAGGATCTCTCGCTCGAGGAACTGGCCAACCTCGAGGTCGTCAGCAGCCGCAAGCAGCCCGAATCGGTTCTTGACACCGCCGCGGCCATCTACGTCATCACTCAGGACGACATCCGGCGCTCCGGTGCGACGACCCTGCCTGACGTGCTGCGTCTTGCCCCGGGCGTCATCGTCGCGCAGAGCGACTCGAACCGCTGGGCGGTTGGCATCCGCGGCTTCACCGACCTGTTCTCGAAGAGCGTACTGGTCCTGATTGACGGCCGCAGCGTCTACACGCCGCTGGTCGGTGGCGTGCACTGGGCGATCCAGGACCTGGTCCTGGCCGACGTCGAGCGCATCGAGGTCATCCGCGGTCCTGGCGGCGGCATCTGGGGCGCCAACGCTGTGAACGGCGTCGTCAACGTCATCACTCGCAGCGCCGCGGACACGCATGGCCTGCGCCTCACGGCCACGGCCGGATCCGTCGAACAGGGCCGCGTCTCGGCGCGATATGGCGCGGCGGTCGGCGGCGTCGACTACCGTGTCTACGCCAAGGCGCTGAGACGCGCCGCGCAGTTCCATGCCGACGGCAACGAGTTCGACGACTGGAATGCGATCCAATCCGGGTTTCGTGCCGACTGGCAGCGCGGCGCCGGCAACGTCACCGTTTCCGGCGACGTCTACCGGACGCGAGCAGGCGAGCGTGCCGGGGTCAGCTTCTACACGCCGCCGTCCGCGCAGACGGTCGATGCCCGCGTCACGCTGACCGGCGGCAACCTGAACGTCGCCTGGCAGCATCAGCTCGGCGGCGGTGCCTCGAGCCGGCTGCGGGGTTACTACGATCGCACCAACCGCGGCGGCTTCACTTTCGGCGAGTTGCGCGACACCTTCGACGTCGACTACAACGTGCGCCTCGGGCCGCGCCGCCGGCATGACCTGGCGCTCGGCGCCGGTGCACGCGTCAGTCCCAGCCGCTTCACGCAGCTGGTGCCGACGCTGACCTTTGCGCCCGCCGAGAAGACCGGCACGCTCGCCAGCATGTTCGTCCAGGACGACATCGCGCTGATGCCGGGCCGGGTCTCGCTATCGCTCGGCGCCAAGCTCGAACACAACAACTACACCGGCGCCGAGCTGCTGCCGTCGGCGCGGCTGCTGCTGACGCCCGGTGAGGAACAGGCGGTCTGGGCGTCGGTCACCCGCTCGGTGCGCACGCCGTCCCGGTTCGAGCGCGACCTGCACTACGAGGTTCTCGCGGACCCGGTCGGCCCGGTCTACGCGGCGATTGCCGGCAGCCCGGACTTCGCGGCGGAGACGGTCGTCGGCACCGAGGCTGGCTACCGCAGGCTGCTGACGCCGAACCTCTACGTCGACGTCGCCGCGTTCTACAACGACTACGCTGATCTTGCCGGCTCGGGCCCGCCGACGCTCGACGTCGCGCTGACGCCGATCCCGCGCCTGTTGCTGACGGTGCCGTTTGCCAACACCGTGCGCGCGACCACGCGCGGCATCGAGATCAGCCCGGACTGGAAGCCAGTTCCGGTATGGCAGCTGAGAGGCTCCTACGCGTACCTGACCCTGCGTGCGGAGAGCCAGCCCGGGTTCGCCGATCCCGCCGCCGCCGGCAACTACGTCGGCCTGGCGCCGCGGCATCAGGTGCGCATCCAGTCGCGGCTGGACGTCGCCTCGCGTCTCGAGGTCGACCAGACCTTCCGTTATGTCAGCGCCTTGCCGGCGCAGCAGGTCGAGGCCTACTCGACGATCGACGCGCGTGTCGCGTGGCGGCTGTCGCCGCGGGTGGCGTTCTCGGTCGTCGGACAGAACCTGTTCGACGCGCATCACCAGGAATTCAACGCGGTTCCGGTGGAGATCCGCCGGAGCGGCTATGTCCAGATCACCTTTCAGCCCTGATCGGCCGCTCGCTGCCAGGGGCAGCCGACCTCCGTATATCGCATGACTTCGATTGCTCAACGGATTGCCGACGAACTCCAGGTTCGCGTCACACAGGTGGACGCCACGATCGCCCTGCTCGATGACAAGGCGACGGTGCCCTTCATTGCCCGCTATCGCAAGGAGGCAACCGGCGGTCTCGACGACACGCAGCTGCGGACGCTCGAAGAGCGCCTCGGCTACCTGCGCGAACTCGAGGAGCGCCGCGCCGCCATTCTCAAGAGCGTTGCGGAGCAGGGCAAGCTGACGCCGGCCTTGGCCAAGGCCTTCCTCGAAGCGGACAGCAAGGCGAGACTCGAGGACCTCTACCTGCCGTACAAGCCGAAGCGTCGAACCAAGGCGGAGATCGCCCGGGCCGCCGGACTCGAGCCGCTGGCAACGGCGCTGCTCGGGAATCCGTCGCTGACCCCGGAGCAGGCCGCGGCCCCGTTCGTCAACCCCGATGCCGGCGTTGCCGATGTCGCCGCAGCCCTCGAGGGGGCGCGATGGATCCTGATTGACACCTTCGCCGAGGACGCCGAGCTGGTCGGCGGGCTGCGCGCATGGCTGTGGGAACGGGCCGAGTGGAAGTCGACCGTGGTGCCGGGCAAGGAGGAGGAAGGGGCGAAGTTCGCCGACTACTTCAACGCGTCGGAGCGCGTCCAGCAGATCCCGTCGCACCGGGCGCTGGCCTTGTTGCGGGGCCGCAAGGAAGGGTTCCTGCGTGTCTCGCTGGTGCCGCCCGAGAGCGAGGACCCGAACGCGCCGAGCGAGCCGGAGCGGCGGATTGCCGCCAAAGCCGGCATCGAACAGCGCGGCCGGCCCGCCGACGCCTGGCTGGCCGAAACGGTGCGGTGGACCTGGAGCTCCAGGCTGCTCGTGCACCTCGAGCTGGACATCACGCAGCGGCTGCGCGAGGCCGCTGAAGCCGAAGCGATCCGCGTCTTCGGCCTGAACCTGAGCGACCTGCTGCTCGCCGCGCCGGCCGGTCAACGCATCACCATGGGGCTCGACCCCGGTATCCGCACCGGTGTCAAGGTCGCAGTCGTCGACGGCACCGGCAAGCTGCTCGATGCGACCGCCATCTATCCGCACGAGCCGCGCAAGGACTGGGAGGGATCGCTGCGCACGCTCGCTGCCTTGTGCAGCAAACACCACGTGCAGCTGATCGCGATTGGCAACGGCACGGCGTCGCGCGAGACCGACAAGCTGGCTGCCGACGTGATGCATCGCCATCCCGAGCTGGCGCTGACGCGCGTGGTCGTGTCCGAAGCCGGTGCGTCGGTCTATTCCGCGTCGGAGCTTGCCGCCAAGGAGTTCCCCGATCTGGACGTGTCGCTGCGTGGCGCCGTGTCGATCGCGCGCCGGCTGCAGGACCCGCTCGCCGAGCTCGTCCGCATCGATCCGAAAGCAATCGGCGTCGGCCAGTACCAGCACGACGTCAGCCAGTATCAGTTGGCAAAGAAGCTCGATGCGGTGGTGGAGGACTGCGTCAACGCGGTGGGCGCCGACGTCAACACCGCTTCGGCGCCGCTGCTGGCGCGCATCTCGGGGCTGAGTGAAACGCTCGCCGGCAACATCGTCTCGTACCGCAACCAACACGGCCCCTTCCGCCACCGGCGTCAGATGCTCGACGTGCCCCGGCTCGGCGAGCGCACCTTTCAGCTCGCGGCCGGGTTCCTGCGCATCACCAATGGCGAGAATGCGCTCGACGCCTCGGCGGTGCATCCCGAGGCCTATCCGGTCGTCGAGCGGATCGTCGTGCGCACCGGCCTGCCGGTGCGCGATCTGATCGGCAAGACGCCGGTGCTGCGCACGCTGAAGCCGGAAGACTTTGCCGATGGCCAGTTCGGCGTGCCGACAGTGAAGGACATCCTCGCCGAGCTCGAAAAACCTGGGCGCGATCCGCGGCCCGAATTCCGCACCGCCTCGTTCAAGGAAGGCGTGCTCGAGATCGGCGATCTCGAGCCCGGCATGCTGCTCGAAGGGGTCGTCACCAACGTCGCGAACTTCGGCGCGTTCGTCGACATCGGCGTGCACCAGGACGGGCTGGTGCACGTGTCGCAGCTCGCCGACCGCTTCGTCAAGGATCCCCGCGACATCGTCAAGGCGGGGGACATCGTCAAGGTGAAGGTCGTCGAGGTCGACCCGAAGCGCAAGCGCATTGCGCTGACGATGAAGCTGCAGGAGCGTCCGGGCGGGGCGGCGCGTCAGACGCCCGGTCAGCAGGGCCGCGCAGCGTCGAAGGAGGCGCCGGCAAAGTCGCCGGCGCAGCCGAAGCCGTCCGCACCGTCCACCTCGATGGCCGCGGCATTCTCCAGGCTCAAGCCGTAGAGCGGGAACGACGCCGGTGTGACAACTGGCGATGCCGTCAATTGCCGGGCCCGACCGTTCGTGAGTCCATCGCCGCGCGCCGCTCCCAGGAACGGTGACGAACCCAGGGCCACTGCTATGGAGGCGTCGATGGGTAAGCGGTGCCGCGCCGCCAGCGTTCTTGCTGGCGTGTTCCTTCTGATTGTCGTCTCCGGTGCCGCGGTGCCGGCCACCCTCGACGCCGGCGGGCAGCTGCCAGCGCGGGGCGCCGGACCGGCGCCGGCGCCGAGGCCGACCCCGCAGGGCGCTCCCGCCCGCGATGCCGTGTCCACCGCAGCGCCCGCCGACACCGCAGTGATTCGCGGCCGTGTCCTTGCCGCTGATACCGGCCGGCCGCTTCGTCGCGCGCGAGTGACGGCATTTGCCGCCACCCTGGGCCAGGACAGCCGGCGAACCACCAGCACTGATGCGGACGGACGGTTTGAGTTCACCGAGCTTCGCCCCGCCCGTTATCGCGTGTCCGTCACCAGGGGCGGCTACCTGCCGCTCGAGTACGGGCAGCGGCGGCCGGGTGAACAGGGGCGGCCCGTCCAGGTCGGCGAACAGGAACGGTTCGACAACATCGATTTCGTCCTGCCGCGGATGAGCGTCATCACCGGCCGCGTCACCGACGAGACCGGCGACCCGATCGAAGGCGTCAACGTCTACGCGATGCGGTCGATGTTCTTCGAAGGAGAACGCAAGCTCGTGCCGGTGAACAGCGGCATGACGCGAACCGACGATACCGGGGCGTACCGCATCCTGCGGCTCGAGCCGGGAAGCTACGCCGTGATGGCCAGCACGCGGGAAACGTGGGTGGTGAACAACGGCACGACGGTAACGACGCTCGGCTATTTGCCGACGTTTTTCCCCGGCGTGCCAGCTCCGGCGAGCGCCCGTCGCGTCACCGTCGGCGTCGGCCAGGAAGTGGTCGGTACCGACTTCTCGCTGGTGCCCGGCCGGGCGCCGCGCGTGTCCGGCATCGCCCTGGATTCGAAAGGACGGCCGTTCACCAATGTGACGCTGCAGGACGAGGTTCGCGGCGTCAACTTCGGCTCCTTCGGATCGGGCCCGCGCGCCGTTGTCGCTGCCGATGGCAGCTTCACGATTCCCAATGTGCCTCCCGCGGAGTACACGCTGGCGGCGTCGCGCACGCCGGATCAGGTGGCGATCGGCCCGCCCGAAGCCGCCCTGCTGCCACTCGTGGTGGTCGGCGACGACATCGAGAACGTGATCCTGACCGGTTCGGCGGGCGGCATGGTCGAAGGCACGGTGGTCGCAAACGGCACGGCGCCGCTCAAGATGTCCAGCGTTCGGCTGACGGTGACCGCACCGTTCCGCACCCAGCCGCCGCCGATCCTTCTCGGCGTGTTTCGCAGCAGCAGCGGCTTCGGCACCAGCGCCGCTGCAGACGATGGCAGTTTCACTATCCCGCATGTGTTCGGACGATCGCGGTTCCAGGTAACCGTCCCCGACGGCTGGATGCTCGACAAGGTGGAGTTCGGGGGACGCGACATCACCGACCAGCCGATCGAACTGAGGAGCGGGGAAGAGTGGCGCGGCGTGCAGGTCACGATCACCGACCGGGTGACGACGGTGTCCGGGCAGCTGCTCGACGGGCGGCAACAGCCGTTGCGCGATGCGACGGTGCTGCTGTTTCCTGACGAACCCGACAAGTGGTTCGAGAGCTCCCGCTCGATCAAGGCCACCCGGCCGGATCAGCAGGGGCAGTGGCAGATCACGGGGCTGCCGCCGGGGGACTACTTGGCCGTCGCGCGCGACTACATCGAGGATCTTGCCTGGAACGATCCCGAATACCTGGAGTCACTGCGCGACGACGGGCGCAAGGTACGCATCGCCGCCGGGTCGACACAATCGCTGGCAGTCACCGTCTCGCAGCCGCGCGCGAACTGATCGCGAAGCGCCGCTATCGAACGCCGTTCGACAGTCTCACTGGTCCGGCCGCAGTGCACCCGGCATCGAAACCACCTAGGCCTGGGTTTCGTAGCCGACCCGGGGCCGCAACGCCGCGTAAGCCGGGTCCGCGCAGCCGCGTAGGCCGGGTGCGGCGTAGCCGACCCGGCATGTGTGTCTGCCGCCGTGCGCCACTGGTGCGCCGCAGCGAGTCGCACCGTTCCGCTCCGGTCCTCCGTTCGTCACCGTAGAAAAAACCGGCGCTCCGCACCGCCGTTAACGCCGTGACCCTCCAGCGGCACGCAGGCTGGGTGCGGCGTAGCCGACCCGGCAAAATGCGTTTCCCTCACGCGCCGCTGGTACGCCGCAGAGGGCGCCGTCACGGTCCTCAAGTCGGACCGTCACCGGAACAACGCGACCCGCCGCGGCGCCCATCGGCAGGTAGCGACCCGAGCGGCGCGTAGGCGGGGTGCGGCGTAGCCGACCCGGCAAATGTGTCTGCCGCCGTGCGCCGTTGATCCGCCGCGGCGGGTCGCGCCGTTCCGCTCCGGTCCTCCGTTCGTGACCGTGGAAAAACCGGCGCTCCGCACCGCCTCGGCGACCGGCGCAGATCCGTGACCTGCGCCGCCGTCACGCTGCGCGCCGGTCTTACCCGCTGCGCCGTGTCACGGTCCCTCAAGTCGGACCGTCGCCGGAACGACGCGACCCGCCGCGGCCACCCAGCGACCCGTAGGGGTCCCGAGCGCCACGTAGCCCGGGTGCGGCGTAGCCGACCCGGCAAATGTGTCTGCCGCCGTGCACCGCTGAGCCGCGGCGGGAGGATCAGCGGCGCACGGCGTTGCGATGGCGGGTCCGCTGCACGGAACCCGGCCTACGTGGCATTGCGATGCCGCGTCGCTCGCCGCACCCGGCCTACGTGGCCGCTGCGGCGTACCTGCGAAACCCGTTTGCCGGGTTGGGCTACGCCGCACCCGGCTTGCGTGCCGCTGCGTGGCCGCGGCGGGTCGGGTCGTTCCAGCGAGGGTCCGACTTGAGGGACCGTGATACGGCGCAGCGGGTAAAACCGGCGCGCAGCGTGACGGCCGCGCAGGTCACGGACCTGCGCGGGTCGGCGACGGCGGTGCGGAGCGCCGGTTTTTCCACGGTCACGAACGGAGGACGGGAGCGGAACGGCGCGATGCGCTGCGGCGTACCAGCGGCGCGGTGTACGGCGGGAACAGATATGCCGGGTAGGCTAGCCGCACCCGGCCTACGTGGCGTTGCGATGCCGGGTCCGCTGCGCGGACCGGGCCTACGTGCGGCCTACGTGCGGCGCACGTGCGGCGGCGTGCGTGCCGCGCCCGCATCGCGTGACGTCATTCGTCGTCCTGCGCCCGGCGACCGGCCTTGACGCGGGCGCGCAGGCTCTTCGACGCCAGCCGCTTTTCCTTCGCCGCCGCCTTCGGCCGCGTCGGCCGCCGCCGCTTGGGCGGCGTCACCGCCTGCTGGATCAAGGCGACCAGCCGTGCGCGCGCCGCTTCGCGATTCTGGGCCTGCGTGCGGTGCTCACGGCTGTCGATCAGCAGGACGCCGTCGGACGTCAGCCGGCTGGCGAGCAGCGCCGTGAGGCGCTCGCGGATGTCCGGCGGCAGCGACGACGAGGCGATGTCGAACCGCAGTTCGACCGCTGTCGACACCTTGTTGACGTTCTGCCCACCGGGGCCGGAGGAACGGACGAAACGTTCCTCGACCTCGCGGTCCGCCAGCGCGATCGTGTCGGTGACCTGAATCATCGCTGTGTCCATTAGACCATCGCCCGTTAACGCTTCTCCGCCCCGAACGTATCTACACCTGTATCCGATGGCCTGGCCCGGCTGCAGCCGGGCGAGACGTGCGCGACGCCGCGCGAACGATTTGCGCGCCGCTCCCGTCTAAGGAGCCGTCATCAGCGAGGAGAACTTATGCGTGGACTGCTCAGGCGAGCACTCCGGCTTGCGGTCATCGTGTGCGCGGCATTCGTTCCTGCCACGGCCCTGGCCCAGGCCGCCCGCGACAGCCGCGTCCAGATCACGGTCGTCGACCCGAGCGGCGCGATTGTGCCGGACGCAACGGTCACGCTCACGGCTGTAGAAGCGCCCACCCAGGCAGCCGCGGTCGCGCCGGTCCGCAGCGACCAGCGCGGCATCGCCACCTTCGAGGGGGTCCCGCCGGGACGCTACAGCGTTGCCGCCGAATTTCCCGGTTTCGATGTCGGCACGCTGCGCGAGGTCCGCGCCCGCGCCGGCGACAGCCGCTACGAAGTGGTGCTGCCGCTATCCAGGCTCGAGGACCAGGTGGTCGTGCGGCGTGACACGCAGGAGGCCGCCGCCGATCGGCGCACCTCGGAGTTCGGCCTGAAGCTGTCCGACGAGCAGATTGGTGCTCTGTCGGACGACCCGGCCGAACTGCAGCGGCAGCTCGCCGAACTGGCTGGACCCGACGCCGTGCTGCGCATCGACAGCTTCGAGGGGCAGCAGATGCCACCGAAGTCGCAGATCAAGTCGATCCACGTCACCCGCGATCAGTTCGCCGCCGAAGCGGCGAATCCCGGCAGCACGTTCGTCGACATCATCACGCAGCCGGGCGTCGGGCCGCTGCGCGGCGGCGCCAACCTGTCGTTGCGTGACGGCTCGATGAGCGGCCGCAGCCAGTTCACCAAGGTGCGCGGCGCCGAACGGACCCAGAACGGCGGCGTCAATATCGGCGGCACGCTGATCGCCGGCCGCACCAGCTTCAATGCCTCGATCAACGCGCAGAGCGAGTACACGACGCCGATCCTGAACGCCGTGCTGCCGACCGGCGGGCGTGCCGAGACCCTGAACGTCCGCCAGCCGGTGACGTTCCTGAACGGCAGTGCCGTCGTCGATCACGCGCTGACCCGCGACCAGACGCTGCGCGTCACCTACGCGCGGAACAGCAACAATCGCGAGAACCTCGGCGTCGGCAACTACAGCCTGCCCGAGCGCGGCTTCTCGCAGAAGCAGACCACCAACACGGTGCGCGTCCAGGAGGCGGGGCCGATCGGCCGCCGCTCGTTCATCAACACGCGCCTGTCGACGTCATGGACCAACCTGACCATGCGGTCGGTCACCGACGCGCCGGCGATCATCGTGCAGGATGCGTTCAGCAGCGGTGGCGCCCAGAACGAGCTGTTCGCCGACGTCGTTCAGAGCTCGCTGGCCTCGGACATCGATTACGTGCGCGGCATCCACTCGTGGCGCGGTGGCGTCCAGCTCGATGGCAACTGGTTCACGGCCCTGAGCCGCACCAACTACCGGGGCACCTACACCTTTGCCAGCCTCGATGAGTTCGCCGCCGGAACGCCGATTCTCTACACGCGGTCGCTCGGCGTACCCAGGACGACCTACCACAACCTCCAGGGCGCGGTGTACTTCCAGGACGACCTCCGTGTGCGGCGTGGCCTGACGCTCAGCCCGGGCGTGCGTTACACCATGCAGCAGCGGCGTCGACGACAAGCAGCGGCATCGCGCCGCGGTTCGGCCTCACCTGGGTGCCGTCGACCAGCGGCACGACGACGCTGCGCGGCAGTGTCGGCATCTTCCATGGCTTCCTGCCGTTGCAGATGATCGAGCAGTCGCTTCGACTGAACGGCGAGTCGCAGCAGCGAGATTTTCATCAGCGACCCGTCCTATCCGGACCCGGGGCCGGTGAACGCGCTGGCGTATGCCACCAACAAGTACGTGATTGGCGACTTCAACCTGCAGCGCAACCTGCGCTACAGCGCCGGCGTCGACCAGGTGCTGTCGCCACTGGTGCGGGTCAACGTCCTCTACAACTACATTCACCTGCAGCAGCAGCCACGTGGCAAGAACGTCAATCCGCTGGTTGACGGCGTGCGTCCCGATCCCCGCTTCGCCAACGTCATCGAGGCAGTGACCGATACGCAGATCCGTCGGCACGAGGTGTTCGTCAACGCCATCGTCTGCACTGGCGCCTCCCGGACCGGCAGCGAACCAGCCGCGGTTCAACTGGCGGCGGCTGACGCTGAACGCCGGCTACACCCTGATCCGCGCGCGCAACAACAGCGACGGCCCGTGGGCGGTATCGCCCAGTGGCGACACCACAGAACGACTGGGGCCAGGGCCCCGCGGATCAGCCGTATCGGGTGCAGGTGTTGATGACCAGCAACCAGGTGCGCAACGTCACGGCCAACCTCACCTTCCTGGCCAATGCCGGGCAGCCTACACCTGACGACCGGCCGCGACGACAACGGCGACGGGTTCGTCAACGATCGGCCGGCCGGCGTCGGCCTGCGATCGCTGCGCGGCGCCGGCGCGACAGTTCTGAACGCCCGCGTCCAGTACGCCTTCCAGGTCGGCACGGCGGTGGCGCCAGCGGCCCCGGGGCAGACTGGCCGCTACCGGCTCAACCTGTTCCTCAACATCCAGAACCTCACCAACCACCAGAACCTCGGCGGTTACAGCGGCGTGATGACGTCGCCCTTCTTCATGCGGCCGACGCTGGCGGCGAATCCGCGCCGGGTCGACCTCGGCCTCGGCGTGAACTTCTAACCGGGCGCGACGCGCGGCCGCCGGCTCGACGAAAATTTGTCGAGCGGACCGTTGGCATCCCGGCTGTGGTGAAGAGTAAACTCCCTCCGTTCTCTTCACAGGAGTCGGCCAGATGACTGCATCGATCGATCGACGGACTTTCCTCGCCGCGCTGCCGGCGCTGGTCGCCGCGCCGCGGCTACTCGCACAGGGCGCGCTGGCGCCACAGATTCGCGTCAACGGCCTGAGCCAGCTGACGTTGAGCGTCTCCGATCCGCAGCGCTCGGTCGACTTCTACCAGGGCCTGTTCGGCATGCCGGTCCAGGCGCGGCAGGGCAACACGACGTTCCTGCGCATCGGCGACGGTCCGCGCTTCCTGGCGATCACGCCGGCCGCTCCCGGTGAGCGGCCCAGCATCAGCCGCTTCGGACTTGGTGTCGAGGGGTTCAACGTCGACCGCGTGCTGGCGCAACTGGCGCAGCACGGCGTCACACGCGACGACGCGCTCACCATGAGCACGCCAGGCCCGGCGCTCAAGGTGCGGGTCACCAACCGCGGCAACACGCCGGAGATGTTCCTCACCGACCCGAGCGGCATCGTCATCCAGTTGCACGACACCAGCTACTGCGGCGGCAGCGGGCCGCTGGGTAACCAGTGCCAGGTGCAGGCGGCGCCGAAGAAGGGCCTGTTCGCGTTGAAGGACATGAGCCACTTCACGGTGAACGCGAGCGACCCGCGGACGCCGGCATTCTTCCAGGAGACCTTCGGCGTCAACATCCAGGCCTACCAGGCCACCGCGCCGGTCTACGGCGTCGGCGCCGGGGTGCACTTCCTGATGTTCATCACCGGCGGCGCACCGCGTGGCGGCGGCGCTGGCGCGGGGCGCGGCGGTGCGCCAGGTGCTGGACCGGCAGCGCCCGGTGCCGCGCCGGCGCCGGCCGGAGGAGAGAGTCCGGCGGGCGTCGGTCGGCCGGGCGGCGCCGCGCCCGCACCCGGCGCAGCAGCCGGCGGCCGCGGCGGCGCTGCCGCCGGATCGCGCATCGACCATGCCTGCATGTCGATGGACAACTTCGTGCCCGATGCGGTGATCAAGACACTTGCGGAGTACGGCATCAAGCCGAGCGAGAACACCGGCCGCACCGGCGGACCGTTGACCTCGTGGATCAGCGTGCGGACCGAAGCACGCGGCGGTGCGCCGGTGACCGGGACGCCGGAGCTCTACTTCGCCGATCCCGACGGCCTGTCGATCCAACTGCAGGATCCGAAGTACTGCGGCGGCGGTGGCTTCCTCGGCGACGTATGCCGGGATTGAGGCGGTGAACGAGCCGCACGTCGCGACCACGCGCGTCTTCCCTGTGCCGCGCGCTGTGTTGTTCCGCGCCTTCATGGACGCCGACATTCTGGCACGCTGGTGGGGGCCCGAGGGCTTCACCAACACCTTCACGGCCTTCGATCCGAGGCCAGGCCAGGTGTGGCGGTTCGCGATGCACGGGCCCGACGGCGCCGCCTACGAGATGGCCAACGAGTTCATCGCGGTGCTGCCGGATGAGCACATCATCCTGCAGCACCATCAACCCGGCCATGACTTCCGCCTCGAGATGACCTACGTCGACGAGGCGGCCGGCACGCGGCTCACTTGGCGCATGTGGTTCGACTCGCCGGCCGAGGCGGAGCGGCTGCAACCGTACCTGGCCGCCGCCAATGAGCAGAACTTCGATCGGCTCGCTCGGCAGCTCGCCTCGATCAGTCCCCTTTGACGTTGAGGAATTGCTTCAGCGTGTGCCGGATCTCGACCAGCGACTTCGCATTCCCCATCACCTCGTCGATGTCCTTGTAGGCGCCGGGAATTTCGTCGAGCAGCACGTGCGAATGGCGGAACTCGATGCCCTGCATCGCCTGTTCGAGGTCGCGCATCGTGAACAGCTTGCGGGCGGCGGTGCGTGAGTAGCGCCGGCCGGCACCGTGCGGCGCCGAGTTGAAGGCCATCGGGTTCTCCAGCCCGGTGACGATGTAGCTGCGGGTGCCCATAGAGCCTGGGATCATCGCCCACATGTCGCGCCTGGCCTCGATCGCGCCCTTGCGGGTGACCCACACCGGCTCACCGAAGTGAGTCTCGACCTGGCTGAAGTTGTGATGGCAGTTGATGCGCTGCGCTTCCAATTCCGCGGTCCGCGAAGGTGTGCCGAACAGGGCGTCGCTCAGCAGCGCCATGACGCGATCCATCATCTCGTCGCGGTTGAGTCGGGCGAACTCCTGCGCCCAGCGCAGATCGCGCACGTAGTCGTCGAACTCCTGCGTGCCTTCCTCAAGGTAGGCGAGGTCGCGATCCGGCAGTGCCACCCCCTTCTTCGCTGCCTGCTGCTGCGCCTTCTTGATGTAGAGGCTGCCAATCTTGTTGCCGATGCCGCGGGAGCCCGAGTGCAGGGTCGCCCAGACCGTGTTCTCTTCGTCGGTGGCCAGTTCGATGAAGTGATTGCCGCCGCCGAGCGTGCCGAGCTGCAGCTTCCACGCTGAATGAATCGCGGCGTAATCGCGCCTGGCGAGCCTCTCCAGGTGCGCGACGCGTGGCGCAGCGCTGGCCGATAGCATCTTGTTGTTCTTGCCGGCGCTCATCGGAATCCGGCTCTCGATGCCGTGGCGCAGCGCTGCCGGGTTGGTGATCTCACTGCGCTTGAGCGGCGTCTTGACGGCGATCATGCCGCAGCCGATATCGACGCCGACCGCCGCCGGAATGATGGCGCCGCGGGTGGCGATCACCGTGCCGACCGTCGCCCCCTTGCCGTAGTGGCAGTCGGGCATGACCGCGACGTGCTTGAAGATGAAGCCCATCGACGCCGTGTTCTCGATCTGCTTCAGCGCTTCAGCTTCCACCGTGGCCGGCGGCAGGAACAGAATGGCCTTGTCGTTGAGCCGGTGCACCCTCTTTGCTGATGAAAGACGCGTGCCGGCGGCTGCAGCGGAACCGGCGTGCGCGGTCGGTCGAACTGGTGGATACTAGCCGGCGCAGCAGGGGAGCAGAGCATGACGAGATGCAGACCAGCACGGCGGGTGGCGGCGATTCTCGGGCTGTTGACGCTGGCCGCGACCGCTCCGCCGCTCGCGCGGGCGCAGCAGCCTGCTGCACAGCAGCCGGGCGCGTCGCAGGCGGTAGGCTACGACAAGCTGCCCGACTGGAGCGGCGCGTGGGCGATGGTTGGCGGCACCGTGTTCGACGCGGCGACCCAGACCGGCACCGGCGGCTCGATTACGCCGGGTGTCCGCGAACACCCTCCTTACAACGCCGAGTGGGAAGCCATCTACGCCAGGAACCTGGCCCTCCGCGACAAGGGGCTGTTTCCGGATACCCAGACGAACTGCGGCGTCCCGGTCGGGTTCCCCCGCATGTTCAACATGCCGGACCCGTACGAATTCGTCGTCCGGCCCGAGCAGTTCTGGATCCTGACGGAGAACGGCCCGAACGTCATGCGCGTCTACACCGACGGCCGGCCGCACCTCGCCGACCAGTGGGAGACCTACACCGGCGACTCTGTCGGTCATTGGGAAGGCGACACGCTCATCTTCACCACCCGCGCCCTGAAGGGCTCGCGCGATGGCGACGTGATCCTCGACCGCACCGGCCTCGTGCTGAGCGACAAGTCGCACGCGACGACCCGCATGCGCAAGATCGATCCGACGACCATCCAGGTGCAGATGACCATCGAGGATCCGAAGGCGCTCACCAAGCCGTGGATCGTGACCAAGCAGTTCCGCAAGCAGCCGGCCGGCACCCGGCTCTATGACTATGGCTGCGCCGAGAACAACCGCAACCCGGTCGATCCCGTCACGGGCGAGACGCAGGTGCTCGGCCCGGATGGCAAACCGCTGGCGAAATGAGACGCTGGAAAGGGAGGATGGATCAATGACACCCCGCACGCGATCCCGCGGCGCGCTCGTCCTCGCGACAGTGCTGATGCTGCTGCCGACGCTGGTCGCACCATCGGCCGCGCATCACTCCGGCGCCGGTTTCGACCAGACCCGGGTGACCGAGATTACCGGCACGATCAAGGAGTTCCAGTTCAAGAACCCGCACACCTGGATCCAGGTGGACGTCGACGATCCGGCGAAGGGGAAGGTGGAGTGGAGCGTCGAGTGGGGCAGCCCGAACCAGTTGGGCCGCCAGGGCTACCGGCCGTCGACCTTCCCTGCCGGCGAGAAGGTCACCATCCGCCTCAACCCGATGCACAACGGCTCACCGGCCGGCGGCTTTGTCGGCGCGAAGTTCCCGGACGGCAAGGTGATCGGCAAGTGGGAATAGGCGGCCCGCGCCGGGCCGGCCGTTATTCCCACCCGCCGCCGAGCGCGCGGTAGATCTCCACGAGTGCGGCGAGTAGTTCGACAGGACCAGCGCGTCTTTGGACGCCCCGGCGAGGTGAGCTGCATCACCATCAGCGGCAACCCGGTCGACTTGCGCACGTCAGGCCGAATGCGTTCACTTCGTCGGGCAGGTTGGGCGCGCCTGCGCCATCCGGTTCTGGACGTGACTTGGTCGGGTGTTGGCATCGGTGCTGACGTCGAAGGTCATCACCAGGCGTTAGAATGCTGGTGACAGTTCGCCAGATGTGTCATCTCTGCCGCGCGCCCTCGGTCGCGTGGTGACTCATCCAGCGGTGGCCGCCAACCGATCCGGTTGCAGAGGTCGCGCACCCGGGCATACGGATGGAGTCGGATGGAGAAGGGGTCGCGATGACGATGGTACGGACAGGAATTCTGCTGGCGGTGGTGATCGTGGGCGCAGCCGGTGTGACTGCCGACGCGCAGCGCAACCGCCCGGCGGCGGCGGCGCAGGCGCCGCAGCGGGACGGCTGGTGGATTCGCGTCAACGCCCAGAGCGTCGCGCCGAATCTCTACTGGCGCTTCGGCACGCAGGGGCGTCTTGGGGCACCGGTGAACTGGGAGCGGGGAAAGAATCCGGAGGTCCTCGACTTTCCGGCCGCCCAACGACAGCTCGAATCGGTGGATATCGCCGCCCTGGCGCTGCCGCCCGACGCGCTCGCGTCGTTCTGCGTCTTCTTCCGCGAGGAGGGTATCGCGCTCTTCGAGTTCACCCGCGAGAAGAACGAGGCGGTGAACCGCACCATGCGCGCGCCCGAGTGCATCCCGTAATCAAGGCCCAATGCGCAATGCTCAATGCCGTCGAGCATTGAGCCTTGGACGTGTTCGTGCCGTCATCCACGGGCGTTCGGCATCGTTCCTGTAACGGATCTCGCTAGATAGGAGATCGACATGTTTAAGGGAGCTCGCACCGCATCGTCCGCCGTCCTCGCCCTGTTGGTACTGTCGAGCCCGTGGCTGACCGCCCAGACCAACGGCACCAAGGAGGACTTCACCGCCACGGCCATCACCAACAACGAGTTCGGCGCCGGCGCCAACGTCGTTCAGATCCAGGTCAGCCGGTGGTCGACCGAAGCTGAGCGGAATCGGCTCGTCGACACGCTGGTGAAGAAGGGCGCTGACGCGCTCCTGGAGGAGCTGATGGACGCCAAATCGGTCGGCATCATCAAGACTCCCGACTCGCTCGGCTATGACCTGCGCTTCGCGGCACAGACGCCGACGGAAGACGGCGGCCGCAGCGTCGTCCTTGCCACCGACCGGCCAATCGGCTTCTGGGAGACCACCAGCGGCAACCGCACCCTGCAGTATCCGTTCACGGTCATCCAGATGCAGTTCGACCGCGAAGGCAAGGGCAAGGGCACCCTCTCGTACGCGACCCGCATCACGGCACGCGGCAAGACGATCGAACTCGAAAACTTTGCCACCGCGCCGACGATGCTGACTAACATCGAGGCGCGGCCGCATAAAGACTAGCGCATAGCGATTAGCGCACGGCGCTGCGCGCAGCGGCGGGGGCTCGGTTACCGGGTGAGCGCGGCCTGTTGCCGCGCCTGCTGTGCGCGCGCGAACAGCTCCAGCAACGGCTCCGTCTGCTCGAGGGAGATGCACGCGTCGGTGATGCTCTGCCCGTAAACGGACGGGCGGCCGGGGCGGTGGTCCTGCCGCCCTTCCACCAGGTGGCTCTCGAGCATGGCGCCGAAGATGTGCGGCGAGCCGGCGGCCACTTGCTCCGCGATGGCCGCCGCCACCTCGGCCTGCCGGCGATGATCCTTCTGGCTGTTGCCATGCGAGCAGTCGATCATCGTCGTCTGACGCAGGCCGCATTTCTCGAGCCGTCCGCACACCTCGCGCACCGCCACCGCGTCGTAGTTGGGGCCGGTGCGGGCGCCGCCGCGCAGGATGACGTGGCAGGTGTCATTGCCGGAGGTTTCGAAGATGGCGGAGACGCCCTGCTTCGTGACAGACGGAAACAGGTGTGACGACCGGGCGGACATGACGGCGTCGACTGCCGTCTGTGTCGTCCCGTCGGTGCCGTTCTTGAAGCCGACCGGCATCGACAGCCCTGATGCGAGCTCACGATGCACCTGGCTTTCGGTCGTCCTGGCGCCGACCGCGGCCCACGAGATGAGGTCGGCGATGTGCTGCGGGATCTGCGTGTCGAGAAATTCGGAGCCGGTAGGCAGCCCCATGTCGTTGACGTCGAGCAACAACCGCCGCGCCAGCCGCAACCCCTTGTTGATGTGATAGCTCTCGTTCAGGTCCGGATCGTTGATCAATCCCTTCCAACCGACAGTGGTGCGCGGCTTCTCGAAGTAGCACCGCATCACGACGATGAGCTCGTTGGCGAACGGACGGGCCATCGCCTGCAGCCGGCCGGCATAATCGAGCGCTGCTGCGGTGTCGTGGATCGAGCAGGGGCCGGCAATCAGCACGAAGCGCGAATCTCGGCCGTCGATGGCGTCGGCGATGGCCCGCCGCGTGTTGGCAACCACGTTCGACGCCGCCTCGGAGATCGGCAGTTCTTCCAGCAGGATTTCGGGCGGCAGCAGCGGCCGCACCTTGGTGATGCGGAGGTCGTCGGTCCTTTGCATGGGCCTGACAATTATTCCACGTCAGGCACAGGCGGCGCCGCCGGCCTCGCCAGTGCCTCGTGCGCGAGTGCGAGCAGGGCGATGCAGGCCGTATCGGTTCGCAGGGGCCTGGCGCCCATACCGGCAGGCAGAAAGCCGCGCGAGGCCAGCAGGTCCCGTTCAAACCGGCTCCAGCCGCCCTCGGGTCCAATCGCCAGGAGCAGCCGCCCGCCGGGGGGCGCCGAGGCGACGCTGGCGACGGCACCGGCCGCAGCCGGGTCGGCCATGACCCGCAACCCATCGCTGAGCCCTTCCAGTTCGTCCTCGATTAGCACCCTCAGGCGGCGGTGGACGGATACGAGGGGGAGACGGGTGTCCCGGGCCTGCTGCAACCCCTCGATGAGCAGCGGGCGGTAAACCGCCGCGTCAAGGACGTGGGTGTCGAAGTAGTTCCGCTCGACCCGCTCGGCGTTCGTCAGCAGGATGCGGCCGACGCCGATCGCCGCCAGCTGTGCCCAGAGGCGCCGCATCACTTTGGGCCGCGGCAGGGCGAGCAGCAGATCGATCCGCGGTCGTGCCGGGACCTCCACCGCAAAGGTGCATCGCAGTTCGATCGCCGCTTCGTCGACCCGGATAACGGTTGCTCTGCCAGTTGGACCGTCGAGCACGCCGATACGTAACTCGCTGCCCGGCGCGACGCGGAGCACATCCCGCATGTGAGCGGCGCGCGCGTCGTGGAGGACGGCAGCGCCACCGCGGGCCAGCTCCGATGGGTCCAGAATGATCAGGTTCATCTGGAGATTGTCCGCCAGCGCGGCGTTGCGCGGCGGGCTGGTGTGATGCGGACGGATGCCGGCACTCTCCGGCGTGAAGCAGAAGGTCACCGTCACGTCGAACGGCTCCAGCGCGCGCATCCGGCGGTCGAACCACGCCGCCGCGCCCGGCCGCAGCCAGTCGGGCGGCGAGTCTGGCGTCGTTCAGCACGTCCGCCAGGTCGCCTCGATAGGTCGTGGTCCTCGACCATGCGACTGTTCCGGCAGCCGGGCGAATGGCGAACAGTGATCGCAGACGTGGCAGGACACCTGCAACGGCTTGCCGCGCAACTGGAGGACTATGGCAGACCCAAAAACGCAAGGCCCACAGCCGGAGTACCCACAGCGACCGACCGAACCGCCGGGCCACGAAGCGGAGATGTCGCCGCAGGCGGACCACGGTGAGGCGTCATACCGCGGCAGCGGCCGCCTGTCAGGGCGGGTCGCCCTGATCACCGGCGCCGATAGTGGCATCGGCCGCGCCGTTGCGCTCGCCTTCGCGCGTGAGGGCGCCGACGTCGCGATCAGCTACCTCGAAGAAGACGACGACGCACGTGAGACGGCGCGCTGGGTCGAGCAGGCGGGCCGCCGTGCCCTGGTGCTGCGCGGCGACATCACCAGCGAATCACATTGCAACGCACTGGTCGACGCCACCGTCCGCGAGTTCGGCAAGCTCGACATCCTCGTCAACAACGCCGCGTTCCAGCGGACGCATGAGCAGATCCAGGAGATTTCGTCGGACGAGTTCGATCGCACGTTCAAGACGAACATCTACGCGATGTTCTGGCTCTGCCGCGCGGCGTTGCCGCAGATGAGACCAGGCGGGGTGATCCTCAACACTGCTTCGATCCAGGCGTTCAACCCGAGTCCGACGCTGCTCGCTTATGCCGCAACCAAGGCCGCCATCGTCAACTTCACCAAGGCACTCTCGGATGTGGCGATGAAGCAGAGCGTGCGGGTCAATGCCGTGGCGCCCGGACCGGTGTGGACGCCGCTCATCCCTTCGACCATGCCGCCGGACAGCGTGAAGAAGTTCGGCGCCGACACCGCGTTCGAGCGGGCGGCGCAACCGGCCGAGATTGCACCCGTGTTCGTGTTTCTCGCCTCGAACGACGCCCGCTACGTCACCGGCGAAGTCTACGGCGTGACCGGGGGGAAGAGTCCGTACTGAACGTTCGGGAGGTTCGGAGTTGGCTCAGGGCGCGAGCGACTACAATCGTGCCCTGGAGGACCGGATGAGCGGAGTGCGGCTGCTGGTGGGAACGCGCAAAGGTGCGTTCGTGTTGACGGCGGACGGAGCGCGGGAAACCTGGAAGGTCAGCGGGCCGCACTTTGCCGGCTGGGAGATCTATCACCTGAAAGGGTCACCGGCAGACCCGAACCGGATCTACGCATCGCAGTCGAGCGGCTGGTTCGGCCAGGTCGTGCAGCGATCCAACGACGGCGGCGAGACCTGGCAGCCGGTCGGCAACAAGTTCGTCTACGAAGGAACGCCGGGGACGCACCAGTGGTACGACGGCACGGCGCATCCGTGGGAGTTCAAGCGCGTCTGGCACCTCGAACCGTCGTTGACGGACCCCGATACCGTCTTTGCCGGCGTCGAGGATGCGTCGTTGTTCAAGAGCACTGACGGTGGCCAGACCTGGGGGGAGTTGCCTGGGTTGCGGGGGCATGGCACCGGCTCGGCGTGGCAACCGGGCGCCGGCGGGCTCTGCCTCCACACCATCCTGCTCGACCCGTCCAATGCGTCCCGCATCTTCGTCGCCATTTCAGCGGCGGGCGCGTTTCGCAGTGACGACGCCGGGCAGACCTGGCGCCCGATCAACCGCGGCTTGCGGTCTCAGTACATCCCCGATCCGGAAGCCGAGATCGGCCACTGCGTGCATCGGCTGGCGATGCACCGCTCGCGCCCCGACGTGCTCTACATGCAGAAGCACTGGGACGTCATGCGGAGCGTCGATGCCGGAGACTCCTGGCACGAGGTGAGCGGCAATCTCCCGACCGACTTCGGCTTCGTCGTCGACGTCCATGCGCACGAGCCGGAGACGATCTACGTTGTGCCGATCAAGAGCGACTCGGAGCACTTCCCACTCGACGGCCAGCTCCGCGTCTACCGCAGCCGCTCGGGCGGCAACGAGTGGGAACCGCTGACCAATGGCCTGCCGCAGCGCGACTGCTACGTCAACGTGCTCCGCGATGCGATGTCGGTCGATACGCTCGACTCGTGCGGCGTCTATTTCGGCACGACCGGTGGCCAGGTGTACGCGTCGGCCGACGCAGGCGATACCTGGAAGGCGATCGTGCACGACCTGCCGCCAGTTGTCTCGGTTGAAGCGCAGACCCTGCCATGACAGCGCCAGCACCGGCCACCGTGCGCGTGGTGCTTCCCGCCCACCTCCGCACGCTCGCGCGCGTCGATGATGAGGTGACCGTCTGCCCGGGCCAGGACGTGACGCTCGGCGCCGTGCTCGACGCCCTGGAGCAGAGCTACCCGGTGCTGTGCGGCACCATTCGCGACCACGTCACGCACCAGCGCCGGCCGTTCGTCCGGTTCTTTGCCTGCGAACAGGACCTCTCACATGAGCAGGCCGGCACGCGGCTGCCCGAGGCGGTGGCCACGGGTGTAGAGCCGTTCGTCGTCGTCGGCGCCATCGCGGGAGGCTGATGGAGAAGTGGAAAGTTGAGAAGGGAATGGCGGGAGAAGTAGTTCAGAGGAGCGACTCGAGCATCGTGCGCACGGCCGCGGCGTTGCGCAACCGGTAGCGCGCGATTGTCGCGCCGCCGCCGACGCGGATCGTGACGGCGGACTTCGGTAGCGCCGCGAACATCTCCTCGTCGGTACGGTCGTCGCCGACAGCCAGGATTGCCGCGGGCGTCGGCCGAGAGGCGAGGACGTGCTGCACGACCGCGCCCTTGGTGGCGCCGCGGCGGCGAACTTCGAGCACCTTCTTGCCTTCGAGGATCTCGACAGGGTGCTCGGCGAGCGCGCGCGACAAGGCGACGCGGAGGTCGCCGGCTTTGGCGCGGCCGAGTCCGCGCGCCGCTTTGCGGTAGTGCCAGGCGATCGCCGCCGACTTCGCCTCGACGAAGGCACCGGGCGTCCGATAGGCGAAGTCCTCCATCACCTCGCGCGCGATGTCGATCCAGGCGCGCTCGGTCAGGTCGAGCATCGGCTGCCACTGCGGTGACGCTGCCGGCCGCCGCCAGGCGCCGTGTTCGGCCCACAGCTCGAGCGGGAGAGCGCCGAACCAGCGATCGAGATCGTCACGCGACCGGCCGCTGACGACGAAGATGCTGGTGTCGGGTCGCCCGACCAGCCGCGCCAGCAGGTCCGGCAGTGCCACGTCCGGCTGCGCCTGCTCGGGCGTCGGCGCAATCGGCACCAGCGTACCGTCGTAGTCGAGCAGGACCGCCAGCGGCGCCGTCTCCCGCAGACCGGCGAGTGCCTCGTCCAGCTCTCGCGCGACCGGGTCGGCGCGCTCCGCCGCCGGCTCCTGCGTCAGCGCATCCAGGAAGTCTGCCGCCCAGCGATGCACGTCGAACGTGACGACACGGCGCCGCAACGACCGCATCCGCTGCCGCTGTGCCTCCGCAGGCAGCGTCATCGCGCGGCGGATGCCCTCGGCAATCGAGGTCACGTCGTGCGCGTTGACGATCACGGCTTCGCGCAGCTCTTCGGCCGCGCCGGCAAATTCGCTCAGCACGAGCACGCCCTGATCGTCGAGCCGTGACGCGATGAATTCTTTGGCGACCAGGTTCATGCCGTCGCGGAGCGGGGTCACCAGCATGACGTCTGCTGCCAGGTAGAGCGGCACGAGCTGTTCGGGCGGGGTCGTCTGGTAAAGGTAGTGAATCGGTACCGAGCTCAGTGTGCCGTAGCGGCCGTTGATCCCGCCAATCATCTCCTCGATGTCTCGACGGAAGTCCTGGTAGCTGCGCACCTCCTCGCGCGAGGGGGCGGCGACCTGGACGAGTCGAATCCGGTCGCGCAGTTCCGGATCGGCGAGCAGCGACTCGAACGCGACCAGGCGCTGGCGGATCCCCTTGGTGTAGTCGAGCCGATCGACCGAGACGACCAGCGTCCGACCGCCCGCTTGCTCCTTAAGCGTGCGCACGGCCGCCGCGGTGTCCTCGCTCCCGGCGATCTCCTCGAACCGTGCGGCGTCGATGCCCATCGGGAAGGCGCCGAACCGTACCAGCCGGCCGTTGATCCAGACATGATCCTCTTCCGGGTCGAGATCGGGCAGCGCAGCGACGGCGGCGGCGAAGTGCTCGAGGTAACCGTGCGTGTGAAACCCGACCAGGTCCGCACCCAGCAGGCTGCGCAGGATCTCTTCCCGCCACGGCAGGATGCGGAACACTTCGGCGGCAGGAAACGGAATGTGCAGAAAGAACCCGATTCGTGCCTCGGGCAGCCGCTCACGTACCAGGCCGGGGACCAGCAGCAGTTGGTAGTCGTGGACCCAGATGATGTCGCCGTCGCGGTATTCGGCAGCAATCCGGTCGGCGAACTTTTCGTTGACCTGCCGGTAGGTCGACCACGAGGACGGCGCGAGTGGCAGCCGCTCGAGCAGGTAGTGGAACACCGGCCAGAGCACGCCGTTCGAGAACTCCTGATAATACTCGCGCAGTTCCTCACCGGTGAGAAACACCGGGGCGATGCCGGCGCCTCGCAGCTCGTCGGTCAGCGCGTCTGCCGCAGTTGCCGACAGGTCGGCCGCCGTCCCCGGCCAGCCGATCCAGAGCCCGCCGGTTTTCTCATGGAAGCCGCGCAACCCGGTCGCCAGCCCACCGGCGGTCTGCGCGAACGTGACGCGATCGCCGTCGATGGTCGTGGTAATCGGCAGCCGGTTCGAAACGATGAGCAGGCGGTTGGACATTTCCGTTCAGGTCAGCCCGACGGTCCGGCCGTTCTCGTCGATGTCGATGCCCTTGAACGCCGGCGTCCTGCCGAGGCCGGGCATCCGCTGCATCTCGCCGCACAGCACGACGACGAAGCCGGCGCCGGTGCTTGGGACAAGGCCACGCACCGGCAGGATGAAGCCGGTGGGCCGGTTGCGCAGCGAGGGATCGTGCGACAGCGACAAGTGCGTTTTTGCCATGCACACCGGCGCCTGCCCCAGCCCGAGCGCGCGGACACGCTCCAGATCCTTCAACGCCCCCATCTGCAGGTCGATCCCGTCAGCGCCGTATAGCAGCGTGGCGATCGCTTCGATTTGCTGTTCGACCGGCGTGCCTTCCGGCGTCAGCCAGGCGAACGCATTCGGCTTGTCGCACGCCTGCACCACCGCCGCCGCAAGTTCAGACGCGCCTTCGCCGCCGCGCGAGAACCCGTCGTGCGGGACAACGACGTCGGCGCCGGCGGCGAGCGCGAGTTCACGCATCAACGCCATTTCGGCGTCGGTATCGGTGGGGAAGCGGTTGATGGTGACGACGCAGGGCAGGCCGTAGCGCCGGACGATCTCCACGTGTGCGGCAAGGTTGTCGGCGCCGCGGCGAATCGCGCCGAGGTCTTCGGTCGTCAGCTGCGCAAACGGCACGTCACCGTGTGATTTGGTGGCGCGCACGGTCGTGACCAGGACCGCCGCACTCGGGTGGATCCGTGCGGTGCGGCAGACGATGTCACAGAACTTCTGGAAGCCAAGATCGCTGGCAAAGCCCGCCTCGGTGACCACGTAGTCGGCAAGCTTGAGCGCGACGCGGTCGGCGATGATCGAGTTCGCCCCGTGCGCGATGTTGCCGAACGGGCCAGCGTGCACCAGCGTCGGCTGCCCCTCCATCGTCTGGACGATGTTCGGCTTGATCGCCTCCTTCATGATCACCGTCATGGCGCCGGCGACCTGCAGGTCGTCGGCGGTGACCGGCCTGCCGTCGACGGTCGCAGCGACGACGATGCGGCCGAGCCGACGGCGGAGGTCGCGGAGATCGCCGGCGAGCGCGAGCGCAGCCATGACCTCCGAGGCGGCAGTGATCACGAACTGGCTTTCGCGCGGCACGCCGTGCGCCTTGCCGCCCAATCCGGAGACGGAGTAGCGCAGCTGGCGTTCGTTCATGTCCATCGCCCGCGGCCAGGTGACGGTCATCGGGTCGATGCTCAGCGGGTTGCCGTGGTAGAGGGACGCCTCGAGCGCCGCGGCGAGCAGGTTGTGCGCGCCCGAGACCGCGTGGAAGTCGCCGTTGAAGTGGAGGTTAATCTCCTCCATCGGCACCAGTTGCGCGCGGCCGCCGCCGGTGCCGCCGCCCTTGGTGCCGAAGACCGGCCCCATCGACGGCTCGCGCAGGCACAGCATGACGTTGCGGCCGATGCGCCCGAGCCCTTCAGTGAGGGCGATGCTGGTGGTGGTCTTGCCTTCACCCGCCTTGGTCGGGGTCACCGCGGTGACGATGACCAGCTTGCCGTCGGGGCGCTCGCGCAGGCGGTCGAGAATCGCCAGCGACACCTTGCCGCGCGTCGGGCCGAAGCTCTCGAATTCGTCCGGATGAATCCCCGCGGCCGCGGCCACATCGCTTATCGGCAGGCGACCGGGGATCACGGTGGATTGCGGCGGGCTTGGCATGACGGTGTACAGGCGACGTTCCGAATCTTACGCGAACTCGCGTGCCGCCTCCCGTCAGCGGGGCGGCGGCGGTGCGCGTCGAGCGGTGCCGGTGGCGACGCCGGCGCTGTCCGTCGCGCGCAGCCGCAGCTCCTCACCGGTCACCTGGCCCTGGTAGCGGATGGTCGCCGGCGAGGTTTCGAATTGCGGCAGGTGCTCGGTGATGAAGGTGAGGGCCGTCCCGTTCAGGACGAGGTCACGAACGATCCCGTCCCCGGTGGGGTAGTGCACGGTCCCCGTGTAATCGGCCGCACTGCCGTGAAACTCGAGACGGATGCGGTAGGGGCGCTGTCCCGGTTTCTGCATCTCGGCGATCCAGGCGCCGGCGATCGGCGGCGGCTCAGTGAGCGGGACCGGTTCCTCGAGGCGCCAGTAGCCGCTGCCGGCAAGGGTCGCGGCCGCGGCCGCCATCGCCGCCAGGCAGGCGATCGCCGCGACGCGCCACCGCGCCCGCCGTCGGGGATGCGGCGGCGCGGCGCCGGGCGTGGCGCCAACCGACGCATCGAGCGACGCGAGGAGGCGGCTGACATCGTCGTCGAAATGGTCGTCGCGCACGTCGATGGCGTTCCGCCGCGCCAGCGGTGCAAGCTCTGGCGGCAGCGCCTCGCGCGACGGCATGCGGGCGCCGCCGACGAGCACCGGGATGAGCGTGACGTTCCGCGCCAGCGCCGCTGCCAGCTCGCGGCGGACGAAGTCCTCGCTGCCGGTCCGTGCGCGGACCGATTCCAGCCAGCGCGGCCCGATCACCGCCAGGACGCAGTCGCAGCCGGCCATGGTGGCGTCAATCGAATGCTCGAAGTTCTGGCCAGGCTTGATGTCCTGGATATCCATGAAAACGCGGTCGTCGCCAAAGCGCGTCGTCAGCCGATCGCACAGGCGGCCGGCATGGCCGCCGGCGTCCTCGCGCCGATAGCTGATGAAGATGCCGGCCATGGTGCGGCTACCAGCCGATGGTGCGGCCCTTGTTCTGTTCGTCGAGCCAGCCCTTGAGCGGCGCGAAGTACTCCGCCATGGCGCCGGCATCCATCTCCCGCTGTCCGGTCAGCGCCTCGAGCACGTCGGGCCACGGCCGGGAGGCGCCCATCGCCAGCGCACGCTGGAGCCGCTCACCAGCCGCGACGTTGCCGTAAATCGAACAGCGATGCAGCGGCAGCGTGCAGCCCGCTTCCCTGGCCAGCGCACGATGAAACTGGAATTGCAGCACCGGCGGCCAGGAAGTAGCGCGTGTAGGGCGTATTGGCCGGCACGTGATACTTGGCCCCCGGATCGAAGAACTCCTCGCCGCGGGCGGCCGGGGGGCGAATGCCCTGGTAGCGCTCGCGCAGATCCCACCAGGTCGTGTTGTAGGCGCCCGGCGCGACCTCGCCGCTGAACACCGACCAGCGCCAGCGATCGATGACCAGGCCGAACGGCAGGAACGCGAGCTTCTCGAGCGCCTTGTCCATCAGCAGCGGGATGTCACCCGAGGTGTCGGGCGCCGCCGTCAGCAAGCCGATCTTCACGAGGTACTCGGGCGTCACGGACAGGGCGATGGTGTCGCCGACGGCCTCGTGAAAGCCGTCGTTGGCACTGTCGCGCAGGGTCATCGGTTGCTGCGCGTAGGCCCGCTGGTAGAAGTTGTGGCCTAACTCGTGATGGATGGTGCTGAAGTCCTCCGCCGTCGGATCGATGCACATCTTGATGCGCAGGTCGTCCTCGTTGTCGACGTCCCATGCGCTGGCGTGACAGACCACCTCGCGGTCGCGCGGCTTGACGAACAGCGACCGCTCCCAGAAGGTCGGCGGCAGCGCCGCGAAGCCGAGCGAGGTGAAGAAGCGCTCGCCGATGCGCGCCATGTCGAGCGGCGCCACTTTGCGCCCCTTCAGGATGGCGTCGAGCGGCACGCCGCGCGACCCGGTGCGGGGTGCCACCAGGTCGTAGACGTTGGTCCAGTCCTGGGCCCAGATGTTGCCGAGCAGGTGTGCCGGGATCGGGCCGTCGAGCGGCACCTCGTTGCCGTAGGTGTCGTGCAGGCGGGCCCGCACGTGCGCGTGCAGCGATAGGTACAGCGGCCGCAACTGGTCCCAGAGGCGATCGAGCTCGCGCGCCAACGCATCGGCGGGCATGTCGTAGCGGGACTTCCACATGTCGCCCGTGTCCTTGAACCCGACGTCCCGCGCCCCTTCGTTGGACAGCTCGACGAAGCGCGCGTAGTCCTGCTTCATTGGCGTACCGACTGTCTGCCAGCCTTCCCACACCTCGCGGAGCCGATTCGGATCGCGATTGTCGGCCAGTACCTTGGTCACGGCTTCGACGTCGAGACAGCTCTCGCCGCCTTCGCCGGCCGGGCAGAACTTCCCGGCGCCGTACTGTCCGGCCATCCGTGCGGCGATGGTCGTCAACTCGGCAACTTTCTTGGGATCGGCCGGGCCGGCCATGGTCATCGTGTTCTTCAACACGGTCAGTTGCCGGCGCTCGAGCGGCGAGCCGACATCGGGCGGAAAGGCGGCCGCCTGCTTGGCGTAGTCCGTGACCGCATTGACGAAGGCCTCGTTCGCCCGCGCGGCGATCGCTTGCGTATCCCGCGTGATGTAGGTGTCCTGGACCCACCCAGCCTCGTTGGCCGCATTGCTGAGCGCCAGCAGCCGTTCGTTGGCCTCGGCCAGGAACTGCGTCACGTTCGGCGCGGCATCCGAGCGCGGCGCCTCGGCCGCACCCCCGGGTCGGCGGCACGACGCGACGAGCGTGGCAGCACATGCGACCGAGAGGATGACGACGCACCGAGCTCGACGTGCCGCCCGCCCGGTGGACGTCCGTGTGTCATGGAGTTTGTGGTTCAGCATTGCCTTTGGCCATTCCGCATTGAGCATTATTTACGGCGCACACGCGAGCAGCCAGCCGAGGCCGCCTGGCCCGCAGGGTGCCGGACGGTACCAGGTGATCAGGCGGCCGAATACGATCACCGCCACCCAGGCCGACAGGGAGATCGCGGCAATGATCTTGGCGCGGCGCGGCGCATCCTGCACCGGCTCGCCGCCGAACACCAGCCGCCACGACGTCAGGTAGAAAACTCCGGCATTGCCACCGGCGATGGCGATGAACAACACCTTCCAGTGGAACGACGAGTTGTAGATGTACTGGTCCGGCTCCGTGAGCAGGAACAGCACGCCGCTGGCGGCAGTGATGGCGAAGCCGGCGATGCCCCACGGAATGAGTCGGTGCATGGCGGCAATCGGCACCCGCCGACCGATTCCCAGCAGGCGGAGATCGAAGAGGCCGACGCCGCCGATCAGCAGGCACAAGCCAAGGAAGTGCACGCTCTCCGCCAGCGGCCAGGCCCATGCCGTGCGCATCATCGCCGCAATCGCCGAGCGGCCACCGATCGTCGTCACCAGCCAGATCTGAAATGGCGCCATGTTCAGGGCATCACGTGCAAGCGGGTGTAGGTGTAGGCCAGCAGGCGGCCCGCCGTGATCGCCCCGCTCCAGCACAGGAGAGAGGCGATCGCCAGCGGACGCAGCGACCGCAAGCGACCGCCGTCGGCCGTTGGCTGTCGTGTCCTCTCGGTGAAGGCGACGCGGCCGATGCGCAGCAGCAGCGCCATGCCGCCGAGGATGAACAGCAGCTTCAGGTAGAACACCGGGTTGGTCAGCGCCTTGGTCGGGTAGCCGATCACCAGCAGGACGCCGGAGATGAGGTTGACCCAGAAGCCGAGCCAGAGGATCGGCAGGAAGCGGCGGATCTCCTCGATCGGGATCCCAGGGGCGACGCCGAGGATGCGCAGGTCGAGGATGGCGCTGATGCCGACGGCAAACCCCATTCCGATCGCATGCAGCGTCAGGATGCCGGGGAACGCGAGCAGCGACGGCGAGCCTGTCACCCACTGGCTGAGCGCGGTCGATTCCACCCAGCCGAGGAACGGATCGATGTTCATGCCGGGCGAGACGTTACCACGGCCGCACGCGTCCGCAGCAGCCGTGGCGCGCTCACGCCGCGGCGACGCGGAAGTGCTATATTCCGCGCCATCAGCCTCGACACGCGGGTAGCTATCGCGATTCCAGGAGGACACATGCGGACCGTCCAGAGACTCGTCGTGCTGGCGTTCGTGCTGCTGCTGGCGCCCGCCGTCGCGCGCGCCCAGGGCACCATTACCGGCGTCGTCAAGGACGCCTCGGGCGCGGTCTTGCCCGGTGTCACCGTTGAAGCGGCAAGCCCGGCGCTGATCGAGCGGGTCCGCACCGTCGTGACCGACGGCTCAGGGCAGTATCGCATCGTCGACCTGCGTCCTGGCACTTATACCGTGACCTTCACGCTCACCGGCTTCAGCGTCGTCAAGCGCGAGGGCGTCGAACTGACGGGCACCTTTGTCGCCAAGGTTGATGGCGACCTGCGGGTCGGAGCGCTCGAGGAAACGGTCACCGTCACCGGCGAGGCGCCGATCGTCGACGTGCAGAGCATCAGGCGTGAAACGACGGTCGCCGGCGCCGTCATCGCCGACCTGCCGACGGGACGCGCCTACGCCTCCCTTTTCCTGCTGATGCCGGCCGCCACCGGCGGCTCGCGGGACGTGCAGGTGGTGGTCGGCAACGCCACCTTCAGTGGTCCGGGCGGCCGCGCCGCCGAGGGGCGGCTGCAGGTGGATGGCCTCAACGTCGGTGCGGCGCTCAGTACCGGCGGTACCTCGAACTACGTCGCCGACGTCGGCAACAGCCAGGAAGTCACGTTCAGCAGTTCGGGCGGGCTCGGCGAAGCGGAGGTCGGCGGTCCGACGATGAACATCGTGCCGAAGACGGGAGGCAACTCCTTCAAGGGCAACGTCTACGTCGCCGGGGTAAACAGTGCGATGGTCGGCAGCAACTACACCGACGAACTGAAGACGGCGGGCCTGAGTGCGCCCGGCAACCTGCTCAAGTTGTGGGACGTGACGACCGGACTCGGTGGGCCGATCCTGAAGGATCGCGTCTGGTACTTCCTCAACGTCCGCAACGAGGGCAGCTGGCAGGCGGTGCCCGGCATGTTCGCCAACAAGAATGCCGGCGACCCGACGAAGTTCACCTATGAGCCAGACGTCACGCGGCAGGCGGCGACTGCCGGCAGCTGGATGATCGTCGGCCTGCGGATGACGGTGCAGCCGACCAGCCGCGACAAGTTCAACCTGTTCTGGGACGAGCAGCACCCGTGCCAGGGGGCGGCGGCAACGGCCGACGCCGATGCGTGCCGGCATTCGCCGG
This sequence comes from uncultured Acidobacteriota bacterium, assembly GCA_963846685.1. Classification (GTDB taxonomy): domain Bacteria; phylum Acidobacteriota; class Vicinamibacteria; order Vicinamibacterales; family UBA2999; genus CAWJWY01. The sequence goes on along the minus strand of CAWJWY010000003.1, from coordinate 544,536 downwards.
ACGGCTGGGTGATCGGGGGCGCGCCGGGAGTGGCCGGATCGGCTGGCGTCGCGACCGCCACGACATCGCCGGAGACCGGCGGCTATGCCGGCGACGGCTTCGCGCGTCAACGCGTGCAGCAGGGCACGTGGACCTCACCGATCTCGAACCGGTTGCTGCTCGATGCCGGCGTCGGCACCTATGCCTCGCACTACGGCGGCCAGGAGATGCCTGGCAACCCGACGCGCGGTATCCCGCGCATGGTGGAGCAGTGCACGGCCGGTTGCGCCAACAACGGCAACATCCAGAACCTGACCTACGGTTCGCAGCAGTGGGCGATGAACAAGCAGTTCGTCGTCAACGCGCGCGCGTCGCTGTCCTACGTCACCGGCGCGCAGAGCATGAAGTTCGGCTACATCGGCATTCGCAGCGCCCTCGACCAGACCTACTTCAGCAACGACACGCACCTGCAGTACCGGCTGAACAACGGCATCCCGAACCAGCTGACCTTCGACCTGAAGCCGTACTCGCCGAAGCAGCGGACGCGGAACGACGCGTTCTATGCGCAGGAGCAGTGGACGCTGGACCGTCTGACGCTGCAGGGGGCGCTGCGGTATGACCATGCCTGGAGCTACTTCCCCGAACAGCGCATCCAGGCGACCCGCTTCCTGCCGACCGCGATGACCATCCCGGCGCAGCCCGGCGTCCGCGGCTACTACGACGTGTCGCCGCGCGGCGGCGTCGCCTACGACCTGTTCGGCAACGCCAGCACCGCGATCAAGTTCAACGTCGGCAAGTATCTCGCCGGCGCCAGCAACGACACGATGTACGCGGCGACCAACCCGGTGCTGAACATCGCCGGCATCGGCAACCTCGGTGCGCTGACCGTCACCCGCCCCTGGACCGACAGCAATGGCAACTACACGCCCGAGTGCGACTTGCTGAACCCGGTGGCGCAGGACCACCGGAGCGCCGGCGGCGATGTCTGCGGCGCGCTCAGCAACAACAACTTCGGCCGTTCCGTAGTGAGCGGCACCTACGATCCCGACGTGTTGGGGGGCTGGGGCGTGCGGCCGAGCGACTGGCAGATTGGCTTCTCGGTGCAGCAGAAGGTCACGACCGGCGTCTCGCTCGAGGTCGGGTATTTCCGTCGCTGGCTCCAGGGCTTCACGCTGCAGGACAATCTCGCGGTCACCACCGCCGACTACGACCCGTTCAGCATCACCGCACCACAAGATTCCCGGCTGCCCGGCGGTGGCGGCTACGTCGTGTCCGGTCTCTACAACGTCAATCCCAGCAAGCAGGGGCAGGTGGAGCCCTTCACCACCCGCGCCGACAAGTACGGCGACTGGAGCTCGGTCTACAACGGCGTGCTGGTCAATGCGACGGCGCGGCTACGCCAGGGCCTGACCTTCCAGGGCGGCGTCAACACGGGCAAGACGGTGGAGGACACCTGCGAGATCCGCGCGGTGCTGCCGGAAACCGCCGCCGCCAACCCGTACTGCCACAACGATCCGGGCTTCATCACCCGCGTCAGCGGCCTGGCGGCGTACACCGTGCCGAGGGTCGACGTGCTGGTGAGCGCCACCTTCCGCAGCGACCAGGGCACCCCGCTCGCTGCCAACTATGCGGTCAGCACCGCGGTGGTGGCGGAGACGCTCGGGCGGCCGCTCGCCGGCGGTGCGCCGAACGTGACGGTCAACCTGCTGCAGCCGGGCGAGCGGTTCGGCGCCCGCTCCAACGAGATCGATCTGCGCATCGGCAAGGTGCTCAGGTTCGGCCGCACCCGCAGCAATATCGGCGTCGATTTCTACAACCTGCTCAACGCCAACCCGATCCTGAACTACAACCAGTCGTTCACCCCGAACGGCCGCTGGCTGGTGCCGACCTCGGTGATGTCACCACGGTTTGCCAAGATCAGCGCGTCGGTCGATTTCTGAGGGCGAGCGCGGCGAGCACGGCAGGCCCGCCGATCAGAGAATCTCGCGCAGCCGCTCGGCAGGGCGGGCCAGGATCGCGCGGTCCCCCTTCTCGACGATCGGCCGCTGGATCAGATCCGGATGCTTCACCATCAGCGCGATCAGCTCGTCATCGCTGACGTCACGCTCACCGAGGCGCAGCGTCCTGTAGATGGTCTCACGCGTCCGCAGCAGCTCGCGCGGCGAGATCGCCATCTTGCGCAGCAGCTGGCGCAGCATCGTCTCCGGAATCGGATCGGTGTAGTAGTCGACCGCGGTGAAGTCGACACCCGACTCGCGCAGCGCCGCGTGCACGGCGCGGCAGGTGCTGCAGGTCGGCTTCTGGTAGACGGTGATCGGCGGCGTGCTCACCCGATCGTGATCTTTCGCGGGAACTGGGAGTTGTCCTCGAGGAACGTCTTCTTGCGCGCGAGCTCGGCGACCGTCGGCTGCACCTCGCCGTTGGCATCGGTGACCCGCGAGACCAGGGTGTGCTCACCCGGTGCCGCACCCTCCCAGCGATAGCGAGAACAGCTTCCATGAGTACTGCGTGTTCGCCGGATCGAGCGTCGCGCGCTGCCACGGCCCGTCGTCGATCTTTACTTCGACCGACCGGAGCGGCGTTCCGTCGTTGAGCACGAAGCCCATCACCTGGTGCGTCGTGCCGGTGCGGCGGACCCGGGCGATCACCGACTTCAGATTGCAGCTTCGTCACTTCGGTTTCGACGAACTGCGTCTCCGGGTCGGTCAGCTCGCCGCTGCCGCCGACCGCACGGACGGTGCGGTACCACCGCGCCTGGTAGTTGCCGAGGAAGCGGTCCTCCTGCAGGTGGATCTCCGAGAGCCACTTGACGTTGGCGACACCGTACCAGCCCGGCATGATCAGCCGGAGCGGAAACGCCATGCTCCCGGTCGAGCGGCTGGCCGTTCAGTGCCCACGCCAGCACCGGCTCGGGCTTCATCGCGTTCTCCAGCGTGATGCTGCGCGCGAACTGCTGCTGCACCTTCAGCGTGTTGGTGCGGAAGACGACGTCTTCCGGCCCCTTGTCGCCGCCGAAGAACACCACTTCACGAGCCGCCTCGGCAACGCCTGCGTCGCGCAGCACGTCGCGCAGCCGCACACCGGTGAACCGGCCGTTCGATGACAACCCCTGGAAGGAGCGACCGCTGTTGCCGGAGCACTCGTAGCCGTTGACGATGTCGACCGCACGCATCGCCTGCAGTTCGGCGAGAGTCAGGCGCAGCGGCTTCTTGACCAGGCCGGTCAGCGTCAGCCGGTAGGCCGCCGGATCGATCTCCGGGCGGTTGTAGTGCTGGATGTAGAAGAACTGGTCAGTGGGCGTCAGCAGGCCATCGAGCTTGCGGATGTCCAGCATGCGCGTGTTGCCGTTGGCCGGGGTCGGGTTGAAGGTTGCGGGGATGTCGGTGAACGGAACGTCCACCTCGCCCTGCGCCAGGACCGGCCAGGCCCATTCCGGCACCAGCGCCAGCGCTCCTGCGGCCGCCAGGCCGCGTTTCAGTGTCTCCCGGCGCGTCATCGTGTTGGCCATACGCTCCTGCATCCGCGGCTCGACCGGCTGTGCCGCACGTGCGGCATCATACTGCCAGTTCGGCCGCACCGGACGCGACGCTTTTGTCGGCGGGATTTGTACGACGGCGATGGAGAATCCTCATGCCGGGCCGGGTGGATGGTCGAGGGCCGGCCGACCTAGCACGCAGGTTGCAGGCACCGCGTCCCGCATGTCGGAATTGCCTGATCACGACCGCGTTCGCAAGATGCTGAAGCGTCTCGAGGAAATCCAACGGGAATCAGTGGAACTGCGGCACCGCATCGAGCAGGTCCGGAACACCAGCCCGGAGTTCCCCGACCGACGCTCGCGCTCGCGCCTGTTCGACGGGATCGCCAGCGCGTCGGTACCGTCACCCGGCGTAGAGCCAGACGCGGAGTAGCGGAGTAGACGGGGCCGCTTGCCCGCGGTCGGCACCGCACCGCGTCGGGCGTCCGCTCGACACGGTTTACTGCGCGTCCGGTCTTTTCCTGTCACTGCGGCCGGGCGGGGGAGACGCGGGCGGCGGCTCCCAGGCCAGTCGGAACCCGGCCGCCGCCATCTGGGCTGTGAGGCCCTCACGGAACGCGTCGGCATCAGCGCCGCTGATGAAGGTCCGTTGCGCCCGCCAGCCGCCCGGACCGATCAGCCGCACCTCGATCCGTCGCGGCATCGTTCGCTGCAGCAGCCGCACCGTTATCCACTCCCTGCTGAAGAGCCAGACTTGCACGTTGTGCATGCCAGCGGTCCGAAGCACGCCGCGTGCCGAAACCGTAGAGCTTGGAACCAGCCGGAAACGACGCTGGCCACCGCTGCGGACAACGCCCCGGTGACAGAACGGCAGCGCCGGGGAAAAAATCGTCAGGCGCTGGCGTCCCGCTACGGATCGAGGTCGACGTCATGATTGCCGCGCGGCCGGCGGTACGCGATGGCGCCGTGCCGGCGCTCGATCTCGGTGGGCGCGTCGTTCAGGTTCGTATCCGGCTGTTGCGGCGCCATCAGCGCTCCCGCTCTCGTCACGTGACAGGCGCGGCACTGTCTCAGAGAAGCTGCCAATCGTCGCGCCGCTCACAGTGTCGCTAACAGTTCCCGATACCACCACGCCGCCACCGGGCACCGGTGCAGCCGCGACGGGCGAGGGCGCGATGCTGTTGGCAGCGCCGCTGCCGCCGCTGCCGCGGCTGCTGCCGCCGCCGCCGCAACCATGCGCCAGCAGCGCCAGCACGACACTCCACCGCGCGAGGCGATGCTCGCGATGACCCCGGCGGTGCTGTCGCACCGCTCCTCCTGCGCACTCGGACCCCACGTCGCCCCCAGGATGTCGCGCCGGATGATAGTGCATCGTTACTGCCCTGCCGCCCGCGCACGGCGCCGTTGCGGACTTTCTACGACCGCGACGCGTTATCAGCAGGAGCAGCCACTTGCCGGACGGCGGGGATCAGCTGCTCGCGGTTGACGTCTTCAAGGAGTTGACACGATGGGTCGCAAGGCAGTGGCACTTGGAGTGGTTTCGATGCTTTCCCTGCAGTTCGCCGCCCCGGCAGCGGCATCCGAGCGGCGCCTTCCTGACGGTACTCGCATTGCCGTGCGCGTCATGGAGCAACTGTCCTCTGCGTCAGTCAAGGACCACGATCCGGTGAGCTTCGCAGTCGTCGAGGATGTGATCGTCGACGACGAGGTCGTGATCAAGCAGGGGACGCCGGTCCGCGGCGTGGTCGTGGCGGCGGCGGCGAAACGGCGGATGGGACGCGCCGGCCACCTGTCCTACTCCGTCAACGAGACGAGGGCGATCGACCGCAGCGTGATCCGGCTTCGCGCGGTGCAGCAGAAGAAGGGCGACAGCAACGTGACATCGACCGCCGTCACCACTACGGCGGTCGCCGTCTTCGTCCCGGTCGCAGCTCCGTTCTTCTTGCTGCGCAAGGGTAGCGACATCGTCGTCCCGGAAGGGACGCGTGTCGATGCATTCGTCGACGGTGACCACATCATCAGGAGCGAAGCGGGCGGCGGTACCGTGATCGCCCCGGCAGCGGCGCGTTCCGGCAAGGTGACGAATGCCGACGTCATCGCACTGCACCAGGCTGGCTTCGGCGAGCAGGTGATTCTCGCGAAGATCGCCGCGTCGCCGGCCGCGTTCACCGTCGAAGCTCCCGACCTGGTCATGTTGAAGAAGGCAGGGTTGTCGGAGCGCGTCATCGCCGCGATGCTGGCGGCAAAGTGACCGGCGCCGGTACCCAACGGCCGCCAGACCCCATCCGCAGACGCCGGGACTATATCGGAGGACAGTTCTGGCGTGCAGCGATCCGTTTTCGTCATCGCTGCGCCGGCGCGCGAGCTCAACTGCGCAGCCCCGCATCGGCGGTGTTGCATTCCTGCGTGTCGGGCGGAATCGCGGGTGGTACAGTTATGGCGTGACTCGGAACGACATGCCGTTGATGACCCTGGCCGACATCATCCACCGCCGTGTCGCGCTCTCCGCGCGCGAGGCGGCAACGCTGACGCTGGCAGTAGCCGGTGAGTGGGACCGGCAGCGGGCCTTGCGTGGAGCCGTCTCGGTGCCGGAGCCTGGCGGCATCACGCTTCGTCCTGACGGCCGGGTAGCGTTTCTGGTTGCGCTGCCGGTCAGTGCTGCCGACGACGCGGCCGCGTTGTCGGGACTCTTCGGCGAACTGCTCGGTATCGACGAGCCGCCACCGGCACCGCGCGCCCGTATCGCCGACAGCTCGGTGGGCGCGGCTCGGAGTGGAGCAGCGTCGATGGAACTGCCTGCCAGCACCGTCGAGGCGTTCCGTGCCGCATTGTCACGCTTCGGTGAGGACAACCCTGCGCTCCTTTCCGCTATCTACCATCGCGCCGCCGCGGCGATGGCGCAACCTGTTGCGAGCCGCGGCACGAACGGCGGCGTGGTCGGCACTTACGTGGCCAATCGCCGCCGCGTTCCTGAAACGGTGACCGAATTGCGCCGCGAACTGCGGGACTACGAGCAGCAGGCATACGAGGAGCGGCGCGAACGAACGCATACCCGCGCAACCCGGACCACGTTGAGACCCTCGCCACCCCGGCTGGTGGCGGCGTGGCTCGCCGCGGGGTGCACGGCCGCCGTGCTGCTCGGTGTCGGCATCGCCGCCGTCGGTGGCCGGACTGCGCCGTCGCCCGGCCCAAGCCGTACGCTCGATGCGGCTGCCGCCCCGGCAATGGCGATTCGCCGGGCAGACATCGCGCTGGCCAGCTCACCGCCGCCGATCGAGCAGGCCCCTCGCCCCCGCACCGCCGCGCGAGACCGGGCTCGGGCAAACCGCCCGTCGCTGCGCTCTGCCGCGGCGGCGCGGCGGCCGGCGCAGGCGCACCAGGTGTTTGCCGGTGGCGCGAGGAGCATCGCGTGGATGGCCGGCGCACCGGCACGGTGATCGCTCACACGGTGATCGCTCACAGCGTGATCGCCCACACGATCATCGGCCGCAAGACTGGTCTCGTCGCACCGCGATGACGTCGTTCGATCGGATTGCGGCGCTTCAGGGCGACGATCTGACCGTCGTCATCGAAACCCCCAAAGGCTCGCAGAACAAATACACCTACGAGCCGGGGCTTGGCGCATTCGTTCTTGGCGGTGTCCTGCCGGCTGGCGCCGTGTTTCCGTTCGACTTCGGCTTCGTGCCGTCGACCCGCGGTGAAGACGGCGACCCGCTGGACGTGCTGGTGCTGATGGACGCGCCGGCGTTCGCCGGTTGCATCGTGCGCTGCCGCCTGATTGGTGCGATCGAAGCGGAGCAGACCGAGGATGGCGCCACCGTGCGTAACGATCGCCTGATTGCGGTTGCGGCCAAGTCGCTGACGCATCGGTCGCTGCAGGACATGGCAAACGTGAGCGCTGACCTGCTGGCCCAGATCGAGCACTTCTTCGTCTCCTACAACATCGTCAAGGGCAAGACGTTCAGGCCGCTTGGCCGGTCGAACCGTGCGACGGCGCGCGCGCTCGTCGACGAAGGCGCAGCGAGGGCGGCCGCGGCGTAGCCAGGGTGGCGCGCAGCCGACCGGCTACGTGCTCACCGCCGGAAACCGTATCTCGTGCCGACGCTCGAGCGAGCGGCGTTCCAGACCTCACCGCACTGCGTGCAGCGCCAGTAGCTGTGGACGTCCGGGTTCTTGGCCGTCGTCACGATGCGCGGCGAATGGCACGACGGGCACGCCGCGGGTGGCGGCGCCGAGCTATCTGCTGCCGTAGTCGATGCTGGGTCTTTCATCAGCCCTCCAGGAGACGTGCCTTCGGTGAGGGCGGTGGCCGGAACGGCCGCGGGCTCATTAAAGCGATGCTGCCATTATACGCGCCGGGGCTGCGTGCAGCCCTGCGCGCTGCGCCGCCCAGCTGACGACGCCCCCGGAGAAGCAGAGATCTTCTCCAGGGGCGCGTGTCGAGTTGCCTGGCGTCGGCAGCGCGATCAGCTACCGATTGTCTTCTTGCCCTTGTCCTTGGTGACCACCACGACACCCGGCCGGGCGACGCTGGTCCCGCCGCCGGGCCAGCGGCTCGCGGGGTTGGCGATTGTTCCGCTTCGCCCCGGATGCTGCACCGACACGAACAATGCCGTCGCATCCGCGTTGAACCGCGGCCCGGTCAGCTCCGCGCCGACAGGGCCGCTCATGAACTGACGCAGATGTCCGCGGTCTTCGCCGGCGACCGGGACGGCGAAGATGCCGTCGTTCTTGCCGGCGAAGCCTTTGCCCAGTCCGTCGGTCGACAGCCACAGGTTGCCCTGGTTGTCGAAGGTCAGGTAGTCCGGATTCGAAATCGGGCTGACCTGCGCCGGGTCGAAGCCCGCGAAGTAGGTGTCGTCTGCGGCCGCCGCCGGGTTGCCGCATCGCATGAAGACCTCCCACGTGAATGTCGACGCCGAGTGGTCGTTGCCGTCCTCGGTGAGCTCAATCACGTGGCCGTTGATGTTGTTGACCCGCGGATTGGCAGCATCAGGACCAGGCTGCCCGGCTGTGCCGCGCGCGGGATTGTTGGTGAGGTTGCAGTAGACCTTGCCCGAGATCGGGTTCGGGCGGAACCCTTCGGGCTTGTCCATCTTCGTTCCACCAGCCACCGCTGCCGCGCCGCGGGTGTCCACCAGGACGTTGGCGTGCGTCCACCCGGCCAGCGCGCCTTGGCCGCCGACCAGCGGCCGCCACTCGCCGGTGCCGTCGTCGTTGAACTTGGCGACGTGGAGCACGCCGAAGTCGAGGAGCTGGCTGTTGGCAGCGCGGTTTTTGACATCGACGCGATCCTGCGTGATGAATTTGTAGATGCACTGAAACGCCTGGTCCTCCGCCATGTAGAGTGCCAGCCGCCCGTCCTTGCCGATCGCGGTCTCGGCGCACTCGCGCTTCAGCCGGCCGAGCGCGGTCCGCTTTTTTGGCGTGCTGAGCGGATCGTACGGATCCACTTCGACGACCCAGCCGAAGCGGAACGGCTCGTTCGGTTCCCTGGAGACGTCGTAGCGATCATAAAAGCGCTCCCAGCCGCGCTCGCTGGCGTTCGGGAAGATGCCGTACGCCTTGTGGTTGATGAAGCGCGGGTCGGTCGCCGGCAGGCGATTGAGCTGGCCGAAGTAGTTCATCCAGCCCTCCTCGGCGGAGAGGAACGTGCCGTATGGGGTGACGCCACCGCCGCAGCCCTGGAACGTGCCGATCACCCGCGTGCCGCCCGGGTCTGCGGCGGTGCACAGGTAGCTGCTGCCGGCAGCAGGTCCGGTGAGCTCGCACTCGGTGAAGCCGCTGACCCGGCGGTTGTAGGGCGAGTCGACGACGTAGCTCCACTCGCCGCCGCGCTCGTGGACCTCGACCATCGTCATGCCGTGCGCCGCCATGTCGATGTCGACCTGCTCCTTGGTGTAATCGAGGAAGCTGCGGAAGCCGCGCACCATCATCGGCCCCCACGTCCATTCATGGTTCACCGCCATGATCGCCTTGTTGGGGTTGCCTGAGCGGTGGTGCGGCAGCGCGAACAGTCCGATGTAGTCGTTGTTGTAGCCGAACTGCTGCAGTTGCGCGGCGGCGCTCTGGGCGTCGATGTCCATGGCCGGCACGCCTGGGAACAGCGGATCGCCCCACTTCAGGAGCACCTTCGCCGAGTAGCCGCTGGGCAGGAGCAGGCGGTCGGCGCTGTCGAGTGCGATCGGCGTGAACGCCAGCCCGTGCCCGGCGGCCGACGGCGATGACGCCGCGGCGAAGCCAGCGGCCTCGGCGTGACGCAGCAGCGGCGCCGTCACCACCAGTGCCGGGGCGAGGGCGACGGCACGGCCGAGCAGCGCCCGACGAGAGAAGCGTCGCTGCAGCACGTCCTGGAATTTTTCGCCGGGCTGGTCTCGGCTGTAGTCATCGACGCGCGCCGAGTTCTTCAGGCTCTCTGGGGTATGGGCCACGTGGTCTCCTCGAGTGTTCCGGTTTTCAGTTCACACGGTTTGGCGCAGGCAGGGCACTGCCGTGCGCAGCGCACCTTGCGGTGCGCTGCACGTTCGGCGACGGCAGCGCTGCCCTTGCCTGCGTCGCTACGCAGGTCGGTCGCACGCGTGGGCGAAGTTGGGACGGGTGTGAGGAGCGAAGAGTAGCAGCCGCACCCCGCGCCTTCAAGCGCGGCGGTGAAAAATGTCTGCGCTGCGGTAGCTAATAGAGTGTGCGCCGCCGCGTCAGTGCGTCATCGCGTAGAGCAGCACGTTGATGCCGACCGAATACGCGTTCGGCGAGAACTGGTAGAAGTACTGCGGGTCTTCGCCTTCACGTTCCCAGCCGTCCGGAATGTCGGAGTTGTGGATCATCGCGATCATCAATCGGCCGCGTGCGTCGGCGATGCCGCGCGCCTCGACGCGATCGTTCACGCCGCGATCGGTGGTGCCGCCGCTGCGCCGCCACGACTGAATCGACGGCATCTGCGGCACCTCGTCGATTTGGAACTGGGTGCGCCACAGCGGGTGGTCCAGGCCGATCTCGGCGACCGGGTACTCGGACGGCGACAGCACGCGAGCGATCTCGTAGTCGAACTGTTGCCGCGCCTGGTTGCCCCAGGTATCGGACACGAATACGAACCCGCCCTTCAGCAGGTACTCGCGAAAGCGGGTGATCTCCTCGTCGTTCAGGACGATGGTGCCGGCGTCTTCCATCAGCGCGAACGGACACTGGAACAGCGCATCGTCAGTAAGGCGAACGACGACGTGCTCGGGGTCCGTGCCCTGGGTTCCCTTGGTGACGCGGGCCTTCGTCAGCTCGGCGAGCCGGATGCTGAAGTTGATATCGGCGCCAGGGTAGTCGGTGTCCCAGCCGCGCTTTTCACGCCGGTTGCTGTTGAACATGATCCGGCAGAAGGTGAACGTGCCCTGGAAGCTGTTGACGGTGGGGAAGTGCGGCGGCGTGTAGCCGTAATAGCCGCGGAAGATCTGCTGGGCCTGGCTCGCGCCCACGCCGATGGCGAGGACTCCGGCAAGGATCGCGAGCGGCCGGATGAAGCGCCTGCGAATCATGCTGAGCCTATGGTAGCTCCGATCCGGGTCTGGCCTGGTTCGCCGCTTGCACGGGCGGTCGCATGTTCAGTACGTTTACCCTCCCCCTGAGCTGGACGGAGCTCTTCAAACGGACGCTGCGCGAAACCAGCCAGGACGACTGCCTCGGCCTGGCCGCGCAGCTTGCCTACTACCTGTTGCTGGCGCTCGCTCCGGCGGTCGTGTTCCTGGTCGCGCTCGCCAGCTTCTTCCCTGCAGAAGTGGTGCAGCAGATGGTCGGGTCGCTCGGTGCATTTGCGCCGCCCGACGTCGTGGCGATCATTCACGAGCAGTTGCAGCGGGTCGCCGAAGGTGAGCAGGGCGGGCTGCTGACGGTCGGCATCGGCATGGCGCTGTGGAGCAGTTCGGCGGCGGTGGTGTCGATCACCGGCGCGCTGAACCGTGCCTACGACATCGAGGAGGCGCGGCCGTGGTGGAAGGTCCGGCTGGTCGCGATCGCGCTGACCCTGGCGTTGGCGCTGTTCGTCATCACGGCGGTAGCGCTGGTGATGGTCGGTCCAACCATCGCGGAGCAGGTCGCGGCGCGCGTCGGGCTCGGTCCCGCGTTCGAATGGACCTGGAAAATGCTGCAGTGGCCGCTGGTGTTCGTCCTGATTGCGGTTGCCGTCGGCATGCTGAACTATTTCGCACCGGACGCCGAGCAGGACTGGCAATGGATTACGCCGGGAGCGGCGCTGTCAACGGTGCTCTGGCTGCTGGCCTCGCTCGCCTTCAAGATTTACCTGTCGAACTTTGCCGACTACAACGCTACCTACGGGTCGCTCGGCGGGGTTATCGTGTTGATGCTGTGGCTCTACATCTCGTCCCTCGCCGTACTGATCGGCGCTGAGATGAACGCGGAGATCGAGCACGCGTCACCACACGGCAAGAACCCCGGCGAGAAGGTGCCAGGGGAGAAGAAGAAGATCGGCGCGGCGGCGGCTCGGGCCTATGCGGCTGCCAGAGGAGTCGGCTCGGCGGCCCCGATGCCGGCCCCGGCGGCGAGCCCGGCTCCTGCGCATCCACCGGTCCCGGCTCCGGCGGCAGCGATGATCCGGGCTGCGCGCGACGATCGATCGGCGCCAGGGGCAGGGTGGTACGTCGCCGGCGCGGTGTTGTACGCCTGGGCGCGGCTTCGAGGCCGGCAGCATGGGTGAGATGACGCGACGTTGACGGCCCGACCGGCGGCCCCCATGTTGCAGCCGTGACAGAGGAGGTTTGAATGGCACTGAAGGGAACTTACGCTTACTCGGTTGACATCGCGCAGAAGTCGAACTTCGACGGCAGCATCGAGGAACGGGACGGGAAGCTGCACTTCAAGGGCACCGTCGCCACACAAGACGAGGCCAACAAGATCTGGGATGCGATCAAGACCATCCCCACCTGGTCGCAGGATGTCGTCGCGGACATCCAGGCCCGTCCTGGCGCCAGCGGCGGCCGCACTTACACTGTGAAGGCGGGTGACACCCTCAGCAAGATCGCCAAGGAGTCGTTGGGAGACGCGAACTCCTACATGAAGATCTTCGAGGCGAACCGCGATCAGCTGTCCGACCCCGACAAGATCAAGCCAGGCCAGGTGCTCAAGATCCCGGCGTAACTGCCGGGCGACAGCGATTCAGCCTCGGCCGGCACGCCGGCCAGGGTAGCCGTGCGGTGAGCGGTGTCGGACAATGCAGAGATGCTTACGTCCCGATGCCGCGCGCTGCTCATGCTGCTCGTGGTGCTGTGTCTGGCGCCGCGGCTGCGCGCGCAAGGCGACGGCGCCCCCGAGTCGATCGAACGCGAGATCCGCGGCCGCGAGGAAGCGCTGGCGGCAGCGATGCACGCGCGCAGCGCAGACGGCCTCGATCGGTTGCTCACGCCGGATTACGTCTTGCGCGGCATGCCCGACGTCGATCGCAGTACCTGGATCGGCAACGCCGTCGCGCTTTGCTGGGGCGAGCGCTCGGACATCGATGACTTCAATGCGCATCTGCTCGGCGACGTGGTCATCGCCACGTTCGAACTCACCTTCTACCGCGACCCGTCCAACTGCCGCGCCACCGTGCTGCGCAGCCTGGTCACCGATGTCTGGACCCGCCAGGCGGATGGTTGGCGGTTGCAGGTGCGCCACGCAGCGGCGCCGCCCGCTGCCGGCGCCGGGGTAGCGGCGCAGTTCGGTATCGTGCCGCAGCCGCCGCCGGTGTGGGACATCCACAGCGAGTTCTCCCTCGCAGCGACCGCCGGCAATACGGCCACCCGGACGATCGGTATCGCCGGCAGCGCCCTGCATCGCACCGAGCGCCGGAACACGCGCGCGTCGTTCACCTTTCTGACCAGCGAGGCGGACGCGGTGACCAACGCGCGGGCGCTCACCGCCGACGCCCGCCACGGCATCCGCATTGGTCCCCGCCTCGACATGTTCGCGCAGGGGTCGTGGGCGCGCGACCGCTTCGCCGGCATCGACGAGCGCTTCGTAGCGGGCGCCGGGTTGGCCTACAAGCCGGCGCTGCCGCGCACGCACGTGCTCGCGCTCGAAAGCGGCTTCGGCTTCACCAGCGAGCAGCGCATCGACCGGACGATCCGGCGCTTCGCCAACGCGACCGCTGCACTCGACTATGTCTGGACGATGCGTCCTGGCACGCAGTTCAGCCAACTTGGCGTGTTCATCGCCGACCTCGAGGCGGCCCGCAACTGGCGCAGTACGTCGACGACGGCGGTGAGCGTGTCGCTGACGCGCCTGCTGTCTTTGCGCGCGTCGCACGGCATCGAGTATCGGCACACCCCGGTTGCCGGCTTCCGTTCGACCGACATGCGCACCGCCGCCACCTTCGTCCTGTCATTCCAGCAGCGCCGTCCAGTACCCTGATGCGATAGGACTCGAGCGCACACGGCGGTGAACCAGCGCCGCGCCGAACCGAGCGGCGACATTTCTGGCACATCGGCCGCCGTTGGCGTCGGCCGGCCGTGCGATATTGGCTCGTACGCCGGCAGCCGCCGGCGCGCTCTCCTATGCCAAGCCAGACCAACCTTTCGCGCCCGCATGCATTCGCTGCGACCGTTTCCGCAGCGAGCCGCGCGCGCGGCATCGCTTTCCTCGTGTTGACCGGGTCGGCGCTCACCTACATCGCGTCGCGGGACGTGACGAATGCCAATCCGTACTTTCATCCGCACGGCTACTGCTACCTGTGGGAGCCGGCCCTGGTCTGGACGCACGCTGGCGCGGACGTGCTGATCGGCACCGCTTACATGACGATCCCGATCGCGCTCCTGGCGATCATGCGGCGCGCCCAGGATCGGCTGCCGTTCAGCGGCCTGCTGGTCGTCTTCGGCACCTTCATCATCGCCTGCGGCTTCACCCACTTCGCCGAGGTGCTCACGCTGTGGCACCCGTTGTTCTGGACCGCGGCCAGCGTCAAGGTGGTGACCGCGATTGCATCGGTCGCCACTGCGGTCGCCGTGCCGCCGCTGGTGCCGAAGGTGCTAGCGATGATCGACGCCGCCTCACTCGCCGATGAGCGGCAGGTCCAGCTGCAGCGTGCCCACGCGGAACTCGAACATCGAGTGGAGACGCGCACGCGAGAGCTGACCACGACGGTCGCGCAGTTGCGCGAGGAGGTGGCGGCGCGGCGCCGGGCTGAGGAGCGGCTCGTGCTGCGCGAGTCCCAGCTGCAGGGCATCCTCGACCACTCGCCGTCCTACATTTACCTGAAAGACGCCGGCCGCCGCTTCACCCTGGTCAACCGGCAGCTGGCCGATGCCTACGGTGGCGCCGACAAGTTGCTCGGCCTGTCGAACGCCGAGTTGTTCGAGCCCGATGCCGCGGCGGAATACGACCGCAACGATCTGGCGGCGCTGGCCGGCGAAACCGTGCACGCCATCGAGCACGAACTGCTGAGCGATGGCGTGCACACATTCCTCAGCGAGAAGTTTCCGGTGCGAGACAGCTCGGGGGCGGTTGTTGCGCTTGGCGGTATCTCGACCGACGTGACCGATCGCGAGCGGCTGCGGCAGGACCGTGAGGCAATCCTGCAGCGGGAGCGCGAGCTGCGGCAGCAGGCGGAAGAGTCGGTGCGGGAGAAGGACAGGTTTCTCGCGGTGCTCTCGCACGAACTCCGTACGCCGCTGAATGCCGTGCTCGGCTACATGCACATGCTGCGCAACGGCACCATCCCACCGGACAAGGTGTCCGCTGCCGTGACGACCGTGCAGCGCAATGCCAAGGTGCTGGGTCGGCTGGTGGAGGACCTGCTCACCGTCTCGACTCTGGTGACCGGCCGGCTGACGCTACAGCGGCGCCCGCTCGACGTCGCACACGTTGTGCAAGCGGCGATTGCCGCGGTGCAGCCCGACGCCCTGGCCAGGGAAGTGGTTCTCGAGGCCGCGCTCGGCCGGGTCTCGCTGCCCGCCGTCGGCGATGACGTACGCCTGCAGCAGGTGTTCACCAACCTGCTGGCGAATGCGATCAAGTTCTCGGCGCCAGGCGGGCGGGTGCGGGTCGAAGGTGGAGTCGACAACGGCCGCATTCGTGTGGCGGTTGCCGACGACGGTGCCGGGATCCCGGCGGAAGTCCTGCCGTACGTATTCGACATGTTCCGCCAGGGCGACAGCGCGCCGGCGGGCGAAGCG
Organism: uncultured Acidobacteriota bacterium; assembly: GCA_963846685.1. Classification (GTDB taxonomy): domain Bacteria; phylum Acidobacteriota; class Vicinamibacteria; order Vicinamibacterales; family UBA2999; genus CAWJWY01. The sequence continues at coordinate 528,933 of CAWJWY010000003.1, read as the reverse complement.
GGAGGGATGGGGCTCGGTCTGACCATCGTTCAGCGCCTGGTCGATGCGCATGGCGGCGAGGTCCGGGCCGAGAGTGGCGGTGGCGGCCAGGGTGCGGTCTTCACCGTCTGGTTGCCGCTGCTCGAGGCAGGTGGGCCAGGGCGAGCATGAGGCTCGAGGCGTAGGTGGCATCGCGCCAGGACCTCGGCGTCGAGCCGGCCGGCGCACAGCGCCGGCCAGATGCTGATTCGGAGCAGCGTCAACATGCGCGCCGCGCGAGATCGATGGCCATCTGCAGGTACATCATCAGGTTGGGCAGCATGTCCTGGGCGTACTGCCGGATCGCCGACGAGGTCCCCGACCTGTCGCTGCGGCGTGTCCTCCGCCGCAAGCGCCCAACTGCCTCGGGTTGCTGCCGTCGTACCGTGCTCCGTGCTCATTGCGGTGCCGCTGTCGCGGCTGACCGCGCGTGGTGCCGTGGTTCCGCCGCCGCACCCGGCGATCGCCGCTGCCACCACTGCCACTCCTAATTACGAGACGTGTCATCTGCGTCCCTCCGGCCTGCGGCGATGCAACCCGTCTCCCGTGCGGCGTTCAGGCGGGCAATTTGAGCCGGTTCGTCTCGTGCGCCAGTGGGCCACTGCCGCCGCCTACGGGTATCCCCCGATTGCGGCACCGCGGAGCCCCCCTGTACTGTGACTGGGTCATGGAACCAGCCGCACAAGAGTCCTGTCCGAGTTGCCACCGCCAGGCGGCGGAATCGATGCCGCTGGATCGCGAGCGCCCGGGCGTGGCGATGTATCGCTGCACACGGTGCCGATGCATGTGGTCCCGCCGCGTCGAGCAGCGGGAGCGCGGTGGCGCAGCGGAACGCTCGTCGCTGGCGGCCGATGCTTCAGGAGGGTACGGGTCGCCCGACGGAGTGGTGCCGTTCAGGCGGACATAATGCGCCGCTAACGGCAGCGCCTAGTCGCTCACCCATCGCAGCAGGAAGAACCCGGCCGCGGCGAGCGTCAGCCCGAGCGTGGTGATGGCGATCGGCACCCGTCGGCGCAGCAGCAATGCCAGCAACAGGCCGAAGCCGGCGGTCGCCAGCGCCACCTTCGGCGCCACGGACGCGAGCGACAACGGAATGAGCGAACCGACCATCGAGCCGGTGAAGCTGATCAGCACCAGGCAGGTTGGGGCGAACACAAACGCGGCGCCCCATACCCAATGCGGTTGCGCCCAGTCACGCAGCGCATCTCCACCAGGTCCTTCGTTCATCGGCATCGCTGTGACTCGCCTCCTGCGTGAGTGCCACGCACGAACCGGACCGTCGGCGAGGCGGCATCGTGCGCCGGTCTCGGTCGCGCGGCTCGACGCCGATCTCGGCCATATCGCGCCGCGCCGACCTGCTGTGACGGCTGCGCCGTCGAACACGCGCGCTTCTCCTGATCGTCTGAGCGTCCCGC
>CAWJWY010000003.1:0-525000 GCA_963846685.1 uncultured Acidobacteriota bacterium | reverse complement strand
TTCCTTGGTCTACGGGAACACCGCAAGGTGTTCCTGAATGGCAGAGGGCTCTTCGGAGCACGACGGTAGATTTGTTGGCAAGCACGCCTATCTAGTTTTGAGAGAATTCCCGATAGTTGAACGTCGGGGTTCGTAGCGTTGCACTGGTCAAGCCGGTGGACGCCGATATGGCTCGAGCAAAGGAGCTGTCTTTGGTGGATGTGTAGCGCGCGGTGAGTCGTGAGATGGTTGCTCGTTCTCCTTCTTCGATCCCACCCCCGCACAAACCTCCAGACAATTCGATGCGTCGGGACTCGCGCCGCGGCCCATGCTGCAACGCGAGTGAATGAGATTGATGGGTATCGCGACGGAACGTCGCGGCCTGTCTCGCTGGAGCCCGCGAGGGTGCCGGCGGATCTTTGACAACTGAATATCCTGCAAACGGTAGTTCTTTTCGAACTAGAACATCGTCCGCCCGCTCTAGGCGCGGTGCGGCGATGCATACACACGCAGTGTAGCGAGAAACGAACTGACGTCAGGGTCGGCGTCGGGGGTCGACGGGGGCAGCTGCAAGGCTGGTCCTGGCGGCACTCGAGTGAAGCCGGCTGGTGACGTGAGTTCGACACACTTGATAACGGTCAAGCTACTAAGGGTGTACGGTGAATGCCTTGGCGCTGGAAGTCGATGAAGGACGCGGTAAGCTGCGATAAGCCTCGGTGAGCGGCAAACACGCTTTGACCCGGGGATGTCCGAATGGGGAAACCCGCTCTGGCTAATACTGGAGCATCCTCCGCTGAATCCATAGGCGGGGGAAGGCAACGTGGGGAAGTGAACCATCTCAGTACCCACAGGAAGAGAAAACAAGAGTGATTCCGCTAGTAGCGGCGAGCGAACGCGGAACAGCCCAAACCGTCGTGCATGCACGGCGGGGTTGTAGGGCCTGTTAGGCCGCAAGGCCGACGAGTCACAAACCAGGCGATTAGTCGAAGGGTCTGGAAAGGCCCACCAGAGACGGTGACAGTCCGGTAGACGACAATCCTCTGGCTCGTTGGGCAGGTACCGATACCGCGGGACACGAGAAATCCCGTGGGAATCTGCGAGGACCATCTCGCAAGGCTAAATACTCTCCAGCGACCGATAGTGAACCAGTACCGTGAGGGAAAGGTGAAAAGCACCCCTGTGAGGGGAGTGAAAGAGTTCCTGAAACCGTATACCTACAAGCAGTGGGAGGGCTATGCCGTCTTCGGACGGAATGCCTGACCGCGTGCCTTTTGCATAATGAGCCGGCTAGTTATTCTCAGTGGCGAGGTTAAGCGGAAGCGAGCCGTAGCGAAAGCGAGTCCGAAATGGGCGTGCAGTCGCTGGGAATAGACGCGAAGCGAGGTGATCTACCCTTGGCCAGGATGAAGTACAGGTAACACTGTATGAAGGTCCGAACCGGTGTTGGTTGAAAACAGCTCGGATGAGCTGAGGGTAGGGGTGAAAGGCTAATCAAACTTCGTGATTGCCCGTTCTCCTCGAAATGCCTTTAGGGGCAGCCTCGGGTGGTCGGCGCTGGTGGTAGAGAACTGAATGGACTAAGGGCCTTACCAGGTTACTGAATCCAATCAAACTGCGAATGCCAGCGACACGTAGCCCGGGAGTGAGACGGTGGGGGCTAAGCTTCATCGTCGAAAGGGAAACAGCCCAGACTACCGGCTAAGGTCCCAAAGTGTGTGCTAAGTGGTAAAGGATCTGGAGACGCTTAGACAACCAGGAGGTTGGCTTAGAAGCAGCCATCCTTTAAAGAAAGCGTAATAGCTCACTGGTCAAGCGGCTCTGGGCCGATAATTCAACGGGGCTCAAGCACACCACCGAAGCCGTAGAATAGACGGACGCCTGCGGGCGTCCATATTGGTAGAGGAGCGTTCTCTTCTGCTGCGAAGCCAGATCGCAAGGACTGGTGGAGCGGAGAGAAGTGACCCTGCCGGCATAAGTAGCGATAAGGACAGTGAGAATCTGTCCCGCCGTAAGCCTAAGGTTTCCTGAGGTAGGTTCGTCCGCTCAGGGTTAGTCGGGAGCTAACGCGAGGCCGACAGGCGTAGCGGATGCACATCCGGTCAATATTCCGGAACTACCTATTTCACGTTATGACGATGAGGGGACGCAGGAGGCTAGCCAGGCCCACGAGTGGACGTGTGGGTTGAGGTTCGTAGGGAGATCCGCCAGGCAAATCCGGTGGGTCGTTAATCCTGAGGGACCAGAGCGAGGGGCGCAAGCCCCATAAAGCTGGTGACGCCACGCTGCCGAGAAAAGCCTCTAAGGAGTGAGATGGGTACCCGTACCGCAAACCGACACAGGTAGGCGAGGAGAAAATCCTCAGGCGCAAGTGTGATCCCCCGTTTAGGAACTCGGCAAATTGACCCCGTAACTTCGGAAGAAGGGGTGCTCTTGACGGTGACCCGGTTCACCCGGGAAGCGGTCGGGAGTTGCAATAAAGAGGCTCAGGCGACTGTTTACTAAAAACACAGGGCTCTGCGAAGTCGAATACGACGTATAGGGTCTGACGCCTGCCCGGTGCCGGAAGGTTAAAGGGAGAGGTTAGCCGCAAGGCGACGCTTTGAACTGAAGCCCCGGTAAACGGCGGCCGTAACTATAACGGTCCTAAGGTAGCGAAATTCCTTGTCGGGTAAGTTCCGACCTGCACGAATGGCGTAACGATCTGAGCGCTGTCTCAACGGGGGGCACTGCGAATTTGTGGTACCGGTGAAGACGCCGGTTGCCCGTCACAAGACGAAAAGACCCCGTGCACCTTTACTACATCCTAGTAGTGAATGCTGGCGCAGTATGCGCAGGATAGGTGGGAGACTGTGAACCCAGGCTTTCGGGCTTGGGGGAGTCACCGGTGAGATACCACCCTTACTGCTCCGGCGTTCTAACCTCGTTCTGTCATCCAGATCAGGGACACTGCTAGGTGGGTAGTTTGACTGGGGCGGTCGCCTCCTAAAGAGTAACGGAGGCGCGCGAAGGTTCCCTCAGGCTGTTTGGAAATCAGCCATAGAGTGCAAAGGCATAAGGGAGCTTGACTGCGAGACCTACAAGTCGAGCAGGTGGGAAACCAGGCCTTAGTGATCCGGTGGTTCCGCATGGAAGGGCCATCGCTCAACGGATAAAAGGTACGCCGGGGATAACAGGCTGATCCTTGCCAAGAGTTCACATCGACGCAAGGGTTTGGCACCTCGATGTCGGCTCATCACATCCTGGAGCTGTAGCAGGTTCCAAGGGTTCGGCTGTTCGCCGATTAAAGTGGTACGTGAGCTGGGTTTAGAACGTCGCGAGACAGTTCGGTCTCTATCTGTGATGGGCGCAGGAGATTTGAGTGGGGCTGACCTTAGTACGAGAGGACCGGGTTGGACGAACCTCTAGTGTATCGGTTGTCACGCCAGTGGCAGCGCCGAGTAGCTACGTTCGGACGGGAGAAACGCTGAATGCATCTAAGCGTGAAACCCTCCACGAGATGAGATCTCCCGAGCCAAAAGGCTCCTGAAGGCTCCTGGTAGACCACCAGGTTGATAGGCCAGGTGTGGAAGCGTCGCGAGACGTTCAGCTGACTGGTACTAATGAGCCGTGCGGCTTGACCATTATCTTTCTCCGCCAGCACTGCTGGCACACGCGCGTGTGCGTGCTAGGCGCGAAGCGCTACCGTTTGCAGGGTATTCAGTTGTCACCGTGACGCGTGCGGCATGGCCGGGAGATACCCGGTCGCGAGCCCAGGCGTCCGGGACGCTCTTTGACAGGACTCGCAGGAGTCCACAGGATTGTTCGGGACGATCGGTCCGAGGCGATGGCGTGGCTGCGGGCCGCGCCCCCGCGGACCGGACCCCGAACAGCAAGATGGTGACCGGCGATCGTGCCCCTGGCCCCGTGCCACGGCCCGCTCGCCGAGGACCAGCCCGTTTCCCGGTGGTCATAGGATCAGGGGCACACCCGTTCCCATTCCGAACACGGAAGTTAAGCCTGATACCGCCGATGGTACTGCATGCGCAGGTGTGTGGGAGAGTAGGTCGCTGCCGGGGATATTTTCAGTACGACGCGCCAGGCAAGGCCGTTGCGAGTGATCGCGACGGCCTTTTGCTCTGTACGGCGACAGTTGCCCCCGGCCAACGCCTCGGCGCCGTTTCCCGCACCGGCGGTCTGTTCGTTGCACCAGAGAAGGCCGGAGGATGTGATGAAATTGTTGAGCATCTCGGCTGCGGTGCTGCTGGCATTCGCAGGCGCAACTGCTGCGGCGGGCCAACGGAGCAGCAGCGACGCGCGTCCGGAAACGAGCGCAGCGACCGCACGCCTCACCCTGACCGGCTGTATTCAGTCGGCCGACCCCGCGGGGGCACCGAGTGGCGCCGCCGGCGGCAGTGCCTCGTCCGGCAGCACATCCGACCCGGCCACGGCCAGGCCGAACGCCTCGTCATTCGTGCTGGCGAATGCCGCGGCGGCGGTGTCCACAAACGCCACCCGATCTGGTCGCGAGGTGGCTGGTACCACCGGCTCAGCGGCAGCCCCCTCGACAACGGCGGCGAAGTATGCGCTGGATGGTGACAACCTCGCTGCACATCTCAATCAGCAGGTCGAGGTGACCGGCACGTTGCCCGTCGACGCTGCCTCGGCACCCGCCTCAGGCGTGTTCGGCTCCGGCACCTCCAGCACCGCCGCGCCGGCCAACACCGGGGCGCCGCGTGCCGGCAGCGCGTCAGTGCCGACTGACCCGCTGCCAAAACTGCGGGTGCAGTCCATACGGGTAATCGCCGCGACCTGCGGACAGCAGTAGCCGCAAGCGTACCCGACACAGTGGGGGCGGAACGCCCTCGCTGACGCTCGTTCTGACTGTTCAGCATCCGCCGCCGCCGCTACTATGGCGCATCTGTGAGGCGATGATGCGTCTGGCTGAGCTCGGCGGTGAAGCGCTGGCGTGGGAGAACGCGGACTGGGTACACCTGGCGTACGAACTCCGGCGAGGAACGGATGTTCTGGCAACGCTGCGGTTTCGCAGCGTCTGGGGCACGTTCGCGACCGCCGAGAGCGCCGAGGGCTGCTGGACCTTCAAGCGGGTTGGCTTCCTGCAAACTCGAGTCACCATCCGGCGCTGCGGCACTGATGAGGAGATCGCCGTCTTCAGGAACAACACCTGGACCGGCGGCGGCACCCTGGAGTTCGCCGACGGCCGCCCGTTCCTGGCGAACACCAACTTCTGGATGACCGCGTTTGCGTTCAGCACAGACGGCGGTGAGCCGCTGGTGCACTTCCGGCGCATCGGCGGAGTGCTGCACCTGTCGGCAGCCGTGGAGATTACGGCCGCTGCCACGGCGATTGCCGAACTGCCGATCCTGATGATGCTCGGCTGGTATCTCGCCATCCAGTTGCACAACGACACGGCGGCATCGGCCGGCGGCGCCGGCGGTGGCGGCTGCTAACCCCGTGGCAGTATTCACGTCGATCCATGGTTACGGCCGGGAGGTCATACAGTGCGCCTGCTGACTGTCGCTACCCTGACGCTCTCGACGTTCGTGGTCACGGCGCGCGCACAAGCTCCCTCGACTGCCGCAGCCGGGGCTTCTCCGCCGTCGTCGTTCGATGTGGCGTCGGTTGGCCGCAACACCACCGGCGTTCTGCTGGTACGAGTGCTCAAGTCGGCACGCGGCCCGGTCGATGTGCTGGTCATCGATTCGGTCCACCCACCGACGCCCAACTGATGCGACACCTGGCGGAACGGGGATCACGGGATCGTCTGCCAGGCGACACGGTGGGAGGATCGGTGGCGGCAGCACGTCGTGACCGAACCGCAACCATCGGCGTCGCCGAGCACGCCAACGCGGCGGTGCTCGTGACGGTCACCGCTGACGGCAAGCTCCTCGATCGCCGTGATATCGAGCTCACCGGCGGCGGCTTACCGACGCACCCGCATCATCGCGAAGGTTCCTGGTCGATTGGACGGTACCTGGGTACACCCGGCGCGCGGACAGTGTCGCTCGCCGATGTCGTGGCGCTGGTCGAGCACGTCCGGACGTCCGCCGCGCGCGGCGCACGCGAGGGGCTGGAAGCGTTGGCGCTGGACGTGGCTGTGCCGATATCGGCGATTGCCATTCGCGCGTGCCCGGCGCTGCCGCCTACGGTCGAAGCGCGGATTGCAGACAACCGCGCGCAGACCGTCGCGGACTCGGTGATGTACCGCGAGGCTGTTGCGAATGCCGCCACGGCTCTCGGCTGGGCGGTGCACTGGTACGATCGCGACCGCGTTTTCGAAGAGGCCGCCGCGATCGTCGAGGTCGCGGAAATCGACGTGCTGCTGAAGGAGATGGGCCGATCGATCGGCCCCCCGTGGCAGGCCAGGCACAGACTTGCGGCTGCCGCGGCGCTGGCTGCCAAGGGCCATGGCCGATGACCGGAATGGCGACTGCACTGGTGTCGACGTGGCGCGATGGCGTGCTGGTGTTTGCAGGCGAGACTCACCGGCACGAACTCGCCGGCACCGTGATCAACGCCCTGGCGTCTGATGGCCATGGCCGCGCGCTCGCCATCGTCTCCGGGAATTCGCTCCGTCGGCGCACCGGCAAAGGTGAGTGGGCCACGCTTGCCACCAGCGAGTTTCAACTGGCGTGCTGTGCGGCGGTGGGCGACGCGATCTATCTCGGCACCGATGATGCGAGGGTGCTGCGCGTCGACGTGGATGGTGGCGTCGAACATCTCAGTAGCTTCGACACCGTGCCGGGCCGGGACCGATGGTATGCCGGTTCAGCCGTCATCGACGGCCAGCGCGTTGGGCCACCGCTCGGTATCCGGTCAATCGCATCGACGGCTGACGGCAGGGTGTTACTCGCCAACGTTCACGTCGGCGGCGTCCCGCGCTCGACCGATGGCGGCGCGACCTGGCAGCCGACCATCGACATCGATGCTGATGTCCACGAGGTCTGCGCTCACCCGACAAAGCCGCACATCGTCGTCGCCGCGGCCGCGGTCGGCTGTTGTGTCAGCCGGGATGGTGGTGAGACCTGGAGCGTCGAGCACGACGGCCTGCACGGGCACTACTGCTCGGCGGCGACGTTCTTCGGCGACGATGTCCTCGTGGGCGCATCTACGGACCACTTCGCGCCGCGCGGCGCAGTCTATGGACGAGCAGTTGATGCACCGACAGCATTCGCCCGCGCGGCTGGCGGCCTGCCGCCGTGGACCGACGGCATCGTCGATACCCGCTGTATCGCCGCCCGCGACGCAGCGGCGGCGTTCGCGGATCAGGCCGGCAACCTTTACGTGACGACAGATAGCGGACGCACCTGGTCTTGCCGGGCGCGGGGGCTTCCTGCACCGAGCAGCGTCCTCGTCGTCTGAGGCTACCTGCTGTGATTCAGTCCGCCTGACGCCGGTTGCGGCGTACCGGCAGGTACGGCGACCGCGACGAGCGCTGCCGCCAGCGCGCCGAGTCCGCCGAGGAGCAGGACGGTGAATACTGCGAACGCGATCCCCTCCGTCACGTCAGTCGCCCCAGGCTATCGCTGAGGCGGCACGACGTAGGAGGGGAAGCCGGCGCCCTGTTCGCGGGCGATTTCGGGGATCTGCGGCGCCGGCAACTTGTGTTCGGCGCCGCGGCGATCGATCCACCCCGCGACGAGAACACGGTCATAGCCCGACCCGCTTTGGGCGGCTTGCGCCTGCGTACCGGGGATCAACGCCGGGCCTCCGAGTGACAGCCACACCAGGCACACGGCGATGATCGTGAGGACAAATTTCGTGTAGCGGTCGTTCTGCATGACAGCTCCTTCTGCGCTGCGACGTTACCCGTTCCTGATTGCAACCAACTGCACGCCGCGACCGATCAGGGCGGGCTCGGACCCACAGCTTCGCGCAACCGACGATAGACGAACGTCTGGCGATAGTTCCCCGGGTCCTCGAAGGTGACGAGCGTCCCGGGTGGTTCGACCAGCACGCTGAGTTGTCGCTCCACCGTGAGCACGTCGCCGCTGACAGCGTAGGCATCAGTGGCGACGTTCGTGTACATGCGATTGTCACGCGTGCCGGAGCGCGTTTCCGTGAGGGCGAGCATGTCGGCGACCAGCGTCAGCACATGGCTGAAGCTGGCCACCGCGCCCGTCGGCAGGTCTGGTGGCTTGTTGTCGAATCTGTAGGCCTCGCCTGGTGCACCGTCCTTCATCACCACCACCCCGGTCGGGCTCGTGACGATATCGATCGTGCGGGCGACGGCCGCGTTCGGCCGGATGCGGCTGTTTGGCGCGCTCGGGTCGAGCACCCACGTGCCATCGAATTGCGGAAACACGCGCGGTGGCCGATCCTGCGCCTGCGCAGCGGCGGCGGCGGGCATCGCGATAGCGGCGGCGACGATGAAGGCACGACAGGATGGAACAGTCAGCATGGCGTCCTGCCCATGAAGTAAGCGCTGCCCGCATGCTGCGGGTCTGTGGCGCGGCGGCGCGAGCGGTTCGGTCGCGCCACGGTAGTCAACCCGTTACGGCGTCGCGGAGAGCTTCATCAGCACGATCCCGACCAGGATGAACAGGCCGGCTGCTGCGCGGGTGAAGTTGAGCGGTTCGCCGAGCACCACGACGCCGACAACAAAGGCGCCGAGCGCGCCGATGCCGGTCCACACCGTGTAGGCCGTGCCGAGCGCCAGCGTGCGCATCGAAATCGACAGCAGACCGAAGCTGGCGATCATGGCGATCAGCGTGACGGCGCTGGCGCCCGGTCGCGTGAAGCCGACTGACAATTTCATCGTAAACGCCCAGACTACTTCGAGCAGGCCGGCGATCACGAGCAGTATCCAAGCCATGGCGGCCCTCCGTTGCAGGACCGGGCCGTCCCGGTTGCGTCCCCATGGTGGGCGGAGGGCGTGGCCTCCGTGCGACGACGCCCCCATCATCGCATTGTGCGTTCGGTTCCGCTCACGTCTCCAGCGCTGGCCGCACGTCGAGGTGGCCGGCACGCGGCCCCACTGTCCAGCCGGCGCGGCCGTGCGCGGCGGCGCCCGCGCAGGCAGCCAGGCTGGTTGCGTTACACTCCCGCCGCGGAGAAAGAGGGGAGGCCTTATGAAGGGATGGCACGCCGTGCTGGCTGTCGTGGCCGTCATCGCTGCGCAACCGCCGCTGCACGGTCAGGCTGACAGCTCGCCGCATGCCGAGCACGTCGCTACGATCAACGGCGTCAGGCTGCACTATCTCGACTGGGGCGGCAGCGGCGAAGGCCTCGTGTTCGTGACGGGGTACGGCGCGCCGGCGCACGTGTTCGACGAGTTGGCCGTTCGCTTCACGGAGACGTTCCACGTCACCGCCGTGACCCGGCGTGGGCGTGCGCCGTCCGACGTTCCCGCCAGCGGCTACGACCTCGACACGTTGACATCGGACCTCAAGGGATTGATCGATAGCCTCCGTTTTGCGCGCGTCCATCTGGTCGCGCATTCCCTCGGTGGCGCCGAAGCCACACGGTTTGCGGCGCTTTACCCGGATCGCGTCGCCAGCGTCGTCTACCTCGACGCAGCGCTCGACGCGGCTGCGGGCGAGGCGGTGATGAAGGAGTCACCGGTGCCGAGTCCCCAGCCGCCGCCCGGCAGTCCCTATCTGCAGGTGCTCCAGTGGTGGACGACCTACTCGCCTGATTTCTCGACTGTGCGGTCCCCAACGCTGGCGATTTACGCGGTGCAGGACGACCCACCGGTTCCGGCAACCGCTCCGGATGAACTGCGGCAGCGCGCGACCGTCTACTGGCGCAGCCGGTGGCTGCCAACGATGCGCGCGATGGTCGAGAAGTTCAGGCGCGAGGCGCGGGATGGGCGCGTTGTCGTCCTCGAGAATGCCACTCACTACCTGTTCCGGGATCGCGAGGCGGATGTCGTGCGGGAGATGACTGCGTTCTACGCGTCGCTGCGGCGCTGACGCCACTGATCGGCCATGACTGCGCGTGTCCGGCATCAGGCCTCGAGTGCTTCGTCGGAGACGATAGCGGTCAGCTCGGGACGAAGTCGGTGGCGCGGGATCTCGACAAATTCGAGGTGCGCATAGAAGGGAAGGTTCCACGCACCGCTCGAAAGGTCGTCAGCGTCAGCATCGAGAAGCCGGCGGCCTGGCCATTCGCAAGACCATCCGGACAAGCGCTGTGCCGAGCCCGCGTCGACCGTGCGAGGGTTCGACATCGACTTCGTGCAGATGGGGGAGATCGTCCGCCAGCATGTCCACGAGCGCGAAGCCGACCGGGACGTCGCCGGCCAAGGCGACTCACGAGCGATCGGGGGTCGACCCTGACTATCAACGTGGCGGTCGTGCGAGCCGGCGGAACGCACTGCCCGTTGATGCAGAGCGCGTTCTGAGCCTCGAGTCGTGTCCGTCAGCGCGCCGTGAGCGAGCGCTCGAGCACGTCGAGTCGCAGGTCCGCGAGGAGCCCGCGCAGCTCCCGCTAGCAGGGGAAACAGCTGGGGATTCAGGGATAGTGGGCGACCGTGGAGGTGTTGCGCTGCGCGGTGCTTCAGTTAGACACCCCCGAGCGTCTGACTATTCAACTGCGCGGCAGCAGCGATCCCGTAAGTTGTTGATTGTGCGAATGGAGCCGGCGACGTGACTCGAACACGTGACCTGCTGATTACGAATCAGCTGCTCTACCAACTGAGCTACGCCGGCCAGGCGGGAAAGAACATCAAATTCTAGCACACCGCCTCGACCGGTGAGCGCAGCCCGCAGCCACGCAGCGGCACGCCGACACACAGCGTACGACTCCGAATGTTCGGGACGGCGAACGTCACGGCGGTCGATTCAGGACGGCGGGTCCGCTTCGCGGCACCCGCCCTACGTGGCTCCGCTACGTAGGCGCATGCGCCGGATAGCCGACGCCAGGCGCGGCCGCCGAGCGGTGATGCGCGGTCCTCCGAACGTCCGAACGTCCGAACGTCCGAACGCCCGAACGCCCCGAACGCCCCGAACGTCCCGAACGTCCCGAACGTCCCGAACGTCCCGAACGTTCCTAGTGTGCCGGCCCGTGCAGCTCGCGCACGTATCGCGATCGGCACTCGATCACGGCCAGGCGGGCGGTCGCTTCCGCGCACGCGTTCGCCATCACCGTCCGTGCCTCGTCGTCGGTGCGGTGCCGCAGGTCGTCCGGGTCGTAGCCGGCGAGGCGGACGTATTCGTCGATGATGTGCTGCTCGAGCTCGGCGAGCGGCTCGTGCATCGGAGCGGAGAAGGGATCCAACATGAGGTCACCTCGAACCGCGCCGGGAAGTCGGAAGGGGGGAGTGCGGCGCGGTACTTGGTAAGACGCAAAGTCGTGCCCACCAGGATCGGCCGATTGGCGTGGCATTGCGGCGCCAAGTGTCGCTGGGCGGGGACGGATTCCCGGCGCTGCACCAAAACGCCACAGGTAGGCGGACGGTCTGGCTCAGCCCTGGGCACCTCTGTGCGACAGGTTCCGACAAGAAAAAGGGGACGAGCCCGCAGGCCCGCCCCCTGAACAATCCGAACGCCTGAACGTCCGAACGTTCCGAACGTCCGAACGTCCCGAACGCTCCGAACGCCCCGAACGTTCCTACTGCGCCTGGCCGACCTTCAGGTCGTTCATCCTGGCCAGCATGTCCTCGGCGGACGTCGCCGGCTTCACCGCCTTGTCGATGTAGGCGATGCGCCCGTCCTTGTCGATGTAGAAGGTCCAGCGATTCGCCAGGCCGCGCTCGGTCAGCACGCCGTAGGCCTTCGCCGTCTCCTTGGTCGGGTCGCTGAGCATCGGGAAGTCGGCTTCCTTCTTGTCGACGGTGTTGGTGTCGCTCAGCTTCACCGACGTCGCCTTGGCGAAGCGGATGTTGTCCTCGAGCGCATCGACACTTGCCATGAAGTAGGCGACGTTGTACTTCCGGATCTTGTCGCCGTTCTCCGCCAGCGACTTGCACTCGATGGTGCAGCCCTGGGTGAACGCCTTCGGGAACCAGGCGATGACCACCGCCTTCTTCCCCTTGTAGTCCGAGAGTTGATGGGTCTTGCCGTCGGTGCCCTGCAGCGAGAAATTCGGCGCAGGGTCCCCGACCTTCAACTCCGCGCTCTGAGCGCTGACTCCCATGCCGAGAGCCGCCACCAGCCCAACCGCCATCAGTGCTGCACGCATCAACGGAACCTCCTCAAAACAGAAACGCAAGATAGGACCAGTATACGCCCGCGCCTGAACTCCGCGCGGCGCAATCCCTACCCGCCGGCGTTGGACGCCGGCTGCAGCGCCGCCGGTTCCAGCGCTCCGGAGAACAGCTCCCGCCGCACCCGCGCCCGCTCGCGGTCGACCTGGTCCGGCGTCGCCCCCAGCCGCCGCAGTACGGCCTCGGTCATCGCCAGCGCCACCTCGCCCTCTCCCGAAAAGACCTGCTCTGCTCCCGCGGCCGCCAGTGGGCCGACGTCGCGCAGGTAGGTGGCCCGGGCGAAGATATGGACCTCCGGGTTGAGGTCGCGCGCCGCGCGGATTGCTTCGCGCGTCGCCACGTCCGAGCCGCTGGCGATCAACGTGCCGGCGTGGCGGATGCCGCTGATGATTAACGTCTCCGGATCCCGCGCGTCGCCATAAACGGCCGAGATGCCGGTCTGGCGCAACTCGCGAACGGTTTCCATGTTCAGCTCGATGACCGTCGGCGCGATGCCGTTATCGCGCAGCAGCCGCGTCGCGGTCCGTCCTGTCGGACCGTAACCGATGACGACCGCGCGATCCTCGGGCTCAATCGAGGATGACGTGCCCTCGGCGATTGCCGTGTCGCCGGCGTCGACCCCGGCGCGGCCACGGCGTGCCCGCAGCGCCCGCTCGCCGGCATCTGCAACCTTCAGCACGACCGGCGACGTGATGATCGAGGCAATCGAGACGGCAACGACGATGTTCATCGCCACCGGCGGCAGCAGGCCGACGTCACGACCGAGCGCGGCGAGGATGAACGAGAACTCGCCGATCTGCCCGAGGGAAGCGGCCACGGTGAACGCCGCGCGTGGCGGATACCGCAGTAGCCGCAGCAGCACCGCGGCGAGCAGCGGCTTGCCGGCGAGCACCACCGCGAAAGCCACCATGGTCAGGCCCAGGTTCCCCGGCAGGTTGCGCGGGTCGAGCAGCATGCCGACCGACACGAAGAACACGACCGCGAACGCGTCGCGCATCGGCAGCGCGTCCATCGCTGCACGCAGGCTGTAGTCGGAACGCCCGACGACCATGCCCGCTAGGAACGCGCCAAGCGCCATCGACACTCCGAACGCGGCCGCCGACCCGGCGGCGATGCCGAGCGCGAGCGCCAGCACCGCCAGCGTGAACAGCTCGCGCGAGCGGGTGGCGGCGACGCGGTCGAGCACCATGGGCACGACACGCTGTCCGACGATCGCGGTGAAGGCGACCAGCGCGCCGACCTTCGCCAGCGTCACCGCCACCGCCCAGCCGACACGGGCTGCCGTGGGCTCGCCGGTTGCCAGCGATGGCAGCAGCACCAGGACGATGACGGTGAGCACGTCTTCCATCACCAGCCAGCCGACGGCGATGTGCCCCGGCGACGTGTGCAGCTGGCGCGCGTCCGAGAGCACCCGCACGAGCACGACCGTGCTGGTGACCGACAGCGTCAGCCCGAACACGACCGCAGAGGCGAGCGGCCAGCCGAATGCCAGGGCCGCGGCGGCGCCCAGCGCGGTGGAGACCACCATACCGGCCGCCGCACCGGGAATGGCGACCCGCCGTACCGCAAGCAACTCTTCGAGATGGAACTGCAGGCCGACGCCGAACATCAGCAGGATGACGCCTACCTCGGAGAGCTGCTCGGCAAACGCGCCGTCGGCGACGAAGCCGGGCGTGTACGGACCGACCACCACCCCGGCCAGCAGGTAGCCTACGATCGGCGACAAGCCGAGGCGCTGCGTCACGTAGCCGAAGAGAAGGGCGGCGGTCAGCGCCCCCGCCAGGGTCAGGATGAGGTCGGTTTCGTGCATCGGGTCTCGTTATCTTAGTGAGATCGCCCGGCTCACCGTTGCCGCTGGCGAATTCCGTGCACGCGGTGTTTCGTGGCTAAGAAGACGGCGGCGCCCGGCGGCGGCAGTCCGGCAAACTCGGGCAGTCCGGATGACAGCAACCGCGGGGGCGTCCGGTCGGCAACGCCGTTCGTGCCGCGCACATCCAGCCTTCGAACGTTGGCCGCGGCGGCTCAAGGATGCCGTGGGTGCGATCTCTACAAGACGGCGACGCAGGTGGTGTTTGGCGACGGCCCGCGCGAGGCACGCGTGCTGCTCGTGGGTGAGCAGCCGGGTGACCAGGAGGACCTGCAGGGCCAGCCGTTCGTCGGCCCCGCCGGGGCCCTGCTCGACAAGGCTCTGGCCGACGCGGGGCTGATACGCGCCGACGTCTACCTCACCAATGCGGTCAAACACTTCAAGTGGGAGCCACGGGGCAAGCGCCGCATCCACAAGAAGCCACGCGTCTCGGAGGTGAAGGCCTGCCGGCCGTGGCTTGAAGCCGAACTGAAGGCCGTCGCGCCCGGAGTGGTCGTCTGTCTTGGCGCGACCGCAGCGCAAGGGATGCTGGGCGCGAAGTTCAAGCTGATGCAGGGTCGAGGGGTAATCATTCCCGGACCGACGCCGATCCTGGCCACCATCCACCCCTCGGCGGTCTTGCGCGCCCCTGACTCCGCGGGGCGACGCGAGGCGTACGACATGCTCGTCGCCGACCTGCGGACCGCGGCGGCGGGATTGGCACGCCCACGGCCGGAGAGCCGCGCCGAGCGCGCAGGCAAATACGGCAGAGCGCGTGGCACCCGCCGTGCATGAGGCCGGCTGACATCTGCAGCACTGCCGTTCGAAGGGAGTAAAAGGTCCATGCGCGTTCCACTTTCAGGTCGGTCACGGTTCATGGCGGTCGGAGTGATGCTCCTGGTTCCCACCGCGGCCGCCGCGTTCGTGGCGTGGAATTACACATCGCCGTCGCCCGACACGACACAGGCACACCTCGGCGACCGGAACCAGTCGCGGTTGGCCGACGTCCGGCTCTTCGCGCCCCGCTCCCAGCGCGCGGCGGAGCCGGCGACGGCGGCCGCAAAAGGCACGGTCGATCGCCAGGGCGCAGTCGCCGCACCTTCGTCGAGCGTTAGTTATGTCGGCGATGTTGCAGCGGTCGAGCTCGGCCAAGCTTCGCTGCCGGGCCGCACGGTCGATGGTATCGATGGCGCCTACACCTCGTCGGCCACGCGGCGGTCGGCGGGCGGGGGCGGCGGTGTCTCGCTGCCGCGGGCCGCTTCGAGTGGGTCGGGCGGCGGCTTCGCGCTCGGTGGCGGCATCACTGCGGGCGGATCGTTCAGCGGTGGCGTCTCCGGCACCGCGGCGCCGACGCAAAGCCCGGCGTCGCGCAGCGATGCCGCGTCGAGCGTAAGCACGCGCGCGGCAGCAACCGCACCCGCACCCGCTCCGAAGGCGCCGGCGGCCGACGGCGGCTCATCCAATGGCAGCTCGTCCAACGCCGGGTCATCCAATGGCGGCTCGTCGAACGGCGGCTCGTCGCCCGGCGATTCGTCGCCCGGCGCTCCGGCGGCTGACGGCGGCGCAACCGCAGCCGCGCCGGCCCCGGCGGCTGCGGCGCCGGCGACACTCCCTGCGACAGCGCCTGCGACAGCGCTCGCGGCCGTGGCCCCTGCACCAGCCGGCGGCACCGGCGCCGTGGCCGGTGCGACTGCTCCGGCGGGCCGGGCCTCATCGGGCGGCGGCGAACCGGTACTCGGCGCCATGGCCCCGTCGCCCGCGCCGACGCCAGAACCGCTCTCCATCCTGCTCGTCGGCTCCGGCCTTGCCGGACTGTGGGGCACCCGCAAGTACCTTCCGGTAGCTCTCGATGCGTGCTGAACGGCGCGTCGCCACGGCGACGCATCCCCTGATGTTGGTCGGCCTCGCGACGGCGGCGTTCTACGCCGTCGTCGTCGCCGGGCTGGTTCGCCAGTGGTACACCGAGCCAACGACATCGCACGGCATACTCCTGATCGTTGCCGCCGCCCTGGTGGTGCGCAGCCGGTGGGATGCGCTCCGCGCCTTGCCGCTGGCCGCCAACAACGGCGGATTCCTGCTCCTTGCGTTTGGGATGGCCGTGTATGCCGTCGGTACGCTGGCGGGAGAAATTTTCCTGCTACGGCTCTCGTTGCCGATCACGCTGGCGGGAGCCGTCCTCGCGCTCTGCGGCTGGAAACAGCTGCGCGTGCTGCTGGCGCCAATCGGCTTGCTGTTCCTTGCCATCCCGCTGCCGACGGTGATTGCGACCACGCTCACCATGCCGCTGCAGCTGATTGGCTCGCAAATCGCCGCCGGGGTGCTGCACGCGGTGCAGATCCCGGTTGTCCGGTCCGGCAACCTGCTGGCGCTGCAGCACATCACCCTGGAAGTGGCAGAAGCGTGCAGCGGCTTGCGGTCCGTGCAGTCGCTGCTGTCCGTTGCCGCGGTGTGCGCGGCGATTATCCCGTTGAACGTGACACGCGGCGCGCTGCTGATGGCGGCGGCGATTCCGATCGCCGTGATCGGTAATGGCCTGCGCGTCGCCGCGACCGGCGTATTCACCACCTGGATCGGAGAAGCTGCCGTCCGTGGAACGCTGCACGAGCTGACCGGCTTCTTCGCCTTCGTCGCGATGTGCGCGGTGACCTTCCTGCTCCTTTTCCTCACGCGCGGTTCCGCCGCACGGCAGGCGCACGCATGACCGCCGATCGCACCTCGCTCCGGGCCGCCGCGGTCGTCCTGACGTTTCTCGCCACCTACGCACTGACCCAGGCACGCGGGACGGCCGAGCTGCCGCCAGCGCCGCCTCTCGAAGACATTCCAATGACGCTGTCCTCGTGGACCGGGGAAACGGCGCCGCCGCTCGCACCCGAGGTCGCGCAGGTGCTCGCTGCCGACCAGTACGTCCATCGCTACTATCGCGGGCCGCAGGGCGCGCTCGAGATGGATGTCGCCTACTACGGCCAGCCGCGCGTCGGCGCCAACATGCACTCGCCGCTCAACTGCCTGCCGGGCAATGGCTGGGAGGTGACCGGGGTGACGCCGGCGACCGTGCAGACGGCGACGGGACAATCGGTCATCCGCAACATGACGGTGCAGCAGGGCAGCACCCGCTATGCCATGGCCTACTGGTTCCAGAGCCGCAACCGCATCGTCAGCGACGAGGTGTCGAGCCGGTTCTACCTGCTCGCTGACGCGCTGCGCCGCCGCCCGACTGATGCGGGGATTGTCCGCCTGATGATGCCGGCGTCGAGCAACCCCGCCGCCCAGCACGCAACGCTCACCGCGTTTGCAGCACAGCTCATCCCGGAGCTTGGTTCGCGCCTGAAATAGCCGGCCGTGCCCTAGCGGCTGGCGATGAAGATGGTCCGGTCGTCGAGCACCAGGCGATCGGCCTCGGGAACTGTCCAGCGGGCGGCTGCGTCACGTGGTAGCGGCCTGATGACGCCAGTTACAGCGGCAATCTGGCCGGCGGCCGGGATCGCGGAGACGGCACCGGTCGTGTCCCGGCCGCGCGCCGGCTTCTCCCCCTCATCAATCACGACCAGGACACGGTTGTCCCGCGGCCCCACCCAGTAGCCGATCCGCCCGGCGGGGCCGATCACCGGCACGCGGAGATCGACCCGCCGGCCGATCAGCTCGTGGCCGTCAATCGTACCGGTGATTGTCTCGATGTCGCGGATGATCCCCGGCGCCGGCACCCGTGCATCAGCGGCGTCACCACCGACGCCGCTGGTCCCCACCGGCCTCGCGATGTTGAGCAGCTCACCTTTGAGGTAGTTGGCGGTCTCTGCGAGATGCCGCCGCGTCGTTGGCTTTGGCGTCCAATACAAGCCGGCGCCGGTGACGGCCAGGAGCACGAGCACCAGGAACGTGAGCGCGGCGCCGTCCTCGCGGCGGCGTCGGTGTCCGGGCCGGGATCGGGGCGGCATTGACCTAACGTGTGCAGGTTCCATTCCGGCGTGAGCCAATCGGCAGCGGCTTCGCACATTGCCTGTCAGGAGCACACCCAGCCATGTCCGAACAGGTCCGCGAACACCACAGTGTCCTTGCCGCCGCCGAGAAGCGATTGCTCGTCCACCTGGCCGGAAGAATGCCCCGCGCCATCAACTCCGACCACCTCACGCTGCTGGCGTTCGCGGCGATGCTGGTTGCGGGCGCCGCCTTCGCGATAGCGCGCTGGGAACCCGAGGCACTCTGGGTCGTGGTGGCGGCGCTCGCTGTCAACTGGTTCGGCGACAGCCTGGACGGCACCCTCGCCCGGGTACGGGAAGAGGAACGGCCGCGCTACGGCTTCTACATCGATCACGTCGTGGACATCGTCGGCATCACGGCGCTGCTTGCCGGCCTGGCCGGCTCCGGATTCATGACGCCGTGGATTGCACTCGCGCTGCTGGTGGCCTATCTGCTGGTGACGGCGGAAACCTTCCTGGCGACCGCCACCCGCGCGGTGTTCCGGATGTCGTTTGCCGGCTTCGGCCCAACGGAACTGCGCATCGTGCTGGCAATCGGGGCGATCGCCTTGCGTGGCAACCCGCAGGTGGATCTGGGGACGTGGGGCAGTCTGCCGCTGTTCGATTTCGGCGGCCTGATCGCGATCGGCGGACTGGCGGTCACGCTCGCCTGCTCCGTGTTCCGCAATGGCACGGCCCTGGCCCGTCTCGAACCTCGGCCCAGCTTGAAGAGCTCGGCAGCGGGTAGTACGATGCCCCTTTTACGGCGCGCGGAAAAGTCTCCACAGTAAATGCCAGAGGCCAAACCGGGGCGCGGACCGCTAATCGTCCGCGGCGCCCGCACGCACAATCTGAAGAACGTCGACGTCACGCTGCCGTCCGGCAAGCTGATCATCGTGACCGGCGTCAGCGGCTCCGGCAAGTCCTCGCTCGCCTTCGACACCATCTACGCGGAAGGGCAGCGGCGCTACGTCGAGTCGCTCTCGGCCTACGCGCGCCAGTTCCTGGAGCGGATGGAGAAGCCGGACGTCGACCGGATCGAGGGCATCTCGCCGGCGATCGCCATCCGGCAGAAGAACAGCATCCGCAACCCGCGATCGACGGTCGGCACCACCACTGAAATCCACGATTACATCCGCCTGCTGTTCGCCCGCATCGGGCGGACGTTCTGCCGCCAGTGCGGTATGGAAGTCATCCGCGAAACGGCCGAAGTGGTGGCCGGGCGGCTGGGCGCGTTGCCCACAGGCACCCGGCTGCTGATTGGCTTCGAAATACCGCTGGTGGCGGTGCCGGCACACACGACCACGTCAGGCGATGCGGACGGGGCTGACGACGGGGACAGCGGTGACGACGAGGTCACCGTCACTGCCGTCAAGCCGCCGGATGCGGTCGCGGAGACGCTCGAGACGCTGCGGCGCCGCGGGTATGGCCGCCTGCTGGTCGACGGTCGCGCGGTGCCGTTCGAGGAGGTGGACTCGCGCGCCCTCGGCACGCGCGCCAGCCTGGAGGTCGTCGTCGATCGCCTGCGCGTCGAGGGCGATTTGCGCAGCCGCCTGACCGACTCGATCGAGACGTCGTATCGCGAGGGCGGTGGGGCCGCGTTCGCCATCGATGCCGATAGCGGCGAACGGCACGTCTTTTCGGAGCGGTTCGAGTGCCGGCGGTGCGGCATTGCCTACGAGACGCCACAGCCGCGACTGTTCTCGTTCAACAACCCGTTCGGCGCCTGCCCGACGTGCCACGGCTTCGGCAACATCATCGAGCTCGACATGGAGCTGGTGGTGCCAGACGCCGGCAAGTCAATCAACCAGGGTGCGGTCGAACCGTGGAGCAAGCCGCACTACCGTGCTCAGCTCACCGAGCTGAAGCGGGCCGCGCGCAAGGAGGGCATCCGCCTCGACGTGCCGTGGAAGGAACTGTCGCCGGAGGAACGCACGTTCGTCATCGAGGGGCGCGACGAGTTCGAGGGCGTGCGTGGCTTCTTCCGCTGGCTCGAGCGAAAGAAGTACAAGGTCCACGTCCGCGTCTTCCTGAGCCGGTATCGCGGCTACCTGACCTGCCCGGACTGCGGTGGCGCGCGCCTGCGGCGCGAAGCTCGTGACGTCCGCGTCGGCAACACCACCATTGACGCCGTTTCGGCCCGGACCGTACGCGACGCGCAGCAGTTCTTCGCCGAGCTGCAGCTGTCGGAGAAAGATGCTGCGGTTGCCGACAAGGTGCTGAAGGAGATCCAGAAGCGCCTGTCGTTCCTGAGCGACGTCGGCCTCGATTACCTGACGCTCGACCGGCTCTCCTCGACGCTCTCCGGCGGCGAGTCGCAGCGGATCAACCTGGCGACGTCACTCGGCTCGGCGCTGGTCGGAACGCTGTACGTGCTGGACGAGCCATCGATCGGGCTGCACACGCGCGACAATCAGCGGCTGATCGACATCCTGCAGAAGCTGCGCGACCAGGGGAACACCGTCCTGGTCGTCGAACACGACGAAGACATGATCCGTGTTGCCGACCATGTCGTCGACATCGGCCTTGGCGCCGGTGAACAGGGCGGGCGGGTGGTCTACTCGGGCGACCTGCCGGGGCTGATGCTGGAGCCGCGATCGCTGACCGCCAAGTACATGCGGCACGAGCTGTCGATCCCTGTGCCATCGCCGCGCCGGCGCGGGCTCGGGCAGAAGATCCGGCTGCGCGGCGCCACCGAGCACAACCTCAAGGACGTCGATCTCGAGATTCCGATCAACACCCACGTCTGCGTCACCGGCGTGAGTGGCTCCGGCAAATCGACACTGGTGCACGACGTGTTGTACGCGGCGATCAAGCGCGCCAAGGGCGACTGGGATCGCCGCGTCGGCACGCACGCCTCGCTCGAGGGGCTCGAATACATCAGCGACGTGGTGCTCGTCGACCAGACACCGATCGGCCGGACGCCACGCTCCAACCCGGTCACCTACCTGAAGGCGTTCGATCCGATTCGCGAGCTGTTCGCACTGACCAAGGACGCCAAGGCGCGTGGCTTGACGGCGAGCCATTTCTCCTTCAACGTCCCCGGCGGCCGCTGCGAGGCGTGTCAGGGCGAAGGCGAAGTGCGGGTCGAGATGCAGTTCCTCGCCGACGTGTTCGTGCCGTGCGACCAGTGCGATGGCATGCGCTTCAAGCCGCAGGTGCTCGACGTCAAGTACCGCGGCCGCAACGTGCACCAGGTGCTGGACATGACGGTGCGCGAGGCGCTGACGTTCTTCAGCGCGTCGCCGAAAGTACTGCGCCGCTTGCAGGTGCTCGACGAGATCGGCCTCGGCTACCTGCGCCTGGGCCAGCCGGCCACCACGCTGTCGGGCGGCGAGGCGCAGCGCATCAAGATTGCCGCGCACCTGTCGTCGTTCAGCGGCGATCGACTGCTCTATATCCTGGATGAGCCGACGACCGGCCTGCACTTCGATGACATTGCCAAGCTGCTGGCGGCGTTCCGCAAGCTGGTCGAGGCAGGGCATACGCTGCTCGTCATCGAGCACAACCTCGACGTCATCAAGACGGCCGACTTCATCGTCGACCTCGGGCCGGAAGGTGGGGCAGCGGGCGGAGAGATCGTGGCCACGGGCACTCCGGAACAGGTGGCGCAGATCGAGGAGTCACACACCGGCCGTGCGCTGCGCCCCGTGCTGGCGGCGAGCCGTAGCAATGCGTACGCGGCGCGTTAAAAGTTCACACCGTTCGCTCCCGCCGAACGACCCGAACGACCCGAACGACCCGAACGTCCCGCACGTTCTGAACGACCCGAACGACCCGAACAACCCGAACAACCCGAACAATCCGAACTTCCGAACGTTCCGAACGTTCCGAACGTTCTGCCCCATGCGTTCTACAACCGTCCGACGCTGACGGTGGCGCGCGCACTGATCGGCAAGGTGCTGGTGCACGACAGCCGTGACGGTGTGGCCGCCGGCATGATCGTCGAGACGGAGGCCTATATCGGCGAAGACGACCCGGCGTGCCATGCGGCACCTGGGCCAACGCGGCGCAACGAACCGCTCTACGGCCCGCCCGGCATCGCTTACGTGTATCTGAACTACGGCATCCACTACCTGGTGAACGCGATCACGGAGGCTGAGGGCCATCCGGCGGCGGTGCTGATCCGTGCGTTGCAGCCGATTGACGGCATCAATCTGATGATGCGGCGGCGCACGGCAGCGGGGCGGCGCCTCGCCGATTACGAATTGTGTCGTGGGCCTGGCAACCTCACGCGTGCGCTGGGCATCACGCTGGCCGAGAACCGCCTCGACCTCACGGCAGGGCCCTTGCGCATCGAAGATCGCGGGCTGCGGCGCCCTGCGGTGTCATGGGGGCCACGAATTGGGATTCGCGTTGCCACAGAACGCCCATGGCGGTGCTGGGCCGCGAACAATCCCTCGGTTTCAGGCGCAAAGAAGCGGGCGTAGCCCTTGCATCGCTCTTCAGCTGCTGGCGGCTCATCGTTTTGGCGATCTGCCCGATTCGCAGCCGGCGCACGAGTAATTATGGAAGACGGCAATCCAGTTCGGAAAATTCAGCAGCATCTTCGCCGAGCCGGCGCGTTGTTGTCTCAGCGGCAGTTCGACGCAGCGATCGTCGAGATCGACGCTGCGCTCTCCATCGACCCGGCATCACTCCCTGCCCAGGCGCTGCGCGAGCGCGCCGTGAACGCGCGTGCGCTCGCCAGCCGTTTCGGTGCGACCACCGCATCGGCACGCCCGCAGCAGAGGGCCAAAGTCGCCAACCCGGTCGTGGCATCACACAGGCCTGTGCCCAGCGCTCAACGGTTCGTTCCGTCAGGCGTCGACGAGCAGTCGTGGCTTGGCTTCGAGCAGCGCGTGCAGGAGCGCCGCTTTCGCGCGCTGATCGAACAGGTCAATGTCGCCGTGGCGCTCAACGATGGCGTCGCCGCCCGGGTGGCGCTCGAAGAAGCGCGTGAGCTTCGGCCCGACGCGCCCGAGTTGGCGGCAGTGGCGGAACAGGTGGCGTTGCTCCCTACGGCGATTCCGGACGCCGCCGCCGAGAGGTTTCTCTGGATGCGCGCGGCGAGCGCGGTCGGCATGCTCGCGGTCGGTGTCACGCTGGTCGTCGGCCTCGAGTGGATCCGTCCCGCCACACAAGCGGTGGCGGCTGATGCGGTGACCACGCCGACAACCGGTGCCGGATCGGTGGCGGGTGAGGCGGGCCTGTCGCCGGCTCCGCCCGAGGCGGTGTCGGCGGAGCCGGCGTCTTCGATTGCTACGCCGGTTGCGACAGACGAGATCGAGCCGGAGGTCGAGCCCTCACCTGAGATGGTCGTGCGACCGGAAATGGTTCCGCCGTCCGGGGTGCGGCGTATTTCGACCTACGCCGTGCCGGCAGCCGCCGCACCGCGGCCGACGTTTCGCGCCCCCGTGGACGCGGGCACTGCACTTCAGCCGCGCGGAGAAGTTCCTGACGATTACGTTGCGCCGCGGCCTCGTCCCGACAACCGTCCGCAGACCGCGCCGTACAGCGCGGCCGCCGCTACGCCGGTCGCGCCGGTGACCCCGGCTGCAAGCATTGCGCGGCAGCCCGCGCCCTTGAGCCCGCTGGTCCCGCCGTCTACCGGGCTCGGCACGACAGTGCGCGCCGACGATACACGGAGCGTCACGCAGGTGCTGAACCAGTACGCCCGTGCCTACGGTCAGCTCGACGCCAGCGCCGCACGCGCGGTGTGGCCGACAGTCGACGAGCGCGCCCTGGCCCGCGCCTTCTCTGGCCTCGAATCACAGAGCGTCTCGTTCGACGACTGCAATATCGACGTGCATGGTGCTACCGCCAACGCCTCCTGCCGCGGCCGCGCCAGTTACCGCGGCAAGGTCGGCAACCGCGACGTCCGCGTCGAGCCGCGCACCTGGCAGTTCGATCTCAAGCGCGATGGCGACGCCTGGAAGATTCAGACCGCCGAAGCGCGGCGTATCTCGAATTAGGAAGCTGCGGAAACCTCCCGAACCTGGTTCAGAAGGTCACCGCGTAAACGAATAGTCGACGGCCACGGCTGGTGTCAGCCGCGCGGTCAGGCCGTTGTCCAGCAGCGGCACCAGGACGTTGGCGTGCACGAGCCACGTGCTGCTGACATTCCACTTCACGCCACCAACGGCAAAGCCTGTGGTCGCGTCTGTTCCCGCGGGCGCCAGGCGTGTGGTCGAGACGCCCCGGATGCGGGGATGCGGCTCCGTGACGGCGCTGATCCCCTGGATGCCGGTGATCCGGCGCAGCAGCACTTCGCCGACGATGGTCAGCCGTGGGCTGGCGGCGAAAGCGGCAGCGCCGCCATAACTCACTTCGCGGCCGATGCCACCAGTGCCGATCACGAAGTTCCCGTAGTAGCTCGAGGGTCCTGCCTCGTAGGAGGCGAGGCCGAGAAACCGCAGCGCCAGTTCGCCGCTGCCGAGCAGATCCTGTTCCCGCCCGGTCGGCAGGCGGGCTTCGACGGCGGCGGCGACCGCCGCCGGACCCGGCCCCGTGAGCCGCACCTTGGAACGCACGGCGATGTCGGCGATGCCCACCGTCGATGCAGCGGCACGCGCCTGAAGCTGCGCCTGGCCACGATACGTGTTGACGCGTGAACCGGCGATGTCGAGACGGACCAGCGGTACAGCGGCGCCGACGTCCACCCGGTCCGACACACCGGCGTTGGCGTAGAACGTGGCGGTCCGGCTGGAAATGTTCAGGGTCAGCGCTTCGACGTCGAAGGGTTGTGCCTCGTCGCTGAACTGGTTGGCGGTGGTAACGAACTCGCCGTTGCGCAGGTCGTTGCCGTCGAGCGAGTTGAAGCGCGCGTATTGAAACGTGAACCCGAGCGACGCCTGCCCGGCACCGGAGGTCAGGGCGCGTTCGATGAACGATGGTCCGAACGTGTCGCTGGCGCGTTCAACGGTGCCGATCGCCGGGTTGAACCGGTAGGTCAGCCCGCTCGAGGAGGTGCTGACCGGAAGTGTTGCGACCGAAGCCAGGATCGCCCGCGTCAGCGTGGCGCGGGTCCGTTCGGCCGCCGCGCGATCCTTATCGAAGTCGTTGGTCTGGACGCCCTGGTTGGTGACGAGGAAGCCGACGATGTCTTGCACCGTCGCCTGGGTCGTGCCGGCAGCGCCCGACTGCGCGAGGGCCGGAGCGGCGTGAACCATCGTCAGCGCCACTGCGGCGGCAAGGAGTCGCTGCGTCACGTCAGTCGCGGCCTTCCTGTGTGATCGTGAAGGTCTGGCCGGCAATGGTGATCGAGCCGCGCCGGGTGCCTTCGTCCTTGAACTTGTCGACATCGTACCTGACGCTGCCGTTGCCGCTCCCGGCAGAGGACCTGACGTCAATCCATCTGGCGCTCGATGACGCCGACCACGTGCAGCCGGCGCGGGTCGAGACCCGTGCGGTGCCATCGCCGCCCTTGGGTGAGAACGAGGTGCTGCCGACGTCGACCGAATAGCTGCAGGGCGCCGGCGCCGGCGGTGGCGAGGGTGGTGGTGCAGGGGTGGGTGCCGGGGCTGGCGCCGGTGTCGGGGCCGGCGTCGGAGAGGGTGTTGGCGTTGGCGCCGGCGCAGGACTTGGCGCGGGCGTGGGCGACGGTGTTGGTGTCGGCTTCGGCGCCGGGGCGGGCGCCGGTGCGGGCGCGGGGCTCGGCGTCGGCTTCGGCCCGGGCGTCGGCCCGGGCGACGGCGCGGGCGCTGGCGCGGGCGCTGGAGTGGGTGTCGGAGTGGGCGCTGGCAGCGGCGCCGGTGCGGGTTGCGGCGTCGGCGCTGGTGGCGCCGGCGCTTCCTGGAGCAGCGAGAACGCCTGGCCGGCGATGGTCAAGCGGGCGGATCGCTCGCTGCCCGTGTTGCGGTCAACGCGGATGGTGATGGTGCCCTCGCCGGTGCCGGACGCGGGCGTGGTATGCGCCCACGACTCCGCGCTCGACGCGCTCCAGGCGCATCCGGCCGCTGCGCTGACACGGACAGTGGTGGCGTCGACAGCAGCCCCGAGGCGCGCGCTGCTGTCACTCAGGGTGAAGCGGCATGGCGTGCCCTGCTGCGTGACGGCATAGCGCTGCGAGTTGACGATCAGGTGCGCGGTGCGCGCTGCGACCTGCTGATTCGCGGCGATCGTCAGGGTCACCGCCCCTTCGCCCTGTCCGGCGGTGGGCGACACCTGGATCCAGTTGGCGTCGCTCGCCGCACTCCAGGAGCACTCGCGCTCCGAGACGATCGGCACATCGAGACGGGCGCCGGTTGCCGGCGCCGACGCGGGCGTGGTCAGCGCGGCGACGCAACGCACCGAGTCGGGACCGGTCAGTTCGGTGACGGTGGTCGCGCCGCAGCCGGCGATGAGTACGGCGAGCACGGTCGAGCTGACGAAGCTGCGGGCAATTCGGCTGAGTCGATTCACCACGCCGGCACGCGTGCATAGCCGGGGCCACAGCCCGGCCGCCCGGCAGCTGGCGCTGGTTGCGGCGCAGACGAGGTGCTACGATGAAACTTCTCCACCAGCTGACATAAAAATGGGCAAAACACTCCTGCAGAAGGTGTGGGAACTCCACACCGTCCGACAGCTTCCCACCGGACAGACCCAGCTCTTCATCGGGCTGCACCTCGTCCATGAAGTGACTAGCCCGCAAGCATTCGATACGTTGCGGGCGCGCGGCTGGAAGGTGGCGCGGCCGGACCGCACGTTCGCCACGGTCGATCACATCGTGCCGACGCGCGAGCGGCAGCGGCCGTTCTTGGACGTGCTGGCCGAGGACATGATCGCCTCGCTCGAGCGCAACTGCCGCGACTTCGGCGTGCGGCTCGCCGGCCTCGAGGACGACCGGCAGGGGATTGTCCACGTGATCGGCCCCGAGCTCGGGCTGACGCAGCCCGGCATGACCATCGCCTGCGGCGACAGTCACACCTCCACGCATGGCGCCTTCGGTGCGGTGGCGTTCGGCATCGGCACCTCGCAGGTCCGCGATGTGCTCGCGTCGCAATGCCTCGCGCTCGAGCCGCTCAAAGTCCGGCGCATCCGTGTCACCGGCCAGATGCCGGCGGGCGTCTACGCCAAGGACGTGGTGCTCACGATCATCCAGCGCCTTGGCGTGCGCGGCGGCGTCGGCTACGCCTACGAATACGCCGGCGACACGATCGAGCGCATGTCGATGGAGGAGCGGATGACCATCTGCAACATGTCGATCGAGGGCGGCGCGCGCGTCGGCTACGTCAACCCCGACGAGACGACCTTCGAGTATCTCAGCGGCCGCCCGTTCGCCCCGGCCGGCGAGGACTTCGATCGCGCCACGACGTGGTGGCGGTCGATCGCCTCCGATGCCGATGCGGTATACGACGACGAGGTGACGATCCGCGCGGAGGAACTCGAGCCGGTCGTGACGTGGGGCGTCAACCCGGAGCAGTCGATCGGCATCCACGGGCATGTGCCGTCGGTGACCGATGCGGGCGTCGATCCGAAGGCGATTGGCGACGCCTTGTCCTACATGGGCCTGGCGCCGGGGCAGGCGATCGAAGGGACGAAGGTCGACGTCGCCTTCATCGGCTCCTGCACCAACGGGCGGCTATCGGACCTGCGCGAAGCGGCGAAGGTGCGTGCGCGGCCGTCGCGTCGCGGCGCACGTCAAGGCGCTGGTCGTCCCGGGCTCGGTCGCCGTCAGCCGTGCCGCCGAACAGGAGGGGCTGGCCGACACGTTCCGCGCCGCCGGCTTCGAATGGCGCGGCGCCGGCTGCTCGATGTGTCTCGGCATGAACCCGGATCGCCTCGAAGGCAACCAGGTCTGCGCCGCCTCCTCGAACCGCAACTTCAAGGGGCGCCAGGGCAGCCCGACCGGCCGCACGCTGTTGATGAGCCCGGCGATGGTTGCCGCTGCCGCTGTGGCCGGCGAGGTCACCGATGTCCGGACGCTGGTGAACTGATGGTACGCATCACCGAGATCGCAGGCCGCGGCGTGCCGGTGCCCGGCGAGGACATCGATACCGATCGCATCATGCCGGCGCGGTTCCTGCGCGCGGTAACCTTCGATGGCCTCGAGACGCACGTCTTCGAGGACGACCGCAAGACCAGCGCGCACCCGTTCGACGACCCGCGCTTCCAGGGCGCCAGCGTGCTGCTGGTGAACCGCAACTTCGGCTGCGGCTCATCGCGCGAGCATGCGCCGCAGGGCCTGCAGCGCTGGGGCATCAAGGCGGTGATCGGCGAATCGTTCGCCGAGATCTTCTTCGGCAATGCGGGGATGATCGGCATGCCATGCCTGGTCGCCTCGGCTGCCGATATCCGGGCGTTGATGGAGCACGTGGCGCAGCATCCCGCCGCGGAACTGCACATCGACATCGTCAAGGGCACGTGCGAGGCGGACGGTTTCCGTTGTGCGGTGACGCTGCCGCCGAACGTGCGCGACGCGTTCGTCACCGGCGCGTGGGATACGACCGGGATCCTGCTCGACCGCTTCGACGAGGTGCACGCCACCGCCGCGCGGCTGCCGTATGTCAGCGGGTTTTCTTCTCTTCCCGGGTCTCCTCGACCACGCTGAGGAAGGCGGCGGAGGCGTGCGAGCGCTCGCCCCCCTTGCGGAACACCAGCCGCACCTGGCGGCGCAGCCGGACCTCGGGCATGGCGAGCGCCACCAGTTCGCCGCGGCCGATTTCCGACTCGGCGCAGCGGCGCGGCAGCAGGGCGACGCCAAGCTGCATCGCCACCGCCCGCTTGATGCCCTCCAGGCTCGGCAGGGAGACCAGGATGTTCGCCGGGATGTGATGCTGTTCGAACAGCCGCAGCACCCGGTCGCGGACGTGCGACGGATCGTTGTGCGCAATCACCGTCTGGCGGGCGCACTCGGACAAGGTGACGTCGCGGCTCTGCGCCAGCGGATGGGACGGGTGGACCAGCATCACCAGCTCGTCCTGACCGAGGATGATCGAGCTGAGCCGCGGCTCGGCCGGCTGGAACGTGAGGACGCCGAAATCAAGGCTGCCCTGGGCAACTTCGGCGCCGAGCATGCGCGCCGGGATGCGGCGCACGTCGACGTGCACCAGCGGGTGTGCCTCGCGGTAGCGGGCAATCAGCGGCAGCACCGCGTGAACCGAGGCCTCGTTGGCGCCGATGAGTACCCTGCCGCGACGGAGGTCCCGCAGGTCCTTGACCGCCGTTTCGGCCTCTTCCGACAACCGGAGCAGGCGTTCGGCGTAGTCGCGCAACAGCCGCCCGGCGTCGGTCAGGGTCGCGTCCTTGGTGGCGCGGTCGAACAGTCGCTCGCCGACCGTCTCCTCCAGCCGGCGCACCGACTGGCTGACCGCCGGCTGCGTGCGGTGCAGCTTCATTGCCGCCCGGGAGAAGCTCCGTTCGGCGGCAACCTTCAAAAAGACTCGTAATTCGCTCAGTTCCACGGTTCAGTGGCTCACGCATCAGCGGTGCTGGCTGATAAGCAATGATGATTCAAACAGAATAATTATCATTTTGACTTTCAGGTGGCCGTCGCGTCTACTGGAATGACGGGCCACCCGGCGCGAACGCGTCAGGGCGAGGCCCCGCTGAAGCAGCAGCGGAGGCGGGAGGCAACGATGGGAAAAGAACAGGTCAGGATCTTCGACACGACGTTGCGAGACGGCGAGCAGGCACCCGGGTTTTCGCTCCGCCCGGCGGAGAAGCTACTGCTGGCCCGTCAGCTCGACGCGCTTGGTGTCGATATCATCGAGGCCGGGTTCCCAATCGCCTCGCCCGCGGATGCGCAGGCGGTTCGGGAGATTGCCACCGAACTCCGCCGCCCGGTGATCGCGTGCCTCGCGCGCTGCCACCGTGCCGACCTGGAGAAGGCGGCCTGGGCGATCAAGCCGGCGGCGCAGGGTCGCATTCACACCTTCATCGCCACCTCGGACCTGCATCTCAAGGCCAAGCTGCGCATGACGCGCGAGCAGTGCATCGAGGCTGCGGTCGACGCGGTCCGCTATGCCCGGCACCACACCTTCGACGTGCAGTTCTCTGCCGAGGACGCGACGCGCAGCGACTTCGACTTCCTCTGCCGCGTCGTCGAAGCGGTGATCAAGGTTGGCGCGAGCACCATCAACCTGCCCGACACGGTCGGTTATTCCACCCCCGACGAGCTCTACGACTTCTTCCGCCGCATTCGCGAGCGGGTGCCGCACTCGGACAAGGTCGTGTTCAGCGCGCATTGCCACGACGACCTCGGCCTCGGTGTCGCGAATACGCTCGCCGCCATCCAGGGCGGGGCGCGGCAGGTGGAGTGCACGATCAACGGCATCGGCGAGCGTGCCGGCAACGCGGCGCTCGAGGAAATCGTCATGGCCTTCCGCGTCCGCGAGGACCGCATGCCATACACGACCAACATCGATACGCGGCAGATCTATCCATCCAGCGAGATGCTGACCAACCTGACCGGCCAGGGCGTGCAGGTGAACAAGGCGATCGTCGGCCGCAACGCGTTCGCGCACGAAGCCGGCATCCACCAGGACGGCATGCTGAAGGATCGCCGCACCTACGAGATCATGCGGGCCGAAGATGTCGGCGCGCCCTGGAACCCGATGGTCCTCGGCAAGCACTCCGGCCGTCACGCCGTGCAGCGCCGGTGCGCCGAGCTCGACATCCACGTCGAGGGCGACGAGCTGGTCGTCGATCTATCGTGCCCTGATGGCCATCGCCGACGACCGCAAGGTCCTCACCGACAACGACATCCGCGCCGTCGTCGTCTCCGTCCGGACCGAGCAGGCGGTGAAGGCCGAGCCGGTCGATCCGTTCGACACGCCGGCGCAGCCGCTTCCCGCGATGCACGAGTCCGGCTACGGACATGGGGTGTAAGAACTCGCTCGTTCGGGATGTTCGGGACGTTCGGGATGTTCGGGATGTTCGGGATGTTCGTCTTCAGCGGCTCGACCAGTTGAAATAGCAAGTCACGAGGCCGGCGCCAGCCGGCCTTTTTAATTGCCGCGATCGGTAGCGGAACGAACCGATCGAACTCCGTCAACGTTCCGAACGTTCCGAACGTTCCGAACGTCGCATGTCCGAACGGTCCGAACGGTCGGCGATAATGTCGCGTAGTCCGTTCAAATTGACGTTCACCGTGCCGACGGGGGCCTGGATGTCACGCTCCTGGAACGTGCGGGCGATGCGTTTGCGCAGTTCACGGCCAACCAGCCACTGCTTCAGCGGCACGGTCTTGATGCGCGCCTTGATCGTCATCTGGCTCGCGTCGAAGGTATCGAGTCCCTGCATGTCGAGCGGCGCCAGGATGTGCGGCTGGAAGACCGGGTCGTTCATCAGCGTTGCTGCGGCGTCCTGCATCGCCGCCATCACCCGGTCCGGGTCTTCGTCGTAGCTGATGCCGACGGTGATGACGTAGAAGGAGAAGTCCTTCGACATGTTGGCGAGCGTCTTCACTTCGCCGTTGGGGAAGACGTGGACCGTGCCCTGCTCGTCGCGCAGCACGATGGTCCGCAGGTTCACCGCCTCGACCAGGCCGCCCTGGCCGTTGACCACCGCGACATCGCCCACCCGCACCTGGTCTTCCATGATCAGCAGGAATCCCGAGATGACGTCGCGCACCAGCGTCTGCGCGCCGAAGCCGACCGCCAGGCCGACGACACCGGCGCCGGTCAGCACCGGCGTGATGTCCAACCGCAACTCGCGCATGATCATCAGCGCAGCGATGCTGGTGACGATCACCGTCAGCGATTTCTGCAGCAGGCGGCCCAGCGTCCGGGCCCGCTTCGTGCGCTCGATGACGTCGAGCCCGGTGCCGCCGCTCATCTCGCGCTCGAAGCGGCCGGCGGCCGCGGTGCCGACGCGGATGACCAGGTAAGCAGCAATCGAAATGACGACGATGCGCAGGCCGCCGTCGAGCGCCCATCGCGCCAGCGCCTCGGGGCTGCCGCCGACCGTCGTCTCGTAGCCGGCCAGCCGAAGCGCCGGAACCAACAGGGCTGCGGCCGTCGCCAGGAACACCACCACACGGGCAACCCGCCGCGGCCGCTCGACCAGCATGTTCTCGACGTGCTGATCGGCGATGACGGCGCGTAACACCGAGTGCACGGCGCGGCCGACGATGTCGGCCACTAGGTAGGCGATGACCAGCGCCAGGCAGACCGCGAGCGTCAGGGCTGGCCAGTTGGCGCTGATTGTGTTCATTGGGGAGTGGGTCGCAGCAACCGTCGGTGGCTGGTTGGCCCAACCACCACCCTCAGAGCCCGCCGTTACTCTTGACTACCGGCACCTTGACCTCGGCGCGGCGGCCGTCGCGGATGATGGTCACCGTGGCGCTGCTGCCGATCGCCGCGTCGGAGAGCAGCCGCGACAGGATGCCGTTGTCAGTGATGGCGCTGCCGTTGAAGCCGACGATGATGTCTCCGGGGCGGAGGCCGGCCTGGTAGGCGGTCGAGTCGCGGCGCATGCGGCCGATGACGACGCCACGCGTATCGGGCGCGCCAAGTTCGGCGGCGAGCTGGGTGGTCAGCGGAGCGGTTTCGACGTAGCCCATCGACCCGCGCCGCACCTCGCCGTACTGCTGCAGATCGGCGACGACGCGGCGCGCCAGCTTGCTCGGCACCGAGAAGCCGATGCCCTGGTAGCCGCCGCTCTGGCTGAAGATCGCCGTGTTGATGCCGACCAGTTCACCGCGTGCGTTCACCAGCGCACCGCCCGAGTTCCCCGGGTTGATGGCCGCGTCGGTCTGGATGAAATCCTCATAGGTGGCGATGCCGACGTTGGTGCGGCCGATCGCCGAGACGATGCCGAGCGTGACGCTCTCGTTTAGCTGGTACGGGTTGCCGATCGCCAGCACCCATTCCGCCACCTTCAGCCTGGTGGAGTCGCCCCACGGAATCGTCGGCAGGTTGCGCGCATCGATCTTCAGCAGGGCGAGGTCCGTGCTCGGATCGACGCCGACCACCTGCGCCGGCATCTCGCGCTTGTCGGCCAGCGAGACGCTGATGTTGAGATCGCGCACCGGCACCCGGCTCTCGCCGGTGACCACGTGGTTGTTGGTCAGGATGTAACCGTCGGCGCTGACGATCACGCCCGAGCCGAGGCTGCTCTGTGTGCCTCGGCTGGTACCGTAGAAGTCGTCATCACCGAAGAAGTTGCGGAAGAACGGGTCGTTGGCAAACGGCGAGTTCGACCGGCGGACGACCTGCGTCGACGAGATGTTGGCGACAGCCGGGACGGTGCGCTCGGCCACCCTGCTGAAATCGGGGAGTGGTGACGCAAGCGCCGCCGGTGGGGAGGAGGGCGCGGTGGCCGGCGCGGCTGCCGGAGCGGCCTGCGCCTGGGCCTCGGAGGTGTCGCGCATGCGGGCGGTAACCACCAGGCCGGCTGCGAAGCCGCACACCAGCAACAGCATGGCGACGGCGACACTTCGTACTCTCATATCAGGTCACGTGAATGCGCCGCGTCGCATCGGCGGCCTTCGGACAGGTCACCGTCAGCACGCCATCGCGCAGATCCGCGGTGATGCCGTCGGTGTCGACCGCGACCGGCAACCGGAAGGTGCGGCTGAAGCTGCCGTGGCCACGCTCGATGCGATGGTACTGCTCGCAGCCGGCGCTCTCTTCCCGACGCAGGCCCGAGACCGTGAGGCGCGAGTCCTGGAAGTTGATCTGCAGATCTTCCCGCAGCAGGCCCGGCAGCTCGGCGGTAACGACATAGTGGTCGGCGGTTTCGTGCAGGTCCATCGGCGGTGTCCAGCCGGCCGGACCGGGTGCCAGACGGTCCAGACGCTGCTGGATCGCCAGCAAATCGCGAATGGGATCCCAGCGAGCGAACGCCACGCCGGGATCGTAGCACACGGGTCCGGGCCCGGTGCGGCCGTCGGACCGCCGCATGCCCGCCGGCTCCGCTGTGCTACGATCCGGAGGTTCTACACACAATTTATGGCCTCAATCCCTGCCACCCGGCTCAAGAAGGGCATGCTGATCAAGATGGAGAACGACCTCTACAGGGTCCTCGAACTCCAGCATGTCACCCCAGGCAACCTGCGCGGATTCGTGCGCGTCAAGATGCGCAACATCCGCAACGCGGCGCTGGCCGACAACCGCTTCCGGTCCGACGATACGGTCGAGCGCGCGACGCTGGACGAGCGCGAAATGCAGTACCTCTACCAGGACGGGGACGACTTCTACTTCATGGACACGTCGTCGTACGAGCAGATTCACATCAGCAGTGAAGCGCTCGGCGACTCGGTGAACTACCTGAAGGCGGAGATGACCATCCTGGTCGAGTTCTACGGCACCGAGCCGGTCGGCATCGAGTTGCCGCCGGCGGTCGACCTGAAGGTCACCGACACGGCTCCGGGGATCAAGGGTGCAACTGCCAGCAACCAGATCAAGCCGGCGACGCTCGAGACCGGCCTGGTGGTCAACGTCCCGCCTTTCGTCAACAGCGGAGACATGATCCGGGTGAGCACCGAATCGGGTGAATATCTGTCCAGGGCCTAGGCTGGGCCAATGGACGTAGTCCGCCACCCGAACCAGGGCTGGATCGAAGTCATCGTCGGCAGCATGTTCAGCGGCAAGAGCGAGGAGCTGATCCGCCGCCTGCGCCGGGCGCAGATCGCCCGGCAGCGGGTGCAGATCTTCAAGCCCTCGGTCGACATCCGGTTTGCCGGCGATCACATCGTCTCGCACAGTGACATGCGGATCCCGTCGCTGGCGGTGGAGAACTCGGCTGAGCTGCTGCGGCACGTCACCGCGGACACCGAGGTGATCGG
The DNA here is from genome assembly GCA_963846685.1 of uncultured Acidobacteriota bacterium. Classification (GTDB taxonomy): domain Bacteria; phylum Acidobacteriota; class Vicinamibacteria; order Vicinamibacterales; family UBA2999; genus CAWJWY01. The sequence continues at coordinate 490,387 of CAWJWY010000003.1, read as the reverse complement.
CGTGGACGAGGGACAATTCTTCGATGCCGGGCTCCCGGCCGCCTGCGACACGCTCGCCAACCAGGGCAAGCGGGTGATTGTCGCCGGCCTGGACCAGGATTACCTCGGCAAGCCATTCGAGCCGATGCCGCAGCTGCTGGCCATCGCCGAATACATCACCAAGACGCACGCGATCTGCATGGTCTGTGGCAATCCCGCCAACCACACCCAGCGCCTGGTCGCCAGCGGCGACCGCGTGCTGCTGGGCGCCCAGGGACTATACGAGGCGCGCTGCCGCGCCTGCTTCGATCCCGCGCTGGCCGCCACACCCGAACAGAGCCAGTCGCACACGGCCTGAGCCTGCTGATGGCGCCAGAGGTCCTGCTCCCTCAGCTGCTCTTCCTGTTCGGCATCGGCTTCCTGGCCGCCAACGTCAGGGTCATCCTGCACCTGTTGCAGTTCCAGCGGCGCAAGCGGTCGGCGCTCCTGCTGTGGGAGAACCCCAAGCCGAAGTTCTACGGCTTCAGCCTGGGCCTCGGCGTCGTTCTCGGCCTGCTGTTCGCGTTCAAGCTGTTCTTCCAGCAGCGCCAGCCGGCCACCCTGTTCGGCGAGGCGATGATGTTCGTGTACTACGGCTACGCTTTCCCGCTGAGCACGCGTATTTCCCGCGGCTTCTACCGCGACGGCATCTGGGCAGACACCGGCTTCATGGCGTGGCAGCAGATCTCGGCCGTCTCCTGGAAGGAGGAGCAGGGACACGTCACCCTGGTGTTGATCTCCGGCCGGCGTCAGATTGCGCGGCGCCTCCAGGTGCCCGGCACGCTCTACGGCCAGGCTCGCCGGCTGCTCCGCGACAAGATCAAGGCGCACGACATCCACATCGGTGGTGCCGGTCTCGACCTTGGCAGCCGGGACGAGGAAGACTCGGCCTAGCAATTCCTTACCCTCGAGGTGCCATTTACCGATAAAGTCCGCATATATGGCTCCGAGATCCACGTGGAAGGGCTACCTCAAGGTCAGCCTCGTGACCATCCCGATCAAGGTGTTTCCGGCGACCGAATCGGCCGACACCGTCTCGTTCAACCAGCTCCATGCCGAGTGCCAGACGCGCATCCAGCAGAAGCGCTGGTGCCCGAACTGCGAGCGCGAAGTGCCCAACGCCGAGCTCGTAAAGGGCTATGAGTTCGAGAAGGGCCGCTACGTCGTCATCACCGACGAAGACATCCAGAAGGTACGGGTCGAGTCGACCCGGGTCATCGACTTGGTGCAGTTCGCCGACGATGCGGCGATCGACCCGATATACGTGGATCGCTCCTATTACCTGGCTCCGGACGGCGGCGTCGCCGCGGAGGCCTTCGCCGTGATGCGCGAAGGCATGGCGGGGAAGGCGGGGATCGGCAAGGTGGCGCTCTACGGGCGCGAGTATCTCGTCGCCATCCGGCCACAGAAAAAGGGCATGGTGATGTACACGCTGCATCACGACGCCGAGATCCGCAGCATCGATCAGATCGAAGAGCTGAACTCCGTCCCGACTACCGTGAAGCCGGCAGAGATGAAGCTGGCAAAGCAGGTGGTGGCCACCTTCGACGCCGAGCTCAACCTCAAGGAATACAAGGACGAGTACAAGGAAGGGCTGCGCAAGATCATCGAGGCCAAGGTCGCCGGCCAGGAGATCGTCGCCAGCGACGTCCAGGAGCCGCCCAAGGTCGTCGACCTGATGGAAGCGCTGCGCCGCAGCCTGGACTCGGTCAGCGCAGAGAAGAAGAAGCCGGTGAAGGCGGAATTAGAGGCCAGCCAGACCGCCGCGAAGCCCAAAGCCGCGGCGCAGAGGAAGCGGAAAGCCTCTTAGCAATTCAGAGTTGGAGCAGCGTCTGCATTCTGAATTCTGCATTTTGAACTACATCGTTCAGAACCACTCCCACACGCCCATCCCCATCGCCGTCGGATCCCCCAGCCAGTCCGGCGGCGTCAGCCAGATGAACGCCAGGATTGCGATCACCCAGAGATCGTAGGGGACGGTGGTGCGCTCGTCGCGCCAGAAGAACGCCCGCCAGAACGCTGCGCTCACCGGATTGGAGCCGCGCGGCACCGGCCGGGAGCTGAGCGTCAGGTAGGTGTAGTGGATGCGGTTGGCCACGGTCACCACCGACAGCACCAGGATCACCCACATCACGGCGGCCATCCGGTTGGTGAACGCGCCGATGAAGAACAGCACGATCCGTTCGGGCCGCTCCATGAAGCCGACCTTGCACTTGGCGATGAGCGACTCGGCGCGGGCGCGGGCGTAGCTGGTCATGATCGAGAACATCATCGCCAGCGCCGTGATCATGACGTAGTCGGTGCGCCGCAGCTGCGCGTACAGGTAGATCAGGCCCAGGAACAGCGCGATATCCGAGAAACGGTCGAGCGTCGAGTCCCAGAAGGCGCCGAACTGCGACTGCGTGTTGGTGAGGTGGGCCACCTTGCCGTCGATGAAATCGAAGATGTTGGCCGCAATCATGATGACGCCGGCGAGCACGAAGCGGTCCTGGCCGAGGGCCCACGCGGCGAGCACGTTGATGAGCACGCCGATCAGCGTCAGGACGTTGGGATGGATGCCGAGCGCCACGCTGGCGGCGATGATCGCGCGCAGCGGGAACATGAAGACGGTTCCTATGAACCCGGTAACGGTCATTCGTTGGTTATAATTGAGGGTTCGCGTCGGGGAAAATCTCGCCATAGTAGCCCATGCCTATCCATGACCTCAAGGAGCAGATCGCACGGCTGCCGGAGCAACCGGGGGTCTACCTGTGGTCGAACGCGGCTGGCGACACGCTTTACGTCGGCAAGGCGCGCTCGCTGCGCGACCGCGTCCGGAGCTATCTCGGCGCCTACGGGATGAGCCCGCGGCACAACGCGCTGCTCGACGAAATCGGCCGGCTCGAGGTGATCCTGACCGACTCGGTGATGGAGGCGCTGGCACTCGAGAACAATCTCATCAAGCAGCGCTCGCCGAAATACAACATCCTGCTGCGCGACGACAAGAACTATCCCTACCTGCAACTGACGACCAGCGAGGCATTCCCGCGCGTGCTGGTGGCGCGCAGCGTCGAGCGCACCGGCGACTACTACGCCGGCCCGTTCCTGCCCGCCAAGCTCGCCCGCAAGACGATGACGATCGCGCACCGGTTGTTCGGCATCAGGTCCTGCAACGAGGTGATCACCGGCGGCCGTGCCCGGCCGTGCCTCGAATACGACATCAAGCGTTGCATCGCGCCGTGCGTCTCGGCGATCTGCTCGAGCGAACAGTACGGCGTGGCGGTGACCAACACGCGGCTGTTGCTCGAGGGCCGGACCGACGTGCTCGCCGATACCCTGCGCGAGCGGATGATCGCCGCGGCGGAAGGCGAGCGGTTCGAGGAAGCCGCGCAGCTGCGCGATGCGATGCGCACCGTGCAGGTGCTGCGCGATCGCCAGCAGAAGGTGGCGACGGCGCAGCTGGGCGATCGCGACGTGTTCGGCCTCAAGCTCGGTCCGAGCGGTGGGGTGATCCAGGTCTTCGCGATGCGCGGCGGACGGGTGGTCGAACGGGTGGAACTGGCGACCGATCCTGGTGCGCTCGACGCCGGCGAATCTGACGTGCTGCAGGCGGCCCTGGCGCAGTTCTACGAGCTGCGGGTGCCGCCGTCTGAAATCAACCTGCCGGTGGACATCGAGGAATGCGGGACGGTGGAGGAGTGGCTGTCGGTTCGCGCCGGACGCCGCGTCAAGCTCTCGGTGCCGCAGCGCGGCGACAAGCGGGCACTGGTCGACCTCGCCACGCGCAACGCGGAGTTGTCCTACCGCACGCGCTTCAACGAGATCACCGCCGCCCATTTCGACGCGCTCGAGACGCTGCGTACCGTGCTGGCGCTGCCGGCGTTGCCGCGCCGTATCGAGTGCTTCGACATCTCGACCATCCAGGGCAGCGAGACGGTGGCGTCGATGGTCGTCTGCGAAGACGGCCGGATGAAGAAAAGCGAGTACCGCAAGTTCCGTGTGCGAGGCGGGGCAACGCGCAAAGGGCAGGTAGCCCATCCCGAAGCGGTCGCGCCGGACGACTTCGCGGCGATGCGCGAGGTGGTGCAGCGGCGCTATCGCAAAATCCTCGAGGACGGCGGCCCGTTTCCTGACCTGATCCTGATCGACGGCGGCAAGGGCCAGCTCTCGGCCGCCTACGATGCGTTGGAACAGATCGGCCTCGGCAACCTGGTGGCGGTCGGCATTGCCAAGAAAGAGGAGCTGCTCTTCACGCGCCACCAGGACGAGCCGGTGATCCTGGCCGAGAACGACCCGGCGCTGCTGCTGGTGCAGCGGATCCGCGACGAGGCGCACCGTTTCGCGGTCACCTTCCATCGCAAGGCGCGGTCGATGCGCGATCTCCGATCCGAGCTCGACGAGGTGCCCGGCATCGGGCCGCGGCGGCGGCGAACGTTGTTGACGGCCTTCGGCAGCCTTGCCGGGGTGCGGCGAGCGACGCGGGAGGAACTCGAAGCCGTGGTCGGGACCAGGGCCGCCAGTGCGGTCATCGATCACTTCGCCCGCTCGACCTAGCGGGAGTTGGCCAGGCGCTTGCAAAAGCGGACGGTCGGAGCGACGACGATGACCGACCTGCGAACCGTAAGTATCCCTGTCAGCTGCGCGATCGCGATCATGGCTGGCTGCGCCCTGATGTGGTACGGCGCCAGCCTGCTGACCGTCGGCGGCATCGCCCTCATGCTGCTCGGCCTGACCATGGCGGTGACCGCGTTCGTCACGGCAACGATCGCTGGCGACCGGCAGCTCGCCGAGTCGCCCATCCACCCGCGTCAGCCCAACGCGTCCCCGGCGCCGCGCCCGACCCTGGGCCGGCGCTGATCGCACTGGTCGCCGCGGCGTGACCTTCCTCTGGCGCGATGGCTCGAGCCTGATGCTCGGGTTCACACCCGCAGCGATCCTGCTGGCACGGCTGGCGCCCGGGCGATTCAGCGCCATCTGATTCTGAGCGCGATCGGCCTGGTACCTGATCTTCACGACCTTCGAGCTGGTTGCGATTGGCCTCTCGGCCACGCCATTCTCTGTCCCGGGTTCTGTTTCGTCCCCGCGGCCTGACCGCCCCAGAACACACCCGCCTCAGCACGTTGGTGCTAACGCAGCGCTGGCGCGCTCGTTGCCCCTGGTCGGGGCAGCCCTTACGAGCGGGGGAGCGTCGGCCGGGTGGTCGTTCGGTTTCTCCCTTCGAAAAACCTGAATTTACGGGGATTTATGAAGATGAAGGCGATTGTGCGTCCGGTTGTGTTCGTTGGAGTCATGGGTCTGCTGGCCGGTGCACCGACACCTGCTGTCGTCTCGGCGGCAACCGCCACTGCGAACCTGAGCGTCAGCGCGACGGTGACCAACAACTGCACCGTCACGACGGCAGCGCTCGCGTTCGGCACCTACGACCCGGTCGTCGCCAACGCATCGGCCGGCCTCGACGGCACCGGGCGGCTGACGGTGGCGTGCACCAAGGGCGTTGCGCCGTCGATTGCGCTTGCCGCCGGCAGCAATGCGTCGGGCGCGACGCGCCGCCTGTCGGACGGCGCCGGCCACTTCCTCGAATACGGCCTGTTCCAGGACTCGAATCGCTCGACCGCGTGGTCGGCGGCGGGTGCGGGCATCTACACGGCCGCCGCGGCCGCATCGAAGGCGTCGCGCGACTTCACGGTCTACGGCCGTGTCGCCAGCAACCAGGACGTGCCGGCCGGTTCCTACAGCGACACCGTCGTCGCCACCGTCAACTTCTAGGCGGAGCGCATGATGACGCCGATTCGACCGAGCAGCCGCGCGCGCCTCCTGGTGATGGCCGCCCTCGTGCTGGGCGCGAGCTCCGTCGCGTCGGCGGCAACCTTCAGCGTGAACCCGACGCAGATCATGCTGTCGGGCAAGGCGACCAGCGCGTTGCTGACGTTGAGCAACGACAGCGACGAGCCGATCCGCTTCCAGTTGTCCGCGTTCGCCTGGACGCAGTCACCGGCGGGCGAGATCGGCCTGGCGCCGACGCGTGACGTCGTGTTCTTCCCGGCGCTGCTGACGCTCGGCCCGAAGGAGCAGCGGCGCATCCGTGTCGGCGCGACGGTACCGGTCGCCGCCGTGGAGCGGACGTACCGCATCTTCGTCGAGGAACTGCCGCCGCTGCAGGCGCCGGGTGGCGGCGCGGCTGTGCGGGTGCTCACCAAGATGGGCGTGCCGATCTTCCTGCGCCCGGCCAAGGAGGCCGCGACGGCGACCCTCAACGGCCTTGGCGTGCGCAGCGGCGCGCTGCACTTCTCGGTTGCCAACACCGGCACGGTGCACTTCGTCCCCGAGCAGATCACGGTGCGGGCGATCGGTCGTGACGGCAAACCGGTGCTCGAACAGGACGTAACCGGCTGGTACATCCTGGCCGCCGGCCGGCGCGACTTCGACGTTCCCCTGCCAGGGGCGCAGTGCGACCGCATCACGTCGCTGGCAATTGAAGTCGGCTTCAGCGGCACACGCTTGAAAGAAACACTGCAGACGCCGTCAGGAGCCTGCGCGCAGTGATCCAGTGTGCAGCCCGGGCGTGCAGCGCGCTGCTGCTGCTGCTTGTGCTGCCCACCATGGCGGCGGCGCAGGCGGAGGATCAGCGCGCCTTCCTCGACCTCACCATCAACGGCGTTGCCGGCGGTGATGCCTTGGTCATCCTGCGCATGCCCGACGTACTGGTGCAGGTGGCAACGCTTCGGACCGGTGGCATGACCCAGGTTGCGGGCCGCCGCGAAACGCTCGACGGCCAGGAATTCGTGTCGCTGCGGTCGCTCGCGCCGGCGGTGACATTCGTGTTCGACGAGCAGACGTTGCGGTTGACGATCACGGCAGACCCGGCCCTGCTCGGGACCACGGTGTACGACCTGCGTGGCGATCAGCCGGCGGATCTGGAGTATCGGCGCTCGCGCTCGGGCTTTCTCAACTACGCGCTCAACGCCGGCACCGCCTCGTCGCAAGACTACGAGGCGTTCACCGAGGCGGCATATAGCCATCATGCGGCGCTCATCTACAACACCGCGTCCTGGAGCCCGCGCGGTCTCGTGCGCGGCGTCAGCAGCGTCACGCTCGACCAGCGGCAGCAGCTGCGACGCTGGACGGCGGGCGACACGTTTGCCGGTGGCGACGTGCTCGGCGGCGACGCGCTGCTGACGGGTATCAGCGTGGCGCGTGAATTCAGCCTGGCGCCGTATTTCGTGCGCTATCCGTCGCTGTCACTCTCGACGCCGGTGGCGACACCGTCGGTCGTGGAGGTCTACGTCAACGGCCGCCTGGTGCGCTCGGAAGCGGTACAGCCGGGCCGGCTCGACCTGCGTAACCTGCCGCTGACCACCGGCAGCAACGACACCCGCGTCGTCGTGCGCGACCCGTTCGGCAGTACGCGAGAGGTGTCTGGCGGCTACTACATGACGACCTCGGTGCTCGCGCGTGGTCTCCAGGACTACCGCTACAGCGCCGGCGTCCGCCGTCTGTCGTACGGCACACGCAACTGGGACTACGGCAAGCCGGCAATACTCGCACGCCATCGTGTCGGCCTCACCAATGGGTTCACCCTCGGTGGCAGGTTCGAGGCGGAAGGCCACATCGTCAGCGGCGGGCCCGCTGCCAATATCCGCCTGCCGATCGGCGAAGTGGAACTGGCCGCCGGGATGAGCCGCGACCGCGGTGCGCTCGGCCTCGCCGCGCAGGGCGCCTACGCCTATACCGGCAAGGCCGTGAGCGTCGGCGCGTCACTGCGTCAGGCCGGCGATGCTTATGCCACTATCGGCGGCGCGTCTGCCGACAGTCAGCCGCGCCGGCAGCTCGACATCTTTGCCGCGCTGCCGATGAAAGGTGCCGCGAGCCTGGCCGTGCAACAGAGCTATTCGCGCGGCCTCGACCGGCCGGCGCAGCGCCGCACGTCGCTGGTCGGCTCGTTCCGCATCGGCCAGTTTACGAACGTCGTCGCGACGGCGGCCCACTTCGCCGAGATCGCGCGTGACGGCTACGAACTGTCGGCCGGCATGACCATCAGCCTGGGCGCCCGGACGACGGCCACCGTGTCGACGTTGCGGGATGCGCAGGGCACCCACGCGGCGCTCGACCTGCAGCGGCCGCTGCCGGTCGGTAACGGGGCCGGCTACCAGTTGCGCACCGAAGGTGGCGTGCAGGACACGATGTCCGGTGTCGTGCAGTATCAGGGAACCTACGGCCGCTACGAGTTCCGGCGCGAAGCGCTCGGCGCCGCACGGCACTCGGCGGTGAGCGTCTCTGGCGCACTCGTCGGCATCGGCGGCAGCCTCTATGCGACGCGGCCGGTACGGAACAGTTATGCGCTGATCAAGGTGCCGGACGTGCAGGGCGTGCGGGCCTTCTCGAGCAATCAGGAGATCGGCCGCACCGGGCGCGGCGGCAACCTGCTGGTTCCCGACCTGTTGCCCTACTACGGCAACCAGCTGAGCATCGCGGACGGCGACATCCCTATCGACTACCTGGTGCCCGACGTCAACGTCACGCTGGCGCCGCCGTATCGTGGCGGGGCGGTGGTGCTGTTCCCGGTGCAGCGCGTGCAGCGCGCAACCGGCACGATCCTCGTGACGAAGGACGGCGTCGATACCATCCCGATTTACGGGCAGATCGTGGTTACGTCCGGCGTGCAGCGCTACGAGTCGCCCGTCGGCGGCGAGGGCGAGTTCTACTTCGAGAACCTGCCGGCGGGGCGGCATACGGCGACGGTGACCTGGGGCGGCGGCGCGTGCGCATTCTCGATGCTCGTGCCGGCGGCCACCGACGCTGTCGTGACGCTGGGGGCACTGCGATGTACCGCCGCGACGGAGGCGCCGTGACTGGCGGCGGCATCCGCCCGGCGATGCGGCGTGTGCTCGGCACCGCCGCGGCGATCGTGGTGTTGCTGCTGATCGCGGTGGCCGACGGCTACGCCGAGCAGTGCTCCGTGTCGACGACCTCTGTCAGCTTCGGCAGCTACAACGTGTTCGCGGCGGCGCCGACCGATTCGACCGGCTCCCTGGTCTACCGCTGCAACGGCAACGCCGTCGTGTGGATATCGCTCTCCCGCGGCCTGAGCAGCACCTTCGAGGGACGGACGCTGACCAGTGGGAACGAGGAACTGCTCTACAACCTCTATCGCGATGCCGCCCGCACGGCGATTTGGGGCGACGGCAGCAGCGGCACCCAGCTGCCCTTCGACCTGCTGGTGCCCAAGAACACGAACGTGACGCTGACGATTTACGGACGCATTCCCGCAGGGCAGGACGTGCGCGCCGGAACCTACACGGACACCGTGTCGGTGGTGGTCAACTTCTGAAGAAGACGCTTACTGTCAGGAGGTAGACATCAGAAGTTGATCGTCAGCAGCTGTTGCAGCGGCCGCACCTCCTGCGTCGTGGCGTTTCCCGTCTCGGCGGCGGCGGCGCTGGCGTCGGGCACTGGCGGCGTGTCCCCCGTCTCCGCGCCCAGCTCGTCTGCGGTGGGTTCGAGCGGCGAGGTCGCCGGACCCGCGTCGACCGTCTGCGAACTGGCGGCCGGTGCCGCGGCGAGGCTTTGCCGGGGCGCGACGGCACTGTTGCGACCGGTAGAAAACGCCTGGCCGATCGGCGTTGGTGCGGCGGTCGGCGCGAGCGGCGCACTCGACTGAATCGCGGGAGTCGGCCCGCGCGAGCAGTTCACCGTCACCCCCCCTGACGCCGGTGTGCTGATCGAGCAGGATCGCGTCACGACGACGCTGATACTCAGGTTCGAACTCTGCGAGTCGGCCAGGCCGGCACGGTGTCCGGCGAGCAGAATGCCGCCGAGCACGCAGGCCGTCGACCTAAACCGCATGGTGCCCGGTGAATAGTGGGATCTGTGACATGGAACGGGGCTCTCCTGGGCCATCGGGGAGTGGTGGGGCTCCCGGAGCACCTGTGCTAGTCTCAACCTCTTGCAGGATATCGATTTCGCTCAGGTCCTCACCATTTTCCTGGTGCTTCTGCTCTCCCTGACCGTCCACGAAGCGGCGCACGCCTGGACCGCCGATCGGCTCGGCGATCGGACAGCCCGGATGCTCGGCCGGGTGTCGCTGAATCCGGCCGTCCATGTGGATCCAATCGGCACGCTGCTGTTCCCCTTGATTGCCCTGTTGAGCGGAGTCAGTTTCCTGATTGGCTGGGCGAAGCCGGTGCCGGTGAACACCATGAACCTGCACGGCCACTGGCAGCGGAAGTTCATGATGATCGCGGCCGCCGGCCCCGCCAGCAACCTGGTGATGGCCGGCGTCGCCGCGCTCCTGCTGCACGCGATCGGTGCCGAGGCGATGTTCGACGGCAACTCGGCATCCGGAGTCGCGGCGCGCTTGCTGAACATGATCATCCGCCTCAACGTGCTGCTGGCGGTGTTCAACATGATCCCGGTGCCGCCGCTCGACGGCGGCAACGTCCTCTCCGGCCTGCTCCGCGGCTCGGCCTCGGCAGCCTACGATCGTATTCGTCCCTATGGCTTCGTCCTGCTCTACCTGCTGATGTTCTCCGGCGTCCTGCAGGTGCTGATCGGCCCGCCGTCGAGACTGATCCTGGCCATCCTGCTGTGAGCGTGCGGCGCCATCGCTCATCCCGCGCAGTGGCTACAGCCGCGAACTGAGATCATAGAAGCGTGAACGTCACCGCTAAACCGCGCGTCGTGTCCGGCATGCGCCCGACCGGCAAGCTGCACCTGGGCCATCTCGTGGGTGCATTGAAGAACTGGGCCGCGCTGCAGGAGCAGTACGACTGCTTCTACTTCGTCGCCGACTGGCACGCCCTCACCAGCGAGTACGCCGACACCAGCGGCATCAGTGCCGCGGCGATGGACAACATCGCCGACTGGATTGCCGGCGGCGTCGATCCGGAGCGCAGCACCATCTTCATCCAGTCGCTCGTGCCCGAGCACGCCGAGCTCTTCCTGCTGTTGTCGATGGTCGTGCCGATTCCGTGGCTCGAGCGCGTGCCGACCTACAAGGAGCAGCAGGAGCAGCTGTCCGAGAAGGACCTGTCGACGCTCGGCTTCCTTGGCTACCCGCTGTTGCAGACCGCCGACGTCGCCATCTACGACGGCCGGTTCGTCCCGGTCGGTGAAGACCAGGTGCCGCATCTCGAGCTCTCGCGTGAAGTGGTCCGGCGCTTCACCCAGCACTACGGCGAGGTGCTGGTCGAGCCGCAGCCGCTGCTCACCGCGGTGCCGCGGCTGCCCGGCCTCGACAATCGCAAGATGAGCAAGAGCTACGGCAACACCATCGATCTCACCGACGACGACCAGGCGGTGGTCAAGAAGGTGCGCCAGATGTACACCGACCCGAATCGCGTCCGCGCCGACATCCCGGGCACGGTCGAAGGGCAACCCGGTGTTCATCTACCACGACACCTTCAACCCGGACGTTGCAGAAGTCGAGGACCTCAAGGCCCGCTACCGTGCCGGGGCAGTCGGCGATGTCGAGGTCAAGACGAAGCTCGCCCGGGCAATGAACACCGCGCTGGCGCCGATGCGCGAACGCCGCCGCGAGGTGCTCGAGAAGCCGGAGCGGCTGCGCGAGATCGCCTTCGAAGGGTCGCGCAAGGCGCGGACGATTGCGCAGGCCACCATGGAACGCGTCCGAGACGCCGTGCAGCTGCGGTACTGAGGCAGTGGCCGAACCCGCCGACTTCGAATCGTCGCCCGGATCGTACCGCGTCAAGCTGGAGAGCTTCGAAGGGCCGCTCGATCTGCTGCTGCACCTCATTCGCAAGAACGAGGTGAACATCTACGACATCCCGATCTCGCTGATCACCGAACAGTATCTCGAGTTCATCCGGATGATGCAGGACCTCGACCTGGACGTCGCCGGTGAGTTCCTGGTCATGGCCGCGACCCTCATCCACATCAAGTCGCGCACGCTCCTGCCGCGGCCGGAGACGGCGCAGGAGGTGCTCTTCGACGAAGAGGACCCGCGCGACGAACTGGTCCGGCGCCTGGTCGAGCACCAGAAGTTCAAGGCCGCTGCCGAACTCCTGCACGAGCGCGAGACGATCCGCAGCAGTCAGTTCACGCGCCCGGACGCCCGCGTCGCCGACGCGATGGAAGACAAGTACGAGCCCGAGCTCGAGGTCGACCTGTTCAGTCTGCTGACCGCGTTCAAGGGTGTGCTGCAGCGGGCGAGCCGCCGCCCGCAGGTCATCCTGCCGCCAGAAAAGCTGTCGATCGAGGAACGCATGCACCAGCTCCTCGACCGGCTTTCGGAAACGGAGGCGTGCGGCTTCGAAGATCTGTTCAGCGATGGCGACGGGTCGCGCGGCTTCATGATCGTCACGTTCCTGGCGCTGCTGGAGATGATTCGCCTGAAGCGCATCCGCGTGTTCCAGTCCGGCAGCTTCGGTGCGATTCGCGTCTACAAGCGCGAACGTCCGGTGGATGCGCCGCACCCGATTGGCGACCAGGAGAGCTGACGCTCGCATCGAGCTTTTGAGCATGTCTGACGAAGAAACGAAGATCGAACACGACCAGGTGGCGCCTGCCGCGGCGCAGGACGGCCGCGACGCCGTAGAAACCGCACCGAACGTCGAGACGGTGGCAGATGTCGCGGAAGCGGCCGGTGACGCCGAACCGGGCGATGCGGCAGAGGCCGAGGCGGAAGAGCCTGGTGACGGGGAAGCGCCGCGCGACGCCGGCGTCGGCGCTGAAGCCAGCGTAGCCGAGGAGGGACCGGCCGAGGACGCGCCTGCCGAGGACGCGCCGTCGATCGAGGTGGCGGCCGAGCAGATCGTCGGCATGGCCTCGGCGGAGTTGAAAGCCGTCGTCGAAGCGCTGATCTTCGCGTCGCCGGATCCGCTGACGCCCAAGACGCTCTACAAGCTGCTCGCTGACGAGCGCAAAGAAGATGTCTCCGCCGCGGTCAACGATCTCAGGAGTGATTACCTGGCGCGGCCCGGGCTGACGCTCACCGAGGTGGCGGGCGGCTACCAGATCGTAACCCGGCCTGAGCTGCACGAATGGGTGCGTCGCCTGTTCCACGAGCGGTCGACCCAGAAACTGTCGGTGGCGGCGCTCGAGTCGTTGGCGGTGATTGCCTACAAGCAGCCGGTGACCGCGCTGGAGGTCACCGAGATTCGCGGCGTCAATGCCTCCGGTGTGCTCTCGACGCTGCTCGAGCGCAACCTGATCAAGATCGTCGGCCGCAAGAACGTCGTCGGCCGCCCGTTCATGTACGGCACGACCAAGGAGTTCCTGATCCGGTTCGGGTTGAAGGATCTCGGCGACCTGCCGCGGATGGAGGACATGGCTGAGGCACTCGGCTTCGATCCGCCGGCTGGCCTTATCGAGAGGACTCCTCGCGAGGACGTGCTCCCGCTCGAGGAGCCCGAGACCGCGGCCGCGGCGTCTCCGGACGTGGCACCGGACGAGCCGCCAGAGCCTGCAGCGTCCTGACCTCCTGGTCGGTCAGCTCGCGCCATTCGCCCGGCTTCAGGCGGCGATCGGCGATCGGGCCGATCTTGATGCGCGTCAGCCTGTTCACCGGGTGTCCGACCGCTTCGAACATCCGCCGCACCTGGCGGTTGCGCCCTTCGCGGATGGTCATCACCAGCACGCCCTCGTTCTCGCCGCGCCGCCCCTTGTTCAGCAGGGTGACGTCTGCCGGCAGCGTGCGGTGGCCATCCAGCGGGATGCCGGTGCGCAGCCGCTCCATCTCCGCCTCGGTGGGGACACCGGCGACCCGCGCCTGATAGGTGCGCTCCACCCCGTGCCGCGGGTGTGTCAGCTTCGCGGCGAGGTCGCCATCGTTGGTCAGGATGATCAACCCGTCGGTGTCGTAGTCGAGGCGTCCGACCGGGTAGACGTACTCGCGGACGCCGCGGAGCAGCTCCATCACCGTGCGCCGCCGCTGCGGGTCCGAGCGCGTCGTCACGTAGCCAGCGGGCTTGAACAACAGGAGGTAGCGCGGCCGCTCCGCCTTCAGGCGCCGGCCGTCGACGCGGATGTCGTCGACGCCGAGATCGGCCTTGGCGCCCATCTCGCGGATCGTCTCGCCGTTGACGGTGATCCGTCCTTCGGCCATCAATTTTTCGGCGGCGCGGCGCGACGCCACCCCTGCCTGGGCGAGGACTTTCTGCAGACGCTGTTCAGCCACGGCGAATCGTCATCCTATTCTTCGAGTGCCTTCGCCCAGAATGACACCAGCTTCCATGTTTCGGAGGCTGCCGCGGTTGGGTTGACGTCGGCGTGCGTCACCACGCCGGTCAGCAACAGGTGCACCTTGGCGCCGGCGCGCTCGAGGTGCTGGGCGAGCAAGGCGGATTCCGCCGCCGGAATCACCGTGTCCTCGCGGCCGTGCAGCAGGTAGACCGGCGCGCTCGGAGTGGGGGCGCGGTCGGCCGACAGCATCGGATCGTCGGCGCCGAGCTGATCGAGAAACGGCAGCAGCGCCGGCCCGAGCTTCTTGACCGCGCGATCGTTGACGTAACCCATGAACGTGCGCGCCGGTTCCGGCAAGGTCCTGCCGTAGGCGCGGGCTGCGGCGAAGCCGGCGTTCGATTGTGCCTTGTCCACCGCCGCCTGCTGCGAGGCCAGCAGGAAGATCTCGATGCCCTTGCGCAGCGGCGCCACCTGGTCGGCCGGGACGACGCCGCGGTCGGCCAGGCCGTACAGGATCACGGCCACACCGTAATCGTGTGGCGGATGGACGCTGACGCCGGAGACCACCGTCTCCTCGCCCGTCGCGAGATAGCGCATCACGCGCGGCAGGTCGCCGTGCCCGCCGAACGAAAGCACGAACGCGAGCTTGTCGCGCAACGCCGGGCGGCCGGCTGCGGCCACTGACAGCCCGCCGGCGAAGCTGACGCCGACCACGCCGATCCGGCCATCGGGGGCCAGTGCGCGCTGGTTGGCCAGCCAGAGCACAGCGTCCTCGATGACGTCGCTCGACGCCGGCGTGATGCGGTAGCGCTCGAGGTCCGGCAGGGCCATCGTCATCACGTTCACGCCCGACGCCGCCAGTTCCGCCGCCAGGCCGGTCAGCCGCGGCTCGCCGATGCCCATCGAGTGAATGCCGGGAATCAGCAGCACGGTGCGGCTGATGCGAGTGTCGGGCGTGTAGAACTGCGCCGCGACGCCGCCGTGACGCGTCGGCACCCGGTGCTGTGGCGCCCGCGTCACCGCGTGCGCTCCGGCCTTGGCCAGTGCTTCCGCGCTGCCGCCGATGTGCGCCGCGCGGACGATCAGCGACGCCGCGCGCGCATACGGCGAGGCAACGTACGCGAGCAGCGCGAGCAGCGCGAGCAGGAGCAGGGCACCAGCGACGAGGCCGGTGCGGCGGGATCGCATGCACCTCGCATGTTACATTAGCGGGATTCCATGAAGCGTCTGCTCATCGCCATCGATGGTCCTTCCGGCGCCGGCAAGGGCACCATCGCCCGTACCGTCTCGCAAGCGCTTGGCTACCGCCATGTCGACACCGGCGCGATGTACCGTGCCGTCGGCTGGAAGGCGGCGCACGATGGCTTGCCATTGGACGACGAAGGGGCGGTCACGGAACTGGCGCGTCGCGCCGACCTCGTCGTCGAAGGCGGCGTCGTCTCGATTGATGGTCACGACGTGACGCGCGCCATCCGCACGCCGGAGATCGACAAGGCGGCAACCGCCGTGGCGCGATCTGCCGCGGGTCCGCGAAGTGCTCGTCGCGCGGCAGCGCGACATCGGCAGCCAGCGCGGCGTCGTCATGGAAGGGCGGGACATCGGCACGGTGGTGTTTCCCGATGCCGATCTGAAGATCTATCTCGACGCCTCGGCGGCGGAGCGTGCGCGGCGCCGCGCCAACGACACCGCCCACACCGGCAGCCAGGCCGGCGAGGCTGCCGTCGCCGCGGCAATCCAGGCGCGCGACCAGGCCGACACCACGCGCACCGCCTCACCGCTGACGCTCGCCGCCGATGCGGTGCTGATCGACACGACCGACATGCCGATTACCGACGTCGTCGAGCGCGTCATGACGCTGGTGCAGGGGAAGCTCGGCGCCGGTTCGTAGGTGGTGGTCTCGGCCGGACGCCGAGCGCTAGGTGCGGCGCTTGGCGGGTGCGGCCTTCGACGCCTTGGACGGCTTGGGCGCCGGCGCGAACGGGTTGCGGGCCGCAGCGGCGGCTTCGACCAGCATGGCAATCCGCGCGGCGCGCGTCTCCGGACGCTTCGCGCTGTTGATCCGATAGAGGAACTGCTTGCGGCGCGAGGCAGGGAATGCCTCGTAATTCTTTTTCGCCTGCGGGTTCTCGTCGAGGGCGGCGGTGAACTCCGGCGGCAGTTTCATCGCCTCCACGTCGTCCAGCGACGCCCATGAACCGTTGGCCTTGGCCAGCTGGATGGCCGCGAAGCCCGCGGCGGTCATCTGCCCGGCGGCAATCAACCGCTCGACCCGCGCCTTGTTCGTCGCCGCCCACGTGCTCCGCGGCTTACGCGGCGTGAACAACTGCTTGTAAGAGTCAGCGTCGACCGGGTTCATCAAACCGTCGATCCAGCCAAAGCAGAGCGCCTCCTCGACCGCGTCGTTATAGGTCGGGCAGGGGAGCCCGGTGTGCTTCTTCGCGAACACGAGCCACGCACCCGAAGACGAGGCGTGGTGCTTCTGCAACCACGCGCGCCACGCGCGACGGGACTTTGGTCGGACTTCGTCGTAGTCAGGCACGCAGGAGGGTTCTGGCCCTATCCCCGATCCTCGTCGTTCCAGTCCTCGGAGGACGCTGGATCGAGTTCCCAGCGGTGCTTGTCGCGGTTGGCGACCTTGTCGGCGCCTTTGAGCTCCTCGTTGTCCTGGTAGGTGACGCCGACGGCCGCGCCGATTTCGTCGACGATGTCCTGGTCGGGGGTCGGGTTGTCGCCGCCGGGCGCTTCGTCGCCGCTGGCGTAGGCGGACTCCCAATCGGCATCGACGTCGCCGGCGGTGATCGCCGGGCTGGTCTCATGGTGTTGGCCGAGCCGCGTTCGCGTTGCGCGGCGGCCCGACCGCACCGCTGACGCTGAGCGATCGAGATCCAGAGACGACGGCGGCGTCATGACGATGTCGTCGTCTTCGGCGACGACGCGGCGGGGACGATCCAGGGAGGGTGCCGGGCGCGCCGCCGGTTCGGCCTCGGGCTCGGCCTCGGCGCGACGCGGGACAGCAAGACGCCGGAGCGCGCCGACGTTACCGGCCTTGAGCTTGCGCGCAGCGGTGCGCGCGGCCTTGGCCGCCTGCGGCGACCGGGTAGCGCCGGCTGGTGTGCCGCGGGTGGCGCCGGCCCGGCTGGGCGTCCTCGTGGTGACGGTCGCGGTAGCGGCCGCTGTCCTGGCTGCCGCGGGCTTCGTGGCTACGGGGCGCGTCCTCGCTACCCCGGTCTTCTTCGCGACGGCAGGCTTCTTCGCTACTGTGCTGTTCTGCGCCGCACTGTTCTGCGCCGCACTCTTCTTCGGCGCACTCTTCTTCGCTGCACTCTGCGCGGCATTCGTCTTGGCCGCAGTCTTCTTCGCCACCGTCTTCGCCACCGTTCGGGTCGGCGATTTCGTCGCCGCAGGCGTCGTCGCCGATCGCTGCTGTCGCTTCTGCGCGGGCGGGCGCGCGGTCGTCGCCTTACCGTTCTTGCGCGTGACTGCGTTCCGGCCGGCGCTGCGCCCGGCCTTCCGTTTTGCCATCCGCGATCCTTTCGACCGGTTCGTTGGCCGGTTCCGCTATCGGCGGCCGGGCGCGCGGTCAATCCGCCCGACCCGGGTGGCGGCGACGTGTCCGCTTCGTCGGCCGGCCGGCGCGCGCCACCCCGTCAGTTACCTTGACAGTTTCCGGTAAGTGACGTAAAGTCTATTGCTTATCGACCTACGACAACCGCGTGCAGGGGCTCACGTCCCGGCAACTAGCGAACCCGGATTCGCAGCGCCGCGCGCGCATCCGGGCCCGCAGCCGCGCGGTTGCCCATGGCCGTTATATCCGCGGGGGGCCGGTCCCCGCAACAGAAACCGGCGCCCATTCGGGGAATGACAGGTCAGCCTGTCACACGCTGAAGGGACTTTGACGAGGAGGACGCGCAAGGAATGGCGAATGTAGACAACGGGTTGGTGACGCCCGAACAGACGGGGACACAACCCGCGGCACCAGGACGGACCCGCGCCGGCAAACCGGCAGGCCCCGCCTTCAAGCCGATGCACCACGAAGAGATGGATCCGCAGGAGTTTGCGGACATGCTCGGTATCTATGACGACAGCTTCCGGAATATGGCCGAAGGCGAGGTCGTCAAGGGCACGGTGCTGAAACTCACCGACACGGCGGTCGTCGTCGACGTCGGCTACAAGTCCGAAGGTCTCATCGCGCTCAGCGAATTCCTCGACGAGAACGGCCAGGTCACCGTCCAGCCTGGCGACACGGTCGACGTGCTGCTCGAACGCACCGAGGATCGTGAAGGCCACATCGTGCTCTCGCGCGAGAAGGCCGAGAAGATGAAGATCTGGGACGAGGTCGAGAAGGCCTACGCCGAGAAGCAAGGTCGTCATCGGTCGCGTCATCGAGCGCATCAAGGGCGGCCTCGCCGTGGACATCGGCGTCCGCGCGTTCCTGCCCGGCTCGCAGATCGACGTCCGTCCGGTTCGCAACCTCGACGCGCTGAAGGGGCAGGAGCTCCGCATGCGCGTCATCAAGGTCAACAAGAAGCGCGGCAACATCGTCCTCTCGCGCAAGGCCCTCCTCGAGGAAGAGAACGCCGAGAAGAAGAAGACGACGCTCGAGACGCTGGCCGAGGGCAAGCAGCTGCGCGGCACCGTCAAGAACATCACCGACTACGGCGCGTTCATCGACCTCGGCGGCATCGACGGCCTGCTGCACATCACCGACATGTCGTGGGGCCGCGTCGGCCACCCGTCGGAGCTGTTCAAGGTCAACGACGAAGTCGACGTCATCGTGCTCAAGTACGACCCGGCGACCGAGCGCGTCTCGCTCGGCCACAAGCAGCTGGTGCAGGATCCGTGGGCGACGGTGCAGGACCGCTACCCGGTCGGTGCGCGCATGAGCGGCAAGGTCGTCAGCCTGACCGACTACGGCGCGTTCGTCGAGCTCGAAGCCGGTGTCGAAGGCCTGATCCACGTCTCCGAGATGTCGTGGAGCAAGCGCGTCAAGCACCCGTCGAAGATTCTGAACGTCGGCGACAACGGTCGAGGCGATGGTGCTCGGCGTCGACCCGGCCGCCCGCCGCATTTCGCTCGGCCTCAAGCAGGTCGAGAGCAATCCGTGGCACGAGCTCGGCGAGCAAGTACCCGGTCGGCACCAAGATCAAGGGCAAGGTGCGCAACCTGACCGAGTTCGGCGCGTTCGTCGAGGTCGAGGACGACATCGACGGCCTGATCCACATCTCCGACATGTCGTGGAGCAAGCGCGTCAAGCACCCGTCGGAAGTGCTCAAGAAGGGCGACGTGGTCGAGGCGATGGTGCTCAGCATCGACGCCGAGAACCAGCGCCTGTCGCTCGGCCTCAAGCAGCTCGCCACCGACATCTGGGATGACTTCTTCGGGCGTCACCAGGTCGGCACCGCTGGTCGAGGGCAAGGTCACGCGGATGACCAACTTCGGCGCGTTCGTCGAGCTCGACGAAGGCATCGAGGGGCTGATTCACGTGTCCGAGTTCGACGACTCGCACGGCGGCGAGAAGATCGACCTGCAGGTCGGCAACCCTACCAGATGAAGATCATCAAGCTGAGTCCGCAGAGCGGAAGATCGGCCTGAGCATCCGCGCGCTGAAGAGCGACGAGTTCCGGACCGACTGGGAGATCTACTCGGAGAACGAGGGCACCGGCACGGCCACCCTCGGCGATCACTTCCGCAACGGTAGCGCGCTCGAGCGGCATGGGACCGGCGATCCGCAGACGCGGATCCGACCGCGGCCGCACGGCCGCTCTGGCACCTCGTCCTCCAAGGAGTAGAACGTGACGACTGCTGGCGGCAGCATGACGAAGGCGGAACTCGTGGAGGAGGTCTCACGCGTCTCGGACCTCACCAAGAAGCATTCCGAAGTCATCGTCGACACGGTGTTCAAGAGCATCATCGATGCGCTGCATCGCGGCGAGAAGATCGAGCTTGCGCGGGTTCGGCAGCTTCCGGCTGCGGAAGCGCGAGCCGCGCAAGGGCCGGAATCCGAAGACCGGCGACAAGGTCGATGTGCCGCCGAAGAAGGTTCCTTACTTCAAGCCGGGCAAGGAACTGAAGGACCTGATCAACCGCGAAGCCGAGCTCGCGGACGCTGCCGACGCCGCCGTCGGCCAGTCGCCGCAGCCCCTCCGCCACGGCTGCGATGCTGCCCGGGGCAGCGGCGTCGACGGTCGTAGCGACGACACCGTCCGCTGTCCAGCCCGCCGGCTCCGCATCCCACCGCCGTGGACCGCCTCTGGTCGCCCTGGAGACTCGAGTACGTGACCGGGCGAGCAAGAGCGCGGATGCGCCCTGTGCGACGCGCGTAGCGGCCGTGCCGCCGCCCTGCTGTGCCGCCGACGATGCCGGTGACGCCGGGCGTGACGCCGTCGGGCGTCCCGACGGCGGCTTCGACCAGCCGTCGCTGATCATCTGCACCGGCCGCCGCTCCTACGTCATCCTCAATCGCTATCCGTACAACAACGGTCACCTCATGGTGGTGCCGTACCGCCACACCGCCAGCCTGGCCACGCTGACGCCGGAGGAGCTGCAGGAGGTGGCGCTGCTGACGCAGCGCGCGGAGATCGCGCTCGTGAAGGCCTATCGCCTCGCAGGGCATCAACGTCGGCATCAACCTGGGCAAGGCGGCCGGCGCGGGCATCGTGGAACACTGCACGTCCACCTGGTGCCGCGCTGGTCGGGCGACACGAACTTCATGACGGTGATCGGCGAGACCCGCGTCCTGCCGGAGACGCTGGCCGACGCCGCGCGTCCGCCTGCGCGGCCGTCTTCGCGAGCCTCGCGTGATCGGCCTGACCTACGTTCGTCTTTCCACGGTCCGGCTTGGACTTGCCCCGTGGACCTGCTCCTTGCAGAGCGGTCGGTGTCGCGGCGGTCGAAGCGGCGCGGCGCTCGGCCGCGAGCTGGCCTGAGGATCGCCGCGGCGGGTGATGTCATCGCCGGCGCGGCGCGCGTCGGCCTGCTCGATCCGCGACGCCGACCTGCTGATCGCGTCGCGCTCGCGGTCGAGGCGCTCGCCTCGTCGCCGTCGGCGGCGTGGCGTTCGCGCTCCACGTCAGCGTGCTGCCCGACGGTGGTGCGCTGGTGAGGATCGGCCTCGACCGACGCTCGCACCGCTGCGTCGCGGCGGAAGTCGGCGGCGCGTGGCGCTCTCGTCCGAAGAGACCCCGTCGTTCGCGACGGACGTCATCCGTCCGGCCGGGCCTCCTGGGTGGCGCCGCTGACGACCGAACGGGCAAGTGGTCGTCGGTCGGGCGCGTCGCGGCCGAAGCACGGCCGACGCTCGGAGCACCGGCGTGCCTCGTGTCGCTGGACGCGCCCGGCGTGAGGCTCGAGCCGTGGAGACCGCCGCGTTGCGCGGTCTCGTCAGCGGCCACCTGCATCTTCGACGGCGTGCCCTTCATCGACGACGGCGAGACGCAGCCGGTCATGGCGCGGTGCGCATCCTGCTCGCGGCGGCCGGCCTGGGCATGGGCAGCGCGCGCTGCGCGAGGCGCTGCGACGCGGCGCGCGCCTACATCCGCAACGGCGCCGGCGGCGAGCAGACGGTGCAGGGGCTGCTCGCCGATGCGGCGACCGAGCTCGATGCCGCGCGCCTCCTGACCTGGAAGGCGGCGTCCGGCGACTGGGCCTCGCTCGGCGAAGCGTCGGCCGCCAAGCTCGTGGCCACCGAAGCGACCCAGCGGGCGGTCGCGCGTGCCACGCAGGTGATCGGCGGCGACTCCTTCCGCCGCGGCCACATCGTCGAACAGCTCGCGCAGGACGTCCGCGCCCTCGAACTGTTCGCCGGCCGGACCGAGGCGCTGCGCGAAGCCGTCGCACGCGACTACCTGCTGCCGCATTCGCCAGTGGCTGCTGACCGTCACGCTGATATCCCAATCCGGAGATCGTTCCTTGATTGCGACGGTGCCGTGTCAGGGTCGTAGGTCACGCCGACGACGTTGTCGGCGTGTGATGGCCTTCACGTCGTCGATGCCAGGCAGCTGTGCGCAGCGTGCGCGTGACGGCGTTCTCGCAGCCGCCGCAGGTCATGCCGTTGACTGTCTGTTGAAGGATGTCGGTCATCGAGTGGTGCTCGCGTCCTGGCCCGGCGTGGCGCTGGGGCGCGGTCACGCCAGCAGCTGCTTGGCGATGGTCTGCAGCTGCAGGTTGGAGGTGCCTTCGTAGATCTGGCCGATCTTGGCATCGCGATACAGCTTCTCGACCGGATAGTCCTTCACGAAGCCGTTGCCGCCGATACAGGTTCACCGCGAGCGACGCGACCCGCTCCGCCATCTCCGACGCGAACAGCTTGCACATCGCCGCCTCGCTCAGGAACGGCTGGCCGGCATCGCGCAGCCGCGCGGCGTCGTAGACGAGCAGGCGCGCCGCTTCGATCTCGGTCGCCGCGCGCGCGATCTGGAACTGCACGCCCTGGAAGTCGGCGATCGGCTTGCCGAACTGCCGCCGCTCCTTCACGTAGCGGATGGCGTGGTCCAGCGCGCCCTGCGCCAGGCCGACCATCTGGGCGCCGATGCCGATGCGCCCTTCGTTCAACGTCTCGATCGCGACCTTGTAGCCCTTGCCGACCTCGCCGAGCACGCGGTCGCCTGCGACGCGGCAGTCGTCGAACAGCAGCTCGCACGTGCTGCTGGCGCGGATGCCCAGCTTGTCTTCCTTGCGTGCCGATGGTGAATCCGGGTGCGCCGCGTTCGACCAGGAACGCGGTGATGCCTCTTGTAGCCGGCCGCGGGATCGACGGTGGCGAAGACGATGAACACGTCGGCGTCGGCGCCGTTGGTGATCCAGAGCTTGCGGCCGTTGAGGCACGAAGTCCGCCGTCGACGGCGTCGCCCGCGTGGCCAGGGCAAAAGCGTCGCTGCCGGACGCCGCCTTCCGACAAGGCGTAGGCGCCGACGGTGCGCTCGGCCAGTCGCGGCAGGAACGCTGTCGCGCCAGGTCGGGCTGCCCAGCGACGCAGCGCATTGACGACCAGCGTGTTCTGCACGTCGACGAGGACGCCGACCGAGGGGTCCACGCGGGAGAGCGACTCGACCGCCAGCACGGCGTGAAAGAAGACGCCCCGGCCCCGCCGTGCTCTTCGGGCACCTCGATGCCCATGACGCCGAGCTCGAACAGCTGGTCGATGAGCGTGCGCGGCATCGCGCGCCTCGTCGTCCATCCTCGCGCACGAGGGGGCGGATGGTCGCGCGTCGGCGAACTCGTAGACCGTGTCACGGAAGAGCCGCTCGTCGTCCGACAGGGAGCGTAGCGCTAAGTGGCATGCGCGTGAAATCAGCCGGCTGGGTCACGGGCGCAGTGCTCATCATCAGCGAAAAGGCGGAGCTACATGCTACAGGACAGCGCGATCCCGCCGTGACTGCTCGTCGATCGCCGAGCCCGAGATGTTCAAGACGCGCGTGTCCGTGGCGGTCCTGCTCGCTGTCGCCTGCCTCGTCGGCGCCAGCGCCCGGCGGCGCCGCAGCAGGCGCAACTGCGACCGCCGCGCCAGCAGCCAGCAGCGCAGGGACAGCCCGCGCCGCCCGACAGCCGACGACCTTCCGCACCGGCGTCGATTTCATTCGCGTCGACGTGTTCGCCACCGACCGCAAGGGCAGCCGGTCACCGATCTGAAGGAAACTGACTTCGAGATCCTCGAAGACGACAAGCCGCAGACGGTCGAGCAGTTCCAGTTCATCCGGATCGACGGCGACCACGCGGGTCCCGGCGAACCGCCGCCGCGCGCCATCCGGAACCGCGACGACGAGGAGACCGAGGCGCAGCGCGAGGACGTGCGGCTGTTCGCCATCTTCCTCGACGACTATCACGTGCGCCAGTCGAACTCCGTCTCGGTGCGCGAGCCGCTGACGCGGTTCATCGAAACGCAGCTGCGGCCGAACGACATGGTCGCGCTGCATGTATCCGCTGACGCCGACCACGGACGTGATGTTCACGCGCGACCACGCGGCGGTCGTTCGCGCCATCCAGCGCTTCGAGGGTCGGAAGTACGACTACACGCCGCGCAACGTGGTCGAGCGGAACTACGAACGGGAGCCGACCGAAGTCGTCGAGCGGATCCGCAACCAGGTCGTCATGGGCGCCCTGCGAGGGGCTCGTCGCTCAAGCTCGGCTGGCTTTCGCGACGGGCGCAAGTCGATCCTGTTCGTCAGCGAGGGCTTCACCGTCATGCTGCCGCCGCAGATGCGGCGTGCCAACGCCCAGGCGCCGCCGTCGCTGACCACCGGAGTGCGTGGACCAGCGCACCGAGAGACATGGCGGAGATGCAGAGCCAGTTGGATCTCGACAGCCGGATGCGCGAGGTCTATCGGGCGGCCAATCGCAACAACACCGCGATCTACTCGCTCGACCCGCGTGGCCTGGCCGCCTTCGAGTTCGACATCTCGGACGGCGCCCTCGGCCCCATCGGATCTGACCGAAGACGCGAAGATGCTGCGATGCACGCAGGAGACGCTGCGTACGTCTGGCCGTGGAGACCGACGGCCGCGCCATCGTCAATCGCAACACGCTGCTCGAGGGGCTGACGCAGATGGTGCGCGACTCGAGCGTCTACTACCTGCTCGGCTACGCTCACGCCGAAGCGCCGCGGACGGCAAGTTCCACGAGATCAAGGTGCGCGTGAAGCGGTCCGGGGATCGACGTGCGGGCGCGCAAGGGCTACTGGGCGCTGACGCGGCGGAATCCCGCGGGCCGAACTCCGAGGGCACCCGAACTCGCCAAGCCGATGCAGAACGCGCTCGCCACGCTGTCCACCTCGGTGCAGGCCGCGCGATTACGTTCGCACCTGGATCGGCACCGAGCGGGCGACCAGGGCAAGACGCGCGTGACGCTCGTGTGGGAGCCGTTGCCGGTCCTGCCGGGCGTCCGTCGCGAGGCGGGCGGCGTCTCGCGCATCGCTGGCGGATCCGAGAGCGGTCCCGATCTTCCGCGGCCGCAGTCCGTCCGGGACGCAGCCTTGCCGTCGGCCGCCCCCCTGCAGCGGCCTCCGCGCCGGCCGCGTCGCGCCGGCGCCGGCTGCCGCGCCGCCGGCCCCGCAGCGCCTCGTCTTCGACGCGCCGCCCGGGCAAGCTCGATCTCCGCATGACCGTCGAAGCGGCAGCGCCGGCGGCACGCTCGACAACGAGACGCGCACGCTCGACGTTCCGGATCTGACGACGCCGGTGGCGGCGATGAGCACGCCGCGGGTCTTCCGGGCGCGCACCGCGCGCGACTTCCAGGGGCTGATGGCCGACGGCCGAACGCCGTCCCGGTCGCGGCACGGGAATTCTCGCGGACCGAACGCCTGCTGATCCGCTTCGACGCCTATGGCGCCTGGCTCGGAACAGCCGACGCCGACCGCGGCCGTCCTCACCCGCGCCGGGCAGAAGATGTCAAGACGTGCCGGTGGCGCCGGCCGCCGCCGGGTGGCTCGCACCAGATCGATCTGGCGCTCAACACGATGGCGGCAGGTGAGTATCTCCTCGAGATTGCGGTGAAGGGCGCGGGCGGCGAGGCCAAGGAACTGATCCCGTTTCGAGTCGGCGTGTGACGAGTCCCGGTCCGCGCCGCTGCTCCCGGCCTGCGCCCCGGTCTACCTCCCTGTCGCTGCGCGGCACCCGGCCTCCGTGCCGCGCGCCGGGACTCTCATCGCCCATCGTCGTGGTCGTTGCGCCTGCATCCGCACGACTATGCGTACATGCCGCGCAGGCGGGTGACGGTGCCGACGCGGGAAATCGCGACGATGTAGGCGGCGGTGCGCAGGTCGACGTTGTGCTTGAGCGACGTCTGCAGCACATCGTCGAACGCCTCGCACATCTTCTTTTCCAGCCGGGTGTTCACTTCCTCGAGCTCCCAGAAGTAGCCGTAGCGGTCCTGCACCCACTCGAAGTACGAGACGTGACGCCGCCCGAGTTGGCGAGGATGTCCGGCACGACGAAGATGCCGCGCTCGTGCAGGTGGTGATGGGCCTCGGGGGTGGTCGGGCCGTTGGCGCCTTCGACGACGATCCTCGCCTTGATGCGACGGCGCGTTGTCCATCGTGATCTGATTCTCGAGTGCCGCCGGAATCAGCACGTCGACCTCGAGGCTCCAGAGATCGTCATTGGCGAGCGGCTCGGCGCCGGGAAAGCCGGCGACCGTCTTGTGCTCGACGGTGTAGGCGATCAGGCGTCGACGTCGAGCCGCCTTGTCTGTAGACGCCGCCCTTCCAGTCGGTCACGGCGACGATGCGGGCGCCGAGCTGGCGAGCAGTTGCGCCGAGACCGAGCCGACGTTGCCGAAGCCCTGCACGGCGATCGTCGCGCCCTCGATGTCGACGCCGAGGTGCTTGGCCGCTTCGCGCGTCACGATCATGACGCCGCGCCCGGTTGCCTCGCGGCGGCCGAGCGAGCCACCCATCTCGACCGGCTTGCCGGTGACCACCGCGGTCTCGGTGTGGCCGACGTGCATGCTGAACGTGTCCATCACCCACGCCATGATCTGGTCGTTGGTGTTGACGTCGGGCGCCGGCACGTCCTTCTCCGGGCCGATCGCGTCGATGATCTCGGCAACGTAGCGGCGGGTCAGGGCCTCGAGCTCGCGCGCCGACATGCGCGTCGGATCGCAGATGATGCCGCCCTTGCCGCCGCCGAACGGGATGTGTGCGACGGCGCACTTCCACGTCATCCAGGCGGCCAGCGCCGTCACCTCGTCGAGCGACACCCGGGTGATAGCGGATGCCGCCCTTGGCCGGGCCGAGCGTGATGTTGTACTGCACGCGGTAGCCGGTGAACACCTCGATCTCGCCGTTGTCCATCAGCACCGGGCACGAGACGACGATCTGCCGCTTCGGGTGCGTGAGGATCCGCCAGATGCCCGGATCGAGGTTGAGGATGCGGGCGGCGCCGTCGAACTCCTGGAGCATCGCCCCGAAAATCGTTCCGTGTTCGGCCATGCGGCCAATCTTATCGCGACGCGCCGGCACGCTGGCCTAAGTAGAATGGCGGCATGGAAGCGCGCCGCCAGAGCGCAGCGCTCCGTTCACGACCATTTCGGGACGGCAGATCGAGCAGCTCTACACGCCCGGCGGTATCGCCTCGCTCGACTACGCGCGCGACCTCGGCGACCCCGGCGAGAGCCCCTACACGCGCGGCATCCATGCCACCGGCTATCGCGGCAAGCTCTGGACCATGCGCCAGTTTGCCGGTTTCGGCACGCCGGAGGATACCAACGCGCGCTACCGTCAACTGCTGCAGGCGGGCGGCACCGGGCTGAGCGTCGCCTTCGACCTGCCGACGCTGATGGGACGCGATCCCGATCACGCGCTCGCCGGCGGCGAGGTGGGCAAGTGCGGCGTCAACGTCACCTCCCTTGCCGACATGGAAGCGCTGTTCGAGGGCATCGACCTCGGCACGATCACCACGTCGATGACCATCAACTCGCCGGCGCCGATGCTGCTGGCGATGTACCTGGTCATCGCCGAGCGGCAGGGCGCCAACCTGCGGGCACTCTCGGGCACGATCCAGAACGACATCCTCAAGGAGTTCATCGCCCAGAAGGAGTTCATCTTCCCGCCGCGGCCGTCGATGCGGTTGATCACCGACGTGTTCGCCTTCTGCGGCAGGCAGGTGCCGAAGTGGAACACGATCTCGGTGAGCGGTTATCACATTCGCGAGGCCGGGGCGACGGCGGCGCAGGAACTGGCGTTCACGTTGCGCGACGGCATCGAGTACGTCCAGTACGGAGTCGACGCCGGCCTCGACGTCGACAGCTTCGCACCGCGCATGTCATTCTTCTTCAACTCGCACAGCGACCTGTTCGAGGAGCTGGCCAAGTTCCGCGCCGCCCGCCGCATGTGGGCGCGCGTGATGCGGGAGCGCTTCCGCGCCACCAACCCGCGTTCCTGGCAAATGCGCTTCCACACGCAGACGGCCGGCGTGTCGCTCACCGCCCAGCAGCCCTACAACAACGTCGTACGCACGGCGCTGCAGGCAATGGCCGCCGTGCTTGGCGGCACCAACTCGCTGCACACCAACTCGCTCGACGAAGCGCTGGCGCTGCCGACCGAAGCGGCGGCGACGCTGGCGCTCCGCACCCAGCAGATCATCGCGCACGAGTCAGGCGTCGCCGATGTCGTCGACCCGTTCGGCGGCTCCTACTTCGTCGAGAAGCTGACCAACGACATCGAGGAAGAGGCGCTGGAGTACTTTCGCGTCATCGACAGCATGGGAGGAATGGTCGAAGCGATCGAGCAGGGATATCCGCAGAGCGAGATCGCCGAGAGCGCCTACCGTTTCCAGCGGGCTGTCGAAGCGCGCGACCAGCTCATCGTCGGGGTGAACGCCTTTTGCAGCGAAGGGGAGCCGGCAATCGGCACCCTGTATATCGATGAAGGTGCCGGCGAGAGGCAGCTCGAGCGGCTCGAGGCAGTGCGGCGGCGGCGCGACGCCGCGGCGGTCGAGCGGACGCTCGGGCGCCTGAAGACGGCGGCGGCCGGCACGGAGAACACGATGCCGCCGCTGCTCGATGCGGTGCGCGCCTACGCCACGGTGGGGGAGATGTGCGACGCCCTGCGCGACGTGTGGGGCGAATACGTCGAGAGACCGATAATCTAGAGGTGAGCCAGGTATGAAGATCCGCGTCGTCATCGCCAAGCCGGGACTGGATGGCCACGATCGTGGCGCCAAGGTCATCGCCCGGGCATTGCGCGATGCCGGTATGGAGGTGATCTATACCGGCCTGCGGCAAACGCCTGAGCAGATCGTCGCCGCCGCCCTCCAGGAGGACGCCGACGTCATCGGCCTGTCGATCTTGTCCGGCGCCCACATGCACATCTGTCCGCGGATCATGGACCTGCTGCGCGACAAGGGAATGGACGATGTACTGGTGGTCCTCGGCGGCATCATTCCCGACGTCGATATCGCCAGGCTGAACGAGCTCGGCGTCAGGGGCATCTTCCTGCCGGGCACGCCGATGCAGGAGATCGTCGACTTCATCAGCCGCAACGTCCGCGCCCGGGTTCAGGCCATATAGCCGATGTACAAGCTCCTTCTCGCCGACGACAGCACCACGATCCAACGCGTCATCGAGCTCACGTTTTCCGGGGAAGACGTGGACGTCGTGGCGGTGGGCGACGGCGAGCAGGCGATCGCACGCATTCCGGTCGAGCGGCCCGACATCGTTTTGGCTGACATCGGCATGCCCAAGCGCAGCGGTTATGAGGTGTCCGCGTTCGTCAAGGGACACGCCGAACTCTCGCACATCCCTGTTCTGCTGCTGGCCGGCGCGTTCGAGCCGGTCGATGATGTTCGCGCCGAGCAGGTGCGATGCGACGGCGTCCTGGTCAAGCCGTTCGAGCCGCAGCAGGTCATTGCCCGCGTCCTCGAGCTGATCAGCGGCAACAAAGGGTCCCCGTCCGCTGGCATCGGCAGCGTTCCGCGTCCAGTTGAGCGCCTGGCGCCCGGCCGTCCGTCGGAGATACCGCGCGCGGCCGGGCCGGTCCGGGCCGCAGAGACGACTGCGTCGCCTGAGCCGGCGGTACAGGTGCTGGTGCCGCCGCAGCCTTCAGACCCATTGCACGTTGCCGCCCGCATGAGCCAGGCGGCATCCTCCCGTCCTCCTGAGTTGGAACCGGTGCGCCCCCAGGCGCCTGCTCCGGCGCCGGCCCTGACCGAACGCCAGCACGGGCCTGTGCTCCGCCAACAGCGTGACGACCGTGCTGCGGACCGGAGCACAGCCGCAGCCTCTGGGCCTGCAACGGCACCTGCGGTCCGGGAGTCCATTTCGGCGATGCCGACGGGCGATTCGCTGGAGGACTACTTCGATCGCCTCGACGCCGCCTTTGCTACGCTCGGCAATGGCGCGGCGGCTGACACGGAGGACGACGCCGAACCGGATGACGCCCACCTGGCGATTCCTACACTCGACCGGGTGCTCGGCTCGGGCGCGCGAGAGGCGCGGCCGGAGATGCCGCGCTTCGCGGCGCCGCTCCGCGCTGTCGAACCGCCCGCTGTACAACGGTCTTCGCCCGCCGCCGCGCCTGCAGCCGGCCAGCCTTCCGACGGCAGTCGCAGCCTGCTGGCGCAGGCGTTCAATGCCCTGCTCGCAGTCGAGGAGGGCGAACCGAACGCCGGCCTCATTCGGCTCAGCAAGGAATCACCACCGCCGGTCGTCACCGAAGCAATGGTCGAGGAAGTGACGCGCCGTGTGCTGCTCCGGCTCTCGCCCGACAGCGTTCGCGGCGTGGTCGCCGACATCGTTTCGGAGATCGCCGAGCGGCTGGTCCGTGAGGAGATTCAACGCATCCGCAACGGCGGCTGACGTCCTCGGCCCCCGCCCCGGCGGCGCAGGCTGGGCTCGCTGGCCGATGCCAGGGATTTGGTGTTTGGGGTTTGGCCTTTGGGATTTCTACAATGTAGCTGAATGTCTGACGTCAGCGAGCCCGCTCATCCGATCGCCCTCCCCGAAAAACCCGCGCTCGAAGGCCTCGAGGCGAAGTGGAACAGCCGCTGGCAGGCGGAGGGCACCTACCGCTTCGATCGGACGCGCGAACGTGCTGGCGTCTACTCGATCGACACTCCGCCTCCCACGGTCAGCGGCTCGCTCCACGTCGGCCACGTCTTTTCCTACACCCATACCGACGTCATTGCCCGCTTCCAGCGGATGCGTGGCAAGGCCGTGTTCTACCCGATGGGCTGGGACGACAACGGCTTGCCCACGGAGCGCCGGGTCCAGAATTTCTACGGCGTGCGCTGTGAGCCGTCACTGCCGTACGATCCGACGTTCGAGCCGCCGGAGAAGCCAGGCAAACACCCGATCTCGATCTCCCGTCCGAACTTCATCGAGCTCTGCAATCGGCTGACTGCGGAGGACGAAAAAATCTTCGAGCACCTCTGGCGCCACCTTGGCCTGTCGGTCGACTGGTCGCTGACCTACGCGACCATCGACCGGCGCGCGCAGTGCGCGTCCCAGACCTCCTTCCTGCGTCTCCTGAGGGGCGGCGCTGCCTACCAGCTCGAGGCGCCGACGCTGTGGGACGTGGATTTCCGCACGGCCGTTGCGCAGGCCGAGCTCGAGGACCGCGAGCAGCCAGGTGCCTACCACCGCATCCGCTTTGCCCGCACCGACGGCAACGGCCATGTCGAGATCGAGACGACTCGACCCGAGCTGATCCCCGCCTGCGTGGCGCTCGTGGCACATCCGGACGACGAGCGATACCAGCCGCTCTTCGGCGCCCAGGTGACCTCGCCGCTGTTCGGAGTGTCGGTGCCGGTCAGGGCGCACGCCCTCGCCGACCCGGCCAAGGGCAGCGGCATCGCGATGATCTGCACGTTTGGGGACCTTACGGACGTGACCTGGTGGCGCGAGCTGTCGCTGCCGGTCCGCGCAGTGGTCATGCCGAACGGGACCTTTCGCGCCGTGACCTGGGGCGAGCCAGGCTGGGAAGCGCGCGACACCGTTGCGGCGCAAGCAGCGTACGACCAGGTGGCTGGCCTGTCGGCGAACAAGGCGCGCGCCAGGATGGTGGAACTGCTGCAGCAGTCGGGCGACCTGCTCGGCGAGCCGCGGCCGATCACCCACCCGGTGAAGTTCTACGAGAAGGGCGACCGTCCGCTCGAGATCATTACCAGCCGCCAGTGGTTCGTCAAGACGATGGAGTTCCGCGAGGTCCTGCTGGAACGCGGCCGCGAGATGCAGTGGCATCCCGACTACATGCGTCACCGGTTCGAGAACTGGGTCAACGGCCTGGCCGGTGACTGGTGTGTCAGCCGGCAGCGCTTCTTCGGCGTCCCCTTCCCGCTGTGGTACGCAGTGCGGCCCGACGGCAGCGTCGACCACAGCCGGCAGCTGGTGCCGGATGAGTCGCGGCTGCCGATCGACCCCTCGACCGACGTGCCGGACGGCTTCACGCCCGAGCAACGCGACCAGCCGAATGGGTTCAGCGGCGATCCCGACGTCATGGACACCTGGGCAACGTCGTCCCTGACGCCGCAGATCGCCGGCGGCTGGCTCGACGATCCCGATTTATTCGCGCGGGTCTTCCCGATGGACCTGCGGCCGCAGGCGCACGACATCATCCGCACGTGGCTGTTCGACACGGTGCTCCGCGCGCAACTCGAACACGGGTCCTTGCCATGGCGCAATGCCGGCATCTCCGGCTGGGTCCTCGATCCCGACCGCAAGAAGATGTCGAAATCGAAGGGCAACGTCGTGACGCCGATGGGCCTGCTGGAGGAGCACGGCTCCGATGGCGTGCGCTACTGGGCGGCGAGCGGCAGGCCTGGCACAGACACGGCGTTCGACCCGGCGCAGATGAAGGTCGGCCGGCGGCTCGCGATGAAGATCCTCAACGCCGCCCGGTTCGCCCTGCTGCAGGCGGAGCCGCGCGGCGCCATCACGGAGCCGCTCGACCGCGGCATGCTGACCGCGCTGGCGGCGCTGGTCGACGACGCGACCACGCACCTCGAAGACTACGACTACGCGCGCGTGCTGGAGCGCACCGAGAGCTTCTTCTGGGCCTTTTGCGACGACTACCTCGAGCTGGTCAAGGGGCGGCGCTACGGCGATTTCGGCGCCGAGGCCGCGGCCTCGGCCAACAGCGCCATGCTCGTCGCGCTGTCGACGCTGTTGCGTCTGTTCGCGCCGTATGTGCCGTTTGTCACCGAGGAGGTGTGGTCGTGGTGGCGGCCGGGCTCTGTGCACCAGGCCGCGTGGCCGACGGCGGCTGAAGTGGTGGCGCCGATCGGCGGCGCCGATGCTGGTGCGCTGGCGGTGCGCGAAGCGACGCAGGTGGCGCTCGCCGACATCCGGCGCATCAAGTCGATCCTCAAGAAGCCGGTCAAGTCGGTGATCACCAGCGCCGTGTTGCCGATGGCATTCGCCGGGATCCGTCCGGCGGCACGCGACTTCCAGGCGGCCACGCACATCCGTGAGATCCAGTTCGCCGACGTCAGCGAAGCGCAGCTCGATTTTGCCGAGGAGCCGGTGACGGCGCAGGAGCCACGCGCGTGAAGCCAATACCCTTCGAGCCCCTCGACCCCGGCGTGTACCGCGAAGCTCGTACGCCGGGCGCTCGCCGAGGACTTCGGCTGGGGCGACGTCACCACCGAGGCGGTGATCGAGCGCGACCAGAAAGCGCGAGCCGTCATCCTGGCAAAGTCGCGCTGTGTCATCGCCGGGCTCGACGTCGCGTCCGAAGCCTTTCGCCAACTGGATCCAGGCGTGACCATCACCGTGCACCGCCGTGATGGCGAGCTGTGTGAGAGCGGCACCGAGGTCGCCGAGATCCGCGGCCAGGCAGCGGCGCTGCTGACCGCCGAACGCACCGCGCTGAACTTCCTGCAGCGGCTGTCCGGCACGGCGACGCTGACGCGCCAGTTCGTCGACGCGGCCGCCGGGCGGATCACGGTGCTCGACACGCGCAAGACCACGCCGCTGTTGCGCGCGCTCGAAAAGTACGCGGTCCGCGCCGGCGGCGGCGTCAACCATCGCTTCGGGCTCGACGACGGCATTCTCGTCAAGGACAACCACATCAGGCTGGCGGGAGGGGTGGTCAATGCGGTGACGCGCATGCGCAAGAGCACGCGCGAGATGGCCACCGAGGTCGAGGCGCAGAGCCTGCAACAGGTCGACGATGCCCTCCACGCCGGCGCCGACATCGTGCTGCTCGACAACCTGGCAACCCCGGAGATCATCGAGGCCGTGAAGCGCTGCCGCGGCCGCGCCAAGACGGAAATCTCCGGCGGCGTGACGCTCGAGCGCCTGCCGGAGCTGGCGGCAACCGGCGCCGATTTCGTGTCGATTGGCGCGCTGACGCATTCCGCGCCGTCAGCCGACCTGAGCTTCGAGATCGAACCGGCCTAGCCGCCGTGGCCGATACGCCGCCGCCGGAGATCGCCGAGGCGCTCATGCGCGCCGGCTCGCGGCTCGGCCCGTTCACCGGCCGCATCCAGTGGTACGCCGAAGTGAGTTCCACCAACGACGTCGCCGCTCGCCTGGCCGATGCCGGCGCGCGCGAGGGGGTCACGGTGGCTGCGGATGCCCAGACTGCCGGCCGCGGCAGGCTCGGCCGCCGCTGGTCGTCACCGGCCGGCGCCGGGCTCTACACGTCGGTGGTGCTGCGGCCGTCGCCGCAGGTCGCGCGGCTGCTGACCCTGGCGGCCGGCGTCGCCATCGCAGAAGGCGTCGAACGCGCGGCGGGACTGTCGGCGCAGCTGAAGTGGCCCAACGACATCTACATCGGCGGCCGAAAGCTCGCCGGGATTCTGGCCGAAGCCGGATCGTCCCGCGGTGGCATCCAGCACGTCGTGCTCGGGTTCGGCATCAATGTGTTGCCCGCCGCGTACCCGGCCGATGTGGCGGCGCGGGCGACCTCGCTGGAGGGTGAACTCGGCCGTCCGCTGGACCGTGGCCTGGTGCTGGCCGAGTGTCTGGCTGCGCTGTCAGCGTGGTACGCAGTCCTTGGTACCGGACGGGCGGGTGCGATAGTGGCGGAATGGCGGCGCCGTGCGGTGGCGACCTTCGGCCGGGCAGTTGAGTGGGACGAGGCCGGGGCGGTGCACGTGGGTGTTGCAGAAGGGATCGACGAGGATGGAGCGTTGCGGGTGAGAACGAAGACGGGCGTCTCGCGTGTGGTTGCCGGCGAAGTGCGATGGATGTGATGGCGCCGGACGCCGACGGGTCGCCGGAAGCGTTCTGCCGCGCGATAGAAACCTATCTGTGCCGCAAGAACGATGGCCACATCGTCCGGATCGTCGGGCCGGCGTTCGAACAGGTGTGCGGCTGGGCGACTCTCGGTGTGCCGCTGAAGGTGGCGATGCGCGGCATCGATCGCTACTTCGAGCGCTACTACGCCAAGGGGCCGCGGCGCCGCCCGGTGCGCGTCGACTTCTGCGAGGCCGACGTCATGGACGTATTCGACGAGTGGAAGCGGGCGGTCGGTGTCGGCACCATCGCCAGCGGCGAGGGGAACGAGGAGCAGGAAGAGGCGCTCCGCAGCCGTGGTTCGCTGCCGGCGCATCTCGAGCGGGTGATCGCGCGCCTGACCGCCTTGCGGACCGGCACGAACCGCCGCCTCGATCCGGCACTCGACGCCGTGGTCCG
Source organism: uncultured Acidobacteriota bacterium (assembly GCA_963846685.1). Lineage (GTDB taxonomy): Bacteria > Acidobacteriota > Vicinamibacteria > Vicinamibacterales > UBA2999 > CAWJWY01. Next base: position 455,182 of record CAWJWY010000003.1, on the reverse strand, counting down.
GGAACTCGACGCCGCCCGCGCCGGGGCGAAGGGGTTGCGCGGTGACGCGCGCAGCGCGCTGCTCGACCGGTTGCGGACGCTCGACGCCTCCTTGCTCGACGTTGCCCGCGGCGCCTACGACGAAACCGCCCTCCGCCAGCTCGGCGCCGATGCCGACGCCGAACTGGCGCCATTCCGCGCCCGGATGCCTCAGGATGCCTACGAGCAGTCGCGCCGCGCGGCGATCGACCGGCTGATCCGCGAGCGCGAACGGTTGCCGGTGATTGCGCTGGAATGATCGAGCCTGGTGCGACGCTGACGCTCGAGATCGAGAAGCCGGCCGCGGGCGGGCGGATGCTCGCTCGTCATCAAGGGCAGGTCGTCCTGGTGTGGGGTGGCATTCCGGGCGAGCAGCTGAAGGCGCGCGTCGAGCGCAGCGGCCGCGGTGTGATCTACGCCGAGATGGTCGAGGTCGTCAGCGCCTCGTCCGATCGGCGCCGCGGCGCCGCGGACTGGCGCTGCGGCGGCAACGTCTACGCCGCGATCGCCTACCCGCGCCAGCTGCAGCTCAAGGCGCAGATCATCCAGGATGCCTTCGGCCGCATCGGCCGCGTGCCGCTCGCGGTGCTACCCGAGGTGATCGGGTCACCCGAACAGGGCTATCGCATGCGCGCGCGGCTGCACGCCCAGGCCGGCCGGCTTGGCTTCTTTCGCGAGGGCACGCATCATCTGTGCGACGCCGCCGCGACCGGGCAACTGCTTCCCGAGACGACCGCCTGGATCAACGACGCTGCGCAGGCGATCGGGCGGGGCAGTCTCGACGGGGTGATCGGCGTCGAGCTCGCCGAGGATGTCCCTGGCAGCACGCGCGTCGCGCATCTGGAGCTTGCCGCCGGGACCGAGGCAGCCCGCTTCATCGGCATGGCCGAGGGGTTGTCCGGGTTATCGGCACAGGCCGGCGACCGCAGCGGCGCCGCTGTGCTCGCCGGGCAACCAGATGTGACCGACGTGCTGCGGGCGGGCGGGGCCTCGGGCGCGACGCTGACGCTGCGCCGCAACGTGCGCGCATTCTTCCAGGGCAATCGATTCCTGGTCGAGCGGCTCATCGCCGAGGTCGACGCACGCGTCCCCGACGGACCGGTGGTCGATCTCTACGCCGGCGTCGGCTTGTTCGGCTTGTCGCTCGCCGCGGCCGGGCGACGCCCGGTCACTGTCGTGGAGGGTGACGGCATCAGTGGCGCCGACCTGGCGGCGAACGCGGCGCCGTTCGGCGAACGCGTGCGTGTGGTGCGGCGCAGCGTCGAGGATTTCCTCGGTGTCACGCCTGCGGGGCGGCGCCACGCGGTCAGCGCCGCCGCCGTGCCGGTGCCGCGGGACGCGACCTTCGTCGTCGATCCGCCACGCACCGGGATGTCGAAGGACGCGCTCGCCGGCATCGTCCGCGCCCGGCCGCCACGGCTCGTCTACGTGTCGTGCGACGTTGCCACCCTGGCGCGCGACACGCGGACGCTGCTCGACGCCGGCTACGAGCTGCAGGATCTCACCGGTATCGACCTGTTCCCGAACACCGCCCACGTCGAGAGCATCGCCGCCTTCGTCCGCGGCTAACCGGTCCACCTCCCGAGGTGGACCCGACGCGCCCCCGGACGACCGTAGCCCTCGTGCCGCGTGCAGGCCGGATTCCGCTCGTAGGTCAGGGTTTCGCCCGTAGGCCGGGTTCCGCGCAGCGGACCCGGCGCCGCGGGCCGACGATGTTCCGCGTCGCAGTAGACCGGGGTTCCGCGTAGCGGACCCGGCGGCGTGCCGTCTATCTGCGGTTGTTCCTTGCGCCGTGATGCTGCCGTTCAAAAGCCGGGGGCGAACTCCGTCGGCGTCGGCGAGAGTCGTAACGGCACGACCCGGCCCTCACCTTCGTTCAGGCGGATCCTGATGGCGAGCGGGCGCAACCGATCGAGCATCTCGGGATTGTCCCAGCCGACCTGCGGCAGAAGTTCGGCAGCCACCAGCAGGTAGTCACCTGGCGGCATCGGTTCGACGCTGAACTGTCCGCTGATGGCCACGGGCACCATGCGCACGTACCGCGTCGGTGTCGGCCAGCGCGACGCATCATCGGCAAAGATCACTACCGACGCCGACGGCGCGGGGCGATTACGCCCGTCGACGACGGTGCCGGATACGGCACTGAAGCGGTCGGTCAAGACGATCATGACCCGGCGCCGGCCGGTGCCGAAGTCAATGGAACCGTCCGTGATATCGCTACCGTCCAGGGTGATCGCCTTCACCGCCCACGGTTCTGGCACCTCGTCGATGCTGATCGAGCTGGGGCCGGCCGGGGCCTCCATGCTGAACCGCCCGTCCGCGCCGAGTGGCGGGGCGCCCGCCTTGTGCCAGCCGTTCTCGTTTCGCTGCTCGAACGCGACCCGTACGCCACGAGGATCCAGCGTCCTCTCCGCGGTGGCATCGCGCACGACCTGCCCGTCGATTTGCGCACCGGCGCGCTCCATGAGGTCGAGGTCGCGGACGTCGGCGTCCGTGACGGTGACGGTGCGTGTCGTCGACATCCACCGTCCGGAGAACTCGCGATACGGATTGGCGGTCTCCGCCATGACCATGTACTCGCCAGGCACGACGTCGCGGAATTCGAATCGGCCGCTGGCGTCGACCGACGCGGCGATGCCGCCGCCGGTGCCCTGGATGCCCTGTCCCATCAGGTGCACCCGTCCCGCGCCCTGGGGATTGCCGGACGCGTCGAGCAGGCGTCCGGCGATCGTCCGCGCTCGTGCCACATGTAAGGCGAAATCGATGTCGAATAGTTCCTGTCCCGCGTCGACTCGCAGGATCTGCGCCTCGGCGGCGGCCGGAACACTCGGATAGAACGTCGGTGCATAGAGCTGCGTTCGATCACCACCGACCGGACGCTGCGTCGCCGGCATCGACGGGACGTAGGCACGTACGTAGTAGCTGCCGGGCATCACTTCCCTGAACCGGTATGTGCCACCCTCCTCGCTTTGCGCGAACAGCGTACCGCCGCCTCCACCATCGGTGCTGCGGCGACCAGCTTGAACGAGTTGGAGCTCGACACCGGCGAGCCCCTCGCCCCGATTGTCGAAGATGCGGCCGCTGACGACGCTCAACGGCTGCAGGCGGACGTCGAGGCCGCCGGTGATGCGTCCGCCCGGCACGTCCACCGGTGGGGCCGGAGAGTATGGCCGGCGCTGGCCGTATTCCGCCGCGAAGTAGCCTGTCGCCGTCACCGCGATCGTGTAGCTGCCCGGCCCCAGCTTGCCGGCTTCATATCGCCCGCGCTCGTCGGTTGTGACCTGGAGGTCGAAGTTACCGCGGCTCAACCTGACCTGCGCGCCAGCGATCGGCCGGTCACCGCGGACATCGACGACCTGCCCCTGCACCACCGCCTCGTTGGCGGGGATGATGCGGGCGGCCGTGGGCGTCGTCGTTTGCGCCCGTGCCTTGCCGCCGGCAAACGCAGCTCCGGCCACCACTGCCAACGCAACGACCGGGACCAGGGCACCCGCCCATGCCGAAGCGCCCGGGCGATCAGCGGCCGCGGGTGCGAGGAGTCGCTTCACGCGGCGAGTGAGCTCCCCACCCGTCACGGCGAGCCCGAGCGTCGCGTCATTCGAACGTAGCGACTCGAGCTCGGCGAGGGCCGCCGCATAGTCCACTCCATCGCCGCACACCGCCACCGCCACGTCGTCGCAGCAGTGCTCGCGCTCCCGCCGGATCTGCCGCGAAATCCACCAGCAGGCCGGGTGGTAGAAGAGCACGATTTCGGCGGCGGCCTGAATGATGTTGACGGCGTAGTCGTGGCGGCGGATGTGCGCGAGTTCGTGCGCGATCACGGCATCCAATTGACTGGCGGTCAGGCCTGTGACGACGTTCACAGGCAGCAGAATCACCGGCCGGATCCAGCCGATGACCGTGGGCACTGACACTGCCGCGGATCGCACGAGACAAAAAGGCCGGCCCACCCGCACCCGAGCGGCGAGGATGCGCACGCGTTCGAGGAAGGCGCGGTCGAACTCGTCGCCGAGCCGGTTGTTGCCGGCAGCGGCCCGCCGCCGGACGCGTTCGACGATGGTCCAGCCGACGAGGAGCCGAAGCGAGAGCGCGCAGACGCCGACCAGCCAGATTGGAACGACAGCAACCGACCACGCCTCGAGACGCTGCTGCCACTTCGGCTGAAGCGAAGGTGTCGCCACGGGTGGCAGCGGCGGGCCCAACGCTTCCAGCGTCGCTGGCGGAGACACGGGCACGGCGTTGATCGCCGAGGCAGCGCCGGCGTCCGCCGCCGATACACCGCCGTCGACGATCGACCCGACGACCGATGCCGTCCAGCTGACGACCAGCACTGCCAGACCGACGCAGGCCGCCGCGTAACGCACCTGTGCCGCGGTCCGGCGCAGGGTCCAGAGCACCAGCATCGTCATCAGCCCGACAACCGTGCCCTGCCACAGCGACTGCAGGATTGCCCAACCAATGGCGTGGACCACGGGCGAGTCGCCGATCGTCGTCATCATGATTTCTTCTCCTGCGCCCGGGCAATCAGACGGCGGATGACCCGGAGTTCCTCGGGCGAAGCCTTGTCGACGTCGAGTGCCTGCATCACCAGCTTCGACCGCGATCCGCCAAAGGCGCGGTGAAGCAGGTCGCTGACCAGCTGCCGCTGCGTGTCCTCCTCGCCGAGGCACGCGCTGTAGACGTGCTGCTGCAGCCCGAGCCGCTGCCGTGTGGTCAGCCCCTTGTCAGTCATGATCTGCAAGAGCTTGAGAGTCGTGGTGTAGGCCAGTTCTCGTCCGTCGGACAGCACGTCGTATATCTGGCGCACGGTGCACGGACCCTTCTCCCACAACACACGCAGGATGGAGAGTTCCGCATCGGTAGGTTTGCGGGTCGGGGCGGACATGGGGGCGCAGCATACCTACGATATGTTTCGTATGTCAACGAAGATGTTCGTAGGTTTCATCGGCGACCACGGCGTGCCGAGGATGGGTCGCAGTAGCGGTACAGGGCAGCGGAGGTCGAAGGCAGACGCGAGACAGAGGCGGCTATTGCTCCACCACATCCGTCAGTCGATCCACCTTGAGCAGCGGCGGAAACAGCCACATCCAGATGCCGACAATGCCCAGCGTGCCGAGACCGCCGATGATGACGGCGGGGACGGTGCCGAACCACGCGGCGGTCACCCCCGACTCGAATTCGCCGAGTTCGTTCGAACCACCGATGAACAGCATGTTGACGGCGCTGACGCGGCCGCGCATTCCGTCCGGTGTGGCGAACTGGATGAGGGAGGAGCGGACGAAGACGCTGACCATGTCCGAGGCGCCGAGCACGAAGAGCGCCGCCAGGGAGAGGTAGAAGCTGGTCGAGCGGCCGAAGACGACCGTTGACAGCCCGAAGATGGCGACGCAGGCAAACATCCATGGGCCGGCGTGCCGTTCCAGCGGCCGGTACGCGAACCAGAGCGCGACGACGGCGGAGCCCGCTGCCGGCGCGCTGCGCAGCAACCCCAGGCCGACCGGCCCGACATGCAGGATGTCGCGAGCGTAGATCGGCAGCAGCGCCACCGCCCCGCCGAGCAGCACGGCAAACAGGTCCAGCGAGATGGCGCCCAGGACGACCGGACGCGTCCGTACGAAGCGGATGCCTTCGGCCACGCGCTCGAGGGCACTCGCATCCGAGACGGCAGACGCCATACGTCGGCGTCCGCGGAGATTGACCATGATCACCGCGGCGGCGAAGTAACCCGCGACGCACACCGAATAGGTCGAAATCGGGCCCAGTGCGTAGAGAAAGCCGCCGAGCGCGGGACCGGCGATCACGGCCGTCGTGAACGCCGAGGAACTGGCGGCAATCGACCGGGTCAGCTTCTGCGGCGGGACGAGGAAGGCGATGAGCGACTGGCCGGACGGCCCGGAGAATCCGCGTGCCACGCCAAACAGCGCCAGCGCCGCGTAGTAGGAGCGGACGTCGCGCACGCCGGCCGCGGTCAAGGCCAGGAAGATGGCGCTGCACAGCCCCTGCACTGCCAGACTCGCGCCGTAGACCTTACGCTGATCGAGGCGGTCGGACAGGTCGCCCGCCGGCAGCGTGACCAGGAACATCGGCAGGAACTGGCAGAGGCCGACAAGTCCCAGGGCCAGCGGACTCTGTGAGATCGCGTAGATCTGCCAGCCGATGGCAACCGACTGCACCTGCATCGCGGTGGTGGAGAAGAAGCGCCCGAAGATGAAGAGACGGAAATCGCTGGCCCGATAGGTGACGGGGACCGCGGCGTCGCTCACCGGTTGCGGCGTGTTCATTTGCTCCGCGTGATCATGCTGGTCGCGGCGCCGGCCGGCGCCGAAACGGGCCTTTGCGCGGTTGGCGGCACGGCTAGTCGTGCGTGTTGGCGGCGGCGATCAGGCCGGCGAACAGTGCGCTGAATTCACCCGTGCGGTAGAAGTTCTCGGGGTGCCACTGTACGCCGAGGCAGAAGCGCTGCGACGGGTCCTCGAGCGCCTCGATGACGCCGTCGGGGGCCGTCGCCGTCACCACCAGGTTGGCGCCGACGTCCTTTACCGCCTGATGGTGCCGGCTGTTCACCGGGCAGATGTCAGAGCCGTCCAGGCGTTCGCCCATCAGCGCCTGCAACCGCGAGTCGGATGCCATCCAGACGTCGTGGGCGATGGCATAGACCGGCTGCCGCACCATGTGCTCGACGGCAGTCGGCACCTGCGTGGCGATGTCCTGCACCAGGGTGCCGCCGCGCGCGACATTGAGCACCTGGATGCCGCGGCAGATGGCCAGCAGCGGCAGGTCGCGGGCCGTCGCCAGGCGCACCAGTTCGATCTCGTACTCGTCGCGTCCCGGTTCGGCTGCGTCGAAGCTGGCGTCGGCCACTTCACCGTACAAGCCGGGCTGCAGGTCGCCGCCGCCGGCGAGCAGCAGGCCCTCGGCGCCGGCCAGCAACTGCTCCGGTGTCGCCGCGGCCCGATCGAGCACGACGATTTCGGTGCCCGCTTCGCCGGCGGCGCGGCGAAGCGCCTCCTCGTAGTCATGCATCCGGCTGCAGGGCGCGATCACTATGCGTGGCACGATCACATCCGCGGCGGCACGTCGATCCCCATCAGATCGAGGGCACGCGTCAACTGGTTGCGCAGGTAGATCACCGCGGCGGCACGCCAGCGCCGCACGTCGTCGCGCTCCTCGTTCAGGATCGGGGAGCGGTGATAGAAAGCGTTGAACGCCTGGGCGAGTGAGAAGGCGTACTTGGCGAGCACCGAGAACTCGAGCGAGCGGATGACCAGTTCGACGATCTCATCGAGCCGTGACGCCTCGAGCACCAGGCTCCAGAGCTCGTGGTCACCGTTGTCGCCGGTCAATTCGGCCGGCGGGATCTCGCGCAGCGTCTTCAGCAGCGTGGCTTCGTCGAGCCCGTCGCGCTGCTGCACCTTCTGGAAGATGTTGTTGGCGCGCACCACCGTGTACTGCACATAGGGGCCGCTCTCGCCCTCGAAGCTGAGCGCCTCGTCCATGTCGAAGGCGATGACCTTCCCTCGGGAGAACTTGATCAGGAAGTAGCGCACCGCCGAGATCGCCAGCATCTCGGCGATGCGCGTCGCGTCCTCGTCCTTCAGGTCGGGGTTCCGCTTCCTGACCTCGCCGCCGGCCTTGGCAATGAGCGTGTCGAGCAGGTCGTCAGCCTTGACGCCGAGGCCCTTGCGCCCCGACACCTCGACGAACGGGCGCTTCGCCTCCTCAGAGTCAGGCGGCGGCGCATGCCCGAGTTCACGAGCGGTGGCGTGTGACAGGGCCACCATCTCGTACGAGAAGTGGTGCGAGCGTTGCGCGCCCTCGGGATGGCCGACGGCAATCAGCGCCTGCTTCAGCAGCTTCTGCAGGTAGGACTGCCGGACGTCGATCACGTTGTAGACGTAAGCGGCGCCACCGAACAGCGGATAATCCGTTTCCCCGCCGGTCGTGCAGGTCGCCCACAGCGGTCCGTGCGGGCGGGTGGTGAAGACGCGATACTGGAAGTCGCGGCCGAGCAGGCCCAGCTTCCAGAACTGGTAGGCGATGTCCTTGCCGACGTAGGTCACCACCCCGTTCGAACGGACGATCACCTTCTCCCGTTCCTCGTCCCCTTCCCCATCGGCGACGACCGGCGCGGTGGTCCCGCCGCCGGTTGCCGTCGGTTCGGTCGGCCGCGCGTCTGGCGTCACGACCGCGGCCGTGGAACGTTCCTCGAGCTCGTCCTCGATCGGCATCACCCAGCAGCCCGCCAGGCGGCCCTCGGTACGAAGGTAGACCGCCCCCTTGGCCTTGAGGACGTCGAACGCCTGGGCCCAGAACTTCAGGCGCAGAATGTCGCCTTCCCACGTCAGCAGGTCGTAGTCGACATTCATCCGCGCCATCGTCTTCAGGTGGGTCCTGACGACGCGGTCGGCGACGAAGGCGGCGATCTCGGCGTTCTCGTTGCCGCCGTGCTCGATGTCGTGCAGCGTGTCGGCCCGGATCTTCAGCCGGTCCTTGTCACCCTCGTACCATTCGGTGACGCGGGCATACAGGTCCCAGCAGAAGTAGTCGAAGCGCGTCGTATCGGCAATCTCGCGAATCTCGTCGAGCGACTTGCCCTCGAGGATGCGGAAGCCGACGACGACATCCGCGACCTGGACACCGGTGTCGTCGATGTAGTTCTGCACTTCGACCGGGATGCCGCGGAAGCGCAGGACCCGGACGAGCGTGTCGCCGAGCGCAGAATTCCGCAGGTGGCCGATGTGCGCCGCCTTGTTGGGATTGATCGCCGTGTGCTCGACGATCGCCTTGCCGGCGGGTGGCCGGGAGGGGGGCAGCGGCGCCAGCCGGTCGAGCAGGAACGCTGGTCGTTCCAGGAAGAAGTTGAGGTAGCCGTTTGGCGCGGCCGCAACGTCGCGCACGCCCTCGAGGGCGCCGAATGCGGCAGCAATCTCCTGCGCGATCGATCGGGGCGCCTTACGGAGGCGCCGGGCCAGCTCGAACGCCACCGGGGTGCCGAGGTCGCCGAGCGCACGGGTTGGCGGATATTCGAGGACGAGCGCCGGTAAAGCGCCTTCTTCGATCGAATAGAGGCTGACGAGCAGGCGGCTGACGTGGCTGCGAAGGCGATCGTGTACGGGCAGGATCATGAGTGGCGGCTTCGTGACGGCGATGGACCGGCGCCGTGCGCGGGCGCGGGTTGCGAATGCTGTTCGGGTGCGGAGTTGATACACTCCACTAGAGTCGCGACGACTGCCGGCCGAGAATGGACTGTGTGCTCCCCGACATTGCTGCGCCGCGTTCCGTAACGCTGAGTCCCGACCCCTTATCTTGGCATGAATGACAAGGGTGTCGGCCGTTTGCTCGTCGCCAGCCTGCACCAGGGCATCGCCGACCTGCTGCCGACGCGGCTGGAATTCTACGAGTCGTGGCTGAACCCGGCCGGGTTGCGGGACGGTCGCATCGGCCTTGCGCCGCTGGCGGCGGTACTCAGCTTCCTGCGCCAGGAAGGGGAGCCGTACCAGCTGATTGCCGCCCGTGCCGGCGAATACACCGCCGAATGGTGGGTGGCAGAGATGCAGCCGCTGCAGCGCACGGTCATTCGCGCGCTGCCGCCGCGCCTGCGCCTGCGCATCGTCCTGTCGCTGGCCGGCAAGATGGTGCGGAGCACGTCGCGGAGCAGCCGCGCCGTCGTCCGGTGGCGCCACGGCGCCCTGTCGGTGGATATCCGCGGCTCGATTTTCTGCGAGGTTCGCGACAAGGTGGAGAGACCCCTGTGCGAGTTCTACGCTGCAGCGATTCGCAGGCTGATGCACCTGTTCAGCCTCGAAGCGCAGGTCGGGGCCGACCAGTGCCGCGCCACCGGGGCGGGGCAGTGCATTGTGTCCGTTGTGATCAGACCCGTGGACAGCCCGGCATGAACATGGGTGGAGAGATGCGCGACCATCGCGGCTCGGGCGCCCGTGCGTCTGTGCCTGGTGTCCGGCTGCGACGGCTCCGGATGGTGTCGCTCGCCAGCCTGGCTGCTCTCGCCGTTCTGTCCCCTCGCGGGGTGATGGCCCAGGGCACGCCGGCGGCGGCGGCGCCGACTGCCGCGCCGCAGCGCCAGCTGGTGATCCCGTTCGAGAACGCGAAGCGTGAGGGCCGGCTCGACTGGCTGAGCGAGGCGTCCGCCGTTGTCCTCACCGACGACCTGCTCGCATTGCGCATCCCTGCCATCACCCGTGACGATCGGCTGCGCGCCTTCGAGCGGCTGCGGGTGCCGCCCGTGGCAACGCTGAGCCACGCCACGGTCATCAGGCTGGGCGAAGTCGTCGGTGCCGCACAGGTCGTGCTCGGCACCTACGAAGTGCAGGGCGATCAGCTCACCGTGCGCGCCAGGACCATCCGCATCGATGCCGGCCGTCTCTCCGCCGAGATCGTCGAGCGTGGTCCGCTCCCCGAGCTTTTCGCGGTGTACGGCCGGGTGGCGCGGCGCATCGCGCCCGATTCTCCTGTGACGCCAGAGGCGATGGAGCAGAATCATCCGCCGCTCGCCGCGTTCGAGCAGTTCATCAAGGGTGTCCTGGCCGAGGCCCCGGCGACCCGGATCTCCTTCCTCAACCAGGCGCTGCGGCTTGCCCCAACCTTCCAGCGCGCCCGCATCGCGCTGTGGAGCGCCTACACGGACGAGAGCGACACGCTCAAGGCGCTGTCGACCGCGCGCCAGGTGCCGGCCAACAGCCGGTTGTCGCGGCAGGCCCGTTTCCTGACGACCATCTCCTTGATGTCGCTCGGCCAGTTCGCCGAAGCCTACAACACCTTGAGCGAGCTGAATGCTGTCGCCGCCGATCCGTCGTTGCTGAACAACCTCGGCGTGATCCAGTTGCGCCGACCTGCCGCGGCAACCGGCGGCCGTGCCGTGTCGTTCTTCAGCGACGCGACCCGCCTCGACGATGCCGACGCGGATCTCTACTTCAACCTCGGCTACGCCTACTGGATCGACCGCGACGGCCCAGCCGCCATCCGGGCGCTGCGCGAGGCCGTCCGGAGAAACCCGGCCGACGACCAGGCGCACTACGTGCTCGGCGTGGCACTGCAGGCCGCCGGCAGCGCGGCCGAGGCGGCCCGCGAAATGGAACTGGCACGGCGCCTGTCGTCTGTCTACGTCGACTGGGAGAGCAAGCCGCAGCAGGGGGTCAACGGCGTGCCGCGCGGGCTCGAACGGCTGAAGATGGACATCGACGTGTCAGCCGCGCTCCGGCTCGACAGCGTGATCGTCGCCTCCGAGCAGCGCGATCAGCGTGACCTCGCGACGTTCCATCTCGATGCCGGCCGCCGGCTCTATCAGGCCGAGCGCGACGAGGAAGCGATCGCAGAACTGCGGCGCGCGATCTATCTGGCGCCCTATCAAAGTGAAGCGCACCTGCTGCTCGGCCGGATTTACCTGCGCGAGGGGCGCGTCGACGAGGCGGTCAACGCGTTGAAGATCTCGATCTGGAGCCAGGACACCACCGCTGCGCACCTGGCGCTGGCGGAAGCGTTCATCGCCGCCAAGGACAGCGATGCGGCGCGTACCGAACTCCAGGCGGTGCTGCGGCGCGAGCCGGCCAATGTCGAGGCGCAGCGGCTGCTGGAACGCGTGCCGTGACCGCCTCGATCGCCACCTGCACGACACCGTTCATCCACGCGCGATCCCGCGTGCTACCATCGGGCGCGCCGGCATGACGTCAGACGAGGGACTGCACGAAATTCAACTGAACGGGAAACAGCTGGTGTTCCTGTTCATGGCGGGCACGGTCGTATTCGTCGTCATCTTCCTGTGCGGCGTCATGGTCGGTCGCGGCGTGCGCGGCCGCGTGCAGTTGACCGAGGTGGCGGCGCAGGCGGCCGCCGACCCCACGGCAGCGGAACTGAACGCGTCATCACGCGCCGCGTCGACGACGTCGCCCGCGGCAGGCGCCGCCGGTGGCAGCGCCGCGCCGACCGGTCCTGAGCTCCTGACCTACCCGGACCGCCTCGAAGACGAAGGCGCGCCGCCCGAGACCCTCGAGCCAATCGATCCGACGGCGTCGGTACGCCGCGCCCCCCGGAACACACCGCCGCCTGCACCGCCGAAGCCGGCGGCGCCCTCGCCGGCAGCGCCGCCCTCGCCGACAGCGGCGACCTCGCCGACCTCCCACAGCGGCGCCAAGGCCGGCCGCCGCGCCGCCGGCGCCTGCCGCCGCGCCCCGCAGCGCCGAGACGCCGCGGACCGCGCAGACTCCCGCGCCGGCCAGTGGCAGCGTAGCGGCCCAGCCGGCTGCGCCGAGGGCGGCATCAGAGCCGGCCGGCAACGGCTTCGTCGTCCAGGTTGCTGCCGTGCGCGAGCGCACCGAGGCAGACACGATCGCCCGCCGGCTGTCATCGAAGGGCTATCCGAGCTTTGTCACCACGTCCGGTGCTGCGGGGCCGCGCGTATTCCGGGTCCGCGTCGGCAAGTACGCCGATCGTCGCGCCGCCGAGTCGGTCAAGACCCGCCTCGAAAAGGAAGAACAGTTCAAGCCCTGGATCACGAGATAGCTCGCGATCTCCGACCTCGCCCTCCCGTCCGCCCTGCTCCTGCCGCGCATCGTTCGCGTTCGGTTTTCTCTACGCACACGTTTATTGCGAAGAGAGCCGAGATGCATCGCTGCCGTCCCCCTTCCCGGAGCAAGAGAGATGAGATACGACAGATGACTCGAACGCTGGCATTCGTCTGCATCGTGAGCGCGATGGTGGCCGTCGGCCAGGGGCATGGCGCCGCGCAACAGTCCACGGCACTTCACGTGCGGGCGACGCGGCTCGCGGATGTGCGGGTGTGGGACGCGTATGTGACACGGGCGGAGCGCGACGGCACCTTGCGGCGCAAGCGCATCGACCGTGACCCGATGCTGCCGGCGCGGACCCTGGAGCGGTTGCAGCAGTACTACGACGGGGTGCCGATCTGGGGCGCCGACGTGGTGCGCGACTCCGAGCAGGGCGTGCCGATCTCTATCTTCGGCGAGCTCGCGCCGGACCTGCAGATGTCGACCGCCCCGGAACTCTCGCCCGGCCAGGCCAGGGCTGCGCTGCTCAGGCCAGCCGCTGCCGACCGGCTCCTGGCCGAACCCGCGCTGGTCATTCTGCGCCTCGACGACGGTGAGCACCGGCTGGCCTACGGCGCTGCCGTCGCCGGCAGCGGCTCGGTCGATCGTGTCTTCCTCGACGCGAACACCGGCAGTGAGCTCATGCGCTACAGCGAGATGCAGGGGCAGAGCGCCGTCGGCGTCGGCACCGGTGTGCTCGGCGACACCAAGAAGCTCAGCGTCGACAGCCGCGCCGGCACCTACGTGACGTTCGACCGGCTGCGGCCGCCGGTGATCGAGACATTCGACATGCGCGGCAACCTGTTGCGTACCAAGCTGCTCGAGCGTGGCCTCGCCGCCTATACCGATAGCGACCTGGCGACTGACTCCGACAACGTCTGGAACGACCCCGCGGTGGTCGACGCCCATGCGCATGTCAGCTGGACCTACGACTATTACTACAAGCGCTTCGGACGCAGCGGACTCGATGGCCGAAATTCGCCAATCTACATCGTCGTCAACCCGCTTTCGCAGCAGGGGGCGCTGACCGCCGCACCAGCGGACTTCGGCCTCTACGCGGTGAATGCGACGTGGTGCGGGGTCTGCGGCCCGAACCGGGCCGGCCGCATCCTGTTCGGCAGCGGTTTCCCGGCGGGCCTGGTGCTCGGCAATGGCAACAACTACACCTACTTCAGTGGCGCACTGGACATCGCCGCCCACGAGTTGACGCACGCGGTGATCGGCGCGACGTCGAACCTCGTCTACCGCAACGAGTCGGGCGCCCTGAACGAAGCGTTCGCCGACATGATGGGCAAGAGCGTGGAGTTCTTCTATCACCCGCCGGGCGCTGCCCGGGGCCAGGCCGACTACGTGCTGGGCAAGGACATCTCGCGTGCCGTTGCCTCTGGCGCGCTGAGCGGCGACCGATCGATGGCCAATCCGGCACTCTACGGTGACCCCGATCACTTCTCGCGCCGCTTTAGCGGCTCCGAGGACTCCGGCGGCGTGCACATCAATTCGGGCATCGCCAATCACGCGTTCTATCTGGCGATCGAGGGAGGCACCAATCGCACGTCGGGCCTTGCGGTTCAGGGCGTCGGCGGCGGCAATCGCGAACAGATCGAGAAGGTGTTCTATCGCGCGTTCACATCGTTGCTGCCGGCCACCGCGACGTTCTCGACGGCTCGCGCCGCCACGGTGCAGTCAGCGCAGGACCTGTACGGTGTCGGCAGCGCCGCGGAGCGTGCGGTGATACAGGCGTGGACCGCGGTTGGGGTGATGTGAGGTTGCCATGACGATGACACGGCATGCATTGCGACAGGGCGCGGTTGCAGCTGCGCACGAGGCGACCTTGGTATGCTTGCGTCGGGGGCTGATAGCGGGCCTAATCGCTGCTGTCCCACTCCCGGCCGTCGCGCAATCGGCGCCTGTCGTCAGGGAAGAGGCCACGCGGATCGCCGCGGGCCAGAGACAGGCGGCACCGCCGTCGCGCCCGCAGCCGCCGACCGGGCCGCGACCGGTCACCCGGCCGACGCGGCCAGCGTTTCCTCGCGGGTTCGTCGCCGTCAACGGCGCCTACCAGCTTTCCAGCGAGTCGTTTTCAGAGAGCGTGACCGTTCGTGAGAACGCCGAGGACGGCCGGCTGCAGACGTCGTACACGGTCAGGCGCGCGCCTGGGCTCGCAATATCGGGTGGCGGGATGATCACGCCGCGATTCGGAGTCGGCGCGTCGGTCTCACGGTTCACGAAACGGACGCCGGGTGCGCTGACGGCCGACGTGCCGCATCCATTCTTCTTCGGGCGGCCGCGCGCCATCAGCGGCGAAGCCGGCGACCTCGAACGCGAGGAATTCGCGATTCATCTCCAGCTCCGCGCGACGGTGCCACTGACTCGCCGCATCGAGCTGAGCGTGGGCGGCGGGCCGTCGCTGTTCCGCATCCGGCAGGGGCTGGTGTCCGATATCGCCTACACGGAGGTGTATCCCTACGACGTGGCGACGTTCAGATCGGCCGACGTCGTGACGGCCACCGAGTCGGCGCTCGGTTTCAATGCCGGTGCGGACGGCACCTTCTTCTTCACTCGAGCGATCGGACTCGGTGTCAGCGCTACGTTCGCGAGGTCGAGCGTCGACCTGCCGGTGAACGAGCGCGTGTTGCGGGTTGATGTCGGCGGGCTCAGCACCGCGGCCGGGCTGCGCTTCCGGTTCTGAGCGGCGGCGCCGCGGCGTTGCCTCGGGCCGGCCGCCAAGCGTATCCTCGTCGCAGCACCATGACAGCCACCTCGCAGATCGTTCTCGAAACCAGCCGTCTCCAGCTCCGCGAACTCGTGCCTGGCGACCTCGACTTTCTCGCCTCGATGCTCGCGGATCCGTCTGTCAACCATCACTACGACCGCCGCTTCAGCCGCGAAGCGGCCAACGAGTGGCTCTACCGCCAGATGGAGCGGTACCAGGCGGACGGTCACGGCCTCTGGCTGGCGATAGAGAAGGACACCAGCACCCCGGTCGGGCAGGTCGGGCTGGTGCTGCAGACCGTCAATGGCGAAAGGCGGCCCGAGGTCGGCTGGTTGCTCGATCGGGCGCAGTGGAGCAAGGGCTTCGCCACCGAAGCTGGCGCGGCGGTGCGTGACGCGGCGTTCACGCGCTGGAACTATCCGGAGGTGATTGCGCTCATCCGCCCCGACAACGCGTCGTCGCAGCGGGTCGCGGAGCGGATCGGCATGACCGCTGGTCCGCGCGTGATTTACACCGGCCGCGATCACATCCTCTACCGCGCCGAACGGCCCGTCGCGTAAGCGCGGCGGCCGATCGGCGCCGAGAAAAGGGCGCATGTTAGACTGCCAAGACTGACCCCACAACGCCTTGATTTCCTGCTGGCGCTGGTCTCCGGCGCCCTCCTCGCGCTTAGCTTTCCGCACTACGGACACCCGGCTTTCGCGTGGATTGCACTCGTTCCGCTGCTGATTGCCCTCACTGGCTGGCGCGGGTCGCCGGGGCGTGTACCCGGGCAGCGGCCGCTGCGTGCCTTCGCCCTCGGCATCACCAGTGGCGTGGTGTACTTCGTCGGCACCGTCTACTGGACCAGCACCGTCGTCGCGACCTACGGTGACCTGGCCACCCCGGTCGCCATCGCGGCGATGGTGCTGCTGGCGCTCTACCTCGCGATTTTCCCCGGCATCACCGCACTGATCACCAGCCGGCTGATCAACCGCGCCGGTGCCGCGGCCCTGGTGTTCGTACCAGCCGCATGGGTGGCGACGGAGTTTTTCCGCGGTTATCTGTTCGGCGGCTTTCCGTGGGTTCCGCTCGGCAATAGCCAGGTGACCGTGCTGCCGGTGGCGCAGCTGGCCAGCGTGCTCGGTGTCTATGGCCTGTCGGCACTCGTGGCTCTCGTCAACGCGAGCATCGCGTTCGCGCTGTTGTCGCGGGGCCGCGCCCGCGCCGCGACGCTGATCCTCACGGCGGCAGTACTGGTTGGCGTGTCGCTCTGGGGCACGTCGCGCATCGCCGGCGGCGAGTTGACCAGGGAGGGCACCCCGCTCCGCGTCGGGCTGGTCCAGGCCAACATCGAGCAGTCGGCGAAGTGGGATCCGCGCGAGGCGCGGCGCATCTTCACGACCCACATCGCGATGACCCGTGACGCGGTGCGGCGCGGCGCCGAGTACGTGTTGTGGCCGGAATCATCGACGCCGTTCATGTTCGAAGAGGATGAAACCGGCCAGGCGGCGATGCGCGATCTGGCGCGCGAGGTGCGGGTGCCGCTGCTGTTCGGCAGCGATCAGATCGTCGGCGGCTCGACGCCGCGGATGTACAACGCCGCGTTCCTGGTCGACGCGACCGGCAAGACGACGGCCGTCTACCGCAAGATCCACCTGGTGCCGTTCGGCGAGTTCATCCCGCTGAAGCAGTGGCTCTACTTCGTCTCGCCATTGGTCGAAAGCCTGGCCGAGTTCGCGCCGGGCACGCAGATGGTGATGCTGCCGGTCGGCTCGCACCTCACGAGCACCGCGATCTGCTACGAGGTGGTCTACCCGGGCCTCATCCGCGAGTCGGTCAACAACGGCAGCGAGCTGTTGACGACGATTACCAATGATGGCTGGTATGGACAGTCGTCGGCGCCGTACCAGCACTTTGCCATGGCGTCGATGCGGGCGATCGAGCAGGGGCGCTACCTGGCCCGCGCCGCCAACACCGGCATCAGCGGCGTCGTCGACCCGTACGGCCGCATCGTCGAGGCATCGAAGATCTTCGAGCAGGTCGGCATCGTCGCCGAGGTGCGGCTGCTGAAGAGTCGCACGCTGTACTCGGTGTTCGGTGACGTCATCGCCTACGTGTCGATTGCGTTGCTTGCCGCAGCCTTGATGACCGTCGGCAGGACGCGCCGATGAACATCGCTCGGCGATCGGTGCTACGGTAGCTGTTGCGTGCCGTTGCTGTGCCGCTAACTTCACGAGGAACTTCCAGTGTCCATCTCGTTCGACGAACTCTCGCGCCGCCACGAGGATCTCAGCCGCCGGTCGACAGAACTGCGGAGGTATCTTTGAGGGAGCCCGCCTCGACGAGCAGCTCGCGGAAATAGAGCAGAAGGCGGCTGCGCCCGGCTTCTGGAACAACCAGGCGGCGGCACAGATGATCATGCAGCGGCGCCGCCGCGCCGAGCAGGACCTCTCCCTGCTCACCTCGCTCAATCGCCGCGCCGACGACCTGTCCGTGCTGTTCGAATGGGCCGCCGCCGGCGAGGACGTCAACGCCGATCTCGAGCGCGGTCTCGCCGAACTCGAGCACGAAGTCGAGGCGGCCGAAACCAAGAAGATGCTGAGCGGCGAGCACGACCTCGCCAACGCCATCGTGACCATCCATCCTGGCGCAGGCGGGGTCGAGTCGCAGGACTGGGCCGAGATGCTGCTTCGCATGTACCTGAAGTGGTGGGAGCGGCGCGGCTTCAAGCGCGAGGTCATCGACTTTCAAGCCGGTGAGGAAGCCGGGATCAAGAGCGCGACGGTGCTCGTTTCCGGTGACTACGCGTTCGGCTTGATGTCGGCGGAAGCCGGGGTGCACCGGCTGGTGCGCATCTCGCCTTACGACCAGGCGGCCCGCCGCCACACCTCGTTCGCGTCGGTATTCGTCTGGCCTGAACTGCCGGAGGATGCCGACGTCGAGATCGACGAGAAGGACCTGCGCGTCGATACCTTCCGGTCGAGCGGCGCCGGTGGTCAGCACGTCAACGTCACCGACTCGGCGATCCGTATCACTCACATTCCGACCGGCATGGTCGTGTCCTGCCAGAACGAACGGTCGCAGCACAAGAACCGCGCCTCGGCGATGAAGGTGCTCAAGGCCCGCCTCTTCGACCTCAAGATGAAGGAACAGCAGGCCAAGCTCGATCAGATTGGCGGCGAGAAGCGCGACATCGCCTTCGGTAACCAGATTCGCAGCTACGTCCTGCAGCCGTACCAGATGGTGAAGGACCACCGTACCAAGCTGAACATCGGCGACGTGCATGGCGTGCTCGACGGCGATCTCGACCTGTTGGTGAAGACCTACCTGATGCGCAAGGCGAGCGGCACGCTCGGAGCGGTCGCGGCCGAGGACGACGACTAGGATTGGACGCGCCCGCCGCTGAGGCGTATAGTGGCCTCAGTACCACCCCCGTCTCCGCGAAACTTCCAGGAGGTGGCTCATGGCCCGGCGGACCTTCGACGAAATCACTGACGCGACGGAACACGTCGCGGCCGCGCATCCCTGGCGCGCACTTGTTGCCAATCACTTTTATCTCGACGGTTTGGTCAGCACGGAAGGCGGGCTGTGGATTGTCCTGATGGACGCCCTGCTGCTGGTGCCGTTGGTGATGGCGGCCTTCTTCTACCCGGTTCCGGCCATGCTGTGGGCGGCCGCGCTGCTGCTGGTGTCGTTCGGCGGCTACGAGGGCTACGTCCTCTGGCGCAGGCGGCATCCACTGTAGCTGGCGGCGCTCCCGCTGAGCGCCGGCACGGTATCGCGAGTTACTGCAGCGCCGCGGGCACTGCTGCCGGGGCCGGCTCGGCCGGGCTGGCAGCGGGCAACGCTGGAGCGACCGCCGGCGGGGTCGTTGCCGGCACGCTGCCAACGCCAGCGGCGGCAGGTACCTCTGCGGCTGCGTGCCGTTGATGAACGCCTCGATGATGCCGGAATCGAGCGTCACGAACACGATGTTGCCGGGCGGTTCGAAGCGGGGCGGATTCTTCCGGTCGGCGCGCTTGTCGAGATACGCCCGCATGAAGTCCATCCAGATCGGGAGCGCTGTGGTTGCTCCCGTCTCTCCCGAGCCGAGCGGCTTCTTCTCGTCGTAGCCCACCCAGACGCCGACGGTGATGTCCGGATCGAACCCTTCGAACCAGGCGTCGGTGTAGTCGTCCATCGTTCCCGTCTTGCCGGCCAGCGGCCAGTCGAGTGCCGATGCAGCCGCGGCCGTGCCGCGCTGCACGACGCCGCGCAGCAGGTTGGTCATGACGAAGGCGGTGTCGGCGCGGATGGCTTCGCGCGGCTCGGGGCGATTTTCCTCGAGGAGGTTACCCTCGCGGTCGGCGATCGTCACCACCGAGTAGGGCTGCATCCGAACGCCCTGGTTCGGGAAGGCGGAATAGGCGCTCGTCATGTCGACCAGCGTCGACTCGGCCGCGCCCAGCGCGAGCGACAGGTACGGCGGGTAGTCGCCGCGCAGCCCGAAGCGCTTCGCGTACGCGACGACCTGCCGCGGCCCGACTTCGGCCATCGCCTTCACCGCCGGAATGTTGCGCGAGTCCTCGAGCGCGTGCCGCAGTGTCACCGCACCCTCGAACTTGCGGTCGTAGTTGCCCGGCTGGTAGGGCGGCTGGCCGGCGCCGGCGTTGTAGGACACCGGTTCGTCGATGAACACCGAGACCGGCGTGAAACCGCGGTCGATGGCGGCGGTGTAGACGAACGGCTTGAACAGCGAGCCGACCTGGCGGCGCGCCTGCGTCGCGCGATTGAACTTGCTGCGGGCGAAATTGAAACCGCCGACCATCGCGCGGATCTGGCCGGTGCGGTTGTCGATCGCGAGCAGCGCGCCTTCGACGAGCGGTGGCTGCTCGAGCGCCACCTCGGCCGGCCGGTTTCCGTCGAGAGTACGAACTTCCACTTCGACGAGATCGCCCGGCTTGATCAGGTCCGCTGCTGCGGTGCGCCGGGTCCAGGCGAACGCACTGCGCGGCAGCTCGATCTCGTTGGCGCCGATACGGAGGCGCGCGTTGCCCGCGCCGGCGCCGGTCGGCACGTCGACGACCAGCGCCGGGACGATGTCGCCAGCGAGAATCGGACGTGTCCAGCGGTCGGTGGTGAAACGCTCGAGCGTCAACCCCTCGCTGAGGATGTTGCGGGCCGGCTTGCGGAAGCCGCCGCGCCGCTTGTCGACGCGGCGCAGGCCGCGGTCGATGGCGCGTTGGCCGCTTCCTGCAGCTCGGCATCGAGCGTCGTCTGGACCCGCAGCCCCTTTTCGTAGAGCGCCTTGGCGCCGTATTTCTGCTCGAGCCCCTTGCGGATGTCCTCGACGAAGTACGGCGCGACCGATCGCTCCGGTGTCGGCTGTCCGCGCAGGACGAGCGGCCGGTCCGCGTGCCTCGCGCGCCTCGTCCTCGGTGAGGTAGCGCTCCTCGGCCATGCGCTGCAGCACGTAGTTGCGCCGGATGAGCGTGCGGCGCGGGATCGACGAACGGGCTGAGCCGCTCCGGCGCCTGGATGATGGCGGCGATCATCGCCGCCTCTTCCAGCGTCAGGTCGCGCGCCGGCTTGTCGAAGTACAGGTGCGACGCGGCCTCGACGCCGTAGGCGCCGTGGCCGAAGTAGACCTGGTTGGCGTAGAAGGTCGAGGATCTCGCGCTTGGTGTAGCGGCGCTCGAGTTGCATCGCGAGGATCGCTTCCTTGACCTTGCGCTCGACCGTCTTCTCGAAGCCGATAGGAAAGAGGTTGCGCGCGAGCTGCTGCGTGATGGTGCTGGCGCCGGCGCGCTCGCCCTTGAGCAGGTCGTTCGCCAGGGTGACCAGGATGCGCGTGACGCTCAGGCCGAAGTGCTGTTCGAAGTCGGCGTCCTCGGTGGCGACGAGCGCGTTGCGGAACGACGGCGCGATGTCGTCGTAGCCGATGACGATGCGCCGCTCGGTGGCGAACTCGCCGATGACACGGCCGTCGCGGGCGAGCAGCCGGGTGATGGTGTTCGGGCGGTAGTCGTCGAGCGCACTGATTTGCGGCAGGTCGTCGGCGTAGGCGAACAGCACGCCGCTCAACGTCCCGAGCAGCGCCGCGACGACGAACAGGGCGACCAGGCCTGCCTGCCGCGCGACGCGCAGCGACGACGCGGGTCCGCCGCGGCACCGGCTCGAAGTCAGCCATGCGAATGAGTATAGAGGAGGTCGAACTGATGGCGCGGCGGGTTGCGGCCGAGCTGCGACGCGATCCCGCACGTCATTGACGTATTCACTCAGATTTGATAACGAGCATGAGCAAAATCATCGGCATCGACCTGGGCACCACCAACTCCGTCGTCGCGGTCATGGAAGGCGGCGAGCCGGTCGTCATCACCAACCCCGAGGGCAGCCGGCTCACGCCGTCGGTCGTGGCGTTCACCAAGACCGGCGAGCGGCTGGTCGGACAGGTGGCCAAGCGCCAGGCGGTGACCAACCCCGAGAACACCGTCTTCTCGATCAAGCGCTTCATGGGACGGCGCTTCGACGAAGTCAGCGAAGAGATGAAGATGGTGCCGTACACCGTGGCGGCGGCCGGCAACGACGTCCGCATCAAGGCGCTCGACAAGGAGTACGCGCCGCCGGAGATCTCCGCGATGATCCTGCAGAAGCTGAAGCAGGCGGCGGAGGAGTATCTCGGCCAGACGGTCACCGAAGGCGGTCATCACCGTGCCGGCCTACTTCAACGACGCGCAGCGGCAGGCGACCAAGGACGCGGGCAAGATCGCCGGCCTCGAGGTCATGCGCATCGTCAACGAGCCGACGGCGGCGGCGCTCGCCTACGGCCTCGACAAGAAGAAGGACGAGACGATCGCCGTCTACGACTTCGGCGGCGGCACCTTCGACATCTCGATCCTCGAAGTCGGCGAGGGCGTCGTCGAGGTCAAGGCGACCAACGGCGACACGCACCTCGGCGGCGACAACCTCGACCAGCGCATCATCGAGTGGATCATCGCCGAGTTCAAGAAGAGCGACGGCATCGACCTGAGCAAGGACCGCATGGCGCTGCAGCGCCTGAGGGAGGCGGCGGAGAAGGCGAAGATGGAGCTCTCCACGGTGATGGAGACCGACATCAACCTGCCGTTCATCACCGCCGACGACACCGGTCCGAAGCACCTGCAGATGAAGCTGACGCGGGCGAAGTTCGAGCAGCTGGTCGACGACCTGCTGCAGAAGACGGTCGGCCCGACCAAGCAGGCGCTGGCCGACGCCGGCGTCGACTCCAGCGAAGATCGACGAGGTCGTGCTGGTCGGCGGCTCGACGCGCATCCCGCGCGTGCAGCAGATCGTCAAGGAGCTGTTCGGCCGCGAGCCGCACAAGGGCGTCAACCCCGACGAAGTGGTGGCGATCGGCGCCGCGATCCAGGCGGGCGTGCTCGCCGGCGAGGTCAAGGACCTGCTGCTGCTCGACGTCACGCCGCTGTCGCTCGGCATCGAGACGCTCGGCGGCGTCATGACGACGCTGATCCCGCGCAACACGACGATCCCGACGCGCAAGAGCGAGACGTTCTCGACCGCCGCCGACAGCCAGACGAGCGTCGAGGTCCACGTCGCTGCAGGGCGAGCGGCCGCTGGCGCGCGACAACCGCACGCTCGGCCGGTTCCAGCTGGTCGGCATCCCGCCGGCGCCGCGCGGCGTGCCGCAGATCGAAGTGACCTTCGACATCGACGCCAACGGCATCGTCAACGTCTCGGCCAAGGATCTCGGCACCGGCAAGGAGCAGAAGATCACGATCACCGCGTCGAGCGGCCTGAGCAAGGACGAGGTCGACCGGATGATGCGCGACGCCGAGTCGCACGCCGAGGAGGACCGCAAGCGGCGCGAGGAGATCGAGACGCGCAACCAGGCCGACCAGGCGGTCTACGCCGCCGAGAAGATGCTGCAGGACAACGGCGACAAGCTGGCGCCGACCGACAAGCCGGCGTCGAGAGCGCCGTCGAGGCGCTGAAGACGGCGATGAACGCCAACGACACGGCGGGCATGAACGCGGCGATGGAGCAGCTGACGCAGGCGCAGCACAAGGCCGCGGAGGCGCTCTACAAGAGCGCAGGCGCCGGCGCGCCGACCGAGGAGCGCTGTCCGGCGCCGGGCCAGGCGGCGGCGGCGGGCGCGGGCGACGGCCGGCGCGCCGGCGGCAGGGCGACGTGATCGACGCCGAGGTGGTGGACGACAGAAGTAGGTTCGGCGAGTGGTGCATGGATCTCTACGTCAGTCCTCGGTCTGCCGCCCGGCGCGACGGAGTCCGACATCAAGCGGGCCTACCGGCGGCTGGCGCGGCGGTTTCACCCGGACATCAATCCGGGCGACCGGGCTGCCGAGGTGCGCTTTCGGCAGATCCTCGAGGCCTACGAGACGCTGATCGATCCGGATCGGCGGTCGCGCTACGACGCCGGCGCAGGCGACGGCGAGCGCCGGAGCCGCGCGTGCGCAGCGGGTTCGAGGGATTCGATTTCTCGGCGCGCGGCGTCGATCACTCGGCGACCTTCGGCGACCTGTTCGCCGAAGTGCTGAGCGAGCGCGGCGGAGCAGGCCGCGCGGCGCCGAGCGCGGCGCCGACCTGCACCAGGATGTCGCGTTGACGTTCGACGAGGCGTTCGACGGCGTCGACCGCGACGTCGCGGTGACGCGCCGCGAAACGTGTCGCGCCTGCGGCGGCAGCGGCCGCACGCAGGGTGAGTAGCGGCGCCTGCCCGGCGTGCCAGGGCGCCGGCGGCGTGCGCTCCGTGCGCGGTCACATGATGTTCTCGCGCAGCTGCGTCGCGTGCGGTGGCAGCGGCCAGCAGCGGCCGCGGCCGTGCGAGGCGTGCGGCGGACTCGGCCAGGAGACGCGCGCGGAGACGGTGCCGGTGCGGATGCCGGCCGGCGTCGCCGACGGCGACCGGGTGCGCGTGCCGGGCAAGGGCAACGCCGGCCTGCGTGGCGGCGATGCCGGCGACCTGTACATCGCCGTGCACGTCGGCGCCGCACCCGCTCTTCCGCCGCGACGGCGACGACCTGCACATCGTGGTGCCGGTCGCGGTGCACGAGGCGGCGCTCGGCGCGCGCGTCGAGATTCCGACGCCCGACGGCGGCGGCGCGGCTGCGGGTGCCGCCGGGCACGCAGTCGGGGCAGCGCTTCCGGCTGCGCGAGCGCGGCGTCGCATCGCCGCGCGGCGGCCGCCGCGGCGACCTGGTCGTCGAGGTGCAGGCTGATGCTGCCGCGCGCTGCTCGACGAGCGCTCGAAGGAACTGCTGCGCGAGTTCGGCCGCATCAACGGCGAGAACGTGCGGGAGCACCTGCACCAGTCCGCCGGCCAGTCTGCGGCGGAGACCCGGAGTTAGGGCATTGATGGCGAAACGTGCTGAGCGGGGCAAGGCCTACTACATGATCAGCGCGGTGTCGCAGAAGTACAACATCCATCCGCAGACGCTGCGCCTCTACGAACGCGAGGGGCTGCTCAAGCCGTCGCGCACCGACGGCAACACGCGGCTCTACTCCGAAGAGGACCTCGAGCAGCTCGAGACGATCCTGGCGCTGACCCGCGACCTCGGCGTCAACCTCGCCGGCGTCGAGATCATCCTCAACATGCGGCGCAAGATCGAGCAGATGCAGGGCGAGGTGAACGAGTTCATGGACTACGTCAAGCGCGAGCTGGCGCGCGGCATCGACGACTGGGAGCAGCGACTGAACACGGCGCTCGTCAAGTCGTCGCCGACCGACCTGGTGCGGCATGCCGACAGTGCAAAGGTCGAAGGCGAAACGTTCGAAGTAAGTCCGAAGCCGGTTCGCAGGCAACGGCGGCGAATTTCTGCCGCAGTTTCAAGTGTTAAGTTTCGAAATTTGCGTCTACGA
Organism: uncultured Acidobacteriota bacterium; assembly: GCA_963846685.1. Taxonomy (GTDB): domain Bacteria; phylum Acidobacteriota; class Vicinamibacteria; order Vicinamibacterales; family UBA2999; genus CAWJWY01. The sequence continues at coordinate 430,055 of CAWJWY010000003.1, read as the reverse complement.
TGCAGCCGTGTGCCCGCTCTGCGACGACACCGGCTGGAAGACGATCGAAGCGGACGGGGTGTCGCGGGTCACGCGCTGCGACTGCTGCGCGAGTCGCGCTGCGGCGCGGCTGATCGGCGAGGCGCGCATCCCGCGGCGCTACCAGCACTGCGACTTCGAGCAACTACACCGCCTACAACGAGCAGCTGACGCGCGCGGCGCAGCTCGCCCGGCGCCTGGCGGAGAGTTTCCCGTCGTCGACCGCGGGCTGTTCCTGCAGGGGCCGCCCGGCGTCGGCAAGACGCATCTCGCCGTCGCCGTGCTGCGCCAGGTGATTCGCACGCGCGGCGCCCGCGGCCTCTTCTACGACACGCGCGACCTGCTCAAGATGATCCGCAGCACCTACGACCCGGTCAACCGCACGCCGGAGATGGACGTCCTGCGCCCGGTCATCGAGTGCGGACCTGCTGGTGCTCGACGACCTCGGCGCCGAGAAGACGTCGGAATGGGTCGAGGAGACGCTGAACCTGATCGTCAACGCCCGCTACAGCGAGAAGCGGACGACCGATCTTCACCTCGAACTACGACGACAACCCCGACAGCACCGACCCTGATTCGCTGCTCTTCCGCATCGGCTTCCGCATGCGGTCGCGGCTGCACGAGATGTGCGAGTTCCTCTACCTCGACGGCGCCGACTACCGCGAGCTGCCGCCCAACGGCGGCGTCGACGACCTGGTGACGCTGTGGAAGACCCGCAGCAAGGCGGCGCGCAAGCCGTCGCTGCCGTCGCGCACCGCCGGCCAGGCGCGCGCCCAGCTGCGCGCAGCAGCGAACGCGGCGACGGCAAGGCCGACCTCAAGTGGAGTGGCGGGCGCGCCGGTTCCTGATGGCCGTGCGCAATGCCGAATGCGCAATGCGCAAGGTGCAAGCCAAAATGCCGAAAATCGATCTGAGCATTGAGCATTCCGCATTGAGCGTCGAGCAATGCCGCCCGCTAGGCCTCTACCTCCACATTCCGTTCTGTTCGGCGATCTGCAACTACTGCAACTTCAATCGCGGCCTGTTCGACGCGGCGCTGAAGAGCGCTACGTCGCGGCGCTGCTGCAGGAGATCCGCTGAGCGCCGCGCGACCGCCGGCGCCGGCCGACACGATCTTCTTCGGCGGCGGCACGCCGTCGCTGCTCGAGCCCGGCGAGATTGCCGCCCTCATCGCCGCCTGCCGCGACGTCCTTCGCAGGTGACCGACGATGCCGAAATCACGCTCGAGGCGAATCCGGAGACCGTGACGCCGGAGCGGCTCGCCGGCTTTCGCGCGGCGGGCGTCAATCGTCTCAGCTACGGCGTGCAGTCGTTCCGCGACGACGAACTGCAGCGTCTCAGCCGCCTGCACTCCGCCGTCGCGGGCGGCGGAGGCGTTCGCCATGGCGCGCGCGCGCCGGGTTCGACAACCTCTCGCTCGACCTGATGATGTGGCTGCCGCAGCAGACCATTGCGCAGTGGCTCGAGTCGGTCGACGCGCTGATCGCCCTCGGCCCCGACCACGCGTCGCTCTACATGCTCGAGCTCTACCCGAACGCGCCGCTGCGTGACGCGATGGCGCGCGGCAAGTGGTCGCTGGCGCCGGACGACGATGCCGCGGACATGTACTGTCGCGGCGATGGAGCGGCTGGACACGGCGGGATACCAGCAGTACGAGATCTCCAACGTCGCGCCGGCCCGGCCGCGACGTCGCGCCACAACCTGAAGTACTGGACCGACGGCGAGTGGCTCGGCTTCGGCTGCGGTGCGCACTCGACGCGGCACGGCGTCCGCTGGAAGAACCTCTCGTCGACGACGGAGTACATCTCGGCTGCCACCGGCGGAGGACAGCTGGCCACCGACCGCCGCGTGCTGTCTGAGCAGGAGCGGTTCGAGGAAACGGTGTTCACCGGCCTGCGTTTGGTGCGGGGAATCGATGTCGAGTTGATAGAATCACGGTACGGCGTCGATCTCTGGCGGCGCTACGGGGATCAGCTCCAACCATTCGTGGATCATGCGTTGCTGATCTATGATGGCGGCGGAATGCGGCTCACGCGGGCAGGAATGCTTCTTGCTCACGAGGTCATGGCCGTTTTCATCAACTGAGTGATAGGTTAGATTACGGCCTTTCCGAGGAGGCTTTGAACATGCGACGACTGTCCGGAGTTTTACTGGCTGGCGCGATCGTGGTCCTGCCGGCACTTTCCCAGGGGCCCGGCGGCCTTGCTGCGCAGGCGCCCGCGCCGCAGACGCCAGCCGCGACGCCGGCTGCGCAGCCTGCGCCGGCGGCGCCCCAGAAGACCACTTACACGGGCGACTCGGTTCTGTTGGCGTTCTCAGTGGCCCCGGACAAGGTCGGTGATTACGAACAGGTCCTCGCCAAGCTGAAGGACGCCCTGACCAAATCGGAGCGACCCGAAGCGAAGCAGCAAATGGCCGGGTGGAAGGTGATCCGGGTCATGACGCCGAATCCCGATGGCAGCATCGTGTTCGTCCACACCATCAATCCGGTGGTCAAGGAGGCCGATTACTCCATCACCAACATCGTCTACGAGGCGGTGAAGGATCCCACCGAACAGCGCGCCTTCTACGACCTGTACCGCGGATCGATCAAGGCGCCGCTGTTCGTCATTCAGGGCCCGGTCGTCGCCGACTTCTCGAAGTAGACACCGGCTCCCACGCAGCTCCAGGAAAGCCACGTGCGGCGTCGTGCCGTTCGTGGCTTTTCGCTTTTTCGTGAAGGACGCGTCCCCGTGAAGAATCTCCGCCTCCGACTGCTCGCCGCCAGGATGCTGGCCGCAACGCTGCTGCTGTCGCCGCCCGGCGCGGCTGCCGCAACGCAGGCCCCTGCACCTCAGGCGCCCGCCGGGCAGACGCCGGCCGTGCCGGGCGTCGCTCTGCCGCAGACGCAACCTGCCGCACAGGCGCCGCCGCCAGCACCGTCCGCTGTGCCAGGCGTACCGGCGTCGCCGGCCGCTCCAGCGGCAGGGCGGACGTTTACCGCGCCCGTCGGGCTGCTGTTCAACACCGTGCGGCCCGAGCGGGTGGCCGATTTCGAGAGAGTGCTCGGCTACCTGCAAGCGGCACTGGAGAAGAGCAGCGATCCGAACGTGCAGGCACAGGCGCGGGGCTGGCGCATGTTCAAGGCAACCGAGCCGGGCCCGAATGCCACCGCGCTGTATGTGTTCCAGTTCGATCCGACGGTGCCCGGCGGCGACTACGGCCTGGGCCGCATTCTCGCTGAAGCCTATCCCGACCCGGCGTTGCTGCAGGAAATCTGGCGGCTCTACACCACCTCGGTGACGTCGGGCGGCAGCCTGCTGAACCTGACCCCGGTGGTGCCGGTCGCCCCGACAGCCGTCGGCACGCCACGCCCGGCCGTCACCCCGCTGTCGCCGACCCCTGAGCCGCGGATGCTGCCGCCGGACAGCAATCCTGTACGCCGGCCGTAGACATCGAACAGTTCCGGGTTCCAGGTTCCGGGGCCCAGGTTCGCAATCGTTGTTCAGGTGCCGGGGCGGGGCTGCGAAGTGCATCGTTGCGAAGTTCGCCGGTGCGCGAACGCCGAACGCCGAACTATGAACCACCAACCATGAGCCGGAACTGGCACACGAATCCGGAACCTGGAACCTGGAAACCCGGAACCGCGTGTTCGCTAGAACGCCAGGTTCACGCCGGCGTAGACGCGTTGCACCGTGTCATGTAGCGGGCTGCCATTCAGCTTGAAGACGCGGTAGTCGATGCGGGCCCGCACCGGGCCAAGCAGTGACACCTTGAGCCCGCCCCCGGTGTTGAGGCCGACAAACGTTTCCTGCATCGTGCCGAGCCGCTCACGGTAGCCACCAGCCCCCGCTGTCAGGTATGGCTGCAGCCCGAGGATCGGCAGCGGCGTCTGCAGCAGCACGTTACCCATGCCGGTCGTCAGCGACGGCGCCCCGTCGGCATCGTCCTCGCTCGTCTTGGCATATTCGAACTCGACGCCGACGACCAGGAAACTGATGCCGAGCGAGAAGCCCTTCACCGTCCGGTTGGACGGGGTGGTGTTGCTGCCGACAAACAGCGTGGCATCGGCCGACGCGGGCACGGCCGCGGCGAGCAGGAGCGCGGTGAGCACGGCCATCCGGATCAGTCGCATACCTGAATGATACGATGAGGCCCTCCCCATGGACTTCCGGCTGACCGAAGACCAGGCGCTGCTGCGCCGCAGCGTCCGTGAGTTCGCGGAATCGGAGCTGCGGCCGCACGTCATGGAATGGGACGAGGCGCAGGGCTATCCGCGTGAGCTCCTGTCCAAGTTCGCCGACCTCGGATTGATGGGCATCCAGTTCGCCGAGGAATACGGCGGCGCCGGCATGACCTCGGTCGACTACTGCATCTGCATCGAGGAGCTCGCCCGCGTCGACCCGTCGGTCTGCTTGTCAATCGCCGCGCACAACGGCCTTGGCGCGGCACACATCGCCATGTTCGGCAGCGCCGAGCAGAAGCGCCACTACCTGGTGCCGCTGGCCACCGGGCAGCAACTGGCGGCGTGGGGTCTGACGGAGGCCTCCTCGGGCAGCGATGCCGGCTCGATGCGGACGGCGGCGGTCCGCGACGGTGACGGCTGGGTCATCAACGGGTCCAAGCAGTTCATCACGCACGGCCGCACCGGCGACCTCATCGTCGTGATGGCGGTCACCAACCGTGGCAAGGGCAGCCGCGGCATCTCCGCCTTCATCGTCGAGCAGGGGACGCCCGGCTTTCGCGCCGGCAAGAAGGAAGACAAGCTCGGCATGCGGGCGAGCGAGACGAGCGAAGTCATCTTCGAGAACTGCCGGGTCGGCGCGGCGCAGTTGCTGGGTGTCGAGGACCAGGGGTTCATCAATGCGCTGCAGGTGCTCGACGCGGGACGCATCGGCATCGCGGCGCTGTCGGTCGGCCTGGCCCAGGGCGCCTACGAGGCGGCGCGGAGCTATGCCTTCGTGCGCAAGCAGTTCGGCCAGGCAATCGGCACGTTCCAGAGCATCCGCGCCAAGCTGGTCGACAACGCCACGCGGATCGAGGCGGCGCGCCTGCTGACGTATCGTGCCGCGGCGATGAAGGACGAAGGCCGCCGCACCACGCTCGAAGCGGCGATGGCCAAGCTGTATTCGAGCGAGATTGCCGTGCGCGCCGCCGAAGACGGCGTGCAGATTCATGGCGGCTACGGCTTCGTCAAGGACTACCCGGCCGAGAAGTACTTCCGCGACGTCAAGCTGACGACCATCGGCGAGGGCACCAGCGAAATTCAGCGCCTGGTGATCGCCCGGCACCTGCTTGCGAGCTGATTGATGGCAGCAGCGTCGCCTCGCCAGCAGGGTCCCAGCGACCTGCTTTGCCAACGCGTACTGGCCGGTGAGCCGCGGGCGATTGCCCGGGCGATGTCGCTGGTCGAGGACGAATCGGCGGCGGCTGCCGCCCTGATCGGCGAGCTCTACCCGCGAACGGGCCGTGCCTACTTGATCGGGGTGACCGGGCCGCCGGGCGCCGGCAAGAGCACGCTCGTCGATCGGCTGACCGCCGAGTTCCGGCGGGAGGGCGTGACCGTCGGCATCATCGCCGTCGACCCGACCAGCCCGTTCACCGGTGGCGCGATCCTCGGCGATCGGGTGCGCATGAGCGCGCACTTCGAGGACCCGGGCGTCTTCATCCGCAGCATGGCCACCCGTGGGCATCTCGGCGGCCTGGCCCGCGCCACCGCGGACGTGGCGCTCATCCTCGACGCGGCCGGCAAGGACGTCGTCATCATCGAGACCGTCGGCGTCGGACAGGACGAGATCGAGATCGTGCGCACCGCGGACGTCTCGCTCGTCATGCTCGTCCCCGGCGCTGGCGACGACGTGCAGGCGATCAAGGCGGGCATCATGGAAATTGCCGACATCTTCGTCGTCAACAAGGCCGATCGCGAAGGTGCCGACCGGGTGGTGCAGTCAGTCGCCGCCAACCTGTCGCTCCAGGCCTTCGGCGCGGAGGAGTGGCGCCCGCCAATCCTCAAGACCGAGGCGACGACCGGCGTCGGTGTCGCCGAGCTGCGCGCCGAGATCGCGCGGTTCCGACAGGGCTCGGGCGCGACGCGCGCCGTGCGCCAACGCCGCCGGCAGGGGGCGCGGCTGCGCGAGCTGGTGGCGCAACGGTTCCTGCGTCATGTCGACGCCGCGCTGCCCGCCGGTGAACTGGACCGGCTGGTCGAGGCGATCGCGACCCGCGCCATCGACCCCTATGCCGCTGCCGAATCCGTCATGAACAGGGTTCTGCCGCTTCCGTCGCCGCCCGTGCCACTGTCATGAGGGCCGTCCTCGACCACGTTGGCATCGCTGTACGCGATATCGACGCCGCGCTGGCCTTCTACCGCGACGCCCTCGGCTTGCACGTCGAAGTGCCGGAAGAGGTGCGGGAGCAGCATGTGCGCGCGCACTTCATCCCGGCCGGCGGCGCGGCGCTGGAGCTGCTGGAGGCGACGGCGCCTGGCTCGGCAATCGCCCGGTTCGTCGACAAGCGCGGTCCCGGCATTCATCACGTGACCTTGCGGGTGGAGGACATTCGAGCCGCGCTGGCGCAACTCCGCGACCGCGGCGTCCGCCTGGTCGACGAGGCGCCGCGCCCCGGCGCAGAGGGAGCGCTGGTCGCGTTCATCCATCCCGCCGCTGCGCACGGCGTGCTCGTCGAGCTCAAACAGCCGCAGGCGGCGGCGCCGACCCTGACGGTGCAACAGCTCCAGTTCGGTGAGCTGCGGCTGACAACGCTGCACGACGGCCCGCTTCGCCTCGATGGCGGAGCGATGTTCGGCGTCGTGCCGCGCATGCTGTGGGAGAGGAAGGCGCCGGCGGACGACCGCCATCGCATCGCGATGGCCATGCGCCCGCTGCTGGTCGAGGGGCCGTGGGGGCGTCTGCTGATCGACTGTGGCGCCGGTGACAAGATGGACGCGAAAAGCCGCGACATCTACGGCCTCGATCGGACTCGCGCGCTGACGCACGCGCTTGCCGATGCCGGCCTGACCGTCGCATCGATCGACGTGGCGCTCGCCACCCACCTGCACTGGGATCACTTCGGCGGGGCGACCAGCCGCAGCGGCGCCGGCCTCGTCCCCTCGTTCCCGCGAGCGAGATATTTCATTCGCCGTGCCGAGTGGCACGACGCGACGCACCCGCACGACCGCAATCGCGCCAGCTATCTGCAGGACGACTTCGTCCCGTTGGCAGCGGCCGGCGTCGTCGAGTTCTATGACGACGACGGCGTCATCGAGCCGGGCGTCCGCGTCGTCCGCAGCGGCGGCCACACCGGCCAGCACCAGGTGGTGTTCATCGAGTCGGCCGGCCGGACAGCGGTGTTCCCGGCGGACCTGATCCCGACGACCGCGCACCTGCCGGACGCCTGGGTGACCGGCTACGATCTGTTCCCGCTGGAGAGCCTGGCGTTCAAGAAGCACCTGATCCGGGACGCAATCGATCGCGAATACCTGGTCTTCTTTGAACACGATCCGCATGTCGCGGCGGGGTACATCAGGGAAGCGGACGGACGCCGGTTCGTCGAGCGGGTGCTGTAGCCGGCGGTCGTTTCAAAGTCACTTTCCACTTTCCACTTCTCCACTTTCCACTCTCATTTGTCACTGTTCCAAGTCCATGCCCGACCAAGTACAGATCGGCATCATCGGCGGCAGCGGCCTCTACGACATGGCCGAGGTGACCGATCGCTCCGAAGTCGTCCTGCAGACGCCGTTTGGCGAGCCGTCTGGACCGTATCTCCTCGGCACGCTGCGTGGCAAACGCGTGGCGTTCTTGGCCCGGCATGGCGCCGGGCACCGCCTGACACCGTCCGAGTTGAACTTCCGCGCCAACATTTTCGGCATGAAGATGCTCGGCGTCGAATACATCCTGTCGGCGAGCGCCGTCGGCAGCCTCAAGGAAGAATACAGGCCGCTCGACATTGTCATTCCCGACCAGTTCATTGATCGGACGCGCGGGCGCGTCAGCACCTTCTTCGGTCGCGGCCTCGTCGCGCACGTCGGTTTCGCGCATCCGTTCTGCCGCATCTTGAGCGGCATCGCCACCGAGAGCGGCGTCGGTTCCGGAGCGACGGTGCACAGCGGCGGTACGTACGTGTGCATGGAAGGGCCGCAGTTCTCGACGCTCGCTGAGTCGCGGCTCTACCGGTCGTGGGGTGCCGAGATCATCGGCATGACGAATCTGCAGGAAGCGAAGCTCGCGCGTGAGGCCGAGATTTGCTACACGACGATTGCGCTGGTGACCGACTACGACTGCTGGCATCCGGATCACGATCACGTCACGGTCGACATGATCATCGCCAACCTCACCCAGAACGCGAAGACGGCGCAGTACATGATTGCTGCGGCCGTCGATCGGCTGCCGTACGTGCGGACCTGCGAGTGCGCGTCGGCGCTGAAGTTCGCCCTGATTACCCGGCCGGATACCATCCCGGCACAGACCCGCAAGGATCTCGCGCCGATCGTCGGCAAGTACCTCTCGTGACGGCACCCGCCGTCGCCGGAGCCACCATGATGTTCCCGACCAACGTGCAACCGTTCCAGAGGCCCCATTGATGACCAACGCAAAGTTCGACGTCACCGCCATCGGCAATGCCATCGTCGACGTGCTCGCCCAGGCGGACGACGCCCTGCTCGCCGAGCACCAGCTGGCGAAGGGAGCCATGTCGCTGATCGACGCTGACACCGCCGAGCGGCTCTATGCCGTGATGGGGCCAGGCGTCGAGGCGTCAGGCGGCTCGGCGGCGAACACCGTGGCCGGCATAGCGGCACTGGGCGGTCGCACCGCCTACGTCGGCAAGGTGGCCGCCGACCAGCTCGGCGATGTCTTCATGCACGACATTCGCGCCGTCGGCGTCACCTACGACACGCCGCGCCTGGTTGGCGGCCTGCCGACCGCACGATGCCTCATCTTCGTCACGCCGGATGCGCAGCGGACGATGCAGACCTTCCTGGGGGCGACGACCCAGCTGGGTCCAGACGACCTGAACATGGACTACGTCACCTCGTCGAAGGTGGTCTACCTCGAAGGCTACCTGTGGGATCAGCCGCGCGCCAAGGCGGCGATGCGGGACGCAGCGATCAAGGCGCAGCAGGCCGGCGCGAAGGTCTCGCTGACCTTGTCGGACGCGTTCTGTGTCGCCAGGTTCCGTGACGAGTTCACCGAGCTGGTGCGACACCACGTCGATGTCCTGTTCGCCAACGAGGGCGAGATCCTGTCGCTCTACCAGGTCGACGACTTCGACGAGGCAGTGCGGCGGGTTCGCGGCGACTGCGAAATCGCGGCGCTGACGCGCAGCGAGAAGGGTTCGGTCGTCGTCAACGGCGAGGCCACCCACGTGATCCCGGCGGTACCCGGCGTCACCGTCGTCGACACGACCGGGGCCGGTGACGCATACGCCGCGGGGTTTCTCTACGCGTACACCCAAGGGCACGAGCTTGCGGCGTGCGGCCGCCTTGGCGGCGCGTTGGCCGCCGAGGTGATCAGCAAGTACGGCGCCCGCCCCTCTGCTGGCGTGCGGGAGCTGGCGGCCAGGGTGCTCTGAGCGCTGGCGATCAGGAACTACCGATCGAACGACTCGCGGCGGCTCGATTCGGTCAAGCGGATGACGTAGCGGGCCGGGTCGGCGCGGAACTTCTCCTGCAGCTCGGCGAGGCTGCGCGCGCCGCCGTAGCTGATGGCGGAGCAGAGGTGCTTCAGCATGTCCCGGACGACCGGCCGCACCGAGCCGCGCGCCGGGACGCTGATCTCCATCCCCTCGGCGCCGAGCGCTTCGACGTCGGCGGACTCGGCGTCCTCGACGTCGAGCCGATCGACGATCGCCTGCAGCGATGCCATGCCGCGGAACACCTTGAACGGCACCTTCACGGTCTTGTGCGACTCGGGGATCGACCACCGGCCTTCTGCACGATCTCGCCGGGTGTCTCGGTGGTGCCGGCCAGGGCGCTGCCGAGCATCACCGTGTCGCCGCCGAACAGCAGCGCCTGGACGATGCCGCCGTCCCGCTTGATGCCGCCATCGGCGATCAGCGGGACACGGCCAGCCGCGGCCGCGCGGCAGCGTCACCAGCGCCTCCACCTGCGGCACCCCGAAGTTCGTGTTCAGGCGCGTCGTGCAGCCGCCGCCCGGACCGATGCCGACCTTGATGCCGTTGACGCCGCGGTCGGCGAGGAACGCACGCCCTCGGCGGTGGCGACGTTGCCGGCGATCAGCTCGACGTCGCCGAAGCGCGTCCGGAACGCGTCGATGGCTCGATCCATGACCGCCGAATGGCCGTGCGCGATGTCGATGACGATGACGTCGGCGCCGGCAGCGAGCAGTTCGGCTGCGCGCTCGAGGTAGTCGCCCTTGGCGCCGATCGCCGCGCCGACGCGCAGACGGCCATGGCTGTCGCGCGTCGCGAACGGCAGCTGACGCTGCTTCAGCAGGTCCTTTGCCGTCACCAGCCCGATCAGGACCCCGGCCGCGTCGACCAGCGGCAGCTTCTTGACCTTGTGGGCGCGCATCGCCGCTTCGGCGCTGCCGGCATCGACGATGCCTTCGCGCAGGACCAGCCGCTCGGCGGCGTCATCCGCTCCGCGACGGTGGTCGCACCGTTGGCCTCGACGAAGCGCAGGTCGCGCGTGGTGAGCAGTCCGACGAGCTTGCGGCCATCGTCGACCACCACCAGCGTGCCGACGCCGGTGCGCCGCATCGTTTCCATCGCCTGCCGCGCCGTCGCGCCAGGCCCGATCGTATACGGGTCGACGATGGTGCCGTGCTGTCGGCGCTTCACCCGTTCGACCTCGCGCACCTGCGGCTCGATGTCGCCGCTGCGGAAGCCGCGATCGATGATACCGATGCCGCCCTCCTCGGCGACGGCGATCGCCATCTCGGCACGCGTGACCGTGTCCATGTTGGCCGAGACGATCGGCCGCTTCAGCGTCAGGTGTTGCGACAAGCGGCAGGTCAGGTCGATCGCCGCCGGGTCGCGCCGCTCGAGCACGCTGTACTGCGGGCGTGAACAGGAAGTCGTCGAAGGTGCGGCCCTGAACGGATGCGAGCAAGTCGGACATGGATGGGTGGCGCCGTTTGGTGGTTGTTGGTTGGTCGTTGGCGGTTGGTGGTTGCGTAGTGCTCCGGCTCTCGACCAACCACCAGCCACCGAGCACCAACCCGTTTTGGCGTTAGCGACTCGCCAGCGTCCCCGCCGCCGTGCCGTATACCGCCGCGCCGGCGAGCAGGGCGGCCGAGAAGCCCCAGTTCATGGCGATGAACACCGCGAGCGTCGCCCCGACGACCGAGAATGCGCCGTTGATGCCCCAGCCCCAGGCGACGATATCCGGGCGGCTGTTCGAGAGCAGCCGCATCCCGCCGGGCAGCGGCATGCCGAGCAGGACGCCGATGGGGATCAGGATGGCGCCGGCCGCGACGATGCGGAGCGGCAGCGTCCAGGGAATCGCCAGGTCGATGAGCGACGGCAGGACCAGCGTGGCCAGCGCGGCGACGGCGATGATGGCGAGCAGCGCGCGCACGGTCACGGTCTTGACGCGAGCCGACCGGCACGCGCCGGCTGATCAGGCTGCCGAGGCCGGTGCCGAGCAGCAGTGAAAACAGCGTGACCGTCAACGAGTAGACCGGGTGGCCGAGCAGCAGCACGAAGCGCTGCAGCAGCGCGACCTCGAGCAGCATGAAACCGGCGCCGAGCGCGCCGAAGTAGGCGAGCCAGCCGCCCCAGCCCCGCCCCGGCCGTTCGCCGCCGAGCAGCAGTGGACCGACGACGAACAGCACGACCAGCAGCGCGGAAATCCCGAACAGCGTCATCAGCGCGCTCAGCCCGTTGCCGAACAGCATCGAGCGGCCGAACGCGGTCTGGAACTGATCGCGCATCCGCGTGGTGTGGAAGAAGAACGGGCGGTCGTCGGTCGTGGCGCGCGACGTCCAGCGGGTAGTGAAGCCAGGAACTGCTCGCGGTCGGTGCGTCAGGATCAGCTTGCGATAGTCAGCAGCACTGGTGCGGCTCTGCTGCATCTCGATCGGCTCGTCGATGACCAGTGGCGGCGGCACCCCGGGCGCGTAGAGCACCGAAAAGCCGAGGCGCTGCGATGCGTCGAGCAGCCGGCTGACGTCCTGCGGTGTAAACGGCGTCTTCTTCAGGATGAAGGTCGCCACGCGGTCGAGGCGGACGATGGCCAGGTGCTGCGCGGCGTCGAGGCCGCGCGCCTCGCAGGCTTGCTGCGCCAACGAGACGAGTCGCAGGCCGTCGAACACCCAGCGCGGAGATCGTCAGTACGCCGTCGGGCTCGAGGTGGTCCAGGTACTCGCCGAACGCCTCGGCGGTGTAGAGCGAGTTCTCGGTCAGGGTATAGGCGCCGGCCGCCGTCGCCGCCCAGGTGTCGACGAGCGACGCCTGGATGACGTCGTATTTCTCACCGCTGCGCCGCACGAAGCTGCGGCCATCGTCGACGTGCACCGCGACCCGGCTGTCGGTGTAGATGCCGCCCGAGTAGTCACGAAACCGGTTCTGCATGACGTCGCGGGCGATGATCGGATTGATTTCGACGCCGTCGACGTGCCGCGCGCCGAACACCAGGGCCGACAGCAGGTCCCGGCCGCCGCCTGGGCCGATGACCAGCGCCGCGGAAGCCGGACGGATGCTCGACCAGGTGGTAGGCGAGTGCGGTCAGCTCGTAGCGAAGATAGCTGGCATCCTCCAGACGACCGCTGCCTTTCAGGATCGGCGTCGAGGCGGCGGAATCGATGTCCATGAAGAGCGACTCTGGCTTGGCTGCCGGTGAAAGCCGGGCTGAGCGACCAGTCGCCGTGGGCGCGGTCGTAGACCGCGACGCGCGAGAACGAATTCCACTTGCTGAACAGCACGCGGTCCGACTCGTGGCCCTTGGTCGTCGTTGACGGCGAACGGCGCGCCGCCCGCCAGCTCGACGGCGCCGGGAATCGCGATGGCGACGATCGACAGCCGCGCCGATGCGGCGCCGCGCCGCCCGGCGGCGCGAACAGCACGGCACCGAGCAGCGACAGCGCCGCCGCGGTCATCACGACGCCAGGCGCGCCAAGCTGGTTCATCAGCGGGATGAGCGCCAGGCAGCCGGCCGCCGCGCCGAGCAGGTCGGCGGCGTAGAGCACGTTGATCCGATCGGTGAGGCGGGCGAAGGCCAGTGAGATGACGGCACCGCCGGTGAAGAACGGCAGCGCGGCCAGCGCGTAGATGGCCAGCATCAACGCCAGATTCTCGGGCGAGTAGTTGAGGCCGACGCGGATCCGCACCAGGCAGGCGAGCGCGACCAGCGTGGTCACACCGTGCAATAGCGCACCAGCGGAAAGCAACTCGCGTGTATCGGCGGCGGCGAGCCTGTCGCCGCATCAGGAACACGAACACGCCCGACGCGCTCAGCCCGAACAGCGCGATCGAGATCGCAAGAAAGGCGAAGTGGTAGTACATCGTCACCGAGAAGATGCGTGTCAACGACAATTCGGTCATCAACAGCGCCGCGGAGACGGCAGCAATGCCGGCGAGCACCGGGCGATCGACGATGGCGGTGGGCCGGGTGACGGTTAGGGTCATGGATGATGGTCGTTTCCTGTGTGAGCCGCGCGATGCGGTTCCGTTCGCAGTCTAACAGGAACACTGTTTGCAGCCGGCTGCACCGAGTCCGGTTCAAGACTGCGGTGAACGACCCGTACCGTGGAGGTCGCTGTGAGACGTTGGTTGATGGTGTTGGCGTGTGTCGTGTGGGCCGCCGAGGCGCGAGGGCAGACGGCGATCGAGGCAGCCGCGGCCAACGCCCCGGGGCAGGCGGCGCCCGCCCCGGCAGTGGCGGACTCATCGGGCGCCGTCGGCACCGCCGGGACCGTCTTCCGCAGCGGTGTCGACCTCGTGGCGTTCAACGTCGTCGTCACTGATGCGCAGCAGAAGTTCGTGACCGGCCTGGCGGCGCAGGACTTCACGGTGTTCGAGGACGGTGTCAAGCAGGACGTCTCCTACTTCGCCGCCTCGCAGGTGCCGCTCGATCTCGCCATCCTGCTCGACACCTCGGCCAGCATGACGGACAAGATGCAGACGGTGCAGCAGGCGGCGATCGGCTTCACCGAGAGCTGCAGCCACGCGACCGGGTGATGGTCGTCGACATCAAGGACGCGACGAAAATCATGCAGGGGCTGACCGGCGACGTGGCGCTGGCGGCGACAGCCATCCGGGCGACCTCGGCCCGCGGCGGCACGGCGCTCTTCAACGGACTCTATCTGACGCTCAAGGAGCTGGTGAAGGAGCGTCGCAACAATGGCGACGTGCGGCGGCAGGCGATCGTCGTACTGTCGGACGGCGACGACACCGCCAGCCTGGTGAGCTTCGACGACGTGATGGACGTGGCGAAGCAGGCGGGCATCTCCATCTACACGATCACGCTGCGCTCCAAGCACCTGATGCAGGCGGCGTCGCAGAGCGGGCGCCGCTATTTCTCGCAGTCGGAATTCGCCATGAAGTCGCTGGCGCAGGAGACCGGCGCGCGATCGTTCTTCCCGGCCGAGATCGGCGAACTGGCCGGCGTCTACGGGTCGATCGCCGAGGAGCTGTCGACGCAGTACGCCATCGGCTACACGTCGAAGAACCCGAAGCGCGACGGGCAGTTCCGCCGCGTCATCGTCCAGGTCGCGGAACAGCCGGCGGTGCGGACCCGGACGCGGTCCGGCTACACGGCGCCGAGAGCCGAACGGGTGCCGCGCTCGACGCAGTAGCCCGCGTGCCCGGCGGTGGGGCGGCCGGGCGACCGCCGCCGAAGCAGCGCCGGCCAACGGCGTCGGCGAAGGCGGTTAAACTACCTACGATGCGCGCCACCACGGCCGATACCCTCCAGACGCCCGCCAACGTCTACCTGATTTGCGGCGCTGCCTGGCTCATCCCGGGCGCCGGCCACCTCTGGCTCGGGCGCTGGCAGAAGGGGGTGATCTTCCTCGTCACCCTGACGCCTGATGTTCGCGTGCGGACTGTGGCTCGAGGGACGGCTGTTTCCCTTCGAGTTCTCGCAGCCGCTGGTCGCTCTGGCGGCCTTTGCCGACCTCGGCATCGGCCTGCCGTTCTTCGTCGCCAAGGCGCTGGACGCGGGCGGCGGGAGGGTCGTCGCCATCACCTACGAGTACGGCAACGCCTTCCTGATCGTCGCCGGCCTGCTCAACATGCTGGTCGTGCTCGACGCCTTCGACGTCGCGCAGGGGCGCAAGTGACCACCCATCTCGGCCTGATGGCGTTGTTCTCGCTGTTCGTGTCGATCGTGTTCGCGACGATGATGCGCGACGAGCCGGGCGCAGCAGGCAAGGCTCGGCGCGCAGATGTTCGTCGGCTTCGTCGTTGCCGGCGTCGTCGTCGGCTGGCTGCTCTACCCGCTGCCGCTCTGAACAGCGCACCAGTTCGTTCCAGGTCCATGGCACTGGCAGCCGATCGTCGCAGCGGGCAGGACGCCGGCGGCCGCCGCAGCTTCGTCCTGTGGGCGCCGGTCGTCGCCTACATGGCGCTCATCTTCTACATGTCCTCGCTGCACCAGGCGCCGCTGCCGCCGGGCATGTCGGACAAGTTCGGGCACTCGCTCGGCTACGTCGGGCTCGGCCTGCTGGTGACGCGCGCTGTCGCCGGCGGTCTGCCGCGGCGGATCACATGGCGCGCAGGCAGCCGTCGCGGTCGTGATCACCACGGCGTATGGCGCCACCGACGAGTACCACCAGCGGTTCGTGGCCGGGCGATCGTCGGAGCTCGCCGACCTCTATGCCGACGCCGCCGGCGCCTGCGTCGCGACGGCCGCCTCGTGGGCGTGGGGTATAATCGCCCTCCGCTCCGATGTTTGAGAACCTCCTGCTTGCGCGCGACGGCCCGGTGGCTCTCGTCACGATCAATCGCCCGCAGGTCCTCAACGCACTCGAACACCCAGACGCTCGACGAGCTGCGACTACGCGATGCTCGAGCTGCAGCAGGACGCGGCCGTGCGCGTCGTGATCCTGACCGGCGCGGGCGACAAGGCGTTCGTCGCCGGCGCCGACATCAACGAACTGGCGGCGCAGAAGCCGGCTGACGGGCGCGAGCATGCGCGCCACGGCCAGCACGTGTTCGACCTCATCGAGCAGCTGGGCAAGCCGGTGATTGCCGCGGTCAACGGCTTCGCGCTCGGCGGCGGCTGCGAGCTGGCGATGGCCTGCACGCTGCGCATGGCGGCCGACGACGCGCCCGCTTCGGGCAGCCGGAAGTCAACCTCGGTCTGCTGCCGGGCTTCGCCGGGACGCAGCGGCTGCCGCGGCTGGTCGGCAAGGGGGTCGCGCTCGACCTGCTGCTGACCGGCCGGCAGATTTCGGCGCGACGAGGCGCTGCGCATCGGCCTGGTCAACCGCGTCGTGCCGGCGGCAGACGCTGATGGCCGAGGCACGGACGCTGGCGGCGACGCTGGCGGCGAAGGCGCCGATCGCCGTCCGCTACATCCTCGAGGCGGTCAATCGCGGCCTCGAGCATGCCGCTTCGAGCAGGCGCAGGCGCTCGAAGCGACGCTGTTCGGCCTGGTCGCTCGCACCGCCGACATGCGCGAGGGACGCGCGCCTTTCTCGAGAAGCGCGCCCCGGTGTTCAAGGGAGAGTAGGCTCGACGTGCCGTCGGGTCCGGGAATCATGGAACTTCAAGGAGCACGCGTCGCGGCTGGATGCCGCTTCGCGGTCATCGTCGTCGCGCTTCAACGAGAGGTCACCGAGGGGCTGCTCGCCGGCGCTCGCGCCACGCTCGCCGGCGCCGGCGTTGCCGACGACGACATCACGGTGGTCCGCGTGCCCGGCGCGTTCGAGATGCCGATCGCGGCGCAGCGGCTGGCCGAGACGGGCCGGTTCGACGCCGTCATCTGCCTCGGCTGCCTGATCAAGGGCGACACGATGCACTTCGAGTACATCGCCGACGCGGCGTCGCACGGCATCATCGAGGCGTCGGCCGCAACCGGCGTGCCCGATCGCGTTCGGCGTGCTGACCACGCTGACCGAGGAGCAGGCGCCGAGCGCGCGGCGCCAGGGCGACGGCAACAAGGGGAGCGAAGCGGCGCTGGCGGCGATCGAGATGGCGACGCTGTTCCGCCAGCTCGACGGAACGTGGAGCCGGAGCGTGACGCACGGATGACCGACGCCGGCGTCGGACCGCGGCCCGAGCGACTCGCGGCATCGCCGGCCGCGGCGCGCGGTGCAGATGCTCTATCAATGGGAGGTCGGCAAGCATCTCCATGTTCGAGGTGCGCCAGACGTTCTGGGCGCACGCCGCCGACAGCGACGACCCGCCGTCCGAGGAGATCCGCGCCTTCGCCACGCGGCTGGCCGACGGCGTCGCCGCGGCGGTCGACGAGCTCGATCCGATCATCTCGGAGGCCGCCGAGCACTGGCGCCTCGAGCGGATGAACGTGATGGACCGGCTGATCCTGCGGCTGGCGGTCTACGAGTTCCTGCACGAGCCGGCGACGCCGGCCAAGGTCATCATCAACGAGGCGCTCGAACTGGCCCGCACCTTCAGCGGCGACGAAGCGGTCCGCTTCATCAACGGCGTGCTCGACGCCATCCGGAAGAAGCTCGCAACGCGAATGACAACAGTCCAGGAATCCGATCAGGTCGTCCAGCGCCGCGCCAACCTCGACGAGCTGCGCGCGCTCGGCGTCGACGTCTATCCGACGCGCTTCGATGCGCACGACGACCGTCGAGGCGATCGTCGCCGCGCACGGCGGCCAGAGCGGCGAAGAGCTCGAGGCGGCGCAGATCGTCACGCGCGACGGCCGGGCGCATCCTCGGCATCCGCAGCTTCGGCAAGGCCAACTTCCTGGTGCTGTCCGACGGCAAGGCGCGCCTGCAGGTCTACATCCGCGCAGACTCGCTGTCGGAGCGCGACTTCCAGATCTTCAAGCTGCTCGACTTCGGCGACTGGGTCGGCGTCGAGGGACGCCTGTTCCGGACCAAGACCAACGAGCTGACGATCTGGGCGTCGACGCTCGAGTTCCTCGCCAAGTGCCTGCTGCCGCTGCCGGAGAAGTGGCACGGCCTGACCGACGTCGAGATCCGCTACCGGCAGCGCTACCTCGACCTCGTCGTCAACCCCGAGTCGCGGCGCGTGTTCGAGGTGCGCAGCCGCGTCGTCACGGCGATCCGCGAGTTCCTGATCGCGCGCGGCTTCCTCGAGGTCGAGACGCCGATGATGCAGCCGATCGCCGGCGGCGCGCTGGCGCGGCCGTTCGTCACGCATCACAACGCGCTCGACATGCGCCTCTACATGCGCATCGCGCCGGAGCTCTACCTGAAGCGGCTGACGGTCGGCGGCATCGAGCGGGTGTTCGAGATCAACCGCAACTTCCGCAACGAGGGGATCTCGACGCAGCACAACCCCGAGTTCACGATGCTCGAGTTCTACTGGACCTACGCCGACTACAACGACCTGATGACGCTGACCGAGGAGATGCTCGGCGAGGTGGCGCGGAAGGCGGCGGGCAGCGACGAGGTCGCCTTCGGCGAGCACGCCATCTCGCTGCGCGGCGCCGTTCCGCCGGCTGTCGCTGCGCGAGGCGGCGCGCGCAGCCGCGGCGCGCACGGCTCGGCGAGCCGACGTCCCGGCGGCGGACGCTGCGCGTCGCGCGACGCGGCGGCGGCGCTGGCGGCGCGGCTCGGCATCGCATGTCGAACCGGCGATGGGTGCCGGCAAGATCGCCGCCGAGATCTTCGAGGCGCTGTGCGAGGACGACCTCGTGCAGCCGACCTTCGTCTACGACTTTCCGACCGAGGTGTCGCCGCTGTCGAAGCAGAAGCCGGACGATCCGGACACGGTCGAGCGCTTCGAGCTCTACATCGGCGGCTTCGAGGTGGCCAACGCCTTCAGCGAGCTCAACGATCCGGTGGAGCAGCGCCGCCGCTTCGAGGAGCAGCTGCGGAGCCGCGCCGGCGGCGACGAGGAGGCGCACGCGATGGACGAGGACTACATCCGCGCGCTCGAGTTCGGCCTGCCGCCGGCCGGCGGCGAAGGGATCGGCATCGACCGGCTGGTCATGCTGCTGACCAACAGCCCGTCGATCCGCGACGTCATCCTGTTCCCGCTGATGCGGCCGAAGTAGTGCCGCTCGAGCTCTTCATCGCCCTCCGCTACCTGCTGGCGCCGGCGCAAGCAGGCGTTCATCTCCCTCATCTCGCTGATCTCGACGCTCGGCGTGGCCGTCGGCGTGATGGCGCTGATCATCGCGCTGGCGCTGATGACCGGCCTGCAGGGCGAGCTGCGCGACCGCATCCTCGGCTCGACGGCGCACATCTACGTCTGGAAGAACGGGCGGCATCAACGACTACCAGGCCGAGGTCGCCCGCTGCGCGCAGATGCCCGGGCGTGGTCGGCGCGGCGCCGGCGATCCTCGGCAAGGCGCTGGTCCAGACCGAACGTCGCCGACGCCTTCATCACCCTCAAGGGCATCGACCCGGCGCTCGAGCCGAACGTCACCGACATCGAGCGGTCGATGCTGCAGGGCAGCGTCGAGCGCGCTCGCAGCGCACGGCGGACGACGAGCTGCCTGGCATCCTGCTCGGCGCGGATCTCGCCGAGCAGCTCGAGCGTCGAAGGTCGGCGACACGGTCACGCTGCTGACGCCGCAGGGCACGCTGTCGCCGATGGGGATGCTGCCGCGCACCGCGCCGGCGCGCGTCGTCGGCATCTTCGCGCTCGGCCTCTACGAGTTCGACTCCGCCGTAGGGCTTCGTCTCGCTCGACTTCGCCGAGCGGCTGATGGGCACGGGACGCGCCGGATCTGATCCAGCTGAAGGTCGACGACATCTACGACGCGCCGGCGCATCGCGGACCAGATCGAGGCGCGCTGGGTGCCGACTACGTCGCCCAGGACTGGGCCGATCTCAATCAGCAGCTCTTCTCGGCGCTGTGGCTCGAGAAGATGGCGATGTCGATCGCCATCGGCCTGATCGTCACCGTCGCCGCGCTCAACATCGTCGCGTCGCTGGTGCTGCTGGTGATGGAGAAGAGCCGCGACATCGCCATCCTCAAGACGATGGGGACGTCGTCGCGCGCGGATCATGACGATCTTCATGATGCAGGGGCTGATCATCGGCCTGGTCGGGACGGCGGTCGGCGGCCTCGGCGGGCTGGCGTTGTGCTGGGTGCTCGATCACTACCAGCTGATCCAGCATCCCGAGGACGTCTACCAGATATCGCTACGTGCCGTTCGTCGTGCTGCCGCTCGACTTCGTCGTCGTCATCGTCTCGGCGGTGGTCATCTGTTTCCTGGCGACGATCTATCCGTCACGGCAGGCGTCGAAGCTCGATCCGGTGCAGGCGCTGCGGTTCGAGTAGACGACGTCACATGAGCATTCCGCACTCCACGCGCTCGAGCATCGGGCATCGAGATGTTCGTAAGCGTGCGCGGCCTGAACAAGTTCTACCCGGTCGGCGCGCAGCGGATCCACGTGCTGCGCGACCTCGAGCTCGAGGTCGCCCAGGGCGAGATGGTGGCGATCGTCGGCGCGTCCGGCGTCGGCAAGAGCACGCTGCTGCACCTGCTCGGCGGGCTCGATCGCGCCGACTGCCGGCGACGATCGACGGTCGCCGGCGCGCGACGCTCGACGACGATGAGCGACGCGGCGCTGGTGGAGTTCCGCAACCGCAACGTCGGCTTCGTCTTCCAGTTCCACCACCTGCTGCCGGAGTTCGACGCCGCCGAGAACGTCGAGATGCCGATGCGCATCGCGCGGACTGCCGCTGCCGCGAGGCGCGCCGCCGGGCCACCGAGCTGCTGGCGCGCGTCGGGCTTGGCGGAGCGGCTGACGCACCGGCCGAGCATGCTGTCGGGCGGCGAACAGCAGCGCGTCGCCGTGGCGCGCGCGCTGGTGATGAAGCCGGCGCTGCTGCTGGCCGACGAGCCGACCGGCGACCTCGACGAGAACACCGCCGAGTCGCTGCACGCGCTGCTGCGCGACGATGCACGCCGAGCACGGCCTGACCTCGGTCATCGCCACGCACAACCCGCGGCTCGCCGCCGCGTGCGACCGCGTGCTCCGCCTCGAGCGCGGCCAACTTCGGCCTGCATAGGGAGCGTTCGAACCGTTCGGAACATTCGGGACGTTCGAACCATTCGGAGTGTTCGATCGTTCAGGAGGGTCGACTTGTTCCGAACGATTCGAACTTTCCGAACGTGCGAACACTCCGAATGTTCCGAATGTTCCGAACGTTGCCTAATCGAGGCCGGCGAACTCCAGGATGGTCTTGGCCATGACGGAGTTGTCGTCCTGTCGCGGCCGGCGGCCATCGTCGCGTGCACCAGTTGCTGCACGACCGCGGTGACCGGCGCGGGGACGTCGTGCTCGGCGAGCGCGCCGATCACGTTGCGCATGTCCTTGGCGTAGAGATAGGTCTTGAAGCCCGGCTTGATAGTTGCCGGCCAGGACCCGTTGCGCCGTGCAGGTCGAGCACGCGGCTCTGGGCGAAGCCGCCGAGCAGCGCCTCGCGCACCTTGCCGGCGTCGACGCCGGCCTTGCGCGCGAGTGCGAACGCCTCGGCGACGACGGCGAGGGTGCCGCCGATGACCATCTGGTTGCAGAGCTTGCAGAGCTGCCCGGCGCCGGCGTCGCCGATGTGGACGACCCGCTCGGGGTTGCCCATGACATCGAGAATCGGCCGCACGGTCGCGAACGCGGCTGCATCGCCGCCCACCATGATCGAGAGCGTGCCGCTGATGGCCCCGACATCGCCGCCGCTGACCGGCGCGTCGAGCATCGACGGCGCCGAGCGCCGCCGCCTGGCTGGCAAGCCGCCGGGCCACGGCCGGGGCGATGCTGCTGTGATCGATGATGATGGTGCCCGGCTGCAGTGCCGAGAACACGCCGTCGGCCCCTTCGAGCACCAGCTCGACGTCGGCCGAGTCGGGCACCATCGTGATGATGCGGGTCGCCTGGCGGGCGACCTCGGCCGGGGAGTCCGCGCGCGTCGCCCCGGCCGCGACGACGTCATCCACCGCCGGCTGGCTGCGGTTATGGGCGACGACCGGGTAGCCAGCCTTGAACAGGTTTTTCGCCATCGGCCGGCCCATGAGGCCAAGGCCGATGAAGCCGATTGTGTCCATCGGGCGAGTATAAGGGCTATGGTCTGGACCGCAGACCGGTAGACCGTAGACTGTCGCCGTAGCCCGGCAGCCCATAGCGAAACCTCAGGAGCCCAGCATGCACGTTGTCGTCGTCCAGGTGACCGTCCGACCAGAGTCGCTCGAAGAGTTCAAGGCGGCGATCCTGCACAACGCGCGGCAGTCGGTCGCCACCGATCCGGGGTGCCTGCGGTTCGATGTCGTGCAGCACTACGACGACCCGACCCGCTGGGTCTTTTACGAGGTTTACACTGACCGGGAGGCGCACGCGGTGCATCGGGAGTCGGCGCACTTCCGCGCCTACGGCCAGGTGGCGCAGCACGCGGTGGTCAGCAAGACAGCGATCACCGGGACCTTGGTGAGCGGGTAGGCGAAATCCAGATCCCGGGCGGCAGGATGCCGCGGCCCTTTTCGCCGTGTTCGCGCGTCTGATGAACAGGGGCGCGGGGGAGAGGCAAGTGCCCGAAGGGGGCGCAGAACCTCAACGCACGGTTGCACTTAGCGGCCGGGGCCGATTGTCTCGCCCGAGCTTTGCCCTATAATGAGACGAAGAGGTCTCTCTCCCGGAGCAGCAACTTCTAACCAGGCAGGCCGGATGTTCGAACGTTATACGGAAAGGGCGCGACGGGTGCTGTTCTTCGCCCGTTATGAGGCCAGCCAGCTCGGCAGCATCTCGATCGAGACCGAGCACCTTCTCCTCGGTTTGATCCGGGAAGGGAAAGGTCTGACGAGCCGCATCTTCGCGCGCTCGCACCTCTCCCTTGAAAACATCCGCAAAGAGATCGAAGGCCGCACGGTATTCCGCGAAAAGGTCTCGACCTCCGTTGAGATCCCGTTCAGCGCGGAGACGAAGCGCGTGCTGCAGTTCGCCGCCGAGGAAGCGGACCGGCTGCTGCACAACTACATCGGCACCGAGCACCTGCTGCTCGGGATCCTGCGCGAAGAACGCTCGGTGGCCGCCTCGATCCTGATGGAGAAGGGGATGCGCCTCCACACCGTGCGCGAGGACATCGTCCAGCTGCTCAATGAGAAAACGACACTGACCCGGGTGAAAGAAACGCCACTGCTCGCCGAGTTCAGCCGCGACCTGACGGAAGCGGCCATGAAGAACCAGCTCGATCCGCTCGTCGGCCGCGACTACGAGCTGGAGCGCGTACAGCAGGTCCTCTGCCGCCGCACCAAGAACAACGCCGTGCTGATCGGCGAGCCCGGTGTCGGCAAGACCGCGATCGTCGAGGGCCTGGCGCAGAAGATCGTCTACGGCGACGTGCCGCACTTCCTCGCCGACAAGCGCATCCTCGCACTCGACATCTCGCTGATCGTCGCCGGCACGAAGTACCGCGGCCAGTTCGAGGAACGCCTCAAGGCGATCATGAAGGAGCTCACCGAGAACCCGAGCATCATCGTGTTCATCGACGAGCTGCACACGCTGGTGGGCGCCGGCTCCGCGGAAGGGTCGCTCGACGCCGCCAACATCCTCAAGCCGGCGCTGTCGCGCGGCGAGATCCGCTGCATCGGTGCGACCACGCCCGCCGAGTACCGCAAGTACATCGAGAAGGACCGCTCGCTCGAGCGCCGGTTCCAGGCGGTGAAGGTCGATCCGCCCGCCGAGAAGGAAACCATCGAGATCCTGATGGGCGTCAAGGATCGCTACGAGCAGTTCCATCACGTCGAATACACCCGCGAGGCGATCGAGGCGGCCGTCTACCAGTCGAGCCGCTACATCACCGACCGCTTCCTGCCGGACAAGGCGATCGACCTCGTTGACGAGGCGGGCGCCCGCGCCAAGCTGAAGGAAGCTGGCTTCAGCGAGGAGTTCGGCGAGATCAACAAAAGCATCCGCGTCGCCGTCGAGCAGATGGAGAACGCCGTCTCGCAGAAGGATTTCGAGAAGGCGCAGTTCTATCGCGAGCAGGAAGTGTCGGCGCGCGAGAACCTGCAGTTCGTCCGCGAAAAGTTCGACGTCAAGTCGAACACGCGCAAGGTGGTGGTCGGCAAGGCGGAGATCGACGAAGTCGTATCCAAGTGGACCGGCGTGCCGATGGCCTCCATCAACCAGGACGAGGGCGACAAGCTGCTGCGGATGGAGGCGGACCTGCACCGCCGCGTTATCAGCCAGGAGAAGGCGATCTCGGCCATCTCGCGCGCCATCCGGCGCTCGCGGGCCGGGCTGAAGAACCCGAACCGGCCGGTCGGCAGCTTCATCTTCCTCGGCCCGACCGGTGTCGGCAAGACGGAGCTGGCGCGCGCGCTCGCCAACTTCCTGTTCGGCAGCGACCACTCGCTCATCCGCTTCGACATGTCGGAATACATGGAGAAGCACTCGGTCTCGAAGCTGATTGGCTCGCCGCCGGGATACGTCGGCCACGAAGAGGGCGGTCAGCTCACCGAGAAGGTGAAGCGCAACCCGTACTCGGTGGTGCTGCTCGACGAGGTGGAGAAGGCGCACCCGGACATCTTCAACATCCTGCTGCAGGTGTTCGAAGACGGCCACCTGACGGACGGCCTCGGCAACCGCGTCAACTTCAAGAACACGATCATCATCATGACGTCGAACATCGGTGCCCGCTTCATCCAGAAGAAGGCCTCGATGGGGTTCCAGGCGAGCGACAACAGCGCCATCGACAAGAACGTCAACGACATGGTGCTCGGCGAGGTGAAGCGCACCTTCAACCCCGAGTTCATCAACCGCATCGACGAGATCATCATCTTCGAGGCGCTGACCGACGACGACCTGCGGCAGATCACCTCGCTGCTGGTCACCCAGCTGAACACGAACCTTGCCGATCGGCGGATGAAGATCAACGTTTCCTCAGAGGTCATCGACTGGATCATCGAGAACACGCTGAAGGATCGGTCGTACGGCGCGCGGCCGCTGCGCCGTGCCATCCAGCGGCACATCGAGGATCCGCTCTCGGAGGAGCTGATCCGCGGCAACCTGCGCGACGGCGAGGTGGACGTCTACCTCGAAGGCGGGCAGCTGGCTTACCGGCCGGCGGGCGAGCTCACCGCCGGGCGGCACCTCGCGTAAACGTTCCGGCCGGTCCCTTGCGGCGGTACCCGGCTGGACGGACGGGGGCAGCCTTCGGCGGCATCTGGCTGGACCGACGGGTGGGCCTTCGGCGGCACCCGTCCCACCGGGGTGCGGCCCGACGACCTGATACCGGGTGCCGCGTGGCCTGTCCGCAGACCCGACGTAGGCCGGACCCGGCAATACTCTTCCGACCAACTGTCCCGGCACGGCGTCCTAAATCCTGTAAACTAAGGTGTTTCGCGCTGGAGGCAGGCACCGTGCCCGCCCGCTGCGCCCAGGACATTCCCAGTCATGCGTAAGCAGTTTTTTCGAGTGACGGCGTGTGCCGCGCTGCTCGCCGGCCTCGCCTCCGCCGCCAGCGCCGCACCGCAGGCAACTCCGACCACGCCCGAGCCGACGCCACAGACGCCGGCGTCCGCAACCTCCCCGCCCCCGGTGGGAGCTGTCGCCACGACTGCGTGCGGCAGCCCGGTCGCCGCACCGGCGGCCGAGCCACCCGCGGGTCAGACGTTCGTGTGGACGTTGGAGCTGTGTTTCGACCGGCAGGGCAACGCCTCGACGGTCGAGACCGAGACCTACCTGTATTACATCCGGCTCAAGGACCTGGTCAGCCGGCCGTCGGCCGGCGTCTGGGTGCCGTACAACGAGGCGGCCGAGCAGACGATCGTCAACGACTTCAAGGCGCTCTGGGCCACCAACTTCCTCGAAGACCTGTCGATGGAAGTGACCGACCACACCTTCCCGAATGGCGCCGTTGGCAGGATGGTCGTCTACCGGATGGAGGAGCGTCAGCGCGTCAAGGTCGTCACCTACGAAGGCAGCAAGCAGATCGACCACACCAAGATCGGCGAGCAGCTGCGCGAGCGCGAGATCGAAGTCCGCACCGACTCCTTCCTCGACGAGGGTGTCGTCCGCCGCGTCGAGGGGGTGCTGCGCGGCATGATGGCGGAGAAGGGCTTCACCGACGCGCAGGTGACGCACACGATCACGCCGGTGGCCGGCGGTCCGAAGCTGGTGAACATCGCCTTCAACATCAGCGAAGGGCCGAAGATCAAGATCCGCGACATCGATTTCGCCGGCAACTCGGCGATCGGCGACGGCACCCTGCAGCGCAAGATGAAGGAGAACAAGCCGCACGGCATCCTGTCCTTCATCACCAGCACCGGTACCTACAAGCAGGACAAGTTCGAAGAGGACGCGCAAAAGGTCGTCGACTACTACCGGCAGAAGGGCTACGTGCGCGCCCGCGTCGGCCAGCCCGAACTGCGCGTGCTCGAAACCAGCAAGGATGGCAAGAACCGCTGGGTGACGCTGCGCATCCCGATCACCGAGGGGCCACGCTACAAGGTCCGCGAGTTCACCTTCGAAGGCAACACCGTCGTCAAGGCCGACGTGCTGCGGCCGATGTTCAACAAGGTCGAAGCGGGTGACTGGTACAACGAAAAGGACATCCGCGACGGCCTGCGCAAGGCGCAGGAGGCCTACGGCGGCGGTGGCTACATGGAGTTCACCGGCTTCCCGGACCTGAAGATGAGCGACGACGCCGAATCGGCGGAGGCGTCGCTGGCCGCGCAGGTGCCGGAGGCGTTGCAGGACGTGCCGGCCACCGACGGCGAAGACGCCGCCGCCCCGACCGTCGACGTCACCATGCGCCTGAACGAAGGTAAGCAGTACTTCGTCAACCGCATCACCTTCACCGGTAACACGACGACGCGCGACAACGTCATCCGCCGTGAGATCCGGCTGCTCGAAGGCGGGGTGTTCAACACCGAGGCATTGAAGTTCAGCGTCAAGCGGTTGAATCAGCTCGGCTACTTCAAGACGCTCGAAGGCAACGAGAAGGACATGAAGGTCGACAAGACCCCCGGCCGCGACAATGCGGTCGATGTCACGCTTCGCTTCGAGGAGCAGAACCGCAACCAGCTGACGTTCGGCGCCGGCGTCTCGCAGTACGAAGGGTTCTTCGGCCAGCTCGGTTTCCAGACCTCGAACTTCCTCGGCCGCGGCGAGAGCCTGACCGCCTCGCTGCAGGCCGGCGACCGCGCGCAGAACTACCAGCTCGGGTTCACGGAACCGTTCCTGTTCGACCGCAACCTGACCGGCGGCGTCGACATCTACAAGCGCTCGCTGCAGTACATCGGCTACTACACGCAGAAGTCGACCGGCGGCAACCTGACGTTCGGCCTGCCTGTCCGCAACTTCAGCCGCATGTTCTTCAACTACTCCTACGAGCAGGTGAAGATTGCCGACCTGAACGAGGCGCTGATCGACCAGTCGTGCGTGCTGAGCGCGCAGGGCTGCTCGATCATCTCGTCGCTGTCAGACCTGAGTCAGTTGACCGAGCAGCAGCAGAAGGTGCTGGCGCAAAACCCGTTCATTTACGACTCGCTGCTCATCGGCCAGGGCGGGCAGCGCACCATCAGCAAGGTGGTGCCGAGCTTCATCCACAACACCGTCGACAACCCGATCTTCCCGGCGCAGGGCAAGCGCTACACCGCGTCGGTCGACCTGGCGATGTTTGGCGGCAACACCCAGTTCGTCAAGCCGCACCTCGAGGCGGTCTGGTTCGTCCGGCACACGGCGCGGACTTCGTTCGGCGCGCGGACGCAGTTCGAATACATCAAGCCGGTGCGCGGCACGACCTCGCTGCCGATTTTCGAACGGCTGTTCATGGGCGGCGAGTACAGCGTCCGCGGCTTCGACATCCGCTCCATCGGCCCGACCGTGCCGAACTCGCAGGTCGTGCTCGGCGGCAACAAAAGCCTGCTGTTCAACGCTGAGTACCTGATCACCATCGCCGGCCCCGTCCGCCTGGTGCTGTTCTACGATGCCGGCCAGGTGCGCGACATCGGCCAGTCGTTCGGCTGGAAGGAAGACCTCACCGAGCTGGTGCCGCCGGCGACGCCGCCGCTGTTCGACCCGCTCGCCTCCACCGGCCTGATCGATCCGAACGCCCCCGGCGTGACCACGCGCGTCATCGGCAGGACCAGCGCGTTCAAGGTCTCGACCGGCGCCGAAATCCGCTTCTTCATGCCGGTGCTGAACGTGCCGTTCCGCCTGATCTATGCGTGGAATCCCCAGCGCGCCGGCGTGCTGAACAACAACCTGCAGCCGGCCAAGGACCTGACGTTCCGGTTCGCCGTCGGCACCACGTTCTGACGCGCCCTGGAGAGTTGATGCCCCGACTGCTGTCTACTGCTGTCCTGATCTTCGTCTGCGCGCTCGGCCTGACCGGCTGTGGCGACGACGCCGACCCGCTGCCGACCGCGCCGACACCCGTGTCGCTGACCGAGACGTTCGTCGGGTCGATCAACCGTAACGGCGCGGCCACGCACTCGTTCATCGTCCAGACCGCCGGCACCGTCACCGCGACCCTGACTTCGCTCGAGGCCGGCTCGGCGACGACCGTGGGCCTGAGCATGGGGACCTGGAACGCGCAGACCTTGACCTGCCAGATCATCCTGGCCAACGACGCGGCGCACGCCGTGCTGCCCGACGGCACGGCTGCCAGCGTGATTATCGGCACCGCCGCCAGCGTCGGGACCTTCTGCGTCCGCGTCTACGACGTCGGCCAACTCAGCGACGCGGCGCCCGCGTCCTACACGCTGAGCGTGACGCATTTCTGACCCGGCTGAGCCGGGTGGACACTTGAAGTAAAATCAGCTTCCGGACACATGAAAGGATCGATCTGCATGAGAGGTTTTGCCGTTGCCGCCGCGTTCAGCCTGGCGCTGAGCGCCGCTCCCACGTTTGCACAGGCGCCCGCACCCCGACCCGCCGCGGCGCAGACCGCACCGGCAGCGCCCCGCCCCGCCGCGCCGGCCGCCCCGGCGGCACCCGCGGCCCAGCAGCCGGCACCGGCCGCCCCGGCTGCTACCGCTCCCGCGCCGCGTCCGTTCCCCGATGGCGTGAAGTACGCATTCATCTACGTGCAGCGCATCGCCGCCGAGTCGGCCGAAGGCAAGGCGTCGACCGATAAGGTCAAGGCGCTGAACGACCAGAAGGTCAAGGAACTGGGCGACAAGCAGAAGGCGCTGCAGGCGCTGCAGCAGAAGCTCGACGCTGGCGGGTCGGTGATGAGCGACGCAGCTCGCGCGCAGGGCGCCGCGGATCTCGACAAGCTGACGCGCGAATTCCAGCGCGCGCAGGAAGACGCGCAGCAGGATGTGCAGACCCTGCAGGCGCAGCTGCAGGACGACTTTCAGCGCAAGCTGACGCCGGTGATCCAGAAGGTGGCGACCGACCGCAGCCTGCACATGATCTTCAGCGTCACCGACAGCGGCCTGGTGTGGGGCGATCCGGCGCTGGACCTGACCGAGGACGTGATCAAGGCGTTCAACGCCACGAAGCGCTAAGCTGGTTCCTGGTTCCGGGTTCGTGTTCGGGTTCCGGTGCCAGGTTCGCGGTTCTGGGTTCGCTGGTTCGGTGTTCCGCGGTTCTGCCGCTGAACTTCGAACTGAACGCCCGACCCCGGGAACATCGAACGTCCGAATTCCTGAACCTCGAATACTGAACCCGAACTGTGAACACGAACCTGGAACCCGGAATCTGGCAACTCGGAATTGACCTGAGTCCCCTCCTCAATCGCGTTTATTTCCGCTTCCCCTCCTTTCTCGTCGACGCCGTCACCGAACATGAGCCGGGCAGCCGGCTCGTGGCGGTGAAGAACGTCACCGTCGGCGAGGAGTTCTTCCAGGGTCACTTTCCCGGCATGCCGGTAATGCCGGGCGTGCTGATGATCGAGGCGCTCACGCAGGTCGCCGCTGTGCTCGTGCTCGAGCGCTCGGCGGTCCCCACCACCGGTCGCGCCTGGCTGCGCGGCGTCGACAACGCGAAGTTCCGGCGGCAGGTCGTGCCCGGCGACCAGTTGCGGCTGGAAGTGCGGCTCGGCCGGGTCCGGTCGCGGCTGGCCAAGGCGCACGCCATCGCCTACGTTGAGGGGCAGACGTGCGCCGAGGCCGACCTGCTGCTCGGCATCGAGGCCGGCGCCGCATTCATCGATCCCTCCGCCCGCGTGCATCCGTCGGCACAGATCGGCGAAGGCACCACGATCGGCCCGCACTGCACCATCGGCGCAAACGTCCGCATCGGCAAGCGCTGCGAGATCGGCGCCTCCGTCGTCATCGACGGCTGGACGACGATCGGCGACGAGACGCAGATCTTCCCGATGGCCTCGATCGGCCTGGCGCCGCAGGACCTCAAATACCGCGGCGAGCCGACGCGGTTGACCATCGGCCGCCGCAACATCTTTCGCGAGTTCGTCACCATCAACCGCGGCACCGCCGGCGGCGGCGGCGAGACGTCGATCGGCGATCAGAACCTGTTCATGGCCTACGTGCACGTCGCGCACGACTGCCACATCGGCAGCGAGACCATCTTCGGCCCGCACGCGACGCTCGGCGGCCATGTCGACGTCCAGGACTTTGCCAACATCAGTGCCGGGTCTGCGGTGCACCAGTTCTGCCGCGTCGGCCGGCACGGTTTCATCGGCGGCTACTCGGTGGTCACCAAGGACGCGATGCCGTTCGGCCGGACCATCGGCAGCCGGCCGGCGCGCATCTTCGGCGTCAACACCATCGGCTTGTCCCGCCGCGGCTTCACGCCCGACACCATCGAGCAGTTGAAACGCGCCTACCGCTACCTGCTGCTGTCCAAGCTGAACACGTCGCGGGCGCTGACCCAGATCGAACAGGACCCGACCCTGACTTCGCCCGAGGTCACCTATCTCGTCGACTTCATCCGCTCGTCGCCCCGCGGCGTCATCCTCAGGCGTCCGACTCGTCGCACGGAGGAAATGGTCGCAGAGGAATGAACCTGAACCTGATGTTCCGGGTTCCATGTTCCGGGTGCCGGGTTCGTGTTCCCGTTCGGGTTCAAGGGGCGCGGCTCGGGGTTCGGGGTTTGGCGTTCCTGGCCGCGTCGCCGGCCTCGATGGCTGGCGCGGCGGCTTACACCGATGGTGAGCGAGCGCCGAATGCCCGAGGACGAACTCACAGCGCGGAACCCAGAACACAGAACCGCGAACACAGAACACCGAACCGAGAACGCAGAACGCAGAACGACAGCCCCCGAACCCCGGACCTCGAACCCCGAACCTCGAACCTGGCACCCGAACGGGAACACGAACCGGGAACCGGGAACCGGGAACCCGGAACGTCAGCTTCAGGTTCAAGTTCCGGTTCAGCGTTGTGAAGCTGGGCCTGATTGCGGGTAATGGCCGGTTTCCGTTCCTCGTGCTCGACGCCGCGCGCGCCCAGCAGCACGACGTGACGGTGATCGCGACGCGCGAAGAAGCCTTCCCCGAGCTGAGCGAGGCGGCCGCGCGCCATGGCGCCGCGATTCACTGGATCTCGATCGGCCAGCTTGGCAAGTGCATCAGCATCCTGAAGGAGGCTGGCGCCAGCCACGCGGTGATGGCCGGGCAGGTGAAGCACACCCGCATCTTTGGCGGCATCGTTCCCGACCTGACCTTTCTGTCGGTGCTGAAGCAGCTCGGCTCGCGCAACACCGACGGGCTGATCGGCGCGGTCGCGCGGGTGCTGCACGACCGCGGCATCGAGCTGATCGACTCGACGTCGCTGCTGACGCCGCTGCTGGCTCGTCCTGGCGTGCTGACGCGGCGCGCGCCGTCGGCGGACGAGCAGGAGGATTTCGAGTTCGGCTATCCGGTTGCCGACGCCATTGCCGGCCTCGACATCGGCCAGACCATCGTCGTCAAGGACCGGGCGGTGGTGGCGGTGGAGGCAATGGAAGGCACCGACGAGGTGATCCGCCGGGCTGCCGCACTGGCGGGCGCAGGTGTCCGGGTGGTCAAGGTCGCCAAACCGAAGCAGGACATGCGGTTCGACGTGCCGGTCATCGGCGTCGCGACGATCGAGACGATGCGGGCGGCCCGCGCCTCGGCGCTGACCGTGGATGCCGGGCGGGCGCTGGTGCTCGACGGTGCCGCGGTGTTCGCTGCCGCCGATGCCGCGGGCATAGCGATTGTCGGGCGTGCCAGCGCCGGAGGTCACGCCTCGTGAGCGAAGGTCGGAGCGACGCACTGCGGGTGGCGGTCGTCGGCGTCGGTCATCTCGGCCAGCATCACGCGCGCCTGTTGGCGGCGATGCCCGATGTGGAGCTTGTCGGCGTTGTCGACACGCAGCCGGGCAGGGCGCAGGAGATTGGCGGCAAATACGGCGCGCCGGGCTACACCTCGTACCAGGAGGTGCTGGGCAGCGTCGACGCGGTGAGTGTCGCGGTGCCGACGGTGGCCCACGTCGACGTGGCGCTGCCGTTCATCGAGCGCGGCGTGGCCGTCCTGATCGAGAAGCCGCTCGCCGCGTCGATGGCCGAGGCCGACCGTTTGCTGGCGGCAGCGGCGCGCCACAATGCGGTGATTGCCACCGGGCACACCGAACGGTTCAACCCGGCGGTCGTCGCGGCGTTGCCGCTGGTTTCGGCACCGCGCTTCATCGAGGTGCACCGGCTTGGCACGTTCCCGGAGCGGAGCCTCGACATCGACGTCATCTTCGACCTGATGATCCACGACCTCGACCTGCTCCTGGCCTCGGTGGCTTCCGAGGTGGAATCGGTTGAAGCCGTCGGCGTGAACGTGCTCACGCACAAGACCGACATCGCCAACGTGCGGTTGCGATTCGCGTCCGGCTGCATCGCCAACCTGACGGCGAGCCGTATCAGTCGCGACCGTGTGCGCAAGGCGCGTTTCTTCCAGCGCGACTCGTACGTGTCGATCGATTTCGGCGCGCAGGAGGTGGAGGTCTACCGGCTCGTGCCGGCGGACGGCCGGCCGACGATCCAGGGGGGCAAGATGGACGTGCCGCAACAGGAACCGCTGCAGCGCGAGCTCGCAGACTTTGTCGCAGCGCTGCGCAGCGGCCGTGCGCCGCTGGTGACCGGAACGGCCGGACGTGATGCCCTGGCGCTGGCGACGCGCATCGCCGACCAGATCGGCGCCGCCTAAGGCGGTCAACGAATGCAGACAACCATGTTCGAACAGCAGATGGAGCGCGTCACCGCGGGTGAACAGCTCGCCGCGGAGGAGATTCACGAGCTGGCGGCCACGCCCGACATCCTCGCGCTGGGAATGATGGCCGACACCGTGCGCCGGCAGCTGCACGGTACGCGCGTCACCTACCTGCGCGTCTGGACGCCGGGCGCCGGCGAGGTCACGGCGCCGGCGCCGCCGGCCGCGCGCGAGCTGCGCCTCGGCGCCGCACCGGAGCTGCTGGCCGATGCAGTTGCCGCGGTCGCAGGCGCTCGCGCCATCGCCGGCGAGCGGCTGGTGTCGGCGTTCTCGTGGCAGGACGTCAGCCGGTTCGCCGCCGCCGACTCGCGGCCGGCAGCGGCGGTGCTGTCCGACCTGCGTGACGCCGGCCTCGACGCGCTGGCCGACCTTGCGCTCGACACCTTGCCCGAGGATGGTGCGGCAATCGCCGCGTTGCAGCAGGCCGGCTTCACCGACCTGCGACTGACTGTTGCGCGCGCGCCGCTGGCGGAGCGGACGGCGTTGCTGCTGCGCGCGGCGGCCTGGCAGCAACGCTTCGGCGGCATCCGCGCCCTCAACCCGCTGCCGCTGGTTCTCGACAGCTTCCGCCCAACCACTGGTTACGAGGACGTCAAGATGGTTGCGGTGGCGCGGCTCGCGGCGCCGGCGATTCCGACCGTCCAGGTCGACTGGTTGCGGTACGGTCCAAAGCTGGCCCAGGTGGCGCTGACGTTCGGCGCCGACGACCTCGACGGTGTCTCGGCGTCGGACGAGGCGCCGGAGGGACGACGCCGGGCGCCGCTGGAGGACGTACGCCGCAACATCGAGGCGGCGGGGTTCAGCGCCTTCGAGCGCGACGGCCGGTTCGCGGTCCAGGCCTGATGCCGCCACTCCGTATCGGCGCGGTCGGCTACCTCAATGCCCGTCCGCTTACCTGGGCGCTGGATCGTGCGCCGGAGCAGTGGGAGGTGCGCTATGACCTGCCCGCCGTGTGCGCATCCCTGTTGCACGACGGCTCCGTCGATCTGGGCCTGATTCCGTCGATCGAATACCTGCAGTCGCCAGAATACCGGTTCGTGCCCGGCGTCGGCATCGGCTCGCGTGGGCCGATCGCCTCGGTCGCCCTGTACACGCGCATGCCGATCGGCGAGGTCCGGACCATTGCCCTCGACACCAGCTCGCGGACCTCGGTGTCGCTGGTGCGCGTGCTGTGTCACCACCATTTTCGTATAGCGCCCGAGTTCGTTCCACACGGCCCCGACCTGGCGGCGATGACCCGGGACTACGATGCCGGGCTGCTGATTGGCGATCCGGCCTTCGACGCCGACCACCACGCGCTGGGGTTGCAGAAGATCGATCTTGGCGAGCAGTGGACCCAACTGAGCGGGCTGCCGTTCATCTACGCCGCCTGGACCGGCCGGGCCGGGGCGGTCGGCCCGGCGGACATCAAGGCACTGCAGGAGGCCCAGGCGATCGGGGTGCGCAATACCCCGGCAATTGCCCGGGAATATGGTGGCGGCGACGCCGCGGTCGTCGGCCGGGCCGAGGCCTACCTAAGGGATAATGTGAGGTACGGGCTCGGTGCCGCAGAAGCCGCCGGACTCCAGTTGTTTCTCGACTATGCCGCCGGCCTGGGCATCGGCCCGCAACGCCGGCTGGAGTTCTTTTAGTGACACGAACCACAGGGTGCCCGCGGCGGCTGTGTGGGTTCGTGCATGTCAGCGGCCGATGCACATAGAACAGATCGCACACAAGGTCCTGGGCGGCGGGCGCGTCGATGCCGCCGAGGCGCTGGCGCTCTATCGGGACGCGCCGACGCACCTGCTCGGCCACCTGGCCGACACGATCCGGACCCGCAAGCATCCAGACCGGGTCGTCACCTACATCATCGACCGCAACGTCAACTACACGAACATCTGCGTCGCACGCTGCAATTTCTGCGCGTTCTACCGCACCGTCGGCGCCAGCGACGGCTACGTGCTCGGCTTCGAGGAGATCTTCCGCAAGATCGACGAGACGATTGCCGTCGGCGGCAACCAGCTGCTGCTGCAGGGCGGGCACAATCCCGACCTGCCGATTGCGTGGTACGAGGACCTGTTCCGCTCGGTCAAGTCGCGCTACCCGGACTTCAAGCTGCATGCGCTCTCGCCGCCGGAGGTCCTGCACATCGCCCGGCTGAACCAGATCCCGGTGCCGACCGTGATCGAGCGGCTGGTCGCCGCGGGGCTCGACAGCATTCCGGGCGGCGGCGCGGAGATCCTCGTTGACCGCGTCCGTAAATTGCTCAACTGCTACAGCAAGGCGTCCGCCGACGAGTGGCTCGACGTCATGCGCGAGGCGCATCGCGCCGGCCTGCGCACCACGGCGACGATGATGTACGGGACCGTGGAGACGGCGGAGGAGCGCATCGAGCACATGATGCGGTTGCGGGATCTGCAGGACGACACCGACGGCTTTACCGCCTTCATCACCTGGAGCTACCAGCCGGATCACACCGAGCATGGCGGCGACGAAGCCACTGGCGTCGATTACCTGCGCACCCTGGCCCTGGCCCGGATCATCCTGGACAACTTCGACAATCTGCAGGCGTCGTGGGTGACGCAGGGCGGCAAGGTTGGCCAGCTGAGCCTGGCGTTCGGCGCCAACGACATGGGCAGCGTGATGATCGAGGAGAACGTCGTCCGTGCTGCCGGCGCGAGCTACTGCATGGACGAGCTCGAGATCGTCGTCAACATCGAGGACGCCGGCTTCACGGCGAAGCGGCGGAACATGCACTACGAGATTCTCGGCGACCCGATCGTGCGTGAACGGAACGTGCCGCGGATGCTGTCCCTGGCCACGGCGCGCGTCGACGGTGACACCACGGTGCCCGAGGAGCTGAAGAACTACCCGGCGCGCAGCCGGGCCGGCAAGCAGCTTCGGGTGGCCCGCCAATGAGCCGGGGCAACCGGCATGGACTCGCTTGACACCTGGTCGTCGATTCCTCGCCGAGTGGGTGCTGCCGATCGCGGACGACCCGATCCGGCACGGGTGCATCACGGTCGACAGCGGCCGCATCGTCGCCGTCGCTGCCGATGCGGCGGGCGTCATCGGCGACGCGGTGGACCTCGGGCGCGTGGCGGTGCTGCCGGCGCTGGTCAACGCGCACACGCCACCTCGAACTCTCCTACCTGCACGGCATCATCCCGCCCGGTGAGGAGTTCCTCGAGTGGATCCGCTCGCTGATGGCGGCGCGGCGGAAGATGCCCGACCCGGTGGCGCCGCTGATTCTGGACGCGGCGAAGCTGGCGATCCAGCAGGCGCGCGCCAGTGGCACGGGCCTGTTCGGCGACATCAGCAACACGCTGGTGACGGTAGCGCTGCTGCGCGACAGCGGCCTGGCGGCGCAGGTGTTCTACGAGCTGCTCGGTTTCAACGAGCTGGATGTGGACAAGCGGATCGCTGCGGCACGGGCGACGATGAAGGAATGTGACGGCGATGCCGGCCCGGCCGCGCCGGTGCGCATCAGCCTTGCGGCACACGCGCCGTACTCGGTATCGCCGGCGCTGTTCACCGCCATCCGCGCCGACATCGACGAGCACCCGCCGCACGTCTCGAGCGTGCATCTCGGTGAGTCGCCGGAGGAGCTCGAATTCATCCGCAAGGGCAGCGGCGGCTGGCGCACCCTGCTCCAGGATCTGGGTGCCTGGGCAGAGGACTGGCGCGCCCCTGGCGTGTCGCCGGTCACCTATCTCACCGATCTCGGCTTCCTCGATCGCTGCGTGCTGGCGGTGCATGGCGTCCAGTTCGATGGCGACGATCTCGGTCATCTCGCGTCGCTCGGTGTCACCGTCGTCTCGTGCCCGCGCAGCAATCGCTACGTTGGCGTCGGCTCGCCGCCAATCGAGGCGTTCTACGCCATGGACGTGGACGTGGCCTTCGGCACCGACAGCCTGGCGAGCGCACCAGACCTGAACCTGTTCTCGGAGCTCGCCGAGGCGCGGCGGCTGGCGCCGCGCGTCCCGGCGAGCCGGCTGCTCGAGAGCGCCACGTTGATCGGCGCCCGCGCACTCGGCTTCGAGCGCGACTACGGGTCGATCGAAGCCGGGAAGCTGGCACGGTTGATCGCCGTGCGGGTGCCGGAAGGGGTGACCGACGTGGCGGAGTTCCTGGTCAGCGGCGTCGAGCCGTCGATGGTCCAGTGGCTGGACGCGTAGCCGCGATGCCGCGGATTGCCACCTACCTGTCGTTTGTCCGTTTCAGCCACTCCGTGTTCGCGCTGCCGTTCGCGCTCACCGGTGCGCTGCTCGCGTGGCGAACGGCGCCGTTCTCGTGGGCGCAGGTCGGCTGGATCGTCGTCAGCATGGTCAGCGCCCGCAGCGCCGCGATGGGGTTCAACCGCCTGGTCGATGCCCGTTGGGACGCGCTGAACCCGCGCACGGCAATGCGCGAGTTGCCGCGCGGCGCCATGAGCAGCACGGAAGCAGCCATCTTCGTCGCCGTGTCTTCGGCGATCCTGGTGTTCGCCGCATCCCGCCTCAGCACGCTGTGCCTGGCGCTGTCGCCGGTGGCGCTCGGCATCGTCTTCTGGTATTCGCTCGCCAAGCGCTACACCGCGTACACGCAGATGTTCCTCGGGCTGGCGATGGCGGTTGCGCCGGTCGGCGGCTGGATTGCGGCGGGCGGCGGCGCCGGCGCGGAGCCCTGGCTGCTCGGCGCGGCGATCGGACTGTGGGTCGGCGGCTTCGACATCCTCTATGCCTGCCAGGACGTCGACTTCGATCTGCGCGCCGGCTTGCGCTCGATCCCGACGCGCTTCGGCGTGCGGCGATCGATCACGCTGTCGCGGGTCATGCACGTGGCGACGGTCGTGGCGATGGCCTGGCTGTGGCAGGCGGCGGCGCTGCCGGCGCTGTATCTCGTCGGCGTTGCTTTTGTCGCAGTGCTGCTTGCCTACGAGCAGTCACTGGTCAGCGACACCGATCTCTCGCAGGTGAAGCGCGCGTTCGACTTGAACGGCTGGGTGGGCATCGTCTACTTCGCGTCGACGGCCCTTGCGCTCTACGTTGGCTAGCATTCCTTTCGTGTTCTCCGTGGCGTTGATGCTCTCCGTCCCCTCCGTGGCCCACATCCAGCCGTGCCGATCCTGAAATCACCAGACAAGGCGCCCGATCGCATCTCGGGCATGTTCGATGCGATCGCGCCGCGCTACGACCTGCTCAACCACCTGCTCAGCGCCGGCATCGACAAGCGCTGGCGCGCGCGCGCGATCCGGTCACTGCAGTTCACCGGACGGGAGACGCTGATCGACGTCTGTACCGGCACCGCCGACGTGGCGCTCGAGGCGCGCAAGGGCACCGGCGCGGCGCGCGTGCTCGGGGTCGACTTCGCCGGGGCCATGCTCTCGCTCGGCCGCCGCAAGGTGACCGCCGCCGCCGAGGATGGCCGTATCGCTCTGGTGCGCGGCGACGCGATGCGCTTGCCGGTGGCCGACCGCAGCGCCGACGCCGTGACGGTTGCATTCGGCATCCGCAACGTGCAGAAGCCGGAGATTGCGTGTGCCGAGATGGCGCGGGTGCTCCGTCCGGGCGGCCGGCTGGCCATCCTCGAGTTCGGCGTGCCCCGCATCCCGGGCGTCAGCGCCCTCTACTTGTGGTACTTCAAGTACATGTTGCCGCTGGTCGGCCGCATGATCTCCGGGCACAACGCGGCGTATTCCTACCTGCCCGCCTCGGTCGGCACGTTCCCGCCGCCCGACCAGTTCATGACAATCCTGCGACAGAGCGGATTCGCCCAGGTTCGCGCCGTCCCGCTGACGATGGGCATCGTCTACCTGTATACGGCCGAGAAAGCGTAGTTAATTGGTTGGTGGTTGGTGGTGATGCCTCGCCGGCTTGCAACCGCCGGGTTGACGAAGGCCGCGACGTGTGACCAGCAACGACCAACCACCAACCACCAACTCGCAGCTGAGTCACCGCCCTAAGTTACTGTCCAGCCGAGTGTTATAATTTTCAGTCCATCCCGTGATTCATTTCGATCTCGACGATCGCTATCAGGACGAGCTCGTCGTCGGCAGCGCCATCTCGCGCCGCGAAGGGACGATCTTCTCTGTCCTGGTGCATCTGGCGGTGATCGCGGCGTTGGCCTTTGCGCCGCGCCTGCCGATCTTCTCCGAGAGCCCGGAGGAACTGGAGCGCGAGCGGCAACTGGCGGAGCAGCGGCGGGAGCAGGATCGGGCGACGTTCGTGTTCGTGCAGCCCCGGGTGGACGTGCAGTCGCGGCCGCCGCAACGCGCCGAGCTGTCGGATCTCGACCGTCGCGCCCAGGCGCCGGAGGCAGCGCCGGCGCCGCAGAACCCGCTGCCATTTTCGCGCGGCAATTCGGCGGAACGGACGGAGTCGGCGCCGCCGCCGGAACAGGCACGCGGCCCCGAGAACCCGCAGCCGCAGCCGCCCGAGCCGCCGAAGCCCGAGGAACAGATTGCCCGCAACCTGCCGCCGGCCGATACCGGGCTGCCGCGGCAGGTCGAAGCGCCTCGGCCGGCGCCGCCCGGCAGGCTGGGCGATGCGCTGCGCAACCTGCAGCGCTACGTCCAGAACGAGACCTTCAACAACCCGCAGGGCGGCAAGAACGACCCGGGGTCGGAAATCCAGTTCGACACCAAAGGCGTCGAGTTCGGCCCATGGCTGCGCCGCTTCGTCGCCCAGGTGCGGCGCAACTGGCTCGTGCCGCAGGCGGCGATGACCTTCCGCGGCCGTGTCGTGCTGCAGTTCAACATCCACAAGTCCGGCCGCATCAGCGACGTCGCGGTCGTCGACCCGTCCAGCATCGACGCTTTCAATCGCGCCGCCTTCAACGCCATCCTCGGTTCGAACCCGACCGAACCACTGCCGCCCGAGTACCCCGACGAGAAGGCGCTGTTCACGGTCACGTTCTACTACAACGAGACGCCGCCCGGCTCAGGACAGTAGCCGGCGATGCTGCCGACCCGCACCCAGCAACTCGGCTTGATCATCCTGCTCGCCGCAGTGGTGCTCTACGTTGCCTGGCGGGTGTGACCAGCGGCGGCGTCAGCGACGCGGAAATCGACGATTGACGATCGCCAATGGCCTCGTGCTTGCCGTGCTCGGCCCCACTGCGTCGGGCAAGAGCGCGCTCGGCCTGGCGCTGGCCGAGCGGCATGGCGGCGAGATCATCAACTGCGACTCGACCGCCGTCTATCGCGGCTTCGATATCGGCACCGACAAGCTGCCGGTCGCGGCCCGCCGCGGCATTCCGCACCACCTGATCGACATCTGCGATCCAACCGAGGTTTACACGGCTGCGCAGTTTGCGCACGACGCGGCGCGGCTGGTGCGCGAGATTCACGGCCGCGGCCGGCTGCCGATCGTGGTGGGCGGCACCGGCTTGTACTACCGCGCGCTGACGCGCGGGCTGTTCCCGGGCCCGGGCGCCGACGAGGCGCTGCGCGCCCGGCTCGACAAGGTTGCCGAGCGGCGTGGTCCCGAGCGGCTGCACCGGATGCTGCGGCGTGTCGATCCCGAGTCGGCGCAACGGATCGCGTCGCGCGATCGCAAGCGGCTGGTGCGTGCGCTCGAGGTGTTCCGTCTCACCGGCCGGCCGTTGACGCTGCACTTCGCCGATACGCAGTCGCCGATCGCCGACTGCACCGTCGTCGCCGTTGCGCTGCAGCTGCCGATGGCGATGACGGTGGAGCGGGTGACGCGACGGGTCGAAGAACAGTTCTCGCGCGGCATCGTCGCTGAGGTGGAGGCACTGCTTGCCCGTGGTGTGCCGGCGACGGCGCGGCCGTTCGGCGGGCTCGTCTATCGACAGGTGATGGAGATGCGGCGCGGCGTGCGTGACGAAGCGGCGACGCGTGCGCTCATCATCCAGGAGAACCGCCGCTACGCGCGCCGGCAGTTGATCTGGTTTCGCAAAGAGCCTAACCTTAGGTGGTTTGACGGTCCCGGCGAACGGCCGGACACGCTGCAGCATGTCGAGATGACGATCCCAGTGATGCGCCTGCAAGGAGACGCCATCTGATGGCCCAGGTTTCGGAAGAGCGACCCGCGTCCGCGGCGCAACCCAACATCCAGGACGTGTTCCTCAATTACGCGCGGCGCGACCGTCTTCCGGTCACCATCTGGCTGATGGACGGCCGCCACTTCGACGCGCGCATCAAGAACTTCGACAAGTTCGCCGTCATCATCGACGTCGACGGCGCCGACCAGTTGCTCTTCAAGCACGCCATCGCCACGATCGAGACGCGGCGGTCGGTCGCGAACTACTTCTCATCGCCGCAATCCTGACACCGTTCCCGCGCGTCATCCTGATCGTGCTCGACAGCGTCGGCTGCGGCGAGTTGCCGGATGCCGCGGCCTACGGTGACACGGGCAGCAACACCCTGGGCAACATCGCGCGCGCGGTCGGACTGCGCCTGCCGCATCTGCGCCGTCTCGGCCTCGACCGCATCGTCCACCTCGACACGGTCGCGCCGGCGCCAGGTCCGGGTGCATTCGGGCGCATGGCGGAGGCCTCGGCGGGCAAGGATTCCGTCACCGGTCATTGGGAGATGATGGGCATCATCCTCGAGCGGCCGTTCCCGACGTTTCCGCACGGGTTTCCGGCCGACCTGATCGCCGAGTTCGAACGCCGTATCGGCCGCGCCACCCTCGGCAACGTGGTCGCTTCGGGCACCGAGGTCATCGCGCAACTCGGCGCGGAGCACGTGCGCACCGGCAAGCCGATTGTCTACACGTCCGCCGACAGCGTTTTCCAGATCGCCGCGCACGAGCAGGTCATTTCCATCGCCGAGCAATACCGGATCTGCGAGACTGCCTTCGACCTGGTCGGCCGCGGTCTCGGCGTCGGCCGGGTGATCGCGCGGCCGTTTGTCGGCGAGCCTGGCGCGTTTCGCCGCACCGCCAACCGGCACGACTACGCACTCGATCCGGTCGGCGAGACGCTGCTCGATCGCCTCGCTGCGCAGGGTGTGCCGGTGGTCTCGGTCGGCAAGATCAACGACCTGTTTGCCGGCCGCGGTATCACGCGCACCGCGCCGACGGCGAGCGACGACGAGGGTGTCGACCGTCTGCTCGAGATGATGGCTGACGTGGACCGCGGCCTCATCTTCGTCAATCTCGTCGATTTCGACGCACTCTACGGCCATCGCAACGACGTCGCCGGCTATGCTGCCAACCTCGAACGCTTCGATGCCCGGCTGCCGGCAATACGTGCCGCGATGCGCCGCTCGGATCTGCTGGTGATCACCGCCGACCACGGCAACGATCCGACGACGCCGAGCACCGATCATGCGCGCGAGCATGTGCCGCTGCTGGTCGATGGCGACGGGGTGCGTCGCGAGGTGGACCTTGGCACGCGCCCGACCTATGCCGATCTCGGGCAGACGCTCGCGCTCAATTTCGGTGTCGGTGCGCTCGCGAATGGCACGAGCTTCCTGCCGCTCATCGTCGCGCCGTAACGTAGCATCCACCTTCAGGTGGACCAGGACAGTGGAGGATTGGGGTGTCGACCATCCGTGAGTCGCTCGAACGGCGCGAGCTCGAAACGCTGGCACCGCAGGCGGCGAAGAGTGCCGCGTCGCGCGGGCGCCTGCGGGCGGAAGTAGAGGACGACATCCGGCCGGCGTTCCAGCATGACCGCGACCGGGTCATTCACAGCAAGGCCTTCCGCCGTCTCAAGCACAAGACGCAGGTGTTCTTCGCCCCGGCCGGCGATCACTACCGCACCCGCCTCACCCACACGCTCGAAGTGTCGCAGATTGCCCGGACGATGGCCAAGGTGCTGCGGCTGCACGAGGAGCTGACCGAGGCCATTGCCCTCGGCCATGACGTCGGTCATACACCGTTCGGCCACGCCGGCGAACGCGTGCTCGACCAGCTGATGCCGGGCGGCTTCCGCCATTACGAACAGAGTCTGCGGATCGTCGACGTGCTCGAGAACGAGGGGCGCGGCCTGAATCTGACGTGGGAAGTGCGCGACGGTATCGGCCGTCACTCGAAGGGCAAGAACGGCGCGCCGGTCGGCATGGCGGCGGAGAAGCGGTCCGCCACCCTCGAGGGGCAAATCATGCGGGTTGCGGACCTGATCGCCTACGTCAACCACGACATCGACGACGCGGTGCGGGCCGGGGTGCTCGAGGAAGCCGCACTGCCGGCCGATGCGGTGGCCACCCTCGGCGACTCGGCGTCGTCGCGGATCGCCCGGATGGTGAAGGACGTGGTCACCGAGACGCAGGCGGCCGGGCTGGCCGAGATCCGGATGAGCGATGCGATCCTGGAGGCGACCCTGGCGATGCGCTCCTTCCTGTTCGAGGCGGTCTACGA
This sequence comes from uncultured Acidobacteriota bacterium, assembly GCA_963846685.1. GTDB lineage: Bacteria > Acidobacteriota > Vicinamibacteria > Vicinamibacterales > UBA2999 > CAWJWY01. The sequence goes on along the minus strand of CAWJWY010000003.1, from coordinate 386,574 downwards.
GAACGAGATGGCGACGGCCGAGTTCAGCAAGGCAACCGGCATTCTCGGCGGATTGTGGGAAAAGGTGCGCGAGCGGCCGGAGGAATTCGTCGATATCCGCATCCTGGAAGGGGAGGGGCTGGACGTTGCCGTCAAGGATTTCGTTGCCGGCATGACCGATCGGTTTGCCGTCACCCTCTACGAGCGCCTGTTCATCCCGAAGCCCTGGATCGGCCCGATCCGCTGGAATCAGCTATAATTGACGGTCTGCCTTTCGCAGGATTTCGCGGCAGGGGACCCCTTATGCTTCTGGACCTAACCCGGTACCGTCAACCCGTCAGCCACTTCGAGCGGACGTTCGAACCTGCGGACGTCGCCGACGCCGGCGATGCCTACCGGATCGTCACTCCTGTCCATGTGTCGTTCGACATCCACAAGGACAAGGAGAAGTTCCGTCTCATCGGCAAGACGACAACGGAGCTGGAGCTGGGGTGCAGCCGGTGCCTGGAACCGTTCCGGATGCCGGTGGATGCCTCGTTCGACCTGCGGTTCTACCCGGCGTCGGCGATGAACGCCGAGTCTGAGCGTGAGGTGGACGACGAGGATCTCGAGACCAGCTACTACCGCGACGAGCAGATCGACCTCAACCAGGTGCTGCGCGAACAGTTCTACCTCGCGCTGCCGATGAAGCCGCTGTGCGGCGACGACTGCAAGGGCTTGTGCCCGCAGTGCGGCACGAACCTGAACACCGGCACGTGCGACTGTACGCCGCAGTGGGAAGACCCGCGGCTGGCGGTGCTGAAGCAACTGACACGCGAATCATAGATAACGAACATGCCGAATCCGAAGCGACGCCACTCGAAGACGCGGACTGCCAAGCGCCGCACGCACGACACCCTGACCGCGGCCGCCACCAACCTCTGCGCGCAGTGCCACGAGCCGAAGGCGCCGCACCGCATCTGCCCGCACTGCGGCTATTACAACCAGCGGCAGGTTCGTCCGGTCAGCGAGGAATAGCGCAACGGCCACCATCCGCATCGCGGTCGACGCGATGGGCGGTGATCACGCGCCGGCAACCATCGTCGACGGCGCCGTCTCGGCGGCGCGCCACTTCGACGTGCAGGTGGCGCTCGTCGGCGCCACGCGCCGCATCGAGGCGGCGCTCGCCGTGCACGCGGACTGGCGCGACCTTCCCATTCAGATCGTGGAAGCTCCCGACGTGGTCGGCATGACCGAGCCGCCGGCGGCGACGCTGCGGCGCAAGCCGGGCGCGTCGATCCGGGTGGCGGCCGATCTCGTGGCGCGCGGTGAAGCGGCGGCGTTGTTCAGCGCCGGCCATACCGGCGCCACGGTGATGGCCGCGTATGCCGCGTTCGGCATGATTCCCGGCGTCGATCGTCCGGCGTTGGCGACGACGATCCCGACGCGCGAGCGGCCGGCCGTCCTGCTCGATGCCGGTGCCAGCGTCGAATGCCGGCCACAGCACCTGCTGCAGTTTGCGGTCATGGGCGGCGTCTATGCACGCCTGGCGCTCGATGTCGAACGGCCGCGCATCGGCCTGCTGTCGATTGGTGAAGAAGAGACCAAGGGCAACGAATTGACGCGAGAGGCGCATCAGTTGCTGAAGGCATCGGCCCTCAACTTCATCGGCAACGTCGAGGGGCGCGAGATCTACAGCGGCTCGGCCGACGTCATCGTCTGCGACGGTTTCACCGGCAACGTAGTGCTCAAGACCAGCGAAGGGCTGGTCGACGCCGTCGAGGCGCTGCTCGGCGAGGAACTGCAGGGCACGTTCTCGAGCCAGGTCGGCTACCTGCTGTCGCGGCGCGCGTTCCGCCGCTTCCGCCGCCGCGTCGACTACTCGGAGTATGGCGGCGCGCCGCTGCTCGGCGTCGCCGGGCTGGCGGTGGTCGGTCATGGCCGGTCGTCGTCCAAGGCGGTGCGCAACGCGGTGGCCATGGCCTACCGGTTCGCCACCAGTGACTTCATCCCCCGCGCCGAGCAGGAGATTGCCGGCGCCTCGGTGTCCCACCAGTGATCGCATTCATCTTTCCGGGCCAGGGTTCGCAGAAGGTCGGCATGGGCCAGGCGCTCGCCGACAGCTACGCCGAGGCGCGCACGGCGTTCGACGAGGCCGATGCGGCGTTCGACAGCCAGGCCGCGGCGGCGCGCGGCGCGTCGCTGCGCCACATCATCTTCGAGGGTCCCGAGGAGCAGCTGACGCTCACCGAGATTACCCAGCCGGCGATCCTCGCCACCAGCATCGCCGCCTGGCGCGTGCTGGCGGCCCAGGGGCTGCAGCCGGACTTCGTTGCCGGGCACAGCCTCGGTGAGTACCTCGGCCAACGTTGCCGCCGGCACCCTCGACTTTGCCGATGCCGTCGGCATCGTGCAGCGCCGTGGCCGCTACATGCAGGAGGCGGTGCCGGTCGGCCAGGGTGCAATGGCGGCCATTCTCGGCGCCTCACCGGCGATCGTGCAGCAGGCGTGTGACGAAGCGGCGGAAGGGGAAGTGGTCAGCCCGGCCAACATCAACGGCCATGGCCAGGTGGTGATTGCCGGTAGCGCTGCCGCCGTGCACCGGGCCGCCGAACGGGCGAAGGCACTTGGCGCCCGGCGCACCGTCCCGCTGGCGGTGAGCGCTCCGTTCCACTGCGCCTTGATGACGCCGGCGGAGGCCCGGCTCGAACCGGAGCTGCGCGACTTGCCGGCGCGCGATCCGCGCGTGCCGATTGTCGCCAATGTCGACGCGCGCGTGAAGCGCGAGGCCTGGTCGGCGGTCGACGCGCTCGTCCGGCAGGTGTCGGCGCCGGTACGCTGGGAAGAGGTGGTACAGCGCCTTGCGTCCGAGGGCGTCACCACGTATGTTGAGGTGGGTCCGGGCGCGATCTTGAGCGGCCTGGTCCGCAAGATCCACAAGGACGCTCACGTCGTCCACTTCGGGTCCCCTGACGATCTCGCCGCGGTCATGGCTGCATGTTCGATTTCAGCGGAAAAGTAGCGGTTGTCACCGGCGCCTCGCGCGGCATCGGCCGGGCGATCGCGATGCAGTTGGCCGGCGGCGGCGCGCAGGTGGTCGCCGCGGCGCGCGGCGACAATGCCGCTGACACGGTGACGGCGATCGAACAGGCCGGCGGCCGCGGCGAACTGGCGACGCTCGACGTCACCGATGCCGCATCGGTCGAGGCGATGATTGCCGGTGTCCTGCAGCGGCACGGCCGCATCGACGTGCTGGTCAACAACGCCGGCGTCACCCGCGACCAGTTGATGCTGCGCATGAAGCGCGACGACTGGGACCAGGTGATTGCCACGAACCTGACGGCGGCGTTCACCTGCGTGCAGGCGGTGATCAAGCCGATGGTCAAGCAGCGCGCCGGCCGCATCATCAGCGTCAGCTCCGTCGTCGGCCAGGCCGGCAACGCCGGCCAGGCCAACTACGCTGCCTCGAAGGCCGGGCTGATCGGCTTCAGCAAGTCGCTGGCAAAGGAGCTCGCCTCGCGCAACATCACGGTCAACGTCGTCGCGCCCGGGCTGGTGGAAACCGACATGACCCGGGCGATCACCGACAAGGCCCAGGGTGAGTGGGCGTCGCAGATCCCGCTCGGCCGCATCGGCACGCCGGCGGACATCGCCGCCGCGGTTTGTTTTCTCGCCTCCGATGAGGCGTCGTATATTACAGGTCACGTACTGGCCGTCAACGGCGGCATGTACATGTAGCCGATGCCGGAGGCGCAATGCGCATCCGGCATTGAGCATTGGTTTATCTGGAGGAGATTGCATGGCCGTCGCAGACAAGGTGAAGAGCATCATCGTCGAGCAGCTCGGTGTCGACGAGGAAGAAGTGACCGCGGACGCGTCGTTCGTCGATGACCTCGGCGCCGATTCGCTCGACACGGTCGAACTCGTCATGGCGTTCGAGGAAGAGTTCGGCATCGAGATTCCGGACGAGGACGCCGAGAAGATCACCCGCGTCAAGGAAGCGGTCGACTACATCGAGGCGCACGCGAAGTCCAAGAAGTAACTGGTGCATCTTCGCATCGAAGATGGAGGACTGTTGAGCAGGCGGGTCGTCATTACCGGCATCGGCCTGGTGTCGTCGCTCGGGATCGGCACCAGCGCCACGTGGGAGGCGCTGAAGGCGGGCCGCAGCGGCATCAGCCGGATTACCAAGTTCGACGTCAGCGCCTACGCGGCGCAGATTGCGGCGGAGGTCAAGGGCTTCGATCCGCTGCAGTTCGTCGAGAAGAAGGACGTCAAGAAGATGGACGTCTTCATCCAGTACGCGATCGCCGCGTCCCAGTTCGCGCTCGACGATGCCGGGCTGGCGATCACCGCGGAGAACGCGACCGAGGTCGGCGTGTTCCTCGGCTCGGGCATCGGTGGCTTCATCACCATCGAGCGCGAGCACGAGGCGCTGCTGAAAGGCGGGCCGCGCAAGATCTCGCCGTTCTTCATCCCGTCGGCGATCATCAACCTGGCTGCCGGCCAGGTGTCCATCCGTTTTGGCGCCAAGGGACCCAACCTGGCGACCTGTACCGCCTGCTCGGCTTCGGCGCATGCGATCGGCGAGTCGTTCGAGATCATCCGTCGCGGTGACGCGACCGCCATGATCTCCGGCGGCTCGGAGGCGGCGATCACCCCGATGAGCGTCGGCGGGTTCGCAGCGCTGCGGGCGCTGTCGACGCGCAACGACGAGCCGGAGCGGGCGAGCCGCCCGTTCGACAAGGGTCGCGACGGCTTCATCATCGGCGAAGGCGCCGGCGTCGTCATCCTGGAGGAACTGGAGCACGCACGCCGCCGCGGCGCTCCGATCTACGCCGAGGTGGTTGGCTACGGCCTGACCGGCGATGCCTATCACATGACCGCGCCGTCGGAAGACGCGGAGGGGGCGACCCGGGCGATGGGCATGGCGCTCAAGAAGGCCGGCATCACGCCGGACCGCGTTCAGTACATCAACGCGCACGGCACCTCGACACCGTACAACGACAAGCTCGAGACCCTCGCCATCAAGAAGTGCTTCGGCGAGCACGCGCAGCGCCTGGTCATCTCCTCGACCAAGTCGATGACCGGCCACCTGCTCGGCGGCGCCGGCGGCCTGGAGGCCGGCATCAGCGCCCTCGCCGTGCATGAAGGCGTCGTCCCGCCGACCGTCAATCTCGACGAAGCGGATCCCGAATGCGACCTCGATTACGTGCCGCATGTCGGGCGGCAGCTCGAGATCGAGTACGCGCTGTCGAACTCCTTCGGCTTCGGTGGCACCAACGCCGTCCTGCTGTTCAAGAAGTACAGCGAGTAGGTCTTCGGGCTACAGTCTTCAGCCCTGCCCGATCGGCTGCCGTCGACACTCACCGGAGACCGTGTTCCGGAGCCCGGAGACTGGACACCCATGAAGATCGCCGTCTGCATCAAGCAAGTGCCGACCCGCGAGTGGCAGCCACGCCTGAACGACGACAGGACGTGGATTCGCGAGCAGGACGTCAGCTACGAAATGAACGAACCCGACGCTTATGCGCTCGAGGAGGCGTTGCGCCTGCGCGAGAAGCATGGCGGCGAGGTGGTGGTCTGCTCGGCGGGTCCGAGCCGGGTGCAGCAGGTGATCCGGGAGGCGCTCGCGCGCGGCGCCGATCGCGCGCTGCACGTCGAGGATGCGGCGCTTGGCGCCGCCGATGCCGCGATGACCGCCGACGCGCTCGCCGCCGCGATGGCCGGCGAGCAGTTCGACCTGGTGCTGACGGGGCTGCAGTCCGACGACCAGGGGCACGCGCAAATGGGCGTCGTCCTCGCCGAGCGGCTCGGCATCCCGCATTCGACCATCATCATGGACGTGCAGGTGCAGGACGGGGCGCTGCGGATCAAGCGCGAGCTCGAGGGCGGCTGGTTTCAGTGGATCGGACTGCCGATGCCGGCACTCCTGACAATCCAGAGCGGCATCAACCAGCTGCGTTACGCGACGCTCAAGGGCATCATGGCGGCCAAGAAGAAGGAGATCCGCAAGGTGCCGCTGCCGGGCGGGCTGCAGCCGTCGCAGCAGATCCTGTCGCTGGCGGTGCCGGCGCGCAGCAAGCAGACGCAGATGATCACCGGCTCACCCGCCGAAGCCGCGCGCGAGCTGGTGCAGCGGCTGCGCGACGACGCGAGGGCGCTGTGATCCTGGTCGTCGCCGAACAGCGCGGCGGCGTGCTCAATCGCGCCAGCTGGGAAACGGTTGCGGCGGCACAGGCGCTCGCCGGCGGCATGCCGATCAAGGTGGTGATTGTTGGCGACTCGGTGTCCGCCGCGGCCGGCGAACTCGCCGCGGCCGGAGCCGGCGAGGTGATGACAGTCGAGCACGAGGCGCTCGCGCACTACACGCCGGACGGCATGACGGCCGCGCTGCAGCAGGTGGTCCAGCAGGCGGCGCCGACCTGCGTGCTGCTGCCGCACACCTACCAGACTCGCGACTTCGCGCCGATGCTGGCGGCACGCCTGCGCGCGCCGCTCATCACCGACGTGACCGGCATCAGCGGCACCGGTGCGGCGGCGACCTTCACCCGGCCGATGTTCCAGGGCAAGCTCGCCGCGCAGGTGCGCCCAAGCGGCGACGGCCCGTTCTTCATTTCCTTTCAGATCGGCGCCTTCCGTGCCGACGCGGTGCAGCGGGGCGCGGCGGCGCCGGTGACGCCGCTGGCCGTGACGATCGAGGCCGGTTCGATTCGTCAGCAGCCGGAGGCACCGTTCCAGGAGGCGCGCCAGGCAGTCGACCTGGCCCAGGCGGAGCGGATCGTGGCGGTCGGCCGCGGCATCAAGTCGCAGGAGAACATCGCCGTGGCCGAACGCCTGGCCCGTGCGCTCCGCGCCGAAGTTGCCGCCTCCCGGCCCATCTGCGACAGCGGCTGGCTGCCGATGGAGCGACAGATCGGCAGCTCGGGCCAGACCGTTTCACCCAAGCTCTACGTCGCGCTCGGCATCTCCGGCGCGATCCAGCACCTCGTCGGCATGAAGGGCGCGCGCACCATCGTCGCGATCAACAAGGACGCCGAGGCGCCGATCTTCGAAGTGGCCGACTACGGCATCGTCGGCGACCTGTTCGAGATCGCGCCGGCGCTGACGACGGAGTTGGAGAAGGGGTGAACGGAGCGCGTGACACCCTCGACGTCGATATCCTGATCGTCGGCGGCGGCCCGGCGGGCCTGTCGGCGGCGCTGCGGTTGGCGCAGCTGCACAAGGAACGCGGTGGCGAGCCGCTGTCGATCGCGTTGCTCGAGAAGGCGCGCGAGGCGGGTGCGCATTCGTTGTCGGGCGCGGTGCTCGACCCCAGCACGCTGCGTGACCTGGTCCCGGACTTTGCGACGCGCGGCGCGCCACTAACGACGCCGGTCGCGGCCGAACAGGTCTATTTCCTGACCCGGACATCGCAGGCGGCGCTGCCGCTGATCCCGCCGCCGTTGCGTAACCACGGCAACGTCATCATCTCGCTCAACCAGTTCGTGCGTTGGCTCTGGGATCAGGTCGAAGCCGAAGGCGTCGATCTCTTCACCGGGTTCGCCGGCCAGGAAGTGCTGATGGATGGCAGCCGGGTCACCGGCGTCCGGACGGGCGATCGCGGCATCGGCCGTCACGGCGAGGAGAAGGCGAACTTCGAGCCGGGCGTGGACATCAACGCCAGGGTGACCATCTTTTGCGACGGCGTGCGCGGCAACCTGACCAAGCAACTGCTGCGGCGGCTGCAACTGGGCGCGGGACGGCAGCCGGAGCAGTTTGCCGTCGGGCTGAAGGAACTCTGGGAGGTGCCGGCCGATCGTGTCGCACCAGGAACGGTGATCCACACGCTCGGCTACCCGCTACGGCAGGAGGAATTCGGCGGTGCATTCGTCTACGCCCTGCCCGGCGGCCACCTGTCGCTCGGCCTGGTCGTCGGGCTGGACTACAAGGATCCGCTGTTCGATCCGCACATGGCTTTCAACCGCTTCAAGCAGCATCCATTGATGGCGGCCATGCTGTCCGGCGGCCAAATGATCCGCTACGGCGCCAAGGCGTTGCCCGAGGGTGGCTGGAACACGATCCCGCAGCCGTTCATGGATGGCGGGCTGATTGCCGGCGACGCCGGCGGCTTCCTCAACTCGATGCGGCTGAAGGGCATCCACCTGGCGATGCGTACCGGGATGCTGGCGGCCGAATCGGCGTTCGACGCGGTACGCAGCGGCGACACGTCGGCGGCGCGGCTCCGGTCCTACCAGCAGGCGATCGACGGCAGCGCGGTGCGTCGGGAGCTCTACCCGGTGCGGAACGTCCACCAGGCGTTCGGGCATGGCTTGCTCGCCGGCGTCGCCTTCTCGGGGGCGGCGGTGCTGACCGGCGGGCGATGGTTCACCGATCTCGCGGGACATCCCGGGCACGAGCGGATGCAGATGCTGTCCGAGGTCGGCGCCACGCCGCCGCCAGCAGGCACGGTGCCCCAGGCCAGCAATGCGACCAGCACCGATCGGACGCTGACGTTCGACAAGGTGACCAACGTGCATTATTCGGGCACGGCGCACGACGAGGATCAGCCGGCACACCTGCGCGTGCACACCGAGGTCTGCAGCACCATCTGCGGCCCGGAGTACGGCCATCCCTGCACGAAATTCTGTCCTGCCAACGTCTACGAGATCGTCAAGAGCGCCGAGGGCGCGCCGCAGCTGCAGATCAACGCGTCCAACTGCGTGCACTGCAAGACGTGCGACATCATGGACCCCTACGCCGTGATCACCTGGGTGCCGCCGGAAGGCGGTGGCGGCCCGCACTACAACGGGATGTGAGTGCGCTGCGTCCCCCAACCCGTGACGGCACCAGCCACGGCGAGGTCAGGAGGACTCCAGCGAATGCCTCCGTGTCTCCGTGCCGCCGTCGCCGCCGTGGGTGACCGATGAGTGAGCAGGCGGAGGTGCGACAGTGGAGCGACTCGGCGCTGAAACGGGCGCAGGTCACTGCGATCGCCGCCGTCGGCTACCCGCTCATCAACGCGCTCGGGCACACGCTGCGCTGGCGCGTCGACGGCATGCATCATCTCGAGGCGATCGTCGCCTCGCGGCGGCAGCCGGTGATGGCGTTCTGGCACGGCCGGATCCTGCCGGCGACCTTCTACTTCCGGCGCCGCGGTATCGTCGTCATCACCAGCGAGAACTTCGACGGCGAGTGGATCGCGCGGATCATCGAGCGGTTCGGTTATGGCACCGCGCGCGGCTCGACCTCGCACGGCGGCCGCAAGGCGATGCTGCGGCTGGTGCGCGACATGGCGCGCGGCAGGGCCGCTGGCTTCACCGTCGACGGCCCGCGCGGCCCGGCGCGGGTGGTGCAGCCGGGCGCCGTGTGGCTGGCCAAGGCGACCGGCAATCCGGTACTGCCGTTCCACCTCGAAGCGTCATCGTCATGGACGGCGCGGAGCTGGGACCGCACGCAGGTGCCAAAGCCGTTCGCCACCGTCGCGCTGGCGATCGGCGAGCCGATCGAGGTGGCGCGCGAGGCGACCGCCGATGCTCTCGAGACGGCCCGGCAGCTGGTCGAGCGTCGGCTGTTCGCGCTGGAGAGCCGCGCCCATGACCTGCTGGCGCCGTAGCGGCCTCGCTCGCTGTACCATCGCGGGATGGCGCTGACGATCTTCACCAGCCCGCGATTTGCCGATCACCTCACCCCGCCCGGGCACCCCGAGCGGGTAGAGCGGTTCGAGGTCATGCAGGTGGTCGTCGACGAGTTCCGCAGCCGCGGCGGCACCGTGCTCGCGCCCCGCCCTGCCACCGACCTGGAACTTGGCCGCGTCCATACCCGCGAGCACATCGCGCTCATTCGCGACACCGCCGGCCGCGCCGTGTCGCTCGATCCGGACACGTTCACGTCGCCGGAGTCGTTTGTGGTGGCGACGCTGGCAGCCGGCGCGGTGGTCGCCGCAGTCGACCACGTCCTCGGGACAGAGCCATCACCGCGGGCCGACGCCACGGCACCGCGCCGTGCCCTGGCAGTGGTGCGGCCGCCCGGCCACCATGCGGAACGCGACCGAGCGATGGGCTTCTGCCTCTTCAACAACATTGCAGTCGGTGCGGCGCATGCGCGCGCCCGCGGACTCTCCCGCGTCGCCATCGTCGACTACGACGTCCATCATGGCAACGGGACGCAGTGGAGCTTTTACGCCGAATCGTCCGTGCTGTTCATCTCGTCGCACCAGTTCCCCTTCTATCCCGGCACCGGCGCGGCGGACGAGGTCGGTAGCGACGCCGGGAAGGGCTTCACCATCAACCTGCCGCTGGCGGCCGGCGCCGGCGATGCCGACTACGAACAGGTCTACGGTCGCGTGGCGCTGCCGGTGCTGCGACAGTTCCGGCCCGAGCTGATCCTGATCTCGGCCGGCTTCGACGCCCATGTCGACGACCCGCTCGGCGGCATGCAGGTGAGCGACGGCTGCTTCGGCCGCCTTACCGCCGCGATCGCGCAGGTGGCTGACGAATGCTGCCAGGGGAGGGTGGTCGCCGTCACGGAAGGGGGCTATGACCTGAAGGGACTGGCGGGCTCCCTGCGTGCGAGCGTTGCCGCGCTCGAGGGCAACCCTTCCGGCGCAAGCCAGCCAGCCGCCGAGGGAACAACAACGCCAGTCCGTGGTGAGGCGACGATCCGCGCCGTCTCGCCGCATCTCGGCGGGTACTGGAAGTTATAATGAGCATCTTTAGTCTTCGGTCGTCGGCCTCCGGTCTCCGGATTTGCGACCCACCGCAGGACCGCAGACCGTAGCCTTTCCTACCCCATGCCCGACTACAAACCCCAGGAACTCGACCAGAAGTGGCAGCAGCGCTGGGCGTCGTCCCGCGCGTTCGAGGTCGAGGTGGACACCACCCGGCCGAAGTACTACTGCCTGGAGATGTTCGCCTACCCGTCCGGGCACGCCCACGTCGGCCACGTGCGCAATTACATCATCGGCGACGTGATGGCGCGGACGAAGCGGATGCTTGGCTACAACGTGCTGCACCCGTTTGGTTGGGATGCGTTCGGGCTGCCGGCCGAGAACGCCGCGATCAAGAACGGCATCCACCCCGAGGTGTCGACCCGCGCCAATATCGCCCACATGAAAGGGCAGCTGCAGCGGCTCGGCGTCAGCTACGCCTGGGAGCGCGAGTTCGCCACTTGCGATCCCGAATACTACAAGTGGAACCAGTGGCTCTTCATCCGGATGGTGGAAAAGGGCCTCGCCTACCGGCGGAAGTCCTCGGTCAACTGGTGCCCGAAGGACAACACCGTGCTCGCCAACGAGCAGGTGGTCGACGGCGGCTGCTGGCGCTGCGGCACACCGGTCGAGATGCGCGATCTCGAGCAGTGGTTCTTTCGCATCACCGCCTATGCCGACGAACTGCTCGAGGCGGCCGCCACGCTGACGAAGTGGCCCGACAAGGTCCTGACGATGCAGCGCAACTGGATCGGCAGGTCGGAAGGGGCACGCGTCAAGTTCGCGGTGCAGACACCGGCCGGCGGCGGCGCCCCCGCTGGCGCCGGCGCTGATATCGAGGTGTTCACGACGCGGATCGACACGATCTACGGCGCCACGTTCGTGCTGCTCGCTCCCGAGCATCCGTTGGTGGCGGAGTTCGCGGAACGGTCGCGCGACTCCGCCGAGTTCCGCCGCCAGGTGCAGGCGTTCCGGACGCAGGATCGCGCGGCGCGCATGAGCGGCGAGATCGAGAAACAGGGTTTCGACACCGGCGTCCGTGCCATCAACCCTTTCACCAAGCAGCCGGTGCCAGTCTGGGTTGCGAACTTCGTGCTGGGCGAGTACGGCACCGGCGCGGTGATGGCCGTTCCGGCGCACGATCAACGCGACTTCGAGTTCGCCCGCAAGTTCAACCTGCCGATCTCCGTCGTCGTCACGCCGGATGGCACGCCGGTCGACGCGGCGGCGCTCGACCGTGCCGCCGATGCCTACGGCATCCTGGTCGACTCGGGAGAGTTCAGCGGCCTGCCGTCGCAGGACGCACAGAAGAAGATGATCGCCGCGGCGCGTCAGCGCGGCATCGGCGAAGGCACGGTGCAATACCGCCTCAAGGACTGGGGCATCTCGCGGCAGCGTTATTGGGGCACGCCGATCCCGATGATCTACTGCGAGACCGATGGCATCGTCCCGGTGCCTGATGAGCAACTGCCGGTCGAACTGCCGACCATCACCGAGTTCACCGGCCGCGGCGATTCGCCGCTGGCCCAGGTGCCCGAGTTCGTCAACGTCCGTTGTCCGAAGTGCGGTGGCCCGGCCCGACGCGAGACGGACACGATGGACACGTTCGTCGACTCCTCGTGGTACTTCTACCGCTTCGCCGATCCGCGCAACGACGCGATGGCGTTCGAGCCGGCAGCGGTGAAGTACTGGCTGCCGGTCGATTTCTACAGCGGCGGCGTCGAGCACGCCATCCTGCACCTGATCTACTCGCGCTTCTTCGCCCGGGTCTTCCGCGATCTCGGCATGGTCGAGCACGACGAGCCGTTTACGCAGCTGCTGACGCAGGGCATGGTGCTGAAGGACGGCGCCGTCATGTCCAAGTCGAAGGGCAACGTTGTCGACCCGGACACCATGCTGCAGAAGTTTGGTGCCGACGCGCTGCGACTCTACGTCATGTTCGTGGCGCCGCCCGAGAAGGAAGTCGAGTGGACCGACTCGGGACTGGAAGGCAGCTTCCGGTTCCTGGCGCGCGTCTGGCGTCTGGTCGATCACTGGCTCGAGACCATCGCCGGCGAGGGGATTGGCAGCGCCGACAGCTGCGAGGATCTGACCGCCGCCGAGAAGGCGCTGCGGCGCAAGACGCACGACACCATCCGCCGCGTCACCGCCGACATCGAGCAGCGGCAGCAGTTGAACACCGCCGTGTCGGCGATGATGGAGCTGGTCAACGAGCTCTACGCGTTCAGCGAGGGAACGCCGACCGGCGCCCCCGGGCGCCGTACCGACGAAGATGTCGAACGCGCCGGCGTCGTCGATCGGGTGCAGACGATTTGCGTGGTCCGCGAGTCGGTCGAAGCGCTGCTCCGCATGCTGGCACCGTTTGCGCCACACACCGCCGAGGAACTGTGGGAGATGCTCGGCCACGGCGACGGGCTGGCGGCGGCCACCTGGCCGGTGTTCAACGCCGACGTGGCGAAGGCGGAAGAGATCGTCATCCCGGTGCAGGTCAACGGCAAGGTGCGAGCGCGGCTGACGGTCGCCGCCGAGGCCTCGGAAGCCGAATTGCGGCAACTCGCGCTCGCCGACCCCGGCGTGCAGGCGCACACGGCAGGGAAGTCGGTCAAGAAGGTGGTCGTCGCGAAGGGGCGGTTGGTGTCGGTCGTGGTTCAGTAGGTTCAGGGGGGCAGGGGGCAGAGGGTTAGCGGTGCAGAGGGTCCAGGCGGTTCAGGCGGTTCAGAAGGTCCTGTTCGGGAGGTTCGCGCTCGCGTGCCTGCTGGCGCTCGCGTGCTGTGGTTCAGGGTGCGGCTACGCGCTCGCCGGACGCGGCTCGTTCCTGCCCGCGTATATCCGGACCGTCGGCATCCCGCAGCTGGAGAACGCGACCACGTTCTTCCAGGTCGAGCAGATCCTGACCGACCGCATCCGCACCGAGTTCATCGGCCGCGGCAAGTACGCGGTAGTGCCGCAGGCGACCGGTGCGGACGCGGTGCTGACCGGCGCGATCACCGGCATCAGCGTGCAGCCGGTGGCGCTGACCGAAACCCAGCTTGCCTCGCGCTATCGCTTCACCATGACGATGCGCGTGCGCTTCACCGACGCGCGCACCAACGAGGTGCTCTGGTTCAACGACTCGTTGAGTTTCAGCCAGGAGTACGACCTGAGCAGCGCGTCCAACGTCGCCCTCGAGGGCGCCTCGTTCCTCGACCAGGAGCGCAACTCCTACGAGCGCATCTCGACGGACATCGCGCGCTCGGTCGTCACGGCCATCCTGGAGGCCTTTTGATGCGCAATGCCATTTCATGCCGGTCCTGAGCGCCGCCGCCCTGCGCAAGCAGATCGCTTCGGGCGAGACTGCGCCGCTCTATCTGCTGGTGGGGGCGGACGACGTCGAGAAGTCGGCGATGGCCGGCGAGTTCGCCGGCCTGGTTGACGAAGGGCTGCGCGCCTTCAACTTCGACCGGTTCTACGGCGGCGACGTGCGGATGGACGCGCTGCTCGACGCCGCCAACACGCTGCCGATGATGGTGCCGCGCCGCGTCGTCCTGGTCCTCGAGGCGGAGAAGCTGCTCATTCCCAAGCGCGAGAGCAAGGCGGCGGAGGAGGATCTCGCCAGGCTGGAAGCCTTCCTGAAGGCGCCGCCGCGCGAGACGTCGATGGTCTTCGTCGCCGGCTCCCTCGACATGCGGCGCCGCATCGTCAAGCTGCTGGTCAAGGAAGCGCAGGTCGTCGACTGCGGCACGATCGAGGATGCGGCCGATGCCGAGCGCTGGCTGAAGGCGCGCGCCGCGCGCGACGGCGCCAACCTCGAGCCGGCGGCGATGCGGGCGTTGATCGAGCGCGCCGGACTGGACCTGGTGCGGCTGCGCTCCGGACTGGAGCGGGTCATCCTCTACGCGATGGGCCAGCCGGTGATCACCGCCGATGACGTGCGGCAGTCGGTGAGCGCGGGGCCCGAGGCGCAGGCAGACTTCGGCATCGCCAAGGCGATCTGGCGCAACGACGTGCGCGAGGCGCTGAAGGAACTGACGCTGGCGCTGGACGCTGGCGCGGTCCCGGTGATGCTGATGGGGCAGCTGCGGGCGGCGGCGGAAAAGCTGCCGGCGCCGCGGGTGCGGAACGCGATCGAGGCGGTGTTCCGCACCGACCTGGCGCTGAAGTCATCGGGCGGCGAACCGCGGATCCTGCTGGAACGGCTCACCGTCGAACTCTGCGAGGCGCGGCGCCCGCGGGCTTAACGCGCACGCCCGGTCCGCTGCGCAGCACGCGCCAGGTCTGCTAGACGAGCGCGCCGGGTGCGCTAGGACACGCGCTGTGTCCGCTACGCGACGCTCGCCGGGTCCGCTGCGCGACGCGCGCCGGGTCCGCTGCGCGGCACCCGGCCTGCATGCGTGCGCTACGCCGCGGCGGGCTTGAGACGGGCGGCCAGGCGCGACTTGTAGCGGCCGGCAGTGTTGCGGTGGATGATGCCCTTGGTCGCCATCTTGTCGACCATCGACACCGTCTTGCTGAGCGCCGCCTGGGCCGCGTCCAGATCCTTGGCGTCGAGGGAGGCGCGGATCGCCTTCAAGGCGGTGCGCAGCTTGGAGCGCATCTGCCGGTTGTTTTCCCGGCGCTTGACGTTCTGGCGATTCGCCTTGAGGGCAGACTTCGTACGCTTGGCCACTGTACAGGGATCCTCTCGCTGCGAGACCGGGCCAACGGCCGGGACTCTTGACTTCTCTACAAAGCGGTTATTTTAGCACGCCCGCCGCTCACTGCGGGCTCAAGACGTCGAGGGCGATCTTCCACTGGCCCGAGCGCTCCCGGACCCAGACGCGCATGTAGAACCCACGCGTCCCCGCGGCGGTGGGTGCCGCGCCGCGGCGCGGCCGCATTTGGTAGCTGCCCCAGGTATAGCCAAGGTCGCCAGCCTGAGCGACCTCGGAGAAGCGGGTGTCACTGGTGGCCATAGCGGGCTGCGCCCCCAGCCATGCCAGGATGCGCGTCTGGCCGACCAGCGGCAGCACGTTGGGCCGCAGCAGCCGCGCCCCGTCACTGAGCAGCTGCCGGTAGGCGCGTGCCTGGCTCGTCCGTAGGGCGGTGTTCAGCACGCCATCGGCGGCACTCAGCGGCGGCGTCCGCTCGTCGTAGTCGCCAGTGAAGCGGTTCGCCGTCGGGGCGCGGGTGAAACCAGCGGCGTACGGCGCCGGGCCCGGCATCGGCACGCCAACGTTCATCACGACCTTGAACGACCCGTCGCGCTGCCGTTTCCACACGGTGGTGTAGTTGGAATGGCGCGGGCGGCCGTTGTTGCGCGAGGGGAGGATCGACTGCGCCGGGCCGATCAGGTATCCCAGCTCACCGCTGCCTGCCACGTCACCGTAGCGCGGTTCCCACACCAACCGCATGTCGGCCGGCGGGTCAGGATTCCCCGCCACCTGCTCCCGCGCCGGGCCGGCGACGCCCTCGTCGAAGCCGACCGCGGTGTCGGCGAAGTACTCGAGGAACGCCTGCTTCCAGCCGATGACCAGCGCTCGAGCGGCAAACGCCCGCTCGGTCTCCACCATCGTCGTCAGGGCAAGTGGCAGGGTGTCGCCACGCTGCCCGAGCGCCCGTGGCGGAAAGGTGAGCAGCACGAGGAGGCACGAGAGGGCGAGGACCGCGACCCGCAGCCGCCCGACCGGTTGGCGGCTATTGGCCGATGATCTCGTAGGTTCCGGACAGCGGCTTCTCGCTCGAATAGCGCGGCACCGCACGGCCGTCGACGATCTGAACGCTCTTGTAGACGGCACGCCTGCTGCTGGTCAGGGCGACCGCCGGAGTGCCGGCCGCCGACCCGACGCGTTTCACGTAGTCGCGTGTTTCGCGATACGGCGGTACCCGCTGGCCGTACTTGGCCACGGCACCGGAGCCGGCATTATACGCGGCGAGCGCCAGCTCCTCGTCGCCCTGGTAGCGATCCAGCAACTGCCGCAGGTAGGCGGTGCCGCCGCGGATGTTCTCGCCCGGGTCGAACGCGTCGCGCACGCCGAGGCGGGCGGCCGTTTCCGGCATCAGCTGCATGAGGCCCATCGCGCCCTTGGGCGAGCGGGCGCGCGGATTGAAACCGGACTCCACCTGGATCACCGCCCGGACAAGTTCCGGGCGCAGCGACTGGCGGGCGGAATGTTCGAGCAGCAGCGGTTCGTAGACGGCGCTGGCGCGCGGCGCACTCGGACGCGTCGCGCGGTAAGCGGGCGCGCCACTCACGACGTAGACGTCGGTCGGCGCATTGATGTTGCGGTCCGACAGCACCAGCGTCCCGGCGGCATCCCGCCAGGCATAGATCTGCGCATCGGCGGCGCGCGGCCAGGCGACGGCGAGCAGGGCGGCAACGAGCAGAATTCTCGTGAACACGCGTGAAAATGGCTGAACTGTGAACCGTGGAGAATGAGCTGAATGGGCTCGCTCTATATATCGGCAGGCGCCGCGGAAATGTTAGGGTGAAAGGTTCCTGATGCCGCTCCTCACCCTCGACGACGTCTCCCTGGCCTACGGCTACCTTCCTCTCTTCGAACAGGCGGATCTCCGCATCGAGCCGGGTGAGCGGCTGGCTCTGATCGGCCGCAACGGCACCGGCAAGTCGACGCTGCTCAAGGTAGTCGGCGGCGAGGTCGAGCCCGATTCAGGACGCGTCTGGCGCAGCCCGGGGCTGCGCATGGCGCGGCTGGCACAGGACGTACCCGAAACGACGACACGGACGGTGCGTGAAGAGGTCGCCGCGGGGTTGCCGGCGACGGCGGCGGCCGACGACTGGATGCACGCCCACAAGGTCGACGTGGTGCTGACCCGCCTGTCGTTGCCAGAGGACCGCGCCGTGCGCGATCTGTCGGGCGGCTGGCGCCGCCGCGTCCTGCTCGGCCGGGCGCTGGTGTCCGAACCGGATCTGCTGCTGCTGGACGAGCCGACCAACCACCTCGACGTCGAAGCCATCGAGTGGCTCGAGGAGCACCTGCGCGATTTCGCCGGCGCGCTGCTGTTCGTCACCCACGACCGCGCCTTCCTGCGCCGGCTGGCGACCCGCATCATCGAGCTCGATCGCGGCACGCTGACGTCCTGGCCAGGCAGCTACGGCACCTACCTGGAAAAGAAGGCGGCGGCGCTCGAGACCGAGGCGCGCGACCTGGAGCGTCTCGACAAGAAGCTGGCCGAGGAAGAGGCCTGGCTGCGGCGCGGCATCAAGGCGCGGCGGACGCGCAACGAAGGGCGCGTCAAGGCGCTGCTCGATCTGCGCGCCGAGCGGGCCGCC
This sequence comes from uncultured Acidobacteriota bacterium, assembly GCA_963846685.1. Taxonomy (GTDB): domain Bacteria; phylum Acidobacteriota; class Vicinamibacteria; order Vicinamibacterales; family UBA2999; genus CAWJWY01. Next base: position 368,680 of record CAWJWY010000003.1, on the reverse strand, counting down.
TACCGGGCACAGGCCGGATCGGTCCGCATGACCATCGACCAGGGCGAGGCGACCGGGAAGATGGTGTTCGAGGCGCGGCGGGTGTCGAAGGGTTACGATGGCGTCCCGGTCGTCTCCGATCTCTCGACCCGCATCGTTCGCGGCGATCGCGTCGGCCTGATCGGGCCCAACGGTTCCGGCAAGACCACGGTGCTCCGGCTGTTGATTGGCGACCTCGAGCCGGATAGCGGCGAGGTGCGGCGCGGCACACGGCTCCAGGTCGCCTACTTCGACCAGCAGCGCGAGCAACTCGACCCGGAACGCACTGTCGCCGAGAGCGTCTCCGACAGCGATACGGTCCTCGTCAACGGCGAGTCGCGCCACGTGCTCGGTTACCTCGCAGACTTCCTCTTTCCGCGCGAGCGTGCGCTCTCGCCGGTCAAGGCCCTGTCGGGCGGCGAGCGGAACCGGCTGCTGCTGGCGCGCCTGTTTGCCACCCCGGCCAACGTCCTGGTGCTCGACGAGCCGACCAACGACCTGGACATCGAGACACTGGAACTGCTGGAAGAACTGATCAGCGCGTTCGACGGCACCGTCCTGCTCGTCTCGCACGATCGCGTCTTCCTCGACAACATCGTCACCAGCACGCTGGCATTCGAAGGCGGCGGCCGCGTAACCGAATACGTCGGCGGCTGGGCGGACTACGAGCGAGCGAAGCGGGCGGAACGAACGGGACGTTCGGACCGTTCGGAACGTTCGGAACGTTCGGGAAGTTCGGGAAGTTCGGGAAGTTCGGAGGGTTCGGATCGTGCGGGAAGTTCGGATCGTGCGGATGCGTCCACCCGTTCGTCGACCCGCACCGACGCCGAACGGCGCCGCAAGACGTTCAAGGAAGAACGCGAGTATGCTGCGCTACCGGCCCGCGTCGATGCGCTCGAACAGGAGCAGCAGCGGCTCGAAGCCGAGGCGGCGTCACCGGAGTTCTACAAGATGCCCGGCGACCACATCAAGGGTGTCCTGGCGCGGATAGCCGAGATTCACGGGGAACTGGAACGAGCGCTGGCCCGGTGGGTCGAGCTGGAGGAGATCGGCAGATGAGCGTGTGGCAGCGCTGGATGCAGCAGCCGCAGCGTGTATGGCTGCGCCGGGCGACGTTTCAGGTGCATTTGTGGGCCGGCTTGGCGCTCGGGCTCTATATCGTCATGCTCAGCGTGACCGGCAGCGCACTGGTCTACCGCAATGAGCTGAACGTCTGGCTGGCGACGCCGCGGCCGCAGTTCGACCCAGCGGCAAAGCGGCTCACGAAAGAAGAGATGACCGCCGCGGCCCAGCGCGCATACCCAGGGTATGAGGTGACGCGCGTCGGCGAACGCCTCAGCCGGCGCAACCCGGTGATCGAAGTCTGGGTCGAGCGCGGCGCGGAAAAGAAGGAGCGGCTGTTCCACCCCTACACGGGTGAGGACCTCGGCGAGTCGATCACCAGGGGCGAGCTCGGCCTCATCTGGGTCGCGCGGCTGCACGACGAGCTGTTACTCGACCGCGAGGGCAAGTGGTGGAACGGCGCGCTGAGCGGCGTGTTCACCATCGTCGCGCTCACCGGCCTGTTCGTCTGGTGGCCGGGCGTCAGCCGCTGGAAGCGCAGTCTCGGTGTCAAGGTACGCGGTGGCTGGAAGCGATTCAACTGGGACCTGCACAGCGCTCTCGGCTTCTGGCTGTTCCTGTTCATGCTGGTGTGGGGTGTCTCGGGGATTTACCTCGGTATTCCCGATCCGTTCTCGGATTTTGTCGACGCCGTGTCCGATCCGAACGCCGACCCTGGCGACCGACCCGGCGACGTCGCGCTGATGTGGCTGACACGGCTGCACTTCGGCCGCTGGCGCAGCGAGCCGCTGAAGGCGCTGTGGGCCGCCGTCGGCCTGGTGCCCGCGGTCATGTTCATCACCGGCGTGTTGATGTGGTGGAGCAGGGTGGTCAAACCACGGCTGCGGAAGCGCGGGGGCAACCAGGGTTCGACGGTTCAAGGGGCTCAACGGGTTCAGAGGGTCTCGTTCGACTGAACCTACTGATCCTTGTTCAGAAGCGTCTCCACCACCGCCGGACTGGCCGCCAGCAGTTCGGCGATCTTGGACGGATCCTTACCGCCGGCTTCGGCGAAATCGGGCCGGCCGCCGCCGCCGCCGCCGACAATCGGCGCCAGCTGCTTGACGATCTGGCCGGCACCGATTCGCTTCGTCAGGTCGGGGGTCACGCCGACGACGACCGCCACCTTGCCCTCACCCGGCGAGGCGAGCACGACGACGCCGCTCTTGATCCGGTCGCGGTGCTGATCGACCAGTGCGCGCAGCCCGTCCTTGTCGAGGCCTGATACCTCGCGGGCCACCAGCGTGATGCCGGCAACGCTGACCGACCCCGCGGCCTGCTGGCCACCGCTGCCGCCCGCCATCGCCGCTTTCATCTTTGCCTGCTGCAGCTCGCGGGTCAGCCGCCGCGTCTCCTCCTGCACCGCTGCCAGGCGGGCCGCCAGTTCACCGGGCCGGGCGTTGAGCGCTGCGGCGGCGCGGCTCAACTCGTCGCGGTCCCGTTGAAATGCCTTGAGCGACTCGAGCCCGGTCATCGCCTCGATCCGGCGCACGCCGGCGGCGACGCCGCTCTCGGAGACGATGGCGAACAGGCCGATGTCGCCGGTGGCGCGCACGTGCGTGCCGCCGCACAGTTCGAGGCTGAACCCGGGAATCGAGACGACGCGCACGGTGTCGCCGTACTTTTCGCCGAACAGCGCCATCGCCCCCGCGGCCATTGCCTCCTGCGTCGCCTTCACCTCGGTCAGCACCGGCGTGTTCCTGAGCACCTGCTCGTTGACGATGCGCTCGATCTCGAGAGACTGCTCGCGAGTGATGGCGGTGAAGTGCTGGAAATCGAAGCGGAGGCGATCCGGCGCCACCAGCGAGCCTGCCTGCTTCACATGGGGGCCGAGCACCTGGCGCAGCGCGGCGTGCAGCAGGTGCGTCGCCGTGTGGTTGCGCCGTGTCGCGTCGCGCAGGTCGATGCTCACCGCCGCCGTCACCAGGTCACGCTGCGACAGCGTGCCGCCGGCGATCTCGATGCCGTGCAGGCGCGGCCAGCCGGTGACGCGCAGTACCGCCGTGACCCGCGCCTCGCCGTGCTGGCCGGTGATGGTGCCGACGTCGGACACCTGGCCGCCAGCCTCGAGGTAGAAGGGCGTCTCGGCCAGGGCCACGAACCCGTGCGCGCCCTCGGCCAGCGACGCCACCTGCTGTTGCTGGTCGTCGAACAGCGCGAGCACCTGCGTGTGAACGGAGGTGCTGTCGTAGCCGCGAAAGACGTTGTCGCCGGTGCCGGCGAGCTGCTGCTGCAGCTCGGGGTCGGCCGTCCACGCGGCTTCACGCGCCGCTCCCTTGAACGCGCTCTTGGCCCGCGCCTTCTCGCGCTGCGCCGCCATCGCTTGGTCGAAACCCTCGGTGTCGAGCGTCAGCTTGCGGTCCTCGACCATGTCCTCGATGAAGTCCCGCGGCAGACCGAAGGTGTCGTAGAGCTTGAAGGCAAGATTGCCTGCCAGCACCTGGCTGCCGCCCGCGGCGTTGTTCAGCGCTTCTTCCAGTTTCGGCAGCCCCTCGGTCGAGGACGACCGCGAACCGTTCCTCTTCACTGCGGATCACCTGCACGATCGAGTCGCGGCCCGACTTCAATTCCGGATAGGCATCGCCGAACTCGCCAACCAGGGTGTCGACCAGCGTGTGCAGGAACGGGTCGGTGATGCCGAGGCGCCGGCCGTGCCGCATCGCCCGGCGCATGATCTTGCGCAGCACGTAGCCGCGCCACTCGTTCGACGGCACGACGCCGTCGGCGATCAGGAACGTCATCGCCCGCATGTGATCGGCGACCACGCGCATCGAGACGTCGCTGGGCTCCATGGTGCCGCGGTGCACGGTGCCCGACTTGCCGCCGATTGCCGACAGCAGCGGCGTGAACAGGTCGGTGTCGTAGTTGGAGAGCTTGCCCTGCAGCACTGCGGTGACGCGTTCGAGCCCCATGCCGGTATCGATCGAGGGCGCCGGCAGCGGGTGCAGCGTGCCGTCGACCTGGCGCTCGAACTCCATGAAGACGTTGTTCCAGATCTCGGTGTAGCGGCCGCAGCTGCATTCGACGCCGCGGCAACCGTTGCCCGCCGCTTCCTCGGCGCAGGGCAGCTCGTTACCGCGCATGTAATAGATTTCCGTGCACCGGCCGCAGGGGCCGGTGTCGCCCATCTGCCAGAAGTTGTCGGCAGCCCCGAGCTCGCCGATGCGCTCCGCCGGCAGGAACTTGCGCCAGATCTCGAAGGCCTCGTCGTCGCGCGGGATGCCCGCCTCGCCGCGGAAGATGGTGGCGAACAGCTTGTCCTGCGGCAGCTTCCATTCGTCCGTCAGCAGCTTCCAGGCAAACGGAATCGCGTCGCGTTTGAAGTAGTCGCCGAACGAGAAGTTGCCGAGCATCTCGAAGAACGTGTGGTGCCGGAACGACGGCCCGACGTTGTCCAGGTCGTTGTGCTTGCCGCTGACCCGCATGCACTTCTGCGCCGTCGTCGCCCGCCGGTAATCGCGCGTGTCCCGGCCGAGGAACAGATCCTTGAACTGGTTCATCCCGGCGTTGGTGAACAGCAGCGTCGGGTCCTCGTGCGGCACCAGCGAGGCGCTCGGCACGATGCGGTGCTGGTGCTGCTGGAAGTACTGGAGGAAGGAGCGGCGGATGTCGTTCGCGGTCATGGGGTGATTGTACCCGGAGGGTTCGGGGGGTTCAGGGGTTCAACCCCCTGAGCCCCTGCTTCTGCGCCCACGCAGCAGACGCAGTACGCCGTCCGACTCGAAGCCCTGCGTCATCAGGAAGCGATAGAGGCGCTGGAATTCGCGGTCGTCGGCGATGGCCCGGTCGCCAGGCAGGCGGCGGGCGAGGGCGGCGTCGATCAGGGCGTCGGCGTCGAGTTCGCCGAACACGGCGTCGAGCGCCTGCGCGGCGATCTCCGGATCGATTCCGGCCGCCTGGATCTGTCGCCTGACGCGCAGCCGGCCCCGCCTGCGGATCGAGGTTTCGGTCCGGGCGATGGCGCTGGCGACCCGGGCGTCGTCGAGGCTGCGGTCGGCCTTCAGCCGGGTGATCGCCGCCTCGACTTCGTCGTCCGGATGGCCGCGTCGGGCGAGGCGTTGGCGGAGCTGCGCCGCCGAGAGCTCGCGCCGGCCCAGCATCTTCAGCGCGGCAACGTAGGTGCTATCCGCCAAACCTCGTGATCTCGGGAGTCTTGGCGGCAGCAGGAGCGCTGCGGCCGCCGGCCGGGGGAGCCGCGGCGGCGCGGGCCATCGAGTCGCGGGCGAGGTCGGCGGTGCTCGAGATGCCCTGCGTGCGCAGCTTGAACTCGTCGACATTCGACGCCCAGCGCAGCGCCTCTTCGTAGGCGACCAGCCCCTGTTCGTAGAGCCCGAAGATCGACTGGTCGAACGTCTGCATCCCGTACTGGGAGGTGCCCTGGGCAATGGCGCTATGGATCTGGTGCGTCTTGTCCTTGTCCATGATGCAATCGCGGATGAACGGCGTGCTGATCAGCACCTCCACCGCCGGCACCCGGCCCTTGCCGTCGACCTTGGGAATCAGCCGCTGTGACACCACTGCGCGCAGCACGCTGGCGAGCTGGATGCGGATCTGCTTCTGCTGGTGCGGCGGGAACACGGCGATGATGCGGTTGATCGTCTCGGCCGCGTCGAGCGTGTGCAGCGTCGAGAACACGAGGTGGCCGGTCTCGGCAGCCAGCAGCGCCGTTTCGATCGTCTCGTGGTCGCGCATCTCGCCGACCAGGATGACGTCCGGGTCCTGGCGCAGCGCACTCCGCAGCGCCTGCGAGAACGACTCGGTGTCGACCCCGATCTCGCGTTGGTTGACGATCGAGCGGTGGTCGCGGTGCAGGTACTCGATCGGGTCCTCGACCGTCATGATGTGCGCCGCCCGCGTGCTGTTGATCTCGTCGATCATCGCCGCCAGCGTCGTGCTCTTGCCGCTGCCGGTCGTGCCGGTGACCAGTACCAGGCCGCGGTCTTCCGCGGCGATGCGCTTGAGGATGCGTGGCAGCGCCAGGTCGTCGATGGTCGCGACCCGCATCGGGATGACGCGGAAGATCATGCCGATCGTGCCGCGCTGCTGGAAGGCGTTGCAGCGGAAGCGGCCGAGGCCGGCGACGCTGTAGGCGAGGTCGACCTCGTGCCGGTCCTTGAATTTTTCGCGGTGCCCGGTCGGCAGCACCGCGGCGGCCATCGCCACCATGTCTTCGTGGTCGAGCCGCCTGTCCTCCGAAGCCGGCGTCAGGTTGCCGCGCACGCGCATCATCGGGTAGCTGCCGACCTTGAGGTGGAGGTCCGACGCGCCGGCGTCGACGGCAATCTTCAGGAGATCGTTGACGTGCATGCCTCCTGATTATCGGCCGAACCACGGCCAACGCCACGGGGCCCCCACCGCCGGCGGCGTGGCCGTGCCCGGCCGCCCAGCCGCTAACGCGCGCGGCTGGCTTCGCGGGCGTTGACCGGCTGCAGCCAGCCCCATTTGTCCTCGGCCTCGCCGCTGACAATCTGGAAGAAGCGCTGCTGGATCGCCTCGGTAATCGGGCCGCGGCGGCCGTGGCCGACCTTGACACGGTCGACCGAGCGGATTGGCGTGACCTCTGCGGCCGTACCGACGAAGAACACCTCGTCCGCGATGTAGAGCGTCTCGCGCGGCATCGTCTGCTCACGCACTTCGAAGCCGAGGTCCCTGGCGATGGTGATGACCGAGTCGCGCGTGATGCCCGACAGTACCGAGTTGCCGATCGGCGGGGTGAAGATGATCCCCTCGCGGATGATGAACAGGTTCGCGCCGCTCGCCTCACTCAGGTTGCCGTAGGTGTCGAGGGCAATCCCTTCGTCGTAGCCGTCGGTGATCGCCTCCATCTTGATCAACTGCGCGTTGGCGTAGTTGGCGACACTCTTGGCCATCGCCGGCGTCGTGTTCGGCGCGTTGCGCGCCCAGGTCGAGATCTTGACGTCGAGCCCTTCCTCGATCGCTTCCTGGCTGAAGTAGGCGCCCCACTCCCACAACATGATCGAGACGTCGACGGCGCAGGGGAACGGGTTGACGCCGAGCGAGTCGTAGCCGCGGTAGATGAGCGGCCGGATGTAGCAGGCCTTGAAGCCGTTCAGCTTGATCAGGTCGACGACGGCCGCGGTGAGCGTCTGCTGGTCGTAGGACGGCTCCATCCGGTAGATGCGGGCCGAGTCGATCAGGCGGCGCATGTGCGCGTCGAGGCGGAAGCACGCCGGCCCCTGGCGCGTGTCATAGCAGCGGGCGCCCTCGAACACGGCGCTGCCGTAATGGACGACGTGGGAGGCGATGTGAATCTTGGCGTCGGCCCAGTCGACGAGCTCGCCATTCATCCAGATCTTGCCGGTCCCCGGGAAAGCCATAGCGTGTGCTCCTTTGACCAATCGTAATACGGCACTGCGCAAATGGCCGAATTCACGTCAGAACTCGCCCCAGTGGGCGAACAGCGCCGCCACCGCCACCAGTGGCATGGCGTCGGCGCGCAGCGTGCGCGGGCCAAGCGTCACGAGGCGGCCGGCGGCGGCGCCGCCGGCCACTTCGTCCGCCGTCCAGCCGCCTTCCGGCCCGATCAGGACCGTCGTCCAGCGAGGAGCGGGACGGTCGAGCTCGCCGAGGGCGACCGCGCCGGCCGCCGCGGCCGGCTCGACGAACATCAACGCCGGGCCCGGCAGCGTCAACCCGATCACCGCCGCGGTGACCGCGTCGAACGGCGCCGGCTCGGCGATCCCCGGCACCACCGCGCGGCCGCACTGCTTCGCCGACGACACGGCGATCCGCTGCCACCGATCGCGCCGGTGCGCCCGCTGCAGCGCCGTCAGCGTCACTTCGGACCGCACCGAGACGAATGGCTGGATGGCCGCGACGCCGATCATCACCGCGTCGCGGATGACGTCGTCCATCTTGTCGCCCTTCAGTACCGCGACCGCCAGCGTGACATCGATGCGCGCCTCCCGCGCAGCATCGCGCGCGGCGCCGACACGGACCTGGGCGCCGCTCCTGGTGACGAGCTCCAGGCGCGCCTCGAACTCGCCGCCGCTGCCGTTGAACACCCGCACGGCGTCGCCGGCGCGCAGCCGCAGCACGCGGGAGAGGTGCTGCACTTCCTCATCGGGCAGCGCCACCAGATCGCCGGGAGCCTGGGCGAGCGGTGCATGGAAGCGCGCGGTCACCGGGAAAGTATAGAGGGCCCTGCTGCTATACTCAGCCGCACTCCACATGTTTTTCCGCGGCCAGACGATCGGAAAGTTCCGGATCCTCTCTCCACTTGGCAGCGGCGGCTTCGGCACCGTCTACCTGGCTGAAGACACCTGGATCGACAAGAAAGTCGCGCTGAAGGTGCCGCACAAACAGAACCTCGACTTCGGCGAACTGCTGAAGGAGCCGCGGCTGCTCGCCTCGATGAGCCACCCGAACATCGTCACGCTGCTTGCGGCCGAGAAGGAGGACAACGTCTTCTTCATGGTCCTGGAGTACGTGCCGGGCGAGACGCTCGAGCAACTGATTCTGCGCGACGGTGCCTTGGAGCTGTCGCGCGCGCTCGACTTCACCTGCCAGATCTGCAATGCCGTCGACCACGCGCACGGTGCCGGCGTGCTCCACCGCGACCTGCGGCCCGGAAACATGCTGCTCTCCGAGGGCGGCCGGCTGAAGGTCACCGATTTCGGCACCTCGCGGTTCCTCGAAATCGCCGCGCACGGCACGACCGTGATCGGCAGCCCGCCGTACATGGCTCCCGAGCAGTTTTACGGCAAGGCGGTGTTCGCCAGCGACGTCTACTCGGTCGGCGTGACGATGTACCAGATGATGACCGGAGCGCTGCCGTACGCCACGCCGGCGCCTGCCGACATCGAGAAACTGATGCGTGGCGAGCTGGTGACCGCGCCGCGGCTGAAGAACGCCAAGATCCCGAAATCGATCAACGACATCGTCATGCGGGCGCTCGCGCCCGACCCGACGGTGCGCTACCAGAAGGCGGCGGACCTGCTGCAGGACATCCTCGCCGCGCGCGAACCGGCGCGGCGCCGGCCGTTGCGCGCGGGCGTCGCCGCGGCTGGCGTCGTCGACCATGCCGTCGCCGACATCCACTCGCGGCTGCGCGCGCGGGAAACGCCACAGCCCACCTTCTGCTGGCACTGCCGCAAGCCGCTGCAGGCGCGCACGGCGCGTTGTCCCTTCTGTAACGAAACCCAGTAGCGCAGACCCCGCGCGGCCGGGCGCCAGTCGGCTGCCGGCGGCGGACGTCCTACGACAGCGCGCCTGACAGGTTCAGGGTCTCGAGCCCTTCCTCCGGCGAGTCGAACGTCGTGCCGTCAGGTGGTGCCGGTTGCCGCAGACGGCACGCGTGCAGTACCACGATCGCCAGCCAAGGTCGGCAGCATTCCGACGAGCATGCGGACCGTCGTGCTCGTGCCGGAACCATTCGCGCCGAGCAGCCCGATGACCTGACCAGGGGAGGCGCGCAAGGAAACCATGCGGACCGCGGGGACGCCGTGGTAGCTCCGGGAGACGTCGTCGACGTCGAGCATGGGTTCGCTAGACACCGCCCGGTGCGGGCGGTTCCGCTGACCGCTGGCCCCGGCGAGCGCGTGTCAGCGGGCGGCGGCGCTGGTGACGGGCGGCGGCGCCACGAACGGGCGCACCAGCGTCGTCCACAACCGGTAGCCTTCGGCGGAGAGGTGCAGGCCATCGTCGACGAACAGCTCGCGCCGCGGCTTTTCGTCCCAGCCGAGCATCGGGCCGTCGATGTCGATGAAGGCGATGCGGTCGTCGTGCGAGCAGATGCCGCGAATCAGGTCGTTGGCGGCGCGCATGCGGTCGACCTGGGTCCAGCGCTGGATACTCGGCTTGAGGCCGATGAATACGATCCGCGTCTGCGGCAGCCGGCTCAGGATCTTCGCGACGAGCCGTTCGAACTGGATGGCAACGTCCTCCGAGGTCTTGCCGCTGGCAATGTCGTTGTCGCCGGCATAGACGACGACGACGCTCGGCTCCAATGGCAGGATCAGCCGCTCGGTGTACCGCACGGCGTCCCCGAGCTCGGTGCCGTCGATCCCCTGGTTGATCGTGCGCACTTCCGGGAACGACGCAGCGATGTCCCAGCGGTGGATGCTGGAACTGCCGATGAACAGGACGCCGCCCTTCTGGTTCGGCGTCAGACGGTTGTTCGCTTCGAGCGCGGCGACCTGGGGCTCCCAGCGATCCTGGGCCACAGAGGGTGAAGCAAAGGCGAGTGTGACGACGAGGGCAGCCGACAACTGCAGGCTCCGACGCATGAACGATCCTCCGTGGGTGGGCAAGATTACCACGGCGGCATCGGTGTTCCGCTCCAGGGATGGCCGGGTGTCCGCGGCGCCCGCGCTCAACCGCGCTTGAAGACGCGGCTCGTGTCGAGGCCGAAGGCCGGCTTCGAGCGCGGCCCCTGGATCTTGATCGGCAGTCGCGTCCCGCCACCCGGGCGGCGGAAGAAGGGCTGCGCCACCCGCGCGAGCAACGACTTGACGCCGCTGGTCATGTCGGCGAGGCTGGCGTCCAGCAGCAGGTCGCCTTTGAAGTCGATCTGTTCGCTGCGCAGGTCGTAGTTGCCGGTCAACTGCACCAGGGCGCCGGGCACGCCGAAGCTCAGCTCCGAAAACGACAGCGTGGCGTTCTTCAGCAGGAAGCGCCCCTTCAGGTTGGAGACGATGCTTTCTCCGCCGCCGTCGCCATCCTCGTCGCCGCGCCCCTTCTGGCTCAGGAGGGTGATCTTCCGCTGCACGTCGAGGTCGGTGAATCGGGCCTGCGCCAGGTTGAAGCGGCCGTTCAACTGCAGCCGGTCGACGACATCCGCCGCGCCTGCCGGCAGCAGGAAGGTGGTGGACAGGTCCATGCGGCCGGTCATCGGCGACTTGCTCGCCTTGACCGCCAGCCGCAGGATGTCCTCGATTCGCGCTTGGTCGACCGTGACATCGAGGGCGACGCGGCGTCCTTTCACATCCTGGTCGCGGACGACTTCGCCCCTGGCGATGATTGTCGAACCGGCGAGCTGCGCTTCGACGTTGTTCAGGAAGGTGTCGCCGTTGGTGCCGTCGACGACAGCGGTGAAACGCGTCTTGAGCGGCACCTTCTGTCCGGCGATGTCGATGCTGAAGTCGGGCGTGTCGGTCTCGCCGCTGACTTCGATGCGCTCGAGGACGCCCGTGTAGCGGCCGACGGACGACAGGATGCCGCCGATGCCCTTGATGACATCGAGGTCCGCGTTCTCGAACGTGTACTCACCGGCGATCGGTGTGGTTGCCGGCTCGTCGGCAACCCACGGCCCGAATGCGCCGTTGGTGCGGACGCGGCCGCGCGGCACCGGGTTGAGCACGTCGGCGGTGTATCGCGCTCCCTCACGCCGGCCGACGCCGGTGACCACGAGGTTCTCGATCACGAACCGGCGCGGCAGTTTGCCCGGTTTGCGCGACGCGATACTCAGGGTTGCGTTCCGCGACAGGATCTCGTCGATCACGAACGCTGGCCCGCCGGTGTCGGGAGCCGCTGTGTCGCGCTCGCGCCGATCCTCGTCTGTAGCCGGCGCCGCCGCGTCCCGCGCCGCCTTCAGCCCGCCGGGCGGCACGTTGATCGCCAGATTCTCGACACGAACCACCTTCAGGTGCAGCGGCTTGCCGATCAGTCCCCAGATGTTCGCCGATGCCTCGAACTCGCCGACCGTGAACAGCGGCGGCACCTCCGGCCTCTCGTCGTACTGCAGCGACACGCCGGTACCCCAGACCGTCGGCCGCGGGAACACCGACACCTGCAGCGAATCCATCGCCACCTCGCTGTCAAACCGCTCATTCAGGCCGGCGACCACGCGGTCACGGACGATTGGCGTCGCCCGGGTTGCCCAGGCAATGAGCAGGCCGGCGCCGATGACGATCAGGACGAGGACGGCGATCAGGACTCGTCGCACGATTTCCAATCCTTTACGGGCCGAAACGGGCGCTTGACATCCTCCGGACGGGGCGTGCCGGGAGGCAAGGGGCGCCTCCCGGCCGAAGAACGGGGGAGTGTCGTTCCGCAGAGCGCGGCACGAGCGTAGCCGGTCGCTGATGAGCAAGCAGGGTGCCACCCTGGCGTGCTGCCCGTGTCCGCGCACGATACGCCAGTGCGATGCAATTTGCGGGTAAAATCAGCGACGTCTTGGAGCTGATGGAAATCACGACGCACGTGCGACGCGGCAGCCGACCCGGGTGTACCCCGACAGCTTCCTTTTCGGGGATGGCAGTTGCCGTTGTGCTCGTCGTGCTCTCGTCTGAACAGCCGGCGCACGCCTACCTCGATCCGGGCAGCGGCAGCCTGATTTACCAGGCCGCGCTCGGTCTCCTGCTCGGTTTCGGCTTCATGTTCCGGCGGGTCGCGTCTGGCGTGAGCCGCTTCTTCAAGGGCCGTCCGGCCGCCGGCAGCGGTCGCTTGCCCGAGGATGATCGGACTGCTGGCTAGCCGCCGCGGCCTGAGTGCCGCGTGGGTGGGTTTCACGCTCGCCGCGCTGTTCCTGTACCCGCTCGCGGGTGCGCTGACCGACGGCGCTTTCTACCTGCAGTGGCAGCGGCAGGACGCCATCGGGGCGCTTGCCGCGCTGGCGCTCCTCTGGTTGCCGCTTGCCGGCCTGGTGTTTCTCGTCTGGGAGAAGGCCGGCAGGGCAGCGACGCTGGCGCTGCTGGCGATTGCGGCGCTGCCGCTCGCCTCGTTCATCGCGGAGCTCCTCCAGCAGCTTCCGAACGACGGCGCGTTGATCCGGGCCTGGGAGAACCCGGCGATTCGGCTTGGCGTGCCGGCGGCATGCCTGGCGCTGATTGCCCTCGCCGTGACCGCCCGGCCGGCCGGTTTCGGCCGCCTGGTGCGGACGGGATTGCTGGCGATGTCGCCGATGGCGGTGCTGATCGCCTCCACGCTGGCGGCGTCGGTCTTCTACCCGCACCCGGTCGTCGCACGCGCTGATGCTGCTGCTGCCGCGACCGGCACGTCGACGTGCAGCTCGGTCATCGCGCTGCTGTTCGACGAGCTGTCGTTCGCCTACGTCTACGACAACGAGGAGGTGAGCGCCCGCTACCCGGCGTTGCGCCAGCTCGCCGGAACGGCAACCCAGTACCTGCACGCCACCGCGCCTGGCCACGAAACGCTCGTCTCGTTACCCGGTTACCTGGCGGTGCGGCGCTTTGACGACGTCAAGGTCGAAGGCGGACGGCTGGTGCAGTTCGACGGCAGCGGTGCTGCGGCGGCGTTCAGCGCACGGCGGCCCGACGCACTGTTCGCGGCGGCGCGCCGCCTCGGCTTCCACACCGAGATGGCTGGCTACTACCTGCCGTACTGCGATCTGCTGGGCGACCTGGTCGACACCTGCCGCTCGCTCAGCTTCTACAACGTCGCACGGTTGAACGACAGCTTCTCGCCGGCGGACGCCATTCGCACCACGCTCGTGCTCTGGCCGCGGCAGTTCCCGTTCGGCCTGCTGAAGAACCCGCCGTTCGCACGGCTGCAGCGTGGACTGGTCGACGCGACCGCGGCCTTCGCGCAGCGGGCGCTGCCCGCCGGGCCGCCAGTGTTCCGCTTCGTGCACTTCAGCATCCCGCACCTGCCGTTCGTGTTTACACCTGACGGCTTCGCGCCGCCTGCGAACCCGCTCCGCACGGAGCCGGACGAGGCCTACGTCGCGCAGATCGGCTACGTCGACCGCCTGGTCGGCGCCCTGGTGACGCGCTTGAAGGCGGCGGGCGCCTTCGACCGCTCCACCCTGATCGTCTTTTCCGACCATGGCTTCCGCTTTGGCGGCCGCGACACCAATCCCGATCACATCCCGTTCATCGTCAAGCGTGCCGGGCAACGCGCGCGCCGCGACGTGCTCGAAGCGGTCGCCGGCGAAGAGGTCCTTCGCAACGAGCTGACAGCGGCGTGCACGCCATAGCACGCGGCCACCTGAACCGGGCGGGTGCTCACCGGCTACGAGGTGCCGGCGGTGCCGGGGACTAGAATCCGCGGCATGAGCCGATACCGGTGGCTCGGGGCGCTGGTGGTCGCGGCGGCCCTCGCGTGTGCCTTCGCGCCGATCTCTCCGCAGGTGGTCGAGTCGCTGTTCTCGACCGGGTTGTACCCGCGCGTGCAGCGGATCGTCACGCCGATATCGAACGGCGTCCCCTTCGCAATCTTCGACGTGCTCGTCACGGCCGCAACCGTCACGGTGATCGTGGCGGCGCTGCGTGCCGTCCGCCGGGCGCGTGCGCAGCGGAGCGCCGCCCCCGTCCTGTCGGCAGCCGGTCACCTGGCGGCGGCGTGCGCCGCCGGCTACCTGCTCTTCCTGCTGTTGTGGGGCTTCAACTACCGGCGGCTGCCGATGGAGCAGCGGCTGATGGTCGACGCGGCATTGCCTTCGGCCGACGCTGTGCTGATGCTGGGCAGCGACGCCGTCCAGCAGATCAACCGGCTGCATGCGGACGCGCACGCGACTGGCTGGCCTGCCGCGCAGTGGCGTGCGGCCCCGCTGCGGGAGTCGTTCGCGCGCGTGCAGCGTTCGCTGACCGATGCGCCGCTCGCCGAGCCGGGACGATTGAAGCGCACGATGTTCGGCCCGTATTTTCGCTGGACGAGCGTCGATGGCATGGTCAATCCGTTCGCCCTCGAAGTGTTGGCCAATCCTGACCTGCTCCCGTTCGAGCGGCCGTTCGTCGCGGCGCACGAGTGGGCCCACCTGGCCGGTTTCGCCGATGAATCGGAAGCCAACTTCGTCGGTTGGCTCACCTGCATCGGCGCCGATGCCGGAGCCCAGTACAGCGGCTGGCTCTACCTGTTCTGGGAAATCACCGGAGACGTGGCCGCGGTCGAGCGCGCGGGTCTGTTTGCGGCATTGCAGGCTGGCCCGCGGCGCGACGTCGACGCGATCGTCGAACGTCTGCGCCGCGGCCAGCGGCCGTTGCTGCGGGCCGCGAGTTGGCGGGTCTACGACCAGTACCTGAAGGCCAACCGCGTCGAGGAGGGGATTCGCAGCTACGGCGCGGTCGTCACCCTCATTCTTCGGGCGCGCTTCGCGGATGGCTGGACTCCGATCCGCCGGACACCTGATCGTGTCCGCCGGACACCTGATCGTGCTCCTGCGACTTCCCGCTGACGTTCTCCTTGCTCTTGGCGCGCGCCGACACCTGCGCCTGCTTGACCCGCTCGCGCGCCATGTCGTCGGGGCTGAGCCGCCCCGCCTGCATGTAGTTGTTCTTGTTTGCCTTGTTCTGTTTGCTCATAAGAGGTCCCTCAGATCCTGAAGCGCAGGATGGCGCCGACGCCGCCGACATCCGCAAGGAGGTCGGGGTTCTCGATGAAACGGATGCGAGCGCTGGTCTGCTGCGCCTTGGTTACCAGTCGGGCGGCCAGCGTCAGCCGCGCCGGGTCGGCGGTGTTCCCGGTGGCCGACGTCTGCACGTCGACCGGGTTGGCAGTCGTGCCCTCTGGCAGGCCCTGCGGCTCCCGCAGCACGCTGGGATCGGCGGTGATCAGCAGCTCTTCGACCTGGCCCATCTCCAGCGCCTCGAGCGTCGCGTCGGGCCCGGCGACACCGAGGCCGTTGCCGCGCCAGCCATCGAGCATGCGCTCGACATGTTCGGCATCCGTGATCGCGTCACGTCCGCGTAGCGTCTCGAGCGTCTCGGCAAGAATCTGCTGCTCCGGTGTGTGGATGTCCAGCTTGACGACATCGACGATCTTCTCGGCGACGTGCTGCGGCAGCTGCGACATCAGGATCGGCTTCGACACCTCGTCGCACGCCACGACGACCTGGTTGATCGACTCTTCGCGCACGACGCGCTCGAGCAGCTCGACCACTTCCTTCATATGGTGCAGGTGGAAGTTCGCGATGTGACGCTGGTAGCGCGCCTGCGACCAGCCGCCCATCTGGCTGCGCCGCGTCTTCGGATTGTCGACGCGCTGCCGGTGTTCCGCGGCGCCGAGCCCGAACACGAACAGCCGCGCCGAGTTGGTATCGACCAGCAGCGCCGCGTAGCGCGGGAACTGGTCGTTGACGCGCGCGAGCTGGTAGAGATGGGGAACCTCGCCGACGTACAGCCAGTGCTGTTCGATCGGCACGTCGAGCTGCACCGCTTCGAAGAAGTCGCCGGCAGCCGAGCACGCGAAAATCGCCAGGCCGTTCGCCGACTTCCGCACGTCGCTTTCCAGATACGTATTGATACGCGCGACGTCGCGATCGAAGCTGGCGCGGGCGTCCCCCTTCAGCGTCCGGGCGCGGTCAGCGAGCGTCGTGTTGAGGAAATCGGGGACGTTGACGCGGCCGTTCTGATCCGGCCGCATGTCGAGGTAGAGACTGAGTACCGGCGCATCGGCCGGTTCGAACCCCGCCAGCCGGTCGAGCTGCTGGCGAAGCGGTGTTTCGAGCGCTGTCGTGGATTTGGCCATACACCATGGCCTCGCAATCGGTATGCCCGTTGCTTCCGGCTCAGCCGCCGACGACGCGGCCTGCGGCTGCGCGGCGCAGCCGATCGGCAATCGCCACGGCGAGACCGCCGGTCAACGGGAACGCGCGCGCCAGGATGATGTCGCAGCGGCTCTCGTCAAGCTCGCGCAGGCCGGCGTAGAGCGCCGTCGCTACCGTGGTCACGTCCGCGAGCCCGCCAAGCACGACCGCGCGGACGGCGGGGGAACCGCGCTGCAGCGTGGCGACATGCGGTTCGTCCTCGGCGGCAATGAGCACGCCGACCCGCTGCCCGAGCGCCTGCGCCAGCACGGCGGCGGCGCGTAAGGCGTCGGAGTCGCCCCTGGCTCCTCGAAGAGGGTCAGTGGCGCGCGCGGTGAGTAATGCTTTTCCAGCAGGCCAGGGGAGGGCAGCGCGTCGTCACTCGGCCCCGGCCGCCGGTCGAGGTCGATGGCCGGTAACACCGCGGCGAGCATCTCTGCGGTGACGGCGCCGGGGCGCAGGATGGTCGGCCCGCCGTGTGACAGGTCGAGCACCGTGGACTCGACGCCGACGCTGGTCGCGCCACCGTCGAGCACCATGTCGATGCGGCCGTTCAGGTCGTCCATCACATGCGAGGCGCGGGTCGGGCTCGGACGCGAGAACAGGTTGGCGCTCGGCGCCGCCACCGGCAGCTGCGCCGCCTGCAGCAGCGCACGCGCGACCGGGTGTGCCGGCACGCGGATCGCTACGGCGGCCAGTCCGGCGGTGACCTCGTCCGGGACGAGGGTCGTGCGGGGCAACACCAGGGTCAGCGGTCCGGGCCAGAATGCCGCCGCCAGCTGCACCGCCACGTCCGGCACGGCCTGCAGCAGGGGGGCCGCATCGAGCAGTGACGAGTACGTGCACGATCAGCGGATCCGACGCCGGCCGTTGCTTCGCCTCGAACAGCCGTCGCAATGCCGCGCGGTCGAGCGCGTGGACACCCAGGCCGTAGACCGTTTCGGTCGGGAAGGCGACCAGGCCGCCGCGCCGGAGCACGGCGGCGGCGTGGCCAATCGCCACTGGCTCTGGGTGCGTCGGGTCCACCCGCAGCACGTCGGTCATTGACCCGATGGTATGTCAGACCGGGGAGCGGCGTGCTCTCCGATCAGGCGTCCTAACGCCGCTGATGCTCGGACACCGCCGGGTCGGCGAGGTTCCGCTCTTCGCGGCCTTTGTCGCTCGCCCCGCTTTGGAGGGATACTTTGTGCCGTCCCTTCAGGAGGTCCCATGCCGCGGAATTCACTGCTCGCCGCCGCCGCCGTCGCGCTGATGTCTGCCGCTGCCGTCACCCGGATCGACGCTGGCGCCCAGGGGGCAGCTCCGGCTGGTGGCCAGGCGCCGGGGGCCGCCGCGACGGCGGCGCTGCCCGCCGGCCCCGGCAAGGAGCTGGTGGAAACCGCCTGCAGTTCCTGTCATGGCCTGGACTTCATCACCGACGGCGGCCGCAGCGCCGCTGACTGGCGCGGCACGGTGGAACGCATGATTGCGGCAGGGGCGCCGCTGACGGAGCAGCAACTGCCAGTCGTCACCGACTACCTGGCCATGCATTTCCCGCCGCGGGACCGGGCGGCGGCGGTGGCGGTGACCGGCTCGACCCAGGCGACGATCAAGGAGTGGAACGTCCCAACCGAGGGATCGTTCCCGCACGACCCGCTCGCCGCTGCCGACGGTTCGCTCTGGTGGACCGGCATGAATGCCAACGTGCTCGGCCGTCTCGATCCCACTACCGGCCAGATGAAGGAGTTCACGCTCAAGACTGCCGGCTCGGCACCGCACGGCCTGGTCGAGGACACGACGGGGAACATCTGGTTCACGGCCAACGCCAAGGGCTATATCGGCAAGCTGGACCCGAAGAGCGGTACCGTCACCGAATACCAGCTGCCCGACCCTGCGGCACGCGACCCGCATACCCCGATCTTCGACCAGCGCGGCATCCTCTGGTTCACCGTCCAGGGTGCCAACATGATCGGGCGGCTCAACCCGCAGAACGGCGAGATCAAGCTGGTCACCTCGAAGACGCCACGCTCCAACCCGTACGGCATCGTCGTCAACTCCACCGGCGTGCCGTTCCTGGTCCTGTTCGGCACCAACAAACTTGCCAGCCTCGATCCGGAGACGATGGCCATCACCGAGTACGCACTGCCGAACGCCGCGTCGCGGCCGCGGCGCATCGCCGTGACCGAGGACGACGTCATCTGGTACGCGGACTACGCGCGCGGCTTCCTCGGCAGGTTCGATCCGAAGACCGGCAAGATGAGCGAGTTCCAGTCGCCGGGTGGCCCCGGCGCGCAGCCGTACGGCATCACCGCGGCGAAGGGCCTGGTGTGGTACAGCGAGTCCGGCGTCCAGCCGAACACCCTGGTCGCCTTCGATCCGCGGACGGAGAAGTTCCAGACCTGGGCGATCCCCTCGGGCGGTGGCGTCGTCCGCCACATGATGGCGACGCGCGACGGCGATCTCGTGCTCGCCTGCAGCGGCGTCAACAAGGTGGCATGGGTCGACGTGAAATGAGTGTGCAGTGATTGGGCAGAAAAACAACCTGGCGATCCTGGTGGCCGGCGGGCCGGCGCCCGGCATCAACAGCGTCATCAGCGCCGCCACCATCCGTGGCCGCCTCGAGGGCGTCGACGTCCTCGGCATTCGCGACGGCTTCGAATGGATCATGCAGGGCGACATCGATCATGTCGTGCCGCTGACCATCGAGGGCGTCAGCCGCATCCACTTCCGTGGCGGTTCGCACATCGGCATCTCGCGCGCGAACCCGACGACGGAACCGGAGCATCTCGAGAACGCGGTGATGTCGCTGCTGCGGCTCGACGTCTCGATGCTCATCACCATTGGTGGCGACGATACCGCCTTCTCGGCCCTGCGCCTGGAACAGAAGGCGGCAGGGCGCATCCACGTCGCGCACGTGCCCAAGACGATCGACAACGACCTGGACCTGCCGGCGCACGTCGACACTTTCGGCTTCCAGACGGCGCGGCACCACGGTGTCGAGATCGTCAAGAACCTGATGGTCGACGCCAAGACCACGTCGCGCTGGTATTTCGTGATCGCGATGGGGCGGAAGGCAGGCCACCTGGCGCTCGGCATCGGCAAGGCGGCGGGCGCGACGCTCACGCTCATCCCGGAAGAGTTCGCCGGCCGGAGCATCCGCCTGAAAACGGTCGTCGATACGCTGGTCGGCGCCATCATCAAGCGCCTGAGCTACGGCCGCCGTGACGGCGTGGCGGTGCTCGCGGAAGGCCTGGTGCTCGGCATCGACGCCGCCGACCTGGCGCAACTGCAGGAAGTGGAGCGCGACGACCATGGCAACGTCCGCATCGCCGAAGTGAACCTCGGCGAGATCCTCAAGGCGGCAGTCCAGCGCCGCCTTGCCGATTTCGGGCTGAAGACGACGATCGCCGCCAAGAACATCGGCTACGAGCTGCGCTGCGCCGACCCGGTACCGTCGGACATGGAATACACGCGCGACCTCGGCTACTGCGCGGCGAAGTACCTCCTTTCCGGCGGCAACGCGGCGATGATGTCGATGCAGGGTGGCAACTTCGTCCCGGTCCCCTTCGAATCGATGCTGGACCCGGTCAGCGGCCGGGCGCGGCTGCGCATGGTCGACATTCACTCGACGCGCTACGGCATCGCACGCCGTTACATGATCCGGCTGCGGCGCGACGACTTCGACGACGCGCACGAGCTCGCGCGCTTTGCCGCCACCGCCGGCGTCTCGCTCGAGGAGTTCAGGGACCAGTTCGCCGCGCTGATCGCCGACGAGCCGGGCCGGCTGGTCGTCGATCCGCAGCAGCAGACGCTGGTCGAGGCCAATCGCCAGCCCTGACTGGCCAGGTGATCGTTCTCGTCAACGGCGCCGCCGGCAGCGAACCGGGCGATGCCGCCCGCGTGAAGGCGCTGTTTGCGGCCGCCGGGATCGACGCGGCGGTCGAGGCCGTCGCAGGCGGCATGCTCCAGGAACGCGCCAGGCGGGCGCTGGACTCCGGCTGCCAGACGATTGTTGCCGGCGGCGGCGACGGCACGGTCAGCGGTGTCGCCAACGTGCTGGTCGGCACCAGGGCGACGCTGGGGGTGCTGCCGCTCGGCACGCTCAATCACTTCGCCAAGGACCTGCAGATCCCGCTCGATGCCGAAGGTGCGGTGCGGACGATCGCCGCCGGGGTGACGCGGCGCGTCGACGTCGGCGAGGTCAACGGCCGCTACTTCGTCAACAACTCCAGCATCGGCGCCTACCCGCGGATCGTCAACGAGCGCGAGCGGCGCCGCCGGCGCGGCCGGCCGAAGTGGCTGGCGCACGCATTGGCCGCGGTCGAGGTTTGGAACGGCGACCGCCACCTCCGCGTCGTCCTGAGGGCGGGCGCCGGGCGGCGGGTCGTCGAGACGCCGTTCGTGTTCGTCGGCAACAACGAATATCACCTCGAGGGCCTGGAGCTTGGCGCACGCGACCGGCTGAATGCGGGCGTGCTTCACCTCTGCCTGGCGCCAGGCATGACGCGCGTTGGCCTCGCCCGCGCGATCGGCGCCGCGCTGCTCGGGCGGCTCGGCCGGGTGGAAGGGCTCGAGTCGCACCTGCCGCAGGAACTCTCGATCGAGGGCAGCGCGCGCGCGCTGCTGGTGTCGTTCGACGGGGAAGTGGCCACCCTGCCGGTGCCGCTGGCCTACCGCAGCGTTCCGGCGGCGCTGCTGGTGCTCGCGCCGGCACCCGGCATGCCGCTGGCATCGGACGGCTGACGTGCGGACTGTCGTTCATCTCTCTGATCTGCACTTCGGACGCGTCGACGAGGAAGTCGTAGCAGGCCTGACGACCGCCGTCGCGAACGCGCACCCGGATTCGGTGGCAGTGTCAGGCGACCTGACGCAGCGGGCGCGGCGCGGCCAGTTCGAGCGGGCGCGGCAGTTTCTCGGCACGCTGCCGCAGCCGCAACTGGTGGTCCCCGGAAACCACGACGTACCGCTCTACAACCTGGCCGCCCGGCTGCTGAACCCGCTCGGCGGCTACGGCAGGCACGTGACGCGTGACCTCCGGCCGCAGTTCGTCGACGACGAGATGGCGGTGTTCGGCACCAACACCACCCGCGCAGTGACGATCAAGCACGGCGGCATCCCGCCGCGCGAAGTGCGGCGGATCGGCGCGGCAGTGGCGGCGCTCGGCGAACCGGTGGTGAAGATTGTCGTGTGTCATCACCCGTTCGACACACCGGAACCGCCGGTGTGGCTGCGGCAGGGCAGAACGGGCGAGGCGGTGATCGCGGCGCTCGCCCGCTGCGGCGTCGACGTCTTCCTGACCGGGCACCTGCATGTCAGCTACACCGGGCACAGTGCCGGCCGCTACAGCATCGCCGGCCGCTCGGCAATCGTCGTCGAGGCGGGCACCGCCACCTCGGTTCGGCAGCGTGGCGAGGTCAACGCCTTCAACCTGCTGCGCATCGCCGCCGCCGCGATCATCGTCGAGCGCCATGAATGGTCACCATCGCTGCGCCGCTTCGGTATCGGCGATGCACAGCGCTTCGACAAGTCGGCCGACGGGTGGGTGCCGGTAGGGGCGCCGTAGCAACACGCAGGTGCCGGTGGGGGCGCTATAGCAGCACGTAGGGCGGGTGCGGCCTCTTGCTCGCGCGCGGACCCGCGTGGTTCGCCCGGTTCGGGACGTCCGGACGTTCGCGCTATTCTTGGGACGATGCAACTGGGCTTGCCCTTTGCGGCGCCGGCCGCCGTCGGCGCGCCGGCCCCACCGGCACTCGCGGCACCACCGGAGCTGCCCGCATCGCCGGGGCTGCCGGCGCCGCCGCCGCCTCCGCCGCTCCCGCTCTTCGTGTATGTCCGCAACCGGCGCGCGCGACGCTATGTGCTGCGGATGTTGCCCGACGGCCAGGTGCGGGTCACCATCCCGCGCGGCGGCTCCCGCAAGGAGGCCGACGCCTTCATCACGCGGCAGCGGGACTGGATCGCGCGGCAGCGGGCGCGACTCGTGCCGCCGGCGTTTTCGCTGGAGGAGCGGCGGGTGCTGCGGCGGCGGGCGCGGGCGGAACTGCCGCCGCGGCTGCTCGAACTGGCAGCGGTGCACGGCATCACCGTGACCGGCATCAGCATCCGCAATCAACGCACGCGCTGGGGCTCCTGCGGCGCCGACGGCCGTATCTCGCTCAACTGGCGCCTGGTGGTGATGCCCGAGGCAGTTCGCGACTACGTCCTCATCCACGAGCTGATGCACCGTAAGCGGTTGGACCATTCGCCGGAGTACTGGGCGCTCGTCGCCGCAGCCTGCCCGGATTTCCAGGCTGCGCGACAATGGTTGAAGGCGCACGGGCAAGGGTTACGGTAACCGCCCCGTGCCAGGGTGAACAGTGACAACACGACGGCAGGTCCTGGTGATGGCGGCGGCGGCGCTCGGCGCGGCGCCGGTGCTCGCCTGGGTGACCGCCCCCGGGGGGAGTGTGGCAGGTTCGTTTCGCGTCACGCTGAGCGACGCCGAGTGGCAGGCGCGGCTGACGCCCGACGCCTACGGCGTGCTGCGCGAGCAGGACACCGAGCGCCCCTTCAGCAGCCCGCTCGATGCCGAGCAGCGTCCCGGCACGTTCGCCTGCGCCGGCTGCCAGCAGCCACTGTTTTCGTCCGACACCAAGTTCGAGAGCGGCACCGGCTGGCCAAGCTTCTGGCAGCCGCTGCCCGACGCGGTCGGCACGACGGTCGACTCCAGCTGGCTGATGGTGCGCACGGAGGTCCACTGCGCCTCGTGCGGCGGCCATCTCGGCCACGTCTTCAGTGACGGTCCGCCGCCGACCGGCCTGCGCTACTGCATGAACGGAGTGGCGATGACCTTCTCGCCGCGGACCTGATGCGCGCCCAACGCGCGATCCTGGTGGTCGCCATCGTGCTCGGCCTGGGCTACGCCTGGTTGCGCGGCGCGTTCGTGACCGGGCCGGGCGCGAGCGTCGCGGCGAACCCTGCGGCTGCGCACGCCGGCGGGACGCTGGCGAAAGCCACCTTCGCGGCTGGCTGCTTCTGGTGCGCCGAAGCCGACTTCGAGAAGGTCGACGGCGTCCGCTCGGTGGTATCCGGCTACACCGGCGGCGCCACCGCCAACCCGACATACGAGCAGGTCTCGCGTGGCGGCACCGGCCACACCGAAGCGATCGAAGTGCTGTTCGACCCGGCGGTCGTCAGCTACGAACAGCTGCTGGATCATTTCTGGCGCAACGTCGACCCGTTCGCCGGCGACCGGCAGTTCTGCGACATCGGCAGCCAGTACCGCGCCGAGATCTTCGTGCACGACGCCGCGCAACGAGCGGCCGCCGAACGCTCGCAGCAGCGCGTCGCCGCGCGGCTGCGCCGCGCCGTAGCCATCAGGGTCACCGACGCGGGCCCGTTCTACCTCGCCGAGGCCTACCACCAGGATTACTACCGGACGCACCAGGCGCAGTATCGCTTCTACCGCTGGAGCTGCGGCCGCGACGCACGCCTGGCGGAGATCTGGGGTTCCACCTAGGCCGGCAATACAGCCGACCCGGCAACGGGCCGATACTTGAGGTCGACCGGTGACTGACGTGTGCGCGGCATCAGGGCTCGTTTTCCAGAACAGGTCTCGGCCCCGGTGGTGACCGACGCGATCGTGCGCGCGCAACGCCGCAGCCGCGTGCTCGTTGCCGACGACACCGAAAGCGTTCGCACGCTGTTCCGCAAGCTGCTGCTCGCCGATGGCCACGAGGTGATCAGTGCAGCGGATGGCGCCGAAGCACTCGACCTCGTCCACCGCCACAAGCCGGACGTCATCCTGATGGACGTCGGCATGCCGGAGATCGACGGCCTCGAGGTCTGCCGCCGCCTGAAGGCAGACCCGCACACGCGGCTGACGCCGGTGGTGCTGGTGACCGGGCAAACCGACCTGGCCGACCGCATCCGCGGCATCGAGGCAGGCGCCGACGAATTCCTCTCCAAACCGGTGCACCCGCTCGAACTGCGCGCGCGGGTCAAGTCGCTGACCCGCATGAAGCACCTGATCGACGCGCTCGACTCGGCGGAAGCGGCATTCATGACGCTGGCGCTGACGATCGAGTCACGCGATCCGACCACCAGCGGCCATTGTGAGCGGCTGGCGCACCATGCGGTCCGGCTCGGACGCGCGCTCGGCCTCGAGGACGAACAGCTCACCGCCCTGCACCGGGGCGGCTACCTGCACGACGTCGGCAAGATCGGCATTCCCGACGCGGTGCTGCTGAAGCCGGGCGCGCTCACCGCCGCGGAGTTCGCCATCATGAAGCGCCACCCCGAGATCGGCGACTCGCTCTGCGCGCCGCTGCAGTCGCTGCGCGCAGTACGGCCGATCGTGCTCGGGCATCACGAACGGCTCGACGGCAGCGGCTATCCCGCCGGGCTGCGCGGCGACGAGGTGCCGCTGCTCGCCCAAATCGTGGCCATCGTCGACGTGTTCGACGCCTTGACGTCACTGCGGCCGTACCGGGGCCCGCTGCCGCTGGCCGACGCCACCCGCCACCTGGTCAACGAAGCCGAGCAGGGCCGCTTCGCCCTGCCGCACGTCGAGGCGTTCCTGGAGACGCTGTAGAATTGCCGTATGGCTTACCCAGAACAATTCATCGCCCCGATGCGCGCCGAACTCACCCGGCTCGGCGTGACCGAGCTGCGCACGCCCGACCGACGTCGACGAGGCGGTCAGTCGCACCGGGCACGGTGATGATCATCGTCAACTCGGTGTGCGGCTGCGCCGCCGGCAAGGCGCGGCCCGGTATCGCGATGGCGCTCCAGCACGGCAAGCGGCCCGACGATGTCGCCGACGGTGTTCGCCGGGGCGGACATCGAGGCGACCGACGCGCGCGCCAGTACTTCGCACCGTATCCGCCCTCGTCGCCGTCGGTCGGCCTGCTGCGGGACGGCAAGGTCGTCTGGATGCTGCAGCGGCGCGACATCGAGAGCCGCGACGCCGCGTCGATCGCCGCGCAGCTGACCGCGGCCTTCGACCAGCACTGTGCAGCGTCGACCGTCGCTGCCTGAGAGCCGGTCGGACGCAATGCAGAATCCAGGATGCGAGCTGTGTGCATCTCGCATTCTGAATTTTGGATTCTAAATTACGCCGAGCGCGGCGCAGTCCCTACCCTCCGCGCGTATGCATTTCCAGGTGCGGATCGCGGCGCAGCGATTCGACCGGAATCAGCGTCGCGCGATCGCGGTCGGCGAGCCGATCCTCGGCGCCGCGATCGATGCGGGCGTCCCAGGTCGGCGCGCGATGATCTGCGGCGAGCTGCTCGGGGCGCACCTGCGCGCAGCGCCTGGCGCAGGTCGGTGCCATGCGTCGCGTACAGGCACAGGTACCACATGCCGTCGGCGGTCAGACGGCTGCGGTCGCAGCGAGCGGCAGAACGGCTCGGTCGTCGAGGCGATGATCCCGAACACCGTCCCATCCGGCAGCCGGTAGCGGTCGGCCGGCGCGGACGAGTCCTCCTCCAGCGCCGTGATCGGCCCGTAGTGCTGCGTCAAGGCCGCCAGCATCTCGGCGCGCGACACCACCCGGCTCGTCGACCAGTGCGGTCGCGCCGCCAACGTCCATGTACTCGATGAAGCGCACCTCCGCGCCGTGCTGCCTGCCGAACTCGATCAGGTCGACCAGCTCGTCGTCGTTGACGCCGCGGATGACGACGGTGTCGAGCTTCAGCCCGGGGAACAGCGGCGCGGCCGCGGCGATGCCGTCGAGGACGCGGCCGTGCTCGTCCGAACGGGTCAGAGCGCGGAAGCGATCGGCGTGCAGCGTGTCGAGGCTGACGGTGAGCCGGTGCAGGCCGGCGTCGCGCAAGCGCCTGCGCCTGCGGTGCCAGCAGCACGCCGTTGGTGGTCATCGCCAGGTCGCGAATCGCCGGCCGGGCTGCCAGCCGCGCCGACCAGCGCGGCGAGATCGCGCCGCAGCAGCGGCTCGCCGCCGGTGAGCCGGACCTTGTCGACGCCGAGCGACGTGAAGACGTCGACCAGCGTTTCGATCTCCTCGAAGTGCAGGATGTCCTCGCGCGGCAGCCAGACGTACTCCGGCTCCGGCATGCAGTAGCTGCAGCGCAGGTTGCAGCGGTCGGTCACCGACAGGCGCAGGTTCCGCAGCGGCGTGCGAATGATCCTGGATCGCCGGGTCGATTGGATGACCCTGAGCGATGGCGTCCGTTGCCCTCGAAGCCGGCGCTCCAGCGCCCGGGATCGGCGTTGCGCAGCACGGGCAGGCGCCGTCGGGGGTCAGGCGATAGTCCCGAATGAAGTAGCCGTAGCGGGCGACGAGGCGCTCGCCGCAGGCGTGGCAGCGGGTGTGCTTCGAGCGCGCCGACGCGCCCGGGAGGTTGCCGGCGTAGACGTAGCGCAGCCCGGCGTCGCGGCCAATCGCGGCGGCCTGCTGCAGCATGGCCGCCGTGGTGTTGCGCCGGGTCGGTCATCCGGTAGTCCTGGTGGAACGCGGTGACGTGCCACGGGATGTCGGGCGACACGCCGGCGATGAACGCCGTCAGTCGCCGCAGCTCCTCGTCGCTGTCGTTGAACCCGGGAATCAGCAGCGTGACGATCTCGACCCAGACGCCGGCGCGCGTGCAGCCAGGCGATGGTGTCGAGGATCGGCTGCAGCCGGCCGCCCAGCTCGCGATAGTGGCGGTCGTCGAAGCTCTTGAGGTCGACCTTGTAGAGATCGATGTGCGGCCGCAGGTAGTCGAGCACCTGCGCGGTGCCGTTGCCGTTGGACACGAACCCGGTGACCAGCCCGCGCTCGCGCGCTTCCTTGAAGATCGCGACCGCCCACTCGACGGTGATGAGCGGCTCGTTGTAGGTCGAGACCACGATCTCGCGCCCCCTGCCGCAAGGCGTCCTGCGACCAGCGACGCGCGGGGTGGTGTCGCGCGGCGGCGCAACGGCCGCCGGATCGCGCAGCGCCTGCGACGTGACCCAGTTCTGGCAGTAGCCGCAGTGCAGGTCGCAGCCGAGCATGCCGAAGCTGTAGGCGAGCGCGCCGGGATAGGCGTGGAAGAACGGCTTCTTCTCGACCGGGTCGCACTGCACGCCGCCGACGTAGCCCCACGGCACGTGCAGCCGGCCCGCCTCGTTGAAGCGAACCTTGCACACGCCGATCGCGCCGTCGGGATGGGACACTGGTGACCGCAGGCGTAGCAGCGGAGGCGATCGCGATCGATATGCTCGATCAGCTCCGGGGCCGCTTCGCGCGTGCGTGCCGCGAGCGCTTCCTGGAGGGTAGCCATACGAACAGTTTACGGGACGGCCGGAACGTTTGGAACTTTGGGAACGTTCGGATCGTTCGGGCGTTCGTAGGTTCGGGGCGTTCGCCAGGTTCGGAACGTTCGGGGCGTTCGCCGGGTTCGGAACGTTCGGGGCGTTCGCGGATCAGGTCGTCGGCGGGCGGCGCAACTCGACGTTGCACTCCGAGTCGTGAACTTTTTGGACGGCGTAGGCGTCCTCGAGCGGGTGGCGGCAGTTGTCGCAAGTCTCGCACCGCGGCCACTCGACCGCTTCGCCGAAATAGTCGAGCAGCAGGCGCCAGCGGCAAGCGGCGCTCTGGCCGTAGCCCATCATCCGCTCCAGCTTGTCGCGGTCGCCGGCGGTGCCGCGTCTTGTACTGTTCGGCGAGCTCCGCGAGCATGCCGCCGGACACACCACGGCGGGTCAGGCTGAGCCGCGAGCCGCGCCCCTCGCGGACCAGTTCCATCTCCTTCAGCAGCGACAGGATCACCCGCACCTTCGTTGCCGCCACGCCCTCCGCCGCCTGCCGCACCGCCGCAATCGCCGCCGCGCTGTCGAATGCCTGCAGCCGTTCGAGCGCGTCGTAGACGGTGCGATCTCTTCGACGCGGGGATAGCGGCCGCCGAGGAAGAACAGTCTGCGTGCGCCGGTCCTCGAGCTGGTAGAACAGGACGCAGCGCGCCGGCTGCGCCGTCCCGGCCGGCGCGGCCCGACTCCTGGTAATACGCCTCGAGCGACCCGGGCATGTTGTAGTGGACGACGAAGCGGATGTCCGCCTTGTCGATGCCCATGCCGAACGCGTTGGTGGCGACCATCGCGTGCAGCGCGCCGCTCATGAACTGTTCCTGGTTCTCCTTGCGCTGCTTGGCCGGCATCCGCCCGTGGTACTTCGCCACCGGCGTAGCCTTGCCCCTCGAGCAGCTCGTGCAGCAGGTCCACCTGCTTCACCGTTGAGGCGTAGACGATGCCGGCGCCTGCCGTCTCGCGCAGGATGCGGACCAGGTGCTCACGCTTCTGCGTCTCGTTGACGGTGCGCGAGCACCTCGTATTCGAGGTTCGGGCCGGTAGACACCGGTATTGACGATGCGGGCGTCGGCGATGCCGAGTTGCGTCAGGACGTCCTGCAGCACCGCTTCCGGCGCCGTCGCCGTCAGCGCAAGAATCGGCGGCCGGCGGCGGCCGCGCGTCAGCGCCTGGATCGCATCCTTGATCTCGAGGTAGGCGGGGCGGAAGTCGTGCCCCCACTGCGACACGCAGTGCGCTTCGTCGACGACGAACAGGTCGATCGGCGTCTGCCGCAGCATTGCCCGGAAGTCCTCGGTCGGCCAGCCGCTCGGGCGTGGTCAGCACGAATTCCCGCTGCTCGGAGGCGATCAGCTCGCGATGCTCGCTCTCCTCGCGGGCGGTCAGGGTGCTGTTCATCTGCGACGCCGCCAGCCCCATCCCCTCCAGCTTGTCGCCCTGGTCCTTCATCAGCGAGATGAGCGGCGAGACGACGACGGTCGTTCCGGGCAGCAGCAGGGCAGGGATCTGATAGCAGAGCGATTTCCCGGCACCGGTGGGCATGATGCCGACCGTGTCGGCGCCGGCCAGCACCGACTCGATGATCGCTTCCTGCCCCGGCCGGAACTCGTCCAGCCCGAAGGTGTTCTTGAGTATCCGGCGCGCGGCGGCGCGGCTCGGCCGGCGGGTGGCTGCTTTCGGCACGCCCGCTTCGCTGCAAGCGGTTCGCCAGTTCTTGCTATGATCGCTGGCTCTGATGCCTCGGATTCTCGTGACCAACGATGACGGTGTCCACTCGGACGGAATTCACATCCTCGCCGCGGCGCTGGCCCCCCTCGGGGAGGTGACGATCGTCGCGCCGATCCAGGAGGCGAGCGCCATCGGGCACGCCCTCACGTTGCGGCGCCCGCTACGTGTCCAGACGGTGGCGGCGAACATCTTCGCCATCGACGGCACGCCGACCGACTGCGTGAACATCGCCATCACGCATGTGCTGCACGGTAAGCCGGACCTGATCGTGTCGGGCATCAACAAGGGCTGGAACCTGGGCGACGACGTCACCTATTCCGGCACCGTGGCGGGCGCACTCGAAGGGGCGCTGCTCGGCGTCCCGAGCATTGCCGTGTCGGCGGAGCGGGTCCGTGACGACGCCGAGTTCCGGCCGTCCGCGGCGGCGGCGGCGCTGGTCGCCGCGACGGTGCTGAAGCAGGGCATGCCCAAGTTCACCCTGCTCAACATCAACGTGCCGACCGGCGCCAACAAGGGCTTCCGTGTCACCGTCCAGGCCAAGCGCAATCACGTCACCGTGGTCAGCGAACGCGTCGACCCGCGCCACCGCGCCTACTACTGGATCGAGGAGGGCGAGAACGAGTGGCAGCCGCACGACCGTTCCGACTACCAGGCGGTGCGCGACGGCTACATCTCGATCACGCCGCTGCAGCCCGACATGACGGCGCACGACGCACTCCGCTATGTCGAGGAACTGCCGTTGCCGGAGATCTCCACCTCGCGGTAGTCGAGCGCCCACTCGCGCATGAAGCGCACGCGGTGCGGCACGACGCGGTACATCACCAGTTCGGGGTTGTCGAGCGTGCCGAGGAAGGCGCGGAGCAGCGGGTAGCTGTTCCAGATGTCCTCCAGCGTCGGGCGGTCGGTGACCGGCTCGATCGCGCCGGTGATGCGCAGCTGGTCGTGGCCGCCGGCGAGGTAGCAGAGTTCCGCCTTGCGGTTGCCCTCGATCTCGGCGGTCTTGTGCGACGAGCGCAGCGAGGCGACGTAGACGACGAAGCCGTCGTTGCGGCACGGCGACACCGGCCGGACGCGTGGCTGGTCGCCGTCAACGGTGGCGAGCATCGGGAATTTCGCCTCGCGGATCGTGTCGAGCGCGAGCTGGCGCAGGTCGGCAGGGTTATCGGGAAGCGGAGCAGCCTGTGGTTTCACGGCTGGCGAGTGTATCGCGCGTAGGAATAAACGGAGAGGTACGATACAGTGAGTGCTTCGTCGGGGCGTGGCTCAGCCTGGTAGAGCGCTCGGTTCGGGACCGAGAGGCCGCTGGTTCGAATCCAGTCGCCCCGACCATCACCTTTCAGACCTAAGGCCGGATTCCGTAGAGGAGTTCGGCTTTTTTTGTCTGTCTGTCTGCCTGCCTGCCTGCCTGTCGGGGCGACCACTGCCTCTCTTCGAGACGCGCCCGGTCGGGACGAGCAGCGCGTCGAGCCGATCCGCCAGTGCCGGGTCATCCGGCGCGATGAGCCGCCAGACGATCTCCCGGCCTTCCATCTCTCGATCGTGCGCCTCTTTGCCCCCGGTGGCAACGCGTTGCCACCCTTTAGCGTGCCGTCGCCGCTGGAGCGTAGCCGGCGCACCGGACGACGGGCAGCGCCGGGTACTTCGGGAAACGCCGATCGACGGCCGACAGCGCGCACAGCGTGAACGCCGCCCCCTTCGACGATTCCACCCGCCGCGCATGGAGGCAGCGGCCGCACAGGCCCGGGGGAGGAGGAGCGGCAGGAGGCATGGGAACCACGAACCACGAACCAGAGTGAGCGTATCATCCTGTCATGACTGACGATCGCTGGCCGGCGCTGCCGTTTGCGGAGTGGCAAGACACGTGCGAGACGCTGCACATGTGGACGCAGGTGGTGGGCAAGGTGGCTCTGGCGCAGATGCCGCCGCTCAATCACTCCTGGGGCATCGCGCTACTGGTCACGCCGCGCGGCTTGATGACGCACCTGCTGCCGTATGGCGAGCGGACGTTCCAGGTGGAGTTCGACTTCATCGACCACCAGTTGATTCTCGACGTCTCGGACGGTACGCGGCGGGTGTTGCCGCTGCGGCCGCAGACGGTTGCGGCGTTCTACGCCGAGGTGATGGCGACGCTGCGCGACATCGGCTTGCCGGTCAAGATCTGGTCGCTCCCGGCAGAAGTGGCGGCGCCGATCCGGTTCGAAGCGGACACAGTGCACCACTCGTACGATCGCGACGCGGCGCAGCGCTTCTTCCGCGTGCTGTCGCAGGTGGCGCGGGTGATGACCGAGAGCCGCTGTGAGTTCGTCGGCAAGGCGAGCCCGGTGCATTTCTTCTGGGGCAGCTTCGATCTGGCGGTGACCCGCTTTTCGGGCCGGCCCGCGCCGGAGCGCGATGGCCCAGCCTTCATGCGCGAGGCCTACTCGCACGAGGTCATCAGCCACGGCTTCTGGCCGGGTAACGAGGCGGTCCCGCACGCCGCGTTCTATGCCTACGCGGTGCCGGCACCCGCCGGGCTCGAGCAGGCGCGCATCGAGCCGGCTGCGGCTCGCTACGACACCACCTTGAACGAATTCCTGCTGCCGTACGAGGCGGTCCGCACGGCGGCCGACCCGGATGCGGCGGTGCGCGCCTTCATCCGGACGACCTACGCGGAGGCGGCGACCAGGGCCGGGTGGGATCGCCTGGCGCTGGAGCGCCCACCCGTCTCCTTAGCCCTCTGAGCGGCTGAGCGCCTTGCGCTGCAACACCAGCCCCCGGATCGCCTCGGACTGCTGGCGTGCCTCGGCGGCGCGCTGCTGCAGGTGCTGGTGCCATGCCGGGTCGTGGCCATTGCCGCCATGCGTCGCCATGTTGCCGAGCAGCAGGCCGCCCTCTTCGAGCGCCCGAACGGCATTCCACATCGCGTCGCCGATCTTCTCCTCGACCTCGGCGAGCAGGCTGTCGATCGAATAGGCGTGGCCGGTGTGACACCGGAAACGGACGCGGCCGCCCTCTTCCATCTGCAGCAACACGCCATGACATTCGGGACAGGCGTATGACGAGGGTGTGCCGACGCGCTCGATGCCCGCGTCGACCGCGTTCTGCTCCTTGGCGATGTTGACTTCGACCTTCATCTCGTCGGGCACCTCCACCTCCGTCTCCTCGGGTCGTCCGGATACGAGGCGTGTCAGCAGGGCTGACATCTCCGCCAGCGGCACGCAGTAGTCGACGGCGGTGTGCTGCATCGCGCTGCGCGGCATCGAGGGGAACAGCGCCTCGTCCGGATCCTGGACGATGGCGGTGCCGCCGAGGCGCTTGATCGCCCACAGGCCAGCGCTGCCGTCGTCGAGATTGCCCGTGAGAATGACGCCGATCGCCAGCGGGCCGTAGACCTGCGCCGCCGAGCGGAACAGCGGGTCGATCGCCGGGCGAAACCGGTTCTCCTTCGGCCCTTTCGTCACACGGAGGCGGCCCGGTTCGACCAGCAGGTGGTAGTCCGGTGGCGCCACGTAGATGTGGCCGGGTTCCAGCCGCTGCAGGTTTTTCGGCGCCTCCGCCGGCAGCTGGCCGGCGCGGGCCAGGATGCCCGGCAGGATGCCGGGGGACTGTGGCGCGGTATGCATCACCACGCAGATCGGCGCGGCGAACTCCGCCGGCAGCGCCGCGGCGAGCGTGCGCAGCGCTTCGAGGCCACCGGCCGACGTACCGATGACGACTAGATGGGGCGACGACATGGTCGTATGGTTACACGAATGGTCCGCAAGCTTCCTATAGTACCCTCCGACGCACTGGTAACGAGGACCGATGCCACACGAATCAGATGAGACGGCCACGCCGCCGCAGCAGGCTGCCACTTCCCCCAGTCGGGTCGTCGGCCTTGGCGCCTCGGCCGGCGGCATCAAGGCGCTGAAGCGGTTCTTCGCGCTGGCGCCGACCAGCAGTGGCATCGCCTACGTCGTCGTCGTCCACATGTCGCCGTTGCACGACAGCAACCTTGCCGAGGTGCTGCAGGTGGACACCTCGATGCCGGTGACGGCGGTTCGCGAAAAGGTGGCGATCGAGGCGGATCACGTCTACGTCGTGTCGCCCAATCTGTCGCTGCGCATGGAACGACGGCCACCTGCTGGTGTCGCCAATCGACACAGTCGAGGAACGGCGCGCGCCAATCGATATCTTTTTTCGCACCCTGGCCGACGCTCATCACGACGCCGCCATCGCGGTGGTCTTGTCGGGCAGCGGCGCCGACGGCTCGAGCGGCATCAAACGCATCAAGGAGCAGGCCGGGCTGGTCATCGCCGAGGACCCGGACGAGGCGGACTACGCGGACATGCCGCTGAACGCGATTCGCAGCGGTCTGGTCGACTACGTGTTGAAGATCGCGGCGATGCCGGCGCAGATCCTCGCCTATCACGGCATCCAGGTCGACGTCAGCCTTGGCCGCGAATCGCAAGACGGGCGGGCGCAACCATCGGATGATCTGGTGGCCGCGCCATTTCCGTCCGGCTTTGCCGGCCTCGATCCGCATCAGGCAGAGTTGTACCGCAACGTCCTGACGCTGCTGCGGGTGCGCACCGGGCACGACTTCAGCAACTACAAGGCGGCAACGGTGTTGCGCCGCATCGCCCGGCGCATGCGGTTGCACCAGGTCGGCGACCTGGCCCGCTACGCTGCGCGGCTGCGTGACGACCCGGCAGAGCCGGCGGCGTTGATGAAGGAATTGCTGATCAGCGTCACCAATTTCTTCCGCGATCCCGAGGTGTTCGCCGCGCTCGAGGCCCGTGTCATCCCCCGTCTGTTCGAACGGAAGTCAGGTCAGGACCAGGTCCGGGCGTGGGTGGCGGGGTGTGCCACCGGCGAAGAGGCTTACTCGATTGCCATGCTGCTGGCAGAATGCCGCGACAGCTCGATCGAGCAGCCGTCGATCCAGGTCTTCGCCACCGACCTCGACCAGCAGGCGATCGCCGTCGCCCGCGACGGGCTCTACAACGAGGTCGACGTCGCCGACGTCTCGCCGGCGCGGCTGCACCGCTTCTTTCAACGCGAAGGGAGCGCCTACCGGGCGCGGCGCGAACTGCGCGAGCTGATTCTGTTTGCGCACCACAACGCGATCAAGGATCCGCCGTTTTCGCACCTCGATCTGATTTCGTGCCGTAACGTCCTCATCTACCTCAATCGGTCGGTGCAGGAGCGGCTGCTGGAAACCTTTCACTTCGCGCTGCGGGCGGGTGGCTACCTGTTGCTCGGCACCTCTGAATCGTGCGACGGCGCGTCCGACCTGTTCGCCACCGTCGACAAGGCGGCGCACATCTACGACAGCCGCCCCGTCTCCACCCGTCTGCCGCCGCACGCCGAGGTCATGACGGCGAGCCGGGCGCGCCCCGAACAGGCGATCTTCTCCGACCCGCGCGGGGCGAAGCACGTCTTTCCGGCCGACTTGCACATGCGGCTGCTCGAGGAGTACGCCGCGCCGTCCCTGGTGGTCAGTGAAGACTTCGCCGTGGTGCACCTCAGCGAGGCCGTCGGCGAGTTTCTCGAGCTGCACGGCGGCGAGCCGTCCCGCGATCTGTTCAAGCTGCTGCGCAGCGAGTTGCGCGTCGACGTGCGGATCGCACTGCGGCGGGCGCTGCAGGAGCGCAGGACCATCGAGGTCGCCCCGCTGCCGCTCGATGACGATCCCGGCTCGCGCATGGTGCGGGTGGTCGTGCGCCCGGTGCTTGGCAACAGTGACCCGGCGCGCGGCTACTTCCTGCTGCTGTTCGAGGCGGCCGACGAGGCGGAGCAGCCGCTGCCGCAGGTCATGCCGTCCGATCGCGGTCCTGCGACGCTGCTGCTCAACGAGGAGCTCGATCGGGTCAAGGAACAGTTGCGTAACACCGTCGAGCAGTACGAGACCCAGGTCGAAGAGGCGCGGGCCGCCAACGAGGAACTGCAGGCGCTCAACGAGGAGCTGCGTTCGTCGGCCGAGGAGCTCGAGACCTCCAAGGAGGAGCTGCAGTCGGTCAACGAGGAGCTGACGACGGTCAATCAGGAGCTGAAGATCAAGATCGAGGAGCTCCGCCTGACCAACGACGACTTCCAGAACTTCATCAATGCCACGGATGTGGCGACCATCTTCGTCGACCGCAGCCTGCGCGTGAAGCTGTCGACGCTGCAGGCGCGGCAGATCTTCAACCTGCTGCCGAGCGATACCGGCCGCCGGCTGTCGGACATCACCAGCAAGCTTGGCTACCCAGGCCTGACCGACGACCTGACGCGGGTGGTCGACTCGTTGCAGCCGATCGAACGGCAGGTGCCGAGCACCGATGGCCGCACCCTGCTGGTGCGCATGCGCCCCTACCGCACGGTCGACAACCGGATCGAGGGCGCCGTGCTCACCTGTCTCGACATCACCGCTCGGGTTGCCGACGAAAAGCGCATCCGCAGTGGTGAGGAGCGGCTGCGGCTGCTGATCGCCACCGCGCAGGATTACGCGATCTTCACGATGAACCAGGACGGCATCGTCGATTCCTGGAACGCCGGCGCCGAGCGGATGTTCGGCTACACCGCCGGCGAGATCGTCGGCAGCGACACCGTCCTCCTGTTCACTCCCGAGGATCGCGCCGCCGGCGTTCCGGCCGGCGAGCTCGAACGCGCCGCCCGCGACGGCCGCGCCTCGGACGAGCGCGTCCACATCCGCAAGGACGGCACGCGGTTCTATTGCAGTGGCGTGACGACCCGGCTCGGCGAGGGATTCGGCTTCGCCAAGATTGCGCGTGACCTGACGGCGCAGCGCAATGCGGAACTGGCGCTGCAGCAGGCGCACGACAGCCTCGACACACGGGTGCGCGAGCGCACGCGCGAATTGCAGGAGGAGGTCGCGCGCGGCGAAGCCGCGCGGACCCAGGTCATGAGCCTGGTGCGCCAGGTGGTCACCGCCCAGGAGGATGAACGCGGTCGCGTCGCCCGCGATCTGCACGATCACTTCGGCCAGCAGTTGACGGCGCTGCGGTTGTCGCTCGAGGAATATCGCCGCGTCGCGCCGCCAGAGGGTCTCGCGCCGCTCGACCGGGCGCTGACGGTCGCGCGCGCGATCGACGAGGAGGTCGACTTCCTCGCCTGGCAGTTGCGGCCGGCGCTGCTCGACGATCTCGGCCTTGCCGCGGCGCTGCCGAAGTTCCTGGAGCAATGGGCCGAGCACACCGGCATCGCCGCCGAGTTCCGCATCGGCCAAAGGGAGCTGCGGCTGCCCAGCGACGTCGAGGTGTCTTTCTACCGGGTGGCGCAGGAGGCGCTGAACAACATCGCCAAGCACGCGCACGCCAGCCGCGCCGACGTGCTGCTCGAGTCGCGTGGTGCGGAGGTCGTCCTGGTGGTGGAAGACGACGGCATCGGCTTCGACGCCGGCGACACCGCGGCGATGCAGCGAGGCATCGGCCTGCTGTCGATGCGCGAGCGCGCCGGGCTGGCCGGCGCGCGGCTCGAGGTCGAATCCGCGGTTGGCCAGGGCACATCGGTATTCCTGAGGTGGGCGCGCCGGCCGGCGAACGCCGGGGTCAAGCCGTGACCGTGACGGCGCCGAAGGCGATCAGGGTGCTGCTGGCCGACGATCACGAGACGGTACGCCAGGGGCTGAAGCTGCTGATCGAGGCGCAGCCTGACATGACGGTGATCGGTGAGGCCGGCGACGGTCTCGTTGCGGTGGAACGCGCGGCGTCGCTGCGTCCGGATGTCGTCGTGCTCGACGTCTCGATGCCGCAGATGAACGGTCTGGCTGCCGCGCGCCGGCTGAAGGAGCAGCTGCCGTCGATCACCATCGTCGCGCTGACACGCTACGCCGACGTCGCGTATGTCAAGGAGCTGACCGCTGCCGGCGCCGCCGGCTACGTCCTCAAGCAGAGCGCATCGGAAGAACTGCTGCAAGCAATCCGCTCCGCAGCGGCTGGTTCGCACTACCTCGATCGGGCGGTGCGGCCGGCGCAGCCGAGTGCGACGATGAAGGGCCGGCCGCATGTCACTGACCGCGAGGCCGAGGTGCTGCGTCTGATGGCGCTCGGCCACAGCAACAAGGAGATCGGCGCCACCCTGAGCATCAGCGTCAAGACGGTGGAAGTGCACAAGGCGAACGCGATGCGCAAGCTGCAGCTGCGCGGCCGCATCGACATCGTCAAGTACGCGCAGTTGCGCGGCTGGCTGACGGACGCATGACGGGGCAGATCCTGTTGCAGACGGTGCGGCAGTCCTGTCGGAGAAAACACTAGGGGTTCTTCCTAATAGCGGGGTTGACGGCTGCGTGGGACAGTAACCCGCGTGACTGCCGTCAAGCCGTTCCACCTGCTGCGCGTCCTGCTGGTGGACGACGCGATCGACGAGCGCGAGATGTACGCGGAGTGTCTGCGCCGCCAGGGTGTCTGCACCCTGCAGGCGCAGAGTGCCGCCGACGCCTATCGCCTCGCCACCGAGTGGTCGCCGGACGTCGTCGTCACCGACATCCGCCTGGTCGGTCACGCCGGCGGTCTCGAACTGACCCGCCAATTGAAGAGGTCGCCGGAAACTGCCGCGGTGCCGGTCGTGGTGCTCTCTGGCGTGCACCCCCAGAATCAGGCCGCAGCCGCCGACGCCGGCTGCGACCTGTTTCTGACGAAACCATGCCTTCCTGATGAGCTCGCGCGGGCCCTTGCCGGCATGCTCGTCTCCTCGCCCTCGTTTCGCGTGGCCGGCAACCGGTCGCCTGCGCAGGGAGCAGCCTGATGCGTGCCCATCCCGAAAGCCTCTACTCGTTTGCCTCGACGCGCGTGCAACCGGTCCCGGTGCCGCAGCAGCGGCCGACCATGCTCGTCGTCGCGGCGGCAGCCGATGTCGATCGGTTCAGCTCGAACGCGTTCACGTCGCGGCCGGCGCGGTCGGCTGCCGAAGCGATCACGTTGCTGAAGCGCGAGCCGCCGATGGTGCTGATCGTCGACTGGCAGACGCAGCCAGAGGCCGCCGAGGTCACCGCGGCCGCCACGGAACGGACGGCGGTGCTTGGACTGCTTGGCGACCCGGCGCAGGCACCGGCAGCCTTGCGCGCGGGATGCCACGGCCTGCTGCTGAAGCCGGTGATCCCGAACCTGATGGCCGCACGGCTCGGCCGGCTGATGCGCGAACGGACGCACTTCCCGATGCAGAGCCGGTCATCGGCGATTGGCGAGCGTGGCACCAATCGGCTGTGGTCGCAGACCGTCTGCCCGACCTGCAAGCAGGGTGGCGCCATCAGCTTCGAGTTCTCGAGCCGTCGCCGCTCGTGGTATGCCTGCCTGGCGTGCGACGGGGTCTGGCTCGGCCCGCGCCAGGAATAGCCGAGCGCACGCATCGCCGCCTCATGCGCTACGCGTAACCAGGAACGCACGCTGCGTCGTATAGACACGATGCAGCCGCGCCATGTATCGTGGCGGGCGCAAGACTGGTTTGTTTTGGGTCGCAAGACCCGACTGGAGGATCGATGCGGAGAGTACTCCCAATCGCGTTTGTGGCGGCCACCCTGTTTGCCGCGACCATGCCTGCCGTGGCCCAGCAGCCGGCTGCGGGGGCGGGCGCCCCGGCCCAGGGTCAGGGCGGTCCCGGTGGTCCGGGCGGCCCCGGCGGCGGCGGACGACGGGGAGGCGGCCCCCCCGCGGCGCCCCCGGCGATCAAGCAGATCAAGCCCGGCGTGTTCATGGCCACCGGCCTTGGTGGCAACAGCACCGTTCGCGTCGTGCCCGAGGGCGTGATCCTCGTCGACACGAAGAACCGTGGCGATGAGAACTACACGCAGCTGGTCGACCTGGTGAAGTCCGTCAGCACGGCGCCGGTGCGCTACGTGTTCATCACCCACCATCACCAGGACCACAGCGGCAACATCGGCAACTTCCAGGATGCCGGCGCGCAGGTGATCGTCCAGGAGAACCTCAACAAGAACCTCGAGACCTACGCGCCGCAGCAGGGCAAGCCCGCCGCGGCCAAGCTCACCTATGCCACCGACCGCAAGGTGAAGGTGGGCAACGCGGAGGCGGAAGCGCACTACTTCGGTAAGGCGCATACCAGCGGCGATACCGCCGTCTACTTCCCCGACGTCAAGGTGGTGTCGCTGGGCGACATGTTCGTGGCCAATGCCCCGAACGTCGACTATCCGTTCGGTGGCAGTGCCGTCAACTGGGTGAAGGCGCTCGACAGCGTCCTCAAGCTCGATTTCGACACGGCCATCCCCGGACACGGCGACAACCCGATGACCCGCGCCGAGGTCCAGGCGTTCCGCGACAAGATGAACACGCTGGTAACCCGGGCGCACGAACTGGTCAAGGCTGGCACGCCGAAAGAGGAGCTGCTCGCCAAGATCAAGACCGATGACATCGGCTGGAACGTGAACAATGCGCAGTGGTCCGCCGCCAACCGGCTGGATCCGTTCTTCGCCGACCTGCAGGCGATGAAATAAACTTCGGCGCGACGCGGCGAAGGCCCGGGGCTCCCGGGCCTTCGTTGTGTACGGGGGGCGTCACATGTCTGGAAATCGCGTCGATCTGCGAACCGCGGATGGCGTTCTCGACTGCTATACGTTTGCACCGGCCGGGCCCGGCGGCGCGGCCGCCGGGCCATGGCCGGCGGTGCTGCTCTACATGGATGCCTTCGGCATCCGGCCGCAACTCGCCAGCATGGCGCAGCGGCTGGCGAACGCCGGCTACTTCGTGGTCGTGCCGAACCTCTATTACCGATCGGGTGCGTTCGCGCCGTTCGACCCGAAGGAGGTGTTTGCCGACGGCCCCGAGCGGCAACGGTTCACCGGGATGATCGCCTCGATCACGCACGAGATGATCATGGCGGACACGGCGGCGGTGCTCGGCCTGCTCGATGCGCAGTCGATGGTGCGGCCAGGCTCGATCGGCGTCGTCGGCTACTGCATGGGCGGCGGCTACGCCCTGAGTGCGGCAGGCACGTTTCCCGATCGTGTCGCCGTGGCGGCGTCGTTCCACGGCGCGTCGCTGGCAACCGACAAGCCGGACAGCCCGCACCGGCTCGCGCCACGGATACGTGCGCGCGTCTACGTCGGGGTTGCCGCCATCGATCCCGGGTTTCCGGCGGAGCAGCGGATGCGGCTCGAGGCGGCCCTGACCGAAGCAGGCGTCGATCACCGCGTCGAGATCTATGAGGGCGCGCGGCACGGCTTTGCCGTGACCGGGCACCTCGTCTATGACGAAGTCGCGTCGGAACGCCATTGGCATGTGCTGCTGCAACTGCTGCACGACGTGCTGCAACACGACGTGCTGCAATAGCGGCCGCGGCGCTGGTGGTATAACAGCGAGGTCGCAGGACGGGTAAACCAATTGGAGGCACTGATGAAGCGTGCAAGCAACGTATGTCTTGGAGTGATGCTCGCCTTGGCGACCGCGACGACCGGGTTCGCGCAGGCACCCGACGCCGGGCGCCAGGGCGCAGCCCAGGGCCAGGGCCAGGGCCAGGGCCAGGCGCCGGGGCGCCAGGGCGGCGGGCAGGGACGTCAGGGCGGCGGCGCCGCGCGGGGGCCGGCAGCGCCGGCCTGCACCACACTCGCCTGCGACGTGCAGCAGGACTGGGATCGGATCAAGGAGCAGATCATCGCCGCCGCTGACGCGATGCCCGAAGACAAGTGGGACTTCAAGCCGACACCGGCGCAGCAGTCATTCGGCGAGCGCGTGATGCATATCGTGCAGACCGACAACCGGCTGCTCGGTACGCTCGGCGGCAAGACGCCAGCGCCGATGGTCAACGCTCAGGCCAAGACCAAGGCCGAGGTGATGGCGGCATTGCGCCAGAACTACGACTACGGTACGGCGCTGCTCAAGGAGTTCAACGACCAGCAGCTCGCCGAGCGGGTCCAGTCACTGCCGTTCCTCGGCGCGACCACCAGCCGGAACCGCGTGATCTATTTCGACATCGGCCACACGCAGGATATCTACGGCCAGATGGTGGTGTACCTCCGGCTGAGCGGCGTCACGCCGCCGGCGTCACGGCGCGGAGGAGTCTAGCGCGCGCTTCGAACGCGCGCGGCAATGCGCAATGCTCGATGCGCAAGGGCGCAATGGAATGTCACCCGTCCGATGCTCAATGCCGAAGGGGCGTTGGGCATCGGACATGTTGTCATTTAGCATTGGGCATTGAGCATTGAGCCGCTAGACCTGAACATCTCCGGGATGACGTGCGCCGCCTGCCAGGCCAACGTGCAGCGCGTGCTGGCGCGGCAGCCGGGCGTGAGCGACGGCGTCGGTCAACCTGATGACCGGGCAGGCGCGGGTCGTCTTCGACCCGGGCCTGACCGAGCGCCGCGCCTGGCGGCGCGGTCGAAGCGATCGGCTACGGCGCCGATCCCGCGATGCCGGCCGCGTCGCCCGAGGCGGCACCGCCGCCGCCGACGCCCGTGATCGCGCCGCGAGCGGACGATTCCGCGGATCTGCGCTTCAAGGCCTCGTCAGCGGGCTGCTCGGCGTCGTCGCGATGGTGCTGTCGATGCCGCTGATGACGCGCCGCCGCCGGCGCGCATCGCGCACGCCGGGCGGCATGACGGGCACGGCCGTCGATCCCTTCATGCGTGGGCGATGACGCACTCACGCCGGCGCTGCGCGCAGTGGCGCCGTGGCTCTACGCCTGCCGCGGCGCTGCTGATCTTGGCGCTGCTGGCGTCACGGTGTTCGTGATGGGCTGGGCCGGCCGGCGCTTCTACATCGCCGGCGCGCGTGCGCTGTGGCACCGCGTGCCCGACATGAACAGCCTGGTCGCGGTCGGCACCGGGGCCGCGTTCCTCTACTCCGCGGTCGCCACCGTCTGGCCGTCGGTCTTCCTCGCGCGCCGGCGTCGACGCCGGACGTCTACTACGAAGCGGTGATCATCATCCTCGCGTTCGTCCTCGCCGGCCGGGCGCTCGAGGCGCGCGCGACGCCGGCAGACCGCGGCGGCGCTCCGTGCGCTCGCCGCGCTGCAGCCGACGCGTGGCGACGGTGCATCGGACGGCGGTGTCGAGCGAGCGCGGTGCCGACTGGACAGGGAGGTGCGCGCGCGGCGACCTGCTGCTGGTGCGGCCCGGGGAGCGCATCCCGGTCGACGGCGAGTCATCGACGGCAGGCCGCGGTCGACGAGTCGATGCTGACCGGGCGAGTCGATGCCGGTGAGCAAGGCGGCCGGCGACCGCGGTGACCGGTGGCACGCTCAACCGCACCGGCGCCTTCCGCGTCGCGCGCGACCAGTGTCGGCGCCGACAGCATGCTCGCGCAGATCGTCCGCCTGATGCGCGACGCGCAGGCGTCGCGCGCGCCGATTCAGCAGCTGGCCGACCGGGTGAGCGCCGTCTTCGTGCCGGTGGTGATGGTGATCGCCGCAGTCACCGTCGTCGTGCTGGCTGATCGCTGGCGGCGCGGATCGGCCGCCCTGGTGCCGGCGTTGGCGGCCGGCGTGGCCGTGCTGATCATCGCCTGCCCGTGCGCCATGGGGCTGGCCATGCCGACGGCGGTGATGGTGGCGACCGGGCGCGGCGGCCAGCTCGGCGTGCTGGTCAAGGGCGGCGAGGCGCTGCAGCGTGCCGGCGAGGTCACGACGGTGGTGCTCGACAAGACCGGCACGCTGACCGAAGGGCGGCCGTCGGTACGGCCATCGATTGTCGCCGGCCGGGCTCGACGAGCGGCGCGCTGCTTGCACGACGCGGCGGCGTCGAGCGGCTGTCCGAACATCCGCTGGCCGACGCGATCGTCGCGCGCCGCCGACGAACGCGGGCTTGCGATCGCCGGAGGTCGAGCGCCTTCGTCAGCGAGCCGGGCCGCGGCGTCGACGGCATGGTCGGCGATGAACGGCACGTTGCTCGTCGGCACGCTCGCCTGGGTGGCGGCAGCACGGCGTCGTGGTCGAGCAGTCGGCACAGCGGCGGTGCGGCGCCTGGCTCGACCCGGCGCTGACAGCCCGGTGTTGGTCGCCGTCGGCCGCCGTGACAACGAGACGAACCCGGCGCTACGGTGACCGCGCCGCCGCCGCGGCGAGACGTGGCGGTCATCGGCATCGCCGACCCGCTCCGCAGACGTCCGCCGCCGCGATGCAGTCGCGCGCTGCGGCGATCGGGCCTCGAGGTGGTGATGCTGACCGGCGACCGCCGCGGCACGGCAGACGCCGTCGCCGCCGCAGGTCGGCATCGACCGCGTGATCGCCGAGGCCTTGCTCGCGGCAGGAAGCTGGAAGCAGGTGCGCGCGCTGCAGCAGCAGGGCAACGGTCGTCGCCATGGTCGGCGACGGCGTCAACGACGCGCCGGCGCTGGCCCAGGCCGACGTCGGCGTCGCCATCGGCAGCGGCACCGACGTCGCGGTCGAAGCCGCCGACGTCGCGCTGATGCGGGCGAATCTGCACGGCGCTCGCCGACGCCATCGCCGTCTCTCGCGACGGACGATCCGGACGATGAAGCAGAACCTGTTCTGGGCGTTCGTCTACAACGTGATCGGCATCCCGGTCGCCGCCGGCGTCGCTCTATCCGGCCGTTCGGCATCCTGCTCAGCCCGGTCCTGGCGAGCGCGGCGATGGCCTTCAGCTCGGTCAGCGTCGTCGCCAACAGCCTGCGGCTGCGCCGCGTGCGTCCGTAGGCCCGCTGCCGCGCAATCGTGCCGTAGGCCCGGGTGCCGCGCAGCGGACCCGGCTTTGGATGACAATGACCGCGGAGGTGCCTGCCGTGTACAGGGCTGAACGGATGCGGCGGTTGGTGCTGGCGACGCTGTTGGTGCTGGCGGCAGGCCGGCCCGCGGCGGCGCAGGTGCGCAGCGGTCCAGCCGCGCCGCCGGAGATTAGCGCAGCGGGTCGGGCGTGGTTCGTCCAGCGCGAGCCGATGCAGTTTGCCGGTGACCTCTATTACCCGGCAGGCGCCGCGGTCTTCTTCAACGGCAACAGCATGGTGCGCACCGGCTCGTTTCGCGACGTGCCGCTGTATGCCGACACGACGATCGAGCCCTACAGCATCGTCTTGGTGCCGATCGGGCGCGGCATGGTGCAGCCGTACGAGCG
Organism: uncultured Acidobacteriota bacterium; assembly: GCA_963846685.1. GTDB lineage: Bacteria > Acidobacteriota > Vicinamibacteria > Vicinamibacterales > UBA2999 > CAWJWY01. The sequence continues at coordinate 324,170 of CAWJWY010000003.1, read as the reverse complement.
GCCGCGACAAGGCGACCTGGCGGGAACGACCGGCAGCCGCGCGCCTTCGTTTCCGGTCGCCGTCGCTGCTGCGGGACCGGCACGGCCGGCCGGCCCGTTCGCGGCGATGCCGCCGGTGCCGCTGTCCGTGCCAGCGATCGGCGGCGCAACGGCGCTGAGCGCCGTCGGGGTCACCGGCGTCGCTGGCTCGGATCATGCCGTCGGCGCAGCCGGCGTGCTGTCGCCGGCCGCGTCACCCGGTCGAGTCGCGACGCTGCTGGCCCCGGAGAGCAACGACGGCGTGTGGCTGCGTTTCGCCGGGCAGAAATGGATCCACAGCGGCGTCGCCGTGCCGCTCAGCGACAACGCCTTCATGCACGTGGGCGAGTACGTCGGCTTCCCCGTCTACGCGCGCGTTAGCCTCGACGAGGACGTGATTTACCTGCCGACCCGCTCCGGCCTGCTCACCCCGTACCATTTGCGTCCTTGAAATACGCGAGCCCGTCGGGTCTGTACGTCTCGTCGGCTCCTGATCCACCTGCTGACGCTGCGCGCGGACGGCGCCGCCTCGCGAGTCCGGCTCAGGCCCGCATGACGATCACGGCCGGCCGGAACGGGACGTCGCGCGGGTCACCCTCGTAGTAGACGCGCTCGAGGAACAGTCCCGACGCCGGCGCGGTGAGGCGCGCCGGCAGCGTCCGAGCGCGTCGCTCAGCATCGCCCGCGCCTGGTCGACCGAGACCCCGCCGCGGCCGACCTCGACCAGCACGCCGACGAGGCGCCGCACCATCTTCCAGATGAAGTGCGAGCCTTCGACGTGGACCAGGATCAGGTCGTCGTCTTCGTGCAGGTCGAGCGACGTCGACGCTGCACGGTCGGTCGACTTCTCGGCCGGGTCGTCGTCCGAGAACGACTGGAAGTCGTGGAAGCCGACGAACGCCGCGGCGGCCGCCCGCATCGCGGCGATGTCGAGATCCTCCTTCACCCACCAGACGAACGGCTTGGCGAACGCCGTGCGGCGTCGCGACACCTGGTAGAGGTAGCTGCGCGCCGACGGCATCGTGCCGGGCGTGGAAGCGGTGCCGCACCTTCTCGATGCGCAGCACGTTGATGTCCGACGGCAGCAGCTCGTTGATGCGCCGCCGCAGCTGTCTCCGGCGGCAGCGTCGTGTCGACGTCGAGGTGCGCCACCTGGGCGAGCGCATGGACGCCGGCGTCGGTGCGCCCGGATCCGTACAGCTCGAAATCACGGCTGCCGGTCGCCTCGCCGATCGCGCGATCGCAGTCTCGCCCTGCACGGTGCGCGCGTTCGTCTGGATCTGCCAGCCGCTGTAGCGGGTGCCGGCGTACTCGATGGTCAGCTTCAGCTTCATTCACGGCGTCCTGACTGACGGCATCATCTCTGCACTGCAATGCAGCACCGGCGCGAGCCGGCCGTGACGGATGAGTCAACCTTCTGACACGACGCTTCCCGTCGGCGCCGAATCCAGCCGCGACGGCATCGACGCACTTCCGCGTCTGGGCGCCCGACTGGGACCGGGTCGCGGTTGCCGTCGACGCGCGTGGCGGCGGGGCCGCTCGCGAGACGCCGCTCGACGCGGAGGCGGACGGCTATTTCTCCGCCGCGGTGGCCGGTGCCGGGCGCCGGCGACCGCTATCGCTTCCGGCTCGGCGACGAGCTGGTTGCCGACCCGGCGTCGCGGTTTCAGCCGGACGGTCCGTTCGGGGCCGTCGCGAGATCGTCGATCCGGCGCGCTTACGCCTGGAGCGACGCGAGCTGGCGCGGCGTGCCGTTGCAAGGCCAGGTCGTCTACGAGATGCACGTCGGCACGTTCACCGCCGGAGGGCACCTGGGCGGCGGCGACGGAGCAGCTGGCCGAGCTCGCTCGCGATCGGCATCACCGTGCTCGAGGTGATGCCGGTGGCCGAGTTTCCCGGCCGCTTCGGCTGGGGCTACGACGGCGTCTTCCCGTTCGCGCCGACGCCGTCTCTACGGCGCGCCCGGACGACTTCCGCGCCTTCGTCGATCGCGCGCACGCGCTCGGCCTCGGCGTGATCCTCGACGTCGTCTACAACCACCTCGGGCCCGACGGGCTGCGTCTTCAGCAAGCTACGCCGAAGGCCTACTTCACCGACAAGCTACGAGAACGAGTGGGGCGAGGCGCTCAACTTCGACGGCGACGATGCCGGCGCCGGTGCGCGAGTTCTTCGCCGAGCAACGCCGCCTACTGGATTGACGAGTTCCATCTCGACGGCCTGCGGCTCGACGCGACGCAGAGCATCCACGACGCCTCGGCCGAGCACATCCTGGCGCTGATCGCGCGAGCGCGCGCGCGCCGCGGCGGGCGACCGCGTCCATCGCTCATCGTGCCGAGAACGAGCCGCAGCACGTCCGCCTGGTGCGGCCGCCGGCCGAGGGCGGCTACGGCCTCGACGCGCTGTGGAACGACGACTTCCATCACAGCGCCGTCGTCGCGCTGACCGGGCGCACGCGAGGCCTACTACTCGCGACCACCGCGGCACGCCGCAGGAGCTCATCTCCGCGGCGAAGTGCGGCTACCTGTTCCAGGGGCAGCGCTACGCCTGGCAGAAGCAGGCCGCGCGGCACCCGCAGCGATGGGCTGCAGCCAGCCGCGTTCGTCAACTTCCTCGAGAACCACGATCAGGTGGCCAACTCCGGCGACGGCTCGCGCCTGCATGCGCGACGCAGCGCCCGGCCGCTACCGGGCGATGACGGCGCTGCTGCTGCTGATGCCGGGCACGCCGATGCTGTTCCAGGGGCAGGAGTTCGGCGCCTCGGCGCCGTTCCTCTACTTCGCCGATCACGAGCCGGAGCTCGCGGCGGCGGTGCGCACGGGGCCGCGCCGAGTTCCTCGCGCAGTTTCCGAGCCTGGCCAGTGCCGGAGATGCAGGCGCGTCTGCCGCTGCCGCACGACGCGACCGACGTTCGAGCGCTGCAAGCTCGATTGGCGCGAGCAGCGGGCACACGACCGCCATCGCCGCCTGCACGCCGACCTGCTCGCGCTGCGGCGGACGAGGCCGCGTTCCGCCGCCAGACGCGCGGCGCGGTTGACGGCGCGGTGCTGGCAGCGGAGGCGTTCGTGCTGCGCTTCCTCGCGCCGGACGCGGCGGACGAGCGCCTGCTGGTCGTCAACCTCGGGCCGGACCTGGTCGCTGGCAGCGTTCGCCGAACCGCTGCTGGCGCCGCCAGACGAGCACGTCTGGGCGCTGGCGTGGTCGAGCGAGGATCCGGACTACGGCGGCAGCGGGACGGCCGACGTGGTCTGGCAGGAAGGCTGGCGGATCCCCGGGCAGTCGGCGACGGTGCTTGCGACCGGAGAAGGAACGATGGCGGTGATGACAGGAGAGTGATGCGCTGCTGCGCAGGATTGGCTGGGACGCAGAGCGACGCGGGCCGGCAGTCGCTGGTGGGGAAGGAATGGCTCGTCACCAACGGCCTCGGCGGCTACGCGTCGGGCACCGTGTCCGGGGCGCTGACGCGCCGCTATCACGGGCTGCTGATCGCCGCGCTGCCGACCCCGTTCGGCCGCACGGTGATGCTCAACTACGTCGCCGAGCGGCTGCGCTGCCGCCGACGGCCGCGTGGTGCCGCTGGCGCAGACGGTCGAGACGCCCGATGGCCGCGAATTCGACTGCTCCCGCTACCTCGCCAGCGTTCCGGCTCGAGGCCGGGCTGCCGGTCTGGACCTACGAGGTCGACGGCGTCCGCTTCGAGAAGCGGGTGCTGATGCCGCACCTGCAGAACACGACGCATGTGACCTACCGCCTGCTGTCGAACGTGCCGGTGCAGCCTCGAGCTGCGGCCGTTCTTCGCCTTCCGGCTGCACGAAGCGCCGGTGAGCCATCCGGTCACCGCGCCGTACGCGCTGCCATGCCTACGGCGATCGCTTCGAGGTCGACGCCAGGCGGCGACCTGCCGCCGCTGCGCCTGTTCCTGTACGGCGAGGAGAAGGCGTTCACCGATTCAGCCGGAGGCACTCGACGACCGTCGCCTACGCGCTCGAGCAGAATCGCGGCTACGAGTGCTGCGGCGACCTGTGGACGCCCGGCTACTTCCGCGTGACGCTCAGCGCCGAGCGATGCCCGGCACGCTGGTGGCGTCGACCGAGTCGTGGGAAACGATCGGCGCGCTCAACCCGCAGGAACTGCCGCTGGCGGAGCGGCGGCGGCGGCGACCGGCTGGTCGCGTCGGCGACGGCGCGTGCCGGACACCGGCATGGCCGCCGAACTGGTGCTCGCCGCCGACCAGTTCATCATCACGCCGGCCGGCCGCGTCGAGGAAGCGGCGCGGGCGCGGGCGACCGGCGACGAGGTGCGCACCGTGATCGCCGGCTACCACTGGTTCACCGACTGGGGCCGCGACACGATGATCAGCCTCGAAGGGCTGACGCTGTCCACCGGCCGCCAGCGCGAGGCGGGCTACATCCTGCGGACCTTCGCCCACTACGTGCGCGACGGCCTGATCCCGAACATGTTCCCGGAGGGCACCAAGCGAGGGCCTCTACCACACCGCCGACGCCACGCTCTGGTTCTTCCACGCCGTTCACCGCTACGTGCAGCGCACCGGCGACCGCGCGACGCTGCGGCAGCTGCTGCCGAAGCTCGAGTCGATCGTCGAGCATCACCTGCGCGGCACGCGCTTCGGCATCGGCGTCGATCCGGCGGACGGGCTGCTGCGCCAGGGCGAGGAGGGCTACCAGCTCACCTGGATGGACGCCAAGGTCGACGACTGGGTGGTGACGCCGCGCCGCGGCAAGGCGGTCGAGATCAACGCGCTCTGGTACAACGCGCTGCGGCTGCTGGCCGGCTGGCTGCGCGAGGCAGGCGAGCCGCGGCCGCGCCGGAGATCGACGCGCACGCCGAGCGGGCGCGCGCGTCGTTCAACGCGCGCTTCTGGTACGCGCGACGGCGGCTACCTCTACGACGTGATCGACGGCGAGCAGGGCGACGATACCGCCTGCCGGCCGAACCAGATCTTCGCCATCTCGCTCGACCACCCGGTGCTCGATCGCGAGCGCTGGGCGCCGGTGTTCGAGGTCGTGCGCGAGCGCCTGCTGACGCCGGTCGGCCTGCGCTCGCTGGCGCCCGGCCATCCCGACTACAAGGCGCAGTACTACGGCGACCTGCGCGCGCGCGACGCGGCCTACCACCAGGGCACGGTCTGGGGCTGGCTCGATCGGTCCGTTCGTCGACGCCTGGCTGAAGGTCCATCCCGAGGACCGGGCCGGGGCCCGCGCGCTGCCTCGACGGCTTCGCCGCCCACCTCGAGCGACGCCGGCGTCGGCTCGATGAGCGAAATCTTCGACGCCGAAGCGCCCTACACGCCGCGCGGCTGCATCGCCCAGGCCTGGAGCGTCGCCGAGGTGCTGCGCGCCTGGTTGCTGACGGCCGAATGAACGACGGCTTGTTCACCGTTGCATGCGCTGCAACAGGCTCGCCGAGCAGCCTGAGCTCCTCGCCGTACTTCGCCCAGTCGCCGGCGCGCTGCGCCTGCAACGCGCGGTCGTAGTGGGTGCGCGCCTCGCCGGCGAGCGCGTTGATGTTGCCCGAGGGCGCGCCGGGTGCGGCGGCAGCGCCGGCGGCGGCGCCGCTCGCCGGGGCGCTTCGCCACCGCCGGCTGGCTGGCCGTTGCGCGCTTCGGCATCAGGTGCGCCGGCGCCGCCGCCGCTGCCGCCGAACATTCGGGCCAGCGCCTCGTCGAGTGTCGGCTCCATGACGATCTGGTTCTGGTAGGCGACGACGACGCGCCGCAGCTCCGGGATCGGCCACCGGCGCTGCGCAGGTAGAGCGGCCGCACGTAGATGAGCGATTCCTCGATCGGGATGACCATCAGCGTGCCCCAGATCACCTGCGAGCCCTGCTGGTTCCACAGCGTGATCTGCGGCGAGATCGTCTGGTCCTGGTTGATGCGCGCGACGACCTGGTGCGGGCCGAACACCAGCTTCTGCTTCGGAAACTCGAAGACGCGCAGCCTGCCGTAGTGCTCGGCGTCGCTGCGCGCCACCAGCCACGCGGCCAGGTTGTCGCGGCGGCGCGGCGTGAACGGCAGCATCTGGATGAACTCGGCCTCCGACTCGCCGGGCAGCCGCATGATCGTGTAGTACGGCTGCATCGCCTGGGCATTGCTGCCTTCCTGGACGGTCGGGATTTCCCACTGGTCCTCGCGGTTGTAGAACACCGCCGGCTGCGTCATGTGGTAGGTCGCGAAAATCGCCGACTGCACGGCGAAGATGTCCTCCGGGTAGCGCACGTGCGCGCGCAGGCCGGCCGGCATGTCGGCGAGCGGCTTGAACAGCGCCCGGGAAGATCCGCGCGTAGGTCTGCGGCGATCGGGTCGGTCGGATCGGCGAGGTAGGCGGTGGTGGTACCGTCATACGCATCGATCACCAGCTTCACCGCGTTGCGCATGTAGTTGACACCGCCCTGCGTCGCCGGGGTCGCGTAGGGATACATCGAGCTGGTCGTGTAGGCGTCGTAGATCCAGAACAGCCGGCCGTCGTCGAGCACCAGGTAAGGGTCCCGGTCGAACGTCAGGAACGGCATCAGCGTCAGGACGCGATCCCGGATGTTGCGGTTGTAGAGAATGCGGCTCTCCGGACCGATGTCGTCGGTGAGCAGGATCTGGTAGGCGCCGAACCGCAGCGAGAACATCAGCTTGCGCCAGAGGCCATTCAGCTCGCACGCCGCCCTTGCCGGCGTACTGGGTGAACTCGTTGTCGTCACCGCGCGGGTAGTGGAACTCGCGCGTCCGGGTCCGGACGATGACGTAGTCGTTGGACAGTTCGCCGTAGTAGATGCTCGGTTCCTCGACCGCGAGGCCGGCGGTGCTTTCCGGCGGCAAATCGCGGACGAACAGCACGGGCAGACCCTCGCTGGTCACCTGGTTGACCGGCCCGAGCGTCAGGCCGTAGCCGTGCGTGAACGTCAGCCGCTCGTTCACCCACGTCCGGTTCGGCAGCGCGGCGGAGTTGAGCTCGCGTCGCCGACAGCATCACCTGCCGCAGCGAGCCGTTGATGCGGTAGCGATCGTTGTCGACGGCGGCGAAGTCGTAGTAGGTGCGAATCTCCTGGATCTGGCCGAACGTCTCGAGCAGCGGCTGGTGGTCCCAGAGCCGGACGTTGTCGAGCGTGTCGCGGTTGCGGTCGAGGTCGGCGGCGGTAAGCAGCGCGTCTCCGGACAACTCGCGCTGCTCGACGCCGTCAAGCGCGAACGCCGCGCGGGTCGCCGCGATGTTGTGCTGGATGAACGGTGTCTCGCGCACCTGCTCGTTGGGGGACACGACGAACCGCTGCAGCACAGTGCTGTAGACCTCGCCGCCGATCGAGACGACGAAGTAGAGGGCGATGGCCACCGGGATCGGCCACTTGCGCGGCGTCAGCGCCTGCAGCAATGCCAGGCCCGCGCCGACGATACTGACCGCAATCAGGAGCAGCATCGCCGGCATGCGCCCGTGCACGTCGGCGTAGCTGGCGCCATGGATCAGCCCGGACGGCTGCACCAGGTACTGCGAGCGATGCAGCCAGGCGCCCACCGCCAGCAGCAGCAGGAAAGCGGCGGCGAGCAGCGCCAGGTGGCGACGGGCGGCACTGGTCAGCGAGATCGTCGCCGGGAAGCCGGAGGTCAGGCTGCCCGACACCAGGTAGATGAGCGCAGCGCCGACGGCGGCGGTGATGACGAAGGCCTGGCCGAGCGCATGGAGAAAGCGCAGGAACGGCAAGGTGAACACGTAGAAGCCGACGTCGCGGCCGAGCACCGGGTCGGCGACGACCGAACGGCACCGCGTGGCGCCACGACAGCCACACCGCCCACTGGCTTGCCGCGTAGAGGGCGATGAACGCCGCCACCAGCAGCGCCAGCGCGGTGGCGATGGTGCCGATCTGCTCGCGGCCCGGCAGCGACAGCTCGATGCCCTCCCGGGTCGTGAACACCGGCCGCAGGTCGCGCACCGAGCCGAGGGCGGTGCGCAGGTTGACGGTCAACCAGACCGCCGCGGCGGCGAAGACGAGGATGAAAAGCACCGCCTGCGTCCGCAGCGACGTGGTGTAGATCGGCGGTAGCCCAGTTCCCGAACCAGAGCCAGTCGGTGTAGTAGGCGCACCAGCGACGGGCCGGCCACGAACACCAGACAGGAACGGCGGCGACGAGGTAGCGGATCGTTCGCTCCAGGCATCACTGTGTATTTGCGGGCGGCTGTTTGCAGGTCGGTGCGGATCTCGTCCGCCAGGGTTGGTGGCGACACCACCCGCGCATACGGACCCCAGCCCAGGATCCAACTGCGGAGGGCCCAATCGTGACACACCTGCAGCGTCAGCGTCAGGCCCCCGTCCGCAGCGTCGCGAAGCTGTTGCGACGGGTGCCAGACCCGCGCCCGGACGTACGGCGCCGACACGGGCGTCGAATTCGATTTCGACCTGCTCCGCCGGCCCGGTGTTCACCCCCAACGAGTTCGCGAACACGTCGTCGCCGACGTTCTCACGCGGCGTGAACGTCTGCTTCTCGAGCGACACCGAGGTGATGCGGTCGACGGCGAAGGTCCGGACGTCCTTGTACTCGGGGACGTAGGCGAGCAGGTAGAGCCCGCCATGGGCGAACGCCAGGCGATAGGGGTGGACTAGGTAGTCCTTCACGCGCGCGCTCGACACCGAGTGATAGCGCATCGTCGCCATCCGGAAATGCAGCGAGGCCTCCAGCAGCCGGGCGACCAGGTCCGGCGACGATTCACCGCCGCGGGCGCGCGGGCCCGGCTTGGCGGCCAGCACCGACGGCAGCCGGTCGAGAAACTGGCGCATCCGCGGCGACAGCATCTTCTCGAGCCGGGCGAAGGCCAGCGACAGGTCGCGCTGGAATGGTGTGCCGGCCACCGCTTCCAGCAGGTTGCGGCTCAGATAGAGCGCGCACATCTCGGCGAGCGTGAACCCGGTTTCCAACCCCTTCAGTACCTGGCCGTCGAGGCGCCAGTGGACCCGGCCCTCCTCGTCGCGTTCGTCGTACAGCGGGAACCCGGCCTCCTGCAGCGCCGCCAGATCGCGGCGGATGGTGCGGGTCGTGACATCGAGATCGCTTGCCAGCCCGTCGATCGTTGCGCCGTGGCGGGAGGATTCGAGCGCGTGCAGGACCCGCCACTGGCGGATCACTTCCTGGTTTCGGGGCACAGGCGATGGTATGACGAAAGCAAGCCTCGATGCGGAATGCGCAATGACGCGGTTGCAATGACAACGCTCTGGAGTGGCGCAAACCTTGAAATACCGTTGTGATCGTCGATATGAATCCCGAATTCCCTGACCTCGATCTGCCGATCCGCCCGCCGTACCCGCCGATGGAAGCGAAAGCGGTAGAGCGGATTCCCGCGGGCGAGCAGTGGGTCTACGAGCCCAAGTGGGATGGCTTCCGGTGCCTGGCGTTCCGCGATCGCGGCACGGTGACGCTGCAGTCCAAGGCCGGGCAGCCGCTGGGGCGCTATTTTCCGGAAGTGGTCGAAGGACTCGCTGCGCTCGACGCCACGCGCTTCGTTCTCGACGGCGAGATCGTCATCCTCAGCGACGGCAAGCTGTCATTCGACGACCTGCTGATGCGCATCCACCCGGCGGCAAGCCGCGTCACCAAGCTGGCGTCGGAAACACCGGCGCGGCTGCTGGCCTTCGACCTGCTGGTCGACGAAAGCGGCCGCGACCTCACGCCGCTGCCGCTGACGGAACGGCGCGCGCGGCTGGAGGCCTTTGTCGCCGCCGCCGGAACGTCAGCGGTGTTCGAACTGTCGCCGGCGTCCGCGGATCGAGCCGAGGCGGAGCGGTGGATGAAGGAGTACGGCGTGGTCGGCTGCGACGGCGTCGTGGCGAAGCTGGCGGCCGAGCGCTACCACTCGGGCGACCGCGAGGCGATGCAGAAGATCAAGCGGATGCGCACCGTCGACTGCGTCGTCGGCGGCTTCCGCTACGCCAGCAAGGACCCCGGCGCGATCGGCTCGTTGCTGCTCGGCCTCTACAACGCGGCCGGGCGGCTCGATCATGTCGGCTTCGCCTCGAGCTTCACCGCCAGCTGAACGTGCCGGCGCTGAAGCGATCATCGAGCCGCTGAAGGGCGGAGCAGGGGTTCACTGGCCGCGCGCCCGGGCGGGCCGAGCCGATGGAGCACGGAGCGTTCCGGTGAATGGGAGCGGCTGGCACCGACGCTGGTGTGCGAGGTGCGTTACGACCACTTCTCGGGCGGGCGCTTCCGCCACGGCACGAAGCTGCTGCGCTGGCGGCCTGACAAGGCGCCGCGCGCAGTGCACGATGGACCAGCTGAATGACGGCGGCTTGCCGCGCCTAGCCCCGCTGCTTGAAATCGCGGATCTCGCGGCGACGGCGGCGATCCGGCGTGCCGGCGGCTTCCGCAGCGGCGCGATACGCCCGTTCGGCGCGGCGCATCTCCAGTTCCTCAGGCGTCGGCTTCGGCGTCACGTCGTCGTAGAGCGCCTTCGCCTCTGACTTCTTGACGTGCTGGTCGAGCAGGATGCGGACGATGACGTCCTGCACCACGCCGCGGCCGCGGTTGATGCGGAGCCGGTCACCTTCGCGGACGGTACGGTTCGGCTTGGCATGGTCGCCATTGACCTCCACCTTGCCGCCCTCGCAGGCGCGCTTCGCTTCGGAGCGGGTCTTGAACAGGCAGGCGACGTCGAGCCAGACGTCGAGCCGCATCGAAACGGAGTCGGTCACAGGTAAGGGCGGGCCGCCTGCCCCGCACGCGGCCTCAGATGAAGATTTCGACCTTGCTCTTGGCCTTCAGGCCGTTGACGAACGCCTCGGTCTCCTTCTCGCGGCTCTTGTTCCTGGAGGAACTGTTCGATCTGCTTCCGCGCTTCGTCGATCGGGACGACGCGCCCAGCCTGCTTGTCGACCACCTTGATGATGTGGAAGCCGAACTCAGTCTCGACGACGTCGCTGACGCGCCCGGCTTCAGGGTGAAGGCGACGTCGTTGAACGGGCCGACCATCTGGCCCTTGCTGGAAGTAGCCGAGATCGCCGCCCTGACGGCGCTGCCCGGATCCTGCGACGTCTCCTTGGCGACGGTGGCGAAATCCTTGCCGGCCTTCACGTCCTTCAGAACCTGCTCGGCCTTGGTGCTGCGCCGCCCTTGGTCGGCGCGTCGGCATCCTTCGGCCGCGCTGATCAGGATGTGGCTGGCGCGCACGCGGTCGCCCTGCTGGAAGTGCTGCGGATTCTGCGCGTAAAACGCCGTGCACTTCCTCCGGCTTGACCGAGATCTTCGGCGTCGACCTCGTCGGCGATCAGCTTGGCGATCGCCATTTCCTGGCGCGCCTCGGTCTTCAACTGCTCGACTGACATCTTCTGTTCGGCGAGCGTCTTCGTGAACTCGTCTTCGTTGGGGAACTGCTGACGGATCGCGCCGATACGTGCCTCGACGTCCGCGTCGGCGACCGCAACTTTCCGTGTCTTCGCTTTCCTGGATCAGCAGGTGGTAGCTGACCAGCTGGTCGACGATTCCGCGGTAAATGCGGTCCCGCTCCTGCGACGGCACCGGTCCGCCCGCACGCTGCTCCATACCGGCGAGCGCCTTCTCGAACTCTGCCTTGGTGATCGACTCGCCATTGACCTTGGCGATGACCTCGGGAAGCTGTTCAGGCACCGCCTTGACAGCAGCCGGCTCAGCAGTGGATCCCTGGGCGGGCGCGGCCGCGGCGGCCGTAGTACTGGCGTTGGCAGCGCTCCCCTTGGAACAAGCAGTCAGACAGAGCAGAACGACGAGCGGAAGGGCTCGAACCACGTGAACTCCTGGTAGATGACGGGCCCGCCGGAACGGCGGCGGTACAGGGTACGACGCGCCGCGGGTGCGGTCAAACCTGCCGCCGCACGCGCCCTCCGGTGCCGCAGGTTATGGCCGTTCGTCCGCCCGGTCCCTGGCGGCGCGCTCGCGCAGCCATTCGGCGCTCATGGTGCCCATCGACGGACGTCGCACCGCATCACGCAGCCGGGCAGTCGTCTTCAGCGCGGCGTTCCATGCTACTGAGGACGCCTGCAACCAGCGCAGCACCAAGTCGAACGGGAGCGGAAACTGTTCTGCGCGGACCGCCATACCCCGGGACCATTCAATGGCTCTGCCACCCGCGTACTACGCCGCGTGCGTGAGGCTTTGTCGAGTGAGGATGGAGGTGAGGAGGACTTCGGGGGTGGTGGCCAGGGCCGGAGTCGAACCAGCGACACCCGCATTTTCAGTGCGGTGCTCTACCAACTGAGCTACCTGGCCGTCGTTCGCGACGGTCACGGAGACAAGAAGCGCGAGTATAGCACGGCCGCTTCGCCCCGGGTTCGCGCCCCTTTTAGCTGCCAGTAGTTTTTACGTGGCCGAGTTATTCCTACATACGCAAAAGTGTGCTGCTGTTCGCCTGTGTCCGTATTTCGGTGGTACACAGCGACCACTCTTTGGCGGCGTCCTTGCCTCCTTGGCGCGCGCGGCGGGTCCGCCGCACCTTCAGTCCAAAGTTCAAGGAGTTCTGAGTGAGACGATTTGTCTGTGTGCTAGTCGGTCTGTGCGGCATGCTCGGCAGCGCGGAGGCTGCGAACCGAACTGTCTGCGCCAGCGGCTGCCAGTACACGAACCTCCAGCCCGCGCTCGATGCCGCCGTGGCCGGCGACACGATCCTGCTGCGGGCGGGGGAGACCTTCGTCGGCAATTTCGCATTCCGCGCCAAGCCGGGTTCGTCGTCTGCCTACATCACCATCCGCTCCGACGCGCCGGACAGCCGCCTGCCCGCCGAAGGAGTCCGGCTGGTGCCCGCGGGCAAGCCGGGCGCCAATACCGGCGCAGGCGTGCTGCCGCGGCTGCTCGGGCAGGGCGGCGGCTGGAAGTCGACGCCGGTCATCAACTTCGATCCGGGGGCGCATCACTACCGCCTGCAGTTCCTCGAGGTGGATGGGGCGGCCAATCTGGGCTACGAGACGCTGTTCGAAATTGGCGTCAATACCAACAAGCAGACGAGCAACGCGGCGGCGCCGCACTCGATCATCATCGACCGCGTCTACCTGCACGGCCACCCGAGCAAGGGGATGAAGCGCGGCATCTCGCTGAACAGCCGGTCGACCGATGTGGTCAACAGCTATATCTCGGACATCATGAGCGTGTCCGACGCCCAGGCGATCGGTGGCTTCAACGGCGCGGGGCCGTACCGCATCATCAACAACTACCTCGAGGCGAGCGGCGAGAACATCATGTTCGGCGGCTCCGATCCGCGCACCCCCGGCCTGGTGCCGAGCGACATCGAGATTCGCCGCAACCATATCTACAAGAAGCCGTCCTGGCGTAACCCGATCATGCCGGCTCCGGGCTCACTGTCGGCGCGGTCGGGCAGTGGCGGCGCACTCGCCGGCGGCACGCACTACTTCAGGGTTGCGGCGGTAATGGCCATGGGCGGCGCCGAGGCCTACTCGGCCGCGTTCGACCGAGGCCGCGGTGAGCGTCAGCGCCAGCGGCGCCGTTACGCTGTCGTGGTCCGGCATCAGCGGCGCGGATCGCTACCGCATCTATCGCGGCACGGCGGCGGGACGGCAGACGGTCTACATGGACACCGCCTCCAGCGCGACGAGCTTTACCTACACTGCGAGCGGGGAGAGGTCAGGCGCGCCACGGAGCGAAGGGACCAAGTGGACGGTCAAGAACCTGATTGAGCTGAAGAACGCCCAGCGGGTGACGATCGACGGCAACCTGATCGAGAACAACTGGTACGGCTTCCAGAATGGCTTCTCGATCCTGTTCACGCCAAAGAACCAGGAGGGCACCGCGCCGTGGAGCACGGTGCAGCAGATCACCTTCACCAACAACCTGGTGCGGCACATCTCCGGCGGCATCAACATCGCCGGCTCCGACTACGAGGCCTCGTCGCAGATGGCCAACGACATCCGGATCGAGAACAACGTCTTCGACGACGTCAGCAGCGCCTACGGCAACATCGGCGGCTTCATGCTCATCTCGAGCGCACCGCGGAACGTCGTGGTGCGAGCACAACACCATCCGCCACACCGGGACGATCGTTGAAATCGACGGCCCGCCGGTGACCGGCTTCGTCTTCACCAACAATGCGGCGCTGCACAATGAGTACGGCCTCAAGGGCCAGGGCCGCGACAGCGGCCTCGACACGCTGAACTCGTACTTCCCGGGTTGCGACCTACGGGCAACGCGCTCGCCGGCGGCCCAGCGAGCATGTATCCGGCCGGCAACCTCTTCCCGAGCATCGCGCAGTTCAACGCATCGTTCGTCGACGCCGCCGGAGGCGACTTCATGGTGCTGCCGTCGAGCCCGTTGCGCGATGCCGCGGCCGATGGCGGCGACATCGGCGTCGATGCGGCCGCGTTCGACGCTGCGAGCGTCGCCCCGGCGACGAGCCGCCGCCGGTCGTCGATCCGCCGCCGGTGGTCGATCCGCCGCCCGGCGACGATGACGGCACGGTGACGGCGCCGCCCGCCGGCCAATTGCCGGACGACTGGCAGTCGTCCGACATCGGCGCGGTGCTGTTGCCCGGCAGCGCCGGCGAGAGCGGCGGGACCTTCACCGTCCGCGGCGCCGGCGCCGACATCTGGGGCACGTCGGACGCGTTCCATTACGCCTACACGACGCTGACCGGCGACGGCACGATCACCGCGCGGGTCAACGCGGTGGTCGGCAGTGAAGCGTGGTCGAAGGCCGGTGTCATGATCCGCGCCGGCGTCGCGGACAACGCCCAGCAGGCGCTGATGCTGGCGTCGATGGGCAAAGGCCTGGCCTTCCAGCGTCGCACCGCCACCGGTGGCGACTCGATCAACTCGGCTGGGCCGACCGGCACGGCATCACGCTGGGTGCGCCTGACCCGGAGCGGGAACACCATCGCGGCGTTTGCGTCCGCCGACGGCTCGTCCTGGACGATGGTCGACAGTTCCACGTTTTCCATGCCGCAGACGGTCCTGGTCGGCCTGGCGGTGACCAATCACAGCACCGGGGCGGTCGCGACCGGAGTCATCGACAACGTCACCGTCGCCGCCTCGGCGCCGCCGGCGAGCGGCTGGGAAGGGCACGACATCGGCAACGTCGGTCGCGCCGGATCGGCCAGCGAGAGCGGTGGCACCTTCACCGTGTCCGGCGCCGGCGCCGACGTCTGGGGGACGCGCGACGCCCTGCACTTCGTCTCGCGCACGCTCGACGGAGACGGCGAGATCGTCGCGCGCGTCGCTGCGGTGAGCGGCAGCCAGGCCTGGACCAAGGTCGGCGTGATGATGCGCATGACGCTCGATGCGGGCTCGGCGCAGGCGTTCATGCTGGTCTCTGCCGGCAAGGGCATCGCGTTCCAGCGCCGGACGATGGCCGGTGGCGATTCGACCGGTACGGGGAGCCTCGGCGGGACGGCACCGCGTTGGGTCAAGCTGACGCGCCAGGGCCAGACGATCACCGCCTATGCCTCAACCAACGGCACGAACTGGACGATGATCGGCCGCGACGTCTTCGCGATTGTCGGTTCGGTCGAGGTCGGTCTGGCAGTGTCCAGCCACGACGCGTCCCGGCTGGCCACGGGCACCTTCGACAACGTGACGGTGCGGTAGCCCGGCGGTAGGCCGGACCGCTTGGTGGGTACGCGTGCACGCTTCGGCGCGGGCGCGATCCTCGGGAGATGGAGCTGGCGCTGGCGCGCTCGCTCCGTCTCAGCCCACAAAGATCTCCCTCGCGGTATTGACTCGCGCGGGCAAGTGTCCTAACCTGCAGTGTAATTTATGCCGAGTCTGTCGGGATCCCTGCAGGTCAGCGGCAGCAGCTACCGGGTTTCCCAGCTGATCGGCTGCTCCGCCGAGTGGCCGTGCTCTTGCCTCAACTGGATGCTATGCGTTCGAATCTCCGCCTGGTGAACACGTCCGACCGCCGCGAGGTCGCCCACCGCCGCGATGAGCGGGAAGAGATGTTCCGGCACCCCGCGGAAGAGGTCTGGGAAGTGTCCTGTGACGACGAGCGGCCGACGGGTCAGCTCGAGCCGACCCGATCGACCAGCCGGCGGCGCGCCAGTTAGACGCCCGCGACCTCGAGCTCCCGCGCCAGGCCCAGTTCCTTCCGCACCCGGTCCTCGATCGACTGCCGGACCGACGGGTTGTCCTTGCAGGAACTGCTTGGCGTTCTCGCGACCCTGGCCGAGCCGCTCGCCGCGAGTAGGCGAACCAGGCGCCGCTCTTCTCGACGATGCGCTTCTCGACAGCCAGGTCGAGCAGGTCGCCTTCCTTGGAGATGCCTTCGCCGTACATCATGTCGAACTCGGCCTCGCGGAACGGCGGCGCCACCTTGTTCTTCACCACCTTGACGCGCGTCCGGCCGCCGATCACCTGGTCGCCGTCCTTGATGCTGGCGATGCGGCGGATGTCGATGCGCACCGACGCGTAGAACTTCAGCGCGCGGCCGCCGGTGGTCGTTTCCGGGTTGCCGAACATCACGCCGATCTTCTCGCGCAGCTGGTTGATGAAGATCAGGGTGGTCTTCGACTTGGACACGACGCCGGTCAGCTTGCGCAGCGCCTGCGACATCAGCCGCGCCTGCAGGCCCATCTGCGCGTCGCCCATCTCGCCTTCGATTTCCGCCTTCGGCACCAGCGCGGCCACCGAGTCGACGACGACCACGTCGACGCCGTTCGAGCGGATCAGCACCTCGACGATCTCGAGCGCCTGTTCGCCGTTGTCGGGCTGCGAGACCAGCAGGTTGTCGAGGTCGACGCCCAGCTTCTGCGCGTAGCTGCGCGTCGAGGGCGTGCTCGGCGTCGACGAACGCCGCCATGCCGCCGGCCTTCTGCGCCTCGGCAATCACCTGCAGCGCCAGCGTCGTCTTGCCCGACGACTCCGGCCCGTAGATCTCGACGACGCGGCCGCGCGGCAGGCCGCCGATGCCGAGCGCGTAGTCGATGCTGATCGAGCCGGTGGAGATGACCTCGATCGGCGCGATCGCGCCGCTTCTGGCCGAGGCGCATGATCGACGCCTTTGCCGAACTGCTTTTCGATCTGGCCGACCGCGATGTCGAGGGCCTTGTTGCGTTCCTTCATGGTCGTCGAGCGGCATGCGTGTCTCCTTCGGTCGGTGTGGCCGCTCGTGTGCATACGGGTGCATGGGCAATGGCGGGTTGGTGGTGTGACAGGGAAGGTCACGGCCGGGTTGATCCTAGGAGCGTGCCGCACGAAAGTCAAGCGAAAATAGCCGTCGTCTGGACGATTGCTGCCTCTATGGAATCAAGCACTTACGCGCACCGCCGACTTTCGCCCCAGGAACGCGCGGTGCCGTTCCTGACAGCCGGCAGTCCGCCACACGGCGCAGGTTCTGCGCGCTCGCGTCACACCACAGCGGCCAGGCCAGTGCGGAGCGCGCGACGCACCAGTTCTTACCCTAGACCGTAGACTGAAGACCGCAGCCCATAGCCGAAGCTTCCTACACCGCTTCCACTGCCAGCGCGACGCCGTTGCCGCCGCCCAGGCACAGGGCGGCGACGCCGCGGCGCAGTCCCCGCTGCCGCAGCGCGTAGAGCAGCGTCGTCAGGATGCGCGCGCCGCTGGCGCCGATCGGGTGGCCGAGCGCGACGGCGCCGCCGTTGACGTTGACCTTGGCGGGATCGAGCGCCGAGCTGCGCCGTGACCGCCACCAGCTGCACGGCGAACGCCTCGTTGATTTCGAACAGGTCGACCTCGTCGGCGACCAGCCGACCTTCTGCAGCAGGCGGTGCACGGCCTCGACCGGCGTCATCAGCACGATACTTCGGCGCCAGGCCGCTCGTCGCCTGGCCGACGATGCGCGCGAGCGGCGTCAGGCCGAGCGATCCGCGGCGTGCGCGTCGCGACATGACGACGAGCGCGGCGGCGCCATCGCTCACCGGCGGCGCGTTGCCGGCGGTGACCGTGCCGTCGCTCTTGAAGGCCGGCCGCAGTGCCGGCGAGCGCTTCGAGCGCTGGTGTCGCGGCCGGATCGACTCGTCGCGGTCGAGCGCGACCGGATCACCCTTCTTCTGCGGAATCGGCACGCGGCAGGATCTCGTCGCGTGAACGCGGCCGGCGGCGGTGGCCGCCGCGCGCCTTGCGATGGCTCTCGACGCGCGTAGGCGTCCTGCGTTCCCGGCGGATGCTGTAGCTCGGCCGCGACGACCTCGCCGGCGTGGCCCATGTGGCACTGCTCGAACGAGCACCACAGGCCGTCGTTGATCATCGAGTCGATCCACCGCTCGCCGTTGCCCATGCCGCAGCCCCTGCCGCGCCTGCGGTCAGCAGGTAGCGGCGCGTTGCTCATCGACTCCATCCCGCCGGCGACGACGATGCGCGATGTCGCCGGTGGCGATCCCCTGCGCCGCCAGCATCACCGCCTTCAGCCCCGAGCCGCACACCTTGTTGATGGTGAGGGCGGCCACGTGGTCGCCAGGCCGCCGCGCAGCGCCGCCTGCCGCGCCGGCGCCTGGCCGAGTCCCGCCGAGACGACGTTGCCCATGATGCATTCGTCGACGCTGGCCGGGTCGATGCCGGCGCGGCGCACCGCCTCGCGGACGACCAGCGCGCCGAGCTCGGTCGCGCTGAAGCCTTGAGCGAGCCGAGGAACTTGCCGGTCGGGGTGCGGACGGCGGACACGATGACGGGGCTGGGCATGTTCAAGGTTCGATTGGAGATTCGGGGATTGATTGGGGATTGGGTTATTGGGGGAGTGGGTTATCGACGATTGCTATTGGGGCGATCGGATTTGGTCATTGATGGTGCATGGGCGTTGCATCGGGCATGCGGCATCGGGCCTTGCGCCTTTGCAGTTCGCTTCATGAAAGCTTCACGTCGATGTACTTGACGACGTCGTCGCCGAGCAAGCGCGCGAGTCGCGAGCGGATCAGACCGGCGGAGCGTTCCACCTCGCGTTGCCAGGCGGCGTCGGTGGTGCGCACGTGCAGGACGCGGCCGCGCAGTTCGATGGTGGTGACATTATCCACCGCCGCGCCGACCGCCGAGCGCCACGCGAACGCCACCTTCTCGGGGGTCAACGGGGCTTTGCGCAGCACCTCCGCCAGCGCTGCCGGCAGGAACTGGCTCACGAGGATCATGGGCAACACGGTAGATGTTCAAAGTTCGATTTGCAATTTGGGGATTGATCTGCGGCTTGGGGGACTGGGGGATTGGGTGACTGGGCAGTGGGCGACGGGGCAGTGGGGGGCGGGGGACGGCACGGGGCACGGTTGACGGGCACGGGGCACGAGGCACGGCGCACGGGGCGACCGAGTACCGGGCGACCGGAACGGTCATTTCGGTTGGCGACGGGCGCGGGCTCTGGCGGTGCGAACGGTGGCGGCGAAGATTCTTGCGAGTTGGCGGCTGCTTCGAGCAGGGGAGCGGTGCGACCGAGCTGCTGATGCCGGCCTGCACGAGGCGGTTCAGCCGGATTCGTCGGCCTCCTCAGCCACCACGCCGACCTTCGCGGTGAACTCGGCGCAGGAGCGGCCCTTGCGCGCGGGCAACGCCGCTGCCCACCCGCTAACCAGCCCGGACCCGCTCAGACCCGTGCAAACTCCGCCACATCCCCCGATCACCCAATGCGAAAATAGATCTCCCAATCCGCCAATCTCCAAATCTGCCAACCCATTTCCAGATCGCCATTTTGAAAATCTCAAATCCCCCCAACTCCCCCCTGGTTCTCGCCTCGTCCTCGCCGCGGCGCGCCGATCTCTTGCGGGCGGCCGGCATCGAGTTCTCGGTGCGGCCGGCCGATGTCGACGAGCGGCTGATCGACGGCGAATCGCCGTCGGACTACGTGAGCCGCCTGGCCGCGGCGAAGGCCGGCGCGGTGCTGAGCTCGGGAGTTCAGGGCGCGGTGCTCGGCGCTGATACCGCCGTGGTGGTCGACGGTCTGATCCTTGGCAAGCCTGCGGATGAGGCGGATGCGCGGCGCATGTTGCGCCTGCTGGCTGGCCGCACGCATCAGGTGGTCACCGGCGTGACATTATTGACGGGCGCGTCTTCACTGCCAGGCGCGGCTGCATTGCCGGGCGCGGCTGCATTGCGCGGCACGACTGTATTGGCAGGCGCGGCTGCAGCGCCAGGCGCCGGTGTAAGGCAGCCGGGCGAGCAGCACGACCGGGTTGAATCGACTGTCGTCGAGTTCGCGTCTATGACTGGATACGAGATTGACTGGTACGTCTCGACCGGCGAGTGCCGGGACAAGGCGGGCGCCTACGCCATCCAGGGATTCGGCGCGCGCTTCGTGACCCGGATCGACGGCTCCTACTCGAACGTGGTCGGACTGCCGATTGCGGTCGTCTACGAGCTGTGCACTGCAGCGGGAATACTGTTATTCTGAACTCGTCTCGGAATCAGGAAGTCCTTAAATATGAGCACGAAAGCAGCCAAGATCGGCATCACCGGCCTCGTCCTCGCCGTCGCGTTCGGTGGCCTGCTGTACACCTCGCTCGGCGAGAGCGCCGAGTACTACAAGCACGTCGACGAGGTGCTGGCCAGCCCGGAGCAGTGGCAGGGCAAGAACCTCCAGGTGCACGGCTACGCCCGTGACGTCGCGGCAGAAGCCGCGGCACGCTCGAGTACCGCTTCGACGTCGAGCGCAACGGCAAGGTGATGCGCGCGTACTACACCGGCATCGTGCCCGACACCTTCAAGGACGACTCCGAAGTCGTGCTGCAAGGGCACGCTCGACAAGGACGGCATCTCACGTCAAGGAGGACGGGGTGATGGCCAAGTGCCCGTCGAAGTACGAGCCGAAGCCCGGCGCGGCGACTCGCGCCGGCGGACACCACGTCGACTCCGAGCACGAACTCGACCCTCAACACGACCGGCACCTCCGGGAGTAACTGATGGCCTCCCTCGGCTACTACCTCCTGCTCACCGCCTTCATCGTCTGCGCCTACGCCGCGGCCATGTCGGTGGCCGGCGCGCGCCGGCGCTCCCGCGCGCTGGTCGAGAGCGGCATCGGCGCGTTCTACCTGATCGCCGCGATCATGGCGGTCGGCCTCGGCCGTGATCGTCTACACCTTCGTCACCGGCGACTACTCGATCAAATACGTCCAGCGCTACTCGGACGCGGTCCAGCCGCTGTTCTTCAAGCATCACCTCGTACTGGGGCGGGCTCGACGGCTCGATCATGTTCTGGGTGTTCATGCTGTCGCTGTTCGGCAGCGCCGCCGTCTACATCAACCGCGAGCGCCATCGCGAGCTCATCCCGTACGTCGTGGCGATCATCGCCGTCGTGCAGATGTTCTTCCTGCTTCCTGATGGTGGTGCACAACAACCCGTTCGAGACCTACCTCACGGAGAGCGCCGACCGACGGCGCACGGGCTCAATCCGCTGCTGCAGAACTTCTACATGGTGATCCACCCGCCGACCATGTACCTCGGCTTCGTCGGGCTGACCATTCCGTACGCCTTCGGCATGGCGGCGCTGATCACCGGCCACCTCGACGACTCGTGGCTGCGCGCGGTCCGCCGCTGGACGATGATGTCGTGGCTGTTCCTGACGTTCGGCCTGATGCTCGGCATGATCTGGGCGTACGAGGAACTCGGCTGGGGCGGCTACTGGGGCTGGGATCCGGTCGAGAACGCGGCGCTGCTGCCGTGGTTCACCGCCACCGCCTTCCTGCACTCGGTGATGCGTGCAGGAGCGGCGCGGCATGCTGCGGGTCTGGAACGTCACGCTCATCATCACCACGTTCTTCCTGACCATCTTCGGCACCTTCATGACCCGCTCGGGCGTCGTGCAGTCGGTGCACGCCTTCGGCGACGACCCGGCGCTGGCGCGGCATGTTCACCGTCTTCATGGTCGACGATCCTGGTGGTCAGCTTCGGCCTGGTCATCTACCGCCTGCCGCTGCTCAAGGCGCGCAACGAGCTCGACTCGTGGGTGTCGCGCGAGGCGGCGTTCCTGGCCAACAACTGGATCCTGCTGTTCGCGGCGATGTTCGTCCTGTTCGCGACGATGTTCCCGACGCTCAGCGAAGCGGTGACCGGCGAGCGGCTGACCGTCGGCCCGCCGTTCTTCAACAAGTGGATGCTGCCGATCGGGCTGGTGCTGCTGCTGCTGACCGGCATCGGACCGCTGCTGGCGTGGCGCAAGTCGACGCTGGTCAACCTGCGCGACCAGTTCCTCTTCCCGGTGGTCTTCGGCCTGGTCGTGGGCGGCTCGGTCGTGGCGCTGGGCGTGCGCGTCTGGACGCTCGGGCATCTGCTTCGCGCTGTGCGCGATTCGTGGTCGGCACGATCGGTCAGGAGTTCTGGCGCGGCGCGCGCGTGCGGCAGGGCGTCACCGGCACCGACATGTTCACCGCGCTCGTCGGCCTGGTCGTCGCGCAACAAGCGGCGCTACGGCGGCTACATCGTCCACGTCGGCATCGTCCTCATCTTCCTCGGCTTCGCCGGCGAAGGCTTCAAGCAGGAAGAGCAGGCGCTGCTGAAGCCGGGCCAGCAGGCTCGAGGTCGGCGACTTCACCGTGCGCCTCGACGCGCTGAAGGTCACCGACGACGGCGCAAAGCAGATGGTCACGGGGCACCTGACCGTGTTCCGCGACGGCGCGGAAGAAGGCAAGATGTATCCGGCGCGAGTGGTACTTCCGCAAGCACGAGACGCAGCCGACCACCGAGGTCGCCATCCGTCGTGGCTTCGCCGAGGACCTCTACGTCGTGATGCCGGCGTTCGACGCCGCCGACGCAGACGCGCGACCATCGTCGCTGCACGTCAATCCGCTGGTCAACTGGATGTGGTTCGGCTTCGGCATCATCGCCATCGGCACCGGCATCGCGCTGCTGCCCGAAACGGCCTTTGCCTTTGCCGCGGCGAAGGTGCCGGCGGGTGCGGTGACCACCGCGCTGCTGCTGCTGTGCGCTGCTGCGCTGTCGCCGGCGCTTGCTGTTCGCGCAGGGCGAGACGGTGAGGCCACGCAGCGCAGCGAGCTGCGGCGGTCGCTCGAAAAGCAGATCATGTGCACCTGCGGCTGCCGGCGCGTCGCTGGCCGACTGCCCGATGATCGAACTGCGCCCACCCGACGCCAGACCGCGCGGTTGATAGCGCTGCTCGACGAGGGCAAGGACCACGACGAGGTGCTGCGTCGTTCGTCAAGGACTTCGGCAGCCAGACATTCCTGACGGCGCCCGATCGATACCGGTTTCAACCGGCTGGCCTGGGTGTTGCCGTACGTGGTTGGCGGTGCTCATGCTCGGCGCCATCGTCGTTCACGGCCCGTCGGTGGTCGCGAGCGGGACGCCCGGTGGCGTCCACCGCCGGTGACCCGGCTACTCGACCCGACGCTGACGCCCGCCTGGACGATGAGCTCCGCAACCTCGACTGAGCCCGAGCCGTTTCAACCCTGGCAGCTCTTCACCCTCGCCGGACTGATCGGCGCCACGATCGTCGTGTTCGTCTCGAGGGGACAGACGCCCGTCGGCATCATCCTCCTCAGCCTGACCATCTTCGCCGCCGCCGCCGTCGGCGTCGCGGCGCTGGCGTACCGTTCGGGCCGCTGACCGGCAGCTGACGAGCTGACGTGACACCGGTCGTCGGCGGCCGCACGCGCGCCGGCGCTCGAGCGCGAGAAGACGCTGGTGCTGCGCTCGATCAAGGAGCTCGAGTTCGACCGGGCGATGGGCAAGGTGTCCGACAAGGACTTCGCCGAGATGTCGGCGGCCGGCTGCGGCTGCGCGCCACCGGCCTGATCCGTCAGCTCGACGTCGGCACCGGCTACCGCGACCAGATCGAGAACGAAATGAGCGGCGCGTCGGGACGCGGCGGACGCCACAGTGCCCGCCAGTCACCGAACCGGTGTACGGCGAAGAGCAGGAAGCGGCATTCGCTGCCGCCGATTCTGCTGCCGATTCGACGTCGATGTCGCAGACGACCCGTCGACGCGCCGCCGAGCTGCCGCCCTTGCGTGCTCCGCCTGCGGCACCGCCAACGATCGCGACGCCCGGTTCTGCAAGAACTGCGGCAGGCCTGACTCGAGGCGTCATCATGAGCCGCGAAACCCTCAGACCCGCGGCTGTGGCTTCGGCGTTCGCGGGGCGACGTGCGAGTGTCGGACGCTGGGTCGTCGGGGCTGGCGCTTGTGCGCTCGTGCGGTGTCCAGCCGGCCAGCGCACGCGCAGGTCGACGATGCCCGATCCGTCGCAGATTCACGGCAAGGCGCTGCCGGCGCCGGAACTGCCGAACGGCACGGTCACCGTCCGCGTCGTGCGCGAGTCGATCGGCAACAACATCGCCGGCCAGGAGGTGCGCATCGTCATCGGCGGCATGCCGCGCACGGCGACGACCGACGAACAGGGCCGCGCCGACTTCTCCGACCTGTCGCACGAGGCGAGGCGCGGCCGAGGCGACCGTCGAACGGCGAGGAGCTCGTGTCCGAGCCGTTCAACGTGCCGACGTCCGGCGGGCTGCGCGTGATCCTGGTGGCCGGCATCGCCCACGCCGCGGAGCGCAAGAAGCAGCAGGAAGCGGAAGCCGCTCGGCTCCGGCGGTCGCGCGGCGTCGTCGTCTTCGGCAACAACACCCGCGTCCTGATGGAGTTCGGCGACGACTCGCTGCAGGTGTTCTACATCCTGCGAGATCGTCAACAACGCGCGCACCCGTGTCGACATCGGCGGGCCGCTGATCATCGATCTGCCGCCTGGCGCCGGCGGCGCCACGGTCGTTGCAGGGTCCTCGTCGTCAGCGCACGATGATCGGCAACCGGCTGACGATCGCTGGGACCGTTCGCAGCCGGGCACGACGAACGTGCAGGTCGGCTACCAGCTGCGCTACAGCAGTCCCGACATCACCTTCGAGCAGAAGTGGCCGGCGGCGCTGCAGGTGGTGACCGTCGGCGTGCAGAAGATCGGGCAGCTCGACCGTCACCTCACCGCAGTTCACGACGACCAGCGACGTGACGCACGGAAGACGGCGTCGTCTTCATCGTTGGCAACGGTCCGGCGCTGCCGGCCGGCACACCACTGACGCGTCAACCTGTCCGGCCTGCCGCGCACAGCCGCGTGCCGCGCTACGTCGCGCTCGCGCTCGCCGGCCTGGTGATTGGCGTCGGCGTGTGGCTGGCCGCGTCGACGCGCGGCAGCGGACGCGAGGGCGCGACGCCGCGCTCGCTGACGCGGCGCGAGGCGCTGCTGCGGCGAGTGGAGCAGCTGGAACGAGCGCCGCCGCAGCGGTCGATCAGCCCCGAGCGCTACAGCGGCGCGGCGGCAGCGAGCTGCGTCGCCGAGCTCGAGCAGATCTACGGTCCGAGCTGGACGACGTGGACGCGCGGGCCGCAAGGAGGGGGCGAGGGCGTCGCCGCGTGACGTCCCCCCGCGTCCCGACTGGTCGCACGCGCCGACTTCGATCACTCGCCGTCGACGATGTCTCGCGACACTTCGGCCGCCGCCGCGCGCTCTCCCGCATCTCCTTCACGGCCGCGCGCGGCGAGCATCCTCGGGCTCCTCGGTCCCAACGGGGCCGGCAAGTCGACGATGCTGGCGATGCTGGCGACGCTGCTGCGTCCCTCCTCGGGCGCCGTCCGCTACGGTTCGTCAGCGCTGACGCGAGCGCCGGCGCGCGCGCTGCGCGGCCGCGATCGGCGTCCTCGGCCACGACCTCTTCCTCTACCCCGAGCTGACCGCGCGCGAGAACCTCGCCTTCTTCGCCGGCCTCTACGGCAGTGGACGACGCCGGCGGCGGCCGCGGTCACCGCGCCCTGGCACGCGCCGGCCTCGAGGACCGCGCCGACGATCCGGTCGGCAGCTTCTCGCGCGGCATGCGCCAGCGCGTGGCGCTCGAACGCGCGCTCATCCACCAGCCGCGGCTGGTGCTGCTCGACGAACCGTTCACCGGCCTCGACGACGCCTCGACGGCGGCGCTGCTCGAGCGGCTGCGCGCGCTTCGCGAGGAGGGCGCGATCGTCATTCTGGCCACCCACGACCTCGACCTGGCGGAGGGGCTGCTCGACCACGCCGTCTTCCTGCGCGACGGCCGCATGGTGGAGACGCTGGCCCGGCCCGAGGCGCTGCGCGCGACCTATCGCAGCGATCATGACGCGAGACGCGGTCGTATGACCGATGTTCGCGCGCGCGGTGCTGGCTGATCCTGCGCAAGGACCTGACGGTGGAGGTCCGCAGCCGCGAGATCGCCTTCACCACCATCTTCTTCGCGGTCTCGTGCAGTGCTCGTCTTCGCGTTCGCCCTGGTGCAGGAAGGACGGGCCGCCCGAGGACGGCGCCGCGGGCATCCTGTGGATCGCGGTGGCCTTTGCCGGCACGCTGGCGCTGGGCCGCACCTTCGAACGCGAGCGCCAGGCGGAAACGCTGCGCGCGCTGCTGCTGGCGCCGGCGCCGCGGCCCGCCATCTACGTCGGCAAGCTGCTCGGCATCATCGCGCTGCTGATCGGCCGCCGAGGTCGTGCTGGTGCCGCTGGTGGCGCTTGCTGTTCCAGGCGCCGCTGCTTCGCGCATCCGTTCTGGCTGGCGGCGATCGCTGGTCACCGGCACCACTCGGTTTCGCCGCGGTCGGCACGCTGTTCGCCGCCATGCTGGTGCGCGCGCGCAGCCGCGACGTGCTGCTGCCCGTGCTGTTGTATCCGATCACCGTTCCGGTCATCATTGCCGGGGTCCGCGGCACGGCTGCGCTGCTGCAGCCCGACCTCGACGTCGACGTCGTCCGCTTCTGGCTGGCGCTGCTCGTCGTCGTTCGACGTCGTGTTCGTGACGCTGGCGCTCTGGACGTTCGAGCCGCTGATGACGGACTGATGGTCACGGGGTCTGAAGACCCCGTGCTACGAAGACAGGGATTTTTCGTCGAGGCAGACCGTAATGCCGAAATGGTTCGTTCCGCTCGCGGCCGTCTGCGCGGCCATGTTCGCGGCCTCACCGTTCGTCATCGCCAACGCCCCGTACGAATCGACGATGGGGCTGGTGCAGAAGATTTTCTACTACCACATGCCGTCGGCGTGGATGTTCCTGATCGTCGGCGGTGGTGTGCGGCGTGGCCAGCGTCCGCTATCTGTTCACCGGGTCAGCCGCGCCAGGATCGCATCGCGCTGGGCGGCCGCGGAGCTGACGGTGCTGTTCGGCCTGCTCGCGCTGGTCACCGGGCCGCTGTGGGCGCGCAAGGCGTGGGGCGTGTGGTGGCAGTGGGACGTCGCGGCTCACCGTCGAGCCTGATGGGCTGGATGGTGTCCGTCGCCTACCTGCTGCTGCGGAAGTACGGCGGGCCCGGGTCGGACAAGCTCGGCGCCGGGCCTGGCGCTGTTCGGCATGGCCAACGTGCCGTTCATCTACATCTCGGTGAACTACTGGCGCACGATTCATCCGGCGACGAGCGTGGTGCCGACGCTGCCGATCGTCGCTGGGCGTGCCGCTCTGGTTCTGCGTGATCGCGTTCCTGCTGCTGTTCGTGCTGCTGATGCGGATGCGCATGCGCGCTGGAAGAAGCAGCGCGCCAGGCTCGATGCCCTGTACCTGGCGCTCGACGAGTAGATGCCGATGACGCCTGTCGAAACGTATCGTGTTCGCGATGCTGGTCGTGATGCTGTGCGCGCCTGCGGCCGCTGGCCGTCGCCGCTGGCGCCGCCGCCAGCCAGCGCAGCCACCAGAGCAGCAGGACGAGTTCGTGCCGATCGACCGAGCTGCCGCCGCAGGATCAGCTGCCGGCGGCGCCGCTGCTCGATCAGCGCCTACGCCGTTCGTGCTGGCTGGCGGTCTTCGTCTACATGCTTGTCGCTCGCCAAGCGGCTCGACCAGCGTGCAGCGCGAGGTCGCAGCGCCTCGAGAGCGACATCAAGCGGAGGCCGCGGGGCTGATGCCGACCGCCGCGCACTTCCTCTTCATCCCGGGAGTGCTGCTGGTCGGCATCGTCATCGGCTGGATTCTCGGCTCGCGCGCCGCCGCCGACGCCTACGCGGCGCGAACTGCGCCGCCGAGCAGCACAACCCGAAATCCTCCTCGTAGGTTCAGCACCCAGCAGACGGCACGCAAGACGAACGCAGAGAACAGTTCTCTGCGGATGCCGACCTCTGCGATCTTCGGCGACTCTGCGGTGCTGTGAGCAGGAAGCAGGCGCGCGGGTCCTCAGCGGCCGATGGCCAGGCGCTGCGCGAGGACGTCGGGCAGGCCGGCGGCGAGAATCTTGGCCTGCGCGGTGCCGACGTCGTAGTCTGACGCGCACCAGGTCGAGCGTGCTGCGCGGCGGTGTCGACGAGGCCGAAGGCGGCGCGCGGGTCGCCGTCGCGCGGCTGGCCGACGGCGCCGCAGTTGACCAGGTAGCGCGTGCCGTCCTGCAGCGTCAGATGCGAAGAGCGTGCCGCGCGGCGGTCCGATGCATCTGCAGGTCGTCGTCGACGCTGAAGATGGCCGGCACGTGGGTGTGGCCGAACAGGCAGAGCGGCCGCCGGATGACGCGGAAGGCGCGCTGCGCGTCGAGGTCGTCGAACATGTAGACGTCCTCGTCGAACGGCGCGCCGTGGCAGATCTCGACCAGCGTCGTCGACGACCACCGGGCCTTCGCGGCAGCGCCGCCAGCCAGGCGCGGTTGGCCGGCGTCAGCGTCGGCGCCGGTCCACTGCGATCGCCTGCCGCGCCAGGTGGTTGAAGCCCTCGACGCTGTCGAGGCCGGCGCCGACCTTGTCGTGATTGCCGCGGATGAAGGTCGCCGTGCGGCAGGCGCGCGGACGCGCTCGACGACGGCGTTGGGGTCGGCGCCGTAGCCGACCAGATCGCCGAGCACCAGGACGTGTCGCAGCCGCCGTCCGCTCGGCCAGCACCGCCTCGAGCGCCTCGAGGTTGGCGTGGATGTCGCTGAGGACGAGGTAGCGCATCAGCGGCTCAGAACTCGAGCCATCGAGCAGTCGCTCGACGACTTCCGTGGACTCGGCCGGGTCGGCGTCGATGCGCACGTGTGCCTGAGCGTAGGCGAGTCTGGCGGCGTATGATACAGCTGCTCCATCTGCGCGCGGTCGGACGCCAGCGGCCGCCGGCCATCGGCCGGGCACCCGGTCGAGCACCCGGCGCCAGCGGCACGTCGAGCCAGGCGACGGCGCCGTCGGCCAGCATCAGCGCGCGGTTGTCGGGGTCGGCGAAGGTGCCGCCGCCGGTGGCGACGATGATGTGGCGTTCGGGCAGCAGCTCGCTCAGCATCTGCCGCTCGAGCTGGCGGAAGTACGGCTCGCCCTGCTGCGCGAAGATGCCGGCGACGGTGCGCCGCTCGCGCGACTCGATCCGCTCGTCGATGTCCTCGGCGCGCCAGCCGAGCCGGCGTCCGAGCGCGCGCGCCACGGTCGTCTTGCCGGCGCCCATGAAGCCGACCAGATAGAGCTTGTCGGCCTTCACGCGCGCAGCGACTCGAGCACGGAGAAGAACTCCGGGTAGGACACCGCCGCGGCGCCGCGTCGTGAATGGTGGTCGGGCCGGTGGCGCCGAGCGCGGCGATGGCGAACGCCATCGCCAGCCGGTGGTCGTGCCGGGCGTCGACCTCGCCGCCGCGCAGCCGCTGCCGGCCGCGCACGTGGAAGCCGTCGGGCATCTCGTCGATGTCGCCGCCCATGCGGCGCAGGCCGTCGGCCAGCGCGGTGATGCGGTCGCTCTCCTTGACCCGCAGCTCCTGCGCGCCGGTGACGCGCAGCTCGCCGCCGTGGGTGGCCAGCGCGGCCAGGACCGGCAGCTCGTCGATGACGCCGGGCACCTCGTCCGGGGCGATCTCGGTCGGCGACCAGCGCCGCGTGGCGGACGATGACGCGTGCCCATCGGCTCGCCGCCGGTCGGCGCGCCGGCATCGATCGTCGATGTCGGCGCCCATGCGGCGGAGGACGTCGATGATGCCGGTCGCGGCGTCGGGTTCAGGCCGACGCCGTCGATGACGACCTCGGAGCCGGGCAGCGCCGCCGCCGCCACCATCCAGAACGCCGCCGACGAGATGTCGCCCGGCACCTCGAGCGTCGCGCGCCGATCAGCCGCTGGCCGCCGTCGACCGCGCACCGTGTCGGCCGTCGCGCGTCGACGTGCACGCCGAACGCGTCGAAGCGCCCGCTCCGTGTGGTCGCGTGTGGGGAGCGGCTCGATGACCCGGGTCGATGCCGCTCGGCGTGGAGGCCGGCGAGCAGGACGGCGCTCTTGACCTGGGCGCTCGGCACCTCCGGCTCGAAGTCGATCGGCGTGAGATCGCGCGGTTGCCCTGCGACGGTCAGCGGCGGCCGGCCGTCGCTCGAGTCGATGCGTGCGCCCATCCGCTCGAGCGGCACGATGATGCGCCGCATCGGCCGCGCGCTGCAGCGAGTCGTCGCCGGTGATCGCGGCGGCGAAGCGGCTGGGCGGCGAGGAGGCCGGCGAGCATGCGCATCGTGCTGCCGGAGTTGCCGGCGTCGAGCGATGCGGCGGGCGCGGCGAGGCCGCGCAGGCCGCGTCCGGCGATGCGCAGGTGCAGCCCGGCGGCGTCGCGGCCGGTCTGCTCGATCGAGCACGCCGAGCGCGCGCAGGCAGGCGCAGGGTCGACGCGCAGTCGGCCGCCGGTGGAGTAGCCGGTCGGATGATCGAGACGCCGTCGGCGATCGCCGCCAGCAGGGCGTAGCGGTGAGAAATCGATTTGTCGCCGGGCGGCCGGACGCGCCCGCGGACGCGGGCGGCCGGCTGCACCATCACAGCTTGCGATGGGGGCATCGCCGACACTATAACAGTAGGCAGGTGCACGGCAGTCGCAGGCGCGATCGCCGCGGTGACGCAGACCGTTCGCTCCTATGACCGGACGGCTCCCGGCTGTCGACTGACCTGCGATGAACGCAGCACCGTCCGTCTCGACTTCCACAGCGCGTTCGACATGCTCGACTTCGTGCAGGTCGTCAGCGATCACGTCGGCCGGCTGGCGGGCCTCGACGACGAGGCGCTGCACTGGGTCGGCGTCGCCGTGCGCGAATCGGTGATCAACGCGATCAAGCACGGCAACGGCAACGACGCGCGCAAGCGTGTGCACGTCGAGTTCACGCCGCTCGAACGCGAGACGCCGCCCGGCGTCGCCATCCGCGTGCGCGACGAAGGCCCCGGCTTCGACCCCGTCGACGCTGCCCGATCCGCTGGCGCCGGAGAACCTGCTCAAGGCGAGCGGCCGCGGCATCTTCCTGATTCGCAGCTTCATGGACGAAGCTCGTGCTGCAGCGCGCGCCCGAGGGCGGCATGGAGGTGGTCATGGTCAAGCGCGCCGCAGCCGCCGAGCTGCACGCGATGAGCCCGCCCGATCCGTCTTCCTCGCCACCGCCACCGAGATCGTCCTGCGGGCCGGCGAGATCCAGCTGGCGCGGCGCGGCGTCCGGCTTCCGCATCGACAAGAAGGGCGCCATCGATCTCGTCACCGAGGTCGATCTCGAGTGCGAGCGGATGTGCCGCGCGGTGATCGCCGAGCGCTTTCCCGATCACGACGTCCTGGCCGAGGAGCTGAGCGGCGGCCCGGCGAAGCCGCCGCGCGCGCGCACCGCTGGGTGTTCGACCCGCTCGACGGCACCACCAACTACGCGCACGGCCTGCCGATCTTCTGCTCGTCGCTGGCGCTCGAAGATCGACGGCCGGGCCGAGGTCGGCGCCGTCTTCGATCCGACGCGGCAGGAGCTGTTCACCGCCGAGCGCGGGCGAGGGCGCGTTCCTCAACGGCGCAGCCGCTGCGCGGTGTCCGCGGACCGACGCCGCTGATCGACGCGCTGCTGGTCACCGGCTTTCCCTACGACGTGCACAAGCAGGGCAGCGATCTCGTCGAGCTGTTCGGCGCCTTCCTCGGCACGGGCGCGCGCCGTGCGCCGGCTCGGCTCGGCCGCGCTCGATCTCTGCTACGTCGCCGCCGGGCGCTTCGACGGCTTCTGGGAGCAGCACCTCAAGCCGTGGGACGTCGCCGCCGGCGCGCTGATCGTCGACGAGGCCGGCGGTCGGGTCAGCGGGATGGACGGCACCCCGTTCGATCCAGCTGGCCGGCCATCTCGTCGCCTCGAACGGGCTCATCCACGACGCAGATGCTCGAGCGTCATCCGCGACTTCCGCGCCGGACGTGCTCAATAGCGGACGGACTGACCGCTCGATGAGACAGAGCGCCGGGCGCTGGAACGTCGACAAGTGCAGGAACTCGGCCGCTAGGCACTGTGGCAGTCGACGCACTGCGTGACCAGATCCGTCGTGGCATCGCCGTGCACCGGTCTCCGCCGAGCTCACATGTCTGAGCTCCGGAGAGGCCATGTGCGACGAAGCTCGGCTGTGTGCGCTGCTGCTGCTCGCCGCGATTCGGCGTCGGCCAGCCGCGCGCAGCAGACGCTCAACTTCTCGGTCGGCTACTTCGCGCCCAAGGGCGAGGACGCGCGCGTCGAGGACGACGTGCTCGTCGCCAACCGCACGTTCCTCGCGTTCGACGTCAAGCGACTTCAACGGCCCGACGGTCGGCGGCGAATGGCTGGTGCCGATCGGCAACTTCCTCGAGGCCGGCGCCGGGCGTCAGCTTCTCGCGCCGCACGGTGCCGAGCGTCTACCAGGACTTCGTCGACAGCGACGGCACCGAGATCGACGCAGGACCTCCGGCTGCGCATCGTGCCGGTGGCGTTCACCGTGCGGGTGCTGCCGCTCGGCAAGGCGATCGCCGGTGCAGCCCTACGTCGGCGCCGGTCTCGGCGTCATCAACTGGCGCTACAGCGAGTCGGGCGAGTTCATCGACTTCGCCGACGGCCGCGACCGTGTTCCGCGACACGTTCGTCGCCGACGGCAACCAGACCGGTGCGCGTCGTGCTCGGCGGCATCCGTTTCGCCGCGGACACGTCAGCGCCGGCGGCGAAGTGCGCTATCCAGCGCGCCGACGCCGATCTGCGGACGACTTCGCCGGCCGACAGCCTCGACCTCGGCGGCTGGACGTATCAGGCGACGGTGGGCATCAGATTTCCGGCTGATGCAGAATGCAGACACGATGCGCCACGACGACCGGCGTTCAGGTGTCAGCGTTGCATTTCTGCACTTTGCATCTTGAATTTCACTGTCGCCGATACAGCGCCACCCCTCCGCCTTCGCACATGCGCCGCATGCCGCGGGTGAAGGCGGGGTCGCGCGCGTATCCGGCGCGGCGAGCACGTCGCCGCCTTCGGCACTGTTCCTCGACCAGCATCCAGCCGGCATGACGGCGCTGGCCCGGTCTCGAGCGCCAGCGTCCCAGATGCACGCCGTTCCCTTCGTGGATGAAGTCGGCGATGCCGAAGCCGTTCGGCGGACAGCTCCTGCATGTAGTGCGCGAGCGACCCCATGCTCGCGAGGATCTTCTCGCCGCGATAGCTGGGCGCCAGGCAGGCGGTCACTGCGCGCCGCTCCGGTGCTGAACGGCCGGTCCCACTGCGCTTCCTCGAGCATCGCCGCATCGCGGCTCCACGGCGGTGATTCGATCAGCGCGGCGGCGACCAGCGCCGCGCTGAGCAGCGCCGCAAGCGGTAGCCGCCGCGGCCGGACGCGGCTGCCGATCATGCCGACGGCGAGGCCGCAGAACAGCGCGCACGCCGCGACCACCGGGATCATGTAGCGGACGCGGAAGGGATGCCCATCGTAGAAGGCGTAGAACGGCAGTGCCGCCGCGGCGAACAGCGCGACAGCGGACCAGCAGCGCCGCCTGCTCGCGGCGCCTCAGGCCGCGCCATCGCGAAGACGCCGCGGCTGCCAGCGGCGACGGTCGCGATGACGTAGCCGCTCAGCTGATGTGTGCCCCACCAGACGGCGACCACGTCACGCGAAGCGGCTGGCCCTGACGTAGAGCGGGTCCGGCGACGAAGAAGCCGCCGGTGACGAACCACTCGCCGACGGTCATGCGGCTGTTGATGCACGAACAGCCGACGACCGCGGCCAGCTGGCCACGACGCCAGCCGGCAGCTTCGCCGCATCGCCACGCGCGATCGGAGCCAGTCGGCGCCAGATCACGAGCCGGCGGCGGCGACGGCCGTGGCGATCACCGGCCAGGCTTCGTAGCGGCGTCCACGCCGCGGCCACCAGCGCGACCGCCAGCCGCGCCGGCACCGGTGTCGGTCGCCCGCGCGTCACCCACTCGTACAGCCACAGCACCACGACGAACGTCGTCGCGAGCAGCAGCGGCTCGGTCATCGGCGTCGCCTGCAGGTAGAGCAGGTTCGGGTTGCAGCGACCAGCAGCGCGACCGCCGTCGTCGCCCCGGCGCGCGAGCCGGTCGACGGCCAGGACGAGCCGGGCGGCGGCCCAGGCGGTGACGCCGAAGCAGGCGATCGAGAGCGGCGAACCGAACGCGCCGGTCCGGTAGAAGAAGTCGATCTGCGTCGGCAGCAGCGTGAGCAGGTGGGGCAGCGGCAGCCAGACGGCGCCGATCTGCTTCCAGCCCGGGCGTGAGGTTGTCGAAGACGCGGCGGGCGACGACCAGGTGCGCCTTGGCGTCGTAGTGGCTGAGGACGAGGTCGGCCTGGAGGAACGCGCCCAGGCGGCGATGCCGGCGGCGGTGGCGGCGGCTGCGAGCAGCCGAGCGAGTGCGGGCTATAATCACGAGGCGCAGCCCAGAATACCTCCAGTGCGGTATCACTAGCCTATTCGTGCGATCGTTCATCACCTGGATCTACGGCGTCGCCCTCGCCCTCGGCGGCCCCGGGCTGCTTCGCCATCGCCTTCCTCGATTCGTCGTTCATCCCGCTGCCGCAGATCAACGACATCCTCGTCGTGCTGATGGTCACGCGAGCACAAGTCGCTGATGCCGTACTACGTGGCGATGGCGACGCTGCGGCTCGGTCGCGGGCTGCTACGTGATCTACTACCTGGCGGAACAGGGCGGCGAGGCGTTCCTGCGCAAGCGGCTGAAGCAGGGCGCCATCGATCGAGACCCTCGGCCTCTACCAGCGCCACGGCCTGCTGGCGCTGATGGTCCCGGCCTCCTGCCGCCGCCGGCGCCGTTCAAGCTGTTCGTGCTGGCCGCCGGCCTGGCCGAGCGTGCGGCCGCTGCAATTCGTGATGGCCGATCGCCGTCGCCCGCGGCGTGCGCTACCTGGCGCTCGGCGTGCTGGCCATCTACTACGGCGACGCGGCGCTGGAGCTGATGCGCACGCACGGGCCGCAGCGTCGCGCTTGTGCGTCGTCGGCCTGATCGTCCTGGCCGGCGTCGCCTGGTGGCTGTGGCAGCGGCTGCAGCGCCGCGCCGGCAGCGTCGTGCCAGCTGATCCCGTGCCGGAACTCTCGCGTCGTCATTCCGCTGCGCGACGAGGAGCTGAACGTCGTGCCGCTCCACGACGAGCTGACGCGCGTGCTCGCGCCGCTGCGGCCTGCCCGTACGAAATGCATCCTGATCGACGACGGCAGCGCCGACGGCGACCTTCGCGCGCGCTGCGCGAGATGCAGCACGGCGATCCGCGTGTCCGCGTGATGCGCTTCACGCGGAACTTCGGCCAGACGGCGGCGTTCGCCGCCGGCTTCGCCGCACGCGCGCGGCCGCTTCATCGTCACCGCCGACGGCGACCTGCAGAACGATCCGGCCGACATCCCGCGCGATGCTGAAGCTGGCGCGAGACGCACGACGTCGTCTGCGGCTGGCGGCGCAGCCGCAAGGACGCGTTCGCTGACTCGGCACGTGCCGTCGGTGGTCGCCAACTGGCTGCTCGGCGCTGGTGAGCGGCATCCGCCTCCACGACAACGGCTGCTCGCTGAAGATCTTCCGCGCCGAAGTCGTGAAGCCGCTGCGCCTGCGGCCCGGGCATGCACCGCTACCTGCCGGCGCTGGCCAGCCAGCTCGGCGGCCGCGTCGCGGAGATCGGTGGTCAACCACCGGCCGCGCCGGTTCGGCCACTCGAAGTACGGCCTGTCGCGAACCTTCCGCGTGCATCGGCGACCTGGTGCAGCCTGCGCGGCCTGATGCGCCAGGCCGTCGACCCGGCAACCGATACGACCGGCCAGTACGAGATTGCCGAAATCCTCAGCGGTAGCGCGACCGTACGACGGACCGGAACAGCGCAGCGGCGAAGACGTAACAAAGATATCAACAGCAGTTGAGGAGATCAGGAGCTCCGTGGCTCGGTGGCTTCCTCCATGATCGGACACACCGGCACGCCGCGTGGCGGGATGTCCTCGGGTAGACTGGAGCGATGTCGTATCGCACTCCGCTCGAAGCGCGCGATCGCCAAGAAGACGACCAAGGCGATCATCGACTTCAACCTGATCGAGGACGGCGACCGCATCATGGTCGGCCTGTCGGGCGGCAAGGACAGCTGGGCGCTGATGCAGATGCTCGACGACCTGCGCCAGCGCGCGCCGATCGACTTCTCGCTGATCGCGGTCAACGTCGACTCCGGCTACAAGGACTACAAGCACGACGTCATCGCCAGGACGTGCGAGGAGCGCGGCTGGGAGCTGCCGCATCGAGCACACCACGATCGGCGAGGTCATGGACGACCTGCTCGAGGCCAACGCCACGCCGTGCTCGCTGTGCGCGCGGCTGCGCCGCGGCGTGCTCTACCGCATCGCCGAGGAGGTCGGCGCGACCAAGATCGCGCTCGGCCATCATCTCGACGACTTCATCGAGACGCTGCTGCTCAACCTGTTCTTCGCCGGCGCGCTCAAGGCGATGCCGGCGCGGCTGGTCTCCGACAACGGCGAGCACGTCGTGATCCGGCCGCTGGTCTACGTCGGCGAAGACGAGGCGCGGCTCTACGCCAAGGAGTGCGAGCTGCCGATCATCGGCTGCTGCTGCCCGGCGTGCGGCGACCTCGAGCCTGCAGCGGCAGCGGGTCAAGCGGCTGATCATCGATCTCGAGCGCGAGCACTCCGGGCGTCAAGCAGTCGATGCTCAAGGCGCTCGGCAACGTCATGCCGCGGCACCTGCTCGACACCCGGCTGAATCCGAGCGGTGAACTGCGCGACAGCGTGGCCTTGCGACTCGAGGACGAAGGCGCGGCGCCCCAGCCGCTCATCCAGATCCGGCACTGAGCGTGCGGCGCCGTCGTGCAGCGGGTCAGCTCGCGCGCGCGTCGCGGTCGGCGATCGCGTCACCGGCGAGATCGGCGTCGGCCTGCGTGGTCGCTGGTCGGCGTCGGCCGTGGTGACGATGCCGGACGAGTGCCGCTACCTCGCCGGCAAGATCCGCGACATGCGCGTCTTCGAGGGACCGGACGGCAAGCCGATGGATCGGTCGGTTGCCGATGTCGGCGGCGGCGTGCTCGTCGTGTCGCAGTTCACGCTCTACGGCGACATCCGCACAGGGTCGGCGGCCGGCCTTCGACGCGGCGGCGCCGCCAGCGGAGGCGCGCGTCGCTCTACGAGACGCTCGTGCGAGAATTGCAGGCGCCCGGCCTGCACGTCGAGACCGGCGAGTTCCAGGCGATGATGCAGGTGGAGCTGGTCAACGACGGACCGGTCACCATCCTGATCGACAGCACGCAGGCAGTTCTGATGCCCGGACGTATCGAATTCCTGTGTACACATTCCGTCGCTCCTTGTTGGCCGCGGTTCTGCTCGTCCTGCCGGCGCTGGCGCTGGCGCAGCAGCGGCCGCTCGTCGACCGAGGATCCTGAAACCGTCGGCGCCGGCCGCGTGCTGCTCGAAGGCGGCGTCGACTACGGCCGCGACGTCGAGTACCCGGCTTCGGGGCTGCGAGGGCAACCTGCTGCGGCTGCCGCTGCTCGGCGTCAGCGTCGGCATCAGCTCGATCGCCGAGATCCAGATCGACGGCGGGTTCTACAATCGGCTGGCGATCACCGGGCGCCGTCGCGGCGCCGCTCGTCGGCATGCTCGACGCCGACGGCGACACGACGTCGAGCATGTCGAAGACATCGTCATCGGCACGAAGGTGCGGCTCGTCGCCGAGAGCGCGTCGGCGGCCGTCGTTCGGCGTGCGGTTCGCGACCAGGCTGCCGAATGCCGCGAACGAAAGCGGCCTCGGCCTCGACACCACCGACTTCTATGCGTCGCTGCTGGTCGCCAAGACCGTGCAGTCGGTGCGGCGTGGTCGGCAACGTCGGTCTCGGCATCCTCGGCGACCCGACGCGCGGCGATCGGCAGAACGACGTGCTGACCTACGGTGTGTCGTTCGCCCGCGCCCTCACACAGGCGTGCCGAAGTGGTCGGGGAGATCAACGGCCGCGCCGACACCCGCGCACGGCGACCCGCCGCCGGGCACCGAGCTCGCGCAGCGTCGCCCGCTTCGGCGGCCGCTACACCATCGGCGCCTGGCGCGCCGACGCCGCCGTCCTGTTCGGCCTCACCGTCCGCCGAACCGGTGATCGGCTTCAGCACCGGGTTCACCTACGTCTTCAACGCGTTCACGGTGCCGTAGCGTGCTGCACCAAGGCACACGCTTACGGGAACGACTTCCTGCTGGCGCCGACCGACGAGGTTGCCGATCCAGCGGCCGCCGCGCGCACGCTGTGCGACCGGCACAGCGGCATTGGCGGTGACGGCCTGATCCTCTACACGCTGGCGCCGGCTCGCGCGACCATGACGCTGTTCAACGCCGACGGCAGCCCGTCAGAGCTTTCCGGCAACGGCTTGCGCTGCCTCGCCGCGCTCGTCGCCCGAGTCCAGGGCCTCACGCCAGGTTCGACGGTGACCGTCGACACCGGGGCCGGCGTCAAGACGCTCGATTTGCTCAACCGCGAGGCGGAACGCTATACGTTCCGCGCGGCGCTCGGTGCGCCGGCGGACATCCGCCAGGTGCAGATTCCCGTGCTCGGCGAGGTGATCACGGCCAGCGTCCTGAACATGGGAAATCCGCAGTGCGTCGTGCTCGGCCCGTTGCCGGACCGCGGTCGCTTCGACCGGTTCGGCCCAGCCTTGTCGACGCACGCCATGTTCGCGGCGGGCAGCAACGTGGAGTTCGCGCACGTCGAGTCGCCGGACCGGGTGCGCATCCTGATCTGGGAGCGCGGCGTCGGTCCGACGACCTCCTCGGGGACTGGCGCCGCGGCGTCGGCGGTTGCCGCTGCCGCGCACGGCGGCGCGGCGCGCCGTGTCGACATCGTCGCTCCCGGCGGCACCCAGCGCGTCGAGTGGCTGGAGGACGGCGTCCACCTGACCGGCTGGGCGGAGCTCGTCGCGAACGTCGAACTGTTCCGCAGAACCTAGAACCTCGAACGTTCGGAACGTTCGGAACGTTCGGGTGTTCGGGTGTTCGGGTGTTCGGGATGTTCGTGCGTTCCGGACGTTCGGGCGGTTCGCGCGTCGGCGTTTTCTGCGTACCTGCTAACGACGACGGCGCTGCGATTGCGCGATCGTCGCCGTGTCGAGCGTGGCGATCGCGTCCTGGATTCGCCGCTTCACGCTCTCCAATGCAGCCTGGGCGGCGATGAAGTCGTTGTTCGCCCGCTCCTCGCTCGCTTTTTGCACGTCGTCATTGACCTGCGCCAGGAGTTGCTGCGCTTCGCGCAGCGCGACGCGGCTGACGCGCGCCTTCTCGGCGGCGGCGAGCCGGAGGTTGGCTTGCGCGAGCAGGCCGGCCACTTCGGCCATCGCCCGTTCGACTTCGGCGCGGATGCGGCCCTGGGTTTCGGCACCGTCGCGTGCGGCGTTCTGGGCGTGCTCCCGGCTCTCGAGCGCGTGGTTCAGCGCCAGCCGGTAGTCGCGCTGCGCCACCGCCTCGTTGGCCTGGGACATGGCGGTGGTGGCGGCCTTGTATTCGTCGACGGCGTATTTGTCGGCCCCGGCGGCGCGGGCAGCCTCGATGGCGCCTTGCGCCTGGGCGATCTCCTTGTTCGGTGGTTCGGCGCAGGCGGCGACGATGAAGGCGAGGGTCACGCTTGCGGACAACCACCGAGGGCGCATAGGCGAATCGAGTATAGACGATGAAAGATGTGGCGCTGCACGATCGGCCGCGCGAGAAGCTCGAGCGTCTCGGTGCCGCCGCGCTCGGTGACAACGAACTGCTCGCCCTCGTGCTCGGCAGCGGCGCGCGCGACATCGGCGCGTTGGGACTGGCGAACGGCCTGCTGGCCCAGGTGCGCGGGTTGCACGGGCTGACCCGCGCCGGCGCGGGCGAGTTGCGCCGCGTCCCGGGTATCGGTCGCGCGCGTGCGGCACAGGTGATTGCCGCGGTTGAGCTCGGTCGGCGCACGCTGGTGCGTGGCGGCGAAGACCGCCCCCGGCTGACGACACCGCGCCAGCTCGCTGCGCACCTGCTGCCGCAGTTTGGCGCCGGCGCGGTCGAGCGGTTCGGCATCGTCATGCTCGACACCAAGCATCGCGTCATCGCCGTGAAGATCCTGTCCGTCGGCTCGCTCGATACGACGGTCGTACATCCACGCGAGGTATTCCGCGAAGCGGCGTCGGCGGCGGCATCGGCGATCGTGCTGTTCCACAACCATCCCTCTGGCGATCCGATGCCCAGCACTGACGACCTCGTGCTGACCACGCGCATGGTCAACGCCGGCGACATCATGGGCATCGAGGTGGTCGATCACGTCATCCTGGCCGACCAGCGCTACTTCTCGCTCGTCGAGTCGGGCCGCCTGAAGCCGAGAATGACCTGACGTCCGGCGCCGGGTGAACGGGATAAGATTGGACGGAGCTGTGTCCGTTCTCTATTTCGACTGCTTTTCCGGCGCTGCCGGCGACATGATCCTGGGCGCGTTGATCGATGCCGGTGTGCCGCTGACCGACGTGACGCAGGCCCTGGGCAGTTTGGCCATCGACCCGGACTTCGTCTGGACGGAGCGCGTCACCCGAGCTGGCATCAGCGCAACGAAGTTCTGCGTCCGCGGTGAGGACGCGGCGCTCGAGAACGCCGACGATCACCACCGCTATCACGCGCATGACGGCCAGGAGGGGCGACCGGCACATGGCCATTCGCACGGTCCCGACTCACGGCACCTGCATCACGGCGTC
Organism: uncultured Acidobacteriota bacterium; assembly: GCA_963846685.1. Classification (GTDB taxonomy): domain Bacteria; phylum Acidobacteriota; class Vicinamibacteria; order Vicinamibacterales; family UBA2999; genus CAWJWY01. Next base: position 283,394 of record CAWJWY010000003.1, on the reverse strand, counting down.
GCGCAGCCGCATCGCACGCTCGCCGAGATCGACCGGCTGATCGACGGCGCCGCGCTCAGCCAGGCCGGCAAGGAACGGGCGACGGCGTTGTTCCATGAACTCGGCGAGGCGGAAGCGGCCATTCACGGCACGACACTCGACCGTGTGCACCTGCACGAGGTCGGCGCGCTGGACTCGATCATCGACATCGTCGGCACCGTGTTCGCGATGGAGTCGCTCGCTCCCGACCGCGTCGTCGCCTCGCCGCTCAACGTCGGCAGCGGCAGCATCCAGTCGGCGCACGGCCGCTACCCGGTCCCTGCACCGGCCACGCTGCGCCTGCTCAAAGGCGTGCCGGTCTACGCGGGGCCGCAGGGCGCCGAGATGGTCACGCCCACCGGCGCACTGCTGATCCGCAGCTACGCCGAGGAGTTCGGCAAGTTGCCGGCGATGCGCGTGCAGCAGGTCGGCTATGGCGCCGGCACGCGCGACTTCACCGAGACGCCGAACGTGCTGCGGGTGGTGATTGGCGAGCCGGACGCGCTGCCGGCTGGAAGCGACGTCGTCGTCATTGAAGCTGAAATCGACGACATGAACCCGCAGATCTTCGGCGTGCTGATGGATCACTTGCTGGCCGGCGGTGCGCATGACGTGTTCTACACCGCGATCCAGATGAAGAAGAACCGGCCGGGCACGTTGCTGACCGTCGTGGCGCCGCCGGCCGCGCGCGCCCGGTTGGCCGGCGCGATCTTCCGCGAGACGACGACGATTGGCATCCGCTACCGGGAAATGGCACGCGAGTGTCTCGATCGGGCAATCGTGTCGATCGAGACCCCGGTGGGCGAGGTGCGGTTCAAGGTGGCGCGGCGCGACGGCGCCATCCTGAACGCATCGCCCGAATTCGACGACTGTGCGCGGCTCGCCGCGGCGACTGGCCGGCCAATCAAGGACATCCAGGCGTTGGCCATCAAGGCCTTCCTCGACACTCCGCAACGATGAATCCCTTCTACATCACCACGCCGATCTATTACATCAACGCCCGTCCGCATATCGGTCATGCCTATACGACGATGATGGCGGACGCGATCGCGCGTTCGCGGCGGCTGCTTGGCGACGAGGTCTTCTTCCTGAGCGGCACCGACGAGCACGGCCAGAAGGTCGAGCGCGCCGCGCAGAAGGCGGGGATGCCGACGATGGTGTTCGCCGACGAGGTCGCCGCGACATTCCGGCAGATGTGCCAGGACCTGGACATCAGCAACGACGACTTCATCCGCACGACCGAGCCGCGCCATTTCCGCGCCGCGCAGGAGATCTGGCGGCGCGTCGCCGCTAACGGCGACATCTACAAGGGTGACTACGAGGGCTGGTATTGCACGGTGGACGAGATCTTCGTCCCTGAAACCCAACTGGTCGACGGCAAGTGCCCGACCTGCGGCAACAAGGTCGAGCGGCTGAAGGAGGAGAGCTACTACTTCCGGCTGTCGAAGTACCAGCAGCCGCTGCTCGATTTCTACGCCGCCAACCCGGACTTCCTGCAGCCCGCGTATCGCCTCAACGAGATCCGCACGTTCGTCGAAGGCGGCCTGCAGGACCTGAGCATCAGCCGCACGTCGTTCCAGTGGGGCATCCCGGTGCCCGACGATCCGAAGCACGTGATGTACGTCTGGTTCGATGCGTTGACGAACTACCTGACGGCGCTCGGCTTCGGCGGTGACGAGCCAGCGGCGCCGGCGCGCGTCGAGCGGTTCTGGTCCAACGTCACGCACCTGGTCGGTAAGGAAATCGTCCGGCAGCACGCGTTGTACTGGCCGGCATTCCTGATGTCGGCCGGGCTGCCGCCGCCTCGCCGGGTGATCGCGCACGGCTGGTGGCTGATGGGCGGCGCCAAGATGTCGAAGTCGATCGGCAACGTCGCCCGCTACCAGGACTACGCCGGCGCGTTCGGCGTCGACGCCTTGCGCTACTTCGTCATGCGCGAGATGCCGCTCGGCCAGGATGCGAACTTCTCGGACGAGGGCATCCTGACCCGCTTCAACGCCGATCTGGCTAACGATCTCGGCAACGTGGTCAGCCGCACGATGACGATGATCCACCGCTATTGCGATGGCGTGGTCCCGGCGGCCGCGGGCCCGCCGCTCGAGGCCGATACCGCGCTGCAGCGGGTCGCGGCGGAGGCAATCGCCAGCGTCGTCCGCAGCTTCGAGTCGTTCCAGATCACGCTGGCGCTGCAGGACACCTGGACTCTGATCAGCGCCCTCAACAAGTACATCGTCGAGCGGGAGCCGTGGCGGCTTGCCAAGCAGCCGGACGGACGGCCGCTGCTCGAGGCGACGCTGTATCACGCGGCCGACGCGGTGCGGGTGACCGCGGCGTTGGTCGACCCGGTCATGCCAGGTGCCGCCGCCCGCATTCGGGCCATGCTCGGCGTCGAGCAGCAGCCATGGTCGGGTCTTCAGCCGGGGACGCTTGCGCCCGGCACCCGCCTCGGCGCCATCGAACCGCTGTTTCCACGAATTGACAAGACCATCGAGGAGTTGCGTGCCATGTCAGACAGTCACACCCCGGAACAGCCATCGGACGGCGCCGTCCCGGCCGGCGCCCCCACGGTGGGCGATCCGGGCGAGACCGCCTCGCAACCGGCTGCAGGGAGCACGGCCATCGGCCCCGCGGCCGTTGCCGGCGCGACCGCGAGCCTGGCGCCTGCGGCCTCTGCGGCTGCTGAGGCCCCTGCGACCGCTGCAGCAGGCAGTGAGGACGGTCGCATCAGCTTTGACGACTTCACCAAGGTCGAATTGCGGGTGGCCAAGGTGCTCGCCGCCGAAGCGGTGCCCAAGAGCAAGAAGCTGGTCAAGCTGACGGTCGACGCCGGGAGCGAACAGCGGACGATCGTCGCCGGCATTGCCGAGGCTTACCAGCCCGACCAGCTCGTCGGCCGCACGATCGTCATCGTTGCCAACCTGAAGCCGGCCAAGTTGATGGGCATCGAATCGAACGGCATGGTGCTGGCGGCCAGCCCCGAAGGTGGGGGGCCGACGCTGCTGACGGTCGACGGCGTGCCGCCGGGAAGCCGCGTCCGCTGATCCGGTGGTCGACAGTCATTGCCACATCGCCGGGCCGGAGTTCGCCGGCGACCTCGACGAGGTCATCGCCCGGGCACGGGCTGCCGGGCTGGAGAGGGCGCTCGTCATCCTGGCGGCGGAGGACGCGGCCGAGCGCGCCGCGGCCGCCCGAGTGTCGCAGCGATGGAGCGAGGTGCGCTTCTCGGTTGGCGTCCATCCGCAGGCCGCCGGGAGCTTTGCGGAGGATCCTGCGGCGGCTGCGGTGGCAGTGGAGCGGGCGATCGACGCCGAGCCGCTGACCCGCGGTCTCGGCGAGGTCGGGCTCGATTACCACTACGAGCGCGCATCCCGCGAAGTCCAGCAGGAGGTGTTCCGCCAGCAGATCCGTGTCGCGCGTCACCGCCGGCTCCCGCTGGTGATTCACACCCGCGAGGCGGAAGACGACACGTTCCGCCTGCTCGACGAGGAGGGGGCCGCCGACGTACCGGTGGTCTTCCACTGTTTCACCGGCAACTGGGCCACCGGGCAACGTGCGCTGGAACGGGGGTTCTTCCTGTCACTGGCAGGAATCGTCACCTTCCCGCGCGCGCTCGAGCTGAAGGAGGTCGCGCGGCAGCTGCCGCTCGACCGTTTGCTGGTCGAGACCGACAGCCCGTTCCTGGCGCCGGTGCCGTATCGTGGCAAGCGCAACGAACCGGCGCACGTGACGCGGGTGGCGGAAGCGATCGCCGAGCTTCGCCACGTTCCGGCGGCGGAGATCGCCGCAGCCACGACCGCCAACTTCAACCGGATCTTCAACCCGTAACTTCAACAGGCCACACGGATTAGCGTGTGTCCGCGCGTTGACACCCCGCGCGCTCCTATGTTCTGATCGGACCAGCTTGAATCCCACGGCGCAGAAACCCTCGGCAGCCACCCTCGCGCTGATGTTCGAGCCTATCCGCGAGGACCTCGGCGAGGTCGAACGCGAATTCGCCCGGCACATCCAGTCGCAGGTCGCGCTAATCCCGCAGATCGGCAATTACATCCAGGACAGCGGCGGCAAGCGCATCCGCCCCGCGGTGTTGCTGATGGCGGCGCGCATGGCTGGCTATAGCGGCGAGAAGGCGGTGCTCTACGCGTCGGTGATCGAGTTCATTCACACCGCGACGCTCGTGCACGACGACATCATCGACGAGTCCGAGCTGCGCCGCGGCCGTGAGGCCGTGCACACGCGCTGGGGCAACCACGTCACCGTGCTGTTCGGCGATTTCCTCTACCTGAAGTCGATGTCGCTGGCGCTCACGCAGGACAGCCTGGAGATCATCCGCCTGCTCTGCGATGTCACGCTGCGCATCGTCGAGGGCGAGATCTACCAGCTGACCAAGAACGGTGTCGTCGACCTGACAGAGGAGGAGCACTTCGACATCATGCGGCGCAAGACGGCGTTCCTGTTTGCTGGCTGCGCCAAGATCGGCGGCATGCTCGGGCCGACGACGCGCGAGCAGCAGGAAGCGCTGTGGGATTACGGCCTGAATATCGGCATGGCTTTCCAGATCGTCGACGACCTGCTCGACTTTACCGGCGAGGAAGTGACGCTCGGCAAGCCCGTCGGCGGCGACCTGCGCGAGGGCAAGATCACCCTGCCGCTCATTCACCTGCTCGGCCGCGGTGACAACCGCGCCAGCGAACTGATTCGCAAGGTGGTGGCGGAACGGACCGTATCGCTCGAAGACTGGCGTGAGATCCGTAGCCTGCTGGCGCAGTCACGCTCGCTCGATTACGCGCAACGTACCGCGTTCGAGCACGTCGAGCGGGCCAAGAAGGCGCTCTACGCGTTCCCCCCCGGCCCCGGCCGCGACGCGCTGATGTACCTGCCGGATTACGTGATCTCACGCGACAAGTAGCCGCCGGACACGTCAGGCCATGGACGCGGCAGAGCGTATCGACGAACTTCGTCGCCTGATACGCCATCACGAAGAGCGCTATTACATCCTCAGCCAACCTGAAATCGCCGACGCCGAGTTCGACGCCCTGATGAAGGAGCTCGAACGGCTGGAGGTGGAAAACCCTGACCTTGTCAGCAGCGATTCGCCGACGCAGCGTGTCGGTGGCCGGGTGGCCGCCGGCTTTGCGACGGTCGATCATGCCGAGCCGATGCTCAGCCTCGACAACGCCTACTCCGAGGCGGAGCTGCGCGCGTTCGACGAGCGCGTGCGCCGCGGCCTCGCCGCGACGGCAGCGGCGGGCTCGGAGGCGGCGCCGGCAATCGATTACGTCGCGGAGCTGAAGATCGACGGGTTGAGCTGTGCCCTGACCTACGAGCATGGCGTGCTGGTGCGCGGCGCGACGCGCGGCGACGGCAGCCGCGGCGAGGACGTGACGCCGAACGTCCGGACCATTCGCGCCGTTCCGCTGCGGCTGGCAGCCGCAGGTGCGCAGGCTGCGGCCGGGCACGACGCGAGTGCCGCGGCGGTGCCCGAGCGGATCGAGGTGCGCGGCGAGGTCTACCTGCCGCGCAAGGCATTCGATCGGACCAACCGCGAGCGCGAAGCGGCGGGGGAGACGCTGTTCGCGAATCCGCGCAACGCGGCAGCGGGAACGATGCGGAACCTCGAGCCGGCGCTGGTGGCGCGCCGTGGGCTGAGTGCCTTCTTCTATCAATTGGTGGTGCCCGGCGGCGGCGCCGCGGTGGCGGCGTCACACGCGGGTACGCTCGAGCGCCTGACGGGGTGGGGGCTGCCGGTAGAGCGGCACTGGCGCCGGTGCGAGGGCATCGAGGATCTGGTTGCGTTCGTCAACGAGTGGGGAGAGAAGCGGCGCACGCTCGACTTCGATACCGACGGGGTCGTCGTCAAGGTCAACGATCTCGAGCAGCGGCGTGCGCTCGGCACCACCAGCAAGTTTCCCCGCTGGGCGATCGCGTTCAAGTTTCCCGCCGAGCAGAAGACGACGCTGCTGCGCAAGATCAGCGTGAACGTCGGCCGCACGGGTGCGGTCACGCCGTTTGCCGAGCTGGAACCGGTGAGCATTGCCGGCACGACCGTGTCGATGGCGACGCTGCACAATGCGGATGACATCGCCCGCAAGGACATCCGCGAGGGCGATTGGGTGATGGTCGAGAAGGCCGGTGACGTCATCCCCCGTGTCGTGGGTCCGATCCTGGCCCGCCGGCCCGCCGGTTCTCAGCCCTGGGTGATGCCGACCGCCTGCCCGCGGTGCGGCAGCGCCCTGCATCGCGAAGAGGGCGAGGCCGTCTGGCGGTGCGAGAACACCTCGTGTCCCGCCATGCTGCAGCGCGGCCTGGAGCACTTCGCCGCCCGCGGCGCCATGAACATCGACGGGCTCGGCGAGTCGCTCATCGCGCAGCTCATCGAGGGGCAGCTGGTGCGTGACTACGCCGACGTCTATGCGCTCACCACCGCGCAGCTGGCAGCGTTGGTCAGCGTATCGCAGCGGACGGACGGCCGCGAGATCCAGCGCCGCTTCGGCGAGAGGAATGCCGCCAAGGTGGTGGAGCAGATCGAGCGGAGCAAGTCGAACGAGCTGTGGCGGCTCATCTACGGCCTGGGGATCCGGCATATCGGCGAGCGCGCCGCCCAGGTGCTGGCCCGGGCATTCTGGTCGCTGGACGCGCTGTGCGCCGCCTCGCCCGACCAGTTGCAGGCAACCGCGGAAATCGGCCCGGTCCTCGCCGAATCCGTACGGACCTGGCTCGATGAGCCCCGCAATCGCCAGCTGCTCGACCGGCTTCGCCAGGCGGGCGTCCGGAGCGAGATCCCGGCGGCGGACCGCATCGCTGCGGATGCTCCAGGTCCGCTTGCCGGCAAGACCTACGTCGTCACCGGGACGCTGGAGTCGATGACCCGCGAACAGGCGACCGCGGCGCTCGAGCGGCTTGGCGCCAAGGTCGCCGGTTCCGTGAGCAAGAAGACCACGGCGGTGGTGGTGGGCGCCGATGCCGGCGGCAAGGCCGACAAAGCGGCGGCGCTCGGGGTGCCGACCCTCGATGAGGCCACATTTCTGGCCCTGCTCGCCGCCCCGTCGGCGGGCCTATAATGATTTGGTGACGCGGCGTTCCTTCTGGGTCGTGTCGGTGTGCCTGACCGCAACGGTCGCCTTTTTGGTCGGCCTGATTGTGGCGGGTGGAATGATGCCCGCGCCGGCCCATTCCGCACCGCAGCCTCGCCTTGCCGCCACGCGCACGGTGAACACTGCCAGCGCCGGTGCCGCGCTCACGTCCTTCGCCGACATCGCCGAGCAGTTGAACCCCGCCGTCGTCAACATCGACGCGACCGCCCGGGGCAGCCGCGGGCGGCGCCGCGTCGGCGGCGCTGGGCCGGAAAGTCCGGAACTGTTCGAGCGGCCGGGCGAGCGCGACCGCGAAGGGCCTCGTCGCGGCGCCGGCACCGGCTTCCTGATCGACGCCTCCGGCCTGATCCTCACGAATCACCACGTCATCGACGGCGCCGATCGCATCATGGTGCGGCTGACCGACGGCCGTAACCTGCACGCCGCGAAAGTGGGTTCGGATCCGGACACCGACATTGCCTTGATCAAGGTGGAGTCGCCGCGGCCGTTGCCGTTTGCGGCGCTGGGCAATTCCGACTCGCTGCGTGTCGGCGAGTGGGTTGTGGCCATCGGCAACCCGCTGGCCTACGAACACACCGTCACCGTCGGCGTCGTCAGCTTCATCGGCCGGAAGCTGTTCGACACCTCGCTCGATCGATACATCCAGACCGACGCCGCCATCAATTTCGGCAACAGTGGCGGCCCGTTGATCAACGCGCGCGGTGAAGTGATCGGCATCAACGCGGCCATCAGCTCACGCGCAGCGAACATCGGCTTCGCCGTGCCGATCAACCAGGCCAGCGCCATCCTGCCGCAGCTGCAGGAGAAAGGGCGCGTGTCGCGTGGCTACATCGGCGTGGCGCTGCGCGATGTCGACCCGGACCTGCAGCGGTCGCTGGGACTGAAGTCGGCAAGCGGCGCGCTGGTGCAGGACGTCACCGCCGCGTCGCCCGGCGCGCGCGCCGGTATCCGCACCTACGACCTGATCGTCGCCGTCGATGGCAAGCCGGTGGCCGGCAACGACCAGCTCATACAGCTGATCGCCTCCCGTGTTCCGGGCAGTACCGCCAGCCTCCAGGTGTTGCGCGAGAACCGGCCGATCAGCATCCAGGTCAAGCTGGCCGAGCGTCCGCAGCGCGACCGCAAGGCGGCCGACGATGGGGCGGCCGAGCAGCCGCGGCCGTCGAGCCAGCGCGGCTCGCCAATCGGTTTATCCGTACGCGAGCTCGACCGCGACTTCATCGCGCGGCTGCGCCTGCCCGGGGCAATCGAGGGCGTCGTCGTGTCGCGGGTCGAGCCGCTCAGCCCGGCGTTCGATGCCGACATCGAGCGCGGCCACGTCCTGCTCGAGATCAACCGTCGCCCCGTGCACTCGATCGAGGACTACCGCCGCCTCACCGCCTCGGCCCGCGCCGGTGACATCCTGACGCTGTACGTCTACAAGCCGGAGATCGAGCAGCGCGCCCTCCACACGGTCAAAATCGAATAGTGAAACCGCGCATCCTGGTCATAGACGACGAGGCGGCGATCCGCGACTCGTTGCGGATGATTCTCGAATACGAAGACTACGAGTTCCTCGGCGCCGCATCCGGCCAGGAGGGCATCGCGACCGTGCGCCGCGACTCGCCCGACATGGTCATCCTCGACATCAAGATGCCGGCGATGAACGGTCTCGATACCCTCGCCGAGATCCGCAAGATCGACGAGGCCTTGCCGGTGGCGATGATCTCCGGGCACGGCACCATGGCCGACGCCATGCAGGCGACGCGCCTCGGCGCCTTCGACTTCATCGAGAAGCCGTTTACCAGCGAGCGCGTGCTGGTGACCGTCGCGAAGGGACTCGAGGTCCGCGAGCTGCGCCAGGAGAATCGCGAGCTCAAGCTGGCGATGGAGTCGCGCTACGAGATCGTCGGCCGCAGCCCGTCGCTGAACACGGTGCTCGAATCGGTCAAGCGGGCGGCGCCGACCAATGCGACCGTGCTGCTGCTCGGCGAGAGCGGCGTCGGCAAGGAACTGGTAGCGCGCACGATTCACCGCAACAGCTCACGCGCCGGGCAGCGGTTCGTGCAGGTCAACTGCGCCGCCATTCCGGAGGAACTGATCGAGTCGGAGCTGTTCGGCCACGAGAAGGGCTCGTTCACCGGCGCCACCGAGAAGCAGATCGGCAAGTTCGAGCAGGCCGACCGCGGCACGATCTTTCTCGACGAAGTCGGCGACATGAGCCCGAAGACCCAAGCCAAGGTGTTGCGCGTGCTGCAGGAGCAGGAGGTCGAGCGGCTCGGCTCGGCGCGCACCATCAAGGTCGATGTCCGGGTGATCGCCGCGACCAACAAGAACCTCGAGGAGGCGATCGAGCGCGGCGAGTTCCGTGAGGACCTGTTCTTCCGGCTCAACGTCATTCCGATCGTCGTGCCACCGCTGCGGCAGCGCCGCGAGGACGTGCCGATGCTGGTGCAGCACTTCGCGCGGCTGACCAGCGACGAGCACAACCTCAAGCCGAAGCGCTTCGACCCCGCCGCGCTCGAGACGCTGCAGCGCTACCGCTGGCGCGGCAACATCCGCGAGCTGCGCAACACCATCGAGCGGCTGATGATCATGACGCCGGGTGATGTCGTGCGGGTTGCCGACCTGCCTGGCGAGCTGCGTGGTGACAATCAGCGGCCCGCCGCCGCCGAGGTGCCGCCGGTGCCGGCGGGTGCGCGGAGCGAGTCCTGGGCGGCGAGCGGCGCCGCCACGTCGGCAGGCGGAGGGAGCACCGCTGGCAGCACACCGGCGGGCGGCGGAACGCTGCGCGAATTCAAGGACGCCGCCGAGCGCACCTACCTGGTACAGAAGCTACGCGAGAACAACTGGAACATCTCGAAGACGGCGGAAGTCATCGACACGCCGCGTAGCAATCTCTACAAAAAACTCGAGCAATACGGGATCAAGCAAGAGGTCGACGGGTAGCCCCGGCTCCCGACCTACCTGCCGCCCCGCGCCGCCAGCAGCCGTTGCAGCTGGTCGCGCGCCGGCGCCGAGTCGGGTCGCAACCGGACGGCGGCCTCCGCTGCTGGAATCGCCAGGTCGAGCTTCCGCTGCAGCGCATAGGCGAGCGCGAGGTTCCGGTAGGCGTCGCCGTTGCGCGGATTGAGGTCGACCACGCGTTTCAGGTGAGTGATGGCCTCGTCGATCCTGTTCCGCGGTCCGAGAATCACCGCCAGGTTGAAGTGCGCGTCCGCATTGTCCGGGTTGAGCCGGGCCGCGGTCTCGAACTCGCGCAGCGCCGCGTCGGCCTGCCCGGCGGCCAGCAGGCCGTTGCCGAGATTGAAGCGCACGCGGTCGTCCTTCGGGGCAAGCCGCACGGCGGTGCGCAGGTGCTCTGCGCCTGCCGCCACCTGCCCCTGCGCCTGCAGCACTGTCCCGAGATTGCTGTGCACCACCGCGTCGCGCGGGTCGAGACGCACGGCGATGTCGAGCTGCGCCCGGGCCTCTGCCAGACGGCCGGCCTGCAGGTAGATCATCGCGAGCAGGTTGTGCGCCGCCGCGCTGCCAGCGTCGATCCGGACGTTCAGTTCCGCCGCTTCGATGCTGTGGAGCAGGGTGCGCCGGGCGAAGTCCGCCTTCAACAGCGCCACATCGTCGGCGCGGCGCGGCACCACCTCCAGCCACAGCGAGGCCATCTCGTCGTTCGAGCGCGGCCCCGACAGCACCCGCTTCGGCGGCCGCTGGCGGTTGTGCGGGTTCTCGGCGGAGTTGTCGTAGGTGAACCGCATCGACAGCCGCGTGCCCCTGGGCAGAAACAACGGCGAGCGATAGCGATACCGGTCCTGCCAGCGGAAGTCCCACTGCCGGATCCAGATGAGCGGCCGCTCCGACCCGTCCGGCAGCGTCGCAGTGGCCCGCATTTCTCTGCCGAGATAGTGCGCATGCGGATAGACGCTGACCGCGTCGACGTCCGCCGGCAGGATGTAGCTGTCCTCGACGACGTAGTTCTTTTCTCCGGCGGGGATGTCGATCGTCTTCGACTCCAGCAGCACGCTGATCGGCGTGCGGGTCGGCGGCGTGTCGGAGAAGAACAGGCCGATCATCGGCTGTAGCGGCTGGCTGCCGGCGCCGGCGATCATATGCAGCTGAATCACCAGGTCGGCGCCCGGCTCGAGCGTCCACGCGTTATCCGCAGGCTCGAGCACCGGTATCTTCCCCGGCGACCAGCCGTAGACGTTCACCACGCCGGTGCCGTCCATGGTTTCGAAGCCGGGGCCGGGCTCGGCGCGATCGAGCGCTCGCGAGACGCGCTGGACATCCAGCGCCAGGTCGGCGTGGTGCAGTGCCTGCGGACGATCGGCACGGAATTCCACCGCCCGCACGTAACGCGTCGTGGTGATCGGCACCGGGATGACGAAGTTCCGGAAGACATCGCCATTGCCCGCCGGCAGCACGTAGGCCTCGGGCGTCAGCACCAGGTCTGGCGTGCCGAGCTGCCAGCCACTCGAGAACGTCGGCGGCGTCGGCCGATCGGCCGGGTCTCCTTCCGGCGCGCCGGCGTCGGCCCAGCGCTGGATGAGTGCGATCTGGTCGGCGCGCAGCCGGCGCTCGTGCTGGAACTCGCCGTGCCCCGCCTCTGGCAGCCAGGGTGGCATGACGCGGCGCTGCACGGCCGAAGCAATACTCCGCGCCCGGCGGCGAACGGAGGCGTAGTCGAGCACGCTGAAGGGCGCCCCGCCGACACAGAGCACGTCGTCTTCAGAAAGGGCCGGCGCTTGCGCGACGTTCGAGACCCGCGCCACGCCAGCATCACGCAGCGGATCCGGGGCTGCAACGTCGCGTTGCGGGCCCGGGGCCACGTCAATGGGCCGATGGCAACTCGCACAATGTTCGAACAGGAGCGGCGCGACGTCCTTGTTGAAGGTGACCGATCGTGGCGCGTCGGGCTCATCCCGCGCGCAACCGCCAACGGCCGCCGCAACGATGAGGATCGCGATGGCGTGCTTCACTCGGTCCCCTCGCCCATCGTCAATCCTTGACTATATCGGCCGGTGCGCCGAGGGGCAACGAGGCCAATTGAGATTTTCGCCGCGCGCTCCCATAATGAAGGGTCGCAGTCAGCCAGACGACCGTCGGCCCGAGTGCTGTGGTGTTCCGGTGAGCGGGTCTGTATGGGCCTGCCGCGCCGAGGCGCCCGACGCACGAGGGCGGGAGGAAAGTCCGAGCTCCAAGGGGCAGTGCGCCGGCTAACGCCCGGGCAGGGTAACCTGACGGAAAGTGGCACAGAAAATATACCGCCCGCCTTCGCACGCTTCGCGTGCTTCGGCGCGGCAGGCCCGTTGATGGATTGGTGGACGCCCTGGCGCACACCGTCCCGAAGGCGGGCTTGCTGCGCCGGGGCCCGAAGGGCGAAGGCGGGTAAGGGTGAAATGGTGCGGTAAGAGCGCACCGCGCCGGCGGCAACGTCGGTGGCAGGCAAAACCCCGCACGGAGCAAGACCAAATAGGGTGGTGTACGTGGCGGCTTCGGCTGCTGCGGACTGGCGCGCGGCGCCAGTCGTAGGACGGCCCGTCCGAGGCCACCGGGTAGGTCGCTTGAGCCCGCGAGCAATCGCGGGCCTAGAGGAATGGTCGTCGCCTCGCCGAAGCCGCGTCTGCGCCCGCAAGGGCGCTCGGCGCGGCGGTAGCGGGGACACAGAACTCGGCTTATCGGCTGGCTGCGACACTTTTCAGACGCACACCGGAGGTACAATTCGCCTCATGCATTCACGACCTGCGGCAGCAGTGGTCCTGGCGGCGGTCCTCGGCGGCGGCGGCGTGATCGGCGGCGCACAGGCGCCGCAAGGCACGCAGAGCCAAGGCGCGCTCGGCAACCGTCCTGGCGCCAATCGCGAACCGGATCTGCCGATCCCCAACATCCGCGAATACAAGCCGAAGTCGACGCTGGTCGTGCCGCAGCACCCGGTGCCGCGCGCCAAGTACCCGGTCGTCGACATCCACAGCCACCAGCCGGCGCCGATTTCGGCCGACGCGCTCGAAACGGTGGTGCGGAGCATGGACCCGCTGAACCTGCGCATCCTGGTCAATGCCAGCGGCGCGACGGGCGATCGGCTGGTGCAGAGTGTGGCCGCCATCAAGAACAGCGCCCACAAGGACCGGATGGTGATGTTCACCAACGTCAGCTTCCGCGAGCCGGTGGGGCCAGGGTTTGGCCAGCGCGTCGCGCGGCAGGTCGAAGCCGACGTGAAGAACGGAGCCCTCGGCATCGGCGAGATCATGAAGGACTTCGGGCTGAGCGCGCGGAAGGCCGACGGCAGCCGCCTGAAGATCGACGATCCGGAACTCGACCCGATCTGGCAGGCGGCGGCGCGGCTCGACGTTCCGGTGTTGATCCATACCGCCGACCCGCAGGAGTTCTTCAAGCCGATTACTTACGAAAACGAACGCTGGCTCGAACTGGCGCTCTACCCGAACCGCCGCTATCCCTCGCCGCAGTTCCCGTCGTTCGAGCAAATTGCCACCGAGCGTGACAATTTGTTCCGCCGCCATCCGAAAACCAGCTTCGTGATGGCCCATCTTGGCTGGCACGCGAACGATCTCGCCCGCGTCGGTAAGATGTTCGACGCGATGCCGAATGTCTACGGCGAGCTCGGCGCGGTGCTGTACGAGCTTGGCCGACAGCCCAGGGCTGCGCACGATTTCATGGTCAAGTACCAGGACCGCGTGCTGTTCGGCAAGGATAGTTACCAGCCGGATGAATTCCCGGACCATTGGCGCGTCTTCGAAACCGGCGACGAGTATTTCGACTATTACCGCGACTATCACGCCTTCTGGAAACTGTACGGGCTGGCGCTGCCGGACGCAGTGCTGAAGAAGCTGTATTACCAGAATGCGCTGAAGCTGATTCCCGGGCTGCCGCGCAGCGGATTTCCACAGTAACTCGCGCGGCTGCGCCCGGGAGCGATGTCCGCGGGCGGGAGCTCGCCAGCCCGGCAACGTTCTTGCTGAGGTAACCCTCGTCATGTCCCAGTATCTCGTCACCGGCGGTGCCGGCTTCATCGGCTCTCATCTGGCAGAAGAACTCCGCCGTCGCGGCCACGCGGTGCGCGTCGTCGACAACCTGTCGACCGGCAAGCGCCAGAATCTTGCGCACCTCGCCGACGTGGAGTTCCTTGAAGGGGACCTTGCCGACCCGGATGTCGCACGCCGGGCGGTGCAAGGGGTCGAGTACGTGCTGCACCAGGCGGCGATCCCCTCGGTGCCGCGCTCCGTGCAGGATCCCGTGACCTCGAATCGCGCCAACATCGATGCCTCGCTCAACCTGCTGGTGGCGGCACGCGACGCTGGCGTAAGGCGCGTCGTCTATGCCGGCTCGTCGTCCGCGTATGGCAACACGCCGACACTGCCGAAGGTGGAGACGATGGCCACCGCGCCGCTGTCGCCGTATGCGCTACAGAAGCTGGTGGCGGAGCAGTACTGCCAGATGTTCACCGCGCTCTACGGCCTGGAAACCGTGACGACGCGATACTTCAATGTCTTCGGACCGCGCCAGGATCCGTCGTCGCCCTACTCGGGCGTGATTTCGCTGTTCATCAGCGCGCTGTGCGAGGGACGGCAGCCGACAATCTACGGTGACGGTGAACACACGCGCGACTTCACTTACGTCGCCAACGTCGTCGACGGCGTCCTCCGTGCCGCGACCGCCGAGGGGGCGAGCGGCGAAGTGATCAACGTCGCGGTCGGCGGCAGGATCTCCCTCAATCACCTGTTCCGGACCGTGCGTGACCTGGTCGGTGCGAAGGTCGAGCCGATCTACGCCGAGCCACGCGCCGGCGACGTCAAGGATTCGCAGGCCGATATCAGCAAGGCGAAGCGCATCCTCGGCTACGATCCCGCGGTGTCGTTCGAAGACGGTCTCGACGCGACCGTCGCGTGGTATCGCTCGACGCAGGCGACGCCGGTCGCGTAGCCGCCGCGCCGCCGTTCTCCTGGCGCGACCGCGATCAGCTCGGCCTGGTTGGCGCCTGGGTCAGCGATTCTGTACGCCGCTGAAAGACCGCTTCCGTTTCGGCTGTCAGCCTGGCAACCAGTTCGGCCGCCGTTCCGGTCCTGGCCATGCGCACCCCCTGGCCGGCCCACAGCGACAGCATGTCGGCGCGCCCGGCCTTCGCTGCGGCCTGCCGCAGCGGGCGCGTCAGCGCGTTCTGGAGGGGAAACGGCAGGATGGCCGCGTTGGCGTCGTCGTCGACTGCGGTCATGAAGCGGTTGACGATCCCCCTCGCCGGCCGGCCAGAAAAGGCGCGGGTCAGCCGGGTGCCGTCCTCATGCGCGGCGAGGACCGCTGCCTTGTACGCAGGCGGCACGCCAGCTTCGTCACACACCAGGAATGCCGTTCCCAGTTGCACACCCGTTGCGCCCAGGGCCAGGGCAGCGGCGATGCCGCGGCCATCCATGATCCCGCCGGAGGCGACGACCGGAAGACGGACTGCGTCCACGACCTGCGGCACTAGCGCCAGCCCACCAACCATGCCTCGATCGAACGGGACGGCGAATGAGCCGCGATGGCCGCCCGCCTCACTGCCCTGAGCGACGACGGCATCGACGCCGGTGTCGCGTAGCGCCAGTGCCTCGGCCACGGTCGTGGCGGTGCCCATGACGAACAGACGACCCCGCAGGGCGGCCATCGCTGCTGCCGGCAGCATGCCGAAGGTGAAGCTGAAGACCGTTGCGTCGGACTCGAGGACGGCCGCCAGCTGCGCATCGAAGTCGAGTGCTGCCGCTCCTGTCGGCGGCCGGCCGACGTCGGGCGGCGCCAACCCAAGTTCCTCATAGAACGGCTGCACCCGGCGAGCGGCCGCAGCGTGATCGCCATCAGCCTGCGGCGGCACCGGCGCGAAGAGATTGATGCCGAAGGGGCGGGCCGTCAGCGAGCGAACAGCCTGCGAGGTTTCCCGGATCTGTGCCGGCGTGAGATAGGCGGCGCCAATGCAGCCGAGGCCACCGGCATTGGCGACCGCGGCAACGAGGGCCGGCGTGTCGCCCCCGCCGGCCATCGGCGCCTGGATGATCGGGGTCGTCAGGCAGAGGCGGGTGGTGAGCGCGGTGGTCAGCAAGGAGGAAGGGGAAACGTGGGAAGTGGGAGGTGGGAAGTGAGAAATTCTAGTCAGCGAGGGAGAGCGAGCAGACGTTGTAGCTGCTCCCGCGCCGGGGTTGATCCGGGCTGCAGACGCACGGCCGTTTGCGCCTCGGCGATCGCCTCGTCGACCCGCCCTTTCAGCATGTAAGCCACCGACAGGTTGCGATAGGCATCGGCGTTCCGCGGGTTGATCTCGACAGTCCGCCGCAGGTGCGCAATGGCTTCGTCCAGCCGGTTGCGCGGGCCGAGGATCATCGCCAGGTTGAAGTGCGCGTCGGCGTTTTCCGCATTGAGCCTGATCGCTGTCTGGAACTCGCGTATCGCCGCGTCGGTCTGGCCCATCGCGAGTAAACCGTTGCCAAGGTTGTAGTGCACCGCATCGCTCTTCGGCTTCAGCTGCACCGCCGCGCGCAGGTGCTCCATGCCGTCGGTGAGCCGGCCCTGGGCCTGCAGCAGCGTGCCGAGGTTGCTATGGACTTCTGCATTCCGCGGATCCAGCCGCAACGCCTCGTCGAATTGCGCCCGTGCATCCGCTAGTCGTCCAGCCTGGAGATACTTCGAGGCAAGCAGGTTGCGGCCGGAGGCGACGTGCGGATCTAAGCGGACATCGAGTTCCACAGCCTCTATCTGCGCCAGCAGGGCGCGGCGCGTGAAGTCGGCATTCAGCAGTGATGCGTCTTCGGCCCGGCGCGGCACGACCTCGAGCCAGAGCTGGGCCATCTCGTCGGTGGAGCGCGGTCCCGAGCGCACGCGCTGCGGTGGACGCGAACGATTGTTTGGATTCGCCGTGGAGTTGTCGAAAGTGAACCGCATCGACACGCGCGTCCCCTTCGGCAGGAACAGCGGTGATCGGTAGCGATAGCGGTCCTGCCAGCGGAAGTCCCACTGGCGTATCCAGACCAGGTCCTGCTGCGAGCCATCGGGCAGTGTGGCGGTGCCGCGCATCTCCTTGCCAAGGTAGTGCGCGTGCGGGTAGACGCTGACGGCTTCGACGTCTACCGGCAACACGTAACTGTCCTCGACGGCGTAGTTCGCCTCGCCGGCCGGGATGTCGATCGCCTTGACCTCGAGCTTCACGCTGATCGGGGTGCGCTTCGGCGGCGCATCGGCGAAGAACAATCCGATCGACGGCTGGACCCGTTCGTTGCTCGTGCCGGCGATCATGTGCAGCAGCAGCACGAAGTCGGTGCCGGGATCGAGCGTCCACGCGGTGTCGGGCGGCTCCATCATCGGCACCTTGCCGGGGGTCCAGCCGAAGACGTTCCGCACCTGATCGCCGTCCATGGTTGCGAAGCCCGGCCCCGGGTCGGCACGGTCGAGGACGCGGGAGACGCGGCCGACGTCGATCGCCAGATCAGCGTGGTGCAGCACCTGCGGACGGTCGGCACGGAACTCAACCGCACGCACGTACTTCGTGGTGGTGACCGGTACCGGGAGGACGAAATTGCGGAAGACGTCGCGCGCTCCCGGCATCAGCGTGTACGCCTCCGGGAGCGTCAGCACCAGGTCTGGCGTGCCGAGTTGCCATCCGCCGGAAAAGCTCGGCTGCTTGGGCGCGTCGGCGGGATCCCCTTCGGGCGCGCCGCTCTCGACCCACTTCGCGATCATGGCAACCTGATCGTTGCGGAGGCGACGTTCGCCAGCGAACTCGCCGTGGCCCGGCTCGGGCAGCCACGGCGGCATTGCACGCCGCTGCACGGCGGATGCGATCGCGGGGGCATGACGACGGACGGAGGCGTAATCGAGCACGCTGAACGGCGCTCCGGCCACGCAGAGTGGGTCTTCGGCCGAGCCCAACGTCGCGGGGACGGCGCCTTCGCGCGGGGCGGTGCCGGGGCCGCCGTCGCCACTTTCGAGTGGCCGGTGGCAGCTCGCGCAGTTGTCGAACAGGATTGGGGCGACGTCGCGGTTGAACGTGACCGGGCCGGCGGCAGGCGTTTTCGCCGGTTCCGCGGTCCGTGAACAGGCCGCGCCGGCAAGAAGCAGGAGGCTCGCGAGGACCGCGACGACCCGACTCAGCCCTTTACTGTGCACCGAGCGATTGTAAGCGAGGCGAAAAGCAAAGGCCGGCGATTGTCGCCGGCCTTGCCTGATTAGGTTGTGAGGGGCAGGCCTGATCGGGCCCGCCCCCAGGTAGCTACTGACTTCCGGCCGGCAACTAGAAGTTGACCGTGAAGTTCAGGCGGACGAACCGCGGCGTGTACACCGTCGTCGGGGTGTTCCACGTCCCGCCGTCGGCGGCGCCGTACTGGTAGGTGTTGTCCCAGGCGGTCGGGTAGTTCGAGTTCAGCAGGTTGGTCAGGTCGACGCCGATGTCCGTGCGGGTGCGGCCGAAACGGACGATCTTGGCGAAGCGCATGTCGACCTGGGTGCGCCGGCTCTCGTCCCAGATGCGGTGGTCGTTGTCATCGATGGCGATGGCAGTGGTGCCCGCGGCCGTCGAACCGCTCGGCAGGAATCCGAGCAGACCGGTGATGACGGAGTTCGGCACGTTCCAGCTCGCCGAGCGAGACTGGACGGGCTGCGAGCGGACGGTGCCGCTGATCAGCACGTCGACTTTCGGCACCGTGTAAGTGGCCAGCCCGCGAATGGTGGACTGGAACGGATTCGAATTGTTGCAGCCGCGGCGGTCCGGCGTGTCGAACCGGCCGGTGTCGCACGTGTTGACGACCGAACGGCCCGTGGTGCTGCCGATCTGCATGGTGAGACCCTGCTTGAGCCGGGCATTCACCGTCAGGTCGACACCGTCGTAGTAGTTCTTCCGCTCCGGCCCGAAGTCGGACTCGAAGGTGATGTAGTTCTGCGCCGCGACTGCCGCCGCCGCGTTGGTCGGCACGAAGATCGTGATCGGGTAGCCGCCACCGTCGGCGAGGCGCGGATCGCGAGGTGCAGTCAGCGTGTAGGACACGTAGTCAGCCGGCGTGCGGTTGACGTTGTCGGTCACCTGCACACCCTTGAACCAGCGGTGCGAGTAGCCCACGTCCAGCGAGACGCGCGGGATGATCTGCTGCTGCAGGGTGATGCCGTACTGCCAGTCGTTCGGCCGGGCGCCCCAGCCGCTCAGCAGCGCCGGATTGGTCGTCGTCGTGGCGTTGCCCAACCTGCCGAAGTTCAGGTTGTTGCCGGTCAGCGCCGCGCACGTGTCGACCTGGCCGGTGGCCGGACCCTGCGCTCCGAAGTTCAACAGATCGCAGTCGACCACCTTGTCGCCGTCGTTGTCCGTCCAGGCCCGGTCAACCGAGCTGACGGCGCGGTTCGCCGGGTTGTTGGTCGTGTAGCGGCCGTCGTTGGTCGCCGACACGAGGTAGTGGCCCATGTTGAACTTCAGCGCCGTCGTGCCGTTGCCGAACACGTCGTAGGCGACACCGAACCGCGGCGTGATGTCGTTGTAGGCATCGACGCTGGCAGTCTGCTCGAACGTAATCGGCGTGGGGTTGAGCCGCGACGTCGACGTGGTGCCGTTGTGCTCGGCCGGGCTGAAGCTCGAGGAATGGTCATACCGGAGCGCCGCCTGGACCGTCAGGCGGCCGCGGGTCCAGCTGTCCTGCACGAACAATGCAGCCACCTTGGTCCGGTCCGCCGTCTGCCAGTTGTTGAGTGCCATCGTGAACTGGTTCGGCACACCCTGGTTGAATCGGTACGACAGCAGCGTCGGGTTGCGCAGGCGGGTGGTCTGGTTCGCCAGGTACGAACCCTGGTAACCAATCTTCATGTTGTGCGCGCCCGTCACGTACGAGGCCGAGCCGCGCCAGGTCGTCGGCCAGCTCTTGTTGTCCGTGTACTGCGCCAGGGCGCGGTACTGGTAGTTGGCGCGCGGGGCATACTGCAGACCCGTTGCCGGGTTGATCGCCGTCGACTGCTCCGTCACCGAGATGTCGAAGATGCCATCGGGCGGCAGCTGGCCAGGACCGCCGGCGTGGTCGTACGCCAGCCGGCTGAGACCCGCTTCGAGCAGGATCTTGTTGGTCAGCGGATTGGTCCAGAGAACCTGCGTCACGGTGTAGGGGAAGTCGATGTAGTTGGTGCTCGCTTCCGGAGAGCTGGTCGTCGCACTGGAGGCGACCCAACCCGCCTCACGCTTGTCGCAGGCGTCAGTGGTGGTCGTCCTCAGCGGCGATCCTTCGCAGCGGTGCTGGTATTCATGCGCGAAGGTGAAGCGATTCTTGGGCGTGATCTGCGTGGCGAAACGGCTGATGAACATCTGCCGCCCCTCGAGCCGGCGCGCGCTGATGGTCGGATCTTCGAGCCAGTCCCATCGCGACAGGTCGAAGGTGTTCTGGTTCCAGCGGACGCCCTCGATCTGCGTGATGGTGTTCAGCTTGCGGTAGCTGCCGTAGAACCACAGCCGGTCGCGCACGATCGGGCCGCCGTAGGAGACGCTGCCGTCGTAGGCCTTGATGATGCCGGGCGTTTCCCTGATGCCGAACGCGCGCAGCTCGTCGTCGAGGTTGTTGCCCTTCGACCACTCGCCGGCGGTGTTGATGAACGCGGAGCCGGCGAACCGGTTGCCACCCGCGCGCGGGACGATGTTCATGACCGGGCCGCCCACTTCCATTTCGCCGAGGCCACCCGACACGTTGGTCGTGACTTCTTCGGCGCCGACGGTGTCGAGGATGTAGGAGGACACGCCGCCGCCGTTGAACGCGGCCGCGACCGTCATGCCGTTCACGGTCATGCGGCCTTCGTTGGTCGGACCACCGCGCGCGCTGAAGAATGTCATCGTCGGGGTCGCCGACAGGCCGTTGTTGTCGACGGTGATGCCCGGGGTCAGGTTGAGCAGCGAACCGACGGTGCGGGTGGCAGGAATCGAGGCGATCACTTCCTGGTTGACGGTCGTTTCGCGACGGGTGTTCTGCACGTCGACGACCGGCGCTTCGCCGGTGACGGTGATCGTCTCCTGCAGGTCGCCGACCTTCATGTCGATGGGGATCGTCAGGGTGGCGCTGCCTGACAGGACGAGCTCCGACCGCTGCACGGTGTTGAAGCCGGGCAAGGTGGCCGTCAGCGTGTAGGTGCCTGGCGGCAGGTCGATGATGCGGTACTGCCCGGATCCGTCGGACACGGCCGCGCGGGTCCTTTCAGTCAGCGCCGGGCTGGAGGCCTCCACGGTCACGCCCGGGAGCACGGCTCCAGACGCGTCTTTCACGGTGCCCGCCAGCGATGCGCCGCCCGCCTGGGCGAACGCAAGGGCGGGAGCTAGCAGGAGCAGGAACGCGAAGATTACAAACGACTTCGCCGCTAAACGCATCTAGAGATCTCCTTACGACAGGGGGTGTTCCCATGGAGCGGGGCCTCTGGGCGCCGCCTTGGTGCCGAACCGAACGCCGAAAGAGCGAGCGAGGGTAGAACTTCGAGCTAAAATATGGACGGGTTAGAACCGGCGCTGGAGTATGCGTCGAGTTCGGCACGTCCGTCAACAAACTTGTGCAGCGGCCAGACCAAACCGCGGCCGGTGACGTCTTGTTGATGTTTTGCCCCGCTTGAGCCATTCCCCGCCGAGGTTCTGATGACGAGTGTGTTGCGCGCCGCGGCGCTGTCCTGTCTCATAGCGCTGTCGATCGCGCACCCCACTGCCGCCGGCAGCCGCCAGGCGGGCGACCCGCCAGCGGATCCGGCGCTCCGCAGCATCGTGGCGGAACGCATGACCGGCGAGGAGCGGATCCGGCTCGATGGCGTGCTCGACGAAGCGGTCTGGGCGCGGGCCGTACCCGGCCAGCCGACTTCATCCAGGTCGACCCGGACAACGGCGACGCCGGCGACCGAACCGACCGAGGTGCGCATCGCCTTCGACCGCGACGGCGCTCTATATCGGCGTCACCGCCTTCGACTCAGAGCCGGACAAGTGGCTCGGCTACCAGCGGCGCCGCGACGAGTTCCTCGGCTCCGACGACCGCTTCATGTGGACGATCGACACCTTCCTCGACGGCCGCTCCGGCTACTTCTTCGAGATGAATCCCTCCGGGCCTGATGGCCGACTCGCTGTTCGGCGTCAACGGCGACAACCGGCAATGGGACGGCATCTGGAACGCCCGCGTCCGACGCACACGACGTCGGCTGGACGCTCGAGATCGAGATCCCGTTCCGCACCGCTCAACTTCAACCCCGAGAGCGACACCTGGGGCATCAACTTCCAGCGCACGGTCCGGCGCAAGAACGAGGACAGCATCTGGATGGGATGGGCGCGCAACCAGGGGCTGCGCCGCATGACCAACGCCGGCCGCGTCACCGGCATCCCGACGTCACCCAGGGGCTCGGTCTCGACGTCAAGCCGTACGGCCTGTTCACCGGCGCAGGCGTCGCCGGGCCGCGGCGAGCGGCGACTTCGACGGCGACGCCAACGCCGGCGTCGACCTCTTCTACAACCCGACGCCGCTGCTGCGCGCCAACCTGACCGTCAACACCGACTTCGCGCAGACCGAGGTCGATCAGCGGCAGGTCAACCTCACCCGCTTCTCGCTGTTCTTTCCCGAGACAGCGCGACTTCTTCCTCGACGGCGCGACCTTCTTCGACTTCGCCAGCCCGACCGACGCGGCGACCTCCGCGTCAACCCGTTCTTCAGCCGGCGCATCGGCCTCGGCGCCGACGCCGACGCCGCAGCAGATCGACTTCGGCACCAAGCTCACCGGGCAGATCGGGCGGCAGGACGTCGGCGTCCTGCACGTCAGCACCGGCGACGACGATGCGACGGCTGGTCGGCGAAGACTTCACCGCCGCGCGCGTCAAGCGCCGGCATGCTGCACGCAGTCCTACGTCGGTGCGATGTACACGCGGCGCGACGCGCGCGCTCGACGGCGTCGACGGCGCCAGCCACACCGCCGGCGCTCGACGTGCCGCCTGGCCACCAACCGCTTCCTCGGCTCGCAGAACCTCGAGGGCAGCGCCTGGTTCCTGCACGCCTCGCGGCCCGGCGCGCTCGACCGGCAACAGCGCGTTCGGCGCCGTCGTCGACTATCCCGAACGACCGCTGGACCGTCGCGCTCGACGTCCGCGAGGTGCAGGCAGAACTTCGACCCGTCGGTCGGCTTCGTCACGCGCCGCAACTACCGCCGCTTCCAGCCGAGCCTGACGTTCGCGCCGCGCCCGCGCGACAACCGCGTACATCCGCCGCTTCGTCTTCGGCGGCAACGTCGACGTCCAGACCGACCTGCGACAACGAGCTGCTGATGCGGCAGCGTCGACGTGCACGCCGCTCGAGGTCAGTTCCACTCGCAGGACTCGATCGCCGTCGGACGTCGACCACCACGCGCGAGCGGCTCGAGCAGCCGTTCCCGATCTGACCCGGGCATCACGCTGCCGATCGGCGCGAGTACGACTTCACCCGCTACGTCGTGCGCGGGCAGACCGCCAACCGCCGCATGCTCGCGCTCGGCGGCCGGCTACGAGCCGCGGCGAGTTCTACTCGGGCACCCGGCACGAGACGGTCGCCAACCTCACCCTGCGCATCGCGCCCGGGCTACATCGTCTACCTCAACGAGCGAGTGGAACGCCATCGAGCTGGCCGAGGGCAGCTTCGACACGACGCTCTACCGGGTGGTCGGCGAGACGCAGTTCACGCCGTTCATCGCGCTGGTGAACAACATCCAGTACGACACGCAGAGCGCGCGTGCTCGGCTGGCAATCGCGGTTCCGGTGGATCATGCGGCCGGGCAACGACCTCTACGTCGTCTACACCCACAACTGGCTCGACGAGCCGCTGCTCGACCGGTTCGCGACGCTGGACCGTCGCGTCGCGTCGAAGGTGATCTACACGCATCGGTTCTAGTTCGTGGTTCGTGGTTCGTGGTTCGGAACCTAGGTTGGTGGTGGTGCGCAACCGTAGTTGGCACCCG
Source organism: uncultured Acidobacteriota bacterium (assembly GCA_963846685.1). Classification (GTDB taxonomy): domain Bacteria; phylum Acidobacteriota; class Vicinamibacteria; order Vicinamibacterales; family UBA2999; genus CAWJWY01. The sequence goes on along the minus strand of CAWJWY010000003.1, from coordinate 259,374 downwards.
GCGGTAGTTGTTCTACCGGCCTCTGTTCTCCCTGCGCGATAGCACCCGAGCGCGCCGCCGCCGCCCCGCGGCGCAACTGGCGTTGACGCCGCCGCCGCTCGCACCGGAGCGGTGACTGGTCAGCGCGATCTACTGAAAGCGTGGCGATTCACCGAAAGCGTAGGCCGGGTTCCGCGCAGCGGACCCGGCATATCTCTACGCCGGGCACATCGGCCGCCCCCACGCCGCGCCGCTCCCTACGCAACTGCCGTTGACGCGCGCACGAGGCCGCTTCCGGCACGTGACTTCCAGCCGTGCGTAACCGCCCGTCAGTCACGACGATAGCGCGCCGCACCTGGTGCGCGGTTCCCGGTCGCATCCTTGCCTTGTCGTGATGCGTCCCCGGCAGGTTCGTCACACTCACACGCACCCGACCCGGTGCCGTGCATCGCCGCCTGCCGGGGCCAGTTACGCGCAGGGAGCCATGTGGCAGGTTGACGCGTCCCTCTTTCCCTTTCAACACACGCTCCGCACCTTCCGGCGTGATCGCCACGCAGCACCTGCCCGGTGCGGACAGGAGGCCCATCATGTTTCGAACCATGTCGATTGCGCTGCTCGTCCTGTCGCTCATCGTCTCCGCGGCGGCCGCCCAGACCACGGCGCCGAAGCCGGCGGCCGCGGCGGCGGCGAGCGGCTCGGCGCTCAATCTCAATACCGCGACGCAGGCGCAGCTGGAGGCGCTGCCGGGGATCGGAAGATCCACTGCCGACCGGATCATCGAGTACCGCCAGAAGAACGGCGGCTTCAAGAAGCCCGAGGACCTGATGAACGTCAAGGGCATCGGCGAGAAGAGCTTCCTGAAGCTGAAGGCGATGGTCACGGTGGCCGCCGCCAAGCCGGCGCCAACCGCGCAGGAGTAGCCGGGGTGAGAACGGCCTGCGGGTTCACGTTGGTGGAGACCCTGTTCGTCATGGGGCTGCTCGCGCTCGGCGCGGCCATCGCGATCCCGCAGGCCACCGTCACGCTCGATGGTGCCAGGGCCACCGCCGCTGCGCGCTACCTCGCGGCACGCATGGCACTTGCCCGTACCGAGGCCGTGAGCCGCTCGGCGACCGTCGCGCTGCGCTTCGAGGATCAACCGGCCGGGATCGCATTTGGCGTCTATTTGGATGGCAACCACGACGGCGTCCGTACCGCGGACATCAACGCCGGTGTCGATGTCCGCCTCGACGGCCCGGTGCGGCTGTGGGAACTGTTCCCGGGCGTGAGCATCGGCGTCACCCCTGCCTCCGGCGAGCGCGACCCCGTCCAGGTCGGCGCCAGCAACATCCTCTCGTTCACCCCCGCGGGCACGTCGACACCGGGGACGATCTATGTCCGCGGCCGCGACGACTCGCAACTGGCGGTGCGCGTCCTCGGCGCCACCGGGCGAACGCGGGTGCTGCGCCACGACTCGCGGCGGGGTACCTGGGGCGCGGTATGACCGCCCTGCTGCCGGATGCGCCGCACGCGACCGTGGCGAATGACAGGCGGCGGACGACGAGGCGCACGCCCGCCGCCGGTGAGCCGGTCGAACGGGTGCGGCTGCGAGCCGGGCGCGAACTGCTCGTGCTGGACGTCTGCAGCGGTGGCGCACTCGTCGAGGGCGGCGCACGCCTTCTCCCGGGCACACACGTCGACGTGCACGTCATCACTCCGGCGGGACGCCTGCTGGTACGCAGCCGCGTCTCGCGCGCCTGCGTCAGCCTGCTCACGAGCGATGCGGTCACGTATCGCGGCGCGCTCATCTTCGATCGCGGTATCGATGTGCACGGGTATGCCGTTCCCCATCCGCCGGCAGCGATGGCAGTGCCCGAGGGCAGGGACTACCCGGCGTAGCCGCAGACGTGGCCGCAAGCGATGAGGAACGCCTGGTTCCGTGAGGAAAATCGCCGCTGGCAACGGTGGCACCAAGCTTGGTTGGTCTCTGTCCGTCCACTCGCGCCGGAGGTTCAATGTCGATCCTGAACGACGCAGCGCTGCCGCTGCCGCCTGCTATCCGCCCGACAGATCGCCCGACAGATGCATCGCCGCGCGCGGTGCTTGCGCCCGTCATCGAGGCACTCGGCAACGCGCTGCTGCGCGGCGCCGCCGAGCGTGATCTCAGCGGAGTCTTCGAACGCGAGCTGCAACGCGTGCTGGCGATCCGCTCGGTGCGGTTGCGCGAGATTCCGGCGCGCTACCACGCGCGCCTGGTGACGCCGACCCGCACCGCGGACTCACTGGTCCTCAGCGTTCCGGTATCCGACCAGCGGATCCAGGTGGTGCTGGAGGCATCGGCGGCCGACGCGCGGCCGCTCGGGCCGTTCGAAGAGGAGGTGCTCCGCATCGCCGCCGCACTCGGCGGGCTGGTGCTGGAGGCGACGCGCGGCGCCATCGCGACGAAGGCACGGCCGTCGGACGGCGCTGCGCCACTCATTGGCTCCACGCCAGCAATGCAGGCGCTGCGCGAACGAGTCGAGCGGGTCGCGCTCACGGATTTCACGGTCCTGATCGAAGGCGAAAGCGGCACCGGCAAGGAACTGGTGGCGCGCCAGCTGCACGAGTTGAGCCGGCGCCGGCACGGCCCGTTCGTGGCCGTGAATTGCGCCGCCGTGGTGGAGTCGTTGCTCGAAGCCGAGTTGTTCGGCATCGAGGAGCGCACCGCCACCGGCGTCCGCGGCCGGCGCGGCAAGTTCGAGAATGCCGACGGCGGCACGCTGTTCCTCGATGAGGTGTCGGACCTGTCCGTATCCGCGCAAGCCAAGCTGCTGCGCGCCATCCAGGAGCTCGCCGTCGAGCGGGTTGGCGGCAACGCCACCCGCCGCATCAACACGCGGATCGTGGTGGCCACCAATCGTCCGCTGGCCGGGCTGGTCGAGCAGGGCCTCTTCCGAGCCGACCTCTACTACCGGATGAGCGGCGTCGAGGTCCATGTGCCGCCGCTGCGCCAGCGGCGGGAAGACATCCCGCAACTGGCCCGCTACTTCCTCGCCCGCCACCAGCAGACGCGCGACCTGGCGATCTCGCCGCGCGCCGAAGACGCCTTGTGCGTCTACGCCTGGCCTGGCAACGTGCGCGAACTCGAACGCCTGATGGAACGGGCGGTCGCCCTGGCGCAGACGGAGCGCATCGAGCTCGACGACCTGCCGGCCCGCGTCCGCGGCGAATACGGGGAAGTGCTCGGACCGTCGATGGCGGCCGGCGAATCGATGCGGGCGTGGGGCAGCCGCTACGCGCGACTGGTGTTCGAGCGCTGCGGCCGCAACAAGCGGCAGACCTGCCGCGTGCTCAACATCAGTTACCACACGCTCGCCGCCTATCTCCGCTATCCCGACCGCAAGTCGCTTGGCGGCTCGAACAAGCCATGGCCGGCATGGGTGAAGTCGGCCAGCGACCCGGCGTCGGACGCGCCGGAGGTGCCCGATGCGCACGGCGCACAAGATGCGCCCGAGGCGCGGGACGCGGGCGTGTGACATGGCGCGACTGGCCTATCTCGTCCGCTTCTTCCGCGTCGTGCCGCCACTGCCGCCGCTGATGACAACCACCTTCGCGGTTCTCACGGCCATCGTCATTGCCCCGATGCTGCTGGCCACGCCGGGACACACACCAACGCTCGGCCCGGTGCTGCTGCTGCAAGCCTTCGCAGCCGCATCCGGCTTTGCCGCATCGATACGCCGCGGCCACTACGACCTGCTGCTGTGTCGCGGTGAACCGCGCGCCACAGTCGCCGTCGTTCACTGGGTGATGTCGATTGTTCCCGGCGCCTTCTGCTGGTTGATCATCGCGTCGGTGGAGCGCCTGCTCGTGACCGAGGCGTCCGCTGTCGGCTTCAGCACGGGCGGCCTCGCAGCGCTCACACTGGCATCGACGCTGCCCTGGGCGGTCACCGTCCGGCTGCCACGGTTTGCCGGGGCGGTGGGATGGCTCCTCGTGATTGCGATCGGTGCCAGCCAGCTGCCCCCGGCTGCCGCAACACTCGTGGCCGGCGCTTCCGCGACACACGCGGCGGCGGTCGCCACGGTCGTCGTTCTCGTCAATCCAGCCGCGCTGCTGGGCAGTCGTCCCGCTCCGAGCAGCATGGTCCTCGCGGCGCTGGCAGTGGCTGTCGTGTCGATGATCCTGGCGCTGGTGTGGGTGCACCGGAGCGATATCCCGCTCGAGGCGGCACAGTAATGCCGGTTGCGCTCTCGGTTCGCGATCTGGCCGTCGAGTACGGGCGTCGTCTCGTCTTCCAGGGTGTCTCCTTCGACATCCTGTCCGGCCACTCGCTCGGGGTGGTCGGCATCAATGGCGCTGGAAAGACAACACTGCTGAGGACGCTGGTGGGAAGCCTGACGCCGCGGCGGGGCGAGATCCGGATCAACGGCCTCACGCCACGCGACGCGCTCTCGCGGACCGGCGTCGCCTACTTTGCTGGTGACGGCACGCTGCCCGGGCATGTACGTGCCCATCTCTGGGGCAGCCTCGGCAATGGCGATCAGGTCACGCCCGATCGACGACGGATCCGGGCGCTGTCGCGTGGAACGCGGCAACTGCTTGGGCTTCGTACCGCGCTGGGGCGGCAGCCGCTCGGCCTCGTCGTGCTCGATGAACCGTGGGAAGGGCTTGATCCCGACGCGGCCCGGTGGCTGACCACTACGCTCGAGGCCAAGCGGGATCGCGGTGCGGCGGTGGTGCTGTCGTCACATCGGCTGCACGACCTGGCGGGGTTGTGCGATGCCTACCTGTTCCTGCTCACCCATCGGGCCGTCCTGTTGAAGGCGCACGAGGTGGCCGCAGTCGGGCCGGTGACGCCGGCACTGTTGCTCGACACGTTCGACCGGTTGCGTGGTGGTCCGGCGCCGCTTTCGCTGTCGTCCCGGTGACCCCGGGTCGATTGGCCCGCGGCGGGCCGCTGCGGTATGTTCGCAGGAGGGGAGCGGCAGGGCCGCCCCGCGCCGGGGGTGGCGGCAGGCAGGCCGTCGCGCCGTTGGCCTTCCGCGCAGCTGGCCATCGCCACGCCGTGCGAACCTGGTTCGGAGTGCACATGGCGTGGTGGCACGATGCGGTGTTCTATGAGATCTACATCCGGAGCTTCCAGGACTCCAACGGGGACGGCATCGGCGATCTGAACGGGATCACGTCTCGGCTCGGCTACCTCGCGGACCTCGGCGTCGACGCGTTGTGGATCACGCCGTTCTATCCGTCGCCGCAGGTGGACTTCGGCTACGACGTCGCGGACTACGAAGCGGTCGACCCGCAGTTCGGCACCATCCACGATTTCGATCGCCTGGTCAGCGCCGCGCATGCGCGCGGCCTGAAGGTCATCATCGATATCGTGTTGAACCACACGTCCGATCGCCATCCGTGGTTCGTGGCGGCGCGGGCGGACGCCGCGTCACCATATCGCGATTGGTATGTCTGGCGAGACGGGCGGGCCGGCGGCAGTGAGCCGCCGAACAATTGGGAGTCGGCGTTCGGCGGCCCGGCATGGACGCGGGATCAGGCGAGTGGCCAGTGGTATTACCACTGCTTCTATCCGGAGCAGCCGGATCTCGACTGGCGCAATCCGGCGGTCGAAGCGCGCATGTTCGAGGTCGTGCGGTTCTGGTTGGACCGCGGCGTCGACGGGTTCCGGCTCGATGCCGTCAACACCCTGTTCGAGGATGCCGCGCTGCGCGACAACCCGGCCTTGCCGGCGCCGCTCACCACGGTCACCGGCGTGCAGTCGCAGAGGTGGCTGTTCACGCGCGGGCTGCCGGAAGTGGACGCGCTGCTGCAGCGACTCCGCCGGTTTGTTGACGGCTGTGCGCCAGACGCTGTCCTCGTCAGCGAGGCTTACGTCGCCCACCCGCGAGACCTGGTGCGCTTCTATGACGACGCGGGCATGCATCTGCCGTTCAACTTCTTCCTCGCCGAGGTCGCCGCACTTGACGCCCGCCTGTTCGCGGCGGCGATTGGTGCGGTGGAAGAGGTGCTTGGCGAGCGGTGGCCATCCCAGGTGTTGAGCAATCATGACGTCGAGCGCGCCTGCGATCGCTACTCCACTACCGACCCGGACGGGCAGGCCCGCGTGCTGGCAGCCCTGCTCTGTACGATCCGCGGCACGCCCTTCCTGTATTACGGCGAGGAGATTGCCATGCGGACGGTCCCGCCGGTCTCTCGCGATGACGTTCGCGACCCGGTGGGGCGCCGGTTCTGGCCCCGCTACAAGGGGCGTGACGGTTCGCGGCGGCCGATGCAGTGGCAACCCGGTGTCGCGGCAGGCTTCAGCAGCGGTCAGCCGTGGCTGGCGGTTTCACCTGACGCAGCCGAGAGGAATGTCCGCCAGCAGCAGGATCAGCCCGGTTCGGTCCTGAACACCTATCGCGCCCTGTTGCAGCTGCGGCGCTCGTCGCCGTCCCTGCGGCGTGGCACGCAGCGGCTGCTGGACACGGCGCCGGGGGTGCTGGGATTCGCGCGGGAGGACGCCGGCGAACAGCACATCGTGCTGCTGAATATGACCGGGCAATCACGCGTCGCATCGCCCATCGCGCCCCCCGGTGTTCCCGAACTGCGCGTCGCGTTCGGCACGCACAGCGCCGGTGGCGCGACCCTCACGCCTGGCAGCTACACGCTTCGGCCTTACGAGGCGGTGGTGCTCTGTGGCGTTGCGGGATGACAGGAGAGTAGCGAATCACTCGATGGAGGAGAGGCGAGCGCGCCCGTGACCTCCGCCGTCACCCCGCCGGGTCACGCTCGTGCCATGAATGGTGACGCGGGATGTGACGATGGCAGCGAGTCGCGGCGCTGGAACAGCTGGTCGCGTGTTCAGCCGGTGCAGCTCGAAGGCGAAGATCGGGCAGTGCCGCGGGCGGTGCGGCTGTCGTGCGCGGCCGCCCGGATCGGCGACGCCGTGCGCGTCCGAATCGGCTGCAGCTGGCTCAGCGGCACAATCACGGCAGTGCGGCACTCGGTGCTGCACGTCGCCGCGTCGTCCCGCCGCCTTGACCCCCCGTACAACAGATAGTACCGTTGCCGCGTCGCCCGATACCGCGGCGCCTCCGCCCCCCCCTTTGTGATGACCGATACGGCCGCCGCGCTCCGCAAGACACCACTGAACGCCCGGCATCGCGCCTCGAATGCGCGGATGGTGCCGTACGCCGGCTGGGACATGCCGGTCGAGTACTCCGGCATCACCAACGAGCACATGGCGGTCCGAACCCGGGCCGGGCTGTTCGATGTCAGCCACATGGGCGAGATCGAGATTGCCGGCAAGGACGCGCTCGCCGCGGTGCAGCGGATCTCGAGCAACGACGCCAGTCGCCTGCAGATCGGGCAGGCGCACTATGCCGCGCTGACGACCCCTGAAGGTACGTTCATCGACGACGTGCTGGTCTACCGGATGGCGCCGAACCACTTCATGCTCGTGGTGAACGCGGCGAATGTCGCCAAGGACTACGCCTGGATCGCCGAGCAGATCAAGGTGGCGGGTGAGGTTGCGGCGGTCGACACCAGCAGCCGCTATGCGCTCATCGCCATTCAGGGGCCGGCCGCCCGCGAAGTGCTGCAGCCGCTCACCGGCGTCGAGCTGGCGGAGCTCGAGTACTACTGGTTCGGTCACGGCGAGGTGGCGAACGCGCGCGCCATCATCTCGCGCACCGGCTACACCGGGGAGGACGGCTTCGAGATCTTCGTGCCGCCGAACATGGCCGACCGCGTGTGGCAGGCGCTGCTCGAATCGGGCCGCTCGGCCGACGTCATCCCGTGCGGCCTCGGCGCCCGCGACACGCTGCGGCTCGAAGCCGCGATGCGGCTGTACGGCAACGACATCGACGAGTCGACCACCGTGCTCGAAGCCGGTCTCGGCTGGACGATCGGCTGGAACAAGGACGACGTTCATCGGTCACGAGCGGCTGCTGCAGCAGAAGCAGGACGGCGTCGCGCGCAAGCTGGTCGGCTTCGAGATGGTCGATCGCGGCATCGCGCGGCACGGCTACCCGGTGATGGCCGGCGACCGCCGCATCGGCGTCGTGACCAGCGGCACGCAGACGCCGTTTCTGAAGAAGGCGATCGGCATGGCCTACGTGCCGGCCGACCTCGCGGCGCCGGGTACCGACATCGACATCGACATCCGCGGCCGCGTGTCGAAGGCGCGCGTCGTGCCGATGCCGTTCTACAAGCGGCCGCCAGCCTGACCGGAGACGACGACATGGCCTATCCCACCGATCTGCAAGTACACGAAGGACCACGAGTGGATCCGCATCGCCGGCGACATGGCCGAAGTCGGCATCACCGACTACGCGCAGAAGCAGCTCGGCGACGTCGTCTTCGTCGACCTGCCCGACGTCGGCCGCACGATCACGGCCGGCGAGTCGTTCGGCTCGATCGAGTCGGTCAAGGCGGTCTCGGAGCTGTTCGCGCCGGTGAGCGGCGAGGTGATCGAGGTGAACCCGGCGCTCAAGGATCACCCGGAGGCGGTGAACACGCAACCGCACGACACCTGGATGATCCGGGTGCGCCTGGCCGACGCCGCGCCTGACGCGACGCGGCAGGGTGCTCGACAGCGGTCAGTACGAAGGCCTCATCAGGTAAACCCGCCCCGCATGCACAGACTGGACGCCACCGACACCTTCCCCCGCCGTCACATCGGTCCGTCACCGGCGGAGCGTGACGAGATGCTCGAGGCGGTCGGCGCCGCGTCGCTCGACGCGCTGATCGACGAAGCCATCCCGGCGGCGATCCGCCTGCAGCGCGCCGCTCGACCTGCCGCCGGCCGAAAGCGAGCACGACTACCTGCAGCGGCTTGCGGCAGATCGCCGGCAGAAACAGCGTCTTCCGCTCCTACATCGGCCTCGGCTACCACGACACCATCACGCCGAGCGTCATCCTGCGGCTGGTGCATGGAGAACCCCGGCTGGTACACGCCCTACACGCCGTACCAGGCGGAGATCGCCCAGGGCCGTCTCGAGTCGCTGCTCAACTTCCAGACGATGGTCGGCGGACCTGACGGGGATGGAGGTGGCCAACGCGTCGCTGCTCGACGAGGCGACGGCCGCCGCCGAGGCGATGACGCTGCTGCACCGCGTCCGCACGCAGCAGGCCGGCGGCGGGCGAGCGCAGCGTCTTCGCTGGTCAGCGACCGCTGCCTGCCGCAGACCCTCGACGTGCTGCGCTCGCGTGCCGAACCGCTCGGCATCGAGCTGCGCGTCGGCCCGGTCGGACGAGATGACGTTCGACGCCGGCGTCTTCGGCGTCCTGCTGCAGTATCCGGATGAACGGCGGCGAACTGCGCGACCTGGCGCCGCTCATCGCGCGCGCGCACGCCGCCGGCGCGCTGGTCGCCGTCGGCACCGACCTGCTGGCGCTGGCGCTCGCCACGCCGCCCGGCGAGATGGGCGCCGACGTCGTCTTCGGCAACTCGCAGCGCTTCGGCGTGCCGCTCGGCTACGGCGGGCCGCACGCGGCGTTCTTCGCGACGCGCACCGCGTACGTCCGGCACATGCCGGGCGCATCATCGGCGTGTCGGTGGACGCGCACGGCAACCGTGCCTACCGCATGGCGCTGGCGACGCGCGAGCAGCACATCCGCCGCGAGAAGGCGACGTCGAACATCTGCACGGCGCAGGCGCTGCTCGCCAACATGGCGGCGATGTACGCCGTCTACCACGGCCCCGACGGGCTGCGGGCGATCGCCAGCCGCGTCCATGCGCTCAGGCGCATCCTCGCGCCGGACTGCGCACGCTCGGCCTCGCGCCAGGCGAACGACGCGTACTTCGACACGCTGTCGCGATCGAGGTGCCTGCCGGCATCGCAGGCGTTGCGTGCACGCGCGCTGAGCGCCGGCATCAACTTCCGCTACATCGACGAGCCGCACGGTCGGCATCGCGCTCAACGAGACGGTCAGCACGACCGACGTCCGCGAAATCGTCGACGTGTTCGCTGGCGCGGACGGGCATGCCGGCGGTTCGCGCCGGCATCGACTTCGAGGACGCACAGCAGCGGATGCCGGACGTGCTCGGCCGGCTGGCCAGGACCAGCCCGTTCCTGACGCATCCGGTGTTCAACACGCATCGCTCGGAAACGGAGATGATGCGCTACATCCGCAGGCTCGAGCGCAAGGACATCGGCCTCGACACCTCGATGATTCCGCTCGGCTCGTGCACGATGAAGCTGAACGCCGCGACCGAGATGCTGCCGGTGACCTGGGAGCCACTTCTGCCGCGTGCACCCGTTCGTGCCGGCCGATCAGGCGCAGGGCTACGCCCAGATGATTACGCGAGCTCGAGTCGGCGCTCTGCGAGATCACCGGTTTCGCCGCAGTGTCGCTGCAGCCGAACTCGGGCGCGCAGGGCGAGTTCGCCGGGCTGATGGTGATCCGCGCCTATCACCGCGAGCGCGGCGAAGATGCACGCGACGTCGTGCTGATCCCGGCCTCGGCGCACGGCACCAACCCGGCGAGCGCCGCCATGGCCGGCATGCGCGTCGTCGTCGTCGCCAGCGCGGCCGACGGCAACGTCGACGTCGACGATCTGCGCCGCAAGGCGGAGCAGCACCGCGACCGGCTCGCGTGCCTGATGATCACCTATCCGTCGACGCACGGCGTGTTCGAGGACGACATCCGCGACGATCTGCGACCATCGTCCACGAGCACGGCGGCCAGGTGTACATGGACGGCGCCAACATGAACGCGCAGGTCGGCCTGACCAGTCCGGCCGTCGATCGGCGCCGATGTCTGCCACCTCAACCTGCACAAGACGTTTGCCATTCCGCACGGCGGCGGCGGTCCGGGCATGGGACCGATCGGCGTGGCGGCGCACCTGGCGCCGTATCTGCCGGGACATCCGCTCGTGCGCCACCGGCGGCGAGCAGGCGATCCACGCCGTGTCGGCGGCGCCGTGGGGCAGCGCCAGCATCCTGCTGATCTCCTACGGCTACATCCGGATGCTCGGCGCCGACGGGCTGACCGACGCCACGCGCTACGCCATCCTCAACGCCAACTACATCAAGGCCCGGCTCGAGCCGCACTACCCGGTGCTCTACGCGCGCGCCAACGGTCGCGTCGCGCACGAGCTGATCTTCGACCTGCGGGCGTTCAAGGCGCCGGCATCGAGGAGATGGACGTCGCCAAGCGGCTGATCGACTACGGCTTCCACGCGCCGACCGTGTCGTTTCCGGTCGCCGGCACGCTGATGGTCGAGCCGACCGAGAGCGAGAGACCAGGCCGAGCTCGATCGCTTCTGCGACGCGATGATCGCAGATCCGGCAGGAGATCGAGGACGTCGTCACCGGCCGGCCGATCCGGCAGGACAACGTGCTGAAGAACGCGCCGCACACGGCCGCCGCCGTGACGGCGACGGAGTGGACGCATCCGTACTCGCGCGAGCAGGCGGCCTTTCCGCTGCCGTTCGTGCGGGCGAACAAGTTCTGGCCGAGCGTCGGCCGCATCGACAACCCCTACGGCGACCGCAACCTGTTCTGCTCCTGCCCGCCGCCGGAATAGACGTTCGGCCTGTCCGGACCGAGCGAATAGCTCGGATCGTTGCGTTCACGACGCCCGGGCGACTTCGTCGTAGCCCTCGAGCAGCCGCAGCGTGACCGGCCCCGGCCGTGCCGGGGCCGATGCCGCGGCTGTCGACCGTCGTAATCGGCAGCACGTCGCGCGTCGTGCCGGTCAGGAACGCTTCGTCGGCGTCGTACAGATCCGCGTCGCGCAGCATCTGCCTCGCGCACCGGCGACGCCGACCCTCGTGCCCGATCTCGAACACGAACTCGCGGGTGATGCCGGGCAGCAGGCCGGCGTCCAGCGGCGGCGTCAGCGCCACGCCGTCCTTGACGATGAACAGGTTGGCCGTCGTGCACTCGGCGAGCTCGCCGCGGTAGTTGCGCATGACCCCTTCGAACGCGCCGTCGGCTGCAACGCTTCCTGCATCGCCAGCGCGCTGTTCATCAGGTTGTTGCTCTTGATCATCGGGTTGACCGAGCCCGGATGGTTGCGGACGACGTCGACGATGACGACGCGTGACGCCGCGCGCGTAGGCCTCGGGCGGCGGGATCGACCTGCGGCTTGACGATGATCGACGACCGACGGCGGTCGGCGTGGCCGCGGGGTCGTAGGTGAGCTCGCCGACGCCGCGGGTGACCAGGACGCGGATGTACGCCTCGTCGCCGACCGAGCGCCGCCGCCGCCATCGTCCGTCCGATGTCGCGCCGGCAGGTCGTCGTCGGTGAACGGCACGGTCGAGCGCGATCATCGACGCCGGACCGGCGCAGGCGCGCCGCATGTGACGGTCGTACAGGAACGGCCGGCCGCTCGTAGGTCCGCAGCGTCTCGTAGACGCCTTCGCCGTAGAGGAAGCCGTGGTCGAAGACCGAGACCACCGCGTCGCGCTCGCCGGTGATGCGGCCGTTGACGTTGACCGTCGCTGCCATCGCCTCGACCATAACCTTTGTGGTACACTGCGCGCAACACACCCTCCGGGGCAGCCGATCAGGACATCGGCGCCCCTAGCGCGTCTCCGTGACCGCGGGGATCGCGTAACCACCCGACATGCCGCTCATGCGAATCCTCAACGCCGCGCAGATGCGCGAGGCCGACCGCTTCACCATCGAAGAGATCGGCATCCCGTCGCTCGTGCTGATGGAGAACGCCGGCCGCCAGGTGGTGGCGGCGATCGAAGCGCCTTCGAAGCGCAGCTCGACGGCCGCGTCGCCGTCCTGTGCGGCCGCGGCAACAACGGCGGCGACGGCTTCGTCGTGGCGCGCACGCTGCTGCAGCGCGGCATCGACACCGTCGGTGTTCGTCCTCGGCGCCGCTCGCCGACGTCCGCGGCGATGCGCGCATCAATCTCGACATCCTCGGCCGGCTCGGCGTCACCGTCGTCGAGATCAACGACGAGCAGAGCGTGGGAGCTGCACTTCTCCGAGATCTCGCAGTGCACGCTGATCGTCGACGCGATCTTCGGCACCGGGCTGAAGTCGGCGCTGGCGGGCATGATGGAGACGGTGGTCGCCGACGTCAACGCCTCCGACATCCCGATCGTCGTCGATCGACCTGCCGAGCGGCCTGTCGGCCGACACGCCGCACCTGATCGGCGACTGCATCGACGCGTCGATGACGGTGACGCTGGCCGCGCCGAAGCTGCCGCTGGTGCTGCCGCCCGGCGAAGGCGCACGCCGGCGACGTCGTCATCGCCGACATCGGCATTCCCTACGAGGTGATCGAGGGCCTCGAGGGCGCGCACATCGAGCTGCTGACGCCGGAGCAGCTGCGCGAGCTGGTCGAGCCGCGCGCCGCCGATTCGCACAAGGGCGACTTCGGCCGCGTCACCGTTGTCGCCGGCTCGCGCGGCAAGACCGGCGCCGCGCACCTGGCGGCGATGGGCGGCACTGCGGTCCGGCGCCGGCCTGGTGACCGTCGCCACGCCGGCAGTCGTGCCTGCCGATCGTCGCGTCGATGGCGCCGGAGTTCATGACCGAGCCGCTGCCGGAAGCGAGCGACGGGACGCTGATCGCCGCCGGCCGTCGAGCGGGTGCTCGAGCTGCAGCACGACGTCATCGCCTGCGGGCCCGGGCCTGGGCCGGCCGCCGGCGGTGGCCGAGTTCGTCCGCGGCCTGCTCGAGCGCGCGACCGTGCCGCTGGTGCTCGATGCCGATGCGCTCACCGTGCTGGCCGACGACGCCGGAGCGGCTGATGGGCAGCGAAGAGCGCGACGTCATCATCACGCCGCATCCGGGCGAGATGGCGCGGCTGGTCGGCGTCGACCGTCGAAGAGGTGCAGGCGAACCGCATCGAGGTGGCCACCGACTTCGCCACGACGCATCGCGTCTACGTCGTGCTGAAGGGGCACCGCACGGTCATCGCGACGCCGGAGGGCCGCGTCTTCATCAACCCGACCGGCAATCCGGGCATGGCCACCGGCGGCACCGGCGACGTGCTCACCGGGATGATCGCCGCCTGGCTGGCGCAGCTGCTCGACGCCGAGGCGGCCTGCCGGCTCGCCGTGTTCCTGCACGGCGCCGCCGGCGACCTGGCCGAGGCCGAGGAAGGGCAGGTGGCGATGACCGCGAGCGACCTGCTCGACCATCTGGGCGACGCGCTCACTGGATTGCTGTCGCCGCACGGCGGCGCTGGTCGTAGTCGGGCGTGGTCGGGTCAGTGATCGTGGACGCGGTGTCCACCTCAGGTGGACCGGACGACGACATCCTGCGGAAGAGCGAGACCGAGGCGCGTCGGCCGCGTCGCTGTCGCGGCGACGCTGAAGCCGGGCGACGTGCTGCTGCTGTCCGGAAACCTCGGGGCAGGGAAGACCGCGTTCGTGCGCGGCCTCGCCGCGGGCCTCGGCATGCGATCCGGAGCGACGTCAGCAGCCCGACGTTCACGCTGGTCCACGAGTACCGCGGCGGCCGGCTGCCGCTCTATCACGCCGACCTCTATCGCCTGGATCGCGCGGCGACCGAAGACCTCGGCCTGGAGGAGATGGGCGTCGCCGACGGCGTGCTGGCGATCGAATGGCCCGATCGCCTGACGCACGCCATGCCCGGCGCGCATCGCGATCCGGATCGAAATCGTCGACGAGCTCACGCGGCGGATCACGAGGTTCAGCTGAAGCCGGAAACGACGTAGCGCGCACGCGTTCCCGAACGAGAACGGCCCGAACGAATCGAACGCCCCGAACGCCCGCGCGCCCTATTCCATCCGATAGTTCGGCGCTTCCTTCGTGATCGTCACGTCGTGGACGTGGCTCTCGCGTACGCCGGCCGGCGTGATGCGAATCAGCTTCGCCTTGCGCTGCAGCTCGGGGATCGTGGCGCTGCCGCAGTAGCCCATGCCGGCGCGCAGGCCGCCCATCAGCTGGTGGATGACGGCGGCGGCGCTGCCCTTGTGCGCGACGCGGCCTTCGATGCCTTCGGGCACCAGCTTGTCGGCGGCGCGGCCGCCTTCGAGATCGAACTCGTCCTGGAAGTAGCGATCGCGGCTGCCGCGGCGCATCGCGCCGATCGAGCCCATGCCGCGGTATTCCTTGTAGCTGCGGCCCTGGAACAGGATCAGCTCGCCCGGGCTCTCGTCGGTGCCGGCGAACAGGTTGCCGATCATCGTGCAGCTGGCGCCGACGGCCAGCGCCTTGACGATGTCGCCCGAGTAGCGGATGCCGCCGTCGGCGATGATCGGCACGTTGCGCGCCGCGGCGGCCTGCGCGCACTCCATGATCGAGCTGATCATCGGCACGCCGATGCCGGCGACGACGCGGGTGGTGCAGATCGAGCCGGCGCCGATGCCGACCTTGACCGCGTCGACGCCGGCGTCGATCAGCGCGTCGGTCGCGTCGCCGGTGGCGACGTTGCCGGCGATCAGATCGGTGTTCGGGAACTCGCGCCGGATGCGCGGCGACCATGTCGAGACGCCCTGCGAGTGGCCGTGCGCGGTGTCGACGACCAGCACGTCGACGCCGGCGGCGACCAGCGCCGTGCGCCCGCTCCATCGAGTCCTTGGCGACGCCGATCGCCGCGCCGCAGCGCAGGCGGCCGAGCGCGTCCTTGCAGGCGTTCGGGATACTTGATCGCCTTCTGGATGTCCTTGACGGTGATCAGCCCCTTCAGCCGGAAATCCGGTCGACGACCAGCAGCTTCTCGACCTTGTGCTGGTGCAGGATCTCGCGCGCCTCGTCGAGCGTCGTGCCGACCGGCACGGTGAACAGCGGATCCTTGGTCATGATGTCGTCGATCGGCCGATTGACGTTCGTCTCGAAGCGCAGGTCGCGGTTGGTCAGGATGCCGACGAGCCGGCCTTCCTTGCTGCCGTCCTCGGTGATCGGCACGCCCGAGATGCGGTATTTCTTCATCAGGTCGAGCGCTTCGAAGATGCGGTTGGTCGGCGACAGCGTGATCGGGTTGACGATCATGCCGCTCTCGGAGCGCTTGACGCGATCGACTTCGGAGGCCTGCTCCTCGATCGACAGGTTCTTGTGGATGACGCCGAGGCCGCCGAGCTGGGCCATGGCGATGGCCAGCGCCGACTCGGTGACGGTGTCCATCGCCGCGCTGACCAGCGGCACGTTCAGGCGGATGTTGCGCGTCAGGCGCGTCGAGACGTCGACCTGTGTCGGCAGCACGGTCGAGTGCTGCGGCACCAGCAGCACGTCGTCGAAGGTCAGCGCCGTCGCGAGCGCCGGCCGCCGCTGGCGTGAGCGTCAGCCGATCCGGTCTTCAGTTCCATGGCCATCCTTGAATGCGCAAAAGGCCGACATGCGTCGGCCTTTTTGTCTTACGCGGCTGCCCCGTGGCACTTCTTGTATTTCTTGCCGCTGCCGCATGGGCACGGATCGTTGCGGCCGACCTTCGGCTCGTCGCGGCGCACGGTCTTGATGACGTCGTCGCCGCCGGTGCGGGCGGGCTGCGGGGCCGCCGCCAGGCCGCCGAGCGGATCGGCTCGTCGGCCGCCGACGTCACGGCGCGAGCGCGCGGCAAAGGCCGGCACCGCTTCGGCCGCCGGGTTGTTCATCGTGATCGGCGTGGCGCCGGCGCGGCGCCGGCCGCGGCGCCGCGGTGGCGGCGTCCTCGTTGAGCACCGGGCGCAGCCAGAACAGGTAGCGGACCATCTCTTCCTCGATCCGCGCCTTCATGTCCTGGAACAGCGTGAAGCTTTCCTTCTTGTACTCGACGAGCGGATCGCGCTGGCCGTAGCCGCGCAGGCCGATGCCTTCCTTGAGGTGGTCGAGCGAGTAGAGGTGGTCCTTCCACTGCGCGTCGACGATCTGCAGCATGATGTCGCGCTCGACGCGGCGCAGCAGTTCGGCGCCGACCAGGTCTTCCTTCTCCTCGTAGCTCTGCTTGGCCAGCGCCCAGATCGCGTCGGCGATCTCGTCGGTGCTCTTGCTGTTCGAGGTCGAGCGCCTCGAGCTGCTGCGGCTCGAGGCCGAAGACGCGGCGAGCTTCGCGCTCGAGCGCCGGGATGTCCCACTCCTCGACGTCGAGGTCCTTGCCGGCGAAGCGCTCGACCATGTCGTCGAGCAGGTCCTCGGCGAGCGCCAGCAGGTAGTCCGCGCGTGTCGACGATCTCCTCCTCGGTGAGGTGGACCTTGCCCTCGAGGATCTCGCGGCGCAGCGTGTAGACGCTCTCGCGCTGCTTGTTCATCACGTCGTCGTACTCGAGCAGGTGCTTGCGGACGGAGAAGTTCTGCGCCTCGACCTGCTTCTGCGCGCGCTCGATGGCGCGGGTCACCATGCCGTGCTCGATCGGCACGCCTTCTTCCATGCCCAGCCGCTGCATCAGGCCGGAGATGCGGTCCGAGCCGAAGATGCGCATCAGGTCGTCTTCGAGCGACAGGTAGAAGCGCGACGAGCCCGGATCGCCCTGGCGGCCGGCGCGGCCGCGCAGCTGGTTGTCGATGCGGCGCGCCTCGTGGCGCTCGGTGCCGAGGATGTGCAGGCCGCCGAGCGCGACGACCTCGTCGTGCTCGGCCTCGGTCTGCTGCTTGAAGTGCGCGAAGATGCGCTCCCAGTCGGCGCGCGGCACGCGGTAGAAGCTGTCGACGTGGAAGAAGTAGACGAACTCCTCGTCGTCGACGAACTTCTCCTCGCCTTCGGGCAGCCGCTCGGCCACCTCCTCGGCGAGGGCCTGCTGCCGCGCCATGTGCTCGGCGTTGCCGCCGAGCAGAATGTCGGTGCCGCGGCCGGCCATGTTGGTGGCGATGGTGACCGTGCCCTTGCGGCCGGCCTGCGCGACGATCTCGGCTTCCTGCGCGTGGTACTTGGCGTTCAGCACGACGTGCTTGATGCCGCGCTTGCGCAGCAGCGCCGAGAGCCGCTCGGACTTCTCGATCGAGACCGTGCCGACGAGCGTCGGCCGCCCGGCGGTCTGCTTCTCGAGGATGTCGCTGACGATCGCGTCGAACTTCTCGCGCTTCGGTGCGGTAGACGAGGTCCGGCTCCTCGATGCGCTGCATCGTGCCGGTTGGTCGGGATGACCATGACGTCGAGCTTGTAGATCTTGTTGAACTCGGCGCCTCGGTTTCGGCCGTGCCGGTCATGCCGGAGAGCTTCTTGTACTTGCGGAAGTAGTTCTGGAAGGTGATGGTGGCGAGCGTCTGGTTCTCGCGCTCGATCTTGACCTTCTCCTTGGCCTCGACCGCCTGGTGCAGGCCGTCGCTCCAGCGGCGGCCCGGCATCAGGCGGCCGGTGAACTCGTCGACGATGACGACGCCGCCGTCCTTGATCATGTAATCGACGTCGAGCCGGAAGAGCGTGTGCGCGCGCAGCGCCTGGTGGATGTGGTGCAGCAGCGGCATGTTGGCCGGGTCGTACATGCCGTTCGAGCCGGCGACCAGGCGGTGCGCGAGCAGCTGCTCGGCCTTGGCCATGCCGGTCTCGGTGAGCGTCACCGTCTTGTGCTTCTCGTCGACGATGTAGTCGCCGGTCGTTTCGAGCGCCTCGCGATCCTCGGCCTTGACGTTGCCCCGGGTGACCGCGCCCGGCTTCAGCCGCGGGATGATGCGGTCGACCTCGTAGTACAGGTCGGTCGATTCTTCGGCCGGGCCGGAAATGATCAGCGGCGTCCGCGCCTCGTCGATCAGGATGCTGTCGACTTCGTCGACGATCGCGAAGTGATGCGGCCGCTGCACCATCGCCGACGAACTCGAACTTCATGTTGTCGCGCAGGTAGTCGAAGCCGAACTCGTTGTTGGTGCCGTAGGTGATGTCGGCGCCGTAGGCGACCTGGCGCTGCTGGTCGTTCAGCTCGTGCTGGATGACGCCGACGGTCATGCCGAGGAAGCGATAGAGGCGGCCCATCCACTCCGAGTCGCGGCGGGCCAGGTAGTCGTTGACCGTGACGACGTGGACGCCCTTGCCTTCGAGCGCGTTGAGATAGGCGGGCAGGGTGGCGACCAGCGTCTTGCCTTCGCCGGTCTTCATCTCGGCGATGCTGCCGCTGTGCAGCACCATGCCGCCGATCAGCTGCACGTCGAAGTGGCGCATGTTCAGCACGCGCCTGCCGGCTTCGCGGACGACGGCGAACGCCTCGACGGCAGGATCTCGTCGAGGGTGGCGCCGGCGGCGACGCGCTCGCGGAACTCGGTCGTCTTGTCGCGGAGCTGTTCGTCGGTGAGCGCCTGGATGCGCGGTTCGAGCGCGTTGATCTCGGCGACGCGACGGACGGAGACGCTTGATCTCGCGCTCGTTCTGGGTGCCGATGACCTTGGCGAGAAGTTGACCGATCATGCGTGGTCTCACGGAGGGCGCTGAATTGCGAGAGGAATATCTACCGATTGTAGCCAAGCGGCTACACGATCGGCAAGGAACGGCGGGCGGAATGGTGGGCGGGAGCTAGCGGTCGCGCGGCTTCTGCTGGGTGAGCAGCTGCAGCGGATTGAGGAGCTTGCCGTTGGCGTGGACCTCGTAGTGGAGGTGAGGTCCGGTGGCGCGGCCGGTCGCGCCGACGCGGCCGATGACGTCGCCGCGCTGCACCTGCTCGCCCTTCTTGACCGAGAAGGCGGAGAGGTGGCCGTAGCGCGTTTCAAGGCCGAAACCGTGGTCGAGGACGATGAGGTTGCCGTAGGCGTCCTCGAACCCGGCGCTGGGACGACGCTGCCGACAGCGGTGGCGTAGACCGGCTGGCCCTGTCGCCGGCGATGTCGAGGCCGGGATGGAAATCGGCGCCGCCGTTGATCGGATCGACGCCGGTGTCCCATTCTCGACGTGAGCCAGCCGTGGGCCGGCCAGATCGACGGGGTGGCGGCGGCCAGCGCGTTGCGCCGGTCGACATTCCGGCGGACGACGTGCAGCCGGATCTCGAGCCCCTCGAGCAGCGCCGCGAAGCAGGCCGAAGGTATCGTCGGGCGCGGCGAGCGCAGAGAGCGTCCTGGCGTACGCCTCCTGGTTGCTGTCAGGCCTGCTCTTGGCGACCGCCACCCATGGCGCGCGCCTTGACCAGCGCCGGCAGCTTGTCCATCGCTCGCGCCAGGCTGGGGTCGAGCGCCGAGCGGGCGCCCAGGTCGGCAATGGCGGCCTGCAGCGATTCGATTTGCCCGGACAGCGACTCGGTGGCGGCGCGGAAGTTGGCGTTCTCGAGCTCGAGCGCCTGCTGGCTGGCGTAAAGGGTGGCGACTTCGCTCTTGGCCTTCCACGCGGCGCCGACACCAATCAGCACCGGCAGGGTAACCACCGCACATGCCACGGCGAGAACCGGCCGTGTCGAGAACGTGGCGCGCCGGACGACGCCGGTCGGTGCGGTCTGCGACGAGGATCGTGTAACGCCGTGAAAGCATCGTTTGGTTGGGTAGTCTTGTGCGCCCCTTGAGTTTGCCCGAGCGCCCGCACAGGCTATCACGGCGTTGCGCCGCTGCCAACCCCGGCTGCATATCCTGACACGAAGGTGCGGCGAAACATTGTCAGCGAACTGAACACCTTGCGAATCCGCCACACACAGTCGTGAGGGGGCACCCTGCACGGCGCCGTGCCGGACAGCCACGTGACGCCAGCGACGTGCCGCCAGCGACGTGCTGGGCAGCCACGTGCCGCCAGCACGTGCCGGGCAGCGACGTGTCGCCCAGGAGGTCGGGGCGACCGGCCCAGCGACGTCGGGGTGACGGACGGATCGCGGCCGCCACCCCGCACCAAGTGCTCAGCGGTCGCCCTCGCGCTGCTACCCGCAAGGCAGCCCGCTCAGCGCCGCGTTCCTACTGGCGCAGAACGAGCCGAATCAGCTGCATGCCCAACGCAATTGGCACGTAGCCGAGCAGGCCGACCTGGAACGCGGTCACCAGTGCCTCCCCCTGCGGGCGACCACCGGCGGCCCGAGCGATCCGCGCCATTGTCAGCGCCGGCGCCAGCAGCCACACCGCGACGAGGCCCCAGAGGAACCGCGCGGTGCCCGAATGGTCAGGGAAGTGGCCGTAGCTCCACGCGACGTCGATAGCCGTGGCGACGAACAGCACGGCGACGCACAGCCGGACGCGCGTCCACGTGCTGATGACGAGCGGCACTCTCCTCACGGGTGACCTCCAGGAACGAGAACCGTTACAGGGACCAGTTCCACTCGCAGGAGTAGGCGTAGACGCTGGTCTGGAACGCGATCGCCGCCAGGATCATCAGGTAAACCGCGTAGAGATCGGGAAATAGTTGCGCCCCCACCAGCACCAGGGCGGCGTCAACCTGCAGGCGCGCGATCTCCGCACTCAGCTGCGTGCAGAACCCGTTGTACCAGGACTGGCCGACCCGCCGCAGACCGGGCGCCTGGGCGGTGGCCTGCTGGTCGAGCGAGGCTGACAGGCGCTCCAGCGTGGCCGCCGTCCGTTCCAGGACCGCGGACGGCCCGGTCTTCAGCAGCTGGTCGAGCTCCGTTGTCTGGGTCAGGTAGTCGGGCACAGGCATCGCGGCGGAGCGCGACTCGCGTTCAACGCCGTGACGTTTCAGGTCGGCGTGGCCGCGCGCGTGGTCGGCCGGCGCGTTGAGCAGCGTGTCGCGCCCCCTGCGGGACACCTGGTCGCGCAACGACTTCTTCGCCCGATCGTCCAGCTTGACCTGCCGGGTGTAGACCGCCATATGCCGCATCTGCGCCGCGGCGGCGCGTGCGTCTTCGCCGGTGAAAGCCTTGCGCGCCTTGCCGCGCGTGTGGATCCGCCCGAGCTCGTTCAACGCGTGCTCGAACAGGGGATCGGGGCCAGCGGCCGCGGCGTTGCCACGCGTCTGGGCAAACGGGGTGGCGACCGCCAGCATCGGCAAACCAGCCGCGACGGAGCCAATGAAGACACGACGACCAAGCTGTGCGCGCATACGACACCTGTCTCTTCTCGCATCCGACCCTCATGGTGTGTGGGGAGCAATCGCCGGCCGCCAATGGTGCAAACGGTCCGCCCTGCCGAGAAGAGCAGTTATGGCCGTATATTTCGGTGCCGGCACCGGGAACGACGCCGGTGGTGCGCACTGATTGCAATCGGCGCCGGCGGCCGACGTTGCGGAAACCGCGTACTCTTAGGAGCAGGAACGGGTGCCGATGCTTGACGGGTTGAAGGGATGGTCCGGGAGCGGCCGGGCCGAGCGGCAGGGGAACGAACTCGAAACCCTGATCGTGGCGGCGCGCGAGGAGCGGGCCGCCCTGTCCGCGCTGCTCGCGCAGATCTCGCTCCGCGCCGCCAAGCTGCCGCAGATGGACGCGTCGCTGCAGGAATTCGGCGGCCAGGTTGCCGCGCTTACCGGCAAGCTCGCCGAGGTCTCGGCCGTGGTGCAGCGGCTCGACGACCGTGCCGCCGTCGTGCGCGGTCTCGAGCAGCGCACCGACGCGCTGGTCGGGCGCCTGAACGAGGTGCAGCGCTTCGTCGAACAGTTGACGGCGGAGCACGCCGACCTCCAGGAATTCCGCGCCGAACTCGGAGAGATCACCACCGAGACGACAACCCTGCACGCCAGCCTGGCCTCACTGCAGGAGGGGAATCGCGCCCTCGATCAGGATCTGCACGCATCGCGAGCGGCCGTGCAGGAGTCGCTGGCGTTGTCGGAGCGTGTCGGCGGCGAGCTCGAGCAGGTGCGCGCCGCGGCCGTGGAGCTCGCCGATCGTTACGCGGCGCTGACCGACGGCACTCGACAGGCGCGTGACGAGGCCGCCGCGGCAGCCGTGGCGGCCGCCGACGCTGCGGCCACCGTGCGCGACCAGGTCTCGGCAGTGGAGCAGTTGAAGGAGCTCGATCGATCCACCACCGACAAGCTGCGCGCCTTGCGCGGCATCGCCGACGAGGTCGAGCGCAAGATCGCCGCGCTGCGCGAGCAGCAGCCGCTCGTGGAACACGCATTGGCGCAGAACAGTCAGGTGCAGGCCATGGCAGCGACCGCGGCGGAGCTGAGCCGCACGGTGCAGGCGCTGCAGCAGCAGAAGCCGGCGATCGACGAGACGATGTCGCGGGTCGCGCACCTCGCCGAGATCGCCGCGTCGGTGGAGCGGCTCGCCAGCCACGTCGACGAAGCGCGCGCGCGCGCGGCACAGTCGAAGACAACCGCCGACGCGGTCGCCGGCACGCTCGACACCTTGAGGTCGCTGGCGGACCAACTGAACACCGACTACGCAGGCATGCGCGAGTCGTCGGCCGACGCCCGGGCCCAGGCGGCGGCCGCGGCGGCCGCGGCGGCAGACGCCGCCGCCAGCCTTCGGGAGAAGGTCGCGGCGATGGAGCGCCTGCACGACGCCGGCCGGTCGGCCGATGACAGTGTCCGCCAGTTGCTCGGCGCGGCCGGCGAAGCCGATCGCAAGGCCGCGCTGCTGCTGCAGCAGCAACCGGCGCTCGATCGCGCGGTGCAGCAGGTGGCGCGCCTCGACGAGGTGGCAGCCGTCACCGCCGAACTGGGTCGCTCGATCGCCGCGCTGCAGCAGCAGAAGCCGCAGGTTGACGACGCGGTCAGCCGGGTGGCGCAGCTCGACGCGGCCGCAACAGGACTGGCCAGCGCCGTCGAGCGGCTGCAGCGCGACGTCGAAGACGCCCGCACCAGCGCGCAACGGTCCGGGGGGATCGCCGACGAGGTGAACAGCGGGTTGGAAACGCTGCGGACGTCCGTGGCGCAACTGGCGCGCGACTATGCGGCACTGCGCGACGCGTCGAGCGAGTCGCAGACGCAGGCGGCGGCGGCGGCCGCCGCTGCCGCTGACGCGGCAAGCAGCGTGCGCGAAAAGGTGGCGGCGATCGATCGGCTGCACGAGCTGGGACGCTCGACCGACGAGAAGGTGCGTCAACTGGTGACGCTCGCCGACCAGGCGGACCGCCGCACATCGTTCCTGCTCGATCAGCAACCGCTGGTCGAGCGGGTATTGGAGCAGTTTCCGCTGGTCCAGGATCTCGCCGGGACCACCGCCGAACTGGCGCGATCGGTGTCGGCCCTGCAACAGCAGCAACCGCGCATCGACGCGGCGGTGGCGCAGGTCGCGCGCCTCGGCGACGTCGCCGACACGATCGAGCGTTTGCGGCTGCAGGCAGACGGTGTCCGCGACGGGGTTGCCGACGCGAAAGCGGTCGCCGGCGACGTGTCGCACGCCGTCGGCACTGTCAGGGCGATGGCCACACAGCTGGCGCAGGAGTATGCCGGGCTGCGCGACGTCTCGCGCCAGGCGCGGGACGAGGCGGCGGCGGCCACCGCCGCGGCGACGGAGGCGGCGGCCAGTGTTCGCGAGAAGCTGGCGGCAATGGAGATGTTGAACCACCTTGGCCGGGCAACCGACGAGAAGCTGCGCGGCCTGAAGACGATTGCCGAGCAGGTCGATCACCAGGCCATCGAACTGCAGGCACAGCAACCGCTCGTCGACCGGGCGCTGGCGCAGGCGGCGCACGTGCAGGAGCTCTCGGCGGCTGCCGCGGCGCTGACCCGCAGCGTGGCTGCACTGCGCGAGCAACAGCCGCGCGTCGAGGAAGCGTTGTCGCGCGCGGCGCAGGTCGACGACATGGCCGCCACGCTGCAACGCCTGGTCACGCAGATCGAAGCGGCGCACGCCGGCATCGCCGACAACACCGGCCTGGCGGCGGATGTGCAGACCGAGGTCAACGGCATCCGCCTCGCGGTCACCCAGCTCGCGTCCGACTTCGGCGGCCTGCGCGAGTCGGCGCGGCACAGCGCCGAGCAGGCGCGCGCCGCTGCCGAAGGCGTGCTGACCGTTCGCCAGAAGCTCGGCGAAGTCGAGGCGATTGCCGCGTTGCGGCGCACGGTCGACGAGCAGTTCGCGCAATTGACGACAATCGCCGATGACGCGAGCCGCACGCTGACGGCGCTGCACGCGTTCCAGCCGTCGCACGAGGTCGCCGTCGAGCACGCCCGCGAACTCGCCGGCCTGAACGTCGAAGCCGCGGCGCGGATCGAGACGATCAATGCGGGACTGGCCCGCGCGGCGCGGCTCGACACGCTGCTGCAGCGGCTCGAAGCCCTGGAGGCCGAAACCGACGCCCGGGTGCAGTCAGTCGCGGTAGTGCGCGACACCTGCGCCAGGGCGGTGCAGTCGGCGGAGGACGATACGCGATCGTTGATCCGCAGCCTCGACACCGAGGTGCAACGGATCTCCGGCCAGGTCGCCGGTCTCAAGAGCGACGTCGACGTCGTTGACCGGCAGCGTGCGGCACTCGATGCCTTGCGGCACGATGTCGAGCAGCTCACCGGACGTACCCGCCAGGCGGAGCAGCACGCCGCGGCGCTGATGACGCAGCGCGCGGCGATCGTCGACATGGAGACCAACCTCACGTTCCTCACGCGCCTGCTGAACAGCGTCCGCGCCGACCTCAAGTCGATCGTCGAGCGCAAGGACGTGATCGACGGCTTCGCGCAGAAGGTATCCTCTGTCGAACTGGCTCTGCAGCACGCCCAGCACGTGCTCGGCACGCTGCAGAGCGAACGCCAGCTGGCGGAACGCATCGAGCAGAGCCTGCGCCAGTTGCGCACCCGGGCCACGTAGCAACGCCGAACGTTCCTATTCGAGCGCCCTGTATTGCAGCGCCTCGGCGACGTGATCGATGGCCACGGTGTCGGCCGCGGCGATATCGGCGATGGTTCGCGCCACCTTGAGCACGCGATCGTAGCCGCGGGCGCTCAGCGCGAACCTGGTGGCCGCCTGGCGCAACAGCGCGCGGCCCTCGGCGTCAGGCTGGCACCACTGCCGCAGCGGCGCGCCCTTCAGGCCGGCATTCGAGCGGGGCCCGTCCGGTACCGTAACGCGCCTGCTGACGTTGCGCGGGCGGCGAGGACCCGCCGGCGCACGGCAGCGGAGGTCTCGCCCGGAGCGTCATCCGTGATCGCCGAGGCCGGCAGTGCGGCGACGTCGACAATCAGGTCGAGCCGGTCGCGCAGCGGCCCGGAGAGCCGGCCGTGGTAGCGCGCGACCTGGCTGTCGGCTGCAGCGGCAGGCGCGCCGCTCGTCGCCGCGGAAGCCGCACGGACAGGGGTTCATCGCGGCGACCAGGACGAAGCGGGCCGGGAAGACCGCCGTGCGCGCCGCGCGTGCGATGCTGACGCGCCCCTCCTCGAGCGGCTGCCGCAGCACTTCGAGCACCCGCCGATCGAACTCCGGCATTTCGTCGAGAAACAGCACGCCATTGTGGGCAAGCGATATTTCGCCGGGCCGCGGGATCGCTCCGCCACCGACCAGCGCGACGTTGGAGACGGTGTGGTGCGGCGCACGGAACGGGCGCTCGACCAGCAACCCGGCGCCGGCGGCCATCGCGCCGGCCACGGAATGGATCGCGGTGCACTCCAGCGATTCTTCGAACGAGAGCGGCGGCAATATCGTCCGCCAGCCGCCGCGCCAGCATCGTCTTGCCGGCACCGGGCGGCCCGGTCAACAGCAGGTTGTGGCCGCCGGCGGCTGCGACTTCCAGTGCCCGGCGCGGCAGCAGCTGGCCGCGCACGTCTGCCAGGTCGCCCTCCGCCGCGTTTGCTGGTGGACGGGTTGCGGCGGCGACGGTGGTGCAGCGCCGCCTGATCCGGGTCGTTCAGCGCCATCACGGCTTCAGGCAGCGAGCGGACGGTGCAGACCTCGAGCCCTTCGACGACACACGCTTCTGGCGCGTTCTGCGGCGGCAGCAACAGGCGGCGAAGGCCAAGGCGGCGCGCGGCAATGGCAATCGGCAGCACGCCGCGAATGCCGTTGATGGCGCCGTCGAGCGATAACTCGCCAAGCACGACCGTGTCGTCGATGGCGCGGCGCTTGAGCGGCCCGGCGGTCGCCAGCAGGCCGAGTGCGATCGGCAGGTCGAACGACGAGCCGGCCTTGCGCACGTCCGCCGGCGCCAGGTTGACGGTAATCCGGTGCGGCGGAAACTCGAAGCCGCAATTGCGGATCGCGGACCGCACCCTGTCACGACTCTCACGGACGGTCGCGTCTGGCAGGCCGACCATCGTGAAGTGCGGGCAGCCCGAACGAGACGTCGACCTCGATGTGCACCGGATAGGCTTCGATCCCGAAGACGGCGGCGCTCCGCAGGCTCGCGAGCATGTGCACCCTAGTGCAAGACGCCGGGCGGGCCGATACGAAGACAAACTGCCCCGAAAACGCACAGAACGACGGGGCCGGCCGCCCGGGTACGCAGGAAATGCGGAGCAGGCCGAAGCGCCAGTTGGCGTATTTGGCGGCGATGACCGAATCCGTTGTTGAGCTCGAACTGCCACCAGCGTATTCTGTGGCCCGCGCTCTGGCGTAGATGTCAGCCCACTGGATCGTCCGGACCCCCGGCCGCGTACGAAGGACTTCTCACCATGCTCGATGCGATCAAAGGCTTCACTGGCAACAACAAGGCACAGCAGAAGCAGCAGAACGACGACCTTCAGAGCCTCATCGCCGCGGCCAAGGAGGAACGCGAGCGCACTCAGCGCCATGCTGACGCAAATCTCGATGCGCAGTTCGAAGCTGTCGCAGATGGGGAAGTCGCTCGAGCAGGTCGATGAAAAGGCGACCGCGGCAACTGCCAAGGTGAACGACCTGGTGAAGCGGCTCGACGGCCTCGAGCAGCAGGCGAAGTCCTTCGGCGACGTCGAGAAGCGGGTGCAGGCGCTGATCTCGACCGCCACCCAGGCGCAACAGGCGGCCGAGAAGATCCTCGGCGCCCGACGGCGAGCTGCAGGCGCACCGCCGCCAGGTGACACCAGCTGTCGTCGCAGGCGCTCGAAACACAGGCGAGCATCGAGGCGCTCAAGAAGGAGCGCGCCTCGCTCGAGGAGTTCCGCGACCAGCTGCGGCAGTCGCAGGCCGAGATCGAAGCAGTCGGTCGACAGCGCCACGGCCCTGCGCGGCGAACTCGACCAGGTGCGCGGGGTCGCCGGCGCAGCTGGCCCAGGATTACGCCAAGCTGCGCGAGATCTCGCGCGAGGCGAAGGACGATTCGACCGCCGCGACCGACAGCCGTCAAGGAAGTCGAGAAGAAGCTCGGTGCCGCTGATGCAGCTCCAGGAGCTGAGCAAGACCACCGAGGAGAAGCTCACCTCGCTCAACGCCCTCGCCGAGCACGTCAGCCAGAAGGCGAAGGCGCTCGAGGCGCAGAAGCACACCATCGACCGCGCCGTCGTCGAAGCGAACCGGCTGAACGAGATGGTCTGGAGCATGGACGTCCAGGTCGGCAAGCTGAACGAAGGCCTCAAGCAGGCGGCGCGCGGCGAAGAGACCGTCGCGCGGATCGAGAAGCTGGTCGCCGAGACCAACGCCAGCGTCGACGCCGCGACGAAGGTGCGCGACGAGTTCGCGCGCGAGGCCGGACGGCTCGAAAAGGATGGCCGCGCCCTGGTCGACGTCATGCGCAGCTACGTCGAGAAGCTCGGCGCTCGAGAAGAAGGAGTTCGAGGCGTTCGACCAGCGGCTGCGGGCGCTGCAGGGCGTCGGTGGGCGAGGCCGAGGCGCGGATGGACGCGCTCGGCGCGAAGGAGAAGCACCTCATCGGCGCTCAACCAGCGCGTCGACGGCTTGAGCAAGGACTTCCAGACGCTGCTGAGCCAGGCCGACGAGCTGACGCGCAAGCAGGTCAGCCTCGAAGCCCTCAACGAGCGGCTGGCCCAGGTCGACGATCTCGCCAAGCGGACGGCGCTGCAGTACGACAGCCTGAAGCAGACGCCGCACCGACCTCGAGACGCTGCGCAACGAGATCCAGGACTTCCACAAGTCGTACGCCGACACCGCGCAGCTGCGCGACAAGCTCGCCGCCGACCGCGCGGCGCTCGAGGCGTTCGGCGACCGCCTGACGTCGTTCAAGGCGCGCACGCCGGAGCTCGAGGCGACGATGGACGCGATCCTCGGCAAGCTGGCCTCGGTCGACGAGGGCACGCAAGCACGCGACCCGCCTCGGCGAGCTCGCCACCGAGCTCGACGCGCAGCTGACCCGCGTCACGGCGCGCATCCAGTTCGTCGACAAGCTCGAAGGCCGGCTGAACGCGCTGCACGTGATGACCGCCGACGTCGATCGCAAGCTCGCCGAGCAGCTGGCGCGGCGCACCGAGCTCGACACGCCTGAAGACGCAGGTCGACGGCGTCATCGCGCAGATGCTCGACGCGCAGCAGAAGGTCGACGCGGTGAACGCGCTGCAGAAGAAGCTGGTGCCGCTGGCCAGCCGGCTCGACGCTCTGGACGCCGGTCTCGAGCAGGCGGCGGCGCGCTTCAGGAAGCGCAGCGCGACGAAGCGGCGATCGCCGAGCAGCAGGCGCGGCTGACCGAGCTGGTCGAGCAGAGCCGGACTGCTGGCCACCGAGACGGGCGAGCGCATGAAGCAGATGCAGGCGCTCAACGAGGAGCTGCTGCGCTCGACGACGGTCAAGGACGAACTGCTCGGCGGAGCTGGCGCGCATCCAGGCACGGCAGCGCGACGCGGTGCGCGCAGGCCGAGGCCGCCGAGGATCAGCTGAAGCGCGCCGAGGCGATGTACAAGTCGCTCGAGCAGCGCCGCGCCCAGCTGGCGTTCTCGGAGAAGAAGATCGCCGGCGTCGAGAGCCGGATGAGCGACCTGGCGCAGAAGAGCGCGAAATCGACCTGAAGATCAAGGCGCTCGCCGACCGCGAAGCCGTGGTCGACGGCGGTCAAGGCCGAAGTCGACAACGTCCACCAGATCAGCGCCAAGCAGCAAGGCCGACCTGCAGTTCGTCAGCGACCACCGCGAGGAAGTGGCCGCCGTGCGGCGCCAGGTGCAGGAGCTGCTCGGCGAAGGCCGGACGAGACCGAGGAAAAGATTGCGGCGATCGAAGCGCGCCGCAAGATGGTCGACGAGGTGCAGTCGAAGACCAACCTCATCTCCAACCTGCTCGAGGACGTCCGCGTCAACCTCGAGACGCTCGGCGAGCAGAAGGCGGTGATCGACCACGTCGCCGAGAAGCTGGCCCGGCTCGAGTTCGTGATGCAGGAAGCGCAGAACACGCTGCGCACGCTGCAGCACGAGCGCGAACTGGCCGAGCGCATCGAGCAGAGCATCAAGCAGCTGCGAACCCGGTCGGCGGTGGTCGAGAAGAAGGCGACCGCGTAGCCGCAGGGCACGTATCGATCAGGGCCGGCTTCAATCGCCGGCCCTTTCTGTGTACGCGGGCTAGTTCGTCGCGACCGACCTGCGGGCGCGACGTGAAGACGGTCAGGCGCTGACCGACCTTGATGACGTTACTGTGCATCTTGTTCCACTGCTTCAGCGGCGGCGACGGTGGTGCGGTAGAGACGGGCGATCGAGGACAGCGTGTCGCCGCGCTTCACCCGGTGCACGAGCTTCGTGTCCGACGTGCGTTCGGCTTTGGGCGTTACGGCGCGGCGACGCGACCACGGCGTCGACGGAACGCGATTCGGCGATCGGGGCCGGATTGTTGGCGCGGGCGGCAAGCAGCAGCGTCGGTGCGCGCGGGATGATCGAGCTGCTGGCCGGCGCGTCAGCCGGGCGCTCGCCGAGAGGTAGTTGGCCTCGGCCAGGTCGGCCCGGCTCACCTTGAGCTTGCGGGCGATCGTCGGCAGCGTCTCGCCCTTCTTCACCGTGTGCCGGTTGAGCGGCGCCAGCTCGTCCGGGCTCGTCTCGGCGAGCCGCGCCCGCACGACGTCGCGCCGTGCCCTTCGGCACCTTCAGCTCGTAGTCGCGTGGCGCGCACCGGCGTCGTCCAGCGGCGCAGTTCCGGGATTCAGGTCCTGGATCGTCTGAACCGGGGTGCCGGCCCACTCGGCGATGCGGCGCAGGTCGACCGCGCTTGGCGAGCGTCACCGTCTCGTAATCGCCGTCAGCTCGAGCGGCGCGATGTCCATGCCGTACTGCGCCGGATTCTCGCGCGATGATCGACGGCCGCGAGGATCAGCGGGACGTAGTCGCGGGTCTCGCGCGGCAGGAACTTGGTGGTCGTCGGTCAGCGTCCCAGAAGTCCTCCATGCCGGCGCGCTTCATCGCCCGCTGCACGCGGCCCGGGCCGCCGTTGTAGGAGGCCAGCGCCAGGTGCCAGTCGCCGAACATCCCGTACAGCGTCTTCAGATACTTGGCGCGGCGCGCGTCGCCTTCTCGGGATCGGCGCGCTCGTCGATGTACCAGTCGTGCTTGAGGCCGTTCTCGAGGCCGGTGCCCTGCATGAACTGCCACATGCCCTTGGCCTTGGCGCTCGACAGGGCGTTCGGCTTGAAGGCGCTCTCGATCAGCGGCACGTAGGCCAGGTCGAGCGGCAGGCCTTCGGCGCGGAACACGTCCTGGATCATCGGCAGGTAGCGGGCGCCGCGGCTCAGGCCGTCCTCGAGATAGCCCTTCAGCCGGCCGGTGAACAGCTCCACGAACGACAGCACCCGCTCGTTCAGCGGGATGTCGATGTCGTGCATCGGTCGCCTGCAGGTCCTCGGCGACCGTCTCGGGTCGTCTCGGCGTGGCGTCGGCGGCTGGTCGAAGGTCGAGATCGCCGAGCAGCTCGTCGATCGAGGCCGGCTCGTATTTCTTCTCGGTGAAGCCGTCGCCCTGGGCGAGCGCCGTGACCTCGTAGGCGCTGATCCGCTCGACCAGCCGGTCGAAGTGCTCACGGATGCCGCGGCTCGGACCGGGCGCCGTACGGCGACTCGAGCAGCACCTCGAGGGCGCCGTTGAACTCCGTCTTGGCGGTGTCGAGGTGCCCGGCCTGCAGCTCCCGCTGGCCGGCCTCGAAGTGCCGCGTCGAGGCCGCGATCAGGTCGAGCGACCGGATCCGGCTGTGGGCGGCGCGGGCAGCGGGGCCACGGCGACGGGAGCGGCCGCGACGCGGCGGCGCGGCGGCGGGCTGTGCGCCACCGGCGCACGGGCTGGCGCAAGCGGCGGTGAACAGACGCGAAGGCGCAGATCGACGCCCGTGAGGCCGTGTCGCGGTCTCGGCATCGGCGGTCACTCTAACATTCGGATGGAGTGGCGGTCAACCGTAAGTCCAACAGCTCTCAGCAGTTGCGGGCAGATCAGCGAGGCCAGCCGGCCTGCACGAAGACCTTCTGCGCCTCGCCCAGATCCCGCGCCGACGGCGTGATGATCGTCCGCTCGCCGACCACGAGTTTGCGGCCGGCGCGCAGCGCTGCCCGGACGTCGTCCTCGCAGACGAAGTCGACTGGGGTGTCGACGGCCGTCGACGCCGGCGGGTCCTGGACGGCGGAGAAGCTGCGGACGCCGGCGGAACTGCGGCCGGCGCGGGTGGGTTCGCGTCGCGGCGTCCCCGGCGTGGCCGCGTGAGCGCCATCCGGTGGCTGATAGCCGCGGGACGACAGGAACTGGTCGATCCGGGCGGCCAGCGCCTGCGGCGGAGATGCCGCGGGCGACGGGACGCGCGGGTGCCTTCGGCAAGCGGGACTCGCTGGCGGCCTCCAGCCGCGTTCGCTGCGGGCACAGCCGGCACGCCCGCTGGCTCGGCGTGCGGCGCAGTCGACGGCGGGCCGCAGTTCGTAGGCCAGGCGCTTGATGTTCAGCAGGTGCCTGCGGCGAGATGTTGTCGGAGGTGATGTTGCCGCCCCAGCCGCCGCAGCCGAGCGTCATCGCCGGGTCGAGGCCGGTCGTCAGCCCGATCGAGCCGTGCGTCGTCGGCGTGTTGACGCAGATGCGGAACGCCGGCTTCTTCAGCCCGAACTGCAGGATCACGTCGTCGTTCTGCGAGTGGACCGACATCGTGTGACCCATGCCGCCGTAGCGCAGGATCTGGATGCAGCGTTCGCAGCCTTCGCGCCAGTCCCTGACCACGTACCAGGACAGCACCGGGCACAGCTTCTCGATCGACAGCGGGAAGTCGCGGCCGACGCCGGTCAGCGGCGCGATCAGCGCGCGGGTGCCCGTCCGGCACGGTGATGCCGACCTTTTCGGCAATGACCGTCGCCGGCCTTGCCGACCAGCGCGGGATTGGGCAGCCGCTGCGGCGTCACCAGCACCCTGGCCAGCGCGTCCATCTCCGCCTGCGTTCAGGAAGTAGCCGCCCTGCGCCTGGAACTGCGCGGCGCGCCTCCTCGGCGACCGCCTCGTCGACCACGACCGAGTTGGGCGACGAGCAGAGCACGCCGTTGTCGAACGTCTTGCCGAGTGATGATGTCGCGCGGCGGCCTTCTTCAGGTCGGCGGTCCGCTCGATGTAGCAGGGCGCATTGCCCGGGCCCGACGCCGTAGGCCGGCTTGCCGGCGCTGTAGGCGGCGCGCACCAGGCCCATGCCGCCGGTGGCCAGGATGACCGCGACGTCGCGGTGCTTCATCAGCTCCTGCGTGCCTTCGAGCGTGACCGTCTTCATCCAGCCGATGCTGCCGGCGGGCGCGCCGGCGCGCGCCGCGGCCTCGGCCATGATCTCCACCGTGCGGGTGATGCAGCGCGCCGCCGACGGGTGCGGGCTGATGACGATCGGGCAGCGCGCCTTGAGCGCGATCAGCACCTTGTAGATCGCCGTCGACGTCGGGTTGGTGGACGGGACGATCGCGGCGACGACGCCGAACGGCTCGGCGATCTCGATGATCTTCTTGTCCTCGATGCGGTTGACGACGCCGACGGTCTTCATCGGCCGGATGAAGTCGTAGACCTGCTGCGACGCGAACAGGTTCTTCTGGACCTTGTCGGCGACGACGCCGTAGCCGGTCTCCTCGACCGCCAGGCGGGCCAGCGCCTCGGCGTGCGGCGTCACCGCCTCGGCCATCGCGGTCGACGATGGCGTCGATCTGTTCCTGGGTGAGCTCGGCGAGCAGCGGCTGCGCCTGCCGCGCGGCGCGCGCCAGCGTGCGCGCCTCGGCGATGGAGGCGAGGTCCTTGTCGGTCTGCGGTGCCGGGGCGATCCTGAAGCGGCCAACGGCTTACGCCTTGGGAAGAATCCTCTCGACCTCGGCGTGCGGGCGCGGGATGACGTGCACCGAGATCAGCTCGCCGACGCGGCGGGCCGCGGCAGCGCCGGCATCGGTCGCCGCCTTGACGGCGCCGACGTCGCCGCGCACCAGCACGGTGACGTAGCCGGCGCCGATGTATTCCTTGCCGATCAGGACGACGTTGGCCGTCTTGACCATCGCGTCGGCCGCTTCGACCGAGCCGATCAGGCCGCGCGTTTCGACCATTCCGAGCGCCTCAGATGCCATGCGTGTAGGAGATGAGTATCATTCCACTCTGCATGCGACGAGCTTCGCGCCGCGGCCTCGCCGCGTGTCTCCTGGCGGTTCTGGCCGTGGCGCGCCGCCGCCTGTTCGGCGCAAGACCGATGACGCCCGCGCGGTCGCGACGCCGTCGGTG
The DNA here is from genome assembly GCA_963846685.1 of uncultured Acidobacteriota bacterium. Taxonomy (GTDB): domain Bacteria; phylum Acidobacteriota; class Vicinamibacteria; order Vicinamibacterales; family UBA2999; genus CAWJWY01. Next base: position 225,277 of record CAWJWY010000003.1, on the reverse strand, counting down.
GCGCTGAGCCGGACCGACGCCGCGGTCGGCAGTCCCGTCGACATGACCTACACGTTCGCCGTCGCCGCGACGCGCCGGCCTTCGCCGAGGACTACTGGGTCTTCGTCCACTTCCTCGAACGCCGACGGCGAACTGATGTGGACCGACGATCACCAGCCGCCGACGCCGACGCGCGCAGTGGAAGGCCGGGCAGCACCGATCGAGTACACGCGGACGATGTTCGTCCCGAAGTTCCCGTACGTCGGCGAGAGCGAGCGTCGAAGTCGGGCTGTTCTCGCCGCAAGTCGGGCGACGCGTCTGCCGCTGACCGGCGAGGACGCCGGCATGCGCTCCTACCGGGTCGCCCGTTCGACATGCGGCTGCAGACCGACAACCTGTTCGTCGTCTTCAAGGACGGCTGGCACGAGACTGAGGTGGCCGGGGACGGCGCCGGGCTCGAGTGGCAGTGGTCGAAGCAGGCAGGGCACGCTGTCGTTCCGCAACCCGAAGCGCGACGTCGACCTCTTTCTGCAGGTCGACCAGCCGGTCGACGGCGCTTGCCGGAGCCGCAGCAGGTCGAGGTCCGGCTCGGCGCGGCGGTGGTCGACACGCTTCGCGCTGCCGCCGGGCGACCGGGAGCTGCGGCGGATTCCAGCTCACCGCGGCCCAGCTCGGCGACGGCTGACACGGTCGAGATCGCAGTTGCGGTCGATCAGACGTTCGTGCCCGCCGCGCTGCCGGAGCTGAAGAGCTCGGACGCGCGCGAGCTCGGCATCCGGCGTCTTCCGCGCCTACGTGCAGCCCGCGGTCGAGCCGAAACGATCGGCACGTAACGAGGGCCGGCTGTTCGACTGTGTCCGCGGTCTAAGCCGAAATGGCCGGCTGATGGATATGTCCAGACTGGTACGATGGAATTCCGCTGTAGGCTCGGGCACGCCGGGCGGCGAGATCGTCGAAGGCGTCTACATCGCCGACAGCGAGGCCCGGCTGCGGCGCGAGCTCGAGGAGAAGGGGCTGTTCGTCCTGTCGCTGCAGCGGCGCGGCGCGCTTGCCCGGCTCTGTCGCTCGGCGCCGGCCGCCGGCGCCGGGTCGGGCGCCAGGAGTTCCTCGTCTTCAACCAGGAGCTGGCGACGCTGCTCAAGGCCGGCATGCCGCTGGTCCAGTCGCTCGACATCCTGCGCCAGCGCGTCATCGAACCCGACGTTCAAGGCGCGTGCTCGACGGCGTCTACGAGAAGGTCAAGGCCGGCACGGCGCTGTCGGACGCCTTCGCCGAGCACGGCGACCTGTTTCCCGGCCGTCTACTCCGCCTCGCTGCTGGCCGGGCGAGCGCAGCGGCAACCTCGACGCGGTCATCCGCCGCTACGTCGCCTACGAGAAGGTGATCGGCGCGGTGCGCAGGCGCACGCATCTCGGCGCTGATCTACCCGGCGATCCTCGTCGTCGATGATGGTCGGCCTGATCGGCATCATCGTGCTGCAAGGTGGTGCCGGCGTTCTCCGACTTCTACGGCAACTTCGGCCGCGAGCTGCCGCTGTCGACGCGGGTCATCGTCGCGCGTCTCGAACTTCGTGGTCGTCGAACATCTGGCTGATCCTGTGGCGGTCGCCGGCGGTCGTCGGTCGCGGCGCTGGTGCTCGTGGGTGCAGGCAGCCCGGGCAGCGCGCGCGGCTCGACCGGCTGCTGCTCGAGCTGCCGTGGGTCGGCGACGACGGTGCGCAAGTTCGCGCACGGCGCAGCTGGCGCGGACGCTGGCGACGCTGCTCGGCGGCGGCATCCCGCTCGTCAACGCGCTCGAGATCGGCGTGCCGCTCGATGACCAACCGCTACCTGGCGCGCGAGCTGGACGACGTCGCGGCGCCAGGTGCAGGAAGGGCAGAGCTTCGCCGGCCGCGCTGCTGGCGCGCGGCGTGCTTCCCGGACGTCGCCGTGAAGATGGTCGAAGTCGGCGAGTCGACCGGCGCGCTGCAGGAGATGCTGAACAGCCTGGCCGACTTCTACGACGAGGAGATCGAGACCGAGGTCGGCGCGATTCATCACGCTGATCGAGCCGGTGCTGCTGGTCGTCATGGGCGTCGTGATCGCGGTGGTGGTGCTGGCGCTCTACATGCCGCTGTTCGAGCTGAGCTCGGTGGTTGGTCAGGGCTGACAGGCGTGGGATCCACGTCAGGTCGATCGTCGAGACACGGCTACGGTAGATCCGACGAACCTCGTTACGACGCCGGAAGACTACGCCGAGGAAGTCGCGCGACGCGCGCAAGCTGGCCGAGCGCTACCGCCTCGAGTTCGTCGACATGGACGAGTTCCGGATCGACCAGGAGCTGTTCCGGTCGATCCCGGCCGACCTGATGCTGCGCTACGGCTTCGTGCCGTACCGCCGCGACGGCAAGTCGCTGGTCATCGTCGTGTCCGACCCGACCGACCTGCCGATGATCGACGAGCTGGGCGTGGTGCTCGGCATGCCGATCAAGGTCACCGTCGGCGCGCCGTCGGCGATCCAGTCGATCCTCAAGAAGAGCGAGAGCTCGCAGCGCGTGCTCGAGGAGGCGACCGAGGGCTTCCAGCTGCAGGTGCTCAAGGACGACGAGGGCGGCGACGAGAGCCTGACCGTCGAGCGGCTGACGAGCGACATCAGCCCGATCATCCGGCTGGTCGACTCGACGATCTTCACCGCGATCCAGCGCCGCGCGAGCGACATCCACATCGAGACCGGCGACGACGCGGTGCACGTCAAGTACCGCATCGACGGCGTGCTGCAGCCGGCGATGCGGCCGATCGCCAAGCAGTTCCACAGCACGATCATCTCGCGCATCAAGGTCATGGCCGAGCTCGACATCGCCGAGAAGCGCGTGCCGCAGGACGGCCGCTTCAAGGTGCGGATGCCGGGCAAGACGATCGACTTCCGCGTCTCGATCATGCCGAGCGTGCACGGCGAGGACGCCGTCATCCGCATCCTCGACAAGGAGTCGATCAGCGAGCAGTTCACCGAGCTGACGCCTCGACATCCTCGGCTTCCCCGAGCAGGAGCTGCGCCGCTTCCGCAAGTACATCCGCGAGCCGTACGGCATGGTGCTGGTCACCGGCCCGACCGGCTCCGGCAAGACGACGACGCTCTACGCGGCGCTGTCCGAGATCAAGTCGATCGAAGACAAGATCATCACCATCGAGGACCCGGTCGAATACCAGCTGCGCGGCATCACGCAGATCCCGATCAACGAGAAGAAGGGGCTGACGTTCGCGCGCGGCCTGCGCTCGATCCTGCGCCACGACCCCGACAAGATCATGGTCGGCGAGATCCGCGACCCGGAAACGGCGCAGATCGCCATCCAGTCGGCGCTGACCGGCCACCTGGTGTTCACCACCGTCCACGCCAACAACGTCGTCGACGTGCTCGGCCGCTTCCTGAACATGGGCGTCGAGCCGTACCAGTTCGTCTCGGCGCTCAACTGCGTGCTGGCGCAGCGGCTGGTGCGGCTGATCTGCGCGCACTGCAAGCGGCCGGTCAAGGTCGACCCGAAGGCTGCTCGAGGAGTCCGGCGCTCGATCCCGGCGCTGGCGCAGACGCACCGTTCTACGAAGGCGCCGGCTGCATCGAGTGCGGCGGCACCGGCTTCAGGGCCGCACGGCGATCTGCGAGCTGCTCGACCTGTCCGATCGCATCCGTGAGATGATCCTCGACCGGCGGCCGGCGTCGGAGATCAAGAAGGCGGCGCACGAAGAAGGCATGCGGTTCCTGCGCGAGTCGGCGGTCGAGAAGGTGCTGACCGGCGTGACGACGCTGCGCGAGATCAACAAGGTGACGTTCGTCGAATGAGCTGTCTGCTTCGCCTCCTGGCTGGCCAGCCCGCCGCCCGACGCGGCGCATCGAGATCGCGCCGGAAGCGGTGTCGGTCGCCGATCGCTCGGCACGCGCGGCGCGAGCGCTGTCGGTCCAGGGCTACGCGCATCGAGCCGCTGCCGCCGGGCGCCGTGGTCGGCGTCGCTGACCGCGCACAACATCGTCGATCGCGCGGCGGTCGTCGCCGCGCTGCGCATCGGCGCTGCGAGCGGCTCGGCACCCGGCCGCGCCGGGTGGCGCTGGTGATTCCCGACCTGGCCGCGCGGGTCTCGCTGGTGCGCTTCGAGCAGGTGCCGGCGCGGCGCGAAGATCTCGAGCAGCTGGTGCGCTGGCAGATGAGGAAGTCGGCGCCGTTCCCGATCGAGGACGCCTGCGTCACCTACTCGCCGGGCGCGCGGCAGCGAGGCGGCCGCGAGTTCGTCGTCGTGCTGGCGCGGCGCGACGTCGATCCGCGAATACGAGAGCGTCTGCGACGACGCCGGCGTCTACGCCGGGCTGGTCGACCTGTCGACGCTGAGCGTGGTCAACCTGTTCCTGGCATCGGCCGCGGCGCCGACCGGCGACTGGCTGGTCGTGCACATGCGGCCCGACTACACCTCGATTGGCGATCATGCGCGGCGACGATCTGATCTTCTTCCGCAGCCGGCGCGGAGGGCGACGGCGAGACGCTCGCCGACGTGGTGCACCAGACGGCGATGTACTACGAGGATCGGCTGGCCGGTGCGGGTTTCGCCCGCGTGCTGCTCGGCGGCCTCGGCCAGGCGCCGGGCGATCGGCGATGCGCCCGCCGCAGCCTCGAGGAGCGGCTCGGCACGGTGCCGTCGAGGCGATCGATCCGACGCCGCGGCGCCGCCTTGTCCGACCGCATCACCGTCGACGCCCGAGCTGATCGCCGTGCTGGCGCCGCTCGTCGGCATGCTGCTGCGCACGCGGCAGGGAAGCGGTGAGCGCCTGATGCTGCGCACCAACCTGTCGACTCGCCCGTTCTACAACGTCCGCGCGGTGCAGGTGGCGCTCGGTGCTGGCGGCATCGCCGTGCTCGGCGTTCACGCTGTTCAACGTCGTCCGGATCGTCCGCCTGACGTCGAGCCAGCGGACGCTCGGCGCGCAGGCCGCGGAGGCGGAAGCCGAGGCGGCGCGGCTGCGCGGCGAGGCGGCGCGGATCCGCGCGCAGATCGATCCGAAGGAGCTGGCGGTGGTCGCGGCCGCGGCGCGCGAAGCCAACGGCATCATCGACCAGCGCAGCGTTCTCGTGGACCGAGCTCTTCGCGCAGTTCGAGCACACGCTGCCGCCGGACGTGCGGATCACCGCGGTGCAGCCGCGGCTCGAGCGCGACGGCACCTTCATCGTCTCGATCGACGGTCGAGGCGCGCCGCGTCGAGGACCTCGACGAGTTCATCGAGGCGCTCGAGACGACCGGCACCTTCCGCGACGTGCTGCCGACGGAGGAGCAGACGACCGAGCAGGAGATGATCGAAGCGATGATTGACGGCATGTACCAGGCCAGCCGCGGCAGGCCGCCGCAACGTCAGCCGAGACCGTTGCGCCGGCGGCGCCGCCGGCCGAGGTGGGGCAGTGAGCGACCGCGCGCCCCGGCGCGCTGATCCGGCGCATCGCCGACGAACGGCGCGACGCTGGTGCCGCTGCTCGTCACGTTCGTGCTCAACATGCTGGCCTACGCGTTCGTCGTCTATCCGCTGTCGCAGCGCGTCGCCAACATCGAGCAGCGCAATGCCGACCGCCGAGCAGGCGCTCGCCGCGGCGCGGCAGGACTTCGCGCGGCCAACGGCACGCTGACGGGCAAGGACGCGCGCCGGCACCGAGCTCGACACCTTCTATCGCAGCGTGCTGCCCGCCGACCTGGCCGGGGCCCGCCGGCTCACGCACCTGCGGCTGGCGCAGCTGGCGCGGCAGTCGAATCTCCGTTACGGCCACGCCGTCGGCGGAGCCGGTCGAAGAGCGGGAAGCACGCTGACGCGGCTGCAGATCGAGCTGGAGCTCGCCGGCAGCTACAGCGACATGCGCGCGTTCATCCACCAGCTCGAGACCGCGCCGGAATTCGTCGTCATCGACAACGTCGAGCTGGCCGAAGACGCCGAGAACGACAACGGCTGGTCGGTCAACCTCGAGCTGTCGACGTACTACAGGACGGCGGGCCAATGACCGCGAAGACGCGCCGCGAGGCCGTCTGCTCGCGGCGCTGGTAGTCGTGCTGGTGGGCGTCGTCTGGTCCGCGTTGGCGGTGACGAACCGGCCGGCGGCGGGAGCCCGGCCGCGGCCGCCGTGCGCCCGTCTAATCCGGCAGCGCGCGGCGCCGCTGCCACGGGGCGGGATGTCCCGGTGGCGGACGTGAAGCTGGAGCTGCTGAAGGCGAGCGGCGACCGCTCGGCCAGGAGGAGCGGAACCCGTTCCGCTTCGGCGGCGGCCGGAGCCGGCACCGTCGCCGGGCCCCTCGCCGCCAGCCGGCAGCGCCGCCGGAGCCGGACTATCAGCCGCCCGGTGCCGACCGGGCCGCCGCCGCCGCCGCCGATTCCGTTGAAGTTCATCGGCGTGATCGACGAGCGCGCCGATGCGCCGCGGGTCGCGGTGCTCAGCGACGGCCGCGGCACCGTCGTCTACGGAAAAGAAGGCGATATCCTCGAGGGCCGCTACCGGGTGCTGCGGATCGGCGCCGACTCGGCCGAACTGGCGTACCTGGACGGCCGTGGCCGGCAGACGATTCGACTGTCAGGACAATGATGCAGTCAACACAGCTAGCAATGACGGGTGCGCGTCGCCGCGCGCGAGTTCGCACGCCGCTGGCGCGCACGGTGGCGCTGGTCGCATCGCCACGCTGCTGGCCGGCTGCGCCGCCGGGCGGTCGTTCCGCCGCGGCGACAGTGCCGCGCGTGCTCGGCGACTGGGACACCGCCGTCGAGCAGTATCGACGCGCGCGTGCAGGAGGACCCGGACCGGGCGGACTACGCATCGCCTCGAGCGGGCGATGATCAGCGCCTCGTTGCTGCACCTCGATCAGGCGCGGATCTTCGAAGCGCGCGGGCAGCTCGAAGAGGCGCTGCGCGAGTACCGCCGCGCCAGCGAGTTCGACCCGCCGAACCGGCAGATGGCGGCCAAGGTGCTCGAGATCGAACGGCGCATCCGCGACCAGGTCGAGGCGGCGCAGCCGCGCACGTCGATGCAGCAGATGCGCGACACGGCGCGGCAGAGCGGGCCGCCGCCGCTGTTCAACCTGACGACGGTGCTGCGCGGATCCGCTTCAACAACACGAACCTGCGCGACATCCTCAACTTCGATCGGCATGTCGACCGGCATCAACGTCACCTACGACAACACGTTCCAGGATCGCACCTACACGGTGCAGCTGGACGACGTGACGCTCGAGGAGGCGCTGAACCAGATCCTGACGGCGAACCAGCTGTTCTACAAGGTCGTCAACCAGCGGACGATCATGGTCATCCCGGACAACCCGCAGAAGCGGGCGCAGTACGACGAGCAGGTGATCAGGACGTTCTTCATCTCGCACGCCGACGCGACCGAGCTGGCGCAGATCATCAACACGGTGATCCGGGTCGGCGGCGGCCGGTGCAGCCGATGGTCGCGCCAACAAGACGGCGAACACCATCACCGTGCGCGCCACCACCAATGTCGCGGCGATCATCGAGCGGATGATCGAGTCGAACGACAAGCCGCGCGCCGAGGTGGTCATCGACGTGCAGATTCTCGAGGTGAACCGGAAGCGGGCGAAGCAGTTCGGCCTCGACCTCGGTACCTACTCGATCAATGCCGTGTTCTCGCCGGAGGCGGACGCGCGCATCGACGGGGACAGGCACGGGGACGGGGACCGGAACCGGCACGACCGGTGACACGACTCTGACCTCGCGGCCGTTCAACGCCAACACGATCTCGCGCGGCATCAGCACGGCCGACTTCTACCTGGCCGTGCCGTCGGCGGTTGTCCGCTTCCTCGAGAGCGACACCGAAACGAAGCTCATCGCCAAGCCGCAGCTGCGCGGCGCGGAGGGTCAGAAGCTAAACGCTCAACCTCGGCGAGCGAGATCCCGATGCCGTCGACGACGTTCACGCCGATCGCCCAGGGCGGCGCCAACTCCCAGCCGCTGACCTCGTTCACCTACCGGCCGGTCGGCGTCATCGTCGAGATGACGCCGCGCGTGACCTTCGAGGACGACATCATCCTCGACCTCGCGTCGAGAGCAGCACGCTCGGCGCCGACGTCAACATCGCCGGCCAGAACCTGCCGTCGTTCGGCTCGCGCAAAGTGACGACGAGGCTGCGGCTGCGCGACGGCGAGTCGACGCTGCTGGCCGGCCTGCTGCGCGAAGACGAGCGGCGGTCGCTGCGCGGCTTCCCGGGCTGCTGCGGCTGCCGATCGTCCGGCAGCTCTTCTCGAGCAACGACAACTCCATCGCCCAGACCGACATCGTCATGCTGCTGACGCCGCGCATCGTCCGCACGCACGAGCTGACGCAGCAGGATCTGAGCCCGATCTACATCGGCACGCAGCAGAATCTCGGCCTCGGTGGCGCACCGCCGCTGATTGCCCTGCCGAGCGCCGATCCCGCCGATGTCGCCCCGGTCGCTACGCCCGGCGCGCCGCCGGCCGACCCGAACGCAGCAGCTCCGACAGGTGGCGCCCCAGGCGCGGCTGCCCCGGCTGGCGCGACCCTCCCAGCCGGCAGCGGTACAGTCGTTGTGCCACCCGGCAGTAATCAACAGCCGGGCACGACGACGCTGCCGCCGCAGCCAGCTGCACCGGCCCCCGCGCCGGCTCCGCTGACACCGCCGGCGACAGCAGCGCCTCCGCCCGCGACCGGGCCAACGGCGCCGCTGGTTCCGGCCCCGGTTACGTCGGCACTGGGTACCGCGGCTCCCGCCGGTTCGGGCGGTCAGGTGCTGGTGTCGCCGCCGGGCACCGAGTTCCGCGTCGGTGGCGGGCCGTACACCGTGCCGATCTCCGTGACCGGCGCCGCCCGCCTGTCCTCGCTGTCGCTGACCATCACCTTCAACCCGGCAGTGCTGCGCGTGCGCACAGTACAGGAAGGCAGCTTCATGCGAACTGGTGGCGTGGCCGCCCTGTTCAACCAGCAGGTAGACGCCGCCGCCGGCCGTATCGACATCGCCATCGTCCGCACCGGCGATACGACCGGCGTGGCCGGCACCGGACTGGTCGGTGCCGTCCTGTTCGATGCGGTCGGCGCCGGACCGGCGAACCTCACCGTGACCGGCACCGGCGCCGCGCCTGGCGGCGCCGGCCTGGCCTGCAGTTCGCGCCCGTACCGCCCGTGACGGTGCGGTGAGAAGCCGGGCGGCTGACGGGTATACGTTCGTCGAGCTGATGGTCGTGACCGCCATCCTGTTGATCCTCGCGTCGGCGGTGATGCCGCTGGCGCAGGTGACGTCGCAGCGGCAGCGGGAAGCCGAACTGCGGCGGCAGCTGCGCGAGATGCGCACGGCATCGACAAGTTCAAGGATGCGGTCGACCAGGGCATTGATCCCGATGACCGAGTTGAAGCCGGGCAGCGAGGGATATCCACCGGACCTCGAGACGCTGGTCGAGGGCGTGTCGGCGGCAGGCGACGCCTCCGGGCGCAAGCTCAAGTTCCTGCGCCGGGTGCCGACCGATCCGATGACCAACAGCAGCGAGTGGGGGCTGCGATCGTACCAGGACAGCCCGACCGCGACCTCCTGGGGCGGCCAGAACGTGTTCGACGTCTACACGAAGAGCGACGCCAAGGCGCTCGACGGCACGAAATACCGGGACTGGTAGATGCGCGCCTTCCGCCGTTCCGCGGGGTTCACGCTCATCGAGCTGATGATCGTGATGGTGATCATCGTGATCCTGGCCGGCGTTGGCCTGGCGATCTACGGCAACAGCGTGACGCGGGCGAAGGAAGCGACGCTGAAAGAGAATCTCTTCCGCATGCGCGACGCGATCGACCAGTTCTACGCCGACAAGAACAAGTACCCGGCGTCGCTGCCGGCGCTGGTCGAGGAAAAGTACCTGCGGGCGGTCCCGGTCGACCCGTTCACGAACTCAGCTGACACCTGGCAGACGACGATGTCCGACGCCGATCCGAGCAACCCGTCGGCCGAGCCGGGCATCTACGACGTGAAGAGCGGTGCCGAACAGAGCTCGCTCGATGGAACCCCGTATTCCGAGTGGTGATGATGACCGTGGCAAGTAGGGCAGGTAGAAGGGCCGGCTGTTTCCGCGCGCCCGCGCTGGCGAGCATCGCCTGCGTCGTGCTGGCGCTCGCCGTTGGTGCGTGCAACAAGGTGCCGCTGCTGGCGCCGAGCAGTTCGACGATTTCCGTGTCGGCGGGGACGTCGACGCTGCCGCTTGGCGGTAGCACCGAGATCACCGCCTTCGTCGCCGAATCGAGCGGTACGCCGGTGCAGAACGGCACGACGGTGACGTTCCGGGCGTCGATGGGCTCGCTGAGCGAAACGACGGTCCAGACCCGCAACGGTTTTGCGACGACGACGTTCAGCGCCGGCAATTCCTCAGGCATCGCCGAGATCCGGGCGACCTCGGGCGGTATCGGCACGGGGGGCACAACGACGACTACCAGTGGGACGACGACAACGACGACGACCGCCAGCAACGTCGTGCAGGTGACGATTGGTTCGGCCGCCACCAAGTCGGTGATCGTCACCGCCACCCCTTCGACGGTTCCGGCCACCGGCGGTACCGTCAACGTCGTTGCCGCCGCGCTCGACGCCAATGGCAACCGCCTGGTCGGCGTACCGGTGACCTTCAGCACCACCGCGGGCACCCTGTCCTCGTCGGTCGCAACCACTGACGCGAGCGGCAATGCGAGCGTCACGCTGACGACCAACCGTGCGGCGACGGTCACCGCCCTTGCCGGTGCGGCTACCCCGGCAACCACCGCGATCGCCGTCGGCGCCGCCACGAGCGTAGCGTTGGCCGTAACACCGACGCCCGGCATCGCCGGTCAGCCGGTGACGCTCACCGTCACGCCGGCCGCCGGAACGACGCCGCGCGTGGTCGTGACCTGGGGCGATGGCACCGCGACCGATCTCGGTACGGTCGCCGCCGCGCGAGGCGTCACGCACACCTACGCCAGCCCTGGCAACTACACGATCACCGCGACGGCTACTGGCGAGGGCGATACCTTCTCGACGTCGGTCACCGAAACCGTGAACGCCGCGCCCGGTGTGACCCTGACCGCTACACCGCCATCAGGGCCCGTGACCACCGTCTTCTCCTTTACCATCACGCCGCCTGCGGGGTCGTCGGCGCGGAGCGTGGTAGTCGATTTCGGCGACGGTGACCGGATCGACCTCGGCGCAATCACTGCGGCCACGACGGTGACGCATCGTTACCAGTCGGCCGGCAGCAAGACGGTGCGCGTGACGCAGACCGATGCCAACGGTGCTATCAGCACAGCCGTGACCGTACTGACCGTGACCTAGCCATTCCCCAGGGCGGACCATGCAGGTGAAGCAACGCGGCGGCGAGGCGGGTTACGCGATGGCGGCGTTGCTCGTCGGCATGGCCATCATGGCGATCATGATGACCGCGGCAATGCCGGTGTGGCGGACGATTAGCTTGCGGGAGCGCGAAGCGGAGCTCATCTTCCGCGGCAATCAGTACGGCCGCGCCATCGCCATGTTCCAGCGCAAGTACGCCGGCGCGTTTCCTCCGTCAGTCGACGTCCTGGTCACCGAGAAGTTCCTGCGCAAGAAATACAAGGACCCGATCACCGGTGATGATTTTCAGCCAGTCGGCGCGGGTGCGCCGATGCCCGGGCAGGGCGCAGCTCCCGGCACAGGCGCACAGCCCGGGCAGCGCCCCGGCGTAACGACCGGGACTCCCGGGGCGAGCAACACGTCCGGAGCCGGCGGTCCGCTCAGCCGGACCGCGTCCGGTCTTGGCGGCGCCCCCGCAGGCGGCATCATGGGCGTCGCCAGCAAGAGCACTGCGAAGTCACTCGCACTGTTCAACGGCCGCGACAAATACAACGAATGGATATTCGTCGGCACCCAGGCGAGCACCCGTGCGGGCACCGGGGCCGAGGGGGCGCAACGCCCGGGCGGCGTTCGCGGCGGCGGCGCGCCGGGAGCACCCCGCGGTGGTGCACCTCCAGGGGGTGGCGCCGGCGGTCCGTCCCGTAACGGCCCGGGCCTGCCGGTTCGGCCGACTCGTTAGGCGGCGTCAGCTCGCGCCGGCAGTGTCCCACCCTTCGAAGACGGCATCGTGCAGCGCGCGCCGCACCTCGCCGATCGGCTGGTCCGCCGCCGTCGGATGGACGCGGTTGGTCAACAGCACGACATAGGCGCCGCGGACCGGGTCGATCCACAACGACGTCCCAGTGAAACCGGTGTGGCCGAATGCGGCCGCGGACATCCGCGTGCCGCAGGACGACGTCGGCAGCATCGTGTCCCAGCCGAGGGCGCGCGAATTGCCTGGCACGTCCGGCCGCCGCGTCACGAACGTTCTCAGCGTGTCGCGGCGGAACACGCCGACCCGGCCGGCAAGAACCTGCAGCAGGTGACGCGCGCATTCGCCAACGGCTGCCGCTGTGCCGAAGAGCCCCGCCTGACCGGCGGCGCCGCCGAGGGCCCAGGTGTTGTTGTCGTCGACCTCGCCGACCAGCAGGCGGCCGCGCCATGGATCGATCTGCGTGGGCGCCGTGCGCCCGCGCCAGAGTTCCGGCGGATTGAACTGCAGGTCCTGGATCCCGCCCATCTGCGAGAGCATCGCGGCAAAGCGCGCCGGGAGTGAGCTGCCACGCTCGAGCAGAAATCCGAGCAGCATGAATCCAAGATCGCTGTAGACGGATCGTGTCCGCGGCGCGTAATCGAGCGGATCGCTGCAAATCGCCGGCTCGAAGGCGGCGCGGCCACGCAGTTCGAGGTAGAAGCGGCGGTGCGGCGCCAGGCCGGAGCAGTGGGCGAGCAGGTCGCGCACGGTGACCGATGCACGATCGGCTTGCCGCCAGCCGGCGATGTGGCTACTGACCGGATCGTCGAGCGCGATCCCGCCGCGCTCCACCTCGCGCATCAGCAACGGCGTCGTTGCAAGAACCTTGGTCAGCGAGGCAAGGTCGAAGACGGTGTCTTCGGTGACGGCGGCGGCGTGCGGGTCGAACGTGAGCGCGCCGAAGGGTTCGCGCCAGAGAGGCCGCGTGCTGTCGCCGACTTCGACGACAGCGGCTGGCGACGTTCGTTCCGCGATCGCGCGCTGCAGCACGCGTCGGGCCGCGGCAAAGCGGTCGGCCATCGCCGGGTCAGCGGGCCAGCGGGGCGAACATGACGGTGCCGGGCTCGGCTGCACGCCTGGTGACGGCGTCGACCAGACGGTTGCCCATCCACTCCTCGGCGTATTCGTCGAGGGCGGTGTCCGCACCCGTCAGTGCCGCGCTGACCATCGTGCCTGGCCGGGCCGCTTCGACCGAGCGCCGCACTGCCGCAACCAGTTCGGTGAGGCTGTCCATCCGGAAGCGCCGCCACTCGGCGGGGTATTCGTTCGCGTAGGCAAACGGATCGATCGCCTCGATTGCGTTCATCCGCTCCAGGGCGGCGGCGTCGAGCGTCGCGCGCATCGATGCGCGGAACAGGTCGGTCGCCCGTCGGCTGTAGTCGAAGTCGTCGCCCTGGTAGCTCAACGCGTCTAACGCCAGCCCGTCCACGGCATAGCGCGTGACGAAGTTCTTGACCGCTGCCGCAATGAAGGACCTGGCGTCTGGAGTGAGTGGCGACAACGACACCGCCGGAAGGCGTGTGCTGTTGGCGCGCGTCCAGCGCGCAATCTCGCCGAAATAGTTGGGCGCATGCGGATCGACGGCAAGCAGCGGGACAGCGATCGCCCGCGGCACCATCAGCCACTCCGGGTGTTGATAGACGACGTGCGCCCGCGACGGCGGGAACTCGTCCGCTGCAGTGACAGCCTTCAGCTCGATGGCCGCGTGAACCGGAAGCCCCTGGGCGTGCGCCTGGCGCACGATCTCGTCCAGCGGATCAAGTCCCTGTGCGGCGGGAGATCGATACAGGTCGGCGGGGACGACGATTGCACCGAAGCCGCCGCTCACCGCCTCGGAGACAACGCGCTGGATGGCGTCGACCGAGCCGGTTCCCACCGCGGCGAGCAGCGCCGCGGTGGACTTCTCGGGCGCACCGGCGCGTAGAGCGGGAGCGCTGAGCAGCATGGCTGCGACAGCGAGCGTTCCCGGCAAGAGCATCGCCGACGCCGACATGCACCTCTGCGCGAGGCGCCGGCCCCGGAATGCATCGAATCTCATGGAAAGTGGCAATGTACCATAAGTCGATGCGCGGAATTGGCATCGAGGCACACCCGCCGTTGTCGATGAGCGGGACGGATTGGCGCCGGTGAATATCAGGGTCTTCGACACGCCCGAGGCATCGGCGCATGCAGTGGCGGAGCGCATCGCCGACATCGTGCGCGCCAAGCCGTCGGCCGTTCTCGGCCTCGCCACCGGCCGGACGCCGGTGCGTCTTTACTCCGAGTTGCGGCAGCAGTACCAGCGTGGCGCTATCGATTTCTCCGCCACGGTCACGTTCAACCTGGACGAGTTCGCCGGAATCGACGCGGGCCATCCGGGCAGCTTTCGCCGGTTCATGCAGGCGCACTTGTTCGACGGCATCAATCTCGAGCAGTCACGCATCAACTTTCTGGATGGGATGGCCGCCAACCCCGACCGCGAATGCGAACGTTACGAGACGGCGATCGAGCGCGCCGGCGGCATCGATCTCCAGTTGCTGGGAATTGGTGCCAATGGCCACATCGGCTTCAATGAGCCGGGCGACGAGCTGGTGGCATCCACCCACCGCGTCGTGCTCCACCCCGGAACGCGCCGCGACAACGCGGCGCTGTTCGACAACAACCCGGACCTGGTGCCTGCCGAAGCGCTGTCGATGGGAATGGGAACGATCCTGAAGTCCGCGGCGATCGTGCTGATGGCCAACGGAGAGCGCAAGGCGCAGTGTATCGAGCGCGCTGTCCGCGGGCCGCTGACGACAAGGTTGCCTGCATCGTTCCTGCAGACGCACCGACGCGTCGACCTCTACCTCGATCGCGGTGCGGCCTCGCGGCTACAGCTTGACGCGTGAAGGGGCCGCGACTTTTGCCGCCGGCTCCGCAACCGCCTTCGGCGCCGACGCAGGCTTGGGCGCGGCGGCGGTCTTCGCTGGAGGAGCGGGCTTTGGCGGGGCGGCCGGCTTGGGCGCGGCGGCGGTGCGAGGCGTGCGAGGTGTCCGCGGCGCCTTCGGGACCGGCGGCAGGCGGAAGGCACCCGTCAGGCGGGGCGTGCCGATGATGATCGAGGCGGCTTCGGCGTGACCCTGCAGCATGCCGCGCAGCCGCGGCTCGATGTCCTCGCCGAGCGCCTCCCGCATCGAGTCGTGCGCCTTGCGCAGCCGCGACAGCGCCTTCGGATAGGGCAGCCCGGTCTTCTGCATCACGATCGCCGCCTTGACGTTCCAGTGCGCCCGCTTCAGCAGCTTGTCGGCCTCGTCGTAGTCGAGGCCGGTGACGATGTTGACGATGCGCCGGGCGCGATCCTTCAGCTTCTCGGAGCCGGTCTGCACGTCGACCATCAGGTTGCCGTAGGTCTTGCCGATGCGGATCATCGCGCCGGTGGTCAGCATGTTGAGCACCAGCTTGGTGGCGGTGCCGGCCTTGAGCCGGGTCGAGCCGGCGATCACCTCGGCGCCGACGCCGGGCGAGATCGTCAGGTCGACGAACGTCTGCAGCTCGGTGCCGGGATCGCAGGTCACGAAGATGATCCGCGCGCCGGTCTTGCGGGCGCGCGTCAGCGCGCCGCGCACGAACTGCGTCATGCCGCTGGCCGAGACGCCGACGACGACGTCCTTCTTGGTCGGACGCAGGCGCGTGATCGAGCGGGCGCCTTCCTCGTAGTTGTCCTCGACGCCTTCCTTGGCGGCGAAGATCGCATCGCGGCCACCGGCCATGATTGCCTGCACCAGCGATCGGGTCGGTGCTGAAGGTCGGCGGCATCTCGGCCGACTCGAGAATGCCGAGCCGGCCGCTGGTGCCGGCGCCGACGAAGATGATGCGGCCGCCCTTGCGCAGCGCGGTGGCGATCATCTCGACGCCGACGGCGATCCGCTCCCGCTCGCGCTGCACCGCGGCGAGCATCTTGCGATCCTCGTTGATCATCAGGTCGACGATGTCGTCGGCGCCGAGCTTGTCGATGTCGAGGCTGGACGGGTTGATCGCTTCGGTCGGCAGCGACTGCCACTTCGAACGCACTGGGCATACGGCTACAATTCTACCGTTCGCAGGACGTCACGTGGCAGCGCCCTCCGCGTCCCAGGTGGACGCCTATCTGACGCACCTCACCGTCGAGCGCCGGCTGGCGGCGAACTCGGTCGAGAGCTACGCGCGCGACCTGCAGCTGCTCGCCGCCTTCGCCGCCGGGCGGGAAGCCGATTGGCTGCGCCTGTCGCGACCGGACCTCGAGGAGTTCGTCCGCGACCTGATGGCCGAAGGACGGTCGCCGCGGTCGGTGGCGCGGGCCGATCGCCTGCTA
This sequence comes from uncultured Acidobacteriota bacterium, assembly GCA_963846685.1. Classification (GTDB taxonomy): domain Bacteria; phylum Acidobacteriota; class Vicinamibacteria; order Vicinamibacterales; family UBA2999; genus CAWJWY01. The sequence continues at coordinate 208,906 of CAWJWY010000003.1, read as the reverse complement.
CCGCGGCTTCTACCGCTTCCTGGTGATCGACGGCCGGCTGACGGCGAACCCGGCCGACGACCTGCGCCCGCCGCGGGCGTGGAAGGTGCTGCCGCGCTACCTCTCGGTCGGAGACGTCGATCGGCTGATCGCCCAGCCCGACGTCACGACGCCGCGCGGGCTGCGCGATCGCGCGCTGATCGAGCTGCTCTACGCGACCGGCATGCGCGTCTCCGAGCTGATCGGGCTGCGTCCGGCGGACGTCAACCTCGAAGCCTCGTACCTGACCTGCACCGGCAAGGGCGACAAGCAGCGCATCGTCCCGATCGGCGACGAGGCGGCGGCGTGGGTGGGGCGCTACGTGCGCGAGGCGCGCCCGGCGCTGCTGCGGCGCCGGACCAGCCCGCGGCTGTTCGTCAACGCCCGCGGCGGCGGCGCCGGCCTCACCCGCGTCGGCTTCTGGAAGATCCTCAAGGGCTACGCGCGACAGGCAGGGCTCACCAGCACGCTCAGTCCGCACATGCTGCGCCACTCGTTCGCCACGCACCTGCTCGAGCGTGGCGCCGACCTGCGCGCCATCCAGATGATGCTTGGCCACGCCGATCTGTCGACGACGCAGATCTACACGCACGTGCTCGAGCAGCGAATGCGCACGATCTACGACCGGTTCCATCCGCGCGCGTGAGCAGGGCGTTCAGATGCGTACCCGCCGTCGCTTGCAGCGGCGGCTGCTGATCGCCGCCGGCTGGTACGCGTGGCTGCCGGCCGCGGCGGACACGCTACCGGCGGTGCAGTCGTTGCCGGCGTCGATCCGTGGCGGCGCTGCACGTGCACACCAGGCGCTCCGACGGCAGCGGCACGGTCGACGCAGGTCGCCGCGGCCGCTGCGCGCGCCGGGCTCGGCTTCGTCGTCGTCACCGACCACGGCGACGCGACGCGGAGCCCGGATGCCGCCGCGGTATCGCCAGGGCGTGCTCGTGCATCGACGCCGTCGAGATCAGCACCGACGGGGGGCACGTCGTCGCCCTCGGGCTGCCGCAGGCGCCGTATCCGCTGGCCGGCGAGCCGCGGGACGTCGTCGAGGACATCGGCAGGCTCGGCGGGGTGTCGATCGCGGCGCACCCGGGGTCGGCGCGAGGCCGAGCTGCGGTGGACGCGACTGGGCGCCGCCAGTCGACGGCCTCGAATGGCTGAACGGCGACAGCGAATGGCGCGACGAACGCACGCTCGACCTGGCTCGCGTGCTGTTGACCTACCCGTTCCGGCCCGCGGCGAGTCGCTGGCGACCCTGCTCGATCGGCCTGCCGCGGTGCTGCGGCGATGGGATGCGTTGACGCAGTACAGGCGTGTCGTCGCGGTGGCGGCGGCGGACGCGCATGCGCGGCTCGGCCTGCGGGTTACGGTGAACCGTACGACAGCCGTGCCTCGCTGCACCTGCCGTCGTACGAGAGCCAGTTCCGGACGTTCTCAGTGGCGCTGCCCGGCGTCCGGCTCGAGGGCGTCGCGGAGCAGGACGCCGCGCTCGGTCGTCGAGGCGATCGCCGGCGGTCGCCTCTTCACCATCGTCGATGCGTTTGCCGGACCTGCGGCGCTGTCGTTTTCCGCAACCAGCGGGAGCAACCGCGCGGAGCAGGGTGAGGTGCTCGCGGCGGCTGGCGCGGTCACGCTGCGCGTGAGCAGCAACGCGCCTGCCGGTGCAATCATCACCCTGTACAAGGACGGCGTTGCTAGTGCCACCGCTGCGGCACCGGTGCTGGCGCAGCAAGTCGGTCCCGAGCGCGCAGTCTACCGGGTGGAGGTGGAACTGCCCGGAGGGCGGCCAGGCGGAATGCCCTGGCTGCTGTCGAACCCGATTTACGTCGGCGATTGGGGACGTGCCGCGCCGGCCCCAGAAAAGTGCCGGCCGCAGCGTCTGCATCGCTGTACGCGGACGGTCCCGCGGTCGGGTGGACCCTCGAAACCAGCGCCGCGCGCGACGGGGAGGCTGGATGTGATCCGCGCCCTGCCAGGGACGCAGCTGCTCGTTCGCTACGCGCTGAGCGGCGCGGCCGCGGAGGGTCCGTACGTCGCAGTCGCCGTGCCAGCGGGGCCGACCTTGCCGCAGTTCGAAGGCATCGCCTTCATGGCGCATGCCGACCGGCCGATGCGCTTCTCGGTGCAGCTTCGCGCGCCGGCGGGCGGCGCCAGCGGTCAGCGGTGGCGGCGATCCGTCTACCTCGATGAAACGCCGCGCCAGGTGTTCGTGCCGTTCGCACACATGACGGCCGTGGAGGAGGGCGCTTCCGGCGCGGCCGATCTCGCCGCGGTCCGCTCGGTGCTCTTCGTGGTCGATACCGTCAACCTGAGGCCGGGAGACGCGGGGCAGTTCTGGTTCGACGAAGTACGGTATGTGAAGTGATAAGCCCGGCGTGGCGTTCGCGGCCGGCGAATTCACGTCCGGACGCGCAGCAGCAAGTAGGCGGCGCCGGCGCCGAAGAGCAGGTTCGGCGTCCAGGCGGCAAGCGACGGCGCCAGCAGGCCGCCGCTGCCCAGCGCGGCGAAGACGCTGATCGCGGTCCAGTAGGTGATAGCGAGGGCGATGCCGACGCCGACGCCGGCCATGGCGCCGCCGCGGCCGGTGGTGACAGCGAACGGCACGGCGATCAGCGTCATGATGAGCGTGACGAACGGAAACGATATCTTCCGCGCCAGCGCCACCTGCTGCTCCAGGACATCGAAGCCGCTGGCGCGCAGCCGCTCCGTATAGTCGTGCAGCTGCGAGTAGCTCATGAAGCGCGCGTCGGGCGCCTCGGTGGCGAAGTACGCGGCGGACTCGAGCACCTTGTCCTCGCTGTCGAACGGCACGAAGCTGCTGGGCGCCGCCCTCGTCGCCAAACACGCGTTGCCAGCCGTGTTCGAGCTTCCAACTCGGGATCGAGGCCGCGCTCGTCGCCGGCGTAAACGCCGCGTTGCGCGAAGGTGCGGCGCGCGAGGCGCCGCATGCCGTCGTGAACTCGAAGACCTGACAGGCCGTCCATGGTGGCCGTCTGCGGATCGAAGAAGTTGTAGTGATAGATGTCACCGTCGCTGCCGACGAGCCAGTTGCGGGTGAGCAGGCCGAGCGCCTCGTGGTGCGCCACGCATCGCCGAGTTGAGTGTCTCGGCGCGGCGGTTGGCGGGGCCGAGGATGCTCTGCTCGAGCACGAACAGCACGCCGCCGACGACGACAGCCGCAGCACAGCATCGGCACGCGCGATGCGATACAGGCTGATGCCGCACGCCTTCATGACGATCAGCTCGCTGTTCTTGGTCAGCACGCCGATCGTGACGAGCGTTGCCAGCAGCACCGCGAGCGGCAGGATGTAGTAGGCGTACTGCGGCGTCAGGTACCAGAAGTAGGCGACCGAGCATCAGCCAGGTCGCGTCGCCCTTGAACACCTTGTCCGACAGGTCGATGAACGTCGAGATGTAGAAGATCGCCGGCCAGGCCGAGCGCCGACAGCGCGAGGATCCGGAGGTAGCATCGGCGGCGACGTAGCGGTCGAGGATGCTCGAGGCATGGCAGGCGGAGCCGTCGGCCGGGCCGCGGGCACCGCGTCCTGCTGCGCCGGCGCAGGCCTAGCCGGCGGCCGGCGCAGGAACGCCGGCAGCGCGAGGCGAAGCGGCTGATCGGCGACGCGGTCGCGCCACGCGAACAGCGCGACGCCGAGGCAGCCGAGGACGATGTTGGGCAGCCACGCCGCCAGCCATGGCGCGATCAAGCCGCCCTTGGCCATCGCGGGCCCGAGATACAGCGGGACGTAGTAGACGAAGATCACCAGCGAGGCCGAGCGACGAAGCTGCCGAGCGTGCCGTCGCGGCGGTTGGTGGCGCCGAGCGCCAGGCCGATCAGGCCGAAGACCAGGCAGGCGACCGGAATCGAGAACTTCCGGTGGATCGCGATCAGCTGGTTGTGCGTGCGAGACGCCGTCGCGTTCGCAGCTCGGCGATGCGCGGCGCGCAGCTCGGCGATGGTCATCTCGCTGTCGCCCTTGGCGGATGCCGCCGCGCGGAAACATCGCTGTCCGGATCGACGCTCGAGCACCTGCGGTCGAACCGGCACGACCTCGGTAATCGCCCGCCGGCGCGACGTGTGCCGCGCCCCGTCCTCGAGCACGCATCTCGACGGTCCGCTTCTCGCGATCGATGCGCACCCGTCCGCGCCGCGCCAGGTAGACGGATCGGGCCTGACCTGGCCGCGGTGTCGGCCATGAACACGTCGTTCCAGCCGCCGCCGGTCGGCGGCACGTCGCGGACGTAGAGCAGCGAGGTTGGGGAAGTCCGTCGAAGAAGACGCGCGGCTTCACCTCGCCCTCGGCCGCTCGCGCGATGATGTTGAAGGTGATCTCGCGGAAGGCCTGGTTGCTCGCGGGCATGAGCGACGATGCAGGACGTAGGAGGTGGCCGCCCAGCCGACCAGCGCGACGCACGCCGACCGGGCGGAGCAGGCGCACGCAGGCTGACGCCGCAGGCCTGCAGCGCGACGAACTCGCGGTCGGCCGACAGCCGGCCGAAGGCGACGAGCAAGCCGAGCAGCAGCGACATCGGGATGGTCAGCGCCAGCGCCTGCGGCATCAGCGTCACCATCAGCCGGACGACCACCGGCGCCGGTACGCCCTTGGCGATGAAGTCTCGGCGTAGCTCGATCAGGCCGGGAATAATGAAGATGAACGTGAAGACCAGCAGGCCGAGGAGCGAACGGCAGCAGCACCTGCCGGATCACGTAGCGATCGATGATGCGCATAGCGAACACGAGGCGGGCCCAGCCGATTATGACGCGCGTCGCACTGCTGTGGCACATGCACCAGCCGTTCTACCAGGACCTGGTGACCGGCGAGCACATCCTGCCGTGGGTGCGGCTGCACGCGCTGAAGGACTACTGGGGCATGGTCGCGCTGCTGCGCGAGTTCCCCGGCGTGCAAGATGACCTTCAACCTCGTGCCGTCGATGCTGGTGCAGCTCGAGGCGTTCGCGCGCGACGAGGCGCGCGACCGCCACCTCGAGCTCGGGCTCAAGCGCGGCCGATCAGCTGACGGAGGACGAGCGCGCCTTCTGCGTCGAGAACTTCTTCCACGCGCACCGGCCGCGGATGATCGATCCGTATCCGCGCTATGCCGAGCTGCTGGCGCGGCGCGGGGCGAACGGCACGCCGGCTCAGCGCCGCGCGCACAGGCGGCGCAGTTCTCGGCCGACGACCTGCGCGACCTGCAGGTCTGGCACAAGCTGGTCTGGATCGATCCGTTCTATCTACGACGGCGACGCCGCGCGTGCGGGCGCTCGTCGCCAAGGGGCGCGGACTTCACCGAGGAGGACAAGCTGACCCTGCGCGCGGTCGAGCTCGAGATCCTCCAGCGCGGTCGATTCCGGAATACCGCGAGGCGGCCGCGCGCGCGGCCAGGTCGAGCTGTCGACCTCGCCGTTCTACCACCCGATCCTGCCGCTGCTGTGCGACACCGACATCTACCTGCGCACCCACCCGCACTCGCGCATGCCGCGGGAGCGCTTCCGCCATCCCGAGGACGCCGCCGAGCAGCTGACGCGCGCCGTCGACCTGCACGAGCGGCTGTTCGGCCGCCGGCCCGACGGGCTCTGGCCGTCGGAAGGATCGGTCTCGGACGCGATGGTGCCGCTGGTCGCCAAGGCCGGCTTCCGGTGGATGGCGACCGACGAGGAGATCCTGGCGCGCACGCTCGGGCCGCGGCTTCACGCCGCGATGCGCACGGCAACGTCGAGCAGCCGGACAGCGCTCTACCGCCCGTACCGGGTCGGCCAGGCCGGCAGCGCCGGTCGCGTGCGGCTTCCGCGACCACACGCTGTCGGACCTGATCGGCTTCACCTACGCCGGCTGGTCGGCCGAGGCGGCGGCGGACGACTTCGTCAATCGCCTGGCCGAAGCGGGCCGGCGCTATTCGGCGGCGACCGGCGGGGAAGAGGCGACGATCTTCGTCATCCTCGACGGCGAGAACGCCTGGGAGCACTACGAGGGGCAGGGGCGGCCGTTCCTGCGCGCGCTCTATCGCCGGCTTGGCGCACGCATCCGGACCTCCAGACCGTGACGATGGCGGAGGCGTGCGCGGATGCGACGGAGCCGCTGCCATCCATCTTTCCGGGTTCGTGGATCAACGGCGACTTCTACATCTGGATCGGGCACGCGGACGACCACCGCGCCTGGAGCCAGTTGGCCGACGCGCGCCGCGCGCTGGACGCACCGCCGCCGGGCCTGTCCGACGAGCGCCGCTGGCGCGGGCGCGCGAAGAGATGCTGATCGCCGAGGGCAGCGACTGGTTCTGGTGGTACGGCGACGACCATTCGTCGGACCACGACCTCGAGTTCGACGACCTGTTCCGCCGGCATGTCCGCAACGTCTACCGGGCGCTCGACAAGCCGATTCCGGAAGAGCTGTTCGTCACCAACATCACCACGCAGCCGCCTGACGTCGAGATCCAGCCGCCCGACTGGCTTCATCCAGCCCGATCGTCGACGGCGAGGTGACCAGCTACTTCGAATGGGTCGGTGCCGGCTGCGTCGATGTCGCCCGCGACCGCCGGGGCGATGCACCAGGTCTCGGAGCGGGCGCCGGGCATCACGTCGATTGAGTTCGGCTTCGACCTCGACCATCTATTTCTTCGCGTCGACGGCGCACGACCGATGAACAACGTCCTGGCCCGCCGGCCTCGAGCTGAGCTCAACTTCTTGCAAGCCGGCCGGCGCTCGCGTGCTCGTGCGGCTGGTCGACGGAAGGCGTCGAGGCGGCAATGTCGTGGCGCGACCGCGGCAGCGGCGAAGCCCGACGACTGCGCCGAGCTGAGGGCCGCTGTCGGCAAAGTCGCGGAAATCCAGATCCCGTTCGGTTGCCTGGGGCTGACGCCGCACGCAGCCGTCGCCTTCATGGTGGCTCTCAACAGCGGTGCTACGGACGCCGGGACGGAACTCGAGCATCACCCCCGGCACCGGCCAATCGAGTTCGAAGTGCCAGACAGCCAGTTCGCGCACGCTGAACTGGACCGCTTGACCTGACCGATCGAGCTGACGACCGGACCCGGCGCGTGGTGCCGGGTCTTGCTGCCGATTTCCCTTAGGGCGTCAACCTTAGACAGCACCCGCAAAACATCCACAAGGCCATTCTATTGGCCATATTGGCTAAGTCGCATAATACACGTTATGTTAACTTATCTACGCTTGTCGGCCGGTCGTGCAGCCTGCTGACGTTGCGGCGCCGGTGAGCGTCTGCCTCCTACCGATTCGCGAGCGGCTGCGAGTCGGGCCGCATTGCTCGGTCAGGACCGCTGGTCGCGCTGCATGCAGGCCTGCCCGGTGCCGGGCGAGCTGCATGCATTATGCGAGTTTGTGTTGGGGTCCAGCGCGGCGGCCGCGTCGCCGCCCTGCTGCCGCGCCGAGATCAGGTGGGAATCAGCTTTCGCGCAGCTCGCGGATGATGTTCTCGAGCGCGTCGATGATCTCGTCCTTTTCGACCTTCGCCTTCCGGAAGCTCAGACGCAGGTCGAAGGCCTTCGTCGGCGGCCGGAAGGCAAACACGTACGCCTTCGGCCGGCCTGGCTTCGGCTTTGGCGGTTTCCTTGCGGACTTCCTGGCGTGTCGCGCCGCCCTGGCCGGCCAGCTTCTCCGACGAGGGCGAGCATCTTCTGCGGCTCTGACTGCCGGACGATCTGCAGCAGCGTCGACTTGGAGGTAATGTCGGCGAGCCGGCAAAGATTGCGCACATCCTCCGGCATATTGTTCAGCGACAGCGACTCTGTCACCGACGTCCGCGATTTGCCAAGCTTGCGCGCCATGTCCTCGTGCGTATAGCCGCACTTGTGCGGCGAGCTGACTGCAGCGCCTCCGCCTCTTCGAACGCCGTCAGGTCCTTGCGCTGGAGGTTCTCGACCAGCGCCAGTTCCATAACCTCGACATCGTCGGCCTCGCGAATGACGACCGGCACCTCGCGCAGTCCGACCTGCACGGCAGCATGGTAGCGGCGCTCGCCGGCGATGATCTGGTAGCGGCCGCCGTGCTGCCGCACGATCAGCGGCTCGATAATGCCCTTTTCCGCCACCGACGCCATGAGCTCAGACAGGTCGCCCATGACCTGCCGCGGCTGATTCGGGTTCGGGTCGAGCATGTCGATCGGCACCATCCGGCCGACCGGGTTTCCCGTCGACGTGGCGAGCGCCTCGACGTAGTGCTCGTCGTGGCGCATCCGCAGCCGTCTCAGGCAGTCCGCGCTTCGACACGTTCGATGACCTCCTCGCACAGGCTGTAATAGTCGGTCGCGCCACTCGACTCGGGCGCAAACGTGAAGATCGATTCCTTGTAGGCCGGACTCTCTTCCAGCCGCACGCTCTTGCTGATCACCGTCTTGAACACCTTGCCGCCGAACACCTTCTGGATCTGGCTCGCGGATGTCCCGCGCCAGCGCGGTCCGCTTGTCGTGCATGGTGATCACGACGCCGAGGATCCGCAGCGAGGGGTTGGGCCGCTGACGCACCTTCTCGATCGTCTCGAGCAGGTCATCGGTGCCTTCGAGCGCGAAATACGACGACTGGATCGGAATGAGCAGGTGCGTTGCCGCGACCAGCGCATTCACCGTCAACAAGCCGAGCGCCGGCGGACAGTCGATGACGATGTGTGCGTACTCGCCCGCGAGCTTCTCGATCTTGTCCTTGAGTCGGAAGTGGGCGTCCAGCTCCCCGACCAGTCGCGCCTCGAATTTGGCCAGGGCGATTCGTGCCGGCGCGATGAACAGGTTCGGCAGCTGACGCCGGCTGGATGATGTCGGACAGCTCGCAGCCGGTATCGGCGATCGCGTCGATAGGTGCTCCGCAGCACCGTTGAGAGATCGAGAAACGAGATGCTGCTGTTGGCCTGAGGATCGAGATCGATCAGCAGCGTCTTGCGGCCGCGCATAGCCAGCGCGGCGGCGAGGTTCACGGCGGTCGTAGTCTTACCGACGCCGCCTTTCTGATTGGCGATAGCAACGATCATCTAGGTGGAGATGGGCGGTAAGGAGTGCGCCCATTGTAGGGACGGCTGCGTGGGGTGTCAAACCATGTGATTGTCGGCCGGCCGACAATCACATTTTGTACTTGCCAAGTTCTTCTGGATCAAGGCTTTCCAGCCATTTTTGCAGCCGGTCATTGTCTTCTCGGTCGCCGGCGACATCGACGTTCTTGGCGTTGTCGATGACGCTTTCCTCCACCAGGATCGGCGCGCGTGTCCGCAGCGCCAGCGCAATCGCGTCGCTTGGTCGAGAGTCGACCGCCACGCGCTCGCCGCGGACCGTCAGGTGGATCACCGCATAGAAGGTGTTGTCGCGCAGGTCGCTGACGACGATGCGATCGACGGTGCCGTCAAGGTCGGTGATGATGTTGCGCAGCAGGTCGTGCGTCATCGGCCGCGGCGTTTCGATGTTCTCGATCTGCAACGCGATCGCATTCGCCTCGAAGACGCCGACCCAGATTGGCAGCGCCCGCTTCCCGTCCTTGTCCTTCAGGATCACGATCGGTGTGTTCGTGATCGGGTCGACGGTCAAACCCTTGATGGTCATCTCAATCAACATGGCGGTGCTCGTTACGCAGTTTCAATGCCGGGTGGTCCAGGCACAGCGTTGCCCCAGACGCTGTACGGGCCCGCCCGCGTGATCATGACAGGGACGGTTCGTCCAATCCACCCTGCCGCCGCTCCCCCTTCGACTCCGCCCGGTACCGGGAAGCTGACCACGGTGTTCCCGGAGCTGCGGCCGGAGATTTCTTCGTTTGCCCGACGGCTCGCCGAGTCGACCAACACGTCCATCGTCGTGCCAATCGCGGCTTCGTGCAGCGACGTCTGAATTTGGCGCTGCAGCGCCTGCAGGGCGACGATGCGCGCAGTCTTGTCGTTGTCGCTAACGTCGTCCGGCATCCGCTTCGAAGCGAGCGTGTTCGGCCGCACGGAATACTTGAACGAGAACATGCTCTGGTAACGGACGGCGGCCGTCAACGACAGCGTCTCCTCGAAGTCCGCGCTCGTCTCGCCGGGGAAGCCGACGATGACATCCGTGGAGAAGGCGACGCCGGGAATGGCCTCGCGGAGGCTGGCAATGAGCTCGAGGTAGTCCTCGCGAGTGTGGCGGCGGCGCATCGCCTTCAGCACCCGCGATGAGCCAGATTGCATCGGCAGGTGGATGTGCTTGCAGACCTTGGGTAACTGGCGGATTGCTTCGATCAGCCGTGCGCCGGTATGGCGCGGATGCGGGCTGGCGAAGCGAATGCGCTCCACGCCCCGAATCTCGTGAACGTCGACAAGCAGCTGGGCGAAGTCGCAGTCCGGGTCGTCGGGTGCCTGGTAATGGTTGACGATCTGCCCGAGGAGCTGGATTTCCTTGCGCCCGGACGACACCGCGTCGCGAACGTCAGCAAGGATGTCGCTCTTGCGGCGCATGCGTTCGTGCCCCCGGGTGTACGGCACCACGCAGAATGAGCAGTGGTCGTTGCAGCCCTCGATGATGGTGACGAACGCCTTGACCGGATCGCTCCTGCGGGTGATGCCAAGCGGAAAACTGACATCGTCCCAGGGCGCAACGTCGACGGCCGGAAACGGCGAACGACGGGCGTTCTCGACCAGCGTCGGCAGCATCTTCACGCGCTGCGTGCCAACAATCACGTCGATGACCCGGCTGTTGGTGTTCTTCAGCAGCGCGTCACCTTCCTGCTGGGCCACGCAGCCGGTCACCGCAACGATTGGGTTCACTCCCGTTTCGTCTTGCATGACGCGAAGCTCGCCGAGGCGGGTGTACAGCTTCTCTTCCGCGCGCTCGCGGACGCTGCAGGTGTTGATGACGATCAGGTCCGCTTCGGTTTCGTGGCTTGTCGGCTCATAACCTGCCTGGTCGAGCAATCCGGCCATGCGCTCGGAGTCGTGCACGTTCATCTGGCAGCCGGCCGTTTCGATCAGGTATTTCTTGGGCAACTTTCGCTTTCGCCTTTCGCCTTGTGTTTACCTTTCGCCTGCACGTTTCGACGCGCGGCGGGCGGGTTTGGCCCCGGCTTTCAGCAGGTCGCGGGCACTGGCGCGCACGGCGTCGCTCACCGCCGCCCCGCCGATCATCCGGGCGAGTTCCTCTTCCCGGCCGTCATCGTTCAACCGGCGGACCGAGGTCACCGTGCGGGCTCCGCGGACTGTCTTCTCGATCTGGAACTGCGTGCTCGCGCGGGCGGCGATCTGCGGCAGGTGGGTGATGCAGAGCACCTGGAACTGCTCGCCGAGCCGCTGTAGCTTGGCGCCGACGACATCGGCGACCCGGCCGCCGATCCCGGCATCGACCTCGTCGAAGATGAGTGTGCGGGACGAGGCCGCAGCGACGCTCTTCCCCTTCACGGCTTCGGGCGCGGACTTGCCGATCGCCTTCAACGCCAGCATGACGCGCGACAACTCGCCGCCTGAAACGATGCGGGTCAGCGCTCTCAGGTCTTCGCCCGGATTTGGCGACACGAAGAACTCGGCTTGATCGATGCCCCTGTCACCCCAGCCGTCCGGCGGCAGTTCAGCGGTGTTGAAGCGGACCTCGAAGCGGGTGCGGGCCATGGCCAGCTCGGCCAGAACTGATTCGACCTCACGTGCGAAGTGCAGCGCAGCGGTGCGCCGCCGCTCAGACAGCGCGCGCGCGGCGGCCAGGTAGACCTCGGTCGCAGCGGCGAGTTGTTGCTGCAGATCCTCCGCTTTCTGTCCCGCGCCGCCGAGAAGCTCGCGTTCACGGGCCAGGTCGGCGCCGCGGTCGATGACCTCCTGGAGCGTCGGACCGTGCTTGCGCTTCAAGCGTTCCAGCAGTGCGAGGCGGTCGTCCACCTGCTGGAGCCGCGCCGGCGACGCGTCGACACCGTCGGCGTAGGAGCGCAGGAAGAAGGCGAGATCCTCGAGCTGCGACTTGATCGCGTCGCGGCCGTCGACGTAGGTCGCAAACTGCGGCTCGAGGCTGGCAAGTTCCGCAATGCGCTTCCAGACACCGCCGAGCCGTCCGAGCACGGCGTCGTCGCTCTCGTAGAGAGTCGCGTAGCTTTCCTGACAGAGACGCTGGATGCGTTCGGCGCTCGCCAGCACCTGCTTGGTCGCAGCGAGTTCCTCGTCTTCCCCCGGCCTGGGGGCCGCTTTCTCGATCTCGCCGAGCTGAAAGGCAATGAGGTCCAGACGCGCCGCCTTCTCGCGGGCATCCATCCTCGAGCGGTCCAGCTGATCGCGCACGGTGCGCACCACCGTCCAGGCAGACCCCACCTGTTCGACGACTGGGTCTAGCCCGGCGTAGTCGTCGACGAGCGGAAGATGGGTCAACGGGTCGAGGAGCGCCTGGTGTTCGTGCTGGCCGTGCAGCTCGACGAGCCGCTGCGACCAGTCACGCAGTGCGCCAGCCGTGGCCAGAGCACCGTTGATGAAGGAGCGGCTCCGGCCGGTGCTGCTGATCTCGCGGCGCACGATCAGGTCGCGACCATCGTCATCCTCGAAGATCGCTTCGATCGAGGCGTGCGACTCGCCGGTGCGGACGAGGTCAGCCGAGGCCCGGCCGCCGAGCAGCAAGCCGACGGCTTCGACCAGGATGGACTTGCCTGCGCCGGTCTCGCCGGTCAAGACGTTGAAGCCGGGTTCGAACTCAACGTCGACCGACTCGATCACCGCAAGGCTACGGATGCGGAGAAAGCGCAGCATGTAGGCGGAACTTCCATCGTATCATACGTTTGACAGCACTCGACCTGCGTGCTACGCTCGCCTGTCTGCGCTGTCCCAGCGGCGCGTAAACGATGCATCGGAGGCCTCGTTGCACAGCCTTGGCACCCTCGTCCTTGCACTACAGGTGCAGGAGGGCGCTCCCCCTCTGTCCGAGACCGGCAGCACTATAGCTGGTCTCAGCCCAATCAATCTCGCCGTCCTCGGCATTCTCATCCTGCTGTCCGTCGTGTCGTGGGCCATCACCTTTCAGAAGGTGTGGGCGTATCGCGCGGTGGCCCGCCAGAGTGCAACCTTTCTGGAGGTGTTCCGGCGCAGCAGCAAATTCTCCGAGGTCCAGGCGGTCTGTCCGTCTCTCCCCGCCAGCCCGCTGGTCGGGGTATTCCAGGCGGGCTACGCCGAGATCAACGCCCAATTCCGGCTCGCCGGCAGCGGTGCAGCAACCGCCGACGCCGGTGCCGGCAGGCCGACTCTGAAGAGCCTGACTGCCGTCGATCGGGCACTGTTGCGCGCCTCGACCGCCGAACTGACCAAGCTCGAAAGCCGGGTGACGTTCCTGGCGACGATCGCCAGCGCCGCGCCCTTTATCGGCCTGTTCGGCACGGTGTGGGGAATCATGGTCGCGTTCGGCCGCATCGGCGCGAGCGGGTCGACCAACCTGGCGATTGTCGCCCCAGGCATTTCCGAGGCGCTGATCGCCACTGCCGCGGGGCTGTTCGCCGCCATCCCGGCGGTGTTCTTCTACAACTACTTCACGACCAAGGTGAAGGGGTTCGCTTCCGAGATGGACGACTTCTCACTCGAGTTTCTCAATATCGCGGAGAGGAACTTCACCTAGAACATGCCGAAGGTCCTGCCCAGTGCGTCGCCGAGCGGCGGCCGCCTCGCCCGCGGCCGGCGCGTGTCCTCGACCCTTGCGGAAATCAACGTCATTCCGCTGGTCGACGTGATGCTCGTCCTGCTGATCATCTTCATGGTGGCGGCACCCATGCTGCAACGTGGTGTGGAGGTGAGGTTGCCGGTCGCCAGCCGCTCGCAGGAGATTGCCAGCGAGCGCGTCTTCATCGACGTGCCATTTTCCTACCGCGAGGATCAGCGCGTGTTCCTGGCGAAGGAGTCGATACCGGTCGCCGCCATTGCGGAACGTATCCGTCAGCTGATGATCAGCCGAACGGACAAGCAGGTGTTCCTGCGGACCGATGGCCGGCTGACCGTGCAGGACCAGATCTACGTGCTCGACCGTCTGAAGGAAGGTGGGGTCGAGAACGTCGGCATCGTGACCCGTCTTCCCGGAGAACAATGATCGAGTCGGTCACAGACATCATCGTCGCCAGGTCCCGTCGCTCGCAGGAACTGAAGCCGATGGTCGTGTGGTCGATGGCCGTCCACGCGGTGATTGCCACTCTCATCGTGCTGGCGCCGCGGGACACGACGCAGGAGGCGCCGAAGTCGGTGATGACCATCAGCCTCGGCGGTTCGCCCGGGCCGCGTGCCGGCGGGATGACGCAAATGGGCGGTCGCGCGGTGCAGGCCCCTGCTCCGCCGCAGCCGGTGCGTCGCGCCGAAACGGCGCCGGCGCCGACCGCGCCGGCGATGACGCTGCCGGATCGGAACGCCCGGACCCGTCCGCAAGCGCGGCCGCAGCAGGCCCCGGCGGAAGCCACCAGCCGTACCGCTTCAACCGGACCGGAACCGCGGGAAGGCTCGGCCGTCGCCGACACTGCAGCGCGTGGCAAGGGTTTCGGCCTCAGCACCGGTGGCGGCGGCGCTGGCGGCGCCGTCCAGTTGGACGTCGGCAACTTCTGCTGCCCGGAGTATCTCGAGCAGATGGTTTCGATCATCCAGCGCAACTGGCACCAGAATCAGGGCACGGTTGGAACCACGGTGATGAAGTTCACCATCCGGCGTGACGGGACGATCGATGCGACCCAGGTGGAGAAATCGAGCGGCTTCTATGCGCTCGACAACGATGCGCAACGCGCTCTCCTGTTGACCGCGCGGCTGCCACCGTTGCCGGGGGCGTTCACGAACCCGTCGCTGACCGTTCACATGAGATTCGAGTACCAACGCTGATGAACAACTACGACAAGTCGCTCGGCCGCTCCATTTCGGCGTTGCGGCGCCACCGCGGCCTCGGCCGCTGGGGCGTCACCGCGACAATCGCCATGCTGGCGATCGGGACCGTCGCGGCTCGCCAGGCGCCTCCGGCAGCCCCACAAGCACAGGCGCCCGCCACCCAGCAACCTTCGGAAGTGGAACTGGTGATCAGCGGCGAGCCAGGATCGCCACCGCACTACGCGGTGCCCGACTTCGTCTCTTCAACGCCCGACGCCGCGGACCTCGGCAAGACGATCGGCCAGGTGCTGTGGGACGATCTCTACTTCGAACGCGAAGTCGACGTCATTCCCCGCGACACCTACAGCACCGTCCCGGTTGCCCGGGCGCCGGAGCAGGTACCCTTCGCGGCGTGGCGCGAGCTCGGCGCCGATGCGGTGGTGTTCGGCTCGATCCAGCGGACCGGCCGCGACGTCCGCGTCCAGGTCCGGCTGTTCAACGTGCGGACCCGCCAGTCCGTGTTCGCCAAGGAATACAGCGGCAGCGACGCAAACGTCCGGGCCTATGCGCACACCATCGCGGACGAAATCCACCTGGCACAACGCGCACTGAAGGGTGTCGCGCGCACGAAGCTGGCCTTTTCCTCCGACCGCAACCGCGAACGCATCGTCGGCACCACCCAGAACCGCGACGTGCGTGAGATCTTCATGGCTGACTATGACGGCGCCAACCAGCGGCGGATCACCACGAACCGCCAGCTGAACATCATGCCCGTCTGGTCGCCGGATGCCCGATCGATCGCGTATACGTCCTATCGCCGCGGCTACCCGGACATCTTCATTGCGCTCATCTACCAGGGGCTGCAGGAAGAGCCGACCAAGGGCGGAACGCAGAACTGGCTGCCGGTGTTCTCTCCCGACGGCACCAAGATCGTGTTCACCTCGAGCCGCGACGGCAATCCCGAGATTGTACACAGTGAACCGCGACGGCTCCGGCCTGCGGCGTATCACCAACCATCCGGCGATCGATACGACACCGACCTGGTCGCCGACCGGTACGCAGATCGCGTTCACCTCCGACCGGGGCGGCACGCCGCAGATCTACATCGTCGGCGCCGACGGCACGAACCTGCGGCGGCTGACGACGAGCGAGTCGTATGCGGACCGGCCGACGTGGGCGCCGGCACCGTTCAACGAGATTGCCTATGCCGCGCGCAGCGGTGCCGGGTTCGACATCAAGGTCTTCGACATCGGCTCCGGGCAGACCCGGCAGCTCACCTTCGGCGAGGGCACCAACGAGAGCCCGGCCTACTCACCGAACGGCCGGCACCTCGCGTTCACGTCGACGCGCGCCGGCCGGGTACAGGTATTCACGATCGGACCAGCGACGGTCGCAACGTGAAGCAGATTACGCGCGACGGGAACAACTACACGCCGTCCTGGTCGAACTAGCCGGAGCTTGCGATGAAGCACATTCCAACAGATGAAAACGCTCAACCTGATGGTCCTGGCACTCGTGATGGCGATTGCCCTGGGCGCCTGCGCCAAGAAGCAGCCGCCTGTCCTGGCGCAGCCCGCGCCGCCGCCTGCGACCGCCGCGCCCCCGGCGAACCGACCGGCGCCGCCGCCGCCGCAGCGGGTCGAGGACTCGTTGCCGGTGCCGCAGCAGCCAATCTCGCGAGGACGCGATCGCCAACCGGTCGCTCGACGACCTCAATCGCGACTCGCCGCTGAAGCCGGCGTTCTTCCCGCTCGACAGCGTCGGATCTCGACGACACCGGTCGCGCGGTCGTCAATGCCAACGCCGAAGTGCTCAAGAAGTACCCGACCTGGATGATCACAATCGAGGGGCACTGCGACGAGCGCGGCACCGCGGAATACAACCTGGCGCTCGGCGAACGCCGTGCGGTCGGCGTCAAAACCTACCTCGTCTCGCTCGGCATCCCGCCCGACCGGATCCGGACGGTAAGCTACGGCAAGGAATTTCCCGTTCGATCCCGGGCACACGGAGGACGCGTGGTCGAAGAACCGCCGCGCGCACTTCGTCATCACCTCGAAGTAGATGGAGCTCGCTGCAAGGCTGGCGATTGCCGGCGCGTTGAGGTTTTCATGAACAGGATGTACGCCACCGCCACCGCCCTGCTGCTGACGATTGCCGTCGCTGCCCCGGCCGGCGCCCAGAACCGCGAGCATCAGCAGATGGCGGCGGAGCTGCGCATGCTGCAGGAGCAGCAACAGCAAATCGCCATCACCCTCGCGCAGCTCGGCGAAGCGCTGAAGGCGATCAATACCCGGATCGACGACAGCAACAACGCCAATCGCAAGGGCTTCGCCGATCAGAAGCTGGTGATCGATGCGATGGGTACCGACCTGCGCACGATCCGCGAACGTGTGGACGATTCGAACGTGCGCCTCGGGACGCTGCGCGAGGAAATCGACGCGATACGCATCTCGATGCCGTCGCTGGCGCAGCCGCAGCCTGCTGCCGTGCCGCTCGATCCGTCCGACCCGAACGCCAGCGCTGCGGTGCCGCCGCCGGCGGTGACGCTCCCATCCACGGCCGGACTATCGCCGACGCGCATGTACGAGCAGGCCTTCGGCGACTACGCTGCCGGTCAGTACTCGCTGGCGGTCACCGGCTTCGAGTCGTTCCTCCGCACCTTCCCGCGCTCCGAGCTTGCCGACGATGCGCAGTTCTACATCGGCGAGACATTCGCCGCGCAGAGCCGCTTCACCGAAGCGGTTACCGCCTACAATGCCGTGATCCAGAACTACCCGATGGGCGACCAGGTGCCGCTCGCCTTGTTCAAGCGGGGCGCGGCGCAGGAGCGCCTCGGCGACGCAGACGCGGCGCGGGCATCGTGGGAAGCGGTGGTCAGCCAGTTCCCCGACAGCGACGGCGGACGGTTGGCGGCGCAGCGGCTGGCCGGCAAGCCGCCGGGCACCGCATCGCCGGCAACGGCGCCAACACGCCGCGAGGAATGATCTGGAGCGATTGACCTGGTCTGTCACTGCCCCGCGGCACACTTCGACCAGCACGGACGACAACTTCGGGCACGGGCGCAGCAACTGCGCTCGCAGGGGTGGCCATGCCGCGGCGGGCCCCCGGAAGGATTGTGATGGGCAGCGTTAACAAGGTGATTCTCGTGGGCAATCTCGGGCGCGACGCGGAGTTGCGCTACACGCCGGGTGGCGCGGCCGTCGCGACTCTGAACCTGGCGACAACCGAGGTCTGGAACGATCGGAACCAGCAGAAGCAGGAAAAGACCGAGTGGCACCGCGTCATCGCTCTGGGGCAAGCAGGCGGAGAGCCTGCAGGAGTACCTGACGAAGGGCAAGCAGATCTACGTCGAGGGCCGACTGCAGACGCGGCAGTGGGACGACAAGGACGGGAACAAGAGCTACACCACCGAGATCAAGGCCGACCGCATCACGCTGCTCGGCGGCGGTGGCAGCGGCGGTGGCAGCGGCGCTGGCGGCCGCTCGATGGACCGGGGCGGCTCGCAGGTGTCCGGCGGTATGGACGACCGCCGATGGAGCCGATCACCGACGACGACATCCCGTTCTGATGTTCAATCTTCAATTGGCAATTGGGACATTCGAACGTTCGCTTGTCCCGATTGTCGATTGATCGCGGCGCCGACCGAACTCTCCCGTTACGTCCCCTCTCTCCCATAACGGTCGTTCAGCCGCACCACGTCGTCCAGTTCGGGCGTCGACACTTCCAGCACATCGCAGTCCTCGATCGCCGTCATGCGATGTACGGTCGGCGGCACGACGTGCACCGAATCGCCCGGCTGCATCTCGCGCTGCTGCAGCGAGCCGTCCTCGTCGATCTCGAACAGCATCCGCCCGGAGTGGAGATAGATCGTCTCCTCTTTCTTGTTGTGGTACTGCAGGCTCAGTGCGTGGCCGGCCTTGATGTGCAGGATCTTGCCGACATACCGCTCCGTCTTCGCCCAGTGCAGCTCGTAGCCCCACGGCTTCTCGATCCGCGTGACCTCGTTTGCGCTCTTGCTCGTCGTCACTGCTTGGTTGTCCTCTCCGCCGCGCGATGTGTGTCGATCACGGTGTGTGCACTTCGTGGCGCCCGAACGCCTCGAGCAGGAACTGTTCGATTTCGTCGACGGTGCCCAGTGTCAGGACGCGCGCCGCGATCCGCGCCATCTCGCCGGTGTTGGTCTCCTGCACGACGGCTCGGGCCATCGGCAGCGCGCCGGGAGTCATGCTGAACTCGGTCAGGCCGCACGCAATCAGCAGCCGAAGTACCAGCGGGTCCGACGCCATCTCGCCGCAGACCGACACCGGAATGTTGCCGCGAATCGCGCCGCGCCGCACCTGACGCAGCAGGCGCAACACCGCCGGGTGGAGCGGCTCGTAGCGGTTCGACACCCGCTCGTCGGTCCGGTCTACCGCCAGCGTGTACTGGATCAGGTCGTTGGTGCCGATGGTGAAGAAGTCGACCTCGCGTGCCAGCAGCGACGCGGTGAAGGCGGCGATCGGCACCTCGATCATGATGCCGACCGGAATATCCGGCGTGTGCACCCCTCTCGCCTCGAGCTCGCCCCGCGCCTCGGCGAGCAGCGTCTTGCGCGGCGCGGACCTCGTGCAACGAGGACACGAACGGGAACATGATCCGCACCGGCCCATGGTTCGCGGCGCGCAGCAGTGCCCGGAGCTGGGTCTTGAAGATCGCCGGTTGCGCCAGGCCGAACCGGATGCCGCGCAGGCCGCCATGGCCTGACCGCTCCTGGTCGGGAAACCAGCGCGCGTCGAGTGCGGCGTCGACCAGCGGGCGCGCGAGTTGTCGCTCGTCGATGTCGAAGGTGCGGATGGTCACCGGTCGGCCCCCCATCCGCTCGACCAGCTGCAGGTAGACGGAATACTGCTCGTCTTCGGCCGCCATGTCGGGAGGACCGCCGACCAGCATGAACTCCGACCGGTAGAGACCAATGCCTTCGGCGCCCGCGGCGAGCGCCGCCGGCACATCGTCGGCTCGCTCGATGTTTGCCTGCAGCACGATGCGGACGCCGTCTGCGGTGCGCAACGGCGCTTCTTCGCGGCCGACGCTGGGGATGCGTACCTTGGTGACGCGCGCGCGTGCCTCCGCGTCGCTGCGCATCGCCGGCGTCGGGTCGATCACCACATCGCCGGTCTCGCCGTCGACGATGACCGAGGCGCCGGCCGGGATGCGGCGGCTGACGTCGTGCAGGCCGACCACCGCCGGCACGCCGAGCGAACGCGCCAGGATCGCCGTGTGGTAGGTGCGGCTGCCGGCATCCGTGGCGAAGCCGCGGATGCGGGTCCAATCGAGCTGCGCCACGACCGATGGCGTTAACTCGTCGGCAATCAGCACGCACGGCGTGTCGAGGTCCTGCAGCAGGTCCCGGGCGCCGCCCTTCTCGTCGCGGAGGTTCATGCGCAGCCGGCCGGCGACGTCGTGGATGTCGCCCTTCCGCTCGTGCAGGTACGGGTCGTCGACGTCGTCGAACACCGCCGCGATCTCGTCCAGCGCGCGCTGCACCGCCCACTCGGCGTTCACCCGCTCTTCGCAGACGATGGTCGCCGCACGGCTGACGAGCATCGGATCTTCGAGCATCAGCAACTGCGCATCGAAAATGGCAGCGAGCTCGGCGCCCTTCATCGTCGCGATGCGCTTGCGGATCTGGTCCAGCTGCTCGTGCGAGCGGACGCGCGCCCGCTCCAGCGCCGACAGCTCGCGGGCGACACGGTCCGGTCCAATCGGGAAGCGGATGACCTGCGTGCGCTGGATCGCCACCAGCGCCGGGCCGACGGCAATGCCCTCCGAGACGCCGATCCCCTTCAGGCGGTCCATGACGCCTCGCCGAACCCCGACTCCACCAGTTGGACCAGAGCCTCAATCGCCGCCAGCTCGTCTGGGCCGTCGGCGATCAATGTCAGCGTGGTGCCGCGGGCCGCGGCCAGCAGCAAGATGCCCATGATGCTCTTACCGTCCATCACCTTGGAGTTGCGGCCGACACGGATGTGCGAGTCGAACCGGGTTGCGAGATGGACGAAGCGTGCGGCGGCACGGGCGTGCAGCCCGAGCTGGTTCACGATAGTCACATCACGGGTCGTCATCGGCCTGGTCTCGTCAAGACACTACCTGCAAGCCTACACCTCGTCGGCGGCCGTTGCACCTGTGCCATGCCGTGCACTCAGTTGACGTCCTCTGGCTTCGCCGTCGCTGGTTTTGCGCCGGCGCTCTTCGCGCCGGGATCCTTCGCTTCCTTGTCGCCGCGCAGCAGATCCGAGGCGACCCAGATGGCGTTGCGCCCGTGCTCGCGCATGTCACGGGCGACGTGCAACAGGTCGGCGTCGTCGGTCACACTGGCCAGCTTGATCAACATCGGCAGGTTGACGCCGGTGATCACCTCCACCGGGTTCGCGTCCTGCGCCAGGAAGGTCATCGCCAGGTTCGACGGTGTGCCGCCGAACATGTCGGTCAGGATCAAAACGCCACTTCCCTGCTGCACGCGGGCGACTGCCTGGCCGATTTCATCGCGCGCGTCCTGTGTATCCTCGTGCCAGCCGATCGACACGGCCGTGAAGCGTGGCAGGTCGCCGACGATGGTCTCAGCGGCGTTGAGCAGCTCGCTGGCGAGCTGGCCGTGCGTGACGACGACTATGCCGATCACGCAGTGCCGTGTTCCACGTTCCGGGTTCCCGGTTCGTGTTCCAGTTCGTGTTCAGGATTCATGGTTCAGGGTTCGGCGTTCTGTGTTCCACTTCTCCACTCCTCCACTTCTCCCTGATTGCAAGTATCAACTACGAATCCCGGTGCTTGACCCGCAGCCGGACACCTTTCACGCCGGCCAGCGATTTCTTCAACGCCTCGGCGATGAACACGGACCGATGCTGCCCGCCGGTGCAACCGATCGAGATCGTCAGGTAGCTCTTGCCCTCCTGCACGTACTGCGGCAGGGCGAAGCGCAGGAACGTCGTCATGCGATCGATCCAGTCCTGCGTCGCCGGGTGCTTTCGCATGTAGCGGATGACCGCCTGGTCGCGGCCCGTCAGGCGCCGGAGGTGATCGACGAAGTGCGGGTTCGGCAGGCAGCGCACGTCGAACACGAGATCGGCGTCGACCGGGACCCCGTTCTTGAAGCCGAAGCTGACGAGATTGACCACCATCTCGGCCTTCGGCTGGTTGTCACGTGACATCTGCATGAAGATGTCGCGCAGCTCGTGCACAGTCAGGTTGGACGTGTCGAGGATCAGGTCGGCCATCGCCCGGATGGCGCTCAGCTTCTCGCGCTCCTCCGTGATCCCCTCGGACACCGAGCGATCGGGCGCCATTGGATGCGGCCGGCGTGTCTCGCTGAACCGGCGCACCAGGGCGGCATGGCTGGCCTCCAGGAAGATCAGGGTTGGCTTCACCACTGGTGTCGCCTGCAGCCGTCGAAACACCCGTGGAAACTGCTTCAGGAAGCCGCCTTCGCGAACGTCGACGACGATCGCCACCTTGTCGAGGGCCGCATCGCTGCGCCCGGCGAGCTCCGCCATCGTCGGGATGAGCGTCGACGGCAGGTTGTCGATGCAGAAGTAACCGAGATCCTCGAGCGCGCGCAGGGCGTGGGTTTTTCCCGATCCCGATAGCCCGGTCAGGATGACGAAGCGCCGGCTGCCACGTGGACGCGGCCCGCGCGGCAGTGCCGCGCCCGGCTTGCGCTTGACCCGCCTCTTGGTTGCCGCCGTCTTGGCGCCGCGCTTCTTCGTCTGGGTACCGGCCGCCGTCACACCTGCCCCCCGTGCTCAGAATCTTCGTCGCCGTCTGCGCCGCCGTCGTCGCGCAACTGCTGCTCGAGCCGGGCGACCAGGTCGCGCGCGGCATTGAGGCCGCGCGAGCGCAGCAACTGGTTGCGGGCGGCGACCTCGACGAGGATCGCCAGGCTCCGCCCCGGGGCGACCGGCATCTGGATCAACGGCACCTTGACCCCGAACAACTCGTAAGTATTGTCGTCGATGCCGAGGCGATCGTACTCCCGCGCCGGGTCCCAGCGATCGAGCCGGACGACGAGTTCCACCCGTTTCGAGGTGCGCGTCGAGGCGACGCCAAACAGGTCCCGCACGTTGATGACGCCGAGTCCGCGCAGTTCCATGTGGTAGCGCGTCAGCTCGGGGCACGTGCCGATGATCACGTTGTCGCCGCGCCGCCGCACTTCCACCGTGTCGTCCGCCACCAGGCGGTGGCCGCGGACGACGAGATCGAGCGCGCACTCGCTCTTGCCGATGCCGCTGTCGCCGATGATCAGGACGCCCAAGCCAAGCAGGTCGAGCAGCACGCCGTGAATCACCTGCCGCACCGCCAGGGCGTCGTCCAGCAGGACGCTTACCTTGGCGATGGCCAGTGGTGTCGGAACCGCGGTCCGCAGGATCGGCACGCCGGCCTGCTCGGACGCAGCCAGCAGTTCGGGCGGCGGCTCCCAGCCGCCGGTGATCAAGACGCACGGAATGTCGTGCGCGAGCGATGCGTTCAGCGTTGCCGCGCGCGCGACCGTGTCGAGGCTTTCGAGGTAGCGGACTTCGCTTTCGCCGAAGACGAGAATGCGCTGCGGCTGCAGGTATTCGTGGAAGCCGGCGAGCGCCAGCCCGGTCTTCTGGATATGGGGACTGGTAATGAGACGGTGGAGCCCCGCCCGGCCGCTCAGGAGCTCGAGCGGCAGCCCGATCGCGTCCGGCCGGCCCTCGAGCAGGCCGGCCACCGTCACCGAAGGAGGCATTACCTGAATGCGGTCGTTATGCGTCCGGCTCGATCAAACCGAGGTTGCCGTCGGGACGCCGGAACAGCACGCTGACGGCGTCGGTCTGGTCGTTCCGGAACACGAGAAACGCTGCGTCGCCGCGCGCCACCTCGGTCGCCGCATCGTCCACCGACATCGGCCGGACATCGTAGCGGCGGGCTCGAATCACGCGCACTTCGCGGTGCTCGGGCGCCGGCTCGGCGGCACGGCTGCGGCGCTCGCCGAAGCCCTTGCCGCCCCGTTCCGGCCGCGGTGCGGCTGACGCGGCTTTTGCCGCCGAAATGCCGCGCCGCTTGCCGTCGTCCCACTTGCCCTTCTGCTTGCGCGCCTGCTGGTTGACCTTGCCGAGCGCCTGGTTGAGCGCCGTCTCCCAGTCGCGGCCGCTGCCGGTGCCGTGGAAGAAATTCTCACCGCGCGCGTGCAAGGTCATCTCGACGCGGTGCCGGTACTTCTCTTCGTACAGGACCACCTGCAGCGACACGGCGCGGTCGTGCAGCAGGCGATCGAGCTTGTCGAGGCAGTCGTCTACCAGCTGGCGGACGGCTGGCGTGATCTTGAAATGTCGGCCGGTCAGTTCGAGGCGCATCGGTCTCCGGCAGCGCAGGCGGCGACGCCGCGCGGCTAATAGAGAACTTTCCGTTGATTGGACGTGGGAATCTTCAGCTCTTCGCGATACTTGGCGATGGTGCGGCGCGCCAGCTCGAGCCCTTCACGCTGCAGGATGCTGACGATCTTGGAATCGCTCAGCGGCTTGCGCGGATCTTCCTGTTCGATGATCTTGCGGATCCGCTGCTTGATCGTCACCGACGACACCGCCTCGCCATACGAGCTGGCGATGCCGCTGTGGAAGAAGTACTTCATCTCGAACACGCCTTGCGGCGTGTGCATGTACTTGTTGGTGACGACGCGGCTGACCGTGGACTCGTGCATGCCGATGTCGTTGGCGACGTCGCGCAGCACCAGCGGGCGCAGGTACTCGATGCCATGGTCGAGGAAATCGCGCTGGAAGTTGATGATGCTGCTGGCGACCTTGTGAATGGTCTTCTGCCGCTGCTCCACCGACTTGATCAACCACAGCGCGGAGCGGAACTTGTCCTTGACGTAGGCGCGCGTCTCGTCGGTGTTCTCCACCGCGGTCTTGTCGAGCAGCCGGCGGTAGACGGGACTGATGCGCAGCTGCGGCAGCCCCTCCTCGTTCAGCACCGCCACGTAGGCGTCCTCGATCTTGACAATGTAGACGTCGGGGATGACGTACTGCGACTGCGAGGGATTGTGCCGGCTGCCCGGCTTCGGATCGAGGTGGCGAATCAGCTCAATGTGCTGCTTCAGGTCCTCGATCGACATGCCAAGCTTGCGCGCGAGCTCGGGCACCTGGTGGTTCTGCAGCAGGCGCATGTGCTCGGTGACGATGCGCTCGGCGGGCGTACCGGTCATGCCGAGATGACGGAGCTGCAGCAGCAGGCACTCCTGCAAGTCGCGCGAGCAGACGCCGATCGGATCGAACCCCTGCAGCAGCTTCAGCGAGCGCTCGACGTCGTCCGGGGCCCACGGCCCCATGCTGGCAATCTCCTCCAGCGTCGCCACCAGGTAGCCGTCGTCGTCGAGGTTGCCGATGATCGCTTCGCCGATTTCGCGCAGCAGCGGATCGTCGCTCTGCATCGACAGCTGCCACAGCAGGTGATCCGACAACGAGGCGGCCGTCGACAGGGTGTTCTCGATCGGCGGCAACTCCTTCACTTCGGTCGGCGTCTTCGGCCGGTAGCCGTCGTCGAGATAGTCGCCGAAGAAGTACTCGTAGTCCTGGTCGTCCCAGCTGTCGGTCTTCTCGGTCTGAGGCTTCTCCTCGGCCTTCTCCTGAGTCTGCTCGAGCGGTTGCAGCTCTTCTGTAGGCACCTCCTCGAGCATCGGGTTCTCGACCATCTCCTGGTTGAGCAGCTCCGAAAGCTCGAGTGTGGACATCGGCAGGAGCTTGATCGCCTGCTGCAGCGATGGCGTCAGAATCAGCTTCTGGACGAGCTTGGTATGCAGTTTCTGCGAAATCGCCATAGCGTCAGTAGGTCTGTTTCGCCCTCCAGGCGGCGAAAAACATCTTAGTCCAGTCGGAAGTCGGTCCCCAGATAAATGCGGCGCACGTCTTCGTCTGCAGCGAGCGAGTCCGGAGTACCGCTCCTGAAGATAACGCCGTCGTGCACGATGTATGCCCGGTCGGTGATGCGCAGCGTCTCACGGACGTTGTGATCGGTGATCAGCACGCCGATGCCGCGCTCCTTCAGGTGAAAAATGATCTTCTGAATATCTGTCACCGCGATCGGATCGATGCCTGCGAACGGTTCGTCGAGCAGGATGAACCGCGGCGAGATGACCAGCGCGCGGGTAATCTCTGCGCGTCGCCGCTCACCGCCCGACAAGGTGTACGCTGGCGCCGAGGCGAGCGGCGTCAGGTTCAACTCCGCCAGCAGCTCGCCGAGCCGCACCTTCCGCGCCTTCCGATCGAGCCCGGTCGTCTCCAGGATCGCGGAAATATTCTGTTCTACCGTCAGCCCGCGGAAGATCGAGGCCTCCTGTGGCAGGTAGCCGATCCCCTTCCGCGCCCGCACGTACATCGGCTTGTCGGTGACGTCCTCGTCATCGAGAAACACGTGCCCGGAGTCGGGGACTGTCAGACCCACGGTCATGTAGAAGGTCGTCGTCTTGCCGGCACCATTCGGGCCGAGCAGACCGACGATTTCTCCTGATGACACGTCAATGCTCACGCCGCGCACCACGGTCCGGCCGCTATACGACTTGGTCAGTCCGGCTGTGCGAAGCGTCGACATCTAGCGCGGGGCAGGCGTCGCAGCGGGCGTGCTACTCGCGGCCGGCGTCGAAGTGCAGGCTGCACCGGAGCCGCTCTTCGTGCTGGTGCGGATTTCCTGGTTGCCGTCGACCACGATCCTATCGGCCGACTTATAGAAGGTCAACGTCTTGCCGGTGATCTGGCGGCACGGTTCCGTCAGCGCGAGCGGGACCAGCGCGGTGCCGGTCATGTCGTAGCGTTCATCCTCTGCATGATACGTGAGGCGTGCCCCGGTAGCCGTTCGTCCGTCGCGCGGCGTCCCAAGCGTCAGCGTCACGTTGGTGTAGCCCTCGAGGCGGGACAACGCGCTGCCGGTCTTGGCGAGCACGATTTCGATCCGGTCGGCCTTCAGCACGCCCTGCGGTCCAGTGAAAAGTGGCTGCAGCGCCGGCGGCAGCGGCGCACCGGGTTGCGGTGTGGCTGCCGGTGGCCCGCCCGGTGCAACAGCGCCGCGCACCACGCCTGTCGCTGACGGCGGTCCGGCCGGCGCTGGCGGTGCGGCGACACTACCTCGGTCAGCGGCGGCGTTGCCGCGCCCGGTAACGTTGCCGCGCGCGACCGCGGCGATGGGCACCGCAGGGAACCCGTAGGTCACGAGCCGGCGGGCGTCGTCGTAGCGGATTTCCACGGCTCGGCCTTGCGCCGGCGGCGCACCTGGATCCATCACGATCGCCGACCGCGCCAGGTTTGCCGCGCTGCCGAGCGCAACCACGTCACCCTTCGCCTGGTCGATGGTCACGACGTCGCCGCGAATGACGGTTTCGCCCTGCCACAGCGTCGCATTACCCGTGTAGACGGCCGTGCCGGCGGCGCCGCGATACTCCAGGGTATCGGCGTTCACGTTGGCGGGCTGATCCTGCTTCAGGAGGCCCGGAAGCCTCGAGGCGTCTGCCCCGTTTGCCGCCTTGGCATCGACCGCACACGCTCCGCTGCCGCCTGGCGCCGGGTGCAGCGTCGTCTTGACGTTGCCTGAGGCGCTCATCCCGCGGCCCTGGAGCGTCACGGCGATGGTCTGCCCTTCGATGCGTATCTGCTCGTCCGCGACGCAGGGGGCGCTGCCACCGATGGCGCCCGAGAGCTCCAGCCGGCCGTCAGCCGGTTGATAGTCGGCGTCGGCCGCGGCAGCCTTGAGCCCCTGCTCCTCGAAGGTCACCCCGCCACGGAAGCGCGCGCTGCTCACGCCGACATCGGTCAGGCCCATTTGCAAGGTGCGGGAACGCACGCTGCGCGCCGCACGGTCGCGCAGCGGCTCTTCGCGGTAGACGACCTCGTCGGTGAACCGCGCCTGCGTCAGCCCCTTCCCTGCCTCACCCGTCGCGTCGAGCGACCTGGCGCGGACGCCCCGGGCCGCCGATTCGCCGCTCGCCGGCATGATCAGCGTGACGTTGTTGCGTCCGGTCGCGCCGGTGAGCGCGCCGTCGGCGGCAAGGCGCAGATCCAGGGTATCGCCGGCCAGCTGGCGGCCAGTGGCGTCAGTGGCGCCCTTCAGCGAAATCGCGCCGTTGCCGGTGAGCACCACTCGCTGCAGCGCCTTGCCGTCTTCGCTGTAGTGCAGGTCGATGTCGCCGGCGCTCATGGAATTCAGCGACGTCGCGCCCCCTTCGACGCGGGCGTTGCCGCGAATCTCCATCGCCTTGATCAAGTTGTCGTCGGCTGAGAGCTGCGCGGTGACCGCGTCACCCTCGATCACCTGCTGTTCTCGCATGACCACCGCGCCGCCCGACAGCTGCAGCACGTCCTGGACGCGATCGAGCGTCGCCGAGCCGGCGTCGGCGTCCAGGGTGACGTTGCCGTTCTCGTCGTGCGCCTCGACGTGCGCTTCCGCGGCAAGCACCAGCACGTCGCTGTTCTTGTCGTAGGTCATGCCGGTGCCCCAGCCGTTCATCCGATCCTTGCGGAATGCCACCTTTCCCGCCGCGCGCAGTAGCCCCTGCTCCTGGTTGAAGACCGCACTGTCGGTGGTCAGCTCGAATCCGTCGTTGGCCGCCAGCTTGAGTTCGCCGGTGAGCTGCAGATCCTGCTGGTTGGGGCCGGTCGCCTGTGCCTCCCTGGCGCTGACGACGAAGTCGCGGCCCTCCTTTTTCGTCACCTTGATGCTCACGCCGAACATCTTCGTGCTGCCGTCCTGGTAGGTGAGCTGCCGATCGAAGGCGACGTGGTAGTCCTGCTTGTCGCCGCGGACCTGCTGCAGGAACCCGGTCTGGCTCTCGAGGATCGCCTTCGGATCGAGCCGCTGGATCACTGCCGGTGCGCCTGGACTCCTGCGCGTGCCGATCGCGGAATAGACGAGTATGGCGCAGGCGATGCCGAACACCGCCAGGACGATCCGCACTCGTTTCTGCCAAATCATGAGCTGACAACAGGATAGCAGGTGGCTCCGGGTGCCGGCCTCGGACGGCGTTGGACCGGGCCGCTCCTATCCCTGCGCATCACGAATGTATTGCCCAACGTTGACGGCCAGAACGTCCAGCGGCACGTTGCCGCCCAGGACGACCGCGTCGTCGAACGCCTTCAGATCGTACTTGGCGCCCAGAGCGGCCCGTGCCTGGTCGCGTTGTCGATTGATTTCGCTGTGCCCGATCTTGTAGCCGCACGCCTGGCCCGGCCATGAACAGTAGCGATCGACCTCGCTGGCCACCTCTGCTGGATTCGAGCCGTTGCGCTCGACGAAGAACCGCACGCCCTGCTGCCGCGTCCATCGCTTGGCGTGAATGCCGGTATCGACAACGAGGCGGCAGGCCCGGAAGGAGATCGCCTGGAGATACCCCAATCTGCCGACCGGATCGTTCTCGTAAGCGCCAAGTTCGGCGGCCAGCTGTTGCGCGTATAGCGCCCAACCTTCCGAATAGGCGTTGAAGGAGAGTAGCTGACGGATCAGCGGCATCCTGTGGGTGTACTCACCCTGCCAGATATGGCCGGGGATGGACTCGTGGAAGGCCAGGTCGGCGAGCGCGAACCTGCTGTGCAGGTCGGTTGTCCGCAGGTTGATCCAGAAACGGCCCGGAATCTTGCCGTCGATTGATCCCGCACCGCCGTACGCCGTCGGCGCGCCGGGCTCTTCTTCGGGCGGCAGCCGCTTCACTTCCATGCGCGGGTCGACGAGCGTGTTGAAGGCGCGCGGCAGCTGCGAGCGGATCCAGGACAGGCGATCCTCGATGAACGCCATGATCTCGGCGCGGCCCTGTTCGCCTGGGGCGAACTTGTATTTCGGGTCACGCCCTATCGCCAGCATGCGCTCGCCGACGGTGCCGTGCGTGAAGCCGATTCCCTTCATGATCGCGTCCATCTCACTGTGCAGCCGGCCGAGCTCGTCCTGCCCCATCGCGTGCACTTCGTCGGGCGTCATGCTGGTGGTGGTCGATGCCTTCAGTGCCCAGCGATAGAACTCGTCACCGTCCGGGCGCGCCCACATCCCCGCGTCGTCGCTCGCCACCTGACGCTGCGCCTCGAGCTCGGTAATCTGGCGATCGAGAGCCGGCGCGACTTCCTGCACCGCGATAGTGCGCGCGCGCTCCGACCAGCTGCCGGCGATGGCTTTCGTCCGCCGGGCAATCGCTTCGACCAGCGGACCGCCCGCCCGTGCGTTGTGCGCCGACAGGCGCAGCTGTGCGAGCGCCGTGTCGATGAGAAAGGCCGGCGGCACCAGGCCCTTGCCGCGCGCCGCCCGGATCCGCTCCAGTTCGCCGTTCAGTTGCTTGCCGTACGACCGCAGGCGCGCGAGATACGCTTCCGCATCGGCCGTCGTTTCGACCGGATGGTCGCTGTCGAGAAAGCGCGGCACATCGAGATACGCGCCGACGTTCTGGATGACGACGTAGGGCGTGTTGCGCCAGCTGCCGACGGTGATGTCACCATAGGGCAGCGCGAAGCCCTCGAGCGCGGTTGCATAGGCGCTTCGCACCACCTGGACACTGGTTCGCGACGCGTGAGTGAGCCCCGACGTTTCGATCGCCGCGGCACGAGCCAGGTCGCTGCGGACCTGATCGGCAATCTTCTTCTGCCCCTCGATTGATCGATCGCTCAGTTCCGCGCGTCGTGCGGCACGCGCGGCGGTATCGATGCCGAGGGACGTGGCGCTCTCCGGCGCAAACCGCAGATAGTTCTCCGCAATCTCGTCGAGCACCTTCAGGGCCTCGGCGTCCCCGTTCAGCGCCGCGGCGGCCGGCGCCTCCGCAGGGCTGCGACTGCACCGCGTCAGGAGCGGCAGGGTGACGGTGGAGGCCAGGGCAGCAATCGCTTCGCGGCGGTTCAGCAATGGAAACACGAGTTACCCTCGCGTTATTGTGCTCCAGTCCGGCATGGTCGCCCGCGGCCGAGCGGCCACGGGTCGGTGGTCGACTCGGTCGCAAGGACACGCCGCGCGGGCGGCCACCAGCCGCCGCGCGACGTCCTCGCCGCGGCCGTGCGTCAGCAGGGATTGGCTGTGTACGCCTGCCCGTCGTACAACACGTTGCCAGCAATACCGCAGATCAGCGGAACGTAGGCCTGGCCGATGAGGAACCCGCCGCCGTCGATCGGGTTGTCGGGATCGTCCGGTCTCCCCGATTCCCAATGCAGATGGATGCTCGCAGCCTGGCCGACATTGCCTTCGTTTCCGAGCGTCGTCCCGGCGCTGACCTGGCTGCCAACGGTGAGTCCGGTCGCCGTCACTGAACCGGTCGCGAAATGGGTGTACTTCGTCCATTCCCCGTTGGCGTGGGCGATCCACACGTAGTTGTTGCTGCTGGTCGGTTCGAAATTGGAGTCCTCGATCGCCATGATCGTGCCGGCAGCCGCGGCGACGATGGTGTATTGCTCGCTGTCGCTGTTCGGCTCACCGTGCATGTCGTACTCGTTGAAATCGGGGCTGTGTGAAAAGTGGTCGCCTGTCACCGACACCGTCGTGCCGTTGGCAAATGGAATCCGGTAGACGCCGAGCGACGTGATCGGCTGGCTGCCCAATCGATCGTAGGCCTCGAGCGCCCCCTCGATGCCGGCGATCCCCTGGTGCCACATCTGATCGCCGGCGCCAGATGGCCCGGTTGCGGTGCCATAGAGCACGTTCGCTGCGCCGGCACTGCTGAAGCCGTCCACGCCTTCGCCGGGGACGCTGGCAACGATATCTGAGAAGTTGTCGCCATCGAAGTCGCCGGCCGCGAGCCCGGAGCCAAGCGCGTTGCCAGGCTCGGCCACGCCTTCGACCGACGTGCTGTTCTGGTGCCACACCTGTCCGCCGGCGCCGGTGAGTCCGGCAGCGGCGCCGAACAACACGTTGAATGCTCCGGCGTTGGGCGCCGCACCGACATCCTCGCCAGGAACGCCCACCGCCAGGTCCTCGCCGGCGTGGTGATCGAAGTCGGCCGCGGCCAGTGCGGCGCCGAACGCATCACCTTCCTCGGCCACACCCAGGCCCGCCGCGCTGTCCTGGTGCCAGATATGGTTGCCAGCGAGCGTCAGCAGATCATTGCTGCCGTAGAGCACGTTGACGGCGCCGGCGCTGCTCTCGGTGCCGACATCCTCACCAGGGGCACCGACGCCGAGATCGTCGAAGCCGTCGTCATTGAAGTCGCCCGCCGCCAGCGCGTGGCCGAAATGGTCGCCGCTCTCCTGCGCGCCTTCCAGCACGACCTGCGACCAGAACTGGTCACGGTCGGCCGCCAGGCCGGTGGCCGATCCGTTCAGAACGTTGACCGCGCCGGCGTCCGCGGCGTTGGTCGCGGTCGGGCCCGAGCCGACGGTGAGGTCTTCGCCGGGCACGCCGATCGCCAGATCGTCGAAGCTGTCGTGATCGAAGTCGCCCGCGGCCAGTGCGAACCCGAACGACTCGTCGTCGCCCGCGGTGTCGCGCACCGACGGGCTGTCCTGGTGCCAGAGCTGATTGTTTGCGTCGTCCAGCCCACCGCCGCCGCCACCGTAGAGGATGTTCACCGAGCCGGCATTGCGGAGCGCGCCGACATCCTCGCCGGGAACGCCGACGGCGAGATCGTCCGCGAAGTCGTCGTTGAAGTCGCCGCTGGCCAGCGCGGTGCCGAACCGGTCACCGGACTCGGCGGCGCCTTCAATCGTGCCGACGTCCTGGTGCCAGATCTCGTTGCCTGCCCAGGTCAGTCCGGCTGCGCTGCCGTAGAGAACATTGACCGCGCCGGCATCGCCGACCGACCCTACGTCTTCCCCGGGCACACCGATCGCCAGATCGTCGTATTGATCGACGTTGAAATTGCCGCAGACGATTGTCGCGCCAAAGCTGTCGCCGGTACCGGCCACGCCGCTGACGCCGGGACTGTCCTGGTGCCAGATCTGATCGTCGGCGGCGGTCAGTCCGGCTGCGCTGCCGTAGATGACGTTGACGGCGCCGGCGTGGGCCGCGCGGCCGACGTTCTCACCCGGGACACCGAGCGCGAGGTCGTCGAACCCGTCATTGTCGAAGTCGCAGCCTGTGGCGGCTAGCGGCGTGGCCCCAGTGGTCATGCCGGCAAGCGCCGCAGCGAAGATCGCCGCGGTCAGCCCGCGGCTCAGGGTGCGTATGCGAGTACCAACGGGACGAAAACGGCTGGCCGAAGCTGTCTTCAGCATGTCCATCACCTCGGGCGGGGCTGAGGCACGTACCGAGCGTTGTGCGCCCCGGGAGCAGCAACAGCAAGGTTCACTGTCATGAACGCCTGCTCCCACCTGTTCCCCTCACCCTGATGATGTCAGTCGGTTACCCCCGCCTGGCTGTTGGAGCGATCATGGTTCGGTGCCGTACGAGATCTGCAGGCGGCGGACGGCGCCACTCGCGATCCACAGCATGATCGCAGACAGGAGCACCAGCCCGAGAAGCGCCTCGGGGACCGAGGCGGGCGCGGCTGGTGCCGCCAGCAACCGGATCAGCGTCGGCGCGTCGCTGTCCACGGGCGCCGGCACCGGACAGAGTGACTGCAGGTAATAGAGGATGCTCACCTTCTGCAGCACTTGCGGCAGGATGCCGTGGATGCCTTCCCAGCCAAGCAGCAGGGCCGCCGGAACGATCGGATTGCGAACCAGCAGTCCGAAGGCGAGAAAGACACTGCCATAGCCAACGCAGGCAAGCGCGGCCGCCGCCGCGTACCAGAATGCGTGGGCCATCCCGCCGGCGTTCCAGAAGGCCTGCAGTTCCACCGCGTCGTGCGGCCACACCATGGCGGCAAAGGCCAACAGGGCGCCGCCGCCGAAGATGACGACCGAGGCAATCAAACCCGCGGCATACTTTCCAGCGAGCAGCACCTCGCGCCGGGCCGGCGCCAGCAGCCAGTAGTGCAGCGTGCGATTGGCCATCTCGCCGCGGAAGAGATACATGAACATCCCGAGACAGCCGAAGAAGATCGCCAGTCGCAGGTAGAAGTACTGAAAGACGCCGGCGAAGATCGCCCGATCCTCTTCGAAGTTCAGGACAGGCCCGATACTCCGCTGCTGTAACTGGCCGTTTTCGAATACCAGGTATGCCGCGCGCCGCCCGTCGAAGTAGGTGAGTGTCCGGTACTCGACGTGTTCCTGGACGAACCCGCCGGAAAAGGTGTCGACGGTCGTGAAGACCTTTCCGTCCGTACTGACCTGGATGTTGAAGACGCGGGTGTCGGCGTCATCCTGTTCGCCACCTGCGCTGGCGTGCTTCACGACGAAGCGGGCGACCGGCTGCGCCGCGCCAAGATCCACCTGGAGGAACAGGGGGCGATCGTCTGCACACCAGCTGTCGGCTTCTCCCGCCGAGATGCTGCCGTTCACCGCCTTCTCCGGCCCGCGCTCCGGACGGCACGGCAGACTTCCAGTCACCGGCCGCTTCAGCGCGAGGTTTGCGGCGCCCTCGGGGCTGTAGACCTCGAACTCGTAAATTCTCGCCGACGGCTCGCCGCTGTACGAAGGCACGGTCACGTTCAACCGGACGAACCGCGCCTCGACAGCCGGCTCTATGACGTGCGTCGTCGTCCCGGCAGTCGGGGTGTGTTGGCGGACGAAGCGGCTGCGCTGCGACCAGCGCTCCTCGGCTGGCTTGCCGACGCGCTCCCGGATGGCGGCAAGCGACTCTCCTTCACGTACGCTGTCCATGAGGTTGGCGGCGGTCACACCGCGGCGCCCCAGCGCGTTGCTGCGCATCCGCGCGTCGACGCCGTGCGCGAAGAAGAGCACACAGGGAAGGAGCGCCAGGGCGTATACCCACAACCCACGCCTGGCGAACAGGACCCGGCGCAGTTCCACCCTGGCGATCGTCCACGCCTGGCTCGCCCGCGCGAAGATGACGGCGCGTGTGCCCGACCCTCCGACGTCGCGGCCTGGCATCCTATTGGCCTCCAATCAGATACCCATAGACGGCGTCGACATTCTCGTCGGCCGGCGCGACGCCGTCGATGCGATGGCCGTCGAGTGCGATCCGCGCCAGCGCACGCGCAAACTGGTCCCGGTCGCGCGTCATCACCAGCAGTCCCATCCGGTCGTCGTCCAGCCGGATGGCGGTGACGTGATCTTCCGAGAACAGGCGCGCGGCGACGGCGGACGCGTCACGGGTGCGGACGACGTACTGGCTCGGGTGTTCGTCGATTTCGTCGCGGACGTCGCGTATCCTGCCGTCGGCCACCACCATCCCGTTGGACATCAGGACGATCTGGTCGCTGATCAGATCGACTTCCTGCAGCACGTGACTCGAGAGGATGACGTGCTTTCCGGCAGACGCCCAGGAACGAAACAGCTCGATCGTCTCCGCGCGCACCAGCGGATCGAGGCCGTTCAGCGGCTCGTCCAGGACGAGCAGATCGGGATTGTGCGCGATGGCCTGTGCGAGCCGGACTCGCTGCCGCATCCCTTTGGAGTACGCGGCCACCTTCCGGTTTGCGGCGTCGGCCAGCCCCACCTGCTGCAGCGCCGCCCAGGCCATTTCCTCTGCTTGCGGCCGCGCGACGCCGAAGAGCAGCAACCCGGTCGTGATGAACGTGAAGCCGGTCGCCCATCGCGGCACCGTGTCGTACTGCGTCGCGTAGCCGGTGATCCGCATCAGCGCCTCGGGATCGCGCGGCGACAGTCCGCGCATCGAGATGTCGCCCCGGTCGGGGTGAATCAGGCCGGTCATCAGGTTCATCAAGGTGGTCTTGCCCGAGCCGTTCGGGCCGACCAGGCTGGTGATACCTGGCGGGATGTTCAGCGTGACGCGATTGACGCCGAGCACCTCGCCGTAGAACTTCGAGACCTCGTTGAAGACCACCGCCGCACTCACGACACGATCTCCACCGGGCGCAGCTTGCGCTCAATCACCGCGCTGAGCAGCAGGATCAGCGCGGCGAGTGCCCACGCCGACGCGGCGGCACCTGGGCCCTGGGGCGGCTCGACGCCCAGCAGCGCGCACCACACCTGGTTCACCGACCACGCTGGATCGATGATGTGTCCCCAGGTGACCCGGAACACGTTGTTGATCATTTGGGCGACGCCGGTCAGGAGGAAGAAGAATCCGAGGCTGACGGCGCCGGCCACCACTCGCCACTTCACGTACGCCGAGCTGGCCATCGCCACCAGGCTCAGGACCAGCAGCCACAGCAGGAATCCGGCCACCATGCCCGCGCCAAGCCTCCAGTTCGCCGCGAACCACCCGCCGCCGGCCAGCCCCACCTGCAACGCGAACAGGAGAAGCCCCGGGATCCAGGTGACGACGGAGAGCATGCCGACGAGCACCGTCAGGCGGGCGAGGGCATAGCTCCAGCGGGTCAGCGGCCGGCTGAAATACAGCGGCAGCGCGTTGTTCGCGAGATCGGGTGCAATCAGCCCGGGACCGGCAAGCGCTGCGAGGAAGACGGCGAAGCCAGCCTGCACGTACATGAAAACCGCGAAGAACTTGCCGTTGACCTGGATGAACTGGCTGAATGCCGGGCCGAGCCCCTGCAGCAAGGCGGCATTGTTCGTGAGGTAGATGAAGCAGGCGGAGAGAAGGGGCCACACGAACGCAAGCATGGTCAGCACGACGACCAGGCGCTGCTGATACAGCCGCTGCCATGCCCGGCGCGGCAGCACCATGAATCTCGCCCGGCGGCCGGTGAGCGGTCCACGGTACGGCCGATAGCCTCGTTTGTATACGGCCATGGCCTCAGCTTCTCAGGTGCTCCGGCTGCGCGGGCTCCCCCGGTGTCTGCGCCAGGTGTCCCATCGCTTTCAGGAAGATCTCCTCGAGGGTGTCGCGTCGATGCGTGAGCTTCCTGACGAGGAGATTCTGCTGCGTCGTGAGCGCCCAAATCGCGTCGAGCTCGACTCCCGCCGGCAAGACGATGCGCCACCGCCCGCCGCCCTCCGGGACGCCGTCGGCACCGATCGCTGGTAGCGCCGCCCTGAGGTGTCGATCGTCACCGCTCACCTCGAGCTCGAGGAAGCGCCGGTTCGAGCGCCGCTCCTCCTCGAGGTTGCAGTGGTGCACGATCTCGCCGTCTTTCAGGATCACTGCCTCTTCGCACACCTGTTCGATGTCGCGCAGCAGGTGTGAGCAGATCAGCACGCTCATGCCCTGCGCCGCCTTCATCTCGGTGATGAGCGCCAGCATACGCGCGCGGGCGGCCGGGTCGAGCCCGTTGGTAGGCTCATCCAGCACGAGCAACTCCGGTCCGTGCACGATCGCCTGCGCCAGCTTGGCCATCTGCTTCATCCCGTATGAATAGGTCCGCATCTCGCGGTAGCGCGCCTCGCCGAGTCCGACGTGGAACAGGACTTCGTGGGCTTTCTCGAGTGCGGCGTTCGGCGGCAGGCCGGAGAGCTCGGCCATCTGGCGGAGAAAGGCAACCGCGGTCATTTCACCGATGAACGAGTCGTTCTCGGGCATGTATCCGACGCGCGCGCGAGCCTCGCCGCGGCTGCGGCGGCAATCGCTGCCAAGGATGCGCGCGCGCCCGGCGCTGGGGCGAAGGAATCCCAGCAGCGTCTGGATCAGGGTCGACTTGCCCGCACCGTTTGGCCCGAGCAGCCCGACGGCCTTGCCCATGCCGGACGCACCGAGACGGCAGCTGATCCCGCGCAGGATCTCCCGCCGCCCCAGCGTGACCTTCAGGTTCTCGAGCTCGACGACCGGTTCGATGCTCACTGTGGCACTGACGTTCGCATCACATCGCGCGTTCCAGTCAGGTTCTCGACGAGCATGACGTTCAGGATGAGCCCAGGTAAACGCGTGCGGCTGGCCGCGTGAATCTGCGTTGGCTGGCCGTCGAACACGACGAGCACCGGAGCGCGTCCCTTGAGCAGTCTGGCGACATCCGCACTCGGGGCGAGCGACGAGAACATCCCGAGTGCCCCCTTCATATTCAGCCAGGCAAAGCCGGACGGGTGCATCCCGGCGGACGCGGGCAGCTGACTCAGGAACTCCGGCGACCAGACCAGCTGCGAGCCGCCGTGCCGTGTCGCGATCGCCCGCTCCGCAGTGGCACGATCGGACGCCGCCACCATGTAGCCGGCAT
This sequence comes from uncultured Acidobacteriota bacterium, assembly GCA_963846685.1. Lineage (GTDB taxonomy): Bacteria > Acidobacteriota > Vicinamibacteria > Vicinamibacterales > UBA2999 > CAWJWY01. Next base: position 171,150 of record CAWJWY010000003.1, on the reverse strand, counting down.
CGAAGCTCCAGGTCACACCCAATGGAAAGTGTCCGGCCGTCATGGTGTTCCAGGTCCGCCCGCCGACACTCTCTTGCGTGAAGACCACCCGGCGGTCCTGTTGCTCGGGCGTGAGCTCCGCATTGAAGGCTGCCATGAACGTTCGCAAGGAGTCATCGATCACCGGGGGGTTGTAAGCCAGCGCCACCATCGCCCACCGCGGACCGTTGACAGAGACCCCGTTCACGAACACCGCCGCCTCGTTCCCCAGCGCCGCCGTCAGATTGGCGATAAACCCGGAGCCGAGCTTTTCGTCCACCTTCGCTATGCTGCTCTGGAACGACGCATTGCGTTCCATCATCACCGTGGTCAATTCCTGGAACAGCTGCCACGGCTCGCGCATCGACACGTAGCCGGCGGCAAGCGAGTCCGCGGGCAGATACTCCGCCACGCCGCCCGCCCCACCGTCCGCCAGCCAGGAGGCCATCCCCTTCCTCTCGCCATCGAACACCAGCGTGACCTCGTTCTCCTCCGCCCCGGCCGGCGCACGCTGTTCGAGAAACACGTACTTCATGCCGACCAGCGCCGCGAGTTCGACCGGCGGCGGCGCATCCTCTCCTGCCGCCATGGTGGCGACGGCAGGCACATCGATGGCCATCAGCCACCCGGCGCCACGGCGGTACCGCTCGGCGATCGCGCTCGAGAACGGTGAGGCCGCACCGCTGCCCAGTCTGGCCAGCGCAGACGCGAGCTGCGCCGGTGATGCCGAGACGACCACCAGGCTGTCGCTGACCGAGTAGGATAACGGCGTGTCAGCGGCATCGGCGAACAGCGTGGCGAGCGCTTGGTGCAGTTCCGCGCGTTTACCCGATCGCACGCCCGCCATCACCATCGGCACCACCTGTCCTGGAGCGGCGGAGCTGGCCGAGAAGACGACCTCGTCACCGAGCAGTGAGCTGACCGACTGCAGCCGGTCGACCATCTGTCGCAGCGACTGGCCGGTCTCCGAGTTCCACCAGGCCCGGAACGCCGCATTCTCGGACGACTGCTGCTCGGCAAGCGAAAGGGCCGGACTGATTCTGCCGCCAAGGTTCGGTACCGCGCCGTAAGCAAAGGTGCCGGCGGGGAGATACCGCAGCAGCGCGGAGGCGGTGCGCTGCTCGCTCGGGAAGATGTCTGCCAGCTGGCGTTCAATCTTCTCGAACGAACCGAGGATCTGCAGGTACTCGATCCGCGGAGGGGCTCCACGCGACGGCGTCGGCAACCGAACTGGCGAGCGCAGGACTCGAGGCGGCCTGCTGGCCCGGCTTCAGCAGCACCTCCTTGCCCGGCTGATTGACCGCGACCAATCCCTCGACGACCGACACCACCGATCCGCCGAGGCCAGCCGATACCGCGAACACCGTGCCCTTGACCGACGCAATCGAATCACGCGTCAGCACGCGCAAGTGTTTCCGGCGCTGCTTCGCCGCGCGCACGACCACGTCGCCACGCTGGAGGTGAATCGCCTGCCCGCTCCAGGCGGCGGTGGCGAAAAGCTCCGTGCGCTCGTTCACGTCAACCATCGAGCCGTCTACCAGCCGCAGGACGGCGTGAGCGCCCGGCCCGGTGCGCACGACTTCCCCCTCGCCGAGCGTGGCACCGGCGCCGAGCGCCTCTCCTGCCACTCGGTACAGCCCTCCCGCCGACGAGACGACCGTCGCGCGGGGACCGCTGGGACCCAGCATCGCGTCCACCCGGTCGAGGGCGCCGTAGACGATCGACAGCAGCACCACGGCAGCCGCCGCGGCCACACCCCATGACCGCCACCGGGAGGCCGAACGCTGCGGCATCGCGATGACTCGCCGGTCGCCTTTTAATTCCGCCAGCGCGGCTCGACACGCCGGGCAACGACCGAGGTGGTCGTCCATCAGGACGCGGCGGCTGCCGGTCAGTGCTCCACTGAGGTAGGCACGGGCATCGTGGCGAAACTCGGCGCAGTTCGAGCCGGTGCTCGCGAGTTCGTTCCAGACGCGTGCGCGGGCGATGTCGAGCGATGCATCATCGACGGGCTCCTGCCTCATGTCGTCCAATGCTCTTTCCAGTCGGTCTTGGGCCATCGCCGATCTCCATCGATCTGCGGCGTGTGCCGCGTGAGCGTGTTAGCGTTCCATTTCCTTCTGCAGCCGGAGGCGAATCCGGTGCAGGCGGACGGCGACGTTGTTCTTCTCGAGACCCATTACCGTCACCAGCTCGTCGAGCGATAAGCCCTCGATGTGTCGGAGCAGGAACAGCGTGGCGTCATCACTCGGCAGCGTGGCCACGGCGCGCCGCAGCCGTTCCTTCAGGAGCAGAGGTGACTCGACGCTGGCATGAGTCGTCGCGTCCTCGTACCCCGTCTCGGCGTGGGTCGCGCGGCGGCGCAGCAGGTCGAGCGCCGCATTGACGGCGGCGCGCCGGAAGTAGGCCACCGGGTGCCGCGCGGCGTCGGCTTCACTTTGCCCGAGTATGCGCAGGAACACCGTCTGCAGCACGTCCTCGGCATCGGCCTGGCTGCCGGTGACTCGCAACGCCGCGCGGAAAACAGCCTCGTAGTGACGCGCGTAGAGAGCCGCAAAGGCGGCCGTTACGGACGTCGAAGGCATTTCGATGAGTTCGCCCACCGAGGGGGGGCTGGCCATGGTCAGTTCGCGCGCCACTCTACCTAGACGCGCGACAAGGCCGACTATTACATGGCCGGAAGGAAAAAAGCAGACGCGCCGCGGGCGACCTAGCCCTCAGGTGCCCGGAAATCGGCCACGGACAGCTGCAGATACTTCTCGCCGTTCCAGGTGTCCTGCTCGAGCGAGAAGGCCAGGTCGATGGCACCCTTGTGTTCGGTGACGAAGCTTTCGCGCTCGGAGGCGCGCCAGGCGATGCCGCGCATGACGCGGCCCTGCTGCCGGAACGACATCTTCAAGTGCCGTTCCTTCACCCGCCGCGGGCCATCGACCACCTCGACCCGGCTGGCGCGGAACACCGGGCACGGGTTGCCCGCCCCGAACGGCGCCAGCATCGTCAGCTCCGCCGCAACCTGCTCGCTGATCGAGCGGAATTCCAGCGCGCCGTCGATCCACAGGCGCGGCCGCAGGTCGTCCGGTTGCAGGCAGCCATCGGCGTAGTCGTTGACCCGCGCCCGCAGTTCCCGGATCCGGCCCGTTTCGATGGTCAGCCCGGCGGCCTGCTTGTGGCCGCCGAACTTGGTCATCACCTCGGCGCACGATTCCAGCGCACCGAGCATGTTGAAGGATGGAATGCTCCGGCACGATCCGTGCGCGACGTCACCATCGATCGACAGCACGACCGCCGGGCGGTGAAAGGCATCGACCAGCTTCGACGCGACGATGCCGATGACGCCGCGGTGCCAGCCCTCGCCGGCAACCACCATCACGGTGCGCGACCCGATCTCCAGGTCGGTTTCCACCAGCTTCCTGGCCTGCGCGACGATCTCCGCTTCTTCCTCGCGGCGGCGCAGGTTTTCCGTATCGAGCTGCTGTGCCAGCTCGCGCGCCTCGGCCAGCATCCCTTCGTCGGAGGCGAGCAGCAGCCGTGCGGCGATGTCAGGCGAACTCATCCGGCCGGCGGCGTTCACCCGCGGCGCCAGCACGAAGCCGATGTGGTAGCTGTCGATCGCCTTGCCGGTCAGGCCACAGACGTCGAGCAGCGACCGCAGCCCCACCTTGTGCGGGCCCTTCGACAGCATGCCGAGCCCGAGCTTGGCGATGATGCGGTTCTCGCCAACCAGCGGCACCACGTCCGCCAGCGTGCCGATCGCCGCCACCTTCACGAACGCCGGCAGCCAGCTTGCCCGGTCACTCCGCGCGCAGAGCGCCTGCACCAGCTTGAGCGCAACACCAACGCCCGCCAGGTTCTTGTCGGGATAACGGCAGTCATGCCGCTTCGGGTTGATGACAGCGACCGCCTGCGGCAGCTCCGTGTCCGGCTCGTGGTGGTCGGTGATGATCAGGTCGATGCCGAGGGCGCGGGCATGCCGCGCCGTCTCGACGCTGCGGATGCCGCAGTCGACCGAGATCACCAGCCGCACGCCCTCGCCGTGCAGGCGATCGAGCGCCGGGTTCTGCAGCCCGTAGCCGTCCCGCAGCCGCTCCGGGATGAAGTGCGTCACCTTGGCGCCGAGCAATTCGAGCGCGCGGCGCAAGATCACGGTCGAGGTGACGCCGTCCACGTCGTAGTCGCCGTGAATCGCGATCAGCTCGGACCGGGCGATCGCCGCCAGGATCCGTTCCACCGCCGGGGCCATGTCGGTGAGGGCGAACGGGTCGTGCAGGTCGGCGAGCGACGGCGACAGGAACCGCTTCGCGTCGTCGAGATCGGCCAGGCCACGGATGCACAACAGCCGCGCGGTGACCGCGGAGACCTTCAACTCCTCGGTCAGCCGGGTCACGGCAGCGTCGTCGCACGGATGCGATTGCCAGATGCGCGGAACTCTCACGCCCCGCTCATCCCTCCGTGAGGCCGACGTTACCCATGGCGCGCCATTTCTGGTAGCGCGCTTCCAGCCGGGTCGGCGAATCCATCGCCGCGACATCCTTCAGCGCGCGCTCCAACGCGGTGTCGAGCAGCGTCGCCGCCAGCTCCGGGTTGGTGTGCGCGCCGCCGGTCGGCTCCTTGATGATCTCGTCGATGATGCCGAAGCCGAGCAGGTCGGGTGCAGTCAGCTTCAGCGCCTCGGCCGCCTCCACCTTGCGGTTGGAATCGCGCCACAGGATTGCCGCGCACCCTTCTGGCGGGATGACGCTGTAGATGCCGAACTCGTGCATCAGCACGCGATCGCCGACCGCGAGCCCGAGCGCGCCGCCGCTCCCCCCTTCGCCGTGGATGACGACGATGATCGGCGCGTCGAGCGCCGCCATTTCACGCAGGTTGAGGGCAATCGCCTCCGAGATGCCGCGTTCCTCGGACTCGATACCCGGGTAGGCGGCGGGTGTGTCGATGAAGGCAATCACCGCGCGCTGGAACTTCTCCGCCAGCTTCATTGCCCGCAGTGCCTTGCGGTAGCCCTCCGGCTTCGCGTAGCCGAAGTTCCGGAAGATCTTCTGCTTGGTGTCGCCACCGCCGCCCTTGTGGTGGCCGACGACCAGCACCGGCTCACCCTTGTAGCGGGCGAAACCGGTGACGATGGCATGATCATCCGCAAAGCGCCGGTCGCCGGCGATCTCAGTGAACTCGGTGAACAGCCGGTTGACGTAGTCGAGCACCGTCGGCCGGTTCGGGTGGCGCGCCACCAGCACGCGCTGCCACGGGGTCAGCCGCTGGTAGATCTCGCCGCGGATCGAGTCGATGCGGCGCCGCAGGCTGTCGATCGAGTGCTGCCGTTCCACCGTTTGCGGCAGCATCGACAGCGCCTCGATCTCCTTGAGCAGCACGGCGATCGGTTCTTCGAATTCGAGCGTGTCAGGCGGCATAGGCGGCTACGACTCTACTTTCCACGTTCCACTTTCGACGTTCCAATGTCCACGTTGCGCTAGCGCAGGCTGACGGAGCCGGCGCCACAGATCTTCTCCACTTCGGAGACCAGCCGCTCCGATGGCCGCACGCGAATGCCGCTGACGTCGGCCGTCACCCGCAGCTGGCGGTCGCGCTCGTCGATGACGAACGCGATGCGGCGGTCTCCCTTGTTCTGCGCGAACACGTCCCAGAGCTTCTCGAACGTCGCCCGGTCGTGCGGCGGCGTCGACAGCCGGATGGCCACCGATGTCGCCAGGCGCTCACGCACCGTGTCGATCGGCGTGATCTCCGACGCCAGGATCCGCACGGTCTCGTCGTCCTTTTCGAACTTGCCCTTCACCAGCACCAGCTGGCCGCTCTCGGCCAGCTGGCCGCAGGCCTTGAACGTTTCCGGGAAGACGACGATCTCGATGCTGCCGGTGGCGTCGTCGAGCATGAAGACGCACATCCGGTCGCCCTTGCGCGTCTTCAACGGCCGCAGTCCCGAGACGATGCCGCCGATCGAGATCTCGTCGGCCGCATCCCGGTTGCGCCAGTCGCGGCCCTTGCCGCTGCCCTGAACGTTGTGGCCGTGGCCCTTGTCCCCGTGGCCGTTGCTACTGCCACTGCCACTGCCGGTCGCCGCATTGCCGTTGTGGCCGGCCGGCGCACTCGCCGCTGCTGCCGTCACAGGCGCGGGCGCCGCGTCGCCATCGACCAGCGCCGCGTCGTCCACCACGTCGTCGGCCCCTTCCTCACGCTTCGGCAGCAGGTCGGCCGTCGTCTTGGCGCCGTAATCCCTGAGGTCGCGCGCGTAGCGATTGATCGGATGGCCGCTCCAGAAGATGCCGAGCGTCTCCTTCTCGAAGGTGAGCTGCTCGATCTCGGTCCAGGCGGTGGCCTCGGGCAACGGCACGGTGATTGGCCCCGAGCCGTCGCCATCGCCGTCGCCGAACATGTCGAACTGGCCCAGATCCTTGTTGCGCTGCTGACGTGTGCCGTGGTCGCAGGCGCTATCAATCGCCGCGAAGAGCCGGGCGCGCCATTGCGCCAGGAACGCCTTGCTGTAGCCGCCATCGTCGAACTCCGCGTCGAGCCCGCGCGCCAGCCGGTCCGGCTTCTCGGGAATGAGCGAATCGCAGGCGCCCGACTTCACCAGCGCCTCGAACACGCGCTTGTTGGCCAGGCGCATGTCGAGCACCTCGCACAGCGCGTGCAGCGACGGGATGGCGCCGCCCAGCTGCTTGCGCGCCTCGATGATGGCGTTGATCGCCCCCTCGCCGAGCCCCTTGATCGCGGTCAGGCCGAAGCGCACCGCGTCCGCGTCCTTGTCGACCGAGAAGTTCAGCTGGCTGCGATTGACGTCCGGCGCCAGCACCTTGACGCCGCGATCCTTCGCCTCGGCCAGGTACATCGCCAGCTTCTCGGTGTTCTGTGCCTCGATTGTCAGCAGCGCCGCCGTGAAGTGCTTCGGGAAGTTCGCCTTCAGGTACGCCGTCTGGTAGGCCAGGAAGGCGTAGGCGGTCGAGTGCGACTTGTTGAAGCCGTACCCGGCGAAGTACTCCATCAGGTCGAATATCTTGGTCGCCTTCTTCTCGTTGACCCCTTTGGCCCGCGCGCCGTCCATGAAGGCCTCGCGCTGCTTGGCCATCACCTTCGGGTCCTTCTTGCCCATCGCCTTGCGCAGCATGTCGGCTTGCGCCAGGCTGAACCCGGCCAGCGCCTGCGCCACCAGCATCACCTGCTCCTGGTAGGCGATGACGCCGTAGGTGTCGGCAAGAATCGGCTCGAGCTGCGGCAGCTCGTACTTGAACTCCTTCGTGCCCTGCTTGCGGGCGATGTAGTCGTCGACCATGCCCGACTTGAGCGGGCCTGGCCGGTACAGCGCGTTCAGTGCGATCAGGTCGTCGAGCCGTTCCGGGCGTGCCTTGCGCAGCAGCTCGCGCATGCCCGAGCTCTCGAACTGGAAGATGCCGAACGCCGCGCCTTCACAGAACACCTTGTAGGTCTTGGCGTCGTCGAGCGGAATGTTGTCGATGTCGAGCGTGATCCCCTCGGTCCGCTTGATTTCCTTCAGCGCATCGTCGATCAGCGTCAACGTGCTGAGGCCGAGGAAGTCCATCTTCAGGAGGCCGACGCGCTCGACCTCCTTCATGTTCCACTGCGTGACGATTTCGTCGCGCGCCCCCTTGTAGAGCGGCGCGTAGTCCGTGATCGGGCCCGGCGCGATGACGACGCCGGCCGCGTGCACCGAGGCATGCCGGGACATCCCCTCGAGACGGCGGCCGACGTCGAGGACCTCCTTGACCTTCGGGTCGCGCGCCGCCATGTCCTTGAGGATCGGGTTCTCGGCCAGCGCCTTGTCCAGCGTCATGTCGAGCGCCGGCGGAATCTGCTTGGCGATGTTGTTGACGTCGGCGTACGGCATGTCGAGGGCCCGGCCGACGTCGCGGACCACCGCCTTGGCCTTCATCGTGCCGAAAGTGATGATCTGGGCGACGTTCTCCCGACCGTACTTGCGGGTGACGTAATCGATCACCTCGCCGCGGCGCCGCTCGCAGAAGTCGACGTCGATGTCGGGCAGCGACACGCGCTCGGGGTTGAGAAAGCGCTCGAACAGCAGGTCGTAGTCGATCGGGTCGACGTCGGTGATCCGCATGCACCAGGCGACCAGCGACCCGGCCGCCGAGCCGCGGCCGGGGCCGACCGGGATGCCCTCCTCGCGAGCGTAGCGGATGAAATCCCAGACGATGAGGAAGTACCCGGTGTACCCCATCTTCTTGATCATCGCGATCTCGTAGTCGAGCCGCTTCTCGTAGTCCTCGATCCCGTGGCGCAGCGACCCGGCCGCCTGCAGCTGCAGCAGCCGCGGCAGACGCTGCGCATAGCCGTCGCGGGCGACCTGCTCGAAGTACTGCTCGAGCGTCATGCCCTCCGGCACGCCGAACGAGGGCAGGTGGTTCTGCCCCTTCGGGATGGTGACGTTGCAGCGCTCGGCGATGAGCAGGGTGTTCTTCAGCGCGTCTTCGTGGCCGTTGAAGACGCCGGCCATCTGCTCCGCCGTCTTGAGGAAGAACTGGTCCCCGGTGTAGCGCAGGCGCTGGGCGTCGTTGACGGTCTTGCCGGTGCCGATGCACAGCAGCACGTCGTGCGGCTGCGAGTCGCCCTGCCGCAGGTAGTGGACGTCATTGGTCGCCACCAGCGGCAGGTTGAGCTCGCGGGCGAGCGGCAGGATGCCGCGGTTGACGACCTTCTGCTCCTCGATGCCCTGGTACTGCATCTCGAGGAAGAAGTTGTCGGGGCCGAGGATGTCGCGCAGCCGGGCCGCCGCCTCGAGCGCTGGCCGCGCCTGCTCGACGCGCAGCGCGCTGGCAACCTCGCCCTTGAGGCAGCTGCTCAGGCCGATCAGCCCCGTCGCGTGCTGCGCCAGCAGTTCTTTGTCGATGCGCGGCCGGTAGTAGAAACCCTCGGTGTAGCCGGAGGAGACCAGCTTGATCAGGTTCTTGTAGCCCTCGTCGGTCTCGGCCAGCAGCACGAGATGGTTCGTCTCCGTCTGCGGCCCGCTCTTCTCGTGGCGGCTGTTCTGCGCGACGTAGACCTCGCAGCCGAGGATCGGCTTGAGCCCCCGATCGCGGGCGTGGTCGTGAAAGACCACGGACGAGAACATGTTGCCGTGCTCGGTCACCGCCAGCGCCGGCATCTTCAGCTTGACCGCTTCGTCGAGCAGCTCGTCGATGCGGCAGGCGCCGTCGAGCAGTGAGAACTCGGTGTGCAGATGTAGATGAACGAAGTCCGTCATGCGCTGATGTCGTCCCGATGGGCCACGGTGACACAGAGGCGCGGCGCCGGAAGCGTGTCGCCCCTCCGGGTCTCGGCGTCGCCGCGGCTCGTCATCGTCAGGTTCACTCCCATTCGATGGTGGATGGCGGCTTCGAAGAAATGTCGTAGACGACGCGATTGATGCCGCGCACCTCATTGACGATGCGTGACGAGATGGCGGCGAGCAGATCGTGCGGCAGCCGCGCCCAGTCGGCGGTCATGCCGTCGAGGCTTTCCACCGCCCGGATCGCCACCGTGTATTCGTAGGTCCGCGCGTCGCCCATCACGCCGACGCTCTGTACCGGCAGCAGCACCGCGAAGCTTTGCCACAGCCGCTCGTACCAGCCGGCCCGGCGGATCTCCTCTGCAACGATCTTGTCGGCGAGGCGCAGCAACTGCAACCGGTCGCGAGTAATCGCGCCGATCAGGCGCACCGCAAGTCCGGGGCCGGGGAACGGCTGACGCACGACGAACTCGGCATCGAGACCGAGATCGCGACCGACCCGGCGCACTTCATCCTTGAACAGGTCGCGGAGCGGTTCGACCAGCTTGAAATTCATCCGCTCCGGCAGCCCGCCGACGTTATGGTGGCTCTTGATCACTACCGACGGCCCGTGCACCGACGCAGACTCGATCACGTCCGGGTAGAGCGTTCCCTGCCCGAGGAAACCAAAGCCGCCGAGTTCGTTGGCGCGCTGCTCGAAGACGTCGATGAAGGTGGCGCCGATCACCTTGCGCTTCTGTTCCGGGTCGATCACCCCGGCCAGCCGGTCGAGGAACAGGTCACTGGCATCGACGAAATCGAGCGGCAGCCGCAGCTTTTCCGTGAACCGCTTGTTGATCTGGTTCGCCTCGTCATACCGCAGCAGGCCGTTGTCGACAAAGATGCACGTCAGGCGATCGCCGATCGCGCGGTGAATCAGCATCGCGGCGACGGTGGAATCGACGCCGCCAGAGAGCCCGCACACGACCTTGCCGTCGCCGACCTGGGTGCGGATCCGCTCAGTGGCCTCGTCGATGAATGATGCAATCGTCCAGTCGCCCGTGCATCCGCACACGCCGTAGGCGAAGTTCCGCAGGATCGCCAGGCCGTGGTCGGTGTGCACCACCTCGGGATGGAACAGCAGCGCGTAGAGCTGCCGGTCCGGCGCCTCCATCGCCGCAATCGGCGTCGTCGCGCTGGTGGCGGCGACCGAGAATCCGGGGGGCACCGCCGCGATGTCGTCGCCATGGCTGGCCCAGACGCGCAGCTCAGGCGGCACGTCCGAGAACAGCCGTGGCCCCGGCGCACGTCCCGAGTAGTAGGTCCCGCGACCGGCGCTGCCGCTCTCGCCGCCGTCGGACGCCGCAGACGCGGAGCCGGTTGCCGCTCCCGCCACGCTGACGATTGCGTGGCCGAACTCCCGTTGCCCCGACCGTCGCACCTCGCCGCCGAGCACGTTGGTCATCAGCTGCATGCCGTAGCAGATGCCGAGCACCGGCGACCCCAGTTCGAACACTGCCGGGTCGCAGCGCGGCGCTCCGTCGTCGAAGACGCTGCTCGGCCCGCCCGACAGAATGAGGCCGGCCGGGTTCTTGGCGCGTACGTGCTCGAGCGGGGTGTTGAACGGAATCACCTCCGAATACACCGACAGCTCGCGCAGGCGACGGGCGATCAGTTGTGTGTATTGGGAGCCGAAATCGAGGACGAGAATGGTCTGATGCACAGAGGAAAGGAGTCGGAATCAGGAATCGACGACCGAGGGAGACGCGCTATTATATCGTGGTGTCAGGCCGCCGCAGCCCCATATGTTGGGTGTTCGTCCTCGCGCTGTCGGTCTTGACCGCGACGCTTTCGGGGCAACAGCCCAAACCGAAGAAGGGAGCGCCGCTCCAGCCGCCGCCATTGCTGCCGCTCGAACAGGCATGGCTGGTCGCCCTTCCCTCCCCGCCGGCCGCCGCTGGCGCGATCGACGGCGAGCGGGTCTACGTGCCGGTGCAGGGGAAGCAACTGGTCGCCTTGAACAGGGAAACCGGCGCGGCCGCCTGGAGCCAGCCGGTCGACACCACCTTGCCGCCGGCGGTCAGCGGCGAGAGCATCTACGTCACCGAGGGCCTGATGCTGCGCGCCCTTGACCGGGTTACCGGCGCGCCACGCTGGTCGGTCGAGATGCGGCGCCCGGCGATGTCGCCCGGCGTTCGGCCAGCCGGCGACCGCGTCATCGTACCCATGGGCCCGGACGAAGTGCTCGCCTTTCGCGCCGCCGACGGCGCGGAACTCTGGCGCCACGAGCTCGGTGGCACCGACGGGTCGCTTTCACTCACCATCGCTCCCACCGCGGTGTTCGTCTCCACCGCCGATAGCCGCGTCGTGGCCATCGCCCTGGCCGACGGCCGGAAGATCTGGCAGCAGCAGTTGCCCGGAACGCTCGGCGAACCGGCTGCCGGCAGGGATCGGGTGTTCGTCGGCTCGACCGACAATTTTCTCTACGCCCTGAACGACCGCACCGGTCGCCTCGAGTGGCGCTGGCGCACCGGGGGTGACGTCATCGGCGCCGTTGTCGATGCCGACGCCGTCTATCTCACCTCGCTGGACAACATCCTGTGGGCGTTGAACCGCGGCAACGGCAATCAGCGGTGGACGCAGGAAACCGGCACGCGCCCGGTCGCCCGCCCGCGCCTCGTCAGCGGCGCTGTCGTGGTGACCGGCATCGTCCCGGCGCTCTCGGGCTTCAGCATCAGCACTGGCATGCCGATGGGAACCTACGCCGCGCCCGGTGACGGTGCGCTTGCCGGTGATCCGTTGATCGATCCGGTACTGCAACCGTTCAGGGTCGCCGCGGCGATCGTCACGCGCGACGGCCGCGTCGCCGGGTTGCGCCCGACCGGCCTGCTGTTCCGCGAGCAGCCGCCGGCGCCGCTCCTCGCGCTGCCCGGGAAGCTGCTGCCGCGCGAGCGGCCTTAGCGCGCCCGCACCGCTTCGCCGGCCAGCACCAGCGCCAGCCGGCGTACGCCCTCCCGGATGCGCTCGGGCGTCGGTGCCGAGAAGGACAGGCGGATCGTCTCGTGCCCCGTGCCGTCGACGTGGAACGCGCTGCCGGCGACGAAGACCAGCCCGTTCTCGATCGCTCGCGGCAGCAGTTCCATGTCGGTGAGGCCCGGCGGCAGCGTCGCCCAGATGAAGAAGCCTCCCTTCGGCGACGGCCATGACAGGCGATCGCCCAGCTCCGCTCGCAGCGCGCTTTCCATCACTTCCCGCTTCCGCCGGTACAGCGAGCGCAGCTGCGGCGCCAGCCGGTCGATCACCCCACGTCGCACCGCTTCGTGGACGATGTGCTGGTCGAGGATGCCGGACGTCAGGTCGGCGGACTGCTTGGCCGTTTCGAAGCGGTCGGCCAGCGGCGCGGGGGCAACCATCCAGCCGACGCGGAAGCCCGGGGCGAGCGTCTTCGAGAAGGTCCCGAGATACAACACCCGGCCGTGCACGTCGTCTGCGCGCAGCGGCCGGGTCTCGGCGGCGGTCGCCCTGTCTTCGAAGTAGAGCGAGCCGTACGGATCGTCTTCGACAATCAGCACGTCGCGCCGGTCGGCCCACTCGAGCAGCCGGTGGCGGCTGCCGAGCCCGAGCAGCAACCCGGTCGGATTCTGGAAGTTCGGCACGACGTACAACAGCTTGACGGTCTTGCCGGCGCTGGTTTCCCGCTGCCACACCGCGTCGAGATGCTCGACGTCGATGCCGTCCGTCCCGTGAGGAACGCCGACCACGTCCGCCAGCACGTTCTTGAAGGCGGCGATCGCCCCGGTGAACGTCGGCAGTTCCACCAGCACGACGTCGCCCGGCGACACGAGCACGCGTGCGGCAAGGTCGATCCCTTGTTGCGATCCGCTGGTCACCAGCAGTTCGTCGCGGGCGGCGGTGATGTGACGCTGGTGGAGAACGCCAAGCAGCGATTCGAGAAGCGGACGATAGCCGCGAGTCGGGCCGTACTGCAGCGTCGCTCCATCCCGTCCGTCCAGTAACTCGGCGGCGATCTCCCGCAGGTCTTCCCACGGAAACAGCGCATCGTCGGGATAGCCAGGCGCGAACGACACCAGGTCGCCCGACCGCGAGATGACGGTGCCCATCCGGCGAATCGCCGATTCCTGCAGTTGCCGGCCGGTCGCCGACAGGAACTTATCGTAGTCAGTCATGTGTCAGCCGGCCGCCCGGCCCCAGGTCACGTAGGACGGCACGGGGTTGAACCGGCCATCGGTCAGCGCCATCGAGTACTCGCGATAGAGCTTCAGGTATGCGCCTATCGACGCGATACCCACGTATTGAAAGACGATGTTGCGGAACAGCCAGGCGACCAGCTGCAGCGGCAGTACGGCCAGGCCAACAAACGGAATGAACGCGATCAGGCCGAGCGCTGCGGTTGCCAGCAGTGATGCGCCGGTTGCCAGGATGACCATCGCCAGGATCACGGCGAACACCGCGCCGACCGTCTGCCGCTCATGGCGCAGGAACGCGACGACGCGGCCGAGTCCCGCCGGCACGCTGCAGTCGTCGGCGGCGATCACGAGCTGGACCAGCAGGTAGAACAGGTTCACCGCGGTAATCCAGGGAACGAAGCCGAGGGTCAACATCGCGGCGATGCCCCAGCCATCGCCCGCCCGACTGGCGTAGATACCGGCCAGGTAAGTGACGCCCGACACGGCATACACGCCCATCAAGAGGAAGCCGAGCCGTGCGTAGCGGGGAAACAACGCTCGCGCCGAGGCGACGAACAGCTCGATCGAGAACCGCGCCGCCCGTGCCACTTCCTCGAACTGCAGCGGCGCCACCTCTACTGGACCGGCGTCGCGTTCTGCCGCCACCAGGACACCGACGGTCCCGCCCTTGACCAGGAAGACGAACAGCGAGCCGCCGACCAGGACGACGGTCATGGCCAGCAGGAAGGTGGCGAGGACGAGCGGCTGTGACAGCAGTGAGGTCACGATCGTCGCCGCCAGGTCGCGCCAGCCGAGGGTGATGAGCGTACCAGGCTCGGCGCCGACGACGAGCGCCACGAGGAAAATGCCGCCGACGAGCGGAGTCGCGATGAGCAGCTTGAACAGCGAGTCGGCCACCGACTGCACGAGCGTCACTGGCCAGTTGGCCGCCGCGACGAGGGCGCCCCGCTTCAGTGCGACTTTCAGCGTCAGCCGGAGGGACACGGGTCAGCAATGTTACTGGTGCGGGCGATCGCGCCGCAATCGCGCCAGGTCGGCGGCCTGGCAACGTACGACAGAATGTCGACGTGAGCCGCAAATTGCTCCGCATCGCCATCGCCGGCCTCGTCGGCACGTTGGCAATCCTGGTCGGTGGCTGGGTGATGCAGCGGGCGGTCCTTGGCGTCGACGATACGGCGGCACGGCAGCGGGTCGAGGCGGAGGTGCGCGCCTCGTTTGCCGCGATGGCCGGGGAACTGCAGCGGGCGGCGGGCACGCTCGCCAACCCCGCGATCCTTCGGCAGGCGATTGACGGCGACGTCGCTGCGACGCGCCGCCTGTTCAGTGCGGCGGCGGAGGCGGCGCGCACCGGCGAGCGCGTCGACCTCGCGCTTACCGCCTATGCGGCGAACGGCCGCGCGGTCGCCTGGGCCGGCCGCCCCGCCGAGTTGCCGCGGGACCGCCTGCAAGGGACCGAGGCCTGGTTCTTCGTGCCAGGCCCGCTCGGCCTCCGCCTTGTGTACCTGGCGCCGGTCATCGACGGCCCGTCTCGCCTTGGCGCCGTCGCGGTCGAGCGCTCGCTGGTGACGATGGGACCCTTGTCGGCGGGGAACCGTCCCTTCGACGCCAGTCTGCGAGGGTTCGTGCTGCCCACCCGGATCGCGCACGTATCCGTGGAGGTTCCAGAGGGCGCCCGCACCAGCCGCGACCCGAATGCCTTCGGGATCCTGGCCCCTTCCGGACAGCGCCTGGTTACCGCAAGCGTGTCTCCGGCGGACATCGCCGCGACGCGCGAGCGCTGGCAGCGTGCGACGGCGTCGCTGGCGCTGATGGCCGCCGCGCTTGCGCTGCTGCTGCTTGCTGCCCCGCTGCTGGATGCCAGAAACGGAGCGAGGAGCGTGCCGCGCTACGTCGCAACCGTCACCGCCATCGCCGGCCTGATCGTCGCCGCGCGCCTGCTGCTCCGCCTCGCGTCGCCGGCCGATTGGAGCGAACATCCGATGTTTTCGGGGGTTGCTTACGCTTCCCCGCTCCTCCCGCCTCTTCTCTCCTCGCCGTTCGACTTCCTGGCCACCGCCGTCTCGGCGGCGGCGCTGACGACGCTGCTGCTGCTGGCGGTCGGGGCGTGGCGGCTGCGGGCATGGCACACGCGGCGAACCATCGCCGGCGGCGCCGGGCTGGCCGCCTTTCTGGCGGTGCAGACCGCGGCCGGGATCGGCGTCGCGGCGGTGCTCCTCACGCACGAGACCCTGCTCGCCGACACCATCGCGCACACCTCCCTCGACCTGCTCCACTTCTCCGTCCATCCTCTCGAAGGAGCCCGAATCGCCTTGCAGGTCGGCACGCTGGTGGCGCACGCGACCGTGGTCGGACTGTGCGTCGCGTTGCTGCGTGCCGCGCTGGTGCCGTGGCGTGTGCCACGCCGCCGCTGGCGTATTCGCATTGCCACGGTTGCCTGCTGGGCGGCGCCGCTGCTGTTCCTTCTTCAAGGCTCACGCGGCGCCGGTGACAGCCCACACCTGCCGCTGCTGACGGCGCTTGCCGTGATCATCCTGCTCGCCTGGTTCGCGGCGCGTTTGCGGGGGCGCTACCGGCACGGCTCGCAAGCCTTCCGCCTGACACTGCTGACGCTCGGCCTCATCCTGCCGGCGTTCGCCTTCTATCCGACCCTCTTTCAGGTCGCCTGGCAGGCAAAGTCGCAACTGGTCGAGACGCGCTACGCCCCGGAAACCATCAACCAGCGTGAGACGCTGAAGGGCCAGATCGGCGACAGCCTCGATCAGATCGACGACTTCCCGGGGCTGCCAGAGCTGATCGCGACGCCACCCGCTCCCGACGGCACAGAGGCGCTGACCGACCGCGCCTACCAGGTGTGGCAGACGACCGCATTGGCAACGTATTCAGTCACCTCGGCGATCGAACTGTACGGACCGGACGGGCGTCTGGTCAGCCGGTTCGCCTTCAACCTGCCCGAGGACCTCACGCCGTCGCGCAGCCCGAGGAGCGCACGTGCGACTGGGACGTCTACGAAGAAGTCGCGACGTTCTTTGCCGAAGACCGGCCCGAATGCTGCACGCCGGCCGGGTCATCTGCGGCCCCGGCGGCAGCCGTCTCGGCTCGATCGTCGTGCATGCCATCCTCGACTACGAGAACCTGCCGTTCATCGCCTCCGAGAATCCGTACCTGCGAACTGCTGCGGCCGGCCGACCCGCTGCGCGGCGAAGGGGTGACCGGGCGCGATGTCGAGTTCGTCGTCTACGGCTGGAGTGGGCGGCCGCAGTTCGTATCGGAAGAAACCGCGTGGGAACTGGACGAGGCGGCGTTTGCGCGCGTCGATGGAGTCGCGCACCCCGTTCTGGAGACGGCTGCGCCGCGGCGACTCACTGTCGGACGTCTACCTGCAGAACGACCGGGGCGGCATCTACGCGCTCGGCTTTCCGGTCGTCTCGGCGCTCGATCACCTCGTCAACCTTGCCGAACTGACAGTGCTTGCCGTCGGCGCCTACGTCGTCGTGCTGTTCGCCAACGTGCTGTTCTCGGCGATTGGGCGGCGGGACACAAGCGCCCCGGCGCTGCTGCGCGAGGTTCGCGCCAGCTTCTATCGCAAGCTGTTCATCGCGTTTGTCGCCGCCGTCATCCTGCCGGTGGCCGCGCTCGCGATCGTCACCCGCAACTACGTCGCCGACCAGATGCGCGAAAACGTCGAGCAGGAAGCCGTGCGCACTGCGTCGGCGGCGCGACGCGTCGTCGAGGACCTGGTCGCACCGCGTGCGGTGCAGCAGGGCGGCGGCCTCGACGACAACCTGATGGTCTGGGTCAGCCGGCTGATCGATCAGGACGTCAACGTGTTCTCAGGACCGCGGCTCGTCGCCACCAGCGAGCGCAACCTGTTTGCCTCGGGCCTGCTGCCGACCCGGACGCCGGCCGACGTCTACAACGCGCTGGAGCTGCGCAACGAGGCGGCAACCGTCACCCGCGAACACGTCGGCGCACTTGCGCCCTACCTGGTCGCCGGCACGCCGCTGACCGTCCGCGGCCTCGACGCGATGCTCACCGTGCCGCTGACCTCGCGCGAGCAGGAGATCGAGGCGCAGATCGACACGCTGGACCGGCGCGTGCTGCTCGGCGCCCTGCTGTTCATCCTGGCTGGCGCCGGCCTCGGCTACTCGATGGCCGAGCGCATCTCAGACCCGGTCAATCGGCTGACACGGGCAACGCGGCGAATCGCGCGCGGTGATCTCGATGCCCGGGTCGCGGCGACATCGTCGGACGAACTGCGGCGCCTGGTGGAGGACTTCAACAGCATGGCGAGCGAGCTCAAGCGGCAGCGCCGCGAGCTCGAGCGAACGCACCGTCTCGAAGCATGGGCCGAGATGGCTCGCCAGGTGGCGCACGACATCAAGAACCCGCTGACGCCGATCCAGCTGAACGCGGAACACCTGCGCCGCGTCCACGCCGACCGCGGCGAGCCGCTCAGCCCGATCCTGCAGGAATGCGTCGCCACCATCCTTCACGCAGGTGACGCTGCTGCGGCAGATCGCCTCGGAGTTCTCGAGCTTCGCGTCGGCGCCGACCGCCCGGTTGGCCGCGGTCGACGTCGGCACGCTGCTGACTGGCATCGTCGATCCGTACCGCGTCGGCCTCGCCGAGCGGATCCGCTTCGACGTCGACGTGCCGCCCGACCTTCCGCCGGTCCTGGTCGACCGCACGCTGATCGCGCGCGCCTGACCAACCTGGTCGAGAACGCGCTGCACGCGATGCCTGGGACCGGCACGCTGTCGCGTGCTCGCCGAGGCGGTGACGGCCGGCGTCCGCCTGCGCATCGCCGACACCGGGGTCGGCATGGATGCCGAGGCGCTGGCGCGCGCCTTCGAGCCGTACTTCTCGACCAAGGCCACCGGGACCGGGCTCGGACTGCCGATCGCCAAGCGCAACGTCGAAGCTGAGCGGCGGGACGATCAGCGTGCGAAGCGAGCGCGGCCAGGGAACGACGGTGGAGGTGACGCTGCCGGTCGCCGGCGAGCAGCCCGCCGAACGGGGCAGGGCGCGAGCCGCTGTCCTAGGATACCGGCCGCGAGGCGGAGACCGCCGTGTCAGCGTCGTCGTCGGCGGCGACGCCTTGCGGCGCGATCGCGTCGCGCGCCACGCCGGTGGATGCGCGACCACGCCCAGGCGATCAGGCCCGAGGCGAGGTAGCTGTAGGCCAGCACCACCAGCAGATACTCGGGTTGCGCGGCGAGCACGGCAATGCCGAGCGCCAGCAGCAGCAGCACCGGATAGCTGCGCCGCGACTGCAGGTCGAACGTCTTGAAGCTGCGGAAGCGGATGGTGCTGACCATCAGCAGCGCCGGCACGAGCACCATCGCCAGCACCGCGATCGAGTGCACCGGCGTGCTGAACCCGGCCGGATAGGCGAACACCGTGGCCGCCGGCACGGCCGCCGCGGCCGGGCTCGGCATGCCGACGAAGTAGCGCTTGTCCTGCGAGCCGGTCTGGATGTTGAAGCGCGCCAGGCGCACGGCTGCCGCGGCGACGAAGACGAAGCCGACCGCCCAGCCGATCCGGCCGAGCGGCTGCAGTCCCCACGTGAACGACAGGATCGCCGGCGCCATCGCCGAACGAAATCACGTCGGCCAGCGAGTCGAACTCGACGCCGAAGTCGCTGGTCGAGTCGGTCATGCGCGCGACGCGGCCGTCGAGCATGTCGAGCACCATGGCGAAGCCGATGAACGGCGCCGCGGTGGCGAACTCGCCGCGCATCGAATAGACGATGCAGGCGTAGCCGCAGAACATGTTCGCCATCGTGAACAGGCTCGGCAGCAGGTAGACGCCGCGGCGCAGGCGCCGGGTCCGCGCATCGCTCGTCCGGCGCAACGGCCGCAGCATGCGGAGCCGTGTCACCGGACCATCGGCCTCACTCACGTGCCGCCACCGTGGACAGCGCCGGCACCGCCGGCGGCCGCGGATGCGAGCGTCGCGATCACGCTGACGCCGGCAACGACCTTCTCCCCGACCTTGGCGTGGATCGTCGCGCTGCGCGGCAGGAAGATGTCCATGCGCGACCCGAACTTCATCACGCCGAAGCGGTCGCCGGTCTTCACCTGGTCGCCCAGCTTGAGGCGGCAGACGATCCGGCGTGCGAGGATGCCGACGATCTGGCGGACGACGATCGTCTGGCCGCCGTGATCGACGACCACCTCGGTGAACTCGTTGAGGTCGCCCGCGTTCTCCTTGTATGCCGGCATGAAGCGTCCCGGATGATATTCCACCTTGGTGACCGTACCGCCGATCGGCATGCGGTTGACGTGGACGTCCATCGGTGACAGGAAGATGCTGATCTGCTGCCAGTCGCCGGGCGGGAAATGCTGGCCGGTCGGCGCCCCGGCGACCATCACGCGGCCGTCTGCGGGCGACAACACCGCATCGTCAGGAGCGGTGATCGTCCGATCGGGGTCGCGGAAGAAGAAGAGGAAGAAGAGCGAGAGTGCGAGCAGCACCCCGCCGAGAATCGGGCTGAGTGCCCAGCCGACGACGATCGCGATCAGCAATCCGCCGAGGATGAACGGCCAGCCTGCAGGGTCGATGCGCATAAGTGGGGAGAAAGACCGGGTCTGGGTTTCCGTGGATGGTCTTCCGCAGCGCGAGGGGGAAAGCCAAACCCGGTCTCTCGGGGCGGTAGACCCGTGTCAGGAAGCGCGGCTGTGCCTGGTGGAGTACATGCGCGCGATGGCTTCCATCTGATCTTTGAGCGCGAGCTTCTGCTTCTTGAGCGTAACTTCTTCTATCTGTTCGGAATCGGTCAAGTAGTGCTGGTCGGAGAGCTGATGAATGCGGTCATCGAGCTGGTGGTGGCGTTCGGCAAGGTCGCGGTAGTGGTTGTCGCTCTGCAGCAACAGATTCTTTATCTCCGGTCCTTCCGCTGCGTTCATGCCCGTACCCTCCTTTCGAGTGAAGAAGGTCTGACGTCATGTCTGGCCTGATCGCGAAGTTAACACAGCCTCCGGAGCGCCGCCAGCCCTTTGTGCGGCTGGGTTTATCGCGCGAATCCGAGAAAACCCGGTCATTTTGCGGTTTCGTCACGCCAGAGGATCAGGGCGTCCTCCACCGGATGGTTGTAGTAATTGCGGCGCGTGGCCGCCACATAGAAGCCCAGCCGATGGTAGAGGCGCAACGCCTGGTCGTTGCTCGCGCGTACCTCCAGGGTCGCACGGGCGGCGCCGAGCCGGCGTGCTTCCACCAGCACGTGCTGCATGAGTGCCGTGCCGATGCCGCGGCCACGGTATTCGCGGCAGCACTGCGACGTTGTTGATGTGGATCTCGTCGAAGACGAACCAGAACGCGCAGAAGCCGGCGACCCGGCACTCCGGCGTGCGGACCACATAGATGTGGCAGACCCCTCGGTTCTGCAGTTCCCACGCGTACATGTCGCGGGTCCACGGGTTCGTGAACGATTGCGCTTCCACGGCCAGCACCCCGTCGAGGTCCTGGTCGCCGGCGAGCGGTTCAATCCAGAAATGCCCGACGCTAGCAGACACGACCGGCATCCCGCGCGATCTCGACGTCCGGACGCCGCACGTAGAGCGGCCGGATCGCGTGCGGCGGCGGCCGGTGGCCGCTCGCGACGGCGGTGGCCGCCAGCGATGCGAGCGTGCCGGCCAGCAGCGGCGCGACGGGATCGGCGACGGTGGCGTCCGGACGTGCACTCATGATCCGGTCGCGATGGCTTGCCGCGCCGTCGCCGATGAAGTGCACAGGTGACGCCGGCAGCCGCGAAAGCAGCGCGTCGGGATGTGCGACTGCGGCTGCTTCGATCGCCACGCCGTTCTCGTAGAGGGCCGCGAACACCTCGCCGCGCCAGGCGTCCACCCAGGCGGCGACGCGCCGCGGCGCGGCAGGGCTTGCGGCAGCGATCGCTGCCAGCGCGTCGAGCGCGGACAGACCGACCAGCGGCTTGCCTGCCGCGAACGCCAACCCCTGCATCGTGGCGATGCCGACGCGCAGGCCGGTGAACGAGCCGGGCCCCACCGCCACGCTGAAGGCGTCGACATCGTGCAGGTCCGCGCCTGCGTCCTGCAGCAGGGCCATCAGGTCGCCCGGCAACCGGGACGCCGGCGGCTGCGCCGGATCGGTGGCCCGCTGCGCCGCGAGTTGCCCGTCACGCAGCAGCGCGCAACTGCCGGCCCTGGTCGTCGTGTCGAGCGAGAGAATCACCATGGCGTCTGGCGCGTCGTTGCTGGAGTCCCCTGCCGAACGATGCGGGCCACTCGAAGATAATAGTCACAAGACTCGATGTGGGCCACAGTTCCGTCCAACGCCGCCGCCACGCCGGCGATGCGCCAGTACCTCGAAGCCAAGCGCCAGTACCGCGATGCGATCGTGTTCTTCCGCATGGGCG
Organism: uncultured Acidobacteriota bacterium; assembly: GCA_963846685.1. Taxonomy (GTDB): domain Bacteria; phylum Acidobacteriota; class Vicinamibacteria; order Vicinamibacterales; family UBA2999; genus CAWJWY01. The sequence continues at coordinate 149,321 of CAWJWY010000003.1, read as the reverse complement.
ATTTCTACGAGATGTTCTATGAGGATGCGCTGGTCGCCGCCCGCGCCCTCGAGCTGACGCTCACGTCGCGCTCGAAGGACGCCGGCGGCCTCGGCATCCCGATGTGCGGCATCCCCTTCCATGCGGCGGACGGCTACCTGGCGCGGCTGGTGCGGAAGGGGTTCCGGGTCGCGATCTGCGAGCAGGTCGAGGACCCGAAGAAGGCGAAGGGGCTGGTCAAGCGCGAAGTCGTACGGGTCGTCTCGCCCGGGACGCTGACCGACGCCACCTACCTGGACGCCCGCGAGCCGGCCTTTCTCATGTCGATCGTCGCCGCCGGCGATACCTTCGGCGTCGCGCTGATCGATGTGTCGACCGGCGAGTTTACAGCGGCGGAGTACCACGGCACCGAGGGGGTGCAGGCGCTGGCGGATGAAATCGCCGTGCTGCGGCCCCGGGAAGTCGTCATCGGCCGGGAGAGCGGCATTGCCGAGCGGCTGCCCGAGATCGGCCGGCTGCAACTGCCGGTGACGGCGGTCGACGACTGGACGTTCGACGCCGAGGCGGCGCGACGCGCCTTGCTCGACCAGCTGCGGACGCATGGTGTCGAAGGGTTCGGCCTCGACGGCCGGCTGGCGGCGATTCAGGCCGCCGGCGCACTGGTCAGCTACCTGCGCGATACGCAGAAGGCGGACCTGGCGCACGTCCGTACCGTCAGCTTCAAGACCGTCGCAGAATGCCTGATCGTCGATCCGATCACGTTGAAGCACCTCGAGGTCGTGACCGGCAGCGAAGGCGGCGCGCAGGGATCGCTGCTGCACGAGATCGATCGCACCGTGACGTCGATGGCCGGCCGGCTGCTGCGCGCCTGGCTGCTGCGCCCGCTCTGCGCCCTCGAACGGATCCGCGACCGCCTCGATGCCGTCGAGGAACTGGCATTCCGGTCGACCGAGCGCGGCAAGTTCCGCGACACCCTGAAGTCGGTGCACGACCTGGAGCGGCTGGTCGCGCGCGCCGCGCTCGGCACCGCCGGGCCGCGCGACCTGGTGGCGCTGCGGCAGTCGCTCGCGGCCGTGCCGCGGATCAAGCTGTTGCTCGACGAGGTGCAGGCGCCGCTGTTGCGCAGCCTGCTTGCCGAACTGGACGACCTCGCCGACGTCCGCGACGACATCGAGCGCTCGCTGGTGGACGAGCCACCTGCACTCGCTCGTGAAGGCGGCTTCACGCGTGACGGCGTCGATGCCGAACTGGATGACCTGAAGGGCATCAGCCGCTCCGGACGTCAGGTGATCGCCGCCATGGAGGAACGCGAGCGGCAGCGCACCGGCATCCCGTCGCTGAAGGTGCGCTTCAACCGCGTGTTCGGCTACTACATCGAGATCTCGCGGGCGAATCTGCACAACGTGCCCGACGATTACCAGCGCAAACAGACCATTGCCGGCGGCGAGCGGTTTACCACCCCGGCGCTGAAGGAGTACGAGGAAAAGGTCCTCGGTGCCGACGAGCGCATCCTGGAGCGGGAGCTCGAGATCTTCGAGGCGCTGCGCCGCCGCGTCGGCGCCGAAGCGCCGCGCATCCAGGACACGGCGCGGGCACTGGCCACGCTCGACGTGCTGGCCGGGCTGGCCGAAACGGCGGCGATCGCCAACTACACCAAGCCGCACGTGCACGATGGTGACGACTACGTCGTCACCGACGGGCGCCACCCGGTCGTCGAGCGCTTCGTCAACGATGCGTTCGTGCCGAACGACATCGAGCTGAACAGTGCCGAGCGCCAGCTGATCATCCTCACCGGGCCGAACATGGGCGGCAAGTCCACCTACCTGCGGCAGACCGCGCTCATCCCGCTCCTTGCGCAGATCGGCTCGTTCGTCCCGGCGCGCGACGCCAAGGTGCCGATCGTCGACCGGATCTTTGCCCGCGTCGGCGCCTCGGACAACATCGCCCGCGGCCAGTCGACCTTCATGGTGGAGATGCAGGAGACGGCCAACATCCTGCACGCGGCGACCTCGCGCAGCCTGGTCGTGCTCGACGAGATCGGCCGCGGCACCTCCACCTTCGATGGTCTGAGCATCGCCTGGGCGGTCGCCGAGCACCTTGCCACCAATGCCCGGGCGCGGCCGAAGACCCTCTTCGCCACCCATTACCATGAGTTGACCGACCTGGCCGACTCACTCCCCGGCGTCGTCAACGCCCACGTCGCCGCCCGCGAGTGGAAGGACGACATCATCTTTCTGCGCAAGATCGTCTCAGGCCGGTCGGACCGCAGCTACGGTATCCAGGTCGCCAGGCTGGCGGGGCTGCCGCCGACGGTCATCGCCAGGGCCCGCGAGATCCTCGTCGGCCTCGAACGTGACGAGCTCTCACGCGGCGGCCGGCCGACCCTGTCTGGCGTCGCCGGCGATCCGCCGACGCAACAACTCGGTCTCTTCGCCACGCCGGCCGGCGCCCTCGACGGCGCCGGTTGGCTGACGCAGCCGCCGCGTTCGCGTTCCGCCGAACCACCCCGAGCCGCAGCCGCAGCGGAGGCAGCAGCACCGGAGGCAGGTAGAGCGGACGCACTGCACCAGCGCCTGCGCGCGATCGACGTGGACGAAACGACGCCGCGCCAGGCACTCGAGCTGCTCGCAGAGTTGAAGAAGCTGGCGGAAGCGTAAGCGAGGGACGGATGCAGCATTCAGGCTACAGAATTCAGAGGCCGCAAGGTGGCGAACCCGCCGCCGAAAGACGTCAGCCCTTCAAGCGGGCGCGGCGCCGCTGCTCGGTGTCTGCATGCTGCATTCTGCCTCTTGCATTGCTGTTGGCTGTTGCTGGCTGCTCTTCCTCAGAACCAGAACCTGACGTCAACAGCTCGTATGTCGTCGTCGGCGTGCGCACCGCGCCCAACAACCTCGACCCGCGCTTCGCCAGTGACGAGACGTCGGGCCGGGTGTCGCAGCTGATCTACGACTCGCTCGTCGACCTCGACGAAAACCTGATGGTGCGGCCGCATCTCGCCGAACGGCTGGACAACCCCGACCCGCTCACCTACATCGTTCATTTGCGGCGTGGCGTGAAGTTCCACGACGGCCACGAGCTGACCGCAAGGGACGTGATCTACACGTTCGGCGCTTTTCTCGATCCCGCATTCATCTCGCCGTGGAAGGGCGCTTTCAAGGTGCTCGCCTCGGTGACGGCGGCCGACGACTACACGGTCGTCTTCAAGCTGCATGAGCCGTTTGCCGCCTTCCCCATCCAGCTGGTGAGCCCGCCGGTCGTGCCCGCCGACGCCGGCAGCGGGTTGACGACACACCCGATCGGGACTGGGCCCTACCAGTTCGTCAGCTACGCAGTTGATGACCAGCTTGTCGTCAAGGCCTTCGATGCCTACTTCCAGGGAGCGCCCAAGAACCGCGGCGTCATCGTCAAGGTGGTCCCGGATGACACGATGCGGGGGCTCGAACTGCGCAAGGGCAGCGTCGATGTGGTCATCAACGACCTGCCGCCCGACATCGTCTACCAGCTGGAGAAGGGCGGCGGCTTCCGGCTGGCGCAGGGGCCCGGGCTGGACTTTTCCTACGTCGGCTTCAACATGCGCGACCCGGTGCTGCAGGACAAGCGGGTGCGCCATGCCATCGGCTTCGCCATCAATCGCGAGGCGATCGTCAAGTACCTGCGCCGCGGCCTGGCCAGGCCGGCAACCGGGTTGGTGCCGGACATCGCCTGGGCGTTCGAGCCGGACGTATTCCGTTTCAGCTACGACCCGGCACGGGCGCGGCGGCTACTGGACGAGGCGGGCTACCGCGACCCCGATGGCGAGGGCCCGCAGCCACGCTTGCGGCTGTCGTTGAAGATTTCCACGAACGAAGAGACCCGCATCCAGTCGACCGTCATCCAGCAGGACCTCGCCCGCGTCGGCATCGACCTCGACGTCCGCTCCTACGAGTTCGCCACCTTCTACGCCGATGTGCTCAAGGGGAATTTCCAGCTGTTTTCGTTGCAGTGGGTCGGCGGCGCCCTGGTCGACCCGGACATCCTGCGCCGGGTATTCCACTCGCAGCAGATTCCGCCCGCGGGATTCAATCGCGGCTACTACAACAATCCTGAGGTCGACCGGCTGATCGATCTGGCGACGCAGACGGTCGGCTTCGAGCAGCGGAAGGCGTATTACGCGGCGGCGCAGCGCGTGGTCGCCGAGGACGCGCCGTACATCCCGATCTGGAACCGGATCAACGCGGTGGTCGCCCGGCCGACGCTGGCCGGGCTGCACATCAATCCGATCGGAGACTTCTCGGCGCTGAAGGATGTGACGAAGACCGTCAGCCCTTGAGGCTCTCGAGTTCCGTGCGGGCTTCGGCGGTGTAGGGCGAGTTCGGGTGCTGGTCGACGATCTGGGTGAACGTCTTGCGGGCTTCGGCGGTGTCCCCCTTCAACACGTAGGCGCGCGCCAACTCCATCAGGATCGCGTCCTGCGGCACGTCGGTGTCCTGCCGGCCGGCCATCTCTTTCCACGCGGCGATCGCGGCATCCAGTTGCCCGGCCTGCGCCTGCGTATCGGCCTTGCCGAGCAGGGCCATCCGGCCGTAGAGCGTGTCGCCACCTGCGCGTTCGATGACCTCGTCGAAGGCCTTGATCGCCTCCTCGTGGCGGCCGAGCGAGGACAGGGCCCCCGCCATGTGGTATCGGGCGGTGATGCCGGCCTGACTGTCGGGATAGGCATCGGCCGCGGCCTTCAGCTTCGGCAACGCGGCGTTCAGCTTCGCCTCTTCGCTCGAGAACGTGCCGGTCGCACCGAACTGCGCCGCCGCCGGCAGGTCGCTCTGCCCCGTCGCTCCGGCCGGTACCACCCGGGCGTTCAGCGCCACCATCGCCTGGGCCAGCAACTCGTCGCCGCGGCTGCCGGTGCGCTGCCGGATGACGGTGATGCCGATGATCACCGCCGCGACCAGCGCCAGCACGATGACGATGCCTGCGAACTGGCGCTTGCGCGGCTCGATGAACTCGCGCGCGGTCGAGATCGAGTGGACCAGTTCGTCTTCCTTGAGGTGCTTCCGTTCGTTTCGATTCATAGAACTCTTTGCTTGTCCGCGATCAATGGCCCATTGGCGTCCCCGGGCAGGTTCGAACTGCCGGCCTCGCGCTTAGGAGGCGCGCGCTCTATCCAGCTGAGCTACGGGGACGGTCGACCCAATTCTAGCAATCAGTACCTGCAGGACCGAGAACACCTTCTCGTCCGCCAACTTCGCGCGGCCGTTCAGCGCCAGCAGCTCGAGCAGGAACGCGAGCCCGTGCAGCTCACCGCCCAGCTTTCGGACCAGTTGGACCGCCGCCGCAGCCGTGCCGCCGGTGGCGAGCACGTCGTCGACGATCAGGATCCGCTGTCCCGCCTCGATGGCGTCGGCGTGGATCTCGAGCGCGTCCTGCCCGTATTCGAGGTCGTAGCTCTCCTTCAGCGCCTTTGCCGGCAGCTTCCCCGGTTTACGGATCGGGATGAACCCGGCGTTGATCCGCTCGGCAACCGCCGCACCGAGGATGAACCCGCGGCTTTCGATACCGACGACGGCGTCGATGCCGCGGTTCGTGTAGGGCGTTGCCATCATGTCTACGGTCGCCTTGAAGCCCTGCGGGTCGCGCAGCAGCGTGGTGATGTCGTAGAAGAGGATGCCGGTCTTCGGCCAATCGGGGACGTTGCGGATCTGGTCTTTTAGGTTCATGAAGTCTACTGAATGGAAAAGTCGGTGTAGTTACCGGTCGCGTCCTCGTCTTCGGCGGCCACCGTCTGGACGCGCGCGCCGCGCGGGCCGGACCGCAACGCCGCTTCCACTTGCGTCACCGCCTGCGACTCGCCCTCGACATAGGCCTCCACCCGGCCGTCGGCCAGGTTGCGCACCCAGCCGGTGACGCCGGCGCGCAGTGCCGTGTCCCTGGTGAACCAACGGAAGCCGACGCCCTGGACACGTCCGCCGATGTAATACCGCCGCGCCACTCGCATATCGGAGAGCGTCCGATTATACTGCGCCGTTTGCGCCGCGGAACGACCGTTGCCGCCCGCACCGTTACCGCCCGCGCCGTAGGGCGGGCGCCGCGAAGCGGACCCGCCGCGTGTCGGCGTATGCTGGGGAAACGCTCCGCGCCTCCCCGCCGCGGCGGCGATCCTCATCGACTACACCCTCACTGTCGCCGTCTCGGTGGCCGCCGGCGTGGCGTGCCGTTCCACCTCTGGTAACGGGCGCTCGCGTTGCGTTTTGCCGTGCCGCGCGACACAATCGCGGCGGCTGAACAATGACCTGGTGGATCTGGATCGCCCTGGGCCTGGTACTCGCCGCGATCGAACTGGCGACGCCAGGCGGTTTCTTCATCATCTTCTTCGGCATCGCCGCGATCGCCGTCGGCCTGTTGGAGCTGCTCGGGGCGGTAGAGCACGATGCGATGCAGTGGCTGCTCTTCACGGTGATCGCGCTGCTGGCCTTGCGGCTGTTCCGCCGGCCGCTACTCAGCTACCTCGGGACGGCGGCGGGGCGCCAGGACGTCGATTCGCTGGTGGGAGCGGTGGCCGTCGCCGAGGCGGCAATCCTGCCCGGTGGCCGCGGGCGGGCCGAGTTGCGCGGCACGATGTGGAGCGCCCGCAATGTCGGCGCGGCACTGCTGGCCGCCGGTCAGCGGGCCCGGGTGGTGGCGGTCGAGGGGCTGACCCTGGACATTACGCCGGAGTGAGGTGACGTGGAAGGTACGCTGATCGCCCTCGTGCTCATCGCGCTGCTCGCCATCTTTGTCGTCTTCAAGACGGCGGTCGTCGTCCCGCAGCAGAGTGCCTTTGTCGTCGAGCGGCTCGGCCGCTACCATGCCACCCTGAACGCCGGCTTCCACATCCTGGTGCCGTTCGTCGACGTGATCCGCTACCGCCATTCACTCAAGGAACAGGCACTCGACATCCCGGCGCAGGTCTGCATCACCCGCGACAACGTGCAGGTCGGCGTCGACGGCATCCTCTACCTGAAGGTGCTCAACGCGGAGCGCGCGTCGTACGGCATCTCCAACTACCTGTTCGCCATCACCCAGCTGGCGCAGACGACGCTGCGCAGCGAAGTCGGCAAGATCGACCTCGATCGCACGTTCGAGGAGCGTTCGACCATCAACCTGGCCGTCGTCGGTGAACTCGACAAGGCCTCGGAGGCGTGGGGCGTGAAGGTCCTGCGCTACGAGATCAAGAACATCGAGCCGCCTCAGGACATCCTCGCCGCGATGGAGAAGCAGATGCGCGCCGAGCGTGAGAAGCGCGCCGTCATCCTCACGTCGGAAGGTCAGCGCGACGCGGCGATCAACACCGCCGAAGGCGAAAAGCAGCAGGTGATCAAGGCATCGGAAGCGACCCGTCAGCAGCAGATCAACGAAGCGGACGGTCGCGCGGCGGCAATCCGTGCCGTCGCGTCCGCGACCGCGCAGGGGCTGCGCGAGGTCGCCGAGGCGGCACAGGCGCCTGGCGGGATGGAAGCGATCCAGCTGCGCGTCGCCGAGCAGTACGTCGCGCAGTTCGGTGAAATCGCCAAGAAGACGAGCACGGTTGTCGTGCCCGCCAATGTGTCGGACGTCGCCGGGATGATCGCGACGGCGATGAAGGTGTTCAACACCCCACCGCCGCCGCCTGCGCCGCGCTGAGTGTCGTCGACTCGCTCGACCGCGATGGACGGCTGTTCGAGTTGAACCCGCGTGCCTTGAAGGTGCCGGCGTCGGCCGTCAAGGCCGCGGGCTGCGCCGCCCGCTAACGAGTCGCCGCCGTGCTGCGCAGCGTCGCCATCTGCTTTGCGTACTGCTTGTCGTAGATGGCCATCTGTGCCGCCGAAGGGACCGGGGCGGCAGGTCCGAGCAGCATCGGGCTGCTGGACGCCTTGTCCTTGTAGGCGGGCCACGGCGGCAGCGGTGTCCCGTCCGACCCCTTGCCGTTCGGATCGCCGGTGCGGGCGAAATTCACCCAGTACGACGAGACCCGGTCGGCCAGTTCGATGTCGGCCTTCGACGTGGAGGTCAGCTCAATCGAGCTGTTGTCCGGATAGACGCGCGCTGCCTTCAGGTTGTTGAAGACGTAGGGAATCTCGGAGGTGTGCGTCGCCTTCATCGCCGGCTGTCCCGCCGTTGGCGGCGGCTCGTGCGTGAAGTAGAAGAGGTAAGCCTTCCGGCCCTTCCTGGCCATCGCGTCCGCGTAGATGCGCATGTGCCAGTGCAGCGTATCGGCGAACTGGCGCTGCGACGAGTTGGTGGCTTCGGCATCGGTGTTGCCCGGATAGAGCTTGAGGTATTCGTCGGCGAGGTCACCCCATTGGCCGCGGACCCGCTGCTGCCAGGCCTGTGCGGTGACCGGCTGAGAGCTGAACGTGCCTTCGTCCTTGTTCGAGCCGACCAGCACGTCGACCGCGTTCTGCCGCCCGTCGGCGAACGTGATCGACTGGTCCTCGGGGATGATCCAGCCATCGATGATCATGCCGGCACCGCGCGCGACGCGCGAGACTTCTTCGGTCGGCATCGCCCGTAGTTCGGCAAGCGACCGCTGGACCGGCGCAGCGGCCGCGGCGGCGCCGGGGCCACCGCCGCGCGGTGCTGGCGGGCGCTCGGCATCGACGCGGCTGCGTGCCCGGGCCATGCTCAGGCCCATCCAGGCGCCGCTCTCGGAGATGGCGCGGTTGAAGAGGCCCTTCGTTTCGGGCGAGCCGACCAGGGCTGCAGACATCGCCGCACCTGCCGACTCGCCGAAGATGGTGACGTTGTTCGGGTCGCCGCCAAACGCCGCGATGTTCGTCTTCACCCAGCGCAGAGTCGCGATCGTGTCGAGCAGCGCCTGGTTACCCGAGGCGCTGTGCCCGGACTCGGCCGTCAGCTCGGGATGGGAGAAGAAGCCGAACGCGCCGAGCCGGTAGTTGAACGACACGACGATGGCGCCCTTCTTCGCCAGCGCAGTGCCGTCGTTGTGCGGGCTCGAGCCGGAGCCTTCGCTGTAGGCCCCACCGTAGATCCACACCATCACCGGCCGCTTCTCCGAGGCGCTGTTCGCCGCTGTCCATACGTTGAGGTAGAGGCAGTCCTCGCTGATCTTCGGCGAGTCCGGAAGGTCGGTCGCAACGTTGACGCGGCCGACGCCCTTGGCCTGCACGCAGACGTTGCCAAACTGATCGGCCGCGCGGACCCCAGTCCATTTCGCGACCGGCCGTGGCGCGCGCCAGCGCAGTTCACCCAGGGGTGGAGCGCCAAACGGGATCCCCTTGTAGACACGCACCCCGTCCTGGGTCGTGCCCGAGATCTGGCCAGGTTCGATGCGGATAGGATCCGTAATCGCCGCACGCGTCGAGGTCGAGGCGGCCACGGCACCGACGAGCACGAGCAACAGCAGGGTTCGCTTCATACGGCGCCTATCAGAACGCAAAACGCAAGGTGTGTCCAGCCCGCAGCCGGGATGGCGCCGACCCGACCGGCGATCCGGCACGTCCGTGCTGGCACGGCATTCCCGGGCAACGTATAGTGTCCCGGTCACCGGAGGCTTAATGACCGCTCGAATTCATCGCCGCGCCTCGCTGGGCGCCGGCGCGCGCACCATCGCCCTTGCCACGACGCTTGTTGCCGCGAGCGCTGCGGCTGGCGCCGCCGCTGCTGCCGACCAGGCGCCGCCGCCGCAGTCCGCGCCGCTGCCGAGTCCGGCGGCGCCCGGCGCCAGGCAGGGCGCGCCGGGGGCGCGCCAGGGCGGCCCCGGCGCCGCACCGGCGCCCAACCCGCGGCAGAAGGATTTCCCCTACCCGGTCGTGCGCGACCAGCGTGGCGCGGTCCCGCCCGGACCACGGCAGATCCCGTCCCCGCCCCTCGCTGCCGGGCCCTTCACGTACCAGACGGCCGAAGCCGGCACCATTCGGGTCAGCGTCGTCGCGCGCGGTATCCCTCACCCGTATGCGATGGCTTTCATGCATGACGGCGCCATCCTGGTCACCGAGCGCGCCGGCGCCCTGCGGGTGATCCGCAACGGCGTGCTCGATCCCACCCCGGTGGCTGGGGTCCCGCAGGTGATCTACCGCGGCACCGAGGCGGGCCTGATGGACCTGGCGCTGCACCCCAACTATGCGCAGAACCATTGGGTCTACTTCTCGTACCACAAGCCGATCGGCGACAACCTGGCCAGCAACGCCGTCGGCCGTGGCACCTGGGACGGCAGGCAGCTCACCGACGTCAAGGAGATCTTCCTGTCGAACGACGTCGACACGGAGGTGAGCCGGATCGTCTTCGGTCGTGACGGCATGCTCTACATGACGATCGGCAGCCCCGGCACGGGCCAGCCCGAGGCGGTCGCGCGCGCCCAGCACAAGAACGACTACGCCGGGAAAGTGTTGCGCATGCGCGACGATGGGAGCCTGCCGCCGGACAATCCGTTCGTCAACAACAAGGACTACAAGCCGTACGTGTATGCGATGGGGTTCCGCAACCAGCTCGGGCTGGCCGTCAACCCGTTCACCGGCGAGATCTGGGCGGCCGAGCAGGGGCCAAATGGGGGCGACGAGGTCAACGTGATCCTGCCCGGACGGAACTACGGTTGGCCTCTGGCCAGTTACGGCCGGGACTACCGCGGGCCGCGCTTCCCCGCGGCGCATGCCGCGCAAGGTTTCGAGGAGCCTGTGGTCTACTGGTCACCGTCGATCGCGGTCTCCGGGGCGACCTTCTACGACGGTGACAGGTTCCCGGGATGGCGTCGCAACCTGTTCGTCGGCGGGATGCGCGAAGGCGAGATGTCGCCGACGGGCCAACTGGTCCGCATCGTCTTCAACGACCAGTGGCAGGAGATGCGCCGCGAGTCGCTGCTGCGCGACCTGCATCAACGCATCCGTGACGTCCGCCAGGGACCGGACGGATTGATTTACGTCCTGACGGAGGAGAACGATTCGGCGCTGCTCAAGATCGAGCCGGTCGAATCGCCAGCGGCGACAAAGTAGGCCGCCTTAGCGGATGAAGGTGAACTTGGCTTGCGCCGAGGTGCCGCTGCCGAACGGCCACAGGAGCGACCCGTTGCTTGGACGGGCGCTCGCCTGCACGCGGACGTAGTACCTCGCGGTTTGCTTCGAGGAGCGAGGTGCGGAACAGCGCCAGCTTCTGCAGGTTGGTCAGCCACTTTCTGACCACCGCCTCGTCATCGGTTTCCTGGCTCTCATCGAGCCGGCCGTCGATGACGCGGATGACCTTGTAGCGCCGGTGCAGGTTGTCGTACTCGACGCTATTGGTCACCGTCGAGGCGCCGATTGTGCGGTCGACCCAGCCGGGCACGTCCAGCCGCAACTCGACCCCGTAGGTGAAGGTGGTCTTCAGGCCGCTGCGGATGGCGGCCCGCACGTCCTCGGTAAACCCATCGGTCAGGCTGAACGACACCAGCACGTGGTCATCGCGGACAAGGGGAACGATGCGCAACGCCTCGTTCGACTGCGCGACCACGGGCGCGCCGGACAGCACGACCAGCGCGCACCAGCAGACGATCTGCGAGAAGCGGACTCGCGGCCGGCGGCAGTGTCCGGTTTCCACACCCATGCGAAAGATTCCGCAGGTTAACACAGTCGGTATGTCCTTGTTCCAGCTGATGCTATGATCTGCCGGGACTAAATGGCCGCGGTTGACGCTGGCTTTTCGCCCGCGGACTCTGCCGAATACCACTACACAACCTGGTGCGTACCCTTCGAGGGCTATTCGTCGTAGCGGCGGCCACCCTGATTCTGGGGCAGTCGACCTCTGCCCAGAGCCCCAGCCTGTCGCTGTCGCTGTTCGAGCGCTATCTCGATTCGTTGCGTGAGCAGACCGGCATTCCCGGCATCTCGGCCGTCGTGCTCCAGGGCGGCGCCGTGGTCTGGAAGCACGGCTTCGGCAAGCAGGACGTCGAGCGCAATCTCGACGCCCGTCCCGAGACCCCCTATCGCATCGGCGACCTGTCGCAGATCTTCGGCGCGACCATCCTGTTGCGCAAGTGCGTCGAGCAGAGCTATCTCGAACTGTCTGATCCGGTGCTGCGCTGGTCGTCCGACTTCCGTGAGCCTGGCGTCACCGTCGGACAACTGCTCACGCACACCGCCGCAACTGGCAGCTACCGTCGCGACGTCACCCGCTTTGCCGCGCTCACCCCGGTGATCGACCAGTGCGCCAGCCTGACCTATCGTCGCTTGCTGGCCGAGGAGGTATTCGACCGCTTCTCGATGCGTGAATCGGTGCCGGGCGAAGCGCTTGCCGCACCGACTGCGGCCGACCGCCGGCTGTTCGACGCGGACCACCTGGCGCGGTATGCGTCGGTGCTCGGCGCCACCGCCGTCTCCTACCGGGTCGACGGCCGTGGCCGCGCGGTGCGCGTGGAGTCCGACGGCCGCGCGCTCGACGCGGCGACCGGTGCGGTCACCACCGTGCTGGACCTGGCGCAGTTCGATGCCGCGCTCCGCCGCTTCGACCTGCTGGAACGCGATACCTTGCGCGCCGCCTGGTCGCGCGCGTCGGCGAACGGCGTAGCGCTGCCGACCGGCCTCGGCTGGTACGTGCAGTCCTACCGCAATGCCAGCAACAGCGACGAACCACTCGTTTGGCAATACGGGTTGATCAAGGATGCCGCCTCTTCGCTCATCCTCAAGCTGCCGAACCGCGACGTCACGCTCGTACTGCTGGCGAACAGTGACGGCCTGAGTGCGCCATACGCGCTCGAAAACGGCGACGTCACAAACTCGCTGTTTGCCAGGACTTTCCTGCGCCTGTTCGCCAACTGAGGTGATTCGCCGCCGCCTGCTGCTGGCCGCGCTGACAGCCGCGCTGTCGTGCGTCTCTCCGTCCGCGGCCACCGCAGACTTCCTCCTCACCCCGTTTCTCGGCGTCGCGTTCGGCGGCGACACCAACATCGTCAACTTCGATCCGGGCGCTGCCAGGGCCAAGCTGGCCGTCGGCGGGTCGGCGGCGTGGCTGGGCAGCACGGTGTTCGGCGTCGAAGCCGACTTCGGCTACTCGCCCCGGTTCTTCGAGGGCGAAGCCGGCAGCAGCCTGACGCTGCCGCACAGCCGCATCGCGACGCTGACGGGCAACATCCTGCTGACCCTTCCGCTGTCCGTCACACGCGAATCGCTGCGGCCGTACATCGTCGCCGGTGCCGGCCTGCTGCACGCGAGTACCAGCGACGCGGCGCTCGTACTGCCGATCCGCCGCAACCTGGCGGCTATCGACATCGGCGGTGGCGCCATCGGCTTCGTCGATCCGAATATCGGCGTTCGCTTCGACCTGCGGCGTTTTAGCAGCCTGGCCGGCGGCGAGTCGCTCGGGCCCCAGATCGGCGGCAGCCGACTGAGCTTCTGGCGTGCGAGTGTTGGCGTCACCGTGCGTTATTGATGGTGCGCGGCGGCAGCCGCACTCGCCAAGGGCACGTACAATGATTGCGAATGCCTACGCGAACTGCTTCATCTTCTGCTTTTGCTGCACTCGGCCTCGCCGATTCACTGGTCACTGCCGTGGCCAATCTCGGCTACGAAGAGCCGACGCCCGTCCAACGTGAAACCATCCCGGTGATGCTCGCCGGCCGCGACCTGCTCGCGCAGGCCGCCACCGGCACGGGAAAGACCGCTGCTTTCGCGTTGCCGATGATCCACCTGCTCCTCGACGACAACGCGACGAAGAAGCGGACGCGCGGCCTGGTGCTCGTGCCCACCCGTGAACTGGCGATGCAGGTGGCCGAGGCGGTGCACAAGTATGCCCGCGGTACGGGGATCACGGTGGTGCCCCTGTACGGCGGCGCCTCCATGGAACAACAGATGCGCGCCCTCGGCCGCGGCTGCGACATCGCCGTCGCCACGCCGGGCCGCGCGCTCGATCACATCCGCCGCAAGACACTGACCCTCGACGCGGTGCGACTGCTCGTGCTGGACGAAGCCGACGAGATGCTCGACATGGGCTTTGCCGAGGACATCGACACCATCCTGTCCGAGACGCCGCCGACGCGGCAGACGTCGCTCTTCTCCGCGACCATGCCGGCGCGCATCCTGTCGATTTCCAAGCGGCACCTGAAGGACGCCGAACGGATCACCATCGCCCGCGAGAAGCAGGTCGCCGGCAAGCTGCCCCGCGTGCGGCAGGTTGCGTACATCGTGCGGCGGGCACAGAAGCCCGCGGTGCTCGACCGCATCCTCGACATGGAGAACCCGACCTCCGCGATTGTCTTCTGCCGCACGCGGGTCGAAGTCGACACCCTGGTGGACACGCTCAACTCGCACGGCTACCGCGCCGAGGCGTTGCATGGCGGCATGCAGCAGCGGCAGCGCGACGCCGTCATGAACCGGGTCCGCGCCGCCAAGACCGATCTCCTGATCGCCACTGACGTCGCGGCGCGCGGCCTCGACATCGAGCATCTTTCGCACGTCGTCAACTACGACCTGCCGCCCGAGCCGGAGTCCTACATCCACCGCATCGGTCGCACCGGCCGTGCCGGCCGCGAGGGGACGGCGATCAGCCTGGCTGAACCGCGCGAGCACCGGCTGTTGCGGAATATCGAGCAGATCACCAAGCAGCGCATCGACATCGGCACCATTCCGACGGTGGCCGACCTGCACGCCCGCCGTCTGGAGCTGACGCTCGGCTCCGTCCGCGAGCGGGTGCTCGCCGCCGACTTCGAGGACGTCCGCTCGGTGGTCGAGCGGCTGGCCGACGAATTCGACCTGTTCGACGTCGCCGCCGCCGCCGTGAAGATGGCGCACCTCGCTCTCGGCGGCGACGGCGACGACAAGGAACTGGTCGACGCCCCGCCGCCGCGCCCCGGACGCGGCACCTACGAGGATGGCCCGAGCGGTGAGCGCCCGCCCCGGCGCTCCGCTGGACCTCGCCGGCAGGAGGACGACGCCAACCGGGTCCGGCTGTTCATCGGTGCCGGCCGCCGCGCCGGCATCCGGCCGGGTGACCTGGTCGGTGCGATCACCGGCGAAGCGGGTGTCCCTTCCAGTGCCGTTGGCGCCATCGAGATTGCCGAAAACTTCTCGATTGTTTCCGTCGGCGATGAGCACGCCGATCGGATCGTCAGTGCGATGAAAAAGGCGTCATTGCGCGGCCAGAAGGTGATTGTCAGGCGTGATCGCGACGCTTGAGCTCGCACCCGGCACAGTTGGTGAGGTCCTTGCACTGGAGCCTGGCATGACTGCACAAACGTCCACTCATCGTTATATGAGAGTCGCGCCGGCGGTGATGTTGATGCTGTCGCTGGCGGCGCCGTCCTTTGCGCAGACCAAGATCGTGGCGCCGAACAACAAGTACTCGCCGGCCGACGACGTCAAGCTTGGCCAGGAAGCGGCAGCCGAGATTCGAAAGGAGATGCCGCTGCTGAACGATGAGCGGCTCGACAACTACATCGGCGACATCGGCGCCAAGCTGGCGGAGGCCGTCCCGCCGGAGTATCGCCACCCCGAGTTCCGCTTCACCTTCGACGTGGTGAACCAGAAGGAGATCAACGCCTTCGCGCTTCCCGGCGGGCCGATGTTCCTCAACCGCGGCATGATCGAGGCGGCCCGGACCGAAGGCGAGGTCGCCGGCGTGATGGCGCACGAGATGTCGCACGTCGTGCTGCGGCACGGCACCGCCCAGGCAACCAAGGGCGAGAAGTTCCAGATCGGTGCGATTGCCGGGCAGGTCCTCGGCGCGATAGTCGGCGGCACCGCCGGCAGCATCATCGCGCAGGGCTCGCAGTTCGGCTTGAGCACCTATTTCATGAAGTTCAGCCGCGAATACGAATCCCAGGCCGACATCCTCGGGGCACAGATGCTGGCCCGCGCCGGTTACGACCCGCGTGAGATGGCCAACATGTTCAAAACGCTCGAGGCCGAAGGTGGCTCCGGTGGGCCTGAATTCCTGAGCGGCCACCCCAACCCGGCGAACCGCTACGCCGCCATCAACAAGGAAGCGCAGGCGCTGCGTGTCACTGGCAAGGGTGACAGCGGGCAGTTCCCGAGCATGCAGGCGCGCCTCAAGGGCATGGGGAAGGCCTTCACCGCGGAGGAGATTGCCCGCGGCCAGGCGACGGCGCGGAACACCGGCGGTCCGGCTGCAAACTCGGGGCGCGCGGTGGTGCGCGTCGCGGCGCCGGCGGCGCAAATGCGGCAGTACCAGCCCGCCCAGTTCTTCCGCGTCGCGGTGCCGAGCAACTGGGCGCAGACCGACAAGGACAATGCGGTCACCTACGCGCCTGAGGGCGCGGTGTTCACGAGCCAGGGTGGCGCGAGCGCCTTCACCCACGGCGTGGAGTTCGGCGTCGCCCAGGGCGGCAGCGGCAACCTTCAGAAGGACACGCAGTCACTGCTGCAGAGCTTCGCCCGCTCGAACCCCGATCTTCGCCTGCAGGGCGGCTACAAGCGCGACAGCGTCGGCGGCCGCGCCGGCGTGACTGCGCAGCTCACCAACACGTCGGACGTCACCGGCCAGGCCGAGTACATCGCCCTCACGACGACGCAGCTGCGCGACGGCAACATCCTCTACATGATCGGTGTCGCGCCGCAGAACGAGGCGAAGACCTACGACCAGGTGTTCAAGAACGTCCGCCGTTCGATCCAGATCTCCGACCGGTAGTCCGCACGGGGCAAGGGCTGTCCCCTTGCCCCACTTGCGCTCCTCCCCTCCTTGACCGCCTGCGCCGGCCCGAATCCCTGACGCTGATCGTGACGCCGGTGGCGTTCTACCTGGTGGAATCGGTGCAGGATCGGGTTGCGGCCAGGCGGTCGCCCGAGGCGGTCCCTCCCGACTGCAGAATGTCCTGCCGCGCCCAGCAGTCGTCGAGGTGATCGTTGACCAGCCCCATCGCCTGCATGAAGGCGTAGATGGTCGTCGGCCCGACAAACGTCCAGCCGCGCGTGCGCAGATCCTTGCTGAGCGCGGTGGACTCCGGCGTCGTCGCCATTGATCTGAGCGTTTCGATGGTCAGCACGCTCGGCCGTGAGGCTGGCTCCGGCTGCCACCGCCAGAAGTACGCGTCCAGCGACCCCTGCTCGGCCCGGAGATCGAGTGCGCGCCGGGCGTTGTTGATGGTCGACTCGATCTTGCCGCGATGCCTGATGATCCCGGCATCAGCGACCAGCCTGTCAACATCGGCAGCCGTAAACCGTGCCACGCGCTCGAAGTTGAAGTCGGCAAAGGCGGCGCGGAAGTGTTCACGCTTGCGCAGGATCGTGAGCCAGCTGAGGCCCGCCTGAAAACCCTCGAGGCAGACCTTCTCGAACAGCCGGCGGTCGTCGTGCACCGGCCTGCCCCATTCCTCGTCGTGGTAGCGGACATACAGCGGGTCGGTACCGCTCCAAGGGCATCGAGTCATAGACAGGGCTTCGGACTAAACCGTGGTTCAGCCTGTGTTCTACGGCCTACGGCAAGAATGGGAACCGTCCATCTGTTCCATCACACGGAGCCTCGTGACCAGACGGAGCGGCGACAAACCACTGCCGCAGACCTCAGACCGCAGACTGCCCCGCCCGTGTTTACTTGAAAATCCCCCGTATCCCCCGCCCGATCGCCGAGAAGACGCCCTGCACCGCGCGTTGCGCCTGCTGCTTGAGGTTGCCCTTGTGGATCGTGCACAGCTGGCTCGGGACGTGGTCGCCGTCCTTGAAGTACTCGGTGTAGACCGGGCACCCTTCGACCGGCCGCCCGTAGGAGATGCGGCACATTTCCTGGCCGTGCAGGTCTCCGGGCGGTGCAAACGGCTCCGCCGGCAGCCGCCGCGCCGTCCGTTTCATGAAATCGGCCCAGATCGGCAGGGCGACGCGGGCACCGGAGCCACCGTCGCGAATGGTCGCAGGTTGATCGAACCCCACCCACACGCCGACGACGACCGACGAGTTGAAGCCGACGAACCACGCGTCGCGATAGTCACTGGTCGTGCCGGTCTTGCCGCCAATCGCGCCGCGCACGCCGAGCGACCGCGCCGCCGAGCCGGTTCCCCGCGTCACGACGTCCTGTAGCATCGTCACCATCTGGTAGGCGACAGGCTCGGTGCAGGATCTGCTCACGCTCGACGTGCACCTGGTTGACGATGTCGCCGGTGGCGTTCTCGACGGTGACGAGGCCACGCGGCCGCACGCGGTAGCCGTAGGAGGGAAAAACGGCATAGGCGGCGGTGAGTTCAAGCGGGCTGACGAGGCCACTGCCCAGCGCGAGCGAGGGGACGTCGGGCTGATTGGGCACGCCGAGGTCGGCGGCGAGGCGCAGCACCGGCCGCGAGCCGACCTGCTGCTGCAACAGCACCGCGGCGGCGTTGTTGGACTCGAGCAGCGCCTCGCGCAGCGTCATCGAGTCGTGCTCGCTGACACGCTCGTCGCGCGGGATCCACACGCCTTCCGGCGCCTGGATGGCCACCTGCTTGATTCCGGTGATCGTCGACACCGGCGACATGCCGCGCTCGAGTGCCACCGCATAGACGAACGGCTTGAACGCCGAGCCGGGCTGACGCTTGCTGCGGACGGCGCGATTGAACGGCGTCTGGCGGAAGTCGGAGCCGCCAACCATCGCCAGCAGGTTGCCGGTCTTCGGGTCGAGGGCGACCAGCGCCGCCTGCAGGCCCGCGTCCGCCGAGCCGGCGCAGCCCGTCACGCACCGCCGTTTCCGCCGCATCCTGGATCTCGGGCACGAACGTCGTGTGCACCTTCCAGTCAGGCGGATTGTCGCCGCCGTAGATGTTGCGGAACTGCTGGCGCAGGTATTCCTTGGCGTAGCCGTCGCGCGCGTTCGACACGACCGGCTGCTGCGGATGCGAATCGTCTCGGCTCGCGCGGCCCGCTCCTGCGCCGCGGTGATCTTCCCCTCCTCGCGCATGCGCTGCAGCACCACGAAGCTGCGCCGGCGCGCGGCGTCGAAGTGGGTCCACGGTGAGAAGGCGGATGGCTGCTGGATGATGCCGGCGATGAGTGCCGCCTCCCCCAGCGTCAGCTTCGCGGCCGGCTTGCCGAGCATCTTCTGCGACATCGTCTCGACGCCGTAGATGCCGGCGCTCAGGTAGACGCGGTCGAAATAGAGCTGCAGGATCTCGCGCTTGCTGAGGAATACCTCGAGCAGCACCGCCAGCGCCGCTTCCTTGACCTTGCGTCCCACGGTGCGCGTGTTCGACAGGAACAACGTGCGGGCGAGCTGCTGGGTCAGCGTGCTGCCGCCCTGCACTCCTGTGTCGGAGCGCAGGTTGAAGAGCACGGCGCGGGCGAGCGCGATCGGGTCGATGCCGGGGTGCAGGTAGAAGCGATGGTCCTCGACGGCGATGACAGCGTCTTTGAAGTAGGTGGAGATCTGCTCGAGCTCTACGTCGCGGCGCTGTTCGTCGAGGCGGAACCAGGGCTTGCCGGCGGCGTCGTAGAAGACGGTGTCGCCGACCCCACGATTGAGCCGGTAGATGGTCCAGGCATAGCGGATGGTCCAGACCGTGACCATCGCCACCGCGACCAGGAGGACGGCGCCGAGGATGACCACGATCCAGTCGCGACGCGTGCAGGCCTCGAAGCGCGGAGACTCGCATCCTGTTGATTGATGGTACGCCAGCTGAGTACGCTTCGTCCCATGAGTCCCGCCTGCTCGTCGTCCTGCTTCTCGTCGGCTCGTCCCTGGGAGCGCAGCAGCCGGCTGAGCCGCTGCAGGAGCGCGACTTCCTGTCGCGCGTCCGCCGCCTCACCATCGACGGCCGCCGCGCCGGCGAGGGCTACTGGGCCCGGGACGGCAAGAGGCTGGTCTTTCAGAGCGAACGCGAGCCGGCAACCCGTTCTACCAAATCTACGTCCTCGATCTCGCGACAGGCGATACGAACGCGTATCTCGCCGGGCATCGGCAAGACGACCTGCGCCTTCTTCCGCCCCGGCACCGACGAGATTCTCTTCTCCTCCACCCACCACGACCCGAAGTCGAAGACGTTGCAGCAGGACGAGCTCGACTTCCGCGCATCGGGCAAGGAGCGGCGCTACTCCTGGGACTACGACCCGGAAATGGACATCTACGCGCGCAGTGCGCAGAGCGGCAGCGACACCCGCCTGACCAACGCGCGCGGCTACGATGCCGAGGCGAGCTATTCGCCGGACGGCCAGCTGGATCGCCTTCTCGTCGATGCGGGACGCCTACAACCGCGCCGCTGACGGCCGCCGAGCAGAAGCAGCTGGACGTCGATCCGAGCTACTTCGGCGAGATCTACCTGATGCGCACGCCGACGGCTCCGGCGCAGCAGCGGCTGACCTCGGTGCCGGGCTACGACGGCGGCCCGTTCTTCTCGCCCGACGGCAAGCGCATCATCTGGCGCCGCTTCGACGAGAACGGGCTGATCGCCAACATCTGGACGATGAATCTCGATGGCAGCGACCAGCGGCAGATCACCGATTTCGGCGCGATGAGCTGGGCGCCCTACATCCACCCGTCGGGCGAGTACCTGCTCTTCGCGTCGAACAAGCTCGGTTTCGAGAACTTCGAGGTCTACATGGTGGACATCGACGGCACGAAGGAGCCGGTGCGGGTCACCTACTCCGACGGCTTCGACGGCCTGCCGGTGCCGTCACCGGATGGCCGGCAGCTGGCGTGGACCTCGACACGCGGTGGCGGCACGCGAGGGCCAGATCTTCCTGGCGCAGTGGAATCATGAGCGCGCGCTCGCGGCGGTGCGCGCCGCTCCTCGCGAGGAAGTAGCCACGAACCGCAGGCTGCTCGTCGACCTATGACCGTATCGCCTGCTGCTGATTCGCGCGGTTCCACGCCTCGCCCGACTCGGCGCCGACCTCGAAGACACGCCCGCACGTGCAGACGCTCGCGTCGACCGCGGTTCGACGGGCGCGAGGCCGGCTCGCGCGGCGAACGGCTGGCCGCCGACTACATCGCTGCGCAACTGGCGCGCGCTCGGCGCCCGGCCGCTACCCGGTCGCGCGGACATGTTCGTGCCGTTCGAGTTCACCGCCGGCAGCCGCGACGGCGGGTCGACTGGTCGGCGTGCAGCATGCGTCCGGCGCCAGCCGGCCGTTCTCGTCGCCGAAGGACGTGCAGGCGCTCTCCTTCTCGGACGACGCCGAGGTCAGCGGGCCGGTGGTATTCGCCGGCTACGGCATTGTCGTGCCCGAGTCGCAGAACTTCGGCTACGACAGCTACGCCGCGCTCGACGTCAAGGACAAGATCGTCGTCGTCCTGCGCTACTTCCCGGAAGATGCCGAGCAGAAGACGCGCTCGGCATCCTCGGCGCGCTACTCCGACCTGCGCTACAAGGCGCTGGCGGCGCGGCAGCGCGGCGCCAACGGCGCTGCTCGTCATCACCGGTCCGCGCTCGCCAAACGCCGGCACGGTGATGCCGATGACCTTCGACACGGCGCTGGCCGGATCCGGCATTGCCGCCGCCAGCGTCAGCGGCGACGTCGCCGAGCGCTGTTCGACGGCGGCCCGCAAGTCTCTGCAGGACGTCCAGAAGGATCTCGACAGCGGCAACCCGCACGTCGCCGGCCTCGACCTGCCCCGGTCACGGTGACGCTGAAGACGGTCGTCGTGCGGCAGAAGCAGACGGCCCGCAACGTTGTCGCCTACCTGCCTGCGACCGGGCCGGTCACGGCGCGTCGACAAGCCGTGGATCGTCGATCGGCGCCCACTACGATCACCTCGGGCTCGGCACGCACGGGAACTCGCTGGCGGCCGGCGACGAGGCCGGACGGATCCACGCCGGGGCCGACGACAACGCCTCGGGCACCGCGGCAGTGCTGGCGATTGCCGAGACCCTCGCCCGCGGAGCCGCGCCCGCGCAACGTCCTGATTGGCGCTGTGGTCGGCCGAGGAAATCGGCCTGGTCGGTTCGAACGAGTTCACCAAGGCGCCGCCGGTGCCGATCGACCAGCTCGCGGCCTACCTGAACTTCGACATGGTCGGACGGATGCAGGACAACAAGCTGATCGTGCAGGCGAC
The DNA here is from genome assembly GCA_963846685.1 of uncultured Acidobacteriota bacterium. GTDB lineage: Bacteria > Acidobacteriota > Vicinamibacteria > Vicinamibacterales > UBA2999 > CAWJWY01. The sequence goes on along the minus strand of CAWJWY010000003.1, from coordinate 127,460 downwards.
CGGCACGAGCGCCGCGTGGGGGCCGTTGCTCGAGCGCGCCAACGTCGGCGCCGGCTTCGACCTCAACCGTGCAGGCCGATCCGTATCAGCCGACCGACGTCGCCACCTTCAACCAGGCGGAGCGTGCCGAGCCTGTCGTTCACGACCGGTGCGCACCAGGACTATCACAAGCCGTCGGACACGGCCGACAAGATCGACTACGACGACCTCGACCGCGTCGTTGATTTCGCCGCGGCGATCGTCCGCGCCGCGTGATGGACGCTGAACAGGCGCCAGCAGTTCACCAAGGTCGACAGCCGAGTCGAACGCAGACGGTCAACCGCACCGGCGATCCGCGTGTTTACCGGCACCATGCCGGACTACACCACCGAGGCGAAGGGGCTGCTGCTGGGCGGGGTGATCGGCGGCGGTCCGGCCGAACAGGCCGGCCTGCAGAAGGGCGACGTCATCGTCGAGATCGCCGGCCAGACGATCGCCAACGTCTACGACTACACCTACGCGCTCGAACTGCTCAAGATCGGCGAGCCGGTGAAGGTCGTCTACACCCGCGGCGGCGAGCGGCGCGAGACGACGCTCACGCCAGCCGCCCGTCGCTGAACGACGTCACTTCGTGACATTGTCGGTCTCGTCGGCGCTGGCAATGAGGTCCTCGGCACGGGCAGCCATTGGATCGACCCGTTCGGGTCCCTTCATGCGCGCCTAGATGAGCGACACGACGAAGATCACGACGATCAGTCCGAGCGAGAGCCACTTCGGCATCTCGAACGCCAGGTAGCCGGCGCCGTGCAGGTACTCGAGCATCAGCTTGATGCCGACCCACGCGATGATGATGAAGGCGCCGTCCACCAGCGGCGGATAGCGGCTGCACCAGCGCCAGCAACTGGCCGATCACCAGTCGCATCGCGATCACGCCGAGCACCCCGCCGGTGATGATCACCCACAGCTTGTCCGACATCGCGACCGCCACCAGGATCGAGTCGATCGCAAAGACGATGTCGGTCAGCTCGACCTTGACGACCGTCGCCCAGAACGGCGACAGACCGAGCCAGCGCGGCTGCCCGGGCGTGCGCCGCTGCCGCGGCTCAGCGTCGTAGGAGCCGGTGAAGTGGTGACACGGCAGCCACAGCAGGTAGGCGGCGCCGATCAGCATGACCACCCGGAACTGGATCGAGATAGGCGGCCAGCAGGATGGCGGCGATGCGGAAGACGAAGGCGCCGATGATGCCGTAGCGCAGCGCCTTGCGCTGCTCGGCCTTTGGCAAGCCCGAGCACGAGCACCGCCAGCACCATGGCGTTGTCGGCGCTGAGCAGACCCTCGAGCGCGACCAGGAGGGCGACGGTCACGAAGTCAGTCGGTTGTACATCCAACGAGGTCTCGGATCCTATCAGGGACTCGGGCCGGGTATGGTCGACATTGACACGGCCCGTATCAATGCCTACACTCGTAGTGTATCAAGCAGGTGCGCCGGGTTGACTCAGCGCGAGCGGCGCGGCAAGGAACAAGGACGTGGATCAGGAGCTCTTCTTCATCAGCGTGGCGGCCGAGATGCTCGGGATGCATCCGCAGACGCTGCGGAAGTACGAGCGGCTGGGGCTGATTCAGCCGATCGCGAACCATCGGCAGCATGCGCCTCTACTCGCGCGAGGAACTGCGAGCGGCTGCGGCTCATCAAGCATCTGGTCGACGAACTCGGCATCAACCTGGCCGGCGTGCAGCGGCTGCTCGTCGATTGCCGAAGTGATGCAGCGGATCCAGCCGCTGATGGACGAGCGGGCGCTCAGCACCGGCGCCGGACGCCGGCAGCTGCCTCGGAGATGCGGCGGCTGAACGACGTGATCGGGTTGTGAACTGATGGAGTTCAAGGACTACTACGCGACGCTCGGCGTCACCAAGACCTCCACCGAGAAGGAGATCAAGCAGGCGCCTTCCGCAAGCTGGCGCGCAAGTTCCACCCGGACGTCAACCCGGGCGACAAGACCGCCGAGGCGAAGTTCAAGGAGATCAACGAGGCCTACGAGGTGCTCGGCGATGCCGAGAAGCGCAAGAAGTACGACGAGCTCGGCGCCAACTGGCGGATGTACGAACAGGCCGGGGCGCAGCCGGGCGGCGGCAATCCGTTCGCCGGCTCGGCGGCGGGGCCGGCTCCGGCGGCCGCAGCGGCGGCGCCGGACGATGACGCCGGAAGAGATGGAGGAGATGTTCGGGGATCAGAACCCCTTCTCCGACTTCTTCACCACGTTCTTCGGCGGCGCCGCGGCGTCAGGCGCCGGTGCGGGCACGCGGTGCCCGCGGCGGCGGCCGCAGTCGTCAGCGCCAGGGCCGCGACGTCGAGCACGAGATCGAGCTGACGCTCGAGGACGCCTACAACGGCGCGACGCGCCGGCTGTCGCTGCAGCACGACGGCCAGGCGCGGACCGTCGACGTGCGCATTCCGGCCGGCGTCGGCGACGGCTCGCGGGTCCGCGTCGCGGCGAGGGCGAGCACGGGGTCGGCGGCGCCGCCGCCGGCGATCTCTACCTGCGCGTCAGGCTGGCGCCGCACCCGCAGTTCGAGCGCAAGGGGCGCGACCTGTACGTCAAGGTGCCGGTGCCGGTCGACGACCGCGGTGCTCGGCGGCGAGGCGGACGTGCCGACGCTCGCCGGCAAGCCGGCGCGGCTGCGAGATCCCGCCGCTGACGCAGAACGGCCAGGTGTTCCGGCTCAAGGGCTACGGCATGCCGGCCGTCGGCAAGCCGGACGACAAGGGAGATCTCTACGCGCGCGTCGAGGTGCAGCTGCCCGCGCCGCTCTCCCCCGAGGAACGGGAGCACTACGAAGCGCTCGCCAAACTGAGAGGAGCGGCGGCCAAGACACATTCGGCCGCGTGAGAGTGAGCCATGAATATCAACAAATTCACCGAAAAGGCGCAGGAAGCGGTCGTCGACGGCGCAGAGCCTCGCCGGCGAGCAACAACCATTCGGAGGTCACGCCCGAGCACCTGCTCGTCGCGCTGGTCGAGCAGCAGGGCGGCATCGTGCCGTCGATCCTGCGCAAGGTCGGCATCGACCCTGCCCGGTTCACCGGCGAGGCGCGCGGCCTGTTCCGGAGCGCTGCCGCAGGCCTACGGCGCCGACGTCCGCTTGTCGCCGCGGATGAACGCTGGTCTTCGACTCGGCGCAGGCCGAGGCGCAGCGGCTGCAGGACGAGTTCGTCAGCACCGAGCATCTGCTCGTCGCGCTGGCGACCGAGACCGGCCGCTCCCCCGGCGCGCAGCTGCTGCAGCGCAAGGCGCGACCAAGGACGCGCTCTACGCGGCGATGACCCAGGTGCGCGGCAACCAGCGCGTCACGTCGCAGAATCCCGAAGCGACCTACGAGGCGCTCGACCCGCTACGGCCGCGACCTCACCGAGCTGGCGCGCAGCGGCAAGCTCGATCCGGTGATCGGCCGCGACGAGGAGGTCCGCCGCGTCATCCAGGTGCTGTCGCGCCGCACCAAGAACAACCCGGTGCTGATCGGCGAGCCCGGCGTCGGCAAGACCGCCATCGTCGAAGGGCTGGCGCAGCGCATCGTCCGCGGCGACGTGCCCGGAAGGGCTGAAGAACAAGAAGATCTTCGCGCTCGACATGGGCGCGCTGGTCGCCGGCGCGAAGTATCGCGGCGAGTTCGAGGAGCGGCTGAAGGCGGTGCTCAAGGAGATCACCGAGTCCGAGGGCCAGATCGTCCTCTTCATCGACGAGCTGCACACCGTGGTCGGTGCCGGCGCGGCCGAAGGGCGCGATGGACGCCTCGCAGATGCTCAAGCCGATGCTGGCGCGCGGCGAGCTGCACACCATCGGCGCGACGACGCTCGACGAGTACCGCAAGCACATCGAGAAGGACGCGGCGCTCGAGCGCCGCTTCCAGCCGGTGCTGGTCGGCGAGCCGACGGTCGAGGACACGATCTCGATCCTGCGCGGCCTGCGCGAGCGCTACGAGATCCACCACGGCGTCACGTTCAAGGACGCGGCGCTGGTGGCGGCCGCCGTCCTGTCGAACCGCTACATCGCCGACCGCTTCCTGCCGGACAAGGCGATCGACCTGGTCGACGAGGCGGCGTCGAAGCTGCGCATGGAGATCGACTCGATGCCGGTGGAGCTCGACGAGGTGCGGCGCCGCATCATGCAGCTCGAGATCGAGCGCGAGGCGCTGCGCAAGGAGACCGACAAGGCGTCGGGCGAGCGGCTCGGCACGGCTCGAGAAGGAGCTGGCCGACCTCAAGGAGGAGCAGCACCGGCTGCAGGCGCAGTGGGAGCAGGAGAAGGACGACATCCAGGGGGCGCGCCGAGCTCAAGGAGCAGCTCGAACAGGTGCGCCTCGAGATCGAAGCAGGCGCAGCGCGGCGGCGACTACGCCAAGGCGTCGGAGCTGCAGTACGGCCGGCTGCCGGAGCTCGAGCGCAGAGCTGCGCGAGGACGACTCGCGCGTCGAAACCGGCCCGGCGAACCCGCGGATGCTCAAGGAGGAGGTCGACGAGGAGGACATCGCCGAGGTCGTCGCCAAGTGGACCAACATCCCGGTCAGCCGGCTGATGGAAGGCGAAATCCAGAAGCTGATCCACATGGAGGAGCGGCTGCACGAGCGCGTCGTCGGCCAGGACGAGGCGATCGGCGCCGTCGCCAACGCGATGCGCCGCGCCCGCGCCGGGCTGCAGGACCCGAACCGGCCGCTCGGCAGCTTCATCTTCCTCGGCCCGACCGGCGTCGGCAAGACCGAGCTGGCGCGCGCGCTGGCCGAGTTCCTGTTCGACGACGAGCACGCGATGGTCCGCATCGACATGTCGGAGTACCAGGAGAAGCACACCGTCTCGCGGATGATCGGCGCGCCTCCCGGCTACGTCGGCTACGACGAGGCCGGCCAGCTGACCGAGGCGGTTCGCCGGCGGCCGTACTCGGTCGTCCTCTTCGACGAGATCGAAAAGGCGCATCCGGACGTGCTGAACGTCCTGCTGCAACTGCTCGACGACGGCCGGCTGACCGACGGCAAGGGGCGCACGGTCGACTTCAAGAACGTCGTCGTCATCATGACGTCGAACCTCGGCAGCCAGTTCATCGCCGAACAGACGGGCGAGCTCGACGAGGGCGTCCGGCGGCAGGTGACGGAGGCGCTGCGGCAGCACTTCCGGCCGGAGTTCCTCAACCGCATCGACGAGATCATCTTCTTCCACGCGCTCGGCCTGGAGCACATGACGCGGATCGTCGACATCCAGATCCGCGGCCTGCTCAAGCGGCTGGAGGATCGGAAGATCCACGTCGAGCTGACCGACGCGGCGAAGGCCAGACGTCGTCACCGAGGGCTACGACCCGATGTACGGCGCGCGGCCGCTGAAGCGCACGCTGCAGCGGCGGGTGCTCGACCCGCTGGCGATGCGCGTGCTCGAGGGCGAGTTCCGCGAGGGCGACCGGATTACTGTGGACGTGGGCGACAATGGCCTGACGTTCCGCAAGGAACAGGCGGTCACCGTGTAGGCGGGCCTGGCCGCTCTCGAGGCTCAGGTCGAATGCGAAGGTAAAGGTCAAAGGTAACGATTGGCGAACTTGCGAACCCCTCCGGGCTGAATCCGCGCGACAAGCGTCCGGGCGAGCGGCGCCCGCTCGGCCCGCGGCCGGCCCGGGGGCGCGGTCTGGTACGTGCTCGGCTTCCTGCTGCTGATGGCGCTGGCGCAGGCGTGGTTCCTGGCGCCGGCCGGCCGCCAGGTCTCGTACAGCGAGTTCAAGCAGGCGGTCCGCAGCGGACAGGTCGCCGAAGTCGTCGTCGGCGAGCAGACGATCCGCGGCACCTACAAGCGTGAGACGAACGGCAGCACCAACTTCAACACCACCCGCATCGAAGATCCGAAGCTCCTCGAGGAGCTCGACGCGGCCGGCGTCAAGTACACCGGCGAGTTCGTCAGCCGCTGGCTGCCGGAGATGCTCGGCTGGGTGTTGCCGCTGCTGCTGCTGTTCGCGATCTGGAGCTTCTTCTTCCGCCGCATGGGCGGCGCCGAGGGCGGCGTGATGTCGTTCGCGCGCAGCAAGCACCGCGTCTTCGCCGAAGACGACGTCAAGGTGAGCTTCGCCGACGTGGCCGGCGTGGACGAGGCCGAGCAGGAGCTGAAGGAGATCGTCGAGTTCCTGCAGAACCCGAAGAAGTACACCACGCTCGGCGGCCGCATCCCGAAGGGCGTGCTGCTCGTCGGCCCGCCGGGCACCGGCAAGACGCTGCTGGCGCGCGCCGTCGCCGGCGAAGCCAAGGTGCCGTTCTTCAGCCTGAGCGGCTCGGAGTTCGTCGAGATGTTCGTCGGCGTCGGCGCCGCGCGCGTCCGCGACCTGTTCGCGCAGGCCGAAGAGAAGGCGCCGTGCATCATCTTCATCGACGAGCTCGACGCGCTCGGCCGCGCGCGCGTGCAGAGCCCGATGGGCTCGCACGAGGAGCGCGAGCAGACGCTCAACCAGCTGCTCGCCGAGATGGACGGCTTCGACTCGCGCAAGGCGATCATCATCATGGCCGCGACCAACCGGCCCGAGGTGCTCGACCCGGCCCTGCTCCGCCCCGGCCGCTTCGACCGTCAGGTGCTGGTCGACAAGCCGGACGTCAAGGGCCGCGAAGAGGTGCTGCGCATCCACACCAAGACGTCAAGCTCGTCGCCGGTCGTCGACCTGAAGGTGGTCGCCGCCCGCACCGCCGGCTTTGCCGGCGCCGACCTCGCCAACCTGGTCAACGAGGCGGCGCTGCTCGCCGCCCGCAAGGACAAGACCGTCGGTCGAGATGATCGACTTCGACGAGGCCATCGACCGCCTGATCGCCGGCCTCGAGAAGAAGCGCGTGATGAGCACCAAGGAGCGCGAGATCGTCGCCTATCCACGAGTCGGGCCACGCCATCGTCGCCACCGTCATCGCCGGGCATGGATCCGGTGCACAAGATCTCGATCGTCCAGCGCGGCTTCGGTGCGCTCGGCTACACGATGCAGCTGCCGCTCGAGGACCGCTACCTGATGCAGCGGCGCGACCTGCTCAACCAGCTCGCCGTGCTGCTCGGCGGCCGCACCGCCGAGGAGATTGCGCTCGGCGAGATCTCCACCGGCGCGCAGAACGACCTGCAGCGCGCCACCGACATCGCCCGCGCGATGGTCACCGAATGGGGCATGAGCGACGCGCTCGGCGCCATCAACTACGACGGCCAGAAGCGCAGCAAGTTCCTCGACATCCAGATGGGCCCGGAGCGCGGCGCCTACGCCGAGGACACCGCCCGGCTGATCGACGCCGAGGTCAAGCGCATCATGACCGACGCGCACGACGAAGCGCGCCGCATCCTCTCCGAGCAGCGCGATGTCGCTCGAGCGGTCACGCGCCGGCTGCTCGAGAAGGAAGTGATGGAGGGCGACGAGCTGCGCCGCATCATGGGCATCCCGCCGGCCGCGATCGTCGAATCGCCCGAGAACACTCCGCTGCCGCCCGGCGTCGAGTAAGAACGCCGCGGCGGCGACCGCGCATGTCGACGTATACCACGGAGACGCAGAGGACACAGAGAAGCGAATCCCCTGTGGTCCCTGTGCCTCTGTGGTGACGTGACCTTGGTGCGCTCCTTATGCCGTCGGGTCTGGTTGCGGGGTTACCCGCAGGTAGGGCTTCTTGGCGACGAACCCCTTCGGGAATTTGGTCTTGGCGTCTTCGTCCGACACGGCCGGAACGATGATGACGTCCTCGCCGTTCTTCCAGTCGGCCGGGGTGGCCACCTGGTGCTTCGCGGTCAGCTGCAGCGAGTCGAGCACGCGCAGCAGTTCCGGGAAATTGCGGCCGGTGCTCGCCGGGTAGGTCAGCGTCAGCTTGATCTTGTTGTCCGGGCTGATGATGAACACCGAGCGCACGGTCGCGGTCTCGCTGGCGTTCGGGTGGATCATGTCCCAGGCGAGCGCGATCGAGCGGTCAGGGTCGGCGATCAGCGGGAAATTCAGCGCGGCGCCGCCGACATCCTCGATGTCCGTCGCCCAGCGGCGGTGGTCGTCGATCGGGTCGACGCTCAGGCCGAGCACCTTCGTATTGCGCTTGTCGAACTCCGGCTTCAGTCGCGCCACCGCACCCAGCTCGGTGGTGCACACCGGCGTGAAGTCGCGCGGGTGTGAGAACAGGACCGCCCAGCTGCCGGCCTTGTATTCATGAAAACTGATGCGCCCTTCGGTCGTGTCCGCAGTGAAGTTCGGCGCGTCGTCACCAAGTCGTAGTGCCATCGAATTCCTCCTCAGAACTCTCCGTCTGCCGTTGCTAGAGCTTTAGATGCATTGGTACCGACCTGGGGTGCGCACGTCAATGTGCGCACCGAGCCGCCCGCTCCGGCCGGCAGACATGGCCGGAAGGCGCGTCATGGCTGGAGTATGCTGGCGTTCTGCTACGGAGGGGAACAGAGATATGGGCGAACGCGTCAGCTTCCAGGCCAACGGCCACACCACACCCGGGTATCTGGCTCGTCCTGCTGCGGGCGAGGGGCCAGGGGTCATCGTCATCCAGGAATGGTGGGGGCTGGTGCCGCACATCGAGGATGTGACGAGCCGGTTTGCCGCCGAGGGCTTCGTCGCGCTCGCACCGGACCTGTATCACGGCGAGAAGGCGTCCGGTCCCGACCAGGCCGGCAAGATGATGATGGCGCTCAACATCAACCAGGCGGCGCAGGATCTGGCGGGGGCAATCGATTACCTGGCGGCGCAGCCCGGGGTCACCGGTTCGAAAGTCGGCACCGTCGGCTTCTGCATGGGCGGCGCGCTGTCATTGTTTGCCGCGTCGCAGAACCCCGAAGTGGGCGCCTGCGTGGTCTATTACGGCGGCCACCCGAAGGTGCAGCCCGACATCCCCAGCCTGCAGGCGCCGGTGCTCGGCATCTGGGCTGGGCAGGACGGCTTCGTGACGCCGGACGTGGTGAGCAGCTTGGACCACCAGTTGACCGCGGCGGGCAAGGCGCACGAGTTCCACACCTACCCTGCCGCGGACCACGCGTTCTTCAACGACACCCGGCCAGAGGTTTACGACGCGGTGGCTGCAGCCGATGCGTGGCGGCGCACGATCGACTTCCTCCGCGCCAATCTGGCTGGCTAACGGCGTTCGACCGTCATGCGCATGCCGTAGCGGGCGCGGAGCGTGATGATCGGCTCGAGCGCGATGCGGTGCCCCGCAACGAGCCGCAGCTTCCAGCGTTGCGCGATGGTGGCGAGCAGCAGCGTCCCTTCCATCCAGGCGAAGTGCTCGCCGATGCAGATGCGCGGGCCGGCGCCGAACGGAAAGTAGGCAAACCGGTGCCGCGCGGGCGTCGTTGCGTCACCCTTCTCGGTCCACCGCTCGGGCCGGAAGCGCTCGGGCTCGTCCCAGAACCGCGCGTCGCGATGGAGCAGGTATTCTGCCAGCAGCACAACGGTGCGCGCCGGCAGCAGGTAGTCTGTCCCGGGCACCGCATACGGCGTGAGCGCACGCCGGCCGACCAGGTAGGCCGGTGGAAACAGGCGCATCGACTCCGCCAGGACGGCACGCGTGTACGGCAGTCGCGGCAGATCGTCGGCCGCCGGCAGGCGGCCGTCGCCAAGCACCGCGTCGACCTCGGCGTGCAGGGCCTGCTCGCATGCCGGATGCTGCGACAGCAGGTACCAGGTCCACGTCATCGCGTTCGCCGTGGTCTCGTGCCCAGCGAGGAGCAACGTCATGGCCTCGTCGCGGATCTGCTCGTCGCTCATGCCCGCCCGGTCGCCGTCCTCATCGCGCGCCGCCACCAGCATCGAGAGCACGTCCCGGCCGACACTGCCGCCGTCGCGGGCTCGCGCCCGCCGCTCGTCGATCAGTCGATACACCACCGCGTCGAGCCGCGCGCGCGCCTTGTGGAAGCGAATCGCCGAGGGAATCGGCAACCGCACCAGGTACTCGCCATACGGCATCAGCGACAGGTTGAACCCGGCCAGCGCGGCGCTGAGCGCGTCGCCGATCTCCTGTGCGTCGCCGGCGACATCGGCGTCGAACAACGTCTTGCCGGCGACGGCCAGCGTCAAGGCTGCCATTTCCTCGGCGACGTCGAGCGTGGCACCCGACGCCCAGCGGTCGGTCTCGCGCCGCGCGTACGCCGCCATCACCGCGCCGTATCCGGCAATCCGGTCGCGGTGAAAGGCCGGCGTCAACAGGCGCCGCTGCCGCGCGTGCAGGTCCTCTTCGCTGGTGAGCAGCCCGTCGCCGAGCAGGAGCTTGGCCCGCTCGAGCCCGACACCCTTGTGGAAGGCGCGGTGATTCGACACCAACACGTCCCGCACGTAGTCGGGATGGTTGAGGATGGCAAAGGGAGTGCCGCCGGCCTCGAAGAAGACCACGTCGCCGTAGCGCTTCGATAGGCCGTGGAGGAACGAGATGCGGTCCCGGCTGAACGCGTAGGCGACGAGGGCGCCGTACAGCCCCTTTGGGCCTGGCAGCATCGCAGTCATATCGGCACTTCCAGCCTATCAGGACTCAGGCGTCGCCGCCCTCTCCAGCCGCGCATCCGTGCACGAGACAACCACGGCTCGGCGCGACGACGACCTTTCTCCGCGGACGCGACGGCGGATCAGCGGGGGATCAATCGGTCACACAGCCCTCGGACGCCGACTTCACCAGCCGCACGTACTTGCCCAGCACGCCACTGAGCGCCCGGCGAGGTGGCGGCGTCCACGCCTGGCGGCGCTGCGCCAGTGCCGCCTCCTCGACGTGCACCGTGATCGCGCAGGCGTTGGCATCGATGGTGATGCGGTCGCCGTCCTGCACCAGCGCCAGCGGACCGCCGTCCTGCGCCTCTGGCGCGATGTGGCCGATGATGAAGCCGTGCGAGCCGCCGGAGAACCGGCCGTCGGTGAGCAGCGCCACGTCGGCGCCGAGACCAGCACCCATGATGGCGCGAGGTCGGCGTCAGCATCTCCGGCATGCCGGGGCCGCCCTTCGGCCCTTCGTAGCGGATGACCACGACATGGCCCTTGGTGATCTCGCCTTGCTCGAGTGCCGCGCAGCATCGTCCTCTTCCGAGTCGAACACCTTGGCCGGCCCTTCGAAGCGCTCCCCTTCCTTGCCGGTGATCTTGGCGACCGAGCCCTCTGGTGCCAGGTTGCCGGTGAGGATGCGGATGTGCCCGCGTGGCATGATCGGATTTTCGATCGGCTGGATGATCTCCTGGCCTCGCTTGAGCGGCGGCAGATCGGCGAGGTTCTCCTCGAGGGTCTTGCCGGTGACGGTCATGCAGTCGCCGTGCAGGAAGCCGCTTCTCGAGCAGGTACTTCATCACCGCCGGCGTGCCGCCGACGGAGTGCAGATCCTCCAGGACGTACTTGCCGCTCGGCTTGAGGTCGGCGAGCAGCGGCACGCGATCGCTGACGCGCTGGAAGTCCTCGAGCGTCAGTGGCACGCCGGCGGTCGTGGCAATCGCCAGCAGGTGCAGGACGGCATTGGTCGAGCCGCCGACGGCCATGATCATGACCAGGGCATTTTCGAATGCCTTCGGCGTCAGGATGTCGAGCGGCTTGAGGTCGCGCTCGAGCAGATCGACCATCGCCGCGCCGGCGCGGCGGCACTCGTCCGCCTTCGCCAGGGTCGTCGGCCGGCAGCGACGAACTGTACGGCAACGACAGGCCGAGCGCCTCGATCGCCGACGGCCATCGTGTTGGCGGTGTACATGCCGCCGCATGCGCCGGCGCCGGGGCACGAGTGCCGGACGATCTCCAGGCGCTGCTCGTCGGTGATGTCGCCGGCGATGTACTCGCCGTACGCATTGGAACGCCGAGACGATGTCGAGCGGTTTGCCGTGGGCGTGACCGGCGCGGATGGTGCCGCCGTAGACCATGAGCGACGGCCGGTTCAGGCGGGCCATCGCCATGATGCTGCCGGGCATGTTCTTGTCGCAGCCGGGCACCGTCACCAGGGCGTCGTACCACTGCGCGCCCATCACCGTCTCGATCGAGTCGGCGATCAGGTCGCGCGACGGCAGCGAATAGCTCATGCCGTCGGTGCCCATCGAGATGCCGTCGCTGACACCGATGGTGTTGAAGCGCAGGCCGACCAGGCCGGCCGCCTGCACGCCTTCCTTGACCTGCGCCGCCAGCCGATCGAGGTGCATGTTGCAGGTGTTGCCCTCGTACCACATGCTGCAGATGCCGACCTGCGGCTTCTGCAGATCGGCATCGGTGAGGCCGATGCCGTAGAGCATCGCCTGCGATGCGCCCTGGCTCCGCGGCTGGGTGACGCGCGACGAGTATTTGTTGTTCATCTAGTCAATGCTCAATGCGAAATGCTCACGGCTCAATGAAAACGGTCAATGCTGCATGGCAAAGCAAACGCCGATGCCCAATGACCAACGCCAGGGTCCGGCATTGAGCATTGGGCATCGAGCACTGAGCATTGCGCCGAACGGCGGGTGCCGCCAGCGGACCCGCCGCCAGACTACACCGTAGCGGGTTGCGGCAGCTGGACGGGGTCGAGGAACGGCATCATCTGCCGTAACTGCGCACCGACCACTTCGATCGGGTGGTGGCGATCGGCTTCACGCATTTTCTTGAAGTTGACGCAGCCGGTTTCATTCTCGTTGATCCAGTTCTTGGCGAACTGCCCAGACTGAATCTCGCTCAGCAGCGCCTTCATCGTCGCCTTCGTCTCGGCCGTGACAATGCGCGAGCCGGCGCAGTAGTCGCCGTACTCCGCCGTGTCACTGATCGAGTAGCGCATGTACTGCAGCCCGCCGCGGTACATCAGGTCGACAATCAGCTTCAGCTCGTGCAGGCACTCGAAGTAGGCGATCTCGGGCTGGTAGCCCGCTTCGATCAGGGTTTCGAAACCGGCCTTGACCAGCGCCGCCGTGCCGCCGCAGAGCACCGCCTGCTCGCCGAACAGGTCGGTCTCAGCCTCCTCGGCAAACGTCGTTTCGATGACGCCGGCGCGGGTGCAGCCGATGCCGCGGCCGTAGGCGAGCGCGGTCGCCCGGCCCTTGCCGCTGACGTCCTGGTGCACCGCCAGCAGACCGGGAACCCCGGCGCCTTCGGTGAACACCTCGCGGACGCGGTGGCCCGGCGCCTTCGGCGCGATCATCGTCACGTCGACGTCGGTCGGCGGCACGATCCAGTTGAAGCGGATGGCGAAGCCGTGCGCGAACATCAGCATCTTGCCGGCGGTGAGGTGCTGTTCGATTTCGGCCTTGTAGACGCGTGACTGGTGCTGATCCGGAATCAGGACCATGATCACGTCCGCCCACTTGGACGCATCCGCAACCGACAGGACCTTGAGGCCGGCCTGCTGCGCCTTTGCCGCCGACTTGCTGCCGGCCTGCAGGCCAACGACGACGTCGACGCCGCTGTCCTTGAGGTTCAGCGCGTGCGCGTGCCCCTGCGAGCCGTAGCCAATCACGGCGACTTTCCGCGCGCGGATCAAGTCGATATCCGCGTCGTTGTCGTAGTACATCGTTGCTGCCATGTCTGCTCCTGAAGTGGGCCGCCGGCTGGCAGCCCTTGCCTCACGCCGAATCGGACCTGCGTGCGCGGTTATGAATATTGTGCGGCCGACAGCGCGGTGTCGCCGCGCCGCATCGCCACCTGGCCGGTGCGCACCATCTCGATGATGCCGAGCGGCTCCAGCCGCGCGATCACGGTATCGACGTGCGGCGGTTCACCGGTGATCTCGAGGGTCATCGTCTGTTCGCCGGAATCGACGATGTGCGCGCGCGTCTCATCGACGACGCGCAGCAGGTGGGCACGGTCGTGCCCGGCGACGGCGACCTTGACCAGCGCCAGGTCGCGGGCCACCGCCGGCACTGCGCCGAGATCCTCCACCTGTAGCACGTTGACCAGCTTGTAAAGGTAGGCGGTGACGCGGTCGGCGCTGGTCTGATCGCTGTCGATGACGATCGTCATGCGCGAGATGCCCGCCTCGGCGGTTCGGCCGACGGTCAGCGACTCGATGTTGAAGGCGCGGCGCCGGAACAGCGACGCGACGCGGTTCAGCACGCCGGGCTTGTCTTCGACGAGGGCGACGAGTGTGTGATGCATGTGGGGAACCTGTGCGTCTGCCAGTCTGCGGTCTACCGTCTACGGTTTCCAGCGGTGCTCGACGCGAGCCGTGACTGCCGCATCGGAGACCGTAGTCTGTATTCCGTAATCGTCTTAAATTGGGTCCGACGCCGTCTCCACCAGCGTCGACGGCTGCGGCCGGCGAATCATCGCGTCGAGGTCCGCCCCGGCGGGAACCATCGGATAGACACTGTCTTCCTGCTCGACGCGGAAGTCGATCAGCACGGTGCCCTCAGCGGCGCGCGCCCGGCCGACGATCTCGTCAACGTCGGAGCGCTTGTCGACGCGCAGGCCCATCAAGCCGTGCGCCTCGGCAATCTTGACGAAGTCCGGGCTGCGCAGCGGCGTCGAGGAGTAGCGGCGCTCGTAGAAGAACTCCTGCCACTGCCGCACCATGCCCAGGTAGCCGTTGTTGATGATGGCGACGTTGACCTTGATGCCTTCCTGGGCCGCAGTGGTCAGTTCCGCCTGCGTCATCTGAAAGCCGCCATCGCCGACGATTGCCCACACCTCGGCGTCGGGCTTGGCCATCTTGGCGCCAATCGCCGCCGGCAGGCCGAAGCCCATCGTGCCGAGGCCGCCGGACGTGATCAGCGTGCGCGGCATCTCGTGCCGGTAATACTGCGCCTCCCACATCTGGTGCTGACCGACGTCGGTCGCGACGATCGCCTTGCCGCCGGTGATGCGCCAGATGTCGTTGATCACGTGGGGCGCGTAGAGGTGGCCGTTGTCGGGCAGCGCCTGGATGTCACGCACCGCCGAGTCGCCCTTCATCGAAGCGATGTACTTCAGCCACGGGCCGTGTTCCTTCGGCTCGACGACCTCGATCAGATCCTTGAGCGCCTCGCGCAGGTCGGCGACGATCGCCGCGTCGGCGTTGACGTTCTTGTTGATCTCCGACGGGTCGATGTCAACGTGGATCTTCTTGGCATTGACGGCGTAGGTCTTCAGGTTGCCGGTGACCCGGTCGTCGAAGCGCATGCCGAAGGCCATCAGCAGGTCGGCTTCCTGGATCGCGTGGTTCACCCACGACTCGCCGTGCATCCCCATCATGCCGATGTTCAGCGGGTGGCTCGCCGGGAAGCCGCCGAGTCCCAGCAGTGTCATCGCCACCGGGGCGTTGACGCGCTCGGCGAAGTCGCGCAGCTCCTTCATCGCACCGCTCTGCAGGATGCCCTGTCCGGCGAAGATCACCGGCTTTTTCGCCTGGCGGATCAAATCTGCCGCCTTGGCCAGCTCTGACTGGCCGATGGGCAGCTTGGGACGATGGCCGCGCATCTTCACCGGCCGCGCATCCCACTCCCACTCGAGCGTCGCCTGCTGCGCGTCCTTGGTGATGTCGACCAGCACCGGCCCGGGCCGGCCCGACTTGGCGAGGTGGAACGCTTCCTTGATCGCCGGCATGATGTCCTCGACGCGCGTCACCAGGTAGCTGTGCTTGGTGATCGGCAGCGTGATGCCGGTGATGTCGGTTTCCTGGAAGGCGTCGTAGCCAATCAACTTGCTCGGCACCTGGCCGGTGATGCACACCATCGGGATGGAGTCCATCTGCGCGGTGGCGATGCCGGTCACCAGGTTGGTGGCGCCGGGGCCAGAGGTGGCGATCGCCACGCCGACGCCACCGCCGGCGCGGGCGTAGCCGTCGGCCATGTGCGTCGCCCCCTGCTCGTGGCGCACCAGCACGTGGCGGATCGGATAGTCGAGCATCGCATCGTATGCGGGCAGGATGGCGCCGCCCGGATAGCCGAAAACAGTGGTCACGCCCTCGTGGACGAGGCATTCCCAGATGATCTGCGCGCCGGTGCGTTGAGTTGGCATGCGGTCAGTGTGCCTTGCCGCCTGGGCATCAGTCAAATTGATAGTCCTTCCCAGACAATAAGCATCGGTGATGAGGCGGCGAGTTGGACCAATCCTTGAAATATCTCAGGCTCGAGGGATCACACAATGAAACTGCAATCGATCACCGCCGCCCTGCTCAGCGCCGTGCTACTGGCGGGGTGCAGCGACCGAAACGACCAGAATGCTGGCAATCCGACACCGAACGGCGCCGTCACGAGCCAGGATGGGCTCCAGCCCGATGGCGACCCCGGCTCCGGCGCCGCCAGCCGCGCTGTCACAGGGCGCGGACAGCTCTGCCGCGGAACGCAACATGAGCGGCGCCCCTGCCGCGATCGGCGCCGCCCCGGCGCCGCGGGCCAGCACTGCTGAGCCGAACCGCGCCACTCCGCGGGACGCCGGCCGCGATTCCGCTCCGGCTGCCCGCGCGGACACGCCGCCGGCGCGCCGGGTGCCGACCTTCCGCGAGGTTACGCTGCCCGCGGGCACGTCGCTGCCGCTCGAACTGACCACCGCGCTGTCATCGTCCACGGCGGCCGTGGAAACGCCGGTCCGGGCACGCGTGCGCCAAGCGGTCACGGTCGATGGCCACACCGCCATTCCAGCCGGCGCCGTGCTGGTCGGCACTGTCACCGACGTCGCCAGCGCCGGCCGCGTCCAGGGACGTGCACATGTCACCTTCCGGTTCGACGAAGTGCAAATGAATGGCACTCGTGAGGACCTCAGCACCAACCCGATCACGTTCCAGGGTGAAGCCACCAAGGGTGAGGACGCCACCAAGATCGGGGTCGGTGCCGGCATCGGCGCCGCTATCGGCGGCATCGTCGGCGGCGCCAAGGGCGCGGCAAAGGGAGCGGCGATTGGCGGTGCCGGCGGTACCGGCGTCGTGCTCGCGACCAAGGGCAAGGAAGTGGAGGTCGGCGCCGGCGCCGACGTTACCGCGACGCTGGCGCGATCGCTCAGTGTCCGCGTCCCGGCTCGCTAGTCCTCAGTCGCCCGGCCACAGCCCCCGCCTTCGGGCGAGGCTGTGGCCGCTTCGCCGCCGCGCCACCCCACCCTGCCGTGCGTGCCGTCACAGAATGGCTTGGTGCTGGAGGCGCCGCATCGGCACAGCGCAACCGGCCGCCGGCCAATGGCGTACTCGACGCCGTTCCAGTCGACCACCTGCACGTCCTCGCCGTCGATGACGTAGGGGCCGTTCTGCCGCAGGCGGATCCGCACGCGTCACCCCATCTTCTGCATCGCCGAGAGGAACTCGGCGTTTGCCTTGGTCTTGCCCATCTTGTCGAGGAGCAGTTCCATCGCCTCGACCGGAGAAAGCGGGTTGAGCACCTTGCGCAGCACCCAAATCCGGGTGAGGTCGTCCTTGGGGATGAGCAGCTCCTCCTTGCGCGTGCCGCTCTTCGTGATGTCGATTGCCGGGAAGCAGCGCTTGTCGGACAGCTTGCGATCCAGGTGGATCTCCATGTTGCCGGTGCCCTTGAACTCCTCGAAGATGACGTCATCCATGCGTGAGCCGGTGTCGACCAGGGCGGTGGCGATGATCGTCAGCGAGCCGCCCTCTTCGATGTTGCGTGCCGCACCGAAGAAGCGCTTCGGCTTCTGCAGCGCATTCGAATCGAGGCCGCCCGAGAGCACCTTGCCCGAGGCCGGGATGACGGTGTTGTAGGCGCGGGCGAGCCTGGTCACCGAGTCGAGCAGGATCAGCACGTCCTTCTTGTGCTCGACCAGCCGCTTTGCTTTCTCGATCACCATCTCCGCGACCTGCACGTGCCGCTGTGCCGGTTCGTCGAACGTCGAGGCGATCACCTCGCCCTTGACCGACCGTTGCATGTCGGTGACTTCTTCCGGTCGCTCGTCGATCAGCAGGACGATGAGGAAGACCTCGGGGTGGTTCTGGGCGACCGACTGCGCGATGTTCTGCAGCAGCATGGTCTTGCCGGTGCGCGGCGGCGCGACGATCAAGCCGCGCTGTCCCTTGCCGATCGGCGTCATCAGGTCCATGACGCGCGCCGACAGGTTGTCGGCGCCCATCTCGAGCCGCAACGCTTCCTGCGGGTAGAGCGGCGTCAGGTTCTCGAAGAACAGCTTTTCGCGGGTCTGGTCCGGCGCCTCGAAGTTCACCGCCTCGACCTTGATCAGGGCGAAGTAGCGCTCCCCCTCCTTCGGCGATCGGATCTGGCCTGAGACCGTGTCGCCGGTGTGCAGATCGAACTTACGAATCTGCGAGGGCGAGACGTAGATGTCGTCCGGACCCGCCAGGTAGTTGTAGTCGGGCGCGCGTAGGAAGCCGAACCCGTCGGGGAGCACTTCGAGCACGCCCTCCGAGAAGATGAACCCGCTCTGCTCGGTCTGCGCCTTCAGGATCTGGAAGATCAGATCCTGCTTGCGCATCCCGGTAGCCCCCGCGACATTCAGGTCCTTGGCGATCTGCGTCAGCTTCTGGATGCTGCCGTCCTTCAGGTCGTTGATGTTGAGGCTGGTGCGCTGTTGCTGGGGGGCCGTGGCGGCGCCCGGCGCCGGGCCTGCCGGAGTGGCGGATGCGGCCTGTGGCGCTGCGGCAACTGCGGCAACCGGCGCGGGCGCAGCCGCAGCGGATGCTTGTGGCGGCGCCGGGTCGGCCGGTGCGGCCGCCTCCGGATCCTTTTTCGTATCGGCTTTGCTGTTCTGGGAAGCGGAGCGCGGCTCGTGCGCCCGTCCGCCCCCGGGACGTTTCGGGGAACTCGGCATGAGTGGATTGCTACGTGTTGGCGTCTTGGCTGTGGTTGGATTCAGGGACTGACTGAACGCGCACTCGCGGTCGGTCGCGGCGGTCGCACGGCGGCCACACGCGGGGGGTGCGGCGGTCTACGCGCGTGTTGGTATGGTCCGGAGTATAGGGACCGCCACCCGGACTGTCAATACAAACGGCCGGGCAGTCAGAATTCGTAAGGGTTGCGGCCGATGGCGACGATGCTGCACGCCGCGATTACGTTCAGCTTGCGGCGCCGCGCCTCGCGTAATAGTTCGTCGCTTTCGGCCCCTGGATTGATCCAGATCTCCGGAATGCCCTTCGCTTCTAACTCGGGCAGCAACAGTTCCGTCACCGACGGGTGCACGTAGATCGTCGCCATGTCGATCGTGCCCGGTACGTCGAGCACCGACGGGTAGGCCCGGGTACCCTCGACCTCCTGCTCGTTCGGGTTGACCGGGATGACGGTGTAACCCTCTGCCTTGAACGCACGAAACGCCTTGTTGCCGAACTTGCGGCGATCGTTCGAGGCGCCGATGACCGCGACGGTCTTGGCCATACCTGATTATCGCGCGCGCGGCGGACCACTCGACCAAGGCGCCACGCCACCTCGTCTACAATAGGGGGGTTTGATGCCCGCCGATTCGCGCCTCGCGCGCACCCCGCCGGCGGGTGCGCGCCGCCGGGCGCTGACGCTCCTCGTCATCGCCCTGCTGACCTTCTTCCTCGGCCTCGGCCGGCAGGCGATCACCGACTCCGACGAAGGCTTCTACGCCGAGGCCGCGCGCGAGATGGTCGAGAGCGGCGACTGGCTGACGCCGCACTTCAACTACGCCGAGCGGTGGGAGAAGCCGGTCCTCTACTACTGGCTGACCGCCGCGACCTTCGCCGTGTTCGGCACGAGCGAGGGCGCCGCGCGCTTCTGGTCCGCGCTGTCCGGCGTCGGCCTCGTGCTGCTCACGTGGCTCGCGGCGCGCCGCATGACAGAGGGAGACGAACACAGCGCCTTGCTTGCCGGCGCCATCATCGCCACCTGCTTCGGCTACTTTGCCATCGCGCGCCTGGCGCTCCCCGACCTGCCGCTCACGTTCCTCATCACGCTCAGCATCTGGGCGGCACTGCGTGCCGCCACGCCGGCACGGCTGGCGACGCCGTGCACTGGTGGATGCTTGCCGGTCTTGGCGCCGGCCTCGGCTTCCTGACGAAGGGTCCGGTCGCGCTGGTCGTCCCGGCCGTCGTGCTGCTGCCGATCTGGTGGCGCGAACGGCGGAGCGTCGTGTCGGTGCACGCGGGGTCGCCATCGCCGCTGCCGGTTGCCGCGATCGTCGGCCTGCCGTGGTACGTCGCGATGTTCGTCGAGCACGGCGCTGCCTACCTGACAGCTTCTTCCTCAGCGACAACCTCGAGCGCTTCGCCACCGGCGCGCCTCAACGAGCCGCGCCGCTCTGGTTCTACGTCGCCGATTGTGATCGGCGGGCTGATGCCGTGGTCGGCGTTCCTGGTCGCCCTGCCGCGGCGACGCTGCCGCGGCTCCGCAGCTGGCGCGCCGCCGGCTGACCGACGACGAGTGGCGGCTGCTGCCTGGGCGGTCATGCCGCTCCTCTTCTTCACCGGCTCGATCGGAAAGCAGCCGCGCTACATCCTGCCCGTGCTGCCGCCGCTGGCGATCCTGCTGGCGCGGTCGCTCAGCCGCCGCGTCGACGAGGCGGCCGCTGGCGACGGCGCCTGCGCCCGCTACCGCGCGCCTCGCGACCTGGTTCACCGCGGCGCTGTTCCTGGCGCTCACGGTGCTGCTGCTCCGCGCGCAGCCGATGCTCATCACCGCCTACCCGTCGCTGACGTGGCTCGGCGTCCGCGATCGACGGCCGCCGCGGCGCTGGCGCTGGCCTGCGTGGCCGGACCGCCTGGTGGACCTGCCGCGCCGGTCATGATCGCGGCTGCGCCGTCATCCTGCTGCTGGCCGTCCAGTTCGGCGCGCTCGCCGGCGTCCGCCCCGAGCCGGTCGAACAGATGGCGGCGCTGGTCGCCGCGCACCGCACAGCAGACGAGCCGGTCGGCGAGTACCAGGTCTTCGTCCGCAACCTCGTGTTCTACACGCGCGTTCCCGCAGACGAGATCTCGACGACGAGCCGCGCGATCGATTTCATCGCAGTCGTCCGAGCGGGTGCTGCTGGTCATCCGCGACGACGTGCCGAGGCTGGAGGCAGGTGCTGACGACGCTGCGCCGATTCGCCGGGGTGCGCTACCTCAACACCGCCAACCTCAAGTCGGCACGCTGCTGCGGCCCGATCCGACGCGCGATGTCGAGACCGTGCTGCTGGTGACCAACCACGCTAGAGGCGGGGTCGGCATGATCCTCACGCCGAACCTGCCCCACGCGTAACCTGGTCGGCCAAAGGCTACGGAAAGATCTTGCCCGGGTTCAGGATGCCGTTCGGGTCGAAGGCCGACTTGACCCGCTGCATCAGCGCGATCTCGTCGGCGCCAGCTCGAGCCCGAGGTACGGCGCTTGGCGAAGCCGATGCCGTGCTCGCCGCTGATCGAGCCCTCGAGTGCCACCACCCGCTCGAACAGCTCGCGCTCGGCCGGCTGCGCGCGGCGCCACCTGCCGGCGTCGTCGCCGCGTCGACCATCAGGTTGACGTGGATGTTGCCGTCGCCGGCGTGGCCGAACGAGGCGATCGCGCAGGCCGATGTCGGGCTTGAGCCCGGCGACCACGTCGAACAGCTCCGGCACGCGGCCGCGCGGCACCACGACGTCGTGGTTGATCTTGAGCAGCCCGGTCGCCCGCAGCGCCAGCGACGCCTGGCGCGGCGTACGCCCCAGAGCTGGTCGCGCTCGGCTTCGTCGGCCGCGGGTGAACGTCGGTCGCCGCCGCGGCTGCACACGCGGCGTCGACCCGCGGATCTCCTCGTCGACGGCCGCCGGCGATGCCGTCGCACTCGACGATGAGCAGGGCGCCGGGAGCCGGCTGGCGCAACCGTGCTGCCGCTGTACCGCCCGGCGGCGCGAAGCGAGTCGTCGTCGATCAGCTCGATCGCCGCCGGCACGACGCGCCGCTCGATCAGCGCGGTAACCGCCGCGACGGCGTCGTCGATGCGAGCGAACGCCGCCAGCAGCGTCGCGCGCGCCGGCGGCTTCGGTATCAGCCGCAGCGTGATCCTGGTGACGATCGCCAGCGTCCCCTCCGAGCCGACCAGCAGCTGCGTCAGGTCGTAGCCGACGACGTTCTTGACCGCCTTCGAGCCGGTGCGGACGATCTCGCCGGTCGGCAGCACCGCCTCGAGCGCCAGCACGTAGCGCTTGGTCGTGCCGTACTTGAACGCCCGCGGGCCGCCGGCGCACTCGGCGACGTTGCCGCCAATCGACGAAGATTCGAGGCTGGCCGGGTCCGGTGGATAGAACAGCCCGACGCTGCTCGACGGCGCGCTGCAGATCGGCCGGTGATGACGTTCGGCTCGACGACGGCGAGCAGGTTGACCTCGTCGATCTCGACGATGCGGTTGAGCCGCTCCATCGACAGCACGACGCCGCCGCGCGTCGGCACGGCGCCGCCGGTGTAGCCGGTGCCGGCGCCGCGGACGACCAGCGGCACGCGGTGCTCGTTGCAGAGCCGGGCGATCGGCGCGACACCTGTCGGGTGTCCGCCGGAACGACGACGAGATCGGCGGGATGGCCGATGCCGAGCGCATCGGTGCCGTAGGCGTGCGCGCGCCGCGCGTCGGCGCGCACGCCGGTCCGCGCCGACGACGGCACGGACGGCGGCGACGAAGTGCGTGGCGGAGGTCACGGCAGACCGCTCAGCGCGCCGCGCCGTGCCTGCGCGCTGCAGCGACTCGGCGAACCGCAGGATGCGGGTCGGCGCCCTCGCGCAGCTGCTCCATCGACGTCGCGTAGGAGATGCGCAGGTAGCCCGGCGCGTCGAACGCCTCGCCCGGCGTGACCACGACGTGCTCCTTCTCGAGCAGCGCCTGGGCGAAGTCGGTCGAGGTCGCAACGCCCGTCCGGCGACAGCAGGCCCGATGATGTTCGGGAACAGGTAGAACGCCCCGCTTCGGCTTGACGCACTTGATGCCCGGATGCGCCGTCAGCCAGCCGTGGATGTTGTCGCGGCGCCGGCGGTACTCGTCGAGCATCGCGGTGACCGCGTCCTGCGGTCCGGTGAGCGCCGCCAGCGCCGCCTTCTGCGTGATCGAGGTGATGTTCGACGTCGACTGTCCCTGGATGATGTTGAACGCCGCGGTCAGCTCCTTCGGCGCGATCGTCCAGCCGCAGCGCCAGCCGGTCATGGCGTAGGCCTTCGACGCCGAGCCGGCCAGCACCGTCCGGTCGCGATGGCGCTCGAACAGCACCTTCGGCAGGTTGTGCGGCACCGGCTCGTAGATCAGCTGCTCGTAGCAGAGGTCGACGATCGATCCAGATGCCGCGCCGCGCGGCCGCGTCGGCGATGGCGGCCACCGCCTCCTCGGTGATCAGCGCGCCGGTCGGATTGCCCGGCGAGTTGAGGATGATCGCCTTGGTCTTCGGTGTGATCGCCGCGATCATCTTCTGCGGCGTCGACGGTGAAGCCGTCCTCCGAGCTGCGTCTGCGACGATCACCGGCACGGCGCCCACCAGCTTGACCTGCTCGGGGATCGTCGGCCAGTACGGCGCGTGCGTGATCACCTCGTCGCCGGCGTCGAACAGCGCCAGCGCCGTGTTGAACAGCGCCTGCTTGCCGCCGACCGTCATCAGCACCTCCGCCGGCGTGATCTCGACGCCGTAGTCGGTCTGGTAGCGCTTGCAGATCGGCCTCGCGCAGCTCGGGAATGCCCGACGACGGCGGTGTAGCGCGTGAAGTTGGCGTCGATCGCCGCCTTGCCCGCGGCCTTGACGTGCTCCGGCGTCGGGAAGTCCGGCTCGCCGGCGCTGAAGTCGACGACGTTGAGGCCGGCGCGGCGCAGACGCTCGGCCTCGGCCGCCACCTTCAGCGTGGCCGACGGCGCGACACTGCGCCATCCGATCTGCAAACATCCCCATGCTGTCTCCTCGAGAACGACGTAAAATGACGAACTGCCGAACGGCTCTACTTCTTGACCAGATCTTCCGCTTCCGACTTCTTGCGCCGCATCCAGCGCCTCGACCGCCGGCGGCACCAGGCCGCGCTACGTCGCCGCCGAGGCTGAAGACTTCCTTGATCAGCCGCGAGCTCAGATAGGTGTACTGCTCGGCCGGCATCATGAACACCGTCTCGAGCGTCGGCTCGAGATGGCGGTTCATCAGCGCCATCTGAAACTCGTACTCGAAATCCGACACCGCGCGCAGCCCGCGGACGATCGCGCTGGCGCGGCGGCGCCGCGCGTAGTCCACCAGCAGCCCGTCGAACGTGTCGACCTCGACGTTCGGGATACTCGCGGAACACCTCGCGGATGATCGCGACCCGCTCGTCCGGCGAGAACAGCGGCCGCTTGTCCGGGTTGACCAGCACCGAGACGACGATGCGCTCGAACAGGTGCGCGCTGCGCAGGATGATGTCGACGTGCCCGTTGGTCAGCGGATCGAACGACCCGGGGAAAATCGCGAGGCGGCCGCTCGGCGCGCCAGAAGGGCTCATAGTGTTGATGCCGCCACCGAGGAACGTCAGCGTGCTGTCGCCCGATTTGACGTCGCGGACACGGGTCAGCGACGCCGGCACCGGCGGTTCGCGGCGAGTCGCCCGCTCGAGCACCAGCAGGCCCCCGGCAGCCAGCCGCCCGGATGCCCGCTCGCAGCACCTCGCCGATGTCCAGCAATGTCGTACGGCGGATCCAGCAGGATCAGGTCGAAGTCCGCGCCGGGTGCCGGCACTCGCGAGCACCGACACCACGTCGCCGTAGTCGATAGTATAGCCCTCCCGCACGCCGCAGGTGGCCAGGTTCTCGCCGATGAGCGCGAGCGGCGCGGCGGTCCTTCTCGACGAAGGTGACGTGCGCCGCGCCGCGGCTGAGTGCCTCGATGCCGACGGCGCCCGTGCCGGCGTAGCCATCGAGCACCCGCGCCCCGCCAAGGCGCGGCGCCAGGATGTTGAACAGCGTCTCCCGCAGCTTGTCGGAGGTCGGCCGCAGCCCATCCCAGGTCGGCGTCCGCAACCGGCGCCCCTTGAACTGGCCGGCGATGATCCTCACCCCACCTCGATCAGGCCGAAGTGCTCCTGCCACTGTTGCTGCACGAAGCCGATCAGCTCGGGGGTCAGCGCGCCTTCGGCAACCAGCCGGCGCGCTTCGGCGTGTGCCTGCTCCATGACGTCGCGGTCGCGCACCAGGTCGCCGGTGCGCAGCCTGGGCAGCCCTGACTGGCGCGTTCCGAAAAAGTCGCCGGGGCCGCGCAGCTCGAGATCGCGTTCGGCGATGACGAACCCGTCGTTGGTCGAGGCCATGGCCTTCAGCCGTTCGCGCGCGTCATCGGTCCATGGGGCCTGATACAGCAGGATGCAGTGTGACTCCCACTGGCCACGGCCGACCCGGCCACGCAGCTGGTGCAGCTGCGACAACCCGAACCGCTCGGCGTGCTCGACCACCATGATCGAGGCGTTGGCCACGTCGACGCCGACTTCGACGACGGTGGTCGACACCAGGATGTGTACCTGGCCGCGCGCGAACGCCTGCATGACGTGATCCTTGGCGTCCTGCTTCATGCGCCCGTGCAGCAGTGCGACGCGGTAGGCCGGGAAGATCTCGGTCTGCAGGTGGTCGGCCATCTCCGTGGCCGATTTCAGGTCCAGCTTCTCAGACTCCTCCACCAGCGGATAGATGATGTAGGCCTGCCGGCCGGCATCGAGCTGTTCGCGGATCAACTGGTAGATCTCGTCTCGACGCGACTCCGGCTTCACCCAGGTGCGTACCGGCAGGCGGCCCGGCGGCAGGTCGGGGATCTTCGACACGTCCAGCTCGCTGTAGTCGGTGAGCGCCAGCGTCCGCGGAATCGGCGTGGCGGTCATCAGCAGCACGTCGGGGCGCAGCCCCTTGGCCCGCAGCGCGGCGCGCTGCGCCACACCGAAACGGTGCTGCTCGTCGATCACCACCAGCCCGAGCTTGTGAAACTTGATTTTTTCCTGGACCAGCGCGTGGGTGCCGACCACCAGGTGCGTGGTGCCGCGCTCGATGTGCGACAGCAGGGTGTGCTTGTGCAGCGGCGGCGTGCTGCCGGTCAGGAGATCGACGCGAAAGCGCGACTGCGACAGCAGCCGGGCGATGTTCACGTAGTGCTGGCTGGCGAGGATCTCTGTCGGCGCCATGAAGGCGACCTGCAGCCCGTTCTCCATCGCCACGACCGCGGCCAGCAGCGCGACGATGGTCTTGCCGGCGCCGACGTCGCCCTGCAGCAGCCGGTGCATCGGTTCCGGCCGCTGCATGTCCTCGACGATTTCCTTGACCGCGTGCCGCTGGCCGGGCGTGAGCTTGAACGGCAGCACGCTGGCGGCCGAGACGCGGATGCGGTCGTCGACGACCGGCACGAACGGCTTCAACTCGCTGCAGCTGGCGTGACGCCGCCAGGCGTGGCCGACCTGGAACAGGAAGAACTCCTCGAAGATCAAGCGGCGTTGCGCCGGGGAGCGGAAATGATTCAGCACCTCGACGGACGCTTCGTTCGCGGGAAAGTGCGAGGCCTCGATCGCCTCGCGGCGCGGCATCAACTGCAGCCGTGTCCGCATCTCGATCGGCAACGCGTCGGCGATCTCGCCCGGCAGATCGTCCAGCGCCTGCCGCACCAGGCGACGCTGCATGTTCGGTGTGACGCTGCCGGTCTTCTCGTAGAAGGGAACGATCCGCCCGGTGTGCAATCCCGACAGATCAGCGCCTTCGCCATCGCCGGCGCTGACGACCTCGAACTCCGGGTTCATCATGTGCAGCCCGCTCGAGTCGAGCTTGACGTCGCCGAAGATGACGAGCGAGAGGTGCGGCTTGAGAATGTCGGCGAGGAACGCCTGGTTCATCCAGGTGCAGCGGATCGCACCACTGCTGTCGCCGATCACCGCATGGAAGATGCGGAAGCCTCGCCGCCGGGTGACCGCCAGGTTCGCGCTCTTGATCTCGCCGAGCACCGCCGCCTTGTGACCGGCGCGCAGCGAGGCAATCGGCTGCATGCGGCTGCGGTCCTCGTAGCGGAACGGCAGGCGATAGAGCAGATCTTCAACCGTGACCAGCCCGGCGCGCTTCAGATCGGCCGCCTTGCGCGGGCCGACGCCTTTCAGGAACTGGAGCGGCTGATCGATGCCCAATGCGGGATACCCAAGGCTCAATGCTCCATGGGCATTACTGGACGACGACCGCCTGCGCCTGGCCGACCTCGATCTGACGGATGTTCGCCGGCAGCGCGAACGGGTCCTCGATGCGCACGCCCTCGGGGTTGTCGGCGGTGCGCGAGTAGTACGACACCAGTTCCTGCACGACCGTCATCGGTACCGGGATACCGGACACATCGGCCTGCTGCAGGTCGAACTGGCCGCGGCCATCGCGCGCGGTCAGCACGCCGCTGACGTTCACGGGGACACGGCCGCCGAGCAGGCTCCACGGATCGAAGGTGCCGCCGGTCGCCTTCCGCTTGCCGATTGCATCGAGATCCACCGTCACCGTTCCCATGACCTTGCCGCCGCCGACAATGGTGAGCCGGGGCTCGGCAACCCCCTGTGGCAGCAGCGGCTGTGCGCGGTACATGAACCAGGAGTTCAGTTCGTCCTCGGTGACGACCGTGCGCCGGCCGGCAGGCGCCTGCGGCAGTGTCGCCGCCTGGTTGATGATCGCCAGCTTCTTGGCGAAGCTGTCGGCCTGCTGCCGCGACGGGGCCGCGGCCTGCAGGGACACGATGGCGAGGATCAGGAGGAGCACGCTCGAAATCGTGACGCGACGGACCATAAATAGACCTCGTGGGGCTGGCAAAACCGAGTGTAGCACCCTGCGTGCTTGATCTTCGCCTTTTGTTTGCGTATAGTCTGCCTACCTCTGCCGAACTATCGCCCACCCCTCGTTCCGGGCCGATTCGCCAGACTGGAGGTGCCGTGCTTCCGCTCACCAAACGTCAGCGCGAGATCCTGGATTACCTGAACGACTTCATCCAGCAGCACGGCTACGCGCCGAGCCTGGAGGAGATTGGCCGCCGCTTCAACCTGTCCTCGCTCGCCACCGTGCACAAGCACCTGACGAACCTGCAGGAGAAAGGGTTCATCCGACGCGCGTGGAACCGCAGCCGCTCAGTCGAACTGGTGCCCACCCGCACCAGCGGTCGGGCGCTCGAACTGCCGCTGCTCGGCTTCGTCGCGGCCGGCGCGCCGATCGAGGCGGTGGCCAGCAACGAAACCATCTCCGTCCCCGACACGCTCGTCGGCAAGCGCGACAGCTACGTCCTTCGCGTCAAGGGCGACTCGATGATCGACGAGCAGATCCGCGACGGCGACTTCGTCATCATCGAGGACCGCAAGTCGGCCGACAACGGCGAGATGGTCATTGCGCTGGTCGGCGGTCTGGACGTCACCCTGAAGAAGTTCTACCGCGAGAACGGCCGCGTCCGCCTGCAGCCGGCGAACCCGACCATGCAACCGATCATGGTCGACCCCGACCAGGTCCAGGTCCAGGGCGTCGTCGTCGGCGTGATGAGAAGATACTGAGGAAAGTGGGAAGGTGAAAGTCGGAAGGTGAAAGTGGGAAGGCGAAAGTGGGACGTGGAAAGTTGAGCGTGGCAAGTAGCTTCAGAGAGTAGACTGCACAGATCAACGTCCACGTTACTTTTACCTTGGACGTTCCACTTTCCATTTTCCACTGTGCACGTCCCACTTCCCTTGGTTTCCCATGTCCGATCAGCCCGAGCGCAAGCAGATCAACTTCACCATCGTTCCTGACGAGGAGCCCGGGGCGCCGCGCACCTATGCCAACTTCTGCTCGATCGCGCATACGCCGTTCGACTTCACGCTGACGTTCTGCGAGGTGCTGCCGCTGTCACCTTCGGAATTGCGCGAGGCCGAGCAGGAGCACGTGGTGCGCGCGCCGGTACGAACCCGGGTCGTCGTGCCGGTGCAGTTCGTGCCGACGCTGATTACGGCGCTGCAGGAGCACATGCGTGTCTTCGCGGAGAGCTATTCCAACGTCGGCTGGACCAAAGATCCCGTGCACTGATCCGGCGTCATGAAAGCCGCGCGTAGCACGCTCCGCATCATCGACACGCTTGCCCAACAGTATCCGAATGCGGACACGGAGCTGCACTATCGCAACGCGTTCGAATTGCTGGTAGCGACGATGCTGTCGGCCCAGTCGACCGACGAGCGGGTCAACCTCGTGACGCCGGCCCTGTTTGCGAAGTATCCGGACGCCCGGGCGCTGGCCAAGGCCGATCCTGCGGCCCTCGAGCCGCTGATCCTGTCGACCGGGTTCTTCAGGCAGAAGTCGAAATCGATCGTCGCCGCGGCGCAGAAGCTCGTCGCCGAGCACGGCGGCCGCGTGCCCGCCGACATCGACGCGTTGACGCAATTGCCAGGCGTCGGCCGCAAGACCGCCAACGTCGTGCTGGGGCACGCGCTCGGCGTCCCTGGGCTGCCGGTCGATCGCCATGTGCTCCGGGTCGCCAATCGCATCGGCGTTGCCGAGAGCGACGATCCGGTGGAGGTCGAGGAGCAGCTGTGCGCGGCGCTGCCGAAGGACAAGTGGACGCTGGCGTCCGACGTGCAAATCCTGCACGGCCGGCGGATCTGCCGGCCGAAGCCGCTCTGCGACCAGTGCTCGGTCCGCGACGACTGCGACTACTACCGCACCGTCATGGCGACGGTTCGTACGCTGCCGAAAGGCGCCGCCAGGAAACATGACGCGCCCCGAGTTCGAACGCCTCGTCGTTGAGGCCATCACGCTCATCCCGAAGCGGTTCCGCCGCGAGATGAGGAACCTCGCGCTGGTGGTCGAGCGGGCGCCCTCCGCCGAACTGCTGGCGGAGATGGACATCGACCCGCCCGACTCGCTGTATGGGTTGTATCAAGGGACTCCCCTGCCGGAACGCGCCTGGGCACATGGCAATGCCCTACCCGATCGCATCACCATCTATCAGCAGCCGATCGAAGAGGACTGCGAGGACGACGACGAGGTGCGTGCCGTCATCGGCGAGACGCTGATTCACGAGGTCGGGCACTACTTCGGCCTCAGCGAGGACGAGATCCAGGAGATCGAGGAGAAGTACTGGCGCGGTGACACCCTGGGCCCCGATGAGGACGACGAATGACGGCTCGCCTGCCTCGCGCGCGGAAACGCTTCGGCCAGCATTTCCTCGAGGCGGCATGGGTCACCAAGCTGATTAATGCCGTGAAGCCGGCGCAGGACGACACCTTCCTCGAGATTGGTCCCGGCGCCGGGGCATTGACCAAGCCGCTGGCACCACGCGTCCGCCGCATCGTCGCCGTGGAGATCGACCGCGAACTGGCCGCCGATTCTGCCGCACCTCGTGCCCGGACATGTGCGCGTGGTCGAGGGGGATTTTCTCGACGTTGACGTGGCGGCGCTGCTGCACGACGAGCAGATGCCCGTGCGCGTGATCGGGAACCTGCCCTACAACGTCTCCTCGCCCATCCTGTTCAAATTGCTGGCGGCGGCGGACCACGGGCGGCTCTTCAGCGACGCGACGCTGATGCTGCAGAAAGAGGTCGCGGACCGGCTCGTGGCGCGGCCCGGGAGCGGTGACTACGGCGCCCTGGCGATCCAGGTGGCGCTGCTCGCCCAGGTCGACCGCCTCCTGGTGCTGCCACCCGGCGCCTTCCGGCCGCCGCCGAAAGTCACCTCGGCCGTCGTGCGGCTGGTGTTTCGCCCGCCGGTCGTCGACGTCGGCGACCGCCGCATTTTCGAGCGCGTCGTCCGCGGCGTATTCCTGCAACGCCGCAAGACCCTGTCGAATGCGCTGAAGCCGGTGGCGGATTCGCTGGGCCAATCGGCCCCCGCGATGCTCGAGCGCGCCGGGGTCGACGGCTCGCAGCGTCCGGAGGCGGTGAGCCTCGACGGCTTCGCGAGGCTCGCGCGAGCTGTGCTATGATTTTCACCCGAAGTCGTTGATCCTGCCCGGTTTCCAGCTCGCGCCGCGGTGGCGGCGATCGTCGCAGGGACCATGGCAGCGAGTCGAAAGATCAGGCGATCCCAGCTGCCTGAAGTCTTGCCGGCGCTGCGACGCAGCGGCGGTGGGCGCCCCGCCCGGTGCGGCCTGCCAGGGCCCCTGTCGGCGGTAACTACGAAACCTGACGTGTCTGCGCTGGTCTCCGAATGAATCAGTCTGTCGTACCCGACGTGTCACCGGCCACGCTCGAAGTGATCCCGCTCGGCGGGGTCGGCGAGTTCGGCATGAACATGATGGCGGTCACCTGGGAGGACACCACCATCCTCATCGATGCCGGCGTCATGTTCCCCGACCCCGATCAGCTCGGCGTCGACCTGATCATCCCGGACCTCACCTACGTCGAAGCCCGCGGCCACAAGGTCAAGGCGCTGGTCCTGACGCACGGCCACGAAGACCACATCGGCGGCGTGTCGCACGTCATGCCGCTGTTCGATGGCCCGGTCTACGGCACTGCCTTCACGCTGGCGCTGGTCGAGCGCAAAATCGAGGAGCATGGTATCGACCCCGGCGACCGGCTGAGAGTCGTCAAGCCGCGCGAGAAGGTGACGGTCGGGCCGCTGACGATCGAGTTCATCCGCGTCACCCACAGCATGCCCGACTGCGTCGCGCTGGCCATCACCAGCCCGGTCGGGACGATCATCCACACCGGCGACTTCAAGATCGATCAGACGCCGATCGACGGCGAATACTTCGACCTGCACCGCTTCGCCGAGCTCGGCGCGCAAGGCGTACTGGCGCTGTTCGGCGACAGCACCAACGTCGACCGCAAGGGCTTCACCGGGTCGGAGATCGAGGTCATCGAGGGCTTCGAAGAGATCTTCACCAGTTCGACCGGCAAGCTGGTGGTGGCGATGTTCTCGTCAAGCCTGTACCGCATGCAGCTGCTGGTGGATCTCGCCGCGCAGTTCGAGCGCAAGGTCGCGTTCGTCGGCCGCAGCCTGGTGCAGAACACCGAGATCGCCCAGCGGCTCGGCATCCTGCGCATCCCGTCCGGCATGCAGATCCGCGATGCGGACGTGCAGAATTACGCATCGCAGGATGTCCTCTGCATCACCACCGGTTCACAGGGCGAACCGCAGGCGGCCTTGCCGCGCATCGCCATCGACGATCACCGTTTCGTCAAGCTGGCGCCGGATGACACGGTGGTGCTGTCGGCACGCGCCATTCCAGGCAACGAGAAGGCGATCGCAAGGGTGATGAGCCATGTCACCCGGCGCGGCGCCGACGTGATTACCGACAGCATGAAGCACATCCACGTCTCCGGCCACGGCGCTGCCGAGGAGTTGAAGCTGGTGCTGTCGTTGGTCCGGCCGCGGTACTTCGTCCCGATCCACGGTGAGTACCGCCAGCTCGCGCAGCACGCACGCATCGCCAAACGGGTGATGTCCGGCGGCGATCGCACGCTGCAGGTATTGTTGGCCGAGGACGGCGACATCATCCAGTTCGATGCCCAGGGCGCGCGCATCGCCGACAAGGCCCCGGCCGGCCGCATCCTGATCGACAGCACCAGGGTCGGCGAAGTCGGCGACGAGGTGTTGCGCGACCGCCGCCACCTCGCCGGCGACGGCGTCATCGTTGCCGTCGTCGGCATCAGGCGGCAGACCGGCGAGCTGGTTGGCATTCCGGAGGTCATCGCGCGCGGGTTTGTCGTCGATCAGGGCCAGGAAGCGTCGATCTTCAAGGACGCGGCAATCGTCATCGCCGAGACGATTGCAATGTCGCGCGTCGAAGAGCGTACAGACCAGGGCCTAATGACCGAGAAGTTAAGAGTGGAGTTGCGGCGGTTCTTCAAGAAGCGCTCGGGACGGCGGCCGATGGTGCTGCCGGTGTTGATGGAGATCTGATCCGTGAGCCATTCGACCGTGTCGCGTCGCATCAGCGAGTTTCTCGGCGTCGCGCTGTTCGCCGTCGCCCTCATCTGGCTCATCTCGCTGGTGACCTGGGACGCGAAGGATCCGGTCTGGTTTTTCACGACCCACGTCAGCAACGCCGCGCCGGAGAATTTCGTCGGTCGCGTCGGCGCGTTCCTGTCCGAACTCTCGTTCCAGTTGTTCGGTTACGGCGCTTACCTGATCCCGCTGCTGATCGGCGTGATCGGCTGGCACTACTTCTGGTGCCAGGTGCCTGATGCGGCGTACACCAAGGTCACCGGGGTGACCCTGCTGTTCGCCTGTACGAGCGCGTTCCTCAGCCTGGTATTCGGCAGCGCCGACACGGGCGGCCGGCCGTTCGACGCCGGCGGCACCGTCGGAGCGGCCCTTGCCGGCGTGTCCACTGATTATCTCAACCGGACCGGCTCGATCATCGTGCTGCTCACGCTGATGATGCTGGCGGTGATCCTGTCGACCCAGTTTTCGTTCGGCCGCATGTTCGAAGGCGTGTCGGAGAGTGGCCGTCAACAGTTGGCGGCGGGGGCCGCCTGGTTGAAGGACTGGCGCGACAAACGCCGCCAGGACAAGGCGCGTCGCGCCGTCGCCGCCAAGCACACCAAGAAGGGTGCGGCGGTCACCGCCGCCGTGGCCGCCGTCGCCGCCGCCGTACAAGGCAAGCCAGCAAAGCCAGGCGCAGACGCCGCCGCGGCCGCCAAGCCGCTTCGCGCGGCCCGCGCGGCGGACCCTGAAGCAGAGGACGATGAAGCGCCCGCACGGCCGGCGCCGGCAGTCGTCGCCCGCAAGCGGTTCGAAGGCGATACCGCGCCGCCGCTGCCCGAACCGGAACCGGTCCGCGCCGTACCGCGCAAGCAGGGCGCCTACACGCTGCCGCCGCCGTCATTGCTCGATGCGCCAAAGGCGGAGCGGAAGATCGACGAGCGCGAGCTGATGGAGTCGGCGCGCCACCTCGAGGAAAAGTGCCGGGAGTTCTCGGTCGAGGGCCAGGTGGCGCAGATCCATCCCGGCCCGGTGGTCACGACCTTCGAGTTCAAGCCGGACGCCGGCGTGAAGTACAGCAAGATCACCAACCTGTCCGACGACCTCTGCCTGGCGATGCAGGCCGAGTCGGTGCTGATCGACCGCATCCCCGGCAAGTCGACGGTCGGCATCCAGATCCCGAATCCGAGTCGCGAGGCGATCTCGCTGCGTGAGATGCTCGAGTCCGAGGCGCTACCAGCGCTCTGCATCGAAGCTGACGCTCGCGCTCGGCAAGACGATTCACGGCGAGCCCTACGTCACCGACCTCGCGACCATGCCGCACCTGCTGATCGCCGGCTCGACCGGCACTGGCAAGTCGGTCGGCCTGAACTCGATGCTCACCAGCATCCTCTACCGGGCGACGCCCGATGACGTGCGGATGATCATGATCGATCCCAAGCGGCTCGAGCTCGGGATGTACGAGGAGATCCCGCACCTGATGACGCCGGTCGTCGTCGACCCCAAGAAGGCGGCCAACGCGCTGCGCTGGGCGGTGCGTGAGATGGAGGAGCGCTACAAGACGCTGGCCAGCGAAGGCGTTCGTAACATCGAGCAGTACAACCGGAACGTGCGCCGCGCCCTGGCCGAAGGCGGCATGGCCAACGATCCGGAAGCGCCGAAGCCCCTCCCCTTCATCGTCGTCGTCATCGACGAGCTCGCCGACCTGATGATGGTGGCCAGTAACGAGGTCGAGGAATCGATCTGCCGCCTGGCGCAGATGGCGCGAGCCGTCGGCATCCATCTCATTCTTGCGACGCAGCGGCCGTCGGTCGATGTCATCACCGGCTTGATCAAGGCGAACCTGCCGTCGCGCATCTCGTTCCGCGTATCGTCGAAGACCGACTCGCGGACCATTCTCGACAGCAACGGCGCCGAACAGCTGCTCGGCAAGGGCGACATGCTGTTCCTGCCGCCGGCGTCGTCGCGGTGTATCCGCCTGCACGGGCCGTACATCTCCGAGCAGGAGAGCGCGCGGCTGGCCAGCTTCCTGCGCAAACAGGGCAAGCCGGTATTCGACGAATCGATCACCGCGGAGGATGAGAAGACCGGTCCGGGCGGGATCGAGTACGACAAGGACGAGCTCTACGACGAGGCGGCGCGGATCGTCGTCAGCACCGGGCAGGCGTCGATTTCCTACCTGCAGCGCAAGATGCGCATCGGCTTCAGTCGCGCCGCGCGACTGGTCGACATGATGGAGGCCGAAGGGATCGTGTCGCCCGGGACCGGCGGCAAGCCGCGCGAGGTGCTGGTCGACCGCGGCTACTTCGAAGAAGTCGATGCCCAGCTTCGGTAGCATTCTCAGGGTCTGGGTCAGCGCGGCGCTGGCGCTGCTGATGCTGAGCAGCGCGGCGCGGGCGCAGGAATCGCACGCGGCGGAGCTGTACACGCAGGCGATGTCGCGTGAGGTGCCGCTGCGCCAGGACCTTGCCGCGGCCAAGCCGGTCTCGGATCGGACGCTTCTGCTGCAGCGGGTGCGCGCGCTGTCGAGCGCCTACAACGACATGTCGCGCCTGTTCCCGGCCAGCGGCTACAGCGACAATGCGCTCTGGCAAGGCGCGAACCTCTCCGCCGATGCCTTCTGGGTGTTCGGTGAGGCGACCGATCGCGCACGCGCCTTGCGGATGCTGGAGGCGCTCACCGCGCGTTTTCCCTCCAGTTCCCTGGTGAAGGACGTTCCGCAGCTTGCCAGGCGGCTCGAGGCGGCCAGGGCAAACGCCACGCAGCAGCCGGCCGTGACTCCCCGGCAGGCGGGATTACCGGCAGCCGCTTCGCCACCAGCCGCGGCGGCGGCAACACGGCCGGTGCCAGGGGCTCCGGCGAGCGCCGCGAGTGTCATCAGCGCGCGGCCGTCAGCCGCAGGCGGCGCGGCCGGCACCGCGCTCAAGTCGGTACGGCGCGAGGTGCTTGCCGACGCCGTGCGGGTCACGCTCGAACTCGAACGCGAGGTGCTGTTCCGCGAACAGCGCGGCGATGGTCCATCTCGCTTGTGGATCGACCTGCCGCAGACGCTTCCCGCCGACGGCCTCGCCAATACCACGCTCGCCTATCCGGATGACACCGTTCGCCAGGTGCGCGTCGTTCGCGTGCAGCCGGCGACGACGCGTGTCGCACTGGAGTTCCAGGGCACGCCGCGCTACAGCATCTACCCGTTGTACAACCCGTACCGGGTGGTGATCGACTTCGAGCGGGCCGCGGCCGTCAGGCCGGCTCCCGCGGCGCCGGCGGCCAGGAGCACGAGAACGTTGGCCGCCGCGGCAAAGGACACCAGGCCCGCGCGGCCGGCTGCCGCCGCCGTGCTGCCATCGCGTTCGCTGCCCGCCTGGGTCGCATTCCCACCCGCCGCAGGGCGGGTGGCTGTTCTGCTGGCACCGGAGCCAGTTGCCGCTCCCGCCCGTGCCGCCAGCGGTGGCGCTGGCGTCACGCCCGGCCTCGCCGGGCAAGGCAGTCATCGCCGCTGCCGCTGCGCTGCCAGCGGCCGCAGCCCTGGCGCCAACGGTGCCGTCGGCGAATGCCAGTGGCGGGTTCTCGCTGTCGCGACAACTCGGGCTCGGCGTTGCCCGGATCGTCATCGATGCCGGGCACGGCGGCCGCGACCCCGGAGCGAAGGGCAAAAACGTCACCGAGGCAGCGCTGGTGCTGGACATCGCGCTCAAACTCGAGCAGCGGCTGGCGAGGCAACCCGGCGTCGAAGTCGTCCAGACGCGGCGGAGCGATGTCTTCGTTCCGCTCGAGGAGCGGACGGCAATCGCCAACCGCGCCGAGGCTGACCTGTTCCTGTCGATTCACGCCAACGCCAGTGCCAACAGCACCACGCGCGGTGTCGAGACCTACTTCCTGAACTTCGCGCCCAACCCTGCGGCCGAGGCAATTGCCGCCCGCGAAAATGCCGGCTCGTCGCGAACGATGCGCAACCTGCCGGACATCGTGCGGGCGATCGCCTTGAACAACAAGATCGACGAGTCGCGCGACTTCGCCACCGCGCTGCAAGCGTCGCTCTACGGCCAGCTGCGCAAGGCCAACCGCTCGCTGAAGAACCTCGGTGTCAAGCAGGCGCCGTTCATGGTGCTGATCGGCGCCACCATGCCAAGCGTGCTCGCCGAGATCTCGTTCCTCACCAACGGCGAGGAAGCCACCCTGCTGCGCACTGACAAATACCGCCAGCAGATTGCCGACGCCCTGTTCGACGGCATCATGCGCTACCAGCAGTCACTGAAGCGGGTGCCGGCGGTCGCGGCTCGATAGCGAACCCTTCCGGGTTCCGGGTTCCTGTTCGGGATTCCGGTTCCGGGTTCAAGGTTCGGAGTTCAAAGTTCGGGGTTCGGGGGGCGGGCTTCAGGGGGCGGAGTGTCGGCGCGTGCGCCGTGCGATTCTGGCCTGGCGGATGCGCTCGGCGTTCTTCTTCGCCGTCGGCGATTGCAGGTAGTCGAGCAGACCACCGATCTCCATCAGTGCAATCTGCGCCTGCCGGTCCTGCGCCGCGCGCGTCTCCTCCGAGATGTGGCCGCGGTCCAGTGCGTCTTCCAGGTGGTTCCGGCACTCAATGACGGACGCCCGCGCCATCTTCAGGAACCGGGCGAAGTCTGCGGGATCAAAGCGGCCGAAGCCCTCGCTGACCGCGCTCGCCGCTGATGCTGACGCGTCGCGCAACCGATCGCGAAGCCGCAGATCGCGCACCAACGGACCAGCGTCGCTCAAGACGTAGAGCCCAACCTTGAAGACCCGCACCGCCTGCCACGACCGCAAGTTCCGAAGGCTGCGCACCGCCATATGGCCGCTCGGTGCAGCCCGGGTGCCCGGGATGGCAGCGCGGAATCACGCCTGTTCTCGCGTGCTGGACGGGGATGATACGCAGATAGCGCCGGAGGCAACCGTAGGAAATGCAGAACTGCAACGGAACGCCGCCCCTAGAACCGCCGAACCCCGAACTCCGGGACCTGCAACCAACAACCTGTAACCGAGAACCCGAACCCCGAACACGAACCCGGAACCAGGAACTCGGAACCCGGAACTCGTGAGCTGTTAGATTCTCAACCTGGCGTGGCCCGGGTCGGTCGGGCCGGCGACGGCGTCGGCCTGGCGCTTGCGGTAGACGATCACCGCGCCGACCAGCAGGCCGGCGAGGATCGAGGCGAGCATGATGGCGCCGATCAGGCCGACGGCCGACATGATCACCTCGCCCATCGAGATCTCGGGCGTCACGGGAGGTTGCCTCAGGACCTCGACGACGATCGGCTTCTGCAGCAGGAAGGACAGCACGGTTCGCTCGTGTCTATCGTGGCAGCTCGTTGCCCGGGATCCAAGCCCTGGCGCCGAGCGCCAGCTCAGCCAGCGTGCGGACGGCAACGCCGGTCGCACCCTTGGGCTGGTACGGCTTCGGTCTCTTCTGACCACGCGGTGCCGGCAATGTCGATGTGGACCCACGGCAGGTCGCCGGTAAATTCCTTGATGAACAGCGCGGCGGTGATGGCACCGCCGGCGCGGCCGCCGGTATTGGTGAAGTCGGCGATCTCGCTCTTGAGCTGCTCCTTGTAGTCGTCGAACACCGGCATCGGCCATGACCGATCGCCGGCGCGCTCGCTGGCCTTGCGCACCTGCTCGACCCAGCTGTCCGGCGTGCCGAACAGGCCGCTGGTGGTCTTGCCGAGCGCGACGACGCAGGCGCCGGTGAGTGTGGCGACGTCGACGAGATGGGTGGCGCCAAGCTGGCGCGCGTACCAGACGGCATCGCCGAGCACCAGTCGGCCTTCGGCGTCGGTGTTGAGGATTTCGACGGTCTTGCCCTCGGCGCTCGTCAGGACATCGCCCGGCTTGAAGGCGCGGCCGCCAGGCATGTTCTCGGACATCGGCACGACGCCGATGCAGCGGATCGGCGCGCCAAGTCTGGCGATCGCCGCCATCGCGCAGATCACCGCGGCGCCGCCGGACATGTCGTCCTTCATCTTGTCCATGTTCTCCGCCGGCTTGATCGAGATGCCACCGGTGTCGAACGTGATCCCCTTGCCCACCAGCCCGAGCACCACGTCCTGCGGCGCGCCGTCCGGCTCGTGCCGCAGCACGACGAGCCGCGGCGGTTCCTGGCTGCCCTGCGCAACCCCGAGCAGCAGCCCCATGTTCATCGCGGCGATCCGGTGCTCGTCGAGCACCTCGACATCGACGCCGGCGCCGCGGGCGATCTCGGCTGCCCGCTCGGCGAAGACCCGCGGCGTCAGCGTGCTGCCGGGCTCGTTCGAGAGCGCCCGCGCCTCGTTCGTGCACTCGCCGAGCAGGACGATGCCGTGCTCGAGCCCTGCCTGGCAGCCGCCCCGCATCACCGGCAATGCGCAGTTCTGCAGCGGCCAGCCAGGATCGGCTCGCCTCGCCGGTGCTGGTAATTGGCACCCTCGAAGTTGGCCAGGCATCACGCCCTCGGCCATGACCTGGGCTGCCTGCTCGCTCGCTCACGCCGCTGTCCGGCCGGTGCAGCACCGCGATGCGGGTCATCCGCCGGGAGCGCGCCAGCAAGCCGCCGGTCGTGGCGATGCGCCGGAGGTGATCGGCGGTGAACGTGGCGCGCGGCCCGGCGCCGACGAGCGCGGCCCGCTGCGCCTTCCAGCCGGTCGCGCCGAGCGACGTCACCAGCGTTTCGTACGGTTTGCCCGTGAATTCACCGCGCGCGCGGGCGCGAGAGATGTCGCTGCCGGAGGCGGCGTCGAGCTCCGGTTCGTCACCGAGGTCGTCGTCCTCGAAGACAGGAATCACAAGCAGGTCGACATCGAGGTCGGATGTCGGACGTGTGGTGGCCTGCAGGGCCGGCGTCCGATGGGCGATGTGCATCGACTGGAGATCTCCGTCAGGCGGCGGGCAAGGTCGCTGCCCCGATACCGGGTGCGACGCCGCTTGTCCGGCCGCACGCGACGGGCTTAGAATCGAATTCCTGCTCTAGAGGGTATATCATGAACCATTCACGACGCGCGCTTTGCACGCTGGCGGCGGTGCTCGCCCTTTGCCTGGTCGCGGGTCGTGCGTGGAGCGCACAGCGGGACAGCGACAAGAAGCCAAGTTTATCACTCAAGGCTGACGCCGCCGGTCGGGTTCTCGCCCTTGCGGGTGCGCGTCATCGTCGACGTGCGCGGCGGCGCCGACGACCACGCAGGAGTTCTACTGCCCCAGCGTCGAGTGGGACTGGGGTGACGGCACCGTGTCGGAAAGCTCCGAAGACTGCGACCCGTATCAGGCGGGCAAGAGCGCGATCCGGCGCCGCTTCACGGCGGAGCACGTCTACCGCCAGGCCGGCGCCTACCAGGTCGACGTTCCGCCTCAAGCAGAAGGACAAGACCATCGCGTCGCT
This sequence comes from uncultured Acidobacteriota bacterium, assembly GCA_963846685.1. Classification (GTDB taxonomy): domain Bacteria; phylum Acidobacteriota; class Vicinamibacteria; order Vicinamibacterales; family UBA2999; genus CAWJWY01. Next base: position 87,524 of record CAWJWY010000003.1, on the reverse strand, counting down.
TCCGGCAGCGCCAACGTGCAGGTGCGTGGTGGCGTCCGCGACGAATTTGGCAGTTGAGGTCCCGACGTCTCGATCACCAGTGCATGGCGGAACTGCGCAGCCGTGTCCGCGAGCGCCTGCGCGACGACCTGCTCCGCCACGGCGCCTCGTCTGCGTTCGAGGACGCGGCCCTGTTCGCCGACGTCGAACGGCTTGCTGCACAACGCGGCCGAGACCGGCGACGCGCAGGCGCTGATCCTTCCCGAACTGCTCGGTGACCCGGAGACATGGCGGCTCGAAACCGCGATGCGCTACCGTCGCATCGCGACGGTCCGGCCGGCGCGCTGCTGATCGGCGATCAAGCGGCGCGTGCTGATGCCGGTCCTCCGCTGGCTGTTCGAATACAGCCGCGACAACTTCGAACGACAGCGCCGCGTCAACCAGGTGCTGTTCGCCTGCGTCCAGGAGTTGGCCGTCGAGACGGCGCGCCTCCGCCAGGAAGTCAGCCGCCTCTCGAAGTGAAGCTCGCCTTCGTCGTCCAGCGCTACGGCGCCGACATCGCCGGCGGCTCCGAAGCGCACTGCCGCGACCTGGCGCACCGGCTCGCGCCGCGTCACGACATCACCGTGCTCACCACCTGCGCCCGCGACTACGTGACGTGGCGTAACGCCATGCCCGCCGGCGAGTCGCGCGACGGCGCGGTCCGCGTCCTGCGCTTCCCCGTGCGTCGGCCGCGGCGCCTCAAGGTCTTCGCCGAGCTCAGCGACGACGTGTTCGACGGCCAGGCGGCGCCGACGCGGCAGGACGACTGGTTCCGGGAGAACGGGCCCGACACCCCGGCACTGCTCGATCACCTCCAATCGCACGGCCACGCGTACGACCTCGTCCTGTTCTGGACCTTCCGCTACGCGCCGTCCTACTTCGGCGTGCCGCTGGTCGCCGACCGCGCGGTGCTCGTGCCCACCGCAGAGGAGGACGCCGCCATCCGCCTTCCCGTCCTGGAGGCGTTCTTCCGCAAGCCGGCCGGTTACCTGTTCCTGACGCTGAAGAGGAAACGCTGGTCAGTCGCGCGCGCCGGGCGGCCGCTGCGACCCGCGGCGACGATTGGCATCGGCCTCGAACCGGTTGCGCCGCGCCGCCCCGAACCGCGACAGCGCGCAACGGCTCCTGCTGCAGCAGCACGGCATCCCACGGGAGTTCGTCCTCTACCTGGGTCGCGTCGATCGCAACAAGGGGTGCGACACGCTGCTCGACTATTTCCAGCGCTATCTCGCCGGCGGCGATGGGCCGGGCACGACGCTGATACTCGCCGGGCCGACGAAGATGCGTGGTGCCGGAGCACCCGCAGATCCGCGCTCTCGGCTACGTGTCCGACGAGCCTGCGCACGGCGCTGCTTGCCCATGCCCGCTTCCTGATCGTGCCGTCTCCGTACGAGAGTCTCAGCATCGTGCTGCTCGAGGCCTGGAACCATGCGACGCCGGCGCTGGTGAACGCACGCTGCCGCGTGCTTGCAGGGACAGGTCGCGCCGCGCGGACGGCGGCTTGCACTTCCGCTCGGCTCGGGAATTCAGCGAGGCGCTCGGCTACCTGCTCACACATGCTGACGAGCGCGCCGCGTTCGGCCGCCAGGGCCTGCGCCTACGTCGAACGCGAATACCGCTGGCCCAACGTCCTCGGCCGCGTCGAGCAGTTGCTCGACGAAGTCGTCGGCGCGCGGACACGATCGGACGGTGCTGCAACGCGCTGAGCGGGTCGGGCAGGCAACCACCGCGCTGGGGTCGATCCGCGATCCGGTCGCGATCCTCGCCACCTTGCCGCGGACCACCGCTTCCGGACCGATGCGCAGCCGGCCACCGACCACCACACCTTCTCGGTGGTCCGTCCATCGATCGTCGCGGGCCGCCGATGACCACGATCGGCTCACGCGACTAGGCTCCGGCCGGAAGGACGTAGTTCTCGCCGAACCGAATCTGCACGCCGTCGCCGTGCCGCGGCGACCAGGTCTCCTCGGCGGCGCCAGCGCCCAGCAACCACGCGAACACGATGACCCAGGCTCGGATCACGGCGACTCCCCGCCGTCTGGCACGAGTGGCCAGGCGGCGAAGTTCCGCGCTAGTCGGCGACTTCGATGACCATGGCGATACCCATGCCGCCGCCGATGCAGAGCGCCGCCACGCCGCGGCCGCCGCCGCGCGCCCGCAGCGCGTGGATCAGCGTGACCAGGATGCGGGCCCCGCTCGCCCCGATCGGATGACCCAGGGCGATCGCTCCGCCGCGCGGGTTGACCTTGGCAGGATCGAGCTCGAGTTCACGCGCGACCGCGAGTGCCTGCGAGGCGAATGCTTCGTTCAGCTCGAAGAGATCGACTTGCCCGATGGACAGGTTCGCGCGCGTCAGCGCCTTGCGCGTTGCCGCGACTGGCCCCATGCCCATGATCGCCGGGTCGATTCCGGTCGTGGCGAACGACAGGATCTTCGCGAGCGGCGGTTGGCCGAGTCGTGCCGCGCGCTCCGCCGTCGTCACGATCACGGCGGCAGCGCCGTCGTTGATGCCAGAGGCGTTCCCGGCCGTCACCGTACCCTCGCTCTTGAAGGCGGCCTTCAGCCGCGCCAGCGTGTCGGCGGTCGAGCCGGCGCGCGGGTGCTCGTCCTGTTCGAAGCGGACCGGCGCGCCCTTCTTCTGCGGGATGTCGACGGCGACGATCTCGTCCGTGAACAAGCCGCCGGTGATGGCCGCCTGGGCGCGCTGCTGGCTCTCGGCGGCAAACGCGTCCTGGGCCTCGCGGCTGATGCCGTAACGGCTCGCGATCTCCTCCGCCGTGATGCCCATATGGCAGCCGCCGATGGCGCAGGTCAAGCCCTCGACCAGCAGCGAGTCCTCGACCTCGGCGTTACCCAAGCGATAGCCCCACCGTGCGCCGCGCAGCAGGTAGGGTGCATTGCTCATCGATTCCGTGCCGCCGGCGAGCACCATGTCGGTGTATCCGACGCGCGTCGCCTCCACGGCATGAATGACCGACTGCAGCCCCGAGCCGCAGACGCGGTTCACCGTCTCACCCGGCACTTCGTGCGGCACGCCCGCCTTGATCGCGGCCTGGCGCGCCACGTTCATGCCGGCGCCGCCCTGCAGCACACAGCCGAGAACGACGTCGCCGAGCATCGATCGGTTGCACGCCGGCACGGCGGATCACCTCGCGGATTACGACCGCTCCGAGATCGGTGGCCGAGAGGTCCTTCAGCGCCCCGCCGAAGGTGCCGATCGGCGTGCGGCACGCTGCGATGATGGCCGCCGGCTGGTAGTCGGGCATGGCCCCGATTGTAGGACAGCACGCTAAGATGAGCCGTCATGCCCGCAGAACAGTTCGAGTTCGGCGGCGAGATCGCCTGGCGTCCGACCGCCGAGTACATCGAGCAGAGCCGGCTGCAGGCGTTCATGCGACCGGCACGGCATCGCGCGACTACGACGAGCTGCTGCAGCGCTCGACCACCGACCTCGAGTGGTTCTGGCGCGCCGTCCTCGACGATCTCGACATCGAGTTCTACGAGCCGTATCAGCGCGATCCTCGACACGTCGCGCGGCATCGCCTGGCCGCGCTGGTGCGTCGGCGGCCGCCTCAACATCGTCCACAACTGCCTCGACAAGTGGATCGGCACGCCGACCGAGCGGCGCGCCGCGGTGCGCTGGGAGGGCGAAGAAGGCACGACGCGGATCGCTCACCTACGGCGAGCTGTACCGCGAGGTCAACCGCTGCGCCGAACGGGCTGCGCGCGCTCGGCGTGCGCAAGGGCGACCGCGTCGCGCTGTTCATGCCGATGTGCCCGGAGCTGGTCGGTCGCGTTCTTCGCGGTCGATCAAGATCGGCGCGATCGTCCTGCCGCTGTTCTCCGGCTACGGCGCCGACGCGGTCGCGACGCGCGCTGCGCGATGCCGGCGCGACGCGTCGCTGTTCACCGCCGACGGCTTCTGGCGCCGCGGTCAGCACGTGGCGATGAAGCCGGTCGCCGACGAGGCGGTGGCGCGCGCTCGCCGTCAGTCCGACACGTCATCGTCGTTCGCGCGGCTCGGCGTCGACGTGCCGCATGCACGACGCGCGATCGACCGGTGGCAGCGATCTGCTCGCCAGCGCAGCCGGCGACTGTCGCGACCGAGCGCACCGACGCCGAAGACCCGCTGATGCTCATCTACACCTCCGGCACCACCGGCCGGCCCAAGGGCGCGGTGCACACCCACTGCGGCTTCCCGATCAAGGCGGCGCAGGACATGGTGCACTGCTTCGACGTGCACGCCGGCGACACCATGTACTGGGTCAGCGACATGGGCTGGATGATGGGCCCGTGGGAGGTGTTCGGCATGACGCTGCTCGGCGGCACCGATGGTGCTCTACGACGGCGCGCTCGACTATCCCGGCCCCGATCGCCTGTGGGCGCTGGTCGAGCGCCACCGCGTCAACGTCCTCGGCGTCTCGCCGACGCTCATCCGCGCGCTGATGCGGCACGGCGACGAGCCGGTCGCGGCGTCACGACCTCTCGTCGCTGCGCATCCTCGGCTCCACCGGCGAGCCGTGGAACCCGGAGCCGTGGCGCTGGCTCTTCGAGGTCGTCGGCGGCGGCCGGCTGCCGATCATCAACTACTCCGGCGGCACCGAAGTGTCGGGCGGCCTGGTCGCCGGCAACGTGCTGACGCCGCTCAAGCCGGCCGCGTTCGCCGGCCCGCCGCCCGGCATCGCCGCCGACGTCGTCGACGAAGCCGGGCAGCCCGGTGCGCAACCAGGTCGGCGAGCTGGTCGTCCGCGCGCCGTGGATCGGGATGACGCGCGGCTTCTGGAACGATCCCGAGCGCTACATCGAGACCTACTGGTCGCGCTTCCCCGGCGTCTGGGTGCACGGCGACTGGGCGGCGATCGACGAGGACGGCCTCTGGTACATCCTCGGCCGCTCCGACGACACGATCAAGATCGCCGGCAAGCGCCTCGGTCCGGCGGAGGTCGAGTCGGTGCTGGTCGAGCACCCGGCGGTGGTCGAAGCGGCGGCGATCGGCGTGCCGGACGCCGATCAAGGGGCAGGCGCTGGTCTGCTTCTGCGTGCTGCGCGCCGGCGCGACCAGCCGACGCCGGCGCTGGCCGCCGAACTGACGGCGCTGGTCGCGACGCGGCTGGGCAAGCCGCTGCGGCCGAAGCGATCGAGTTCGTCGCCGACCTGCCGAAGACCCGCAACGCCAAGGTCATGCGCCGCGTGATCCGCGCGGCCTATCTCGGCGAGCCGCCCGGCGATCTCTCGTCGCTGGAGAACCCTCAGGCTGTCGAGGAGGTCGCCGGGAAATCGAAGCCGCCGTCGTGACGGCACGGGAAGGAATGCATGCGTGCGACCGCCGCCATCGGCAGCGGGCCGTAAATGTGCGGGAACAACTCGTTGCCGTTCTCGAGATTCTCCTCGATCACGTCGCACGTCAGCTTCGCCACATCGATCTCTAGCAGTACCAGGTCGGTGCGACCGTGGAAGAGGCGGTTGGCCACCGGCACGACCTGGCCGCGGTGCGAGCAGTGGATGAACCCCTCGCGGGCGAAACCGCCGGGGCGGTATTCGCCGAGCCGCCTCGCCTTCGCCGCTTCCGCCGCAGAGGTGATGTGAAAGAGCACGCTCACGGTGCCTGGACCCATGCCGAAATTCCGCCGGCCAACAAGCAGACCACGAGCCAGTCGATCAGCAACCCGGCGACGAAGCCTGGATGCAGCTTGACGAAGATGCTCACCGAGAGCAGCGCCGGCACGGCGGCCGCGGCCCAGGCGGCGGTGCCGACCACCAGTCCGAGCATGATCGGGCTGCTGAAATCCTGGATGCCAAACGACAAGCAGACCAGCAGCGAGATCGAGACACCCGCCAGCAGCTTCAGCACGCCTGCGGCAGCGTAGCCGGCCGGCGTCACACCGGCGCGCCAGACGCCCGGCGTCCGCCGCTGGAAGGGCTGGAACAAGACGCCGGTGATCAGGTAACTGGTCAGGATCCCGGGGATGCCGCCGGCGAGCCCGGCAACGAGCACGTGCCACATACCGCCTCCTAATCGCGTCCCTTCATCAACTCGGCGCGCCACTGTGCGGCGCGGCCGAACACCGCGTCGATCTCTTCTCCCGAGTCCAGGTCGCTGCGCAGGGCCGTGAGGCGTGCGATCAGCAGGTCGAGCGCCTCCCTGAGCGGCACCGCGTTGGTGGCACAGATGTCGCGCCAGATGTTCGGCGGGCTGGAGGCCAGCCGCGTCGTATCGGTCAAGCCACGTCCGGCCACGCGCAGGCCGTCAACGCCGGCCTGGCTGCCGGCGACGTCCATCAGCGCGCTCGCCGCCACCTGCGGCAGGTGGCTGACGAACGCCATCAACCGGTCGTGTTCTGCGGCAGCCATCATCGTCGGCCGCGCTCGCAGCGCGGTGACAAACCGGGTGAGGCGCACGACCGGCTCGCTGTGGGCGTCCGCGTCGGGTGTGATGATCCACGGGCGGCCGGCAAACAGATCCGGCCGGGCGAAACCGAAGCCGCCTCGCTCGGCGCCGCCGATCGGGTGGCCGCCGACGAAGCTGGCCGGCACACCGAGCGCCCGTGCGGCGGCGACGATGTCCTGCTTGGTGCCGCCGACGTCGGTAATCAGCGTCGTTGGCGGCACCTGGCGCGCGACCGCAGCCAGCAGCTGAAGATTCTCTCGCACCGGCGCAGCCAGGACGACCAGGTCCGGCGAGCCGATCTCGTCGACCGTGTGCGCGCCCCGATCGATGGCACCGCTGCCCAGGGCATGCGCGAGTACCGCCGGCCGATCCACCGCGATGATGCGCGTTGCCGGAGCGTGCTCCCGCAAGGCCAGCGCGATCGATCCGCCGATCAGGCCCAGGCCCACGATCGCAACGTCGGGGAACATCGGCTCTGCCACGTCGGACAACCCGATAGCCGTAGTCAGGCGCCGGTCATCGCCGCGCTGCGCTCATCGGCACTGCCGTGCGGCATTCCGTTGTGCATTGCGCATTTCGCATTGAGCATTCGCTTATCTGGCCCACCCGCGCCTCGACACCGGCTCGAGGCAGATGCTGCGGCCGATCGCCGGCGCGATGATGCGCAACTCGGCCATCAGCCGGTCGAACTGCGCCGGGAACATCGATTGCGCGCCGTCGCTGAGGGCGTGGTCGGGATCGTTGTGCACTTCGATGATCAGCCCGTCGGCGCCGGCGGCGATGGCCGCGCGCGCCAGCTGCGCCACCATGTCGCGCCGCCCGGCGCCATGGCTCGGGTCGGCGACGATCGGCAGGTGGCTCAGCTTCTTGACCACCGGGATGGCCGAGATATCGAAGGTGTTCCGGGTCGCGGTCTCGAACGTGCGGATGCCGCGCTCGCACAGGATGACGTCGTTGTTGCCGCCGGCCAGGATGTACTCCGCCGACAGCAGCCACTCCTCGATCGTCGCGGCGATGCCGCGCTTGAGCATCACCGGCTTGCGCACGTGGCCAAGCTCGCGCAGCAGCGTGAAGTTCTGCATGTTGCGGGCGCCGACCTGGAAGATGTCGCAGTACTTGCCGATCAATTCGATCTGCGCGACGTCCATCACCTCGGAGATCAGCTTGAGGTTGTGGGCGTCGGCGGCGCGCCGCAGCATCTGCAGCCCTTCTTCGCCGAGGCCCTGGAAGCTGTAGGGCGAACTGCGCGGCTTGAAGGCGCCGCCGCGCAGGATCTTGGCGCCGGCGCGCTTGACCGCCGCGGCGCTCGCGTCGACCTGCTCGCTCGGTTTCCGCCGAGCACGGCCCGGCCATCACGATCACTTCGTCACCGCCGATCCGCACGTCGTCGATGACCACCACCGTGTCTTCGGCTTGAACGTGCGGCTGGCGCGCTTGTACGGTTCGGTGATGCGCAGCACCTCGTGCACGCCGTCGAGGATGCCGATCAGCTCCGGGTCCACCTTGTGCGCGCCGACGACGCCGAGCACGGTGCGCGTCGCGCCCGACGAGCGGTGCACATCCATGCCGAGCTCGATCAGGCGCGCGATCACCGCATCCACCTGCGCTTCGGTCGCGCGCTCTTTCATGACAACGACCATGACTGCTTCCTTCCCTCTGGACTAGACGTCGGACCCGCTTTCGGCGAATCCGCTGCGGCGTGAATCGGCGTGCCGTTCGGCGCGCCGCGCCTCGTCGATGACCCGCTCGAAGATCCGCACCACCGCCTCCGCTTCGAGTGGTCCGGCCAGGGTCTTCGCCGCGTCACGCACCTTGCCGAGCACCTGCGCCTCGCGATCGGGCTGGTAGATCGGCAGACCGGCCTCGTGCTTCAACTTGCCGATCTCCATCGCGCAGGCAACCCGCACGTTGAGGAGGCGGACCAGCTGGTCATCGATCATGTCGATGCGGGTCCGCAGCTCCTCGATGGTCAGGACTTCAGCCAACGCACATACTCCTCTACCCGGCCGTCGAGGTCCGCCGCCCCGCCGGCCTCGGCAATGACATTGACCAGCGCGCTGCCGACGACTGCGGCGTCGGCCCACTGGCCGACATGCCGCACGTGCTCCGGCTTCGAGATGCCGAAGCCGAGAGCCACCGGCAGGTCGCTGACGCGGCGGATCCGCTCGACCATCTCCTGCGCGCCTTCGGCGACGTGGTCGCGGGCGCCGGTGACGCCGAGCCGCGAAATCGCGTACAGGAATCCGCTGCCCAGCGCCGCGGCTTTCCGCAACCGTTCGTCGGTCGTCGTCGGGCTGAGCAGCAGGATTGTATCAATCGACCGCGCTTCGAGCAGGCTGCGGAAGCTGTCCGCCTCTTCGATCGGCAGGTCGAGCACCAGCACGCCATCGACGCCGGCGTCGCGCGCCCGGTCGGCGAAGCGCTCGGCCCCAAGCCGAAGAATCGGGTTCGCATAGCTGAAGATGACGATCGGGGCGCGGACGTCTCGACGCACCTCTGCGACCGTATCGAGCACCTTCGCCAGCGTCGTGCCGGAGAGCAGCGCGCGCTCCGTCGCTCGCTGGATGACCGGCCCGTCCGCCAGCGGATCGGAGAACGGCACGCCGACCTCGAGGACGTCGGCGCCGGCACAATCCAGCGCGCGCAAAATGCCCGCCGTGCGCACCAGGTCGGGGTCACCGGCTGTCACGTAGGTCACCAGGCCCGGCGTCCCCGCCGCCCGCAAGCCGGCAAAGGTTGCGGCGAGAAGTCCGGTCATCGCAACGCCTCGAGCACGCTCTGCACGTCCTTGTCGCCGCGGCCGGACAGGTTGACGAGGATGACCGTGCCTGCGGCGGCCTCCGTGGCGAGCGTCATCGCGTAGGAAATCGCATGCGATGACTCGAGCGCCGGAATGATGCCCTCGAGTCGCGCCATCGCCTTGAACCCGTCGAGCGCCTCGGAGTCGGTCTGGTAGGCGTACTCGGTGCGGCCGATCTCGCGCAGCCACGCGTGCTCGGGGCCGACAGCCGCATAGTCCAGTCCGGCTGAGATGGAATGCGTCAGTTCGATGTTGCCGGCCTCGTCCTGCAGCACGAAGGTCCGGGTGCCTTGCAGGACGCCGGTGCTGCCGCCGGCGAACCGCGCGGCATGCCGACCCGGGGTGATCCGCTCGCCACCGGCCTCCACGCCAATCAGGCGCACCGACGCATCGTCGATGAAGCCGTCGAACATGCCGATGGCGTTACTGCCGCCGCCGACGCAGGCGACGACCACGTCCGGCAGGCGGCCGACCTGGTCCAGCATCTGCCGGCGCGCTTCGCGGCCGATCACCGACTGGAACTCGCGGACCATCAGCGGGTACGGGTGCGGCCCGAGCGCCGACCCGAGCAGGTAATACGTATCGGCGACGTTGGCCACCCAGTCGCGCATCGCCTCGTTAATCGCGTCCTTCAGGGTCCGCGCGCCCGCATCGACGCCGCGCACCGTGGCGCCGAGCAGCTGCATGCGCACGACGTTCAGCGCCTGGCGACGCATGTCTTCCGTGCCCATGTAGACGTCGCACTCGAGGCCGAGCAGTGCGCAGGCCGTGGCCGTCGCGACACCGTGCTGACCGGCGCCGGTCTCGGCGACGATGCGGCGCTTGCCCATGCGCTTGGCCAGCAGCGCCTGGCCCATGGCGTTGTTGATCTTGTGCGCGCCGGTGTGCGTCAGGTCCTCGCGCTTCAGCAACAGCCGAACGCCGCCGCTCGCCTCCACCAGGCGACTGGTCTCGTAGAGGGGGGTCGGCCGACCGACGTAGTGGCGCAGCAGGCGGTCGAGGTCGGCGCGAAACGCCGCATCCGCGCGCGCCGCCAGGTAGCCCGCCGTCAGTTCCTCGATCGGCGCCACCAGCGTCTCCGGCACGAAGCGGCCGCCGAAGTCGCCAAAGTAGCCGCGGGCATCCGGATCGCGCCGGCCGAAGATCGGCCGCTCTGCCGGATCTGCCGCCCCGGTCGCCCCCTTCGGGCTCGCCACGTTTCCTTCCGCTATGTCAGCCGTCACAGTCTTCTCCCTGCCCGCCTGCCCCGTCGGCGAACGCGCCCCGCGCGTTCGCCAGGAAGCGGGTCACCTTGGCAAAATCCTTCACCCCCGGCGAAGCCTCGACGCCCGAAGAGACGTCGACGCCGTAGGGCCGCACCGTCCGGATCGCCTGCGCCACGTTGAGCGGCGTCAGCCCGCCGGCAAGTACGACGCGGTGTGACCGCGCCATGGCAGCCGCCCTCGTCCAGTCGATCACCGCCCCGGTGCCGCCGCGCCGCAATGGATCAGCGGCATCCAGCAGCAACGTGGTGCGTGGCGGCCAGGCCGCCGCAACCATCACCGCATCGTCCAGCGTGGCCGAACGAACCAGCGGCCACGAGAGTGCCTCCGCATAGGCGGGCGGTTCGTCGCCGTGCAGCTGCACGGCACCGAGGGCGGTGGCCGCCGCGATCTGCCTGATCGATTCGACCGGCTCGTTGACGAAGACGCCGACCGCGGTGACGGTCGACGGCAGTTCCGCGATGATCTCGGCGGCGCGCGCCGGCGTCACGTAGCGCGGGCTGCGTGGCCAGAACACGAAGCCGAGAGCGGTCGCGCCGTGCGCGGTCGCGTGCAACGCATCGGTCAGCCGCGTGATGCCGCAGACTTTCAGCAACATCTCACTCCCGTCCGGGCGTGCCGCGGCCGAGCAGCTCGCTGATCGCGGCGGCCGGGTTGGCAGCGGTCATGAAGCGCTCGCCGATGAGGAATGCCCGATAGCCGGCCGCCGAAAGGCGTTCCAGGTCACTGCGGGTCTGCAGGCCGCTCTCACTGACGCCGACCACGTCCGCCGGCATCCGCGCGGCGAGCCGGTACGATGCGTCGACGTCGACGGCCAGCGTCCGCAGATTCCGGTTGTTGACGCCGATCAGCCGCGCGCCGCCGTCGATCGCCCGCGACAGCTCGTCGTCGTCGTGTACCTCGACCAGCACTGCCAGGCCCAGGTCGTGCGCCTGGCGATGCAGCCGGACCAACGTCTGCTGCGGCAACGCCGCCACGATCAGCAAGATCGCGTCGGCCCCAGCCGCACGGGCTTCGAACAGCTGGTAGTGGTCGACGATGAAATCCTTGCGGATGATCGGCAGGCTGACCGCGACGCGAACTGCCGCCAGGTGCGCGAGGGCGCCGTCGAAGAACGTCGGCTCCGTGAGCACGGAGATGGCCGCGGCGCCGCCGCGCTCGTAGTCGCGGGCGATGCGAACCGGGTCGTACGCGGAAGCGAGCACCCCTTTCGATGGCGACCGGCGCTTGCATTCGGCAATGACGTTGCTGCGTCCGGCCATGGCGAGCGCCGCCTCGAACCGGTCGCCGCGCGGCGTGGCGCTCGCGGCACGGCGCTCGAGGGTGGCCAACGGCTCCTGCTCGCGGCGGGCCGCAATGATGCGTTCCGTTGCGGCGACGATTGTCCGCAGCAGGTCGGGCGTGGTGTCGGTCGCGGCGCTCACGCGGACCCCACTGCCTGCGAGCCACGCGCCATCGCCTCGAGTGTCGCTCGTGCCGCGCCGTTGTCGATCGCCGCTGCGGCCAGCCGGATGCCGCCCGTGACCGAATCCGCCTGGCCGGCAATGAACAGTGCCGCTCCGGCGTTGAGCAGCACCACGTCGCGGTGCGGCCCCGCGTCGCCCTGCAGCACGCCGCGGATGATGGCCGCGTTCTCTGCCGCGTCACCCCCCTGCAGATCCGCGCTGGCGGCCTTCGCCAGGCCGAAGTCGGCCGGGTGGACGTAAAAGGTGTGCACGGTCCCGTTCCGGCACTCGGACACCTTGGTGTAGCCGGTGGTGGAGAGCTCGTCGATGCCATCGGCGCCGTGTACGACCCACGCCCGTTCGGACCCGAGCAACAGCAGCGAACGGGCCAGCAGCTCGGTCAGCTCGGGTCGCGGCACGCCGACGATCTGGCGCGTGGCGCCGGCCGGGTTGGTCAGCGGCCCGAGCAGGTTGAACGCGGTCCTGATGCCGAGTTCGCGCCGCGTCTGCCCGGCGTGTTTCATCGACGGGTGGAAAATCGGCGCAAAGAAGAAGGCGATCCGTGCATCACGCAGCGTCTGCTCCACCACCGCCGGCGATGCGCCGATGTTGACGCCAAGCGCTTCGAAGACATCGGCGCTGCCGCAGCGGCTGGAGACCGAGCGGTTGCCGTGCTTGGCCACGGTGACGCCGCAGCCGGCGACCACCAGAGCAGCAGCCGAGGAGATGTTGAAGGTGCCGGAACGATCGCCGCCGGTGCCGCAGGTGTCGAACACCTCGCCGACCGGTGCCGACAGCTTCACCGCATGCTGCCGCATCGTCCGGGCGAAGCCGACGATCTCCGCCGGCCGCTCGCCTTTCATGACGAGCGCGGTCAGCAGGGCGCCGAGGGCGGCCGGCGTCGCCCGGCCGCCCATCACCTCGTCCATCGCCGCTGCCGCCTCGTCGGCGGTGAGGTCCTCGTGCCGGACCGCTTTCTCGATCAGCGCAGGCAACATCACAGGTCCAGGAAGTTACGGAGGATGCGGCGCCCTTCCTCGGTCAGCACCGACTCGGGATGGAACTGGACGCCGTGCACCGGGTGGGTGCGGTGCCGCAGCGCCATGATCGTGCCGTCATCGCGGGTCCGCGCCGACACTTCGAGCTCGCCGGGCAGCCCGTCGGCGGACACGATCAAGGAGTGATAGCGGCCGGCCTGGAACGGCGCCGTCATGCCGGCGAACACGCCCTGGCCGTCGTGCTCCACCGTCGAGGTCTTGCCGTGCATCGGCGTCGCTGCGCGGCAGACGGTGCCGCCGTAGACCATGCCGATCGCCTGGTGGCCGAGGCAGACGCCGAGCAGCGGTGTCGTCGGCCCGAAGCGGCGAATCACGTCCGGGGTGATGCCGGCGTCTTCGGGCCGGCCGGGCCCGGGCGAAATCAGAATGTGGTCGGGCGCCAGCGCCGCGATCTCGTCGAGCGTGATCGCGTTGTTGCGGCGTACCTGGACGTCGGCGCCGAGCTCACCCAGGTACTGGACCAGGTTGTAGGTGAACGAATCGTAGTTGTCGATGACGAGGATCATCTGATCGCCCTGCTAAAGTCCGGCCTGCGCGAGTTCCAGCGCGGCGATGACGGCGCGGGCCTTGTCGCGCGTCTCCTGGTACTCCGCGGCGGGGTTCGAGTCGGCGACGATTCCGGCTCCCGCCTGGATGTATGCGCGCCCGTTCTCGATCAGCATGGTGCGGATGGTGATGCAGAAGTCGAGGTTACCGGCGAAATCAAGGTAGCCGACCGCGCCGGCGTAGACGCCGCGGCGGCGGTTCTCGAGCGCGGCGATGATCTCCATCGCCCTGACCTTCGGCGCGCCCGAGACGGTGCCCGCCGGAAAGCAGGCAACCAGCGCGTCGAGCCGGTCGTGCTCGTCCGCGAGCTTGCCCTCGACGACCGAGACCAGGTGCATGACATGCGAGTAGCGCTCGAGCGCCATGTACTTCGGCACGCGCACCGAGCCGTACGACGCAACGCGGCCGATGTCGTTGCGGCCAAGGTCGACCAGCATCACGTGCTCGGAGCGCTCCTTCTCGTTGCGCTTCAGTTCCTCGGCGAGGCGCAGGTCCTCCTCCTCGTTGCGTCCGCGCGGCCGTGTCCCGGCGATCGGGTGCGTAACGATGTTGCGTCCCTCGGCGCGCACCAGCATCTCGGGCGACGAACCGACGATCGAGCGCTCGCCGAGGCGAAGGAAGTACATGTAGGGCGAGGGGTTGACGTGGCGCAGCGCCCGGTAGACGGTGAACGGGTCCGCGCCGACCCGGGCCTCGAACCGCTGCGACAGCACCACCTGGTAGATGTCGCCGGCGGCGATGTGCTCCTTGGCCGTGCGCACCATCTGCTCGAACTCGTCCTGCGTGACGTTCGACGTGACCTCGAGCGGCTCGGGCGTCGCCGGCGGCATCTTCGACAGCGTCCGCTCGAGCTCCCGCTCGACGAACTCGATCTTGGCGCAGGCAAACTGGTAGAGCGAGGTCAGGTCCTCGTCGCCGGTGATGCGGGCGTTGGCGATGATCAGGATGCGGTGACGCACGTGATCGAACGCCAGCACCGTGTCGAACAGCATGAACCCCGCCTCGTCCTGTTCCTCGTCGCTGTCCTGCAGCTGCACGGGCTCGAACCAGGCGGCCGCGTCGTAGCCGAGATAGCCGACGGCGCCGCCGGTGAAACGCGGCAGACCGGGGACGTACGGCGAGTGGAAGCCGGCCATCAGCTCGCGCAGCGTGGCAATGAACGGCTTGTCCGACTCGGATGTCTGTCCGGCGCGATCGACGATCGTCTTGCCGCCGCGCGACCGCAGGATCAGGAACGGATCCTTGCCGAGGAACGAATAGCGGCCGACCTGCTCACCGCCTTCGACCGATTCGAGCAGGAAGGCGTGATCCGAGTGCTCGGCGATCTTGAGGAACGCGGACACCGGCGTCAGCAGGTCGGCGACGATCTCCTTGCACACCGGGACGAACGTGCCGCGTTGTGCGAGATCCCGGAATTCTTCGAAACTGGTTATGCGCATACGGTTCTTCCGAGGCGTGCGTGTGCGGCGTCGGCCATGACGCCTGCCGGTGGCCGGACGCCGGTCCACCAGGCGAATTGCCGCTCCGCCTGGGCGATGAGCATCGGCAACCCATCGAGGGTGCGGCAGCCCGCGGCGCGCGCCTGCTCGATCAGGAGCGAGTCACCGGCACCGTAGGTCAGGTCGTAGACCAGCAGCCCGTCGAACGGCCCGCCGGGCAGCGGCGACTCCTGCCGCAACTCGCCGCCGCCGAGCGGCGTGCAGTTCACCAGCAGGTCCCAGGAGCCGCGCGGCGGCGGCCAGGCGCCGATGCCCGCCTGCGCGCTGCCGGTGAGCGACTGGGTGACGTCGCGCGCCTGGTCCTCGCGCCTGGCGTGCACCGTGACCGTCGCGCCGCGCGACAGCAGTGCCACGACCACGGCCCGCGCTGCTCCGCCGGCGCCCAGCACCGCCGCGCGCGCCCCGGCCAGCGGACGCGGAAAGCCCTGTTCGAGCGGCTCGAGGAAGCCGTCCACGTCCGTGTTGGTCGCTTCCCAGTCGGCCGCCAGCCGGCGCAAGGTATTGGCCGCCCCGATCGCCTGGGTCAGCCGGTCACACGTGCGCGCCGCCTGGAGCGCGTCGAGCTTGAACGGGATCGTCACGCTGGCCCCTTCGATGCCGAGCCCATCGGCGTAGCTGAGAAAATCGTCGAAGTCGGCGGCGCGGAGCGGCACGTAGACGGCGTCGAGGCCGGTTGTGGCGAAGGCGGCGTTGTGCATCGCCGGCGACGCGGAGTGCATCGCGTTCGTGCTGATCACGCCGAACACCCGGGTGCTGGCACCGACCTGCCGGAAGCGGAACTCGTCGACCATCCGCGGCGCCGCGATCTGGCCAGGCGCCACCGCGTTGCCGGCGTAACTCCACCGGGAGTGGTAGCGCCCGGCGAGGAGGCGGGACGGGACGCCGGCCTCTCCCATGCCGATGACCACGGCATCCCCGCCGCGGGCGATTTCGATGAGCGGCAGGGTGTCGGAGAGCCGTTGCGGCGTGATGGCAATCTTGATCACCCCGGCGCCGGTAGCCCGCATCGCCCGGGCGCGGTCGGCGAGGTCCACCGGGACGCCGCCAAAGTCGTGCGACGACAGGACGACGCGGGTGCGGTCGAGCGCCAGGAGATCATCGAAGCCGGCGCCCCACTCCAGATCGACGTACTCGGCGCCCGACTCGAGGGCCTGCCGCAGCAGCCGGCGGCGATCGTCTTCGCTGCCCTCGAAGCGGCCGCCTTCCCACGATGGCCGGCATGTGACGATGGCCGGCCGGGTGCGGCCGGAGAGCGCGCCAGCGACGTCGACGTCACGCACCCCGTCGAGGCGTAGCTCGACCATGTCGCCGACCGTTGCCGCGTCGCGGGCGGCACGCAGCTCGGCCATTGTCGAGCCGGTCACCGTTTCACACAGGAGCGTTGTGGTCATAGTGAAAAAAGAAAACGCCTCTTCAACCTGTCGGCTGAAGAGGCGTGACCGTGTGCTGGATTCCTGATCGCGTATCAGACGCCGGCAGCCGCCCCTTCAGTCGCAGACCCGTACCACCACCAGAAGTTGGCAAACAGCGGGCGCGCGAAGGGAGCGAAGACAGGCTGCATCAGCGTCAAAAGGCGAGAGACGACAGTACCCGACGGCCGCCGCCGCTGTCAACCGAAACCGCGCACACGCTTGCGGATTCAGGGGTTTACCCGTAACCTTCGATCTACAGCCACCCCGAGCCATATATATGTCCATGCGCAGCTTCGGCGTCTTGTCTGCACTTCTGCTGTTGGTCGCCGTCAGCCTGCCGGCGCAGACCAGCCACTTTCCCGTGGACGAGCTGAGGCCCGGCATGGTCGGCGTCGGCCGTACGGTGTTCGAAGGGGATCGGCTCGAGGAGTTCAAGGTCAGCATCCTCGGCGTGCTGCGCAATACCATCGGCCCACGCCGCGACCTCATCCTCGCCCGGCTCGAGGGCGGTCCGCTGGCCAAGACTGGCGTGATCGCCGGGATGAGCGGCAGTCCCGTTTATATCGACGGCCGGCTGGTGGGCGCGGTGTCCTATTCGCTCGGTCAGTTCTCGACCGAGCCGATCGCCGGCATTACCCCGATTGCCGAGATGATCGACGCGACCGCCACCACCGCGCCGCGCACCAGGGCGGCGCGGCTCGACTCGCCGGCGTCGCTGACGCCCGCCGCCCTGATGACCTCGTTGCGGCAGGCGTTCGCCGTGCTCCGCCCGTTCGCCAACAGCCCGTCAGACGTCCAGGTGTTCGGCGATCCGTCGGTCAGTGCCGGCCTGGCGCCGCTGCTGCGGCCGATCGCCACTCCGCTGACGCTGGGTGGCTTCGAGCCGTCGGTGCTCGAACCGCTCGCCTCTGCACTGCGGGACGGCGGCTTCGTCCCGGTGATGGCCGGCGCGGGCGGGCTGCAGGGGCCGCGCCCGATCGTTGCCGATACAGGCCGCCCGGCGCCGTTGCGCCCAGGTGATCCGGTCGGCGTCAATCTGATGAGGGGGGATCTCGAGCTCGGTGCCACCGGCACGGTGACCCACGTCGACGGCAATCGCGTCTACGCGTTCGGCCATCCCTTCTATGGCCTCGGGCCGACGCAGTTCCCGATGACCCGTGCGCACGTCTTCACGGTGCTGCCCAGCCTGATGAACTCGATGAAGATCGCCAGCACCGGCGAGGTGATCGGCACCGTGCAGCAGGATCGCGCGACGGCCATCGCCGGCACGCTCGGACCCGGGCCGCAGCTGATCCCGGTCAAGCTCACGCTGAAATCGAGCCGCGGCACGACCAGGACGTTCAACATGCAGCTGGCCAACGACCAGCTCTTCACGCCGCTGCTCGCCTACCTGTCCATTCTCAACACGCTCACCTCATACGAACGCGAGAACGGCGTTGCCAGCTATGCGTTGCGCGGCTCGGCGACGGTGAAGAAGTACGGCGAGCTCTCGTTCGAGGATCTGTTTTCCGGCGAGCAGCCGTCGGCCGCGGCCTCGGCATCGGTGGTTGCGCCCATCAACTTCCTGCTCCACAACTCGTTCGAGGACGTCGAGCTCGAGGGGCTGAACCTGGAGATCGACGCGAGCGAGCAGCCACGCAGCGCCTCGCTCGAGCGTGTCTGGGTCGACGGCGCCCGCGTGCGGCCGGGTAGCACGGTGGACCTGAAAGTGCTGCTGCGCACCTACCGCGGCGACCAGGTCACCCGGTCGGTGGCGGTGCAGATTCCGCCCAACGCCCGCGGCAGTGTCTCGATCATGGTTGCCGACGCCACGCGCCTGTCGCAGTGGGAGGCGCGCGAGCTGCAGTTGCAGCCGCTGCAGACCCGCGGCCTGCCGCAGATGCTCCGGGTGCTCAACAGCACGCGCAAGAACAACCGCCTCTACGTCCGGCTCGTGACCCGCGACGGCGGCGCCGTCGTCAAGGGCGAGTCACTCGCCGCGCTGCCCGCGTCCGTGCTCGCCGTCATGGAGTCCGATCGCGACGGCGGTAACTTCCGGCCGCTGCAGAGTGCGCTGCTGGGCGAGTGGGAAGTCACCGCCGACTACGCCGTGACCGGCTCCCGCACGCTCACGTTGCCGCTCGATCAGTAGGCCGCACAAGGACCAGCCCCCTATGCTTCGTTCCTCGCGTCTCGCCCTCCTGGTCATCGTCCTGTGCGCCGGGGCGGCGATCTCCGCCGCCGTCCCAACCTTCTGGCAGGTGTCGACGGAGAACGACTTCCTCAAAGGGGAAGTCGAGAACCTGTCGATCGACACCTACGGGCGGCTGACGCTCGGGCCGACTGCTGCTCCGGTCTACGAAGCGAGCGCGCCGTTCCTCTGGACGCTGGTCGCTGCCGCTGACGGCTCGCTGTTTGTCGGCACCGGCAACGACGGCGAAATCTACCGTGTCGACCCCGCCGGCAGGACGACGCTGTTCTTCGATGCCGAGGAGCTCGAGGTACATGCAATCGCCCTGGCGCCGGGCGGCGGGCTGTATGCCGCCACCTCTCCTGACGGCCGCGTCTACAAGGTGGACGCGAGTGGCAAGGGCGCCCTGTTCTTCGATCCGCCCGACAAGTACATCTGGAGCCTGGCCGTCGATCGCACTGGCAACGTCTTCGCCGCCACCGGCGACAAGGGCGTCATCTACAAGATCTCGCCCGACGGCCGCGGTGCGCCGTTCTACCAGACCAAGGCCACGCATGCCATGACGCTGGCCTTCGACCGTGAGGGGCAGTTGCTCGCCGGTACGGAATCGCCGGGCCGGGTGTTCCGCATCGACGCTGGCGGCAAGGCGTTCGTGCTGCTCGACTCCACCTACAACGAAATCCACCAGCTCCGCGTCGATCCCGCCGGGACGATCTACGCCGCTGCCGTTCGCGGCCGCTCCTCGGGCGGCGGCGTCGGCGCTGCGGAGTCCAGCACGGTTACTCCTGACCCGACCCCGACGCCCGTGGCCAGCGTCTCGACCGAGATCACCGCAATCGCCGTGGCCGACACCGGCGGCGGCACGACCACGTCGGCGCCGCGCGCGGCGCAAGGCGCGGCCGCAGGCGCAATCTTCCGCATCACGCCTGACGGTGCGTCTGATGTCGTGTGGGAGTCGCGCGAGGATTCGCCCTACGACATCTCGTTCGAGTCAGGCGGCACGCTGCTCGTCGCCACCGGTAACAAGGGCAAGATCTACCGCCTGACCGGTGATCCGCTGCAGCCGACGCTGCTGACGCGGGCCAACGCCGAACAGGTCACCAGCCTGCTGCCCGATCGCAACGGCCGCCTGCTGTTCACCACCTCCAACCCCGGTAAGGTATTCCGCCTTTCCACAGATCGCGCTGACCGCGGCACCTACACCTCGGACGTCCGCGACGCGCAGACGGTGGCGCAGTGGGGGGCCATCAAGTGGAAGTCGGTCGCGCCGGCCGGCGCGAAAGTGGAACTGGCCACCCGTTCCGGCAACACCCGGACACCGGACGAAACCTGGAGCGATTGGTCCGCTCCCTATGGCGAGGCCGACGGCACTGCCATCAGCAGCCCTCGCGCCCGCTTCCTGCAGTGGCGCGCCACTTTCACCGGCGGCCGTGGCGAGGCGCCGCTGCTGACCTCGGTCACCGCCGCGTACCTGCCGCGTAACCTCCGGCCGCGCGTTGCCTCGATCACCATCCACCCGCCCGGCACGGTCTTTCAGCGCCCGTTCCCCACCGACCCGGAGATCGCCGGGTTCGACGGCGACACGCCTGACCGCCGGGCCCTGGCCCAGGTGCAGCCATCGACCGGCACGCCGACCCTCGGTCGCCGTGCGTATGAGAAGGGGCTGCTGACATTCGTCTGGCGCGCTGAGGACGACAACCGCGACGACCTGGCGTTCGACGTGCTCTATCGTCGTGAAGGCGAGACCGCCTGGAAGCCGCTGAAGCGGAACCTGGCCGATTCGATCCTGGTCTGGGATACGACGTCGGTTCCGAACGGTCGCTACCTGTTACGCATCGTCGCCTCGGACGCCCCGTCGAACTCTCCGACCACGGCCCTGACCGGCGCCATGGAAAGCATGGCGTTCGACATCGACAACGCGCCGCCGGCCATCAGCGTCACCTCGGCCCGTCGCGACGGTGCCCGCACCATCGTCGCCTTCGATGTGCGCGATCAGGACTCGGCGGTGCAGAAAGCGGAATACTCGCTGGATGGCGACCGCTGGCAGATGATCTACCCGAAGGACGGCATCGCCGACTCCCGCTTCGAGCAGTTCGAACTGGTGGTGGATGGGGAAATCGGCGCGCGTGGCGTCATCGTGCGGGCGACCGACGCCCTGAACAACGCCGCGAGCGCGAGTGCGGAGGCACCCGCCGCGGCGGCGCGGCCGGCCTCAGGCCGTCGGTGATTCCCCCTGAATCGACGACCGTTCACCGGTCGGCAATTCAGGGGCCGGCTTGGTCGCCGCCGGCGCATGACGCGGTCCCGCCGACGGCAGATCGAGGTCGAGCACGGCGCGGCGAGAACCCTTCACTGTCGTGCGGGCAATCACCCAGACCATGTTCACCGCCACCGCCCGCCCACCCGGTTCCTGGGCGGGGGTGAATCGCGACTGCTTGACGGCCTCCGACAGCGCGGCGACATCACTCGCCTGCGCCGTGGAGGCGCGGCGCCGCACCGTCGATCGCTGCCATTCCAGCAGTTCGTAGTTGGCGATCTTGCCTTCACGGGTCACGACGGTGGCCACCGCGAACATCGCCTCGTCCTCGGGCAGCGTGCCGAGCGACACGCCGTGATCGATGACCCGCGGCACCGAGATGTGGTTGTCGAGGCGCAGCGGGTTCTCGTCCGACCCGGGGTGGGCCAGCAGGTCCAGCATCGCCGCCAGCGAATGCGGCTGTTCTTCCCGGGCCAGCTGCATCACGCCGAACACACCGTAGATGCACACGAACACCGCCACCGTCGCGCCGAGCGCCGGCCACAACAGGCGCCGGTCGACGAACAGGTCGCTCAGCTTGACCGCGAACGACTGCGCCCGTTCCGCCCGCAACCGCATCAGGACATTCGAGGGGATCGCCGCGGCCGCCGGTTCCGCGCCGGCGCGCAACGCTGGCGCGCCGAGCCGGATCGATGCGCCGATCACCTGCATGTCCTCGACCCGCAACGAGCAGGTCCGGCACCAGCGCAGATGCGTCTCGACGGCCACCTGCTCGTCGATAGCCAGCTCGCCGTCGACGAAGCCATCGAGCAGTTCGCGGACCGAATCGCAACCCATGTAGGCGATCATGCGCGGAGCCCCAGGAGTTCGGCTCGCAGCGCCTGGCGCGCCCGGGTCAGCCGTGACTTGACGGTGCCGACGGCGATGCCCAGCGAGAAGGCAATCTCCTCGTAGCGGAGACCGTCGATCTCGCGCAGGATCAGCGCCGTGCGCTGATCGAATGGCAGCCGGTCCATCGCCTGCCAGATGCGACCGGCGGCTTCCTTGCTCGCCAGCAGGCGGTCGGGCAGGACATCGCCTTTCGACTCCATGTCGCCGAACTGCTGCAGATGCTGATCGAGGGACACCTGGTCGGCGCGGTGCCGCCGCCGCCACCAGCGCTGCCGGTTGCGGGCCTGATTGATGACGATGCGGTAGATCCAGGTGCGGAGGGCGGACTGGGCGCGGAAACTGGCGAGCGTTCGGAAGACCCGCAGGAAGACTTCCTGGGAGAGGTCCATCGCCTCGTCGCGGTCACCCAGCAGGTTCAGCGCCAGCGTGAACACCATGCGCTGGTGCGCGCTGACGAGCTCGGTACAGGCGGCATCGTCGCCAGCCGCGCAGCGCGCGATCAGAGCGGCTTCCTGACTGTCGACCTCCGACCAGCCGATCGCACCAGCGTTCTTCACCAAATCTCCGGAAATCCGTGTATGCATTGGAGTTTAGCACCGCCTGGAGATTTAGACCCCGGCTGGCCGCCAATGTTCCGCACGAGTCCGGCGGGTCGGCAGGAGATCGTGACGCCGCACCCGCCCTACTGGCGGAAACGTAGGCCGGGCGCCGCGCAGCGGACCCGGCGGGTGGAAACGTGGGCCGGGTGCCGCGTGGCGGACCCGGCGGGTGGTGCGTCCGGCGGGTCGACAGGAGATCGCGACGCGGCACATGCCCTACGGCGGAAACGTTCCGTCGGCGGTGAATCGCGGCGCGGCGCGCTACCATGCATGGCGTCGATGAATCGTTCCGTGGTCCGCGCCGTCGGCATCATCTCACTGCTCGGCGCGAGCCTGCTCGCCTGGATAGAGGTGCGGCAGGAACGCGAGTTCCGCCGGCTGGTTCGCGTCGGCGACGCCGCCCTGGCGGAAGGTCGCACCTCCGAGGCGATCGAGGCCTTCAGCGGCGCCGCGGCGCTCAAGGCCGACTCGATGCTGCCCTACCTGAAACGCGGCGACACCTATCGCCGGCGGCATGAGTGGGACGCCGCGGTGCGCGACCTGCGCCGCGCCGCGACGCTCGATGACTCGGCGCCTCGTGCCGCCGAACTGCTCGGCGACGTCTACCTCGAGCTGGGCCGCTATGCGGACGCAACGGCACAGTACCAGCGCTACCTGTCGCTGGACGACCGCGCGCCGCGCGTGCTCTACAAGCTGGCGCTCGCCCGCTACCGCGACGGGCAGGTGCCGGTCGCCGAGGAGTTGCTCCGGCGGATCGTGGCGCAGGACGACCGGATGACGGAGGCCCACTACCTGCTGGGCCTCGCCCTGCGCGACTCGGGACGCAGCGGCGAGGCAATCGTGTCCCTGGACAAGGCCATCGCCCTGACGCCGGGCTTTGCCCCGGCGCGCGAAGCGCTGGCCGATATGGCGTCGTCGGACGGTGGCTGGCGTGGCGGCCTCGAGCACCTCGAAGCGCTGGCCGCGCTGGAACCGGCGCGGCCGGAACGGCTCGTCAACGTCGGCCTGGCCTACGCGCGCGCCGGACGGCTCGATGAGGCGGTACTCACGCTGCGTCGTGCCACTGAGCGCCATCCCGGCTCGCCGGTGGTGTACGGTGCGCTCGGCCGGGTGTGGCTTGCGGCGGCCGAGGACCGGCACGACCGCGCGGCCCTCGATCACGCCCTGACCGCCTTCCGCACGGCCGCCGCCGATGTGGAGGCGTCGAGCGAGATCCTGGCGCTCTACGGCCACGCGCTGCTGGTCGCGCGGGATGCACGCGCGGCCGAACAGGTGCTGCGCCGGGCGACGGCTCGGCTGCCGGTCGATCCCGCGGCATACCGCTACCTCTCGGAGGCGGCGCAGCGCATCGGGCACGCCGACATCGCCCGTCAGGCGCAGCAGCAGTACGCCGCCCTTACGCCTGCCGGCGGGTAGTGGCCGGATCGAGCGCGTCCCGCAGGCCGTCGCCGAGGAAGTTGAAGCCCAGCACCAGCACCGCGATGGCCACTCCCGGGAAGATCGTCAGGTGCGGCGCATCCAGCAGGTGCGTGCGGCCGTAATTCAGCATCGTTCCCCAACTCGGCGTCGGCGGCTGTACGCCGAGGCCGAGAAAGCTGAGCGCTGCCTCGGAGAGGATGGCGCCGCCCATGCCGAGCGTGGCCTGCACCGTCACGGCCGGCAGTGTCGTCGGAATGATGTGCCGCAGCAGGATGCGCGGCGTCGTCGCGCCGAGTGCGCGAGCGGCCTGCACGAACTCGAACTCACGCGCCCGCAGCACCTGCCCGCGCACGAGGCGGGCGTAGCCCACCCAGCCGATCAGCGACAGCGCGAGCACCACGTTGGTCAGGCTCGGCCCGAGCACGGCGACCAGGGCGATCGCCAGCAGCAACCCGGGAAACGCCAGCAGGACGTCGATGACGCGGCTGATCGCCTCGTCGATGTGGCCGCCGAAATACCCGGCAATCGAGCCGAACAGGATCCCGACCGTCGACGAGATTCCGACGACGACCAGCCCGACCATCAACGAGATGCGTGCGCCTGACAGGACCCGCGCGAAGATGTCGCGTCCCAGTTCGTCGAGCCCGAACCAGTGCAGCCCGGTCGGCCCCTCGAGCCGCAGCGCGAGGTCCTGCGCCGCCGGGTCGAAGGGGGCGAGCACCGGGCCGAACAGGGCGATGAGCACCGTCGCCGCCACGATGGCCGCGCCGACCTTCGTCATCACGCCAGCGTGCTTCATTCGTACCGGATCCTCGGATCGAGCACGCCGTAGACCAGGTCGGTGAGCAGGTTGACGCCGACGTAGGTGATGGCGATGAGCAGGATGCATCCCTGCACCAGCGGGTAGTCGCGAAAGCCGATCGACTGGATCAGCAGCCGGCCGATGCCCGGCCAGGAGAAGATGGTCTCGGTGATCACGGCGCCGGTCAGCACCGCGCCGAACTGCAGGCCGATCAGCGTCACGACCGGGATCAGGCTGTTGCGAAAGGCGTGGCGCAGGACGGACCGCAGCCGCGACACACCGCGGGCGCGCGCGGCGACCACGTACTGCTCGCGCAACTCTTCCAGCAGCGTCGCCCGGGTCATGCGCGCGAGGATGGCGGCCAGCGCCGCGCCGAGCGAAACCGCCGGCAGCACCAGGTGCGCGAGGGTGCCGCGTCCGGATACCGGCAGCCACCCCAGTTCGATGCCGAAGACGATGGCCAGCAGCGGCCCGAGCCAGAAGTTCGGGATCGACACGCCAGCCAGGGCGACCGTCGTGGCGGCGCTGTCGACGGCGGTCCCCTTCTTGACCGCCGCGGCAATGCCGAGCGGGATCGAGAAGAAGACAGCGACGAGCATCGCCGCGCCGGCCAGCTCCATCGTCGCCGGCATGCGCTCGAGGATCTGCGCGGTCACCGGCAGCCCGGTCCGCAACGAGGTTCCGAGATCGCCCCGCACCGTGCCGCGCAGGAACGCTCCGTACTGCTGCAGTAGCGGCTGGTCGAGGCCGAGCCGCCGCCGCAGTTCCAGCACATCCTCCTGCGACGCGGCTTCCCCGAGCATCGCCTGCGCCGGATCGCCGGGGATGAGGTGGATGAGGGAAAAGACCAGAGTCGCGACGCCGAGCAGGACCGGAATCGTCAGCGCCAGCCGGCGCGCCAGGAATCGCAGCACCGCGACATTGTAATGGCCTCGATTGCCGCGGCCGGAAAATCGCGCCGCAACGCCACCCCAGGCCGATCGGGCAACGCAGTTGCACTGCATGGTGACGGAGTGTCACCAACAATGCGAGTGATGACAGCATGGGCGGCGGCGATCGGGGCCCTGGCGATAGCCGGAGGGGCCCACGGCCAGACAACGACGGGTGGCGGGCAGGGCGGACGGTCCGCCCGAGGTGCGACCTTCACGTGTACAGCGTCGGCTGGGATGACCAAAGCGGATACAGCGGCGCTCACCGGTGACGTCCAGCCTACCGGCGATTACAAAGTGAGGGTGTCTTCCGGCGATGCGCGACTGGTCGTCACCGCAGAGCCAGAGGAGCCGAAGCGATCAGGCAAGGTGACGAGGGTGGCGGCGCCGATCGATACCGTGCTGCTGCGGTCCCCATACAAGTCCGAGGCGATCGCGCAGCCGGCGAACCTGGACCGGCACCCGGTGCAGTGGCCGGATGCACCAGCCGGTGCAACAGACGGTAATCGCGCGACGGCATCGTTCGACTTGCAAGCGGTGCAGGCGATGCCCGCCGGCGACATCCTGGTCATCGTCAACACGGTGGTTGGCGAGCGCACCTGCCGGATGAACGCCCGGGACCGCCGTCGCATCGCCGGGTGATGCCGTGCCGGCCGGGAGTCACCAGCGATGGCGTCTCCCGGCCCGGGCGGCATCGCCTCGATCAGTCGAGCACGACGCGCAGGCCGATGAAGACGCGGACGTCGCTCTTGCCGGAGGTGCCATCCTCGTTAGCGTTCGGCTGCCCGTGCGGCTCCACCGGACCGAAGCAGAAGAAGGCCGGGTGCGTGCAAAGCCCGCAAAATCTCCCACGGTGGTGTGGGCGTCGCGCCCGCTGCAAACTGCCGGGCGCGGCCCACGGCGACTTCCGACGCCCGCATGAAGGCCGGTCACAGCGAGAGAGCACGAAAGCACGCGAAGCGATATGCAGCCCCGGGTCGCGCTGCGCGAGGCATCGCCCTTGCTGGACGGTTGATCGATGACAGCCCCACCGCGGCGCCGGCAACGCCGCCGCCGTCGCCGTTCTTACCACCGACAACTCTCGGTCAAGCGGGTACGCGTGGCCTTGTCGTTCGCCACCTTGACGCTTTCATCGGCGCTGGCGGCCTTCGCCTGGCAAGCCCGCGATCCGTTCGACGCGGCGTTTGGCACGCACGAGGAGCTGGAGACGAGCGCAGCGCCCACACAGCGACAGGGCTCCCCAACCGGGCACGGCCGCACCCGTGGCTTATTCGACCAGTTCGTGCTGGCGGCAACTCCGCCGGTGCCGGCGCGTACGGCGTCCGGCGCATCGAACGACGGCGCGGCCGACGCCGCCGACGCGACAGGCGAGGTGGCGCCGGACGGGTCGCAGGACACCGCCGACGAGAGCAGTGCCACGGCACGCCGAACCGCGCCGACTGGCGGGCCGCTGCTCGAAGGCTTGTATGCAGGACTGGCCGGCTCCGGCAAGTTCCGTTCGGCCGGCGGGCGCCTGCCATCGTGGCCGGCACCGTCGGCCAGCCATGAGCCGGGCGTGAGCGGCCAGCGGGCGGTCGACGCGTCGCCCGGCGAAGGCGCGCTGTCGAGCGCGCCGAGCGAGGAGACGCCGCTGGAACTGGCCGGCCCGGAGGAAGCGCCCTCGGATGGTTCCAGCGACCACGGTGCGGGTCGCGTCGCCACGCCTGGCGTGAGCTCGAATCTCCGACCCTGCCCGCACCGCGCCCGGCGAAGACGGCGAGGCAGATCCGACCGCGCCGGGCGACCCGGCGAACTCGGTTGTCGGCCCGGCCAGCACCGGCGTGTCGCCTAACTTCGCCGCGGGCAACGGCGCCGGGCCGGATGCCGGCGCTGACGACCCGCCGCGCCAGGTGCCGATCGAGTCTGATCAGCCGCAGGCGGGGCCTGTCAGGACTGTCCCGGAACCCCCGGCCGTGGCACTGTTGGCCTCCGCGCTGGGTCTCGTCGTCGGCAGGCGCCGGCTCCGCCGGCGCTGACGCGACGCGCAAGGTCGGGCCGCCGCGCCGCGGCGCTACCATGAGCGGATGCCTTCCATCTTGCTCGTGCTGGCCGTGACGCTCCTGGCTGCCTGCGCCGCGCCAGGGGCGCCCGGTCCGCTGCCGCCAGGCACGCTCCGTATCACGGGAACGATGGCCCGGTTCGCGATCGAAGGTCAGTTCTGGGCGATTCGCGGCGACGATGGCGTCGTCTACGACCCGGTCCGGCCGCCCGCCGCTGATTTCCTCGTCGAGGGGCTGCGCGTCTCGGCCGTCATTCGGATCCGCACCGACCTGGCGGGTGCGCACATGGTCGGGCCAATCGTGGAGGTGATGACGATCGCCAGGTTGTAAACCGGCTCCAATTCGGCTGCGCCGGGGCATACTATCGGCCGAGGTATGGCACGGATGGCGATCAATCGGGGCGCGTTGCGGCTGGCGACGTTTTGCCTCCTCATCGTGGCGCTCGCGCCGCTGCCCGCGGCGGCGCAGGGCGGCTTATCGTGCACGACGGCTGGCAAGAACCTGTTCGTGCGCGAGGCCCTGTCCGACATCTACCTCTGGTACGACCGGCTGCCGGCGCTCAATCCGACGCGCTTCGCCTCGCCGGAGGCCTATCTCGATGCGGTTCGCTACCGCCCGCTCGATTCGCACTTCAGCTACATCACGTCCCGCTCCTCGAACGACGCGTTCTTCGATGAGAGTCAGTACGCCGGCATCGGTGCATCGTTCGTGCTGGTCGGGACTGAGCTCCGGGTGCGGGAGGTCTTCCCCCAGAGTCCGGCGAGCGAAGTGGCGCTCGAGCGCGGGGACCGCATCACGGCTATCGGCGGCCGGGCCGTCGCCCTGCTGTTGGCGCTTGGCCAGTTGGATGCCGCGCTCGGCGCCGCCGAGGAGGGCGTCGTCATCGACCTGCAGTTCGTCGATCGCGCGGGCACCGAGCGGCGGGGCCGGCTGGTGAAACGCCTCGTCACCATTCCCACCGTATCGCACACGCGGTTGTTCGAGGCAGGGCGACGACGGGTCGGCTACATCTTCTTCCGAAACTTCGTCCAGCCGTCCACCGCGGCCCTCGATCAGGCATTTGCGACTCTCACGACCGCCGGAATCGAGGATCTGGTCCTCGACCTGCGCTACAACGGCGGCGGCTACGTGACGGTGGCGCAGCACCTGGCGAGCCTGATCGGCGGCGTGGCCACCGAGGGGCAGATCCTGGCGGAGTACGCGCACAACGACAAGAATGCATTCCGCAACGAGGTGCTGCGATTCGAGGCGGTGGCGAACGCCGCCCGGCTCAACCGGCTGATCGTCATCACCACCGGGGCGTCAGCCTCGGCCAGCGAACTGATCATCAACTCGCTGCGGCCGTTCATGCCGGTCGTGGTCATTGGCGACCGCACCTACGGCAAGCCGGTCGGGCAGTACCAGATCGAGTTCTGCGACAAGGTGCTGGCGCCGGTCGCCTTCTCGTTGCGCAACGCTGCCGGCGAGGGCGACTACTTCGAAGGCTTCGCCCCGGACTGCCCCGCGGCCGATGACGTCGATCACCCTCTCGGCGACGCCGCCGAGGCATCGTTGCACGAAGCGCTGACGTTCATCGCCGTCGGCGAGTGCAGCGCGGCCGTCGCGCCGTCGCGCCCGCAACCGCAGGGGGCGCGCCCGGCAACGCGCGCCACCGGCTGGGAATCCGTCGTCAACGCGCACTAGTCGCCCGCCGCGTGAAGGTGGACTCCGAACGCCGCCGCCGAACTTGGAACATCGACCCGGAACCCCGAACACGAACGTGGACCCCGAACCCGGAACCGAAGATCGCGAGAGTCCCCATGTCCCAGCGTGAGAGCATCCAGTCGCTCCTGACACTCAGGAAGATGACCCGCGCGATCGCCGACACCATCCGTACGCGTCTCACGGCGCACCTGGTGACCCTGACGCCGCTGTTCCGGCCGCAGGCCGTCCTCGGCGATCACATCGTCGGCGGCCAGAAAGAATCGACGCGTCGAGCGGAACAGGCGCTCAAGGAGATGATGACCATCTACGAGAGTGTGGCGCCAACACCGCCCTTCAATCTTCGCCGCGAGCTGACGCCGCCGTTCGCCTTTCCACCCGCCGCACTGGAGATCACACCGGTCGATTACGTCCACGTCGTGGCGGTCGGTGGCGAAACGAGGCGGATCAGCGTTCGCGCGCCCCTCACGTGGACGCTGTCCTATGCCGGGTGTGCCCCGTCGAAACTGCCGGCGTTGCTCGATGTCAACACCCGGGGCGAGCAGTTGCAGATGTTCATCCTCAGCCACCTGCTCCTCAACCAGGTGACGGCGAACCAGCGCGGCCTGATGCAGGTGCTGGACGGATTGCACTTTCCCGTCACGACCGTCCGGGTGCCCGAGTCCGGCGATCTGCCGGTGACGCGCATCGGTGTGCCAATCTCCACGTCGCGGCCGCCTGACGCGGTCGTTGCCGAAAGCGCCGAGCTGACCGGCATGGACGCGTTCGAGGAAGTCGTCAACGTCGGCGATATCACCGCGCTGCGCGAGCCGTTCAAGGACGAGCTGATCGAGATCGCGCGGCGGTTCCTTCCCGAACTGGTCACGCCCTGACTGCTGCTTCTGTGGCGTCGTCGTACGACGACGTCCCGTACCGCAGTCTCGCGTTTCCGCAGACCCATCCAGATCACCTCGCGGCGGTGGCGCGTATCTTCAACCTGGCGCCGCCTGATGTCGGCCGCTGCCGCGTGCTGGAGCTCGGATGCGCCGCTGGCGGCAACCTGCTGCCAATGGCCTTCGCCCTGCCGCAGAGCGAGTTCATCGGCATCGACCTGTCGCGCCGCCAGATCGACGATGCGTGCCGGGACGCCAGTGCCCTTGGCATCGCCAACGTGCGCTTCGAATGCGCCTCGCTGGTCGATATCACCGCGGCGTGGGGCGACTTCGATTACATCATCTGCCACGGCGTGTTCTCGTGGGTCGAGGCCGCTGTGCAGGATCGCCTCCTCCAGGTGGTGGGCGAGCGCTTGACGCCGCACGGCATCGCCTACGTCAGCTACAACACGTATCCCGGTTGGCACATGCGCGAGAGCGTGCGCGAGATGATGCGGTATCACGCCGGCCAGTTTGCCGCGCCGCAGGACAAGGTCGACCAGGCGCGCGCGCTGCTGAAGTTCCTCGCCGGCGCCACCCAGCAAGCCGGCGCCTACGGCGAGCTGTTGCACAGCGAGGTTGCCCGCCTGGACCGGTCGCCTGATTCCTACCTGTTTCACGAGCACCTCGAACGGGCAAACACCCCGATCTACTTTCACCAGTTCGTAGAGCGGGCGGGCGCTGCCGGCCTGCAGTTTCTCGCCGAGGCGGCAATCAGCGAAATGCTGACCGCGCACTTCCCTGCCGACGTCGCCGACACGCTCGAGCGCATCAGCCCGGATCTGCTCCACCTCGAGCAGTACATGGACTTCGTTCGCAACCGGCAGTTCCGCCAGACACTCCTCTGCCGCAGCGGCCTGCACCCGCGGCGTGCACTGGATTCCTCGGTGCTGTCGGAGATGCTGCTGTCATCCGCAGCGGTGGCCGAGACGGCGGACGTCGACCTGGCGCCGGGCGTTGCGGTGACGTTCGCGGACGGCACTCGCCGGGCGCAGGTCGTATCGCCGCCGACCAAAGCGGCGTTTGCGCTGCTCGCCCGGGAATGGCCCCGCGCCATCCCCTTCCGCGAAATCGGCGAGCGCGCGTGTGACGAAATCGCACGGCCGTCGGGAGATCCTCGGTCCGACGACGCGCGCGCCGCGTTGGCGATGGACCTGTTCGGCGCGGTGCTGTACGGCGTCGTCAACGCCCACACGCGGCAGCTGCCGTGCACAAACATCGTGGCGGCGACGCCCCGCGCGTATCCTCCGGCGGCAGCACAGGCGAGCACATCCGACATCGTCGTCAACGCGCACCACGCGATGGTGCAGCTCCAGCCCTTTCACCTCGAGTTGCTGACGCTGGCCGACGGCCAACGGACGGTGAGCGAGATCCGCCGGCAGACGGTCAGCGAGAGCGCCCTGCGGGCGGCGGCCTTACCGACGTCGCACCCAGACTCTTTCGGCGAGCCCGTCGCCGCCGGGTTCGAGCAGTTGCGGCGTCACGCCCTGCTCGCGACGTAGCCATCCGGGCTGCCCGCTCCCGCAGGGCGCTGCCAACCACCACGAACCAGGCGATTTCGCGGCTCACGACAATTTGCCGCCCAGCTATTGCCGTGCCCTGGTAGGCCGGTTACACTTCCAAGCTCTCCCAGCAGTCCGCAGTCCTAACCGGAATCTATCTATGGTTCGCTCCTTCGGCGTGTCCGACGCGGGAAGTGTCAGGCGTTCAAACGAAGACTCGTTTCTCGCTGACGACGAACTGCGCCTGTTCGTGGTCGCCGACGGCATGGGCGGCCATGCCGCGGGCGAAGTCGCATCGAAGCTGGCGGTCGAATCGATCGAGAACTTCATCCGGCGCTCGCAGGATTGCGGCGACTTCTCCTGGCCCTGCGGCATCGATCCGACCCTGACGTATGCCGGCAACCGCGTCCGCACGGCGATCTACCTGGCCAACCGCCGTGTCTTCCGCGTCGCCGAGGGGCACGACGACTACACCGGCATGGGCACGACGGTCGTCTGCGGCCTGATCAGCGGCGGCCACCTGGCTATCGGGCACGTTGGCGACAGTCGCTTGTACGTCCTCTCGCGCGGCGTGCTGTCACCGCAGACGCAGGACGACACGTGGGCCGCGACGGTCCTGGCCGGTGCCAACGCCGACCCGAACGCCGTGAATACGCATCCGCTGCGCCACGTGCTCACCAACGTGCTTGGCGCCCGCG
Source organism: uncultured Acidobacteriota bacterium (assembly GCA_963846685.1). GTDB lineage: Bacteria > Acidobacteriota > Vicinamibacteria > Vicinamibacterales > UBA2999 > CAWJWY01. The sequence continues at coordinate 55,175 of CAWJWY010000003.1, read as the reverse complement.
ACCACACCGAGATCCATGTGAGCGAGCGCGATCTGCTGCACGGCGACGTGCTGTTGCTGTGCAGCGACGGCGTGCACAACGTGGTCGACAACGCGTCGCTCGAAGGCCTGGTGGCCGCCGGCGCGCCGGAGCAGGCCGCACAGTCGATCGTCAGCGCCGCCCTCGAGCGTGGCAGCCGCGACAACGTCACCGCGCTCGTCGTGCACTACCAGGACGACGGGGCCCGGCGTGCCTGACCTGCCGCCGCGCCCCGCCGCCTCGTTGCCGGCGCAGATTGGGCGCTACCGCATCGTCGAGCGGATCGGCCGTGGCGCCATGGGGGTGGTCTACTCTGCCGAAGACGAGGTGATCGGCCGGCCGGTCGCGCTCAAGGTCCTGATGGCGGACCTGGAGAGCGACCCGGAGACGCGGGCGAGGTTCTATCGCGAGGCACAGGCCGCCGCCCGGCTGCTGCATCCGAACGTGATCACCGTCTTCGATGCCGGTGAGGACCAGGGGCGGTCGTTCATCGCCATGCAGCTGCTCGAAGGAGCGCCGCTCGGCGAGTACCTGCGGCGGAGCGACGCGTTACCGCTGGAGCGCAAGCTGGACCTGATGATCCAGATCTGCGAGGGACTCGCGGCGGCGCATGCCCAGGGCATCGTGCACCGTGACCTGAAGCCGAACAACCTGTTCGTCCAGTCCGACGGCCTGCTGAAGATCCTCGATTTCGGTGTTGCCCGCATTGCCGACTCCAGCATGACGGCGGCGGGCGCCATGCTCGGCACACCCGACTACATGGCGCCCGAGCAGGCACGCGGGACGACGGTGGATGCGCGCTCCGACATTTTCTCCACCGGCGCGGTGTTCTACTTCATGCTGGCGGGCCGCAAGCCGTTCCCCGGGCCTGATCTGCCGAGCGTGCTGCGCCAGCTGCAATTCGAGGAACCGTTGCCGCTGCCGGCCAACGCCGCACCGGCGGAACTGATCGCCATCGTCATGCAGGCGATGGCCAAGGACCCGGACCAGCGGCCGGCGCGCGTGGAGGAACTGCTCGCCGCGCTGGTGCGGTTCCGCCGTCAGTACCAGGCCGAAACCCGCAAGCTGGTGGCTGCCGCCCGCTCGCGGCACGAAGCGATTCGTGCGCTGCTGGCGGCGATCGCGGCCGCCGCGCCGACGCTCGGGTGGGCGGCGGACGAGCAGCGCGCCAAGGCGTTCCACGAACTCGAAGAGCGGTTCCCCGCCCTGACCAATGCCAGCGCCGGCTTCGAGGGCGGCATCGAACGCGCCCGGCTGGCGCCGGTGCTGCACGATCTGGATGACCATCACGCCCATCTCTCGGCCCAGCTCGAGCAGATGCAGCGGGCGCAGGCGCACCTCGCCGCCGGCGAGCAGGCCGCCGAGGCCGGGGATGCGCGCGTGGCGCTGCGATACCTCGAGGCCGTCAGCGTCGAGTACCCCGCGTGCGAACGCGCGCGCGAACTGATCGAGATTGCCCGGCCGCTCGCGCACGAACAGGAGGTGCGGGAACGGCGGCTCGCGGAGCTGAACGCCAGCGCCCGCGCCGCCTTGGACGCGCGGCAGTGGACGACGGCGATTGCCGCTGCGCGCGACGCCCTGGTCCTCGCTCCAGGCGATGAGCCGCTGCTGTCGGTCATCAGCGAGGCCGAGCGGGCGATCGCGCACGAGGAGCGCCGCGTCGCGCTGGCGCTGCAGCGCCTCGTCGAACGAGCGGAGCGCGCGATTGACCAGCACCACTTCGAGGAAGCCGAGTCAGCGTTGAAGGAGCTGACCTCGACGCACCCGGATGCGGCGGCGGTGGCCGAGGTTCGCGGGCGCCTCGACGAGCAGCGCGCGGCGGTTGAGGCCGCAGCCGTGCGCCAGCAACTGAGCGCGGAGGAAATCCGCGTTGCCCGCAGTGGCTTCCGGCGCGGCCGCTACCAGGAGGCTATCCAGCAGTTGCACGCGTTCCTGGAAGTGGAGCCGCAGGCGCAGGAAGTCGCCCGTGAGTTGGAGCGTCTTGGAGCGTTATACAGGGAGATAGCGGCGGCACACGCCATTGCTGCGGCGCGGGTGCAGGACCTGTTGCGCCAGGCCGCCCCGCTCGCCGACCGCCAGGCGGGTGCGGAGGCGCTGCCGCTCGTCCGTGAGGCATTGCGGGTGGACCCGACGCACGCCGCCGCGGCGGCGTTGCTCGACAGCATCCTGGCGCGGGAGCTCGAATACCGCATCGAGCAGGAACGGGCTCGCGACGCGGAGGTGCGGCGGACGCTGGCCGAGCCGGTGGTCGCCGCGGCCCGGCAGGCGTCGAAGGACGGCTATCTCGGCGTCGCCCTGGACGCGGTACGTGCGGCTGAGCGTGTCGCGCCGGGGCGCGCCGACGTTGCCGACCTGCTGCAGCAATTGTTGCGGGAGGTGGCCGCAGAAGACGAACGCACGTTCGCGTTGACCCGGCCACCCCAGCTACCGCAGGCGCCGGCGGCGCCTGCCGCGGCCGCGGCGCAACCGGCGGAAACAGGAGTGCTCGCGCAGGTCAACCACTGGGCGGCGGATCTCCTGCGGCGATGGCCGGCGAAGGGATGATGGTGGCGGCAGACCTTCCGGATCGGTTCGGCACGTATCGCATCGTCGGCCGGCTGGGGCGCGGCGCGATGGGTGTCGTCTACGCGGCGCGCGACGAACGGGGCCGCGAGGTGGCGCTCAAGGTGATGCTGCCGGAGATTGTTGCCGACGAGCACGCGCGTGGCCGCTTCCTGCGCGAGGCGCAGGCCGCCGCCCGCCTGCGGCATCGCAACATCGTCACCGTCTACGACTGCGGTGTGGACGAACGGGATTGCCCGTACATCGCGATGGAACTGCTGTCGGGCAGCACCCTGGCGGCGCGTCTCGCAAGCGGCGAGCCGCTGCCACTCGAAACGACGCTCGACATCATCGTCCAGCTCTGCGAAGGGCTGCAATTCGCGCACGACCACGGCATCGTCCATCGCGATGTCAAGCCGGCAAACATCTGGCTCCTGAAGAATGGCGGGGTCAAGCTGCTCGATTTCGGCATCGCCAAGATCGACGGCGTCTCGGTGACGCAACACGGCGGCATCGTCGGCAGCGCCGGATACATGGCACCGGAGCAGCTGACAGCGCACGAGGTGGATGCCCGGGCCGACGTCTTTGCCGCCGGCGCCGTGCTCTACGAGTTGATCGCCGGCCGCGGCCCGTTTGCGGCACCAAGCGTGACCGCGGTCATGCATCACATCCTGCAGACGACGCCACCGCCGCTCGGCTCGATCGTGCCGGGAATATCGTCGGCGATCGAAGCAGCGGTCGAGACCGCCCTGCAGAAAGACCCCGAGCTTCGCTACCCGCAGATCGCGGATCTTGGCGCGGAGTTGAGGCTGGCGAAGTATGGTGTGCCGACGACCGCAGCGGTGGCGGCCGCAACCGCAACGACAATCGAGGGCACGCTGATCGCCCCGCGCGCCGATGCGGGACAACGGGAGCCGGCACCCACCAGCGGCGCCGCGGTGATGCTGCCGCCGGTTGCGCCGCCGGTCGCGACGGCTCCGAGGGTGAGGTCGTCGGTCGGCAGCGCCCAGCCGTCCGCGCCGCAGTGGCGGCTGCCGGCGATTGCGCTCGCTGCGCTGGTGATCGTTGGGCTGGCAGTGGCGATCGCACGAGGCTTGAGTGGTCCGGGGACGGGCGATGTGGCGGCAGCCAGTGCGAAGACGTTGGCGACGGCGGAGGTAGTAGAGCGCGCCGGTGCCGCGCCTCCACAGGCCGACGGCGCCGACACGGATCGGCAACCGGTTCCGGCGACGGCACCCACCACGCGAGACCTGGCGAGTGACGTGATCGGTCGGGGCCGCGGCCTCGAGGACGGCAGCCGTCCCGCCGCAGCACCGCCGGCTGCGCGCGCGCCACGCACGGAAGCGGTCGCCGTACACCTGACCGGCGGGTATCCGTTCGAAGTGTCCGGCTGCGGCCACGCCGCGGGCCCCGCCACCGACCACGAGCTGGAGGTGCAGGCGCCCTGCACGCTGCGGATGCGGGCTGCGGAGTATTTGCTCGACAGCTCCAGGACGATCGACGCCTCGGGTGGCCGGGTGGAGATTGCCGCCCCGCAGCTCGCGCGGGTCCAACTGCGCTCGCGCTTCGAATGGTGCACGGTCATCCTCGATGGTCACGCCGTCGGATCACCGCCGATCGAACGTGAGCTGGCGGCCGGCTCGTATGTCGCAACGATCCAGTGCCCCGACAAGTCGTACACCACCCGCGCCTTCTTCGTAGATCCCGGCCGTTCCATCCGGAGGCTCGATGAGTTCCTTCCTTAGACGCCGTATCGCCAGCATCCTTCTGTCCATGGCGACCGCCGGCATTGCCGTCGCAACCGTCGCGGCGCAGACGCCCGAGGACTTTGCCCGCCGCCGCCTCGACAGCGGCCGCTCGTTCTTCAAGGCCAAGAACTACGTCGAGGGGCTGAAGGACTTCGAAGCGGTGCTGCAAAGCTACCCGACCAGTTCCGTCGCCGACGATGCGCTGCTGGAGATCGCCACCTACCAACTCGATGTCGCGCGCGATCCGGCAGCTGCCGACGGACGGATCAAGGAGTTGCTGAAGACCTACCCGGGTTCCGACGCCGCGGCCATGGCGCTGGTGCTCACCGGGCGCATCTCGCTGGCAACTGGTCGTGGCGCCGAGGAGATCAACGCGGCGCTCGCCAGCTTCGATCGCGTGCCGCGGCTGTTCCCTGGCAGCGAGGCGGTACCAGCCTCGATGTACTTCGGCGGCGAGACTGCGCGGCTCGGCGGCCGTCGCGAGGAGTCGATCAAGCGATTCGCGCAGCTGACCACTGAGTTCCCGACCTCGCCGTGGACATCGTCCGCGCTGCTCGGCTCGGCGCTGTCGCTGACGCGTGCCGGACAGCCGGCCCGGGCGATCGAGCAGCTGCAGCGGATTCGGAACCAGTTCCCGAACAGTCCGGAAGCGGCGACCGCACTCGGCTGGAACACGGTGCTTTACCGCCTCTACCTGCGGGCGCCGGCGCAGCCGGCGTTCGTCTTCAGCGGTCGCAGCGTGACCGGCGCCGGCGGCAAGCTGAAGGACGTCGCCGACATCGCCATCGACGACGGTGACAACCTGCTCGTCGCCTCGAACACGGGCGTCGTGGCGTACGGCTCGAAAGGCACGGCCCTGTCGACGATCGCGGCACCAGAGCCGCGCAGCTTGTCGTTCGATCGTCTCGGCAAGCTGATGACGATCCACGAAGCAGGCATCCGGCTCGAAGGAAAGACGCCGCTGGCACTGCTGCCGCCGTTGCTGGACGGCAAGCTGCGGCAGTTGAAGCTCGAAGATGCGGTCGTGACCGCGTCGGGCGACTACCTGGTCGCTGACCGCGACCTCAAGAGCATCATGCGCTTCTCGGCGCAGGGGCGCCATCTCGGCGACTTCGCCCGCGCGCTGGACGTCCGGCGCATGGCGATCAACGACCTCGACGAAGTCGTTGCCCTCGACGGCGACACCAAGTCGGTGACCCTGTTCAGCCGCGACGGCAAGAGTTTGAAGCACATTCCGGAGAAGGGCACCAACTACCAGTTCCGCAATCCCGGTGACGTGGCCTTCGACCGCTTCGGCCACATCTACGTCCTCGATCGCACCGCCGTCCTCGTGTTCACACCTGATGGCAGCAAGTTGCTGACGACGTTCACGGTGCCAGAGAAGGCTCCCGGCGCGCTCGGCAGCGCCGAGGCGATGGCGCTCGACGCCGCCGGACGGTTGTACGTGTTCGACGGGCGTACCGATTCGGTGAAGATTTACCGCTGATGGCTGGCTGCATTCGTCCACGCTCGAGACTGGCACTGGTGTGACTGCTATGAGAGTTCCCTCCCCACGCGTGATACGTCGTCGGTTGCCTGGTCAGTTGCCCCGGCGGCTGTTTTTGCAGCTGCCTGGTTTCGGCGGCAGCCTCCATCGCCGGCTGCTGCGTGCGGCAGCGGCCATCTGCCTCGCGGCGTTGCTCGCCCCGGCTGGTCTCACCGCCCAGGCGCCCCCGGTCGACGACGCCGTGCTGACGGATGCTCGGCAGGCGTACGAAGCGACCAACTATGAACGAGCCCGCGACCTGCTCGACGCGGTGATCACCGGGTTGGGCGGCACTGCCGCCCGCACGGAGCAACGGCCGGTGCTCGCCGCCGCCTACGAGTTGCGTGCCCGCACCCGTGTCAACCTGCGCGACCTGGACGGCGCGCGCACGGACCTGCGCGCCCTGCTGCTCATCGATCCGGCGTACCTGCTCACCGAACAGGTCGGTCCGCGTGTGCTGGCGCTGTTCGAGGAGGTCAAGAAGACCACCGTCGGCGTCGTGTCGATCAGCGTCACGCCGGAAGACGCGCTGGTCTCGCTCGACGAGAACCGTATCGGCTCGGACACCCCGTCGCTGACGCTGGTCGGCGGTACGCACACGGTCACGGCGACGCGCACCGGCTATGCGGCGGCGACCCAGTCGTTCACGGTCATCCCGGGCACGACGCCGCAGACCATCACGCTGGCGCTCGAGCGCGTGTCGTCCACGGTCGCGCTGATCACGTCGCCGGCCAACGTCGAAGTGGTGGTCGATGGCGTTGCCCGCGGCGTGACGGAGCTCGACCCCGAGGCGCGCACTGACGGCGGCCTGTTGTCCAAGCGCTTCATGGTGACCGACCTGCAGAACGGCCGGCACCGTCTCGAACTGCGGCGCGAGTGCTTCCTCAAGGCCGAGCAGGACCTCGACGTGCCGCGCGCCTCCGACTACAAGCTGGAAACGATCAAGTTGACGCCGGCGGTGGCCACGGTGACCGTCGACGCCAATGCCCCGGGCGCGACCGTGTTCGTGGACGATGCGCCGCGCGGCGCGGCGCCGCTGGTGATGACGGATATCTGCCAGGGACCGCACACGGTGGAGGTCCGGTCGCGGTTCGGCCGGCACCTGAAGCGCGTGGAGCTGAAGACCGGCGACCGTGAGGTCTTCCAGGCGCGTGTCCGGCCGGCGTTTGCCATCATCTCCGACAGCGGCGCGGCGGGAGCGGTGCGCGGCGGCCCCGACCTGCGGCTCGCCGCCGAAGCGGCCTTCCTGGACGCCAACAGCATCACCTTGTTCGCACCAACCGAGAAGCGCGCGGCCGAGTTGCTGGCCGCCGACAAGCTGCCGGTCGACTGGCTCGCCTTCGACCTGCTGCGGCGTCCGCTCGGCGGCGCGGCGACGATTGGCGAACCGGCGCGGCGCGAGATTGGGACGCGAATCTCACGCGCCCTCGATGCCCAGGGCCTTGCGGCGGTGGCGCGCGATCCAAACGGCGACGCCTCGGACATGCTGCTGATCCTGCTGTCGCCCGGCAGCGCTGAGCCCGATGTGCTCCGCTGGCGGCTCGACAATCCCCAGAGCATCCGCGAAGCCGTCCGCCGGCTCGACGAGGTGCCGCCGCTGCTGCGCTCGTCGATCGGCCTGTTCTCGATCGACGTCGCTGACATCGATGGCGCCGTGGTTGCCGCCGTAGAACCGGGCGGGACGGCCGAGGCCGCCGGCCTGCGCGCGGGCGACACGGTTGTCGGCGCCGACGGTGCGCCGGTGTCCAGCGCCCGGCAGCTGATATCCGCCATCAGCTTGCGCGCCGCCGGCCAACCGGTGTCGCTCGAGGTGCGGGATCTTGCCGGCACCGTGCGCAAGGTGGACGTGCGTGCCGAGGCGGTCCCGAATGTATTGTCGCTGGCCGATCAGGGTCTGGCCTCTAACAAGCTGGCGGTCGAATACACCTACCGCGTCGGCAATCTGACCAATGCCCTCGACGAGACGGCGGTCCGTCTGAACCTGGCCGCCGTATCGATGCGCCTCAGGAACTGGACCGAGGCGCAGCGGGAACTGCAGCGCGTCGTCAAGATCGTGGCCGACGGCGGCGTGCCAGCGCCGCTCGGCGATGCGATCGGCGGCACCGCCCAGTACCTGCTCGGCATTTCGGCGGAGGCCATCGGCGACACCGCCACGGCGGAGCGCGCGTGGAAGCTGGCCGCCCAGGCGCGCGGCAACCTGCTGACGGAGAACGGCGAGTCCTTGAAGGACCTGTCGGAGCAGCGGTTGAACGGGCTCCTTGCGTCGACCACCGGTGGACGTCGCTGACGTGAGGCCGGTGTTATACTCCGTTGCCTCAGCCTTTCGCATGATCATCGTGATCGCTTCGCCCTCCGACGTCGAGGTATTAGCGTGATGAAACGGGTTCTGATGGTGACCGCGCTGGTTGCGGGGACGCTGGCGACAGCCTCGCCCGCACGCGCGCAGGATGTCCCCTTGTCCGACCTGCTGGTCGATCTGATCCAGTCCGACATCCGGCTGGCGCCGCCGCCGCCCGGGTTCCAATCGCACGAGGCTCACTTCATCCCGGGCGCCAACCAGCGGCTGGCACCGTATTTCTTCAACCAGCAGCTGATCGCGCAGCTGGCCACCTTCCCGATTGGCTCGCCGTCGGGCGGCTTCAGCTACATGTTCGACAGCGCGAGCGGCACGTTCCAGCGCGCCACGCAGAGCTTCGGGCCGGCGTTCGCCGAACGTGCGCTGACCATCGGCCGCGGCAAACTGAGCTTCGGCATGAACTTCCAGCACTCGAAGTACTCGTCCTTCGAAGGCACCGACCTCGAAGACGGCGAGGTCAAGTTCTACCTGCGGCACACGCCGACCGGCGGCAACTTCTTCGAAGGTGACGTGATCGAGGCGGCGCTCAATCTCGACGTCTCCAGCAGCACCACCACGTTCTTTGCCAACTATGGCCTGACGAATCGCTGGGACCTGGCCGTCGCCGTCCCGATCCAGCGCGTCAGCATGGACGCCACCGTCGACGCCAGCGTCCTGCGGCTGGCCACTGGCGTGACCCCGATCCACTCGTTCCCCGGCGGCGCGACGGAGGCCACCTTCAACAGTTCCGGCACCGCCTCGGGCATTGGTGACGTGCTGGTTCGAACGAAGTACCGCTTCCTCGACTCGGTGTCGGGCGGGCTTGCCGCCGGCCTCGACGTGCGGCTGCCCTCGGGCGATGCGGACAACCTGCTTGGCACCGGCGCGGCGCAGACGACCTTTACACTGATCGGCTCGACCGCAGCCGGCGCCTTCGCTCCGCACTTCAACATCGGCTACACCGCCTCCGGCGAGAGTGACGTAGCGACGATCGCCAATGAGTTCGAGTACCGCATCGGCACCGAGTACCTGGCGCACCCGAGGGTGACGCTGTCGGCGGATCTGCTCGGCCGCTCGCTGCGGGACGCCGGCCGACTCGAATTCGGCGACACGACCTGGAACTATGTGGACGCCGCGGGCGCACCGCACACCACGACCTTCAACGAGCTGACCTCGCGCGAAGGGTCGCTCAACCTGACCAGCCTGGCGGTCGGCGGCAAGTTCAACGTTGCCGGCAACCTGCTGATCAACGCGAACCTACTGTTCGCCGTGTCGTCGGCCGGAGTGACGGCGCGGGTGACGCCGGTTGTCGGCTTCGATTACTCCTTCTAACGGCGCGCGCGGCACGCTGGTGGCGTCCGCCCCGGGGCGGGCGCCGGTCATCCTCCGGCGCACGCCTGGGTTCCCCTGAGCATGGACGCACTCCCTGTCGCGATCGGGCGCTACGAGGTCAAGGCGTTCATCGCCCGCGGCGGCATGGGTACGCTTACCTGGCGCACGATCCCGTGCTGCAGCGGCAGGTCGCCATCAAGCTGCTGCGCGAAGCCGACAACGAGGACCTGCGCGCCCGCTTCACGCGGGAGGTGCGCGCCGCCGCCAACCTCCGCCACCGCAACATCGTCACGATCTTCGACGTCGGCGACCACAACGGCCAGCCGTTCATGGCGATGGAGTACATCCATGGGCAGACGGTGGCCAGCATCATCGCCACCGAACCGCCCCCCTCGACGATTCGCCGGCTGCAGTTCATCGAAGACCTCTGCGAGGGGTTGGCCTACGCCCACAAGCGTGGCGTGGTGCACCGCGACATCAAGCCGGCCAACCTGATGGTCGACGCCGAGGGGACGCTGAAGATCCTCGACTTCGGCATCGCGCGTGCCGCAGCCGAGTCCGGCATGACCCAGGCCGGCCTGATGATCGGCACGCTCAACTACATGTCGCCGGAACAGGTGGCCGGCTCCGCGCTCGATGGCCGGAGCGACATGTTCGCCGTTGGTGCCGTGTTCTACGAGCTGCTGGCCCGGCGGCAGGCGTTTCCCGGTGCCATCGACGGTGGCGTGCTGAACCGCATCTTGAACGGCGACCCGGAGCCGCTCGAGGTGCTCTGCCCGCACCTCGATGCCGCGATCGTCGGCATCGTCAGCCGTTCGCTTCGCAAGAATCCGGCAGACCGCTTCGACGACCTGCTGCAGATGCGGACGGCGGTCGTGGCGGCCCGGCGCGGGCTCGAGGATGCGGTCGCAGCGGACGTCGCTGAGGCGGAGACGGTCAGCGCGCCGGGCAGGACCGACACTCCTGCGGCGACTGCGCGACCACTCCGTCGCGGCCCGGACCGCGAGGAACTGGCCCGCCGGCGAGCGTTGCAGATCGAGGAGCACGTCGGTGCCGCGCGCGAGGCGCTGTCGGCGGGCCGTCACGACGAGGCGATCGGCCGGTGCGAGGAAGCACTCCTGCTGGACCCGAATCACACGATTGCCCTGGAGATCGGCGACCGTGCTCGCCTGGCGCGCGACGAACAGGCGGCCCGGACGCATCTGGAACATGCGCGCGAGTTCCTGCGCGGCGGCGAGCTCACCTCGGCATCGCAGCAGGTGCGCGACGCGCTCGACCTGTTCCCCGACCTGCCCGACGCGATCGAGGTCGGCCGGGTCATCGCCGAAGCACGGATGCAGCGCGAGCGCGAACAGCAACGGCGCCAGGCGTTCGAGGGGCTGCTGGTGCGCGGGGCTGCGGCCCTCGACGAAGGCGATCCGGCATCGGCGTCCGCGCTGGCAGATGAAGCGCTGGCGCTCTTCCCTGCCGATGCCGAGGCGAAGTCATTCAAGGAGCGGGTGCAACAGGCCGTCGCTGTGCGTCAGCGCCAGGAGCGTGACGAGGCTGCCCGCGCCGCCGCGGCGGATGCGCGGCGCCTGTTCGCCGCCGGGAGCCATGCTGACGCACTGGCGTTGCTGGAAGAATTCTGGCCGGCCCACCCGATCGTCTCGCAACTCTGGACCGAGCTCTCGGCCGAGGCGGCCCGCCTGGCGCGCGAAGCCGAGGCGGCCGCGGCACCTGCCGATCCTGGCGTGACGCCGCCGCCTGCGGCGGGCGCCGACGCCACGCTGTTCATTCCGCGCGACGACGACACGCTGCAGGTGCCGTTACCGGTGCCGCCGATCGCGGCGGCGCCAATCGCTACGCCGATTCCCGCCGCGATGCCGGTGCCGGCCATCCCTCCGGCTGCTGCGACGGTGCCGGCAGCGGCAACGCCAGCTGCTCCTGTGGCGCCGCCCGCCACGCGCCAGCCGGCAGCCACACCAAAGACGCGCAGCGGCGAACCGAAACACGCCGCGGCGACGGCTGGCGCCCGGCGTTCACCGGTTGTGACCTACGGTGCGGCAGCCGCCGTGGTCGTGCTGCTGGCAGGCGGCGCCTACGTCGTGCTGCAAGATCGGGCTCCAGCCGGCTCGAATGTGCCCGAGGCCGTGGACGGCGGAGCGCCGGCGCCTTCGGCAGAGACGGCGCCGGCAGCATCTGGCGCGTCGATTCCGAGCGGGCGACCGGAAGGTGCGGCAACCGGCGCCGCGCCGGCAGACGCGGGCGACCGCGGATCGACACCAGAGGTGATAGCACCGGCGCCTGCGGCTCCCGCCGCGGCGACAACGGCGGCGCCCGGCGCTGCCGCCGCGACGACCACCGCCGACGACCGTGAGGCGCGTGTCGACCAGGCGCGGCAGGCGGTGCGGCGGGCTCTGCGCGCCGCCGACTACCGTGCCGCGCTCGCGGCTGCCGACAGCGGCCTGGCGCTCGCACCGCGGGACGCCGACCTGGTGCGGGCGGTGACGCAGATCGAGACGCAGGCACGCAGCGCGGCGAACACCGCGCGTACCGCGGCCAGCGCGCGCGCGGCGTCACCCAGTTTCGCGCAGGCGGGTACGTTGGTGACCCAGGCGCAGCGCTTGTCACGCAACGGCAACCGGCGCGGCGCGGCGCGGGCCTACTGGCAGGCGGAAGATCTGTTCAAGGCAGCGCGCAATGAAGCGGCCGCCGTCACACCGCCGGCCGCGCCTTCACGCCGTGCCGCAGTCGCCGAGAACGAACCGGCACCACCGATCGCGCCACCCGTCGCCGCGCCGCGTCCTGCCGCGCCGGAGTCCGCACCCGTTGCGGCGCCGCCAGCGGCCGCTCGCACGGAGGTGCCGCCGGCGCCGCGCCCGCAAGCGCCGGATGAAGAGGCGCAGATCCGGGGGACGCTCGCCGCCTACGCCCAGGGCTACCGCAACCTCGACGTCGACGCGATCCTGCGGGTATTTCCCCGCGCCCCCGCGCCCGCGCTGCGTAACGCCTTCCAGGAAGCGCGCGAGTACGACGTGCAGATCGACGTGACGCAGCTGCGTGTGACCGGCGATCGCGCGGTCGTCAACAGCCGCGTGCGCCAGAGCTTCCGTCCCAGGGCTGGCCGCGCCCAGGAAACGACCGTCTCGGCGGAGTTCGAGCTGCAGAAGTCGGGCGGCACCTGGCTCATCGTCAATCGCCGCTAGACTGGCGGCCGCGGCCTTCCGGTTCACCCCCTGAGCGTTGACCGCGAGCGGCGATCCAGCGGCCGCCGGCGCAGCACCCATCCGCAACGCGACTCTCGTCCCGTTGCATCGCTCCCCCGCCAGCGTTTTGACCTCGTAGCGGCGAATTGCGCGAGCAAGCGCCACAACGCGCGGAGGCGCGCCAGTAAACAGGAGGAGTGGACATGCGTCAGGTATGGCGATCGGCGGTGATGATCGTGTTGCTCAGTCATGTTCCGGCCGCGGCCACGGCACAGCAGGCCGCGCCGGACACTGTGCGCGATGCGGCGAAGCGCCTGCTTGGCGCCGGCTTCACACCACAGGAGATCGATGCCGTCGCCACGGTGCTGGCGCTGCAGATCGCGACGTTTCCGGTGAGCACGTCGCTCGGCGGCTTCACCCTCGACGAGACCGGCGCGCCGGTCGCGACGCGCAGCTTCGGTTCGTCGTTTGTCGAGCGCGCGTTGACCATCGGGCGGCCGGGGAGCTTCACGCTCGGCGTCAGTGCGCAAGCGACCCAGTTCGAGTCCTTCGAGGGGCGGCGTCTCAGGAATGGCGAGCTGCGGAGCCGGACGATCATCGGCAGCCAGGTTGTCGACGTCGATCGGTTTACGTTCAACGTGCGGACGCAGACGACCACCGTCGCTCTAAACGTCGCCGTCGATCGTCACGTCGACCTCGGCGTCATCGTGCCGCTCGTACGCACCTCGCTGACCGGCACGTCGAGTTCGCTGGTTCCCTTTTCGCCGCAACGCGACGAGCGGACCGTGGATGCTGTCGCCGCCGGCCTCGGCGACGTCGTTGCACGGGCGAAGTGGAACTTCCTCGAGCGGCCGCACGGTGGCCTCGCCGTGCTGATTGAAGGTTACCTGCCGACCGGTTCGGAAGATCGGCTGTCCAGCGCTGGCCGGTGGCGGCTGCGGCCGGTGTTCATCGCCTCGGCGGAGGGCGGCTCGTTCTCGCCACACGTCAATGTCGGCATCACTCTTGGTGGCGCCGGCGCCAGCGTCCGCGATAACGCACCGTTCCTGCCAGTGATCGAGCGCGCCGAGCCGGGGCGTGAGATCAACTACAGTGCCGGCGCCGACGTGTCGCCGGCAAAGGATTTGACAGTCTACGCCGACATCATCGGTCGCTCGCTGCGCAGCGTCGTTCGTTTCGAGGCGGGTGAGGGACTGCTGGAGGTTCCCGGCTTCGGTGCCATGCCGCTGGAAACCTTCGTTGCCCGGCAGGGTACGCTGAACACGCGCCTTGCATCGATCGGCGCCAAGCTGACGGTGCTCGAGAACGGGTTGATCTCCGCCGGCGTGCTGTTCCCGCTGAACGAAGGTGGCTTGAAATCAGGGGTGACGCCGGTCGTCGGCTTCGAATACCAGTTCGGCGTTCGTCACTGACGCAGTCAGCGGCCGCTGCGACTGACGATCAGCCAGCGGCCGTCCTCCTGCTTGCGCAACCGCAAGGTGACGCCGAATTCGTTCACCTGCCGGCCCCGCCGGTCTCTGAACCGAACGTCATACTTGAGCTCGCAGTTCACCGTTGCGGCCATTCCCCCCTCGATTTGCACCCTCACGTTCATCGGCGTGACCTCCTCGGAGATCAGCTCGGCGAACTGCCGTTCCAGATTGCCGAGTGCGGCAGGGGGCATCGGAAAGATCGCGGCAATCTCCGAGACGTTCATCGCAGTCATCGCGGCGGCATACCGGTTGACCGCCGCCACGATCGACTCTCGATCTGTCGGCGGCCGCGGCGCGGGCGGCGCTATCGACGGTTCGGGTGCCGGTGACGCTGCAGCAGCCGGGGGCTCTGGTGTCACATCCGCCGGCTGTGCCCGGGGAATGGGCGCAGCTGGCGGCGCGGGTGGTACGGCTTCGACGACGGAAGGAGTGGCGTCCTGGACGACGGGCGGGCGGGTCGCGTTTTGGACGACAGCGGGGCGGTCCGTGTCCTGTACAGGGGGCACGTCGCCGGTCTCGCGCTGCGGCAGCGGCGGCAATTCCGGTGAGCGCGAGGTTGGCGATGTCGTCGAGGGCACAGTGGCCCTTGATGCGGTCTCGGCCGGCGCATTCCCCATCGATGACGGCAGCGGGGTTGGCTCCGCAGCAGGAGGGGGCGGTGCCGCGGGGCTGGTTGCGGCCGTCGCGCCAGACTGTTCCTGATGCGTTGGTGCGGTGGGCGCTGCGCCACCGGCCTGCCACAACAGCCACACGGACGCCGCGACGGCTACGCCTGCGGCCGTTCCGTAGAGCCGCCTCCGGCGCGCCGGCGCCGTCGGCGCCGGTAGCTCCGGCTGAGTCGTTGCGGCGGCGCGCCCGAACTCACCCGTGGTCATTGCCTCTGATGCTCTTGCCGGCGAATCAACCGCGAGTGCCGCCGGCGCGCTCGCGGTCCCGGACGATGAAGCGGGTCCGCCGGCCGCACCTCGGCCCGGAATGAGGAGCGTCGGTTCGCTGGAGGCTGCCGCGAGCGGATCGTCGTCAGCCGGATCGGGCGGAAGCCACCTTGCGGCAGATGCCAATGCGGCGCCCAGCAGCCGTACGTCGCTGTAGCGCTGCGCCGGGTCCTTGTGCATCGCCTTGCTGAAGATGGGAGGGATCTCGGGCGGCAGGTCCGGGCAGATGTCCCACAGTGGCGGGGGCGCGGAGTCGAGCAGCTTCGGGATCAGGCCCTTGGCCATCGTGCCGCCGAATGCAGCCCTGAAGGCGAACAGCTCGTAGCCGACCGCGCCGACGGCGAAGACGTCCGTGCGCGCGTCGATAGTGCCGCCGGTAACCTGTTCGGGCGCCATGTAGTTGAGGGTGCCCATCAGCGAGCCGTGCAGCGTCAGGTCCGAGTCGGACGTTCGGGCGATGCCGAAATCCAGCACCTTGACGGTGCCATGGGCATCGAGCATGACGTTGGCAGGCTTGATGTCGCGATGGATGATGCCGGCGCGGTGCGCGTGGCCGAGGCCGCTGCAGATGTCGTGGAGGATCTGCAGCTTGCGGCGGACCGAGAGAGCTGGCCTGCGGCGAATCAGGTCGGCGAGCGTCTCGCCGGCGAGGTACTCCATGACGAGGCAGAGCTCGCCGTCATGGCGTTCGGTGCCGAAGGTGGTCACGACGTTCGGATGATGTAGACCGCCGACGGCCGTGACTTCACGTTCGAAACGTTCGCGCAGCTCGGGGGTGTCGAGGTCGGTCCGCAGCACCTTGATGGCGACGTGGCGTCGGACGTCTGGGTCGAAACACAGGTAGAGGACCCCCATGCCGCCGCGCTTAATCAATCTCCTGACGTGGTACTTTCCGATGCGTTCCGGGTCAGGCATGATCCGCTTCAGGCCGGAATAGGCGCGCGTGGCCTAGGGTCCAGAGTTCTCGCCGATCATCCCCGCTGTTCGACGAGCAGCTTGCTGGCGGAGCCCGGAATGATCAGCTGCTGCCCGCCGCCGAGGGCCATGACGCCGGCGTCGTTGTCGCTGCCGAACCATTTGCGTGCCCGCGGCGACCGCAGTACGCCGTCGGCCGATGTGCGCGGCGTCCAGGTGTCGATCGCGCCGGCGGTGAAGGACTCGAGCGCGAGCACCGTGGCCTTGACCAGAAAGTGGACCGGACCGCGCCCCTCCGGTACTGATGCCGGAGCGATGTGGCGAGTTGCCGCGGCGGGCGAAGAACAGCTTGAATGGCGATGGATCGCTCGCCGTCCGCCAGCCGATGACGCGGTCGCCGGGTTTCAAGTAGACGCGATTGACCGGCTTGGACAGGTCCATCGCCGCGAGAAACGACACCGCATCGCCCAGCGACAGCTCGGGCATCTGCGTGGCGAAGAACTCCAGAGCGACCTTGAGGTTGCGCCGTGGAATGACGGCATCCGTGCAGCCGAGTTCGGCAACCCAGGCCGCCAGGGCCGGGTCCGACTGGTAGTCGCGCAGTGACAGGCTCATGGCTTCCTTACCTAAAACGTCGGGCGCGGGCAAATCGCACGGGCGTTGCGGCCGCCGGCCCGGCGGCGTTGGATCCTGACCCCAAGCACGTTACCCCCGGTAGTGCCCCGTATCCCAAGTAGGTCGGGTGCCGCGCGGCGGACCCGGCAGGGGCGGCGATCCCACGTAGGCCGGGTGCCGCGGAGCGGACCCGGCATGCCCGCGCCCGTTGCGGAGTAGTATGCCGCTGGCGTGAAGAGCACGTCAGGGCGCGAGGCAATTTTCGACTGGAGGATGACATGGCTGGAGGCACCACTCCCGGACCCCTGGGCGCGAAACCGGCTTCCCCGCTCGATCCTGGCACGTCGGCGCGAATCGGCGCGCCGCCCCCCGGCACGGTGACGCCTGCGGCCGCACGGGCCGTCCCCACGGCAGCTTCCCCCGTCACGACCCCGGCGCCGGCGCCGGCGCCGGTGACCGATCCGGTGATCGAGGCCCTCAACCTGCGCGGCGCGGCGCGCCGCGGCGCATACGCGTTGAAGAAGGCGCATCCCGCGGTCAAGTTCACCAGCGGCCGGCGCGGCAAGGAGGACCAGGCGCGGGCGATGGCCAGCAACGTCGTGTCCAACCGCAAGTGGATCGCCCAGACCTACCGGGCGACGCCGATCAGCGCCGCCTGCCAGAAGTGGGTCGACGACAACCCGGGCAAGAAGACCCAGGCGGAGATTGCCGCCGGCCTCGCGGCGGTGATGGCGGCGACGAGCGACGCCGAGCTCGCCAAATTGAGCAAGCACCTCTCGGGCGACGCCTTCGACGTGCAGCCGGTCGAGAAGGATGCCGAGGCGATCAAGAAGACGATCCGCAGCCTCGAGGGGCTGGACAAGTTCCTCGACAAAGAAGGTGGCCTGGTCCGCTGGCATGCGCAGTTCTCCTAGTCGCGCCGCCGTGAGGTCGGCGGGGGCCGTCTTCCGAGAGTATGGCCGCCTCGCACGCCTGGCTTTCGTGATTGCCGCGGGGACCGGGCTGCTCTCCGGCTGCGCACGCCCGCCCGGCGATGCGCCGGCCGGCACAACTGCGGTCGCGGCAAAGCCGGGAGCTGCACCCGTGCGATGTGTCGCCGCGGCCGGCAGCGGCGCCACCGACGCGCAAGCGCTGGCCACGCTGCGCGCCTCGGTCGAACAGCTGCCGCTCTACACGGCGATGGCGGGCAAGGCGGCGCTCGGTTCGTGCCGCGTCGTCGGCGACGGGACGCGTACAACGCTGGCGTACACCTTCGGGGACGGCTCGACGCTCCATGTCAGTCGAGACACCAGCATCGAGTACAGCAGCCAGGAGGCGCACTTCGCCTCGGCGCTGACCGACGATCCGGTTGCCCTGCTGACGCGCGCCGAGCACGGTTCGTTCGGCGCCGAGGGCTGCGGCATCGACTGGCAGTCGGACGAGCGTGAGCCGGCGATCGACGACGCCAAGGCGACGGAGCAGGTCTATCGCGGCGAGGTCTGCAACTGCCAGGCGCGGGTGCGGCGTGACAGCGCCGGCACGGTGGTCGGCTTGGTGATGCGGAGCACGTGCTGACGACCGCCGCCCGGTGGCAACGCTACGGTCGCATCGACCACCAGCCGACGCGGCGCTGGCGGCCGGGCTGATGCTGCGTATGGCCTGTGGGGTGTCGGCGCGTCACGTCGCCTGATAGAAGAGGTAGCCGCTGACCACGGCGAAGATCGCGCCGATCAGCAGCCACGTGCGCGTCTGGCTGCCGACGCCCCGCAGGGAGCCGGTGAGCGCCAAGGCGAGGAAGACCAGCGCGAGCGCGGCAAAGATGTACTTGGTCGCCATGTTCACCACTCCGGCATTTGCTACATCCCCGCCAGCAGCCGTTGCTGGCGCCACGCTGGCGCATCCGTGTTGAACAGCGGTGTGCCTCACACAATCGCCGATCGCGCTGTCCAGAACGCGCACTCCGCAGCGGCGCTATCGATTGCGGCGAGGCACGCCGGTCGTTGCTCCCGGAATCCAAGCAGGCCGACGGTACGGAGCGCCCGCGCGCGCGGCATGTCGTCCGGATCATCACACACCCGAGCAGATCCGCGTGCAGGATCGACGCTGTGCATGGCGGACGCTGCGATAGCAACTGCCCGCTCCAATGCGACCGGCGACTGTAGCATCGCGAGGACGAGGTAGCGTCCAGTCAAGGGTGGACGTTGATCGCACCATCCGTGAGCAATGATCACTATCCGATCGCCGCGAGGATCTCCTTGGTGGTCGTGGACAGCAAGGGCGTCGTCGGCAGATTCATCGACTCCGCACTGAAGTAGCGCCGCTCGGCCACCGCCCACTCGTTGTCCTGCTCGATGAGACGGCGCCCACCAGTTGTCACCTGTACGCTACGACAGCCGCGCGAGCAGTTGCTGTTGCCGCCACGCGGGCGCGCTGGTGTTGAAGAGGGCGACGCCGGGATCCATCAGGCAGAGGTGCTGTGCCGCCTGGGTGCGTTGACGCTGATTGCCGCTCCTGAGAACGGTGAGGCAATGGCCGGGCGTCACCGGGCCTCCCATGAAGTAGCGGCCACCCGGCTGAAAGCGCTGGCCATTGGCTGCCCACCAGAGACTGATTCGGTCAGCATCCGGCCATGGCAGTCCTTCGTCCGGATCCATGTCGACGTTTGGGTCGTCAGGATCGTCGTTCGGTCCCGTCTCTATCCCTTCCGGCGCTGGCGTAGCGAGCGCCGCGGCTCCGAGATCGACACCGCAGATCAGGCTAAACGCCTCACCGGCGATGCGCGCCATCGTGAGGTCCCCCATCTGCTTGATGAGCCAGGGCACGTACGCCGGGTCTCCGGCGAGCCCGCTACCCTGAATCACCCAGCGGAGGTTGTCGCCAGCCGTAGTCAATCGCTGCAACTGAGCGTGGGCGCTGCTGGCCGACATGGCCAACAGCGCGAGTTGGAAGGCGCGCTGGCGGTGGCGCTTCGGCTGCGAGGCATGGGTCGTCAAGCTGTCCAGCGCACCGCCGCGCTCGCCAAGTAAAACCGCGGACCAGGCCGCCCAGAATCGCACGTCAGGTTCCTTGTCCGAGCGCGACGCAGCCGCGCATCGGTGCCGGAGATCGCCGAGACCCAGCTCACCGGCGCCGCGATACGCGCGCGCGCGTACTAGAGGGCTGTCGTCCTGCAGGAGCCTGGCAGTCGTGTGGCCCGGATCGACACGATGCATCGCACACGCAGCGGTGCCGAGCGTGCGGCTGAAGGGATCGCCGGCGAGCAGGGTCACGACCGTGCCCTGGAGACGCGAGGGATCCACCCATCCGAGCGCCATGCGAAGGCCGGCGGCCGTATCAGGAACCGCCTGGGCCAGTCCGATAAGCGCCTCGAGCCGCCCGTGCTCTCGCTTCTCGAGCGCGCGCACAGCCAGCGTGAATACGCTGCCCGCGCTGGGCATTTCGAGAGCGGCTTCGGAAACGGCCAGTGCCATATCACCGTACAGCCGCAGCGCCTCGATGTTGGTCGCCAGCCGCTGATCAAAGCGAGTCAGCCGGGCAAGGCCGCCGAAAGGAGAACGGACAAGGTCGAGCCGGCGGTCGGCTAATGCCACCGCGTGATCGGCATGTTGTTCCAGAACGTTCGGGACTATCACACGACCTGCGTTGCTATCCGCGACGGTGGCATTTCACCATGACGACGGCGAATCGGGATCGCTCACCACGGCAGCCGGAAAGCGCATCAGCAATTGATCGACGGCGACGTCAAGACCGAGGCGGTCGGCGCCGCACAGCGTCACGGAAATGCCGCCGCCGTCCTTGAGTAGCTCAACGAGCGCCCCGTCACCTGCTCGGCGAAGGCAGGCAACGCGCGGCAGGATCGGCAACACGGGCTCGAAGCTCATCATGCCGAGCACGCCGATCACTTCGTCGCGCGATGCGACGCCATCGGCCGGATCCTGAAACCCAAGTACGAATATCGACCGCACCGCCGCCTGGCCGATGACCAGATACGTGAAGAATTGACGGGTCGCCCACTCCATGAAGGTAAACCGGCGTTCTCGTACGCTGGCAGGTACGAAGAACGGCAGCTCCTCAAACATGACGATGGGTGCGTCGTCGCCGTCACTTCGACCGAGATCGAGAAAGTGGTCAGGCGCGCTAATCTCGGCGTCGTCGTTGGCGAAGGCGATCCTGAAGTAGCTGGCTGCCGGGTAGGACTCAGCAGGCAGGTCGGCCACCAGCTCGTCGAATGTGTGGGTCTGGCCCTGGCCGAAGAGGCGGAAGCCGCCGCTGTCACGCCCCATCATTTGGAGGAACTGCCGATAGGCCGAGGGGAGCCGAATGCCGGTCTCGCGTTCAACGCGATCGATCTCCTCGGGCGCCACGCCTCGCAATGAGGCGGCGAACGCCGGATCCGCCGTGGCAATGAATGCGGCAAGCGCTTGCCACTTCATGCGCAATTCCGTGGCGGGCACATGGTCATGAACAGCGTCCTCTGGCAGGTATTGCAGGATGGAATCGCCGGCAACGCAGAGTTGTATTCCTGGTAGCCCATCCGAATCCCATTGACGCGCTCCATGTATGGGCCAAATGGCCGCGGAGTCGGCGCCGCTGGTGGGTTGAACCACGCCTCGGTCATTTGGTTGGGTCCGTGACCGCTGCGCGCCAGGAGCTTGGCCGCTGCACAGTTCCCGTACGGTGTATAGCCGATACCCCGCGGGATCCCGGTAATCAACTCGCCCGTCGGCGAGCGGCGCCCTGGCAGCATGTCCAGCTGGATGACCTGCGCATAGCGTTGCATCACGTTCGTCGTCAGTACCTGAGGGTCCACGTTGGCGGTGTTCGCGCCAATCAACTCCTCGGGTTCGACGAGCGGTCCTTCGATGACCGTTGCGAACTGGCTCGCGATGTTGGTGAACTCCGGCAGGTGCTCGCCAGACATCGCGGCGAACGTGTTCGATATCGTCACGTTCATGTCAGTCAACACATGCCGGCAGATCATGACGCCGACCATGTATCCCTTCGGCCGCTTCCTCTTCCCCTTGTAGGCGACCCGGCCGGCGTCGCACGCTGCACGCAGCGCCCGGATGATCCGGTTGCAGATGGCGGCAGTGCTGCCGGTCGACGGGATCGCGTGGCGGGCCGGTGGCTCGCCACAGACGGGGCAGGGACCATCGAAATCGGCGGCGTAGCTCATCTCCACGGCGCCAGGATCGATGAATGACGTATTGAACGCGTTGCCATTGTGAAACGACGGATCGAGGAAGCGAACGACGCTCTTGCTCTCCGCCTTCACGTTGAGGCTGCCCATCTGCCACGTCACGGTTCCCTTGATCTTGCTCGACATCAGGCCGCCGGCCGATCCCGGCTCATCCCCCGTGCTGGTCGAGATCTTCGAGCCGACGTTGGCGAGCGGATTGCCGGCGATCTTGACCGACTCGGCCCCTTCGGTATGGTTGCTATCGGTCGCGACATTGATGTACGGGATCGGAACCGGTCCGCCCGGACTCGGCGTCTTGCAGACATCCGGCACGGCGCAGGTGTGGGTCTGCCCGTGTCCCTTGTGCAGGATGCTGCGGCCGTTCGCCTCGACGTTCGTACTCACCGCTGCCCCCTTGTTGCTCGGGTCACGCGACCCGCCTCTGCCACGACCTCGGCGCGCCGTGGACAATCGTCGCGGCCACCTCGCCGCCGTCCGACTCGCTGTAGACGAGGGCGCGGCCGGCGGCAGTCTGACCGGTCGCCAGGCGATACATGGCGAAGGCCATCCCCAGTGTGCCGGCGGCGGCGCCGACATCGCCCACCCAGTCGGCGATGACGTCGACGACCAGCGGCTCGGGCATCATCTCGACCTCCCGCAAATACGCATGCGTAAAACTTCGGCCGAAGTAGCCTTCGCCGCTGTGTGCGGCAATCACCCGATCGACCCGCGTGGCGCCGCCCTCGCGCAGGGCCCTGAACACCGACGTCAGTGCATCACCATCGATCCGATCGAGTCGCATGAACGGTGTACCTCGCCCTTGCGCCGCCGCGTCGACCAGGACCGATACCGGCAATTCCAGATCATCGTCGCTGCGGGCAAGCAGCGCGAACACCGCGCCCTCACCGGGGATGGTGCCTTCGGTATGCGGCCCGAGAACCCTCTCGTTCCCAACCAGGGTCTGGACGGTGGCGTGGGCACACAGGCTGTCGATGCCTCCGATCACGACGAACCGATGGGTGCCATGACGGATCAGTTCCGCCGCATTCGCCAATGCCAGCAGTGCGCTCGCCCGCCCATAGGGAAACCACGACGCACCGGACCGGTGGACCGGACTGTGCTGAACCTCGTGCATCAGCGCCGTCTTCTCGTCGGCGGTCAAATCGGACGCGACTCCCAACATCAGTGGCGCATCCTCCAAGCCGACCTGCCGAAGGAGTATCTCCACGTCGGCCAAGCCGACCCGCGCCAACGTCCTCAAGCGCTCGATCCGCGGCATGCCCGGGTCAAACAGCGCGCCGGCAGTGGCGGGTGTCCCGAACACGTTCAACACGCCCGTGTCGGTGAAATTGCTCAAACCGGCTGCCATCGCTGCCAACGAAGGCTCGACCGAATAGCCGAGTGACGTACATCCGCCAAAGCCGACGATACGAACCGGTCCCGGTGCCCTCATCCGGTCGACCTTATTCCCACGACGCCAGCGTCCGGAGAAACGTCTCCTGATGCCTGGCAAGTGAGCGGTAGGCGGGGATGGCCGCGCGGTAGTACAACGTCAGTCGACCGACCGTCGCATCGATCAGCACGCCGTCGAGTCTCGGCACGGTGCGGAGGACGCGGTCCGTGAACCGGCTGCGACAGACGAAACGCAATGCCGGCAAGCGACACGCGATGGTGCCGGCCGGGTGCATTCCACTTAGGACGACTGGCTCGCCGCCGACCAGGTGCGGACGCGCCTGCAGGCTCGGCGGAGCGCCACAAAAGAATCGCTCGTCGAAATCGCTTGGCCAGAGCGGCGCACGCTCACGTTTCCACGCATCGTCGTAGGTCCCGGCGTAACTCACGCGTGGCTGCCAATGACGCGCAATCGGGCTGAGTCCCACTGGCTGTGGCCAATCGGACAGGCGGCTGATTGGCTGCCGCGGATCCTCGAGGTTCGGCACCGGCTTTCCGACCGCTTCATTGACGTCGGTCTCGAACCCACAGCCGACCGGATTGCGAGGCTCGAACTTCGGACGCTGCGGTGTGGAACTCGCCGCCACACCGCCGTACGCCCGTTCCCATGTCAGGGGCATGCGAAGGAACGGGGCTGGCTCGGACGGTCTGGCGCCGAAGGTCACGTTTCTCTGCCAGACCCTATCACCATGGACACGCAGGTCTACCGCGCAGGGACCGACGCGAACGGCGACGTCCACCCGCCGCGTCGGCTTGTCATGTGGCGCGCAGGCCTCGCCCCACACGGTCACGTCGGTCGCCGGTTTCAGGTATGGCGACTGGCCTTCGGCACGAAGACTGCTCTCCCCCACCACCCCAACGTATTCGTCTGTCAGCGGCGGCGGCGACTGGGCCGGCAACGGCCGGAGATCCGCGCCGCTCTCACCGGGACCCGGCAGAACAAAGCCCGCCGCAATAACGACGAGCAAGATGTCGCGGCCGTCACGATCCGAGGACGGCAGCGATCGTGCGCCGAAGGCTGTGGCGTTCTCGAAGTCAGCCATGGCTTGCGGCAGTCGCTCGCGGCCTTGTCATGATCCAACCGCTCAGTTGATCTGAACGGAACCACCCCTGATGCGGAGCACCCCGGACGACTGCGTCGACAGGTAGGTGCCCTGAACGATGACCTTGCCCTCTTTGCTCAGCGTGATGCTCGCCTTGCCGCACCGGAGCACCATTTGCTCCTTGGCGATGACGACGACTCGTTGGCCGTCGGCGTGGACTTCGAGCAGACCGTCGGCGGTCGACGTGAGGCTCGCTTCCGGCTGGTGCAGGCAGCCGACGATGATCGGCCGCCGCGGGTCACCGTTCTCGAACATCAGCACCGCGTTGCGCCCGACGTGCGCGGCGTGCAGGTCCAGCGTCGCCCGGGCCGGCTGCGCGGCTGTCGTCGGCTGACCCGGATAAATGACGAGCGGAGTCGCGCCACCGTCAGCGAAACCGACAAGCGTGCCGACCTGCACGCCATCAATCCGTACGGGAGAGCCAGTGCTGGTGAACGGCCGCACGAGCAACTCTTCAAGCTTGTGATCGACTGGCTCATCAACATGTGACGGCCCAGCGGCTACCGAACGATTCACCATGGCCGTCCTCAGTTCTGGAGGATCTTCGAACCCTTCATCACGATGTCCTTCGACGCTTTCACCGTCGATCTTGCCGCTGCCTTCGATCGTGATGTCCTTGCCCTTGATCACGATCGTTCCGTCCTTCTTCATCGTGATGCTGGCATCGCCGGTCGTGATCGAAATCGAATCGGTCGCGTCGCACGATGAAGTTCTTGCCGACGTTGAGCGTGTCGTCCTTGCTGATCGTCGTCTCGCGCTTGCCGCTCACGTTCCGCGATTCGTCGCCACCACCGGTCAGGCTGACGTTCCTGCCGACATTGGTGGTCTGATTGCCCCCAGCATTGATCGATCTGATTCGATCCCGACGGTGAGTGGTCTGATTACCACCGACGCTAATCATCTGGGCCGCACCAACGCTGATCGCCTGCATCGCCGCCAACGGTGATCTCCTGCGCCCCGCCGACGGTGATCGTCTCGTTGATGCCGACGGTGTGCGTCCGCTGCAGCGCGACGGTCGCCGTCTCGCTCTTGCTCACGGTGATCGTGCGGTTGCCGCCGATGTCGATCGTCTCGTTGCTGTCGACCGTCTCGGTCCGGTTCTGATGGATGGTGATCGTCTCGTTCTTGTCCACCGTCTCCGTGCGCTTGCCATGCACGGTGATCGTCTCGTTGTTGTCGACCGTCTCCGTCCGATCGTGCTTGACGTGCGTCGTCTCGTCGTGGTCGATCGTCTTCGTGCGGTCGTGCCCGACCCAGTGCGTCTCGTCGTTCTCGACCTCGATGTCCTGGTTCTTCTCGGCGTGGATGAAGAGCTGCTCCGAGCCCTTCTTGTCCTCGAAGCGGATCTCGTTGAAGTTCGCCGGACCGCCGCCCTTGCGAGCTGCGGCGTCTTCACGCCGGACTGCGTCTTGTTCGCCGGCAGCTCGTACGGCGGCATCTGCTCGGCGTTGTAGACGCGGCCGGTGATGATCGGCTGGTCGGGGTCGCCCTCGAGGAAGTCGACGATCACCTCCTGGCCGATGCGCGGGATGGTCGATCCCGCCCCAGTTCTTGCCGGCCCACGGCTGCGACACGCGGATCCAGCAGGAGCTGTTCTCGTCCTTCTTGCCGTAGCGGTCCCAGTGGAACTGCACCTTCACCCGGCCGTACTTGTCGGTGTAGATCTCCTCGCCGCCCGGGCCGACGACGATCGCCGTCTGCGGCCCCTGCACGAACGGCTTGCGGCGTGATCCGCGGCGGCCGGAACTGCTGCTTGCTCGACATCGCCGTGAAGCTGCAGTGGTAGCTCGACGCCGCCGCGGTCGGGCATCGCCTCGTAGTCGCTGTACTCGAGATCGGTGCTGCGCAGCGATGACCAGGTGCTCGCGGTTCTGGTCCTCGCGCGGATGGCCGCTCAGCGTGAACAGGCGGCCGGCGGCCAGGCCGCGGGCGTTGGTCGTGCCGTGCGCCCGCTCGAACTGCGCGCCGCAACTCGTCGATCCGCACCGGGCGTAGTGCTCGCCATCGGCGGCTTCTGCACGTAGTAGCCGGGATAGTCGAACACCTCGTAGTGTGCTCGGCTGGTAGCCGCGCGGCTGCGTCTTCTGCGTCCGCAGCTCGACGCTCGGGCGCTCGAAGTCGTAGTCGTCGTAGCACGTACGCCGCCCGGCTGCACCTCGCGGCCGAAGTCCCAGCGCTGACGTGCTCGATGTCCGGTCGCACCACGCCGCTCGGGATCGATGAACGACAGTCTTCGCCGCCGCCGGCAACGCCTGGTGACCGCTGTAGGAGTCGGTCAGCACCAGCGTGTTCTTGCCGTCCGCGTAGGTGAAGTAGTAGTAGATGCCCTCCTGCTCCATCAGCCGGCTGACGAAGTTGAGGTCGGTCTCGCGGTACTGGACGCAGTAGGTCCACTTGCGGTAGGGTTGGTCAGCTCCAGCTTGAAGTCGGCGACGCCTGGTCGCTCGAACACCTGCTTGACGATGTCCGGGACGGTCAGCTCCTGGAAGATCCGGCAGTCGGCCGTCCGGCTCAGGAACCACAGCCACGGCCGCACGGTGGCGTAGTAGCGGTGATAGCGGCCGAGCATCCGCCCCTGCGAGAAGCGGGTGACGAAGCCGTTGAAGTAGCGCGTGCTGTCGTCGGCGCAGCGCCAGCTTGACCGTGACGTTCTTGCCGAGGATGTCGTCGAGGTTGATGTCGCGGTTTCGTGCTCAGCAGATCGAGCTGGAACTCCGGCACGCGACTGATCTCTTCCCGCGCGTGCATGGCGTGGAACAGCAGCACGTCCTCGCCGAGCGGCGTCGCGATCTCCATCACTCTAGGCATGGTCGGCTCCTCGTGCGGCAGCGGGGCCGCCCGATCGGTGTGTCGACGCGGGCCGGCCGGGCGCCCCGCACCACGAGGCCGGCGACTGGGATCCCCTGCTCTTTTCGCAACTCGGCGCGGTCGACGTGCGCGCCGAGGCCGGCGTCGGTGAGCAGCCGTTCGACGTACCCGGCACCGTGCGCGTAGCGGCCGTGCGGCTGAATCGCGAAGCTGTCGGCCAGCGCCGGGTCGGTCGCCTCCTCCACGGTGAAGATCAGGAGCCCGTCGGCCCGCAGTGCGGCGGCAGCCGCCGCGATCACCGGCGCCAGGTCGCCGAAATACACCAGCGTGTCGGCGCTGACGATCACGTCGAACGCGGCCCGGTGCCGCTGCAGATAGCCGGTCAGCTCTGCTTCGTGCAACTCGTCGTAGACCTGCTTGTCGCGGGCATGACCGAGCATCCCCGGCGACAGGTCGACGCCGACCAGCGTCTGCGCGTACGGCGCCAGCAGCGGGCCGCACAGCCCGGTGCCGCAGCCGGCATCGAGAACGTGACGCGAGCCGTCGGCCGGGACCGCCGACTGCCGACAACGATCGCGCCACCAGTTCCGGCGCACGATAGTCGAGACGCGCCAGCTTGGCCTCGAAGCGTCGTCGCAAAGCTGTCGAAGATCCGCGCACGTACTCGTCGGATGCCCGTACCGGCACATCGTCGCCGGAGCAGGCTGCGAGCGTGTGCAGCGCGATTGGATCGCCGGGGGCAGCGGCCAGCCACTCATGGCAGACCCGCACCGCATTCTCCGCGCTCACCAACCAGGCAGTAGGCGAGCGCGAGAAGCCGGCGCGCCTCTGGATTGGTCGGCCGCAGCGTCAGCGACTTGCTGTAAGCGGTGACCGCTTCCCGGCTGCGTCCCAGTCGCGTCGAGCACGACAGCAAGGTTGTGATACGCATCGGCATGCGCTGGGTCGTTGCTGATCGCCGTCCGGTAGGCGGCCTCGGCGGCCTCGAACTCCCCGGCCACCTTCAGCAGCACACCGGCATTGTTGCAGGCGTTGGCATGGGTCGGATCGAGCTCAATGGCGCGGCGGAACGCCGCCAGCGCCCCTGGCAGGTCGCCGCGGTCGCGCCGGACGATCCCCAGGTTGCTGTGCCAATCGGCCTGTTCGGGCGCACGCTCGAGGCTCTGCTCCATCAGCGGCAATCGCCTCGTCCGGTTTCCGCTGCGCAAACGCCAACACCCCGGAGTAGTGCAGCGCTGCCGCATGGCCCGGCTCGAGCTCAAGCACGTGCCGGCACAACGATGCGGCATCACGCACTCGCCCGGTGCGGATGCACTCGACGACAATCGTCATCGCCTCGTCGACCGAGATCTGTTCGCGGGCCGTCGGCTGGTTGATCCATCGCCCTCATCGCCTCGAACCGTGTCGTCACGCAAACTCGTAAGAGAAGTCGCCCGCCGCCACCGCCAGCCGTACTCCGGTCAGCGGCACCCCGGCCATGGTCCGGGTCAGGAACTCACGGCTGATCGCCGGCAGCACGGTATTGGTCAGGATGGCGTCGATCATGCGCCCGCCGCTTTCCACCTCGGTGCACCGGCTCACGATGAGATCAACGGCGGCCGGCGTCGTAAGCAAACGGGATGCGGTGATGTTCGGTGACCCGTCGGGCAATCCGGCCGAGCTGCAGCCTGACGATATTGGCGAGCATCGCGTCGCTGAGCGGGTAATACGGGATGACGACCAGCCGGCCGAGCAGGGCGGCCGGAAACACCTTCAGCAGCGGCTCACGCAGCGCCTTGGCAATGCCCTCCGGTCGCGGGCATCAGCTCGGGATCCTTGCACAGGCCGACGATCAGATCGGTGCCGACGTTCGACGTCAGCAGGATGATCGTGTTCTTGAAGTCGATGTAGCGCCCTTCGCCGTCCTCCATCCACCCCTTGTCGAACACCTGGAAGAACAACTCGTGGACGTCGGGGTGCGCCTTCTCCACCTCGTCGAGCAGCACGACGCTGTACGGACGCCGCCGGACCGCTTCGGTCAGGATGCCGCCCTCGCCATAGCCGACGTATCCCGGCGGCGAGCCTTTCAGCGTCGAGACGGTGTGCGCCTCCTGGAACTCGCTCATGTTGATGGTGATGACGTTCTGCTCGCCGCCGTACAACGCCTCGGCGAGGGTCAGCGCGGTCTCGGTCTTGCCGACGCCGGACGGGCCGCACAGCATGAACACGCCAATCGGCTTGTTCGGGTTGTCGAGCTTGGCGCGCGACGTCTGGATACGCTTGGCGATGATCTCGAGCGCGTGCCGCTGACCGATGACGCGCTGGTTGAGCGTCTCGGCAAGATTCAGCACCGTCTCGATTTCGTTGCGTGACCATCCGGCCGACCGGCACGCCGGTCCAGTCCTGGACGACCGCGCCGACGGCATGCTCGTCGACGCTCGGCAGGATGAGCGGCGACTCGCCCTGCAAGCCCGCCAGCTCCCGCTGCAGCGTCGCGAGCTCGGCGAGCAGTTGCGTCCGCATCTCCGGCGTCAGCGTCTCCGCATTACCTTCGGCCGTGGCACTCGTCGCCAGCGCGGCAATCTCGCCGCTGGCACCCGTGACCGCACCTGCAGCCGCACTGCCGACGCCGCCTGGCGTCGCCGCCTCCGCCGCGAGTTCCGCCGCCTTCTGCGCCTGCGCCGCCTGTTCGAGCGGCGTCCCGGTGCCTTCGACCCGCTCCGCGCCTCTCCGCAGCCTCGCTCGCAGGTCGAGGATCCGGTCGACGAGCGCCCGTCTCACCTTGCCAGCGTTCTTCCAGCTCGCTGCGCCGCTGCGCCTGCGCGGCCAGCTTCTGCTCGGCCGCCTGGCGGCGCGCCGCGGTGTCGACGCCGACCGTCTCCTCGCGGCCGATGATCTCGAGTTCGGTCTGCAGCGCCTCGATGCGTGCGGCGACAGTCCTCGAGCTGCGGCGGCACGGCGTGCTGGCTGATCGCCACGCGTGCGCAGGTGGTGTCGAGCAGGCTGACCGCCTTGTCCGGCAGCTGCCGGGCCGGGATGTAGCGATGCGACAGCCGCACCGCCGCCTCGAGCGCCTCGTCGAGCACCTGCACCCGGTGATGCTTCTCGAGCACCGAGGCGACGCCGCGGACCATCAGGATCGCCTTGTCCTCGCTCGGCTCGGCGACCTGCACCACCTGGAAGCGCCGCGTCAGCGCCGGGTCCTTCTCGATGTATTTCTTGTATTCCGCCCACGTCGTGGCGGCGATCGTCCGCAGCGTGCCGCGCGCCAGCGCCGGCTTCAGCAGGTTGGCCGCGTCGCCGGTGCCCGCCTGCCCGCCGGCGCCGATCAGCGTGTGCGCTTCGTCGACGAACAGGATGATCGGCTTGGGCGACGCCTGGACCTCGTCGATCACCTGGCGCAGCCGATTCTCGAACTCGCCCTTCATGCTCGCGCCCGGCCTGCAGCAGGCCGATGTCGAGCGTGTGGAGCGAGACGTCCTTCAGCGGCGGCGGCACGTCGCCGCTGGGCCAGGCGCAGTGCGAACCCCTCGACCACCGCCGTCTTGCCGACGCCAGCCTCGCCGGTGAGGATCGGGTTGTTCTGGCGGCGCCGCATCAGGATGTCGACGATCTGCCGGATCTCCTCGTCGCGCCCGCTGACCGGATCGATCTGCCCCTGGCGTGCCCGCTCGGTCAGGTCGGTCGCGAACCGCTTCAGCGCCTCCTGCTTGCCCATCTGCGCCGGGGCCATCGCCTCGCTCGCCTCGCCGGGCGCCGCTGCGGCCGAGCCGTCTCGCGGCTGCCAGCTGCTCCTCGGGCGAGCCGGCGACGATGCGGCGAGAACTCCTCGGTGAGCGTGTCTCGCCTTGATCGCGTCGAACTGCCGCGAGATCGCCACTCAAGCGCGTTGCGCAGCGACGGCGTCTTGAGCATGCCGACGATCAGATGGCCGGTGCGCACCTGCGCGGCGCCGAACATCAGCGTCGCGTAGACCCAGCCGCGCTCGACGGCGCTCTCGACGTGCGAGGACAAGTCGGAAATCGAGCGTCGCGCCGCGCGGCAGACGGTCGAGCGCGTCGGTGATGTCCTTGGCCAGCCGCGACGGCTCCAGCTCGAAGTGCCGGACGATCCGGTGCAGGTCGGAGTCGGGGGTCTGCAGGATCTGCTGGATCCAGTGCACCAGCTCGACGTACGGGTTGCCGCGCAACTTGCAGAAGACGGTCGCGCCCTCGATGGCCTTGTAGGCGAGGCTGTTCAGCTTGCCGAACAGCGCCGAGCGGCTGATCTCACTCATACCGATGTCACTTCCCTGCTGCGGCGCTGGCGAACGCTTCCGCGTTCAGGCACAGGTCGTCGGCATCCGTGTCGTCCGGGCGGCGTCCCAGCCAGGTCGTCCAGCCAAGGCGCGCCGCCGCGGCCCAGCACCAGTGCCGGCACTTCGCCGGCGGTCGAGCACGAGCCGCACGTCCCACTCGAGCTCGAAGTTGATGTACAACCGCACCCAGTCGACCAGCTTCCGCAGCATCGACCCGCCGGGCAGGAACGACTGCGTACCGCGCCAGCGTCAGCGGCCCGAGCCGGATGCGGAACTTGTGCTGCCGATCCCAGACCCGGGCGCCGAGCACCGCGCCGCGGCCGAGCACCGCGTCGCGCGACACGCGGGTGCGCTCGCGTTCGCCAAGCGGCAGCCAGTGGCCGACGAACTCCTCGAGCGCCACCGGCACCCGGAAGAAGTGCGGCCAGAATCAGCGCGCAAGCCCTCGGCGTTGCGCGTGTGCCGGATGAGCGCGCCGACGTGAAAGAACTTGGCCAGGTCGGGCACCGTGTCGCGCTGCCGGACGTTCGCCGTGCGAGACGCCGATCAAGCGATCCGACGTAGACCGCGAAGCGATCGTCGCGCGGCCGATCGCGGTTGACGTGCGGCTGCGCCTGCGCCCAGGCGCGGTAGAACAGCGTCAGGAACCGGTGGTGGAACAGGTCGAGGAAGCGGCTGAGCGTCGGGTCGTTCGCGTGGCGCAGCCGCTCGCGCGCGTACTCGGTGATGTGCAGCGGCAGCGGCCCGTTCGGCCCGAGCAGCCCGAACAGCCGCACCTGCAGCCGCGGGCGGCGGCCTGCCTCGCCCCAGCTCGAACGAGGCCAGCGGCGCCGGCGCGAACGACAGCTCGGGATCCTGGCCGAGGCGCACCGGCTCGTCGGCGGGACGCCGCGACCGCCCCAGGCGCGGCTGGTCCGGGTGCAGACACTCGAGCCGGCGCAGCGTCTGGTAGAAGTCGTAGCGGTACGGCGCCTGCTGGCCAGCGCGTGGAAAAACGCTACAGCGTCGGTCTCGCGCCCCACTGTGGCACCCATCGATTGATCTCGCCGCGGCCATGCGAGCGCAGCACCGTTTCGGTGAACGAATTGATCGACACGTAGCGCGCGAAGAACTGCTCGCAGCACCGAGCCGAGGAGGAACGCGCTGCCGCCCTTCGAACGCCAGCTCGTCGACGTCGACGCGTCGACCTCGAGGCCGCGCCCGAACGCCAGCGTCGACCCGGCCGCCGTAGCGCCGCGCACCCGCGCGGCACTCGACGGCGGCAGGCGGCGCACGACCGGGTGCACCGGACGCTCGGATGCCCTCGATCTGCCGCCGCGCCGTCGCATCGCTGCCCGAGGCATACAGCTCGAGCAGCTCGCGCAGCGCCGCCGCGCCCTGCTGCGGCGTCGATGTCGACCAGCGACAGGTAGTTGAGCGACAGATGGCTGATGGCGCGCCAGGCGACGGCGCCATCGGCCAGCGGCGCGTACGGACGGCTCGGTCCGCTGACCACCCGGATCGCTCGCACCGGTGCGGCGATGTCCAGCGTGAAATCGGTCCGGCCGATCCCGATCGGCATCTGCAGCACCAGGTCGCGATTGGTGCACTGCGTCTGCACCGACAGCTGCCGCAGGTCGCCGCTGAACGGCGCCTGCCGCGCGTCGACCAGCGACAGGAACACCTCGCTGCCGATGTAGCTCGAGCGCACGCCGCGGCGCCGCTGCTCCACCGGTCACCAGCCGCGGCTCACGCCGCGTCGTGAAGTAGGCCGATTGCTGCTGCCTCGTCGTCGGCGCTGTAGGCCGAGTAGAACGGGTCGGAACTCCCGCTCGCTGTCGCTGCCGACGCCGTGGCCGATCACGTCGGTCACCTCGTAGACCTCGAAATCGAGCGGCCGGTGCGATCCGGCACGACGTGATACTCGTGCGCGCCGTCGTCGACGTGGATGCGATCGGCGCGCTTGGGGAACAGGTTGATCGCCGGCGTGCAGAACAGCGCGAAGTTCGCCGCGTCGACGACGCTCTCGAGCGTCGCGTCGCCGCGGCCGAAGAGCAGCACCAGCTCGAGCTCGGTGCCGTCGCTGCGGCGGATCGCCCGGCGCGAGACCCGACACGTCGAAGAAACGGAACCGCTGCGGGAACGAGAAATACTCCTGCAGCAGTCGGTAGCCCTGGAACGAGCGCAGCGTCACCGGCAGCAGCGCGTCCGCATCGTCGAAGCCGACCGGCTGCACGGTCGCAGCCGGCGAACGGCTCGTGCCACGCCGGCGGCCGCGCTCGCGGCCGGCGGCACCACGCATCGCCGCGATGGTGGTGGCGGTGACGAGCTCGTAGCAGCTTGTTGGCGACGTCGTTGCGCCCGGCCAGATAGAAGCGCAGCCGATCGAGCCGCGCGTGCGAGAACTTCACCCCGCCGGTCGTGCGCAGCCGGATGCGCACGCCGCCCTTGATGCGCTGGCGCGACCGGCAGCGGCGTTCAGCGGCAGGTCCGGCGCGAACGAGAAGTAGCTCGGCCGCGGCCACCTCGATCGGCCACAGCGTCACGTCCTGCGCGGTGCGGAACTCGCAGGCCGTCACGTCGTCGCCGCCGAGCACGCCCTGCATCGAGCGTGCCGCGCGGGATGGTGAACGCCGGCGGCCAGGTTGGGGTCGCCCGGGTCGGGCGTGAACTGCGCACCAGCATCGACGGCGTCGGCGCGAGGTAGTGCGGGTAGACGATCTCGAGCAGCGCCTGGGTGAAGCGCGGAAACTCGGCGTCGAGCTTCAGCTGCACGCGCGCGGCCAGGAAGCCGACGCCCTCGAGCAGCCGCTCGACGTAGGGGTCGGCTGACTTCGAGGCCGTTCATGCCGAGCCGCGCGGCGATCTTGGGGAACTGCTGGGCGAACTCCGCGCCCATCTCGCGCAGGTGCTGGAGCTCGAGGTTGTAGTACTGGAGCAGCCGCGGGTCCATCAGCCTGCCCGCGCCGGGGCGAGGTCGGCGATCTGGACCTTCCCGGTCTCGAGGTCGATCTCGGTGCGCACCAGCAGCTCGATCGGCACCGGCTGCGCCCAGAGCTGGCCGTGGATCTCGATGCCGATGACGTTGTGATGATCGAGCTCGCCGGGCTCGATCAGCGCGCGCACCTCGAGCGTAGTCGGCAGGATGCGCGGCTCGAAGTCGAGAATCGCCTGGCGGATGCCGCGCTCGAGCATCGCGGTGACGTCGAGCGTCGACGCCGTCTGGCCCGACAGCGCGGCAGCCCGAAATTGATCACCGAGCGTTGGGCGTAGGGCAGCGCCGCCATGTCCGCCGCCGTCTCGCAGCCGGGTGGCGTTGAACAGCCACGCAAGATCGCGCAGCACCGCCTGGCGCATGCGGGCGCTTCGACATCACGCGCTGTTCGCGCGGCTCGAGCTTCTTGTCGGGCTCGTCGTCGGTCAGGCGGTCGAGCAGCGCCGGCTGCAGGCGCTCCTGCGGCGTCAGCTGGTCAGCCATCGACCGCGCCCCGGCCGGCGCGGCCGCCGTCGTCTGCCGGCGGACGATCAGCGCGCGGACGTCCAGCAGCGGCACGTCGCCGGCGTCGGTGGCCAGCACGCGCTGGCCGAGGCCGCGGTGCGCGTCGGCGGCCAGCTCCTCCCAGATCGTCTTGCGCGCGAGTGCGATCAGCGCCGTCGCCGACGGCTTCGGAGCCAGGGTAGCGCGTCGGGATCAGCGCGACCGATTCGCCGCCGTTCTCGAACTGCAGGTGCGCCGGCATCCAGACGAGGTCGCGCAGGTCTTCGGGCGCCTCGAGCGTGACCTGCGGCAGCCGCGAGAACGGCACCCAGTAGTAGCGGCCGTTGATCACCGCCTCGAGCACCGGCCCGAGACGCGAGTCGGCGTCGGCGATCCATTCGAACGGCTGGCCGTTGAGCGTCGCCGGCCGAGGCTCGGCGCCTCCTCGAAGGCGCGCTGCCGCAGCTCGTCGGACCGCGCCGGCCTCGCCGCGGCCCGGCGACGCAGCAGCGATTCGATCAGCAGCGCCAGCCACTGCTCCGGCTCGCCGAAGATCATCGGCGACTTGCGGCCGTCGAACACCTCGCGGCGGACCGCTTCGCAGCGCACCGCCTCGCCGTACATCTGCGCCATCGCCAGCGCGCCGGCGTCGAGGTCGGACGCGACCTTCAGCTGGTTGAGCGCGCGCTCCCACTGACCGAGCACGCACAGCAGCTGGAACAGGAAGACCCGCAGCTTGGCGTCCGCCGGGCTTGGCGCGGACCTCCTCCTGCAGCTGCGCCAGCGCGGCGGCGGGATCGCCGTCTTGCAGGCTGTCTTCGGCAGCTGCCGCGACGCTCATCGGTCGTCCTCCCGCGCGGCTGCACCGGCGCACGCGCTCACGCTGTTCATCGAACTGGTCCGGTGAACATCATGCCGCCGCTGCCCTGCCCGTCCGTGCCCTGCGGCATGTACTCGACGGTGATCTTGTTGAACGAGAAGCTGACGTGCTCGAGCAGGTCGGCACTGCCGGCGCCGTCGCCGGCCTCGATCGTCAGGTCGGTGACGCGCCCCTGCTCGATGGTGATCTTGAGGTACTCGAGCGGTGCCTTGCCGGCCTTGCGCAGCGTCAGCACCGCCTTCGGTGATCAGCTCGTTGATGCGCAGCGCCGACATCAGCGCGCGTCGACGCGCTGTCGACCCGCTTGACGATCTTCAGCTCGCGAATCGTCGCCTTGCCGGTCGCGACGCCGCCGCCGAGCGACGGTGCGCGCCTGCATCCCCCACGACCAGCTGAGCACGTCGATCTCGTTCTGGTGTGCAGTCGTCGCTGCGACTCGCCCTTGATCGACGCCCGGACGTGGCGCCCTTGATCGACAGGAACATGTCGCCGGTGCCAGCGGCGTCGCCGTCGCGTTGGAAGACCCTGGCCACGTTCGGTCCTTCTCGCGGCCAGGCCGGCCATGCCGCGGCGTGACGCGGAGGCCGTGCGTCCGGCGCAGCCCGCCGGTCACGCTAGGCGTCGACGTTCTTCTTGATGTCGTAGATGAAGTGGACGCCGGCGTCGAGCGATGCCGTCCGGCTTCTGCGGCTTGTACTCCAGATCGACGTGGCCGAACTGCAGTCGAGACGTTCTCCATCGGGTGCTCGCGCGCTGCCCGACGGCTGCACGCTGGTGATGAAGACGTCCTTCATCTTGATGATGAGGTACTCCTGCTGGCCCTTGCCGGCCTTGCGCGACACGAGCGTCGCCTCGTCGTAGTGATCGCCGATCGCGCACGCCTTCATCAGCACCGGCGACGCCTTGTCGAGCGCGTGCATGAAGTTGAGGTCGCTGAAAGTTCGCCTTGCCGGCGCCGCCGCCGCCGCCGTGCCCGATGCTGCCGGCGTTGGACACGCCCCAGGACCACGACAGCACGTCGATCTCGTCCGGGTGCTTGGCAGTCCTTCGATTCGCCCTTGATGTCGCCAATCTTCAGAAACATGTCTACTGCCATAGCTACGCTCCTTTGTGCTGCACCCGTTGCAATCGACCGATACCGTCGTACGCGCCGACCGAACAGCGCTGACGCGCACGTCAGCGACTGCGCCTTCGCCGACGGCAGCTTCGACACCAGCCGCAGCGACACCGTCAGCCCTTCGAGCTGGTAGTGCGGCCGCAGGAAGAACTTCGAGGTGTAGTAGCCCGGGTTGCCCTCGACCTCCTCGACCTCGACCTCGGCCGCGGCCAGCGGCTTCTGCGCCTTGGTCGTCTTCCGACGAGTGCGCCGGATCGCCGTCGACGTAGTTCATGATCCAGTTCTGCAGCCAGCGCTGCATGTCGTCGCGCTCCTTGAACGAGCCGATCTTGTCGCGGACGATGCACTTCAGGTAGTGGGCG
Organism: uncultured Acidobacteriota bacterium; assembly: GCA_963846685.1. GTDB lineage: Bacteria > Acidobacteriota > Vicinamibacteria > Vicinamibacterales > UBA2999 > CAWJWY01. The sequence continues at coordinate 17,938 of CAWJWY010000003.1, read as the reverse complement.
AAGCGGCAGGCAGGCGAACAGGTACGGCAGCCGCGCCGCAGGTTGGCGTTGGCCGTCGCGTCCGGGTCGTCGTACTCGGCCGGCTTCTGCAGCGACTGCGCGCCGATGAACGCGGCGAAGTCGGTGTTCTTGCGGTGCAGGAGCGGCATGAAGCCGTTCTTCGCCAGCTCCGCCTCGCGCCGGTCGCTGATCGCGATCTCGGTCGGGCACTTCATGTCGACGCCGCCGTCGTCGGTCGGGAAGGTGTGCGCCGGCAGGCCCTCGACCGCGCCGCCCGACTCGACGCCGCGGATGCGCGAGCACCAGCCGTACAGCTTGAACGAGCGGTTGATGTTGACCGCCATCGCGTAGGCGGCGTTCGCCCAGGTGTACCGGCTGTGGTCGGCCGCGCCGGTGTCTTCCTCGAAGTCGAACTCCTCGACCGGGTTGGTCTTCGGCGCCGTACGGCAGGCGCGCCAGGAAGCGCGGCATCGCCAGGCCGATGATAGCGCGAGTCCTCCGACTCGCGCAGCGAGCGCCAGGCCGGCGTACTCCGGCGTTGTGAAGATCTTGGTCAGGTCGCGCGGGTTGGCCAGCTCCTGCCAGCTGTCCATCTGCATCACGCGTCGGCGACGGCGCCGGCGATGAACGGCGTGTGCGCGGCGGCGGCGATCTTGCGCCATCTCGCCGAGCAGCTCGACGTCGGGCGGCGCTGTGGTCGAAGTAGTAGTCGCCGACCAGGCAGCCGAACGGCTCGCCGCCGAACTGGCCGTACTCCGCCTCGTAGACCTTCTTGAAGAGCGGGCTCTGGTCCCAGGCCGTGCCCTTGTAGCGCTTCAGCGTCTTGCCGAGGTCCTTCTTGGAGATGTTCATGAAGCGGATCTTCAGCATCTCGTCGGTCTCGGTGTTGTTGACCAGGTAGTGCAGGCCGCGCCAGGCGCCTTCGAGCTTCTGGAAGTCCGCGTGATGCAGGATCTGGTTGATCTGCTCGGTCAGCTTCTTGTCGATCTGCGGCGATGATCGCCTCGATCGACTTGACGACGTCGTTGCCGATCAGCTTGCGTCTGCGACAGCGCCTGCTCGGCCAGCGTGCGGACGGCCTGCTCGACGGCGTCCTTCGCCTCGTCGGTCTTCGGGCTTGAATTCCTTCTGCAGCAGCGAGTCGAACTCGTTGGCTTCGAGCGTCCCGACCGTCGGCTGCGGTCCTGCTGGGATTTCGGGTCGGCCATGACTGTTCTCCGCTCGTGCTCACGCAGTTACGACGACGGCTCGTCCTGCGGGATTCTTCGTCGTGGCCAGCGTCTGCAGCAGCGCCGGATCCTTCAGCAGCTTGCTGATCAGCTCCTCGGCCCCGCTCTTGCCGTCCATGTAGGTCATCAGGTTCGACAGCTGCTGGCGCGCCTCGAGCAGCTTGCCGAGCGGCTCGACCTTGCGCGCGACGCCGCCGGCGAGAAGTCGTCCATGCTCTCGAACGTCAGCTCGACGCTGATGTTGCCCTCGCCGGTCAGCGTGTTGGGCACCTGGAACGCGGCGCGCGGCTTCATCGCCTTCATCCGGCTGTCGAAGTTGTCGACGTCGATCTCGAGGAACTTGCGGTCGGCGACCGGCGGCAGCGGCTCGGCCGGCTTGCCCGACAGGTCGGCCAGCACGCCCATCACGAACGGCAGCTGGATCTTCTTCTCGGCGCCGTACAGCTCGACGTCGTATTCGATCTGCACGCGCGGCGCGCGATTGCGCGCGATGAACTTCTGACTGCTTGCCTTTGCCACGACATCACCTCCCAGCGTCCACGCCGATCGGACCGCACCGGCGTCCTACTCGCTCTGTGCTTCCGCATGCCGCCTGCCGAGCGCGCCTGGCGCCACCGCGTCCGGCGCGATGTCGGCCAGCACTTCGAGAAAATCCTTCGACACCAGCCGCTTGGCGCGCTCGACGAACAACGGCATCGGGCTCGACGGCTCGTTGCGCCGGAAGAAATCCGCCACCGCATCGAGCGCCGCGAATCGCATCCTGCCGCGAGCGAATCGCCCCGACGGCAACCACGCCCGCCGCCGCGCTGCCGGCGGACTCGCCGCCGCGTCGTCGGCGGCCGCCGCACCGGCGCGCGCGCACGCGAGCTGGGCCGCGCAGCACCCGCTCCATCTTCGACAAGCTGCGCCGACAGCGGCTCGAAGGCCGGCGCCGCCTCCGGCCCGCCTTCGCCGCGCATCGCGCGCCTCGATGCTGTTCACGCGGCCGCCGCCGCGACCAGCCGCCTCGCTGCAGCCCGGTCAGCTCCTCGAGCGGCATCTCCGCGAACGCCGCGTTGATCCGTGCGCCTCCGGCCGGTGTCTCGTCTGCCCGCCGGCTGTCAGCACGCCGGCGACGATGTCGATGTCGCGCAGGCTGAAGTTGCCGTGCTGGCGGCTGCTGACCAGCGGCAACCGCCGCAGCCGCGTCGACCACCGCCATCGGATCGGCGAAGCAGTTCAGGGCGTTCCGCGCGCTGGATCGCATCCTCGTCGACCGCGGGATAGACCTGCGGCCAATACTGCTCGAGCCACTGCGACGGCGACGTCGAGCGCGTCGGCGAACGCCGCGAAGCCGTCGGTGCGCAGCACCGCCGCGCCCAGATAGCGCCAGCAGCCGCAGGTCCTTGCTCTTGCCCAGCGCCTCGAGCGCCTGCTCGCGAACCTCCGCCCAGGCGGCCGGCGGCTCGTCGGTCGTAGCGGGGTCGCGCTGGCCGAACAACCGAAACGCGTCGAACGACGCCAGCAGCGGAGTGTCTTCGAGATTCTCGCCGCACGGCTGATCGGCCGTGATCGGCTGCAGCAGGTCCTGGTCCTGCCATGGACCACTCATACGCGGACATCTCCGCCCGCCGTCGGCACCCGCGGTGCGTCGGCGAGCCAAGCCGCGCCGGCAGGTGATGCGAGTCCTGGGCGCTGGCGTCGGTAACGTGCCGGCTGCAACTACTGGGAGCCGGACTGGATTCTAGCCGCTTCTCTTCAAAAGTCCAAGCCGAAAATGCAGCGTATACGCCGGCCGAGCTTCGATCGTGTGGCCGGTCTCGCGCATCATACGTAGGCCTCGACCACGACGACGGTGACGTTGTCGGGAGCGCCGGCGTCCAGCGTCGCCTGTGATCAGGCCGTCGACGGCGCGCGGATGTCCCGGCAGCCATGCCGCCTGAATCTGCCGGCGTCGGCACCCGGGTCAGGCCGTCCGAGCAGAGCAGGAACCGATCGCCGGCCCGGACCCGGTCGCGGTAGACGTCGAGCGCCAGCATCGGCTCGCCGCCGACGGCGCGGGTGATCGCCGTCGACGGCTGCCGTGCCAGATCGCCGCCCGACCTCCGGCAGGCTGTGATCCCGCGTCAGCTGCTCGAGCCGGCCGGCGCGCAGCCGGTAGACCCGGCTGTCGCCGGCCCACAGAATCGCGCAGCGCGTGCCGCGGGAGAGCAGCGCGACGACGGTGCTGCCGCTGCGGACGGCGTTGTGCTCCCGCGGCGCGGCCCGGACCAGATGGTCGTTGACGTCGCTGGATGCGGTCGCTGGCCGACTCGACCATCTGCTCGAAGCTGGCGTCCGGCATGAAATCGGCCAGCGCGTCGCACACCATCCGGCTCGCCACCTCGCCGTCGCTGTGCCCGCCGAGGCCGTCGGCGACCGCCCACACGCCAACCTCCGGCCGCTCCAGGAACGAGTCCTGGTTGATGCTGCCGCGACCGGCCGACGTCGGTGGCGCCCGCCGACCGGAAGCGCGGCGGCGTCGGATCGTCGCGGCAGCCGGTCGTCGGTCCGGCCAGCGCGTCGTCCGCGACGTCCACGGCCACCGCACTGCCAGCCGATGCCGCGCCCACGATGCCGTCGAGCAGCGCGGCGAACGTGGCCGGGGTTGGCAGGCCCCTCCCAATCAGGCAGCTCGGCTCGACCATCGCGATCCACTCGGTCCACCAGAGCACCAGCGGCTCGTACAGCTCGCGACACGCGCTGCGACAGCAGCTGCTCGAACACCGGCGCCAGCTGCGAGACGTCGCCGATCGGCACCTGCCAGCCGATGCGCCCGCCGCGGTCGCCGAGCACGCGGCCGCCGCCGGCTCGAGCGCCGCCGCCGCGGCCGGCTCGAGCGGCGACAGCTCCTCGGCCGAGCTCAGGACCTCGCGATCGAAGCTCGTCGAAATCGACGTGCTCGGCGGCGAGTGTGTCGATCAGCCAGCCGCTCGGCGCGTGTCGAAGAACGGCGTCGCAGCGCGGCCGCCGCCACGACGACGTCGGCTCCGTCGGGGCAGCGCGGCGACGATCGTCAGGGGGAAGTAGCGGCCGACGCGATCGACGCTCGGCACCATCAGGCCGATCATCGGCGTGATCGCCGAACACGCCCGGCGCGCAGACGCGAATCGCCAGGCCGGACTCGTCAGGTAGACGTCGAGCCAGCGGTCGCCGAGCGCGGCGCGGCTCGCCGCGAAGCACTCCTGCAGCCAGCTGTCCCACGCGCCGACGAACGCGTCGGACGACGCGGCGGCGCAGAAAATCGCCGTGGCTGGGCAGCTTGCCGTAGAACCCGACGTCCATCGGCCGTGGCGGTCACCGACCGCGGGTCACCGGCACCTGAACTGCTGCAGCAGCCGCTTGCCGAACGGGTTGCGGATGCTCAGCGCGCCTCACCCGCACGCTGCGCCGTGTCCGCCGCGCTGCAGGGCGAACAGGTAGGCGGATCTCCGATTCCGGCTCGACGCTGGCGCCGTCGAGCAGGCGGAACCACGCCCAGGCTCCTTCGACGGCGATGTTCTGCCGGGCCCCGCCCTCGCCTTCGAACGTGGCCACGACCTGGCCCGGCTTCGGCCCCGGCCAGGTCATCCGCCTTCGGCATGCTCCGGCCCGTGCCGGTACTCGAACGACTGTGCCCTCGAGGTCGAGCCCGAAGCGCAGCGTCGCCATGTCGAGGTCGGGCATGTCGACCGTGAACGTCAGCTCCGGCGTCTGCGATGCCCGGCGCGGAAGAACATCGTCGCGGATGCGCTCCGCCAGCCTCGAACTGGCGCAGCATCGCCACCGAGCCGCCGACCGCCGCGCCGGAGGCGTCGCTGCGCCAGGCCCACTGGCTGCGCGAGGTGTCGACCAGATCGGCGAGCTCGCTCCTTGAAGAACGTGTCGTAGACGCCGCCATAGCCGAACAGCCGCCCGAAGTCGGCCAACGGCACGTCCGTCGTGGCGGCCCGGCGGTGAACGGATAGCGGTTGCTGACGATCGCCGCGCACTCCCTGCACGCACGTCCTGCTCGATAGCGGTTCTGCAGCGTCTGGCGCGACGCCGCCGCGCACCGCGCTGGACGCGCTGTTGGCGATGTCCGAGACGCACCGCGGCGATGCCCGCCGGCAGCGGCGCCGCGTCGCGCTTCAACTCGTTCGCGGTCTGGCCGACCGAGGCGATCGAGCTGCGGGATCGCCGGGGTTGGTGCCGCCGACCTGTCGGGCCAATCGGCTGCAGCTTGGCTGCAAGCTCCTGCAGCTTCTGGATCACGCCGTCGATCGGCGCGGCGCCGGTGCCGCCGCCGACCAGCCGGTGGATCGCGCTGCGAAATGCGCCGTCACCCGCGCGCCGGGCACCGCGGTCGACGACGCCGAGCTTCTGCTTGCCGGCTTCGCAGGACGTTCTTCGACACCTGTCGGTGACGCCGCCGATGACGCCCGGCTTGGCCGGCTCGGGCCGGCTGCGACGAGGTAGGTGTTCTCGTCGACGACCTGCAGCAGCGCCGCGCAGCGGCGACGTCGGCGCCGCCGAGGATCGCCAGCGCTTCCTTGGTCTCGGCCAATGAGGTCAGCGGCGCGCCCTGGATGTCCTCGAGCGATCCGGTCCCACGCGGCGATGTAGTCGCTCTCGTAGAGGTTCGATCAACGTCGGTGCGTGCAGCGTGCGCCGTGCGCGGTGATCGACGGCCGCGTCGTCGCCCCACACCCAGTACTCGTCGACGAACTGCTTCACAGACGTCGACGGTGCCCGTCTGCCTTGATCTCCTCGAACACCGGCTTGGTGAAGATGCTCGGCATCGGCTCGCGCCAGGCTGGCGCCGCTCTTCCGCCGCAGCACCCGCTCGGCGCCGAGGCCGGCCTTCAGATCGAGCCGCAGCGTCGCGCGCCGTGTCGTTGGCGTAGCGCGATCCGGACGTAGCGGTAGATGAGCCCGGCCGGTCGACGCCTGCTCGAGCGTGCTGCGGGCCTGCGCGACCAGCGCCGCGTCGAGCGGACTGCGCCGCAGGACGCGTCCGTGCGTCGAGCAGGCTGCTGGAAGTGCTGCGACACCGACGCGCCGCGCGTCGGGATCGCTGGCGTAGGCCGCATCCCACTCGAGGTCGGCGAGGTACTGCAGCTGCTCGCTTGTCGAGGTGCTGCGGGTCGCCGAGCATCAGGTAGCCCTTGAGGTACGCGTACAGCTTCTCCGGCTCGGCGGCGTACTCGACCAGGCGCTGCCGGAACCGCGCGGCGACGTGCGGCAGCAGCGCGCCGTCGAGCTCGCGCACGTAGGCGTCGCGCGCCGCGTCGCCGAGCGACGTGCCCTGGATACAGGCCCCAGCGCATCGACCACGGCGTGGTCGTCGCGTCATGGCGGTTGGCCGAATCGACCACCGCCGCGCACCGCGTCGAGCCGCGGCAGCAGCGCTCGTCGAGCGACGCGGCCGCGCGCGCACCGGCGGCACCTCGTCGAGCCGCGGCGACGTCGGCGCCGACCGTCGTCGACGTAGGCGCGGTTGCGGCTGTAGCTGACCGTCCAGCAGCGACGCACGCCGAGCACCGCGACCAGCGCCATCGCCGCGTAGGCGCCGAGCTGCGCCGCCGCCTTCTGCACCTCGAACCGGCGGTTGACGCCGGCCAGCCCGGACTCGCCGATCATCACGTCCTTCAGCAGCGCGCTCGACGAAGTAGGCCTTGCCGCGGCCCGGCGGCGGCGCCACCGCTTCGGCGGCGACGCCGAAGCGGCGGCCGATCGCGCCGAGCAGGCGGTCGATCGGCGTGCCCTCCTGCGTGCCGCTGGTGAAGTAGACGCCGCGCAGCAGCACCTGCTGGTCGAACCGCGTCGAGTCGAAGACGTCGCTCGACGAACTGCGGTCGAGCGCGTCCGCGCAGCGCCGCCATCTGCTGCGGAAAGCGCGAAGATCGCCGTGCGGCGCCGCGACGTCGCGGTCCTCCTCGACCCGGCCGAACACCCGCTCGTTGAGCCGGGTGATCAGCGCGTCGAACTCCGGCCGGGAACGCTGCGGCGGCCTCGCCGCTTGCAGCGTCTGCTCGTAGGGGAAGGTCACGCCCCAGACCTGCGCCGCGGCCGTCCTGCGGCAGGTCGTCGAAGTACTCGGTGAAGCCGGCGACCAGGTCGCACTTGGTGACCATCAGGTAGACCGGCAGCTGGATCTGCAGCTCGCGATTCAGCTCGTCGAGCCGCCGGCGCGCCGCCTCGACGTGCGCCTCCGCGCGCCGGGCGCTCTGCGCCATCAGGTCCTGGGCGCTGATCGTCAGGATCACGCCGTTGATCGGCCGGCGCTGGCGGTACTTGCGCAGCAGCGCGAGGAACTCGCTCCAGCCGGCGCTGTCGGCGGCGGCGTCGGAATCCTGCGTCGTGTAGCGGCCGGCGGTGTCGAGGAAGCACCGCCTCGTCGGTGAACCACCAGTCGCAGTTGCGCGTGCCGCCGACGCCGCGCAGCGCGCCCTTGCCGGACCCGCTGCTCGAGCGGGAACTTCAGGCCGGAGTTGACCAGCGCCGTCGTCTTGCCCGATCCCGGGCGCGCCGATGATCACGTACCACGGCAGCTCGTAGAGGCTGTGGCCGCTGCGGCGCTGCTCGCTTGAGCGTGGCGACCGCCTCGCTCGAACCGCTCGCGCAGCTGCACGCGCCTCGGCGCTCGGCCGTCCCGGCTCGCCTGCGGCCTGCTGCGACGACCGCGGCCACCAGCCTGTCGCTGGCCCGGTAGGCGCGCAGCCGCTTGACAGACCGCCGACAGCAGCCAGCACGCCGACGACCAGGCCGATGGCGATGAGCCGCGCGGTCGCCGGATTCCAGCGGCCGGTAGTCGGCGAACGCGAAAGACGGCCCGGCAAACCAGATGAAGAGCGACGATCAGCGAGAAGCCGATCAGCAGCCACGACAGCGACGGCGCTTGCAGAAATGCGCAGCATGCAGTGGTCTCGAGTTAGCGTCAGCGCTCACCGGACGTGAACGATCTCCACGCGCCGGTTGCGCGCGCGGTTCTCGGGCGTCGAATCCGGCGTCGCAGACGGCTGCGACGCGCCGACCCGCCGGTCCGACTCGAATCGCGCCGGCTTGTCGAGCGTCGCGCTGCAGGACGCCTCGGCGACGCTCACCGCGCGCTCGCGGGACAGCTCGAAGTTGTCGCTGAAGCGCAGCGACGTGATCGGCTGATCGTCGGTGTGGCCCATCGACGAGACCCGGCCCGGCACCTGGTTCGAGGGCCGCGGCGATGCGCGTCGAGCGTGCCTGCGTACGCCGGCGTTCGGCGCTGGCGCTGCCCGACGCGAACAGATCGCTGCCCGTCAGCGTGACCACGCGTCCGCCGCGCCCTGTCTCGTCGACGCGTCAGCGCGCCGGCCTGCCTCGTCCGGCGCGAGCAGCTGCTTGAGCGTCGGGCCGGGCGGCGGCGGCGCGGCGGCGGCGCGCTGCGAATTCCTCGATGCCGATCCGCGCCAGCTTGGCGTGGATCGGCGCGGCGCGGTCGGCCAGCGCGCGTGTAGATAGACGCCGAAGGTCACCGCCAGCATGGCCAGCGCCGCCGGCGCCGACCACCCACCACGGCACATAGCGGATCAGCCGGTTGCGGCGATCCTCGAGCGCCCGCCACTGCAGCGACAGCTCCGGCTGCGGCGCGCCGCGATGCGTCGCGGATCGTGCGATACAGCTCCTGCTGCACGTCGGCCAGCTGTTCGTGGCCGCGCTCGTGCACCTGGTACTTGCCGGTGAATCCGAGGGCCAGCACGAGGTACTGCAGCTCCATCAGGTCGATGTGCCGCGCCGGATCGACCGAGATGCGATCGAGCATCTCGAAGAACTTCTCGCCGCCCCACGCCTCGCGGTGCAGCGCCACGCAGCAGCGGGTGCTGCGCCCACTCGCTCTGCGCCGCCCCACGGCGTCGAGAGCACCGCTTCGTCGAGGCCGGCGCACAGCGCATAGCGCGCCGCCAGCACGATCTCGTTGCGCGACGCCCGACGGCGCGCGCGCGCTCCTCGAACCGCCGCATCTTCGTCGAGCGCGTGACGACGCAGGCCGGACACGTCCATCGCCGGCGTGCGCGCCGCGCATGCTGCCGGTCAGCAGCAGCAGCGGGCTGGCCGCCTGCACCAGCGGGTTCAGCCCGATGCCGAGGGCTCGCCGGCGGCGGCGGGAATCGGCGTCGCGCTACCGCCAGCGGCGCGCGGGCGCCGACCGTCGCCTCGGCGCCGCCGCGCCGGCCCGCGCCGGGCCGCGGCCGCAGCACCGTGGCGTCGGGCGGATTGAACGGATCGTCGATATCGGGCATCGGCACGGAACCCTATCTACCGCTCGCGCCCACCGCGCGCGTCAACCGCGAATCGCCCAGAACTCGAGCGCCAGGCCGGGGAACTCGCCAGCCGGGCGAGTTCCCCGGCCTGGCGCTCAAGAAGTTCTCGGGCCATTCGCGGTTGACGCGCGCGGTGGGCGCGAGCGGTAGATAGGGTTCCGTGCCGATGCCCGAATCGACAATCCATTCAACCCGGCCGACGCCACGGTGCTGCGGCCACGGCCCGGTGCGGGCCGGCGCGGCGCCGCGGATGCGACGGTCGTCGGCGCACCGCGTGCGGTGGCGGTTGCGGCGAGCGACGCCGATGCGGCGCCGCTCGCCGGCGACCGCTCGGAACAGGGCTGAACCCGCTGGTCCGCGCGGCCAGCCCGCTGCTGCTGCTGGCCGGACACGTCCGCGCGCTGGCAATGCCCGATGTCCCGGCACTCCGTCGTCACGTGCTTGCCGAGATGCGGCAGTTCGAGGAACGAGCGCGGGCCGGCGTCGCCGACGAGATCGTCCTTGCCGCCCGCTACGCGCTGCAGCGCTCGACGAAGCGGTGCTGTCGACCCCCTGGGGCGCGCAGACCGCTGGGCGCGGCCGCTGCTGCTGGCGCTGGCAAGGAGACGTGGGGCGGCGAGAAGTTCTTCGATGCTGCGAGCGGATTGCGCCCAATCCCGGACGCCATCTCGACCTGATGGAGTTGCAGTAGCCTCTGCATTGCCCTCGTGTTCAAGGGCAAGTACCAGGTGCAGACGTGGCGTCCGCCGGCCGAGGCGCAGCAGAGTGCTGTCGCACGATCCGGACGCGCCGCGGCGTGCCGCAGCCGGAGCTGTCGCTGCAGTGGCAGGGCGTCCAGGATCGCCGCAACCGGCTGATTCGCTATGTCCCGTGGTGGATGGTTGGCGCCGCCGCCGCCGCCGTGCTGGCCATCGCCTTCAGCGTGTATCACACCACGCTGGCCAACCGGGCGGCGCCTACGCCGCGCTGGCGGGGATCGGCACCGATGACTTCGCACCCCGCGCGGCGGCGCCGCCACTCGGCCCGAGCCTGAAGCAACTGCTCGCGCCGAGGAGCAGGCCCGCGCGCTGAGCGTCGACGAACGGCGCGCGGACGCTGGTGACCCTTGTCAGGCAGCAACCTGTTTGCCTCCGGGAAGATTGCGCACGCCCAGCGCCGCCGAGGCATTGCTGACGCGCGTCGGCCAGGCCCTTGAACAGGTGCCAGGGCCGGGGTGGGCGACGGGCCACACCGACAACCAGCCGTTGCGGTCGCTGCGCTACCCGAACAACTTCGAGCTGTCGCGCGAGCGGGCGGTGAACGTCGCCCGCATTCTGCAGCGCGACACCGGCGCGATTCCGTGTGGGACGGCAAGGGCGCGTCGCAGCCGGTTGCGACGCCAGAAACGACGGCTGCGGACCGGCCAGAACCGTCGCGTCGAGATCGATTCACCTGCGCGAGTAATCACCATGTTTCCACTCTACGACGCGTGCTGCCGGTGGTGCTGGGCCTGGTGTCGTCGGGCATCTTCATCTGGTGCCGGGCCGTATTTCGGCTTCATCGACTATGGATGAAATCGGTGAACGCCCGGCCATGGGGCCTGGTCGTCGCCGGCTGGCTGCTGTCGGTGATCCTCAAGCGGGTCCGCGCCGGTCGCGCCAGCGATCAGCTGGTCGCCGCCGTCGTGCGGCAGGCGCAGAGCGAGCCGGACGCAGAGGCGCCGCTGCGAGAGCGCCTTGCCGAGGAAGCAACGACCGCCCTCGGCCAGAAACGCCGCAGCGGCCACACGCTCTACGAGTTGCCCTGGTACATCGATCATCGGCCCGCCCGGCGCGGGCAAGACGACGGCGCTGGCTGAACTCCGGCCTGCGCTTCCCGCTGGCGCAAGCGTCGGGCGCGCAGGCGCTGCGCGGGCGTCGGCGGCACGCGCAACTGCGACTGGTGGTTCACCGACGAGGCGGTGCTGCTCGACACCGCCGGCCGCTACACCACGCAGGACAGCGAGGCCGCCGACCCGACAGGCCGGCTGGAAGGACTTCCTCGACACTGCTGCAAGCAGACGCGCCGCCGGCCGCTCAACGGCGTCATCGTGGCGATTCGGTGCCGACCTGATGCAGCGGCGGACGAGCGGAGGCGCCCTCGCTGCGGCGCGCGCCGGCCTGCCGACGAGCTCAACGAGCATCTGCAGAAGTCCAGCTGCCGGTCTACGTGTGCTGACCAAGTGCGACCTGGTCGCCGGCTTCACCGAGTTCTTCGACGACCTGACGCAGGAGGGGCGCGAGCAGGTCTGGGGCATGACCTTCCCGTTCCAGCAGACCGCCGCCGGCGCGAGCCGCCGCGGCGTTCGTGCCGGAGTTCGACGCCCTGATCGCGCCGGCTGAACGAGCGCGTGCTCGGCCGCATGGACGAGCGACCGGGACCTGCGCCGGCGCACGGCCATCTTCGGCTTCCCGCAGCAGATGGCCTCGCTGCGCGGACACCCTCGCCGACTTCCTCACCGACGTATTCACGTCGACCCGCTTCGACCAGCAGGTCCTGCTGCGCGGCGTCTACTTCACCAGCGGCACGCAGGAGGGCACGCCGATCGACCGGTTGGTCGGCGCGCTCGGCCGACGGTTCGGCGTAGCCGATGGAGCGGTCATGCCGCCGCCGGGCCGTGGCAAGGCCTACTTCATCGAACGGCTGCTCAAGGACGTACTGCTCGGCGAATCGGGCCTTGCCGGAGTGAACCGCCGCTTCGAAGTGCAGAAGGCGGCGGCCGCGCTCGGCGCCTACGTGGCGATGGCGGTGGTGGCGGTGGCGGGCCTGGTGCTGTGGACGGTCAGCTACAACCGCAACAGCGCTTACATCGACGCCGTCGGCGCCGACGTCTCCAGGCTCGCCGAGGTGCCACCCGTGCCGCCCACCGGTTCGCTGGACCAGGCGCTGCCGCGGTTGGACCGCGTCCGCCAGGTGGTCGACGCCGCCAATCGCTACGAGGCGGACGGCGCACCCTGGTCGATGCGCTGGGGCCTGTTCCAGGGTCGCGCGCTTGGCGGCGCGGCGCGGGACGCCTACGTCCGCGAACTCGATGGCGCGCTGCTGAACAACGTCGCCGATCGGTTCGCCCAGCGCCTGACGCAGTACGCCGCCGAGACGGATCAGCTCTATTCCTATCTCCGCGGCTACCTGATGCTCGGCCTGCCCGAGCACCTCGACAAGAAGCGGCTGCAGTATCTCGTCGACCTCGAATTTCAGGACGCCTACGCCAACGACCCCGATCGCGCGGCGTCGGCGTCGAACCACTTCCGCAGCCTGCTGGACAACGCCGCCGGGCTGCGCAAGGTGGACATGAAACCGGACCTCGTCGCCCAGGCGCGCAGCACGCTGCGGCTGGCGTCGAAGGCCGGGTTGCTGTACCGCTACACGCAGATCTACTACGCCGACGATACGGCACGGGAGGTCCGGCTCGATCAGAAGGCCGGGCTCGGCGCCGAGCGGGTGCTCCGCCGCAAGAGCGGCGTCAGCCTGACGCAACCGGTCAGGAGCATCTACACCAAGCCGGTCTTCGACGAGATCGTCAAGAGCAGCATCGACGGCCTGGTGAAGCAGTTCGTTGACGAGTACTGGGTCTGGGGCGAGGAGCGCGCGCGGGTGACGCCGACGGCGCAGCTCAAGCAGGAGTTCATCGCCCTCTACGAAAACGACTACATCGACGCCTGGGACCAGGTGTTGGCCGACATCCAGGTGGCGCCGCTCACCTCGATCGCGGCGACCAAGGAAGCGCTGGAGATTCTCGGCGCACCGACGTCGCCGCTGCGCGGCCTGCTGGTGGTCGTCGACGAGAACACCTATCTTGCGCCGCCGCCCGAGCCGGCCAAGCCGGGCATTCTCGGTGGCCTCGGCGCAGGCGTCGACAAGATCATCGGCGAGGGGCAGCGGCGTCTCGGCGTCGCCGCCGCGGTCCCGGGCGCCAAGGTGACGGCGCACTTTGCTGCCATCCACAAGCTGGTGACTGGCGACAAGGGGGCGGCGCAGATCGACGGCGTGATCCAGAAGCTGCAGGACCTGCAGCAGAAGCTGGCCCCGGTTGGTGAACAGGTAGGCAAGACCGGCGCCGGCAATCCCCAGGCGATCAACTCCGTCAGCGAGAGCGCAGAGAGTCTGCGCCGCGAGGCGGCACCACTGCCGGACAGCATCGGCTCCGTCGTCACCGACATTGCCAGCGGCGCCGCGCGGGCGGTGCGCGGCGAAGCGCGCGATCTGATCGAGACCCGCTATCAGGAGGAGGTCGTCAAGGAGTGCACCACGATCGTCAACGGTAAGTACCCGTTTGTCGCCGGTGCCTCGGTCGACGTGCCGCTGCTCGACTTCGGCCGCCTGTTCGGCTACGGCGGCGTCTACGACAACTTCTTCAAGAGCGAGCTGTCCGAACTGGTGGACCGCTCCGGCAGCCGCTGGGCCTGGCGCACGGACGCGTCGGGCGGAGTGGTCGGCGGATACCGCTGCGATGCTGCGCCAGTTCGAGGCTGCCGAGCAGATCCGCGTCGTGTTCTTCAAGACCAACTCTCAGGACGTCGAGGTGCGCTTCACCCTGCTGCCGCCCGACTCGCTCGACGTCCAGTCGCGCAAGTTCACGCTCGACATCGACGGACAGCCGTTCGAGTATCGCCATGCCGCGGTGCAGCCGAAGCGGATCACGTGGCCTGGGCCCAACCCGGGTGCGGCAGCCGTGGCCTTCGAGGACGAGGGCGGTGGCGGAACCAACGTCGGCTTCGAAGGCGCCTGGGCGTGGTTCCGGCTGCTCGACGTCAGCCAGGCGCGTGCTGACAGCGATTTCCGCTCCACGGTCACCTTCAGCAAAGGCGGCCATTCCGCGCAGGTGCCCATCGAGGCGGCGAGCGTCCGCCACCCGTTCGGCAAGCGGCTCCTGCAGCAGTTCCGTTGCGGATGATGGGCGTGCTGCCGGACGTCGAGGTCGGGTTCTACGGCAAGCTGCCGAGTCATGGCGATTTCCTGCGCCGGCGAGTCGCCAACGACTTCGTCGACGCCTGGGACGGCTGGCTGCAGGAATTCTTTGCCGCCAGCCGCGCCGCGTTAGGCAACCGCTGGCTTGACGTTTACCTGACAAGCCCCGCGTGGCGGTTCGCGTGTGCCGCCGGCACCTTCGGCGCCGCACCCGTTGTCGGACTGATGGTGCCGAGCGTCGATCGTGTCGGGCGCTACTTCCACCTGACGCTGGTCGCCGCCCTGGCGCCCGATGCAGACGTCGTCGCCGCGGCAACGGCGCTCGACGGCTTCTTCGACCGGGCGGAGCGGTTGGCGATCGAGACGCTCGAGGCCGAGCGCGTCGACTTCGACGCCTTCGATCGCCGCGTCAGCGCGCTCGCCGCGGACCTGTCGCCGGCCGCGGCCGTGACCGCGACGATGGACGGAAGCGGCGCAGCGATACTCGGCGACGGCGGTGCGGCGATCGGCTGGCAGGTGTCCCTCGGGTCGACGTTGCGGCTGTCAGCGGTGTGGGAACAGCTCGTCTCGCGGCGCTTGTGTGAGCTCTACGACCCGCTCGTGCTCTGGTGGACCGAGGGGTCAGCGATGGTCGAGCCAAGCTGCTTGATTACCAGGGGCCTGCCCCAACCCGACGCGTTCGCGGCGCTGCTCGACGGCGCCTGGACGGAGCATCGCTGGCAGGCGGTCCCGTCGTTGGAGCCGTCGCTGGAGCCACTGGCGCTGACCGCGACCGACGACTGGCTGGCCGGCGACGACCCGGCGCCGCCGCGGTTCAGGTCGGCGGGGGTCACGGACGTCGGCAAGGTGCGGCGCATCAACCAGGACTCGTTCCTGGAGCGCGCCGAGGTTGGCGTCTGGGTCGTCGCCGATGGCCTCGGCGGACACAGTGACGGCGAGGTGGCGAGCCGGATGGTGTGCGACGCGCTGGCCGACTTCGTGCCGGGAGCCAGCTTCGAGCAGATGCTCCAGTCGGCGGCTGACCGCATCCAGGAGGTCGACGATCACCTGGTGCGCGCGTCGCAACGGGAGCACAACGCCGTGCGCTCCGGCTCGACGGTGGTGGCGTTGTTCACCCGCGGCACGCGCTGCGCGGTGCTGTGGGCCGGTGACAGCCGGTTGTATCGCCTGCGCGACGGGCAGTTCGAGCAGCTCACGCGCGATCACAGCCTGCTGGAGGAGTCGGGCGGCGATTTGGCCGGGCAGCCATCAACCGCAATCACCAGGGCGGTCGGCGGCGAGCCGATGCTGGCGCTGAATCTGTACCGCGATCGTGTCCAGGTCGGCGATCGGTTTCTGCTGTGTTCCGACGGCCTGACGCGAGCGGTGCCGGCCGAGCACATTCAGCAATTGATGGTGCACGAGGACATCCGCGTCGCCGTCGACAGCCTGCTCAAGGCGACGCTGGACGCTGGTGCACCTGACAACGTGACCGTCGTCGTCGTGGACGCCTACGTATAGATGCGCGAGACCGGCCACACGATCGAAGCTCGGCGGCCGTATACGCTGCATTTTCGGCTCTGGACTTTTGAAGAGAAGCGACTAGAATCCAGTCCGGCTCCCAGTAATTCAGCCGGCAATTACCCCAACGCCAGTGCCCCAGGACTCGCACCACCTGCCGGCGCGGCTTGGCTCGCCGACGCACCGCGGGTGCGACGGACGGGCGGAGATGTCCGCGTATGAGTGGTCCATGGCAGGACCAGGACCTGCTGCAACCCATCACGGAAGGACAGCCGTGCGGGGAGGATCTCGAAGACACACCGTTGCTGGCATCGCTTGCCGCGTTCAGGGTGTTCGGCCAGCGCGCCCCGTACGATGACGAGTCTCCGGTTGCCTGGGCGGAGGTTCGCAGCAGGGCGCTCGAAGCCCTGAGCAAGAGCAAGGACCTCCGGATCCTGACCTATCTCGGCGCCGCCGCACTGCGCACTGATGGTTTTGCGGCGTTCGCTGATGCGGTCGGCGCCGCCGCCGCGTGGCTCGAGCGGCATTGGCTGCAGGTCTATCCACGCCTGGACGAGGATGCGGTCATCCGCAAGAACGCGCTGAACTGCTTCGCCGACCCATTCGCCATCGTCGATGCCGTGCGGCGGCTGCCGCTGGTCAGCAGCCGCCAGCATGGCAACTTCAGCCTGCGCGACCTCGACATCGTCGCCGGCGTGCTGAAGCCGGCGGGCAGCGAGACACCGCCGGATGGCACACGGATCGACGCGGCATTCACGGAGATGCCGATCGAGCAGCTCGCCGGACTGCACGAGGCGGTGGTCGCGGCCGCGGCCGCGGTGAAGAGCATCGAGGCGGCGATGCTGCGGGAAGGCGGGATGGATGCGGTGCCGGCGCTCGATCCGCTCGGCGCGCAGCTTTCGAAGATGGAGCGGCTGCTCGGGCCACGGCTCGCTGCCCGCGCCGGTGCGGCGCCCGCCGACGACGCGGCGGCGAGCCCGCCGGCAGCTGCGGCGGCGGGCGTGGTTGCCGTCGGGGCGATTACCTCACGGCAGGACGCGATTCGCGCCCTCGATGCGGTGGCGGACTTCTTCCGGCGCAACGAGCCGTCGAGCCCGATCCCGATGTTCGTGGACCGCGCCAAGCGGCTGGTGTCGAAGAACTTTCTGGAAGTGCTCGCCGACGTTGCGCCGGATGCGGTGGGCCAGGCGATGCTCGCCGGCGGCATCACGGAAGCACAGAGCGAGTAGGACGACGGTAGCGGTCCACCGACGTGGACCTGGGAGGTGAGTGGTGGCAAAGGCAAGCAGTCAGAAATTCATCGCGCGGAACCGGGCACCACGGGTGCAGATCGAGTACGACGTGGAGCTGTACGGCGCGGAGAAGAAGATCCAGCTGCCATTTGTGATGGGCGTTCTGGCCGACCTCTCCGGCAAGCCGGCGGATCCACTGGCCCCGGTCGAGCACCGCAAGTTCCTCGAGATCGACGTCGACAACTTCGACAGCCGGATGAAGGCGTTGAAGCCGCGCGCCGCGTTCCAGGTGCCGAACACGTTGACGGGAGAAGGCAACATCAGCGTCGAGCTGACCTTCGAGAGCATGGACGACTTCTCCCCGGCGGCGATCGCCCGCAAGGTCGATGCCCTCGGCAAGCTGCTCGAAACCCGGCAGCAGCTGGCGAATCTGATCACCTATATGGATGGCAAGAGCGGGGCGGAGGAGCTGGTCAGCAAGCTGCTGCAGGATCCGGCGCTGCTGCAGACGCTCGCCACGACCAAGAATTCCACCGACGAACCCTCCTCGTAACCGAGCGGAGAACAGGCCATGGCCGACCCGAAATCCCAGCAGGACCAGCAAGCGACCGTCGGAACGCTTGAAGCCAACGAATTCGATTTCCTGCTGAAGAAGGAATTCAAGCCCAAGACCGACGAAGCCAAGGAAGCTGTCGAGCGGGCCGTCCGCACGCTGGCGGAGCAGGCGCTCTCGCAGACCAAGTTGATCAGCGGCGACGTCGTCAAGTCGATCGAGGCG
>CAWJWY010000002.1:0-3298618 GCA_963846685.1 uncultured Acidobacteriota bacterium | reverse complement strand
GGTGACAGCGCCGCTGTTTGCCGAGGCGCGGGCGGTGCCGTCGGTCGGCGACGCGGCGCCGGCGGCAGCATCGTCTGGGCCGAAGGGTTCGGATGGCGTGACATCGCCAGCCGGGCGTCGGTCACACCGGCCACGCGATTCAACATCGGCACGGCGGGGCCAGCGGTCACCCCTTCGCGCCGTGCGGGTGGCTTTGGCTACGAATCCGGGCGGTGTCACCGGTGATCTCGCCGGCGGCTCGGTCATGTCGCTGCTGACACGGCAGGACAGCGGCCTGACGATCGCTGTGACGTCGAACATGGCGCACGCGAACACATCTTCGCTGGCGCTGCGAGTCGGTGATGCGTTCGCGAAGCGGACGCACTGATTGTGCTCGCCGCAGCGCAACAGACCCGTTGTGGCGCACGGCCGGCACCTTCCCGGCGGTGTCGGCAGCCCACGGCAGATGAGCTAGCTTTCGACCCGCGGGTGCTAGCATGCTGCGCGCCAGCACTGCCGGCCGCTTCGCTACGTCGCGTCGGCATCGCGTCATTCGACCGGCCTCACGAGCAGGAGAACCATGTATGTCGACAGCCGCACCTGTCCGCCTTGCAGGCCGAACCCTCAAGGCAGCTCATATCTGCGCGTTCTTCCATTCGAAAGACGAACAGAACAAGGTGCTGATGCCGTTCTTTCAAGAGGGGTTCGAACGCGGCGAGAAATTGTTCCACGTCGTCGATGGACGTCACCGGCAGGATCATCTCTGTGCCTGCGAGGATGCCGGCATCGACGTGGCCGCGGGCGAGCGCACCGGGCAGCTGGAAGTGCGTACGTGGGAGGAAGCCTACCTTCTGGACGGCCACTTCGACGGCGACCGGATGATCCGCATCCTCACCGAGCTGCTCGAAGCGAATCGCGCAACGCACAAGCTGACGCGGCTGATGGGCAACATGGAATGGGCCCTCGAAACGGTGCCCGGCGTCACCGACATCGTCGAGTACGAAACCAAGTTGAACTTCGTCACCGCGAAATACCCGGATCCGATCGTCTGCGTCTACGACCTGAATCGCCACAGCGGCAGCGTGGTGATGGACGTGCTCCGCACCCACCCGATGGTCATCATCGGCGGACGTGCTTCAGGACAATCCGCTGTACGTTCCGCCGACGGAATTCTTGCGGGAGTTGCAGAGTCGTAAGCACTCGAGCAGTGCGACGACGAACTAGCGGCGCATGGAGCCAGCCAGCGTCACACCCCCGGCAGCGCGGGATGCGACCGCCGATCGCACGGTACGGGATGTCGTCGCGCTGTCCATGTTGCCGGCCATCTGGCTCGGCGCGGAGCCGCTCAGGATTGTCGAGAGCCTGGCGGCGTCGCTGTTGACCGTCCTCGAGGCTGACTTCGTCTACGTCGCGCTGCACGGCGATGCTGAACACGGCGAGCTTGCCGTCGCGCAAACCGGGCGCACCGAGACGGACCCACGTATCGCCGCGACGCTCGGTCCTGGCCTTCGTGCCTGGGCTCGCGCGCATGATCCCGATGAGGTGATGCAGGTTGCGGACCCGCGCGGGTCGGGGACGTTGCACCTGCTCGTTCGGCCGCTCGCCATCGACGCTGAGTACGGCCTGATCGCCGCCGGATTCCTTCGCCCGCCTGCATCGGACCGCCGCCAGCAGCTCCTGATGAATGTCGCCGCAACGCAGGCGACGACCGCGATTGACAATGTGCGCCTGCTCCGTTCAGTTCGGCGGTATGCGGCGCAGCAGCGTGCGGCCGTGCAGGACGCCGAGGTGGCAAAAGCGGCGGCCGAAGCCGCGAACCGGGCCAAGGACGAGTTCCTGGCGATGCTCGGACACGAGTTACGCAACCCCTTGGCCCCGATTCAGACTGCGCTGCAACTGATGCGGCTGCGGGGCGATGGGTCTGCAGAACGAGAACGCTCGGTCATCGAGCGGCAGGTGAAGCATCTGACGCGGCTCGTCGACGACCTGCTCGACGTCTCGCGGATTGCGCGGGGCAAAGTGGAGCTCAAACGGGAACGCGTCAACATCAGTGACGTCGTGGCGAAGGGTATCGAACTTGCCAGCCCGTTGATCGAGCAGCGTCGGCACACGCTGGATGTGCACGTCCCCAGGCACGGCCTGATGGTCGACGGAGACGCGCTGCGACTCGCACAGGTGGTCTCGAACCTGCTCGCCAACGCAGCCAAATACACCGAGCAGGGCGGTTGCATCACGGTCGTCGCCGAGCGGGGGGATGACGATGTCGTCCTGCGCATCCGCGACACCGGCATCGGCATCACGCCGGAAATGCTGCCGCGGGTGTTTGACCTCTTCGCGCAGGAGCGGCAAACGTCGGAACGTTCCCAAGGGGGCCTCGGGCTCGGGCTGACCATTGTGCGCAGTCTCGCCCAGATGCATGGCGGCACGGTGTCGGTGCACAGCGAGGGCGCCGGCCGCGGCGCAGAGTTCGTGGTCCGTCTGCCAATCAGCGACTCGGCTGCCGCGCCCGCGGCGTTCTCCGACCGCGGGCCCAGCGCGGCGTCAGCGACGGCGGCCATCGCGCCGGACGTCCGCATCCTGGTCATCGACGACAACCGAGATGCGGCGGACATGCTCGTCGAGGCGCTCAGGTCGCGGGGCTTCCGGGTGCGCGACGGCCACGACGGGCCGGCGGCGATCCTACTCGCCGCGGAGTTCAAGCCCCACGTTGCGCTGCTGGATATTGGACTCCCCGTGATGGATGGGTATGAGTTGGCGCAGCGATTACGCCAGTTGCCGGGCGGAGACGAGATCCGGCTGTGCGCGATTACCGGCTATGCGCAGGAAGCCGATCGCGAGCGATCCCGTGCCGCGGGGTTCCATCGGCACTTCGCCAAGCCGCTGGATTTCGATGTGCTCGACGCCGCGCTCCGCGAGCTGTGTGGCACCGGCCGTCAGGCGTGAGGCCTGGACGAGTGCAGCGCGTCGCGCCTGAGCACTCCGCACTTCAGCCACGACCGCGCGGCGTGCCCGCGGCGGGTCCCGGCGGTCGGCACGTCTGATGGTCCTGGCGTGTTCCAGGACCCTGAATATCTCGGCGTCCGAAGGCTTCGTATCCCACCGCCCGCGCCGGCAATCGCCGCCTACGGTTCAGTCCGCTTGCGTCCTCGTGGCGTTTTGGACACTATGACGACCCACCGGGATGAGCCGTGTGGGCCATCTGGAACCGACACACCCATGAGCGCACATCGTTCGGATGACGCCCGCGATCCCGATCCGCTGCCGGCGCTTGAACGGCAGCTGGTAGAACGGGTCGAGCAGGAGCTGCAACGATGCCTTGATCATGCCGCCGAGGGGCTGCATTGGGTCGGGCCGGACGGAACGATCCTGTGGGCAAACCAGACGGAGCTGGACCTGCTCGGCTACTCGCGCGAGGAATACCTCGGTCACAACATCGCCGAGTTCCACGTCGATCGCCCCGTCATCGAGGACATCCTGCAGCGTCTCACGCAGGGCGAGACGCTCCTCAACTACGAGGCACGCCTGCGGCACCGGGACGGTTCGATCCGGTTCGTGCAGATCAACTCGAATGTGGCGTGGCGTGAGGATGAGTTTCTTCACACACGCTGCTTCACGCGCGACGTCACGGACCGTAGGGCGGCGGACGAACTCACCCTGCGCTTGGCTGAGATCGTGGAGAACTCCGAGGACGCGATCATCAGCCAGGATGTAGCCGGGATCATCACGTCGTGGAATACAGCGGCCGAGCGCCTGTACGGCTACGCCGCCGCCGAGGTGATCGGGCAATCCATTTCAGTCATCATCCCGGCCGGTCGCGAGGACGAGGAAGCCGCCGTCGTTCGTCGCATCCGCAGCGGTGAGCGCGTCGCGCCATTCGATACGCTGCGCCGACGGAAGGATGGGACGGTGATTGACGTCGCCCTGACCATCTCGCCGATTCGCGGCCGTGATCACCGGATCATCGGCGCCTCGAAGATTTCTCGCGATGCACGTCGCCGCAAGCGCCTCGAGGCGCGGGACCGCTTCCTCGTCGCCCTCGACGACACGATCCGGCCGTTGACCGACGCCGAAGAAATCGCGTTGACGGCTGCGAGGCGGCTGGGCGAGCACTTGCAAGTGAACCGATGCGCCTATGCGACGGTGGAGCCTGACCAGGATACCTTCCTGCTCATCGGCAACTACCTCAACGGCTCGGCGAGCATCATCGGACGCTACACCTTCACGCAGTTTGGCGAGGAGTGCCTGCGACTGCTGCGCGCCGGCGAGCCGTATGTGGTGACCGACGTCGAGACGGACACCCGGATCACGGCTGCCGACAGGCCGTCATACGCGCTGGCGGCGATCGGCGCGCTCATCTGTGTGCCGATTCGCAAGCAAGGGCGCTTCGCCGCAGCGATGGCGGTGCACAGCGTCGTCCCACGGGTCTGGGAGGCAGACCAAGTCGAACTGGTGCAGCGAGTCGCGAGCCGTTGTTGGGAGTCGCTCGAACGAGCGCGGATCGAGCGGGACCGCGTGCACCTGCTACAGGCAGCCGAGCAGGCGAACCGAGCGAAGGACGAGTTCCTGGCCATGCTCGGCCACGAGCTGCGCAATCCGCTGTCGCCGATTCTGACAGCGCTGCAGTTGATGCGCCTCCGCGGCAGCGAAGGCTCGGAACGCGAGCGCACGGTGATCGAACGGCAGGTCACGCACCTGACGCGACTGGTCGATGATCTGCTCGACGTGTCGCGGATCGCCCGCGGCAAGGTGGAACTGAAGGAAGAAGTTGTCGAGATGGCCGAGGTCGTGGCCAGGGCGATCGAAATGGCCAGCCCACTGCTGGAGCAACGCACGCACACCCTCGACGTCCAGGTGCCGAGACGAGGCCTGCCGGTGCGCGGCGATTCGGTTCGCCTGAGCCAAGTCGTGTCGAATCTGCTGACGAACGCCGCGAAGTACACCCCGCCGGGTGGCCACGTCACGATCCGCGCGAGTGACGACCATGGCCAGGTCGTGCTGCGGGTGCGCGATAGCGGCGTCGGGATCGCCGCGGAGGTGCTCCCGCGCATCTTCGACCTGTTCGTGCAGGAGAGGCAACCAATCGACCGCGCCCAAGGAGGCTTGGGTCTCGGGCTCACGATTGTCAAGAATCTCGTCGAACAGCACGGCGGCACCGTGGCGGCGCTCAGCGACGGTCACGGCAAGGGCAGCGAATTCGTCGTTCGCCTGCCCGCCGCACGGCATGAAGCGTCGCTCGACGGCACGCTGCCGCCGGAGCCGGCTCCGCGCCCGGCGGGGCCGCCGCCGCAGGAGTGCCGCCGGATCCTGGTGGTGGATGACAATGTCGACGGTTCGGAGATGCTGGCTGCTGCCCTCTGCGCGATGGGCCACGAGACGCGCGTCGCACATGACGGGCCGACGGCGTTGGTGCTTGCCGGTGAGTTCCGTCCGGATATCGCCTTCTTGGATATTGGCCTGCCGGTCATGGATGGCTACGAGCTGGCGGCACGCTTCCGGGAACTGCCAACGTTGAGGCGGACCCTTCTCGTCGCGCTCACCGGATACGGTCAGGAGTCGGACCGTTCGAGAGCGCGCCAGGCAGGCTTCCGTCACCACCTGGTCAAGCCGGCCGATCTTCAGGCGATCGAGACGGTCCTTGCGGCCGAGAAGTTGCGCGGTCCGCAGACGACCTGACGGGACGCACACCGCTGACCGTCGCGCAGGCCGGCCCGGGACACGCCGGCCGTGGGGCAGTGTTACCATGCGCCGACTCGTTTAGGAGAGGTGTCAATGAAGCGCTTCGCATCCCGTCGCCTTGCGGTTGCCGTCGTGCTCCTTGCCGGGCTGTTGGCCGGCGCGGTCGTGTCCGCACAGCGGGCATCGGCGGCGATGACGACGGCGGCGGCCAGCTTTCTCGCCTCGCTGACGCCGGAGCAGCGCCAGCAGGCCAGCTTTCCGCTCGACGCCGAGGAGCGGCTGCGCTGGAACTTCATTCCCAACGAGGCGTTTCCGCGCAAGGGCCTGATGCTCAAGGCGATGACCCCGCCGCAGCGCGCGCTGGCGCAGGCACTGCTGAAGAGCGGCCTGAGCGCGCGCGGCTACGACACCTATTCCGCCATCATCGAGCTCGAGAAGGTGCTGAAGGTTATCGAGAGCCCGCCCCGCTTTGCCCGCGATCACGAGGCCTACCTGTTCTCGGTGTTCGGAACGCCTTCGGCCCAAGGCACGTGGGCCTGGCGGGTCGAAGGGCATCACGTTTCGCTGCATTTCGCCGTCGTAAACGGGAAGGCGGTTGCCAGCACGCCGTCGTTCGCCGGATCGAACCCGGCGGAGGTTCGTGAAGGGCCGCAGAAGGGCCAGCGGGTGCTCGGTATGCTCGAAGACGCCGGACGGGCACTGGTCACCGCGCTCGACGCGGCCCAGCGGACGACCGCCATCATCAACGTGACCGCACCCAACGAGATCGTGACCAGCAACACCCTCGACATCAGCCCGCTCACACCGCCGGGGCTGAAGGCGTCGGCGATGACGGCCGCGCAACGCGACCTGCTCGCCCGGCTCATCGATGTCTACAGCGGCCTGATGGCGCCGGACATCGCCGCCGATCGCATTGCCAAGCTGCGCGCCGCCGGGATGGAGAACGTCTCGTTTGCCTGGGCCGGCCCGGTCGAACGCGGGCAGAAGCACTACTACCGGGTGCAGGGACCGACCTTCCTGATCGAGTTCGACAACACCCAGAACGACGGCAACCATGTGCACTCGGTGTGGCGCGACTTCAAGGGCGACTTCGGCCGCGACCTGCTGCGCGAACACCTGCAGGCCGCGCATTAGGGGCGACGACGCCGATCGGGCCTGGATATGAACGCACGAACCCTGATCGCGCTGCTGTGCCTTGGCGCCGGCGCGGAGATCGCCGCCGCGCAGGACCTCACCATCACCAACGCCCGCATCATCGCCGCGAACGGGTCGGTGATCGAGCGCGGCTCGATCGTGGTGAATGCCGGCAGCATCGTGTCGGTCGTGCCGGGCGCCGCCAGCGCTCCGAGCGGGACCGTCGTCGATGCGCAGGGCATGACCGCCATGCCGGGCTTCATCGATGCGCACCGGCACGTCAATACCGGGCCGGACGAGCAGGCACAGATGCAGGCGCTGCTCGAAGCGGGTTACACGACGATCCTGTCCGGCGGCGGTCCGGCCGATGGCAACAT
Organism: uncultured Acidobacteriota bacterium; assembly: GCA_963846685.1. GTDB lineage: Bacteria > Acidobacteriota > Vicinamibacteria > Vicinamibacterales > UBA2999 > CAWJWY01. The sequence goes on along the minus strand of CAWJWY010000002.1, from coordinate 3,291,452 downwards.
CACGCTTCGGGATCGCATCGACCGCGGCGTGATCAACGGCCCGCGCATCATCCCTTCCGGCAGGGTGAGTCTGGCGCTGACGCCGGAAGAGGCCCGTAGCGAAGTACGGAAGATGGCGGCGATGGGCGTCAGATTCACCGGCGAGATCGGGCTCACGTCGTTTCCAGGTCCCACCGACCGCGAGATGGAAGTGCTACGCGCCATCCTCGACGAAGCGAAGAAGGTCGGCGTGATGGTCCAGGTACATGCGGTCAGCGTGCAATCCACCATGGCCGCCATCGATGCCGGCGTGCCCCTGCTGGTTCACACCACGAACAAGAACCTTCTCACGCGGGAGCATGCCAGGAAGATGGCTGCCGCCGGCGTACAGGTGTTGACGACCGTCGGCTTCGGCTCGCCGGTGTTCGGCGTCTTCGCCGACGACAACGTCCCCCGTTTCCGGGATGGCAGAGCATGGCCTGACTCCATTCCTCTCACATCTCGCGTCCCCGACCTCCACATGGGTGAGGAAGCCGCGCACGCGCCGCTGAACGCGCGCACGCTGTGGGACTCCGGTGTCATTCTGGGCTATTGCACGGATACCGGTTACGAGCCGAGGGCGGGTCTCGATCACGAGCTGCGGATTCTCAACGTGATGTTCTCGACGCGCGATCTGGTCAAGATGATGGGGCCGAACACGGCGTCATACATCCAGATGGGCGACCAGCTCGGCGAACTCGCGCCAGGCAAGCTGGCCGACATCATCCTGCTCGATGGTGACCCGCTGGAAGGCTACTGGAACTGGCTGAAGACGAAGGTCGTCATCAAAGGCGGCCGCGTCGTCGTCGACAAGCGGTAGTCGGTTCAACGCCTCGCGCGCTTTGGCTTCTGTTTCGCGGCGATGATCCGCCACGCTTCACGAAGGTGGCTCTCGAGCGCGTCGTCCGCGACCGCGTCGAGGAGGATACCAACCCACCCGCCGACGCCGACATATCTCGGGAAATAATAGATGTCTGGCGCCTCCTCGATCATGACCGCCTGGAGGCCGTCCGCCACCGGCACCCACAGCGACAGCCGGCCATCGTCGCGATGGTGCTCTGAAAACATCGCGAAGCAGCCCTTCCCCGGTTCGACGAAGAAGCAGGGGGTGCCATGCGACACTTTTTCGTGCGCCGTTGGCAGCAGGGCGCAGATGCGTCGCAGCCGATCGATCTGCCGCTCGCGGCTGCCCTTGCGCTTGCCTGTCGCGCCGTCACGCGCCGTGATCTGCTGCGCGCGGTATCTCGCGATGCGCTCGATCAGGCGAACCGGCACCGGCTCGGACAATGGGAACTTCAGTGTCCCCTTGCTGCGCTGGTACGGCGCCAGCTGCTTGGCGAACGCTGCGACGAGCGCGTCACTCGCCGGATAGATGGAGTAGTGCGCCTTCCAGCCGGCGAAATACAGGACGCCCACCCCGTTGAGTGTGTAGGCCGGCATCTGGTAGGCCAACCCTTCCTGCGCACCGGGCATCCCCTTCAGGATCGCTCCCCGGACCGCCTCGAGGCTGGCGCGGGTTTCCTTGGGCTTGGACGCGATGTACTCGCGCACCGAGTTGACCCGCTGCTTCGCATCCTTCATCGGGTAGTACCATGGCGCGATGCCGCTGAAGTCCCTTCGCGTGTGGCTGGGCCTCGAAGCCAATGAGCAGCAGGAACCGGCCCCTCTGCGCGCGACGCTCGAGGCGCTCGATCATCTCGAGCCGGCGCGGGCCCGTCACCTCGCGGCCTTCGCTTATCTGCTCGGGCGCGTGGCTCACGCAGACCAGCACGTGTCTGAAGAGGAGACCACGGCGATGCAGGCGCTCGTGCGCGAGCATGGCCTGCTTACGCTGGAGCAGGCCGCGATCGTAGTGCAACTCGCCAGGACGAGCCACCTGCTGTTCGCCGGCACGGCCAATTACCTCATTGCCCGCGAGTTCGAACGACTGGCGACCTACGAGCAGAAGCTCGCGCTGATGCGGTGCCTCTTCGCCGTGTCGGCAAGCGACGACGCCATCTCGGCCGCCGAGGAAGGCGAGATTCACCGCATTGCCAACGAGTTGCGGATCGATCACCCGGACCTGGTCGCATTGCGGGTCGAGTTCCGTCGACACCTGCCTGGGCTGCCCAGGGGGTGATGCGAGTCTCGTTGCTCGTCGCGCTTCCCCCGCTATTGCGTGCCGCTCCGTCCAACCCAGCGAGCCACTTCGGCCATGGTCACCACGCGATTGTCGGCCGGGTAGTGCACCGGGATGATGCGGCTCACATCCAGCTTCAGCCGCTGGATGTTGTCGAGAAGGCTCAGCGTGTACGGACTCGGCGGACTGGGCGGTGTTGCCGTCGCCGCCTGCGGATTATAGGCGTCGGCCTGGACCAGCACCTTCTGCTGCGGCAGGTACGCGATCAGCATGCCGTCGTGGTGTCCGAAGTTCTGCATGCGATACAACTCGATGGTCCGGGCACCGTCAGTCAGGACCTTCTTGTCGCCGACCCCTTCGACGATCGGTTTCCTGCCCGACGTCTGGGCTTTGTCCGGATTGAGCGTGTGCGGCGTCGCGAGGACCTTCTCGAGATACGCCTTGTTGCTCTGGTGCGTGAGGATGGTGGTGCCCTCGGCGACGAACGCGCGCAAGCCTCCCGAATGGTCGACGTGCGGGTGCGTGTTGACGACGTACTTGATCGGCTTGTTCGGGATGAGCCGCTTCGCTTCGGCTATGACTGCGAGCGCCCGCTGTTCGCTCTGTCCGCTCTCGATCAGCGCAATGTGATCCTTGAAATCGACGGCGATGACGATGTAGCCGCCGCCGAGGAAGTAGACGCCGTCAGCGAGCGTCTCTGATGGCACCGGTGGGTTCGCGGCAGCCCCGGCTGCCGCGGCCGCGGGCGCTCCGCCGCCGCGTCCTTGTGGCGGCTGAATCGTCACCGGGGCATTGACCTTTACGTCAGTGATCTTGAGGTCGAAGGTCGGATGCCCGCCCTGGCGCTGCACGATGTGCATCGGGAACTGCACGCCGTCGACGGCCTGGTAGTCGCTGTAGATCGCTTCGAACGGCATGTCGCCAAAAAGCGGGTTGTCGATCATCGTTTCGACACGTTCGACGAGGTTCTGCGCGTTGATGTAGCCAGACACCTTGGCGTTGTTGCCGCCCGTAAATGTCGCGACCGTATACCTCTTGCCACCCACCGTCCTGGCTTCCACGGTGGCACTCTTCGCCGCGGCAGCACGAAGGAACGCGTGCGGCAGCATCCAGATTTCCAGTTGCTGTGCCCAGGGCGTGGTGTCATTGACGATGATGGTCTGGTTGACGGGCTGTTCGCCGACCACCGGCTGCTGTCCGCCGCCGCGCGGAGGGTTTTCTCCCTGCATCCGGACGCGATCGACCCGCGAGGCCGGCACGGAGAAATCTACCGCTCGCGTGTAGCTCTTGTTGATGAACTTCGGCCACGGCGCGTTCGGGTTCGGCGCCTGGCCGAGCGCGAAGTCGAGACCCGTAGCCGTGTACTGCACGGTCTTCAGCGTGTCGGCACCCATGGCCTTCGACGCGGCAGCGATGGAAGTGGCGGCGCTCTGTGCTGACAGGGTCCAGGCAAGGAGCACGGCTAGACAGGAGGTGAGAAGGAGGCGTGTGCGCATAATCGCGGATTGTATGGCCTAACGCCGCGTCACCGCCTCAAGAATCGAGCGGCGCCTGATGCGACCTTCGTGGCTGGCGGTGACCGTGGAGTTCGCGACAACCGACCTTCGGCAATACCCGGCGAAGGTGAGCGCCGAGGCTCCTCAGCCGGCGACCGCGATGTCGAAATGCAGGACGTCTTCACGTGCACCGAGCTTCGTGTAGAGGGCGATGGCGGGATCGTCACCGAGATCCGCCTGCACGAAGATGACGTAGGCACCCCGCGACGCCGCGATTGCCTTGAGCTCCAGGATGAGCGCCGAGGCAATCCCCCGACGGCGGTGGCGCTCAGCGACTGCCAAATCGTAGATGTAGATTTCGCTTCGCTCCTGCTCGAATTTGTTCAGCTCGTGGGCGATGAGGCCTCCGATGACATCCTCGCCGTCCACGGCGGCGACCGCCACGAAATATCCGGACGCCAACACGCGACGGAGATACCCGTCCGTCGGTGCCCTGGACGTGTACGTGTCAGCGTCGTTGAATGCCTCGCCAAACATGCGCCGCATCTGATGCAGGAGCGGAAGATCATCAGGTTCGACGCGCGTCATCACTTCCCCGGGTGTTTGTCGGTCTACGTCCTCATCCCGCGCGGCCACGCGTGTCGAACTCCGCTGCCGCGGAGCGCTATCGCTCGGTCGAATGACCACGCGCCGGCACCGTGGACGAGCACCACCAGAATCAGGGCGATCGCCAGCAGGTGGTATTCGTATCCCTCCCCGGCATTCCGTCCCGTCCAGTTCATGAAGAACCGCACGTACAGGCCGTTGGCGATCGGCGCCACGATCATCACCACCAGCACCCCGAGGGCAGCAACACGGGTCAACAGGCCGACCAGGAGCCCGAGTCCACCGAGAACTTCCGTCGCCATGGCCATCATCGTAAGGGCGGGAGGAATACCCATCGTCTCCTCGAATACCGCGAGCGTTCCTGAGAAGCCCAACCCCCCGAACCACCCAAACACCTTCTGCGTGCCGTGCCCCAGGAACACGAGCGCGAGCATGCCTCGCGCGATGGTCAGCGTGAGGTCATGTTGCGTGTGGAACAACTGCGCCCATGCGGACATGTGTGTGCCCCCGGAGCGAGAATCCCCAACAGCCTGCCCCAAATTCGGCCGTGTTCTGCGGCCGTCGCGTGCCCCGCGCGCTCGGCTGCGCCGGATCCTACACCGTCACACGTCTGACCGGCATCGTTCGCGGCACCAGTCGCTCGATCCATTGCTCAAAGGGACAACGCCCTGGACGCCGGTCCTCACGATCTGCCGCGCATCCGCTCTTCAATGCCGCCAGGTCAACGTAAGTGAGGTGTGTCTGGGACTGACGGTGTGCGGCAAGCAGGTGCACGAGCATGTCTGGCTCCGGCGCACTGGACGATTTCCGCAACCAGTGATTCAAGAAGCCGCCTCGTATCGTCGATAGCTTCGCTAGGGCTTCGCGAAACAAGTCTTGAAGCTGCAACCGCCGCGCGCATGCGGACGATCAGTGAAACGCAATAGCCGGCTGATCGCCTACAGATAACTCAGCCACCAGTGGCTCTAATCAGCACGAACAGCGTCGCCACCACGGCCCCCACCGCGCCAGCCGCACGTCGCGCGTCGTAACCGGCTCCCGGAACAGACGCGCGGACCCGAAGCCCACAAGCATCGCGCCGATCCAGAACCTGACTCGCTGCCCTGCTGCCTCTCCTGCCCTAAGGCCCTGAAGCGAATCGCCTTGCAGCGGGGACCTAGCAGTGCCCGCCTCAGGAGCCGCCGCATGACCGTTCGCTGGACGGCCCTCGCGCGGAAGATCGCATGAACGCCGCCGAATCGACGCGGCGGCGTCCTTACCGAGGAGACTTTGTGCGGTTCACACAATTCATCTGGACGGTCACGCCGACTACTCAATTCAGGGGCTGCGGATTCGCCCGGCCCAGTTGCGGCAGCGAACCGCATCGGTCAACACTGCGGTCGGCCGAGATGTTCGCAAACGTCCAGTGCGGCGTCGCGAGCACCTTTTCGAGATACGTCTTGTTGCTCTGGTGCGTGAGGGATGAAGGGTACCCGTGTACGCCCCGGATCGCGGCATAATCTGCAGGGAGCGAACCAGCGGCCACCGTTCCGTTCGCGGCGGCCTGCACGGAACGAGCCCCAGAGAAGTAGCCATGCCCAAGTACTGCGGCGAGATCACGAGCGTGGAGGGCGTGCGCGGCGGCGGCAACGTCACGAGCGGTCACGAGGGTCCGGACGGGACGTTCACCGCGACGGTGGGTTCCGCCGTCACCATCGCGGCGTCCATTCAGCGGCTCGTGATCGGCGGCACGGTGCTGAAGAAGGTGCGGCTGGTCGTCACGGAACTGCTCCCCTACGTCCGTCAGGGGGACACCGCGTGTCTGTTCGTCTACACCCATCTTCACAGCAAGGTGATCATCGGCGTGAGGTCAGTGACTGGGCCGTCATGGGAGCTGTCGTTCAGCCGAATGATGGTGATGCTGGCGGCCTACGCGTTCTTCTGGCCGATTCTCATCGGCATTCCGGTCGTTCTCGGCGCCGTCATCGTCGGCGGCCTCTTCGGAGCGGAGGGAGGGCGCCTCCTCGGTAAGATCGCCTTCTGGTACGTCCTCGGGCTCTGCGGCTACAGCGGTTTCCGCCTTGTCCGCGCCTATCACGAAATGAAGCGCAGCTGAGCGCGTCAACAGGTACTCGGCGCGTTCGCAGGTTGGCGCATCGCCTGGCGACCGTCCGACGGAAGGAAGCTTTGTCATGCATGACGACGATGAACCGGTCGGTCGTGTCCTCAGCCGCAGGCGCGCGCTGGCGTTGTTCGGTGCCAGTGCCGTTGCGGCGCTGGCGCCGGCCACGCGGCTGGTGTCACCAGATGTCGTGTTGGCAGCCGCCGCCGACTGCGTCGCGCTACCCGAGCAAACTGAGGGGCCGTACTTCGTGGATCGCACGCTCGAGCGCGCGGACATTCGGCGGGATCCGGCAACCGGCCGAATGGCGCAGGGCGCGCCGCTGACGCTCCGCTTCCAGCTCTCGCAGATCGGCGCCGCTGCCGCCTGTGTGGCGCTGCCGAACGCGCAGGTCGAGGTCTGGCACTGCAACGCCACTGGTGTGTACTCAGGGGTTCAGGACCGCAACAGCAGCACCGTCGGAGAGATGTTCCTGCGGGGTCACCAGGTCGCCGATGACAAGGGAGAGGTGCGCTTCACGACGATCTATCCGGGCTGGTATCCGGGGAGAGCGGTCCATATCCACTTCAAGGTGCGCGCCGCCGCCGCGGGCGGCGGGACCGACGAGTTCACATCGCAGCTGTATTTCGACGACACGTTGACCGATGTCGTGCATGCCCGCGAGCCCTACTCGGGGCATCGCGGCCAGCGTCTGCTCAACGCCCGGGACACGACCTTCCGCCAAGGCGGCAGCCAACTCGTGCTGCCGGTCGCCGAGGAGCGGGGAAACTACGCCGCGACCTTCAGGATTGCGATGCACCCGGGGCAATCACGCCGGACGACGCCGCGCCGAAGAGCGCGGCGGGGCTGAGGGCAGCCCGGCGCAACCCCCTGCCGGCGGCGCGAGCGCACGATCTGCTGAAAAGTGGACTGAGCACGCCGGTAAGCGGCGCCTCCAGCTAACGCCCGGCGGTACCGGCCACGGCTCCGAAATCGGCAGGCGGACGCCGATGCTTCGTCGCCGCCTCGTAGGCGGACGCGATGCGGAACAGCGTCGGCTCGTCGAACGGCCGCGCGATGAAATCGATCCCGACAGGCAGCGCGGCGGCGATCGGACCGACCAGACGGGTGCCGCCGCCGTCGCGCTCGCGATCCCACACTTCTGTCGTGAAGCCGGCTGGCACGGTGATCGCGGGGAAGCCTTGCTGTCCGATCATCGAATAACCGATGGCGGAACGGCCGTTGACGGCCGGCTCTCGTGGCGAAGTCAGCTTGCGGGGTGGGACCGTCGACATTGGCGACACCAGCGCGTCGAGCCTCTGCTCCTGCATGCACTGCAACAGCATCGTCTGCAGCCCGGCGCGGCTCTGGACCCGTGCCGTCGTGTCGTAGACGGTCGCCTGCTCGTCCCGCACGCGCGCCTGCCTTCGGTCGGGGAAGTTCGGATCCTGATAAAACGTCCCCTTGGCGATCAAGTCGGCATTGGTCTTGACGTTTGCGTCGCCGCGCTCGCGGAGATAGCGATTGAACATGTACTTCCCTTCGCCTACTGCACCGACACCGCCGCTGAGCGTGCGCAAGGACAGGCTGCCGGCAAGCCGTGCCGGGTCGCGCTGCAACTCGAGCAAGATGGCAATGTGATCGCCGATCGGTTGCGCGGCCGCATCGACGGGGAACAGCTGCGGCTGCTGGCGTGCGAACGTCGCGTTGAGCAGCTGCGGGACGTAGCCGGCGATGCACGGCTGGAACAGCGATCCGTCTGGCCCGGGATCGACGATCGTTGCACCGAGCTTGCGCAGGTCGCCGATGGCGCGCTCGACCAGGTCGATGCTCTGCTCGTCGGCCTTGGCAAAGAGCCGGCGATTCATGTACTCGCGAAGCACGCCGATGCGCAATCCGTCCAGGCGCCTGTTCACGGCGAAGCTCGCGTACGGCTTTGCCGGTGTGCGGCCGACGCTCAGGACGGTGACCTCGTCCTTCGGGTCGTAGCCGGCGATCGCATCAAGAACCCGCGCCGCGTCCTCGACCGTGCGGCAGATTGGTCCTGTACGCATGTTGACGCCGGCGCCCATCATGCCGTCATGACTCACCAGTTCCGTGGTCGGGGCAACACCGACAAGGCTGTTGACGGCGGCCGGCCAGCGGATCGACACGACCGTCTCCTCGCCGATCGCGCAGGTCACGAGGTTGGCAGCGACGGAGGAGGCCGAACCGGCGCTCGACATGCCCGGCTCCCGTTCGGTGTCGTACGGGTTGCAGAACGTTCCGCCGAACGAGCTGCGTGCGCCGTCGACCGCGTATTCGGCCAGGTTCGCCTTGGCCAGCACGATCGCGCCCGCGTGACGCAGGCGCTGCACAAACGTCGCGTCGTCGGGCGGGCGATCGTTGGCGTACTGGACGTCGGCGCCGGATGTGGTCCGCATGTCGAAGGTGTCGTATTGGTCCTTGATGGCGAGCACGGCGCCGTGCAGAGGACCGGCGAGGCGGCCGGTGCGAGCAAATTCGACGGTCCTGCGCCGCCGCCACCTCCAACGCGTCCGGCATGTTGGCCGCGCCGTCGACACCATCCGTGAGGCTGCGCGCCTTGCGCGCGTCGAAGCCCCACCGTTCACGCGCAGCCGGGCGCAAGTTCAGGGTCGAAAGCGCATTGATCTGCCCGGCGTGTGGCTTCGTCGTGATCGGGCCCAGGATGCCGGCCGGCTCGTTCACGCACGTACCGTTGTAGGCCTTGATCCGCTGCAGGTACTGCTCGACCAGCTGGACGGTCGTAACCTGCCGCCGCTGAATCGCCCGCTGGATGCCGGCAATCGTCGCCTCCTGGACGTCGAAGGCAGGGGCCGCCCGTTGCGCGCCGCCGTCCACGACTGCGGCGAGCACCAGCGCCGTGGCAATCGCCATCCTGGCTGTCCGGCGGCGGGACTTCAGCGCGTCGAGCATGTCGGCACCTCGTGGATGAGAGCAGCGCGCCCGAGCGCGGTGCCCTGAAGTCTCAGCCTCACCCTTGCGCGGTTAGAAGCTGACGGTGACGTTGAAGCGAGCGAACCGCGGCGGATAGATGCTCGTCGGCGTGCCCCAACCCGTCGGCCGCGGCGTGTCGTCGGTCCCGTAGATGTACGTCGTGTTGAACCCGGTCGTGTAGTTGGTATTCAAGAGGTTGTTCAGATCGATGCCGATGTCCGTGCGCGTGCGGTTGAAGCGCAGCACCTTGGCGAAGCGCATGTCCAGCTGCGTCCGGCGGCGGCCAGAGTAGGCGCGATGGTCGTTGTCGGTCAGCAACAGGTTGGTCGTCCCGGTGGCGGTCGCCCCTGCCGGCAGGTGGCCCAGTGCTGTCGCGATGACCGCGTTCGGCACCTGCCATGTCGCGGTGATCGCCTCCTCGGGCTGCGAACGGATCGTCGTGCTGATCAACACGTCGATACGCGGCAACGTGTAGCTCGCGAGACCACGGATGGTCGACTGCCATGGCTCGACATTGTGGCAGCCCCGCGGATCGGGGCCGGCCGATCCGGTGTTCGTCGCGGCCGTCGGCGCATACCTCGTGATCGTCTCGCAGGTGTTGACCGCGCCGCGACCGGTGCTCGAGCCGACCTGCGCGGTGAGACCACCACGCAGCCGGGCGTTGACCGTCAGCTCGAAGCCATCCCAGTGGCTGTCGCGCTGGGCGCCCAGATCGCGCTCGCGGAACAGGAACGGAACCGCCGCCACCGCATTCGCTGCTGCCGTCGGTGCATAGACCGTCACGTCGTAACCGCCGCCCCCGGCCAGACGCGGGTCGGCCGGCGCCTGCAGTGTGTAGGCTTCGTACCAGCCAGCCGGGCTGCCGCTCAGCACGCCTCCCGCATGCTTGCTGAGATCGGTGGTGTTGAAGAAACCGTGAAACGTCCGGTGCGTGAAGGCGCCATCGAACGACACGCTCGGGAACAGCTGCTGCTGCACCGTGAACGTGTACTGGTAGTCGTGCGCGCGAACACCCCAGCCCTCCAGGACGTCGGGATCCACAATCGTCTGCGCGCCGAGCTTGCCGAAATTGGCCTGCGTGGACGAGGCGGCGGCGCACTCGCCATTCGCTGCCGCGTTCAACAGATCGCAATCGACGACGAAGTCGCCGTTGCCGCCTGCGGCAACCGACGCGTTCCAGCCGCGATTCAGGACATTGCGGACCACGGTCGCACCCGGGTTGGTCGCCGTGTACTCGCCATTGTTGGCCGCGTAGGCGAGGTAGCGGCCCCAGTTGAACTTCAGCGCCGTCTTGCCGTTGCCAAGCAGGTCCAGTGCCAGGCCGGCGCGCGGCGAGATGTCGTTGTAGGCGTCGACACCCGTCGTCTTCAGGATCGTGATCGGCTGCGGGTTCAGGAACGACGTGCTCAGCGTGCCGTTCTTTTCGGCCGGGGCGTAGCTGTTCACACGGTCCCAGCGGAGTGCGCCCTGCAGCGTGAGCCGGCCACGCGTCCAGCTGTCCTGGGCGTAGACGCTGTTGTTGATCGTGACCCCGCGGCGGCCGAAATCGGGAAGGTAATAGCTCACCGCGTTCGGGACACCGCGGTTGAAGCGATACCCGAGTTGCGTGCCGTTGGCGACGTCCCTGTCGAGGAGGTCGAGGTAGCGCAGTTGGTAGCCGACCTTCGCGCTGTGCGCCCCGGTGACGTATGAGGTCGACGCCAGCACGTCATACGCAGCGGATTCGGCGGGACCCCAGCTCTCTACTGCGCGGTAGCGATAATTGGCGACCGGCGCGTACGGCAGGTTCGTCACCGGGTTGATCGCGTTCGACTGCTCCGTCACCGGAACCAGGCTGGTGATGCCATCCGGTGGCGGGTGCCCGAAGATCGGCTTCGTAATGTACGACTGCATGCCGGCTTCGAACAGCAACCTGTTGGTCGCCGGCATCGTCCACGTGCCCTGGTTGATATAGAACGGCACGTCGAAATAGCCGCGGCCCGCCGTGGACGTCGCTTCCGGAGACATCTGCGGCGAGCCCTGGTTGTTGCCCAGGCCCACCCAGTCGTCGCCACGTCGGTTGCACCCCTCGACGCCGACGTGCAGCGGCGTTCCTTCGCAGCGGTTCTGGTACTCGTAGTTGTAGCGGAGCCGCGACTTGCCAGCCTGGCCGGTCAGGCGGCCGATGTACATATGACGCGACTGGATCAGTCGTGCTTCCGTGGGCGCCCCGATCCAGTCCCAGCGCGAGGCGTCGCCGGCGTTGGCGTTCTCCTGGATGCCGTCCATCGGCGTCATCGTGCTCAGCCGGCGGTAGCTGCCGAAGAACCAGAGGCGATTGCGTTTGATCGGACCGCCCAGCGAGGCGCTCCAGTCGTATGCCTTGATGACGCCGCCCGAGGTCTGCAGTCGCGGGTTGAGCGCCTGGATCTCGTCGGACAGGTTGTCACCGCTCGACCACTCCCCTGCCGTACTCAGGAAGGCCGTGCCGCTGAACGCGTTGCCGCCGGATCGTGGGACGACGTTCATCAGTGGACCGCCGATGTCGGTTTCACCCAGTCCGCCACCCACTCTCACGGTCACTTCGTCGGCGTTGACCGTGTCGTACACCAGGTCCGTGAAGCCGCCGCTGCGGGCTGCCGTCAACGGGAAGCCGTTGACCATGTAGCGGCCCTCACCGCCGACCGAGCCCGCGTTGATCGTGCTCGACCGGGCGTTGAAGGAAGTCATCGACGGCGACAGCGACGTGCCGGCGTTGCTGACGTTCAGGCCTGGCGTGATGTTCAGGAGCGCGCCGGCAGCGCGCGTGAGCGGTAGCGTCTGAATCGTCTCGCTCTGGATGACCATTTCACGCCGCGCGTTCTTCACGTCGACGACCGGCGTTTCACCGGTAACGGTGATCGTCTCCTGCACACCGCCGACGCGCATGTCCGCCGGGATGGTCAGCGTCTGGGTACCCGTCAGTTGCAGCCCTTCGCGCCGCACCGTCGTGAAGCCGGGCAAGGTGAAGGTGAGGACGTAGGTGCCCGGGCGGAGATCGACGATGCGGTACTGGCCGGTGCCATCGGTGACGGCTGACTTCGACTGCTCGATGAGGGCCGGGCTGGCCGCCTCGACCGTGACGCCGGGCAGCACCGCACCCGAGTCGTCGCGAACCGTTCCGGTGACCGATTGGGCCAGCAAGGGAACCGGCACCAGCAGGATCGTGCAGACCAGCAGGAGCTTCAACAGTCTCATACGACGCCTCATCAACATGAGCAGAACAGTGATGGCCGAACCGACGCTGGAATCTCGGAGAGCCACTGGTGGACTGCGGTCTCAACGAAAGCCGAGGCGCTAGTATAAGGGCCGGGCGGTTGAAACTCGTTTGAAGTGCGACATGAACCGGCCGCACGCCATCTACGTCCGCGGCGGCGTGCTGTCTCTTGCCGACAGCGACAACCACAAAACCCGCGCGCCCCGGATCTACGCCGTTCGCAACGGTAGGGCAGTCGGCAGCAACGACCGCCTCCCGCTGCCGTGGCGAAGCGGCTGTATCGAACGCATCATCGGCTCTACGGCGCCTCTCGCGTCAACACGCTCTTTATTGTTGCGGTGCCTGACACCGCCGCTCCAGCGGCGGCAGGCGCGTGTCCAACGTGAGCCGCACCGTTGTCGTCATGATTACCGGAACAGCGACGCCATCCTTGGGGGTCGGTGCACTCCCACTGCTTGACCGCATCGACGGCCGCCTGGTCGAGCAGCGGAACCGAACGCAGCACTCTCGCGTCGGCCACATGGCCATTGGCGCCGATGAGCGCTTCGATAATGACCACGCCGTATCGAACTCCTCATTCGGTCGTGGAAGCCTGTCCCCCACCTACATCAGCCGTCTGATGTATCGAAGGTGAGGCGAACCGGGAGATTGGGCCGGCCGCAGAAGCGGCGCCGCATGACTGAGGACAGCCCGCCGGAGACAGGACGGAGCGTAGCGCGGGATCCGCTGCTCGGGCGTTGAACTCGGGGCGCTCGGCGCGAGTGGGTCGGATGTGGTGCGGTTGGTCATCAAGCAGATGCGGACTGGGATCGTCCCCGGCCTACTGGCCGGCGCCGGCGGCGCGCTGGCGATTGGCGGTTCGATCGCCAGCCTGCCACGAAGTGCCAGCCGTGCGATCCACGGGTGCTCGTGGCGGTTGCGACGCCCATTGGCGCCGTCGCGGTGATCGCAACACCGCTGGCGATGCGCAACGCCCTGGTGATCGATCCAGCCGCGGCGCTCTGAGAGGATTGAGGCGGATGCTAAGATCGTGACGCGTTTGCGATGATGATGAAGACCCTGCTGAAGATCCTGCTCGGGCTCGCTGCCGTTGGCGTGCTCGGTGTGTTGTTTGTGCGCTCAATGCGCAGTGCCGGAGCCGAGCCCTTCACGATTCCTCGCGCACATCTCGCCGGTTGGACGTTGAGCCTCTCGCCGCCGGACGACCCACTCGGGTCGCTGCTGTCGATAACACCGATGCCCGATTTGATGCCGCCGTTGTCGCGCGCGCTATTCTCGCGGATGGGAGAGTCGCTGTACTATCCGCCGCCAGCGATGCCCGTGGTGCTGCGCGACGAATTCGACCGTGCCATCGCCGGCGTGATGGCGCCGGAGGCGCTCCTCGAGCTGGCGAAGGAGGTTGGTCTCGGGGCCGCGGTGTTCCAGCCACGGTGCATGGCACGGCGCCGCGACAGCGCGCCTGGCGTGGTTCGCGGCATTTTCTTCATGGTGTTCGATCTGCCGCCGTTCGGCCACTTCCGCGAACAGGTCGCTGAGCGTCTCCGCGGCAGCGGTCATTCACTGTTCGATCCGGCCGCGCTGTCCCCAGTCGTGATTGCAGCCGATCTTGGCGGCAGCACGGCCCGCTGGCTGCCGCTGCGCGTCGCCGACACCGACTGCTTCGCCCCCATCGTCGTCGAATAACGCTCGTTAGTCAGGAGGCCCGGAGGCTCGGCGTCACTCGGCAGGCGTTCATCAAGGTCAGGCTGGCGGACTCGCTTGTCAAGCACCAGTGAGCCCACCGTCTCGGAGCCACCCATTCTAAGGTGTGACAGATCGATGAAGACGACGGAGGGCCACGATACGGGTTCAGTCGAATCCTGGCTGGTCTCAGCGGGACGCGATCGGAGCCCTGGCTCGCCACTGAACGTCCCGCCGACCCCTGCCTCGAACTTCGTGCTCGGCGACCGTCGGGCATACTCGCGCGACGACGGCACGCCGAGTTGGGAAGCGCTGGAAGAGATCGTTGGCGGTCTCGAAGGCGGATACTCAGTCGCCTTCGCCTCCGGGATGGCGGCCATCGCCGCGATCTTTGATCAACTCCCGGTCGGAGCCATCGTCGGCCTTCCCGATGATTGCTATCAGGGCGTGGCCGGACTCGCGCTTGCGGGACAGCACCGAGGCCGCTGGACCGTCCGCCGCCTCGCAGTCGAGGATACGGCACGCTGGATTGAGTTCTGTGCCGTCGCCGATTTCATCTGGTTGGAGTCACCGTCGAATCCGCTCTTGACGGTCGGCGACATCGACGCGATCTGTGCCTCTCCGCGAAAACATGGCGCGGTTCTCGGAGTGGACAACACCTTCGCCACGCCGCTCAATCAACAACCGCTCCTGCTCGGCGCGGATATCGCGGTGCAGTCCGTCACGAAATTCATCGGCGGCCATTCGGATCTGCTGTGCGGCGTCGCGACAGGTACGAGACCGGAATCTGCTGGCGGCTCTCCGTCACTCGCGCGAACTCACTGGAGGAACGCCGGGCACACTCGAGGCATTTCTTGCGGTACGAGGGGCGCGTACATTGGCGCTACGCTTGGAGCGGGCACAACGCAGCGCGAGCATCCTTGCCGAGCGGCTCACTGAGCACCCGAGCGTCACCGTGACACGCTTTCCGGGTCTCGCCACACATCCGACCCATGCCGCGGCCAAGCGTCAATTGAAGGGATACGGCACGATCATCTCGTTTGATGTACGCGGTGACGCTGCAGCGGCGGATGCCGTGTGCGCAAACCTGCGCCTGATCCAACACGCCACCAGTCTTGGCGCGGTCGAGTCGACAATGGAGCGCCGGGCAGCCATTCCAGGCCAGGAACATCTACCTCCGGCGCTGTTGCGGCTGAGCGTTGGCATTGAATCAATCGATGATCTCTGGACCGATCTCGATCGATCGTTACGACAGGCGCTGGCGTGAACGGTTTCGGCATGCAGACCCACTCGTTCCCAGTTCAGACCAAAGAGTCGCGGGAGACAAGACCGAGCGAAGTGAGGGATTGGCTCCTCGGGCTGGATTCGTTCACGCTCGCGCAGCGCGCAGCACTGCGCGGCGTGACTGCGGACAGCTCGCGGGAGACAAGACCGAGCGAAGTGAGGGATTGGCTCCTCGGGCTGGATTCGTTCACGCTCGCGCAGCGCGCAGCATTGCGCGGCGTGACTGAGGACAGCCCGCTGGAGACAAGACCGAGCGAAGTGAGGGATTGGCTCCTCGGGCTGGATTCGAACCAGCAACCCTCCGGTTAACAGCCGGATGCTCTGCCGTTGAGCTACCGAGGAATAGAGGCGAGAGAGCACTGTCTGCGACGGCCTCGCAGCACAGCCGAACCTGACGATCGTAACGGAACTACGCGATCGGTGCAACCTGCGCGAATCTGCAAGCCGGCACCGCGCCGTCCGAACGGTTCGAACGCCGGAACGTGCCGAACGTGCCGAACAACTCGAACGATCCGAACGACTCCTACCAGACGGCGGGCGGGCCCAATGACAGGCCCGCCCGTCTCCTCACAGATGCCGCCTATTTCGCGGGTGCTTCGATCTTGATCGTCGCCAGGTCGGCCTGCTTCGCCGCCAGTTCCGTCGTCCCCGCCGGATACTTCGCGACGCTGAACATGTAGGCCAGGATGTCCGACGTCTGCTGCTCGGTCAGCGTGCCCGGCGCGCTCGCCGGCATCGACGAATGGGTCTTCTCGAACAGCTCGCCGACCGACTTGTCCTTCCAGGCGGCGATGAAGTCGTTGCCGGCCAGCGGCGGCATCGGCCCGCTGCCCGCCAGGTCATCACCGTGACAGGCCGCGCAATTCTCCACGTACAGCGTCTTGCCGCGCGTCGCCTGCGCTTCGGTGTAGACGCCCTGGGTGACCGACTTCGTTGCGGCCGGCGCCTGCGCGCGGACTGAAACGTAGGAGCCGGACATCATCAACACGCCGGCGGCACTGAGTATGGCAATCGTCTGCTTCATAACACCTCTGTGAGGATCCATTCTCCGCTATTTCTTGCGGCGTTTCACTACTCGGCCTTTCTCGCCGCCGGTCCAGCCAAGCTGCACCGCCGTGCCGATGAGCCCGAGCACGATCCAGGCGATCGGCACCCAGCGCTGCCCGGGCGCCGGATCGAGCGGATAGGCACCCACACGTCCCCGGCCGCCGCCGCCGCCATCGCCCGCCGGTCGCCCGATCAGCGCCATGGCGCCGACGATCAGCGTCCACGCGCCGCCGAAGCCGGTGCCGACGATGATGAAGTAGCGCTGCAGGTACATCGCCGCGACCGCCCCCACGCACCGACAAGACGATCACGACGAGCACGTGCGGATCCCGGTCGCTCGCCGAGAACGCCAGGTTCGCCACCAGCGCGCCGAGCCCGGCGCCGACCAGCGCCACCCCGACGAAGTAGGCGGCGAACAGGATGCCGGCGCCGATCAGCCCGCCGACCACCGCCGCCACCAGCATCGGCCCGGTGTCGCTGACGCCGAAGATCGAGCTCGCCGCCAGCGCGCCGAGGATGAAGCCGAAAATCGCCAGCACGATGCGGAACAGCCGGTAGCCGAAGAAGCAGGCGATCGATGCCGCCGAGCAGCAGGACGAGGGCGGCGGGCAGCTGGTAGGACGCGGTAGCATGGGTCGACGCAGAGACGTGGTCGACGATAGCGTCACAGCTCGCGGCGGCCTTCCATCGCCCGCGTCATCGTCACTTCGTCGGCGTATTCGAGGTCGGAGCCGACCGGAATGCCCATCGCGATGCGCGTGACGCGCACGCCGAGCGGCTTGAGCAGCCGCGCCAGGTAGAGCGCCGTCGCCTCGCCCTCGACGGTCGGGATTGGTCGCCAGGATCACCTCGTCGACCGCCGTCGGTGCCGACCCGCGCCAGCAGCCCCTTGATCTTGAGGTCGTCGGGCCCGACGCCCTGCAGCGGCGACAGCGCGCCCATCAGCACGTGGTAGACGCCCCTGAACTCGCGCGTCTTCTCGACGACGCTGACGTTCTGCGGCTCCTCGACGACGCAGATCAGCCGCTGGTCGCGCGTCGCGCTGGTGCAGAAGCACGCACGGGTCGGCGTCGGTGATGTTGTTGCAGATCGAGCAGTAGGTGACGCGCTCCTTGACGTCGCGGATCGCCTCGCACAGCCGCTCGGCGTCCTCGCGCGGCGTCTTCAGGACGTGAAACGCCAGCCGCTGCGCGCTCTTGGCGCCGATGCCGGGCAGCTTCTGCAGCTGCTCGACGAGTCGGGTGAGCGGTTCGGGCAGGGACATCTGAAGCTGATCCCCTCCTAGAACAGGCCGGGAATCTTCAGCCCGCCCATCATGCCGGACATCGACTGCCCGAGCTGCTCGTCGACCTTGCGGTTGGCGTCGTTGAGCGCCGCGACGATCAGGTCCTGCAGCATCTCGACGTCCTCCTTCGAGACGACCTCGCGGATCGATGCTTGATCGACTGCAGCTGCTTGGTGCCGCTGACGACGACGGTGACCATGCCGCCGCCGGCGGTGGCCTCGACGCGCGAGTTCGGCCATCTGCTGCTGCATGCGTTCCTGCATCTGCTTGGCCTGCTGCATCATGGCTTGGACGTTCATCTTCGATCTCTTCCACGTCCCGGATCTCGCGCCGGGAAGACGTCGAGCATCGCCTGCACGGCCGATGACGACAGCGCTTCGGCCTTGAGATCGCGCGCTGCCGCGGCGGCGGCGGGCCCGCGCGAGGTCGGCGCGGTGGCGACGGACGGCGCCGGCGGCGCGGCAGCTGCAGCGGCGGAGCGCCGCCATCCGCCTGCAGCGCGGCGACGGTGACCTTGCTGCCCGGCGACGCGCTCGGCGGCCGCCTCGAGCCACGCACGCGTCTGCTCGAACTGCTCGCGCAGCGCGCGGTGCGTCGGCAGGAAGGTGAAGGTGACCTTGTCGCCGGTCACCTCGATCTTCTGCGCCTGCGCCACCACCGTGTTGTAGAAGAAGCCCTTGCCGGCGCGGATCTCGGCCAGGAAGCGCGTCCTTCGAAGCGGCGCCGGCACTGGCGTCGCGCCCGGGCGCCGGCACGGCGTCGCCGGCTGGTGGCGCGGCGCGTCGGCTACCGCGGCTGCGGGCTGCGCCGGCAGCTGGCGTGACGGTGCCTGCAGCGCGGGCACCGGGGCGCGCGCTCGCCGGCTCGCTGCTGTGGCAGGCGCCGCTGCCGCCGGACGTGCGGCGGCGCGGCTGGCCGTGCCGGACGGTACCGCGCTGCGCGGCGTGCTGCCGGCAGGCGCCAGCGACGGCCTGGCCGCCGCCGCGACGGCGCCCGCGCGGTAGACCGCCCGCGGGCGACGTGCGGCGTGCCGCGCCGCCGCCCATCTGCTCGAGCAGGTCGGCCAGCGGCACCAGCTTGCGCAGGTGCATCCACCGCAGCAGCACCATCTCGAAGTGATAGCGCGGGTGCGACGGCGTTGCGGATGTCCTGCTCGGCCTTGCGCCAGCAGGTCGAAGGCGCGCATCAGGTCCTCGCGCGAGAAGCGGCGCGGCCAGCTGCGTCAGCCGCTCGCGCTCCCCCTCCGCCAGCTCGCCGTCGCCGGCGCGCGACGGATCGACCGACACCAGCATCAGGTCGCGCACCACGCGCGTCAGCTCGCGGCACACCAGCTTGCAGGTCGTGGCCGGACTCGACGGCGCGATCGGCCAGCGCGAACGCGCGCGGCCCGTCCTCGTCGACCACCGCCTCGATCAGATCGAACAGCAGGTCGCGGCCGACCAGCCCGAGCACGGTGGACACGTCGTCGACCGTGATCGTCGTGCCCGGCAAACGCGATCACCTGGTCGAGCGCGCTCTGCGCGTCGCGCATGCTGCCCTCGGCCGCGCGCGCGATCAGCGCCAGCGCCGCGTCCGTCGACCTCGATCCCCTCGGCGTCGGCGATCGTGCGCAGCTGCTCGGCGATCGCGCTTGGTCGGGATGGTGCGGAACTCGAACACCTGCGACCGCGACAGGATGGTGTCGGGAATCTTGTGCAGCTCGGTCGTCGCCATCATGAAGACGACGTGCGCCGGCGGCTCCTCGATCGACTTCAGCAGCGCGTTGAACGAGGCGGCCGAGAGCTGGTGCACCTCGTCGATGATGAACACCTTGTAGCGGTTGCGCACCGGCGCGATCGACAGGCCGGCGATCACCACCTCGCGGATGTTGTCGATGCCGGTGTGGCTGGCCGCGTCGATCTCGAGCACGTCGATGTCGCGCCCCTGGGCGATCTCGACGCAGGCGTCGCACTCGCCGCACGGATCGGGCGTCGGCCCCTTGCTCGCAGTTGAGCGCCCGCGCCAGGATGCGCGCCGTCGTCGTCTTGCCGCAGCCGCGCGAGCCGGCGAAGACGAACGCCTGCGCGATCCGCCCGCTGGTGAGCGCGTTGCGCAGCGTACGCGTCACCGCCTGCTGCCCGACGACATCGTCGAACCGCTGCGGCCGCCACTTGCGCGCCAGGACCTGGTAGGACACTGTGAAAGTGGAAAATGGAAACTGGAAAGTAGAAAGCGGGATGGGCCCCACCGCGACCCGGTGCACCTGCAGCACACCTCAGGGTCTACTTAGCGCTGCTGCCTTCCGGCCCTGACGCGGTTCGCAGGCTGAAGTTGCCCAGGGTCCGGGCCGCGGTGCGGCGCACCCCGTTGCCGGCCGTCGCCAACCAGCAAGGTGCAAGTTTACCGTACCGGGAGCGTCGGCCGCGACGGCAAGTCATTTCAGAAGGTGCTGTTCAGCAGCCGCAGTGCCAGCGATTCGTAGAGCTCGACGGCCTGGCGCAGCTCGTCGATCGACATGTGTTCCTCGTCGGTGTGCGCGACGTGGATCGAGCCGGGGCCGAGCAGCAGCGGCGTGCCCCAGTTGGTCAGCAACGGCACGTCGGTGGTGTAGGGGAACACCGCCGTCTCGAAGCCGGGGACGGTGTGCATCTGCACCGCCGGGATGTCGAGCACCGTGCTCGACGGTGACCAGGCCCTCGACCACGTCGAGCGCCTCGCGCACCGGCGCGCCGTCGCCGACGATGCGGAACAGCAGTTCCGCGGAGGCGTGCGGCGAGACGACGTTCGGCGCGACGCCGCCGTCGATCAGGCCGATGGTGTAGTGGGTGCGGCCGAGCAGCGGGTCGTCTGGCAGCTCGATGCCGCGAATCACCATCAGCGCGTCGAGCAGCTTGTCGATCGCCGACTCGCCGAGCTCCGGGAACGAGGAGTGCGCGGCGCGGCCGGTGGCGCGCAGTCGCACGCGCAGGACGCCGCGCGTCGCGGCGCCGAGGCGGTTGTCGGTCGGCTCGCCGTTGATGAGATAGCGCACGCCGGCCGGCGCCTGCGGCGTTGGCGACGCTGCGCGCCGTCGCTGCCGCGCTCCTCGCCGACGACGAAGCAGCAGCGCCGATGCGCGTCTCCCCGGCGCGCGCGCAGCCGCTCGGCGGCCGCCACCTGCGCCGCCAGGATGCCCTTGGCGTCGCACGAGCCGCGGCCGAACAGCAGCCCGCGTTCCTCCCGGCTGGGAAAGAACGGCGGCACGCAGTCGAAGTGCGTCGAGAACACGACCTCCGGCGGCGCGTCGAGCTGCGCGAAGACGTTGAAGCGGCCGTCGCTGACCGGCTGCTCGGTGACCTGGTAGCCGCGGTCGCGCAGGCACGCGGCCGAGCCACGCGCCGGCCTCACCCTCGCGGCCGGTCGTCGAATCGATGTCGACCAGGGTGCGGGTGAGGCGACGGGATCGAACGGTCCGGCGTGACGGTCTACCGGATCCATCGCTCCAGCTCGGTGCGCGCGTCGGTCTTCTCGTCGCGATACTTGACGATCACCGGCGTCGCCAGCGACAGCCCCCATTCGCGGCCGGCGCCGACCGTGACGGCCGCGCGCCGGGCACGACCACCGCGCCTTCCGGGACGACCAGCGGCTGCCCGGGCTCCGGCTTGATGATGCGCTCGTTGGGCAGGTCGTAGACCGGCGTCGAGCCGGTGAGGATCGTGCCCGAGGCGAGCACCGCGCGGCGCTTGACGACCGCGCCTTCGTAGACGCCGCAGTTGCCGCCGATCAGCACGTCGTCCTCGACGATCACCGGCATCGCGCCGACCGGCTCGATGACGCCGCCGATCTGCGCGGCGGCGCTGAGGTGCACGCGCTTGCCGATCTGCGCGCACGAGCCGACCAGCGCGTGCGAATCGACCAGCGTGCCGTCGCCGACGTAGGCGCCGACGTTGATGTACATCGGCGGCATGCAGATGACGCCGCTGCCGAGATACGCGCCGTCGCGAATCGACGAGCCGCCGGGCACGATGCGGACGCCGCTCGCTGTGTCGAGCGGCTTCAGCGGCAGCGTGTCCTTGTCGAAGAACGGCCAGCGGCCGCGGCCGATGCCCATGTCGACGATGTCGCCGAAGCGGAAGCCGAGCAGGATGCCCTGCTTCACCCAGACGTTGACGCGCCAGCCGGTCGGCGACGACGGCGTCGGGTTCGGCGGCGCGGACGCGGCCGGCGGACAGCTCGGCGCGGAGCTGCACGAAAGCGGCGCGCGCCGTCCTCGCGTGGGGCCGACGACTGCCCTGTTCGAGAGCGCGGAGACAGTCGCAGGCGATCGGCTGGCAGGGTTCGACGGACGGCCGACTCGAGGCACGGCGACGCGCGCCGCGGCGCCGAGCATCTTGAGCTGCTGCAGCACGCGCATGACCTTCGTCGCGTGTCGCCGCGCGACGGCGGCACCAGCGGCAGCCGGTAGATCTCCTCGAGCAGCCCCATCGCCGCCATCGCCGCCTTGCACCGGAATCGGGATTGGATTCGACGAAGTTGACCTGGATGAGCGGCAGCAGCCAGTTGTGCAGCTTGCGCGCGCCGGCGAAGTCGCCGCGCTCGCACATCTCGACGATCTGCGCCATCTCGCGCCGGCACTTGCGTTCGACGCCACCGAGATGACGCCGCGGCCGCCGATCGCCATCACGGCGACGGTGAGCGGATCGTCGCCGCCGAGCAGCAGGAAGTCCTCGGGCACGTTGGCGAGATCTCGCACATCTGCACGACGTTGGCCGATGCTTCCTTGACGCCGACGATGTTCGGAATGCCGGCGAGGCGGACGACGGTGCCGGACCTCGACGTTGACGCCGGTGCGGCCGGGCACGTTGTAGAGCATGATCGGCAGCGCGGTGCGTCGGCGATCGCCTTGTAGTGCTGGTAGAGCCCTTCCTGCGTCGGCTTGTTGTAGTACGGCGTCACCGACAGCAGGCCGTCGGCGCCGACCTGCTCGAGCTCGCGCGCGAACTCGATCACCTCCCGCGTGTCGTAGCCGCCGGCGCCGGCCAGCACCGGCACGCGGCCGGTCGCTTCCTCGACGACGAGCTCGACGACGCGCAGCTTCTCGCGGCGCGCTCAGCGTCGGCGCTTCGCCGGTGGTGCCGCAGGGCGAGACGAAGTGGATGCCGGCGTCGATCTGGCGCCGCACCAGGCGCTGACGGCCGCTTCGTCGATCGAGCCGTCCCGCCGTGAACGGCGTGACCAGTGCCGTGCCGACGCCGGTAAGATGCGCGTTCGCATCCTCAGCACGCTCAGCTCGCGCCGCGCAGCACGTCCGCCATCGAAAACCAGCCGCTGCCGCCCGTGCAGCCAGCGCGCCGCCAGCAGCGCCCCGCTGGCGAAGCCGCGGCGGTCGCGCGCGCGGTGCGTCAGCTCGATCGTATCCGACGGGCCGTCGAATCCGATCGTGTGGGTGCCGGGAATCATGCCGGCGCGCGTCGACGGCGACGTCGATCGGCCGGTCGAATCCCGGCGCCGGTCATCGCGTCCCGCAGCAGCAGCGCCGTTCCGGACGGGGCGTCGCGCTTGGCCGAGTGATGCAGCTCGTGAATCCAGGCGCCGTACTGCGCGTGCGCGCTGCATCAGCCGGGCCGCTTCGGCGACCATCATCTCGAACAGGTTGACGCCGATCGAGAAGTTCGCCGAGGCGACCACGCCGAGGCCGGCCTCGGCCGCAGCCTGCGCGGTAGGCCGAGGCCTGCTCGCCCCAGCCGGTCGTGCCGATCACCACCGGCAGGCGTGCGCTTCGAGGTACCGCGGAAAATTCTGGCGCAGCGCGTCGGCGCGTCGAGAAATCGATCGCCACGTCGGCCGGCTGCCCAGTCGGCGCCGTCCGGCGTCGACGCGGCCCGCGACTCGCCATGCCCTGCTCGGGCGCGAGCTGCTCGACGCAGCCGGCCCATCTTGCCGTAGCCGACGAGTCAGCAGCTCTCATCCGAAGAACTCCTCGTGCAGCCGCTGCATCGCGTGCGGCAGGTCAGCCTGGCGCAGGACCACGGTGATGTTGCGGCGCGATGCCGCCTGCGAAATCATCCGCAGCGGCACCTCTTCGAGCACGCGCACGACGCGGGCGCCGATCGCCGGCTCGTCGCGCAGCCGGTCGCCGACGGCGCACAGCAGCGCCATCTCGCGCTTCGACCGAGACCGTCGCCGAACTGCCGACAGCGCCTCGACGATCGCCGCGCAGGTGGCGGCGGTCGTCGATCGTCACCGACACGCTCACCTCGGACGTCGTCACGACGTCGACCGCGGTCGTGAAGCGCTCGAAGACCTCGAACACCTGGCGCAGGAAGCCGTAGGCCATCAGCATGCGGCTCGACGTGATGTCGATGACCGTGACGTCCCGCTTGCAGGCCAGTGCGGTGACCGCGGTGCCGCCCGCCGCGCCGGCGGCGGTGATGAGCGTCCCGGTGCCGTCGGGCTTGCGCGAATTGAGGATGCGGACCGGGATGTCCCGCTCGACCGCCGGCAGGATCGTGCTCGGGTGCAGCACCTTGGCGCCGAAGTAGGCGAGCTCCGCCGCCTCGTCGAACGACAGCTGCGGCACCAGGCGCGGTTCGGCGATGACGCGCGGATCGGCCGTCAGCATGCCGTCGACGTCGGTCCAGATCTGGATCTCGCTGGCGCCCACGCCGGCGCCGACGAGTGCGCCGGAATAGTCCGAGCCGCCGCGGCCGAGCGTGGTGGTGTGGCCGTCGACGGTGGCGCCGACGAAGCCGCCGAGGACCGGCACCGCGCCCGGCGTCGAGCACCGGCACGACCAGTGACGCGCAGCGCCGCGTCGGTTTCAGCGGCCAGCGGTGCCGCCCGGCGTGTGATCGTCGTTGGTGACGATGGCGCGGCGGGCGTCGACCCAGGTGGCCGGGACGCCGGCGTGTGTCAGCGCCGCCGCCACGAGCCGCGAGCTGAGCATGCTCGCCGATGGCCGCGACCACGTCGAGCGTGCGCGGCGACACTTCGCGCAGCACGCCGAGCGCCCGCACCACGAGCGCAAGCTCGTCGAGACTGCGCGTCGATGCCGGCGTCGAGCGCTGCATCGCCGGCGCCAGGTCTCCGGCCGCCGCCAGGTGCCGCTCGCGCAGCGACTCGGTCCCGCGCGAGCGCCTCGTCGCCCGTGCCAGCCCTGCGGCGCTGGCAAGCCCGCAGCAGGGCGTCGGTCACGCCGCTCATGGCCGAGACGACCACCGCCGGGCCGCGCGAGTCGCGCTGCCGCGCGGTGCGGACGATGTCGATGAGGCGGCGGATCGCGGCGGGGTCGGCGACCGAGGTGCCGCCGAATTTCTGGACGATCATGCGGAGGCAACAGCGTACCACCACCGGCACAGCTGGCGCTGCGGCGACGGCAAGTCGCAGCGGTAGTTTCTACTTCCTCATCCGCTGTCGTCCTGGTGCTCAGACGGCTCGCACGTGCAGCGGGAGAAGGCGCTTGCGAGGGACAGGTGTCACGCTGCTCCGCCCGGCGGCGGCACCGCCTTTGGGACAGCCGACGGCGTGGTGTCCGCAGAGCCGTGCGGTTACGCCGGCACCGTGTCGACCCGCCAGCAGAGACCGCAGTCGCGGCAACTGTAGTACCTGAATCGGGCTGATCCGCAGCGTCGCCTTGAGCCGTGCGCCAAGGCACGCGGGGCACGCCGTGACGCCGAGCAGCGCCTCGTCGACCGATAACGGGGCATCGCGGTCGAGCGCGAGGACCTCACCCACCACCCGCACGATGTCCTCCGCCCGCGTCGGCCGCGCCAGCCACGCGTGGCATCCCGACCGGGCGCTGTCCTCGGCGCAGGTGTGGGAGAGGTCGTCGGTCAGGATGACGATCGGCAACGCCGCTCCGGGCTGATCCTTGATGGCGCGGCACAGCTCCCATCCGCTCATGTCAGGCAGGCGGACGTCGAAGATCCCCAGGTCCGGTGCGCTCTGGGTCGCGAACTGGAGCGCTTCCGCACCGGTGCGCGCCACTTCCACCCTGCAGCCATGGGTGCGCAGCGCCTCGGCATAGCGGTCCGCGTGGTCGGGGATGTCGGTGGCAAGGAGAATCAGCGCGTGGGTCATCGGATGTCCATTTGTGACACGGGCACTGCCGCGCACGCCGACACGAGGAATGCTCCAAGCGAGGCGCCGACCTCATACACCTGACCGACGACGAAGGCCCCGAGCTGGACGCCGTCGATACTGCCCGAAAGGGCGCGCGTGATTCGCAGTCGCATCACCATGTTCATCCGTCAGACGAGCCGAGCGGTATCAAGACTTGTACCGCTGGGGTGGTATTAGGGATGGCATTAAGCGGACAGGTAGCACTCTTGTATACCTCCGAGCAGGAGTCCCTCCCCCAATGGCGCTCGCTCTTCATCGTCGATCGCGTGCGTTGCCGCCAGCCGCGGACGCCGCGCAGTTGTTCTGGTCCCGGGGCGGCGAAGTGGCGTGTGTGAACCACGCACCCGGCACGTTGACGCCGCGGTGGCAATCAGAACGGTGGGATGCGATCCCGGCGCACCTGGCGCGGCGCTACCAGTGCGAGCACTGCTACGGCCGACCGTACAAGCCCGCACCGCGCCTGGTGCGCGGCGCCGAGACGATGCGGCCAGCCGCCCCGGCCAGCAGCCGATCGCGCGGGGCGATGGTGCGCATCCGGCAGTGATCGCGCCTGCATTCCTGCCCTAAATGGCGCCGGTGGACGGATTTTTGTCGGGCCTGTGGCAGGTAAATCGGGTACCGTGGGGCTTCCCGGCATGCCCCTACTCAAGCCCCTGATCCTGCTGGTCGACGACTTCGACGACGCCCTCGAAATCTACAGCACCTACCTGGTATTCCATGGCTACCAGGTGATGACCGCCACCGACGGCGCGGCGGCCGTCGCCGCGGCGCGCGAGCATCTGCCGGCGATCATCCTGATGGACCTGCGGATGCCGGTGATGGATGGCACCACCGCGCTGCGGCAGATTCGCGCCATTCCCGAGCTCGCCCGCATCCCGGTCGTGGCCCTGACCGCCCATGCGCTCGACGAGGAGCGGATGGCGGCGTTTGCCGCCGGCTTCGACGCCGTCATCTCCAAGCCGTGCCTGCCGCCTGATTTGCTGGCGGCGGTGCAAGCGGTCATCGGCCCCGCGGCACAATAGAGCTCCGATGGGAGCGATCGACACGGTTCGTCCTGCCAGCCTGCAGGAAGCGGTTGAGCGCTACTGGGGCTACACCACCTTCCGGCCGCTGCAGCGCGAAGCCATGGAGGCGGTGCTCGCCGGCCGGGACTCCATCGTCGTCCTGCCGACCGGCGGCGGCAAGTCGCTGTGCTTCCAGGCGCCTGCCTGTGTGCGCCCCGGGCCTGGCGGTAATCGTCTCGCCGCTCATCTCGCTGATGAAGGACCAGGTCGACACGCTGGTCGGCAACGGTGTGCCGGCGGTGCTCTACAACAGCTCGCTGAGCGGCGAGGAGAAGTCGGCGGTGCTCGCCGGCCTGCGCCGCGGCGCCTACCGCATGCTCTACGTGTCGCCGGAGCGGCTGGTCGGCGAGGGCAGCGACGCACTTCATCGCGCTGCTCGCCTCGTGCGGCGTCAGCTTCGTGGCCGTGGACGAAGCGCACTGCATCAGCCAGTGGGGCCACGACTTCCGCCCGGAATACCGCCAGCTCGGTCGCCTGCGACAACTGTTGCCGGGCATCAGCCTGCACGCCTACACCGCCACCGCCACGGCACGGGTGCGGCGGGACATCGCCGCGCAGCTTGCGCTGCAGTCGCCGGTCGAGTTCGTCGGCGCCTTCGATCGTCCCAACCTGTTCTACCGGGTGCTGCCGCGGGCGACGCTGAAGCGCCAGCTGCAGGACGTGCTTGGCGCGGCACCGGGGCGAGGCCGGCATCATCTACTGCACGTCACGCCGTGAAGTCGACGCGCTGGCCGAGTGGCTGACGGCCAGCGGCATCCCGGCACTGCCGTACCACGCCGGGCTGAGCGACGCCGAACGCGTCCGGCACCAGGACGCCTTCCTCAGCGAACGTGTCGACGTCATCGTCGCCACCGTCGCCTTCGGCATGGGCATCGACCGCTCGAACGTGCGCTTCGTCGTCCACGTCGGTGCGCCGCGCTCGCTCGAGCACTACCAGCAGGAGTCCGGCCGCGCCGGCCGCGACGGACTGGAGGCGGAATGCCTGCTGATCGCGTCGGCCGCCGACTTCCTCAAGTGGCGCGTGATGCTGGAACGCAACGGCGAGCTGACCGAGGCGAGCCGCAACCTGCTGCGGCAGATGGAGCGGTACGCGACGGGCGTCGGCTGCCGCCACCGGCTCTGAGCGAGTACTTCGGCGACCGCTACACCAAGCACGATTGCGGTGCGTGCGACTACTGCCTCAACGAGCTCGAGTCGGCCGACGAACCGGTGACGCTGGCGCGCAAGATCCTGTCGTGCGTCGTGCGCGTCGGCCAGCGGTTTGGCGCCATGCACGTGGCCAGCGTGCTGCGCGGGCACGCCAGCGAGCAGGTCGTGGCGCGCGGGCACGACGCGCTCAGCACGTTCGGCCTGCTGCCGCAGGCCTCGGTGGCCGAGGTGCGCGGCTACATCGATCAGCTTGCCGGCGCCGGCCTGCTGCAGCAGACCGACGACGCCTACCCGGTGCTCGATGCTGACGGCGCGCGGCGTCGAGCTGCTGAAGAACGAACACAGCTGTCCCGGACCTGGCGCTCGCCAGGCAGCGCGCGCCGCGCAAGGATGCGCCGCGGCCACAGTCGCGCGTCGAGGCCGAATCGTGGCAGGACGTCGACCGCGAGCTGTTCGAGCGGCTGCGCGCCGTCCGCCTGGAGCTTGCGCGGTCGCGCGGCGTCCCGCCCTACGTCATCTTCCACGACGCGACGCTGCGCGAGATGGCGCGGCTGAAGCCCGGCATCACTCGGCGCAGCTGCTGACCGGTCAAGGGCGTCGGTGCGCGCAAGGCCGACGACGCTCGGCGCAGCTGTTCCTCGATGCGATCACTGCCCAGGGCGCGCCCTGAGATCGGGCATTCCGCATTGAGCATTGGCTTGGATTTCGGGACCACCAACAGTGCCGTGGCCCATGCCGGTGCCGATGGTGTGCGGCTGCAGCGGTTCGCCACTGCACACGGCGACACCGATACCTTCCCGTCGGTGCTGTATTTCGAGCGTAGCCGCCTCCGCACCGGTTCCCGCTTCACGTCGTCGGCCGGGCCCACCGCCATCGCTCACTACCTCGAGGCAGAAGACAAAGGGCCGGCTGGTCCAGTCGCTCAAGGCCTACCTCGCCGACCCACGTTTTGACGGCACGGCGATCTTTGGCCGGCGCTACTCGCTCGAGGACATGATCACGCTGCTGGTGACGCACCTGCTTGCCGAGGTCGCCGGACCAGAGGGGCCGGTGGCGCGGCGCGTGATGGCGGGGCGGCCGGTGCATTTCTCGAACGCGCGCGACTCAGGCGACGACAGTTTCGCCGAAGGGCGGTTGCGCGCGGCGCTCGCCCGCTGCGGCTTCGAGGAGATCGTGTTCGAGTTCGAGCCGGTCGCCGCGGCCTACAGCTACGAGCAGACGCTCGATCGTGACGAGTTGATCCTGATCGGCGATTTCGGCGGCGGCACCAGCGACTTCTCGATCCTGCGCATCGGCCCGGACATCCGCCGCAACCGTGCCGCCGGCGGTTCGATCCTCGGCACCGACGGTGTCGCGGTCGCCGGCGATGCGTTCGACAAGCAGATCATCCGCCACCTGGTGGCGCCGCGACTCGGCCACGGCACCGACTACCTGTCACCGCCGGACAAGCTGCTGCCGATGCCGAACTGGCCGTACGAGCGGCTGGAGCGCTGGCACTACCTGTCGTTCCTCAACACGCACCAGAACCTGCAGATGCTGGAGCGCTTCCGGCAACAGGCGACTGCGCCGGCGCAGATCGATGCGTTCATTCACCTGATCCGCGCCGAGCTCGGATACCAGCTGCACGAAGCAGTGCGTCGTACCAAGTTCGCGCTCTCGCGCGAGCTGGAGACGCACTTCGAATTCAGCTGCGAGCCGCTGGCGATGCGCGCACGCGTCACGCGCGATCAGTTCGAGCGCTGGATCGAACCGGAGCTGACGATGATCGCCGAATGTGTCGATGGCCTGCTGCGGCGCAGCGGCGTCGCGGCCGGCGCCATCGACCACGTCTTCCTGACCGGCGGCTCGTCGTTCGTGCCGGCGGTCCGCCGGATCTTCAGCGACCGGTTCGGCGAGGCCAGGCTGCGCGGCGGCGACGAGCTGACCTCGGTCGCCACCGGCCTGGCGCTGCGCGCGAACGAGGAGTGGGCGCACTGAGCCTTGGCTTATGATCTCCTCGTGACACTGAAATCCCTCTCTGCTGCCTGGCTGGTGCTCGGTGTGTCGCTCTCCGCGCAGGCGCCGGAACCGGCGCCGGCGCCCCGCCGGTCGACGCCGCTGCCGAACATGCAGGCAGTTGCGGCGGCGCTTGGCGTCACCTGTGAGTACCTGCCACCAGCGCGGCGCCGCGACCGTGCCGGCGGCGGCCAGCGGCCGGCCACGGCTCGAGATTGGCCGCGAAATGATCGAGATGACCGCCGACCTCAATGCGCGCATCGTCGCGGCGACCGGCAAGCCGCCGGCGGAAGCGGCCCGGGTCGACTGTGTCACCTGCCACCGCGGCGTGGCGATCCCGCGCCAGCTCTCCGACATCGTGCAGCAGGCGGCGGTGCGGCAGGGCCCCGAGGCGGCGGTGTCGCTGTATCGCGACCTCCGCGCCCGCTACTACGGCCGCCAGAGTTACGACTTTGGCGAAGACACCTTGCTCTCGGTCGCCGATCGGTTGACCCAGGGACGCCCGGCAGCGGCGCTGGCGCTGGCCGACCTCAACATCGAGTTCTTCCCCTCCTCGGCGCGCAGCTACCTGGTCAAGGGCATGGTGCAGAGCCGCCAGCTCGATACCGCCGGTGCGATCGCCAGCTTCAAGAAGACCTTGGAGCTCGAGCCGGAAAACGGCGTCGCGCAAGGCTGGCTGATCCAGATGGAACAGCTTGCCAGCCGCGGACGCTGACGACCGGGCACGTTTCCCTGTGCCGCGCACGACAGTCCAGCAGCGTCCAGAGTTCCTGGCAATCCCAGAATTCTGAGCGGGAGCGGCGACGGGGCACGCGACGAAATCGCCAGTGAATACGGCGAAACCGTCATCGGCTGCGAATTCCAGCGCTGGCCCTGCCGTTGCTCAACTGCTGAGCATGACAAACACCTTCTCGATTCGGTCACTTCGCTGGTGGGTCGCCGCCAGCCTCGCCGCGCTGGTGGCGATTGCTCCCGCTTCGGCGGGGCCGCGCAAGAAAGCGCACATGGACCGTGGCGTCCAGGATGCCGTGGCACGCGGCTCGAAGACGGTCCGCGTGATTGTCCGGGTGAAGCCGGCCAACCGGCTCGCCCTCAAGAACGCCTGGTCGAAAGGCGCCGGCCGCAGGCTGCACCGCGAGCACGGGCTGATTTCGGCCTTGACCCTCGACTTGCCGGCCAATGCGCTCAACGCGCTGGCCGAGGCCAACGGCGTCGAGTCCGTGTCGATCGATGCGCCGATTGCCGCGCAGCAGCTGGGCGGGCTCCTCGGTGGCGTCACGCAGACGGTCACCAGCGTCTTCACGCCGCAGACGATTTCACTGGCGCAGACGCTCGGCATCAAGGCAAGCGACCCCAAGGGCAAGGGCGTCACCATCGGCGTCGTCGACTCGGGCATTGCCCCGTCGGCGGAGTTCGGCACGCGCATCAAGGCCTTCTATGACTTCACCAATGGCCAGGCGGTCGCCAAGGCGCCGTATGACAACTACGGCCACGGCACGCACGTCGCCGGGCTGATTGCCGGCAATGGCTCCTCCTCGAACGGTGCGTATGCCGGCGTGGCGCCGCAGGCGAACCTGGTCGGCTTCAAGGTGCTCGACGGCACCGGGGCCGGGTACACCAGCGACCTGATCAACGCGCTGGAGTTTGCCACTGCGAACAAGGCGGCGCTCGGCCTCGACATCCTGAACCTGTCGCTCGGCCATCCGCCGTTCGAGCCGGCGGCCACCGACCCGCTCGTCGCGGCGGTCGACCGCGCCTCGGCCGCGGGCCTCGTCGTCATCGTCTCGTCGGGCAACGCCGGCGTGAACCCGCGGACGGGCCTGCCGGGCTACGCCGGCGTCACGTCGCCGGGCAACGCGCGCTCGGCGCTGACCGTCGGCTCACAGAACACGCAGAACACCGCGCGCCGCACCGACGACCTGGTCGCGCCGTACAGCTCGCGCGGTCCGTCGTGGTTCGACGGCTACGCCAAGCCGGACTTCGTCGCGCCGGGCCACAAGCTGTTTGCGCCGGCGGCGGCGGGCAGCTTCCTGGTGACGACCTATCCGAACCTGCTCGGCCTGAACAGCACCGGCAATCTCGGCTACCTGAAGCTGACCGGCACGAGCATGGCGGCAGCGGTGGCCTCGGGCGCGGCGGCGCTGATCATCGAGGCGAACCGGGCGGCGACGCCGTATGGCCAGACGCGCCCGGCGCTGAAGCCCAACGCGATCAAGGCGATTCTTGAATACTCCGCCTTCTCGCTGAAGGACGAGCACGGCGTCACCTACGACCGGCTGACGCAGGGTGCCGGCGGCATGAACGTCCCCGGCGCGCTGGCGCTGGCCCGCGCCATCAACACCGCGGCGCCCTACGGCACGCTCTGGCTGACGACCGGCATCAACAAGTACGACACGGTCGGCGGCACGACGACGACCTGGGCGGAGAACATCATCTGGGGCGACAACGTCATCTGGGGCGACAGCCTCTCGCTGAACAACGTCATCTGGGGCGACAACATCGTCTGGGGTGACAACGTGGTTTGGGGCGACAACATCGTCTGGGGCGACAACGTCATCTGGGGCGACAACGTCGTCTGGGGCGACAACATCATCTGGGGTGACAACATCATCTGGGGTGAGAACCTGATCTGGGGCGAGAACCTGATTTGGGGCGACAACATCATCTGGGGCGAGTCGACGCTGGCGGAGAACAACTAGCCATGAACACCGCCGACAGCAGCCATCACGTTACCCAGGGGAGCCGCACCATGACACAGATGACCACCGCGTTTGCCGGGCCACGACCGAAAGTCGTCTGGCAGGAGTAGTCGGGCAAGAGTAGTCAGACAAGAGAAGTCGGACAAGAGTAGTCGGGCAGGAGTAGCCTGGCGGCAGTAGCCAGCCAGGAGAGTTCGACGGACGGGCAGGGCAGCGAGGCTGTTCTGCCCGTTGTGACGTACCGCACCCGTGCTGTAGGGGATCTTCCCAATAGCGTCGCACCCGCCTACAATGCGAGCCTTTCTGGGCTGGAGGTGTGATGAAGAATCAGTGGATACCGGCAATCGGTCTGGCGGCGACGATCGCCGTGTGCGGCTACATGGCTGCGCGGCTGGATGCCAGCCGCGACGAACAGCTCCAGAACGGCGGGGCGGCGCCGGCGATCGCCCAACCGGTGGACGCCCAATCGGGTTCGTCGCGATAGCCGCGGCAGCGGCTGCGGCGGCTCGCGAAGGACGGCACGACGCTGGCGTTGGACGAGGTGAATCCGGTTCGTGAGGAGCGGCGACGGCCGCCGCCCCTCACAGGGTGTGCTTACTGGCAGGTGCCGCCGAGCGAGCGGACCGCGACGACATTGATGCGCTGCGAGGCGCCAGCCGCACCGGCCGCGCCAGTGCGCCCGGTCTGCCCCGACCCGCCCGATGCCGTCGAGCCGCTGCTGGCGCCGGAGGACCCGGATCCACCTGCCGCGCTACCCGAGCTCCCGGAACCGGTGCTGCCAGTCGAGGCCGACCCGCCGGTGGTGCTCCCCGCCGCGCCGGAGCCGCTCGCCGAGCTGCTGCCCGTGGCCGAGCCGCCGCCGGATGCGCCGGTGTCGAGGCTGCCCGTCACCTCGACGCGCTGACCAACCAGCCGTGACAGATCGCTCGCGCCGCTCCCAGACAGCATGTACGACTGACCGCCGGTGCCCGCCGACGCCGAGGCGCTGCCGCTGGTCCCGACCGAGCTGCTGCCGCTGCCGCCGGCACCCGAGCCGGCCGCGGACGCAGTGTTGCCGCCGCCCGATGCGGACATCATCGCGTTACGGAGCATGAACTGTCCGCCGCCCGCCGACGCCGAGCTGCCGCCTGCCGCGCTGCCGCTCGATGAGCCGCCCGTGACCGAGCCGCCGCCCGTTGCGGCGCCGGCGGTATTGCCGGCCACCAGGCAGCCGGTGAACGTCATCTGACTGTTCTGCCCGGTCTGGCCGCCGCCCTGCCGTGTGGTGCCCTGCGAGCCGCTGGCGCCGCCCTGCGCCCCAGTTGCGCCGCCCTGTGAAGTGCTTCCGGCGCCTGACGTGTTCTGTCCTGCTGCCGCCAATGACACTGACAGCATCGCTGCGAGACACACACCTGTTACATTGCGTTTCAACATCGCTTCCCCCTTGAAAGAAACCGTCGCTCGCCCACGGGGTGGTGCAAGCGAATGTCCTGACAGGGCAACGTTGCCATCCATCTGCACGACGCCTCGTGCGAGGCTGCTCTGCAGCGGAGGCGCCGGATGAAGCATCGATTTGCTGACACGCAAGGCCCGCTGGCACTTCAGTTGAGGTCGAAGACGGCGGCGGTGAGCAGCGGAATAAGTGCCGTCATCCGACCGACCGCAGGTCCGCCGGTTGCAACGACACGATCAGATCGTTGCGGAACGGGAGTGTGAGATGCAGGACATCACGCGCCACGCGCAAGTCGTGGCTGAACTGGAAGCGTCCGAGCAGGAGCTCCGTCACCTTGCCGCTGCGGCCCACCCGTCGGTCCGTGAGCACGTGCTGCGGTCGATCGGTTATTGCCTCGACGATGTCCGCCGGTTCTTCCTCGCCAACGCCGAGCGTGCCGCCGACGTGCGCGCCGAGGCACACTGGCTGGCGCACGCGCAGGCGTGGCTCGACGTGGCACGGCAACAGTTCGACATCGCCAGGGCGGCGTTGATCGTCGACGCGCACGGCGGCCCTGGCAATGCCCGGATCACGACGTGATGCGCGCCCTCGACCATCTCTAGCCGTCTGACCAGCGGTATCGCGGTTGCAATGCCGCCGGTGTGAATCAGAGCACTGCCAATCGCCCCGTCCCGCTCCGCGCGACCTACCGGCTGCAACTGCACAAGGAGTTCGGCTTCGACGCGGCAGCCGCCGTCGCCGACTATCTCGCCGCGCTCGGCGTTTCGCACGCGTACTGCTCGCCATACCTGCAGGCGGCGCCCGGGAGCACCCACGGCTACGACGTCGTTGCACACGACAGGGTCAACCGCGAGCTGGGTGGCGACGCCGCCCACCAGCGCTTCGTGCGCGCCCTCGCCGACCAGCGGCTTGGCCAGGTGCTGGACATCGTGCCGAATCACATGGCCA
The DNA here is from genome assembly GCA_963846685.1 of uncultured Acidobacteriota bacterium. Taxonomy (GTDB): domain Bacteria; phylum Acidobacteriota; class Vicinamibacteria; order Vicinamibacterales; family UBA2999; genus CAWJWY01. The sequence goes on along the minus strand of CAWJWY010000002.1, from coordinate 3,256,278 downwards.
TCTCCACCGCCGAGAACCGCTGGTGGGTCGACGTGCTCGAGAACGGTCCGTCGAGCCGCTACGCCGGCTACTTCGACGTCGAATGGGCGCCACCCGAAGCGCGCCTGCGCAACATGGTGCTCATACCGGTGCTTGGCGACCACTACGGCCGGGTGCTCGCCGCTGGCGAGCTGGCGGTACGGCGGCACGGCGCCACCTTCCTGGTGCACTACGCAGAGCACGAATACCCGCTCGACCCGCGTTCGCTCGCTCCGCTGGTCGGGCGCGCTGCCGGGCGGTTGCGCTCCGACCGGCTGGCGTTCATCGCCGACGCGCTCGCGGCGTTGCCCCGCCCGACCGCTACCGATCGCAGCAGCGTGCGTCGCCGGCACCGCGACCGCATCGTGCTGCGCGACCTGCTCGAGCGTAACCTGGCCGAGGAGGCCGGCGCCGGCGCGGCGCTCGACGCTGTGGTCGAGGAGTTGAACGCGAACCGTGAGCAGATGCACGAGCTGCTCGAAGCGCAAAGCTACCGCCTGGCCTGGTGGCGCAGCGCCGGACGAGATCTGGGCTACCGGCGCTTCTTCGACATCAACACGCTGATCGGCTTGCGGATGGAAGACGAGCAGGTGTTCGAGGACACGCACCGCCTGGTGCTCGACTGGGCTGCCGCTGGACTGCTCGACGGCTTGCGGGTCGATCATCCGGACGGGCTGCGCGATCCGCAGCAGTACGTCGAGCGCCTTGCGGCTGCCGCGCCGGGAACGTGGATCGTGCTGGAGAAGATCCTCGAGCCAGGCGAGCGGCTGCCGGCACACTGGCCGGTCGCCGGCACCACCGGCTACGACTTCCTCAACCGCGCGATGGGAGTGCTGATCGACCCCGCCGGCGAGGAGCCCCTGACCAGGCTCTACACACGCTTCACCGGCGAGTCCGCCGACTACCATGCGTCGGTCGTCGACCGGAAGCTCTATGTGCTCCGGGAAGTCCTGGGCAGTGATGTCAACCGGCTGACCGATCTGCTGATCGATATCATCGAGCGTCACCCGGTGCACCGCGACTACTCGCGCCACGATCTTGCCGACGCCCTTTGCGAGATCGTCGCGCATTTCCCGGTCTACCGGACCTACGTCACAGCGGCGGACGCGGTCAGCGATACGGATCGCGGCTACATCGCCACGGCGATCGACGGCGCCGCGGCGCGGCGGCCCGACCTCGAGCCGGCATTGTTGGAGTTCGTCCGCGCGCTCCTGCTCCGGCGAGGTTGCCGGTGACACGGAGCTGGAGTTCGTCTCGCGATTCCAGCAGCTCACCGGGCCGGCGATGGCCAAAGGCGTGGAGGACACGGTCTTCTATCTGTACAACCGATTCATCGCGCTGAACGAGGTCGGTGGCGATCCGTCGCGCTTCGGCATCTCGACTGACGAGTTCCACGCCGCGGCGGCAGCGGCGCAGCAGCAGGCGCCACAGGCGATGCTGGCCACAGCAACGCACGATACCAAGCGCGGCGAGGATGTCCGCGCGCGTCTGGCGCTGCTCTCAGAACGGCACGAGGACTGGGCTACAGCGGTGGCGCGCTGGTCCGAACTGGCGACCGGGCACCGCACGGGTGAGTGGCCGGACCGCAACACGGAGTATTTCTTCTACCAGACGCTGGTCGGAGCCTGGCCGCTCGAGGCCGAGCGCGCGCTCGCCTACCTCGAGAAGGCGACGCGCGAAGCGAAGGCACATACCTCGTGGACGTCACCCGACGCCGCGTACGACCAGGCGCTGCGCCGGTTCATCGAAGGGGTGCTGGGCGATCAGGCGCTGATGGCCGACGTGGCGGCGTTCGTCGAGCCGATGATCAGGCCGGGATGGATCAACGCGATCAGCCAGGCGCTGCTCAAATTGACGGCGCCCGGCGTTCCGGACATCTACCAGGGCACCGAGCTGTGGTCGCTGCACCTGGTCGACCCGGACAATCGGCGGCCGGTCGACTACGAGGTGCGGCGCCGGATTCTCGCCGACCTACAGTCGATGCCGCCGGAGGAGATCTGGACTCATGCGGACGAGGGGCATCCCAAGCTGCACCTCGTGCACCAGGCCTTGCGCCTGCGGCAGCGGCGTCCGGAGCTGTTCGGCGCCGACAGCACGTATGCGCCGCTCGCTGCCCGCGGCGCATGCGCCGGGCACGTCATCGCGTTCGTGCGCGGCGGCGCCGCGGTCACTGTTGCGCAGCGGCAGCCGTGGGCACTGGCTGGAGCGTGGCGCGACACCACCGTGGACCTGCCCCCCGGCGAGTGGCGCAACCTGCTCACCGGCGAGCAGGCCGCCGGCGAGGTCACGCTGGCCCAGCTGCTCGGACGGTTCCCGGCGGCCTTGCTCGAACGAGGCGGCGGGACGGCTTAGGCGGCCGCCCGCGCTCAGCGCTCGCTTTCGGCGTCGATCTCCCGTTCCGCCTGGAGCCAGTCCTCGAGCGCCTTGCCGTGTTCGCCGCCGCGACGTTGGTAGATTTCGTGCGCGCGCCGGGCGATGCGATCCATGCGTCCCTGGCGGCGCCGCTCCCGCTGCTCGCCGTTGCCGTTGTCCTGCCGCGGTGTCGGGTCGCCGCTTGCCGCTGCCATCTTGTCTGCGCCGTTATTCATCATCTCCACCGCCGGCCACGCGTCCGAGTACGCTCCGCGTGCCGCTCCCGACAGCATCCCACGAATCGATCGGTGCCGGCAGGCGCGCACTTTTTGATGGAAAGTAGTTGTGCCGACGACGCCAGGCAGAGCGAGGCCGATTCGCCAAGTTGGCCTTGGTGAGTGGCGGCGGGCCTGGAACAGCGGCATCAGCTCGCCGGTGATGCCGTTGGCCCGCTGCGGCCTCCATGAGGTTGCCGCTGGCGCGCCGCCAGTTTGCGCTTGCTCGCCGATTCGTTTGGCTCTTATATGTCTCCCATGTGGAACAGCGTGGCCGGCGAGCACGACTCCCGGCACGGCCAGGCAGTTCATCCGGAGGCGCCTGGGAGCGCCACCGGCGCCGGCTCATCGCGCCGGCCGGGCCCGCTGAACCCTGCCGACACGGCGTGCCATCCCGACGCTCCTGCCAGCCGCAGCCGGGAATGGGCAGTGGCGGGTCTACATCCAACGACCGCTATCGGCGGTGGCGGCTTTTCCGCCGGCAGCCGCGATGTCGCCGAACAGTTGGCGGCGCTGGTGAAAGACCTGCGGCGCCACCTCCCGGACACTTCGTTGCAGCCGCCGTTTGACCTGCACGTGACGGATCTCGAGCTCGCACGCGGCCGGGGCACGCCGTGGGCAACCGACGCGGCCTCGGCCAGATCGGCGCTGGCGCAGCTGCACCTGCTGGTGTCGTGGATCGATGCCGACCTGTTTGCGGCGGTGGCGCATGAAGCCGTCGGCCCCTCGAACTATCTTCGCGGCTTCACGCGCGTCGCGCAGCGAACCGCCGCCGCGGCGGAGCAGCGGCTGGCCGGGCGCTGGGCGGACGCGTCGCGGGGCGGGGCGGCGCAGCAGCAGGCGCTGCTACTCGAATGGACGCAGCGGCTGCGTGCGCGCGCCGACGGGCGGCCCACCGGCACCGGCGATGCCGCGGCGCATCGCGCGGATCAGCCCGCGCCGCAGACGCCGAGCTCCCTGGCGGCGCCGGCCGTGGTTCCTGACAAGACGTGGGTCGAATTCCAGATGGTCGATGAGGACGACCTGCCGGTCGCCGGTGTCGCCTACGAGGTGACGCTGCCCACAGGCGCACATCGCAGCGGCCGGACCGGCGCCAGCGGCCTCATACGCTTCGAACAGATCACACCGGGCCAATGCCGGATCCGCTTCCCCGAGATCGACGCAGCGGAGTGGAAACAGCTCTGACCGGTTGCGTCGGCGGCGCGCCTGACCTTCACTCGTTGCGCACGCCGATCCGCTCCTCTATCCGTTCCCGCGCCTCCTTGGCGTAGTCGCGGACCGGCTCTTCGGGGTGGCGCCGTTCGATCTCCTGTAACGCCGGCAGCACGTTCGCACCGCCGATATCCCCGACGACGGTGAGAACGTTGAGCTGGTAGGTCAGTTCTGGGGTGCCAGGCAGAGTCGCCAGCAGCATCTCAGCGGAATCGGCATCGCCGAGATCGCCGATCGCGCCGATCGCCGCCTTGCGAAAGCCCGGATTTGCCGAGCGGTCGGCGACGACAGCCCGTAGAGCCGGCAGCGCGTCGCGCACGCCGAGGGTGCCGAGGCTGATCGCGGCGGCAGCGCGGCGTGTCTCCGGCGCCGCCGGGTCACGCAGGATCGCGACCAGCGGACCTGCAGCGCGGCGGTCCTGCAGTGGCCCCAGCGTGCTCGTTGCCCACCCGCCGACGATATCGTCCGCAGACGTCTTCATCGTCTCGATCAGCGGCACGACGGCACGCGGGTCCTTCAGGGCGAGCAGCGAGCCGAAGATCGCGGCGGTCTGTTCGGCATCGCCTAGTTCCTTCGTCTTCAGCGCCATCTCCAGCAGCCGCGGTGTCACCGCGGTGCCGAGCCGCGTCACCGCCGCGACGCGGCGGCGCGCCGGGAAGCTGCCAGTGATCGGCACCGGGCCGGCAAGGTCACCGACGATCGCGGCGGTGCACTGCTCGAACAGCGGCTGCTCCGTCAGCCAGCCGATCAGGATCGAGGCGGTCATGACCGTCAGCCAGTCAGGCGATGTCTGCTGCATCCGCAGGAACGGCAACGCCGGCTGACCGCGCTGCAGGATCGCGGTGCGCGCCGCGCGATAGGCGTCGCCCTCCTGCGCCACGGCGATGGCGAATTCGTCCTCGAGAGTCGATGCGTCCGTCATTGGCTTACCAACCTGGCCCTGTCCGGCAGAGCAATCCGTCGCCAGCAGCAGCGCGATGCAGAACGCCGCGAGTGCAGCAGCCCGGCGCCGGCGCCACGTCGGCACTGCACTACGGGCTGTACTTGACGTCCACGCTGGGGTCATACTTGTCCCACCATCGTTGTGAGCGGCTGGTCTCCGGCATCTCGCGCAGGCAGTTGGTGGCGCAATGCGCTTCCCCGAGCGACCGATGGTAGAACCAGTCGTCGACGAAGTGCACGGTGACCCCCAGTGGATTCAGCACCGACAGGATGTAGGCCTCGACCACGTCGACCTTGCCATCCGGAAGCGTGACCCGGAACCAGAGCGGGCTCGGCGCACTGGTGAAGAGCGCGGTGAGCTGCGCCAGCAGCACCGGATTGCTCGCATTGGCCGCGGCGATTTCAGCCGCGCGAAGCAGCACCAGCGCGGTGTTCTGCGGTGACAACGGCACCGCCGGATCCCTGATGTGGGCAACGATGTTGTCGCGGTCGGCCTGGGACGGCGGATCGGTGTAGTAGCAGACCATGCGCTCCGGGCGCTCGTCGGGCTCGACCCAGCGCACGTCGCCGGTCGCGGGCAGCGTGACGGCCGCTTTCACGCCAAGCTTCTTGAAGACGCGCTTGAGAACGGCCCCGGCTTCCGCCACCGGCAGTCGCGGCCCGAATGGCTTGGGAATCATCAGGTGCGTGCCGAGCACGAGCATGTTGACGGTACCGACCGTCTGCGCCACGGTCCGCAGCTCGCTCGGGTCGGCACCGGCTGCCGGCGGCGTGAACACCGGTCGCAGGATCCCGGGCGGCCGGAAATACGTGGGGATGCGAACGATGTCCGCCTCGCCGAGATCGAGCCCTGCCTTGAGGCGCTGGTCGATTGGCACCAGGTGATTTGCACGCGCCTGGTCGTTGAACTTCTTCGAGATCTTGAGCAGCTCTTCGACGGAGGTCTCGTCGTAGCTGTCCGGATCGTCGCGCAGCGAGTCTTCCCACTTGCCGCGGTGGAAACTGGTGCGCCCGGCGGACACCGGCACCTTCTTCAGCTCTTCGAGCAGCGCCGTCATCGCGCCGATCGAAGCGGTCAGCATCTTGAACCCCTTGCTGGAGCCGTCGGCGACAAACGAGATGAACTCGTCGACGTGGCCGACCATCAGCCACGAGGTGTCCACCGGCAGCACCGGCTGGACGTGCTGATCGAGCAGGAGGTTTCGATAGTCCGCCTCCACGGGGCGAAGACGCGAGTCGCCGAGGACAATCTTGCCGAACGGCGCCGGCGGGTGCGGCTTCACCGCCGGACCCGCCGCGCCCGCGCCGAGCCCCGGCGTGGCCTTGGCAATCGGCGGCGTCGCCTCGATGTTGCCGCCGTAGTTGACCGCGTTGCTGTTCCGGCCAGCCGCATGGATGCCGTCGTAGACGCCGACATTTGGCGCCGCCATCTCCTGGTGCACGAACTCGTCAAGGCCGCGGTTGCGCTTGCAGTGCAGCACGACGTGCATCGAGCTGTGCGGCGCGAAGCAGTAGCCAATCTCGATCTCGTCCTGGATCCAGGGATCTGGTCCGGCCTTTCTGCCGAAGCGGTCAAGGTCCTGGAACTTGTCGCCGTCTATCAGGTAGAACGGGCCGGTATGCGCCGGCGTTGCCGGCGTGAACGGCGCCGACGTGCCTGCCGGAAGCGGCACCGCGGCCGCGCTGAATACCGCCTGGCATCCCTCGATCAGATCGAAGATGAAGTTGTGGTTGCCCGGGTCGGTGCGGAACGGCGGCCGGGCGCCGAGCGGCGTGTCCTGCACGTTGACGGCGTAGACGCGCTTGGGCGGCAGGGTGCCGGGCAGAAACAACAGCGGCGCAATCGTGAACAGCGCGACATCGCGCGGCCGCTTGATCTCCGTCCCGCCACTATCCCTGGGTACCAGCTCGAGCCAGACATCGCCCGGCGCACGCTTGCTGAACACCGGTGCGCCCGACGAGCCGGCCGGCAGCTGCGCCGCGAATGGGTCGGGCTTGACCGGCGAAGGCCCGGTTGGTGCCGTCAGCGTGGGGTCTCCGGCCGGCGCCAACGCCTCGATGAGCAACGTGGCGGTGATAGTTGCAGGGAGATTGAAGGTGAAGAAGTTGACGTCGGCAACGCCATCGCCGAGGAACACGGTCGGCGGAACGAGGACGGAGGCGGCGCCGGCCACGGTTGCGAACACGCGAATCCGCGCCGCATCCTTGGCGTCGATTCGCCCGGCGATCGACACTGCGCGCGTGGCGATCGTCGTCGGAAATTCGAAGGTGACCGCGGTGAGCTGCGCCTGGTCCGCGACGCCGTTCACGAGCGCATCCGCCGCGTCCAGCAATGGCCTGAGGTCGGTGCCCGGCGGCGCTGCGGTTACCCGGGCCGGATCGGTGATGTCCAGGTTGGGCAGAATGATCGCGCCAGGCCGCAGCAGGCGCACGCGATCTTCGGCCGCGTCGGCGGCGATCGAGCCGGTGCGATCGAAATCGGCGTGAAGACGCGCAATCACGCCAGCTGGCGCCAGTGTGTTCACGCCAGTCGCGCCTGGCGCGGCGGGCGCAACCGGGGCCAGCGGTAATGCCGTTGCCGGTGTGCCCGGCGGCAGGACGATCAGCGGAGTGGATGGCGATGGCACAGTCGGTCAGCAGCCATACAGCTGCAGCAGCAGGGCGCGCGTGTTCGGGCCGCACACGCCGTCGACGGCCAGCGGCGGATTGTCTTCCTGGAATGTCTTGACCGCGTCGATCGTGCGCGGTCCGTTGATGCCGTCGATCGGGCCGGGGTCGTAACCCATGTTGCGCAACCGCGCCTGGATCGCCGCCATGCCCTTGTCCGGCGTATCCGCGAGCGGATTCAGATGCGCCACGCGCAGCGGCCAGCTGTAGCGCGCCGTGGTCAGCGAGCCGTTGACCGCGTCGCGCGGGATCGTGTGTTCGATCAACCCTTCCCCACTCGTGACGCCGCGGCTGACGACCCCTTCGATGTCGAGTTCATACGGCTCGCCCGCCACCTTCTTGCCGTCGAGACCTTCCAGCACGATCCGCAGCAGCCGGCGTGGCGCCGAAACCTGGAAGCGGTGCCGTTTTGTCGTCGGCACCGACACCTCCCGCAGCGTCTTCTCGGGGATGAACACGGCGTCGCCGGGGAACAACAGGTTCGGATCAGGCCGTACGGTGCGCAACGCCGCATTGCCGGGATGGTCGTAGATCGTCCGGAAATTGCGGAAGCCGTAGAGGGCGGCAATCCCGGCGAGGCATTCCCCCTGCTCGACGATGTGGCTCGGCATGGCTGACCTCGCAGCGGATTCTGTCACAGGCATGGCGGCGGGCCCGGAATCTTTCGCCGTCCCCATCTCTAACGCTGCCGGCACGCCGATCCCACAGAACAAACCGCTGAACGTCAGGCCGCCTACAATGGGGCAGCCGGACGTCCTTTCTGATGCCGCAGACCGACACGATTGATCTCGATCGCAAGGTGCCGCCGTTCGATCGGTTCACCACCATCCAGCGGCTGGCGACGGCGCGGAGCGGCCATAGCTCGGTCGAACACGTCCGCCATCAGCTCTACATCGGCCGCGACCGGCGCTCCGCGACCAACATGCTGGTCAAGATCACGTCGCGGCCAGGGCTGGTCTACCAGCACAACCTGGCGAACGAGATCGCCAGCCTGACGACAATCAATCGCGAGCTGCCGGACTCGCGCTACTTTCCGTCCCTCGAGGACCATGGCCGGCTGCGCGATGGCCGCACCTACCTGATCACGTCGCTGTTCGACGAGTTTCCACTTGCCACCGCGATCGGCACGGAGAGGATTCCGGCGCGGATGGTCACCAACCTCAGAACCGCCATCGAGGTCGGCGCCGCGCTGAACGAACTGCACCGGCTGCCGGTGTTCCACGTCGACCTCAACCCGATGAACATCCTGCACCGCGTCGAGCGCGGGCGGCCGGTGATCCGGCTGGTCGACTTCGAGTCGTCGTACGAGCCGGGCCGGCACACGGCCGCCGCCTTCTACAGCCCGCCGACGACGCCGGGCTACGCGGCACCAGAGCTGTCGCGGCAGCGGCCGGATGCACGGGCGGATCTGTTCTCGCTCGGCGCGGTGCTCTACACGACCGTTGCCGGGTTCGGCTGGACGTGGGACGCGGAAGTGGGAGCGCGGATCGCTGCGGACCGTGAGCTCGATGGCGAGCTCAAGGCAATCCTGCTGCGTGCGGTCGATACCGAGCCGGACCGCCGCTACCGCTCGGTCGAGGAGTTCCGCGGCGCGCTCGCCGACCATCTCGAGCGGATCTGGCCGGGACGCGGCTGGCAGGAGGGCGCCGGCCCGGCGTAGCAGGGAGCGCTGTCAGAGCAGGGAGCGCTGTCAGGAGTCAGGGAGTGACGGGTCGGGTCAGGGCTGGGTCAGTACCGGGTGAGTGCCGGGTTCAGCGCCGGGATCAGCAAGGCACGCTGTGTGGGCGGCAGGCGCCCACACAGCGCGGTGATCCGAGTCAGGCGAGCGCTTTGCCGTACATCGCCACCAGCCGGCCCCAGGCCTTTTCCGCCTGCGCCTCGTTGTAGACGGTCGAATCGGGCGGGCACCAGCCGTGCGCCGCGCCGGCGTAGACCTCGACTTCCGCCGGCAGGTTGGCCTTGGCGAACGTTTCCCTCAGCACGGTCTTTTCGTTCGGCGACCGCATGTCGTCGTTCTCGGCGATCTGGACGAGGAACTGCGCCTTGGTCTTCGCCGCCTGGAGATGCGGGCTGTTGGGCATGTCGGTGACCAGCCCGCCGCCATGGAACGACGCCACCGCGCCGACACGATCGGGTACGGCGGCCGCCGTGCGGAATGCCATCGGCCCGCCCATGCAGTAGCCTTGCGTGCCGACCTTGCGGTTACGCGCGACCGACGGCTGGCGATCGAGCCAGGCGATGAACGCCTTCGCGTCGGTGGTGTGCGTGGTCTCGTTCAGGCCCTGCGCCAGCGGCACCACCTGCTGAATCGGCGTGCGCGACCCGGCGTCGGCGGTCGGTGCCTTCTTGACGCGGTAGAACGGGTTGACCACCAGCACCGAGTAGCCCGACTCGGCGAGCCGCTTGCCCATCTGGCGGAACGCGGGCCGCAAGCCGAAGATGTCGGGCCAGATCAGCACGGCCGCGCCGGTGCCGGTTGCCGGATGAACAAAATAACAATCGGCAGTGCCGTCCGGCGTGGTCACCGATACGTCGGCTTCGGTGACCGCCACGGCGTTGGCGACCTGCGGCAGCAGCACCACGAGACTGGCGCCGAGCACGGCGCCGAACTCACGCCTGGTGACGAGCCCGCGCGCTTCGTACTCGGCGCGGTCGTCTTCAAAATGATCTTGATCGCACATGTCCGCTCCTTCGTCCCGGCGGCCGCCGCCGGACGCTCCAAATCTACCGCGTCACTGTATACCGGTTCCCCGGCGAGGCGAGCACGCCGCGCGTGATGGTTTCACCCGCACTCGCCATCCCTCTTCCGGCGGCGGTGGCGCCCTCAACACGGTCCACTTCCTGCTGTTCAGCTATCCGGCGCTCGCCACCGACGACGTGTTCGTCGCCGGCACGCGACGACTCCTTGATACCGCTGCGCCACGATCTCTCGACGACCTCGCCACGATGCACCCCGGCCGCGGCACCCGGGTCGCTCACCTCCGGTTCGGTGCGGTCGTTGCAACGGAACGAGAGGTGATCTGCACTGCTCTCCTGCCCCGCACGCCTGCCCTGCTCGTCGTCCTGCTCCTGTCCGTCGTCTCGGTGAGCGCGCGCCCGGCGGCGCAGGCGCCGTCGGCGGCGGCATCCAGGGAGAACTCGTCGAGCGAGCGCCAAGCCGAGAGGAAGTTGCGCGACGACGCGTTGCGGCGGGCGCAGGTGTGGATGGAACCGGCGGTAGCGATCGAGGATGTCCGCTTCGATACCAATCCAGGGCAGACGGCAGGCACACCGTTGACCGGGGATATCTCATGCCGGCTGGAGGTCGAGCCGGCAAGCGGCACCACCCCGAAATTCCGGTGCGTCCTCCCCGACGGAGAAGAGGTCAGGGTCAAGTATGGTCGCGGCAACCCCGAGGTGTTCACCGAGGTGGCCGCCACGCGCCTGCTGTCGGCGCTCGGCTTCCCGACGGATCACGTCTATGTGGTCTCGAGCGTGCGCTGCGCCGGCTGCCCGCCCGACCCGTTCACCGCGCTACAGGGCTGCTGGTCCAACCGCGCCATTCGCCCTGGCTGCCTGGAACCGAAGGTGGTCCGGCCCACCGAGCTGTTCGAGACGGCAACGGTGGAGCGGCGGCTCGCCGGCGAGAAAATCGAGGCGCACCGCGTCGAGGGCTGGGGCTGGAAGGAATTGTCGAAGGTGGATGCCCGCGCCGGCGGCGCCACCCGTGCCCAGCTCGATGCGCTTCGGCTGATGGCCGTCTTTCTCGCGCACTGGGACAACAAGCCGGAGAACCAGCGGCTCGTCTGTCTCGATGCCGACAAGCCCGCCGCCGGCCGCCCATGCCGCCGGCCACTCGCGATCGTGCAGGACATCGGTGGCACGTTCGGGCCGCCCAAGCTCAACCTGCGCACCTGGGCAGCAACGCCGATCTGGGCTGACGCGTCGTGCCGCGTGTCGATGCGCGCGTTGCCGTACGGCGGTTCGAGCTTTGCCGATACCGTCATCTCGGAGGAAGGGCGCGCCTTCCTGGCCGACCGCATCGGCCGCCTGTCCGACGCGCAGATCCGGCAACTGTTCGAAGGGGCCCGTTTCGCCCGCGCCGCCGGAGCCGGCAGCAACGCCGACGCCGTGATCGAGGGATGGGTCGCCGCGTTCAAGGACAAGCGGCGGGCGATCCTGGATCGCCGCTGCCCGGCCGCCGCCGCGACCCGCGTGCCTGACGGCCAGTAGCCAGGCCTGGCCCGGCCGACGCGAGCAGCAGATGCCGCGCAGGCGACAGGCAACCGTCCGCTATAATCGCCGCCACTCGAACCTTCCCAACATGGTTTTGTGCTCGGCCTCAAAGGAGGAGTAGCTGTCGTGAAAAGACTGGCTCTCATCGTCATCTGCCTCGCGTCCCTTACCGGGACGGCGGGCGCCCAGGATGCAAAAGCGGTCGTCGCCAACGCGCAAAAGGCGCTCGGCGACGTGAAAGCGGTCACGTACTCGGGATCGGCCAAGGACGTGTCGTTCCAGCAGTGCGGTGCGAACGCCGCGGACATGAACTGCCGCGGCACGCACGATCCGATGCGGCCAATCAACAACTACGTGCGGGTCATCGACCTGGCGGCGCCGGCATCGCGCCACACCGGTGCGACGAACAACCCGGCCGGCGGCGGCGCGACGACGCCGATGCCCGGAACGTTCTTCGCGCAGGTGACGCCACAGCAGGCCGACGTGGCGCAACCGTGGAACAGCTCGCTCGAGTTCTATCTGTCGCCGTGGGGCTTCCTGAAAGGCGCGGCGGAGAACAACGCCACCGTCAGCCGGCGCCGCGTCGACGGCAAGAACTACAACGTCGTGAGCTGGAGCCCGGCGGTGAAGGCGCCGTCCGGCAAGGCCTACGTCATCAACGGCTACGTCAACGACAACAACCTGCTCGACCGGGTCGAAACCTGGGTCGGTGAGAACATCATGGGCGACATGCACGTGCTCGCCACCTACACCGGGTGGAAGGATTTTGGTGGCGTGATGGCGCCGTCGAAGATCGTGCAGACACGTGGCGGCTGGCCCTTCTTCGAGGTCAACGTGACAGCAGCCAAGGCGAACCCCGCCGACGTGGCGACGCTCGTTCCCGCACCGGCGCCACCCGCCGGGCGTGGTGGCGCCCCGGGCGGCGCGCCGGCGGCGGCCGCCGCCGGCCGCGGCGGCCAGCCTGCCGGGCCACCGGCCCTGACCGTCACCTCCGAGAAGCTCGGCGACGGCCTCTACCGCCTGACCACCGGCGGCGGCAGCTACGACTCGCTCATCGTCGAGTTCAGGGACTACATCATGATGCTCGAGGCCGGCCAGTCCGAGGCGCGCGGGCTCGCCTACATTGCCGAAGCGAAGAAGCTGGTTCCGAACAAGCCGATCCGCTACGTCATGAACACGCATCCGCATGCCGACCACACCGGCGGCTTGCCGGCGCTGGTGGCGGAAGGCGCGACGATCATCACGCAAAAGAACAACGAGACGTTCTTCGACAAGGCGCTCAACACGCCGCGGACGCTGCTGAACGACACGCTCGCCAGGACGCCGAAGAAGGCGAAGATCGAGAGCGTATCGGAGAAGAAGGTCTATTCGGACGGCACGCGGACGGTGGAGCTGTACCACGTTGCCCCGGTGCCGCATTCGAACGGGCTGCTCGTCGCCTACATCCCCAAGGAGAAGATCCTGTTCCAGGGCGACTTCTCGCTGCCGGCGGCGGGACAGCCGGGCAACGATCACGTCAAGGCGCTGGTACCGGTTCTCGAGAAGCTCAATCTCGATTTCGATCGCTATATCAACGTCCACGCCTCGGCGGCACCGCAGACCAAGGCAGAACTCTGGAAGGCCGCCGGCAGATAGACCGGCAGGACACGATGCGCTCCGGCAACGGCGGCCTTCGCGGGCCGCCGTTGCCCTGTACGCCGTCTCCATTTGCGCCTGCCGTGCGTCCGCACCGCACCTGGCGCATACTGCGCTCCGCATGCAGGTGCTCATCGTCATCCATGGCATCGGCACTCACGCGGCGGGCGAGGTGCTCGATGCGGTGCGCGCGACGGTTGCCGGCGACCCCGAGCGTGACGTCCGCGAGTTCAACTGGTCGCGCATTCCGGGCGTCGTCAGCGGCCCGACGCTCTCCTTCGACACCATCCAGCGCATGAACGAGGGGTTCGCTGCCGCCGCGCGGCTCGGCGTCGCGCGGCACCGGGCCGCAGTCGCGGCGGAAGCGCTTTTCGGGCTGGCGATGAGCGTGCCGGTGCTGTCGCCGCTGCTGACCGGGATGCTGGTTGCGGTGTCCGGTGACCTGTGGAGTGCGATCCGGCTTCAGCTGGCGGTGATGGCAACGCTGCTCGCCCTGGCTGGCGGCGCGGCACTCGTCGTCCTGGCACGCCTGGTCGGCGCAGCCGTCGGGCAGCGTGACGCGGCGCCGCTCGCCGAGTGGCTGCGCTGGCTGACGCTGCTCGCCGTCCGGCCGCTCGTGCTGGTCTGCCTGCTGCCCTTCGCGCCGTTCCTGTGGGAGTTCCTGACCTGGGGCGGCAACGTTGCGACGGTCTTCACCTGGCTGGCCGCCACGGGCGCATTCCTGCTGGCGTTCGGCTGGTTGTGGGGCGAGCCGTGGGCGGTAATGGGGAATGTCGCGGTCGCCGCGCTGGTCGTCGTTGGTGTCTGCATCGCCTGGTTTGCCGGGCAGCTCGTGTTCGCGATCATCGGTCCGACGTTGAAGGCGCTGCTCGACGTCTTCCGCTATGTCGGCGATCAGCAGCACCGGGCGGCACTGCGCGCCGCTTTCGATCGATTGATCGCCGACCTGCCGGCCGACGACGGCGGCGTGCGGCGCGCGACGATCTACGCGCACAGCCTCGGAAGCGTGATCGCGCTCGACTCGCTGCTCTGTTCTCGGGCGTGGACCACCGCTGACGACGTGACGCTGGTCACGTGCGGTTCGCCGCTGCGCCGGCTGGTGATGCGCTTCTTTCCGGGAGCGATCTTTCCGCGCCACGTCGCCGCGGTCGCCGCACAGGTTGCACCGCGGCTGCGGTCGTTCCGCTGGGTCAACTTCTACCGGACCTTCGACTACGTCGGCGGGTCCCTGCAGCTGACGCGGCTTGGCATCGGTCGCGACATCCGCAGCCGCAGCCTGCGCAAGGCGCACAGCAACTACTTCGGCGACCCCGAGCTGTGGACGACGACCGCCGCGGCGCTGGAGACCACCCACCCCGTGCCGGTAGGCCACATGGCGCGAGTGACCGGCGAGGGCGGCTCGCCGATCGACACCTCGCTGCCGCCGCTGCTCCTCCGCGTCGCCGACCTGGTGAAGCGGAGCGGCTATATCCTGGCACCGGCGGCGGCAGTGCTGTTCGTCGCCGCCACCGTTGCCCGGGGTGGCCGCTTCGGCGCCGACCCGGCAGATGCGGTGCGTGCGTCACTGGCGCGCGCCAGCCAGACGGCGCCTGCCACGATCACCCACTGGCGCGTGTCACAGCCCGGCGAGCCGCCCGATGAAATCGATCATTTCCGCTTCGAATGGCCCGGCAGCCCGCCGCGCGAGATCTCCGTCATGCAGGGCGAGTCGGTATTCTCCGGCTACCAGACGCTGTTCGACGTCGGGCGGCTGCGCGACGCCGTGCGCGCCAACTGCGACCTGTTGCAGGCGCGGGCGCCGCTGCAGCGGCCGGTCCGCATCCCCTGCCGCACGCGCCAGGCGATCGAGGTCCGCTATGCGCCGGATCACCCGGACCGCTTCGACCTGCCGGCGTTCCCGCCGCGCGTGTCCGCGGTGCGTCGTGGCTTCGAGTGGTTCCGGCTGCTCTGGGTCGGCATCGGCTGGTGCCTGGTTGGCGGCGCCCTGGTGACATGGCTGGCCGGCAGATGGCTGCGATTGCTGTTCGGCGTGGCGACGACCACCGCACGTCCAGGGAGGGGCGCTCATCACTGCCCGTGACCCCGACATGACGGTCGTCGCCCTCGCCGCGACTGACGGTACCCGGAGCGTTCGGACTCCTCAGGCGTTAGGGCTTCCTGCTGATCACGTAGATCGCGCTGTCGGTGACCGACACGACGTAGAGATTGCCGTCCGGGCCCTGCTCGATGTCCGGCGTCGTACCGAACCCGTGGCCAATCATCAGCGTTTCGCTCTCGGTGCCCTCGTATTTCTGCGCGCGGAACAGGTTATCGGCGACCTTGTCGGCAAGGCGCGGATCGGCGCTGGTGTCGACGTGCAGGCGGTCGGGCGTCAGCCGCAGCCGGTAGAGACTGCCGCCGTTGCCGCCGACCTGCGCGAAGGCACGCGACGAACCAATCCACAGCGTGCCGGCGTACTCGGCGCCGAGCGCCGACCCGGTGACGAAGGTCGTGCCGGACGGCCCGATCTCGTACTTCCAGCTCAATTCCGGATCGACGTAGGTGGCGCCGGGCAGCATGAACATGCGCGCGACCGCGCCAGCGCACGCGGTGTAGGCCGCGCGGGTCGGCGGGTAGCGAACCTGCTGGAGCGCGCTGCCGAACTGCGTCGTCTCGATTGACTTCCACTCGGCCATGCGGCTGAGCGGCCCGGCGAACTGGATCCAACCGCCGTTCATACCCGGCACGACGCGATTCAGTTCGGCGAAGGCATCGTCGGCGTTCTCGGTCTCCCACAGAAAGCCGCTCACCGGATCGAAGGCCATGCCGAAGCCGTTGCGGTGACCGTAGGAATAGACCTTCTGAACGTTGGCGCCGACTTCGCCGCCGATCGCGCCGCCGGCGGCGAAGAAGGGGTTGTCGGCCGGCGTCGAGCCGTCGTCGTTGAGGCGGAGGATGACACCGGCCAGGTGCGCGTTGTCGGGCTGCGGGCCGCCGAAGGTGTCGTCGACCTGCGGCGCGGTGAGGAACGGGCCGTTCGCCAGGTTCTGCAGCCAGCCGCGGCGCCCCTGATCGCCCATGAAGATGTAGAGTTTGCCGTCCGGTCCGAAGCTTGCATGACGCCGCCGTTGTGATTGCCCGTGCTCGCGCCATTGGTCGTGCCCGGGATGGCCGGGTACAGCGATGTTGTCGGTCTGCCGCGCGCGCAGGCGGATGACGTTCTCCTGCTGGGTCAGCGTCGTGCCGTTCCAGACGAAGCGGTCGACGCGATTGCCGAGCAGCGGCACGTCGGCGACCGCCGCCGGAGTCGGCGCCGGTGCTGCTCTCGGTCCAGCGAACGTAGACGTATGGATGTCACGGGAAAGGCGGGGTGCAGCACCAGGCTGAGCAGGCCGCGTTCGGAGTTGGAGTTCACCGCCAGATCGAGCACCGGAGTCGGCTGCACGACGCCGCCGATCACGCGCTTGACCTGTCCGGTCGCCTTTTCGAGCACGAGGTAGTCGTTCGCGGCCAGGAAGACGATGCCGATCGGCTGGCTCAAGCCGTCGGCAGCTGTCAGGACAGTTCTCACCTGGAGATTGGGATCGAGCATCACGACGGGAGTCGTGTCGGCGCGGGTAACGCGGGGCTGCCCAATCACCATCGCGGCGATGACAACGCCGGCCGTAATCACGGCTGCCCACCTGGCCGCACCCCCCTTCATATCGGGAATCATCATCACGCCCTCCTCGCGAAACGTTTTCCGTGCGTACGAGTGCTGCCGTGTGCGGTCGAACGGTATCTAGAGGTGACGACGCCGCGCGGCCAGTGCAGCGAGCCCGGCTCCCAGCAGCAGTAGCGACGCCGGTTCCGGCACGGCCGCAGCGCCGAGACTGACGTTGTCGACACCAGCCTGCAGCGTGAAGACGTTGTCGGTTTCGGCAAAGCGCAGCCGCAGTGTGTCACCAAGGTGAGCGGCGAACAGCGCGCTCAGATCGACGGTGAAGGTGGTGTAACCAGAGACGAGCGGATCTTTCGGGTTGCTCTGATAGAGGTTCTGCAGCACGTCCGCGACCGCGACGCTGAACGGATCCGCGGTGCTCCGCAGGATATCGACGCGCACCTGCTGGTTGAGGGCCGGCGTGCTGAAATCGAGGCCGACCGTCGCCGGGTTGGCGGTGTAGAAGTCGTCGGCGCGGTTGGCGATGAAGAGATCGAATTGCAGCAGCGTCGCGGTCGCATCGACGAGGAAGTCCTGGTAGAGCACGTGGGCACCGGGTCCTTGCGCGTCGCTCATCGCAGCGGTGACGCCGCCAGGCGGCGCCGGGACCGCGTCGCCGTTGACCGGGCTGCTGGTGCCGCTCTGCAGGAAGAACGTGCCGTCGCTGCCGAGTTGGTCGGCCCTGCTCCAGTTGGCGAACCCCGCTTCGAACCCGCCGTTGAGAATCGGCGCCGCGGCGGCCGGGGCGGCCCAGACAAGACACAGGGCGACGGCTGCGGCCGCGACGCCGATGTGTGTGACGGTCTTCATGTGGACTCCTGCGTGGACGTGCGTAAGTTGACGCGTGTGAAAGGGTGCCCCGTCGGCAATCGGGCCGAGCACGATCGCACGAGGGAACGGGCGGCCCGGTGCGCCCACGGACCGGAGCGGCTGACCTCGACCGCAGGCAAGCGGCGCGCCGCCGCGACGATGCATGGAATGACGCTTTTTTGCCGTCCGGTAATATTTAGTCAGCCCTGATGTAGAACGAAGTCCGCTGTTGCGGATCCAGCCTCGTGCGACCTGGTCGCCACACTGCGGCTGGTGTTCGGCTCGCCGGCTGAGCCGATGCAACATTCCGCTTGGTTCTTTGTCCGTTGGGCCTTATAGTCCTGCAGTTATCCCCTTTACACTCCGAACGGCCACTTAATCCACTTCTCCGGGAGCAGGTCATGCCGAGCTATACCCTTACCGTCAACGGACGGCGACAGACCGTCGACGACGTCCCAGAAGACATGCCCCTGTTGTGGGTGCTTCGGGATGTCCTGAACCTGAAAGGCACCAAGTTCGGCTGCGGCGCGGCGTTCTGCGGCGCCTGCACCGTGCACGTCGGCAACAACGCGATTCGTTCCTGCACGACGCCGATCTCCAGGGTCAACCAGCCGGTCACAACGATCGAAGGGCTGTCCGCTGACGGCAACCACCCGTTGCAGGTGGCGTGGCGCGACATCGACGTGCCGCAGTGCGGCTATTGTCAGGCCGGGCAGTTGATGACCGCCGCTGCGCTGCTGAAGACGACGCCCAAGCCGACCGACGCGCAGATCGCCACGGCGATGACCGGCAATGTCTGCCGCTGCGGCACCTACACGCGCATCCGCGAGGCGATTCACGCCGCGGCCGACGGCAGGAGGGCGTAAGCCATGACGACCGTGAACAAACGCAGCGGCATCGATCGCCGTACCTTCCTGCAGGTGACCAGCGTCGCCGGCGGCGGGCTGATGATCGCCCTCTACACGCCTGAGATCCTGGCGCAGCGCGGCGGTGGACCGGCCAATGCCCCGCTGCCGCTCGCCAGCTCCTACATCACGATCAATCCCGACAACACCTTCACGATCGTTGCCCAGAACCCGGAAACGGGACAGGGCATCAAGACGGCGTTGCCGATGCTGATCGCCGACGAACTGGACGTCGACTGGTCGCAGGTCACGATCACGCAGGCCGACTACGACGCGACGAAATACATCTCGCAGACCGAGGGCGGCAGCCGCGCGATCCCGACGCACTACACGCGCATGCGGCAGGCCGGCGCCGGTGGCCGGGCGCTGATGATTGCGGCGGCGGCGCAGCAGTGGACCGTGCCGCCAGGCGAGCTGACGACCGGCTCGGGGATGGTGCGGCATGCCGGCTCCGGCCGGAGCGCGACGTATGCGTCACTGGCAGCGCGCGCGGCGACGCTGACGCCGCCGGTGCCGGCGGACCTGCGGCTGAAGGATCCGAAGGACTTCAAGATCATCGGCAAGGGCCTCGGTGGCGTCGAGAACATGGCGATCACCACCGGCAAGCCGATCTTCAGCATCGACGTCAGCCTGCCGGGAATGTTGTCGGCGGTGTTCGAGAAGTGCCCGGTGTTCGGCGGCACGGCGGTGAGCGCCAATCTCGACGAGATCAAGAAGCTGCCCGGCATCCGGCACGCGTTCATCGTCCCGGCCCCGGTGGCGCCGGCCGGCGGCCGCGGCCCCGCAGGTCCCGCTTCCGGCGTGGCGATTGTCGCCGACCTCTGGTGGCAGGCGCAGAGCGCGCGCAAGAGCCTGAAGGTGGTCTGGGACGAGGGTCCGGTCGCCACCCAGAGCAGTGCCGGCTACGCCGCGCAGGCGCAGCAGCTCTCGGCGGCGAAGGCATCGCTGAAGCCCGCGGGCGGCAGCGGCCAGAGCGCGGATATCGGCGACGTCGACGCGGCGTTCGGCTCGGCGGCGAAGATCGTCGAGGCCGCGTACACGCTGCCGTTACTGTCGCACGCGCCGCTCGAACCGCAGAATTCCACCGCCCATTTCAAGGACGGCAAGCTCGAGATCTGGTCGCCGAGCCAGATCCCGAATCCTGGGCAGGTGGCGACGTCTGCGGGCATCCAGAATAGCGATGTGCTGATGCACCTGGTGCGCGCCGGCGGCGGCTTCGGCCGGCGCCTGAACAGCGACTACGACATCGAGATCGCCAAGATCTCGCGGATGGTCTCGGAGGAACGCGTCGCTGCCGGCATGGCGACCGTCCCGGTAAAGCTGCTGTGGACGCGTGAAGACGACATGCACCACGACCAGTACCGCCCGGGTGGTTTCCACTACTTCAAGGCCGGCCTCGACAGCCAGGGCCGGATGGTCGCGTTCCGCGACTACGTCGCCAGCACCAGCTCGGTGATTCCGGCGAACGAATTCCCCCGCGGCTTCGTCGCCAACTTCCGCGTCGCCTCCGACGCGGTCACCCCGTTCAACATCCCGACCGGCGCGATGCGCGCACCGAGCACCAACGGCGTCTCGTTCGTGATGCAGTCGTTCATCGACGAGGTCGCGGTCGCTGCCGGCAAGGACCCGCTGCAGTTCCGCCTCGACCTGCTCGCCAGCCCGGTGGCCGCCGCCACCGCGCCGCCCGGACCTCCGGGCGCCGGCTTCAACGCGTCGCGGGCGAGCGGCGTGCTCGAAGCGGTGCGGCAGATGTCCAACTGGGACCGGCGCGCCAGCCTGCCGAAGGGAACGGCGCAGGGCTGCGCGTTCCAGTTCGCCCACGCCGGCTACGTCGCCTACGTGGCCGAGGTGTCCATCGGCGCCGACAAGAAGTTGAAGATCAACAAGGCATGGGCCGCCGTGGACGTCGGCCGCCAGATCGTCAACACCAGCACGTCGATCAACCTGGTACAAGGCGGCTTCATCGAGGCGATGAGCCACATGATGGCCTGGGAAATCACCATCGACAAGGGGCGCGTGGTGCAGAACAACTTCGGGCAGTACCAGCCCGCCCGCATGATGCACACACCGCCGCTGATCGAAGTGAAGTTCCTGCAGACCGACTACGACCCGACCGGCCTCGGCGAACCGGCCTTGCCGCCCGCCCTGCCGGCAATCACCAACGCGATCTTCGCCGCCACCGGCGCGCGGATCCGCAACCTGCCGCTCGTCAAGGACGGCTACAGCTGGGGCACCTAGGATCCTGATGCTGCTCCGGCGTTTCCCGCTCGCGCTGCTGGTCCTCACGGCAGCGCTGCTCGCGGCTTCGTGCTCACGCGCGGAGCCGCGCATCACGATCTCGATGGAGAAGGTCCCGCGCCAGTGGATGGTCGACGTCCAGGGCGCGGGATTCACCCCGACCCGCAACGTCTCCTCTCACCTGCGCCGCGCCGACGGCAGCGAGTTCCCGGTGCTGCCGATCCTCACCGACGGCGACGGTACCTTCACGCACACCATCGACACGATGATCCTCGAACTCGGCACCCACGAGCTGTGGGTCGTCGACGATGCGTCCGGTAAGACCTCGAACCGCGTGACGTTCGAGGTGACGTTCGACTATCCGCCGGAGAGCTGAGCGCCGGGCGGCAACGCTCCAGCGGCGGCACGGTGTGGCACCGGCGCGAACCCTGCGGTCAGCTGCGGTCGATCGTGAGCGAGTAGCCGTCGCCGTGGACGGTGCGCAGGAAGCGTGGCTCGGGTGGGTTCGGCTCGATCTTGCGCCGCAGCCTGGAGATGGCGAAGTCGACTGAGCGGGTCGTGGAGCCGTCGAGGACGCCCCAGACCTCCCGCAACAACTCGTTGCGGTGCGCGACGCGGTCGCGCCGCTCCGCCAGGTAGCGCAGGATCTCGAACTCCCGATGCGTCAGGTGCAGCGGCAGTGCCCCGCGCTGCGCGGTGTGCGCCTCGAAGTCGATCTCGATCTCACCCAGCCGGATCCGCGATACGACCAGCACGGTCCGCCGCAGCACGGCGTTGATCCGTGCTTCCAGTTCTTCCATGTCGAACGGTTTGGTGACGTAGTCATCGGCGCCAACACGGAGCCCGCGCAGCTTGTCATCGCGCTGGCTGCGCGCGGAGACGATGATCACGCCGCACCGGCCACCTTGGCGTAGCACACCGCACAGGTCGAAGCCATTGGCCTGGCCAGGCAGCATCAGGTCGAGCAGCACGAGATCCGGCCGGAACGACTGCGACTGCACCAGCGCCTCGTGCGCGGTCGCCGCCCAGTGCACGTTGAAGCCGTCGATTCTGAGGTTGTCGGCCAGCACGCGCGCGATGCCCTCGTCGTCCTCGACGATCAGGATGCGCTTCGCCTCGATGGTCATGCTTCGCTCACCGGAATGGCCAGCGTGGCCGTGGTACCTGCGTCGACGCGGCTGTCGAGTGTAAACCGGCCGCGATGCGCCGCGGCGATGCGGCGAACAATGGCCAGGCCGAGGCCGCTGCCGTTGCCGGTTGCGCCGCCACGAACGAACGGCTGCTGAACGCGCTTCAACTCGTCCTGCGGGATGCCGCGGCCCCGATCGGAGACGACAAACTCCACCGCCTTCTCGCCGAGCCGTGCCTCGAGGTCGATGTGCCGCGTCAGGCCATGGCGCATTGCATTGTCGATCAGGTTGTCGAGCGCAAACAGGATCGACGTGCGATCGCCGCGGATGCTCGGCAGGGTGTCGGACACCGCCACGTTGACGTCGATGCCGCGGTCGCCGAGCAGCCGGCGGAAGCCGAGCAGCGCCTCCCGCACGACCTCCTCCGGGTCGAGCGACTCGAACGAATAGACGTCCGCCACCTCGGTGACACGGGCGTAGGCGAGCAGGTTGTCGATCAGGTGCCTCAGCCGGTAGGTCTCCTGGACGAGCAGCTGCGCGTACTCGCGCTGCTGCTCCGGCGAATTCACCCGGCCGCGCACCATGGTTTCGCCGATGCTCTGGATCACCGACATCGGCGTTTTCAGCTCGTGGGTCACCGTCGACACGAACTCCGAGCGCATCGAGGCGACCGACGCGGCGACGCGCGTTGCGCGCACGATGACGATCAGGCCGATGCCGAGCGCCAGGGCGCCGGCCGCCAGCACCAGCATCGTCCGCCTGGCGCCGCGAACGGCGATCGCCAGGGTCGGATCCTGGGCGGCGCTGACCTGCAGGTTCCACAGCCAGTGCTCGAGATCGGCGACGCCCTCGGTGTTGACCATCGGCGCGTCGAAGAAAAAGGCACTCAGGCGCCGTGTCGTCGGCTGCTTGTCCGCCGGAATCGCCGGCCGATCGCCAAACGGCCGATTGTGCTGGTCGAGCAGCGCGAACTCGATGCCGGTCGGGTCGACGACGAGTGTCTCGATGGTGACGCCGCTGCCGGCCATCACCGACGCGATCATCGGCCCGAAGTAGTGCGTCTTGGTCCAATCCATGTTGACCATGAAGCCAACCACCGCCGTCGGGTCGTCTTCGCCGGCGGCGCCGCGCAGGAACCGCGTGACGACCTGGTACTCGCTGCCGTCGATCTCCATGCGGAAGATCGAATACTGGTGCCCCGGGCCGGAGTCGCGCACGAGGCGCTCGCCCAGGATCCGCTCGATCTCCGCATGCTTGAACCACCGGATGCCTGCGTCTGCGTCTCCTGGCACGGCCCACGACGGCGGCCGCGACTCGCGCGCCAGGAAATTCAGCTCGAGGGGAAACTGCGATGCGAAGAACACTTCCGGATACGAGTAGCGCGCGAAGGCGGGCGCCAGCACGCCGGCAAGTTGCTTTGGCGAGTTCAGCTCGTCATTGCCCCACTCGTGCCGGTCGATGAACGCGACCTGTACCGCGCGCATGTCGCGCACGAGATTGAGGGTGAGCGAGACGGCTACCTGCTGCTGCCGCCGCTCGATGAGCTGCGCGGCATTCGACTGCCACTCGTTCGCAGCACGGTAGCCAAACCAGGTGAGTGCCACCACGCCGGCCAGGACCAGCACCGCCAGCCAGGCGGTGATCGAGCCGCCCCTCGCGACGATCGGATGCTCAGGTGTCATGGGTTGCTGGCGGGCCATTGTAATGGTAGCCGGCGCTCCTCGGCGCTATTGCAACCGGGCACGGTCAACGTGTGTGTAGCAAATTGTGCGCAGAGCGGTAGGTGGCCTGAAGCCGGACCCCCGGTGGGTTCTAATGGGTGCGATGCGAGGTCTATCGGGAGCGCTGGCGCTGGTGCTCGCTGTCACCGCTACAGGCGAAATCGCGGCAGGCGGCGCGAGACAAGGCACGCGTGAGAACCCACTCACGTCGATTACCGGGCTGCACTGTCGCTTCAGCGTCACGACGTCGGTGCTGTGGAAGGACGGCAAACCCGAGGTGCGAACCGACGCCACGGAGTCCCGGCTCAGCTTCCCGGTGGTCGACCTTCAGGACGGCACGGCGGAGATCGCCGACGAGCGAGGCCGCCGCTTCGTCACGACTGTGCTGTCGGACGGGACGCTGTTCCTGATGGAGAGCACACGAGGGGCGCTCGACGTGACGACGGTGTTTGCGACAGAGAGCACGCCAGGCAAGCTCAGGGCGGTGCGCGCCCATCATGAGTACCTGTTCCTCACTGTTCCGCCGTTCGTAGCCGACCCGGCGGTGTCGCAGAGTTATGGGGAGTGCGAGCCGGCGGCCGGCGCCCGCCCCTGAGCACGAGGCTCTCCGTGGGATGGCCGCAGAAGCGGGCAGGATGCGGGCGGATGGATCGATGGATGTGGACCGTCAGGGCTCGCAGCTGTCGGCGAAGGCGGTAAAGGTCGCGACATTCAGCCTGGCGCCCTTCTCGTGCCGGACCAGGATCCCCTTTGCGATCACTTTGCGGCCAACCAGCCGGTCCGCAGCAGCCGTGGAGCCGGGGAGATCCTCGAGGTTCTGCAGCCTGAACACCTCGCGCCCCGGTGCCATTTGCCCCGCCGACTTCACTTCGTTCTCGGCAAGTTCGTACGGATTCAGCGTGCGCACCGGTTCACTGGCGTTGGTCAGGAACCACCCGGTGCCGGTCTCCTTCGTCATGCAGCCCGCAATCACCGCTGGAGCGCTGGTTGGCAGTGGCTTCGGCCCACCCGGGCCGACGAAGAGGACTTGTGCGGCGACGTCCGGCGTCAGTTCTTCGCGCCCGGGCGGCAGGCCATTTGCCTCGATCAGGTACGCCGAGATGTCGATGTACGCGCTCGTCGGCAGCCCTTTCGGGCTCCCCAGAGGCATGGTCGACTGGATGGAGTTGAACAGGACCTCCACCGGAAACTCCCGCCAGTGGTCGATGAACCGGTCGCCCTTCAGCGCCGGGGCGCGGAGGCCACCAAGGTCGGCGCGGTGGCAGCTGGCGCAATGCTGCTCGAATTCGGCCTGGCCGCGACGCGCCTGTGCGGTGGTGTAGACACCATCCAGCAGGGTCGGACCGACCGCCTTCTGAGCGTCCTGGGCCAGCCCACGCGCGGGGAACGAGCCGACCGACGAAGCCGCCAGCAGGAGGGTGAACAGTGCGAGTGGCCTGCGGATCATGAAGCGTCCATTCGTGCTGTGCGTGTCGAGGAACATGGCAAGCTACGAAGAGAGGGCTGGAACCCGTAGGAGTTCCAGCCCTCTTGTAGCGCCACTCGGCTCGTGTCGTGGTCCTTACTTCGTACCGGCGTTCGTCCCGGCAACCGCGGCGTTGCCGCCGAGCGTCCGGTTGCGGGTCGGGATCGGGATGCCGCGCTCCGTCATCATCTTGGTCAGGTAGTCGACCGCCTCGGCGTGATAGATGGCCGACTGCACACCCACGGGAACACCCTGCGCCCAGTCGAGCGGCAGGAGCCCCTCTTTCGAGTTACCGAACTTCGCCGCCGGCTTGGACAGGATCGTCAGGCTGGCGCCATTTTCCACCAGCAGCTTGATCGCCTCGATGCCGGACTTGTGCGCCGCGCCGTGCAGCGCCGTCAAGCCGCCGGCGTTCTGGGCATTGACGTCGGTGCCCAGTTCCAGGAGCAGCTTCATCGCTGCAACCGACTCTTCGACCGACCGGTCGTGAATGAAGCCTTCGGAGAAGCCGACGCCGGCGGCGGCCATCAGCGGCGTGGTGCCATCGGTGGTGGCAAGCTTCGGGTCCGCACCCTTGGCCAGGAGCCACCGCATCACCTCGACGTCGCCGCACAGCGCGGCGCGCAGGAACGGCGTCGCCCCCGCTTCCTCCAGCCAGGTGGCGCGCTGGCCGTTGCGGATCTCGGTGTTGAACTTCACCCGCGTGTTGACGTCGATGTTGGGCTGATCCAACAGCAACTTGATGAAGTCGGTCGATTGGTTCTTGTTGGGCACCGGAATCGTTCCGGTCTCCAGGTTGCGGTGCTTCACTGCCAGATAGAGCGGCGACCACCCCTTCTCGTTGGCCAGGTTGACGTCGGCACCTTTGCGACGAGATAGCGCGCCACGTCGTAGTGGCCGTTCTGCACGGCAACGACCATCGCGCTGGAGCCGTCGCCGGATGGCTTATTGAGCTCGGCGCCAGCTTCCGCCAGTGCCTTGACCGCCTCGAGGTTGCCCTGGCGGGCGGCCAGGACCAGCGGCGTGACACCGCCGGTGTGCTGATTATCGCCCTGCGCATACACGATGCCGCGGCGCTTCTTGGCCTCCTCGACCGTCGAACTGGCATTGACGTTGGCGCCATTGGCCGCACCAGCAGCTTGACAACCTCGGCGTGCCCCTGTTCCGCCGCCCACATCAGAGCCGTGGTCTGGCGCATCGTCTCCTTCGCCTCGACCTTGGCGCCCGCCTCCATCAGCAGCTTGACCGCCTCGGGACGACCGGTGCGCGCGGCGACCATCAGCGCAGTCTCGCCGTGGTGCAGGAAGGTGCCGTTGACGTCAACGCCTGCCTTCAGGAGCTTGCCCATGATCTCGGCGTTGCCCGACACGGACGCCAGGTAGAACGGCGTGGCGCCCTCGCGGTTGGCGAAGGGATGCGTTCGCACCTGCCGCGAGCAGCCTGTCCACCAGCGCCACGTCCTCGTGATACACCGCCCAGTGCAGCGCCGTGCTGCCGTCTGCCTGCGGCGCGTTGACGTCCACCTTCTGCGTCAGCAGCGTCCGGACCGCCGCGGCTGTTCCGGGCCATGGCCGCATCGGCCACGTCGCTCGTCGCAGCGTAACTGGCCGAGGCCATCAGCAACAGGCCAGCCATCAGCGGCGCGATCGTCTTGTTCTGCTTCATCTTGTCTCCTTCGCCAAATGTCCTGACGGCGCCACTACACCGCGACCGCGCGCGTGCTGTCGCCGATGCTGTCCTTCTCGATCCCCATCAGCTGCATCGCCGTCAGCAGCACGTTGGCCGTCGGGCCCGCCTCGTGCACGTTCAGCTGCTTCGGCCGGTGCCGGCCGGAGGCGCCGCCGAGCAGCAGGTAGCCCGAACCGACGTGGCTATGCTGATTGGCGTTACCCATGTTGCTGCCCCAGACGATCAGCGTGTGATCGAGCAACGAGCCGTCGCCATCCGGCGTCTCGGCCAGCTTCTTCACGAAGTGCGCGAAGCACTTGATGTGGTACTGGTTGATCGTGGCCCACTCCTCGCGGCGCTTCGGGTCTTCGCCGTGATGCGATGACGGGTGATTGGCCGTCGGGATGCCCGACTCGGGATACGAGCGCAGGCTGACGTCGCGCGCCAGCATGAGCGAGGACACGCGGGTGATGTCACCCTGGAAGGCCAGCGCCTGGAGATCGAAGTGCAGCTTGACGTGCTCGTCGAACGACTCGGGCACGCCGAATGGCACCTCCATATCCGGCGACTCGCCGGAGACGCTTCGCCGCCAGCTGCAGCCGGCGCTCCATTTCGCGGACCGAGTCGAGATAGTCGCTGAGGCGCGTCCGGTCATTGACCGGCAGGCGTGACCGCAGGCGCGCGATCTTCGTGGTGACCGCGTCGAGAATGGTGTCGCTGGCGGCGCGGCGCTTGAGGCGCTGCTCCGGCGAGCTGCCGTCGCCGTAGAGACGCTCGAACACCAGCTGCGGATTGATCTCGTGCGGCAGCGGCTTGTTCGGCGCCGCCCACGACACGGAGTTCGAATACGAGCAGCTGTAGCCCCAGCCGCAGATGCCGGTGTTGGCGCCCGGGTCCTCGATGGCCAGCTGAATCGATGGCAGCAACGTATCCTGCCCGTACTTCTGGGCGATGATCTGGTCGATGCTGACACCGCCATGGATGTCGGCGCCCGAGGTCTTCTTCGGGTTGGTGCCGGTGAACACGGCGGAGGCGCGCGAGTGGTCACCGCCGCTGCTGCCCGGAGGCGGCATCGACGACGTCGCATCGAGGCCGCTGACGATCGTCAGCTTGTCCTGCCACGGCGCCAGCGGCTCGTGGATGAAGCCGAGGCCGGTATTCCGCCCCGGCGTGAGCGGCACGCTCGGATCGCGATCCGCCCAGTAGGTCGGCGCCCAGCCGTGCGGCGCAAAGACCGTGGCCAGCCGCGTTTTCGGGCTGGCCGCCGACTGCGCCAGCGCGCTCATCGCCGGCACCATCGACTCGAGGAACGGCAGCGCCAGTGTCACCCCTGCGCCACGAAGGAACGTGCGCCGCGGCAGATGCTTCTTTGTCAGATACATGGTCAGATCCGATCCTTGTTGTGCGCCGCGGTGTTACCGTCGCGCGCTTTGAGTGGCACTCTCGCCTTCGGCGTCATCAAGGTTCATCGTGAACGCCGGACTCTTAACGATCCCCAGGACAAGTGAAGACAAGCGGTAGTTACTGCGGCTCGCGTCGCGAACGATCGAACGAATCTGCGGCATGTCGCGGTAATCGACGCTGCGACCCAGCGCGTAGATGAGCAACTTCTCGGTGACGTTACTGACGAATTGCGGCGAATAGCGCAGCAGCGCCTGGCGCAGCCCGTTCGGCCCGTCGAACGCGACGCCGTCGGACAGCTGCGAGCCCAGATCCAGCGGCTTGCCGAACTCCTCGGCGCGCGTCTTGCCGATGGCGTCGAACGACTCGAGCGCGAAGCCAATCGGGTCCATCATCATGTGGCAGCTCGCACACGTCGCGCTGGCGCGGTGCTCCTGCATGCGCTCGCGCATCGACACCTCCAGCGGCACCGGCACGCCGTTGTTCATCTTGTCGCTCTCGCGCAACATCGGCACGTTCGGCGGCGGCTCCGGCGGAACCACGCCGAGGATGTTCATCAGCACCCACTTGCCGCGCAGCACCGGTGAGGTCCGGTCGGGGTTCGAGGTGGTCAGCAGAATCGCGCCCTTGCCCAGCAACCCGCGCCGCGTCTCGAGCGCGCCGTCCAACGTCACCTTGCGGAACTGGCTGCCGTAGATGTTCGGAATGCCGTAATGCCGGGCGAGCCGTTCGTTGACGAACGTGTAGTTTGCCGTCAGCAGGTCGATGACGCTGCGATCCTCGCGCAGGACGCTTTCAAAGAACATCTCCGCCTCGGTGCGGAACGCCTGGCGCAGATTGTCGTCGAAGTTCGGGAACATCTGCGTCGTCGGTGCCGCGCTCGGCAGATTTCGCAGCTGCAGCCACTGGCCGGCGAAGTTCTTGACGAACTCGCGCGACCGCGGGTCCGCCACCATCCGGCGCACCTGCGCCTCGAGGACCTTCGGGTCGGACAGCTGGCCACGCGACGCCAGCGTAATCAGCCGGTCGTCCGGGGTCGTGCTCCAGAGGAAGAACGCCAGCCGCGACGCCAGTTCCAGATCGTTGATGCGATACGCCTGCCCGGCGCGGAGCCGCGACGGGGCCGCTTCGCTGCGGAACACGAACTCGGGGTCCGACAGAATCCCCTGCAGCCCACGCTCGATGCCTTCCTCGAAGGTGCCAGTCGCGCCGCGGCCCGACTGGTAGACCTCCATCAGCATTTGCGTGTCTTCCGCCGTCACCGGCCGCCGGAACGCCTGGCGGGCAAGCCCAGTGAGAATCGTCCGCGCACAGGCCGTTTCCTGCTGCGGCGTCGCCGGCGTGCAGGTCAGGATCTTCTTGCGGCTCAGCGTGTCCTTCGCCGGCGTGCCGTTGTACGGCCCGAGGATCTTCACCTGGCCGACCTGGGGGTAGAAGATATAGCCCGGGATGGGGTTGGTGTCGAGCACGCTGCGCAGATTGTGCTGGTTGAGATCGTCACCAGGGATCTGCGTGTTGGCCAGGAACGTGAACCCAACGGTCCGCTGCCCCGCCTTGACCTTCAGTCGCAGCTCGTTCTTGTCGTTGTCCGTGCCCTGCGGCAGCTTCGCGTAGTCGAACTCACCAACACGCTCGCCATCAATCAGGACGATCAATGTCTCGTCCTTCGCGTCGGCACCATACAGTTCACCGGTGTTGCCGCGCACCGGGAACCAGGAGAACAGATATTCGCCGTCGGCCGGGAAGTAGTTCCGGATCAGCAGGCCGCCGCGGGTGCCGAACGGCAGCCCCTCGACGTGCGTCTCCTGGGAGTAGTCCTGCGGCGCAAGGAAGCGCTTCTCTTCAGGATCGGTCGCATGGCCAAGCGCCAGACGGCTGATCTTGCCGGCCGCGGACATATAGCCTTCGACCAGCGCGGGCGAAATGTTCAGGCCGGCGGCCACGTTGTCGAACCCGGACGTCGAATCGTCGACCGGCAGATACGCGGACGGATCCACTTCCAGGCCGAGCATCTCGCGGATGGCGTTCGCATACTCCGTGCGGTTCATCCGGTGGAGGCCAGGCGCCACCAGGTTCGGCGTCGTCGCCGCGCGATCCAGCGAGGCCTCGAGCCCGACGACGAGCGCGTTCATCGTCGCCGCATCGGGCCGCCGCGCGGTGGAGGGCGGCATCAGGCCGGCGCGTACGCGGCGAACCGCCTTCTCCAGCAACTCGGCGTGCTCGCCGGGTTTGGCCAGATCAATCGCATCGAGCGCGATACCGCCAGCCTTGGTGCGGCTGTTGTGGCAGGTGACGCAGGACCGATCCATCACCTGGCGCTGCGTCGCGAGCGGCATGGCCGACGCCTGGCGTTGCGATGACGCAACCAGGGCGGGCCGCGCCGGCCTCGCCGCCGATCGCGCGGGCGCTGCGGGTGCCGCCTGCGCCGCCGCCGGCCGCGGCGCCCGCTCCGGCGCCCGCTGCTGCGGCGTGGACTGGCCGGCGTCAAGCGTGGCCGAAGCCAGCACGACGACGGCGATGATGGACGTCCTGTTCATCACGCGCGATCCCCTAATCTCGAACCGAGAAAGACATCACCCGGTGCAGCGCTTCGCAAGTTGGCGGTGCCCGGACTGGGCGAGGCGAGCGACTACCGGTCACTCGACACGAGGGAGGATAGCCGGATTCAAGGACCTGCACTGTTGCAACTTGTTGCCGTGTGGCACCGGACCCTCCTGCCGCCCCTGGGCGCCACCCGTAAAAACAGGCGCAAAGTCGACAGTTCGACAGAGACGGCCGCGCCAAACTCAGCAATGGCGGCAGGTGAGCGCCCCCGAATTCGTCCCGGTGCCATGGCCGCCCCCGCCGGCGGCGCCGCGGAGGCGTCCAGACCTAGGGACAGACGTTGCCGACCGTCTCGAGCGAGGTCACGGTGATGCGCTCGTCCGTCTGCCGCCGCACCAGCGCCCCTTTGACCTGCACGCGGTGGCCGGAGTACGAAGCGGGCACGAAGCCGTCGGGCAGGTAGTCGAGGTTCTGCAGCCGGAAGGATGCGGTGGCGAGGGGCACCTGTGCCGATGCCGCCAGTTCCGGCGCCGTGGTCGACCGCCCGGCGCGGTCCCTGACCGGGGCGGTCGCCTGCGTCAACATCCATGCGCCCTTCTCCCCCGGCGTCAGGCAGCCGACGACCCTGACGATCGCCAGGTTCGGCACCGGTTGCGGACCGCCTTTGTCGACAAACGCGACCTCCGGTAGATCCTGGACGGTGAGTTCCTGCGCGCCGGCAGGATAACCGTTGAACTCCAGGATGAACGCGAGGATGTCCACATAGGTGGGTGTCGGCAGCGTCGTGCGCGGTTCGCGGGGCATGCGCGTCGCGATGTGCTCGAACAGGCTGGACAGGCGGTCCTCACGCCACGTGTCCGTGAACCGTCTACCGGTCAAACCCAATGCCTCCGGGTTGCCGTGAAGATCGTCACGATGGCACCGCGCGCAGTGTTCCGTGTAGCCGCCGAGGCCGCGCTCCGCCTGCTCCTTCGTGTAGACGCCGTCGAGAACCGAACGCGTCACGCCTTGCTGGCCGGCACCGAACGACACGGCTGTCGACCACACCACCGCCGCGAGCGTCAGGGCCGGGACCACCCACCGGCGGACGGCCGTGCGGTGATCATGCCGATGTTCTGCTGGTGATCGGTCAGGAAATCCCATATAAGAGTCCCTCACTTGCGTCATGCCTGGAGCCACTCGATGAAGCGCCGCCTGCTCGTCACTGCTCTGTCCGCGGCTCTGTCCGCGACTCTGTCCGCGGCTCTGTCCGCGCTCGGCGGCAACGTGTCCGCGCAACAGCCGCCACGCCCGCTGCCGGAGGATCACCGCCCCGCCGTGTTCTTGCGGGAGACGTGGAAGGATCCCGAGGTCCAGGAACGCAAGATCGTGCAGTCAGATCTCACCAGCGCGCCGTTGCAGTTGACGTTATACGGCCCGCCGACCATCGATGTGCGCATCGTCAAACACACCTCGCCAAAAGACGATCCCTCGTACGTCTGGTCCGGTTCCTCTCCGCACCCATGGGCGCTCACGCTCAAGGACAGGGAGAACTTCGTCGATCTCAGCGGCCCGGTGGCCAAGATTCGGTGGCGGACGAAGCAGGCCGGCTTCAACCTCCTGCGACCGGTCCTGAAGCTGGCCGACGGCCGGTTGCTGGTCGGCGATTACACGGAAGCCTACACCGGCGACTGGCGTGAGACGGAGTTTTCGGTGGCGAGCGTCAGGTGGCGCGCACTCGACGGCAGCAACGTGGTGACCGCACGCATGGAGGCGGGCTGGGCCACAAATGTCGATCTGAGCAAGGTGGACGAAGTCGGATTCAGCGACCTCGTTCGCGGCAGCGGCGGCGGCCCGGGCGGCGGATCGCGCATCGACTGGATCGAAGTCTACGGACATCCGATCCCCCGGTAACCGTTTCACAGTCACATCCCTTCAGGAGGTCTGTCCATGTCGGTGCGCGGACGAATTCTTTTCTCCAGCCTGGCGGCGGCGTTTGTTTCCGCGGTGATCCTCGTGTCGGGTCAGCAGCTGCCGCCAAGTCCGCCCGGCCCATTCACCGCACAGCAAGCGGCGGATGGACGCACCGTCTATCTCGCGAACTGTGCCTCGTGCCATGGCAGCGACCTGGCGGGGCCACCGGCGCTGCGCGGCCAGGCGTTCCTGGCCACCTGGGGCGCCCGGACGACGCGCGACCTGGTGACGTACATCAGCGCTTCGATGCCACCGGAAGCGCCCGCCAGCCTGGGCGAGGCGAACTACGTCGCCGTCACGGCGTTCCTGCTCCAGTCGAACGGACGGGTCCCCGGCTCCACGCCGCTGACAGCGCAGGCGACCGCGCCGATTGTGGCCAGCGCCGGCCCGCAACCGGCCGCACCGCAGGGGGCAGCGCCGCAGGGGGCAGCGCCACAGGGGGCAGCGCCACAGGCCACCGCGCCTCGGGGCGGCGGGCCCGGCCCAGGGCCGGGGCCGACGCTGACGGAGACGCTGGCCGACGTGGGTGGCGGCCGACGCGGCGGTGGCCCGCCGCAGTCGCCGCTGCTCGGGTTGACGATCGCAGGAGAGGTGAAGAACTTCACCCCGGTCACCGCCGAGATGATCCGGAATCCACCGGCCGGCGACTGGCTGATGATCCGGCGCGACCAGGCGGCCTCGAGCTTCAGCCCGCTCACCCAGATCACCGCGGCCAACGCCGGCCAGCTTCAACTGCAATGGATCTGGCCGATGAACGAGGGCGGCACGAACCAGCCGGCGCCCATCGTGCACAACGGCACGATCTATCTGAACAACACCAGCGGTATCGTCCAGGCGATCGACGGCAAGAGCGGTGACTTGATCTGGGAGCACCGCCTCCAGGGCAACATCTCGTTCCGGGGCATGGCGCTATACCAGGACAAGCTGTTTCTCGGCATGGCCACCGGGCACCTGGTGGCGCTCGACGCGCGCACCGGGACACTCGCCTGGGATGTGGTCACGGTTCAGGGGAAGGGCAGCTCCAGCGGCCCGATCATCGCCGACAACAAAGTCATCTGGGGGATGGGGAGCTGCAGCACCTACATCGAAGAGAAGTGCTTCATCAGCGCACACGATCCGGCCACCGGCAGGCAGCTCTGGAAGTTCGTCACCGTCGCCAAATCCGGTGAACCGGGCGGCGACACGTGGGGCCCGCTGAGCGACCTGTATCGCGCGGGCGGCGAGACGTGGATCACCGGCAGCTACGACCCGGCGCTGAACCTGACCTTCTGGGGCACCGCGCAGGCCAAGCCGTGGATGCCGGTCAGCCGCGGCCAGAAGGCCACCGACAAGGGGCTCTACACGAACTCCACCGTCGCCATCGACGCGGCCACCGGCAAGCTCGCCTGGTACTTCCAGCATGCGCCCGGCGAAGCGCTCGATCTCGATGTCGTCTTCGAGCGCGTGCTCGTCGACTCGGGCAACGACAAGCTGCTCTTCACGGCGGGGAAGGATGGCATCCTCTGGAAGCTGGATCGCCGGACCGGGAAGTACCTGGGGCATGTCGAAACGGTGTTCCAGAACGCCTGGAACAGCGTCGACCCGCGAACCGGCGAACCGCAGTACCGCCCCGACCTGCACGAGATCCAGGTCGGTCAGTGGGTGCAGAGCTGCCCGAGCAGCGAAGGCGGACACAACTGGCAGGCAATGTCCCACTACAAGCCTGCCGACCACCTGATCATCCCGCTCAGCCAGAGCTGCCAGGAGATGAACGCGCAGGCGATCGAACAGAAGGCGGGGGGCGGCAGTGCCGGCGGCGCGCAGCGGCGCTTCGAGGCGATGCCCAACACCAATGGCAACATCGGCAAGCTGGCCGCCTACGACGTCAAGACGATGAAGGAAGCGTGGTCTGTTCAGCAGCGCGCCCCGTACCTCACATCGGTGGTCACCACCGCTGGCGGCGTCGGTTTCATCGGCGACCTCAATCGCGTGTTCAAGGCGTTCGACGTCAAGTCGGGCCGGACCTTGTGGCAAACGCGGCTCGGCACCTCCGTACAGGGCTTTCCGATGACGTTTGAAATCGACGGCCGCCAGTACGTCGCTGTCACCACCGGCCTTGGTGGCGGCAGCCCGCGCATCGTGCCGTCGCGCCTCGCGCCTGAGATCCGCCTGCCGACGAAGGGGCACGCGCTCTACGTCTTCGCTCTACCCGAACGCTGACGGCCTGTTTGCAGTGACCACAAACCGCACTCCGGTGCTTGACTTCTCCCCCGGAGAGGGGACAATGCCCGCCATGACTCAACTGCTTCGTTTCACGCTGATTGCGACCCTCGTCCTCATTCCAGCCACCCGCGCGTCGGCGCAGCTGCTGCTGGCCGCCGACAACCCGGTCGTCTACGGGCATCATCACGTCAACGTCACGAACGTGGACGTGCACAAGAAGTTCTGGGCGGAAACGCTGGGCGGCACCGTGGTCAAGATTGGCACCGACAACCGGGAGGTCATCCGCATCCCGAACGTCTGGATCTTCATGCGGGCGCAGGCGCCGACCGGGGGCAGCAAAGGCACCACCGAGGACCACATCGGCCTCTCGGTCCCCAACCTTCAGGCGGCGCTCGACAAGGTCAAGGCGAACGGG
Source organism: uncultured Acidobacteriota bacterium (assembly GCA_963846685.1). Classification (GTDB taxonomy): domain Bacteria; phylum Acidobacteriota; class Vicinamibacteria; order Vicinamibacterales; family UBA2999; genus CAWJWY01. The sequence continues at coordinate 3,220,831 of CAWJWY010000002.1, read as the reverse complement.
TTCCGTGTCGCTACCGCCGAGGAGTCACCGGCGACGTATAAGGTCACCGGCGACATCGCCAGCCCGGGGCCCGGCACGTCGCTGGCCTTCCTGCTTGGGCCCGACGGTGTGAAGGTGGAGCTAATCGAGGTGAAGGATCAGCCGGAGCCGATCAAGCTGCACCACATTCACTTCTTCGGTCAGCAGAACGCACCGATGCGCGATTGGTACGCGAAGACCTTCGGCGGCACGGCGCCGGCCGGCGCGCCGACCGCCCCGTTCCTCAACTCTGTGTTGCCGGGCGTTCGCATGCAGTTCACGCCGACGACGACGCCGACGGTCGGCACGGCCGGGCGCGCCTATGACCACATCGGCTTCGAGGTGAAGAATTTGCCTGAGTTCGCCGCGAAACTCGAGGCGCAGGGTATCAAGCTGACCTCGCCGGTCACCAAGAACGACGTGCTCGGCATCACCACCGCGTTCCTCGAGGACCCCTGGGGGACCCGCATCGAGTTGACGGAAGGGCTCGCCGCGCTCAAGTAGCTCACACACACCGCGGGGGCAGCGCCAGCACGCAGGTGCCGCGCTGCTCCCCGCCCCGCCGCTCGGCCGGTCGTGAGCGTCTGCTACAAATTGCACGTTGACCGGCTCCCCACCCCCGGATAACATCCGCCGCCGCCAAGCCGTAAACAGGTCGACGGAGTCATCCATGATTCACCCGCATATGCGTCGTGCAGTTCACGGGCTGCTCGCGGTCATCGCCTTCCTCCTGCTCTGCGGCGCTGCCGCCGCTCAGACCATTACCGGCGTCGTCGCGGATAGCTCCGGCGCGATCGTCCCGGGAGTGACGGTCGAGGCGCAGAACTCGGCGAACCAGCAGGTGCGTTCCGCGACCACCGACGCAGCCGGGCGCTACCGCATCGTCAACCTGCAGCCTGGGACCTATGCCGTCACCTTCACGCTCGAGGGGTTCTCGCCGGCGGTCCGACCCAATATCACGCTGACCTCCGACTTCACGGCGACGGTGGACATCCAGCTCACGGTAGGCGCGCGGACCGACACGATCACCGTCACCGCTGATGCCCCGCTCGTCGACGTGCAGAGTTCCGCCGCGCCGCAGACGATGGACCGCGAAACGATGGATACGCTGCCGACCGGCAGCCGGAGTGCGGAGGCGATTGGCGTGCTGATCCCGGGCGTCACCCTGCGCGCTGCCGGCAACGGCTCGTTCTCCCGCGACGTCGGCGGTTCGACGATGATGAACCAGTCGCCGCTGTCCTTCCGCGGCACCAGCGACACGGTGCAGGTGATTCAGGGCATGCGCCGGGTCTACCTGCGGCCGGGACCGGAGTTCATCGGCGTCTACATCAATGAAGGTGCGGTGCAGGAGATGACCTTCGGCCAGGGCGCGGAGGCCATGGACATGGGCCAGTCCGGCATGCGCATCAATATCGTGCCGAAGAGCGGCGGCAACGTCTTCCATGGCACGCTCTTCGGCAACTACACCAGCGACGCACTGCAGTCGAAGATGAACATCGACGATCGGCTGCGGCAGCTCGGGTTCACCACCCCCACCGGGGTGGTCAAGCTGTGGGACTTCAACCCCAGCGTGAACGGGCCGATCAAGCGCGATCGTCTGTGGTTGTCGCTCGCCTATCGCAATTGGGGCGTGACCAACACGGCGCCAATCACCTTCAACGAGGCGACCGATCGGCAGAGCTATCTTCCAGGGGACAAGGCAGTCGAGGACGCAGGCGACATCTGGGATGTCACCGGTCGTGTCACCTGGCAGGCATCGACCGCTGACAACATCGCGGTGCTGCTGCAGGCGCAGACGCGCGTGCGTCAGCGGTTCACGCTCAGCACGACGACCTCACCCGAAGCGGCCGGCATCAACACCTTCCCCGGTCAGACCTACCAGGGCCGCTGGACGCGGGTGCATTCTGCCAACCTGCTGTTCGACGCAGCGTTCCAGCGCTACAACATGGAGAACCGCGTCCAGCACATCGATGCGGCGATGCGCGAGGCCTGGTGCTACGACAGCATCATGACGCCACGGACGGAGCTAGCGCCGTACTACACGCTGCTCGAGCAGACGACCAATGTCCGCTACAACCTCACGGCCAACTGCCGGAATGACGAGACGACCAATAATCACCTGCTCAGTTCGGTGACATACATCCGCGGTGCCCACGAGGTGAAGGCGGGTCTCTGGTACTTCAACGCCAAGTCGTACAACCCGCAGATCGTGGCCGGTTTCGCCTCCTTCACCTATCGCAATGGCGTGCCGTTCCAGGCGACGCTGTCGCTGCCGCGGGCGCAGACGGACCTGCTGAAGGCGGATGTGGGCCTGTGGGTGCAGGACCGCTGGCGCCTCGACCGGCTGACGGTGAACTACGGTCTGCGCCTGGACATGATCCGCACCGGCTGGCCCGAGCAGGTGCTGCCGCCGAACCCGTACACCGGCAACGTGCGATTCGAGGCGCGCGAGACCTTCGTCAACTGGAAGGACCTCTCCCCCCGCGTCGGCGCGGCCTATGACGTGTTCGGCACCGGGCGCACCGCGGTGAAGGGGTCGCTCGCGCGATATGTCGACGCGCAGACGATCGGCCTGAACTCGACCGGCAACCCGATGAGCGCGCTCGCCGGCACCGTCAACCGTACCTGGAACGATCTGAACGGCGACCGCACCATCTTCAACGCCGACTACACGCTGCAGGAATCCGAACTTGGCCCGTCCACCAATCAGAACTTCGGCCGGTCGGTTCCCGACACCACCGTCGATCCCGCCCTGCTCGATGGCTGGGGCCTGCGGCCGTCGACCTATGAGGCCGATCTCGGCGTGCAGCATCAGCTCGGCAGCCGCACGTCGGTCACGGCGATGGCCTACCACCGGTGGCGCACCAACCAGATCGCGACCATCAACACGGCGGTCAGCCGCGGCGACTTCTCCAACCCGTTCTGCGTCACCGCGCCGAGCGACGCGCGCCTGCCGGGCGGCGGCGGCTACCCGATCTGCGGCCTGTACGACATCAGTTCGACGGCGCTCGGCCGAGTCGCCAACTTCGTTACGTCTGCTGACGCCGTCGGCTCCGGCATCAAGCTGTCGAACAGCGGTGTGACGATGAGCGCAAACGTGCGTCTCGCCAATGCCACGCTGCAGGGCGGTTTCGACGTGCGCAATGACCGTCAGAACACCTGCGGTCTCTACGACGGCGGCAACCCGGTCGGCTTCGGCATCGGCGCCGGGACGACGCTGGACAACGCGACGTTCGAGGATGGCAGCCGTTTCTGCAACACGGTGACCGGCTACCGTCCTGACGTGAAGTTCTCAGGCTCGTATCAACTGCCGTGGGGCATCATGACGGCGGCGACCTTCCAGAACGCCGCGGGTCCCAGCATCACCGGCACCTGGCCGGCGACGAACGCGGCGATCGCGCCCGGCCTCGGCCGTCCGCTGTCGGCTGGCGCCAACGCGACCAAGACCGTGAACCTGATCCAGCCGCAGACGGTGTTCGGCGACCGCATGAATCAGATCGACCTGCGCGTGTCCAAGCGCATCCCGCTCCCGAGCGGAATGCGTGTCGCGATCAATGCCGACTTCTACAACCTGACGAACAACAACTGGATCATCGGCTACGGGACGGCGTTCGGCCCCAACTTCCTCCGCCCGTCGCAGGTGCTGTCGCCGCGCATGTTCAAGATCGGCGGGCAGTTCGATTTCTGATACGGACGATCCCCTTACCTGCGGTTGGCGCCGACGCCGGCGGCGCTCCCACCCATCGTAGCGGCGGCCGTTCGGGCGGTTGGATTCCCTGCACCGCCGGCCCGAATAGTTGACATCGTCGACACGCCAGGGAGCCACAGAGCACACAGAGGTAATCAACCCCCGGTGCGCTCTGCGGCTCGGTGGTGCCGTGTCTTCGAGCGCGGCGCCGCGCCGCCGATGAGACTGGAACGGCCCGCTAGAAATCGAACTGCCCGCCAATCTTGAACAGCCGCGGCGACAGCACCTGGGTCGGCCGCATGAAGTTCGGACCGAAGTTCGCCGTATAGCCGATGATCCAGTTGTTGTTCGTCAGGTTGTAGAAATCGGCATTGACCGCGAACCGCGTTCCCGGCGCGAGGGTGAATCGCTTGGTGAACCGCAGGTCGAGCTGGTTCAGGCGTTCACCGAACATCGACTGCGGTGCAATCAGGCCGACCACTTTCGTGGCTGTCGCCCCGGCCGACAGGTTGCGGCCCAGCCCCGGGGCGATCGCCGCGTTGGTGGCCGTCCAGTTGGACGCAATCGACGGCCCTGACGCGTTCTGATAGGTTGCCGATGTCTGGATCCCCCACGGCAGTTCGTAGGAGCCGGCAAACTTGATATCCGGCCGGAAACCCGTGTTGCTCTCGCAAGAGAGGCTGCCATCCGGGAACGTCAGGTTGTCGAACGCCGTCGTCGCCCCGGCGATGCCGGCGCCGCCGGAGATCGGGAACGTGATGCCGGCCGGATGGTCGCCGAGATCGATGCCGCAGGTGTCCTGGCGGTCGCGGCGGACATCGATGCCGCCCTGGAGCATGGCGTCGGCCAGGCGGACGTTCGACGTGAGCGTAAAGCCGGTGTTCGACTGTTTCACGCCGGACCCCAGGTTGGCGGCCGGCGTGACGAGTGCCGCGATGCGGCCGAGCGCCGAGGCATTGACGTCGTAGAGGCCACACACCTCGTAGCCGCCGCCGTCCGGCAGACGCGCGTCGGGCGGTGCCGTCACGCAGAACGGCCCGGTGAAGTCCGACCGGCTGACGGCGGTGTTCTCGATGGCGAGTTGATTGCCGCTCCAGCGGTGATAGAACATCGCGGTCGCCGAGGCGCGGCTGGCGAACTGATGCTGGACACCGAAATCGGTCTCATAGGTGTACGGCCTGAGGCCCCACCCTTCGAGGACGGCCGGGTCGACGGTGGTCGTCTGAACCGAGCGGCCGAAGTTGGCGTTGGTGGACGGCCCGAGCTCGTTCTCCTGCAGCGTCAGGTTCGAATTGAACACCGACCGGTCGCCGTTCAGGTCGCTCCACGTCCGGGTCACCGACGAGGAGATGGCGCCCATCGGATTGCCGAGTGAATTCAAGCCGACGGTTTCCGACGCCACGTAGCGGGCGACGCTGCCCTTGAGGGCAGTGCGCGCGTTGCCGAACACGTCGTAGGCAAAGCCGACACGCGGCGACAGGTCCTTCCAGTTGACGAACGTATCGCGCGCCTCGAAGCGAAGCTCCCCCGTGAACGGGCTCGCCGGCAGCACCTGTTCGGGCCACCCGGTGCGCAGCAGGTCGAGCCGCAGCCCATAGTTCGTCGTCAGACGGCCCACCCGCCACCGGTCCTGCACCCACAGGCCGATGTCGGCCTTCACTTCGTCGGTCTGCGCGCGCGGCAACGAGAGCGTCGCCTGGACCGGGACGCCGTTGCGGTAGGTGTAGGTCGCGTAGCCGAACGGCTGGCTCGGCTGGTACGACCCGGCGTTGAAGAACGACATGCCCGCCTTCATTTCATGCGCGCCGCGAATCAGCGTCGCGCTGCCGAGGAAATGATTGTTGTGGGTGAAGTCGTTCGAGCAGCTCGCGTTGGCGTTGTAGGAGATGCCGAGCGTCTGCTCGGTGATCCGCGCATACGGCGCCGGCGAAGTCTTCGGCGTCATGATGTTGTCGTAACACCAGGTGTCGCGCAGCGCCTCGTCTCGCAGCAAGCCGAGGTGCTGGAGGTTGAAGCGCTGGTAGGCGGCATCGAACAGCAGGTTGCCGCTCTGCACGCGCGTCCACCGCACCTGGTAGGTCCCGGTCGGGAACGAGTCGACTGCCGTCGCCTCAGGCGAGGTCGTCGCGCTGATTGAAAAGCGATCGCGGATGCGATTCTGCCGTTCGAAGAGGAAGGCGACGTTGTCCATCCTGGAGGCCTGCCAGGCGACGCGGCCGGTGAAGTCCCAGATGACACCGGGGTCGGTGGCCGACTCGGTGCCCGGCTGGTAGCTCTGATGGTCGGTCGCCTCATTGAACGTAATCGGCACCGTGTTGGTCACGCCCCACGAGCGGTAGGCGCCCGAGAACCAGAGGCGATCCTGCACCAGCGGTCCATTGACGCTCGGGTTGAAGTCCCACAGCTTGACGAGGCCGGTCGGGTTGGTGAATCCGAGCGAGCGCAGCTTGTCGTCGATGTTCATCTCCGCCTGGAACGCGTCGCCGGTATACGCGCCGAACACCGTGCCGTGCAGGATGTTGCCACCGCTCTTCGGCACGATGTTGATGCGCATGCCGGACTGCCCCATATCCATGGCTTCCGCGCCCTGGCCGAAGGTCATCTCCTGCACGGCGCCGTCGTTGACATACGAGCCGTTGAACTCCGCGCCGGGCCGCAGGTAGACACGGCGCATGCCCTGGATGACCTGCACGGTGTCGTTGGTGCCGCGGAACTGCAGCGGCGACTGGTTCATCATCGTCGAGCCGCCGACGTCACGGGAGATCGAACCGCTGCCGGCCGCGCGCAACGTCACGCCGGGAATCAGCACGCCGACCGACTCCGGACTGCGGCCGGTCGGCAGCGTATCCAGTACCTCGCGGTTCATTGTCTGCGGCGCGGCCGAACTCTGAACGTCGACGAGAGGGGCATCGGCCGTGACGGTGATCGTGTCGGACCGCGTGCCGAGGGTGAGCTGGATGTCGACCGTGGCGATGAAGTCCGACGTCAGCGTGATGTTGGGCCGGGTGGCCGGCGAGAAGCCGTCAAGCGTAAACGTGACGGCATAGGTGCCCGGCTGCAGGTTGACGATCCGGTAACGTCCAGCGCCATCGGTTGCGACCGTGCGCAACTGCTGGGTCGATGTATTGCGAGCCTCCACCGCGACGCCCGGAGCCACGGCGCCCGATGTATCGGTGACCACGCCTGTGATGGTCTGAGCGGCAGCTGCGCCGCATGCCAGGAAGAAGACTGTCAACGCGACCAGTCCGTGCCGACGCCAGCCAAGATCTCTGAACATCTACCACTCCCGTCCAAGGCAATGCCGGGAACGAACGGGGGGCATAGGAGGGCATGCCTACGCCTCCAGCCGGTGATGCGGAGCGCACGCGCGCGGGCACGGCGGGCCGGTTGCGGCCGGGGCGCAGTATAGGAACTACGTCTCGACCCAGATGTTGCAAATTGTCACGATCGCGGGGTGCCGCGGCATTGCAGTGACGCCTTTCGTGTTACCGCTTCACCGGCCGGCCGTAGATTTCGATCCAGTCGACCCGGGCCGCGCTCGAGGCACCATGACCGCCGTTGCCAACGGCGCCCGACGCCAATGAGGCGAACCCGATCTCATCGACCTTGGTGAGATCCGGAGTCGGCACGTACCAGCCGTTGCCCTTGGTGGTGACGAACTTCTCGTCGAACTCCTTCCAGCGCACGTCGATGATCGAGAATTCCCGTTCGAGCCAATCGGTGCTCGGCCCTTCCAGGTAGTCCCCCACATACCACTTGCCGTCCGCCGTCTTCAGGATCGGCTGCAGGTGGTGGAACCCGGTCTGTTTCGTCCGCCACTTGATCTTCGCCAGATCGGTCAGGTCGACGAAGCTGGTCTTGTTACGCAGTGCCAGCGCGCACGGGGTATTGCAGGGCCCGAAGAACACGAAGGTCGGGTCGTCCTTGGGTGTTTCGCGCCAGACCATCTCGAGGCCGCCGTGCTTCCCAGTGCGGCGGGCCTCGTCGTGGGCGATCCCCTGCCACTGTGGCAGCGTCTGGCCGTACAGCTTCAGCTCCACATCGGGATCCGTGATGTTCGACTGGGTAATGTAGATCTCTTCCTTCTTCGGCATCGGAAACGATTCCTTCAGGAAGAGCGGCGGACGGCGGTCTTCCATCGGCGCGGCCGCTGCCGCCCGCGGCGCCGTGGCTGCGCCGCCGGCGCCCTGCTGCGCGAGAGTGGCAGTCGCCAGCAAGGCCACTGTGCCGCACGACACCACGGTGAAGACGATCTGCCGATGCAACATGTTGAGCTCCTGGTTGGACGGATCCGAGAGACGAACGAAAGCCGGCAATTATGGCTCCGGCACATGCTGGTAGTCGAGGTTTGGCTGGTTCGGCCGCAGGTGCTCCACGTCCTTGTTGTTGTCGGTGCACGTGTAGGCCATGATGCGGTTCGGCGCCGCGCCGGCGGTGAATACCCGCGTGATTGACCACGGCCTGGTGAAGAACACCGGATCCTCGAAGGTCGCCGTCCACTTGATGCCCTGCCCGTCTTTCTCGAATCGTTCGACGACGTGGAGCTTGTCGCTGTGCTCGTGGCCGGCGGTGTCGAGCCAGGAGCGCTCGTCGATGCCGACCGTGTCGACCACCAGCGTGGCCCCCTCCCACCGCCCGATCGAGTGGCCCATGAAGTCTGGATAGTCGGCGATGTCGGCCGGATGCGGCCGCCCGTCCATGTAGATGACCCGCCAGATCGTGAAGTACTCGAACGCCAGCGCAATCATCGTCGGATGCTGAATCAGCAGAAACGGGAACGGAGCGGTGAACGCCCGTGTCGGTCCTGGCGGCAGGCAGCGGCCCGTGGGATCCTTGGCGGTGTCGACGGTGCGCCATCGCTCTGCGCCGGCGGCGGTGAACGGCGGTTGACGCCCGAGCGCCACGGCGAGGTCAGGCGTGTACTGATTGACCCAGAAGCCGGTCAGGTCGGGTGGCGCTGCGGCCTGGCCTCGCGCCGGCGCGGCTGCGCCGCAGAGGACGGTCAGTACCAGGAGCAGTACCGCGCCAGAACGGGGCGCGTGCCGGCCTTGCATCAGTTCGCCGCCGCCGAGGAGCCGCCGAGCACGCGCCGGCCGTCCGCGAGCACGACCGTACGCATGTTCGCGAGCTTGGCGCCGCTCTTCGCCAGCCATCCCTCGACTGTGACCTGGTTGCCGACCTGCAGCGAGTCCTTTCGCCATCCCGCCCGGTACAAGGTACTCGGCGCACCACCTTCGACCGCCCAGTTGTCGAGCCGGCCGTCCTCACCTCTGACGTCGACATAGAAGTAGATGTGCGGGTTCTGCCACTCCACCTTGGTTACGGCACCGGCCAGCGTGATCGGCTTGGTGCGGTCGTACTCCGCAGCGAACGAGTGGTGCGCGGCGGCCGGCACCATCGCGCCGAGCACGAAGAGGGCCGCGCCCGTAGTGCGCGCAATTCGTGGTGTCATTCTTTCGCTTCCTCCCGGGTTCCGGCAGACGCGTCCTGGCCGCTAGAAATCGAACTGGCCGCCGAGCTTGAACAGGCGCGGCGACAGCACCTGCGTCGGTCGCATGAAATTCGGTCCATATGCCGCCGTATAGCCGATGATCCAGTTGTTGTTGAACAGGTTATAGACGTCGGCGTTGAGCATCAGGCGCGCCGTCGCGCCGAGGCTGAAACGCTTGGACAGCCGCACGTCGAACTGGTTCAACCGGTCGCCGAACACCGTATCCGGCTGGATCAGGCTGATCGTCTTCGTCTGGGTGGCGCCGGCGGACAGGTTCCGTCCCAAGGCCGGGGCGACCGCCGCGTTCGGCGCCGGCCAGGTGGCGGTGATCGCCGGCCCCGACGCGTTCTGGTAGGTCGCTGACGTCTGAATTCCCCAACCCAGCTGGTACGACCCCGAGAACTTGATGTCGGGCCGGAACCCGGAGTCGGTGTCGCATGTCGTGCTGCCATCCTGGAAAATCGCGTTCTCCGGCGATGCCTGGCCCGCCGCGATGCTGGCGCCGCCACCGATCGGGAATGAAATGCCGGCTGGGTGAACACCGCGATCGATGCCGCACACATCCACTTCGTCGCGGCGCAGATCGAGGCCCCCCTGCACCAGCAGACCCGCCATCCGCACGTTCGCGGCCAGGTTCACGCCGGTGTTGTACTGCTTGCCGACACCGTCGCCGAGCGTGTCGGCAGCGACGATGACGTTCGACGTGCGGCCCAGGGCCGACGGGTTGATGTCGTAGAGACCGCAGACGTCATAACCGCCGCCGTTGGGCAGACGGGCGTCGAGCGGCGCCGTGACGCAGAATGGACCCGAGTAGTCCGCGTTGGTCACCGCCTCGTTCATCAAGGCGATCTGCTTGCCACTCCACCGGCGGTAGATGACCGCCGTTGCCGAGGCCCGCGCCGCAAGCTGGTGCTGGACACCGAAGTCGAACTCGTAGGTGTACGGACGCTTGCCCCAGCCGCTCAACAATCCTTCGTCGACGCGCGTGTTCTGCACGACGGTGCCGAAGTTGACGTTCTGCAACGGACCGAGTTCGGCCTGCTGCAGCGAGAAGTCCGGATTGAAGATCGTCCGGTCGCCGTTCAGGTCGCTCCAGGCACGGTTGACCGTCGTGGACAAGGCGCCCATCGGGTTGCCGAGGCCGGTCAGGTTCAGGGTCTCCGCCGCGACATACCTCGAGAGGTTGCCCTTGAGCGCCGTCCGGCCGTTGCCGAACACGTCGTAGGCGAAGCCGATGCGCGGCGAGATGTCCTTCCAGTTGACGAAGGTGTCGCGCCCGGCGAAGGTTGTCGACGCCACGAACGGATTCGGCGGCAACGACTGTTCCGGCCACCCGGTCCGCAGCAGGTCGAGCCGCACGCCATAGTTGACGGTCAGCTTGGTGAAGCGCCACCGGTCCTGCGCATACAGCCCGACATCGGCGTTGACGCGGTCGACGCGGGCGGTCGGCAAGCGCAGGGTGGCCTGCAGCGGCACGCCGTTGCGATAGGTGTAAGACGCGTAGCCAATCGGCGAGTTCGGGTTATACGACCGCCCCTTCAGGAACGACACGCCCGCCTTCATCTCGTGCGCGCCACGGATGTAGGTCGCGGTCGCGAGAGAGTGGTGATTGTTGGTGTCGTCGTTGGTGCAGGCGGTATTGCCGTTGTAGCTGATGCCCAGCGTCTGCTCGTTGAGATTATGGAACGGTGCGAGCGCAGTCTTCGGCGTCCCGATGTTCTCGTAGCACCAGACCGCGTCGATTGCCGGATCCTGCGGCCGCTGCTGGTTCTGCATATCGAAGTACTGGTAGGCGACGTCGAACAACAGGTTCGCCCCTTGCACCCGCGTCCACCGGACCTGATACGTGTGCGTCGGAAAACCGTTGATGCTGTTCGCTTCGGGTGAGTTCACCGAACTGATGCCGAACTGCGGCCGCTCCTTCGTCTGCTGCTGCGTCAGGAAGGAGATGTTGTCCGCCTTCGACGCCTGCCAGCCGATGCGCGCGGTCACGTCCCAGATGTCGCCGGGATCGGCCGCCGGCCGGGTGCCCGGCTGATAGCGCTGGTGGTCCGTGGCCTCGTTGTATGTGATCGGCGCGGTGTTGGTGACACCCCAGCTGCGATAGGCCGCCGAGTACCACAGCCTGTCACGCACGATCGGGCCGTTCACGCTCGGGTTGACGTCCCACATCTTCTGCAGCCCGACCTGTTGGGTGAAGCCGAGCGACCGCAGCCGGTCGTCGATGTTCACCTGCGACTGGAACGAGTCGCGCGAATAGCTGCCGAACAACACGCCGTGCGCCACGTTGCCGCCACTCTTCGGCACGATGTTGATGCGCATCCCGGACTGGCCCATGTCCAGTGCCTCGGCGCCCTGGCCGAACGAGATTTCCTGCACCGCCGCGTCGTTCGGGTAGACGACGCCGTTGAACTCCGGCCCGGGCCGCAGGTAGACGCGGCGTAGACCGGTGAGCACCTGCACCGAGTCGTTCGTGCCGCGATACTGCAACGGCGACTGATTCATCGACGCCGTTCCGCCGACGTCACGCTGGATCGTGCCGCCACCTGACGCGCGCAGCGTCACTCCGGGGATCAGCACGCCGACCGATTCGGCGCTGCGGCTGGTCGGCAGCACGTCGAGCACCTCGCGCGTCACCGTCTGCGGTGCCGCCGAGCTCTGCACGTCGACGAGCGGCGACTCCGCCGTCACCGTGATGGTGTCGGTCTGCGTGCCGACGCGCAGCTGCATGTCGATGGTCGCGGTGAAGTCGCTCGTCAGGTTGATGCCCGGCCGCGCCGCCGGCGTGAAGCCGTCGAGGGTGAAGGTCACCGTGTAGGTGCCGGGCTGCAGGTTGACGATGCGATACCGTCCGCCTTCGTCGCTGACCACCGTGCGGGGCGGCTGGCCCTGCGCCGTGTTGCGCGCTTCGACCGTGACGCCGGGCACGACGCCACCTGAAGGATCGGTGACGACGCCGGCAATCGTCTGGGCTCCTGCCGGACTGCCGATCAAGAACAACAGGACCAGCGCAACCAGTGCTGTCTGTGTGCGCGTCAGGTGTGTGTACATTCGAACTCCGTCCCGGATTCGCGTTGGGTGCTGGCTTGAGCTGGCGCGGCATTGTAGGTTCAGCCAGTGCCACGCAGGTGTTGCAGAACGTTGCACTACAAACTGATACAAGCGGTGGGGTTCGGCGCGCCTACCATCGGGGCCGCAGCGGCCTGACCGCCCGGTGCGCGCTTCCAACCATTGAGGGGAACGTTCGTGCGTAGAAGCCGCCTGTTACCGACGCTCGTCTTGGTGCTGTCAGCGTGCACCGCATGCACCACCACGCCGGACAAGGCGTTGCCACGCGCGGCGGCAGCTGCCATGACCGGCAGCCCGGCGACCCTGGCGGACATCAGCCGCATGCTGATGGTTCGCGGCAGCGGCGAGATGCTCGACCTCAGTGCACCAACGACGCCAGACGGCGCCCTGCCCCGCTTTACGGTGACGCACTACCAGCGCGTGTTCGAATTCAGCCGGCGTCGCTGGCGCCAGGATCTGACCCGCGTCTCCGTCGCCGACGCAGAGGACAGCGCCACGGAAGGTAGCAAGGCGGCCACCGCCACCGCGCCACAGCGGCAGGTCACCGCGGTGGACAATGACGTCGCCTTCGATGTCGGTGCCGACGGCACACCGGCCCGCGCTGCCGCGCAGGTCGCGCGGGAGCGCCGTGCGGAGCTCTACCATCATCCGGTCGGCTTCCTGCAGGCGGTGTTCTCCGGGCGTGGCGTCGTCAGTAACACGCGGCGCGAGGGGAACTTCGAGGCAGTGGACATGACGGTCGACGGCACGACCTACACGATGTTCGTCGACCCGGCAACCAGGCTGCCGGCGAGGATCACATCGACGGCCCGCCTGACCGACATCGGTGACGTGCTCGTCGAGACGACGCTGGCACACTACACGGCTGTTCAGGGACATCGCCTGCCGGGCCGGATGACGACCAGCGTCGGCAGGTGGGTCGTTGCCGACCTGACCTTCGACCAGCAGTCGCTCGCCGGCAATTTCGGCGACCTGGCGGCCCCGGCGGCGATCCGCGACGCCGTGGCGTCGCGGCGGCTTTCACCGGCGAACTGACGTGACGGGTGCGGGGAGACAGCGATGTTGAGGAGACTGCTGCAGACGGACGCCGGGGCCGGGATGTTGTGGGCGCGACTGCCGCTGGCCGTCATCATGATTCAGCACGGCGTCGGCAAGGTGACGAACCTGCCGGGCTTCATCCAGTTCTGCGACAACCTCGGCATCCCGCCGGTGTTCGCCGTGCTGGCGGCGGGCGCCGAATTCTTTGGCGGGGTGGGCTTACTTGTCGGCGGGCTGACTCGCGTCGCGGCGTTCGGCGTCGGCTGCACGATGGCCGTCGCCGCGGTGACCCGGCACATGATCCCGGGCTACGGCTTCGAGATGAACTGGCACGGTGCGCTACCCTACGCCACCGAGGGCTACGAGTTCCATTCGATCGCGGTTGGGATCTCGGCGGCGCTGATGTTTGTCGGGGCCGGCCGGCTCTCGGTCGACCACTGGCTGGCCAGCGTCCTGGCCCGTCGCCGCAACGCTGCCGTGCCGCCGGCGGTCACCGGTATCTAGGCGAGGTGGCGCACGGCGAACCCGCTGCCGGCAGGCATCGCCGTCCGTGCCTTCTCCCTTCGAGCTATTCGACTGCGAACACCCAGATGGTGCCGCCCTGCGGCGCTGGCAGCGGTGCCGCCGGGTTCAGGCGCGCGAAGTTGCGCTGGATGCCGTCGGCGTCACCACCCCACCCGGCGTTGAAGGCGATGTACTGCTTGCCATCGACCATGAAGGTGGACGGCGGCGCCAGTACCGCCGTGTTGAGCGGGTAGGACCAGAGTTCCTTGCCGTTCTTCGCGTCGAAGGCGCGGATCTTCCGGTCGGCCGTGCCGCCGTTGAAGACCAGGCCGCCGGCGGTCGCGAGCATGCCGCCCCAGTTGACGCTGGCGACCGGCGATGTCGTCCAGACCTTCTGGCCGGTGTCGACGTTCCACGCCTGCACCTCGCCGACGTTGGGGTTGCCCTTCTGGGCCTCGGCGCCGGTCGGCAGGAACTGACCGCCCATGCGCACGCCGGTGAAGCCACTGCCGGGCGTGTAGGTGACCCGGCCGGTGCCGGTCAGTGCCGAGCACAGCCCGTTGTTCGCCGGGATGTAGATCATCCGCGTCTCGGGGTTGAACGACACCGGCGGCCAGTTCTTGCCGCCCGAGAACGACGGGCAGAACGACGCTTCCTTGTTGGTGCCCGGCTTGTGGTCCGGATCGATGTCCGGGCGGCCAGTCTTCGGGTCCAGGCTGCGGAAGACGTTCTGCACGACGAACGGCTTGCCGTCGACGAAGTTGATCGTCGAGCCGTCGGTGCGATCGAGCCAGTACATGTAGCCGTTGCGGGCGACGTTGATCAGGCCCTTCACCGTGCGGCCGTTGCGCTGGTAGTCGACGACGATCGGCGGCGACACCTCGTCCCAGTCGAACGACTCGTTCGGCGTGTACTGGAAGTGTCCCTTGATCTTGCCGGTCGTCGCGTCGAGGGCGACCGTCGACGCGGTGTAGAGGTTGTCACCCGGACGCTGATCGCCCATCCACGGACCGCCGTTGCCGGTGCCCCAGTAGGCGGTATTGGCGTCCTGGTCGTAGTTGGCGGTGACCCAGACCGAAGCGCCGCCGGTCTTCCACTGTTCGCCGCCGGCCGGCCAGGTCTCGCTGCCCGGCTCGCCGGGCGCCGGCACCATGTGCGTGCGCCAGCGTTCCTTGCCGGTGTTGAGGTCGAAGCTGGCGACGAAGCCGCGGATGCCGAACTCGCCGCCCGAGGCGCCGACCATCACGCCACCGCCGGCGACCAGTGGCGCCAGCGTGATGTAGTAGGCCGACTTGTTATCGGCCACTTCGGTCCGCCACACTTCCCGACCGGTCCTGGCGTCGAGCGCCACCAGAAACGATTCGCCGAGGGCGAAGTAGACCTTGTCCTCGAACAGGGCGACGCCGCGGCTGGTCGGGTGTGGCACGCGGCCGGTGGTGACCGGCTGGATGAAGCGCCACAGCAGGGCACCGGTCTTGGCGTTGAGCGCCAGCACCTGGTTGTTGGGAGTCGAGACGAACATGACGCCGTTGTTCACGAGCGGCGGCGCTTCGTGGCCGCGGACCTCGCCCGTCGAATAGCCCCATACCGGGCGGAGCCGGCTGACGTTGGACGTGGTGATCTGCTTGAGCGGGCTGTAGCCCCAGCCGTTGTAGGTGCGGCGGAGCAGCAGCCAGTTGTTCTCTTCCGGATTCTTCAGCCGCGCTTCGGTGACCGGCGCATAGTTCTGCAGAATCGCCGGGACCGGCGCCGGCGCGGCGGCGGGCGGGCCGCCGGCACGACCACCGCCCTGGACAGCACCGCCAGGAGCGCCGGCGGGCGGCCCTTGCGCGTAGCCGATGGTCGCCGCGGAAACCGCGAGCGCCACCAGGCCGATGGAGTATTGCAGTCGACGCATTCGTTCTCTCCCTGCCGGGTCCGCTCGGCGGAACCCGATAAACATCTGACGGGCATTCCTAAACGGGGCCCAGCCTGCACATTATCTCTTCTGCACCATCTCTCCTGTACGATCTTCCCGCAGCTGTTCTGCAGTCCCGAAACCGCACGCCAGGGCGTGGCGGCATCCGCGGCGCCGGGCACTGTGGCCCGCGCGGGAACGGGCCATCCGCACCCTGCCGTCGTCACCCGTGAGCTCGCCAGGATCCGCCGCCGCAACTCGGCGAGCCAGCCGAGGACGACGGAAAGGTCGAACGCCGCCTCGGGGGCTGCGTGATCCAGCACATCACCGGGGGTGCGAACTCGTCGGGCGGGCGCATCGGCATCCCGGTTGGTGGTCGTGACGGTGCAATCCGGGTCCGTCGCGACCTACGACGCCGACCGTGAGGCAGCGACGTACACGGCAGGGCAGATGTTTTACGAATCAGGAACCAAGCCGGTCCCGTGCGCAACCAACCGAGCCCTGACGCCGAAGTCTAGGTGACGTATCTCCTGCCGCAGGTCGCGGCGTTGCAGATCGACATGCCGAATCCGGCTGCCAGTTGGATTGAGAGGTCGTACACGGCACGCTCTGGAGCAGCATCCGACGCCACCCCTGGCGCGAGCCGCACTGGGGGTCGGCTGCGCGTGTAAGCTGCGCCCACCGAGTTAACTGGCGACCACGGCTTTTCCCCGCACGTTGCAAGCGATGTCAGGTGGGAACCCGCAGCCGGATCGTGCAAAGGACTGCGGAGTGGAGCTGTCCGCTCACGGTTGCGGCGAGCGTCAGCGAGCAGCGCGCCGGCTGAGCGCTGGCAACCGGCAAGCAAGCGGAGCGATTGTCGTGGTGAGGCTGGGATTCGTCGCGCTCGCGGCGAACGGCAGCGAGCAGCGGCGCGGCTGAGCGCCGGCGAACCGGCAATCAAGCGGAGCGAATTGTCGGTGGTGAGGCTGGGATTCGTCCGCGCTCGCGGCGAGCGTCAGCGAGCAGCGGCGCGGCTGAGCGCCGGCGAACCGGCAATCAAGCGGAGCGAATTGTCGTGGTGAGACTGGGATTCGTCCGCGCTCGCGGCGAGCGTCAGCGAGCAGCGGCGCGGCTGAACCGCTCGCGAACCGCCAAACGAGCGGAGCGAATTGTCGTGGTGAGACTGGGATTCGTCCGCGCTCGCGGCGAGCGTCAGCGAGCAGCGGCGCGGCTGAACCGCTCGCGAACCACCAAACGAGCGGAGCGAATTGTCGTGGTGAGACTGGGATTCGTCCGCGCTCGCGGCGAGCGTCAGCGAGCAGCGGCGCGGCTGAGCGCCGGCGAACCGGCAATCAAGCGGAGCGAATTGTCGTGGTGAGACTGGGATTCGTCCGCGCTCGCGGCGAGTGTCAGCGAGCAGCGGCGCGGCTGAACCGCTCGCGAACCGCCAAACGAGCGGAGCGAGGTTTGGCGGAGAGAGAGGGATTCGAACCCTCGGTAGAGTTTCCCCTACACACGCTTTCCAAGCGTGCTCCTTCAACCACTCGGACATCTCTCCGTATGTTTAGAATCAGCAGTTTACAGGCTAGTGGCTGAGCCGGCAAACCCGAACTGTGCTACCGATTGTGATACACCCCGAATGTCGCGCGATCCCTACGAGCACAGCACCCCGCCGCGCCGTACCGCGGACGAGCGCGTTCCAGTATAAGCCGCAGCACGTTCAGAAGTGACCCCGATGGGGCGCCGTTGTCCGCGTCGCCCGGCGTCGGTGCGAGTGCCCTGCTAATATCCCCTCGACCAAGACATCCGTTCGGATTCTGCATCCGGTCGACCACCAATCAGACGAGGGGTTGTGACGTGCGAGCGTGTCCGCAGATCACGAACTTCAGGGGCATCCAGTCCGCAACGCTGTTGTTGCCGAAGCACAGGCGCTTATCGGCGACAACAACACGGGCAAGACGACTATTTTCGAGGCGCTCGATCTGGTGCTGGGCGTCGATCGGCTCAACCGCCAACCCGCCGTAGACGAACACGACTTCTTCCGAGGCGAGTATCCAGGGCAAACCCTCAAGCAGCTCCGGCTGATGCCGACCCCACAACGAAGGCTCCGGCGACGGACCCAACCGCAATTGCGGCTGCGCCGGAAGCAGCGCCCCGTATTGAGATCGAGGTCACCGTCGCCGATCTGAGCGACGAGCAGAAAAGCTGGTGCACTGTCTAGACCGAGGCTGCGATTCGCGATCTCGAAGCCAAGCACAAGCACAAGGAGCCGCGCCGTGAGTGGCGCGCCGGGCGGTGCCGGCGCGAAGGGCTGGCGATTCGCGGGTGTCGCAGCCACGGACAGCCAAGCACAGCCCCAGCACGATCGCAGCGCGGATTATCTTGGCAGAGCGTAATCGGTTGCAGGTCGCGCCGTCGAGTCGACCCGATCGCAATCAAGGGAAAGGTTATGACAATGAGCAACCAGCACTTTTTGCGTGGCATGGCCACGGTGAACTTCTGGGCCGACGACGTGGCCGCGGCGCGCGACTGGTACGCGGAGCTGTTCGGCGTCGAGGCGTACCTTCCAGCGACCCGATGCGGAAAACCCCGCCTATGTCGAGTTCCGAATCGGCGACGACGAGGACGAGTTCGGCATCATCGACCGCCGCTACGCACCAGCAAGGATGCAGCCCGGTCCGGGCGGCGCCACACTGCTGTGGCACGTCGACGACGTCGAGGCGACGTTCGCTCGGCTCAAGGCCATGGGCGCCACGGAGTACGATCCGATCACCAAGCGCGAGAGCGACTTCGTCACCGCCTCGGTGGTCGATCCGTTCGGCAACGTATTGGGCATCATGTACAGTCCGCACTACGTCGAGATGCTCAAGTCGCGGACAGCGTAGGCAGACGAGGCCGCGTTCCCATCGGGAGAGAGTTGCCCCTCTAGGCTCGCGACGCTCAATGCGCTGTGGCTCGATGCATACAGGCTCCTAGCTCATTTCAGCAGATGCACGTGTCAGCATCAGAGTTGCTCGCCAGCGGTGTCCTGGCTGACGCGGAGGGAGAGTAGACAGAACGATAGCCGTAAGTCGGCGAGTCGATTGTGATAGCACTGTGATTCGTCAGGCTCGAACCCCGGCGACCATCGAGGCTTACGGACGCACACCGACCGATCGATTCGGAGGGTAAGTCGCTGATCGCGTGCATTGACACGCTTTACGGGGATTCGGCCCTCGGCGACCCACGCCTCCCGAGGACAACCGTCCGACTCCAGCTTTTCCAGTACAGAACGCAGCGGGCATTCCGGTTCGGTTGAAACCTCTGAGCCTCACGCGGCCGACCGCTACCGACAATTTCATGACCTCACGCTCGCGCCCAGGGCGACGAGAAGCTCGTCCAGTTGCGCGAACGTCTCGACCATCGCATCCGCCGCCCCGGTTCCGGCAGCGTCGAGAGCTTCCTTCGAGGGATAGAGCTCGTGCATGACCAGAAGCGTCTTGCCAGCCTTCCCCTCGAAAGTCACCGTGGTGACGGGCCCACCCTCACCACCTTCCTCATTGGTCCAGACGAGGCGCGAGTGCGGTGTCACCTCGCGGTACGTGCCGAAGAACGCCATCGCATCGGGTTCGAACTCGAGACGGTACTTGCCCCCGACACGAACATCCATCTCACAGGAACGCAGGGACATGCCGATTGACTTCGGCGCCCACCACCGCTTGAACAGCTCGGGCTTGGTCCAGGCCTCGAACACGATGCGCGCCGGGCCGTCGAAAGTTCGTGTAGTGACTAGCTCACGTTCGGACTTCCGTTCCACGGTCGTGCCGTTCTTCATGGGCGTTGCCTCACTCTCAACGGGGCCGGTGGGTACGTGTTCGACGACTGGCGCTGAGAACGGTCCGCCCGTAACTCGTCGCGACCGCATGAATCGTGCGCCACGGCGACCGTCGCGCGACCACCGCCGCGCTGGCGCAGCGGTTCGCACCTGACGTCTCGGAGGACGTTGCGCGAGCCAATCTCATCTATCTCGCCCAGCAACAGGCATTCTGACTAACTGGTCCGGCCGCAGAATGCCGCCACCGTCGCGAGCAGCTCGGATGGTTCGACCGGCTTTGCCACGTGCGCAACAAAGCCAGCCCGGAGAGCGCGGATCCTGTCTTCGGCGCGCGCGAACGCCGTCAACGCGACGGCTGGCAACCGCGTGCCGTCCCCACTTTCACGGGCACGAATCATCCGCAGCAATTCATAGCCGTCGGTTTCCGGCATCCCGATATCGCTCACCAGAATATCAGGCGCTTCGCGCTCGATGACCTCCAGAGCCTGTGCCGCTGATGCCGCCGTCAGGACCTGTGCCGAGCAATCGCACAGCAGACGTTTCACGAGATCGCGGGCATCCTGCTCATCGTCGACGACTAGAACCTTGATGCCGGACAAGTCGACATACTCGAACGGGACCATAGCCGGCGGCGCAGTCTGCGGATGCAGCCGCTCTTCCGGGGCAGCGACGCGGCGCACAGCTGTCAACGGCAGGTGAATCGAGAACATCGCGCCCTTGTCCTGACCAGGGCTGGACGCCTTCACGGTGCCGCCGTGAAGCTCGACGAGATGTTTGACGATCGAGAGGCCGAGCCCGAGACCGCCGAACGCCTTGGTCGTGGACAAATCTCCTTGCTGGAAACGGTCGAATACCTGCCCGACGAATTCCGGCTTGATACCAATGCCGGTGTCGGCCACATTGACCTCGATGTGCGAGTTGACCCGCTGCAGCGTCACTTGCACCTTGCCGCCTTTGGGTGTGAACTTGATCGCGTTGGAAAGCAGATTCCACATCACCTGCTGCAGCCGCGCCGGGTCTCCGGCAATCGGGCCGGCGCCGGGGTCGAGCAGTGAGATGAGGCGGATCCCCTTGGCTTCCGCCGATGGGCGCACCGTGTCCATCGCGGCATCGATGAAGGAAATCGGATCGAGCGGCTGAACGTCCAACCGCACCTTGCCGGACGTGATGCGACTCGTATCGAGCAAATCTCCTATGAGCTGGCTCTGAACCCGCGCGCTCCGCTCAATCGCCTCGAGGCCCCGCTGAAGGTCCACCGGGTCCTTGGCGCCTCGACGCAGGATCTGGGCCCATCCCAGAACAGCATTCAGTGGCGTCCTCAATTCATGGGAGAGGTTCGCAAGAAACCGGTCCTTCATGTCACTGAGGTGCTCCGCCGAAGCGCGGGCCGCGCGCTCGCTCTCGAACAGGCGGGCGTTGTCCACGGCGATTGCCGCTTGCGCTGCGATTGCGACGACGAGACGCTGGCTCCTCTCCGTAAACCGGGCCGGTTCCGCGTGGCCAAAGAAGAGGCCGCCAATGACCTCCGCGTTGCGCGATATGACAGGCACCGCCAGGTAACTGCGCACCGGCAGATGCCCGCGCGGCATGCCGTGATGCGGCGGCATCTGACCGTAGCGGGGATCGTTCAGCACGTCGTCCACACAGATCGGCGGTTCGCCCTTGAAGGTTGGACCGAACAGCGGCGTCGCCCGAGGATGGCCAAAATCCTGAAAAGCTTCGCGCGGCGCGCCCGACAGCGTGTAGAGCATGTAGGCGTCGCCATTTTGATCGGTGGAGTTGTAGAAGAAGGCTCCGAATTGAGCGCCGGTCAGCTGTGTGGCGGCATCGGTCACCGTCTGCAGCAGAGCCTGTAGATCCAACTCCGACGCCAGCGCCGTCCCGGTCTCGTTGAGGATCTCGAGAATGCGGGTCTCCTCGCGCAGCGCTTGTTCCGCGCGCTTGCCCGCGGTGATATCCCGGAAACTCCACACCCGCCCGACTTCGCGCCCCCCGACGATCTGGGTCTTGCTGTACCGTTCGAAGGTACGACCGTCCTTGAGTTCGAGAAGATCGAATGTTTCGGGGGGCGACGTGGCGTAGATTTCCTCGACACGGTCCAGGAAGCGTCGCGGGTCCGCGAACCGGCCCGCGATATCCTGCAGGACCCGTCTATGGTCTCTGCTGTCGACAAGCTCGCGCCCGACCGCCCACATCTCAAGATAGTTGTTGTTGAAGTCGGTGATCGTTCCTTGATCGGTGACGACGATACCGTCGGCGGAGGATTCCAGCGTGGCGCGGACGAGCGACAGTGAACGCGCGAGTTCCTGCGTTCTCTGTTCCAGCGCCTGTTCAGCGCGCTGGCGCGCCGCGAGGGTCGCCTTCACGTTCTCCAGCGCGGCCGTCCGCAGCAGGCCCTCTTCGCTATCGGCCACCTAACGTCCTCCGATCATCTGTGCGGCCAGCGCTGTCCCTTCGACCCGCCTTGCAATCTTGTCGAACGCTTTTTCGCGAGTCGTGGAATTGTCGTCGCAGAACGGCGAAAATCCGCAATCGTCGGTGGTGCCGAGCTGGTCGGCAGGGATGTACTTTGCGGCATTCAGGACGCGGTCTCTGATCTCCTCGACGGTCTCGATCCGCGGGTCGATGGGAGCCACGACGCCAACAAAGATCTGTTGCCGTGGTTTCATGTTGTCCCGGATGATCCCGAGCACGCGTGCCTGGTCTTTCTCGCCAGCCAGCGCAAGATAGAAGCTTCCGACATTCAGTTCGAACAGGCTGGGGAGCAGGGCGGAATAATCCACGTCGGCGCTATGGGTTGAATCCCTGTCGCCGCCTGGGCAGGTGTGAACGCCAATCTTCTGGCGCTCCTCGGGCGTGAATCGCGCGAGGGCGAGATTGTTGAGATCGATGAAGCTGGCGAGCAGCTCGCCGGAAGGGTCCACCTTCATCGCCAGGCGTCCCTCCGTGAAGTCGATTTGTACCTTCACGGCGCCCTTTTCGAAGCAACGGCGCACTTCAGACACGTGCTCGCGTAGCAGATCATCGATGAATTGCTCACGCGGATAGTCGGGCAGTGCCTCGGCAGGGTACATGAGGCTGAGAGCCGATGGAGAAATCACCGCCTGCTTGAGCGGCTGGCGCGCGTAGCGGCTGGCGACGTCGAGATAAGCGTCCGCATAGCGCTTGTACCTGAACGGTCCGCTGGTCAGCCGGGGCATCCGCCGAGTGTGGCCGGCGGTGAAGGGAATCCTGAATCCGTCCGGCGCGGTGTTCTGCAGGCCGTGGACGCAGTAGGTCCAGAAGTTGTGATACTTCCTCTGTTCCCCGTCCGTGATGATTGGCGACCCCGTCTCTTCGAACCGTTCGATCGTGTCCTTGATCGCCGCCTCATAAAGCGGCTCGAGACTGGGATCGTCGCTGTCGGTTGTTCCGAGCGCCTCGAGCAAGGCGGTCGGTCTCGGTATGCTGCCAATCGGCTCAGTCGGTATGTTCATCGGTCTGTCCACGCGTCGCGCTCAGACAGTTTCCACGGGCGGCAATCTGCAACGATGGCGAGATCAACCGGCTTGTCGAGATGAGCTCGAACCCTGCCGCTGCGGTCCTTTGGCGTTTGGACTCCTGTCCATATTCCGCCGACGCCACCAAGCCGCAGGCGCGTCGTGCGCCGTGCGCGTCTGATAGCCTTTCGCTTTCGGAACTTCAGAGAGCATCAGGGCGCTGTCTTCATTATCGTCCACGACGACAATTCTGCGGCCGCCGTTCACCGCGGCGCCCTGATCCCCGACCGGCGCGCCCTGCGCTGCCTGCTGCAACACGGCGGTAAACTGCTCGACCGAAAAGCGCTTCTTGTACCGCAGAGTCACCCTGCGAATGGTCTGAAAAAGCCGGAGCGCCTCAATCGGGTCCGACCGCTGCACCCGAGCCAGATTCGCGGTGATGACGACGACCGCCGCCGAGCGGGACGCTCGCTTACGCGTCCGCTGTGCGGTCGACGCCGGTCGATTGCCGAAGCCGGTCGAGCAGGCGTGCGAGTTCGGCCAGTTCAATCGGTTTCACGAGGTGCGCGTCAAAACCTGCGGCGCGCGACCGCTCATGATCCGACGGCTGTCCGTAGCCGGTCACCGCGATGAGCCGAGTCCCGCCGCGCGCGCGCAGGTGGCGCGCAAGCTCATAGCCGTCCATCACCGGCAGGCCGATGTCGAGCACGCCGACAGCCGGGGCACACTCGTCGGCAACGCTCAGTGCGCTCGGTCCATCCACTGCCATCCGCGCGCGGTATCCGAGTGCGGTCAGCGCCTCGTAGAGAAGCGCGGCCGCGTCCTCGTTGTCGTCGACGATGAGGACATGCTCGCCGTCGCCGCGTGGGAGGTCGGAGCCGAGAACTCGTGGCGACACCACGCCCCCGCTTGCGGCGACAGCAGCTGCCAGGGGCAACTCGACAATGAACTCGCTGCCGTGTCCAACACCCTCGCTGATGGCGCGTACACAGCCGCCGTGCATGTGCACGAGACTGCGGGCGATCGCCAGCCCCAGCCCGAGGCCGCCAGCCGACCGATCGAGTGCCTGCGGCTGCTGCTCGAAGAGCTCGAAGACACGGTCGAGCATGTCGGGCGCGATGCCGATGCCCTCGTCCCGCACACGAATGACGACGTGCGCGCCGTCGCGAGCCGCACGCAGCGTGATCACGCGTCCTTCGTCGCTGTACTTGGACGCGTTGGTCAACAAATTCGCGATGATCTGCGCTGCCCTGGCGGGGTCGGCGTGCAGCACGAGCCCCGTCTCTGGCATGTCGATGTCGAGGCGCTGCTGCTTTCGCTCGAGCGCCGGGCTCGCCGTTTCTATCGCTCGTGCCGCCACCTCGGCACACTCCACGGGCCGCAGCTGCAACGCGATCTTGCCGCCCGTGATACGCGCGACGTCGAGCAGATCGTCAACCAGGCGCATCAGATTCGCCACTTGCCGCTCGATGACTTCGAGCTCGCGTGACGTCTGGTTCTTCAGGCGTATGAGCTGCAGCGCCGTCATGATCGGCGCCAGCGGATTGCGCAGTTCGTGGCCCAGCATCGCGAGAAACTGGTCCTTCGCGCGCGCGGCGTCCTCCGCGCGTGCTCGCGCGTCCTGGAGCGCTTGCGTCTGGGCTGCGAGCTGCCGCAGGCCGTGTTCGACCTCTGCACGCGCGGTGTCGAGGGCGCGGGCGAGTATCTCGGCTTCACGCGCATACTCTTGGGCGGCCCGCAGTTCCCCTCGCGCACTGACGGCCGCGTGTTCCGCTCTGGCGGCTGCAGCGACGAGCGGCAGGAGTGATTCCAGTTCAGCCACCTCGCCGTCAGAGACTGTTCCGCCGAGGAGAACGAAGGCCGTAGCGGAACCCGAGATACCGATTGCGCCGGTCAGGCGCGGGGATGCTGGCTGCGCGACCTGGGCTCGATGAACCCCGGCTGTCTGCAACGTACGGAGGAACCGCGCCCACGTCTCCCCGCCCGGCAGCGTTGGTGCAAATCCCGGCGCCGGCAGCAGCACGCGAGCATCTTCATCGTGGACGAGGAGGAGCATCGAGTCTGCGCCAAGGTGGTGGGCGAGTCGCTCGGCCGCCTCGCGCCGACGCGCCACGTCCGAGAGCGCGGCGGTCAGCCGGATGACAGTCGAATCCGTCATCGCCTTTATGCGGGCAGTACCATGACGACGGCGGTGCAGTTGTGAAAGCCGCCAAATTGCCCTTCGGCTCTGGCAATTTGTCCGTAGGTGTTACACCCGACCAGCTGTGCGTCACCGAGCAGGTTCGCGACCGATTGCAGCTCGAAGCCAAAATCGTTTCCCATGCGCAGTCTGGTCGCCACGCAGTCGAAGAACAGCGCCGCGGCCGGAGGCGCGCCACGCAGAGCCTCCACCGCCGCCCGTGTGGCACGGCTCGCGGCGGTAATCGCTGAATCGGACGTCGCTTTCATGATGTGCACGCGCGCGCCGGCGGGGATCTCGGCCGCACACGTGACCGACCCGTCGTCGTTCACCGCCAGCGGAACCCGCAGCTGATAGCCCACCCCGGTCTCGATGCCCAGAATGTTGTGGAGAAAGTACGACAGCGGCGCGGCTTTGTCGATCGAGTCGCCGCCGGCGGCCGCATGCGCTTCGAACGCTTCGATTGCGGGGACGCCGTTCAGGCTCACGACACGCGTCCCCTCGACCTCGGTGACGCGAAGGGGCGGACTGGCGGGCGTCCAGCCGTGACCGACGCCGACACCGAACGGCTTGGACGATAACAACTCGAGCGTGACCACCGCATCGGTGTAGGCGGCGGTGCCGAAAAACACGTGTGTGCTGCTGAACTTCGCGTCGTCACCAGCGCCGCCACCAGCGAACTGATACGTCCCGGACGTCAGCACGGTGAGCTGGCGCACGAGTTCATCGGCATGTCCTGCCAACGCATCAGTCATCACCAGCGCCGACCTGAACGGGAAATTCGTCGCGCCAATGCCCTCGAATGACGCCACTGCGGCTGCCGCGGCCTCTGCGCGGTCTCGGCTTACGCTCTGACCCAATCCGGCCGTGGCACGGATGTCCGTCGAGCGGAATGCCAGTGCGCACGCCGTGCCCTCGCCGCGATGCTCCCCGGTGAACTCGCCGGCAGACGACGAACCGACCAGCACGCCCGGATGGCAAACGTCACTCAGAGCCGTGAGTAGCGCGCCGTACTCGAAGCGCGAAGACGCGAAGACGATGACCACGTCCGGAGCCTCTGGGGCAAGTGCCTGAACGATTTGCCTGCCGAGGTCTTGACCCGCGAGATCACTGGCGGCTCGGTCGGTGTATGCAGCAACGGCGTGTGTCATGGAGCGCCCAGTATGCCACCGTCCGGACTCATCTCCCCGATGAGGCTCGCCACAGCAGGCCAAGCCCGAACCGCTGGTGAAAGCAGTTTTCAGTGAGTATTGAAGTACTACGCTACTGGATTCGAGCTTCCGGTCGCTGATTCGTGCCGGCACGACGCGTTTGATCATAGAGTTGGTGTTCCGCTTCTCCAAGCTCGTCCCGGCCACTCGCCGTCAGCCCCGAGCCGATTGATCCACGTGTTTCGCGCCTTCTTTCCATGCTCGACCGACTGCGAGTCCGCGCTGAACGGACACGTGCGAGCCTGTTCATCGTACCCGCCCTGTTTGTAGGCGTGGCGATAGCGGCCGCTGGCGCCATGCTACCGGTCGATGTGTCGCTCAGCCAGCGAAGCGCTCAGCTACCAACGTTTCTCCGACCACTCCCCACAGCGCGAGACAACGTCATCGGCGACGATCACCGTCGCCGCGTCGGTTCGCCTTCACGTTGGTGTCACCACTCGCCGCAGTCAGTTCTCTCCGCGCGTCATTCCGGATTTTTGCGTGACTCTGCCAACACGCGTCATCTGCGGTCACCGCCTCGTCGTGCTCCGCGCGCTTCGCGATCGTTCTTGGGGACTCAAGAATCGTGTTGAAGGACGCCGCGTTTGGCATTCGACAATTGGTGGATATCGGGCTGCGGGCGCTCTCGCCAGGCATCAATGATGCAACCACTGGCTACGACGTCATTGCCCACCTTGGCATGGTCATACGCGATTTGCTTTGGCGCGACCTGGTGCCAGCGGTCCGAGCGTTGGACGACCGTCGGCTGGTGATGGCGGCCGATCTGTCACACGACGACTACGTCAATCGTGCCTTCCGATCAGATTCGGCTCGCGGTCTGTCGGCTCGATCGGCGGCGGTCCGCCGACAAGGTCTTCGGGCCGAGGGGTCGCTCAGCCGTGACGAAAGCGGCCGCGCCGTCTCAGGCATTCGATGGTTGGGCCCCAATGGTGCGAAATAGACTGCGTCGTCTCTGGGAAGACCTTCGCTCGAGCCTCTGGTTCGTGCCCACGGTGATCGTCGTTGGTGCCGTCGTCTTCGCCATGGTGCTGATCGAGGCAGACGCGTGGCTTGGCCGTGAGCGGCTCATGGAACGATGGCCGCGATTGTTCGGAGCCGGTGCGGATGGCTCGCGCGGGCTGCTGGCGGCGATCGCCAGCTCGATGATTACCGTGGCAGGCGTCACGTTCTCCATCACCATCGTCACGCTGGCCCTCGCGTCGAGTCAGTACACGTCGCGAATCCTGCGCAATTTCATGCGGGACCGCACGAACCAGACGGTCCTCGGCGTCTTCCTGGGTGTCTTCGCCTACTGCCTGGTGGTTCTGCGGACGATCCGCGGCGGTGACGAGGGCGTATTCGTTCCGGCACTGGCGGTTCTCGGCGCCCTGCTACTGGCGTTTGTCGCCATCGGCTTTCTCATCTCCTTCATCCATCACATCGCCGCCTCGATTCAAGCCACGAGCATCATCGCCGCGGTGGCCGGCGAGACCTTGGAGGCGGTTGACCGCCTGTTCCCCACCGAGATAGGTGATGGTGCGCCCGAACGCACTCCTGCCGACCTGGACCGCGAGCTGTCCCGGCAGCCCTGGGTCACCATCCCGGCCAGAACGACAGGCTACATTCAGCGTATCGACGCCGACGGCCTGTTCGCCATTGCGCGCGAACAAGATGTGATCGTGCGCATGGAGCGGGGGATCGGCGAATTCGTCATCGAGGGCTCTCGCTTGGCGGCGACGGCGGGCCCGCCGCTGGACGACGACACGCTTCGGAAGCTCCACGTCGCCTACAGCGTGGATACCCATCGCACCGTGCAGCAGGACGCGGCCTACGGTATCAGGCAGATCGTCGACGTTGCCCTCAAGGCGCTGTCGCCAGGCATCAACGACACGACCACCGCGATCAACTGCATCGACTTCCTGGGAGCCATTCTCGCCCGGCTCGCGCAGCGTTCAATCGAGTCGCCGTATCGCTCAGACGGGGGGCAGGTGCGGGTCGTGACGCGGGGGCCGACGTTTCCGGGTCTCCTAGGCGAAGCGTTCGATCAGATTCGCCAGAATGCCGAAGGCAACGTCGCCGTGCTCGTACGCTTGCTGCAGGTATTGGACATGCTTGTCGAACGCACGGCAGACGATCAGCGCCGTCGGGCACTTCGTCTTCAGGCCGACGTGATTGGCGAGACGGCCGCGCGCAGCGTCCCCGCGGCGCTCGACCTCGCCACGATCGAGGCGGCTCATGGCCGGGTCGTGTTGCGGCTTGACGCGAACAGCGTGCCGGCACGGAGGTAGCGATGCAGGAGGTGATTCGTCTGGTCGGTCCGGAGCGGGCCGTGCGAGTTGTTGGGTGTCAGACTCGTCGGTCTCAATGCCGACAACGGGTTGAAGCTGCTGTTCACACTGGTGCTCATCGCGCTCGTGTTCGGGGCGGGATATCTGCTGCGTGCGCTGTCAACCCGGGTGCTCCAGGCCCGATCTGACAAGCGAACCGAGTTCTGGGTACGCCAGGCGATCAAGCTGGGCTCGGCAGTCATCTTGATCCTGGGCCTCCTCTCGATCTGGTTCGAGGATCCGACGCGGCTGACGACGGCTCTGGGGCTGGTGACCGCCGGACTGGCGTTCGCGCTGCAGAAGGTCGTCACTGCCGTGGCCGGATACTTCGTGATCCTGCGCGGCAGGACATTCAACGTCGGCGACCGGATCGTGATGGGCGGCGTGCGTGGCGACGTGATCGCGCTGGACTTCACCCAGACGACAATCATGGAGATGGGACAGCCGCCGCCCGTGCAAGGTGCTGACCCGGCGATGTGGGTGCGAAGCCGCGAGTTCACCGGGCGTGTCGTTACTGTCAGCAACGCAAAGATCTTTGACGAGCCGGTATTCAACTACACGCGCGACTTTCCGTTCGTCTGGGAAGAGTTGACGCTGCCGATCGCCTACGCCGCCGACCGCGACCAGGCCGAGCGCATCCTGCTGGAGGCCGCCGCTCGGCACACAGTGCAAATCAGCGAGCTGAGTCATGACGTGCTGGAGGAGATGCAGCGTCGCTATGTCATGAAGCGGGCCGACATGAAGCCGAAGGTGTACTACCGGCTCACCGATAACTGGCTCGAACTGACCGTGCGCTTCATCGTCAGCGACCACGGCATCCGCACCCTGAAGGACGCCATGAGCCGGGACATTCTGCGGGCGCTCGACGACGCCGGTATCGGCATCGCTTCGGCGACGTTCGAGATCGTCGGGTTGCCGCCGATCCGCTTGCAGGGCCAGACCCCAGCGGTGACACAACACCACCGGGTGCCGGCGAGAGATGACGCGCGGCAGGCCCGTCCGGCAGCAACGCGACCCAATCGCTGGCGACTGCATCACCGGGCCAACGTGCGCATGCTTCAGCGACCCCACTCGGGTGCCGGCTCGCAACACTTTGCACTGCTGGCAGGGCTCGATGCTGGTGTGTTGACGCAGATGCGATTGCGCAATCAGCCATGACAGCGACATGACCGCTTCATCCACCCGCACAGGGCCTCGATATCCACCGGTTTGGGCAGCACGGCCACACCACCGGGGACACGCTCCGGCGCCGAGGTCGACATGACGACGGGCAGCTGGGACAGCCTGGGATCGTGACTCATCTGCTCAAGCATCTGTACTCCCGTCATGCGGGGCATCAGCACGTCGAGAATCACCAGACAGGGATCGGCGTCCACGAGGATCGCGAGAGCCTCTTCCGCGTTCGCGGCCATGAGGGCTGACAGCCCCAGCATTTCGACAACGTCGCGCAGACTCTCCCTCTCGTCTGCGTCGTCATCCACGATCAGCACGCACGAACCGTGTTCGCGTGCTGGCGGCGTCCCCATCAGTGCGGTCTCCTTGGCAGCCGCACCGTGAAGCGGGTAACCCCTGCTTCAGACGACTGCACCGACAACGCGCCACCGTGTGCGGCGACGATGCGTTCAGAAATGTAAAGGCCCAGGCCGAGGCCCGCACTTGGCCTCTGGGATGCCTGTTTACGGGCGAACGGATTGAACAAGTGCGGCAGGAAGTCGGGGGGAATAGGGCTCCCAGAATTGAGTACGGCTATCGACGCCCAATCGGCCTCGCAGTGCAACACGACCTGGATTGGTTGCGCCTGGTCACCGTGAGCCACTGCATTTCCGAGGAGGTTTGACATCACCTGCTCGAGCCGATCGGAGTCAACGCGCGCCGTGCAGAGTCCCTCGACATCGAGGTCGAACCTGCAATGTGGCTGACCCTCACGCATCTCGTCGACGATCTTCGCCAGGAGCGCACCAAGGTCGGCAGGTTCAGCACCGAGGGTGATGGGGATGCCGTCGGTCAGCCGCGCGCGTGTCAAGTCGAGCAACTGCTCGATCATGCGCTGCATGCGGACACCGCTCGAGGTGACGCGTTCCAGTTTCTTGCGGATCGTGTCGGGCGTCGTCGGTAGCATCGTCAAGACCCGCGACGTCATCAGGACCGTATTGAGCGGATTTCGCAGATCGTGTCCTAACACGCCGACGAACATCTCTCTGAAGTCGTCGTTCCGACGTCGCTCGTCGATGTTGGTGTTCGAGCCGAACCAGCGGACGATCTGGCCGGTATGATCCCGAAGCGGTTTGACGCGGGTCAAGAACCAGCGAAATACCCCATCGGCCCCCCGCAGCGGAAATTCCATGTCAAAGGACTCACCAGTGGCGATGGAGTGTTGCCAGCGCTCGATGACGGCATCGATCTTCGTTGGATCGTGAACGGCCTTCCAGCCCCAGCCTTCCATCTCCTTGGGTGTGGTGCCGGTGTACTGCGTACCAGCTGCGATTGTAGTAGTCGATGAAGCCGTCAGGCCGAGCCGTCCACGCCAACTCCGGGAGATTCTCCGCGAGTTCTCGCAGTTGCCGTTCGCCAGCCTCCGCACGGGCGAGGAGTCGGGTGAGTTCGTCCGAGGCACGCACCTGGGCGGTGACCTCGAAACCGCTGACCAGGACGCCTTCGATCGCACCCTTGGCGTCTTGCAGTGGGGCGTAGACGAAATCCCAGAACACGTCTTGCGGTGCTTCCCCAGGTGATCGCACGAGCCGGGAGAGCGCCCCGCGTGCTTCGTACGGGACGCCGGTGCGGTACACCTGATCGAGGTACGCCACAAATGGCTGGTCAACGAGCTCCGGTATCCCCTCGATGATCGGTTTGCCAATCATCCCTTCGTCCTTGCCCCAGGCGCGCAAGGCCTGGGCGTTGGCAAGTTCGGTCACGTGGTGCGGCCCACGGAGCACCGCGATCGGAAACGGCGCCTGCATGAAATGGCCGTAGAGTCGCCGCCGCGCCGCCTCTTCAATCGCCTGTGCTTCGCGCGCGGCGTCCGCAAACGCCAAGCTCGACGCCACGCGCACCAGCAGTTCACGGGCGGAAAATGGCTTGACGATGTAGTCGTTCGCGCCGGCGTCTAGTCCCTCTGCGGTCGCCTCCTCGCCGGCTCGCGCCGAGAGGAGAATCACCGGTGTGAGGCGGAGTGCGGCATCCGTGCGAATCGCCTGGAGCAGGCCAAAGCCGTCCAGTTCCGGCATCATCACGTCTGCGATCACCAAATCCGGTGGCTGGCGGCGGATCGAGTCAAGGGCGACGTGGCCATTCGACGCCGACTCGACATGCCACCGTTCCCGCAGCAGTCGGCCGATATAGCCACGCATATCCGCGTTGTCGTCGACGACGAGAATGCGAGCGGAGCGCCGGCTTGGGACCGCCGCGACCGTGCCGTCGGTCGCCGACACGGTTCTGCTGTCAGAGTTGTCCCAGTGTCCCGATTCCGCGACGTAGGGCGCGGCACCACTGCCGGTCGAGGACAGGGTTCGGGCCGCGCCAATGCGTTCCGGTGGCAAGTGAGCGTGCCCGAGAGGAAGACGAACGGTAAATGCGGTACCCTCCCCGACGACGCTGGCGACGGTGACCTCGCCGCCGTGGAGCTTGACAATCTCATGGACGAGGGCCAAGCCGATGCCGGTACCTTCGTGGGAGCGAGCCCGGGCGCCCTTGATGCGGTGGAACCGGCCGAAGACGCGCGGCTGGTCGGCGGGGTCGATGCCGATGCCGGTATCCCGAACGACCAATTCGAAGTGCTGGTCGACGGTGCGCAGTGCGACCTCGATCGTCCCGTGCAACGTGAATTTCAGCGCGTTCGAGAGCAGGTTGCACACGACCTTCTCCCACAGCTCGCGGTCGACATACGCGAGTTCGTCGAGCGGCGGAATATCGAGTCGCAGCGCCACGTTCCCTCGTTCGATCGCCGGAGCAAACATGCTGCTCAACTCTTTCGTCAACACGCCGAGGTCGACGGGCTCGAAGGTGGCGTCAATGCGGCCGGCCTCGATGCGTGAGACATCGAGCAACGAGTTGACCAGCCTGGAGAGACGAAGCGCGTTGCGTTGCACGACGTGCCAGCGTTCACGTTCCTGCGACGACAGCGCCTCGGCGTCAGCGAGTGCATCTTCGGCAGGGCCGAGCAATAACGTCAGCGGTGTTCGGAACTCATGACTGACGTTACTGAAGAAGGCCGTCTTGGCTCGATCGAGTTCAGCCAGGGCCTGTAGATGCCTGCGTTCCTCCTCCGCTGCAATGGCGTTGGTGACGTTCTGCGAGACGCTGGCGGCGAGCAAGGTCTGGAACCGGACATATGAGGCGCTTTGCGCGAGTAGTGGGCTCAGGCCGAGTACGACAAATCCCAGCGGCCGTCCGCCTGTCGACGGCGCGATCGGCATGACCGTGCCGCCCCGAGAGCCAGCCGGGCCATCGGCGAGTGACACCACGCGTGCGTCCCCGGCTGCATCATCGAGCACCCACGCGCCACCATCGCCGGGATGAATCAGTGCTGGTGACAGTGTCGTACCCGCCGCGACACCGGCGGCGGCAACCAGTGAGGCGACGCCTGCGGCATCGAAGAGGTACAACAGCGCGAACGGCACGTCCTTTGGTGCCTGCTCGATCTCGTGCGCGGCGTGCCGGCACGCATCTGCAGCCGTTCCGGCGCGCCGTCCTTCAGCGAGGGCGTTCAGGAGCCGCAGTCGCCGCTCTTCGATCACTTTGTCGGTTGTCTCGACGACAGCGCAGAAGACGCCGCCGACGCCGCTCGACTCGTCGCGAATCGGGCTGTACGTGAACGTGAAGTACGACTCTTCGGACGCTCCGGTCCGGGCCAGCGGCAGCATCAAATCTTCCGACCACGTCGCCTCGCCCGTCGTTCGAACGTGGCTCAGAAGCGGCTCGATGATGCTCCAGATCTCAGCGAGCACGATCTGCGCGGGCTGGCCAAGCGCATGCGGGTGCTTGCGCGCGCCGACCATCGGCAGCAGGCTCTCGTTGTAGAGCATCAAGTACTCGGGTCCCCAGTAGACCGCGATCGGGAACCGAGAATTGAGGCAGATGCTCATCGTGGTCCGCAGACTCTGCGGCCAGGTGGCGAGATCGCCCAACGGCGTGGCGCCCCAGTCCTTGTGTCGGAAGAGGTCTCCCATGTCGCCGGCGCCCGCAAGAAACGCGTCGGCGTCGATGTGCGGTGATGATCCGCGTGACCGATCAAGGCTCATGCGCCCACCTAT
Organism: uncultured Acidobacteriota bacterium; assembly: GCA_963846685.1. Classification (GTDB taxonomy): domain Bacteria; phylum Acidobacteriota; class Vicinamibacteria; order Vicinamibacterales; family UBA2999; genus CAWJWY01. Next base: position 3,186,903 of record CAWJWY010000002.1, on the reverse strand, counting down.
TCTACCCGGGCGACAATCGCGAAGCTGCATCGCCAGAGCCCCTGTTGCGCAACGGCAGGCGGCATCCCAGAAACGGATCCGCCACACTAGAACGATGGACAACGGCATCACCGGTCAAGAGGTCGAGCACGAACGCCGAGAGCTGCTCCTCCGCATCGAGCGCGCGCTTGAGACGCCGATGGTCGTGCTGGGCTTCGTCTGGCTCGCACTGCTCGTGTGGGAACTGATCTACAGCCTCAGTCCGCTGCTGGAGACGCTCGGTGTTGTGATCTGGGGATTCTTCGTCCTCCATTTCGCCCTCGAATTCCTGCTCGCTCCACGTAAAGGCGTGTACCTCACGTCCAATTGGCTGACCGCGGTGGCACTGCTCGTGCCCGCGCTTCGCACGTTTCGCGTCATTCGGGTCATTCGTGTCTTCCGGGCGGCCCGAGGCATCCGATTGATCCGGGTGCTGACATCCCTCAACCGGGGCATGCACGCACTCGGGTCAACGCTCGAGCGTCGCGGCTTTGGCTACGTCGTCGCTCTGACCTGCGTGGTAACCGTGGCCGGTGCCGCAGGCATGTTCGCGTTCGAGCATGAGGTTCCGGGTGGGCTGGGAACCTACAGCGAAGCCCTGTGGTGGACGGCGATGATCATGACGACGATGGGGTCGGCATACTGGCCGCAATCTCCGGAGGGTAGACTTCTCTGCGTGGTCCTTGCACTCTACGCGTTCGGCGTGTTTGGCTACGTCACCGCCACACTCGCCACGTTCTTCGTCGGCCGTGATGCAGCGGCTGCGGAGGGTGAAATCGCCGGCGCCGCTGCGGTGGAAGGATTGCGGGAGGAGATTGCCGCCCTGCGAGCAGACTTGGGCCGAAGAAGAGGTGTCGTTGACCCTGAGCGGTGACGCGGCAAGGAAGCGCCCGTTGCCATCAGCGAAGCCCACCCTATTGCGGGCTATGCGGCTCGTAGCGACGCGCCGCTGCTACCTGCTCGCGTCAGACATCATCATTTTTGCCGCGCGAATCTGCACGACAGGCGACGCGAGTCGTGGTCAAACGTTGTCAGAATCGGAACCTCAGCGCCAGCGTCGCCACCTGCGTCTCCAGGAAGTTCTGGTAGAGCGCGGTGAAACCGTTGCCGACGATGTCGTGCTGGAGCGCGAAGTCGTTGAAGATGTCGGTAAACGTGAAGACCAGCTCCGCCCTTTCGTTCAACCACGGCTTCTTGGCGGAGAAGTCGAGTGAGGACCGGGCGCGTTCGCGCCCCTGCGGCACATTGCGCGATGCGTAGCGGATGTAGTTTGCCTGCAGTTCCAGGCCCCGCGGCAAGACGAAACGGTTGTTGAGCGTCATGTCCCAGGTGTGGTCCTTCGAGCCGGACAACGTGAACGGCCGCCTGGTCGGGAAGAACAGCATCGTCTCGAGCGCCTCGATGTCGTTCTGGAACCAATTCACGCTGGCGGTCACCCGCCAGGGGCGAACGATCTCGTGCGATGCGGTCATCTGCACGCCGGTCTGGCGGAAGTTGCCGGCGTTCTCGAAGATGCGGTTGACGATGTCGTAGTTGGGATTCGAGCCGTCGATGGCGAAGATCCGCAGGAACGCATCGCTGACGTCGCGGTGGTAAACCGCGGCATTAGCCGTGCCGCCCAGCCATGAGCGCGACAATCCCACTTCGTAGGCGTTGGTGAATTGGGGCCGCAGGAATGGGTTCCCCACCTTCAGGATCTCCGGATCGTCGTACTTGGGGAAGATGCGCAGCTCCGGCTCCCCCGGACGATCGACGCGCCGGTTGAACGCCATGGTCAGCCGGTTACGTACTCGTCAGATTCAACGTCAGCTTGGCGTTCGGGAACACGCCGAAATAGTCATACTTGTCGCTTCCCGGGTAATAGATGTTCTCGGCCGGAATCGTGTAGGAGACCTGCGTGTCCTCGAGCCGGATGCCGCCTTCGAGCGTGTACGTCGGCGTGATGCGGACGAGATTGGCGTAGCCGGCCGAGATGTTTTCATCCCAATCCGAGAAGTCGCCGAGTCCCGGGTAAATCACGCTCTGGACGCCGCGTCGGACGGTGTAGGTGACCGGGATCCACCGGCGCTGCAATTTCGTGCCGAGCTCCAAGCGGCCAGTAGGCAGCGGTCGCGTGTAGTCGATGCTGAGCGGCAGGGTGTTCTCGATCGCGATGATGTGCGTATCGTCGGTACCGACCCGGATCGGGGATTCCTCGTTCAGGAAGTAAGCTTCGTCTTCCTTCCCTCGTGTGAACTGCAGGTTGACACCCAGCTCGTGACCTGGGGCGCCGAACTTGTGCGTCCAATCAGCGGTGGCGTTGGTGAACCCGGTCCCCTCGCTTTCCCGCCAGAACCAGAACCGCTCGCGCTGTCCGGTCGCCTGCAGGATGAACGGTACCTGCGCCACGTCGATGTGATGCTCGTAGTTGTGGACCCCGGAGATGGTGATGCTGTTCGTGGCGTTGAGAGTGACGTCGGACCCGCCGCGGACGGTGTAGACGTATTGCTCGCGGTTTTCCGGCACCTGCGACTCAATCACGCGGCCATCGTCATAGAAGCGCGTCGTGAATTCATTGTTCGGCAGCCGGTCCTGCAGCAGCAGCTCTCCCTGCATGAACGTGCGGGTCCGCGGCGTGCGGTAGTTCAGGTTCACGCTCGGGATCACCTTCTCGTTGTTCGAGAAGCTGCCGAGATCGGTTGGCAGGTCAGACCGCTGCTTGGTGAACTGGCCGATACCCAGGCCGAAGCCGACATCACCGGACCAGCCGAGCTGCTGTTCCTTCTTGTAGATGATGTTGACGATGCCAGCCATGCCGGCGGCGTCGAAGCGGGCAGAGGGATTGTTGATGATTTCGATCGCCTCGATGTTGGCCGCCGAGACGCTGTCCAGCCCGCGCTGCGTGCCGAACCCCGTCAGGCTCGACTGCCGCCCGTCGATCAGGATGGCGACCTTGTCGCTGCCGCGGAGCGAGACCTTTCCCTCCTGGTCGACCGTCACCCCCGGGACATTCTTCAGCGCGTCGAGCACCGTCCCTGTCGACTGCGCGGGCCCCTCGTCGAGACGAAAGATCTGCGTATCGATGCCCTGCGCCCGGATCGCATCCGCGGTCACCGTCACCTGTTCTTCGAATCCTTCCAGGCGCGGCAGCCGGATGTCGCCGAGATCGTAGGACTGGTTGAGTGTGCTGACGAGCAGATCCGTGTCGGCCGGGTAGAACCCGACAAGCGAAAGCCGAACCTTGTAGGTGCCTGGCGGAAGGCCTTGCACCACGAACCGGCCGTTCTCCCCGGTCAGCGCGCCAGACAACTGCTTGCCCGAGGCAGCGTCCTCGACGACGACTGACGCAAACGCGATCGGCGAACCATTCGCCGCGTCGAGTACCCGCCCGCCAAGGATCGCGGTGTTTTGCTGTGCGAATACGTTGAGCGGCGCCACCATCATTGCGACGACGAGCAGCAGTAGCGATCGCCGTCGCACGCAGCGGGCGGATGGTCCCGCCATAACCGTGCGGCTGAGCCAGGAAACACGTGCGTCGGACATGAGAATCCCCAAACCAATCAACCCTCGACCAGCGCTACTCCGTCGTCGGCGGACTGCCTGATTCCCCTCCGCCCTCCCGCTGGCCACGCACGCTGATGCCTGATCAGCCGGCCAGCGGCAAGGTGAAGATGAATGCGGCCCCTCCCTGCTCGGCCCGCTCCACCCAGATTCGCCCCCGATGCGCCTCGATGATGCCTCGCGCAATGTACAGGCCTAGCCCGGTTCCTTCTCGCGCCGTCTTCGCAGCCTGCCAATACCGATTGAACACCTGCGCGGCGTGCTCCGGCGCGAGTCCTGGGCCGGTATCCGTCACCTCGAGCCGTGCATGCCCGTGCTCGGCGCCCGCGCGAAGCACGATACGGCCGCCCGGCGGTGTGAACTTGATTGCGTTTCCGACCACATTCGACAGCACCTGGAAAATGCGTTCGCGGTCGGCGAGAACCTCGAGCCCGGTGTCGGCCTCTTCGACCAGCAACACTCCCTTTGCCTCGGCCAGCGGCCGCAGAATGATCAAGGCCTCCGCGAGCATCTCGTCGAGCGGCTCGGTCCGTCGCTGCACGGCAAAGCGACCTGCTTCTATGCGCGCCAGGTCCAACAGGTCGTGGATCAACGCGTCCATGTGGCCGACGGAGCGTTGAATCCGATCGAGTGACGCGCGTAAGCGGGAGGACCGGTCATCGCCATCCTGGTCCGCAATCTTTCGCAGCATCACGGCCTGCATCTGAATCACGTTCAAGGGGTTCTTCAGATCGTGGGACACCACCGCGACCAGATCGTCGCGTGCCTGCACGGCGCGCTGCTCGCGCTCGACCTGTTTCGCGAGATCGACCTCCACCACCACGCGCCGCAACTCCTCCGCTGCCTCGCGGTCCAGCGCGGTCCAGCGCTGCGACCGCAAGCGCACCTGCTCGCGCCACAGCGCAAACGAGCGCCTGGGATGCAGCGTCGCCGTCACGTCAGGTTCGACCGGCTTGCGTGGATCACCACCCCAGTCGACGGTTTGCAGAATCTCCGGCCGGAAGCCGATGAAGCGGCGCGGCACCGTCCCCGGCAAGACGAAACTCACCACGCCGCTGCAGGTGTCTTTCAGCGCAGCGAGTTCCGGCGCCATCCTTGCCACTGAATCGGTCGTGAACACACCAGGTTCGGCAGCGCGCTGCAGCCGGTCGGCAACCGCCTGGATGGCTTCTCGCGCCGGCACGGCACCCGCGGCGTGGACGTCCTCGCTGACGACGGCCGCACCGTCGATCCGCAGCATGGCGAACAGCTCGTCGGGCTCCGTCAGCAGCGCCTCGAGGGCATTCTCCGGGCGCCGCATTGCTGCGGCGAGCACTTCGAGCGCCGGCCGGCGACGCTCACGACCCCGCGCAATTTCGCGATCCTCGAATGCTCCGATCAGCAGCGACAGCATGCGGCCCACGGTCTCACAGTCGGAGCGAACCTCGTAGGGCACGTAACGCGGTCCACTGTGATGGGCGCAACTAATCAGCCCCCAGAGACGGTCGTGCACCACGAGCGAAATGCTCATCGATGCGCGTATGCCGATATTCGCCAAGTACTCCAGGTGAATTGGCGAGACGCTGCGGAGAGCGGCGAAACTGAGATCGAGTGGGGTGCTGGTGTCGGGTCGCAATCTCGGCGTCAGCGGCACGGGCGAATAACGCGCGTCCGGTATGCCGCGAATCGGGTTCCGCAAATAGAGCTCGCGAGCCTGCCGCGGGATGTCGGAGGCAGGATAGTGCAGACCCAGAAAGGCATCCAGTCCGTCACTCTTGGCCTCGGCGTCAACGCTGCCGTGCCCCTCCTGGTCGAACGAGTAGATCATCACGCGTTCGAACCCGGTCACCCCGCGCACCGTGTCGGCGGCTGCCGCCAGCAGGTCCGCGAGTGTCGTCGCGGCTTGCAGACGCGAGACGACCCGACGCAGCGGATGATGGGTCTGTTCGGCTCGTGCCGCTGTCAGCCGCGGCTCGATTTCGAGGATGAGCGCGCCGTCAAGCCGGTGCAGGATAGCGTCACAGGCGCGGCCGCCGATGGCGATTCGCACAGGGTTTGCCTCGGCCAGGTGCTCGCGGCTGACGGCCTCCCGCACGGCCGCGAACGCGTCCGCCGTGAGCAGCGAGGTCAGTGGTGCGCCAAGGATCCTCGGCAGGTCTGTGGCGAAGACGGAGGACGCGTTCTCGCTGGCTTGGGTCACGACGCAATCCGGCTCCCGCAGCGCCAGAAGAACGCCGTGCGGCTGGATCGCACCAGGGATGTGAATCGGCTCACGGTCGCAATTGGTAATGTCGACCGCGACCTCGCGCCTCTCATTCATCCAGAACCTCCAGGGCCAGCAACCACTGTGACAGAGCGGCGAACGTCCGGTATGCGCCGTCAACCATCTCGCGCCGCTCACGCGGATTGCGGCCTCGACCCTCGAGCCAGGCAAGCACCTGCCTCCATCGGACGGCGGTGAGTGCGCCGTCGCCGATGAAGAACGCGGCGCCATCGTCCCGTCCGAGGCCCTGCCGTTGCATCAATGCTCGAGCGATCACCTGCCCTCCCAGGCAAGCACCCTCGACGACATAGATGGCACCAGCTATCTCTCCGCTGGTGCGAAACGTCGGCACATCGGCGCACATCGTCATGTGCTCAGGCGTGCTGCCGAGCGCGCGCAAGTCCCGCTGCAGGAGAGCTGACCTTCGAACGAGCGGCAAGCCAAGCGGCGGAGAAGTCGCCTCCCACTCTGCGAACGAATCCTCGAGAGGAACGTAGAACCCGAAGAACGCCGCGAGCAGCTTGACGTAACGGTCCGGCGGGAGCCGATCGCTGAGGACGTAGCGCAAGCCGTGGTCTAGGCGGCGGTGCGGTTCCGCCGTCGCCCTCCGCAGCTCCTCATGGATTGATGCATCCTCGGCGATGAATTCGGTGGTGTCGTTCGACTGCATCTCGTCAGGAGAGCGTTCGCGCGCAGGCATCGATGAAGGAGTGGGATCCGGTCCGACCGGCGTTGGCCGTTCAGGCACCATCATGGCTCAAGAACTACCGCCATGGCTACGGCGTCAGGAGTCATGACAATCGCTGTTGCCAGCTCAGCCGTCGTCGATTTGGGTCTGCACGACGCGGCCGGGGACCTGCCCCGGCCGCGGTTCCTGCCTGGTGCGAGTATCCTTCGGCGCGATCCGCCTGGCGTCGCCGCAGCCGAACGGAAGAGCGCCTCATGAGTGTGCCGTTCGCGGCGGGGGGTGGCGCCGCAGCGACATCGGGACGTTCGCCGCGACCTGCTGGAACCAGCCCTGCCGTGCGCACCGTGTCAGGAGTGAGTATGAGCATCGACGTCAAGCGGCCGCTGCCTGGGAGCACGAGCGATGCCGGGGGCTCGGAAGACCACCTCAGGCTCGCAATGCGGGCGGCCGGGCTGTACTTGTGGGAGGTCGACGTGCGCACCGGCGAGACGACCCTATCGGCCAACGTCAACGAAGTCATTGGGTTTCCGATCGACCGCGACGCCGTCGATGTCATGGCGCGAATCGACCGCCTGATCGTGGCCGAGGATCGGGTAGGGCAGCGTGCGGCCGCGTCACGGGCGATGCGCGGCGAGGGGGACCTGCATGAAATCGCTCGCATCATCAATCCCTCTTCCGGCGAGACCGTGTGGGTCGAAGGTCACGGCGCCTTGATTCGAGACGCGGACGGAACGCCGCGGCGGCTTGTCGGCGTCGGCATGAATATCACCGCCCGCAAACTCGCCGAGCTGGCGTTACAGGACAACCGCGCGGAGCTCGCGCGCGATCTCGAGGACACGCAACGACTGCAGGAGATTAGCGGGCTGCTGATCGAGGACCACGACAGCGACGAGCTCTATCAGCGCATTCTCGAGGTGGCGATGGCCATCATGCGGGCCGACTTCGCCAGTATTCAGAGGCTGGACGCCGACCGTAGCCAGCTGCACCTATTGGCGTGGCAGCATTTCCATCCTGCCTCCGCGGAGTTTTGGCAGCTCGTATCGGTGGACAGCGGTACGTCCTGCGGCTCGGCACTGCGGCATGGCGAGCGGATTGTTGTGCCGGACGTGCACAGCCAGGACTTCCATCCCGACCCTCTCACCTTGCAGCAGTTCACCCGCAGCGGTATCGCCGCGGTGCAATCCACGCCGCTGACCAATCGCAAGGGGCAGATGGTCGGCATGATTTCGACGCACTGGCGTGAGCCGCACGTACCCGAACCGCGAGAGCTCCGTCTCCTCGATATCCTCGTGCGCCAGGCGGCCGATTTCATCGAGCGGCGCGGCGCAACGGAGGTGCTGCGTGAACGCGAGGAGCAGTTGCGCCGCTTGAACGATCAACTCGAGTCGCGCGTGCGGGAACGCACGGCGCAAATTGAGGCGCTCTTCGTACGTCTCATGGGCGTGCAAGAAGACGAACAGCGACGGATTGCGCGAAATGTGCATGACCACCTCGGCCAGCAGATGACCGCGCTGCGGATGAACATCGCAGCGCTCGGCGAGTATGCCAAGCGAGACCACCGGTTCCTGGAACGAACCGACGGTCTTCGACAGCTCGCCGCGGATCTCGACGAGAGCATCGATTGCCTGACGTGGGAACTGAGGCCGGCGGCACTCGATCACACCGGCTTGGCGGGCGCACTCGAACAACTGGTCCAGAGCTGGTCCCGGTGCTTTGACATACGCGCCGAATTCGCGGCGACCGCGCATGACGATCGGCGCCTGACAGCGGACGCCGAGATCAACTTGTTTCGGTTAGTGCAAGAGGCTCTGCACAACATCGCCAAGCATGCGGCCGCTTCACATGCCTGCGTGATGTTGACGACCGAGAGCAAGCGCGACGAACTTCTGCTGATCATCGAGGACGACGGGCGGGGGTTCGATGCAGAGTCGCTGCCGGCCAGGACATCACACAGCGGCTTCGGCCTGACCAGCATGAGGGAGAGAGCCGCCCTGGCAGGAGGCGCGCTGACGATCGAATCCGCAACGGGGCAGGGTACCTCGATCTTCGTGCGCGTGCCGTTCATCTCACGAGCGGGGACGTAAAGAGCGCTGAACACACGGCACGGCTGCGTCGGACATGATCGTGCAATGCTCGGGTACTCGAATAGGCGGAAGGAGCCGCAATGTCCTGGCTGGTATACGCGTTGATCTCGGCGGCCGCGGCAGCCCTCACAGCGATTCTCGCCAAGATCGGCGTCGAAGGCGTTCCCTCCGCGCTCGCGACGGCGATTCGCACCGTTGTCGTCGTCGTGTGCGCATGGACGGTGGTGCTCGGCCTCGGCCAGCATCGCGCGCTGTCGGCGGTCTCCGTTCGCTCCGCGACCTTCCTGGCACTGTCCGGCATTGCCACTGCCGTGTCGTGGCTGGCCTACTTTCACGCGCTGCGGATGGCCCCCGCGTCCTGGGTCGCGCCGATCGACAAGCTGAGCCTGCCGTTTACGATTGTGCTTGCGGCATTGCTCCTGCACGAAGCGGTGACCTGGCGGCTGGTTGCCGGGGTGGCGCTGATGGTTGTCGGAGCACTCGTCACGCGAGCGTGAGTTCCTCCTCGCTCCACCCCAGGCTGCCGCTGCCAACACCAACACAGGACGCGCCATCGACAGCACGGCCTTGCGCAACCATGCGCTGCGCCAGCGCCGTCACGTCCGCCGCACACCGGGCAGCAGCCGTGTCCATGACCACCTGCCGCAAACCGGCCGTCCGGGCTCACAAGAATCGTCTGGCGGGTACCCATCACCACCTCAGCGCACGACGGCTCGGCCGCCAGCGCACGCACCACCGCGCCGCCGACCAACGTTCCTCCTCTCGCCGCCGAATGATGACCGAGACGAGCCGGGCGCCGCGCCCAGCTTGACATCCCATCGCCGCTGGCAAATCATCCGCCCGTCGTTCCTGTGAACGGCAAGGGAGGCTGCCGTGAAGATTCGCTTCTTGCTCGCGGCGTTCGCAGCGGTGCACCTGTTGGTGGTCGTCCCGGCGTCGGCGGGCGGCCAGGCGAGCGGCAGCGGCAAGCCCGCCCCGGACATGAAGGGTCCGGCACCCCGCCTGCCAAACGGCAAGCCAAGCCTGTCCGGAATCTGGTCGACGACGCGCCGGGCCGATATCACCCGCGCGCTCGGCAATCACCCGACCGGACACATTCCGGAACTGCCGTTCACGACCTGGGGCAAGCAGCAGTGGGACGGCTACGATCCGGTGAAGAACGGCGACTACGCCGGCAGCTGCCTGCCGTTCGGCTTCCCTCGCTCGCTCTATGGTCCGCATCCAACCCAGATCATCCAGGACAACGACTACGTCGTGTTCCTGTGGGAGCAGAACACGATGTTCCACATCGTGCCGACCGACGGCCGCAGCTTCACCAGCGACCTGCCGGCGACATGGTATGGCGAATCGATCGGCCGCTGGGACGGCGACACGCTGGTGGTCGAAACCCGCAACATGAACGGCCACATCAAGCTCGATACCGCCGGTCATCCGATCAGCGATCAGGCGAAGCTGATCCAGACGTTCAAGCGCTCGGACTTCGGCACGATCGAGAACACGATGACGGTCGATGATCCGAAGACCTACACCAGGCCGTTCACCATCACCAACACCTGGCCGATGGAGCCGTGGGGCACGGCGATCATGGAGTACTCGTGCATGGAAGGGAACATCGACAACCTCCTCACCGGCACGATCACACCGTGGAAGCGTCCCGATAACTGACATTCACTTCCGCCAGCCCGCCCTTCGACGGTCCGCGCGCACTGTCTTGCCGGCAGCAGGAATCCGTCACGCATGATCCTGCCAGCCGGCGCCGCCGTGCTCAGTGCGACGGTCGCGATGCTCTCGTTCCAGGTCGGCGCCACCTTCGCCAAGCAGCTGATCCCCTCGATCGGCGCCCCTGGAACGACGGCGCTCCGCCTCGGCCTCTCCGCGCTGCTCCTTGTCGTTCTGCAACGTCCGTGGCGATCGGTGCCGTCACGTTCGGCCTGGCCGGTGATCCTGGCGTACGGCGTGTCGCTCGGCGCGATGAACTCGGTGTTCTACCTGGCGCTGAGCCGCATCCCGCTCGGCATCGCCGTGGCCATCGAGTTCGTCGGCCCGCTGGCGGTCGCCGTGCTTGCCTCGCGCCGTCGGCTCGACTACCTGTGGGTGGGGCTTGCCGCGCTCGGACTGTCGCTGCTGCTGCCGATTACCCGGAGCGGTGCCGCGCTGGACCCGATCGGCGTTCTCTATGCGCTCGCCGCTGGCGTCGGCTGGGCGCTGTACATCGTCTTCGGCCAGAAGGCCGGGCGGGTGCAGGGCGCGAGCGCGTCGACATGGGGGCTGATGATCGCGGCGCTGCTGGCCGTGCCGGTCGGCGTCGCCGACGCCGGCGCGAGCCTGTTCGACCCGGCAATCCTTCCGTTCGGCCTCGGGGTCGCCATCTTCTCCAGCGCCCTCCCCTACACGCTGGAAATGATCGCCCTGCGGCGGCTCTCGACCAAGGCATTCGGCACGCTCATGAGTTTCGAGCCGGCAATCGCGGCAGTGGCCGGCGCCGTGCTGCTCCACGAACGGCTGGCCATCACGCAGTGGATCGCGATCGGCGTCATCGTCCTGGCCTCCGCCGGCGCGGTGGCCAGCGAGCCACCGCACGCGATCGCGGAGCGTGCTGACTTCGCGCCGTAACCGATCTCGATTGCCGCGTCACTGAGCTCCTTTGTGGCGGGTTGCGCGATCGTCGGGGCTGCTGTCGGCGGCGGTGAGCGACTCCGGCTCGCCGACCGGCTCGCTCTGCCGGCCGTGGCCAGAACCAGGAGGCCGCCGTTGACGCACCGAGCACCAGGACGATGAACGCCAGCGAGGCGCCGATCGGCACCTTGTAGAGATCGGCCACCAGCATCTTCAAGCCGACGAACACCAGGACGATCGACAAGCCGAGCTTGAGGTAGTGGAAGTCGATGAATCACGTCGGCAAGCAGGAAGTACAGCGCGCGCAGCCCGAGGATGGCGAAGACGTTCGAGCTGTAGACGATGAACGGATCGCTGCGTGACGGCGAAGATCGCCGGGATCGAATCGACGGCAAAGATCAGGTCCGTCGTCTCGACCAGCACCAGCACGACGAAGAGCGGCGTGGCGATGAGCGCGTGCGCCGCGATCGGCGCTTCGCGGACGAAGAAGCGCTGGCCGTGGTACGTATCGGCAATCGGGACGATGCGGCGGATGACGCGCATCGCCAGGTTCGATTCCGGGTCGAACTCGTGCTCGTCCTGCGTCGCCATGCGGATGCCGGTGAACACGAGGAAGGCGCCGAACACGTACAGGATCCAGTGGAACTGCTCAATCAGGTAGGCGCCGGCGGCGATCATCGCGCCGCGCATCACCAGCGCGCCGAGGATGCCCCAGAACAGCACGCGGTGCTGGTAGCGTGCGGGGACCCGGAAGAAGCTGAAGATCAGGACGAAGACGAAGATGTTGTCGACCGACAGCGCCTTCTCGATGAGGTAGCCGGCGAAGTACTCGAGGCCGGCCTGCGCGGCCCATGAACTGGTAGACGCCGACGCCGAACAAGAGCGCCAGCGCAATCCACACCAGGCTCCACGTCGCTGCTTCCCGAATCCGGACCTCGTGCGCCTCCTTGTGAAAGACCAGGAGGTCGACGCGCGAGCATCAGCAGCACGAAGGCGTTGAATCCTACCCACAACCACAACTGGTCCATGATCAGGCTCCATCCGGCGCCGTCTCTCGCGACGCGCGCCGCCAGCAGTGGCATGAACCACTGCGAAAAAGAAAAGGCGAGTCCCCTCGCACCGGGCTGTTCGCCGCTCGTGCGAAGGTCTCGCCTTTTCCCGTGGAACCCGACCGAACCGTGCGCCGTGCGCGCAGTCTTGACGATTCGGCGGCGCGGCCCTGAGGCCGCGTGGCTACTCCCCTTCTCTCAAGTAGGATAACCCGCTCGAGGGGGGCGTTCAACCGGTGTTCGGCGATGCTGACCGACTGACAGAATCCGGCCGCGACGCAAGCCACTACAATCGCGGATACACGTGCCTGGAAGGCCAGACTGACTTATGCATGAAACCCATCCCGGACGGGCTGCTCAGAGGACCGTCGTGTCGCCAACCGGAGTCATCAACGCGGAGCCGCTGCGCGAGCTCACGCTGCGCGGCATCCTGCTCGGCGGCCTCATCACGCTGCTGTTCACCGCCGCCAACGTCTATCTCGGCCTCAAGGTCGGGCTCACCTTCGCCACCTCGATCCCGGCGGCGGTGATCTCGATGGCGATCCTGCGCTTCGTGCGCGGACTCGACGATCCTCGAGAACAACATCGTCCAGACCATCGCCTCGGCGGCGGGCACGCTGGCGGCGATCATCTTCGTGCTGCCCGGGCCTGATCATGATCGGCTGGTGGAAGGGCTTTCCCTACTGGACCACCGTCGCGGTCTGCGCGATCGGCGGCATCCTCGGCGTGATGTTCTCGGTGCCGCTGCGCCGCGCGCTGGTGACCGGATCGGACCTGCCCTATCCCGAGGGCGTCGCGGCGGCCGAAGTGCTCAAGGTCGGCGCCGGCTCGAGCGGCGGCGACGAAGAGAATGCCAAGCGGGCTGGCCGCGATCGTCGGCGGCTCGCTCGTCTCGGCCGGCTTCGCGCTGCTCGCCGCGATGAAGCTCGTCGGCCGGCGAAGCTGGCGACCGCGTTCCGCGTCGGCGGCGGCGCGCGAGCGGCGCCTCGACCAGCCTGTCGATGGCGCTGATCGGCGTCGGCCATCTGGTCGGCATGACCGTCGGCATCGCGATGCTGATCGGCATGCTGATCTCGTGGGCCGTGCTGGTGCCGTGTTCTGACCGCGATGCAGGGCCGTCGGCGCGGACGTCGCGGCGACGGTCAACGACGTCTTCCGCAACCAGGTCCGCTTCATCGGCGCCGGCACGATCGGCGTCGCGGCGATCTGGACGCTGCTCAAGATCATCGGCCCGATCGTCGCGCGGCATCCGCTCGGCGATGGCCGCGTCCGCGCGCGCGCGCCGGCGGCGAGGTGCTCGAGCTCACCGAGCGCGACCTGCCGATCGGCATCGTCGGCGGTACGATCCTGGCCTCGCTGCTCCCGATCGCCGGGCTGCTCTGGTGGTTCGCCGCCGGCGGCCCGATCGCCGCCGACGCGCCGCTCGGTGATCGGCGCGCACGCTGGTCTACATGCTGGTGATCGGCGCGCTGATCGCCGCGGTCTGCGGCTACATGGCCGGCCTGATCGGCGCGTCGAACAGCCCGGTCTCGGGCGTCGGCATTCTCGCCGTGCTCGGCGCGTCGGTGCTGCTCGGCGCTGTTCTACGGCACCAGCATCCGACAACGCGCCAGGCGCTGATCGCCTATGCGCTGTTCATCACCGCGATCGTCTTCTCGATCGCGACCATCTCCAACGACAACCTCCAGGACCTGAAGACCGGCCAGCTGGTCGGCGCGACGCCGTGGAAGCAGCAGGTCGCGCTGGTCATCGGCGTGATCTTCGGCTCGCTGGTGATCGGCGCCGGTGCTCGATCTCCTCAAGCACCTCGTTCGGCTTCCAGGGCACGCCCGGCGCCGGGCCGAACGCGCTCGCCGCGCCGCAGGCCGCGCTGATCTCGTCGCTCGCCAACGGCGTGCTCGGCGGCGACATCCGACTGGGATCTGATCGGCTTCGGCGCGCTGATCGGCGTCGTCGTGATCGTCATCGACGAAGCTGCTTGGCCGCGAACCGGCAAGCTACCGGCTGCCGCCGCTCGCGGTCGGCATGGGCATCTACCTGCCGATGGCGCTGACGCTGCTGATCCCGGTCGGCGCGCTGATCGGCTGGCTCTACGAGCGCTGGGCGGAGCGCGCCGGCAATCCGGAGTTCGCGCAAGCGCATGGGCGTGCTGATCGCGACCGGCCTGATCGTCGGCGAGAGCCTGTTCGGCGTCGCCTTCGCCGGCATCGTCGCGGCATCCGGCAGCGATGCGCCGCTTGCGGTGGTCGGCGAGGCATTCGAAACCTACGCGATCTGGCTCGGCCCGATCGTCTTCGCCGCCGTCATCGCCTGGCTCTACGCGCGCACGAAGCGCGCCGCGGCGTAGCCGAGGCAGCAGGAATCAGCTCCGGTCGCCGCAGGCAACGCTCCTAAACAAGACCCTTTGCAATCACCACAGCAGCGGGCGCTACCATCGTGAACCATGTCAACCAGAGCTCGGATCACCATCGTCCTGCTGGCGCTCGTCACGTTCGCCGGCGGGGTCGCAGCGCAAACCAATACCGCCGAGATCACCGGCATCGTTCATGACGTGACAGGCGCGGTGCTGCCCGGCGCGACCGTGATCGCCACGCACCCCGACACCGGGGCGACCGTCGAGCGCGTCACCGGTGGCGATGGCCGTTTCCTGCTGCCCGCGCTGCGGCCGGGGGCCTGGAATGTCGACGTGACCATGCCCGGGTTCGCACCGTGGCGGCGGACCGCGGTGGTCCTCGAACTGGGCCGGACGTTGTCGCTCGACCTGACGCTGACCGTGCAGGGGCTGGCTGAACAGGTCGTCGTCGCCGCCGCGCCGCCGCTGCTGCAGAACGTCAACGCCGAGATCAGCGACGTGATCGAAAACCGCGAGGTGGTGCAGTTGCCGCTCAACGGCCGCAACCTCATGGCGTTGGCGCAATTGAGTAACGCCGTGGTGATACCGCCCGGCGGCACGCGCGGTGAGGCCTTGCAGCAGGCGGGGCCGCTGCCCAACGTCGGCGGCCAGCGTTCCGGCCACAACATCTACCTCCTCGATGGCGTCAAGGTCACCGACGAGCTGTTCAACAACCTCGTCATCAATCCATCGATCGACTCCGTCGAGGAGTTCAAGATCCAGAAGTCGCAATACCCGGCGGAATTTGGCGGCAAGGCCTCGGCGCTGATCAACGTGGCGACGCGCTCGGGCACCAACACCTGGCGCGGCAGTGCCTTCGAGTTCCATCGCGACGAAGCGTTCGACGCGCCGAACTACTTCCAGCCGGCCGGCCAGGGGGCGCCGCCGCTGTCACAGAACCAGTTCGGTGGCTCGGCGGGCGGCCCGATCGCCCGCAACAACACCTTCGTGTTCGGCAGCTATGAAGGCCAGCGCATGACTCGCTCGTTGACGCGGACGTTCTCAGTGCCGTCGGCGGCGGTGCGCGGCGGCGACTTCGCCGGACTCGGCACGATTTGCGATCCGTCGACCATCCCGACAACCGGTGTCTGCACGCCGTTCTCCGGCAACCGGATTCCCGCCGGCTCGATCGATCCAATCGCGGCGGCGCTGCTCCGGAACGTGCCGCTGCCTACCGGCAGCGGTCACGTGCAGAACCTCAGCGTGGTCGAGGAATCGCGGCGGCACCTGCACCAGGCGTCAGTCCGGATCGACCAGCGCATCGGCAGCAATGCGCAGCTGTTCGGGCGCTTCAGCACGTTCGACGCGGACGAGACGCAGCCGTACGGCACGAGCGCCCTGCAGGAAACCCTGGTTCCGGGTTTCGGTCGGTCGCTGACGACGACGACGCGCAACCTTGCGGTGAGCTACACGCACGTCTTCACGCCATCGCTATTGAACGAGGTCCGCGGCGGCTGGATGCGCGTTTCGGGCGGTCAGCAAAGCGTCAACGCCGGCAACGGCTTCGCGCCGGCAGCCGGGCTGCTCGGCGTGACCACCGATCCCAGGGACATGGGATTTCCACAGATTTCCACGGCCGGGCTCTACAACACCTTCGGTGACCCGACGGTGTTCACCACCCGCAACAACCAGAACTTCGAGCTCTACGACAACCTGACGCTCGAACGGGGCGCCCACCGCCTGAAGTTCGGCGGTTACCTGTTCTCGTTACGGATGCGCCCGGTGCAACCGGACAACGCCCGCGGTGCGTTCACCTACACGGGCCAGTTCACCGGCAACGCGTTTGCGGACTTCCTGCTTGGCTACCCGGCGACGGCGGTCGCGGGCATCGGCCGCGGTGACGAAGACGGCCGGACCACCTGGTTCCATGCCTACGCCCAGGACGACTGGCGCATGCGCTCCAACCTGACGATCAACCTTGGTCTGCGTGTCGAACACAATCAGCACATGACCGACGCCAGTAACCGGCTGGCGTCGATCGATCTCTCCGTCCCCGGCGGCCGCTACGTGATCGCCGGCGACGACGACGGGACCTTCGCTCCCGCGGCACAGGCGCAACTCTCGTTGATTCCGATTCCCTACGTCAGTTCCGCGGAGGCGGGCTGGGGGCGCGGACTGCTCGACCCGAGCCCGATCCGCCTGGCACCGCGCACCAGCTTCGCGCTTTCGCTGGCCGACGAGCGTGCGGTGATCCGCGGCGGCTATGGCATCTTCCTGAACCAGTGGGCCTATAGCGTACAGACCGCCTTCGCCCGCAACCTGCCCTTCTTCTACACGAAGCAGGTCGACGTTCCGGCCGACTCCAGGGTGCCGACGCTTCGGACCCGGGACATCCTGACGAGCGCGGCGACCGGCACGGTGGCGCCGAGCATCATGGACTACGAATACAACGTCGAGTACAGCCAGACCTGGAGCGGCGGCCTGCAGTATCAACTGGCGCCTTCCACCGTCGGCGAAGTGTTCTACATGGGGACCTGGACGCTGGGGGCGGACAACGCGACCGTGCGCAACGTCCCGGAGCCGGGGCCCGGCCCGATCCAGGCACGCCGGCCGATCCCGCAACTCTCGCGGATCAACGCCATCCGCTTCGACGGCAAGTCGATCTACCACGCGGTGACGTTTGCTCTGGAGCGGCGGCTGGCGTCGCACTTCGCCTACAACGTCAGCTACACCCTGTCGCAGTCCAAGGACGATGCCTCGAGCCCAGGGGCGACGGAGTCGGAAAGCAACGTGCCGCAGAACGTCAACAACATCTTCGACGAAACCGGTGAGTGGGCGAGGTCGAGCTTCGACCACACGCACCAGATCATCGCCAGCGGCACCTACCAGACGCCTGACCTGCGCTCGCGTTCGACCCTGATTCGAGCGGTGCTCGGCGGCTGGCGCGCGAACACCATCGTCGTCCTGCAGAGCGGCGCGCCGTTCACGGTCAACCTCGGCGTCGACCGCGCCAACATCGGCGCCGGGCCGGCGCAGCGTCCCGATCAACTGCGTGACCCGAATCTGCCGGGCGACGAGCGGACCGCGGATCGCTGGTTCGACACCGGCGCCTTCGCGCTGCCGGCCCAGTTCACCTTCGGCAGCGCGCCGCGCAACAGCGTCACCGGCCCCGGCTATGCCAACGTGGACTGGTCCCTGGCGAAAGAGTGGCCGCTTGCCGGCGCCAGCCGGATCGAGTTCCGCTGGGAGGTGTTCAACCTGCTCAACCGGGCGAACTTCAATCTGCCGAACCGGATCTTCGGCAACGCCAACTTCGGTAGAATCTTCAGCGCCAAGAGCCCACGCGAGATGCAATTCGGCGCGCGCCTGACGTTCTGACCAGGTCGCGCTTCGCCGAGAGGCGTGACGGTCAGGTTTCCGTCGTGTTCATGTGAGCCTGACGCGAAGTTGACTTCGAATAAGGGTGCCGTGGGCCGGCCGGAGTTGCAGAGCGCTGCGGAGGCGCCCCGCAACTCGACCGATTGCCCTTACCGTGCGGCCGAGGGGCGATTGCCTGTGACGCGATCCCACGCGTCTCGGACTGCGTCCTTCATCTGCTCCCACGTTGACGTGCCGCGGTGTTCGTACGCGTTCCAGCTGCTCGAGAGGTCCGACTCGACGTCGTTCCAGCTGCGATCCTGGTAGCGATTCGCCGCCTCGTAGCCGTAGCGATAGCCCGGCTGATAGTAGTCGTAGTCTCTGCCAGCGGACGACGCATACGGTCGGTTACGGTAGTTCGTCTGCCAGTACCGAGTCTTCATCGTTCCAGTCGAGCCGTTCAGTTCGGTCAGCCATTGCTACCTCCTTGTTTTCGAATTCGACGTGGAATCGGATGCAACATGTGCGCCCTGCAGACGAGGGAGGGGCGAGTGGCGGACGGACTCACCACGACCAGCATCGGCACCGCGAGGATGGTCACCCATGCACCCGGCCTGAACCAGACCCGACGCGGGCGCACGTGCAGACCTCCGGAGACGAGGATGGGGCCGAAGGACGGGGAACGCAGACCGGCATGGCCGGCGCGGACGTTGCGTACAAGCGGTGGGGGTCACCATGAGTCGCATTCAATACCTACAGTACGCAGCCGTCGCACTCGTCACCAGCGCCACGCTCGCCTGTACCCAAGCTGAACAGCGGGAAACGCAGCAAGAGGTCGGCACCGCGGCAGCGACCGCTGAAGCTCGCATCGAAGATGGGGCCGTTACGGCGGCCGTCAAGACGAAGCTGCTCGCTGATCAGTCGGTCAGCGGCATGCGCATCGACGTCGACACGCGAGACGGAGTGGTAACGCTCACCGGTACGGTCGCCAACGCGGCTGCCAAGGCCCGTGCGAACGAGTTGGCGCGATCGACCGATGGTGCCGTCCGCGTCGAGGACAGACTGACCGTGGAGCAGTAGCCAGCGCCTGGAAAGCATGTTCTTCGACAACTGGTCCGCCCTGAGTCGCACGGTCATCGTCGGCGGCCTGGCGTACGTCGGCCTCGTCGTCTTGCTGCGGGCGTCCGGGAAGCGGACGCTGTCGAAGATGAATGCGTACGACCTCGTCGTCACGGTGGCGCTGGGGTCGACGCTCGCGACAATTACGCTCAGCGCCGATGTGGCGCTCGCCCAGGGGCTGCTTGCGCTGGCGCTGCTCATCGTCATGCAGTTTGCCCTCACGTGGTCGACCGTTCGCGTGCCGTGGCTACGCCGGCTGGTGACATCTGAACCATCACTGCTGTTCTATCGAGCGGAGTACCTGCACGGGGCGCTGCGAAAAGCGCGTGTCACCGAGGAGGATGTTCGTGCGGCCGTGCGCGGGGACGGACACGGATCCCTCGAGGATGTCGAAGCCGTAGTGCTGGAGGCCGACGGGTCCTTCAGTGTGGTGGGCAAGAGCAACGGGGGGACATCGACGTTGCCGGTGTGACACTGTGTTGCCGGTGTGACACTGCGTTGCCGGTGTGACACTGTGCCGTCGCTCCGACGGCACGCGCGACGGCTCTGCGCATCAAACCGTCGGCAGCGCCTGGTCTCGATTGACAACGTCAACGCCGCTGTTGACCATCCTCAGCACATTCATTCCTTGTTCTATGTCGCCGTCGTCACTTTGTCGAAGGCTCTGGGCAGCCGGCACCGCTGCCGGAGCGCGTCATCCTGAATCAGAGACCGCCACGTGGGATTTGGTCCGCCCGCTGGACGGCGACACCCCGCCGCGCTCCGGCGCCGGGCTGAGTTGCGGACCGCAACACTGCGTCAGAAAGAAGTAGCGTGCGGACCCTCTGCGTCGGCTATCTGGCCGACGCCACCGCTGCCCTGCCCGTATTGGCTAGCGCGTTCCGCGATGAATCGCCCGTCTACTTCCGCGATTGGTCAGTGGACGAGGTGATCGCGCGCCTGCTGGAGCCGGCCTGCCAGCGTGCTGCACTGCCGATGGCATTGGTGGCGCTCGATGGCGATACCGTGGCCGGTACGGTGGCGCTGCGCCCGGACTCGATCACCACGCACCCACATCTCGGCCCGTGGCTAGCGGCGCTGCTGGTGATGCCCGCCTACCGCCGCCGCGGCATCGGCTCGATGCTGATTCGGGCGACAGAACGCGAAGCCGCCCGCTTAGGCATCCCGCTGCTGTACGCTGGCACTGCGGCCGTGCCGCTGTTCACGCGCCTGGGCTGGGAAACCATCGAGCACGTCACCTACTGCGGCTCGCCGCTCGCCATTGTTCGGCGGCACGTCTCGCCCGGCGCATCGGCGAGTGGTCCGCACCGCTGAGCGCCGGCAGGCTTGCCTTTCCTCCCTTCGGCGCACGACGCCCAACCCGCGAGGTCACGACACATGGACATCAAGCGCAGTGGCTCACACCCCTCGGGCAAAGGCCCCGCCGAGTGGTTCACCGGCCCCGTGCGGATCGACCCGCTGTTCCAGGCACCGGAGCCGGCGCGTATCGCCGCCGCCAGCGTCACGTTCGAGCCGGGCGCCAGAACTGCCTGGCACACACACCCGCTGGGCCAGACGCTGATCGTGACGTCGGGGGCCGGCCTGGCGCAGCGCTGGGGCGGGCCGATCGAAGAGATCCGGCCCGGGGACGTGATCTGGTTCGCGCCGGACGAGAAGCATTGGCACGGCGCATCGCCGACCACCGCGATGACGCACCTCGCCATCCAGGAACAGCTCGGAGGCAAGACCGTCGAGTGGCTCGAACACGTCAGCGACGAACAGTATCGCGGCAGCACCGGTTGACCCGAAGTGGGAAGTGGGAAGTGGGAAGTGGGAAGTGGGACGTGGAGAGTGCAAGGTGCAAAGTGGAAAGTGGACGGTGGAGAGTTGAACGTGGAGCCTGGGTGCGCCGAGCGATAGCCGTCGTGCTCTGTTGGCTGGCCGTATCCGCAGGAGCCGTCGCCCAGCAGGCCGCCGGACGGCTGCTGGTGGAAGTGCGCTCGAGCGATGGGCCGGTCGAGAACGCCGCGGTCGTCGTTCTCGACATGGCGCATCGAACCGATGCGGCGGGCAGCGTCGCGATCGCGGCGCCACCGGGGCGGCTGGAGATCACCGTCGCCAAGGAAGGCTTCGTGCCCGCGACAGTCACCGTCACGCTGGCAGCTGCGGTTCAGCAGGACGTGCTGGTCGAGCTCGAGCCGCAGCCGACGGTCGAAGAGCATGTCACGGTCGTCGCCGCTACCCGCACCGACAAGCGGCTGGAAGACCAGCCGATGCGCGTCGAGGTGCTGGGCCGCGAAGAGATCGAAGAGAAGATGCTGATGACGCCCGGCGACATCGTCATGATGCTGAACGAGATGGGCGGGATGCGCGTGCAGGCGACCTCGCCGTCGCTCGGCGCCGCCAGCGTGCGCATCCAGGGCATGCGCGGTCGCTACACGCGCGTGTTGTCGGACGGCCTGCCGTTGTTTGGCGACGTCGGCGGCCTTGGATTGCTGCAGATCCCGCCGATGGATCTCGGCCAGGTGGAAGTGATCAAGGGCGTCGCCTCTGCTCTTTACGGCGCCGGCGCAATGGGCGGGGTGATCAACCTGCGGGCGCGCCGGCCCGGCGCGTCGCCGGAACGGGAGTTCCTGTTCAATCGCTCGACGCGCGGTGCAACCGACGCGATCTCGTACCTGTCCGGTCCGTTCGGTTCCGGCTGGAGCGCTTCGCTGCTCGGCAGCGGCCACTGGCAGAACGTGGCTGACGTCAATGGCGACGGCTGGGCCGACCTCGCCGGATACACCCGCGCCGTCGTCCGCCCGAGGGTGTTCTGGGACAGCGGCACCGGGCGATCGTTCTTTGCCACAGGTGGCTTCACCTACGAGGACCGTGAGGGGGGCACGCTGCAAGGGCGGCGCGCTGCCAGCGACTGGGCAGCCGTACCTGGAAGCGCTCGGCACGTATCGCTACGACGCGGGCGCGGTTGGCCAGGCGCTGGCGGGCGGCCGCCACGTCGTGAGCGCGCGGATGGCGGTCGTCCACCAGCGCCACTCGCATCGGTTCGGCGACGTGGCAGAACACGACCGGCACGATACGGTCTTCGGCGAAGTTGCGGTGCGCGGCACGCGCGGCCGCCATACCTGGGTTGGCGGCCTGGCGTTCGAACGCGATGCCTATACACCGGAGGACGTGCCGCGCTTCGCCTACACCTTCAGCGTTCCCGGTGCGTTCGCCCAATACGATCTCGACGTCAACCCTGCCGTCTCGCTGTCCGCCAGCGGCCGCGTCGATGTCCACAGCGAGTACGGCACCTTCTTCAGCCCGCGTGCCTCGGCGCTCGGCCGCGTCGGGCGATGGACGGCGCGACTCTCGGTCGGCACCGGGTTTTTCGCCGCAACGCCGCTGACCGAGGAGACAGAAGCAGCCGGCCTGACGCGGCTGTCCGTGCCGCAGCCGCTGGAGGCAGAGCGCGGCGCGAGCGCCTCATTCGACCTGTCGCGGACCGACGGCCCGCTGTCGTACACGGCAACGCTGTTCGGCTCGCGCATCGCCGACCCGCTCTACGTCGACGGGTCCGGCTCGTACGTGCTGCGCAACCTGGCGGAGCCGACCACCAACACCGGTGTCGAATTGCTGGCGACGCTGCGTCACGAGCCGTATGCGCTGACCGCCAGCTATACCTACGTCCGCGCCCGCGAGACCGTTAGCAGCGGTGTGCAGGACGTCGCGCTCACACCGCGCCAGAGCGTCGGCATCGTCGGCATGTGGGAGGCCGAAGGCGTCGGCCGGGTCGGCGTGGAGGGGTACTACACCGGCCGGCAGGCGCTCGACGGGAATCCCTACCGCACCACCAGCGAGCCGTACGTCATTGTCGGGGTGCTGGTGGAGAAGCAGTTCGGCCCGACGCGCCTGTTCGTCAACGGAGAAAATCTCACCGGGGTGAGGCAGACGCGATGGGACCCGTTGGTCCGTCCGACGCGGGCGACGGATGGCCGCTGGACCGTCGACGCGTGGGCGCCGCTCGAAGGACGAAACGTGAACGGCGGAATACGTGTGAGCTTCTGACCGGGCGTCGCCGTCGACGCTCAGGCACCTTTCCGATCGACGCGATCTGCGCGAGCACCGCCGCGACGACCCGGTCGCAGCGCGGCCGAAAGGCTTCCGGTGCGGTGGCGCCCGTTCTCTCCAGCAGCAGGCGACGTCCTGGCGGCATCGCATCGGGCGTTGCGCATTGCCGCCCGTCCACAAGAGTCGCGCCACGGCAGAAAGGTGACAGCCGCTAAGCGCACCCGGACGCGCGTCCCCCGCGGCGTGTCGCCCGCCAGCACTTCACGTAGCGCCACAGCAGCAGCGCGCCGAGGGCAGCGAGCAGCACGTTGGTGACGATCTTGACGTAGTCACCGACGACCGTGAAATTCGCCTGGAGCGCCACGCCGGCGTACGCCAGGACGGCTGTCCAGAGCGCGGTGCCGATCGCCGAGTAGAGCAGGAAAGGGACGAGCGGCATGGCGCTGAAGCCGGCCGGCAGCGAAATGAGGGTCCGCACGCCCGGCATGAGACGGCCGAACAGCACCGCGGCGCCACCGTGATGCTGGAACCACTGTTGCGCGCGATCGATGTCCTCTGCACCGAGTGTGAGCCAGTGGCCGTGGCGATCGACCCAGGCCCGCACGCGCCGTTCGCCGATTCGGCGGCCCAGCGCGTACCACGCGGTAGACCCCACCAGCGAACCGGCGGTTGCAACCGCCACCACCACGCCGATCAGCAGGTCGCCGCGCGCGGCGACAAAACCGGCCAGTGGGATGACCAGTTCAGACGGGATTGGCGGGAAGACGTTCTCGAGGAACGTCAAAGCGGCGACCCCTGCGTAGCCGAGCCGCTCGATGACGCTGACGATCCAGTCGAACACATCCCCATCGTACTAATTCGCCCATGAACCGGTGATGAACGGAGAGCGTCGGCGCAGAATTGCACACGCCGTCGCAATCGCTCGACGCGATTCGAGTTGCAGAGCTTAGGGGCAATCCACTAGGATGGCCTGCCTCTAGGACTCAGTATGCGAAACCAATGGACTCTTTGCGTCATCAGCGTCGCGCTCGTCTTCACCCTGTCCTGCGGTGGTCAGCAACTCGCCGGTAACGCCGTCGCGCCGTCGCTGGTCGACCCGATACTCGCCACGGTCGAGCCGGAGCCTCCACCGGCCTCCCCTGCAGCGCTCACCACGCGCGCGACCCTGGTCGGTGCGGGTGATATCAGCCAATGCGGTCTCGGCGGCGCAAGCCTCACGGCCGCGCTCGTCGAGCGCCTGCTCGCCCAGACGCGGGGCACCGGATTCACCCTCGGAGACAATTCGAACGACGACGGCAGCCGCGACAAGGTGCTGAATTGCTTCGACAAGACATGGGGCCCACTGAAGGGCAACCTGTTTCCGTCACCCGGCAATCACGACTACGAAGCCGACGAGACAAATCCGTTCTACTACGAGTACTTCGGTGCGGCAGCGGGGCCGCGCAACCTCGGCTACTATTCCTATGATCGGGGCGGCTGGCACATCCTGGCGCTGAACAGCGAGCTGCCGGAAGCCGCACGCCAGGCACAGCTCGACTGGATGGATGCCGACCTGCGCGCCCACCGCACCGAGTGCGCCCTCGCCTACTTTCATCGGCCGCTGTTCTCGTCGGGTGTCTTCGCGGCGCAGCGCATGAAGAAGCTGTGGGACGTGCTCTACCGCAACGGCGTCGACGTGGTTCTCAACGGCCACGAGCACTTCTACGCGGCGTTCCCACTGCTGGATCCAAGTGGCGGCCCGGATCCGCAGCACGGCATCCGGCAGATCGTCGCCGGCACCGGCGGCGCCCGGCTGTTCGAGCGCCCGTTCCCGAAGTACCGGTGAGACGATCGTCGCCGGCACGTGGGGCGCGCTGGCCATCGAACTCGACCCGACCAGCTACAAGTGGGACTTCGTCTCGGTGGACGGGGTGGTGCTCGACAGCGGCACAGGCACGTGCCATGGGGTGCCTCGATAGGAACGTTCGGAACGTTCGGGACGTTCGGAACGTTCGGGACGTTCGGGACGTTCGGAGCGTTCGGGACGTTCGGAAAGTTCGGACGTTCGGGCGTTCGGGGCGTTCGGGCGTTCGCAACCTCGGGGGCTCAGCTGGTGCGGCGGCAGTAACGCGCCAGGGCGCGGAAGGCTGCCAGCATCTCGGCGTAGGAATAGTTCGCGTTGCGCCCGCTCGGGTTGGGCAGCACGAACACGGCCGTCTCCCCCAGCGTCTCCTCCTGCAAGCCGAGCGCGACGGGCCCCTTGCGCTCCGGAAAGAGCGCGCGGAACACGGTGATCCCCACCAGCGCCACCACTGCCGGCCGGTAGCGGCTCACCTTGCGGCGCAGTGCGCTGCGACCCTTCACGTATTCAGCGGCGTCCAAGGTATCGATGCCCGGCGTTGGCCGCGGCACGATGTTGGTGATGCCGTACCCCCATTCGGGCAGCAGGTCATCATCGGTATAGGTGATCGGCCGCGGCACCAGGCGCGACTCGTAGAGCAGCTTCCAGAAGCGGTTCGAGAAGCCGGCGAAGTGGTGCCCGGTCAGGGCGGAGCGGACACCCGGATTGATGCCGACGAACAGCAGCCGCACCCCAGGACGTATCCGATCGCGAAGCGGCGGCAGGACCGTCGGTATAATTCGGCTCATGGCGCAGTGGCCGGCGGACGGACAGCCCGACGATGACGCGCCCCTCCTCGTAAGCAGCACCCGCCGGAAAGCGGCGTCGCCGGCGTGATCCGGATCACCGTCTGCATTATCGCCCTGCTGACCGCGTCGCTCGCCGCGGTGCGGCACGCAGCCGCACAGGACGGCAACGGCTCGGCGTCGAGTGCGGCACCCGCATCGATCCTGGTCTCGCGGCAACTCGCCGAAGCCGAAGGGTTGACCGTAGGCTCGACGGTGACGTTGGCCAGTACGGCCCGCGGCACCGGCGCCCGCGAGTTCCGGATTGCCGGGATCTACGAACCGACGCCCGATCCCGCCGAGCTCGGCGTGCCGCAGCGCGAAGTGCGGCTGCACCTGCCGGACCTGCTCGACCTGACGCGCGCTCCGGAGACGCCGATCGGGACCGAATACGTCGCCGGCATCAACATCCGCCTCGCCGACCCTGCCGATGCCCGCAGCTTTTCGCGCGACGTCAACGCGCGCATGCCCGGAGTCGCAGCGCTGCCGGCAACCGAGGCCGCCGGAGCCGCCGGGCCGTTTCAGGTGCTCGAGCGCTTCCACCTGGCCATCGCCGCCGTCACCATCGTCGCCGCCACGGTCTTCCTGCTGGCGCTGACGATCATGCTGGTCGACGAGCGGCGCGAAACCGTCGGCGTCCTGCGCCTGATCGGTCTGCCGGTGCGGCGCATCCTGGTCCAGATCCTGATCGAAGGTGTCGCCGTCGCCGTTGCCGGCGCGCTGTTCGGCCTGGTGCTGTCGCCTCGTCTCGCAGGGGTTGATCAACCGCGTTCTTCCAGTGGCGCTACGACACGGCGCTGGTGTTCGTGCGCATCACCCGTGACGTCGCGGTCACCTGCCTGGCGATCGCCGTGCCGCTCGGCGCCGGCGCCACCGTGCTCGCCTCGTGGGCGCTGCTGCGCCGCAACGGACTGCGGCTGGCGCGGCGATGAACGCCCTCGGCTTCGCCTGGCGCAGCCTGGTCCGGCAACCGGCGCGCGCAGCGCTCGGCATCCTCGGCGTCGCGGCGGTCGGCGCGCTGCTGTTCGACATGCTGCTGCTGTCGCAGGGGCTGATCGTCGTCGATGCGCGACCTGCTCGACCGCACCGGCTACGACGTGCGCGTCACCGCCACCGAGCAACTGCCGCGCAGCGGCCCGCCGATCGCGCAGGCGCAGCAGGTCACCGCGACGGTCGCGGCGCTGCCCGAGGTGCGCGCGGCGCTCGCCGTGCGGTTCGTCGACGCCCAGATCGATCGTTCGGGCGGCGGCACCGCGCTGCCGGTGTCGCTGCAGGGCATCAGCGGCAAGGTGCACTGCCGTGGCTGGTCGCCCGCGGCGCCAACCTGGCACGCCGCGACGAGATCATCGCCAATCAGGCCGTCGCCGACGCGCTCGGCGTCGACCTCGGCGCGGTCGTCTCGCTGCGCGCGTCGTGCGGAGTGGGGATGGCGCGCGATGCCGCCGCTGCGGCTCCGCCTCGTCGGCATCGCCGAGTTTCCGTTCGAGCTGACGAGCGAGAACAGCGTCGGCACCACCCTCGACACCGTGTCGACCGCCTGCGGCAGCAGCGACGACGACGCCGACCTGATCCTGGTGACGTCGCACAGGCGACCCGGACGCGACGGTGGCAGCCATTACCGCGGCACGGCCGGACCTGAGCGCCGTCACCAACGACGCAGGTGCTCGGCCGCCTCCAGCAGACCGGCTTCACCTACTTCCGGCAGATCTCCACCGTGCTGACGACCGTCACGCTGTCGTTCGCGCTGCTGCTCATCACCGTGCTGCTGACCGTGTCGGTCAACCAGCGGCTCGGCGAGATCGCCGCGCTGCGCGCGCTCGGCTTCTCGCGCCGCCGTGTCGTCGCCGACGTGCTGTGCGAATCGGCGCTGATCGTCGGCATCGGCGGGCTGCTGTCGCTGCCGCTCGGCGCTGCGCTGGCGCGGCGGCGCTCGACCGCATCCTCAAGCGCATGCCCGGCATCCCGGCCGACCTGCACTTCTTCGTCTTCGAGCGGCGCGCCCTGGCCCTGCACGTGGCGCTGCTCGCTCGTGACCGCGCTGGTCGCCGCGCTCTACCCGATGCGGATCGTCGCGCGCCTGCCGATTGCCGCGACGCTGCGCAACGAGGTGATTGGATGAGCGAAGCCATCGTCGAAGCCGCCGCGGTCAGCCGCGATGTTCCGCATGCCGGCCGGCCCGGTCACGGCGGTGCGCGAGCGTCTCGCTGCAGCATCGAGCGGGCGACCACATGGCCGTCCGCGGGCCGTCGGGCTGCGGCAAGTCGACGCTGCTGCACATGCTCGGCTGCGTCGACACGCCGACGTCGGGCACGCTGCTGTTCGACGGCCACGACGTGACGGCCGCTGTCGGACTCGGCCCGCAGCCTGCTGCGGCTGCGCCACATCGGCTTCGTGTTCCAGCGCTTCTTCCTGCTGCCGATGCTGACGGCGTGCGGAGAACGTCGAGCTGCCGCAGTCGGAGGCCGGCGTCGGCGAAGGCGGAGCGCCGCGCGCGCACGCAGGAGCTGCTCGACTACGTCGGGCTGGCCGGACGCGCGCCGATCACCGGCCGTCGCAGCTGTCGGGCGGCGAGATGCAGCGCGTGGCGATCGCGCGAGCGCTGGCCAACCGGCCGCGGCTGCTGCTCGCCGACGAGCCGACCGGCGAGCTCGATCGCAGCCACCGGCGAGCAGATCGCGGCGCTGCTCGACCGCGTCAACGCCGACGGCACGGCGCTGGTCATCGTCACCCACGACCCAGCGCTCGCCGATCGCGCCCGGCGCGTCGCTGACGCATGCGCGACGGCCGCGTCGAGAGCGAGGCCAGGCACGATGATCGGCCGGCTGGCGTTGCGCTCGCTGACCGCGCACCCGGTGCGCAGCGCCGTGCTGGCCGCCGGCTTCGGCGTCGGCGTCGCGGTGATGGCCATCCTGCTCGGCGTGGCCGAGATCGTGCTCGACCAGGCGCAGTCGCCGGCGCTGGTCGGCGGCGGCGACGTGGTGATCCGGCATGCGCGCCGCAGGTGCCGGCGCGGCTGCTGCTGGCCGGGACGCTGCAGTCCGACGCGCTGCGCGCCGCGCGTGCGCGTCGCCGTCGCCGTACCACGCGCGCGCGCCTCTACCTGATGCGCGACGGCCAGCGCGCCGGTGGAGGTGCGCGCGGGCGGCATCCCCAGCCTCGAGCGCGCGCTCGGCGATCAGCGAGACTCGACGGCATCGACGCCTGGCGCGATACCGCCGCCGATCGCGGCGTGGACGCAGCGCATCGCCGGACGCGGTGCTGCGCCAGATCGATCGCTTCCATCCGATCCCGGACGCGCCCGAGTGGGCCGACTCGTGGGCGGAGTGGCTCTACTTCAACGGCCGCGCCGGCGACGCGCGCTTCTACCTGACGTTCCTGGTCGGCCCGCGCACGCCGGACGGGCGACGCGGTCCGGCGGGTGTGCGGCTGCAGCTCGAACGAAACGGCGCGATGGAGACCTTCTCGGCCAGCGACACCGCTGACCGACGCGGAGGTCGCTACCGCGCGCCGGACCTGACGATCGGCGCGAGCTCCGTGCGGCTCGACGGCATGACGCTACCGCATCCACCTCGACGTCGCCGGCGACGCCGGGCGAGCGCGTGCATCGGCGACCTGTCGCTCGCAGGCATCGCCCGGCCGGCTGGTGCCGCCGCTCGAGATCAGCGGGCGCCCGCGGCTGGGTCACCGGCTACGTCGTGCCGGTGATGTCGGGACCGCTCGACGGCGCGACTCGACGGTCGGCCGGCACGCGGTGTCGCTCGCCGACGGCACCGGCTACCACGATCACAACTGGGGCTTCTGGGAGGGCGTGTCGTGGCAGTGGGGCCAGGTGCAGCACGGCGACCTGTCGTTCCTCTACGGCCGCGTCTTCCCGCCGCGCGAGGCCGCCGACCCGAACCGCATGCCGGGCTTCGTCGGCGTGCTCGGTCCCGACGGGCCGCTGGGCTACGCCACCGACGTGCGCATCACCGAAACCAACGACGCCACCGGCGACGCCGACGGCGATCGACGTCGAGCGCGCGCGGCGCCGTCGTCGACCTTGCGCTTCGCGTCGACGTCGCCTCGCCGGTGATCACGCACAGGCGCAAGGGCCGCTCGCCAACTGGCGTCGACTTCCTGCAGATGCGCGGCCATACACGGTCGAACGGCCGCGCCGGCGGCGCGCGACATCCAGTTCACGCGCGCCGGGGGCGCCGAGACGTTTCCGATGCGGCCAGCGAGCAGCCGCGCCGGTAGGCCGAGGCACGCACGCCCGGGGCTAGGCTCGAGCCGAGGTCGCGGCTCAGGCCAGAGACGAAGCGACTCCCGAGCGCGCGGCTGCACCCTGCCCTGCAGCGCCTACGAGCCCGAGGGCGTGGCGCGCGGCGATCTGCGCGCGGCGGCGGCGGCGCGTCAACGTCCTCGAGCGTCTCCTCGAGCGGCAGCGCTCACCTGCTCGGCGTTCCAGCCACGGGCCAGCTGTGCGGCCACGGCCTGGCGGCGGCCGATCTCGACGCGGAAGCACTCGAAGCACAGCGTGCGCGGCCGCTCGATCGCCGGGTCGTCGTCCGCTCGCGGAAGCCGTAGCGTGCTTCCTTGCTCGCGGCAGCCGGCGCAGAGCGGCGCCTGGTGCTGCGAGCGGCGGCGCGCTCCGGTCCTGGCGCGGAGAGCTGCCGTCCACCCTTCGTACAACGCGAGTTGCTGTCCGTCGCTAACCTGCTGAACCGCCTGAGCCATGACGACTCGTCCCGTCTCTTGCGCTGCGTCTCGGCCGATGCGCGGCTGTGTGCGCCGGGTCCGGCTCTCGTGACGTCGGCTCTCGTGGTGTCCGCGCAGCCGGACCCGTTCTCTACACGAAGTCTACGAAGGCGGGTGTGACAGACTAGGTCAATGGCGGCACATCGCAGAAAGGCCTAGGCGGCAAAGGGGAAGCGAGAAGGCGGCACAGCGCGCGAAAAGAGCGACGCGAAGTGGGCGGAGCAGGTCGACGCGCCTCTTCCAGCTGCCGCTCACCGACTTCACCGCGGCGCGCAATGCGCTGGTCGCCCGGCTGAAGAAGGGCGGCAGGCCGAGGAAGCGGAGCGCGATCAAGGGGCTGCCGAAGCCGGCGCGTCCCGGCCTGGGCGGTCAACCAGCTCTACTGGCATCACCGCGCCGACGTTCGACGCGCTGATCGCGACCGGCGACCGAGTTCCGCGACGGCGCAGGCCGCGCAGCTCCAGGGCAAGGCGGCCGACCTGCGCGGCCCGCTCGACGCCCGGCGCGAGGTGCTGTCGAGGCTGTCGCAGCTGGCCGCCGCCATCGCTGCGCGGTGCCGATCACTCGCCCACGCCCGAGACGATGCGCCGCATCACGACGACGCTCGAAGCGCTGTCGACCTATGGCGATCACCCGGACGCGCCGCACGCCGGCCGGCTGATCGACGACGTCGAGCCGCCCGGCTTCGAAGCGCTGGCCGCGCTCGTGCCGCGGGTCGGCGAGCGACAGCGTGACGCAAGCGGCGCCGACGCGCGTGCTGCCGTTCCGCCAGCGAAGCGCGCAAGCCCGCACGGCGCAAGGCCGGCACCCCCGAGGAAGAGCGCAAGCGGCGGACGAGGAGCAGCGCGCCCAGGCCGCTGCGGCCAAGGCGGCGGTGCACGGCGGCCGAGCGCGCGCTGCAGGACGCGCGAAACGGCTGCCGAGCGCGCCGAAGCGGCGCTGAAGAAAGCGGCCGCCCGCGCGAAGGAGGCGGACGCAGGAGCGCGCCGAGCTCGAAGCGCGGCTCGAGAAGATAGCGCGCCGCAGGCCGAACGCTGCCAGCGGCAGGCACGCGTGGTCGCCGGCCCGAGGCCGAAGAGGCCGCGCAGGCGGTCGAAGACGCCGAAGCGTGCGCTGCAGAAGGCGACGCGAGGCAACTGAATGGCGCTCGGCTACGCCGACGCCCATCTCGCCGGTCCAGCGCGCCGCGCCGCGCACCTCGATGCCGAACTGGTCGAGCATGCGCGACACCGTGTGATCGACGACGTCGTCGATCGTCTGCGGGTGGTTGTAGAAGGCCGGCATCGGCGGCAGGATGACCGCGCCCATCCGCGACAGCTTGAGCATGTTCTCGAGGTGGATGTCGCTCAGCGGCGCCTCGCGCACCGCCAGCACCAGCCGGCGGCGCTCCTTCAGCATGACGTCGGCCGCGCGGTGAATCAGGTTGTCGCCGAAGCCGTGCGCGATCGCCGCCAGCGTCTTGGCGCTGCACGGCGCGACGATCATGCCGTCGGTCTTGAACGATCCGCTCGAGATCGCCGCGCCCATGTCGCCGGGCGCGTAGACGGCGTCGGCCAGCGCCTCGACCTGCTCGCGCTGTACAGCTGGTCTCGTGCAGCAGCGTCCGCACGCCCCACCGGCTGAGGACGAGGTGCGTCTCGACCCCGGCGTCGCGCAGCCGCTCGAGCAGCCGCACCCCGTAGATCGCGCCTGTCGCGCCGGTGATGCCGACGATCAGCCTCATAGCCCCACGCCTCAGATCGCACACTCCACGGCACCGATCCCGTACCGGGCTCCGGCACTAAGGCTATCATCGGGACGGTGCTGAAACGGCAGCGGACCGGCTCCGTCATCTGCACATCGTGCGGCGTGCTCGTCGGTGTCGGCGACGACACGCTGCTACAACTGCGGCCGCCGCAACCCGGGGCTGTGGGGCTTCGCGCCGGCGCTGCGGTCGCTCGGCGACGACCTCGGCTTCGTGCCGTTCGTCATCGGCACCTGCGTCGTCGTCTACGTGCTGACGCTGGTGTTCTCGCGTGGCGAGATCGGCGGCCGCGGCAGCATGTTCTCCCTGCTCGCGCCGAACACCGAAGCGCTGTTCCTGTTCGGCGCGAGCGGCGCGCGTGCCGGTCTTCGGCATCGGCCGCTGGTGGACGGTGCTGAGCGCCGGCTGGCTGCACGGCGGCCTCCTGCACATCCTGTTCAACATGATGGCCGTGCGGCAGCTCGCGCCGGCGATCGCCGACCTGTCTACGGTCCCGGCCGCATGGTGATCATCTACACCGCCGGCGGCGATCGCCGGCTTCCTACTCAGTTCGGTCGCCGGCGCCTTCTTCCCGGCGCTGCCGTTCCTGCGCGGCGGTCAGTTCACCGTCGGCGCCTCGGCGTCGATCGCCGGGCTGATCGGCGCGGTGCTCGCACTACGGCCACCGCAGCGGCAGCGGCATGGCCCGCAGCCTACGCGATCGAGCTACATCATCGATGCTCGTGATCTGGGGTCCTGCTGATCCCGGGCATCGACAACTACGCGCACGCTGGGCGGCTTCGCCGGCGGCTACGTCGCGTCGCCTGGTCCTCGACCCGCTCAAGCCGGAGCGCATCGATCACCTGGTGATCGCGCGTCGGTCTGCCTGGCGCTCTCGATCCGTCGATCGTCGTCTCGTTCATCACGGCTGCAGTTCCTCCAGTAGCAAGGTGCCTGGGGCATCGCAATGCCCGTGAGTCGGACCTGTGCGCAGCCTCGTCCCGTGCTCGGCGGCTGCTGGTGCTGCGTCATCGGCCAGGTCCTCGGCTGGCGACGATCGCACGCCGCGGCGACCCGCTCGAGCGCGTCACTGGCCGCACGAAGGTGCTGCTCGGGCTGCTGCCGCGCAGATCGTGGCGGCGCTGCTGGCCGGCTACATGACCGCCAAGGTGGCCGGCCCGAGATGACCCACGCCGCCACGGCCGCGCTGCGACGGCGCTGCTGGCCTGGGGGATTCACCGTCGGCGACAACGCCGCGCTGCCGGCTGATGCGCATCGCCACCGTCATCGTCGCCGCGCCGGCAATGCTGCCGGCGCCTCGTCCGCGCGCCAGCGCGGGTGTTCAGGAGACACCGTGAGACTTGCGTATCAGGGGGAGCCCGGCGCCTACAGCGAGGCGGCGGCGCGGCAGTTCGGCGGCGCGCATGCCGAGACGCTGCCCTGCAAGAGCTTCGACGACGTGTTCGAGGCGGTGGTGCAGAAACGCGCGACGCACGGCGTCGTGCCGCTGGAAAACTCGATTGGCGGTACCATCCATCGCAACTACGACCTGCTGCTCGACCACGAGCTGTCGATCACCGGCGAGGTCGAGCTCGACGTCGTCCATTGCCTGCAGGCGCTGCCCGGGACCCGCATCAGCTGACGTCACGATCGTCTACTCCCATCCGCAGGCGCTGGCGCAGTGCGAGCGCTACCTCAAGGGAATGGGCGTCACCGTCGAGGCGGTCTACGACACCGCCGGCGGCGCCAAGCTCGTCGCCGAGCAGAAGCTCGCCGGTGCCGCCGCACTCGCCTCCCGGCGGGCGGCCGAGGTCTTCGGCCTCGAGGTGCTGCAGGACGCGGTGCAGGATTTCGAGTTCAACATCACGCGCTTCGCCATCATCGGCGGCACCCCGGCGGCGGAAGCGAACAAGACCACCATCGTCTTCGCCCTGCCAAGCACGCCCGGCGCGCTCTTCAAGGCGCTGAGCGTCTTCGCCCTGCGCGACATCAACCTGTCGAAGCTGGAGAGCCGGCCGCTACGAGGTCGGCCGTGGGAATACCTCTTCTACGTCGAGGTCGACGCGCGTCGCGACGACCTCGCCTGCGAGCGCGCCCTCACCCACCTCGGTGAGTTCGCCACATGGACGCGAGTGCTCGGCACCTATAAAGGCGCCGAACGACGAACGACATAGGAATGTTCGGGGCGTTCGGGGCGTTCGGGCGTTCGGGCGTTCGGGCGTTCGGGCGTTCGGGCGTTCGGGCGTTCGGACTGTTCGGGGTTCGGAATGTTCCGGTGTTTGCGAAATGTTCAGGCGGTGGCAGCGTGACGATCGCTGTTCCTGCCATCTGCGGGGCGGCAGTGAGGCGTTTCTTGTCGATTTCGCGGCTGCTTGAGCCGGCACGCGGTGTGCCCCGCTGCCCCGGATGGCCGCAAAGCGCTTCGAGGAACTACTTGCCTGGCAGTTGATGTTCAAGCTGAGCGTAGAGGCCTGGAAGGCCACGGCTCGCGGGCCAGCGTTGAACGACTTCAAGTTCCGCGATCAGCTACGGGATGCAAGTGATTCGGCGGCGCGGAACATCGCGGAAGGTTTTGGACGATTCAATCCCGACGACTTCGCGAGGTTCCTGGATATAGCGCGCGGCTCGGTGCTGGAGACGCAGTCGCTGCTGCGTAAGGGAGTCAGCATCGGCTACTTCTCGGTCGCCGACCACGACAGGCTGGACGCAATCGCCGTCGGCGGGCTGCAGGCCATCGCAAAGCTTCAACGTTACCTGCACTCAGCTCAAGCCAAGCGCACCGCATCCGCGATCCGAGCGCGGCAGCGCAATGCCCCGAGTGCGCCGACGACTGCCATTGCCGCGAACGATCCGAACAACTCGAACGATCCGAACAACTCGAACAATCCGAACGACTCCGAACGCTCCGAACGCTCCGAACGCTCCGAACAAGTCGAACGTCCCGAACAACCCGAACGACCCGAACAACCCGAACGTTCCCTAGAGCTTCCCGATCTGTTCCTGCAGGCGGTCCTTGTAGCCGCGGGACAGCGTCAGCCGCGTGCCATCGCGCAGGATGACGACGTGCTCGCCGTTGAACCAGGGCTGCAGTTCCTTGATGCGCTCGGTGTTGACGATGCGCGAGCGGTGGATGCGGGCGAAGCGGCGCGGATCGAGCCGCCCTTCCATCCGGTTCATCGTCTCGCGGAACAGGTGTGCCTCCTGCCCGAGATGCAGCCGCACGTAGTTGCCGGCCGCCTCGATCCAGTCGATTTCATCGGTGCGCAGGAAGAACACGCGGCCGCCGGACTTGACCACCAGCCGTTCCAACCGTGCCGGTTGCGGCTTGATGTCGTTGACCAGCGCCAGCAGGCGGCGGCCGAGATCGCCGACGCGGCGGCGTTCGAGCGAGGCACGGGCGTGCTGCAGTGTCTCCTGGAAGCGATCGCGGCCGAACGGCTTCAGCAGGTAATCGAGGGCGCGGACCTCGAAGGCGCGCAGCGCGTACTCGTCGTAGGCGGTGATGAAGATCACCGCCGGCATCTTGTCGACGCCGACGGCGTTGATCACGCCGAAGCCGTCGCAGCCCGGCATCTGCACGTCGAGAAAGACGAGGTCTGGCGCCAGGTGCTGGATCGAAGCGATTGCCTGCGGACCGTCGCCGCATTCACCGATGACCTCGACGTCCTGCTCGTGCTGCAGCAGCGAGAGCACGCGTTCGCGCGCAATCGGCTCGTCATCGACCACCAGGGTTCGAATCTTGGTCACGCCACGCTCTCCATGTCCGGCGCCATGTCCGGGTTCGCTTCGACGGTAAAGGGGATGACGATGGTGACGTCGAGGCCGCCACCGGGCACCGGCCGGAAGTCGAAGCGATGATTGTCGCCATAGAGGTGCTCGAGCCGCGACCGGGTATTGCGCAGCCCGACGCCGGTATTGAACGCATTCAGCTTGTCTGCGGTGACGCCGCGGCCATCGTCGTGTACTACCAGCCACAGCCGGTCGCCATCGCGTCTGGCGCTGACCTCCAGCCGGCCGCCGCCGATCTTCGGGCCGATGCCGTGGCGGAGCGCGTTCTCGACCAGCGGCTGCAGCAGCAGGTTGGGAACGGCAGCGTCGAGCGTGCCGGGCTCGATGTCCATCTGCACCTGCAGCCGATCGCCGAAGCGCGTCTGCTCGATCTCGAGGTACTTGCGGAGGAAGTCGAGCTCCGCTTTCAGTGTCAGCTGCTGCGTGCCGATACGATCGAGCGTCAGGCGCAGCAGGTCGCTGAGACGCGCCAGCATGTCGTCCGCCGACTCGGGGTCACGATGGATCAGCGCTGATATGGTGTGCAGCGTATTGAACAGGAAGTGCGGGTGGAGCTGCCGCTGCAGCGCCTGGAGCTGCGCTTCGGCCAGACGCGTCTGCAACTGCGCGGCAGTCAGCGTGCGCTCCTGCGACTCGCGTTGGTAGTCGAGCGCCTGGCTCAGGCCGATGACCGCCCAGTAGGTCATCATCTCCCAGTCGAAATTGAGGAAGAACAGCTCGCGGAAGGCGGGCCACCACTCGGTCTCGCGGCCGGCCAGCAACGTCATCACCGCGACGCGCGAGGAGGTGGCGAGCACCGCATGGGTCGCGGTGAAGACGATGACGGCAGCCGCGTGCATCGCCATCGAGCGCGGCCAGACCTGGCGCTCGAACCGGTAGCGGCGCGCCATCCACACCATGCCCGGCACCAGCACCGCCCACCCGTACCAGTAAGTCAGGTTCAGGGCCAGCAGCGTCAGGAACGGCTGCTCGTGGTCGGTGAACAGCGACACGTAGTTGTAGGCCTGCAGGCCGGAGAACACGCCGAGCGCGGTGGCGACGCCGAAGATGCGCACGATCCCCATCTGCCGCGAACCGGCTTCCATCCCAGCACTATCAGGCGTCGGCAGCGCCTCGTCAAGCGGCGCGCACCACGTCAAGACCGCGGCGGAATTCGCCTCTTCCCGGCGCGGTGACGCCTCGTCCGGCGTGCCGCGGCGCTCGCCCCCCGGCGTTGGCATTTGGTACCACTGGCGGCGAACGGCCGGAAGACGGGTTCGGCGATACGATGCGTCTGTGGCGATCGTTCGTGTCTCCGATGCCGGCGACGGCCGTCTGGACGACTGCCGGAACCTGCGCGATGCGCATGCGGCGCGTGATCGTGCCCTGTTCGTTGCCGAGCGGCGCCTGGTGGTGCGGCGGCTGCTGTCCAGCGAGCGCTTCGTGACCCGCCCGGTGATGGTGACTGAGACGGCGCTTGCGGCATTGCCGGACGACGCAGCACTGGCTCGGGCCCGCGCCGCCGTGCCGATCTTCGTCGTGCCGCAGGCGACGCTGGACCGCCTCTACGCCATCGCCGCGCAGCAGCACTGGCAAGCAGAGGCGGCATATCGATGGTCCCTGGCGTGACTCCCGACTTCCCTGCCGTCGATGTCGTCGGCATCGGTGAGAACTCGATCGACACGGTCTACCGCGTCCCGTCATACCCGCAGCCCGACGGCGCCAGCTCGAAGGTACAGATCACGAGCCGTGACGTGCTGCCCGGCGGCCAGGTCGCGACGACGTTATCGACGTGCGCCGCCCTGGGCCTGTCGACACGCTATGTCGGCGCCTTCGGCAGCGATGAGCACGGCACGCGCATCAGGCAGGAGCTCGAGCGCCGCGGGATCGATCTCGCCAGCGCGGTCATCAGGCCGGTGGCGAATCGCTATGCCGTGATCGTCATCGACCAACGGAGCGGCGAACGGGTAGTGCTCTGGCATCGTGACCCGGCGTTGACACTGCGTCCCGACGAACGCGGCGCCGGCGTGCTGGGCGGGGCGCGGCTGCTGCACGTCGACGCCGTCGAGGAAGAGGCGGCGATCGCGGCGGCACGGCTGGCGCGGGCGGCTGGCCTGCAGGTGACGAGCGACATCGACCAGGTCACGGCGCGTACGTCGGAACTGGTAGCGGCCGTCACCGTGCCGATCTTCGCTGAGCACGTCGCGGCGGCGCTCACCGGCGAACGCACCCTCGAAGCGGCGCTGCGGGCGCTGCGCCGCAGCCACGACGGGCTGCTGTGCGTCACACTCGGCGCGCGTGGCGCGGTGATGCTGGCCGGTGATGCACTGGTGCAGGCGCCTGGCTACCGCATCGAGGCGGTCGACACGACCGGCGCCGGAGACGTGTTCCGCGGCGCGTTCATCTACGCGCTGCTCCGCGGCGACGCACCGTTCGAGATGCTGCGGTTCGCCAATGCCGCGGCGGCGGTGAGCTGCACCAGGCAAGGAGCGATCGGCGGTGTGCCGGCGCGCGCCGAGATCGACGCGCTGATGATGCGGTCGGCCTGACGGTGACGCCGACGCGGTGACGCCGACGCGGCGACGCCGACGCAGGACCTCCGCCTGGAGGCGGACGCGACGCGACAGAGCGTTACCGCTTCAAAACGATGCAGCCGAGCGGAGGCACGGTCACGGTCAGCGAATGGCTGAAGCCGTGCGAGGGCTCGTCCACCGCCAGGACGCCGCCGCCGTTGCCCATGTTGCTGCCGCCATACATCTCGGCATCGCTGTTCAGCAGCTCGCGGTACCAGCCGCCTTCAGGCACGCCGATGTGGTACGCCGGCCGCGGCACGGGGGTGAAGTTCACCAGGATGACGGTGAAGTCGGCGCTGTTGCGGGCGCGGCGGACGAAGGAGACGACGCTGTTCTCGCTGTCGTTGGCGTCGATCCAGCAGAAGCCGGGCCCCTCGAAGTCGACCTGGTGCAGTGATGCCTCGCGCTGGTAGAGGTGGTTGAGGTCCTGCACCCAGCGTCGCAGCCCGGCATGGCTCGGCTCGTCGAGCAGGTGCCAGTCGAGGCTCTGCTCCACCGCCCACTCGCGCCACTGGCCGAATTCGCTGCCCATGAACAGCAGCTTCTTGCCCGGGTGCGCGAACATGTAGCCGTAGAGCGCGCGCAGGTTGGCGTGTTTCTGCCAGACGTCCCCCGGCATCTTGTCGAGCATCGAGCGCTTGCCGTGCACCACTTCATCGTGCGAGAACGGCAGGACGAAGTTCTCGGTGAAGGCGTAGAGCATCGAGAAGGTGATCTGGCCGTGATGCCAGCGGCGGTGCACCGGATCCTCCTTCATGTACTCGAGGATGTCGTGCATCCACCCCATGTTCCACTTGTAGGTGAAGCCGAGGCCGCCGACGTAGGTGGGACGGCTTACCGCCGGCCAGGAGGTCGACTCCTCGGCGACGGTGATGGTGCCGAGCACGCGGCCATGGGTCGCGGTGTTCAGCTCCTTGAAGAAGGCCACCGCCTCGAGGTTCTCGCGGCCGCCGTACTGATTCGGGATCCACTCGCCGGCGTTGCGCGAGTAGTCCAGGTAGAGCATCGAGGCCACGGCATCGACGCGCAGGCCGTCGACATGGAACTCGTCGAGCCAGAACAGGGCGTTGCTCAGCAGGAACGTGCGCACCTCGCTGCGGCCGTAGTTGAAGATCAACGTCCCCCAGTCGCGATGTTCGCCCTTGCGCGGGTCGGCGTGCTCGTACAACGCGGTTCCGTCGAACTGCGCCAGGCCATGCCGGTCCTTCGGGAAGTGGCCGGGCACCCAATCGAGCAGCACACCGAGTCCGTGCTGGTGGCAGCGGTCGACGAAGTAGCGGAAGTCGGCGGGGCTACCGAACCGGCTGGTCGGCGCAAAGAACCCGGTGACCTGATAGCCCCACGAGCCGGAGAACGGGTGCTCCATCACCGGCATCAGCTCGATGTGGGTGAACCCCATCTCGCGCACGTACGGCACCAGCGTGTCGGCCAGTTCGCGGTAGGTCAGGAAGCGGTTGTCTTCCTCCGGGCAGCGGCGCCACGAGCCCAGGTGCACCTCGTAGACCGACATCGGCCGCTCGTGCCAGCCGCGCATCGCCGGGCGATCCTGCATCCAGTCGCCGTCGCTCCACTGCGCCGCCTCATCGGTGTCGACGATGGTGGCGGTGCGAGGCGGCACCTCGAAGCGGCGGCCGTATGGATCGGCCTTCTCCAGCAGGTGCCCGGCGGGCGTGCGGATCTCGTACTTGTAGATGGTGCCGTCGGGAAGATCGGGCAGAAAGATCTCCCAGATCCCGGACGGGACCAGGCGGCGCATCGGGTTCACCCGGCCGTCCCAGCCGTTGAAGTCGCCGATCACGCTGACGCGCTGCGCGTTCGGGGCCCACACCGCGAAGTGCACACCGCTGACGTCGCCGATGGTCATGCGGTGTGAACCGAGCTTCTCCCACGCGCGGTAGTGCGTGCCCTCGCTGAGCAGGTGCAGGTCGAAGTCGGTCAGAACCTGGCCGAACTGGTAGGAGTCAGCGGTCTCGCGCGAACCGCCCGGGCCGTGCACACGCAGGCGGTAGCCGAACTCGTGTGCGGCCCTGCCCTCGAGCGGTACGGCGGCTTCAAACAACCCCTCGCCGCGGACGCGTTGCATCGGCACCACCTGCGTCGGCGTCACGAGTTCGACCGACGTCGCGGCCGGCTGCAGCGTGCGGATGGTGACGGCGGGCTTGCCGTTGAGCGTGGTCTGATGCCGACCCAGGACGCCAAACGGGTCGTCGCTGGTGCCGGCGGCAATGTGGTCGAGACGCTGGTCGTCAGCAGTGCGAAGAGCGACGCTCATGATCAAAATTCTAACGTGGCGGAGTGATATCCTTTGACGAGTTCAGTCCTATCTGCTCGCACTGTTGCACACAAGGAGCCAACTTGCCGGTCTACGCCGACTTCGTCACCACCGAGGGTGATTTCACCATCCGGCTCTACGATGCCGAAGCTCCCAACACGGTCGAGAACTTCATCGGACTCGCCGAAGGGACCCGGGAGTGGACGGATCCCCGCACGAACCAGAAGGTCACCACGCCCTACTACGACGGCGGGATCTTCCATCGTGTAATTGATGGGTTCATGATCCAGGGTGGCGACCCGCTCGGCCAGGGCATCGGCGGTCCCGGCTACAACTTCGCCGACGAGTTTCATCCGAAGGCCCGGCACAACAAGGCGGGCATCCTGTCGATGGCCAACCGCGGGCCGAACACCAACGGCGGCCAGTTCTTCGTCACGCTCGGGCCGACGCCGCATCTCGACGATCGCCACTCGGTGTTTGGCGAGGTGGTCGAGGGCATGGACGTCGTTCGCGCGATCGGCAGCACACCGACCGGCGAGCGCGACCGGCCGCGCAAGGACATCGTCATCAAGTCGGTCAAGATCCGGCGGGAATAGCGCGGGCCGGTCGGCTTCGACAGCTCGTGGACGAGAACAACAGACCGGGTCCGGCGTTCGATGCCTTGATGCCACTCGTCTACGGCGAGCTCCGCCGCATCGCGGCGGGTTACATTCGGCGCGAGCGGCCCGGCCAGACGCTGCAGCCGACCGCTCTCGTCAACGAAGCGTACGTCCGGCTCGCCGCCGAGCGGCCGCGCGAGTTCCAGAACCGCACCCACTTCCTCGCCATCGCCGCGCTGTCGATGCGGCAGATCCTGGTGCAGCGGGCGCGCAGCCGCCGCGCGGCGAAACGCGGCGGCGCGCCGCAGCGGGTCACGCTCGGCGATGACAACCTCGGCGAGGCACACGGCGCGACACAGCCGCCGGATGTCGACCTGCTCGCGCTCGACGAAGCGCTCACCCGGCTTGCCGCCCTCGACCATCAGCAAGCACGCATCGTCGAGTTGCGCTACTTCGGCGGCCTCACCATCGAGGAGACGGCGGAAGCCGTTGCCCTCTCGCCGGCGACCGTCAAGCGTGAATGGGCAATGGCCCGCGCCTGGCTCAAGAACGCACTCGACGCCGATCCCGGCGATACCGCGCGCTCGTGACGCCGCCCCCCTACCAGCAGCTGAAACGCGTCTTCCAGCAGGCGCTCGATCAACCGCAATCGAAGCGGGCGGACTGGCTGCGCGAAGCCTGCGGCGGTGACGAGGAACTGCGACGCCAGGCTGAAGCGCTGCTGCAGGCGCACGAGACTGCCGGGGATTTCCTCGAGCACCCGCCAGTGGTCGACCAGGACGGGCCAGGCGTCGAGGAGGAATCGCTGGCGCCCGGCACGCACGTCGGCCAGTACGAGATCCGCAGCGAGCTCGGACGCGGCGGCATGGGCGTCGTCTACCTCGCGGAAGACCGCCGCCTGCGCAGGGCCGTCGCGCTGAAGGCGGTGGCCCGGGGCGGCGCAGACGAGAGCCTTCGCGAACGGCTGCGTCGCGAGGCCCGCGCCGCAGCCGCGGTGGCGCATCCGTGCATCGCCACCGTCTACGCGCTCGAGGAGTACGACGGACAGCTGTTCATCGCATCCGAGTACGTGCCGGGGCCCACGTTGCGGCAGGTGCTGGCCGCGGGGCGGTTCGATCCAGCGCGAGCGCGCACGGTGGCGCTCGAGTATCGCCCGGGCGCTGGCGGCGGCCCATGCGGCCGGCGTCGTCCATCGCGACCTCAA
This sequence comes from uncultured Acidobacteriota bacterium, assembly GCA_963846685.1. Taxonomy (GTDB): domain Bacteria; phylum Acidobacteriota; class Vicinamibacteria; order Vicinamibacterales; family UBA2999; genus CAWJWY01. The sequence goes on along the minus strand of CAWJWY010000002.1, from coordinate 3,144,286 downwards.
GCCCGAGAACATCGTGTTGACGAATGAGGGGATCAAGGTCATCGATTTCGGCATCGCCCAGGTGGAGGAGGGATACTCCCGCCTGACGCACGAGGGCGCGCTGCTCGGGACACCGGCCTACATGGCGCCTGAACAGCTGGCCGGCGTCGACGTCGATCGGCGCGCAGACATCTACGCGTTCGGGGTGCTGTACTTCGAGATGCTGACCGGTCGCCACCCGGGGCACGGCGGGCCCGCCGAGGTGCCCATCCCGGCCAGTGTCGTGCGGGCGCTGCAGGTCAACCGGGAGGATCGTTTTGCCTCGGGGCGCGAACTGCTTGAGGCACTCGAACGCCAGGGAAGGCACGGCGGGGTGGCTGTCGAGAGCTCGCCGCGCTGGTGGTGGGAATTTCACCAGGTTGCCGCTGCAGCGGTCTACTGGGTGATGCTGGTGCCAGGGTGGCAGGCACGTGCATCGATCGGCGGGCAATCAGGAAGAATCTTCTTTGTCGCGCTGCTCGCCGCCGTGATCGTGGCCGCGAACCTGCGGCTCAACCTGTGGTTCACCTCGCGGTTCCACCCAGCCGAGTTGCGCTGGGCACGGCGGCGCGAGGCGCCTTGGATTCGGGCGGCGGACTGGCTGTTCGTGCTCGCGCTGATGGCGGCCGGCGTCCTGATTGGCGCCGATCGCTCGATTGTGGCGGTTATCTGCTTCTCCGTTAGCATCGGCGCCGCGCTGGCGTTTCTCTTCATGGAACCGGCCACGGCCCGTGCAGCGTTCCGAGCCCAGGCGTGACACGGGCGTGGCACGTTTCGTGGACTATTTGCTGCCGTCCCGAGGAGTGCCACCATGGACCAGCTGACTGCGGTGCAGCCGGATACGCGTTCCGTCAACTTACCGGACCGGCGCTACGAGATGCCGCAGGGTCCGCGACGTGGCTATATTCTCGTGGTCGAGGACCGCGATGACGTGCGGGTCGGCATCGCGCAGCTGCTCGAGCTGCACGGTTTCAGCGTCATCGAGGCGGCAAATGGCGAGCAGGCGATGGCGCACCTTGCTTCGAACCCTCGCAGCGTTGCCCTCGTCCTCCTGGACCTCCTGCTGCCGGGCTCGCTCAGCGGCCGCGACTTCCGCGCCCTTCAACTCCGCAGTCTGACGCTCGCCTCGATCCCGACCATCGTGGTCACCTCGTGCGAACCGGATGAGCCCGGCAGCGCCGAGCTGCGCGCGAACGCCTGGCTGGAAAAGCCGTTTCACTTCGAGTCGCTGCTCGCGCTGGTCCAGCGCTACGTCCGGGCCGACCCATCCTCGACTCCCCTCGCCTGACACGTGACGACGTAGGGCGGTGCGGCGTCGTGGCGTAGCGACGTAGGGCGGGTGCGGCGTAGCGACGTAGGGCGGGTGCGGCGTAGCCGACCCGCCGGGCGTGCCGGGTCCGCTACGCGGAACCCGGCCTACCCGACAAACCGGGCCTACCCGCAAAACGCGGCCGACCCGCGGAACCCCGGCCTACTACCGCTACGCGGACCCTGGCTTGCCGCGCCGGACCCTGGGTATCGCCAGCCAGGCGACCGGCACGCCGGCGGCAATCACCGCAGCGCCAAGCAACGTCTGCCGCGTCTGCCCCGCCGCGAACAGCACGAGCATCGCCGCGATCAGCAGCAGAAACAACGCGATCGGCAGCGGATGCAGCGGCATCCGGAACACCTCCTCGTCGGCGCGGGGCGCGGCAGCACCAGGACCGATGCTGCCGACAGGCCGAGGAAGAACACCGCGCCAGGCACGAAGTAAGCCAGGATTTGATCGAACGTGCCGAGTGCGACCAGCACGCTGGCCAGCCCCACCTGCACGGCGGTGGCGGCCGGAAAGGTGCCGCGACGCGCGTCGACGCGCGCCAACCGCTCCGGGAACACACCATCACGCGCCATCGCCAGGTAGACGCGCGGCGCGCCGAGCAGCACCGCCGCCAGGCTTCCCGATACGGCAATCACCACGATCAGCGCCAGCAACCGCGCCGCACGATCGCCGAACAGGCCGGCGCCGATCACGGTCACCAGCGCGTCATCGCTGCTGCTGATCGAGCCGTCGGTCGACATGACGAAGGTTGCGGTGACCAGGACGTAGATCGCGGTGACAAGGGCGATGCCGCCGAGCAAGGCGCGCGGCATGGTCCGGCGCGGCGCCTCGACCTCCTCGCTCATCCGGCCAAGGTCCCACCAGCCACCGAACGCAAAGAACGCGGCGATCAGTGAACCGGCCAGTGCCGCAGGCCCGAGCGGCAACGCCGCGGCGGATGCACGGCTCGTTGCCGTCGAGTCGCTACCGGTGCCGATCGCCGCGGCCATCAGCAGCACGGCCACCGCCGCCAGCTTCGCATTCGCGCTCCAGCGCAGCAGTCGCGCGCTGGCCGACATGCCGAGGAGCGTCAGGAACCCGAACGCCACGATCGCGCCGAGCGCCACCGGCACCCCGAGCGCGGCCGGCCCACCGGTGACGGCAAGGGCGTACTGGCTGAAGCCGATGCCGAGCGCCGCCGTCAGCCCGGGATCGACCACCAGCAACGCCATCCATCCGTAGACGAAGGCACACCGCGGACCGAACGCCTCGCGCAGGAAGACGTAGCTGCCTCCCGCCTTCGGGAAGCGGGTGGTCAGCTCGGCGTAGCAGAGCGCTCCAGCGACTGAGAGCAGGCCCATCACCACCCAGATCGCCAGCGCCCGTGCCGGGGTGCCGAGCGTCCGCATCATTGTCGCCGGCGTCAGGAAGATGCCGACGCCGACGACCTCGCCGACCACCATCGCAGTCGCTGCCCACGCACCGAGGCGGGGCGTCCCTGACACTAGAAGGTGACGCGCGCCGCGAATTGCATCGCGCGCGGCCCGCCGGAGCCGAAGACGCCACCGGCCGTGGCCACCGGCTGGCCGAACGAGCTCGAGGTCAGGAACCCCGGTTGCGAGGGATCCTGCGAGTCGCGTACGAGCACGTTGGTGAAGCCGGAATAGTTGACGTTGCCGGTGCCCAGCACGTTGGTGACGTTGAACAGGTTGAAGACTTCGAGCATCGGCTCGATGCGCACGTTCCGGGCAATGGCGAACGGCCGCGACACCCGCAGGTCGAGCGAGTTGAAGGCATCGTTGAAGCGCGCGCCCTCGGCGACGAGCGGCAGCGGTACACCGCCGATGCCACCGGCGGCGTTGGTGCGGGTGATGAACCCGTTCAATTCCGCCGCGGCCGTGAACATCCGCCCGCCGGCGTTGCGCTGCAGCGACGGGATCCTGGTCGAGCCGTCGGGAAGGATGATGTCCATCGGCACGCCCGAGGACGCGGTCCAGAGCGCGGCGACGTTGATGCCGCCCGCCACGGACGCCTGGCCGGAGGCGACGACGCGGTGCCGCCGATCGTTCGGCGTCGGCCCATACTCGCGCCGCAGGTCGTGCGGATCGATGGGCCCGTTCAGGAATGGAATCTGGTCGTCGTTGGCATAGTTCGACGACTTCGCCAGCGTGTAGGCGATGCGTACGGCACCGCGCGCGCCGAGCGGCCGGTCGGCCGAGACGAGCAGCGCGTCGTAGCGGGTGCGGGCGCTCGACTCGATGTTGATCACGCGATCGGGGCCGCCGACGACGGGATTGAACACCTCCGCCACGGTGCGGCCGATCAGGAAGTGCGTGCCCTGGTTGTGCACGGCGTCGATGCGCGCGCGCGCGCCGAGCAGCTGCGTTTCGACCCCGAGGTGGAACTCGTTGACCGCCGGCGCCTGCAGGTGCGGATCGATGATGTTGATGCCCGACGCGCCGGCGCCCGGCAGCACGAAGCCAGTGAATGGCTCCGCAAGCGTCGGCGCAAACGGCGGGACACGGCCAGTCGCCGGGTCGAGGAAGAACGCATTGCCGGCGCGGACCTCGATCGGGAGGGCGCGGCCATCCAGCCCGCGTTCGAGGGACTGCACCTGCAGGACGATGCGATCGTGGTAGAGACCGTAGCCGCCCCGCACGACGAGTCGGCCGTGCGGCGCGCTCCAGGCAAACCCGATCCGTGGTGCCAGGTTGTTCAGATCACGGCGCCGCTCAGCGCCGACAAACGGGGCCACGATCGGGTTCAGCTCGCCGAGCACGTCCCTGGTTGTTCACCTCGGTGTCGACTTCGTAGCGCAGCCCGGCGTTCACCGTCAGCCGCTCGCCGACGTTCCAGTCGTCGTGGACGAACGCCGCCACGTGCGTGTTGTCCGAGTTGGGCAGATCGAGCGCCTGTGTCGGATTGCCGCTGCGCAGCGTCACCGAGAACAACAGATCGGCATCGTCGATGCGGCCGTCGCCGTTGTGGTCGAAGCTCGGAAAATCCTCGACCAGCTCGACGCGCCCCTGCTGGAACACGCCAAGCACGAACCGCGCATCGATGCGTTCGAGCTGGCCGCCGACCCGCACGGTATGCGCGCCGCGCACCAGCGACAGGTTGTCGCTCACCTGCAGGCGCCGCTGCGTCGTCTCCTGGGGCATGCGGAAGGACGCGCCGTCCTGCAGGCTCGGGAACGTCAACTGCGGCAGCTCGGCCACCGGCACCGTTGTATTCCGGAAGGTGCTGAGGCTGACGTTCAGGGCGTTGACCATCGTCGGCGAAGCGACGGCAGTCCACGACCCGAGCAGGGCGTGGTAGGCGTTGCTGGCCCGCTGGCGCTGGGTTGCCGAGCCGATTGCCCGGTCGACCGCACTCGCCGCGGTGTCGGAGGCGTCCTCACCGGCGTAGCGGGCGGTGAACCGGCTGGCCGCCGCCCCGACGTCCAGCCGCAGTAACCATAGTGCATCGTCCAATGGCGCCGCGGCGAAGCCACGGGTGATGGTGCGCGTCGCCGTATCGCGTGCGCCGGTGAGCACCGCGCCATCCTGGTTACGGTACTCGGCGGCGCCGAACCAGAAGGCACGATCGGTACGCAGCGGCCCGCCGACGGCGCCGGAAATCTGCTGCCGGTCGAACGGCGGCACCTCGAAGGTCGCGGCGACGGTCACCGGCCGTGCCTGCCACGCATCATCGCGCGCGTAGAGCGACGCACTGCCGTGCAGCGTGTTGCTGCCCGACCGGGTGACGATGTTGATGACCGACGACGCCGAGCGTCCCTGGTCTGCCGCGAAGCGGTTGGTGGCGATCTGGAACTCCTGCACCGCATCGATTGGCAGGTTCAGCAGCGGCCCGCCGACGACGTCGTCGTTGTTGTCCTGGCCGTCGATGGTGATGTTGCCACCGCGGCCCATCTGGCCCGCCGAAGAGACCAGCATGCTGTTGGTCTTGGTTGGATCGAAGGTCGGTGCCGGCTGGTTGCCAGGCACGAGCAAGGCGAGCTCGAGGAAGTTGCGGCCGTTCAAGGGCATCGACTGGATCTGCGGTGCGGCGATCACGCCGTCCACGGCTGTCGTGACGATGCGCGCGGCCTCTCGCACCACCAGCGACTCCTGGACGGCCGCCAATGACAGCGGCACGTCGAGCTGATGATCCTGCCCGACCTGCAAGCCGATGGCGGCGCCGCGCCAGGAGGCAAAGCCTGTCGAGTCGACGGTCAGCTCGTAGGTGCCAGGCGGCACCATCGGCACCGCGTAGCGGCCCGCCGTGTCCGTGACGGCCGTGAGTGTCGTGCCGGTGTCGCCGTTGCGCAGTGTGACCTGCGCCCCTGCGACGGCGGACGACTGCGGGTCGGTGACGCGGCCCGACAACGATGCCACGGCGGTCTGCGCGGACGCCGTGGCCACCGGCAGGAGCAGCAGTGCGATGGTGAGCGCGATGCGGCCGCCGTGGCGCCCCCGGCGGCCGATCAGGTTCGCGGGTGAGGGTGTCGTCATGGTCAGAGGACGTATCCGTGTTCGAGGACTCGGGCGGCACTGGCGCGGTAGACCGTCGGATCGTCGGGCGTCCACGCCGCGAGTCCGTCCACGTAGCGGTTGAACATGCAGAAGGCGGCGGCAATCAGGACGGTGTCGTGGATCTCACGATCCGTCGCCCCTGCCGCCCGGGCTCGATCGATGTCCGCGGGGCGCACCTCATGGCCGCCTCGCTGTACGCGCGCCGCGACCGCCAGCAACGCTTTCAGCTTCGGCGACACCGGCGCGGCCTCCGGATCGGCAACGGTCTGCGCCGCGACGTCGTCGCCGAGATGACACGCGGCGATCGCCTGGTGGCTGTGGCGGCAGAAGACGCAGCCGTTCAGTGCCGAGACGTAGGCGGCAATCGCTTCGCGCTCGCCGGCGGACAGCGTATTCGGGGCGCACATCAGCGCATTGGTGAGCGCGGCGATCGGCGCCGCGGTGTCGGGGCGGAACGCGAGCAGGCTGCGGATGCCCGGGACGCCCGCGGGCAGGTCGATGTGCGGCATGGGTCACCGACTGTAACGGCGCTGTTCAGCTGGCTCAATAGTGCGGATGCACTATCCGGACGACGATCAGGAGATTCCCCCTCCTTCGATGCAGTTGTAGGTGCGGCCCGCTGCCAGGTTCTTGAACTCCTCGACCCGGCCGCTTGGCCAGGAGATGACCACCCGCTCGATCCCGTCGCTGCGGCCGACGCCGAAGGTGACCGGCAGCTCCGACTGGGACAGGTAGCTCGACCCGGTCTTGACGAGCCGCGATTGCGAGGTGCCGCCGTGGTGGATGCGGACGCTCGCGCCAATGGCGTCGCGGTTCGACCGCGTTCCGGTCAGGCGGAAGCGGATGCTGCGGTTGCCGCTGCGCTGGTCGTTCCGGAACAGCACCGCCGGCCCGTTGTTCGTCGTCATCAGCAGGTCGACATCGCCGTCGCCGTCGAAATCGCCGCAGGCAAGGCCGCGGCCGACGCGCGATTGGCCGAAGGCGCCGCCTAGTGCCGGCACGACATCGCGAAAGGCGCCGTTGCCGTCGTTGAGGAAGAGCGAGGGCGGCTGCGCGTAGCCGACATTGCCGCGGATGTTCCGCACCGTGTCGTCGATGTGGCCGTTGGCGACCACCAGATCGAGCGCGCCATCGAGATTGACGTCGGCGAACAGGCAACCGAAGCCGAGCCGGTTGAGCGAGGCGAAGCCGACGCCGGCGCGGCGTGCGACGTCCTCGAAGACGCCGGTCGGTTGCGGCCGGTAGAGGCCGATCATCTCGTTGTCGAAGTTGGTGACGGCGAGGCCCGGCCGGCCGGAGCGGTCGAATTCCCCACTGTCGACCCCCATGCCGGCGCGCGCCTTGCCATCGGCGCTCAGCGCGACACCGCGTTCAAGCGCGATGTCCTTGAACGTGCCGTTGCGCTGGTTGCGATACAACTTGTTGGGCTGCGTGTCGTTGGCGACGAAGAGATCGAGCCAGCCGTCGTTGTCCGCATCGATCAGCGCGACACCCAGCGCCTTGGAGCTGGTATCGAATACGCCGGAGTGGGCGGTGACGTCCTCGAAACGGCCATCGCCGCGGTTGCGAAACAGCCAGCAGGTCTCGCCGCGATACGCCTCGGGGGTGCAATACGATTTCTGGCGGCCGTCGAGGCTGCAGAAGACATCGTGCTCGGCGGACCACTTGACGTAGTTGCAGACAAACAGGTCGAGCAGGCCGTCCCGATCGAAGTCGAACCACAACGCCGACGTGCTGACGCCGACACGGCCGTCCAGCCCGCTGCCCTTCGTCGCGTCGACAAAGGTCCCCTTGCCGGTGTTGCGGAAGAGGCGGTTCTGGCCGACGCAGGTGATGAGGATGTCCGGGAAACCGTCGTTGGTGATGTCACCGATGGCGACACCCATGCCATACAGCTCGACGTCGAGCCCGGCTGCGCGCGTGACGTCACTGAAGGTGCCGTTGCGGTTGTTGCGATAGAGGCGAAGCGTCGAGCGTGCACGCCGGTGACCGGGCCAGTCCATGCCGTTCACCAGCAGGATGTCCTGCCAGCCGTCGGCGTCGTAGTCGAGAAAGGCGCAGCCGGAGCCGAGCGTCTCGGGCAGAAGCTTACCGCCGTAGGCGCCGCTGTTGTGGGTGAAACGCAGCCCGGCGGCGGCGGTGACGTCAACCAGCTGAAAGCCGGGGGCGGCGGCGCGCGGCGGCGCCGCCTGGGCGAACAAGTCGAGCGGCAGCGCGGCGGCAGCGATGGCCGTGCCGCATTGCGCCAGGAATTCCCGGCGGGTCCGCTCCGCGGCATCCGCCCTGCACACCATCACCGGACCCGAGGCCTCACAGCGGGCTGACGAGGCCGTTCTGAAGCGCGTAGACGACGAGCTCGGCGGTCTTATGGACGCCGAGCGTATTCATGATGTTGGCGCGGTGCACCGCCACCGTGTTCATGCTGAGCGACAGCTTCTCGGCAATGGCGCGATTCGACAGGCCATTGCAAATCAGCTGCAGCACCTCGCGTTCCCGCGGCGTCAGGCCGCGGGTGCGCTCACCGGTTAAGGACGGCCGCGCCAGCAGCCGCGGATCGACGACCGTTTCTCCAGCGGCGATGCGGCGAACGGCGGCGGCAAGATCCAGGTCGAGCGCGTTCTTCAGCACGTAACCGCGCGCACCCGCTTCCATCGCCTCGCGCACCAGCGTGTCCTCCGAGTGCATGCTGAGCATCAGCACCGCCACGCCGGGGTGGCGCTCACGGATCACGCGGGTCGCCACCAGGCCACTGGTGCCAGGCATCGCGCAATCCATCACGACCACACCAGGCAGCAACTGATCGACCATGGCAATCGCCTCGGCGCCGTCACCGGCTTCACCAACCACCCGGATTCCCGGATCGTCCTCGAGCAGCCGGCGGAAACCGCGCCGCACCAGGTTGTGGTCGTCGACCAGCAGCACCGTGATCGCGGCCGTCATCGCCGCGCCGGCCACGGCCCGGCCGGCAGTCTGCGATGCAATGTCACTGCGTGCATTTTAAGCGGGCACCGCCGGCAGCGGCGAGGAGTTTACGCCTCCCGATCACCAGGTCTGTGACGAGGACCGCCACAGCAGGATTTGCTCGGCAAGCGTATTGAGGCTGTTGGCGATGCGGTCGGCCTCGGCGTGCACCAGGCTGGGCGGCCGGCCGCCGCCAGCGTCGGCGGTCACGAGCGCATGCACCGCCTCGCGCAGGTCGGGCAGGTCGCCCGGTGCGAGGGCGTGATCGTCCTGCACCGCCGACGCCAGCACACCGAGCGTCGTGTCGACCGCGTCGGCGAAGCGGGCCAGCCCGGGGCCGTCGCCATCCCCGCCGGCATGCGGCGCCGCTTCGAGTGCCATCGCCGCGTGCGCAAAGCGGTGCGAGCTGGCCATGATCCGTTGCAGCAGTTCGAGCCGCGCCGCAGCGGTGCCAGGCTCGGTGCGCAGCCGTTCGAGCGATGCCTCGAGGTTGGTTCGCGCCAGCCGCGCGGCCAGCCGCCGGCCGTCGAGCGTGGCATCGAGCTCGCGAGCAGCGGCCGCCGCCGGACCGGTGCGCGCCTGCACCACCACCTCGAAGTAGTCGCGGTAGCCACGCAGCAGATCGGCGAGAACATCGCCGACGCGGTGCCGCTCCCAGGTTGGCCAGAGCGCGTAGGCGACCAGCGCCACCACGCCGCCAAGCGACGTGTCGAGGCCGCGGGCCATGATCGTCTCCCCGGGCGCCACACCCGTCAAGGCGATCAGCAGAACGATCACCGCCGAAACGGCAATGGTGAACACGCCGTAATTCGCCGCTCCCGCCCAGCGCAGCACGAAGACGAACACCCCGAGCAGGGCGGCCTGCACCACTGTGCTCGGTGGAAAGACGTGGAAGAGCGCCGTCGCCAACAGCAACCCGACGAGCGTGCCGGCGATGCGCAGAACACCGCGGCTGAAGGTGCCGGCAAAGTCGGGCTTGAGGACGATCGCCACGGTCATCGGAATCCAGTAGGCGCGGCGCCACTCGATCACCTGCGCGAGCAGTTCGGCAATCCCGACGGCGCCCGCCAGGCGCACGGCGTGGCGAAAGGTCGCCGACCGGAAGCTCAGATTGGCGCGGACCGTCGAGATCACACCGAGCGGCGAGCGGCTGCGCCGGCGGGGTGCGGCCGCAATCGGAAGAGGGCCGGCAGCTGCTGCCGTCCAAGAGGTACGGCCGACGCTGGCCGCCAGATCGGCCGCGGCCCGCAGTTGGCCGTTCAACGCGTCCATCTGCAGCCGCACGTCGAGCGCGAGCGCTCCCGCCGCGGCCCGCGTCTCCTCGTCCCGGCGCCACTCGTCCGCCATCCGTTGCGCTTCTCTGAGCCGATCGGCCAGCCAGGGCGGCGCCGTCCCTGTCAGCAGCGCCTCGGCGATCGCGCCGACCACCAGCCGCGTGCCATCGAGGTAGCGTCGCAGCGCATCGGGCGCCGGGGACGGCTGCTGCTCGAGGCGCCAATGCAACCGGCGCAGCGTCAGGATGGCGAGGCGCATGCGCTCCGCCTGGACCAGCAGCGAGCGGTGCCGTTCGGTGCGCGGGTTCTCGTCGGGGGCGCCGCGCAGCATCTGCTGCACACGGGTGATCGCCGCCGTAGCCGGCGGCGACTCGACGCTCGCCACCGGCTCGGTCGCCATCCGCGCGATCTCCAGGTAGAGCCCCCCGAGCGCGCGCCGTTCGGGGTCGTCCCGTCGCACCGGCCACAAGGCGAGCGACAGCGTCGTCTGCAGCAACGCCCCGGCAAACGCCAGGGCGCCGGCGCCGAGCGCGTCGACGGCGCTCAGCGGCTGCGCCGAATAGGTGATCAGCATCACCAGGCTGATGATGCTCACCTCCGTCACGGTCGGCCCGAACGCGACCGCCATGCCGGCGGCGAACGCGGCTGCCGCCGCACCGGCGATGGCGAGCACGGGGTGACGGCCGCTGAGGGCGCCGGCGACGATCGCCAGCGCCATCGCGGTGCTCGCCACCAGCATGCGCTGCGCACGGCGGCGGTACGGCTCGTCGGTGTCGGAATACGAGGCGAGCAGTGCGCCCGACGCGGCCGCCACCCCGCCAAGCGGCGACCCGGCGGCAATGCCCGCACCGAGCGCGACGAGCACGCCGAGCGTGTTGCGGGCGGCGATCACCGGAGCGAGCCGCGAGCTGTCGAACCGGGTAACGAGCTGCCAGAACGGCGAGCGTCGCCGCGAGCCGATGCCCTCGATCATGGCCGTCCGCCGCGGTCCGGCCGCGCGGCCCGATCGTGACGACGCGGCACCGTCAGGCGCACCACCGTGCCGCCGCCCGCCGATCGCGCAAACGCGAGCGTGCCGCCGAGCAGCGCGGCGCGTTCGCGCATCGCCACCAGGCCCAGGCCGCGCGGCTCGGCGGCGAGCGCGGATGCCGCGTCAGGGCGGTCCCTCGCGCCCTCGATGCCGCGGCCGTGATCCTCGACCTCCAGGTGCAGGGCGTCCTCCGACAGGTGCAAACGAACCTCGGCCTCTCTCTGCCCCGAATGCCGCGCGACGTTGCTGATCGCCTCCTGCAGGACGCGGTAGACGTGAATCGCCGTGGTCGCGTCGATCCAGCTGCTGCTGCCAGTGCGCTCGTAGCGCACCTCGAGACCGAGCTGCCTGCCGGCGCTCGAGAGGTACCACTCCACCGTGCTCTCGAGACCAAGCTCCTCGAGGATCGATGGGTGCAGCGTCTGCGACAGGCCGCGTACCTGGTCGAGCGCCGTCTGGGCGATTTCCCCGATCTCGCGCAGCTCCGTCCGCAGCGGCGAGCCTTCCGGCGCCTGCCGCGCCGACCTGCCGAGCATCGAGCCCATCGCCGTCAGCAGCTGGCCGAACTCGTCGTGCAGCTCGCGAGAGATCTCGCGCAGCGTCGACTCGCGCGTCGTGATCAGCGCCTGTGCCAGCTCCCGCCGCTCGTCGGACAACGACGCCAGCCGCGCGAACAGGCGCCGGTTGGCGCGGATCGAGTAGAGGCTGGTCAGCGCGATCGCCGCGAGCGTCGCCGACAGGAACCAGTAGACCTGCCGCTGCACCTGGCGGTAGATCGCCTCGACGCGCTGCGCCGTCTCTTCCTCGGCCTCGTTGTTCTGCACCAGCAGCCGGGACACCGCGGTGCTGAGCGCCGCCTGCCGCGCCTGCAGCGAGAGTCGAATCTGCACGCGCGCCGCTTCCTCCTGGCCGGCGCCGGCCATGGCGAACATGCGATCGACCGCGTCCCAGAACTGGGTCACCGAGGTGGCCAGGAACCGCGCCTGGTCCGGCGTGCGCGGCGCCAGCGCCAGACGCGACTGCCGCAGCAGCGCATCGTCGAGATCGGCACGGATGCGAGCGAACTGCGCCGTCCAGGCGGTCAGTGGATACGGCTCGTCGTTGTCGAGCATGTCGCGCATCGCCAGGCCGATCTGGTGCAGGTCGTTCTGGATGCGGAGCAACTGCAGCGACTCGCGCCGGTTGCGATCGGCGAGCTCGGACTGCAGCAGCCGCAGGCCGGTAATCTGGCCGGTGATGTACCAGGAGTAGGCGACGACGGTCGCCAGCGTCAGGACCAGGCCGATGAGGAGTGGCGTGACGGGAGATCCGGACCGCACGCGGCGCGACAGCACAGCTCTATGAGACACCGAGTTGGCGGCGCGGCGCTCGCGTCGCCTCACCGGGCACCGGGATCATCATGTCTGCGGGTGATCAACAGCGACGTGCTGCTGCGCGGCGGAGATGCTGCACCTCCGGGGCGACGTGCTCCTGGATGACTGCGCATGACCGAGGGCGGGTATATACTCGCCCGTCAAATCATCAGGAGGCTGAATGTCGCGAAGTTACGTCCTCGCCACGACTGCGTGTCTGTTCCTTGGCGCCGTCTCCAGCGGCCTCGCGCAGGCACCGGCGCCGCGTCCGGCGCCAGCTGGTCAGCCGGCGGCGGCACGTCCTGCGGCGCAGGGCGCCGACGCCCGTCCTGCCGGTGGTCCTGCGCGCCGCCCGGCGCTGTTCCTCAGGGAGGAATGGGCGCAGAACGCCAAGAACGACGAGCATCCGGTGACCCAGGAATCGATCGCCAACGCCAACCTCGAGTTGAAGCTGTACGGCGCCAACGCCAAGGACATCGCCATCACCGGCCGCGCCGGTGACGAGAACAACCCGATTCACATCTGGACGGGCATGTGCACGTCGCCGTGCGCCGTCGCACTCCGCGACAAGAACAACATGGCCGACCTTAGCGGCCTGGCGCGCATCCGCTGGAACATCAAGACGTCTGGCTTCCACCAGATCCGGCCGATGCTCAAGCTGGCAGACGGCACCATGCTGGTCGGCGATCGCGCCGACTCCAGCATGCGCGACTGGCTGTTCGCCGAGTTCAACGTCGCCGACATCAAGTGGCTGAAGCTCGACCCGGCCCGCGTCGTCACGACCGGCACCTTCATCGACAAGGTCGACCTCACCAAGGTCGATGAGGTTGGCTTCGCCGACCTGATGCCGGCCAGCGGACACGGCCCCGGCGGCTGGTCCGACGTCGCCCAGATCGAGGTCTACGCCAGGCCGGTATCGCGCACCGCGGCCGCGTCGACGCAGCAGTAAAGCGCCGCCGCGGCCGGCCTGGCACCTGTTACCAGGGCCCGGCACGACACCACGGACGCACAGAGAACACAGAGGTTAGCGAGATTACCTCTGTGATCTCTCCGTCCCTCGTCGTTCGTCATATGCCCGCGAACGTCTACTTCGGCTTGAACTCCAGCGCCACGCCGTTGATGCAGTAGCGCAAGCCGGTCGGTGGCGGGCCGTCTTCGAACACGTGGCCGAGGTGACCGCCGCAGCGGCTGCAGTGCACTTCCGTGCGTTGCATGCCGTAGCTGCGGTCGACGGTCGTCGCCACCGAGCCTTCGAGCGGGGCGTCGAAGCTCGGCCAGCCTGTTCCACTCTCGAACTTCCGCGTGCCGACAAACAGCGGCTGGCCACAGCCGGCGCAGGTAAAGGCACCCTCGCGATGCTCGGTCAGCAGGGCGCACGAACCCGGCCGCTCGGTGCCGTGGCCGCGCAACACCGCGTACTGTTCAGCCGTCAATTGCTGCCGCCACTCCTCGTCGGTCTTCTCCACCGGGAACTTTTCAGTGCTCATGACTCCCATGGTATAGACAAGCCATGCGTACCAGCCAGAGGCGCATGCGCCTGCGCGTCGCGCTCGCAGTGGTGGTGGTGCTCGGCGTCGCCGCCGCGGCCGCGGCGCAGCCGCGGCCGGCGGCAGCGAAGAACTTCCTGTGGAAGGTGCAGTCCGGTTCCGGCGTGCTCTACCTCGCGGGATCGGTTCATGCGCTGGCCTCGCACGTCTATCCGCTCGACGCCGCCTACCAGCGCGCATTCGACGCGTCCGCTACCCTGGTCGAAGAGATCGATCTCGGCGACACCTCGATGCTGGCCGCGGCACCGATGATGATGGCCAAAGGCGTCTACCGCGACGGCCGCACCTTCGAGCAGGCGGTGTCGAAGGAGACCGCGGCCCTGGTGGCCGCGCGCCTGAACGGCACCATCCCGCCGGAGATGCTCAGCACGATGAAGCCGTGGCTGGTCACCGTGATGCTGACGGCGATGCAGGTGCAGCAGGCCGGCCTCGACACATCGCTCGGACTCGACAAGTACTTCTACGACAAGGCGGTGACGGCGAAAAAGGCGGTCTCCGGCCTCGAGACCGCCGAGTCGCAGATCGATCGCTTCGACAGGATGTCGGAGCCGCTCCAGGAACAGATGCTCCGCAGCACGGTCACTGACCTCGACACGCAGGACACCACCCTCAAGACGCTGATCGCTGCCTGGCAGCGCGGCGACGCCGCTACCATCGAACAGACCCTGCTCGGCTCGTTCAAGGAGTATCCGGACGCCTACCGCTCACTGATCGTCGAGCGCAACCGCAACTGGATGCCGCAACTGGATGCCTGCCTCGCCCGCTCGGCACCGTGCTTCGTCGTCGTCGGCGCCGCGCACCTCGTCGGCCCCGAGGGTCTGCTCGCCCTCCTTGAAGAGAAGGGCTACAAGGTGGAGCAGCAGTAGAAACAACGAGAGGACAGTGGGAGGTGGAAGTGGAAAGTGGAGACGTAGAAAAGTAGCGAAGTAGCCAAGCGGAGCTCACCGGTTGGCGACGGCCCGTGTCGTGCCGTCTGCGGAGATCTGGAACGCGCGCACCTCGGGGGCGCCGTTCGGGCCGGTGAGCCAATGGACGCGGACCATCGAGCTGGCCGCGACCCACTCCAGCCCGGGATCCGCCAGCTCGAGATTGTCGCGGCAGCTGGCGACCTTCAGCGACAGCGTCTGCGCCGGCGTCACACCGGCGTAGGACAGGACCCGGAGAAACTGCTCGTCGCCTGCCTGGCAGAAGGACAGTGCACCCGGCGCGGACGGGTAGCGATCGGCCACGGCAACTGCAACCCCCGGCACGGCGCCGACAACGTCGACTGCCGCAGGCTCCGCGTCTGAGGCGACGGTGCGGTCGCGTTCCAGCGTGACGGCGCCAAGGCCAGCTCCGTCACGGCGCAGTTCCATCCGGGTGCGGCCGCTTTCGGTGTGCGCGCTGACTTCGACCGCCGCGCGTGAGACGTCGCCGCTGTCCAGGCCGGCGCAGCCGCCGACCAGGAGCAGCGCGCTAACCCAGCACGCGGTCCGCATAGCAGATGCCGTAGTAGCGCCAATGTGCCCCGGCGGCCGGCGGCCGTGAGTAGCTTGCCGCATCCCGCATGTGCAGCTCGGCCTCTGTCTTGCCGGCGTTTGCCGGATCCTTCAGGTCCCAACCGATGTTGCCGGTCGCGCGATCACAGAGCACCATTGCGTTCCGCGTCCACTTCGCGGCCGCGGCATCCCACGTGTGGTAGGCGCCGCCGTTCCAGCGGGACATGGTCTCGTACTCGAGCTGTGATTCGGTGAAAGTCCGTCCACTCTGACCGAGGAAGTTCTTCGCGCTGGCGCGCTTCTGCAGGTAGAGCGCGAGGCCGCCCTCGACGTTGCGCTTCCAGTTCCACACCTGCTCGAAGGTCGGCTGCGGCGTCGTCAGCTGGCACATGCCGTAGCCATTGTCGAATGACCGCAGCGGCTCACTGGAGGCGCCGAAGTGCCTGGAACGGGACTCGTGCTTGATGATGCGCTCGAAGCCGGCGCCGCCGGGCAGCGACCGCACGTGCGCGATGACGTCGGCGAGCGTCGGGTTGGTACCGGTAAGGCGCACGGTGATCGGGCAGGTCGCCGACCCGCAGGTGGCGACCACCGACAGCGTGCCGCCGCAGTTCGCAATGCTGGTGGACGCGTCCCACGTGTTGTCCGCGGTCGTCGCCGTGCCGGACTTGCTGAACGATCCCCACGAGAGCGTCCATTGCCAGGTGTGCGGACCGGGCGTGTCCGTACGGAAGGTCACGGCCGGCCACGCCGGGACGCCGCTGATCGAGAACGCCTGGCCCGGGGATGGTTGCATGAAGGTCATGTGAGGCTCCTGCACAAGTAAACGCCGGCCGCGGCGATCGCGCGCTATTCTGCCACGCGTTGCGTGCAAGTTGTGAAGTAGGCTGCCCGCCGAACCCGCACGCCACAGCCAACATGGCAACAAAGGGGGTGGGTTTGCGGCCGCGTCAGGCGCGGCCGCCCATTTTCCCGCCGGCGGCTCCAGTATCTAGAAGTCGACCGACACGCTGAACCTGGCGAAGCGCGCCGCCAGGATCGAGTTCGGCCGCAGCCACGTGCCGCCGGGCACGAAGGTGAAGCTATTCGTGATCACCGGGTTGCGATTGAAGATGTTGTAGACGTCGAACCCCACGTTGGTGCGCGTGCCGGCGAGCCGCACGATCTTGGCAACGCGCATGTCGACGACGTTCAGGCGGTCGCCATACATCGTCCCTGGCTCCACCAGGTTCACCGTCGCGTTCGGCGCATTGCCCGCCAGGGGCCGCCCCAGCGACGGCGCCAGCGCCGCAGACGTGAACGTGCGGTTGGCCGCCAGCTGCTCGCCCTGGTCGCTGCGGAACGTCGCCGACACCGACACGTCGACGACCGGCACCTGGTAGACGGCCAGGCCGGTTACCCGCACCTGGATACCGGTGCGCCAGTCGCAGTAGGGATCCAGCGGTGCGATTTCCGGCAAGGCGGCCCGCAGTTCGCAGGTGTCGTAGTGCGTGTTGCCCAGGTTCATGCCGAGTTGCAGGCGCAGGTTGGTGCCGGGGCGCGCCGCTGCATTGAGCAGGAACCCGTTGTACATCTGCGTCTGGCCGCCGTAGTTCTTCGCCCGCGTCGTGAAGTTGTCGACCACCCCGAAGCGGTTGCTGTTCACGTTGTAGAGACCGGAGATGGTCTCGCCGGCGTTCGGCAGGCGGGGATCGTCGGGGACGGTCACGCTGAAGGTGCCGAAATCTGCGGGGGTGACCGCCCGGTTGTCGACGACCGGGAAGTTCACGAGCCAGCGCCGGTTGTATCCGGCCTCCACTGAGACCCGCGGCAGGACTTCCTGCTGGATCGAGGCGGCGAATTGCCAGTCGCCGGGCCGCACGCGCCAGCCGCCGAGCAGTTGCGGATCGTAGGTCGTGCTCGGATTCGACGTGCCAAAGTTGAGATCGCTCACCACGCCGCAGAAGTCACCGCCGCTGCTGCGGTGGTCCTGCTCGTTCAGGTTGGTCAGGACGCAGTCGGGAAAGAAGTTGCTATTGGCGTCGGTCCACGTGCGCGTGACGCTGACCGGGATGTCCGACAGCGGGTTGGTGCTGGAATAGAGCTGGTCGGCGACCGCGTTCTGCAGGTAACGGCCGGCATTGATCTTGACGGCCGTCCTGCCGTTGCCGAACACATCCCAGGCGACGCCGCCACGCGGCGTGAGGTCCTTGTAGCCGGTAACACCCGCCTCCCGCGGCACCACGACGTCGTTGGCCAGGAAGCGGTTGGCGAGGATGGTCTGCTCCGGGAAATAGCTGTTGGCGTAGTCGAAGCGCAGCGCGCCTTGCAGGGTGACCCGCCCTGCCGTCCACTGCTCCTGGGCGTAGAGGCCGGTCGAGCGGACGCGTGCCTTGGTCGTGTAGTGGCCGACCATGTTCTGCGTCAGCTGATTGGGGACGCCGTTGTTGACGCGGTACTGCAGGTTCTGGTTGTTGGTGAACGGTTGACCGTTCGTATAGTTGAAGGCGCCGTCGTAACCGACTTTCAGGTTGTGCCGGCCGGTCACATACGAGGTCGCCGCCTTCCACGACACAGCCTTCTGGATGTTCTCTGCCCAGTTCTGCGATCGGTAGGTCAGGCCGGCGATGCCGGCGTTCGCCGGGCAGCCGGCCGTGCACTGCTCCACCACCCGCACCAGGTCGCGCGTCGGGTTGCCGGGGATCTCGACGCCACCCCAGTGGTTCATGTAGGTACCGAACCTTGCTTCTACCAGGACGCGATTGGACAGCGGCGACGTCCAGGTCGCCTGCTGCACGCGCAGGTAGTTGCCGCCCGAGTAGGAGGCGGTCTCCGGAGCATTGGTGGCGGTGGCAAAGGGAGACGACGAGCCCACCGAGCCGCCGAGCACGTAATCGTCCTTCGGCTGGCGGCAGGCCTCCACGCCGGGGCTAAAGCTGCCGCCGGAACACGGGTGCTGCTCGTCCCAGAAGACGCTGATGCGGTTCCTCGGCGTCGCCTGGTTCGTCAGCCGCACGCTCATCGTCGTCCAGCTGCCGGCGCTCTTGGCCGGCCGACTCAGGTCCGCCTCGTAGGTGCGCTTGGTCGGGTCGCCCACGTTCTTGTTGGCGAACATGCCCGGTATCTTGCGAAAGGCGCCCTGGTCGCGCAGGTTCGAAAAGAACCAGAGGCGGTTCTTCACGATCGGACCGCCGACGCCAAGGTTGTGATCCCACAGCGTCTCGACGTCGCCCGGCCGGCCAAGGCCGCGATCGATCAGATCCTGTGACAGGTTGTTGCCGACCATCCAGCCCCTGACGCTGGCCACGAAGCCGGTGCCCTGGAACTGGTTGCCGCCGGTGCGCGGCACGATGCTGACCGTGGGGCCGCCGACTGCGCTCTCGCCGAGGCCGCCGGAGCTCGTGGTCGTGACTTCCTGGGCGTTCCCGACGTCGGCGTTGTAGCTGCTCGAGCCGCCGCCGGCGGTTGGCGGACCGACGCTCAGCCCGTCGACCTCGATGCGCCCTTCGTTGGAGCGGCCGCCAGCACCGCCGAAGAACTGCCGGCCAGGTGTTACTTGCACGTCCTTGTTCTCGCTGGCGGTGACGGTCGCGTCAAGCTGCAGCAGCGAGCCGTAGGTGCGGGCCACCGGCAGTTCCCTGATCGTGTCGCCGGGAACGACGTTCTGGCGCCGCACGCTGCGGACGTCGACAATCGGGCTCGCCCCGGTGACGGTGACCGTCTCTTCGAGGGAACCGATGACCAGCTCCGCGTTGATCGTGGCAATGAACGCGTCCGGCAACTCGATCGCCTCGCGCCTGAACGCGTTGAAGCCGGTGAGCCTGAACGTCACGGCATAGACGCCGGGGCGCAGATCGACGAGGCGGTACTGGCCGGAGGAATCGGTGACGGCGACGCGGACCTGCTCGATCAGCGCCGGGCTCGCCGCTTCGACGGTAACACCGGGCATGACCGCGCCCGATACATCTGTGACGGTGCCGGTGATTTGCGCCTGTGCCGACGCCAACGCCGGGATGAGGAGCACCCAGGCGAGTGCCTGGAGAAGTCGGGAGCAACACTCCGCCTGTCGCGCCGAAGCCAGCGTGCCCATGTCAGCCCTCCTGTGTACGGATTCGCCGCCGGCTGGACCTCGGGCGCACCTGGCCGTGGACTAGCCGGGGACGTGATGAGAAGACTGCGCAGGCGCTGCCAGCGACGCCGGACGCGCGCGGTGCCAGGCTGCGGCCTGGGACACCGCGGCTGGGCGCTGAACCGCGTGCCGACGCTGCGGGCGACAGGCGCCCGGTGCTACTTGTTCTGCGCGGCGTCCTTGACGTCGAGGCCGCCGGTGATGCCGTCGACCTTCCAGCCGATTTGGACCTTCCGCATGCGGGCGATCTCCGCGGGCGTGGCCACCTTCGGGTCGACGTCGACCTGGGCGCACGTGAAGCCGCGCAGCGTGCACTCAGACGTGGTGTGCTTGATGCCGCGTTCGGCCATCAGCTTCTGCATCAGCACCACCGCCTCGTCTTGCATGATGACGGCGTTGTTGGGCACGAACGTGCCGACGCCCACTGCGTAGTCGAGCGGCATCAACGGTTCGACGCTGGCGCCAAACGCACCGTCGTTCTTCTTGCCGAGATCGTAGGCGGCGAGGTCGGCGCCCTTGTCGACCAGGTACTGGATGATGTTGGTGTCGCCGAGGTTGCCGGCGACCATCAACGGCGTGATGCCGTAGTCATCGGCCTGGTTGACGTCAGCCCCGGCCTCGACGAACAGCTTCACCACTTCGAGGCGCTCGGCGGCCGTACGGCCCTTGCTGTAGCCCTGGATGAAGCCGAGTCCGGCGGCTGCCGCCACCATCGTCTCGCCGTCGCTGGAGATGATCGTCGGGTCGGCCTTGTAGGCGAGCAGCAGCTTGACCAGCTCGAGGTCGCCGGAGAAGGCGGCGCGCATCAGCGGCGTGGCAAAGACGATGCGCGGCGAGCCGGCGCGCATGCGCGCGCGCGGCGTGTTGTTGACGACGGCGTTCGGGTTCGCGCCAGCGTCGAGCATTTTCTTGATCAGCGGCAGCGGGTCGGCCGTGACCATCCACGGGAAGTTCGGTGCCGTCTCCATGTTGCGGCGGTCGACCGCCCAGAACAGCGGCGTGAAGCGCTGCGTGTCGGCCTGGTTGACGTTGGACTTGTTGTCGATCAGGAACGACGCGAACTCGTAGTTGCCGTTGAAGACGGCCAGGCCCAGTGCGTCCTTGCCATCGCCGCCGATCGCGTTGACGTCGGCACCGGCCGCGACCAGCACGCGGCCGGACTCGAGGTCGCCTTCCCGGGCGGCAAGCATCAGCGCCGTCAACGAGCCGCTGGCGAACTCCTCGACGCCTTTCGCCGGCACGGCGTCGGAAGGCAGCCGCCCTTCGAAGCCGCGGCCGTTGGCAGCCGGCACGAACTTCGATCGCGCATTCGCTTCGGCGCCATTGTCGAGCAACACCTTGACCGCCGCGGGGTGCCCCTCCGAGACGGCCCACATCAGGGCGGTGGTGCCGCCCCACGTCTCCTTGGCATTCACGCGGGCGCCGCTCTCGATCAGGCTGGTGATCGCGTCGGTCTTGCCGGTGCGAGCCGCCATCATCAGCGCCGTGTCGTTGTACTGGCTGAGCGGCGCGTTCGGGTCGGCGCCGGCCTTGATCAGCCGGACGATGATCGCCGCATTGCCATTCATCGCCGCCAGCTGCATCGGCGTGACGCCTTCGCGCGTCGCCAGGGACGGGTTGGCGCCGCCCCTGATCAACAGATCGGTCATCTCGACGTCGTCGCTGCGCACCGCCCAGTGCAGTGCCGTCGCGCCGTCGATCTGCGGGGCGTTGACGTCCGCCTTGCGCAGCAGCAGCGCGCGGACCGCGTCGCGATTGCCTTTCATCGCGGCATCGGCCAGTTCGCTGCCGGCGGCCCACGCCGGAATCGCGGCGGTGACAATCAGGAGACAGCATCCGAGTGCGCGTCGCATGGACATGTCGATACTCTTTCCGTGCTCGTTCGTGCTCTTCCCGTGGTTACCGCCGGCAGCGCGCCGCGTCAGCGGCGGTCTGCGCCTGCTTCGCGCTTCACGTTCTGGAGAATCGCCGGGGCGGCGGCATAATCCTCCAGCGCAACCGTCTTGGTGTCGTCCTCGACGACGACCTTCGACGTCAGGGACGTCTTGCCTTCGCCAGCGCCCTTCGGATCGAGGCGCAGCTCGAACACCGTGAACTCGTAGTCGGTCGGCTGGGCGGCGCCGGCCGGAGCCCATGCCGGGGCGTAGGCCCCGAGCCGCCGATCCGTGCTGAGGATGACCCGTTCGCCACCATCGGGAAGCGGCGCATGCCAGGCGTACTTGATCGAGTAGCCGGTGACATCGTTGGTCCAGATGTAGCCGAGTGTCGGCGCCTTGCCGAGCGCCGCGGTGAAAGCGGCGATCGGAGTCACCGGCGCCGCATCGCCGCGGCCGCCGCGGCCACCCGCACGTCCACCACGCCCCGGTGCGGCAGCGGGCGCGCCGCCCCGCCCGGCACGGCCTGCGCCGCCCGCCCGGTCACCACCGGCGCCTGGCGGCGGTGGCGGCGGCGGATTGAGCGCCGTCAGCAGCGGCGTGCGCTCCTCCTCGGTGGACCAGCGCACCAAGCGAATCTTCACCGGGCTGCCCGGCGTCTTGACGTTGGCCGAGGTAGCCGTCAGGTTGAGCGCAGAGCCGGACGTCGCCGCCGGCGACGCGGCTGGCGCCGCGGCCGGTTTCGGCGCCGTCGCGGGCGTGTTCCCTGCCGGCGCCGCGCCAGCGCCGCGCGCAGGCGCCTGTGTCTGCCCTGCCAGCGGCACCGTGACGAACGACGCAACCGTGAACGCGGCTGCCAGCGCGAGCGCACCGGCGCTGGCAGCGCCGCGGCTGGCGGCGCCCGTCCTGATATCCCGACTCTTGATCATGGTGTCTTCAATCGCGGTTCGATGCGGCGCCGGGTCCACTGCGTGGCACCCGGCCTACGTTCCACCGGGTCCGCTGCGCGGCACCCGGCTTACTTTCCACTTTCCATTCCCTACTGGGTCGGATTCGTGCCCTTCACCCGTCCGAGCCACTCGACGAGCCGTTCGAGCTCCTCGTCGGTGATCTTGGCGCCGCGTTCACGCATGTCCACCGTCACGACGCGCCAGCGCTCGGGGCTGAACCGTGCGTCGTTGACGCGGCCCAGTTCGTGGCAGCCCTGGCACGAACGTCCGAGCAGCTCCTGCGCTTCGCCGTCGGTGAAGTAGGTGGTGATCGTCGGCGGCACGTAGGCGCGGGGGAATGGCTTCGTATCCGGACCGAACTTCGTCGAGACCCAATCGAGCAGGATCTCACGGTCCGGCGGCGCGATCGACACGGTCAGCCCCTTGTGCTTGGTGTCGAGCAGCGCGTTCCAGCCGGCACGGTCGAGCGCGTTGTAGGCATAGTCGTCGATGCCGTGACAGGAGCTGCAGTTCTTGAAGATCACCTGCCGCACCGGCCCCTTCGGTGTCTCCACCTGGGGCCGGGTCGGTTTTTCGAGAAACTGCGCGGCGACCGGCATCGGCGCGGTGGCCGCCATCAGCACCGCCGCCGACCACAGGGCCGAGAAAGCACGTATCCACTTCATCGCGTCCGTCCTCAGGCGATTTCCAGCGGCTGCAGCGGCCCGGTGCTCGAGCCGAGCTTGTCCTGAGGGATGCCGAACAGGTGCAGGATGCTCAGCAGCATGTTCGACGTGCGCTGCTTGTTGTCCGGGAACACGATGTGCCGGTTGCCCTTGAACGTCCCGTCGATGCCGCCGACCAGGACGACCGGCACCTTCTCATGGGCGTGCCGATGCGAGTTGCCCATGTTGCTGCCCTTGTAGATCAGGATGTGATCGAGGACGCTGCCATCGCCATCCGGGATGTTCTTCAGCTTGTCGACGAAGTACGCCAGGTTCTGCACGTGATAGCGATTGATCTTGGCGTAGTTGGCGACGTTCTCCGGCTTGTCGCCATGGTGCGACGAGCCGTGCCAGCCACCGTTGAAGCCCGACTCCGGGAAGCTGGTGCCGCTCAGATCGCGGCCGAGCATGAAGGTCGCCGACCGCGTGATGTCGCCCTGGAAGGCGAGCGCCATCAGGTCGTACATCAGCCGGAAGTGCACGTGCTTGCTCTCCGGCAGGCCGAACGGCACGTCCTCCGATGGCTCCTTGACCGAGTTCTCCATCGCGATCTTGATGCGCCGCTCGAGCTCGCTGATGTTCGTCAGGTAGGTGTCGAGCCGCGCCTGGTCGCCGGCGCCGAGATCCTTCTTGAAGGAGCCGAGCTCACGGGTGACCGAATCCAGAATGCTGGCGTTCTGCTTGCGGCCGGCAAGCCGCTCCTCGGCACTCGTGCCCTCGCCGAACAGGCGCTCGAAGGCAACCCGCGGATTGACCTGCGTCGGCAGCGGCTGCGTCGGCGAGGTCCACGAGATCGAGTTCGTGTAGGCGCAGCTGTAACCCCAGTTGCAGTTGCCGAAGTTGCCGGTGTCCTCGACCCCGAGCTGGATCGACGACAGGATCGTGTCCTGGCCGTACTTGTCGGCGATGATCTGATCGATGGTCTTGCCGAGATACGGGCTGACCGCGTTGCGCCGCGGCCGTGCGCCCGACAGCAGCACCGCACCGCGCGCGTGGTCGCCGCCCGGCTCCTCGTCAGTCGCCATCGTTTCGGGCATGTCCAGGCCGGTAATCAGCGTCGTGCGGTTGCGGAACGGCTCCAGCGGCTTGGTGATGAAGGAGAACTCGAAGTCCTTCCCTTCCTGCAGCGGGCTCCAGTAGCCAGGCGCCGCGCCATGCGGATGCCAGATGCCGACGAAGCGGCGGGTCGGCGCGGCCGCCGTCAGGCGCAGCGGCGTGAACGCCGGCACCATCGACTCGAGAAACGGCAAGGCCAGCGTCACGCCGGCTCCTCGCAGGAACGTCCGCCGCGGGAGGTGTTTCTTTGTAATGAACATCTGTCCGGCTCCTCAGTGCGCAAACGCCGCTGGTGAACGTCGACTCGGTAGCGCTAGTTGGTGCTCGTCGTGCTCTCGTCCGTCCGGCTCCGCATCTGGAACTGCGGGCTCCGGACCACGCCGAGCACGATCGACGAGAAGCGATTGTTGTCACGACCCACCTCGTTGACGACGGTGCGCAGGGTCGGCATGTCGTAGTACTCGACGCCGCGGCCCAGTGCGTAGGTCATCATCTTCTCGGTGAACATGCGGACGAACTGCGGCGAGTAGCGCAGCAACGCCTGGCGCAGGCCAGCCGGGCCTTCGACCTTCTGGCCGTCGAACAGCGTCACCGCCGCGTCGATCGGCGTGCCGCCATCGCCGCCTTGTTTCACGCGCCACTTGCCGTCGGCGTCGAAGTTGTCGAGCGCGAAGCCGATCGGGTCCATGATCTTGTGGCAGCCGGCGCAGGTCGGGCTCGCCCGGTGCCGGGTCATCTGCTCGCGCAGCGTCTCGACCTTGCCGCTCTTGTCGCCCGAGTCCTCGAGCGCCGGCACGTTCGGCGGCGGCTCCGGCGGCGGTGTGCCGAGGATGTTCTCGAGCACCCAGACGCCGCGCTTCACCGGCGAGGTGCGGAAATTCTGTGTCCAGGTGACCGACAGGAAGCTGCCCTTGCCCAGCAGGCCGCGGCGATGGTCCATGTCCGGACCGAGCGCGACGCGACGGAACTGTGACCCGTAGATATTCGGGATGCCATAGTGCCGGGCGAGGCGCTCGTTGACGAACGTGTAATCCGCCGTCAGCAGGTCGACGACATTGCGGTCCTCGCGGATGATGCTGTTGAAGAACAGCTCCGCTTCGCGGCGGAACGACTGCCGCAGCTCATCGTCCCAGTCCGGATAGAACACGCCGTCGGGCGAGGTCGCCGGCAGGTTGCGCAGGTAGAGCAGCTGCTGGCCGAAGTTGCTGACCAGCGCGTCGCTGCGCGGGTCGGCCAGCATGCGCCGGACCTGCTGCTCGAGCACGCGCGGCGTGTGCAGCAGGTTCTTGGTCGCGGCGGTAATCAGCTCGTCGTCCGGGATGCTGCTCCAGAGGAAGAATGACAGCCGCGACGCCAGCTCGAGATCGGTGATGCGATACGGCTGGCCGACCGGGACCGAGAGCGGCTCGCGTTCGGCGCGCACCAGGAACTGCGGACTGGCGAGCAGGCGACGTAGCGCCAGCTCGATGCCGTCCTCGAAGCCACCGCCGCGACGGCCGTCACGGTAGAACGCCATCAGCGTCGTCAGGTCCTCGGCGGTCGACGGCCGGCGGTAGGCGCGGCGGGCCAGCGTCGACAGGATGGTGCGGGCACACGGCTCTTCCTGCGCGGCGTTGGCCGGGCGGCAGGTGAACACCTTGCGGATGCTGCGCGAGTCCTCGGGCCGCTCGGCGTTGAACGGGCCGGAGATGCGCAGGAAGCCGATCGCCGGGTAGTACTGCAGCTGCGGGATGCTGTTGTTCTCCAGCGACTTGCGGTCGTACTGCTTGATCATGTCCAGGCTCGGCCGGAAGTTGGTCGCCAGGAACGTGGCGCCCACCTTGTGCGAGCCGGCCTTGATCGGCACCGTGACGTCGAGTGAGCCGTCGCCTTCGCCGGACATGCCCTGGCTGGTGCCGACCCCCTGGTACTTGAACAGGTGGGCGCGCTCGCCGTCGATCAGCAGCTCGAGCTGCTCGCCGGGAACGAAGCTGCCGATGCCGAAGTTCTGGATTGAAAACCTGTATTCACCGTCGGCCGGGAAGTCGTGGCGGAGCTGCATGCCGCCGCGTGTGCCGAACGGCAGCCCCTCGATGTGCTGGTTCTGCGACGTGTCGCCGGGCGCGAGGTAGGTCGACTCGGTCGGCGTCTTCCAGTAGCCGACCGCCATGCGCGCGACACGCGCGGCGGCAGTCGTGTAGGCCTCGAGCAACGTCGGCGAGATGGTGAGCGAGCCGGCGATGTTGTCGAACCCGCGCGCGGCGTCGTCAGGCGGCAGCAGCGTCGTGACGTCGACCTCGAGGTCGAGCAGGTCGCGCACGGCGTTGGCGTACTCGGTGCGGTTCAAGCGGTGCAAGACGACCGTACCCGGATTGGTGCGCCCGGCCGCACGCGTATCGATCTGGCTCTCGAGCCAGTCGCGCAGCCCCTCGTATTCGGCCATCCCCGGCCGCTTGACGTCGGGCGGCGGCATCACCCCGGCGCGCAGCTTGCGCACGACCTTCTCCCAGTACTCCGCCTGCTCGCCAACGGTGGCGACGTCCGCGTGTTCGATGGAGAAGTTCGCCGTCTTGACCCGATCGTTGTGGCAGGTGACGCAATATTCGTCGAGCAGCGCGCGCTGCCGGGCCAGCGTCGCGGGATCGGTCGCGGCGGCCGCTTCACGCCGGCCGGCGCCGGTACGCGTGGCGGCCGGAACCGCCTGCGCGGCAGCGCTGCGGGCAGCAACAGTGCGCGGCGCCTGCGCCTGATTCTGTGCCTGGCCTCGGCCCTGGCCCGAGGTCTGCTTCGGCCCCTGGCCGTGCAGGACGCCGATCGAGACAGCAGCGAACGCGATGAACGCAAGGACGATCGACGGCGAAGCAAACCGAGAGATCTTCATGGGTCCCTCTAACACTGCGGCCGGAGCCGGACACGGTTCGGCGACGCATGCGGCACGGGCAGGCGTCGGAGAGGTGTCGCGGATCAGGGCGAGAGCTTCGCACGGCGCCGCGACGACTTCAAGGGTAATAAGCCGTATTCGGGTTCCGAATAGCACATTGGCGGCGGCCTCGCGCCCGCGCCAGCCCGGCCGTGGCGTCAGCCGCGCCGGGTGAAGAGAGCGCCGAGCTGATCGCGCCACCACTTGTGCCGCGGATCGTTGTCGAAGCGCCGGTGCCAATGCTGTTTCAGGTCGAATCCGGTCAGTTCGAACGGCAGGTCGGCAACCGCCAGCCCAGGCGACAGGCCAGCGAAATAGGTCGCGATCGGCCGCGGCACCACCGAGATCAGGTCGGATTGCGCCACCAGCAACGGGATGCTCAGGAAGTTCGCCGTGACCACGGTCGCATTACGGCGGATCTTCTTCGCCGTCAGGAATCGCTCGAACACCTCCTGGCTGCGGCCCTCCGGCTGGACCACGGCGTGGCCGACGGAGGCGAAGGTGGCCATCGACAGCTTCGCCG
The DNA here is from genome assembly GCA_963846685.1 of uncultured Acidobacteriota bacterium. Taxonomy (GTDB): domain Bacteria; phylum Acidobacteriota; class Vicinamibacteria; order Vicinamibacterales; family UBA2999; genus CAWJWY01. The sequence continues at coordinate 3,116,701 of CAWJWY010000002.1, read as the reverse complement.
CCCGCTGCGGGTGGTCAGCGCGAATCAGCGCCGCGAACTGCTGCGTGTTGAGCCGCCGCTGCCGGAAATTCTTCGACTCGAGCGCCGGATAATAGCCGATCGCCAGGTCCACCTCGCCGCGATCCAGATCGTTGGCCAGCTGCGCCGGCGACGGGAACACCGAGCGGATGCTGGTCTGCGGCGCCTTCGTCATGGCCAGCTCGAGCAGCCGCGGCAGGAACGCCAGCTCACCGACGTCGGACAGCGCCACCGTGAACGGCCGCGTGCTGCGGCGCGGATCGAACGTCTCCTCCTCGAGCAGCGCGTTGCGCAACTGCTCCACCATCGGCCGCGCGCTCCGCACGAGCGCATGCGCCCGCGGCGTCGGCGCGATCCCGCTCGGCACCCGGACAAACAGCGGATCGTTGAAGGTCTCGCGCAGCCGCCGCAGCGCCATGCTCACCGCCGGCTGGCTCATCCCCAGCACCCGGGCCGCCCGGCTGACGCTGAGCTCGTCGTACAGGGCGAAGGCGATGGGTAAGAGGTTGAGGTCGGGGGATCTCATGCGGGTCGGTCAGGTCGGAGCGCTCCGCGCGAGCATAGTGCTCCGGGCAAGCGCGTCGCAACCCGGCCGGGCTCGATGACCCCCCGGTGCGCCGTAAGCGGGTATCCGTCTTGCTGCCGCGCAGCGGCATGGCCGACGCGATCCTCATCGGTATCGGCGTCCTGCTGGTGGTGGTCACGGTGGTCGAGGTGTTTCGTGACCTGTTCCAGCCGGCTGAAGGCGGGGCGCTCAGCGACTGGACCGGGCGCATCTTGTTCCGCCTGCTGCGCTCGCATCCAGCCTGGCTGCCCTTTGCCGGCCCGCTCACCGTCGTCCTCGTGATCGGCGTCTGGATCACTCTGCTCAGTGCCGGGTTTGCGTGCTTCTATTACGTGGCCTTCCCGGAGTCCTTCCGCACACCGGACGGCAGCGTGCCGCCAGCTTCGGGGCGTGTGGCGGCGGCCGTGTCTGTCTCCCTCGAATCGCTCGTCACGTTCGGCTTCTCCGATCTCACGCCGCGGCCACCGCTTAGGTTTCTGTGCGCACTGGAGGGGCTACTTGGCTTCGGCATCCTGACCGCCAGCGTCTCGTCGGTCATCCTGCTGTTCGGCGCGCTCGCCCGCACGCGCGTGCTCGCACTCTCGGTCGAGCACATCGTCAACGCCGAAGCGGCGACCGGGATCGCGCTCGCTGACAGCGGCACGGATACCACCTTCGCCGCACTGGTCCGCGACACCACCTATCTGCGCGTCGACCTGACCCACTTCCCGGTCGTCTACTACTTCAAGCCGCGCCGACGGGAAGCCGCCGTCGCCTACTGGATCGGCGACCTGCTGCGCCTCGCCGGCGATGGCCGCGCGACGCACCGGCCGCTGCACATCCGGCTGGCGGCGGAGCAACTGGACCGCGCGCTGCACGATTTCGCACGTGTTGCCGCGCGGCGGATGCACATGCCGGAGGGGCAGGACCGCGCCGCCGTGTTCCGTCGCCTTGCCGAACAACACCTGATCGAGCCGCGCACGCCCTTCTCGTGAGCGCGGTGCAGTCCGGCTCGAAGGTGCCGATTACCCTTCGTGCTCAGTTCTGGACGCCTGATTCGCGCCGCCGCCGTCCTGGTATGGGCCGCCGGGGTGGTGTTCGGCCTTTCCGTGCTGTGGTCGTACGAGAACACCCCCGCAACCGCCGCCGGCATCGCTCAGGCCTGGCCGGAGGGCGCGACGCTGCGGCAGCGACCGCACCGGCGCACCCTGGTCCTCGCCCTGCATCCGCAATGCGCCTGCTCACACGCCACCGTCGCTGAACTCGCCCGCCTGATCGCCCGCAACGAGGGCACACTCGACGCGCAGGTACTGGTGCTGGCACCGCGCAGCGAGCCGGAAGCCTGGGTGAAGTCGACACTCTGGCGCGCGGCCGCCGCCATCCAGGGAGTGCGCGTCGCGGCGGATGCCGATGGCGCCGACACCCGGCGCTTCGGCGCCGTCGCCTCCGGGCAGGCGATGCTCTACGGCGAGGACGGCCGGCTGGAGTTCAGCGGCGGCATCACCGGGTCGCGCGGGCACGAAGGCGGCAATGCCGGTGTCGACGCGATCGAAGCATTGTTGCGCGGCGAGCGCCAGCCCGCCCGCCGCTCCACCTTCGTCTTCGGCTGCCTGCTGTTCGACGACACCGGGCGGCCAGGGCTCGCCGCAGGAGTCACGGAATGAGCCCGGCCGCCGGACGACGGCCGATGCCGCTCGACGCACGCACGCGGGAGATGTTCGCCGCGCACGAGCTCGCGATCGCCGTGCACACGGATCGCCTGTTCGCCGGCCTGATGGTCGTGCAATGGTGCGCGGCGATTGCCGCCGCGCAGTGGATTACGCCGCGCACCTGGACCGGTACCACCAGCCACGCGCACCTGCACGTGTCCGCGGCGGTCTACCTCGGTGGCCTGATCACGCTGTTACCCGTCGCCCTGGCCCTGAGCAGCCCGGGACGTACCCTCAACCGGTACGTGATCTCGGCCAGCCAGGTCCTGATGTCGAGCCTGTTGATTCACTTCACCGGTGGCCGCATCGAGACCCATTTCCACGTGTTCGCCTCGCTCGTCTTCCTGTCGTTCTACCGCGACTGGCGGGTGCTGGTGCCGGCGACGATCCTGGTCGCGGCCGATCACTTCGTCCGCGGCGTCTACTGGCCGCAATCGGTGTTCGGCGTGCTGACCGCCAGCCCGTGGCGCTGGATGGAGCATGCGGCGTGGGTGCTGTTCGAGGACGTGTTCCTTGTGCTGTCGTGCATCCGCAGCCGCCGGGAGATGTGGAGCATCGCTGAACGCAGCGCGGCGCTGGTCGACAGCGAGGCGCGCTACAAGGCGATCGTCGACCGCGCCGAAGGCATCTTCCTCGCCGATGCCAGCAGCAAGCGCCTGCTCGAATGCAACAGCGCCTTCCTGAGTCTCCTCGGCTACACCGCCACGGATGTCCACCGCCTGACGATCTACGACATCGACGATGGCAGCCGCGAGGAAGTGGCGATGCTGCTGGGCGAAGTGGGCGGCGACAGCGGGCCAATCGACCTGGAGCGCCGGTACAAGCGCAGCGACGGTACCACTCTGGACGTGGCGATCAACCTGAGCGCCCTGGTCTCGGGCGGCGGCCTCACCTTGTGCGGCACGGTGCGGGACGTGACCGATCACCGCCGCGCCGAGGAGGCGCTGCGCCGCAGCGAAGACCAGCTGCGCCAGGCCTACAAGATGGAGGCGGTCGGCAAGCTGGCCGGCGGCATCGCGCACGACTTCAACAATCTGCTGACTGCGATACTCGGCTACACCGAGGTGCTCGCCGAGGACCTGGGACCGGATCACCCGTCGAGCGGCGACGTCGCGCAGATCGGCCGCGCCGGGCGTACCGCCGCGTCGCTCACACAGCAGCTGCTCGCCTTCAGCCGTCGGCAGGTGCTGAAACCGGTGGTGCTCGACCTGAACGCGGCAATCTCGAGCGTCGAACAGATGCTGCGCCGGCTGCTCGGCGAGCACGTCGACCTCTCGCTGACGCTGGCCGGCGACCTGCGCCGCATCCAGGCCGACCCGACCCAGGTCGAGCAGGTCATCCTCAACCTGGCGGTGAACGCCCGCGACGCGATGCGCGACGGCGGCCGGCTGACGATCGAGACGCGCAACGTCGACCTGCCGTCAGACAACCCGCACGGGCTGCCGGGCGGGTCCTGCGTCATGCTGGCAATCGCCGACACCGGCTGCGGCATGGACGCCGAGGTGCAGAAGCACCTGTTCGAGCCGTTCTTCACGACCAAGGGCCCGGGCAAGGGCACCGGCCTCGGCCTCTCCACCGTCTACGGCATCGTCAAGCAGAGTGGCGGCTCGATCACGGTCGAGAGCGTGCCGGGAGCGGGGACGACGTTCCGCATCATCCTGCCTGGAGCGCGGGGTCTCGCGACCAAGGCCACCGGCAGCGCCAACCCGACGGCGGTGCCGGGCGCCGCGCCGTGGGCGGCCACGGTGCTGCTGGTCGAGGATGAAGACGCGGTGCGCGCCCTGTCGCGCCGCGCCCTGGAACGCGCCGGCTTCGTGGTGCTCGAGGCCGCGCACCCGGAGGCGGCGCTGAAGCTGGTGTCGACGCACGCCGGCACGATCGACCTGATCGTCACCGACGTGGTGATGCCCGGCATGAGCGGCCGCATGATGGTCGATCGTCTCGCGCCACGCTACCCGCAGGCGCGGGTCCTGTTCATGTCCGGCTATACCGAGGGCGCTGCGAGCCGCGCCGCGGAGGCTGGGGAGCAGTCACTGCTGCAGAAGCCGTTCACGCCGAGCACGCTGGTGCGGCGGGTCCGTGACGTAATGGAACGGCCGCTCGCCGGCCAGGGCCGCGCCGCTGCGGCTGGGCGCCTGCACGCCGTGCCGTCGTAAGCGGCGCGCGCAGACTCTGCGTTACACTGCCGCCGGGCTCCGCCGCCTCGAGGGTCGAGGGCACGAGGAGACGGGAGGCAGGGATGACGGGCGCAGTGTGGCTGGTAATCGGGGCGGTGGTGGCGGCTGCCTATGTGTGGTACGCCACGATCGTCACGCGGCGCAACAAGGTGAACGAGGCGATGGGCTCGGTCGACGTTCACCTCAACCAACGCCACGACCTCATCCCCAACATCGTCAAGCTGGCGTCCCGCTTCATGGAGCATGAACGCGGCTTGCTCACCGACGTGACCCGGCTGCGTGAGGCGGCGAAGGCACCCGCGGGGACGACGGCGGATGCCGTTCGCCAGCGCTTCGACGTCGAACGGCAGCTGGAACAACGCGTCGGCCAGCTGCTGGTGACGCTGGAGAACTATCCGGAGTTGAAGTCGGATCGGCCGCTGATCGAGGCGCAGCAGACCTGGACCGAGGTCGAGGCGCAGATTACGGCGGCACGCCGCTTCTACAACGCCGCGGTCAACCAGTTGAACAACGCCATCCAGATCTTCCCCGGACAGATTCTCGCCGGGCTGGCCGGCGTGCAGCCGATGCCGTTCTTCGAGGCCCCGCCGGCGGCGCGCACCGCCCCCGACGCCGACGAGCTGCTCCGGCGCGGCGCGTGACCAGCCCTGCGCCGGCCGATGCCGCCACGCTCGAGCGTCGGCGCCGCCTGGCACTCCGCTTCGCCGCCGGCGCGGCGCTGACCGCTGCGGTCGCCTTCCCCGCCGGAATGGCGACCGGCGGCTCGGAGTCAGCGGAGACCGTCGCCGGTGCATTGCTGATGGCCGGCATCGCCGGCGCGGTCGCCGCACCCTGGACCGTACGCGGCTGGCAAAGCTTCATGCGACGGCGCATGGTCGCCGCCGCTGTCGCGGCGCGGACCGACGTGCGTTACGTCGACGGCGAGAACGACCGCGCGGCGAGCGGCGCGGCGCTCGCGTCCGACGGCTTCGTCATCGGCACATTCCTCGACAGCGGATTGGTGGAACCATTCACTACCGCCGCGGTCCACAACGTGCTGGTCGGCGACGCCGGCGGCATTCCGTTCGCCCTCGCCGAGCTCGCGCTCCTCGACGACAAGGGCTACCGCATGTTCGGCGGGGTGCTCGCCAGCTTCCGGCTGGCGCGGCCACGCCCCGGCCTGACCATCGTGGCGCGTGATCGCGGACTCCTGGGCAACCTGGTGGCTCGTGCCGGCAGCCGGCTCGAGCGGCTGCCGCTCGAAGATCCCGAGTTCGAAGGAATCTTCGAGGCCTACGGCGACAATCAGGTCGGCGGCCGCGTCATCCTGACGACGACGATGCTGGAGCGGTTGAAGGCGCTCGACGAGCACGCGCACGCGGCAGGGTTCGCCTGCGCATTCGTCGGCGGCCACCTGCTGCTCGCGTTCAGCGGCATGCGCTGGACATGCCCGGCCTGGCGCATCGTGCAGCCGGTCGGCAGCTGGCTGCCCGGCTACACGGGCTGGCTCGCGGGGCTAATGGACTTGCCGCGGGACATCGTGCGCACGCTGAACCTGGCGGGCCCGCAGCACGGTAACGATGCCGGGTCCGCTACGCGGCACCCGGCCTACGACGCCACGCGGCACCCGGCCGACGACGCTGTCGGGTCCGCTACGCGGCACCTGGTCCCGGCGCCGCTGCCGTCGCAGCCGCACGCCGGTATCGCCGTCGATAGCGGATCAGGCCAGGTCTTCTCCTCCACGCTCTGGCGCCTGGTCGGCGAGGGCGGCATGGCGCTGATCTACGTCGCGTCAGGCGCGCTCTTCGGCGGCGTCGCGCTGCTCGGTGCCTGGTATGGCATCACCGAGGGTTACTCGGCACCACTGTTCTGGTACTTCTGGGGGCTGATCATCGCGGGGGTCGTCTACGGCGCCTATGCGATCGGCCTCGGCGTGCGCCAGCTGGCGCTGCTCGCCTGGCGCTGGAATGCGCCGCTGCGGACGATGCGGCGCTAGCAATCTAGCCATGCACAGGGCTCGAGGCTCAATGCCGAATGGCAATGCCCGGCAACAGACAGCGAGGAGCTCGCTGCGCGAGCCGAGAGCGCATGGGCCAGGCCTGGAGCACTGGCCACGTCGCAGTAGAATACGGCGCACGGTGCCACGACTGGCGCACGTTTGCTCATGGCCACAGAATACGAAGGCGATGCGTTCATCAGCTATGCCCACCTCGACAACGTGGAGCTGGATGAGGGACGGGGCGGCTGGGTCACCAACCTGCAGCGGGCGCTGGAGGCACGGGTGGCGATGCTCTACGGTGCCGAGTCCCGCATCTGGTGGGACCCCAAGCTGCAAGGCAACGACTACTTCGCCGACACGCTCGAACAGCAACTGCAGCGGGTGAAAGCGTTCGTGGCGATTGTCTCGCCGCGTTACGTGAAGTCGGAATGGGGGCGGCGGGAGCTGTCCGCCTTCTGCCGTGCGGCGGAAGCCGCCGACGGCGCTGCGCGTCGAGGACAAGGCCCGCATCTTCAAGGTCTTGAAGACGCCGGTCGCCCGCGACCAGCATCCTCCCGAGCTGCAGTCACTCCTCGGCTACGAGTTCTTCAAGGAAGATCCGCTCACCGGCAAGATGCGTGAGCTCGACGAGATCTTCGGGCCCGACGCCGAGAAGGAATTCTGGCTCAAGCTCGACGATCTCGCCCACGACATCTGCGACCTGCTGCAGCGGCTGCCACCGCCGCCGGAGCCGGCCACCGCGCGCGGCTCCGTCTACCTGGCGATCACCACGTCCGACCTCAGAGACCGGCGCGATGCGATCCAGCGCGATCTCATCCAGCACGGCTACACCGTGCTGCCCGACCGTGCGCTGCCGTCGACCAGCGACGAGCTCGAAGGCGTGATCCGCGAAGATCTCTCCCGCTGCCGCCTATCCGTTCACATGGTCGGACGCACCTACAGCCTGGTGCCGGAAGGCTGCCTCGCGTCGCTGATCGAGCTGCAGAACGAGCTCGCGGTCGAGCAGAGTGCCCGCAGCCGGTTGTCGCGACTGATCTGGATTCCACCCGGGATCACCGTCGACGATCCGCGGCAGCGCAACGTGATCGAAGCACTGCGCATGGACCCGCGCATGGGCAAGGATGCCGATCTGCTCGAGACACCGCTCGAGGATCTGCGCACGATGATTCGCGTCTGGCTGGATCGGATCGAGAAGCCGCTGCCGATCGGCGCGCCCGAGCGCCCTGCCGGCAGTCCGCCGCATCTCTACCTGCTCTACGATCAGCGCGACGCCGACGCAATCGCCCCGTACGCCGACGTGCTGTTCAACTCCTTCGAAGTCATCCATCCGGCGTTTGACGGCACCGACGCCGAGATTGCCGCCTACCACGAAGAAAATCTCCGCAGCTGCCACGCGGCGCTCATCTTCTACGGTGCCGCCGGCGAGCCGTGGGTGCGCGGCAAGCTGCGCGAGCTGCAGAAGTCGGTGGCCTTCCGCGACAGCCGGGCCCGGCCGCACGCCGGCGTCTGCCTGATCGGGCCACGCACCCCGGCCAAGGAGCGCTTCCGCACCCACGAAGCGATGCTGATGCCGCAACTCGACGGCTTCGGCGCGGACGCCGTGCGCTCCTTCGTGGCGGCGCTGAAGGACCGGATCGAGCCCACGCGCGGCGATGGACCCGACGCTGCCCGCTAACCCGTTCCCAGGGCTGCGGCCGTTCGAAGCGGATGAAGATCACCTGTTCTTCGGCCGCGAGAAGGAGATCGCCGAGCTGCTGCAGCGGCTCGGCTCGCATCGCTTCCTGTCGGTCACCGGCACATCCGGTTGCGGCAAGTCGTCGCTGGTGCGCTCGGGGCTGATTCCGGCGCTGCACAGCGGCGTGATGGCCCGTGCTGGTTCCGGCTGGCGCATCGCTGTCCTGCGGCCGGGCGAGGACCCGATCGGCCACCTGGCCGCCGCACTCGATTCGGCCGACGTCCTCGGCGAATACGGCGAGCTCGCCAGCACCAGCCGCGTCCTGCTCGAGGCCACTCTCCGCCGCGGCTCGCTCGGCGTCGTCGACGCCGTCCGCCAGGCGCGGCTGCCGCCGCGGGAAAACCTCCTGGTCGTCGTCGACCAGTTCGAAGAGCTGTTCCGCTTCCGGCGCGCTGACGACGAACGCTCCCGCGACGAGGCGGTGGCGTTCGTCAAGCTGCTGCTCGAGGCGACCGCGCAACGCGTGCTGCCGATCTACGTCGTGCTGACGATGCGGTCCGACTTCATCGGTGACTGCATGCGTTATCCGGGACTGCCTGAGGCCGTCAACGAGGGGCAATACCTGGTGCCGCGGATGACGCGGGACGGCATGCGCCTGGCGATCACCGGCCCGGTGGCGGTCGCCGGGCAGACGATCGCGCCGCGGCTCGTGCTGCGCCTGCTGAACGACTCGGGCGACGAGCAGGACGAGCTGCCGCTGGTGCAGCACGCGCTGATGCGCACCTGGGATCACTGGGCAGCGCACGGGGTCCGAGATGTTCCCCTCGACCTGGCCGACTACGAGGCGATCGGCACGCTGAAGCACGCGTTGTCGAACCATGCCGAGGAGGCGTATGCCGAGGCCGCCGCCTTCTCGGGCCAGGGACTCGCCGAACGGCTGTTCCGTGCGCTCACCGACACGTTCAGCGACCCGCGCGGCGTCCGGCGGCCGACCTCGGTCGCCGATCTCGCAGCGATCTGCGAGGCGAGCGAGAGCGATGTCGTCCGCGTCGTCGACCTGTTCCGCCGTCCCGGACGCTCGTTCCTGATGCCACCGGCGGACGTGCCGCTGCTGCCGCACGTCATCGTCGACCTGTCGCACGAGAGCCTGATGCGCGGCTGGACGAGGTTGATCACCTGGGCGCAGCAGGAACGGGCGGCGATTGCGCTCTACGTCCGGCTGGCGCGCGAGGCGAGCTGGCATGAAGAGGGCGCTGCCGGACTGTGGGACGACCCCGAGCTCGAACTGGGCGTGCGCTGGCGGCGCGAGCACCACCCGACCGCGGCGTGGGCGCGGCGCTACGACGACAGCTTCGAGCGGGCGATGCGCTTCCTGGCGGTCAGCGAGAAGGAGCGCGACCGGCGGCGGGCCGAGCGCCATGCAGCGCGGTGGCGCCGCCTGGTGCTGGCCAGGAGCCTTGCCGCATTGATGCTGCTGGTATCGCTCGTCATCGGCTATCTGTATCGCGTGGCGCGCCGGGAAGGTGACCGCGCCGAGCGCAACCTCGCCCTGGCCAGCGACGCGGTGGGACAACTGCTGGCAGCCAGCGATCGCAACCGCGGCAGTGTCGGCGCCGACGTGCCCGAAATGGAGCGGTTCCGGCGCGAGCTGCTCGAGCGCGCACAGCCGTTCTACGCCGAGTTCATCGCCCAGGAGCCGGAGAATGACGTCTTCCTGGCGGAGATGGGGCTCGCACACTTCCGCCTCGGCGAGATTCACCGGATGCTCGAGGCGCGCGCCGACGCGGAGAAGGAGTATCGCGCCGCGATCAGTGCGTTCGCGACGCTCGCCACCAGGCATCCGGCCGTGCCCGACCACCGCCAGGCGCTCGCCAATGCCTACAACTCGCTCGGCGAGTTGCTGCGCGTTGTGCCGGCGAGCCGCGCCGAGGCGGAGAAGGCATACGGCAGTGCGCTGGCGCTGCAAGCAGCGCTGACGCGCGAAGCACCGGGAGAAGACGGCTATCGCCAGGAGCTGGCGCGGACGCACTACAACCGCGGCATCCTGTCCGGCAGCGTCGCGGCACCGAATGACGACGCATTCCGCGCCGCCGAGGCCGACTTCCGCGATGCAATCGGCCTGCTGCAGCCGCTGGCGGCGAGGAGCGGCCGCCTCCAGGCGGCGCAGGAGCTGGCCCGCGCCTATAACAACCTGGCGGCGCTGCTCGCGCAGGGAGCCCAGGACGGCACCGCCCTCGCAGCCGTACGGCCGCTCTACGAGCAGGCGATCGGCGCGCACCAGGTACTGGTCGCGCGCGACCCCGGCAATCGCGAATACAAGTTCGAGCTGGCAACGTTCTCGAACAACTACGCCGAACTGCTGCGCGAGCTCGGCGCCTACGACGTGGCCAAGGCCAACAGCGCCGTCGCGTTGCGCCTGCTCGACGAGCTGGTCCGGCCGGCGCCCTCACTCGGCATCGAACAGGCGGACGCACACAACCTGCGCGGCCGCATCCTGCAGTCGGAAGGCGCGCCGGCCGCACTTGCCGAGTACCGCGTCGCGCTGACGCAGTTCCAGCTGCTGGCGATCGTCGACGATGCCGCCGCGCGGCCCGAATTCCACCTGCGCTACGGTGACCTGCTCATGAACCTGGCCCTGCTGCGGGCGCAGCGGCCTGCTGACGACGACGCCCGGCGGCTCCTGCTCGAGGCGATCCGGACCTACATGAGTCTCGGCAACGCCCCTGGGCGAAGCAGCACTGGCGATGCGAGGTCCGTACTGCAGACGCTGGCGGCAGTGATGCCCGCTCTCGGCGAGGGCGATCGCGCGCAATTGGCCAGCCAATACGAACGGCTGCAGCAGCAGGTTGCGCCGTCCGGGCCGCAGCGTTAAACAAGGTATGCTGCCGTCGGTGACCTACCTGGAGAAGACCATGATTCGCCTGTTGCTCGTTGCCTTGACCCTGCTCGTGGCAGATCGCGGCGCCGCCGCGGCACAGACCGCCCGCCCCGGTGACGGCGCGAGCGGCGTGGTGCGCGGAGCGGAGATGACCTCCGCGGCCGCTCAACAGGCGCAGCGCCCGCCGGCGCCGCCACCGCCGCCGCCACCGGCACTGTCGTTCGGGGCGCGCCGTCGCGGCAGCATGGTCGGCTACCTCGAGGATCCGGTCGTCGGCTCAAAGGTGCGGGTCCGCTTCGACGGCGCGATGCATAGCCGCACGCCGGATCGCGCGGAGTTCTTCTACGCGAAGTGCGGCTGCTATCGTGACCTGCCCGCGGCGAACCCGGCGCACGATCCGGACGCGCCCGGCCCTGGCCCCGGCGTGATCGACGATCTCAATTTCCGCCAGCTCTATGTTCAGGCCGAGTACGCCGCGAGCGCCCGCTTCTCGGTGTTCGGTGAGCTGCCGCTACGCTGGCTGCAGCCGCAGACGGCTGGCACGTTCGAGAACCAGTCCGGGCTCGGCGACATCACCGCCGGCGTCCGCCTGGCGCTCGCCGACACGCCGTCCCATCTGTTGACCGGGCAGGTCAAGGCGTTCCTGCCGAGCGGCGATGCCGGCAAGGGACTCGGCACCGATCACGTCAGCATCGAGCCTGGACTGCTGTATCTCCAGCAGCTGTCGGATCGCGCCGCGATCGAATCGCAGGTGGCGCTGTGGATTCCCGTCGGCGGCTCGAACGGTGTGCCGACCTCCGCCGCCGACACGTTCGCAGGCAACGTGCTGACCTACGGTATCGGGCCGAGCGTCGATGTCTACCGCAGCGGCGACGTGCGCGTCACCCCGGTCGTCGAACTGGTTGGCTGGCGCGTGCTCAGCGGCTTCCAGACTGCCGACCCGGGCGATGCCAGCGGCATCAACATCGTCAACCTGAAGTTCGGCGCGCGCGCCGCGTGGGGCCGCGGCAACTCCGTCTACGCCGGCTATGGCCGTGCCCTCACCGAAGCGGACTGGTACAACGACATCGTCCGCGTCGAATACCGCTTCAGCTTCTGAGGCGATGGCTGCACCGGCGTTCGGCACGATCGACGAGGTGATCGGCTACCTCGATGGCCTACAGCAGCGGCGCAGCCTGACCGGCGATCGCCGGGCGGTGTTTGCGACCGTCTACGGCTTGATGACGCGCGAGATGAAGCGGTGCATCGCCGAACGGCGGTTCCGCGACAACGCCTGGGTGGCGCGATACACGCTCGCCTTCGCCGGCTACTACCGCGCAGCGATGGAGGGCTACGACCGCGGCGAGCGGGTGCCGAAGTCATGGAGAATCGCGTTCGACACGGCGCGGCAGGGGACCGCACTCATTTCGCAGGATCTTCTGCTCGGGATCAACGCGCACGTCAATCACGACCTGGCGCTGGCGCTGCACGCCGTCTCGATCGAACCGGATCGCGCGGCGCGGCACCATGACCACACCCTGGTCAACCAGACACTGCACGACCTGACCGACCTCGTGTCGCAGCGCGTGAGCGAGCTCTACGCGCGCGGCCTGGCTGGTGTCGACGCCTGTGCTGGAACACTGGACGAAGAGGTCACCAATTTCAGTTTTGCCGTTGCCCGCCAGAACGCGTGGGAGGCCGCGGTCGCACTGGCGAACAGCCGCAACGAGATCGAGCGCACGACGGTTCGGGCGCTGCTCGACCTCCGCGCCGGGGCCATGGCGCGGCTGATCCTGGTGCCGAACCATAGTCCCGCAGGTACTGGCGGCGTGCCGGAAGGTCGAAGCAGGCGGCTGGTGGGAGGCGATCGCGGGCACCACACGCCGCTGAACGCCATCCCGGCCCCGTGATCCGCAATTCGGCGGCACATAATCGCCGCCCGAGAAGACTCTTTGGTCATTTCCACCACCGCGCCCGCCTGAAGGCAGCTCAACCGTTGGTCAGCCGTTTGCTGTAACGCCCATAGACCCGCAAGACCGGGCGGCACAGGCGAAGCAGACGGGGATTCCGAATTGACCTTCGAGACGACGGCTCTTGCAGACTTCGAGGCGGCGGCGCGCGCGGTGCTGGCATTCCTGCACCAGCGCCTCGGCGTGAAGCTGTGGATCGTGACGCGCACCGACGGCGACGATTGCATCGTGCTGCATGCGCACGACCACCGCGCCGGGGCCGACGGCGGTGACGATGCCGGCGATCGGGCCAGGGTGCTGCGCTGGCCGGCGGCGACCGCCGAGCGCACCGGCGAGCAGGACGGTGCAGCGGCGGCCGGCGTGCTCGAGATGACGCCGTGCGTGACCCTGCCGCTCTACCGGCCCGATGGCGGATTGTTCGGCACCCTGTGCGGGATCGACTCGGCGCCGCCGCCGTCGCTCGCGGCGGAACAGGATCTTCTCGACCTGCTCGGCGCGATGCTGAACAAGGTGCTGCAGGCGGAGCTGATCGCCGGCGACGATGCCCGACGCATCGAGCGGCTCGAGTCAGAGGCCCTCACCGACCCGCTGACCGACACCTACAATCGCCGCTGCTGGGACCGGCTGCTCGCATCCGAGGAAGAACGCTGCCGGCGGCACGGCCACCCGGCGGCCATCCTGATGGTCGATCTCGATGGCCTGAAGCGGATCAACGACGCGCAGGGTCACGCCGCCGGCGACGCCCTGCTGGTGCGTGCCGGTGCGGCGTTGCGGCAGGCAGTGCGGCCGCACGACGTGGTGGCGCGGCTCGGCGGCGACGAATTCGGCATCCTCAGCGTCGAGTGCGACCGCCGCTGCGGCGAGGCGCTGTTGACCCGCGTGCGCGCGGCGTTGGCCGAGGCCAACGTGCCGGCCTCGGTTGGCCTGGCGGTGCGCAACAAGGCAATCGGCCTGCTTGGCGCCTGGCAAGACGCCGACCACTTCATGTATCAGGTCAAGCGCGCAGCGCGATAGGCACTGCCCCGGCGGGTCGGCGACGATCGAGCCGCCGCCCCCGCCCTACGCGTCATGCGGTCGGCCGGCGTAGGTAATGGCAGGTGCGTCGGCCGGGTGCCGCGAAGCGGACCCGGCACGCGCCTCAGAACGTCTTCAGATACGAGATGAGTCCGCGCTTGTCCTCGTCGGGCAGCGTCGTGCCGAACAGGTGGCCGCGATTGACGATGAAGTCGGGGCACTTGTTCAACTCGAGCAGCGGTTCGACCAGGTCGCGGAAGGCGGCGCGGGCCTGATCTTCGGTGGCGTTCCTGGGCAGTCCCGCCAGGTCCTTGATCGCGCGGGCGCCGAGTGCCGCGACCTTGGCCTGATACTGCGCGACACCTGCCGGATTCGGCTCCTCGGACAGCACCCGCAGGCTGGCCAGCAGGTTCACCGGGGTACCCGACGGGATCGGCCCGATCTCCAGCCCCTCGCTGCCGTTCACGTTCGGCAGCAACCGGCGCAGCGGCAGGCGGCGCAGGAACGCGGGCAGGTAACCCTCGCTGACCCGGAGATAGGTCGGCATCGTCGTGCGATCGATGCGCCCGGGGATGCGGTCGCCGAGCAGCAGGTCCTTGTCGCGCTTCTCCGGCCAGAGCATCTGCTCCATCGACCCCTCGAACGAACGCAGCCGCGCCTCCACCGACGGCGACGGCTCGAACGGCCCGACCGAGTTGTTCAACAGGAACGGTGCACTCGACCAGAGGCTGACGAGCGACGGCGGCCGCGTGTAGCCACGGCCACCGGCGGGCATCGCGTAGCTCCGCGCCTCGCCGGTATAGGGGTGATACCAGGTGATGTTGCCGACAGATGGCAGGTCCTTGTAGGAACGCGACGAGAAGTTGTCCCAGATGTTGTTCTCGATCGCGTTGGTCGCCAGCGGGCTGCAGGCGTTGGTCTGCAGCAGCGTCACCGGCACGCGGAATTCAGCCGACAGGTAGTTGTCAGTCAGGAAGTCGTCCGCCATCACCAGCGCACGCATCTTGTCCTTGAACGCCTGCGTCTCCGTCCACTGCCAGTAATCGTTCCAGCACTTCATGTAGTCGTTGCCGGCGCAGCCATTCGGGTCGAGGCCGGCCACCGGCGGGGCGACGAGCTTGCTCGAATGGCAGCGGGCGCAGTTGTCGGCGAACGCGAGCTTGCCGCGCTCGAGATCGGCCGCGCCGGCCGCGAGCGCCTGCTCGACCACCCGGCGCGTCCGCCAGCTTGTGCGCCCCGGTCGTCTTCAGGAAGAAGCGGGCCATGTCGGGCGTCTGCGCTTCGGTCGCCTGGAAGTAGGCGGAGTTCGCCCGCGCATCGGCGATGCGGATCGGCGTCACCGGCGTGCCGCCAATCAGCGCGTTGAAGTGCAGCAGCCACTCTTCGCTGAAGGTGCCGATGTTCAGGTAGACGCGATTGAGCGCGCCAAGCGCGCCGACCGAGTCGGAGCCGTCCTTGAGCACGCGCGGCGCCCATACCGTGCCTGGCTTCTCGAAGAACTGCGTCAGCGGCCCGTCGGTGACGTAGTCGTTGAACTGCTTGTTGTCGAGGCCGCCGCCGCTCAATGTCTCCTTGCCCCACCGCCGGCCCTGCGCCAGCCGCTGCGGCAGCAGGTACATCGAATTCATCGTCCGCGGGTTGTTGATGTTGTCGTTCGAGATGAACGAGGTGTCGAGCGAGCCCGGCCGCGACGTGTGGAAGATCTGGAACACGAAGCTGGATGGATCGGAGTTCCAGTCGAAGATGCGATCGATCCAGAAGTACTGCGCGCCGACGTTCGAGCTGAGGTTCTGCCACTGCGGGTTCTCGGGATCGGCCGGTGGGTTGACCGGGTTGGGACCGACGTGACAGAAGCCGCAGGTCATGCCGACCCGGTATGGCTTCACCAGCTCCTTGCGGTTGTAGTAGCTGGCATCGGTGTAGAACCGCACCGGATCCCAGGCCCGTTGCGCCGCCTCGTCGAACGCCGGGTTCGGGAACAGCCGCAGGCCGACGATGCCGGTGCCATAGCCATAGAACGACCCGGTATCCATCGTCTTGCCACGCGCGCCGGTGACCACGCCGGGATACTTCTGCTGATTCTCGAACGGGTCTGGCGGGCAGTCGGCCGAGCGCTGATCGAGCCACAGGCCGAATCGCTTCGTGTCGGGTCCGGTCGGCTGCAGGTAGCAGGGCTCGTTCACCAGACCCAGGTAGTTCCAGCGGTTGCCGCGGTTCGCCTTGAGCGACGGATGCGACGAGATCGTCTTCAGGAAGTCGAGCGCGCCGGCGCCGGTGACGCTGAGGCCATCCCAGAACAGGTCGTTGCCGCCGCTCCATACGATCCAGGTGTTGCGGCCCTTGATCTCAGCGGCGCTGAGCTGAACACCGCCGTCCATGTCGTGGAAGTAGTCTTCGTCCGCCGCCCGGAACGATGCCGCGTCCCGCCCCGCCTTGATCGCCTCGTCGCGGACGTTACCGGCTCGCAGCGGCCGGTTCCACAGCAGATAGGCCAGTCCGCCCAGGGCGACCAGCAGAATCACGAACAGCGCCATGCCGATGCGGCGCGCGCGGGGACTCGTCATGACCGCCCTCCGACAGACCTCGAGTTATGAGAATTTGAGTGCGAAATCGATCAGCCGCTTCTTCCCGCCGTAGACCTTGCCGAGGTAGATGTCGGGTGCGATCTGCCGGATCTCATCGCGAATCCACCCGGCGACCAGCGACGTCTTCGAGTAGTCGAGGACGATGCATTCCTTCTGATCGAGCCAGCTCGGCCCCTTGTAGACTTCCGCGACGATGGCATTGAGCCCGAGCACGCCGATCCGGTTGCGCAGCACACCATGCTTGCTGTCGAAGGTCTTGCCCTGCCAGACGAAGTGGTTGACCGCCGCGGCGATCTGCGGCGAATACACCGTGCCAGGAGCCATGATCGCCGTGCCCTCCGCCTCGCCGTCCGGAATCGGCCCGGCCGACGCAGCGGTGAACAGGTCATCGAGCTGCGCCTGGGACATCTGAAACAGCTTCGTGAGATCCATCGACACACAGACTCCTTCTCCGCGCAACCGGCCGTTAGTCTGACGAGGGAGGCCGTACTCTACATGCGCCGCGCCACTGGGTGTCAACGACTTTCTCTCTGCTTTCGTCGGTCGGTCCGGCGACCCGCACTGCACACTTCCATAACGCCGTGACGGCGCCGCTCTCACGGCGTTCCCATCGCCGCGACGCCGGGCCGTTGCTGCGCCAGGTAGCGCAGCGCGCGCAGGCTCGGCAGGAAGAAATAGGCGCCGCCGCGGACGGTGACGAACTGCGGCAGGCCGGTGACCGCGCGGTCGCAGCCCGCCGGCAGCCGGCAGCGTGAACAGGTCGGTCGCCGGGCAGCCGGGAATCGCGCTGACGATTGCCGAGCAGCGGGTCGCTCTCGCCCGTCAGGCCGGCAAACTTCGTGCTCATGAGCCACGCGTTCTGCAGGAACTCGAACTGGCGCGAGATGTTGGCGTTGAGACAGATGAAGTGCAGGCCGCGCTCCGGTTCGTCGGCCGGTGCCGGCTGCAGCGCCTCCTCTGGCGACAGCCCGGGACCGTACTCGCGGCCGCGTCGCAGGATGCGGTGGAAGCGGACCGATGACATCAGATCGTCCCGCGAAAGTCGCGACGCCGCAGCCCGAGTGCGGCAAGCAGCCGCTTCAACCCGGCTCGGCCGGCCGGGGTAGTCGGTGTTGCGCGGATTCGCCCGGCGCACGTGCGCGCCAAACGGACAGCGTGCGCCCGCCGGGTCGTCGTCGAACGTGAACTGGTTCTGCCGCACCTGGTCCGGGTCCGGGTCGATGCCGGGAATCGGCTGCTGCCGCCGCGGCACGAGCGGATCGCCGTCGCGTCGTCCGGCCGACCATCGCCGCCGCCAGTATCTCGGCATCAGCCGCACGCCCGTCGGACTGCGCGTGCGACGAACTGCCAGAAGCCGCGCACGTCCTGACGCAGCTGCCGCATCACCAGATAGGTGCCGTTCCGGCCGAGGTCCTTCTTGCCGGGCGCGTCCGTCTGCAGCCGGCAGGCCGGCGGTCGCCGTGTCGGCGTCCGAGCAGCGGCCGGTCGGTGAACTTGCCGTACTCGTTGCGGTAACCGAGGAGAAATTCCCCGAGTGCCACCACGTTGCTGTAGTCGACGATGCTGCGGCGGATCGCCTGCTGCTCCCAGTCGATCTGCGGCTGGCTGATGCCGTCGATGAAGCCGAACGGCTCGACGCCATCGAGGTCGGCGGTGCCGAGCAGCGCGCAGCACGTCGAACGCGTCGGTCCACGCGCTGCTCCCAGTCGTGCGTTGCACGCAGCGCGCCGAGCCCGCCGGGCTCGGCGAAGAACATCACCATCATGTGCGGCGTGCGGTCGGCGTACGCCCCAGTCCCAGTGCTGCGGCGCATTGCTGCCGACGTCGCCGAGGCGGCGCGAGCGGTTGTCGCCGGCCATGCCGCCGAGGAACTCCGGGGAGAACCCGGCGAGCACCGCGGCGGCGACGCCGAGCGCGTGCAGGCCCGGGCGCGGTGAACGCGACCTGCAGCGCCGTCGTCGGCGGCGGCTGGCGCGTCTCCGCGGTGGTGACGTCGGCGCGAGCGCAGCCACGCGCGCGCAGCGCTGCGCGTCGCTCACGCGGAGCGAGCGCGTAACGAGGCCTCGGTCATCCGGCGGTAGCCGAAGCGGACCAGCCCCTGCACGTCGGCGTAGTCGACCGGCTGCCGCGTCACAGCAGCGCCACCCATCGCCGCGCCTCGGCTGCGCCCAGCGATGCCGACTCGATGCCCTCGCCGGATCCGCGTGTTGCGCTCCAGGTCGATCGCCGTCAGCCCGGGATAGGCCTTGTACCAGACCTGCGTCGGCATCTGGTGCCGGCGCAGGTATTCCTTGTACTTGCGCTCGTCGGCGCAGCCGTCGAGCAGCAGCCAGTTGGTGCGCGGATAGCCGATGCCGTTGCTGAAGACGACGTTCAGCCCGAAGCCGATCTTGTTGATGAAGTCGTCCATGTAGCTCTCGACGCTGCCGTCGTAGTTGCTGAAGAAGATGCATCCGCCTGCCGATCGTCCAGAAACACCCAGCGCGCAAAGTGGATCGTCCGGACGCGCGCCGAGCCGCCGCGGCGTGTACGATGTGCCGCGCGGCATAGTCGATGGTGCCGAGCACGACGATCGTCGTCACCGACAGCCGCAGCAGCCCCGGCTTCAGGCTGCCCATCGCGCTGAACTGATTCGTGACGTCGTGGTCTTCGATGATCGACAGTTCGTCACTCGCGTGGACGTCGGCGCGCGGGCACAGTTCCGGATCGGTCTTCTCGAGGCGGCGCAACCGCCACGCGGCGAGGATCGCCGACCGGAATGCAGGAGCGGCGAGAGCACCAGCAGCAGCAGCGGCAGGCCGACCAGGTGCAGCAGGTTGCGAATCTGCCACCGGCGCGGCGTCGGCAGCCGTCGGTGACAGGGTCAGGCGCCCGTGCGGCGCGCTCACCCTCCAGCGAGCTGCGCAAGCCGCGTGCACGGCCTGCGGCGTGGCGCCCGCGGGCGGTGCAGCGGCGGTCTCGCAAGTGCGGCGTGCAGCGCCTCCCGCAGTCGCCGCTTCCTCGCGTACCTGCCGCACGGTGCGCCCGCGCCAGTTGACGTAGCTGGCGAGCGGCGGGCCGGTGGTGCGACTTCATCCAGGCGGCGAGGTCGGCTGTCGGCGTGAAACCGTGCGCAGCACGAGAAGAGCGCGCGCAAGCCGGTCCGGCGCGCGGCTGCGCGACGTCGTCGAGGAAGGCTCGGCCGTCGCCGTCGACGTCGCCGAGGAAGGCGAGGTAGCGCGGATACGTTGTGGCTCGGCAGGCCGTGAATCGCGCGCGTCGCCGATCGTCTGATCGTCGACGATGCAGCAGCCGCGCGAAGTGCAGCGTGTCGAACTGCGCGAACGGCACCAGCGTGTTGCCCTGCTTCACGCGGCCCGGCGCCGTCGTTCATCGAGCCGAGCAGCCGCCGCAGCTCGGTCTCGCGCGACGGATCGATCGGCGCGAGCACCATGAAGGCCGACTGCGGAGTCATCGCGCTATTCGAAGACCTCGTCCCCGGTCGGCTCGTAGTGCGGCACCGCGTTCATCGTGTGCCGCAGCTTCGAGAGCTCGCAGGTACATGCGCCGCCGGGCGCGGCTCTGGTTGCCCAGCGGGCGATGTTCCGGCGATGCGTGTGCCACGGGTTGTAGGACAGGCGCCTTGGCAAACTCCATCTGCGCCGGCGAATCGAACGTCTGCTTCGGCAGCCGCAGCGTCGCCACCGAGACGCGCGGCGACAGCTTCTCCGGCCACAGCACGCCGTTGTTCTCGATCGGCATCAGGTGCGGATCGGTCTGCACGTTGCAGGCGGACGTCGAACTCGACGTCGCCTGCGGTCGAGCGACGCCACCATCGCGTCGCGCAGATAGTCGTCCGGCGGACGGAACGGCAGCCGCGGAATCCGGGTCCGCGCTGTCGACTTCGGCCAGACCGAATACTGCATCGCCTGGCCTTCGCCGAGCAGGTAGGGCACGCAGCTGAAGTACGGCGCCTCGAACGGGCTGCTCTGCGTCTTGATCCACAGCGACTGCATGATCAGGTCGAGCACGTGCGGCCGGTGCAGGTTGAGGAAGTAGAACATCTGCGCGTTCTTCAGGCTCTCGACCTGCAGCTGCGCATTCGCCTTGGTGTCCGGCGTGACGAAGGTCGGCGTGCGAGACGCCGAACATATCCTGCGTGAACTTCTCCTCGTCCATCAGCTTCGGGCCCGGCACACCCATCAGCTTGATGCTGATGCTCATGAAGCCGACGTCGTCGATGTCCGGCGTGATGTAAGGGCCGGGCCCGGAGAAGCGCACCCAGGCGCGGTAGGTCTGCGGGCTCGGCGTAGATGCCGTGCCGCAACGCGGGCGGCAGGCCGTCGTGCACGATGAACTCGCCGCGGACGATGCCGTGCGTCTTGGTGTTGCCGCCGCGCTCGAAGCCGCCCGGCTTCCAGAGCAGCCGCATCTGCTTCTGAAAGCTGTCGATGATCGACTGCGACGAACGCCTCTTCGCCCGGCAGCAGCCGCTCCTCGGCCAGCTGCAAGCCTTCGTCGGGCGCGGCCGCGATTGATCAGCGCGGTGGTCAGGCGGGCGAGCGGATCGCGCAGCACGGCGTCGAACGCCGGCCGGAAAAACGGATCGAAGCGCCGCTCGACCTGCGTCAGGATGGTGGCGAGCGTCGACAAGCCGTCGAGGACGGCGGATCCGGTGTTTGCCGGCGGCGCTGAACGGCTGGCATTCGAGTTCACGGCTGATCCGTCCGGCAACCCAGAAACGTGCGGCAGATTGCGGGACGCGGCAGTTTACGTCAAATTGTTCCGGCGTCGGCCAGAATGACGTCGGCCGCCTTCTCCCCGATCATGTAGACCGCGCTGACGATGAAGAAGCCCGGGATGCGCGGGAACACGGATGCGTCGACCACCCGCAGGTTGCGAGTGTGGTGCACACGAAATTTGCTGTCGACGACGCCGTGCTGATCTGGCGAGCCGATCGGGCACGTGCCGCAGGCGTGATGGCCCCAGGCCTGCGTCCGCACGAAGTCCGCTACCTGCTCGTCGCTGTCGACCTCGTCTCCAGGCACTTCTTCAGCCGCAATGACGCCGCGGTCGCGCAGCTTGCGCGTCACGCGGCGGACGAAGCGGACCCCTTCGACGACTGCCTTGAGATCGGCGTCGCCGCCGCCGCTGAAATAGTTGAAGTCGATCGCCGGCGTGTCGAGCGGGTCGGCCGAGCGCAGCGTCACCGTGCCGCCCGGGTTCACCGTGTGGCCCTTCAACACCACCCAGGTGAGCGCGTTCAGCTCGTTGCGGACGGCCGCCGAATACCCCGGGTAATAGCCCTTGAAGCCGGCAAGCAGCGCCATGCAGAACAGGTCGGGAATCTCGACCTGCGGCGCGGAACGTTTGAAGACGGCGAGCACCGCGCCGTTGGTCGCATAGACGCCGCGCCGCTGCCGCGCCCAGCCGGCATACTGCGGGTCGGCGGTGGTGAAGGTCGCGTCACGGTAGACATCCCACGCCTGGTGCGCCATGCGATAGACGACGCCGACCTCGTATCGGTCCTGCAGGTTGGTGCCGACCCCCGGCAGTGGCACCAGCGGTTCGATGCCATGGCGCCGCAGCGCGTCCGGCGGGCCGATGCCCGAGAGCATCAGCAGCTGCGGTGTGTTGAACGCGCCACCGGCGAGGATGACCTCGCGCGAAGCGTAGAGCGCCCGCGGCTTCCCTGCCTGGCCACGCGGTTGCGGGTGAGCGCGATAGAGCCGCTTGCCGGACAGGTACTCGACGCCGGTGGCGCGGCGGTCAGCATCGAGCAGCACGCGCGTGACCAACGCGTCGGTCACGATCTTGAGCCGTTGCGGATAGCGGCCGGCGACGTCCAGCACACGCTCGCGCGCGCCGCGCCTGGCGTGGTTGTCGGTGGACAGCGGCAGGTAGCGGACGCCGACCGCACTGTCGCGCACCAGCCGCCAGTCGTTCGGATCCAGCTTTCCTTTGACGAACCAGCGCAGCCGCTGCAGCTCGTCGTCGCCATCCATCGCCGCTTCCGCCGCGCTCTCGCGAATGACCTGCATCAGCGAGCGATCGCGCAGCGCCGCTTTCGGAATCGCCTTCTCCGTCGGCAACCAGCCGTTCCAGCCGTGCCGGCTTGGGTTGATGCCCAGCCTGGCGAGCAGGCGGTGCACCGGGCGATGGCGGCATTCCTCGATGCGCTGGAAGTAGCGGCGCATGTGCGAGGCCGACCAGGTCGCGTCCTGTGTCAACGCCGCGATATGGTCCCAGTCGGCGTTGTGCGGGTAGACGAAGATCATCGCGTTGTGCGCGGTGCAGCCGCCGAGCGTTCCGGCGCGCGGGTAGTAGATGCCGTCGACCCTGGCGCCCTCGTGCTGCTCGACGAACTTGGTATCGCGGCGCTGCACGGCATCGTCGCGGTAGTGCCGAACGAAGAAGTTCCAGGCCATCGCCCGGTTCTCGGAGGCAAACGCGTGCCACGCCGGGACGTCGTAATCGTGCGGCAACCGGTCTACCCCAGGCTGCACAGGGCCGTCGCCCTCGAGCGAACGCGGATCCCCGCCGGCCTCGAGCAGGATCACGTCGCGGCCTTCCTCCGCCAGGCGCGCCGCCACCGTGCCGCCGCCCGCGCCTGAGCCGACGACCAGGTATTCGCAATCCGCTTCGGGCATGGGGGGATTCTACGGCGGCTACCGTGGATTCGAAGGGTTCAGGGTGATGAAGTCGAGGAGGTCACGTGTCCGAACCCGCCGTGTGATATTCATTCCCATCCCCAACCGGCAACGAAAAGAGCAGACGAATGGCGAAGAGCGCGAGTCGAGCGGCGGTCAAGGCGAAGGGCATGTCCCTGCACGTCGGACTGAACGCAGTGAGCCCGGCGGCATATGGCGGATGGACCGGCGACCTGGTTGCCTGTGAATTCGATGCGAATGACATGGCGGCGCTTGCCAGATCGGCAGGGATGAAGCCGACCGTGCTGCTGACCAAGCAGGCGACACGGGCGAAGACGCTTGCAGCACTGCGCGCAGCGGCAAAGGGGCTGAAGAGCGGCGACCTGTTCTTCCTGACCTACTCCGGCCACGGCGGCCAGGTGCCGGATGTCACCGGTGAAGAGGTCGACAAGAAGGATGAAACCTGGTGCCTGTTCGACGGACAGGTGATCGACGACGAGTTGTACGTGGAGTTCAGCCGCTTCGTCGAGGGCGTGCGCATCCTGGTGCTGTCGGACAGCTGCCATAGCGGCACGGTGACGCGTGACAGCCTGCCGCCGTCCTCTCCCGATGCGCCGAAGGGGCGCTCGAAGATGATGCCGCCGGCCATCGCCAACCGGACGTACCGCGAGAACCAGGCGTTCTACGACAAGCTGCAGCAGGACATCGCGGCGCAGTCCGCCAAGCGCGGCATGCCCGATCCGGACGAAGTACTGGCGCAGCTGGCTGTCAGCAACCGCCGCATCACCCTGGCCTCGGCATTCAAGCCGGCAGTCATTCTGATCTCCGGCTGCCAGGACAACCAGACGTCGATGGACGGCGACCACAATGGCGCCTTCACCGAGAAGTTGCTGCAGGTGTGGAACCACGCCGCCTACAAGGGCAATTACGCCAAGTTCCACGCGCAGATCAAGGCGCGGATGCCGGCAAGCCAGTCGCCCAACCTGTTCACTCTGGGCCCGGCGACGGCGTTCGTCACGCAGCAGCCGTTCGCGGTCTGATCGGGCCCTACATGCCGGGTCCGCTGCGCGGCACCCGGCCTACGTCCGCAGTAGGTCCGCGCCGCGGCACCCCGGCCTACGTCATGCCGCGGGTCCGCTCCGCAGCCGCCGCGCTCTGTTCATTCCGCGGCCGGTGCAGGGACCTCGCCGCCCTCGTCGGGGCGATGCGCGAAGCCGCGCAGCAGGTCGAGGAGGGCGGCGGCGATCTTCTTCTCGGCCGCCGAACCGGCAGCCAGGTAGTTGCGCTGCGCGAGCCGCGCGGTGTCGTAGACCGAAGCCCACATCCGGCTGGACGTCGCCCGCAGGTGCAGGTCGGAGTATTTCCTGACCAGCTCCGCCCCTTGCGCCGGCAAGGAGCGGCTGGCCATCGCCTGGTACTGCCGCAACTCGATCGCGCCGACGACAATCCAGAAGTTCGCGTCCTGCTGCTTCGCATCGAGGCCGCTCTGGACGATGTCGACCAGGGCCGGATTCAGGCCGCGCCATCCGGGCCGGCCCGCGTTGATCGCGACGTCGGCCAGCAGGCGATTCACCGCGGGGTAGTACAGATCGGTCGCGCCGTTGCGTTGCCCGACCTCCTGGGCCCGGGCATAGGCTCGCTCCATTTCGCGCAGGTAGCGGGTGACCTCGCCCTGCTTTCCCTCGGCGCTCGCGATCAATGCCTGTCGCTTGTACACGGAACCGACCAGGCTCTCCCGCTCGAGACTGGTATCGACGGCGCGCAGCCGGTTGAGCAGCGACAGTGCCTGGCGCGTCAGCCGCCATCCGCCCCGCACCGCTAAGCGCAGCTGTGCCTCGGCTTCATCCACGGCTCGCCGCGCCGCGGCCTGCGCCTGGAGCCGCGCGCGCGCCGCGCCAGCGCTTCCCGCCGCCGCACGCTTCACGGCGCGCCCGGTCGCGCGCGCACGCCCTGGCCCGGTGGGTAGCGCCTCGAGCTGCCGGCGCATCGTGTCGCGGTGCAGCAGCGCCTTCTCGACGTGCTCCCAGCCAAGCCGCGCCTGCACGTTGCTCAACTGCTCGGCCGCCTTCATCGGCGCCGTCCCATCCGGCGCCGACACCGCGCGCTCGTACCAGCGCATGCCCCGCTCGATGTCACCCGCTTCGACCAGCGCCTCGCCGAACAGCTCCGCGACGTTGCCCTGGTGGCCCCACTTGTCGCCGAAGCGCGCTTCGAGGTCGTGCACGCTGGCGAGCTGCCGCTCCGGATCCGCACCCTGGAACCTGGTCTGAACGACGTTGCGCATCAGCGCCAGCTGCAGGGAAGTGGCCGAGCCGACGCCGGAGAAATCCTCCGCCGGCTGCTGCGTCGCGGCGCTGTCCTTGACGAACACCCAGTCCGGATCGCCGTAGCACTGGTAGGCGGCCCAGGTGTTCAGGTGCGGGCTGCGCTCGTGCGTCGCCTCGCGCGCTTCCCCCACGGCATCGATGAAGCGGCGCCCCCGCAGCATCGACGCGTAGAACGTCTCGGCGAACAGGCTGGCACCGTCGTCGTCCACCGCCCAGCCGGCGGCGATGACACAGCGGACGCCGATCTCGATCAACGCCCCGGCCACGCCGGAGGCGAACGATGCCCGGTCGAAGGCCGTGGTCCGCGGTGCGCCGGACTCTGCGCTGGCCAGGTGACAGCAGTTCACGAAGACCAGTTCGGGCACCGCCCGCATGTTGCGGATCTCGTCTGCGCCGAGGAATGTTCCGTTCGACAGCACGACGCCGCCGGTCCTGCTATCGGCCTGGAGGGCGCCGTGACCGGCGACGTGCACGATGCGCCACGGCCGCTCGAACAGCGCATTGACGATGTTGAGGGCTTCGGGGCCACTCTCGCCGGACTCGGTGCTGATCAACCCGCGCACCCGCGTCTCGTCCAGCGCGCCGGCGAGGCAGGCCTGAACGGCGACGGCCTCGCGGCGGGCCCCCTCGAGCCGCGGGTAGCTGTCCGGACACTTCGGCTCGCCGATGATCAGGGCGCTGGCATCGGCGTCCGCGTCAATCACATGGTCGCGGAATCCCTCGATGCGAAGCTTGCGAATCAGCCGGGTGCGGATCGACCACGGCGGCCGCACCCGATCGTCCTCGTCGTTGGTGTCGAGCAGTTCCCACGGCACTCGCGCGGTGTCGGGGTCGAGCTCGATCTGCATCGTGCCGCTGCTGGCGAGATACGCTTCGAGCTCCACCGGGATGAGCAGGTTGAACAGCGTGCGGCCAAGCTGGCGGTCGTGGTTCTGGTCGTTCGACGCGATCTTGATCAGGTCGTTCAGCAGCTGGCTTTGCGTGCGCTGCGCCCGCACCTCGCTGCGGGCGCGGCGGGTATCCAGCGTGTACGTCAACAGCGGCTGGCCGCTGCTCTGCGGCACGGACTCGACGGAGACATAGTCGTAGTCGGCACCCCGGTAGCCGGTATCGGGCGGCCGCAGCAGCGGCCCTGTCCCCGGCGCCACGGCGTCGTCGACCTGGAAGCGGCCGGGGGTGGCGGCCTCCTGCAGCCGCAATGCACGCCACGCCTCGGTGGCGCGATCCAGGTACAGTTCGGTGAGCTCGAGGCGAACGACCCGCGGCGGCGCATCGTCGCCACCAAACTCGTGGAGCCGTTCGTTCGCTTCCACCACCCCCTGGGCGATGAGGCACGCCGCCTGGCCGGCGGAGACGCCGGTGCCGCCGCTGCCCATCAGCGTCGCCGACAGGGCGAACCGCCGATCGCGCGGCGTCTTCCCTTTTTCCGGATCCGCCGACGCGGCCGCACCGAGGTCGCTGCTGTCCTCGACCACGCGCTGCGCCCAGGCGATGACCGCCTGCCGCGTGCTGCGCACGAGATCGGCGGCCTGCAGCTTCCCTTCGGCGCCGAGGCCGACGACGATCACCGCCTTCGGCCGCGGCAGCGTGCCGCGGCGCACCAGGTCGCAGCGCCGGTTGATGAAGATCTGGTGCGCCCCTGGCGCCTGCGGATACATGCCGACCGCGAGCGACTGCGCCATCGTGCCGCCGATCAGGGTGTCCATGGCGAGTTCCGAGCCGGTGAGCCGGGTCGAGCGGTAATGGCCGATCAGCAGCGGTTCGGTCTCGAAGGTCAGGTCGCCGTTGATGACGACGATGCGCAGCCCCTCCTGCGATCCTGTCCCCCTTTGCGGCAGCCGCCGGACAGGGGTGAGCGACTCGCCGGTGTGTGCGCCAACCGCGGCGACGCCGGCCACCTCCGCTGCCGCGTCGACACCGCTCCGCGGGACCTGGCGATCGGAGAGGCTGCTGCGCGGATCGACACTCTTCAGGCTCTGTCGGCGTCCTGTCACCGCGTTGACGACGAAGTCGACCGCGGTGGCGTGAGCGAAGAAGTCGACGTGCGTGACCCCGTTCCCCGGCAGGTTCCCGCCCGTCCCGAAGCAGCCGATGCGCCCTTCCGGCACCAGCGCGGCGGCGCTGCTGCCCGTCTTCCAACCACCTTCCGAGGGCACCACCAGATCGTTGGCCGAGGAGAAGAGCTGTTCCAGGCCGGCATCGAGCAGCCGCCACAGCACGCCGGCCTCCGGCTGGTGATTGGCCACCAGCGCCGAGTAGGCGCCGGCGGGTGGACCGGGCGGCCCTTGCAGCGCGCCGATCAGCTCGCCGTCGCGATCCATCGAGCGCAGGCCGGGCAGATCGCCCGAGGCGTGGTTGGCAATCCACTCGAGGCCATGCGCCACGAAATCCGTACCGGAGACGAAGGGATTGTCGGGAAAGATCTCGAGGAGATTGGCGAGCCAGCCGACCGTGTCGCGCCAGCGCTTCGGCGTCGCCAGCGGCGTGCCCTCGTTGGGGCAGGCGACCAGCACGGCTCGACCGAGGTGGAAGCGGCGCGACAGCTCGCCGTACGCCTTGGCCTGTTCGACCAGGCTGCGCAGCACGAGGCCACCACGCGAGTGGGTGATGACGTCGAAGGTCGTCGCCTGGTCCGGCAGCGCCTCGAGCAGCATGCGCGCGTTGTCCTGCGGCGTGCGGCTGACGCTGAAGTGGTCGAAGCCGAAGATGCGGTCGTCGTAAACCGGCTTGACCCGGTCGAAGAAGTTCGAGCGCGCCAGATGCGTGAAGGCGGATGCGGTGGTCGAGAAGGTGCCGTGCAGCAACAGCAGCGACCGGCTGGCGGACGCCGGAACCGCCGGTTCCACCCGCTTGGCGGCGAGGCCCACCCTGGTGACCCGGACCCAACCCTCCTTGAGGCCGTACTTCTGCCAGACCAGCCGCTCGACAGCGCTAGCAAGACGCGGCAAGACGAAGCTGGCGACCTTGTCGGCCGAGACGCGGTCGACGGCAAGGACAATCGCCTTGACCGCGTTGCTGACCAGGCCGCGCGTCGCCGGCCGGCGCACGGTCACCTGGAACCGGACCCGCGGCGTCGCGCTGCCCGCGCGCGTCGTCGCACGTATCGGTGCGTGGAACGTCAGCGCGCCCGACTGGTGGCGGATCACCAGCACCGCCGACTCGTTCGCCTTCAGGTCGCAGGACAGGTCGAGCGTCTCGGCCGCCGGCTCGCTGCCGCGCGCCGGTGGCGCCGCTTCGACGACCGCCTCCTCGGCGACGTGCGCGGACGGCACGATGAACTCCCGCGGCAGGCCGGGCAGCGAGGCATCGTCAGCGCCGCGCGCGCCGCGCGACGCGCCGGGTCTGATTTTCCATCCGGGCGAATTGATCTGTATGGCCATCGTGTCGTGAACAGGCGCCGGGAACGCGGGTTACGAGAACGCCAGGTCCTGCTCCTGGCTGGCAAGCAGCGTCGCGGCGGCGGCCACTGCGTCCTGCGGCTCCGCCAGCGGCGCGAACAGCTCATGGCCGATCGAGCGACCGAGGTGCCGGTAGCTCTCGAACTGATCCTCGCCGTAGAACTGGTCGCCAGTCGTCTCGTGCGGGAATGTCGGGTGGCTCGACTTGTACTGCAGCACCGACGTGTCCTCGCGCCCGGTCATCGACGCCTTGAGGTAGATGAGAATGCCGTCCGGACTGCCGTCGCCATACTCGATCCGCGCCGACGGCCCAGCGCCTGCGTGCTCCACGTCGTGCGCCCCTGCGCGGATCGGCTTCACGTCGATCGTGATCGCTGGCGCCGAAATCGACCTCGCACATCCGGATCAGCGTGCCGAGCCCGGAGAACGTCAGGTCCTGGTCGCACTCGCCGTCGCTGACGATGATCACGCGGCAGCGCCGGCGCACCAGTTCGTAGGCGGCGAGATTCTCGAAGTGGCCGCCGTCGGACACCATGACGAACTGCGACGTGTCGGTGGCGCCGCCGAACAGCTCCGCGAACAGGTAGCGCAGGCTGAAGTGCGGCGACGGCAGCCCCTGCGCGGCAGCTGCCGCGGGTTGGGGAACCACCAGCCGAGCCGGACGTTGAACACCGTCAGCAGGAACGCGATGACCGGCGACGTGTGGTAGCCCATGTTCGGACTCGCCGCCGCGCCCGACACCGAAATGGCCTGGCCCAGCGTCGGCGCGCCATGCACGCCGCCGTAGAGCCGCGTCGGCATAAAGCCGAGCTCCTCGGTCTCGCCCGATTGGTCTGCGCGATTCGTAGGCGCTGCCGCAGTGGCAGCGGTGTCAGCGTGAACGCCGCGCTGTGGCGCGTGTGCAGCGCCAGGTCGCTCGAGCCGCCAAGATTCAGGGCGCAGTTGACGATGTGCAGCGGCCCGGAAGAGGGGCCGTCGACGCAGGTCGGCGAGCGGCAGATCGTCGTTGTCGTCGAAACCGGTGAAGTTCTGCGGGTTGCGCTCGCCAGGCGCGAAGCGGGTCGCGCCGAGATAGCAGCGCACCAGGCGATTGCGGTAGAAGGCGTTGAGGCTGAACTCGTTGATGTCGACCCGCCACGCCATCAGCAGCAGCCCGGCGAGGCAGGCCAGGCCGACCACCGCCGACACCAACAGGAACCGCTCGTGCGTCGCATGGGCGGCGGCACTGCTGCCGAGGGTCACGCCAGTCGAGCGCGTTGATGACCGACCACGCGGTTCAGCAGGTAGGCCACGCCGATCAGCAGGCCGGCGATGAACGACGAACGGCGCGACGCGCCGCGAGCACTTCCTTGGCTTTCGCCAGGGTGCTCTTGCCGCTTGCCGTCCCGGTCGACGAAGACTTGCCGGCGAACAGGCCGGCGATGACGGTGCCGAGCCAGCCACCGCCAGCGGTCAGCGAGGTCCACGGATGCGCCGATATCGCCCACTCGACCAGTGCCGGTCCGTAGACCGCGCTCACGGCGATGACCATCCACGCCGTGGCATAGATCCCGAGCCAGGCGCCGAGCCGGCTCCACCACTCGCGCACGCCGTCGGTCGACTCGCGGCCCATCATGCCGATCAGGATGACGATGGTGAAGACGAAGGCCACCGAGACGAGCGGCGGGCCCCAGACGAAGGCCTTCAGCGCGCCGGCCGCCGGGTCCGCCGCCCAGCCATGCAGCAGCAGCATGATCGCCGAGAGCAGCGCGTGCAGCACCGGCACGCGCGACCAGCGGCGCCGCCGCCGCGGCGAGGCAGACTGCGGGCGTCGTCGACGGCTGCGAACCGCACAGAACGACAGCAGCCACATCGACGCGAACACGACCGAGAGCGGGAATGGCCAGTAGCGCCAGGCGGCGGTGAACAGGTCGCCGTAGCTGGCGAGCGCCATCAGTTCGGCGCCGTGGCCGCCCTGCGGTTCGAGCGCCCGCATCACGCCGGTGCTCTCGCCCCAGAGAATCGCCGCCACCAGGTACGCCGACATCATCAACGGGATGACCACCGCGCCCTGCACCCAGTTCTGCGTGTAGTTGATCTGCTGCGGCGGGTCGTCGTCCGGCCAGACGCTGGCCACCAGCCGCACGGCCACCGGCTGCAGGGTGAAACCGGCCAGCACCAGCAGCGCCGCGATCGGCCCGGTGGCCAGGTAGCTCACCTCGCCGCCGTGGAAGGGATCGAAATCGACTTGCCGCACCGTAGATCCAGGCCAGGGCGATGCAGACGATGCCACGCCAGGAGACCGATGCGCCAGCGATCCGCGCGCAGCAGCGGCACGCGTGCCCTGGCTGGTGATGCGCATCTGGTTGCCGGCGATGCCGACGATGCCGAAGACGAAGAGGATGATCGTTGCCCAGCGCCAGTAGCCGACGCCCGGCCAGTGCTCGAACCGCTTCGAACAGCGGCCGCGGCAGCGACAGCGCGACGGCGATGGCCAGCATGACCGTGATCTGGATGAGCAGCGTGTTGCGCAGCCAGATCGTCGCCATCGACCAGGTGTCGGCGCTGAAGAAGCCGACCTTGGGCGACAGGTAGTTCGAGTAGCGCCGCAGATGGGCGATCGACGAGGACCAGTCGCGCTGTCGCGCTCGAGCCAGTCGGGATGGCGGTGGCACCCGGCGCTCAGCCAGGACGCGATGTAGCCGCCGCCGGACACCGTGGAGAGGTAATCGATCTTCTTGAGCCAGCCGTGGGCGCGAAGGCTTTCGAGCACGCCGAGCGCGAACGTCGCGCTGCGGATGCCGCCGCCCGACAGGGCCAGGCCAACCAGCGTGCGGTCCGGGTCGGCGCCACGCCGCTTCTTGATCTCCGCCATTTCCTCGGCGAAAGCGTCGGTCCACGTCCGGCGATCGCTGCTTCTGGCCATCTGCACGCCTCTCCGACCAACGGGGCGACGACTCATCAGGGGAGCGCAATACTAACGCTCATCACGCCAATGCTCAATGCTCGATGCTCAGTGCTCCTTGAGCATTTGCATTGGCCATTGAGCATTGAGGCATTGAGCATCGATAATCCTCTGGATGTCCGAATCCGGATCGAACAAGCGGGTCGCCAACGGCCTGATCGCCCTCAGTTCCGCAGCCGTCGTTGCCGTCTACGGCGCCGGTTACGAGCGGACGCGGGCTGCCGCGGAGCGCTTCTCGGTGCAGGCCGCGGAGCGCAGGCCACGGGCGGCGCTGCCGCTTGCCGCAGGTGAAACGGCGGCGATGGCGCCGCTGGCCGCTGGTGCCGCCGGCGACGTCGGCGACTCCCGATGCCGGCTCCACCCGGCGCACCCGCCCCCGGAGAGGCGCCGGCAGCCGGAGACCGATCTGCGGCAGCCGCCGGCGCGGACGCCGGGAACCTCGCCGCAGATCTGGCCTCGGGGAGCGCCCAGGGGAGCGCCGCCGGAGGCGCCACGTTCACCGCCGCAACGGCGGCGACAGCGACGTCGAACACCGGCGCGACGAGTGCGACCGGGGCGGCGGCGCGGTCCGCGTCACCATCATCAGCGTCGGCGCTCGCGTCCGCTGCACCGGCTGCGCCGCCCTCCAGTGGGGCCGCGGCCCCGGCGGCTTCCTCGGCGGCGGCTTCCTCGGCGGCGGCACCCGCGACGGCTGCGTCCTCAGCCGCTGCGCCCGCCGCGCCGCCGGCGGCTGCCGCGGCCCCACCGGCGGCGGCACCAGCGCAGGAGGGCTACAAGGACGGCACCTTCTACGGCTGGGGGACGTCACGCCACGGCGACATCCAGGCGGAAGTGGTGATCGAAGGCGGCAAGATCGCCTCGGCCTCGATTGCGCAGTGCCTGACCCGCTACTCCTGCTCGTGGATCGCCGCGCTGGTACCGCGCGTGGCGTTGCGCCAGAGCCCTCCCGCCGAGTACGTCTCCGGCGCCACCGAGAGCAGCTACGCCTTCTACGACGCCATCGTGGAAGCGCTGGCGCAAGCGGAATAGACCCCAGGTGCCCCGTCGCACCGAGGTGATGATGGGCACCCTCGTGACCATCGAGGTGCTCGAGCCGCGCGACGACGGCGCGATCGATCGGGCTTTCGGCTGGTTCCACAACGTCGAGGATCGCTGCACGCGGTTCGACCACCGCAGCGAGCTGATGCAGCTCGCCGCGCAGGTCGGCGTCGACGTGCCCTGCAGTCCGATCCTGTTCGAGGCGGTGCGGTTCGCGGTGCGCGTCGCGGCTGAGAGCGGCGGCGCCTTCGACCCCACCATCGGCGACCGCATGCACGCGCGCGGCTTCAATCGCGAGCATCGCAGCGGGACGGTCGTGCCAGGACCACGGGCGACGGCAGCCGGCGAGGCGATCAGCTACCACGACGTGCACGTCGATGAGCATCGCCATACCATCACGCTGCGCCGGCCGTTGACGCTCGACCTCGGGGCGGTCGCCAAGGGTCTGGCGATCGATCTCGCCGCCCGCGAGCTGGCGCCGCTGAGGGACTTCGCGATCGACGCCGGAGGCGATCTCTACCTGGGTGGGACGAGTCCAGGCGGGCTGCCCTGGTCGGTCGGCATCCGCCACCCGCGGCTCGATGGTCAACTGTGCGAGGCGCTGCGCGTGTCGAACGCCGCCGTCTGCACCTCCGGCGACTACGAGCGCAGCAGCCCTGTGGCGGAGGGCGAGCACCACATTCTCGACCCACGTCTCGGCCGCTCGCCGGGCGACACCGCCAGCGTCACCGTCGTCGCCGGCAGCGCGATGCTCGCCGACGCCCTGGCGACCGCGGCGTTCGTGCTCGGCCCGGCCGCGGGAATCGCCTTCCTCGAGCAGCAGGAGGTGGACGGCCTCATTCTCACCGGTGCCCTCGAACGCCTCGAGACGCCCGGGTTCGCCAGTTATCGCCACCAGGCTGAATCGCCGCATTGACCAAACGTCTCCCGCCACGCCGCTTCTTCAGAACGCCCAAGGGGCTGCTGCTCCTGATCCTGGCAGCGCTGATCGCCATCGCGGCCACGCACGAAGGGTGGCACACCGTCGCCGTCCCGGTATTGACCGCAGTGGCGCTCGCCGGCGCGATCGATGCGCTGATCCTGCGCTACCGCCACGGCCGGTGGGAACTCCCCGACGGCGCGATACTTACGGCGCTGCTGGTGGCGATGGTCCTGAGCGCACAGGGACCGTGGCACTACGCACCGATCACCGCGGCCGTCGGCGTCCTCAGTAAATACATCTTCCGCTCGCGCGCCGCCAATGTCTTCAATCCTGCGGCACTCGGCGTCGTCGCAACGTTCTATGTCTTCGACACCGGTCAGAGCTGGTGGGGCGCGCTGCCGGAGGTGCAGCCGATTGCGCAGCTGGTGATGGTCGGGACCGGCTGGTTCATCGCCCAGCGAGTGAACAAGCTGCCGCTGCTGCTGGCCTTCCTCGGCAGCTACTTCGTGCTGTTCACGATTGCCGCGTTTGCCGGGAACCCGGCGCTGGTGGCCGAGATATTCCGGACGCCGGACCTGCAGGCCGTGCTGTTCTTTGCGTTCTTCATTCTGACCGACCCGCCGACCTCGCCGGTCAAGTATCACGACCAGGTGATCTACGGTGTCCTGGTGGCAGTCGTGAGCTTCGTCGTCTTCGAGTGGGTTGGTGCGGTCTACTACCTGCTCGCCGGCGTGCTGGTGGGCAACGTGTGGGAAGCATGGCGCCGGGTCCACCGCCGCAGCCAGTACGGCTTCCCACGCGGCATCCCGTTGTTCGTGCGCGAAATCAGCCCCTGGCGGGGGCGGAGGTAGGGACCTTCGGCTTGGCACCTATTAGCTTGCGCGCTCTGAATTGTTGCGCAGTCCGGTGAAATGATGTGCTAGGCTCCCGCCGCTGCGCGACCCGATGGACGGGCCGCGGTCGTAGGGAGGCTTCGCATGATCAAGCGGATGGCGTGGGCGACGAGTCTGGCGGTGGCGGGTGCTCTGGCTATCGGCAGCCCGGTAGTGCGTGCGGATGACGGTAGGGACGACGGGCGGCCGAGCGCGTGCCGCGATGTCCCGAGCCACGATCAGTTGCGGCATGCGCTCAAAGCGGCGCGGGCGCAGATGAACGGCGGCTTCAATCTCGACATGTGGGGCACGGTGGTGAACCGCGACGGTGTCGTCTGCGCTGTGGCCTTCACCGGCAACGACCGCGGCGACCAGTGGCCCGGCAGCCGCGTCATCTCGGCGCAGAAGGCGAACACCGCCAACGCCTTCAGCCTGCCCGGCCTGGCACTCTCCACCGCCAATCTCTACACCGCAACGCAGCCGGGCGGCAGCCTGTTCGGCCTCCAGGAGAGCAACCCCGTGGACACCGACGTCGCCTACGGCGGCAGCGCCACCAACTACGGCCGCTCGAACGACCCGATGGTCGGCGGCCGCATCGGCGGCGTCAACGTATTCGGTGGCGGGCTCGCCCTCTACAACGCGAACGGCCGCCTGGTCGGCGCGATTGGCGTCAGCGGCGATTCGTCGTGCGCCGACCACAACATCGCCTGGCGTGCACGCCACACCCTGAACATGGATCACGTCTCGAGCGGCGTGAGCGGCGATGGCGCGCGCGCCGACAACATCGTCTACGACATCACGCCGCAGGCCGGCCAGATGCCGGGCGTGAGCGCATCCGGCTGGGGCCACCCGCGCTGCTCGGCGGCCGCCACCGCGTTTGCCGCATCGCTGCCGCCGACCGGCAACTAGGGACCCGGAACTAGGAACCCGGAACCACGAACTCGGAACGTTCGGAACCCCCGAACGTTCCGAACACCCCGAACGTTCCGAACACCCGAACACCCCGAACAATCCCAAACGCCCCCCGTTCCCCTACAATGTTTGGGTGACGCGTTTTGCTCCCGTCGCGACGCTCGGTGCGATCCTGGCCGCCGCCTCGGTGACGCAGGCGCACCACTCGCTTGCCGGCGTCTACGACAGCAGCCGCACGGTTACCCTCCAGGCCGTGGTACGCGAGTTCCACTTCGTCAACCCGCATCCTTACCTGCTCGTCGATGCCCCAGCCGGCGATGCCTCGCCGCAGCGCTGGCGGCTCGAGCTCGACAACCGCTTCGAGTTAAGCGGCATCGGCATGACAGCCGCAACCTTTCAAGCCGACGACCGTGTCGTGGTATCAGGGAGCCCTGGCCGCAGCCAGGCGGGGATGCTCTACGTACGCCGGCTCGATCGTGCCGCCGACGGCTTGCGGTACGAACAGGTGGGATCGAGTCCGGCCATGAAGCGCGTCGGCGGAGGTTAGCTCCGAAGGCCGAGCCCGCGCACCAAGAGGCCGGGCTTGCACCGGTCTCTCGATGCGCGGCACCACATCAGGCTGCGCCCGTGCTGCCGGTGTCCTTGCTTGCGGCGTCGGGATTGCCGATTGCCCTGACCGCATCGGTCGCCACCTTCTGCACCTGCTGCGCGGTCTCCTGTACGCGGCCGGCGGCATCTCTCGCCGCTTCACGAGCACGGTCGACGACTGAGTCGCGTGCCTCCCCCATCAGCTCGTTCTCGCGTTCAGTCTCCGGCAACGCCAAGCCGATCGCCAGGCCGATGGCGGTCGCCAGCCCGGCGGCGACGAGTGGATTGCTCTCCGTCATCCTGCGGGCGCGCATCCGGGTGGAACCCATCGCCCGCTGTGTCGAGCTGCGGGCGTCGCTGGCGAGGCGGCGGGCGCTGCCGGCAACCCCCGCGGCCGTGGCCGAGGCGTTCGACAGCATGTCCGACGGGTGGTCGCCGCCCATCTCGTTGGTGTCGACGTCGATGCGCGTCTCGCGCACGAACGCTTGGCCGTCACGGGTCGACCCGTAGATGGCCGGCGCGTAGTGATGCTGCTGCCGCCGCGACCGGCTGCCGCCGAACGCGAGCCACGCCAGCGAACCGGCAGCCAGCGCGACGGCAACCGGGTTCTCGACGATGCGGTTCATGAATCCACCGTCGTGCCGCGACGTGTCGCTCCATTGACTGGTCATGCTCAGCGATCCCCTTGAATTGTTGCCGTAGTCGCCACCGGACGCGCGCCCGCCGGGCATCGCCTCCTGCACGGTGCTGGCGACCTGGCGAACCTTGTCGCGAGCGGCCTCACGCACGTTCTCGACGGCGCGTGAGGCGACATTGCCCGGGCGCAGCCGCTCCTGGATGGCATCGATGGTCTCGGTCATCTCGGCGCGAGTGTGCTCGATGTCCGAGCGGATTGCCGCGGTGCGGCGGTCGGGCTCGTCGTCACCGCGCGCCGCATCCGAGTAGCGCCGGTCGGCCTCGTAGTCACTCGCGGTATAGCCCGGATCGTTGGCATAGCCGCGCTCGCGTGCCGCCGTCGGCGGCGCCCACTGCTCGCTCATGCTCTTGTTCTGTTCGTCCATGAAGCCGTCTCCTTCAGCGATTCCATCGTTTGCGTCGGTGCGTAGCTGGTGCGACGCAATGAGGCCATCCCCTGGTTGACCATCAGCCCGCCGGCGGCCATCACGGCGATGGCCACCAGCAGCGCCGACATCCAGGCCGGAACACCGAGCTCGGACAAGCCGAGCACCAGGGCGGCGAGCAGTATCAGCAATCCGGCGTGGACGAGGGCGCCACCGGTGGCAACCATACCCGCCTGCGCTCCCGCCGTCTTCGCCTTCGCGCTCATCTCGGTGGTGGCGAGCTCGATCTCCTTGCGGATGAGCACGCCGGTCTCGCGCGACAGCTCGGCGAAGAGCTCGCCGATCGAGCGGTCGTCATCCCGCGGCGCCATCAGCGACGCTCCCGGTCCGTATCAGCGATGTACCGAGGTGGAGGCGAGCCGGGCGTGCCGTGACCGGCAGCCCCGGTGCCGGAGGTGGGAGTGCCGTAGCTGGCGCTGCCGTAGCCGCCGCTGCCGTAGGCGGTCGAGCCGCTCGTCGTCCCAGCGGCGCCGTATCCGGTGGTCTGGTAGGCGGGCGGCGTGCCTGCCGATTCGGTGTAGTCGCTGTCGTCGCTGCGATTGCTCGAGCTCTTGATGAAGCGCGCGGCCAGCAGCCCGACGGCGAGGCCGCCGCCGATAGCGAGCGCCGGCTGCCGCCGCGCCAGCCGCTGCGCGTCCCGCAGCAGCTCGTCGAGATCCTTGTCGCGCAGGTGTGCGGCAAAGCGCTCGATCTGCTCGGCGGCGCGGTCGACATACTGCGCGACGGTGTCGTGCTGCTCGTCTCGCAACTGCTGGGTGGTCTGCCGCACGGCGCGGGCGATCACGTCGAGCCCTTCCGTCGCGCGCCCCTTCTGCGAATCGAGCTGCGCCGCCGCCCGCTGCTTGACGTTGCCGATCAAGCCACTCGCAGCGCTCGAGGTGCTACCGCTGTTGTTCGTGGGACTGTCCATGAGGTCTCCTTGAAATTCCTGAAGACCATGACTACTGGAAAGATCGTGCCGTTCCGATCATTCGATACGGCAATTCTGCAAATGCTCAATGTTCGATGCGGTGCGCCATGACGCCTCCCGCCCGGCGGTCAAGTGAGCCGAAGCCAGGCGATGCCGACGACGACCAGCGCGACCGCAGCAAGCCGCTGCGGCGGCAGCCCCTCGTGCAGGAACCAGACGCTGAGGATCATCGTCACCACCGCTTCCAGTCCGAGCACGAAGACGTAGGAGACGCCAAGGTCGCTGCGTCGCATGGCGAGCGCCTGCACGACGGCGCCGATGACGAACAACGCCAGGAAGGCCGCGGTAGGTGCTGGCCTCGCCAGACCGGCGGAAAGCTTCATGAACAGCCCGCCGGCAGAGAAGGCGACCGCCGCGACCACCAGCAACAGGAGCTCCATCGCGCGATTATCGCCGAGCCGGCCCGCCCGCGCCGCCTACGGTCGCGCTGCTGCCGTTGCCGCGCGCCAGCTGGCGAGAACGGCGTCCGCGACGTCGCGCACGCCGATGCCGTTGGTGACCTGCGCGAACAGGAAGGGGCCGCCACCGCGCATCGCTCGCGAGTCGCGCGCCATGACGTCGAGGTCGGCACCGATCAGCCCTGCCAGATCGGTCTTGTTGATGACCAGCAGGTCCGACTGCGTGATTCCCGGCCCACCCTTCCGCGGAATCTTGTCGCCGCCCGATACGTCGATGACATAGATGGTGAAGTCGGCCAGTTCGCGGCTGAACTGGGCGGCGAGGTTGTCGCCACCGCTCTCGACGAACAGCAGGTCAGGCTCGAACCTGATCATCAGCTGCTCGAGCGCATCGAGATTCTGGCTGACGTCATCCCGCACCGCAGTGTGCGGACAACCGCCGGTCTGCACCGCCGTGATGCGCTCGGCCGGCAAGGCCTGGTGGCGGACCAGGAACTCGCCGTCTTCGGTGGTGAAGATGTCGTTGGTGACGACGGCAAGGTTGTAGTCGTCGCGCAACATGCGGCAGAGCGCCAGCAGCAGCGCCGTCTTGCCGCTGCCGACCGGTCCACCGATGCCGATGGTGAAGGCTCGGGCCTTGTAGTCGCGGGCCAGCGGCCGGCCGCGGTCATGAAACAGCCCGGGGCCGTCCGGCTCGTCATGCTCCGGGAGATGCGTGTGATTGCGCGGCAAATAGTGCATGCAGTCGCTCCTGTGCGGACGGCTTACGACTGGAACAGCCGGGAATACAGACGATCGTGGTTCGCCTGCAACAGATCGATGATTGGCGCCGTCTGTGCCAGGTCCTGTTCGCGCAACCCGGCACAGCGCGCGAGCACCTCGTTCAGCCAGCCGCCGCACTCCGCCTGCAACCGCTGCCCCTCGTAGCTGCCGACAATGCCGAGGCGAACGGCGGCAGAGACGATGCCGCGCGCCACGCCGAAGAGCATCAGCTGTTGCACCGTGGCAAGCGGTAGGTCGATCGCCGCAAACGCGGCACCTGCCACCGGCGCGACGTGCGCCGACCCGCACATCGCCCGGCTGCGAATCTGCTCGAGCCGCTGCGCCGGCCAGATGCGCGCCATCGTCGAGACGAGCGCCCGTCCCTGCACACGGCTGGCGCGGTTGGCGACCGCGTTCAGCAGGAAGGCGTCGTTCAGTTCGTCGAGCTCCTCGAGCCGGGTTGGCGCGTCATGCGCCGCACTGACCAGCGGCAGCATCGTCCGACCCGCCTGCTGCACCGAGGAGTGCAGGAACTGGCGCAGGTCGGCCGTGTCGCCGATCTCGCCGTGCTGCCACGCGGCTTCCAGTCCTGCCGAATGGGCAAAGCCGCCGGTCGGAAAGGCGGAATCGGCGAGTTGCCACACAAACCACGGAGGGGAATACGAATTCACAATGCAGCATGCAGAATGCAAATTCAGAATGCAAAAGCGGCGTCAGAACAGAAAGTAGCGCTGCGCCAGTGGCAGCACGCGCGCCGGGCTCGAACGGAGCGCCTCGCCGTCGGCGCGCACCACATAACTCTCGGGATCGACCTCGATCCTGGGGAGCGCGTCGTTCAGCTTCATGTCGCGCTTGGTCACCGTGCGGCAGCCGCGTACGGCCGCCGCGCGTTTGCCGAGACGATAGCGAGCGACGCTGCCGCGATCGATCGCCAGCTGCGACACGAAGGCTAACGACGTTGCCGCAGTCGCGCCACCGAACGAACCGAACATCGGCCGCATCATCAGCGGCTGCGGTGTCGGGATCGAGGCGTTCGGGTCGCCCATCTGCGCCCAGGCGATGAAGCCTCCCTTGATCACCAGTTCCGGCTTGACCCCGAAGAAAGCCGGCTTCCACAGCACCAGGTCGGCCAGCTTGCCCGCTTCGACCGAGCCGACTTCGTGGGCGATGCCGTGCGTGATCGCCGGGTTGATCGTGTACTTGGCGATGTAGCGCCGGATGCGCAGGTTGTCGTGGTCGCCAGACTCACCCGCCAGACGGCCACGTTCGCCGCGCATCTTGTGCGCCGTCTGCCAGGTGCGGCAGATGACCTCGCCAACCCGTCCCATCGCCTGGCTGTCGCTCGACATCATGCTGATCGCACCGAGGTCGTGTAGCACGTCCTCCGCGGCGATCGTCTCGCCGCGGATACGGCTTTCGGCGAACGCCACGTCCTCGGGGATGTTCTTGTCGAGGTGATGGCAGACCATCAGCATGTCGAGGTGCTCGTCGAGGGTATTGACCGTGTACGGGCGCGTCGGGTTCGTCGAGCTCGGCAACACGTTGGCTTCCCCGCACACCTTGATGATGTCGGGCGCGTGCCCGCCGCCGGCGCCCTCGGTGTGGTAGGTGTGAATGGTGCGGCCCTTGAACGCGGCGATTGAATCGTCGACGTAACCGGACTCGTTCAGCGTGTCGGTGTGGATCGCCACCTGCACGTCGTGGCGCTCGGCCTCGGTCAGGCAGCAGTCGATCGCCGCCGGCGTGGAGCCCCAATCCTCGTGCAGCTTCAACCCGACGGCGCCGGCCGCTATCTGCTCCTCGATGCCCTGCGGCATCGAAGTGTTGCCCTTACCGAGAAAGCCGAAGTTCATCGGCAACGCATCGGTCGCCTGCAGCATCAACTCGACATGACGTGCGCCTGGTGTGCAGGTCGTGGCGTTGGTTCCGGTCGCCGGGCCAGTACCGCCGCCGATGAAGGTCGTGACGCCGCTTGCCAGCGCCTCGTAGACCTGTTGCGGGCAAATGAAGTGGATGTGTGCGTCGATCCCGCCGGCGGTCAGGATCAGCCCTTCGGCGGCAATCGCCTCCGTGGTGACGCCGACCACCATGCCCGGGGTCACGCCGTTCATCACGTCCGGGTTGCCGGCCTTGCCGATCGCGGCGATGCGGCCACCCTTGATGCCGACGTCGGCCTTGCGGATACCGGTCCAGTCGACGATCAACGCGTTGGTGATGACGCAGTCGAGCGCGCGATCGTCGCTGATCCCGGCCGCCTGCCCCATGCCGTCGCGCAGCACCTTGCCGCCGCCGAACTTGCACTCGTCGCCATAAACCGTCGCGTCGGACTCGACCTGCGCGATGAGCGACGTATCACCCAGCCGGATACGGTCGCCGGTGGTGGGGCCGTAAATATCGGCGTAGTGGCGGCGGTCGATGCGGTGGCTCATGGCAGGCTCCCCAGGTCGGCGGCCTCGCTCACCGGGCCGCTCGCCCACGCGTTGCCGCCGCGCACCACTCGCGCACCGCCAATCGCCACCAGCGCCACGGTCCTGGTCTCGCCAGGCTCGAATCGCACGGCCGTTCCCGCCGGGATGTCGAGCCGCATGCCGTAGGCGGCCCGCCGATCGAAGGCCAGCGCCCGGTTCGTCTCGCTGAAGTGGTAGTGGCTGCCAACCTGGATCGGCCGGTCGCCGCGGTTGGCCACCTCCAGCCGCAACGCCGGGCGATCGGCGTTGATGGTGATGTCTCCGTCGGCCACCATGCGGCCACCGGGCGCACCGCCGACTTCGACGGCCGCCTGGCCAGGGCGATCGACGGCACCGGGCGGCGCCGGCACGGGCAGGAAGCTGCCATACAGCGCCAGCGCCAAGTCACCGTGCGCGGCGACGATCGGGTGATGCACCGTCACCAGCTTGCTGCCGTCCGGGAAGGTGCCCTCGACCTGCACCTCGTC
Organism: uncultured Acidobacteriota bacterium; assembly: GCA_963846685.1. GTDB lineage: Bacteria > Acidobacteriota > Vicinamibacteria > Vicinamibacterales > UBA2999 > CAWJWY01. Next base: position 3,074,358 of record CAWJWY010000002.1, on the reverse strand, counting down.
GATCATCTCGGCAACGCCGTCCAGCACGTCGCCGACACCAAGCATCGTCCGGCCCAGGTCCATCAACTCGGCGACACGGCGGCCGTCGCGAATGAGCTCCAGCAGCTGGGTGGCGATGAGCGCCACCGCTTCGGCATAGTTCAGCCGCAGCCCTCGCGCCAGCCGCTTCTGCGCGAGGAAACCTGCCTGGTGCAGCACCAGCTTGTCGAGTTCGCGCGGGGTCAGATGCATCTGCGAATCACCATTTCCGAGTCCAGGGATCGTCACCGAGTAGCGGCGGCAGAAAGGCGAGCAGGTCGCGGATGTGTCGGGCGGCCTCCTCCACCGATCGGGCAGCGATGCGAACCACGCAGCCACCGCAGCCCGTCGTGCCGACCGCGGTTGCCGACGCGAGATGGTCGGCGCGGGGCTGCACCGCCCTGCCGGCCTCGCCGGCAACGATCCGGGCGGCGTGCTCTGCCAGCAGCGGCCCGATCACGAGAACGGTCGCGAGCACGTCGAACCGGCCCGCGCGCACCGCGAGATCGCCGTCAGCAGCATGTAACGCGATCGCGTCATGCACGAGCAGGCGACCGGCGGCTCTGACGATGGTGCGGGAGGCGTACGCGTCGAACGCCCAGCGTTCGCCGGCAGCACGCCGGCCGGAAGTGACCCAATCGACCAGCACCAGCGCGCCCCCGGCAGCGACGTCGACGCGCTGCTCCTGGCGGTAGCGGGCGCGCGCAAAGCAGGTGACCGGATCGGGAATGACGACACACAACGCGTCTCCGCCGACGGTGGCGTGCAGTTCCGAGCTGGTGCCCCGCGGCGAACGGTAGACCTTGGTCGAGGCCTGCGTCGCCAGCACGAGCGTCGCGCCCTCTGCGACGGTCAGGTGCATCGACAGCCGGTCGCCATCGACCAGGCCACCGCCATAGGTAGAGGAATAGACCCAGGCGGCGTGGCCATGGTTTGCCGGCGTCAGCAGCTTGAGCGGACTGGCGGCAAAGGCGCGCGTGACGACCGTCCGGCCGCGCGAGAGCGCGACAGCCACCCGGCCGGTCCCGGCGGTCGCGTCGAGCGGCACGGCGGCCTGCGGAGCTGGCGCGGGTGCGAGATGCACGCGGCGATCGTGTCACACACTCAGGTGATCGCGTACGACGTCCGCCGTCAGCTGCGCGATCGCGCCGCCGGCGACGCAGCGGCCCTTCTCCAGGATCCGGAACTCGCTGGCGACACGCCGCGCGAACGGCAGCTTCTGCTCGACGAGCAGCACCGTGACGCCGAGCTCGCCGTTCAACCTGAGAATGATGTCGCCGATCTCGTGCACGATGTTCGGCTGGATGCCTTCGGTCGGCTCGTCGAGAATCAGCAGCTTCGGCTCGAGCACCAGCGCGCGGCCGATCGCCAGTTGCTGCTGCTGCCCACCCGACAGGTCGCCGCCGCGGCGATGCAGCATCGCCTTCAGCACCGGGAAGAGGTCGTAGATCTTTTCAGGCACGTTCTTCGGCCCGCCCTTGCGGACGCCGAGGCCGACGCGCAGGTTCTCTTCGACCGTCAGGTGCGAGAAGATCTCGCGGCCCTGCGGCACGTAGCCGATGCCAAGCCGCGCCCGCGCCTCCGCCGGCAGGCTGGCGAGGCTGGTGCGCTCGAAGCCGATCTGCCCCGACGTCGCCGGCAGCAGGCCCATGATGCACTTGAGCAGCGTCGTCTTACCCATGCCGTTCCTGCCCATCAGGCAGGTGCGGGAGCCCGCCGCGACGTCGAGATCGACGTCCCACAGCGTGTGGCTGCCGCCATATGACTGGTTGAGGCCTTTCACGGCAAGTAGTGTCATGCGCCGAGGTAGACCTCCCGCACCTTGTCGTCGTTCTGCACGTGATCCAGGTCTCCTTCGGCCAGTACGCTGCCTTCATGCAGCACGGTGACGCGGCTGGCGATCAGCCGCACGAACTCCATGTCGTGCTCGACGACGATCACGGAGTGCTTGCCGGCGAGCGCGAGCAGCAGCTCGGCGGTCCGCTCGGTTTCCTGCGGCGTCATCCCGGCGACCGGCTCATCGACCAGCAGCAGTTCGGGGTCCTGCATCAGCAGCATGCCGATCTCCAGCCATTGCTTCTGGCCGTGCGACAGCGCGCGCGCCAGCATCGTGCGCTGCGCCGCCAGGCCGGTGGTCTCGAGCACCTCGTCGATACGCGAACGCTGCGCCGCCGTCAGCCGCGCCAGGAACGTCGTCCAGAACGACTTGTCGCCGGCCAGCGCCAGCTCGAGGTTCTCGAACACCGTCAGCTGCTCGAAGACGGTCGGCTTCTGGAACTTGCGGCCGATGCCGGCCTTGACGATCTGCGGCTCGCTCAGCGTCAGCAGGTCGATGCTCCGCCCGAACCAGGCGGTGCCTTCGTCGGGGCGCGTCTTGCCGGTAATCACGTCCATCATCGTCGTCTTGCCGGCACCGTTGGGCCCGATGATGCAGCGCAGTTCGCCAGGGTCGACATAGAGCGTCAAGGCGTTGAGCGCCTTGAAGCCATCGAAGCTGACTGTCAGCTTCTCGAGGTAAAGGATCTTGCCCTGCAGCGGCGCCGGGGCGCGGCCCGCCGCCTCGGCGCGCAGCCGCTCCCAGTCAGGAGCGATGTCCCGAATCACCTCCGGCTGCGGCATCAGTCGCGATACCGAGGCACTCATCGGGCGGGCTCCGCCGCCGGTGACGCGGGGCGGATCAACCCGGTCAGGCCGCGCGGCAGGAACAAGGTGACGAGGATGAACAGCGCGCCCAGCCCGTAGAGCCACGCCTCCGGCAACGCGCCGGTGAAGAAGGTCTTGGCATAGTTCACCATCACGGCCCCAATCGCGGCGCCGTAGAGTGTGCCGCGGCCGCCGACCGCGACCCAGATGACCACCTCGATCGAATTGATGGGTGCGAACTCACTCGGGTTGATGATGCCGACCTGCGGCACGTACAGCGCTCCGGCGATGCCGGCGAGCGCCGCCGAGAACACGAACAGCCAGAGCTTGAAATGCTCGACCTGGTAGCCGAGGAAGCGGGTGCGGCTCTCCGCATCCCGAATCGCCCGCACCACCCGGCCGGCGCGTGACGCGACGATGACGCGGCAGGCAAGGTAGGTCGCGGCCAGCGTCAGCGCCGTCGCGGCCACCAGAGCCGCCCGGGTGGCGTCGCGTTGCAGATCGAAACCGAGGATGTCCTTGAAGTCGGTGAAGCCGTTGTTGCCGCCGAACCCCATGTCGTTGCGGAAGAACGCCAGCATCAAGGCGTAGCTCAGGGCTTGGGTCATGATCGAGAGGTAGACCCCGGTGACGCGCGACCGGAACGCCAGCCAGCCAAAGACGAACGCCAGCAGCGCCGGTACGGCTGCCATCATCAGCAGTGCAAACCAGAAGTGGTCGAACCCGAGCCAGAACCACGGCAACTCCGTCCAGTTCAGGAACACCATGAAGTCAGGGAGCACCGGGTCGCCGTAGACACCGCGCGGTCCGATCTGCCGCATCAAGTACATCCCCATGGCGTAGCCGCCGAGGGCGAAGAACGCGGCGTGGCCGAGACTGAGGATGCCGCAGTAGCCCCAGATCAAGTCGACTGCGATCGCAAGAATCGCGTAGCACATGTACTTGCCGACCAGCGTCAGCACGTAGGTGGAGACGTGGAACGGCGACGAGGACGGGACCGCCAGGTTGAGGATCGGCGCGAGCACCGCCACCGCAACCAGGGTCAGGAGAAACGGGACTCCCGCCCGGTCGCTGGTGATGGCGCTGCGCACCTGTGCGAGGAATGCCACGGGCTACGTGCCCTCCGCCGCCCGGCCGGTCTGTGGAAACAGACCGCGCGGCCGCCGCTGGATAAACAGGATCAATGCCACCAGCACGAAGATTTTGCCGAGGACGGCGCCGGAGTACGGTTCGAGCAGCTTGTTGACCACGCCCATCGACAGCCCGCCGATCAGCGTGCCCCACAGGTTGCCGACACCGCCGAAGACGACCACCATGAACGAGTCGATGATGTAGGACTGGCCAAGGTTCGGGCCGACGTTGGTCAGTTGGCTGAGGGCGACACCGGCGACACCGGCGATGCCCGACCCCAGGCCAAACGTCATCGCATCGACCCACTCGCTGCGGATGCCCATCGCCCTGGCCATCGACCGGTTCTGCGCCACGGCGCGGATGTCGAGGCCGAGTCGCGTGCGCTTGAGCACCACCAGCAGGATGGCGAAGACGACGGTGGTGAACAGCACGATGTAGAGCCGGTTGTAGGTGATGGCAAGTGCCTCGTTGATCTGCAGCGTGCCGCTCAGCCACCCGGGGCTTTCGACCGCCCGGTTGTTCGCCGAGAACACCGAGCGCACCAGCTGCTGCAGGATCAGGCTGACACCGAACGTCGCCAGCAGCGTCTCGAGCGGCCGGCCGTAGAGGAAGCGGATGATGGTGCGCTCGATCAGCACGCCGGCGAGCGCGGCGACGACAAAGGCGGCCGGAATCGACAGCACGATCGAGGCACCGATGTGCTGCGGCAGCAGCTGCTGCATCACGTAGACCGTGTAGGCGCCGAGCATCATCAGCTCGCCGTGCGCCATGTTGATCACGCCCATCACGCCGAAGGTAATCGCCAGGCCGATCGCCGCCAGCACCAGGACCGACCCGAGACTCAAGCCGAAGAACAGCGTTTCGATCGCCGAATAGAACGAGCGCCAGCTGTCCATGCCGCGCACGGCCGCGGCGGCAGCGGCGCGGACCTGCGGGTCGGGCTCGGCGTAGCTGCCGTCGCCCGCCGGCTCGTAGAGCGCCACCAGCCGGTTCCGCACTTCCGGACGCAAGCGGTCAGACAGCGTCGTCACCGCCGCCAGGCGAGCGTCGCGGTCATCGCCGTCCAGCGCGGCCAGCGCGAGGCCGGTGGCGATTTCGTAACGGACGGCGCTGTCCGTCTCAACCGCCAGTTGCTGCCGCAGCAGCGCCGTCGTCGCCTCGTCGAGCGCGTCGGTCATCTGCCGCGCCGCCGCCAGCCGGACTTCGCCGTCCGCGCTCGAGAGGCCGAATTTGGCAATCGCAATCCGGAGGAAGCGGCGCAGCCGGTTGTTGGTGCCGACTTTGTCGAGCGACGCCGGCGGCGCCGACCCGGCCGGCTGCAACGTCAACGGATCGAGCAGCGCAAACGACTCGAGCGATTCGTCCGCCGCGGCAACGATGAACAGCCGGCCGTCAGACTGCCGTGCGAACAGCCGGTCCTCGAGCATCGCCGTGAGCACGCCGTTGACGCCCGGGTGGCCGGTGGCCGCCAGCCGGTCGACGATCGCTTCCTTGTCGAGGAAGCTGGCGTCGCGCAGCTCGGCGACGGCGGCGGCCATCAGTTCGTCCCGCGATTGTGCCGCGGCAGCGGTCGCGGCACCGGCCACGAAGACCGCCGTCGCGGCACAGACGGCCGCGACGACGATCCATCGGGCGACGCTCACTTGTAGTTCTGACCCGAGCAGGTCTTGGTCTTGGCGTTGTAGTTGCCGCACTTCAGGGTCACCCAATCGGCCTCGGTGTCCTTGCTGCCGGGCAGGAAGTCCGACCAGGCGTCGCCCGGCACCGTGCCGGGGGTCTTCCACACGACGTCGAACTGGCCGTCAGCCCGCACTTCGCCGATGTAGACCGGCTTGGTGATGTGGTGGTTCGGCAGCATCTTCGCCATGCCGCCGGTGAGGTTCGGCACTTCGAGGCCGGGGAGTGCGGCAAGCACTTTTGCGACGTCCGTCGACCTGGCCTTTTCCACCGCCTTCACCCAGAGGTTGAAGCCGATGTAGTGCGCTTCCATCGGGTCGTTGGTCGTCCGCTTGGCGTTCTTGATGTACGCCTTCCAGCGGCTGATGAACGCCTTGTTCGCCGGCGTGTTGATGCTCTCGAAGTAGTTCCAGGCGGCCAGGTGACCGACGAGCGGCTTGGCATCGAGGCCCGACAGCTCCTCTTCACCGACCGAGAACGCCACCACCGGGATGCTCTCGGCCGAGACCTTCTGGTTGCCGAGCTCCTTGTAGAACGGCACGTTCGCATCACCGTTGATGGTCGAGACGACCGCCGTCTTCTTGCCGGCCGAGCCGAACCGCTTGATGGCGGCAACGCGGGTCTGCCAGTCGGAGTGGCCGAACGGCGTGTAGTTGATCGAGATGTCGGCGGCGGCCACGCCCTTTGCCTTGAGATAGGCCTCGAGGATCTTGTTGGTGGTACGCGGGTAGACGTAGTCGGTGCCTTCGAGCACCCACCGCTTCACGCCGAGATCCTTCATCAGGTAGTCGACCGCCGGAATCGCCTGCTGGTTGGGCGCGGCGCCGGTGTAGATGACGTTCTTCGACGACTCCTCGCCTTCGTACTGCACCGGGTAGAACAGCAGGCCGTTGTTCTTCTCGAACACCGGCAACACCGACTTGCGCGATACGGAGGTCCAGGCGCCGAAGACGACCGAGACCTTGTCCTTCTCGAGCAACTGCCGCGCCTTCTCGGCAAACAGCGGCCAGTCCGACGCCGGGTCGACGACCACCGCCTCCAGCTTGCGGCCGAGCAGGCCGCCCTTCTTGTTCTGCTCGTCGATCAGCATCAGCACGGTGTCCTTCAGCGTCGTCTCGCTGATGGCCATCGTGCCGGAGAGCGAGTGCAGGACACCGACCTTGATGGCGCCCTGCTGCGCCGCCAGGCCAGCAGGCAGCATCACGCCGGCCGCGACCACAGACGCGGCCAGGAACAGGTTCTTCAGTCTCATGAGTTCAACTCCTGACAGGAAAAGCGACAAGGATCATCGACACATCACATCTGGATCTGCAGGCCCACCCCGATCTGCTTGAAGTTGCTCCTGACGGCATCGAAGCGCGTGTCCTTGTAGAACATCATCAGGCGCGAGTTGAACTGCTTGACCACGTAGTTCAGGTCGATTTCGGTGGTCTTCTGGTCGTAGTCGGCGTCGATCGGGGCGATGCCCTCGCGGAAGCGAGCCCTGGCGAACTTGCCGAGCACTTCGAAACGGCCCGGGCCGACCAGCGCCGGGAACATGTAGCTGCCGAGCACGTAGCCGCCATCGTCGACACCGTAGCGGGCGTTGTAGCCGCCGAGACGGTCGTAGCGCGCCCACTCGGCCTCCACCGAGTAGAAGCTGCCGAGCGTGCCGATCTTCCGTTCGAGCAGGAAGTCGACGCTGAACGCGTTCTTCTCGCTGCCCTGGTTCTGCGCCGCAACGCCAATCGCCAGGAGGTTCTTGTCGCCGTAGTAGGTGCCGTTCAGGTAATAGCCCTCTTCCTGATCCCAGAAGTCGACCTGCACGCGCGCCGCGCCAATCAGCGTGTCGTCGCCAGTGGCCGACAGGCCGTCGAAGGCACCGACCGAGACCTTGACCTTGTCGAACTGGCCCCAGTAGGCGACGCCGTTGTCACGCCCCTGGTGGATGAAGGGATAGCCGTCCTGGACGCCGTCCTGGAACGTGGCCCAGTGATGCGAGTAGTAGGGGCCATAGAGGTTGGCGCGATCGCTCGGCGGCAGAAAGCGGCCGAACCAGACGTTGAACTTCGCCGTCGGTTCGTAGCGCGCCACCGCATCGAGCACGGTCAGGCGATTGCCCGGGCCGTCGTACTCGGTGTTGAACATCAACTTCAGCGACCTGGTCGCCGAGCCGGTGACATAGAGACGGACGCTGTTGAGCGCGAACGTGTCGCTGCGATCGCCGACCTCCGGTTCGGTGTGGACGAAGCTGGTTTGCACGCCGCCACCGATGCTGACGGCAGGCAGCGGCGGCTGCGACTGGGCAGCAGCGTCCTGCGCATGGAGCGCCGGCACCGCGGCGAGCGACAGCAGCGAAACAGCAGCGGCGGAGGTCCAGCGTCGCGCCCGACCCGGCGAGCCGCGACGCAGTGATCGAGTGAGCACAGTCGGTCCTTTCGTGCACCGCGCGCAGCGGTGCGGAGATCCCGGTGAAGTCAGGACCGATGGAGCTGACCCGCGCGGGAGAGTGATGCGCGGTGTTTGAGCAAACGGAGCGCCGTCGGCGCGGCGCTGCGGTCGAAGGCTGTAACCAGCGCTGTGTCAGCGAGTTAGTGGTCGATACGTGCCGCTGGTATCTGAAGGCGCGATCAGACGTTTCTGTGCTTCAGATGTTGAGAAGTAACGTTTACGTCGTATTCGTCATTCGGCAGGGCGCAGAGGGCAGGGACGGGCGCCGACAGAAGCAGGCGCGACGCGGCTGTGCCGCACATTACTGTCGCGTGGTGCGACGCTCAAACAATTTTGGCGGAAGCGCGGGCGACACATTCGTTCCGGACGGGGAAACCGGGGCCATCCTCGTCGCGCCACTCACCGCTGGCGCAGGGCGGCGCGGCGTCGAGCCACGGACCCGCCGAGTGCCGCGCCGTTGAGAATCTCGCCGTAGGACGCGCCGTAGCCCTACGGCGCGCCGGCGCTACTGCGTGCCGGCGCCGGCGAGGCGGGCGTATTCGAGGCGGGCTTCCTTGAGCGGGGCGAGGTCGGGATCGGCGTCGCTCCACAGCGCGAAGAACGCCTCGTAGCTGCGCCGCGCCTGGTCGACGTCCCCGGCAAGCATGGCGGCGCGGCCCAGGCCGACATGGGAGAGTGCGAACAGCGGCGAGGCTGGCACCTCGCCGCGGTGGTCGATGATGTTCTGGAACTCGGCGGCGGCGGCGGCAGCATTCTTCAACTGCAGGTACGCCTGGCCGCGCAGGTAGGCGGGCCAGAACTCCGCGGAGGGCGAATGATTGTAGGCGCGCGCCGGTTCGAGCAGCTGCAGCACCCGCTCGGGCTGGCCCCGTCGGAAGGCGGCCGCGGCGGCGGAGATTGGTATCGCCAATCGGATGGCGAGCGTCGACTCCGGGAAGCGCCGCGCCAGTTCCGCCGTCAATGCCGCCGATTCGGCGGCGGCACCGCACAGGGCGAGGGCGCGGCTGGCGCCGACCAGCGTGCCATAGTCGCGACTGAGCGGCAGGCCCGCCGCGACTTCCTGCCGCGCCGCGCTGCACTGGCCCACGGTCGCGTGGTTCTCGGCGTCCTCCATCGTCAGCTGTGCGGCCACCTCGCGGAAGTTGCCCTGCAGCGAGCGTTCGATGCCGCGCGCGAACTGTTCGTGCGCAGCCCGGACGTGGCCGCCGAACGCCGAGGCGTGCGCCTGCCAGCCGAACGCGGAGTTGGTCTCGCGCGGCCCGACCGAGCGTTCCAGCTCGCGCGTCATCGTCGACGTGTCTCCCTGGACAAAGGCGAGCAGGTAGGACAGCCGGCGTGAGCCGTTGAAGTCGAGCTGCCGCTGCGCCGCTTGCTGCAGCACCGCACGCGCTTCGTCGTAGCGGTTGAGCGAGAGGAATGCGCCGGCGAGGTTCGAGTAGGCCGGCGTCAGGCGCTCGTCGAGACGAATCGCTTCGCGGAGCGGCTCCACCGCGCGCTCGAAGTCGCCGATGCGCAGGTAGGTGATGCCGAGGCTGTTGAAGGCGGCGGCCTCGCGCGGGTAGGTCGCCGTCCACGAGCGCGTCAGCTCCAGCGCCTTGTCCCAGTCCTGCACCGCATCGCGGTAGAAGCGCCAGGAGATGGGAACCGTTCGCGCTCGCTGACGCGGTCACGCAGTTCGAAGGCACGCCGCGCATAGGTCGGCGCCAGCGCCGTCTGGCCGGTGTTCGCGTAGACGTTGGACAGGAAGGCATAGGCCATCGCAAACGTCGGGTCCAGTTCGATGGCGCGCTCGCAGGTGCGGAATGGCCTCCAGCCGCGGCACCTGCACGCCGTCGGACAGCGCCAGCGAGTAGGCGTGCAGCGCGTCGAGCGACGGCGTCGTCGCCCGCGGCAGCGCCACGTCGAACTTCTGGATCGACGCCAGCGACTCGCCGAGCTTCTCGCGGATGCGCGACGATGCGGTGCCCAGTTGCGTCAGCACCTGTTCCTTGCCGGTCGCCTCCGACCTGCTCGCGAGCCATCACGTCGCCGCTCTCGGCGTCAATCGCTTCCAGGGCGATGACGTAGTTGGTGCCGAGGCTGGCAATCGAGCCGGCGATCAGCGCCTTGAACTGCTCGCGCCTGGCGATGTCGCGCGCCACCGCGCGGGTCACGCGCGTCTCAGGCGGGCGCTGCATGAACCGCAGCGTCTCGCGCGCCGCGATCGTCGGGAAATACCTTCAGGAACGGCGACTGCTCGAGCGCCACCGCCAGCGCCACCTTCAGCGCGCCGTCGAACACCGGCTCGCCGGTGGTGTTGTCGAAGTCGGCCAGGACAATGGTGTCCTGGGCGGTGAGCGCGTCCGCCCGATTGGCGACGAAATACGAAGAGGCGACGCCCATCACGCCGAGGATGGCGGCAATCGCCGCCGCCGTCAGCCAGGCGCGCGCACTCAGCCAGTCGCGCGGCGTCGCCGCCGCTGCCAGCCCGGTGTCGCGCTGCGTCGGCCGCTCGGGCAGGTGCGCGGCGACGTCCAGCGCCGACGCCGGCCGCTCCATCGGGTCGAGCGCCATCGCCTGCATGATCACGCGCTCGAGATGAGGGTTGACGTTCGGCACCAGCGTCGACGGCTTGGCCGGCAAGCCCGGCGACGTCGACGCCGGAAACGGGTGACGGCCGACCACCAGTTCGTAGAGCACGACGCCGAGGGCGTAGACGTCGGTCCGCTCCGTCAGGAACGTGCCCTGCGCCCGTTGCTCGGGCGCCATGTAGCCGGGGGTGCCGGTGAGCCGGTGCAGGTTCGCTTCGTTGGTCGGCAGGGCGATGCCGAAGTCGGTAATCCGCACCAGGCCGTGATCGTCGATCAGGACGTTGGCGGGTTTGAGATCGCGGTGCAGCACGCCCTGGCCGTGCGCGGCGGCAAGACCGGCGCAAAGCTGGCGGGCGATGTCGATCACCTTGTCCGAGGGCAGCCGGCCGACGCGCCGCAGCAAGGCGGCGAGGTCCTCGCCGCGGACCAGTTCCATCGTGTAGAAGACGACGCCGTCGGATTCGCCGACGTCGTAGACGCGGCAAACCGCCGGATGGGTGATGCGGCGGGCCAGCCGGACCTCGTTGAGGATGCGCGCCCGTGCCTCGGCGCCGGTCGCGTCGATCACCTTCAAGGCCACGGACGTGTCGAGCACCACGTCCTCGGCGCGCCACACGTCGCCCATGCCGCCGCGGCCGATGCTCGCCACCATGCGGTAGCGGCCGGCGAACAGGTCGCCCGGTGAAAAGCGCGGTTCCGGCGGCCCGACTGGCTGCTGGTCGAGCGACTCGGCGTGCTCCTCGTCATGGAACGCGAGCAGCGAGTCGATCTCGCGGCGCAGATCGGGATCGTCGCCGGCGGCGTTGGCGACGAACGATTCGCGCTCGGTGCGCGGCAGATCGAGCGCCGCCAGAAAGACGTCCTTGGCTTGCCGGTGCAACGTTGACATGGGACGGCGCGGCCTAGCGCAGGCCGGCCTCCTCGCGCCGGGCCTCGGCAACAACGGCGAGTCGCGGGTCCGCTGCCGCCCAGAGGCGAGTGAACTCGGCGTAGGCGCCGCGCGCCCTGGCGGTGTCGCCGGTGAGAACGGCGGCGCGTGCCAGGCCGAGGTGGGCGAGGACGTAGAGCATCGAGTCCGGCGCCTCGCCGCGGTGCTCGATCACGCTCGAGAACTGGGCGGCGGCGGCCCGGCCGTCCTTCGCCTGCAGGTAGGCCTGGCCGCGCAGGTAGGCCGGCCACGCTTCGGCGGACGGGGCATGGTCGAACACGGCCACTGGTTCGAGCAGCCGCAGCGCCGCCGCCGCATCGCCACGCCCGAGTGCGAGCACCGCGTTGGTGAGCGGCACCTGCAGCCTGCTGGTCAGCGTCGCCGCCGGATAACGCGCCGTCAGCTCCTCGACCAGAGCGGTCGCGTCCGCGGCGTCGCCGCAGAGGGCCAGCGTGCGGCTGGCACGCTCGAGGGCGAAGTTGTCGCGACCGAGGGCCAGCCCGGCGCTGACGTCGCGGCGCGCGTCGTCGCACTGGCCAGCGATGGCGTGGATTTCCGCACCCTGGATCGTCGCCTGCGCCGCGACGTTGACGAGCTGATCGCGTGTCGCGGCATCGATCGCGCGGTGGAACCGCTCGTTCGCCTCGTCGAGGTGACCGGTGAAGGCAGCCGCGCGCGCCTCGATGATCATTGCGCTCAGTGCCGAGGCGGTACCGCGCGCCGCCGACAGTTCGCGCGTCATTGCCGTCTCGTCGCCGGCAAGGAAGGCGAGCATGTAGGCTGCACGGCGCAACCCGGAGCTTTCGATCTGCCGCGATGCCGCGTCCTGCAACAGCGTGCGCACCTCCGCGGTGCGGTTCAACGCCAGCAGCGAGCCGGCCAGGTTGCCGTGCGGCGGGACGAAGCGATTGTCCAGCAGGATCGCCTGCCGGAACGCCTCCACCGCGCGGTCGTGCTGACCGAACGCCGCCGAGGCGAGACCCAGGCTGTTGAAGGCGAACGCCTCGCGTGGATAGGTCGCGGTCCACGACCGGCCGAGATCGAGCGCCTCGTCCCAGTCCTGCGCCGCGTCGATGTAATAGCGCCAGGAGATGAAGAAGCGCTCGCGTTCGCTGACGCGATCCCGCAGCTCGAACGCCCGCCGCGACAGCGCCGGCGCGTCGTTGAAGCGGCCGAGGCTGACGTAGACGCCCGAGAGCAGCGCCTGGGCGAGGGCGAAGTTCGGATCGAGCTCGATCGCGCGCTGCAGGTGCGGCACCGCTTCCGCGCGCAGGTTCACCCGTCCCTGGTCGAGCGCCAGCGAGTAGGCGTGCAGCGCCTCGAGCGAAGGCGTGGTTGCCCGTGCCAGCGGCACGTCGAAGTCGCGGATGGAGGCGAGCGACTCGCCGAGCGTCTCGCGCAGGCGTGCCACCGCGGTGCCGAGCGCGGCCAACACGTCCTCGCGCGCCGGCGCCTCGATCTGCTCGCGCGCCATCACGTCGCCGGTGCCGGCATTCACCGCTTCGAGTGTTAGCACGTAATTGCGGCCGAGCTTGCCGATCGATCCGGCAACCAACGCCTTGAACTGCTCCCGCTGCGCCACTTCGCGAGCCATAGCCCGGCTGATGCGCTCGGCCGGGTCACGCTGCATCAGGCGCAACGTCTCGCGCAGCCGCTCGTCGGGAAAAACCTTGAGGAACGGCGACTGCTCGAGGGCAACCGCTAGTGCCACCTTGAGCGTACCGTCGAACACCGGCTCGCCCGTCGTGTTGACCACGTCAGCGAGCACCAGCGTGTCGCGATTGGTCAGCGGCCCGTTGGCGAGGGTGCCCGGCACGTCGAACCGTGACGACAGCACCGCCAGGAGGCCGACGACCAGCGCAACACCGGCGGCACCCGCCCATGCCCAGCGCCACCGCTCCCGCCCGACCGCCGTCGGCGCCGTCAACAGCGCGGCCATGGCCGCAGCCGACTGCGGCCGATCGCGCGGCTCGCGGCACAGCGCCTTCATGATCGCGCGTTCGAGGTGACGATCGACGTCGGCCGCCAGCAGCGAGGGGCGCACCGGGGCTCCTGCCTTCGCCGCGGTGGCGGCGAACGCCGGGCGCCCGGTCACCAATTCGTAGAGCAGCGCGCCGAGCGCGAACAGGTCGGTCCGGTCGCTGACCACGCCGCCGGCGACAATCTGCTCCGGCGCCTTGTAGCCACGTCGCGCCGGCCGTTCCTGCAGTGCTGCTTCATCCTGGGTAACGGCGATGCCGAAGTCGATGATCCGGATGAGGCCGTTCTCGTCGATCAGCACGTTCTCCGGCGTCAGGTCGCGATGCAGCACCCCTTGATGGTGCGCCGCCGCGAGGCCGTCGCAGAGTTGCCGGCCGATGTCGGCAACCTTCTCCGGTGCCAGCCGGCCGGCGCGACGGAGCAGCGTCCCGAGGTCCTCGCCGTCGACCATTTCGCGCGAATAGAAGACGTGCCCGTCAGCCTCGCCGACGTCGAACACGCGACACACCGCAGGATGGGTGATCTGGCGCGCCAGCCGTACTTCCTCGAGCAGGCGCCGCCGGTCCGACGGCGTGTCCGTGAGGATCACCTTCAACGCCACGGGCGTACGCAGCACCAGGTCGTCGGCGTGCCAGACCTCGCCGATCCCGCCCTTGCCAAGCGGCGCAATCATGCGGAATCGACCGGCGAAGATGGCGCCAGGCACAAAGCGGCCCAACGCAGCCGCCGCGTCGGTCTCACCACGCGTCGGAGTCGAGCTCCAGCGGGCGGACGGCGGCGTCAGCGCGGCGACGGCCAAGTCGTTCTCAGTCGCGCGGTTAGCCAATGTCGTAACGGAACGACCAGTCTACTCCGGACTGTCGCATTTGAGAGAGTCTCGATTTGCGACGTTCGACTTGAGCTTTTCCGATTGGGATGGGGGTCAGCGGCTGGCCGCGGCTGCGGTTTTTCCGGCCGGTTAGCGCGTTACCAGGAGCAGGCGCCCGGATCCGCCGGGGTACCCCCACCCATCCCATGACCACCACTTCCCGATCGATGACGACCGCGATGTTGTGCGCGGCGGCCGTGACGGCGCAATTCGTTGCCGGCAAAGCAACCCGAGACGCCCTGTTTTTCACGTCGCTCGACGTCAGCGCCCTGCCGGCGATGCTCACGGCAACCGCCGTCTGCTCGATCCTGCTCGTCGTCGTCCAGGCTCGAGCCGGCCGCCGCGTCAGCCCGGGCGTGCTGGTCCCGGCGATGTTCGCCGCCAGCGGGCTGCTGTTCCTGGTCGAATGGCTGCTGCGGGCGACGGCACCGGCGATGACCGCCATCATGGTCTACCTGCACGTGTCCGGAGCTGGTCCGCTGCTGGCCTCGGGCGTGTGGTTGATCACCACAGAGCGGTTCAACCCGCGCACCGCCAAGAAGGGCTTCGGCCGCGTAGCGGCGGCCGGCACCCTCGGCGGTCTCGTTGGCGCCCTGCTGTCCGAGCGGGTCGCGGCGGTCCTTGGCGGCCCGTGGATGCTCCTCATCCTGGCGGTCTTCCAGCTCGGCACCGCCTGGCTGGTCCGCGTGCTGGCGGCCAGCGCTGAACCGGTCGGCTTGCCCGCCGAGGGCAGTACCGCCGCCGACGCCGGTGACGCCGCATCGCTGTCCCAGGTCCGCTCGGGGCTGCGGGTGATCGCCGAAGCCCCATACCTCCGCAACGTCGTCGCCCTCGTCGTCCTCGGCACCACCAGCGCCGCCCTGCTTGACTACCTGTTCAAGGGCCGCGCGGTCGAAGCGTTCGGCACCGGCGACGGCCTGCTGCGGTTCTTTGCCATCTATTACGCCGGATCGAGCGTCATCGCCTTTGCCCTGCAGACGCTGACCAGCCGGGCGGTCCTCGAGCGGTTCGGCCTGACGATGACGACGAGCGCGCCGTCCATCGCCCTGCTCGCCGGCAGCATCGGCGGCCTGGTGGCGCCGGGCTTCGGCAGCCTGGTGGTCGCTCGCGGCGGCGAGTCGATTTTCCGCGGCTCCTGGTTCCGCGCGGGATACGAGCTGTTCTACACGCCGATTCCGGCCGCCGAGAAGCGCGCCGCCAAGCCGCTGATCGACGTCGGATTCGACCGCCTCGGCGACGCCGTCGGCGCCGCGCTGGTGCGGCTGGTCATCCTGTTCGCGCCCGCGTCACAGTCGCCGGCCATCCTGGCAATCGCGATGGTCTGCTCCGCCGGCGCCGTCCTGGCGTCGAGCCGCCTGAATCGCTGCTACCTGCGCACGCTGGAAAGCAGCCTCGTCAACCGCGGTCGTGGCGGCATCGACCTGCTCGACTCGGTCGACGAATCTACCGCCGAGGTGCTGCTGAGCATGCAGAAGCGCCACGCCAGCCGCCGCAGCGACGACACCATGGAGCCGGCGTGGACCGGCGCGCCATCCTCCGAGCGGCTGGTGCGCGACATCGTCGCGCTGCGCTCGGGCAACCGGGAAGCGGTCATCCGCGTGCTCTCGCGACCGCGCGGCATGGACGCCGCCCTGGTGCCGCATGCGATACCGCTGCTTGCGCCGGGGCCGCTCGCCGACTACGCCCTTTTCGCCCTGCGCAAGGTGGCGGAGGAACGGATCGGCGAGTTGACCGATGCGCTGCTCGACCCGAACCAGGATGACGGCATCCGGCAGCGGCTGGCGCGGGTCTTCTCGGTGGCGGTCTCGCAGAGAGCGGTGGACGGGCTGATGCTGGCACTCGAGGACAGGCGGTTCGACGTCCGGGTGCAGGCGGCCCGCTCACTGGCCGCGATCCACCACCGCAACCCGCTCGTCCGCATCGACCGCGACAAGGTCTACGACGTCGTCCTCCAGGAGGTCGCCGTCAGCCGGCCGGTGTGGGAAAGCCAGCGGATGCTCGAGGTGGTCGTCAGCGAGTCGCCAGCCGACGCCTTCGTGCGCGACCGCGCCAGCCTGAGCCTGGCGCACGTCTTCACGCTGCTGTCTCTCGTCCTGCCGCGTGAGCCGCTGCAGATCGCCTTCAGGAGCCTGCACAGCGGCGACAAGTACCTGCGCGGGACCGCGCTGGAATACCTCGAAGGCGTGCTGCCGCCGACCGTGCGCCAGCGCCTCTGGCCCTTTCTGGTGCGGCCGCGCACGCCCCGCGTCACGCCGGACCGCGCTGCGGTCATCGCCGGCCTGCTGCAGTCGAATGCCTCGGTCACGGTCAAGGGGATGGTGCGCGACGCCGGACGCGTTGCGGGGTTGTAGGACAACTGGCGCGTTACAGGCACACCCCGCTACAGGAGACGCACATGACCAGCACCGCCGCCGCCTTCACCTCGCCCGCTCCGACGCTCGACTCGACGATCGCGCCGCGGCCCCGCCGCCGCGGCTTCCGGGCGCCGGCGACCTGGCTGGCACTCGCCGGGGTTGTCGCCCTCGCCTCGCCGGTCGCCGCCCAGGAAACCACCCGTGAAGGGACGATTGCCGCCGAACAGGCGGCAAAGGCATCGTCGCTCGAGGCCTACCAGCCCGATGCGCTCGAGCGGAAGCTGGAGAAGCTGGACGGCCTGCTCACCGGCCAGCGCAGCCTGTATACGTTCCTGGGTAGCGCGTTCCAGGGCGGCGGCATCGCCCTCGGCCCGGGCTACCGCCGGACCTTCGGCGACAGCGGCCGGTTCGACACGCATGCCGCCTGGTCGCTGAAGAACTACAAGGCAGCCGCGGCCATCGCGACCCTGCCGCGGTTCGCCGACGACCGGCTGACCGTCGCACTGCGCGCCAACTGGCTCGACGCGCCGGACGTGGCGTTCTACGGCACCGGCATGGCGTCGGTGAAGAGCGACCGCGCCGGCTACGCCTACACGACCAAGACGGTCGGCGTCTCGGGCCGTCTGCAACTGGGCCGGCACGCCGCCGTCGGCGCCGGCATCGACGCGATGACGGCCGAGGCCACGTTCGTGGCCGACGCGCCGGCCGCGGCGACGCTGCTGCGGACCCTCGACCCGACCTACCGCCGCACGCAGCTGTCCGCCGACGTCGACACGCGCACCTCGCCCGGCTACACCCGCAGCGGCGGATTGTATCGGGTCGACTGGACCGGCCACCACCAGACCAACGGCAACACCATGAACTTCCAGCGTGTCGATGCCGAGGTGCAGCAGTACATTCCGCTGCTGCGCGAGACCTGGGTGATCGCGCTGCGCGCGCTCGCCTCGACGACCCGCACCGGCGCAGGCCAGGACGTGCCCTATTTCCTGCTGCCGGACCTCGGTGGCAGCCGCACGCTGCGCGGCTACTCCGCCTGGCGCTTCCGCGACCGGAACCGCCTGCTGATGAGCGCCGAGTATCGCTGGATCGCCGGCCCCTTCGTCGACATGTCGCTGTTTCTCGACGCCGGCGCCGCCGCCGCCCGCGTCCGCGACCTCGATGCGCAGGGCTTCAAGAAGAGTTACGGCGTCGGCATGTCGATGCACACGCCAAGCAGCACCGTCACCAGGATCGAGCTGGCGAGGACGAGCGAAGGCCTCAGCCTCGGGTTGTCCTTCAGCCCCAGCTTCTGAATTCATCTGCCGTGTTCCGGACACACAAAGGATCTGTCATGACGATCAACACGAAATTCCGCATCCCGGCCCTGGCGCTGGCCACCGCGACGCTGGCCGCGGCGGCGACGATGGGAGTGGCGGCGACCTCGCCGAAGTTCTTCACCGACGACCCGATCTGGGTGGAGCCGTCGACCCAGGACGCGTCGGGCGTACAGCCGAACGAGGTCAAGCTGTTCGTCGATCTGACCTACAACATCATCAACGGCAAGCGCCCGGTGGCCCCCGGTCCGGCGAAGAACATCAACTCGGTCGACGAGGTGCCGGACTCGAGCTGGTTCACCAACCGCATCGGCCTGCTGCCGCTGACGGCGGAAGACATCGCCGTCGGCCCGGACACCTCCACCGGTCCGGCGCCCGGTCCCTGGACGGTCACCTCGTCGAAGAGTGACGGCGTGACTCCCGGCTTCACCGTCAAGGACAGCACCGGCCAGCGCTGGTTCCTGAAGTTCGACCCGCGCGGCTATCGCGGCATGTCGACGGGCACCGAGGTTGCGGCGACCAAGTTGATGTGGGCGCTGGGCTACAACGTGCCGGAGAACCACATCGCCTACCTGCACCGCGAGCAGCTCGTGGTCGGCGGCGACGCAACGTTCACGACGGAAGCCGGCTCGAAGCGGGCAATGCGCGGCGAGGACATCGACCGCCTGCTGCGCCGCGCCGACCGTGAGGGCGACGGCTCCTACCGGGTCGTCGCCAGCAAGGCGCTGCCCGGCAAGCCGGTCGGCCGGATCCGGTTCGCCGGCGTGCGGCCGGACGACCCGAACGACCTGGTGCCGCACGAAGATCGCCGCGAGCTGCGCGGCTACGGCGTGTTCGCGGCGTGGCTCAATCACGTGGACGCCAAGGCGATCAACTCGCTCGACACGCTGGTCACCGAACAGGGCCGCTCCTACGTCCGGCACCACCTGATCGATTTCGGCTCCTCGCTCGGCAGCGGTGGCGTCGGCCCGGCGGAATTTGCCGCCGGCCAGGAGTACCTGGTGGACCCGGCCGGAGCTGCCCGGCAGATTCTCAGCTTCGGCTTCGCGGCGCCGAAATGGCACAAGGCCGACTACTACGAAGCGCGCTCGATCGGCCGGTTGCCGAAGGACAACGCCGACTTCAATCCGGACACGTGGCGGCCGCGCGTGCCGAACCAGGCGTTCCTGCACGCACGGGCAGACGACAAGTTCTGGGCGGCGCGCAAGCTGGCGGCACTCAGCAGCGACATGCTCCGCGCGGCGGTGCGCAGCGGCCAGTTCGGTGACGCCGAGGCCGAAGAGTTCCTGGTCCGTGCGCTGGCGCAGCGCCGCGACGCCATCGTCCGCCGCTACCTTGTCGCGGTGAACCCGGTTGTCGACCCGATGCTCGACCTCGACGGCACCCTGACTTTCGACAACGCGGCGGTGGATGCCGACGTTGCCCGTGCCCCGGATGGCTACCGCGCGGTGTGGTCGACCTTCGACAACATGACCGGGGTCAGCAGGCTGCTCGGCGAAACCAGCGGCCGCTCGACTGCGATCCGCGCGGCCGCGGCGCTGCCGACCCGCGACGGCGAGTTCGTGCAGGTGGCCATCAGCGCGACCGGGGCGGTGCACCAGGCCTGGGAGGCGCCGGTGAACGCCTACTTCCGGCTGCGTGACGGCGCCTGGCGCCTGGTCGGCCTCGAACGGATGGCCGACGAGGAATAAAAGCGGAACGCGGACGACTCGAGGGCCCGCCCTGCCCGGGGGCGGGCCCTTCGTTTGTCTCGGCGAAATCAGGGTGAACAGCCGTGCTAGGATCCGGCCCACCTACTCATTCCGCCATGCGATTCCATTTTCATCATTGGCTGCGGCTGCTCGTCATTGCCGTCACCGCCTTGTTCCTCTCTGCTGGCGGCGCGATTGCCGCTGACGACGGCACCATTTCCGGAGCGGTGTTCGGGGCCAGCGGCGAGCCGGTCGCCGACGCGGTCGTGCGGCTCACCGGCCGGCAACTGGTCGGCGGGCGCGAGGTGCAGACGGGCGCGAACGGCTCCTACCGCTTCGACTACGTGCTCCCGGGTGAGTACAGCATCCGTGTCGAGAAGAACGGCATCGGCAGCGCAACGCGCCTCGCCGTCGTTGAACTGGGCAAGGACACCCAGGTCGACGTCGTGCTCGGAGTGACCGTCAGCGAGCGATTGACCGTCACCGCGGTGACGCCGCTGGTCGATGCGCGCTCCACCGAGGTGAGCTTCAATTATTCAGCCGAGGCCATCAATGCGCTGCCGCTCGAGCGTACCTACCGCGGCCTCTTCCAGTTGCTGCCAGGGGTCGGCGACAACCGCAGCGTGGTTGGCCCGGCAGCCGGCGGCGGCCGGCAGGACAACAGCTACCTGGTTGACGGCGCCAACATCACCAATCCCGGGTTCGGCTACCTGAGTACCGAGGTGAACGAGCTCGACATCGCCGAGGTGAACCTGAAGCGAGCCGGGATTAGCGCCGAGTTCGGCAGGACCGGCGGCAGCGTCACCAACGTGGTGAGCCGCAGCGGCAGCAACCGGCTGTCGATGCTGGCGCGCCTCGACTGGCTGCCGCAGGCCTTCGTCGCTGGCTACCAGTTGCCCGACTCGCTCGTCGCCGCCGGGGTGCGCCCTGGTACCTTCCGGGATCCCATCCTGACGACCGAGGCGGCGCCGGCGCTGGGCGTCGGCGGGCCACTGAAGCCCGATCAGATCTTCTTCTACGGCTCCGCCCGCGTCTCACGGCAGATGAAGTGGGACCGCTTCAACAAGGTTGGCACCGCCCTGCCGGACGAAGTGCGGAAGGCGCGCGAGTTCTTCGGCAAGGTGACCGCGGTGCCGGCCAGCACTCACCAGTTGAACGTCAGCTACCGCGCGCGGCCGAGCAGTGTGGAGAACGCCAGCCTGGATTCCACCACCGCGCCGAGCGTTGCCAACTCCACCGACAACGGCAGCCGCATCGCCAGTAGTGATTGGGCCCACTTCATCGGCTCGCGCACCTCGATCAACGTGCGCTACCTGTACATGAAGGAGAACAACGAGGACGTCCCGGTCACCGAGCTGGGCTACCTGCCGTCGTTTGTCCCGGCCGACGTGGTGGGGATGGGCCAGTACACCGACCCGGCGCAGGGTGACCTGAAGGTTGGCGGGGCGCAGTACAGCAACGTGCAGAACTACCGGCGCCACGAGGCGCGTGCAACCTTCAGCCGATTCTTCGACGCCGGCCGCACCAGCCACGATCTCCGCGCCGGTGGCGGTTACGAGCTCGGTGAGGAGTCGTTGAACCGTCTCGCCAACGGCTGGGGGATTATCGCTGCGATCACGCAGAACGACGTGCCGGCGCTGCGCACGCGCTACTACACGCCGCAGGCGCCGCAGCTTGGCCAGGGACGCACCTACTCGATCTTCGTCCAGGACGACGTGACGGTCAGCAACCGGATGACGGTGAACGCCGGCCTGCTGCTGAATCGTGACGAGTTCGCGCAGCAGGTCGAGGGCAGCGGCGGTTGCCCGGCCACGGTGACGCTGAAGGGCGGTGCCGCCGTCTACGAATCGAGCGGCGATACCTGCACGTTTCTCCGCTTTGGCTTCGCCAAGGAGATCCAGCCGCGCCTCGGCCTGACCTACCAGCTGCACCCCGGAGACAAGGCCTACGTCAACTGGGGCCGCTACTACAACATGGATCAGAAGTCGGCCGGCCGCAGCCTGGCGCCGAGCCGCATCTTCCAGACGCAGACCGTCTTCGATCTCTCCGGCCGCGTGCTGTCGAGCGCGCCGCTCGCGTCGAGCACCGGCAAGATGATCGACCCGTCGATCGAGCCGGTCTACACCGACGAAGTCCTCGCCGGCTACGCGACGCCGTTCGGCGATCGCTACAGCCTCGATGTCTTCGTGCTGTTCCGGTCGATGAACAACTTCATCGAGGACGTGCCCTCCCGCCGCAACGGCACCGCTCCTGACAGCGGCCCATTCGTCGCCGTCAACCTGCCGTGCGTGGCGTTTGCCGCCTGCCAGGGCGCCGACGCGAAACGCACGTACCGCGCGGCGACGGTGGATTTCCGCCGCCGGCTCGCCGATGGCTGGATGGCCGACGTCAGCTACACGTGGAGCCGCTTCGAGGGCAACTTCGACCTGGACTACTCCACGGCCGCCGTCTTCAACACCTCGTCGTTCATCCAGGACGGCCCCGGCACCAACGTCCAGGACCCGAACCGCTTCGGCCCGCTGGCGGAGGACCGGCCGCACGTGTTCAAAGTGTTCACGTCGTATGCAGCCAGCAGCCGGCTGAGCGCCTCGGCCTACTTCCGTGTCCAGAGCGGCACGCCGTGGGCCGCACGCGCACGCGACTGGGAGGGCGCGGTCATGAACTACCTGGAGCCTGCCGGCAGTCACCGCAACCCGACCTGGGCGAACCTCGACCTGATGACGTCCTACCGGCTGCCGATCAAGACCCGTGCGAACCTGTCGCTCGAAGGGCGCCTGCTGAACGTGGCGAACAACCAGACGCAGCTCTCGACCGACTCGCAGCAGTATCTCGACCTGCGCACCGTGAGCACGCCGCCGTACTTCGCGCCGTACCTGCAGCCGAACCCGCTGTTCGGCACCGGCAGCGCCTTCGCCCCGCCGCGGCGCCTGCACCTCGCGCTCGTCGCCAGCTTCTGATTCCCGCGAGGGCGTCCGCCGCGGCGAAACCGCCGCCACGGTTTTCGCCAGCGAACCTACCCCCGCGAGACACGCTTCATGTTCGTGAACAGCGCCACGCGCTTGAAGCGCAGCTTGCCCGGCTCGTACTTCTTGATCCACTCCTTGCCGGTTTCGTCGAGGAACAGGCTGGCGTCGGGCAGTGCCGCACCAGCCGCCTTCGGCGCCGGCCGTTTCAGGTCCTCCTGCACGGCGCGGAAGTAGTAGTGGTTGAACAGCCGGTTGAACTCGGTGAAGTAGATGTCGGCGACCCGCGTGTTGCCGCGGATGATCAGCATGTTCTCATCGTTGCCGTTGGTCGAGGCCTCACTGAAGTTCGCCGAGCCGGTGACGACGATCGGGTCGGCGCCGAGCGGATCCATCAGCAGGAATTTCGAGTGAATGTAGCTGACATGCTGGTTGAACTGCAGTTCGCGGGCATTGGTCTCGCGCACCCACTGGTAGACCGGGTCCTTCAGGAACGAGCCCCACGCCTGGTAGACGTTGTTGGCGGCGTTGATCACCACGAACGGCTTTGAGCTGCGATTGTTCGGCGTGTCCTTCTTCTCGAGCAGCAGGAACACGATGTGGCTCTTCGAGGTGTTGTCGACCAGCGCTTCTTTCAGGGCGGCGTTGATGCCGAAGGCGAGCGTCATGCACGACGCGGTCGTGGCCGAGTCCGCCAGCTTGATGTAGAGATTCAACACCGACAGGCCGCTGCGCGGGCTGAAGATCGGGGTGATCCCCTTCGGGATGGCGGCGACGTCACTCGGCGCCACGCTAAGCGCTTCCACCTGGTCACGGTAGGCCTTCTTCTTCTTGATCGCCTCGGCGCGCGAGTCGCCCTGCAACGTGCCGGGGTTGGCGGCGAGCACGTCCCAATAGGCCTTGAACGCCTGCGCCGCCTTGCGGCTGCGCACCCAGTGCCCGACGTTGGTCTGGCCGGTGAAGCCGCCGGTCGAGATGTTGGTCGAGCCGGTCCACACTTCGATCGGCACCTTGCCCCGCACCCGCACCATGAACTTGTTGTGCTGGATGTCCGACGCGTTCGCGTCGCGTTCGATGATGTGCGTCTTCTTGATGCCGGCAGCGGCAATCGCTGCAAGATTGTCATCACGCGGAAAGCTGCGGACACGCTTGCCGGTGCCGTCGACGTGTTCGTTGATCTTGGCGTCGATGATGATCTCGACGATGACGCCGGCGTCAATGGCAGCGGCGAGCGCCTGCACCACCGGCAGGTAGCGGAACTCGTAGAAGCAGCAGAGCAGCGCATCACCCTTCTTCGCCTGCTTGATGAAGCGCAGCACCGCCTCGTCGAGGTTCCGGGTCAGCCACTGCAGCGCCTGCGCCTGTTTCGGCGGCGGCAGCTGACTCGGCTTCTTGTTGCCGAATTCGCGCGCGTAGAACTGGCTGCTGGCGGCGCCGCGGTTGAAGAAGATGTCGTGGTCGGCCTCGCTGAACTCGGCTTCGGTGCGGACGCGGATGCGGATCGGCTCCGCCGTCCGGTCGAGCGCTGCCGGCGTGCCGCGCAGCGGATGGAACAAGAACTCGTAGTCGGTGCCGTCCCGGGCAGTGAAGTCATCCCAGACGAAGCTCTGGACCGGATGGTCCCAGGTCGAGACGACGGTGTCCTTTTCGGGTTTCGGCAGCAGGGAGCGGAAGACCTTGAAGCCGCGCATCCGGCGCCGCGGCCCGCCCGCCTCGGACCGCTCCACCGCAAAGCCGAGCAGGCCCTGCTTCGCTGCCTCGCTCGCCTGGATGGCAAACGAAATCGTGTTGGTGCCGGCGACCGCAAACGCCTGGAACCCTCCCGCCGCCGCCGACTTGAAGCGCACGCGTCCTCCTGCTCATGCCGTCGAGGGGAACGCCGGCGGCTGGATTATGGCTCCGCTGCCGCCAAACGCAACATCTTCCGTCGCCGCGGCCGCCGTTGCGGGCTCTGGGGCGATTCGGCGCGTTGACTGGCAGACACCGAACAGGAGTTCCACATGGTCCGATTTGCCACCACACGATCAAAGCTGTTTCCGGCGCTCGCCACGGCCCTGGCTGTCGTCTTCGCCTCCGTCGCCGTC
The DNA here is from genome assembly GCA_963846685.1 of uncultured Acidobacteriota bacterium. Lineage (GTDB taxonomy): Bacteria > Acidobacteriota > Vicinamibacteria > Vicinamibacterales > UBA2999 > CAWJWY01. Next base: position 3,049,708 of record CAWJWY010000002.1, on the reverse strand, counting down.
GTCCGTTCCGCCGATCGGTCGCTGCAGGAGCGGGTGCGCGCGTCCGACGTTGCAGGAGTCCGCGCACTGCTCGGCGACGCCGCCGACCCGAACGGGTCCGATGAAGGCGGCGCAACCCCGCTGATGCACGCCGCGGCCGTTGGCTCCGTGGAGTTGATGCAGGTGCTGCTCGATGCCGGCGCCCGCGTCAACGCCGCAGCCTCCGACGGTAGCACCGCGCTGATGTGGGCGACGGCCGACGCAGAGAAGGTGCGCCTGCTCCTCGATCGGGGCGCAGACATCAACGCCCGCGCGGAGGATGGCACCACCGCCCTCGTCGCCGCCGCCCAGCGCGGCGCGGCGGACGTCGTCCGCCTGCTCCTCGCCCGCAACGCCGAGCCGACGGCGTCCGGCGACGAGGGCGCGTTGCTGTTCCAAGCGGCGTTCTCCACCGTGAACGGTGCAGTCCGCGACGTGCTGGCTGCCGCCGGGCTGACGGCGAAGCATTTCGGCCAGATCGCGCCGGCGCTCGGCCGCGTCGATTACGTCGATCACAGCCTGCTCAGCCGCTACCTCGCCGTTGGCGGGGATCCGAATCTGAAGATGCCGATGGTCACCGCGCAGGTGCCGCTCGTCGGCTATGCGGCGATGGTCGCGGGACCTGCAGCGGTGCGCATGCTGCTCGAGCGCGGCGCCGACGCCAACGCCACCAGCAACCGGGGTGCGACGCCGCTGATGATGGCGGCTGCCGCGGACCGGCCTGATCCGGCGACCGTGCGGGAGTTGCTCGCGCGTGGCGCGCGCGTCGATGCTCGGGACGACACCGGCCGCTCCGCCCTGGACTGGGCAACCCTGCAGGGAGAGACGGAGGTCGCCCGCGTGCTGCGTGACGCCGGCGCCCCGTCTGCGCCGGTCCCCTCGATGGCAACCTCTCCGCTCGTCAGCCAGCCGATGCCGTTGCGGCTGGCGGTGCAGAAGGCAGTGGCGTCGATGGATGCGATCGGGCCCACCTTCCACAAGGGCACCGGCTGCGTGTCGTGCCACAACCAGAGCTTGCCGGCGATGGCCCGTCAGCTTGTCGCCGCGCGTGGCGTGACCGTGCCGCCGGCGGTTGCCGCGCACGCCGACGAGGCAACGCTGAAGACATGGAAGCCGCGGCGCGATGCCAGCTTCACCGGCCGCTGCGGCGGCAGCGGTTACATCCCGACGGTGACCTACGGGCTGGCGGCGATGGCGCTCGAGGGCACCCCGTCGAGCAGCGTGACCGACGCCGCGATCGTGTGCCTGGCCTCGCGCCAGAGCCCGGACGGATCGTGGCGCGTCAACGACATGCGGCCGCCGCTCAGCGGCAACGAGTTCCTCTACACCGCGCTGTCGATCCGGTCCATCGACGTGTATGCACCCGTGGCGCTCCGCGGCGAGATGCAGGCGCGCATCGGCCGCGCCCGCGCCTTCCTGCTGCAGGCGCAGCCGAACGAAACACAGGACGAAGCGTTCAAGCTGATGGGCCTGGTGTGGTCGAAGGCGCCACATGCTGAGGTCACCGCACAGGCAAGCCGGGTGCGCGCCCTGCAGCGCGCCGACGGCGGCTGGGGCCAGACGCGCCTGATGGCGAGCGACGCCTACGCCACCGGCCAGTCACTGTATGCGCTGCAACTCGCCGGCTGGCCGCCGAACCACGGGCCATACAAAGCCGGTGTCCAATTCCTGCTGCGCGACCAGCGCCAGGACGGCTCGTGGTTCGTGCAGTCACGCGGCTTTGGCTTCCAGCCGTACGTGGACTACGGCTTTCCGCATGGCAAGAGCCAGTTCCTCTCCGCCGCCGCCACGTCGTGGGCGGTGATGGCACTGGCGCCGGCGTTGTAGGGGCGCGGTGACGGCGCAGACCGAAGCCCCGACACCGCCGTCCCGCTTATCTCCGGGCGTCCGTGATCGTGTGCATCTCGCCAATGTCGGGCTGCTGTCCGGTGGTCCAGCCCTTGACCAGCTCGAACAGCACGACCGGCGCGGGCTTGTTCACTTCCAGGAACACGGCCGCGTGTGCGTCGACCCCGATCAGCACCATGCGCGGGTCCTCGGGGGTACCGTGACGTGGATCGTCCCCCTCGGCAAACCACATCTTCCAGTCCGGGGCGTAGAGCTCTCGGATCTTGTCGCGGTCACGCGAGACGGTCGCGGTGCCGGATACGGAAATCCACTCCCGCGTTCGATCCTTGTAGAAAGACAGGTTCACGTGCGGGTCGAAGCCGAGATCGCGCAGCTTGGCGGTGCCCTCGAGCGTCACGAACCACAGGTCCGCGCCGCCGGCCGGGCGCTGGGTGGCCATCGCGCGCGATTCGAGGTGGCCATCGGCGCGACGCGTCGTCATCATCGCGATCTCGATGTCCTCGATGAGGTCGTACAACTTCTTCAGCTCAGCGTTCATGGCGTCTCCTGCCAGCTACGCTACAAACGGCAGGCCATCGCGGTACGGACGGCTGGTCTACCGCCCCAACGGCCTGGAGAGGTCCACTCAACCGTTCACCACAACAGGTGCTCACGGTGCGACCGGCACGATCTGCAGGCCGTTGATCGGAGCACGCAGCGTCGTGTTGCTGCCGCTCAGCGGCGTCGCCCGCAACGTGAAACCGGTGCCGTCGATGCGGAACCTGATGTAATTGCCACTCCCGTTCGCCGCCGCTGTGAACGCCGACGAGAAGTTGACGTTGGCCATGTCGGTGGCGTGCACGGTGGCCTGGGGCGCCCCGGCGACCGTCAGACTGTACGCTCCGGTTCGCGTGTAGGACCGGTTGTCGCCGTCGACGTACACGTAGACGTCGTAGAGTCCGTCGCCCAGCCCGGATAGCGTCACCGTCGTTGACGACACGCTGCTGGTGTCGAGGTAGCCAGCCATCATGCGCCGGTTGCCCGGCTGGTCGGTGATCGGCAGCACCCAGGTGCTGCTGGCGTCCCACGTCAGCCGGGCGCCGCTGGCCGACCCTTCGTTGTCGACGAGCACCAGCGGTGTGCTGCGGGAAGTGCCTGACGCAGCGTTCCAGTGCGTCGCCGCGACCACGCCGGCGGTTTCGGCCGGCGCCATGGTCATGGCGCCAGCGCCGGTGAAGTCGATGCTCACGGTGCGCCGCTCCGGCGCGGCCGGGCCGGTCGGCACGATTTCGATGCCGTTGATCGGCGCGCGCATCGTTGCCGTCGTCGCCGCGAACGGCGTCGCGGTCAGGGTGAAGCCGGTGCCGACGATGCTGAACTTCACGTAGTTGCCGGTCGAGTCGTTTGCCGCCACGAACACACCGCTGAAGGTGGCATTCGCCGCGTCCGTGAGATTCGTCGTGCTGCTGGTGATGCCATTCCCGTTGAGGCGGTAGGCAGCCGTTCGCGCGAAGCCGCTGTTGGCGCCGTCGGCGTAGACGTACACGTCGTAGGCACGGGGCACCAGTCCGGAGACCGTCACCGAACTGCTCGACGTGCTGGTCGTATCCAGGTAGCCCTTCATCATGCGCGCATTGCCGGGCTGGTCGGCGCCAAGCGTCGACCAGGTGTTGTTCGACACCCAGGTCACGCTCGCCCCGCTGGCCGCGCCGCTGCCGTCCAGCAGCGCGAGCGGCGTGCTGCGGCTTGCGCCGCTTGCCGCGTTCCAGTGCGAGATTGGCACCACGCCGGCTGCCTCGGACGAAGCCATCGGAGTGCCGGTGCCAACGAAATCGACACCGATCGCACCCTTCACGGCAGCCGGCGTATCGACAGTCACCGACACCGGCGCCGCCGTGTGCGACACGCCGCCGCTCGTACCGGTGACCGTTGCAGCGAAGCTACCCGCGGGAGCCGACGCAGGCACAGACACGGTCATCGTCGCGGAGCCGGATGCGGTGAGAAACGCCGGGCTGAACGCGATCGATGTTCCCGCGGGCTGACCGGTGGCACGCAGGTCGACACGGCCGGTAAAACCGGCGACGGGCGCGACGGTGACGGTGAAGGTGGCGGAAGCGCCCGGCGCGACGGACCGGCTCGCCGGCGAGACACCGATCGTGAAGTCCTGGGCGAGCAGGCCGTAGACGTGCACGGCGCCGTCGTGATTCGGCAGGTAAACGCGCCCCCTGGCAACCACCGGTGGCACGAACTTCATCAGTGTGCCCAGCCGGTCGCGTGACCCTTGCTGCTCGCTCGTCCAGATCTGCGCCAGCGTCTCGGCATCGTACGCACGCAGAATGCCGGCGTGCAGGCCGTGAATCGCATCCTCGGTGGCCGGGATCGAAGCCCAGATGATGCCGCTGTTCGCCGCGGAGCCGTTTGCCGACACCGTCAGCGAGCCGCCTGGATGGCCGGGGGACTTCACGGCGCCCGTTGCTGCGGGCGCGCTCAACCTGCCACCGCTGAGGCGATAGGCCGTCAGGTAGTTATCCTCGGACCAGTTGTAGACCATTGGTCCGCTGTTGGCAGAGTTCCAGAACACCGGGCCTCCCATGACGTGGCCGCCGTCGTACGGGATGCGCTGAACGATCTGCGTGTCCCCGGGCGCCTGGTGTCCGAGGTTGTCGGCGTTCAGCAGGTAGAGCACACCTTCCTTGCCGCCGCCGAGCAGCAGCCTGGTGCCGGGCAGCAGCGTGAACCCCGAGCCGCTCAGGTCGTCGTCGTCGAGATTGAGCTGCACATGGTTGGATGGAGTGAAGTAGTCGACGATCGTCATCTCGGTCCGGCTCACCCGCAGTTTGAGGAGCGTGTCGCCGAAGTTCCGGACGCCGTCCCAGGGCGCGTTGCCGGTCGCGATGTAGACGTAGCCTTCAGGGTCGATCGCCGGGGCCCGGCCGCCCTGCCAGATGCCGCCGCCATAGACGTCCGGTGTCACCGTCATGATCCCGGTGCGTGCGAGCGTGCTGGTATTGAACGCCATGATCCAGCCGTGGCTGGGTATGAGGTCCTCGTGTGCCGCCCACGACACCAGCACGACACCGTTGGTGATGGCCAGCGCCGCACGCTGCACGTGCACCTTCGGATCGAACGTGATCACGCGCTGCCCGTTGGCAACGGTCGAATCGAGTGCGGTGCCCGGCACGGAGCCGGCAATCGTGACGGGACTGCCCGGCCGCGACTGCCCGGTGCGGATGTCCAGGGCGTGCAACCGCTGCACGTACTGGCCGCTCTCCTTCGTTCGCGCAACCAGGTAGATGGTTCCGCTCGCCGCATCGATCACCGGCGTGCTCTGGATGCCGACGTTGCCGACGATGTTCAGATTCGGCCGGGCGATGTCGGTGATCGGCACCGGGGTGACGGCTGGCGGGCTCGTGAAGTCGCGCGACCAGAGCGGCGGTGTCGACGGCCGGTCGGCGTCGAACGCGTAAACCTTGTCGTTCATCGTCGCGACGTAGAGGACGTTGCGCACCTGACCGTTCACGGTCAGACCTGATGCGTAGAGCGGCTGTGCGTAAACGGCGCCGTCCACCGCGTAGCTCCCGACCTTGCCAAACCGCGCAGCGGTGACGTTGGCCACCGTCAGCGTCGTTTCCACCAGGTTAGCCCCGGTCCTCGCCTGGTCGTAGCGGTTGGTCAGGATGTTGAGCTGGGCGCCGACGGCGATCGGCATCAGGGCGGCAACGGCCAGGGCCATGAGGCAAGCGCTTCGCCGCCGCGGACCGCGAGCGCTCGGTACGTACACACATCCGTCTCGTCATCGAATCATCCCGTCGTGGTCAGGGGTCACAGGCTGGGGGGCCGCAGCCAATATAGCAACGGCAACAAAGTGCCGCCTTGCTTCAGGCAACTCCAGGGACTGCCAATTCGCCGCTCACCGCGGCCGTTTACGCCGGTGGCGGGTGGCGGGAGGCACCAACCCGGCCATATGCGGCCGCGGCTGAACGGATGTTCCGTGCATTCCGCCGAGCTCATTGTTGACGCTCATGGATGGGCTTGGGGTACGATCGTCCGGTATGTGCCCCGCGTCGACCCCGGCCGCCCCTCTTCGGATCCTGCTGGTCGAAGACCACGCCGACACGCGCGAGATGTACGCGATGTTTCTCGATTTCGAGGGGATGGCGGTGAGCGGCGCCGGGCGTGGTGCCGAGGCGCTAGAACGGATCGCGGCGCAGTGCCCTGACCTCATCGTCACGGATCTGCACCTGCCGGACATGTCCGGCCTGGAGCTGACGCGTCAGATCAAGCAGAACCCGGCGACTGCCCACATCGCGATCGTGCTGCTGACGGGCGAGACGTTCGGAGACATCGATGCCCAGGCGCGCGCGGCCGGGTGCACGATGGTATGCCTCAAGCCGTGCCCCCCGGATGTGCTCGCGGAATTGATCACCCAGGTGCTGGCAACCAAAGGGCGGGACGCGGACGCCGGTTGAGCGCCATGGAACGGCGCCCTGTCAGCTGCGCTGACGCTTCGTCGCCCTGGTCATCAGGAAGCCCTGGCGCACGATATTGTCGTGCATGTACTCGCCAATCATCGCGTCGTACTCCGCGCGGAACTGCGCCAGCTTCCCGGGATCGGCAGGCTCCAGCGTCTCGACCAGCTTGCGCACCGGGCCGGCGTAGCGTTCGAACATCTGCCGCAGGTGTGCCGGGCTCAACGCCGGGATCTCCATCACCTCGCGGTCGAAGACGACGTCGGTGACTGCATCACCGAGGCGTTCGGTGACGACTGATGGCACACCCCACAGGCCCAGTGGTGCGATGCCGGCAGGCGGCGCTGGCATGTAACGCGCGCCGAGCGCGAATGATCGTCCGGCGAGCAGCTCCGGCGGCCACGTCGAGAATGCGATCGTGCCGCCCGGCTTCAGGACCCGCAGCATCTCCGCCACCACGACCTCGGGCCGCGGCGCGAACATGTGGCCGAACTGGCTGACGACAGCATCGAAGGTTGCCGCCTCGAACGGCAGCTGCTCGGCGTCGCCTTCGCGCCAGTCGACCTCGACCGCTGCTGTCTCCCCGTTCTCACGCGCCCTGGCAAGCAATTCCGGCGTGAGGTCGAGCGCGCTGACGGTGGCGCCGCGTCGAGCCATGGTGATGGCGACGACGCCCGTGCCGCAGGCGACATCGAGGACGCGCTGCCCCGCGGTGATGCCGGCGTGCCGCACCAGTTTGGCGGCCGCGGCGGTGGTGTGCATCTCGAGCCCGGCGAAGCGAGCCCAGCCAAGCTTCTGTGCCTGCTTGAACTGCGCGAGCGGGTCTGTCGATGGCGCTGTCGGCGCGTCTGTCACGTGTGGCTCCGGGTGAAAAGGAGAGGCGAGCTTACAGCCTGCGGCTGTCGTAGGCCCAGTGCAGCACCGCCTGCCGCTGCCGCCGCCGGCATTCGAGATCGCCTCGTTCGCAGTTGTTGCCGATGGCCGAGATGTGTCGCGTGATGCCGCGCCAGCGACGGATCTGCCGCACGTCGTCCGCAGAGCGCCGGCCCATGTAATAGCGGCAGTACCACTGGAACCAGCCGCGCGGGTCCTGTGGGTTGATCCAGCCGTTGCGCCACCAGGTGCCGCGCGACTGCGAGGCGTTGACGCCGAAGCAATTGAGCCGTGCGTCGTGATGCGTGTCGCACAATTTGGCGCGGGTGAACCAGCTCGCCGGAAACTCATCGCGGCAGTCGGTCATGTACTTGCCGCCGAAGACGCCGAGCGCGAGCATCTGCCTGGGCGTCAGGTCTGGCGTGAATTCGGGGGCGAAATTCCGGCCGGCCCGCTCGGTCCGATAGTAGACGTAGCCCTGCTGCATGCGATCGTTGACGACAACCCTGGCCTTCATGCTGCGCGCGGTGCGAACGCCCCCTGGGCCGCCATCGTACGCGATGTCGCCCCGTAGGGCGGGTGCCGCCGTTCGGTCTCGCCGTAGGGGGGGGCCGCGCAGCGGACCCGCCGACATGCCGGCCCCCGACATGCCGCGGCAGACGCGGCCTGGTGCCGGCGCGGCCTCCGGCTCGGCGACGCGGAACATCGCTGGCGGCGGCTCGATGACGATCGCCTCGTGAGCGACGATGCTGCCAACGGAGTGGGACGGTCTCGGTCTGGACAGCCGCCGCGGCGATGTACCCCGTCCGCGTGTCACGTCGCTCGCAGTCGGCCGGCTTCCGCCACCAGGCCGCGTCCGCCGCGGGTGCGTCGGGCCCTCCTCGGTCGGCGCCGCGGCGTTCAAAGTCGCGCACGTAGGGCGGGTGCCGCGCCGCGGACCCGCCGATATGCCGGCACCCGACATGCCGCGGCAGAGCGGCCTGGTGCCGCCGCGGCCGCCGGCTCGACGCGCGGCAAATTGCTCGCGGCGGCTGGATGACCATCGCCGCTCTCGAGCCGCTCTCAACCGACGCGGTTGGGATCTTCGGCGCTCACGCGCGCAAGCAGGTCGATGAACTCCCTCAGGTCAAAGGAGTGCAGTGACGGCGATGATGCGGTCGTCGCGGATCTGCATGTACCAGGAGGAAGTGTTGCGGTACGGCCGGCCGTCGCGCGCGATCGCTTCGCCGTCGAACAGCGCCACGACCATGTCGCCGTTGGCGTAGAGACCGCGAACGCTCGGCACGAGGCGCCGCGACAGCCGGGCGTTGAACGGGATGGCGATGGCCTCCTGAAATGCCTGCCGGCTCGGGTAGGTTTTCGACACCGGAGAAGGCCGCCGCCACGACCTCCTTGTTGTGAAATTCCTGGCCAGCTCGATCCGTCGTCGTCGTCTTCCGTTACAACGGCTCAACGTTGCGGGTGCCCTTCGACCACTTCGAGTTCCATGTTGTCGGGCGCCTGGATGAATGCCGAGCGGACGCCGTTGGCGCGGCGCGGCGACGACAGCACCCGCACACCCGCGGCACGCAGCCGCGTCAGTGTCTCGTCGAGATTGTCGACGCTCAGCGCGACATGATCGATCACCCGGCCGCGGTTCGACGCGTAGGTCGTGCGCCCCTTCCACTGTCCGCCGTAGAGCGCCCGGGCGTGGGCGGTGGGATACCAGAAGAACGTCACGGCATCGACCTGCAATGACGCGGACGGACCGGTCGGGATGCCGCGGAACGCGCGCACCGCGGCGTTCTGGTTGCGTACCGTCAGGCCGAAGTGCGTCGCGTACCAGGTCGCCGCCGCCACCGGATCGTCACTGAGCAGGTGCACGTGCATGAAGTTGTGGTGCATCGCGCTCTGCACCTCGATGGTGGCGTGGTCGGGCCCATCGAGATACATGAAGAAGTTGCGATCGCGCGTGCCCGCACCGAACAGCTCGACGCCATCGGTGAGCACCGTCTGGAACGTGGTCCCGAGCTGGATCTGCCGCTCGAATTCCGCCTTCATGTCCTCGGCGCCCCAGCCGATGTGGAACAGCGGCGACACCACCTCGAACGGCGGCGGCTGCTTCACCTTGTTGAACAGCAGCCAGGACGCCTGCGTCCACACCGCGTCGGCGCCGGCGAAGGTCGCCTTCTCACCGGACAGGTGCGTCGTGTAGAACTCGATCGCCCCCCGGGGATCGGTGGAGTTCAGGTGGGCGTGATGGAAGTGCGTTTGTGCTACCGCCGGCGGCGCACACGTGACCAGGGCGAGCAGCAGGAGAATCGGATGGCGCGACATCGCGCCATATTATGCCCCGCCCGGACCGTGCGCGGCAGACCACCTGCCGCGGCGGCCGGAGGCGCAACGCCGTGTCACTTGCGTGGCAGCGCGCGGGAGACGTGCTCGGCCGCCGCCGCGATTCCGGCGAGGGCGTCGGCAGGCGGCGTCTGCCCGGCCCGGACCGCTCTCGCGATGTCGAGCAGCCAACCCGCGGCTTCCTGGTACCGGTGTGGCACCGCGCGCGACGCGCCTTTCGGCGCCTCGACCGCCTTCGCCAGCCGCCGCAGGGTGGTTCCGATCGCCGCCGCCGATTCGGCGAGTGTCTCGGGATCATCCCAGGCGTTGCCGGCCCCGAGCAGCTGGGTCGTGCGTGTCACCATGTCACGTGCGGCGGTTGCACCCCGGCCGGCGGGCCAGCTGCCCATCGCCGTCTGCAACGAGTCGAGCGCCGCCGCCATGCGTGTCGCAGGCGAGGGCGGAACCTTGACGGTCGGCGCCGGCGAGCCGGCGGGCGGCGGCGCGGCGGCGAGCGCCATTCGGATCGAACCGAGATGCCCAGGCAGGACGCCGTATTCCGGCATGGGCAGCCGCAGCGCCAGCGACGTGGGCGTGCCAACGACGATGCCGCGGAACGTCGCGTCGATGTCGCTGATCGTGTAGTGCGGCGCCGCTTCGCCGGCATCCGCGACCAACGCCGCCTGCGCGGCCCGCAGTGACTGCGCCACGGCCGCGGCGAGCGACTCCACCGGAGTCTCGCTGCGCTCGCGACGCAGGTCTTCGAGCTGCCGCCGCAGGTCGATGTTCACCGTCAGCAGCCTGGCAATCTCGTCCCGAAGCAGCTTCACCTCGCTCGCCGTCGCGGCAGCACGGGCCTTGGCCATGGCAGTCAGCGCGGCGGTTCTGGCGTGACCGGCTCCGCCGGGCGTAGCACCGGCACCGAGGCGAACGACATCCGGATCGTGGAGAGCTGGCCCGGGTCGACCGCCCGATCCGGGCTCGGCGTGATGACGTGCGCCTCCTTGTCCTGCACCACGATCAAGCCCTTCAGCTCCACGTCAAAACTCTTCAGCGTCGTCGCCAGTTCGCCGGCGCGCGGCTGCCGCGCCTCGAGCTGCACGGTGTCCACCAACGTGCGGAAATGTGCGGCGATGTCCTGGGCGCGAACCGACGGGCCGCTCGGTGGCACCGGCTCGGTCGGCTTCGTTTCCCGCAGCTTTGCCGCCAGCTCGGTGGCCTCGGCAACTGCCTTCCGCACCTCCTGCTGCGCCGCCCCGATCTGCTCCTGGAACTGCTTGGTGACCCGCCGCACCACGTCGACGTTGGCGGCGTTGTTCACTTCCGCGATGAACTTGCCCGTCAGGTCAGAGGCCGTCTGTGCGCGTTCCTCCGCGGCCTTGAGCAGGCCGATCAGGCGCTCGAATTCCGGATCCATGGAAACTCCTCAGGCCTCGGCCTTGACGATCTGCCGCGTCTCGTCGTCGATGACCACGAGCGCGAGCCGCGTCGTCGTGGCACCGTCGGTCTGGTACTGCAGCACGAACCACAGCCGCGACGCGCCGTTGAAATTCACCGCCAGCCGTGCCGGCGCGTTCGTCACCAGCTTGGGTGACGCGATCTTCAAGACCTCGTCGTTGGCCAGCCGCGGCACGACGGCGCCATCCCCGGCTGGCGGCGGCACCGGGACGATGGTCAGCTTCACCCGGCTTGACGCATTGACATCGAAGTTGAACTGGTTCGCGTAGGTAGCGTTCACCGGTTGCAGGTGCACGCGCTTGATGGCTGCGGCCTTGAGGCCAACCGTCGGCCCCGCCGCCACCGACGGCGCCGGGTTGCTCTCCTCCTCGAATACGATCGCGGTCGTCAGCTCGAGCTCGGCACTCGGGATCTGGTAGAACGTCGGCTGCAGGCCGTTCTCCACCAACTCCGGGTCCTCGTTGATCTCGCGCTGTGTCTGGATGGCAAAGCGATCGAGCTCGCGTTGCGCGCGCCCGATGGCAGTGACCAAGTGCGACGATGACCTGCTCCATCGGCGCGGACAGCATGTCGGCAATGCGGCGTATCTCGTCGGCCATGGCTTGCTCCCTTGCCTACTCGGTGATGGTGACGACCGGCGGTGTCACCAGCGCGTTGATGGTCACGGTCTGCGGCGTCAGCCGCGGCGGCGCCGGCACCGGCCGCAGCGTCGCCCGGATCACGCTCGAGCCCTCGGCGGAATACGAATAGGTGTTGGCGGTGCGGTAGTTCACCGGTGAGGCGAACGCGCGGGTCCTGAAGCCCTTGACGCGGAGCGCGGCCGAGTTGCCACTCGCCGGTTCGCTCTCGCTCTCCTCGGTACGCTTGATTGAGATCGACAGCTTCACCTCGATTTGCGCCTCGGTAAACTGGTAGAACGTCGGCTGCAGTCCCGCCTGCAGCAGGTTCATTGTCACCGGCGCCGCGCCGCTCGAGCGTACCGTCGCGCCGGTCACCGGGATCATGTTGCCGCCGACGTTCACCTCCTGCACAGACGGCTCGATGATCTCGGTGACCTGCTGCACCATGCTGACCTTGGTGTCGATCAGGTGCTGCAACGTCGCCATCGAGCTCTTGTCGAGCGCCAGCTGCCCTTCGGCGATGGCGAACGCCAGGTTGCGCACCATTTCAGCAAACGGGATGTCCAGTAGCTCCTGTCCGATGGCCATGACGGCTCCTTGGGCTAGAAAGCGGCAGGGAGGGCAGCGGCGACGCGCGGCTGCCCCAGTGGTGTGGATGCGTCGACCGCCAGCGCGCGCTGCACGACGCGGCCGAACGTGGTCGGCGCCCACGCCGCTGCGGCGCGGGCCAGCAGCGGTTCGGCGTTCAGGTGCGCGGCGGTCCAGCCGATGCCTGCGGCGGCGAGCATCGTCGCCGTCTGCTCGCCCCAGGTGAGGTGCGAATCACGGCCGCCCCATTCGGTGACGAACACTGGGTGCGCGCGGCCCAGTGCGCGCAAGCGCGTGAGCGTGCCACTCGACCCCGGTGCCAGGTGGGCGCTGTACACCAGGCCAGGTATTGGATCCCCCGCCGTGCCGCGGATCGGGAAGCCGCTGAAGTCGGTGCCGTCCTCCAGGCCGGCGACAAAGCATAACGGCGCCGGGTGCACCAGCTGCATGTCGGCGATGGTGAGCTGCAGCCACAATGTCCACAGGTCCCAGTTGGTGTGGTAGCCGCTCAGGTCGTCATCGAGCGGCGCATGCGGCGCGGTATAGAGGTCGTACAACACGGCGGGCTCGCCGGCATAGCGCTCGGCCAGCAGGCGCCACATGCCGATCGAGTCGAAGTCGGGCTGCGGCGCCACCTCGTGGCCGACTCGCTCGCCGCGTTCGTTCACGCGCGTGCCGAACGCGGTCACGTCGTCCAGCCGGCGCAGCGACAGCAGGGTGTAGGCACCGCCGCGGGCGGCGCGTTCCACGAACGCGTCCAGCTCACCCAGATAATCGAAGCCGCTCCAGTCGGCGGTGCCGCTGAGAATGCGGCTGCGGTTGATCGCCAGCCGGAACACCCGACGCTCCCCACCCGAGCGCCGTGTCGATCAGTCCCGCCGTGATGCCGGCGCCGGCGGCGAAGCCGCGCTCCGCATCGGGCTCCGCGCCGTCGAAGCCGAGCAGGCCGACCCCGCGCAGGATCACCGCGTCGCCGCCGAGCGTCACGATGCGGTTGCCGGATGCCCTCAACCAGGGCAGCGCGCCAGACAGCATGCCGGTGGCGACCGGGTCGACGAGTGGATCGCGCGCCGACGCCGGGCGAACCGGACGCTCGCGCTCCTCACTCGACTGACTGACGCAGCCCGTCCTTGCTCGCGGGTTCCGGCAGCGCTGGCCGCGGTGCCGCCGGGCGGTCACGCCGCAGCGCCTCCAGCCGGCTCGTGCGCTCGGCCGCGACCGTGTCGTCGCGCTGACGGCCGGCAATCGCCTCACGCCGGGCGGTCTCCAGCTGCTGTCGCCGTCCCTCGAGTGCGGCTGCGGCAGCGCGCCGCTCATCGAGCCGCGCTTGCCGTGACCGCTCGGCCTCGTCGCGCCGGGCGGCGCTGGCGGCCTGCCGCTCGGCGCTCAGTCCGGCGCGGTCCCGATCGCGATCGCTACGCCGGGCGCGGGTCGGACCACGATCCTGATCACGGTTGCGATGCTGCGACCGAAGATCGCGCGCCGATTGGCTCTCGGGCACTGGCGGCCTCGCCGCGACACCCGCCGCCTCGCGCGGCGCAGCAGTCGACTTCGCCTTGCGCGCGCTCTCTGCATCGTCCTGCCGCAGGCTGCGGGCCTGCACCGGCTTGTCATCCCTGACGTCGCGCTCGGCGGCACGGTCATCTGCCGGCTCGATTGCCAGCGCCTCGCGCCGTTGGTCGCGACGCAGCGCGCTGCTCGCCTCCTGCCGCTCGCTCGCCAGCCGTTGCCGCAGCGCATTGCGAAGCGCCTGCTCGACGGCCTCCGTGTCGGCCTGTGTCGCCCGCGACGATCTGATCGCGTCCAGCAGGCGATCCCGCCGCTCGACCCGCCGCTCCGTATCGGCGCGCTCGGCGAGCCTGCCGGCGCGCGCCTGCACCAGCACGGCGTCGCGCCGGGCCCGTTCCTGTTCGAGCGCGAGGTCCAGCGCCTTCTTCTCGGCGAGCGCCTCTGCGCGACGCTGTTCGTCGACCTGCTGCTGCCGGTCAGCCTCCTGCTGGCGCGCCATGGCGTGCTGGCGCCGGCGCTCCTCGCGCTGCTGCCGCTCTTCCTGGGCGCGGCGTGAGAAGGCCACGGCTACTGCCTCTCCAACACGGCGAGCGAACCCGCCGTATCAGCCAGGATGAAGCTGCCGCTGGCAACGGCGTCGGCAACCACCCGCTGCACGCCGGGAAAATGCGGGGCGCAATCGTGAAACGCGGCGCGGCCGCCGCGGCGTATCCAGGGGCTGAAGTGGCCAAAGTCGGCAGCGACGCTGTCATAGTCGTGCAGGCCGTCGACAAACAGCAGGTCGATGCTGTCGTGCCATGCGACCTGCGACGGCTGCGCGACGATCGAGACGACGATGTCGGCGAGATCGGCGCCGGCAACGTTGCTCTCGAACCGTTGCAGCGTCGGCTCGAGTGCGACGACGCGATCGCCGGGCATCATCACCCGGCCGTCGTGCGCGTCAATGGCGACGACGCGGCTGCGGCCGCTGCCGAGCCACTTCCGCGCCAGGCCGAACAGCACGGTCGACCTGCCGCAGTAGCTGCCGACGTCGACAATCGTCGCGCCCATGCCGGCGCCTGGCCCGGCCTGCACCGCGCACTCGAGCAGCAGGTCGGCTTCCTCGTCCGACAGCCAGCCATCGATGCGGCGCGCCTGCTGCAGAATGGATCGGCGGAGGACGGCAGCCGTGCAGAACGCCGGCGCGGCGTCGGCGCACCACGAAGCCGAAAAGTCGGTTGCGGTATGCGCGCTACCGCCCCACGTGCTCTGGCCGACGTGCTGGACGAGCGACGGAACGTGGTAATAGAGCGGCGTCACCTGGGCCGCGAGACGGGACATCTTGATGTCCTGCATGCCGGGCACGGTGTGCCAGGCGGCGGCCAGCATGCGTGCGGTCGGCAGCGACAGGACGAACGCCTGGCTGCCGTAGACCGCCTCGGTCGCAGCAATGAAGAAATCGCACTCGTCACAGCGCTCGGCAACCCTGATCGTCGGGTTGTACAACGACCCGAAGAAGTGCGCGCCGCGCGGCAGCGAGACGAGCGGTGGCCACGCCAGGAGGTTGTCTGCGAAGCGCCGGTTGAACTCGAGATCGTCCTCCAGGAACACAATCCAGTCGGGCGCGTCCTCGATGGCGCGCTGCAGCATGCCGTGTGCCGTCTCGCACTGCCGTTCCTGCGGCCGCTCGGCGCGGCTCGCGTCGACCGCGACGTGCACCGGCCACTGCCACCCGCCGGCATGCAAGCTGTCGAGCGTGCGCTGCCGCAACGCCTCGCGTCCCTTGCACGACATCAGGTAGGCGGCCATCCTCATCGGCTTGGCCCGATGCCGTCCTGCGTAGGCAAGCAGGTTGGCGCTGGTAAGGGAGACAGGCAGTGCGCGCAGTTCCGCCACCGCCAGCTCGTCGTAGACGGAGTTGTGCCGCAGGGTGACGCCGCCAATGGTCACCGTCTCGTCCAGACGGTTTGCCACGCGATACGCCGCCGGCACGTCGGCGCCGCGCTGCGTCCGGTCGAAGTAGCGGAAGCCGGCGGTTGCGGCGCGCGGCGCGGCGTTCTCGAGCGTGGCCAACGTGTCCCCTTCGCACCCCTCGCGCACCATCGCTGCCCACAGTGCTTCCGCCTGGTAGAAGCGGCCCCGGTTCGCCGTCTCCCACGCGTCGAGAAACGGTTCGCCCTGCCGCAGTGCGGCGGCAAAGGTGGTTACGATCTCGGCATCGCGGGGCACCGATGGGGACCGGTACCAGTAGCCAAGGACGCCGCGGAGCCCCGACGTGCGGAATACCCGCTCGTACCACGCCCAGCCGGGGTGATACACCGCGAACACCGCTGCCGACGCGGCAGAGAGGCGCGGCACGGTGGCGCCGCTGCCGTGCATGTCGCGGTGCCAGTCGACGAGATGCCCGCGCTCGATCGGATCCAGCTCGAGCCCGCGCGAGTAGCGCAGGCCGAGCACAGCGCAACCGGCGATGATCAACCACTGCGGCGTCTTGCGCCACACCGGCCTGAATGCGGCCGACCACGGGTCAGCAATCGTCAGCTTCGGCGACGAATGCACGTCGTTGGCGTAGTACCAGAGTTGCCCGTGGCGCCACGCATGACTCGACAGGTAGAGCACATCGGCCCACGCCGGGCTGGCACCACCGAGTTCGACGATGTCGCCGATGCGCGCGGCGCCGGCGGCAGCCGTCACCCGCCACGCCTCGAGCACGCCGTCCCTGAACGCCGGCGCGATTGCTGCCAGCGCCGGCATCGCCGCCAGCTCCCCGGCAATGTTGCGCGGCCCGTAGTGGGTGAGCAGCGGCCGCACCGTGCCGTCGGCGAACGCGTGGCCGTCCCGTGACGCCGTGCCATCGATGACCAGCGATTGCGCACGGCGAGTCTTCTGCTTGATCGACGAAACCGATGGCGAAATCCATGCTCTCGTCTTTGGCCACCCCCGGCTCCAGCAGCCAGCCGCTACCGGCAAACAGCGCCTCGGAATCGGACCCGTCGTTGAACACCGCATCGTCGAAGCCGACGGCCAGCAGCCAGTCGCGCAGCTGGGTCATCGTCTGGCCGTTGACGGTGGCCGCGTCGGCGTGGTCTTCCTGCACCAGCAGCAGCACGATCTGGCGCGAGCGCTCGATGGCGACGATGCCGCGCCCCTTGCCGACCGGCTGGGCGTAGATGGATCTCGCCCAGGCCGAGAGCGGTGCGACGGCGGCACTTCCCTGCAGCACCGGCCCAAGGCCACCGAAGCCGGCGCGCGCATCCGGCTGCGCCGCCTTGGGATCGCCGACGCCGATGCGGTAATGCGAGACGTTCACGCCCGGCGACGTCTGCACCAGGTAAGAGCGCTGCGGCTGCGCATCGCTGTTGATCAACTGGCCTTCGCGGATGACCTGCCCTTCGGTGCCGACGCCGATGACGGCGGCGATGAACTGGCCGTTGATCACCGCATCCGGCTTGCGTGGCATGCGGGCGATGGTGTCGGTCAGCCCCCACTCGTGGCACTCGACGACGGTCATGTTGAAGCGGCGCGCGTCGAGCAGCACGAAGCGGAAGTTGCCGTCGCGGCCGTGCGCGATACCCGACGCGGAGAGCAGCGTGGCCGCGTGGTTGACGAGATCCGGTCGTGCCAGGACACCTCTGCCGCGGAAGGCGGCCGCCGGGCTGCGCACCGGGCGGGCGGGCAGCCGGACGATGGCAAGTGACGGCGCGCGCTTCCAGTCGACGTCGGCAAACGTGCCGGATGCCGGCCGGCGCCGCTCATCGCTCGTCACCAGCAAGCGGTAGTGGAGCGTGGTCGACTTGTTCAGGCGGGCCCAGGCTGCCGCAGGCAGCGTGTACAGCGCACGTCCGGCGGGCGCGTCGAGATGTACACCGGCAACCCGCGGCGCTGCGGGGCGACCGCTGGCCGGCGCCGCGTCGCCGGTCCAGCTGTCGAAGAAATTCAACGGCGTCCGCCGGCTGGCGGCGGCGCCGTTGAAGAGAAACGGAACGGTGGCGAGCTGCACGGCGAAGAACGGCGCGCCGCCGGTTTCTATGCGAAACGCGGGCGGCGCGCCGGCCGGGTCATAGCTCGTCTGCGTCGGCGTGATGCGCACGTCAGGCGAAGGTGATCTCGGGCGGTTGTTTGAGCGCGTTCACCGTCACCACCCGCGGCAGCAACCGCGGCGGCGGCGGTACCGGTTTGAGCGTCGTCCGCAGCAGGCTGGAGCCTTCTGCCGAGTACCGAGTACTTTGCGGCGGTCGAGTAGTTCACGTGCGAGCTGAAGGTGGAGGCGGTCTTCACCTTCGTGCTGCCGCCGAACAGGAAGAAGTTGGCGCTCGCCTCTGCTTCGACTTCCGTGCTGACTTCGAACTCAGAGCCGATTTCGAGCTCCGACGAGATCTCCGTCCGTTGCGAGATCGAGATCTTCACTTCGATCAGCGTCTCGGTGAACTGGTAGAACGTCGGCGTGAGGCCGGCCTGGAGCAGCGTGTAGGTGACCGGGTCGGCGTACGTCGTCTGCACGCTGACTCCAGTGACCGGCACGCCGCCCACGTCCTTGACCGGACCTGGCTGGATGACCTCGTAGATTTCGGGGATGACCTTGACCTTTGCCTTGGCCAGGGCCTTGGCCGTGTCGAGAGAGGCGCGATCCAACCGGCGCTGGCCCTGCGCGATCGCGTTGGCCAGCTTGTAGACCATTTCTGGGAACGGGACATCCAAGAGCTGCTGCCCGATGCTCATCACAGGTCTCCTTGTTGTCTACACGTTGACGCCGCGCGACGCGCGGGCGTGCATCTCCACCCGCTAGTCCCCTCCTTTCCCATGCGCCGGCCAGCGGAGCGGTCGATAGCCGGGCGGATACGTGGGCGCGGGAGTGCGCGACGACGCGCTGCCGGCGCCAGGAGCGACGCCACGCTCGGTGAGCTGCGCGGCGATGTTCTGTGCGAACACCTGCTGCAGCGCCGCAGCGCCTGGCGCGGCCGGGTCGAGCATCACGCCGCTGGCGAACTCCACTTCGTGGTGCGCCTTCACGGCGTCGAGCAGGCCTTCATCGAAGGCAGCGATGATCGAGCCGTGCGACGTCGACATCAGGATGAACCCGTCGCGCATGCCGATGAACTGGGCGATGGCCTCGCGGGCGGCGTCGTCCTCGACGTTCTTCGGCTGGATCAGGAACAACTGGATGCCCATGTCAGCTCCTCAGGCGGTGACCGTCTGCACGGCCGCGAGCCGCTGCCGCGCCAGCGCGCACTGCCGCGCCGCCTCGCCCTGATCGGCGAGCATGCGCCGCGCTCGCAGGGCGGCGTCGGCGAGGGTGCCGTCACACGAGAGCTCAGGCCAGAGGGCCGCGTGCTCGGCGTTGCCCTCGCGGCCGATGCACGGCACACCGTGCGCAGCTGCGGCGACCGCCAGGCCCGGCTCGCGGCCGCCAAGATCCAGCGTCAACGTGCTCGCCGCGAGATGCGCAGTGAAGGCCGCGGTGCCGCGGCGCACCTCCTTCGCCACCACCGGGCGGCCGCTGACCGTGCCGACGCCGAGCGCCAGCGGGCCCGTTGACCAGGCGCTGAGCGCGGGGAACAGCCGCGCGAGCACCTGGACGACGGGTACGTCGTCTTCGCCGGCAACGAAGATGCAGCCGGCGATCCGCGCCTGCACGGCACCGGCCACCGGCGGCAGCGTGACCGGAATGGTCAGTGACGGCGCCCCGGTGCTCGCATCGCGGATCACGCCCGCGGCCAGTTCGCCGGCGCGGCTCTGCGCGACGTTGAGGGTCACCTGCGCCCCGTCCAGTCCCTGTGGCAAGGCGGCACGGACCGCGCGCAACACGTCGTCAACCCCCGCGTGAACGGTGCTGCGCTCGACGGCTGCGGCGGTGTGCAGCCGGATGGTCGAGACCGGGGTGCTGCGCAGCCGGTCTCGCAGTCGTGGCACCTCGCGTTCGAGCAGCGCGTGCCACTGTGGCAGGACCTCGCTCCAGTCGTACGGCGCAGCGAACGCCCGGGCAGCGGCCGACTGTCGCGCCAGGCGCTCGCGGTCGGCGTACAGCGACTCCAGCCGGGCCGCGGCCACCTCCACGTCAATCAGCGCGCGGCGGATGCCGAACTGGTCGCGCATGAAGTCGCGCGCCGGCAGCGGCTCGCCATGGCCGGTGACCAGCTCACGACTGGCGGTGTAATCGCAGGCGAGTGGCACCAGGCCGGCAGCGGCCGCCTGCAACGTCGGCAGGCCGAACCCCTCTCCCGAGGACGACAGCAGGTGGACGTCGGCTGCCTGGTAGATCGCTGCCAGCGCCTCCAGCGGCAGGCCGCCGTTCATCGACATCGCGGCGGTCGTGCGCACCGCGCCGCGCAGCGACAGGAAGTCGATGTCGGCGGCGAGGTCGTAGCCGTATTCCGGCGTCGATGCAGCTGGGTCCTTCGGGTCGCAGTGCAGGTGCAGCAGCACGTCGTCGTGCCCGGCAGCAAAGCGGCGGAAGATGTCGAGGGTGCGCGGCAGCAGCTTGCGTGGCTGGTTGCGCGCGTCAGACAGCACGACGAAGCGCCCGTCATAGCCGAGCGCACGCCGCGCAGCGGCCTTGTCTGCGGGCGGCCGGAAGACGCCGGCATCGACGCCGTGCGGAATGTAGGCGCACTCCACGCCGTTGCTGCGGCTGACATCGCGGCCGTACACGCTCATCGCAATCGGCAGGTCGACGGTCTGCAGCACGCGGACCCAGCTTGCCGGCAGCCGCCCGTCGCCAAGGTCGCCGTCCACCGGGTAGTAGAGGGCCCACGGAATCCGCGCCGTGCGCATGAAATTGGCGATCATCGGGTTGGCGATGTAGGTCAGCCACCAGACGTCGGCAAGCGTGACGAGCACATCCGGCTGGATTTTCTGCAGGTAGCCGAGCAAAACGTCGGCGGCGAAGCCATCGTGCCGAACCGGATAGACGGTGCATCCGCACCAGGCGGCCGGCTGGCCGCGCGTCTGCCATCCCAGGATGGACACCTGGTGGCCGCGTGCCGCGAGCCCGGCGCAGACGAACCGGGTGACGTTACCGAACCCCGAGGGCGCCGTCGGACTGTCCGACATCCACAGGATCTTCACGCGACTGCTCCTGTCGGCTGCTGTTGACCTGGGCTGAATTCTGAAAGGCGCGACAGTATCCCCGCGGCGTCGGCAATGTCAAATTGCCGTCATTGCCGTCCCGATTCGAGCAGCCCGGATCGCTCGAGCGATCGGAATTGCCGCGCCAGCAGCTGCATGGCCTCAACGGACGGACGCTGCCCGGTACCGGCGCGCCAGGCGATGAGGTCGCGAAGCGCCTGCCAGGCGTCGTCCAGCCCCGGCGGCGGCGGGTCGCGGTCAACCATCCGCTGTGCCAGGGCCGCGCGGCCGGCGACCAGGTGAGCGGCTATGCGCGGAACGACCGCGGGTTCATCGGTCAGCGCGACGACGCGCGCCTGCATCGCCGCGTCACCGGGCGCCAGGCGCAGCGCCGCGACCGCGGCCGCCAGCGCCGCGCCACGATCACCGTGTGCCGCCAACGCCGTCGACAGGTTGCGCAGCGCTTCGTAGCTGGCGCCGAGCTCCACGCTGCGACGCAGGCGCTGCACGGCGGCGGCGACGTCACCACGGCCAAGCGCGATGGCGCCGCGCAGGCCAGCCGTCTCCGCATCGTCTTCGCCGGCAAGCGCCGTCAGCGACGCGTCAGCATCCACGTACCGTCCCTGTCGCAACAGGATGCGCGCCCGCAGGCGCAATGCGGCAGCGTCAGCACCGAGCTGTTCGAGGTCGGTCAACGCGCCAGCCTCGTCTCCTGCGTCGCGTCGCAGCAACGCGCGCTGCATGCGCGGTTCGGCGAGCGACGGCGCAAGCTCGATCGTGCGGTCGAGGCAGGCCAACGCCTCGGCGACCCGGCCCTGTCGCGCACAGGCCAGCGCAAGGTTGAAGTGCCCGGCCGGCAAGTCCGGCCGGCCGCCAACCGCGCGGCGGAACGCCTGCTCGGCGGCCGCGGCGTCACCGCGGGCGAGGTGAGCGTTCCCTTCTGCAACGGCAATCTCGGCCGCCAGGTGTGGCACGGCGGGAGCGGCAAGGCGCAAGGCGGCAAGAGCCTGATCCGGCTGTGCCAATCGGCTGTGGCAGAGCGCCGCGCGCAGCTGCACGTCATCGAACGCGCCCGCCCGCGGATCCTGCGTGTTCTGGCGCAGTAACTCCGCCACGCGCGCGAACGAGGCGAGCGCGTCAGCCGCCCGATCGAGCTCGAGGTATTGCACGCCGAGCTCGTAGTGCGCCTGCGGATCGTCAGGCCGGTCTGCAACTTTGGCGAGACCGAGCTGCAGGTAGGCTTCGGCCTTTGCCCGCAGCAGGGCGCCATCACCAACCTTGCCGAAGTGATGCAGCACCCAGTCGCCGCGGCCCCACGCCACGGAACGCAGCGGCTCGAGCGACACGACCTCTTCGTGCACGCGATTGCGAAAACGCAACCACGGCCGATTCCGAAAGAATCGCGTGCACGGAATGTCGACGAACCCTGGGTATGGCGCCCCTTCCTCGTATCCGCCCGGGCCGCGCTGCCAGCCGGCAATGGTGCTGGTGGTCAGGTAGTGCCGCTGCGGGAACACGTAGCCATCCACCCTCGCGTTGGACATCGCCGCGCGGAGCCGGGCGTGATCGCGGGCGGCGATCGACTCGTCCGCGTCGATTGCCAGGATCCAGTCGCCCGTCGCATGCGCGAGCGACACGTTGCGCGCGGCACTGAAGTCGTCGGGCCAGGGCAGCTCGAACACGCGGGCACCGAACCGTCGGGCGACCTCCCTCGTCGCGTCGCTGCTGCCGGTGTCGACGACGACCAGGTCGTCGGCGACCTCGCGCACCGACTCCAGGCAGCGAGGGAGATGGGCAGCCTCGTTCTTCACGATCATGCACACCGTGAGGGTCGGCACGCTGCGCCGCAACTGCAGGATCGGCGCCACCTTGCGGCATCCGCAGTATCCTCGTCGAACACCATGGCCGACGCCCTGTTCGAGCTGCTCAAGCCGCATCGCCTGACGTCGGTCGTCGACATCGGCGCCAACCCGATCGACGGTGATCCGCCGTACAAGCGCATGCTCGATGCGGGGCTCTGCACGCTGATCGGCTTCGAGCCACAGGCCGAAGCGCTCGCGGCGCTCAACCGCCGCAAGGGGCCCCGGGAGACCTACTTGTCGAGCGCCGTCGCCGACGGGCAGGAGCGCACGCTCCATGTCTGTCACGCCCGCGGGATGACCAGCCTGTTGGCGCCGGATCCGACGCAGCTTGCGTTGTTCAACGAGTTTCCGACATTCGGCCAGGTCGTCGGCAGGATGCAGGTGCCAACCCGCCGCCTCGATGACATCGAGGAGATCGCCGAACTCGACTTTCTCAAGATCGACGTGCAGGGCGCCGAGCTCGATGTCTTCAACTCGGGCCGGCAGAAGCTGTCGAAGGCGGTCGTCATCCAGACTGAAGTGTCGTTCGTCGCGCTCTACCAGGGGCAGCCGCCGTTGGGCGCCATCGACGTGACGTTGCGCCAGATGGGCTTCGTGCCGCACTGCTTCGCCGAGCTGAAACTCTGGCCGATCTCGCCGCTGGTGGTCGACGGTAATCTGCGGAAACCGCTGCGGCAGCTGCTCGAAGCCGACCTCGTTTACGTCCGTGATTTCTCACGGTCCGACGCGATGGACGGCGAGCAGTGGAAGCACCTGGCGATGGTCGCCCATCACTGCTACGGCTCCGCCGACCTGGCGCTGCGCGCGGTCATGGGCGCGAGCGAACGCGGCACCCTGCCGGCAGACGCGCCGGCGAACTACCTCAAGATCCTGAGCGCGCCGAAAGCCGGGCCGGCATAGCCGTCGGCGGTAGCTGTCGGCGAGCCCGACCGGCCGACCTGGCTACAGTACACTTGCCCGCGTCGGGACTGTATTCAGGAGCGCAACCATGCGTCGCATCCTCGCGTGCTCTGTCGTCATTGCCGCGCTGCTCACGCCGGCGGCGTTCGCACAAGCGCCGCCAGCGGGCGTCACCCGGGTGACGTCGGTCGAAGGCGTCACCGAGTACCGGCTCGGCAACGGGCTTCGCGTGCTGCTGCTGCCGGACCCCTCCAAGCCGATCATCACGGTCAACATCGTCTACCAGGTCGGCTCGCGCCACGAAGGCTACGGCGAGACCGGCATGGCGCACCTGATCGAGCACCTGATGTCGATCGGCTCGACGCGTCATCCCGACGCCAAGCGCGAACAAGCGGATCGCGGCGCCCAGCGTAACGCCAGCACGTGGTTCGACCGCACCAATTACTACGAAGTGTTCCCGGCGAGTGACGACAATCTCGAGTGGGCGCTCGATCTCGAAGCGGACCGGATGTTCAATGCGTCGGTGCAGCAGGACACGCTGGCGTCGCAGATGAGCGTCGTCCGCAACGAGTTGGAGATTGGCGAGAACAACCCGGCGGGCATCCTCGAAGAGCGCGTCTTCTCGACCGCGTTTCTCTGGCACAACTACGGCAAGTCGACGATCGGCGCCCGCACCGACCTGGAACGCGTCCCGATCGCGCGGCTGCAGGCGTTTTACCGCGCCTACTACCGGCCGGACAACGCCGTGCTGATCGTCGCCGGCCGCTTCGACGAGAGCAAGGCACTTCAACTGGTCGCCGGCAAATTCGGCCCGCTGCCGGTGCCAGCCGGCGCCGTGCCGTCGACGTACACCGAGGAACCGGTGCAGGACGGCGAACGCGTCGTCACGCTGCGCCGCGTCGGCGACGTGCAACGCCTGGCAGCCGGCTTCCACATCCCGGCGGCGGCACACGCCGATGTCGCGGCACTGGAGATTGCCGCCGATGCCCTGACATCCGCGCCCGCCGGCCGCCTGCACAAGGCGCTGGTCGAGAACGGGCTTGCCACCAGCATTTCCGGCGACGTCTACAGGCTGCGGGAGGCGGGACTCGCCCTGTTCAGCGCCGGCATCCGCAAGGAGGCGTCGATCGATCGGGCCCGCGACGTGCTGATCGCCGAGATCGCCAGGCTGGCCACCGCGCCGCTCACCGGCGAGGAGGTGGAGCGGGCCCGCGCGCGGCTGCTCAAGAACATCGACCTGGTCATGTCGGAATCAGATCGGCTGACCATGGCGCTGACCGAGGCCGTCGCGGCCGGCGACTGGCGCCTGATGTTCCTCGACCGCGACCGCATTCGGCAGGCGACTGTGCCGCAGGTCCAGGCGGCGGCGACCGCCTACTTGAAGGCCTCGAACCGCACCCTCGGCCAGTTCATTCCGGAGGAGGCACCGGTGCGCGCGGAGATTCCGCCTGCGCCGGTGCTCGCCGACCTGCTCCGCAACTACTCCGGCGATCCATCGGTGACGACCGGCGAGGCCTTCGACCCGGCGCCGGCCAATATTGAGCAGCGTGCGGTCCGCCGCTCCCTTGCCGGCGGCCTGCAGCTGATCGTCGTGCCGAAGAAGACGCGCGGCAGCCGCATCGTCGCCGCGCTGCGCATGGACTACGGCGATGCCCAGTCCCTCGCCGGCCGCACCGCCGCGGCCGATGCCGTGCGGCAGATGCTGCTGCGTGGCACCGAACGGCGCACGCGGCAGCAACTGCAGGACGAACTGACGCGCCTGAAGGCCGACGTCTCCGTCAGCGGTGGCCCGGGGCGCACGCAACTGCTCGTCCGCACCGTCGCCGGCAGCCTTCCGGACGTCCTGGCGCTGCTGGTGGAGGTGCTGCGCACGCCGGCCTTCGCGCCGGCGGAATTTGCAGAGATGAAGCAAGCGGCGCTCGCCGGCATCGAGTCGGTCCGCACCGATCCGCAGGCACTGGCTGCCAACGCGCTGCAACGGACGCTCACGCCGTTCCCCGCCACCGACCCGCGCGCAGTGCGCACGTTCGATGAGCAGCTGGCGGACCTGACCGCCTTGACGCTGGAGCAGGCACGAGACTTCCACCGCCGTTTCTACGGGCTCTCGCATGCGACGTTGACCATCGCCGGCGACACCACCGCGGCGGTGGTCGAGCCGCTGTTGCAGCCACTGGTGGCCGGCTGGACAGCCACCGTACCGCACGCTCGCCTGGTACGCCCGTACGCGCCCACGACTGCGCTGTCGCCGGTGATCAACACGCCCGACAAGGCAAACGCCATCCTGACGGCCGGGCTGCTGTTCCCGACAGGTGACGAGGATCCCGACTACCCGGCGCTGGTGCTCGCCAACTACATGCTCGGCGGACACTCGAAGTCGCGCCTCTACGACCGCATCCGCGGCCAGGACGGGCTCAGCTACTCCGTGTCGTCGCAAATCGCCGCGACGCCAGGCGAGCCACGCGCGTCCTGGACGTTCGCCGCGCTCACCAACCCGGTCAACATCGCCCGCGTGGAAGGGGCGTTCCGGGAAGAGCTGGCGAAGGCACTGGCCGCCGGCTTTGCGGACACCGAGGTGGCCGCCGCGAAGCAGGGCTACCTCCAGGGCCGGCAGGTCGCCAGGTCGGACGACGCGGCCGTGGCACAGCGGCTTTCGCTTCTCGCCTACGACGGCCGCACGATGCGATTCGACGAGTCGCTGGAGCAGCGTATCGCCGCCCTCACCACCGCCCAGGTCAACGAGGCAGTCCGCCGTCACCTCGATGACCGCCGTCTCGTGGTGCTGCGGGCTGGAGACTTCGGCCGGGCGTCACAGTAGCTCCCCCGGCGATCAAGAATGTGAGGTCCTCACAACGACGACAGCCGTCATATCAGGAGAGTCATAGATGAAGCGACGTTACTTCTCGACCCAGGGCGCGATGGCGCTACTGCTCGCCCTCGCCGCCGCACCAGCCGGCGCCCAGCAGCCGCCAGCCCAGCAGTCGCCAGCGGCTGCCGCCCCCGCCGGACAGCAACCGGCTGCGCCGGCGGCGCCGCAACCCTATTTCGTCGGCAACGCCCTCGGCATGCCGATCAATCCGGCGCCGAACGGGACGTTCACCCCGATGTCGACCAACGTCAAGGTCTACGGCGCCATCTACTCGGCGGAGAGCTGTTCCTACGACCCGACCCGCGGCGTCATCGTCGTGCCGAACCGCGGCGTCGGCCAGAACGTGCAGACCAACAACGCCTGGATCTCGTTCATCAACCATGACGGCTCGGTGCATACGGCACGCTGGATCGGCATCCAGAACCCGGGCGACCAGCGCGGCAACATGACGACCCCGCTCGTGCTGAACGAACCGCTCGGCAGCGACATTGCCAACGGCGTGCTCTACCTGGCCGATCGCGACGGCGGCACCAGTCCGACCGATCCAGCCGTCTCGGTGATCCGCCGCTTCAACCTGCAGACCGGGGCGCCGGCCGGCGAGATTCGCATTCCGCAGTCGACCGGGTTCAACGACCTCGAAGTTGCCGACGACGGCACGATCTACGCGACGCAAACGGGTGCCGGCGGCCAGAATCCAGACGCATCGACCTGGCAGGTGTGGAAGATTACGCCGCAGGGCACTGCGTCGATCTTCGTGCAGGGTGCGCCGCTGCGGCAGCCCAACGGCGTCGCGTTCGACCCGCAGGGCAACATCGTCGTCGTCAACATCGGCACCGATGACGTGCAGACGTTTGCGCCCGACGGCAAGCTCGTTCGGACCGAAAAGGCGGCGCAGCCCGGCAACGATGGCCTGGTGATCATGCCCGACGGCACCAAGTACGTGAGCAGTGTCACGCTCGGCGGCGTCTCGCGCATCCGCCCGGGGCGGCCCGCCGAACTGATCGCGCAGAACATCCCCAACCCTGCGTCGATGTGTTACGACGCCGGCGCGGACCAACTCGTGATCCCGATGAACGCCAACAACGCCATGGCGTTCATTCCGCTGAAGTAGCCGCACTGGTGGAACGCGCCGCCGCTGCCACGCCGAGCGTCTCGGTCATCGTCCCGGCCTACAACGAAGAAGCAGGGCTGGCCGAAACGCTGCAGCACATCCGGCAGGCAATGGCCGCGTTCCACCGTCGTGGCTGGCGCACGGAACTAATCGTCTGCGATAACAACTCGACCGACGCCACGCCGGCGATTGCCACCGCCGCAGGCGCCATCGTCGTCTTCGAACCGATCAACCAGATCTCGCGGGCGCGCAATGCCGGCGCGGCGGCAGCCACCGGCGACTGGCTGATCTTCGTCGATGCCGACTCGCACCCCGCGGCTGGGCTGTTTGACGATGTTGCCGACGCGATCGGCAGCGGCACGCTGCTCGCCGCCGGCAGCACCGTCAGGGTCGACCATCCCGGCCGGGCGGTCCGTGCCGGCGTCGCGCTGTGGAACAACTGGAGCCGGCTCGCCCGCTGGGCCGCCGGCTCCTTCATCGTCTGCGATCGCGCGGTGTTCAACGCGGTGGGCGGCTTCAGCCTGGAGCTCTACGCGGCCGAGGAGCTCGACCTGTTCCGCCGCCTCAAGCGCGAGGCGCGCCGAACCGGCCGGCGCATCGTCATCCTCACGCGTCACCCGCTCTGGACCAGCGATCGCAAGGCGCGGCTCTACTCGTGGCGCGAGATGCTGTGGTTCAACGCCCGAACCGTCCTCGGGTTCGGGCGCACGCTGAAGAGTGCGGAAGGCGCGTTCCCGTGGTACGACGGCCGGCGCGAACGCCACAAGGACCAATAGGGCGACAGCATCTGCTCATCCGGCTGCGATTTGTCGGCAGCCGGACCCGATCTGCTCCACACTGATTGGGCATGGCTCCTGTGACTGTCGCCGTCATCAACTCCAGCATCGAAACAATCGAGATGCTCAGCACCGCCCTGCGCGCGGCCGGCCTGTCGGTGGCGACCGCGTTGACGCGGCATCTGCTGGACGGAACCGTCGACCTCGCTGCGTTCATGCGCGAGCACGACCCGTCCGTCGTGCTCTACGACGTGGCGGCCCCCTACGAGGCGAACTGGATGGCGTTCAAGAGTTTCCGCGCCCACCCTGAGGTCGCCGCCCGGCCGGTCGTGCTGACCAGCACTGACGCCGACGCGGTGCAGCAGTTGGCGCGCACCGACCCGGCGGTGATCGGCATCGCCAGCAAGCCGTTCGATCTCGACCGCGTCATCCAGGCGGCGCAGGACGCCGCGCAGTTGCCGGTTCGCGAGCTTCGGCGGCCCGACGAGCGGGGCGACGACGACGGCCGCTTCCGGCAGCGGGCGGCGCGGCCGCAATGATGATGGCGCAGCCACGGCCGGTCACGCTCATCTTCAATCGCGGCAGCGGCAACGACGAGAAGCTGCAACTGCGGGACGTCATCGAGCAGGCGATTACCGCCGCCGGACGGACGGCGCACGTCGTCGAGCTGAAGCCGGGCCCCCAGTTTCTCGCCACGTGCGAGCGGCTGGTGCAGCAGGCGGCGGCGGACGGCGACACCGTGATTGCCGCCGGTGGCGACGGCACGATCAACCTGGCAGCCGGGCTGTGCGCAAAGCACGATGCAGCGCTCGGCGTCATCCCGCTCGGCACCTTCAACTACTTTGCGCGCGAGCTCGGCATTCCCGCCGACCCTGCGGCGGCGGCGCAGGTCGCGGTCACCGGCGTGGCGCGGCCGGTCACCGTCGGCTACGTCCAGGATCGGCTGTTCCTCAACAACGCCAGCTTCGGCCTCTACACGACGATCATCCGCAATCGCGAGCGGGCGAACTCCCGGTTCGGCCGGATGCGCATCGTCGCGGCGCTGTCAGCCGCGCACAGCCTGATCGGCGAGCGCAAGCGCTTCGCCGTGAAGCTGACGACCGACCAGGGACATGACGAGGTGCACCGCACCTCGATGGTGTTTGTCGGCAACAACACCATGCAACTGAGTAACGTCGGGCTCGAAGCGGCACGCTGCACGGAGCAGGATCGCCTGGCGATCGTGGTGGTGAAGCCGATGACGCGGATGGACACCGCACGGGTGCTGCTGCGTGGCGCGCTCAAGACGCTGGGCGACGAATCGCAGCTCGAGGAGTTCTGCGCCAGGCACATCGAGGTCGAGACGCGGCGCCGCGAAGTGGACGTGGCGATCGACGGCGAAATCGTCCGTTGCCGGACACCGCTGCGCTTCCGTTCGCAGCCGGCAGCGCTCAGGGTGGTCGTGCCGGCAGAGCAGCCGCCAGCGCAGCCGGCAGAGACGCCGCCAGCGAGCCGGTAAAGAGCCGGTAAAGAGCCGGTAGAGAGACGGCGGCAATGCGCCGGCCTGACCAGGCCGCTAGCCCGATCGGTTCGGCGAGCAGCTTGACAAGCGGCTGACGTGGTGCTACTTATGTCGCAGACCTGCGATAAAAATAGCATGACCACCCAGCCTGCACACGCCACCCTCACCAAGCGCGAGCGCCAGATCATGGACGCGCTCTACCGCCTCGGCCGCGCAACCGCCGGCGAGCTGCTCGCACAGATCCCCGGCGCGCCGAGCTACTCCACCATCCGCACGCAGTTGCGCGTGCTCGAAGACAAGGGCCATGTCCGCCACGAGGGGCAGGGCCTGCGTTACGTCTACGTGCCGATGGTGCCGCGGCACGCGGCGCGCAAGTCGGCGCTGCGTCATCTCGTCGATACGTTCTTCGACGGCTCCCCTGCCAACGTCGTGACCGCGCTGCTCGGCAGCGACGCCGCGAAGCTGTCGGACGAGGAGCTCGAGCGCATCGCCCGCATCGTCAACACGGCACGAAGCAACGGGCGATGACGCTGCTGCTCGAGGCGGCGCTGCGCTCATCGGTGCCGATCCTCGCGGCGCTGCTCGCCTGCGCCGGCCTGCGCGGCCGCTCCGCCGCGCTGCGCCACACGCTGCTGGTCGTGGCGCTGGTCGCGGCAGCGGCGGTTGCGGCGATGACCGTGCTGGTGCCCTCGTTTGGCATCCCAATCCGCCCCGGCGCCGTCGGCGACGCCGTCGGCGCCGCGGTGGACGCTGCCATGGGCACCGTCCTCGGCGAGGAGACGCGGCCGGCAGCCGCGCGGTCTGCTGGTGAGCCGTCGTCGATGGTGCGACCGGATCAGGCCAGCGCCGGACCAGTGATCAACGCCGGTGCGGCCGTGCCGGCGCGCGATTCTCTGTCGGCCCAGCGCTTCGTGCTCGTGAGCTGGCTGACTGGGACAGGGCTCGGCCTCGCGCTGCTGGCGCTCGGCCTGCTGCGGCTGCGGCGCCTGTCGCGGCGGTCTACGCTCCTCACCGACGGTGCGTGGCACCGCGCCGCCGGTGACATCGCCGCCGCTTACGGCATCAGGCGGCAGGTCACGCTGCTGACCGTGGGTGCATGCGACGTGCTGGCCACCTGGGGCTTTGCCCGGCCGCGCGTGCTGCTGCCGCTGCATGCCATCCACTGGAGCGACGAACGCATCCAGGTGGTGTTGTCGCATGAGCTCGCGCACGTGCGACGCGGCGACTGGCTGAGCCAGGTTGCGGCGGAACTCTTCCGCTCTGTCTTCTGGTTCAATCCCCTGCTCTGGCTGCTCTGCAGCCGGCTGCGCCGGGAGAGTGAGTGCGCGTGCGACGACGCGGTGCTCGCGACCGGCGTCGCGCCGGCCACCTACGCCTCTCACCTGCTCGACATCATGACGGCCGCTCGCCGGCCGGCGCCGCGTCCCGTCAAGGCGATGTCCGTCGCCCGCCCGTCAACAGTCGAACGGAGGATCACGGCAATGCTGAACATGCACCTGAATCGTCACGCGCCGACCTGGCGGGCCCTGTCTGTCACCGTCGCCGCGCTCACCGCCATCGCCTTCTCCGCCGCCGCTTTCGACGTGGCGGCGCAGTCGGCAGGTCCCGGCGCGCTGACCGGTTATGTCTACGACGTGAGCGGCTCCGTTCTGCCCGGCGTCGAGGTCGCGCTCACCAACGACCAGCAGGTGAGATGGTCAGCGGTGACCGATGCGCGCGGCAGGTTCGAGTTCACGCCAGTCGGTCCCGGCAGCTATGCCCTCGAAGCGGGGCTGCCCGGCTTCCGTCCCCTGCGCAACGAAGTGACGCTTGGGGCGGCGCGCGACTGGACCCGGAACATCACGATGCAGGTTGGCGAACTCGAGGAGACCATCACCGTCACCGGCAAGCGTCCGGCGCAGCGCGCGGCGGCACCGGCAATGGCGGCGGCCGGTCCGGTCAGGGTCGGTGGCAATATCAAGGCACCGCGCAAAGTCCTCGACGTGCGGCCGGTCTACCCGGCGTCGATGCAGCAGGCCGGGCTCGAGGGCGTCGTGCCGATTGACGCGGTGATCGGCTTCGACGGCCACGTGGTATTCGTGCGCGTCGCCAGCGCACAGGTCCATCCCGGGCTCGCGCGTGCCGCGGAGCAGGCGGTGCGGCAGTGGGTGTTCAGCCCGACGCTGTTGAACGGCGTGCCGGTGGAGGTGCAGATGACCGTGACAGTGAGGTTCAGCCTGGAAGACTGAGGCGGCGGGAGTCCGTCCGTTGCTGCGCCGCAACGGACGGATGCGTTGTGCTCGTTGCTACTTCTTCGGCATCAGCTTGAGGATCTGGCCGCGCGGACCGTCCGTGAGCAGGTAGATTGCCCCCTCGGGGCCCTGTCGCACGTCGCGGATGCGCAGGCGGGACGGCTGCAGGTCCTGCAGCAGTCGCTCTTCGCCGACCACCTTCTCACCGTTCAGCGCCAGCCGCACCAGGTTGGTGCTGGCGAGGCCGCCGACGAACAGGCTGTTCTGCCACGCGGGGAACAGGCGGCCGGTGTAGAAGATCATGCCGCTCGGCGCGATGTTCGGGTCCCAGTAGTAGATCGGCTGCTCCATGCCCTGCTGCTGCTGGATGCCGCCGGTGATCGTGCCGCCCTGGTACTCGATGCCGTAGGCGATCGTCGGCCAGCCGTAGTCCTTGCCCTTGCGCGCGATGTTCACCTCGTCGCCGCCGCGGGTGCCGTGCTCGACCTCCCACAGCTCGCCGCTGGTCGGGTGGAGCGCCGCGGCCTGTACGTTGCGGTGGCCGAACGACCAGATCTCAGGCCGCGCGCCTTCCTTGCCAACGAACGGATTGTCCTTGGGAATCGTGCCGTCGGTGTTGATGCGGATGACCTTGCCGATGAGGCCGTCCATGCGCTGCGCCTGCATGCGGCCCTCGGTGATCGAGCGGTCGCCGACGGTGATGAACAGCGTGCCGTCGCGATGGAAGACCAGCCGGCTGCCGAAGTGGAGCGTCGAGACCATCGACGGTGACTGGTGGAAGATCACCTGGACGTTCTCGACCTTCGGTTCGGCGCCGTCGACGAGACGGCCGCGCGCTACGGCGGTGTTGTTCATACCGCCGTCCTTCGGCTCCGAGTAGCTCCAGTAAATCAGCTGGTTGCGCGCAAACGCCGGGTCGAGCGCGACGTCGAGCAACCCGCCCTGGCCGCGGGCGTCAACCGCCGGCAACCCGGCCACCGGTGCCGACAACTGCTTGCCGTCGGCGCTGACGACGCGCAGCCGTCCGGCCTTTTCCGTCACGAGCATCTTGCCGTCGGGCAGGAACGCCAGGCCCCAGGGGTTGGCGAGCCCTTCGGTGACGGGGACCACGTCGAAAGCCACGTTCAGCTTCTGCTCCGGCGCACGGGTCTGACCCGCGAACGCCGGCTTCTGGTTCGGGGCGTTCGGCGGACGAACGTTGATCCCGTTCTCCGGCCCGCCGCCGGGAGGGCCGCCGCGTCCGGCCGGCGGCGCCGCGGGCGCCCCGGGCGCCGGGGCCTGCTGGGCGGCGACGTATACCGTGCCGCCAAGAGTAAGCGCGACCGCCGCTGCTAACACCGTCCTCTTCATCAATCGTCCTTTCCGCTGCAACTGCTCAAGGGGATCCGCGCCGCCCGGGTGGGGGCCGGGGTTCACGTAACGCTGTTCGACGCCTGGCCGATCGTGAAGGGTCCCGGAACCCGGGGCGCGCTCGCGGGCGATGCCCGCGTCACCGTCTAGGTGGAGGTGCGGCGCACGTTCTCGGCACGCGGCCCCTTCGGTCCCTCGCTGACGTCGAACTCGACGCTGTCGCCTTCGCGCAGGTTGTCGATGCCCTCACCGTAAATCGCGCTCTGGTGGAAGAAGTATTCGTTCCCCGAGCCATCCTTGATAAAACCAAAGCCTTTGTCGACGCGTAGCGTTCGAATCGTTCCGGTCATCCTGCCTCCGACTAGAGTAAAACCCGGTAAAGAGGTTAGCACTCCCGTGCCACCCGCCGATACGACGAACGCGGCGCGGCTGCGCCGGCCGGCGGACGCGCGGCGAAACCGGTCCTGCGGCTCAGCGTTTGCACGGCTGAGGCGGGAGGCGCATCCTGATGCCAGAGACTGCGACACGGCGGAACCTGCGAATCGGCGACCGGCTGCCGGACGACCACACGACCCGGCTGCACCGGGTGTGGCACGACCATGGGTTGTCGATCGTGCTGGTCGTGCTGTTCGCGGTCACCATGGTCGGCCAGACCTGGGCGGGCTGGCTGGACTACAACGCCGATCAGCGGCAGGACGGCGAGGCGCCGGTGACGTTGACGCAGTATCTCGGCACCGGCCACTTCGGCGAGGCGACCTTCGAGAACCTCGAGAGCGAATTCCTGCAGATGTCGTTTTTCGTGGTGTTGACGGCGTTCCTCTACCAGAAGGGGTCGTCGGAGTCGAAGCGACCAGACGTGGTCGAGCCCGTCGATCTCGATCCGCGCGACTCCCCCCGCAAGGCGACCGCGCCGTGGCCGGTGCGCAGCGGCGGCCTGATCCTGACGCTCTACGAGAACTCCCTCAGCCTCGTGTTCACGATGCTCTTCTTCGCGTCGTTCGCCCTGCACGCCGTCACCGGTGCCCGGGCCTTCAGCGACGAGCAGATCGCGCACGGCGCGCCAGCGGTCAGCACGTTCCAGTACCTCGGCACCCCGCACTTCTGGTTCGAGTCGTTCCAGAACTGGCAGAGCGAGTTCCTGTCGCTCGCGGCCATGGTCCTGCTGACGATTGTGCTGCGGCAGCGCGGCTCCCCGGAATCGAAGCCGGTGGACGCCGCGATGTGGGATACCGGACGCTGACGTCGCCCGCGGTAGCTGCTCCGCTGCGCAGGAAACGGCGGGTCCGCTGCGCGGCACCCGCCCTACGCACGCGGTTCTGTTGCGCGGCACCCGCCCTGCGGTTCGGGCGTGGCCGCGCCCTACGTGGCCGCGAGCGACGCCATGTCGATGACGAAGCGGAAGCGGACGTCGCTCTTCACCACGCGGTCGAACGCCTCGTTGATCCGGTCGATCGGGATGACCTCGATCTCTGCGGCGATACCGTGCGCGCTGCAGAAATCGAGCATCTCCTGCGTCTCCGCGATGCTGCCGATCAGCGACCCCGACAGGCTCCGCCGCCCGGCGATGAGCGAGAACGCGTTCACGGGCACCGGCTGCTCCGGCACACCGACCTGGACCATCGTGCCGTCGATTTTCAGCAGCCCGATCAAGGCATTCCAGTCGATCGGTGCGCTGACCGTATTGACGATCAGGTCGAACCGGCCAGCAAGCTCCGTGAACGTCGCCGGCTCGGACGTCGCGCGGTAGTGATCCGCCCCCAGCCGCTTACCGTCCGCCTGCTTCGACAACGACTGGCTGAGCACCGTGACCTCGGCGCCCATCGCGTGCGCGATCTGGACACCCATGTGACCGAGACCGCCGAGGCCGATGATTGCCACCTTCTTCCCTGGCCCCGTCTTCCAGTGCGCCAGCGGCGAATACAAGGTGATACCGGCGCACAGCAGCGGCGCTGCCGCATCGAGCGGCAGGTTGTCCGGAATGCGCAGCACGTAGTCCTGCTTCACGGTGATCGACTGCGAGTAGCCGCCGTAGGTGACTGTCTGCTTGTCGTGCTCGAACCCGTTGTAGGTCATCACCAGCGAGTCGAGGTGATAGTGCTCGTGCTCACGGCCGCAAGCGCCGATCGAGGCACCGCCGTCGACGAAGCAGCCGACGCCGACGCGGTCACCGACGGCGAATGTCGTCACCGCCGCACCGACCGCGATTACCACGCCGGCAATCTCGTGCCCAGGCACCATCGGGAACATCGACCCGCCCCAGCCATCGCGTGCCTGGTGGATATCCGAGTGGCAGACGCCGCAGAACTTGATGTCGATCGTCACATCGTCGGCGCGCGGCTCGCGCCGCTCGACGCGAAAGGGCGCCAATGGCTGGTTGGCACTGGGAGCGGCGTAGGCGTTGACCTGGGGCATGGCTGTCCTTGCGAGTGTGGGTGAGGTGGAAAGGGCGAGCAGATGCGCTCACGCCATTTTACCTGCAGCCCGCGCCACGACGGTCCGCGGTCCGAAAGGTAGAGCCGGCCGTTAGCACCGCCAGCGCGAGGGACGAATAGATGCCAACGCACCAGCGCCGGACGCGCAGAGCTACGGGGTGGGAGTTTCGTCGAGGTGGACGATGCCACGGCGCGACGCCACCCGCACCGCCGACATCCGGTCGTTCACTTCCAGCTTGCTGAAGATGTTCCGCAGGTGTCACTTCGACCGTCTCTTCACTGATCCGCAACTGCGCGGCAATCTCCTTGTTGCGCTCACCGCTCGCGACCCGCGCAATCACTTCCGTCTCGCGGCGGGTCAGCACCGGCTGCTTGCCCCGGCTCGCCAGGCGAGCCTGCACGTGCAGACCGAGTGGCGTCCCGCCGCCGTGCACCTCCCGTACGATCCGGATCAGGTCGTCGGACAGCGTGTCCTTCAACAGGTAGGTGGCGGCGCCAGCCTCCAGTGCCCGGTGGATGTCCTCATCGCCTTCGTACATGGTCAGGACGATCACTCTGGCTGCCGGTACGCGGGCGTGGATCGCGCGAATCGCGTCGAGACCGCTCATCCGGCCGCGGAGGCGCAGGTCCATCAGCGTGATGTCGGGCTTCAGCGCCTCGAACAGCGCGACCGCCTCCTCGCCCGAGGCGGCCTCGCCGACCACTTCCATGTCCGCCTGGTCCGAGATCGCGCTGCTGACACCGTCACGCACCAGCGGGTGATCGTCGACGCAGAGCACCCGTATCAATGCCTCGGTCATGCGGTCCGCTGTCTCACCTCGATGGGCCATTCTTCCAGTGCTACCGTCGCCTCGACCAGCGTGCCGGCCTCGGCGCTGCTTCGTATCGACAGCGCGCCGCCAATCTCCTTCGTGCGATCGCGCATGTTCAGCAGCCCATAGTGGCCGGCAGCGTCGCCGGAGAAGTGTGGCGTGAACCCCTGGCCGTCGTCGCGCACGCGCAAGGTCACGCCGCCGGCGTCGAACCGCAGCTCCGCCGAGATGGTCGTCGGCGCCGCGTGCCGCAGGGCATTGGCAATCGCCTCCTGGCCGATCCGCAGCAGGTTGGTCTTGACGTTGGGCGGCAGCTCGCGAGGGTCGCCAACGGTCGTCGCCGTGAACGCGACGTTATCCTCGCCGATCATCCGCTGCCCGAGAGCGCTCAGCGCGGTGATCAGGTCCCGCGATTCGAGCGCCGGCGAGCGCAGTTCCCAGATGGAGGTGCGCGCATCGCGGATGTTCGACTCAACCAGCTTGCGCATCCGGACGAGTTGCTCCGCGGCCGACGCCGGTGACGTGCGCACCAGCCGGACCGCCTTGTCGATCTGCAGCGTCAATCCGACCAGGCTCTGCAACAAGGTGTCGTGCATCTCGCGACTGAGGCGGGTCCGCTCGGCGAGCACCAGCGAGAACTCGTTCTCGACGACGCGCAGCCGGATGCGCCATGCGGCGTACAACAACGCCACCAGCGTGACGGCAATCATTGCCTTGAACTCGCGCGTCTGGTTGAACGTGGGCTCGAGCGAGAACTGCCAGGCGGATGTGTCCACGGAAGCGTCGCCCGCTGCCTGGGCTTCGACCCGGAACGTATAGTGCCCAGGCGGCAGGTTCGTGTACCGTGCCTGGCGCACGGTGCCGGCAGCGATCCAGTCGCTGTCGAAGCCGTCGAGCCGGTAGCGGAAGCGCAGCCGCTGCGGCGCCGTCAACTCCAGCGCCGAGTAGGTGATCTGCACGGTCTTGGTGCCCGCTGGCACCGAACTGCCGTCGGTCGGCGGCAGCGTCAGGTCATCGGCCACTACCGTGTCGATTCTCGTCGCGTGTGGCTGGTGCGGCGGCGCCGGCGCCAGGTGGCGCGGGTCGACGACGGTGAGGCCGCCGCCGCGCACGAACCACAGTGTGCCGTCGGCGGCGCGCGCCGCCCTGAGATTGACGATGGCCGCCCCGCTCAAGCCGTCCGAGGCGTCGTATGACGTGTACTTCGGCCGGTACTCGCGGTTCTGGACGGCGCGGGCGAATTCCTCGCGCGGCAGCCGCACCACGCTCGTGTCCACGTTAAGCCACAAGTAGCCGTGATCGTCCTCGGTGATCGCGCCAATCCGGTCGCTCGGCAAGCCGTTGCCGGG
The DNA here is from genome assembly GCA_963846685.1 of uncultured Acidobacteriota bacterium. Classification (GTDB taxonomy): domain Bacteria; phylum Acidobacteriota; class Vicinamibacteria; order Vicinamibacterales; family UBA2999; genus CAWJWY01. Next base: position 3,011,799 of record CAWJWY010000002.1, on the reverse strand, counting down.
CGCCAGGAACTCGAATCGGCCGTCGGTGAGGCGGCCCAGCCCCTTGTCGGTGCCGAGCCACAGGGAGTGAGCGCGATCCTCGAAGATGGTGGTAATCCTGCCGGTCGCACTCACGCCCTCGCCGACCGCCACGGCGTGCAGATCGCCCGACCTGTCCATCAGCCCGAGGTGGCCGTCGACATCGGTCACCCACAAGCGTCCCGTGCTGTCGCCAAACACATTCGTCACGGCACCGATGCCGGCGCTGGCCGGAATATCGACCCGCACGGCACCGCCCTCGGGCGTCGCCCGGTACAGCTGGCGCTTGACCGTGAACCACACCGTTCCCTGGCCGTCCGACGTAATCGAGCCAACCAGGCTGTCGGGAAGCACCGCCACGAGTGTCTGTCCGCCGTCTGTCGAGCGGAACAGGCCGGAGGTCGTCCCCACCCACAGTGCGTTCTGGCGGTCGCGGTGCACCCGCATGATCCAGAAGCCCGCCGCGGCGGACGAGCGCGCTTTCAGATCGCGAGCGCCATCCTGGAACGTGACCAGGCCGTTGAACGTGCTGACCAGCACCGGACCGGCGGGGTTGGTTTCCACCGTCACGACCAGGCCGATGTCGCTGATCGGTGTCAGCTTGTGCCTGGTCAGCCGATGCATGCCGGCGGTGGTGCCGACCCACACGTTGCCATTGCGATCTTCGATCAGCGCCTGGACGGAGTTGCTGCTCAGGCCGGTGCCGAGCGTCATGCGCTCGACCGTCCACGGCTGTCCGCCGTGCCCGGCCGATACCCGCCACACCCCCTCCCCGATCGTGCCAACCCAGGCGTTGCCAGCGCGATCGATCAGCAGGCGGTAGCCCTTCGCCCGCACCCGTGGCTGCCGCCATCCGCCGGCCTCGCGCCGCCGTTGCTTGAACCCGGCGCCGAGGTGCGTCGTCCAGAGCGAGCCGTCGGCAGCCTCGGCGACATCCCACACCCAGGCGCCCATCAGGTCGCGCGATTGACTGGGGTCGCCAGTCACCCGTTCGAACGTGGCGCCCTGCCTGTGCTTGAAGAGCCCCTCGGTGGAGGTCACCCATAGCGGACCGGGCCCGTCCGAGCGCACGTTGACCAGGTACGGGAACATTCCGGTGCCGCGCGTTTCGTTGCCGACCTGCAGGTGTTCCCAGCGCGACTCGCGCAGCCGGTGCAGCGCGCCGTCGGCGACGGCCCATAGCGTGCCATCGGCGTCCTCGGCGGCCGCAGTGACCCGGCGCAGCGAGGTCTCCGAGTCACCGACCGCCTCGACCGGGCCGTCGCTCACGCGGAATAGTCCCGGAAGGTTCGCGAACGCCACCCACAATCCGCCCGCGCGCCGCGCGGTGACCACTGTCACGGGGGCGGCGGACGGCAGCCGGCTGCCTGTCCCGGTCCATGGCGAGAACCGCCAGCCGTCAAAGCGAAACAGGCCAGCGTCGCTGCCGATCCACAGGTAGCCGTCACCCGCCTGGACGATGGCGTAGACCGAACCGAGTGGCCGGCCGGCCGCTTCGGTCCACGACGTGACGGAGTATCGGGCAGGCCATCGGTGATCTCGCCGGCGTGCAGCGGCACAACCGGGAAGATCAACGCGAGGGTCACGATGACGGCGAGATGCACGACACGGTTCACTGCTTTACCCCGTTAGCTGGCGTGCCGGAGGATAAGGCATCACCGCGTCTACGCCAATACCCCCGCGCCTACGGCCCACACGTGTCGGCGATGCTCCTGGCGGCCAGCACTCGAAGCCGCTGGCCATCGGCGGTGCGCGTCAGCGCGCCCTTCACCAGCACCTTGTGCTGCTGGTTCGCGTCGGCGGCAAACGCACTTACACCAGCGAGGTTCTGCAGCGCCACCGTTTGCACGCCCGGCGCCCTGGCGGTGCCGGCCGCCACGTCCTCGTCTGAAATCTGGTTCGCGTTACGGGTCCGCGCCGGCCGACCGCTGTGCGTGAGGGTCCAGTTACGGGCCGAATCCTGTGTCAGGCAGCCGACGATCTGGACGAGCGCACTCGCCGGCAGCGGCTGCGGACCGCTCGTGCCGACCAGCAGCGTGTCGGCCAGACCCTCCCGCACCAATTCGCTCGCCCCGGACGGTATCTCATTGGCGTCAAGGAGATACGCCACGAGGTCGACATAGGCAGCGGGTTGCAGTGTGCCGGGGGCATCGCCCGGCATGCGGGTGCGGATGAAATTGAACAGGTTGTCGAGTGTGTCCTCGCGCCAGCGATCGATGAACTCATCGCCCACGAGGGAGGGGCCGTCGACGTCGGCGCCTTCGTGGCACCGCGCGCAGTTTGCGGCGTAGAGCGACTCGCCCCGCGCGGCCTGCGCCATGGTGAAGACGCCCTGCTGGACGGTCCGGCCGCTCTCGGCCGGAGTCGATTGCGCCAGGGCTGGGAGTACCACAATCGTCCACGCCGTTGCCGCCAGCGCGGCCGCGGCGGGCCGGGCCATTCGCGCGAATCCTCGTGACATACGCGGCGAGGCGGGGCCGACACCCCGCCCCGGAGTCCGGCCCTGGGTCAGCATGCAAGTTCCTGCGAGTGGGTCTCGGACAGCGCCGCGTTGCCGCGGCGTGTCCGGTGACCTGGAAGGATACGCGATCAGGCGCGCACGGCGACGGACGTCAGAAGTCGAACGTGCCGCCGATCTTGAAGAGCCGCGGCGCCAGCACCTGCGTCGGCCGCTGGAAGTTCGGCCCGAACGTCGGCGTGAAGCCGATGATCCAGTTGCTGTTGGTGACGTTGTAAAGATCGACGTTCACCGAGAGCCGAGCCGGGCCGCCGAGCGACACTTTCTTCGACATGCGGACGTCGAGCTGGTTCAACCGGTCGCCGAACACGGTGTTGGGCTGCATGATGTTGATCGTCTTGGTCGCCGTTGCACCTGCCGACAGGTTGCGGCCGAGGGCCGGCGCGATCAGCGCGTTCGGCACCGCCCAGGTCGAGTTGATCGACGGCCCGGACGCGTTCTGGTAGGTCGCCGATGCCTGCAGACCCCACCACGGCAGCTGGTAGGAGCCGGCGAACTTGACATCGGGGCGCAAGCCACTGTCTCGATCGCAGTACTGGCTGCCGTCCTCGAACCTGGCCGATTCCGGCGTGGCGCTGATCGTCCCGGCACCCGCGCCGCTGAACGGGAACTGCGTGCCCGCCGGATGGTCGCCGGTCAGCAGCCCGCAGGTGTTCTCGATGTCGCGGCGCATGTCGACGCCACCCTGCACCAGCGCGCTCGCCATGCGGATATTGGCGGTGAGGTTCAGGCCGGTGTTCGTCTGTTTCACGCCGCCGCCGATGTTCGACGCCGACGTGATGGTGTTCTGCACGGTGCCGAGCGCTGTCGGGCTGATGTCATACAGGTTGCAGACCTGGTAGCCGCCGCCACCGGGCAACCTGGCATCCACCGGCGCGGTCACGCAGAACGGCGCCGAGTAGTCGTTGATGGACAGCGAGGCGTTCTCCATCGCGAACTGGTTGCTGCTCCAGCGGTGGTAGAACATCGCCGTCGCCGACGCGCGGGCGGCGAGCTGGTGCTGGATGCCGAGGTCGACCTCGTAGGTGTTCGGGCGCTTCGACCAGCCGCTCAGCAAGTCTGGATCAACGGTCGTCGTCTGCACGACCTTGCCGAAGTTCGCGTTGGTGCTCGGCCCCAGTTCGGCTTCCTGCAGCGTCAGGTTCGAGTTGAACACGCTGCGGTCGCCATTCAAGTCGGACCAGGTACGCGTCACCGTTGTCGCCATCGAACTGAGCGGGTTGCCCGTGGCGGTCAGGTTGACCGTTTCCGCGCCGACGTAACGCGCAACGCTGCCCTTGAGCGCTGTCCGTCCAGTGCCGAACAGATCATAGGCGCCGCCGATGCGAGGCGAAATGTCCTTCCAGTTCACGAAGGTGTCGCGCGCCTCGAACTTCGCCGCCGCCGTGAACGGGTTGGCCGTCAGTTCCTGCTCCGGCCAGCCGGTGCGCAAGGCGTCGAAGCGCACCCCGTAGTTGAGCGTCAGGCGATCGAGGCGCCACCGGTCCTGCACCCACAGGCCGATGTCGGCCTTGACCTGGTCGACCTGCGCGCGCGGCAGCCGCAGCGTCGCCGACAGCGGCACGGCGTTGCGGTAGGTGTAGGAGGCGTAACCGAGCGGCTGGCTCGGGTTGTACGACTCGCCGTTGAACAGCGAGCCGCCGACCTTGGTCTCGTGCGCGCCGCGGATGTAGGTCATCGACGCGAGGAAGTGGTTGTTCGAATTGAAGTCGTTGGTGCAGGCGCCCCCCGCGTTGTAGGTGATGCCGGTTGTCTGCTCGGTGATCGAGAAGTAGGCGGGCGCCGTCGTCTTCGGCGTCGTGATGTTGTCGAAGCACCAGGTCGAGCGGAAGCTCTCGTTCTGGTAACGCACCTGGTTCTGCGAGGCGAAGTGCTGGTATCCCGCCTCCATCACCAGGTTCGCGTTGTGGACTCTTGTCCAGCGTCCCTGGTAGGTCGAGCTCGGGAAGCTGTTCACCGAGGCCGCCTCCGGCGCCAGCGACGAGCTGATCGAGAAGCGCGCCCGCGTTCTCTTCTGTTCGTCCATGAAGAAGGTGAAGTTGTCCGACTTGGTCGCCTGGAAGGTGACGCGGTTGGTGATATCCCAGATCTTGCCGGGGTCGCTGGCGTTCTCGCTCGACGGGATGTAGCGCTGGTGCGTCGTGTCGGCGTTCAGCGCAATCGGTGCCGTGTTGGTCACACCCCACGAGCGATACGACGACGAGAACCACAGCCGGTCGCGAACCACCGGTCCGCCGACGCTCGGGTTGAAGTCCCACAGCTTCACCAGGCCGGTCGGATTGGTGAAGCCGAGCGACTTCAGCCGGTCGTCGATGTTCATTTCCGACTGGAACGAGTCGCGCGTGTAGGCGCCGACGACGTTGCCGTGGAACACGTTGCCACCGCTCTTCGGGATGATGTTGACCCGCATCCCCGACTGGCCCATGTCCATCGCTTCGGCGCCGGTGCCGAAGCTCATCTCCTGCACCGCACCGTCGTTGACGTAGACGCCGTTGAACTCCGGCCCGGGCCGCATGTAGACGCGCCGCATGCCGGAGATGACCTGCACCGTGTCGTTGGTGCCGCGGAACTGCATCGGCGACTGGTTGATCATCGCGGAACCGCCGACGTCGCGGGAGATCGAGCCCGAGCCGGCAGCGCGCAGCGTCACGCCGGGAATCAGCACGCCGACGGCTTCTGCACTGCGGCCTGTCGGCAGCACGTCGAGCACCTCGCGGCTCATCGTCTGCGGCGCCGCCGAACTCTGCGTGTCGACGAGCGGCGCCTCGGCGGTCACGGTGATCTGCTCGGACTGCTGGCCGAGCTTCAGCTCCATGTTGACCGTCGCCGTGAAGCCGCTGGTCAATTCGATGCCGGGGCGAGTCGCCGAGCTGAAGCCCGGCATGGTGAACGTCACCGTGTAAGCGCCGCTCGGCAGGTTGACGATGCGGTAGCGGCCGGCCTCGTCGGTGACCACCGTCCGGGGCTCGATCAGCGCCGGACTCTTGCTCTCAATCGTCACACCGGGAAGCACCGCTCCGGATTCGTCGGTAACAACGCCGGTAACCGTCTGTGCCCCGGCGGATGCGCTGCCCAGCACGACGAAAGCGAGCAGCATCAGGGCCTGCCTTACACGACCGCACTGTTTCACCATCGTGACTCCACTGATTCCGTCAAAAGATTGAGGGGATGCCGAGCGAGGCGACTGCGGGGCCCCTCGACGGGTGTGAAGAATCGCAGCGAGGCCAGGGCGGCGCAATACCGGATTACCCGTAGAGCGGCGAGGCACGGCGGGTCGGCGGGAACATCCACTACGCCGAACCCGCCCTACATCTGCGGGTCCGCGCGCCCGCGGGTCGGGGCGGCATGCACCACGCCGGACCCGGCTTACGTCTCTACTCCGTAGGCCGGGTTCCGCGCAGCGGACCCGGCGCTCTGCGGCGGCGTTCTGCCGGCGAGGTAGCATCGGATGGCGATGTCGAATCCGATTCTCCGCGTCCTCAACGGCCTCACCGAATCGCGCCGCGTCGTCGAGGCAACCGTGCCGCAGCGCAGCTTCGACGACGTCATCCTGCCGCCGGCGACGCGACGAACGCTGGACCAGGCGCTGGCGCACGTCACCAGCCACGACCTGATCTTCAATCGCTGGGGCCTCGGCCAGCGGCACCCCACCGGCCTGGCGCTGGCGTTCAACTTCGCCGGGCCGCCTGGCACCGGCAAGACCATCTGCGCCGAGGCGATCGCACATGCGCTCGGCCGCCGGCTGCTGGTGGTGCGCTACGCCGAAGTGGAATCGATGTGGATGGGGGCCACCCCGAAGAACGTCGCCGCCGTGTTCCGCCTGGCCCGCGAGGACAACGCTGTGCTGCTGTTCGACGAGGCCGACGCCATCGCCGCCCGTCGCTCAGCCTCCCTCGACCAGGGCTTCGTCCGTGAAGCCAATACGGTCGTCAACGTCCTGCTCCGCGAGCTCGAAGCGTTCAACGGCGTCGTCATCTTCGCCACCAACCTCGCGGCGAACTTCGACCCGGCATTCGAGCGGCGCATCCGCACGCACGTGCTGTTCGAGCTGCCGGGTGCCGCCGAGCGCCAGCAGATCTGGCGCGTGCAGATGCATCCGACCCTGACGCCGCTGGCTGCCGACGTCGACTTCGCCAGGCTGGCGAGCTACGAAGCGAGCGGCGGTGACATTCGCAATGCGGTGCTGAAGGCGGCGCTGGCTGCCGCGATCGAGCCGGGTCCGGACAGCACCAAGGCGATCCATCATCGCCACCTCGAGGCCGGCATCCAGGACGTGCTGGCGGCCAAGCGGGTCATGCAGCAATCGTTGCTGCCGGCGGTGTCCCAGGCGGACGTGCCGGGGCTGTTGCCGCGCCATCTGCTGGCGCCCGGCCGCGACACGATCCTCTCGATCGCCGCGCTGCTCGTCGCGCTGACGGCGCTCATCGTCGCGCTGTTCGGCTGAGCGCTGCAGCCGCCGGCTCATCGGCGTCGCGGCCACATTTCAGGCGATCGACGGCAATCGGCGGGTCCACGAATGCGGCACCCGCCCTACACCGCGACGGCACGCTGAGCCGCCGCTGGCACGCATCGATGGGTCACGGCCGAGCCGGCAGCCGGACGGGAACAGTAGCTGCAACACTGCAGGACGGAGGGATGCGATGTCCACAGGAGCAGCTGAGGAGTGGGAGAGAAAGCACGCAAACGGCTGGGTTGCCGTGGTTACCAGTGACGTGGATGGTGCCTATCATTACGTCGCCAGAGACGCGACGGCGCAGCAGGTCGTGGCCCAATCGCGGGATCGGTCGGAAGAGCTGATGGCGGCACAGACGGCGGCGGACAACCTGGTGCCACCGCACGACTGCACGTGTCCGGATTGGAAGGACGTGACCGCACGCATCCTGGTTCAGGCCAAATGCGCGGCCAATCACGACATTGTCGGGACCTACGGCCGCCGCGAACTCGAGGCCGCGTTGTCGGCCGGCAGGCTCGCCCTGTTCTGCCCCCGCTGCAATGTCGAGCAGGTGGCCACGCGGGAGGAGCAGGCGAAGATCCGTCGCCGTCTCGACGATAACCCGTCGTAACGGCGGCGAGCCCTCCCCGTCACCCGTCGCGGTGTTCTGGCGGCGGCTCGCCCGGCAGTTCACGTTGCAGCGTCTGCATCAATTCGTAGACATTCGTTTCCTGGGCTAGCTTGGCGGCTCGCGCCTCGTCGCCCTGTGTCTCTATGTTCAGGCGCTCCCCGAGCTGCGCTGCAGCATGCGCAGCATCGCTGGAGGACTGCCGTCGCTCGCCAGCAGTTCTGCTGAGGATGTTGTCCCTGGGCTGCCAATCGGGTACTGTGCGCGCTGGACAGGTGCAGCCGCCGACCGCGAACCGCGGGGCGCTACCATTCGAATCGGAAACACACAGCACACCGAGGTGATCATGCGTCGCGTCCAAGCCTTCCTGGTTGTAGTCACCCTGGCCATCGGCGCGAGTGCTGCGGCGACCGTGCTACAAGCGCAGGCTCCTGCCCAACCGCCGTCAGCAGCGCCCGCCGCGGCGCAGACACCGGCGCAACCACAACCGGTTCCTGGCGGACCGCTTTATCAGGCGAAGGGCGAACAGTACCGGGTCTACAGCTTTCCGGGAACCGGGGAGTCGATCCCCTACCGCCTGTTCGTGCCCTCACGGTGGACTCCAGGCACCAGGCTGCCGATGCTGGTCACGCTGCGCGCGGGAAACAGCGTCGACAACTCATACCGCGCAGGCAACGACCTGGTGAAGCAGGCCGAGGCGCGCGGCTACCTGGTCGTGACGCCGCTCGGCTACCGCGGCCTGAGCCAGCCGTACTACGGCAGCCCCTACCCGGTGATCCGTCCGAACGGCCCATCGACTCCGGCTGCCGGCTGGACGGCGCAGGAGAACGAACGCGCCGAGCAGGATGTCATGAACGTCATCAACCTGGTGGCGCAGGAATACAGCGTCGATCGCGGCCGCATTTTCTTGCACGGGCAGAACCCCTCGGGCTCGGGAGCGCTGCACCTGGCGGCGAAATACCCGGATACTTTTGCCGGGCTGGTCGTCAGTTCCGGGCCGATCGTCACCGACAACTATCCGTTTGCCAATCTCAAGGGCAAGGTCGCGCTGCTGGTGATTCACGGCGACCAGGACACCAGCAACCCGATCGCCGCCTCGCAGAAGCTGGCCGAGACGGCAAAGCAGGCCGGAGTGGACACGACCTATGCCGCCGTCCCGGGAGGCACGCACCTCGAGGCGTATCTGACCTACGCCGCGAAGTTGTTCGACTGGCTCGACCAGCACAAGAAGTGAGGTAGCCATGCCTGTGCGGCGTCGCACGGCTACCTCGCCCGGTGACTACTTGGCGAGCGGATCCGGACGCAATTGGAAGTGCGCCGCCAGCGGTTTCGTCCCCTTACCGCCTTCGATCAGCCACGGCGTGCGATCACCGTTGGCGGCCCAGATGCCGCGTCCCTTCCACCCGGCGTTCGCATCATCGATGCGACCGTCGAACCCCTTGGCGTAGAAGCCGATCGGGTAGGGCACGCGCAGCACGACCATCCGGCCGTTCGCGTAGGCGATGAGACCGTCGTTCAAGTTGCCGGTGGACATCGGCACGTTCTCGCCGAGCCCGAACGTGTTGTGCTGATCGACCCACGTGTAATAGCTCGACTCGGCGCTGTTCTCGCCAATGCCCTTGAAGCCAGGGCCGGGATACTGGTGGAATGACCAGCCCTCCGGGCAATGGTCGCCGGTGGCATTCGGGCCGTTGAGCGGCGCCTTGCACTTGCGCCGATCGAAGCTGCCGAGGTGCCCGCTGCCGAGCGAGACCCAGACGACCCCCTGGCGATCGATATCGCCGCCGCGAACGCCGAACCCTGGCATCGGCACCCGATAGATTTCGGCCAGCGCCGTGGACGGGGGATTCGCTCCGGGAGCCAGCCGGACGACGGCCCCCGGGGTTCCCAACACCGCTCCCCATACCGAGCCATCGACCGGGTTCGGCATCACCGCGTAGTACGGTGCATTGATGCGGGTGTCTTTCGCCGGGTCGGCCGCAGCGCCAGGCTCGACGTGGGCATCGCGCCGGCCGTTGCCGTTGGTGTCGAGCACCAGCGCGGTCCAGCCCTGTGCCTTCGCCGCGTCGCCGTTCTCGAGGAACAGTCTTCGTATTCAGCCAGCCGACGACCGGACCGCCGCCACTTGTCCACAGCGTGTCGTTGGCGTCGTAGCCGAACTGCGGATGGTGCGTCGAGTAGCACGTATCGACGAACGTGTATTTCTGGGTCTTCGGCTCGAACACCGCCAGGTGCCGCGTGGCCCGCTCCATCGGAAACGCCTGCGCGGAGGGGTGGTCCGAGCCAGGCTTGCAGAACGCCGGGTTGTCGGCGGCACGGATCGAGGCCGCCAGCCAGACGCGGCCCTGCCGATCGAGCATCGAGTTGTGGTTGTTGACGCGCGTATCCCAGATGCGCTCGCTGCCCCAGTACGGCGAGGGCATCGCCGGGTCGAGCGCCGCAGCATGACCCGGACCGAGGCTCAGCGGCATGCTCGCGTCGCGCACCGGCGCCTTGAACGTCGTCGCAACGTTCTTCACCGGGTCGAGGATCGGAATCATGTCCGAGCTGTACTCGGGTGAGCCGAACAGCGGCCCGTAGGCATTCACCGTCGGGTTGCGGCGGTCGCTCGAGATCAGGTCGTGCAGGTACTGCTTCTCGTTCATCCAGTCGCGCAGCGTGACGACGATGTTGCGTTCGACGCCCTGCGGCCGCGGCGGCTTGGCAAACGGCAGTTCACCCTTCGCAATCCGCTCGGTCCAGTCGCCGTAGTTCGCAAGGGACACCTCGCCAAGCCCGGTCAGCTGCGACAGCATCATCGCGCCGGCCTGGCCCGATTGCACCCGGCGGCGCCACGCGTCGGCGTGCGAGGCGAATGCGCCAAGCGATGGCGGGACGGTGCGCGTCGAGAGCTGTCCGAGTTGATGGCAACCGATGCAGCCGGTGTTCTTGACCGCGCTCAGCCAGGCTGTCTGGTTCAACCGCGCGGGAATGTTGCCACTACCGCCGAACTGATCGGCGGCCGGAATCTTCAGCATCGAGTACCAGTAGATCGCCGGGTAGTAGTGCGCCGCCGCCGCTTCATCGGGCGCCGGCACCGCCGTGATGCGCAACTGCTGGCCCGGCTTCGCCGTCGCCTTCGCGCTGTCGACCAGGCCGTAACCGCGCGCCCACACCGTGTAGCTCGCCGGCGGCAGGTCCGGCACGACGAATCGCCCCTGGTCGTCGGTGACGACGCTCTTGATATAGCGGACCGGCAGATCGCGCGTCTCCGCGATCACCCAGACGCCCGCCTCGGGGCCGCTCGGCCCGGTGACGGTGCCGCCGATGTCGTCGCGATCGATGGCGACGGCCGCCGGCTGCTGCGCCAGGGTGGGTGTCTCTGTTTGCTTCCACCAGAAGGCGGTGAGGACGATGACGACCGCGAGGGATGTAAGAAGGGTGCGGTTCTGCATGACGTCGTTGCTCCTATGACCGGCAGGGGTGCGGGCGCGATGTTACCGCGGCCGGGCGCCGAAAGAGCGCCCCGTCGTAACCTCTACCGATTGGGCGCCGGAGCTGCTGCGAGCCGTGGCAGCGACAGGCCCAGGGCCGCCGAACACAGCAGCGCACCGACGAAAATCCACAATGCGACGTGGTGCCGCGCCAGCACGTCGGCACCGCCGGCAAACGCGTAGCTCAGGACGACTGTCCCGGCGATCGCCCCGAGGTAGCGCAGCAGCGATACCGTTGCCGCGGCAGTGGCGCTGAGCTGCGGCGCGACGGCGCCGATCGCCGCGGCGTTCGCCGGACCGGTGGAAATGCCCAGCCCGCCGCCGACCAGCAGCAGCCGCAGGCCGATCGCCAGTGCGGTTGCATCCGGCGGCAGCTGCCCGATGGTGATGACGCCCGCTGCGGCGATGGCGCCGCCTGCCCCGATCACCGCGCGCACGCCGAGGCGCTCCGCCAGGATGCCGCCCGCCGGCGCCGCCGCCGCCATCGTTGCCGACATGGCGACGATCGCCAGGCCAAGCCGCGGGTCCGACTGGCTTCCCGACCCGAACAGAAACGGCACCTGGACGAGCAGCGAATACATCGCCAGGTTCTGCGTCGCGATCACACCGGCGCCGGCGACGAAGGTGAAGTTGCCGAACAGCGACAGGTTCAGCACCGGCGACGCCGCGCGGCGCTCCTGCCAGACGAGTGCGATGAAGGCGGCGATGGCTGCGGCGGCCAGGATGAAGCCGAGCCTGGCGTCTACGCGCGACGAGAAGGTGACGAGCAGCAGCGCCACCGCGATCAGCAGGCTGCCGGGCCAATCGAACCCGCGCGACGGGCGCGGCGTGCGCACCGCGTCATCGGGCAGGCGCGGCTGCATCAGCCACGATCCGAACAGCAGCGGCAGGTTGACGACGAACAGTGATCGCCATCCGAACTGCGCCACCATCCAGGCACCGAGCGCCGGGCCGACCGCTGCTGCCCCGCCCATGACCGCTCCCATCGTGCCGAACGCACGCGTCCGGCGCTCCTCGGGCACGGCCACCCGCAGCAGCGCCATTGCCGTCGGCACGATCAGCGCCCCGCCGACGGCCATCAGCAGCCGGCCGGCGACGACCGCCCCCAGCGTCGGCGCGAACATGCCGAGGACAGCGCCGGCACCGAAGATCCAGCGGCCCCAATCCAGCGCCCGTGCATAACCAATCCGGTCGGCGACGCTGCCAGCCGGCATCTGCGAGACGATGGTGGCGACGAGGTATCCGGTGACGACGAACACGGTCACGCTCGCCGCCGGTGCGCCGAATGCCGCGCTGAGCGCCGGCAGCGCCACCGCCACCATCGTCGAGTTGAGCGGTGTGAGCGCCGCGCCGAGGGCGGCGGAGGCGAGGACCGTTCCGGGTTTCACCAGGCTTGACTACCGGAGTGTCGTGATCGGGCGCGACTGCAGCAGCGAGACGATGCCTTCGGCGTCCACCGCCCATTCGAGGTCGAGGTCTGTTCCCCACACCGAGCGGCACCGCTCGGCCAGGCCGTGCAGCGCGGCGAGCTGCGCGTCAGTCAGGGAGGGCACTCGACGCAGGTCGTCTGGTACGGACGTTTCAACGGTGCCGTCACCATCCGCCCACCACACTCTGATGTCCTTGTCGCCGATCGTCCGGTCGATCACCCGGCCGTGGGTGTCGAGCACGAAGCGGTCGGGGACGACCGCGCCGCTGACCACCGCCTCACCGAGGCCCCAGGCCGATTCGATCAGCCGCTCGTCTGCCCCCGTCACCGGGTTGCGGGTGAACAGCACGCCGGCGGCGATCGGTTCGACCATCGCCTGCACCACCACGCCCATACGTGGCTCCTGCGACATGCCTTTGCGCGCGCGATAGGCGAGCGCCGCCTCGCCACACGCCGACTCACGCACGACGGCAATCGCCTCGAGCAGCTGTGCCGCGGTCCGGACGTTCAGCCGGGTAGCATGCTGGCCGGCAAAGCTGGCGCCGCCGAGTCCTCGCCGACGGCGGACGAGCGCACCGCCATGCGGCCGCAGGGCAAGTGCGCGGAGGTGATCACGGCATCGGCCGCTGCAGCATCACCGCCCGCGATCGCCTGCACGGTGTCGGAGGCGAGGGCAAGTCCAGGCGGCACCGGCAGCCCACCACGGATCGCTGCGCCGAGGTTGACGGCCTTCCCCCCGAAGCGCGATTCGTCGGCGGCCTCGGCGAGGGCAACGACGCCTAATCGAGGATCCATACCTCTCCCGTGGCGCCGTCCATCCGCACGCGACTCCCTGTGCGAATCGCCTGCGTGGCTCCGGGGCAGCCGACGATGCCTGGCAGCCCGTATTCCCGGGCAACGATCGCCGGGTGGCTCAGTGCGCCGCCACGTTCGGTGATCAGGCCAGAGATGAGCGGCAGCACGACGTTGAACGTCGGGCCGGTCGACGTCGTCACCAGGATCTCGCCGGCCTCGACCGATGGCAGTTCGCTGACGTTCTTCACGACGCGGGCGCGCCCTTCGGTCTGGCCTGGGCTGACCCCGAAGCCCTTCAACGTCCGCGCGGCTGCTGGTTCCGGCGCCCGCGTCTCGAACATCAGCTGCAGCACCAGCGCGGTGACGCGCTGCAGCTGCGCCGCCGCGTCGGGCAGCCACTCCGCCGGGGGCGGTGCCGACGGCGGCAGGCCGAGGCGCGCAGGAGCGGCCGACAGCGGCGTCTCCATCCGCCACGTGAAACGCCGGGCGAGTTCCGCCGCCGAGGGTCCGTCGCGGCCTTCGAGCAGTGCAGTGACCTCGGCGAGCGAGGCGTCGGCCATGTGCGCCGGATCCAGCACGCGACCACGCGACTGCAGCCGCTCGCCGGCAGCGAGCAGTGCCCGCCGCAGCACGCCCATGCCGAGACCGTCACCGTGAAAGATGCGTTCGTCGCGGATGCCGTAGGTGAGTTGCGCTTCCTGCAGCAACTCGTCGAACTGCGCGCGATGTTCCCCCGGCACCCGCTCGCGCAGCTCCGCAACACGCTCCGCCGCCGCCGCGCGGCGCGAGCCGTCGCGCTGCGCCGTCACCGCGGTGCGCACGACGCGCACCAGCATGTCAGGATGCTCGCGCGCATGGCGGTCGGCGACGTCGTAGCCGCCGAGCACGCGCAGGCCGACGACATCGAGGTAGCGGCGCGCGGCCGCCGCCGTGGCAGGCCGCGTCGTCAGCTCCGACAGGATCTCGTCCGGCGGGCGATGCGACATCAGGACGGCCGTCGCCTCCGGATTGGCCGTGATCGCCGCGCGCAGCGTCTCGAGTTCGTCGGTAGCGCCGGCGGAGACCGGCGACAGGCCGCGCATCACGCCGAGAATCACTTCGGCGCCCAGGCCCGTCCACTTCATCGTGTGCACCAGCAGGTTGCCGACCGGCAGCATGACGCAGGTGTTGAAACGGTGGTGCCAGTAGATGGTCCTGCCACCGAAGTCGGCCGCCCTGCGGACGTGATCGGCGAGCGCGCCGTCGGACATCGTCGCCACGTCTTCTGCCAGCAGTGCCTGTGCCTCGGCGGCGATGCCCGGCTTCACGTCGCTGTTCCACCAGGCAAACTCCTTGCGCCAGTGGCGGTCGCGAAGCACCTCGCTCGCTCGGGCGATGCGGCGCCGGAGTTCGGGGTGCACCCGTTGCAGCAGCCAGAACACCGGCCGCGGCGGCGGCCCCTTGGCGCCCTTCGGCGCACCGACCGGTCGCGGCGCCATGTAGACGAAGCGATTGATGACGGCGACGTCCAGGTAATCGAGCAGAATCCCGTAGGCACGCGAGCCGTCCCTGAAGCCGCGCATCATGTTGGGCGGGAAGATCTCCGCCATGAACACGGAGATCGGCCGGCTGAGATGTGTCTGCTCCAGCTCCCAGGCGCCAGGCGACGGCGGCGTGAAGCGCGGCGGCGTCGCTGCCGTCCCGCCGGCATCAGGCGGGTTGGCGGACGCGGCATTCGCGGACGTGGCACGGGAATGAGTAGTAATAGTCATCAGCATGAAGGGTCAGGCGCGGCAGCGTCCGGAGATGGCGCATTGTACCCGTCCGGCAGCGCCGGGCGCATGAGCGGCATGGCGCCCATTCCCGAACGGCCACCGACGCTGCTCGAATCGGCTTTGCGTGCCGATCGCTGGGCGGCAGCGGTGCTGCTGATTGCCCTGCCGCTGGCGTGCTGGGCGTGGCTGGTCGTCATGGCGCTCGACATGTACGGGCCGATGACGGGTGCCAGCGCCTGGACGATGACCCTGACCTGGGACCTGCGGCACGTCCTGCTGCTGTGGGCGATGTGGGCGGCAATGATGGCCGGCATGATGCTGCCCTCGGCGGCGCCGCTGCTGCTGCTCTACGGCGCAGCGGCGCGGCGCCGCGACGGCGGCAGGGGAGCCGCGTTGCCGATCTATGCGCTCGGCGCCGGCTACCTGTCCGTGTGGACCCTGTTCAGTGTCGGTGCGACCCTGCTGCAGCGGCTGCTGGCGCACCTGTTGATCCTGTCGCCGATGATGGGGCTGACCACCGCGACGGCCGGCGCAGCGGTCCTGCTGATTGCCGGCGTCTACCAGCTGACGCCATTGAAGCGCGCATGCCTGCAGGAATGCCGCTCGCCGCTCGGCTTCCTGATGCGCCATTGGCGGCGCGGCACCGCCGGCGCCTTCCGCATGGGGGCGCACCACGGCGTCTACTGCCTGGGCTGCTGCTGGGCGCTGATGCTGCTGCTGTTCGTCGGCGGCGTGATGAACCTGGTCGTGATCGCCGCGCTGACGGCACTCGTCGCGTTCGAGAAGCTCGGGCCTGTTGGCCCGCAGGGCGCACGCATCAGCGGCGCCCTGCTGATTCTCGCCAGCGTCTGGCTGTTCGTCCGCTGATCAGGCCGCGGCGGCCGCGGGCGCATTCGACCAGTCGAACTCATAGAGGATCCAGTTCGTCTTCTCGAATGCAACCTCGACCCCTGCGGCGCTGGCCTGGAACGATCCCTGGCCACACTGGCCGCGCTTCCAGATGAAGCCGTCCGGCAGGTCGACGTTGGCGTAGTGCGGCTCGCCGGTAACCGGGTTCTTGAAGCTGTCGCCACGCCCCTCGCCGACGCCCTCGATCCTGAACACGCTCTGAACGCCGCTGCCTTCGATGGTGATCGGCGCCTTCACCAGGCCGACCACCGAGAAGGTCGGACCGAGCAGCTCCCAGGGCAGGCCACCAAGCTGTCCCGAGAAGATCTCGGCCAGCATGCCGGTCTGCTCGTCGGTGGTCAACGGATCGACGATGAAGCCACAGCGGCCGTTTCCCTCGTGGATCGCCTTCGGCCACACCAGCACCGCAGCGCACTTCACCCCGGCGAGGTCGACGCCGCCCGCCGTGCCCTGGTGGATGTGCATGCCGACCAGCGCGCGGCAACTGCCGTCCTTCGAATTCGGGAAGCCGCCGAAGTTGCAGCCGCAGCCGTAGTCGCAGTTGCAGAACTCGTAGCCGACGCCCCGCATCTGCCAGCGCTTCGTGTCCGGTGTCATGAGCCCTCCTTGACCGACGCGCCTACGGCCGACCGGCCGGTCGCGTCGCCATGCGGGTTCAGCCTACCGAAAGCCGGCCGTCGCCTCAAGTCCCCATGCGCAGCCGTAGAGCGGGATTCGAAAGGCGGACCGCCGCCGGGGCATGCGCGGCCGTAGGGCGGGTGCCGCAACGCGGACCCGCCGCCGGGGCGGCAAGTTGCCGGGTCCGCGCCGCGGCACCCGGCCTACACGCTCCTACACCGCGGCCCCCGGCGGATTCATAACGCGCTGCGCACCGCCAGCGCCTCACCAGGATTGTCGGTGATGACACCGGCGACCGCGCGGTGCCGCATCAGTTGCCGCAGCCGCACGGGGTCGTTCACGGTCCACGGCATCAGGCGGACGTGCCACTCCAGCGCCAGGTTGAGCGTCAACCCGCTCAGCATCGTCGCTTCCGGCAGCAGGTAGTCGACCTGCCCTTTCGCGACGAATTCGAGCGCCGAGTCGTACTCTGATACCGGCGCGGTGTCCAGCAGCAGGCCGACGCGGGCGGCCGGATTCAGCCGCCGGATGCGCCCCACCACATCCCGGTCGAACGACGTGAGCAGCCAGGTGCGCCGGTCCCACTGCAACTGCCGCAGCAGCGACAGGGTGCCGTCGACGATGCCAGGCTCTTTCAGTTCGAGGTTGACGTGCACCTCGCCCTGCAGTGCGCGGAGACACTCCTCCAACCCGACCACCTCGACACCCTGGCCCTTGAGCGCGGTGCGCGTGTGCCCCGCGAGGGTGAGCCCGTCCCGCGCCGCGTCGTGTGCGACGACGAGTTCGCCATCGAGCAGAGCACGAACGTCGAACTCGACCAGGTCGGCTCCAGCGGCAGCGGCGAGGAGCATCGTGGCTGGCGAGTTGTCGCCCTGTATCGGACCAGAGACGTTGCCGCGATGCGAGACGACCAGCGGAAACCCGCCCTGCAGCCGATCGTTGTAGAAGTTGCGGAATCGTTCGGCGTAGGTCGGCTCGGCGATGCGCCAGGCGCGGCGGAACGTCGGGTGCTTCGCCCAGCCGCGGAACACGCGCATCCACCCTTCCGCGTGCGGATGCTGCCAATGCCTCTCCAGATCCAGATCGGCATAGACGTTCTCGACCAGCTGCAGGAACGAGTTGCAGACGTAGAACTCGTCGCGCCGGTCCGGTGGGAACGTCGCATCCGGCTTCAGCCCCGGGAACGTCGCTGCATCGAGGTGGCGCAGTGAGGGGGTGACGCGGATCATCTCCATGATCCTCGATACTCCTCGGCGTGCGCGGTTGATTGCTCGTTGATGGCTGCGGCCGGCGGGTACCAGTAGCGATAGAGCCTCTCGAACAGCGCGCCGATGTCGCCGCTGCGCGACCCCTCCTCCGCTTCGAACCGGCAGAACGTCTCTTGCGCAGCATGCATGCCGAGCTTGCGGTAGCTCTCGAACTGGCTCTCGCTGAACCACTGGTCTGCGGTGCTCTGATGCGGGAACTCCGGCACACGCCTGAAGAACTCGAGCACATCGTCCGGTTCGTCGCCTGTAACCGACGGCTTGATGTAGACGAGATAGCCATCCTGGTGCCCCGGTTCGTCGCCCAGGTCCAACGGCTCACCCGCAGGCCCGACCAGTTCGCCGTTCGCGTTCCGCTTCGGCTCGTTCAGGTAGTGAATGCGGCCGACGACGCAGTGCGCGTGACTGAGGCCTTCCGTGCGCTGGCGGATGCGGTCTGTGGCAATCTCGATCTCCACGCCGAAATCGGTGCGGCACCGGCGGATGACGTTGCCGAGATCCTCGCAGACCATGCGCGCGTCCTGCCCCGCGTCGCAGGCGATGATGTAACGGCAGCGCCGGCGCACCAGTTCGTAGATGCCCAGGTTGTCGAAGTGCCCGCCGTCGGAAATGTTGACGAACTTGCGGCTGTCATCCGTGCTGCCGAACAGTTCGATCGCCGTGTAGGCCAGCCCGAGTCCCGGGCTTTGGCGGTCTGACCACTTCGGGTGGCGCGGGTTGCCAATCCACCAACCGAGCCGGGCGTTGAACACCGTCATGAGGAACGCGGAGGCGGCGCTGGTCGCGCGACCCATGTTCGGGTTGGCGGCGGCGCCCGAGATAGCCACCGCCATGCCAAGCAGCGGCCCGCTGCCTGCTTCGTAGTAATTGGCCGTCGGAACATAGCCGGAGCCGCGCAGCGTCTCCTCCGGGCCGCACGGCGATGCCCGTTCAACGTCGAAGCCGCAGGTACTTCGGCGTGAAGACGAAGGAGGCGGCTTTGCGCTCTTGCCAGGCAAGGTCGCGTCCACCGACCAGGTTGAGCGCGCAGTTGATGATCGGGTACGGGCCCGGGTACGGGTGAGGGGTATCCTTCGCGTCGTCGAACGTCTTCAGCGGCAGGTCGTCGTTGGGGTCGAAGCCGGTGAACCAGTCGGGTTGCCGCTCGGCAGTGCGCGACGCGCCCATGTAACCGCGCACCAGCCGATTCTTGTAGAAGTGGTGGATCGAGAACTCGTTGATGTCGACGCGCCACGAGAAGAGCAGGCCTATCCCGCCGAGCGCCAGTGCCGCCACCAGCGGCCGCGGCCAGCCGTTCATGCTGTCGGCCGACCAGGTGGCCAGGCGCCAGTAGCCGTCCCCGCCCGCCGGCAACACCGGGGCGTAGAAATGGTCGAACACGGCATGAATGGCGATCGCGACGCCGAGGAACAGTCCGATCGCGAACACGTATGGCGCCACCAGTGCGAAGTAGCGCCGGCTCGCCGCGACCATCACCGAGCCAGCCTTGTCACTCTCCTGTCCACGTTTCCGCTCGTCCTCTGCCGTCTGCCCCTGCCGGACGCCAAAGAACGTCGACGCCGCCCACGCCAGGATGGCCATGCCGACGTTGCCGCTGCCATTCGCGCCCGGGAGCGAAGCCAGGGCCCAGGGCGCGTACAGCGACACACCGAACAGTGCGAGCCACCCGAGAGTCCACATGTGCATGCACGTCCGCATGCGGCTCCACCATTCGCGATGTTCGTCCGGGAACGTCTCACCGAGCATGCCGAGCTGAACGACGATCGCCAGCGACATCACCGTCAGCAGGGCCGGGGGGAACAGCGCGATCACGTGCCAGCGGATCTCGTTCGGGCCGAGCGTCTCCCATGACGGCACGGTGAGAAACAGGTATGACAGCCCCCAGGCGACGGTGCCTGCGCCGACGGCCGCCAACCCGATCGCAATGACCCGTTCTCTTGCACGTGGCCAGCAGACGTGCACCCGGCCGAAGGACAGCAGGAGCGCCGCCGCTGCGGCGGTGGCGATGCCCCACCACGCCGCTGCTGCAGAGAGTGCCGGCGCGTCCGCGACCCAGACGCCGTTCACCACCGCCACTTCCTGGGCGAAGGTCGCCGTCGTCAGCGCCGCCGCCAGCAGCGCCGGCAAGACGACGCCGAGGTGAATGGCGCGCGGTTGTGCATAACGCGGCGGCGCCGTCTCGACCGGGTTCACCGAGCCCTTGTGCTTCGAAAGTCGCCGCAGGTTCAGGAGAAGAAATACGAACCCAGGCAGCCACAGCAGCCCCACCAGCCACTGCGCACTGACGCCGAAGGGAAGCCGCCAGTCCAGGGCGCTGGCAATCGCGGTAGGCACCACGTACCAGGCGCGCGGCAACAGCAGCAGCGACGCGCACAGCGTGACGATGATGACCTGGTTGAGCAGCGTGTTGCGGGTGTAGATCCCCAGCATCGTCCAGGTGTCGGCGCTGAGGAACCCGGTCTTCGGGGTGAGGTAGTTGCTGTACTCGCGCAGGAAGCGGATCGGCCGGACCTGGTTGTCGGTCGGATCCGGATGGCGCGGCGGCGCGAGCAGGCGCTCCATGCGCTCGATCGATGCCTTGGGATCACTGCCAGCCTCGCGATGCGTCCACGCGGAAAACCAGCTGCCGATGTAGCCACCGCCGGAAACGGTGGAGAGGTAATCGCATTCCTTCAGCAGGCCGATGCCGGCGAGCGCCTGCAGCACGCCGAGGTTGAAGGTGGCGCTGCGAATCCCACCACCCGAGAACGCGAGGCCGACGAGGTGTTCGCAGATGGAGAACGTCGCCCCCTCTGGTGGGCTGTTGCCGCGGTTGCGGCGCCTCACCCTGTCGCGCGTGTTCTGGATCTGTTCCAGTTCGGCGTCGACCATGATGCGCCACGACACCGGCACCCCCTTTGCGGCGGCACGTTCCCGCACCGTTGCCGGGTTCTGGAGCAGATCTCTGACGTTGTCGTCCCAGCGTGGCGTGGTGATGCCCTCCGCGCCGAGGATGTCCTTCAAGAGTTCAGGCGTCCACGGCTTCCCCGCGACCGTGCTGGTCAGGCTGTCGACCCGCGACTGATCGGCCGCCAGCTGAGTGGCGAAGAGCTCGGTCGCCGCGCGCGGCTCGGTGGCGTACTGCTCCCTGTAGGTCGGCCACTCCGGCAGGGGCGTTCCCTGGAAAGGCAGGCGCTGGGACTCCTGTGCCAGCGCGCTGGCGGCGAGACTGCGCAGCTCAGACGGCCCGTAGCGCAGCTGGGTCCACACCTCTGCCGCGACCGCCGGAGCGTGCCGCAACTGGTAGAGGATTTCGTTCGTCCAGACCTGCGGGTAGTCGTCGCGCAGGTATTCGACCGCTTTCAGCTTCGCGGCGACCGGCCCACCCACCGCTTCGACCGCGTGGGCGACGTCCGGGTGGCTGGCGAGCTCCGTCAGGTAATCCATCTGTTCTCCACGAGAGACGGCCGCTCGGCGCGATAAACGGCACGCACATTACCAGAACGGGAAGCAGTCGGTTAGGCTAACTGCCCATCATGGTCAAGATGCCTTCACTTCCGAGGACCGCGCTGGTCGTGGCGCTGCCCTGCGTAGCCTTCGTGTTCGGGGCCTGGGTATTGGGGAGGGCCAGCGGTCGCGACCTGGTGCGCGCTCGTCTACTTGACGCGGCGCCGCAGGACCGCACACCGCTCAATCAACGTCTGCACTACGACGCAGCGGCCGTCGAGCGCCATTGGCAGGTGCTCGACGACGCGGCACTGGCGGCCGAGAGGATCTTCCTGCGGCTCGACCTCGCGTTCCCGCCGCTCTATGGCGGCACGCTGCTCTTCAGCCTGTTCACCGCACGTGCGGCGCTGCGTTCCTCGGTGCCGCCGGCGCTGCTGGCCGCGCCGGTGGTGGTCACGATGGCGGCTGATTGGGTGGAGAACACCGTGCTGCTGTCACAGCTCGACGCCTTCGCGGCCGGCCAGCCGCTGCCGCCGTCCTCGATTGCGCTGGCCAGCGCGGCGACGGCGGTCAAGCTCATATCGTTCGGCGGCTCGGCGCTGCTGCTGGGTGCGCTCGCGTGGCGAATGGTTGCAGATCGACGCGGCTAGGCTGGTCGAAAGCGGCGGTTCGATCTGCGGCCCGGATCCGTTTGATCATGATCAGGAGGTAAGGGATGGCACTCCGGGTTCGCCCTGTCCTGGCGGGTCTCGCTGCCCTCGGGCTGGCTGGTCTCATCATGAGTGGTATCGCGACGTTCCGGGCGTCGCCAACATCGCGCGCGTCAGATCGAGCCGCTTTATCGATCAAGGTGCGCGCCGACGACCCGCGCGCGCCCGTCATCCTGCTGACCAATGAAGGGAGCAGGCCCTGCCAGACCGCTGCCACCGCCCTGGGCACACTCACCTTCCGGTCCGTGCGCCAGGCATCCACGACGGTCGAACCGACCTACTTCGACGCCGCGTTCGATGATTCGCTCGAGAGCGCGATCGCCGCCAGGCAGCGAGTGCTGCAGCCGGGTGCGACGATCGAGTTGAAGGTGCCCGTCCACGCCATCGGCCCTACCGGGCTGGCGTTGGAAACCGTGGTGTTGTCCGCCCGGGGGCCGGTCGGCGCGTTCTACATGATCGAGCCGGACAAGCCGCTCCGGCTGGAGGTCTCCTACTCGGTTCCGGTGGCCAGCCAGGGCGACGTGCCTGGCTGCGTGATGGCTGGCGCGACGATCTCGTCAGCGGACCGGCAGGCGGTCCGCCCCGTCGAGCGGGCCCGGTTCGGCTGGACGCTATTCGACTGGACGCTATTCGACTGGACGCAGCCAGGCGGAGCCGGCTCTTTCGCCCCGGTGCTGCTGCTCACGCCGGCCGGGTTGTGGATGCGGCGCAGGCGGTCGAGGCTGGGGGGCGGGGCGGGAAAAGCCTTCCTGGTTTTCGCAGCACTCATGTTCGGGGACGGCGCGTCGCATCGGGCTGACGCCGGGTTTGCGGTCGACCCGGCCGTGGCAAACGCGTGGGCAGCGTGCAGCGCGGTATTGCACGGGCCGGGGGGCGATCCGGCCGGCATCTTGCCAATTCTGGAGCCGCCCGGCGTAACGGTGCAGATCCTGCCCGCCGGTGCAGCCGATGAGACCCACGAGGGCGCGATATCGCGTACTGAAATCTTTGTCTTCTGGGATCCAAACGATCGTCATCCCTACTTCGGCAAGGGCGGCAATGCCGACCCGTGCACCTCGCTCTATCACGAGTTCTATCATGCGTCGGAGGACGCTCGCGGCACCCAGGACCGCTCCCCGTGCGTCACCGCGTCGGGATCGAGCGGCATTCCGGTGAACGAAGTCCGTGCAACGCGCGCGCAGAATCAGTTGCGCGCACTGCTCGGGCTCGAGCCACGCGACCACTATGGCCGCACCTCGCTACCCGCTGGCGAGTGCTTGCCGCCCGAACAGCAGCCGCCGCCGGCCCCGGCGTGCCCGAGCGGCCGCTGCGCCGACTCCAACGGCGACCCGCACCTGTCCACGTTCGATGGGATGCGCTACGACTTTCAAGCGGCAGGCGAGTTCGTTGCCGTGCGCGACCCGGCAGGCGGCTTCGAGGTCCAGGTGCGCCAGGTGCCTTTCGGCGACTCGCGACAGGTGGCGGTCAATAGCGCGGTGGCGCTGGACGTGGCCGGCGACCGCGTGCAGCTCACGATCGGCCAGGGGCAGCCGGAGCTGCGGGTGAATGGCGAACCTCGCGCGTTGGCTGCCATGTCGCTGCCCGAGAAGGGGTCGATCGGTCTCACCCAAACGGCTGTCAGACCCGGCGTCGTCGTCACCTGGCCGGACGGCTCCTCGGTGACCGTCGCGCCAATCGGACCGTGGGGTCTGCACCTGATCGTCTCTGCCGCCAGCACGCGATCCGGCAGGCTCGAAGGCCTGCTTGGCAACTTCGACGGCGATGCCACCAACGACATCAGGCGACGCGGTGGTCCGCCACTGACTACGGCGACCTTCGAGCAGCTCTATCCGGCTGTCGCTGACAGCTGGCGCGTCGAGCAGAACTCCTCGCTCTTCACTTACAGCGCGGGGACGAGCACGCGGTTCTTCACCGATCGCACGTTCCCCGACCGGGCCGCCAGCGCCGCTGACGTGCCGAACCGGGCGGCGCTCGAGTCGCTCTGTCGTCGCGCCGGGATCACCGAGCGGGTCGTGTTGGACAACTGCATTCTCGACGTCGGGCTCACCGGCCAGCCCGACTTCGCGCTCGCGCTCGGCGTCACGCAGCAAGTCGTCCTCGACGCGCGGGTCGAGCCTGTTCGATCCGCCGCGTCGGACGCCGCCGCCGTTGCGCCCGGCGGGCGCCTGTCGAACTCGTCGGCCGACGCGCCGCTGATCACCTGCAACCGCGCGGCGCGCGATATCGAGGGCGCCGAAGGGACATCCTGGTTCCTGCGCTGCCCGGTGTGTGCGAACCCCGCCGGCGGCGTGTGGGGCACCGATTTCTACACCGACGACTCCTCGGCGTGCGCGGCGGCGGTTCACGCCGGCGCGATCACCCGCGAGGGCGGCGTCGTACTCGTGACGTGGACGAGAGGCTTTTCGACATACGCCGCGTCACAGCGCCACGGCCTGTCGACGGCAGATTACGGCGCCTGGCACCGGAGCTTCTTCGTCCAGGCCGTAGACGCCGCCGGCCGCCCGACGTCCGCGGCTCCCGCGCCACCGCCGGCCGGGACCGTTCGCGCCGGCTGCACGACGCGTGGCGACATGATCCCGAACGCCTCGCGCGTCATCTGCCCGGTCGGCTGTGCATCCGGCTCGTTGTGGGGGACCGACGTCTACACCAGCGATTCAGCCGTCTGTCTTGCGGCGGTGCACTCCGGGCTGACGACGCCGGAGCAGGGTGGGCGGGTGACGCTCTCGCGCACCGGCAGACAGCAGGTGTTCCTGGGCACGACTCGCAACGGCGTCACGTCATCGAACTACGGACCCTGGGATTCGACGTTCAGAGTGTCGCGCGGAACGCCATGACGCGGGCCTGCGCGAGCCGGTGCGTCCGCGGTGAGCAAGCAGCAAAAGAGGATGGCTACCGTCAGTTGCCGGGCCGGTCGCCTCGTACCGCCCAGCGCAGCTTTGCCGCCGCGGCGCGGCGATTGTCGAACGTCTCCGCCTTTTGCGAGCGCAGCGGTGACCTGGCGATCTCGGCGTAGACACCGCTGCGCAATCCTGCCTGGAACGCCTTCTTCACCCGCCGGTCCTCGCCGGAGTGGAACGTGAGCACCGCCACGCGACCGCCCGGGGCCAGGCAGCGCGGCAGCGACGTCAACAATGCCTCCAGCGCGCGGAACTCGTCGTTGACGGCAATGCGCAGCGCCTGGAACGTGCGGCGCACCGACAGCTTCAGCTCGGCCTTCGACAGCTCCGGTGCCGCCGCGGACAGCGCCGCACGCACCACTTGCGCCGCCGCGTGCGTCGTCCCCGGCAGGTTGCCCTTCAGCACGCGCGCGATTGGCTCGCTGTGCGGTTCGTCGGCGTTCTCCCGGAGCAGTGCGGCGAGTTCGTCTTCGCCCACCCTGGCGATCAACCGCGATGCCGGCTCGCCGCGCTGCGGATCCATGCGCATGTCCAGCGGCCCGACGCCCTTGTAGCTGAAGCCACGCGCCGGGTCATCGTGCTGCATTGCCGATACGCCAAGATCGGCGAGGATGATGTCCGCACGCTCGATACCCTCGGTGGTCAGCAGCTGTTGCAGCTCGGCGAAGCTGGCGTGGCGGCAAAGGAAAGACTCGGGACCGAAGCCGGAAGCACGCAGCTCGGCCGCGGTGCGCGGCAGCACCAGCGGGTCCACGTCAAGCCCGAGCAGCCGGCCGCCCGGCTGCAACCGCGACAGGATCGCGTGGGCGTGCCCACCGCCGCCAAGCGTCGCGTCCACCGCGATCTCCCCCGCGGCCGGACGCAGCACGCCGAGCACCTCGTCGAGCATGATCGGCCGATGCCGCACGGCCTGCGGATGTGCGCTGTCCACCCTGGCGACTCTACCCGGCCTTCGCTTGTGCTTGTGCCCTCGACCGATCGGCCTACGGACTGGCGGTCTCGCGCGGTGACGCGGCGATCTCGCGCAGACCTTGCAAGGCTTCGCTGTTGTCGGGCTCGATGCGCAGCGCTGCGTTGAACGCGTCGCTCGCGCGCTGCATGTACTCCGGATCCTTCGTGCTCTGCGCTCGACGCCAGTACATTTTCGCGAGTTCGACTCGCGCGTCTGCACTGTCCGGAGCGTTCCGCACAGCTGATTCCAGCGCACTGATGACGCGCTCCTCGATGAACCCGCCGAGACTGCCGATGCCTGGCACGTCATCGGTCGCCGTCGCAGGCCGCGGATCGTCGTCCTCTCGTTCCGCGCTGGGGCTGGTCGTCGGCTGTCCGCTACCGTCGATCGAGTCCCTCATCCATTCGCGTGCTGAACCAAACACCATGAACACGAGGACGATGGCCCAGATGATCCGCCAGCGCGGGCCGCGTCTGTTCGTTTCACCTGCCCGGCTCTTGCGGCGCCGACGCGGAAAGGCGTCCACCGCCGCGACGTGCAGCGGCGGCGGCAACGGCATCGCCGACGGTGGCATCGCCGGTGGCACGGCCGCAGCCTGTGGCGGGAGCGGCGGCGGCACGACGACGCTCGCCGCTGGCGGCGGCGCTTCGAGACGCCGCTGTGCTTGACGCAGATCGCCGGCAAACGCCTCCATGGACTGGTAGCGCCGGGTGATGTCCCGCTCGAGTGCCCGGAGCACGATCGTGTCGACAGCGGCGGGCACATCCGGGCGTCGCGCCCGTGGCGGCAGCAGCGTGCCGTAGAGAATCTCGTGCAGAACGCCAGCGACGTGAGGAGCGGTGAATGGCCTCGTGCCTGTCAGCAATTCGTAGAGCATGGCGCCCAGCGAAAAGACGTCGCTGCGACCGTCGACCGCCTCGCCTCGTGCTTGCTCCGGGGACATGTAATCCACCGTGCCGAGCAGTGTCCCCGCGATGGTTGGCGCCATCACCGTCTGCTGCTGCGCCAGTGCGTCGCCAAACAGCTTGGCGAGTCCGAAATCGAGCACCTTGACCCGGCCGCGGTCCGTCAACATGATGTTGCCGGGCTTGAGGTCACGGTGGACGATGCCGACCGCATGTGCGCTGCCCACCCCTTCCGCAATCTGCGACGCGATACCGAGCGCCGCGGTAACAGGCATCGCCCCATCGGCGATGACTTCTCGCAGCGTGCGGCCTTGCACGAGCTCCATGACCAGCACGTCGGTGCCGTCGTCAGTGAAGATGTCGTAGATGGTGACGATGTGCGGGTCGTTGAGAGCGGAAGCGGCCTTCGCTTCCTGCAGGAAGCGGGAACGACGCTCGGCGTCGCCACTCTTCTCGGGCGGCAGTATTTTGAGCGCCACGTGGCGATCCAGGCGGAGGTCCACGGCCTTGTAGACGACACCCATGGCGCCGGCGCCGAGCTCCGACACGATCCGGTAGTTGGGGAAGGTGCGGCCGATCATGCCTGGAGCTGGATTCTAGTGGTATCGCCGCGCGACACCAAAGTCCGCGGCTGCTCCGCTCAACCTGCCGGCACGCCTCGGCAGTTGCCGCTCCTATCCCGTATACTCCGCGCAGTTCCGGAAACCTCGGATTCAATCCGCCTCGGCGCGGCTCGGCGGCGCAGGTCATGTCCATGCTCACTTCCGGCAGTCGGCTCGGCGCCTACGAAATCGTATCGCCGCAAGGTGCAGGCGGCATGGGCGAGGTGTACAAGGCACGGGACACCCGGCTCGATCGGCTCGTCGCCATCAAGATCCTGCCGCATCATTTCTCCTCATCGCCTGATTTTCACGAACGGTTTCAACGGGAGGCGAAAGCGATCGCATCGCTGTCGCATCCCAACATCTGCGCTCTCTTCGACGTCGGCCAGCAGGACGGAACCGACTACCTGGTGATGGAGTTCCTGCAAGGGGACACGCTGGAACAGTCGCTGGCGAAGGGCGCCATGCCGCTCGAGCGCGCGCTCGACATCGGCATCCACATCGCCGACGCACTCGCCGCCGCTCATCGTGCCGGGATCGTCCACCGCGACCTGAAACCCGGCAACATCATGCTCACCAGATCGGGGGTCAAGCTACTCGACTTCGGCCTCGCCAAGGCCGCGGCGGCGTCGGCTGGTGGGCGGTCGATGCTGACCACGACGCCGCCCGGGCTGACCGTCGAAGGCACCATCCTGGGCACCTTCCCCTACATGGCTCCGGAGCAATTGCAGGGCGAGGAAGCCGACCAACGCAGCGACATCTTCGCGTTCGGGGCGGTGCTCTACGAAATGATCACCGGCCACAGAGCCTTTGACGGGAAAAGTCAGGCCAGCCTGATAGCCGCCATTCTCGATCGGCAACTGCCCCCGGTGTCGCTGGTGCAGTCCTTGGCCTCCCCGACCTTGGACCGCACGGTTGCGCGGTGCCTCGCGAAGAACCCGGACGAGCGCTGGCAATCGGCATCCGATCTGGCCATGTCGCTGCGCTGGGAGCTCGAGGGGCGAGTTGCTCCTGGGCAATCGCAGTCTGCCCTCGCCCGCGATAGCCCTCGCCGGAGGCGGGGGCTGTTTCTCTGGGGCGCATACCTGGCGGCGGCCGCGGTGATCGGCGGGGTTGCCGTCGCTGCGGCGTCTCGCTACTACCAGGTTGCCGATCCGGTTCCACAAGTGGTCCGCTTTGAATGGGCGGACGGTCCGACACTGGTCTCCGGGCTCGACTTCTACATCTCGATCGCTCCAGATGGACGCCGCGTTGCCTACACCGCGGTCGACGCCGCGGGTACTCGGCACATCTGGATCCGGGCCATGGACTCGCTCGATTCGCGCATGCTGGCTGGGACGCAGGACGCGCGCAGCCTGTTCTGGTCGCCTGACAGCCGCTACGTCGCCTTCGGGCAGGACCGGCGCTTGATGAAGGTCGAGGCGTCTGGCACCACACCGCCCGAGACGCTGACAGAGATTGACGGGATTGCCGGGATCGGCTCATGGCACGGCAACGGCACCATCATCTTCGGCGGCCGCGGACCGGGACAAGGCGGGTTGCGACGCGTCGCCGCCACGGGAGGAGCGGCGACACAGATCACGGCCGTGCGCGAGGGTCAACAGGCGCACAGCTATCCGGTGTTCCTGCCGGACGGGGAGCACTTCATCTACCTGGCCCTCTCCACCAATCCGGATATTCGCGGTTTCTATCTCGGTGCGCTCAGTGTTGCGCCTGAGGCGCAGCCTCAGGCGCGGCTGATGCCGGCGCAGTATGGCGCCTCGTATGTTCCGCTGCGCGCCGGAATCGGGCTGCTGCTGTACCAGCGCGAGCGGACCGTGATGGCGCAGGAGTTCGACGAGCAGCGGCTCGCACCGATCGGCGAGGCTCGACGCATTGCTGACAATGTCGGGGCAGCCGGTTCGTCAGGCTACTTCGCGGCGTCGACAGGGATGTTGGCATTTCGTGACGCCGGCGGTGGCGGTGCCCAGCTGAGGTGGTTCGCTCGAACCGGGTCGGTGCTTGAGGAGATCACCGGCGAAGGCGCCTACGCCGAGATGAACTTGTCGCCAGACGCAACGCGCCTCGCGGTGTATCAGACCGATGGCCAGCAGGATGTCTGGGTGAGAGACCTGGCGCGTACGTCGAGCAATCGAGTGACGCTCGGCAACGATCCTGAGCGCGGTCCGGTGTGGTCCCCGGACGGGAAGATGATCGCCTACAGTTCGCTTGGAAACATCTACCGGACCGCCGCCGATGGGACTGGGTCGCCGCAACTCCTTCGGAGCAACACCGGATCGATACTCGATTGGTCGGCCGACGGTTGTTGCCTGCTGTATCAAACCAACACCACCACCACCAACGCCGACCTCTGGATGTTGCCGTTGGGCGGCGACCGCATGCCAGTGCCGCTGCTGGTGACCCCTCAGGATGAGACCGCGGCGAAGTTCTCGCCTGACAGCAAGTGGTTCGTGTACCGCTCAAATCGATCTGGCAGCTCCGAGATCTATGTTCAGCCCTTTGTGCGGGGCCCGGCTGACCGTCGAACCGGCCAGACGCCGGTATCGATCGGTGGTGGCTGGCAGCCGCGATGGAGCGCCAACGGACGGGAAATCCTCTATCTCGCCCCGAACGGTCGTCTGATGTCGGTCTCGGTATCCGCGGCAGGCGGCGCGTTCGTCGCCGCCACACCCAAGCCGCTGTTCGACCTTCCCATCCTTGGCGGCGCGACAGCGGCGCCGGTCAGCGCGAGATGGGATGTCACGCGTGATGGGATGCGGATCGTCGCCAATGTCGAGGCCTCCGGCCTCCCCCGCGTCTCGCGGGTGCACATCGTCGAGAACTGGCAGCAGCTACTGAAGCCCTGAGGAACTGGGCCGGGTTGCTGCGGCACCGTAACCCGATTTGGTCCTGCCAGTCCCGTTCGATTGACGGCTAGGGTCAGCGCCTTCCACCGCAGGGTGTCAGTCCTGCCAATCCCACTGAATGCGATAGGTGAAGGTCGGCTCCGGCACGTCGATCGACCACGCGACGTCTGTACGTCCCCTGTTCTCCACCAGCACGCCATCCCGCGTCTGCTTCTCGATCGGCGTTTCGTTCTGGTACTTCGTCGATGCGATCGTCTTGTACGGCAGCGCGGCCGGGAACAGCACGCGAATGGAGACGCGGTCGCCGACCGCGTCGGCGATGCGCACGCCGACCCACCAGTCCGCCGGTTTCAGAAATCCGTCCTCCGTCTCCATGGCCAGCTCGAGGTCAAATGCCTCGCCGGCGGCGCGCTCACGGACGTCGGCGCGAAGTTCGTACAGGTCCAGCGCTGATGCGGTTCCGGACCGGACCTTCGTCGGGCTGTGCGCGACCGTCAGCGCGATCCCCGGCGTGCCCGACCAGGCGGCGAAGTATTTGCTCGACGTCAGATACCAGAACTTGTAGGTGGTCGCCTCTGGCGTATCGCGCCTGATCCTGGCGGTCCTGGTGAGCAGCGAGCGGCCGCGTACTTCCGGTCCGGCGTTGCCGCCTGCCGCCGCTTCAGCGCGGTGCAGCTTGCGCAGGTCCCAGACGCGATGTTCGTCCAGCACGGTAAACCCGGGGTTCGCGCCACGTTCGACCCGCGCGTCCGAGATGATTGGGACCGCGCGTCCGACGTCATACGTCGGCGGCGCCGCGGCGATGATGCCGAGCGCCCGCCATTCCGACACCTTCTTGCGGCCGAAGTCGTACTGCGCCGGTAGCAGCAGCGCCTCCACGGCAATGACCAGGGCGGCGGTCGAGAGATAGAGCGCACTCAGCCAGTCCCTGCCGCGGAACAGCCCGACGCGCCGTCGCGAGCTACGAACCAACCGCGCCTCGCGATCGCGGCTCCGCCTCAGGTCGACCGGTGGCACACCCATCGCCGTGAGCGCCGGGGCCACGCCCGTGTCGAACCCGAGCGCGTCCGCTGCGGCGGAGTATCCGTGCCGCACCAACTCCTCGATCTCGACACGATCGAAACAATCGAGGTCCGTCCGAATGCGTTGCAGGCGCGCCTGGACGCCGAGCGGTGCCGACGTCGCGGTCGCCGCCGGATCCACTGCCGTGCTGATCGTGATCCATCGCGCCGTACGGTCGGGCGCCGCCGACGGACCGTCCGCGACCAGTCGCGATCGCAACAGCGAGAGCTGGCGGATGCGGAACATCATGAGGTCTGCCGCGCGCATCCCCGTTCGCCAGAGGCCGCTCGACGGCCCGGTGAAGGCATCCATCGAGGCGGTTCCCGCGTCGCTCAGAATGCGCAGCCTGGCTTCGGACTCCAAGCCGAGTCTCAGCGCCTCGATGCCGAGGTTGTCGACCACGCCACCATCGGTGAAGAGTTGCGGGTTTGGATTGAACGCTCCAGGCGGGCAGCCGCTGTCCTCTTCACCGACAGCGAGCGGCGGAAAGAGCGCGGGAAACGCGGACGAGGCGCCGACGGCGAGCGACAGTGGCAACGAGTTGGTGTGGAACGGCGCGTGTGCGCCCGTGGCATCGACGTCGGCGAACTCGTAACCCCTTTGCGAGAAGCAAGACAAGCCGGCGTCCGTCACGTTGGTGGCCACAAAACGGACGACAGGACGGCCCGCGCCCTTGAGCTCCGACAGCAGGGCACCGTGGAACAGGTACTGATCGTAGTAGCGAGCGAGCAGCGCCGTCGACGATGCCAACAGCCAGCGGCGCCGCAACCCCTTGAACGGCACGTGCCCTGCCAGGATGATCCAGGGGAGCCGGCGGACAATCCTGTTCCGTATGCCGCGCTGCGTAAACTGGATCAGTTCGGTCGCCGCCGCCGCGAAGCGGTGACTGTCAGGATGGGTGTAGTCCTGCCAACGAACGAGCAGGTGACCCGCGAGGATCGCTCCGCCAGAGACCGCGGCGACGGTCCTCAAGCGGGTGAGCTCTCCGGCGTCCCGAAGACACGCGACCATCCCGAGGTGAAACAGCACCGCGCGAAAGCCGCCGCCGGACAACGCGAGGTCGATGTCCTTTTCGCTCATGAGACGCTCGCCGGGTCGCAACGCCAGGCGTCCCTGCCTGATCAACGCCTCGGGGTGCGATCCGTAACGCCCGTCTATAACACAGGAGCGCTCATCGGCCCGGTCATGAGCAGATGAACCGGCGGCACACGCCGCACAGGTGCGACCCGCAAGTGACCGGTGGCGGTCGGAGCAAGGAGCTGCAAGACGAAAGAACGATCACGGCGCGTCGATGATCCAGGCTCAGGGCTGCTGTGGCCTGAACACCCGCATCCAGCCGTCACTCAGTACGACGCGCTCGCGCGGCAGCTCGCCCACCGGCGGCACGGGTGGCACCTCCGCTTCGGGAAAGGTGTCCGCGGCGCCGTTGCTGCCAGGACTGCGAAAGACGAATTCGGTGGCAAAGCCGTCGATCTGTGGCGGCGGCGCCAGCGTCTTGAGTGCGCCCATGGCCTTGGTGGTGAAGACCGGACCGACTCTGAAGGTAGGTTCGAGATGCTTCAGCGACGCGTCGATGAACTCTCTCGGCATCGTGATCTTCTTGCGCGGCAGGGCACCGCAGGTGGCGTAGAGCCCGCCCCTTGGGTCCGCCAGGATGACCAGGTCGGTATTCTGGTCCGCCGGCACCGCGAAGATGGATTCCTGATCCTTGACGAACGGATGGCGCACTTCCAGGCCGCTGTGCGAGAAGTACGGGATGCCCATTGCCAGCCCGTTGAGGATCGCCTTCTGCGCCGCTTCCAGCGTCACCGGTGCGAATCGCCCTGCCTGCGGCGTCGCCCCGGCCTTGAAGCAGCCGAGCGTGCCGTCATCGGGGCGCGTCGAGTCGCCGATGCGGACCTGGAGTGCCGGGAGTGCTGGCGCCCCGGCGAATAGCGGCGGATCCTGGGCGAGCTGCGACGGATTGGTCGAAGACGTGCCCTGATAGGTGAGCCGCGCGGCGATGACCAGAATCGGCTCGCCGAGCAGCTTGATCCGCTTGTCGGCCGTCTTCTGCGTCGGGTCGAGCGTGGCGCGCACGGTATCGATGGCCCGCAGCATCGCCGACATGCCGGTCTCGAACAGTTCGGTCGGTTCCGCGCCGGCCGGCATCACCGCGCCCTGGACGACGAGCGACGCCAGCAGCGACCTGAGCGGCTGGTTCTGCACCGCATCCAGCGGGTCGGCGCCCGGCGGCAGCCCCAATGCCGCAGCGACCCACGGATGCAACGCGAAGCTGACCTGGAGCGAAGCGCCAGGCGTGCCGACGCCGCCGCCAAACCGCGGCCGGTCGGTCGTCAATTGACCGAGCGCCTGGCCGTGACCATCGAAGACTTCCAGCGCGTGCTCGATGAAATCCGGGACGAGGATGCCGCACACCGGATGGGCGAGCGGCGTGGCTTCCTGGTCGGGATTCACCGCCTGCTGCAGCCGGAACAGCAGGCGTGCCCAGTACGGCAGCCGCGGCGCCAGCTCGGTCCAGTAGGTGAGCGCCGCACTTCCCGTGGCGCTGACCGGGTCCGTGCCGGACTTCCACTCGCGCGCCATCCCGAACATGTCGACCAGCTGCAGCCGATTGAGGCGCAGCGCGCCGCTTCGCTCGCGCCGGCCGCGGGCGACCAGCGTGCTGTCCAGCGCGGTCAGTGGCACCGAAATCATGTCCATCTGCATGAAGGTGTCGGCCGTGACGCCGTTCGGCGGCTTCTGCGCCGTGACCAGCGTCCCGCTGACATCGGCGCTCTTCTTGGTGACCAGCGTGCTCTCGAGCACCTTCGCCACCGTCGCCGTCACCCGCGTGCGTTCCTCGATCACCTCGACCTGGCCCGTCGGCGGCGCACCGCTAGGCGGATTGGTTGCCGCGGGTCCCGCAGCGCGCGTCTCGACGCGGTCCTGATCGAGCACCCAGTCGATGCCGAGCGCGGAAAACGCGTGCGAGTAGTTGACGTCGACGAACAACGGATCGCGCGGATCCTGCCACGGGCTCATCGCCACATCGCTGGGGTAGGTGCCGAGCGGCTGCACCGCCGTGAGCTTCGGCTTTCGCGCCAGGAGGGTCTTGCGGTCGCGGGCGAGCCATAGGCCGCGGACGGCGCTCCTCATCCGCTTCTGCGCCAGCGCCAGCGTGTCCCGGCTGGCGGTGCGGCCGAGCGCGAGCTGCGCCATCACGCTGGTGCTCTCGGTGTCGAGCAGCAGCGACTCGCGGACCAGCGCTCGCACGTCGGAGGGCAGGCCAGGCCTGGAGAACAACTCCTGCGGCTTGTCGATGATGTCCTTACCGTTGACGCGGGGGTATGAGCCAATCGAGAGGGCCATCACCGTCTCTCCGCTCTGCCGGGTCTTCAGATAGCCGTCGAGACGGAAGCGACCGTCCGCCCCCGCTTTGAACGATCGGCCGGTGCCGTAGAGGATCACATGCGGCGACCACGGCCGGTGCCACCGTTGGCCCGGCACCTCGAGCAGGTTGTCGACGTTCGGCAGAATGACCTTGGCGCCCTGCACGGCGAGCAGCAGCTCGTTCATCGCCTTGACGTCGGTGACGTCGATCCACCATGCGGCGCCGTCGCTGCCGCCACGGCCGACCACCTTGCCGATCAGCGTCGGCTGTGCATCCTTGCGCCGGTCGAGCACCTGGATCAGCGTCGGATGGATCGCCTTGGCCGCCGTTTGCGGCGCGTTGATCGTCGCCGCCAACGCCTGCGTCACGGAGGCCCGCCATGGTGCGTAGTCGGCCTGCTCTGTCAGCTGCGGCAGCGCGACCACCGGCGGCTGGCGCGTCAGCAACGGCGAGTACGCCTTCCGCATCCACTCCTGTTTATTGGACGCCGAGCGCATCGCCGTCTGGAACCAGTGTCCGGTCGCTTGCAGGGCCGGGCTGATGTGCGTCACCTGCGTATCGAACTGAGCCAGCGTCTGCCACGGCGCACTCGTCGGTTGAATCTCGAGCCGTGCGTACCACTGGCTCTTGCCAGGGACGTTCTGGAACGTCGCCGCGTGCGCCGCGCCCGGCATGTCGAGAACACCGCTCAACGAGCTCTTCATCGACTCGACGTCGTCGAGCA
Source organism: uncultured Acidobacteriota bacterium (assembly GCA_963846685.1). Classification (GTDB taxonomy): domain Bacteria; phylum Acidobacteriota; class Vicinamibacteria; order Vicinamibacterales; family UBA2999; genus CAWJWY01. Next base: position 2,976,463 of record CAWJWY010000002.1, on the reverse strand, counting down.
TCATCTCGATGGCGTCGACCTGTTCCGCCGACCCGGTGTTGGCGGCGGCAACGTCCGCCATCGCCCGGCGAACCGACGGGAACAGCCGGATATCGTCGGTCTTGATCGCCGCGCCGACCGTCGTTGACCCGCCGAGCGGCACCTCGACGCACGAGCCGTGCAGCACCAGGTCGCCGGGGCCGTTGAAGCCGGCCACCCCGTCGACCGACGCCGAGGCCGCCGTCTGCGCTACCGGAAAGCTGGCCTTGATCGCGTCCGTCTGCTTCGATCGCGCGGTGGCAGTGCCGCCGCGCGCGGCGGCGCGCGCGAAATCCACCTCTTTGCCGGGCGCCAGCACCAGGTCCTGCACGGCGATCGACGCGGCGAATGCAGGCTTGATCGCCGCCGTGCCGGCGCGCGGCGTCAGAGTGTTGAGTTCGGCGTACGTATCGGCGCGCAGGTGGTGTGAGACCTTCCACTGATTGAGCAGGCCGAGCTTGTCCTTGGCCATGTAGAGCGGGTCATGGTTGCGATCAGCGAACCAGCCGATGACCACGTAGCTGACGTTGCCGGTCGCCGGCAGGTCCGCAACCGGGTCGTGGAAGCCGAACCGCGTCCGCGCAGCGGGGTAGTACGCAGCCAGCGCCGGGTCGAACGATCCCCGCGCGGTGCCCCAGAGCCCCCAGCCGGGATAGCCGGAGCGGGCGCCGTTTGGCAGCATCCCGACCACGGTATGTATGACTTTCGGGTCGCGCGTGGGTGTGACCCACGCCGCCAGCGGCACGGCCTTGCCCGCCACCGAGTCGACCACCCAGGCACGCCAGGACCGCTTGGCGTTGGCCTGTTCGAGCGGCGGCCCTGGATTGAATCGGATGACCAGCCACAGATCGGGCACGGCATGAAACCTCGCCGCGTTCCTGGCATTCTTCGGCATCAACGTCGCGCGCGTCAGGTTGTCCGGCAACGCCCAGTGCACGTGGATGCCTTTTTCGAGCACGGCGTCGCGGTTGAAGACGGCGCCCGACAGGGTGGGAACCTTGATCTCAGAACGAATCACCTTGGCCGAGACCGTGAGCGGCTTGAGCAGGGATCGCGACACGACTAGCTCTCCATCTCGTCGAGTTCGGCCTGGCGCGCCTTCAGCTTGTCGAGCGACATCGCCCGGCCGCGGCGGAACGACATGGTGTTCGGCAGCGTTGCCGGGTCCTTTGAGCCGCGCGCTTCCTGGTGTGTCGGCGTGTGCTTGAACTCCTGCACGTAGGGCAGTTGTTCCAGGTTCAGGGCGACTTGGCGCGGCGAGTTCTCCGCCGATGCCGCCGCCAGCGCGCTCAGGTTGAGGATGCGCAGGCCGGCAGCGCCGCGAAACGACAGCACGATCGGCGTCGCGTTCTCCGGCGTGTTTCCGTCGGTCGGCCGGCCGTCCACCTGGTAGGGGTTGGTCGGCGTCGGGTCCGTTCGCGGCTCTACACCGTAGCGGGTACCGACGTTCGGCTCGCGCAGGTGCACCATCTCCGGCTGGCCGGCGAACAGTGCGATGTAGATGTCCTTCGAAATCGGCTCGGCGCGCAGCACCGGTACGGTCGGCACCGTCGGATCGGCAACGTTCGTCGCCGTATACGCGCGCACGATCAGGTCGGGCCAGCGCCGCGCCAGCTCTGACCGGATCAACATTCCGGTCATCGGCTTGTCACCGGTCCATGCGGTGGTCGGCACCTGCGCCTGCGCCAGCTCGGTCAGCTCCTTGTCGATGCCGGCGCGCGCCATCTGCAGCAGGCTGTAGCTGAAAACGAAGTCCACCGTGCCGGTGTTCGCCGCGGCAAACACGCCGTCGATGATCCGGTCGACCCAGGTCGGGTCGACATGGAAGAAACGAATGGACTCCGGCGGCAGGAGGGCTGCATCCGGCACCAGGTAGGCCAGCGGCAGGTGACGCAGCAGCCGCAGGTCGATCAGGAACTGCCGCAGCCGCTCGGGCAGCGCGACATCAGTGCCGTAACTGCCGCCATCCCCAGTTACCAGCGACAGGCCATCGGGCCCGATCTCGACCTGGAAGTTCGCCAGGTACTGACTGACCGCCTCGATGCCGGAGGTCTTCGTGAGTGAGTCGTACATCTGTGACTCCTGCCGGGACCGTTAACTGAGTGCCGCGTTCTGCACGTCGACGAAGATGTCGCCGAGCGCTGCCGGGGTGACTGTGCCGATATCGATCTGCGTCACCGGCGCGGCGACCGGCACCGCCATCGCTCCAAGGTCGACAACGACCTCGGCGATCCAGCCGCCGACCTGCTCGGCGATGCCGCCGACATCGGCGATGCCCTTGTCGAGGAACTGGTTCTCGGTCTTGACGATTGACTGCACCTGGCCGTTGATATTCATCGACCACGGCTCCCCGGTCCACGCCGTCCACGCCGGATTGCTCACCCAATCCGGCTTCTGCAGCGCCTGCGGCAGCTTGTTGATTGCCACCTGGGGCTCGATTGGTGGATACGACAGGTGAACGCCGCGCAAGTCCTCGAGGATCTCGGGACGGGCGAGCGCCAGCAGCCGGCCAAGCTCAAACGCCGAGGCATGCGAGTAGTCGAGCGGATCGCCCGGCTGCGGGTTGTCGAATTCCTCCGGAGCGGCGCGCACGGCAAAACCCTGCGTGCGGGGCGGCGGCGCGAATGGCCGCAACGGGCCGCGCCACGTCACGTTGCCGGGCTGCATGTGCGGCAGCGGCTCGAGGAAGTAGCCGTCGTGGCGCAGTAGTCCCTGGAAAGGGCCCGAGAGCGGCGCCGTCTGACCACTGGCCACGTCTTTCGGCAGGTTGCCGTAGCGCAGGACGCCGCCGTTCGGGCGTATCGCGATGGAACGTACGACCTGTTCGAAGTCGCCTCCCTGGCTCGGCTTGAAGGACCAGTGGTGCAGCACGACCAGGACCGCCTCGTTGTTGGCGTTGGCGGGCATGCTGCGCGGTGCGGCGTAGAGGTCGTCCCGCCTCTCGAACGACACGAGAACCGCGGTGTGAATCTCCGGCTCGCTGCCTGCCGGTCCGGCATCTGGCAGCCGGTACGAAATGACGATCGCCCGATCCTTGCCGCTCTTGAGGTCCCGCCTGACGTGCGACATGTACGGCAGGTCGGCGGCCGTTGGACGCCGGCCGACCAGGATGCTGTTCCTGACATAGAGGACGTTGAGCGCCGTGCTGTCGGGAAGGCCGAGCGTCGTGTGCAGCGTGGCATAGCCGGCGGCATCGCGGTCCTTCACCTGGGCCAGGGTGACCGCTTCGAGGGTGGCCGCCGGTGAGGTATCGAGCGCGCCGGCGCCGCGCAGCTCCGACTCCTTGAACAGCATCAGCGCCAGCCACGGCTTCTTGTTGGCAACGCCGATGCGCTCCCACGGCAGCGTGCGCCGCTCCAGCGCGATGTGCGGCAGGAACTCGTCCGGTGATTCCTCGCTGCCGGCGGCCGGATAGACACCAGCGACGTCCGCCGGCGTGAGCTGAAACTGCGGTCCTTGCACTTTCAGCGTGACGCCAAGCGGGCCCTCCAGCTGCAGCAGGTGTGCGCCGCCGTCCTGGAGCGTCTGGCTCGGCTTCAGGGTCAGGGTCGAGCCCGCGTCGGCGACCGGAACGTAATCGCTGAAGATCTGATAGTCGCTCATTGCGTCACCTGCAAGGTCGCCCTGGTTGCTGGTTGTCCGGCCGCAAGCTGCAACCGATCGTCGACGAGATCCCACATGTCCGTGGCGCGCAGCGCATTGGTGAGGTCGCGCGCGCTCTTCTGCACAACGACCACGGCGGTGAGGCGCCACTTCCGGCCAAGGTCGAGTTCGAGCCGCCACGGGTTCGCCGCGGCCACATCCATCAGCAGCGCGGTCGCCGACGGACCCGCTACCGTCGACAGGCGAGTCAACTGCGCGCCCATGCTGTACCAGCGGATCTCGTCGAGCGCAGAGGCCGGGTCCTCGCTGCCGATTGGCTCGACCGTCAGCGCCAGGCATCCCCGTGCCACCGCCGGCCAGTGCAACGTCAGCCTGCTGACGGCGCGCAGCAACTTGAAGCCGGGGACGCTGTCCATCGGCCTGGCCGCGAAAGGCAACGCGGTGCCGGCGACGAGCACGCAGCCGTGGCCGGCGAAGACGCGGCGGCCGATCGCGAGCAGTGTCGAGTCGTGCTCGACACCGAGGGCTTCCTTGATGATCGGCACGGTCACACCGGTGACCGCGGAGCCGGCGATCGGCGGATGCAGGCCTTCGCCGATCAGTGTGACGCGGCGCGCCCGCGGCGGCACGGTGACGACGCTCTGGCCAGCGATGTACTGATCCGAGATCAGGTCTTCGCCGGCACCCTGGAAGATCACCCGCACCGACTGCGACCCGGCGAGGGTCAACTGTGTCTTCCTCGGTCGTCCACCCTGCAGTTCCAGCCGTACCGTCTTGCCGGCCGCCACGGATATCTCCGTCATGAACGTCGACTTCGTTCCTCGCGCGGACGTCAGCGCACGGCGGCTGAAGTTCTTCGCCGCTGTGTGATTCTCGAGTCGGCCGCGCTCCATCCTGATGGGCGACCGCGGCGCCACCATCCGGAGATTGATGCCGAACAGTTCCGGGCGGCGGCGCGGTGACCCAGGCACCGCGATCGGCTGCGGTGGCAGCGCCGTCGCCCGCAACCTGCCGGGTAGCGGCGGAGAGATGATCGGGCCGACAGGCGAGATGGGGGTCGCCGGCACGGTGTACTTCAAGCCCTTGATTGCCGCGCCCACCTGCAGACGTTGCAGGTCGGCGGCAACCTGGACGACGAACAGCGGACCCCATGTCCGCCCCTGGATGGCGGCAAGCGCCATCTGCTTGCTGCTCGTGTGCACCTGCCGGGCCGTGAAGTTGACCGCCGGCACGGCATTCTTGAACACCGCCCTGCTGCGCGGCCCGCGATAGACCGGCAACACCTGCTCCGTCCCGAGCGGCAACGGATACTCGTCAGGATGTGCGGGACTCTCGAGTGAATCCTCCTCGGCCAGGCCGACAATGGCCGGCGGAATGGTCGTCGGCGCGGCGTCACAGGTAAAGACGATGCCGTCGGTCAGTGCGATCCGTGGATCCTTGTCAGTGGCCTTGGCGACGGCGCCGCGGGCGCCGTCGCTGTCGGCTTGCGCGGGATCGAGCGCGTCGCCGAAATTTGCCACCGGGTAGAAGTCGCCAGTGCGCTCCTTGCCGGCCTTGCTGACGCTGAAGCCGGTGGTGGTGAGACCCAGCGTCGAACCGAGGTTCGCAATCGCGCACAGCGGCAGGTCCACTTCTCCCTGCAACGGCAGCGCGACCAGGACCGGCGCATCCGTTTCACGCAGCGGCATCTTCGTCCGCAGCACGAAGCCGAACTCGGCGTTGACCGGAATCGCTGTCGCAATGCCTTCTTGCTCGGCCGACGCCGACTGCTTCTTGGCGGTGCGGCCGACGTGCACGTCGATCTTGAACAGGCCGGCCTCGTCCTCGCTGGTGTTGAAGCGCTGGACGACCGCTGTCGAGTGCAGGCTGCCGTTGCTGGGGGCGCCCTGTTCGGCGGGCGCACCGAGCTGGTTGGTCACGAACTCGTCGAGCCGCGGCGGCGGCGGCGGCGCCTCATCGGCGCCGAACTCGACGTCGAAGCTGACCAGCATCAGGTCGATGGTGGCGATGCCGCCGAACTCCGGGGTCCAGATCCTGAGCTCGACGCCGATCTCGTGCCGGCCGAGGAATTCGAACCAGACGATCACACCCATGCGGGCGATCAGGTAGAACGGATCCCAGGTGATGAGGACGTCGATATAGACGTCGAGGCCGGCGCCGATCCCGGCGAATTCCGCCGACAGCGACACCGCCACACCGGCCATGAGTGCCTGCGGCGTCAGCGCGAAGAACGCTTCCACCGACAGCCGCACGAAGCCGAAGATCGTGCACTTGACGCCGAGGCGCGCCAGCTCCGGGTAGTGCGACGGGACCTTGAAGTACGGGTGGTAACCGCCGATCGACAGGATGAAGTCGCCCTGGTGAGGTGAGGCGTACCAGAGGCCGAGGCCGAAGTCACCCTGCAGGCTGAAGATATCCGGGTGAATGATGTAGCTGTTCTTCGACAGGCCCGCCTTCAGCAGGAACTTCTCTTCGTCCGCCGTGATTTCGATGCCGAGCTCGAAGTAGGCGACCGGGCTGATGCCGAAGGCGGCAAGGCCGAGCAGGTTGAACGAGAACTTGTTGCCGAACTGGACGGCAACGATGATCTTCCCTTGGATCAATCCGAACGACGTGAACTGGATGCCGCCGGCAATCCAGTAGGTGTCGGGCTGTGCGGCGAACAAACCGCTGATCGTCGCCAGCGACCCGGCGTCACCGCTGCCCATCGGAATCTCGCCGCGCATCACCTTGATGAACGGGTGATCCGTCAGGAGTCCCGGTGGTGGCAGCGCCCGGTTGAAGCCGAAGCCGCCGGCAATGCCGGTGATGAAACAGTACCGGCGGCCCGCCGAGCGGCGCGACCAGCGATGCGAACAGGAACAGCGAGGCGTCGCCGTCCACTTCCGTGTAGCCGCCGATGGCCGACAATTGAAACAGGTTGACGATCGACACCACCGCACCGCCGACGTAGTCTGGCGGACCGTTCGCCTTGGCCACTTCGGCGAACATGCCGGCGAGCTTGATGCCGCCGCCGTCGAAGCTGAGGCCGAGACCGTGCAGAAAGACGTCGACCGGCGCTACCCCGTCGCCCGTGATGAAATTGAAGCGAAGACCGAGCTCGTAGACGGTGATCTTGATCACCGAGAGCTGGAACGACAGGTCGATACCGACGCCGAGCGAATCCTTGCGCAGCTCGATCATCAGCGCCTGGACGTCGAGCGGCCCGAGCGTCTGTTGAATCGGGATCTTGCCGCCGCCTTCGACGATGATCTTCTGTGGCGCGTTGGCGTCGTAGCCGATCGTCAGCATGAAACCGGGCATGTCGCGCATGTCCGGGATCAGTCCCGCCACCAGGCCGGTAGCGCCGCCACCACCGGAGCCGAGCCGGAAGTCGATGATCGAGATGGCGAATCCCTGGAACGGCTGCGCGCCGGGCGGCAGAAGGTTCAGGGTGGCGCCGACCTTGATCTTGCCGATCGACCAGGGCCGGTCTTCGCCCGGTTGCTGGTCCGGTCCGATCGGACCGAATTCCACGGCCGGCGTGAGCGCGCCGCCGTTGATGGCGATGGAGAGGGGGCCGAACTCGAGGGTCTGCCCCTGAGAGATGACCGCGGCCACCGCCGCAAAGACTGATTCCGGTTGGACGGTTCCTGTCTTGATCGCATCGGTCATCAGCGTGCCGATGCTCTGGGCGACCTGCTCGAATGCGCCGGCCTCCTGTGCCGTGACAAAGCCGATCACCCAGTCGATCAGTTGGCCGAGCAGCACCTTCGGATCGTCAACGGCGTTGGGCGGCATCTCGATGCCGAGCAGCGGGCTGTTGACCCGGTACGAGACCGACGCGCCGGAACGCACGACGAGGTCGATCGAGGTACTCGCCGTCGAGCGGACTGCCGCCGGTGGCGATGGTGGCGCCAATCAGGCACAGGCGGATCGACCCGTCCGGCGACTGCTGGAATGTGATCTGGCCACTGCCGACCGTGAGCGGCAGCACGGATGGCAGGAAGGACACGAGCGCGTTGAAGTCCGGTAGCGGTATGTCGGGGAGCGTGAAGCCGGCTCCCCGCCGCAGCAGAATGATCGTGCGCACTCCCGCCGCACCAGCCTGGCCATTGCGCAGGTCGATGACCAGTTCGGTTTGCCCGGCGAACTGCGGTGAGACGCGCACCCCCAACCAGGCGCCGGCAACCGGTGGTACTGGCGGGTAGCTCCCGGCCACGGTGAACGCGGCCGGCGGCGGTGTGCCGGCGGCCTGCTCGGGCCCGGCCACCAGTGCAAGATATCTGGACCCCGGCAGGATGTTCGGGCTGGTATTGCCGGTGACCAGCGCCCGTAAGTGCCAGAGGAACGTCAGCGCCGCGGTGCCGTTGGCGTCGGCCGTCAGAATCGAGCCCCGCCAGGCGTCGAAGCTTGGCACCGTGCCCATCGCGTCGGCCAGGAGCGGGAACGGTTGGATGGCGCTCGGTGGATCGCCGAGCATCGGCCAGAGGTGATCGTCGATGCGGCGCAGGAAACTCTTCGGCGGTCCGACCGGCGAGTCGCTTGCTTCCTGCCGCAGCCACGCCCGCAGTACGAACGTGGCGAGGCGCGCGACGTCCCACGGCAGGGCGGTGACGGCGGCCGGACTTGGCGGCGTGGCAAACGACAGCACGCGGCTGCCGTCGGCGTCCTGGGCGGTGAGCGAGAGCGTCAGGCCGGTGGCGGGATCGTAGGTGCCAGCGATCGCGCCGGCCTGCAGGAAGTCAGGCACCGGGAAGGCGCCACTGAACGTCATCGTCCCCAGTTCGGCCGACGGGTCGCCGGCAGTCGTGATCTTCAGCAGCCGCGCGAGCACCGAGAGCGCCAGTTCCTTCTCGGCGATCGGAATCTCGGTCGACGCGCCAAGGCCGATCTGCAGGGCGTCGCTGACGTTCTCGTTCCAGACGAAACCGACCTCGGCACCCGTGAACGGGCTGAGCGCTTCCCAGCGCAGGCCCGACGCGGCATCGAACGGCGGTGAATCACCCGGCGGGCGATCGAGCATCGCGCGCAAGATGAGCCCGAGCTCGGCGCGGTTGGCGGCCATGCCGGTGAAGCTGTTGACCAGCGGGTCGCCGAACCAGGTCCAGCGGAACGACCCGGTCGTGTCGACCAGGCCAATCAGCTTGCCGAACGAGAGCAGTGCGAGCTCGAACTGCGGCATCAGCGCGCTCCCGCCAGGAGATCGATCACCACCGCGTCCTGGGTGCAGTGGAAACCGCCGAGCGTGATCGGCGCGCCCTTGTTCAAGGACTCCGCGTGGTAGACAGTCAGCTCGATCGCGTCGAGCACGGCGTCCCACAACACGCGCTGCAGGTCGTGCCCCCAGGCCGCCGCCAACTGCGCCGCCCCCGGCGCCGCCGCATTGATCGTGCAGGCCGCCTGCAGGCCGTCGCCTTCGCCAACGCTGCCCAGGAAGAAGACGAACTGCAGCGTCTGCCGACCTGTCTGGTCCGTCTCCAGATCGAGATTGCAGAGGAGCCAGCCGGCGAGCAGCCGCACGTTCAGGGAGTCGGTGTTGACCAGAACGCTGTCGCTGTCGCGCTGCCACACGACGCGCGTCGCCGCATGCGGTGGGTCGCCGCGCAGGCGTTCTCTCAGTCGGCGGGTGAGGTCGGCTGCCGAAATCGACAAACGAAGTGCCGGCATTGCCGAGTCCTCCGGGGAAAGGGCTGGCAGAATATACCGGCGACGGGAAGCATGCGGGCGGGTTGCACGCTTTCTGCGCGACGACGTCGATTGGGCTGCTGACCAAAGGCAGGCGGCACCTGGCGATGGCCGTGGGCCACACGCTCGCGCGAGCCATGAGGGTGCGAACGCGCTATGCGAATTGGGGTGAGATGAAAGTCCGAGCCGGGAGAAAGGAGAGATGCGTGACGCAATCCGCCGCCCAGAGCGGAGCGAGCGTCAGCGAGATCCGAGGGGAACTCCTCGCCTAGGGCGCTCAGCCAGCGAGCGAAGCGAGATGGCTACAAGGAGAGATTCGTGACGCGCAAGCCATCGCTCTGAGCGGAGCGAGCGTCAGCGAGATCCGAGGGGAACTCCTCGTCTGGAGCGCTACGCGAGCGAGCGAAGCGAGATCGCTAAGGGAAGATTCGTCAGCGCAAGCAGCCCTGAGCGGAGCGAGCGTCAGCGAGATCCGAGGGGAACTGCTCGCCGGGGGCGCCAGCGAGAGTGGCTACCGGAGAGATTCGTCCACGCTAGCGGTGCGCGAAGCGTGCCGCTGCGTGGCTGAAGCGCTCCCGAGCCGCTACGACTGAGCGCAGCGAAGGAGTGGCGGAGAGGGAGAGATTCGAACTCTCGGTAGAGTTACCCCTACAACAGTTTTCGAGACTGCCGCCTTCAACCACTCGGCCACCTCTCCGAACCACCAATTCTAGCACTGCCGGCCGGTTTAACCGTCCCCTTCCACGATTTCCGCGAGAACCGGCGCCTTGGCGGCGCCGCGCCTGGCGCGGAAGAACTGCTGAATTACTTCCCGGCACTCCCCCTCCAGCACGCCGGCGGTCACCTCGAAGCGGTGGTTCAGCCCCGGCGTGTCGAGCGCCCGCAGCGCCGACACCAACGCTCCCGCGCGTGGCTCGGCGGCGCCGAACACCACCTCCTTGACCCGGGCGTGCACCAGTGCGCCGACGCACATCAGGCACGGCTCCACCGTGACGTAGACCGTCGATCCGGTCAGCCGGTAGTTGCGGGCGAGCCGCGCCCCTTCGCGCAGCACCAGCACCTCGGCGTGCGCCGTCGGATCGACCGAGGCAATCGGCTGGTTGAATGCGCCGGCGACGATCCCTTCGTCCCGCACCAGCACTGCGCCGATCGGCACCTCCCCCGCCGCCAGCGCCAGGCGCGCCTGGTCGAGCGCGGCGCGCATGAAGATGTCGTGAGCCACGCCCCGACGGTAGCACGCCGTTCCGCGCCAGTTCAGCGCGAGCAACGGGCGCGGCAGACCGGCGCCGGCCACACTCCGCGCCCGCAAGCGGCGACCGCGTTGGACCAGTCGAATCGCACCGCAGCAGCTATTAGCCGCCTCGATCGACGCGTCGCCCCCGCAGCCGCGACGAAAACACGTCGACTCGTGTTGCCGCGCGGAGCGATATGCGTACAATGCCGCGCGTCGCGCCGGTGTCTCGTGCGAGGAAGCGTGCGATGCACCCGACCGAGGCTTCGATCACCCTTGCAGCCGATCCGCTCGCCAACGTGGCTCTGGTTTCACGTCGTGCAGCTCGCCGTGGTTTCGTTGACACTCCTGGGCCGCGGCGGCGTTTACCGATCGAGGACTGGGAGGCCAGCCGGGCAGCATGATGCAGGACGACGACCCCCTTCAGGAAGCGGCAGACGCAGTCGCCGACGGCATCGCTGTCGATTGGGAGGCGCTGGCTGCCCGCCTGACGTCCGCCGCCGATCGACAGCGGCTGGAGAACCTGCGCCTGATCGCCGCCATCAAAGGGTTCGATCCTGCAGGCAGCGGCCCGGATGAACTGGTCACCGGTCCGGCGCCGGCGGCGGTGCGTGCCGACCCTCTACTCAAGCGACTGGGGTCCCTGCCACGCCCTGTCCACCTGGCACCAGACCCGTCGGCTGCCCAGGCCTGGGGCCGCTATCGCCTGCTCGAAGAGGTCGGCGCGGGCAGTTTCGGCAGGGTCTACCGTGCCTGGGACCCGAACCTCGAGCGGCACGTCGCCGTGAAGATTCTCCATGCCGGCGCTGCGCGCGTGCTGCTCGAAGGCAAGCAGCTGGCGCGGCTGCGCGACCCGAACGTCGTCAGCGTGCTGGACATCGAGGAGCACGACGGCCAATTCGGCCTGTGCATGGAGTTCGTCGACGGCGAAACGCTCGACGACGTGCTGAAGTCGCGCGGCACGCTGAATGCGCGTGAGGCGGTGCTGGTGGGGCAGGACGTGTGTCGCGCCCTGCACGCGGCCCATGCTGCCGGCCTGCTGCACCGTGACGTCAAGGCGCGCAACATCATGCGGGACCGCGCCGGTCGCATCGTCCTGATGGACTTCGGCGCCGGGCGCGAGATCGAGGAACTCGAGCGCGCCGACCCGGCGTTGAACATGGCCGGAACGCCGCTCTACATGGCGCCGGAGGTTCTTGCCGGCCACGTCGCGACATGCAGCAGCGACCTGTATAGCGTCGGTGTGCTGCTGTATTACCTGGTGACGGGCAGCTATCCGGTGACCGGCACGTCGCTGAAGGAGATTCGCACCGCCCACATGTTCGGCATGCGGGAACCGATCGGTCATCGTCGCACCGACCTGCCGCCTGCGTTCGTCAGGATCGTTGAGCGCGCGACTGCTGCCAACCCTGAGCAGCGCTACCGGAGCGCCGCCGGGATGCTGGACGATCTCGCCGCCGCCAACGTGCCGCACGTGCTGCCGGCGGACGAGCGCCACCCACTGGTCTACGCTGCCGCCGGGTCCGCGGCGGCGCTGGTGGCGGTCACGGCACTCGGCGCGGTCATCACCCGCTACTTCAACGTGACGATGGGGCGGACGGAGTTCGCCACGGACGGCCTGCGCGACTGGTTGCGGTGGGGCCTCGGGTCGCTGGTCACTCCGATCGTCTACTTCGGGTTCGTGCTGATTGCCGTCGCGCTGCTCATCGTGTTGCATCCGTTCGTGCTGCGCGTTTACCCAGGCGTGGCGCGACTGGAGGCGCGCTGCGCGGCATGGGTGCGCCGCTGCGAGCTGGACAAGCCCGACGAACTGTGTCGCTGCGTCCTGCTGCTGTCCGTCGTGCTCGTTGCGACTGCCTGCTGGTGGCTTTCGGACATGTTGACGGCGTTGTTCGTCTTCCCCGATGTGTCCAGCGCTCCCGCCTGGCAACTGCAGCGGCTGTCGCCAGCATTCAAGGCCGATCACCTCGCCTATCGCAAGCTGTTCATGGTGGTGGCGATCGCCTGCGCCGTGATGTGGTGCCTTCCGGTATGGCTCGGGATGCGGCGACGGCAACCGGTGAACCGGTTGTTACTGGCCGGGGGGGGAGCGGTGACGCTGCTGGCGTTGTTGCTGTTCTCGTTCCCGTATCGCGTGTTGTCGCAGAACGGCGACTTCGAAGTGGCGCGATGGCAGCAGGCGCGCTGCTACATCCTCGGCGAGAAGGAGGACACGATGCTGCTCTTCTGTCCTGCACTCGAGCCGCGGTCCCGGGTCGTCACACGCGCCGGTGACGAGGTGCAGCGAACCGGCGTGCGCGAAAGTCCCTTCACGTCCTTTTCACCGACGATGAACACGAAGCGAGGTTCGTAACGATGATTGATCGACGGATTGGGGCGCCGTCTCCAACGTGCAACGGCAAGAACAGTTCGCGGCAGTGGCGCCGCTGGGTGGCGGTCGGGGTGCTGTGCGCAGCCGTGCAGCTCGGTTCGCCGATCCGCGCCTACGCGCTGTTCGAGTGGCTGGATCACTTGAGCGGCCCCGGGCCATTCCGCGGTATCGAGTTCCAGTTCAAGTTGTTCTGCTTGATGGATCAGCCCGATCCCACAACTGCAGGGGAAGCGGTGCTCACAGCGCGGGATCTAACGGAGCGTGTGTTCATTGAGCCTTCGGCAAGACGTGAGCCGGGTGTGTCGGCTACGCTGCCGCTACTTCCACCGTCGGACGTGGTGACTCAAGTACAGCAGTTCCTGCTGAACCCTCTCGCGGTCATTCGGGTGGCTGAGCTTCAGAACCTGGCGGTCAAGACCGCCGCGTTCGCGGATGCCGTCAGGGTAGCGGCGGGACCTTCCGAAGCGGAACGCGCGCGGGTGGCACGCGCCTGGGACGTGGCAGCACAGCGCCTTCGCGAAGCAGCTGTTCCACGCGTCACGGTGACTCCGGGAGCCGTCCTCTGGGCCGCATGCAGAGATAGACCAAACCGAAACGGCGGCACCGTGCCAGTGCTTGCGGATGTGAGCGCTGGACCGACGCCCGTCCCCGCTGCAGGAGTGGCTCGCCGCGCCGAGCGGTATCCGGTGTTCTCCGTCAATCTGAATTACCGCTACTACACCACCGGGACGTTCTTCTTCTCTGGTCCGAGCACCAGTGCCAATTACGCGCACGGGCGCACCATTCAACTGCAGGTGATCCAGATCCAGCCGTCCTGGCCGTTGACCGGGCGGCACGACATCCTCGATGCCCAGACTGGCATTGGGCTCTATCAGTTCACTTCCGAAGATTTTCCGAAGCTGCGTGGTTTGATCCTGGAGCCGGTGCGCTTCGATCTGCATTTCCCGGCGCGGTTAGTCGATCGAAATCGCAACCCGTTCATGAAGGTGCTGTACTCGGCAAGCTTCCGCTGGGGCTGGGTGAACTTCCCGAAGGGCTTCGCGGCCGACGATTTCAACGCGACCGGAGCGGCCGCCCGCGACATCAGCGGCGGAGAAATGGTGTTCGAAAAGGGAATCGTCTGGAACGTAGGGCGGCTATTCGGAAAGTGAATCCTGGCGCATCGCCTCGGCCAGCTTCTTCAACGCCCGCTGCAGCGCCATCCGCGCCGCGGCGGGCGTCTCGAGATTGAGCTGCGACGCCAGGTCGGCCGCCTTCATGCCGAATTCGACGTGCAGCACGATCAATTGGCGGTCCTTCTCGCGCAGCCCCGCCAACGCCCGTTCGTAGTTGCTCATCGCCTCGATGCCGATCGCCGCTTCGAGCGGCGACGTTTCCGCGGCCTCGGCGTCGAGCGGGATCTCGACCCGCGGCGGCCGCCGCCGGTGCCGGCGATATTGATCGATGATCCGGTTGTTCACTGCCTGGCGCAGGTAGGCGAGCAGCGCGCCCTCAGACCGGATCTGCAGCGTGTCGAGGTTGCGTACGGCATTGATTACCGAGTCCTGAACGATGTCGGCGGTGTCGTTCATGGAGCGGATGGCGTGCGGCATGCGCCCGCTCACCCACCGCTCGAGGCGTGGGATGTAGCGCGCCAGCAGGCAGTTCAGCGCTTCGCCATTTCCCGCCTGTGCCTGGACGAGGAGGTCGAACGACGATTCGGGATTCTCGGGCGGGTTCACGGGCATGGCTTTGGTCCGCAGCGGTGGCCGCTCAGCATGTGCCTGGCCGAGGCAGCGCCACCGTGCCCGTCGGTCCCAGACCGATCGCGCCCTCCATCGCCTGCTCGACCGATTCGAAGACATTGCACATCGTCGCCAGGCGCCTGGCAACCACCAGGTCGCCGAGGCCCCGGCTGAACGCGGCAAGGCGCAGTTCGCCTCCGGCACTGCGCAATTCGCTGTGCCCATCCGAAAGGGCGGCCAGCCCCGCCTCATCGATTGCCCGCAGCCGCGCCAGGCTGACGACAATGGTCCTGGTGCCGGCACGCCCGAGGGCGCGCAACGCCTCGAGGATCTCGCCGTGCGGCTTTCGAGCCGGTCAACCGGCCGATCAGTTCGATAACCACGACGTGGCTGTGTTGGCGCGTAGTAATCCTCACCCTTCCTCCTCCTTGGGGCGGCCCGTGGAGAAGCGCCCACTTCACTAACGTCGGCGCTGGCCCGAGTGAACAGATGGCGGCTCAGCCACCCGCACCGCCGAGGGCGTTTGCTGCGGCGACGCGCCCGCGTTGATCGTGTAACATCTGCCCACTCGCGGCGGCATCGCCCGCTGCGTCACCATCCCGCCTGGGCGGCCGTTTCCCCGTCGACTCGTCTCGCGTACCTCGTCCCGGTCGCTCAACGCGTTGCAGAGGTGGGCCCAGATGCGCACCCGATCGAGTTCCTGGTGGCTGATTGTCGCTGTCCTGTCGATCGCCATCGCCCTGCCGCTCTACGGACAGGCAACGCGCGACAGCCGTCTCGTCGCTGCGGCGCAGGCCGGTGACGCCACCGCGGTTCGCGCGCTGATTGCCGCGCGCGGCGCCGGCACAGGGACTGTTCTCGACCGCGTCAACGAAACGTCGCGCGATGGTTCGACGGCACTGCTCTGGGCCGCCTACCACTCGGACGTCGAGATGGCCGGCGCGCTGCTCTCGGCTGGCGCCAGGCCGAACCTTGCCAACCGATACGGCATCACTCCCCTGCTTCAGGCGAGCCGCACCGGCGATGTGCCGATGATGGCGCTGTTGATCAAGAACGGCGCCGACACCAAGGCCGCCTCGCCGGACACCGAGACACCGTTGATGGCCGCAGCGAAGACCGGCCAGCCCCACGCCGTGCGGCTGCTGCTCGAAGCTGGCGCCGACGTCAATGCAACGGACGGCTACCAGGAGCAGACCGCATTGATGTGGGCGGCCGCTGAGGGTCACGCCGAGGTGACGAAGGTGCTGCTCGCCGCCGGTGCCGACCCGAATCTCTACGCGCACATGAGCACCATCTACGACCGCAAGCATGGCGACCATGCCTCGGGCGGTTTCACTGCGCTGATGTTCGCCGTCCGCAACGGTCATGAAGACACCGTCAAGGCGCTGGCCGCCGGCGGTGCCGACCTCAAGGCGCTGAACGGCGACGGCATCACGCCGATGGTCATCGCCATCACCAACGACCGCTTCGACCTAGCCCGCACGCTGCTCGACCTCGGTGCCAGTCCCGGCGACGGCGCGCTGTATTTCGCCGTCGAGATGCACGATGCGACCACCGACATGCGCGCCAAGGACGGTTCGCGGCTGCGCGCCGACCATCCCAACACGCTGACCGCGCTCGACCTGATCGCGTTGCTGCTCGAACGCGGCGCCGACCCGAACCAGCCGTTCGTCGGCCAGCTGCATTCGACGACGCTGTGCTGTGGCGAGGAGATCAATGCCTCGCCGTTCTATCGCGCGGCGATTGCGGCAGACGTCGAGGCACTCAAGTTGATGCTCGCCCATGGCGCCCAGATCGACTGGACGCCCGAGGAGATCAAGAAGGACGGCAAGGTCGTCACGCCGGGGCGCGGCATGAACGCGAATGCCGGCAAGACCCCGGCGATGGTGGCGATGACCGGCGGCCGTGGCGCCCCCTTCAACGCCGGTCCCGGCTTCGAGCGGCTCGGCGCGCCGCCGTTCCGCGAGCCGGCCACCCGCGAGCCGCTCGCAGCGCTCGCAGGTGCTGCTGCAGGCCGGTGCCGACCCGAACGCGAAGAACCCTGACGGCGCGACGCTGTTGCACCAAGCCGTGACCGCGCGTCAGGTGGCGATGATCCGCACGTTGGTTGCGGCCGGCGCGAAGCTCGATGCGGTCAACAAGGACAACCTGACGCCGCTGCTGCTGGCCGAGAAGCCCGAAGCGGTCCGCAGCACCGCTGCGAACACCGACCCGTCGGCATTCCGCGCCAGGCGCGACTCGCGCGAAGAGGTCATCGCCGCGCTGCGCGAGCTGATGAAGCTCGGCCCCGATGATGCCGCGCCGGTGCCGCCCGCAGTGCCGGTGGACGCCACGAAAAAGGCCGACGATGCCAAGACCGGTGAAGCGACACGGGTCGACGGCAGCGCACCGAAAGCGTCCAGCCCGCAGGGGGCGCGATGAGCCGAGCGCCATTCGCCGTCGCGTTCCTGGCCACGGCGCTTGCCTTGGTGTCGGTCAGTAGGCCAGGTGCCGCGCCGGGTGCCGCGTCGAGTAGGCCGGGTGCCGCGTGCCCCCCGACGTCGGCCGGGTGCGGCGCAGCCGACCCGGCAAACGACCGTAGACCAGGCTCCGCAGCCTGTCGCCGCCCGCGGATCCGCCCGCCACCGCGCCTTCCTCACTCAATACTGCCTCGGCTGCCACAACACCCGCTCGCCGCAGCCGGCGGGCGATCCGCTCAATCTCGAAGCCGCCAGCCTCGATGACCTGATTCCGCACGCTGCCACCTGGGAACGGGTGCTGCGCAAGCTGCGCGTCCGGGCGATGCCGCCGCAAGGCTCACCGCATCCGAGCGAAGCCGAGTACGCAGGCTTCACCACCTGGCTCGCGTCATCGCTCGATCGCGCCTGGGCCGGGCGGTCAACTCCCGGCGTCTACGTCGTCCATCGATTGAACCGCACCGAGTACGGCAACGCCATCCGTGACCTGCTCGGACTGGACGTCGACGTCACCGAGTTGCTGCCGAGCGATGGCGGCGACTTCGGCTTCGACAATATCGCCGCGGCGCTCAAGACGTCACCGCTGCTGCTCGACCGCTACGTCACCGCCGCCCAGCGCATCAGCACGCTTGCGGTCGGCGACGCAACCGTGAAGCCGGGCACCACCGAGTATTCGATCAGCCGCGAGTTCACGCAGAGTGCGCACGTCGACGGGCTGCCGCTCGGCACGCGCGGCGGCACCACCGTCCGCCATGTCTTCCCGGCGGATGGCGAATACAAGCTGTTTGGCAGGCTGGTGCGCGGCGTCGAGGAAGGTTACGCCGGCGTCGAAGGCAACGACACGCCGGACAGGTTCATCATCACCGTCGATGGCGAAGAGGTCTACTCGGCGCCGGTCGGCGGCCCGGACGACCACGCTGTCCAGGCGAAGGACATGAACGAGGCGCGTGACCTGCTCGACGCGCGCATGACCGGCAAGGTCCGCGTCACCGCCGGCGCGCACGACGTCGGCTTCACCTGGAAGGAGCGGCCGTTCCAGAGCCAGGACGTCTGGCAGCCGGCGCTGCGCGACAGCCAGGAGGTGCACATGATCGCCGGCCTGCCGCGGCTGAAGACCGTCGGCGTCGAAGGGCCATACGACGTCACCGGCATCAGCCGCACGCCAAGCCGCGACCGCATCTTCGTCTGTACGCCGGCGGTCCCTGCCGGGGAGGGGGCTTGTAGCACGAGGATTTTGACCAACCTGGCGCGCCGCGCCTACCGTCGTCCGGTCAACACGGCCGACCTCGAGGCGCCGCTGACCTTCTACCGCCAGGCGCGCGGCTCGGGCGGCTCGTTCGACGAAGGCATCCGCGCCGGCCTCGCGCGCATCCTGTCGAGCCCTTCGTTCCTCTACCGGATGGAGCGCGACCAGCCGGGCATCCCCGCCGGCGCCGGCCATCGGGTCAGCGACGTCGAGCTGGCCTCCCGGCTCTCGTTCTTCTTGTGGAGCAGTATTCCCGACGAGAACCTGCTCTCCGTCGCCGCCGCCGGCCGGCTGCGTGAGCCCGGGATGCTGACGCGGCAGGTGCGGCGGATGATTGCCGACTCGCGCGCCGACGCGCTGGTCAACAACTTCATCGGTCAGTGGCTGCAGCTGCGCAACCTCGAGGCGCGCGTTGCCCCCGACCTGCTGCTGTTCCCGGACTTCGACGACAACGTCCGCAAGGCCTTCCGCCGCGAAACCGAGCTCTTCTTCGCCCACATCGTTCGCAACAACCGCAGCGCGCTCGATCTGCTCGGCGCCGATTACACCTTCCTCAACGAGAGGCTGGCGCGCCACTACGGCATTGCCGGCGTCTACGGCACGCGCTTCCGCAAGGTGACGCTGACCGACCCGAACCGCTTTGGCCTGCTTGGTCAGGGCAGCGTCCTGTCGCTGACGGCGATGGCGACGCGGACCTCGCCGGTGCTGCGCGGCAAGTACGTGTTGAGCACCTTCCTGGATACGCCCCCGCTGCCGGCGCCGCCGAACGTACCAACGCTGGAGGAGAGCGCCAAGGGAGCGGCGGCTGCGCCGAAGACCGTGCGCGAGCAGCTCGAGCTGCACCGCAAGAGCCCGGCGTGCGCGTCGTGCCACCGCACGATGGACCCGGTCGGCTTCGCCCTCGAGAACTTCGATCCGGTGGGCCGCTGGCGCTCCGCCACAATCGAAGGGGTGCCGATCGATGCGTCCGGCGTGCTGGCCGACGGCTACAAGGTCGACCGGCCCGCTGCGCTGCGCGAAGCCATCCTCAGCCGGCCAGCCGCGTTCGTCACCGTCCTGACTGAGCGCCTGCTCATCTACGCCATCGGCCGCGGCATCGAGCCGGCCGACATGCCAGTCGTCCGCGGCATCGTCTCCGCCGCGGCGAAGAGTGATTACCGATTCGAATCAATCGTCATGGGCATCGTCCAGAGCGCGCCGTTCCAGATGCGGACCAGGCTGGAGCCGGCCGAGACCGTCAACCGCGTTGCGAAAGCACAGGTCGAGTAGCCATGATTATTTCCAAGAAGCACCTGTCGCGCCGCACGTTCCTCCAGGGCACGTTTGGCGCGGCAATGGCGTTGCCGCTGCTCGATGCCATGGTGCCGGCGCTGACCGCGCAGTCGCGCACCGCAGCGAACTCGCCGTTCCGCTTCGGCGCGGTCTACCTGCCGAACGGCGTCTTTCCCGATACCTGGCATCCGGCTGAGACCGGCAACAACTTCCAGTTCAAGCCAGTGATGCAGCCGCTCGAGCCGCATCGGCGCCGGCTGGTCACCGTCAGCAAGCTGAAGGCACCGTGGGGCGCGTCGATCCACCTCGGCGCCAGCGCGGCGTTCCTGAACGGCGTCGGCCCCGTCGCCGAGCGCAGTGACAACAACGAGACGTTCGGCAAGATCCAGTCGAAGAAGACCGTCGACCAGTACATCGCCGACACCATCGCCGGCGACACGCCGCTGCGGTCGATCGAGGTCGGCACCGAGGACATGGGCACTGCGGTCGGCGCCTGCGACGGCTTCCCGTGCACGTTCTTCAACGCGCTCGCCTGGCGCGACGACGTGAGCCCGCTGCCGATCGGCATCAATCCGCGCGTGACGTTCGAACGGATGTTCGGCGAGACCGGATCAACCGCGCAGCGCGCCGCCCGCCTCAGGGAGAAGCAGTCGCTGCTCGATTCCGTGACGCAGGAAACCGCGAAGCTGCGGCGCACCCTCGGCGCACGCGACCGCGCCATTCTCGACGAGTACCTGAGCAACGTGCGGCAGGTCGAACAGCAGCTCGATCGCATGGAGCGCCGGCTCGGCACCATCACCGGCAATCCCGAAGCGCCCGTCGGGCGGCCTGAAGCGTTCGACGATCACATGACGATCACCTACAACCTGATGCACCTGGCCTTCCAGGGCGACATCAGCCGCGTCTTCACCTTCCCTGTTGGCCACGAGGCGAGCGACCGCAGCTACGCGCACATCGGCTGCCCCGAGACGCATCACAGCATCTCGCACCATGGCAACGACCAGGAGAAGCTGACCAAGTACGCGAAGATCGGCACCTACCAAATCATCAAGCTCGGCGAGTTCCTCGACAAGCTGCAAGCGACCGCCGACGGCGACGGCACGCTGCTCGACCACGCGCTGCTCTATTGGGGCAGCGGCATGAGCAACGGCAACGAGCACGACCGCAACAACCCGCCGGCCCTGCTCGTCGGCGGCGCGCATGGCCGCCTCAAAGGCAACCGCCACATCGTCGCCAAGCCGGACGAACCAACCGCCAACCTGCTGCTGGCGATGGCGCACATCGCTGGCACCGAGATAGACACCCTCGGCCCGAGCACCGGCCGCGTCGATTTGTAGCGGCACATGCCGGGTCCGCTTCGCGGCACCCGGCCCACGGCTGGGACCGACCCGCCGCCGCCCCCCACTGCCTAGAAGCGCAGCAGCTTGGTGACCTTGATGGTGAGGCCGCGGTTCTCGATCTGGTTGCCGCGCACCGGCGAGATCGGATCCGTGTCGCGGCCTTCCGAGTAGACGACGAACATCTCGCTGCCCGGGCTGTACTCCCACCGCAGGCGCACGTTGGTGAGGACCGAGGTCGTGCTCGAGGTGTATTGCACCAGCGCGGCGACGAACATTCGCGGCGTCAGCGTATAGGTGGCGCGGTTGCCGACCAGCGTGCTGGTGAACGCGCCCTGCGGCAGATCGATCCAGTTGAGCGACAGGTTCGGCTCCACCGCGAAGCGCGGTGTCAGCTCCAGCCGTCCGCGGTAGCCGGCCGCCGTCTTCGTCCCGGAGTAGAAGGTGCCGGCATCGACCGAGAACGTGCCGGAGATGCGGTGCTGCGGTGCCGAGGTGTAGAAGAGCCGCGCGTTGTGGAAGGTGTAGCTGCCGATCGGGATCCTGATCCCGGTCGCGATCGGGAATGGTGCGATCAGTGCTTCGAGATCGCCGGTGTAGGTGGCGCCGAACTGATCGCCGTTCTGCAGGTCGGTGCGGAAGTTGCCACGCCGCTGCCGCGACTCGAGCACGTTGCGCGTATTCGTCACGTACTCGAGGCCGCCCTCGAAGTGATACTGGCGGACCCGGCCCCGCCGCATCGGCCGCGGGCTGAAGCGGAAGCCGCCGAAGTTGCTGCGGAACGCGCTGCGCCGGATGAAGCCGATCTCCGGATTGAAGTTGTCTTCGACGACAGTCCGGTCGACAAGGAAGCCGTAGCGGTCGCCGCCGTACGTTAGGTTGCCGCGATAGCTGTAGTCGCGGCCGTCGAGGCCCGTGGTTCGGGTTTGCGCGGCGTAGCCGGCGATGTAGAGGTTCTGGAACAGCGAGAAGCTGCTGTCGACGCCGAACATCTGATTGCGGCCACTGCCCGAGCTCGCGACCGATCGTGACGTGGCCATGACCCCGACGGTGCTGCGTTGTCCGACGTCACGCCGGAGGCGGAGCACGCCGAAGTTCGTCTGGCGGACGTTGGCGGTGGTCTCCTCGTCTGCCTGCATGTCGAGCGCGCCGACGGTCCACTTGCCGACCTTTCCTGTGAGCCGGCCGCCGCCGATGATCGGGACGGCGCGGTTGCCGGCCAGGCCGATGCGCCGGCTGTAGAACAGCGACGGCGCATCACTGCCGCTGCCGCTCACCGCGGCGGCGCCGACCGAGCCGAACGAGGTGAAGATGCCGGCGCCCTCGAGAAAGAACTCGCGCTTCTCCGGAAACGACAGTGCAAATCTCGTCAGGTTCACCTGCGCTTCGTCGTCTTCCACCTGGGCGAAGTCGGTGCGGTAGGTGAAGTCGGCGGTGAGCGCCTTGGTGATGCCGTACTTGACGTCGAAGCCGGCGTCGCCGGTGACGTCATTGCTCACGGCCGGTCGAATCAGTCGGTCCGTTCGCGACGATGACAGGACGTACGGCTTGACCTCCAGGTTGACGTTGGCGGCCGGCACCTCGATCCCCGTCAGCGTCGCCGCAGCCGCGACGTGCAGCATCGCGGTCGATGACAGCCACGCCTTGCTCATCGGCACGATGAACGCGTATTCGTTCTTTGTCCGGATCATGCGGCGGATGTTGATGCCCCATGCCTGGCCGCCCGGCGCGTAGCGCAGCGACTTGAACGGGATGGCCATCTCCGCGCTCCAGCCGTCCGCCGAGCGTACCGCCTTGCTCGCCCAGACCGTGTTCCAGTCCGGGTTGAAGTTGCGCTCGTCGGTTACCAGGCCGTCGGTGAAGCCGCCACTCGGGGTGATGGTGAAGATGTAGCCGTTCCGCTTGTCGTGGAACGTATCGAGCATGACGCCGAAACTATCGGTGAAGCGCTGGTTGGCGCTGTCGCGCCGCATGTCCTTTGCTTCGATGCTCTCGGGACGCGCGTCGCGACACCGGCATGCGAAGTAGAGGTTGTCATCGTCGAACAGCACCCACACCTCGGTCAGCTCGCTGACCGGCGCCCCCTCGGCCGGCTCCTGCTGGATGAACCCAGTCACCGCCGGTACGTCGCGGTACGCCGCGTCGTCGACGTAGCCATCGAGCTTGATAGGCGTGGTGATTCGGGTGGCCCGAATCGTGGTCTGGCCACCGTCGCGCGTGACGACGACGGGCAGCACCGCGGCTGTCTGCGCCATCGCCACCGACACGTGGCCGCCAAGACAGATTGCCACGACAGCGAGCAGGCGGCGCGCGGCCGGGGTAGAAAACATGGCGCGGATTATATGCGCCGGGCCGTCAAGTCCTCTCGCCTATCGACGCCCAGGATGTAGCGTTTTGTGCCGCACAAGGCGTAGGGCGGGTGCCGCCGCAGGCGGACCCGCCGGCGCCGCGAAGGGCGCTCAACCCTGGCGCGGCATACGCGAACTCGCCTCCGTTGCCTCCGCCAGCGTGGCACCCGCCGCCCGCGCCGCCGAATCGGCAAAGCGCTGGAGAAGTTCTGGCAGCGGCGGCAGCTCCTGCGCGTTGACAATCGCCGGCAGGTTCTCCACGTCCGAGGGTGGCTGGTCGGTGAGCGACCACACCTTCCGCAAGTCGTCGCTCACCCGACCGCTGCGCAGCTGGTCGATCTCTCTCGGCAGCCGCTCGCCTGCAGAATCCAGCAGTCGGCCCAACTCATCGGTCGCCTCGGCCGCGGCCGCCGGCAAGGCGTCGGCCGCTCCCTTGAGCATCTCCATCGTTCTGGCGTAGGCCTCGCCTTGACGCCGTGCCGAGTCCAGTCTGCCATCGACCTGCGCGCCGATCACCTTGCCCTCGATGCGGCTGAGTGCCTGCGCGTAGAGGGCGACGCGATTCACCAGTTCGAGCAGCGACCGGGTGCCCGGCAACTCGGCGCCGAGCCTGGCGAGGTTCACGGAGCGTTCCGGCAGTGGGACCAGCTCGTCGTAGTCGAAATCGGCGAACGGCGGATCGCCGGCGAGCGCCCGGAAGCTGAGCGCGATCGTGAACGCCGTACCCGCGGCGCCGGCAAGGGCAGCTGCGCCGATGATCGTGATCACGCCGGCGGCGGCCAGGGCTGCCATGACCAGCAGCGCGGTGCCAACGAGCTGTCCCATGTAGCTGGTGAAGGCGAAGTAGAACTTCGCCTGCGACACCGGGACGACGACGCGTATCGTCCCCGACGAGACCAGCGCATAGGCATTGCCGAAGTCGTCCTGCAGCGTGTATTCGGCCGTGTAGTCGAACGTCTTCGACAGTGGCCCGACCGGCAGCATCGAGACGAAGTCGAACCAGTTCCACGTCTGCGTGAATGGTGGCCAGGGCACCGGCAGCGTCGCACCGGCGACGAGTGGACCGAGCGACTGCGTCGCCGGCCGCAGGACATCCGTCGTCGCGTCCGGCATGGCGACGTCGTGTTCGCGAAGTGCGATGGCGTTGACGGTGAGCCGGGACTGCCCCAGGTTCATGAACGTCCCGGCCAGTGCGTAGGACCCCTTCCACGGGAAGGTCGAACCGACTGGCGGGCTGGACCACGACCACCAGCCCGGGCCGACCGTCTCGAGTACGACCGTCAGCGGCGCCGAGGCCGGGACCGGCGATACGCCCGGCGCCGAGCCCTCGACGACCAGGTCGAGCGGCTTCGTCCCGACCGTCCAGAGTCCTGCGGCGACGGCGGTCGGTGGCACGGCTGGCGTAACCGGGACGAGGCGATCCGGTTCGCCGCCCGACGTGCGCAGGCCTATGGTCAGGCCCTGGCTCTTGTGCAGTTCCGTTCCGGCGAACAGCACCCGGCCGGTGATCAGACCGAACTCCACGCAGGTGTTGCGCAACTGCCAGCTCACCACCGGCCGTTCGCCGGGGACGATGGTGTTCTTGATCGACAGCGTTGCTGAAGGCGACGCCGCAGCGCCGACTGACGCCGTGCGCGAGTCGCACAACCTGGTGGGACTGCATTGCCCTGTGACGACGCTCGTAGCATCGGCGCACACGTGGACCGAGATGACCCCGGGCGTGCCCGGCAAGGTGGCGAGGAACTGCAGCGCGTGCATGCCTCCTGGCTGGATAGCGGGCACCATCTGCTTGGCCTTGCCGATCGCGGCCGGGTTGCCGGCCTCGAACAGTTGCATCTCGGCGAGCGAGGCAGCGGCGGCGGCGCAGCCGGCGTTGCGCACCTCGGCTTCGATAACGAGAGCCCCACCCGGGCAGAGATCGACCGGATCCCACGACACGATGCCGCCGCTGTCGCGGAGACCGAGCCGGGTGACCGAGGTGACGAGCCAGGGCCGCGGGCTGAGTGCCACTGGTAGCGTCGAGTCCGGTTTCGTCCGCAGGTTGTCCGTCACCAGCTTCGTTGCGTCGGCAGTCGCTCGCAGCAGCACCGATGACGCGCACGGGAAGGACAGGTCGAAGGTCACCTTCAGCACCTTGCCGGGTGCCAGGCCGCGCTCATCCGTGTTCTGCACACTTTCGAAGAAGGCGAGGGGATGCGTCTCGACCGCGTCCAGGACGTCGAGGCGGACGATGAAGGCGCCGTGCGCGGTGGTGCTGCCGATGTTCTGCACTACGACCGTGACTTGCGTCGGGCAGGGAGTGTCGACCGGACCGGGGAACGGTGGCGGCAGGAAGATCGTGTTGACGATCAGGTCGCAAGGCATGGGGCTCCTGGTGGCTCGGCCCGGAGTCCGAGCGAAGGGACGCCCCGAGCGCGCCGGGAGCGCGAGGAGCCAGCCGGCGACCGGCTGCCGGCTAGCGCGGCAAGTTCATGTTGCCGGACGTAGCGGCGCCATTGTGCGCCGCTGCGTTCAGGCCGGCAAGGCTATTCGGTGGCGGTCGAACGCGGCGCCAGATGCCCTTCGATAATGCCGTGGTGCGCAAGGTCGCCGCGCAGCCGCAGCAGCGCGCGATCCTTCTCCTTCGCCTCGAGCATGCAGTCGAAGGGCGCGTCCGGGAGTTCAGCGAAGAACGCGAGCGCGTCCGCCGGGTCGATGCAGGGCGCATGGGCGCCTGGCGGCCCGTCGTCGGCCTGGCTGCTCAGGTGAACCTTCGGCCGGCCGTCCTGTTGCTTCCAGGTCGCAAAGATGGCGGGCAGCACCTCCTCGAGCGGTGCGCGGCACGGGTTGGCGTGATGGTGCAGCCAGTCGAACACCACCGGCACGCCAATGCGGTGGGCCACTGAGAGCGCCTCTTCTGCATCGAACAGGCGATCGTCGTTCTCGACGACCAGCCGCCGGCGTACCGCATCGGGAAGGTCCTGCGCCACGGCGCAGAATCGCTCCATCGCCGCCGCTTCTGTGCCGCCATAGAGTCCGCCGATGTGGATGACGATCTTCCCGGCCGGCGACGCGCCGAGCAGATCCAGCAGTCGCGCCTGGTACTCAAGTTCGGCAATCGCCGCCTTGACGATGGTGGGCGTTGGCGAGTTGAGGACCGTGTACTGACCCGGATGGGTAGAAATGCGGACACCGACCGCCTGGAGTCGCGTACCGAGCTCCGCAAAGCGAGGCGCGAATTCCTCCCACCAGGTCAGCGTGTTGATCTTGTGTGACGCGAATGGGACGAGGTTGCTCGTGACGCGGTAGAGCCGGATGCGGTGCTGTTCGAGGAACGAGACGACGCGGCCGAGCGAATCGATGTTCTCCTGGATCAGCTCGCGGATGCGTTCCGGCGTGGCGTTCTTCAGGCGGCAGGTCCGGCTGGTGGTGATGTTCTCGCTGAGAACCGAGGCGACGAATCCTAGGCGGGCCAGCATGCGACCGTAGTAGAGGCAATCCCGCAGCCAACCTGTCCGCGGGGGTTCGCGCCTTGCACCCGACCGGCGTGTGGAACCCGGGTGGCCGGCCGATTCAAAGGCAATCGATGCGGCGCGGCGCTTTCTGGCGAGCTGTGCTGGTCGCGTCGTCGTCGCTTCGGACAACGATGTGGATGGGCTGACTGCAGCCGTATTGATACTCGAGACGCTCGCCGCACGCGGTGTCGAGGCGGTGCCGATACCAGCCTGGCGCGGCGAGCACGTGCACCACGACAGCATGCGCGCTCGGCTGCGCGACGTACGGCCCGATGCGCTCGTCGTCACCGACATGGGCAGCCGTGCCGGGACCATTCTCGACGGTGTGCCGACGCTGGTGATCGATCATCACGACACCTCGTCAGGTGTCCCTGATGGCGCCTTGCTGGTAACCGGGCATGGCCGGCCGCCGGTGGCCACGTCCAGCGTTCTCGCCTACGTGGCCTGCGCTGAGACACCGGGGATCGAATCGCTGGCGTGGCTGGGAGCGCTCGGCGCGGTGGCCGATCTCGGCAGCGCGGCGCCGTTCGCTTCTGTGCTCGGCATCGAGGCGCGCGGCGCGGCGTGGAAGAAGGCGGCGTCTCTGCTGAACGCGGCCCGCCGTGCGCCGAGGCCCGACCCGCAGGTGGCGCTCGACGTGCTGCGTGCCGCGCGCAACGTGCAGGACATTGCCGCCGGCCGCGTCGCTGGAGTCGATCGGCTCGAGGCGTATCGCCAGGAGGTGCAGGCAGAGGTGACGCGCTGCGGCCGTGTTGCGCCGCGTCGGCTTGGAGACGCGGCGCTGATCCGTTTTTCCTCCGGCGCACAGGTCCATCCGCTGGTGGCAGCGCGCTGGTCCGGTCGCCTTGCCCCCGCCGTCGTCATTGCCGCCAACGATGGCTACCTGCCTGGACGCGTCAACTTCGCCGTCCGCAGCGCCTCCGACCGCAACCTGCTGCACTGGCTGCGAGCGCTGCCGTTCGCACCCTCCCCTTCGGCGGAGTATGCCAACGGGCACGCCCGCGCGACTGGCGGCAGCCTGCCCGTTGCTGATTTCGAGCGCTTCGAAGAGGCCCTACGGCTGCATGCCGCACGTGGCGCCGCCCGTTGAGCGACGCGTCGTTCACAACCTTGTGAGGCACTCGACGAGGTCCGGCTTCGGCCCGCGTCGAGGTGGAGTCGAACTGCCGGCAGTAGTGCTCCACCACCGTCGTCAGATCGCGTGGCATTGAACGACGGCTGCGCGGAGCGGACCATCGAGCCGCCGTAGGACGGGTGCCGCGAAGACCCGGTGGTAGGACGGGTGCCGCGCAGCGGACCCGTCTGGGCCGCCCTCGATCGCCGTTGGGGCGGGGCCGACGTGCCGGCGCGCGGCGGCCGGCTCCGCATGCCGGGAAATCTCCTGCCGCTCATGCCCTGCCGCTGCCGCCGCGAGTAGTCGCTGATCCGAACAGCTGCCATCGCGGCATGCACCAACGTTGCTGACGCAAACGCCACGGGTCGCGGGGAGACGAACTCGCGGCGAGGAATCGCTCCACTCGATTTCCCGCTGCGCTCAATCTCGAACTGCGCGCGGCATGCTCCGACGGCCGCCACGCACCGACACATCGGCCCCGCCCCGCGCAGGCCCGCGTAGGCGCCTGCTGTAGGGCGGGTCCCGCGAAGCGGGCCCGCCACTTGCTGTGTCAGTCGCGAGCGCGCCGCCGCGAACGTCGTCCCGCTTCCGCGCTCCCGTCTCCGCCGAGCTGCCTGCGAATTTCCTGCAGCTCTGCGCGCCGGGCGGCGTCCACCTCGGGATACCGCATCTTCAGCCGCCCCAGCGTCGTGACCAGCACTCTGGACACGATCAGTCGCGCATTCTCCTTGTCGTCGGCCGGCACCACGTACCAAGGCGCGTGCTCCGTGCTGGTCGCTTCGAGGCATTGCTCGTAGGCGCGCCGGTAGTCGCTCCACCGTTCCCGCTCGGCGAAATCGCTGGCGCTGAACTTCCAGTTCTTGCGCGGGTCGTCGATTCGTGCCAGGAAGCGGCGACGCTGCTCGTCCTTCGACAGGTGCAGGAAGAACTTGACGATGCGCGTGCCGTTGCGGTGCAGATGGCGTTCCAGGTCGACGATGGACTGGTAGCGACGATTCCAAAAGGCGCGGCTGGCACGCGGCTGGTCTGGGAGGCGTTGCTCGCCGAGGATCTCCGGGTGGACGCGCACGACCAGCACCTCCTCGTAGTAGGAGCGGTTGAACACGCCGATTCGTCCGCGCTCCGGCAGGCACTGCGTCGTCCGCCAGAGGAAATCGTGATCGAGTTCCGTGGCGCTCGGGCGCTTGAAGCTGTAGACCTCGCAGCCCTGCGGGTTGACTCCTGACATGACGTGCTTGATTGCCCCGTCTTTGCCGGCGGCGTCCATCGCCTGGAAGATGACCAGCAGCGCGTAGCGGTCGTCGGCGTAGAGCAGATCCTGCCGTTCGCGCATCTGCTGGACGTGCGCCTCGAGCATGTCCTGGTAGTCGGCCTTCGAGTCGTAGAGCGGGCGCACGCGCGTTGGCCACTTCTTCAAGTCGATCGTGCGGCCTGGAGCAACGCGGAACGGTGTGATGTCGATCGGCATGGTTCAGCCTCTCACACGCGTGCTCCCAGTGCACAGCGCCGAGTGCCGCGTCAACGCCTGATCCAGGGGCAGGCGGGGTCGACGTCGGGGCCGCTGTAGGACGGGTCCCGCCAAGCCGGACCCGTCCCCTCCACCGCGCGACTAACGCTCGATTACATCCGTGCCTCGACCACCCAGAGCGGCGCCTGCGTCGGCACGACCCGCATGCGCGAGAAGCCGGCGCGCTCGAACAGCGATCGGAATTCCGCTTCCGTTCGCTCCCGGCCGCCGGGCATTGCCATCATCTCGAGATCGATCAACTTGCCGAAGTGCGGCGAGTTGTCGGCCGGCAGCACCGACTCCACCAGGATGACGCGCCCCTGCGGCTTGCCCGCCAGCTGCGTCCGGATGTTCCGTAGGATCGTCAGCGCCTGCTCATCGTCCCAGTCGTGGATGATGTGCTTCATGATGTAGGCATCGCCGCCGGCCGGCACCGCCGTGAAGAAATCGCCGGATGCCGTCGTGACGCGCTCGCCCACACCAGATGATTCGAGCAGCGGCGCGGCGCCGGCAATCACGTGCCCGAGATCGAACAGGACGCCGCGCATCCCGGGGTACTGCTTCAGGATTGACGTCAGGACTTGGCCGTGTCCACCGGCGATGTCGACCAACACGCCGATGCCGGTGAAGTCGTAGGCCTCCAGCACCGCCGGCACGACCACCGCGCTGAATGCGGTCATCGCGTTGTTGAACATCTCGGAGTAGTCCGGGTTCTGCGGGAAGAACTCGAAGACGGGCATGCCCGTCACCTTCTCGACCGCCGGCTGGCCAGTCTTCACCGAGTGCAGCAGTTCCGAGTAGACGCGGAAGTGCAACGGCGAGGTGATGAACAGGCCCATGTCGCGCATCGATTGCGGTCCTTTGCACAGCATACGGCCCGGCAGTGCCAGGGCGAAGACTCGCGAGGCGGGCGCGCCGGCTGGTGCGGGAAGCTCCTCGAAGATGCCGACGCTGGCGAGCGCGCGGAGCACGCGGTAGAGGCCGTCCTCGCGGACTCCAGCTTCCCGTGCGAGTTCGGCGGCCGGACGCGGACCCGCGGCCAGACAATCGGCGACCTCGAGCTTCAACGCCACCTGCATCGCGGCGGAGAGCATGTAACCGGTCGCGACCTGGTTGAGCAGCTGTGATGCGGCGACTTCTGGCGCCAGTTCGACTTGCGGGGCGGCGATGGACATGGCAAGAGCCTCCTGATGGTTTGACGTTCCAATCCATAACGCGTCGTCCGCGTCCGAATACCGCAGCGCCCAGGAGAACTGAAGCCTTTTTTGCCGGTCTTGCTTTGCGATTACTGTTCGCGGTCGGCGGTCTGGCCCTGAATCCCAGAGTTCCCCTGTGTTGAGCCACACGCCCCCGGCTTTGTTGACCGGACCGGCGGGAGCCTGGGTTCGGACTGAGCCGAACCGGTCCGCCGGACCTGCGGCCAGGCATCTCGACTCCGTCAGCCGCGCCGCACGCCCACCCGGCGCACATCGTCCTGCCTACGATCTCGCAGCGCGGTCCGGCCACCGAAGCCGGAGCGCGTGGATCAACACAGGGGAACTTTGGGAGCCGGCATACCGACCAACGACCGCCACGGCGCGCGGGACTGTGGACAACCTCAGCCCGAGTCGGGTACAACCCCAACCATGCATCCAGCCTCTTTGTGTCGCCGGGCCGTGGCCGCCGCAGCCATCGTCGCGGCGATTTTCGGGGTGAGCCTCGCTGCGCAGAACAACACCAGCGAGCACCCCGGCCAGTACACGCCAGCGGACATCGAGACCGGCTCCCGGCTCTACAGCAGCCAGTGTCAGCAGTGCCACGGCCTGAATGGCGAGCAGATCACCGGCATCGACCTGCGGCGCGGCACCTTCCGCCGTTCGAACTCGGACGAGGACCTGGCGAAGGTGATCGCCACCGGCGTGCCCGGCACCGCGATGCCGCCGTTCAGCCTGTCGCCGTCGGAGATCAACGGCGTCATTGCCTACATCCGCGCCGGCTTCGATCCCGCCGGCACCGCCGTCAAGGTGGGCAACCCGGGGCGCGGCCAAGCCGTGTTCGCCGGAAAAGGGCAGTGCAGCACCTGCCACCGCGTCAAGGGTGAGGGCCCGCGGGTCGCTCCTGACCTCAGCGACATTGGCGCGGCGCGCAGCCCGGGCGCGCTGCAGCGGACGCTGCTCGATCCCTCCGCTGGCATGATGCCGCTCAACCGTCCCGTCAAGGTGACGATGAAGGACGGCCGCACGTTCGCAGGGCGGCGCTTCAACGAAGACACCTTCACCGTGCAGTTGATCGACGACAAGGAGCGGCTGCATGTCGCTCGAAAAGAAGGACATTCGGACGATGGACGTTTCGACCAGGTCGACGATGCCTGCCTACGGCAGCACGCTGACGGCCGACGAATTGTCCGACGTCATCGCCTACCTCCTGACGCTGAAGGGCTGACCGATGAAAAGAACACTGTTGGCCGTTGCAACGTTGCTGCTGGCGTCCTATGCGCTGCAGGCGCAGCAGGTGACGTCGGACCGAATCGTCAGGGCCGCGGAGGAGCCGCAGAACTGGCTTACCTATTCCGGCGGCTACTTCAGTCAGCGCTACAGCACGCTGAAGGGGATCGACGCCTCGAATGTGAAGAACCTCGAGGTCAAGTGGATGCTGCCGAACCAGGTGTTCGGCGCCTGGCAGACCTCGCCGATCGTCGTCGACGGCATCATGTATCTGACGATGCGGCCCAATGACGTGATGGCGGTGGACGCCCGCAACGGCCGCGTGTTCTGGCAATACAGCTACCGCAACTCGACCGATCAGCGCGTCTGCTGCGGTTCGAACAACCGTGGTCTCGCCATCCTTGGCGACACGTTGTTCATGGCCACCCTCGACTCGCACCTCGTGGCGATCGACGCCAAGACCGGCCGGCCGATCTGGAACCAGGAAGTTGGCGACCCCAAGCTCGGTTACTCGATGACGCTGGCACCGCTGGTCGTCAAGGACAAGATCATCGTCGGCGTCGGCGGCGGCGAGTACGGCATTCGCGGTTACCTGACCGCGCACGACCCGAAGACCGGCAAGGAGCTGTGGCGCAGCTACACCGTGCCCGGCCCGGGGGAGAAGGGTCACGAGACCTGGACCGGCGACAACTGGAAGACCGGCGGCGGCTCGATCTGGGTGACCGGTTCCTACGATCCCGCGCTCAACCTGACCTACTGGGGCGTCGGCAATCCCGGCCCCGACTGGACGCCCGGCCAGCGGCCTGGCGACAACCTCTATACCGATTCAGTGATCGCGATGAACCCCGACACCGGGGCGATCGTCTGGCACTACCAGTTCACGCCGAACGACGGCTACGACTACGACGCTGTGCAGGTGCCGGTGCTGGCCGACATCGACTTCAACGGCACGCCGACCAAGGCGATGCTCTGGGCCAATCGCAACGGCAACTTCTACGTGCTCGATCGCGCCACCGGCAAGTTCCTGCTCGGCAAGCCGTTCGTGAAGGTGAACTGGATGAGCGGCTTCGACGCCAACGGCCGTCCGATCCAGACGCCGCAGGGCCCGGGGATGCCCACTTATCCCGGCAACCAGGGCGGCACCAACTGGTTTTCGCCGTCGTACAGCCCACGCACTGGCCTGTTCTATCTCTCGGCATGGATCGACTACGCGTCGATCTACCGACGGCAGGAAGTGCAGTATCAGCCCGGGCGCACCTTCGCTGGCGCCTTTCCGACGACGCTGACGCCGGTGCCTGGCTCGCCGGCGCCGGGCATCGGCCGCCGCAGCCCGATCAACAACTGGACCGATGCCGTTGCGCACGGTGCAACGATTGCGATCGACGCCAAGACCGGCGTCGAGAAGTGGCGCTTCAGCCAGTTCGACGTCTCGGAGAGCGGCAACCTGACCACCGCCAGCGACCTGCTGTTCGCGGGCGGCCGCGAAGGCTACTTCTACGCGCTGGACGCCAAGACTGGCACGCTGCTCTGGCGCTTTATCGCCGGCGGGCAGATCGTCAATGGTCCGATCACCTATCAGGTGGATGGTAAGCAGTTCGTGACGATGGTGTCGGGGAATACGATGGTGACATTCGGGCTGCGCGACTGAGTCCGCCAACCCGGTTTCGGACCTGCGCTTTCCGTCAGTGCGCGCATGGTGCCGATGCAGTTGCGTTAGTTGGCGGTTCTCAAAAGAATGATGCGTTTGGCGCCGCCAGCGCCGACGCCGCGGTGTCCCCGGCGGTGGCCTGTGGCGATCCGCAGCACGTGCGGTTGTTCAGCGGCGGGGTCCAGGTCAGCTAGTGAGCGACCACCGGCACACTCTCGAGCGGCTCCCGGCGAGCCCTCGAGCACGAGCGCCGTCTTCCGCCTCGGGTAGAATCTGCGCAGTCATGAGCATTTCGAGTTTGTTCGCAGCCGTCGGCGCCCCGCTGACGAATGTTCGTTGGTCGTGGGGAGCACAACGCAAGAGCGACGGCGCAGTGTTCCTCCGCGTCTGGCAAGATCTCAAGACCTTCGACACGCAGGAACGACCTATGTTTCTGGTCCTGTCAACAAACTCCGACCGGGATGCCAACAACGTGGGGGCGCAAGAACGCGTTCGCCATGTCGAGCAGATCCGGAAGGGCGCACCATGTTTCATGGTGATGTGCATTGCTCGCGATGTCGACGCTGTGCCGCGACAAATCAAGGAATTCGACGAACGTGACCTGTTCGTTGGCGGAGGGTTGATCGAGACCACCGCAGCGCAAGAACTCGACCAGCGCACCTCTGACCGAACCCGGTATTTGGCGAAAGATGGCGCGCTCTGGGTTCGTCGGGCCGGACGGACAGCCGTCGAATCCGTGTGTGCAACCGCTTGATCCCTGCGCACGCACCTGTCCCCATGCGCAATCACTAGGTTCCGAGGCCTAACCTACGCAATCCCTTTCCTCGTGGCGGACCATCAACTTCACCCTGGCTTACATGAAGCGCTGCTGACCGGCGCGCTCGACAAGCGGCTGGCGGACCTCGTCTCTGCTGTCGCAACCGCAGACATCCGGGCGCTGGCAGACGCGGAGGCCGCCGACCGCCTGTCCCGTCACCTCGCTGGCCTCGTCTCGCGCGCCATCGAGGCGCTACCCGAGCGTGGCCGCGCCCAGGCAGGCGGGCAGATCATCTCGCGGCTGATCGACCTCCTCTCACAGGTGAGCGAAGCCATCGACCGAGACGTCGATGTGCCTCTCGATCCCGCCCGCGTGCTGGCGGCGGTCCGCAGGCGCAAACCCGATGGTTCGCCGGAGGCACTGGACGCGCCACTGACGCCGCTGCTTGACACGACGCTGCTGACAAACTCGCGCGGTGAGCCGGCCATCGGCTACGAGATTCGCGCGGAAATTCATTCATCCGACGCCATCGACGTCGTGATGGCGTTCGTCCGGTGGAGCGGCATCCGCCCCCTCCTCGACCCGCTTCGTCGCCACTGCCACGACGGCAAACGTCTGCGGATCGTCACGACCACGTACACGAACAGCACCGAGTTGCGCGCCTTGGACGAACTGGCCGCGCTCGGGGCCGAGATCAAGGTCTCTTACGACACGGCGTCGACCCGTCTGCACGCCAAGGCGTGGTTGTTCCACCGCCACAGCGGCTACTCGACGGCCTACATCGGCTCCTCGAACCTGACCCACTCGGCGATGGTCACGGGACTCGAATGGAACGTCCGCATCTCCGCCGTCCGCAACCCTGACGTCGTCGCCAAGATGACCGCCGTCTTCGATTCGTCACTGGGCCAGCGGCGACTTCGTGCCGTTCGATCGAGACGAGTTTCAGGCGAGGACCGAGCAACCGGAATCCGAACAGGCGATTCGACTGAGCCCTGTGGAGATCGTCCTCCTACCCTTCCAGGAGCGCTTACTCGAGCAGATAGAGTTAGCGCGCACGCTCGGGCACCATCGCAACCTTCTCGTTGCTGCCACCGGCACCGGTAAGACGGTGATGGCGGCGGTCGACTACGCGCGCCTCCGTGAACGGTTGTCACGCGACCGGCTGCTCTTCGTCGCGCATCGCGAGGAACTCCTCGAGCAGAGTCGGGCGACCTTCGCCCATGCCCTTCGTGATGCGAGCTTCGGAGAGTTCTGGGTCGGCGGCCATCGCCCCTCGCGGTTCGACCATGTGTTCGCCTCGATTCAGAGCCTCAACCGCTCTGGATTGGAATCGATTGACCCGACGCATTTCGACGTCGTCATCGTTGACGAGTTCCATCACGCGGCCGCGCCATCGTACGAAGCCCTGCTGGATCGGCTGACGCCGCGGGAGCTCCTCGGGATGACGGCGACGCCGGAGCGAGCCGACGGTCTCGACGTGCTGCGGCACTTCGATGGCCGCATCGCCGCCGAGCTTCGCGTATGGGACGCGATCGACCAGCAGTACCTCGCTCCCTTCTCCTACTTCGGCGTGCATGACGGGACCGATCTGAGCGATGTCCCGTGGAAGCGCGGCTCGGGATACGACGTTTCGGCGCTGACCAATCTCCTGACCGCCGACCACGCCTGGGCGCGGCGGGTCATCGAAGAGCTCCGACGCAAGACGGGTGATCCGCGCAGCCTGACGGCCCTCGGCTTCTGTGTGTCCGTCGCACACGCACGGTTCATGGCGGAGCAGTTCAGTACCGCAGGCGTGCCGGCGGTCGCCG
Source organism: uncultured Acidobacteriota bacterium (assembly GCA_963846685.1). Lineage (GTDB taxonomy): Bacteria > Acidobacteriota > Vicinamibacteria > Vicinamibacterales > UBA2999 > CAWJWY01. Next base: position 2,940,439 of record CAWJWY010000002.1, on the reverse strand, counting down.
TCTGGGGCGACACCGACATGGACGAACGCGCTGAGGCGCTGCGCGACCTCTCAACAGGACGCGTGAACGTTGTGTTCACAGTCGACCTCTTCAACGAAGGCATCGACGTGCCGAACGTCGACACGCTGCTGTTGCTCCGTCCAACGGAGAGCCCGACGCTATTCCTGCAGCAACTTGGCCGCGGGCTGCGGCGCGCACGCGGCAAGGCGTTGTGCACCGTTCTCGACTTCGTTGCCAATCATCGCCGCGAGTTCCGTTTCGACCTGAAGCTACGTGCGCTGCTGGGCGGGACGCGCCGCGATGTCGAACGTCAGGTCGAGCGCGGCTTTCCGTTCCTGCCGAGCGGTTGCCACATGGAACTCGATCCTGTCGCCCGCGACGTCGTGCTGCGCAGCATCCGCCAGGCGATCCCATCGAATTGGAACGCGAAGTGTGCCGAGCTGCGTTCGTTGGGCGATGTCACTCTCGGCAAGTACGTCGAAGAAGGTGGCCTTGAACTAGAGGACGTTTACGCCAATAACCGAAGTTGGAGCGCGCTTCGCCGCGCCGTTGGTCTCCCAACAGACGATAACGGACCCAACGAGGATGCGCTATTGCGAGCGGTCGGACGCCTGCTGCACGTCGACGACCTGGAGCGACTGGACGAGTATCGCTCGCTCGTTGCCCAACCGAATATTCCAGATCTGGCAACGATGAGCGAGCGTAAGCGCCGGTTTGCGCGCATGCTCATCGCCTCGATCACGACGATGAACACGTCCGCGACTCTAGCGGAAGGCCTGGCGCAACTCTGGAATCATCCACAGGTGAGGCGAGAGCTACTGGAGCTGCTCGCACTGCTCCCCCCGCGCATTGACCATCTGCATGCCGCCATCGATATCGCGAACGTTCCGCTGGCCGTACACGCGCGCTACACGCGCACGGAGATTCTCGCGGCGTTCGGCATCGGCGCCGGCGTTAAGCCGGGCACCTGGCGGTCTGGCGTCTGGTGGGACGAGAAGAGTCAGACCGACCTGTTCGCCTTCACACTCGACAAATCGGCAGGGTCCTTCTCTCCGACGACGCGATATCGCGACTACGCAATCAGTCCCGACCTGATCCATTGGGAGAGTCAGTCGGTGACATCGCTTGATAGCGATACCGGCCGTCGATACATCACGCAGGCACAGCACGGCACCAACGTCGTGCTATTCGGGCGGCTGCGAACCGACGATCGAGCGTTCTGGTGCCTGGGCCCAGCGACCTACGTTTCGCACCAGGGTGAGCGCCCGATTGCCATCACCTGGCGCCTACACCACCGCCTGCCCGGAGATCTGTTCGCCGAGTTTGCGGCGGCCGTCGCGTGACCGTTGATTATCTCGCCGGCGCGGACACCTAGTTCGCGGACGGCCGATGCGGTCCGCGTAGCGGTGATGTTCGACGATGGTCGGCGTTTCAGCAGCTCGCGAACGAGAAGTGCCAGGCCTCACAACGCTGTCGCGGATGAGATTTGAGCCGGCAAGCGATCGCAAAGGAAAAGACTCCTGGTGTTTGACTCGGCCATAAGCTGCCGGTACCCGGCTTGCTCCCAGCACCGGTGAGTGGAGCCAGGACGATGATGCAGAACAAGAAGTGGAGTATTGCCGCCGCGCTGGCGACCGCGGCCGCCGGCACAGCGGTGCTCATGCGGGCGCAGTCGCGCCGGTCGTATTCCTCCGGCGAGGCCGGCGAACGCCTGCAGCAGGTGGCGGCCTTCGACCACCAGGTGACCGGCGTGACGGTCGCCCGCGACGGCCGCATCTTCGTCAACTTCCCGCGCTGGACGGAAGATGCGCCGATCTCGGTCGCGGAAGTGCTGCCCGACGGCAGGCTGCGCCCCTTCCCGGACGAGGAGTGGAACCGCTGGCGCAACGCGAAGAAGAACGCCATCGATCCGCGCACGCACTGGGTCTGCGTCCAGAGCGTGGTTGTCGATCGGCAGGGCGCGCTGTGGGTGCTCGACCCGGCGGCGCCGGCCACCGCCGCCGTCGTGCCCGGCGGGCCGAAGCTGGTCAAGATCGACTTGGCAACCAACACTGTGACGCGGACGGTCCACTTCGACGAGCAGGTGGCGCCGCAGGGCAGCTATCTCAACGACGTCCGCTTCAGCCCGGATGGCCGGCACGCCTACCTCACCGACTCCGGCGCGGTGGGAGGGCTGGTCGTGGTCGATCTCACGTCGGCAACGGCCCGGCGCGTGCTGCACGGTCACCCGAGCACGCAGGCGGAGAAAGATGTCGTCGTCAAGACCGACGGCCGCGAGCTGCGCCGGCCAGATGGCCGCGGTGCGGAGTTCTCGGCGGACGGCATCGCCCTGTCCGCCGATGGCGACTACCTGTATTGGCAGGCGCTCACGGGTCGCACGCTCTATCGCATCGCCACGTCGGCACTGGTGGATGCGGCGCTGCCGGCAGCGGACCTGGCGGCCCGCGTCGAACGCGTTGGCGAGAACGGCGTTTCCGACGGCCTGCTGATGGACGCGCGCGGCCGCATCTACATCACCGCGTTGGAGGAGAACGCGATCAAGCGTCGCGAGGCGGATGGCCAGGTGACGACGGTGCTGCGCGACCGGCGGCTGCGCTGGCCAGACACGCTGGCCGAGGGGCCGGACGGATCGATCTACGTGACGACCTCCCGCATCCAGGACATGGCCTGGTACAACCCGCGCTCGGGGCCGCAGCTGGCCACGGCGCTGTGGCGATTCACTCCATAGGGACCACGGCGGCCGACGGCGGCCAGCTTCCCGGTCGCGCGCCGGCGTAATAAGCTGCGTCGCTGCGCACGGCGGCGACTACAATACCGCCCTCCATGGCAGTTGCGCGCAAGAGCGGCGAGAAGGGCAAACCTGTGCGCCGCGCAGACACGGCTGCGCGCAATGCGCAGGCGCCCCTGAGCAACGCCTACTTCCGCGTCCTGATTGGCGATGAAGAAATCGGCCTGTGCCAGATCAGCCGCCTACAGGCCTGCGACGCGCTGCCGCCGGTGAGTACGGGACGGCCGCCGGCCAATCGACCTGCCCAGCCTAGGCCTGACGCGCCGGTCGACCCACGTCCATCCTCGGTGACGTTGCGACGTGCGATCACCAGGTCGAAGCAGCTTTACGAGTGGCGCCAGGCAGCCGCCGCCGGTAAGCGCGACCTACGGACGGTCATCGTTCACCAGTGCGATGCGACAGGGGCGATCGTCAACACCTTTGCCCTGCACGGCTGCCGGCCGCTGAAGTGGTCAGGGCCGGAGTTCAACGCGCTCGCCAACGACATCGCGATGGAAGAACTGGAGATCTGTTGCGAGCGGATCGAGTGGGTGTAGGCGCGCGGCCCGGTGGTCCGCGGTCCAAAGAAAGAAAACAACCTCATTCGAAAGGAGACACACCGTGGCGGTGCTTCGTGACGAGCCTTACGGCGCCTTCAATTTTCTCGTCTCGCTCGGCGGCAACCAGGGCGACGGCAGCCCCGGGACGGTCGTCGGCGGGTTCTCCGAGGTGACAGGACTGGGCGCCTCGATCGAATACGTCGACTATCGCAACGGCAATGACAAGTCGATGGCCGCAACCAAGATTCCCGGTCTGCGAAAGTTCACCAACATCACCTTGAAGCGTGGCGTCGTCGGCTCCACGGACCTGTTCGAGTGGGTGAACGGCGTGATCAGCGGTACGCCGGATCGGCGCATGGTGACGATCACCTTGCTCGACGATGCGCGCAACGCGGTGGTCACCTGGCGCCTGCGCAACGCGCAGCCGGCGGCGTGGCACGGCCCTCACCTGCACGCCAAGAGCAGCGCGGTCGCCATCGAGGAACTCTGCCTGGTCTGCGAAGGGCTGGACATGGAGTAGCGGCACGGTGGTTGCCCCCTGGCGACGATGGTAGGATCCGGTTCTTCACCGGATCCGGCAGTTCGCGAGGGATTCGGCACCATGACGCAGACCGAGATGGAACAGATCCTCGAGAATGTTGATCGCCGGCTCGCCCGTGTTGAGCATATTTTGCCAACGCTCGCGACGAAGCGCGACTTGGAGCGGTCCGCCCAGAAAGAGGACCTCGAGCGATTCGCGACGAAGGAGGACCTCGAGCGGTTCGCCACGACGGAGGACCTCGAGCGCTTCGCGACGAAAGAGGACCTCGAGCGCTTCGCCACAAAAGAGGACCTCGAGCGGTTCGCGACGAAGGAGGACCTCGAGCACTTCGCGACGAAAGAGGACCTCGAGCGCTTCGCGACGAAGGAGAGGATCTCGAGCGCTTCGCTACGAAAGAGGACCTGCAACCGCTCGCGACAAGAGTGGAGCTGGAGTCCCTGCGCGACGACGTCCGCATCGTCGTCGATGCTGTTGTGGGCCTGATCACAACGGTGAACCGGAACAGCGACGCACTCACGTCACTGACCACCCGCCTCGAGCACAAGGGGCTGATCTAGCTGGTCTAAGAGGCGGGGCTGCTCTGTTCTCCGCCCATGCCCCTCCGCCGGGGCCTGCCCCAGGGCCCGATGGCTCTAAGTCCGAGAACCGGGCCGGGTCAACGAAGCGAATGCCTACCCGCGGTGTCAAACGCGCGCCGGATCAGCGCCGCCAAGCTGCCGCGGGCCGGCCGTTCCACCGACGGTCCGACTTGAAGGACCGTGACACCCAGCAGCGGGTAAACCGCGGCGCAGCTGGAAGGCGGCGCAGGTCACGGCGGCGCGACAGATTCCGCCTTCGCCAAGGGCGGGGGCCGTCGACTCGACCGGCCTACGTCACTGGCTCCTGCAAGTGCTTGTGAACGGTGTCGAGGATGCGCCGGGCTTCCTGCAGCTCCACCGACGCGGGCGCGGTCGCCTTTTGCAGCAGCGTGTAACCGGCGCTGGCCTGTTGCTCGGCCTCGCGGTAGCGCCCGAGACCAGTGAGGGCCGCAGCGAACCGGATCTGGGCAAGGCCGGTGTAACGCTGATCGGGAACGACGACAACCAGTCGCGCGACTGACGGAGCGAGGATGTCGGCCGCCTCCCGGTAGCGTCCTCTCGCCACGAGCACCGAGCCGATGTTCGACAACTGGTGCAGGTAGAACTCGTGCTCCGCGCCGACGGTCTCCTTGAACACCGCTGCGGCCTGCTCGAACAGCCGGCTCGCCTCGTCGAACCGGCCACGGTCACGCGCCAGGTCGCCCATCAGGCTGAGCACGCTGCCGTACCGCAGGTGATGCTCGCCGTAGACAGCGCGCATCGCCTCCAGCGCACGTCCATACAGCCGCTCGGCGTCGGCGGCATGACCGACGTATGCCGCGGAGCGGCCAAGCATCAGCAGCGTCGCCGCGGTCTTGGGGTGCTCCGCTCCGTACCACGCGTCGTTGATGGCGAGCGCCTCGCGAAACAGCCGTTCGCCCTCCGCGTACTTCGCGCGATCGAGCGCAATGTTGCCCAGGTTGTAGAGATCGACGCCAACGTTGGGATGCCCGCGGCCGAACACCCTGCGATCCAGCGCCAGGCCGCGCACGTTGATCGCCTCCGACTCTTCCACGTGGCCGAGGTAGTAGTGCGTGTTGGCCAGGTCGCCGAGCGCCTCCGACAACTCCGGTCCTTCAGATCCCAACGACAACGTGGTGACGGCACGCTCCAGCAGCGGCAGCGCCTCGTCATACTTCCCCTGCGCGGCCAGGACCTTGCCGACTACGGCGGTTGCGGTTGCCACTTCAGTAGAGCCTGGCGCATACCGTTTCCGCGCCAGGCCGAGGGCCTCCTCCGCCAGCCGCCTCGCCTCCCCGTCCGCCGATCCGTCGAGCCGCAGTTGCGCCAGCGCCAGTTGCGGCGCGATCGTTCGCGCATCGTCTGCACCAAAGAGCGTGCGTTTCGCCTCGAGCGCCGACACCAGCAGCGGCTCGGCCCGATCGAGATGGCCGAGCTTGTGGTAGAGGCCGCCCAGTGTGTACTTCAAGTCTGCCTGCAGGTCCGGTTCCTGGCGCAGGCTCTCGGCCTCGCGCACGCCGCGATCGAGCAGGCTGACGACGCGCAGGCCGGCTGCCGGTCCGGCAGCACTGTCGTCCCCTTCGAACAGGTTGAGCATCAGGCGGTAGATGCGCTGCATGCGCGCTTCAGAAGCAACGGCCTGGTCGCGCGCTTCGATCAGCCGGACGTTGAAGAACAGCACGACGATGGCGAGTGTCGCAGCCACGGCAGCGGCGGTAGAGACGGCCCGGCGATGACGGGTGACGAACTTGCGCGTGCGATAGAGCCAGCGACGACGCATCGGCGCCTCGATCGGCTCGTGGTTGAGAACGTGATCGATGTCGGCGCGCAGCCGCTCCACCGATTCGTAGCGCTCTGCCTTGTCACGGCTCATCGCCTTGAGGCAGATGATGTCCAGTTCGCGCCACTGCGCCCGTGATGCGCGGACGGCTCCGCCAACGCCGCCGCGCCCCCCCCCACCGCCGCCACCGCTCGCCAGTGACGGCCGCTGTGGCTCCTGCTGCAGCGCCGCCGACAGCGTCGCTGCCGTGGCCTTGCTCAGGTCGACCGGCACGGTGCCGACCAGCAACTCGTAGAGCAAGACGCCAAGTGCGAAGACGTCCGCCTGGACGTCGAGCGGCTCGCCGAGGATCTGCTCCGGCGACGCGTAATTAATCGACAGCAACGCGCGATTGCCGGCAGTCGTCGCTGCGGAGTGGCCGTCCTGCATCAACTGACGGGCAATGCCGAAGTCGAGCAGCTTCACCTCGCCTTCCGCATCGACCAGCACGTTTGCCGGCTTGAGGTCGAGGTGCACGACGAGCCTGCGGTGCGCAAAGCTGACTGCCGCACATGCGTCGCGGAACAGGCGCAGGCGGGCGGTCAGGTCCAGCGCCGCACGACGACTGTGTTCGAGGATCGACACGCCGTCCACGTACTCCATCGCGAACCAGGGCTGACCGTGGCTGACGCCGGTGTCATAGAGGCGCGCGATGTGACGATGGGTGAGGCTGGCGAGGGTGGACTGCTCGCGGGCGAAGCGACGCCTGGCCGCCGGGGATGCCCAGGCGTTGCGGAGGAACTTGAGGGCGACGAGGCCGCCGACGTCCTCGCGCGTAGCCAGGTAGACGGCACCCATGCCACCCTCGCCGAGGTACTTCCAAACCTGGTAGCGGCCAACGCGCCCGGTGACGGCCGCTGCGTCGGTGCCGAGCAGCGCGTCCGCCAGATGCGCGGTGTCCAGCTGCAGCACGGGATGCTCGCGTGCGTCTCCGTCGAGCAGCGTGGCGACTGCCGTGAACAGTTCGTCATCATCACCGCACGCCTCGGCGAGCAGCCGCTTCTGCTCGGACACCGGCTGGTCGGCGAGCCGCTCGAACAGGTCCTCGATCGCCTGTTCACGCTCCGGCGTCATGGCCGTGCCCCGCTGCGGGACGGCGTGGGGGCAGGCGCCAACGCCACGGCGAGCGTGGCACGCGCCATCCGCAGCAGCCGCTGCACCCGCTTCTCCGACACGCCAACCGTCTCGGCGATTTCGGCGATCTGGAAGCCGCCAAAGAACTGCAGGTCGAAGACGCGCGCCTGCAATTCGTTCTGCTGCTGCAGCGCCTGTAGCGCGAAACCGATCGACAGCAGGTGTTGCGGGTCGAGGAAGGACGCTTGCGCCGCCGGATCGTCCAGCGACACGCGCCGCATCGGTTCGGGACCGCCGCCGTGGATCGCGGCGGCACGACGCCGCGCGGCGTCGAGCAGGATCTGCTTCATCGCCTGCACCACCGTGTACTTGAGATGCGCTGGCGATTCAGCGCGATACCGGCTCGCCTTCGACAGCTTCAGGTAGGCCTCGTGCACGAGGGCGGTGGCGTTCAGCGTCGGCTGATCGGAGCCCTGCTTCAGGGCGCGGGCGAGCCGGCGCAGTTCGTCGTAAGCGACGCTGAACATCTCGTCGTTCCGAGCGGCTTCGCCCTCCGGCACCATGGGGGTCCTCCTGCCGATCGAAAAAAGATCCGGCCGACTGTCCGTCGCGACCGGCTTTTCTCGAATGGTGTTGTAGGGCCGCAACGCGGCCGCGAGGACGCCGATGCTAACACGGTGTCGCGTCCTCGCCCGACCGCCTGCCGGCTTTCATGCTCGAGGTTCAACCATGACCATCTCCGTCTTCCAGCAACGACCCCTTGTTTACGCCCTTCTCCTCGCGGCTGCGCTTGGTGGCGTGCTGCCGGCACCGGCAGATGCACAGATCTGGAAGCGCCTGACGCAGGTTGCCGCCTGCGGCGCCGGAGGCTACGCCGGCGTCAAGATCGGCGAAGAGGTCGCGAAGTTCGAGGCGAAGCGGCTCAATCTCAGCGCTGCCGATGCGGCCAAGCACAAGAAGGCATTCCAGATCGGCATCGGCTTGGCACTGTGCGGCGGCGGTGCGGCGATCGCCGGCACCACCTACAGCCGCTTGAGCAAGCGCGGGATGGAGTCGCGCCAGCAGGAGATCCTCAAGGCACTCGAGGACTCCGCGCCGACGCCATACGCCTACGTCGATCCGGATACGCCGTCACTGCAGGGCGTGGTCGTGGCGCAGCCGGCGGTCGTCCAGGGCGATCAGGAGTGCCGCGTCATCCAGGATCGTCTCGCTGGCGACGAAGCGTTGGTCAAGTACTGCAAGGGGTCCAACGGGGCGTGGGCGGTCAAGGCAATCTGACGGCGATGGCGAGAGGTGTGCGAGGGGCCATGCTCCGGGGACTGTGCCTGCTGCCGTGCGTTGCGGCCGTCCTGTTGTGCGCAGCGTCCCCAGCGCAGGCATTGCTGTTTGAGCCGGTCACGGTGGACGGTCACCGCATCCTGCTGGTGCGCGACTGCGGCAAACAGAACTTCAAGGATTCCGGCTGCACCGCGCAGACGAGCGGCTTCGCCAGCGGCGACGCCGCCAGGCTGCGGCGGGTGATGAGTCGCGATTTCTCCGAGATCTGGCTCATCTCTGGTGGCGGCAACCTCGACGAAGGCATCAAGGTTGGCGAAGTGTTCAGGGAATACCAGGCGACCGTTCGCGTGCCGCACGGCTATCACTGCGTCAGCGCCTGCACGGTGGCGTTCATGGGCGGCTTTTTCCGCATCGTCGACGAAGGCGCGACCTACGAGGTGCACGCGGCGTCAGCCTTTCTCCGCGGTTTTGATAACGGCTACACCAGCGGCGTGCTGAAGCGGTTGAATTGGGACGCGCACGCGGAGCTGGCCAGGGCCGCCGCAGAGGAACTGGATGACGCCCGCGGCTGGGCAGCCCGGCTGGTGACGTACTTCCAGCTGTCCTTGCTGCCGCCCGGGGTCGGCGTGTCCAACTCGCGGCGATTGCAGGAGTGGAGCCGCACGGCGCCGGCGAGCGACTACCCCGGCAGCGCGCGGGCCGCGGCGGACGCCGAACGGTTCCGGCGCGAGGGCGAAACCGCCGCCCAGGAAACCTTGATGCGCATCGAGCGCGACTCGATGGCGCAGGCGATCGCCGAACTGCGGATGCTGGTGCCGCAATTGGGGCCGCGCGCCGGCGCCGCGCTGAAGATGCTGGAGGCGATGTATTCGAGCCGCATCATCTTCACGGCCAGTCTCAGCCGCGAGACGCTGGAAGAGATGGGATACACCACAGTCATCATCAATCCGGTGGGGCCATGATCGACCCGCGAAACGCCGTCACGCTTACGGTCGTGCGCCTCGTTGGCGGCGTGGCGCTCTCGATGCTGCTGGCGTCGCTCAGTGCCGCCCAGGGCAAGGACACGGTGTGGACCACCGTGTCGACGGACGCTGCCGGCGTCAGTGTCGCCTGGCACAAGAATCACCCCTGGAATGCGGACTTGAGCCGCGCCGGGGCCCAGCTGGTGGCGCGGTACCAAGCCGAAGGCCGCGTCACCTCCGAGGTAATCAGTACCGCGGCCGCCACGGGCACCACGGAGCGGCGCTTCCGTTTCGCCCTGCCGAGCGATCTCCGGTCGCGCCCGCAAGGTCCGATCTGCCTGTTCGTCCAGCTGCCCAACCGCCGGGTGCTACCGATCCGCCGGGCAGACAAGCAGGACAGCGATACCGCCGGATTCCGCGACGAGAGTTGGGAACGGCACGTACGCGCGCGCGGCGACCTGCGCGCCGCGCAAGCACGGGTCGCCGACGCAGACCGCTCCCTGGTGATTGCCACGCACAACGTCACGGCGCAGCAGGCGGTGGTGTCGCGCAGAGGCTGGGCGACCGCCGGCGATTGCGATCGGATCGTCACCCCGGTGCCAAGCACGGCGGCGGTCGCACCGTACGATGTGGTCTCGCCGCAGTCGCACGACGATGTGACCCGCCGCGTGTGTGTGCACCGCGTCTGGGTCGCGCGGACCTGGGCGCAGGGAGTCGTGGCGAAGGTTCTGGTGCCGGCGGTGGCTAAAGCGGGAGGAACCGGAAGCGAGCCAGGCAAGATCATAGCGGCCTTGTTCAGCAACGCAACCTTCACCTTGCCGGATGTCGTCGATGGCATGCTCTCGGCCGTTTCTGCGGAATCGCCAGTCGGCGACCGCGCCGGACGGCTGACGCAGGCAGCAGAATTCCGCCGCGACTGGCAGCGGCTGGCGGCAGCAATGGCCCTCTACGAGCCGCACGTCGGCACGTCGCTGGAGATGCTCGAGCTGCCGTCGACGGCGCCGCCGGTGGCCCTGCGGGTGTTCGGACGTGATCTTGCCCGCGCGCACCAGGCCGAGTGGGCGGTCGAGGGTTTGCCGCCAGCGTCGCCAAGCGACATCCTCGGTATCGCCGGCGTGATGCTCGACGCCTATTCCGGCTGCCTGGAGGATGTACGCAAGCAGTTGCGGATCAAGTGGGACAGCTGGCAGTCGCTCGCCTCGTCGGCACCGCGGCGCGCCGAGGCCGCTCACGAGTTCTTCGTACGCGAGTGCCGCCAGGAGCTCACGCTGCTGCAACAGCTGACCGCGACACGCGACGCGATGCAGGCGCAGAGCGACCGGGAGCAGCAGGCGCTGCGCGCGATCGGCACACCGCCATCGCCAAGCGGCTCGCGCACCGTCCTGAACGCCAGCAGCTGCCAGGAACAGAAGTAGGCCGGGTTAACGCGGAGCGGCCCGGCAGGTGCTGCGAAGCGTAGAAGCCTACGTTTGCGCGGTTCCGCTAAAGGCGGACGCAACGTACGCGCTTGCGGTGGAGAGGAGCCGTTCGACTATGATGACCCGCCACACAATGTGCGCTTCCAGAACTCTGTGCCTCGCGCTTCTGGCCATGGCGGTGGCCACGAGTCCGGGCGCAGCCCAGGGGCGCGGGCAAGCACCGGCGCAGACGCAGGCGCCGAGGCCGGCGCCGAAGTATCCAGTCAGACCACCGCCGGCAACTCCGGAAGCGCCGCCATCGACGGCGCCCGAACCGGAACCGGCCAAGGCACCGCCGGCCGCGTCGCCCACCGCCCCGGCTCCGGCCGGCTCGACACGCTACCCGGTCAAGCCGGCGGCTCCTGCCGCGGCTGTACCGGCAGCGGCGACGACTGCACCGGCGGCCAGCCCGGCCGCCGCCGTCGAAGCTGCGCCGAGGCTAGACAGCTTCCGGGCGCAGGGGCTGATCAATGAGCCATCACTGACCGCCATTTATCGCGGTGATTTCGCGCAGAGCACGATCACGCACGACGGCGCGCTGCTGCCGGCCGTGCTGCAGGGCTATCTCACCGCGTTCGCGCAACGCTGCAGCGCCTCCCTGCCGCCAAACAAGGTCGAGATGCTGTCGCAGCAATGCGCCACCGAAAGCGTCACCAGGAACGGCTTCGGCGTGGAGATCTCGCGCGTCTGTGTCGAATGGGTCGACGTCCGCACCGGACTCTACGCCGACCCCGAGCTGTATGCGGCGAAGAATCAGCTCGAACGCGTGCAGGCGGCGGACGCCTTCCGCAGTGCCATGCAGCTGCTGACGACGGGAAACCCGATCGGGACGGCGATGCAGATGGTGGCGCAGGTCAAGGGCGCGCGCGACGACATGGCGCGTGTTGTCGAAGCGAACGCGTGCGGCGGGCCAGGCTTGAAGCGCTTCGGCGAGAACCTCCGCCGCTTCACGCTGAACCTGGCGCCGCTCAAACTCGAGGGACAGCCTGCCACGTCGCCGGCAACGCTACCGGTCCGCACCACCGTCGCCGCCGGGGATCAAGATTACGCACGACTGATCGACGACCTGATCGCGGACCAGAGCCGCACCTGGCTGGTCAACAAGTACCAGCGCGGCAGCGTCCGCGCGGTGAACGTCGTGTCGCGCGATGCGCAGGGACAACCGGCCCGAATCGAAGCGAGCTATTCGTTCGTCGGCTTCGAGCGGGCGACGGCGGGAAGCCTGGTGCTGACGTTCGTCGACGGCGCGCCGAACTGCATCTACTTCTTCGACTCGCCGGCGTGCCGCTCGCCAGCCCGCGACATCGTTGCTGGCTATCTCGGCGGGAAGTACCGCGCGCTAGAGAGTTCGACGCGCCACGCCGGTTTATAGGACGGGAGCGTCAGGGAGCGCAGGCCACCGCGTTCAGTTCCTTGTTGCGCCGCGGAATCGGACCGAACGGCGTCGCGGTTGCCGCGCGCAACGCCTGCTCCGCCTGGGCGACGCGTCCCTGTTCTTCAACCAGCTTCGCCTGCTCCTGGCTCAGGGTGGTGACGCCGTTGACGCAGGCCTGGATCAGCTGATCGTGGGCGCGCTTCAGCAGAACCGGTTCCTGCTGCCGCAGTTGCGTATCGCTGCGATAGGCGGTCTCCATCTGCGCGTGACCGTCCGCGAGGCAACGGTTGTAGGCCTCGACCGAACCGCCGACGAACCCGAGCAGATCCGCAGCCTCCACCCCGCCGCTGCGCGTCCCTTTGGCAATACGGTCGCCAACCGCGGCGGTCAACGACTGCAGTTTGAGTTCTGAATCGTATTCGCCGAAGTGCGGGCGCTTGCCCTGTGCCTGCAGCGACGCGCGATACGCCCGCACCTGTGGCGCCCAGCGCTGCCAGTCGCGCAGATACGCTGCAACCTCGGTCTTCCGCTGCCGGAAGAGCGGCGTCAACTGCTGCCCAGACGCCTCCAGCGAGTCGAGCATCTCCTGCAGCTCACCCGGCGGCAGCAGCAGCCGGGTGGTCAAGCGATCCATATCCTTGATCTTGTTGTCCTCGAGCAGCTTGTCCGCGTAGGACACCTGCATGACGCAGACCTGGCGGGCGACGGCATCCCGTTCCGCTGGAGCCGCGAGAGGACGTTCGTTCGCTCCTACCGCCTCGATCGCCGGGGGCGGAATCGCCGCGCACGCCGCGGTCGACGCCCAGCGGCGCTGGGCATTATTCGCGCGCAACCGCTCGACGTTGGCGGTCAGCACGGCGACGTTGCGCTCGAGGGTTGCTATCGACCCCTGCGCGTCCCGGGCAGAGGTTTGCCGTGCGACCTCCCGTTCCCAGTCCTCATGGCGAAATCGCGAGGTCCTGTCGCCGCGCTGGTTGGACAGCCGCAGTGGCAGGATGCGTTGGTTCGGTAGCTGGAAGTACAGACACACCGGCCCAGCCGGCGCCGAGGTGAGCAGCTCCGGCAGGCGGTATCGCACAACCCGATCGTCGGGCTTTCCGGGGACGACGCCGACTGCCCCGCACGCCGACGCGAGACCGCGTTGAAAGCCGCCGCGCACCGCGGAGACCGGTGGTGCGGCGGCGCCGGCGCGCAGGCAGTCGGCGCCGACGGCGCCATTCGGCCCGCGATACTCGGCCAGCAGGACCGGCGCTGCCGCCTGCAGTTCGGCATCCCACGTGTGCTTCTTGGTCCACTTGAGCAGGATGACGTCGCCATCAGCCGTGACTTCGGTCTCGAGTGTCTCGCGGCTCTGCGCCTCGACGCCGAGACCCACGGCCAGGGCCATCCCGATCGACATCGCTCCCGCCGCCAATGCGCGAACCAGCGTGTGCGCCATCAGGGTTCGACCTGCGCATCCCGCGTCAGGTATCCCATGCTCAGCATTGTCTGCTTCGACAGTGTCTGCGTTGCGAGAATGCCGACGTCGTACATCGATGCCAGCATCTTCAGGGCCGGCTCTGCTCGTGGCCCGAGGCTCGGGAGGCGCAGCCGCATTTCCTCGATGGCTGCCCGCATGCTGTCGCGTTCCATGCGCATCAGAATGTCCTGCCCGGCGGCGTCGACACCTTCGTCTCGGAGACGCTGCAGATCCCGGGCCTTCTGCGCCGGCGAATAGGGAACGCTCACGCCACGCGTGTCGACCGCTTCCTGCTGGAAGGCCTTGTCGTCCTCCGCGCGCTGCGGCGAACGGGTATAGAGCAACAGGGTGTTCTGAAAGTGGGTGAGGAGTTGGCGTGCGCTGTAGCGCGCGTATACGAACTCGGACACGGCAAGACCATCGAGATCACCGCGCGCGAGCTGCTCCCGCTCGTCGTCGCCGATGCCGCCCTGGACGCCAGAGGCAGAGTGCACCTCGTAGGTGGCGGCGTCGTCCTTGTAGCGGAACAGGCCGCCCATGAAGGCCACCGTGCAGGAGCTGACGCAACTGACCGATTCGTCAGCGTCGAGGAGCGGCGTCCGTCCGGCGCGCTCGAGTCGTGCCTTATCGGGGACTCGCACCGTCGTGCGGTGTCTGCGCAACAGTCGGCCGATCTCGAGACCCATCGGCAGACTGCCGCCACCGGACACCAGCCACACCTCGAAAAAGCCTGAGCGCGCCTTGTCGAGATACGACGCGGCGGTGGCGGCATCCCCGGCATATCGCAACGCCGCCTTCGTGGCCGGGTCCTCGTAGACCTTCGGTCCCTCGAACTTCTTCTCCCACGGCTGGCACTTCGTCAGCACCTTGCCATCAGCGCCCTGGCGAACCTTGCCGTCGGCGCCGAAGTCGTAGTCCTCGAGCATCCCGCCACAGTCGCGAATCAGCAGCACGCCGCGACCGTCGGATGTCGGCAGTACCCTCGAACTTCAAGGCTTCCGCAGCGGTGACATTCACCGCCAGTACGGCGCCGAGGAGGAAGAGAAGTCGCACGGCTAGAAGTCGACGTTGTACTGGGTCTTCGGTGGTGTGCGGCACATCCGCACCATCGCCGGGTCATCCGGCCCGGCCAGTTCGTCGACGACCACCCGGCATTCCTTTTTGCCGTCATCGTCAATCTCGATTGGCTGGGCGGTCATCTTTCCCGCCATCCCGCTCTCCGGCAGGACATAGCTTCGGGGCGCCGAGCCGGCGTCAGCCAGCGCCGCCTCCATCTCCTTCGCCCGCGCTTCGCGATCGCGCTTGCTCAACTTGCTGTAGACGCTGTTGGCAATCAGGACGCTGGTCCCGCACAACGCGGCGGCCGTGCCGATCTTGAAGCCAAGCCTCGCCTTGGCCGCATCCTGGCCGGTCAGCTTCATCTTGGTTATGGCCAGGTTCGCGATCTTGTCGCCGAGGTAATAGCCGCCTACCGCACTGCCAAGACAAAACGCGGTCTTCGCCACCGTCCGCCCGAATTGCGCGTGCGCAGCGGATGGGAACGTCGTGTGTACAAGGAACACCAGCGCCAAGGCTGGTACAACGCCGACGACACGGAGTCGATTCATGGTGGGGGGAGCCCTCCGGCGCGAGGAATCTATCCCACCCGTCTTGCCGATCGCAAGGGCGAACCTACTCGGGGTGGCGAGGCGTCACGGGCGAAGACGGATGCCATGCGGTCTACCTGCGTCTTGCGCGCCAGCGTGGCGTTGCCGCCTGCTGTTCTGGCAATCGCGGGTGCAGCCTTGACACTAATCGGGTCGGCGTGTTCAATACGCCGCACACGTATCACCGACGCGCCACGCCAACCGGCCACGAAACAAGGATTACCATGCGTCTGCCACTGCAGTTTGTCGGCGCGCTCATCCTGGCAGTCCTGCTGCCGTCCCTCGCCTTCGCCCAGGCATCGATCACCGGCACGGTCCGCGACACCTCCGGCGCGGTGCTGCCTGGCGTCACCGTGGAAGCCGCCAGTCCGGCACTGATCGAGCGCTCGCGCACGGTAATCACCGACGAATCAGGCCAATACCGCATCGTCGACCTGCGGCCGGGGTTGTACTCGGTAACCTTCACGCTGACCGGCTTCACCACCTTGCTGCGCGACGACATCCAGCTGCAGGGGCAGTTCGTCGCCACGGTCAACGCCGACATGCGCGTCGGCTCGCTGGCGGAAACAGTGACGGTCACTGGCGAGAGCCCGATCGTCGACGTGCAGAGCATCCGTCGCCAGACGGTGGTCGATGGTGACACGGTGAAGGAACTGCCGGTGGCGCGCAGCTACGGCGCGCTGCTGCAGATGAACCCGGCGGTCACGGTCGGCACCGGCAACAACCAGGACATCCAGGTCACGCCGGGCAATCAGGTGTTCGGTGGCCCTGGTGGCCGGGCCAACGAAGGACGCGTGCAGCTCGACGGCCTCAGCGTCGGCTCGCGCGCTGAATGGCGGCGGCGTCTCCAGCTACCTGGTGGAGATCGGCAACTCGCAGGAAGTGGCCTTCACCACCTCCGGCGGCCTGGGCGAGGCGGAGGTCGGCGGACCATCGGTGAGCATCGTGCCCCGCACCGGCGGCAACACCGTGCGAGGCACCTTCTACGTCGCCAGCGTGCGCGACTGGATGGTCGGCAGCAACATCGACCAGGGGTTGCTCGACCGCAATTTCCAGCGCGGCGGCGACGTGATCAAGCTGTGGGACCACAACTTCACCATCGGCGGGCCGATCTTCAAGGATCGGTTGTGGTATTTCGCCGGCCTGCGCGACGAGGGCGCCTTCCGCCAGATCCCGAACATGTGGGCGAACAAGAATGCCGGTGACCCGACGAAGTGGACCTACGAGCCGGACAAGAGCCGCCCCGCCGTGCAGGCTGGCAGCTGGACGGCGATGAACCTGCGGCTGACCGCCCAGGCGACGCCGAAGAACCGCTTCGGCATTTTCTGGGACGAGCAGCGCCCGTGCGAGAGCGGCGCCGTTGACGAGTCGGTCGAAGAAGCCTGCCGTCATTCCACCGATGAATACATCCTGGCCGGGGCACCTGGATCGTCCACCGCCTCGGCGAGCGCGGTGAATGCACCGGAGATCGCCGGCTATCGCGGCCGCAAGGCCTATGGCCGCGGCGAGTATCAGCGCGTGCAACAGGCGACCTGGACCTCCACCGCCACCAGCCGGCTGCTGCTGGAGAGCGGCCTCGGCACCTTCGGCACCCACTTCGGCGGCAGCCAGGTACCCGGCACGGATCTCAGCGACCTGGTGCGCGTCGTGGAGCAGTGCACTGCCGGCTGTCCGGCAAACGCCAACATCGCCGGGCTGACCTATCGCTCGCCCAACTGGGGCAGCAACACCGGCACGCAGGTCAACTGGCGCAGTTCGGCCTCGTACGTCACCGGCGCGCACAGCATGAAGGCCGGCTACAACGGCGCATTCCACATCTATACGATCCGCAACTTCACCAACCGCCAGAACCTGGTCTACCGCGTCAACAACGCGGTACCGAACCAGTTGACGCAGACGCTGAACACGTTCAAGACCAGGAACCGGACGCGATCGGACGCGTTCTTCGTGCAGGATCAATCGACGTTTGGCCGCTGGACGCTCACCGGCGCGCTGCGGTTCGACTACGCGCGCAGCTACTTCCCGGAGCAGCAGCTCGGCCCGACCCGCTTCCTGCCCACCGCCGTCGAGATTCCACGCACCGTCGGCGTCACCGGTTACAAGAACCTGTCGCCGCGCGGCGGCGCTGCCTGGGACGTGTTCGGCACCGGCAGGACGTCGGTGAAGCTGAACGTCGGCAAGTATCTCGAGGCAGCCACCAACCAGGCGCTCTACATCGCGCCGAACCCGATCTCGCGCATCGCCGGCACCGCGGGCGGCGTGACACGGTCGTGGACCGACGTGAACGGCAACTACAATCCCGACTGCGACCTGAACAACCTGCTGGCGCAGAACCTGTCGGCGACCGGCGGCGACATCTGCGGTCAGGTCAGCGACCTGAACTTCGGCAGGCCGCTGGCGGTCAGCGACTCGTTACGATCCCGACGTGCTCGGCGGCTGGGGCGTGCGCCCCGGCGATTGGCAGATCGGCGCCTCGGTGCAGCAGGAGCTGATGCCGCGCGTATCGGCGGAGGTCGGCTACTTCCGGCGCTGGCTGACGAACTTCGCGGTCACCGACAACCGCGCGCGATCGGTGAACGACTACTCGCCGTTCCAGGTCACCATTCCAACGGACACGCGTCTTCCGAATGGCGGCGGGGGCGCGGTCACCGGGCTGTTCGACGTCAACCAGAACGTCGCCAGCGCCGTCGACAACTACGTGACGCTGTCGCGCAAGATCGCCGACCAGACGCAGCGCTACAACGGGCTGCTGGTGAACGTCACCGCGCGGCCGCGCAACGGGCTGACCATCCAGGGCGGCATGAACACCGGCAAGACCGATTCGGACAGCTGCGCCGTGCGGGCGCTGCTGCCGGAGACCGGAGCGCTGAACCCGTACTGCGCCACCAGCACCGGCTGGATCACGCGCATCACCGGGCTCGCCGCCTACACCGTGCCGAAAATCGATGTCTCTATCGCCACCACCTTCCGCACGGATCAGGGGGCACCGCTTTCCGCCAACTACATCGTCAGCAGCGCCGAGATCGCAACCTCGCTCGGCCGGCCGCTGTCGAACAGCGCGGCGAACGCGACGATCAACCTGATCGAGCCGGGCACGCTCTACGGCGATCGCATCACCAACGTCGACCTGCGAGTCGCCAAGGTGCTGCGCTTCGGCCGGACGCGGACCAACGTCGGCATCGACGTCTACAACGTGATGAACGCCAACCCGGTGCTGACCTACAACCAGTCGTACTCGCGGACGACCCAGGGGTGGTTGACGCCGACGTCGGTGCTGGCGGCGCGGTTCATGAAGTTCAGCGCGAACATCGACTTCTGAGCTGGCGCGGATATAGCCGGTCCCGTCGGCAGGGGCAACGCCGCTGGCTGAGCGCGGCGCCACCCGGCGCAAGCGGCTTTGGGCGGCGCGACGCTTCCGCGTTGGAACGAAGGACCGGAGGCGCCGCCGCACGTTGCGGCACGCCGGCGGCGGTCGGTGGCGATTGGTGGCGCGGAGATGCCAGGTCCGCTGCGCGGAACCCGGCCTACGTGGTGCTGCGTGGCTACGTGGCGCTGCGTGGCTACGTGCACTGCGTGGCCGCGGCGGGTCGGGTCGTTCCGGCGAGGGTCCGACTTGAGGGACCGTGACACGGCGTAGCGGGTAGAACCGGCGCGCAGCGTGAAGGCGGCGCAGGTCACGGACCTGCGCCGGTCGCCGACGGCGCTGCGGAGCGGCGGTTTTTCCGCGGTCACGAACGGAGGACCGGGGCGGAACGGCGCGACGCGGCGCGGCGTATCAGCGGCGATGAACGGTGTGAATATGCCGGGTCCGCTGCGCGGAACCCGGCCTACGTGGTGCTACGCGAATCGTCAGGCTGACAAGGGCTAGCAGCAACACGGCGGCTACCGACAAGAACACCGCGCGCCAGCGGCCAGCTGCCGGAGCAACAGGCGTGAGCACGCCGCCCTGGCTGTCGCCGAGCAATGCGAGCCCCGCCCACGCGGCAGCGGGGAGACCGCGCTCGATTGCCTCGCGCCGGACACGCTGCAGCGCCGCTGCCGCACTATCGCCCGCCGCCAGGCCGGCGTAGAACCGCTCCATCAAGAACGCGGCGTCGTCGTCGCGGAGTGGCCACCTGGTCGCCAATACCGCGCCGGCACCGCCAGCGAAGAAGGCGCGCGCCAGGCTGAGCGGGCCCTCGCCCGAGAGCAGGAAGCCGCTGCCAGATTCGCACGCGGACAGCACCACCAGCTGCCCGCTGAGCCCGAGCGCGGCAATCTCCTGTGGCTGCAGCCACCCGTCTTCAGCCTGATCGCCCGGCGCAAGGAACACAGCTGAGCGATCGGGGAACGCTTCGTCCGACCGGGCGTGCGCAGCAAAGTGCAGGACGGCGACGCCGTCGAGCCTGGCCTGCTTGATGAACTGCTCCGACGCCGCCGCGCCCTCGCGCAGTTGACCAGCCTCGAGTCGCAGGGTGCGAGCGATCGCCCGCCCTTCCCGGCGCGCGCCAGGCAGCGCGGCCAGGCGAAGCTCGCCGGTTGCGCTCCCCGGCAGGAGCTCGGGATCGGCAAACACCAGGGCACCCGGTGATGCGCGATGCTGTCGCCGGGTCCGGAGGTGCAGCCACAACGTCGCTGAGGGTGCGAGCGTCACCTCGAAGCGATCACCGAGTGGCGGCGCGCCGGCCGCAGGGCGAAGCACCTCGAACGGGAGAAGATGCAACTCGCCGTCAGAAGCGATCACGAGGTGGCGAATGTGCGCCGGCAGCCCGGCGACGGCAGGTCCGAGCAGCAGGCGGCCGAGTCGATCGGCAGGGCGTCCCCACGCGTCGGCAGGCGTGTTGCGATCTTGCAGGAGACCAGTCAGCGCCAGGACCTGGCTGTCGAGATCGGCAGTGTCAGGCAGTCGATACACGCGCTGAGCCTCGCGCGTGACGCTCAGGAGCCACGCTCCGCCGCCGAAATCGCCGTAGGTGTCGTGCCACGGCGCGACCGAGTACCACAGCAGCGCTTCATCCTCATCCAGCGCGGCACGGATGGCATCCAGTGAGGCAAACGGCAACGGCTCGGCGTCAACATCGTCGCCGACAGCGGTCTCCTCCCGCTGCTCGATTTCCAGCAGCCGCAACTGGTCGAGCAGCGCATGCCGTCGTTCGCCCGCGAATGCGGGCTCGAGCAACTGCCGCTGCGTGTTGACGATCTGCTGCTGCAGCAGCGAGGGCTCCTGGCGACGCCGGGGTTGCCCGGCAGCCGGCAACCCCGCCTGGGCCAGACGATCGAGCAGCACACGGGCGCGCAGCCGCTCGCCAACTTCGAAAGCCTGCTGCAATCGCGGCGGATTCGCGGCGAGCAGCTGGCCGGTCAGCCACTGGTAATCACGCGTCCAGCTGCTGAACACCCCGGCGCGGCCGTCCTCGTCAGTCTGCCGATGACGCAGCCGCTCGACGGCATCCAAGGCCTGCAGCGATGCTGCCACCGCATCCGCCTCGGCCATCGTCTGCCACACGAGCCGGAGGCGAGCTTGCCACGCGTAGAGCAAGAGTGGACCGTCAGCGTTGGCCGCCAGCGCAGCGAGCGCCTGACGGCTGGCGCGCTCGGCACCGGACGCGTCGGTCCGCGCCTCGGCCAGCGACATGGTCCAGAGGCAGCCGGCACGAAGCTCCGGATAGGCCAGGGAGGTGGCGATCTCCAGGCAGCGATCGAGATGGTCTGACGCCGCGGTCGTGTCGGTCGTGCGCAGCAGATCGGCGAGCACGCGGTGCGTTCGGGCGACGAGCGCCGGGCGTGCGAGCGCCAGCACTTCAGCAAGCACGTCGTGCGCCTCGGCGACCAACCGTTCGCGAGCGCCCGGCCGCGGCCGGACTTCCGCCTGGGTCAGACGGGCGTTGAGCAGGTTGAATGAGACTGCCGCCGCGTCGGCCGTCGACCCATCTTCCTGACGCAACGCGCGATGCCGCTCGAGAGCCTCGATCGCCTCGTCGAGCCGGCCGAGATAGAAACTGGCGTTGGCAAGGTTGAACAGAATGGTGCGGCGCAGCCCCATCGGTCCGCCTGGAAACGCGTGCTGCTGCGCGCGCCGCAACGTGCGGTAAGCGCGGTTGACGTCGCCTCCGGTCTCGAGGATCTGGCTGGCTTCGAGCACCGCCGCCCTGGCGACCGCCAGCGGCTGCCGCGATGCGCCTGCGGCCGCAAGCGCTCGCGCAACCTGGCGGGCTGCATCGGCCGCACGGCCGCGGCGGTGATAGATGTTGCGCAAGTTGTGCCGCGCGAGCACCTCGCCCTCTGCGTCCAGCGACGCGGCAAAACCGCTGGCGGCACTTTCATACAGCGCGATGGCACCTTCTTCGTCCTGCTGCTCCGTTGCGTAGCCGAGTACCAGCGTCGGCCAGGGCTGGTCGCGGCGGCCGGCGCCGAGCTCCACCAACCGACTGCGCGTCTCGGGCAGGACGCCGCCCGCCAGGCCAACTCGATAGAGGCACAGCAACTGATCCTGCGCCCACGACGTCCCCGCAGCTGGGGCGCAGGCGTCGAATGCCGCGGCAGACGCGGACGGCGGCGTCCCGGGCGGCGCGGCGGGCGCGACGGCCGGCGCCGCGGTGATCGTCACCGCGGTCGCACCACATACGCAGGCCAGCGCCAGCACGAGGCGAGGCGAGATGCGGGACACCTACTGCCCGATGGTGATGTCGGAGACGACGACCTCGGGGCAGAACGGGAGCACCGGACTGTCACGTCCCGACGGGGGCGCGCAGGAGATCCGCTGCTCAACGGTGAAGTCGAGACCGTTGAGACTCTCGAGCACAAACGCCGGCGAACTGTCGCTGCTGGCGCCAAACAGGATCACGGACATTCGCAACTGCACTCGCCTTCCCGCATCGTCGAGCGGCAGCTCGAGGCGCACCGGCTTGCCGCGTCGCAACACGGCTTCGTTGACGGCGAGCACTTCGTCCGCGGCCCCGTAGAACACGATCCGCACCCGCGACTCGGCGCCGGCCGGGCCGAGTTCGGTGACGGTGGCGCGGACGGAGCTCTTCGGCGTGCCATAGAACGTCATCAACCCGCTGTCGACGCGCACAGCGGGCAGGCGTTGCGCACGGGTGGGAACGCCCGCGAGCAGCAGCATGGTGATGCAGCAGACGGCGAGGGCCAGACGGCTGAGCGATCGGCGACCTGAGTGGATGGCCATGGCGATCTTCCTTTATCTGAAGTCCCGGCACGCCGGGGAAGAACCGTGACGACGAGGGTTACGGCACCAGAACGTTGAAGGTCGGCGACACGACGGTCGATGTGCCCGGGACGCGCGCTTCGACTTGCCACAGCAGGCGTCCACCAGGCGGCACCGCGGCGACCACTCCTGGCGCCAGCCGGTACTCGGCCTGCTCCAGGTTGTCGGCCTCCTCGAGCAGGTCCAAGTCTGGTGACAGCACGCGTAGGCGGTAGCGTGCTCCCTCGAGCGCAGTCCATCTCAAGATCGGCTGCGCACGGGGCAACGGTGCGTCTGCCGCCAGCAGCGAAGCAACGCTGCGCGGCTCGGCGCCGCGATACACCGGCGCCTGCGGTGGCGACGGACGAAACAACCAGGCGACACCGACCATCAGCACTACCGCAGCGGCCACCGACATCCACCGCCAGGTTCGCGGCCCGTGTGCGGTCGCCTCCTTGTCTGGTGCCAGCTCGCGCGCAAGCCGCCAGGCGGCCGCCGCTCGCGGATTGCGGATCAGCTCGTCGACAACGTCGCGCCGTTCCGTGGCGCTCATGTCGCCGTGCAATGCCGCATAGATCCGCTCCGCGTCGACCTCTGGCCAGTCGCCGTCCTCGCCGAGGCGTTCCAGCGCCGCACGCAGCCGTTCGACGTCACGGGGCGGCTCCGCGGCACTCATGGCGTGTGTCCCTTCGCGACCAGGCACTGCCGCAAATCGGCCAACCCGCGGTAGACGAGGTTCTCGGTGCGCTTGGCCGGCCAGCCGAGCAGCTGTGCGGCGTCCGGAACGGAATGACCCTGCAGGTAGAGCATGACCGCCTGCCGCCGATCGGCAGTCATTGCCAGCAGGCAGCCTCTCACGGCGGCGCCCAGTTCCTGGTATGCCGCATCCCGCTCCGGATCACCGGCGGCGTGCGGTTCCATCACCGCGCCCGTCGACCCTTCAGCGGGACCCGCCACCAGCGCAACCTCGCGACGACGTTGCCGTCGGCGAATCTCGTCGACCAGCTCACTGTGGGCGACGCGATACAGATAGAACGACGTCAGCGACCTGTTCCCCTCACTGTTGCGGGCGACGGCCATCACTTTGACGAGGGCGGCCTGGGCCAGGTCTTCGGCGTGATCGCTCAACCACCGTGGGCACTGACGACGGACGGCGCGGGTCAGCGCTGCGCGCAGCGTCGTCCAATGTGCCTCGCTGGAGGCCGGAGCGGGCGGCTCGTCATCGGTCATGGCCAGGGTCCCCGCCATGCGCTGCCGGAACGGCGCGGAGTGTAGCACGCGCGTCGCGCGCCAGGCGCATGACTCTGCGCAACATCCGCGCGAGCAGCGGTGAGGGGAACCGGTCGCCGTTGCGTTCATGCATCACAGCCGTCAACTCATTCACAGGAGCACAACATGACACGTCAGCAGCCGCGCCCTATCCGAGGGACCATCGCCATGGTTTGCACTGTTCTGTCCGCGCTCGCGCTGTCGTCGAGCCCGGCGTCCGCCGCGTATCGCGCCTGGTTTGCGCCGTGGGACTACGTCGGCGATTTCGACGAGGGCGACGTCTCGGAGGATTTCACGATGATGGTGCCGCCGGCCGGCGCATGCGGCCTGCGGATGAACGACCCGAGCTACTACCGCTGGACGACGACCTACGACAACACGGTCAGCTCAGCGGACTTTACCAAGGACGTGATCATCTGGGTGGACAGGCCCGCATGTTCTCGGCCGTTCTCGGTGCGATACGCCGACGACAGCCACACATTCACGCACGCGGACGTCATCTCGATGGAGCTCTTCACCAACTATGCGGTGCACTGGGTGAACGACAGCGGCAACTACCTGTATACGTGCAACGCGTGTACGACTGCCGCGGACTTCGCCGTCGTCCCGCCCGACGATGACTTCTCGGTGCTGACGGCGACTGCGTTCAAGGCGATCGGTACGACGATCGTCGATCCACGGCGGCAGTTCGGGGTCAGCGCGGCAATCGGCGGCCTGGCGCGCGAAGTCACGCAACTGCAGCAGCTGCTGCAGCAGCGGATCGCCGACCGTCGACGGGGCACGCTCGCGCTGGTGGAGGCATCGGTGCGCAGTCTCGAGGACGCCGCGACGGCCGCGCTTTCGTCAGCGCTGGCTGGCACGAACCGATGCGACGCCTTGGTGCGGCAGGGCGCCTACTCGACCGCGTTCGTCGCCTGCACGGGTGCAGGTCACGATGTCGAACACAGCCAGTCGCTGATGCGCACTGCCTGGTTCCTGTATCACCCACGCGCAAAGTAGTGCGCGGCGGCATGATGGGTCCCTGCGCGCAGTGTGGGCGCTTAGTTCGCGCCGCGGCGCAGCGCGTAAAACCGGCGTGCAGCGTGAGGACGGCGCAGGTACGGCCTGTGCCGGTCGCCACCAGCGGTGCGGAGCGGCGGTTTTTCCGTGGTGACGAGCGGAGAACCGGAAGGGAACGGCGCGGACCGCTGCGGCGCACCGGCGGCGACCGGCGGATCGGGGCGCGGATATGCCGGGTCCGCTACGCGGAACCCGGCCTGCGGCGCTGCGCGGAAATCCGCCCTACGGCGCTGCGCGAATCGGTCCGACGTGACGTTCCGATCTCGTGTCCGCTGCGCGGAACCTGGTCTACGTGACCGCACGGAGTGCGGCCTACGCAGAAACCGATACGGATGCGTCGGGCGCGAAGCGGCCCCAGGGGGAGCCCTGGCCGGGAGTGACGCGGCTGGTGAGCACACGCCAGGCGACAGCCGGCGCGAAGAGCGAAGCAGGCGGGGCCAGCAGGTTGAGCACGTCGAAGAACTTGCGGCAGACGAACTCGTCCTGCCCGGCCAGGGCGTGGATACGTTCGAGGTAACGGTTCACCAGCTGCGAACCGGCCGGCCGTGGTCCTTCTACCTGCGGGTAGCGGAAATCCTCGCCCGTCGCGATCGTCCACGGGATGTCGACGATCTTCGCCGCGCGAGCGAAGAACCGCGCCGCGACACCCTCCAGTCCGGGGCGGACGGCCTCTTCGAGCGCAGCGGCTTCCATCGCCGCGACCGACATGCCCTGCCCGTAAATCGGGTTGAAGCTGCACAGTGCGTCGCCGACGACCAGGTAACCGGAGGGGAACCGCTTCATCCGCTCGTAATGCCGCCGGATGTTGGCCGGGAAGCGGTACGTCGCCACCGCCGAGAGCGGCCGCGCGGTGCTCACCAGGTCGTAGACAATCGGATGCGGCAGGGACGCGGCAAAGCTGGTCCACCCCCTCTCGTCCGCCGGCGGATGGTCGCCGAGCGTCCCCATCAGCGTCACCACCCAGCGCTCCCCTTCGGCAGCCAGCACGGCACCCATGCGGGTCTCGCGCGGCGGCCGGGCTGCGACGATTGCGCCGTTCGAGCGGTAGCACTCGCCCGCCTGGCGCTCGAACACCCGTGTGGCGTAGCCGACATCCACGGTCACCGACGACGTCACGGCTGCGCCGTAGCCCCAGTCTTCGAGCAGCTGCGGCGAGTGCGAGCCGCGGCCGGTCGCATCGACGACCAGGTCCGCGCTGATGGTGGTCTCGGCGCTGCTGCCGCGCGGCCTGATCCTGACGCCAGTGACGCGTCCAGTAGCGCGGTCGTGCATTGGCCCGACACAGGCTGTGCTCTCGAGGATGGTGACGTTCGTCAGCCCGGCAACGCGGCGACGGACCGCGGCTTCCAGGCACGGCCGGCTGACGGTGATGCCGCTCAAGCCGGCGTGATGACGCAATTTCCAACGGCCGAACTGGAACCAGAGGAAATCGTTGCCGACGTCGCCGCGCGGCGCGCCACAGGCGCCGAGTTCGTCCAGCAGTCCGGGAAAATATCCGTCGAGGATGCGATAGCCGCTTGCCAGCAGGCCGTGCGCGTGTGCCCCCTGCGGCACACCCTGGCGGCCGTCCGTACCGCTCGTCAGCAGGTCGCGCTCGACGACCGTCATCTGCGCGAAGCTGGAGCTGAGGGCACGGGCGGCGAGAAGACCGCTCATGCTGCCGCCAAGAATGACTGCCGAGGATGCTGCCGTCATGAGGGCCTCCCAGGCGCGACGCCCCCACTCGTCCTGAGCGCCGCGGGCCGCGATTATTGCAGACTTGCCGGCGCGCTGCTGCGGCAGGTTTGCTCGCCTGGCATCGTTGCTGGCCCGGTCGCTGCGGGTCGCGTCGTTCCGGCGAGGATCCGACGCAAGGGACCGTGACACGGCGCAGCGGGTGAAACCGGCGCGCAGCGGGAAGGCGGCGCAGGTCACGGACCTGCGCCGGCCACCAACGACGGTGCGGAGCGGCGGTTTTTCCACGATCACGAACGGAGGACCGGAGCGGAACGGCGCGACGCGACGCGGTGTATCAGCGGCGACCGGCGGCGCGGATATGCCGGGTCCGCTCCGCGGAACCCGGCCACGTCGCGTTCCGATGCCAGTCTGGGGGGCGGCGTCCGCATCCACCCCGTCTTTTCCACTATTCTGTCGACGCCCGACAAGGGCGGCCCGTATGCTTTAGGTGGCCAGCCGGACGGACGTTCGTCCAGTCGCGCCGCGCACTATAGCGGAGGATTGATGGTGATGTCCGAGGAACAAATTCGCTCCCTAATCATCAGCTTCGGGGAGCGATGGAACGCCCGCGACTCGGCCGGGCTGTCGCTGCTGTTCACACCGGACGCCGACCTGGTGAACGCCTTTGGCATTGCCGCCTCCGGCCGCGAGTCGATCGACAAGTTCCACACGGCGCTGTTTGCCTCAATGTTCAAGGCTGGCCACTTCACCGGCGAGCCGAGCCGCTTCCGCGCCATCCGCGCCGACATCGCCGTCCTCGACCTGCGCTGGAGCGTCACCGGCATGAGGATCCGCGAGTCGAACCCGAACGGCGAGATGAACGGGCTGATGGCAATGGTCGTCGCTGGCGAGGCAGGCGAGCCGCTGATCGCCACCATGCACGTCATGCAGTTCCCGGCCGGATCGCCCAGCGTGCAAATACCCGCGGTGTAGGTGTCGGGCGTGTACGCTGCCGCGCGTGTAAGCCCCTGGCCCGTACGCGCCGGCGCGCGCGTAGAGCCGCGGCCGTGCGCCGCCGCCGAGGTCATGGCCCGGACCGGTGCGCCGAGCATGTCGATCGCCATCGTCCGTGACGGCAAGACCGCCTACCTGCGGGCGTACGGCAAGGCGCGGCTGAACCCGGCCGC
Organism: uncultured Acidobacteriota bacterium; assembly: GCA_963846685.1. GTDB lineage: Bacteria > Acidobacteriota > Vicinamibacteria > Vicinamibacterales > UBA2999 > CAWJWY01. The sequence continues at coordinate 2,912,569 of CAWJWY010000002.1, read as the reverse complement.
CGCAGCCACGCCGGAGATGCGCTACAGCATCGGCTCGGTCAGCAAGCAGTTCACCGCCGCGGCGCTGCTGCTGCTGGCGCAGGACGGCACGCGGTCGCTCGACGATGCGGTGGGCCGCTGGTTGCCAGATCTCACGCGCAGCAACGACGTCACCGTCCGCCAGCTGCTGTCGATGACCTCGGGCTACCAGGACTTCTGGCCACAGGACTACGTCATGCCGGGGATGATGAAGGATGTCGCCGCCGAGGACATCCTGCGCAGCTGGGCGCGCAAGCCGCTCGACTTCAGCCAGGCACCAAGTGGCAGTACAGCAACACCAACTACGTGATCGCCGGGCTGATTGCCGAGCGAACAGGAGCAGGCGCTTCGGCGGGCGCGGGACGTCTTCGAAGGGCTGCAACAGGGCCGCATCGATCGGACGCGGCTCACCGACAACCTGAGCGCCTACTTCGACGAGGAGGCGATGGCGGACTACAAGTCGAGCCTCGGTCCGCTTGGCACGCCGCAGGCCTTCACGCAGACCGGCCAATCGCAGCGCCGCGGCATGGTGTTCCGCCGCTTCCAGGCGACGTTCAAGGACCGTACGCTGAGCGTATCGACGTTCTGGATGCCCGACGTCCGGCTCGAGCCGTTTCTGGTAACGGAGAGGGGAGGTTCGCGCCGTTCCGGCTGCCGGGCGCCGCGAGCGTCAGCCCCTGATGAATTCGATCAGCCGGTCCATCGAGGCGGGCTTGGTCAGGTGCAGGTCAAAGCCGGCATCGCGTGCGGCGGCGACATCGCTGTCCTGGCCGTAACCGGTCACCGCCGCCAGGCGGATGCTCGGAATCTGCTCGCGCAGCGCGCGGGCGAGATCGAAGCCGTTCATCCCGGGCAGGCCGATGTCGAGCACGGCGACATCGGGATGGAACGTCGGCACCACATCGAGCGCCGCCTCCGCGGTGATGGCGGTATGCAGGGTGAAGCCGGCAACCTTCAGCACGCCGCTCATCATCTCGAGCGCGTCGCGATTGTCGTCGACCACCAGCACGCGACGCGAGACGCGTTGCGCGCCTGCCGGCTGCGCCGGCTCGGTGCGGACCGCGGCCGGCGTGCCGCCACGCGCCAACGGCAGGCGCACGGTGAACCGGCTGCCCTTGCCGGGGCCGTCGCTGTCGACATCGAGCGTTCCACCGTGCAACTCAGTCAGCGATCTGGCAACGGCCAAGCCGAGCCCGAGGCCGCCAAGCCCGCGATCGATCGCCCGTTCACCCTGGGCGAACAGGTTGAACAGCCGCGGCTTCAGCTCCGGCGCAATCCCGGTACCGTCGTCGATGCACTGGATCACCGCCATGCCGTCTTTAGCGGTGGCGACGAGGGAGATATGGCCGCCGGGATCGGTGTATTTGGCGGCGTTGGTCAGCAGGTTGGAGAGCACCTGGGCGATGCGCAGCTCGTCGCCGTCGATCGGCATGCCGCTCGCGGGGACTTCGGTCAGCAGGTAGTGGCGCCGCTCGGAAATCAACGGCGAGGCGATCTCGACCGCACGCTGCACCGCGGCGTTCAGCTCGAAGCGGTCGTGGCGCAGCTGCACCTTGCCGCCGCGCAGCCGCGCGACGTCGAGCAGGTCGTCCACCAGTCTGGCGAGGTGGCGTACCTGGCGGTCGATGACGTCGCGCTCGCGCATGCTGCTGGTATCGCCGCGCATCTTCATCAACTGCAGCGCGGTCAGCACCGGCGCGAGCGGGTTGCGCAGCTCGTGGCCGAGCATCGCCAGGAACTCGTCCTTGGCGCGGTTGGCCGCTTCGGCGTCGGCGCGCGCGGTTTCGACCTGCTTGACGTAGTCGTTGCGCGACCGCTCGTGCGCCTCGAGCAGCGCCCCGGAACGCACCAGCGCGTCGCCAAGCTTGGCGACCTCGGTCACCGTGGACGGCCGCGGCGTCACCGGGCGGCCCGCCGCCAGCGCTTCGGCGGCGTACGACGCGGAGGCGATGTCGTGCGCGACGCGACGCGAAATGTAGAAGACACCGACGCCGCCGCTCGCCAGCAGCAGCAGCCCGAGCCCGCCGAGCGCCAGCATCGATCGGCGCAGCGGCGCTTCGAGCACGTTGCGCTGCACCGCCACCGCAGAGACCCAGCCGGTGACCTCGCCATGGCTGAACGCTGCGCTGACCTCGGCGCCGTCGAGCGCCTTTTCGTTGAAGACGCCTTCGCGGGCGACGGCGAAGTGCGCGACGCTGGCCGCGGTTGCCGCCTTGCCGACGAACCGCTGCGGGTCACGCGTGCGCGCGATGATCGTGCCCGTGCCGTCGACAACTGCCCGGGTCCATTCAGCGGTCAGTTGCTGGCGACCCTTGATCAGTTCGGCAATGCCGTCGGGAGTCACCACCGCCGTCAGCACGAACGCGACACTGTCGTCTCGCACGACCGGAACCCGAACCGGAACACCGAAGCGACCTCCCGGGCCGGTCCGCAGGCCGCCGACAACCGGCGCCCTGGTCGCAACTGTCTCCCGCACCGACTCTGGATCGGCAGCCGCCGGCATCGGCGCCCCAAACGGGATGCCGGTGTTCACCACCTGGTGGCCGCCGACATCGAGCAGGATCACCGTCAGCCAGGAAGGCTGCACGCGCTGCACGCGCTGCGCAATGGTGTGGAAGGCAGCAAGCTCCTGGTTGTCGAGACGGGTTGACTGCGACAACGTCTCGAGCGCCCGGATGGTGGCAGCGATTTCGGCGTCCACGGCGAGTGCCTGCGCCCGTGCCACGTCAACCAGGCTGCGCTCGGAGGCAGCCCGGTCGTCGGACACGACACGTCGCACCAGCAGCCCCGCCACCACCAACGCTGGAATCATCGTCCCGAGGACGAGCAGCAGGAGGTGCGTGCGGAGCGGCAGGTGCCAGGATCGCTGACTCACGCGGTACACGCGTCCGCGGCAGTCCAGGGAAAAGCTGAAGGCACGAAGCTCTTATAGTAACCGGCCGCCAGAGCTCACTTCGTTTATGCCGTCAGCATGTGTGCAGACCCGGCGTTTCATCCGAGGAAGAACTTGTAGGCGGGGTTGTCGCGCTCCGACGTATAGGGGTAGCCGAGCTCGTCGAGAAAAAGTGTGAAGGCGGTGAGATCGGCATCGACCACTTCGAAGCCGGCAAGCACGCGACCAAAGTCCGAGCCGTGGTTCCGGTAGTGGAACAGGCTGATGTTCCAGCGGCCGCCGAGTTTCTCGAGGAATTGCGTCAGGGCACCGGGACGTTCAGGGAACTCGAAACGGCAGAGCCGCTCGTCACGCACATCAGGGGCGCGGCCACCGACCATGTGCCGCACGTGCAGCTTGGCCATCTCGTTGTCGGTCAGGTCGAACGTCTCGTATCCGGCCGCATTGAGTTGCGCGGCCAGTGCTGCGCCATCCTGCCGCGACTGCGTGGCGATACCGAGAAAGATGTGCGCCTGGTTGCGGCTGCTCAACCGGTAGTTGAATTCGGTAACGACGCGCCGGCCGAGCACCGCGCAGAACTCTCGAAACGCGCCGGGCCGCTCGGGCATGGTGATGGCGAGCAGCGCTTCGCGTGCTTCGCCGACCTCCGCGCGCTCGGCGACGAAGCGGAGCCGATCGAAGTTCATGTTGGCGCCGCTCAACACGGCGACGAGCGACTGTTCGCGCGCGCCGTGCCGCTCCACCCACGCCTTCAGTCCGGCGGCGGCGAGCGCGCCGGCCGGCTCCATGATCGTGCGCGTGTCGTCGAAGATGTCCTTGATCGCGGCACAGACCTCGTCGTTGCTCACCCGCACGACTTCGTCGACCGTCTCGCGGGCGATGGCGAAGGTCATCTCGCCGACCTCCCGCACCGCGACGCCATCGGCGAAGATGCCGACATGGTCGAGGCGAATGCGGTAGCCGGCGGCGAGCGACTGGTACATCGCATCGGCCTCGAACGGCTCGACGCCAATGATCTTCACGCCCGGCCGCAGCGCCTTGATGTAGCCGCCGATCCCGGCAATCAGGCCGCCGCCGCCGACCGGCACGAACACGGCGTCGAGCCGATCCTGGCTGCGCTGCATAATCTCAGCGCCGACCGTCCCCTGCCCGGCGATGACCAGCGGATCGTCGAACGGGTGGATGAACGTCAGGCCGGTCTGCGCGACCAGCGTGTCGCAATGCGCCTTCGCGTCGGCATAACTGTCCCCGGACAGCACCACCTCCGCCCCCATCGACCGCACGGCGTCGACCTTGATCTGCGGCGTCGTCTGCGGCATCACGATCACCGCGCGGACACCGAGCTTGCGCGCGGAGAAGGCGACGCCCTGGGCGTGATTGCCGGCGCTGGCGGTGATGATGCCGCGGCGGCGCTCCGCCTCGGTCAGGTGGGCGATCTTGTTATAGGCGCCGCGCAGCTTGAAGCTGAAGACCGGCTGCAGGTCCTCGCGCTTCAGCAGCACCGTGTTGCCGAGACGCGCCGACAGGCGCGGCGCCGGGTCGAGCGGGGTTTCGCGGGCCACGTCGTAGACACGACTGGTCAGCACGTCGTGCAGGAGCGAAGTCAGAACAGATGTCACGGGGTACTGTGATTGTACCTGCGGCCGCCTGGTTGGGCTCCCGACAGCACGGAGACATGCTGTTCAGAGGAGATTTGGCTGCCACCGCGGCGCCGCGTCAGGCCAAGTGCCGCGCAGCGGACCCGGCATATGGTCACGTCGCCGGCCGGACGTCGACTGGCTGCGGCGTGGTGGCGGCGCTTACGGCGTAGCCGTGTGCCGCGACCAGGGCGGCACGCTGGCGGTAGAAGTCGGCGTCCTCGGGAGCCGACGTCGCCAGGCCATCGACGTAGCGGTTGCACATGCAGAACACCGCGGCGATGAGCACGGTGTCGTGGATTTCCAGGTCGGTGGCACCAAGCGCACGAGCCGCGGCGATGTCGGCTGCCCGCACGTCCCGCCCGCTCACCGCCGTTCTGCCGGCGATCACCAGCAATGCCTTCAGCTTGTCCGACACGTCGGCATGCTGCGGGTCGCACTTCACCTGTGCGACCAGCGCTTCGTTGCCGAGATGATGCGCCGCGACCGCGCCATGGATCGTCTGGCAGTACCGGCAGTCGTTCTGGGCCGAGACGTAGGCGGCGATCAGCTCGCGCTCGCCCGGCGACAGTGAGTTCGGCCCGCGCAGCAGGAAGTCGACGAGCGCGTTGATCGGCGCGGCGGTTTCGGGCCGGAAGGCCATCAGCCCGCGGATGCCGGGCAGGTCGGGAAGCGGAATGTGCGGCATTGGTTAAACGTCACCACAGAGGCGCAGAGGTCGCGGACACGCACCACCTACTTCTCGACCCTGCGGGGCGGCTGTGCATGGAGTGGTGTACGTCACAGGTCTGTGGCGTTCCGCGCCGCGATCACCGCGCGGCGCCTGGAGGCGTTCGTGAGCTGACGTAGCCCTGCTGCGCGAGCCGTTGCCCCATCTCGTCGTACATCGTCTCGTCGGCCGGCGCCCACGTCGCCAGGCCGTCGACGTAGCGGTTGAACATGCTGAAGGCGGCGGCGATGAGCACGGTGTCGTGGATTTCGATGTCGGTTGCGCCCTCTGCCCTGGCACGCTCGACATCGGCAGCGGTGACCAGCTTGCCGTCGACCTGCACTTTGGCGGCAATCGCCAGCAGCGCGCGGAGCTTTTCTGAAATCGGCGCCGTCGTGTAGTCGCGGCGAACGGCGTCGACCAGTTCGTAGTTGCCGGCCAGGTTGTGTGCGGCCGCGGCGCGGTGACTCAGCTGGCAGAACTCGCAGTCGTTGCGGGCGGAGACGAACGTGGCGATCATCTCGCGTTCGCCGCTGGTCAGCGTGCTCGCCCCGCGCAGCAGCACTTCCGCCAGGGCGCGCATCGGCGCGGCCGTCTCCGGCCGATAGGTGAACGGCCCGGTGATGCCGGGCATGCCTTCCGGAAGGGTGATGTGTGGCATGAGCCGCGATGGTACGCCGCCCCGGCCGGCGGCTCAATACCGCGATCCCACTACCTCGACGTGGCCCCGCTGGCGACCAGCCTGCAGCGGCGGCCGTCTGAGAGGATCGCCCGTCCTGACAGAGAGCGGCTCCGTGAGCGTTATGGCTCTGTGGTGCCGCAGTCTGGTGCCAGGCGCCGCGCGCGAAGAGGACGATCAGTAGGCGTGGTCGGGTTGCAGTGCGGCGGTGCGCGGGCGGCTCTGACGGCCGGTGACGAGATTGATCACGTCCTTTGGCGTCAGCAGCTCACGCAGGATGGCGGCGACCTTCGACCAGGGCAGCGGCGCCGCCTGAACCTGCACCCGTCCCGCCTTGATTGCCGCGCAAATCGCATCAGGCGTGGGTGCCGCGTCGACCAGCGAGTAGGTCGACCCGAGCTGCGCCAGGCGATGCACGTCGCCGTTGCCGACCATCGGCTTGCCGCGTGCCCGCGCCCAACGCTCGGCGGCCCGGTTGAAGTTCACGCTGCGCGTGAACATCGCGTTGTATTCGACGGCGTCGAACAGGTCGGCGTGACGGTCGAGCAGGCCTCGTAGGCAGCTGGCGCCAGGAAAAAACGCATGCGGCGCCACCACCAGGCCGTTCTCGCGGCACTTCAGCGTTGCGACGTCTTCGAACGACTCGACCTGCTCGGCGCGACGCGAGAAATTGAGCAGCAGGACGTGCTTGCCGGCGATGGTGCGCTCGATGCCGGGAATCAGCGTGATACCGCGCACGGCGGCGTAGGCGGACAACGTCCGGGTCTCCAGCTGCAGGTCGTGCAGGGTGATGGCAAGGGCGTCGTAGCCGAGCGCCGCCGCCCGGTCGATCAGCTCCAGCGTGCTGTAGGGAATCCGATCCAGCGGATCGTCGCCGGTGTGGATATGGAGATCGACCTTCAGCACAGCCGGAGCGATATCAAGAACCCTGCCGTCGCCGGCCCGCCGAAATGCCTCGCCGGGCGGCGGCCGCCTGTGCCCCCCGGGCGGCGATCGCTACGGCAGCGGGAAAAAAGTCCTTCGAATGACAGAAAAGTGATCGGTCCCTGGCTCACTGCCACTCGGCCGACAGCAGTTCGTATGACCGGAACCGCTCAGCCCGGCCGTAGACCATCGTCGTGACCATCACTTCGTCGGCCTTGGTGTCCTCGACCAGGTCGCGGATGGTCCGCGCCACCGTGTCCGGCGTGCCGACAAACTGGCGCTCCCGGTTGGCGGCAACCACCGCCTGGTCCTGCGGCGTGTACGGGTAGCTGCTCGCCTCCTCCGGCGTCGGCAACGGACCGAGCTCGCCCCTGTGCCGCTTCACCCACGCGAGATCGGAGGACGCGGCGAGGTAGCTCGCCTCCTCCTGCGTCGGTGCACAGACCACCGCCACCCCCATGATGACGTGCGGCTGCGGGAACTGCGGCGAGGGGCGGAAGCTGCTTCGATAGGCGGCAATCGCCGGCCCGGGAGGTGACGGACTGAAGTGCCGGGCGAAGCCGTAGCCCAGCCCCATCGCCCCGGCAAATGCCGCTGTGGCGCCGCTCGAGGCGAGCACCCAGATTGGCGGCAGCGTCACATCGTCCGGGATGACGCGCACTGATGCGAAGGGGTGGCCCGGCGGAAATGTCCGCGCCGACAGCGCCTGCATCTCGCGCACCTGCTCGGGAAATTGCTCGGCGTCGAACGGTCGCAACGCGCGCGACGTCGCCGGGTCCGTCCCTGGGGCGCGGCCGATGCCCAGATCGATGCGATCGGGATGCAGCGCCTCCAGCGTGTGAAAGATTTCGGCGATGCGCAGCGGCGTGTGGTTCGGCAACATGATGCCGCCCGAACCGACCCGGATGCGTTCGGTGGCAGACGCGATGTGCTCGATGAGAATTTCGGGCGCCGAGCTGGCGATGCCGGGCATCGCGTGGTGCTCGGCAAACCAGTAGCGCACGAAACCGAGGCGCTCGGCCAGCTGAGCCAGCGTGACCGCATCGCGAATCGCATCGCTCGCGGTCGAGCCAGCGCGCACGGGAACGAGATCGAGAACGGATAACGGGATCGTCACAGGTGTTGGACGCGGCCGCGATAGGCGGAAGGTCCACGCCATTATCGGGCGATACGCGCGCATGTGCGCAACGTGCGACGGTATTAGACTCGGCCGGATGAACGCTCCCGAGCCGGCGTCCGCCGTCAGCTCCCCGAAGCTGAGCTGCAACGCAAGCAAGGCGAGATGGCACAGGCCGCTTCGCTCGCACGCGAAACGCGCGCCGCACGCGAGGCGGCAGGTGCCGACGCGTAGCGGCTGAACCTGGCACTGGACGCGAGCCATCTCGTCGGTGTCGGCGCGGCTCGAGGACGGCGAGGTCGCGATGCGCGTCCGCGATTCGGGTATTGCTATCCCGGCGGACGTGCTGCCGCACGTCTTCGACGTATTCGTGAATGGGCGGCGCTGCGCCTGGCCGTCGAGCGCCCGCTATGACATCGCCTTTCCGGATATAGGCCTGCCGGTGACCGATGGTTATGAGCTTGCCGAACGGCTACGCGAGTTCCCGAACGGTCAACAGCAGCGGCCGGTCGCCATCACCGGCTATGGCCAGGCGGCTGACCGGTGCCGCACAACGGCCGCCGGCTTCGACGAGCACCTGGTCAAGCCGGTCGACCTCGAGGCGGTCCGAGGGACTGACCGCGCGCTACATGACTCGAGCTGCGACGGACTGAGGCGATCACCTGGCGGTGGCGATGTCGCCGACCGCCGCGGAGCACGGCGGACGCAGTGCTGGACTTAGTGGCGGACGGCCTGGCGGACGTCGTGGCTGACGCAGTGTCTGGCGTAGGGCGGGTGCCGCGCAGCGGACCCGCCGCTATTCCCCCTCCGCTTCCCCCTCCGCTCCCAGTCCACCGCGGCCGCTACGCGGTACCGCCACGCAGTTGCTCGGGCTTGATCGGCAGCTTGTAGATCCGCTTGCCGGTGGCCGCGAAGATGGCGTTGACCAGCGAGCCGGCGGCCACGCGCGGTGCTCGGCTCGCCGATGCCGCCGGGCGTCTGCGGTGCTCGGCACGATGAACACCTCGATCTCCGGCATCTCGTTGATGCGCATCATCTGGTAGTCGCCGAAGTGGCTTCTGCACGACGCGGCCGTCCTTGATGGTGATCTCGCCCTTGAGCGCCGCGGTCAGGCCGTAGACGATGCCGCCCTCCATCTGCGCCTTGATCGTGTCGGGGTTGACCACCCAGCCGCAGTCGACGACGCAGGTGATCTTGTGGACGCGGACGGCGCCGGTCTTCGATCACCGACACCTCGGTGACCTGGCGCGATGATCGCTGCCGAAGCACTCGTGCACGCGCGATGCCGCGGAAGCGGCCGGCCGGCAGCGGCGTGCCCCAGCCGGACTTCTCCGCGATCAGATCGAGCACCGCCCGGTGCCGCGGGTGCCTTCGCCAGCAGCCCGCGGCGGAACTGATACGGATCCTTCCCGGCCGTCGTCGCCAGCTCGTCGATGAACGCCTCGATGACGTAGCCGTTGCACGGAGCTGCCCACCGAGCGCCAGAAGCCGATACGGGATGCCCGGGATCGGCCTCGATGTACTCGACGCGGATGTTCGGGATGGCGTACGGCAGGTTCGCCGCGCCATCGACGCGAGATGCAAGTCGACACCCTGCATCGCGTCGAGCGAGCCGGTCGACGCGCTTCAGCAGCGACGGCTGGACGAGGCGCTGCTTCCAGGCGACTCGGCTGCCCGTGCGCGTCGAGCGCCGCCCCACATCCGCGACGTAGGTGACCGGACGGTAGTAGTCGTGCTGGATGTCGTCCTCGCGCGATCCAGATCACCTTGACCGGCGCGCCGACCGCCTTCGACGTCTCGACGGCGTCGATGACGAAGTCGGCCTCGCCGCGGCGGCCGAAGCCGCCGCCGAGATACGTGGTGTGCACGAACACCTTGCTCTCCGGCAGGCCGGTCGCGGCCATCGCCGCCTGCGTGCGTCGCCGTCTGCGCCTGCGTCGGCACCCAGACGTCGCAGCCGATCGGCGCTGGACGTCGGCCGTGCAGTTCATCGGCTCCATGCAGCGCGTGCGCGAGGAACGGCGCCTCGAACACGCGCTCGAACGTGCGCGGCTGCACGCGGCGATCGCCGTGTCGGCGTCGCCGTCGTTGCGCGCCACCTTGCCCGGCTTGCTGCGCCAGCGTCGGCGTAGCGCCTCGTGATCGTCGGCGCTGTTGAGCGTGGCGAGCGGCCCTTCGTCCCACTTGACCTCGAGCGCCTGCGCGCCGCGCGACGCCGCCCAGTAGCCGTCGGCGACGACGGCGATGCCGCGTGCTGATCTGGACGACGTGCTGCACGCCGGGGACCGCCTTGGCCTTGTCGGCGTTGAAGCTGGCGACCTTGCCGCCGAACACCGGGCAGCGCACGACGCGCGCCGACGAGCATGTCCGGCCGCTTGACGTCGATGCCGAACTCGGCCGTGCCGTTCACCTTCGTCGGGATGTCGAAGCGCGCGAGCGTCCTGGCCGAGGACCGGAAGTGCCTTCGGATCCTTGAGCGCGACCGTTGCCGGCACCGGCAGCGCGGCGGCCTTGTCGACCAGCGCGCCGTACTTGAGCGCGGCGGTCGCTGGCCTGATGGATCGACCTCGCCCTTCTCGGTCGTGCAGCGCTGCTCTCGGGGACGTTCCAGGTCTGCGCCGCGGCGGTGACGAGCATCGCGCGCGCCGGCGGCGCCGGCGTTGCGCAGGATCTTCCACATGCCGCGGGTGCTGTTGCTGCCGGCGGTCGTCTGCGAGCCGCCGAAGTTCGGATTGCCGTAGCGGCGAGTCGGCCGGCGCCCACTCGGTCGTGACCTTGTTCCAGTCGACGTCCAGCTCCTCGGCGACGAGCATCGGCATCGCGGTCATGACGCCCTGGCCCATCTCGAGCATCGACAGCATGATGCGGACGCTGTCGTCGGCGCGGATCTTGATCCAGACGTTGGGCTCGAAGGCGCCGGCGGCGCGTGCGACGACCGCGCGTCCGTATCCGGGCAACGGCAGCTAGGTGCCGATCATCAGGCCGCCGCCGGCGGCCGAGGCCGTCTTCGAGGAAGTGGCGTCTCGAGAGCGTCGCTGACGGTGATCATGGTGACGTCTCCCGGCTCAGGCTCGCGCCGCGCGGTGGATGGCGCGGCGGATGCGCTGATAGGTGCCGCAGCGGCAGATGTTGCCGGTCATCGCGGTGTCGATCTGGGCGTCGGTCGGCCTCGGCGTCTTCGCCAGCAGCGCCGCGGCGGACATGATCTGGCCCGACTGGCAGTAGCCGCACTGCGGCACCTGCTCGGCGACCCAGGCCACCTGCAGCGGGTGCGTCGACGTCGGCGACAGCCCTTCGATGGTCGTGATCTTCTTGCCGGCGGCGGCCGACGCCGCGGTGGTGCACGAGCGCGACGGCGACGCCGTCGACGTGCACCGTGCAGGCGCCGCACTGGCCGAGGCCGCAGCCGAACTTGGTGCCGGTCAGGCCGAGGATTCGCGCAGCACCCACAGCAGCGGCATGTCCGGGCTGACGTCGAGGTCGTGACGCTTGCCGTTCACGTCGAGCGCAATCATGCAGGCTCCTTCAAGAGGGGTGGGCGACGCACCTTGCCCGTCGGCCCGGAAACAAGGTTACACGGCTCCGGCACCCCTCGACCGCCCAGCGTGCATATAATTCGCGCATGCTGAACAAACTTGCGGCCTGCGGGCTGGTCGTCGCCTGTCTTGCCCTCGCCACCCCGGCCGCGGCGCAGGCGCCGAGCGGGGAGCCGTGTTCACCCGCGAATGCGCCGTTGCCACACAGCCGGCACCAACACGGGTGCGCCGACGCGAGAGGTCGCTGCGGCAGTTCACCCCGGAGGCGATCCTCAACGCCCTGACCAACGGCAAGATGCAGGTGCAGGGCTCGCGGCTCACCGAGCCCGAGCGCCGCGCCGTCTCCGAGCTGCTGGCCGGCCGCTCGATCACCGCGGCGGTTGCCGACGCGGCGGCCGGCCGCTGCACGACGTCGCCGCCGCTCACCAATCCGGCAAATGGTCCGCGCTGGAACGGGTGGGGCGGCACCCCGGCGAACACGCGGTTCCAGTCCCAAAGAGGTCGGCGGCCTGACGGCTGCCGACGTGCCGAGGCTGAAACTGAAGTGGGCGTTCGGCTACCAGGGGGTCGCGGCGGCCCGGGCGCAGCCCACGGTGGCCGGCGGACGGCTGTTTGTCGCAAGCGAGAACGGCGAGGTCCACGCCCTCGATCCGAAGACCGGCTGCAGCCACTGGACGTTCAAGGCCCAGGCGGGTGTCCGCACGGCGCTGACGGTGGCGCCGTACAGCACCAGCGGCGGCAGCAACGGTTACGCGGTCTACTTCGGCGACAGCAAGGCGAACGCCTACGCCGTCGACGCCGACAGCGGACAGCAGGTCTGGACCCGCAAGGTGGACGAACACCGCTCGGCTGCCATCACCGGCGCGCCCGCCGTCTACAACGGCCGCGTCTACGTGCCGGTGCAGGGTCTGAACGAAGAAGGCCAGGGCGGCCGCGGCAGCTACGAATGCTGCACCTTCCGTGGCAGCGTCGTCGCCCTCGATGCCAACACCGGGGCCGAGGCCTGGAAGACCTACACCATCTCGCAACCGGCGCGGCAACGCGCGCGGAGTGCCGAAGGCGTGCAGACCTGGGGGCCCGCCGGCGGCGGCATCTGGTCCGCACCGACGATCGATCCGAAGCGGCGGATGCTGTATGTCGCCACCGGTAACGGCTACGCCGACCCGCCGCAGCCGACTACTGATGCGGTGATCGCATTGGACCTGCAGAGCGGCGCGATCAAGTGGGTGCGCCAGACGACCGCGAGCGACAACTGGACGATGGGGTGCCAGGCGCAGAACCCGAACAAGCCGCAGTGTCCGGAAACGCTTGGTCCCGACTACGACTTCTCGGCGTCACCGGCCCTGGTGACGGTGAAGGGACGCGACCTGCTGTTCCTGCCACAAAAGTCCGGCCTCGCCTATGCGCTCGATCCTGACAACGAAGGCGCGGTGCTGTGGCAGTACCGCCTCGGCCAGGGCAGCGGCCTCGGCGGCCAATGGGGCGCGGCGGTGGACGGCGAGGTGGCGTACGTCGGCGTCGCCGACCTGCAGACGCAGAACCCGGGCGGCATGCGCGCCGTCCGTCTCGACACCGGTCAGCAGGTCTGGAGCATGCCGCCGCAGCAGAAGCTGTGCGCCGATGGACGAGGCTGCAGCGCGGCGCAGGGTGGCGCGGTGACGGCGATTCCCGGCGCCGTGCTCTCCGGATCGCTCGACGGCGGCCTGCGCGCTTACGCAGCCAAGGACGGCGCGATCATCTGGACCTTCGACACCAACCGCGAGTTCCCGACGGTGAATGGCGTGAAGGCAAACGGCGGCGGCATGGATGGCCCGGGCCCGGTGGTCGCCGGCGGCATGCTCTACGTCAACTCCGGCTACGGCGGCATCGTCGGCCGCCCGGGCAACGTGCTGCTGGCGTTTGCGGTGGAATAGCGGAAACGCCGGGTTCCCGGCGGGGCGATGCCGGGGTTCTGCGGGAAAGTGCCGGGAGGCGGTACGATCGGCAGCAGTGGAACGGACCTCCGACTCGGCGACGGATACAGCATGGGAGCTCGTGCTTGCGGCGCGGCGGGCGGCGGACGATCTCGGGGCGGCGGGCGTTGCGGCGGCCTTCGCCTCGCAACCTGACGCGGAGTGGCGCCAGGTCGATCTGCACAGCCCCGAGGGCGCGCTGCTGTGGCGGCCGGGCGAAGGGTGGCAGGCGCAACTTCCTCCGGGGGACGCGCGTGCTGCGCTGCTTGACCTCTACCTGCCGATCGCCAGTGCCACCTCTGACCGGCCGATCGTGGTCGGGCATCTCGGCCAGAGCCTCGACGGCTTCATTGCGACGCACTCGGGCGACTCGCAGTTCGTGACCGGTCCCGAAAACATCCTGCACCTGCACCGCATGCGCGCCTTGTGCGATGCGGTGGTCGTCGGAGCCGGCACGGTCGCCGCCGACAACCCACAATTGACGACACGGCAAGTGAGCGGGCCGAGTCCGCTACGCGTCGTTTTCGATCCGGCGCGGCGGCTGGAAGCGACCTACCGCATCTTCCAGGACGATGCGGCGCCGACGATTTATGCCTGCGCGGAAGGGATGGTCGCGCCGGGCGAAACGCACGTCGGCCGCGCGGAAGTCGTCGGCCTGAAGATCGCCGACGATGCGGTCGACCTGCAGCACCTCGTTCAGCTGTTGAGAGAGCGCGGCTGTCATCGCATCTTCATCGAAGGCGGTGGTGTCACCGTCTCCGCCTTCCTCGAGGCCGGCCTGCTCGACCGGCTGCACGTGGCAATCGCACCGCTGCTCATCGGCGACGGCCGTCCGGCCATCAGGCTGGCGGCGCGCCCGGTCCTGCGCGACTGCCGCCGGCCGGCTTACCGCGTCTTCCGCATGGGTGGTGACGTGCTGTTCGACTGCGATCTGGCGGCGGCAGATGGTTGCGCCGTGGACGGCGCCGAAGGCGACGCCGCGGGAACCGCCGCGGTCAAGCGCATCATCTGATCTCCGAGGCGCCACGCCGCGTCATTTGCCGGGTCCGCTACGCGGCACCCGGCCTACACGCACACCGCCTCGCGGAACCCGGCGTACACGTACATCGCTTTGCGGCACCCGGCCTACATTCTTACCGCGCCGTAGGCCGGGTGCCGCGGAGCGGACCCGGCAAATCAGCGTGCCGCGGAGCGGACCCGGTGCATCGGTGTGCGGCGCATCGGACCCGGCAATCAACGTGCCGCGAAGTGGACGTGGCAAGTCAGCGACGATGGGCGGAGCCGGGAATGGCGGCGAGATCCTCGTGGCCGACGACGATGCGCGAGGTGCCGCGGGCGATGTGACCCAGGCGCCGCGCCAGCCAGTCGCGGATCGCCGGGGACTCGAGCGGCGCGACCTCCATCGCCGCGCGGGCGGATCCCTCGAGCAGCTCCCGCTGCAGTTGCCACTGATCTGCGCCAAGCACCCAGTCCGACCGCTCGCGCTGGACGGTGTAACCCTGGTCCGCAAGATGACGCGCCGCTGCCTCGACGGCGCGCGGGCCGAGCGCCGGGCCGAAGCCCTTGTTCCCCTCCTGGTGGCCGTTGACCAGATCTCGCAGGCGTTGATCAGCGGGTTCGGCCGGTGAGTACTCGACCCGTCCGTCGTAGGTCAGCGCGAACAGCACCGCCGCATTCGCGCCCCGGCAATGCGCCGCCAGCGACCGCATCCACTCGTCGGACACGAGATCGAGCAGGGCCGACGCGGTCACCAGCGTCCGTCCCTCGAACAACGATCCGTCGAACCGTGACAGGTCGACGCAACGGCACGACAGCTCCTCTGGCTTGGGAGCAGCGCCGTCCTCCCCGGTGCCTTCGAGCCCCTGCAGCACGATGTGAGCGAGCAGCGCCGGATCGATGTCGACGAGCAGCCAGTCCTGCGGCGACGGCAGCCGTGGCCCCAGGTAACGCAGGTTCGAACCGGTGCCGCAGCCAAGGTCCAGCACGCGCGTCTCGCCCGGCGGCAACGCACCGGCGATCACGTGGACCAGCCGTTCCGAACGCGCGACGTGATCGGCCGGCTCCCGCAAGGTCAGCCAGGCGGCGCTGAAGCTCATGCGGCCGCCTCTGTCAACGCCGCCGCAAACGTCCTGGCGGCATCGTCCCAGCTCGCCAGCTGCGCGCGCACTCGGGCCGCTCCCGCCGCGAGGCTGATCCGGAATACGGCGTCATCGACGATGCGCCGAAGGGCGTCGGCGAGCGACGCCACGTCACCAGCGGGCACGAGCACTCCGGCCGTGTCCCCGACCAGGTCGCCGATGCCGCCGGTGCGCGTGCTGACCACCGGCAAGCCGTGCGCGAGCGCTTCCGCCACAGCCATGCCGTAGCCCTCGTAGAGGGTCGGCAGCACAAAGACGTCGCTGCGATCGTAGAAGGCCTCCACGGCGGAACCGTCCGCCTCTCCCGCGAGATCGATGCGGCTGACGAGATCGAACAACTCGATCAGGTGCACGAGGTGCGCCGCGGTGCGCGGGTCGCGCTCGGCGCTGCCGACACAGGTCAGGTGCCAGCGGTCGCTCTTGACGGCGGCCAGCGCGCGGATCAGCACGTCATGCCCCTTGCGCGGTGTGAGCGAGCCGACCGACAGCAGTTCGACGCGCCCCGAACGCGATCCCCGCGCCAGCGGTGCAGAATCGACGCCGGGGAGCACCACCGAAATGCGGGATGCCGGCACGCCATAACTCGTGAGCGCTGCGGCGGTCGCCGGGCTGGTGACAATGACGCGGCGCACCACTGCCAACGCGCGCCGCTCACTGCTCTCCAGCGCCGCCGCCGTGGCCGCATCGAGACCTGTTTCCGCGGCGAGCGGATGATGCACCAGCGCGACGAGCCGCAGGTCACGGCTCACCGCCGTGGCCACCTCGGGCAGCGCGCCGAGCGCGAGGCCATCGACGACCACGAGGCGATCGCGTCCGACGGAACGGAGTTGCGCCGACGCATCGGCGATCGCCGCCTCGTCGGGAAAGGGGAAGCTGTCCCGCAACTCGCGCACGTCAACCGTCCAGCCGAGCCGGCGCAGCCCGGTGACCATGCGGTTGTCGAAGATGTAGCCGCCGGTTCGTGTCTGCAGCGACCCGGGGACCATCAGCACCACATCTTGCGCCCGCATGCGATCACCCGCCGGCGATGCGGCCTTCGAAGGCGGCCCAGGCGACGTGCGATTCGTGCAGCGTGACCCGCACGCTCTCGATGCCTCGGGCCTGGTCGCCGAGCGTGCCGTCGGCGATCGCTGCCGCGACGCGGTCGAACACCGTCCTGGCCATGAACTCGGTGGTCGTATTCCGTCCCGCAAACGCCGGCTCATCGTCCAGGTTGCGGAAATTGAAGGTAGCGAGGATCGACTTCACCGTGTCGGTGGCGCGGCCGATGTCGACGACGATGCCGTCGGCGTCCAGTTCGGGACGGCGGAATTCGACATCGACGACATACGTGGCGCCGTGCAGGCGCTGCGCCGGGCCGAAGACGTCGCCGGTGAAGCTGTGGGCGATCATCATGTGGTCGCGGACGGAAACGATGTACATCGGGGCGGTGATCCTTCCTGGTGCGGGAGTGCTGCGGACGCCTGCCGTGACGGAGGTGACCGGTCAGGCGTAGCGGATGCGGTGGCAGAGCGTGTTGCCGGCGGCGGCGGCCAGACCGGCCATCACGGACGGCAGCTCCTCGAAATCGCTCTCGCCGGTGATCAGCGCGTCGAGCACATTGTCCGTCAGCAGCGTCAGTGCCAGGTGCATGCGGCGGCGGAAGTCCCAACGGGCGGCCTGCGATGCCGGGATGCGGCCAACCTGTGACGATCGCAGCATCAGCCGGCGTGCGTGAAAACTCTCGCCGAGCGGCGCGGTCACGCGCTGGTCGCCGTACCAGCTCATCTCGACGATGGTCGCCTCCAGTGCGGCGGCGCGCAAGGCGACCTCCAGCCCTGCCGGCGAGCCGCTGGTGTGCAGCACCAGGTCGCTGTCGTCGGTGACGTCGCCGGCCGAGACGAATCCGACGCCGAGTGCCGAGGCGACGTGCTGCCGCTCGCGATTGGTGTCGACGAGCCGCACGTCACAGCCGATGATGCGCGACGCCAGCCACGCGGCGAGGCAGCCGACCGTCCCGGCGCCGACCACCGTGATGCGATCGCCGACGTGGGGGCGCGCATCCCACAGGCCGTTGATCGCCGTCTCGAGGTTTGCGGCAAGTACCGCGCGCCCCGGCGGGACCGCATCGGGAAGGACGTTCACCGCGGCCGCGGGGACGACGAAGCGCGTCTGGTGCGGGTGGAGGACGAAGACATCGCGGCCGACGAGATGGTCAGGGCCGGCCTCGACCCGACCGACCGCGATATAGCCGTATTTCACCGGCGCGGGGAAGCCGCCGGCCTGAAAAGGCGCGCGCATACGGTCGTGTTCGCTTGCGGGCACGGCGCCGCGAAAGACGATGGCCTCCGTGCCACGGCTGATGCCGCTGTAGCGCGTGTGGACCAGGACATCCGTGGCGCCGCGCGGCGGCAGCGCTTCGTCGCGGATCTCTCCACGGCCGGGCGCGGCCACCCAAAAGGCGCGGCACTGGTCGGCGGTCATCCGCTCACAGGTACCACGGATGCCCGCACGTTACAATCGCGACGGTGGGCGCCTGGTACCTGTTGAAGGCCGCCGGCGTCTTCGCCGTCGTCGTGGCCGTGGCGCTGCCCTACCTCAGGACACATCATCCGCACGGCCGATTCGGCACGGCCAATACCATCACCACCGCACGCGCTGCGCTCGTGGCGCTGCTCGCGGCTCTGCTGGGTGAGGCGGCGGCGGTGGGCGTCGCGGCGACGGCCACGGTCGTTGCATCGGTTGCCGCCGCACTGGACGGCGTCGACGGCTGGATCGCCCGGCGTAGCGGCATGGTCAGCGCCTTCGGCTCGCGCTTCGACATGGAGGTCGATGCGCTGCTGGTGCTGGTGCTGGCCGGGCTGGCGTGGCAGTGGGACAAGGCGGGCGCCTGGGTGCTGCTGTCCGGCTTGCTGCGCTACCTGTTCGTCGCTGCCGGGTTGGTCTGGCCCTGGGTGCGCCGGGCGCTGGAGCCGAGCCTGAGGCGCAAGGCGGTGTGCGTGGTGCAGATCGTCGGCTTGATCGTGGCGATCGCGCCAGTGGTCCGGCCGCCGCTGAGCAGTGCGATCGCTGCCGTCTCGCTGATTGTGCTCGGCTGGTCGTTTGCGGTGGATGTGCGCTGGCAGTGGGCGGTGCGGCACGACGGGGCTGGTTCGTAGTTCGTGGTTCGTAGTTGGTGGTTCGTAGTTGGTGGTGGGCAGGGGAGTAGAGGTCGCAGATGAACACCGGGTCACGGCAGTCGAGCGGTCCCCGCTGGGGATTGCTTGCGCTCGCGCTGCTGCTGCTCGACGCGGCACTCACCTTCCGCAATCTCTGGCCGACGCCGGCGATCGTCTGGGTTGGCGACCTCTCGATCGAGCTGGCGGCAGGCATTCTGATTCTGCTGCTGGCGCGACGCCGCAACGCGACGCTGCCAGGCCGGCTCGCCGGGTTCCTGGCCGCGCTGTGGGTCGTGCTGGTGGTCGGTCACTACGGAGAGGTCACCGCGCCGGCCTTGTTCGGTCGGCCGATCAACCTGTACTGGGACGTGCGCCATCTCGGCAACGTCGCGGCGATGATTGCCAACCCAGCCGTGGCTCGGCCTCGTCCTCGCCCTCGGCGCGGTCGTCCTGCTGGGGCTCCTACTGTTCCTGCTAGATGGGCGCTGCGACAAGTTGAACGATGCGGTCAGCGTGGCCGCGCGCGCGCCATGGGTGCTGGCCGCGGCGACCGTTCATCCTGTTCGTCGCCAGCGGCTGACCACCGAACTGCCCTTCCACCACTTCGCGACGCCGGTGACCGCTTCCTACGGCCAGCAGGCGCGCCTGCTGGCGCCGCGAGCTGGCAGCGACGGCGCGCGCGACGCTGCCGGCGAGCCCGGCACTCGCCTCGAACCTGTCGCGCCTGGGCGGCGCCGATGTGCTGCTGCTGTTCATGGAGTCCTACGGCGCGGTGGCCTACGACCGCCCAGCGTTCGCGCGTCGCTGGCCCCCGCGTGGGCGCAGCTGGCGGCGGACATCCACGACACCGGCCGGGAGGTGGTGTCCGCCTATGTCGAGTCGCCGACCTTCGGCGGCGTCTCGTGGCTGGCGCACATCAGCCTGCTGTCGGGAGTCGAGGTGCGCGATCCGGGCACCAACGCTGTGTTGATGACCCAGGCTGCGCGACACCCTCGTCACCGCATTTCACCGCGGCGGCTATCGCACCGTGGCGGTGATGCCGGGCATCTGGCAAAGCTGGCCGGAGGGCTCGTTCTACGGCTTCGACGACATCTACGACGGCGTCCGGCTCGGATACCGGGGGCCGCGACTTCGGCTGGTGGAGCATCCCCGATCAATTCGCGATCGCGCGGCTCGACGAGATGGAGGTCAGTCCGCGGTCGCGCGCGCCGCTGTTCGTCTTCTTCCCGACGATCAGCACCCACACCCCGTTTACCCCGACCCCGCCCTATCAGCCTGACTGGGCGCGGATGCTGACCCCGACGCCGTTCGACCCCGACGCGCTGAAGCGCGTCTATACGCAGTGGCCGGACTGGACGATCTTGTCGCCGAGCTACGCCACGCGCTCGAGACCTACGACCTGCTCGCTCGGCGGCTACCTCCGCGCGCGGCCCGACCGCGACTTCGTGATGATCCTGATCGGCGACCATCAGCCGCCGGCCGCGTGTCAGCGGCGAGGGCGCGCTCTGGGACGTGCCGATGCACATCATCGCCAGCCGCGGCGCGGTGCTCGATGCGTTGCTGGCACAGGGATTTGCGCCGGGGCTACAGCCGCGCAGCCACGCGCTGATGAAAATGCACGCCCTCACGCCGGTCTTGCTGCGCGCGTTCGGCGACTGATGTGAGCAGGGCGACTAGGACCGGGCTCGAACCGGGCTCGATCGCCGCGTGCGATCGAGCCCGCGTCCGGTTAACGGCAGGCGGCGTGTTGACAGTCGCAGCGGAGCTCGATCTTGTCCCCGCCTGCTTGCAGTGATCGCTGCAGTACTTCCCAAAAGGTCCACGCGGTTCGATGTTGCAGTTGCACGAAGGATGAGCGCACTTCGATGAGTCCGCCATGAGGCACCTCTCGCGCGAACTTTAACGCTTCGCCGCAGCCGTCACAAGCGGGAATCGCACGCGTCATACGGCTGAGATCGCAAGAGTCCGGATCCTGGGACGGAATCGATCCTGCATTTGATCGGGGGTGAGGAGGACCGCATGAAACGGACATTGATGGTGGCAGCGCTGGCGCTGGCGATCGCTCCGACCGCGTCGGCCCAGAGCCGCGAGATCACGCTCCGCGGCTGTGTCACGCCGGGCGTGGACACGGGAACTTACGTGCTGACCAAGGTCGACGAGGTCACCGAACCAGGCAAGTCAGCGATGCCGGCCGAGGCGCACGGACGACGCGTGGTGTTCTGGCTCGACCACGACGACGACGTGAAGAAGCAGATGGGCCAGTCGGTCGAAGTTCGCGGCACGTTCGAGAAGTTCGAAGAGTCGGAAATCGAAGTTAAGGCGGGGCCGGCCAAGGAAGGCGGGCTGTTCGTCGAGTTTGAAGGTCCCGGCAAGGACGTAAAGGTGGCACAGGCGGCGCTCGGCAATGCCGTCGGCACCAGCGGCACGGCGACGCCGGAGAAGAACGACGTCAAGACCTTCCTGTTGCGCGTGAAGGTCGGCAACGTCCGCGCGACGGGGGCTTGTCAGTAGCGGAATGAGCCGGGAGGCCGGAAGCGCTGTGCTTTCGGCCTCGGCGCCGGCAGCGGAGCGTAGGCGCAGCGGAACGTATCAGTCAGGCTGTTTCTTAGTCAGGCCTCTTCGCCGCGGCCTGGCGGCGCTGCACGACGCGGCGAAAGGCACCGCGGATCTCGGCCAGCAAAGAGTCGGGGTCGAGCGGCTTGGCCAGGAAGGCCTCGCAGCCGACGGCGCGGGCTCGATCGGGGGTTGGCGGGAACACGTCGGCGCTCAACGCCAGGACCGGCACGTCGGTGGTCGAGCGGTTGGCCTTCAACTGCGCCGTGGCGTCCAGACCGTCGAGCACCGGCATCCACAGGTCCATCAGCACCAGGTCGGGACGATGGGCCTTGGCGCGGCGGACCGCTTCGGCGCCGTCGGTCGCTTCCTCCACCTCGAATCCCCAGAACGTCAGCCACAGCCGCCACAACTCACGAATGTCTTCGGAATCGTCGACGATGAGCACGCGTTGCGGGCGAGGAAGGGTGCGTCGTTCCGTCCCAGGAGAACAGCCGCCGGCATCACCCCTCAAGGTAACAGAGTTTGGGCATGCCGGAATACTCAAGGTTGCATACCGCCGCGCTAGCGGCGGTCGATCGCTACGAGCCATTAAAGGTCAGGCCAGCCGCGTCGATTAGACGCTGGTCGGCACAGGTTATGGCAGTCATTCTTCAGCGCGCGTCAAATTCAGCCCCTGGTGCCGGCGCACTGGGCGACGTTCCGTCCCATCGGCTGCCGACGCTCGCGTCGCCTGGCGTGACACTCCGGGAGCTGCGGGTCGAGGACGCCGAGTCACTCTTTACCCTGCTCAGCGCCGGACCGGTCGGCCGCTTCATCCTGCCGCCGCCTGGCACGGTGGAGCGATTCAGCCGCTTCATCGCCTGGACGCACCACCAGCAGGAAGCCGGACGACACCTCTGCTTCGGCATCGTTCCCGATGGCAGCGACTTCGCCGTCGGCCTCATCCAGGTGCGGCGCGAGGGGCCGCGAGATGCCACTGCCGAGTGGGGATTTGTCATCGCCCAGGAATACTGGGGCACGGGATTGTTCGTCCGCGCCGCGGAACTGGCGCTGGACTTCCTGTTCGGCGCCGGCGCCGTGCACCGGCTCGAAGCGCGCACCGTGGTGGCCAACGACCGCGGCAACGGCGTGCTGAGGAAACTGGGCGCCGCCCGCGAAGGCATCCTGCGCGACGGCCTCTGCCGGGACGGCGAATACTTCGACCAGGTGTTGTGGTCCATCCTCTCTACCGACTGGGACAACCGCCGGCAGATGAAGCGCCTTGTCACACTGATGCGCTAGCTGCCGTCCCGCGCCCGCAGCCGTCCCCCCAAGCGCGAGCACCTCTTCCTCGGCTGCGGACACCCCATCCGCCAGGTGGCGGAAAACCTGCCAGTTTTTCACAACGCGATGCGGCATCGACTTTGACATTCCCATGACATCCCGAACAGCACGAGGCGTCCCGGATTCTCATGAGGGAGTGTGGATGGAAGATGCTGCGCAGATGGTGGCGCGCCTGCTCGAGGAGCTGGAGCAGCTCGAACACGAGCAGCGCGAGCTCGATCTCCGCGACGCTGCGGCGGTGCAGGCCTGCGCGCAGAAAATCGCGTTGCTGCGCATGAAGATCGAGCAGCTGCGCACGTCAGGCCAGCGATGACGCCGGCGTGCCCCACGCCTCTGGGTTAGGATCACGCTCATCAGTCATGGAACCCAAGACCGCTCGCACCGACTCACAGGGAACGGCCGGCAAGCGCCGGACTGGCGGCACGCGGCGAACATCTGCTGCGCTGCTGCGCCGACTGACGCTTGCCAGCCTGGCCGTGTGCACGCTGCTGGCTACGGTCGTGTCGGCGCAGCCGGACGTGATCGCACGCGCAAAGCGCCTCGACGCGCAGGGGCAACACCGTGAAGCGATCACGCTCTACCGTCAGGCGCTCGCGGTCGCGCCGAAGTCGTTCGACGCGCACTACGGCCTGGCGCGCGCGCTGGATCTGGACGGTCACTACCAGGAAGCACGAGCACATTTTGCCGCGGCGATCAGCGCAGCGCCGGATGATGGTGCGCGGGATCAGGCGAGCCGCATGATGGGTGTGTCGTGGACCTTCAGCGGCAACGCGCGAGAGGCGACGCCGTACTTCACGCGTGTGTTCGAGCGCCGCGTTGCCGCAGGGGACTTCCTCGGCGCAGCAGAAGTCGCCAATGAGCTCGGTCGTGTGCTGCTCGAACTCGGCGATGCGAACGGAGCGTTGACCTGGTACCGCAGCGGCTACCAGACGGCGCTACGTCAACCGAAGCTGGCGCCGCGTGAGGCCGACCTCGCGGAGATGCGCTGGGCGCATGCCCAGGCGCGCGTCGCGATCCGCCGCGGCAACGCGCGCGAGGCGCAACCGCACGTGGCGCGGGTACAGGCACTGCTCGACAAGGGCGGCAACACCGACCAGCGCATCCAGCTGCCTTACCTCACCGGCTACATCGCATTCCATGCCGGTAACGACGCCAAGGCGATTGCCGATTTGAAGCAGGCCGACCAGGAGGACCCGTTCATCCTGTCACTGCTTGCGCAGGCGCTGGAGCGCTCGGGCCAGGCTGCGGAGGCGCAGACCTACTATGCCAAGGTACTGGCGTCGACCGGCCACGGCGTCACCAACGCCTTCGCGCGCCCGCTCGCACTCCGCAAACGCGCACGCTGACACAACTGCGCGGCGACGCGGCTACGCCACCTTCCTGCGTTTCGCGCCGCGCCCCTTCGCGCTCGCCGCCCTGGTCGCGCTCCGCTTGCGGGCGCCCGTCGCCGCTCGTGCCGCCGGGGCCGCACCCTTGCCCGATTTGGCCTTGCCTGCCCGGCCCGCCGTGGCGCCACCGGCCGCCTGGCCGAGACTGGCGCGCAGGCGCTCCATCAGGTCGACGACCTTCGAGTCACCCTCGACTTCCTGTACCTGCAGCTTCGGCGTACAGGTTCTTCTTCTTCGCCTCGATGATCTTCAGCAGGTTGGCGCGGTACTCGTTGGTGTACTTGGCCGGGTCCCACTCGCCGCTCAGGCCGTCGATCAACTGGCCTGCCATCTTCAGCTCGGGCGCGCGCACCGCCACCCGCGGGAACTCGTACTCGCTTTCCGACACCAGTTCGTCCTTGAACCGCATGGTCGACAGGACGAGCGCTTCCTTGATCGTCTCAACCGCCGCCAGGTGCGGCGTGTCGCGCATGACAATCTTGGCGATGCCCACCTTGCCCGACTCGCGCAGCGCTTCGCGCAGCAGGACATAGGCGCGCTCGCCGCCCTTCTGCGGCCGCAGGTAGTAGGGCTTGTCGAAGTAACGATCGTCGACCTCGTCGGACGGGACGAAGTCGAGCAGTTCGATGGCGCTGTTGCGCTTGACGGCGGCGCGCTCGAAGTCGTCCTTCGTCAGGACGACGTAGCGCCCTTCTGGTCCTCGAAGCCGCGGACCAGCTCGTCCTGCGCTACCGGTTTGTGGTCGGCCGCCGCTACCTTCTGGAAGTTGATGCGTGACAGGTCCTTCTCGCGGAGAAAGTGGAAATGCGGACCGGTGTCGCGCACCGCGGTGAAGATCTCGATTGGAATGCTGACGAGGCCGAAGCCGAGCGTACCTTTCCAGAGTGGACGTGCCATGCCCGATAGTCTTGCACGCAGGATGCCCCATCCGCACCAGCTGCAGTTGCCCATCGTTCCGGAGGCAGGTGACGCCCTCAGGCGATCTGGGGCATGTCGATTGCACCCGGTTGCGCACGGAGGCGCAATGACGACAGCGGTTCGGATGGGTGCACAAATGACGGTCCGCGGCGACCGGGGCGAGCGTTAGGTGTTCGGGATTTTCATCGGCCGGCTCGGCTGCCTCGGCTCGATCCTGTTGTCGATCGTGCTCTCGCTGCTCCTCACCATGGTGATGAGGGGCTGCAGCGGCGGTGGCGGCGTCGGCTTCTAATGCTCGGCGGGCGGCGTGTCCGCTTCGACCGGGGACGCGGCAAGGAACGGCTGCCAGCGGCCATCGAGCAGCACTTCGCACGGGCGGAACCTCGCCTTGTATTCCAGCGAACGGTAGCCGGACACGTAGTAGCCCAGGTAGACGTGCGGCAAGCCGCGTTGCGCGGCTGAGGCCAGGATCGACAGCACGTTGAACGTGCCGAGCGAGCGGTGGCGCTCCGCCGGGTCGTAGTAGAAGTAGATGGCGGAGAGCCCTTCGGCCAGTACGTCGACGTAGCCGACGCCGACCAGCCGTTCATCGACGTAATACGACCACTCCTCGGTCGGGAACGGGTTGTCGAGCAGCAGCCCCGGGGTGCCGTCGTTCACCGGCCATCCCTTCTCCTCGTGCTGCACCTGGTGGAAGCGCGAGTAGAGCCGTTGCTTCTCGGCCGAGGCAGTGGGGGCGCCCACCCTGATCGTCACCACGCCGTCGTTCCTCTTCCAGGCGCGTCGCTGGCTCTGGCTGGGGCTGAACGCCGCAACAGGTATCCGCAGCGACTGGCACCTGCGGCAGGCCGGGCACTGTGGACGAAACACAATTGGGCCGAAGCGGCGCCAGCCCTCCCGCATGCGCGCCATGTACTCGTCGCGCCCGAGTTGCGGGATCAGCTCGTAACGAAGCTGCGAGACCTGGCCGGGCAGGTAGTCGCACGCCTCCGGGCTGGCGATGAGGCTGAGAGTGCGTTCCTGCGCCATACGCGCCGGCCCCTGATTCAGTCCTTACGACGAAGCGGAACCTTGGGGCGCGCGGCCTTGGCGGCAGGCTGGCGGCGAGCGGTGAGCTGGCGTATTTCCTCGGAATTCTCGGGGCGCTGCCACGAGTAGCCGCAGGAGCCACAGGCGAAGGCGACCATCGCCTCACCGCCGCGGACGACGTGCTCAGAACGAACGAAGCCAATCTTGCGACAGCGGAGACACGGGATCCTATCCGGCACGCCAGAGATTTTACCGAAATGGCCGGCAACGGATCGACCCCCCGGGCGCTGCGGCGCCGGCCGGCGGTTGATCCAGACCTGCACGGCGACGCATAGTGCTGGTGGGACGCCCGGATTGCGGCCGCCGCTGCCCGCCTGACCGGGACCGTCACCGTGACAGAACTTCAGCACCAAGGGTCGCCATGTGGCATTCGCTCGAACGGTTCAGGGATCTCGGCCTCCTCATCACACGTGTTGGTTTCGGCGGCAGTTTCTTCTGGTTCCACGGCTTGCCCAAGCTGTCGGCGGGGCCCGACGGCTGGGAACGGACCGGCCGCGCGGTGACGCACCTCGGTATCGAATTCGGCCATGAATGGTGGGGCTTGGCGGCGGCGCTGGCCGAAAGCGGCGGCGGTTTGCTGTTCGCCGCCGGCCTCTTCTTCCGCCCCGCCTGCCTGGCGCTGCTCGGCGTCATGACCTTTGCGACCATCGAGCAGTATCACCGGCCGCTGCCGGCGCCTGAGCATGCGCTGAAGAACGCCTTCCTGTTCGCCGGGATGTTCCTGGTGGGCCCCGGGCGGTACGCGCTCGACGCGGTGACCGGCGGCCGGCACCGCCGGTGAGGAAAGACCCCTCACCGGCAGCGGTGGCGATCAGTAGCTGATGGTGACGTTGAAGCGGGCGAACCGTGGCGCCAGGATGGTGGTCGGCTCCAGCCACGTGCCGCCGTTGGGCTGGGTGAAGCTGTAGTTGCTCTGGTAGGCGCTCGCGTAGTTGCTGTTCAACAGGTTGTAGAGGTCGACGCCGACATCGGTGCGGGTCCGGCCGAATCGCAGGATCTTGGCGAACCGCATGTCGATCTGCGTCCGCCGGCTGTCCGCATACAGACGGTTGTCGCTGCTGTCGAGCAGGCGGACGCTGGTCACGCCGGTCGCGATTGCCCCTGGCGGCAGGCGGCCGAGCAGGCTCTGCACCACGGTGTTCGGCACGTTCCAGTTCCCGGTTACCTGCAGCGGTGGCTGGGAGCGCAGCGTCGTGCTGATCCGCACATCGGCCTTCGGCACCGTGTAGGACGCGAGGCCACGCAGCGTCGTCTGGAAGGGTTCGACGATGCGGCAGTCGCGCGGGTCCGGATTGTTGATCTTCACCGCGGTGTCGCAGGTGTCGGTGATGCTGCGCCCGGTGGTGGTGCCGCCCTGCAGCGTCAGCCCCGCGCCGAGCCGGGCGTTCACCGTCAGGTCGACGCCATGCCAGAAGTTCTCGCGCGCTTCGCCGAAGTCCGTCTCGAAGGTGACGTAGTTCTGCGCCGCCCGCGCAGCAGCCGCTGCCGTCGGCGTATAGATGGTCACCGGGTAACCGCCGCCGCCTGGCAGCCGCGGGTCCTCGGGGGCGGTGATCGTCCATGCCTGGTGGTCCGCAGGTGACAGCGCCTGGTTGTCCGTAACCGTGAAGCCGCCCCACCACCGCCGGTTGTAGCTGGCGTCGAGCGACACGCGCGGCACCAGTTCCTGCTGGACGTCGAGCCCCCACTGGCTGTTGTGCGGCCGGACGCCCCACCCGCTCAGGATCTCGGGGTTCACCTGTGTCAGGTTGTTGCCGGCCTTGCCGAAGTTGAGTGCGTTATCGGTGAGCGCGCCGCAGGTGTCGCCCCCGGGTGTGCTCTGCAGCGCCGGGTTCAGGATGTCGCAGTCGACAACGAAGTTGCCGTTGCCATCCTGCCAGCTGCGATCGACGCTGGTCACGATGCGGTTGGCCGGATTGTTGAGCACGTAGACGCTGTCGTTGGTCGCGGCCGCCAGGTAGCGGCCGTAGTTGAATTTCACCGCCGTGCGGCCATCACCGAACACGTCGTAGGCGGCGCCCAGCCGTGGCGAGATGTCGTTGTAGCCGTTCACGCTCTCGGTGCGCTCGAACTGGATCGGCTCGGCGTTGAACCGCGACGCCTGCGCCGTGCCGTTCAGGCCCGCCGGGCTCCAGCTCCAGGCGCGGTCGTAGCGCAACGCACCTTGCAGCGACAGACGGCCAAGCCGCCACGTGTCCTGTGCATAGATCGCCGTCGTCGCCGTGCGGTTCGACGTCTCCCAGTTCGGCAGCCGGTAGGTGAAACGGTTCGCGACCCGGTTGTTGAACCGGTAGGCGAGCTGCGGCTCGTTGGCGACGATGGTGTTGTTGTCGATCTGATAGGCGCCCTGGTAGCCGACCTTTACGCTGTGCGACCCGGTGACGTAGGCGGCCGACGCGCGCCAGTTGTTCGGGTTGGCCGAGGTCGCGTTGTAGCTCGGGATGCCGCGGTAGGTGAAGTTCGCCGGATGGCCGTCGATTGCCGACTGCTCGGTCACAGGGATCAAGGCCATCGTCCCGTCGGGCGCCACCTGGCCAGGGCCACGGCCCGAGCGGAAGGCAAAGCGCGAGTAGCCGGCCTCGAGCAGGATGCGGTTGGTGATCGGCGAGGTCCAGGTCGCCTGCGTCACGTAGTAGGGGAAGTCGTGGTAGCCGGTGTTCGCCTCAGGCGACGTGGTGGTCGATCCCATCGCGATCCAGTCGCGACCCCGCTTGCGGCAGCCGTCGCCGTTCAGCGTCAGCGTCGACCCCTGGCAGCGCTGCTGGTTCTCCTGCGAAAACATGATGCGGTTCTTCTGCGTGAGCTGCCCGGTGAAGCGCGCCGACCAGATGTTGCGGCTTTCGACCAGACGCGGCTCGAGGCTGTCGTCGCGCTGGTAATCCCAGTGCGAGGGATCGAGGGCGAAGGCATTGGCGCCGATGCCGGTGATGCCCTCGGCGGTCGAATAGTTGCGATAGCTGCCGAAGAACCAGAGGCGGTCGCGCTTGATCGGGCCGCCGAGCGAGCCGCTGGCATCGTACGAGCTGATGATGCCCGGGCCGCGGCTGATGCCGATGCTGCGCAGCTCGTCATCGATGTTGTCGCCGCGCGACCACCTGCCGGCAGTGTTGTAGAACGCCTGTCCCGAGAACTGGTTGCCGCCGGAGCGGGGCACCAGGTTCATCACCGGCCCGCCGGTTTCCGATTCGCCCAGGCCGCCGGACAGCAGCACGGACATCTCCTCGACGTTGCCGGTGTCGTACGCCAGGGTCGAGACGCCGGCGCCGTTCATCGCCGCCGCGACGCTCATGCCGTTGATGGTCATCCGCCCTTCGTTGGTCGGCCCGCCGTGCGCACTGAAGAACGTCATGGTCGGCGTTGCCGACAGCGCGTTGGTGTCGACGGTCAGGCCGGGAATCGCGTTCAGCATCGCACCGGCGCTGCGCGTCGCCGGCAGCGCCGAGATCACGTCGGATGTGAGCACCGTCTGGCGCTGTACGTTCTCGACGTCGACAACGGGTGTCGCGCTCGTCACGGTGATTGTTTCCTGGACGCTGCCCACCGCCAGCACCAGTGGGACCGTCAGCGTGGCCGATCCGGACAAGGTGATGCCTTCGCGCTTCACCGTGGCGAAGCCGGGCAGCGAGGCGCTCACCGCATAGTCGCCGGGACGCAAGCCGACGATGCGCCACAGGCCACCGGAGTCGGTGACAACCGTGCGCACCTTCTCGATCAATGCGGGGCTGGACACTTCGACGGTTGCACCAGGTAACACGGCGCCAGACGAATCGCGGACTGTACCGGTGAGAGCTGCCTGGGCGAGGACGGATGAGGGCAGCAGGAGCAGGACCAACAGAACGGACGCAGAGCGCAACGCGACTCTACCCATCAGGCCTCCTAGGTCGTGCAGTGGCGGGGACCGTAACACAATGGTGCCAGAGGGTCAAACACGCCGACGGAGGCGATCTGGTGCGGCTATTCCGGCGCGGCGCGCAGTTGCGCCTGTTTCTCCATCACCGTTTCTTCCGGCAACGTCTCTGACGGCGGGCGGTAGGACTGGCGCACCATCTCGATCAGCGCCAGGGTGATGGCGACCACCACTGGTCCGAGGACCAGACCGAGGACGCCGAACACCTGCAGGCCGCCGAGCACGGCGAAGAAGATCAGCAGCTCGTGGAGTCGATGCGCGCTTGCCGACCAGGCGCGGCGACAGGAAGTTGTCGATCGAGCCGATGACGAGGATGCCCCAGGCGACGAGTATGGCGGCCTTGACGTAAGCGCCGGTCAACGCGAGATAGAGCGCGGCGGGCGCCCAGACCAGGAACGCGCCGGCCATCGGAATCATCGACAGAAAGAACATGACGACGCCCCAGAGCAGCGGCGACGGCAGCCCGAGGGCCCAGAAGATGAAGGTACCGAGTGTTCCCTGGATGGCGGAGATGACCAGCACGCCGTAGATGGTCGCGCCGATGACGTCGCGGGTTCGGACGGTGATGTCCTGCATCTGCACCCGTTCGAGCGGCAGCATCTGGTAGACCGACTGGCGGATGCGATCGCCGTCGCGAAACATGTAGAACATGGTGAAGACGACGAGCGCCATCTGCACGATGGCGCCGACCGCACCGCCGACCACCACCAGCGTGCTGGCCGCAAGCGTCGCACCCACCGTCTGCAGCCGGGCGGCGATGAACTGCTGCGCCGCGACGATGTCGATGTCGACGTAGGCGCGCAGCTGCTCGAGCAGCCAGCCGAGGCCGGGCACGATCGTGGCCGGACATGCTGCTGCACGCCGGCCTGCAGACTTGTCCGCTGCCCCGGTCAGCTCGCGCACCACCGCGATGGTGATGAACGTGACCGGCAGCAGGATCAGCAGGATGACCAGCAAGCGTCGACACCGCCGCCGCCGCCGACGGACCGTTGACGCGCGCCCGGATCCGCGGTGCAGCGGATAGAAGACAACCGTCAGCACCGCGGCCCACAGGATGCACGTTGAAGAACGGCTGCACCATCAGCCAGCAGACGTAGAGCGCCAGCGCCAGCACGATCAGCAGAGCGACAAATCCAGCCATTGCGAGTTATTGTCTGCGGTAACCGGGGGACAGGATAGCCGCTGACCGCGCCGGTGCGTTACGGCTGCGGCTCTGCAGGGTCGGGCGGAACGAGGCCGCTGTTGCGTTCGCGCCGCAGCGGGTCGTCGTAACCATCCGGCGGACGGGCGCTGTCGACGTCGGGGCCGGTCGAGCCCTGCTCTGGCCTGGGCTGCTGGGCGTCGTTTGCCGCCTGCTCGTGACGCGTGCGGCCGGCCTCCGGGCCATTCTCGTTGTGATGCATGGGTGTATCTCCGGTGGCATGTCGCTTCAACGTGCGTGCCACGGCCTCGCGTGACACCTCAGCCGTGCGGAGGCGGCACCTGTTCGCCAGGGTGGCGAGGTGCGTTTTACGCAAGTGAGTGCGGCGCGCAGACGCGTCGCGCTTTTCCAGGAGAACCGGCGTGGCCAAGAACATCGTCATCTGTTCAGACGGTACCGGGAACACGACCGTCACCGGCCGCGGCACCAACGTGTTCAAGCTGTTCGAGGCGGTGGACGTGAACGGGCACCAGTGGGATCCGGCACTGCCACCACAACTGACGTTCTACGACGACGGGGTCGGAACGGAGAGCGTCAAGCCGCTGCGCGTCCTCGGCGGCGCGGCCGGCTGGGGTCTCAGCCGCAACGTTCGCCAGCTCTATAAGGAGCTGGCGCGGATCTACGATCCCGGCGACCAGATCTTCATGTTCGGTTTCAGCCGCGGCGCCTTCACCGTCCGGTCACTGGTCGGGATGATCGGCCGCGCCGGCCTGGTGGATGTCAGCAAGGCCGGCACCGCCAGTGAGCTCGACGCCCTGGTCGAGAAGGCCTACAAGGCATACCGCGCCTGCTACCGCACCTCATTGAGCCGGCTGATCCTGCCGGGTGCCGGCGGCGAGGACGGGGCCGCCTTCCGAAAGGCCTACGCCCGCGAGGAGCACACGCCGATCCGGTTCGTCGGCGTGTGGGATACGGTCGACGCGGTCGGCCTGCCCTTCCACCTCAGCGACATCATCAACTCGACGGTGTATCGCTTCAAGTTCCCCGATCGCTTCCTCAGCGTGCACGTGAAGAAAGCGTGTCACGCCCTGGCGATCGACGACGAGCGGCATTCGTTCCACCCGCTGGTGTGGAACGAACGGGACAACGACGGCCGAATCGAGCAGGTCTGGTTTGCCGGCGTGCACTCGAACGTCGGCGGCGGCTACCCGAAGCAGGGCATGTCGCTCGTGGCGCTCGACTGGATGATGGCGAAGGCGGAGGCGGCGGGGCTGCGGTTCAACTGCGGCGACCGCGACGCGCTGCGCGAGCACGCCTCCGTCGACGACAAGCTCTACGATTCGCGTGCGGGCCTCGGCACCTTCTACCGCTGGAAGCCGCGTGACATCGGCGAGATCTGCGCGAAGAACGAGATGCCGGTACGCGTGCACGTCAGCGCCATCGACCGCATCGCCCACGGCGTCGACGATTACGCGCCGAAGAACCTGCCGGGGAAGATCCAGGTCGTGACGACGCCGCCCGACAGGCGCCAGAACGCGGCCCTGATCACCACGCGGGCCGACAACGTCGAAGCGGTGTGCAATCGCGCCCTGAACGGAACGCCCCTGCTCGCCTCGCTGCGGAACACAGTGGTGGTCGGCTGGCTGTCGTACTACGTGTTCGTGGTCGCCTGCACCGCTGCCGTGATTGCGCTGATCCCCTTCGGTGCAGCGGATGGGTCGGCGCTCGGACTGGCCAAGTCCGCCGGCAGCCTGGCGGGTGGGCTGATGAGCACGCCGTTTGCCACGGTGCCGGCGATCGCCGGGGTCGTGCGCGCGCATCCGTGGCTGTTTTCGGCCATTGCTGCGGCGCTGGTGCTCTCGTCGATCATGTCGCGCTCAGCCGATCGCCGGATGAAGAACGTTGCCTCGGGCTTCTGGCACCAGCAGCAGCAGGAATTGCGTCAGGCGCTGAAATCGGCGCGGAAAACCGTGATGGCGCAGTCGGCCGGGGCAGCGGGGCCGCTCTGTTGGGGCTCGGCGATCGTCGCAGCGATGGCGGTGCAGCTGCACCGTGTCGATCAGGCGGACCCTGCGGATCCGACCCGGCAACTCATCGAGCGGACCGACTCGGCGCTGCTGTAGCTCTGTCCGGACGGGACGCCAGCCGCATCGAGCCACCGAAGGCGAGCACGTCGAAGCGCCCCTCTGCCACGTCGTTGCCGCGGCACGCCTCCGCAAGTGCGCGAGTTGGCTCGTCGATGCCTTCGGTCGTCAATTGAAACGTGCCGAAGTGCATGCCGATGCTGAGCGGTGCGCCCAGGTCGCGGTGCGCCTGGACCGCCTCCGCCGGGTTCATGTGCACGGCGCGCATGAACCAGCGCGGTTCGTAGGCGCCAATCGGCAACAGGGCCAGGTCGACGACGCCCCACCGCGCGGCAACGGCGGTGAAGGCATCGGTGTAAGCGGTATCGCCGGCGAAATAGATGCGCAGCGGCCCCGCGGTGACGACAAATCCGCCCCAGAGCGCGCGGTTGCGATCGAACGGCGTGCGCGCCGAGAAGTGCTGTGCCGGCGTCAGCGAGACTGGCACTGGCGACGTGCGCGCCTCCTGCCACCAATCGAGTTCCTCCACCCGCCTGATACCTGCACGGCGAACGAGCGGGCCATTGCCGAGCGGTGTCACGACGACCGGATCGAAGCGCGCCGCCAGCGCTTGCAGCGTCGGCAGGTCGCAGTGATCGTAGTGGTTATGGCTGAGCAGGACCATGTCGACCGGCGGCAGATCGTCGAAGCGCACGGCAGGAGGCCGGACACGGCGCGGCCCGAGCAGGTTGAATGGACCGGCGCGCTCTGAATAGATCGGGTCGGTCAGGATGTTGCCGGCGGCCGTCTGCACCAGGAAGGTCGAATGGCCGATGAATGTCACCACCGCTCCCGCATCGCCAAGGACGGGAAGCCGCTCACCTGGCAGATCGAGGCGTGCAGGCCACCTTGTCTTCGGCTCGAGCAGCATGCGTGGCACCGCGCTGAACGGCTGCGCAGCGGGGCCAGACGGATTGAAGAAGCGCTGGCCATCGAAGTGGTCGCTGGGCTGCACGCCACAGGATACCGGCACCACTACCGCCCTGCTGCCACGCTGTCCCCAAAAGCCGACACATGACAGATGCACTCGGCCGTCCGCCGCGACGAATCTGACATTTTCAGGCGCGAATTTGCAGGTGCCGCACCGGCACGGCGCTTGACCGGTCATGTGGCATGGCATCACCACACGAACGCGGACTCCTTCCAATCCTTTTCGTTGGCCGGGCTCATTCGCCGCTGGCGTCAGCGCTGCAGGAGGATGGTCTCGGCCACTTCGGCGTCATCGTCGCCGACCGCCCTGACCGGGCCCTCCGGATGTTGCGCAACTTCAGCGTTGCGGCGGTAGTCTACGACCTGCCCGCGCTCGACGCCGTTCCGCAGTTCGCGGCGCTCGGCACACCCGTCATCGTGCTCGCCAGCCGGGGCGAGCAGGAGAGTCCAGGGGTGTCGGACGCTCCAGCAGTGGGCGAGGCCGCAGGGGTGATCGTGCTGCCGCGAGACACGGCGGCGGCAGTGGTGGCGGCCGCGATCCTGCAACGCACAGTCGGCGCGTGAATCTGATCTAGCGCCCCGCTGTGTCGCGCAGCGTGGTTATCGCCGGGTCGGTCGATGATGTGACAGTCGTCGACACGACCAGCAGGTCCCCACTCGTCTCGAGCGACCAGCGCTCGGTAGTCCCTACCCACGGGCCGTCACTTCGTCCATGGCCGGACTACGCACCTGTCTCGAACGACAGCACGTCGCCCCGCCAGCGCACGGCAAGCCTACAGCGTCATTTTGGCCTTTGTTTTCGCGTCATACTTTGTGTATGATGCGCAACATGGCTGAATCCAACCCCACTCTCGCGCCGAAGGAGCGGCTGATCCTGGAGCTGCTCGTGTCTACCGGGCCACTTTACGGCTTGCAGCTGGTGAAGCGCTCCGACGGCGGATTGAAGCGGGGAACCGTGTACGCCACCCTCGCCCGCATGGAAGCGAAAGGGCTGGTGACTTCCGAGCAGGAGGACCTGCCCGACGGGGCGATCGGCCTGCCCAAGCGCGTCTACCTGCCGACGGCGCACGGTAAGCGGGTGCTGCGCGCCTGGGGCGCCTTTGCAAAAGCGTTAGCCTGGAGGACGGCGCAATGACCAAGTCCACTGCGAGCCACTTCGCGGGTACCCGGTTTCTCCATCTCGCCCGGCGCCTCTACTCGGAGCAGACCGTCGCCGCGGTATTCGTGCCGGCGGTCGCCGACCTGCAGGAGGAGCTTGCGGCTGCAGGAGACCGTCGCATCCGCCGCGTCGTCACGCGCGGACGATGGTGCGCCGCGCTGCTCGTGCTGCTGGTCGCCGCGGCGACGGTGCCGGCTACTCCGATCCAGCGCCGTGCATCCGCACCGCAGCGGCAGCGCTCGGGCGGCTGGTTCCTTGCGCTGCTGGCGATGGCGTTATACGGCGGCACCTGGCCCTTCTTCGGCGGCTTCATCGCCGGCGCACTGCCGGCCGGCCTGGCATTGGCGATCGCGATGCGCGCCTGGAACAACCGCCATCCGGACGCGGTGGCGACCCCGGGCGATGATCGTGACCCGGAGATCAACCTGTCCGCGATCCACGTTGGCGGTGACGTTGCCGGTTTGATGTTCGCCGCCGGCAGCGTCGCCATCGTCTTGCTAGGCTTGCCGGCGCTGTGGTGGTTCGTGGCGGCGGTGTGCGTCGGCAGCGTGCTGGTAGCACTCGTGCGGTTGCAGGCCACCGGTACGCCCGATCCCGATCGCGGAGCACTCTCGATCTACCACCGCTAGACGCGGCAGTGGCCAGCCCCCTGCTCGCCGCGATTCTTTGGCCGCGGCGATCCGTGACACACTACGCGCGGCGAACGCCAGGCCAACCGTCAATCCTTCACCGAATCCCCCCTCAACCGCGGCGAGGAAACGTCATGCCTTTGCAAATCACGTCCGTCGATCCCACCTCGGGTGGACCAGAGACCTCGGTTACGCTCACCCTGACCGGCCTGGATGGTAGTTTCACTGCAGAGAACACCCGGGTGTATCTCGGCGAGCAGAGTCTGCACGACGTCGAGCAAATCGATACCGCAGCGGGCACTATCCGCGTCACGGTCGACGAAATGTGCCGCACGGGGAAGTTCAGCGTTCAAGGCGGCGAGGACAAGGAGTACGTCACCGGCGACCAGGAATTTACCGTCAGCGGAGAGCATGACGGCAAGCCGATCGTCAGGGGCGTGGTGATTCCGAATCCCGCGCGCGGCGGCGTCTATCCGAACGAGACGGTAAAGCTTCTCGGGGAGAATCTCCAGCGCGTGTGGGTGGTGACACTGGGAGCGGCACGCGCCACGGTGGGCGCTCGGACGGAGACGCAGCTCTCCTTCAAGGTTCCACAGCTAGAGCCGGGCAATTACTACATCTCGGTGAAGACCCGAAGCGGGAATCCGATGAAGTGCTACCGACAGGTCCCCGTCATGCGCAAAGAGGGGTAACGGGACACGATTGTCATCAATGAACTCGCATCCGCTGCAATTGGGCCAGGTTCTCCACCCAATCTACGACACCACGGTCATCTGCGTGCCCCCCGGCGCAAGCCAGGCCCGCTACCAGCGGATGACGTTCTCCGGAGCGGGCCGGGATGTCGCGGCGACAGCCCACGAGCCGCTCGACGTCGGGCCGATGGCCGACATACGGCTCGCCCGGCCGGTCACTCACTTCGTGAGCGGCCGCCAGGAGGTGGTGCTGCTGACCACCGGTGGCCTGACCGTCATCGGCCACGATGGCCAGACTTCGCGCGCGACCACGGTCAAGACCCGGGTGGACGATGCTGTCGCTGATCATCGGCCTCGATCCGATCGCGCCGAAGGGCACGCGTTCGCTGGCGCTGTTGGTGAGCGACGGCGCCGGCTTCGGCGTCGTTCAGGTCGACCTGGACAGCGGCGTGCGGGGTGAGCTCCGCCGACTGCCCGACCAGGTGTGTGGTACGGCCATCGCCGCGGAGTTCGTCCGCCGCGAGTTGGCGACCATGCTGGTGATCGCCACGGCCACACAGGCCAGCCAATTGCTGCTGGTCCACGCCGTCGAGTGGGCGGCGCTCATTGCGCACGTCCCGGCGACGAAGGTTCAGACACTGAGCGTAGGAACCGTGGCAGGGACTGTCGTTTCGGCTGGCCCGTTCGCCAGTCGCGCAGGAGCGCAGGTCGGCACAGCGGTGACGCGGATGCGGAAAGGATCAACGGATCAGCAGCTTGCGTTGGCATGGGCTGACGCGAACGCGACGTGCCGGATTGCCGTTGTAGGTTGGACGCCGAGCGGCCAGGCAGCGGTACTCACCACGACGACAGCCGACGTCGGCTTCGCGCCGCCGCGGTGGCCGGTCTTCCGCCTCGCCGCCGCAGACCTTCAGCATGCCGAATCCGAGCAGCTCGTGCTCGGCTACCCGGCGAGCTACGGCGGCTGCTACGACTGTGCTGCCCTGATGCTGTTTGGGCTCGACGAGCCCGTCGGCGCCGCCCCGGTCCTCACGTCGGTCAGCCGATACGCGGTCGCCAACACCGATGGCAATCCGTGGGCGCTCACCGATCTCGAGTTGGCTGCCGGACTGTTCGGCAGCTACAAGGGAGTGCAGGTGATTGGCGGGGGCCCGACGTCGCACGGGAGATATGTCAACATGACCAAACGGATCGCGCTGTGCGGCTTCGTGCCGGTCGACCCGGTGCTCGGGTTCCCGCCGCTCGGCGTTGATCCCGCAGTCCCGGTAGGTTGTCGTGCGGGCGCCACGGAGGAAAAGGAGCCGCTGGTCCAGCTCTCTGAAGAGTCCGAACATGGGCAGCGGCGCTTCCTCGCCTTCCCCAGCGATGTCACCGGCGAAAGCGTGGTCCTCGGCGCGCCGCGATTCGAAACAGTCAACGAGTGCTGCCAGGTCCTCGCGCTGATTCAGGCGCCCCCGTATGACACCTCGATCATCGGTGACAAGCCGAGTATCACCTTCACCAAGGCCGTCGACCAGACATCGGGCTATTCGGTGTCCAGCAACAAGACCTACAACCTGTCCAAGGATTTCGGCGCCAACTTAGGACTGGGCGACCTTAGCCTGTCGCAGTCAATCCATAACTGGTACGGCGAAGCCTTCGACACGATGCGCGACAGCAGCGCCGTCTGCGGCGTCCAGTTCACCACGACATCCGTCGAGCAGGATCTGCTCCTCATCTACGGGATGAGCTACAACGTGTGGCGGTATCCAGTGGTGAAATCGTCCAAGGCGATCGTTGCCGGTGAGATGCTGGTCGTCTTCCCGGCGCAGCCGACGCCGTCCATGGACGTCATCCTCGCCAACACCACGTCCTACGGCTACCGTCCCCGGTCGGAAGTCGGCATGCTGCTCTCGTATGTCGACGTGAAGCTGGACGGATGGCGCGACAAGAACGAACTGTTCAACAGCCAGATTGGCATCTCGGTCTCGCATGAAAAGGCCGGCATGCAGATCACCTACAACCAGACCAACATGACGGGCGACACCGTCGGCAAGCAGTACGTCGTCGCGAATTCGATCACGAACAACGCTCATTTCACGGCGAGCACGGAGTTCTTCGAATACCTGCCGATGAACTTCGGCCTCAACTTGTCTGAGAGCGAGACGTTCTCAGACCAGAAGGCTGAAACGACGCACGTGACCCGCAGCGAACATCTGAGCCTGAACGTCAGCTCTGGCTATGTCACAGATCAGATCTACACGTACCAGATCCATCCCCACATTTACCTTCATGACCCGCTGGGGTTCCTGGTGGTGGCGTGGGAGGTCACACTTCCAGGCCGCAATTGGCACATGAACCAGGACGTCGATGCCAACCTGCGGAGGTTCAACGACAGTGACATCTGCCTGATCCGCACCTCGCCGTTCACGAAAGATCTGCATACCCAGTGGTTTTCACGATCGATTGCGTTCGTCGAGAGGCCCGCGGGCACCACGGACATCGTCGTGGAGGTTTTCAACAACAGCATTTGCTCGGCCGGGGAAGTCGTCTGCGAGTTCTTCCTGGGTAAGCCGGCGTTGGAACATCAGAAGGACCGTCCGGCGAAGCTGGTGCCACCCCAGGGGACGGCGGCGCAGGTACGCACCCTTCCGGCTCTGCAGGCGCACGAGCGCGCAACCATCACGCTGCCCGATCAGCATCTCGCCGTGCCGAGCTATGTCACCGTGCGCGTCTCGTGCAAGGACAACCCGCCGTTCGTCAACAAGACCTACTGGGCGAAGTATCCTGCCCATCGACTGGGAGAGGAGTAGGCGAACGCACGACGGTTCGTCGGCGCGAAGACCGCCGAACGGCACCGGTCATGCCATGTCGCGCACCACCACCGTGGTGTATCCGTGGCCTGCGAAGTTCCTGGGGTTAGTCGACAGGCCAGCGAGAAACATGTAGATGACGATGTCGACCTGGCTCAGCGCATTGAGGAAGGGCAAGCTCGAGCCGGGGAAGACGACCTGGAAGAATTCAGGTGCCACCGCGCGACGACTGTCGCCGCGGTCGCCTTCCGCTAGTTCGGGCAGCCGCGCGTCGTCGGCGAGATGTTCGCGGGCATCATGCTCGGCCCGTCACCGTTCGGTGTCGCCGCTACTGTCCGCGTCACCACCCGCGGCGACCGACTTCAGGGATGGCTCTGCGTGAAGCGCAGCGTGTTGCCGTCGGGGTCATTTACGTAGAATTCACGGGTTCCCCACGTCTGGTTCAACGGGCCGTGGTGCACCGGACTATCCCGATCGGGCGGCGTCAAGCCGCGCGCCGCAAATTTCCGGAACAGGGCGTCGATGTCTTCGACCATGACCACCACTGCCTGGCCGAACTCGCCGTCCCCCGCGCCGCTCGAGAGAAACAGGAGATCGCCTGCGCGAGTGAGCACCGCAAACGAGGGCTCCGGACCTGAGTCGTCATCGGCGCGCGTGAAGTCGAGCACGCTGGTATAGAACTTCGATGCTGCCGCTACGTTTCGGCAGCGCACGGTCGGAATGATTGCCATTGCAACTCCTGTTGTGATCGGGATTGCCTGAAGGGATGGTCTGCTTTGCTTCGCCGGGAGCCGCAGTGCCCGGGGCGCGCTGTTATGCACAGCCTGTCAGCCGCCGAACATCTGCCAGCGGCGCCGCTACCCTACAGTAATGCCGTCCCAGGTCGAATCGCTACTCGAAGAGACGACGGCGCTCAGGCGCTCAGTCAGCAGCATCGGCTCCTTCGTCTCAGGGTGCCGACAGTCGTGGAACCGCACCGCATACTGGAGGCGTTCGATCAGTTCCCGGCGCGTTGTCCCGTGCCGCGGTTGCCCACTGAAGTGAGCGCCGACGGTCAACGCCGCCGCGGACGGCCTGCGGCCGCTCTCGACTGTCGACGGACTCGTCGAGTCTTGGGGTCGGGCATGCGGGACATCGTATCCACCTCTCGGAAGATGTCCACGCGATCGGACCAAGCCCAACCGACGGGGCCGACGCGCCCTCCCCAAGGTTGAAACCACCGCGCTACAGAAACTGAACGAGCGTCTCACCGGACAGCAGTTGCTCGATCAACTTGGTGCCGTTCGCGCCGTTGGTTAGGAGCGCATAGCCAGATTGTTTGGCCACGGAGGCTACTGCCATGCTGTGGAAGCCCTGACTGTCCCCAGCGTGATACAGGAAGTCTCCGTCTGGAGTGTGCTGCACAGCCCAACCAAGGGCCCAAGAACTGCTGTCGTTCTGCTTGATCTGGGGCCGCACCATCTCGCGTAGGCGCTCCGGCATCAAGTCGAACCGTCCACGACTCGCGGAGCCGACGACGTGCATCATAAACATCGCGTAGTCGCTGGCCGTGGTATGCAGCCCACCGGCGGCGCCGTAGCGGGCGATATCAACGGCTGTAGGATGCGCTTTCTGCAGAGGTCGTCCCTCCACATCGTGCGGCAGCGCGTAATTCTTGAACCTACCACCCCACACGTATCCGCTCGCCCCCATACCGAACGGCGTGAGCACGTTCTCGCTCATGTAGCTGTCGAAGTCCGTAGCGCAAAATTCCGCATCGGCTTCAAAAGTGGAGCACCGAGTTGGATCCCTGTGGCCCCGTAGCTCTGTCACGACGGATTGGAGATAGTTGTAGGCTTCGCCGGAATACAGGTGCCGCTCGCCTGGGATGAATTGAATCGCCAGCGGCCGCTGTTGGGACCGCCAGTTCTGGAAACCGGCGCTGTGAGACAAGACATGGCGGGCCGTGATCAGATCGAGGCGGGGGTCCGCTTCGATGAGACGCTTAGACGTGTAGCGGGTCAGCGGAACATCAAGGTCGATCACCTTCCGCTCAGTCAGTTGCATCACGGCGTAGGCGAACACCGGCTTGCTCATCGACTGCGCTTCAAACACCGTCTCGGGATCGACAGCTTTCTTGGAGCCCACATCCTTGACGCCGAAGGCACGGACGAACGGCAGTTCGTTGCCGTTGAACACAGCAACCGACACGGCCGGGACGGTTAGGGCATCCATCAGCCCGCGAATCTCGCGGTCCAGCCGTGCTGCCAACGCCTTGCGCGTCCCAGACGTGGCGCTTGATGGTGCTCCGGCGCGAAGACTCCGGACGCAGCCGAGTCCCTGACACAGCGTCAGCCCGACTAGTGCTCTGCCACCGGTCCTCAGCAGCTGCCTGCGTCCCAATGCCTTCATGCACTTCTCCGCGTGGGCCATACGAAAGGCATCATTTGGCGGGACCGGAAGCACCCACTGCCGCCGCAGCGCAGTAGACGGCGCGCGCGTTCAACGCACCGACGTATTTTGGCGA
Source organism: uncultured Acidobacteriota bacterium (assembly GCA_963846685.1). Lineage (GTDB taxonomy): Bacteria > Acidobacteriota > Vicinamibacteria > Vicinamibacterales > UBA2999 > CAWJWY01. The sequence continues at coordinate 2,870,676 of CAWJWY010000002.1, read as the reverse complement.
AGGACAGAACCGCTCGCCATGTTCTGTGACGCAGTGACGCTCCTGCTGCTGCGGTTGTTCCAAGTGTCTCGGATTCAGCCGCTGTCACGCTGGTCGCTCCGCCCCCACAGCGTCGTGCGGGTGACTTGCCCGTGGATCTCGCAGTCACAGGGCCGTCAGGCTACGCTGCACGACCGCGAGGCTCGGGATCCGGTGCAGGTGACCGCGAGGGGCGCACGGTGGTTGCGGTGATCTCCCCCTCCTCATGCAGCCACCGGCAGAAGGCGTTCATCGCCCGCACCCAGGTGTTGCAGGACACGGGTTTCACCCCCCGCTCCCGCAGGTGGACGACGAAGTGCTGGAGGTCGGAGCGGGTGATTAGCGGCGCGTCAGGAGCCAGCTGGGCGGCGCTGGCTCGCGCCAGCTTGAACGCGGCATACGCCGACTCATACCACTCGATAGTGGCCGGTGTGACGTTCTTGATCTAGAGACGTTCGCGGAGGAATTGCCGAAGGAGGGTATCGAGGCGATCCATGAAGCCAGTGGGTCCTTCCCGACCTCACTGCTCCCGCAGGATGCTGCTAAACCCTTGTCCGCGTAGCGGATGGTGCGCCCTGCACGACTCGTCCTCGCTCGCGGGGAGCGTAGCGACTCGCGGCGTGGCTGAGGAGTGCACGGTCAAGCCACCTCACGAAGTGAGGTGGTGCGCCCTGCACGACTCGAACGTGCGACCTCCTGGTTCGTAGCCAGACGCTCTATCCAACTGAGCTAAGGGCGCTTAGGGGCGCGCGGACCCGAAATTCCGGCCGCGCACAAACCATGACTATATCACACGGCCAACCGACGCAGCCCTGGCCAGGAGCGCTGATGCGGGCCGCGGGACGGGGTGCGAAAGCGACTTTCGCCGGCGGAAAGAGCCCGTCACCCGGGTGCAGCAAAACGCTGGCGGTTTACCGCAGACCTGCTGGCTCAGTTCCTGCTCCTAAGCTTCGGCCGCGCTGCCGCACCTCAAGCAGCCTGAACAGATCGCCGCCCGTCGCCAACAGGAGAAGCCCCCGTGCCGAAGCTCGCTGCCATGCTCCTCGTTCTCGCGCTGCCATCAGCGCCCGTCGCAGCGCAGGACGTCAAAGCCGTCGTCGACCAGGCGGCCAGGACGATGGGAGCTGCCGGCCTGCAGTCGCTGACGCTCTCGGGCTCGGCGGCGCAGGGCAACTTCGGCCAGAGCCGGACGATTTCCTTCGGCCTGGCATCGACGATGATCCGCAACTACACGCGCACGATCGACTTCACCCGGCCGGCGTCGCTGGCCACCGGTGAAGCCGTCGCACAGACGGCCGCAGGGGCGCCGGCGCCGCAGCCGACCGCCTACCAGCAACGCATTACACCGGAGACGCCGGCCTGGGCGCAGCAGCTGCAGATCTGGATCACGCCGTGGGGCTTCCTGCGCGGCGCCAGCGACAACGCGGCGACGATGCGGTCGCGAAAGATCGAGGGCACCGAGTACAAGGTCGTCACCTGGTCGCCGCTGCAGAAGTCGCCATCCGGCCAGAGCTACCGGGTGAGCGGCTACATCAACCCCCAGCACCTGGTCGATCGCGTGGAGACCTGGGTCGAACACCCGGTGCTCGGCGACCTGCACGTCGAGATGACCTATAGCGACTACCGCGATTTCGGCGGGCTCAAGGTGCCCGGGCGCGTCTCGCAGAAACAGGTCGGGATGGAGACCTTCGTCGCCATCATCTCCGTCGGCCGGCCGAATCCACCGGACCTCGCCCGCTTGATGGCCGCTGCCGCAGCTCCCGCGAGTCCGCCCGCGAATGCGGCGGCGCCGGTCGTCGCATCCGAGCGGCTCGCCGACGGTGTCTATCGCATCACCGGCGGCTACATCTCGCTCGCAGTAGAGCTCAAGGACAGCATCGTCGTGCTCGAAGGCGGGCAGAGCGAGGCTCGCGGCCTGGCGGTCCTTGCTGAAACGAAACGGCTGTTCCCGAACAAGCGAATCCGGTTCGTCGTCAACACGCACCCGCATTTCGATCACTTGAGCGGACTGGCCCCCTTCGCCGCCGAAGGCATCACCATCCTCACCGACGACAACAGCCGTTACTTCGTCGAGCAGGCGCTGGCCAGCCCGCGCACGCTGCTGGGCGACTCGCTGGCGAAGTCGCGGAAGAAGCCGAAGGTCGAAGGCGTGATCGACATGATGGTGCTCGGTGATGCGACGCGCAGAGTGGAGCTGCATCACGTCGCACGACTCGAGCACAGCGATGCGATGCTGGTCGCCTACCTGCCGCAGGACAGGATCCTGTTCAGCGCCGACTTCGCGGCGCCGGCAGCGGGCTCGCCGGCCAGCCCGTCGCTGGCCACGCTGGCGCAGAACGTCGAGCGGCTGCAACTGGACTTCGACCGGCACGTCACCGTGCATACCGCCAACCCGGACCGATTCATGACCAGGGCCGAGCTGATCGCGCTGGTCAAACCCGCAAGCGAGGAGCAGCGATGACCACCTCACATGACGACACCTCACATGACGACACCTCACAAGAGGACGGCGGCGGCGTGAGAGCACGGCGGCGCGATCGAGCCGGCAGCGGCCGCCGGACGGTGGCGTTGCTGGCAGCGGTAGCCATCATGGCCTGTGTGCCGCTGCTGGCGCATCATTCCTACGGCGCGATCTACCTGGAGGACGACACCATCGAGCTCGAAGGCGAGGTGGTCGAGTTCCAGTACAAGAACCCGCACTCATGGGTGTTCATTCTTGCCGACCAGCCGTTCAACAGCGGCAAGCCGTATGCGGCCGAGTGGGCGAGCACTTCGCGGCTGGACCGCGACAACATCACCCGGAATACGCTCCGCGTCGGCGACCGTGTTCGGATCTGGGCCTCGCCGAACCGCGACCCGAAGGACAACCGCGTCCACCTGAAGCGGATCGAGCGCCCGGCAGATCGCTGGAAGTGGGGCGGCGGCCAGCGCGAGACACGCTGACGGCAAGACGCCGACGAACCGCACGGCCGCTGCTGCGCGTCAAAGCGGTGTGCCCGACGTCTACCAACTGACGACGTCGCTGTGGCTGCCGCAGCCCCGCGACACGGTGTTCAGCTTCTTTGCCGATGCGCAGAACCTCGAGCGCATCACTCCCACCTTCCTCCGCTTCCAGATTCTCAACACCTCGCCGATCGAGATGCGTGCCGGCGCACTGATCGATCATCGCCTGCGACTGCACGGCCTGCCGCTGCGCTGGCGGACCGAGATCACGACCTGGGACCCACCGCGACAGTTTGTCGATACGCAGTTACGTGGTCCGTATGCCGAGTGGATCCACACGCATACGTTCGAGGACGAGGGCGGTGGCACGCTGGTCCGGGACGACGTGCGCTATCGGTTACCCGGGCCATCCTTCGCCAGCCGCATCGTCAACCGGCTGATGGTGGCGCCGGATACGAAGAAGATCTTCGAATACCGGCATGAAGCGCTGCGCCGGGCGTTCGGCGCCGGTGCGGCGGCGCGACCGGGACCGGTGCTCATCTCCCGTCTATAATCGCGGCAGTGAGTGTCTCCGAACACAAGGCCGAAGCGCCTGCCTCGATCCGCTGCTACGTGCTGACGGTCAGCGACACCCGCACCGCGCAGAATGATGCGAGTGGCCAGGCGATTCGTGCCCTGCTCGAAGCCGCGGGACACCAGGTCGCGGCGCACGACCTGGTGCGTGACGAACCGGCCGATGTCGAAGCACGGGTGCGCAGCCGGCTACAAGACGAGGAGACGCAGGTGATCGTGACCACCGGCGGCACCGGGATCACCTCCCGGGACGGCACGTTCGAGGCAATCGACCGGCTGCTCGAGAAGCGGCTCGATGGCTTCGGTGAGCTGTTCCGCATGCTGAGCTTCGCGGAGATCGGCGCGGCAGCGATGCTGAGTCGTGCAACCGCCGGGACGGCGGCGCGAAAGGCCATCTTTGTCCTGCCTGGTGCGGAGAACGCGGTGCGGCTGGCGATGACGCGCCTGATCGTCCCGGAACTCGGCCACGTCGTGCAGCAGTTGCGCAAGTGATGAGCAGCCGCATGCGCCCGCTGCGCGACACCATCCCGATCGCGCAGGCCAGAGAGATCATCGACGGCGCGGTGCGGCCAATCGAGCGGATCGAGCGCGTGCCGGTGCAAGAATGCGGCGGCCGCGTACTGGCGCAGGACCTTGCCGCCACCGCTGACGTGCCGCCGTTTGCCCGTGCGGCGATGGACGGCTACGCCGTGCGCGCCGGCGACACCTCGGGAGCAACGCGTACCTCGCCGAAGGTGCTGCGCTGCATCGAGCAGGTGTTCACCGGGCAGGTCGGGCAACGGGCAGTGGCTGCCGGCGATTGCGTCGAGATCGCGACGGGTGCGCCGATGCCGCAGGGTGCCGATGCGGTGGTCATGGTCGAGGACACCGACATGGCCGTCGAGGGCGCTGTCAGCGTCTTCGCCGGCGTGGCGCCGCAGCAGAACATCGGCCGCCAGGGCGCGGACATACGCGCCGGACAGGTCGTGCTGCGCGCGGGCGAATTTTTGACTCCCGCCCGGGTCGGCGCGGCGGCCGCGCTCGGGCTGACGGAAGTGGATGTCTACGCCCGCCCGCGCGTGGCGATTCTGTCCACCGGCAACGAGATCGTCGATCCCGGCGAGCCGCTCGCCCCGGGCCAGATCTACGACATCAACAAATTCACGGTGGCGGCAATCCTGGCGGAGCACGGCGCCGTCGCCGTCCCGTACCGGACGGCCAGCGACACGCTCGGCGACTTGTCACGCGCACTGGACGAGAGCCTTGCGGAAGACGTACTGGTGTTTTCCGGCGGCAGTTCGGTGGGTGAACGCGACTTGATGCTCGACGCCATCGCCGCAAAGGGCGACGTGCTGTTCCACGGCATCGCGGTGAAGCCCGGCAAGCCACTGGCGTTCGGGATCATCAACGGCAAGATGGTCTTCGGACTGCCTGGTTACCCGACCTCCTGCCTGACCAACGCCTACGTGCTGGTCGTGCCAGCACTGCGCCGCGTTGCCCGTCTGCCACCGCATGCGGTCAGGACAATCTCGTTGCCGGCCGGGCAACGGATCCTCTCCACCCCCGGACGTCACCAGTTCTACACGGTACGCATCGAGGATGGCCTGGCGATGCCGGCGTTCAAGGCATCCGGCGACATCACCAGCATGTCGCGCGCGGATGGCTATATCGAGATCCCTGCGACGATCGACGTCGTCGAGGCGAACGAGATGGTCGAAGTCCGCCTGTTCTGACTCGCCGCGTTTCTGACCTCCCGCTCCTGACGAGTGTAGCGGTTGTTCATGCCGTGTACTTGCACGCCAGCAGAGCGACGGCGCGCGCTAGCGGAAGCGCTGTTGCAGCTTCTGCAGTTCAGCGTCGCCGGGACACAGCTGGTCGTACGGCAGGTCGACCAGCGGCGTGGCGACGGTGTCGCTCTGCTCGTGCATGTCACGCGACGCCGGGTCGATGAACAGCAGGCCGGTGACCACCTGGCCGGCGCGCTGGCGCTCGCGAATGTAGGCGTAGGCGCGATCGCGGTCGGCTGGATCGTAATCCTCGGCGACCTTGTGCAGCGCGACGATGCTGCCGTCGTGCATGACGACCTGGCGGACGCTGCCGGCACCGTAGCTGGTGGTGATCTCCTGCGCCGGCGGCACGAAGTCGGCGGCGACGATCTCGACGTTGTGCTCGCGGGTGTAGGCGTAGCTCTTGGTCGAGCCCTCGTGATCGTTGAACGTCACGCACGGCGAGATGACGTCGATGAAGGCGAAGCCCTTGTGCGCCAGGCCGGCCTTGACGATCGGCACCAGCTGCGCCTTGTCGCCGGAAAAGCTGCGGGCGACGAACGTGGCGCCGAGCGTCAGCGCCAGCAGGCAGCCGTCGATCGATTCCATCGTGTTCGCTTCGCCCTTCTTGCTCAGCGAGCCGCGGTCGGCGGACGCGGAGAACTGCCCTTTGGTCAGGCCGTAGACGCCGTTGTTCTCCAGCATGTAGAGCAGGTTGACGTTGCGGCGGATGGCGTGCGACAGCTGGCCGAGGCCGATCGACAGCGAGTCGCCGTCGCCCGAGACGCCGATGTAGGTGATCGCGCCGTTGGCGGCGTTGGCGCCGGTGGCCAGCGCCGGCATGCGGCCGTGCACCCCGTTGAAGCCGTGTGCCTCGCGCAGGAAGTACGCGGGCGTCTTCGACGAGCAGCCGATGCCCGACAGCTTGGCGACCTTGTGCGGCGCAATCGACAGCTCCCAGAACGCCTGGATCAGCGCCGCGGTGATCGAGTCGTGGCCGCACCCGGCGCACAACGTCGTCATCGCCCCTTCGTAGTCGCGGCGGGTCAGGCCGACCGCGTTCTTCTCGAGGCCCGGATGGTGCACGCGCGGTTTGGCGATGTAGGTCATGCCGCCCTCTCGAGACGGGCCTTGATGCCACTGATCACGTGATGCGCGCTCATCGGGAAACCGCCGTAGTAGCGGACCGGTTCGAGGCGCGACAGGTCGACGCCGGTGTCGAGCATCAGCAGGTTGCGGAGCTGGCCGTCACGGTTCTGTTCGACGACGAAGTTGATCTCGTGCGCATCGAGAAAGGCCCTGACCTCTGCGCCGAAGGGGAAACCGCGGACGCGCATGTAGTCGACGACGAGGCCATCGCGGGCGAGCAGAGCCATCGCCTCGACGCACGCGGCATGACAGCCGCCGATGGTGACGAGGCCGACCTTCGTGCCAGGCGTGGACGTCGTCAGTGGCGCTGGCACCGCGCGCGCCGCCCCCTGGATCTTGCGGTCGATGCGGTCGACCAGCTCGACGTACTCGTCCGCATCCTCGGTGTACCCGCCCAGCTTGTTGTGGCCCGAGCCGCGGGTGAAGTAGGCCCCGGCCGGATGCTTACCGGGCAGGGTGCGATACGCGATGCCGTCGCCATCCGGATCGAGGTAGCGGTGGAAGGTCTTCACCTCGTCCAGCTGCTCCGGTGTCAGCACCTTGCCGCGATCTGGACGGTAGCTGTCGTCCCAGGCGAGCTTGGGCACCATCCAGTCGTTCATGCCGATGTCGAGGTCGCTCAACACGAACACCGGTGTCTGGTACCGCTCGGCCAGATCGAAGGCGGCGGCGGCAAACTCGAACGCCTCGCGCGGATCGGCCGGATAGAGGCAAATGTGACGGGTATCGCCGTGCGACGCGTAGGCGCAGGCCATCAGGTCGCCCTGCTGCGTCCGCGTCGGCATGCCGGTCGACGGACCGGTGCGCTGGATGTCGAAGATCACCGCGGGCACCTCGGCGTAATAGGCGAGGCCGATGAACTCGTTCATCAGCGAGATTCCCGGCCCGGCGGTTGGCGTAAAGGCACGGGCGCCGGCCCAACTCGCGCCGATCACCATGCCGATCGCGGCGAGCTCGTCTTCCGCCTGGATGATGGCGAAGCGGTTCTTCTCGGCGGTGGTGTCGCGGCGATATCGCTGGCAGAAGCCGCGAAACGCCTCCATCAGCGACGTCGCCGGGGTGATCGGATACCAGGCGCCGACCGTCGCCCCTGCGTACAGGCAGCCGAGCGCAGCGGCCGTGTTGCCGTCGATCAGGATCGACTCGCTGGTGGCGTCCATCGGCTCGAGACGGATCGGCAGCGGACAGGTGAAGTGGGCGTGGGCATAGTCGTAACCCAGATCGATCGCCTGCTGGTTCGAGTCCATCAGCGATGCCTTCCGCGAGTACTTCTCGGTCAGCAACGTGCGGATGATCCCGGTGTCGATGCCGAGCAGCGCCGCCAGCGCACCGGCGTAGGCGACGTTCTTCATCAGGATCCGCTCGCGCACCCCCTTGAAGGCGGTGTTGCACATCTCGGCGAGCGGGACGCCAAGATAGTTCACGTCCGGCCGCCGCAGCCTGGCGTCGAGCGGCCAGGACGAGTCGTAGAGCAGCCAGCCGCCGCTGCGGACTTCCGCGACATCCTTCTGGTAGGTGGCGGCGTTCAGCGCGACCATCAGGTCGAACACCGGCGTGCGTGCCGTGTAGCCGTCCTTGCTGACCCTGATCTCGTACCAGGTCGGCAGCCCCTGGATATTCGACGGAAAGACGTTCTTCCCGGTGACCGGCACACCCATGCGGAAGATCGCCTGCATGATCAGCCCGTTCGCCGAGGCCGACCCGGTGCCGTTGGCGGTGGCAATCTTGAACGCGAAATCGTTGACCCGATCCATTAGATCCCCACGACTGAGCACGACGACGTAACCGCAGAGGCACAGAGAACACCGTGTGCCCTTGGCACTGAGAGCGGACGCGTCGCCACGTTTCGAGAAGAGCCCTGCAGCGCTCTGTGGGCCCTGTGTCTCTGTGGTGTCGTCTCTCTCAAACGCCCGCGAGCGACGGGATCGTCACCGGCTCCCCCGCGAGCGGGATGTGAATCACGGACTTGCGCATGTCCCACGCGTAAGTCGGGCAGCGTTCGGCGCAGAGGCCGCAGTGCACGCAGACGTTCTCGTCCTTCACCATGACGCGGCGTGTCTGTTTCAATGGCGCGGAGACGTAGAGCGGCTGGTCCAGGTTGAGCGCGGGCGCGGTCAGGACCGGCCGCAGTCCGGACTCGTCTGCCGGCGGCGCGATGGTCAGGCAGTCCACCGGGCAGATGTCGATGCACGCGTCGCACTCGATGCAGGCCGGCGCGCTGAAGTGCGTCTGCACGTCGCAATTGAGACAGCGCTGCACCTCGGCGGCGGTCTGCTCGGCGGTGAAGCCCTTCTCCACCTCCATCGTCATGCTCGAGAAGCGCTCCGGCAGGTCGACGTGCACCATCTTCTGGCGCTGCACCGGGTCGTAATTGTTGCTGTAGGCCCACTCGTGCAGGCCCATCTTGGTGCTGGCCAGGGTGACGCCACGCGCCGGCCGATCGGTGACGGGGAGCCCTTCGCAGTAGTTGTGGATCGAGATCGCCGCCTGGTGGCCGTGCTCCACCGCCCAGATGATGTTCGCCGGCCCGAAGGCCGCGTCGCCGCCGAAGAATACGCCGGGGCGCGACGACATGAACGTCTGCTTGTCGACGATGGGCATGTCCCACTTGCCGAAGTCGATGCCGATGTCGCGCTCGATCCAGGGGAAGGCGTTGTCCTGGCCGATGGCGAGTACGACGGTGTCGCATGGGATGAGCTCGCGGCCGGCGACCTCCTGCTTCAGGCCGTCCGCCGTTTCCACCGAGCGGAAGCGATCGAACTCCATCCCCGTCAGCGTGCCGTTCTCGACGATGAAGCGGACCGGCTGGAGGTTTTCGAGGATTTCGACACCTTCCTCCTCGGCGTCCTCCAGCTCCCAGGGTGAAGCCTTGAAGTATTTGCGCGTCTTGCGCGCGATCACCTTGACGTCGGTGGCGCCGAGACGCTTCGCCGACCGGCAGCAGTCCATCGCCGTGTTGCCGACGCCGATGATCACCACCTGCTTGCCTACCGAGTCGATGTGCTGGAAATGGATCGACTCGAGCCAGTCGATGCCGATGAACACCTGGTTCGAGTCGTGCCGGCCGGGGAGGTCGAGCTCCTTCCCTTTCGGAGCGCCGCTGCCGACGAACACCGCGTCGAAGATGCCGCCGTCGAGCAGCGCCTGGAGGCTGTTCACCGGCGAGTCGTAGCGAACCTCGACACCCATGTCGATGATGTAGCCGATCTCCTCGTCGAGGACCTGCGCCGGCAGGCGGAACGAGGGGATGTTGATGCGCATCAGGCCGCCGGGCTGCGACAGTTTCTCGAAGATCGTGACGGCGTAGCCGAGCGGGGCGAGATCGTTCGCGACGGTCAGCGACGCCGGGCCGGCGCCGATCAGGGCCACCTTCTTACCGTTCTTCTGCCGCGGTGCCTGCGGCACCAGGTGCTTCACCTCGTCGCGGTGGTCGGCGGCGACGCGCTTCAGCCGGCAGATCGCCACCGGCTTGCCGTCGACGCGGCCGCGGCGGCACGCCGGCTCACACGGCCGGTCACAGGTGCGGCCGAGGATGCCGGGGAAGACGTTCGATTGGCGGTTGAGGAGGTAGGCCTCGGTGAAGCGGCCTTGCGCGATGAGGCGGATGTACTCGGGCACGTTGGTGTGCGCCGGGCACGCCCACTGGCAGTCGACTACGCGATGGTAGTAATCGGGGTCGCCCACATCCGTCGGATGCATATGGGCGGATTATGCGTCAAATGCCGGAGCGCGGTCCAAGTGGCGGGTCCGGCCTGCTTGGCTCCGCCGTCACCCGCCCTACGGCCTGACGCCACGCGGCGGGTCCGACCTGTGGCGGGTTGTACGTAGGACGGGTCCAGCGCAGATGATGTCGCTGGACCCGTCAAATCACCCCGGAGGTCAATCCCAGCGAGGCTACAGCGCCTTGTTGACCTCGTCCCAGTTCACCACGTTCCACCACGCACCGATGTAATCGGGGCGGCGGTTCTGGTACTTGAGGTAATAGGCGTGCTCCCAGACGTCCAGGCCGAGCAACGGCGGTCTTGCCGTCCATCAGCGGATTGTCCTGGTTGGGGGTGCTGGTGATCGACAGCTTGCCGCCGTCATTCAGCAACCACACCCAGCCGCTGCCGAAACGACCGCCGCCGGCCTTCGACCACTGTTCCTTGAAGGTGTCGAAGCTGCCGAACGACGACGTGATCGCATCGGCAATCTTGCCGGACGGCGCGCCGGCATTCGGGGCCATCCACTTCCAGAACTGGCTATGGTTCCAGTGGCCGCCGCCATTGTTGCGGACCGCGCGTGCGAATATCTTCGGGAAGGCTGTTGATGCCGCGGCACAGCTCCTCGACGCTCTTCGACTGCAGGTCGGGATGCTTCTCGAGCGCGGCGTTCAGGTTGGTGACGTAGGTCTGGTGATGCTTCCCGTGGTGGATCTGCATCGTCTGCGCGTCGATGTGCGGTTCGAGCGCGGCGAAATCGTACGGGAGCTTGGGCAGTTCATGCGCCATGCGTCCTCCTCAAGGAAATCGGCGGGCAGGGCAGCTCCACGCGAGCCGCCCCTAACCCGCCGATCGTACTTCAGAATGCGGGATTTCTACTGGATCGAGAGCATGCGCTCGAGCGCGACGCGGTTCCAGTGCTTCTGCTCTTCCGGGACGACGATCCGGTTGGGGACGTCGCCGGCGAGCAGCGATTCGAGGATCCACAGCAGGTGGTTCGGCGACACGCGGAACATCGTCGAGCAGAGGCAGCCGAACTGATCGAGCGACACGACGGCGCGTTCAGGGGCAACCTGCTGTGCGAGCCGGTTGACGAGATGCACCTCGGTGCCGACCGCCCACGCCGAGCCCACCGGCGATTCGCTGACCGTCTTGATGATGTACTCGGTGCTGCCGCTGTCGTCGGCCGCCTGGACCACGTCCCATGGCACCTCGGGGTGGACGATGACCCGGATGCCGGGGTGCTGCTTGCGAACACCGGCGATCTGCTGCACGGTGAACCGCTCGTGCACCGAGCAGTGCCCCTTCCAGAGGATCATCCTGGCGCGCTGCACCTGCTCCGGCTGCAGGCCGCCGAAGATCTCGTTTGGATCCCACACGACCATCTCGTCGAGCGGGATGCCCATCTTGAAGGCGGTGTTACGGCCGAGGTGCTGATCCGGCAGGAACAGGATCTTCTCGCCGCGGCCGAACGCCCACTTCAGCGTCGCCATCGCGTTCGACGAGGTGCAGACGGTGCCGCCGCGTTCGCCGACGAAGGACTTAATCGACGCCGCCGAGTTGATGTAGGTGACGGGGACGACGCCGGTGATGCCCATCTGCGTCAGCTCTTCCCAGCAGTTCTCGAGCTGATCGGGCGCCGCCATGTCGGCCATGGAACACCCGGCCGCCAGGTCTGGAAGGATGACCTGCTGTCCGGGCGCGCACAACACATCAGCGCTCTCGGCCATGAAATGGACGCCGCAGAAGACAATGAACTCGGCGCTGGGACGGTTGGCGATCTGCCGCGCAAGCTTGTAGGAATCGCCAACGTAGTCGGCGAACTTGATCACTTCGTCGCGCTGGTAGTGATGGCCAAGAATGACCAGCCGGCTGCCGAGCTGCTGACGGGCAGCCTGGATCCGCGCATCCATCTCGGCATCCGGAAGACCGAGGTACTTCTCCGGCAGCGACTGGCGCTCGGAGATGTGCTCTTTCTCGAACTCGGTGAGGAGAGGAATGATTGACCCCATCGCCATGGCCAATTATATAGGTCCGAAGTGGTCGGCGATAGATCAGCGTATAGCGGCGAATGGCGGGACGGCTGCTTCAGAGGCGGCGAGGGCGTCAGCCCCGTTGACGATGTTGTAGAGCGTGTCCCGTTCAAACGGCTCGCGACCCGCAGCCCGGACCAGACGGGTCAAGGAAGCGGTCGTCATGCCCTCCGGCGCTGCTGAACCGGCCATGTGGTAGATCTTCTCCTCCTGGACCGTCCCGTCCAGGTCGTCGACGCCAAACCACAACGACGTCTGCGCCAGTTCGACACCGGTGGCGATCCAGAACGCCTTGACGTGCGGGATATTGTCGAGCATGAGGCGCGAGACGGCGTGAACCCGCAGCGTGTCGGTGCCCGATGGGGCCGGCAGCTTTCGCATCTGGTTGTTGTCAGGATGGAAGGCCAGCGGGATGAATGCCTGGAAACCGCCGGTTTCATCCTGCAGCGCCCGCGCCCGCAGCATGTGGTCGACCCGCTCTGCCATCGTCTCGATGTGGCCGTAGAGCATGGTCACGTTCGAGCGAAGGCCGAGACCGTGCGCGATGCGATGGATCGCCAGGTAACGGTCCGCGCCGCACTTGTCGTGGCAGATCTTGCGGCGGACACGCTCGGCAAAGATCTCGGCACCGCCGCCTGGCAGTGAATTGAGGCCGGCGTCCTTCAGCTCACGCAGCACCTGCTCGTCGTTCATGCCGTACAGGTCGGCAAAAAACGCGATCTCGACCGCCGTAAAGCACTTCAGGTGAACCTCGGGGCGGATCGCCTTGAAGCCGCGCAGCAGTTCCGTGTAGTAGCGGAAGGGCAGGTCGGGGTTCAGCCCGTTGACGACATGGAGCTCGGTGATCGGCTGGTCGTGACGCTGGCGCAGCTTCTCCCACGCCTGCTCGAGCGTCATCGTGTAGGCCTCGGGCATGCCCGGCTTCAGGCGCGCAAACGAGCAGAACAGGCAGCTCGCCTCGCAGACGTTCGTCGGCTCGAGACGCAGGTTGTAGTTGAAGTAGGTGCGGGCGCCGTGGCGTCTCTCGCGCTCGCGGTTGGCCAGCCAGCCAACGGCGAGCAGGTCCGGTGCGTCGAACAGCCGCACGCCGTCGTCGAACGTCAGCCGCTCGCCGGCTTCGAGCTTGCGGTCGATGTCGGAGAGCCCCGCGGCGGCAATGCGTTGTTTCATCAGTGACACCGGATCTCCGCGACAGCGAGGGACACCCGGCCTCTTCAGTCTAGCGTGCTATACTCCCGCCACCAAGCGTCTCGGCATTGAGCCTTCGAGCCGAGCGTTGGGCACTACGTTTTACGGGTGAAGAGGGGAAGTGGGTGCGATGCCCACACGGTCCCGCCACTGTAAGCGGACGTCGGTCCGCGAGTCAGGAAACCTCCCACCACGTGCCTGTTCCTGTCTCCGGCGCGAAGGACGCCGGGAGGAGACGATGTCCCTTTCCGCTTCATCCGTATCGTTCACCTACCGCGCTCGCGCGAGTGGCGATAGCTCGTTCGCCCTGCACGACGTGTCGGTCTCGATCGCCCGTCGCTCGCTGACGGCGCTGCTCGGGCCGAACGGCTGCGGCAAGACGACGCTGCTGAAGCTCCTGTCCGGGGTGGTGGCGCCGCACGTCGGCGAGGTGACGCTGGACGGCCGCCGGCTGGCCGACATGCCGCGCCGCGACGTGGCGCGCCGGCTGGCGGTGGTGCCGCAGGAAACACATCCGGCGTTCGACTACACCGCACTCGAGATGGTGCTGATGGGCCGCCATCCACACCTTGGCGCCTTTCAACTCGAAGGGCCGCACGACCTGCGCATCGCGCAAGAGGCGCTGGAGGCGACGGGAACGGCGCACCTGGCAGACCGCGCCTACATGACGCTCAGCGGCGGCGAGAAGCAGCGGGTGGTGATCGCCGGCGCGCTGGCCCAGGCCGCTGACATCCTGCTGCTCGACGAGCCGACGGCGTCGCTCGACGTTGGCTACCAGCTCGAGATCGCAGCCCTGCTCACGCGGCTCAATCGCGAGCAAGGCGTGACGATGGTGCTGGCGACGCACGACCTGAATCTGGCGGCGTCGGTCTGCGACACGGTCGTCCTGGTTCGCGGTGGCCGCGTGCTCGCCACCGGCGCCACGCGCGACGTGCTGACGACGCCGATGATCCGCCAGCTGTACGGCGTCGAGGCCGACGTGCAGTTCCACCCGCAAGCGGGACACCTCACCATCGTGCCGATCGGCCGCGAGCGATGAGCGAGTCGCACATCGTGGCGCCGGCGTATCCAGAAACGCTCGGCGCGGCGCGCAGGCCGCGTTCGATTCGCTCCCGGCTGGTGTGGACGGTCGCCGGTTTCGGCTCGCTGGCGGTCGCCGCGTGCCTGCTGGCGCCGCTGGTTGGCAGCACGCACATCAGCATCGCCCGAGCGTTCGATCGCGTCGATTCCGTTCGAGCAGAACGTCGACGCGCAGATCTTCTTCGTCGCGCGGCTGCCGCGGGTGCTCGCCGGCGCGCTGGTCGGTGCGGCGCTGGCCGCGGCCGGCGTGGTGTTCCAGGCCATGCTGCGCAATCCGCTGGCGACGCCGTTCACGCTTGGCGTCTCTGCCGGGTCGTCACTCGGCGCGATGCTGGCGATCATCTTCGGCGCGACGCTGACGATCGGGCCGCTGTCGCCGGTGCCGCTGGCGAGCCTCGGCGGCGCCCTCGTCGCCGCGGCGATCGTCTACTGGATGGCGACGCCGTACGGGCGCGCGATGTCCACCTCCGTGCTGCTACTGGCTGGCGTCACGCTCAATTCCTTCTTCTCGGCGCTGATCATGTTCGTCCAGTACATCGCCGACTTCGCGCAGGTCTATCGCGCGTCGCGCTGGTTGATGGGTGACCTCGACGTCGGCGGCTTCGGTCCGATCGTCGCCGCACTGCCGCTCCTGCTGATCGCGTTCGCCATGTTCGCCTGGCTGCCCTCGTCCTTGAACCTGCTGAGCGTCGGCAGCGACGCGGCGGCGGCGCGCGGCGTCGATGTGGCACGAGCGCAGCGCGTCGCGTTCATCAGCGCGTCGATGGCGACCAGCGCAGCGGTGGCGCTCGCCGGACCGATCGGCTTCGTCGGCATCGTCGTGCCGCACTTGGTGCGCCTGCTCGTCGGCGTCGACCACCGCATCGTGCTGCCAGCCTCGGCACTGTTCGGCGCCGCGTTCCTGGTCGCTTGCGACCTGTTGGCGCGCACGCTGCTGGCTCCGGTCGAAATCCCTGTCGGCGTCGTCACCGCGATGATTGGAGGGCCGTTCTTCTTATGGCTGCTCGTACGCAAGGGCTGATCGCGGCGCTGCTGCTGGTGGTGCTGTGTCAGCCTGGAGCCGGACAGCAGCCAGGAGGCGGCGTCGCTGCGGCAGCCGGGCAGGCGACGGCGCCGCAGCCGGGCGCCGCTCAGCGGGCACGGCCAGGCGCCACCCTGCAGGCGCAACGCATCGTGTCGCTGGTGCCGGCCTTGACGGAAATGGTCTATGCCATCGGCGCCGGGCCGCAACTGGTGGGCGTCAGCAGCTATGACACGTTCCCGGCGGACGTGACGAAGCTGCCCAAGGTCGGAGCACTGCTCGATCCCGACACGGAACGCATCCTGGCCCTGAGGCCGGACCTGGTCATCACCTACGGCTCGCAGAGCGACCTGGAGAAGCAGTTCGCCCGCGCCGGCATCCGCACGTTCAGCTATCGCCACGGTGGCATCGCTACGGTGCTGCAATCGATCCGCGACCTCGGTACCGCCACTGGCCATCGCCAACGGGCAGACGCCGTCGCCGCCGACCTGCAGCGGCAGCTCGATGCCACCCGTGCGCGGGTCCGGGGACGAAACCGGCCGCTAACGCTGCTGGTGTTCGAGCGGCAGCCAAAGACGCTACGGGAGATCTACGCCAGCGGTGGCGCTGGCTTCCTGAACGAGCTGCTCGGAGTGGCCGGGGGCCGCAACGTGTTCGCAGACGTGCCGCGCGAGTCGGTGCAGCCGTCGCAGGAGACGCTGATTGCCCGCTCACCGGAGGTGATCCTGGAGGTTCGTGCAGCCGGGCTGCTCGACGCCAGCGACGTCGCTGGCGATCGCGCCGTGTGGGGCGCGCTGTCGTCGCTGCCGGCGATACGCAACCGCCGGCTGTACTTCCTGTCTGGCGGCTACCTGGTCGTGCCAGGGCCGCGCCTCGCCCAGGCCGCCGAAGCCTTCGCGCGTGTGCTGCACCCGGAGGCGTTCTGAAGATCCTGCTCTCCTGGAGTTCCGGCAAGGACAGCGCCTGGGCGTTGCACGTGCTGCGACGCACCAGCCCCGGCGCGGTCGCCGGCCTTGTGACGACCGTGAACGAAACCGCCGGCCGGGTGGCGATGCACGCGGTGCGCCGTGACGTGCTCGAGGCGCAAGCGACCGCTGCGGGACTGCCGCTGCGGGTCGTGCTGATTCCGGAGCCGTGCAGCAACGACATCTACGAGGAGCGGATGCGCACGGTAGTGGCGGCGGCCGTCGCCGACGGCTACAGCCACGTGGCGTTCGGCGACCTGTTCCTCGATGACGTCCGCCGCTATCGCGAGGAGCGCCTCGAAGGCTCTGGGCTGACCCCATTGTTCCCGTTGTGGGGCCTGCCGACGGCGGCGCTGGCCGGCGAGATGATGGCGGCCGGGTTGCGCGCCCGGCTCTCCTGTGTCGACACCCGCGTCCTTGCGGCTGGTTTCGTCGGCCGTGAGTACGACGCCGCGCTGATCTCAGACCTGCCGGCCGGCGTCGACCCCTGTGGCGAGCGCGGAGAGTTCCATACCTGCGTGTATGCCGGGCCGATGTTTCAGGCGCCGCTCACGCTTGCCGTCGGCGACACGGTAACCCGGGAACCATTCGCCTGGGCGGACCTGGCGCTATGAACAGCTACCCCTCACGGATTGTCTGTCTCACCGAGGAAACGACCGAGACGCTCTACCTTCTGGGCGAGGGCGAGCGCGTCGTTGGTGTCTCTGGCTACACGGTCCGGCCGCCGGAAGCGCGCCGCAAGCCTCGCGTGTCGGCATTCATCAATGCACGCTACGACAAGATCGACGCCCTCAAGCCGGACCTGATCCTCGCCTTCTCGGACCTGCAGGCGAACATCGCCGCCGAGCTGATCAAGCGCGGCCACCCGGTGATGACGTTCAACCAGCGCAGCATCGCCGAGATCCTGCAGATGATCCGCGTTCTTGGCGCCGTCGTCGGTTGCGGCGACCGCGCCGCCGCGCTGGCCGCCGACCTCGAGCTGGAACTCGACTCGATGCGCGCGGCGACCTCGCAACTGCCGCGACGGCCGCGCGTCTTCTTCGAAGAGTGGGACGACCCGCTCATCTCCGGCATTCGCTGGGTCGAGGAACTCGTCGAGATTGCCGGCGGCGAGCCGATCTTTCCCGAACTGCGCGACGCCAAGCTGGGCCGGCAGCGCATCGTCAGCAGCGAGGAAGTGGCGCGCCGGAGCCCCGACGTGGTGATCGCCTCCTGGTGTGGCAAGGCGGTCAAGCCGGAGCGGATCGCCACCCGCGCAGGGTGGCAAGATGTGCCCGCCGTACGCAACCGGCACATCTACGAAATCAAGTCAGCCTTCATCCTGCAGCCGGGGCCGGCGGCGCTGACGGAAGGAGTGCGGCAGCTGCACCACATCATCACGCGCGTCGCCGACGGCTGCCGTCAGCGGACCGCCGGCGAGAGCAGCACTGCGCCGTCGCGATACCGGACGATGACCCGCAGCGCAGGCTGAGGCAGCGAGCCGTTGCCGTAGTCGACAGCGCCGCCCGAGGCACCGGCGGTTACCTCGCGAAGGACGATGTCGAGGTAGCCACCAACGGCATCCTGGAGCATGGCCCGTGTCGTCGCATCACCGGGTTGAAGGGCGATGAAGCCCGACGCGCGGCCGATTTCCGCATGCGCGTCCAGGGCGTCAACCAGCCGCTCGGAGAAGAGCGCGGCCTCGTGCAGCTCCCGGGCGCGCATTCCCTGGTAGACAGTGAACGCCACGGTCACGAGGGCGAGAGCGGCCACGGGCAGCTGCCGCGGCACCGAATCGAGCAGCGACGCCGCGGCGGCGCCGCACAGCAGGCACAGGCCGAACACAGGCGCGTACAGGTAGAGCTCGTTGCGTGCGGTCACCGGCAGCACCGGCAGCAGGAACACGACAGTCCAGGCGAGCGAGAAGAACGCCAATAACGCTGATGGCCCAGAAAGGCTGGCGCCGCGCTTCCCGCTGACGCGCGCGATCAGCGCGGCAATCGCCATCGTCGCGGCGATCACCGCGGGGACCGGCAACATCCGGCCGCTATAGTTCAGCGCGGTTCGCGCCCAGCGCAGCAGCGGCGTCGCCATCGAATAGTGCGCGTCGGCAGTTGTCGGCAACAGCGCGCCGGCGTAGACGCGGGCCACAAGCAGTGTGACCGTGACGCCGAGCATCGCCGCCAGGGCGGCTGCGCGGCTGCGCAGCCCTCGCGTGGCGCCCGGGATAAACGGCAACAGCAGCGGCAGCAGAATCGCCGTTTCCTTGCTCGACAACGACAACGCATAGCAGGCGACGGCTGCGCCCAGCCACCGCACGCCGCCGCCGCGGCTCCACCGCACCCACGCCAGCACCGACAACATCGCGAACAGCGTCATCAGCAGTTCGCCACGCGCTGACACCCACAGCGCGGCAATCGGCGCGGCTTTTGGCGTCAGCGCCCAGGCGAGAGTCGCAATCACGGCCGCATCCGTGCGCTGCAGCAGGCGGCTGGCGAGCGTATAGGCAACGGCGATGACGAAGGCGTGGAGAAGGATCGACTCGACCCGATACGAACCGGCTATCGTGCCGAATAGCGCCCGGTCGATCTGCAACGACAGTTGGGTGAACGGCCGAAAGAACCCGAACCCGTCGGGCGAGCCGACCAGGGCGCCGAGGCTGCCGACGTCGCGTCGCAGGTGTTGCAGGTGAACGAAGTCGTCGGTCGCAAACCCGCCGCCGGCAAACGGCAGGTAGACGACGGCGAGCAGCGGCAACAGGAGCGCCGGATGCCGCAGCCGGGTCATACGTGCAGGAAGAGCTCTTCCTTCACCGCTGGAATCAGACCCGTTGCGCCGGCGCGGTCGAACAGCAACTCCACCGCGCGCCGTCCATCGGCGCCCAGCTCGATCGAGAAACCGTTCACATACAGATCGATGTGGCGATACATGACCTCTTCGCTCATTTCCTGCGCGTGCTCGCGTACGTACGGCAGGCTGGCAGCACGATGCGCGCACGCATATTCGACGCTGCGGCGCAACACGCGGTTGACGGCCAGCTGGACCTGCTCTGGCAGGGAACGCCGCACGACGATGCCGCCGAGCGGGATGGGCGCACCGGTTTCCTGCTCCCAGAACTCACCCAGGTCGATGATCTTCTTCAGCCCCTTGGACTCATAGGTGAAGCGGTTCTCATGGATGATCAGCCCCGCATCGTAGGTGCCGTCGAGAACGCGCGGCTCGATCTCCGAGAACAGGATCGGCGTCTTGTCGCGCGCCTGTGGGAACGCCAGCCCGAGCAGGAAGTTCGCCGTGGTGTATTTCCCCGGGATGGCAATCCGCAGCTTCCCCGCCGCCACTTCGTCGTCGCTGATGGCGCGTTTCGAGATGAGCAGCGGGCCGCAGTTGCTGCCGAGCGCACTGCCCGCGTCGAGGAGCACGTAACGGTCGGTGCAGTAGGCGTAGGCGTGAAAACTCAGCTTGGTGATATCGACAGCACCAGCAAAAGCGGCTTCGTTCAGCGCCTCGACGTCGTCCAGCCGGACAGAGAACTCGAGTCCTTCGAGGTCGATGCGGCGGTTGACGATCGCGTCGAAGATGAAGCAGTCGTTGGGGCAGGGCGAGAACGCCAGGGTCAGGTTCATAGCTCGTTGACGATGCGCAGGCCGACACCGCACAGCTGCTCGACCGCGCCGCGGAGATCCCAGGCAGCACGGTTGCGCCGCTCGACGATGTTCGACACGGCGCGGAGCTGCGCGAACGGCACACCGGCAACCAGGCAAGCGTACATGAAGGCGGCGCCTTCCATCGATTCGACGTCCGCGCCGAATCGCTCGGCCGCAGCCGCAATCGACTGCTCTTCACCGTGCACCGTATTGACGGTGATGCCGCGCACTGCCGGCACGGCTGCGAGCGTGGCACATGGCGGCGGCGCGCCGTTCACCAGTTCGCCGCCGCGGAACGGGAACTCGTCGCCACCAAGGAGTCCCATCTCCTGAATCGTCAGGAACCGGGCGCCGTCTTCGGCACCGAGTTCGGAGAGGCGGTCGCGAACGACGTGCACCACGGTGCCTACCGCGATGTCGCGGCGGAAGCTGCCGCAGACGCCCAGGTTCAAGGCGAAATCGTAGCGAGAGGTTAACAGCTGTCGCGAGGTCCAGACGGCGGTGGCAACCATGCCGACGCCGGTGGTGAGTACGTCCAGCGGGTGGTCAGCGTGCGGGTAGGAGGTGAGCCGCTCGCCGGTGGTGGCAGTCGGAGCGAAGGAGGTGACGAGCGGGGCGATCTCGCCTGGGGTGGCGGTGACGATCAGCAGGCGCAACGGACGTCGGACCTGCTACTTCTTGTTGCGGTCGGCGAGCCACCGCATCAGGGCGCTGAAGTCCATCGCCGGCGAGCGGAATTCCTTTGGCGTCCAGAACTCCATCATGTCGGAGTGGCTCGGGGCGGTGTTCGGGACCGGACCGTACTTGAGGTTTTCGCCCGGCGTCAGCAGTTCGATGCGGGGCGCCTTGCCGTAGACGTCGATGACATAGCGCAGGTTGAGGCCGTCACGCTCCTCGCGCGAGGAGGACTGCTTCAGTTGGCGCTGGATCCGTTGCAGATCGATAGGGAGGCGACTGACGTCGACCGTGCTCTGCTGCTGCTGCGCGGCCGCCCCGGTGGTCAGGCCGAGAAGCAGCACCGCCGCGATACCTGTCTGCCTGGCTCCCATATCAGTTGAGACGTGCGCGTCTCCCTACTGGTTTTCCTTCCACTCTTCGTACCAGGCCATCTGGATGGCTTCGAGCTTCGGCTCGTTGCTGGTCTTCGGGTCGTCGTCGAAGTCGGGCAGCTTGACGACTTTCTCCCGCAGGTCGGTGAATCGCACCGTTAACGGGTCGATTGCCGGAAACTGCTCGTAAAGTGCGATACCGATGTCTTCGGCGTCAATCCACTTCACGAGGGAACCTCTTCCTTCTCGGGCTGGGCAGCGCCGACCTTTTCGGGCTTGCCGAGCTGAATCGCTCCACCCTCCTGCACGTAATTACGGGTATACAACGGGAACTCGGCGACCACATCGCCGGTGATCACTGCCTGGCAGCCGAGCCGTGAGCTGGTGGTCAGGTCCCAGGCGGTGTCGAGGCGGTCCGCCTCGGCATCCTCCATTTCGCTGAGGTTCTGCATGCCCTGCTTGATGATCAAGTGGCAGGTGGTGCAGGCACAGCTGCCGCCGCACGCGTGCTCGAGCGGGATGCCGAAGTGCATGGCGACGTCGAGAAACGACTCCGGCAGGCCGTGGCCGTCGAAGGGCAGCTTGCCCTGCTCGAATTCGACGGTCTTCTCAGTGCCGTCGCGAAGGATGAACGTGACTTTAGGCATCTCAATAACTAAAAGCGGTTCCGGGAATCATGTCTATACGTCCTTGACGTTCTTGCCAGCCAGCGCTTCCCGGACGCTGCGGTTCATCATCACCTCGGCGAGGTGGCGCGTCGCATGGTTCAGCACGTGCGTCTTCTGCTGGATCAGATCGCGATCGGAGCCTTCGACCGCGTCCTTCAGCTCGGCGAGCGCTTCGTCGATCTGCTGCAGCTCGCCCGGCTTCAGCTCCTCGGCGGCGATGGCGGCGAAGCCGGGCCGCCGCAATGATTTCTCGGTCGCGACGATCACTGATTCCGCCTCGTTGCGCGCCTCGATCAGCAGGCGTGCGTCGAAGTCCGCCTCGGCATGCTCGAACGATTCGATCAGCATGCGCTCGACCTCCTCGTCGGTGAGGCCGTAGGACGGCTTCACCTCGATCGTCTGCTCGATCTCGGTGCGCAGCTCGCGCGCGCTGACGCTGAGAATGCCGTTGGCGTCGATCTGGAACCGCACTTCGATGCGCGGCAGGCCGGCCGGCATCGGCGGAATGCCGCGCAGCCGGAAGCGGGCGAGCGAGCGGCAGTCGGCGGCCAGCTCGCGCTCGCCCTGCAGGACGTGGATGTCGACCGAGGTCTGGTTGTCGACGCCGGTGGTGAACATCTCGCGGCCACTCGCCGGGATCGTCGAGTTGCGCAGAATGATCTTCGATACGACGCCGCCCATCGTCTCGATGCCGAGCGACAGCGGCGTGACGTCGAGCAGCAGCATCTCGCGGCGGCCGCTCACCAGGATGTCCGCCTGCACGGCGGCGCCGAGGGCGACCACTTCGTCAGGGTTCAGATCGCTGTGCGGCGTGCGGCCGAACGCTTCCTCGACCAGGCGGCGGACCAGCGGGATGCGCGTCGAGCCGCCGACCAGCACCGCTTCGTCGATATCCTTCGGCAGCAGCCCGGCGTCGGCAAGCGCCTGCCGCACCGGGGCCAGCGTGCGCTCCAGCAGCGGCCGGATCAGCGTCTCGAACTCGGTGCGGGCGATAGCCCGGCGGTAGCCGGCCGGCAGCACCGGGCTCGGGTCGATGCGGATCTCGGTCGCCTCGACGTCCGACAGGTCCCACTTCGCCTGAATCACCGCCTTGCGCACCGTCTGAATGATGGCGGATGCGGCGGGTCCGCCTTCGGCGGCACCCGCCCTACGCGCATCAGCCTCACCTTCGCCGGCGCCCGCCCGACGCGTTCCATCGTCGACGTAGGCCGGGTCCGGCGCAGCCGACCCGGCGAGCTGAATCTCGCGCAGCACGAGATGCGTGAGCAGGTTGTCGATGTCGTCGCCGCCGAGATGCGTGTCGCCATTCGTCGACAGCACCTGGAACACGCCCTCCTCGACCTTCAGAATCGAGATGTCGAACGTGCCGCCGCCAAGGTCGTAGACCGCAATCGTGCCGCGGTTGCGCTTGTCGAGCCCGTAGGCGAGCGACGCGGCGGTCGGCTCGTTGATGATGCGCAGCACCTCGAGCCCGGCAAGGCGCCCGGCGTCGCGGGTGGCGGTGCGCTGCGCGTCGTTGAAGTAGGCCGGCACGGTGATGACCGCGCGGTCGACCTCGAAGTCGAACTCGCCCTGCTCGCGGAAATACTCCTCGGCGCGGTGCTTCAGCTCGCGCAGCACGAAGGCGGAGATCTCCGGCGGCGTGAACTCCTTGTCCGCCAGACCGATGCGGATGACCCCGCCCGCCTCGCCGCCGACGCGGAACGGCAGCAGGCCGGCCTCGTCGCGGATGTCGTCGACACCCTGGCCCATGAAGCGCTTCACCGAGTAGACGGTGCGGCCGGGCGCGGTCAGCAGGCGACGCTGCGCCTCGCGTCCCACGAACGTCGTCCCGTCGTCGCCGAGCGAGACGATCGAAGGCACCAGCGCATCGCCCGATGCGTCGCGGATCACGACAGGGCGATCCTGCTGAACGCAGGCGACCAGGCTGTTGGTCGTGCCGAGATCGATGCCGACGACTTTTCCCATGTCTACGGTCTGCGGTGTTCGGTCTTCAGTCCTGCGGCCGCGTTTCCACCGGAGACCGCAGACTGGAGACCGTCGTCCACGCCGGCGACCTCGCGTTCGATGGTCGCCAGCAGATTGTTGATGTAGTTGCGCTCGAGCAGCTGCTCGCGGAGCGCCTCCAGCAGCGGCCGCTTGTCCGCCGCGGTGGCGTTGTCCTGCTGCGCGTCCCACTGCGCACTCAGCTCGCGCACCTGCTGCTCGTGCGCCTCGCGGCGCTGCTCGATCGGCACGCGCGCGGTCTCCAGGCGGCTCAGCAAGGTTTGCGGTTCGGCACCTGATTCGCGCAGCTCGCGGATCTCGTCGAGCTCCTCGTTCAGCGCGAACACTTCCTCGAGCAGCGTCGCCGGCACCTTCGCGGTGCCTTCCTCGGACTTCGGCGGCGGCAGCCCTCGATCGCCAGCAGGTGCTCGACGCGGCTCACCGGATTGCGCAGCGTGCGGTAGGCGTCGTTCAGGTACGACGACCGCTCGAGGCTGGCCAGCCGCTCCGTCGGCGTCGCGTTGTAGAAGTAGTCGGGGTGGAACTTGCGGCTCAGGTCGCGGAACCGCTGCTCGAGATCGCTGCAGGTCGAGATTGAGCCGACGCGGCAGGCCGAAGAACGAGAAGTAGTCGCCGTGGCGGCCGAGCGCGAGGATCCGGCTGCAGTGCGGGCAGAAGTGCTCGTCGACCGGCGCGCCGGCCCCGCAGGTGCGGCACTCGAGCGAGGCGACCGGATGAAGCGGAATAGGCTCGGGAGTCATCGAAGTAGGCCGGCGCTCCCCCGGCGCGTCACGCGCCGAAGGAACTGCCGCAGCCGCAGGTCTGCTTGGCGTTCGGGTTGTTGAAGACGAATCCCTTGCGTCAACAGCGCCTTGTCGTAGTCGAGCGTGGTGCCCTTGAGGAACAGCAGGCTCTTCTTGTCGACGAACAGCTTGGCGCCGTCCGGTCCTTCGAACACCTCGTCGCCGAGCCGCGGCTCTTTCTCCCACGCGAAGGTGTAGCTGAGGCCGGAGCAGCCGCCGCCCTTCACGCCGACACGCAGCCCGCCCTCGCTGATGCCCTGCTTGGCCATCAGCGACTTGATCTTCTGCGCGGCGGTTTCGGTGATCTCGATCATGGTCTCTCGAGCCGCATTCGGGCTGCGCGTGTTCCTGCGCTCGCCGGCGTGCCGTCGCGCCTTCGCCTGCTTCTTCTTGTAGTCGGCGATCGCCGCCTTGATCGCGTCCTCGGCCAGCACCGAGCAGTGGATCTTCACCGGCGGCAGCGACAGCTCGGCGACGATGTCGGTGTTCTTGATCGCCAGCGCCTGGTCGACCGTCTTGCCCTTGAGCCACTCGGTGGCCAGGCTCGAGCTCGCAATCGCCGAGCCGCAGCCGAACGTCTTGAACTTCGCGTCGTCGATGACGCCCGTCGCCGGGTTCACCTTCACCTGCAGCTTCATGACGTCGCCGCACTCCGGCGCGCCGACCAGGCCGGTGCCGACGTTCGCGTCGTCCTTCGGCGAGCGAGCCGACGTTGCGCGGGTTCTCGTAGTGGTCGATGACCTTGTCTGAATACGCCATTTATTTTCTCCGCCGGGTCCGCTACGCGGCACCCGGCCTACTCAATTCAGAATGTCAGAATTCTGCATCTCAGAATCTGCGCGCGTCAGTGCGTGACCCACTGCATCTTGGACAGGTCGACGCCTTCCTTGACCATCTCGTAGAGCGGCGACATCTCGCGCAGGCGCCGCACGACGCTGGTCAGCTTCTCGACGACGTAATCGACTTCTTCCTTCGGTCGTCCAGCGGCCGAGGCCGAAGCGGATCGACGAGTGCGCCAGGTCGTCGCCGGCGCCGAGCGCCTTCAACACGTAAGACGGCTCCAGGCTGGCCGAGGTGCAGGCCGAGCCGGACGACACCGCCACGTCGTTGATGCCCATCAGCAGCGACTCGCCTTCGACGTAGGCGAAGCTGATGTTGAGGTTGTGCGGCAGCCGCTGCTCCATCGAGCCGTTGATGTAGATCTCGTCGAGGTTCTCGTGCAGCTGCTCGTTGCAGCTGGTCGCGCAAGCCGCGCAGCCGCGCCGCCTTCGGCAGCCATCTCGAGCCGGCGCGATCTCGGCCGCCTTGCCGAAGCCGACGATGCCGGGGACGTTGAGCGTGCCGGAGCGCATGCCGCGCTCGTGGCCGCCGCCGTTGATCTGCGCCGCCAGCAGCACGCGCGGATTGCGCCGCCGCACGTAGAGCGCGCCGACGCCCTTCGGCCCGTACATCTTGTGCGCGGTCAGCGAGACCAGGTCGACCTTCGATCTCGCTGACGTCGAACGGCACCTTGCCGACGGCCTGCACCGCGTCGGTGTGGAAGAGGATGCCCTTCTCCTTGGCGATCGCGCCGATCTCGGCGATCGGCTGGAGCATGCCGATCTCGTTGTTGGCGGCATGATCGTGATCAGGATCGTCTTGTCGGTGATCGCGGCGCGCAGCTCGTCGAGGCTGATGCGGCCGTCCTTCTGCACCGGCAGGTAGGTGACGCGGGCGCCCTGCTTCTCGAGCTTCTTGCAGGTGTCGAGCACCGCCTTGTGCTCGATGACGCAGGTGATGATGTGGTTGCCCTTCTCGCGGTACATCTCCGCGACGCCCTTGATCGCCAGGTTGTTCGACTCGGTCGCGCCGCTGGTGAAGATGATTTCCTTCGCGTTGGCGCCGATCAGGTCGGCGATCTGCTTGCGCGCGTTCTCGACCGCCTCCTCGGCCTCCCAGCCGAACGCGTGGTTGCGGCTCGCGGCGTTGCCGAACTTCTCGGTGAAGAACGGCAGCATCGCCTCGAGCACCCGGGATCGACGGGCGTCGTGGCGTGGTAATCCATGTAGATCGGAAGCTTCATCGTTATGCTCCTGCGGACGACCGCGACCGGCGCGGGCGTCACCTCGTTGTCGGCCGCCATCTCGGCAATCGTCACCGTTCCGAGCGCGGCGACGATGCGCTCACGTATCTGCCAGAGCGGATCGCGGATGCTGCACTTGCCGTACTGCTCGCAATCGTTCTTCTCCGTCGAACACGCCGTCACGGTCAACGGCCCGTCGATCGCCTGGATGACGTCGGCCACGCGTGATCGACGGCGACGGCGCGGCTGAGCGTGTAACCGCCGCGCGTGCCCTGCGTCGAGACCAGCAGGCCGGTCGCGCACCAGCCGCTGCAGCACCTTGGCCATCAGCTCGATCGGGATGTCGTACTGCTCGGCGATCTCGCGGGCGCTCGTCGACGACGGCCCGCTCGGCCTTCTGCGGCCAGGTGCTTCATCGCGATCAGCGCGTAATCCGCCTTTTTCGACAGCCTCAACATGCATCTATATCCGACCGCTTAAGTCGTATTTTACGCCCGCCGGCCGATATCCGTCAAGAATGGTCGGAGATCCTTAATACTTCGGCTGGCTGGGTCGACCTTGTCGATCCACTCCAGGATGCCGCCCTTGCAGGTTCTTCACGTTGGTGAAGCCGACCGACTTGAGGAAGTCCTGCGCCTTGGCGCTGCGGCCGCCCATCTTGCACTGCGTGACGATCTCGCGGTCCTTGGGCAGTTCCTGATAGCGGCGCGGCAGCTCGCCGAGCGGAATCAGGGTCGAGCCGGCGATCCGGTTGATCTGGTACTCGTTCGGCTCGCGCACGTCGAGGATGAACGGCGTCGTCGCCGGCGTCGATCTGCTTCTTCAGTTCAACCGGGGTGATTTCCCACTCGCTCACGGTGCTCCCGTGCTCTGCCGCCTGCGGCTCGGGCCGGATGCCGCAGAACTGCTCGTAGTCGATCAGCTTGGTGACCGTCGGATGCGTGCCGCACACCGGGCAATCCGGATCCTTCCGCAGCTTCAGCTCGCGGAAGCTCATCTTCAGCGCGTCGTAAATCATGAAGCGGCCGATCAGCGGCTCGCCGATGCCGAGAATCAGCTTGACCGTCTCGGTCGCCTGGATGACGCCGATGATGCCGGGCAGCACGCCGAGCACGCCGCCCTCGGCGCAGCTCGGCACCAGTCCGGGCGGCGGCGGCTCGGGGTAGAGGCAGCGGTAGCACGGGCCGTCCTTGGTCGCGAACACCGACGCCTGCCCCTCGAAGCGGAAGATGCTGCCGTAGACGTTCGGCTTGCCGGTCAGCACGCAGGCGTCGTTGACCAGGTAGCGCGTCGGGAAGTTGTCGGTGCCGTCGAGGATGACGTCGTAATCGCTGAACAGATCGAGCGCGTTCTCGGACGTCAGCGCCGTCTCGTAGGTGTCGATCTGGACGTGCGGGTTGAGGTCGTTGCAGCCGGCGCTTGCGCCGACTCGAGCTTGGTGCGGCCGACGTCGCCGTGCCGTGCAGCAACTGGCGCTGCAGGTTGCTGAAATCGACGACGTCGAAATCGACGATGCCGATGCGGCCGATGCCGGCGGCGGCGAGATACATCGCCGCCGGCGAGCCGAGGCCGCCGGCGCCGATGCACAGCACGCTGCCGGCCTTCAGCCGGCGCTGCCCGTCGATGCCGACCTCCGGCATGATCAGGTGGCGGCTGTACCGCTTGATCTCGTCCGCCGACAGGGCCGGCAGTTCGTGCTCGGTCGCGGCGTCATGACGACCCTGCCGCATGCCGGCGTCATCGCCTGCCGGCGCGCCGCCGGCCACCGAGGGCACGATGCTCAGCGTGTCGCCGCGCTTCACCGGCGTCTGTCTCCTTCTGCAGGTAGCGGATGTCCTCGTCGTTCAGGTAGACGTTGACGAAATTCCGCAGCTTGCCCTCGTCGGTGTAGAGATGCTTGCTTCAGCCCGTCGTACCGCGTCGTCAGGTCGGCGAGCAGCTCGCCGACCGTGCGCGCCGTTGACGTCGACGGCCTCCTGCTTGTCGGTGAACGGGCGGAGCGGCGTCGGGATGTGAATCGTGTTCATCAGTGACGGCTTCCTGGTCGAAGGCGGAGCGGTCCTCGCGCAGGCGCCACGACGTCATGTCCTCTGGGACGCCTTCACGGACGGAAACGATGATGTAAGAGAAGAACGGCCAGGCGTGATCGAGGTCGAACTGCGACGGCCGCGCCGGGTGATCGGGGTGCGAATGGTAGAACCCGAGCAGCTCGCCGCCGAGCTCGGTGGCCCGCTTCTCGGCCTCGCGGTAGTCCTGCGGCCGGACCAGGAAACGCCGGCGCGGCCCCTCCTCGGTGGTGTTCGGCAGGGCGTAGGTGGCGGTGACGACGCCGTCGCGGCCGATCAGCGCGCCGCAGCATTCGTTCGGGTAGGTCTCGGCGCCGTGACGCCGGATCGCGTCGTCGACGCCCGGCTTCCAGCTGCAATGCCCATCAATGCGCCTCGATCATCCGGGCGCTCGTCCCAGAAGCGCTCCGACAGGTACTTCTCGCCGCCATCGCAGAAAATCACGACGATCACCGCGGCATCCGCCGCGCTCCGCGACGCCGCGCCTGCCGCGCCACTCGCAGCGCACCGGCCAGGTTGGCGCCGCTCGAGATGCCGACGAACAGGCCGCTCGCGGGCCAGGCGCCGGGTCAGCTCGAACGCCTCCTCGGTGCCGACCGGCATGTCCTCGTCGGCGAGCGTCGGATCGTAGATGCGCGGCACGATCGCCGAGCTCCATGTGCTTCAGGCCTTCGAGGCCGTGCAGCGGCGAATCGGGCTGCACCGAGATCAGCCGGACGGCGGGGTTGAACTCGCGCAGCCGGCGGCCGACGCCGACGAAGGTGCCGCTGGTGCCGAGTCCGGCGACGAAATGGGTGATGCGGCCGTCGGTCTGCTCGAGGATCTCGGGCCCGGTGGCGTCGTAGTGCGCAGCCAGTTGCCGGGGTTGTTGTACTGGTCGGGATAGAAGTACGGTCCGGCGCTCCGGCGTACATCGCCCTGACCGGACGATGGCGCCGTCGGAGCCGCTCCATCGGATCGGTGAAGATGATCTCGGCGCCGAACGCCTGCAGGATCCGCTTGCGCTCGGGCGTGACGTTCTCGGGCACGCACAGCCGGACGCGGTAGCCGCGGGCGGCGCCGATCATCGCGTAGGCGATGCCGGTGTTGCCCGAGGTGGCATCGAGCAGGATCTTGTCGCGCGTCAGCGCCCCGGAGCGCTCGCCGTCGGCGATCATGCGCGCCGCCGGCCGGTCCTTCACCGAGCCGCCCGGATTCTGCCACTCGGCCTTGGCGTAGAGCTCGACGTTGCGAAGGCCGGCCTCGAAGCTGGACAGCCGGACCAGCGGCGTATTGCCGATCAGGTCGACGATCGAGGAGGCGGTGCGGGGAAGGCCGGGGGTGGCGAGAGACATATCCGACTAGTCCAGTCCGAATTATACAAACCGATGCAATGCCGGTCATCGATCCCGAAACCGCAGGGGCACGGAGGTCACAGACGCAGACACCCTGTTGTCAACTCGCGCGCTCCGCGACCTGTGGTTCCGTACGTCGATCACGAGCGCTAGGAGATCGGCTTGCCCTCGGCGTCGCGGAGCTCGACGGGCCGAGATTCAGCTTGCGCAGCTCCGGCTCGATCGTCGCCGCGGTCGCCGACCGCGACCACGATCAGCCGCTCGGCGACCAGGTACTTCTGCGCCACGGCGAGCGCCTGCGCCGAGTGTCACCGCGTTCACCTCCGTCGGCGTAGCGTGCTGTAGTAGTCGAGCCCGAGATCGTAGACGATAGGCGTTCGAGAAGCTCGCCGACGGCGTTGGCGCTGGTCTCGAACGCGCCGGGCAGCGAGTTGACCATCGAGTCCTTGGCCCTCTTCAGCTCCTCGGTCGTTCATCGGCGCCTGCGCATGCCCCTGATCTCCTTGAAGATCTCGGTGACCGCCGGCGCCGTGACGTCGGTGCGCACGCCGCTGGCGACCTGGAACGGGCCGGCGCCGCGGCGGAACACGAACTGCGAGTTCGCGCCGTAGGTGTAGCCGTGCTCCTCGCGCAGGTTCATGTTGATGCGGCTCGAGAACAGGCCGCCGAGCGCCATGTTCATCACCTGCAGCGGCCGGAAGTCGGGCGACGAGCGCGGCGCGCCGATGGTCGCGACGCGCAGCTGCGTCTGCGGCGCGCCGGGCTTGTCGACGATGACGACGCGGCGCCGGGTCGTCTGCGGGCGTGCCGAGCGCCGGGCGGGCCGGCGTGCCGCGCTGCCAGCCGCCGAACGCCTTCTCCGCCAGCGGCCGCAGCTCGGCCATCGAGATGTCGCCGGCCACGACCAGCGCGGCGTTGTTCGGCACGAAGTTCTGCTTCCAGAACGCCATCATGTCGTCGCGCGTCATCGCCTTCACCGACGCCTCGGTGCCGATCTCGGTGAAGCCGTACGGATGCGCGTCGCCGTAGAGCGCCGCCGCCATCACCTGCGCGGCAACGCTGGCCGGGATTGTCGCGCTGCTGCACCAGCTGGCCGAGCCGCGGCGCGCGCTGCCGCTCGACCTCCTCGGCCGGGAACGACGGCCGGAGGGCGACGTCGGCCATCAGGTCCAGCGTGGCCGCGAAGTTCTTCGAGAGCGAGCGGCCGCTGACGGTCGTCGCGTCCATCGCTGCTCGCCGGTGCTCAGGCTGACGCGCCGAGCTGCGCGACTTCGTCGGCGATCTGCAGCGCGTTGCGCGTCGGCGTGCCTTCGTCGAGCATCGCCGCGACGAAGTTGGCCAGGCCCGGCTTGTCGAGCGGGTTGGCGTCGCTGCCGGTCTTGAACACGAGGCTGGCGGCGACGACCGGCAGCTCCGCGCGCTCGTTCAGGATCAGCGTCAGGCCGTTGGCAGCGTGCGCCGACTGGCGGCGTCGGCAGCTCGCACGGTCGTGCCGGCACCGGCCTTCGGCATCTCGTTGCGCCACGGCTCGTCGGCGTTGATCGACTCGGCAGCCGCGGCGGCCGTGGCCGGCGCCGGCGCCGGCGCGGGCGTCGGGCGCCGGCGGCGCCGGCACGCTGCCGGCGTGCCCGGGCACCGCGTGCACGACGACCCGCGCGTTGGGCTGCAGCTGCGTCGCGCGCGAACGCCAGCACCGAGGCCGGCGTCACCGTCGCGGTAGCGCTGCACGTCCTGCTGCAGGTAGTCCGGCGTGCCCGAGGTAGTGGTTGTAGGAGTTCAGCCGGTTCGGCGACGCCGCCGAAGCCGCCGACGCTCGAGGCCGCCGACGATGCTGCGTCTCGATGGTGTTGCGCGCGCGCTCGACCTCGGCGGCGTCCGGCGGCGCGGTGCGCGCAGCGCCTCGAGCTCCTCGTCGATCGCCTGCTTCGAGCTCCTCGGCGGTGTGCCCGGGCCGCGCGGTCGCCTCGATCTGGAAGATCGAGCCGAGCATCAGCGAGTACTGCTGCGCCGAGACGTTCTGCGCGATCTGCTTCTCGTAGACGAGCTTCTTGTACAGACGGCTCGAGCGGCCGCCGCCGAGGATCGCTCGCGGCGATGTCGGCGTCGGCGTCGCCCGGCTTGAAGATCGGCGACGTCAGCCACGCCATGTAGACGCGCGGCAGCTCGACGCGAGCCGGCACGACGCGTGCGGCGCTCGGCGGTGATCGTGCGGCGTGTCGGCCTTGATCGGCGGCACCGGCGCGCCGCGCTTCAGCGTGCCGAAGTACTTCTCGACCAGCGCCTTCGTCTGCGCCGGGTCGAAGTCGCCGACGATCGCCAGGCTGGCGTTGTTCGGCGCGTAGTACTGGCTGGAAGAAGTGCTTGCACGTCGTCGAGCTTCGCGGCCTGGATGTCCTCGTGCGAGCCGATGACGTTGCCGTAGTACGGGTGGCCCTTCGGGAAGAGCGTGCTGCACCAGCGCTTCTTCGGCCAGCCCGTACGGCTGGTTCTCGACGCTCTGCCGCCGCTCGTTGCGCACGACGTCCTGCTGGTTGGAGAGCGCCGCCTGGTCGACCTTGTCGAGCAGGTAGCCCATGCGATCGGACTCGAGCCACAGCGCGAGCTCGAGCTGGTTCGACGGGACGGTCTCGAAGTAGTTGGTGCGGTCGTAGTCGGTCGTGCCGTTGAGGTCGGTGGCGCCGGCGCCTTCGAGCAGCGCGAAGGTGCGAGTCGCGCGGCACGTGCTTCGAGCTCTGGAACATCATGTGCTCGAACAGGTGCGCGAAGCCGGTGCGCCCGGCTGCCTCGTTCGCCGGGCCGACGTGGTACCAGAGGTTCACCGCCACCATCGGCAGCGTGCGGTTCTGGCTGAGGATCACCTCGAGCCCGTTCGGCAGCGTGTACTTCTCGAACGGCGATCCGCGGGATGCCCGCGGCCGGCACCGCGCGCCGCGGCGCGGTTCTGGGCCGAGCGGCGTCGACAGCGCAGCGACGATCACGGCGGTCGCGATCAGCAAGTCGGGTCGACAGTCGTCTATTCATACATCTCAGTCCTTGCAGACGGCGCGTTGTCGAGACTGGCCCAGAGGTACCAGCAGGCGACGGAACGATACGGCCGCCACGCTCGCCGATGCTCGTCAGCCGTTCGGGCGTCGGCAGCCTTGCGCAGCCCATATGCCCGCTGGACCGCCTTGACGATGCCGAGGTCGCCGACCGGCAGCACGTCGGGTCGATGCAGCCGGAACATCAGGAACATCTCCGCCGTCCAGCGGCCGATGCCCTTCACCTGCGTCAGCGCCGCGACGACCTCATCATCGGTCATGCGCGTCGAGCGCCGCGAGCGAGCAGCGTGCCCGTCGATCGATGCGCGGCACAGAGGTCGCGGAGGTAGCCGAGCTTCTGGCCGCTGAGGCCGACCGCGCGCAGCTGCTCGTCAGGCAGGCGTCGCGACGCGCTCGGCGTCGGGGTAATCCAGGCGCGAACAGCGCGGCGAAGCGCGCCCGCGATCGTCGCCGCCGCCTTGGTCGACAACTGCTGCGAAATGATCGCGTGCACCAGTGCCGTGAACGGATCGGTGTGCTGCGCGCCGGCCAGGCCGCAGCTGCCGTGCCGCCGCATCAGATCGCGGATCACCGGGTCGCGCCGCGCCAGCACGCGGCGCGCCCTGGCGTAGTCGGTGGGCAGAACGGAGGCAGGCGTTGCGGGACGTTCGAGCCGTTCGGGGCATTCGGAGAGTTCAGGTGATTCTACGTTCGCCACGCCCGAAACGTTGCCCTGAACGGAGCCGAACAGCCCGAACGTCCGAACGTCCCGAGACCGGTCGATCACTTGAGCGTCGCCGTCACCGAGACGTTGGCGCGGATCTCGATTTCGCCGGACGAAATCGGCGGCAGCCGCGTCCTTGGCCTGCGCTGCCTCGCGCTCCGGAACATGACGGGGCGCGGGCCGCCGTCGCTGGTGCCCTGCTCGTCGATGCGGACGACCCGGTCGATGGCTCGGCCGGCGCCTGCCGCGGCCGCCTCGGCCTTGCCGCGAGCCTGAGCGACGGCGAGGCGCAGCGCCTCGCGCTCGAGCTTGTCGCCGGTCCTTCAGGTCGAAGCGGATGCCGCCGAACGAGGTCGCCCCCGCACTGCACGGCGATTTCGAGCAACTCGCCGACGCGGTCGACGTCGTCGATGCGCACCTCGACGGTGTTGCGCGCGACGTAGCCGCGGCCGACCCGCCGGTTGTTGACGAAGTCCCACTCGTACTGCACGTCGTAGCCGATGGTGCGGATCGCGTCGGCCGGGATGCCGGCGGCCTTGCAGCTTGTCGAGCACTGGAGTCATCGCCTCGGTGTTGAGCCGCTGCGCCTCACGCGGGCTGGCGGCACGGGACTCGGCGGCGACGGTGATCCATGCCCGATCCGGCACCGCCATCACCACACCTTCGCCAGTCGTCACGACGACCGGCTCGTTCGTCACGGGCGTTTGCTGCTGCGCCGCGGCGTCGCGTGCCGGGAGGATCAGGGCCGCGGCCAGGCAGGCGGCGGCGAGCGAGTGGCGTCGTATCGTCACGGATGGGCTCCTCATCTGGGCTGGCAGTGGCACGTGTAGATTCTGACGCCAATCCGGCGAATGAGGTTGGGCGGCGTTCCGAATATCGAAATGGCTCCCGAGCCGTTACAGTTTCCCCGCATGCCCCGGCCACTTGACGGATTGACCGTGATCGACCTGACCCGGGTGCTGTCCGGCCCGTATTGCACGATGCTGCTCGCCGACATGGGCGCCCGCGTCATCAAGATTGAGCAACCCGGGCGTGGGGACGACACTCGCGCCTGGGGACCGCCGTTCATCGGCGGGGAGAGTGCCTATTTCCTCAGCGTCAACCGCAACAAGGAGAGCGTCACGCTCGACTTCAAGACGGCTGAGGGCCGGGCGCTGCTCGGCCGGCTGGTCGACCGCGCCGACATCCTGGTCGAGAACTTTCGTCCGGGCGCCCTCGCACGGGCCGGCCTCGACTATGAGACGCTCCGGCCGCAGCGGCCGCGGCTGATTTACTGCTCCATCTCGGGCTTCGGCCAGACCGGCCCCCGGCGGCACGAAGCGGGTTACGACGCGGTGCTGCAGGCCGAGGGTGGCCTGATGAGCATCACCGGGGCGGAGGACGGCCCGCCGTTCCGGATGGGCGTGGCCATTGCCGACCTGGTGGCCGGGTTGATGGCGGTGCAGGGCATCCTGCTGGCATTGTTTGCGCGCGAGCGCAGCGGCACCGGCCAGCACGTCGACGTGGCGATGATGGATGCGGTGGTGTCGCTCCTCAGCTACCAGGCGTCCGCCTTTCTGAATGCCGGGATGATGCCGCGGCGGCTCGGCAACCGCCATCCGACGATCGCGCCTTACGACACGTTCAGCGCTGCCGACGGCGACTTCTTCCTGGCCATCGGCAACGACCTGCAGTTCGCCCGCTTCTGCAGCGTCGCCGGGCTCGTCGCGCTGGCGAGCGACGCGCGGTTCGCGACCAACCCGGCACGCGTGGTGAACTACGATGCACTGCGCGCAGCCATCGCGCCGGTGCTCCTGCGCGCGGCCGCGCGAGGATTGGACAACGGCGCTCGTGGCCGCCGGCGTGCCATGCGGCGCCGTGCGCGGCATGGCCGAGGTCCTCGCCGACCCCCAGGTGGAGGCGCGGCGCATGATCGAGGCGGTGGAACACATTGCCGCCGGGATGATTCGCGTGCTCGGCGTGCCGATCACGCTGTCGGGCACGCCTGGCGCAGTCCGGAGTGCGCCGCCGGCCCTTGGGCAGCACACCGAGGCGGTGCTCGGCGAACTCGGCATCGACGCGACGCAGATATCGGCGCTCCGCACGCACGGCGTGATCTGAGCCCGCAGGAGAGTGGTTGGAAGTTTCCCAGGTTCGCAAGCAGGTCCAGGCGACGATCGAAGCCGCGCGCGAACGGGCGCAGCAGCACCGGCAGCGTAGCGCCGACGCGGAGCGTGCCTTCGCCACCTTCCTCGAGGCCATTGCCACGCCGATGGCCCGCCAGGTCGCCAGTGCGCTCAAGGCCGAAGGCTACGCATTCACCGTCGGCACGCCGGGCGGCGGCCTGCGCCTGGCCGCCGAACGTGGCCGCGACGACTTCATCGACATCGCGCTCGATACCTCGTCGCCACAGCCGCAGGTCGTCGGTCGTATCAGCTATTCGCGCGGCTCACGGACGCTCGACGAGGAGCGGCCGCTCAAGCCGGGGGTCGGGCCGGAGTCGCTCACCGAACAGGACGTCCTCGAGTTCTTCCTCGGCGCGCTCGGGCCGTGGCTGGAGCGATAGGGCGCCGCCCGAGCGGCGGGCCCGCCGGGTCGGCGGCGTCCGAACCCCTACTCCGGCTTGTGCGCGACGTGAATCGCCATGAGACCGAACAGCACCGGCATCGCGCGGACGCGCGCGAAACCGTGCGCCTCCAGCAGCCGCGCTACGCCGGCCGCGCCGGGATAGTTCCGGATCGACTCAGGGATGTAGCGGTAGGTGTCGGGATCGCCGTGCAGCAGCCAGGCCCAGCGCTGACCCGACGACGGTGAGGTAGCCGAGGTAGACGGCCGCGCACCAGCGGCGTTGCGACGGGCGGTTGAAGTCGAGCGACAGCAGCCGCCCGCCCGGCGTGAGCACGCGATGGATTTCGCCGATCGCCGCCGCAGGTCGGGCACGTTGCGCAGCCCGTAGCCGGTCGTCACCACGCTGAACCGCTCCGCCGTGAACGGCAGTGCGATCATGTCGCCGGTGATCCAGGCGGCGCGCGCCGCCGGACGTAGCGCCGGCTGGCGATCCGCGGCCCGGCGCCGCGCCAGCTGCAGCATCCGGTGCGTGAGGTCGAGCCCGACGCCGCGGCGGCGCCGTGCGCGCCGCGGCGAACAGCAGGTCGCCGGTGCCGCCGCCAGATCGAGCACGCTCGTCCTGCGCCGCCGATCCGCGGCGAGCGCGATCAGCCGCGTCTTCCAGCGCCGGTCCTGGCCGTACGACAGCACCGCGGTGATCAGGTCGTAGCGGTCGGCGATCGTCGCGGAACAGGCGCCGCGCGTAGCGCGCTTCTTGCCGCCGGGCGGTGGCCAGGCGCCGATCGCAGCGGACGGTCGTGCACGCCTGGAGTGCCGCCGCCGGTCAGCGGGCGCGCAGCAGCAGCACCGGAATCTTGCACCAGGTGGCGGACGCGATCGACCGTGGTGCCGCGAATCAGGTCGTTGAGGAAGCGATGGCCGTGCGTGGACATCGCGATCAGATCGACGTGCCGCTCCTCGGCCAGGCGAATCAGCTCGGTGGCCGGATCGCCCATCGCCAGCTCGGTCGACACCCGCAGCGACTGCGCCGGCAGCTCGCCAGCCAGCCGCGTCGAGATAGGCGCGGTCGGCCTTCATCTCCTCCGACTCGCGCAGCTTCAGCTCGTCGAAGTGGCGCGCCGCCCAGCCGTCGGCGACGTGCACCAGCAGCAGCTCGGCGCCGGTCAGCGTCGCCAGCTGCCGTGACGTGGCGTCAGGATCGTCTGGTCGGCCGGCGAGTTCTCGATGGCGACGAGAATGCGGCGATACATGGCGGTCATCCGAACGATCGTCTGGTACAGCAGCCAGACGTTGAGCGCCGCAATGATAACCGCGACCGCCCACGCCAGCACCTGCATCCACAGCGGCGCGACGAACTCGCCCATCTTGCTGCCTGTCGCTGGTGAAGCTGCACCAGCGGGAACACCGCGAACGGCAGCTGCAGGCTGAGGATCACCTGGCTCAGGATCAGCAGCGCGCCGGTGCCCTGCTCGCCGTAGAGGATGACCACGATCACCGCCGGGACGATGGCGACGAGCCGCGTGATCAGCCGGCGCAGCCACGGCCGCAGCCGGATGTTGACGAACCCTTCCATCACGATCTGGCCGGCCAGGGTGCCGGTCAGCGTCGCGTTCTGGCCCGAGCAGAGCAGCGCGACCGCGAACAGCGTGCTGGCCGCCGCCGTGCCGAGCAGCGGCGACAGCAGCTGGTAGGCGTCGCCGATGTCGGCCACCGACTCGTAGTGCGGTGCCGTGGAACGTCGCGGCCGCGATCGATCAGGATCGCGGCGTTGATGAAGAGCGCCGACATCAGCGCGATCGACGAGTCGATCGAGGCGAAGCGGATCGCCTCCTGCTTGCTGGCCAGCGTGTCGACGTACTTGCCGCGTCTGCACGATCGACGAGTGCAGGTAGAGGTTGTGCGGCATCACCGTCGCGCCGAGGATGCCGATGGCGATGTAGAGCATCGCCGGGTCGCGTGAGGATCTGCGGTCCGCGGGATGAAGCCGGCCGCCACCGCCGCCAAGTCGGGCGTCGCCAGCCAGAGCTCGATCGCGAAGCACGCCGGCGATCGCCGATGATCAGGGCCACCACGAGCGCCTCGACGTAGCGGAAGCCGCGTGCTGCAGGAAGAGCACGATCAGCACGTCGAGCGCGGTCAGGCACACGCCCCAGATCAGCGGCAGGCCGAACAGCAGATTGAGCGCGATGGCCGCGCCGATCACCTCGGCCAGGTCGCACGCCGCGATGGCGATCTCGCACAGGACCCACAGCACGATCGTCGACCGGCTTCGAATAGCTGTCGCGGCACGCCTGCGCCAGGTCGCGCCCGCTGCCGATGCCGAGCCGCACGGCGAGCGCCTGCAGCAGGATCGCCATCAGGTTCGAGATCAGGATGACGCTGAGCAGCGTGTAGCCGTAGCGCGCGCCGCCGGCCAGGTCGGTGGCCCAGTTGCCCGGGTCCATGTAGCCGACCGCGACCAGGTAGCCGGGCCCGGCAAAGGCGAACAGCTTGCGCCAGAAGCCGGCGCCGTGCGGGACCGGCGATCGACCCGTGCACCTCGGGCAGGCTGGGCGGCCCGCGTGCTGCGCCAGCCACGGCCGAGCGGGGCGGCGATGTGGAACGGGCGCCGAGATCTTGGACATCATTCCTGAATTTTGATTAGTCAAAACTTAAATTGGCCGAACTCAAAAGTCAAGTTAGAGTCTGAAAATCCAGTAGACTTGCGCCGATGCTCCCGTCGAGCACGGTCGAGAACTACCTGAAAGCGATCTACCTGGCGCCGGCGCCTGCGCCGCCCCGCAGCGCCTGCTGCCGATGGGCCACCTCGCCACCGCGCTCGGCGTCGCGCCCGGCACCGCGACGACGATGGTCAAGACGCTGGCCGAGTCGGGACTGGTCGAGTACGAGCCGTACGCCGGCGTGCGCCTGACGCCGGCCGGCGAGAAGCTGGCCGCGCTCGTGCTGCGCCGCCATCGTCTGGTCGAGCTCTTCCTGGTGCAGGTGATGGGCTACTCGTGGGACGAGGTGCACGACGAAGCCGAGCAGCTCGAGCACGTCGTCAGTCCGACCGGCTGATCGACCGGATCGACGAGATGCTCGGGCGTCCCGAGGTCGACCCGCACGGTGACCCGATTCCCGATGCCGACGGCCTCGTCAAGCCGCAGGAGGCGCAGAGCCTGCTCACCTGTCCCGTCGACACGCCGGTGATCGTCACGCGGGTCATCGATCAGGACAAGGTCTTCCTGCGGTTCATCGAGAGCACCACCTGAAGCCCGGCGAGACGATCGAGGTCGAGGACCGCGACGCGGCGTCCGACAGCGTGCGCGTGCGCGGCAAGGGCGATCAGCGCATCACGATCGGCACGCGGGCGGCGTCGAAGCTGCTGGTCCACGCCGCGCGTGTCACTGCTCCTCCCCACCGGCAGCGTCCGTAAGGGCATCGGCAGGCAACTTCTTCCTGCACTCCAGCGCGGTCCCGAACCGCACCGGCTACCCAGCTGGCTGAGGTCCCGGCTACATTACAGACATGTACTCGGTCACCAAGCGCCTCGACTTCTGTTATGGCCATCGCCTGCTCGACTACGACGGCATCTGCAAACACCCGCATGGCCACAACGCGGTCGTCGAAGTGGAGATCGACAGCGACACCCTTGATTCCCGCAATATGGTGATCGATTTCGGCGACATCAAGCGCGTGCTGAAAGGCTGGATCGACCGCGAACTGGACCATCGGATGATCCTGCGGCAGGACGATCCGCTGGTGCCGCTGCTGCAGGGCCTGGGCGAGCCGGTGTATGTTCTGGACGGCAACCCGACCGTAGAGCGCATCGCGCGTCTGCTGTTCGATACGTCACGCGCCCACGGGTTGAAGGTGGCGCGCGTCACCGTATGGGAGACTCCGACTTCGTGGGCCACATATCGCGCCTGATCGCCTTCGACCTCGATGGCACGTTGATCGACTCGCGCCGCGACCTGGCCGACGCGGCCAACGACCTGATCGCCGAGCTTGGCGGCGAGCCGGTCGCCGAGGAGGCAATCGTCGCGATGGTCGGCGAAGGCGCCGGCAAGCTTGTCGATCGCGCGCTGGCTGCCGCCGGAGTGGCACAGCCCGCTGATGCGGTTTCGCGTTTCCTCCGCTACTACGACGACCGGTTGTTGAATCACACCCGGCTCTACGCCGACATCGCCGGTGTCGTGGACGGCGTGCGCGGCCACGGCCGGCTTGCGGTGCTGACCAACAAGCCGCTTGCGCCCACCGAGCGGATACTCGAGGGGCTCGGCATCCGCGACCTGTTCGATGACGTAGTTGGCGGCGACGGGCCGCATCCGCGCAAGCCGGACCCGGCATCCCTGCTGGCGCTCGCAGCGGCCGCCGGTGCAACGGCTGATACGTCAGTACTGGTTGGTGATTCACCAGTCGACTACGAGACAGCGGTGAACGCCGGGGCGCACTGCTGCCTCGTCTCCTATGGCTTCGGCTTCGACAAGTTCGCGCCTGGTCAGCTCACCGGCAACGTATCGATCGCGGCCGATGCCGCAGCACTCGCGCGCGAGTTGCAGCGGTTCATCGCCCGCACGTGAGCAGCGATGGTCCGCCTGAAGGCGGGCAGCCACCTACCGACTGCGAGAAACCGGGCCGATGTCCACTGCCGTACTGGTCTCCGCCGGCCTCGACAGCGCCGTGTTGCTTGCCTCGGAGGCACGCAGCGGGCCGGTCCACCCGATCTATGTCAGTTGCGGCCTGGCCTGGGAAGCCGAGGAGCTCGCGGCTCTGCACCGGCTGCTGGCATCGGCGCCATACGCAGACGCGGCCTCGCTGGCGGTGCTGACGTTCCCGGTGACGGACCTCTACCCGGCCTCGCACTGGGCCTTGCGTAGCGAGCCGCCGGCGTACGACACGGCCGACGAGGACGTCTATCTCGCCGGCCGCAACGTCATTCTCCTGAGCAAGGCGGCAATCTACTGCGTCCAGCACGAAATCGGCCGGCTGGCAATTGGCCCGCTCGCCGGCAATCCATTTCCCGACGCGACGACGTCATTCTTCGAGGCCATGGCGACCGCCCTCTCGATTGGCCTGGCGCAGCGCATCGTCATCGCCGCGCCGCTGCTGAGGATGGACAAGGCGGCGGTGATTCGATGTGGCGCGGCGCTCGGCGTGCCGCTCGAGCTGACGCTGTCGTGCATGAACCCGCGCGCGGGCCGACATTGCGGGCGCTGCAGCAAGTGCCGCGAGCGCCGCGAGGCATTTCGCAATGCCGGAATGGCCGATGCGACGTCCTACGCTGCCGCGCCGTAGCGTCGCGTCCTAGCGGGTCGCGACGCGAACCCGAGCCGTCGCCGAGCTGCTGGTATCGCCTGCCGGTGCCACGCCGTGACGTGTACCCACCCTTCGAAGGTGTCGACCTCGACGTCGGATTCGCCGATGACCGGGAAGCGCTTCTCTTCCAGGACGATGGCGTCGTCGCCGCTGATTTCGACGCAGCAGGCGCTTGGAGCACTGCGCTGCCAGCAGGTCAAGTGTCGCCGTCGTCTTGACGTAGACATTTGCGCCCTCCGCCGCATCAGCACGGAGCTCGCCGCCGCCCGGTTCACGTAGCCCGGCGGTGGACCTCGATGCCGTCGACGAAAGTGGAGCGCACCCTGAACGAGCGGTCGAGCACGACAAGGTCGGCGCTCGCTCCCGGGGCGATGGTGCCGCGGCCGGTCAAGCCCATTGCCGCAGCCGGCGTGGTGGCGCACAGGACCGCTGCGTCGGTCACGGACAGCCCGAACAGGACGACGATGTTGCGGAACGCGCGGTCCATGGTCAGGGTGCTTCCCGCCAGCGTTCCGTCATCGAGGAACGCCGCTCGATCGCCAGCCCGGATGCGGCGGCCGCCGAGCCGCGCCGCGTTACCGATCGGCAGCCCGGAAGCCGCGGTGCCGTCGGTGATTGCCATCATCCGCCGTGTTCCCTTTGCGGCGATCGCCATGCGGCTCATCGCCGCGTGCACGTGATAGCCGTCACAGATCAGTTCGGCGGTAATTTCGTCGCGCGAGAGCACGGCGCCAGCCACTCCCGGATCACGATGGTCGAGCGGCGTCATTCTGTTGAAGAGATGGGTAGCGTGGCAGGCGCCCGCCTCGATCGCAGCGATTGCCGTCTCGAAGTCGGCGCCGGTATGTCCAAGCGAGACACGGTGTCCGGCGGCGGTCAGGCGCCGCACCAGGTCGATGCCGCCAGGCAGTTCGGGGGCAAGGGTGACGATGCCCACGTCGCGTGGCGATGCGGCGATCGCCTGAAGAATTTCGTGCGCCGAAAACGGTGCCTCCTCTTCGGTGGCGCGACTACCTTGCTGCAGTGAGAGCGCCTCGACCGGCGTACGCAAGCAGCCCCGCGGCTGTGCCCCGTTGTAATCCGGGTTGATGAAGTTGCTTTCGAGATGCGCCGGCAGGATGCGGGCAGCGCCAGGCAGCGCAGCGCCGCGACCGCGCTGCACCTCCTCGAGAAACCTGCGCAGGTCCACTGGACCGCACGCGACGGTGGTTGGACAGAACGCGGTGACACCGTAGCGCGGCAGGCAGCGGGCAATGTGCGCCAGCGCCTCGTCGCCATCCAGCGTGTCGTGGCCGTCGACGCCATGGACGTGGACGTCGACGAACCCGGGCACCACGTAACAGTCAGACGCATCGACGATCGTGGCGCCTGCCGGTTCGGGCCGAGGCCGCGGCTCGACTGCCTCGATCACCGCGCCGGCAAGCAGCAGCGATGCGCCGCCGAGCACGCGATCGGGCAGGACGAGATCGCCGCCGGCGATGACGATCATTTCGCCAGCGTCCATTTATCCAGCGTCCATCCGGCGGGCGGCGAACGGCGCGAGCGCCGGCCGGATCGGGAGATCACGCGGTGAGTGTATCGCCAGGCCAGTCGACGTGCAGGTGCAGCTTCTGGCCTTCGAACGGTGGCCGAGGTTCGACGCCCGGGGCCCGGAACACGTCCTTGTCGAGCCGCTTCAGCAGCCCGACGAAGCCGCGCTCCTCCGGTGCGAACAGGACCAGGACGCCGCCACTCTGCGCCGGCGGGAAGCGGCGATCGTCCAGGTAGTCGCGATCGAGGGTGATCAGGGTGCGTCGCAGGTGGCGCGCCAGCCGGTAGTGCTCGTCGTCGCGGGCGCGGCGCAGGTCATCGTGCTCCATGACGAACAGGACGTCCCATCGCAGTTGCTGACGCATGAACGCGACCAGGCCGACCGGCACGTTGGCGTCGACGTAGATCCGCGGCTGTCCGGCAATCCGCTCCGCGTGGCCGCCGAGTTCAGAAGCAAGTGTGCCCATGATCCAATGCCCGATGCACAGTGCACAAGCGATTGCGCAGTGCCGAAGCGCCGGCCGCGGTCTACCGATGTCGTTCGAGGTCGGGCATCGTGTCGGTGGGTTCGGCCGGTTCCGGGCGTTCGCGGCTCGCGCGCTTGGCCTCGTCGCGCAGCGCGGCGACGAGCGCCTCGCGCTTGTGCACCAGTTCCTTCCGCGGCCGCCGGTTGTGCTCGGCACCGACCGCGTACTCGCAGAACAGGGGGAAGCCAATCGTCGAGTCGACGTAGGCGACGGCGGTGTCCGGGAGGACGCCGGGGTTGACCTTGCCCCAGCTGACCGCTTCCGCCGGGGTGGCGCCCGACAGGCCGCCCCAGACTACCGAGTCGGTGGTGATCTGGATGAAGTAGTCGTTGCCACCCTTCGGGATGCCGTAGACCTCCCACAGCGTCGGCTGCCCCTGCAGGTAGAAATTCTTCGGCGAGCCGCCGCCGAGGATCACGCAGCCGTTCTTCTTGCCGGCGAGGATGAAGGCGCACACCTCGTTGACGTCCTTGTTCGGATCGACCATCAGCCGGCTGTCGTTCATCAGCTCGTGATAGGCGATGTTCATGCCGATCGAACTGTCGCCGGGCGAGGAGGTGTAGATCGGCACGCCGGCGGCGGCCGCCGCCGCAACGACGGAGTACTGCTCGCAGCCCGGGTGCTGCTGGATCAGGTCCAGGCCCAGTGCGTAGTGCAACTCGGCGGTGGACACCGGGCCGTTCATCCCCGACCGCGTCAGGAAATCGCGGATGTAGAGATCGGTCTCGAGCAGCACGGTTGCGGGGAACAGCACGTCGTAGATGCGGATGACGCCATCCTCGTAGAGCTGCACGTCATCCACGAACGGCGAGCCGCGGTGCAGCGTGAAGTTCAGTGCGTAGTGCAGGTCGTGATACAGGTTGGCGCCGGTGCTGATCATGA
Organism: uncultured Acidobacteriota bacterium; assembly: GCA_963846685.1. GTDB lineage: Bacteria > Acidobacteriota > Vicinamibacteria > Vicinamibacterales > UBA2999 > CAWJWY01. Next base: position 2,826,141 of record CAWJWY010000002.1, on the reverse strand, counting down.
AGTCGATCAGTCCGCGTTCCATCAGCTCGACGATGCAGCCGCCGAGCCCGGCTGGAGTGAGCGCGCCGGCAACGGTGAGGCCGATCGTCGTGTCGTTCTCGGGCAGCAGCATCTTGTCCGAGAAGATGCGGCACGCCTCGCCGAGGCGCGCGGCATTGAAGGCCTGAAAGCCCTCGTCGATCAGCCGGCGGATGTCGGCGCTGCCGGTTGGCCGGTAGTACTTGATTGGCTTGCCCGACAGGGCGCGAGTGCGGCGCGTGTCAGGCGCGCCCGGGGAGCGATGCGGCATGCCCGGCTAGCTTAGCATCGCCTCGCCAGCACCTGTCGCAGCGGCAGCGCCGGGCCGATACGACGGGCACCCGGCCCAGCTGGATCCGCCATGACGCCCGTACCCGAACCTGCAGCCCTGCCCGATGCCGAACGCGCCGACGCGGTCGCGGTGCGGTTCAACAATCTCGTCCAGTCGCCGCTGCGCGCCGGGCTGTTGCGCTTCCTCAACGCGCGGCTGCACGAGGCATTCGACGTCGACACGCTGATGGCCAGCTTCGGCCGGCTGCGGCTGGACGTGCAGAACTGCCTCGACGACCTCGTCGGCTTCGGACTCGCCGAACGGATCGGCAGCGGCGTGCCGCGCTACGGCTGCGCGCGGCCGCACGGCGTGCTTGCCGACCTGCTCGATGAGTTCCTTGAACGGCGCGCCGCGATCAGCAGCGAAGACCAGGCGCCGTCGGTGCAGCGCTTCCGCGAGACGATCGGCCGCGACGAGAAGATGCTGATCGTGTTCGAAGGCATCCGCACCGCGGCCAAGTCCGATGTGCCCGTGCTGATCCAGGGGCCCGACGGGTCGCGCCATGATGTCATCGCGCGGACCATCCACGAATTGAGCGGGCGCGCGGGCGGACAGTTCCAGACAGTGAACTGCGCGGCGTTGGCCGACACCCTGTTCGAATCCGAGATGTTCGGGTATGAGCAGGGCGCGTTCACCGGCGCCAACCATCGCAAGCCGGGCCGGATCGAACTGGCAGCCGGCGGGACGCTGTTCCTGGACGAGGTGAGCGAGCTGTCGGCCGCGGCGCAGGCCACGCTGCTGCGGCTGCTCGAGGTACGCCACTTCCAGCGGCTCGGCGGCCAGGCCCGCGTCGGCGTGGATGTGCGCGTGGTCGCCGCGACCGTGCGACCGCTCGAGCAGCTGGTCGACGACCAGCGGTTCCGCCGTGACCTTCACGATCGCCTGAACGGCTTTGCCATCCGACTGCCGTCGCTGCGCGAACGGCCGGTCGACATCCCGGTACTTGCCAGCCGGTTCGTCGCCCGCTACTGCGCGATCAACGGCTTGCCGCCAGATGGCAAGCTGCTCGCCCCAGAGGCGCTCCTGCGGCTGCAGTCGTACCCGTGGCCGGGCAACATTCGCGAGCTGGAAAATACCATCGCCCGGGCTGCGCTGTCGGCGCCCGGACGGCTGATTCGCGACAGCGACATCGAGTTCCTGCATCCACACACGCCGGCGTCCGCGGCCGGACCCCGCCCGCTATCCTCCCTCCGCGACGCCGAACGTGCGCACATCCTCCGCGTCCTTGATGCCGTGTCATGGAACAAGAAGGAGGCCGCGCGGGTCCTGGCTATCAGCCGCGGGACGCTGTACCGCAAGATCCTCGACTACCGCCTCGTCGATACCGCCACCGTGTCCCGGAACGGACCACAGCTACGATAGATTGCTGTGCAGTCAAGCGACTTTGAGACCCGCGGTGTCGCGGGTGGCTCACTGATCGCCGCGACTGCGCGATTTTTCTCACATACATAGCAGTTTCTGCCACGGACGCCGATAACATCTGTGCGGTTCCTGCACACCGGCGTGCGCCGCGGGCGCAGCGCCCGGTGGAAACAGGCCCGTTAACAGGCACTCTTTTCCGGTTTAACCGCACAGCGTTGCGGCGGGCGCTCTTTTTGCTGGCACGAATGGTAGGCTTTCGCCCGCGTGCCCTACGTTTAAATTATGGTCATCACCATGAGCTCGCGCTCGGTCCGCTGGACCCTTGTGATCCCGGCTCTTCTTGCAGCGCTGGCAGCGTACCCGGCCGCGGCCGCAGCCCAGGATTCGCGTTCCGCAGACAAACTGGACGGCGTCCTGCGCGGGCGCGCGCGCCAGCTGGTGGGTCGCTCGCGCGTCATCGTCCAGTTCACCGGCACCCCGGACGTGCGGGCCATCACCGGGCGGCGCGGCACCGTCGGCCGCCGCCTCGCCGCGCACCGCGCCCAGGTCGCGGAGCTGAATAACCTCTCGTTGCTCGACCTGGCCAGCGATCCCCGCGTCGCCCGCGTCGTCCTCGACCGCGAGACGTTCGCCACCGTCGAACGGACGAGCGCCGCGATCGGCGCCGCGCTGGCACGGGAACAGTTCGACGTGTCGGGCGCTGGTGTCGGCATCGCCGTGATCGACTCGGGCGTGACCACCTGGCACGACGACCTCTACGTCGGCACCGGCAGGGCCGCAGCGAACCGCGTCGCCGGATTCAAGGACTTCACCACCGGCGTATCGAGCTCGCGGCCTTCGGACCCGTACGGCCATGGCACCCATGTCGCCGGCATCATCGCCGGCAGCGGCTACGATTCCCACGGCCGCCGCAGCGGCGTTGCGCCAGGGGCGCACATCGTCGGTTTGAAGGTGCTGGACGCCGCGGGACACGGCTACGTCAGCGACGTCATCGAGGCACTCGACTACGCGGTGGCGACGAAGGACGTCTATCGCATCAAGGTCATCAACCTCTCCGTCGGCGCGGCGGTGACCGAGTCCTTCTGGACCGATCCGCTCACCATCGCCGCGCGCCGGGCAGTCGATGCCGGGATCGTGGTCGTGGCGGCCGCCGGCAATCTTGGCAGCAACAGCGCCGGGCAGACGCAATTCGGCGGCATCACCGCGCCCGGCAACGCGCCGTGGGTGCTGACCGTGGGCGCCTCCAACCACGGCGGCACCGCCCGGCGCGCCGACGACACGATCGGCACGTTCAGTTCGCGCGGGCCGACCTGGGGCGACTTCACAGCGAAGCCGGACCTGATCGCCCCCGGCGTCGGCATCGAGTCGCTGTCGGACCCGCTCAGCACCCTCTACAGCGAGCAGTCGCGCTATCTCCTGAACGGGACGCGGCCGACCTGGTACAAGCCGTACCTCAGCATGAGCGGCACGAGCATGGCGGCACCGGTGGTCGCCGGCACCGTTGCGCTGATGCTCGAAGCCAACCCGCGCCTGACGCCGAACGCAATAAAGGCGATCCTGCAGTACACGGCCCAGGAACGCCCGGGAGAGTCGCCGCTCGCGCAGGGGGCCGGATTGCTGAACGCACGTGGCGCGCTGCGGATGGCTCGCTTCTTCGCGTCACCCCGGGACGGTTTCGGCACCCCGTCAGACTCGATCGAAAAAGAAAAGGTGGCCTGGTCGCAGCAGCTGATATGGGGTAACTACCGTGTCACGGGCGGCGTGCCGCTGCCCGGCAGCAATGCATGGACGCTCGGTGAGACCTGGGGCCAGTTGAAGACCGCGTCGGGTACCCCGGTCATCTGGGGAGCCAAGGATGCGAAGAAGCTGGCGTGGACGACTCCCCGAGGCTCCTCCAGCACCAGTTCCGGCGACAACATCGTCTGGAGTACCGGCGGCTCGGACAACATAGTCTGGAGCACCGGTGGCTCGGACAACATCGTCTGGAGTACCGGCGGCTCGGACAACATCGTCTGGAGCACCGGCGGCAGTGGCGAGAACATTGTCTGGAGCACGGGCGGTGGTGACAACATCGTTTGGAGCACGGCGATCGTGCAGAACCTGGTGTGGGGCCTGGATTGCGGTGGCCCCAACTGCCAACGCGTCGTGTGGGGTGCAGCGGGTGTGGAAGGCACCTGGGGTTCGAGCCAGGCTGGCGACAACATCGTCTGGAGCACGGGCGGCGGCGACGAGAACATCGTCTGGAGCACGGGCGGCGGCGACAACATCGTCTGGAGTACCGGCGGCGGCGACGAGAACATCGTCTGGAGCACCGGCGGCGGCGACAACATCGTCTGGAGCACCGCCGCAGCAGGCCAGGTGCTGTGGTCAGCGGCTCCTGTCGTAAACCCGGCCTGGCAGCACGCCCGCATGAAGTAGAGGGCTTATGAAGACACGCGTGACGATCATCTGGTTGCCCGTTCGCGTTCGCTGAAAGGGCGCGACGACACCCCACCACGCCGACGCACGACGCGACTGGACGGCAGGGTGGCCGGATGACGCAGCCGGCAAGGATTTGCTTGCACACTCCATGTGAGCAGTGAAAACTTGCTGGCAGTGTCCGTTCGCACCGTCACGCTGCTCGAGGTCAGCCAGCCGACGCCACGAACCCGGCTGTTGACGCTCGATGTCGGCAACCGGGCGTTCGCATTCCTTGCCGGTCAGGCGGTCATGGTGGGGACCACCGGCCTCGTGGACCGGCGTCCTTATTCGCTTGCCTGCTCGCCGGAGCGGGCGGCGGAAACATCACGCCTCGAACTGCTGATTGCGCTCGAAGCCAACGGCACGCTCGGCCCGCACCTGCCGGTGACCCAGCCCGGAACGCTGCTCGACGTCGAAGGGCCGCTCGGCACGTTCACCTTTCCAGCCGCTCCGATACAAAAGCGCTTCCTGTTCGTCGCCGGCGGTACGGGTATCGCGCCGCTGCGCGGCATGCTGGACCACGCCCTCAGGCGCCACCCGTCGCACCCGCTGTCGGTGCTCTACAGCGCACGGCGGGCCGACGAGTTCGCATTCATCGAAGAGTTGCGCGAGCACGAGCGTGCCGGGCGTATCGAGTTGCACCAGACCGTCACCCGCGATGACAGCCTGACCTGGCTCGGCCACCGCGGCAGGATCGGCCGTTCACATTTCGACATCGTGCTGCACGAGCCGCGCGAAACGCTGTGCTTCGTGTGCGGCCCCGCTGCGCTGGTGAGCGAGTCGGTCGCAACCCTGCAGGCACTCGGCGTGCCGGAGTCGTTGATCCGCACCGAGGGCTGGGGCAGGTAGAGCGGCGGTCTAGCTTCCGGGCTCCAATCTGCAGTGCGTCCTTCACTTCGGTGACGCCGGAGGTGCGGCGCGCCAGCGTGATCGCCTGCTGCCGCTCGGCCTCGCTCTTGACGCGGCCCGAGAGCGTGACCACGCCCTTGAAGGTGTCGACGTCGATGCGCAGGCCGCCGACGGCGGGATCGTTGAGCATCGCCGTCTTGACGCGCGTGGTGATGGTCGTGTCGTCGATGGTTTCGCCGACGGTCTTGCCGCAGGCAGCGGTCAGCGGCGCGGTGAGCGATCAGCGCCAGGGCCAGAGACTTCCAGCAGTTCAGCTTCTTCATCATGCCTCCATCGGCTGCGGCCTCGAGCGGACCGCCGACGGGACGGTGCAACCTACATGCCCGTGACGTGGTAGCCGGCGTCGACCATCATCACCTCGCCGGTGACGCCGCGGCCGCCGTCGCTGAGCAGGAACGCCGCCGCTTCCGCCACCTCGGCGGCGTCGACGTTGCGCCGCAGCGGCGCGCGCTCGCGATAGACGCCGAGAATGCTCGAGAAACCCGAGATGCCGGCGGCCGCCAGCGTCTTGATCGGACCGGCCGAGATGGCGTTGACGCGGATGTTCTTCGGACCGACGTCGGCGGCGAGGTAGCGCACGGTCGACTCGAGCGCGGCCTTGGCCACCCCCATCACGTTGTAGTTCGGGAAGACGCGATCGCTGCCCAGATAGACTGAGCGTGACGACGCTGCCGCCGCCGCGCTTCTCCATCAGCGGCAGCGCCGCGCGCGTCAGCGCGATCAGCGAGTAGGCCGAGATGTCGAGCGCGATGCGGAACCCCTCGCGCGTCGTGTTGCGAGAACGGCGCCGTCAGTTCCTCGCGCGGCGCGAAGGCCGCGCCGTGCACGACGAAGTCGAGACCGCCGAACTCCTGATCGACGCGTGCGAACACCGCATCGATGTCGGCGTCGAGGAGACGTCGCACGGCAGCACCAGCGGCGGGCTGCTCGAGCCCCTGCGACAAGTCGTTGACGTGCTCCTCGAAGCGTCCCTGATAGGTGAGCGCCAGCCGCGCGCCGCGGCGGGCCGTCGCCTGCGCGATCGCCCAGGCGATCGAGCGCTTGTTGGCGACACCGACGATCAGTCCGTGCTTGCCCGCGAAGTCGGTCATCGATGTGTCGTGTCGATGTGCGTGAATCGGAGGTGCCGTGACGCGGGGGCGCGCTGGACTCAGCGGCCGCGCTTGCGGCCTGGCCGCCACCGGCCGGACGTGGTCCGCGACTCGGTGCCGGGCCGGCCGCCGCCCGCGTGGACCGGGCCGCCGCCGGCGCGCGATTGCCATCGCGCTGACCGCCTGGCCGTTGGCCGCTGCCCTGGCTGCGCGACGGGCCGGCGTGCCGCTGGCCACCGAAGCGGGCGGGCTGACCGTCGGCGTCCCCCTGCCCGCGGCGCCCGGCCGCCGTCCCGGCGCGCTGGCGCCGATGCCGGGCTGCCGGTTGCCGCGGTCGTCGCTGCCGCGAGTCGCGCGCCGCTTCGGCTGGCGCATCGTGAAGTCGGTGGCCTTGCGCTCCGGCGTCTGCCCTTCGGGCCGCGGCAGCGTGGCGCGAATCAGCGGACGATGGACCGGGCCGTCGTCGTCGAGCGGATCGCTCGTCGGCTCGTCGATCGGGTCCGTCGAGTCGGCGGCGCGCGCATCGGCCGTCGGCACCGCTCGGGATCGGCGAGCCGTCGCAGTCCGGTCGACGTCCTGACGGGCGCCGTCGTCGTCGAGCCAGCGAGCTCGTCGTCGCCGATCGGCGTCGGCGCGCGGTCGAGACCGGCGGCAACGGATCGGCGGCCGTCGGACGGGCTGCCGTCGGCGGAGTCTCGGCGACGAGCGCGCCGCCGGCTTCTTGCGGCGCGAGCGTCGGCACCTTGGCCTGCTTGTATTCGTGGTCGGCGTCGCAGGTCGTGCAGCGCGTCTGCTTCACCTGCGTCCTCGATCATCGCGACGACCGCGTGATTGGTGATGCGGCGCTCGCGCGGACAGTAGTCGTCCAGAATGTCACCGAGCCGAAGCCGGCGTTGCTGCATGAACTCCCCCGGAGCCGTTCCTTACGGTCGATGACCTTGCAGGTGGGATCGCTGAAACAGAGTCAGCGAAGGTGTCCTGGCAGTGTAGCAGAGGCCGCGGCGGCTCGCAAACGCGGATCCGCCTCGGTTCGCGCGCGCCAATCGGCGCTCGCCGTCGCAGCCACTGCCGCGGCACTCCTCGAGCGCCGCGCGCACCGCCGTCGGGACTGGTCGACTGCGGCGTGCGCTTCGCCTGCACCGAGGCCAGCGCCGTGGCCGCCCGCGGCGCGTCGTCGCCGAACATCGTCGCTGGCCGCGCGCCACTCCGCCGAGCGTCAGGTCGCTGAAGTCGCGCCCCTCGGCGAGCAGCCGCCGGACCATCGCGCCGACGACCTCGTGCGCGCGGCGGAACGGCATGCCGCGCGACACGAGGTAGTCGGCGACGTCGGTCGCCAGCAGCAGCCCGGAGGCGGCACGGCCGGTGCGCTCGGCGTTGATCGACAGCCGCGAGACGACGGCGTGCGCGGCGCCAGCAGCGACGACGGCCAGCGTCGCCTCGGCGTCGAACACCGCTTCCTTGTCTTCCTGCAGATCCTTGTTGTAGCCGCTCGGCAGCCCCTTCATCGTCACCAGCCAGCCGGTCAGGCGGCCGATCGGCGCGGCCGGTCTTGCCGCGCACCAGCTCGAGCGGATCGGGGTTCTTCTTCTGCGGCATCATGCTGCTGCCGGTCGCCGAGGCATCGGACAGCTCGAAGAAGCCGTGCTCCTCGCCGGTGAAGATGATCAGGTCCTCGGCGAGCGCGGCTCAGGTGCACCATCGCCAGCGACACCGCGTACAGGAACGACGCGACGAAGTCGCGATCGGACGACGCGTCGATGCTGTTGAGCGACGACGCGCGAGAAGCCGAGGCGTGCGGGCGAGCAGCGCCGTGTCGACGGCGTAGCTGGTGCCGGCGATCGCGCCGGAGCCGAGCGTCAGCGCGTCGGCTTCGTCGCGCGCCGCCGCCGAGCCGCGGCGTGATCGCGGCGCAGCGCCGCGGCGTGCGACAGGAAGAAGTGCGCGACCAGCACCGGCTGCGCCCGGCGCAGGTGCGTGTACGACGGCATCAGCGCGTCGCCGGCCTGCTCCGGCCTGGTCGGCGCAGCGCGGCGACCAGCGTCGCCAGCGCCTGCTGCAGCAGCGGGATGCGGCGGCGCAGGTAGAGCCGCAGGTCGAGCGACACCTGCTCGTTGCGCGACCGGCCGGTGTGCAGCCGGCGGCCGGCGTCGCCGACGCGCTCGACCAGCTGCCGCTCGACGAAGCTGTGCACGTCCTCGTCGGGGCCGGCGACGAACGCCGGGTCGCGCCGCCCTTCCTCGAGGATCGCCTGCAAGCGCCGCGGCGATCGCCGCGGCGTCGTCGGCCGAGAGCACGCCGGCGGCGCCGAGCGCCTCGCGCCCAGGCCAGGCTGCCGGTGACGTCGTCCTCGAACAGCGCGCGATCGAAGCCGAAGGAGATGCCGAAGTCGAAGGCGGCGGGATCGGGGGCCGTGTCGAAGCGGCCGGACCAGAGCGTCACGCGTGATTCACCAGCAGTTCGGCAGAGGGCACGTCGGCTGACGGAACGCGCCAGGTGGTCGACGGCAAGGACGGCACGCTCGCCCTTGAACAGCTTGAAGCCGGACGACGCCGGACGCGGCGGCGCGGCATCGCATCGTAGGCAGCGGCGAGCACGGCGGCCGCCGGCGCGGACATCGCGTGCGACGCGGCCGACGGCGTGCTGGCCGGCGATGAGCGAGACGCTCTCGAGCAGCTCGGCTGAGCGTCGAACGAGACGCCGTTGACCGCGCACCGGGACGCCGCCCTCGAACGCGATGTCGACGGTGCGCGGCGCGTATCGAGTGCGCGCGCGGCGTCCGCCGCCGGCGCTGATCAGCAGGTTGCGGCATCGGCGGCGCCACGGCTCGGCGGCGGCCGGCGCGAGCGCGCGGCAGGCGCAATCGACCGCCAGGTGCGGCGCCAGCGCGGCGATCGCGCGCTGCCAGGACGTCCGGTGCCGACCAGCGCGGCGCCACCGTCTCGGCCCGCCTCGATCGCGGCGATCGTCACCAGCCTGGCGCGCGATCGAGCGGCGCCGCGACGAGCTGGCGAGATCGCCGCGACCGCCGGTGGCGGCCCGGCCGGCGCCGGCGGCCGATCCGGCCTGGAGCAGCGGCAGTGCGCAGTCGCGCGCGAACTCCTCGCGGACGTCGACGACGTGGGCGCGGACGGCGCCGGCGTGCAGCGCCGCGGGCGCGCGACGTCGCTCGAGCTCGCGTGCCCTGGCCGACGTCGAGCGTCAGGGTCACGACGTCGGCGCCGTGGCGTCTCGCGCAGCCAGGCGATGCCGGCCGCCGTGGCCGTGTCGCCGCCCGAGTAGGCGAGCACGATCCGTCTGCTCTCATGACGCCACCCTTTCCCCGCGAGTTCCGCGAGCCGCTTGACCAGCGCCCGCGCGCGCCGCACGTCGGGCGCGATGACCAGGATCGTGTCGTCGCCGGCCAGCGTGCCGACCACCTCCGGCAACCGGGCGCCGTCGATGGCGACGCCGAGCAGCTGCGCCTGGCCGGGGCCGGTGCGCAGCAGCACCAGCTGCTGCACGCGATCGACGCGCGTCAGGTATTCGGCGAGCGCCCGCTGCAGCACCGACTTGGCCGCCTGCGCCGTTCGGCGCTACGCTGGCCGCCGGCGCCTGATAGGCGCCGTCGGCGCCGCCCTTGACCAGGCCGAGCTCGCGGATGTCGCGCGACAGCGTCGCCTGCGTCACGTCGAAGCCGGCCGGCGCGCACGCGCTGGCGCAGCTGCTCCTGGCTGCGCACCGGCTCGCGCTGGATGACGTCGAGGATGACCGACTGACGGCGCGCTTTCATGACTGTGCGCAGCCAGCGCAGCATACATCAACATCGCTTGACTGTTTATGCATCGGCCTGTATAAATATTCTTTTGCTTCCGATGACCAAGACAATGGCCGTAGCAGCCCCGCTCGCTGTCCGATCAGCCCACGCGCCGCCGCCGGCGGCGCGCACCCGCGTCGCCATCGCCGGCGCCACCGGCTATCGCCGGCCAGGAGCTGGTGCGCATCCTGGCGCGCCATCCGGCGGTGACGCTGACCGCGGCGATGTCGTCCGGCGCCACCAGCGCGCCGCGGCCGCTGCCGGCGCTCGCGCGCATCTGGGACGGCACCGTCGTGCCGCTCGACGTCGATCGCCTCGTCGCCGACGCCGACATCGTGTTCCTGGCGCTGCCCGAGGCGGCGTCCGCCGAGCTCGCGCCGGCGCTGGTCGAGCGCGGCGTGCGGGTGATCGATCTGTCGGGCGCCTTCCGCATCCGCGACGACGCCGATCGCCAGCGCTGGTACCCGGCGACCGCGGCGCTGCCGGCGGGCACGGTCTACGGTCTGACCGAGCGGCACCACGGCGGCGATCCGCGACGCGCGGCTGGTCTCGAACCCCGGCTGCTACCCGACCGCGGCGCTGCTCGCGCTCGAGCCGCTGGCCGCCGCCGGCCTGCTCGACGGGCCGTCGTCGTCGACGCCAAGTCGGGCGTCTCCGGCGCCGGCAAGACGCCGTCGCGAACGGACGCACTTCTCCGAGAACCACGGCAGCGTCGCCGCCTACGGCATCTTCTCGCACCGCCACACCGCGGAGATCGAGCAGGAGCTGGGCGCGAGCGTGACGTTCGTGCCGCACCTGGTGCCGCTCGACCGCGGCATCCTCGAGACGATCTACGCCTCGCTGCGGCCCGGGCACCACCGCAGCAGCAGGTCGCCGACGCGCTGCAGGCCGCCTATGCCGACGCGCCGTTCGTGCGGCTGACCGGCGGCGACGCTGCCGGAGATCAAGCACGTCGCGCACACCAACTTCTGCGACATCGGCTGGAAGGTCGACGAGGAGCGCGGCCGGCATCGTGCTGGTCGCCGTGCTCGACAACCTGGTGAAGGGCGCGGCCGGCTCGGCGGTGCAGAACCTGAACGTGATGCTCGGCCTCGACGAGCGCACCGGGCCTGCTGTGAGCGGCGACAGGCTGCGTCCTGCAAGCTCGGCGGCGAGCTGCTCGAGCAGCCGGAGGACCTGCAGCGCGTCGCGGCGCGGCATCGCGGCGCTGGCCGCGCCGCGGCGCGCTCGTCGTCGTGCACGGCGGCGGCAAGGAGATCGACGCGGCGCTGGCGGCGGCCGGCATCGCCGAAGCAGCAGGTCGACGGCCTGCGGGTCACCGACGCGCGCGACGCTCGACGTCGTCGTCGCGGTGCTCGCCGGGGCGATCAACACCCGGCTGGTCGCGGCGGTGCGCGGCGCCGGCGGCACGGCCGGTCGGGCTGACCGGCGCCGACGCGGCGGTCGGCGACGGTGAAGCGGGCGGCGCCGATCGTCAGCGTCGCGGCGACCGACGGTCGACCTCGGCCTGGTCGGCGCGCCGGTGGCCAACGGCGCGCCGCAGCTGCTCACCGATCTGCTGCGCCGGCGGCTACGTGCCGATCGTCGCCTGCATCGGCGCCACCGCCAGGGCCAGCTGCTCAACGTCAACGCCGACACGCTGGCCTCGCACCTGGCCGCGGCGCTCGGCGCCTGGCGGCTGATCATCGCCGGCGGCACGCCGGGCGTGCTCGACGACAGGACGGCGAGACGATCGCCGCAGCTGACCTCCCGCGGCGCGGCGACGCTGATCCGGCGCGGCACGGCGAACAAGGGGATGGTCGCAAAGCTGCAGGCCTGCCGTGCCGCACTGCAGCGGCGGCGTCGGCGACGTGGTGATTGCCAACGGACGGGAGGCGCGGCTCGACGTGCTGGCCGGCGCGGTGCCGCGCCTCGCCGGCTGCACACAGGTGGTGCGATGACAGTGACACTCGACGACATCCGCGAACGCGAATCGCGGCACGTGCTGCAGACCTACCGGCGCCAGCCGGTGGTGTTCGTCCGCGGCAACGGCCCGCGTCTGTACGACGTCGACGGCCGCGAGTACCTCGACCTGCGTGTCGGGCATCGGCGTCGCCTCGCTCGGCCACGCCCACCCGGGCCTGGCGGCGGCCATCGCCGACCAGGCGGCGACGCTGCTGCACACGTCGAACCTCTACTTCCACCCGTTCCAGGCGGACGCCGCGGCCCGGCTGGCGCAGCTCTCCGGGCTGCCGCGCGCGTTCTTCTGCAACAGCGGCGCGGAAGCGAACGAGGCGTGCCTGAAGTTCGCGCGCCGCTACTGGCACACGCAGGGCGTCACGAACCGCACCGGCTTCGTCGCCGTGCGATGGCGGCTTCGCCGGCCGGACGCATGGGCGCGCTGTCGGTGACGCACGACGAGCACTACCGCGCGCCGTTCGAGCCGCTGCTCGAGCCGGTGACGTTCGTCGATCCGGCGAAGCCCGAGACGCTGCTCGCGGCCGTCACCGAGCGCACGGCGGCGATCATCGCCGAGCCGATCCAGGGTGAAGGCGGCGTCCGTCCGCTGCCGCCGGAGTTCGCCGCAGGCGATCGCCGACGTCTGCCGCAACACCGGCACGCTGCTCATCGCCGACGAAGTGCAGACCGGGCTCGGCCGCACCGGCGTCCCGTTCCACTTCCAGGCGCTCGGCTGGCAGCCGGATCTGATCTCGGTCGGCAAGGCGCTCGGCTCGCGGCGTGCCGATCGGCGCCGCGCTGGTCTCCGAACGCGTCGCCGAGACGATCTCGGCCGGCGATCACGGCAGCACCTACGGCGGCAACCTGCTGGCCTCGCCGCGCCGCGGCGTTCTTCCTCGAGCAGCTGATGGACCGCGGCCTGCTCGAGCACGTCCAGACGGTCGGCGCGCACTTCGAGCGCCGGCTGCGCGACGCTGGCGCTGAAGCATCCGGTCATCGTCGAGGTCCGCGGTGCCGGGCTGATGTGCGGCCTCGAGCTGCGATCGACGCCGCCGCCGGTCGATCGACCTGGCGCGCGCAGCAGCGGGCTGCTCGTCAACCGCACCAACGAGAAGGTGGTGCGCATGCTGCCGCCGCTGACGATCGAGGCGGCGGAGATCGATCGCGGCCGTCGACATCCTCGACGAGGTGCTGGCGGCTGTCGGTGCCGAGGTGCACGCATGAGACGCCGTGCACGCAGCGCCGCCGTTATCGTCGACGCTGCGGCGCCACTCGGGCGGCAGCGCCGCTCGACCGCCGACGTCACGCCGGCGCCGCGCGGAGCCGCTGCCGACCGCTCGACGCTGGTCGTTGCCGTGCGGCCGCGACGCCGGCCGACGTCGGCGACATTCACCGCCTGATCGCGGCGCACCTCGCCGAAGGCCACCTGCTGCCGCGCGACGCGGCATGAGATCGCGGTGCACGCGCACCGGTTCGTCGTCGTCAGCGACGGCGCGGCGGTCGTCGCCTGCGCCGAGCTGGCGCCGCTCAGCCGCGCGGTCGCCGAGGTCCGCTCGCTGGTCGTCGAGCGCGCGAGGCCCGCAGCGCTCGGCGTCGGCCGCCGCTGGTCGACGAACTCGGTCGCGGCGCGCGCCGCGGCCGGCTTCGACAAGCTGTGCGCGTTCACGCACGCTGCCGGGCTACTTCGTCCAGATGGGATTCTCGATCGTGCCGCACGCCTGGCTGCCGGAGAAGATCGCCGCCGACTGCCGAAGCTGCGCGCAGTTCCGCCAGTGCGGCCAGTACGCCGTGATGCTGCCGCTGGCACGGCGTCACACACCTCTGTGTGCCCCTGGCTTCACTTCATGGCTGACGCGTCGCTCGCGCAGGACTACTCGCTCTCCACGCCAGCGGCGGCGTCACCGCGCCGCGCGGATTCACCTCGGCGGCGCTGCACTGCGGCATCAAGGCGAAGACCGGCGCGCTCGACCTGCCGGTCCTCGCCGCCGCCGACGCGTGCCCGGCCGCCGGCCTCTTCACCACCAACCTGGCGCAGGCGGCGCCGGTCCTGGTGTCGAAGGCGCACCTGCGAACGCATCGGGCGGCATGGCCGCGCGATCGTCGTCAACAGCGGCTGCGCCAACGCCTGCACCGGCGACGCAGGGCATGGCCAACGCCGAGACGATGACGAGCGAAGTCGCGGCGGCGCTCGGCTGCCGGCCCGAGCAGGTGCTGGTCGCCTCGACCGGCGTCATCGGCGTCGGCCTGAAGATGGACAAGGTGATCACCGGGCATCCGCGCGCGGCCGTCGCGCTGGCGACCGCGGCAAGGGGAGCGAGGCGGCCCGCGCCATCATGACCACCGATCCGTTCCCGAAGGAATACGCGGTCACCGTACGCACCGCACGCGGCACCTTCATCGTCGGCGGCACGGCCAAGGGCTCCGGCATGATCGAGCCGAACATGGCGACGATGCTCGGCTTCCTGACGACCGACGCCGAGGTGTCGCCGGCGCTGCTGCGTCGCGCGCTGCAGGAATCGGCGAACGACACCTTCAACGCCATCACCGTCGACGGCGAGTGCTCGACCAACGACTGCCTGTTCGCCCTCGCCTCCGGGGCGAGCGGCGTCGCCATCGACGAGGACACCTACCCGGCGCTGCTCGATGGCCTGCTTGCCGTCTCGCGCGAGCTGGCGCTCGGCATCGTCCGCGGCGGCGAGGGCGCGACCAAGCTGATCGCCGTCACGGTCCACGACGCGCGCACCGAGCAGGACGCGCGACAGGTGGCGCGCACGATCGCCAACTCGCCGCTGGTCAAGACGGCCGTGCACGGCGCCGACCCGAACTGGGGCCGCATCGTCGCCGCCGCCGGCCGCGCCGGTGTGCACTTCGACGTCGGCCGCACCACCGTGCACGTCGGCGGCATCCTGCTGTTCGAGAACGGACTGCCGCACGACGACGCCGCGCCGCAGGCCGAAGCCTACCTGAAGGGCACGGAGATCGAGATCGACGTGCACCTCGGCACCGGCGGCGGTGCTGACGCGACCATCTGGACCTGCGACCTGACGCGCCGAGTACGTGCGCATCAACGGCGAATACCGGACGTAGCGCCATGAACAGCGTCCCCCCGCCGCCGCTGGTGTCGCCGAAGGACTTCCTCTCGATCCTCGACCTTCGGACACGTCGACCTGCAGCGGCTGCTGGCCATCGCCGCGCAGATGAAGGCCGACCGCCACCTCGGCAACGCCGCGCCGACGGCTCGCGCCCTGGCCGGGCTGCACGTCGCGATGCTGTTCGAGAAGCCGTCGCTGCGAACGCGATCGACCTTCGAGATCGCCGTCCGCGAACTGGGCGCCGACATCCTGCACGTGCCAGCGGAGTTCGCGGAAGGGGTGCGCGAGCCGCTCCAGGACATCGCCCGCAACCTCGAGCGCTGGGTGGCGGCGCTGGTCATGCGCACGTTCGCGCAGCGGAAGGTCGAAGCGATCGCCGCCGCGGCGACGCGCCTGCACGTCATCAACGCCCTCACCGACGAAGAGCACCCGTGCCAGGCGCTCGCCGACGTGCTGACCATGATCGAGCGCTGGCAGGACTGGCGCGGCCGGACGATCGCCTACGTCGGCGACGGCAACAACGTCGCCACCTCGCTGGCGCACGTTGCCTGCATGCTCGGCGTCAACGTCCGGGTGGCCTCTCCGCCGGGCTACGAGCTGCCGGATGACGTGATGGCGCAGGCACAGGGAGTTGCGCAGGGCGGCGCGAGCATCACCCGCTTTACCGATCCGCGGCAGGCGGCTGCCGGCGCCGACGCCATCTACACCGATGTCTGGGCGTCGATGGGCGAGGAGCACGAGGCGGCAGAACGGAAGCTGATCTTCGCGCCGTACCAGGTCAACGAGGCGCTGATGGCCGCTGCGGCAGCCGACGCCGTCTTCATGCACTGCCTGCCGGCGCATCGTGGCGAAGAGGTCACCGAGGCCGTGCTCGAATCGTCCGCCTCCGTCGTGTTCGATCAGGCGGAGAACCGGCTGCACGTCCAGAAGGCGCTGCTGCTGATGCTGCTGGGCAAATGAAGCGCTGGCTGTCGCATTACGATGCCGACGTCCGCGCAACGCTGGCGCCGTATCCCGACCGGACCCTCGTCGACTATCTCGACGAGCTTGCCGCGCAGCACGGCTCCCGCCCGGCCCTGCTGTTCAAGGGCGCTTCGGTCAGCTACGCGCGGCTGGCGGCTGACAGCACGGCGTTTGCCGCCGCGCTCGCTGCCGAAGGTGTCGCCAAGGGCGATCGCGTGGCACTCGTGCTGCCCAACTGCCCGCAATTCCTGGTCGCGCAGTTTGGCGCCTGGAAGGCCGGCGCCATTGTCGTCGCGCTGAACCCGACCTACAGCGAACGAGAGCTGCAGCAGGCGCTCGATTCGACGCGCACCGACGTAGTGGTCACACTGACGCCGTTCTACCAGCGCATCAAGAACGTCCAGGGGCGGACCGGCGTCAAGCGGGTGATCGCCACCTCGATCAAGGAGTTCCTGCCGCCGCTGCTGCGAATCCTGTTCACGCTGCTGAAGGAAAAAAAGGAGGGTCACCGCATCGCCATCGCCGCAGGCGATGCCTGGCTCCAGGACGTGATCGGCCGGCACCGAGACGCGCCGCGCCCGACCGTCTCCGTGCGGCCCGACGACGACGCGGTGATCCTGTCGAGCGGCGGCACCACCGGCACACCGAAGGGTGTCGTCGGCCTGCACCGGCACTATGTCGCGGCTGGACTTCAGATCTACGAGTGGACCAAATCGGCCAAGGAGCCGTGGGTCGACGTGATCATGCTGCCGCTGCCGCTCTTTCACGTCTACGCGCAACGTCGGCGTGCAGTCGCTCGCCTTCGTCGGACCCAACCCGCTGTCGCTCATCCCGAACCCGCGCGATATCGGTGACCTGCTGAAGACCATCGCCCAGGTGAAGCCGGCGTTCTTCACCGGCGTGCCCACCTTGTTCACCGCGATCCTGAATCATCCCGACGTTCGCGCCGGCAAGGTCAGCCTCGCCTCGATCAAGCTCTGTTTCTCCGGCGCCGCCGCGTTGATGGCGGAAACGCGCACGCAGTTCGAGTCGCTCACCGGTGCGCGGCTGATTGAAGGGTATTCGCTGACCGAAGGGATGATGGCGTGCTGCGTCAACCCGGTACAGGGCACCAGCAAGATCGGCTCGATCGGCATGCCGCTGCCCGACGTCGACGTGCGCATCGTCGACGCAGAGAACGGGGTCGAGGAGATGCCGCCTGGAGAGATGGGTGAGATGATCCTGCGGGCGCCGCAGTACATGTCGCAGGTACCTGGAACAACCCGATGGAGACCGCCGAAGTCATGCGCCAGCATGGCGAAGGTGGACGGTGGCTGCACACCGGCGACCTCGCCTACATGGACGAGGACGGCTACATCTTCCTGGTGGACCGGAAGAAGGACCTGGTCAAGACCAGCGGCTTCCAGGTCTGGCCACGCGAGATCGAGGAGGTCATCAGCGCGCATCCGGCGGTGCTGGAAGCCGGCGTCGCCGGCGTGCCGGACCCGGTCAAGGGCGAGGTGGCAAAGGCCTGGCTGGTCCTGAAGCCGGGGCAGCGCGCCACCGAGGACGAGATCCGCGCCTACTGCCGCGAGCGCCTGGCGCCATACAAGGTGCCGGCAAGAGTCGAATTCCGCACCGAGCTGCCGAAGACCATGGTCGGCAAGGTGCTGCGCCGCGCGTTGGCCGCCGAGGAAAAGCGGCCGTAGGTCGACGCGGTCGAGGACAGCGGCGGCGGGTCACCGCGCCCCTGCCGCGCACACTTCTACTCCAGCGCTTTCCAGTGCCGCGCGCAGCTGCAGCGCGAGCTGCGCCGCGCCAGGCGTGTCGCCGTGCACGCACAGCGTGTCGGCGCGCAGGGGGATGCGGGTGCCGTCGACGGCGGTTACCTCCCGGCGCACGACCATGTCGAGCGCGCGGCTCACGACCAGTGCAGGGTCGCTGATGAGCGCGCCCGGTTGCGAGCGCGGCAGCAAGGAGCCATCGCGCAGGTAGGCGCGATCGGCAAATACCTCGGCGGCACTCGCCATTCCGGCGTCGTCCGCTGCCGCGAGCAGCTCGGACCCGGCCAGCCCATACAGGATGAGCGAGCGATCGACCTGCTTCACCGCGGCCGCGACTGCGGCGGCGAGCGGCCGGTCGCGCGCTGCCATGTTGTAGAGGGCGCCGTGTGGCTTGACGTGCGTCAGGCGAATGCCTTCGACCGCGGCCAGCGCCGCGACGACACCAATCTGGTAGGCGACGAGGTTCTCGACCTCGGCCGCCCCCACCGGGAGCTCTCGACGGCCGAAGCCGGCGCGGTCGGCTAGCGAGGGATGCGCACCGACCGCCACGCCGGCGTGCTGCGCCAGCCGCACCGTGTCGCGTATGACAGAAGCGTCACCAGCGTGGAAGCCGCACGCGATGTTGGCCGACGTGATGGCGCGCATGAGGAGTTCGTCCTGTCCCGCGGGGTCGCCGCGCGAGAACTCGCCGACATCGGCGTTCAGATCGATGCGAACCGGCATGTCGACGGGTGGACGGACACGGGTGTAATTTCTGCCACCTTGCTTCTCCGTCGAACGGCGTGCTTTTCCGTTTTCATTAAGGAGACTATGACGGCACAGCGGTTGCCCTAGCTCGAGGCGCCGGCCTGTGGTTTACGGCACGTTGCCGTAAATGCTGGGGGGAGCCAGGTCGGACATGCCAGGAGGGGCGTCTTCGGACGCCCCGCTTGGTTTCCCTCACACTCCCGCACCCTCCGGATACTCCAGCGCCAGCTTCAGCTCCTTCGCCAGCGACTCGACGGTCGTGCCGCTGCGCTTCCACGCCCCCTCGGTCTCGAAGCGAAGGTCGCCGATCCGGCGGCCCCATGGCGCGATGACACGGCCGATGGCGCGGAAGTCGGCGCGCTCGGCGTGCTCCTGATCGAGCCGCCGCACCACGTCTGGCGCGACCCGGACGAAGGCGCGGAGCGCGGACGCGGACTTGATGCTGTACTTTCGACCGCCCCACGCCGCGCCGAACACCACCGACACCTGCTTGAAGTAGTTCACGAAGAACCGCTTCGAGTCGTCGCGGAACTCCGCCGCCTTGCGCGGCCCGCCGAAGGCATCGCCGGCGAACAGCCGCTTGAGCTCCTGCGCCAGCGGCGCCTGGGCGACGCGGCCATGGCCGACGCCGAGCAGCTTGATCTCGCCGTGCAGCGGCGAATCGTCGCGGTCGTTCAGCGCGCGCACGACGTCGTGCGCCGCCGCCAGCGCCTCGTCCCGATATAGCTGCCGGCCGGACAGGCTCACCAGGTGCGATGCGTTCAGGCGGGTGTGCTTGGCGTTGATGGTGACGAACATCTGGACGACGTGATCTTCGGGCAGACGGTCGAAGATGATCGCCGGGACGGTGAACGGCTCGCCGCGGAAGTGCTCGATGTCGGCGTGCAGCGCCAGCAGGCGGTGCTGGCCGTCGATGGCGCGCAGGATCCCTTCGCGCTCCGGGCACCTTGAGGCGGCCGACCGTCGCCCTCGCCTCGACGGGCTCGAACGTCAGCTTCTCGTCGCAGGAGATGATCACGGCCCCGGCGATCGACGGCAGGTCGCGCGCCTGGCGGCACTGTTCGTAGTACCTGCGACCAGCTCGTCGATCTTCCGCCGGATGATCTGACGCTGGTAGGCCTTGTCGCTCGAGGCGATGCGCCGCTCGAGCAGGTCCCAATTGACCTTCGACGGCGTCCTCTTGCGCCCGCCGCGCACCCCCGGCCTGGCCCGAGTTCCCGTAGTTGAGCACCTCGAAGCGGACGAGCTTGTCGATGTCCGGCGCCGTAAGTGCCGCCTGGTAAAACTGCACGCCGAACTGCTGCATCCGGATGGCAGCCACATTAATCATGCGTCTGGTGTCCTTGGGCTTTCGCCCTGCCTACGAAAAGAGGCGAATTGTAGCGGCGGCGCGCGGCGATTCTCAACCTGTTTCGGCGGTACCGCGCGGGGCGTTGCGCATTCCGCCAATGTTCTGCACACCCCGTGACCCGCGCCGCGGCGCGAGGCGGTGCTTCAGCTGGACGAGCCCGAACAGAAAGGTGGCGAAGGCGGCAAGCGCGATCAGCACCTGCCCGAGCGAGAGCGACCGGTGCAGCGGCCAGCTCACCACGCCGTAGACCATCTCGACGTGGATCCAGTACACGAAGAGCGACGCGATGCCGAAGTGCTCGAGCGGCGACCAGCCACGCCATACGCGCATCCAGCTGTAGGCGACCGGCACCATCACGACGACGATGCCCAGGCGCATGAAGAAGAAGGTCGGCGAGCTGGTCCAGAACGCGGTGACCGGGTATATCGGCGGCAGGTAGGAGGCGAGGTAACCGGCGAGTGCAGTCACCACACCGCCGACGAAGAGCGCGGCATTCACCCGCCGCTCCTGCGCGTCGCTGCGCGCGGCGTCGAGCCAGAGGCCGGCGGCAGCGCCGGCCAGGAGAAAGCCACCCCAGGGCAGCAGCGTGAACGAGGTCCGCTCGCCGGCGGGGCGCAAGTACCACTCGATCGGGTCCGGAACGACGTCGAGCAGCGGCGTGGCACGGACGAGCGGCGTGCACATCGCCGCGGCGATTGTCGCGGCGACGAACAGCAACGCGCGCGTCCTGGTGTTCCGGCCCACTGTCCACAATGCGGCCGCCGCCAGCATGGACACGCCCATGACGTTCAGGATGTCGACTTTGAGCAGGGTTCCAGGGAAAGCCCCGCCGCTGATGAGCCACGACTGGAGGCGGAACAGGAAGGCGAGACCGAAGATCTGCCATCCGCGGCGGCGTGCCTGCGTCGCCACCACCTCGGCGGTGAGGCCCCGGCGCAGCCGTGCGCCCGCCGCCAGCGGCAGCGCCATGCCGGCGAGGAACAGGAAGATCGGCGCGCCGATGCCGCCCAGGATGAGCGCCCAGTCGAACATCGGCCCGCGGCGATCGGAGGGACGCGTCCAGGAGTCGATCGTGTGCGCCTCGATCATGATCAGCACGGCTACGCCGCGCAGCCAGTCGAGATATCGCCGCCTCACGGGACCCGGATGAAGGAGGTCGCCGGACACGCCGTCAGCCCGAGACGCGAGGGCTTCTGCCCGATCATCCCGTCGAGTCTACGCCAAGCCCCCGGCCGCGATACAGATGCCCCGCCGCGTCAGGGCTGGTCGCGCCGCGGCGACTGCGCTAGGGCGCCGCTTCGGCGGCCGGCGAGACGATCGGCGTGGTCCACAGGTAGACGGTGCGGTTGTTGATGTTCAGCGTCTCCTGCGGCGGGATGCCTCCCATGTCGAAGGCGTGCGACACCACCCGGGTGCCGGGCTTGAGCGCGTTCAACTTGGGGATCAGGCGAACGTTGAGCGACGGCAACAGGTAGAGCGTGACGACGGTCGCCTCGCTGATATCGCTCT
Organism: uncultured Acidobacteriota bacterium; assembly: GCA_963846685.1. Classification (GTDB taxonomy): domain Bacteria; phylum Acidobacteriota; class Vicinamibacteria; order Vicinamibacterales; family UBA2999; genus CAWJWY01. Next base: position 2,804,814 of record CAWJWY010000002.1, on the reverse strand, counting down.
TGAACAGGTCCTGTTCGATGAACCGCACCTTGTCGGAAACGCCGGCCGCCGCAGCCAACTGCGTCGCCTCGGCGACCCGCTCCGGGTCGAGGTCGATGCCAACACCCCGCGCGCCGTACTCCTTCGCCGCGGCAATCGGAATGCGGCCATCGCCCGAGCCGAGGTCATAGATGACATCGTCCCTGGTGACCTTGGCAACGGCAAGCATGGCGTCGACGACCTCTTTGGGAGTCGGCACGAAGATGATGTCGAGCGCCGGCTTTGCCGGCGTCTGCGCAGCAGCATGCGCTGCGGCGCAGACCACCAGTGTCATCACGGCAACAGCGATTCGGACGGCGGGCATGAGCCTCCTTCGGTGACCGTGCACGTGCTTCGCAGCGGGCTGCCGCACAGCGGCCCCGATGCACGGCGGGCGGCCGGCACCGCTACGCGTCGCCGCTGACCCGCGGCGACCGCTGGCGCAGTTCGTCGATGCGCTTCGAGGCTTCGGCCTTCGTCAGCGTATCGTCAACCGCTTCATTTGTCTCGCTCGCCAGCGTTTCGAGATACGAGCGCTGCGCGCCGGTCATTGGTTCGTCACCGGTCTTCCAGCTGTCCGGATCCTTCTGGAGGTTCGACCCGTCGCTACGATCCGCGGCGGCCGGATTGGCTGTGGTGTCCTTGCCCTTGTTGATTGTCGTCATACACGAACAAATAGCAAAAGCGTGGCCAGCACCGGAATGCCGCTGCGGCCGACCCGATATCCTTGGGCAATGGCGATCATCGTTCAGAAGTACGGCGGCAGCAGCGTCGCCGACGTCGACAAGCTCCGTCAGTCGCCGAGCGGGTGATGCGCACGCGCGCGCGCGGGCACGACGTCGTCGTCGTCGTGTCGGCGATGGGCGACACCACCGACGAGCTGCTGGCGATGGCCAAGCAGGTCTCGCCGAACCCCGACCGGCGCGAGCTCGACATGCTGCTCTCGGCCGGCGAGCGCATCTCGATGGCGCTGCTGTCGATGGCCATCCGCGAGCTCGGCGGCGATGCGATCAGCTTCACCGGCAGCCAGTCCGGCATCATCACCAACGACCGGCACGTCGACGCCCGCATCATCGAGGTGCGGCCGTTCCGCGTCCAGGACGAGCTCGCGCGCGGCAGGATCGTCGTCATCGCCGGCTACCAGGGCGTGTCGTACAAGCGCGAGGTCACCACGCTCGGCCGCGGCGGCAGCGACACGACGGCCGTCGCCATGGCCGCGGCGCTCGACGCCGAATACTGCGAGATCTGCTCCGATGTCGACGGCGTCTACTCGGCCGACCCGCGCGTGGTGCCAGCGGCGCAGCGCATCGGCGCGCTCTCGTACGAGGAGACGCAGGAGATGGCCGAAGCCGGAGCCAAGGTGCTGAACGCCCAGGCGGTGGAGTTCGCCAAGGACAAGGGGATTGCGATCTACGCGCGCGCGACGCGGGGGCCCGCTGCCCGGGGCCGACCCGTCAGCCGACGGCACGGTGGTGCGCAAGCACCCGCCACGCATGCCCGGCACGGTCGTCGGCGTCGCCAGCGAGCGCGATCTGGTGATGCTCGAGGCGACGGCACCGGCCGGCCGACGTGCTGGCCGTGCTCGACGAGCGCGGCGTCGCCGGCAAGCAATTGCACGTCTTCGACGATCGGACCACGGTGGCGATCTCGCGCGAGAACCTGCACGACGAAGACAAGCTGCGCGACGCGCTCGCAGATCCGGCTCGGCGGCCGGGCGCGGCTGGTCGATGGGCTGGCGGCGGTCAGCGTCATCGGCGCCGGCATCAACGCCACCTACGCCAACGTGCGCGCCGGAGCCGCCGCGCTCGCCGACGTCGGCATCATCCCCGTCGGTACGGCGACGTCGTCGTTCCGCATCACCTGGATGGTGCCGCGGCAACGCAGCAACGAGGCAGTTGTCGCCCTGCACGGCCGCTTCCTCGAAGCGCCGCCGCCGCTGCTGCCCTGAGGTTGCTCAGAGCGTCGGTCCGGGATGGCGGCGCAGCCGCAGTGACGGCAGCGAGCGGCTCCCGGCAGACGCTGCAGCGACATACGCCCGGCCTGCATCACCGGTGTGTGCCAGATCGAGGGCGGCGTCACGACGGCTCCGCTCGGCGAGCGCCGCCGGTCGGCGTGGCGGATCTCGTCGCGTACTCGGCGGCGCTGGCGACGATCTGGGCGATCTCGCGAATCGTCCGCTGGTGCGCCGGTCGCCCTGCGGGAACAGCCGGCAGAACTCGTCGACCGTATCCACCGGGTCCAGGCCGACGGCGCTCGCGTAGCGCGCGGATCCACGCGCGCGCATACAGGCCGCGCGGCCACTCCGAGAGGTCGTTGTGCTCGAGCGCCTCGAGCAGTTCGCGGCTTGACCCGGGTCTCGTTGGCAATCTCCTCGAGCGAGATGCCGTTGACGTTCGCGATGGCGGCGCAGACGGGTGACGAAGGTTTCCTGAGGGCTCATCGTGGTCTCCCTGACAGGAGCCGACCACAGCAATTCCCGCGCCTCGACGCGTCCGCGGCCGGCTGATGTCGCCGCCGCCTGTTTACGACGCTTCAGCGACTCTGGGCCGATGCATTGCTGCGCCGGGCACTTGCAGAATCGTGCCCGGGTGATTCGGAAATCGCCGACCGCTCTGGAGATCACAAATTCACCGGTGCCGGCGCGTGCCGCTACTACGTCCAGCGACGGAACGTCGCCGCCGAGGAGGGTCGCCGAGCTGCGCCGGCGCGAACTGCAGGCCGGTGTAGAACGGGCCGAACTCGGCGAACTTGGCGCTCGCTTCGTCGAAGCGCATCTCGTAGATCAGCTTCTTGAAGACCAGCGGATCGGGCGCGAACAGGTCGACGCCCCATTCCCAGTCGTCGTAGCCGATCGAGCCGGAGATCACCTGCGTGCACCTTGCCGGCGTAGGTGCGGCCGATCATGCCGTGCTCGCGCATCATCGACGCGCGCCGCTCGAACGTCTCGCTGTACCAGTTGTACCGTCTCGCCGCGCCGCTTGTTCATCGGGTAGAAGCAGACGTAGCGCGCACTTCGGCACGTCGAGGAACAGCCGGCTCATGACGCGCTGCCGCTGCGTCTCCATCTCGGCGTCGAACGCCTTCTCGAACTCGTCGCTGCCCGGCTTGAACTTGGCCCCGAGCTGCTCGTGCAGCTTGGCGGTCATCTCGTACATGCCCGAGCTCGACGATCGACACGTAGGAGTAGGTCGGCTCGAGGTAGTCGTGCAGCGCGGTCTGCGAGCAGCGCCAGCTGCGCCTGCGCCAGCTCCTCGAAGCTGCGGCGGAAGCAGATGAACATCAGGTCGGCCTTGTGGCCGAGCATCTGCACGAACGCGGTCGCGCCGCGCGTCGGGCACCGACAGCGCCTGCACCGCCTCGTCGGCCATGCGCTGCAGCGCTGCGCGGCCGACAGCCCGCGCAGGCGGTCCCAGCGGACGCGGTACATCAGGTGGAGCGACGCTCCAGCCTTCGAGCGTCTCGGGAACGAACGGGTTGTGCATACTGTCACGATTCATCCGGCTTCCAGCCAGGGACGGCTCCTGGTCAGTGCGACTCGTTCACCACCGGCCGTCGTACGCCGCACCTTGAGGTCGGCCCGTGCGCCGCTGGCAGCCGGCGCCCGCCCAGTCGCGCATGTCGGCGAGGATCTCGTAGACGGTCGGGATGACCAGCAGCGTCAGCAGCGTCGAGGTGATCGACGCCGCCGATCACGGCGATGCCGAGCGGCGCGCGGAAGTCGCCGCCTTCGCCGCCGCCGAGCGCCACCGGGATCATGCCGGCGATCAGCGCGAAGGTCGTCATCAGGATCGGCCGCAGCCGCACGCGCCCGGCCTCGATCAGCGCCTCGCGCCGCTCCATGCCCGCTTCCTCCGACCACTTCGCGAAGTCGATCAGCAGGATGGCGTTCTTGGCGACGATGCCCATCAGCAGGATCACGCCGATCATGCTCATGATGTTCGAGCGTGTCGCCGGTGATCGCCAGCGCCAGCATCACGCCGATGAGCGACAGCGGCAGCGACAGCAGGATGGCCAGCGGCTCGAGGAACGAGCCGAACTGCACCACCAGCACGAAGTACATCAGCATGCACGGCGACGCCGAGCGCCGATCATCATCTGCATGAAGATCTCGTTCTGCTGCTCGGTCTCGCCGCCCTGGCTGAGGGTGTAGCCGGCCGGCAGCGTCACCGGTCTGCGGCACCCGCGCCATGATGTCGTCGACGACGTCGGAGAGCGGCCGCCCCTCGGTGTTCGCCTGGACTGTGATCACGCGCTCGCGATCGAGGTGGTCGATGCGCGCCGGGCCGATCGACGGCGTGATCCGCGCCACCTGGCCGAGCGGGATCGTCGTCGGCCCGTTCGCGACCGCTGGTGACGACGAGCGGCAGCGACTCGAGGTCGGCGACCACGCTGCGCGACTCCGGCGCCAGCCGGATGGTGACGTCGCGCGTCTCGCCGGACGGATCGACCCAGTCGCCGACGTCGATGCCGGCAAACGCCGGCCGCAGCGCCTGCGCCACCTGGCCGACCGTGACGCCGAGCGCACCGGCGAGGCCGCGATCGACCTGCACGTCGAGCTCCGGCTTCTGCCCCTTGGTCGACAGGCCGACGTCGACCGCGCCGGGCACCTGCGCGCACCTCGCCAGCGATCGGCGTCGGCCAGCGTGGCGAGCTCGGCCGCATTCCGGCCCCTGCAACTGCAGCTGGATCTGCTTCTGCCCGTCGTTGAAGCCGGTGCTGATCGACGTCGTCACGCCGCCCAGTTGCGCCAGGTCGCGCGCGGATGTCGGCGACGACCTCCGCCTGGCTTGCGCGAGCGCTCGGTCCTTCGGCGACAGCTTGACGAAGACCGAGCCCTGCGTCGACCGCCTCGCCCTGGCCGCCGACCGTCGTGTAGGTGTAGACCACCTCGGATCGCGTGCGGACGATGCGCGCGACCTCCTGCGCCTTCAGCCGCGTGTAGGCCAGGTTCGAGCCGGGCGGCGTCTCGATCGCAGACGGTGAACTCCGAGTCGTCGGTCTCCGGCGCGAAGCCGGCGCCGACGCAGCCCGTGAACGGCAGCGCCAGCGCCGCCGACCAGGCGTGCGCGACGGCCAGCGCCACCATCGCAGACGCGATGGTCGAGCGCCCACGCGATCACGCCCTTGTAGCCCTCGGCCCGACGGTCGAACCACTGGTTGAAGCGGCCGAGCATGCCGCGACAGCCACGGCCGCTCCTCCATCGGCATGTGCGGGTCGGGCCAGTAGGCCGACAGCATCGGGTCGAGCGAGAACGACACGAACAGCGACACCAGCACCGAGCAGGCGATGGTCAGCGCGAACGGCTTGAACCACTGGCCGGCGATGCCGCCGATGAACGCCGATCGGGCACGAACACGACGACGATCGACATCGTCGTCGCGGTCACCGCGAGCCCGATCTCGTTGGTGCCGTCGAAGGCGGCCTGGTAGTGGTCCTTGCCCATCTCGACGTGGCGCACGATGTTCTCGCGCACGACGATCGCATCGTCGATGAGGATGCCGATGGCCAGCGACAGGCCGAGCAGCGACATCGTGTTCAGCGTGAAGCCGAACGCCCACACCGCGACGAACGAGGCCAGCACCGACACCGGCAGCGCCAGGCCGGTGATCACCGTCGAGCGCCACGAGTTGAGGAACAGGAAGACGACGATGACGGTCAGCGCGGCGCCTTCGAGCAGCGTCTCCTGGACGCCGGCGACCGAGTTCGCGACGCGGACGCCGGCGTCGCGGACGACGCGCAGCGTCACGCCCGGCGGCAGCGTCTGCTGGATCTCGGTCGACCTCGGCGCGGATGTCGTCGGCGACCGCGGTGGTGCTGAAGCCGCGCGACTTGACGATGTCGATGCCGACCGCTTCCTCGTCGTTGTAGAGCGCGACCGAGCGCGGCTCCTCGGTGCCGTCGCGCACGGTGGCGACGTCGCCGAGGCGGACGACGCGGCCGTTCGATCTCCGACGACGACCAGCTGCGCGAAGTCGGCCGGGCCCTCGAGACGGCCCTTCAGGCGGATGGTGCGCTCGTCGAGGTCGCCATCGAGCCGGCCGACCGGCGACGCCAGGTTCTGCGTCTGCAGCGCCTGCACGACCTGGCGCGACGCTCGACGCCGGCGGCCTGCAGGTCGCGTGGCCGGATCTCGACCGACAGCTCGCGCTCGATGCCGCCGACGACGTCGACCTGGGCGACGCCGCGCGATGCCGCGCAGCCGGCGCGTGATGTCGGGATCGGCGATGCCGCGTCAGCTCCGCCCCGGTCAGCCCCGGCGACGACAGCGTCAGCGACACGATCGGCTGGTCGGCCGGGTCGAACCGCGTCAGGATCGGCTCCTCCATCTCCGTCGGCAGCTCGTTGCGGATGCCGGAGATCTGGTCGCGGATCTCCTGCGTCGCCTGCTGCGGATCCTTCGTCGAACACGAACTCGACGATGATGTTGCCGAAGCTGTCGAGCGAGTTCGACGTCACCTTGTCGACGCCGCTGATCCCCGAGATCACCTCCTCGATCGGCTCGATCACCTCGCGCTCGACCACGTCGGGCGAGGCGCCCGGGTAGGGAATCGAGATGACGACGATCGGCGCGTCGATCTCCGGGAACTCGTCGGTGTCGAGCTGCGTCAGCGCGACGATGCCGAACACGACGAGCGCGAGCATCGCGACGATCGGTGAGGACCGGGCGCTTGATGGCGGTATCTGAGATGAACATTCAACGGCTTTCTCCGCAGCACACTTCTGGATCTCGGCGGCGATCCGACTACTTCGCGCCGCACCTGGACCGGTGCCCGGGGTAATGCCCTGCGCGGCGCCGCGCAGCAGCTGATCGCCCTCGTTCAGACCCGGCGGTGATCTGCACCCGCTCGGTGCGATCGTCGCGCAGGCCGAGCGTCACGTCGACCCGTTCGGCCTTGTCGTCAGTCGACGCGCAGCACCCACGGCGTGTCGCCGGTGCTGTTGACGGCGCTCGATCGGCACGACCGATGCCGTCGAGCGAATCGCTGACGACGCGTCCTTCCGCGAACAGGCCCGCCGACCAGCCGGCCGCCGGGGTTCGGGATCGACACGAAGATCGGGATCTGGCGGGTGGTCGGCATCCGCCTGCGGCGCGATGCGCTCGATGACGCCCTCGAAGTTCTGATCGTAGCCGCGAACCTCGAACTCAACCGTCGCGCCGATCCGCAGCGCCGAAATGCCGTCGGACGGCACCGACGCCTCGAGCCGCATCGACGACGGATCGATCGATGGTGAAGAGCTCGGTGCCGACGCGTGACGACATCGCCGGCATTGACCGGCCGCCGGGAGACGATGCCGCGTGATGCGGCGCGCGCAGCACGGCGTCGCTCAACTGCTTCTCGGCGTTGACCAGGCGGCTGCGCGCATCGGCGAGCTGCGCCTCCGCGGTCGTCACGTTGTTGCGCGCGACGTCGAGATCGCGCGCCGCCAGGGCGCCGGCGGTCACCAGCTGTCTGCGCCCGCTCGCGCTTCACGCTGCGCGACCGACAGCTGGTTCTCCGCGGACCGCACCGCCGACAGCGGCCGACTGGCGCACGTCACCGAGCGTCTGCGCCTCGATCCGGCCGAGCAGCTGACCCCTGCGGACCGACTTGCCCCTGCTTCGACCGCCACCTGGATCATCGAGCCGCCGAGCTCGGCGCGAACGTCGCTTCGCGTTCGGCGCGCAGCTCGCCGGAGAGGATCGGCCCGACGACGATCGTGTCCGCGGCTGACCGTGATGACGTTCTCCGGGCCGACCTGCACGACGGACGGCGCCAGCTGCGGCGTTCGCCGCTGCGTCGTCGCCCGCCGCCGGAGCAGGCGAGGAGCAGGCGTCGAAGGCGAAAACGCATGCGCCAGCAGCGCACCTGGCCGCTGCTGCGCGCCGCAGACCGGCGCTGGCAGCGGTGTGCACTGTCGATCGTGCAGTTCCGTGTAGTCACTATCGCGTTCCTGCCTGTGATTGCGCGCCCTGCCCGGTCGCTGACGCATTCCTGATCTGACTGCCCTGCTGCTGTTGCTGCTGCGACGGCGCCGCCGGCGTCTGCGCCGGTGCGCGCCGTCCGTCGCCGCGCGCCGCCGAGCGGCAGGTCCGGCAGCAGCGCGACACGGGCGCGCGCCACCTGCAGGTCGCGGGCGGCCTGCGCGCGGTTCGCCTCCGCCTGCTGCAGCAGGAGACGTGAATCGGTCAGCTCGAGTTGCGTCGAAACGCCGGCGCGGTAGCGGACGTCGGCAATCTCGTAGGCCCGTGATCGCCTGTTGCACGGTTCCGGCCGTCGCTTCCCACGTGGCGCGCGCGGCGAGCAGTTCGGCCCACGCGGAGCGCGTGTCGAGGTCGGCAAGCTCCTCGCGTCTGCTGCAGCCTGAGCTGCGCCTGCTCGAGGTCGGCGCGGGCCGCGAGCTCGTCGCCGCGCTGCCGGCCGCCGGTCAGGATCGGCAGCCTGCACGGTCGCCCCGATGGTCCAGTTCGTGCGGTCGAAGACCGGCAGCAGCACGTTCGACGGGTAAGCGATGCGGCTGTAGTTGGAGTTGAGCGCCACGCTCGGCTTGCGCTGCGCCTCGGTCAGCCTGCAGCGACGCCTCGCCGAGCCGGACCGACGTCGCGCACCTGCGACACCGCGGTCGCGCGCCGGCAGCGGCTGATCGCTCGTCAGCGCCGCGTTCTGCGACTGCTCGGCGACGGCGCGATGACCCGCTCGATCGCCGCGACCCGCGCCGCGAAGATCGGCGGCGGCGCGCAGCGATTCGTCGCTGAGCGCGTCGGCCAGCTGCAGGTCGTAGTTCGGCGGCAGGTCGAGCAGCTGCTTCAGGCGCAGCAGCGCCAGCTCGCGATTGACGCGCTGCCGGATGAGCGAGCGGGGTCTGCGTTGTCGCGGCTGACGCGGGCGCGCAGCACCTCGAACTCCGGCTGCGTCCCGGCATCGAAGCCCGCCTGCGTCTGCTGCAGCGTCGCGGCCGCCTGGCTCGAGCGTCGCCTCGGCGATCGCGACCAGGCGGTCGCTGAGCGCGGCGTCGTAGTACGCCTGCGTCACGTCGAGCAGCAGCTGTGCCGCGTGCCGTGGTCACGCCGAGCTCGGCGGTTCACGCGCCGAGCGGCGCGATCTGTCCTGCGCGCCATTGCGGCCGCCCGAGTACAGGTTCTGCGAGAACGTCAGCGACGCGCCAGAGTATTCTTGCGGCCGAACGGCAGATCGGCGAGGCCGCCGCCACTGGACACTCGGGGTCCCGCCGAGCAGATCCTGGCCGGCGGCGCCGCAGTCGAGTGCGCGCTCGAGCTCGGCGACGCGCGACTCGAGCGGCGCCGCCTGGTTCGGGCCGAAGCCAGCGCACGGCGCTGTCGTCGAGCCGTTGTCGAACACGCCCGAGAACTCCGAGGCGAGCGCGCGGTCGTAGCTGCCGGACGCCGACAGCTGCGGCAGCAGGCCGCTGTGCGCCCGGACCTGGTCGGCCTCGGCGCGGCGTACGCCGGACTGGGCGAGGGCAATCGACTCGCTGCGCGCTTCTGCCAGCGCCAGCACCTGCTCGAGGGTCAGCGGGCCGGCCGGAACCGGCGGCGCCTGCGCCTGCATCCCGAGCGAGGCGACAGAAACGAAGAAAAGCGTAGCGGCGAGAAGACGCCAGGGCCGCGTCGGCAGTGCGAGGAACATCCGTTGATTATGACTTGGGGCGGGCACCCAGGTATGACGCGCCGCCGGGCCGGAACGACTCGCCCTATCTCAACCCCTGCACGGCACGGTCCACGTCCCGCCCGGTGCTACCGCCCGGGAGGCTTTCAACCTGCCGCGCCGGGCCGTAATAAATCCCGTTGAACAGGAACTTGAAGGTGCCGTGCGGCTGCGCCGCGGAAGGTGATCTCGGGCCCGAACAGCAGCACCCGGCCGTGGCCGACCGTCGCGTCGACGACGGCGACGCCGCCTTCGAGGTGCTTCTGGCCCCACGCCCAGCCGCTGCGCAGCGGCGTCGCGCTCGCGAACCAGGCGACGCGGCGGGCGGCCGTGCCGCGGCCTCCCCGTCGAGCGCGGAACACCGGGCTGTTGTCGAAGAAGACGTCGACCTGGCGCTCGAAGCCGTAACCGAGCGGCGTGCGTGTTGTCGACGGCCGACCTGCAGCACCGACCCGGGCACGTAGTACTCCTCGCCGCGCCAGCGGCCGCAGGCCGGTCGCCGTCGCGGCTCGACCAGCGCACTGCTGACCGGTACGCCGAGGCGCGGCGCGATCCCGGTCGAGTCGCCAATCGCCAGCAGCGTGCCGCCGTCCTCGACGAAGCGCCGCAGCTGCGGCACCGTGCGCGTCGATGACAGCGCGCCTGACCGTGCCGCGGATACTCCGGCGGCAACCGGTCCTCCGAGCGGCGCCCGCTCGCCGCCGCTGCTCCGGCACCGCCTCGTCGGTGAGCACGATGACGTCGAAGCGGCTGGCGAGATCCGCCGGCGTCGAGCGTCGGCGCGTACGACCACCTCGAACGGGAACTCGTAGCGCTCGAGCATCCAGCGGGTCCAGCCGCTCGGACTCGAGCCGCCGTAGCGATCCCACAGGCCGATGCGCACCGGCCGCAGCTGCAACGCCTCACCCGGCGGCGCCGCGCCACGCCGGTGAATACCAGCCCGACGTCGGTCGCCGCCTTGCGCAGGATCGGCAGCGTCGTCGGCCTGGCCGGCGATGAACATGGCGCCGCTGCCGTGCGGCACGCACCGCCGACGCGTGCGGTCGCGCAGCCAGATAGACGTCCTCGCCGGCCGCCAGCAGGCGGTTCACCGCGATGAAGGCGTCGTTCTGGTGATGGCTCGACGAGATAGCCGACGGCGCCGCCGCTGGCGAGCACCGCGCCGGCCGGTGGCCGCACGCTGCTCGACCCGTTCGAACGGGCCCTCGAAGCCCGTCGAGAATCCGGTCGAACTTGACGCCCATCTGGAACGCCAGCGTCCAGCCGGCGATGTCGTACGGCGGCGTCGGCGCGGCGCCAGGGTACGGAATGTCGTCCGGATGATCCTGCGGCTCGAACATGTCGAGCACGTGCGGCCGGAACGCCTGCGCCGTCTTCACGACGAAGGAGCCGGCCGGATAGTGTCGGCCACCCACGGCAAAAGGCGCGGTCGCGCGGTGTACGGCGACGCCGTTCTTCAGCAGCGCGTCGACGAACTTCGTCGCCGTCAGAAAGTCCGGCTGGTCGGCGGTCAGGATGTAGCCGCGAGCATCGCGCCGATCGGGGTCGGTGCAGCTGCTCGAGAAAGGCGGCATCAGAGGGAAACCGCCCGTCGCGCGCGAGCCCCTCCTTCACCGCCGCCACACGGCGGGGCGACACCGTCCAGGTGTCCTGGTTGCCGCGCTCGATGCCGTTCTTCCCCATGCGATAGACGTTGTAGAGCAGCGTCTCGCGATACCGCGAGGCGACGTCGATCACCGCGCGGTTGGCCGTCATCGAGTAGTCGATCGACTGGCGGAAATGCCACGGCTGCGGCGCAATCGGGTACGGCAGGTCGTTGCTGGCCACCTGCGTGTCGGGCACGAACGGGATGCGCGTCGGCGTCGGGCTGCCGATCGTCTCGGTCAGCAAGCCGATCTGGTTATGGAAGTAGGCGGTCGTGCGCAGGCCGCCGTTCCACCACGTCGAATAGTTCGACCCGGTCCGCATCGTCACGCCCGGCTTCTTCTCGGCGGCGAAACGCGCCTGCATGGCGGCGCCGACCAGCTCGATACCCGCTGGCACCAGCGGATCGAAGACGTAGTTGAACGGATCGCGGAACGGCGGTGCGAACATGACCGTGCCGGGCGGCCCGGTCTGGTGGTGGTTGTAGACGATTTGCGGGAACCACTCCTTGTAGAGGATGCGGTTCATGTTGATCGTCTCGGCCTGGCTGGAGAGGTAGAAGTCGCGGTTGTTGTCGTGGCCGATGTACTTCTGGTAGGCACGCGGCACGCCGTCCAGCGTGCGCCGCAGCGGATCCCTGTCGCGCATGTACCAGTTCGACACCAGCTCCTGTCCGTCGGGGTTGGCGGCGACCGCCAGCACGATGACGTCGCGGAGGAAGCGCAGCGTCTCGGCGTCGGATCGGCTGACCAATTGGTAGACGAGCTCGATCAGCTGCTGTGCGCCCAGCACTTCATTGGCGTGCAGCCCGCCGTCGATCCAGACGATCGCTTTGCCGTCGGCGGCGAGCGCGCGCGCCTGCTCGTCGGTGAGCCCTTCCGCAAGCGCCAAACGCTTCGACAGCTGGCGATAGCGATCGAGATTGCGGATGTTCTCGGGCGCGCTGATCACCGACATCCATTGCGCGCGGCCCTCTTCGGTACGGCCGATGTTCACCAGCGACAGCCGGTCCGACTCGCGGTCGAGCTTACGCCAGTAGGTTTCGAGCTGGGTGTAATTGGCGAGGAAGTAGTCGTCGCCGATGCGCGCGCCGAACTCCTCCTGCGGCGAGGTGACGCCGGATGCGACCTGCGACTGGATGACCGGCGCGGCCGCCGCGAGGGCGAGCAGGAGCAGCGCCGCCGCGATCAGCGCACGAACTTTAACAATGCTCAATGCTCAATGCCCGATGCTCACTGCCAATGGCCAATGACAAAGGCCAACGACAACAGCGAAATGACCAAGGCTCCACCGGCCCGTGGCGCGCGGGCCCGCGGCTATTCTGCCTCAGTCCGGCACGGCGTCAGCTCGAGAATCATTCCGCATTGCGCATTCAGCATCGAGCATCGTTATCGCTTCCCGTAGCGCCGGTACGCCCACGTGCCGGCGAATGCGGCGGCCGCGACGCCGGAGAGCATGCCCCAGCGGATGCCTGAGGAGCGCTGCCGGGGCGGCAGCGCGACGACGCCCTGCTCGTTGGTGATCGCCGGCTCGTTGACGTAGCGCCCCTTGGCCGGACGGGCGCGAAGGTCGAACTCGCGCGCGAGCGCCGCCAGTTCCTCGGCCGCTTCGGGCGCACGCATCGGCTCGCCGTGACCGGTCGCAAGAATCGCCGGCCTGAGTTCGGCGAGCGTCTCCGCGGAGCGGCGCGCCTTGTCCCAATCGATGGTGAAGTAGGCCGGCGGCCCGCTCATTTCCTGCCGCTGCGTCAGCACCGAGAATACCGACTCCTGCCGGGTGGTCGTCACCGCATCGCCGGCAACCAGCACGCGGTCGGTGTCGCGGAAGAGCGACACGTGCCCGGGCGCGTGGCCTGGCGTCGCAATCCAGCGCCAGCCCGGCATGCCAGGCACGCTGCCGTCAGCCGGCAATGCGTGCACCCGGTCGCCGAGGTCGATGCCGCGTTCGGGGAACATCGGTGACAGCCGCGCCATCAGGCCGCGGCCGACGGTCGGATCGGGCGGCGGGTAGTCGGCGCGGCCGGTCAGGAATGGCAGTTCGAGCGCGTGTGCGTAGACCGGCACGTCCCAGACGCCGAGCAGCGCTTCGAGTGCACCGACGTGATCGAAGTGACCATGCGTCAGAATAATGGCCGCGGGACGCGCGTTCTCACCGAAGCGGGCGGCGGCGACGCCCAGGATATCCGCCGTGCCCATCGACAACCCGGCGTCGACCAGCGCCCATGGGGTCGACGGCGCGTCCAGTCCGGCAGCGCCTCGGCCCGCAGCGTCGCCGCCGGCGCCGGGCAGTCCGGCAAAGTAGACGTTCACGAATGCGATTCGCAGCCGCGCCAGGTCGGGTGTCAGCTCTTCGACGCCGGGAGTCGATTTCGATTCCATACCGTCGCGCGGTGCAATGACAAGGCCACTGATGAAGATTGCGACCTGGAACGTCAACGGCATCCGCGCCCGGCAGGCGCAGGTGCAGGAATTTCTCGACCGGAACAGCCCGACGTCCTCTGCCTGCAGGAGATCAAGGCGGCGCTCGATCAACTGCCGGTCTGGCTGTGCGAACTCGAGGGCTACTGGTGCTACTGGCACGGCGGCAAGGGCTACTCGGGCGTGGCGCTGCACGTCCGCAAGGACGCGTCGCCGGAGCGGCCGGCGTTCCATCATCCCGACATTCGACTACGAGCATCGCATCGTCACCGTCGCGCTTGCCGCAGGCGACTGTCGCGTCGATCTACGTGCCGAACGGCGGCAAGGACTTCCCGGCGAAGATGCGCTTCCTCGAGGCGATGGACGCGTTCGCCGCGACGCTATCAGGCGCGGAGGCGCGCCGCTCGTGCTGTGCGGCGACTTGAACGTCGCGCGGACCGAGATGGACGTGCACCCGAAGGAGCGCAAGCCGCGCGTCGATCGGCCAGCTGCCGGAGGAGCGCGCCGCTGATCGAGCGCATCCTCAGCCGCGGTCTGGTCGACGTCCACCGCCGCTCGAGCCCGACAACGCCGACCTGTTCACCTGGTGGGCGCCGTGGCGCAACATGAAGGCAGCGCAACATCGGCTGGCGCCTCGACTACGTCTTCGCCAGCGAGAGCGCTCGCCGACCGCGCCGTCTCCTGCGTCGTGCAGCGGAGGTCGGCACGCAGCGACCACGGACCGGTCGTCGCGTTTTCGATCTGTGAAACGCCCGGCCGTCCTAACGCTCGGCGGTCGACCAGCCGAGCGCGAGGTCTTCACCGACCGCCAGGTGATTGAGCGCGAAGTCGGCGCCGCGGAACGCCTCGAGCAGGAGCTCGGCGTCGAGCGCGCGCCCGGCGTCGCGGCACTGCCGCGCCGCCTCGACCCGCACGAGGGCCAGCGCCGCCTCGAGGCCGCGGACGATCGACGCCACGCCGCGTCCCTGGTAGGCGGTCCACGACGCGAACGCCTTGCCGGCGAGGTAGCGGTTGAGCGGTGGGCGGAAATCGTTCCAGCGCGGCAGCACCGCGGCGGCATACACCGGAGCGAGCCCCTCTTCGTCCGGCTCCGGCTTGAAATCCTCGGGCACCGCCGTTCATCACCGCGCCGAAGACCTCGAGGCTGGCGTCGAGAACGGCCTCGGCGACGGCCTGCGACGTAGTCGCCCGGCAGGTTCCGCACTGCCTGCGACAGCGTCAAAACCGCCAGGGGTCCACGTCGCCAGTAGCCGCGCGTCGCGCTCCAGCGTCGCGAGCACCGTCTCGGGCGTGCGGCTCACCTCCGCACAGCGCGCCACCATGTGACGCTCCCAGGCGCCGTAGCCCTCGAGCGTCCATCAGCATGCGCGGGTGCAGCAGCGGCGGAAAATCGTCGTCGCCGACGATCAGTCCTTCGTAGTCGCGCGGCGGAAACGCCGGCGGCTCGCTGACGATCTCGACCGGCACGTCGTCGCGGAACAGCATCGACGCTGCGGTCGGGCAGAAGTGCGACAAGGTGATCGACGTCCCGCGCGCGTCGCCGACGGCGATGCGCGGAAAGTAGCGGCACGTCGCCGGCAGCGCCGGCTCGCCGAGGTCGCGATGGACGATGCAGAGGCGCGAATGGGAGTCGAAGAACACGCACCGGCCAGCGGCGGTGCGGCCGAACATCGCCCCGGCGTCGTCAGGCAGATCCGCACCGACCGTGAACGGCGGCAGCGATGCAGCAGCCGAGTCGGGCCGCAGCCGTCCGGCATCGATTGCCGCCACCAGGGAACGGTAGATCGGCACCTCGACCGGCACATCCCAGTCGACCGAACAGCACTGGCCGGAGTTGTGGCAACGGTAGTCGGCGTGAATGCTGAGGGAAAAGATCACGCGTCATTGTAGAGGGTGGTCGGAGCTCATAGCGTCCCCCGGTCCCCCGTTTGCACCGCACCAGGCATGACTGCGCATGTGACGATTGCAGCAACCGTTCTGCTGGCCGGCGCCGTGCTGGCGCAGGGGCCTCAGCCCGGCAGCCGGACTCCGCCGCCGCCCACCCCCGTGCGCCCGACTGGTCCGGCTGGCGGCCAGGGCGCGCCGCAGTCGGCGCCGGCCGTCCCGCTGGGCTCTGCGCCCGCGGCGCCGGTGGTCCAGAAGCGCTCGCCGCGCAGATCATGCTCGACCGCCTCGGCTTCTCGTCCGGCGAGATCGACGGCCGGGTCGGGGTGAACCTGCGGCGCGCCGTCGCCGCTTTCCGCCGCGCGCACGGCCTGCCGGCGTCGGATGCGATCGACCAGACGCTGTGGCAGCGGCTGAACGAACGCGCCGGCAACCAGCCGCCGCTCGTCACCTACGAGCTGACCGCGAGCGATGTGGCCGGTCCGTTCAGCCGGACATTCCTGCCGACCTGATGCAGCAGGCGAAGCTGCCAGCGCTCTCCTACCGGACACCGCTCGAGGCCCTGGCCGAGAAGTTCCACGCCAGCCCTGGCCCTGCTGCAGCAGTTGAATCCCGGTGCCACCTTCGCACGGCCGGCGAGCGGCTGATGGTGCCCAACATCGTTGCAGCCAGCGCGCTGCTGCCCGGCGCCCGCCCGGCCGCCACCATCGTCGTCACCAAGGCGACCAGCTCGCTGACGCTCGAGGACGACAAGCGGCAGGTGCTCTTCCACGCGCCGGTCACGACCGGCAGCGTTCGCGATCCGCTGCCGGTCGGCAAGTGGAAGGTCACCGGTGTGCAGCAGTCGCCGCTTCCACTACAACCCGGCGCTGTTCTGGGATGCGGACCCGATCCCACTCGAAGGCGCGCATCGCGCCGGGCCCGAACAACCCGGTCGGGGTCGTCTGGATCGACATCACCAAGGAGCACTACGGCATCCACGGCACCCCGGAGCCGTCGCGCATCGGTCATGTCGAGTCGCACGGCTGCGTGCGGCTGACCAACTGGGACGCCGAGCGGGTCGCGATGTGGGCACGACCGGGGACGGCGGTGGTATTCCGGTGAAGCGGGTCGAGCGGACGCGCGTCGAGCGGGTGCGGCGGCAGGTGATCGCCGTCGGGCTGAGCTTCGCTGCCGGAGCCTCGCTGACACGGCGCTCACCTGGCGGCTGCAACAGTACGGCGGTGGCATGCTGCCGGTGCACCAGACGGCGGTCGGCACCAGCGGCCAGACTGCCGGCGCTAGCGGCGCCAGTGCGCCCGAGGCCACCGCCCGGCCGGTCAGCGGCGACGCAGAGGCTCCAGACCCGGCAAACGCGGCGGCCAGGGTAGGGTCAACGCCAGTAGCGGCAGCTCCAGCGGGGGCAGCTGCAGCAGAGGCAGCAGCAGAGGCAGCAGCAGACGGTTGTCGCCGACCTGCGGGGCCGTCGCCTCGAGCTGCCGGTCGCCGGGATCGGCCGCCAGGAGTTGCGCGACACGTTCACCGAGGCGCGCGGCGCCCGCGTGCACGAGGCGCTCGACATCATGGCGCCGCGCGACACGCCGGTGCGGGCAGTCGAGGACGGCCCGATTGAGAAGCTGTTCACCAGCGAGGCGGGCGGGACCACCCTCTACCAGTTCGATCCGTCGGGCAAGTACTGCTACTACTACGCCCACCTCGAGCGCTATGCCGACGGCCTGCGTGAAGGCCAGATGCTGCGCCGCGGCGACCTCCTCGGCTACGTCGGCAGCACCGGCAACGCCGCCGCCGACGCCCCGCACCTGCACTTCGCCATCTTCCGGCTCACGCCGGAACGGCAGTGGTGGAAGGGTGAGCCTGTCAACCCCTATCCGGTCCTGAACTAGCGTTTCTGCAGCCGAGACCGGCTCTGGCGCGCGCGTACAGAAGTATTACAGTGGCGGCGCGCCACCGCTGCTATCTTCATTTCGCGCTTTCCCCCAATCCACTTTCCGAGGAGCCGCTTCGTACATGGTGACGCCGATGCTGATGTACGGCCGCAGATATCAGAAGGGCGTGAACTGGATCACCGCGATCGCGATGATCGCGTTCCACGTCCTCGCGGTGGCCGCGTTCTTCTTCATCGACCCCGGCGCCATGCTGGCCGCGCTCGTCCTGTACTTCGTCGGCGGCATGCTCGGCATCGGCATGGCCTATCACCGGCTGCTGACGCACCGCGGCTACAAGACCTACAAGTGGGTCGAGTACTTCCTGACGTTCTGCGGCACGCTGGCGCTCGAAGGCGGGCCGATCTTCTGGGTGGCCACGCACCGCATCCATCATCAGAAGTCCGACCGCGAGGGCGATCCGCACACGCCGCGCGAAGGCACCTGGTGGGCGCACATGGGCTGGATCCTCCGGGCGAAGGGCTGCACCACGACGCGCCGATCCTGGCGCGCTACGCGCCCGACCTGTGCAAGGACCCGCGTCCACGTCTGGCTCTCCAACTGGCACTGGACGTCGAACGTCGTCGTCGGCCTCGTGCTGCTCGCCTTCGGCGGCATGCCCTACGTGCTGTGGGGCATCTTCTTCCGCACCACCTTCGGCCTGCACTGCACCTGGCTGGTGAACTCGGCGACCCACCTGTGGGGCTCGCGCCGCTTCGAGACGCGCGACGACTCGACCAACAACTGGTGGGTGGCCGCTGCTCACCTTCGGCGAGGGCTGGCACAACAACCACCACGCCCACCCGACCAGCGCCCGTCACGGCCTGGCCTGGTACGAGTTCGACCTGAACTGGATCGGCATCAGCACGCTGCGCGTGCTCGGCCTGGCCTGGGACATCAAGGTCGCCAAGATCAAGCAGCCGGTGCCCTACGAAGAGAACGACACGCTCGTGCTCGGCGACGAAGCGGTAGCGTAACGCGGCAATTCAGAAGTCGGAATTCAGAACGCAGACCGCTCGCGGTTTGCGACAACGGGGTGAAAGCGCCAGGCGCCTCTCGCCCCGTTCGTTCCTGTACCAGCCGCTGCACTCTGCATTCTGCATTTCGCATTCTGAATTCGTAGAATCCCCCGTGTGACCCGCCGGCAGAAGGCCATCGCGTTCTTCGTCGCGCTCTGCGTGCTGCTGGTGGCGGCCGCGGTCGTCGCTGAACGTCACCTGGATCGTCATCAACGGCCGGCGGCTGACGCCGCTCATCCTCGGCATCGTCCTGTTCGCGCTGATCATCGCCGGGCTGATCGTCTACACCGTCTTCCTGGTGCTGGAGATCCAGCGCAACGAGGAGCACGACAGCTTCATCAACGCGGTCACGCACGAGCTGAAGACGCCGATCGCCTCGATCCGGCTCTACCTGCGAGACGCTGCAGTCGCGCACGGTCAGCGAAGCGCAGCGGCGCGAGTTCTACGACATCATGCTCGCCGACGCCGACCGCCTGCACCACACCGTCGACCAGGTGCTCAAGGCGGGCGTCGGCGCGCGAGAAGCCGAAGGCGGTCGCACGCGGCCCGGTGGACATGGCGGCGCTGACCCGCGAGTGCGTCGACCTGGCGCTCGCTGCGGCACCACCTGCAGCCGGGCGCGATCGCGCTCGAGGCGCACGGCGGCCACGCCGCTGATCGTCCGCGGCGACGCCGACGAGCTGCGGACGGTCATCACCAACCTGCTCGACAACGCCGTGAAGTACTCGGCCGGCGCAGGTGCGCGATCACGGTGTCGGTGGCGGCGCCGGCGCCCGACACGGTGTGGGTGCGGGTCGCAGGACCGCGGCGTCGGCATCCCCAAGAAGCAGCTGAAGCGCATCTTCAACCGCTTCTACCGCGTGCAGACGCGCGGCCTGAAGCAGGTCAAGGGCACCGGGCTCGGCCTGTACATCGTCCGGTCGATCGCGCGCGCGCACGGCGGCCGCGTGTTCGCGCAGAGCGAGGGCGAGGGCCGCGGCGCCACCTTCACCCTCGAGCTGCCGCGCCTGGCTGGGTGAGCGCTGGCATGACGGCGCCGCGAGGTCGGATGAGCCGGATCCTGATCGTCGAGGACGAGCAGCACATCGCCGACGGCCTGCGCTTCAACCTCGAGGCCGAAGGCCACGACGCGGTGGTCGCCGCGGACGGCGAGACGGCGCTCGAATCTGCTGCTCGGCGGCAGCGCAGCCGTTCGACGTCGTCATCCTCGACGTGATGCTGCCGGGAGAAGGACGGCTTCGCCGTCGCCACCGAACTGCGCGCGGCCGGCCAGTTCGTGCCGATCCTGATGCTGACCGCGCGCGGCCGGCCCGAGGACGTGCTGCGAGGCTTCGAGGCCGGCGCCGACGACTACCTGCCCAAGCCGTTCGAGCTGGCGATCCTGATCGCGCAGGTGAACGGCCTGCTGCGCCGCCGCCGCTGGAACGAGCAGGACGCCGCCGGCACCAGCAGAGGCCGCGCCGCCGACACCTTCACCTTCGCCGGCCGGACGCTCGACTTCACCGCGATGGAACTGCACGCGCGCGGCCAGTCCTACCGGCTGACGCTGATGGAGTGCGAGCTGCTGCGCTACCTGGTGAGGAACGCCGGGCAGGTGGTGTCGCGCCGCACCATCCTCGAAGAGGTCTGGGACCTGCACGAGAGCACCGACACGCGCGCGATCGACAACTTCATCGTCCGGCTGCGCCGCTACCTCGAAGACCGCCCCGCGGCGCCGCAGTTCCTGCTCACCGTGCGCGGCGTCGGCTACAAGTTCGTGCCCGAACCGGCGGCGGCAGGCACCGCGTGACGCGACGGCCCCGCGCGGTCCGGCTCGGCATCCCTGGTGCGATTGTCGGCGTCCTGGCAATCATCGCCTTGTGGCGCGTCGGCGGCCCTGCGCCGCGCGGGGTCGAGACCGCGGCACCGGAGACACCGATCACCGCCGTCATCGACCTGGTCACCCGCAACGCCATTGGACGGCAGGCGTCGCTGCAGCGCGTGCGAATCGGCGACGTCATCCACAGCCGCGCCTTCTGGATCGGCACCAACGACGAACGCGCCGTGTTCGCCATCGCCGGCCCGGACGTCGACCATCGACGACAACGTCACCATCGCTCCGGGGATGCCGGTCTCGCTCACCGGCATCATGCGAGCTGCCCCGGATGCCGCCACCGCCGAGCGGCAATGGAACGTCGATGCCGCCACCGCCATGACACTCACGGAACAGGGCGCCTACCTGGAGGTCACCGGCGTGCACCGGGCTGCCGACCCCGAGCCGTGAACCGCACGCCTCGAACCCTCGAAACGTTCCGAACGTGGCGAACGGTACAATCCCCCTATGGCTGCCAGCGACACCATCGAAGCCGACGGTCACCTGATCGACTCCGGACTGCTCTCCGCCATCTTCGACAAGATCATCGAACTCAAGGCCTCGTACGAAATCCTCGACTTCGACATCGGCCGCACCAACGACGACGCCTCGCGCATCGAGATGCGCATCACGGCGCCGGACGGGCCGGCGCTCGACGAGCTGCTGCAGCAGCTCACGACCTTCGGCTGCCACCCGGTGCGCGAGCGCGACGCCCTGGTCAAGCCGGCCGAGAAGGACCGCTGCGTCCCGGACGACTTCTACTCGACCACCAACCATCGCACCCACGTGCGGCTGGGCGGTCGCTGGGTCGAGGTCGGCAAGCAGCGCATGGACGCGGTCATCGTCGTCAGCGGGCGACCGCGCCGAGTGCCGCAAGCTGCGCGACGTCACGCGCGGGCGAGCCGGTCGTCTGCGGCCACGACGGCATCCGCGTCACGCCCGAGTTCCGCGAGCGCGACCGCCACGGCTTCGCGTTCATGAGCAACGACGTCTCGTCGGAGCGGCGCGTCGAAGGCAGCGTGTCGCGCATCGCCGCGATGATGCGCGACGTCAAGAAGGCGGGCGGCCGCATCGCCGTCGTCGCCGGGCCGGTCGTCGTCCACACCGGCGGCGTCGAGCACTTCGCCGAGCTGATTCGCCTCGGCTTCGTCGACGTGGTGCTGGCCGGCAACGCGCTGGCCGTGCACGACGTCGAGTTCGCCCTGTCGGGCACGTCGCTCGGCATCGACCTCGCTCGCCGGCGCGCCGGTCGAGCAGGGGCACCGCAACCACATGGCGGCGATCAACACCATCAACCGCGCCGGCGGCATCCGCGCCGCGGTCGAGAGCGGCGTGCTCACGTCGGGCGTGATGTACGAGCTGGTCAAGCACGACGTCGAATTCGTGCTGGCCGGCAGCATCCGCGACGATGGACCGCTGCCCGACACGATGATGGACCTGGTCGAGGCGCAGGAGCGCTACGCCGCGGCGCTGTCGAACAACGTCCACATGGTGCTGATGCTGTCGTCGATGCTGCACAGCATCGGCGTCGGCAACATGCTGCCGTCCTGGGTGCGGGTCGTCTGCGTCGACATCAACCCGGCGGTCGTCACCAAGCTGAGCGACCGCGGCTCGTCGCAGACCGTCGGCGTCGTCACCGACGTCGGCCTGTTCCTGCATCGTCTGGCCGAAGCGCTCGGCTAGCAGCGACAGCGCCGGCATCACAGAGCGGCCGCGGCTGCGCCGCATTGCTCTGTGTGCCGCCGGAGCTCACCCGGTATCAGAACGTCAGGTTGATGCCGATGTCGACCTTCCGCGGGCTGGTGACCGACGTTGCCCTGCCGAAGAACGGCGAGATGAGCACGCCGCTGTAGCCGATGTAGTTGGCGCGGTTGGTGACGTTCTGCACGTTGACGAAGAACCCCAGGCGGTAGCGCCAGTTCTCCACGGCAAACGTCTGCACGGAGGGCGCGCCGCCGCCGCCAGCGGTAATGAAGATGCCCGGCGGCAGGGTACCGCCGCGACGCCCGAACGTGAAGGCGTACTGCGTGTTGATATTCAGGTTCCACTGCAGGGCGGCGCGCGCCGTATTGCGTCCGACGCCACCCGGCCGGTCGTTGAAGATCAGGTCGCCGTTGTCATCCCGCCCGGTCCTGATCGTGTACGGGTACCGGTCGAGGCGTTCAGGTTCCAGCCGAACTGCAGCCCCTTCAGCATCTGCGAGTTGCTGTTGACCCCAAAGCGGTGACGGACGTCCTGCGGTGCAGCACCCCACTCGCCGGCGAGCGATCCGCCCGGCGGCAGCGCAAACTCGCCATCGGTATTGTTCCGCCACCAGCCGAGGGTATAGAACGCGTTGAACCGGAGCCGGCGGCCGTCGAACAGCGCCGCGCTGCGCGGCAGCAGCGGTGCCCACTGCGTCGTCAGGCCGCCTTCGAAGTTCAGCGAGATCGTATCCTGACGGGACTCGGCGTCGTCCACGACCTCGACGATGTTGACGAAGGCCGGATGCGGCCGCAGGCCGTCGATCGGTGCGTTGAGGTTGTCGCCGCGGAACAGGCCGGTGCCACGCACGTGCGGCGTACTGCACGCCGAGGCGGGCCAGCGGCGCAAGTTGCCGGTCGATGCCGCCGCTGAACCGCAGGTTGCGCGGCATCGCCAGGCCGTCACCGAGCAGGTAGCGATTGGCGGGCGGCACGATGCCCTCGTTGCCCGGATCCGGGAAGCTCGGGTTGGCGATGTTGATCTCGCGCTGGCGGAACCCGTCGACGCGCAGCGTCTGCTCGTAGGTGTTCGTGTTCAGCCAGTCGTAGAACAGTCCGGCACTGCCGCGGACGGTGGTGCGGCCGCTCCGCCCGGGCGACCAGGTGACGCCGAACCGCGGGGCGATGTTGTTGTAATCGGCAAGGTGCGTCTGCGCCTCGTAGCGGACGCCCGGGCTGAGGGTCAGCCCCTGCCGCACACGAATGTCGTCCTGAATGTAGATGCCGCCCTGGACATTGAGGTAGTCGATGAGCGGATCGCCGACCCGCCTGGTGTAGCTGCGCGGCCGGTTTTCCCGGAAAGCCTCGAGGCTTTCGAACGTGTAGGTGCCAAAGTAGTTGGCAGTGGCATCCGAGTGCGCCCAGCTGCTGTCGAGGCTGATGCCGGTGCGCACGGAGTGGATGCCGCGCACGTAGTCCAGGTCTGAGCCGAGGCTGAGATTGCGGCTGCGGCGGCCGCCCGCAACCTGCTGTCCGCCGCTGGTAAACGCGTCATTGACGCGAATCGTCGGTGCCTCGGTCGTCGAGGTCGACTCCGAGTCGCTGATACCGATGAACACCCGCGTGTTGATGAAGAAACGCCGCCCGAGCGGGCCGGTTTCCTGCACGCGCAATTGGTGCGTCCGCGACTCGGAGGAAAAGCCGCGTTCCGGCAGATCGTAGAGGCCGATGCCGAGATTGGTGTTGTGGTTGCTGAAGCCGTTGTAGCCGAAGCGAAGGATCTGATCCTTGGTCAGCGCGTAATCGACGAACGCGCCGACGTTCATCGAGTCGCGCGGCTGTCGCAGGGCGAGCGCCTCGGCGCGTGTCCCGGTCGGCAGCGCCGCGTTCAGGTTGGGAGTCTCGAACGCCGTCGTGCCTTGGACATTGAACGAGAACTGGGCGCGTTGCGGAATCAGCGTGCCGCCGACCGACATGCCGTAGTCCTGCGTCCGCTCGGGCCCCTTCGTCGGCGTGAACGGGCTGCGGCCGCTGAGCGAGCCGTCGCGCAGGCGCATCTGCACCGAGCCGCGCACCGGGCCGACGCCAGGCTGCGTGATGATGTCGATGAAGATGCCGCCGGCACTGTGGAATTCGGCGGCGAAGGCATCGCGCGAGATGCGGATCGAGCGGATCTGCGACTTGAGGGGCAGTTGCGCCCCCTCGAAGCTGTCGACGCGGATGACGCCGGCGCCGCCGACCATCTCCTCGATCTGCCGGCGCATCTCTGCGGGATCGTCCGAGAGCGCATCGATCTGCTCGCGGGTCATCGCTGAGCCGAAGGCGCGGCCGCGCGGATCGGCGGCTGCGGTCTGGGCGTCCTGCCCGACGATCACCGTGTCTTCGAGCTTCTGGATCGCCATCGTCATCACCTGGCGGTTCTCTCCCGCACGCACGCGCAGATCGGCAACGATGCTGGTTTCGAAGCCGGAGAACTCCGCCTGGACCGCGTAGCGGCCCGGCGCCAGCCCGGTGAACGTCGCGACGCCCTCCGCCGTCGTCTGTGCCGGCGCCAGCGGCGGCGGCCGCACGCCGCGGATGGTGTCAAGCGGCGCGAGCGTGACGGCGGCTCCGGGGATGACGGCTCCGGTCTGGTCGTTGACCGTGATGGTCAGCCGGCCAGCGGGCGCCTGTGCGCGCGCCTCGTCGGCGGCCGCCGCGCCAAGCAGCAGCATCGCGGTGACGGCGGATCGCCGGACGGCGACGCCGGTCATCGCTTCACCTCGAACTTCTTCGCATCGATCCTGGCGTTGATGCGGATGCGATCGAAGGTGGTTTCCTCCACGGTGTCGGCGCCGACCGCCCGCCGCAGGCGGAACGGCAGCTTGAGGCCGTCGGCTTCACGATAGTCGCTGTAATAAATGCGGTTCTCGACCGGCCGCCCTTGTGTCTGCGGGGTCCCCGGCGCCTGCCAGCTGAGCATGATCGGCAGGTGCGTGTCGCGGAACACGAACAGCTTGGCGGAGAAGTTGGCTGGGCCGTGCACGTCGAGGACGTCGGCCTTCCCTTGTGGTGCTTCGGCCTCGCCGGCGAGCGTGAAGGTCACCGGGAAACTGCCGAACGAGTCGGCGAACAGGCCGAGCGCCAGCCGGGCAAAATCCTGGTGCACGGCGCCGAGGCGCTGTGCGCGGAGGGCTTCAGGCGATGGCGGCGCTCCGCGCCCGCCAGCCGCGCCGCCGGGCGGCGCGGCCGCCGGCCCACCCTGCCGTGCCGCCGGCACGGGAAGCTGGATCAACTCCTGCCCGTTGAAGCCAGTGGTCGTCGGCCCGGTTTCCCTGGCGGGGATCTCATCGCGACGGACACACTTGTCAGGGAACTGGCAGGCGATCTCGAATTCGATCGGCACCAGGTTGTCGCCCTGCACCTGCCTGGGTACGGCCGGTCGCGACGAACGAGGTGACCGCGGCGAGGCGCTGTTCGCCGCCAAGCGCCGCCCGTGCGGCACTCCGCACCGCCGTGGCATCGTTGGCTGGCGCCTGGACGGCGGTCACTGGGACGAGGGAACCACCGAACCCGGCGGCGAGAAGGACGATTCGCGCGACCCGGCGCGAGGGGACTGACCACGCGAATGCTCGCATGCGCTCTCCTTTTCGGCGACGAAGGCTTTAGACACCGTCGGCGCCGAAAAGGTTGGGAGCACGGTTCAAGGGATTGAACCCGTGTTACTTGGATGCCTCGAGCGCCGCAATGCGCTGTTCGAGCGGCGGGTGAGTGGACAACAGCACCATCCAGTTCCGGGCGCCGTTGATCTTCAGCGTCGCCAGCGCCGGCTGCTGCGTGTCGACCAGTTCGCGATTGGCGGCGAGGCGGCGGAGCGCGGCCAGCATCCGGTCCTTGCCGGCGAGGGCAGCGCCGCCGTAGTCGGCGCGGAACTCGCGCTGCCGCGAGAACCAGGCGGTCACCAGCGAGCCGAGGATGCCGAGCGCGATCTCCAGGACGATGGTCACCATGTAGGTCAGCATGAACGAGTTCTCACGGCCGTCGTCACGCGACCCGCCGCGCGTCACGGCAAAGGCGATGATGCGGGCGAAGAACATCACGAAGGCGTTCATCACCCCCTGCAGCAAGGTCATCGTCACCATGTCGCCGTTAGCGATGTGCGCCACCTCGTGGGCGAGCACGCCATCGACTTCCTCCGGCCGCATCGACCGGAGCAGGCCGGTCGAGACGGCGACCAGGCTGCGCTTCTTGCTGGGACCGGTCGCGAAGGCGTTCACCTCGGGTGAATCGTAGACGCCGACTTCCGGCATCGGCAGATTGGCCTGCTGCGTGAGCCGCTCGATGCTCAGGTAGAGCCGGTCCAGCTCAGGGCGGCCGGTGCGGCCATCGACCAGCTGCACGCCAGTGGCCCGCTTTGCAATCCAGCGCGACATCTGCAACGAGATGAACGCGCCGCCCATGCCCCACACGAGGCAGAAAATCGCCAGCGATCGGATGTCGTAGCCGCCGGCGTAGCGGGACCCGCCAACGCCAAGCAGCGACGTCACGATTGACAGCATCACGACGATGGCGATGTTGGTCGCAAGGAAGAGAAAAATGCGTTTACCCATATATGCGCTCAGGATAGCACCCAGCTCGTTGGACGCAGGCCAGGCTGCCCGAGTTTCATTTCGCAACGGTGGCACCGGGCGGCGCCTGTAGACTTGCTGGCGATGAGGGAGCAGGTCACCGCGGTGTCATCGCCCGTCAACCGCCCGGGCCAAGTGCTGTTTGCCAGCCTGGTCGGGACGACCATCGAGTTCTTTGACTTCTACATCTATGCTACCGCCGCGGTGCTGGTGTTCCCCAGCCTCTTCTTCCCGGCGTCGGACCCAGCCTCAGCCACCCTGGCATCGCTCGCCACCTTCGCCATCGCCTTTCTTGCGCGCCCGATCGGCTCGGCGTTGTTCGGCCACTTCGGCGACCGCGTCGGCCGCAAGGCGACCCTGGTTGCGGCACTGCTGACGATGGGCGTCTCGACGGTGACGATCGGCCTGCTGCCGACCTACGACACGATCGGGGTGGCCGCGCCGGTGCTGCTGGCAATGTGCCGCTTCGGCCAGGGGCTCGGCCTTGGCGGCGAGTGGGGCGGTGCGGTCCTGCTGGCAATCGAGAATGCACCGCCGGGTCGCCGCGCCTGGTACGGCATGTTCCCGCAGCTCGGCGCACCCATCGGGTTCTTCTTCTCCGGCGGCGTGTTCCTGCTGCTGTCGGAACAACTCAGCGACGCCCAGTTCTTCGCCTATGGCTGGCGCATCCCGTTCCTGGCGAGCGCCGCCCTGGTGCTCGTCGGCCTCTACGTTCGGCTGACGATTACCGAAACGCCGGTCTTTCAGGAAGCCCTCAATCGCCGTGAACGGGTCAAGGTGCCGATTCTCGTCGTCTTCCGCGACCATGCGCCGACGCTGCTCGTCGGGACGTTGTCGTCGCTTGCCACCTTCGTGCTGTTCTACCTGATGACGGTGTTCGCGCTGTCCTGGGGCACGAACGCCCTCGGCTTCACCCGCAACACCTTCCTGGTCATGCAGCTGTTCGGTGTGTTGTTCTTCGCGGCCACCATCCCCATCTCGGCCGTGCTCGCCGAGCGGGGCCGCCGCGCCACGCTGATCGTCATCACCTGGGCCATTGCCCTCTTCGGCCTCGTCCTGGGGCCGATGTTTGCCGCCGGCACGGCCGGCGCGATGCTGACGATGGTCATTGGCCTGTCGCTGATGGGCATGACGTATGGGCCGCTCGGCACACTGCTGTCGGAGCTGTTCCCGACGGCCGTCAGGTACACCGGCAGTTCGCTGACCTTCAACTTCGCGGGCATCTTCGGGGCTTCGCTCGCGCCGTATGTGGCCACCTGGCTGGCCACCAACTACGGGCTGCCATCGGTCGGCTACTACCTCACGGCGGCAGCACTGCTGACGCTGGTCGGCCTGTACTCGGCACACGAAACGCGAGACGCCAAGCTGTCGTGAAGCGGCGGGTTTGCCCCCCGGCGGCACCCGCCCTGCAGGTGAGCCACCGAAATCCGAGTAGACCGGGGCCGGCGCAGCCGAGCCGGCGGGGCCGCGCTAGCGGGCGGCGGTGACGACGAAGTTCTTGCCTTCGTCGAGGTCGCCGACATTCACCTGCGTCGGTTCCGGCCGCGACTCGAGCGCTTCGCCGGGTTGCAGGTCGATGTCGAGGCGGTAGGTGCCGGCCGGCACCTGGATGGTGTAACCGCCGTTCGAGGCGGTGGAAATCTCGAAGCGCTGGCCGGTGGCCTCGTTCACCGCCGTGACCTTGCGTCCGGCGAGCGATGCGGCATTGCCGCTCGTCCGGACGATGCCGGCGATCGTGCCACCGACCCCGACCGGCCGGTCGCCGGTGTCGAGCACCGGCGCGCCGTGCCGCGCGGCGCACCCAGCAACGCCGAGCAGGCAGCCTGCCGCACACGCCGCAATCACGATGCGCGTGAGGGATGGGACGCCGCGAGCCCCGGTCGAGGAATGCAACGCGAGCTGCATCAGCCTTGATGAGGTGTCAGGAGCGGGTCCAGGGCTCGTCGCGCCGCAGCTCCGACAACCAGCGCGTGCTGACGACGCCGAGGTCGAACGTCTTGCCGGCGTGCGCGTAGCGGCTCACGAGGCGAACGGCGTAGATCAACACCAGCGCCGCGAGACCGAGAGTGATGGCGAAAAGGAGTGTAGGAGTCATAAGCTACGTCCGTGATTCACACGACCCTGGTGTCCACCGAAACGCTCGCGGCACATCTCGCCGCGCAGCCAGACACGCCGCCTGGGAGCACGTCCGGGAACGATGCGGCGAGCCGCCCGGCGGGCGGCCCTGGCAGCCCGACCGCCGCCTGGGCGATCGTCGACTGCCGGTTCAATCTGCAAGACGAGGAGCAGGGGCGCGAAGCGTATCACGCCGCACATGTGCCTGGCGCCGTTTACGCCAGCCTGGCCCATGATCTGTCGGGAGAAAAAAGCGGCACCAACGGCCGGCATCCGCTGCCATCGGTTGGGCAAATGACCGCTGTCTTCGGCCGGCTCGGAATTGATCGTACCACGCAAGTGGTCGCCTACGATCAGGACGCCGGAATGTTTGCCAGCCGGCTGTGGTGGATGTTGCGCTATCTCGGACACGACGCCGTTGCGATACTCGACGGCGGCTTCGACAAGTGGCTGCGCGAGGGCCGGCCGACCGGCGCCGGAGACGAAGCGCGATCGCCGGCGACGTTTGTCCCCGCGAGCCGCGACCGGATGCGTGTCGACGTCGACGACGTGCTCGCGGCGCTCGACCGCGCTGACGTGCTGCTCGTCGACGCGCGCGGCGCCGAGCGTTTCGACGGGACGACCGAACCGCTCGATCGCGTCGCCGGGCACATCCCCGGCGCCGACAACCATCCCTACACGTTAAACGTAGGCGACGACGGAACGCTGCTGCCCGCCGCGGAACTGCGTAGCCGCTTTCTCCATCGTCTCGGCGGCGCGGCGCCGGAACGGACCGTGATGTACTGCGGCTCCGGTGTCAGCGCCTGCCTCAACCTGCTGGCGATGGCACACGCAGGGTTGCACGGCACCAGGCTGTACCCTGGTTCCTGGTCCGAGTGGTCGGCGGACCTGGTACGGCCAGTAGAAACAGGCCCATCACGTCGCGGCACGCGCGACAGATAGCGCCGCGCGGCTCGCCGGCCGCCATCGCGCCGCCACCCCGCCTACCCCAACCCGCACGGAACGCACGTGAGCACTGATTCCACCCCGCCACCCTCGCTCTGGTCGACCCTCAACGAGGCCGTGCGCGGTTCGCAGCAGGACTACACGAGCGCGCCCGATCGGGCGGGCCGTCCTGCTGCTCGCCGTGCCGATGGTGCTCGAGATGCTGATGGAGTCGGTGTTCGCCGTCGTCGACATCTTCTTCGTCGGCCGGCTCGGCGCCGACGCCGTCGCGACGGTCGGCATCACCGAGTCGCTGATGACGATCGTCTACGCCGTCGCCATGGGCCTGGCGATCGGCGCGGCGGCGACCGTCGCGCGGCGCATCGGCGAGAAGGACGCGGAGGGCGCGGCGCGCGCGGCGGTGCAGTCGATCGCGCTCGGCGTGGTCGTCGCCGTCGCCATCGGCGTGGTCGGCGCGCTGTTCGGTCCGGAGCTGCTGCGGTCTGATGGGCGCGAGCGACGACGGTCATCGCGCATCGGCGGCGGGTTCGCCCGCGTGATGCTCGGCGGCAGCGGCACCGTGCTGCTGCTGTTCCTGATCAACGCCGTCTTCCGCGGCGCCGGCGACGCGGCCATCGCCATGCGCGTGCTCTGGTTCGCCAACGCCATCAACATCATCCTCGGACCGTGCCTGATCTTCGGCCTCGGTCCGTTCCCCGAGCTCGGCGTCACCGGCGCGGCGCATCGGCGACGACGATCGGCCGCGGCTGTGGCGTGCTGTTCCAGCTCTATCACCTGACGCGGCCCGGCAGCCGGCTGCGCATCCGCGCCGCGCATCTGCGGCCTCGACGTGCCGGTGATGAGGGGCATCGTGCGCATCTCGGGCACGGCGATGTTCCAGAACTTCATCGCCACCGCGTCGTGGATCGGGCTGGTGCGCATCCTGACCGGTTTCGGCAGCGCCGCCGTCGCCGGCAACACGATCGGCATCCGCATCATCCTGTTCGCGCTGCTGCCGTCGTTCGGGGTCAGCAACGCGGCGGCGACGCTGGTCGGCCAGAACCTCGGCGCCGGCCGCCCGACCGCGCCGAGGCGGCGGCGTGGACGGCCGGGCTCTACAACACGCTGCTGCCTCGGCGCCGTCGGCGCTGATCTTCCTGCTGTTCGCGCCGCAGCTGATCGCGCATCTTCACCGACGACCCGGCGGTCGCGCCCTACGGCATCCGCTGCCTGCGCATCGTCGCCGCCGGGTTCCTGTTCTACGGCTACGGCATGGTGCTGACGCAGGCGTTCAACGGCGCCGGCGACACGCGGACGCCGACCCTCATCCACCTCGTCTGCCTGTGGCTGTGGGAGATTCCGCTCGCCTGGGTGCTGGCCTACCCGCTCGGGTTCGGCCCGACCGGCGTGTTCATCGCCGTCAGCGTCGCGTTCTCGACGCTCGCGCTCGTGAGCGCGTGGCTGTTCCGCCGCGGCGGCTGGAAGCTTCGAACTGTCTAGCAACGTTCGGCGTTCGGAGCTCGGGGTGTTCGGTGTTCGGCAGGTTCGCGGGCGGCGCCAGCGACGCGATCAGGCGGGGCCGACGGTTACGGTGAAGCCGTGCTCGTTCGGCGCGGCGTACTGCCGGTGGCGGCGGATGCGCGAGTAGGGAATCGTCACCAGCGTGTCGTGTCGCCCTGCTCGGGCTCCGGCTGAATCGACAGCGTCAGGTCGGTCGCCGTCGTGGCCAGGTTGCGGGCATCCTCGTCGGTCGCGAAGCCGATGACGAACACCTCGCCGCGAGGCGAGCTTGTGTGTCTCGTAGCTGCGATAGCGGCGGACCGCGAACAGCGGCGCGTTCGGCAGCGCCGGCGAGTAGGTGAAGCCGTAGGTACCGGCCGGGCAGTGCGTTGACGCCGCTGCCCTCCTCGTCGCTGGTGACTACCCGCACGCCATGCGTGGCACGCAGCGTCGTCTGGTCGAGGGTCGAAGGAGTATCTGTATAGATGACGCGGGACATGACCGGGATTATACCGTCCCCGGCGTAACCGTCGCGCTAGACACTCGCGCCCACCGGGCAGGTGACGCCGGTACCGCC
This sequence comes from uncultured Acidobacteriota bacterium, assembly GCA_963846685.1. Classification (GTDB taxonomy): domain Bacteria; phylum Acidobacteriota; class Vicinamibacteria; order Vicinamibacterales; family UBA2999; genus CAWJWY01. Next base: position 2,773,008 of record CAWJWY010000002.1, on the reverse strand, counting down.
GAGGCCGCAATAGCCGTTCGGATTCTTCGCCAGGTACTGCTGGTGATAGTCCTCGGCATAGAAGAACTGCGGCGCGTCGATGATCTCGGTGGTGATGCGCGCCGTAGCCGGCGGCGGTCAGCCGCTGCCTGGTATGCGACGCGCGACGCCTCCGCCGCACGCACCTGCTCGGGCGTGGTCGCGTAGATGGCCGAGCGGTACTGCGTGCCGATGTCGTTGCCCTGCCGCATGCCCTGCGTCGGGTCATGGTTCTCCCAGAACAGCCGCAGCAGCGCGTCGTACGAGGTGACGTCGGGATCGAACACCACCAGCACCACCTCGGTGTGGCCGGTCATGCCGCTGCACACTTCCTTGTAGGTGGGGTTCGGCGTTGCGCCGCCGGCATAGCCGACGGCGGTCGAGTAGACCCCGGGCGCCTCCCAGAACTTGCGTTCGGCGCCCCAGAAGCAGCCCATGCCGAAGATGGCGCGCTCGAACCGATCCGGGAACGGTGGCGTCAGGCGGTTGCCGTTGACGAAATGCGCCTCCGGGACCGTCATGGTCTCCGCCCTGCCGGGCAGGGAGGACGGCTGTTTGCTGGATCGATCGAAGAAGGACATGCTTTCACCTGGACTGCGGCCGCGCGGCCATCACGTTCACACCGGACACTACTAGGATGCACGATCCGGGCGACACGATCCATTTCGCGGCTGACCGGGGTGACGCGCGCCGCCGGCTGGACCTCGTGCTCGTCCGGCGCCTGACCGACGTTTCCCGGATGTCGCGCAACCTGGCCCAGCAATGGATCGAGGCAGGGGCGGTGTCGGTCGATGGCGTTGCCGCCGCCCGCCCGGCGGCGCGCGTGCGCGAGGGCGCAGCGATCGCCGTGCGGCTGCCCGCTTCGGCCAGCCGGCGCGCGCGGCCGCAGGCGGAGCCGGGCACGCTCGCCGTGCTCTGGGAGGATGACGACGTCATCGTCATCGACAAGCCGGCAGGCCTCGTGGTCCATCCGTCCTATAAGCAGGCAGCGGGCACCATGCTGAATGCGCTGCTGTGGCGGTTGCGCGACCGCCCCGGCGCGCGTCCCGGGATCCTCACGCGTCTCGACAAGGACACGTCCGGCCTGGTGGTCGTGGCGCTCTCGCCGGCGATACACGCGGCCATGCAGCAGGACGCCGCCGCCGGACGCATCCGGAAGGAATACCTGGTGGTGGTCGATGGCACACCCCAGCCGCGTGCCGGCACAATCACGCTGCCGCTGGCGCGCGACCCGCAGGACCGCCGGCGGGTGGTGACGGCGCCGGGCGGCGCGGCGAGCGAGACTCGGTACGACGTGTGGTCGACCGCCGCAGGCCGCTCGCTGCTGCGCTGTGAACTCGTCACCGGCCGCACGCATCAGATCCGGGTTCACCTCGCGGCACGCGGCTGGCCGATTGTCGGCGACCGCGTCTATGGCACGGCCGATCCGGCGATCATCCGGCAGGCACTGCACGCCTGGCGCATCACGATGCCGCACCCGCGCAGCCGGGCGCCGCTGCAGCTCGTTGCGCCGGTGCCGGCTGACATTGCCGCGCTGCTACATACCGACGGCAACGTGCTGCCGCCTGATGAGCGGCCGCACGGCCGCCATCAGCGCCAGCACGATGCCGAAGGTCACCACGATCGTGGCGCCGGTGGGCAGGTCGAGGACTAACGACAGGTAGACGCCGAGCGCCGACACCACCGTCCCCATCGTCCAGCCGATCGCCAGCCGCTTCCCGACGGTCTCGGCGTAGAGCATCGCACCGACCGAAGGCACGATCAGATAGCAGAACACGAGCAGCACTCCGGCAATCGCCACGGAGGAGGTGACGACGAAGCCGAACGAGCCGTAGAACAGGAAGTCCCAGAAGCGCACCGGGATGCCCGACGCCGCCGCCTTCTCGTGGTCCATCGAGATCGCCAGGAACTTGTCGCGGAACACGTAATGGAACAGGCCGATGACACCGTAGAGCGCCGCCGTCTTGCCGACCTCCTCCCAGGACACCGCGAGAATGTTGCCGACCAGCATGTCCTTGAGATGCTCGCTCTCCGACGTTGCCTTGCTCATCGCCAGGATCGCCGCGGCCGACGCCACGGCGTAGCAGATGCCGATGATCGCCTCCTGCGGAATGCGGGCACCGTGGCCGCGAATCGTCGAGAAGACCGCCGCGCCGATGAACGTGAACCCCAGGCTGATCCAGTAGACGACCGGCGCGTGCGGGTCGCCGCCGCTGATCGGCAGCAGGATCGAGATGGCGGCGCCGAGTGCGGCGATCTGCGCGAGCGACAGGTCGACGAAGATGACCCCTCGTTCGACGACGTGGACACCGAGATAGGCGTGGATGCCAGTGAGGATCAGGCTGGCGACGAACGGCGCCGCCAGGAACGCGAACATTGTCGAGTCCATGCCTACTTCGGCGGCGCGCCGCTGCCCTTCAGCGCGTTGACGATCAGGTTCAGGTTGTAGTCGAACAGCGCCACGTAGTCAGTTGCCTGCTTGACGCCGCCGACCGACGGCGGCAGCACGAGCACCGTCGCACCGGTGGCTCGGCCGATCGAGTTGGGTGTCTTCAGGTCGAAGTACGGCTCGACCAGCACCAGCTTCACGTTCTGCCGCTTCATGTCGTTGATGACGTCGAGCGTGTGCTGCGGCGAGGGCGGGATGCCGGGGCGCGGCTCGACGAAACCGATCACCTGCAGGCCGAAGCGGTCGGCAAAATTCGGCAGCGAATTGTGGTAGGTGACGACCTTCGTTCCCTGGTAGGGCGCGAACATCGCCGCCCAGCGCTGCTGCGCCTCAGTCAGCCTGGCGATGAAACTGGCGACGCGCTGCTCGAAGTAGGCGCGGTCCGCGGCGCGCAATTGCGACAGCTTGTCGGCAATCGCCCGCGCAATCGTCTTGCCGTTCTCCGGATCGAGCCAGTAATGCGGATTGCCTTGCGGATGGACGTCGCCCATCGCCCGGGTAATCTGCCCGGTGGGGATGTCGAGGATCCGCGCCCGGGCCGAGGCATCGAGATAGCCGCTGCCGCCGACCTGCACGCGGGCGTTGCGGCTTTGCTGAATCAGCGGCGGCAGCCAGCTGCTCTCGAGTTCACGGCCGACGACAATCAGCAGATCGGCCTTCTGCAGCTTCAGGATGAAGCTCGGTTTGGCTTCGACGTAATGCGGATCCTGGTAACCGCGCGCCAGCGCTTCGACGGTGATACGGTCGCCGCCGACCTCGCGGGCAATCGAGGCGAGGTCTTCGGTGGTGGTGATGACATTCAACTTGCCCTGCGCCGACGCCTGCGTCGCGACCAGCGTTGCGACGAGGGCAATAGCAAGGATGGTGACTCTGGTCTTCATGAGAGCTCCTGGCCGGTGGCGGCAGTAAAGCGGCGCGGACGGATGCCGGTCAAAACGGGTGCGCACCATGTGCGCCGATCGAAAACAGGAACTGGAACAGCAGTTCGTTGGCGGTTTCCGCCGCCGCATGGTTGGTGCGGCGGTATTGGCCGCGGATCTGGCTGAACTCGCTCGGCCAGTACGTGAGCACCAGGGAGTGACCCGTATCGCGCCGCGCCGCAGCGGTGGCGTGGGCGGACGAGTCGTAGCGCGCGCCGGCGAACCAGCGGCGCGCCACCTGGACGTCACCGGCGACGTAGTAGCCGAAGGACTTCTGCAACTCGCGCGTCAGAACACCAGGGACCGCGGCCGCCGGCTGCTCGCGCCGGCTCCAGATCAGCTCCGATCGGGCGATGAACGAGCGATATATCGAGCGCCGCAACGGCCGCCAGCGCACGGTCGCGTCGACACCGGCCAGCTGGGTGACGAAGCGGCCCGCATCGATGTCGTCCACGACACCCGACGCGTTGTGGCCACGAGCGTAGGACGCGCCGAGGTCGATGTTGGTGTCCTCGGTGAGGTCGTGGTAGCCACGAAGGTGGCCGACGTAGCTCAGGTCGCCGCGGCGGCTGGCGCTGAACAGGTCGCTCGAGTCGCCGCGGAAGATCTGGCCGGTCGCCTCCAGGAAGAGCCAGGGGTTCGGGACCAGCCGGGCCACGGAGATGCCGGCGTCACCCAGCCCTTCTTCACCGCCGACCAGGTTTCCGGTGACCAGCGGCCGGTCCGCCCACGACATCGAGTGGTTGTGCAGCGCGTTGACCTTGCCGAACGCGGCGCGCTGCTTGCCGACTTTCACGAGCAGTCCGCCCGGGACCGCGGGGAAGGTGAGGAACCCTTCTTCCAGTTCCACCCCTTCCTCGCCGAACGCGACAAAGAAGTCGGCGCGGGCGTACGGATCGACGACCGCCTGGAACGACGCCTCGGACTCGTGCATCGACAGTGCTGGCTGCGGGTTGACCCGATTGCGGCCGAACGCGCCGAGGAAGTCGCCAACCACGGCAATGTCCGGGTTGAATGCCTTGGATGTCGCCGTGCCGCCATAGACCGGCAGCGCGCCCGTCGGCCCGCCCGCGCCTTCCGCGCCCGGCGGCACCTCGGCGGTCGGCGGCTGCCCGGCTGCGCCTGACTGTGTCAGCCCGCCAGCGGCGGCAGGATCCGGCGACGGCTGGCCGGCAGCCGACGCGGCCAGCCGTGCTTCGAGCGCCGCGAGCCGAGCCTCGAAATCGCGGCGTAACTGATCGATCTCCTGCCGGATCGCCGGCGCGTCGAGGCTTTGCGCCGGCGCAGGGCCCGCGAACGACATGCTCGCCGTCAAGACGGCGCACGTGATGAACCACACCCGCATGAATTCCTCCTGTAGCAAGGCCACGGCAGCCCCCCGTCCGGCCGCACTCCCGCGTGGGTACGAGGCGTGGCAGCAGCGAGCGATCGCGGCAGCGAAAAACGAAGACAGGAAAGGGCGGGCTAGAGAGGGGGGGCGCGGGGAGGGATTGCCAGCCGGTCGGCCGTCCGCACCCCGCCGAGGTAGGGTGAGGCACCGGGGCCGCCGGCGTCAGCGGCGACGCGGAGGCCGTCGTGCCGCACGGAGTCGCACCGGAACGATTGCAGCCAATGGCAGATCGCGCAATGCGTCGGCGCTTCGTGCGAGGAGACGGTCTTGAAGTAGGCGTCGTGGGCGGTGTGGTCGTGCACCACCAGCCGCGGCGCGTCCGGGTCGTCGCCGGCGGCGTGCCACGACCCGCTCGTTCCGAGGAACGTCAGGGCGATCAGCGCGAGGGCGAGCGCCTTGCGGCGCGTCAGCGCGACCATATGCCAGCGTAAGGACGTCACCGCCGGCTGTCAAGCACCGGTCGCCATCGTCCACACCGCCCAGGCGCCGTTGCGCATCGCGTGATACGCGATGTGGCGGCCGTCTGGCGACCAGACGAACTCCTCGGCGGAACGATCGGTCAACACTTTCCGGACCCGCTGACGCGTCACGTCGAGCATCCAAGCGCCGTCGCCATGCACCTGGAAGATGACGTGCGTGCCGTCCGGCGACACGGCCGGCGTCCGCACCAGCCGGCCCGGAACCGGCGAGCCGATCGCCGTCGCCGTGCCGGTGGAGAGATCCGCGATCACCAGCTGCCGTTCGCGGCTGTAGGCGATGCGCTTGCCGTCAGGGAACCACGATGCGCCCCACGCCTGGCCGGTCGCATGGTTGGTGACCCGGTGCAGCACGGCCCCGGGCAGGTCGGAGACCCAGACGTTCCAGACATTCTGCCGGCCCGGCTCGGACTTGATGAACGCCAGGCGGCGGCCGTCGGGCGACCAGCTCGGCACCGCCGCGTAGCCGGCCCCGCTCACGCGCCGGGCGCGGCTGCCGTCCGCGCGCGCCACATACACGGCGCGCACTCCGTCGCGATCGGAATCGAAGGCGATCAGGCTGCCGTCAGGCGACACGGTGACATGGAAGTTCGAGGCACCGTCGGCGAGCACGGTGCTGACATCGGTGACGCGGCCATCGCCATCGATGCTGGCGCGCATCAACGACGCGGCGGCGCGGCCGGCATGGAAATAGATTGCGTTGCCGCTGCGCGCATAGGACGGTGAAAACGCGTCTCGCCCGACCACCGCAGCGTCGAGAATCTTCTTGGGCGTGCCAGAGGTGCGCGACGGGATGACGCGGGTGGATGCCGCTGGCGCAACACGAGGCGCCGGTTCGGGCACCGTCGCGCCAGAGGTGCCTGCAACTGCCGCTGCTGACTCCGTCGGCCGATTACCGCCCACGGGCGCGGGCTGCAGAGGCCCCTGCCCCGCCAGCGTCACCAGCACCAATGTCGCGGCCACGGCGCCGCTGATCGCCAGCGCCCCTTGCGCCGCCCCCGGGATCCATTGCCGGGCACCGCGGCGGCGGTACGCGACCGGCGCTTGCCTTGTGCTGGCCGCTCCGTTCGCCGTGGTGAATGGAGGCGGGGCCGTTACACCGGCCGGCGTGGCTTCTGCAGGTGCAGCCGGGCGGCTGCCGGCGGCGCCGGCCGCACGGTGATACACGGCGGCGCGGACCTCCTGCGCGTCTCCGCCGACAAAGCGGAGCAGCGCGGCACGAAAGGCCGGCGCGGCCGGCGGCGGCGCGTCGATATGACCGACCGAACGCGCGATCAGCACGACGAGCGCGCCTGGCACCTGCGGCCGGCCGCCCTGCCTTTCGTCTTCGAGCTTCAGCAGGCGGCGCAGCAAGGACGCCAACTGCCTCACCTCGTCGGGCAGCGCCCGCCGGTCGACGGCCCGAAGCGCCACGGTCCCGTCGCCACTGAGTGTCACCTCTGCATCGTTCGGGAGGGACGGTGTCGTCTCCGCCGCCCGGTGCTGCTCCAGGGCGTCAGCGGCGCCAAGTGTCAGGGCAACTGCGTCTTCCACCGAAAGCGGCAGCGTGCGGATGAGTTCATCGAAAGTGAGCGATGACATGCGTTGGTGTTGCGTGTAGCGAGAACCATTCCAGCGGGGTCGTAAAATCCGCCCGCCCGAATCAGTTCGCGAGCGCGAGCCAGCGCCGCCGCCAGCGCGACCAGCAGCATGGTGCGGAGCCAACACGTCAGTCCAGTTACGGCCGCAGCAGGTGCCAGGCGCTCGACAGTGACGTACGCCGAGCTCATCCACCGTCTGCTATCCTCACGCATGCGCCCGAGATCCATCGCCTTCGTTCTGCTGCTTGCCGGCGCCGTGCTGCTGCGCGCGCCGCTCGACGGCCAGGTGCGCCCGGTCTACGACCTTGGCGCAGCCGGCCTGACGCAACTGCTCGAGCGGCTACAGACCACTGCCAGCGCGCTGCACACCGGCGCCCACCCCGACGACGAGGATTCAGCGTTTCTCGCCCGCACGGCGCGCGGCGATCACGCCCGTGTTGCCTACCTGTCGCTCAACCGCGGCGAAGGCGGCCAGAACATCATCGGCCCCGAGCTGTTCGACGCGCTCGGCGTCATCAGGACCGAGGAGCTGCTGCAGGCGCGGCGGCTCGATGGCGGCGAACAGTTCTTCACCCGTACGTTCGACTACGGCTTCTCGAAGTCACGCGACGAAGCGGCCGCCAAGTGGAACGAGCGCGAAGTGCTCGGCGACATGGTACGGGTCATCCGCATGTTCCGGCCGCTCATCATCTATTCGCGGTTCAGCGGCACCGCCGCGGACGGTCACGGCCAGCATCAGCTTGCCGGCTATCTCACGCCGCAGGCCTTCACGGCCGCCGCCGACCCGACGCAGTTCCCGGAGCAGATCACCGAGGGGCTGCGGCCGTGGCAGGCACGCAAGCTTTATCGCGGCGTCGGCTTCCGCGCCGATCCGGCCAATGCGCCGACGATGCAGGTCCAGACCGGCATCGTCGATCCCGTCATCGGCCGCAGCTACGGCGAGATCGCCGCCGAGGGCCGCAGCCAGCACAAGTCGCAGGAGATGGGCAGCATCGAGCCGCGGGGACCGTCCACGTCGGGGCTGCGCCTGGTCGACAGCCGGGTGCCGGCGGCCGCGGCCGAACAATCGGTGTTCGACGGTATCGACGTCAGCATCCCCGGCCTTGCCGCCCTCGCCGGGCTGCCGCCGGGCACGCTTGCGTCCGAGCTCCAGGCGATCGACGCCGCTGCCAAGCAGGCGCTGGCCGACTACGATCCACGCGCGCCGGAGAGGATCGTACCGGCGCTGGCCGCAGGGCTGCGGGCAACGCGCGAGGCGCGACAGGCGCTGGCCGCGGCGCCGCTGGCAGCGGCCGCCGCAGCCGACGCCGACTTCCTCCTTTCGTTCAAGGAGCGCGACTTCTCGGAGGCGGTGGTACGCGCGGCTGGCGTCGACGTCGATCCGCTGGCCGACGACGAGACCGTCGTGCAGGGCGGAACGCTGGCGGTTGACATCCGGACGTTCATTGTCGACCCCTCCACCGTGTCGATCACATCGGCTACCCTGCGCGCCCCCGATGGCTGGACGGTGGACGCGTTCACTGCGCAGGCCGGGCGCGACGACAGCCCGTTCAACCGGCGCGAGACACCGACCAACTCCGCGCGCTACCGCGTCCGCGTGCCGGCCGACGCGCCGCTGACGCAGCCCTACTTCGTGGTGCAGCCGCGGCAGGGCGACAACTACCAGTGGCCGGCTGACGCGCCGCTGGGCCTGCCGTTCGACCCACCACTGTTGACGGCGACCGTCAGCATGAACGTGGCCGGCATGCCGGTCAGCGTTACCCGGCCGGTGCAGTACCGCATCGGCGATCGCATCAGCGGCGAGCTGCGGCGCGAGGTGAACGTCGTGCCGCTGGTAACCGTCGGCGTCGACACCCGGCTGCTGATCGTGCCGACCGGCCGCGTCGCGCATCGCCAGCGGCTGGTCGTGCGGGCGATGAGCTTTTCCGGTGAGGCGGTCACCGGCTCCCTCCGCTTGCGAGTGCCGCAGGGGTGGACCGCGTCACCAGCCGAAGCGCCGTTCACGTTGACGTCGAAGGGCGACAAGACCGCCGTATCGTTCGACGTCACCGCGCCGGCTACCCGGAGCGCCGGCAACTTCGACATCACCGCCGAGGCGATCGTGAACGGCGCCGCATTTGCCCGGGACGTTCAGGTGGTTTCCTACCCGCACATCCAGACGCACCGTTTCTACACGCCGGCGCGGGTGAATGCGGAAGTGCTCGACCTCCAGGTCGCGCCGGTCCAGGTCGGCTACATCATGGGCAGCGGCGATCAGGTACCGGACGCGCTGCGGCGCATCGGCGTCGACGTGACGTTGATCTCCGAGGAGATGCTCGCCACCGGCGACCTGTCACGCTTCGACACGATCGTCGTCGGCATCCGCGCCTCCGAGGCGCGCCCTGAGTTCGTCGCCAACAACGCGCGGCTGATTCAGTACATGGAGCGCGGCGGCACGCTGATCGTGCAGTACCAGCAGGGAGAATACGAGGCGAGGAACCTGCCGCCCTACCCGGCCCAGGCGCCGAGCAACTCGCGCGTCACCGACGAAACCGCGCCGGTGACGATCCTGGCGCCGCAGCATCCGGTCTTCACCTTCCCGAACCGGATCACCGAGGCGGACTTCCGCGGCTGGGTGCAGGAGCGGAATCTCTACTCGTTCGTCACGTTCGATGCGCGGTACACGCCGCTGCTCGAGTCGCATGACCCGGGTGAGCCGCCGCAACGCGGTGGGCAGGTGTATGCGCAGGTCGGCCGCGGCCAGTACGTCTACACGTCGTACGCGTGGTTCCGGCAACTGCCTGCCGGCGTGCCAGGCGCCTACCGGCAGTTCGCAAACCTGATCAGCCTGGCGAAGGCACCGCGCACAGCGGGTTCACCAGCGCCGGGTAGCGGGCCGCGAAGCGACGCAGCGGCGCCTGCGGCACCCGCCCGTACGCGTCCGTCCCGCTGAAACTCCACGGCCACGCCCCGGCGTAGCCGGTGCCGACGGCGAACTCGAGGTACTGGTCGAGCGTCGTCGGCGGCGGCGACGCGCCATCCGGATGCTGCTCCCAGCCGTTGCCCGGGAACTCGCCGAGGATGACCGGCCGCGTCACTCCGAGTTCCGCCGCGGTGATGCCGAAGACGTCCGCGTCCCGCTCGGGGTGCCGCGTATCGGGATACGAGTGCAGTTGCAGCACGTCGAGGCCAAGCGCGTCATCGTCCCAGGCCCACAGGTTGTGCAGCCGGGCGCAGCCGAGCGTCGCCAGCGCGGACGAGTGCTCGTGCACGACCTCGCTGAGCTGCGTCACCAGTTCGGCGATCACAGCAAAGGGCAGCGGGCGTGCGACATGCGAACTGAGGTCGCGCTCCCATTCCTCGATGACGAAGTCCGGCTCGTTCATCAGCTCGTAGCCGAGCACCTGGCGTGACAGGTCCGCCCGCTCACCCGAATGCCCGTAGCGCCGGATCAGCGGCACGAACACCCGCTCGAACAGCGCATCGCGGCCGGCGACGGAGAGCAGGATGCGGGCGCGGCCGGCGGGAAGCCTCGCCTCGAGCAAGGCGCCGGTGACCGGATCGGCAATCGTCTCGCGCACGCCCTCGAACATCCAGCGGTGATCGAGCAGCACGAACTCGACGCGGATGCTGGTCGTCCAGGCGATCTCCAGCGCCGCGTCGAGATCAGGGAAGAGGTGCGGATCGACGCCCGCCGGCAGGCCGCGATCGTCGTAGACGATGCCGGCGCGGCCGTCGCAGAAGAGGAACCAGCGCACCGCCGTGAAGCCGAGCGATGCCATCTCCGCAAAATCCCGTTCGACCGCAGCGCGACGCGTCGACACCCCGAGATGCGAGCCCCAGACATTGGCGCCGAAATCGAGCCCATAGAAGATGGTCGTGCCGTCCGTCGACCAGGGATAGTTGCAGCCGTGCAGATACATCAAAGGCTCAATGCGGAATGCTCAGTGCGAAATGGCAGAAGTGACAAAGGGCCACAACGTGACGGCGGGGCGGCGGCGGCGGTTGTGCTGGTCATGCGACCACGTCCAGCCGTCCCTCCCGCATTGGCTCATCTATCCATAGTCTCCACGTACTTGTCGACCAGCGCGCTCTGCGGGCCGCGGTAAGCGGCGGCGTATTTGCGCAGCTTGGTGCGGTCGGCGTTCGACAGGATCTGGCCGGCGCGGACGGCTTCGTAGTGCGCGAGCACGGCGGCAAACAGCAGTTCGTGATCGGTGCCGTGTCGCGAGAGATAGCCGTCCAGCACCGGAATCGCCGCCGCGTATTCGCCCGCCATGACGTGGGCGATGCCGAGCCGGCGGCCAAGTTCGTCGTCGGTCGGGGTGCGCTGGTAAGCCGGCTGCAGGATCTCGGCGGCCGACGCGGGTTGGCCGTCGCGCAGCCGGGCGTCGGCGGCCATCGCGTAGACCGAGGCGGGACGCGGCTCGGTGCCGAGCGCCATCTGCCAGACGCCCGCCGCGTCACGGTCGCGCCCGGCGGCGGCGTAGCATGCGCCGAGCAGGAAGGCGGCCGGGAAGAAGTCGCGGCGCGGGCCGGCAGCGAGCTGCAGCTGCGTCGCCGCTTCGTTCAGTTGTCCCTTGGCGAACAGATCGAGTCCGCGCAGGAATGCGGCGGCAGCCTGGTCGCCAGAGGTGAGCGCTTCGAGTGCCGCGGCGCCGTAGCGGCCGGCACGCGCCTCGACGAGTGATGCCTTCAGTGCCGGCGAGCGTTGCTCGACGGCGGTCGAGCAGGCCGGCGACGAAATCGCGCTGCAGCACGGCCGCCCGGTCGAACGCCGGCACCGGCGAGAACGTCGGCGCGATCGCCGCCGTGACGATGCGCGAGGCACCGGCGGGTGGCGGCTCGAGCACGAACGGTCGCGTGAGCACGCTCACCGTTCTGCCGCCCCGCACGACCTGGGCGCGCGCGACGTAGTGGCCGGGTGGCAGGACGCGCGAGACGAGCAGCGCCTGCGCGGCGCGCCAGGTCGGCTGTGCGCCCGGCCGCAGCTGGCCGGGCACCGTCGCCAGCGCCGGGCCGTCCGCGTCCTCGGCAATCTCGAATGTCACCGTCGTGTCCGCCAGGCTCGCCGCCGACGTCGAGTAGAGCTCGAGGTAGGCAGCCAGCGCGTCGGAGGAGACGTGCGGCTCGACTCCGGCACGTATGCCGCCACTCTGCCCGGGCAGGTTGCCGACGATCAGGTCGCCGGTAGCCAGTTCCTGCCCCGACATCTTCCAGGCGCTGACGTCGCGGATGACGCTGCCGCGGCGTCCGGCGGCATCGACGACAGCGAAGCGCAGCGTGTAGATGCCGGGATCGACGGCAACGCCGCCGATGAACGCGAGCGGCTCCGTGCTCCGCCCCGACGGCGGCGACAGCGTCGTCGTGTCGCCATAGCTGGCGGCGATCTTGTTGTCACGGTCGACGAGGATGTAGCCGACCGTGTACGACGCCCGCCGCCGCGCCCGGTTCGTCGACGTCGGCGGCGATCGTCATGCGCACCTTGCCGCTCGCCGGGTCCTGCTGGGCGAAGGTCGTCACCCGGAGCGGCAGCCCCGATTGCGCGAACGGCGAGGACAGCGCTTCGCGCAGGCTGTCGCCGACCGAACGCCGGTTCTGCGTCGGCGACGACAACACCAGCGCCTGGCGCGAGCGGATGGTCACGTTGCGGCGGCCGACCTGCACGTCGATGCGGTGACGGTCACCTTCGCGGTCGCTCGGTGCCTGCTCGACGCCGAGCACGTAATAGGCGGAGATCTCCGACGCCAGCCGCTCGAAGATGCCTGCGCCGGTGCCGACCACGTGATACAAGGCGCCGCGCGTCATCGTCGCCAGGTTCTGTAACCCCCGGATGAACAACTGGCGATCCTGGTTCTGGCTGGGCGGCAGCCGGCTGATGGTGATGTCGCCGCCGGGCACGTCGATCAGCATCACGTTGAGCGACACGCGCGCCCTGGCGGCGAGGCGGACCACCGGATCGAGGTCGTTGAGGTTGGTGATCGCCAGCCCCTCTGAAATCAGGATCAGCGACTTGGGGCCGTCAACGGTGGCGAGCTGCTCGAGCATGGTGCGCATGCCGAGCAGCGACTGCTCCGCATCCTCGCGGGCGCGCAGCGCGATCTGCGACGATTCGTTGATGATGTCGCGCTGGCACTGCTCCAGCGAACTGCCGAACGAACGGCACTCGCGCTCGCTCACAGTGGTCAGCATCAACTGGTCACGACTGTCGTAGATGGCGATTGCCTCGGTGATGCCGATGTTGAACAAACCGATCACCGGCCGGTCCTGGTGGCCGATCAACGAGTCCATCGCCAGCTTGATGCGCAGGTGATCGCTGGTGAAGCCGACGCGCGGCCCCGGTTCCGGGAAGGTGACGAACGCGATCTGGTCGAGCGGGCTCAATTTGTCGACGAACTGCTGCGCGGCCTTCATCAGGATGCGAATCGCCCCGGGCCGGATGTTCACCTGGTCGACGGCGATGACGATCTGGCGGCCGTTGGGCGGCGTCAGGTTGCTGGTGAAGAACGTCTCGGCTCTTGTCCGCCACCTGTGCTTTCCCCGATTCGACATCGAAGCGCACCAGCGTGGCGGAAACGATCTTGCGCGCCGTCGCCGTCGATCTTCACGGTGAAGTCGGGCGCGCGCAGATCCTCGACCGGCTTGCCGCGCTCGTCGACCACCGCGACGTCGACGGCCAGCACGTCGACGCCGGTCCGGAAGGTCGGCCCCTGGTCTGGCTGGCGGGCTGGCGGCGTCGCGACCGGATCCGGCGGTGCGGTTGGTGCCGCTGGATCGCGCGGCGCCGGTGTCTGCGCGGCCGGTGCGGCCACGGCTGCGGCACACAACAGGAGGACGAGCAGGGTCTTCATGCGCGGATCATACAGAAGAAGCCGGCCGGCGAAGGACGCCGGTCAACGCGCTAGATGCCGAACCGCTCCGGGTCCCAACGCAGGCCCAGTTCGGACGGCGGCGCCATGTAGCCGAGCAGCGCCGACGCGGCGACCACCGCCGGGCTGGCGAGGTAGCCTTCGCCGCCGACGCCCATGCGGTTCTGCCAGTTGCGGTTGAACGAGGTGATCGCGCGCTGGCCGGGCTGCAGCGCGTCGGGGCCCTGGCCGAAGCACGGGCCGCACCACGACTGGCGGATCTGGCCGCCGACCGAGCGGAACACGCCGCCGATCGACTCGCCGCCGAGGCGCGGGTCTGGCCGCTCGATCTGCCGGGCGACGCCGCCCGAGCCGGGGAAGACGATGAACTCGCCGGCGACGCTCGTCGCGCCGGCTGCGCGCGCGCCTCGAACATGACCAGCGCGGCCTGCAGCAGGTCGTCGTAGCTGCCGTTGGTGCACGAGCCGATCAGCGCCTTGTCGAAGCGTGAGCCGCTCGCGCGCGACTTCTTCGGCCGGCGACGGCGTTGCCCGGGCTGAACGGCCTCGCGATCATCGGCGCGACGTCGCTCAAGCGAGCAGCGTTTCGTCGATCGCGTAGCGCGCATTCACGCCGGGCGTGACGCGCGGATACGGCAGCGTCGGTGATGCCCTTCGCGCGCGTACCACGCGTCGGTGATCTCGTCGGCGGCGAAGATGCCGTTCAGCGCCTCGGCTTCCGCCATCATGTTGGCGATCGTGTTGCGGTAGGCCATCGGCAGCTGCCGGCGCGGCGTCGACGAACTCCACCGACATACCCTGCGCCTGCTGCGCGCCCCAGCGCCGCAGCAGCTCGAGGACGATGTCCTTGCCGCTCACCCACGGCTGCAGCGTGCCGGTGAACACGACGCGGCGCGCCGGCGCCAGCGTGAAGTAGACGTAGCCGGTCGCCCAGCCGAAGCCGAGCGTCGTCGAGCCGACGCCGATGCCGACCGCGCCGTAGGCGCCGTAGGCGCGGCTGTGCGAGTCGGCGCCGGGGATGAACTGGCCCGGCAGCACCAGCCCCTGCTCCGGGAAATAGAAGTGGAAGATGCCGTCGCCGGGTGTCGCGTAGTACGGCGGCGTCGAGCCGTGCTCGCGCGGCGAACGCGCGGCCGATCGCCGGTCTGCCGGTCGTCGTCCTCCCGCCCGGTGAAGACGAAGTGATCGTTGGCGATCGCCGCCTGCCGCGGCGCGATCGTCCGGCCGCCGGTGATCTGGTTGAAGGTGTGGATGGCGAACGGCGCCGTGCCGTCCGATGCGGGCAGCAGATCGGCGTAGACCCGCAGCGTGTCGCCCGGAGCGCAGCGTCGCGCCGCGCCTTGTCGACGCGGTGCGCCCAGACGATCTGCTCGGTGGTGGTCATCGTGCGCGCGCCAGCGCCGGCTCGGCGAACTCGATGCGCCGGCGACGCGCTCGATCGACGTGCGGCAACTCGCGGCGTCCGACGGCGACGATGCCGCCGCTGCGGCGGATCTCGTCTTCCTTCGGCGTGAGCGGCAGCGGCTGCGTAGGTCTTGTGCCCTGCGTCACGTTGGTCGAGCCGGCGCGTGGCCGGATCGAAGCTGAACTCGTCGCCGTCTCGCGCGTCGGCAACCGCCTCGGGGCTCTGCACGACGTGCAGGCCGAGGTTGAGCGCGTTGCGGCGGAAGATGTCGCCCATGTTGCGCGCCGCAGACGATGACCATCTCGAGGCCGGCTTCGTCGGCGATGCCCTTCAGGCCCGGCGGGGCTCATCTCGCGCGACGAGCCGATGGCGAAGCGGTCGCCGGCAATCGACGAAGGTCTCGCCGCGATGCACGCGCTGCGCGGAAATCGGGCATCAGGTAGCGGAACGAGCCAGCCTTCCAGCGCTCGTCCAGCGTGTCGAGGCTCTCCGAGACGCAGTCGGCGGCCGGCGTGATCTGGTCGGTGTCGATGGCGTCGAGCTTGCGGCCGAATCTGGTGCCGGGCAGCTTCGGGATCCCAGAAGATCAGGGCGCGGCCACGAACCAGGTGTGCTGCGGTCAGCGGCGCCGCGGCAGCAGACCCCGGCACCGCATCGAGGGTCACACCGGGCTTGAGCACGGCGGAACGGATGGTGTGCATCGCGGGAGGATTTTACGGCGGCCGGGAACCGGAAAACAGGACGCGCTGTCGCTGCGGCGTCGGTTGGCGGCACGGCCGCGCTGGCTCGGCGCACTACTTGCGCGAAAATGCAGGGGATTTTGCACAGCCTCGCACCCCGATTGTCATCTGAAATCGGCATCCGTCCTGCAGAGGTGACGGTGGGAGCGGAGCCCGATGCGTTACACTGCTCAGGTATGATGCAGGGCTCTCTTTGAGGCCGGCACATTGCCCATGGATACTCCGCGCGACACGGCGGTCGCTGAGCGCCGACACTACGAGGATCGCCGCACCAGCCGCAACCGACCGCCAAGCCGCCTTGCGCGTCGCTGCCGCCGCGCGACGTCGACCCGGCCGACCTGAAGAACCCGGCGCTCTACATCAACCGCGAGCTGAGCTGGCTCGAGTTCAACGAGCGCGTGCTCGCCCAGGCGCGCGACGCCCGCCACCCGCTGCTCGAGCGGGTCAAGTTCCTGGCGATCTCGGCGACCAACCTCGACGAGTTCTTCATGATCCGCGTGGCGACGACGCTGAAGAAGCTGCGCGAGGGGATCGAGGACGTCGCGCCCGACGGCTACAACACCGAGCAGCAGCTCGAGGCGATGCGCGGCCGGCGCCGGCGCATGCTGCAGGACCAGGCGGCCGTCTGGGCCGAGCTGCGGGCGCTGCTCGACGGCGAGCGCATCACGTTCCTCGAGCCGGCGGCGTGGACGCCGCAGGTGCGCGAGTACCTCGGCGCCTACTTCTCGCGCGAGATCTGCCCGGTGCTGACGCCGCTGGCGTTCGACCCGGGCCACCCGTTCCCGTTCATCTCGAACCTGAGCAAGAACTTCGCGGTGGTCGTCCGGCACGGCAGCCGGACCAAGTTCGCCCGCGTCAAGGTGCCCGACGTGCTGCCGCGGTTCGTCCCGATCCCCGAGACGCTCGACCGGCAACGGCGGCCTGACCTTCGTCTTCCTCGAGGACGTCATCCGCGCCAACATCCACGAGCTGTTCCCCGGCACGCAGGTGAAGAGCGCGCACCTGTTCCGCATCGTGCGCGACGCCGACCTCGAGATCGAGCAGGACGAGGCCGACGATCTGCTCGAGACGCGTCGATCGCAGCCTCAAGCAGCTGCGGCACGGCGCCATCGCGCTGCTGCAGGTCGAGGCCGACATGCCGCCGCGCATGCTCAACATCCTGGCCGAGAACTTCGAGGTCGACCGAGGACGTGGTCGTGCGCACCGCCGACCGGATCGGGCTTCGGCGACTGGATGCAGCTGACGCGGCATGCACCGGCCGGAGCTGAAGGATCGCGCCGTTCTCGCCGCGCAACCTGTGGCGCGCCGACGAGGATCCGGAGGTCATCTTCGACCAGCTCCGCTACCAGGATCAGCTGGTGCACCACCCGTACGAGTCGTTCGCGTCGGTCGAGGCGTTCCTGCGCGCCGCGGTGAAGGACCCGCACGTCATCGCCATCAAGATGACGCTGTACCGCATCGGCGCCGAACTCGCCGCTGATTCCGCTGCTCATCGAGGCGGCCGAGGGCGGCAAGCAGGTGGCGGTGCTCGTCGAGCTGAAGGCGCGGTTCGACGAGCGCAACAACATCCTCTGGGCGAGGCGGCTGGAGTCGCACGGCATCCACGTCGTCTACGGCTTCGCCGATCTGAAGACGCACGCCAAGCTGTGCCTGGTCGTGCGCCAGGAGCCGGACGGCATCCAGCGCTACGTGCACACCGGCACCGGCAACTACAACCCGGAGACGGCCAAGGTCTACACCGACCTCGGCCTGTTCACCGCCGACCGCGACATCGTCGCCGACGTCTCGGACGTCTTCAACTACCTGACCGGCTACTCGAATCAGAAGGAGTTCCGCAGCCTGCTGGTGGCGCCGGTGCAGCTGCGGGCACGGCTCGGCGAGCTGATCGCGCGCGAGGCCGAGCACGCCCGGGCCGGACGGCCGGCGCGCATGATCATCAAGGTCAACGCGGTCACCGACGACCAGATGATTCGCGTGCTCTACCGCGCCTCGCAGGCGGGCGTCGTCGATCGACCTGCATCGTCCGCGGCATCTGCAGCCTGCGGCCGGGCATCCCGGGCATCAGCGAGAACATCCGCGTGCGCTCGATCGTCGGCCGCTTCCTCGAGCACTCGCGCATCTACTGGTTCCAGAACGGCGGCCAGGACGAGATGTACATCGGCAGCGCCGACCTGATGGAGCGCAACCTCGATCGGCGCGTCGAGACGCTGACGCCGGTGCGCGACCCGACATCCTCGCAGCACCTGCGCGACGTCGTGCTCGACGCCTACCTGCAGGACACCGATCGGGCGATGGTCCTCGACTCGGCGGGCCGCTACGACGCGGCCGCCGGTCGGCGCCGGGCAGGTTCAACTCACAGCAGTTCCTGCTGCAGCCACTACACCGAGGCGAGCGACGACTAACGGCCGCCTCAGGGCGCGGCTGGCGCGGCGCGCCGAGCGGCCGCGTCCAGGACAGACGACGAAGCCCGCAGGTCAGGGCTGGGAGACAATCCTCAGGACAGCAGCGCCCAGACGGCGAAGGCCGTGGCCCCCACGGCGGCGCCGAACCAGGGAAATGCGATCAGCGACGCCAGCACCAGCACGCAGACGTCACACGAAGCGCCAGCGGCCCGAGCGGCCAGAGCGAGCGCAGCGCCAGCTCGGTCGGCGGCCTGCGCGTCCGCCCGAGCCAGTCCGATACGAGCACCGAGCGAGGTAAACCGCGCAGCGTCACGCGCACGCGGAATGCTACCTCAGCGCTGCCGAGTTCGCTCGTGACGCTTGGCGTCGCGATGGTGGCCGGATCGGCCGCGAACACTGACGTGCGCGACGCCGGTTTCGTCCGATAAATCAGTCTGTAACTGGAGCGCAGCGGCGTTCTGCGATTGACATTCAGCGCCGATTGTCGCGGCGAAGGAGATGCGGATGTCGACAGCTGACGAGGATTGTCCTCGTTCTGCGCTCGTGCTGATCCTGGCGGCCTGGTCGCCGGCGCAGCAGACGACCGGCAGCGATCACCGGCCGAGTCGCCGACGAGCAGGGCGGGCCATTCCCGGCGGCGATCGTCGCAGGCGACCAATACGGACACCGGATTCAGCGCGCGAGGTCGCGAGCGATGACGACGGCATCTACCGCCTGGCGGCGCTGCCGGTCGGCACCTACGCGGCTGTCGGCTGAGCTTCACGGCTTCCGCCGTTCGAGCGGACGCACGGTCGTCGTCAACGTCGGCCGCACCCGACGCTCGACGTCGTCGCTGCGCGTGGCGCCGGCGTCCAGGAGAACGATCACCGTCACCGCGCGGCGTGCCGATGGTCTCGACGACGTCGTCCTCGGTCGTCGGCGAGGTCGGTCGACCTGGCGCGGATCGAGAGCCTGCCGCTGAACGGCCGGCAGTTCGCCAACCTGGCCGCCGACCGTCCCGGGCGTCGGTCTCGGCTTCCACTCCGACGTCGACCAAGAGCGCGCAGTACGCACCGCAGATCAGCGGCGGCAACGGCCGCAACGTCAACTACATCGTCGACGGCGGCGACAACAACGACGACACGGTCGGCGGCCTGCTGCAGATGTTCCCGCTCGAGGCGATCCAGGAATTCAACGTGCATGACGCAGCGCTTCGACGCCGAATACGGCCGCAGCAACGGCGGCGTCCTCAACGTCGTCACCAAGAGCGGCACCAACCAGCCTGCGCGGCAGCTGGTTCACGCTCGTTCCGCGACGACGCGCTGAACGCGCGCACCGAGACGCGAGCAGAGCGCGAAGGTCGCCAAGCAGGCGTACCAGCCGCTACCAGTTCGGCGGCAGCGTCGGCGGCCCGATCGTCGCAGAACCGCGTCGCACTACTTCGCCGCCTACGAGCGCACGCAGCAGGACACCAAGCAGGCGGTCGACACGCTCGGGCTGTTCCCGGACGACGACGGGGTCTTCGACGTGCCGTTCCGCGAGAACCTGTTCACCGGCAAGGCTGACGGCGATGCCGGTCGCCGGCGCAGTACCTGGCGGTGCGCTACGGCAGCGACAGCAACTGCCAGCCGAGCGGCGCCGGCCTGCGCGTCGCGCCAGTCGTCGTGGACCACCAGCACCAACACGTTCGACTCGCTCAACGCTCAACCACAACTGGGTGCTCGGCGGCTCGTCGCTGAACGAGCTCGTCGTCCAGTACTCCGATTTCCTCAACGACGTGCCGATGTCGACAGCCGGCGCCGGCGTTCCTCTTCGCCGAACACGCGTGAGCGGCGGCGGCAAGCCAACGCGCCGCAGACGCACCGAGCAGACGAAGTGGCAGTTCCGCGACGACATCTCGTGGACGTCGCCGGGCTTCGGGCTGTCGCACGAGTTCGGACGGGCGTCGAACTGGATTCACGAACCGCGCCTGCTATCATCGACACCGGCGCGGCCTGCACCGGCATGTTCACGCTTCCTGGCCAACTGACCTCAACGGTCCGGTGCAGCGGGTGTCCAGATGGCATCGGCGGCACACCGACGACGTCGAACATTCCGATCGACCTGTACGGCGCTCTACGTCCAGGACGACTGGCGCGTCGACCGACCGGCTGACGCTGAACCTCGGCGTGCGCTGGGACTACGTCGACCGGCATGCCGATCGACCAGAGCAACAGTCGCCAACTTCCGGCGATGCAGGCGGCCGGCCGCGCCGGGCGGTTCGCCGGAACGGTGCTCGACGACTTCGGCCAGACGCCGCGCAGCGACAAGGACAACATCCAGCCGCGGCTCGGTGCCGTCTACGATCTCCGCGGCGACGGCCGCGACATCGTCCGCGGCGGCTGGGGCATCTACACCGACTTCGGCTACACCAACTGCGAACGCGCTGACCACGTCGTTCGACGCCGGCGGCGGCGGCGGCATCGTCTTCGTCGGCCATCGACACGACCGGCCTGCGCAAGGCGACGGCACGCTTCTTCCGCCATCACCGATCCGCTGTCGACGATCGCGCACCTGAATGGCGTTCCGGCCGGCCCGCCACCGGCCGGCGAAGTCGTGTCGCCGCGGCTGCGAGCAGCCGTTCTCGTATCAGACGAACGTCGGCTGGGCGCACCAGCTCGGCGCCGTCACGACGGTCACGGCCGACTACGTGCGTGTCGACGGGCGCGACCTGAACGTGCGGCTCCGTCCGAACGTGCTCGTCAACGGGCACGCGCTACCTCGGCCGGATTCGGCATCGCGCCGAACAACAGCACCTTCCGCGTCGCCGTCAGCCAGGGGACGAGCCGCTACGACGCGCTGATCCTGGCGGTGCAAGCGGCGGATGTCGCGCGGCGTCGACCTCAACGCGTCGTACACGCTGGCCAAGGCGACGAGCGACGTCGGCAGCGCCTAGCGACGAGCTCGCGCAGCAACCTGCATTCAGAACGTGCTGCGATCCGTTCGCGCCGGTCCAGAACGGCGCCGTCGGTCGCGCACCGACGCGCGCCATCGCGTGACGCTCAGCGCGCATCGTCGAGGCGCCGCTCGGACTCAGCGTGTCGCCGATCTTCTTCTATCGCTCGGCGCTGCCGATGCACACGTGCGAAGGCGTCGACCTCAACGGCGACGGCACGACCAACGACATCACGGCGGTGGCCTATCGCTACACCGGGCTGGACCGAGAACGGCGTGGCCACGTTCGAGGAGGACGGACCGTGCGAGACGGTGAACTGCAGCCGCCGCGCGCCGTTCTCGCAGCTCAATCTCCGCGTCAGCCGGGCGTTCCGCCTCGGCGCGGCAGCGCGCGATCGAGGCGATCGCCGAGGTGTTCAACCTGTTCAACGCCAAGAACCCGTTCCTGCCGCTGACCACGATCGCCGCGCCGGCGGCGCGGCGCATGCCGGCTTCATGCAGCCGACCGGCTACGCCGGCGACGTCGGCCAGCCGGAACAGCGCGTCGGCCAGCTCGGCTTCCGCATCACGTTCTAGCGCCGTAGGCCGGGTGCCGCGTAGCGGACCCGGCAAATCACTGACGCGCGGCGGGTCGGCTGACGCCGGACCCGCCCTACCGCTCTCTCGTCGCCCGGCACATCACCACTCCTCATGACCCGCCGCGATCGTTTCGATCTGCGGCAGGTGGTTGAGCTCGTGCCCCGCCAGCCACTCGATCATCCACGCTACCGAGATCGCGCCGAACTCGGGATGGATCGCGGTGCGCGCTCGTTGTTCCGCAGAGAGTGACCGGCACAGCGCCAGCGTCAGCGCCCGCAGGCTGACGTAGGCATCCAGCGCCATTAAGCCATCGAACGCCGGCTCCGCGGCCATCCACGCGTCCTGATCGAACGCGTGGATCGTGACGCCGTTCTCGGCGAGCGCGAACCGCAACCGTGTCGCCAGCACGATCTCGGCCTGCGCCAGGTGAACCAGGATCTGCGCCGCGGTCCACTTGCCTGGCGCATACGAGCGCTCGAACGTGGCTGCCGGCCAGGCCCGGACCAACGTGGCGATTCGTCGGGGCGTGTCTTCCAACGAGCGCAGCGGTTCGCGCCCGTCGATGTACTTGCCGTATGGATTACTGGTCACGGTCCTCCCCAAGATGTTCAAAACCAACCGATGCATGCCCTGGTCGGGCCGAGTGCAACCGCTTTCCTCGCGCGCCCGATCTTCGCCGCGTAATCGGCATGCCGCTTGCGCTGATCGTTGCGCAAAAGGAGAACGCCATGGCTGAAGTGTTCCGCGTCTTCGAGGAACCGGTCGGCGATGCGTCAGGATCGTACCAGGCGCGGGTGGTCGGCCGGCAGGCCGTGGACGGTATGTGGGAGGGGTGGCTCGAGTTCGTGCCAATCCAGGGTACGAGCGACGGCCCCTTTGTCTCCTCCGTCGAATCGCGGCAGCCGGAACGCGAGCACCTCGCCTACTGGGCCGGCGGCCTTTCCGCGGTCTACATGGAGGGGGCGCTGCGCCGCGCGCGCCATCCAACCCGGTTGCGCACCCAGGTCGTGGCGACGCCGATATCCGACCGACCGGCGCCGCGCCTGCGGGTGCCGGTCAGACCGGCCGCCGTCGCCCAACCTATCCTCGACCCCTTCGAAGTCGGCGCGAGAAGCCTGGATGTCCTGGCCCAGGAGCTTGGCGCACTCGGCACCGCGCGGCTACTCAACATCATCAGCGCCTACGGCCTGAACACGGAGGACGAGGACGTCGCCGCCATGTCCGAGCCTGGGCTGATTCAGTTGATCGTCGACGCCGTGGCCGAGGAGCTACCGCATCGGACGCGCTGAGCCGGTGACCTCCGGGGCGCCGCACCCGGGCCGCCGCAATGCCAGTGGCTGGCGGCACTCGACGTAAGATCGCCGTCATGAAAGCGATCGTCGTCCGCAGCTTCGGGGGACCCGACGTCATGAACGTCGAAGAGGTGCCGGATCCAGCTCCGGCTCCATCGCAGGTACTGGTCCGGGTCCATGCCGTGGGCGTCAATCCGGTCGACGCCTATATCCGCTCCGGTACCTACGCGCGCAAGCCCGCGCTGCCCTACGTTCCCCACACTGATATCGGTGGCGTCGTCGAGGCGGTTGGCGCGGATGTCACCCGCGTTCACAAGGGTGACCGCGTCTATGCCCACGCCGTGAATGGCGGCGGCGCAGAACTGGCCGTGTGCGACGAGTGGCAGGTGCAGCGGCTGCCGGCGCGCGTGTCGTTCCAGCAGGGCGCCGCGCTCGGCGTGCCCTACGGCACCGCATGGCGCGCCTTGTTCATCCGTGCCGAGGCGCGCGCCGGTGAGACCGTCCTCGTCCATGGCGCGAGCGGCGGCGTCGGCACCGCGGCCGTGCAACTGGCCCGTGCGCACGGCATGCAGGTGATCGGCACGGCGGGAACCGCCGACGGCCTCAAGCAGGTCCGCGATCAGGGCGCGCACGATGCCCTCAACCACGGCGAAGCGGGCTACCTCGATCGGGTGCTGCCGCTGACCGGTGGGCGCGGTGTCGACGTCGTGCTCGAGATGCTCGCCAACGTCAACCTCGATCGCGACCTCGACATCCTGGCGCCTCGCGGCCGCGTCGTCGTCGTCGGCAATCGCGGCCGGGTCGAGATCGACCCGCGCAAGACGATGGGCAGGGACGCGGCGATCCTCGGCATGACGCTGGTGAACGCCGGACCGGCGGAACTGCACCAGATTCATTCCGGCCTGGTCGCCGGGCTGGAGAACGGCACGCTGAAGCCGGTCATTGCGCGGGAGTTCCGCTTCGCAACCGCGGCAGAGGCGCACGAAGCGGTGATGGCTGCCGGCGCGCTGGGCAAGATCGTGCTCGTGCCCTAGGCTGATTCGCCTGTGGGGCTATCTCGCCTTGGCTAACTCGTCGTCGATCATCGCGGAAAACGCTTCGAGCGGCTGCGCACCCTGCAGGACGCGGCCGTTGATGTAGAGCGTCGGCGTCGAGTTCACGCCGAGCTTCTGACCGGCGGCGACGCCGTTCCGCACCGTCTCGGCGTATTTCGACGAGTCGAGGCAACTGCCGAACTTCGCCGCATCGAGGCCAAGGTCGCTCGGCGTACTTCTTGAGCGCCTCGGGCTGCAGCGCCTGCTGGTTGGCGAACAGGTGGTCGTGGAATTCCCAGAACTTGCCCTGCTCCCCGGCGCAGCGGCTGCCTTCCGCCGCCTTGAACGCCTGCGCGTGGATCTGCGTCAGCGGAAAGTCCTTCCAGACGATGCGGACCTTGTCGCCGTACTTGGCGCGCACCTGCTTGAGCGTCGGCACGGCGCGCTGGCAGAACGGGCACTGGAAGTCCGAGAACTCGACGATCGTGACCGGCGCCGACGCCGGGCCCAGTGACGGGTCGTTCGCGTCCACGGCGATGTTTGCTCGCGGCGCTTCGAACATCACGCGGACGGCCGGGCCGCTCTTGCGCAGGTCGGCGATCAGCTCGCGGCGCGCCGTCGCCCGCTGCTGTTCCTGCAGGTAATTCG
The DNA here is from genome assembly GCA_963846685.1 of uncultured Acidobacteriota bacterium. Taxonomy (GTDB): domain Bacteria; phylum Acidobacteriota; class Vicinamibacteria; order Vicinamibacterales; family UBA2999; genus CAWJWY01. The sequence goes on along the minus strand of CAWJWY010000002.1, from coordinate 2,748,315 downwards.
CTGATGAGCGGCGCCATCGCTTCGAGCGCGCGGCCCTGCATCTGGCTGACATTCGCCTGGTAGAACGACGCCGACCTCCAGGTCGCTGATCGGCTTGAGGCGCTTGCCGATCTCGGCTTCCTCGTAGGCATCCACCGTCACGTTGGCCGCCTTGGCCGCCTGCGTCAAGCAGCATCTCGGCGATGATGTCGTCGAGCGCGGTGCGGCGCCCGTCGTATAGCATCTGCAGCGCCTCGGCGTGCTGACGCCGGATTGCTCCGACTGCCAGCGGTCCTCCAGCTCCTTGATGGTGATGACGCGGTCGCCGACCCGGGCAGCGACTTCGTTCGCTCCGCTGCCGCCGGCCTGTTGCGCCGGCGCCGAGGAACAGGCGAGCAGGGTCAACACCGCGGTGAACGCAAGCGCCTTTCTCATTTCTGGATCATACCCTCTCAGGGCCCAACCTCTTCCGTTGTGCTCACCTGGAACTTGCGGAACCGCGAGTAGGTGGCGACGCCGCGCACCTCGTTGGCGTCCCGCTGCCGCTTGTAGCGTTCTTCCATCCGGACCGGGACGCGGATCCCGGTAGCGCGGTCGACGTCATAGGTCACGGTGACGTGCCCCTCGAGCGCCGTGTCGACCATGTGCAGCTCGGTGCGGTGCACGGTACCGGCTTCCTCGTCGATCCAGAAGCGGCCGTAGACAGGCAGGTCACGGTTGCCGGTCGTCGAGACGAAGGTTGGCCGGCCGGTTTCCCTGAATTCGACGACGCGCCCCGGCGAGCTGGCGTCGGCCTTGCCGTCACTGAAGGAGAACCGCTCGCGCGATTCCGGCAGCAGGAACACCAGCGGCAGCGTCGGCACGTTCACGTTGCGGTTGACGTTGCCGATGTTGTAGCGCGCGCTCTCGTCCATGATCTTGCGCGCCTGGTCGAGTGCGCCGCGGGAGTTCGACAAGAAAGAGCGCCGCCAGCCGATCCTCGCGGTCGCGCAGCGGCTTGCCGTCGCGCTCGAAGACGTCACGGAACGGCAGCCAGCCCTGGCCCTCGACCTGCACCAGCAGGAAGTCGGACCGCAACTCGGTGCCACCGCCCTGCCGCTGCGACAGGCCGGCGCCCGCGCCGGCGGGACGGATGTCCTGCCGGTACAGCTCCTCGGAAACGACGGAGCCGAGGTCCTTTTCGAACTGGCGTACGTACGCTGCCGCGCGCGGCAGCAGCGCCTCCAGCGGCACCTGCGCCTGCACGCTGCCCGGCAGCGCCAGCAGCACCGCCGCCAGCATCGATCCGCGCATCAGACCAGTGAGTAACGCCGAATGTCCGGTGGCTCCTCGACCAGCGGCTCAACCCTGGCGAGAGCGCCCTGCACGTAGTCGGACGCGAGGTGCTGATCCAGCCCCTTCGTCCCGTCCCACCGCTCGACGATGGAGAACTCGTGCGGGTCGGTGGCGCTCTCCAGCAGGTCGAACTGGTAACAGCCGATCTCGCGCCGCGTCGGCGCGATCAAGCCGTTCAACACCGTCTTCAGTTGTTCTTCCTTGCCGGCTTTCGCGACGAACCGGCCGACCACATACACAGTTGCTGGCATAGCGGGAGGACCCAAACCTCACATCACGGACCGAGATTGCAATCGGCAGGACGGCCCTGAGCCGTCCCTGCCTGGATCATCCTACGGCAGGAACACCCTGACGCCGGCACGAGCGGTGCGCGGCCAGCCGATGGTGCGCAGCGGCGTCCGCCCGGTGTCGTAGTCCGCGTCGAACAGATTCTCGACTGCGACGAACACGTTGAGGCCGCGCAGCAGCTGCTGGCTGGCCGACGAGATCGACACGCCGTAGCGCTCCAGCTCGAAGTCGTTCAGGTCGTCGTCGAACTGCGCGCCGAAGACGCGGGCCTGCAGTGACGCCGGTGAAGCCGTGCGGATCGACGTAGGTGAGGCTGCCGCCCAACTGGAAGCGTCGGCACCTGCGGCACGCGATTGCCTTCGAGGGCCGGCTGGGCCGGCGCATCCGGCGAAGCGCGACCGGGTGACGGCGACGACCAGCACGCCGACCGTCCAGCGGCTCGACGGGCGAATGTCGGCTTCCAGCTCGAGGCCCGAGGCGCGCACCGTATCGGTATTCTGCCGCTGCCGCACGATTGGCGCGGTCTGGACCGTGACGTTGGTAATGGCGTTGTCGAGCTGGTTGGTGAACGCGGTCGCGCGCGCCGAGACCATGCCGCGGCGTGAACAGCACGCCGCCCTCGACGCCGGTCAAGCTGCTCCGGATCGAGCAGCGGGATTCGGGTTGGTCACGATCGCTGCCGACGCGGAAGCCGCGATGCAGCTCGTTCAGCGACGGTGTCCGGCTGGAGCGATACGCCGAGGCCTGCAGCGAGACCGCATCAGATACCTGGAACGCCGCCGACACGCGCGGGCTGAAGAAAGTTCGACGTGTGTGGTCGGGCAGTGACGTGGTCGCGCGGCATCGACGCCAGAAGTCGCCGCGGCTGCCGAGCACGAGGGTCAGCCGCGTCACCGGGACCAGGCTGACGCGCCCGAAGCAGCCGCGCCGGTCGTCTCCGTGCCGCCGGCGAAGAACGGTGCCGGTACTGACACCGTTGATCAGCGAGTAGCGCGATCTCCTCGACCTCGCGATTCGGTCCGCTTGCCCTTCGGCGCCGACCAGGAGCGTCGCCGGCCCGAATCGCGCGCGTCCACTGCCCCGAAACGTTGCCGAACGTGCGTCGGCGTCGTCTGCTCCGTCGTCAGCCGCTCGGTCGCGCCGCCCGGCGGCGACGGCGCGTGAACGTCTGGTAGTACTCCTGGGTGCCGCCCGAGCCGCGCACCAGCCAGGCGCCGCCGCCGGCGAGCCGCCGGCATCGCCGGACACCTGCTTCCAGTCGGTGGTGTTGACCTGCAGCGGCGTGCCGTTGCCGCGCGTTCTCGTCATAGAGGTTGACGCGCAGCGCCAGCGTGCCAGGCGCCCGGGTTGTAGCCGCCGCCGAAGAATCCGGTGCCGTAGTCGCTGTCGGCATCGCACGTCGATCGGACCGCGCACCTCCTCACCGACCGTGACGACGCCGTCGGTGCGCAGCCATTCGCCGGCGCCCTCGCCGTACCAGCCGGCCCGCTGCGTGCTGCCGTAACCCGGAGAAGCGCCGCGGTGCCGTGCGAGCCGCCATCGGCGGTGACGCGCAGCCGCGTGTGGCCGGGGGCGAACGTCAGCACCTGGACGACGCCGCCGAGCGCGTCGGCGCCGTAGAGGTCGCCGGTGGCGCCACGCACGATCTCGACCCGCTCGACGGCCGCCTGCGGCACCCGGTTCCAGTAGACCCAGCTGCCGAACGGATCGTTCAGCGGCAGGCCGTCAGCCAGCACCAGCGTGCGGCTCGCGCCCGACCCGGAAACGCCGCGCAGCGTCACACCCTGCGTCGTCGGGTTGCGAGACGCGCGAGGAGGAGCGGCGGAACAGGCTGAAGCCCGGCGTGCTGCGCAGGGCATCGTCGAGCGAGCCGGCGCCGGAATTGAGCAGTTCGGCCGAGGTGACCACGCGTGGTGCCGGCCGGCGGTCGAGAGGCGCTCGGCGCCGCGCGAGGCGGTCACCAGCCACCGCGTCGACGAGCGGCGCCGGCTGCAGGGTCAGCGCGGACGCCGGTGGCCGGCCCGGTCACGTCACGCGCGGCGGTGGCGAAGCCGGGGGCGGTCGCCTGGACGCATGGCCTGCGCCGTCGGCGGCACCGTCAGACGTCGAAGGTGCCGTCGCCGCCGGTGGTCGACCGGCGCTCCGCCAACGGTCACCGTGGCGTTCGGGCCAGCGGGCGCGCCGGACGCGTCGAGCACGATGCCGGTGACCTGCGGCGCGCCTGGGCGGGGCACCGCGCAGGACGCAGAGCAGGGCAGAAAAGACGGAGGCATCGAGAAGATGCATCGCACGTCCGGAATATACTGCGGAATGGCGCGTGCTAAGCTCGCTCTATGCGCTACGCTCCTGACGTCGGCGCTGGTCGTCGCGTGCGCCGGCTGCTCGCCGTCGTCGCGCAGCAGCCGACGTTCCGGGCCGGCACCCGGATCGTGCCGGTCCTCACCACGGTCACCGACGCCGACGGGCGGCTGGTGCCGAACCTGAGCAGGACAGACTTCACCATCCTCGACAACGGCAAGCCGCAGGAGATCACCGTTCTTCGAGAACGAGGTGCAGCCGTTCACGGTCGTCGTCATGCTCGACTACAGCGGCAGCATGACCGCGCAACCTCGAGCTGCTGAACGCCGGCCGCCGAGCAGTTCCTGCTGCGGATGCTGCCGCAGGACAAGGCGCAGGTCGGCGCGTTCAGCGACAAGATCGAGTTCAGCGGCACGTTCACCAACGATCGCGACGACCTGATCGGCGCGCTGAACGACCTGCAGTTCGGCAATCCGACGCGCGCTCTACGACGCCATCGACGCAGAGCATGGAGGCGCTCGAGGCCGAGATCGACGGGCCGCAAGGTCGTCCTCATCTTCACCGACGGCGACGACACGGCGAGCCGGCTCGGTTTCGGCGAGGTGCTGGAGCGGGCGCGCGACGAAGGAGGTGATGATCTACGCCATCGGGCTGCAGTCGGAGTTCTTCAACGGCCAGCGCGTGCTGCGCTCGCGGCCCGATCGCGGCCTGCGCAAGCTGGCGGAGGAAACCGGCGGCGGCTACTTCGAGCTGAAAAAGACCGCCGAGCTCGCGCCGACGTTCACGCGCGTCGCGCAGGAGCTGCACAGCCACTACACGCTCGGCTTCACGCCCGCGGTGCTCGACGGCAAGGAGCACAAGCTCGAGGTGCGCATGAAGCAGCCGGGCATGACGGCGCGCGCCCGCACGCTGCTACGTCGCCTCGCGCGGACGACGACGCTGACGCGGCACGTCCGTGAGACGCTCTCCGAGCAGGAGTTCCGCCTCGCGGGCGGACCAGGCCCTCGAACAGCTGCGCAGCACGCGCTGCTGCCGCTCGCGGACGAGCGAGGGCTTCGAGGTCGAGCTGCAGAACGGCGTGCTGCAGATCGTCTTCGAGGAGCCGGCGCCGACGAAGTTCGTCGTCAGCCCCAACGCGCCGGTGCGGCAGATCTGGGTGTCGGCGATGTCGCGCAGCTACAAGCTGTCGTGGCTGCCCGACTCGGCGGCGTTCGTGCTCGACGGCGAGACCTTGAATGCGCTGATCGAACGTCTCGCCCGCCAGTTCCTGTCTGCGTGAGGTCCGGCTGACGCCGGACGCCACGGCCAGGTTCCAGACCTAGCTCGCCGCTTTCGTCGATCCCTTGATCTTGCCGATCAGCCCGGCCTGCGCCTTGTCGATGTTGTACGGGTCGTCGGTATAGATGACCGTCTTGCCGTCGGCATCCACCCACGCCGTCCAGTAGCCGATATGCACCGGCAGCTGCTTCTTGAGGGTCACGGTCTGCTCCTCGCTGGCGTGCATCGCTGCCTGGATGCGATCCGCCGTCCACTCCGAGCGATCGCTCATCACGTACTCGGCCAGCTGCACCGGTTGCTCCAGGCGGATGCAGCCATGGCTCAGCGCGCGCTGGTCCTTGAAGAACAGCTGGTCCGACGGCGTGTCGTGCAGGTAGACGTTGAAGTGGTTCGGGAAGATGAACTTCACCAGGCCGAGCGCGTTCTCGTCGCCGGGCGCCTGGCGGAAACGCACCCCCTCGAGCGCGGCTTCATCTGACCAGTCGATGGTCGAAGGGTCGATCGGCTCCGCCTTGCCGCTGGTGGCGACCACCTCGATGCGGTTCCGTTCGAGGTAGGACGGATCCTGCTGCACGCGCGGCAGCGTCTCCTTGCGGAGAATGCTTTCCGGGATGTTCCAATAGGGACTGAACACCACGTAGGTCATCTTGTCGCTGAACAGCGGCGTCGGGTGATCGGGCTTGCCGACGATGACGCGCATGGCGAGCACCGGCTTGTCATCGCCTTCCATCACCTGCATCTGGTAAGCGGGCACGTTGACCAGGATGTAGCGATCGCCGAGGGCGCGGGGCGCCCAGCGCCACCGTTCGAGGTTCATCTTCAGCACCTGCTCGTGACCGGTCGAGTTCTGCCGCTCGCGGACGAGCGCGGCCTGGAGTCCCTTGTACTGCGGGTGCGTCGGCGCGAGCTCCTCGAGCGTCTCGCGAACGTGGTTGTCGATCGCCCTGGAGAGGCGCGCGACGAGATCGTCCTTCTTCGGCACCTCGAGCCAGTCTTCGTACACCTCGGACGGACTGTGGCGCCAGCCAAGCAGGTCCGCCGCGTACTGCAGGTAGGCATAGGTCGCCTTCGCGTCGAGCTCCGGCACCAGCACCACGTCGAAGCGGGTCCCGCTGCTCTTGGTCTGTGACTCTTCGCGGGCACGCTCGAATTCCTGCACGCGGTAGCTGGCCGGCTCGAGACCATGCCGTTGCGAGTAGTGGAGTTGCGAGACGAGGTCCTTCAGTTGCGGGGTATTGCGATCGCCGTCGATCCAGGCCGGAAGGAATTGGCGCCCCTCGTAGAACTGCTGCTCGATTGCCCACAGCCGCTTGCCGAGCGCGGAACGATCGACCCATGCCGGCGTGCTGCCGAGCAACGCACGCATGGCGTCGGCGTGCTGCGCGTTGTCGACCGTGCGGTTACAGCCGGAGGCGGCGAGCAGGGTGATGACCAAGGAGACCGTTCCGAGCGCCCGAAGCTTCATGCAGCCCTGCAGTGCAAAGAACGGTCCGGCTTCCCCAGTGGCTACGGTCGGCGCTTTGGCTGGTAATAGCGCTCGAGCCAACGGCTGAGGCCGTCCAGGCCGGGGAAGAGGGTGCGCTCGTTGATATTGGCCTGGTCCAGCTTGTCACGCACTTCCCACTTGAGCTCGGCCGGTACCACAACCCGGCGGCAGAGCTCGGGATGGTCCGCGAGCCACTCGTCGAGCCGCGCGCTCGGACTCGGCATCATCGAGAACAGTGCGAACTGGTTGAGGATGCGGACGTCGAGCGACGGCGGCTCGAGGAAGATGACGAACGGATGACGGCCCAGCTCGTCGAACGCGCGCAGCGAGCGGAACTCGCTCAGCATGTCGGTGGTGAAGGTCTGCGAGTGTTCGTCTTCGAGCATCGACCGGAGCTGCTTCGGCAGCCGCTTGTTCGCCTCGACGAAGTTCACGCACCAGACCACGCCGTCGGTCTCGACGTTGGGATGTTCCGTGGCGAAGTGCAGGGCGACAAACGGCGAATAGGTCCAGTCGACGAGCCGGGTCGGCAGGCCGTGATGCTGCGCCACCGCCAGCCAGTGCCACATCGAGTCGACGCCGGTTGCGGTCTGGTCGTGGGCGTACTTGCGGAAGTTGCGCACCAGCGCCACCTCGAGCTTGTGGATGTCGGCGCGCCCGGCCGCCAGGCGTAAAAGGCTGGTCGACAGCTCGTGGGTCGCGGCGGAGAGGCCGCGGAAGGCGTACGGCGATCGGAACCGTTGCAGTTCGGCATTCCACGAGCCCTCGAACAGCTGTTCGAGCAGCTCGGTCCAGCTTCGCGCGCGTTCCACGTCAGGCGGCGCTGCACGAGGCAGACCAATCGCAGCCCGGGCGGCGACCCGGTGGCAACGCGCCCGGTGCGGTCGCGCGTGCAGCGCTCGTGTTCAGGTCTTGCGGTATTTGCGTCCCATCGCTCGGCCCACGCGCGTGACCAGGCGCCTCGGCATGTAGCGGACGAGCGCCTCGATGGTGCGGTTGGCGCGGCCGTTGACGTAGACGGCGGTGCCGGCCATCACCGCCGCGAAGCCCTGGCGTGCGACCGTCGGTGCGTCCATCCACAACCACGACGGCAGCGTGCTGACCTCGGCGCGGGTGCCGGTCACGTCGTGGAATTCGCTGAACGTGAAACCGGGACAGAGCGCGGTGACGTGCACGCCGAACGGGCTCACCTCGTGCGAGAGCGCTTCCGAGAACTTGATGAGGAACGCCTTGGTTGCGGCGTAGAGCGTGTGCCCGGCCGGCGGCGGCACCAGCCCGGCGAGCGACGCCACGTTGATGATGCGGCCATATCGCCGCGCCACCATCCCCGGCAGCAGCCGGTGCGTCAACTCCGCTACCGCTACCACCATGACCTGCAGCATCGCTTCGTGCGTGCTCCAGGGCGACGCCGTGTAGACGCCGGACACGCCGTAACCGGCGTTATTGACCAGCGCATCGATGGTCAGCCCTCGTGCCTCCAGCTCGGCGCAGAGCTGCTGCGGCGCCTCGCGCGCCGCCAGGTCCGTAACGATGACGTGGGCACGCAAGCCCTGGTGCGCCGCTTCGAGTCGCGCCGCCACCGTCCGCAGCCGCTCCTCGCGCCGGGCAACGAGCACCAGGTCGAAACCAGCCGCGGCAAAGACATCCGCGAACGCCTCGCCGATGCCGGCAGATGCGCCGGTCACCAATACCGTTCTTCGAGTCACCGTTCGCATAATATCCGGCGATGCGTCCGCTCTTCACCTGCTGCTGCGTTGCCGCCTGGCTGGTGACGCAGCTCGCCGCCCAGCCACCTGCTCGCCGCGGCGCGGCGCCGCCGCAGCGCGCCTTCTCGGTCGTCGAAGCGAGCATGACCGGCATGATGCAGGCGATGCAGCAGGGCCACACCACCTCACGTGACCTGGTGCAGCAGTCGCTGGCGCGGATCGACCGGCTGGAGCCGCGGCTGAACGCGGTCATCACCGTCAACCCGCGCGCGCTCGCCGACGCCGATGCACGCGACCGCGAACGCCGCGCCGGCCGGGTGCGCGGTCCACTGCACGGTATTCCGATCGCGCTCAAGGACAACATCCAGACGGCTGACATGAAGACGACCGGCGGCGCGCTGGCGTTTGCCACCCTGGTGCCGCCGTACGAGGCGACGCTGACGCGCAACCTGCGCGATGCCGGCGCAGTAATCATTGCCAAGACCGTGCTGACCGAGCTCGCCAACTGGGTATCGCCGACGATGCCGAACGGCTACAGCTCGTTGGGCGGCTACTCGATGAACCCCTACGACCCGCGCGTCGACTCGCGCCCGGGCCGCAACGACGGCCGGCCTCTCCTCGACACCGGCGGCTCGAGCTCCGGCAGCGGCACCGCAGCCAGTTTCTGGGCGGCAAACGTCGGCACCGAAACGTCGGGCTCGATCCTCAGCCCGGCCAACGAGACGATGCTGGTCGGGATCAAGCCCACGGTCGGCCGCATCAGCCGCTACGGCGTCATGCCGATCACCGCCGACCAGGACACGCCTGGACCGATGGCGCGAAGCGTGACCGACGCCGCACTGCTCCTCGGCGCACTGGAGGGCGCGGTCCCCGATGCGCGCGACGCCGCCACCAACGCGTGCCGGCCACCTGCCGACCGTGACTACACGCGGTTTCTGGATGCGGCTGCGCTGCGCGGTGCGCGCATCGGTATTCCGCGCGCCTACTACTACGACGCGATCGTGCTGCCGGGCGGCGGCCGCATTGTCGGCCGCGGCGGCGGCCTGACCGGCGCCGGACGTGCGGTGATGAGCGAGGCGATTGCCCTCCTCCGCGCCCACGGCGCCACCATCGTCGATCCGGCCGACGTGCCGTCGGTCACGTCGCCGAACGCCGCAATCAACGCGGTGTCCTGGGGCATCTGTGCCGGTGCCGGCGGCGCGAAGGGGCGAGACGGTCACTGCTCGGTGGTGCTGAAATACGGCATGAAGCGGGACTTCAACGCGTGGCTGCAGACACTCGGCGGCCGCGCCCCGGTGAAGACCCTCACCGAGCTGCGGTCGTGGAACCGCGCGCATGCCGGCGCGCTGAACTACGGCCAGGGCGAGCTGGACATCTCCGACGAAGTCGACCTCGAGGCTGACCGGGCGCGCTACCTTGCCGATCGTCAGCGGGATGTGGCGCTCGGCGGGCGCGCCGGCATCGACGCCGCGCTCCGGGCGCACAACCTGGACGCGCTGCTGTTTCCGGGCGCCGCCGGCGCATCGCTGGCCGCACCGCCCGGCTACCCGTCCGTGATCGTGCCGTTCGGCACGGTACCGCACTCCCCGCTGCCACCGTTCCCGGCCGGGTTTACCACCAGGCCCGCCCGCCTCGGGGTTACGTTCACCGCCGGCGCCTGCAGCGAGCCACGCCTGCTCGCACTCGCGTACGCCTTCGAACAGGCGACCAGGCGCCGCGTGCCGCCAGACCTGAACTAGGAACGTTCGCGGCGTTCGTGCCGTTCGGGCCGTTGGCTCATTCGACGCGCCGAAGAATGAAGCACTTGAGGTAGTAGGTCTCCGGCACGCCCACGAGCACCGGATGATCGCGACCCTGCATGCGCTTCTCGACCAGCGTCACCGGCGTATGACTGTCGATCGAGGCCTGGTGCAGCATCTCGGCAAACATCTCCTCGGTGACGTTGTACGAGCAGCTGCACGTGACGAGATACCCGCCCGGCGACAGCAACCGCATCGCCCGCAGGTTGATCTCCTTGTAGCCGGCCAAAGCGTTCGGTATCGACGCCTTGTTCTTCGCAAATGCCGGCGGGTCGAGCACGATGGTGTCGTAGTGGGCGCCGCTCCGTTCCAACCGGCGCAGCTCGTCGAACACGTTGGCCTCACGCACCTGCAGCTCGGGCAGGCCGTTGCGCGCCGCATTGTCGCGCGTGCGCTGCACGGCGTCGGCGGAGATGTCGATTGCTTCGGCCTGCTCACACTGCCGTGCCAGCCGCAGCGCGAAGCCGCCGTTGTAGCTGAAGCAATCCAGCAGGCGACCGCGCGCGTAGCGTGCCGCGGCGTCGCGGTTCTCTCGCTGGTCGAGGAACAGGCCGGTCTTCTGTCCCCTGTGCAGGTCAACCGCGTATTCGACTGCCCCCTCGTGCACGATCACCGCGTCCGGGATGCTGCCGTGCAGCACTTCCACCGTTTGCGCCAGTCCTTCGAGCGCGCGCACCTTCGGATCGTTGCGCGCAAGGATGCCGGCCGGTCGCACCAGTTCGATCAGCTGTTGCGTGACCATCGGCAGCAGTCGATCGGTCCCTTGCGACAGCGCCTGGACCACGACGTAGTCTCCATAGCGGTCGACAATCAACGACGGCAGCAGGTCGCCTTCGCCGTGCACCAACCGGTAGGCACTGGCGTCGAGATGGAGCGATTCGCGGTAGGCAATCGCGGCGCGCAGCCGCTTTGCGATCAAGGCCTCGTCGGCGATTACGTCGCCACGCGTCAGCATCCGGATCGGGATCTGGGACTGGTCGCTGAAGAGCGCGGACCCGAGCGTCCGCTGCCGCGGTCCGAGCACCTTGACGATGTCGCCGGCCGAGGCGGCGACGTCGATGACGTCGCTGCGATAGATCCAGGGATGGCCGCTGCGAATGCGAAGCTCGCCGCGTGCCGAGATGGTGACGGTGCTCAAGGCTCAATGCTCAATGCGGAATGCTGAATGCTCAATGACAAGGCTCAATGCAAACGGGTGACGTCTCGGCTACGCAACGCACACGACCTTGGCCATTGTGCCTTGTGATTGAGCATTGCGCATCGGGCATTGCGCGTTGGCCACCGCGTATTGGCGGCATAGTACAATCACGGCAATGCCCGAAGTCGCTCCGCTTTCCCTGATGCAGCGTTCCCTCGCAGAGTCCGACCCGGAGATTGCCGGGGCTATCCGCAACGAGGCGCACCGCCAGGCAGAAGGACTCGAGCTGATCGCGTCCGAGAACTTCGTCAGCAACGCCGTGCTCGAAGCGGTCGGCTCGGTGATGACCAACAAGTACGCCGAGGGCTATCCCGGGCGGCGGTATTACGGCGGCTGCGAGTTCGTCGACGTCGCAGAGTCGCTGGCGATTGCCCGTGCAAAGGCGCTGTTCGGCGCCGAGCACGCCAACGTCCAGCCGCATTCCGGCGCGCAGGCGAACATGACGGTCTACCTGACGCTGATGAAGCCGGGACAGACGGTGCTCGGCATGAACCTGGCGCACGGCGGCCACCTGACGCATGGCCATCCGCTCAACTTCTCCGGCAAGCTGTACAACATCGTTCCCTACGGCGTGCGCAAGGACGACGAACGGATCGACTACGAAGAGCTGGAGCGGCTCGCGCACGAGCACAAGCCGCAGATGATCATGGTCGGCGCCAGCGCGTACCCACGGGTCATCGACTTCCCGCGCATCGCTGCCGTCGCGCGCGCGGTCGGCGCGCCAATGGTCGTGGACATGGCCCACATCGCCGGCCTGGTCGCGGCCGGCGTTCACCCGAGCCCGGTGCCGCACGCCGACTTCGTGACCTCGACGACGCACAAGACGCTGCGCGGGCCGCGTTCCGGCCTGGTGCTGTGCCGCGAACAGTACGCCAAGGACCTCGACCGCGCGCTGTTCCCCGGCGTGCAGGGCGGTCCGCTCATGCACGTCGTCGCGGCCAAGGCGGTGTGCTTCAAGGAAGCGATGGAACCGGCGTTCGCGGCGTACCAGCGCCAGGTGGTTGCCAACGCGCAGCGGCTCGCCGCCTCGCTCAGCGGCCACGGCTTCCGGCTGGTCAGCGGCGGTACCGACAACCACCTGATGCTGGTCGACGTCTTCTCGAAGGGCATCACCGGCAAGGTCGCAGAGGCGGCGCTCGGCAAGGCCGGCATCACCGTCAACAAAAACGCGATCCCGTTCGACCAGAATCCGCCGATGGTCGCCAGCGGCATCCGCGTCGGCACCCCGGCGGTCACCACGCGCGGCATGCGCGAGGCCGAGATGGACCTGGTCGGCGACCTGATCGCCCGCGTGCTGGCGTCGCCCGACGACACGCGCACCCTCGCCGTGGTGAAGGAAGAGGTCGAGCGGTTGTGCCGGACGTTCCCGCTGTACCAGGAACAGCAATAGGACGGTCCGAACGTTCGGGCCTGCTCAGCGCCAGGACGCTCGCCTTCTTCGGCAGCGGTGGCGCGCTCGCCGCCGCCGTCCCTGGTTACGAGCCGCGCGGTGGACAGCAGCAGATGGCCGCCGCCGTGGCCGCGGTCGTCGAATCTGGCGGCACGCTGCTCGCTGAAGCGGGCACTGGCACGGGCAAGACCCTCGCTTACCTGATCCCCGCCATCCTCAACCGGCAGCGCATCCTGATCTCGACCGGCACCAAGAACCTCCAGGAACAGATCTTCTTCAAGGACCTGCCGGCGCTGCAGCAGGCGGTGCCAGTCCCCTTCACCGTCACGATGATGAAGGGGCGATCCAACTACCTCTGCCTGCACCGGTTCGAGATGTACCGTGACGGCATCGAGGGGAACACGGCGGTGCCGCGCCGCGGCACCGCGATGCCGCGGTTGATCGAGACCGGCGACCGCGTCCTGCTGCCGGTGATCGACCAGTGGGCGAAGACGACCGCGACCGGCGATCGCGCCGAGTTGCGCGACGTGCCGGAGGACCTGCCATTCTGGAAGGACATTGCCGCCGAAGCCGAGACGTGCCTCGGGTCCGACTGCCCGCGCCATGGCGACTGCTTCGTCACGCTGATGCGGCAGCGCGCCGCCGAATCCGACGTTGTCATCGTCAACCATCACCTGCTGTGCGCGGACGGGGCGGTGCGGCAGGGCAATTACGGCGAGGTGATCCCGTCGTGCCCGACACTGGTGGTCGACGAGGCGCACCAGCTGGAAGACGTGGCGACACAGCATTTCGGCCTCTCCTTCAGCAACTTCCGCATCGACGACCTGCTCGGCGACGGCGGCCGGCTGCTGGCGACGCGGCCGTTCGGCGACGCGGATGCGAAGGTTGACGCCGCGCTCGGCCGCATCGCCGATTGTTCGCGCGGCTTCTTTCATGGCTTGTCGATGTCGCGCGCCCGGGGCGGCGCCACGGAGTCGCGCGCGCGTTACGACGCCGATGCCATCGCGCCGCACTTCGAGGACGGCATGATGCTGGCCGGCGCGCTCGAAGCGCTCGAAGCGCTGCTGGCGACTGCCAACCGCCGTCCAGCGGCAGCCGCCGACAGCGCTCCGGCAGCAGCGGGCGGCAGTGGTCCGGCGGAAGGCAGCGAGGCGGCTTCGTCGCTGCAGCGGCGCGCGGGCGAGCTGCGCCACCACCTCCGGCTGCTGATGCGAGCGGATGACGCTGAGTACGTCTATTTCCTGGAGACGCGCGGTCGCGGTGTGTTCCTGCGCGCCGCACCGATCGACGTGTCGCGCATCGTCCGCACCGCCGTGCTCGATCGCTTCCGGACCGTGGTGCTCACCTCGGCGACGTTGGCGGTCGACGCCTCGTTCGCCTACCTGAAGGGTCGCCTCGGCATCAAGGAGGCGGATGAGCTGCGCGTCGCGTCGGAGTTCGACTACACGCGCCAGGCGCTGCTCTACCTGCCACGGCGGATGCCGCCGCCAAAGGCGCCGAACTTCGCGGAAGCCGCCGCACGGGAAACCGTCGAGATTCTGCGGCGCTCCCGCGGCCGCGCGTTCGTCCTGTTCACCAGTTACGCCGTGTTACGCAGCGTGCAGCAGTTCGTCGAGATGGCGCTCCCTTATCCGATCCTGGTGCAGGGTTCGGCGCCTCGTTCGGTCCTGATCGACCAGTTCAGATCGACGCCGAACGCGGTGCTGCTGGCCACCTCGAGCTTCTGGCAGGGTGTCGACGTCGTTGGCGACGCGCTCAGCTGCGTGATCATCGACAAGCTGCCGTTTGCCTCGCCGGGCGACCCGGTGACCGCCGCCCGCATCGATGCGATGAAGGCCGACGGCGGCGACGCGTTCTCCGACTACCAGGTGCCGCTAGCCATCCTGAATCTGCAGCAGGGCCTTGGCCGCCTCATCCGTCACCGAACCGATCGCGGGGTGCTGGCGATCCTCGACCCGCGACTGAAGACGATGGGCTATGGCCGGCGATTCCTGGTCTCGCTGCCGCCGGCGCCCGTGACGCACGACATCGAGGCGGTGGGCCGGTTCTTCGCCTGACGGCAGAGCTTCGAGTTGCTCGCGGGCTGCGGGATCGGACAGCGGCGGCCATATCCTTTCGTGTAAACTGGCTCCACGGACACCGGTTCACTGGCCGACGTGTCCCCGACGCGTTCACCTTTTATCCAGCGATTTTCCGGAGGCTTTAGATGCGGACCAATCTGATCCGCGGCGTACTCGCGCTTGCTGTCCTGTTGACCATTTCGGCCGCGCCCGCACTGGCGCAGAGCATCGTCAAGGGCAAGGTGCTCGACGCCCAGAACAAGCCAGTTGAAGGCGCCACGGTTACGTTCGAGGCGACCGAGGCGAACCGCAAGGCCCAGACGAAGAGCGACAAGAAGGGTGAATTCCTTCAGGTCGGTCTCGCGTCGGGGCAATGGAAGGTGACGGCGACGAAGGACGGCATCGGCTCGCAGATGCTGCCCGCAACCGTCAGCCAGGGCCGCCCATCCGAACTGACCTTCCACCTCTCGGCCAGCAGCGCCGCGGGGAATGACAAGGCTGCGGCGGAGTTGCAGGCGACTGCAGCAGCGGCGATTGCCGCGATGCGCGCCGGCCAGAACGACGAGGCGATTGCCAAGTTCAACGAAGTGATCGCCAAGGTCCCGACCTGCAGCGACTGCTACTACAACCTTGGCGTCGCATATACGAACAAGCAGCAGTACGAGCAGGCGGAGGCCGCGTTCAAGAAGACGGTCGAGCTCAAGCCCGACTCGGGCGAGGCGTACACCGGTCTGGCCAACGTCTATAACGCGCAGAAGAAGTTCGACCTGGCTGCTGAAGCGGGCACCAAGGCCTCGCAGTACTCGTCGGCGACCCCGGGCGGCGGCGGCGCCGAGGCCAGCTACAACCAGGGTGTCATCCTGTTCAACGCCCAGAAGTTCGCCGAGGCGAAGACGCAGTTCGAATCGTCGACCAAGGCCGACCCGAGCTATGCGCCGGCGTTCTACCAGCTCGGCATGACCGCTCTGAACCTCGGCCAGATCCCGGACGCGGTGGCCGCGCTCGAGCAGTACTCTGAAGCTTGCCCCGGACGGCCCGAAGGCCGGCGAAGTGAAGGCGTCGCTGCCCGCGTTGCAGGCGATGGTCAAGAAGTAGTAAGCGGCTTCGGCTCTGGGCTTTAGTACCATCGGTGCAAAGCCCAGAGCCCGAAGCCATGTCCTCCGTCTCCTCCCAGCTCGCGGCCGTTCGCGCCCGCATCGACACAGCGGCGGCATCCGCCGGCCGCAACCCCTCGTCCGTCAGGCTCGTCGCCGTTTCCAAGACTTTTCCAATCAGCGCCGTGCGCGAGGCATTCGCCGCCGGCCAGCGTGATTTCGGTGAGAACCGCGTCCAGGAAGCGCTGCAGAAGATGGCGGACGCGCCTGATCTTCCGATCCGCTGGCATCTGCTCGGTCACCTCCAGACCAACAAGGCGCGCAAGGCGGGCCCGTCGTTCGCGATGATCCAGTCGATCGACAGCGTGGAGCTGCTCGAGCGGATCGACCGGGCTGCGGAGGAAGCCGGACGCACCCCCGAACTGCTCGTCCAGGTGGACCTGGCGCGCGAAGCGACCAAGTACGGCGTGGCGGCCGCCGCGGTACCGCGGCTGTTTGACGCGGCCGCACGTTGCAAGGCGGCCAGGCTGGTTGGACTGATGACGCTGCCGCCTGTGCCCGATACACCGGAAGACGCACGCCCGTGGTTCCGCCGGCTGCGCGAACTGCGCGACGAGTGGCTGGCGGCTGGTGTCCCGGCAGCGATGCTGCGCGAGCTGTCGATGGGAATGAGCGGCGACTTCGAGGTCGCCGTCGAGGAAGGCGCCACGCTGGTGCGAATCGGCACGGCAATATTCGGGAGCCGACATGTTCAACAGTGAAGCGGACCTGCCGGCCGAGCCGCACGAAGCGGAGCCGCGTCGTCCGTCGCTCGCCGACCGCCGCCTGGCGGTCAGCCCGATCGACATGCGCCAGGCGCGCTTCGGATCGTCGATGCGCGGCTTCGACCGCACCGAGGTCACGGCCTTCCTGCTCGAGGCCTCCGAGGGCTTCGAACACGCCTTGCGTGAGAACGATCGGCTGCGGCAGGAGATCGCGCGGCTCGAGGCGGCCCTGGCGCAGCACCGCGACCTGGAACACAGCCTGAAGACGACGCTGATGAGCGCGCAGAAGGTTGCGGACGACATGCGCGAGAACGCCGCGCATGAGGCGGCTCGCCTCGTGCGCGAGGCGGAAGGCCGCGCCGAGCTCCTCGTCGGCCGTGCCCAGGCGCGCGCCGAAGACGTGCAGCGGGAAATCGACGGCTTGCGCCTGAAGCGGCGGGAGGCCGAGACCAGCATCGAGTCGACCATTTCGGCGCTGCACAATACGCTCGAATTCGTCCGCGAGCAGGACCGGCGCGAACGAGCCGACCGCGACCGCACGGACAACGTCGTGCCGCACCGGCGCGCCGAGGCTGCGGCCGGAACGAGATAGCGTCTAAGTCGGCGCCAGCCGGCTCTCGACGTACGGCGCTTCCTTCACGGCGGGCGCCTTGCGCCGCGTCGCGACCAGGAACCACTCGCGCGCCGACGCAGCGATCACCACCAGCACTACCGCCATGAAGAACAGCGACAGCGCCGCGTCGAGGCGGTCGTTGAAGATGATCCGCGCTGCATTCGGGTCGACAGAACCGGCCAGGCTGCGGGCATGCGACAGGAAGCCGAGCGTCGGGTCGGCGGAGAACACCTTCTGCCAGCCGGCGGTCAGCGTTGCCGCCGTCAGCCAGATCAGCGGCACCACCGTCACCCAGGCGTAGCGCAGCTTGCCCATCTTGATGACG
The DNA here is from genome assembly GCA_963846685.1 of uncultured Acidobacteriota bacterium. Lineage (GTDB taxonomy): Bacteria > Acidobacteriota > Vicinamibacteria > Vicinamibacterales > UBA2999 > CAWJWY01. The sequence continues at coordinate 2,730,702 of CAWJWY010000002.1, read as the reverse complement.
ATGGTCGTGGCAATGCAGAGCGCGACCGCGGCCAGCAACTGGTTGGCAATGCCGAACAGCGGCCACAGCGAGTTGATGCCACCGAGCGGATCGATCACCCCTTGATACAGGAAGTAGCCCCAGCCGGCGACCACCAGGAACGACGAGATCAGGATGCTCGGATACCACGACGTGCGCAGCATTGGCGCCCAGATGTGCCCGAGCAGTTCCTGCAGCATGAAGCGGCCGACCCGGGTACCGGCGTCGATGGTGGTGAGGATGAACAGCGCCTCGAACATGATCGCGAAGTGATACCACAGCGCCAGCCCGCCGCCGCTGAACACGCCGGAGAGCAGTCCTGCCATACCGACGGCCAGACTTGGTGCGCCGCCGGTGCGCGACAGCAGCGTTGTCTCACCCATCTGCGCCGCCAGGCCGGTGAGCTGTTCCGGGGTCACCACGAAGCCCGTACTCGGCGATCTTGGCGGCAGCCGACGTCGCCGTCGTGCCGAGCGCTGCCGGTCCGACGTTCATCGCGAAGTAGACACCCGGGTCGAGCGTCGCCGCGGCGATCATCGCCATCAGGCCGACAAACGATTCCGTCAGCATGCAGCCGTAGCCGACCAGCATCGCGTCCGATTCGCGGCGCACCATCTTCGGCGTCGTTCCGCTTGCCACCAGCGCGTGAAAGCCCGACACCGCGCCGCAGGCGATGGTGATGAAGGCGAACGGGAACCACTTGCCGGCAAACACCGGCCCGGTGCCGTCGACGAACTGGGTCACCGCCGGCATCTTCAGCGGCGGCATCAGCAGGATGATCGCCGCGGCCAGCACGACGATGGTGCCGACCTTCATGAAGGCGGACAGGTAGTCGCGCGGCGTGAGCAGCAGCCAGACGGGGATGACCGAGGCGGCGAAGCCGTAGATCATCACCGCCCACGCCAGACTGGTGCCGGACCAGCGGAACGCCGCCGCCCATGCCGGCTGCTCTGCGACCCACTGGCCGCCGAACAGCGCCGCCGCCATCAGCAGCACACCGACGATGGTTGCTTCGGCGACCTTGCCCGGACGGACCTTGGTCATCCAGACGCCCATCAGCACGGCGATCGGGATGGTCGCGGCAATCGTGAACAGGCCCCACGGGCTGTCGCGCAGCGCATTGGTGACGACCAGCGCGAGCACCGCGAGCAGGATGATCATGATCGCGAAGACCGCGACCATCGCCGCGATTCCGGCAATCGGATTCACTTCCTCCTTGGCCATCTGGCCGAGCGACTTGCCGTCGCGCCGCATCGAGGCGACCAGGATGACGAAGTCCTGGACCGCGCCGCCGAAGATGACGCCGGCAATCAGCCAGATGGTTCCGGGCAGGAAGCCGAACTGCGCCGCCAGCGTCGGGCCGATCAGCGGGCCGGCGCCGGAGATGGCTGAGAAGTGGTGCCCGTAGAGCACCCAGCGCGTGGTCGGGACGAAGTCGCGGCCGTTATCGAGCCGCTCGGCGGGCGTGGCGCGGCGCGCGTCGAGGCTCATGACGCGGTAGGCGATGAAGCGCGCGTAGAAGCGGTAGGCGACAGCGTAGGAACAGAGGCCGGCGACGACCAGCCACGCGGCGTTCACCGTCTCGCCGCGCGCCAGCGCGATGACGCCGAAGGCGGCGGCACCGAGTGCGGCGACCGCCAGCCACAGCATCATTGCAAGGGCACGGTGCATTGCAGGGATCTCCACGAGGCCGTGCGCCGGCCGGCTATTCGAACCCCAGGTAGCCGATCTTGTTGGCGGCGGACTCGGTGAACCATAACCGATTCGCAAGCCGATCGGGCGGCCGGCGATCGCTGCCGGCGGTCACGCCGGTCAAGCCAGCGCCGGTTGCGACCAGCGCAAGCTCGATCACCGTGCCCTCCGCGGTCGCCGTGCCGAGGAAGCTGCCCTTCGTGAACCAGATGTTCCGGTCGGGACCGACGGCAAGGTTGATTGGCGAACCGGTCTGGCTCGGGATGGGGAACTCGCTGATCACGCCGTCCATGGTGATGCGGCCGACTCGATTGCCGTCGGGCGTGCGCCCGTCCATCCGGCCGGCAAGCTCGAGAAACCACATGTGGCCGTCACTGCCGGCGGTAATGTCGCCAGGCCCTGAATTGGGCCGCGGCAACTCGAACTCGGTGACCTGGCCCGACGGGGTCATCCGGCCGATCTTGTTGGTATTGAATTCGGAGAACCAGATGTTCCCATCCGGTCCGGCGGCCAGCGCCCGCGGACCGCTGTCCGGCGTCGGAATGGCGAACTCGGTGATCACGCCGGCCGGGGAAATCCGCCCGATCTTGCCGCCGGCGAACTCGCCGAACCAGATGTTGCCGTCTGCGCCGAGCGCAATCGCCCGGGGCTGACTGTTCGGCGTCGGGATCGGAAACTCGGTAATGACGCCCTCGGGGGTGATGCGACCGATGCGATTCCCGGTGTGTTCCGAGAACCACATGTTGTTGTCGGCGCCGAGGGCGATGATTCGCGGTGAACTGTTCGGATTGGGCAGCGCAAATTCCTTCAGCCCGGTGCCGTCTGGCGACATGCGTCCGATCCGGTTGCCGGCGCTCTCGGTGAACCACACGGTGCCATCCGGCGCGAGCGCCAGCGTCGTCGGCCCGCTGCCGGGATTGGGCAGGGGGAACTCGGTGACCATCCCGGTGACCTGCAGGCCGCTGTCGCCTCTGCCAATCCAGCGCTGCTGCCCGGACAGCACCGCGGTGGCAATCACTATCCCTAGCAGGCACAAGTAGTTGCGCGTCATAATAGGCCCCCTGCAGCCCGGTGTTCAGCCGGGGCGGACGTTCGTGCTGATGTTATAGTTCAGCGCCCTGCACCGAACCATCGGGTGCGGGCTGGAGGTGATGGGTGCGCCGTGCCTGCGTCTGCTTCGCTATCGCTGTCGCCGTGGCCCTCACGACGGTGCGTAGCACGACAGCCGTTGGCGCGTTGCAGAACACCGGCCCCGGCGGCACCACCGCAGCGCCGACTCGTGCGACTGCAGCTGCCCTGGCGCCCCGGCCGTCGGCGGCGCTGCTCCAGCAGTATTGTGTCTCCTGCCATAGCGACCGGCTGAAGACGGGCGGACTGTCGCTGAGCGGTCTCGACCCTGCGGACGTCGCCGCCCACACCGAAACGTGGGAGAAGGTGGCGCTGAAGCTGCGCGGGCGCATGATGCCACCCCAGGGCATGCCGCGTCCGGACGACGCAACGCTGGAGGCGTTCACCGCCGCCCTGGAAGGCGCGCTCGATGAACAGGCCAGCCGCACACCGGACCCGGGCCACAAGCCGGTGCACCGCCTCAACCGGACCGAGTACGGCAATGCCGTGCGCGACCTGCTGGACCTGACCGTCGATGCCACGGAGTTGCTGCCGCCAGACGACGAGAGCAACGGCTTCGACAACATGGCCGGCGTCCTGAAGGTATCGCCTTCCCTGCTGGAGCAATACCTGGCCGCGGCGCGGACGGTCAGCAGCCTCGCGGTCGGCACCGCCAGCGATCTCGGGCAGTGGACGTATCGCGTGCCGCCCGACACCGAGCAGGCGGATCATGTCGATGGGCTGCCGCTCGGCACGCGCGGCGGCCTCCTGATCCGCCACAACTTTCCGCAGGACGCCGACTACGACTTCAGTGTCCTCCTGCTGCGCAACATCGTCGGCTACATGACCGGTCTGGAGTTCGCGCACCAGGTGGAAGTATCGATTGACGGTGAGCGGGTGTTCGTGGCGCAGGTCGGTGGTGACGAGGACAACCTTGCCTCGGACACGAACATGTCGGCGGCCGCTGACCGCATCGACGCCCGGCTGAAGACGCGCGTCGCGGTGCAGGCAGGGCCGAGGCTGGTCGGCGTCACCTTCGTGCACCGCAACAACGCCGAGTCGGACGAGCCGCTGCAGTCGCACCGCCGCGACCACGATCTGCAGAACATGAACGGCTTGCCGAAGATCGACGTCGTGAAGATCCAGGGACCGTACAACGCTCTCGGCGCCGGCGACACGCCGAGCCGACGCCGCGTCTTCACCTGCCGGCCGGCCGGCGCCGCCGAGGAGATGGCGTGCGCCCGGACAATCCTTTCGACCGTGGCGCGGCGCGCCTATCGCCGTCCGGTAACCGCCGCGGACGTGCAGCCGCTGATCGAGATGTACGGCGCGGGGCGGAAGAAGGGGTCGTTCGATGCCGGCATCGAGCAGGGCCTGCGCCTGGTGCTCGCCAACCCCAAATTCCTGTTCCGCACGGAAGCGGTCCAACCTCCCGCCAGATCCGTTGCGCAGAACGTCGCCGGCGTCGGTGCGGACGGCCTGCGGCGCGTCACCGACCTCGAGCTGGCGTCGCGCCTGTCGTTCTTCCTCTGGAGCTCGCATCCCGGATGACGAGCTGATCACGCTGGCTGCAGCCGGCAGGCTGTCGCAGCCGGCGGTGCTCGACCGCCAGGTGAAGCGCATGCTGCGCGATCCGCGGTCGGCGGCGCTGGTGGAGAACTTCGCCGGGCAGTGGCTGATGCTGCGCAACCTGAAGAGCCACTTCCCGAACGGCCCAGACTTCCCGGATTTCGACGACAACCTGCGCAAGGCGTTCCGGACCGAGACCGAGATGTTCTTCGCCAGCATCATGCGCGAGGATCGCAGCGTGCTCGACCTGCTGAACGCCGACTACACGTTCGTCAACGAGCGGCTGGCGCGCCACTACGGATGCCGAACATCTACGGCACGCACTTCCGCCGCGTCCCGGTTCTCACGGAGGCGCGACGCGGCCTGCTCGGCCACGGCAGCATCCTGACCATCACGTCCTACCCGAACCGCACGTCGCCGGTGCTGCGCGGCAAGTGGATCCTCGAGAACATTCTCGGCACGCCGCCGCCGCCACCGCCGCCGGACGTGCCGGCGCTCAAGGAGAACGACGAGGGCGGCGATGCGCAGCCGTTACGGCAGCGGATGGAGGCTCACCGCCGCGATCCCGGATGCGCGAGCTGCCACCGCGTGATGGACCCGCTCGGCTTCGCCCTGGAGAACTTCGACGGCGTCGGCGAATGGCGCACCAGGGAAGCAGCGGGCGCGATCGACGCCGAAGGACAACTGGCCGACGGCACGCGGGTGGACGGCCCCGTCGCCCTGCGCCAGGCGCTGACCAGACGGCCAGAGCAGTTCGTCCGGACCGCCACGGAGAAGATGCTGACCTACGCGCTCGGCCGCGGCGTCGACTACCGTGACATGCCGCTGGTGCGCGCCATCGCGGCTGACGCGGCGCGCCGCGGATACCGGTTTTCCGCGCTGGTGTCCGGCATCGTGACGAGCACGCCGTTCCAGATGAAGAAGGCGCAGGGCGCTGCCCTGGGTCAGGCCGCGAGTAGATAGCAGCCGCTCAGCCGGCTGGAGACACCGATGTTCATCTCGAAGAAACACCTCCCGCGGCGCACCTTCCTGCGCGGCATCGGCGCCACGCTGGCGCTGCCGTTGCTGGACTCGATGATCCCGGCGCGCGCCCTGCTGGCGCAGACCGCGGCGGCGGCGGCGACGCGGCTTGGCTTCGTCTACGTGCCGCACGGCGCGATCATGGACAAGTGGACGCCTGCCGCGGAAGGCGCCGGCTTCGAGTTCACGCCAATCCTCAAGCCGCTCGAGCCGCTTCGGGACCGTCTGACCGTGGTCAGCGGCCTCGGCCACCGTGCCGCCGATACGACCGCCGTGCACTCGCTCAGCCCGACCACCTGGCTCAGCGGCGTGCGGCCGAAGGCGACACAGGGCATCGATGCCTATGCCGGCATCACCGCCGACCAGGTGGCGGCGCGAGCCATCGGCCAGGACTCGATCCTGCCGTCGCTCGAACTGGCGACCGAGGATCACTCCGGCCTGATCGGCTCGTGCGACCGCGACTACGGCTGCATCTACATGAACACGCTGTCGTGGCGGACGCCGACGACGCCGCTGCCGATGGAGATCAATCCGCGCAAGGTATTCGAACGCATGTTCGGCGACGGCGGCAGCGCCGCGCAGCGGCTGGCGCGCATCCACGAGGACCGCAGCATGCTCGACGCGATCAGCAGCGAGGCGGCGAGCCTGCAGCTCCAGCTCGGGCCGCAGGATCGCCGGATGATGGCCGACTACCTCGAGAACGTGCGCGAAATCGAGCGTCGCATCCAGCGCGCCGAGAAGAGCCAGGCTGACGAGGATCTGCTGCTGCCCGAGCGCCCCGCCGGCATCCCATTCGAGTTCGAAGAGCACATCGGCCTGATGTATGAGCTGCTGGCGCTCGCCTACCAGTCGGACGTGACACGCGTCTCGACGTTCATGGTCGCGCGCGAGGTGAGCAATCGCACCTATCCGCAGGTCGGGGTCACGGATGGCCATCACGCCATCTCGCACCACCAGAATCGCGCCGAAAAAATGGAGAAGAACGTCCGCATCCAGACCTACCACGTGACGCTCTTCAAGGCGTTTCTCGACAAGCTGCAGGCGACGCCCGACGGTGACGGCACGCTGCTGGATCACTCGGTGATCGTCTACGGCAGCAACATGAGCAACAGCAACGCGCACGATCACTTCCCGCTTCCCAACCTGGTCGCCGGCGGTGCCTCCGGGCGGCTGAAAGGCGGCCGCCATCTGCGCTATCCGGATCACACGCCAATGGCCAACCTGCTGGTATCGGTGCTCGACAAGGCGGGGGTCCGCGAGCAGACGCTTGGCGACAGCACCGGGGCCCTGGCCGGACTTTAGTTCAGTGGTTCGTGGTTCGTAGTTGGAGTATCGAGGTTGGAGTACTTCGTATTGGCCGCTTTGGGCCGGACGTCATTGATTTGCCGATGCGTATGACACGACCGGTCATCGTGTGGCTCGCGATGCTGCTGACGGCGGGCAATGCCGCGCTCGCCCAGACGCCGGCGCGCGACACTCGCCTGGTGCAGGCGGTCAAAGCGGGCGATAGCGCCGCGGCGGCGGCATTGCTGCAAAAGCGCGTCGACGTCAACGTGGCGGAGGCCGACGGCACGACGCCGTTGCACTGGGCGACTCGCCACGGTGACCTCGCGCTGCTCGACCGGCTGCTCCGCGCCGGCGCCGACGCCAGCGCCGCGAACCGCTACGGCGTGACGCCGATCTACCTGGCATGCGTCAACGGCGACGCGGCGACGATCGCGCGCCTGCTGAAGGCCGGCGTGAGCGCGAATGCGACCGGGCCGCTCGGCGAGACGGCGTTGATGACCTGTGCGCGCACCGGGAAGCCGGCGGCGGCGCAGGTCCTGGTCGAGGCCGGCGCGTCGGTCGACGCGGTGGAAAGCTGGCGCGGCCAGACCGCCCTGATGTGGGCCGCAGCCGAAGGGCATCCGGCGATGATCGAAACGCTGGTCAAGGCCGGCGCCGACGTCAATGCCCGCTCCACCATCATCAACTGGGAACGGCAGCGCACGCTCGAGCCGCGCGAGAAGTGGCTGCCGCCCGGCGGCCTGACGCCACTGCTGTATGCCGCGCGCGACGGCTGCGTTGGCTGCGCCCGCGTCCTGCTCGCGCACGGCGCCGACCGCAACGTCGTCGACAGCCAGGGCATCAGCGCGCTGGTCTCGGCGCTGATCAACGGCCACTACGATGTTGCCGGCGTGCTGATCGACAGCGGCACCGACCTGGGGCTGGCCGACGAGACCGGGCGGACCGCGCTCTACGCGGCGGTCGACATGCACACCATGCCTGCCTCGAACCGGCCGTCGCCGAAGGAGATCGACAACACGCTCACCAGCCTCGACGTCATCCACATGCTGATCGACCGCGGTGCTCCGCTCGACGCGGCGCTGCGGCAGCAGGCACCCTACCGCACCAAGCTCGATCGTGGCGGCGACGGCGTGCTCGGCGCCGGCAGCACGCCGCTGGTTCGTGCGGCGAAGGGCGGCGACGTGGCGGTCGTGTCGCTGTTGCTCGCCAAGGGCGCGAACCCGAAGCTGGCGACTCGCGCCGGGGTGAATGCGATCATGATCGCTGCCGGCGTCGGCACGCGCGAAGAGGACATGACCGGCCGCAGCCGGACGCAGCAGCAGGCGATCGAGATCATCGGTCTGCTGGCCGCAGCGGGCGTCGACATCAACGGCGTCGACAACCAGGGACGCGCCGCGGCGCACGGCGCCGCGATGTGGGGCTACACCGAGGTCGTCACCTTCCTGGGCAGGAACGGGGCACGGCTGGATCTGAAGGACCGTCGCGGCCTGACGCCGCTCGATGCCGCGATGGGCCTCGCCGGCGGCCTCGGCTTCGACGGCCGCACTGGTGCCGTGCACGAGGAGACCGCGAGGGCGATTCGCGAGATGCTCGGTCCGGCGGCAGCATCACAGGCGACGGCATCACAGGCGACAGCGCCACCCGCGTCAGCCGGCACCGGCACGCCGTGATCAGATCCACGGGCACGGCACGCGCGTGACCGACCTCGCCCTGCGCCGCCAGTTCTACGCCGAGGAAGTCGCCGCGGTCGCCAACCTCAAGACCGTGGCGCTGGTCGACGCGCTCAGGACCATCCCGCGCGAACAGTTCCTGCCGCCCGGTCCATGGCTGGTGCAGGGTGACATCAGCGGGCCGCGTCAGACGCCCGACGCGGACGCGGCGCGGGTGTACCACAATTACGCGATCGCCATCGATCCAGCCCGGCAACTGTTCAACGGCGCGCCCGGGTTGATCGCCGGCACCATCGACGTGCTGCGCCTGAAACCTGGCGATCGCGTCCTGCACGTCGGCGCCGGCCTCGGCTACTACTCCGCCATCATCGGCCATGTCGTTGGCGCCACCGGCCAGGTGCTGGCGATCGAGGTCGACGAGCGCCTTGCCGACGCCGCCGGCAGCACCCTCGCCGCGATGCCCTGGATCGAGGTGCGGGCGGGCGACGCCACCGCGCCGCTCGAACGGCAGTTCGACGCCATCCTCGTGAACGCCGGTACCACGCACCCCCAGGATGCCTGGCTCGAAGCGCTCGCGCCCGGCGGTCGACTGATCCTGCCGCTGACCGCCGCCCTGGCGGCGATGGGCCCGATCGGCAAGGGCGTCCTGGCGCAGGTGACGAAGCGCGGCGACAGCGTCTTCGACGCCCGCGTCCTCACCTTCGTCGCCATCTACTCGGGAATCGGCTTGCGCGACGACGCGCTCAACGAGGCGCTCGGCAAGGCGCTGATGCGCGTGCCGTTCCCACCCCTGCGCCGCCTGCGGCGCGACCCGCACCAGCAGACCGACGCCTGCTGGCTGCACGGCGACGGTTTCTGTATGTCTATGGCGTAGCTTCAAAGGTCCCTTTTGAACCGGACCGCCGCCTTGACACCCACCATCCACACGGCCAATAGTCCCGCCATGCCTGAAACCCCCGTTTTCTCCAGACGCGATCTCCTGAAGCGCGTCGGCCTGGCTGGCACCGCCGCGGTGGTTCCCGGTCCATTGGTGGCAGCGGCAACCGCTGCACCGGCCGATGCGGTGATGGCGGCGCCGCCGGATGCGCTGGCGCAGGCGCCAGCCGCTGCGCGCGAGGCATTCGAAACGCTGACCGCGGCGGAATCGGACACGCTCGAAGCAATTGCCGCGCGATTGATTCCGACCGACGCCACCGGACCCGGCGCCGCCGAAGCGCGCGCGGCGCACTACATCGATCGTGCGCTCGGTGGTCCGCTCGCCGCGTCGCGGCAGGCATACGCCGCCGGGTTGGCCGCGGTCGATGCCTACGCGCAGAGTGCGAAGGGGTCCCCGTTCCACAGACTGTCTGCCGCGGACCAGGACGCAGTGCTGACGGCGATGCAGGGCAATGCCGCCACCGGCTTCACGCCGAACGCCGCCTCGTTCTTCAACCTGGTGCGTGGCCACACCATCGAAGGGACCTTCTCCGATCCCTACTACGGCGGCAACGCGAACTTCGTCGGCTGGGACCTGATTCGTTATCCGGGGGTGCGCGTATCGGTCAGCGCCGACGAGCAGCGCCTGAAGGCGCCCGTGGCGCCGAATCACCGCTCCGCCTACGACTTCGCGATGTTCTCGAAGAGCAAGCCGGCAGCAGCGAACGAGAGCGGGGGGCACAGCCATGGCGACTAACCTGAAGAAGACCGACGTGGTGTTGGTCGGCCTCGGCGCCGCCGGTGGCGTCGCCGTGCTGCCGCTGGTGCAGGCGGGCCTCCAGGTGACCGCACTCGAGGCAGGCGCATGGCTGGATACCCGCGACATGGTGCCGGACGAACTGCGGCTGAACCGCGGGCTGTGGCCGCCAGGACCGCAGAAGGTGCAGCGCGAGGTGCCGACGGTGCGGGCGAACGCCGGCGCGCCGACGGTTCGCGCCAATCGTCACCCGATGATGAACGCGGTCGGCGGCACGTCGATGCACTACATGGCCCAGGCCTGGCGGCTGAACCCGTGGGACTTCCGCGTCGTCACCGAGACCACTCGCCGCTACGGCGCCGGCCGGATCCCCAAGGGCTCGACGGTCGAAGACTGGCCGTTCGGCTTCGAGGAGCTCGAGCCGTACTACGACAAGGTCGAGTACGCCATCGGCGTGTCGGGCAAGGCCGGCAACATCAAGGGGAAGAAGGATCGCGCCGGCAACCTCTTCGAAGGCGCTCGCAGCCGTGAGTATCCGATGCCGCCGCTGCGCGCCACCGGCTTCACCGAAATGATGACGACCGCGGCACGTTCGCTCGGCTGGAACCCGTTCCCCGGGCCGGCGGCGGTCACCAGCAAGGCCTACGACGGCCGCCCTGCCTGCGTCTATCACGGCTACTGTCTCGGCGCCGGTTGCCATATCAACGCGAAGAGCTCCACGGCCGTCAGCACCATCCCCAAGGCGCAGGCGAGCAAGCGCCTGGCGATCGTCACCGGCGCCCACGTCACCACCATCGTCGCTGGTCCGGATGGACGGGTCACCGGCGTCAACTACATGAAGGACGGCACCGAGTTCTTCCAGCCTGCGGACGTCGTGCTCGTCGGCAGCTATACCTACGAGAACAGCCGCCTGCTGCTGCTCTCGAAGTCCAGGGCCTACCCGAACGGCTTGTCGAACAATCACGGCCAGGTCGGGCGCCATTACTTCAGCCACAACCAGGGCGGCGGTGTCAGCGCGCTGTTCCCGTTCGACCTCAACGTGTGGTACGGCACGCCGGGACAGGGCGTCAATATCGACGACTGGGCCGACGACAACTTCGATCACGCCGGGCTCGACTTCATCGGCGGCGGCAGCATGTGGGCCTACACCGAGCGGCGGCCGATGTCGGCAGTGAATGCGATGGGCGGGTTCCTGCAGGGCCGGCCGAACTGGGGCTCGTCGTGGAAGACATTCATCCGCGAGAACGCCGGCCGCGTCCACAGCTCCTACCTGCAGAAGACCACGCTGCCTTACGAAGACAACTATCTCGACCTCGACCCGACGGCTACCGATCCGCTCGGCTTCCCGGTCATCCGCGTGACCGGTGAGTTCAAGGAGAACGAAAGGAACATCGGCCGCTTCGTCGCCGAGAAGATGCGGCAGATGTACACAGCAGCGGGCGCGATCGCGGTCAGTGGCGACGGCAACATCGGCACCGCCATGGGTGTCAGCACCCACGCCTACGGCGGGACGCGCATGGGAGACAATCCGGAGACGAACGTCGTCAACCGGTGGGGCTTTTCGCACGAGGCGCCAAACCTCGGCATCCTCGGGGCTTCCGTGATGGGCACGAGCGGCGCACGCAACCCGACGCTCACGGCGCAGGCGCTGGCGTGGCGCACGGCGGAGCACCTGGCGAAGAACTGGAAAACGATCAGCGAGTAGCGTTCCGCGACCGGCCCGCGCCGGCGGCAACGGTGACCATCAGTCGTCGTGCCGCTGCACCTTGATGACCACCGTGCGCGCCGCCCGGTCACCGAGGCGCTGCCGGCGACGGCCGAAGATGAACACCCAGTCGAACACGCCGAGCAGCACGTGCACGACGTTGCGTACGAACGACTGGCCGAGGGTGCAGGGCTCACCCGTGCTCGCGTCGACCACCGCCGTGTTGTTGATGCGCTTGCCCAGGCTCTGGCCGCCTGGCAGCGCGTCCGAGAACAGGATGTAGACCAGTGCGAACATCACGCCGACGGGCGTTCCAGCCGGCGGCGGCGTGCCGGCAACGGCGAACGGCAACGCCCAGAGGATCAAAATGATCATCATCACGGCGGTGTCGAGCAGCTCACCGACGAAGCGATCGCCGAGCGACGCGATCGGCGGCGCGGTCGCCTCGGGTGACTGCGGCGGCAACGACGACGGGAGTGCGGGCGGCAACATCCTGCGAATCAGCCCAGCACCGGGATGGCGCGGCGCAGCTGTTCAAGGCTGACGCCGTCCACGCGCACGCGCTTGGCGCGGCTCCGTTCGCCGCCAACGATGGCGACCGCTCGTTTGGGCACGTCGAGGACACTGGCGAGCAGACCGATCAACTCCGCATTGGCGGCGCCGTCGACCGGCGCAGCGTTCAGCCGCACCAGCAGCGCCTCACCGCGCAGCCCCGCGATCGCTGACCTGCCGGCACGCGGGATGACTCGTACGTTGAAATCGACCATGCACCTTCGCGGCACCAGGATACAGCCACACACGTCCCGGCTCGTTACCCGCGCCGGCTAGGGCTGCCCGACCATCGAGTAGGCCTCGACCTGGTAGGACAACGTCACCGGATAGCGATAGTTGGGTAATACCTCGACACCCTGCGTATAGGAGGCTGACGCCGTGGTGCGGGCGCCCTGGCGACGAACCTCGAGATCCTCGGGCTGCAGCGGGACGTCCATCTCCCCGGCCTTTTCCAGGATGCGGGCGCGCAGCTGCTCCGTCGGCATCGCTCCGCCGAAGGTCAGCATCTGTTCGGTGGAGTCCTTGAGCTGGTAATACGTGATCGCGGCACGGCCGGAGTGAAACAGCGCATTCAGCACCGCCAGCATCAGCAGCAGCTTCAGGACGGACTTCATCGGCGCATCAGTGGATCTGGTGGAACAGCCGGCTCCAGCGCACGTTGCCGAGCAGCCCCGACGCCTGGTCGCCGAACGAGAAGTAGACGAACAGCGCCTTGCCCTTCACGTACGAGCGCGGCAGGAAGCCCCAGTAGCGGCTGTCCTGCGAGTTGTCGCGGTTGTCGCCCATCATGAAGTAGTGGTCGGGCGGCACGGTGACCGGGCCGTAGTTGCGACGCACGTCGAAATCGGCGAAGTCGCCGTCGCCCGGCCGCCCGCTTCGTGCACCGGGAAGAGGAAGTGGACGTAGGGCTCGTCGAGCGGCGTGCCGTTGATGTAGACCTTCTTGTCGCGCAGCTCCAGCGTGTCGCCGGGCAGGCCGATCACGCGCTTGATGAAGTCGCGATCCGGCTCCTCGGGATACTTGAAGACGACGATGTCGCCGCGGCGGATCGGGTCGATCGGCAGCAGCGTTCCTTCGACGCGCGCTGAGCGTCGGCGCGAACACGAACTTGTTCACCAGCAGGTGGTCGCCGATCAGCAGGTTGTTCTCCATCGAGCCGGTCGGGATCTTGAACGCCTGGACGACGAAGGTGCGGACGAACAGCGCCAGGATGACGGCGACGCAGATCGACTCGAAGTACTCGCGCGCCGTCGACTTGCGATAGGGCGCCGACGCGCCGACGCTGCGGCGCTTCCGGCCTTCAGCGTCTCTTCGCGGTCGATCGTCTACTCCGTTCCCGATCTTCAGCACGGCGAGGAACGCTTCCTGCGGGATCTCGACGCGGCCGACGCGCTTCATCCGCTTCTTGCCTTCCTTCTGCTTCTCGAGCAGCTTGCGCTTGCGCGAGATGTCGCCGCCGTAGCACTTGGCGAGCACGTTCTTGCGCAGCGCCTTGACGCTCTCGCGCGCGATGATCCGCGTTGCCGATCGACGCCTGGATGGCGATCTCGAACATCTGCCGCGGGATCAGCTCGCGCATCTTCGCGGCCAGCGCCCGGCCGCGGTCGTAGGCCGCGTCGCGGTGGACGATGATCGAGAGCGCGTCGACCGGCTCGCCGTTGACCAGGATGTCCATCTTGACGAGCGGCGATTCCCAGTAGCCGGTGACGTGGTAGTCGAGCGACGCGTAGCCGCGCGACATCGTCTTCAGCCGGTCGTAGAAGTCGATCACCACCTCGTTGAACGGCAGCTCGTAGGTGATGAGCACGCGGTCCGACTTGAGGTACTCGAGCTTCTTCTGCACGCCGCGCTTGTCCTGGCACAGCTGCAGGATCGGGCCGACGAACTCGGACGGCGTCAGGATCATCGCGGTGATGACCGGCTCCTCGAGCTTCGCGATGCGGCCGGCGTCGGGCAGCTTGGCCGGGCTGTCGATCTCGTGCACCTCGCCGTCGGTCGTGGTCACGCGGTAGAGCACGCCCGGCGCGGTCGTCACCAGGTCCATGTTGTACTCGCGCTCGAGCCGCTCCTGGACGATCTCCATGTGCAGCAGGCCGAGGAAGCCGCAGCGGAAGCCGAAGCCGAGCGCCGCCGACGTCTCGGGCTCGTAGAAGAACGAGGCGTCGTTCAGCCGCAGCTTCTCGAGCGCCTCGCGCAGCTCCGCGTACTGGTGGCTCTCGACCGGGTAGAGGCCGGCGAAGACCATCGGCTTCAGTTCCTTGAAGCCGGGGAACGGCTCCGGTCGTCGGCCGCGCGCGTCTCGGTGACGGTGTCGCCGATCTTGGCGTCGGCGACGCGCTTGATGTTGGCGACGACGAAGCCGACCTCGCCGACGCCGAGCTCGTCGACCGGCGATCGCCTTCGGCGAGAAGACGCCGAGGCCGTCGACCTCGTAGTCCTGCGCCGGTCGCCATCAGCCGGATCTTCGATCTTGGTGCGCAGCGCGCCGTCGATGACGCGGACGACGATGACGACGCCGCGGTAGGGGTCGAACCAGGAGTCGAAGATCAGCGCCTTGAGCGGCGCGTCGCGGGTCGCCGCGCGGCGGCGGGAAGCGCTCGACGATCGCCTCGAGGATCTCGCTGGACGCCGATGCCTTCCTTGGCGCTGGCCAGGATGGCCGTCGCGGCGTCGAGGCCGATGATGTCCTCGATCTGCCGCTTGCACTCGTCCGGCTGCGCGCTCGGCAGGTCGATCTTGTTGATGACCGGGATGATCTCGAGGTTGTTCTCGACGGCCAGGTAGGCGTTGGCCAGCGTCTGCGCCTCGACGCCCTGCGAGGCGTCGACCAGCAGCAGCGCGCCTTCGCACGCGGCGAGCGAGCGCGTGACCTCGTAGCCGAAGTCGACGTGGCCGGGCGTGTCGATCAGGTTGAGGACGTACTGCTCGCCGTTCCGGCGCGGTGTAGTTGAGCCGGACCGGGTGCGCCTTGATGGTGATCCCGCGCTCGCGCTCGAGGTCCATGGCGTCGAGGACCTGCGCCTCCATCTCCCGGGCCTGGAGGGCGCCGGTGAGCTTCGAGGAAGCGGTCGGCCAGCGTCGACTTGCCGTGGTCGATGTGCGCGATGATCGAGAAATTGCGGATGTGGCTGGTCCATCAAGTTAGAAACGGAAATTATAGCAGCCGGCAGCCGCGTCCCGTAGGCGGCGGCCGTTCAGTGGCGAGGAGTCGACCCGGCCGTCGCGATCACGGCGCCGGACCGCACGAGCCAGGACAGCGGCGCCTCCGTACCGGATCGCGCCCTGCACAGACTCTGTGCGCCGGCACCCGACGTTGCGTACCAGCGCCGGCCGAAGCGGCCGGCATCGCCGCCGTCGTGGCGCACGCTGTCGAGACGATGCCGTAGGCGCCGGCGTCGAGAAGCGCCGGCATCGTGTGAGCGTCCGTAGCCCTCCGGATCGGATCGCGCGAGCGGTCGCCGTGCGCCATCGGACGTCGTGAAGGCGCCGCTGAGTCCGCCGGTGCGCGCATCTCCATGCGCATGTCGAGGGTGCCGCTCGAGCCGCCCGCGTGCCGGTGGTGACCATCGGCCACGGCGGTCGTCGAGGCGCTGCGGCGAACCGGCCCCCCGCTCCGGCGACGCGAGCGCGCCGCCTCTGACCGCGCGACCAGAACGCCGCCGTCGCCACCGAGTTGCGTCACCGGCCGACGCACATCGGTCGCCGCGAAGTCCGGATGGTTCGAGCAGCCACAGCAGCGTCGGTCGGCCGAGGAAGTGGACGTCGGGTGGTGGCGCGCTGCCGGCGACGCTCCATGCCGGATCCGAGCAGCGGAGGCGTCGAACTGTCTTGCCGCGACGCCGGAGTCTGTCTTCAACACCACTTCACCCTGACGGAAACTGCACGCTCCGGCACGCCACCGATGCCTGGCGAGCACATCCGGTCGACCGCGCGGCGAGTCACCGGCGGTGCACCGGCACCGATTGATACGGCTGAGGCGGCCGCCCGTCTGCACACCGGTTTAACGTCGGCACGCCGGAGTGCTAAGCGGCCGGGGCGGCCGGCGAGCTGCGGGTGAAACGGCGATCAGCGCTGGTCGAGCGGCACGAACCGCTGCGGATAGTCCGGCCCGATGTAGTCGGCGCGCGGCCGGATCAGGCGATTGTTGGCGTACTGCTCGAGGACGTGCGCCGTCCAGCCGGAGACGCGGCTGACGGCGAAGATCGGCGTGTAGAGATCGATCGGGATGCCGAGCGTGTAGTACGTCGACGCCGAGTAGAAGTCGACGTTCGGATTCAGCTTCTTCTCGCGCCTTGACCAGCGCCTCGATGCGCTGCGACATGTCGAACCAGGCGGTGCTGCCGGCGCGCTTGCCGAGATCGTGCGACATCTGGCGCAGGTGCGTGGCGCGCGGGTCCTCGGTCGTGTAGACGCGGTGGCCGAAGCCGGAGATCTTCTCCTTGCGCGCGAGCTTGCCGCGAACGACCTCGTCGACGCGCTCGCGGGTCGCGGTCTCGCCCGAGCTCGAGCAGCATCTTCATCACTTCGGCGTTGGCGCCGCCGTGCAGCGGCCCCTTCAGCGTGCCGATGCGCGGCGACGACGGCCGAGTAGATGTCGGTCAGCGTCGCGGCGGCGACGCGCGCGGCGAACGTCGAGGCGTTGAGCTCGTGGTCGGCGTGCAGCGTCAGGGCGATGTCGAACGCCGTGATCGCCGTGGCGTTCGGCCGCTCGCCCGGTGAGCATGTAGAGGAAGTTTGCGGCGTGGCCCATCACCGGGTCGGGTGCGATCGGGCCGCCGCCGGCCTGCAGCCGTCCCCAGGTGGCGACGATGCGTGCCGATCTGCGCGGTCAGCCGCACCGCCTTGCGATACTGCGCCTGCGGCGACGTCGTCGGCGGCCTCGCGGTCGTAGTGAGCGAGCGCGGAGGTCAGCGTGCGGAGCGCGTCCATGCCGTCGACCGGCGGCAGGCTGCGCATCAGGCGGATGATCGGCTCCGGCAGCGCACGCGCCGCGGCGAGCTGCGACTGCAGATCGCCGAGCTCGGCGCGGGTCGGCAGGCGTCGATGCCACAGCAGGTAGCAGACCTCCTCGAAGGTCGCGCCCTGCGCGAGGTCGTGGATGTCGTAGCCGCAGTAGGCGAGGACGCCGCGGTCGCCATCGAGATAGCAGATGGCCGACGAGGTGGCGACGACGTCCTCGAGTCCGCCCTTCGGTTTGTCCGTGGTGGTCGCCATGGGGCGATGGTAATGCAGTTCAGATTCGGACACTGCTGCGTCCGTACAACCGGGTAGTCGGGGCAGGGCGCAGCGGCACCACGTGGCACGAGGCATCACGAGACCACGCGAATGGTCTGTGTCTCCGAGTCCTGTGGTGATGTGCTCTCGTGGCGTCTACAGCTCGTCTTCCGTGACGGTCTTGAGGACGACGTCGTCGCCGGCGAACTGCTGGAAGATCGAGAGCAGGCCGGTGTAGAGGAAGCCGATCTGGAACAGCACCAGGAACGGCAGCGTGCCGTAGATGCCGTTGGCGAGCGCGTAGAACACGGTGGCGGTGAAGTAGAGGCCGAGCGCCAGCTCGATCATCGGCTGCACCACGAAGCTCTGGCGATACTTCTTGCCAATCCACTCGTCGGCCTGCGCTTCGATGCCGTATTTCGGCGTGCGGGCGAACTCGCTCTGCTTGTTGAGCAGCGCCTCGAACACCGCCTTGGTGTTGTTGACGGCGAGGCCGATGCCGATCGACATCAGGAACGGCAGGTACTTCGAGCCGCGTCATCCAGTCGCTGTGCAGCTCGCGCTGGCAGACCATGTAGAAGTTGGCGACCGACGCCGTCGCCGCCAAGAACAGCGGCACGTCGATCAGCAGCATCTCGTACCAGCCCATGTTGTAGCGGATGACCATCGACGGCGCCATCAGCACCGACAGCACGCACATCAGCGGGTAGTTGAAGTTGGCGGTCAGGTGGAAGAACGCCTCGACCTTGACGCCGAGCGGCAGGTCCGAACGCAGGATGCGCGGCAGCAGCTTGCGGCAGGTCTGGATCGACCCCTTCGCCCAGCGGTGCTGCTGCGACTTGAAGGAGTTCATCTCGACCGGCACTTCGGCGGGCGCGACCAGGTCGGGGAGGAAGATGAACTTCCAGCCGCGGAGCTGGGCGCGGTAGCTCAGGTCGAGGTCCTCGGTCAGCGTGTCGTGCTGCCAGCCGCCGGCGTCGACGATCGCCGTCGCGCCGCCAGATGCCGGCGGTGCCGTTGAAGTTGAAGAACAGTCCGCCGCGGTTGCGGGCGCCGTGTTCGAGCACGAAGTGGGCGTCGAGCAGGATCGACTGGATCTTCGTCAGCAGCGAGTAGTCCTGGTTGATGTGGCCCCAGCGCGCCTGCACCATGCGCGATCTTCGGGTCGACGAAGAACGGGCACGGTGCGCTGCAGGAAGTCGGTCGGTCGGGATGAAGTCGGCGTCGAAGATGGCGATGAACTCGCCCTTGGCCACCTTCATGCCGGCTTCGAGCGCGCCGGCCTTGTAGCCGGTGCGGTCGGTGCGATGGATGTACGTCGATGTCGATGCCGCGGGCCGCGTGGCGGCGGACGGCACGCTCGGCAGACGCTTGCGCGTCTCGTCGGTCGAATCGTCCAGCACCTGGATCTCGAGCAGCTCCCGCGGATAATCGATCTGGCACACGGCGTCGATCAGGCGATCGGCCACGTACATCTCGTTGTAGATCGGCAGCTGGATGGTGACGACCGGAAGCGCCGCAAGCGGCCCCGCCGGGACCGGATGCGATCCTTGTTCTTCATGTACAGGTAGACCAGGTAATACCGGTGCCACCCGTACACCGCCAGGATGACGAGAACGAAGAAATAGGTCGCGAGAATGAGGGTTTCGCCGGGAGTCATGCGCGTGAACATGACCGCTATCGACACAATCAGTGATTATATTGCCGCGTTTGCTAAAGTCAACGAACTGCGCTGTTTAGCAGCGATCGCATGACCCCGACCGAACTGCAGCAACTGCTCGCCGCGGTGCGCGCCGGCACCGTCGACACCGCCGCGGCGTCTGCCGCCATCCTCGACGTGCTGCGCGCCGCGCCGATCGAGGACCTCGGCTTCGCCCGCGTCGATATGCATCGCGAGCTGTGCGTCAGGGCTTCCCGGAAGTGATCCTCGGCGTCGGCAAGACCGCCGCACAGATCGCCGCCATCGCGCGAGCGGATCGTCGGCGCGCGGCCAGGCGCTGCTGGTCACACGCGCCGCGCCCGAGGCGTTCGCGGCTGTCGCCGAACGGTCGTCCCGGCCGCCATCTATCACGCCGAAGCGCGCGCCATCACCCTGCGCCAGGGCGACGATCGCCCAGGGGCGCGGCACCATCCTCGTCGTCTGCGCCGGCACATCGGACCTCCCCGTCGCCGAGGAGGCGGCGGTGACCGCGGAGATCATGGGCAACACGGTCGAGCGGCTCTACGACGTCGGCGTCGCCGGCATCCACCGCCTGCTGCGCGAACAGGCCCGTCTCAACGCCGCCCGCGTCATCATCGTCGTCGCCGGCATGGAAGGGGCGCTGCCGAGCGTCGTCGCCGGCCTGGTCAGCGTGCCGGTGATTGCCGTGCCGACCAGCGTCGGCTACGGCGCCAGCTTCGGCGGCCTCGCGGCGCTGCTCGGCATGCTCAACAGCTGCGCCAACGGCGTCGCGGTCGTCAACATCGACAACGGCTTCGGCGCCGCCTGCGTCGCCAGCGCCATCACGCACTCCTGAACCTGAACGTTCGGATCGTTCGGACCGTTCGGGCCGTTCGGATCGTTCGAATCGTCGTTCGGATCGTTCGGACCGTTCGGATCGTTCGGATCGTTCGGATCGTTCGGATCGTTCGGACGGTGCAGACCGTTCGACTCGGGCGCGTCGTTCGAACCTCGGACAGAACGACTCGAACGGTCCGAATGACCCGAACGGTCCGAACGTTTCCTAGCGAATTCCCAATTCTCCGATGAGCCGTTCCATGCCGTAGACGTCGCGAAGTACCGTCGTCACGGCGGCCGTGGTGACGATGATGCTGCGGTTGACGTTGCGGTCGTAGCCGTAGGCATTGCGCTGCGTCAGCACGGTGGAATCGAAGTTCGCGCCGATGATTTCGCCGGCGGCGTTGACGGCGGGTGAACCGGAGCTGCCGCCGATCGTGTCGGTCGACGCGGTCATGTCGAGCACCGCCGCCGGGTCGATGCGGCTGCGCGCCGCCAGCAGCTTGGGTGCGACGTCGAAGGGCGCCTCGCCGGTTGCCCGCTCCCATAGCCCGCCGAAGGTGGTGAATGGCCCGAATCGCTGCCCGGGCACGTCCGACCCTTCGACACGGCCGTAGGTGAGGCGCAGGGTTCCGGTCGCATCCGGATAGACGGTGTCGCCGTAGACGGCAAACCTGGCGTTAGCAAGACGGGCCGACGCGCGATCGGTCGGCGCCTGCACCCTGTCCTCCCACGCGCTGCGCGCCGCCCGCATCTCCTCCTGGATGGCCAGCACGTAACGAATGAGCGGATCGGTGGACGTTTCGACCGCCGCAAGGCCACCCTGCCACAACGTCCGGCGGTTGGCCGGGTCGGCAAGCGTCGTTCCGGCGACCAGGCGCGCGGCAAGCTTCTCCGGCGATTCCCTACCGAGCAGGTGCTTGACCCGCGCGTCGTCGACGGTCAGCCACTCGCGCGTCTTCGAGAGCCACCATTCGAGCTGGAGCTGGTCGAGCGCCGGAAACACCGGGGTTTCGGCGAAGAGCCGGGATTCCACGGCCGCCAGACGGCCATCGGCGTACTCGGGCAGACGCTGGTCCGACGTCCTGGCGCGCTCCTGCGCTCCACGCACCAGCATGACGGCGTAACCAAACAGCGCGGAACCACCCCCGGCGCGGGCCTCGAGCATCGCGTAGGACGGGTACAGCTCGCGCTGGACCGGCTGCACCGCCGCCAGGTCGGCCCAGGGGTCGCCCACCTGGCGGGCGAGCGTCCGGTTGGCAGCCACCCGCTTGCGGAAGTCGGCCTCGGCCGCCATCCGCTGCGCCATGAACGCCGGATCGACCAGCGCCCGCATCCGGCCGAGACCGCGCTTGTAGGTGTTTTCGAGACTGACGATCGGGTCCATGGCGATGAAGGCGTGCTCGGCGCTCTCCTGGCTGAAGCGCAGCAGACGGCCGCGCAGTTCGGACGCGATCAACTGGTCGAGCGGTAGAAGTACGTCCCGCACCGTCAGCAACTGGTCCTGCGTCAACAGCCGCTGCGTCGCGCCGGGACTGCCGGCGACGAATACCGGCTGGCGTTCGGCAGGACGATTCGGATTCCAGGTGAAGTGCGTCGGCGTCTGCGCCGGCGCGCCGTTCTCATAGAGGCGGATGAACGCCGCGTCGACGACGAAGCGCGGGAAGCTGAAGTTGTCCGGGTCGCCGCCGAACGTGGCGGCGCGATCCTCCGGGGCGAAGGCGAGTCGCACCTCGTTATAGAGACGATAGGTGTAGAGCTTGTGCTGGCCGCCGCGGTAGAGCGTGACCACCTGGCAGCGTCGCGCCGCCTCGCGGCCGCACGCCTCGGTCTCGATGCGGCCGATCTCGGCGTCGCGAGCACGGGTGAAGGCCTGCCCGGTGCGGCCGGTGCCGGCTGCCTGAACGCGGCGGGTCACGTCGGCAATGCTCGTGAGGATCTCCGCCGTCATCCCGGGGCATGCCAGCTCCTCCTCACGCGTCCGCGGCACGAAACCGGTCTGCGCGTAGCTCACCGCCGCACTCGACAGGTTGGCGACACAGGTCGCAATGCAGTGATTCGCCGTCAGCACGAGGCCGCTCGGCGACACCAGGCCGGCCGAGCAGCCGGGGATGCGGACGGAGCTGAGTCGAACCCGGTCGAGCCACGCCGCGTCGATCCGCGTGCCGAGCGCCTGGTTGGCCTTCGCCACCGGAAAGTTGTCGAAGGTCCACATCCCCTCGTCGGCGCCGACGCCGGCTGACAAGCCGCACACCAGCGCCATGGCGACCGCGCTGCCGATAACACGCATCCTTCTTCTCCTGGCGTCGTTGGCGGGCCGGGCCACCCCGCCGGCTCCGACCCGGCGTTTCTTCCCGCTCCTTGCGCAACGTGGCAAATTAGTCGCGCATAGTACACTTAAGGGTTCGCGCCGCGCCGGCGCATCCCCCTACCTGCGAGTCACGTTCATGCATGCGGGCGCCCTTCGGGCCCTTGAATTCGATCGGATTGCCGCCATTGTCGCCGACCTGGGTGTCACACCCGCCGGTCGCGACCGGTTGGCAGACCTGCATCCGACGACGGATACAGCCAAGGTGGTGGCGACGCAACGCGCAACCACTGAAGGCGCGCGATTCATTGCCGACCACCAGGGCTTCCCGCTCCGCGCGCCCGCAGACCTCGAGCAGATCCTGATCAGCCTCGAGGTTGCCGGGCGGCCGCTCGAACCGCTGCGCCTGTTCGGCCTGTCCGAGTTCCTCGAGTCGATAGAACTGTCACGCGGCGCGGTCCGCCGCGTCGGCGGGTCGTTCCCCTTGCTGTCGAACCTGGTGGCCACCGTGGCCTCGTTCAAGGACGAGATCAACGAGGTGCGCCGCAAGATCGACCCGTCCGGCGACGTCGCCGACAACGCCAGCCCGCTGCTCTCGAGCATCCGCGACCGCCTGCGGCGGCAGAAACAGAAGCTGCGCACGACGCTCGAAGGGTTCGTCCGCGGCCGCGACACCTCGAAGTACCTGCAGGAGCAGGTGGTCACCGACCGCAACGGCCGGCATGTGCTGATGGTGCGCGCCGAGCACCGCGGCGCGATCCCGGGCATCGTGCATGGCGCGTCGGCCAGCGGCGCCAGCCTGTTTCTCGAGCCGATGGCGACCGTCGAGATCAACAACGACATCGTCGAACTCGAGGAGGAAGAGAGCGAAGAGGTCCGCCGAATCCTGCTGGCGCTGACCGATGCGTTCCGCGAGCGGCCCGACGACCTGCAACGTACCATCGACATCGCCACCGAGCTCGACGTCATCCAGGCTCGTGCCCGCTTCTCGCAGGTGGTTGGCGGGATCGAGGCGGTCATCTCGCAGGACGGCACTTTCGAGCTGCGCGGCGCCCGCCACCCGCTGCTGATGCCATCGGTCCGGAATCGGGAGTCCTCCGCTGCGAGGGCGAACGATGACGGCGACGCGGTCGATGCGCGTCATGACTCCCGACCGGTGATCGATCCGGTGCCGGTCGACATCCTGCTGATCCCGCCGGTGCGCGTGCTGGTGGTGACCGGGCCGAACACCGGCGGCAAGACCGTGGCGATCAAGACCGCCGGGCTGCTGGTGGCGATGGCCCAGGCAGGCCTGCACATCCCCGTCGAACAGGGCTCGCGGCTGCCGGTCTTTCGCGCGCTGTTCGCCGACATCGGCGATGAGCAGTCGATCTCCGCCAGCCTCAGTACCTTCTCGGCGCACGTCACCAACGTGGTGTCGATGGATCGTGACCTGGCGCTGCCCTCGCTCGTGCTCCTGGACGAAGTGGGTGCCGGCACCGACCCGATCGAAGGCGGCGCGCTCGGCACGGCGGTGATCGATCACTTCCGCAAGCGCGGCAGCCACCTGATTGCCACCACGCACTACGACTCGCTGAAGACCTATGCGTCGACCACGCAGGGCGTGGTCAGCGCCGCCTTCGGCTTCAATCCTGAAAATTTCGCGCCGACCTACCGGCTGATTTACGGCTCTCCCGGCCGCAGCCTGGCGCTGGAGATCGCCGCGCGGCACGGTATGCCGGCGTCGGTGATTGCGGCGGCCCGCGCCAACATCGGCGACCGCGAGAAGCAACTGGCGGAACATCTTGCCCGTGTCGACGAGGACCTGCGCAACCTGCAGCGCGATCGGAGCCAGGTGGCGCGCGAGCGGGCGGCAACCGCCGATACGGAGAAGAAGCTGCGCGCCCGCGAGGCTGCGCTGCGCGATCGCGAAGATGCGCTGCGCCGCCGCCTCGATGCCAAGCTCGACGAGCAGCTGCGCGACGCGCGGCGTGAGATCGACGCCGTCATCGAGGGACTCAAGACCCGCGCCGCTGAGCTCACCGAGAAGGCACGCGGCGGCTGGTGGCCGGCCCCGACCGGCTCCGCGCCGCCGGGATCAGCACCGGCGAAACCGGCTCGGTCCGCGCCGACGCACGCGCTGCGCTCGACGAGATCGTCGAGCGCCTGAAGGACAAGACGGCGGCCGCGCCGGCGGTCCCGGTTGCCGTGGAACCGGAGCTGCCGCTCGAGCCGCGGCGTACGCGTGACCATCGGCGGCCTCGGCCTCGAAGGCACGATTGTCGACGTGCACGGCAAGCAGGCCGAACTCGACGTTCGTGGCAAGCGGATGCGCGCACCGTTGCGCGACCTGCGGGCGATTGGCGGGTCTGCCGGGTCCGCTTCGCGGTCGCAGGATGGCGGGTCCGCATCGCGGCATTCGGCCTACGGACCTGGCGCGGCTGGCGGCAGGGCGGGTGCCGCCGCAGGCGGACCCGCCGGAACCTCGCGCGTGCACGTCAACGTCGACCTGCAACCGCGCGACGGCATGCTGTCGGAATTGAACGTCATCGGCTGCACCGTCGACGAGGCGCTCACCCGCACCGAGAAATTTCTCGACCAGTCGACGCTCGGCGATCAGCAGACGCTGCGAATCGTCCACGGCCACGGCACCGGTCAACTGCGCCGCGCCATCGCCGAGTTCCTGCGCAACCACCCGCTGGTCGCCCAGCTACGAGACCGCACCGCAGAACCAGGGCGGCGGCGGCGCGACGATCGTCGAGTTGAAGGACTGACACAGGGCGAAGTTGCGGTGTCTGAATTTCTCGATGGCCCTCATTCCTGCCCAGCAGTTCATCGACGACCTGAAGCATCACGCCGACATCGTCGTCGTGATCCAGGACTACGTGTCGCTGAAGAAGACCGGGGCCACCTACAAGGGACTCTGTCCCTTTCACGGTGAGAAGACGCCGTCGTTCCACGTCAACCGCGACAAGGGGTTCTTCCACTGCTTCGGCTGCGGCGTCGGCGGTGACGTCTTCAAGTTCCTCGAGCTGCACGACAAGATCGGCTTCCACGACGCGGTGAAGCAGCTGGCGCAGCGGTTCGGCATGGCGCATTCCGGAGACTGGAGCAGAGCGACGAACAGCGCGCGAGCTCGGCGGAACGGGAGACGCTGCTGAAGATCCACGAGGCGGCGGCGGCCTGGTTTCGGCAGCAGCTCGCCGCGGCGCCGGCCGCCCGAATCCGCCGGCTGATCGCGGACCGCGGCATCAGCGAGGCGACGTCCGCCGCACTCGGGCTCGGCTACGCACCGCCGGGTCGGGACGCCCTGAGGCAGGCGCTGCTCGCAGCAGGGGTTCTCCCAGGCGTTGCTGCTGCGCGCCGGCCTGATCGTCCAGCGGGACGACGGCGGCGGCGTCGACCGTTTCCGCAACCGGCTGATGATCCCGATCTGCCGCGACAGCGGCTCGGTCATCGCGTTCGGCGGCCGCGCCGTCGACGCCGATCAGCAGCCCAAGTACCTGAACTCGCCGGAGACGCCGATCTACTCCGAAGAGCCGGACCCTCTACGGCCTCAACCTGGCCAAGAGCGCCATCCGGCAGGGTGGATTCGTCGTGCTGGTCGAGGGCTATTTCGACTTCGCCCAGGTCTACCAGGCAGGGTTCCAGGCGGTGGTCGCCTCGTGCGGGACGGCGCTGACCCCGCAGCAGGCGCAGCAGCTGCGGCGGTTCGCCAGCAAGGTGGTCCTGAGCTTCGACCCGGACGACCGCCGGCCAGGGCGCGACGGCGAAGTCGTGCGAAATGCTGGTGGCGGAAGGGTTCGAGGTGAACGTCGCGACTGCTGCCGGCGGGCCAGGATCCCGGATACCTTCGTGCGGCAGCAGGGGCGGCGCCGGCTACGCGGCGCGGCTCAAGGCGTCCCAGCCCTATCTGGAGTACCTGCTCGACCGGGCGGCCGCCGGCACGACCTGAATACCGACGACGGCCGCGTCAAGTTTCTGGCGCGAGATGCTGCCGGTGGCCGGCCGGATTCCCGATGCGGCGATGCGCGACCGGTTCGGCGAACGGCTGGCGTTCAAGTCGCGGGTGACCGATGAAGTGGTGCAGGCCGAGATCCGGAAGGCGGCGGTGCACAAGCAGCCGGCGCTGACCAGACGGGAAATGCCGAGCTTTGGCCAGGTTACCAAGGCCGAAAAGGGGCTGATCTGGTGGCTGGTGCACCGCCCGGGGCGGCGCTGGCAGCGCTGGCCGGGCTCGAACCGGACGATCTGGCGGCGCTCGGCTCCGCGATCGGTGCTGGATCTGGCGCTGAAACTGAACGAAGATAGGGGATTCTCTCCCTCAATGCTGCTCGAGCGTCTAAGTATGGTGGAGGCCCAGCTGGTGACCAGCATTGCGAGCGAGTCGGAAGCCGCCACGTGCACGATGTGGCGGATTGCGCGCGCAGATCCGAAGCGCTTGCGTTACGAGCGGGAGCGCGCGGCGCTCCAGCGGGATCGATCGCATCCAACGCTTGCAGCGGAGCCCAACCGGAGAACAGCTGCAGCAGTTGCTGGTCCGGAGGTACGACTGATACGGCGGATAGACGGACTGCGCTAAGAGTCATCCGACGCTCGCGTGCGGCGCGATCACTTGTAGGCCGGCCCGCACGCGAGCCGGCGGCTTCATGAACGGTGCGGAGGATAGACCTTGTCGATCGAAGAAAAATACGACGAAGTACGCCAGCTGATCACAGTCGGCAAGGAAAAGGGCTACCTGCTCTACGACGAGGTCAACGAGCTGCTGCCGTCGGAGATCACCTCCGTCGGAGGAGCTCGACGAGCTGTTCAACGCGTTCGGCAGCGCCGGCATCGAGATCGTCGATTCCGACAAGGCCTACCGCGGTGACAAGGACTTCGACCGCGACGGCACCGAGGACGGCCCCGAGCTCGACCTCACCCCCGGGCGCGCTCGACAAGACCAACGACCCGGTCCGCATGTACCTGCGCGAGATGGGCACGGTGCCGCTGCTCACCCGCGAAGGCGAGGTGGCCATCGCCAAGCGCATCGAGCGCGGCAAGCTCGCCGTCATCAAGTCGATCTCGCGCACGCCGACGATCGCCAAGCGCATCCTGATCACTGGGCGATCAGCTGCGCGCCGGCGAGCGCACCATCCGCGAACTGGTGATCTTCAGCGACGAGGAGATCACCGACGAGGTGATCCAGGAGCGCGCCGAGGAGGTGCTCGGCCAGATCGACGACGTGCGCAAGGCGCGCGCTGAACTTCGTCAAGCTCGCCGAGAAGCTCGACGAGATGCCGAAGAAGGACAAGAAGAAGTACCGCAGGGCGCGCTGGAAGACGCTGCGCGGCCGCATCGAGGTGTCGCGCGTCATCCGCCGCATCGAGTTCACCGAAACGATCAAGCGCCGGCTGATCGAAGAGGTCAAGGACGCGGTCGACGCCGTGCAGCGCGTGCAGCGCGACGCACGACGGCATCGACCAGCACCCTCAACCCGAAGGTCAAGGCGCGTGGCCCGAAGCTGAAGGAAGAGGAGAAGAAGACTGCTCCTCAAGAAGCAGAAGGACCTCGAAGCTGCACGTCAAGCAGATGATCGACGACCTGGAGGAGACGCCCGAGCGGCTCCGCCGGACGATCGAGGTCATCCAGCGCGGCGAAGCGCAGGCCGAGCAGGCGAAGAAGGAGCTGGTCGAAGCCAACCTCCGCCTCGTGGTCTCGATCGCGAAGAAGTACACGAACCGCGGCCTGCAGTTCCTCGACCTGATCCAGGAAGGCAACATCGGCCTGATGAAGGCCGTCGACAAGTTCGAGTACCGCCGCGGCTACAAGTTCTCGACCTACGCGACGTGGTGGATCCGCCAGGCGATCACCCGCGCGATCGCCGACCAGGCGCGCACCATCCGCATCCCGGTGCACATGATCGAGACGATCAACAAGCTGATTCGCACCTCGCGCGCGCTGGTGCAGGAGCTCGGCCGCGAGCCGACCTCGGAAGAGATCGCCAAGCGCATGGACATCCCGGTGGCCAAGGTCCGCAAGGTCCTGAAGATCGCGCAGGAGCCGATCTCCCTCGAGACGCCGATCGGCGAGGAGGAAGATTCGCATCTTGGCGACTTCATCGAGGACCGCAACATCGTCTCGCCGGCCGAAGCGGTCATCAACCTGAACCTCAAGGAACAGACCGAGGCGGTGCTCAAGACGCTGACGCCGCGCGAGGAGAAGGTGATCAAGATGCGCTTCGGCGTCGGCGACGGCAGCGAGCACACGCTCGAGGAAGTCGGCCAGAACTTCGCCGTCACCCGCGAGCGCATCCGTCAGATCGAGGCCAAGGCGCTGCGCAAGCTGCGGCATCCGTCCCGCGTCGCGCAAGCTGAAGGCGTTCCTCGAAGGACGCACGTAGAAGGGGAAAGTAGGACGTGGAACGTGGAAAGTGGGAAGTGGACGTGGGTTCAACGTTGCGAAAGTGACGACTTCGACACTTAGCTTTCCCCTTCGGACTTTTCGCTTTGCACTTGCCAGCGTCTCCCTGGGGGCCCGTAGCTCAGCGGTTAGAGCGGCCGGCTCATAATCGGTTGGTCCCAGGTTCGAATCCTGGCGGGCCCACTCACTCGATCGCAGAATGCAGAATGCAGACCGGACCTATGCCTGACGCCGGGATTGAACGGTGGCAGCGGCGTTGCCCGAGCCGCTCGACGCCGGCATGTTTGCATTCGCATTCTGCATGCTGCATTCCGAATTCTCCGCATGTCTCCTGACCTCGAACGCCTCATGCAGCTCCAGCAGCTCGACTCGACCATCGCCGAACGCGAAGCTCGAGATCGCGTCCCACCCGCAGCGCCTCGCCGAAGCGGACGCCCGCCTCGGCGACGCGCAGCAGGCGGTCGACGCCGCGAAGCAGCGGATGAAGGACAACCAGGAAGCGCGCCGCGCGCTGGAGAAGGACGCGGCCGTCTACCAGGGCCGACTCACCAAGTTCAAGGACCAGCTCGCCGGCGGTCAAGACCAACCGCGAATACCAGGCGATGCAGCACGAGATCGAGACCGCGCAGACCGAGCTCGGCGTCCGCCGAAGAGAAAGTGCTCGAGCGGATGGTCGAGGCCGACGCGCTCGCCGCCGAGCTGAAGCAGCGCCGAAGCGGCCTTGGCCGATCAAGCAGAAGGAGATCGACGCCGAGAAGAAGGAGATGACCGACGAGCTCGCCGAGACGTCGAGGACGTCGCTGGCGAAGGCGCTAGCCGCACGCGACGCGCTGATCGAAGGACATGGAGCCGCGCCTGATCGCGCTGTTCGAGCAGGTCGCCAGAGTCGCAAGGGTATCGCGCTCTGCACGGCCACCCGCGACGGCCTCTGTTCCGTGTGCCACGTGCGGCTGCGGCCGCAGGTGTTCCAGCGGGTGCGCGCAGAACGACAACATCATCCAGTGCGACAGCTGCCAGCGCATCCTCTACTACGTGCCGCCGCCCCCGCCGGTGGAACATCCGATCGTCAGGACATAGCGCCAGATTCGCCGTAGGTGGCGACCGTTTCTCGTCAGCCGGCCACGATCACCCCGGCCAGTCTCCCCGCTCCTTCTTTCTCCATCCTGTAGGACGTCAGCAGGTTGAGGTGCATCGCGGTGCACAAGCCGGCCGAATGGATCTGTTCCTCCGGCACGCCGGCGAGAATCAGCTGATCGCGGTTGGCGAGCGCCACGTCCAGATGCAGTGCCGAGCGCCGGCGCGACCCGCGCGGTGGCGGCGGTGACAGGAACCAGCGATCGATCAGGTAGCGCTCGTGGCCAGCGGCGGCGAACGCGTCCACCAGGTCGGGGCCCACCTCGTAACAGCACGGCCCGATGCTCGGACCGATAGCCGCAATCAGATCGGCCCGGCGGCTGCCGAACTCCCGTTCCAGCGCTTCGACGGCGGCGAGGCTCGCGCGCGCAGCAGTGCCGCGCCAGCCGGCATGGACCGCGGCAACCGCGCCAGACACCGGGTCGGCAAGCAGCAACGGCACACAATCGGCCGCCCTTGCCGCTACCGCCACTCCTGCCGCGTCGGACACGATCACGTCCGCCTCCGGCCTGCCCTGCGGTAACGCCTCGCCGCGGCGGACGACCACGACCTCGCGACCGTGCACCTGGGTCATCAGCACGGCGCGTTCCGCGCCGACCGCGGCGGCCATCGCCTGCTCGTCGGCCACGGCCGTCAACTGCAGTTGACGGGTTGTGAACAGGTGCGAGGCGACGGCGGAGAGCGGCCGGCAGCGGAGAGCGGCGCCCCAGGCTTCGTCGGTCCAATGGAAGGCGTCAGGAACGGGCGGAAGCGTCATGTAACATCCAATCGCAGGAATAGGGTTCATGGACATCATCGGCACAGGGCTGGACGCGACCGAGATTGGTCGCATCGCCGCGACAATCGAACGATACGGCGATCGCTTCGTTCGGCGGATCTTCACCGACGGAGAGATCGCCTACTGCCGCGCCAAGCGCGACTTCGCGGCCTCGTTCGCCGCACGGTTTGCGGCGAAAGAGGCGGCGATGAAGGCGCTCGGCACGGGACAATCCCAGGGCGTCTTCTGGACCGGCATCGAGGTGGTGCGGAAATATGGGCCACCGCAACTGCAGTTCCACGGCGGCGCTGCCGCCCGTTTCAAGAAGATCGGCGGCAGCAGATCGCTGCTCACCCTCACGCATTCCCAGGAATTGGCGATCGCCCACGTCCTGATCATCGCTGACTGACTGCGCCGGCGGCGAGCGGCGATCCCTCTGCGCGACGGCCACCGGCAACCCCGGTTGACGCTGCCGTCACCGGCCGTTCGGCACACCGCTGGCACGTCCGGCTATCTCCTGCCGCTGCCGCACTTGCAGCGTCGCCTGCCGTGCTGCGCTACCGGCCGTGCTCTTGCCCCGCTGTAACGGCATCCACTGGCGCGGTCAGTCGCGCCGAACAGGAGGATGCCGTGGAAGTCAAAATCACGCCGAACGACAAGAACAACCCACCCGGCAAGCTCGCCGACGCCGAACTGCATTTCACCGATGGCGTGCTCGCCGGACTGAAGCTGATCGGCTTCGGCATCTGGGAGCGGCGGACCGGCACCGGCCGAAATGTCACGTTTCCGGCGCGGCAGTACTCGGTGAACGGGGAACGCCGCAGCTTCTCGCTGCTGCGGCCCGCCGCCGGCGACGCCACCGCACAGGATCGAGTCCGCGAGCTGATCCTCGAGGCGTATGCGGAGTTTGAAGAGCGGGCGGCGATCGCCAGCTAGTCACGGGAACGCGTCGCACCGGGCGCGAGCGCCATCACTCGACGTGCAGCCGATCGATCGACCAGCTGGGGCTGGCGACCAGCTGGTCGGCCGGTCGCGCGGGGGCCGCCGCCGTACCTGCTGGCACCCAATGCCGGTGACCATACGCATCGCGAAGTGCGGCCGACGACGTAGGCGCCGATGACGGCGGCTGCCGCCAGCAGCGCGATGGCCAGGTAGGGGCCGAACTCGCCGAGCAGTCGAGGCGCGGCAGCGAACACGAGTGGGAGCCCGGGTGGGTCGGTCGGCACGAGCTCGCCCTGTGCCAGGCCAGGACGGTAGCCGAGCGGCGAGAAGACCACTCGGCCTGCGGCCATCCGGCTGCGCGCACCAGCGGCTCGGTGCGCACGCTCGTGCCGGCGGCAAACATGGAGCCCTGGCTGAGATACCCGCGGCATCCGCACCAGCGGCGCTGAAGCTGCTGCATGCGACCGGGTTGCCGGCCGCGGCAGCCGCACAGCCCACGGCGAGCGCGGCGCTCCGTCCGTTGGCGGCGGCGATCACCCTTGCTGCGGCGTTGATGGCGGCCTGGCGGTCAACCATCGCTGCCACGCAACCTTGCACGCAGCGCCGGCGGCGATGACACTGTGGCGGAGAAGCGCAGAAGGCCGGCGCGGAGGCTGAACCCGTC
This sequence comes from uncultured Acidobacteriota bacterium, assembly GCA_963846685.1. GTDB lineage: Bacteria > Acidobacteriota > Vicinamibacteria > Vicinamibacterales > UBA2999 > CAWJWY01. The sequence goes on along the minus strand of CAWJWY010000002.1, from coordinate 2,698,513 downwards.
GGTAGCGGCAACGACGATGAGCAGGGGGTGCCCGTGCCAAAGGAGACGAGGATGGAACTACTGCAGGACCGTGAGGAGGCGCGCATTCTCCTTCTGCCGCTTCAGCGGCAGGGTCCACTCCTCGCGAAGCGCCTTGTCGAACTCGGCGCGGAAGAAGTTCGTCTTCATGCCGCCGTCGATGATGTCCCACGGCAGCACGGGGTCGGCGGCGCGGTCGCGGAAGACGAAGAAATCGGCGTCGACGCCAGTCTCGGCCACCGCGGCGCGCCAGTTGCCGCCATTGCGCTCCGCCGCTTCGATCGCCGGTGCGACGCGCCGGTCGCCGAGCGACATCAGCGCCTGGTAGAACGAGTGCCGCTCCGACTTGATGTTGAAGTAGACGTTGTCAAGGCCGGAGGTCAGCGTACGCAGCCGCTTGATCTTGGCGTCAATCGAGCGGTCGTCTTCCATCGGCAGCCACTGGTAGGCGGTGCCCGGTTTCGGCACCAGCGGGTTGACGCTGCCGATGATGCGGCCGACGTGGCCGCGGCCGACCGCGTGCCGCATCATGATGTCGCGCAACTGCCGCGTCATGTCGGCAATCGCCGCCAGATCTTCGTCATTTTCGGTCGGCAGGCCGATCATGAAATAGAGCTTCAGGTTCTCGAAGCCGGCGGCAAAGATCATGTCCGCGGCGGCGAAAATCTCGTCGTTGGTGACGGTCTTGTTGATCACCCGGCGCAGGCGATCGGAGCCGACTTCTGGCGCGATCGTGATCGTCTTCTCGCCGCTCTGGCGCAGCAGCCGCAGGATCGTCGGCGTCAGGTCATCCAGGCGCAGCGATGCCGGGCTGATGGCGTAGCCCATCGCGACCAGCCGGGTCAGGATCTCCTCGATGTCCGGATGATCGCACAGGGCGATCGACACCAGGCCGGCGTGACTGGAGTGGGCCTTCGCCTTTTCCGCGAGTTCGAGGATGCGTGCGGTCGGGAAGGCACGCACCGGAAGATAGTTGTAGCCGGCCCAGCAGAAGCGACACAGGTTGGCGCAGCCGCGCACCACCTCGATCAGGAAGCGCGAGCCGAACTCTGTCTCCGGCGTGAACACGGTGGTCACCGGCGGATCGACAGCCTCGGTGGTCTTCAGCGCGGCTTTCTTGACCACGGCCGGCGCACCGGTCCCCTCGCGCGGCACGTAGGCGTCGATGCTGCCGTCGGCACGGTAGGCGACGTCATAGAACGACGGGATGTAGAAGCCGCGCTCCTGCGCCAGCCGGCGCATCAGGTCCTCGCGGTCCGACGCGCTGTCGAAGGCGCGCAGCAGCGACGGAATCAACGCTTCGCCTTCGCCGGCGGCAATCACGTCGGCGAAGAGAGCAAGCGGCTCCGGGTTCACGAACGTGACGGCGCCGCCAATCAGTACCAGCGGATGGCGATGGTTCCGCTCCGCGGCGCGCGGCGGGACGCCAGCCAGCCGAAGCAGCGTCACGACGTTGGTGTAGTCCCATTCGAACGACACCGAGAAGGCGATGATGTCGAACTCGCCGACCGGGGTCTGCGACTCCAGCGTGACGACTGGGGCCCCGGCGGCCCGCTGCGCCGCCAGCTCCGACTTCGGTGGCAGGAAGAACCGCTCGCAGACGATGTTCTCCTCGGCGTTGAACAGCTTGTAGACCGTCTGAAACCCGAGGTTGGACATGCCGACGAAGTAGGTGTTCGGAAACGCCAGCGCCACGCGCAGCTTGCCGCCGTGCGGCTTGCGCACGTAGCCGACCTCCTTCGAGAGGAGCTCGAGCGCACGTTCTCGCTGCTGCCAGTGCTTCATGGAATCTGGGGGGCCCGATGTACCTGAGAGGAGGAGGCGAACCAGGAGCGGTGCGCGAATTGCGCCTGGCGCGACGCCGGTCCCGGCTACGGTGGGTATACGTAGTGTACGGGGTCGAGCGGCGCTTTACGAGGCCGACGTCCGAAAAGACCTGGTCCGAAAGCACTTGGCCACTGCCCCGCCGCCCTCCCGTCGAGCTGGCCGGGTCGGCAGGCCGCTCGGGGAAAGGCGTGCGCGCGGGCACGCCTCTCCCTGCGGATCCTCAGTTCTGCCGGCGCAGGAAGGCAGGGACATCGAGTGGCGACGAGAAGTCGAGCCCGCTGTCATCTCCTGACGACTGCACCGACGAGCCACCGACCGAGCCGCCGCCGGAGGCGGCACGCGGCAGCGCCAGGTCCAGCGGCGCCCGCCGCGTCAGGTTGATCTGCGGCGGCACGCGCGTACCGTAGCCGGTGCCGGCCCCGTTGCCGTTGCCGTTGCCGTTGCCGTTGCCGTTACCGTTGTTGGTATTGCTGTTGCCGCTGCTGCCGTGGCCATTGCCAGGCCCGCTGCCGGAGTAGCCCTGGGCGTCGGCATGCGCCCGCATGGCTTCGCGCGAGCTCGGGCCACCCGCGTCCGTGCCCGCTGCGCCGGCGTTGCCGCCGCCATAGGCATGCCCACCCGCTCCGGACGACATCCCGCCGGCAACGGCGACCCCTTCGTTCGTGCGGCCGAGATGTGCGGCGTAGTTGGACAGGTCGACCGGCGTCTGCAGCGCCGAGGAATGGACGGCGCGGCCGGTGCTGCGGCGGTCGAAGCCGGTGGCGATGACCGTGATCTTCACCTTGCCGACGAGGTCCGGATCGACCACGGCGCCAAAGATGATGTTCGCGTCTTCATGCGCCGCCTCCTGGATGATGCACGACGCCTCGTTCACCTCCATCAGCGACAGGTCCGGCCCGCCGGTGACGTTGATGATGACGCCGCGGGCACCGTTGACCGAGCTGTCCTCGAGCAGCGGGCTGGCAATCGCCTTCTGCGCCGCCTGCATCGCCCGCCCCTCGCCCTCCGACATACCGGTGCCCATCATCGCCACGCCCATCCCCGACATGATGGTCTTGACGTCGGCGAAGTCGAGGTTGATCAGCCCGGGCACCAGGATCAAATCCGAGATGCCCTGGATCGCCTGGCGCAGCACGTCGTCCGCGAGCGTGAACGCGTCGGTCAGGCTGGTCTTGCGGTCGATGATCGTCAGCAACCGCTCGTTCGGGATGGTGATCACCGTATCGACGCAGTCGCGCAGTGCCTCGAGACCGGCTTCGGCCTGAATCGCCCGCTTCTTGCCCTCGAACTTGAACGGCTTGGTGACGACGGCAATGGTCAGCGCGCCAAGCTCGCTGGCCAGGCTGGCGATGACCGGGGCGGCGCCCGTGCCGGTGCCGCCGCCGAGGCCGGTCGTCACGAAGATCATGTCGGCGCCGGACAACGACTGGATGATCGTGTCGGTATCCTCGAGCGCCGCCTGCCGGCCGACGTTCGGATCGGCGCCGGCGCCGAGCCCCTTGGTCAGCTTGTGCCCGATCTGGATCTTGACGCCGGCCCGGTTGTGGTCCAGCGCCTGGACGTCGGTGTTGGCGACGATGAACTCCACCCCGCTGAGTCCAACTTCGACCATGCGGTTGACGGCGTTGCTGCCACCGCCGCCGACTCCGACCACCTTGATCCGGGCGCCGCGCCGCGCTTCCGGGTCGAGCGTCAACCGCAACTTGTCTGCGTCGCGTCCTTCGACTTCCCTCATTCAGTCCTCCCGTCGTTCACTCTGCGTCTTCGTTCTCGGTTAACTGGCTTGTGTCTCAGAAAAATTCCCTGAAGATTCCGCGCAGCCGCCCGGCCATGCGCCCGAAGGCGCCGCCGCCGCTGCGAACGGGATCGCTGACGCGGTTATGGTGCGCGTAGAGCACGAGGCCGACCGGCGTCGCGAATACCGGGCTGTTCACGTGATCGGTCAGGCCGCCGACATCGATCGGCGTACCGCGGCGAATCGGCAGGTCGAAGATTTGCTCGGCAATCTCCGGCATCCCTTCGAGGATGGCGCCGCCGCCGGTCAGCACGATCCCTGAGTTCAACGACTTCTCGTAACCGGCGCGCCGGATTTCGTCCCACACCAGGTGGAAGATCTCTTCCGCACGCGGCTGCAGGATCTCGGACAGGATGCGCCGGGCCATCAGCCGCGGCTTGCGGCCGCCGACGCTGGCCACTTCGATGGTCTCGTCCTCGTGCACCATCGACGACAGCGCGCAGCCGTTCTTGCGCTTGACCTTCTCGGCATCGGGAATCGGTGTTCGCAGGCCGACGGCGATGTCATTGGTGAAATGGTCGCCGCCGACCGCCACGACGCCGGTGTGCCACAGGCTGCCCCGCTCGAAGATGGCCACGTCGGCGGTGCCGCCGCCGATATCGACCAGCGCGACGCCGAGCTCCTTCTCGTCTTGCGTCAGGACGGCTTCGGCCGCCGACAGCTGCTCGATCACCGTGTCCGACACGGCAACGCCGGCGCGGTTCACGCAGGCGACGATGTTCTGCGTCGACGAGGCGGCGCCGGTGACGATGTGGACGTTGACCTCGAGGCGTGCCCCGGTCATGCCGACCGGCGCGCCGATGCCGTCCTGCTCGTCGACGACGAAGTCCTGCGGCAGCACGTGCAGGATCTCACGCCCGGTCGGCAGCGCGACCGCCTTGGCCGCGTCGATCGCCCGCCGCACGTCGTCGCGCGTGATCTCCCGGTTCTTGCCGGCGACCGCGATCACGCCGCGGCTGTTGAAGCCCTTGACGTGCGGCCCCGACAGGGCGAGATGCACCGAGTCGATCTCGATGCCGGCCATCAGCTCGGCTTCCTCGATCGCCTTCTTGATCGAGTCGACCGCCGCTTCGAGGTTGACGACGACGCCGCGCTTGATGCCGCGTGACTCGGCGACGCCGATACCGACAACGTCGACGCCACCATCCTCGCGGCTCTCGCCGACGACGCAACACACCTTCGACGTGCCGACATCCAGCCCGACGACGTAACGCTCTCTACGAGCCACTCTTTCCCCCTTGCGGCCTGACGTACACGCGCTCGTCGAAACGGAGGTCGACGTAGTCGATCGCTGGCACCCGCTGCCGCAGCGTCGGCGCCAGGTCGATGTACGACTGCAGGCGCTCGGCGAAGCGGTCCTCGCCGACCCGCACCAGCGCCGTGTCGTCCTTCAGGACCAGGACCGCGTCGTGGCCATCGGTGACGTCGATTTGCGAGACCCGGCGGGCCAACTCGGGATGGCGCTGCAGCGCGGTCAGCAGCCGCCCGGCCAGTTCCGCCCGCGCATCGTCGACCGTGACGACGTCGGCGGGTGCGTTCGGCGCCAGGCCGTCGATGATCGGCAGGTCGAGTTCCGCGTAGTTCGGCCCGTATTCGTCGATGATCACACCCCGTCGGTCGAGCAGGTAGAGGCTGCCATCGATGCGGCCGATGCCGAGCGGCTCGCGCTCGGAGATGACGACGTTGACGGTGCCAGGAAAGACGCGGCGGATTGCCGCCGTCTCGACCCACGGCGAGCCGAGCAGCTTCTCCTGCCACGCGTCGAGTTCGACCGACAGCATGTTGGCGCCGCGCAAGCCGTCCAGCAGCGACAACAGCTCGCCGCGCGACATGCGCGAGTTCCCGGACACCGAGATGTGCGAGACCGTGAGCGCATCGGTCGCCAGTACGTAATTCGTCGCGCGGTAGCCGGCGTAGACCACCACCGCGGCGGCAACGATCAGACGGATCAGCCTCGGCGAGCGCTCGCGCCAGGTCAGCTTCCTGGCGGGCGCCACCTGCGCGCGGCGGAACCGCTTGTCCGCGGGGGCCGGCACTGGCATCAGGCGCCGCCTCCCCGCGCCTGCAGCGCCTGCATGATGCGTTTCGGCAAGGTCCCGATCGAGCCCGCGCCAAGGGTGATCACGGCGTCGCCGCCCCGGGCGATGGCCAGCAGCGCGCCGACGACGCCGTCGAGCGATCTCGCCACGTGCACCGGTTTGCCGGAGCCAGTGCGGATGGCATCGGCCAATGCCTCGACGGTCACGCCATCGATCGGCTCCTCACTGGCGGCGTAGATGTCGGTCAGCACGATTTCGTCGGCCTGGGCCAGTGCGGGTCCGAACGCCGTCATCAACCGCTGCGTCCGCGAGTAGCGATGCGGCTGGAACGCCACCAGCAGCCGACGGTCGAGCGTCGCCCGGGCCGCCGCCAGCACCGCGGCAATCTCGGTCGGATGGTGGCCGTAGTCGTCGATCACCATCACACCCGCCGCCTCGCCATGCCGCTCGAAGCGCCGTTCCGCACCGTGGAAGTCACGCAATGCCGCCGCGACCGCGGCGAAGTCGAGGCCGATGCGGTCGGCAACCGCGACCACCGCCAGCGCATTCTGCAGGTTGTGGCGGCCAGGTACCAGCAACTCGAGGGCGCCGATTGCGGCTGTGCCTTCGGGCGTGCGCCGCTCGACGATGCAGCGGCCGCCGAAGGCGCCGAGCTCGACATCGCGGCCGACGATGTTCGCGGCGCTGCTGTCGAGACCGTAGCTGACCACCCGCCGCTTCATGCGCGGCAGGACGGCAGCGAGGCGCGGATCGTCGGCGCAGGCGACGACGCTGCCGTAGAACGGCACCTTGTTGCCGAAGTCGACGAAGGCCTGCTGCAGGTCGGCAAAGCTGCCGTAGCTCTCCATGTGCTCGTCGTCGATGTTGGTCATCACCGCGATCGACGGCCACAGCATCAGAAACGAACGGTCGCTCTCGTCGGCTTCCGCCACCATGTACTCGCCGCCGCCGAGGCGGGCATTGCTGCCGAACGCGCTCAGGCGGCCGCCGATGACGGCGGTCGGGTCGAGACCGGCGCGTTCGAGCACCAGTGCGATCATCGACGTCGTGGTCGTCTTGCCGTGCGAGCCGGCGACGGCGATCGAGAACCGCAGCCGCATCAGCTCGGCGAGCATCTCGGCGCGCGGAATCACCGGGATGCCGCGCCGCGCCGCCTCGCGAATCTCGGGATTCGCCGGTTGCACCGCCGAGGAGAACACCACCACGTCGGCGTCGCCGACGTTCGCGGCAGCGTGCCCCTCGTGCACCGTGACGCCGAACGTCGTCCAGCCGCGCCGTCGCCTCGGATCGCCTGCGCATCTGAGCCGCTGACGGCGTAGCCGAGGTTGGCGAGCAGTTCGGCGATGCCGCTCATGCCGATGCCGCCGATACCGACGAAGTGGATGCGGCGCGTGCGTCCGAGCACTACCGGCCCCTGCTTCCCGGCGCAGCGAGCCGTAGCAGCCTGTCGACGATGACCCGCGCGGCGTCCGGTCTCGCCATGCGCGCCGCCGCGGCACTCATTGCCGCACGGCGCGCCGGCGTCGCTGATCAACGCCAGGATCGCGGCAGCGAGCGTGTCGCCGGTCAGCTGAGCGCTGCTCGATCAGTTCAGCGGCGCCCCTCGCGCACCAGCGCTTCGGCGTTCTTCCGCTGGTGATCGTCGGTGGCGGTCGGCAGCGGAATCAGGATGGACGGCCGCTGCGCCGCCGTCAGTTCCGCCAGGGTCGTCGCGCCGGCACGGCAGACGACCACGGTCGGCGGACTTCATCTCCCGGTCCATCGCGAAGAGGAACGGCTCGACGCGCGCCTCGAGCCCGGCGCGACGATAGCCGTCCCGCACCATTTCCAGGTCGCGCTCGCCGGTCTGGTGCGTGATTGCAGGACGTGGTCGGCAGCTGCCAGACGCGGTGCTGCCGCCACCATGGCCATGTTGATCGCGTGCGCGCCCTGAGAGCCGCCAAAGACTAGCACCCGCCCCGCGCCGTGCGGCGAATCGTGTCCGTCATCTGCCCTCCCCGAAGAATTCGGCTTCGCACCGGGTTACCTGCCACGAACGCCTTGCCGCCGAAAAACGGAACGCTTGCCTCGTAGGTCACCGCCGCCGCCCGCACCACGTCGCGCCAGCAGCCGGTTGGTGAACCCGGGCACCGCGTTCTGCTCCATCAGCAGCGTCGGGATGCCGCGCAGCGCGGCTAGCGCCACCACCGGACCCGAGCTGTAGCCGCCGACGCCGATCACGACCGACGGCCGTCGCCGCGAGATCACCTGCCACGCGTCGAACGCGCTGACCGGCAGCAACGCCATGCCGCGCAGCAAGCGCGGCGGCGGACTTCCCCTTCAGCCCGGCGCTGCGAATGACGTCCAGCTCCAATCCCTCGCGCGGGATCACCCGCGACTCGATGCCGGCGGCGGTGCCGACAAAGGCCACCCGCGCGTCGGGATGCCGCGACAGCAGCTCGCGCGCGACGGCGATGCCCGGATAGAGGTGGCCACCGGTGCCACCGCCCGCAATCAACAGCGAGATGCTCACACCACACCTCAGCCCTCGGGGATCTCGTGCTGCGAGATGTTCAACAGCAGGCCCATGCCGAGCAGGTTGATGAGCAGCGACGAGCCGCCGTTGCTGACGAGCGGCAGCGGAATCCCCTTGGTCGGCATCAAGCCGAGCACCACGCTCATGTTGACGAACGCCTGCACGGCGATCATCGTGGTGAGGCCGAGGGCGACGAAGGCGCCGAAGCTGTCTTCGGCGCGCATCGCGATGCGCAGGCCGCGCCAGGCGATGACGCAGAAGCAGAGCACGACGCCGGTCGCGCCGATCAGGCCGAGCTCCTCGCCGATCACCGCGAAGATGAAGTCGGTGTGCGGCTCGGGCAGGTAGAACAGCTTCTGCACGCCGGCCATCAGGCCGCGGCCGAACACGCCGCCGGTGCCGACGGCGATGAGCGACTGGATGATCTGGAAGCCGTCGCCGAGCGGGTCCGCCCACGGGTCCCAGAACGCCAGCAGGCGGCGCCGCCGGTAGTCGGCGCTCATCAGCACGATGTAGAGCGCCGGCAGCGCCGCCAGCATCGAGCCGACGAAGTACTTGTAGTGGAGCCCGGCGGCAAACACCATCGACGCGACGATCAGCAGCAGCGCCATCGAGGTGCCGAAATCCGGCTGTAACAGGATCAGGCCGACCAAGCCGCCGACGACGATGACGATCGGCAGCAGCGAGTAGCGCAGGTCGTTGATGCGGTGCATCCGCCGCTCCAGCATCAGCGCGGTGAACAGCACGCAGGCGATCTTGGCCAGCTCCGACGGCTGGAGCCGAGCCCGCCGAAGTCGAACCAGCGCCGGGTGCCGTTGACCGGCGCGCTGAACAGCACGCCGACGAGCATGATCGCCACGAACAACAGCAGCGACCAGACGAACGCGTCGTTGCGATAGGTGCGGTAATCGACGCGCATCGTGATCGCCGAGCACGGCCAGCCCGAGCACCGCCCACAGCGCCTGCTTGGTCAGGAAGATGTAGGGCTGATCGAACCGCTCCAGCGCCAGCAGCGCCGAGGCGCTGTAGACCATGACGATGCTGGAGCACACCAGCAGCAGCGTGGCGGTGAACAGCACCCTGTCGGATTTCAGCTTGCGCGCCATCAGCTTGCCTGCAACTCGACTACGGCGGTTCCCGGTAGCCGACACCGCACCGCCCGGGGATGCGGCGGCCGGCGCTGCGGTCAGCAGGTGAGCGGTCAGCAGTCATCAGCCGGCTCGTGGCACGGGACATCCACCTCGCAGACCGGGGTAGTCCGCGTTCCCAGCGGTAGGCTCCCACGCGCGCCGGGCCGACTGACGACTGCTCACCGCTCACCCGCATCAATTGGCTCCTTGCCGCGGACCCGCGGCATTCCCGAGTCGTTCCTGCAGCCGGCGCACCTCCTCCTTGAAGCGCGCGGCCGCGCTCCGCGTAGTCGCGCGAACCAGTCGAAGCTGGCACAGGCCGGCGCCAGCAGCACGACGCCGTCCGGTGCGGCGGCAGCAAAGCCACGCTCGACCGCCTCCTGCATCGACGACGGCGTCGACGACCGGCGATGGCCCCGCCGAGCGCCTGCGCGCACCAGCGGTGCCGCCTCGCCGATGGCGACGACGGCGCGGCCGCGGGTCCGCAGCGGTTCGCGCAGCTCGCCGAAGTCGCCGCCCTTGTAACGGCCGCCGACGATCGCCACCACGCCTGCCGGCGAAGCTCTCGATCGAGCGGCGCGCCGCCTCGACGTTGGTCGCCTTCGAATCGTTGACGAAGCGCACGCCGCCGATCGCGCCGGCCGGCTCCATCACGTGCTCCAGACCGCGGAACCCGCGCAGCGCCTCGACCATCGCCGGCGGCCGCACGCCGGCGAGCGTCGCCACGGCGACCGCGGCGACCACGTTGTGCAGCATGTGGCGGCCGGCGAGCTCGACCGCGCTCACCGGAATGAGCGGCTCCACCGCAGCGACACGTTCGCCGCGTCCGCCGTCACTCGCACCGCCCGCGGACGACCGCCGGACGATCCACTCGCCGTCGGCGACGAACCCGTCGCCGATCGACCCCGAGGGCGAGAACTCGATCACCGCCGCGCCGCGTGTGCGCCGCGTGCGCCATGACCACCGGGTCGTCGGCGTTCACCACCGCCGAATCACTCGCGCTGCTGGTTGGCGAAGACGCGGGCCTTGGCTGCCGCATACGCCGCGACGTCCGGGTGGCGATCGAGGTGGTCGTCCGCAAGGTTCAGCCACAGCGCGATCCACGGGCGGAACGAGGTCGTCGTCTCGAGCTGAAAGCTGCTCGCCTCGACGACGTGCACGGTCTCGGGCGTCGAGTCATCCACCTGCGCGCTCAGCGGCACGCCGATGTTGCCGCCGACCAGCGACGCGGCGACCGTCGGCCGACAGCATCCGGCCGATCAGCGTCGTCGTCGTCGACTTCCCCTTGGTCCCGGTGATGGCGATGACCCGGCCGCGCAGCCATCGCGACGCGAGCTCGAGCTCGCCGATCGTCTCGACGCCGTGCCGCTGCGCCAGCGTCGAACACCGGCTGGTCCAGCGGCACGCCGGGGCTGATGACGATCAGGTCGGCCGCGGCGAGCGTGGCTGCCGCATGACCACCGAGCTCCAGTTCGATGCCAGCCTCGCGCAGCCGCGACGCCTCGGCGAAGGCCGTGCGCGTCTCGGTCAGCAGCACGCGTGCCCCCCGGCTGGCGAGCAGTTCCGCGGCCGCAATGCCGCTGCGCGCGGCGCCGACGACGACGACGCGCTGGCCGGTGACGGAGAAGTCATGGGCTGCCACAGCATCACCGCAGCTTCGAGCGTTGTCAGGCTGAACAACGCGAAGATGATCGCCAGGATGAGGAAGCGGGTGATGACCTTCGGCTCGCTCCAGCCGAGTTGCTCGAAGTGGTGGTGCAGCGGCGCCATCCTGAAGACGCGCTTGCCGCGTCGCCTTGAAGTAGCCGACCTGGATGATCACCGACAACGCTTCGAGCACCCAGACGCCGCCGACGATCGGCAGCAGCAGTTCCTGCTTGATCAGGATCGCGACCGTGCCGAGCGCACCGCCGAGGCCGAGCGAGCCGACGTCGCCCATGAAGACGTCGGCGGGGTACGAGTTGTACCAGAGGAAGCCGAGGCTCGCGCCGACCAGCGCGCCGCAGAAGATGGTCAGCTCGCCGGTGGGCGGGAAGCGGACCAGCAGCAGGTAGCTCGCCAGCACCGCGTGCCCGGTGACGTAGGACAGCGCGGTGAACGCCGCCGCAGCGACCGCCAACGGTGCTGATCGCCAGGCCGTCGAGGCCGTCGGTCAGGTTGACGGCGTTGGTCGCGCCGATCAGGACGATGATGGCGAACGCGACGTAGAACCAGCCGAGATCGGGAATCAGGTTCTTGAAGAACGGGAAGATCAGACGGGTGTTGTACGTGGCCCTTCGACGCCAGCGTCAGCACGGCGAGGCCGACGAACAGCCCGACCAGCAGCAGGCCACCCATCTTGTAGCGCGGCCGCAGGCCGTGATGCGAGCGGCGCGTGATCTTGAGGTAGTCGTCGATGAAGCCGACGGTGCCGAAGCCGAGCGTCGAGAGCACCGCGATCCAGATGTACGGGTTCAGCAGATCCGCCCACAGCAGCGTCGGGACGATTGCCGACATCAGGATCAGCAGCCCGCCCATCGTCGGCGTGCCGGCCTTGGCGCGGTGCGACTGCGGCCCCTCCTGCCGGATGATCTGGCCGATCTGGAAGTCGCGCAGCTTGCGGATGACCCATGGTCCGAAGATCAGGCTGATCGCCAGCGCCGTGATGCTGGCGGCCGCCGTGCGGAAGGTGATGTAGCGGGCCACGTTCAGGCCACCGAAGTAGGGCGCGAGCGCGGGAAGCAGGTAGTACAGCATCAGCCGAGCTCCGCCGAGTCGGTCGGCGATGAGATCCGTGCGGATGCCGCGCGATCCCTTGACGAGCACGAGGTCGCCCGGACGAACCGCGGCCACCACCGCCGCCGCCGCGCGATCGCTCGACTCGATGTAGCGACACCGCATCCGGCGGCATGCCGGCGGCAATCGCGGCCTCGGCCAGCGTACGCGCGGCGTCGCCGCCGACGGCGAACAGCAGCTGGAGACCGCTGGCCGCCGCGGTGCGGCCGCTGGCCTCGTGCAGCGCCGACGTATGATCGCCAAGCTCGAGCATCTCGCCGAGCACGGCAATCCGGCGGGCTGCCTTCGTCTCGTTCGCGAGTACTTCGAGCGCGCGCGCCAATGCCGCCGGGCTGGAGTTGTAGGAGTCGTCGACCAGGATGATGCCGTCGCGCAAAGGCCGGACCGCGCCGCGCCGCTCGGCCGGACGGAGCGTTGCGGCAGCGTCGGCGATCTCGTCGAGCGGCACGCCGAGCTCGAGCGCGACCGCGGTGGCCGCCAGCACGTTGGAGAGGTTGCCGCGGCCGAGCAGCGGCGTGTCGATGCAGGTTTCCCCGGCCGGCGTGACGAGCGTCGCGCGCATGCCGTCGAGGCCGCGGTCGTCGACGCCACGGCGCCTGCACTGTTGCACCGGCGCGGTGCCGAACGTCATGACGCGGCCGTGAAACGCGGCAACGCGCGACATCACGCGCGGATCGTCGGCGTTGCACGCCAGGACTGTGTCGGCGGTCGGCGCCCTCGAGAATCTCGGCCTTGGCGTCGGCGATCGCGTCGGGCGAGGCGAAGAAGCCGAGGTGGGCGTCGCCGACGTTCGTCCACACGCGGACGTCCGGCTCGGCGATGGCGACCAGCGTGCTGATCTCCCCGGCGTGGTTCATGCCCAGTTCCATCACCGCCACGTCCGGCCCGCTCCGCAGCTGCATCAGCGACAGCGGCAGCCCGATGTGGTTGTTCAGATTGCCCTTGTTCTTCACGACGCTGAACCGCGTGCCCAGCACCTCCGCGATCGCTTCCTTGGTCGTCGTCTTGCCTGCGCTGCCGGTGATCGCCACTACCTTGCGTGCCGGCCGCCTTCCGGACCGCGTGCGCCAGCGCCTGCAGCGCCCGCAGCGTGTCCGGCACGGCGATGACTGCCGCAGGGCCGCTGTCCGGCACCCCACCGGACGCGCCGGCTGGCGGTTCGGTTCGAGGCTGGCGTCCCTCGGCAACGAGCACCGCCGCGCACCGCGCGCGAGAGCGTCGGCGGCGAACGCGTGGCCGTCGAACCGCGGGCCCTGCAGCGCGACGAACAGGTCGCCGGGCTGCAGCGTGCGGCTGTCGGTGACGACGTCGCGCACTTGCGCGCGCCGCGTCGCCGCCGCTGCAGCGTGCTGCCGGTGGCCTGCGCGACCCATCCGAGCGTCAGGGCGACTGCGCTCACCCGACCCGCGACTTGACGCGCCGCGCCTCCAGCGCCTCCCGGGCGATCGCCACGTCGTCGAACGGGTAGGTGCGGCCGGCGATCTCCTGATACTTCTCGTGTCCCTTGCCGGCGATCAGCACGACGTCGCCCGCCGTCGCCCGGCGATGGACGTGCACGATCGCCTCCCGCCGGTCGACGACGACGACGCACCTCGGCATTGCTCTGCCGCGTCTCGGCCGTCGGCGCCGCGCTTGACTTCCTCGATGATGCGCGCGGATCCTCGCTGCGCGGGTTGTCGGAGGTGATGACGACGATGTCGCTGAGCCGCGCCGCGACCATGCCCATCAGCGGCCGCTTGGTGCGATCGCGATCGCCGCCGGCGCCGAACACCGTGATCAGCCGCCGCGACGCCATCGGCCGGCCGTCTCGAGCAGGTTGCGCAGCGCATCGTCGGTGTGCGCGTAGTCGACGACCACCGTGATGTCGTCGCCGGCGTCGAGACCACCTCGAAGCGGCCGGGCACGCCGGGCAGCTGCGCGAGCGCCGGCTTCGATCGCCGGCGAGCGGCACGCCGAGCGCCGCCGTCGTGCCGACGGCCGCCAGGATGTTGTAGACGTTCGGCTGGCCGACCAGCGTCGAGCGCACGCGGACGACGCCCTGCGGGCGCGCGGATGTCGAACTCGAGGCCGTCGAGCGTGAACGACAGCGGCCCCGGCGACACGTCGGCCGGCCTTGTTGATGCCGTAGGTGACCGGACGGTCCGCCGTCTCGACCAGCGCCGCCGCGCGCGGGTCGTCGGCGTTGATCAGCGCCGGCGCGCCTGGCGGCAGCATCTCGAACAGCCGCCGCTTGGCCGCGAAGTAGTGCTCCATGTCGCCGTGGAAGTCGAGGTGGTCGCGCGTCAGGTTGGTGAAGACCGCGGCGGCGAAGCGGACGCCGTCGACGCGGTGCAGCGCCAGCGCGTGCGACGACACCTCCATGACGCAGGCGCCGCACCCGGCCGTGGCCATCTGCCGCAGAAGCCCTGCACCGCCGGAGCTTCGGGCGTCGTGCGCGTCGCCTCGAGCACGCGATCGCCGATCCGGTACGTCACCGTGCCCATCAGGCCGCAGCGGATGCCGGCCGCCTCGAAGATGGCGCTGCAGCAGGTAGCTGGTCGTCGTCTTGCCGTTGGTGCCGGTGATGCCGACGACCTGCATCTCGCGGCTCGGGTTGGCCGAAGAACTCGGCCGGCGAGCAGCGCCAGAGCGAGCCGTGCGTCGCGGACGACGACCAACGGCACCGCGACGGCGACCGCCGGCGGTCGTCTCCGGCGACGATCGCCGCGGCGCCGGCGGCGATCGCCTGCGGGACGAAGTCCGACCCCGTCCGCCTGCAGGCCGCGCAGCGCGACGAAGACGGCGCCGGGACGCACCTGGCGCGAGTCGTGGGTCACGCCGGTGCACACCGGTCGAGCGCGGCGCGCGGCCGGCAGCGCCACCGCTGCAGGCTCGGGCAGCCGGTGCGCCAACGCGTGCAGCAGCTCGCGGACGGTCATGGCGTCGTGTCGCTCGACCAGCGGGACGCGCGGCTCCGCGGTGCAGCCAGAACGTGGCGGTGGCACCGTCGTCGAGCGGCGTACCGGCGGCCGGCTGCTGCTCGATGACCAGGCCGGTGCCGTGCATGCGCGCGGCGACAGCCCGAGGCGGGCCAGCGCGCGCAGGGCGTCGCGGGCGCTCAGGCCGCGCAGGTCGGGGAAGACGGCGGCGCCGGCGGGTCGCCGGCGGCCATCGTGACGATCGGCGGCGCGTCGGCGGTCGCCGCGGCCGTGCGCGCCTGCGGCTCGTCCGCGTCGCGCGACCAGCAGCGGCGGCGCGGCGTTCAGCGTCGGCGGCACGCCGTCGTGGCGCAGCGCGGCCTCGGCGATGCGCTGGAAGATCGGGCCCGACACCGGGCCGCCGTAATAGCCGTTCGCCGTGCGGCGAATCGATCACGACGACGATCGTGAACATCGGCGCGCGCGACGGCACGAAGCCGACGAACGAGACGTTGTAGTCGGTCGCGAGTAGCGGCCGTTGACCACCTTCGCCGCGGTGCCGGTCTTGCCGGCGATGGTGTAGCCGGCGATCTGGGCCATCGTGGCGGTGCCGTCGGTCGACGACCCCTTCCATGATCGCCGTCAGCTCCGCGGCGACTGCCGGGGTGATCGGTGCGGCCGACCACCTTGCGCGGCACCGGCATGCGCGCTGGCCGTCGCGGATGACCGCGCGGACCACGCGCGGCTGCGAGCAGCTCGCCGCCGTTGGCGACCGAGCTCGACCGCGGTCGCCATCTGCAGCGGCGTGACGCCGACCTGGTAGCCCATCGACACCGACGCCAGCGCGCTGTCGGTCAGCTTGGACGGCGTTCCAGACGATGCCGGTGTTCTCGCCGCGGAAGTCCGGCGAGGCGCGACGGCCGAAGCCGAAGCGCCGCACGTAATCGCTCATCCGCTCGGCGCCGAGCTGCAGGCCGACCTTGATCGCGCCGACGTTGCTCGACTTGACGATCACGTCGCTGAACGACAGACGCCCGTAGTCGTGGGTGTCGCGAATCGACGCCGCGCGCCGAAGCGGATGATGCCGCCGGCGACGTCGATGAGCGTCGTCGGGCGTCACCAGCTTCTCCTCGAGCGCGCGCCGACGCCGTGACGATCTTGAACGTCGAGCCCGGCTCGTAGAGATCCTGGATCGCGCGGTTGCGGCGCTGGCGCTCGTCGGACCTGCCGATAGGTGTTCGGGTTGAAGGTCGGGTAGTTGGCCAGCGCCAGGATCTCGCCGCTGTGACGGATCCATCACCACCGCCGTCGCCGCCGGCGGCGCGGTTCTCCTCGACGCCCGGCGCGCAGTTCGCGCTCGACGATGTGCTGGAGGTACTGGTCGATCGTCAGCTCGAGCGAGGCGCCGGCCGGTCGGCGGCCGCTCGACGCGGCTGAACGCCTGGCGCTTGGCGTCGATCTGGACCAGCACCGTGCCGGCCTTGCCCTTGATCAGCGTGTCGTAGGTCGCTCTCGATGCCGCTCAGGCCGCCGTTGTCGAGTGCCGACGTAGCCGAGCAGGTGCGCGGCGAGCTCCTTGTTCGGATAGAAGCGGTGGTTCTCCTTGACGAAGCCGACGCCCTCGAGCTTCAGCGCGGCGACACGGCGCGCCTGCTCGCGGCGACACCTGGCGGCGGACGTAGACGAAGCGCCTTGCGGCGCGAGTCGCTCGATCAGCGTCTGTCGCTCCGTCGCGCGAACAGTCGCCGAGCGCCCCGCACAGACGCGCGGCGGCCTGCGCCGGATCGTCGATCTCGCGCGGCACCGGCATAGATCGTCTCGGCGTCGACGCTGTAGGCGAGCACGCGGCCGTTCCGGTCGAGGATCTCGCCGCGCTTGGCCGGCGAGCTGACCGTGTGCGATCTGCTGGCGTTCGGCGCGGGCCGTCAGCTCGTCGTGCTGCGACGACCTGCAGGTAGACCAGCCGCGCCTCGATGGCGACCGACCACGCCAGCAGCAGTCGCCGCGGCGACGGCAAGGCGGCGCCTGCAGCGTGCTGCGCCAGTCGTGCGTCGGCTTGTCGGCCACCGGGTACTCCGTCTCTGCCCGGGTCAGCGGCTGGCGACGACGGACCGCGGCGGCGGCGCCGTCGGAAGCACGCGCTCGATCACGGTGGCATCCTCCGGCAGCCGGCGCACACCATGTGCAGCGTGCCTGTCGCCAGCCGCTCGATCCGCGCCGGGCGACGCGCAGCGTCTCGATCTCGAGCCGCAGGTGACGGTTGATCTCCTCCTCAGCCGCGCGCTCGCTTCTGCATCTGCTCGAGGCGGTAGCCGTGGCGCAGCAGCTCGAAGTGCTGCCAGGCGGAGAACAGCGGCACGGCGACGAGGAAGACGCCGATCGGCGACCGAGCGCCACATCTCGCGATGACGCTCGCGGTCGACCTCGCGGACGATCGGGTTGTTGCGGACGTCCTTCTTGATCGCGTATTCGAACGTTGTCGCCGGTCATGGCCTGCCCGCCGTCGTCTATAGGGCCGGCTTCCCTGGTCTGCGCCTTCGCCGGGCTCACCCGTCCGGCTGGTCCCGTTCCGCCGCGCGCAGCTTGGCGCTGCGTGCCCGCGGGTTGCGTTCGATCTCGGCGTCGTCGGCACCAGCGGCCGCTTGGTGCGCACCGTCGACTCGCCCCTTCCGCCTGCAGCGCCCGCAGCGTGTGCTTGACGACGCGGTCCTCGAGCGAGTGGAAGGTGATCACCGCCAGCCGCCCGCCCGGTTCGAGCCGTGCCGGCCGCGTCCCCGACGAAACGCGTCCAGCCCGTCGAGCTCGCGGTTGACCCAGATGCGGATCGCCTGGAACGTCCGCGTCGCCGGGTCGATCCGCGAGTAGCCCTTGCGCGGAATCGCCCGGCGGACGACGTCGGCCAGCTGTCCCGTCGTCTCGATCGGCGCCAGCCTGGCCGCCTGGACGATCGCGCGCGATCCGCCGCGAGATGCCGCTCCTCGCCGAACTGGTAGATCACGTCGGCCAGCGTCCGCTCGTCGACGCGCGGCGAGCGCCTCGGCCGCGGTCGGTCCGCCCGTCGACGTGTCCATCCGCATGTCGAGCGGCTCGTCGCGGCGGAAGCTGAAGCCGCGCCCGGCGTCGTCGAGCTGCATCGACGACACGCCGAGATCCGCGAGCACGCCGTCGACCGCGCGCGATGCCGCGCGCGTCGAGCACCGCGCCGAGCCGCCGGTAGTCGCGTGCACCAGCTCGACGCGATCGCCGAATGCCGCCAGCGCGCTCGCGCGCGTGCGCCGAGCGCCGCCGGGTCGCGATCGAGCCCGATCAGCCGCGACGCGCCAGCCTCGAGCAGCGCCCGCGCGTGGCCGCCGAGGCCCGACCGTGCAGTCGACGAACAGCCCGCCGCGCGACGGCTCGAGATGCTCGAGCACCTCCGCGCACCATGACCGGCTCGTGCGTCTGCGACTTCTCCGCGCGGCGCGAGTGCGACGCGCTCAACGGCTGCCAGCAGCGGCCTCGGTCAAATCCCATGCTCCGCCAGGCGCAGGCCGTCCTCGTCGGTCCACGGCTTCACGCTGCAGCTTCTGCGCGAAGCGCTCTTCGTTCCAGACTTCGAGATAATCGATGCGCCCGAACACGCGGACGTCGCCGACAATGGACGCGCTGTCGCGCAGGTGGGCGGGAATGACGACGCGCCCCTGGCTGTCGAGCTCGCTCGTCTGGCCGTAAGTAGTTCACGCGGTCGAGAAACTTGAGCCGCGCCGGATGGTTGCTGGGCATGGCCGAGCAGCTTCCGCTCGATCTCGAGCCAGACCGGCATCGGATAGATGCGGACGCAGTCCCCCGTGAGGCTCGTGACGAAGACGTCCGGTCCCGTGCTGGTCCTGAATGACCCCGCGGAAGACGGTGGGCATCTTGAGCCGGCCCTTGTCGTCGATGCGGGCCGGCGCGCTCCCCCGTAGCCCTTTCTGGTCCACTTCGGTCCACTAAAATCCACTCGGATAGTAAAGCCGGGTCCAGGCGATGTCAACGGCAACTTCCTTGTGCAGAGTGGGTTACGCTTGATCTTCGCCTCGATTTCGCCCCGGACGCTGCGTGCTACCCTCGGGACTCATGCGGATCGTCGTCGCCGAAGCTCAAGTGCCGTTCGTCCAGGGCGGCGCAGAACTGCACGTCCCTGCCCTGATCGAGCAGCTGCGACGGCGCGGGCACGAGGTGGAGAAGGTCGCGATCCCGTTCCGCTCGCAGCCGAAAGCGGAGCTCCTGTCACAGGCGGCTGCGTGGCGATTGCTCGACCTCTCCTCCAGCAACGGCCGCGCGATCGACCTGCTGATCGCGACCCGCTTCCCCACCTACTTCGCGCGGCATCCGCGCAAGGTGGCCTGGGTGATCCACCAGCACCGCGCCGCCTACGAGCTGTGCGGCACGGAATACAGCGACTTCGAGCACGCCGAGGCGGACGTCGGGCTGCGCCAGCGACTGATCGAACTCGACCGCCGGATGCTCGGCGAATGCCGGCGCGTGTTCGCCAACGCGCAGAACACCGCCAACCGCTTGCGCAGCTTCAACGGCGTCGCCGCTGAGGCGCTGTACCATCCGCCGCCGCTCGCCGAGCGGCTCGCGCCCGGGACCTACGAGGACTACGTGCTGGTGGTCGGCCGGCTCGAGACGGTGAAGCGGGTCGATCTCGCCATTCGCGCCTTCGCGCACGTTCCAGCACCGCTGCGCCTGGTCATCGTCGGAGAAGGCTCGCAGCGCGCAGCAGCCGAGCAGGTGGTCGCCGCCGCCGGCCTCGGCACCCGGGTGACGTTCGCTGGTGCCGCCGCCGGTGACGAGCTCGTGCGCCTGTATGCGGATGCGCTGGCGGTGATCTACGCTCCCTTCGATGAAGACTACGGCTACGTCACGCTCGAGGCATTTCTCTGCGCCAAGCCGGTGATCACCGCCACTGACTCCGGCGGCACGCTCGAGTTCGTGGTCGACGGCGAAAACGGCTTGGTCTGCTCGCCCGCCCCGGCGGCAATCGGTGCCGCCGTCAACCAGCTTGCCGCCGACCGAGCGCTGGCCCGGCGCCTCGGCGAGGCGGGCCGCCGTCGCGCGCTGCTGGTCACCTGGGACGGGGTCGTGGAGCAGCTGCTTGGCTGATGCGGCCGCCGTGTCGGTCATCATCCCGGCGATGAACGAAGCCGAAGTGATCGGCGAGGTGGTTGCGCAGCTTCGTTCTGCCGCGCCATGGCGCGAGGTGCTGGTCGTCGACGATGGCTCGAGCGACGGCACTGGACTCGCTGCGAGCCAGGCCGGCGCACGGGTGATTCGCCACCCGTACAACAAGGGCAACGGCGCCGCGGTCAAGACCGGGCATGCGTCATGCCGGCGGCGAGTTCATCCTGATCATCGACGCCGACGGACAGCACCGGCCGGAGGATGCGCAGCGGATCATTGCGCAGCTCGGCGAGTACGATCTCGTGATCGGCGCGCGCAACGCGTCGACGCAGGCGACCAACGGCCGGCGGCGCGGCAACGCGCTGCTCAACTGGCTCGCCAGCTACCTGACCGGACGGCCGATCCCGGATCTCACGTCGGGTTTCCGCGGCGCACGCCCCGAGTGCCTGCGCGAGTTCATCCACCTGCTGCCGAACGGCTTCTCGACGCCGACCACCACGACGCTGGCGTTCATCAAGGCGGGCTACAACGTCACCTTCGTGCCCATCGAGGCGCGCCAGCGGCTCGGCCGCTCGAAGATCCGGTTTGCCCGCGACGGCGCCAAGTTCTTCCTGATCCTGCTGAAGATCGTCACGCTCTTCAGCCCGTTGCGCGTGTTCGTGCCGATCAGCGGCTTCTCGTTCGCCGTCGGCGCGCTCTACGGCGCGTGGACCGCCGTGGCGTACGGGCGCATCCCGAACGGTGCGGTGCTGCTGATCCTGTTCGCCGTCGTGGTGTTCCTCGTCGGCCTGGTCTCGGAGCAGATCTCCGCGCTGCGCTTCGAAAGCCCGGCGCGCCGGCAGCCGTGATCCCGCTCGTCATCGTTCCCACCTACAACGAACGCGCCAACCTGCCGCGGCTGGCAGCAGCCATGCTCGACATGGACGGGTTCCGCCTGCTCGTCGTGGACGACGGCTCGCCGGACGGCACCGGCGAGGACGCGGATCGGCTGGCCGCGGCAAGCGGTGGCCGGGTGGCGGTGCTGCATCGCGCCGGCAACCGGGGGCTCGGCCGGTCGTACATCGACGGCATGCGGACGGCGCTGCGCACCGACGCAACCCACATCTGCCAGATGGACGCCGACCTCTCGCACGATCCGGCCGACCTCGCCGCGCCTGATCGCGGCGACCGGCCGCGCCGACCTGGTGATCGGCTCGCGCTACGTCCCCGGCGGCGAGCTTGCGCAACTGGCCCCGCCACCGGATGCTGCTGAGCGCCTTCGCCAACCGCTACGTGCGCGCCATCACGCGGCTGCCGGTGCACGACTGCACCAGCGGCTTCCGCTGCTGGCGGCGCGAGCTGCTCGAGCGGATGCCGCTCGACCGCATCGTCTCGGACGGCTACGCCTTCCAGGTCGAGATGACGTGGGAGGCGCACACGCGTCGGCGCGCCGCATCGCCGAGGTGCCGATCACGTTCGTCGAACGGCGCGAGGGCGCGTCGAAGCTGTCCGGCGGCGTCATCGTCGAATCGGTGCTGCTGCCGTGGCGGCTGGTGGCGCGGCGCCGGCGGCCTGAGCTGTCGCGCTACCGGCGTCCTTGCCGGAAAACTAGGCCGTGGTACGGTTTACGTCCCCATGCAGTCCAGCGGTTCCCCCAGACCGGCCGAGCCTCACCCTCTTCTTTCCTGCGTACAACGACGCGGGGACGATCGCCAGCCTGGTGATCCAGGCCGTGCAGGTGGCCGCGCGGCTGACACCCGACTTCGAAGTGCTGGTCATCAACGACGGCAGCCAGGACGCGACCGGCGAGATCGCCGACGAGCTGGCCCGGACCTACCCGCAGGTGCGGGTCATCCACCACGCGCGGAATCGCGGCTACGGCGGCGCGCTGCGCACGCGGCTTCGCCGCGGCGACCAAGGATCTGGTCGCCTACACCGACGGCGACGCGCAGTACGACCCGTCCGAGATCGAGATCGCTGTGGAACCGGCTGACGCCGGACGCGGACATGGTCAACGGCTACAAGATCAGCCGCTCCGATCCGTTGCACCGCATCGTCATCGGCCGCGTCTACCACCACACCGTCACAGCTGCTGTTCCGGCTGCGCGTGCGCGACGTGGACTGCGACTTCCGGCTGATGCGGCGCGAGATCTTCGATCGCGTCAAGCTCGAACGCGACACCGGCGTGATCTGCCTCGAGATGATGCGCAAGATCCAGGACGCCGGCTTCCGCGTCGTCGAAGTGCCGGTGCATCACTATCACCGCACGCACGGCCGCTCGCAGTTCTTCAACTTCCGGCGCGTCTTCTGGACGGGCGTCGACGTGATGAAGCTGTGGCTGCAGCTCGTCGTCCTCGGCCGCGGCCGTCAGAGCACGCCGGTGCTGTTCCGCAATCCGACGGTCCGCGGCAGCGCCTCCCGACGTCCACGAAGCCGTGAGCAGCGCCGCGACCCGCGACCTGGATTACCGCGAGTTCTATCGCGGCCGCCGGGTGATGATCACCGGCGGGCTCGGCTTCATCGGCAGCAACCTCGCGCGCCAGCTGGTCGAGCTCGGCGCGCGCGTGCTGATCGTCGACTCGCTGATCCCCGAGTACGGCGGCAACCTGTTCAACATCGACGGCATCGACGACCGGGTCCGCGTCAACATCGCCGACGTGCGCCAGCAGAGCACGATGAACTACCTGGTGCGCGACCAGGACGTGATCTTCAACCTGGCCGGGCCAGGTCAGCCACATCGACAGCATGCAGGACCCGTACACCGACCTCGAGATCAACTGCCGCAGCCAGCTGTCGATCCTCGAGGCGTGCCGCCGCAACAACCCGGGGTGAAGGTCGTGTTCGCCGGCACGCGGCAGGTCTACGGCCGGCCCGATTCGCTGCCGGTGACGGAAACGCACCTGGTGCGCCCGACCGACGTCAACGGCATCAACAAGGCGGCCGGCGAGTACTACCACCTGGTCTACAACAACGTCTTCGGCATCCGCGCCTGCTCGCTGCGGCTGACCAACATCTACGGTCCGCGCCAGCTGCTCAAGCACAACCGCCAGGGCTTCATCGGCTGGTTCATCCGCCTGGCGATCGAGGATCGCGAGATCCAGATCTACGGCGACGGCCGCCAGATCCGCGACTTCGTCTACGTGGACGATGCGGCGGACGCGTTCCTGCGGGCCGGCGCCAGCGACGCCGTGCAACGGCCAGGTCTTCAACGTCGGCGGCGCCGAGCCGATCGCGCATCGCGCAGCTCGTCGAGCTGCTGATCGCGACCGCCGGCTCCGGCCGCTACCGCTTCGTCGAGTGGCCGCCGGAGAAGAAGGCGATCGACATCGGCGACTTCTACGCCGACTCGTCGCTGCATCGCACGAACGCTCGGCTGGCGGCCGACGACGCCGCTGCGCGAGGGGCTGACGCGGACCATCGCCTTCTACCGCGCAGCACCTGCGCGCACTACGTGCCGACCGACGGCGCCAGGTCGGCGCGCTGTGACCGCGCCGCCGTTCCCTTCCTCGACCTGCGCCCGGGCGACGACGCGGCGGCCGTCCGCGCGGCGATCGATCGCGTGATCGAGCGCGGCTGGTTCGTGCTCGGCCCGGAGGTCGAGGCGTTCGAGGCAGAGTTCGCGGCGGCGAGCGGCGCCGCGTACGCCGTCGGCGTCGGCAACGGCACCGACGCCATCGCGCTGCTGCTGCGCGCCGCCGGCATCGGTGCCGGCGACGAGGTGATCGTGCCGGCGATGACCGCCGGCTACACGGCGCTCGCCGTCATCGCCGGCCGGCGCGCATGCCGGTGTTCGTCGACGTCGAGGCCGGACACGCTGACGATCGATCCGGCGCGCGTGCGCGGCCGCGATCACGCCGCGGACGCGGGCGATCGTGCCGGTGCATCTCTACGGACAGGCCGGCCGACCTGGACGCGGTCTGCGCGCGTCGCCGCGGCGCCACGCGCTGGCGGTCGTCGAGGACTGCTGCCAGGCGCACCTGGCGACGTGCCGGCGGCGCCGCCGGTCGGCACGCGCGGCGTCGGCGGCGCGTTCAGCTTCTATCCGACGAAGAACCTCGGCGCGCTCGGCGACGGCGGCGCGGTCATCACCAACGACCCGGCGATCGCCGAGCGCGTGCGCCGGCTGCGCAACGGCGGCCAGGCGGATCGCTACCATCACGTCGAAGCCGGGCGTCAACAGCCGGCTCGACGAGATGCAGGCGGCGATGCTGCGCGCGCGGCTGCCGCGGCTGGCGGCGTGGACCGCGCGGCGCCGGGCGCTGGCCGCGCGCTACCGGCGGCCGCTGCCGGCGGGCGTTGCCGCCGGTGCCCGAGCGCGATGCCGGGCCACGTCTACCATCTGTTCCCGGTTCGCGTCGGCGCGCGCGATGCGCTGCAGGCGTCACCTGGCGCCGCGGGCATCGAAACGCTGATCCACTATCCCGGTGCCGCTGCCGGACGCAGCCGGCGTTCGCCGCGGCTGGCGTCCGGCGGCAGCTGCCCGGTGGCCGCGCGCGCCGCCGGCGAGCTGCTGTCGCTGCCGCTGCATCCGCGGCTGACGCGACGCCGACGTCGGCGCGCGTCGCCGACGGCGGTCAGTCGTTTCGGAAAGGACGCGTGCTGGCGTGAAGGCTTTGATCACCGGCGGCGCCGGGTTCATCGGATCGCATCTGGCCGAGCGGCTGCTCGCAGCACGGCCACGAGGTCGTCGTGCTCGACAACCTGTCGACCGGCTCGATCGACAACATCGCGCACCTGAAGGGCGCGCACCGGCTTCTCCTACGTCATCGACTCGGTCATCAACGAGCCGCTGCTCGCCGAGATGATCGACCGCTGCGACGTGGTCTTCCACCTGGCGGCGGCCGTCGGCGTCAAGCTGATCGTCGAGCAGCCGGTGCACACCATCGAGACCAACGTGCACGGCACCGAGGTCGTGCTCAAGCACGCCAACAAGAAGAAGAAGCTGGTCTTCATCGCCTCGACCTCCGAGGTCTACGGCAAGAGCACCGACGTGCCGTTTCGCGAAGGCGCCGACCTGGTGCTCGGGCCGACCGTCAAGCACCGCTGGGCCTACGCCTGCAGCAAGCTGATCGACGAGTTCCTGGCGCTGGCCTACTGGAAGGAGAAGAAGCTGCCGGTCGTGATCGTGCGGCTGTTCAACACGGTCGGGCCGCGGCAGACCGGCCAGTACGGCATGGTGCTGCCGACGTTCGTGCGGCAGGCGCTGGCCGGGCAGCCGATCACCGTCTTCGGCGACGGCACGCAGTCGCGCAGCTTCACCTACGTCGGCGACGTCGTCGACGGCGCTGATCGCGCTGGCGCACGAGCCGCGGGCGATCGGCGAGGTGTTCAACATCGGCAACACCGGCGAGGTCACGATCCGCGACCTGGCGGAGCGCGTCAAGGCGATGACGCGGCAGCGACTCGCCGATTCAGCTCGTTCCCTACGACGAGGCCTACGAGGAGGGCTTCGAGGACATGCCGCGGCGGGTGCCGGACATCTCCAAGATCCGCGGCGCTCATCGGCTACGAGCCGAAGCTCGGCCTCGACGACATCATCCAGCGGGTCGTCGACCACATGCGGCAGAGTTGACGCCCGGCTGACCCTGCCGGGCAGGCGGAGTCGGCCGCCGAGCCGTATACTCGATCCGGAGCTACCGATGACCCTGCAACGACTTGCGATCACGGCGATCGCGCTGGCTCTGCTGGCCGTCGCGCCGGCAGCGGCGCAGGCGGTGAAGCTGGAGTTCCGGGACGGCAGGGTCACGCTCACGGCGCCAGAACGTGCCGCTGCGCACGATCCTCGCCGAGTGGGCCGGCATCGGCGGCACCAGGATCGTCAACGGCGAGCGCGTCGCCGGCGGCCCGGTCACGCTCGAACTGAACGGGGTGCCGGAGCGCCAGGCGATCGACGTCCTGCTGCGCGGCGTCGAGCGGCTACATGGTCGGGCCGCGCGCGGCGCGGCCGACCGGGCGCGTCGAGTTCGACCGCATCCTCATCCTGCCGACCAGCGGCGCACCGCGCGCCGGCGGCGCCGCCGGCTCGGCGCCGGCCGCAGTCGCCGCGTCCGCTCGACCCGCGAGTCGCCAGCCCGACCCCGACGATCCCGAAGAGGATCCGCGCACCGATGACGCCGCGCCGCGACGAGCCGATGACGACCCCGCGCGCGGCCTGCCGACCGCGAACCGGCCGCCGCCGCAGCCGAGCCGGCGACATGGATCCGATGCCGCAGACCGTCGCACAGCCCGATCCCGACGACGAGCCGCAGCCGCTGCCCGACGATCGCCGGCCGCCAGCCGCAACCCGTTCGGCAGTCCCGCCGGCGTCGTCGCGGCCCGGCGTGATCACGCCGGTGCCGCAGCAGCCGCCGCAGGGCACCCAGCGCCGGGCGCGCGCAGATCCC
Source organism: uncultured Acidobacteriota bacterium (assembly GCA_963846685.1). Classification (GTDB taxonomy): domain Bacteria; phylum Acidobacteriota; class Vicinamibacteria; order Vicinamibacterales; family UBA2999; genus CAWJWY01. The sequence continues at coordinate 2,672,010 of CAWJWY010000002.1, read as the reverse complement.
GACTCAGGCAGCCGCATCAGCCGCACCGGCGACGCGGCCGGGACCGACCTCCGCTAGACTAGCCACATCCGGCTGGCGCAGTCGTCCAGCGTCACGCTCCGCTGCATGTCCGAGATCGATCGCTTCCGGACCGAGGATCGCCGCGGCGTCGATACGCTGTACCGGCGCACGCACGGCGCCGACGCCGCCGAAGCCAACCGCCTGCGCTGGGACTGGCAGCATCGCCGCAATCCCTACAACCGCACCGGGCCAGCCGGGCATCTGGGTCGCGCGCGAAGGGCCGACCGTCGTCGGCCACTATCCGACGCTGCCGGTCCGCGTCTCGCTCAAGGGCCTCGAAGTCGACGGCGCCTGGGGCACCGACGCGCATGGTCGCGCCCGAACGCGATCGCCAGGGCCTGGGCGAAGCGCTGGTGCGCGCCTGGGATCGCCACAGCGGCGCCGGCCTGGCGCTCGGCGTGTCGCCCGGAGTCGCGCCAGGTGCTCGACCGCCTGCACTGGCCCGAGTCGCACGTCGTGCCCTGCCTCGTGAAGCCGCTGACGCGGCGCGCGGTGCGGCTGCCGCACCTGCCGACGCCGATCAACCGGCTGCTGTCGGCGGTCATGTATCCGTTCGTCCAGGTCGTCGCGCGCTCGCGGCCGCTGCGCGCCGAGTGCGAGCCGATCCGCCGCTTCGACGCGTCGTTCACGGCGCTCTGGGAGCGGCTGGCGCCGAAGTTCGACCTCGCCGTCCGGCGCGACGCGCCGTATCTGAACTGGCGCTACATCGAGCCGCCGCACGTCCGCTACTCGGTCGTCGCGCTGAAGCGCCACGGCGAGGTCCACGGCTACGCCGTCTACCGCCACCGCCACGAGCCGCTCGGCCGCGTCACCATGCTCGTCGACTTCCTCGTCGATCCCGACGACGTCGTCCGGGCTCAAGACGCTGCTGCGCTGGGTCGATCGCGCGGCGCGCGCCGAGGACGCCGACAAGGTGCGCTGCTACGTGATGAACGGCGCGTTCCGCCGCATCGCTGCGGCGCAACGGCTACTTCAACGTCAAGTCGACGCTCGAGGTCAGCGTCAAGGTCAACGCCGTGCAGGTGCCGCAAGGGCTTCTACGACGACACCGACGGCTGGCACATCACCTACGGCGACTCCGACCAGGACCATTGATGGCAGAAGCATCACATGACACTCACCGAACAGGTCGGCGCGGACATCACCGCGGCGATGAAGGCCAAGGACGCAGCGCGGCTCTCGGCGCTGCGCATGCTGAAGGCGGCGATCATGAACAAGGGCGTCGAGAAGGGGCGCGACCTCGACGACGCCGAGGTGCTGCAGGTCGTCGCGTCGCTGGTCAAGCAGCGCCGCGACTCGATCGAGCAGTTCGCGCAAGGCCGGCCGCACCGACCTGGTCGACAAGGAGACCGGCGAGATCGCGATGCTCGAGCACTACCTGCCGCCGGCCGCCTCCGCCGAAGAGATCGAGGCCGCCGTCGCTGCGGCGATTGCCGAGACCGGCGCGACGTCGGCTCGAAGGACATGGGCAAGGTGATGAAGGCGGTGATGCCGAAGCTCGCCGGCAAGAACGCCGACGGCAAGGCCGTCAACGAGGCCGTCCGCCGCACGCTTGGCGCCTGAGCCGCTCCGCTTCGCCCGAGCGTCGCGCGCTCCGCCGCGTCGGCGGGCGCGGCGACGATGACCAGCCGCATCCTCGGCGCTCGTCCGCGAGCAGGTGCTGGCCTCCTGCTTCGGCGCCGGCAATGCGATGGACGCCTACCTCGTCGCGTTCCGCATCCCCAACCTGCTGCGCGACCTCTTCGCCGAAGGCGCGATGAGCGCCGCGTTCGTGCCGACCTTCACGCGGCAGCTCACCGCCGGCGGACGTGCCGCCGCCTGGCGGCTCGGCAACAACGTCATCAACGCGCTGCTGCTCGGTCACCGGCGTCCTGGTCGCTCGCTCGGCATCGTCTTCGCCACTCCGCTGGTCGCGTCGTTCGCCGCCGGACTTCCGCGGACGTGCCCGGCAAGCTCGAACTGACCGTGCTGCTCGCGCGCATCATGCTGCCGGTGCTGACGCTGGTGGCGCTCGCCGCCGCGGCGATGGGGATGCTGAACTCGCTGCATCACTTCTTCATTCCGGCGCTGTCGCCGGCGATGTTCAACGTCGCCGTCGGTGATCTGCGCCGTCGCCGCTGGTGCCGCTGATGCCGGCGCTCGGCATCGAGCCGATCACCGCGATCGCCATCGGCACGCTGCTCGGCGGCGTGGCGCAGCTCGCGATTGCAGTGGCCGCTGCTGCGCCGCGAGGGCTTCCGCTATCGGCCGACGATCGACTGGCGCGATCCGGCGCTGCGCCGTGTCCTGGTGCTGATGGGGCCGGGCACGATCGGGCTTGGCCGCGACGCAGGTCAACGTGTTCGTCAACACGGTGCTGGCCACCGGGCGAGGGCACCGGCGCCGTGTCGTGGCTGAACTACGCGTTCCGCCTGATGTACCTGCCGATCGGCCTGTTCGGCGTGTCGATCGCCACGGCGATGCTGCCGGCCGTGTCGCGGCAGGCGGCGCAGCACGACGACGATGGCGTGCGGCGACACGGTGGCCGACGGCCTGTCGCTGATGCTGATGCTGAACGTGCCGGCGACGGTCGGCCTGATGGTCCTGGCGACGCCGATCGTCCGACTCATCTTCGAGCGGCGCGCCTTCACCGCCGGACGACACCTGCGCCACCGCCGCGGCGCTGCAGTTCTACGCGCTCGGCCTGGTCGGCTACTCGGTCGTGCGCATCGTGTCGCCGACCTTCTACGCGCTCGGCCAGAACCGCGTCCCGGTCGTGGTCAGCGTCGCGACAGTGCTGCTCAACGCCGCGCTCAACCTCGTGCTGGTGCGCGTGCTCGGCTATCGCGGGCTGGCGCTCGGCACGTCGATCGCTGCGCTGTTCAACGCGGCGGTGCTGCTCTACCTGCTGCGGCGTCGTCTCGGCGGGCTGAACGGCCGACGCCTTACGGCATCGCTGGTGCGGATCGTCGCCGCATCGCTGGTGATGGGCGGTGGCGGCCGTCCTGGCAGGGCGGCAACTGGATTGGCTGGTCGCTGGCGCAACATTTTCCGCGCAACTGACGCGACTGGTCGGGACCATCGCCGTCGCACTCGGCGCCCTCGCGCTGAGTGCCAGCCTGCTGCAAATCCGCGAGTTTCAGGAGGGTGTTGCCCTCGTCGTGGCGCGATTCGGACGGCTCCGCAGGTAGCGCGTCAACCTCGACGGGGTCGAGGTACAGATGTTGCTCGGCAGGGCGCTGTTAGGACAGACTTCATCGATGCGTTCCCGCTACCCCTCGGTATCGAATTTCGCCAATTCCTTCGGACCGGGTCCGCTCACACCCGCGATCAAGGTGCTGATCGGCGCAAGCGTCGCGGCGTTCATCGTCTCGCTGATCGTACCGCCGATTGTCCCCCGCCTCGGCCTGCGCCCGTTCGACGTCCTGCGCGAGTTCCACGTCTGGCAGCCGCTGACGTACATGTTCCTGCACGCGGGTGTCATGCACCTGCTCTTCAACATGCTGGCGTTGTGGATGTTCGGTGTCGAGCTCGAGCGGATGTGGGGCAGCCGGTTCTTCACGAAGTACTACTTCGCCACCGGCGTCGGCGCCGCAGCCACGACGATGGTGTTGTCGTTCATGCCGGGGTCGTTCGGTGACAACCTCTACGCCTCGCTGACGATCGGTGCATCGGGCGCGGTCTACGGCATCCTGCTCGCCTACGCGCTCTACTTTCCGAACCGCCCGATTTACATCTACGCGATCTTTCCGGTGCCGGCGAAGTATTTCGTGATGATCATGGGAGGAATTTCACTGCTGTCGTCGATGGCCGGGCCAGGTGGCGGCGTCGCGCACACCACGCATCTCGGTGGTCTGCTGGTGGGCTACCTCTACCTGAAGGGAACGCGCACCCACTTGTTGTCGGAGATTCAGTATCGAATCCTGAAGTGGCGTATCAACCGGATGCGCCGCAAGTTCGACGTGCACCCCGGCGGCCGCGCCAAGGACTTCGACCGCCGCGTGCACTAGCCGACGACACCAGGTGGCGTGTCAGTCCAGCCAGTCGTGCCGGATCGGACTGAAGACGTCGAGCTCGAACGTGTCCTCGAGCGCTTCTGCCTGATGAGGTGTCCCCGAGGGGATGTGCAGCACCTCCCCCTCCCGGACGATGATCTCCTCGCCATCGACCAGGAACCGCAAAGCCCCCTGCAGGATGTAGGTCATCTGCTCGCTGTCGTGCGAGTGGATCGGTACCAGCGCGCCGCGCTTCAGGTAAATCTGCGCCAGCATCTCGCGCTCGCCCGTGATGATCTTCTGCGAAATCATCTCGGTGATCTTCTCGAGCGCAATCTCATCCCAGCGGTGTAGTCGTGCCATGGAGGACCCGGAACCCGGAACGTGAACCCAGCACCTGGAACCTCGAACCGTGAACCGAAATCGGTCCGTCACGGGAGAGACAGGACTTGGAGGATAGTGACATAATTTGCGGCGTCATGAAGGGTTCGACCTTCGCCAACGGGGCAGAGACCCTGGCCCCGGGCAAGGGCCGCCGCGAGCACGAGGCGCTCTCGCGCGATGAGCTGATCTCGGCATATCGATTGATGCTCCTGTCGCGCAAGGTCGACGACAAGGAGATCCAGCTCAAGAACCAGAGCCAGGCGTTCTTCCAAATCAGTGGCGCCGGGCACGAAGCGGTACTGGTCGCCGCTGGCAAACACCTGCGCCCCGGCTACGACTGGTTCTTCCCCTACTACCGCGATCGGGCGCTCTGCCTCACCCTCGGCATGACGCCGCTGGAGATGCTGCTGGCGTCGGTCGGCTCCAAAGACGATCCGGCGAACGCAGGCCGCCAGATGCCGTCGCACTGGGGACATACCCGGCTCAACATCCCATCACAGAGCAGTTGCACCGGCACGCAGTGCCTGCACGCGATCGGTTGTGCCGAGGCTGGATCCATCTACGAACGCGTCGCGGACATCCCGGACCGGGAGGCCCGCTACCATGCCGACGAAGTCACCTATGTATCGATCGGCGAGGGCGCGACCAGCGAAGGCGAGTTCTGGGAATCACTGAACACCGCGTGCACCAACCAGTTGCCAGTGCTGATACTGGTCGAGGACAACGGCTACGCCATCTCTGTCCCCGTCGAGGCGCAGACGCCAGGCGGTGATATCAGCCGTGTCGTCGAAGGCATCCCCGGCCTGCGCGTGATGCGCTGCGACGGCACCGACTACCTGGACAGCTACCGCACGCTCGGAGAAGCCGTCGACCACATCCGCAGGCGGCAGGGGCCGGTGCTCGTGCACGCGACCGTCGTGCGGCCATATTCACATTCGCTGTCCGACGACGAGAAGCTATACAAGACGGCGACGGAGCGGGAGGCCGAGGCGAAGCGCGACCCGCTGCTGCGGATGCAGCAGTTCCTCATCACCGGCGGCCTCGCCACCAACGAGGAACTGGCTGACATCCTGGCGTCGGTAGAGCGCGAGGTGAACCAGGCGGCGGCAGCTGCCCTGGAGGCGCCCAAACCGGAAGCGGACACGGCATTGCTCTACGTGTTCTCGCCTGACGTCGACCCGACGTCGGCGGCGTTCGCCAGCGAGCCGGCACCGTCAGGCAAGCCCGACACGATGGTCGCGGCGATCAACGCCACGCTGAAGGACGAGATGGCGCACGATCCGCGCATCGTGCTGTTCGGTGAGGACGTCGCGGATGCAAGCCGCGAGGACGCGCTCGGCACGGTGACCGGCAAGGGTGGTGTCTTCAAGGTGACACACGGTCTGCAGCGCCGGTTCGGCAGCACCCGTGTGTTCAACTCACCGCTGGCCGAGGCCAACATCATCGGCCGCGGCGTCGGCATGGCGCTGCGCGGACTGAAGCCGGTGGTCGAGATCCAGTTCTTCGACTACATCTGGCCGGGCTTCATGCAGATGCGGGACGAGATGTCGATGATGCGCTACCGGTCGGGAAACTACTGGTCCTGCCCGATGGTCGTCCGCGTGCCGATCGGCGGCTACCTGCGTGGCGGTGCGCCGTACCACAGCCAGTCTGGCATCTCGATCTTCGCGCACACCCCAGGCATCCGCATTGTCTTTCCGTCCAACGCCCAGGACGCGGCCGGGTTGCTGCGGACGGCGATTCGCTGCGACGACCCGGTGCTCTTCCTGGAACACAAGCATCTCTACCGGCAGACCTACAACAAGGGCCACTACCCGGGACCGGACTACACCATCCCGTTCGGCAAGGCCTCGATCGTCCGGGAGGGCAAGGACGTCGTCGTGCTGACGTGGGGCGCGCTGGTGCAGCGGTCGCTGCTGGCGGCACAGCAGGCCGAGAAGGACGGCATCAGCGTGGCGGTGGTCGATCTGCGGTCGATCATTCCGTACGACTGGGACACGATCGCCGACGTGACGCGCCGCACCAATCGTGTGGTGATTGCGCACGAGGACCAACTGACGTGCGGCTTTGGCGCCGAGATCGCCGCCCGCATCTCCGAAGAGCTGTTCGAGTACCTGGACGCGCCGGTGAAGCGTGTCGCCGCGCTCGACTGCCCGGTGGCCTACGCACCGGTGCTCGAGGAGGCGATACTGCCCGGATCGGCCGACGTCCTGAAAGCTATCCGCGTGCTTGCCGCGTATTAACCTGCTGCTGCTCGCGGTTGCCGGGGCCGCACTCGCGGTTGCGCCCGTCGCCGCCTTGCGCGTCGACATCCTCCGCTCCTCCGGCGGTCTCCCCCCTCACATCGTCGCCGCCTTCGAAGAACCGGTTGCCTTCGCCCAGGCCGGCAGCGGCGTCTACTACGTGCTCGACCGGCGCGGCCACGCGGTGTATACCGTCGATCCGGATCGGGCCGGCGTGCGCAAGGCGGTCGACATCGGCCAGGAGGCTGGCCGGATCATCCAGCCACTCGGCTTCGACGTCGCGCCGGACGGTTCCTTTGTCGTCGCCGACAGTCCGCGTGCCCGCCAACGGGTCCAGCTGTTCGATCGGGCCGGCACCTTCACCTGGGGTTTCCTGGTGAGCGGTCTGCCAGCGGCGCACGTGACGCTCGGTCCGCTGGTGCTGAACGGCATCAGCTCGATCCGCCACAACGGCCGCTCCCTTCTGCTCAGCCAGCCGGAAAGCGGCACGCTGTTCACCGAGTACTCGCTGACCGGATCGATCGTTCGCAGCGTCGGCCGGCTGCGCGAGACCGGGCAGGAGCAGGACCGCGACGTGCACCTGGCGCTGAACGCCGGCCTTGCGCTGGTCGATCCCACCGGTGGCTACTTCTACGTGTTCCTCGCCGGCCGGCCGATGTTCCGCAAGTACGACGGCAACGGCACGCTGCAGTTCGAACGGCTGGTGCAGGGGCGCGAGATCGACGATCTGCTCGCCGCACAGCCGACGCGCTGGCCGCGCCGCCGTGTCGAGGACCGCGAGATTCCGTTTGTCGCGCCGGTGGTGCGCACCGCGGCCGTCGATGGCAGCGGCCAGCTGTGGATCTCGCTGGCCGTTCCCTATACCTACGTGTTCGACCCGCAGGGCGACAAGGCGCGTATCGTCCAGTTCAGCGCGGCAGGCACGATCAGCCCGACCAGTCTCGCCTTCAGTCGCAGCGGCCGGCTGCTCGTAACCCCCGGCTGCTACGAATTCGACCCGCGCTGATGCTGACGGCGGTGCACCTCACCCGCCGTTTCGGCGCCCGGTGTGCCGTCGACGATCTCTCGCTCGACCTCCGGCCCGGTGAGATCTTCGCGCTGCTCGGCCCGAACGGCGCCGGCAAGACAACGACACTGCGGATGCTTGGCGGGCTGATCGAGCCGAGCACCGGCCACGTCGAGCTCGATGGACAGCCGCTGGCGCGCGACGGCGGCTTTCGGCTGCGTGCCCGCATCGGCTTCCTCACCGAGGCGCCAGGCCTCTGGGACAAGCTGAGCGTGCGCCACAACCTGTTGGTGTACGCGCGGCTGCACGGCGTCGCGGCACCAGAGCGGACAGTGGACGAGTCGCTCCGAACGTTCCGGCTTGCCGAGCGCGCCGACCAGCCGGCAGCGGAGTTGTCGAAGGGGCTGCGCCAGCGTGTAGCCATCGCCCGTACCCTGTTGCACGAACCAGACATCGTGTTGCTCGACGAACCGACCTCCGGCCTCGACCCCGAAAGCGCACGCGACGTGCGGGCCTTGATCCTGCAGCTGCGCGAGCGCGGGCGCGCCGTCCTGTTGTCGACACACAACCTCGACGAGGTCGAACGGGTCGCCGACCGCGTCGCCGTGCTCCGCACCCGCCTGATTGCCCTTGACTCGCCCGCGGCGCTGCGCCGCCGGTTGTTCGGCGCCCGGGTCCGCCTGGTCCTCACCACCGACGCCGACGCCGCGGCCGGGATGCTCCGGGACGCCGGTGTACCGGATGTCGAGGCCGACGGCAACGAATTGATCGTCGGCGTGACCGACCACGCCATCGACGTGCCTCCCATCGTGGCCCAGCTGGTCGGTGCCGGCGCGCGCATCATCAGCGTGGTACCAGAGGAAGTACCGATGGAGCAGGTCTATTTGCGGCTGGTCGAGGAAGCCGGGGCACCACGATGAACCGTGTCGCCGCCCTGCTCGGCAAGGAGTTGGCGGACCTGCGGCAGAACCCTGGCGTGTTCTTTCCAGCCATCCTGACCGGACTGACCTCGCTGGCCTTGCCGTTTGTCGTCGCCATCATCATCCCCGCCGCCGTCGGCGAGCCGCTGTCGTCCTCGCGTGACTTCGAGATAGCGGTGGACATGTACCGGACGCAGCCGGCGATGCGCGTGCTCGATCCGGAAGGCGCCATCCAGGCATGGATCTTCCAGCAGTTCCTGATCCTGCTGGTGTTGACGCCGGTCGCCGGCTCGATGTCGGTTGCGGCGCACGCGGTGGTTGGCGAGAAGCAGGCGCGGACCCTCGAGCCGCTGCTGGCGACGCCCATCACCACCTTCGAACTGCTGGCGGCCAAGATCCTTGGCGCACTGCTGCCGGCACTGGCGCTGACGTTCGCGTCGTTCGCGGTCTACTTTGCCGGTGTTGCCCTGCTCGCCCGCCCCGGCGTCTTCCGCATCCTGCTGACGCCGCGCTCGCTCGCTGTGCTCTTCCTCCTTGGTCCGCTCGCTGCGCTGGCGGCGTTGCAGCTGGCGGTGTGCGTGTCCTCGCGCGTGAACGACGCGCGCAGCGCCCAGCAAATCGGCGCGCTGGTCATCCTGCCGATCGCAGGGTTGCTGGTGGCGCAGCTCACCGGGGCCGTGCTGCTGACGCTGCCGATCATCGCGGCGATCGCCGTGGTGCTCGCCGTCTGCAACGTCCTACTCATCAGGATCGGCATCTTCCTGTTCAATCGAGAGACGATCCTGACGCGATGGAAGTGAGCCGATGACCCTGTCCGAGACCGGCCGCCTGACCCACGTTCTGCTGAAACACGCGCGCGATGCCTTCATCGACGAGCCGACCACCGCCGCCGAATGGCAGGCGCTGCACTTCACCGCCCCGCCGGATCTGCAGCGCGCGATTGACGAGCACGACGCCTTCGTTGCGCTGCTGCGCTCGACCGGCGCGGAGGTGCACTTCCTGCCGCCGGCTGCCGGCACCACGCTGGACTCCGTCTACGCTCGCGATGCATCGATCGTCGGTCCGCGCGGTGTCATCCTGTGCAACATGGGTAAGCGAAGCCGGCAGGGCGAGCCGGCGGCGCAGCGCGAGGCGTTACGCACTCTGGCTGGCGATTTTGCACCGGTCGTAGGACAGATCGAGGGTGCTGGCCGCCTCGAAGGCGGCGACGTGATCTGGCTCGACGACAGCACGCTCGTGGTGGGACGGGGATATCGCACGAACGACGACGGCATCGGGCAGCTGCGGGCGCTGCTCGGCGAGTCGGTGGACGTTATCGTCGTCCCCCTGCCGCACTGGCGCGGCGCCGATGACGTCATGCACCTGATGTCGTTGATCAGCCCGGTGGACAGCGATCTTGCTGTGGTGTACTCACCGCTGCTGCCGGTGCCGTTTCGCGACTACCTGCTGGAGCGCGGGATCGCGCTGGTGGAGGTGCCGGACAACGAGTTCGCCTCGATGGCGACGAATGTCCTGGCGCTGGCGCCGCGGCAATGCCTGATGCTCACCGGCAACCCGCGGACTCGTGCCGCGCTGGAGGCTGCGGGCGCCGAGGTGCTGGAGTACGTCGGCGACGAGATCAGCGTCAAGGGCGCGGGCGGCCCAACCTGCCTGACGCGTCCCCTCGCGAGGGCGCCGATCCTTTAGACTCAGTGGGTGATCCGTTCCGTCGCTGTTCTTGGTGCCGGCGTGATGGGGGCGCAGATCGCCGCCCACTTCGGCAACGCCGGGGTTCCGGTCCTGCTGCTCGATGTCACCGCTGATGCCGCGGCGCAGGGCCTCACGCGCGCGCGGACTCTGAAGCCGGACCCGGCGTTCACCCCCGACACCTGGCGGCTGGTTTCGACCGCCGGGTTCGACGAGGGCATGCCGCGCCTGGCCGACGTCGACTGGATTCTCGAGGCGGTCGTCGAGCGTCTCGACGTCAAACGGGACCTGCTGGCACGGGTTGACCAGGCGCGCCGCGGCGGTTCGATCGTCAGTTCGAATACCTCGGGCATCCCGATCGCCGCCCTGGCCGAAGGACGCAGCGACGACTTCCGGCGCCACTGGATCGGCACCCATTTCTTCAACCCGCCGCGCTATCTCCACCTGCTCGAGGTCATCCCCACGGCAGAAACGCTGCCAGCGGTCGTGCAGGCCGTAAGCACGTTTGCCGACCTGCGACTCGGCAAGGGCGTCGTCGTCGCCAGGGACACGCCGAACTTCATCGGCAATCACCTCGCGTTGTACGGGGTGGTGCGGATGCTGGCGCGTGTTGCCAGCGGCGAGTACACCATCGAGGAGGTCGACGCCATCACCGGGCCCGCCATCGGCAGGCCGAAGAGCGCAACCTTCCGAACGCTGGATCTCGCGGGAGTCGACGTGCTCGGGCACGTCATCCGCAACCTGAGTGAACGGCTCAGTGATGCGAGCGCGCGAGAGGCGTTCGTACTGCCGCCGTTCGTCGCGGACATGCTCGAGCGCGGGCTCACCGGCGAGAAGGCCGGACAGGGGTTCTACAAGCGGGTGAAGCGGCCCGACGGCGAGTCCGAGATCCTGACGCTGGACCCGGCGACGCTCGAGTACCGCCCGCGCCAGGAGCCGCGGTTGCCATCGCTCGCCGGGGCGGGAACGGCTGGCGACGACCGTGAACGGCTCAGGGCCCTGTTTGCCGCAAAGGACAAAGCAGGTCACTTCCTGCGCGCCACGCTCGCGCCAAGCCTGGTGTATGCGGCGCAGGTGACACCCGAGATTGCCCACTCGGCCGAAGACGTCGACCGCGTCATGCGGTGGGGGTTCGCGTGGGAGCTGGGCCCCTTCGAGCTGATCGAGGCGATTGGTGCCGATGCGGTGTTACAGGCGGCCCAGGAACATGCTCCGGAGCTGCTGGCGCACGGCGTCCCGGCGCTGCTCCGGCAACCGATGGCCGCCGCGGCGGCACCGACGCTGCTGCGACACGCGCGCGACCAGGGCAACGTCGTGAAGAGGAACCCGGGCGCCAGCCTCGTGGACCTGGGCGACGGTGTCCTGTGCGTCGAGTTCCATTCGAAGATGAATGCGATCGGCGCCGACACGATCCAGATGTTGCAGGCGGGCGTCCGGGAAGCGAGCCGCAACTTCGTCGCGCTCGTGGTCGGCAGCGACGCACCGAACTTCTCTGCCGGCGCCAACCTGATGTTGGTCCTGCTGGAAGCGCAGGAAGAGAACTGGGACGAGATCGACCTGATGGTTCGGGCCTTTCAGCAGGCGACGCTCGGCTTGCGGTATGCCGACGTTCCGGTGGTGGTCGCCGCGGCCGGACTGGCGCTCGGCGGCGGCTGCGAGATCGCGATGCACGGCGACCGCGTGCAGGCGGCCGCAGAAACCTACATCGGCCTGGTCGAGGCCGGTGTCGGTCTGATCCCGGCTGGCGGCGGCACCAAGGAGATGGTGGTCCGCGCATCAGGCGAGATGGCGCCGGGCACCAACGACTACCTGCCGCCGATCCAGCGGGCGTTCGAGACGGTGGCGTTCGCCAGAGTATCGACCAGCGCCGCCGACGCGCAGCGCCTGCAGTACCTGCGCGATGTCGACGCGGTGACGATGAACCGCGATCGCCTGATCGCCGACGCCAAGGCGCGGGCGCTGCAGCGGGCCGCCGATGGATACCAGCGGCCGGTCCCTCCCGCGGCAATCCCGGTGGGCGGCGACGCCGTGCTGGCACCGTTGAAGCTCGGCATCCACCTGGCGCGGCGCGCCGCTCGCATCAGCGAGCACGACGCCTTGATCGCCACCCGATTGGCCACGATCATGGCGGGGGGGGCGTTGCCGCACCCGACGCGGGTTTCGGAACAGCACCTGCTCGACCTCGAGCGGGAGGCATTCCTGAGCCTGGTCGGCCAGCGCAAGACCCAGGCGCGGATGCAGCACACGTTGAAAACGGGAAAGCCGCTGCGCAACTGACCTGGCACATGCAGATCGTCGACCGCGGTTCCGGCGTCCCAATAGTTGTCATCCCGGGCATCCAGGGCCGCTGGGAATGGATGAGGCCGGCGGTGGACGCGTTGGCGGCTCGGTGCCGGGTCATCACCTTCTCGCTCGCCGACGAACCGACCTGCGGCGGCCGCTTCGACGCCGCGTCGGGGTTCGATTGCTATGTCGAGCAGGTTGGCGCTGCGCTCGACCAGGCCGGGCTCGAGCGAGCCGCGATCTGCGGCGTGTCGTACGGCGGCTTGATCGCCGCGGCGTTTGCTGCCCGGCATCCGGAGCGATGCACGGCGCTGGTGCTGGTCTCGGCGCTGCCGCCGGCGTGGTCGCCGGATGCGCGAGTCCGGTTCTACCTTCGTGCGCCGCGGCTGCTGGCGCCACTGTTCCTGGTCGGCTCGTTGCGCATGTACAAGGAAATCGCCGCCGCGACGCCTGGCTCCTTTCCGGCAATCGCCGCCGCGCTGTCGCACGCAGGCACTGCCCTGCGCCACATGTTCTCGCCAGCACGGATGGCGGCGCGGGTGGCGCAACTCGGGCCGCCGCAACTCGGCGAGCAGTTGCGGCAGCTGCGGCTGCCGACGCTGGTGATCACCGGTGAGCCGGCACTCGATCGCGTCGTGCCGGTCTGGATGACGCGCCAATACGTCGAGATGTGGCCACACGCGCAGCAGGCCACGATCGCCGCGACTGGTCACCTCGGGCTGATCACCAGGCCGGACGAATTCGCACGGCTGGTTGTGCCTTTCGTCGCTGGAATCGGGATCAACGACGCAAGGAGACGGATTGTCTGAAGTTGTACGCGAGATTCGCGGGGCGGTCGGGCCGCTGGAGGTGCTGATCGACGCGCCGCAAGGGCCTCCTCGCGCCGTGGTGGTGTTCGCGCACCCGTTGCCGACACAGGGCGGAACGATGCACACGAAGGTGGTGTATCAGGGCGCGAAAGCGCTGAAGCGGATCGGTTGCCTCGTGCTCCGCTTCAACTTCCGCGGCGTCGGCCGTAGCGCGGGCGCGTGGGACGAAGGTCGCGGCGAGATGGACGACTTCCGCGCGGCGCTCGATTACGCGGCGGCGCGCTACCCGGGAATCGAGTTGTGGGCGGCCGGCTTCTCGTTCGGCTCGTACGTCGCCTGGTCCGTGGGAGCGGATGACGATCGGGTCTGCACCCTGATCGGCATCGCGCCGCCGGTCAGCAAGTGGCCGTTTCCCGAGCGCGCGGCGACCTCGACGAAGCCGAAGTTCATCATCCATGGCGAGATGGACGAGCTGATTCCGCTGCAGGCGGTACGCGAGTTCTACGCGCGCATCCCGGAGCCGAAGGAACTGATCGAGATCGATAGCGCCACCCACCTGTTCGAAGCCAGGGCCGGGGAGGTTGGCGAGGCACTGGAAGGCCTGCTGGCGGATTTCTCATGCAAGACGCAGTAATCGTCGCCGCAACCCGTACCGCCGTCGGCAAGGCTCCGAACGGCGCCCTCCGCACCGTCCGCCCCGACGAGATGGCCGCCACGGTCATCGCCGAAGCGCTGCGCCGTGCGCCCGGTTTGGAGGCCGCCGACGTCGAGGACGTCATCCTCGGCTGCGCGATGCCGGAGGCCGAGCAGGGCCTGAACGTCGCGCGCATCGCCAGCCTCCGTGCCGGTGTGCCGGTCGACGCGGCGGCAGTGACGGTCAACCGCTTCTGCTCGTCGGGCCTGCAATCGATCGCCTACGCGGCCGAGCGCATCATGTGCGGCTTCGGCCGAGGCAGCGATTGCCGGCGGCACCGAGTCGATGAGCCTGGTGCCGATGGGCGGCAACAAGCTGTCGCCGAACCCGGCGCTCGTCGACTCCTATCCGGATGTCTACCTGAGCACCGGCCTGGTGGCGGAGAACCACGCTCGCGAAGCCGGCATCACCAGGGACGATCAGGACGCCTACGCCCTGGAGAGTCACCGCAAGGCATTGGCCGCCATCGAAGCTGGCAGGTTCCGTGACGAGATCACGCCACTGGCCTTCAGGGTGGCGGCCCCGGCCGATACCAGCGGGGCGCCGCAGGTGCGCGATGTCGTTTTCGACCAGGACGAGGGGCCGCGGCGCGACACGTCCGCCGCCGCCCTCGGTAAGTTGCGCGCGGCGTTCCACGCGTCCGGTTCCGTCACCGCGGGTAACTCGTCGCAAACGAGCGACGGTGCGGCGGCGGTGATCGTCACCTCGGGTGACCTCGCGCGTGAGCGTGGCTTGAAGCCGCTGGGCCGCTTCGTCGCCTACGCGACCGCCGGTGTCGAGCCGGAGCGCTTCGGCATCGGCCCGGTGCCGGCCATTCGCAAGGTGCTGAAGCTGGCCGGGCTGACGCTGGACCAGATCGATCTCGTCGAGCTGAACGAGGCGTTCGCGGCGCAGATTCTCGCCTGCCTCCGCGAACTGCCGATCGATCCCGCTCGGCTGAACGTCAACGGCGGCGCCATCGCCCTCGGCCACCCGCTTGGCTGCACTGGGGCAAAGCTCACGACGACGCTGCTCTACGAGATGCGGCGGCGCGGCGCGCGCTACGGTTTGGTCAGCATGTGCGTCGGTGGTGGCATGGGTGCCGCCGGTATTTTCGAGGCGTTATGACATTGACAGTCGACACCGGCAGGGGCGGCGCCTGGCTGCTCGCCGACACTGCGCCGGCGGACGTCTTCACGCCGGAGCTGCGCAGCGACGAACACCGGTTGATGGCGCAGACGACCGATGAGTTCGTCGACAGCGAGGTGCTGCCGCAACTCGATCGTCTGGAACAGAAGGACTGGTCCGTGTCGCGAGCGCTGATCCGCCGCGCCGGCGAGCTCGGCCTGCTCGGCATCGATGTCCCAGAGGCGTACGGCGGGCTTGACCTCGACAAGACTGCGTCCATCGTCGTCGCCGAGCACATTGCGCGGTCGGCGTCATTCGCCGTCACCTTCGGCGGGCAGACCAACCTGTGCGTCCTGCCCATCACGCTGTTCGGCAGCGCCGAGCAGAAGGAGCGCTACTTGCCGCGCCTGGTGTCAGGCGAACTCGTCGGCGCTTATGCGCTCAGCGAGTCGGGGTCGGGCTCGGACGCGCTGGCGGCGCGCACGCGCGCGGCGCGGCAGCCGGACGGCAGCTGGGTGCTGAATGGCGAAAAGATGTGGATCTCGAATGGCGGCTTTGCCGACCTGATCATCGTCTTCGCCCGCGTCGATGGCGAGCAGTTCACCGCGTTCATCGTCGAGCGTGGCTTCCCTGGCGTGAGCTCGGGCAAGGAGGAGCAGAAGATGGGGCTGCACGGCTCGTCGACAACGGCCATCCTGCTGCAGGAAGCGCTCGTTCCAGCCGGCAATGTCCTCGGCGAAGTCGGCAAGGGCCACAAGGTGGCGCTGAACACGCTGAACTTCGGCCGGTTCAAGCTCGGCGCGATGTGCGTCGGCGGCTGCCGCGCCGCGATTGGCGACGCGGCGAAGTACGCGGCGCAGCGCAGGCAGTTCGGCCAGGCGATCGCCAGCTTCGGTGCGATCAAGCACAAGCTCGGCGAGATGACCGCGAAGACCTATGCGACCGAGAGCCTGATGTACCGCACCGCCGGCCTGATCGACGCGGCACTCGCCTCTGGCGCCGCACACGACGGCGCGACCATCGCGCGCGCGTTCGAGGAGTTCGCAATCGAATCCTCGATCGCCAAGGTTGCCGGCAGCGAGGTGCTGGATTACGTGCTCGACGAGAACGTCCAGATCCACGGTGGCAACGGCTACGTGAGCGACTATCCCGCGGAGCGTTATTACCGCGATGCGCGCGTGAACCGGATCTTCGAGGGGACGAACGAAATCAACCGCCTGCTAATCCCGGGCATGCTGATCCGCAGGGGGTTGAAAGGTGAGCTGCCGTTGCTGCCGGCCGCGCGCCGGCTGCAGGACGAGCTGCTGTCGCCCTCGCCCGCCGGCCCGCTGGACGAGGACGCTCCGCTCGGCGCCGAAGTGCGAGCCGTCGCCGTCTTCAAGAAGACGGGGCTGTTGGTGCTCGGCACGGCGATGCAGACCTACGGCGAGAAGCTCACCGATCAACAGGAGGTGCTCGGCCTTGCGGCGGATATCCTGATCGACACCTACGCCGCCGAAAGCGCTGTGCTCCGGGCGCAGCAGGCGGCAGCCGCCGCTCACCCGCGCGCCGCCCTGCACGAGGCGGCGGCCCAGGTGTTCGTCAACGACGCCGCGCAGCGCGTCGATGCGGCGGCGCGCAACGCGCTGGCGGCGATGAGCGACGGGGATACGCTGCGAACCCTGCTGGCGGCGCTGCGCCGCCTGATGAAGGTGGCGCCCCTCAACACGGTCGCGCTGCGGCGCCGGCTGGCCGACGCCGTTACCGAGCGCGGCGGGTATATCCTTAACTAGTGGTGGTGCCCGCCGTGAAAACTCTGGCCGTCTGCGCGATCGTGCTGCTGACCGCGTGTACGTCCGGTCCGGTGCCGGACGACGCCGGTTACGTCAAGGAATTGGAAGCGTTCCGTGCCGAGCGGGACAGGAGCTTCTCGGAGCTGCCCGAGTGCTCGCCGCAGGTGACTGGCGACTGTTCGCCAGTGCCTCCCGCTGAGCGCAAGACGGTGCTGCCGCTGCGGTACTACCCGCCAGACCCGGACAGCAGCGTCGCCGCGTCGCTGCAGCTCTCCGACAACCGGCCGACCTTCGAGATGCCGACGTCGACCGGCGCGCCGCGCCGGATGCAGCGCGTCGGCGTCCTCCAGTTCACGCTGCAGGGGCAGCCGTTCACGCTCGGCGCCTTCGTCGAAGATGGCACGCAGCAGATCTCGCAGCTGTTCGTGCCGTTCGCCGACCCGACCAACGGTGAGGAGACCTATCCAGCCGGGCGCTATCTCGACCTGCACCCGACGCTGACCGGCCTGTATACCATCGACTTCAACCGGGCCTACAACCCGTACTGCGCCTACAGCAAGGCCTACGAATGCCCGTTCCCGCCGCCGTCGAACCGGTTGAAGGTGGCGGTGCGCGCCGGCGAGAAGGCGCCGCCAGGCGAATGACCGGCGCGCTGCAGGCGATCGTCTTCGACTTCGACGGCGTCATCGCCAACAGTGAGCCGCTGCACCTGCAGGCGTTCCAGCAGGCGCTCGCCGACGACGGCATCGAGCTGACGCCGGCAGAGTACTACGCGCGCTATCTCGGCTTCGACGACGTCGGCGCGTTCGGCGCGATCGCCCGGGACCGCGGCATCGCCATCGAACGAGCGGCGGATCGCCGAGCTGGTGGCGTTAAAGGGCGTCCGGCTGCAGGAACTGATGCAGGCCGACTCCGTACTGTTTCCCGGCGCTCGCGAATTCGTCCAGCAGGCGGCCGCCGCCGTGCCGATCGCCATCGCTTCGGGCGCGTTGCGCCACGAGATCGACGAGATCGTCGACCGCCGCCGGCATTGCCGGGCTATTCACGACCATCGTCGCATCGGGCGACACACCCGCAGAGCAAGCCGTCCCCGGCGCCGTACCGCGCTCGCCTTCGACCGGCTGCGCGAGAAGACCGGCCGGGACGCTCGATCCACGCCGCTGCGTCGCGATCGAGGATTCGCGATGGGGCCTCGAGTCGGCGCGCGGGAGCCGGGCTCCGCTGCGTCGGCGTGACCAACAGCTACCCGGCCGCGGAGCTGCGCCGGCGCCGAGCTGGTCGTCGACGGGCTGCAGGCATTGACGCTGCCGGCGCTCGACCGGCTCTGCGCCGCATAGCCGGCCGCCAGGCCCGCCGCGGAACGGGGGACGTATGCAGAAGGACCTCACCGCTGCCCTGATCGCCGCCAGCAACGCGCCGGGCACCGGCCTGGCGCAGGCGGCGCTGGTCATCGCCCGCATCGAGTATCCGCGCCTCGATCCAGAGCCGTACCTGACGCCAGCTCGACGCGATGGGCGACGCGGCGCGCCGCGCGATCGAGGCGACCGTGGCGAGCTCCGGCGACAGCTCGACCCTGTCGCTGATCCGCGGCGTCAACGACTACCTGTTCGAGCGAGCTGCATTTCGCCGGCAACCGTGATCGCTACGAGGACCCGCGCAACAGCTGCCTCAACGAGGTGCTCGATCGGCGCACCGGCATCCCGATCACCTTGTCCGTGGTCTACATGGAGGTGGCGCGGCGCGCCGGGCTGCAGATCGACGGCGTCAACTTCCCCGGCCACTTCCTGGTGCGCTGCCCCGAGGTCACCGGACGGCACAGCACCGGGCCGGCTGATCATCGACCCGTTCCACGGCGGCGCGCTGCTGTCCGAGCACGATTGCCGGCTGCTGCTGCAGCGCCACGTCGGCGGCGAGCGTCGCGTTCAGCAAGTCGCTGCTGGCGCCGGCGACGCGGCTGCAGATCATCGTCCGCATGCTGCTCAACCTGAAGCGGCTCTACGTGCACATGCGCTCGTTCCCACAGGCGCGCCACGTCACCGAGCTGCTGCTGGCGATGACGCCGTCAGCGCTGAGCGAACTGCGCGACCGCGGCCTGCTCGCCTACCACCTGAACGACGTCACCGGCGCGCTGCGCGACCTGCAGACCTACCTGAAGCTGGCCAGCATGAGCGAGCTGGACAAGGAAGAACGCGACGAGCACGAGCAGATCTGGGAGCACGTCAAGACGCTACGCCGCCGCGTCGCCGCCCTGAACTAGACTCGCGCCGCGATGTCCATCCTGGATTCTGCATTGTGCATAGTGCATGCTGCAGTGGCTCAGTCCCATCCCCACGTCCGCGGGCCTTCGCCGTCGTGATCATCCCTCAGCACCTGCGCCAGTGAGGCGTCGACGGCGCGCCGCACCCCACCGTCGTCGAGGAGCAGTAAGGCGTAGCCCTCGACGCGGCAGTGGCGTGGCACCACGTTGCTGGTGTCGACATGGACGGTCCTGGTGAGAACCTCTCCGGATACGAGCGGCAGCGGGGCGCGCAGTGCGGACGGCTCTTCCGCGACTGTCAGTGGCAGATCGACGGCGCCGAAGAAGTTCGCGCGCGTCCGGTAGACGATACGAAGCCCCGCCGCCACGATCGTGCGTGTCGTTGCCGCGTGATTGCCAAGCCGGATGGTGAAGCGGTAGCGGCGCAGGTCGCTTGAAAGATCACGCTGAACGCTGCCGTCCACGACCACGACTTCGACGCCAGCGTGCGACCGGCGGACGGAGCGCGCCGCCGCCACGGCCACGATTGCCCCGCCAACGGCGACAGCCGCGGCCAGCAGCGTGATCGCAGTGGCGGGTGCCTGTTTGGCCGGGGTGAGCCGGACCTCCTCAGGTATTCGCGATCTCCTCATAGAGGTAGGCCGAGGCGATGATGCCGTTGTGGAAGTTGCCGAGATCGAGCTTCTCGTCGGGCGCGTGCGCGTTCTCGTCGGGCAGCCCGACGCCGAACAGCACGCTCGGCAGCCCGAGCTCCTCCTGGAACGTCGAGACCACCGGAATCGAGCCGCCTTCGCGGTTGAACACCGGCGTCTTGCCGAAGCCCTTCTCGATGGCACGGCCGGCGGCGCGCACGAACTTGTTGTCGAACTCGGTCATCCACGGCTTGCCGCCGTGCATGCGCGTCAGCTTGATCTCCACCGTCTTCGGCGCCACCTTGCGCAGGTAGGCCTCGAACAGCTCGGCGATCTTGTCGGGATCCTGATCCGGCACCAGGCGCATGCTGACCTTGGCCATCGCCATCGCCGGCAGCACGGTCTTGGCGCCCTCGCCGGTGAACCCTGACAGCAGGCCGTTGACCTCGAAGGTCGGCCGCGCCCACACGCGCTCGAGCGTCGTGTAGCCGCTCTCGCCGAACAGCTTCGGCGCGCCGAGCTCCTTGCGGTAGCGCGTCTCGTTGAACGGCAGCTTCTTCCACTCGGCGCGCTCGGCCTCGCTCAGTTCGCGCACATCGTCGTAGAAGCCGGGAATCTTGATGCGGCCGCCGCGATCCTTCATCTGCGCCAGCATCTGCGCCAGCACGAACGCCGGATTGGCGACGGCGCCGCCGAACGATCCGGAATGCAGGTCGCTCTTGGTGCCGCGCACGTCGATCTGGAAGTACGCCAGGCCGCGCAGGCCGTAGCAGATCGACGGGATGCCGCGGTCGAACATCGGCGAGTCGGAGATGACGACGACGTCGGCGGCCAGCTGCTCCTTGTTGCGCGCGCACGAAGTCGTCGAGATGGACGCTGCCGACCTCCTCCTCGCCCTCGATGAAGAACTTGATGTTCACCGGCAGGCTGCCCGCCTGCTTCAGGTGGGCCTCGACGGCCTTGATGTGCATGAAGACCTGGCCCTTGTCGTCGGCGGCGCCGCGCGCGTAGATCTCGCCGTCGCGCACCGTCGCCTCGAACGGCGGGCGTGGTCCACAGGTCGACCGGATCGACCGGCTGCACGTCGTAGTGGCCGTAGAACAGGATCGTCGGCTTGCCCGGCGCGTCGAGCCACTCGGCGTAGACGACCGGATTGCCGGGCGTCTCGATCAGCCGCACGTTCTGCATGCCGGCGGCGCGGAGCGCAGTCGGCGGTCCACTCGGCGGCGCGGCGGACGTCGGCGGCGTGCTGCGGCAGCGCGCTGATGCTGGGAATGGCGAGGTACTGCTTCAGCTCCTCGACGTACCGGTCGCGGTTGACGTTGATGAAGTCGACGACCTGGTTCATGCGTCAATGATATGCCACGCGTCGCGCGGCGCGGCCGGCGCGCCCTTCCTGTTCGAGCTTGACCAGATGCGCCATCGACGCTCTCGCGCGCCAGCGGCAGCAGGCGCTCGCCGAGGCCGCGATAGAGGCGGGCGACCATCTGTTCGGCGCTGCGTGTCGCCGGCGCGCAGCGCCTCGAGCACCTGCGCCTCGCGCTCGCCTGCGGTGCGCGATGTAGCCGCGCAGCAATGCCGCCGGTTCGTCGATCACCGGTCCATGCGCCGGCAGCAGGCGCCGCGGCTCGAGCGCGAGCACGCGCTCGAGCGACGCGCAGGTAGTCCGGCAGATCGCCGCTGCAGGCTGGCCGGGATCCACACGGTGGTGCCCCTGATCGCCAGGTCGCCGCAGAACAGCGTGCGGGTCGCCTCGTGCCAGAAGCAGAGGTGATCCGGCGCGTGTCCCGGCGTGTGCACTGCCGTCGAGCGAACGTGTCGCCGGCCGTCACACGTCGCCATCGGCGAGCGGCTGCCACGGGACCGGCCACTTGCCGTCCCGCTCCGGCCACGGCATCTTGAGGAACCGGGCCGCCGGCATCCGCGTTGGCGAGCGCCGGCGCCCCGGACGCGTGGTCGGTGTGGGCATGGGTGACGAGCACCTGCGCCAGCGCTGCTCCCGCGAGCGCCTGCTCCAGCGCGGCGAGATGCCGCGCGTTCGCCAGTGCCGGCGTCGATCAGCGTCGGCACCGCGCCCGGGTAGCAGCCAGGTCCAGTTGCCGGCGCCGGTCATCGGCCCGGGGTTGAAGGCATGGACCGTCGATCGGCCTGCACGTCTACCGGCTGCGGCTGGCGCGGACGTGCAGCCAGAAGCGACAACAGCGTGTAATAGGCCGGGAAAGATCAGCGACGCAGCCAGCAGCGGCCGCGACACCGCCGGGTACTGCCAGAGCATCACCAGCATCAGCACCGCCCACGACGCGCCGAGCACGTTGGTCGGCAACCAGCCAGATCGGCGTGCGCGACGGGTAGACGTAGCGGATCGGCACGAACACCAGCGCGGCCAGCAGCCAGCAGGATCGCGGCGTTGACCATCTGCGGCAGCCCGGCGAGCAGCAGGTAGAAGACGACGACGTTCCAGTACGACGGGAAGCCGGTGAAGAAGTGGTCGCCGGTCTTGGCGTCGTGCCGGTTGAAGCCGTAGGCGCTCGACAGCAGCATCGCCGTCGCCGACCGGCACGCGTCCATGTCGCCGGCACCAGGAGCGCCCGCCAGACGAACAGCGCCGGCACGAAGACGTAGGTCAGGTAGTCGACGATGTCGTCGAGCTTGGCGCCGGTGAACCAGGGGATGCGCTCCGAGACGCGGGCAGCGCGGCGCGAGTACGCCGTCGGTGGCGTCGACCGCGACCTGCAGCAGCAAGCCAGAAGAACGCGGTGCGGTAGTCGTGCTCGAACAGCGCGATGGTGGCCAGGAAGGCGAGGACGACGCCGCTGGCGGTGTAGAGATGAACGAGCCAGGCGCGATCACAGCCAGGCGCCCGTTGCGCGGCGTGCAGGTTGCGCGGCACGTCGGCCTGTCAGAATCGGCAGCGCCGGTCAGAGCGCGACCACCGCGGGAAAGTCGCGCCACACCGGCACGCCGCAGAAGTGCGTGCCCTCGGTGCAGCGCGGCGAGACCAGGCCGTTGCGGATCGACGCAGGGCGGGCCGATATGGCGGCCGATGCGCGGGTGCGCCGAGCGCACCTGCGCGAGTTCGTCCATCGATGCGAGGTAGATCTCCTCCTGCGCGTTGAAGCAGGTGCGCAGCGTCCACTTGTGCAGCAGCGCCAGCAGCGAGCCCGACTCGATGAAGCGCAGCGTCTTGGCGTTCGGCAGGACGTAGAGCGCGAACTCCAGCGGCACGCCGAGCTCGAGCAGCCGGTTCTTCGCCGCCCACGCCTCGCGCATCGCCTCGTCGTAGACCGCCTTGGCCCGCGGGTTGGCGGCGATCAGCCGCGGCGTGATGTAGTCGGGCCGCGTCGGTGTCGGCAAACGTCATCAGCGGCCGCGACGCCGGCACCATGCGGTGCCGCTGGTCCTGCGAGTCGGCGGTGTGACTCAGACGCTTCTCGAACACGTAGTTGACGTGATGCAGCGAGCGCATCAGCGGCGAATGGTGCGAGACGTTCAGGATGTCGAGCCGATAGCGGTTGCGCGCCGGGTTCATCACCCGATCGATCGCCTCGTCGTCGGACATCTCCTCGGCGTCAGGCCGAAGATCGAGCGCACCGATTCGGCGACGATCTCCTCGGCGTCGGGCGAGGCGTCGCGCAGCCGCGACCAGCGGCCGTTCAAGCCGCGCGTCGAACGCGGCGGCGTAGTCGCTCGCCGCGCCGCGCGGCCGCGGGAACGATGCCTCGGGAACGTCGGCGGCGGCCAGCGGCGCCACGCCGACCTTCTCGAAGAAGAACGGGTCCCACTCCCTGACCAGCCGGACCATCTCGGCGATGACGACGCTCGCTTCGTGCGGCGCGTCGCCGGTGTTGACCATGCGGTGCAGCCGGTGCAGCACGATGCCGGAGACCGTGTGCACCATCGAGGTGAACGCCGCGATCGGAATGACGTAGCGCGCCGTCTCGATCGCCCGCTTCTCGGCGTCCTTCTCGATCTGCTTCAGCCGCTCCGGATTGGTCGTCGGCCGGACGTAGCGCAGTTCCTTGAGGATGCGCGAGCGCATCGTCCTTGAGCAGCGCGGACGAGCTCGGCGTAGCGGTCCCACGCCCGCAGCACGGCCGCCTCGTAGACGTCGAGCGCCTCGCCGCTGATCGGCGGCACGAACGCGCGCGGCTCCTTCAGCTTGACGTAGCGCTGGCTGGACTGCTCCGAGTTGTAGAACGGGTAGGAATGGAGAAAGGTCCAGACGAACTGCCGCGAGATGTTCTCGAGGCCGAACTCGAAGGTGGCGTGCTGGTAGACGGTGTGGTGGCCGGCGTCGAAGGTCAGCGCGCCGATGGTGTTGCGCTGGCTCTCGGTGACCTCGGCGGTAGCCAATGACGCGCGGCGAATAGCAGGTCCGCGCCGCCGCAATCGCGCCGTCGAACGGAACGGTCGGAGCGGTGCGCAGCGTGACGACCGGGTTTCCGCTGGCCAGCACTGGAGCGGCAATTATAGCGAATCATTGGATGCCGCCCTGCCGTCGCTCAGTCCTCGTCCTTTTCGCGTGATACCGCGAGAATTCGTCGAGGATAGGTGAGCGACTCCAGCGACGTCATGCGGTCGAAGAACAGCACGCCGTCGAGATGATCGGTTTCGTGCTGCGCGACGCGCGCCGGGAAATTCTTCAGCTTGCAGCTCGATCTTCTTGCCGTCGCGGTCGAGTGCCCGGAGCGTGATGTCGGTGTAGCGCGGCACCATGCCACGGATGTCGGGAATGCTGAGGCAGCCCTCCCACCCGTCTTCCCGCGTCTCGCTGTTCGGCGATAATTTCCGGGTTGATGATCACGCTGGCTTCGCTCTCCGGTCCTGGGTCTTCGTCGAGCAGGGCGACGAAGATGCGCAGCCCTTCGTGGATCTGCGGTGCCGGCCAGGCCGACGCCGTGATACTCGTGCATCGTGTCGATCATGTCGTCGATCAGCTTCTGGAACAGCGGATCGCGGAACGCGGACTTGTCGACCGGGCGGGCCGCCTCGCGGAGCACCGGATGCCCCATGCGGGCGACCTTGAGGATGGACATGCTTCAGGATTATAAAGGCGGCGCCAAATGAACCCGACGCACCCGCACGGCGCCGATCCCTACCGGCACTGCCCGGTGTGTGGCGGTGATCTCGCGCTCGCGCCGCCTCAAGGCGACCGAGCCGGAACGGCTCGTCTGCCAGGCGCCGGCCTGCGGCTTCGTCTTCTACCAGGATCCGAAGGTCGCCGTCGGCACGATCATCAGCGACGACCAGCGGCGGATCGTGCTGGTGCGCCGGGCGATCGAGCCCGGCTACGGCAAGTGGGTGTTTCCCGGCGGATACGTCGACCGCGGCGAAATCGTGCACGAGGCGGCGATACGCGAGGCCCGCGAAGAGGCCGGGATCGAGATTCGCCTCGACCGGCTGCTCAACGTCTACTCATACGCCGAACATGCGCCGGTGATCATCGTCTACGCCGCGACGATGACCGGCGGCTGCCTGGCGTGCGATGACGAGGGGCTGGAGGCGCGCATGTTCAGCGCGGCCGAGATTCCGTGGGACGAGCTGGCGTTCCGCAGCACCCGTGACGCGCTGCGGGAGTACCTGGGCCACCGGGTGTGATGCTGGCCGACGCCAGGAAATTACGCCCGGTGGCTCTTGCGCTCTCCTCGCTGCTCAGGCGATGGTGATGTCCTTCGACAGGTAGACGTCCTGGATGGCGTTCAGCAACGCCGCGCCTTCAGCCATCGGCCGCTGGAACGCCTTGCGGCCCGGAGATCAGGCCGGCGCCGCCGGCGCGCTTGTTGATCACCGCCGTCTTGATCGCTTCCTTGCAGGTCGGTCTCACCGGATGATGCGCCGCCGGAGTTGATCAGCGGCGCCCGCCCCATGTAGCAGTTGGCCAGCTGGTAGCGCGTCAGGTCGATCGGGTTGTCGGATGGTCAGCTCGCGATAGACCTTCTTGTGCGTCTTGCCGAAGTTGGCGACGGCGTTGTAGCCGCCGTTGTTCTCCGGCAGCTTCTGCTTGATGATGTCCGCCTGGATCGTCACGCCAAGGTGATTCGCCTGTCCGCGTCAGGTCGGCGGCGACGTGGTAGTCCTTCTCCTTGGTCTTGAACGCCGCGTTGCGCAGGTAGCACCAGAGCACCGTGAACATCCCGAGCTCGTGCGCCTGCTGGAACATCACCGACACTTCCTGGATCTGCCGCTTCGATTCCTCGGAGCCGAAGTAGATCGTCGCGCCGACGCCCTGGCACGCCCATGTCGAACGCCTGCTTGATGCTGGCGAAGCGGATCTGGTCGTAGGCGTTCGGATAGGACAGGAACTCGTTGTGGTTGAACTTGAGGATGAACGGGATCCTGTGCGCGTACTTGCGCGACGACCGTGCCGAGCACGCCGAGCGTCGAGGTGACCGCGTTGCAGCCGCCCTCGATCGCCAGCTTGACGATGTTCTCGGAGTCGAAATAGATCGGGTTGGGCGCGAACGACGCGCCGGCCGAGTGCTCGATGCCCTGGTCGACCGGCAGGATCGATACGTAGCCGGTGCCGGCAAGACGGCCGTGGTCGAACAGCGACTGCAGGCTGCCCAGCACGCGCGGCGAGCGGTCGGAGAGCGCGAGCACGCGGTCGATGAAGTCGGGGCCCGGCAGGTGCAGGGTCTCCTTGGGGATGGTTGTGCAGCGGTGCTGCAGCAGCGCTGCATCGTCACCGAGCGCTGCCTCGATATTGCTGATGGTTGCCTGAATTCCGCTCACTGAAGCCACGTCTCACCTCTCGACCGGCGATCCTACCACCGGAAATTGGAACTCCTCCACGATAGCCTCGGCAACTGCGCGATCGACCAGTTCGTCGATCGGCAGTGCCTGCTCCGCGACCTCGATGTCGTGCAGCCGGGCCTTGGTCTGCGGATTGCGCGGCGTGAACAGGGTGCAGCAGTCCTGGTCCGGGATGATCGAGATCGGATAGGTGCCGAGCCGGATCGCCTCGGCGGTGATCTCGTCCTTGTCCATGCCGATCAGCGGCCGGAACAGCGGCAGCGTCGCGACGCTGCCGACGACCGCCAGGTTCTCGAGCGTCTGCGAGGCCACCTGGCCGACGACGTCGCCGGTGATCAGCGCCTGGGCGCCGCGCGTGCGGGCGAGGCGCTCGGCGATACGCAACATCAGCCGCCGGTAGACGACCACCCGCATCGGCCCGGGCACGGCGAGCACGACCTGCTGCTGGATCTCGCCGAACGCCACCATGTAGAGCCGCGAACGCAGCTGCCAGCTGGTCAACAGCCCCGCCAGCTCGCGCGCCTTGTCCTGCGAGGCGCGCGACAGGATCGGATAGCTGTGGAAGTGGACGAAGGTCACGGCGCAGCCACGCTTCATCATGCGGTGCGCGGCGACCGGCGAGTCGATGCCGCCCGACAGCAGGCAGGCGACGCGGCCGGCCGTGCCGGTCGGCAGCCCGCCGGGTCCCCTCTCCTTGCCGAAGAAGTAGAACGCCTCGTCGGTCAGCAGCTCGACATGGATCGTCAGCTCGGGCTTGCCGAGGTTGACCTTCCAGCCCCTTGCGCCGCCTTGATGCGGCCGCCGACCTCGCGCTCGACCTGCGGCGACGTCAGCGGAAACCGTTTGTCGGCGCGGCGCGCCGACACCCTGAAGCGTGCGGCACTGGCGATCGCCGAGGTCCGCCAGTATTCGCGCCGCGAGCACGTCCAGGTCGAGCGCAGTGCGCCCGGCGTAGGAAAAGTTGGCGACGCCGAAAGTCTTGCGGATGCGGTCGCCGACCTGCTCCCGGTCGGCCGTGGGTCCAAGCACGATCTCGATCCGCCCCATCAGGTTGCGCACGGCACGCACGTCGAGGTCGGCCACCGCAGCGCGGAGGTTGCGCACGAGCCGGCCGAGGAACCACGGCCGGTTCTTCCCCTTCAGCGCGATTTCCTGGTAGTGAACAACGATGGAGGTCATTTGCACGGTGCGATTGGGGATCTGAAGAGTTGAACAGCCTGAGTCACGATTGCGGGATGTGCTGATGTCGTGCCTCCAAGTACTCGATGGCTGCCGCCGCAGCCCGGTGGCCGCTCACAACCGCACTTTCGATGGTAGCCGGGAGACCGGTATCTATCCAATCGCCGGCCAGAAAAAGGCCCGGCACCGCCGTGGTGGTCTGCGGCCGTGCTGGCTGGCCGGGGGCCACCGAGAACGTGGCGCGCTTCTCGCGGACGACCACGGCGCGGCGGAGCGTCGCCGCGGCAGCCGCCGGCAGCGCCTCCAGCACTTCCCGCATCGCCAGGGCGATCAGCTCGTCGTTCGATAGCGCCACGATCGACCCGGCGCCGCTCGACACCAGCGACAGGTGCGAGCTGCCGTCACCGAACAGGGCGCGCTTGTCGAACACCCACTGCATCGTTCGCCCCGGCAGGCCAACAAACACGCGGTCGGTCACGATGCGGTCGAACCACAGGTTGACGGTGACGATCGGCGACGCTGCGGTCGCGGCCGCATCGGCAATCGTCGTCGCCAGCGCAGCGCACTGCGGCAGCGTGGCGCCGAGCGCGTGCCACGGGACCGTACAGATCACGGCGTCGGCACGCACCGCTTCGTCGCGCACGCGAACAGCCAGCGGCGCGCATCCGATCTGCGCGCTGGCGCCGGTGCGCACCGCCGCGCCACGTTGCCGCAGGTAGCTGGCGGCGGGCACCGCGTACAGCTCGTCGAGCGGCTTGAGCGGCAAACCAAGAGCG
Source organism: uncultured Acidobacteriota bacterium (assembly GCA_963846685.1). Taxonomy (GTDB): domain Bacteria; phylum Acidobacteriota; class Vicinamibacteria; order Vicinamibacterales; family UBA2999; genus CAWJWY01. Next base: position 2,643,475 of record CAWJWY010000002.1, on the reverse strand, counting down.
GCATCCTGCCGGCTGCCGGCGAACATGCGACCGAGCACGACGACGAACGGCGCGGCCGAGGCGACGTCGATCGGCTGGTTCAGCGCGGCGACGGCCAGGGGCTCCCACAACAGCTCGATCAGCCGCGGCGTCTGTCCCCGGGCCACGAGCCACTCGCGTACCGTCTGGTTGCCGGCCGTGGCGGGTGCCCGGGCAGCGCCGCGCGCCGCCATGCCGACACGCAGCGCCACGGCCCGGTCGCGCCACGACAGCGTGCCCCAGGTTGCCAGCCCGGCGAGCAGGTGCAGCGGCGGCGGCAGGCGCGGGCAGACCAGGCGCGACCGCCGGCCATCGCGTTCGATGATGTCGAGCGCAAGGTCGTCCTGCAGCAGCACGTGCTGACGGGCGCCGATGCGGCGGAGGAACCGGAACGTCTCGTGATAGCAGCCAATCAGGACATGCTGACCGTTGTCGACGCGCTCGCCGGTGGCCGGGTCGGTAAACGCGGCGGCGCGGCCGCCGAGTGTGGGCCGCGCCTCGAGCAACACCACCCGCACGCCGGCCTCGGCCAGCGCGGTCGCTGCGCTCAGCCCGGCGAAGCCGCCGCCGATGACGGCGACTGCGTTGCAGGTCAAGGCGCAATACTCAATGCGGAATGCTCAATGCTGAATGGCAATGGCCAATGACCAACAGCAATGACGAGCAGCGATGACCAAGGACCATGGCTGCGGGAAGACGATCGCCGTGGCCACGGGTCAACGCCCAAGTAACCGGGTACGCACCCATAGACGAAGCGCGAGTACGGCGCGACGCGGGCGGGGCACGCGGATGCGGCTGGTGAACACGTCGTAACCCACCCTCTCGATGCGGCGCAGAATCTCGAAGTAGATGGCGCCCATGATTTCGGCCGCCAGCAGGCTGCGACGGTCCTCGCGCGGCAGTTCGGCGGCGGCCCGGCGGTAGTAGGAGCGGGCGCGATCGCACTGGAAGCGTAATAGCGCGGCGACCGCCGGCGTCACCGTGCCGGCTTCGAGGTCGGCGTCGCGGACCTGGAACCGCGCCAGGTCCTCGGCCGGCAGGTATATGCGCCCCATGCGCAGGTCCGCTGCCACATCACGCACGATGTTGGTCAACTGCAGGGCGATGCCGAGGCTGACGGCGTAATCGCGCGCCGCCGGATTGCGGTAGCCGAAGATCTCGACGCAGATCAGGCCGACGGCCGAAGCGACCCGGCGGCAGTATCCCTCCAGCGCTTCGAAGGTCGCGTAGCGCGCGTGATCGAGGTCCATCTCGACACCCTCGATCAGCTCGGCGAAACGCTCGCGGGGCAAGGCGAACTCGCGGGCGAACGGTTGCAGCGCCAGGCCCTGGCGCGTTGTCGGCGTTCCGGTGTAGACGGCGTCGAGCTCGTCTCGCCAGCTCGCGACGCGCGCCGCGGCGCGCGCCCTCGCCGCCGCGCTCAACCCGCCCTGCCATTCGGACTCCGGCACCACTTCGTCGACGGCATCATCGACGGCGCGACAGAAGTCCCACACGGCGATGATCGCCGTGCGCTTGCGCGGCGGCAGCACGAGAAACGAATAGTAGAAGCTGGTGTCGCGGCTCATGGCTGGGGACGCCTCGGCGCGGGCCCGGCGGTGGCGTGCCACGTCAGCAGGCGCCAGGCAAACCACGGCGCATCGACGGCACCCAGCCGCGGCCGATGTTCGAGCGGATCGAACGACGCCTGCCGCAACCGGTCGAGGATGCGGGTGCCGCCGAGCCAGGTTGCCCGCAGTTCGTGGCGCAGCCGGCCGCCGACCGCGTCGCACACTGGCCGGCCGGCGTCGAACAGATCGCTGGTCCGGGCAGTGACATCGGCCAACGCCGCACGCCATGCCCGCGTCATGCCGGCCGACAGATCCCCGGTCGGTGCGCCGTGCCGGCGTTGAATCTCGGTGGGCAGGTAGATGCGGCCGCGGGCGTAATCGACGCCGAGGTCCTGCCAGAAATTGGCCAGCTGCAGCGCCGTGCACGTGGCGTCCGACCACCTGTCGAGCGCCGGATCCCGGTAGCCGGCAACCCGCAGCACGAGCCGGCCCACCGGGTTCGCCGAGCGGCGGCAGTAGTCGAGCAGATCGTCCCAGGTCTCGTAGCGGGTCACGACGACATCCTGTTGGAAGGCGCTGAGCAGGTCTTCGAACAGGTCGACGGGCAGTTTCTTTTCGCGCAGCGTCGCGCCGAGCGCGACGAATATCTCGGCGGTGTTGTCGGGTTCACCGGCGGTTGCCGGCAACGGCGGCACCCCGGCCGCAGCGGCGCGGAGCCGCGCACTCCAGCCGTCCAGCAGCGCGAGGCGGGCGGATGGCGCGAGCGAGCCTTCATCAGCGAAGTCGTCGGCGGCGCGGGCGAAGGCATAGATGGCGGCAACGTGGCGGCGCATGCCGGCGGGAACCAGCATCGAGGCGACCGGAAAGTTCTCGTAATGCCGCCGTGCCGTTTCGGCGCACGACGCATACGCCCGTTCGACGGTTACCACTCGACTTCGGCAACCCCGGCGCGGCGGTTCGCGGCGCGCGCCATCACGAAGAGCAGGTCAGACAGGCGATTCAAATAGACGATGACCGCGGGCTCGACCGCTGCCGCGCCGAGGGCGATGACGCGGCGTTCGGCGCGGCGGCAGACGGTTCGTCCAAGGTGCAGCAGCGCGCCGGCCGGAGACCCGCCCGGCAGGATGAATTTGGTCAGCGGCGGCAATTCTGCTTCGAGCGTGTCGATTGCTGCCTCGAGCTTGGCGACGTCGGCATCGCCGACAGCTGCCTTGGTGATGCGGCCGGCGATGCGCGACGACGGGTCGGCCAGCCGCGCGCCGACGGCGAACAGTTCCTTCTGGAGGCCCTCGACCAGCGCACGCAGATCATCGTCCAGTCCGGCTGCCCGCGCTGCACCGAGGCAGGCGTTCAACTCGTCGACTTCACCGTAGGCGTCGACGCGGCCGTCGGCCTTGGAGACCCGCGAATTGTCGAACAGGGACGTTTCCCCTGCGTCGCCGGTCTTGGTGTAGATCTTCACGCGTGAAATTATAGGGGGTCATGCCCACGCCCACCCTGCCGCCGCCGGCAGCCCGCCAGCGATTTCGTAAGCGGCTGCTGGCCTGGTACCGCGCCAATGGTCGCGACCTGCCATGGCGCAACACCGACGACCCGTACCACATCCTCGTATCCGAGATGATGCTGCAGCAGACGCAGGTCGAGCGGGTGTTGCCCAAATATCACGAATGGCTGCAGAAGTTTCCGTCGCTCGAGGCGTTGGCGGCGGCCGCCGAGGCCGACGTCGCCGACGCCTGGCGGCCGCTCGGCTACAACATCCGGCCGCGGCGGCTGCAATCCATCGCCCGGGAGTCGGTCGAGCGCTACGCCGGGCAGCTGCCGTCCGACCATGCGACGCTGCTCTCCTTCAAGGGCATTGGGGCCTATACGGCGGGCGCCATCCGCAGCTTTGCCTTCGGCCAGCGGGCCGCGATCCTCGACACCAACGTCGCGCGCGTGCTGTTCCGGATCTTCATCGGCGAGGGCGACATCAAGGCGCATGCGATGCGCAAGCGGCTCTGGCAGCTGTCGGAGGCGATGGTCCCCTACAAGCACGTGTTCGACTTCAACCAGGCGTTGATGGACTTCGGCGCCACCGTCTGCGTCGCCCGCAAGCCGCGGTGCCAGGCGTGCCCGATGACGCGGTGCTGTATCTCGTACCCAGCCCTTGCGCCGCCACCGGCGGCGTAGCGGAGCGAACCTGTGCCGTCTCCTCGATAATTGATGGCAAGATTTCCTGCTGAGCTGTCGCGGCGTGCAATGCGTGGTAATACTTCCCCATGCCCGCCCGCAGCGATGGCGACAGTCCTGCTGCCGCCGAGAGAGCCAGTGCACCGACCCTCTCCGACCTGCCGACGATCCGCGTGCTGGTCGTCGATGATGACCCGCAGGCCGGGCCGCTCGTCGCGTTGGCGCTCGCCGACGCCTCCTTTACCCACGTCGTCGAAGTTGCCGGCACCGTCAGCGTCGGGCTGCAGCGCATCGCCGACGACGACCACGACGTCTTCCTGATCGACCAACGCCTGCCGGACGGCACCGGCATCGAGCTGCTGCGAACGGCCAAGGCCCGCGGCGTGCACAAGCCGTTCATCCTGATGACCGGCCATGGCAACGGCATGGTCGACGAGGCGGCGTCGCGCGAGGGCGCAGCCGACTATGTCGAAAAGCACATGCTCGGGGCGCAGCTCGAGCGCGCGATCCGTTACGCGCTGCGCAGCTGGCAGTCGGCGCGGCTGCTGCACGACCGCGACGATCAGTTGCGGCGGGCACACAAGATGGAGGCAATCGGCCGCCTGGCTGGCGGCATCGCCCACGACTTCAACAACCAGCTGACGGCAATCATCGGCTACGCCGACCTGATTCTCGAGCGTCTCGATCCCGGCGCGACAGCGACTTGCGACGCCGCCGAAGTGCGCGCCGCGGCGCGCGATGCCGCGGAACTGCGCGCGGCGGCCGATCGGGCGTCGGCGCTGACGCGCCAGTTGCTGTCATTCAGCCGCAAGCAGTTCCTCAACCCGGTGATCGTCAATCTGAACGAAGTCGTCTCGCGAATCCTGCAGACGCTGCCGCAGATTCTCGGCGATCGGATTGCCACGCGTACGCTGCTGGCCGGCGACCTCGCACCAGTGCGCGTCGACACCGCGCGCATCGAACAGGTGCTGTTGAACCTGGTGATGAACAGCCGCGATGCAATGGCCGATGGCGGCCGGCTGACCATCGAGACCGCCAACGTTGTCCTCGGCGACGATCGCCTGGCCGCGGCCAAGCTCGGGCTCGAGCCGGGCAGCTACGTCATGCTCGCAATCGCCGACACGGGTAGCGGCATGGATGCGGCGACGCGCGCGCACGCCTTCGAGCCGTTCTTCACCACCAAGCCGAAGGGGGCGGCGAGCGGCCTCGGCCTGGCGACGGTCTACGGCATCGTCGATCAGAGCGGCGGCGCAATCCGCCTCGACAGCGCGCCGGGCAGCGGCACCGCCATCCGCATTTACCTGCCGGTGGCGACCGCGATCGCCGACGACATCCAGCCGGTGCCAGTGATGCAGGAGGGCGGCGGCACCGAGACGGTCCTGCTCGTCGAGGACAACGACTCGGTCCGCGCGTTCGCCGCCAAGGCGCTGCGGCGGCGCGGCTACGTCATTCACGAAGCACGCAGCGCCGAGGAGGCGATGGAGTGGCTGACGACGTCCGGCACCAAGCCGAACCTGCTCATCACCGACGTCGTCATGCCTGGCTTGAGCGGACCAAACCTGGCTGCGCGCCTCGTGCAGCAGACGCCGGGTCTGCGGGTGATCTACATCTCCGGCTACACGGACCATTCCGAAGCCATGCGCGGTTCGCTGTGGAGCCAGGTGCCGCTGCTGCAGAAACCGTTCTCACCGGGCGAGCTCGCGCAGCAGGTGCGCCTGGCGCTCGACACGGCTGCCGGCCCGGCGTGACCGTCGGCGTTGTCGCAGCGGTCATCGAGCGCGACGACACGTTCCTGGTGACGCGACGGCCGGAAGGCACCCACCTGGCTGGCCTGTGGGAGTTCCCCGGCGGCAAGATCGATCCACCGGAAAGCCACGGCGACGCCCTGCGCCGCGAGATCCGTGAGGAGCTCGATGCCGCTGTCGACGTGCACGAGCTGATGTTCGAAGTCACGCACTGCTACGACGACCGAACAGTCGCGCTGTATTTCTACCGCTGCACGCTCAGCGGGACGCCGCGGCCGGCCCTCGGCCAGGAGATGCGCTGGGCAGCGCGGTCCGAGCTGCGGTCACTGGGCTTCCCGCCAGCGGACGAAGACCTGATTACGCGGCTGACTGCATCGGCCGGTCGGTGACGCGCGCCGCGGCGGCGGCGGTGCCGTCGCCGCGGAGTTCCACCGCGGTGCCTGCGGCAACGAAGTCGCGATGCACGTAGCCGAGCGCGATGCTGCCGAATCGCGGCGACAGCGCCGCGCTGGTGACGGTGCCGATCTCACGATCGCCTGAGAAGATTCTGGTTCCGGCTGACGGGACGGCGCCGTCGATCGCCAGGCCGACCAGCTTGCGTGCGACGCGGCCGCCGCCGCGGTGCAGCACCCTGATGATGATCTCCTGCCCGACGTAGCAGCCCTTGGTCAGGGAGATGGCGCGCTCCTGGATGCCCGCTTCGAGCGGAATCGTGTCCGCCGTCATGTCGACGCCGAAGAGCGGGTAGCCCGCTTCGATCCGCGCGACGTCGATCGCCGCGGCGCCGACCGTCACGGCGCCATTCGCCTCGAGCGCCGCCGTCAGCTGCGACGCCTGCTGCCGCTCGACGAAGACCCGGAAGCCGGAGACGCCAAGCTGGTCAATCCGCGCGAGCACGACCGTCTCGCCGCCGAACTCTACCTGCTGGTGGTGATACTGCGCCCACCCGCCGCACCCGGCTGCGCCCGCGAGCACCTGCTCCAGGGTCCCGGCGGCCAGCGGACCGTGCAACGACACCGACGCAAGGGTCTCGTCCATCGCGCCGAGCCGGACGTCTTCACTGAACAGGAATTGATCCAGCCGTTGCAAGGTTGCCGCGCCCTCGGCCGCGGGCACGTCCAGCAGGATCATCGAGTCCGACTGCAGCACGTGCAGGTCGGTCAGCATCCGGCCCTGCGGCGTCAGCCAGGCGGCATAGCAGCCGCTCCCCGGGATCAGCGACTGGATGTCGTTGGTCAGCAGCCCCTGGAGATAGCTGGCGCGATCGTTTCCCGCCACGGCAATCTGCCGGCGCGGCTCGACGGCGCCAAGCGCGGCGCCTTCGCGGAGGGTCCTGTCGTCGTCCTGCAAGGTCATTGGAACTGATACGATCCCGGAAATGCGTGCCCTTTATTGTATCTGGGCCCTTGCGCTGCTCGTCGCCGCCCCGGCGGCAGCCCAGCAGCCCGCGGCGGGCGCATCGACAACGAGCTACACGTTGTTCCTGCGCGGCCAGCCTGCCGGGCGCGAGACGGTCACCGTCACCTCGAGCCCGGGGGGCGTGATCGTCGCCGGCGAAGGCCGCATCAACGCGCCGATCGACGCGACGCTGCGCCGCGCCGAGGTCCGCTACGGCGCCGACTGGTCACCGCAATCGCTGGCGATCGAATCGGTCATCAATGGCGGCGAAGTGGTGCTGCGGACCACGTTCACCGGCGGGCAGGCGATCTCGGAAGGTACCCAGCTCGGGCAGCCAGTGTCGAAGACCGACCCGGTATCGCCGCAGGCCCTGGTGCTGCCGAACACGTTCTGGGGCGCGTACGCGGCGGTGGCGCGGCGGCTGGTGGACGCGGCGCCGGGAGCGGAATACCGAGTCTATGTCGCGCCGATCGCCGAGATCGGCATGCGCGTGGCGGCCGTCGTGCGCGAGCAGGTCCAGGTTGGCACCACGACCTTCCCCGTCCGCCGCTTCGATCTGGTCATCGCCAACCCGGGTGGCGATCTTGCCGTGGCACTCACGGCCACCGAATCGGGCGATCTCGTTCGCCTGACGGTTCCCGCCAGCGCGATCGACCTGCTGCGCGACGATGTGGCCAGCGCGACGTCGCGCACGCAGTTCTATTCGAACCCCGGCGACGAAGCGGCGACGATCCCCGGCGCTGGCTTCAATATCGGCGCGACACTCACCCGCCCGCGTGCGGCCGCGGCAGGCGCCCGGTTACCCGCGGTGGTGCTGCACGGCAGCTCTGGGGCCAACGATCGGGACGGAACGATCGCCGGTATCCCGGCGCTCGGACAACTCGCCGGCGCCCTCGCCGACGCCGGGTTCCTGGTCGTCCGCTACGACAAACGCGGCAGCGGCCAGACCGGCGGCCGTTTGGAATCGGCCACCATCGCCGACTTCGCCGACGATATGCGCACGGTGTTCAAGTGGCTGGCGGACCGCAAGGATGTCGACGCGAAGCGGATCGCGCTCGTCGGGCATGGGGACGGTGCGTGGGTTGCGCTGCAGGCGGCAGCACGCGAGCGGGACGTCGCTGCCGTCGTCGCCATCGCCGCGCCGGCCAGCACCGGCGCGCAGCTGGTACTGGAGCAGCAGCAGCACACCTTCGACAGCGCCAACACCCCGGAGGCGGATCGTGCCGCCAAGGTCGCGGCGCAGCAGCAACTCAACGCCGCGGTGTTGACCGGCAAAGGCTGGGAGGGCATTCCCGCGGCGATTCGCCAGCAGGCAGACACGCCATGGTTCCAGAGCCTGCTCGCCTTCGACCCGGCCAAGGTGGTTGACGACGTGCGCCAGCCGCTGCTGGTCGTGCACGGCGAACGTGATCGGCAGGTGACGGTCGGGCACGCGACGCGCCTTGCCGCACTGGCGCGGGCCCGTGGCAAGTCCAGGAGCGTTGACGTGGTCATCGTACCCGGCGTCAACCATCTGCTGGTGCCAGCAACCACGGGGGCAGTGGCGGAATACGCCACCCTGCCGGACCGCAACATCAGCAAGCAGGCGACGTCTGCGGTGGCCGAATGGCTGACGCGGATGCTGCCCGCACGGCGTTGAGCCAGGCGCCCATGGACGGCCGAATCCGCATACCTGACCTGCTGGCGAAGAAGCGACGCGGCGAGAAGCTGGCGCTGCTCACCGCCTATGACGCGACCATGGCACGCCTGTTCGACGGCGCCGGCATCGACGCGTTGCTGGTCGGCGACTCGCTCGGCATGGTCGTGCTCGGCGAGGAGGACACGCTGACGGTCACGATGGCGATGATGGTGCACCACACGCGGGCCGTCGCGCGCGGCACCGCCCGCGCCCTCGTCGTCGCCGACATGCCATTCCTCAGCTACCAGGTCAGCGTCGCAGCCGCCGTCCGCAATGCCGGGCGCCTGCTGCAGGCCGGTGCCGCGGCCGTGAAGCTGGAAGGCGGCCGCCCGGTGCTCGACGTGGTGGCGCGGCTGGTCGAGGTCGGCATTCCCGTGATGGGCCACCTCGGCCTCCAGCCGCAGTCGGTCAACGCCGTCGGCGGCTACCGTAAGCAGGCAACGCAGCCGCAGGAAGCTGAGGCGCTGCTCGCCGACGCCATCGCGCTCGAGCAGGCCGGCGCCTTTGCGATCGTGCTGGAGTCGATCCCGACGGCGGTGGCCACCACCGTGACCGCCGGACTGCGCGTGCCGACGATCGGCATTGGCGCGGGCGCCGGCTGCGACGGCCAGATTCTGGTCAGCTACGACATGCTCGGCCTGTTCGACACCTTCACTCCCGCGTTCGTGAAGCAATATGCCTCGCTCGGCGAGACGATCAGCGCCGCGACGCAGGCGTTCGTCGAAGACGTCCGCGCCGGGCGCTACCCGGAGACGCCTGCCAAGGCGTCACCTGCGCCAGTGCCATGATGGCGACGGTCATCGACTCGATCGTCGGGCTGCGTGAGGCAATCGCCGCGGCTCGCCGCGCTGGCGCCACGGTCGGGTTCGTGCCGACGATGGGCGCGCTGCACGCCGGCCACGCACGCCTGATCGATGTCGCCGCCGCGGAGTGCGCTGTCGTCGTCGTCAGCATCTTCGTCAATCCGCTGCAGTTCGATCGCAAGGATGACCTCGACCGTTACCCGCGCGACCTTGCCGCGGACGTGGCGCTGTGTGAGGCACACGGGGCGGCGATCATCTTCGCGCCGTCGGTGACCGAGATCTACCCACGGCCGATGGCCTGCGGCATCGACGTCGGCCGTCTCGCCGATCACCTCTGTGGCCGCTTCCGCCCGGGGCACTTCACCGGGGTCGCCAACGTCGTCATGAAGCTGCTGCTCATCGCCGGCGCAGACGACGCCTATTTCGGGGAGAAGGATGCGCAGCAGCTGGCGGTGGTCCGCCGCATGGTTGCCGACTTCAACGTCCCGGTGCGCATCAGCGGGGTGCCGACGGTGCGCGAAGCCGACGGCCTGGCGTTGAGCTCGCGCAACAGCCGCTTGAGCGGCAGCGAGCGGAAGCTGGCGCCCGTACTCTTCACGGCGCTGCAGCACGCCGCAGCACAGATCGCCGCCGGAGCCACGGATGCCGGCGCGATCACGCGGCAGGCAGCCGCGTTGATCCCTCCCGAGGAGCGCCTCCAGCTCGAATATCTCGAGCTTGTCGACGAGGAGTTCCAGCCGGTGGCCCGGGTGACTGGGCCGGTGGTCGCCGCCGGGGCGCTGTGGGTCGGCAATACGCGGCTGATCGACAACCTGCGATGCAGTCCGGGGACACAGTCATGAAATTGCGCATCATCTGCAAGTCGAAGATCCACCGGGCGGTCGTCACCGGTGCCGACCTCAATTACATCGGCAGCATCGGCATCGACAAGGCCCTGATGCAGCTCACCGACATCGTGCCCGGCGAGAAGGTGTCGGTGTGGAACATCAACAACGGCCAGCGCATCGAAACCTATGCGATCGAGCTGCCCGAGGGCAGCGGCAGCATCGTCGTCAATGGCGCGGCGGCGCGCCACTTCCATGAGGGCGACAGAGTGATCATCGTCGCGTTCTGCCTGACCGACGAAGCGGTCACGCCACGGATGATCGCCGTCGATGATCACAATCGGCTCTCCCGCCTGCTCGGTCACGAGGATGCCGTCCGCGACGAGCCATTCCCGGTCGAGGCCTGACGTGCGGCCCGCACGTGCCGCGCTCGCAGCCGCCGCCGTCGTGGTGATGATCGCGCCGGTCGTCGCCCAGCGTGGTGCGGTGCCTCGGGCACCGGGCCCGAACAGCGGGTTGACGGCCGTGGCTGGACTACGCGTCGGGCACCACACCCTGGCTGAACGTCCGACCGGCTGTACCGTCGTCATCGTCGACGGCGACGGCGCGACCGGCGGCGTTGCGCAACGCGGCGGCGCCCCAGGGACGCGCGAAACCGACCTGCTCGATCCGCTCAACCTGGTGGACAAAGTAAACGCGGTCGTGCTTGCGGGCGGCAGCGCCTACGGGCTCGATGCGGCGCAAGGCGTGGTCCGCTTCCTCGAGGAACGCGGCGTCGGCTGGAAAGTAGGCACAGCGGGAGTGGTGCCGATCGTTCCGGCCGCCATCCTGTTCGACCTCGGCTTCGGCGGCAACCCAGGCATCCGTCCGACCGCCGACTGCGGCTACAAGGCTGCGGCGGCCGCCGCCGACGGCACGGTGCAGGAGGGGAATGTCGGCGCCGGTGCTGGCGCGACGGTCGGCAAACTCGGCGGCAATGGCGCGATGAAGGCCGGGGTCGGCTCGGCGGCAATCCTGCTGCCCGACGGCTTGGTCGTGGCGGCGCTCGTCGCAGTGAACGCGGTCGGCGACATCGTCGACCCGTCGACGGGGCGCGTCGTCGCCGGGGTGCGCACCGCTGACGGCAGATCGCTGGCCGACGCTCGGCTGCTGCTTCGCTCCGGGGCGCTGTCGCAGCGGCCGCAGCCGCGGCCGGGCCAGAACACCACGATCGCCGTGGTCGCGACGAATGCGCGATTGACCAAGGCGGAGGCCGCGCGCATGGCGCTGATGGCTGACGACGGGTTGGCGCGGGCGATTGCGCCATCACATACGCTCGGTGACGGCGACACCGTGTTCTCGCTCGCAACCGGGCGTTGGCAGGGTGCCGCCAACATCACGATCATCGGCGCACTCGCGGCCGACGCATTGGCCCAGGCCATCGTGCGTGCGGCCACCGAGGCCGAGGGATCGGGCGGCCTGCCGGCGGCGCGCGATCTCGGCACGTCGCCCAGGTAGAGAGTTCGGACGCGTCGACGCCGTGAACGTCCACCTCTGGCTGCTGATCGGCTACTCGGTCGCACTGGTCGCGCTCGGACTGTGGATCTCGCGCCTCGTCCGCAGCAGCGCCGACTTCTTCGTTGCCGGACGATCGCTCAGCGCGCCCTTGCTGTTCTCGACCGTCCTGGCGGCAAACATCGGCGCCGGCACGACGATCGGCGCCGCGGGTGTCGGCTACCGTGACGGCATCAGCGCCTGGTGGTGGAACGGCGCAGCAGCGATCGGATCGATCGGGCTGGCACTGTTGGTCGGGCCCGCCATCTGGCGGCTGGCCAGCAAGCACAATCTCTACACGGCTGGTGACTATCTCGAGCTGCGTTACGGCCGTGCCGTGCGCGGCGTCATCACGACGCTGATCTGGTTCGGCACGCTGGCGATCCTGGCCGGGCAGTTGATTGGCGGGGCGGCCATCCTGACCGTGGTTGCCGGGGTGCCGCGGTGGGCCGGCATCGTCGTCAGCGCGGTGGTGATGACCGTGTACTTCATGGCTGGCGGCCTGCTCGCCTCCGCCTGGGTCAACGGGGTCCAACTGATCGTCATCTTCGGCGGGTTCGCCATCGCAGTGCCGGTGGCGCTGGCCAATGCCGGCGGCTTTGCGGCGCTGACCGCTGCGCCTGGCGTGCCGCCGACCTTCAGCGACTTCTTCTACTCCGCCGGGGCGCGGTCCGGCTGGACCTTCCTGCTGCTGCTCGGCCCGGCGTTCGTCATTTCGCCGGGCTTGCTGCAGAAGGCCTACGGCGCCACCAGCGATCGCGCGATCCGCGTCGGCGTCAGCGCCCAGGCAGTGGCGCAGGGCATCTTCGCGTTCCTGCCGCCGCTGCTCGGCATGGTGGGACGGGTGACGCACCCCGGTCTCACCGACCTGAACGTCGTGCTGCCAACCGTGCTCATCGAGCAACTGCCGGTTGCGCTCGGTGCGCTGGCGCTGGCGGCGGTCTATTCGGCGGAGGTCAGCACCTGCGACGCGATCCTCTTCATGCTGGCCACGTCGCTGTCCCAGGATCTCTACAAGCGGTTCGTCAGGCCGGGCGCTTCGGATGCCGACCTGTTGCGTGTCGCCAGGGCAGCGTCAGTCGCCGGCGGCGTCGGTGGCGTGCTGCTGGCGCTGCAGCTGCCGACGGTGATCGACGCCCTGGCCATCTTCTACACGCTGCTCGGCGTGAGCCTGTTCGTGCCGATCGTTGCCGGCCTCTACACGCGGCGCCCAGGTACCCCGGAGGCGCTCGGCTCGATCCTCGCCGGTATCGGTGGCGCGCTGGCGATGCGCTGGCTGCCGCACCCGCCGTACTGGTGGCTCGATTCCGGGATGGTCGGCCTCGCCGCGGCGGCCGCCGCGTTTATGCTGGTGTTCGCCGTGCGCCGGCCGGCCCTGCGCGTTTAGCGGTCCCGCTCACCAGGGCGGGCGCCGGGATGCTGCCGCGGCCGCTCTTCGAGCCGGGCGGCGAGTCGCAGTAAACTTGGAAGTTCCCCAACCAGCCAACCATGAAGACATACCGTATCGCTGTAATCGCCGGTGATGGCATCGGCAAGGAAGTGGTTCCCGCCGGCATCGAAGTGCTGAACATGGCCGCGGACCACGGCGGCTTCGCGTGCGAGTTCACGTCCATTCCGTGGGGATGTGATTACTATCTCGCCTCGGGCCGCATGATGGACGCCGACGGCATCGAGCAGCTGCTGAAGTTCGACGCGATCTACCTGGGCGCGATTGGTGATCCGCGGGTCGCCGACCACATCTCGGCGCGCGAGCTGATCCTGCCGTTGCGGCAGCGGCTCGGCCAGTACGTCAACCTGCGGCCGATGCGGCTGATGCCTGGTACCACCTCGCCGCTCGCCAGCCGCAGCGCCGCCGATATCGACATGATCTGCGTGCGCGAGAACTCCGAAGGGGAATACTGCGGCATGGGCGGCCGGCTGCACGGCGGCACACCGCAGGAGATGGCGGCGCAGACCGGCATCTTCACGCGAAACGGGATCGAGCGCATCGCGCGCTACGCCTTTCGCCTGGCTGCAACGCGGCCACGAAGAATGCTGGCGAGCGCGACCAAGTCGAACGCGCTCCAGCATGCGATGGTGCTGTGGGACGAAGTGGTGGCCGACGTGGCCGGGGAGTTCCCGGAAGTCGAGCTGCGTAAGTACCACGTCGACGCGCTCTGCGCCCGCATGGTGACCCATCCGCAGACCCTCGACGTCATCGTCGCCTCCAACCTGTTCGGCGACATCCTCACGGACATCGGCTCGGCGATTTCCGGCAGCCTCGGTGTTGCGCCCGGCGGCAACATCAACCCGGAGCGGACGACGCCGTCGATGTTCGAGCCGATTCACGGCTCGGCACCGGACATCGCCGGCAAGGGCATCGCCAACCCGATCGCCGCGATCTGGGCCGGAGCGATGATGCTCGACCATCTCGGCGAGCGCGCGGCGCACGACCGCATCCTCGCCGCGATCGAGCGCGTGCTGTCGAGCGAGGACGTCAAGACCCCGGATCTCGGCGGCAAGGCAACGACAGCCGAGATGACCCGCGCGGTGACCACCGCTCTCCGCGCGTAGCAAGCAGGTACCGGATTGCTACGGCGGAAAGCCAACCGCCAGCTTCACCGCGGCGTACTCGGGATGGATGCTGCCGTCGCTGCTCCTGATGACGAGCGGCGGCTCGATCCAGGTGCGGTCGTGCATCCAGCCCGGCAAGTCGCCGGCGCGCAGACATGGCAAACAGTGTCACCAGCGGCGGCTCGCCTTCCCTGAAGACGACCGGCCGGCGGCGCACGATGACGAGGGACGCGTCGCGCGCCGCCGCGTCGACGCGGCCGCGCTGCTCTTCGGGAAATACACAGGCGAACAGGCCGCCGCGCGTCAGATGCGCCGCCGCCGTCCGCGCGTAGTCGCCGATGTCGCCACGCAGCTCGAAGCGGCAGGCGACCTTCTGCGGATGGTCGCCCTCGACGCCGCTGCCGAGCGGGAAGTATGGCGGGCTGCCGAGCACCAGGTCGAACCGCTCGTCGCCGCCGAGTGCCTCCGGATCTGCGGAAGTCGGCATGGCGGATCTCGTAGCGGTCGTCGAGGCCGTTGTAGGCCGCCGACTTTAGCGCCAGCCGCACGCTGTCTTCCTGCGCCTCGATGGTCACGAAACGTGCCACCGGCAGGCGCCAAGCAGCGATCATCCCGACAGAGCCGATGCCCGACCCGAGGTCCAGCACCGACGCCGGCGAGGGCGCCCACGTTGTCCCGTACCACGCGGTCAGCACGTCATCGGTCGAGAAACGATGGCCGCGGCGCAGCTGGAAGATGCGGAAGTGGCCGCTCAGGGCGTCGAACGTCTCGTCCTCAGGCACCAGCGGCGGCGGCGGTCGCGCCGGGCGGCAGCGGGCCGGGCTTCGCCCAGCCCTTGAACATCGGATCGAGGGGGTTCACGGCCGGCATTCGCTCTCGTGAATCTATCCCGATCCGCGCGCCTTGGCGAGCCAGCCTCGTGCCGGTAGGATCGCCACGTGACGAAGTCGACCGGCCGGGTTTCAGTGCTCGCCGAGCGCCTCGCCGCATTCGTCGTCGATCGCTTCCCGCTGGCCTGGCCCGCCGTGCAGCGGCTCATCGAGGACGTCGCCGCCCGGCACGACGGTCTCGACGTCGAGCCATTCCGGAACGAGGTCCTGTCACGACTGCGGCTCTCGATGGTGGCGCCACCCGCTCCGGGTGAGGCGACGGACTCTCCCGGCGGGCAGGCGGCGACTCGCCTGCAGCGCGCCGGCGACGAGCTGGCGGCTGCCTGCGACGGCTTCTTCGCGCGCGAGACGATCGCCGCCTCGCTCACGGCCGGCGAACGGCGCGACATCTTGCGCGGGATGGTCCTGACGCGCGCGGTCGACAACCGGCTGAAGCAGCTCTTCTTGTCCGGCGACGTGCGCTACGCCGGCACACCGTTCCAGGGGAAGGGGTTTCGATCGCTTGGCCAGGAGGCGATCTACGCCGCGGCAACCCGCCTGCGGCGCGGCGCAGCCTATCGGGATCCGGAGGGCCACTGGCGTGGCGATGTCGTCGGTCCAATCATCCGGGACCTGGGCGTTGTACTCGCCATGCGTCCGGACGGCGAGGCCGTGCGCATGGTGCTCAGCGCCCAGATGGGCAAGGCAGGCCCGCCGATGGACGGCAAGGACCTGCACATCGGCGATCTGAGCTGGGGAATACTGCCGGCGTCCGCACCGCTCACGATCAGCACGATGTCAATCGCCGGCATGGCCATGGCCTTCGCACGTGAAGGCGCCGGTCGCGTCGCCGTTTCGTTCATCGGCGAGGGCGGCTCGTCGCTGGGCGAATGGCACGAAGCCATCAACGTGTGTGGCGCCCGCCGTCTGCCGGCAATCTTCTGCGTCGAGAACAACCAGACGGCGCTGTCGACGCCGCTGCGGGAGCAGTCCGCTGTGCGCGCGTTCGCCGACAAGGCCGTCGGCTACGGCATCCCGGGCATCACGCTCGATGGCACCGACCCCGATGCAATTGCGGCGGCGTTCGCGTGGGCCGCCGACCGTGCACGAGGCGGTGACGGGCCGACGCTGATCGAGCTGGTCAGCATGCGGATGTGCGGACACGCGCATCATGACGACATGCTCTACCTCGGACGGGAGCCATCAACGTCCTGGGAGTATCCGTCCCTCGCGGACGGTGGCTATGCCGACCGGCAGCTCTACCAGTACTGGTCGGCGAAGGATCCGCTCGTGACCTACGCCCGGCGGCTCCAGGACGAGCGGATTCTCAGCGCGGCCGACGTGGACGCGATGAAGGCAGCGGCAACGTCGCTGGTCGAGACCGCAGCGCGCGCGGTCATCGCGGCGCCGTGGCCGGATGCCGCAACAGCGGGTGCCGGCGTGTTTGCCGGCGAATCACCGCGGGTACGGACCGAGCCGCTCGATCCTGCCCGGCGCCTGGCGTCACCGCTCGGCGCGCGCTTGCCATCGCTCGAAGCTTCCCTGCCGTTCGACCCGAGGGGCCAGACGTTTCTGGAGGCGATCGGCATGGGCATCGCCGACGCGCTGCGTGCCGACCCGCGGGTGTTCGTGTTCGGCGAAGATGTCGGCGGTCGATACGGCAACGCCTTCCTGATGCTGCGGCCACTGCTGCAGGAGTTCGGCGACCGCATCGTCAACTCGCCGCTCGCTGAGGGTGCCGTGCTCGGCGTCTGCATCGGCGCCGCACTCGCCGGCCAGCGGCCGATTGCCGAACTGCAATTCAACGATTTCGTGGCGACCGGCTTCAACCAGCTCGTGAACAATGCCGCGAAGGTTCGCTATCGCTGGGGCGGCGCAGTGCCGATGGTGGTGCGGATGCCATGGGGAGGCCTGCGTCACGCCGGTCCCTACCACTCCCAGAACACCGAGCCCTGGTTCTATCGCACCGCCGGCCTGAAGATCGTCGTGCCGTCGACGCCGCAGGACGCGCGCGCCCTGCTGGCCGCAGCGGTTCGCGATCCCGATCCAGTGCTCTACTACGAACACATCGCGCTCTATCGCGACCCGCGGGTCAAGCAGCGGTTGCCCGCCGACGTGCCAGCGCCGCTACCGCTCGGCCGGGCGGCCCTGCGCCGCGTCGGTGACGATCTCGCGATCGTCTCGTACGGAGCCTTCGTGCACGTTGCGCTCCGCATTGCCGAGCGGCTGGCGCTCGACGGCATCCAGGCCAGCGTGGTCGACCTCCGCACGCTCGCGCCGCTCGACGTCGAGGCGCTGCTGGCGGTGACACGCCACTGCAATCGCGTGCTGATCATTCACGAAGATTCCCGCACCGGCGGCATCGGCGAGAGCCTCGCCGCCCTTATCCAGGAACAGGCGTTCGAGTCGCTCGACGCGCCGATCCGCCTCGTCGGCGCGCTCGACACGCCGGTGCCCTATTCGCCGCCGCTCGAAGAGTTCTATCTGCCGTCCGAGGCCGAAATCGAGCGGGCCGCGCGGCTGCTGGTCGCCTACTAGCCCGTGCACGGTGAGGGCGGCCGCCCTTCTGCAGTTCTGGCGACTGCGCCTCCACCTCGTTCTTCCGCAACTGCGCGACGGCGGCTTCAGCCACGGCTGCGGCAGCCTGCGGGTTGGCGCGGGCCTCGCGCAACCGTGCGGTAAGATTCTCCTTGTCCAGTTCGGCGAGCACCGTGCCGGGCTGCACGACCTGATCGACGTCCGCTACAGCTTCTCGATGATGCCGTTGGCTTTCAACTTGATCTCAACCTTGGTGACCGGCTCGATCGTCCCGGTAGCGACGACCGAACGCACCATGATGCCGCGCTCGACGATGGCCAGCTTCAACGGGTCGATGTTGGCGGAGGCGCCGGGCAGCGTCGAGAGCCCACAGACCGCCGCCATGGCCGCCAGCGTGGCGGAGACAAGACTCAACTTCCTGGATGTCGTCATCGCTGATTACGCACCGGCCTTCCCTGGCCGGGCATGCTCTGTTGACGAACAAAGGTTCTGAAAAGTTGCCGCACTCCGATCCGACCATGTGGATTCTGCGCACCGTGACCGAGGGTCACCCGGAAACGACATTTCGTATCCTGCCGGGTGGCGTGCGTACGCTTGGCCGCGCCACGGGCGCCGACTTCATCGTCGACGCCGCCCTGGTGTCGCGCGTGCATTGCCGGCTGACCGCGGGAACGGACGGCTCGCTCGAGGTCCGCGATCTCGAAAGCACGAACGGCACCTACGTCAACGGCGAACGGGTCGACATCGTCACGCTCGTTCCTGGCGACAAGCTGCGCGTCGGCCGCGTCGAGCTGCTCGCACTGCGCAACGCCGACTGAGGCCGCGCCGGTGCCGAGCCCGATCCGCGGCCGTCGCCTGGTTACGTCGGCTTCGAGGCGAGGTATTCCAGCACGAACGGGTTCTGCGTGCGTTCGCGGCCGATGGTCGTGTCGGCGCCGTGGCCCGGATGCACCGTCGCCGCGTCGCCGAGCGGGAACAGCACGCGCGTGATCGACGTCATCAGCACCTCGTAGTTGCCGCCCGGCAGGTCGGTGCGGCCGATCGAGCCGGCGAACAGCGTATCGCCGACGAACAGGTGATCCCCGGGGCCGCCCTTGACGCCGACCTGCAGGCAGACGCCGCCAGGACAATGTCCCGGCGTGTGGTGCACCTTCACCTCGTAATCGCCGAAGTGCACCGGCGACATGTCGTAGAACACGTCCACCGGCGGCTGCTCGTGCACCTTCATGCCGAACATCGTGCCTTGCTCGACGACGCGTTCGTAGAGGAAGAGGTCGTCGTGGTGCAGGTAGATCGGCACGTCGAGCGCATCCTTGGCGGCGCGGACGCCGGTGATGTGATCGAGGTGGGCATGGGTCAGCAGGATCGCCTGCACCTGGAGGTCGAGCTCCGTGGCGGCGCCGAGCAGCAGGTCGACTTCGTCGCCCGGGTCGATCAGCACGGCCTCGCGGGTCCGCTCGCAGCCGACGACGAAGCCGTTCTTGTAAAAGGGCGCGACCGCCCGCACTTCGAGGATCATAGTGACCGTGATCCTATGCGCAATCGACGACTTGATCTTCTCGATCAAGATCTCCACCGCGGCCAAGGCGCTCGGCGCCGCTGTCTTGTTCGAGCGCAGCGGCGAGGCGGTGCTGCCGCGCGTCCGCGAATTGCGGCCGTCGCTGGTCATCTTCGATTTGAACAGCAGCCGCATCGATTCGGTCGGCCTGGTCGCGGCGCTCAAGGCTGACGAGGAGCTCGCCCGGGTCCGTACCCTCGGCTACGTCTCCCATGTCGACGCCGACACGATCAGCGCCGCGCGTGCCGCCGGCGTCGACCAGGTGCTCGCCCGATCGGCGTTCGTGACCCGCCTCGGCGAGATCCTCACGGCCGGCTGAACCACCACGCCAGCACCGCGACGGCTGCCACCAGCACGGCAATCAGGGCGAACAGCCGGCTGACGGCGGGACTGTGCTCGACCGCTGCTTCGTCCTCGTGATCGCCGCGGACGTCCAGGATCGCCACCAGGCTGCGCAGTTCCGCCGCCAGCGCGGCTGCGCTGCCGAACCGCGCGTTCGGATTGGGCGCGACCGCCCGCAGCACGATGTCATCCAGTTCGACAGGGACGCCCCGGTTCGTCGCACTCGGGGCTGCGGCACCGCGCTGCGACGGCCGGCGTCCCGTCAACATTTCATAGAGCACCGCGCCGACGGAATAAATATCGGAGCGGTCGTCAGGCTGGCCGCCGCGCGCCTCTTCGGGTGAGCCATAGTCGTGCAGCCTTCCCTCCGCAGGATCGAAGCCGCCCGCCGATGCCAGTTCGAACGCCGGGATCTTCGCGTGGCCCTTGTCGGTGATGACGATCGAGTCCGGGCTCAGGCCGCCATGGACCAAGCCGGCGCCGTGCGCCTCGGCGACGGCGTCGGCGATCTGGATCGCGGTCTCGACGGCGCGTCGCACCGGCAGCGGTCCGCTGGCGATGGTCGCGCGCAGCGATTGGCCGCGCAGGAATTCGAACGCGAGGTAGACACGCCCGTCATGCTCACCGGCCGCGAACAAGGTGATGACGTTTGGATGGGAGAGCGGGAGCAGCGTGCTGGCCTGCTCGACCAGGCGGCGGCGCGCGGCAGCATCGGCGGTGAGAGCGGCAGGCAGCAGCCGGATGGTGACGGTCCGGCCGTGGTGGGTATCGCGGGCGCGAAACAGGTCGCCGGGGCCGGCAGGGTCGAGGCGGGAGAGCAGGTTGTAGTGGGCGACAGCTCCGAGCGGCTCGGGCGCCGAGCTCATGCCTGGCTCACGCCTTTCTGTCAGGAACGCATCGGTGCGCGATCGAGCTCGATCACGCTCTGGACGAGCTCCTTGGCATCGCCAATCTGTTCCAGCACGAGGCCGATGTCGAGCGGTGGCTTCCCGGGTTGCCGCGCGTTCTGGCAGTAGACGCCATGCTGGCCGACCATGGCCAGGGCGTCGGTCAGCAGGTCGAGGGCGACCGCCAGGCGCCCGCGTGGCGAGCCCATCATCGTCTCGTGCACCTCGAGCTCGCGGTGATGCTTGTCGAACACGTTCACGGTCAGGCCTTCCGCGGTGGCTGCGACGGTCGGATCTCCACGCGGCTGGGCAGGCTGCGGGAGGGATGCGACACCAGATCGATGATCACCTGTGCGACGTCTTCGGGCATCAGTGCACCTTCTGCCTTGCTATGGGCGAGCCCGCCGAACCCGGTGTTCACCGATCCGGGCAGCACGTAGGCGACGCGAATCCCCTCGTAGCGGACTTCCTGCATCAGCGACTCGCTGAACGCGTTCAGCGCCGACTTCGACGCGCAATACGCCGCACCGTTGACGAAGGCGTTGCGGCTGGCCAGGCTGCTGACGTTCACGATCCAGCCGCCGCCCCGCTGCCGCAGCAGTGGCAGCGCCGCATGGCAGCAGTGGAAGACGCCGGTCAGATTCGTGTCCATCACCTGGTGCCATTCGTCGACCGTCATGTCCGCCACCGGGCGGAATACGCCAACCCCGGCATTGTTCACCAGGATGTCGACGCCGCCGAACTGCGCCGCCACCGCCGCGAGCGTCTCTTCGACCGCCGGATAGTTCCGCACGTCGAGGCGCAGCGGCAGCACGCGGCCAGCGCCGGCGCGCCCCTCCAGGGCACCCGCCGCTGTCCTGGCACCCTCGTCAGTCGTGCCGGTGATTGCGACGTTCGCGCCCTGCTGCAACAGCGCCCGGGCGATTTCGAAACCGATGCCGCGCGAGCCGCCGGTGACCACTGCCACCTTGCCCGCCAGTGCCGCTTCAGCCATTGTCATTACAATACTCCACCGGATCATGACGACCGCGGCCATCATCGGCGCAGGACACCTCGGCGGCGCCATCGCCCATTCGCTCGCCGCGCGCGACTCCGTGTCGCGGGTGCTGCTCGTCGATGCTGCCGGCGATGCCGCGGCGGGCAAGGCGCTCGACATCATGCAGTCGGGTGCGATCGAAGGCTTCCATACACGCTTGGACGGCACCGACGACCCGAGCCGCATCACTGGCTGCACGGTCTGCATCGTCGCCGACCGGTTCGCGGCGACACCAGTCGAGTGGCAGGGGGAAGAGGGGCTTGCGCAGCTGCGCCGGCTGGCGCCGTTCATCGGCACTGCCCCGGTGATCCTGGCCGGAGCGGGCCAGGCTGGCCTGCTGCTGAGCGCCACGCGGGAGGGCGGGTTCCGGCGCGACAGCGTGATGGGTTCGGCACCCGAGGGCCTCGCGTCCGCCGTCCGGGCGATTGTCGCCATGGAGGCGCGCTGCTCGCCGGCCGAGGTGATGCTGACCGTGCTCGGCGCACCGCCCAGCGGCTTCGTCGTGCCGTGGAGCGAGGCGTCGATCGGGGGATATGCGCTCGAGCATGTCCTCGACACCGTTCAGCTCAGACGGATCGAGGGGCGCGTCGCGCGGCTGTGGCCGCCGGGCACATATACCCTGGGGTTGATTGCGGCGCAGGTGGCGGAGGCGATCGTGCGCTCGTCACGGCGCGCGTTCAGCCTGCTGACCGTGCTCGGCGGCGAGTTCGGAGTGCGGGACCGCGTCGGAGCGTTGCCGGTGCTGCTGTCGCGGACCGGGATCGTGCACGCGCGCGTCCCAAGCCTGAGTGCCCGCGAGCGTGTCCTGGTGGAATCCGCGCTCGGCGCCGGCCGTTGACGCCATGAAGGTGCATCCAGTTCGGGGAATCCGCAGGCTCCTGACCACTCTGGCGGTCGTAGCGATCGCCGGGACGGCGTTAGGTGCCGGCCCCGATCTGGACGAGCGCACGTTGCTCGACCACATCAAGTTCCTCGTCATCCGACGACATGAAGGGGCGCGCCAACGGCAGCGCCGAACTGGAGAGAGCCGGCGACTACATCGCGCAGCAGTTTCGCGCCGCCGGGCTGCAGCCAGGCGGCACCGGCGGAAGCTGGTTCCAGCCCTTCGAGCTGAACGCGGGCCTGACGATCGGCCCGGGCAACAGTCTCACCTTCCACTACCGCGGCCGTTCCGTCGCCGCTGACGCTGGGCAGCGGCTATTACCCGCTGTCGCACGGCAGCGGATACCGTGGCCGCCGCGTCGGCGAACCTCGCCGGGGTACCGGTGGTCTTTGCCGGTTACGGCCTGGCGGTGCCGAGCCTTGGCT
Organism: uncultured Acidobacteriota bacterium; assembly: GCA_963846685.1. GTDB lineage: Bacteria > Acidobacteriota > Vicinamibacteria > Vicinamibacterales > UBA2999 > CAWJWY01. The sequence continues at coordinate 2,620,666 of CAWJWY010000002.1, read as the reverse complement.
ACGACGACTACGCGCGGCCTTGACGTCAGCGGCAAGGTGGTGCTGATCTTCAGCCACGAGCCGCAGGAACAGAATGCCGCCAGCGCGCCTGAACGGCAACCGGCCGGTGGCGCAGACCACGCTCAAGGCCAAAGCCGGGTCGGCCCGCTCGCACGGGGCAGTGGCGCTGATGGTCATCTCGGACCCGACGCATCGCACCGATCAGGCCGACTACGGGCTGTTCACCGGCGACCCGGACGCCGAGGACGAAGGCATCCCGGTGCTGCGCGTCCGACGGGCAGACATCAAGCCGCTCGTCGACGAGTGGGGGCTCGACGCCATTGCCCGCGCTCATCGACCAGGACCTGGTGCCGCGGTCGAAACCGCTCCCGGGTGCGACGGTCGACTACGTCGAGCACCTCGCCCGCAATCGGCGCACGGTGCGCAATGTCGTCGGCATCCTGCCGGGGCGCGACCCGGCGATTGGCTCGCGAGGCGATCGTGATCGGCGCGCACTACGACCACGTCGGCATCGGCGGCCGGCTGTCGGTCGTCGCCTGAACGCACCGGCGAGATTCACAACGGCGCCGACGACAACGCGTCGGGCACCTCGTCGATCATGGAGATGGCCCGGTCCGCTGCGGAGCAGCGCGCCCGGTTCCCGCGCACGCTGGTATTCATCGCCTTCGCCGGCGAGGAGCGCGGTCTGCTCGGGTCGGCGTACTACGCCGCCAACCCAACCATCCCGATCGCAGGACACGATTGCCATGGTCAACCTCGACATGGTGGGCCGGTCCGGCGGATCGGTTGATGTGAGCGGGCTCGAGCTGGCGCCGTCGATGGAGGCGGACCTGCAGGCTGCCGCTGGCGCGACCCGCGGCTTGAACGTGCGGCGCCAGGGACCCGGGGCGGGGCGGAGCGACGACTCGTCGTTCATCGACAAGGGAATCCCGGCCATCAACTTCTTCACCGGCTTCCACCCCGACTATCACCGGCCCGGGGACGACTGGGAGAAAATCGACGCGGCAGGCGCCACGCGGGTCGCCAGCCTGGCCCTCGAGCTCGCGGCGCGCCTGGCGGCGCGCCCGACGAGACCCGAGTTCATTCGGCCGCGCTAGGAGTACGCGGGCGTGGGGCGGTGCAGGCTCAGACCGTCGGTGAACACCCGCAGCCGCTCACGCAGCATCAGCCGGCCGCGGTGCAGCCGCGACTTGAGCGTCTGGTCCTTGAGGTGAAGCCGGGTGCTGGCCTCTTCGGTCGAGAGCCCCTGGATGTCGCGCAGTACCACCGGCGCCCGGTAGATTTCGGGCAGCTCGTCCAGGGCTGCCGCCACCGCCTCGCGCAGTTGCCAGCCGGAGCAGCTCCTCATCCGGCATGTGCGACCAGTCCACCGGCTGGCGCGGCTGGCGCGGGCCATCCTCGCTTGCGTGTTGCGCCGCTTCAGACCGGTCGCGATCCTGTTCGGCGGCGCGGGCAAGCCGCGAGTTGCGCAGCCGCGACATCGCCGTGTTGAACGTGATGCGGTAAATCCACGACGACAGTGCCGAGTCGCCGCGGAAGGCGTCGATCTTTCGGTGCACCTTCATCAGCACGTCCTGCGTCACTTCCTCGGCATCTTCCTGGTTCTTCATGTGACGCATGGCGAGTTGGAAGATGCGCGAGCCGTACTGTTCAGCCAGCTCCTGAACGGCAGCCTGTTCTCCAGCCTGCAGCCGGGCGATGAGCTGCCGATCCTGGGTCCGATCCATGTTTGTCATCCTGATCTAAGAGAACACCGACCAATCCGGTCTTATTCCCTCATCCCCGCTTCCACCCACCTTCCCGTCAGCTCGACTGCTGCGGCCGGCGATTCACGCCGGGGTGAAGAACGTGTTAAGTACAGGACCTCGCATGGGCCTCATGGCCATCCTCGTCGTCGCGGCGCTCCTCCTCTTCAACGCCATCTACGTGGCCGCCGAGTTCGCGGCCGTCAGCGTCCGCCGCAGCCGCATTCAGCAGCTCGCCGCCGACGGCAACCCGCTGGCGGCGTGGCTGCTGCCGGTGCTGGACTCGCCGGGCTCTCTGGACCGCTACATCGCGGCCTGCCAGATTGGCATCACCCTGTCGAGCCTCATCCTCGGCGCCTACGCGCAGGGGACGATCGCCGTCTGGCTGACACCGTTCTTCGCCTCGATTCCGTGGCTGCAGAGCATCGCCGCCCAGTCGACGTCTGCCGTCCTCGTCCTGCTGGTCCTGACCGTCGCGCAGGTCGTCTTCGCCGAGCTGATACCGAAGTCGCTGGCGCTGCAGTACCCGACGCAGACGGCGCTCTACACGGTGGTGCCGATGGTGCCGTCGGCGTGGGTATACCGCCCGTTCATCAAGTTCCTCAACGGGTCGGGAGCGTTGCTGCTGCGCCTGGTCGGCGCGCCGCAGCAGGGTCACCGCCACATCCATTCGCCAGCCGAAATCGAGCTGCTGATCGCCGACAGCCGCGACGGCGGCCTGCTCGAGCCCGACGAACACCGCCGGCTGCAGCGGGCGCTGCGCCTGAACCTGCGCCAGGCCAAGCAGCTGATGGTGCCGCGGCGCCGCGTGTCGGCGCTCGACATCAATACGCCGATGGACGACGTCATCCGGCATCGTGGCGCAGAGCCCGTATTCGCGCCTGCCGGTCTACCGCGACTCGATCGACAACATCGTCGGCATGCTGCACACCAAGGACCTCGTGCGCTCGCTGGTCGCGCGCCAACAGCAACGCCACGCTGGCGAACCTGATCCGGCCGATCACCAGCGTGCACGAGAGCGTCACGCGCAGACCGCGTCCTGCGCTTCCTGCGCGAGCGCCGCTCGCACCAGGCGCTGGTCGTGGACGAGTTCGGCGGCACCGCCGGGCTGCTGACGCTCGAGGACGTGCTGTCCGAGTTCCTCGGCGACGTCGGCGACGAGTTCAAGCCGGGCGATCCGGTGGCCGAGACGCTGCCCGACGGCCGCATCCGGCTCCCCGGCGACATGTCGGTCGAGGACGCCGCGATGCTGCTGCGTACCACGTGGGAGACCGACGCGACCACGCGTCGGCGGGCTGGTCACAGCGGGCGCTCGGCCACATGCCGGTTGCCAGGCGAGACGGTGATGCTCGGCGACTACGAGTTCGTGGTCGAACGTGTCGTCGACCGCGCGCTGGAGTCGGTGATCGCCCGCCGGCTCACGCCGGAGCCGGCCGAGGAGGACGGAGTGATCCTCATCCCGGTCGCGATCATCGTCATCCTGATCCTGGCCAACGGGCTGTTCGTCGCCGCCGAGTTCGCCATCGTCGGCGCGCCGCGCGCCAGCATCGAGCACCAGGCGGCACAGGGCAACCGGCTTGGCGCAGCGCGTCGCGCGGATCCTCGACGATCCGACGCTGCAGGATCGCTACATCGCCACGACGCAGATCGGCATCTCGGTCGCCAGCCTCGGCCTCGGCATGTACGGCGAGCATCAGCTCGCCGCAATGGATCGCGCCGACGCTCGAGCCGACTTGGCACCGGCCGCTGGATCGCCGCGCACACGCTGGCCAGCATCCTGGCCGTCGCCGATCCTGACCTACCTGCACATCGTCATCGGCGAGATGGTGCCGAAGGCGCTGGCGCTGCAGCGGGCGCAGCACACCGTGCTCTACGTGTCGCCGCTCATCAACGCGCGTCGAGATGCCGATCCGGCCGCTCGTCTGGGCCCTCAACGCCATCGGCAACGGCCTGCTGCCGCTCGTCGGCATCCAGCGGCAGGAGACCGAAGGCGAGCGCTACCACACGCACGGAGGAGCTGCAGTTCATCATCCAGGAGAGCCAGGAAGGCGGGCTGCTGCGCGGCGAGTCAGGCCGCATCCTGCGCGAGCTGTTCGAGTTCGGCGATCTCGACGGCCGGCGAGGTGATGGTGCCGCGCGTGCGGCTGGTCGGCATCCCGGTCGGCGCCGAGCGCCGAGGCGCTGCGGGACATCGTCCGCCGCAGCCCGCACACGCGCTACCCGGTCTACAGCGGCGACCTCGACAACATCGTCGGCAGCGTACACATCAAGGAGCTGCTGCGGCACCTCGTCGCCGGCCGGCCGGTGACTGACGCCGACGCACGGCCGCTGCCGTACGTGCCGGCGACGATGCCGCTCGACGAGGTGCTGGCGGCGATGCGCCGGTATCGCGTCGCAGATGGCGGTGGTGATGGACGAGCACGGCGGCACCGCCGGCCTGGTGACGATCGAGGACCTGTTCGAGGAAGTGGTCGGCGAGATCGAAGAGGGACGTGCCCGGCCGCCAATCGCCCGCGAGGGCGGCGGGCAGCTGCGCGTGCGCGGCACCGTGCGGCTTGAAGGATGCGGGCGAGGCGCTCGGCGGGCCGCTCGAGCATCCGGACGTGCAGACCGTCAGCGGGCTGGTGCTGCTCGCTGCTCGGCCGTCCGGCGGTGGTCGGCGACGTGGTGACCTGCAACGGCGTCCGGATCGAGGTCACCGCGGTCGCCGGCCGCGGCGTCGCCGAAGCGGTGATTACCCGCGAGGCGCAACCGGCGCCGGCCTGATCTCGCGGTCGAACACCGCGGCGAAGTGCCGGATCAGCGCATCCTCGACGTCGCCGATGGCGATGCGTCCTGCCGGTCACCTTCTCCAGCGACGTCACGCCGTGATCGGCGATGCCGCACGGCACGATCAGCTCGAAGTGCTCGAGGTTCGGTGGTGACGTTGAAGGCGAAGCCGTGGCTGGTGATCCAGCGCGAGATGCGGACGCCGATCGCGCCGATCTTCTCGGCGTCCGACCCAGGTGCCGGTCAGGCCGGCGATGCGGCCGGCGGTCACGCCGTAGTCGGCGCACGCGCGGATCATCACCTCCTCGACGTCGCGCACGTAGCGGTGCACGTCGCAGCGATCGGGCCGCAGGTCGATGATCGGATAGCCGACGATCTGCCCGGGGCCGTGATAGGTGACGTCGCCGCCGCGGCCGGTCTCGTGCACGCTCGACGCCGAGCTCGGCGACCAGCTGTCGGGCGGTGGCGAGGATGTGCGAGCGGCCGCCGTCGCCCTTGACGCCGAGCGTGATGACCGGCGGATGCTGCAGCAGCAGCAGCAGGTCGGGAACGCGCTCGGCGCGCCGTTCCTCGACGAGCGCGCGCTGCAGCGCCAGCGCCTCGGCGTAGGCCACCGACGCCGAGCCGGCGGACCTCCAGCGGGCGCATCGGAAGACACCCGGTGTCCTTACACCTGGCTCGGGTCGAAGTGCTCGAGCTGCTGCTTGATGTCGGCCATGAACTGATCGGCGACCGCGCCGTCGACCAGGCGATGGTCGTAGCCGAGCGTCAGGTAGGCCATCGTCCGGATCGCGATCGCGTCGTCGATGACGACGGGCCGCTTCTCGATCGTGCCGACGCCGAGAATGGCGACCTGCGGCTGGTTGATGATCGGCATGCCGAACTGCGCGCCGAACTGGCCGGGATTGGTGATGGTGAAGGTGCCGCCGTGCACTTCCTCCGGCTTCAGCTGCTTGTGCGCGCGCGCGATCGGCGACGTCGGCGATGGCGCGGCTCAGCCCGAGCAGGTTCTTCTCGTCGGCGTTCTTGATCACCGGCACGATCAGGCCCGTCGTCGAGCGCGACGGCGATGCCGAGGTTGATGTCCTTCTTGTAGACGATGTTGTCGCCGTCGAGCGAGGCGTTGACGACCGGGTGGCGGCGCAGCGCGTCGATCACCGCCTTGGCGATGAACGCCATGTAGGTCAGCTTGGCGCCGGCCGCGTCGTACTCGCGCTTTCTTCTGCTGCCGGATGCGTCTCGACCGTCGAGAAGTTGACGTGGAAGACCGAGTGCACGTGCGCCGACGTGCGCCGGCTCAGCACCATGTGCTCGGCGATCTTCCGGCGCATCACCGAGAGCGGCTTGATCTCGACGCGGTCGCCGGTCGCGGAGCGGCAGGCACCGCGCCGACGGACGTCGCGCTGGGCCGCGCCGGGCGATCCGGCCGCTTGTCGATGAAGCCGAGGATGTCGCTGCTTGGTCACGCGGCCGCCGATGCCGGAGCCGTGGATCTGCGCGATGTCGACGTTGTGCTCCTTGGCGATGCGGCGGACGAGCGGCGACGACTTCTGGCGGCGCACGTCGCCGGCGCCCGCGGCAGCCGCCGCCTCGTCGTGACCCTCGCCGGTGTCGCTGTCGGGGTCGCCGTCGGGGTCGCCGTCGGGGTCGCCGTCGGGGTCGCCGGGTCGGCGGCCGTCGGCGGCCGGCGATGCCGTCGGCCTGCGGCTGGCGTTGACGCCGCCCGCCGTCTCCACCGCTGGAGCCGTCGCCGGTGAGCCGTCTGGCTGCGGCTGCGCGGACGCTGCGCCTCCCTGCGACGGCGCGCCGGGACCGGCAGCAGCAAGGTCTCCCGCCTGGCCGATGGTCGCGACGACGCTGTTGACCGCGACCGTCTCGCCTTCCTTGACCGTGATCTCGGTGAGCACGCCGGCGGCCGGCGACGGGATCTCGGCGTCGACCTTGTCGGTCGAGATCTCGAACAGCGGCTCGTCGCGATCGACGCTGTCGCCGACCTTCTTGATCCAGCGGACGATCGTTCCTTCGGCGATCGATTCGCCCATCTGGGGCATCACGACGGGTGTGGGCATAGAACTTTCGGGAACGTCCGAACATCCGAACAGTCCGAACACTCCGAACACTCCGAACGATTACATGTGGATCGCCGCGCCGTGCGCCGCGTGCGCCGCCTCGCCGACCGCCTTCGGAGAACGTCGGGTGCGCGTGGATGGTGCGGATCAGCTCCTCGACCGTGCACTCGAGCCGCAGCGCCAGCACCGCCTCGGCGACCAGCTCGGTCGAGCGCGGGCCGATCATGTGGACGCCGAGCACCTCGTCGTACTTCTTGTCGGCGACGATCTTGACGAAGCCCTCGGTCTCGCCGGCCATCTTCGCGCGGCCGAGCACGCCGAACGGGAACGTGCCGATCGCGCACGTCGTAGCCCTGCTTCTTCGCCTCGGCTTCGGTCAGGCCGACGCTGCCGATCTCCGGATCGCAGTAGGTGCAGCCCGGCACGTGGCGGTAGTTGAGCGGCGGCGACGTCCTGGCCGGCGATCCGCTCGGCCACGATGATGCCTTCCATCGACGAGACGTGCGCGAGCTGCGGATGCGGCCCGGTGCCGAGCGTGATCACGTCGCCGATCGCCGAGATGTTGGCGACCGACGTCCGGTACAGCTCGTCGACCTTGATGTAGCCGCGTTCCATCTCGAGGCCCAGCTCCTCGGCGCCGAGGCCCGCCGTCACCGGCCCGCGGCCGGTGGCGACGAGCAGCAGGTCGGCGGACAGCTTCTGCGTCTTGCCGTCCGGCGTCTGCGCCTCGATGTCGACGCCGTTCGCGGTAGCGGTCGCCTTGGTCACCTTGGTGCCGGTCAGCGACTTGATGCCCTGCTTCTTGAACGACTTCTCGAGCTCGGCGGACACCGCCTCGTCCTCGACCGGCACCAGCCGCGGCAGCAGCTCGATGATCGTGACCTCGCTGCCGAAGCGGCGGTAGATCGACGCGAACTCGACGCCGACCGCGCCGCTGCCCATGATGACCAGCGACTTCGGCACCTCCTTGAGGTGGATCGCCTCGTCGCTGGTGATGATCCGCTTGTGATCGATCTCGATGCCGGGCACGCTGCGCGGCGACGACCCGGTGGCGACGATGATCTCGCTGCGCCTCGAGCGTCTGCGTGTCGCCGTCGATCACCTCGACCTTGCCGCCGCCGGCGAGCGCGCCGTGCCCTTGATCCAGTCGATCTTGTTCTTCTTGAACAGGAACTCGATGCCCTTGGTCAGGCCGGTGACGATCTTGTCCTTGCGCGCGTGCACCTGGCCCATGTCGATCGACGGTGTCGCCCGCCGGGATGGTGACGCCCCACTCCTTGGCGTTCTGCACGATCTTCAGCGCGTGGGCATGCTCGAGCAGCGCCTTGGTCGGGATGCAGCCCCAGATCAGGCAGGTGCCGCCGAGCGCCTTCTGCTTCTCGACGACGGCCACCTTCATCCCGAGCTGCGCGGCGCGGATGGCGGCGACATAGCCGCCCGTGCCGGCGCCAATCACGACGACGTCGTACGAATTCGCCAAGCGGGCTCCTTCGAACGGTCAGCGCTTCAGCGACGTGAGCGGGATGAAACCATCGGCCGGCCGCGCCACGGGCGCGGCGGCAGGCGGGCTGGCGGCGGGCGGCCTCACCGGTGAGCCGCTGCAGCTGCACGCGCAGCTCGCCGTGCTGGTACTTCAGTTCCCAGTACATCTGCGACAGCTGCTCGAGGCGCGTGGCGGTGCGGCGCACCTGGCGCCACGCCACGAGCGCCGCGAGCAGCGACGCGACCGTGACAATCCACAGGAAGGTCATATGCGCGTGACTCTGCCGAATCGTACCTTATCCGAAGCGAAATTCAGCAGTGTCAAGGCGAGCGAGCTATACTCGCCGCCTCATGTCCGAGCGCCGCAAGACGCTCCTCGATCGTCGACGACGACGAGGGGATGCGCGACACGCTGACGGCCATGCTGCGGCGCGACTACCGCGTGCTGCGCGCGGCCACCGGCGAGGCCGCGCTGCAGATCATGGAGAAGGAGGACGTCGACCTGATGCTGCTCGACGTCCGCCTGCCCGGCATCAGCGGCTTCGAGGTCCTGAAGATCGTCAAGGAGAACTACCCGTACATCGAGGTGATCGTCATCTCGGCGATGAAGGAGCTCGACGCGGCCATCGAGGCGATGCGGCACGGCGCCTACCACTACATCTCGAAGGACTTCGAGCTCGACGGCGTCCGCACGCTGGTGGCCAACGCCAGCGAGCGGCAGGACCTGAGCCGCATCGGTGATGCGGCTGAGCGCCGAGGTCGCCGAGCAGAACGACCGCGAGTTCGTCGTCGGCCCGAGCCGGGCGACGCGCGAGGTCGTCGAGCTGGTGCAGAAGGTGGCGCAGCTGCCGGCCACGGTGCTGATCCTGGGCGAGAGCGGCACCGGCAAGGAGCTGCTGGCGCGGCTGATCCACCGCGAGCTCGGGCCAGGCGGATGCGCCGTTCGTCGCCGTCAACCTCGCCGCGATCCCGAAGGAGCTGGTCGAGAGCACGCTGTTCGGCCACGAGAAGGGGTCGTTCACCGGCGCCATCCGGCAGCAGCTCGGCAAGTTCGAGCTGGCCACCGGCGGCACGCTGTTCCTCGACGAGATCGGCGACCTGCCGCTACGAGCTGCAGGCCAAGCTGCTGCGCGCGATCCAGGAGGGCGAGATCGAGCGCGTCGGCGGCACCCATCCGATCAAGACCGACTTCCGCCTGATCGCGGCCACCAACGTCGACCTGGAGAAGGCGGTCAAGGACGGCCGGTTCCGCGAAGACCTGTTCTACCGGCTGAACGTGATCCCGATCCGGATGCCGGCGCTGCGCGACCGCATCGAGGACCTGCCCGAGCTGGCGCGCTTCTTCCTGCGGCGCTACAACGTCAAGTTCCGCAAGAACATCCAGGGCATCGCCGACTCGACGCTGCAGATCCTGGCCAACTACTGGTGGCCGGGCAACATCCGCGAGCTCGAGAACCTGATCGAGCGGCTGGTGGCGGTGTCCGACAAGGACTGGATCACCGACGAGGACCTGCCCTACGAGTTCCACGTCGCGCAGCTCGACCACGAGGACCGGCTCGAGCGAGAACCTGCTCGAGCGCGCGGTCTCGACCTTCGAGCGCAACTTCATCATCCGCGCGCTCGAGAAGGGCAGCTGGAACGTGACGGCGACGGCGCGCACGCTCGGCATCCCGCTCAGCACGCTGAAGTTCAAGATGGACCGGCTCGAGATCCGCGAGCTCGCGCGCAAGATCCGCGGCAACTGACCGCCGCTAACCAGTTCGGCACGTCACACCGGCAAGACCCTGACTCGACCGGCCAACATGTTGGCCGCGCGTTATCGGTCGCGTTTGCCTGCGGTTCCACCAAGAATTTGCCGGACGAGGCGTGGACCGGCCAAGGCGTTGGCCGGCCGGCGCGCGAGTGCCGTACTGCGAAGTGCCTGCCGTACCCACGATTCTCTTCGCAATTTCTGCAATCTCGCCGCTGATTCCGTGCACTGGCATTCCGGGCACATCCGTTGCTCTTTAACGGGGCGAGCCGCACGACACGCAACAGACCGCGCGGCCCTTCGAACACAAGTCGGATTACGCAGTTATCGCGGTCGGGCACTCGTGTGCCCGCCAGTGGGGAAGCGTATGCAGCCGTCGATGTTCAACGTCCAGGTGCCGGTCGCCGAGCGGAACGAAGTGTTCCTGATGAACACGTTCTCCGACGCGCAGCTGCTGGTGTCGCCCGACGTCGCCGACGCTGCTCGAGCGCCTCGGCCGAGGCGAGTCGGCGCTCAGCGACGACGAGCGCGAGACGATCGCCGCGCTCGCCGAGAACGGCTTCGTCGTCGGCAGCCGCGAGGAAGAGCAGCGCCGCGCTCGACGAGTACTTCATCAACCTGCGCGAAGACACCGACCAGATGAAGGTCACCGTGCTGACCACGCTGCAGTGCAACTTCGCCTGCGACTACTGCTTCCAGGGCGACCACGGCGACTACAACAAGTTCGCGCGCGAAGATGTCGCTCGAGACGGCGAGCCAGGTCGCCGACTGGATCGAGGCGCGCCTCGACGAGGTGCAGCCGGAGAAGTTCGTGCTTGACGCTGTTCGGCGGCGAGCCGCTGCTCAACCTGCCGGTCGCCTACTACCTGTCGGAGCGCTGCCACGCCGCCTGCCACGCGCGCGGCATCACGCCGGTCGTGAGCATCATCACCAACGGCCTGCTGCTGACGCCCGAGGTGGTCGACCGGCTGCTGCCGTTCGGTCTGTTCGGCGTCAAGATCACGCTCGACGGCGACCGCGACACGCACAACCGCATGCGGCCGCTGCGCGGCGGCCAGGGCACCTTCGACCGGATCATCGAGAACGTGCGCCGGGTCGCCGGCAAGGTCTCGATCACCATCGGCGGCAACTTCGACGAATCGACGTGGGAGAGCTATCCCGGCGCTGCTCGAGTTCCTGCGCGAGCAGGAGTTCGCCGACAAGATCGCGCAAGCATCAACTTCAAGCCGATCATCAAGGCGCCGGAGCCGGCGCAGCCGAAGGGCGTCATCCCGCTGACGGCGGTCGGCAGCGACAACAAGCCGCTCGGCGGCACGTGCATGACCAGCGCCGGCGCCGGCGGCGGCCAGGCGTCGGGCGCCGTGCGACACGCTGCCACTTCGTGGACGAAAAGATGACCTTCCTGCGCGACGAGACCCGCAAGCTCGGGTTCCACACGCCGGACGGCGTCCACATGGGTCCGTGCGAGATCCATCGCCGGCACGCCTACACGATTGGACCCGACGGTTCGCTCTACGCCTGCCCCGGCTTCACCGGAGAAGCCACGCAGTCCACCGGCCACATCGAAGGCCGGGACGACGTGTGGCGCGCCGCGGCGGCCGAGCGGTTCGAGCGCCTCACCGCCCACAAGGAGGAATGCGGGGACTGTTCCTTCGTCCCCGTGTGCGGAGGCGGCTGTTCGGTGGCCGCGCATACCGAGCTCGGCGACATGAACCAGCCGTCATGTCACAAGGGTGCTTTCGAGTCTGCTCTCGTCAGTCTGGCGCATCGCACTGCTGCGTCAGTTTCTTAGAAAACGGCCGATCGGCCATATAACCAAACTGGGTAGAATCATGAAGATCACTGTTATCCAGAAGGCCGCAACCACCCGTAAGCCCCAGAATTTCTGCCCGTGGATGGTCGACGACGGCGGTTCGCCGAGCAAGTAGGAGTGTCAGGAGCGCGGCCCTTCGGCCGCGCACCTTGGCCAACAAGGCGCTGGGTGACCCGCTGGGTTGCATGCAGCGCCTTGTTCTTTTCGTCCCTGACCCTGGCGGCTTGCGGCGATGCGCTTGCGCCAGAATCCGCGTCGGGGCCAACGGAACTGAAGATCGGCTTCGCGGGAGCGAATGTCGCGAGCTCCGACATCGGCGTGGGTCAATTCGCGACGCTCCTCACGCTGGAGGGGCTTACCTACGCTGGGGTGGACGGTCGTCCGAATCCGCGTCTGGCGGAGAGCTGGCGGTGGGAGAACGGCGGTCTCTCACTTCGCGTGAAGCTCCGCAGCGGGATCAAGTTCCACGACGGAACGCCGCTGACGGCCGCCGTTGCCGCGTCCGCGCTGCAGGCCGCGATCGACAAACCCGACAATCGTGCGCTCTACCCGTCGTTGACGGACGTCACGGCTATTCGCGTCGAAGGCGAGGACCAGATCCTCATCGACGTGTCGCAACGAGCCGCATTCCTTCCAGAGGAACTGAGCATTCCACTGGACCACGGCCCGGAACACGTCGGAACCGGACCGTACCGCGTGGTCACGCGCCAGGCAGCGGAACTGGTGCTCGAGCGATTCGAACCGTACTATCTCGGGAAACCTTCGATACGAAAAGTCACCGTTCATCAGTTTGATGCCCTGCGGACCGCGTGGAGCAGCCTGCTTCGCGGCGACTTCGACATGGTGTCGGACGTTCCTCCCGACGCAGTCGAATTCGTTCGCACCGAGCGGGTCCAAGTCATTTCCTTTGCGCGCGGCTACCAGTACCTCATTGCCTTCAACTCGGGACGGACGCCGTTCCAGTCTGCTGCCGTCAGGCGCGCCCTCAACCTGGCCGTCAACCGTGACCAACTGGCAGCGAACTTGTTCCAAGGCTACGCCATTCCCGCGACTGGCCCGCTGTGGCCCAAGCACTGGGCGTACGACAGCACTGTCAAGACATCCAACTTCGATCCGGCGGCTGCGAGCGCGCTGCTCGATTCGGCTGGGTTCCCTCCCGACAGAATCGCGGAAACCGCGACGTCCGGCCCTGCACGCCTTCGCTTTACGTGCTTGATCGCCGGAGCGCCCGTCGAGCGGCTCGCGCTGGAAGTTCAAAGGCAGCTGTATGCCATCGGCGTCGACATGCAGTTCGAAACCCTAGACCCGCGCGCGCTCGGCGCCCGCATCAGGCAAGGCGACTTCGACGCAGTACTGACGGACATGATTAGCGGCCCAACGCTTGGCCGCCCCTACATCTTCTGGCGCTCGGCGAAGGAATCCAAGGGATTGAACGTCTTTGGCTACGAGAACGCCGAGGCCGAGCGGCTCTTTCAAGTATTGCGGTCCTCAACCAACGAAGCGGCGGTGCGCTCCGCGACGCGCCGGCTGCAGGAAGTCCTGCTGGACGATCCCCCCGCACTCTTCCTAGCCTGGAGCCAACGCAACAGAGCCGTCAGCCGCAACTTCGACGTCGTCGCCGAGTCTGGCGGCGATCCGTTGTTGTCGCTGGGACGCTGGAACCCCGCACCGCAGGCGAGGGGCACCAGGGCGTCGTTGTACCCGTGAAAAGAATCGCGGCCCGGTTCTCCCTGATGATGGCGGCCGCTGCGGTCGTGCCGCTGCTTGCCTACGGCGCGGTGTCGCTGTTTTCCGTTCGGAGTGGAGCGCAGCAAGCCGTCATTCAAGGCAACTCGAACGTCGCGCGACAGGTCGCCGAACAGATCGACCTGTATGTGTCGAGTAGCGTCAAGATCCTTACCGCCGTGGCCGCCGAGCTGCAACAGACCGGTCTGGCGCGGTGGCAACAGGAGCGCGTCCTCAAGAACTTCGTGCTCACCTTTCCGGAGTTCACTGAACTCACGTTGCTCGATGAAGGCGGTCGGCCGGTGGTCACGAGTCGGCTTGGCGAAGCAACCGCCGACATTCCCGGGCCGGGCAGTTTGAGGTTCGCTGGCGCGCTGATGTCGGAATTCTCGATCGATTCCGATCTGCTCCCCACCGCGGTCGTCGCCGTTCGGATGGCAAACGGCGAGGCCGGTGGCGGCTGGCTGATTGGCCGTCTCAACCTTGAAGAGTTGTGGCGGATGGTCGACCGCATCCGAGTTGGCACCAACGGCTACGCGCTGGTCATCACCAACGCCGGTCAGCTGCTCGCACATGGCGATCCGAACGCCAAGTCTCAGGTGGCACGCGGCGCCGACATGTCAGGATACCCGCTGGTAGCCGCATTCCGCGCCGCCGACACAGCGGCGGACCAGACCGGAACAGCGCAATACGACAACGGTACTCGGCCAGTGCTCGGCGTTGCCGCTCACGTCCCTGATCTCAGGTGGACGGTAATCGTTGAGCAACCCATCACCGAGGCATTTCAGATCGCGCTGTCGCTGCAGCAGCAGCTCGGCATCGCCATCGCCGGCGCATTGTGCGCCATGCTGGCGCTCGGATACTTCTGGGGGCGCAGCTTCATCAACCCGATCCTGAATCTGACGCGTGGCACTACGGCGCTCGCTGAAGGGAAGCTCGATGAGCGCGTCCCGATCGACTCGACCGACGAGCTCGGACAACTCGGCGTCGCCTTCAACAACATGGCCGACAAGCTGGTCGAGCTCTCCGAGGACGTCAAGAAGAAGGAACGGCAGGCGATGTTCGGCCGTATCGCCGTCGGCCTCGTCCACGACCTCTCGCATCCGATTCAGAACATCGGCAACAGCTGCAAGCTGATCGTCAAGATGTGGGACGACCTGGAGTATCGCGAGACCTTCACGCCGCACCGTCGAACGCGAGCTGGCCCAGGTCAAGCGCGTGCTCGACGACCTGCGCAACATCGCGCGGCCGCTGCCCGCTCGAGCGCTTCCCGCTCGACGTCAACAAGGCGCTTGCCGAGCTCGTCGACTCGATGAAGGCCACGGCCGAGAGTGCCGGCGTCACGCTCGAGCCCGAACTGCTCGCGGGGCCGCTCTACATCGAGGGTGATCTCTTCGCGCTGAACCGCGTCTATCGCAACCTGATCATCAACGCGATGCAGGCCACGCCGCCGCGCGGCCGCGTCGTCGTCCGGACGATGCGTCAGAACGAACAGGCGATCATCGAAGTCGCCGACACTGGCTGCGGCATTCCCAGCCGATCGCCTCGAGACGATCTTCGACGACTTCGTCACCACCAAGCGCCGCGGTCTCGGCCTCGGCCTCGCCATCTCCAAGAAGGTCGTCGAACAGCTCGGCGGCACCATCGCCGTCGACCAGCGAGGTCGGGCTCGGCACGACCTTCACGCTGCGCTTCCCGCTGACGCAAGGCACGCCCGGCGCAGCTGCGCAGCGGTGTGAAAGAGGAACGCGGCGCCGAGCGCGCGCGAGCAGGAGAAAAGAGAAAACCCGGCGCCGAGACACGCTGCGCCGGGTTCAAGGGGGCAAAGCCAGCGAGGTCTGCGTGAGCGCGCACGGCGTCCTGATGCTACTTCTTCGGGAGAACCGTGTCCTTCAGCTGCTTGGCGATGCGCGCCTTGACGACGGTCTTCGCCGGGATCTTGATCGCTTCGCCGGTCGCCGGGTTGCGGCCCATCCGCGCCTTGCGCTTCTGCACGACCAGCTTGACCATGCCGGGCAGCACGAACTCGCCCGAGCGCTTCAACTCCTTCTCGGCGAGCGTCGTCAGCTCGTCGAAGAACTCGCGCGCCTGCGTCCGCTTCACTTCGAAGCGCTCGGCGAAGTGCGAGAACAGCTCCGACTTGCCCATCCTGCGGGCCTCTGCCATCACGTCCCCCCAGTGCTGCATGCGCATCACACGGCCGCCGCCAGTTGCGCGCGCGTCACACTGCTGGCGGAAACATCTCAGGAAAATCGCGTAATGCTAACGCGCGCGCTGATCAGGTGTCAACGAACGCGGCCGTGCGAATCCGAGCGATTTCGGCCTGAAGTGCTAGAATTTTCCACATGTCAAGCACGGCGCCGATCGAGACCTTTCCGAATCCGCGGCCCGGAGCGCGAGTTCGAAATCGCGATCAGCTGCCCCGAGTTCACCTCGGTCTGCCCGAAGACCGGGCTGCCCGACTTCGGCGAAATCCGCATCACCTACGTGCCCGGCGACCGCTGCATCGAGCTGAAGGCGCTGAAGTACTACATGATCGAGTTCCGCAACCGCGGCATCTTCTACGAAGCGGTCACCAACCAGATCCTCGACGACCTGGTCGCCGCGTGCGCGCCGCGGCGCATGACCGTCGTCGGCGACTTCACCGTCCGCGGCGGCATCAAGACGGTCGTGACGGCGACCTACGTCGCGGCCAGCCGTGAGCCGCACGCAGCGTGCCGATCGAGCCGCGCACTCGACCTGCACACGTTCGCGCCGCGCGACATCACGTCGGTCGTCGAGGAGTACATCGCCGCCGCTCACGCAGCGCGGCCTGCGCGAGGTGCGGCTGATTCACGGCCGCGGCAAGGGCGTGCAGCGCGGCATCGTCCAGCAGGCGCTCGAGCGCCATCCGCTGGTGGCAGAGTTCTGGGACGCACCCGAGACCCACCTCGGCGCCACCGTCGCACGACTGATCGACTAGACGGTCCATCGGGCGCCTCTCGCTCCTCTCGCAATCCTCACAGCGGCGGCCGGCGCGCCGTCGATGTTTCTGCAACCCTGCGGCGCACTCGAACGTTTTCCCGGCTGAACCGCAGCGGAACGGCGGCTGCACGTGTGCCGGTATGCCGCCCCTTGCGCCACCCTTCCGCAGTGGAGAGCTGATACGGGTCCGCAGCGAGCGCTGGCGCGTGTCGCGGACCACCTCCTACGACACGGCTGCCGTTCTCGACGTCGTCGGTTGCGGCAGCGGCAACGCCGGCGTCACGACGCGGTTCCTCATCCCGTTCGAACAGGTCGACCGCCAGCACGCCGCACCGCCGCCACGCGTCGTCCCGGCAGCACGCTGGCGCCACGCCGCACGTGCCGTTCTGGCCGGCGCATCTGAGTCACCCGTCACCCTGCGCACCGCCGCGCGCGCAGCGATCCGCGTCATGCCGTTCCAGCTCGAGCCAGCGCTGGCGCTGCTTGGCGGCTCTGCTTCACGCATCCTCATTGCCGACGACGTCGGGCTTGGCAAGACGGTGCAGGCCGGTTTGATCCTGGCGGAGCTGCTCGAGCGGAACGCCGAGGCCAGGGCCATCGTCGTCTGCCCGGCGGCGCTGCGCGAACAGTGGCAGACGGAGCTGCGCGACCGCTTCGCGCTACCGGCCGCGATCATCGACGCGGCATACCTGTCGAGAGCACAGCTGAACGTCGCCGCACGGATCAATCCGTGGTCCGCGCATGCTCTCGTCATCACATCGATCGATTACCTGAAACGCCCCGAAGTGATCCGCGCCCTCGAGACCCTGGTCTGGGACGCGGCCGTGTTCGACGAGGCACATGCGCTCGCGGGTCGCTCGGACCGGGCCGGGGCAGCGGCACTCGTCGCAGAGCGCGCGCGTCAGGTCGTCATGCTCACGGCGACACCGCACTCTGGCGACGAGCGGGCCTTCCAGCGGCTATGCACGCTTGGTGATCTGGCGCCGACCTTCCCGCTGCTGCTCTTCCGCAGACGACGACGGGACGTGGGGCTCGCGGCGGACAGGCGAACCATCTGGCTGCCGGTCACGCCCACGGCGGCAGAGGCGGCGATGCATCGAGGCCTCGCCAGCTACGCCCGCCGGGTCTGGGCGAGCCAGCACACGCCGGCTTCGCCCGCCGGCCTGGCGATGTCGGTCCTGACACGACGGGCCTGCAGCAGTGCCGCGTCGTTCCTTCGCTCGTTGCAGCGCCGGGCCGCCTTGTTGTCACAGGCGGAGACGCCGGGCGAGCTTCAGCTCGCTCTTCCCTTCGGCGATGCCGACGCGGACGACGAGCCGGGACGGGAACTCGCCGCGCCGGGCCTTGCGAGCAGGCGCGAAGAGCTGTTGGTGCTTGCTGATCTGATGCAGTTGGCAGAACGGGCTGCCGGAGGCGAGAGCAAGATTGCCGTCCTGCACCGTCTGCTCCGTCGCACTGCGCAGCCGGCGCTCGTCTTCACCGAGTACCGCGACACGCTCACGTCGCTGGCGGCGGAGTTCGCCGCGCTGTGCCCGCTGCAATTGCACGGCGGCATGACACCGCGGGAGCGGCGGGAAGCGGCGCGTGGCTTCACCGCCGGGTCAGCGCGCCTGCTGCTGGCGACAGACGCGGCGAGCGAGGGCCTCAACCTGCACCAGCGCTGCCGCCTGGTCGTGAACCTCGAGCTGCCATGGACGCCGATGCGGCTGGAGCAGCGCATCGGCCGTATCGATCGCATCGGCCAGGTGCGCCGGGTGCATGCGGTCCACCTGGTCGCCGCAACCAGCAGCGAGCAGACCGTCGTAGCCAGGCTGCTGTCGCGGCTGGACGCGGCCAGCGGCGCACTGGGCGAGACCGTGCTGGGTGCAGCCGAGCGGGAGATCGCAAGGGTGGCGTTCGGCGGCGAAGAGGGCATTCCCGTGACTGCGTCTACAGCTGTACAGCGCGGTTACCTGGCAGCGGACACGTCGATGCGCAACGCGGCGGTGCACGAAGCGGCCTTCATCCACACCCTGCGCCGCGTCAGCGCGCTTCGCCGTGAGCCGCGTGCCGAGCCCGCACCGCTTCTAACCGTGTTTCGACGAGGTGCGTCGCGCCGCTGCTGGCTGTTCGAGCTCGCATACGCGGACGCCGGCGGCTCGGCGCTGTGGCACGAGCTGCTCGGCATCGCAGCCGCTGGCAACCCTGCCTGGTCGCGCGATCGGGCAAGTACTCGGCGACTTCTGGACGTCGATGCGGCGCTTGCAACAGTAATCCGGCGTCAACATGCGGCACGGGTCGGCAGATTGCGGGAGGCGCTCGAGCCTGCGCTCGCTGCGGCACGGCTACGTGAGCTGGCGATCGTCGATGCGGTCCGGGCACGGCGAGCCCGCATGGCCGCGCTGCTGGTCCAGCCAAGCCTGTTCGGCCGGGCGGGATCGTTGCGCCAAGAGGAGCAGGCGACAGCTGCTGACGAACTGATCGCGCGCTGCGAAGCGCACCTGCGCCGAATCGATCTGGCGCGGGTGCCGGTCCCGTCGGGCAGCGCACTGCTCCTGGCATTCGCGAGTGGACGGTGAACGGGGTCCGCGGCCGGCTGATCTCAGCCTCCTTTGCCGAGCACGTGCTACCCACGCTCGCCGAATTCAGCCCACCGCCGGAAGGGGCACTTGCGCAGCTGGAGCGGTGGGCGGTGCGCTGCGAGGGGACGTTGGGTCCGGCATCGAGCGTCCGGGCGATCGTCGACAGCGCGGTCCTGCCGCTGCTGCGTGAGCTCGGACTCGACGTCACCGGCCGTGTCGATGCGGCCGCACAGTGCCGCCTGCTCACGGCCGCAGACGGCCGTCCTGGGCCTCTCGTCGTCGTGACGAGTTGGAGCGAGCCGCTTGCGCAGCTGTGGCGCACCGCGGTCGTGCAGTCGATCTCGGCAGACGTCGGCTGGTGCCTCTGCTGCAACGGCCCGGCACTGCGGGTGGTCGACGCCCGCCACACCTGGTCACGCGACTTCCTCGAGTTCGACCTGCTGACGGCGGCGCAGGAGCCCGGCACCGCCGCGCTGCTCTGGACAGTCGTCCGTGGTGCCGTGCGCGACACGCAGCCCGCGCTCGAGCGGCTCGCGTACCTGTCCGCCGCCCATGCCAGCGACGTCTGCAAGGCGCTTGGCGCCGGCGTACTCGACGCGCTGACCACACTGGTGGCGGCCATGCCAGCGTCTCGTGCCGGCCGCGTTGCTCCGGCCGCGGTCTTCGACCACGCTCTGACCGTCCTCTACCGCCTGCTGTTCCTGCTATTCGCCGAAGCGCGTGGACTGCTGCCGCTGTGGCACCCCGTGTACCGCGACCGCTACAGCCTGGAGACGGTGGTCACGACGCTGCTCGCCGGGCGCACCTGCCGCGGCCTGTGGCAGGCGCTCGCCGCCATCTCGCGACTGGCACATGCCGGCTGTGTCGCTGGGGAACTGAGAATCACCGCCTTCAACGGCCGGCTGTTCTCACCTGAGGCGACGGCGCTCGGCGACGTCCCGGTCCCGGACGCAACCATGGGCCGCGTCGTCGCGGCAGTGAGCATCACCCCCGGCGGCCGGGGCGAAGTCCGACGCCGCATTGGCTATCGCGAGCTGGACGTGGAGCAACTTGGTGCCGTCTACGAGCAACTCCTCGACTACGAGCCGGCTGCCACCGCGGCTGGCGCCCGGCTGGCGCGGACACGGCAGTTGCGTAAGTCGAGCGGGGCCTTCTACACCCCGCGTGCGGTTACCGCCTGCCTGGTCCGGCAAACCCTGCAGCCGCTGGTGGTCGGCCGCACCGCCGAGCAGATCCTGGCGCTGCGCTTGGTTGATCCGGCCATGGGCAGCGGTGCATTCCTGGTCGGCGCGTGCCGCTACCTTGCTCTCGCCCTGGAGGATGCATTGGTCCGCGAGGGCCGCTGGCACCAGGCCGACGTCACCGCCACCGACCGCACACAGTTGCGGCGCGAGATCGCCGGACGCTGCCTTTACGGCGTCGATCTCAATCCCACCGCGGTACAGCTCGGCCGGCTGTCGCTGTGGTTGGCGACGCTCGCCGCCGACAAGCCGCTCACGTTTCTCGACCATCGCCTGGTCGCCGGCGACAGCCTCGTCGGTGCCGCTCCAGGCGACGTGCTACGGCAGCCGGGCGGCGCGAGCCGGCGACGCGCCGAGCCGTTGCCGCTGTTCGAGGGCACGCAGGTCTCGGCGGCGCTACGGCGAGCCGTTGATGTCCGGGAACGGCTTGCCCACCAGGTTGACGACTCTGCTGCCGTCGTCCGCGCCAAGGAGAGGGCGTTGGCCGCGCTGAGCGCGGCAGGCACCGCGGTTGGACGGCTGCGACAGCTGCTGGACTTGTGGTGTGCAGGGTGGTTCTGGACCGAAGGCACGGCACCGCCGCCGGGAACCGCGCGCGAGCTCGGAGAACAGGTGATGCGCGGACGCTCGGTGCTTCCGTCACACGTCGCCTCACCGCTGCTCGAGGAGGCGGCGCTCGTCGCAGCGAACCGCCGGTTTCTTCATTGGCACCTCACGTTTCCCGAAGTGTTCGCCGCAGCGGACGGCACGCTGTTGCCGACTGGGGGGTTCGATGCGGTGCTCGGCAACCCGCCGTGGGACATGGTTCGCGGTGACAGCGGGGGCGAGGATGCGCGCAGCGGAATGCGGCAGCATGCGCGCAGGATCACCGGTTTCGTCCGCGGCTCTGGCATCTACCGGGTTGGGAGCCGATCGCACCTCAACCAGTATCAGCTGTTCGTCGAGCGGGCGCTGCAACTGGTCAGGCCAGGCGGCCGCGTTGGCTTCGTCCTCCCTGCCGGATTCGTCAGCGACACCGGCTCGGCGCCGCTGCGTCGGCATCTGTTCGCGCACGCGGCGGTCGATCGCATCACTGGGCTCGACAACCGTGGCGCGATCTTCCCGATCCATCGCAGTGTCCGCTTCGTGCTGCTGACGTGCACCGCCGGGACGCCCACCGAAACCATGCGTTGCCGCTTCGGCATCACCCGCATCGAGCAACTGGCGGAAGCCGACCCTGCCGCCGCTCCGCCGACTGTTGAATTCAACCGAGCGCTGCTTGCCCGCGTTTCCGGAGCCGACGATCTCGGTCTGCCGGAGGTCACCACCGAGCGCGCCCTCCGCATCGTCGAGCGCGTGAGCGCCTCCGTGCCATGGCTCTCGGCCGCGGGCGGCTGGCAGGTGCAGTTCGGCCGCGAGCTCAATGCCAGTGATGACCGCGACCTGTTTACGCCCTACTCCGGGTCGCCGGCGGTGCGTGCCGTCGTTGAGGGTAAGCAGATCGCGCCGTTCCGCGTCGACGTCGGCCGGTCACGCCTGCAGCTCACGGCTGCTGCCGCGTTGCGCGTGCGCATTCCGCGCCGCCCGCGCCTCGCCTACCGGGACATCGCCAGCGCCACCAACCGCCTCACCCTGATCGCCGCCATTGTTCCGGCGCAGGCGGTGACGACGCACACGTTGTTCTGCCTGAAGACGCCGCTGCCGCTGGGCGAGCAGCAGGTGCTGTGCGCCTTGCTCAACAGCTTCGTGGCGAATTACCTGATCCGGCTGCGGGTGAGCACGCACGTGACCGTGTCGCTCGTCGCCCGCTTGCCGGTGCCGCGCGTCGAGCCGTCATCGACACTGCACAAACGGATCGCGACATTGTCGGCAACGCTGACCGATCGCGGCGACGCCGAAGACACGGACGCCTACGTCGAAATCCAGGCGCGTGCGGCGCAGCTCTACCACCTGACGACCGATGATCTCGAACACGTGCTCGGCACCTTCCCATTGATCGACAAGAACGTCCGCGCTGCAGTGCTCGCGACCTTTCGTCGGCTGCATTGATGCACGGTGGCCGCAGAGAAACGGAGACGCGGAACCGACGGGCTGAGAGGCTCACGTACTGACAGGGGTGGAGATTGTTGGCAGGCGCGGATGCGGACACCAAGACCACGCAGGCAGTCATCGGATGCGCGATAGAGGTCCACCGCGTCCTCGGACCGGGGTTGCTCGAATCGGTTTACGAATCGGCGCTGTGTAGCGAGCTCGCCGACGCCGGACTGACATTCCAGCGGCAAGTTCTCGTCCCTGTGTTGTACAAGGGCACGGTCGTAGCGGACCACCGGCCCGATCTCGTGGTTCAGCGGTGCATAGTCGTTGAGGTGAAGAGCGTCGAGCACCTGAAGCCCGTCCACCTCGCACAGGTGCTCACGTAGTCACGCATTCCCGACCTTCAGGTCGCCCTGATTCTGAACTTCAATGCGGCGGTGTTGAAGGACGGAATCCGGCGCGTGATCCGGCAACGACCGCGCGCCTGACCTGGGAACGCCGTACTCGATGGCTCCGTGCCTCAGCGGCCAGTGCAGTCGGCCACCATCAGCCGCGCAGGGCGAAGAACTCGATCGCTTGTGCCAGGCCGGCGTCGTTCTGGTCACCGGTGACGTGCCAGCCGCGCTCCTTCAGATCGCCGGCGGCGTTGCCCATCACCACGGGGGTGCCGGCGAACTGCAGCATCTCGAGGTCGTTGAAGTTGTCGCCGACGGCCATGACCTGGGTGGCGTCGAGGCCGAGCTGAGCGGCACGATGGGCGAGCGCCTGGCCTTTGGTCGCGCCGGGGCCGGTGATGTCGATCAGGGAAAAGTCGCGGTGCACGTACTCGGTGACGGCGACCTCGAAGCCGGGGCGGCGGCGCAGCGCCGCGGCGAGGTCGCGCATCAGGTCGAACGTAGCCGTTGAACATCACCTGGATCGGGTCCTCGTCGAGCGCGTCCTCGAGCGGCACCGACTGCGCGATCAGCATGTGGTTGCGCGCCCAGTAGGCCTTGCGGCCGGGATGTTCCCAGTCCATCGACTCGAAGACGATCTGCCGGTCCGCGTCGCGGTCGAAGATCAGGCAGCGGCGTCGCGGAATGGCCTGGTGGCATCGAGCACCGTCGCGGGCAACCGATCGGCTCGAGCAGGCGGCGCGCGAGCGTGGAGCCGTCCATCGCCCGCTCGACGGCGCCGTTACTGACGATCAAGGTGATGCTGCCCGGCAGCGCATCGGCAACCGGCCGGGCGAACGGGTAACTGCGGCCGGTGACCAGGGCGACGTGAATGCCAGCGGCGACGGCGGCGTGGATCGCCTGCCGGTTCCGCTCCGGCATCACCCCCTCGCTGTCGAGCAGGGTACCGTCGACGTCGATTCCGATCAGGCGGATCATGCGGTTCTATTGTGCCCGCAAGCGTGCGCCCCAAGCGCCCACACCCCGGGGGTCACCGCCCTGCCGGGTGCAGTCAGGCGGCTGGAGTAGGATAGAAAGGTTATGAATCTGGAGCAGTTCCCGGGAGTAAACGCCGGGTACGTCCTGGAGCTCTACGAGAAATACCGGCAGGATCCCGACTCCGTCGACCAGGCCACCCGGGACGCTTTCGCGAACTGGACGCCGGTCGAGGCCAGCAGCGCCGCGGCACCTGCCGGCAGCCAGCCGGCGGCAGTCAACATCCAGCAGATTGTCGGCGCCGCCAACCTGGCGGAGTCGATTCGCCGCTACGGCCACCTGGCGGCGCGGCATCGACCCGCTTGGCTCCACGCCGATTGGTGACCCGTCGCTGTCGCCGCGGGCGCATGGCCTCACCGACGACGACCTGAAGCGCCTGCCGGCGGACCTGGTCGGCGGTCCGGCGGCCGATTCGTCGGCCAACGCATACGAGGCGATCGAGAAGCTGCGCCGGATCTACTGCTCGACCACCGGATTCGACTACGCCCACGTGTTCGTGCCGGAAGAGCGCGAGTGGCTGCGCCACGCCGCCGAGTCAGGACGCTTCCTGCCGCCGATGGACCAGAAGAGCGCCGACGCGCTGCTCGACCGGATCACGCAGGTGGAGATCATTCGAGCGGTTCCTGCACCGGACCTTCCCTGGCAAGACGCGCTTCTCGGTCGAGGGCGTGGACATGCTGGTCCCGATCCTCGACGAGATCATCTGCGGCGCCGCCGACCGCGGCACCCGGCACACGATCATCGGCATGGCGCATCGCGGCCGCCTCAACGTGCTCGCGCACGTGCTGCAGAAGCCGTACGCGCAGATTCTCGCCGAGTTCAAGGACCCGGTCGGTTCCGCCACCTTCCGCCTCGACCAGGGCTGGATGGGCGACGTGAAGTACCACGCGGGCGCGCGCACCGCTTCGCCGCGCGGCCAGATGCACGTCACGCTGGCGCCGAACCCGAGCCACCTCGAAGCGGTCGACCCGGTCGTCGTCGGCATGGCGCGCGCGGCCGGCACGGTGGCCGATGCGCCCGGAGCACCGCATTTCGACGGCGCCAGCACCTTGCCGGTGCTGATTCACGGCGACTCGGCGTTTGCCGGCCAGGGCATCGTCGCCGAAACGCTCAACCTGTCGCGGCTCGCCGGCTACGACACCGACGGCACGCTGCACATCATCACCAACAACCAGCTCGGATTCACGGCGACCCCGGCCGAGTCGTACAGCACGAGCTACGCCAGCGGCCTGGCCCGCGGCTTCAAAATCCCGATCGTCCACGTCAACGCCGACGATCCAGTCGCCTGCCTCGAGGCGGCGCGACCTGGCCTGGGAGTACCGCGCGCGCTTCCGCCGCGATTTCGTCATCGACCTGATCGGCTACCGCCGGCACGGCCACAACGAAGGCGACGAGCCGGCGTTCACGCAGCCGGTCATGTACAAGAAAGTCAGTGCGCTGCCAACGGTTCGCGAGCAGTTCGCGGCACTGCTGGTGAAGCAGGGCAAGATCACCGCCGAAGCCGCCGACGCGCTCGTCAAGAAGCACTTCGGCGTGCTGGAAAAGACGTTCGCGACGCTGAAGCCCGAACAGGACTTCGTCGCCGATATCCCCGAGGCGCCGCAGCCGGGGCTGGCGGCGCGGACGCGAGACCGGCGTGCCGGTCGCCGCGCTGCGCGACATCAACGAGGCGCTGCTGCAGGCGCCGGCGGGGTTCACCTTTCACAAGAAGCTCGAACGCGGCCGCGACCGCCGCCGGACGCTCTTCACCGGCACGGCGCGACGAACGAACGATCGACTGGGCCGCCGCCGAGGAACTCGCGTTTGCCACCATCCTCGCCGACGGCACGCCGATCAGGCTCACCGGCGAAGACGTGCAGCGCGGGACCTTCAGCCATCGGCACGCGGTGTACCACGACGCCAACACCGGCAAGGTGTTCGTGCCGCTGCAGGAGTTCACGCCGGCGAAGGCGTCCTTCGAAATCCACAACAGCCCGCTCAGCGAGAACGGCGCAATCGGCTTCGAGTTCGGCTACAACGTCCAGGAGCCGAGCCGGCTGGTCATCTGGGAAGCGCAGTACGGCGACTTCATCAACGGCGCCCAGGTGATGCTCGACCAGTTCGTCACCTCGAGCCGCGCCAAGTGGGGCCAGCAGCCGTCGCTGGTGTTCCTGCTGCCACACGGCTACGAAGGCCAGGGGCCGGAGCACTCGAGCGCCCGCCCCGAGCGCTTCCTCCAGGCCGCCGCCGACATCAACCTGCGACTGGTCAACTGCACGACGGCCGCCCAGTACTTCCACCTGCTTCGCCGCCAGGCCGCGCTGCTGACGCGCGACCCGCTGCCGCTCGTCGTCCTGACGCCGAAGAGCCTGCTGCGTCACCCGGCCGTCGCCTCGACGCCGAGCGAGCTCGAGCACGGGCCGCTTCCAGTCGGTCATCGACGATGCCGAGGCGCGGCAGCGCGCCAAAGGGCGTCAAGCGCCTGGTGCTCTGCAGCGGCAAGGTCTACGTCGACCTGATCTGCAGCGAACGGCGCGAGGCGGCACACCGACGTCGCCATCGTCCGCGTCGAACAGCTCTATCCATTCCCCAACGTCGCGCTGCGCGAAGTGATCGACCGCTATCCGTCGCTGCGCGACATCGTCTGGCTGCAGGAAGAGCCGGAGAACGTGGGCGCCTGGGAGTTCATGCGTCCGCTGCTCGAGGAAGCTGATCGGCGACCGCGCCCGCTCCGCTATATCGGCCGGCGCGCGCAGTTCCAGCCCGTCGGAAGGGCTCCTCGGCCTGGCATCAGTTGAACCAGAAGGCGCTCGTCGAGCAGGTCTACGACCTCGAGAGCCACGCGCTCGGCGCCCTCGATGGTGCTGTCCAAGCCGGTGCGCACCCTGATTGGTTCGAAGCGGTAAGCACGTCTCCACGCGGTCCTGCATATGTCGAACATCGTCGTTCCAGAGCTCGGAGAGTCCGTCGTCGAAGCGCGCGTCGCGCGTTGGCTGAAGAAGGAAGGCGACCGCGTCGAAGTCGGCGACGCGGTCGTCGAGCTCGAGACCGAGAAAATCGACCTCGAGGTCAACGCCGAGCGCGCCGGCGTGATCAGCAGCATCAAGCGCCAGGAAGGTGAGGACGTGAAGATCGGCGAGCTGCTCGCCGTCCTCGACGAATCGGCGCCGGCGCCGCGGCGGCGACGGCCGAGCGAAGCGAGGCCAAGCGGCAGCAGCGACGCCGGCCGCTGCGGCAGCGTCCGCTGCGCGCGCCGGCCGAGGCGAAGGCCGGCACCCGGCGAGGAACCCGCGCCACGCCGACGGCGAAGCGGATGGCCCAGCGAGCACGACGTCAACCTGGGCGCCGTGCAGGGCTCCGGCGCGTCCGGCCGGGTGACGAAGCAGGACGTGCAGAATGCCATCGGCGCCGGCGGCGACGCGCACCAGCGCCCAGCGCCGCACCGCGCAGCCTGCCGCGGCCGCTGCCCAGCGCCCGCGGCCGCGCCAGCCGCGCAGCGTCCGTCCGGTGATCGCGTCCGAACAGCGCATCCGCATGACCAAGCGGCGGCGACGATTGCCCGGCGGCTGGTCGAAGCGCAGCGCACGGCGGCGATGCTGACGACGTTCAACGAAGTCGACATGACCGCGCGTCATGACGCTTGCGCGAGCGCCGCAAGGAAGCCGTTCAAGAAGCAGCACGGCATCGGCCTCGGCATCGCCTCGTTCTTCGTCAAGGCGAGCGTCGCGGCACTGCGCGCTGTTCCCGCCGCATCAACGGCGAGATCCAGGGCGACGAGATCGTCCTCAAGAACTACTACGACATCGGCATGGCCGTCGGCGCCGAGGGCGGCCTGGTCGTCCCCGTCATCCGCGACGCCGACCGGATGTCGTTCGCCGAGATCGAGATATGCGATTCGTGACTTCGCCGGCCGCGCCGGGACGGCTCGCTGACGCTCGAAGATCTGAGCGGCGGCACCTTCACCATCACCAACGGCGGCGTCTTCGGTTCGCTGCTGAGCACGCCGATCCTGAACCCGCCGCAGGTCGGCATCCTCGGCCTGCACAAGATCCAGGACCGCGCCGGTTGCCGTGAACGGCCAGGTCGTCGTGCGGCCGATGATGTACGTGGCGCTGTCCTACGATCACCGGATCGTCGACGGCCGCGAGGCGGTGCAGTTCCTGGTCAAGATCAAGGAATACATCGAGGATCCCGGGCACGCTGCTGCTGGAAAGCTGATGCGAGCCTTCATCCTCGCCTTCGTTCGCCTGTGCTCGCGACAGCAGCCGCTCCCGTAGCGGCACTGACCGGTCGGCACCGCCGACGCGCGGCAGATCTGCCCGCCGCCGCCGGACCTGAACGACCCCGCCGGCCGACGCCACCAGGAGCGCCACCGGCCTGGTGTCGAAAATCGATCGCGCCTGGCGCCAGCACCGAAAAGCCGCTGCCGACCGACATCGTCACCGTCGCACTACACCGGTTGGTCGAGCGACGGCCGCGTGTTCGACAGCTCGGTGGTTCGCGGCAAGCCATCGACATTTCCGCTCGACCGCTCGTTCCCCGGGTGGAGAGAGTGCGTCCAGCTGATGACCCTCGGCGAAAAGCGTCGCTGCTGGGTACCCGAAGCGTTGGCCTACAAGGGCCAGGCAGGCCGTCCCAAGGGAACGGTCGTGTTCGACATCGAACTGCTCGACACGCGAGGCAATCCGACGGTGCCGCCGCCCGATCTCAAGGAGCCTCCCGCCGACGCCCGGCGCACCGCCGACGGCCTTGCCTACAAGGTCCTGCGTCCTGGCACCGGCACCCGCATGCCGTCGCGCTTCGACCGCGTGCTGGTGCACTACACAGGCTGGACGACCGACGGCAAGATGTTCGACAGTTCGGTCGCGCGCGGCACGCCGGCGACGATGGGCCTGGACGATGTGATCCGCGGCTGGACAGAAGGCGTGGCGATGATGGTGGAGGGTGAGCGCACCCGCTTCTGGATCCCCGAAGCGCTCGCCTACAAGGGCGAGGCCGGTCAGCCGCGCGGCATGCTCGTCTTCGACATCGAACTAATCAAGATTCAGTAGGGCCGGGCAAGTCTGACTGGAAGCGGACTCTACGAGTAGGGTCTGGCTCCAGCCGAACGCCACGTACCTCGTACGTGGCGCCCAGCTTCACTCTCAGCTTCATTCTCAGCTGCACTCTGTCCGACAGGCGTTGCGTCCACCGGGCACGGTGGACCTTGACCTACTGCACGCAGGTGGTCTTGAGATCCTTCACCGAGGCGACCAGAAACTGGTCGACCGGGCCACGCTGCACCTTCACTTCCGTCTTGCGCTCGTCCTTCTTGTCCGGCGCATCCTCGACTTCGATCTTCGTCTTTTCAGTGACCTCGATCTTGTCGTCGCGGTCGCCGTTCTTCGCGGCAGGCACCAGGACGCCGGTCACCTCGACTTTCTGGCCGATGTGCGGGCCGAGGTCGAGCCCTTCGCGCGGCGTCAAGGCGTACGGTGACAGGCCGCTCGTCCCGACCGTCTCGCGCTCACTCGTGTTCTTGCCGTGCTCCTCGATGTTGCCGAGGATGAAGCTGCCGCCGCCTGCCGCGGTCAGGCAGCCGGTCATTGTCACGACCTTGCCGTTGTCGGCCTTGATCTTGGTTTCGGTCTTGATCTTCACGTCCTGGGCGCTCGCGGACGCCGCCAGGCATAGGGCGAGGGCGCAACCGGGAAATACCTTCCACATGAGGCGACTCCTTCGTTGCTGAGCCCGACACTGGGCTCGCGTAGCTGCCATGAAGAAGTGCACGCCGCAGGCCAGTTTCCAGTTATTGCTCAGCCATGTAGGGGTAGAGCAGTTCGCGTGGTGGGGAAAACGTCTCCTTGATCGTGCGGGCGCTCACCCACCTGACCAGGTTCAGCTTGGAGCCGGCCTTGTCGTTCGTGCCGGACGCACGCGCCCCGCCGAACGGTTGCTGGCCGACCACCGCGCCGGTCGGCTTGTCGTTGATGTAGAAGTTGCCGGCGGCGTTGCGCAGTGTCGCGGCAGCTTCACGAACCGCTTGCCGTTCGCGGCTGAACACGGCGCCGGTCAGCGCATACGGCGAGGTCTTGTCCACCGTCTCCAGCGTGCTGAGCCACGCATCGTCTGGATAGACGTAGGCCGTTACCACTGGTCCGAAGATTTCCTCGCACAGCAGCCGGTAACCGGGATCGGCGGTTTCGAGCAACGTCGGTTCAACGAAGTAAC
This sequence comes from uncultured Acidobacteriota bacterium, assembly GCA_963846685.1. Classification (GTDB taxonomy): domain Bacteria; phylum Acidobacteriota; class Vicinamibacteria; order Vicinamibacterales; family UBA2999; genus CAWJWY01. Next base: position 2,590,915 of record CAWJWY010000002.1, on the reverse strand, counting down.
CGGTCTCACCGTGTACCGCGCCGCCCTGGATGATCGTCGCGTTCTGCCGTGCGTCGTCCAGGTAGGCGCCGATGCGGGTGAACGCCTTCTTGTCGATGACCGCGCCGAGGAAGGTGCGGAAGTCGGCGACGTCGCCCATCTTCATCTCGCGCATCATCGCGACGACGCGATCGCGCACCTCCGGCCACAGCGAACGCGGCACGTAGATACGGCTCGCCGCCGAGCATTTCTGACCCTGGTACTCGAAGCCGCCCCTGGCGATTGCCACCGCCAGTGCCTGCACGTCGGCGGAGCGGTGCGCGACGATGAAATCCTTGCCGCCGGTTTCGCCGACGATCCGGGGATAGCTGCGGTAGCGCGAGGCATCCTCGCCGATCTTCTTCCACATGCCGTTGAAGACCGTGGTGCTGCCCGTGAAGTGCACGCCGGCGAGATGCCGCGAATCGAGCAGCGTGTTCGAGATCTGCACCGGATCGCCCGGAACGAAGTTGATGACGCCGGGCGGCAGGCCGGCGGCTTCGAGCAGCCGCATGACGTAATAGGCGCTGAGCATCGCGCTCGATGCCGGCTTCCAGATGACGCAGTTGCCCATCAGCGCCGGCGCCGTCGGCAGGTTGCCGGCAATCGAGGTGAAGTTGAACGGCGAGACCGCGTAGACGAAACCCTCGAGCGGCCGGTACTCGGTCTGGTTCCACACCGCGTGGCTGCTGATCGGCTGGTCCGCGTACAGCTCCTCGGCGTAATACGGATTGAAGCGCCAGAAGTCGATCAGCTCCGAGGCGGCATCGATCTCCGCCTGGAATGCCGTCTTCGACTGTCCCAGCATCGTTGCCGCGTTCAGCGTCGCGCGCCACGTCGTCGCCAGCAGTTCGGCGGCGCGCAGGAAGACCGCCGCCCGCTCGTGCCACGCCCACGACGCCCACTCACGTTGCGCCTCGAGTGCGCTGTCGATCGCCTGCTGGACCTGCCCGGGGTCCGCCGCATGCCAGTCGGCCAGCACGTGCGCATGGTCGTGCGGCATCACCGCCTGCTCGGTACGCCCCGTCCTGATCTCCCTGCCGCCGATGATGATCGGGATGTCGACGCGCTCTGCGGCCATCTGCTGCAGCCGCGCCTTCAGCTCCACCCGTTCAGCAGAACCCGGCAGGTAGGAGCGATTCTGGTCGTTGATCGGCGGGGGGATTTGGGCGGAGGACATGGGGAGGATCGTAATTCAGAATGCAGTCGCCGTCAGGACCCGCAGGACAACACGGGCCGTACGGCAGCTAAACGCAAAAGCGCGTTCCCGAACGTTGCGGCCGCTGTCGTCGAGGGTGTCATTCTGAATTCTGCATTCTGAATTACGGCGTCGCCCTCTCGATATCCACCTGGATGTTCCGCCACTTCTGCTGTCTGAAGCGCACCACGCTCAGCGTGCATCGCGTGGCGTGGCCGATGACGATCGCCAGCCAGATGTCGCTCGCTTCAAGGCCCTTGGTGACGCTGAAGATGGTGCAGAGGCCGAGCGGGATGACCACCTGCGAGATGATCGAGATGTAGAGCGGGCTGCGCGTGTCGCCGGTGCCCTGCAGGCCTCCGGTGTAGCTGAGGGCGACGGTGATGAACAGGCCCGACACGCTCAGGTAGGCAAGCAACTCGCGGCCGAGTGACAGCACGTCGGGATCGGTCATGCCGAACACGCGCGAGCAGGTAGGTCGGGAAAAGCAGGAAGAGGGCACCGAGGAATGCCGCGACACCGAGGCCGATGTGCGAGGCGACCCGCACCCCCTCGGCGGCGCGATCGGGGTTGCCGGCGCCGAGGTTCTGTCCGGCGATCGTCGCCGACGCTCCAAGCAGGCCGGTGGACGTCCACGTGATCAGCGAGAACAGCTCGGTGTAGCCGACGGCGAAGGCTGCCTGCGCCTGCGCACTCTCCTCCAGCGAGCCGATGAACCGCAGCAGCAGGACGCCGCCGACGTTCATCGCGATCCCCTGAACCCCGGTCGGCAAGCCGAAGCGGAACAGCGAGCGGATGACGACGAAGTCCGGCCGGCGGTCGGTGCCGAAGTGAATGACTGAGTCCGGCCGCGTCAGCCGCCACATCCCGTACAGCGACACCAGCGAGCTGCTGGCGATGGTGCCGAACGCCGCGCCGATGGTGCCGAATCGCGGTATGAGGATGACGTTGAATGCAACCGTCAGCACCGTCATCGCCAGGCCGAGGCGGAGCGGTGTCGTCGGATCACCGGCAGCGCGGAACGCGCCGCTCAGCATGAAGAACATCATCATGCCGAAGATGCCCATGAACATCGCCCGCAGGAAGGGCAGCGCCTCTGCGCGCACCTCCGCCGTCGGGTTGACGATGTCGATCAGGGAGGGCGACGCGAAGTAGCCGACCGCGGCCAGCAGCACCGACAGTCCGGCAGCGGTCAGGAACGCCTGGTAGACGACGCGATTGACCTTGTCCGGCTCGTTCGCCCCAGCGAAGCGCGACACCAGCACCGCCATCCCGGTGAACAGGGAGCTGATGAAAACGATGACGACCAGGACGATCTGCCAGCTGACACCGATGGCGGCGTTGCCGGTATAACCGACAAAATGGCCGACCATGGCATGGTCGATGATGCCCTGCAGCCCGGCGATGATGTTCTGCAGCATCGTCGGCCACGCGATGCGCCAGACCGCCGGCCCAATCGGTCCTTCGATGATGTATCGGTCGAATTTATTCGGCTTCGCCTGGGAAACGTCGGCCACCGCCGCGCAGTGTACTACGGCGATTAGCGCGCGGGCGGCGGCCGGAAGCGAACACGGCACCGCGGAGTCGGAGAGGGCACGGAGGAAACCACAGCATCGGTGCTTGTGTCCGCCGTGGCTCCATGGCTACGTGGTCAAGGCGTCAGCGCTAGACGTCCAGTTCCTCTGCTTCGTCGGCGCGGTCCATGATGAACCGGAAACGAGCGGAGGCGTCCTTGCCCATCAACTCGTTGATGACGCGGTCGGTAACGATCTGATCGGCGATCTCGACGCGCAGCAGGCGGCGCGTCTTCGGGTTGAGCGTGGTCTCCCACAGCACCTTCGGCATCATCTCGCCCAGTCCTTTGAAACGGGTGATGTCGGGGTGGCTGCGGCCGTTGCCATGCTGCTTGACGATGCGGTCGCGGTGGGCGTCGTCAAGGGCCCAGTAGGTGTCCTTGCCGATGTCGATGCGATAGAGCGGCGGCTGCGCCAGGTAGACACGGCCGTTGTCGATCAATTGCGGCAGGTGACGGTAGATGAACGTGAGCAGCAGCGTCGCGATGTGGTGGCCGTCGGAGTCGGCGTCCGCCAGGATGATGACCTTGCCATAACGCAGCCGCGACAGGTCGAAGCTCTTGCCCAGGCCGCAGCCGAGCGCGGTAATCAGGTCGGCCAGCTCCTTGTTTTCGAGCACCTTGGCCAGGGTCATGCCCTCGGTGTTCATTACCTTGCCGCGCAGCGGCAGGATCGCCTGCCGTCCCCGATCGCGCCCCTGCTTCGCGGAGCCGCCGGCTGAATCGCCCTCGACGACGAACAGCTCGCTTTCCTCGCGGTTGGCGCTGGCACAATCACTGAGCTTGCCGGGCAGGTTCAGCCGGCCGGTGGTTGCGGTCTTGCGCGTGACCTCGGCCTGCGCAGCGCGGCTGGCCTCGCGCGCCCGGGCGGCGAGGATGATGCGCGCGACGATCGCCTCGGCGACGCTGCGATTGTGATTGAGCCAGTGCTCGAGCGCCGGCCGCACCGCGGAATCGATCGCCGAGAGCACCTCGGGATTGTTCAACCGGTCCTTGGTCTGGCCCTGGAACTGCGGCTCCTCGATGAAGATGCTGAGGACGCCGGTCAACCCCTCACGGATGTCCTCGGCGGTCAGCGTCACGCCTTTCGGCGACAGGTTGTGGGTGTCGATATAGTTGCGGACCGCCTTGCCCAGGCCGGCGCGTAGCCCGTTTTCATGGGTGCCGCCGGAGCCGGTCGGGATGCCGTTGACGTAGCTGCGAATGTGCTCGTCGGTCGCCTCGGTCCACTGCAGCACCAGATCGAGGCGCGGGCCGCCGTCGCGGTTGAGGACGAAGGCGACGTCGTGCACCGGCTTGGCTCCACGCTCGGCAACGATCTTCTTGAGAAAGTCGAGCAGACCCTCCTGGTGTTCGAAGACCTCCTTGGTGCCGGCGACCTCGTTCTCGAAGGTGACCTTCACACCCTTGTGGATGTAGCTGACGACCTCGAGCCGCTCGCGGATGACGGCGGCATCGAACTCGACCTTGGGAAAGATCGTCGAGTCGGGATGGAAGTAGACGGTGGTGCCGGTGCCGCGTGCCGCCCCCAGCCGCCGCACCGGTCCGGTCGGCACGCCGCGCTTGAACGAGATCTCCCACGCCGCGCCGTCGCGCTTGACGGTGGCGCGCAGCTCATTCGACAGGGCGTTGACGACGCTGGCGCCGACGCCGTGCAGGCCGCCTGACGTCTTGTAGTTGCCTTGCTCGAACTTGCCGCCGGCGTGCAGCACGGTGAAGATCACCTCGATGGCGCTCTTCTTCGTCGCCGGGTGCTTGTCTACCGGGATGCCGCGGCCGTCGTCGGCGACGGTGATCGAGCTGCCATCGGCGTGCAGCGTCAGCACGATGTTCGAGGCGAAGCCGTTCATCGCCTCGTCGACGGCGTTATCGAGTACCTCCCACACCAGGTGGTGCAGGCCGGCGGCGCCCACGCCGCCGATGTACATGCCGGGCCGCTTCCGAACGGGCTCGAGCCCCTCGAGGACCGTTATGTCCTTGGCTGTGTAGTTCGACACGGAGGTGGTCAGCGGGCGGCGCTCTTCCTCGACCGCGGCCGGGCAGTCTTGGCCGTCTTGGTCGCCTTGCTGGCGCGTGGCGCGGCCGCCTTGCGCTTGCGCGCACCCTTCTTCGCCGGCGTCGCCGCCGGAACCTCGTCGACCGGCTGCTCGTCGCCCGGCTCGATGGTTTCGCCGTCGAGAATCGGCGCCTCGGCAACGGTTTCGACGGCCACGCCATCGATGCCGCCGCTCATCACGGCCGGCGCCGCCGTTTCGGCGTCCCCGTCCGCGTCTTCCTCGTCACGCCGCATCGATTCGGTGGCAGACGCGTCCATGACGTTGCCGTTCACCTCGTCGTCCTCGACGTCGTAGATCTTGGGCGGCGCGGGCGGCGCCGACGCGCGCTCGGGCAGCTTGCTGCCGGGGAACACCCGCACGGCACCCTGGCGATCGCGTTCGAGGCGAAGGACGCCTTCCTTGCCGGCGGCGCGCAGCAGGTCGACGACCGAGGCGAAGCCGTACTTGCGTTCGTCGAACCCTTCGATCGCCGTGCGCAGGAACTGCTTCGCCTGGCGCACGTACATCGGCCAGCGCGGCGCCGGCTCGGCCTGGGCGAATGCCTGCTGCACCGCGCGGATGCCGTCCTGCATGCTCATCGGCGACGACGGCATCGCCTCCTCATCGTCGGTGTCACCGTCGAGGTCGACGGCCGGCGCCGCAGCGGGCGGCACAGCGGCCGGCACAGCGGCTGGCACAGCGGCCGCGCGGACGTGAGCGTGCGGGCGCGGCTCGGCGGGGGCGGCGACCGTCTCCGGCAGCGCCCTTTCGACCGGCGCGGCGACCTCCATCTCGCTCGGACCGTCGTCGCGCGACTCGACCAGCATGCTGCGGCCGGCATTCTTCATCGTCACGGCGCCGGTCTTCTCGACCTTCTCCATGAAGTCGCGGAAGCTGCTGGCGCCGTACTCGCGCTCGGAGAAGGTCGAGTCGAGCTGCAGCAGCGTGCTCTTGAGCAGTCCGAGTTGCGGCGTCACCTCGCGTTCCGACAGCACCTTCAGGGCGCGCTTGACCAGCGGAATGGCCTTGGCGATCTCGCTGCGTTGCCGTCGGCTTGGCGCCGCGCTCGGCGGGGCGGCCGCCGCGGCTGCCGACCAGGTTCTCGTAGGCGATGAACTCGTGGCAATTGCGCTGCATCGTCGCGCTGGTGAACTGCCGGCCGCCGACGACGATCACCTTGCGGCCGTACTGTTTCAGCTTCTCGACGAGCGAGATGAAGTCGCTGTCGCCGCCGACGATGACGAACGCGTTGATGTGATCGTGGGTGAAGGCCATCTCCAGCGCGTCGAGCGCCATGGTGATGTCGGCGCCGTTCTTGTCGCCACCGGGCGTCAGGTTGCGCTGCACCATGCGGATGGCGTGCTGCGTCAGGAGGCGGCTGTAGTCGCCGGCCCGCTTCCAGTCGCTGTAGGCGATCTTGGTGACGATCTCGCCGCGTTCCTTGATCGCCTCGAGCACCAGGCCGATGTCGAACTGACCGCCGATCGTGCTCTTGACGCCGATTTCGACGTTGTCGAAGTCGATGAACACGGCGATGCGCGTACTACGGGTTTCTGTTGCGTTCATGTTGAGGTCTCATTCTACGCCGCGGAGAGCGGCGGGGGATTCTCCACCTCAGCCGGGATCACCCGCGTGAACTGGCCGCGCTGCAGCAGTTCGCGGCCCTTGCCGCCGCGCCCGGTCACCTCGTACTTGCCGGTGCTGATCGTCTGCTCGGCGCCGCGGCTGGTCTCGACCCGCATGATGTCGCGGTCGCCGGTCGACGCCACGAATCCGAGGACACGGTCCTCCTCCGACTGCAGCTTGATCAGGATCACGCCCTTGCCCGGGCCCGACAGGTAGTTGATCTCCTCGACGCCGCAGAGGATCGCCCGCGCCTCCCGCGTCGCGACGATGACCGTCTCGCGCCCGGTGACGCGCGCCACGCCGACCACCTCGACCCCCTCGGACGGCCGGGCGAAACGCCGGCCCGACCGCGTGCTCGGCTCGACGAACGGCTCCAGGCTGAAGCGCAGGCTGTAGCCGTCGCTGGTCACCGCCAGCGCGTGCATCGGCGGCGCCTCTCCTTCCTTGCGGGTGGCGATGTCGCCGATCACGCGCGGGTCGAGGCTGAACGCGGCGATGACGCGCTCGCCGTCCCGCAGCTTGAACAGCTTCTGCACCGGCTCGCCGTAGCCGGTCGACGCCGGCACGTCGATGATGCGCGAGGTGTAGGCGGCGCCGAAGTTGGTGAAGAACACGACGCGAGGCGCGCGTGCTGCCCGGCAGCACGGCGAGCACCGCGTCACCCTCGCGCAGGCGGGTCGTCGACAGGTCGCGCACTTCCTTCTGCCGCTTCACCCAGCCATCGCGCGACACGATGACGACGTTGTCCTCCTCGACGATGAAGTCGTCGGCGGTGAAGGCGACCTCGTCGGCCGACTCGATCAGCGTGCGCCGCTTGTCGCCTTTGCCATAGCGCTGCTGGACCTCCTCGACCTCGTCGCGCACGACCTTCCAGCGGGCGGTCTCGTCCTTGAGCAGCGCGGTGATCTGCCGGGCCCGCTTGCGCTTGTCGGTCAGCTCGTTCTGGATGACGAGGATCTCGAGCCGGGCCAGGCGATAGAGCTTCAGCTCGAGGATCGCGTCGGTCTGCTCGGCGTCGAGCTCGAACCGCTTCATGATCTTGTCGGCGGAGTCGGCCTTGCCCTCCGACTTGCGGATGATGCGGATGATCTCGTCGAGCGCGTCGAAGACCTTCTCGAACCCTTCGAGCACGTGGATGCGCTTCTGCAGCGCCTCGAGCTCGTGCTCGAGCCGACTGGTCACCACCTCGAGGCGGAAGTGCAGGAAGTGCCAGAGGATCGCCTTCAGGTCGAGCCGCTCGGGCCGGCCGACTTCCGCGTTCTCCGTCGGCACCAGGCAGGTCAGGTTGACGATGACGTTGGTCTGGAGCGGCGTGTGCTTGAACAGGTACGCCATCACCATGCGCGGGTCGGCGTCCTTCTTCAGCTCGAGCGCGATGCGCACGTCGTCGGTGGAGACGTCCTTGACGTCGACGAGCGGCGGCAGCTTGCGCGAGAGCACGACGTCGGCGATGCGCTCGACCAGCGCCGACTTGTTGACGGCGTATGGGATGCTGGTGACGTAGATCGTCTGTGCCGTGCGCGACTCCGGCCCTTCTTCCCAGGTGGCGCGGAGCCGCACCGTGCCGGAACCGGTGCCGATAGATCTCCTTCAGCTCGTCGGCGGAATTGAGGATCTGGCCGCCGGTCGGAAAGTCCGGCCCCTTGACGTAGCGACAGAGCTGCAGGCTGCTCAGGTCCGGGTTGTCGAGCAGCTTGATCAGCGCGGTGCAGACCTCGCCGAGATTGTGCGGCGGGATGTTGGTCGCCATGCCGACGGCGATGCCGGTGGTGCCGTTGATCAGCAGGTTCGGGAGACGCGCCGGCAGCACGACCGGCTCGGTCTTGCGTGCCGTCGTAGTTGGGACGGAACGGCACCGTCTTCTGATCGATCTCGGTGAGCATCTCGTCGGCGATGCGCGCCAGCCGGCACTCCGTGTAGCGCATCGCCGCGGCGCTGTCGCCGTCGAGCGAACCGAAGTTGCCCGAGCCGTCGACCAGCGGATAGCGCAGCGAGAACGACTGCGCCATGCGCACCAGGGTCTCGTAGAGCGCGGCGTCGCCGTGCGGGTGGTAGCTGCCCATCACGTCGCCGACCACCTTGGCGCACTTGCGATGCTTGGTGTCGGCGGTCAGGTTCTGCTGCCACATCGTGAAGAGGATGCGGCGCTGCACCGGCTTCAGCCCGTCGCGCACGTCGGGCAGGGCGCGCGACGTGATGACCGAGAGCGCGTAATTGAGATAGCGGCTCTGCGCGGCCTCGTGCAGCGCGACGCCGTCAGTCGAGCCGCCGGGTGGAGGCGCCGCCGCGGGCGGTGCCGAGCCGCCGCCGGGGCCGCCCGCGGCATCAGAGGGATCGCCGTCGAACAGCGAGGGGGTTGCCTTGCGGGATTTGGCCAAGAACAGAACACTCCGTGTCGCGGAACATCTTACCCGCGGCGTTCATTTGTATGATCCGAACAGCAGCCGCCAACACCATGTCGTCGCCGTTCACCCGCAAGACCCTGTCTTTCCTGCGTTCCCTCAAACGCAACAACGACCGCGAGTGGTTCCGCGCGCGGAAGGCCGACTACGAACGGCACGTCCGCGGGCCGATGATCGAGCTCATCGAACGGCTGGCGGTCGACTTTCCGGCGCTTCGCGCCCGGAACTGGTCGTCGATCCGAAGGTGTCGCTCTACCGCATCTACCGCGACACCCGCTTCAGCGCCGACAAGTCGCCGCTCAAGACGCACGTCGCCGCCCACTTCCCGCCGCGCGGGCTGCCGCGCGGCGCGGGCGCCGGGCTGTACCTCGAGATCGCGCCGACCTGGGTCTGGATCGGCGGCGGCCTCTACATGCCGTCGGCCGCTGACCTGCGGGCGATCCGCGAGCACATCGCCGCCAGCCACCCGCGACTGCACCGGCTGGTGCACGCAGCGGCGTTCACGGCAGCGATCGGCGAGCTTGCGCGGCGATCGGCTGACTCGCGTGCCGCGCGGCTATCGCCAACGATCACCCGGCCGCGCACTACCTGCAATTCAAGCAGTTCCTGGCCGGCCGCGAATACCCCGCCGCGTTCGCCATCGCGCCAGCGTTCTATCCAGAGTTGCTGGCCACCTTCCGCGCTGTCGCCCCGCTCGTCCGCTTCCTCAACGCGCCGTTAGTCGACCGGCCTGCTGCCATCTACGTGTGACGACCCGGCAGCCGCCACCGCCTGGTCGGGGATCCTGCCGGAGGCGATCTGCTTCGGCCCCGGGCTGCTCCGCCAGGGCAGGTTGAGCAGCGCCGCACGCAGCCGCATCGATGCCTTCGGGTAAGGGGCGCGGGACTGTGGAAACCGCGCGTAGTAGCGGTCGAGCGCCGAGCGCGCGTTGCGCAGCGGCGCCACCGGCAGCGGCCAGCGGCCGTCCTCGCGCCGTGCCAGTATCACCCGCTGGCGCAGCCGCGCGCCGCCCGCCCGCACCGACGACACGACGCGAAAGCCGGCGTTCGCACACAGCCACTCGAGGCAGCCGGTGGTGTAGGCCAGCACGTGGCGCTCCGAATTCAGGCAGTAGTCGAAGTCGCCGTGCTCGTGCGCGTCCGCCAGGTCCGGAACACTGATCTGCAGGTAGCCGCCGACATGCGTCGCGGCCGCCAGCTGCCGCAACACCATCAGCGGATCGCCGATGCGCTCGAGGATGTGGTGCAGCAGGACCAGGTCGAACCGTGCGTAGTCGGGCAGCGCGGTCATCTCACGGTGGCGCTGGAACGCGGAGCGCTCGGACGAGTCCATGCCGACCGTGCGCCAGCCGAAGCGCTGCAGCGCGTCGAGCATGCGCCCCGGACCGCAGCCGAAGTCGAGCACCGTGGCGCCGAGCGGCGGCCGCCGCACGTCGAGTTCCGCGGCGATCGGCGCAAACAGCCGTTCGATACCCTCCGCGGTCGCGGCCTCTTCGTGCTCGTCGGCACCCGTTTCGTCGTCGCAGCCGGCTCGCGACGGGCCGGTGACACCCTCGAGTCGCGCCGGCAGTGGATTGGCAAACACCACGCCGCAGCGCTCGCACCCGGCGATGAACCCGACGTGCCACCCGGGCGCGATGGTCCGCGCGAACGGCAGCGGCTCCAGCAGCGCGGGCGGCGCTGCGCCGCAGGCGGGACAGGCCTGCCGCTCCCCTGGCACCCGGTAGTAGGCAAGCTGTCGGACAAGAAACGCGACCGCAGCGCCACGCCGACGGATTTGCAACCGGGTCCACGTCTCGCTCGCCGCCTGCAATCCCTTCAGCAGGACGCGGGCCACCGGCCGGCCAGTCGAAGTCAACGAATCGCGCGGCATGGAATCAGGAGATCACCGGGGCGCGCGGAGCCGCGCGGCGGCGACGCGGTAGCTAGAGCGCGACGCAGCCTGCCGCGCCGGGCGGCGTCAACACGCCGTTCCGCTCGTACCTGTAACGTACACCTCGCATGGATCGGGCGACCGCGCACGGCACCAGCCGACACATTGCCGCCGAGGAATACCAGGCGCGCCTGGCAGCGCGCCGCAGCGCGCATCGCGTGCTGACGCAGGCTGATGCACGACTCAGTTACGCCCGGCTGGCGACCTTCGGCGCGGCAGCGCTGATCGCGGCGCTGGCGATGCGCGGCGACGTGTCCGGCTGGTGGCTGCTCGTTCCTGCCGCGGTTTTCATAGTCCTGCTGCAACGGCACGAGCGGACGATCCGTGCCCGCGATGCCGCGCTGCGCGCGGTTGCCTTCTACGAGCGCGGCCTCGCCCGCATCGAGGACCGTTGGGCCGGCGGCGGCGAGACCGGCGAGCGGTTCGCGCGACGACAGTCACCTCTATGCCGCAGACCTCGACCTGTTCGGCCGCGGCTCGCTGTTCGAGCTGCTATCGCTCGCGCGGACGCAGCCCGGCGAGGAGACGCTCGCCGCCTGGCTGAAAACCGCCGGCCGCGCCCGACGAGATCGCCGCCCGGCAGGCCGCGGTGCGCGAGCTGACGCCCCGCGCTCGACCTGCGCGAGCCGTCTCGCGTCGCCGGCGCGGCGATGTCCGCGCCGGCGTCGACCGCCGACGCGCTGGTCGCCTGGGCGGAAGCCCCGCCGGTCCTGGCGCAACGCCGCTCCGCGGACTGTCGTTGGCTGTTCACTGCCGCGCTGCTCGTTGACCGACTGCCCTGTGGGCGACCGGCGGCAGCTCCACACCGCTGGTCGTCGTCGCGGCCTGCAGGCTGTCGTTCTCGGCGCTGCAACGCCGCCAGGTCGAGCAGGTACTGCACGCCGGCGAAGGGCGCGTCGCGCGATCTCGACATCCTCGCGCAGGTGCTGCACGAGCTCGAAGCGAGCCTGCTTCGACGCGCCGCGGCTGCAGGCGCTCCGCCACATCTCGACACCGGCGGCACCGTCGCGTCGGTGGCCATCCGGCGGCTGCATCGCCTGGTCGAGATGCACGACTGGGCGCACAACATGGTCTTCACGCCGATCGCGGTCGCGCTGATGTGGGATACGCCACCTCGCCTGGGCGATCGAACGCTGGCGCCGGCGCCACGGTGCGCAAATCCGCCGCTGGCTCGACGCCGTCGGCCAGTTCGAAGCGCTCTCGTCGCTGTCGGCCTACCGCTACGAGCATCGCCGAGGACCCGTTTCCAGAGATCATCAGCGATGCCGGTGACTCGCGCGGCTGGCGCTGTTCGAAGGCACGGCACTTGGTCATCCGCTGCTGTCCGGCGGCCAGGATGGTGCGCAACGACGTGCGGCTGTCCGGCGCGACCGCGCCTGCTGGTGATCAGCGGCTCCAACATGTCCGGCAAGAGCACGCTGCTGCGCACCGTCGGCATCAACGCCGTGCTGGCGCTCGGCCGGCGCACCGGTGCGGCGCGGCGTCGCTGCGCCTGTCGCCGCTGGCGCTCGGCGCGACGCTGCGCATCCAGGACTCGCTGCAGGAGGGCCGGTCGCGCTTCTACGCCGAGATCACCCGCATCCGCGAGCTCGCCGACCTCGCCGCCGGGCGACCGCCGCTGCTGTTCCTGCTCGACGAACTCTTCCACGGCACCAACTCGCACGACCGGCTGGTCGGCGCGGCCGGCGTGCTGCGCACGCTGCTCGATCGCGGCGCGATCGGCCTGGTCACGACGCACGACCTGGCGCTGACGGCGGTCGCCGGCGAGCTGGCGCCGCGCGCCGTCAACGTCCACTTCGAAGACTGGTTCGAGGGCGGCGAGATCGCAGTTCGACTACCGGATGAAGCCCGGGCCGGTCACGCGCAGCAACGCCATCGCCCTGATGCGCGCCGTCGGCCTCGAGGTCGGGGATCCCCAGGAGACGCCATGAGCACTCCGGAGCGGGACGCCGCAGTCACCTCCGGCACCGACTTGAAGGTCGACGAGCGGCGCTTCATCGTCATGCACCAGCTGTGGGGCGGTGGAAGACCGTAGCCCCCTGCCCGCCATGCTCGCCCGCCACTACTCCCGGTTCCGTGTCGCCGACCGGCTGCTGCTGACCGGGCACTCGCATCAGGCGTGGCCGGACGCGGGCTTCGAGGCGCAGCAGCGCGCCTGGCTGGATGCCGCCGAACTGGTCGACGGCGAAGTGGGAGCGGGCGGACGGAGCAGGCGGCAGCGGTTCGCGACGGGTTCGCGCGGCTGGTGGGGACGGCGGCCGGGCAGATCGCGCTCGGCCACAACACGCACGAACTGCTTACGCGCTGGCTGTCGGCGCTGCCCCTCGCTGCGCGACGGCGTATCGTCACCACCGACGGCGAGTTCCACAGCATGCGGCGCCAGCTCGATCGCCTGGCCGAGGAGGGGCTGCAGGTGGTGAAGGTCGCGGCGCGGCCGGTGGACGGACGTTGAGCGAACGTGTCGCCGCAGTCGTCGACGGCACGGTTGCCTGCGTGATGATCTCCTCGGTGCTCTACGAAACGGCGGAGATCGTGCCGCGCCTGTCAGCCGTCGCCGCCGCCTGCGAACGCCACGGCGTCGAGCTCCTGGTCGACGCCTACCATCATCTCAACGTCGTGCCCTTCGACGTTGATGCACTCGGCCTCGACGATGCCTTCATCGTCGGCGGCGGCTACAAGTACTGCCAGCTCGGTGAAGGCAATTGCTTCCTGCGCGTCCCGGCAGGCCGCACGATGCGGCCGGTGCTGACGGGATGGTTCGCCGAGTTCGACGCAGTGGCGCTCGAGGGAGCGCACGGTGTCAGCTATCCGCCCGGTGCCGCGGCGTTTGCCGGGGCGACGTACGATCCGACGTCGCACTACCGCGCAGCGGCGGTGTTCCGCTTCCATGAGCAGCTGCAGCTGCTGCCGGTCACGCTGCGACAGACCAGCGTGCACCAGGTAGGGATGCTGCAGCGGCAGGTGGAACAGCTGGATCTGGACCCGGCGGTTGCGCAGGTCGAGCCGATGCCTGCTGCACGCCGCGGCGGCTTCCTGGCGGTGCGAACGTCTGCAGCGGCAGGCATCGCGCAACGTCTGCGGCAACGTGGCGTCCTCGTCGATGCGCGGGGTGACGTGCTGAGACTTGGCCCGGCGCCATACCTGCGCGACGACCAGCTGGTGGCGGCCGTCGCGCAGTTCGGTGAGGTGCTAGGCGCGGCGCCCTGAGTGATGCCGCACGGCATCGATGCTCAAGATGCCCGAGCCACGTGCAGCAATGTAGAGGAACGCAAAGCAATAGAGCACGGCGAGCTCACCGCCATTCAGCAGCGGCACCGAGCCGCGCGGCGCATGCGCCGTGAAGTAGGCGACTGCCATCTGGCCGCTGGCCACGAACGCTGCCGGCCGGCTGAACAAGCCGACGGCGATCAACAGGCCGGCGACGATCTCGATCGCGCCGGCGACGCCAAGCTGGCTGGCGAGTGGAACCGAGCCGCCGCCGATGCCACCGAACATGCCGAAGATCTTCTGCAGCCCGTGGCAGAGGAAGAGCAGTCCGGCGGCGATACGGAATAACGCGTATGTAACAGGGGCAAAACGTTCTGGGATCATGAGGCTCCTTCGCCTCGGATCTTAACGTCTCCCATCCGTGTCTGCCACGCGGCCCCGGCGATCGCCACGCCGTTCACTATCACAAGCGACATACCGGCACGAAGTCCCCAGTGCTCGGCAACCGTTCCAACCAGTGCCGGCAGGATCATGCTCCCCGCCTGCGCCAGCGTCAGCAGCAGGCCGAACAGTGTCCCGGCATTCCCGACGCAGCATTCGCCGGCGAGCGCAAGCGATGTCGGCATGATCACCGAGATGGCCAGGCCGATGGCGAACGGCGCTGCCGCCAACACCAGGGGTGACTGGCTGGTGACGAAGACCCCGACGATCGCGGCCCCGGCCAGCGCGGCCCGCACGATTGCCGCCCGCTTGGCTCGGTCGACGCGGCCGGCGAACAGCACCCGCCCGACGGTGAGGCCAAGCCAGTGAGACGACAGCCCCCACGTGGCGGCGGCCGGCGAGAATCCCGAGGCGTTCAGGTAGGTCGATGTCCAGCCGGCGATCGACGCCTCGTTTGCCGCGCCGAGCACCATCAGCAATCCGAACCAGGCGAACCCGGGCTGGCGGACGAACGGCAACATGTCTGCCGGCCTGGTCGCGGCGTGCGCCGGCTTCGCCGCCGAGCGCAGGCGCATGCCGGCTGCGGCGACAACGGCAGCGAACACGGCGCCGCCGAACACGACGACGCGCCAGGAAATGCGACCTTCGGCGAGGGCGGTGAGCGCCGGCATCGACAAGCCCCCGAGGCCGACGGACAGCGCGATGCCGTTCATGCGGCGGCCGCGTTCGCGCGGGAACAGGTCGGAGGAGAGCGCGTTGGCCGCTGTGTTGATGCCGGCCGACGCCAGCCCGAGCATTGCCAGCGTCAGCACGGCGACCTGCATGTTCCAGGCAAACGCGAACAGCGGCAGGGTCACGGCGGCAAGGGCGGTGGAGCCAATCAGCGCCCGGCGCTGGCCGATGCGGTCGACCACCGGTCCCGACAGGAAGCTGCCGGCCAGGATGCCGAAGAATAGCGTCGACATCAGGGTGCCGCGCGCGGCGAGCGTCAGGCCGAACTGCGCGACAACTTCGGGGAGGCCGAGCACGGTACCTGGCAGGCCGAGCACGATGCCGAAGACGAACATCGCCGCGAACGCCACCCGGTACAACCGCTCATTTGCCTCACGCACACCGGTCGTCAGAAGTAATCGCTGCGCCAGTAGAAGACCTCGCTCGGGTCGCCCGGCAGCGTCACGTCGGCAAGCGGCCGCAGCATGAAGACATCTCGCGACTCGCCGCGGTCGGTCAGCGCGAGCTGCGGCGGGACGGCGAACGCGCGCGGCCACCAGGTGCGGATCAGCGGCAGCGCCTGGCTCGGTTCACGAGCCACCAGCACCTGCAGCATCGCGCCCAGCCTGGCGCCCGCCGGATCGCGGTCGCCAGCTTCCTCGAGCGTCCAGCCGTTCTTGTTCTGCGACAGCACGACGTAGGCAACGGCGCTGGCGCCCTCTTCGGCGACGAAGAACTCCACCTGTCGCAGGCCGGGCGGGCCGAGTCCCGCCAGCAGCCGCTTCTTCGCCAGCCCGTAGTAGATCAGCGACGGATCGCGGCGCAGGGCGAACGGGGCGGCCGCGGCCCGCGTGTCGTGCATGGCCGCCAGAGCCGGCAGGTCGCGGTCGTCGCCTGCGCGCACCAGCATCGCCGGGGCGCCGGGCTTCATCGTGACCTGCACGGTTACCTCGTCGAGCGGGACCACCTGGAAGCCGAGTCGCTGGTAGAAGCCGGCACCGATCTCCGAGAACAGGCCGGCAAGCGCCACGCCGTCGCGGCGCTCCTGTTCGAGCATCTCCTCGATGAGCTGTCCCGCGTATCCCTTGCCGCGGCGTTCGGGCGGCGTGAACACGGCGCCGAGTCCGCACATGGTGACGTCGCGTCCCGAGAGCCGCGCGTTGAATCGATAGCGCTTCGCGGTTGCCAGCAGCTCACCGTGCTCATCGACCAGGGCCAGCCGCAGCAGATTGCGGCGACCCCACGGGGTCCGCAACTGCGCCGCGTTCCACTGCGCGTACGCAGTCGCGGTCGAGGCCTTCGTTCCAGACCGGGTAGGTGTAGTCGAGGATGCGGTCGAGCAGCGGCCCTTCGGCGGCGACGAGTGTCATGGCGGTGCGGTCGATTGTACGCTGCCAATCAGCGGCCATCCGGGGTACAACGGTCCGATGACGACAGCAGACTTGCGCTACCCGATCGGGCCGTTCGTCGCCGGTGATGCCGGCGACGCCAGAGGTGCGTGCGGCCGCAATCGAGTCGATCGCGTCGCTGCCGTCCCGCATGCGCGCAGCGGTCGCAGGGCTCGGCCGCGAGCAACTCGACACGCCGTACCGTCCCGGCGGCTGGACCGTGCGGCAGGTGGTGCACCACGTCGCCGACAGCCACATGAACGCCTACATCCGCGTCAAGCTCGCGCTCACCGAGGACTGCACCGACCATCAAGCCGTACGACGAGGACGCCTGGGCGGCGCTGGCCGACGCGCGCTGCCGGTCGAGCGTGTCGCTCGGCCTGCTCGACGGCCTGCACGCGCGCTGGACGGCGGTCTCCTGCGCCAGTTGACCGACCGAGCAGTTCAGCCGCACGTTCCTGCACCCCGAGCTGGCGGAGCCACAGTCGCTCGACCGCCACGTGCAGCACTACGCCTGGCACTCGCCGCCACCACGTGGCGCACATCACCGGCCTGCGCGAGCGGCAGCGGTGGTAAGATGCGACACCGGCTACCTGATGGCTGACAGGCGAAGCACGCAACTCGAATCACCGACGAAACGTCGACATCGGCGACGCGCTCGGCATGATCGAGACGCGCGGCCTCGTCGGCATGATCGAAGCCGCCGACGCCATGCTGAAGACGGCGAACGTCGTGCTGGTCAGCTGGCAGAAGGTCGACGCCGGCCTGGTCACCGCGATCATCCGCGGCGACGTCGGCTCGGTCAAGGCCGCCACCGACGCCGGCGCCGCCGCCGCCCGCCGCGTCGGCGAGCTGGTCGGCGTGCACGTCATCGCGCGGCCGGCCGACGACGTCGAGAAAGTCTTTCCGATCCGCTAGTCCGCTTCCGCCGCTCGCGCGCGGCCAGCGGCCGCATCGGCAGCTCTTCCCCCACCATCAGCAGCGGCTGCGTCGGATCGTCCAGGTTGAACAGCCGCGCCGTCCGTCGTCCGCGCATAGAGCCGGTCGCCGCCGATGAACAGCGTCATCGGCCCGCCCTCGCCGATCGCCTCGTAGAGCCGGACGCCGAAGACGTCGCGCAGCGTGTCAGCAGGCGCCGCAGCCGCGGGATCGAGAAGCCGCGGCGGCGCAGGTCGGCCGAGCACCTGCAGCTCGAGCACGTCGAGCGGCGTGTAGCGGCGCTCGGTGAAGCCGCCGGCCTCGGTCCGGTGCGAGGCGATCGCCGGAGGTGAACAGCCGGCGCGAATCCCACCACTGCAGCTGCCGCGCGGTCAGGCCGGTCAGCGCGGCCACCTCGCGCGACGTGTAGAACTTCTTGAGCCTCACGCCACGTCCTTCCGGGCCCGGCGCCTCGATCCGGTCCCGTCACAGCCGGACGCGGCCTGGATGCAGGCCGCGAGCTCGGCGCGCTCGCGGCCGTCGAGCACCAGATCGGCGACGACCGCCGCCGTCAGCGGCGCCAGCAGCACGCCCGTTGCGGTAGTGGCCGGTCGCGTAGAACACGCGCGGCATTGTCGACGAACGGCCGATCGCCGGCAACTCGTCCGCCGTCATCGGCCGCAGGCCGACGCGCACGTCGTCGAACGTGGCGGCCCGCAGCGACTGGGCAGCAGCTCGCCGGCGGCGCGCGGTCAGCAGCTGCGCACGCCGGCGGCCGTCGGCGTCTCGTCGAAGCCGACGTCTTCGACGGTCGCACCGACCAGCAGCGATGCCGTCGCGCCAGGGCACCAGGTAGCAGCCGGTGCCCCAGACGACGTGCGACAGCGGCGGCACCGACGCCGCAGTGCACCAGCTGGCCGCGGATCGGCCGGATCGGTGCCGGCGTGATCCGCACGCCACCGACTTCGGGAGACCAGCTTCCGGCGGCAATCACGAGGCTGTCGCTCTCGACCGCCCCGGTGCCGGTCTCGCCACCGCGCTGCGGTCGTCGCCGGCGACCCGCTCCACCGCCTGCATGCTGAAGGTCGCGCCGCGAGCCGCCGCCGCCTCGGCGAGCGCCAGCGTCATGGCACTGGCAGCAACGTAGCCGTGCTCCGGGATCAGGATGGCAGCGTCGACCGCATCGGTCAGACCCGGTTCGAGGCGGCGAACCGCGGCCGCATCGAGCAACTGGTGGGTGACCTGCAGTTCGGCCAGGTGCCGGGACGCGGCGGCGAGCGCCATGGCGGCGGTCGGCCCGACAGCAACCTGGAGGCTGCCATGGCGGCCATATTCGAGGCGGATGCGCAACGCCGGCGCGGAGCCGGGCGATGAAATCGTCGTAGAGGTGGAAGCTGCGCAGCGTCAGCTCGAGGAGCGCCGGCGAGTGACCTTCGATGTAGGGGACGAGCATGCCGGCCGAGGCCCGGGTCGCACCCTGGCCGACGCCGCGCGGATCAAGGACCGTGACCGTAGCGCCGCGCACCGCAAGCTCGTGAGCGATGGCGCAGCCCACTACGCCCGCGCCGACGATCGTGACGTTCACTGGGACGATTGTACCGGTTGACGGATGGTGGTTGGGGTGCTTCGTGGTCGGGCTGGCAGCGATTGGGGCCTGTACGTGGAACGTGGCGCCCCGCGAGGAGGCGCCACGTTGAAGACCCGGTGGCCTGCGAACGAGGAACGAGCGACCAGGAACTAGAAGCGGAACTGCATCCCGACTTCGACACGGCGCGCCTGCGACGCCGACGTCGGCATGCCGAAGAAGGGCGAGCGCAGGTTGCCGGTGAAGTTCAGGTAGTTGACGCGGTTGAGCACGTTGTAGCCCTGCGCGTAGAACTCCATCGAGAAACGGCCGCCGGCGCCGGCGCCCTGGCCACCGCCACCGCCACCCTGACGCCCACCGCCGCCACCGCCGCCGCCACGCTGCTGCTGCGCGTTCGCCACCTGACCGCCGCCGCCGGGGCCGCCGAGCGGGCGGCCGCCGGCCGCCGCCTGGGCACCGACCGCAGTGCGCGACGGGCCGAAGCTGACCGCCTTGCTGACGCGCATGCTCATGTCGTAGCGCGCCGCACCGCGCGCGCTGTTGCGGCCAACGCCGGCCGGACGGTCGTTGAACACGGCGTCGGCGTTCGATCGTCGACCGCTGGTGATCGTGTAGGGCGAGGCCGACTGCGCCTGCAGCTGCACGTTGAGCGCGCACGTTCGATCGGCAGCGGCAAGTTGACCAGCCGTTGAAGCGGTGCCGGACGTCCTGGCTCGACGGTCCCCATTCAGCGTTCGGGATCAAGGCTGTTGGCCGGCAGCTGCAGCGCGCTGTCGGCGTAGTTCTTGACGCTGCCGAGCGTGTAGTTGGCGTTGAAGAACATCTGCCGTCCGGGCACGCGGTAGTTGACGCTCACCTGCATCCGGTCGCTCTGCGACTTGCCGGTGGACTCGAACTGCGTGATCGTGCCGATGGTCGGCTGCGGCCGCACGCCGTTGGCGTCCGGCGCGTTGATGTTGACGGCGCGGAACTGGTTCGCGGCCGCGCAGCATCTGGTACGACGCCTGCATCGTGATGTTCGGCGTGAGCGGCCGCTCGATGCCGATCGACGCCTGGTGCTCGTAGGGCATCTTCAGGTCGGCCGCGGCCTGGACACGGCCGCCGCCGAGGACCGGCGATGCCGACGCGGCACCGGCGAACGGGTCGGGGTAGCTCGGGTTCTGGATGAGATGTCGCGCTGGTCGACACCGTTGAGCCGCTGCGTCTGGTCGTAGAGGTTGGTGTTGTACCAGTCGTGGAAGATGCCGTAGCCGCCGCGGACGGTCCACGCCGTGCTCGGCGTCAGGTGAAGCCGAGGCGCGGCATCAGGTTGAACTTGGCATCGATGTGCGACTGCAGCTCGTTGCGCAGGCCGACGCTGTACGAGAACGCCTTGTTGACGCGGATGTCGTCCTGCCAGTAGACGCCGAGCTGGTACTGCGAGAACGACGTCGTCACCTCGCCGCGACGCTGCGTGAAGGTGCGCGGCGTGCCCGCCAGGTAGGCGTCGAGATCGACGAAGGTGAAGGTGCCGAACTGGTTCTGGGCGTCGAAGTTCTCGTAGCTGCCGCCCTCGAGACGGAAGCCGACGCGCATCGCGTGCTTGCGGCCGGCGCTGAAGTCGAGGTCATCCGCCAGGTCGAACGTCGTGTTGGTGCCGTTGCTGTTGACGCCGGCGCTGCCGCTGTAGAAGGCGTCGTTCACGTTGATGGTCAGACCGCTCGTCAGCGACGACGCTTCCGATCGCGAGCGGTTGATCTGGAACCGGATCTCGTTGAGGCTGGTCTTGCCGACCAGGCCCTGGACCTGGATGCGCGCCTGCTGGCCGCTCGACTCGCGCTCGGTGGCGCGCGACGGCAGCGTGATGTCGCCGACGCCCTGGTTGTGGCGCGACGTCGTTGCGGTCGCTGTACTCGATGCGCAGCGTCTGCTTGTCGGTGAGCGCGTGCTCGATGCCGAGCGTGTACGTTGGTCTGCTCGTACGGGCGCTTCACCTGATCCTGGAAGCGGCTGCCGTCCGGGTTGAGCGCGAAGATGGTGCCGGCGTCGAACGATCGGTTGCCGTCGACGTTCAGACGCAGCGAGGTCCGGCCGGCGACGATCGGGCCGCGGATGCCCATGTTGAAGCGGCGAAACTGCTCGGGCGTCCGCTCCTCGGCGAAGGCATTGCGCGCGTTCAGCACGTCGGTGCGCAGCCCGACGTTGGCGTTGCCGCTCCAGGCGCGTACGTTGGGCTTGGTGATGATCTCGACCTGGACGCGGCCGGCATCGTGGTTGTCCGCGGAGAACGAGTTGGTGCGGAAGCGGATCTGGCGAATCTCGTCGCGCGACGGCAGCGTGCCGCCGCGGAAGCCGTTCACCTGGAAGATGGCGCCGGCGCCGCCGGTCATCTGCGTCAGCATGTTCGCCAGCTCGTCCGGGTCGTCAGGCAACTGATCGATCACGTCCTGTTCGAGCGTCGTCGTCAACGAGTTGCCCCGCGGCGTCGTCGACGCTGCCGGTATCGCTGACCACGACCTGCTCTTCGAAGCCGGTGATCTTGAGCGTTACCGTCTGGTTCATCGCGCCGCGGCGCAGCGTCAGCGGCTCGTCGAACGGCTCGAAGCCGGGGAACTCGACATGGAGCTGCACCAGGCCGGCGGCCATCAGCGGCAGCGTCACGAGCCCGCGTTCATCCGAGGTCGCGGTCACCGGCGCACCCTCGGTCGGGGTGACGATCACGGCAGCGGACGGAATACCCGCTCCGGTCTGGTCGACGACGACCAGCCGCACCTGCGACTGGTTCGCCGTGCCGGCCTGATTACCTGCCTGGGCAGCATTGCCCTGCGGCGGCGTCTGCGCGGAGAGCGGCGCCGCGACGAGCAGCGCGATGAGGGCGAAGGATTGACGTGTCATTTTCTTGTGAAGGTATTCGCCTTGAAGTTCGGGTTCAGTTTGTAGCTCTTGATCGTCAGTTCTTCGGTCGTCTGCCCATTGATGCCGCGCGTGATATGGAACGGCAGCTTGATGCCGTTGACCGCCTTGTATTGATCGAGGTGCATCTCGATGGTGGCGACAGGGGCGGGCGCCGCCGCCACGGCGGCCGCCCTGGCCTGCGGCGGCACCGGCGGCCTGACCCTGGCCGGGGGCCTGACCGGCTCCGGGGGCAGCAGGGGCCGCGGGCGCCGCGCCTGCCGGCTGGCCCTGAGCCTGGCCCTGCGCGCCTGGTCCCTGACCCTGGCCCTGAGCCTGTGCCTGGCCCTGTGCCTGGCCCTGTGCCTGGCCCTGGCCCTGCGCTTGGCCCTGGCCCTGCGCTCCGCCTGCGGCCGCGTCGCCGCCGCGGCCGAAGCCGCCGCCACGACGGCCGCCGGCACCGGCGCCGCCCTGGCGGCCGGCCGGCCCGTCGTAGGTGATCATCAACGGCAGGTGTGTCGTGGTGTCGAGGAACACGCGCGTCGCCGGGGCGTCCGCCGGTTTCACTTCGATCACGTCGGCCTTGCTGCCGTCGGGTGATTCGGCGGTGCCGATCCAGGCAACCGGTGCATCGGTGGTCATCAGCGACAGGAGCAGCCAGCGCGCCAGCTCGGTCTGCCGCGTACGCCGCTGCTGCTCGCGGATCCGCTCCGGATCGATGGCCGGCGCTGCCTGCGCGCCGCCGGCGGCCGCCGCGCCGCCCGGGCGCCCGCCACCGTCACCACCAGGAAAACCGCCGCCGCGTCCGCCGCCACGTCCGCCGCCGAAGCCGCCACCCGGACCCGCCGTTGCCGCATCGTCCCACACCTCGGTGCCGTTCAGGATCTGGGTCCGTTCGGAGATCGGCCCGCCGGCGTTGCCGGTCTCTTCCTTCAGCAGGTACTTGTCCGGCGCTTCGATCATCAGCTCGAAGTCGCCTTCCTGGGTCTGGTTGCCCTGCGCCCGGCGGAACTCGCCGTTGGCCTGCAGGCGCTTGATCGCGGCGATCTTGTCTTCACCGCCGAGCGCCTTGCGCGCTTCCGCCATCAGCGATGCGCCCTTCGCAGCGTCCTGCGCCGCAGCGGGTTGGGCAGTTGCCGCCAGCGCGGCGGCGGTCAGAATCCCCGCGGCGATATTCCGAAACATGGTGTGACCTCGCATGACAGCCATTCTGCTTTGCCGCCGCAGCCCGCTTGTTAAGGCCGCGCAAAGAGTTTGTTAAGAATGTAAAACGAGCGTTTCCAATGGTTTACGGCGATTTGCCGCGTGTTACACTCCGCCCGTGAAGTGGATACGCCCCTCGGGGCTGACATTGCTTACCGGCGTACTGCTCGTTCTGCTCCCGGCGCTCGCCGTGCTGCAGTACCGGTGGGTTGGCCAGGTCAGCACGGCCGAGCGCGAGCGCATGCAGCGCAACCTGCGGGTGGCCGCACTGCAGTTCCGTGACGCCTTCGACGGTGAGATCGGGCGCGCCTTTCTCAGTCTTCAGGTCGGACCGGCGACGGCGCGCGAGGGTGCCTCGGAGCGCTACTCGGACCGCTACGACACCTGGTTGAACACCGCCGGACATCCCCGGATTGTCGCCAACATCTACCTGGTCGATCGCCGAAGGCCCGACGTTGCGGCTGCGGCGTTGGGATCCGGACGCGCACGTGTTCGTCACGACGGCGTGGCCGCAAGTGCTCGAACGGTGGCACCCGGAGTTCGCGCACGAACTCGAGGAGTTCAATTCAGGCCGGGCGCCGGATCGCCCGTTCCCGTTCCGTGGCGAGGACGCACTGCTGGTGGCGCCACTGCGCAACGTCGTCGTCAACCCGCCGCCCGGATCGCGCCCGCAGGAGGTGGCCCCGCTGTTCGGGTTCACGATCCTCGAGCTCGACATGGCCTACATCCGCGATGAGTTCCTGCCGGAGCTGGCGCAGCACCATTTCACCCACGCCGACGGCGACATCTACCGCGTTGCGGTCTTCAACGCCGACACTCCGACCGATGTGCTGTTCCAATCGGATGTCGCCGCGCCGGTCACCGTCGAACACGCCGATGCGACCGCGCCGCTGATGGCGCGCAGCGACGGCGGCTTCATGTTCGGCCGCCCTGCCGACGGCCCGCGCGACGGGCGCCGCGACGGTCCACGCGACGGTCCACGCGACGGGCGCCGCGACAGCGCGCGTGACGGCGCGCGCGACGGCCGGCGCGACGGCCCGCGCGACCTCTCCGCGCCGCCGCTCGATGGCGGTGTCGTAGAGGACGATCCCGACCTCCGGCCACGCCGTGACGACGGCGCCCGGTGGCGGCTGGCGGTGCAGCACCAGAGCGGTTCGCTCGAAGCGGCCGTTGGCGGCGTGCGGCGCCGCAACCTGGTCATCAGTTTCGGCGTGCTGCTGCTGTTGACGGTCAGCGTCGCGCTCCTCGCCGCCTCGTCGCAGCGGGCGCAGCGCCTGGCGCAGCAGCAGATGGAGTTCGTCGCCGGCATCTCGCACGAGTTGCGCACGCCGGTCGCCGTCATCCGCTCGGCAGCAGAGAACCTCTCGCAGGGCATCGTCGGCAGCGGCGACCGCGTCAAGCGCTACGGCCAGATGATCGAATCCGAAGCGCGGCGCCTGGGCGAAATGGTCGAACGCGTGCTGCAATACGCCGGCATCGAGTCGGGGCTCGGCGCCGGCACGCGTGCTCCGCTCGCTGCCGCGGCGTTCATTCAGGGCGCCATCGACAGCTCGCTGGAGATCTACGGCGCCGGCGACGTCACGGTGCAGCGCGACATCGCACCGGACCTGCCGCCGGTGGTCGGCGACGAGGCCGCCTGCGGTCAGCGGTGCAGAACCTGCTCGCCAACGCGGTCAAGTACGGCGGCGCCGATCGTTGGGTCGGTATCCGCGCCGAGCAGGTGCACGGCCGGCGCGGCGCCGAGGTCCGCATCACCGTCAGCGATCATGGGCCGGGCATCCCGCCGTCAGAGCTGCCGCACATCTTCGAGCCGTTCTACCGCGGCGCCGATGCGCTGGCGCGGCAGATCCACGGCAACGGGCTCGGCTTGTCACTGGTCAAGCGGATCATTGCGTCGCACGGCGGCCGCGTCACCGTCAGCACGAAAGCCAACGTCGGCAGCTCGTTCACCATCAGCCTCCCCGCTGCCGCCGTCGGCGCGCCAGCAGGCGCGGTCACCAGCGAGTTGGGCGCCGCCGCCCGCACCTGATCGCAACCTGATCTAATCTGTGGCGTGCCGCCGCATCGCCTGCTGCTCGTCGAGGACGAGCCCGGCCTCGTGATGACGCTGACCGACCGCCTGACGTCGGAAGGCTATGACGTCGAAACGGCAATGGACGCCACGCGGGCGCTCGACATGGCGACGTCGGGATCGTTCGACGCCATCCTGCTCGACGTGATGCTTCCCGGCGGCAACGGCTTCGACGTCTGCCGCACCCTTCGCCAGCGCGGCATCCAGGCACCGGTCCTGATGCTCACCGCACGCAGCCAGGTGGTCGACAAGGTGGTTGGCCTCAAGCTCGGCGCCGACGACTACCTGGTCAAACCTTTCGAGATGGCCGAACTGCTCGCGCGCGTCGAGGCGCTGCTGCGCCGCAGCAATACCAGCTTCACGCCACCGGCCGCCAACGCCGACGCGTTCCGCTTCAGCGATATCGCCATCGATTTCCGCCGGGCCGAGGTCACCAAGGGCGGTCAAGTGCTGGAGCTCTCGGCGCGCGAGTTCAAGCTGTTGCGCTACTTCATCGAGCACCCCGGCGCGGCGCTGACGCGCGACGAGCTGCTGAACGAAGTCTGGGGCTACAACGCGATGCCGTCGACCCGCACCGTGGACGTGCACGTCGCCTGGCTGCGGCAGAAACTCGAAGACAACCCGCGGCATCCAGAGCACATTCACACCGTTCATGGGCTCGGCTACAAGTTCGTGCCCTAGCCGGCCGACGGTTCCGAGTTCGAGGTTCCGGGTTCCACGTTCGGGTTCCGCGGCTGGGTTCCAGGTGCCGGGTTCCCTGGGTGGCCCTTCGGAGTTCAGGCTCGGGACCCAGACGCGGTCCTGCGGCGAGGACAGGGCGCCATCGGAACAGGGCGGCCGGGCGGCCGGCAGGACGCGGAATCGGCTGAAATGCACAGCGATTAGCGGGTTTTTCGGGGCATAGGCCTTGCTCTGACGGTCGGCTGAGGAGTTTCGAGCATGGAAATCAGCAAGGCGGCGTTGGGCTTCGCGGTGGCGGCGTGCGTGGCGGCCGGGGCCGGGGGCGCCTACGTCGTCACCCGCCAGGCCGCGCCCGCCGGCGTAGAAGACAGCCTGCGGGGAAACGACGCGGCAACGACGGCAGGGGCGGTCGAGCAGTCGGAAGGCGTCGTCAACGACACGCCGGCGACTCCAGCTGATGCCCCGGCGGTGGCGCGTGTGCCGGAGGCGGCGCAGCCGCTGGCGGGGCGGGAGAGTGACGGGCGCAGCACCCCGTCCCGGCGGCCCGCAACACCGCCAGGCAACCGGCGCCCATCGGTGACCAGCCCCGCCCCGGCACCGGCGGAACAGCCGACGGCCGCGCCCGCAGAGCCGGTGCGCGTCGCCGACGCGGAACCGAGCCGGCCCGCCGCTCCGCCCGAGCCGCAGTATCTCGACCTCGTCATCCCGGCGAATTCCGTCATCGGCCTGCAGGTCGAAACCCCGCTCACCACGGAGACCGCGCGAGTCGAGGACCAGGTGATCGCGCGCGTCACCCGCGACGTGCGGGTCGGCGATCGCGTGGCAATTCCCGCCGGGGCGCGCGCGCAGGGTGAAGTGACGCTGGTGGAGCGCGGCGGCAAGCTGAAGGAACGCGCCCGGCTCGGCGTCCGCTTCCGTTCCCTCGTCCTCGCCGACGGCACGCGGCTGCCGATCGACACCGATGCGATCTACCGGGAGGGAGAGGCACCGAGCGGTGGCAGCGCGGCCAAGATCGGCGGTGGCGCGATTGGCGGCGCGATCCTCGGCGGCTTGCTCGGCGGCGCCAAGGGAGCGATCATCGGCGGCTCGGCCGGTGCCGGTGCCGGCACCGCGGCGGTGATGGCCGGCAGCCGCAGCGAAGCCACGCTCTCGTCGGGCGCGCCGGTCACGGTCCGCCTCCAGCGAGCCGGCGACGGTCACCGTGGAGCAGTAGCGAAGGCGCGCTGCGTAATGGAGTGTGAAGGCAAATGGCAGAACCCAACACCTAGGGGCCGGCGGCGAAGGTAGACGGCCGTGGAACGAGACGAATTCCGCCGCCACGGCTACGCACTCGTCGACTGGATCGCCGGCTACCTCGACGCGGCAGCGAGCGCTACCCGGTGCTGTCGCGCATCGCCCCGGCGCGGTGCGTGATGCGCTGCCGTCGACGGCGCCGGAGCAGGGCGAGCCGTTCGAGACGATCCTCGCCGACTTCGAGCGCGTGCTCGTCCCGGCGTTGACGCACTGGAACCATCCCGGGCTTCTTCGCCTACTTCGCCATCACCGCCAGTGCGCCAGGCGTGCTGGCCGAGTTCCTCGCCGCCGCCGCTCAATCAGCAGGCGATGCTGTGGCGCACGTCGCCGGCAGCGACCGAGCTGGAGGAGGTGGCGCTCGGCTGGCTGCGTCGGCTGCTCGGCCTGCCCGACGCCTTCGAGGGCGTCATCTACGACACCGCGTCGATATCGACACTGCACGCGCTGGCCGCCGCGCGCGAGACGGCGATCCCCGGCGTCCGCGCAGCATGGCCTGGCCGGCGCCGACTCGGCCGCCTGCGCGTCTACTGCTCCGAACATGCCCACTCGTCGGTCGACAAGGCGGTGCTGCTGCTCGGCCTCGGCCAGGACGGCGCTGCGCCGGATCCCCGCCGACGAGCGAATTCCGCCTGCAGCGCCGGCCTGCTGCGGCGAGGCGATTGCCGCCGACCGGCGCACGGCCTCATTCCGGTCGCGGTGGTCGCCACCGTCGGCACCACCTCGACGACCAGCGTCGATCCGGTCGCACGAGATTGCAGCGATCTGCGAGGCGAACGGTGTCTGGCTGCACGTCGATGCCGCCTACGCCGGCGTCGCTGCGATGCTGCCGGACTACCGCCGCCACGTGCGCGGATGGGAGCTGCGCCGATTCGATCGTCGTCAACCCGCACAAGTGGCTGTTCGTCCCGTTCGACCTGAGCGCGTTCTACTGCCGGCGGATGGACGTCGTGCGCGCCGCGTTTTCGCTGGTGCCGGAGTACCTGCGGACCAGCGAGAGGCACGTGGCGTCCGCAACCTGATGGACACCGGAGTCCAGCTCGGGCGCCGCTTTCGCGCGTTGAAGCTGTGGATGGTGCTGCGGCACTTCGGCGCGGCTGGTATCCGCGCGGCGCTGACCGAGCACATGCGGCTGGCCGCGCTGTTTGCGTCATGGGTCGACGACGACCCCGGCTTCGAGCGAGTGGCGCCGGTGCCGTTCAGCGTCGTCTGCTTCCGCGCCAGGCCCAGCAGGCTGGACGGCGCCGCGCTCGACGCCGCTGCCCTCGACGCCGCCCCCCTCGACGCCGCTGCCCTCGACGCCGCAGCCATCGAGGCTGCCGCCATCGACGCGTTCAACGAGCAGCTCCTCGAACGGGTCAATGCCTCGGGCGAGGTGTTCCTGTCGCACACGCGGGTGGGCGACCAACTGGTGCTGCGTCTTGCCGTCGGTCACCTGCGGACGACGGAGACGCACGTCGCGCAGGCGTGGGCGCTGCTGCGCAACGCAAAGAAACAGCTCGAGAATGAGCGCCGGCCCTAGCGCCTGTCGCTAGCCCAGCCTTGGGGGGCTGGGATATACTTCCCTGTTTGGTCAGCGCGGCGATTTCACCGACTTGATGGGTCGCGCGACCTGATTTCCGCCCGGTTCCACATCTATCTAAGTTCGAGAACCCGGGCCCGCGGCGACAGTCGGCGGGCTTTTCTGTGCGAGGAGCACTATGTCGCGTTTTACGTTCACGTCAGAATCGGTGTCCGAAGGTCATCCCGACAAGGTCTGCGACTACATCTCCGACTCCGTCCTGGATGCCTGCTTCGAGCAGGATCCGAACGAGCCGCGTGGCCTGCGAAACCCTGTGCAAGAGCGACACGGTGGTCCTCGCCGGTGAAATCACCACCAACGCCACGCTTCGATTACGACAAGATCGTCCGCCAGGCGGTCAAGGAGATCGGCTACACCGACTCGTCCGAGCCGTTCTGCGACACCACGCTGAAGGTGATCTCGCTCATCACCAAGCAGTCGAACGAGATCTCGCAGGGCGTCACGGTGGCGACCAGCCAGAGCGGCGACCAGGGCGCCGGCGACCAGGGCATCATGTTCGGCTACGCGACCGACGAGTCGCCCGAGATGATGCCGCTGCCGATCCTGCTGGCCCACAAGCTGATGAAGCCGATGGCCGACGATCGCAAGGCCGGCAAGTACACCGTGGCTCCGCCCCGACAGCAAGTCGCAGGTCTCGCTCAACTACGACGGCAACGATCCGAAGGACGTCACCGCCGTCGTCATCTCGACCCAGCACACGCCCGACGCCGACCAGAAGAGGATCACCGAGTACGTCCGCGAGGAGCTCGGCCCGAAGGCGCTCGGCAACTGGTGGAACAAGAGCCTGACGCTGTTCGTGAACCCGACCGGCAGCTTCATCCACGGCGGCCCGTCGGCCGACGCCGGCGTCACCGGCCGCAAGATCATCGTCGACAGCTACGGCGGCTGGGGCCGCCACGGCGGCGGCGCGTTCAGCGGCAAGGACCCGTCGAAGGTCGACCGCAGCAGCGCCTACTTCTGCCGCTACGTCGCCAAGCAGGTGGTCGCCGCCGGCTTCGCCAAGAAGGCGGAGATCCAGGTCGGCTACGCCATCGGCATGGCCAAGCCGGTGTCGGTGAAGGTCGACACCTTCGGCACCGGCGACGAGCGGGCCGCGGCGGAGTTCGTGATGAACGCCTTCGACTTCCGTCCGCGCGCGATCATCGAGAAGCTCGAACCTGCTGCGGCCGATCTACCGCCAGACGACCAACTACGGGCACTTCGGCCGCACCGGGCCTGCCGTGGGAAGCGGTCGAAAAGGCCGCGGCCGTCGCCAAGTAATCCCGAAGTCACCGCCCAATGGCCAGCGGCCCTCCGGCCGCTGGCCCTTCCTGAATCCGACTATGAGAGCAAACATTCTCCGCGGCGCGTGCCTTGCGGCCGCGTTGCTGGTCGGCGGCTGCCGCCAGGGCGAAGGGACGCGTGCCGCGGGCGGAAGGTGACGTGCCCAGCCGCATCGGCGACTTGAGCCGCGACCTGATGACGATCGCGGGTGGCGACGTTCAGGCGCGACAGGATCTGCCGATGACCTGCGGGTGTTTCTCGACCGCAAGCCTGACGCGGTGCCGCTCGTGACCGATCTGTCGCAGCGCACCGGCGAGGTGCTCGCCGGCGAGACGCTCACCGATCAGAACGGCCAGAAGCTGGCACAACAGCTCTGGGTCGCAGTAGCCGGGCGTCAGTTGAGCGAGAAGCAGGTAGAGACGTTGAAGAACGACTACCAGGCGACCCTCGTGGCCGTCGGCGTGCCGCAGGACTCGCGCCCAGGGCGTCGCCGCCGGCATCGAGCGGTGCCGAAAGCGGTCGGCGAGCGTCAGCGCCGCTGGTACGAACCGTTCGACCGTCATCGACGCATGCCCGCGGCGCGGCCCCGCCTTTACCGGCAGGGCGGCAACTGCCGCGCGATGACCTCGCCGGTGTACCGGCGGCCACGACCCGTCCTTCGTCGAGGACGATCGCGTAGTCGGCGATGCGCCCGCGCTTCGTCGGCGGCGTGCGTCACGTAGACGAGCGGCACGTGCAGCGTCGTCGCGGATCCGCAGCAGCGCGTCGATGATGCGGCGCGCGCCGCGGCACATCGACGGCTGCCAGCGGCTCGTCGAGCAGCAGCACATCGGGACCCGAGTGCAGCGCGCGGGCGAGCGCGACGCGCTGGCGCTCGCCGCCCGACAGCGACGCCACGCGCGCGGTCCATCAGGGGCGTCAGCTCCAGCAGCCGTCGGCCACCGTCGTCCATGTCCGGCCGCTGCGGCCGCCGCGGCGCGCCGTACCTGACGTTGCCGCGCACGTCGAGGTGCGGAAACAGCAGCACGTCCTGCGGCACGTACCCGACGTGCCGGTGGCGCGGCGGCACGTCGATCCCGCGCCGCGCGATCGAACAGCACCCGGCCGTCGATCGGCGATGCGGCCGCGCTGCGGCGTGCGCAGACCGGCGATCGCCTCGAGCACCGACGTCTTGCCCGATCCCGACGGCCCGAACAGCGCGATCGCCCGCGCCTCGGCGGCGACGCGGCGATCGCGACGGTGAAGCGGCCCTGCGTCAGCGTGAAGTCCAGCTCGAACTGCGTCATCAGTCGGTCCTGCGCCAGACGGTTGGCGACGAGGACGGCGCCGAAGGCGATGCGCCACCGAGATCAGCAGCAGCGCGGCCGCCTGATCGTCCTGTCCGGTTTCGGTGAAGCTGTAGATGCCGACCGCCAGCGTCCGCGTCCGCCCGGGGATGCTGCCGGCGACGACGATGGTGGCCCCGAACTCGCCGAGCGCGCGCGTGAATCCGAGCAGCGCGCCGGCGAGGATGGTGCGCGAGGCCAGCGGCAGCGTCACGGTCGTGAACACGCGCCACGGTCCGGCGCCGAGCGTCTCGGCGATCTGCTCGTAGCGCCTGGTCACCTGTTCGAAGCCGGCGCGCGCCGTGCGCACCAGCAGCGGCAGCCCCATGATGGCCATCGCGACGACCACCGCCGCCGGCGTGAAGACGATCTCGATGCCGACCGCGTCGAGCAGCCGCCCGATCGGGCCGCGGCGGCCCGAGCAGCCAGAGCAGCAGCAGGCCGGTGGCGACCGGCGGCATGACCAGCGGCAGCGACACCAGCGTCTCGACGATCGCCTTGCCGGGAAACCGCCGCCGCGCCAGCAGCCAGGCCAGGGCGATGCCCGGGCACGAGCATCAGCGCCGTGGCGGCCAGCGCGCCGCGACGCGTCGTGAACATCGCGATATCGCGAATCTCGGCGGACACGCTGATCGCTTGGGCCTCGGTCCGCGCCGGCGAGCGGGATGAAGCCGGCGGCGGTGAACATCCGGCCGCCGCCTCGCTGCCCGCAGGAACGCGAGCAGCCGCGCCGCGCCCTCCGGGTTGCGGCCGGCACGCGGACGATCGCCGCCGGATAGATGATGCGCGGGCCGTCGGCGTCGCGGCACGACGAAGGCGACGCGCGCCCGGCGGGCGGTCGCCGATGTCGGTGCGGTAGACGATCGCCGCGTCGGCGGCGCCGTTCTCGACTGCCGCCAGCGCGAGCCGCACGCTGCCGGCGGCACGATGCGTCGGCTCGAGCGCGCCCAGATGCCGGCCCGCGACCAGGTACTGGCCGTGCATAGACGCCGGCCGGGACGGCTGCCGGGTCGCCGATGGCGATGCGGCGGAAGCGCGGTCGAGCAGGTCGCGCACGGTCGCGAACGCGCCGTGCCCGGTCGTCGGGCACCGCGACTGCCAGCTGATTGCGACAGCAGCTTGACGTGCGTTCCCGCTGACGATGTCGGCGGCGACGGCATCCATCTGCGCCTCGTCGGCGCTGATGAACAGATCGACGCGGGCGCCCGGCGGCGACCTGCCGCGCCAGCGTGTTGGACGGCCGCGAAGTTGAGCACCGACGCGCTCGCCGTGCGTCGCCTCGTAGCGACTGCGCCACCTGCTGCAGCACGTCGGTCAGGCTCGACGCCGCCGAGACGACCACCTGCGGCGCCGCTGCGCCGGCCGGGCGCCTGCGCCAGGCGAGCGCAGGCGGCGATGGCACAGGCCGCTACAACCGCATCACTGTGTAATTTAGTATGATTTCAGCGCATCATGGCCATCGCTCCATGACGCGTGCGCGCGGCCGCCACGCCGCCTCGGCGTCAGCTACTCGACGTTCAAGCAGTGGATCTACAAGGGCGCGGTCCGCACGGTCCGGACCAGCGGCGGCCATCACCGGGTCCCCGAGGCCGAGGTCGACCGCCTGCTGGCGTCGCAGGGCCGCGCTGCCGAACGGCGCGCCGCCGGCCGGCGCGCGCCGTCCGGCGTGCTCGTCGCCTCAGCGGCCGCAACCAGCTGCGCGGCATCGTCGAGGAGGTGCGGGTCGACGGGCCTGCTGGCGCAGGTGCGGCTGCGCATCGGCGACCAGCGGCTCACGCGCGGTGATCACTCGCGACGCCGTCGACGCCCTGAAGCTGAAACGCGGCCAGCCGGCGCTGGCGGTCATCAAGTCGACCGAGGTGATGATCGCCCGCGAGGCCGAGGAGCCGGCTCGCGCTGACTTGCCGATGGCCGCGGCTTTCGAGTACGCTCGGCTGCTTCATGGTTGCCGTCCGCCTCACCGCGTCGCACCACCACCATTCGCTCGGCCACGCCGGCCGGCCCGGCAGGACTGCGCGCGCGAGGGACTGGACCACCCACACTCGGACACTCGCAACGACAGCAGCCCCGCCGGACATGGCGGGGTTTTGTTTTGTACGGACCTGGAACCGGAACCTGGAACTGAACATCGGAACAGCAAGCATGGACTTTTCGAAACTCGACGGACTGATTCCCGCCGTCGTGCAGGACCACCAGAGCGGCGACGTGCTGATGGTCGGCTTCATGAACGAGGAGGCCTGGGACGTGACGCGCCGCACCGGCTACGTGACGTTCTTCAGCCGCACGCGCAACAAGCTGTGGACCAAGGGCGAGACCTCCGGCAACCGGCTGGCCGTGCGCGACGTGCTCATCGACTGCGACGAGGACACGGTGCTGGTCAAGGCCGAAGCGGCTCGGCGACGGCAACGTCTGCCACACCGGCGAGCGCACCTGCTTCTTCCAGCGCGCGGAAGGCGTGACCATTCCATGAAGCTCAAACTCGGCATCCCGAAGGGCTCGCTGCAGGACGCGACGATCCAGCTGTTCGCGCGCGCCGGCTTCAACATCTACGTCAGCTCGCGCTCGTACTTCCCGAGCGATCGACGATCCCGAGATCGAGTGCATGCTGATCCGCGCGCAGGAGATGGCGCGCTACGTCTCCGACGGCGTGCTCGACGCCGGGCTGACCGGCCAGGACTGGATCGCCGAGCACACGCCTGGCGGCGACGCAAGCACGCGCTGACCAGCATCGCCGACCTGATCTACGCCAAGCAGAGCTTCGGCAAGGTCCGCTGGGTGCTGGCCGCGCCGGAAGACTCGCGGCTTCAAGTCGGCGGCAGACTTCGAGCGGCGCGACCATCGCCACCGAGCTGGTGCGCGTCACCAAGGCCTACTTCGACCGGCTCAGAGCGTCACCGGTGCAACGTCGAGTTCTCCTGGGGCGCCACCGAGGTCAAGCCGCCGGTGCTGGCCGACGCGCATCGTCGAGGCGACCGAGACCGGCTCGACGCTGCGCGCCAACCGGCTGCGCATCCTCGACACGGTGATGGAGTCGAACACGCAGCTGATCGCCAACGAGACGGCGCTGGCCGACGACGTGGAAGCGCACCAAGATCGAGAACATCGCGCTGCTGCTGCGCGCGGCGATCGAGGCGCAGGGACGCGTCGGGCTCATGCTCAACGTCCGCACGCGCCGACCTGCGAGAAGATCCTCGTCGCTGCTGCCGGCGCTGCAGCGGCCGACCATCTCGTCGCTGAGCGATCGACGACTGGGTGGCGGTGAACACGATCATCGAGGAGACGCACCGTCCGCGACCTGATTCCCGAAGCTCAAGGCCGCCGGCGGCCAGGGCATCGTCGAGTACCCGCTCAACAAGATCGTGCTGTGACTGAGTCTCGACTGTCGGTTGGTGATTGGTAGTCGGCGATCCGGCAACCTGGATCTGGGATTTGATTGATGAGCATCGTCGACGTCGACCAATCGCGCGCGCCGTCGCGGCGCTGCTGTCGCCCGAGCGGGTCGCGACGCGGTCGACCGAGCGCGCAGGTCGCCGCGATCGTCGGCGACGTGCGCCGCGACGGTGACGCGGCGCTGCTCGCGCTACGCGCGCAAGTTCGACCGCGCTCGACGGCCCGATCGAGAGTCGTCGCGCGACGAGATGCGCGCGGCAGCGGCACGGTGTCCCCGGCCGGTGCGCGCCGCCATCCGCACCGCCGCCCGACACATCCGCGTCGGTCGCCAGGCAGCAGGTGCCGCGCGGCTGGCGCGTGCGACGTCGCGCCCGGGCGTCAGCGTCGAGCAGCGCGATCATCCCGCTCGACCGGGTCGGCTGCTACGTGCCGGGCGGCCGCTATCCGCTGCCCTCGTCGCT
Source organism: uncultured Acidobacteriota bacterium (assembly GCA_963846685.1). Lineage (GTDB taxonomy): Bacteria > Acidobacteriota > Vicinamibacteria > Vicinamibacterales > UBA2999 > CAWJWY01. The sequence goes on along the minus strand of CAWJWY010000002.1, from coordinate 2,555,743 downwards.
GCTGATGACGGCGATTCCGGCGGCGGCGGCCGGCGTCGACCGAAGTCATCGCCGTCTGCCCGCGTCCCGAGCCGGTGGTGATGGCGGCGGCGCTCGAGGCCGGCGTGTCGCGGCTGTTCCGCATCGGCGGCGCGCACGCCATCGCGGCGCTGGCCTACGGCACCGCGACGGTGCCGCGCGTCGACAAGATCGTCGGCCCCGGCAATCGCTACGTCGCCGTCGGCCAAGGCGCTGGTCGCCGCCGACTGCGGCATCGACTTCTACGCCGGTCCGACCGAGATCGTCATCGTCGCCAGCGCGCGGCCCGGCGGCCTGGATCGCCGCCGATCTGATCGCGCAGGCCGAGCACGATCCGGATGCGCGCGCCGTGCTGATCACGCCGAGCCGCGACGCTGGCGGCACGGGTCGCGCAGCGACGTTGCGGCGCGGCATGCCCGCGAGCGGGCCGGCGCGCGACGTCGCTTCGCGCGCACGGCGGCATCATCGTCACCAGCATCGCTCGGCGAGGCGATCGAGCTGGCCAACGTCGGCGGCCGCCGAGCACCTGGTCGTCGACGACGACGCGGTGGCCGCGCAGGTGCGGTGTGCCGGGTCGCTGTTCGTCGGCGAGCTGGTCGGCGCAGGTCGCCGGCGACTACGCGATCGGCTCGAACCACGTGCTGCCGACCGCCGGCGCGGCGCGCGTGCGCGGCGGCCTGTCGGCCGCCGACTTCGTTCGCCAGATCACCGTGCAGCGCGTGACCGCGGCGGGGCTGCGCCGCATCGGCGAGACGCGTCGATCGACGCTGGCCACCGCCGAGGGGCTGACGGCGCACGCCGAGTCGGTGGCGATCCGCATGAGGAAGGCATGATCATCCAGGGTTATCCCGATCCAGGTGATGGGCTGCGGCTGCACCTGAACGAGAACACCGGTGGCTGCTCGCCGCGGGTGCTCGAGGCGATCCAGCGGCTGCAGGCGACCGACATCTCCGCCTACCCGGTGTATACCGACCTGGTCCTTGCCTGCGCCAGGCACTTCGACGTCGACCCGGATTGGGTGCTGCTGACCAACGGCCTGGATGAGGGGATCCTGATGGCCGCGGTCGGCCATATCGCCCGGCCGCGCATCCACGACGCCGAGACGATCGTGCCGCTGCCTGCGTTCGATCCGTACCCCAATGCCACGGCCGCTGTCGGCGCCACCAGCGTGCGCGTGCCGCCGGACCGCGAGTTCCGCTTTCCCACGGATGCGGTGATCGCGGCGATCACGCCGCGCACGCGGCTGGTGTTCCTGAACACGCCGAACAACCCCACCGGGCAGCTGATCCCGGTGGCGGAACTGGAGCGGATTGCCGAGCGCGGCTGCCGGCGCCGTGGTGCTCATCGACGAGGCCTACATCGAATTCGGCGGAGCATCCTTCCTGCCGCGGCTGCTCGGCTCACCCGAACGTGCTGGTCGGCCGTACGTTCTCGAAAGCCTACGGGCTGGCCGGGATGCGCGTCGGCATCCTGATCGGCCAGCCGGCAGGCGCTCGACCCGATTCGCAGCGTCACGCTCCCCTTCAACATCAATTCTGTCGCCATGGCTGCGACCCTCGCCGCGCTCGACGACCGCGAGTTCCTGCCGCGCTACGCGGCACAGGTCGACGAGTCGCGGCGGCTCCTCTACGCCACCTGCGATCGTCTCGGCCTGACCTACTGGCGGAGCGCGGCCAACTACGTGCTGGTCCGTGTCGGCGACCCGGTCGCACCCTTCGTGGAAGGCGCTCGCCGCTCGCGGCATTCACGTGCGCGACCGGTCGAAGGACCCGGCCACCGCCGGCTGCATTCGCATCACCGCCGGCGTCGTCGAGCACACCGAGCGGGCCATCGCCGCGCTGCAGGCAGTGGTGATGGCGCAACGCGCGGCGAGGCAGGCGCAATGAAAGCAACGAACAAACGAGGCCCGGCGCGACCGGCGCCGGCGGCGGCCACCGGCACGGTGCGCGCGGCCGACTTCGATCGCCAGACCACCGAGACCCAGATCACCGGCAGGCTGGTCGTCGATGGCGGCGGCCGCTACGACGTCAGTACCGGCATCCGGTTCTTCGATCACATGCTGGAACTGTTGACGCGGCATGGCGGATTCGACCTGACGCTGAAGGCGACCGGTGACCTCGACGTCGATCAGCACCACACCGTCGAGGACGTCGGCATCGTGCTCGGCGAGAGCGTGCTGAAGGCGCTTGGCGACCGGAAGGGCATCAACCGCGCCGGCTACTTCGTCATGCCGATGGACGAGACGCTTGCCGTCGTCGCCATCGACCTGAGCGGACGGCCGCATGCGGTCGTCGATCTGAAGGTCAAGGTGCGGATGGTCGGCGACCTGCAGACCGAGCTGGTGCACGACTTCTTCGACGGCTTCGCCATCGGTGCCCGGGCCAACGTGCACGCCAAGGTGCTCTACGGCCGGTCCAGCCACCATCACATCGAAGCGGTGTTCAAGGCCTTCGCACGGGCGCTGCGTGTCGCCTGCGCGCGTGACGCGCGGCTGGCGGCGATGCTGCCCAGCACCAAGGGGCTGCTGTGATCGCGTTGCTCGATTACGGCGCCGGCAACCTGACCTCGGTGCGCAAGGCACTGGCGGCGCTCGGCGCCCATTTCACTGTGCCCGGCTCGCCGGCTGAATGCGCAAGTGCGCGCGGCCTGATCGTGCCAGGCGTCGGCCACTTCGGCGCCACCGCCGGCGCTCGAGGGCGAGTGGCGCGATGCCATCGCCGCCGATGTGGCGCGAGGCAAGCCGCTGCTCGGCATCTGCCTCGGCATGCAGTGGCTGTTCGAGGGAAGCGACGAGGCGCCGGACGTCGAGGGCCTCGGCGTCATCCCCGGCCGGATCACGCGCCTGCAGAACAACCCGGGGCAGCGGTTGAAGGTGCCACATGTCGGATGGAACGCGCTGCAGTTCCGCAGTGCCGCCCGGCTGCTGCGCGGCGTTGCCCCGGGCGCCCAGGTCTACTTCACGCACTCGTTTGCCGCACCGGTGACGCAGGAATGCGTCGCCGCGACGACGCACGCGAACACCTTCGCCGCGGTCGTCGAACGCGACAACATCTTCGGTGTGCAGTTCCATCCCGAGAAATCGAGCGACGCGGGGCTGCAGATTGTCCGCAACTTCGTCGAGATCTGCGGCTGATGCTGACCAAGCGGATCATCGCCTGCCTCGACGTGCGCGACGGCCAGGTGGTCAAGGGGGTGCAGTTCCAGCAGCTGCGCCACGCCGGCGACCCTGGCGAACTGGCGCGGCGCTACAACGTCGAGGGCATCGACGAGGTCGTCATCCTCGACATCACCGCCACCCTCGAGAAGCGCCAGGCGATGGCGCGGACCATCGGCGCCGTCGCCAGCGAGATCTTCCTGCCGCTGACGGTCGGCGGCGGCATCCGCTCCGAGGACGACGCGGCGGCGGCGATCGAGGCGGGCGCCGACAAGATCAGCCTGAACACCGCGGCACTGCGCGAGCCTGGCCTGATTACGACGCTGGCGAACCGATACGGCAGCCAGGCGGTGATCGTGGCGATCGACGCCAAGCGTCGCGACAGCGGCTTTGCCGTCTACGTGCGCAGCGGCACCGCCGACGCGGCGCGCGACGCCGTCGAATGGGCGCGCGAAGCCGAGTCGCGCGGCGCCGGCGAGATTCTGCTGACCTCGATGGACCGCGACGGCACGCGCGCCGGGTTCGATTGCGAGATGACCGCCGCGGTCTCTGATGCCGTCGAGATCCCGGTGATCGCGTCCGGCGGCGCCGGCACCTTCGATCACTTCACCGAGGTCTTCACCGCCGGCCACGCCGACGCAGCGCTGGCGGCATCCATCTTCCACTACGCCGAATCAAGTGTCGCCGACCTGAAGCGGCACCTGCGCACGCACGGCATCCCGGTCCGCCTCTGACATGCTCATCCCATCGATCGATCTCCAGAACGGCCACGTCGTCCAGCTGATCCAGGGCGACAAGCTGGCCATCCGCGAGGCCGACCCTGAGCCGTGGATCCAGAAGTTCTCCGCCTTCCCTCGCGTGCAGCTGATCGACCTCGACGCGGCGATGGGCCGCGGCGACAATACCGCGCTGGCGGCAACGATCTGTGCGCGCCTGCCGTGCCGGATGGGCGGTGGCATCCGCTCGGTGGCGCGCGCCGCGGCGGTGCTGGCCACTGGCGCGCACGCGGTGATTGCCAGTTCCGCGCTGTTCCGCGACGGCAGGGTGGACGTCGAGTTCGCGCGAACGCTGGCCGAAGCGATCGGCGCGGAACGGGTGATTGCCGCGGTCGACAGTCGCGGCGGCAAGGTGGCGATTCACGGCTGGAAGACAATCCTGCCGATCACCGCGGTCGACGCGGTGCAGGCGCTGGCGCCGTTTTGCGGTGAATTCCTCTATACGCACGTCGATAACGAAGGGTTGATGCAGGGGACCGACATGGCGGCGATCCTGGCCGTACGCGGCGCCACCAGCCGCCGGGTGACCGCCGCGGGCGGCATCACCACCTGGGACGACATCGACCGGCTCGACGCCGCCGGTGTCGACGCGGTAGTCGGCATGGCCATCTACACGGGCCAGTTGCCGCTGCATCGCCCGTAGGGCGCTGCCGAGGCGCTGATACCCGTGACCACTTTGCTGTCGCGCCTCGGCCTGCACCGCCGCGAACTGCGCGCGTGGGCGATGTACGACTGGGCGAACTCCGCGTTCCAGTCGACGATCATCACCGCGGTGTTTCCCCCATTCTTCAGCGATTACGCCGCGGCCGGCCTCTCGCCGGCGGCGGCGACGGCGCGGTTTGCCTGGGCGACGACCATCGCCGTGACCATCGTCGCGCTGCTCGGTCCGGTGCTCGGCGCGATCGCCGACTACCGCGCGTGCAAGAAGCGGCTGCTCGCCGTCTCGATGGTGGTGGGCGTGACCGCAACGCTGCTGATGGCCACCATCGATCAGGGCAACTGGGTCTACGCCGCGGCAGTGTTCATGGTCGCCAACATCGGCATCGCCGCGAGCTTCGTCTTCTACGACTCCCTGCTGCCGCACATCGCCGCACCGCACGAGATCGATCGCGTGTCGACGGCGGCGTATGCCGTCGGCTACCTTGGCGGTGGCGTGGTGCTGATCGTCAACCTCGCCTGGATCCTGAACCCGGCGCTGTTCGGCCTGCCGGACACCGTTGCGGCGATCAAGCTCTCCTTCGTCAGCGTTGCCGTGTGGTGGGCGCTGTTCTCGATTCCGCTGTTTCGCTACGTGCCGGAGCCGCCGGCGACCGTCGACCCGCACGCGCTGGGCGGGCCGCCGCCAATCTGGGCATCGTTCCGCCAGGCGGCGCATACCTTCCGCGAGCTGCGCGGCTACCGGCAGGCGTTCCTCATGCTGGTCGCCTTCCTGCTGTACAACGACGGCATCCAGACGATGATCCGGATGGCGGCCATCTACGGTGCGGAGATCGGCATCGACCGGAACGCGCAGATTGCCGCATTCGTGCTGGTGCAGTTCGTCGGTGTGCCGTTCGCCTTCATGTTTGGCGGCGTTGCCGCACGCATCGGCGCCAAGCCGGCAATCTACATCGCGCTCTCGGTCTACGTCGCGATCAGCGGCCTCGCCTTCTTCATGACGACGGCCTGGCAGTTCTTCGTCCTCGCTTTCCTCGTCGGCACCGTCCAGGGTGGCAGCCAGGCGCTCAGCCGCTCGCTGTTCGCCCGCATGATTCCGAAGGACAAGTCGTCCGAGTACTTCGGGTTCTTCTCGGTGTTCGAGAAGTTCGCCGGCATTGCCGGCCCGGCCCTGTTCGCGGCGTCGGTGACGGTGTTCGGCTCGAGCCGTGCGGCCCTGCTCTCCGTCGTCTTCTTCTTCCTCGCCGGGGCAGCGGTATTGACACGGGTGGACGTTGCCGCCGGTGAAGCGGCGGCACGCGGTGCGGAGGCACAACTGCGATGAAGATCCTGGTGGCGGGAGGCTCAGGGCTGCTCGGGCGGGCGCTGGTGGCGGCTCTTCGCCGCGATCGGCACCAGGTGGCGATACTGACGCGCACGCCGCGTCACGCCGATGACGTCCTGTGGTCGACCGAGCGCGAGCCCGGCGGCTGGACCACGGCGGTGGAGTCGGCCGACGCGGTGATCAACCTGGCCGGAGCGCCGATCGCAGCCGGCCGCTGGACCGAGGCGCGCAAGGCCGAGATCATCGGCAGCCGGACACGATCGACGGCATTGCTGGTGGCGGCGATCCGCAATGCCGCAACACCGCCGCGGCTGATCAACGGATCCGCAATCGGCTTCTACGGCTCGCGCGGCGACGAGCCGCTGACCGAAGCGTCCGGTCCGGGCGACGACTTCCTGGCCCGCGTGTGCATCGCCTGGGAGGCCGAGGCGTCGAAGGCGGCCGACGTCGCACGGGTCGTGCTGCTGCGCACCGGAGTCGTGCTCTCGCCGGAAGGGGGCGCGCTGCCGCAACTAGCCCTCCCCTTCCGCCTCTTTGCCGGCGGGCCGATCGGCTCCGGCAAGCAGTACGTGTCGTGGATCCACATCGCCGACTGGGTCGCACTGGTGCAGTGGGCGCTGGCGACCGCCGTGGCCGGGCCGCTGAACGCGACCGCCCCGGCGCCGGTCAACAACGCCAGCTTCGCTCGCGCTCTCGGCCGAGCGCTGCGCCGGCCGGCGCTGCTGCCGGCGCCGGCGTTCGCACTGCGCCTGGCGATGGGTGAGATGGCCGACGCCATGATCCTGGGCGGCCAGCGAGTCCTGCCGGCGAAAGCGGAGTCGCTCGGGTTCCGCTTCAGCTACCCGGCGCTCGGGCCGGCGCTCGCCGCCATCTACGGTCGGCCGTAGCAGGTCGGCATTTCGAGCCCCTCCGGGACGGGTCGCGCGGATCGCCGAGCCCGTCGAGAACCAGCTGCGCGGTCTCGTAGCGGGATCCCGAAGAACGGTTCTCGGAACCCTCTCAGACGCTCAAACGATGGCGGGCGCACCACCCCTGAAGTCGCCGCCGAGGACCGATACCGAATTCGCGCCGAGCCAGCCGTCGAGAATGCGCGCGTAGACCGAGCGGAAGTCGGTCTCGTAGGCAACGTCGCCACCGCTGTTCTCGAGTGTCGGGTTGCCAGGGTTCGGGTCGAGCGAAGGGGCCTTGCCGTAGATCCCGCCGCGCACGCCACCGCCCAGGGCCAGCATGATCCCGGCAGCACCATGATCTGTGCCCTGGCTGCCGTTCTCGGAGATGCGCCGGCCGAACTCCGAGAACTGCAGCGTCAGCGTGTCGTTCAGCAGCCCCTGGTTCCGCAGGTCGGTGTAGAACGCCGAGCAGGCCGTCGCCCAGCGTGCTCATCAGGCTGGCGTAGGCGCCTGCGCCCGCCGCGCCCTGGTTCGAATGCGTATCGAAGCCGCCGGTCGACACCCAGTAGACGCGGGTGCCGGTACCGCGCACGATCGAGCCGGCGACGGTGCGCAGGGCGAGCGCAAAGCCGTTGTTCGGATAGGCGGTCGTGCCGGTGTAGCTGGCCACCGATGCGACGCGGTCGAGCGTTTCGAGCGCGCCGCGGGCCGAGCCGTTCACGAACGACAGACTGTGGGCGCCCGGCGGGTACATGTGACGAGATGCGCACCGCGGCGTTTCGCTCGTTGACCGCCTCGGCGCCGCCGTTCGGGCTGTTGAAGCTGTAGCTGCGCGCGTCGGGGATCGCCGGCACGGCTACCTGCCGTGACAGCAGCGCTCGCGGCACTTCCCGTGTGGCCGCCCAGCCCGCTAGCGGGTCGGCGAGGAACCGTCTCGAGGTACCGGCCCAGCCAGCCCATGCCGGCTGGCGACGAGGGGTCGGCCGTGCCCCAGATGTCGGTCCCCTGGAAGTGCGAGCGGCTCGAGTTCGGCATACCCGGCCCGCTGGATAACGGCGAGCCGTCCTTCGTTGAAGATGTCGCGCAGCCCCGTCGAGCCGCGGATGTAGACCGAGCGCCGCACCGCCGGCATCGCTGCCGATCTGCAACACTTGCCCCGCCGGGATCGGCGATCGCCGGGCGACGGCTGTAGTAGAACGGGTCGGTGTAAGGCACCACCGTGCTGAGCGCGTCGTTGCCGCCCGACAGGTAGACCACCACCAGGCTGCGCGACCGGGCGCCCTGCGCCGAGGCGATATCGCTCAGAGAACGACGGTGCGGCGAAGCTGACCGTGAACGCCGCCACGCCGCCGCGAATGAAGGTTCTGCGTGAAACGGACATGGCTTCTCTCGGCTAAGAGCTAGGAAAGGTCTTCGGTCTACGAACCACGAACCACGAACTAGACAAACTGATACTCCCCCGAGCCGACGATCAGGCGGACGAGGCCGGCGGCCTTCGACTGCAGTTGCGTGTCCGCGCCGGTCCAGGTGCCGCCGCTGCGCAGGTAGGCAATCAGCTCGCCGTAGGGCACCGCATCGAACGGCGCGGCGGTGAGCCGATCGGTGAAGTAGGCAGCCAGCTGCTCGGGGCTCGCCCTGGCGGCGACGGCGTCGCGCGCGAGATTGAACTTCTGGTTCGCAGCGAGCGCCGAGGCGAAGTTCATGCGCGCCAGCATGGCGCCGGTCGAGAACCAGCCCTGGCCGAGTTCCCAGCCGTTGACGTCGGGCGGCTCGAACAGCGTCTGCCCCATGTTGGTCAGCGGCGTCCGCGTCGATCCACCGAGAAGCCGGCCCAGCCGACTTCCTTCACCGAGCGCGCCACGAACTCCGCCGGCCACGAGTACCGTGGCGTAGACGTGCGCGGGATCGACGAACCAGCGTGACTGGAGGATGGCAGCGACCACCGGCTTGAGGTTGGTGTCGTTGCGCGTGTAGACGTCGGCCACGTCCTCGACGAAGATGCGGTCGGGCGCGGTCGACCTCGCTGATGAAGAAGCCCCACAGCTTGCGCGGCGAGGCGGCGCGCGGTTTGCGGGTGACGCGCCAAGGCGGTCAGGAAGTCGATACCGTCCTGCATGCCCGCGGCCGCCGCGCGCGTCGGGATCGTGCGGCCGCCGTCAGGGTAGACCGGGAAGCTGAACGACTTGGCGGCCGTGTCGTGCTGGTTGGCGTTGTAGACGAACTCGTAGTACGCGGCCGGATCGTCGACTGCGGCCACCGACCAGCCGCAGGTTCCAGCCCGTGAACACCCGCGCCGCTGCGTAGACGTCCTGCTCGCTGTAATTGCCGATGCCGAACGTGAACAGCTCCATCACTTCGCGGCCGAAGTTCTCCTGCGGCCGCGCCCGCGTGTTGGTACGGCCGTCGAGCCACACCAGCATCGCCGGGTCCCTGGCCATCTCGATCAGCAGGTCGCGAAAGCTGCCGAGCGCGAGCTGCCGGAACGTCTCGACCTGGCCCTGCGGACCGGGCAGTGCTCCAGCCTTCAAGGCCATCATCTTGGTGCCCTGGATCGAGCCGCCGAACCCGGCAACCTTGCTGTAGCCGGTGGCGAAGTGGTTGTGCCAGAACAGCGCCATCTTCTCCTGCAGCGGTCGCGCCGAGTGGATCATCCGGAACATCCACCGCTGCCGCGCATCGTCGATGACGGTGTTGGGCGAAAACTCTCCCCGGGCGGTCACGCCCGAATAGGCGGCCTGGCCGATCTTCGTGTCCACGTCGTCGGGCTGACGCTGGTACTCGAGCAAATCTTCGACGACACCACCGTACGAGCGATTCGCGGCCGCGCGAAGGTCGTCCGCACCGGCGCCAAACCCGGCTCGCCGCAGCAGGTGATGGATCTGTGTATCTCCGCGGGCCATGGGCCGCCTCCCGCGGTGATGTTAGACGATTGCAGGCAGTCAGGGGGCGGGAGCGAGCCGGGCGCGCGCGGCGCGCGCCCGGCCTACAGATTCGTAGGTTTGGATGGAAGCGGACCCTGAGACCTAGAACCGCACGCGGAACCCGAGCTGGAACTTGCGCTGCTCGAAGCCGGTGCGCCCGGGGAAGAGCGCGGCGTCGGTCGGGATCGGTGTCACGGGATTGCCGAGCACGTCGACCGCGATCGAATTGGTGAAGTTCGAATTCTGCTCGGTGTTGAACAGGTTCTTCATCTCGGCGACGACCTCGCCGCGCACCGAGCCGCGCACCGGAATTGCCCGCGTATAGCGGAAGTCGACATTCTTGCGCGCGGGAAGGTAGAAGGAGTTGCGGCTGATGCCGATCGGACGGTCGCTCAGGATGCCATCCTGGTTGAGGTCGCGATTGGACAGCAGGTTCACCGGTAGCCCGCTGTTGAACTGCAGCAGGAAGCCGAGCTGGTTGCCGTTCAGCAGGCCGCGCACCAGGGCATTCTCCGAGCTGTTGGTCGACGTGTAGACGATGTCGCCGGTGAAGTTGTGGCGCATGTCCAGCGGGTTCGGGTCCCTCGTCGCGGTCGAGGTTGCTCGGGTCCGAGCGGCCCGGTTCCGACTGCACGGTGAGCTGCGTCAGCAGCGGCGTGTTGTCCTCGCCCTTGCCGAGCGAGTACTGCATGTTGAACGTCAGCCCCTGCGCGAAGCGCTTCGAAACCTGCAGCGTCAGCGAACGGAACGTCGACTCGCCGATCGATTGCACCTGGCTGATGTGGTTGAAGCGCGGGTCGAGCCGGGTGGCCGCATTCACCGCGGTGCTGTAGATCGGCCGGCCGTCGGCGAGCTGCCCGACCGGGTTGATCAGGTTGACGTCGGTGACCACCGGCAGCTGCGACCCCTTCGCGTACATGAACGAGGCCGAGGCCGTCAGGTCGCGGGCGAAGGCGCGTTCCAGTTGGACGCTGTTCTGCCACGTGTGCGCCACCTGGAACTCGGGATCAACGGTCCACGGAGACTGCACCGGCAGGACACCGGTGCCGGCAGCCGCGGGGAACGCCGGCGCGCCGGCCTGGGTGCCGCTGAAGGTGTATGCCGGCGCCTTGGGCGAACCGGACAGCTGCAAGGCCTGCTCGTACGCGCCGAGCAGCGCCTGGTCGTACATGACCCCCGTGCTGGCGCGGAGCACCGTCCGTGGATTCAGTGTCCAGGCGACACCGGCACGCGGCCCGAAGTTGTTCTTGTCGATATTGAAGTTCTGTGACGATGCCAGCGGCGCCGCCGGGTCGCCGCTCGGATAGGCATACAGGTCGTAGCGCAGACCGTAGAGCACCTTGACCGATTGCGCCACCTGCCAGTCGTCCTGGACGAAGGCGCTGTACAGGTTGGTGGACATGTCGAAGCCCAGATCGCCGGTGATCTGCGTCATCGTCGTGTAGCCGAACGGATTGCTGCCGGTGCGCGCGGCCTGATACGCGGCGATCGACGGGAACGTGTAGAGGAACTGCGGCGCTGCCGTGCGTTCGTCGTAGATGTGCTGCCAGTCGAAGCCGACCTTGTAGCTGTGACGCGCGCGCAGGTAGGTGAAATTGTCGATGACCTGCGTGATGTTCTGCTGGAAGTCGAAACCGGCGTTGTCCTGACCGGTTGCCGCGCGCGGACTGCCGAAGCCGGCGATGCCGGAAATCAGGATTGCCGGGCCGGTGCCGGAATCGGAGTTGGCCACCGAGCTCTGATGCCGGCGCGCGAACTGGACACGCGCCTCGTTCAGCATGCTGGAGCCGATGGTCGACACGAGCTGTCCCGCCGTCGATGACATCGAGTCGAGGAAGTCGGTCTGCCGTTCCAGCGCGTTGATGCCGGCACCGCTGTTGTAAGGCGCGTCGTTGGCAAAGCTGACGAACCGCAACGTTGCGCGGGTCGATGGAGTGACCTGGTAGTCGCCCTTGCCGATCCAGAACTTGCCGGTCGAGACGTTCGGCGCGGCGGCGGGCTGCGGTGCCAGGCCGATGGCGGCGGCATTCTCGGCCGTGATGGTGATCGGCTTGGTCGAGGACAGATCCCGCCGCGTCTGCTCCCAGCCGCCGTAGAAGAACAGCCGGTTCCTGAGGATGGGCCCGCCGACTGCGGCGGTGCCGGTGTCCACCTTGGTGTCGGGCTTGTTCACGCCGGTCTTGGGCTGCGTGAAGAAGAACGGATACGCGCTGAAGTCCTTGCGGCGGAACAGGTAGCTGCCCGAGCCACGGAAGGTGTTGGTGCCCGATGGCGTCACCGCGTTGTAGACCATGCCCATGGTCTGGCCGAACTCCGGCGCAAAGCCGGTCGTCACCACCTTGATCTCCTGCACCATCACTTCCGAGATCGGCAGCAGCCGCAGGCCGGCGCGGTCCTTCTCGGTATTGGTGTTGCCGTCGATCTGGTAGTTGATGCGCATCGCTGCGCCGTTGGCGGCGAGGCGCGGCACGCCGAACTCGACGTTCTCCGTGCCGGTGACGCCGGGCTGGACGAGGGCGAAGTTGTACGGGTTCCTGGCGACGAGCGGCAGGTTCTGCACCTCCGTCTCGCTCATCGTGTGGCCGATGTCGATGCGCCCGAGGTCGAGGGCCGGGATGTCCGCGGCACTGACGCTGACGGTTTCAGTCAGCCCGCCCACGGCGAGCACCGGGTTGATGACGACGGACTGGCCGACCGACAGGCGCACACCGGTCTGTTCGAACTTCTTGAAGCCCTGGAGTTCCGCCGTGACGGTATAGCCGCCGAGCGGCAGCAGCGGCGCTCGATACAGGCCGCTCTCGTTGCTGACGACCGAGCGCACCGCGCCGGTATCGGTGCTGGTGATGGTCACGACCACACCGGGAAGCACACCACCCGACGGGTCGGTGACGGTGCCTTCGATTGAGCCGTTGGCCGCCTGCGACTGCGCGAAGGCCGGAGCAGCAGCGAGCAGGAAGGCGAGGAGGAAGAGGGGTAATGCGGTGAAACAGCGCAGAACTCGGTTCATATCACGAGCATACAACGGCCGCCAATCGCCCGGTCAGTCCGTCAGCCCCTGGTAGCACGCCTCGTACATCGGCACGATGTGCTCCGTACAGAACTGCGTCCGCACGCGCTGACAGGCGTTGTCGGCGATGCGACGGTGCAGCGCCGCGTCGGTCAGCAGCGCCGTGGCGCTCGCGGCCATGTCGTCGAGCGCCTCCGGGGGATGCAGGAAGCCGCTGATGCCATGCTCGATCACCTCGGGCAGCCCGCCGACCCGCGAGGCGACCACCGGCACCTCGCACGCCATGGCTTCGAGCGCCGCGAGCCCGAAACTCTCCTGCGCCGACGGCAGCAGGAAGACATCGGCGAGCGAGAGCAGCGGCAGGACATTCTCCTGGGCGCCGACCGAGTGCACCAGCGTGTCCATCCCGAGCGCCCGCGCCTGGCGGTGCGCCGGCCCGAGTTCCGGACCGTCGCCGACGAGCAGCAGCCGCGCCGGCATGGTGCGTCTGATCCGGTCGAAGATTCCGAGCACGGCGTCGATCCGCTTCACCGGCCGGAAGTTCGAGACATGGATGACGATCCTGGTCTCCGGATCCCCGCCGTTGAAATGTCGACGCAGGTCCGGGCGGTTGACGCGGCGATGCGCGTCGCAATCGAGAAAGTTCGGGATGACGTCGATGCGCCGGCGGACACCAAGTTCCGCGTAGGTCGAGGCGCGCAGGCTGTCGGAAACGGCGGTGACGCCGTCGGACTGCTCGATCGAGAACGCAACGATCTGCGAATACGACGGATCGTTGCCGACCAGCGTGATGTCGGTGCCGTGCAGCGTTGTCACGACCCGCGGCGCCGGTTGCGCGCCAGCAGCGGCCAGCACCTGCCGCGCCAGGAACGCCGCGGTGGCGTGCGGCACCGCGTAGTGGGCATGCACCACGTCGAGCAGGTGATCGCGGGCGACTTCGACGATCTTGTTCGACAGCGCCAGCAGGTACTGCGGTTCGCGGAACAGCGGGTAACTCGGCGTGAGCACCTGATGGAATGACAGGCCTTCCTGGAACTCGAGCCTGAAAGGCGTCTCGGTGCTGATGAAGTGCACCTGGTGGCCACGCCGGGCCAGCGCCTTGCCCAACTCGGTGGCAACCACGCCACTGCCACCCACCGAGGGGTAGCACACCATGCCGATGTTCACGGCGCGTCCCGGTGACGGAACAGGCCGGCAACGACGACCGGCTGCTTGACGACGATCCCTTCAGCAAAGGCGACGTCTGCCAGGGCGCCGAACTGCGCATCGCGGCTTTCGACCAGCTGCCGGAAGCTGGCAGCGGTGAGCCGCGTCGGCACCGCGTCGCGGCTGGCCGGCCGGAACTGGCTGACGTGTGCCGCAAGGGCGCGCCGCTTCGTTTCGTAGTGACGACTGACGTCGACGACAAACGATGGTGGCGCCGAGTCGTTGATGAAGTAGTAGCAGATCCAGTCAGGCTTCCACGGCTCGCCGTCGGCGACGTAGCGGCGCAGGCCGGCGTTGAACACGGCGTCGGTCAACATGTGACTGGCGGCAACGTGGTCGGGATGCCGATCCGACCAGTAGGGCACCGCCACCGCCCGGGCCCGCGTCCGCCGCACCAGGCCGGCAACGGCGCGCGCATGTTCGGGGCCGGTGCCAATCGCCCGGTCCGGCAGCCGCAAGTTCACGCGCCACGCTGCCCCGAGGATGGCGCTCGCCGCTGCCGCCTCGGCCAGCCGCTCGTCGACGGTGCCGTTGCTGCCCATCTCGCCGGCGGTCAGATCGCACAAACCGACCCGCGCCCCAAGCGAAGCGTGTTTGGCGACGATGCCGCCGATGCCGATCTCGATGTCGTCCGGGTGCGGGCCGATCGCCAGCAGGTCGACGGCGCCGACGCCGTTCATCTCGTCCATCCGAACACCTCGTCTTCCTTCCGCGCCAGGTCGCGGAGATGGCGCACCAGGATCGACGCAGCGACAAACGCGCCGGTGATCGAATCGCTGCTGCCGCCGAGCGCGAACAGGTGACGGGGATAGTTGCGGTGCGGGCCGATGTACATCAACCCGTCCGCGGTCTCGCCGTACGGCAGGCCCCAGCCGTACTCCGCCTTCAAGCCGGCGATCGCCGGATACATCGTCAGCAGCTCGTACATGAGTTGACCCGTGCGCTGGATCACCGCGGCATCACGGGAGCGGGCGGCGGGTTCGTCCTGATCAGCGCCGCCGACCAGGATGCGATGGTCGCTCGTCCAGCGGACGCGATGACGTGGTGACAGGTCGTCGCGAAAGGTGCCCCTGCGCGGGCCGATGCTCTTCCGCACGGGGAGCGGCAGCACCGCCGTGAGGACCTGATAGGTCTGACGACGCTTGAAGTGGCGCTGCAGCGGCTTGAATTCAGCGGTGGCGGCGCCGGTCGTGATGACAGCGGTGGCCGCGCGAACCGAGCCAGTGGCAGCCGTCACCTCGACGTACTCGCGCGTCGGGCGAACGCTCGTTGCAGCGGTTCGCTCGAACAGTCGTGCGCCGCGCGCGGCGGCGGCGGCGCTCAGGCCGGTGCAGGCGCGGTAGGCGTCGACCGCCGCCCCGTCCGGCAGCCGCAGCGCACCAGCCGGTGTCAGCCCCGTCACCAGCTGGGCCTGCGTTGCCCGCAGCCAGCGGCAAGGCACTCCCGCGGCTGACCGCGCCTCGAACTCGCGCTGCAGCGATGCGGCGGTGGCGACGCCGATCGTCCACGCCTGGAGCGCCTCCAGATCGCAGCGGATCGCCAGCCGGCGGATCAGGGCGGCCGCGTCGCGCGTCCCGCGCTGCCACGCCGCGAACGCCTGCCGGGCGGCGCGTGCTCCGAGTGCGGCCGAGAGCTCGCGGAACGCCGGGCCCGGTTCCGCGAGCAGCAGGCCTGCGCTCCGGCCGCTGCTCCCCTGCCCGATCCGATCGGCTTCGAGCAGCACAGTAGTGATGCCCGCCGCTGCACAGGCGTGCGCCGTGGCACAGCCGGTCAGGCCGCCGCCGATGATGACGACATCCGCGGCCTGCTGACCGCGAAGCCGGGCGTAGGCGGGACGCCGCGCGAGCGGAACACGGTCGATCCAGGGGGATCGGTTGTAGCGCGTCTTCAATCGTCGATCATCCTTGCCTGCCCTAAGATTGCACCATTATGCGTCGGCGGCTTCTGCTCGTCCTCGTCACGGTGCTGATCGTGCTGGCAATCATCGGCGGCGCGGGCGCCCTGTGGGTGCGCTCGCGGGTGAGCGCCAGCCTGCCGGCGCTCGACGGCACCGTGCAGCAGCGAGGCCTCGGCGCGCCAGTGACGGTTACGCGCGACGCGCTCGGCGTGCCGACGATCGTCGGCGCCTCGCGCGACGACGTGGCCCGGGCGACCGGGTTCGTGCACGCGCAGGACCGCTTCTTCCAGATGGACCTGGCACGCCGGCGTGCCGCCGGCGAGCTCTCGGGCCTGGTAGGGCCGGCGGCGCTCGACGTCGATCGCCAGGTGCGCATCCACCGGTTCCGGGCCCAGGCGCATCGTGCCGTCTCGCTGATGGCCGCACCCGACCGCGCCACGCTGGCGGCTTACACCGAGGGGGTCAATGGCGGTCTCGCGGCACTCGGCGCCGCGCCCTTCGAATATCTCGCGCTCGGTCAGCAGCCGGCGCGCTGGCAGCCCGAAGACAGCCTGCTGGTCGTGCTGTCGATGTTCATCACGCTGCAGGACAGCACCGGCAGCTACGAGCGGACGCTGGCGACGATGCACGAAGTCCTGCCGCCGGAGATGGTGGCGCTGATGGCGCCGCGCGGTACCGAGTGGGACGCGCCGGTCGTCGGTGAGGCGTTTGCAGTGCCGGCGGTGCCGGGGCCGGAGGTCTTCGACCTGCGGCGGCGGCGCGCCGTCAAGGGCAGCATTGCCCTGCCGCCGCGGCCGCTCGAGGTGGCGGCGCGTACCGCGGGTTCGGCAGGCGGCGCGGTCGGCAGCAACAACTTCGCGGTCTCGGGCACGCTGACTGGCAATGGCGGCGCACTCGTCGCCAATGACATGCACCTCACCATCCGCGTGCCCAATACCTGGTATCGCGTCGCGCTGCAGTGGCCCGATCCCGCCAGTCCGGGCACACCGCACCGGTTGATCGGCATGACGCTGCCGGGCGTTGCCGCGATGGTCATCGGCAGCAACACCCACGTCGCCTGGGGCTTCACCAACACCTATGCCGACTGGGGTGATGTGGTACTGCTCGAAACCGATCCGGCGCGGCCGGGGCGGTACCGCACCGCCGATGGCTGGCGCCAGTTCGAGCACTACGACGAAGCGATCCCGGTCGCCGGCCGCGACGACGAACACGATGACGTCGTCTGGACGGTGTGGGGGCCGGTGCTGCCACGAGACCGCCAGGGGCGATCGCGCGCCTATGCGTGGGTGGCGCATTCCGCGGAGCGGCTGGCGGCGTCGTACGCACCGCTCGAAACGGCCAGGACGCTCGAGCAGCTGTTCGACGCCGCCAACGGGCTCGGTACGCCGGGCCAGAACATGGTGGCGGCCGAGCGGAGCGGCCGGATCGGCTGGAGCATTTTTGGTGCGATCCCGCGGCGCGTCGGCATCGACGGCCAACTGCCCGCCTCCTGGGCAGACGGCACGCGCGGCTGGCGTGGCTGGATCGATACGCGAGAGTATCCGCGGCTCATCGACCCGCACGGCGGCCGGCTGTGGACGGCGAACGCCCGTGTCGTCGACGGCGAGATGCTGGCGCTGCTCGGCGACGGCAGCTACGAGGTGGGCTCGCGCGCGCACGCGATCCGGCAGCGATTGGCGGCGCGAAGCCGGTTCGCAGCGCGCGATCTGCTCGCCATCCAGCTCGACACGCGCGCCGACTTCCTGGCGCGCTGGCGCGAGCTGCTGCTACGCACGCTCACGCCGGCGGTCGTCGCCGGGCACGCTGACCGCGAGCAGCTGCGCGACATCGTCCAGCAGCAGTGGAGTGGCGAGGCGGCGCCCGATTCCGCTGCCTACCGGCTGACGCGAGCGTTCCGCGAGCAGGTGTTCGAGAGCGTCGCCAGCTTCGTGCTGGCGGATTGCTACGAAGCGGATCCGGCATTCGACTACGGCGTCATCCGCCGGCGTGAAGGCGCGATCTGGAAGCTGGTCACCGAGCAGCCGTTTCACCTGCTCGACCCGCAGTACCAGACCTGGAACCAGTTGCTGGTCGACGCGGCGGACCTGATGGTCGAGCGGACCCGGCGCGACTGGGGTGGGCCGCTGCGCGACCGTATCTGGGCCGAGTACAACCCGACCCACTACCGGCACCCGCTGTCGGCTGCCCTGCCGTTTGCGGCGCGCTGGCTGGACATGCCGGCGCAGCGGCTGGCGGGCGACCTGTATACGCCGAACATGCACTGGGGTGCGAACGGTCCATCCGAGCGCATGGTGGTGTCGCCGGGCCGAGAAGCCGAAGGCATCATGCAGATGCCGGGGGGCCAGAGTGGCAACCCGCTCTCGCCGTACTACGCCAACTCGCACCCGGCGTGGGTGCGCGGTGACGCCACGCCGTTCCTGCCAGGTCCGGCCGAGCACACGCTGACGCTTACGCCCTAGACGCGCACGCGTACGGTCTTCCCGCAGGCGAGTTCGCGTCTTGTGCCGCGCAGCGGACCCGGCGGTGGTGCTGCGCCGGGACCGGCCTAAATCAGCAGCGCGTCGCGAGCGGCAATCACACGGTCCTGCGCTTCGTCGACGGTCCGGGCCATGGCCGTGAGGTGGCCCATCTTGCGGCCCGGCCTCGGCTCTGCCTTGCCGTAAAGGTGCAGCTTGACGTCACTGAAGCGACAGGCCGCCGCCCAGTTCGGCTCGCCGTCCTCCCAAAGTTCGCCGAGCAGGTTGGCCATCGCCGCCGGCCGCAGCAGGTCGGTCGAGCCGAGCGGCAGCCCGCAAATGGCGCGCACCTGCTGTTCGAACTGGCTGGTGACGCAGGCGTCGAACGTCAGGTGCCCGGAGTTGTGCGGCCGCGGCGCCAGCTCGTTGACC
Source organism: uncultured Acidobacteriota bacterium (assembly GCA_963846685.1). GTDB lineage: Bacteria > Acidobacteriota > Vicinamibacteria > Vicinamibacterales > UBA2999 > CAWJWY01. Next base: position 2,537,005 of record CAWJWY010000002.1, on the reverse strand, counting down.
AGCAACTCGCCGTCGGTACTGAGGAAGAACTCCACGCACAGCAACCCGACATACTGCAGCTCCTCGAGGATGGCGCGGGTGATCTCGCCGGCGCGCGCGGCAATCGCCTGCGGCACGGCCGCCGGGCACGTCGTCAGATCGAGGATGTGGTTCTGGTGACGGTTCTCGAACAACGGGTACTGCGCGATGGCGCCGTCGGCGCCCCGCGCGGCGATCACCGAAACCTCCGCCTGGAGGCTGATGAACTTCTCGACAACCGCCTCCTGGTGGCCGATGGCCTTCCAGACCGGTTCGATTGCCGCCTCGCTGGTGACCTTGTGCTGCCCCTTGCCGTCGTAGCCGAAGGCGGCGGTCTTCACCACCGCCGGCATGCCGACCCGCGCCACTGCCTCCCACAGCTCGTCGAGCGTGGCGGCACGGGCGAAGGGTGCGGTCGGGATGCCGTGGTCGGCGAGGAACATCTTCTCGCGCGCCCGCTGCTGCGCGGTATGCAGCGCCACGCCCGACGGACGCACCGGCGTCAATGCCTCGACCGCGTCGATCGCGGCGATCGGCACGTTCTCGAACTCGAACGTGACGACGTCCACCTGGCCGGCAAACGCGCGCAGCGCATCGAGATCCTCGTACGAGGCGGTGACCTCGACGTCGGCAACCTGGCCGGTCGGTGTGTCTTCGTCGGGAGAGAACGTGTGGACGCGGTATCCCATGCGCCGCGCCGCGATGGTGAACATGCGCCCGAGCTGACCGCTGCCGAGAACGCCGAGGGCCGCCCCAGGCGCCACGATGCGCCCGCGCCCGCCGATCACCTCCGCGCTCACGGCAGCCGATCCTCGCGCACCTTCTGCGTCTGCGCCTCGCGGAAGGCGCGCAGCTTCTCGCGCAGCTCCGGCCGCGAATTCGCCAGGATCGACACGGCGAGCAGACCGGCATTGATCGCGCCGGCCTTGCCGATGGCCAGCGTCGCCGACCGGCACGCCGCCAGGCATCTGCACGATCGACAGCAGCGAATCGAGCCCCTGCAGCGCCGCGCTCTGCACCGGCACGCCGAGCACCGGCAGGATCGTGTGCGCCGCCACCATGCCCGGCAGATGCGCCGCGCCACCAGCACCGGCGACGATCACCTCGAGGCCGCGCGCCTCAGCACCCGACGCGAACTCGCGCCATCCACACGCGGCGTGCGATGCGCCGAAACGACCTGACGCTCGTGCGGCACGTCGAAGCTGCTCCAGCACCTCGACCGCATGCCGCATGGTCTCCCAGTCGGACGTGGACCCCATGACGACGGCGACGAGAGGGCTGGGAGAATCGGCCATGTCGAAACCGAAGATGTTACCGCGAAACCGCGCGGCGCAGGATTCGGCAATCTGTTAGACAATTGGTCCTCCCATGAGCACCGCACAGATCATCTACACGCATACCGACGAAGCGCCGGCGCTGGCCACCTACTCGCTGCTGCCCGATCATCCAGGCGTTCACCCGCGCCGCCGGCATCGCCGTCGAGACGCGCGACATCTCGCTCGCCGGCCGCATCCTCGCCAGCTTCCCCGACCGACTGCCGGCCGACCGGCGCCAGTCCGACGACCTCGCCGAGCTCGGTGAACTGGCGAAGACGCCCGACGGCGAACATCATCAAGCTGCCGAACATCAGCGCGTCGATCCCGCAGCTCCAGGGCGGCGATCACGGAGCTGCAGCAGCAGGGCTACGCCGCTGCCCGACTATCCGGAGGATCCGCAAAGCGACGAGGAGCAAGGCGGTCAGGGCCCGCTACGCGAAGGTGCTCGGCAGCGCGGTCAATCCGGTGCTGCGCGAGGGCAACTCCGATCGCCGCGTCGCCACGCCGGTCAAGCAGTACGCGCGGCAGCACCCGCACTCGATGGGCGCGTGGAGCAAGCGACTCGAAGACGCACGTCGCCCACATGAACGGCGGCGACTTCTACGGCAGCGAGCAGTCGGCCGTCATCGCCGCCGCCGGAGCGCTGCGCATCGAGTTCGTCGGACGGGAAGGCGCGCGCCGACGGTCCTCAAGGACGGCGGTCAAGGTCGCGGCGGGCGACGTCGTTGCCGCCACGGCGATGAGCCGCCGTGCGCTGCGCGCCTTCTTCGCCAAGGCGATCGACGAGGCGCAGGCCGACGGTCTGCTGCTGTCGCTGCACCTCAAGGCGACGATGATGAAGGTGTCGGACCCGATCATGTTCGGGCACGCCGTCACCGCGTACTACAGGCGACGTCGTTCGACAAGCACGCGGCGACGTTCGAGGCGCTCGGCGTCGATCCCGACAACGGCGTCGGCGACGTCTACGCCAAGATCCAGGCGCTGCCGCGCCGAGCAGCGCGCCGCGATCGAAGCCGACCTCCAGGCGGTCTACGCGACGCGGCCGCCGCTGGCGATGGTCGACTCCAGCCGGGGCATCACCAACCTGCACGTGCCGAGCGACGTGATCATCGATGCGTCGATGCCGGCCGCGATCCGCGCCTCGGGGCAGATGTGGGGGCCGGACGGCAAGCTGCACGACACGCAAGGCGATGATCCCGGACCGCTGCTACGCCGGGCATCTACCAGGCGACGATCGACGACTGCCGCCGCAACGGCGCGTTCGACGTGCGGACGATGGGCACGGTCGCCAACGTCGGCCTGATGGCGCAGAAGGCGGAGGAGTACGGCTCGCACGACAAGACGTTCGAGATCGCGGCGGACGGTACCGTCCGCGTCGTCGAGGCGAGCGGCGAGGTCGTGTTCGAGCACGCGGTCGAGCAGGGCGACATCTGGCGCATGTGCCAGACGAAGGACCTGCCGATCCGGGACTGGGTGAAGCTGGCGGTGACGCGGGCACGAGCCACCGGCCACGCCGCGATCTTCTGGCTCGACGAGAGCCGCGCCTACGACCGCAACGTCATCGCCAAGACGCAGGCCTACCTGAAGGACCACGACACCAGCGGCCTCGACATCCGCATCCTGTCGCCGGTCGAGGCGATCGCGCGACACGCTGACGCGGGTGCGCGCAGGGGCTCGGACACGATCTCGGTGACCGGCAACGTGCTGCGCGACTACCTGACCGACCTGTTCCCGATCCTCGAGCTCGGCACCAGCGCCAAGATGCTGTCGATCGTCCCGCTGCTGGCCGGCGGCGGCCTCTACGAAACCGGCGCCGGCGGCTCGGCGCCGAAGCACGTGCAGCAGTTCGTGCAGGAGAACTACCTGCGCTGGGACTCGCTCGGCGAGTTCCTCGCGCTTGCCGTCTCGATCGAGGACCTCGGCACCAAGACCGGAAACAACGCGGGCGCATCGCGCTGGCCCAGGCGCTCGACGAGGCGAACGGCCGGATCCTCGAGAACGACAAGTCGCCGCAGCGCAAGGTCGGCGAGCTCGACAATCGCGGCAGCCACTTCTACCTGGCGATGTACTGGGCGCGCGCGCTGGCCGGCGCAGGCGACGGACGCCGAGCTGCAGGCGACCTTCACGCGGGTCGCCGACGAGCTCGAAGGCAGCGAGGCGACGATCATCGCCGAGCTGAACGGCGTCCAGGGTAAGCCGGTGGACATCGGCGGCTACTACCATCCGGATCCGGCGCTGACCGAAGCGGCGATGCGGCCGAGCGCCACCCTGAACGCGGTGATCGAGCGGTTGCGGCAGTGAGTGAGCGGCGGGTCCGCCGGTGGCGGCACCCGCCCGACGACCCGCGCCCGCCCGCGGCGGCACGCGCTCTAGCGCAGATGGCTAGTCGCTGAAGGCGGCGATCAGCATCAGCAGCACGGCAAATCCGGCGGCGGCGCCGGTCGACACGCCGATCAGCGCCGCCTTCCCAGCACCCATGCCGCCTTGGCGCCGCTCCATCGACGCGATCGCGTCGTAGCTCACCCGTTGCGCGGGAACGGGCCGGCGCGTCTTCGGCTGGACGACGACGCCGTCGGCTTCCGCCGCGATGAAGGTCGCCTGGAAGCGTTGGCCGTTCGCCAGGCGGACTTTGATCTCCGTGCCGGGCTCGAGGCGCGCCGCCAGCGCGCGCCACGCCTCCGCGGCAGGGACGGCCTGTGCCGCCGCCAGCGGCGCAGTCAACAGCACGGCGATGAGAGCGCTGCAGACCGTTCGAATGGTCATGGACATGAGTCTTCTCTCTGCTATCTGGTCTTTTCGCTATCTGGTTTTTTCGGTGACCGAGGCGGCGGAGGTGCACCGTACGGCGGCACCCCGCGCGTCGGCTAGAAGTCGACGCCGATGCCGGTGCGCCAGCTGACTGCCGCGACGCCGCGCCGATCGAACGACGAACGGACGTCGGTGCGGACGAACGCGTTCTCACTGACGTAGAACTTCGCGCCCACCTCCGCGTACGGCCGCGCCAGCCATGTGACGCTGCTGCCGGCGAGCGGCGGCAGCACCGCACCAGGCGGGAGCCGCAGCGGCAGGCTGGGGTCGGCGGGTTCGATGGTGTCTCGCTCGCGGACCGCCTCGACGCCGGCACCGGCAAACGGGTGTACCCAGCGGTTGTCGAAGAACTGGTAGCGCCCGCCTGCGGCCGCACCGGCGGTGCGGAACCGATGGCGTCGCTGGAACCAGATTGGGCCGGGTGCGCCGGGGACGGTGACGATGTGCTGGGAGTAGACGTCGCCGTTACCGGAGGAGAAGGCGTCGAATTCGAGCTTGAGGTGCCGCGTCCAGTAGTAGCCGGCGGACACGCTGGCGGCAGCGGTGTCGCTCCAGTCGTTCCAGTCGGCGGCAAGGCCGGACTTGTTGAGCGTGAAGTAGGCGACCTGGCCGGCGACCTCCCAGCGTGGCGCCGTCTCTGGCGAGAGCAGGACGGCGGCAGCCGGCGGCGGAGTCGTGGCTTGCGCGGACGCGAGCGGAGGCAGGAGCAGCAGGGCCCCGGCAGTCGCCACGGCCCAGAAGCGGTTGTTCATATGTCCCTCACCTGCACAAGGTGCAGAAGTGAGGGAAACCGGCTCACGCCGATTCTTCGATTGCCGAGCCCTCCCAATCCATCACGCCGTTCCAGCCGTTCGGCTTACGCGGGCTGCGGTTGATGAAGACGCCAAAGACGACTAGCCCGAGCACGAAGGCGGCGGCGACCACCGGCCAGACTGGCGTGCGTTGGCTGACTGTACGGATGCTGTTCATGCGCGACCTCGCGACGGCAATAGTGCAAGTGGAGTGCCTCCGGAATGAAGGACAATGGAGCCTCCTGAAGGAGGCCGCCATGAGCCGCCGCATCACTATCTTGGCTCTTATTCTGGTCGCCGCGCCATTGCAGGCGCAGACGACACCACCGACCGCGTCCGTCAACCCGACCCCGGCGTCCGGCCAGCCGGCCACCGCCGCGGTAAAAATCGAGGTACCGTACCAGCAGTTCAAGCTGGCGAACGGCCTCACCGTCATCCTGCACCGCGATCCGACCGTGCCCGTGGCGGCGGTCAACGCCTGGTATCACGTCGGCTCGGCGAACGAAAAGCCGGGGCGCACCGGCTTCGCCCACCTGTTCGAACACCTGATGTTCGAGGGATCGAAGAACGTCAAGGAAGGCGAGTTCGACACGCTGCTCGAATCCGCCGGCGGCAACAACAACGGCTCGACCACCAACGACCGCACCAACTACGTCATCGACGTTCCTGCCAATGCGCTGGAGCTTGCGCTGTTCCTCGAGTCGGACCGCATGGGCTACCTGCTCGACACCATGTCGCCCGAGCGCGTCAACGGCCAGCGCGACGTCGTCAAGAACGAGCGGCGTCAGAGTTACGAGAACCGGCCGTATGGAATGGCGTCGATCGAACTCGACAAGATGCTGTGGCCAGCCAATCACCCGTACAGCTGGCCGACGATCGGCTACATGGAAGACCTCACCGCAGCCAGTCACGAGGACGTCGTCGACTTCTTCAAGAAGTATTACGCGCCGGCGAACGCCAGCCTGGTCGTCGCTGGAGACATCGACTTCGACCGGACGCGGGCGCTGGTGCAGAAGTGGTTCGGCGAGTTTCCCGGCGGCGCCCCGGTCGAGCCGGTTGCCCCGCCGGCCGCCGTCCTGTCCGGCGTCACCCGGAAGACCATTACCGACAAGGTGAGCCTGCCCCGGGTCTACCTCTCCTGGCTGACGCCGCGGATGTTCGCGCCTGGTGACGCGGCCCTGGACGTTGCCGCGTCGGTGCTCGCCGGCGGCAAGAATTCACGGCTCTACAAGCGGCTCGTCTACGACACGCAGATGGCGCAGGACGTCTCGGCGTTTCAACAGTCGGGGGCGCTCGGCAGCTCGTTCCTCATCACCGCGACCGCCCGGCCCGGCAAGTCGATCGGCGACATCCAGAAGGTGATCGACGAAGAGATGGAGCGGCTGCGCCGCGAGCCGCCGGATGCGCGTGAGGTACAGCGGGCGATCAACCAGTTCGAGGCGTCGTTCTATCGCCGGCTGGAGCGGGTCGGCGGCTTCGGCGGCAAGGCAGACCAGTTGAACGCCTACTACGTCGCCGGCGGCGGGCCCGACTACTTCGCCGAGGATCTCGCGCGTTACACGTCGCTGGCGCCCACCGACGTGCAGGCAGCCATGGCCGGCTGGCTCCCGGCCGATCGCCGCGTCGAGCTGACGGTGGAGCCGGAGGTGACGAAATGAGAACCGCCACGCTTCTCCTCATCGGCGTCGTTGCCGCGCTCGGGCTGCCGGCCGGCTCGGCACCGTTGGCGGCGCAGGGAGCCGACCGGTCGAGACCGCCGGCTCTCGGCCCCGCACCGCAACTCGACCTGCCAGCGATCCAGAAGCGGACGCTCGCCAACGGGCTGCGTGTCTGGCTGATTGAGTCGCACGAGGTCCCCCTCATCCAGGTCAATCTCGTCGTCATGGCCGGCAGCGCCGACGATCCCGCCGGCAAGTTCGGTGTCGCCAGCCTGACCGCGGCGATGCTCGACGAGGGTGCCGCGTCGCGCACATCGCTGCAGATTGCCGACGCCATCGACTTTCTCGGCGCTGACCTGGCCACGACGAGCTCGTTCGACGCGTCCGCGGTGCGGCTCAACGTGCCCGCTGGCCGCCTGGCCGAGGCGCTGCCGATCATGGCCGATGTCGCCCTGCGGCCGACATTCCCGGACGACGAGCTGAACCGGCTGCGCGAGGAACGGGTGACCGCACTCCTCCAGGCGCGTGACGATGCCGCGTCGGTTGCGCCGATGGCGTTCGCGCGGGTCGTGTTCGGCGCGCATCGCTACGGCACGAGCGCGGTCGGCACTGAGGCGACGCTGAAGGCGTTCACGCCGCAGGACCTGCGCAGCTTCCATGGCAGCATGTATGTCCCTGGCAACGCGGCGCTGGTCGTCGTTGGCGATACAACTGCCGACGCCATCCTGCCGCTACTCGAGCGCCAGTTCGGCACCTGGAGCGGGCCGGCCGCACCGGCGCGGGCCGCCCTCGCCCCGGCGCGGCAGGTGGCCACCGGTCAGGTAACCATCGTCAACATGCCGAACGCGGCACAGTCGCAGATTCGGATTGGCTGGGTCGGCGTGCCTCGCTCGACGCCCGACTACTTCACGCTCCAGGTGCTGAACACCATCCTCGGCGGTTCTTTCACCTCGCGCCTCAACCAGAACCTGCGCGAAACGCACGGCTACACCTACGGCGCCAGCTCGCGATTCGACATGCGGCTGTCGGCCGGACCGTTCTTCGCCGGCGCGGGGGTGCAGACGGACAAAACAGCCGAGGCGTTGCAGGAATTCTTCAACGAGCTGAACGGCATCCTGAAGCCGGTCAGCGCCGAGGAGCTGGCGAAGGCCAAGAACTATGTCGCGTTCGGTTTCCCCAGCGAGTTCGAGAGCATCGCCGACCTTGCGGCGCACGTCGAGGAGCTGCTCGTCTACAAGCTGCCAGACGACTACTTCGACCGCTACGTCGCCAACATCCAGGCGGTGACCGCCGAGGCCGTGCAGAAGGCAGCCGCGACCTACATCCAGCCGAAACGGTTCGCCGTCGTCATTGCCGGCGACCGCGAGAAGATTGAGCCTGGCGTGCGGGCGCTGAACCTCGCGCCGCTGCGAGTGACGACGGTGGCCGAGGCACTCGGGCAATGAATGCGGGCCGGGCCATGAACACGCGGCGCACGCCGGAGGGCGACTGATGACCACTACTACGACGCCCACGATCTTGCCCGCTTCGACGACATGGGCAAGGACGCGCCGGAGCTCTGGCAGAAGTTTCTCGACGGTCAGCCGTGCGCGTCAACTGGCCGTCACGTCATCGACCGCTGCAACCTGACGATCACCCGGCTGCCGGACTACTCGGACCTGCCCGAGTTCCTCGCCGCGCACCAGCTCGAGGTGATCGCGTCACTGCCCTCGTTTGCCGGGCGCCAGACCGACGCACAACGCGGCGACGGCGGATTCGAGGATTCGATCGCGGCGCTACACCCTGTCGGTCGGTTGGGACGGCACGCTCTACGACTGTGACTTCAACCAGATGATCGATCTGCCGGTGAACGCTGCTGCGCCACGCACCGTCTTCGAGGCTGACGCCGCCGCCCTGGCCGGCCGGCCGATCGCCGTAGGCCAGCACTGCTTCTGCACCGCTTGCGCCGGCTCCAGCTGTGGCGGGACGATAGTTCGCTAGGGCACATCATCCCCCGGCGAGACCGGAGTTCAAGGTGTCGCTTCGAACACCCCGGTCTGTCTGTTCTTGCGGACCTTGTCCCACGCGAAATGCCGGCCGTTCATGGCGATGTAGACGCCGGACGGCAGCACCTGCACGAACGACAGCGCGCTGCCGAGGTTGAACAGGCCGTCTGAGCTGCCGAAGGCGTACGGGATCATCGCGCCGGTCAGCACGATGGTCTTGCCTGCAACACCGCGGGCCAGGGCGGCGGCGGTCTCGACCATCGTGTCGGTGCCGTGGGTGATGACGATGCAGCTCTCCTCGCACTGGCCGCAATTGCGGACGATCATCTCGCGGTCCGCGGTCGTCATGTCCAGGCTGTCGATCATCATCAACGTGCGCGTCGACAGGTCGAGCCTGGCCCGGCCAAGACGGAGCATTTCGGGCACGTGGGTATCACCGAACGACAGGCGCCCGCGGATCTCGTCGTAGGTTTTGTCGAAGGTGCCGCCGGTCACGAAGATGCGGATCATCGGCGACCGACTTGTCTAGCGCGACGAGCGGCGGCGGCCGCGGCGGGTGGTACGGTCGCGAGTGACGGCGCCGATCAGCCAGGCGATCACCACGAGCACTACGATCGCCAGGATCAGCTTGGCAAGGATCACGTGCGGCTCGCCCGGTCTGCGGCGGGCATCAATTGAAGTACTGCTGCAGCGCGTACAGCGCCAGCAGCACGCAGACCCAGAGCAGGATGGCCGCCACGTAGCTGCGCGTCATGCTGCTCACAGCGCCTGCGCCCTCGCGACCAGTCGCGCCGCGGCCGTGGCGATACCGGCCGTCGCGCGGGTGAGCCAGGCGCGGTCGGACTCGAGCTGCCGGCTGGACGCCGCGATGGCCCGCGCCGTTTCCGACGGCGCGGGCCCACCATGGGTCGTGCGGACCGCGACGAAGTGGCTCGGACTGAGGATGCGGGCTATCTGCTCCTCGCTGTAGTCGAGCGGCGCGCCGAGCAGATTGGCCGAAACGTCCGCGAGAATGCCGCGCAGCGGTGTTCCCGGGCTTTCGCGGTAGGCGTGCAGCAGCCCGGCGGCGATGCCGTGCGCGGTGCGGAAGGGGATGCCGTGCTCGCGCACCAGGTGGTCGGCCAGTTCCGTGAGCGTCGTGCCGCCTTCGCCGGCACGGGCGCGGAGCCGCTCGACATCGAATTCTGCCGTCTTCATCGCCGCGCCAACCAGCGTGACCGCCCGCAGTGCGTCGCGGAACATCGAAGCGACGAGCGGCTGCAGGTCGTCTTCGGTGTCGACGATGTCGCCGAAGGGGGTATTGTGCACGGCCAGGACAATGCCGCTCGCCTGCCCGAGTGCCTTGCTGCCGATGGCGCGAGCGTGTTCGAGTGCGACCGGGTTGCGCTTCTGCGGCATGATGCTGCTCGACTGCACGAAGCCATCGGACAGCCGCAGGTAGCCGAACTCCATCGTGCACCAGAGCAGCAGGTCCTGGACGATGCGGCCGAGGCCGGCCAACAGCACCGACACCGCCGACACGCTTTCCAGCAGGTAGTCGACGGTGGCGATGCTGCCGTAGGTGTTGCCGGTCGGGCCGTCGAAGCCGAGCAGCTCGCTGGTCAGGTCGCGATCGATCGGGAACCCGGTGCCGGTAATCGCGCAAGCGCCGAGCGGATTGCAGTTGGTCGATGCGTAGGCGGCGGCGAGCCGGCGGGTGTCGCGCTCGAACTGCTCGATGCCGGCGAGGAGGTAGTGTGCAATCGTCGACGGCTGCGCCGGCTGCGTGTGCGTGTGTGCAGCGAACACCGTGTCGCGATGCCGCGCCGCCAGCTCGATCAGGCCGGCACGCAACTCCAGCGTGGCGCCAACCAGCGCGCTGATGAACTCGCGCTGCCGCATCCGGTACATCGTCATGTCGATGTCGTTGCGGCTGCGCGCCGTGTGCAGGCGGCCGGCAACGTCCTCGCCGCAGGTCGTCACCAGCAGGCGTTCGACGAAGAAGAACAGGTCTTCGCAGCTGCCATCGAACGGCGTGCCGCGGATCTCCGCCTCACGCGCCGCGATCGAGTCGAGGGCGACGCGCAGCGTGTGGGCGTCGGCGGCATCGATGATGCCCCGTTCGGCGAGCATGACGAGGTGCGCGTAATGAATCGCCATCAGCGGCGAGAGGAAGAGCGTCTTCGCGTCCTCGAAGTTCTCGTTGAGGACTTGCGTGACGTACTGCGGATCGAACCTCATCGATCGCAGTATAGCGCGCAGCGTCGGCGCGCCCGGCGATCGCGCCGGGCGTGAATCATGCGGCGGGACGCAGGTAACGATTGAGCCGCTCGGCTTTGGCCGGCGCGGCGTCGGCGGCCGGTTCCAGCCGCCAGCTCCGGGGTGCGTCGGCGGCGAGTTCGACCGGGATGCGCATCAACTGTTCGCGGCGCGCGACGAGCACGGTGACCTTGTCGCCCGGTCGATACTGTTCGAGCCGGTTGTCCCAGCGGTCGGCGCGGATGCGGAAGTCATCGACCGCCAGGATCTCGTCGTCGACGTTGAGGCCGGCGCGATCCGCCGGAGTGTCGCGCCGGACCTGGGCGACGACCAGGCGGCCCGCGTCGTTGCGCGTCGTCAGACCCAGCCAGGCACGGCCGGAGGCTCCGGCAGCAGCCGGGCGGAAGCGCAGCCCGAAGGTATCGAGCGCCTCGGCGTAGTCCAGCTCGCCGGTGCCCTCGACCGCCGCATCCCAGAACGCCTGCAGCGAGCCACCGGCGACCTGCTCCGCCACCGCCTGGAACTCCGCCGGCGTGTAACCGCGCGGCCCGGAGTACTTCTCGTAGGCCATGCGCATCACGTCGTCGAGGCTCTTGCCGTGGTTGGTCAGCGCGCGGATACGGGCGTCGAGCAGGAAACCGAGGACCGCGCCCTTGGTGTAATAGCTGATCGAGGTATTGGCGGAGTTCTCGTCGGGCCGGTAGTACTTGATCCAGGCGTCGAACGAGGCGATCTCCGCCGACTGCACCAGTCGTCCAGGCGTCGTCTGCAACTCGTCGATCTTTGCCGACAGCGACTCGAAGTACTCATCGCGGCTCGACAGGCCGGCGCGGTGCACGGCGAGGTCCGCGTAGTAGTCGGTAATGCCTTCGGCGATCCACAGGCTGCGGGTGTGGTTCTCGCCTTCGTAGTTGAACGGGCCGAGTTCGACCGGCCGCAGCCGCTTGACGTTCCAGGCGTGGAAGAACTCGTGGCTCGCCAGTTCCAGCCAGGCGAGGTAGGTGCGGCGGGTGCGCGTGGTCCAGCGGCTGGTCATCAGCACCGTCGAGTCCTTGTGCTCCAGCCCACCGCCGGCCTCGGTGATCATGTTGAGGAACAGGTAGCGCTCGTAGGGCAGCGATCCCCACATCCGCCTGTTCTCGCGCACGATGGATTCAAGATCCTTTGCTGCCCGCGTGCCGTCGAAGACTCCGGCCTCGCCCTGGTTGACGAGGTAGTGCTTCTTGCCGTCGACGGTGAACTCGTGCACCACCGGATTGCCGACGACGATCGGTGAGTCGACGAGCGTGTCGTAGTCGGCGGCGCGGTAGCGATGCTCGCCGCCGGCCTCCGGCAACGCCGTGAGCGAGCGCTTCCAGCCGGTGGCCGGCACGATGGTGACCTCGTGCGGCCGCGCCACGCCGTCGGCGAGCGTCATGAAGGTGGGCGCTCCGTTCAGCAGGGCGAAGTCACTTTCCACCCAGTTGGTGCGCACGGACATTTCGCGCGCATAGACGCGGTACTGCAGCGTCACCGTCGCGGCGCCACCGGTTGCGACTGTCCAACGGTTCTTGGTCGACTTGTCGATCTCGAGCGGCCGGCCGCCCGCGGTGGCCGTCACCCCCTCGACGTTCCGCGCGTACTCGCGGACCAGGTACGAGCCCGGCGTCCACACCGCCATCATCAGCTCGACTGTCGGCCGCCCGGCGGTCGGCACGGCGACGCTGATCTCCATGTAGTGCGTCTGCGGCGCCGGGAACGAGACGGTGTAGCGGAGCGGTTCGGCCGCAGGCTGTGCGGCGGCGCCAACTGGGTATGTCATCAGAATCGTTGCCATGAGCAGCGCGAAAGCAAGCTGTGCGGCCATGGCGGCAATTTTACAGAAAGGCGGGGTGCGCGGTTGCCTCCCGCCGTGCCGGGCTGACTTTTCCTGTCGCCTCCGACGGATGGGTGCGGAGCGGCATGTCGGGACTTCATCCGGACCGATGGTGGCGCAGTCATTGCTGATTCTGTATTCCCGCCGCATGCGGCCCCGTAGGATACCGGTCGCGCGTCGCGGCCGTCAGGAGGCCGGTGAAGCCGACACGGCGCGGCTGACGTGCCCTGCTGCCGCGGGCACCTATGATTCGAACGAGCTGGGAGGAGAACGGAACAGGGTGCGAGACCGCATCATCGCGCGCAGGGCCGCTCCCGCCGCGGCGCCTCGGGTCGAACACGACCCGGCCGTCCTGGCGTCGTTTCTCAGCGACGCAGCGCACGTCCCCGGCGGCTTCGCCGCAGGGGTTTCCTTTCCTCGCGACGAGGGCGAAGTCAGCGCCCTGATCGCCGATGCCGCGCGCGTCCTGCCGATCGGGGCGCAATCCTCGCTGACCGGTGGCGCGACGCCGCGCGGCGATCTCGTCCTGAGCAGCCGCGCCCTCACCGGCATCCATCTCGAGGGGTCGTCGGTTCGTGTCGGCGCCGGCGTCTCTCTCTGCGCTGCAACGCGAGCTGGCCTCCTCAGGGTCCTATTACCCGCCCACCCCGACATATGAAGGCGCCTTCGTCGGCGGCGCCGTCGCCACCAACGCGGCGGGCGCCGCCACGTTCAAGTACGGCGCGACGCGGCAATGGGTGGAGGCCCTGACAGTAGTGCTCGCCGATGGCAGCGTGCTCGACCTCGAGCGCGGTGAGGTGACGGCCGTCAACGATTCGATTCGAGGTGATTCTTCCGGCGGGCCAGCTCGTCGCCATTGCGGTTCCGACGTATGCCATGCCAGCGGTTGCCAAATTGTCAGCCGGCTACTACGCGCGCCGCGGCATGGACCTGGTCGACCTGTTCATCGGCTCGGAAGGAACGCTCGGTGCGATCGTCGCGGCTCGCCTGCGAGTAATCCGCCGGCCGCGCCGCTGCGTCGCATTGGTGAGTTGCAGCACTGACGCTCAGGCCGTGACGGTGACGGCGGCGCTCCGCCAGGAGGCGCACGCCGCGTGGCGCGGTGACGGGCCGCTCGACCTCGCGGCGATCGAATACATGGACGCCGGTGCATTGCAGGCGGCAGCAGATGACGCGTTTACCCGTGCAGCCGTGACCCGCCCGGCCGCTGGTGCCGGCCTGCTGCTGGTGCAGCTGGAGGTGCCAGGCGGCGAAGAGAGCGCCTTGCTGCGCTTCCAGGAGACCCTCGACGGCTCGGGCGTCACCGGCGACGTGGTGCTTGCGCCTCCCGGCGACGAGCGTGCGGCGCAGCGGCTGTTCGACCTGCGTGAAGCGGTACCCGCCGGGGTCAACGCGCTGGTTGCGGCGGCGAAGCAGCGGGTGCACGGCGATATCCAGAAAACCGCCGGCGACATGGTCGTGCCTGTCGAGCGGCTGCTCGACTCGCTGGCGTTGTACCGCGAGGCATTCGAGCGGCGCGGGCTGGACTATGCCATCTGGGGCCACGCCTCTGACGGCAACCTGCACCCGAACGTCGTGCCGCGATCGCTGGACGACGTTGCGCGAGGGCGTGAGGCGTTGTTCGATATCGCCCGCGCGGTGATCGCGATGGGAGGCTCGCCGCTGGCCGAACACGGTGTCGGCCGCAGCGCGATGAAGCAGCAGCTGCTGCGCGAGCTCTACGGCGACGACGGCATCGCCCAGATGCGCGCCGTCAAGCGCGCGCTCGACCCGCAGTGGAAGCTAGCGGCCGGCGTGTTGTTCGGAGCCGGGGACACCCGGAATACGTAGAGCGATTCAGAACAACAGGCTGATTGGCGCCAGCGCCAGGCCGGCGATCAGCAGCCACAGGGCTGCGGCGCCAATCGGGTCAGGGCTGTCACTCTCGCCGGCGATACCGCGGCCAGCGACCCTGCCTTGCGCGGTGAAGCCGGCACCGAGCGAGCCGAGCAGCATCAGCGATGCTGCTGCAATCAGTGCACGCGACGTCGTCGAGGCGGTCGAGAGCCGCACCACCAGCAGGACCACGGCGCCGAGCCAGCCCACCAGCGCCGTGGCGGCGAGCAGGCGCAGGCGGCCGAGCTCGCGGTCGGCCGCCTGCCGCCGGAGCTCCATGCGCATCGCTTCTTCGGCGCGCCGGCGCTGCTCGTCGAGTTGTGATCGCTCGAGCTCCAGTCGGGCATGATCCCGGTCGAAGGCCTCCTTCAGCGCGGCAACCAGCACATTGGTGAGCCGTGCCTCGACCTGGTTCGCCAGCCCGCTGGCGATGGTGGACTGCAGGCCGGTGCCGGGACTGGAGGCAGCCTCGCTGCCGGCGTCCGCTGGCGCGGGCGCAGTGCCCTTGAAGCGCATCGCCGCATCCCGCAATGCCACCGCGGCATCGAAGGCCTTCAACAGGTTGCCGAAATTCATGGTCCGCTACCCTGTTTCAAAAGCCGTTCCGCGACTGCGCATTGAGCCACTGCTCCCGGAATCGCTTCTGCGCATCCGTCACGGCCGCGCCGCTGCTCTCCGCTGGAACCAGGATCTGCCGTGGGTCTTCGACCAGGGTCAGTGTCGCCGTCACCCGCTGACTGCGCCGATCGAACACGATCGACAGCGACTCGCCGGGCCGGTGACCCTGAACGATTCTGGCGAAATCGCCAGCGCCGCCGATAGGCGTGCCGGCGAGCGATACGATCACCGCGTCCCGTTCGAGACCGGCATCGTAGGCCGGGGAGCCGAATGGGACGGCGGCAATGACCCGCGGACCGCTGCCGGCGACATCTTGGAGCCGCAGGCCGCCAGCAAACGCCTGGCCTGGCGCGGAGGGGCGCAGCACCAGCCCGGCGCGGGCGAGCAGGCGGCGGTAATCGACCACGTCGCGTCCCTGCACGTAGCGGGCGAAGAAGTCGGCGGCAAACGCCTGGTCACCGGCGACGGTGCCGAGCGCCGCCTTCAGGTCGTCGACGGTGTAGGGGACGTCGACGTAACCGACCGCGCGGCCGCCGGGCTTGCCGTGCTTCTGCCACAACGCCCGCATGAAATCATCCAGCGTCACCCGTCCGTCGGTCCGATCCCGCAGGGTCAGGTCGAGCGCCAGGCCAAGCGCCTCACCCCAGGTGTAGTACGAGATGAAGGTGTTGTCGATATTGCTGCGGTCGATTGAGGTCGCTGCATCAGTGAACGGCGCGAACTGGCTCATCGCCTCGACGCTGCGGAAGCGCCGGCCGGGGCCGTTGAGCACGGCATTGACCGCGCTGCCGACCTCGGAGCAGAACTCCGCCAGGCTGGTCAGGCCGGCGCGAAGCAGCGACAGCGGCGCGTAGTAGCTCGTGAACCCTTCCGCCAGCCACAGCTCGCCGGACATGTTCGCCTCTTCGAAGTTGAACGGCTCGAGTGAACGGGGACGGATGCGCTCGACGTTCCAGGAATGGAAGAACTCGTGGGCAACGGTGTCGAGGATGCTGCCGCGGTCGTTGCGGATCGAGGCTGTCGACGTGAGCACCGTGCTGTTGCGGTGCTCCATGCCGTCACCCGATGCCCAGGGCAGGTAGTCGGCGATGAACGTATACGTATTGCCGTCGAAGGCTGGGAACTCGCCGAAGACGCTCCGTTGCTCGCGCACAATCTTTTCGACGTCACGTACCAGGCTGTCGACGTCGGCGTCGTTGCCGTCGTGGTGCACCGCCAGGCGGAAGACTGGCGCCCTGCCACCGTCGTTCACCGTGAACGTTCTCATCGTCAGTCCGCTGACTTCCGTCGGGCTGTCCATCAGGTACTGCAGGTTCGGCGCGGTGTAGGTGAATGGGTCGGTGCCGGGCAGGAGCTGGGTGGCGACGCGCCAGGTGACACCTGGTGGCGGGGTGATGTTGACCGATACCGGACGCAGCTCGAAGCCGCGGGCCCACATCAACGCCGCCGGCATGTTGATGTGCGCGTGCTCCGGGTCGATGCTCAGGTAGGTGCCGTCGGTGCGATCGCCGAAGACGCGGTAGCGGACGCGCACCGTCCCGGCATGTCCACTGATGTCCCATTGGTGCGGATTGGGACGTGCCACCGTCAACGCCCGGCCATCGGCCTCGGTGGCCGTGACGTCGAACACGTTCTTGGCGAACTCGTGCAAGGCGTAGCGGCCGGGAGACGAGCGGCTCATGCGCACCTGGAGCGCCCCGGCCGGAACCTCGGTAAATGTCGCCTCGACGTCCATCACGTGATGGACCCTGTCGGCAAACGTCAGCCGGTAGGCGACGGGCGCCTGGGCGTTTGCCTCGACCCAGACGCCCGTGAGTACGCATGCGAGCAGAACCGCGCGCCTGAAACGGTGCATCGCCGGATGCTAGCACGCGCCCTGGCGCCAATCGGCCGGCGCGCCAGGTGTGCGTATGGCGGTACCACGTCCGGTGATCTGCCGGGTCCGCTGCGCGGAACCCGGCCTGCGGCGCACGTACCTGCTACAGCGCACGTAGTGGTTGAGCGCGTAGGACGGGTGCCGCGTCCGCGGACCCGCTGAATCCCGCGTCGCTCGACTAACGGGTGGTCGTCGCGCCGCTCCCCTCCGCCGGGCATTCGTTGCCGGTCGGCGTCACACTGCCGACCGCCAGCCTCCGCACCTCTAGGCGGGTTTCCGTCACACTCTTCACGGTCGGGCCCTCCGCTGCGGTCTGGCTGCGCTGCTGCCCGGAGGTGGCGACGGCCGGAGCCGAAGGAGTCGTCTCCTGCACCTGCGCCACCTGCGGCGCGTCTGCATCACCGACGACGCGAACCTCGCGGCCGACGTACTGCCGAAGGTCCGACTGGTCGGCCACCGTCAGCTGGTAACTTTCTGTGGTCGGGATTGCATCGCCGGCTCCGCCATTGCTGGCCGCTGTAGCCGTGTTGTTGCCGGCCGCGGTGCTCCCCGTCGTCGTTTCGCCGGTCGAGGTTCGGAGTGCCGTCAGCACGAACCGATCACCGGCGGCCGTCAAACAGCCGCGCACTTCAACGGGGACACGCGCTTGATCCCGCGGGGCGTCGGCACTCTCAGCGGCCGCGTTGGCGTTGCTCTCAGCCGCAGGTTGGTTGCCACCGCCACAGGCGATGGTCATCGCTGCGCCGATCGCGCAGGTCCAGACGGCGCAGGTCGAAGTCAGGCCAGATCTCATTTCGGGTTCCCTCCAGTTGGGGGAGTCAGGAGCACGAACCAGGCCAGCGATCCGGGGTGGTAGCATGCGGCCGTGCTGCTCGCTGTCGACGTGGCGATCCTGCTGCCTCCGGAAATTGCCGGACTGGCCATCGCCGTGAGTGCCGCCCTGCCGGCCGACGAATCGCAGGGGCTACGGCTCGACGATACGCACCTCCCGCACCTCACGCTGGCACAGGCGTTCGTCGACCAGCGCGACATGGACCGCACCATCGAGGAGATCGGCCGGCTTCTCGAGGGCCGGGCCGGCTTGACGATGCGGAGCCGCGGCGCCGCCCGGAGCAGTTCGTCGGTGTCACTGGAGATCGAGCGGAGCCGGCCGCTGGAAGCCCTGCACGCAGATGTGATGGCGGTGCTCAAGAACGTCGAGCGTCCTGACGGAGACGCGAAGGCATTCTTCGCCGCGGACGCACGCGAACGCGATGTGAAGTGGGTCGCCGGGTTCCGCACGCAATCGAGTTTCGATCGCTTCTGGCCGCACGTGACACTCGGCCACGCCGAGCAACCGCCGCAGACACCAGCCACCGTCTTCACCGCGACCGACGTCGCTGTCTGTCATCTGGGGCGGTTCTGCAGTTGCCGGCAGGCGCTGCACCGCTGGACGCTTAGCTGACCGGCTCGGTCGCGCTCGCCCCGCCGGTGTGCACCCGCCGCTCCACTTCCGCGAAGCCGGCCTCGGCAGCCGGCTCCGGCCATAGCATCGCGACGGCGATCGCGACGGCGAACGAGAGCGGGATCGAGACCAGACCGGGATTGCGCAGCGGGAAGCAGCGCGGTCGTGTTCTTCGAGGATGTCGATCTGGATGGTCGGCGACAGGTAGATCAGCAGCAGGCTCGACGCGGTGCCGACCAGCATGCTGGCCTGGGCGCCGCGCGTCGTGAACCGGCGCCAGAACACCGACAGCAGCAGCGCCGGAAAGTTGGCGCTGGCGGCAATCGCGAACGCGAGCCCGACCATGTAGGCGACGTTCTGACCCTTGAAGGCGATGCCGAGCACGATCGCCAGGATGCCGAGCAGGATGGTCGCCGCCCGCGCCACACGCAGCTGCTCCTGCTCCGAGGCCGCGCCGCCGCGCACCACGTTCACCCAGAGGTCGTGCGACAGCGCTGCGGCGCCGGCGAGCGTCAGCCCGGCGACCACCGCCAGGATCGTCGCGAAGGCGACCGCAGAGATGAAGCCGAGGAACGCCCTCGCCGCCCACGGCTTCGGCGAGCAGCGGCGCGGCCATGTTGCCGCCGGCGTCGATCGCGCGGATTGCCGGCTGTCCGACGATGACCATGGCGCCGAAGCCGAGGATGAACGTCAGCAGGTAGAAGAAGCCGATGAAGGCGGTGGCGTAGCTCACCGACGAGCGCGCGGTGCGCGCGTCCGGCACGGTGTAGAACCGCATCAGGATGTGCGGCAGGCCGGCGGTGCCGAGCATCAGCGCCAGGCCGAGCGACAGCGCGTCGAGCGGGTCGGAGACCAGCCTGCCCGGTCCGAGCACGGCGGCGCCGTACTGGTCCGACGCGGCCGCGAACAGCGCGAGCGGATTGAAGTTGAAGCGCGCCAGCGCCATCAACGCCAGCAGCCAGCGCGCCGAACAGCAGCAGCACCGCCTTGACGATCTGCACCCAGGTGGTGGCGATCATCCCGCCGAACAGCACGTAGGCCAGCATCACGACGCCGACGATCACCACCGCGCGTCTCGTAGTTCGAGTCCGAACAGCAGCCGGATCAGGTTGCCGGCGCCGACCATCTGCGCGATCAGGTAGAACGACACCACGGCGAGCGAGCCGATCGCCGCCGCCACGCGCACCGGCGCCTGCCGCAGGCGGAAGGCGACGACATCGGAGAACGTGTACTTGCCGAGGTTGCGCAGCGGCTCGGCGATCAGGAACATCACGATCGGCCAGCCGACGAGGAAGCCGATCGAGTAGATCAGGCCGTCGAAGCCGGAGAGCGCCACGAGGCCGGCGATGCCGAGGAAGCTGGCGGCGCTCATGTAGTCGCCGGCGAGCGCCAGCCCGTTCTGGAAGCCGGTGATGCGGCGTCCCGCGGTGTAGAACTGCTCCGTGCTGCGCGTTCGCCGCGCCGCGACGTAGGTGATGCCGAGCGAAACGGCGATGAAGATGAAGAAGAGCGATATGGCGAGGACGTTCGGCTCGGCCGACGCCGCTCACGCCTCTGTCTCCATGCCGGCGATCGCCGTGTCGTAGTGGCGGTTGGCCCAGCGCACGTAAATCCAGCATCAGCACCCAGGCCGCGACGATGACCAGGGCGCCGAGCAGGATGCCGAGGCTCAGCCCCGGGCACCAGCGATCGGCGTCAGCAGCGTCTTTCGTAAGGCGATCAGCAGGATGAAGCCGGCGTAGATGGCGATCATCGCCAGCGTCAGGCTGCCAGCGACGCGCCAGCGTGCCGCATCCAGGCGGCGCAGGTCGTGAGCTCGGGTCATCGAGGCGCAGTATACGCGTTACGCGGCTGACGTCGGACGAGTGGCTGGCGGCGCCTCCGGCATGGCGATCGGCAGCGGCCGGCGGCGGCCGTAGCGGTGCAGGGTCGAGAGCACGACGTTGGCCATCATGTCGAGGAAGCAGCGGATCGTCGTTGGCGGCCTCGGCGCGGACCATCGGCAGTCCGATCTCGCGGCAGACGTCGGCCGCCTCGTGATCGAGGTCGTAGAGCACCTCGATGTGATCGCAGACGAAGCCGATCGGGCAGATCACCGCCGCCTGCAAGCCTGATCGCGTGCGCGCGCGCAGGTAATCGCCGATGTCCGGCTCGAGCCACGGATCCTCCGGGCGGCCGCTGCGGCTCTGGTAGACCAGTGCCCAGTCGGCGATGCCGCGACTCGCGCGCGACCAGGCGCGCCGACTGCGCGCAGCTGCTCGCGATAGAGCGACCGTCTCGGCCATCGCCACCGGGATGCTGTGCGCCGTGCAGACGAGGCGCGCGCCGCGCCGCAGCGCCTCGGGCAGCCGCGCCAGCGCCGCGCGCGACGTGGCGCGGCGTTGGCGGCGATGAAGCAGCGGGTGGTCGAACCAGCTGCCGGTATACGTCGACCTCGATGTCGCCACCGTCACGCGCGGCGCGCAACTCGGCGCGGGCCGCCATGACGTTCTCCCGTACTGCTGGCAGCTCGAGTACGAATGCTGCGCCGCGGCGATGAAGCCGATCGCCCGCCGCGCGCCGGCGTCGTACATCTCCGCAGCGTGTCGGCCAGGTAGCGGATGCCAGTTGCGCATGCCGACGTAGACCGGCAGCGGCTGCCCGGCCGCGGCCAGCCGGCGCCGCAGGCCATCGGCCTGCCGCCGGGTCAGCTCGGTGATCGGCGAGACGCCGCCGAACAGTTCGTAGTGATGGGCCACCTCCTCGACGCGCTCGGGGCTGACGCGCCGGCCGCGCAGCACGTTGCCGAGGAACGGCCGGATGTCGGCCGGTCCCTGCGGGCCGCCGAACGAAATCATTAGCACGCTGTCGAACGGCGCCGTCGCCGGGTTGGTTATGTTCACGACACCTCGTCCTGGCCAATGGAGTTGCCGCCCGGCGCCAGCGGCGGCACCGGCCGCACCATGGTATTGAGTAACCGCTGCAGGCAGCGCTGCGGATGGCTGGTGCGCCCGGTGTGCACGGGCGACATCTGGATGACCGTGCTGCGCGGCGACACCAGCCAGTGGAAGCGCTGCCGCTGCGGCAACTCGGCGATCGGCCCGTCGCCGCCGCGGCAGATCGCCGGGATGGTGTCCAGGTGCGCGCGGATCATTGCCATGTCGAGCGTGTCATCCAGCGCCCGCAACCGCGCCTCGTCGAGCTCGATGGCCGCGTCGAGAAAATCGAGGTGCGGGCACGACAGGATGACCCCGACGTTGATCATCTCACCACGCTCGACGCGGGGCACGACGCGAATGATGGCGTAGTCGTAGGCGTGATCAGTCGCCACCGATCACCTCCGGCACGAAGCCGCGCGGCGCCTGCAGACGATCCACCAGGTAGCGGCGATAGGCGCCTCTGGCCGATGCCGTGTCCCGCTCGCTCGCTGCCTGGAGCCACTCGTCGGGGATCGCCTCGACCACCTCGTCGATGACCTCGCCGCTCAACAGCGCCGCCATCCGTGCGTCCACCTCCGCCACCATCCTCGCACGCCGACGCAACACGTGATCGGCGATCAGCGGGAACGGCTGCCGGCTGCGGTCCGGACCATCCTCCCAGCCCGGCTGTGTGATGGAAGTAGAGCGAGGCGCCATGATCGATCAGCCACAGCTGCCGATGCCACATCAGCATGTTCGGATTGCGCGGCGTGCGATCGACGTTACTGACGTACGCGTCGAACCAGACGATGCGCGAGCAGAGCTCGACCGGCGGCTGATCGACGCGGGAATCGAACATGATCGATCCTGGCAGGTAGTCCAGCGCGAGGTTCAGGCCGGCGCTCGATTTGATCAGGGCGTGAATTTCCGGGTCCGGCTCGGTCCGGGCCAGGTCCTCGGTCACGTCGGCGAGGACGATGTCCGGCACCGGCAGCTCGAGCCGGCGCGCGAGCTCGCCCGCCAGCAGCTCGGCAATCAACGCCCGGACACCTTGTCCGGCGCCGCGGAACTTCAGCACGTACATGCCGTCGTCGTCCGCCTCGACGATCGCCGGCAGGGAGCCGCCTTCGCGAAGCGGCGTCACGTAGCGGGTCACGCGAATGGTGCGCACGGACACGGCCGCTATTGTGGCGCATCCCGGTTCGTCGTTCGTCGTTCGTTGTTGCGCGTGGCGCGCAGGGTCGGTTCCGCCGCTGCCGAGGGCTCAGCGGCGGAACGAGCGGGAATCTCGCGACGGGCGCATGCGACGCACTAGCGGTAGATGAACGAGTGGCCGAGCTGATCGCCCGTCGGCCACCACGTGTCGACCGGCCGCGGTGACCCGGCCGGGGCCTCGCCGAGCGTCACCGGCACGGTGCTGCGCGCCGCGATGTCCGAGCGCGTCACGGGCCTGGTGAAGCCCAGGAACAGCGAGCGGCTGCGGTCACCGGTCATGACCCGCACCACATCGCTGCCCGGTGCGGCGACTTCGAAGATGTAGGTGCCAGCCGGCAGCGAGGCACCCGGAATCCGGACCCCCTGTGTGAACGTGACGGAAGTGGCGTGCGATGCCGAGCCGAGCGCCGTGAGCGGCGGAGACAGCGTGACGCCGACGAGCAGAGCGCACAGCGCCGTGAGCCGCCAAGTGCGAGTCGCCATTGCGAACCTCCCTGACTGGAACAGCGGGAGCGCCGTTCTCTCAAGGAAACGCGGGCGGCTGGCGCGTCACACACGCGCGCGCAGCGGCGGTTGATGAATGGGCAAGAAGCTCGTGCGGGAATTGTGCGCGGGGGCGACGAGCGGAGCCTGCTGGCTACGCTATTCGGACCGTAGGGCGGTAGGGCGGGGCCGCTACGAACGTCACGGACCCGCCGGCCGAAACGCACGGCGACGAGCCGTGCCGAACACGCCGACGGAGCGCAGCGGAACTAAAGGGAAATTGGCGGTGAGGCAGGGATTCGAACCCTGGGTACAACTTTAAGGTCGTACAACGGTTTAGCAAACCGCCGCCTTCGGCCACTCGGCCACCTCACCGCAGACTGTAAGTGTACGTGAAATCAGCACTTGCCGGATCCAGCTTTTTCTTGCGAACCTACAACGGTTTTTGAACCGGCGCCTTCGTCGCATTCGACCGGAAAAGTGCCTGATTTCACGATGAGAAGCCAGCGACTTTGGGCACACTCGCGAAAAGGCATCCAGAACCTCGAGCGTGCTGATGGCGCGCATCGTGCGTCCTCGCGGTTTTGCATTGTCGCCGTCCATGTTCGGCGGGCCGCAGCGTCACTCAGTCGCGGACACTCCGAGAATCTCCATCGCACGCATCAGTTGCTCTCGAACGCCTGACGACGTAGCTACGTCTGTTCGCAGGCCGGCCACCCAAGCGGACAAGTCCTTCTGGCGGCGGTCGACGAGAGCGCAACGCACTGACCCGCCAGCATCGCAACCTGACCGTAGAGCCTACGACGTGCGTTGCCCAGGCTTCCTTCTGCGCGTTTCTCCGCGGCGATGCGCATTTGTCGGATCAGCGTGGTGTAGCGTCGACTCACTCGATCGGGCAGCCAACGTTCACGTCGGCGAAGTCGGCGCCATCATGGGCGCCCTGGGCGTGTCGCTCATGGGTGGCATGAGCCTCGGGCTCAGGCCGTCGCAGAGGCGGACGCAACCGGTCACTCGAAAGCCTGGCGAGTCACCGCGTGACGATGGGCGAACAACCGCCTCAGTTTTCGCTGCATGAACGGTTGTATGAGCAGCCGGCCGACGAGGCCGAGCGGCAGTTCGTATTCGATCGTATCTTCCAACAGGCAAGCATCGGACCCCTGGGGAACCATCCGGTGGACGTGCTGCCAGAAACGGAACGGCCCGGTGACCTGCACATCGGTGAAACTGCGGCCGTGCCGGTAGTCCCGGTGCTCGAGCTCCCACCTCAAAGCAAACGGCCAGGGACCCACCAGCAAAGAAACGCGGGCGCCATCCCTGATGCCACCTTCGTGTCGGAGCACACGCACCGGTTCCCGCGGCGGGGTCAGTCGTCTAAACGCGCCCGGTTCTTCATGCCAGTCAAAGACCGCGTCGGCCGAGGCTTTCACCGGGGTGCTGGCAACGAAGGTGATGCGGTGGGTGTGCGTGACGTCCGCTATCCGTGGGCCGGGACCATTCGATCGCATCGCGTCAGCCGCGCACCGCAGCAAGGCCTTCGCGGTACGACGGGTACTTCAGTCGTAGACCGAGTTCATGGCGGGCCCGAGCGTTTCGTACGCGTTTGCCGAAACCACTCCCGGCCTCGAACACCGGCGGGGGCACTCCCAGCTGCGCAGCCAGCCATCTCGCATACTCGCCGCGGGTCGGAGGATGACCGTCTGACACGACGTAGGTCCGGCCGGTCACCGGTCCCGAGGCCGCAGCTGCCACCACCGCGGCCGCAGCGTCTTCCACATGGATCAGATTCAGGTACGCATCGGGAGAACCGGCGATCGGCCTGCCCGCGGTGACGTCGGCCGATCGGGGCACCCGCCCTGGCCCGTAAAGTCCGGCCAGCCGCAGCACGAGCGCATCGCGTCCGCGCGCGTGTGCCATGAGCAGCCGCTCCCCTGACAAGCACGCCTTTCCCCCCTCACTCACTGGCTCGCACACCGACTCCTCATCCACCCACTCGCCAGCGCCCTGCCCGTACACACCGGTCGAGCTCACATAGATCACGCGGCCCGTGGACCCGGGCAACGCATCCAGCACCGACCGCAGCCCCGTCACGTGAATGTCCAACATCGTCGCACCGGACCGCCTGTCTCGCCCCACCGCAAACACGACCGTGTCCACCACGGGCAGCGGCCCCAGCGCAGGTCCGTGGGTCACATCCATCTTCAGCGGCCTGAGCCCCGCCCTGGACAGTGCATCGGCCCTCTCCCCTCGCGTCGTCGCGTACACCTCGTCGCCCGCGTCGCGCCAGAATCGCGCGACCCGCTCGCCCAGATACCCACAACCCACCACCAGTCTGCGCACGCTACCCTCTCCTCCCTCCGAACCTGTGCCAGTTGCGAGGCCCGTCCCGTTCCGACGTGAGCCGAGGCACGACGACGGAGAAGACGACCAGGCCGACAGGTGGCGAGGACGGCCGTCGTCATCCCCTTCACGCCGCTCTCGTTGAGGCGTCGATTGAACCCGGCCAGCAGGCCGGACCCGCACACCGACAAGTAGTGGATGTCGCCCCCGCTCGCGCCGGCGCATGGGCGGAGTACAGCACGCCGCGCAGTCAGTTCCACTTGTGCATGGATCGTCCCGTTGCCACCTTTCCCTTCGCCGCAGGCGAACCAGTTGCCTGCGCAGGAATCGATCCAGAAGCGATCACAACGGAACACCTGACGCCGCCCGATTGCGATCAGCGTCGCCCTCAACCGCGCGACGGGCGATTGCGCGCAACATTCCTCGGAACATCACCGTGTGAACCGGGAAGAGCCCGTACCAGTAGAGCAGCCCGGACAGTCCGACTGGTTCGAACACGGCCGTCTGGTGGACGACGGCGCCGTCGGCGACCGGTACGACTTCGAACTCCAGCCACGCGCGGCCAGGCACTTTCATTTCGGCGGCGAGCCTCAGTCGTCGTCCCGGTTCGTACGCCTCGACCCGCCAGAAGTCGAGCGTGTCGCCGACTGCGGGCACGTTCGGGTCGCGCCGTCCCCGACGCATCCCGACGCCGCCCAACAGCAGGTCGATCGCGCCTCTGATTCGCCACAGCCACGTGGCGTAGTACCAGCCCTGATTGCCCCCGATCGTGGCAATGGGCACGAAGCCGCGGTCCGCACCGGCCGCCACGTGGATCTGACGCCGATCGATCAATCGGCCACCGAAGCGCGTGTCGGTCGGCGACGCTGTCAATCCTCCCGAGGAGTGCGCATCCGACCACCGCGTCAGCGCGAACGCCCGATCCTCGTAGCGAATGGCGCGCCCGATCGCTTCGCGCAGACCGATCGGTCTGATGGGGAACACCGCAAGCGCCGTGGGATCGGTGACGAGGGACCGGTTCTTCAGTCCGGCGATCAGTTCGCGCCCGACTCGTGCGTAGACGGGCGTGACGAGTCCGAGCCAGAGACTCGACAAACGAGGGGTCAGCAACGGGACCGAGATCATCACGCGCTTCAACCCTCGCTGCTTCGCGTACTCGCGCATCACGGCGCCATAGCTCGCTTGATCGGCCCCGCCGATCTCGAACGTGCGGCTCTCGGTGTCGGGCAGCTGAAGCGCAGCGGCAAGATAGGCGAGCACGTCATCGACGCCGATTGGCTGCGCCAGTGTTGAGACCCACCGCGGGCAAATCATGACCGGCAATCGTTCGACGAGCGCACGAATCAGCTCGAACGACAGGCTCCCGGACCCGATCACGACGGAGGCGCGAAACTCCACGACAGGGACACCGCTGTCGCGCAGCACCTGTCCGGTCTCGATCCGGCTCTTGAGATGCTTGCTGAACACCTCGTCACCCGTTGC
This sequence comes from uncultured Acidobacteriota bacterium, assembly GCA_963846685.1. GTDB lineage: Bacteria > Acidobacteriota > Vicinamibacteria > Vicinamibacterales > UBA2999 > CAWJWY01. The sequence goes on along the minus strand of CAWJWY010000002.1, from coordinate 2,510,109 downwards.
GAGGCCGCCGAGGTACACGATTCGCCGAATCCCCGCCCGCGACGCCGCTTCGCCAAAATTGCGGGCGGCCACGCGATCCGTTTCGAGGTAGTCGCCGTGTGCCCCCATCGAGTGCACCAGGTAATAGGCGACGTCGATGCCCGCCAGCGCGCGATCGAGCGACGTCGGATCGAGAAGATCTCCGGCGACGACCTCCGTCGCCGGCGACACGCGGGGCGCGAGCGCCGCGGGTTGCCGCGCCAGGCAGCGAAGCCGGACGCTCGCGGCCTCGAGGACGGGCACCAGCCGTCCGCCGATGTAGCCGGTCGCCCCCGTGACGAGAACGGAGGGCCTCGCCGGCTCGGGCTCGTGCGACGTCACGATGCGAACAGCACTGCGACGAGGCCAGTGAGGATGCGGGACATGGTGACTAGAACCGCCAGTCGAACCCGAGGATCGGGAAGGTGCCCTGCTGCTCGCCGAACTGCTGGGCGTTGGTGCGGCGGTTCCAGCTGTAGCTGGCGATATTGCGTCGGTTGGTCACGTTCTGTACTCCAACGAACAGGTTGAGCGGCTGCCCGCCGACGGTGAAGGTGCGGTCGACGCGGACATCGACGCGGCCGTAGTCCGGAGCTCGCTCGGCGTTGACGCGGCTGAGGTCGTACACGCCCCGCCGCTGCGCCGTCGACACGACCTGGTCGTAGGGCGTGAACGGCCGGCCCGAGAGGAACGAGAGCCGGGCTGAGAACTCCCACACCGGCGACAGCCGATAACCTCCAAGCAGGTTGAACACGAACGGGTAATCGAACGAGCCGGGCCTGAGCACTGTGTCGAGGCCTGCGTGCCGCGTGCGCGAGAACGACAGGTTGCCCTGCCCATAGAGCTTCGCGGTGAGCCGCTTCTCGACGAACATCTCCACGCCCTCCGAGCGCCCCTCGCCCGCGCTGGTGAGGGGAAACAGGATCTCCCGCACGTCGAAGGTGTCTCCGATGTTGGCCAGCGACACGCTGGGCAGGCCGCTCGCCACCGGGTAGTCGCTGTAGGTCTTCCGGTACGCCTCGGCCGTCACTCGCATGTCGGCCATGGGCGACCACGCGAGGCCTGTCACGTAGTGGTCGGCGCGCCACGGCACCAGCGCCGCGTTCTGCGGAAACGCCGACACGAAGAGGAACGCCGGCTGTTGGTAGTACGACCCGGCGCTCGCGTTCCACGACAGCGCGTCGGTGAGACGCACGCTGGCGCCCGCGCGCGGGCTGAACCGGGCCTGCGACAGGATGTCGTAGTGATCTACGCGGCCGCCCAGTGTGATCTTCACGCGCGAGGCCACCTGCTTCGAGGCCTGCAGATAGGCACCGGTCTGGTACGAGCGGAAGCGCGTATCGAGGTAGAACGGGTCGATGCCGGGGACCGGCGAGTACGGTGTGTCGTTGCCGGAGGGCGATTCCACCGTGTAGTCGATGCGGAACGTCTTGACGCTGCCGCCGGCCTGCACCGTCTCGAAGAACGGCACATGCACGGTGAGGTCGTACTTGACGGTCGTTTCGCCCTCGCGCGAGTCCTCGAAGTAGACGACCGGGCTCCGCGCAATGACGACCTCGGGCGGCACACCGGGCGGGGGCACGCCGGCGGCAACGAGGTCCTTGACCTGCTGCCCCACCTTCGCCTCGGAGTGGGTGACGCCAAGCAGGCCCACGCCTCGTGACCCGAAGATGCGCTGCCAGTTGACGCCCGTGGCGCTGCGCCATCCGTCGTAGCGGATGTCGAAGTTCGCAATCTCGTCTTCGAGGTCGGTGGATTCGCTGAGGCCGAGGCGAATCTTGTCGATGCCCGCGACGTTCACCACCCAGAGGCGGTCGCGAAGCGACAGGTCGTAGACCGCTTTCGCGTTGAGCGAGTACACGACCGGCACGCCGCCAAATCCGACATCGTCGGTGAAGACATCGAGGAAGCTGCGTCGCGCCGACACCACCCACGACCCCTTGCCGGCGTCGATGGGTCCCTCGACAATGGCGCCCGCGCCGGCGAACCCGAGCGTGGCCCGTCCGACGAACTCCGTGCGGTTGCCCTCGCGCTGGGTCACCTGCAGCACGCTTGACGTGCGGTTGATGTAGGGCGCGGGGTATCCGCCGGTGAGGAACGTCACATCCTGCAGGAGCTCGGCATCGAGCAGGCTCACGGTGCCGCCGGCCGACGCGAAGTTCGCGAAGGCGTTGATGTTGGGAATCTCGACGTTGTCCACCACGAACAGATTCTCGAGGGGGCTGCCACCGCGGACGATGATGTCGTTGCGGAAGTCGTTGGTGCCGATCACCACGCCCGGCAGGCTCTGCACGTACCGCGACACGTCCTGCAGGGCCGTGGCGCTCTTGAGAATCTCGCGCGGCTCCACGAGGAAGCCCGAGTTCTTCACCTCCGCGGGCGCCCTGAAGGCAGGCGCCGTGACGGTGATGGTTTGCTGGACGGTCTCCACCGTGGGCAGCGTGATTGCGACGGTGCCGTCGAGCCCAGCGCGGACATTCACAGGATCGCTGGTGAACGGCAGGCCTTCGAGCGGCACGATCTCCAGGCGATAGCTGCCCGCACGGAGTTCGCCGATACGGAACGCACCACGAGCGTCGCTGGTGGCACACGAGGCGGTTTCGAGGGCGCACACGCGCACCCCCTCGGCCGATTGGCCAGCTGCATTCACCACCACGCCGCTGACCGCGCCGACGCCGGTGGTGTCCTGCGCAGCTGCCGACGTGACGACCACGGCCGACGCGGCGGCTGTGAGCGCGGCACACGCGCATGTTTTCAGACGGAATGGGATGCAGCGGAAGGTCATGGGTGTCATGCCGCCCGTCCGCCAAGGCGGACGTTGGCGCAGGTCCGCGTCGCCGAGCCCTGCGAGGCGGCCGATGCTGTGCCCGTGCTCCACGGCAGCGCGCAGCAACCGCAACTGCGCGAACACGGCCATCCCCCAACAGCGCCCACACGGCGAACGCCGCCGGCCAGTTGGGATGTCTGTCCCATCATCCATTTCTCTGCTGTTGATGCGCTGACACCTGGACATCACAGTGGCGCGGGGGACGGTTGTTGTCAATGCATTGTCATGGACAATAGCTTCACAAATTCCATGGGCCGCTAATACGGGCACGACACCGCGAACCACATGTCGGAGTCGCGGGCGTTCACGCCGAGCGCTCCGAACAGCCGCACCAGGTTCGGATAGGTGCGGCCGAGCTCGCGGCCTGTTCGATCACTTCGCGATCTCGCCCAGCCCACTATCGTCTGCACCATTCGCGACTACGCTTCCATCGTCGAGCCCCTGGTCCAGAACCTGGAACATCGCCGGACGAACGGTGACCGGCATGGCGGCCCAGGCAACAGGATGACCTCTGCCGCTGGGCCGAACGATACGAGAGGCTGGCAGAGAGGGCGTCGGCCACACTCCCGCAGCAGCCGCCCGTGGCTTTCAGCTGGATCCGCGATCGAAAGGAGTGAACGGCGATGGGCCACGAACGCATCCGTCTCGGAATCTCAGCCTGCCTGCTCGGGGAGCGGGTGCGCTTCGATGGAGGCCACAAGCGGGATCCGTTCCTCGTGGAATCGCTGGGACAGTTCGTCGATTGGGTCCCTGTCTGCCCGGAAGTCGAGTCCGGACTGGACGCACCACGTGAAGCGATGAGGCTCGTGCAAGTGGAGGGACAGATCCGCCTGCTGACGACCAGAACCACACAAGACCAGACGGACAACCTGCGGCGTTACGCTCGCCGCCGGGTCGGTGAACTGGCCGATCACGAGCTTTACGGTTTCGTACTGAAGAAAGACTCACCGACCTGCGGCCTCGAGCGTGTGAAGGTGTACGGCACGGGTGGCGTGCCGGCGAGATCCGGACGCGGGCTGTTCGCCGATGCCCTGGTGACACGTTTTCCGAGGCTCCCGGTTGAAGAGGAGGGGCGGCTCAACGATCCACGGCTGCGCGAGAACTTCGTCGAGCGCATCTTCGCGTATCGTCGGCTTACCGCGTTGTTTGCCGCGCGCTGGTCCATGGGGGATGTCGTGCGGTTCCACACGGCGCATAAGCTCACGCTCATGGCCCACACGCCGGAGGCGTATCTTCGTCTCGGCCGCCTGGTCGGCTCGGGAAAATCCATGGCACGGCGCGAGTTCCAGGATCGCTACTCGTCCGAATTCATGACGGCGCTGAGCACCATGGCGACGCCGCGCCGGCAGGCGAATGTGCTTCAGCATATGTTGGGCTACTTCAAGGAGGCGCTCGACCGCGAGAGCCGAGCCGAACTGCTGGCCCTCATCCAGGACTACGCTGGCGGGCGTGTCCCGCTCGTGGTGCCGCTGACGCTGTTCGGACATCACATCCGCCGGTCCGGGGTGGCATATCTGGCAGGCCAGGTGTATCTGCACCCGCATCCCGTCGAGCTGATGCTGCGTAACCACGTGTGAGCGCGACGAAGAGCATGCCATCGGCAGTTTCCGAAAAGCTGGCTCGGCCAACTCACCGGATGAGAAAGCTAAGTATGCGACAGGGCCGCCCCACCACCGGTTTTCTGCAAGGATCCTGTGGCGAACCCACAATCGCCTGCCCGCTCGCTTCTCAACGGCCCGACAATGGCATCATCGCGCCACCGACCTCTCGGTCAGCGGCGGTGACTTTATGCCTGAACGCCCTGGCGACGTAGCCCCGGCAGCTCGGCCGGCTGCTGAACTCGACGGACTGATCCGGCAGTGCTTCGGTGTGATGTTCGAGCACAGCGGCGAGGTGCTGTTCCTGGTCGAGGCGGAGGATGACGGCCGCTTCCGTTTTCTCGCCGTCAATCCGACCTTCGCTGGCGTAACGGGTTTGCCGCCGAGCGTGGTCGCCGGGTCGCTCGTCAACGACGTCATCCCGGCGGCGTCCGTCGAACTGGTGCTTGGCTACTACCGCCAGGCGCTCCAGACCGGCCGGCCGGCCACCTGGATCGAAGAATCCGCCTACCCGACCGGCACGCGCACCGGCCACGTCATCGTCGTCCCCGTCGTTGACGCCGCCTCCGGGAGACGCTTCCTCGCCGGCTCGGTCCGCGACCTGACCGGCGAACGGCGGTCCGAGGAGCGGGCACGCACGACGACCGCACAATTACGCGCCATCTTCGAGCACGCCGGTGACGCCATGCTCCTCACCGACGACGCCGGCGCCTGCCTCGAGGCAAACGCCGCCGCGACCACGTTGTTCGGCTACAGCCGCGAGGAGCTGCTGGCGCGCAACGTCTCCGAGCTGGTGAGCGCGCCCGAGCACGCCCGTGCCCTGCGCCAGCAATTCCTGGCACAGGGTCGCCTTGCGGGGGAGTGCGAGCTGCTCCGCAAGGACGGCACCATGGTGATGGCCGAGTTCAGCGCCATCACCCACATCAGCCCGGGCCTGCACCTGACGATGGGCCGCGACATCTCGGCGCGCAAGCAGGCGGAAGAGGCGGTCCGCCGCTCCGAGTCGCGCTACCGCAGTGTCATCGAGCATGGGCCGGTGGTGTTCTTCGCGACCGATGCTGCCGGCACCTTCGTGGTCTGCGAAGGGAAGGGGCTCGCGGCGGCGGGAGTGGAACCGCAACAGATTGTCGGCCGGTCAGCGTTCGACACATACGGCAGCCTTGAAGTCCGTGAACCGGATGGCCGGATGACGACGGGCGCAGAAGCGCTGCGCCGCGTCATGGCTGGCGAGACGGTGCGCGGCGTCACCCATCTTGCCGGTGCCTATTACGACAACACCTTCATCCCGGCGCACGGGCAGGACGGCACCCCCGACGGAATGATCGGGATCGCCGCAGACATCACCGCGCTCGTTCGCACCGCCACGACGCTGCACGAGCGCAGCGAGCTGTTCCGGGCGATGATCGAGCGCGGCTCGGACATCATCTCGCTGCACGATGCGGACGGGACGATGCGCTACCAGAGCCCGTCGATCACGCCGATCCTCGGCTACGAGCCGGCCGAACTGGTTGGTCAACCAGTGCTGGCGTTCATACATCCGGAGGATCGGGAGGCCGCCGCGGCACAGGCCGAAGCGATTCGCAGCCGGCCCGGGGTGCACCCGCCATTCGAGACGCGGTTCCGGCACCGCGACGGCTCGTGGCGTTGGTTCCAGTGCCGCGGCACGAACCTGCTCGACGACCCGACCGTGCGAAGCGTTGTCTTCAACTCGCAGGACATCACGGCGCGGAAGGCGGCCGATCGCGCACTGCGCCACAGCGAGGAGCACTTCCGCACCCTGATCGAGAAGATGTCGGATGTCGTCACCGTCATCGACGCGGACGGAGTGATTTCCTACGAGAGCCCGTCCGTGGCACGAGTACTGGGCCATCAACCCTCCGAGCTGGTCGGGCGCGCCGCATGGGACTTCGTGCACCCCGACGATCAGCCGGTTCTGCGGCAGGCGCTCGCCGGCGGCGCGGTCTCGAACAACCTCGCCTACCATTACCGCTTCCGCCACGCGGATGGCTCGTGGCGAATTCTCGAGTCGGTCGGGCGCCTGGTTCACGAAAGTGGCGCCGCCGTCACCGCGGTGATCGTCTCGCGCGACGTGACGGAGCGGACCCGGGCGGAGCGCGACGCGCGGCTGCTGCAGGAAGTGGCGCGCGAGCTGACCGAAGCCAACGACGCCGACACAGCGATCGTCGCAACGCTCCGGCTGGTGTGCGAAGGACAAGGCTGGGACTTCGCTGAAGCCTGGTTCCCCGACAGCGACGGTGAGACGTTGACGCAGTGCCCCCTGTGGCACGGCGGTCCGCTGTTCGACAAGATCCGCAGTGCGGGAACGGCGCTCCATCTCCGGCCGGGCGAAGGGCTGCCCGGCGAAGCCTGGCGGCGCGGGGCCGCCGTGTATTCGCGCGACGTATCGAGCGACACACTGTTTGCACGCTCAGCCGAGGCTCGGGCGATTGGCTTGCGCACGGCCGTTGCCGTGCCGGGCCGCGCCGGCGACGAGAGCCACCGGATCCTGCTGGTGCTGCATTTCGCCGCGCTCGAAGAACGCGTCGACGATGAGCAGCAGAACGCGCTGCTCGGGGTGGTGACTTCGCAGCTGGGTACCGCGATCCAGCGCAAGCGCACCGAGACCGCGTGGCGCCGCACCGACCGCCTGCTCAAGACCGTCGTCAACGGCGCGCCGATTATCGTGTTCGCGATCGACGGCGCCGGCACCTTCACGATGTCGGAAGGGCGTGGCCTCGAGGTGCTGGCGCTGGCGCCCGGTGAAGTCGTCGGCCGCTCGGCGTTCGAGGTCGGGCGTGACTACCCTGACGTGCTGCGTGACCTGCGGCGGGTGCTACGCGGCGAAGCGTTCGTCTCCTACGCCGACGTGGCGGGAAGGACCTTCCAGACCTGGTATTCGCCCGTCCCGGCGCCCGACGGCGGGCCGCCCGGTGCGGTCGGTGTGTCGATGGACATCACCGAGCGCCGCCAGCTCGAGGACCAGCTGCGGCAGGCGCACAAGCTGGAGTCGATCGGCCTGCTGGCCGGCGGCATCGCGCACGACTTCAACAACCTGCTGATGGTGATCATCGGCTACAGCGAGCTGGTGCTCGCCGCCATTGATGAAGGTGCACCCTGGCGCCACGAACTGGAGCAGATCGAGAAGGCCGGACAGCGCGCCTCCGCATTGACGCAGCAACTCCTCGCCTTCAGCCGCAAGCAGATGCTGCAGCCGCGATCGGTCGACCTGAACGAGGTGGTGCGCGACGTTGCGCGGATGCTGCAGCGCCTGATTGGCGAGAACATCGAGCTCTGCACCGAGCTCGCGCCCGATTTGCACCGGATCCGCGCCGACCCGAACCAGATGGAACAGGTGCTCATGAATCTTGCCGTCAACGCGCGCGATGCGATGGCACACGGCGGCAGGCTGGTCATCACGACGGAAAACGTTGCCGAGCACGCTGCCGCGGAGGCCGCGTCAGTGGCCGGTCGGGCGGTCCGGCTTTCTGTGTCCGATACTGGGGTCGGCATGACAGAAGCCGTCCGCAAGCGCGTGTTCGAACCGTTCTTCACGACCAAGCCGGTCGGCAAGGGCACCGGCATGGGCCTGGCCACCGTCTACGGCATCGTCAAGCAATCGGGGGGAGAAGTTGCCGCGACGTCGATCGAGGGCGAGGGGACGGTTCTGACAATCACGCTGCCGGTCGAAGGGGCGCCGGAGATTGCGGCGGCTGACGCGCGCGATGCGGCGGCGCCGCGCGGCGCCGAGCGGGTGCTACTGGTCGAGGACGAAGTGCTGGTGCGTCAGTTGGCGGTGCGAACGCTGCAGTCACTCGGCTACGAGGTCGCCGAAGCGGCGGACGGAGCGGAGGCACTGCAGTTGTACACGGCCAGCGACCGGCCGTTCGACCTGCTGATCACCGACGTGGTGATGCCGCACATGAGCGGGCCCGAGCTGGTCGACCGAATCCTGACGCTCAACTCGAGGATGAAGGTGCTGTACATCTCGGGTTACGCCGACGACACCGTGTTGCGGCATGGCATGCTGCGGCACGCCACCCACTTCCTGCAGAAGCCGTTCTCCGCACCGGTGCTCGCGCGAACCGTACGCGAGGCGCTGGATACGCCCTGAACGCTCGTACACGCATGGAATAATCGGCAGCGTGAAGCCTCGCCTTCGATTCGCCCCTTCGCCCACCGGGTTCCTGCACGTCGGCGGCGCCCGGACCGCCCTGTTCAACTGGTTGTACGCGCGGCGGCATGGCGGCGTGTTCATCCTTCGCATCGAAGACACCGACGTCGAACGCTCCTCGGCGGACATGGTCACCGGCATCCTCGAAGGGCTTCGCTGGCTGGGCATGGATTGGGACGAGGGGCCGGGCGTCGGCGGCGAGCACGCGCCGTACTTCCAGTCCGAACGGCTCGAGCAGTATCGCGCCGCGGCGGCCACCCTCGTGTCCGCCGGTAAGGCGTACGCCTGCTACTGCTCGGCGGACCGGCTGCGCACGGAACGCTTGCGGGCGGAAGAGGGCGGCCAGGCCTGGCAATACGATCGCGCCTGTCTCGAGCTGCCGCCGGAACGCCGTCGCGAGCTCGACGCGGCCGGAGCGCCGTTCGCTATCCGCTTCCGTGTAGCCGAAGGCGCCAGGCCGGCATTCGACGACGCAGTGCACGGACGCATCGAGTTCGAGGGGACCAACATCGAGGACTTCGTCATTCTCCGGTCCGATGGCCATCCGACCTACCACCTGTCGGTGGTCGTCGATGACGCGGCGATGGGCATCACCGACGTGATCCGCGGCGACGATCATGTGTCGAATACGCCCAAGCACGTGCTGCTGTTCGAGGCGCTCGGCGTGGCGGTGCCGCGCTTCGCCCACGTCCCGCTGATCCTCGGCGCGGACAAGAAGCGGCTGAGCAAGCGGCACGGCGCCACGTCCGTCATGGAGTACGAGCGGCAGGGTTACCTGCCGCAGGCGATGGTGAACTTCCTGGCGTTGCTCGGCTGGTCGCCGGGGGATAACCGCGAGCTGATGACGACTCACGAGCTCATCAGCAGCTTCACGCTGGACGGGATCAGCGGCGGCAATGCGGTGTTCGACGTCGACAAGCTGGACTGGATGAACGGTCAGTACATTGCGAAGATGGACGCCGCCGACCTGGCGCAGGCGGTTGCGCCGGTGCTCGCCGCTGCCGGCGTGCAGGCGCCGATGATCGATGACGCAGTGCGATTCCCCTGCCTGCTGGAGTTGCTGCGGCCGCGGGCGAAGCGTCTGACGGACTTTGCCGAGCAGGCACGACCGCTCGTCACCGAACCTGTGGAGTACGCAACCGACGCCATCGAGAAGCACCTTGCCCACCCCGATCTGGCAGCGCACGTCACAGCCCTGCGGGAGGCCCTCAGCACGGCCGTTCGTTTCGATGAGGAAACAGTGGAAGCCGCGGTGCGTGGAACGGCAAACCAGCGGGGCATTAAGCCGGCGGTGCTGATTCATGCCGTGCGGGTCGCCCTCACCGGGCGGACGCAGAGCCCCGGATTGTTCGAAGTCGCGGCGCTGCTCGGCGCCGAAACCACCTTGCGTCGGCTCGATCAACTGCTCGGCTTTCTGGCCGCCAGAGCGCCGCTTTCCTAACGATTCAGCCTGATCCGTTCGACGCCGGGTGCTCCGGCCCGCCGAGGGCGGAGCTCTGCCTTTTTACCAGCGCGCGGCGCTGCAGGCGCCGACGGAAGCTAAGTTCCTTTATTGATGAGACTTATGCCGTTGTTGGCTCATGCGTCGTGGCACTTCGGTTGCAGCCGCGTCTCAGCGGAACGTGAGACCTGCATGCCGGCATACGGCCGCGGGGTGGGAAGTGGACTCAGGAGGTTAGTGTGGCAAAAGAGGATCGCGGATTCGCCTCGATGGACCGCGCCAAGCAGCGTGAGATTGCCAGCAAGGGCGGCAAGGCAGCGCATCAGAAGGGCACGGCCCACGAGTGGACCAGCGAGGAGGCGCGCGAAGCCGGCCGCAAGGGCGGAATGGCCAGCCATCGTCGCCGCAAGGAGAGCGATGGGCAGGGGTCCGACAGCGGGACCTCCGGCGCGGCGGAGCAGTCGTCAGGCGAACAGAGCTAGCGGCATCCGCGAGCCGGCTTCGCGAGTCGACACGCCGAAATGATTTTTGCGGCCCGGTACGCGCGCGTACCGGGCCGCTTCTTGTTTGCGCGGAGCGTTCCCGCTACAATCAGTGGTTCCTGACCTTTCAGGAGCTCGCGACCAGCACTGGGAGGTCGTTCAACGGTAGGACACGGCGCTCTGGACGCCGTTATCGGGGTTCGAATCCCTGCCTCCCAGCCAGCTCAGCCGACCTGTCAGTACCCTCATCACATCCAAGCTCTTGCGGGCATACGCGAGGTTCGAATCCCATCCGGGTCGGATGCAGAGGGTTTGCGCGCTCCAATCCGTTGACTTTGAGCCGGGACGAGGTAATGGACGAAGACGTGCCTCGCTTCTATTGCGGAACGAGATGTCGGCTCGAACAATCCCGCCCACGACCATCAAGATCAGCGAGACAATGTGCGCGACGGTTGAGCCCCACAGAACACGATCGTTCACGCGGATGAGTTCGATGGCGAACCTGACCGCGCCGGCATGATCAGGTACCGGCCAAGGACTTGGCGCTCGACGATGCCTTCCCGCCGCCATCGCAGCAGAAGCCAGCCCAGTACACCCAGGAAGCCAGTACACCCAGGAAGATCGCCTCGCACATCTGCGTCGGATGGACCGGTACGTCCGTCGGCGGCAGACCTTTGGGAAATGCCACGGCCCAAGCACCGCCACGATGCGCGAACAACTCGAACGTTACGCCTCTCCCTTGCTTGCCGTCCTGGCGGTTCCGCTCGTCTCATACGATCGTGATGTTCCCACGCAGGGTGGGGGTCAATGTGTGCTGCGCCCGGATGTATTGCTCGAGTGCGTGGACAGCGCCGACGCCGACGGCTCGTCGGTCGCCACCAGCGGTCGGCGGAACCGCCTGTTCACCGAGGAATGCCGCATCGACCGTCTGCTGATCGCCCAGCCGGTCGCCCTGGACCGTCAGTTGCTGAATACGGTGCCCGGCCGGATTTTCCAACTTGAGGAGCATCTCAAGACCGCGGCACCGTTTCAGATACCCACCCTTCTGTTCCCAAGGGTCGTGAGCGAAGGTCGCCTCGATGTTCTGCTCGAGCAACGTTCGGAGCTGGCGGCCTGTGAGCGTCACGATGGAGACGGGCGGATTTGCAGGAACGATGTTCCAGAGGTCCCACTCAGTCAGCGGCCCGGCGGCAATCGGCGCGCCGTAGCGCCAGCCGTTCGAGAGCGCCACCGTCGTCCCCGCCGCCGTCGCCGTGGCGTCCACCAGCAGGTTGTCCATCGTGGATTCGACCATCGAATACCGATGCAGAATGCACGTCGTCTCGCCAACGACCCTCGCGCGCGCTTGGGCAAAGGGTTCCAGGGCGTCGGAGACCAGGACGTTCATCTCAGGGTCCGGCGTCAGGGAGTCGTCGACAGGCAGCAGGGCATGCGACCAATCTGCAATACCGTCGCGCGCTACGGTTAGATCCAGACGACCCACGAACGAGCCGTGGGCGCCCGACTGCATGATGAGCGTGTCGTTGACGACGACGGGTGCCTCCAGGCGGTTGTGCGTGTGCCCGCTCAAGAGGATATCTATACCGCGGACAGTCGCCGCGAGCTTGCAGTCTTGAGGAAAGCCCAGGTGCGACAACACCACGATGAGCTGAGCTGCGTGGTCCCGATGCAGCGCAGGAATAAGCGCGCGGAGTTCGACGTCACCCATCGTCAACTGCACGGCTCCGCGCTCGTCGGGCGGCAGCAGGTTCTTGGCGACGACGGCGGCAAGCCCGATGACAGCGATTCTGATGCCCCCGCGCTCGACGAGAGTGAACGGCGCAAATGGCGCTGTGGAACTTGGTTGATGGCAGTTGGCCGCCAAGATGGGGTACGGCAAGCGCGCGGCAAGCGCGCGCACACCTCCGAGCCCGTAGGCGAACTCCCAGTGGACGGTCATCGCGTCTAATCCCAGCGCGCCCATCGGCGCAACCATGCATAGGCCGCGCGTCTGGACCGCGGGCATCGTGCCGTGGAAGGTATCCCCGCTATCAAGCGACACCAGGGCGTCACCGACTTCATGCCGAACGTTGCGGAACAGCGTGGCGATCCGGGCAATGCCGCCGCCGGAACGGATATCACTCTCGCGGCGTAAATCGAAAATCTCAGAATGCGGCGACAGGTAGCCGTGAAGGTCGTTGATCTGCAGGATGGTGAGGTTCTTCATGTGCCTAGTGAGGTAATCGCGACTGCATCGCGCCGTAGAGCCATGTCCCGGCTAACGCGCTGAGCAGCGCCACACTTATCGAGGTCACGCCTGCACCGAGCAGTGCGAAGATCGGCCCAGGGCACGCACCCAGTAACCCCCAACCCAGACCGAAGACCGTGCCTCCAAGCCAGTATCGAGTGCCACGGGAGGTCATCTCTTTCGGCTGAATTGTGATCGCTTCTCCATTCAACGGGCGAAGGCCGCGCCACCGCAGCACCTGAATGCTGAGTGTCGCGACGGCTAAGGCACTGGCGATCACGAGGTACATGTGAGCGGATTGAAACCGGAACATCTCCTGGATGCGGTACCAGGAGAGCACCTCCGACTTCACGAATACGATGCCCAACAGCACCCCGGCGCTGACGTACAACAACTGGCCGCCAAACGTCGAAGCGGCAGCCTCGCGTGCGGGAGGGACGAGTGCGGGAGCGACGGCTCTGAACGCGTGGCGGCGACCTGTCATGATGTTTAGAACACGAGCGGCATGACCACATGAGTCATCAGCAGCCCGCCAGCGAAGAAGCCCAGGACCGCGATCAGTGAGGGGACCTGGAACGCCGCGAGACCAGAGATGGCATGGCCAGATGTGCACCCCCCTGCCCACCGAGAGCCGAACCCCACCAGAAACCCGCCTGCTCCCAACGTCAGCCAGCCACGCCCTGATGTCAGGGCGTGCCATCCCATAACCTCTTGCGGCACCAGGCCCGAGAGGTCATGCATGCCGAGCGCGCGTAGGTCGCGCTGAGTAGCACTCGAGATTGCCACCGTGTATCCGTCTGGCAACAGCACGCCGGCGACGAGACCTCCGATCATGATCCCCAGCGCGAACAGTAGATTCCATCCGCCTTCTCCCCGCCAGTCGTACTCGAAGAACGGGATCCCGCTCGGCATCGTCGCCGCGCACAGGTGACGAAGGTTCGAAGAAATACCGAACGGTTTACCGCCGGTCAGCAGCAGCAACGGCACCATCAGTCCAATCAGCGGTCCCGCGACGTACCACGGCCAAGGCTCTTGCAATAAGTTCATCATTGAAACGGTTCTCCGTCACTGACGTCGCGACCGGTTTCCCGCTCGGATCCGCATGCCCGCGCCCCGAGAACGGCCAGTGCAGTCAACATCGCGTCTCCTTCATGGGTTACGTTCCTTCGTTGCCGTACTCACCTGAACAAGCGCATCGCCGTTGGGGTATTCACGAAGATCAGAGCGGAGCCGACGGTCGTGACGAAACCGGCAAATCCTCGACGCAGGTGCTCGCCGCTGAGATAGCGCGCAGTTTGGCTGCCGGCCGCCATCCCGGCCAATGCCGCGATCGTCAGTGGGATGGCGAGCTCCACCGATGGCCCATTGCCATGCACGACGTGCGCAGCCAGACCCGCAACGCTGCCTATCGCGATGATGACGAGCGACGTCCGAATTGCCTGGCACATGCCAAGTCCGCCGACCTTCACCAGCGCCGGGACGATTAAGAACCCGCCACCGACACCGAGAAAGCCCGTCAGAAGGCCCACGAACCAGCCGGCCGTCAACATCAGCGAGTGTTGCTGGGGAGTGGTCGTGACGGTGTTGTTCGTGTCGGGCGAACGCCACATCCGCAAGCCGACCATGACCAGCAGCACGCCGAACGACAGCAGTAGCACCGCCCCGGGGACGAGTAGGGTGAGCCGGCTACCAACGTAGGTCCCTCCAAGCGCGGCACCCCCGGTCAGCAGCGCAGTGCCCCAGCGGATCTCTCCACCGTTCGAATGAACCGCAACGCTCACCAGACTGGTAGTGCCGACAATCGCCAGCGACAACGGCACGGCCGCGTGTGGTTCTACGCCAACGACATACACCAGCACCGGCAGCATGATGATCGAGCCGCCGGCACCGAGCAGTCCGAGCGACGCCCCCACAAGGCCGGTCAACGCCAGACCGGCGAGCCACTCCGGACTCATCGTTGACTCGCGACGGTGGTCGCCTGGTGGGCGGCGTCCCGGGTCGTCTCGAGGCCCGCGTCTGTCCAGGCCTTCATGCCGCCTGTCAGGTTCGTGATCTCGGTGAACCCTCCGCGCTCGAGCACGCTCGCCGCGATCGTGGACCGGTAGCCGCTGCCACACATGACGACCAACGGCCGATCCCGCGGTACCTCGCCAAGGCGCTCGTTCAGGTAGCCACCCATGATGTGCAGCGCACCCGGCACGTGTCCTGAGCGCCACTCGGCATCGGTGCGCACATCCAACACCTGCGGACGGGTGGCTGTCATGAGCTGGTGGTGGAGATCCCTCGGAGCAACCTGGGCTGTGTGGAGGACGGGTAGTCCCGCCTCGAGCCATGTCGCCATACCACCCCGCAAGAATCCTTGGACCTCGTCGAGCCCGACGCGGGCCAGGGCACGCGTGGCCTCTTCGATCGCCGATTCGTCTCCGACCAGGAGAAGCGGCGTGTCGTAGGGCACCACCCAGGCGGCCCACATCGACAGCATTTTTTCCGAGCCGATTCCGAAGGCCTGAGGCACGTGGCCAGCGCCGAACGTCGTTTGATCGCGCAGATCGATGACGACGTGCCCCGCCTGCACAGCCCGGTGGAACTCGTCGAGATCGAGTGCACGCGGACCGGGACGTTGATCGAGGAGCGGCGGTCCCTCGGCGTTGAGGCGTTTCATCCTCCGGTAATACGCTGGGAACGGCGGGGCGCTCTCGAGCACGCGTTGCACGAATGCCTCGCGGGTGAGCCCCTCTTCAAGATACGGGTTCCGTTTGCGCTCTTGCCCCAGCGTCGTGGTGGGAGCCTGGCCCATTCCCGAACCGCACATCGATCCCGCCCCATGACCCGGATGAATCGGCAACGCATCGGGATAGGACTGCAGACGTTGCACGCTGTCGTAGAGCTCACCGGCGAGCTTGGCACTCTCCTCGTCGCCGAGCAAATCAGGACGTCCCACGGAGTTCACGAACAGAAAGTCCCCGCTCAGCATCGCCGCCGGGGCGGACTGACCGCGCTCGACGATCAGAAAACTGAGATGCTCGGGCGTGTGACCTGGGGTGTGGACCGCCTCGAGCTCGATATCGCCCACCGACACGCGCTCGCCGTGCGCGATGTCCCGATGCGGGTGGGTCACCTCGAAGGTCTGCCCGCGGTCGTGAGCGGACACGAGCAGCGTCGCGCCGCTCCGCGCCGCAAGCGCGCGAGCGCCCGATGCGAAATCTGCGTGAATATGCGTCTCGAGGACGACGCCAATACGAGCGCCGTGCTGGCGAGACCAGTCAAGGTAGACATCGATATCTCGTCGCGGGTCTACGATGGCCACCTCGGCGCCGTCGCGCGAGCCGACGATGTACGAATACTGGGCCAATCCCTCATCTTCAATCCGTTCCAGCAGCAACACAGGTCCTCCCTCTCGCGGCCGCATTCGCGGCCTGCAAGGAGTGAGAGACACGGAGGTCGCGGGAGGTTCCGAATCCCTTGAGCGATTGGTGTGGATGAGATGGGTCGCCGTGAAAAACGTGTCGGCTACCGCTGGATCCGACGCCGAGTCGACTTGCTGCGCGGGTGAGCCGGCGTCGCTTTGAGCACGTCGACGATCGTGGCGACCTCGGGCGGTATCTCTCCCTGAGCCAGCAATCGGCACACATCACGTGACAGATCCAGTGTGGCAAACAGGCTCTTGCATCGCTCGCACAGGTCGCCGTCGCTGACGAGAAGCGGAACGCCTCGGTCCAACGCCTCCTGTTTCGCCCGGAGCAAGTCCTCGCAGAAGCGATGCTCGTGAACGGTCGCGGGGGCGGGGCAAGAGGGCAGGCCAGCCGCAAGACGTTCGCGCACAGCCAGTCGCGCCCGGTGAACACGCGACTTGACAGTTCCCAGCTTGAGCCCCACCACCCGGGCGACATCCTTGAGCGGTATCTCGACAATCTCCGCAAGGACCAGCGGCAGGCGCAGCTGTGGAGGCAAGTCGGCGACCGCTGAGGCCACGCGGTCTCGCAACTGTTCCCGGACTGCGTCGTCGAAGGGGTTCGAGTCAGACGTGAGGTGCACGATCCGGTCGTGCGGCGGCGGAGCGAGCGAGGAGAGCGACGTCATCGATGCCGGCTCACCGGCACGACGCCGATGGCGTCGCTGGCATCGCCGAGCGGCGATGGTGTACAGCCACGTTGATGGCGAGGACCGGCCATCAAACTGCTTCCAACTGCGGAACGCCTGCAGGAAGACGTCCTGCACCAGGTCGTGCGCTTCGTCCGCATTACCGCAAAACCGCACGCCGAGCCGGTACAAACGAGCCCCGTGCTCCTCGAACAGGCGACCAACCGCCACCGCGGCGGACTCCTTCATCCCCTCATCTTGCCGCGCATCAGGAGAAGCTGCAATGTGGGCCACCTCGGATGGTCCGAGAGATTTTCCGAGCCTCGGACCGGACTGTGCGACAAGATGTGAGGATGGAGGACGAGCCGCCTCGGCCAATGACATCGGAACCGGATCCGCGGGTGTTCTTCGCAGCGGAGCGCACGTTCCTTGCGTGGATCAGAACCGGCCTTGCCTTGATGGGATTCGGATTTGTGGTGGCACGATTCGGGCTGTTCTTGCGGGAGATCGCCGCTATGCAAGGTGGTCCGCCGCCTCCCGCCGGCGTTCCACGGTGGTTCGGGATCGGGCTGATTGGTCTCGGCGTGTTCCTCACCGCGGCCTCTACGGCGACGCATCTGTCGACCGTCCGCCGGCTCAATCGCGGCGAACCGTTCGTAGGCCGACCCACGTGGCTCGGCGTATCGATTGCGTTACTGCTCGTCGTGGTCGGCGTGTTGATGGCCGTGTATATCGTCGCGGCTGCATAGTGCGAATGGATGGATTCATGGCGACGAAGCGTCCCACGCGCGTAAGACCGCGGCGATCGTCACAACTGCTGTCCCGCTCCGGCCTGATCCTTCGTGAGAAAGAGCCGCTCAACCTGGAATCACCGCAATCAGCGCTCCGAGAATCGATCACACCATCCGACCAGTTCTACGTGCGCAACCACTTCGCTGAGCCCGATCTCAAGCGATCGGCGTGGCGGCTCAGAGTTGAGGGCGCGATCAAAAATCCAGGCACGTTCTCATTCCGCGACTTGACCACAATGCCGACTCAGTCGCACGTATCCGTGATTGAGTGTGCGGGCAATGGTCGGGTGTTTCTAGCGCCCAGGGAGGAGGGCGCTCAGTGGCAATCGGGAGCGGCGGGCAATGCCGAGTTCACCGGGGTTCCGTTGACGGCACTGCTCGAACGCGTCGGAATATTGCCGACGGCCGTCGATGTGATGTTCGAGGGCGCCGACCATGGTGAGATTGAGGATGAGCCCAAATCACCGGGCGATATCTATTTTGCGCGCAGCGTGCCCGTCGCGACCGCACGCGCCGGCGACGTGTTGTTGGCCTACAAGATGAACGGCGCCGACCTGACGAGGTCCCACGGATTCCCAGTGCGTGTCGTCGTTCCTGGTTGGTACGGCATGGCGTCCGTGAAGTGGCTGAAACGCATCGTGGTGACAGACAAACCGTTCGCGGGATTCTTTCAGTCGCTGCAGTACAGCCGCTGGGAGCGACTGAACGGAACACCGACCCTGATCCCCGTCACAGAGTTGCAGGTGAAGTCGATCATCGTCGATCCGGAGATGAACGGCGTCATTCCGTCCGGCAAGACGTACACCCTGCGGGGTCAGGCGTGGACCGGCGTAGGCACCGTCGCGCGGGTTGAAGTCAGCGTCGATGGCGGCAAGAGATGGGCGACGGCGCGGCTGACGTCGCCGGCTTCACAGCACGCCTGGCGATCATGGACCTTCGACTGGCGTCCAACCGACGGGGAGCACGCCTTGATGGTGCGAGCCACCGACAGCCAAGGACGGACGCAGCCCATGGACCGCGACAAGGATCGGCGGAGTTACGAGATAAATCACGTCGTCCCGACGACCGTCGTGGTGCGAACTCGCGACTAGAAGCAGTGTGGCGGATCGCTTCCGCCAGATGGGCTGGAGCCCGTCAGGCCGGCAGTTCGCCCAAACGCCGAAGGAGCTCCTCTCGCTCGGCTTGAATCTCAAAACGCGTGCGGAATCCCATGGGGCGGAACCACAGAGACGGTGGGCACCAGCCAAGCGTCGCGTGCATCATCAGGAACGGCGTCTGCACCAGCGGCCCCCACAGCCACCGGCGATCTCGCGTCGCCGCGGCGAGTTGCGCGAAGACCAACGCCGCGAAGTTCGCCATCAGCACGCGGTCGATGTCCCATTCCTGCTGGAGTGCGACCAGCCGCTGTTCGATCGCCGCGCGGCCGCCCGCGGTTGCGCGTTCGATCGATTCGCGAGTGGTCGCGTCAATCGCGCGATTCGCTTTGTCCGTGCTCATGTCGCGAACGCGATCGAACTCCTCTAGCTGGGCCGCGTGGTGCGTCAGACTGGTCATCACGTTTTCTCCGGCAAACATGTTCAGTGCCCGTGACTCGTGTGCTGGGGGCTTCATGCCGAACGTCGGAACCGGGTGGGTTGCCGGGTCGCCATTGTCGGTAAACCGTTCAGGTGCATAACAATGCTTTCAACCTGTGGCTTCGCCTGCATCCAAGTTTGCGCCGGTCTCAAGCAGCCGTCTTGGCGATACGGTCCGCGCCTGGAGCGGTTTCGCCACCTTGCGGCGGCGTACTGCCGCCTTCGTATGCAGCAACCGCTACGGTCAACACGACCAGAGTCGTCGATATCAGTGCTGTCATCCCCCCTCACCGCTACGGCTGGAGCGGCACCACGCTCAAACGGGAGACACGGCCATGCGACACTCGTTTAATCGCAACAGTGCAAACGACGCGCCGCTCAACATTCCGTCCTCAACACCCACACAGAATTTCGCATTTACATTCCACCATCTACAGACGCACCCGATTCATCGTCAAACCGGTGGTGCGGCGTAGATGCCCGGGGTCGACGTCGCGCGCCGTCGGGTCGAACCTCACAGATCCCTCACCGCCAGGCGATACTTAGCGCGCACGAGCTCAGCCTGCTTATGCGGCGGGTACATCAGCAGCACGTCACAGGCAACGCGCCGGCTGCCGACTGGCTCGACGGCCTCGAGTTGACGCCCCGCGTCGACGAGCGCCACCGCTCCACGGTCGATCTCGACTTTCGCAGCGAGCAGTGTGGCCCGCACGCCGTCGTTGAGTTTGTCGATGAAGAGCGTGACCTCGGCCGACCGGCCGCGCAACTGCTTCACGAACAGGCCGACATGCGGTGCGGTCGCACCAGGAGCGGAGTACCCAGCCGTGTCCCTGCGCTTCCCAGCCTTGGCAATACTTGCATTAGAAGACCGAGTGCCCCCACAGCGGCAGGAGGCGCTCGATCTCGGGCAAGTGGTCGATCATGCCGGTCGCCGACAGCCCGCGCCGCGCGAACTGCTCCAGCGTGGAGGTCGCCGCGCGGACCCGGCCCGCTGCGCTGATACGGATGCGCCTTCTCCTTTCTCCGCAATCTCCACGGCGATTGGGTGGCCGGGAAGGCTCCTGCTCGCAAGAGCACTGACGGTTGGAAGATCTGCAGCAGGGGGCACAGGTACCGTTTACCGGGCCATGCCCTGTATGCTGGCCTGGCGGCGAAAAAAACACGCGTCGATAAGGCCCGGAGAAGACCGGGCCCGCCAGCGAGTTCCGTCGGCTGTCCCGGCGACCACTCAGAGAGCGGAGGCCCAATGGCAACGATCGAAGCGGACGCCCGGCTTCATTTCCGCCAGCCTCCACAAGAGTGTGTAGACGGGACACGAGTCGTGAACGATGCGCAGTGGCGAAGCCGCGCAGACTTCAAGGCAATGACGCGGAACGAATCGGCCCGCCCGCACATGGCGGCCGCCGCCCGACTCGCGACGTTCGACTCGATCCTGTGCGAGGTCGAGCCTGAGACGTGCCGAAAGACCAGCCACACTGCCGGCGGACGCCGCGGCCATGAACGGCACGATGGCTGAGGTCGTGGCGATACCGAACATACGGGCTACGCCTCGGCCGAAGCTGGTGCACCAATTTCTGATCGTGCTCTCCGGCACCGACCCGCTCGTCTGGCGCCGCATTCAGGTGCCCGAGCGGTACTCCTTCTGGGATCTGCACGTCGCCATCCAGGATGCGATGGGCTGGCTCGACTATCACCTGCACGAGTTCCGGTTGTTGGACGCGGCCGCGGGACGCGTGGTGTCGGTCGGAATCCCAACCGATGACGATCCGGAGGATCGACCTGTCGTGCCC
Source organism: uncultured Acidobacteriota bacterium (assembly GCA_963846685.1). Lineage (GTDB taxonomy): Bacteria > Acidobacteriota > Vicinamibacteria > Vicinamibacterales > UBA2999 > CAWJWY01. Next base: position 2,489,110 of record CAWJWY010000002.1, on the reverse strand, counting down.
GGCTGGGACGTGCCCCTGTCGAGGTTCTTCGACCGACGGGGTTGGCACTCCACGCCCGCGATGTATGCGTATGACTTCGGCGACAACTGGCAACACGTGCTCGTGCACGAAGGCTTCGAGTCGACCGGCGACCGCCACTATCCGCGCTGCGTCGCCGGTGAAGGTCGATGTCCGCCGGAAGATTGCGGTGGCGTCCACGGCTATGCCGAGTTCCTTCACATCGTTGCTGAGCCCGAGCATGAGGACCACGAGTCGACCCTTCAGTGGGCCGGTGGCAGCTTCGACCCGAAGGCGTTCGATCCAGCCGCAGTGACGTTCGACAATCCGAAGAAGCGCTGGAAGAAGGCGTTCGAGCGCCTGCCATGAGTCCAGAGTCGGGGCTGCGCCAGGTCCGCGCTCGGTAGTCCTGCTGGGGCCGCAGCCGAGCCTGTCAGCGTGTGTCTCGCAGGCGCGTTGCGGTCGCCTGCTCCACCACAGAATAGTGTCCGGCTTGAACGCGCGGCTGCTCACGCGGTCGCGTCACCGTTCACACGAGGATGTGGCAATGCAGACGGAACGTCAAAGGATGGTGGCCGGTGAGATGTACGACCCGCTCGATGCCGAACTGGTGGCGGCACGGGCGCTCGCCCGCGACCTGTGCCAGGAGCTCAATGCCACGCGCGAATCGCAAGGTGCGGAACGGCGCCGCATCCTGCGCGCGCTGTTTGCCAGCGGTGGTGACTCGGTCTGGATGCAGCCGCCGTTCTACTGCGACTACGGCTCGAACATCGAGCTCGGCGAACGAGTCTTCTTCAATTTCAACTGCGTCGTCCTGGATGTGTGCCCGGTGCGGATCGGCGATTTCACCCTCTTCGGGCCGGCGGTGCAGATCTACACGCCGCTGCACCCGTTCAACGCCGAGCAGCGGCGACGCGAAGAGTTCGGCAAGTCGATCGATATCGGCTCGGACGTCTGGGTTGGGGGCGGCGCCATCATTCTCGCCGGCGTACGGATTGGCGCGCGGGCGGTGATCGGCGCCGGGAGCGTCGTGACGCGAGATGTGCCGGAGGCGGTCTTTGCCGCCGGCAATCCGTGTCGCGTCATCCGCGCGATCACCGACTGACTGATCACGTCGCTAGCGGGAAGCGGCGAGCTCCGCGTAGAGCTGGCCGACAAAGCGGTCGCCGGTCGTGCCGACGCCCGGCACCTTGCTATCGAAGTCGGCGGTTGGCTTCGCCGCCGTCACCTGTTCCAGCGTCATGCCACGCTGGACCATCGGCGCAATCTTGTCGCGAACGGCGATGATCATGTCCCGGTGCGCCGCCACCGCGGTCTCGTCGACGATCGCGCCGTGGCCTGGGATGATGCGCGTGTTCGGTCCGGCCAGGGCGGTGACCCGCTCCAGCCCCTCGAGCAGACCCTTCAGCGTTCCGCCGTTGGCGCGGTCGATGTTGGGATAGCCGAGCGCGCGGTAGAAGTCGCCGGTCATGATGATGTCGGCGGTCGCGAACCGCACGAGCGTGTCGCCGTCCGTGTGCGCAACCGGGACGGGGATCAGCTGCACTTCTTCGCCGTTCATGTGGATGGACAACGGCGCGTCGTAGGTGATCGTCGGCAATGCCGCGGCTGGAGCGGGCGTGCCAGGCGCGCCGTTGGCGCCGGCGGCGGGTCGGGCGAGACGCTGGCGCAACTGCGGCCGTGACAGGATCGTCACCCCCATCTTCCCCAGGTTCTCGTTGCCGCCGGTGTGGTCGCCGTGCAGGTGCGTGTTCACCAGGTAGCGGATACGGCCGTCCGACAGCGGCCGGATGGCGGCAACGATCTTCTCGGTCAGCGGGGCGAACTGGCTGTCGACCATCAGCACCCCATCCGGACCGGCAAGTACACCGATCGTGCCTCCCTGACCTTCCAGCGCATAGACGTTGCCCGCAACCCTGGTTGCCTTCACCTGCACCTGACTGAAGTCCTGTTGCGCAGTGAGCGCGCCACTGCAGGCGAGCACCACCATCAGGGCGAAACCAGCGCGTGTCGCGTGCTCGGTCATGGCAGCTCCTGTTGTCACCGGGTCAGTGGGGATGAGGTGCCGCAGTGTAGGAGTTTCGCGAGCCGGTGGCCAGTGGATCTCGGCGGCTCACGAGGACCGGCGGCGAGAGGCTTTTGCCGCGCCGGCCCTCTTCCCCGTCGTCTTCGGCCGTTTGGTGCCGGCTGCCTTTCGCCCGACTTTCGGCAACCTCGACCTTGGCGCTGCTGACGATGATGCGGCCTTTGGCCGGGTGGTCGGGGGTACCGCGTTCTGCAGCCTGTAAGCTTCCGCTAGCCACTCGGTCAGCGGCGGCTCCACCTCGTCACGATGGGTGATGCGCACGATATGGCCGACCTTGGACCGGGACGAGGGCATCGAGCGGCGGATGCGCGGGTCCGACTCGGTACGGCCGAGGAAGAAGCAGACCTCGAGCGCCGTCGGGCGCGGGCGGACGAAGAAGTAGCACACCCTGCGGGCGAACATAATCGAGTTGTGGGAGGCGTAGATGCGCTGCTCGCCGAACTCGACGGCACTCTCCCGCAGCCGCTGCCAGGCGTCGCGCAGGTGCTCGGGCAGGTCTCGGGTGAGCGCCGCCTCGGTGGTAGTCCAGCAGTCGTGCGGGGTGCCGGCCTCGATCCACTGCTTGCAGTGGAAACACTGACGATCGGCAGAGTCGGGCACGTGGGCGGCCTCCGGCGGGGCGGGAAACGCCTCGGAAAACGGGTCACGCAACCATCGCCGCCGGCCCGTTGTCCAACCGTGCACGTGCGGTGCGATCGCTCACTCGGGTAAACGCCCATCAGGGGAAACACGTATTTGTAGGCATGTTAAAGTGAGTGGGTCGTGATTCGGTAGGTCGGCCGGGATGCGGTCCGGGCAGGCAACCAGTTCGCGTCCTGCCCGCTCATACGCTTTTTCCGCGATCTGCGCGTCCTGATCGTTGCTCGGAACGCAGGATCTCCGGTATTCTGGCAAGTCCAGATCCTCAAGTCTTTCGCGGCTCGGTTCGCACTCTTTCTTTATCGGTCGCGAGTAGGCCGCGTCGTGCGCCCCCACTCGCGTGTGGTCAGTGACTCGGAGCGATTAATGACAAATAGATCACTGGTTGTCGGCTGCATCGCGACTATGTCGCTGGTCGTAGCCGTGGCCGCGCAGGCTCCCCCTCCAGGGCAGCAGGCGCAGCCGGCGGCCGCTCGGCCAACGACGACACCTGCTTCCCCTGCCGCGGCAGGCGCCCCGGCTGCGAGACCAGCTGCGACGCCGGCGGCGGCCACGCTCGTGACCACGGCAGCGGACGAGAAGAAGCTTCTCGATCAGTACTGCCTTGCCTGTCACAGCGAGCGTGCGAAGGCGAGCATGGACTCAGCCCGCAAGCTGTCGATCGACAGCCTTGACGTGAACAACATCCAGGCGCACGCGGCGACGTGGGAGCTGATTGTCCGCAAGCTGCGCGCCGGGATGATGCCGCCGCCGCCGATGAAGCGGCCGGAAGCGGCGCAGTTCGAGTCGATGATCGCCTACCTCGAGAACCAGCTCGACAAGACGGCGGTCACCTACCTGCCGCCCCCCGGGCTGCACCGGCTGAACCGCACCGAATACGCGAACATGATCAAGGACATGCTCGCGCTCGAGATCGATGCGGCGAAGTACTTGCCGAGCGACGACTCGACGCGCGGTTTCGACAACCAGGCCGGCGCGCTCGGCCTGTCGTCGACGCTGGTCGAGGCGTATGTCTCGGCGGCGCAGAAGATCAGCCGCCTGGCGCTCGGCAGAGCCGAGACGCCGACGCTGGTCGTCTACCGCACCCCGGAAGACACGTCCCAGGACTACCACGTCGAGGGGCTGCCCTTTGGCACGCGTGGCGGCCTGCTGGTCAAGCACGTGTTCCCGTCCGACGGCGAGTACACCATTACCGTGACGCCGATTTTCGGCGACAACATGTCCCCGACCGGGTTCGGTTCGGTGCCGTGCGAGAAGATCGAGATTCTCGTCGACAACGAACGGCTCGGCTTCATGGACTGGAACGGTGGCGGCCGCAATACCCCGGGTAACTGCGGTGGCGCCGCCACCGGCCGTGGCCGCGCCGGTGGCCCGAACGGCCGCGCCGGTGGTGCCGCGGCAGCAGCGGCAACGCCGGCGGGTCCGGCAGGCCAGGGCGCGCCGGCAGCGGCAGCGCAGAGCGGCCAGGCCGGTCCCGAAGCCTTCCTTGGTGGTCGCGGCGGCGGCGGCACGCCGATGCGCATCCGCCAGAAGATCACCGCGGGTGAGCACACGATTGGCGCCACGTTCCTGGCGACCAACTACGCGCCGCTCCTCGACCTCGACCAGCACTTCATGCGCTCGACGCTGCAGACCGGCCCGACGCCCGGCTACACGTTCTTCCCGCACGTCGGGACGATCCGCATCGAGGGCCCGTTCAACAGCGAGGCGGCCAAGGACTCGCCCAGCCGCCGTCAGGTCTTCGTCTGCACGCCCACCGGCGCCGCCGACGAGACCGCCTGCGCGCGCAAGATCGCCTCGAACCTGGCGACCAAGGCGTTCCGCCGCCCGGCGACGCAGGCCGACGTCGACGCGCTGATGGAGTTCTACGAGTTCGGCCGCAAGGAAGGTGGTTTCGACGACGGGATCGAGATGGTGCTGTCGCGCGTGCTCGCATCGCCGCAGTTCATCTACCGCATCGAGGAGCAGCCGGCTGGTGGCATCGTTCGCACCTCGACCGCCGCACCGGTGCAGTCGGCAGCGGCGCAGTCGACGGGCAGTCGACGGCGCAGTCGGCGACCGCGCCAGCCTACCGCATCACGGACATCGACCTGGCATCGCGCCTGTCGTTCTTCCTGTGGAGCACCGGTCCGGACGAACAGCTGCTGAAGCTGGCCACCGCCAACAAGCTGCACGAGCCCGCCGTGCTCGAGCAGCAGGTGCGGCGGATGCTGAAGGACCCGCGTTCCGAAGCGCTCGCAGTGAACTTCGCCGGACAGTGGCTGAACCTGCGCGGCATGGCCAGCGTTGGTCCGCTGCCGACCCTCTACCCGGACTTCGACGACCCGCTGCGCCAGGCGATGCGCCGCGAAGTCGAGCTGCTGTTCGACAGCATCATCCGCGAGGACCGCAGCGTCGTCGACCTGCTGACGGCGAACGACACGTTCGTCAACGAGCGCCTGGCGAAGCACTACGGCATCCCGAACATCTACGGCAGCCAGTTCCGCCGCGTGCAGCTGCCGCCGGCGCTCGACGTGCGCCGTGGCCTGCTCGGCAAGGGTGCGTTGCTGATTCCGACGTCGAAGCCGGAACGTAACTCGCCGGTGGTTCGCGGCAACTGGGTCATGACCAACATCCTGGGCATGAAGGCGCCCGATCCGCCGCCCGACGTGCCGGCGCTGCCGCCGCGCGCTGCCGACCCGAACGCCAAGGAGCCGACGATGCGCCAGAAGATGGAGATGCATCGCGTCCGCGCCGACTGCGTCCAGTGCCATCGCCTGATGGAACCGATCGGCTTCGCGCTGGAGAACTTCGACGCCGTCGGGCTCTGGCGGAGCCACGATGAGGGTCAGCCGATCGACGCGTCGTCGCAGACGTTCGACGGCACCACCATCGACGGTCCGAACGGCCTGCGCAACTGGATCGTGAAGGGCTACTCGAACACGTTCGTACAGCTCGCCGCCGAGAAGCTGATGACCTACGGGCTCGGCCGCGGCGTGGAATACCAGGACATGCCGCTGGTGCGGGCCATTGCACGCGACGCGCACAAGAATGGCGACCGCTTCTCGTCGCTGGTCCTCGGTGTGGTCAAGAGCAAGCCGTTCCAGATGAATATGAAGGTCGAGGGCCCGACGGCTCCTCTGGCCGCCACCGTCCGCACGACTACGTCCGAGAAGGGGAACAATTAGCCATGTTCAATTCGAAGAAGTTCATCCCCCGCCGCAGATTTCTTCAGGGTGCGGGCGTTACGCTCGCGCTGCCGCTGCTCGAATCGATGATTCCGGCCAGCACGGTGTTCGCCCAGACGGCCGCCGGTCAGCCGAAGCAGCGCTTCATGGCGATGTTCTACCCGCACGGCATGGCGCCGGGTCACTGGGAGCCGGGCGTCAGCGACGGCGCGCTGGCGGACAAGCTGCCCTACATTCTCGAGTCGCTCAAGAACGTCAAGGACCAGTCGGTGGTGATGACCGGCCTGTGGTCGAAGTCGGCAGAGCCACCAGAGGGGACGACCGGGTCGGACCACTGGGTGGCCGCGGCGTTCCTGACCGCGATCAAGCCGCGCAAGACGGCCGGGTCAGACGCGACGACGGGCAGCCCGACGATCGACCAGATGATCGCGCAGAAGATCGGCCAGCAGTCGCTGCTGCCGTCGCTGCAGCTCGCCGTCGAGGACCCGAACTCGAGCTCGAGCAACTGCGGTGAAGGCTACAGCTGCTCCTACACGAACTCGATTTCGTGGGTCGGCCTGCCGACGCCCGCGGACGAGCCGGTACCGCGCACCAGCCCGCTGCCGATGGAGCTGAATCCGCAGGTCGTGTTCGAGCGCCTGTTCGGCTCGCGGCGCGACGCCCGAGGTCCGCGCCCAGCGCATGAAGCAGAGCCGCAGCATCCTCGACTCGCTGCTGCAGGAGCTGACGTCGCTGCGCAAGGATCTGCCGCCGAGCGACATCGCCACGATCAACCAGTACACCGACGAGATCCGCGAAATCGAGCGCCGTATCCAGCTCGCCGCCAAGGCCTCGGGCGACGTGCCGGAGATGGACCTGCCGCCGGGCATCCCGGAGCAGTTCGATCAGCACATCAAGCTGCAGATCGATCTCGCCGCGCTCGCGTTCAAGGCCGACATCACCCGCGTGGTGACGCTGCTCGGCGCGCGCGACCTGACCAGCCGCGTCTATCAGTTCCCGAAGAGCGGAGCTGTTCCCCGAGGGCGGCAACAGCGTCAGCTTCCACGGCGGCTCGCACCACCAGGACGACCCGTCGCAGATCAAGCGCTACGCGGCGCTCAACCGCTATCACGTGTCGACGCTGGCCTACATGGCCGAGAAGCTGCAAGGGCATGCCCGAAGGCGACGGCAACCTGCTCGACCGGTCGCTGATCCTCTACGGCACCAACATGGGCAACTCGAACCAGCACCAGCACTACGACGTGCCGCACATCCTCGTCGGCGGCGCCAACGGCCAGCTGAAGGGCAATCGTCACCTGCACTACGAGCGGAAGACGGTCACCTCCGGAAACCTGCTCGCTCAGCGTGCTGAACATGTACGGCATCAACGCTGAGAAGCAGGGCGACGGCACCGGCCGGCTCGAAAAGCTGTAACGCCAGTCACTGAGAGACGAGCGAGCATGAAGGCACGCCAGTTTGTTGGTTTATTCGCGGTGGCGCTGGTTTGCGCCACCGCGACCGGCTCCGCCGCCGGCAAGAGCGACATCGCCGACGCCGCCCAGAAGGGCGACAGGGCGGCGGTCCGCACCCTGCTGACGCAGAAGGCCGATGTCAACGCCGCCCAGATCGACGGGGCCACGGCGCTGCACTGGGCCATCTACCGCGACGATCTCGAGCTCGCCGATCAGCTGATCAAGGCGGGCGCGAAAGTCAACGTGGCCAATCGCGAGGGCGCGACGCCGCTGGCGATGGCCTCGATGTTCGGCAATCCGGCGATGATCGAGCGCCTGCTCAAGGCCGGCGCCGATGCGAAGGAACGCGGCCCGAACGGCGAGACGATGGTGATGTACGCGGCCCGCAACGGCAACCCGGCGGCCATCCGGGTGCTCGTCGCTGCCGGCGGCGAGGTCAACGCGCGCGAGAACCTGCGTCAGACCACGGCCCTGATGTGGGCCGCCAACAGCGGCACCCGGAGGCGGTCAAGGCGCTCGTCGAGTTCGGCGCCGATGTCTCTGCCAAGTCCGGGCCCGCCGGCCTGCCGCGCAACTACATGGCGAACCGCGTGAGCACGGCGACGGTCGAACAGGCCGCTGCCCGCTACATGCGCGCCGTCGCCGCAGGCCGCACCTACGAAGAGCAGCTCAACATGGAGCAGCGCGAAGGCCGTGACCTCGGCGGCCAGCGCGGGCTCGGCACGCCGCTCGGTCCGGACGGCCTGCCGCTGCCCGCCGCGCCAGCGCGCCAACCAGCCGCGTCAGCCCGCATCGGGTGAGCAGGCGCCGGCTGGAGCGGCCCCGGCAGCCCCTGCTGCTCCGGCGGCGGCTCCGGCCGCAGGCGGTCGTGGCCAGGGCGCAGGACAGCGTCAGGGCACGCCCGACCAGGGCGCCACTGCTGCAGCCGCAGCCGCGGCAGGCCCGGCACAGGCAGCCGGCGGCGGCCGCGGCCAGGGTGGCGCAGCCGCAGCGACGGGCGGTGCCGCCCAGTCGCCGCAGGACGTGCAGCCGGATGACGAGATCATCGTCGCCGGTCTCGTCGGCAGCGGTGGCGGCGGTCTGACGCCGCTGGTGTTTGCCGCGCGCGAAGGCGACATCGAATCGGCGAAGATCCTGCTCGACGCCGGCGCGGACATCAACCAGACGACGGAATACGGCTGGACCCCGCTGCTGACGGCGACCAACAACCGGCACTACAAGCTGGGGCTGATGCTGCTCGAGCGCGGCGCCAACCCGAACGCCGCCAACAAGGGCGGCTGGACCCCGCTGTATATCGCCACCGACAACCGCAACATCGAAGGCGGCGACTACCCGGTGCCGAAGCCGGACATGGACAGCCTCGAGTACATCAAGGCGCTGCTCGATCACAAGGCGGATCCCAACGGCCGGGTGCGTGAGAACACCCTGACGCGGACCATCTTCACGATGCAGTGGTTCTTCGAAGACGGCGCCACGCCGTTCGTGCGCGCGGCGCAGTCGAGCGACACGGCGCTGATGAAGCTGCTGCTCGAATACAAGGCCGACCCGAAGCTGCCGACCAACTACGGCGACACGGCGCTCACTGCCTCTGCCGGCATCGGCTGGGTCGAAGGTGTCACCTACGAGCGCTCCGCCAAGGAGAACTTCGAGGCGGTGCAGATGCTGCTCGACCTTGGCCTCGACCCGAATGCCGCCAACCGTGACGGCCGCACGCCGCTGATGGGCGCTGCGCTCAAGGGCCGCACCGATGTCGTCCAGCTGCTCGTCGACAAGGGCGCCAAGCTCGATCAGCGCGACAAGGGCAGCCGCGACACCGACAAGGTGAGCTCGGCACTGGCCGGCCACACCTGGGAAGCGCTCGACTACGCCGACGGCCTCGTCCGCACCGGCGTGCAGTCGGCAGTAAACCGGCCCGAGACGGCAACGCTCATCCGCAAGCTGCTCGCCGAGCGCGGTCTGCCGGTGCCGCCGCCGAACCGCGTCGTCGACTCGATCTGCGTCGTCTCGCTCTGCCAGGAGAGAACGCCGGCAGCAGGCGCACAGCAGTAAGCACCAGGTCGCGTCCCGGCTCACACGAGCCGGACGGACCGAATCGAGGGCCCCGGTCGTCTGACGATGACCGGGGCTTTTTTTTGCTCCGCCCAGCGCCGGCCTGTCGTCGGGCCGTCTGCTAACATCAAAGAACGCGTGTCAGCGCATAACCAGGTGAACCGTATGTCCGCCAAAAACGCATTCTTCATATACGCCCTGCCGCTCGCGGTCGCCGCACTTCTGGTGGCTGCCGGCGGCGCCACCGCGCCGTTGGTTGCCGCCGCGGGGGCGACCGCGCCGCTTGCCGCTGCGGCGGGCGTTGCCGCGCAACTGGACGACAAGGGTGAGCGCGTGATGGCCGTGAGCTGCACCGGCTGTCACAACGCCCGGACGGTGGAGACCACGGCGAAGAACCACGAGGAGTGGAACCAGACCGTCCAGGACATGTTGCAGAAGGGCGCCGACGTCGCCGACGCCGACATTCCGGTGCTGGTCGATTACCTGACGTTCAACTACGGGCCGCTTCCGGATGGTCCAGGCAAGGACATCGTGCTGAATACCTGCACGATGTGCCACGACTTGAAGCGGATCAAGTTTGGCCGCCGCTCACCGGAAGAGTGGGAAGAGACGCTCATCTCGATGCTGAATGAAGGGGCGCCGCTCTCGGACCGCGACTTCCCGATCGTGCATCAGTACCTGTCGCGCAACTTCAATCACGAATAGGGCGGCATTTCGAGGCGGGTCCGCAGCCGCGGGCCCGCTCGCTCATCCCTGCCAGGTCATTCAGCGATCTCACATTCCCCGTAACTCTGCGACACCGTCGGCTCGGCGATGTACTTGCCGACAGCCATCTGGATGTAGCCGTGGCGGGAATGCACGGCCTTCAGCTTCCGTGCGGACACCTCCTGCGCAAACACCGTGGTGACGTTCAGGCGCCCCACCCCGGTATCGACGAAGTAGAGGCTCCATCCCGACAGGACGGCGCTGGTGAACAGCTTGCCGCCTGTGCCGCTGATCTCAGCGGTCGCATCTTGGACGTCGATGTCGGTGATCGAGAAGAGCAGTTCCTGCTCCTTCATCTGCGCCTGCGGCTGACCCTCCTTCCAGGTTGCGGCGCTCGCCAGCGGAAAGCGGCACTTGAGACTCTTGACCGTCGCGAGCGGGTTGGGCGGTTCGGCATCCTGGGCAGCCGCCGCCGCAGCCAAGGTCGGGAACGCCAATGCCACGGCGAGTGCCGCGCGGCAACCGCCGCGCCACCAGTTGATACAAGTCATCGCAGTCTCCCGTGCCATAATCCTGTCCGACTTCATCCGAGGAGGCCGCCTGAAAACCACTGCCGTCACGCTTGCGGTCATCCTCGGCGCCGGAACCCTGCTGCTCGCCGGCGGCCAGGCGCAGGATGCGCGGCTGCAGGCCCGGCTGAAGCAGCTCTTTCCCGCAGCGACCGCATTCTCTCCCAAAGCGGGTGACCCACCCCACTACAAAGCGTTCTCAGGGCCCGCCAATGCGCAGACCGTCGTGGGCTACGCCTTCTGGACGACGGAGATGGTGCCGCTCGAACGAGGCTACGACGGACCGATCGTGATGCTGGTCGGGCTGGACGCCAAGGGCGCGCTGGCCGGGGTGATCGTTACCGATCATCACGAGCCATACGGCAACTTCTCGGTGGATCGGCCGGAGTTCGCGGCGCAGTTCAAGGGGAAGGATATCCGGGACGCCTTCAAGGTCGGCGGCGACGTAGACGCCGTCTCGCGGGCCACGATCACCGTCACCAGTGCGACTCGGGCGATCAAGAACAGCGCGCGGCGGGTGGCCCGCCAGTTCCTGACGGCGCCCGCGCCCGCTGCGAGATGACATCACGTGTGATTTCGCTCCTGCTCCTGCTGGCGCTGGCCACGGCCGCGCCGCTGCAGGCGCAGGTGCCCGAACCCGAGCCGGCCGCCGGCGACGGCTGGAATTTCGCCGACGAAGAAGAAGAGGTCCCGACGTGGGCCGACGATCTCCGCGCACAGGCGCCGGACCTGGCGGCGGTCGCGGCGTTCTCGGCATTGGCGCTCGTCAGCTTCTTCCGCAAGAGCATCCCGCTGAAACTGGTCACTCTCGGCGCCGCCGTCGCCTACCTCGGGTTCTACAAGAGCCAGCTGATTTCCGTCGTCAACATCTTCGGATTGTTCGGCGGTAACTTCCCGCTGTTCCGGCACAATCTCGCCTGGTATCTGCTCGCAGCGGTCGTCCTGGTGACGACGGTGTTGTGGGGGCGCGTCTACTGCGGCCGGATGTGCGCGTTCGGCGCGCTGACACAGTTGCTCGACCGCCTGGTGCCGAAGCGTTGGCAATACACGGTGCCCCGGCGGCTGGAGCGCAATGCCGGCTACATCAAGTTTGCGGTGCTCGGCGGTGCCGTTGCCTACTTCCTCGTCACCGGCAACCCGTTGATTTATCGCTACGTCGAGCCGTTCTGGATGTTCGGGCTCCACGCCACCCCGGGCCTGTGGGTCGCGCTGGCGGCGCTGCTGACCGCGAGCCTGTTCGTGCGGAATCTCTACTGTCGCTTCCTCTGTCCCGTCGGTGCGGCGCTGGGTCTCATCTCCAATCTGACCGTCTTCCGCATCAAGCGCTGGTCCGAGTGCAACACCTGCCGGATCTGCGAGAAGAAGTGCGAGTGGGGCGCGATTCGCGGGCCGAAGATCGTGATGACCGAGTGCGTGCGGTGCGACGACTGCGAGCGGCTTTACGAGGACACGACCAGGTGCCCGCACCACCTGATTCAGATCTATCGCAGCAGGAAGGACGCGCTCAGTCAGTCGGCCGGGCAAGCATGATCAGCCGGCCCGCCAGGCCGGACGAGACCAACACCTCGTTGCCGTCCGTGACGATCACGCCTTCCACTTCAGGCAACCGCTCGATGAGCGCCATTCCTTTCGGCCCTCCCAGCAGGAACACGCCGGTCGACAACGCATCGCCGATCGCCGCCGTGCTCGCCACGATCGTGACGCTGCGTGCGCCGGCCGCCGGCTGACCGGATGTCGGATCGATGATGTGGTGGTAGCGGCGGCCATTGCTGATGAAGAAGCGCTCGTAGTCCCCTGAGGTACTAAAGGTGCCATCGCGCAGGTCGAGCGCCGCGAACGAGGCGCTGGCCGGCCCGCGCGGATCGCGGATAGCGACGCGCCACGGACGATCGCCCCTCGCCCCCGCCACGTAGAGGTCACCACCCGCCTGGATCATGAAGTCGCTGAAGCCGCGGCTCCGCAGGATGGCCGCGCCGCGGTCGACAGCGTAGCCCTTGCCGATGCCGCCGAGGTTTGCCCGCATCCCCTCTCGAGTAAGAAAGGCGGTTCCGGCGCGATCGTCGACGACCAGCGCGCGGTAGTCGATGAGCGGCAGCCGCGCCGCCACTGCCGCCGGCGACGGCACGCGGTCGTCCTTGTCCTGCGCGTCGAACTTCCACAACCCTGACAGCGCCCCGAAGGTGACGTCGAACTTCCCCTCCGTCCACTCCGAGAGCTGGCGCGCCAGGCGCAGTACTTCCCGGACCTCGGGGCTGACAGCCACCGGCTGCCGGCCGGCCGAGGCATTCAGCCGCTCGATGTCGCTGCCTGGCAGCCAGACGGTCATCAGTGCTTCGAGGCGCGCGAATTCGGCGAACACCGCCTCGAATGCAGCCGCCGCAGCCGTCTGCTCGGTCGTCCAGGCGGTCAGGCGCAGCTCCGAGCCCATGCTGGCGCGGGTGCGCTCGACCAGCGCGGCCGCCGGCGGGGCGGATTCCGGTACCGGCTGCGCCCCCCCACATCCCGCAACCAGCGCGACGGCAAGCGCCGCGACAGAAGCCGGCCTCCTCATTGCTGACATCCTGCCACGGCAGTTCCTCTTGACGCGGTTCGAGACGGATGGCAGGATCGAGCGCTCGGTCTGCCGTAAACCATACACACCCAGAGAGTTCCTGTTGATCCTGTCATACCGCGCCGTCCGCGGCGCCGTGTTCGGGCTGTGCTTCGTTGTGCTGGGCAACGCCGCCGCGGCGCAAGTCCCGTCTGATGCCGTATTGGCCGGCACCGCCAGCGCCCCGCCGGCCACCCTCAGCCGCACCGCTTCCGGTGAAACCGTCGTTCGGGCGAACCGCACCCGCGTGCCGATCAGGATCGACGGCCGCCTCGACGATGCCGCCTACCGCGAGGTGGCGCCGATCACCTCGTTCATCCAGCAGGAGCCGGTGGAGGGCGCGGCGGTGACCGAGCGTACGGAAGCGTGGGTCCTGTTCGACGACGACAACATCTACCTCGCGTGCCGCTGCTGGGATACCCATCCTGAGAACATCATCTCCAAGGAGATGCGGCGCGACAGCCTCAATCAGCGGTTTCACGACAACTTCGGCGTCGTCCTGGATACCTTCCATGACAAGCGGAACTCCTTCCTCTTCAGCCTGACGCCGAGCGGCGGCTTCACCGACGCGCTGACCACCGACGAGCGCCTGTTCAACCCTGACTGGAACGGCGTCTGGGTGAGCAAGGCGGCCCGGTTCGAGAACGGCTGGATCGCGGAGATCGCGATTCCGTTCAAGACCCTTCGCTACGCGCCGGGGGATCTGCAGACCTGGGGCATCAACATCCGCCGGGTGATTCGTGCCAAAAATGAATACACCTACATCGTGCCGATGAGCAACGCCTGGGGCGTTGCCACGAATTTCTATCGCGTGTCGGCGGCCGCGACACTGGTCGGGCTCGAAGCGCCACCACCCGCGGTGAACCTCGAGGTCAAGCCGTACGCGCTTTCGAGCACCAAGACCGATCTGGTCGGCCGGCCGAGTGTGCGCAACAAACTCGATCGCAACGCCGGCTTCGACGTGAAGTACGGCATCACCAAGAGCGTGACCGCCGACTTCACCTACCGCACCGACTTCGCGCAGGTCGAGGACGACGAGGCGCAGGTCAACCTGACACGTTTTGCCCTCTCCTTCCCGGAAAAACGGGAGTTCTTCCTCGAGGGAGCCGGCATCTTCACGTCCTTCGGCAGTGCCGGGCCTGCCGGGGTGAGCGGCGGCGGCAGCGACACCCCGTCGTTGTTCTACAGCCGCCGAATCGGCCTGTCGGCAACGCGGCCCATCCCGATCCTGGGCGGCGGCCGGCTGACGGGCAAGATCGGCAAGTGGACGGTCGGCGGCCTCGATATCCAGGCCGACGACGACACCGCGGCCGGCGTGGCGCAGACCAACTTCTCGGTGGCGAGGATCCGGCGCGACGTTGGCCGGCGCAGCACCGTTGGAGCCATCGCGGCGAATCGGTCTGTCGGCGTGTCAGGCCGTGGCAGCAACCAGATGTACGGCATCGACAGCAGCTTCTCGCTGTTCCAGAACGTCTACCTCAGTGGCTACGCCGCCCGCACCGAAACGACCGGGCTGCGCGGCGACGACTACAGCTACCGCGGCAACTTCAGCTACGCCGGCGATCGCTTCGGCGTCCAGCTCGATCGGCTGGCGGTGGAAGACAACTTCAACCCGGAAATCGGCTTCCTGCGCCGCCAGGCGTTCCGGAGCAGCTTCGCCGGTTTTCGCTTCAGTCCGCGGCCCGCGAACCGGCGAGTCGTCCGGCAGTACCACTTCGAGAACAGCATCGAATACGTCACCGATACCCACGACGTGCTCGAGTCGCGCCAGGCGCGCAGTAACTTCCGTACCGACCTGCAGAACGGCGATCAGTTCGGCGCCACCTACACGCGTGACCTGGAGGCGCTGGTCAGCCCGTTCCAGATCGCGGCCGGGGTGCGTATCCCACGGGGCAGCTACACGTTCGACAACGCGCGCCTGTTCTACAGTCCGGCGCCGCAGCACCAGGTGTCGGGCACCTTCTCGCTGGACGTCGGCAGCTTCTACTCCGGCACCAAGACGGCGGCGGGCTACCGCGGCCGCCTGGAGCTGAGCTCGCGGTTCGCGCTGGAGCCGAACGTGTCGGTAAACTGGGTGGACCTGCCCGAGGGGCAGTTCACCAGTACGCTGGTCGGCAACCGCGCGACCTACACGTTCACGCCGCGGATGTTCGTCGCGGCACTGGTGCAGTACACCTCGAGCACGACGTCGCTGCTGAGCAACGTCCGGTTCCGTTGGGAGTACAGTCCAGGAAGCGAGCTGTTCGTGGTGTACCTCGGAAGGGCGAGACACGTTTCCGCTGTCACCGGTCCGCGGCAACCCGCTCGAGAATCGCGGGCTCGCGGTCAAGATCACCAAGCTGTTGCGCTTTTGAGCGAGGACGCCCATGCCTCTCTTTGAATATCTCTGCAGGAAGTGCGATCAGGAATTCGAGGCGCTGGTGCGGTCAGGCCAGCCGGCGCCGACGTGCAAGTCGTGCGGCAGCGACGAGATCGAGAAGCTGCTCTCGAACGTCGCCGTCAGCTCGGAGAACACGCGCGAAGCAAACCTGAAAGTGGCCCGGGCCAAGGCCAAGAAAATCACGCGTGAGAAAGACGTGGCGCAGTTCGAGTACGAAGAGAAGCACCGCCACCACCACTGAGCCGCTGGCGGGTGCGGCCTGGTCGCGCCTAGCCCGGGGTGACGTCGAGCAGAACCTTGAGCACACCGG
Organism: uncultured Acidobacteriota bacterium; assembly: GCA_963846685.1. Classification (GTDB taxonomy): domain Bacteria; phylum Acidobacteriota; class Vicinamibacteria; order Vicinamibacterales; family UBA2999; genus CAWJWY01. Next base: position 2,473,167 of record CAWJWY010000002.1, on the reverse strand, counting down.
GCGCCTGCGCGCGAGCCAGCGCCTCGACACCCCGGGCCAGCTCGAAGCGCTCTGAGATGAGCGGCGCGACCTGTACGCGGCCGGACGCCAGCGCGGCGAGCGCCGGCTCGAACGGACCGCATCGCGACCCAACGAGCGTCACCTCATTGATGACAAACGGCGCCCAGGCCAGCGTCTGCTCGCCCGCGACCGTCGTCTTCAGCACGATGGTGCCACGCGGCCGCACCAGCCGTAGCGCGGTCGGCAAGCCGGTGCTCGAGCCCGTGCAGTCGACCACCAGGTCGGCAAACCGCCCGTGCGGATCGTCCCTCTCCACGTCGACGAGCAGCGCCGTCTGGATGCCAAGCGCATCGAGCAGCGCCAGCTTCGACCGGTGTTTCCCTACCGCCGTGACGTGATCCGACAGGCCGGCGAGCACCTGCGCGCACAGGTTGCCGAGCCGGCCGTCGCCAAGCACCACCACCCGATCGCTGCGGCGCACCTGGACCTGTGCCGGGACCTGGAACGCGGCTGCGACCGGCTCGGTGAAGACGGCAAGCTCCGAAGGGAGCGAGTCCGGCACCAGGTGCAGGTTCCGTTGCGGCAGCACGAGCCGGTCGGCGAAGGCGCCGTCGTGGCGCAGGATGCCGAGCACGCTGCGATGGTCACAGTGGGTGCCGAGGCCGGCTCGGCAGGTCGCGCACGCGCCGCATCGGCAGTTGATCTCGCCGACGACCCGGCGCCCGGCGTACGGGCCGCTTTCGGCAACGCCGACGAACTCGTGGCCAAGCACACCGCGGAAACCCATGTAGCCACGCATCAACTGCAGGTCGGTCTCACAGACGCCGGCGGTTGTCACCCGCACCAGGGCCTCGCCGGCGCTGGCGTGCGGATCCGGGTACTCGGGGTCGAAGGTGACGGTGCCGTCGAGAACCAGCGCGCGCATGTCTGGAAGACACGCTATCAGAATCCGGGACAACCAATCTGGCGGGCCCGGGGTCTAAGGCGTCGAGTATGCCGGCCCTGGGAGTGCAACGGACGGCGACCGTCCGGTTTCGCATGGCGATCGCCGTCCTGGTTCTCCTGTTGTGCGCGCAGGTAGGGGCGCAGAACCCGACCACGTCGCTGCCCGCAGCCACCCGCGCCGGACAGGTGTCCGACGACCGCGTCTTCACGCCAAGCGAGCCGGGCAGAGACCTCAAGGCCGGCAAGACGCTGCACGCCAGCCGCCTGCCGGCTGGCACCGCGCCGGTGATTGACGGCGTCCTGTCCGACGAAGTCTGGACACTTGCCGAGCCGGCCGCCGGATTCCTGCAGCGCGACCCGGACAACGGCAAGCCGATGACCGAGGAGACGCGCGTCCAGGTCGCCTACGACGACCGCTACGTCTATATCGCGGTCGTCTGCGTCGACGGTGATGCCGCCGCGATCGCCGGCGGGCTTGGCCGGCGGGACGAGGTGCCGTCGACCGACTACGTCACGGTGGCATTCGATCCTCGCCACGACCATCAGACCGGCTACGCCTTCCAGACCAATCCGTCCGGCTGGCAGGGCGACTTCTCCTACTTCAACGACGACGGGAACGATCGCGATTACAACGTGAACTGGGAGGTGCGGACGCGCCAGACCGGCAGCGGCTGGACCGCGGAGTTCCGGATTCCGTTCTCGCAGATGCGGTTCCCGGCGGTGGCGACGCCCGGCCAGGTCTGGGGATTCAACGCGCAGCGGGAGATCCGGCGCAAGAAGGAGTCCGGAACGTGGGTGGCGAGACCGCGCGGCGAAACCGGCGACGTCTCGCTGTTCGGGCACCTGGTGTTCGACGCCCCGATCGTACCGCCCGGGCGGTTCGAGCTGACGCCATATGCCCTCGCTCGCGCCGAGCGTGAGCCGGGTGGCGCACTGGGCGGTGCTGCGACTGCCGGCGGCGACGTCAGGGTCGGCATCGGGCCAGGCGCAACGCTGGCGGCGACGGTGAATCCCGACTTTGGGCAGGTCGAACAGGATCCGGCAGTCCTCAACCTGTCCATCTTCGAGACCTTCTTTCCGGAGAAGCGGTCCTTCTTTCTCGAGGACAGCCGCACGTTCGTGCCGCCGTACGGCTTGTTCCAGCTGTTCCACTCGCGGCGGATTGGCCGCACGCCGGACCGGTTCTCCGTTCTGTCGAGCGACCGGGTCCTCGACCGCCCCGACGACACGACCATCGTCGGCGCGGCGAAGCTGACGGGTAAGAGCTCAGGATGGACATACGGGGCGCTCTCGGCGCTGACCGCCACCGAGCACGCCCGCGTCGAAGCACCGCGCCTTGGCGCCGACGGCGCAACGCGTGTCTTCCAGGAGAGCCGGTTGATCGAGCCGCTCTCGTCCTACAACGTCGGCCGGGTGCAGCGCGACGTGCTCGGCTCCTCGAATATCGGCGCGCTGGTCACGGGCGTCATGCGCGATCGCGGCCCGGATGCGTTCACCGGCGGCATCGACTACAGCCTGCGCTGGGATCGGAACCGGACGGTCTGGAACGGGCACTGGGCGGTGACGCACGCGCCCGGCAACAACGGCACGAAAAGCGGCGGCGGCGGCGTGACCAACTTCGATGTCTCAAGGAAGCACTGGGGAGTCAACGCTCACGCCGATCACTTCGGCGAGAATTTTCGCGTCGGCGATCTGGGCTTCATGCGTGCGCGGGTCAATCGCACACTGGTCGAGGTCAACGGCGAGATGAAGCAGCCGGACCCCTGGACGGTGTTTCGCGACATGTCCATGAACGGCTTCGCCGGGCGCGCCTGGAACGATGAGCGTCTCGTGTTCGCGAAGTACACCGGCTTCAACGTGGGTGTGGAATTTCGCAACTACTGGGGCATCGGCGCAGGCGGCAACCACAACGAGGCGGTGCTCGATGACCTCGACACGCGTGGCGGCCCGCCGATCGTGCAGCCGGCCAACAGCTTCGCCTACGTGCGCCTGTCGAGCGACAGTCGCAAGGCCTGGCGCGCTACCGCCGGCACCGACGGCCGGGTCACCGATGCTGGCGGCCGCAACCGCAACGTGTTCGTCGAGTTCTCCTGGCAGCCGCTCGACCGCCTGCAACTCTCGACCTCGAGCAACTACGAGCACGGCGTCGACGCCGCACAGTGGATCCGGAACGAGGACGTGGACGGAGACGGCGTCACCGACTACGTCTACGGCTCCTTGCGCCGCCACGTCATCGATATCACCCTGCGCTCGACCTATGCCTTCAGCCGCGACCTGACACTCCAGGCCTACATGCAGCCGTTCGTCGCCGTCGGCAGGTACGAGAACATCCGCAAGCTGGCGCGGCCGCGCTCGTACGAGTTCCAGCCGGTGGCGATTGCCGGCAGCCCGGACTTCAACGACAAGTCGGTGCACGGCAACGTCGTCCTCCGTTGGGAGTACCTGCGCGGCAGCACGTTCTTCGTCGTCTGGAACCTGACGCGGGCCGACGACACCCGCCCCGGGGTGTTCAGCGCCCGCCGCGATCTCGGCGGCGCCTTCTCCGGTGCGGCAACGAATATCTTCCTCGTCAAGCTGAGCTACTGGGTCAACAGGTGACGATGTGCCGGGTCGGCTGCGCCGCACCCGGCCTATGTCACCGGTAGGGCCAGGCAACCGTAGGGCGGGTGCCGCCGGAGGCGGACCCGCCGGGCCGGCGCCGGGCTTGCTTCTGCCATCCATAATGAAGCTGCCGAAAGCGCGGAATGTCGCGATCTCGATCATCGTTGTCCTGGTCATCGTCGGGCTGGCGCTGGCGTTCGCGCAGGACCAGGAGACGCTGCGGATCAAATCCTCGCTCGGCGCGGAAGATCCGCGCTACCCCGACTACCTTGCCGACATCCTCGGCCATCAGCTCACGCACGGCGACTCCTACATCGTCCATGTCAACGGCGACCAGGCGTTCCCGGCGATGCTCGCCGCAATCGACCGGGCCCAGCAGCGGGTCAGCCTGGAGTCGTACATCTTCCATGACGGCGAGATCGGCAGGAGATTCACGGAGGCGCTGGCCAGGGCCGCCGGCCGTGGCGTGCAGGTGCGCCTGGTGCTCGACTCGCTCGGCTCGCAGAAGATCGGCGACGCGAACGTTGCCCGGCTGGAGAAGGCCGGTGCCCGGATTGGCTGGGTCAACCCGCTGGTTGGCTACTCGCTGGAGGAAGCCAACTACCGCACGCATCGCAAGGTCCTGATCGTCGACGGCGACGTCGGCTTTATCGGCGGCATGGGCATCGCCGACCAGTGGGCGGCCGACACGGAGGATTTCCCGCGCTGGCGCGACACGCAGGTGGAGATCCGCGGCCCGGTACTCGCCAACCTCGAGAGCGCCTTCAGCCAGAACTGGATCCTGACCGGCGGCGTCGTCGAACCGCAAGTGAAGCGTTCCCCGGCAACGGGCGACAGCACGGCGCAATCGATCGTCGTCTGGAGCGCGCCCCAGGGCGGCGCCAACGAGATGAAGATTCTCTACCTGATGGCGATTGCCGCCGCACGGAAGACCATCGACATCCAGTCGCCCTACCTGATCACCGACGAGTCGTCGGAGTGGAGCCTGCAGGGTGCGCGGCAGCGCGGCGTACGCGTCCGCCTGCTGGTCGAGGGTGACAAGACGGACGCGAAGTCGGTGAAGTCGGCGGGACGCGCCGCCTACGAGCGGATGCTGGCCCAGGGCATCGAGATCGCGGAATACCAGCCGACGATGATGCACACCAAGGCGACGGTCGTCGACGGCGTGATGAGCATCATCGGTTCGGCGAACTTCGACAACCGCTCGCTGGAGCTGAACGAGGAACTGAACGTGGCCGTCTTCAGCCGCGAACTCGCGCAGCAGCTGACGGCCGACTTCGAACGGGACCTTGCCTCATCGAAGCGGCTGGTGCTGGCGGAGTGGCGGGACCGCCCCGCGCATCAGCGCGCGCGGGAATGGCTCTGGTCGTACTTCGGCGAGCTTTTCTGAGACTCGCTCGAGAGCTCCTAATGCCCTTCCGCCCCGCCTGCCGCGCCTGCACCCTCTGCCGGCTGCGTCCTGGGCGGAATCGGCTCCGGTCGATCGTCACCTTTGTGCCGGCGCCGGTTGAGCCGCGCGGCGAGGTGTACCAGCCGCGCGACATGTAGTCGGTCAGCGTCAGCGCGAACAGGATGATCAGGAAGAAGAACGCCATGCCGACGATCATCTTGGTCAGGCGGCTGCTGTACTTCACGTGCATGAAGAACAGGATGACCAGCGTCGCCTTGGTGACCGCGATGGCCGATGGCCACCGGAAAGTTCAGCACGCCGAGGTTGACGAACGCGACGCCGACCGTGACGCCGTCAGCACCATCAGTCGCGCCGAAGATGCCGTAGTAGCTGCTCTTGTGATGCGATGTGTCCAGACATTGGCTTAGGCGGCTGGTGGGCCCGGTCCACCAGGTAGAGAAGCGGGAACAGGAAAATCCAGACGATATCGACGAAGTGCCAGTAGAGCCCGGCCATCTCGACCGGCGTATACCACTCGGGCGAGAAGCGATCCTTCGCCGCCATCCAGGCGATGACGCTGAGCAGGCCGAAGCCGATCACCATGTGCAGGCGTGCAGCGCCGGTCATGGCGAAGTAGAGCGACAGATGAAGATCTCGACCTGCGGCGCGTGCGGCCCCTCGAAGTGGAAGTTCGGGCCGGGGACGTGGCCGAGGTCGAACTTGTGCTTGTACTCGAAGAACTTGATCACCAGGAAGGTGAGGCCGAGCAGCATCGTCAGGATGAGCAGCCGACGGTGGCCTTGCTGGACGCCGGTCTGCGCCGCGCGCACGGCCATGGCCATGGTCAAACTGCTGCCGATGAGGACGGCGGTGTTGATGCCGCCGAGCAGGATATCCAGCTCGAGGCTGCCTTCCGACCACGCCTCCGGGTACCAGATCCGGTAGAGCAGGTAGGCCATGAACAGGCCGCCGAAGAACATGACCTCGGTGACGAGGAAGATCCACATCCCGAGGGTCGATGCCTCGAGCTGCTGCTCCATCGTTTCGAAGTGATGCTGGTGCGCCGGGTGGTGCGCGTGCGCGTGGCCGTGCGCGTCCCTCGCGCGTGCGTGGCGAGGCGTCAGGCAACTTTCATCTCCCGCTTGGAATACTCGTAGGCGCCCTCGGTCACGACGGGCGTTTCGATGAAGTTCTCCGGCAGCGGCGGCGACTGCGTCGTCCACTCGAGGCCGGTGGCCAGCCACGGATTGCGCCGGCACGCTCGCCCTTGAAGAGCGAGTAGGTGAAGTAGATCATCGGCAGCAGGTAGCCGAGGGCGAGCACGCCGGCGCCGCCGGTCGACATCAGGTTCAGGACCTGGAACTCCGGCGGATACATGTGGTAGCGGCGCGGCATGCCGAGGTAGCCGAGGATGAACTGCGGGAAGAACGTCAGGTTGAAGCCGACGAACACCAGCAGCGCCGCGATCTTGGCAAGCGAGTCCGAGTACATCCGGCCGGTCATCTTCGGCCACCAGAAGTGCAGGCCGGCGAAGTAGCCCATGATCGCGCCGCCGACCATGATGTAGTGGAAGTGGGCGACGACGAAGTAGGTGTCGTGGATGTGGACGTCGAGGCCGAGCGACGCGGTGAACAGGCCGGTCAGGCCGCCGACGAGGAACAGCCCCATGAAGCCGAACACCCAGATCATCGGCGCCTTCCACCAGATCGCGCCGCGGTAGAGCGTCGCGGTCCAGTTGAAGGTCTTGACCGCCGACGGAATCGCCACGGCGAACGTCAGGAACGAGAAGACCATCGCCGAGTATGGCGAGATGCCGGCGACGAACAGGTGGTGCGCCCAGACCAGGAAGCCGAACACGGCGATCGCCAGGCTGGAGAAGGCAACGAACGAGTAGCCGAACACGTTCTTGCGCGAGAAGCAGGCGATGCACTTCGCTGATCACGCCCATCGGCGGCAGGATCATGATGTAGACCGCCGGGTGCGAGTAGAACCAGAACAGGTGCTGGAACAGCACCGGGTCGCCGCCGAGCCGTGGATCGAAAATGCCGAGGCCGAGCGGCGCGCTCGAGCGCGAGCATCAGCACGGTGATGGCGATGACCGGCGTGCCGAGGACCTGCACCAGGCTGGTCGCGTACAGCGCCCAGACGAACAGCGGCAGGCGGAACCAGGTCATGCCCGGTGCGCGCATCCGGTGGATCGTCACCATGAAGTTCAGGCCGGTGAGGATCGAGGAGAAGCCGGTGACGAAGACGCCGATGCCGGTCATGCATCACGTTCGAGGTCGAGCCGTCGGTGCTGTAGGGCGGATAGAACGTCCAGCCGGTGTCGACGCCGCCGGCGATCATCGCGTAGAGCGTGAACGCCATGCCGATGACGAACACGTACCAGCTCAGGAGATTGAGCTTCGGGAACGCGACGTCCTTGGCGCCGATCATCAGCGGCAGCACGAAGTTGCCGAGGATCGCCGGCACGGCCGGGATCAGCACGAAGAACACCATCATGATGCCGTGCATCGTGAACAGCCGGTTGTAGCTGTCGCTCGATACCAGGTCGCCTTGCGGCGTCGCCAGCTCGAGCGCGGATGCCGGCGGCGAAAAAGGCGCCGATGATGAACGCGAGCGTCACCACGACCATGTACAGCAGGCCGATACGCTTGTGGTCCTTCGTCAGGAGCCACGACGCCACCGTATGCCTGACGTTGAGATAGTTGACCTGCGGAACGGCCGTCGCCAGTGTCGTCATGGGGTTCTGCTTTCGTTCTCCGGCAGGCGCCGGCGTCTCGGCGCGGAGGCCTGCTGGCCGCCAGCGGCGCCGTTCCGCCGACAGCGACTTCACGTACTCGATGAGGCTCATCGAGCCCCTCTTCGTTGACCAGCCCCTGGAAGGTCGGCATCAGCGGCTGGTAGCCGCTCGACCAGCTTCGCCTGGGGCGTCAGGATCGATTCGCGGACATAGCGTCTCGTCGGCGACGACGATCTGACCGTTGGTCAGCGTCACCTGCGAGCCGAAGACGCCGGCGAGCGACGGGCCGCGGCCGCTGCCGTCGGTGACGTGGCAGGTGGTGCACGCGAGCTGCTGGAACAGCTGCTCGCCGCGCGCCGGCATCGATCGCCGGTCAGGCCACCGCTGGTCAGCCAGGCCTGGTACTCGTCCGGCTCCATGACGATGACACTGCCGATCATGCCGGAGTGGCGCGTGCCGCAATACTCGGCGCAGAACAGGTGGAACTCGCCGGTCTTGGTCGGCGTGAACCAGATCGAGCTGTAGCGGCCGGGAATCGCATCGGCCTTGACGCGGAAGGCCGGGATGTACAAGTCGTGCAGCACGTCTTCGGACGTGAAGGTGACCTTCACCGGGCGACCGACCGGCACGTGCAGCTGGTTGATCTCGCGCTGCACCGTCGAGGTGCTGGAAGCGCCACATCCAGCGCTTGCCGGTCGAGTAGATCTCGAGCGTCTGGTCCGGCGGCCGCACGATCTGGAAGAACACGATCGTCGCCCAGACGAAGATCGCCATTGCGACGAAGAACGGCACGATCGACCAGCCGATTTCGAGCGGGATCGAGCCGGTAATCGGCGCGCCGACCTTCAGCCCGGTGTCGTCGCGGTACTTGATCGCGAAGAAGAGGACCAGCACCACGACGAGCAGGGCGAAGAAGGCCGTGACGCCGAGGATGAAGAAATACAGGTTGTCCACCTCGGGCGCAATGGTGGACGCCTGTACGGGGAATAGCGGGAATCCAGACAGCTATATTCAGCGTGCCTGACGGCGCTGACCCTCCAGCGGCGTGCGCGCGTGGCGGCGGCGCGTGAGCAGGAAGAAGCTCGCCATCAGCACCGAGCGTCAGTACGCCGCCGACGCGAACCAGGTTCATGACGATGACGCCGTAGCGACCGGTCTCCGGGATCGTAGTGGTAACAGAAGAGCAGCAGCTCGTCGATGGCCGAGCCGACGTGGCCCTGGCCCGATTCGACCAGCGCCATCCGCAGTTCCTTCGGCGAGTACTCGACGCCGTAGAAGTACCGCGCCAGGCGTGCCGCCGGGGCGTCGCCACCAGCACGCCGCTGACGTGCGCGAACTGGCCGGTCGCCGGCGTCGAACTGGTAGTTGAAGCCGGCGGCCGTCGGTGACGCGGCTGATCGTGGCTTCGTCGCCGGTGAGGAAGTGCCAGCCGCCCGAGGTCTGCTCGCGCCGTCCAGTACTGCGAGGTGCGTCCGCTTCTTCTCGAGCGCCGCCGGCGCGGCGTATCGCGCGGGTCGAAGCTGACCAGCACCACGTCGAACTCCTGTCCGGCGCTGAACGGCAGCGCCTTCAGCGAGCGACGAGATGCCGTTCATCACCTGCGTGCAGAGCATCGGGCAGGTGTAGTAGACGAACGCCAGCGACCACCGGCTTGCTGCTGGTTGAAGTACTGGCCGAGCTGGACACTGCCGGCCGAACTCGTCCGTGAACGTCGCGTCGAGCGGCAGCTGCTCGTTCAGCCGCTGCTTGAACGTCACTTCCTTCAGCTGATCCGGCTTGAGGCTCGACGGCGGGCCCGGCGTCTCCGAGCGCGCCGGTCATGAAGTTCGACCTGCGCCTGCGTCGGACGCGGCACCTGTGCCGACCACCGCGCACGCCACGGTCAACGCGCATACGACGACGCGCAGCAGACCGGTCGGCGCGGCGGTGATGGAGCTTCGAACATCGAGCATTGCGCATTGACTTACTGCCTTCGACGTTCCATCACCCGGCCAGAGCTCGGGTCCGACGGCAACAGCCCGGACGTCTCCGCGCGGTTGCGCCGGGTCGTCAGGCCGCGCCTGCACGCCGCGCTCGACCGTCAGCCGCATCGCGTCGTCGATCGGGATGTGGACCGTGCCGGCATCCTTGTCGACCCAGCCGTAGGTCTGCAGCTTCCGTTCTTCCTGGAGCCGCAGCTGATACATCTCAGTTTGCGGGAACTGCTGCAGCCGCGGCGGCGGCGGCGACGCCGCCTCCGGACTGGCCAGCGGGTAACTCGCGTTCGGCTCGTCTTGGCCCGCTCGATCATCATCGCGTACATGAAGCCGAGGCCGACGTGGATGATCACCGCGGCAATCGCCAGCCACAGGCCGAACTTGACGATCGTCCAGACGCTCGCGTCGGTGTGCTCGTAGGCGGCACCCGGCGGCGTCTCGCGGTACTGCTGGTCGGCCGGGTTGTTGCCGACGTCCTCGGATGGGTATTCGTGGTGCGCCATCAGTGGCCTCCCCCGCTCTGCAGCGATTCGCGCAGGTACGGGTCGCCGACCGCAAGCAGCGGCCGCTTGGCGAGCTCGGTGAAGAACATCCAGACCCAGATACCGCCGATGCCGAGCGGCGCCGCCAGGTCGAGCCAGTGCAGAAGATGTGGCTGCCGTGCCCGCTCGCCGGCCATGAAGTCAGGTTCTCACCGCTCGGCGCGAACTCCGGCGGCGACCATCATGAACAGGTCGACCAGCCGCGCGAACAGGATCCAGAGCGACGACCATAAACCAGCCGTCGTGCCGTGCGCTTCAGGTCGCGCGACAGCAGCAGCGAGCACGGCACCGCGAAGTGGAAGATGACCAGGAACAGGGCCAGGTACTGCCAGCCGTTGTGCGTGCGCGTCACCATGTAGGGAATCTCTTCGACCAGGTTCGCCGCGTAGGTCAGCATGAACTGCGAAAAGTTGAAGTAGGCCCACAACATCACGAAGGCGAACGACAGCTTGCCGAGGTCGTGGAAGTGGCTCGGCTTCAGCAACGTGTTCATCGGTGCCGTGCGGTACAGCAGGGTGGCGATGACGATGGTGAAGGACAGGGCCGACAGGCCCTGGCCGCCCATGATCAGGAAGCCGAACAGCGTCGAGAACCAATGCGGGTCGAGCGCCATCAACCAGTCGATGCCTGCCCAGGTCACGCTGATGCCGTAGAACACGATGCCGGCGCCGCACACCCGCTGGATCGTGCGGTTGACCGCCACGTCACCAGTGTCCTGGCGCCGCGAAAGCCGGTTCAGCGTCGCCGCCAGCAGCAGCCAGCCGCCGAAATAGACGACCGCGCGGATGATCCAGAAGGTCGTGTTGAGGTAAAGCGCGCGGTGATGCAGCACCTCGTCACGCGCGACCAGTTCGGGGTTTGCCCACGGGTAGAGCCGGCTCAGGCCGAACAGCAGCGGCAGGAACAGGACCGCCAGCAGCGGCAGCGTCCGGCTCGACGCTTCGAAGATGCGGCGGAACACGCCCCACTGACCGCCGGACAGGTGCTGCACCATCATCAGCGCCATCGACCCGAGGGCGATGCCGAGGAACAGCATGTAGGCAGTCAGCCACGACCGGAAGAAATGGTCCGGACTGATGAAGAAGCCAAGCACGCAGACCGCAAGGCCGACACCGCCGACGATCAGGGCACGCGACCGCGGCGCGGCAAGCGCGTCCAGCGGCGGCGTATACGTCATCTCCACGTCAGCGGGCCTCCTGCGAAATCGGTTCGCCACCCGGCGCGGCCGCCGGCTGATCGAGCTCGGCGCGGCGATCTGCCGGCACATCCTCCATCGACGCTTGCTGACTCAGCTGCAGCGCCCGGATGTAGGCGGTGATCGCCCAGCGATCGGCGACCGGCACCTGCGACGAGTAGTCCTGCATCGCGCCGAAGCCGTTGGTGATCACATCGAAGAAGTAGCCGGCCGGCGCGGTGCGCAGCCGGTCCTCGTGATACGACGGCGGCTGGCGGAAGCCGCGCTGCACGATCATCCCGTTCCCCTCGCCGGTACGGCCATGACAGGGCGCGCAGAACACGTTGAAGCGCTCCTGACCGCGCCGCCATCACCGCCTCGGTAATCGGCATCGGGAACGTCTCGGCCGGCTGGCCGTCGACGACACCCTCCGTCAGGTGCCGGTCCTCGCGCAGCTGGCCGCGAGCGATGGTGTTGACGATCGGCTGTCGTGCCGACTGGCCGTCGGCGAAGAACGTCGACGCCTCCATCGGGTCGTAGCGCGGCGCGTCGTGCATGTCCTGGCGGCAGCCGGCGAGCGCCAGGCTGACGCCGATCGCCACGACGGGCGCCCACTGTCGAACGTTACGGCGCAACTTCGGACACTCCTACGGGATGAAGGCCTTCGAGGAAGCGCCGCGTCTCTTCGCGGTCGAACTTCGGATCGGTGGCCTCGATGCAGAGAAAAAACCGGTCGGTCGACGCGCGCGCGAACTCCGGCACGTTGAAGACCGGGTGATACGGCATCGGCAGCTTGTTCAGCGCCCACATGCCGACAAAGCACGAGAGTGCCGCGCCGAGCACGGTCGTTTCGAACGTGACCGGGATGAACTGCGGCCAGCTGTGGAACGGACGGCCGCCGACGTTCAGCGGGTAGGCCATCGTCTGGCTCCAGTATTGGAGCCCGTAACCGCCGAGGCCGCCGAGGATGCCGCCGAGCAGCACCAACTTCGGGAGCCGCGTGCGCGGCAGGTCGAGCGCCTCGCTCAATTCCTCGATCGGAAGCGGCGAATAGGCGTCCATCGCCCGGTAGCCTTCGAGCCGGGCACGGTTGGTGGCCGCAATCAGGCCGTCGGCGGTCTCGAACTCCGCCATCAGGCCGTGCAGCAGGGGAGCAGCTTCGGCGTGCGACATCTCGCGGGACTTCCTTCCTCGACTACCCGTGGTGTTCCGGGTTCAGCTTCGCTTCCGGCACGATCGTGCGCATCTCGAAGATGGCAATCGCCGGCAGGAAGCGGATGAACAGGAAGAACAGCGTCAGGAACAGGCCGATCGTGCCGGCGAACATCGCCGAAGTCCCACCGCGTCGGGGAGTACATGTCCCACGACGAGGGCAGGAAGTCGCGGTGCAGGCTCGTGACGATGATGACGAACCGCTCCAGCCACATGCCGACGTTGACGAGCAGCGACAGCACGAACAGGAGCGCGACGTTGTCGCGGACCTTGCGGAACCAGAACAGCTGGATCATGCCGGCGTTGCATGGCGATCAGCGACCAGTAGAACGGCGCATACGGGCCGGTCATGCCGGTTGACCATCATGTAGCGCTTCGTAGGTGTTGCCGCTGTACCAGGCGAAGAACGCCTCGATCAGCGTAGCCGTAGGCGACGATCAGCCCGGTCACCAGCATGACCTTCGTCATGTTGTCGAGGTGCCGCATGGTGATGAAGTCTTCCAGGCCGTAGAACTTGCGCAGCGGGATCGGCGAGCGTCAGCACCATCGCGAAGCCGGAGTAGATGGCGCCGGCGACGAAGTAGGGCGGGAAGATCGTCGCGTGCCAGCCGGGCAGCGATGCGAGACCGCGAAGTCGAAGCTGACGACCGTGTGCACCGACAGCACCAGCGGCGTCGAGAGGCCGGCCAGCAGCAGGTAGGCCGTCTCGTAGCGGTGCCAGTGCCGGGCCGAGCCGCGCCAGCCGAGCGCGAACATGCCGTAGACGATGCGGCGCAGCCGGCGACTTGCGCGCGGTCGCGCAGCGTCGCCAGGTCGGGGATCAGGCCGATGTACCAGAACAGCACCGAGACCGTGGCGTAGGTCGAGACGGCGAAGACGTCCCAGATCAGCGGGCTGCGGAACTGCGGCCACAGGTCCATCGTGTTCGGGTAGGGGAACAGCCAGTAGACGCCAGCCACGGCCGGCCGATGTGCAGCAGCGGGAACATCGCCGCGCAGGCGACGGCGAACAGCGTCATCGCCTCGGCGAAGCGGTTGATCGAGGTGCGCCACTGCTGCCGGAACAGCAGCAGAATCGCCGAGATCAGCGTGCCGGCGTGGCCGATGCCGATCCACCAGACGAAGTTGATGATGTCGAAGGCCCAGCCGACCGGGACGTTGTTGCCCCAGATGCCGATGCCGTTCGAGCAGCAGCTTGGCGATGGTGACGATGAGCACCATCAGCAGCGCGAAGGCGATGGCGAAGCCGATGAACCAGCCGATGCCGGTCCGCTTCGACAGCACGATGTGCGCTGATCGTGTCGGTGACCGACTCGAAGCGTGTGCCCCGGCTCGATGACCGGCGGCGTGCGTGCCAGCAGCGCCGGCACGTCGTCGTTGACGCGCGACGGCGGTGCGGCTCGTCGGTCGGTCAGCCATTACCCTTCACCTTCGGTGCGCGCCGCGCGCGGTGGCTCCAGCTCGGTGTTCGGGTTGCGCACGATCGCCAGGTAGGTGGTGCGCGGCCTGCGTGTTCAGCTCGGCCAGCAGCGCTGTAGTTGCGCTGGCTGCTCTTCGAGCCGCGTCACCTGGCTCGCTTGGATCGTTGATGTCGCCGAAGACGATCGCCTCGGTCGGGCAGGCCGCCTGGCAGGCGGTCACCACCTCGCCGTCGCGGATCGCGGCGGTCCTCGAGCTTCGCCGTCGATGCGCGCCTGCGCTGATGCGCTGCACGCAGTAGGTGCACTTCTCCATCACGCCGCGGCTGCGGACGGTGACGTCCGGGTTGCGCTGCAGCTTGAGTGCTCGGCGGTGTTCGCAGTCGCTGGTAGTAGCAGGAAGTTGAAGCGGCGCACCTTGTACGGGCAGTTGTTCGAGCAGTAGCGCGTGCCGACGCAGCGGTTGTAGACCATGTCGTTCAGGCCCTCGTCGCTGTGCACCGTCGCCGCCACCGGGCAGACCAGCTCGCACGGCGCCTTCTCGCAGTGCTGACACGGCATCGGCTGGTGGTAGGTCTCCGGGCGTGCTCGAGCGTCGCCTGCGTAGTAGCGGTCGATGCGCAGCCAGTGCATCTCGCGGCCGTTGCAGCACCTGCTCCTTGCCGACGACCGGGATGTTGTTCTCGGCCTGGCAGGCGACGACGCAGGCGTTGCAGCCGATGCAGACGTTCTGGTCGATCGCCATGCCCCAGGCGTAGCCGTCGTACTTGTACTCCGGCAGCATGGTGATGCCGTCGTTCGGCGCGATGCTCCTGCTTGCGCGACGAGCTCGGGATCGCTGGCGAACTCGGTGGTGGTGGCGACGCGCACCAGGTTGCGGCCTTCGAGCGACCAGTGATCCTGCGTGCGAGGCCAGCTCGTAGCTGTCGCCGGTCTTGCACCAGCGTCGACGCCGGTCAGGATGTCCGGCGCGTCGGTGGTGCGCAGCGGCGTTCACGTCGACGCCGATGCCGTTGGCCGTCCGGCCCGCGCGCGTGCGGCCATAGCCGAGCGCACAGCGTGACCGTGTCGAGCGCCTGGCCCGGCGACAGCCACACCGGGGTGCGGAGCGTCCGGTTGCCGCGCTTCAGCTCGACGACGTCGCCGCTGACCAGGTTGAGCGCGCAGCGGTGCCCGGGGCGATCAGCGCCGCGTTGTCCCAGGTCAGCTTCGTCAGCGTCTTGGGCAGCTCCTGCAGCCAGGCGTTGTTGGCGAAGCGGCCGTCCCAGACGCTCGGGTCCGGCCGGAACACCACTTCGAGGCCCTGCGCCCGCGCCGGCGCCGGCGTGCTGGCGATATCGGTGCGCAGCGCCACCGTCTTCGGCGCGAAGGCGGTGCCGGCGAATCATCCCGTCGTGCAGCCAGCGGCGCCACGCGGCATCGAACGGCGACAGCGGTGGTGCCGCGGTGAAGGTGGCCGGGCCGCGATCCGGTGCCGGGCCGCCGTTGTCGGGATTCTCGGCGGGCGAACCCTGCGGCCGCTGCGTTGCGGTCGCTGCCGCGGTGCCTCCTGCGTCGTTGCCGCCCGCCGTCCGTCCGGCCACCGGGCCGGCGATCGGCGGCAGCGGCACCGCGGGATTTGGCGTCGATGCCGGCAACTGCGCGCCGAGGGCGGCACTGCCGGCCTGCCGGGCCGCCGCCCCACTGGCTTCGGCCGCCTGGCCGCCGGCGAGATTACGGCTGCGGGCGTCTGACGCAAGCCCCGGCGAGGGGTTCTGACCGGCGGCGGGATTCTGCGATCCGGCGGGCCCCTGCGGTCCGGGGTTGCCGCCCTGACCCTGCGCAGCCTGCTGACCGGGCTGGCCCGGCTGGCCCTGCTGATTTGCCTGGCCTGGCTGATTCTGACCGCCCGTCGCGCCGCCGCCCTGTGCGCCGGCAACCGGAACGTTCTGGCTTCCCCAGTAGGCACGCACCAGGTCGTAGCCGGAACGCTCGCCGTTCGGGCCGAGCGCCGACAGCACCTCGTGCGCCGACTTGCCGTTGTAGAGCGGCGCGATCAGCGGCTGCACGATCGTCACAGTGCCGTCGTCGGCAGCGCACGTCGCTCCACGACTCGAGGAAATGCGCTTCCGGGATGTGCCAGTGGCAGAGCGCGGCCGTCTCGTCCTCGTAGAGACCGAGGTGCGCGCGCACGCCGACCTTCTGCATTGCCGCGCCGAAGCGGAGGTCCGCCGGCGCCGAGTAGACCGGGTTGGCGCCGAGGATCAGGAGGAACTCGACCGTGCCGGCGTTCATCTCGCCGACCAGCTCGCGCAGCGCGGCGCGCTGATCGATCGGCTGCGCTTCGGCCGTCTGCGTATACGACGACCGTGGTGCCGACGTTGCCGAGCGCCTGCGTTCATCGCGTGCGCGAGCGCGTGCACCACCGGCGGCTGGCCGTCGCCGGCGATGACCAGGCTGCGGCCGCGCGCCGCCTGCAGATCGTTGACGAGCGGCCCGATCCAGCGGCTGGCCGCTTCGGACAGCTGGCCAGCGGCGCGCGCTGGCGACGCCGAGCTGCGCGGCGACGGCGCGCGCGAGCGCTTCAATCTCCGACGCCTGCAGCGGCAGGCGATGGTCGGCGTTCGGTGCCCGTGCTCGGTCGGCGATCGCTCTCGACCGCGTAGAGGCGGTTGGTCTGCGCCCGGTTGCCCTCGATACGGCGGCGCGACGCGAAGGCGCGCGCGTGCTTGACACCGGCGGCACCGTAGCACAGGAAGTCGGCGTCCAACGACAGGATGACGTCGGCCTTGTCGATGGCGTACTGCGCGTCGACGTACTCGCCGAAGGCGAGCCGGCTGCCCTCGCGTGCGTTGTGACGGCCGAACGGCTCCCACTGCACCCACTTCGCCTGCGGGAAGTGCTGCAGCAGCTCGCGGATCTGCGCGGCCAGGGTCGGCGAGGCGACCGTCTCGGTGAGGATGCGGAGCCCGCGGCCCTGCTTGGCCTGCTGCGCCGCCATGATCGCGCGGGCGGCGTCGACGAACGCGCTGAACGGCCGGATGTCGCCGAGGTTGGTCAGCGTCTGCGAGCGATCCGGGTCGTAGAGGCCGAGAATCGAGGCCTGCGCGAACAGGTCGGTCGCGCCGCGGCTCGACGGATGGTCGGGGTTGCCCTCGATCTTGGTCGGACGCCCTTCGTGCGTTCTCGACCAGCAGCCCCATGCCGGCGCCGTCCATCGGCATCGCCGTCGCGTAGAACAGCGGCTTGCCGGGACGAGTCTCCTTTCGGGCTGGCGCACGTACGGGACGAGCTCCTCGTTGGGCTGGCGGGTGCAGGCGCTGACGCCGGCGAGCGCCAGCGACGCGCCCATCAGCTTCAGGAATCCGCGGCGGCCGACCGGGTCGAGCCATTCCGACGCGTTCTGCGGGAACTCGCGGTGCAGGAACTCCTTGAACTCGGCGGTGTCGCGAGAGCGCTTCGAGGCTGCGCCAGTACTCGCGGCCGCGGGTTCTCTTCGAGGCGGCCGCGCAGCGCCTCGATGTCGTTGCGTTCGCTCATGTGCGGATTACCGGTGGCACGTGGAGCAGGTCGGTGCTGCGGCTGGATGCCGTATTCCTTCACGAGCTGCGCGCCCAGCTCCGACTGCGGCACGGGCGGCTCGGTAGCCCATCGTCGTGATTTCGCTGCGCGGCCGGACGAACTTTTCCGGGGCGCGATGGCAGTCGAGGCACCACTCCATCTGCAGCGAGTTCTGCTGCAGCATCAGCGGCATCTGGTCGACCCGGCCGTGGCAGGTCTCGCAGCCGACGCCCTTCTTCACGTGGATGCTGTGATTGAAGTAGACGAAGTCGGGCAGGTCGTGCACGCGCGATCCACCGCAGCGGCGTGTCGTCGCGGAAGCTGGCGCGCACCGGCTCGAGGATCGGCTCGGTGGCGAACAGCTGCGAGTGGCAGTTCATGCAGGTCTTGGTCGGCGGGATGCCGGCGAAAGACGAGGTCTCGACCGAGGTATGGCAGTAGCGGCAGTCGATGCCGTCATCGGGCACGTGGTGCAGGTGGCTGAACTGGATCGGCTGCTCGATGTACTCGTGCGCGCGTGTCACGTAGGACGAGCGTCGCACCACGAACATGGCCACGAGGATCAGCGCTGGCCAACCAGCGACAGAACGCCGAAGAGACTGACCTTCGAAAGGGTGTTGGCGCTGCGACGGAAGATCTGCGACATCGGATGCTGATGCCGGCGCGCCCGCGCAGGCGACTCCGTTAGTGAGATAGCGCCAGGAGGGACTGGTGAGTGACGGGTGGATGCCCGACGTGACCAGTCCGATTTGTACCACAGTTGTGAAAAAAGGATCAAGGTCCCGACATCACCGTTGACCCCCGGTGCAACCGCGCGATTCTACGCGGAAATCGCTCGGAGCCATCCACTGTCGCCGCACCGCCTGAGCCGCTTCGACTCGCCCCCGCGCCCGACTCGGCGTAGAATCCCTGATCCGCTCATGAGCGACCGCAAGTACCGGCAGCGCGGCTACCAGGACAGCGACCGCGATCGGTCGCCCAAACCACAATCGCCGCGCCCGGCGCCCGAACCCGGCGCGCCCGCCGGTGCCCGCCGGCTCTCGCAGGAGGCCCCAAGACGATCAACATGCCCGGCTACCGCGAGGTCGTCCGCTGCTCGCAGTGCGGCAACGTCGCTCGCCGCGGATATCGGCCAGGACAGCCGCTGCTCCCGCTGCGGCACGGACCTGCACGCCTGCGCACAGTGCACCTCGTTCGACCCGGGCAGCCGCTTCGAGTGCATGGAGACGATCCCCGCCCGCATCGCGCCGAAGAACGCGCGCAACACCTGCACGTTGTACGCCGCCGCGCACGACGGTCGAGCGCGAGACGACGACGCCGCGCGTCGGCGGCGCGCACAAGGCGTTCGACGACCTGTTCAACTTCTGAGCCACGCCGTGCCGCTGCTGTCCGACGCCGACCGCGAGACCGTCCGCCGGCAGCTCGCCGGCATCAGCCATCGCGTCACGATTGCTCTTCTTCACGCAGACCATCGGCGCGCCCGAATCGGCTCACCTCGCGCGTCAGATCCTCGATGAAGTCTCCGGCCTGAACGGCCTGGTCACCGTCGAGGAGGTCAACTCGATCCTCGACCGCGAAGAGCGTGGTCGAGTACGGCATCGACGCGCATCCCCGCGATCGTCGCTGCTGCGCGACGGCGAGGACACTCGCCTGCGGTTCCTCGGCGCCCCGGCTGGCTACGAGTTCGCCTCGCTGGTCGAAGCGGTGCTCCTGGCAGGCACGGACGACTCAGGTCTCGCCGCCACCAGCCGCGCCCTGCTCGCCGAGCCACGTCACGGAGCCGCTCGACATCAAGGTGTTCGTCACCCCGACGTGCGTCGTACTGCCCGCGCGCCGTCACGCTGGCCATGCGCATGGCCACCGAAGCATCCGCTGATACGCGCCACCTGCATCGAGGCGACCGAGTTCATCGAACTCTCGCAGGCGTATCGCGTCACCGGCGTGCCGAAGACCGTCGTCAACGACACCATCGAGATCTTCGGCGCGGTGCCCGAGGCCGAGTTCGTCCGCACCGTCGTCGGCGCCCCCGACACCCCAGTCCCGCCAACTTCCTGACGCGTCTCAGCAAACTACGCCAGACGGCGCCAGTGCAGCGGGACGCTACATGCGTCTGAGGCACTGATGACGGCGCCGCAGCGCCACACCCTGCGACCGATGCGACCTCACGGGTCTGTCGCCTAGAATGTCGGCGATGAGCGACGCAACCCTGGGCGACGTGTTCGACGTCGTGATTCTCGGCGGCGGGCTCGCCGGCGGCTGCCTCGCGCGGCAGCTCCACCTCGAAGCGCCGGCGCTGCGCGTGCTGGTGGTCGAGAAGCGGCAGCACCCGGTTCCGGAGGCGGCCTTCAAGGTCGGCGAGTCGAGCGTCGAGATCGGCGCGCACTACTTCCAGAAGCGCCTCGGTCTGGAGCCGCACCTGCGCAGCGGCCAGCTCGAGAAGCTCGGCCTGCGCTACTTCTTTCCCGCACGGCGACAACCGCGACCTCACCGCGCGCGTCGAGCTCGGGCCGCCGCGGTTTCCGCCGGTGCCGTCGTTCCAGCTCGATCGCGGCCGGCTCGAGAACTATCTCCTGCGCGAGGACGCCGAGCGTCGGCGTCGACCGTGCTCGACGGCTGCAAGGTGCAGGAGGTCACGCTCGGCGCCGACGCGCCACACCGTCGACGCTGGCAACGCCGGCACGGATCGCGCACCGGTGACCGCCCGCTGGGTCGTCGACGCCAGCGGCCGCGCCGGCCTGCTCAAGCGCAAGCTCGGCCTGGTCCGCAGCCAGCACGCACGGCGCGAACGCCTCGTGGTGGCGGGTCAAGTCGCGCGTGCGCGATCGACGACTGGTCCGACGATCCCGGCGTGGCAGGCGCGCGTCGCCTCCGGCCTGCGCTGGCAGAGCACCGTCCACCTGATGGGGGCCGGCTACTGGGTCTGGCTGATCCCGCTCGGCTCCGGCAGCCACAGCTTCGGCATCGTCGCCGACGGCGACATGCACCCGTTCAACCGCATCAACCGGTTCGAGCGGGCGATGGACTGGTTGCGCGAGTTCGAGCCGCAGTGCGCCGCGCGTCATGGACGCGCACACGCGCACGAGCTCGAGGACTTCCTCGCGCTGCAGCACTTCGCGCACTCGCTGCGAGCGCGTCTTCTCGGCCGATCGCTGGGCGCTGGTCGGCGAAGCCGGCGTCTTCACCGATCCCGTTCTACTCGCCGGGCTCCGACTTCATCGCGATGGGCAACGACTACGTCACCGATCTCATCGTCCGCGACGTCGCCGGCGAGGACATCGCGCGCGCGGACCGAGTCGTTCAACACGATGTACCTGCGGCTGTTCGAGGCGTTCATCCGCCTGTACGACGGCCAGTACCGCATCATGGGCAACGCCCAGGTGATGACGGCGAAGATCGCCTGGGACAACGCCTGCTACTGGGCGATCACGGCGCTGCTGTTCTTCCAGCGCCGCTATCGCCAGCCCGAGTTCATCGACTCGATCGACCCGCTGATGCGCCGCTTCTTCGTGCTGCACGCGCGCATGCAGTCGTTCTTCAGCGCCTGGGATCAGGCCGACGACGGCGCGGCTACTCACGCCGGCGGCAGCAACGTGGTCGATGTCGACTTCCTGCGCCAGCTGCAGGCCAGCCTCGGCGAGCCGATGATCGACGACGAGCCGCTGCGTGACCGGCTGACGTCGAACTTCGCGCTGCTCGAGGCGTTCGCCCGGAGCTGGCAGGCGATCGCCGCCGAGCGCTACCCGGCGATTGGCGCCGGTTCGTCGGCGCCGGCGCCGGGCGCGCCGCGAGCTCGACTCTCGGTGCGCGTGCCGGCTGAGCGCGGCTCCGACTGCAGTCGAACGCCGTCGCATGCACGATCACGAGCGGAGTCGTTGCCGCCGAAGCCGAGCGACGTCGAGACAGCGCAGCGCACGCGCTGCTCGCGCGTGCTGGTTGGCGACGACGTCGAGCTGCGCAATCGTCGTCGGTCTCGGCGTGGTGGATGGTCGGCGGAATCGACGCCGCGCGCGATCGTCAGCGCCAGCGCGGCGGCTTCGACGGCGCCCGATGCGCCGAGGCAGTGGCCGATCATCGACTTGATCGAGGTGACCGGCAGCCGGGCCGTGCGCGTCGCCGAACACGCGAGCGAAGCCGCGCGCCTCGGCGGCGTCGTTCTGCGGCGTCGCCGTGCCGTGCGCGTTGATGTGATCGACGCTCGCCGGCGATCGATGCCGGCATCGGCCAGCGCCAGCGCGATCACCGCCGCCACCGGCGCGCCCTTCGGGTTCGGGCGCCGTCGGGTGGAACGCCTCGCAGCCGAGCGCGTGGCCGGCCAGCTCGGCGTAGATGTGCGCGCCGCGGCGTCGCGCGCGGCTCGAGCTCCTCGAGCACCAGGATGCCCGCGCCCTCGCCGATGTTCATGCCGGCGCGGCCGCGATCGAACGGCCGGCACGGCTGCCGGGTCCATCAGGCGCAGCTGGTTGAAGCCGCTGAAGGTCAGCCGCGACAGCGCATCGGTGCCGCCGGCGAGGACGACGTCGGCGCGGCCGGCGCGGATCGCCTCGACGCCGCGGCCGATGCGCGATCGTGCTCGACGAGCAGGCGGCGACGATGCAGCCGCGCGGCCCCTCGAAGCCGAACCGCGCGGCGATCGCGTCGACCGGCGTGCTGAGGAAGTGATTCCACGCGTCGGACGCGCCGCGTCCGTTCGAGGCCGCCGGTGATCCAGGTGCGGTAGAAGTCTTCGTTGCGCAGCAGGTCGCCGGTGCCGGCGCCGAGGAAGACGCCGACGCGCGAGCGGTCGAGCGGCGCTGTCGAGCAGCCCGGCGTCGGCGATCGCCTCGGTCGGCGGCGTGCAGGCCGATGCGATCGCCGCGCGAGTGGCGGCGCCGCTCGAGTGGCGTGAGGCCGGCGTCGATCGCCGTCGATGTCGACCTCGGCCGGCGATCCGGCTGCGGAAGCCCTCGGCGTCGAACAACGTCGACGGCCGGATGCCGCAGTCGCCGGCGAGCATGCGCGCGCCAGCGTGTCCTCGCGCGTGGCGCCGAGGGCCGTGATCAGGCCGATGCCGGTGATCGCGACCCGGCGCGCTTCATCGCGCTGCTCACGGCGGCTGCGCCGACGCCGGGCCGGCAGCGGCGCGCCGGCAGCATGGCGCCGGCGACCGTGCGCCGCTCGCCGGCCTTGCCAGCCAGCGCGCGACCACCAGCGGCATGAACTGGAAGGGCAGCGACACCACGCCGAACGCCAGGCAGCCGGCGCGCCGCCAGCGCGCGATGATCGCGCGGGCCGAAGCCAGCCAGCGAGGCGATGTAGCGCGCCGACCACGCCATAGGCATCGCCGGCGACCGCCGTCGCGCCGCCGTGTTCGCCACCCGGCCGACCGAGCCCGCGCGCGCAGGCTGGCCATGAACTCGGTCGCGCGTCGCGGCCGGGTGCCGTCGTCCAGGTGCGGCCGATGCGGCGCAGCGTATGCGCGTCGCTGCCGCCGATCGACGCCGAGCGCCGCGCCCGACGACGCCGGCCACGCGCGGCAAGCGCCTCGATCAGCTCGTTGTGGGCCGGCAGCATCGTGCCGTTGCGCGCTTCGAGTGCCGGCACCTCGTCGAGCAGGCGCAGATAGTCGTCGCAGCGGCACCTGCCCGCGGTAGAAGTGGAGCAGGTGATTCAGCGAGAAGAACACGCCGGCGCTACGCAGGCAGGCGGTGACATCGAACACGTTGCGGCGCAGCGGCTGCAGCTCGCGATGCAGCGCTTCGGTCATGTCGTAGACGCCGAGGTGCACCTCGATGCCGCCGCCGGGAAACCAGCACGACACTTCCTCGCCGACGATGACGTCGTCCGCGTCGGGACGGCGAGCGAGCAGCTCCAGCGCGCCGTTGATCGAATCGTGATCGGTGATCGCCACCAGATCCATGCCGCGCGCCTTCGCCGTGCGGTAGACGTCCTCCGGCTGCGAGTAGCAGTCACGCGAGCCGAGAAACGCGCAGCGTGCCGCTACTCGGTCGAGTGGCAGGTGTGGACGTGCAGGTCGGCGCGCAGGGTGTCGGTCATCGCAGCGGTTTCAGCAGCATGATCTGCAACGTCGTGGAGCCGAGCTGGCCGTAGCGCGGCGGCAGGAAGCTCTTGCCGACATCCGCGCGCAAGATCGTATTCCATGGCGCACGGAAGTTGACCGCCGCGCCGATTCCGGGCACCGACTGCCAGGTGCGGTCGGACGGCGTCGTCCCGGCCCCAGGCGTGGTCGACGAACAGGTCGAGCCGGTACTGGTCGAAGAGGTTGAACGAGTAGGAGCCGCGCACCATCGCCAGCTCGGCGAAGCGGACGCCAGAGACCGGCACGCCGTGGATGCGCGTCGGATCGAACATGCCGAACTGGTACTTGACGAAGCGATCGAGGTCGCGGCCGCCGAACCAGGCGCCGTTGAGGTGGAGCTTCTGGAACGCGCCCAGCTGGAAGGTGCGCGACACGGTCGCCGCGTACTTCGTATAGGTCCGGGCCCTGGCGGCATCGGCAGCCGACGCCGCGGTGCCCGCGCCCGACCCCCAGTCGCGCCAACTGGCGCGCGCGAACCAGGTGCCGTTCAGCACCACGCTGTAACCGCCGCGCTGGTACTCCCAGGCGCCGCCGATGCCGTTGGTCAGCGTGCTCGACGGCAGCCGGTAACTCTCGACGGTCGTCGGTCGCGGACGTAGGCGTCGAAGCGCAGCTGGTACTGCAGCGTCGCCTTGATGAAGGGCGTCGCCTGCCAGCCGAGATTGACGCCGGTGGTCAGCGG
Organism: uncultured Acidobacteriota bacterium; assembly: GCA_963846685.1. Taxonomy (GTDB): domain Bacteria; phylum Acidobacteriota; class Vicinamibacteria; order Vicinamibacterales; family UBA2999; genus CAWJWY01. The sequence continues at coordinate 2,448,869 of CAWJWY010000002.1, read as the reverse complement.
CCAGGTCAGGATCGCGTTCGTCCTTCGCTTCGCCCTGCGCCGTGTAGACGCGATCGCTCGACGGCGCCGCGATGGCGAAGAAGTCGACGCTCGCGTCGATGGTGTCGGCGCCGAACTTCGGTCGCTGGATGTTGCCGGCGGCGAGCACGCCGGCAAAGAGCACCGCGAGCTGGCGTGTTCGGCGAGCCGAAGGCGAAGTCGAGATAGTTGATGCCGAAGATCGGCAGCGGAAACGAGTACGACGGGTCGAGCGTGACGCCCATCGCCAGCGCCTTCACGCTCGACGTCGGCCGGTCGCTCACGACCCGCTCGCCGTCCTGCTTGACGTAATAGCGCAGGCCGGCGTCGGTTTCCCTGATACATGACGCGCTCGCTGTCGCGCGCGGCGGCGCGCAGGCTGTCGAAGCCAGGGTCGTTGACGCGGAAGCCGCTGAAGGTGACCGTCTTCTCGACCAGCAGATTGCGGCCGGCGATCAGCATGATCTGCCTGGCGACAAGGCCGGCGAAGCAGGAACACCGGACGGTTCGCCGGCACGTCGACCGGCACGTAGCGCTGTGTCTCCTCGTTCGAGACCACCGGCGCCGGCAAGCCGCCCTGCACCGCCTGCACGCGAATGCGCGCGAACGAGCGGCGATCGATCCACACCGTGCCGCTGTAGAGCGACGACGTCCGGCGCAGCGGCTCGAAGCGGACGACGTAGCAGTCGATACCCGTCGACCCGCTCCGTGCCGGCGAGCTCGTAGGTGTAGCCCTCGTCGAAGCGCAGCTGCAGCGGCAGCGACAGTACCTTCTCCGGCTGCAGCAGCGGAAACGGCGGCCGATCACTGGTCCAGGTCGAGCCGTTGACCGAAAACGACAGCTCCTCCCATTCGACGCTGTCGCCGGCGACGAAGTAGCGGTTCTCCGTGACCACGTCGTAACCCGGATCGGTCAGCGTCGGCCGGAAGTACTGCTGCATGCGCGCGTGACGCGATGTAGCTGCGGACGAGCGCGTCCTGTGCCGCCTGCTGCTGCTGATGGCGCGAAATGATCTCGCCGATCGACAGTTGCCGCTCGGCCGAGACGCTGGTCTGGTCGGTCAGGACGCCGGTGGCCCCTTCGTTGAAGTTGACCAGCATTGGCCGGCCGGTGAGCGGCGCCAGCAGCCGGACGCGATTGCTCGCCGGATCACGTGCGTAGCCCGTCGCCGCGACGTGCGTGCCGGCCAACAGGTCGTCGATGCCCGGCACCCCCTCGATCGGCAACAGCAGCGACAGCTCGAGCGGCTCGGCCGACGCTTCGCCCCAGTAGACAAGGTAAGTGGAGAACGTGGTGACGTCGAACAGGCGGCGATGCGGCACCTCTCCGGTGACATCGCGGCCGCCCTGCCGCAGCGTCAGGTTGATAGCCGCGGCATCGAGCAGCGACACCTCACGCTCAGCAGCGGCGCCAGCGCCGAGAGGGCGCCGAGCGCTGCCGGCGTGAAATCCTCTGCCGGCCACGCACGGACGACGATGTTGGCGCCGAGGTCCTGAAGCACGCTGTCAATCAGGCGGCGACCGTCGCCGGGCCCGGCGTTCGCCTCGCGCGGTGGCGGCGTCGCGGCGATGCGCGCCAGCGGGTCGATCTCCTGCAGCCATTGCACCACTGCGTCGTCCGGACTGTGGATTGCCAACAGGTCGACATACGGCGAGAGCTCGCTCGTATAGACGTCGCGCCGCCGCGCCGCGTCGTTCATGGCGGCGCCGCCGATCGCCACGCGCACGCCTTCCCGGCGGACGCGGCTTTCTGTCGCCGCGATCTGGATGATGAAGCTGGCGAGCTGGCGTGGCTGGGTGCTGAGATCGACCTCGAGCACCGCCACGGTCGTTCTCGGCCGATCGAGCAGCGCCCGCAGCGCGCGCCGCCATGCCGCGACGTCGGCTTCCGCCGCCGGCGCGGGCAGCACGAGCCAGACGCCCATGCCGCGTCCCTCCAGCGCCGACAGTCGAGCTTCTGCCTGCGGGTCCGCCGGCCCGCCGGGAAGGGTGACACGCGCCAACAGCGCTGACCGCGGACCGCCGCGTTCGACGGCAGCCAGCGCGGCGCCGGCGGGAGTGTCCTCGACCGCGACCCGCGGGTTCGCCGCGCGCACCGGCTGCGCCATCGCGACGGAGGACAGCGCGACGGACGACAGCGCGCCGAGGAGCACGACCGCGCACGCCATCGACACGTGGCGCCGACCGGCCGTCATGGCGCCTGTGGCAGCGATCGGACGGCGCTGATGCACCCGAACGAGCCGCCGGCAAGGATTTCGCCCAGCCGCTGGCGGAAGCCCGCCAGCCGGAAGTAGTGCGCGAAGTGGAGTTGGGCGGGCAGCCGCGTCCGGGGCGGGTCGCTGTCGATTTCCCACGGGTGAACGGTGAGCACCGCCGGAGCGCCGCGGCGATTAGCGGCTTCGATCGCTCGCAACACCCGCACTGGCGAGCTCATGCGCAGCGCCCAGCCCCAGCCAATCGGCATCACCTGGCCGAAGCGGTCGACGACCAGCGGCGGGACTTCGAGCAGGGGGCCGGCAGGCGTCATGCGCAGGTGCGGTACGCGCGGATAGTTCAGGTCACCCACGATCTTCACCGGAGCCATGCTCGCGTCGATCGTGAATCCCTCGCGCGCCAGCCCTTCGAGCGCCCACAGCGACCGCTCGTTGATCGACCATTCCGGCGCGCGAAACGCGCGCGGCCGGGGCGCCCCGGTGGCGGCAATCGCAGCGAGGCTAGCCTGGGTATCGGCGCGGAACCCGTCCGGCCCCAGATCGTAGGCGCGCTGATGCGCGTAGCCGTGCGATCCGATCTCGTGGCCGGCGGCTAGCGACCTCCTCGATCAGCCGGGGGTAGCGCTCGGCGATCCAGCCGACCACGAACCAGGTGGCCCGGATGTCGAGACGGCCGAGCAAGTCGAGGAGAAAGTGCGTGGTGGGCTCGACGCGGGACGGCAGCCGGTCCCAGTGTCCCGGCCGAGGGTGGCGTCCACGCCGCAGACGTGGAACCACTCTTCGAGATCGATGCGTGAAGACGTTCTCGGGCATCGCCGCACCACTGACGCCCGCGGCGTCAGGTCGCCTTCTTGGCCCGCTCGCTGGTGATGAACGCGGCGATGGTGTTCACCGACGCCAGCGCCGTCGCGCCCGTCTGCTCGTCGCGAATCGCGATCCCGAAAGTCCGCTCGATCTCGAGCACCAGCTCGAGCACGTCGATCGAGTCGAGGCCGAGGCCCTCGCCAAACAGCGGCGTCTCGTCGCCGATGTCCTCGGCCGACATCGGCAACCGCAGGCTGCGGACGATCGCCTGCTTGATGTCGGTCTTCAACGATTCCGTGGCTTCAACCATATGTTCCCGCGGTCACAGCAGACCGCCATCGACCCCAATGACCTGCCCGGTGATATAGCTGGCCGCGTCCGAGGCCAGAAACGCGACCAGCGCCGCTACCTCGCGCGGCCGCCCGACTCGGCCGAGCGGCACCGCCTTCAGGCTGCGCAGCGCGCGCGTCTGCCGGCATCCCTTCCGAGCATCTCCGTGTCGATCAGCCCGGGAGCAACCGCGTTGACGAGCACACCCTTGGCCGCCAGGTCGCGCGACAGCGCGCGGGTGAACCCTTCGAGGCCCGCCTTGGAGGCGGCGTAGCTCGTCTGGCCCGGGAGCGGCATGCGCGCGCTCGGCGACGAGACGTTGATGATGCGGCCCCAGCGCCGGAGCAGCATGCCGCGGACGACCGCCTGCACCGCGTGAAACGCGCCGTCGAGATTCACGCCGGTGACCTCGTCCCACCGCGCCGCGTCGGTGAAGACGATATGCGCATCGCGGGTGATCCCGGCGTTGTTCACCAGGATGTCGATCGGCCCGAGTGCGGCGGTGGCACCGCTCGACGAACCGTTCGACCGAGGCAGGGTCGGCAACGTCTGCACTCGCCCGCCCAGGCGCGCCCGCCGGCGGCGACGGTCGCCGCAACGACCTCGCCGGCGGCGGCAGCGCGGTCTCGGTAGCCGATGGCGACTGCCGCGCCACGCTCGGCGAGCACTTCGGCGATCGCGCGGCCGATACCGCGCGAAGCGCCGGTGACCATCGCGACGCGGCCGTCGAGCCGTTGCGCCTCGCTCCCCTGCGGTGCAGTCATCACGCCCCAGCAGTCAGGACGCCGGTGTCGCGGGCGCGCGCAGGACGACGCTGAAGAGCGCGCCGCCGCTGGCAAAGCTGTTGACGAGCGCGACCCCTCCCGGCGCGGCGGTGCGCGTGCGCGCCAGCCGCAGCGATGCCGCTGCCGTGTCCGGCTGCGTCAGCCCGGCAATCGGCGGAACTTCGCCGGCCGCGCCGCACAGCAGCGCCGCAGCGCACGACGCACTCCCGGCCGCGCCGAACTCGCCGAGCGCGCCCTTGATTGACGTGACGACCGGCGCCGCGTCGACGAACAACATTCGCAGCGCCCGTGCCTCGACCGCGTCGAGCGCGGCGGACGCATTCGCCGACGCGTAAACCACGTCGATGTCACGCCGGGCTCAGGCCGGCGTCGTCGATCGCGGCCTGCATCGTACGGACCAGCGGCTCGGGTCGCGTCGGCCAGGCGTTGACTGGCACCGCAGCACTGGACGCGCCAACGCCGAGGATCTCGCCGCGCGCGGACGCCGCACCGTCGCCGGCGGTCAGCCACAGGCCGAAGCCGCCCTCACCCATGACGAAGCCGCTGCGTGACGCGTCGAATGGCGCCAGCGCGCTGCCGAAGGCTGGCGCCGGCGACATCACCGCGAAGCGATCGTGCCCCTTGAAGAACGTTTCGTAGACGGCGTCGACGCCGCCGGCCATGATCGAGGCCGCCCGCCCTTCACGCAGCAGATCGACGCCGGCGACAATCGCCGACAGGCCTGATGCTTCCTTGTGGGTTTCGGTCATGTTGGGGCCACGCAGCTTGAATTCGAGCCCGGCCAGGCTGGCAGCGGAGTTCGCGACCGTGCTGTCGAACAGCAGCGCCGGCGTTGCCGCCGGTCCCTGCCGGAAGAGCGCGTCGACGAAGATCTGCGTCGACTGGCCGCCGGCGGTCCAGGTGCCGAGCACGACCCCGGCCGATGCGTCGCCCTCCGGGCCGACGGTGATGCCGGCATCCTCGAGCGCGAGCCGTGCGGCGGCAATGGCGTAGACGCCGGTGCGATCGAGGCGGCGCAACTTCATCGGCGCCACCCAATCGGTGGGCGAGAAGGTGCGGATCTCGGCGGCGAGCGTTGTCCGGCATCCCGCCGTTTCGAACCCGGCGAGCGGCGCGATCCCGGTTCGTCCTTCCAGCAGCGCGTCGCGGAACGCGTCGTTCGCAGTGCCGAACACCGAGACGACGCCTATACCCAACACCGTCACGGATCGACGCACGGGGCGTACGTTACCATCGCCTCCATGGGCCTTCAAGACGTCGACCGCGGCATGTGCTGCACGCGCCGATCGTCACTGCGGTCACTGCCGACGCCGCTGCTGCTGCTGATGCCGGTCGTGCTGTCGCTGGTGGCGGCGCTGCTCGGCGTCACTGCACTGGCCGCGCAACCGCGTCCCGCTGGCGCCGCCGCATCGCCCCGCGACTCATTCGACGATCTGTACCGGCAGGGCCAGCAGGCGAACGCGTCGATCAAGACCCTGACCGCGCGCTTCACCGAGACCACGACGTCCGCGCTGCTCACCCGGCCGATCGTCGCGCACGGCACGCTCTCCGTTCAGCGCCCGGCGCGCGTCGTCGTTCACTACGACGAGCCGGAGCAACGCACCGTCCTGATCGACGGTGATCGCATGGTGATGGTCTGGCCCGAGCGGAAGCTGCGCACCGTCAGCAACATCTCGCGGACGCAGCAGCGCGTGCAGAAGTTCTTCACGGCGAGCACCGCCGCGGAGCTGCGCAAGGAGTTCGACGTCGAGCTGCTGGGTGCCGGCGATCGACCGGGCACGACGGGCGTGACACTCGTGCCAAAGCGGAAGCAGATCAAGGAGACGCTCGCCCGCCTCGACCTCTGGGTCGACCCAGGCAGCGCCCTGCTGCGGGCGATGACGATGACGTTTGCCGGCGGCGACAGCAAGATGATGGAGTTCCACGACGATCGTTCCGAACGCCGTGCTGCCGCCCAACACCTTCGCCGAGCCGCGCTAGCTCGCGAGCCGCACCCGCCCTCGTCCTCGTCCTATCCCTCGGCGGTGACGCGGTAGTCCCGCATCGGCCTGCCGGCCGCGTACGCATCCGGCGCCGCCGCCAGATCGTGTTCCGCCAGGTAGTGGGCCGGCTGCATCAACCGTTGCGTCCGGCCGAGCGCACGCATCAGGAAGATGGCGTTGCGCGGATCGACTTCCCGCAGCCACTGCCACATGCTCTTGCGGCCGCGGAGGTTGAGCACCGATCGCCGCCAGGTCTCGCAGTAGAGCTCGAAGAAGCGCTCGGCGCCGAGCGCCGGCTCCCAGAGCAGGTGGTGCATGTCGAAGTGCGACCAGCGCCGCGCCCGCAGCGTGCTGCGCATCTGCTCGAAGTAGGCCGTTCCCGGTAGCGGGGTGAGGATGGTGAAGCCGGCCTGGAACAGCTGATGGCGCTCGACGAACGCCCACAACCGCTCGAAGTCGGCCTCGCCCCATGCCGGGTCGATCACGAAATTGCCGGTGACACCGTAGCGGAGCTGTCGGGCAACGCCGACGCCCTGCTCGGTCGCGTCGACGGTCGCGTCCTTCTTGAGGCCGGTCAGGCCGTCGTTGGTCGCCGCCTCCAGCCCGAAGAAGATGTCGAAATGCTTCGCCAGGGGCCGCCACGCCTCGAGCAGCTCGCTGTTGCGGGCGACGGTGTCGACGCGGCTCTGCACCAGGATCCATTCCTTGCGGACGCCGCGGCGCAGCAGCTCGCGCGCCAGTTCGAGGCTGCGCGACGGGTGGTGCCAGAACAGATCGTCGGCAACGAAGATGTGGTCGCCGACCGACGCGAAGTCGCGGCAGACGGAGTCGATCGAGCGCTCGCGCACCGCCCGCGCGTGCAGCTGCCAGATCGAGCAGAACGAGCAGCGGAACGGACAGCCGCGCGCCGTCTCGATCAGCCACGTCGGCCGATGCGCCAGGCAGGCGTACTGTCGGCGCCACGGCGCAACATGATGGCGTGCCGGCAGCGGCACCTCGTCGAGCATCAGCGTGCCTTTGTCGCCGGCCGTGCGTACGACGCGGCCGCCATCCTCGGGCAGCGCCAGGCCCGGCACCGATGCTCAGCGGCCGCCCCGCTGTGATCGCGTCGCAGATCGACGGCAGCGCCCGCTCACCGTCGTCGAGCACTACCGCCGCGATCTCCGACGAGAGGAACGGCTCCGGGTAGGCAGCGGCGGTATGCCCGCCGATGACGATCGGCACATCCGGCGGAGAGCGCGCGCACCTGGCTGCGCGAGCTGGATCACTTCGTCCGTCTCGAGCGCGTGCATGCCGGCGATGCCGACCAGCTGCGGGCGCACGCGCCGCATGCAGGCTGGCGAGCGACCGGCTGAACCGGAGATCGGCGAGGGTGACGCGATGGCCGCGGGCCTCGAGAGCCGCGGCGATGTACTCCATGCCCAGCGGCTCGATGCGAAAGAACGGGCCGAGCCCGAACCGTTCGTTCGACGGCACCGGCCGCAGCAGCAGTATGTCCATAGTCGCGTGCCAGGGTGAACAGGCGCGATCGCCGGTCGCGAGGCAGCTTAGCATGCGGCTCGGGGGCGTCTGCCAGCCGCTTGCGGGGCCGATGCTATACTGGCGCGGTGGCACCCGCGCCACATCCCGTAACACGACGTGCTGCATTCCCTGGTCTCCCGGCTCGTGACGTGGGCGAGCCGCCGGCGCGCGTTGGTGCTGCTCGGTGCGCTCGCGGCGGTGCTCGTTGCGGCGAACGGCATCCGCCGCCTCTCGTTCGACGCCGACGTGCTGTCGCTGTTGCCAGGCGACAGCCGGGTCACCGCCGCCTTCCGCTCCTTCCTCGGTCGCTTCGGCAGCCTCGACCAGCTCTACGTCGTCTTCACCGCGCCGGCGGGGCACGGCGTCGACGAATACGCCGACGACGGTCGACGCCTGGATCGAGACAGCTGCGCATGGCGCCGGAGATCGCCCGCGTCGACGTCGACCCTGGCCGGCCCGACCGCGCGACCTCGAGTGGCTCGGCGCGCGGCAGTTGCTGCTGCTGCCCGACGGTGCCAGGGACGAAGCGCTGACGCGCTTGACGCCGGACGGGCTTGACCCGCGCGGTCGGCGAGAGCCGCGGGCTCCTGGCGGTGCCGTCCTCGGACCTCGCGCAACTGGTCCGGCAGGATCCCATCGGTCTGTTCACGCTGTTGCGCGACTCGCTCGGCGGTCACAGGCGGGGTCGAACCTCGGGCCTGCAAGCGAAGGCTACGTGAGCGCCGACGGACAGCAGCGCCTGCTCATCGCCAGGCCGAAGCGGCCGCCGTTCGACACCACCTTCTCGCACGCGCTCGACGACCGGCTCGCAGGCGATCGCGGCGCAGATGCGCGGCGCAGCCTGGTGCGACGACGCCGGCGACGCCGGCGACGAGCCGCTGCCGCCGCTGCAGGTCGAGTTCGCCGGCGGGCACCGCATTGCCGTGGAGACCGAGGCCGTCGTGCGGCGCGAGAGCATCCTGAACACCGTCGGATCGCTGGCCCTGATCCTGCCGCTGCTCTTCATCGTCTTCCGCAGTCCATGGCTGGTCGCGGTCGGACCGCTGCCATCGGCGCTGTCGCTGCGTGTTCGTGCTCGGCATCCTCGGCTACGTCGGTGCGCGGCTCTCGGCGGCAGCCGCCGGGTCCGCGGCGATGCTCTTCGGCCTCGGCGTCGACGGCGTCGTCCTGCTCTACGTCGCCTATCGTTCTGGCGCCCGCGGGCGCCGACGACCGCGTCGACGTCGGTGCCGCGCTCGCCGGACCGTCGACCAGCATGCTGCTCGGCATGTGGACGACGGCGGCGACGTTCTATGGCCTGATGTTCGTCGACTTCCCGAGCCTGCAGCAGCTCGGCCTGCTGATCGGCCACAGCATGGTCGATCTGCGGCGCTGTTGACGCTGTTCCTCGTGCCGGCGCTGCTGCCGCGGCGGCGCCGGCGGCACGCGGCGATCGCTGCACATGCCGCGGCTGGCAGCGTGGACCGGCCGCCGGCATCGTGCCGATCATCGGCGCGGCCGTCGCTCGTGACGCTGGTGCTCGGCATTGCGGCACGCGGCTGCGCATCAACCCGACGCTCGAGCGCCTGCGCTCGGTCACCGCGTCGGCGCAGCTCGAAACGCGCATCGCGTCGAGCTTCGGACTGCCGCAGAACGTCTACGTCGTCCTGGCGCAGGGACCGCAGCTCGAGCCGCTGCTCGAGAGCCAACGAACAGCTGACCGCGCGGGTGCAAAGCGGAACTTCCGGTCGCTCGCCTTCCAGCCACCGTCGCTGCTGCTGCCCTCGGCGGCGGCGCAGGCAGCGGCGCGGCCGACAGATCGCGCACGGCCGGCCTGTCGCCGGATGCGGTGCGTACCTCGCTCGAGGACGCGCGGATCGCCAACGGATTCACGCCGGGGTCGTTCGAGCCGTTCGCCGCCCGTCTGCCGCAGTTGCTCGACCCGGCGCAGCGCCTGACCTACGACGGCTACCGCAGCCACGGTCTCGGCGACCTGCTCGAACGATTCATCGTCCGCGGCCGGCGATCGAATGGCTGCTCGCGACATACGCCTTTCCGGCGAGCGCCGAGGAGGCCACGGCGCTGAGGCGGATCGTCGAGCAGGTCGATCCGGCGCAGACGCTGACCGGGCTCGACCTGGTCAACCGCGAACTCGCCCGCCGGTTCCTGCCGCAGTTCGTCAAGGGGCTGGGCATCGGCACGCTCCTGGTGATCGCGCTGGTCGGCGCTGCCTTCCGCGACTGGCGGCTGTCGCTGTTCGCGCTGCTGCCGACAGCGATCGGCCTGATCTGGACCGCAGGGCTGCCTGGCGCTCGCCGGCGTCGAGCTCGATCTGTTCGCGATCTTCGCGGTGGTCACCTTCCTCGGCATCGGCGTGGACTACGGCATGCACCTCGTGCATCGCTATCAGGAGCGGAGGCGATGCGTTGCAGGCGACGGCGGAGCTCGCGCCGGTGATCCTGGCCGCGGCGCGCCATCACACTGTTCGGCTACGGCACGCTGATCAACTCGTCGTACCCGCCGCTGCGGTCGATGGGCCTCGTCTCGGCGCGTCAGCGTGGTGACGCTGGCCGCGGCGTCGCTCCTGCTGCTGCCGGCGCTGTTGCATGAGCGGGAAGGGTCGCGGATGAAGCACGCGCCGCGCTCATCCCGGCCTTCAACGAAGCGCGCGCGATCGCCGAGGTCGTTGCCGGCGTACGCGACCTGGTCGCCCGGGTCATCGTCGTCGACGACGGCTCGACCGATGCGACCGCCGCGCGCGCGCGCGCTGCTGGTGCGGAAGTGCTCGGGCATCCGGCTCGGTCGGGCAAGGGGACGGCCGTGCGCACCGGGCTCGCGCACCTCCGCGGTGGTGACTACACGCACGTGCTGCTGCTCGACGGCGACATGCAGCATCTGCCGTCGGAAGCAGCCGCGGCTGCTGGAGGCGGCCGGCACGACCGGCGCCGAGGCGGTGCTCGGTGAGCGCACCGTTCCCGCGCGAGGACGATGCCGGCGGCGCGCTATCATGCCAACGTGATCGGCAGCCGGGCACTGTCGTGGTTCGTCGGTGTGCCGTTGCGTGACACGCAATGCGGGTTCCGGGTGTTCCGCCTGGACGTCCTGCTGGATCTGCCACTGCGCGCGTCCGGCTACGACATCGAAACCGAGATGCTGGTCAAGGTGCGCCGACGCGGTGGCCGGATCGTCGGCGTGCCGATTACCGCGGTGTACGCCGGCGAGCGCAGCAAGCTGCGGCCGGTGCGCGACACGACCCGCACCTGTTTTCGCGCCGTCTACTACCGCTTCATCGAGCAACTGTGACGTGACACACGGGGAACACACCGCGGCAGCGCGCACGGCGCCGGTACCGAAGCGATGGACGCTGCACGGCCTGAACAACGGCGTCATCTTCCGCTGGACGGTGAACGGCGTCGGCTTCCTGCCGCGCGCCGTCTCCTACGCCATCGGCGACGCCGGCACCTGGCTGGCGTGGCGGCTGATGCCCGGCACGCGGGCGGCGCTCGCCCACAACCTGCAGGCGATCTATCCCGAGGCGACGAACGCGCGAACTGGAGCGGCGCGCCCTCGACACGCTGCGTGCCTACGCCCGCGACGTGATCGATTTCCTCGTCGCGCTCGACGCATCCGATCGCGAAATCGAGCGCCTCTTCAGGGTCATGCCGGAGGACGCCGAGCTGTTCCGCACGCTGCTTGCCGCGTGGCAAAGGCATCGTCCTGGTGACCGGGCACTACGGCAACTGGGAGCTTGGCAGCGTCCTGCTGCGCCGCGTCTTCGACCTGCCGCTGACGATCGTGGCGATGGCCGAAGCCAACCCCGAGGTGAACCGGCTGCGTCGCGACATCCGCGAGCGGCTGAACACCGACACGATCGAGGTGCGGCAATCGCTCGACACGCCGCTGCAGATTCGCCGCCGCCTCGGCGACAACCGGATCGTCGCGATGCTGATGGATCGCCACGTCGGCCGCGACGCCGTCGACGTCGTTCTGCTCGGCCGTCGCGCCCGCTTCCTGCGGACGCCCGCGCTCATGAGCTATCTGGCGGATGCGCCGCTGCTGCCCTGCTTCATCGAACGCATCCCCGGCGACCAGTTCAGCGTGCGGCCCGGGACGCCGATCTTCGTCGCACGTGACCTGCCGCGCGAGCAGGCGTTGCAGCAGGCGGCGCAGGAGTTCGCGCGCCAGCTCGAAGCACACATCCGCGCCGAACCACGATACTGGTACCAGTTCTACTCGTACTGGAAGGCGCAGGAGGGCGGCTACGACGAACTGGCCTGACGATGGCTGGCGTCAGCGGTCTGCGCGCCGCACCCAGGTGGCGCGAATCAGGACGTTGCCGAACGGCGTGCCAGTCCCCATCGGCATGACGTCGGTCCGCAGGCCGTGACGTTCGAAGCAGGCCTGCCACTCAGCGGCCGAGCGAAAGTGGAACGGTTGCCGCGCACGGCCTGAAACCAGCGCCTTCAGGCGATTGCCAATCCGCACCGCCGAGAAACGCCAGCCGGCGTCGGCATCGGCCTCGCGCACCAGCATCACGGCACCGGGTTGCAGCGAGCCGGCCAGCAGCGCGATGAGCGATTCCTGATCCACCTCGGGAATCATGTGCAGCACGTCGAACACGATGACGGCATCCGCGGCGATCGGCTCCAGGTTGCGGACGTCACCGGTGATGATCTCGGCATCGCCGCCAAGCGCCGCGCGCGCCAGCGCCGTGACCCGCGGCCTTGTGTCGATGCCGACGAGCCGTTCGAACACCGGCGGCGGTGCCGGGCCGTCAGCGGCCGTCGTGCCGGCGCGGCGCCGGACCGCAGCAAGGATGGCGAGCATCAGCCCCTGCCCACAGCCAAGATCGAGGAGCGTCCCGCCCGACGGCAGCAGCCCCTCGCACGCGGCAGCGCGATAGACCGGGTCGTGCCGCAGCTTGCCGCGGGCGAATTCCCAGGCGACCAGGCTTGCCACAGCGTAGCGGTCGGCTGCCTCGCGTACGAGGGCGTCGAAGCCATTGTCAGCGTGGCCGCGCCGCGACGCGTAGGTCACGGCGGCGGCGACGGCACCGAGGGTTGCGCCGAGGACGATGCTGCCGGTGAGCAGGTCGATGGCAAGGGTCGACAACCCAAGCGCCGCCAGCCCCTCGCGCGTGAGCGGCACGAAGGCGCCATGCCGGATGCGCGCGCCGATCTGCGTTTCAGCCAGGATCAACCAGGGCGCGACCAGCGGGTTGGAGATGTTCGCCGCAAGGTACATCTTCAGCCGGTTCACGCCGAGCAGCCATCCGGTAAAGGCGCAGATGAGCAGGTGGAAGCCGTAGAAGGGCAGGCAGCCGATGAACACACCAAGGCCGATCGCCGCCGTCTCGCGCTGGGCGCCGCCACCCTCGGTGCGCAGCTGGTGACCGAGCCGGCGCAATTGACCGAAGAGCGCCCGCGGCGGCTGCCACGACGTCGTCGCCGCCGCCGGACCGTCGACCCGTGCCGGCCGCTCCGTCATATATGATTGGCCCCAGTACCTGCTTGCGACAGTCCGCATCCCCCGGCCGCACCGACATCTCGTCCGTACCGCTGCTGCAGCCGTGCCCGCCCGCGTGGGTCACCGAGGCGATGGCCGCTGCACGGGCTGGCGACCCGATCGGCGACGTTCAGGTCGAAACCTGCGGATCGCTCGCCGTGCTGACGATCGCGGTGAGTGACGCCGCCGCCATGGGCGTCCAGCCGTTGCGTGCCGCGGTCGCCGACGCCTACAGCGCGCTCGACCGCGCACTCGAACGCCTGCGCCTTGCCGGTGTCCGCTTCTGGAACTACCTGCCCGATCCGTGGCAGCCGATGCAGCCTGGCGTCGATCGCTACATGGTGTTCAATGCCGGGCGGTTCGACGGCTACGGCCGGCGCGTCACGGCGCGGCATGACACGATCGCGTCGCTCCCCACTGCGTCGGCGGTCGGCTACGCCGGGGCCGACCTGATCATCCACTGTCTCGCCGCGGAAGGGCCAGCGACCCCGGTCGAGAACCCGCGCCAGACGTCCTCGTGGCGCTACTCGAGCCGTTACGGCCCGCTGCCACCCTGCTTCTCGCGTGCGACCATCGCCACCCTGCAGGGGCGGCCGCAGCTGCTCATCGGCGGCACCGCCAGCATCGTCGGCGAGGATTCGCGTCACGCCGGCGATATCGCTGCGCAGCTGCACGAAACCCTGCTGAATATCGCCACGGTCATCTCGGTGGCAAATGGCGCTGCCGACGTGACGTGGACGTCGCTCGCCGCGCTCACCGACGTCCGGGCATATGTCGTGCGTCCGGAGGACGCCCCTGTGGTCCGCGAGCGCCTGGAGCGGGTCTGTCCGGACGCGGGTATCGAGCTGGCGGTATCGCGCATCTGCCGTCCCGAGCTGCTGGTCGAAATCGAAGGCGTCGCCGCCGTCAGCCGGCGAGGGTGAGCGACCCTGTGGCCACCATGCGGCCGTCGGCCGTCACGTCCCCTTCGATCTTGAACAGGCCGCCGATTCGCCCGGCGACTCGCGCCTTGGCCTCGAGCACGGCGCCGGGCCCGGCGGCGCCTGGAAACTTGAATGGTCCAATCGCGGCGACGCGCAGCTGGATCTGCTGCCCGGCGGCCGGGTCGAGCGATGAAGCGACGGCGATGCCGCCGGTCTGCGCCAGCAGTTCGATCAGGATGACGGCCGGTACGACTGGCTGGCCCGGGAAATGGCCCTGAAAGTAGAAATCGCCAGGCTCGGCACGGCGGCGGCCGGTCGCCGCTTCCCCGCGAATGACGTCGGCGACTTCCTCGACCAGCCGCATCGGCGGCTGGTGTGGCAATTGGCGGAGCCAGGACATCGGACGGCGCCAGTATACTGCGCACTTTCTGGACGTCTGTGCCCGTGAGTGCCGTGAGCGAGATCGTCGATGCCTTTGACCAATGGTGTGCGCGTGACCCCGAGCGGCGCGTCGTCCACCTGCCGGCGCTCGGCACGGCGCTCACGGCGCAGCGCGTGTGGCAGTCGCACCTGACCTGGTGCGACCGCTTTCGTCTTGCCGGTCTCGAGCCGGGCCACCTCGTCATCTCCACCGTTGGCAACCGCGCCGCCGTCGTGCCGATGTTTCTCGCGGCACGCGCCTGCGGGTTGGTGTGGATGGCCGCGGAGATCGGCGCGACGGATGCCGAGATTGCCCACCTGCGCACCTGTTATGGCGCGGCGGCGATGCTGTTCTCCGAACCACCCGGCGCTGACGAGAGCCTGGCCGGCCGGATCGAGGTGCATGATCACCTGTCGGACGCGACGCGGTACCAGGACGTCGCCGTCATGAAACTGACGTCCGGGTCAACCGGCATCCCCAGAGCCACGCGCACGACCGAAGCGCAGCTCGTTGCCGACACGCGCAACATCCAGGCGGCTATGGACATCCTGCCGCTGGACACGCAGATGGCGACAATCTCGTTGTCGCACGCCTACGGCATGAGCGTGGTGCTGATGCCGCTGCTGCTGCAGGGCACGGCCATCGCCCTGCGCGAGTCGTTCGCACCGGAGCAGTGGCCAACCGACGCGGCGCGCTGCGGCATCAACAGCTTCCCGGGAGTGCCGTTCATGTTTCAGCACTTCCTCGACAAGGCCTCGGAGGGGTGGCCTCCCGGGGTCCGCCGCATCACGTCGGCCGGCGCGCCGCTGCCGCTCGACACCGCCCGTGCCTTTCGGCAGCGGTTCGGCGTGAAGATCCGCTCGTTTTACGGGACGACCGAGTCGGGCGGCATCACCTACGACGGCAGCGATGACGTCGACGAGGATACCGTCGGTACTCCTCTTCCCGGCGTGTCGGTGACCCTGGTCGGGGACAGTGGGACCGGGCCGGGCAATCGCGTGCACGTCAGGAGCACCGCGGTCTCGAACGGCTATGTCGCGTCGGCAAATGACGGCTTCTGCGACGGTGGGTATCTGACCGGCGACTATGGCGCGTTCGATGAGGGCGGCCGTCTCAGGCTGACCGGACGGGTGTCCCCGTTTGTCAACGTCGCTGGCCGCAAGGTGCAGCCGGTCGAAGTCGAGCAGGTGCTGCGGTCGATGCCGGGGATCAGCGACGTCCGGGTCGTCGCCGGCGTCGATCGGCGGCGGGGCCAGCAGGTGGTGGCATGTATAGTTGCCGATCCGGAGCGTGGTGCCGCGCCGGCGCCGGTAGACGTGCGCCGCTACTGCGGCCAGCGGCTTGCCGCGCACAAGGTGCCGCGGGCATTCGTCTTTCTTACGAAGATGCCGCTGACGCCGCGCGGCAAGCTGGATCGTCAGGCACTCGAAGCGCTGGTGCGGGCTGAGCTCGACCGGATGCCGTGAGCGCCCGGTTCTTTTGTAATGCGAGGACGCTGTCCTCGCGGCTGTCGGACAATGGGGGTGTCGATGAACGTGTGGAAACCGATCGAGTTGGCAATCGTGGGCGCGGCCAGGATGATGTGGCCGGCGCTGCAGCTCGCCAACCGACACGCCACCGGAAAGGCGTTCCAGCCAACGTGGGCGCCCGCGCCGCTCCTGACCAGCGCGGAACGGACCAGTCCGCAACTCGGCTGGCCACGAACCACCGATTCGCTCTGTCCGACCTGCGTGCGTGAAGCACGCGGCCGTATCCTCGCCGGCGACCAGTCGATCGAGTCGGTGATCAAGGAGACGGCGGGCGAGATCAAGGCGCAGATTTTCGAGCGCGACGGCCGGGTGGTGATCGAGAAGACCTGCCCGCTCCACGGCACCTTCGCCGACACGCTGGCGATCAACCCGCCCTTCCTGCGCCGGCTCGAGTCGCTGTTCCCGGGCCGCGACTTCCCCGCCGTCACCGACACGCTGCACAACCACGGCAGCTCGTCGATCAAGCACGGCCGCGGCGCCGTACTGACCATCGACCTGACCAACCGCTGCAACATGATGTGCGACCCGTGCTTCATGGATGCCAACCAGGTCGGCTACGTGCACGAGCTCACGCTGGACGAGGTCAAGAAGCTGCTCGACGACGCGGTCAGCATCAAGCCGCGGCGGCAGATGACGGTGCAATTCTCCGGCGGCGAGCCGACGATCTCGCCGATCTTCCTCGACGCGGTGCGCTACGCCCGCCAGGTCGGCTACTTCAGCGTCCAGGCCGCCACCAACGGCATCCGCTTCGCGCAGGAACCCGAGTTCGCTGCGTGCGGCACGCGACGCCGGCATGCGCATCGCCTACCTGCAGTTCGACGGCGTCACCGAGCTGGCCAATTCGCACCGCAAGGTCGGCAACCTGTTCGACGTCAAGCTGCGGGCGATCGAGAACCTGCACGCCGCCGGCATCGACGTCTGCCTGGTCGTCACCATCGTCAACACCATCAACAACGACCAGGTCGGGCCGATCATCAAGTTCGCGCTCGAGAACTGCGACAAGGTCAGCTTCGTGTCGTTCCAGCCGGTATCGTTCACCGGACGTGACGAGGACATCACCGACGAGGAGCGACACGCCCAGCGCTACACGCTGTCGCACCTGGCGGAGGACGTGAAGAGCCAGACCGGGGTGAGCGAGCCGCTGCGCGACTGGTTTCCGCTCTCGGCGTCGAGCGCGATCTCCGGCGTCACCGACCTGCTGCAGGGGCCCGGCGCCGACTGGGGCTCGCTCAGCTGCGGCTGCCATCCCGGATTGCGGCATCGGCATGGGCTTCATGGTCAGCAAGAAGACCAAGCAGTGGGCGCCGCTGTCGTCGTTCATCGATGTCGAGCAGATGCTGCGCGATGCGCAGACGATCACCGACGCGCGTCGCGGCCGGGCGATGACCATCGCCCAGACCGCCCTCAGCCTGCTGCGCAACTACGCGCCGCTGCAGGCGCCCGCCGGTTTCAGGCTGATCGACCTGCTGCGCAAGTTCGACAAGCAGAGCGGCGGCCACCTTGGCGGCCGCCTCGGCGCCAGTCCGAACGGCGACCGCAAGCACGACGAATGGCTGCTGATGTTCGTCGCCGGGATGTGGTTCCAGGACCTCTGGACCTACGACTTCCGCCGTACCGAAATGTGCATCATTCCGTACGCGACGCAGATGGGCGAGATCTCGTTCTGCGCCTACAACACCGGCGTCGGCTGGCGGCACATCGTCGAGAACATGTACCAGAACGCAACGGTGGCGGAATGGTACAAGGAGCACGGCAAGCACGCGGTCTACGCCAACCCGCGTAAGAAGGTGCCGTTGCCGGCCAACGTCCAGCCGGTGAGCCTGAAGGTCTCGCGCGATGGCCGGCTGATCGATTGGGCGCCAAAGGCGCACGCCGCCGCAACCGACACGGTCGACGATCCGGCTGCGTCGCTGGTGTGAGATCGCGGATAGGACGCGCGTGATCGCCCGTCCAGCGAGCAGGCGGCCGCCACCTCTGCGTGAGCGGCCGTGTAGAATGCCGCGCATGCGGGTGCTGTGTGCGGCCGTCGCCACGCTCGTTCTGGCCGGCAGCGCGAGCTCTGGGGCGCAGCCGGCGCGGCAAGGCAAGGACGACGAACTGCCCGCCGGTCCGGGCAAGACGATCCTGCAGGCTTCCTGCACCACCTGCCACGACCTCAAGGAGGTCACCAAGTTTCGCGGCTTCTACAGCAAGCCCGAATGGCGCGACGTCGTCGTCACCATGATCGAGTACGGCGCCAAGGTGGAGGACAAGGACGTCGAGGTGCTCGTCGACTACCTGGCGCGTGCGCTCGGCAAGCCTAGCGCAGCACCGCCGTGATGTTGCGCTTGGGCGAGGCGCCCACCGGCACCCGCGCCACTTCCTTGATCGTCGCGACATCGATGACCGTCACCGAGTCGGTATTCTCGGTCGCGATGTAGATCCGCTTGCTGTCCGGGGTGAAGGTCACCCAGTCCGGGCGGCCGCCCACCGGCACGCTGCCGAGCAGCTTCAGATCCGGAAGCGAGTAGACGTAGACCTCGGCATTCGGACGGCTGCACACCCACAGCGTCCTGCCGTCGGGCGCCACGCCGATGCCGTGCGAGGGCGAGCCGTTGAACGGACCCGGGTCGCGCTTCTCGACCGGAATCTCCGGAAGCACCACCCGTCCGACTTCCTTGCGCGCGGCGAAGTCCAGGATGGCGAAGCCGTGCAGTTCGGAAAGCTGGACGAACATCCGCCGGGTGCTGCCGTCCGGCGCCTGCTCGAAAGCGATCGGCCGTACTCCTTCGGTGAACGCCGTCCACAGCGGTGCGTGCGTCTTCGCGTCGATCACCGTGAGCTTGCGCCCGGCGATCGATCCGGCCACGACGTGGCGGCCGTCGCTGGTGGCGTAGACATTGTGAATGCCGCCCTCGGTCGGCACGCTGTGGATGCGTTCGAGGCTCGTCGTGTCGATGATGTCGACGGCACCGGGCGCCGAGACGATGCCGACGTAGACTTCGCGGCCGTCGGGACGGATCGAGATGTTGTTGGGGCGGCCGGTGAGCGGCACCTTCTTCAGGATCTGGCGCGTCGCGGTATCGACGACGGCCAGCACCCGTTCCGCTTCGCTGCTGAAGTAGAGGCGTGAACCGTCCGGGGCCGCCGCCGCGCCGTGATTGATCGGGATGCCGGTGATCTCACCGACTACCCGATTGGCGACTGGATCGATCAGGTGGATGTTGTCGCCGCCCGAGTTGGTCTGGATAATCCGCACCTGGGCCGAGCCAGGTGTGCTACCCGAGAGAACGGCGAGCGCGATCGCAACGATGACGGTCCGGGCAGCAGGCATCGGCGTCTCCTTGTTCGAGGAGCGGAGCGTAGCACGGCTGCGGCGGCCAGGCCCGTCGAGCAGTGCTGTGTCAGCCCTTCATGCTCGGCCGTCGCAAATCCGAATGCCGCTCCGCCTCGGCTTCTTCCGGCGACAGGTCGCGGCGAGGCACGCGGGGGTTCTCGCGATAATGCGGATCGCGCGCCGCGCGGCGGTCGGCGAGGAAGAGCGCCGTCCCGACGATCACGACGACAACCGCAACAAACGCCGGGAACAGCTCGAAGAGGAGCATGGCGGCGATCTTACTCAGGTTCGGGTGGTTCAACCGTGCGAACCTGAGACTGTAATAACGCTGCGAACATGACCTCCCGAACCCTTGAACCCCTGCACCTCCCGAACCCCAACCCCTGACATGAGCTGAACGTGAAACCCTGGGAACTGCTCGGCGAGACCCGGACACCGGATGGCAGCGCGCTGGCGCTCACCAGGCGGGATACCGAGTACGTCATCCTCGCCAACGGTAAAAGCCTGATGTCGAGCCGGATGCACGGCTCGGAGGAGGCGCTCGCCGCCTACGCGTGCCGCGGCCTCGATAGGGCTGCCGAGCCGTGTGTGCTGGTCGGCGGCCTCGGCATGGGCTTCACGCTCCGCGCGACGTTGGATGTGCTGCCGGACACGGCGATGGTGGTCGTCGCCGAGTTGCTGCCGGCGGTGGTCGAGTGGAACAGGGGTCCGCTGGCGCCGCTCGCTGCCGCGCCGCTGCGCGACCGGCGGGTGCAGCTCGAGATCCAGGATGTGGCCAGGGTGCTGGCGGCGAGCCCCGGCCGGTTCGACGCAGTCCTGCTCGATGTCGACAACGGGCCGGTGGCGTTCACCGAGACGGGCAACGCCGGGCTCTACGGCGATCGCGGCATCGCCGCAGCGCGCGCCGCCCTGCGGCCAGGCGGCGTCCTGGCCGTGTGGTCCGCCTGGGACGACCGCAAGTTCGAGCAGCGGCTCCGATACGGCGGGTTCAGCGTGGAGGTGCACCGGGTGCGCGCCCGCCTGAAGAAGGGCGGCCCCCGCCACACGATCTTTCTCGGCCGCACCCCGCCAGCGCGGTAGCCCCGCGCCGGTCGGCGCTACCAACGGCGCCGGCCAGCCCTCCGGCGGTAACGTAGGCGGGGTGCCGCGAAGCGGACCCGGCGTGACACCGTGCCGCGAAGCGGACCCGGCAAGGCGTGCGCTTGCCACTGTTGGCAGCAATGTCGCAACAGCCGCTGGTGTGAAACGACGCGACAATTCCCCCGGGCCACGGCCAGGCTTCGTGCACGTGCGCGGCGCACGCGAGCACAACCTCAAGAACATCGACGTCGACATCCCGCGCGACGCGCTGGTGGTCTTCACCGGCGTCTCCGGCTCCGGCAAGTCGTCGCTCGCCTTTGGCACCCTGTACGCCGAAGCGCAACGCCGCTACCTCGAGTCAGTGGCACCCTACGCCCGCCGCCTGTTCGACCAGATGGCGGTGCCAGAAGTCGACGCGATCGACGGCCTGCCGCCGGCGGTGGCGTTGCAGCAGCAGCGCGGCTCGCCGACGTCGCGCTCGTCGGTGGGCAGCGTCACGACGCTCTCGAATCTGCTGCGCATGCTCTATTCACGCGCCGGCACCTATCCGCCGAACCAGCCGCATCTCGATGCCGAGGCGTTCTCGACCAACACGCCGGAAGGTGCCTGTCCGCAGTGCCATGGCCTCGGCCGCGTCTACGAGGTCACCGAGGCGTCCATGGTCCCCGACGCGTCGCTGACGATTCGTGAACGCGCAATCGCGGCGTGGCCGCCGGCATGGCACGGGCAGAACCTGCGCGAGATCCTGATGACGCTCGGCTACGACGTCGACACGCCGTGGCGCGACCTGGCGAAAAAGGATCGCGACTGGATCCTCTTCACCGACGAGCAGCCGACGGTGCCGGTCTACTCCGGCTACACCATGGCGGAGGTGCGGCGGGCACTCAAGCGCAAGGAGGAGCCGAGCTACATGGGCACCTTCACCGGCGCCCGCCGATACGTGCTGCAGACGTTCGCCACCACCGAGAGCGCGGCAATCAAGAAGCGGGTCGCCCGTTACATGATCAGCAGCGAATGCCCGCAGTGCGGCGGCAAGCGGCTGCGGCGGGAATCGTTGTCGGTGACGTTCGCCGGGCGTGACATCACCGGGATCTCGCGCGTACCGATCAGCGCGCTCGCCGACATCCTGCGGCCAACCGCCGAGGGGACGGCAGCGGGGCTGTCGACGCTCCGGGCCGAGCACCCGGAGAAGGCGGTTGTCGCGCAGCGCATTGCCGAGGATCTCTGCTCGCGCATCAAGGTGCTGCTCGAGCTGGGTCTCGGCTACCTCTCGCTCGAGCGCAGCACGCCGACGCTGTCGCCGGGCGAGCTGCAGCGGCTGCGGCTCGCCACCCAGGTGCGATCCAACCTGTTTGGCGTCGTCTACGTGCTGGACGAGCCGTCTGCGGGGCTGCACCCGGCGGACACGGAGGCGCTGCTCGTCGCCCTGGACCGGCTGAAGGCGTCGGGCAATTCATTATTCGTCGTCGAGCACGATCTCGACGTCATCCGCCGCGCCGATTGGATCGTCGATGTCGGCCCTGCGGCTGGTGAGCAGGGCGGCCGCATCCTGTACAGCGGTCCGCCGCCGGGCCTCGCCCAGGTCGCTGAGTCGGAGACACGCCGTCACCTGTTCGCCGGCGAGCCGCCGCCACTCCGGACCCCGCGTGCGCCGACCACGTGGCTGCGCCTGGAGAACGTCAGCCGCAACAACTTGCAGCGACTGTCGGTCGCGTTTCCTCTGGGGGTGTTCACCACGGTGACCGGCGTGTCCGGCTCGGGCAAGTCCAGCCTGGTCAGCCAGGCACTGGTGGAACTGGTGGCCGCGCACCTTGGTCACGACATCGCTGCCGACGACGAAGAGGCCGATCCGCTGCTGCACGAGGTGAGACCTGGTGTCGTCAGCGGTCATATCGTTGCCGGCATGGAGCGGCTCAAACGCCTGGTGCGGGTGGATCAGAAGGCGATTGGACGGACGCCCCGTTCGAACCTGGCGACCTACACCGGCTTGTTCGATCACGTGCGCAAGCTGTTCGCCGCGACCAGGCCGGCGCGGGCGCGGCGCTACGACGCCGGACGCTTCTCGTTCAACGTCGCGAAGGGCCGCTGTGAGACGTGCCAGGGCGAGGGGTTCGTCTTCGTCGAGCTGCTCTTCCTGCCGAGCGTGTACGCGCCCTGCCCGACCTGTCATGGCGCGCGTTACAACGAGAAGACGCTGGAGATCGAGTATCGCGGCAAGAACATCGCCGATGTCCTGCGCCTGACCGTCGACGCCGCATTCGAATTCTTTGCCGACGAAGCGCACGTGCGCCGCTCGCTCGGCGTGCTGCGCGAGGTCGGCCTCGGCTACCTGCGGCTCGGCCAGCCGGCCACCGAGCTGTCCGGCGGCGAGGCGCAACGCATCAAGCTGGCGACCGAGCTGCAGCGCATGCAGCGCGGCGACACGCTGTACGTGCTGGACGAGCCGACGACCGGGCTGCACGCATCGGACGTGGAGCGTTTGCTGGCACAGCTCGATGGCCTGGTCGCCGCCGGCAACACGGTGATCGTCATCGAGCACGAGATGCGCGTCGTTGCCAGCAGCGACTGGGTGATCGACATCGGCCCAGGGGCTGGTGACGAGGGCGGGCAGGTGGTGGCGGCCGGGCCGCCGGCAGATGTCGCGGTCGCCGGCGATAGTCGAACCGCCCCCTACCTTGCGGCTTTCATCGGCTGATCTCGGGTTACGGCTCGAGCCGCGGGATGCGGTAGAAGTCATCGAGGTTGTGGTGGTGCCGCATGCCGATCGCTTCGCGCTGCACCTCCAGGTACCAGCGATACTCGACCGCACGGGCGCGTAGCTGGTGGAAGGCGTCGATGGCGCGCTCGCGTTCCTCGGCCGATGCGGTGGCGACGCGGTCGCGCGCCTGGTGCAGCTGCGCGATCAGCGATTCGAGGGTGCGGCTGATTCGTGACAGGGCGGCAGCGCGCTCCTCGTTCAGCTCGCGCAGCAACGATTCGTGCTGCCGTGCGCTCGTGCTCATGCGTCATTTTCGGATACCGCCGGCCCGGTCCCAAGCACGGCATTTTCGGCCGCGGCCACGGCTCGGGCATCTGCTACCATCCGCGCATGCGGGCGCACCCCTCAGCCATTCTCGTGTCGTGCGTTGCCGTTGCCACCCTCGCCGCGCAGCAGGCGCCACCCGCAGCGGTGCCGCAGCCGCCGGCGGCCGCCAGGCCCGCCGCAGTCCCGCCACCGCTGGTCGTCGTCAAGCCGATTTCGCCGCCGCGCCGGGCCCTGCCGGCGGAAGCAGAGAGCGCCCGCGTCACCCGGTTCTCGTTCCTGGTGTATGGCGACACCCGCAGCGGGGCGGGTGGAGACGGGCAGGTCGTGCACCCGATTCACTCGCAGATTGCCGATGCGATGGTCGAGACGATCAAGCAGCGCGGCCGCAGCCGCGGGCCTGTGCGCTTGGTCCTGCACACTGGCGATGCGGTTCTCAGCGGCGCCGACGGGCGGATGTGGAACGTCAGCTTCGTGCCGATCGTCGACGGCCTGATTAGACGCGGTGAGATCCCGTACTTCTTTACTGCCGGCAACCACGACGCGACCGCCTACCCGGCCGTCGAGGCCGGCCGCGCCCGCGGCATGCACAACACCTACGCTGCGATGTCGCGCCTGATCCCGGGCGAAGGCTCGCCGCGGCGGCTGAACGGCTACTTCACCTACGCCTTCGGTTACGGCAACGTGTTCTTCGTTGCGGTCGACTCCAACCAGGCAAGCGACCCGCTACAGCTCGCCTGGGTCCGCGAGCAGCTTGCGACGCTCGACCGCACGCGCTTCCCGCACGTCGTGGCGTTTATGCACCATCCGGCGCTGTCGTCCGGACCGCACGGCCTCGGCACGCTCGAGCCGCAGACGATCGCGGTGCGCAACCTCTACATGCCGCTATTCCGCGAGCACCACGTGCGCCTCGTGCTGGCCGGCCACGATCACTTGTACGACCATTGGGTCGAGCGCTACACCGACGGCGGCCGCGAGTACCGGCTCGACCAGATCGTCACCGGCGGGGGCGGTGCCCCCATCTATACCTATCGTGGCGAGCCGGACCTCGCGGCCTACCTGGCGGCCGGCTCCTCACACGCACTGCGCGTCGAGCATCTCGCGAAGCCAGGCACCACGGTGGCCAGCAACCCGAATCACTTCGTCGCCATCGAGGTCGATGGCGATCGGCTCACCGCCGAAGTGATCGCGCCAGCCGATCCGGCATTTGCGCCGTTCGCCGGCCGCCCGGTCATCGAGCTGACCGACGCTGGCGCTGCCGCCAGGCCGACGGACACCCGGTAATCGCAACCGCAAAGCGCTTTGCGGCGTTCCTGATCGATCGTATTGTGGAGTTGGGTGCGGCTGGACGGCGGCGGACGCGTGGTGCGGCCGGCCTGTGCCGGGCATTCCGGCCGCACCGGAGCCTCGCGATCGAGAGGCAGGAATCCGTAAGACTACGATGGACGAGGACCGCGTCGCCCGCGTGCTGGTGGTCGAAGACGAGGCTGACTACCGCGAGATCGTCTGTGAATTTCTGAGCGGTGCCGGATACGACGTGGTTGCCGTTGGCGACGTCGCCAGCGCCCGCGCCGCAATCCTCGCGCAACCGCCGGACATCGCGGTACTCGACCTGCAGCTGCCAGACGGCACCGGTTTCGATGTCGCCGCCGACCTGGCGCTCTCCGGCGCGGCACACGGCGCGATTCCAATCATTGCGTGCAGCGGTGATCACGATTCATTGAGCCGCGCCCGCTCCGACCGCCGCTTTGCCGGCGTCTACCCCAAGCCGTCGAGCCTCGCCGAGATCGTGCGTGCCGTCGGGCAGGCGCTGCGTGGTGGCAACGGCGCGGCGCAAGGCATCTGACGCAGCGAGGCGCGAGGCGAGAACAGCGATGGCCGACTCCTGGTTGTTTGCGACCGACGACAGCAGCGTGCGTATCGGTACGCACCGATACCCTGGCGTGCGCCGTCTGCGGCCCGGGCCGCAAGTCGCGGTCGCTGTCGTTCGGCGACGGGACGCAACTGGCGACGTTCCTGCGCGAGGCGGAAGAACGCCTCGCTGGCGCCGGCTACCGGTTCAAGGGGTTCCAGGCCGATCGCCGGCAGGGCCGCGAAAGGCGGACGTCGGCGCGCGGCGAGGACCGGCGAAGCGCACAGCGCTGACCGGACCGAGCGGCAGCGACGCAGGGCGCGCACCCTACCGCGACGCACTGCCGGCGGAGCGCTGCACCCTGTACAGCCGCGCCTGCACGGCACAGCCTGAGTCGCCGTAGCTCGGCCGATGATCATGCGGCCGGACCCGCCCTAGGCACTACGCCCGCCAAACGAGCGCAGCGAAGTGTGAACCGACGCGGGATTCGTGCATCGCGCAGTGAGCGGCGCGAACTGCGGCGTGCCCGAAGCCGTCACGAGCCGCCAAACGAGCGGAGCGAAGTGTGAACCGACGCGGGATTCGTGCATCGCGCAGTGAGCGGCGCGAACTGCGGCGTGCCTGAAGCCGTCACGAGCCGCCAAACGAGCGGAGCGAAGTTGAACCGACGCGGGATTCGTGCACCGCGCAGTGAGCGGCGCGAACTGCGGCGTGCCTGAAGCCGTCACGAGCCGCCAAACGAGCGGAGCGAAGTGTGAACCGACGCGGGATTCGTGCACCGCGCAGTGAGCGGCGCGAACTGCGGCGTGCCTGAAGCCGTCACGAGCCGCCAAACGAGCGGAGCGAAGTTTGGCGGAGAGAGAGGGATTCGAACCCCCGGGCACCTTTCGGCGCCAACGGTTTTCAAGACCGCCGCCTTAAACCACTCGGCCATCTCTCCACGCGCAGCGTGAGCCCGCTGAACCCTTGAACCGCCTGCACCCAATGATGAAGGGATTACAAGTCTCGCTATTTTGTGCCGATCCGCGTCATGCCGTCCATGAACGGCCGCAGCGCGTCGGGGATCACCACCGTGCCGTCCGCCTGCTGGTAGTTCTCCAGGATCGCGATCAGCGTCCGGCCGACCGCCAGCCCAGACCCGTTCAGCGTGTGCACGAACTCGGGCTTGCCGCCGCCCGCCGGACGGTACTTGATGTTCGCGCGCCGCGCCTGGAACGCCTCGGTGTTGCTGCACGACGAGATCTCGCGATACGTGTTCTGCCCCGGCAGCCACACCTCGAGGTCGTAGGTCTTCGCCGAGGCAAACCCCATGTCGCCGGTGCACAGCAGCATCGTCCGGTACGGCAGCTCGAGCTGCTTGAGGATCTCCTCGGCGCTGGCGGTCAGCCGCTCGTGCTCGTTGTACGAATCATCGGCGGTAGTGAACGCCATCAACTCCACCTTGTCGAACTGGTGCTGCCGGATCAGGCCGCGCACGTCCGACCCGTAGGAGCCCGCTTCGCTGCGGAAACACGGCGTGTACGCGGTGTAGCGAATCGGCAACTGCCGGCCGTCCAGGATCTCGCCGCGGTGCATATTGGTCAGCGGCACTTCGGCGGTGGGCACCATGTACAGATCCCAGTCGCCGGCGATCTTGAACAGGTCGGCTTCGAACTTCGGCAGGTTGCCGGTGCCGGTCAGCGACGCGCGTGTTGACCATGAACGGCGGCTCGATTTCGGTGTAGCCATGCTGCGACGTGTGCAGGTGCAGCATGAAGTTGATCAGCGCGCGCGACAGCCGCGCGCCGGCGCCGACCAGCACGGAGAAGCGCGCCGCGGCGATCTTGGTGCCGCGCTCGAAGTCGATGATGCCGAGCGCCGGCCCGAGGTCCCAATGCGCCTGCGGCGTGAACGCGAAACTGCCGCGGCGTGCCGTGCCGCCGCACCTCGACGATTGTCGTCGGCACTCTTCCCCACCGGCACCGTCGCGTGCGGCAGATTGGGAATGGTCAGCAACCCGCGGTTGCGCCGCCGCTCGACCTGTCTCGAGTTCGACCCCGAGCTGCTTCATCGGCTGCGCGCGCTCGCGATTCGCGTCCATGATCGGCGTCGCATCCAGCCCCTGCCGCTTCGCCCGCGCTACTTCGTCGGCAGCGCTGTTCTGCTCGCGCTTCAGCCCTTCGATCTCCGGCAGTAAACGCCGCCGCTGCGCCTCGAGCGCGGCCAGTTCGTCCAGCTCGGCGTTCGAGGTCGAGGCCGCGATTTTGCAAGCCGGAACGGACGGAGTCGAGGTGGTCTCGGAGAGTGGCGGGATCGAGCATTCACGGCAATTGTAGCTGGAGAGCTGGGGTACGATGGCACGCATGAAGGGCACGATCCGGAAGGCAGTTTTCCCGGCCGCGGGGCTCGGCACGCGGTTCCTTCCCGCCACCAAGGCGCAGCCGAAGGAAATGCTCGTCCTGGTCGACAAGCCGGTCATCCAGTACGGCGTCGAGGAGGCGGTCGCCTCCGGCGTCGAGAACATCGTCATCGTCACCGGCCGCGGCAAGAACGCGATCGAGGACCACTTCGACGTCGCCTTCGAGCTGGAAAGCTTTCTCGAGCAGCGCGGCAAGAAGGAGCAGCTCGAGGAGATCCGCAAGATCTCGCAACTCGGCCAGGTCTGCGTACGTGCGCCAGGGCGAGCCGCTCGGGCTCGGCCACGCGGTGCTGGTGACCAAGGCACTGATCGGCGACGAGCCGTTCGCCGTCATCCTCGGCGACGACGTGATCGACGCGAACGCCGCCGGCGCTGAAGCAGATGATCGACGTGTTCGAGCGCGTGGACGGGCCGGTGCTGCTGGTCGAGCGGGTGCCGCCGAGCAGGTGTCCAGCTACGGCGTCGTCGCCATCGACGAGAGCGTCGATCTCGGCAAGGGCGTCTACCGGATCGCCGATCTGGTCGAGAAGCCGCGGCGCGAAGAGGCGCCGTCGAACCTGGCGATCATCGGCCGCTACATCCTGACGCCGGACATCTTTCCCGCGCTCGAAGCGACGGCCAGCGATCGCACCGGCGAGATCCAGCTGACGAACGGACTGCGCCGCCTGCTGAACGAGCGGCCGATCTATGCGTGCGAGATCGAAGGCGTCCGCCACGACACCGGCAACAAGCTCGGGTTCCTGAAGGCGTTGGTCTACTTCGCGATGCAGCGCCCCGAGCTGGCGGAGCCGTTCCGCCGCTACCTCGAGACGCTGAACGTCAAGGTCGGGTGTCAGCTGACCGCGGCGTTCAGCCGTTAGACGACGGCTTCGGCGCTGCTGGCGCGGCGTCGCTCTTCGTCTCGCTCTTCGCCTCTGTCTTGCCAGAGTCGGTCTTGCCTGAGTCGCTCTTGCCGCCGCCGCCGTCGGACGATGCAGAGCTGCCGTCCGACGACTTGCCGTCGCCGTCGGACTTGGCACTACCGGGCGCCGCGGCGCCCGAGTTGCCCTTCGCGTAGTCGGTGATGTACCAGCCGGTCCCCTTGAACTGGATCGCCGGCGACGACAGCAGCCGGTGCACCGGCCCCTTGCCGCACTTGCGGCACGCATCGGGCGCCGGGTCGGAGAACTTCTGGATCAGTTCGAAGCGCTGCCCGCAGGCGTCGCACTGGTATTCGTAGAGCGGCATCGGTTGTGTGTCCTTACTCCAGGGATGGCGTCCGACGTCGTCGTCGAGCAGCAGCCGGCGGTGCGCCCAGAACGGCGCGCTCCCCTGTGCCAGCACGGCGTCGTGGAAGGCGCGCAGCGAGAACTTGCCGTCCTGCTGCTCCTTGTAGTCGCGACGCAGCTTCAACATCATCAGCTTCCCGACCGAGTACACCAGGTAGGTCGGGTCGAACGTGCCGCGCTCGGCCTCGCGCCGGGCCGTCGCTTCCTCGAGGAAGGCCTCGTCGCGGAAGAACCGCATGCCCTGCTCCACCGACATGTCCTCGCAGTGCAGGCGGATGCCGACGA
Organism: uncultured Acidobacteriota bacterium; assembly: GCA_963846685.1. Classification (GTDB taxonomy): domain Bacteria; phylum Acidobacteriota; class Vicinamibacteria; order Vicinamibacterales; family UBA2999; genus CAWJWY01. The sequence continues at coordinate 2,419,638 of CAWJWY010000002.1, read as the reverse complement.
CGACGCGCGCGAGGCGCACGAGCGATTCGGCGAGCTGCGCCAGCTTGAAGGTCGTGTCGCCGCGGCGGAAGCCGGCCTCCACCATCATCTGCTCGCAGTAGTGCGCCCAGCCCTCGACGAACGACGCCGGCGCGAACAGCGTCGACTTGCGCACCTTCGACTCGACCTGGCGCAGGTGCTGGTAGTGCAGGAAGTGCCCGGGGTAGACCTCGTGAATCGAGATGTTCCACAGCGTCGGGAGGTTGAAGTCGCGCAGGTGCTCTTCCTGGCGCTCGGGCGTCCACGACCGATCGACGTCGGTCAGGTAGTAGTAGGCGCGGCTCGGCTTGCTCTCGAACGGGCCAGGCGTCCACATGCTGGCAAACGCCCAGCGGTAGAACTCAGGCGTCGGCGCGACGACCACCGGCTCCGCCGCCGGCAGCGTGACGATCGACTGCCGCTGCAGGAACTCGATCAGCTCCTGGAGCTGCGCCTGCGCCGCCGCCGACCAGTTGGCCCGGCGGTGGATGCTGCTCCTTCGCGGCACGCCAGACCTCGACCGGGTCGCCGCCGCCATCAGTGAGCCGGCCGGCGACGCTGCGGAACTCCTCCTGCACCTCCTGCAGCTCGCGCAGCGCGATCGTCAGCAGGCGCTCGGCGCTGAGCGTGATGCCCTCTTCGAGCTTCAGCTTCTGCTCGAAGCGCTCGCGGCCGAGCCGGAACGACGCCTTGGCCCGCGGCGCCAGGTCGGTCTCGAGGTAGGCGATGTAGGCGGCGATCGCCGTGCGCCGCCTCGGTCGAGGTGTCGGCGAGGTCGCCCAGGATGTGCAGGTCGTCGAGGTCGGCGAAGGCGCGCGGCAGGTCCGTCTCGATGAACTTGAGCGCGCCGCGCCAGGTCTCGAGTCCGACCTTGACGAAGATGCCGGGGCACTCCTTGATGTTGTCGCGCGCCGCCTGCACCAGCCGCGGCACCTGCCGCAGCTTGGACACGACGCGGCGGGCGCGCTCGGCCTCGGGGGCGTAGGCGAACAGCGCCTGGCCCGCCAGGCTGGTGCCGATCAGGTCGGCGTAGATCTGCGGGTTGCGCTCCCAGGTGCGGACCACCTCGAGTTCGTACATCCGCGCCTCGATGTTGGCGGCGACGATCGGGTGGTCGACCTGCTCGAGTCGGCGAGCAGCGTGCGCGGGTCGATCTGGTGCAGGCGGCGGCTGAAGCCGGCCAGGGCACGGACGTGCGCGTCGATCGCCGGCGCGGCTCAGATCCTCGAGGAGGTCGTCATGCAGGTGAACGCCGTCCAGGCTGGCCTGGCTCGGATAGCACCTCGTACAGGTACGCGAGGTAGTCGTCGACGAAGTGCGGAAATGGCTCCGATGGGTGCATGCCCGGTCATAGCTGGCGCTCAGTGCCGTCGGTCGAGGAGCGCGCATCCTGCCAATGGTACAATAACCAGTCGGTTTGCAGACACTTCCCCGCCGCTATCGTTAATGCCTGGCACGCTCTTCGTGGTCGCCACCCCGATCGGCAACCTCGAGGACATCACCCTGCGCGCGCTGCGGGTGCTGCGCGAAGCGCATCTGATTGCCGCGGAAGACACCCGCCGCACCGCGCGGCTGCTGCACCATCACGGCATCGCTACCCCGACGATCAGCTTCCACGAACACAACACCCGGACGCGTATTCCCCAGCTTCTGCCCGGCTGGCGGCAGGCGACGACATTGCGCTGGTCACCGACGCTGGTACGCCGGGGGTGTCCGACCCGGGCGTCGAACTGGTCCGGGCGTGCATCGAGCAGCCGACATGCCGGTTGACCCGGTGCCCGGCGTCAGTGCACCGCTGACGGCTGCCGTCGCCTCCGGCTTTCCGCTCGAGCCGTTGACAATCTTCGGGTTTGCCCCTGCTAGGGCGAAAGACAGAATCGTTATGGCTAGCCACCGCTGCGCGGCTCTCTGGCACCGTGGACGTTCTTCGAAGCGCCGCACCGGATTATCGCGACCTTGGCCGAGATATCGCACGTATGTGGCGATCGCCCAATTTGTGTCGGTCGCGAGCTGACGAAGTTGCACCAGGAGTTCCTGCGCGGCACCGCGGCGGATGTCCAGGCGCAACTGGCAGCACCGCGCGGTGAGTTCACAGTGGTCGTCGGTCCGATGCAAACAGTCTCGACTGCTCCAGCCGATGTTGCGGACGACGTGCTGGTAGACATGTTTGGCGATTTGACCGACATCGGCCGGTTATACCCGTCGCGATGCGATCGCGGCCGTCGCCGAACGCTACGGCCGCAGCAGCAAGGACGTGTATGCGTTGATCGAGCGGAACAAGACCTCACAGGACCGCGATTGATGTTCGCGGCAGCGCTGCCGATTACGATTCAGAGGAGTCAACCCGACCGTTATGCCTGATACCCACGTCGTCATCCTCGCCGCCGGCCAGGGGACCCGGATGAAGTCGGCTATCCCCAAGGTGCTGCACGAGATCGCCGGACGGCCGCATGATCGAGCACGTCCTGAGGACCGCCGAATCTGTCGCCCCCGAGACGATCACCCTGATCGTCGGGCACCAGGCTGAGCTCGTCAGGAACCGCCTTGCAGGTTGGCCGAGACTCGCAGTTCGCCCTGCAGGAGCCTCAGCTCGGCACGGCGCACGCCCTGCAGCAGGCAGAGCCGCTGCTGCGTGGACGTTCAGGCACGGTGGTTCTGCTATCGGGCGACGTGCCACTGTTTAGCCCGAACACCCTATCAAGGCTACTCGAGACGCACCGTGGTGCGCAGGCCACAGCGACTGTGGTCACGGCAATGCTCGATCGACCGACAGGTTACGGCCGGATCGTTCGCGAGGACGGCCGCATCGCCCGCATCGTCGAAGAGAAGGACGCATCGCCGGATCGAGCGCCGCAGATCCGCGAGATCAACAGCGGCATCTACGCCTTCGAGCTAGCACCGCTGTTCGACGCACTTAGCGGAATTGCCTCAAGAACGCGCAAGGGGAGTTCTACCTGACCGACCTGATCGCGATCTACCACGGCCGCGGGCGGCCGGTCGAAACGCTGGTCGTCGACAGATACCCAGGAAATCCGCGGCATCAACAGCCGATCGCAGCTGGCGGAAATGAGCAAACTCGTGAGACAGAAGAAGAACGAGGAGCTGATGGCGGCCGGCGTCACCCTGATCGATCCGGCGACGACCTACGTCGACCCGGACGTGGAGGTTGGCAGCGATACGGTCCTGCATCCCGGCGTCATCCTGCGAGGGCCAGCACCCGCATCGGCTCTGGCTGCGAAATTCAGGCGCAACGTCCGCATCAGCGATTCGCAGATCGGCAACAACGTCGACCATCAACAGCTTCTGCCTCATCGTTGGTGCGCAGGTTGCAGATGGGGCGGCGGTCGGGCCCTTTGCTCATCTGCGGCCAGAGACCTCAGTCGGCGAGCGGGCGAAGATCGGTAATTTCGTGGAGCTGAAGAAGACGTCGCTGGGGGCCGGTTCGAAGGTGAACCACCTCTCCTACCTCGGCGACGCGACGATCGGGGCCGGGGTGAACGTCGGCGCGGGGACCATCACCTGCAACTACGACGGCGTGAACAAGCACCAGACGGTCATCGAGGACGGCGCCTTCATCGGCAGCGACTCGCAGCTGATTGCTCCCGTCCGCATCGGCCAGGGAGCCTACGTCGGCGCTGGTTCGTCCATCACCGAGGACGTGCCCGCCGGGGGGCTCGGCATCGCGCGCAGCCGGCAGTCGAACGTCGACGGCTGGGCCGAGCGCAAGAAGGCCGCTGCGGCGAAGACTTAAGACACCCAGAGGAAGCGAACATGTGCGGAATCATCGGTTACATCGGATCGAAGCCTGTCGTCCCAGTCCTGATCGACGGGCTGCGGCGCATGGAGTATCGCGGCTACGACTCGGCAGGCGTGGCGCTGGTCAGCCCTGAGGGGATCGCTCTGCGCCGTTCGGCGGGGAAGCTGATCAACCTCGAGAACACCATCCGCAACGAGCCGGTCGATGGTCTCTACGGCGTCGGCCACACCCGCTGGGCCACGCACGGCCGCCCGACCGAGGAGAACGCACACCCGCATCGCGACTGCACCGGCAAGATCGTCGTCGTCCACAACGGCATCATCGAGAACTATCTCGAGCTGAAGCACGAGCTGCAGCAGCAGGGCCACGAGTTCAAGACGGAGACCGACACCGAAATCGTCGCTCACCTCGTCGAGCGCGAGATGAAGGACGACGGCCTCGAGAACGCCGTGCGGCGCGCGCTGCTCTACATGCGCGGCATGTTCGCCATCGTGCTCGTATCGGTCGACGACCCGGAAAAGATCGTCGCGGCGCGCAACGGCCCGCCGATCGTGGTCGGCCTCGGGCGAGGACGAGTTCTTCGTCGCCTCGGACATCCCGGCAATCCTCAGCCACACGCGCGACGTCGTGTTCCTCGGCGACGAGGAGATGGCGATCATCACGCGCTCGGGCGTGACGTTCACCGACTACGCCGGCAAGGAGGTCTCGAAGACCTCGCAGCGCGTGATGTGGGACCCGATCGCGGCGGAGAAGGGCGGCCACAAGCACTTCATGCTCAAGGAGATCTACGAGCAGCCGGCCGCTGCCCGCGACACCATTCTCGGTCGCGTCTCGCTCGACCGCGGCCAGATCTTCCTCGAGGATCTGAACATCGCCGAAGACACGTTGCGCGCCCTCGACAAGATCACGATCGTCGCCTGCGGCACGTCGTGGCACGCCGGGCTGGTCGGCAAGTATCTGATCGAGGCGCTCGCCCAGGTGCCGGTCGAAGTCGACTACGGCTCCGAGTACCGCTACCGCAACCCGATCGTCACGAAGAACGAGCTGACGATCGTCATCACCCAGTCGGGCGAGACCGCCGACACGCTCGCCGCGTTGCGCGAGGCACGGAAGAAGGGCGCCAGCAGCATCGCCATCTGCAACGTCGTCGGCAGCATGGCCACGCGCGAGGCAAACGGCACGGTCTACACGCACGCCGGCCCGGAGATCGGTGTCGCGTCGACGAAGGCGTTCACCTCGCAGCTGGTGGCGCTGCAACTGCTCGCCCTCTACATGGCGCAGGTGCGCGGCAAGCTGACGCAGGACGAGATCCGCGGCCACATCGAAGAGATGCTGCAGATGCCGCTGCTCATCGAGCAGGCAATCAAGGCGTCGGCGCCGATGGAAAAGGTGGCGGAGAAGTTCTACAACCGCACTGACTTTCTCTTCCTCGGCCGCGGCATCAATTATCCGATCGCGCTCGAAGGCGCGCTTGAAGCTGAAGGAGATCTCCTACATCCACGCCGAGGGCTATCCGGCCGGCGAGATGAAGCACGGCCCGATTGCCTTGATCGACGAGCAGATGCCGGTGGTGGCGATCGCGCCCGACGATCACGTCTTCGAAAAGATGATCGGCAACGTCCAGGAGGCGAAGGCGCGCGGCGGCTCGGTGATTGCCATCACCAGCGCCGGCGACGATCGCATGCAGGCGGTAATGGACCCGCAGAAGGACGTCATGCTGCCGATGCCGCGCACTACGGCATTGATGACGCCGATTGTCATGACCATTCCGCTGCAGCTGCTGGCCTATCACATCGCCGTGCGCCGCGGCTGCGACGTCGACCAGCCGCGTAATCTGGCCAAGTCGGTCACCGTCGAGTAGGACGCGCGCCGGGTCCGCTGCGCGGCACCCGGCCTCCTTCGCTGCGCAGCCCGCGCATGTCTCCCTGCCGTAACGCGGCGCCGGCGAGGCCGACCCGCCGCCCGCGACGACGGTAAACTAGAGGCTTGGATCTGATCTCGAGCCTCAACCCCGAGCAACAAGAAGCGGTCCTTCACACCGAGGGCCCGCTGCTCATTTTGGCTGGGGCCGGCTCCGGCAAGACACGCGTCATCGCCCATCGCATCGCCCACCTGGTCGACAGCGGCGTCACCGCCCCCGATCGCATCCTGGCGGTGACCTTCACCAACAAGGCGGCGGAGGAGATGCGCACGCGGGTCGAGACGCTGCTGCGCGTCGACTGCCGCCAGATGTGGATCTCGACCTTCCACGCGCTGTGCGCGCGGCTGTTGCGCCGCGAAGCGCCGCACATCGGCCTGTCGCGTGACTTCGTCATCTACGACTCCACCGACCAGCTCTCCGTCGTCAAGCAGGCGCTGCGCGAACTCGGCTACGACGACAGCACGTTGCAGCCGCGCGCCGTGCTGTCGCGGATCAGCCATGCCAAGAACCGCATGGAAGGGCCTGAGACGCTGGGCGGCGACGCCTGGAACCCGCGCGAGCAGCAGATCGGCAAGATCTACGCGCTCTACCTGAAAGCGTTGAGGGAGGCGAACGCGCTCGACTTCGACGACCTGCTGCTGAAGACGGTGGAGCTGTTCGAGAAGTCCGAGACCGTGCGCGATCGCTACAGCGAGAAGTTCAAGTACCTGATGGTCGACGAGTATCAGGACACGAACCGCCCGCAGTACCTGCTGATCCAGCGGCTGGCGTCGCGCTACCGCAACCTGGCGGTGGTCGGCGACCCCGACCAGTCGATCTACAAGTGGCGCGGCGCCGACCTGAAGAACATCCTCGACTTCGAGCACGACTTTCCAGAGGCGATGATCGTGCGGCTCGAGCGGAACTACCGCTCGACGCAGGTGATTCTCGACGCGGCCTCGGCGGTCATCGAGCAGAATCGCAACCGCAAGGAGAAGCGGCTCTACACCGATCGGAAGGGTGGCGGGAAGATTCTCTACTACCGCGCCGGCGACGACATCGACGAGGCCGAGTACATCTCCCGCACCGCGCGCATGGCGCTGCACGAGGACCCGGAGAACACCGTCGCCGTCCTCTACCGCACCAACGCCCAGTCGCGCACGATCGAAGACGCGCTGCGCCGCTCCGGCGTCGCCTACAAGATCATCGGCGGCGTCCGCTTCTACGAGCGCAAGGAAATCAAGGACGCGCTCGCCTATCTGCCGTCTCGTGCTCAACCCGCACGACGACGTCAGCCTGCGGCGCGTGATCAACGTGCCGGCGCGCGGTATCGGCAAGGGCGTGATGGAGGCACTGGACGGCGTCGAGCTCGACGCAGGAGACCGCCGATCTGCCGCCGCTGCTTGCCGGCCTGCAGCCGGTCGCCACCAACAACTCGCTGTGGGCCCGCCTGGTTCACGCCATCGACCAGCGCCTGCTGCCGCCACGGTCGCTCACCGTGCTGACCGCCTTTCGCGACCTGCTCGCCGGGATGACGGCGATGGCGGCGCAGGAGTCGATCTCGATCACCCTGGGCAAGGTCCTCGACCAGAGCGGCTATCTCAAGGACCTGCGCGAGGAGCGCAGCGAAGAGGCCGAGGGCAGGGTCGAGAACCTCGCCGAACTCGTCTCGGCTGCGCGCGAGTACGAGACCCGCAATCCGGAGCCGTCGCTCGGCGGCTTCGTCGATCAGCTGTCGCTGCTCTCCGACGTCGACGAGGAGGCCGGCGCGCGCGAGGCGCGCGTGTTGATGATGACGATGCACAGCGCCAAGGGGCTGGAGTTCCCGGTGGTGATCATCGGCGGCCTCGAGGAAGGGCTGTTCCCGCACTCGCGGTCGGCAGAACGACGAGGCCGAGCTCGAAGAGGAGCGTCGTCTGTGCTACGTCGGCATCACCCGGGCGGAGCGGCGGCTCGTGCTCACGTCCGCAGCGCGGCGCCGCGTGTTCGGCGACTACCAGGCGACCGAGCCTTCGCGGTTCCTCGACGAGATCCCGCCAGAACTGGTCGAGACCATTCCCTCGACCTTTGCCTCGCCGAATCCGTCGTACGGGCAGTACCGGGCGGCGCCGTATGGCGCACGCGGCGGTGGGGGAGGGAGCTACCGCGGCCGCGTAAAGGAGGAAACGCCGACCTACCGCTACGAGGACGAGGACCAGTCCTCGCCATCGGGTCTCAAAGCCGGATCTGCGCGTCAAGCACGCGCAGTTCGGCGTCGGCACCATCCTCAGCGTCGAGCCGCTCGACGACGACACCAAGCTGATTGTCCGGTTCAACACGGTCGGACAGAAGACGCTCCGCGCCAAGTTCGCCAAGCTCGAAGTGGCGTAACCGCCGCGCACGGCGCATCCATCTTCGGGTGGACCCAACCTCGTGTCCAAAGGTAATCTCCCACTATGAACCGTCGATCCTCCGTCTCTTTTCGCGCCATTCGAAGTCGCGTCGTCGTCGGCACCGCCGCTTGTGGCCTCGCCGCGCTGCTGTCCGCATCCTGCCGCTCGACCCCGCCTCCTGCAGCGGCGCCGCCGGCCGTGTCTCAGGACACGTGGGCAACTGTCAATGGCAAAGACATCACGCGCGACCAGGTCGAGAAGGCGTTCCGGCGCGTCAACGACAACTCGCGCCCGCTGTCCGACGAAGAGGCGGCGGCGGCAAAACTCAGCATCGTCGACGAGCTGCTCCTCGAGGAGATCCTGCTCGCGCGGGCGAACGAGGCGAAGGTGCAGGTGGCCGAGAGCGAGATTGACACCGCCTACACCCAGGCGAAGAACAACATGACCGACGATGCGTTTCAGCAGCAGTTGACGCAGCGCAACCTGACGGCTGCCGACATGCGCGAGGGGCTGCGGCGCCAGCTGCTGACGCAGAAGCTGATGGAGCAGCAGGTCACCGCAAAAGTGACGGTCACCGATCAGCAGGTCACCGACTATTTCAACGCCAACCGGGCGCAGTTCAACCTGCCTGAAGACGCCTTCCACATTGCCCAGATCGTCGTCACACCGGCGCTCGACCCGCAGACGGCCAACCGGACGGGTGACGACGCGGCCACGCCGCAGGCGGCGGAGGCAAAGGTCGCGATGTTGATGCAGCGGCTGCAGGCGGGCACGCCGTTTGGCGACCTGGCCCGCGATTTCTCCGAGGATCCTGAATCGGCACCGCGCGGCGGCGACCTGGGCCTGGTCCCGGTCTCGGCGGTCAAGGCCGCACCGCCGGCGTTGCGGGATGCCGTGCTGCAGGTGGAGCCTGGCCGGGCGCGCGTCGTGAACCAGGGTGGCGTCCGCACGATCGTCTTTGTCGTGTCGCAGGAGAAGGCGGGGCAGCGGGACATCTCGATGCCGTCGGTGAGGGAGCAGATCACCCAGGGCCTGAAGGGCCGCCGCGAGCAGTTGCTGCGGACGGCCTACCTGACGGCCGCCCGCAGTGACGCACAGGTTACCAACTACCTGGCCAGGCGACTCGTCGAGGCCCAGGGGGCAGCACCAGCGCAGGTGGCGGCGGGCAAGTAGCCCGTCGCCGCTCAACCCCGTTGGCGGCTTGGTGCCTCAAGCGTAGACCGATGATTTTCGCGGTGACGGCAAGTCTAATCATTGGAAGAACGGCGTCGTGCTTGCCGTTCAGGAGGAGAATCATGCCGCAGCACCGTTCAGTTTCACCGCGTGCTGCGGGCCACGCCAGAGCGAATCTACCGCGCGTTCCTCGACGCCGATGCGATGGCCAAGTGGCTGCCGCCGAACGGCTTCACCGGCAAGGTGCACCAGCTCGATCGCCCGGGTCGGCGGCACGTTACAAGATGTCGTTCACCAACTTCAGCACGGGCAGCAGCCATTCCTTCGGCGGCGAGTATCTCGAGCTGGTCCCGGACGAACGCATCCGCTACACCGACCAGTTCGACGATCCGAACCTGCCCGGCGAGATGACGGTGACCGTCACGTCTGAAGAAGGTGTCCGTCGGCACCGAGCTGAACATCGTGCAGGAAGGCATCCCCGACGTCATCCCGGCCGAGGCGTGCTACCTCGGCTGGCAGGAATCGCTGACGCTGCTGGCGCAGCTCGTCGAGGCCGAGATTCCCGGTTAGGGCCGACCGGAGTCATCCCCTCCCGCTTTCGCCCGGTCACCATGATCGTGGTGTCCGGCTTCTGCCGGACCTATGTACGACCCAGGTGCCGCGAGGTGCCGGAGCTTGTCCGGGTTGCGCACGATGTAGATCGCGCGGATGCGGTCGCCGGCGATGTCCAACGCTACGCTCTGCGCCGAGCCGTTCGGGGCGTAGATCAGGACACCCGGCAGGCCGTTGATCACGCCGAAGTGCAACACGGCGCCCTCGACGCGCCCCGCCTTTGCTGCGGCGATGACGATGTGTGCTGTTCGATCCGGCCCCTCGATCACATGCCTGGCCGCGGCGGCCTTGCCGCCGCCGTCGGCGACGTAGCGCACATCGTCGGTCAGCAGCTCGCGCAGCGCGTCCACGTCACCAGAGCGCGCGGCCTCGACGAACGCCGAAACGAGCCGGGCATGACCGGCCTTCGCGTCTACCTGAGGAGAGGGCGAGGGTGGCCGCGCCTCTCGCACGTGAGCACGGGCGCGGGCGGCGAGCTGACGGCACGCAGCCTCGCTGCGATCAAGCGCGCTCGCCACCTCCGAGAACGGGCAGTCGAAGACATCGTGCAGGAGGAAGGCGGCGCGCTCGAGTGCCGATAGACGCTCGAACGCGAGCAGCAGCGCGATCGAGAGATCCTCGGCGAGCTCGGTCTGTGCATCGGGGGCCATGGCCGTCGGATCGATCACCGGTTCCGGCAGCCAGGGGCCAACGTAGGCCTCACGCCGGTACTCGTGCCGAGCGGAGGATGTCCAGGCAAATCCGCGTCGTCGTGGTCGTCAGGAACGCACGGGGGTCGGTCACCGCTTCGCGATCGGCGCTGTGCCAGCGCAGGTACGCCTCCTGCACGGCGTCTTCCGCCTCGGCGACGGAGCCGAGCATGCGGTAGGCCAGGCCGCGCAGCCGGCGGCGATGCGGCTCGAAGCTGGCGGCCGGATTCTGTCATCAGGCGTGACCCGCCACTGACGGCCGCTGCGACAGAACCGGGGGCACCGCCGCAACGTTGCGGTCCATCGCGACCGGTGTGCCGCCGACGACGACACGCGAACAGATCTGGCCGTGCCCCATGGCGTACTTCACCGTGGGGTACATGCGTGCGGTGGTGATGGCGAATGCCAGCGTCACGACGGCCCTCGGTCCCCAGCGCCCGGCGATCTCGCGACGATAGACGTCCGCTTCCGGGTCATGTACCAGAGTAGCGCGGGTGAACCGCCAGGCGAGCTCGACCTCCGGCGGCATCCCGGCCGCATCGTCGGTCAGGATGGCACGAAGAACCGGCGGAGGGACGCCCTGCCGTTCGGCCATCGCTGCTGCGAGTTGTGTGCACGGGCCGCAGTCCTCGGAGCGGACCGCGGTGATACCTGCCGCGAACAGCGCGGCCGCCGGGACGTCGCGGCGGTAGCTGCCGAGGCTGGTGGCACGGGCAAACATCCAGGCCGCGCGCGGGCTGATGGCGATGATCTCCTTCAAGTAGCTCGCGTCGTAGTTCCACTTCCGCTCGAACGACTCGGCCATACGGCGCAGCGCCCATCTCAGCATGATTCCTCCTGTGAGTGCTTCTACACACAGGACGGGGCAGGCGGCCGCAATGTGACATCTACCGGAGTTGGCGCGGGCCTTCGCCTTGGCGGCTCGCGCACTGAGACCTGTGGCGACGACCGACGGCATTCGGCTGGGTGCGGTTGAACGCCGGCGGGTCAGATCCGCGCGCCGGGCACCGACGCCGGGAACCCAGGCGCCTGCATCACCCGTCTGGCCTGCTCGAAATGCCGGCGCTGGTGCGTGACCACCAGCCGGTAGCCGTCGAGCGCCGTGTAGACCACGAATGACGCGAACGGCGACACCGCGACGGCGTTCGCAAGCCGACGTTCGTCGAGTCCCGCAGCCCGCCTGGATGCCTCGAGCTGTGCGGCGACGAACCGCTCGACGACCAAGGGATCGATCGCCGACGCCGACGGGGTGGCTAGCGCCGGCGCGCGGAACTTCCGCTTCGCCTCGGGCATCTGCGACTTGATCATGATTGGCCCGAACAGGCCGGGCAGCAGTGGCAGCCGTTGCCAGAAGCTCTTGGCACCGCTACCCGCCACCGCGGTGTCCAGCACCTGGAACATCGCGCGATTGACGCTCAACAGGTGCTCGAAACACTGCGCCACGCTCCAACTGGTCGCGTCGGGACGCCAATTGAGCTGCTGCGCGTCGAGGTGGCCGAATGCGGATTGCGCGTCGCGCGCCATCGCCGTGAACTCGCCGCCGATGTCGGTCAGCGACAAGGAGGTGAACGGAGTCGCCATCGGGGCCTCGCTTCAGCGGATCGCCGTCACCAGCCAGCGGCCGTCCTCGGGGCGCTGCTGTAGCGTCGCCACCAGCGTGCGCGCGATGGTCGGCCCTTCGGGGGTTCGCACCTGCGCGGCAATCGTAACCTGCTCGGTGGTCGCACCGCCGGCGGTCACCGGTGGGCCGACCTGTTCGATGCGGAAGTGCTGCACGCTCCCGTGGGTCCGGGGGTCGAACGCCGTGGTCGCCGTCTTCGCCAGCAGGGTACTGTCCATCAACCGCGAGTTGCGGAAGAACTCCTCCAGCACCTGCTCCTCAGGGGAGCGCATGCCGCAGCCGGCCGTCAGGGCGAGCAGTACGCTGCTGAACAGCAGCCGGGCACGATCGGTCCTACTCGGCCCCATCCTTGTCATCGTCGCTGTTGCCGGCCGCGTCGTCGTCGCTGGAAACGTCATCGGTGCCTGCAGCGCCGTCACGGTCGATTCCCTTGTTCCCGGCGTCAGCTTCGCCCGCCCCTTCGCCGACGCCGGCTCGTTCCAGCAGTTGCTCGATCGCCTTGGTCTGGCCATCGACGCTGGCGGTCGCCACGCTGGTGGTCGCGACGCCATCGCCGGCGTCGAGATCCTTGTCGACGTCGTCGCGCTCGGCAAGCCGCGCGATGGACACGGCGCGGTCCTCGCCCTCGATGTCGATCAGCCGCACGCCCTGCGTCGACCGGCCGATCGTCCGGATGCTCTTCGAGGCCATGCGCAGGATCTTGCCCTGCAGCGTGATCAGCATCAGCTCGTCGTCGTCCGACACCTGGATGACGCCGATCACCTTGCCGTTGCGATCGCTGGTCTGGATGTTGATGATGCCGAGGCCGCCGCGCGACTGCACGCGATACTCGTCGAGCTCGGTGCGCTTGCCGTAGCCCTGTTCCGTCACGGTCAGGATGGTGCCGATCGGTCCGAGCACCTCCATGGCGACCACGTCATCGTCCTCGCGCAGCGTGATGCCGCGGACGCCGTAGGCGGTGCGACCCATCGACCGCACGTCGTCCTCGTTGAAGCGAATCGACATGCCAGTGCGGGTGGCGATGAACACCTGGCTCGAGCCGTCCGAGATGCGCGCCGAGATGACCGCGTCGCCCTCCTCGACACCGATGGCGATGATGCCGCCGGCGCGCGGGTTGCTGAACGACGCGAGCTCGGTCTTCTTGATGACGCCGCGCCGGGTGCCGAGGACGACGAACTTGTCGGCCTCGAACTCCTTCACGGTGAGCAGCGCGGCGATGCGCTCGCCGCCCTCCATCGACACCAGGTTGGCAATCGCCTTGCCGCGGCTGTCCGGGCCGACGTCGGGAATCTCGTGCACCTTCAGCCAGTAGGCACGGCCGCGATCCGAGAAGATCATGATGTAGGCGTGCGTCGAGGCGACGAAGAGGTGGCTGACGAAGTCCTCTTCGCGCGTCCGCATGCCAATGCGTCCCTTGCCGCCGCGCCGCTGGTTGCGGTAGTTGGTGACGGCGGTCCGCTTGATGTAACCGGTGTTGCTGACCGTGATCGCCATGTCCTCCTCGGCGATCAGGTCCTCGACACGGAACTCGCCTTCCTCGGCGATGATCTCGGTGCGGCGCTCGTCGCCGTATTCGCTGTGGATGCGGCGCAGGTCGTCGACGATGATCTGCATCAGCAGCCGGTCGCTCGACAGGATCGCCAGCAGGCGCTCGATCAGCTTGAGGAGCTCGGCGAGCTCGTCGAGGATCTTCTGCCGCTCGAGCCCGGTGAGGCGCTGCAACTGCATGTCGAGGATCGCCTGGGCCTGAATCAGGCTGAGGCCGAACTGGGTCATCAGGCCTTCGCGCGCCGCCGCCGGGTTTGGTGCCGCGCGGATCAGCGAGATGACCGCGTCGATGTGATCGAGCGCGATCTTCAGCCCTTCGAGGATGTGCCGGCGCGCTTCCGCCTTGCGCAGCTCGAACTCGGTGCGCCGCCTGATGACCTCGCGGCGGAACTCGATGAAGTTCTCGATCAGCTCCAGCAGCGACAACACCTTCGGCCGGCCGCCGACGATGGCGAGCATGATGATGCCGAAGCTGCTCTGCAGCTGGGTGTGCTTGTAGAGATTGTTGAGGACGACGTCGCCGACCTCACCGCGCTTCAGTTCGATGACGATCCGCATGCCGTCGCGGTCGGACTCGTCGCGGATGTCGGAGATGCCCTCGATCGTCTTCTCGCGCACCAGGTCGGCGATGCGCTCGATCAGCCGCGCCTTGTTGACCTGGTACGGGATCTCGGAGATGACGATCGACTGCCGATCGCCCTTCTTGTTGTCCTCGATCTCGGCGCGGGCGCGCATGATCACGGCGCCGCGGCCGGTCAGGTAGGCCTGGTGAATCCCGGCGCGGCCGACGATGTAACCACCAGTCGGGAAGTCCGGGCCCTGCACCAGCTCGATCACCTTGCGCTGGCGTTCGACCATGGTGCTCGGCTCGCCTGACTGCGCCCGCTCGATCACCCAGATGACCGCGTCGATCACCGCGCGCAGGTTGTGCGGCGGGATGTTCGTGGCCATGCCGACCGCGATGCCGGTCGAGCCGTTGACCAGCAGGTTGGGGAAGGGCGCCGGCAGGACGGTCGGCTCCTCGGTCGTCTCGTCGTAGTTGGGGACGAAGTCGACGGTCTCCTTGTCGAGATCACCCATCAACTCTTCGGCGAGCGCCTGCAGCCGCGACTCGGTATAGCGCATCGCCGCCGGCGGATCGCCGTCGACCGAACCGAAGTTCCCCTGGCCATCGACCAGGGGGTAGCGCATGTTGAAGTCCTGCGAGAGCCGGACCAGCGTGTCGTAGATCGAGGCGTCGCCGTGCGGGTGAAAGTTGCCCATCACCTCGCCGACGATCTTGGCGCACTTGCGGTAGGCGCGGTTGGAGGCCAGGCCCATCTGGCGCATCCCGTAGAGGACGCGCCGGTGCGCCGGCTTCAGACCGTCGCGGACATCGGGCAGGGCTCGGCCAATGATCACGCTCATCGCGTAATCCATGTACGAGCGCTTCATCTCGTCTTCGATATTGACGGGAACGCGGATCGACTCTGGAGTGCTCATGCTACACGTCGAGGTTGGTGACGTCGAGGGCGTGGTCCTCGATGAACTTGCGTCGCGGCTCGACCTGATCGCCCATCAGCGTGGTGAACATCTGGTCGGCTTCGGCGTGGTCTTCAGCGCGGACCTGCAGCAGCGTCCGGTGCGCCGGGTCCATCGTCGTCGTCCACAGCGTGTCCGGGTTCATCTCGCCGAGACCCTTGTAACGGTTGACGGCGACGCCCTTCTTGCCGGCGGCGATGAAGAAGTCGACGAAGGCATCGACCGTCTCGAGCGTGACGTCGGGATCCTTCTTGCGCACCGGCGGTGCCGGCGGTTGCGCCGCCGAAGGCTTCGGCTCCGCCGCGAGCCTGGTCGGCTCGTCGAGCGGGCCGCCACCGATCGCCGTTTCATTCGCCGCGGCGATGCCCTCGTCCTCCGGCACTTCGTCCTTCGGTGCCTCGGTGGCCTTGACGACAACCGGGAACTTGATGTCCTCGATCTCGCGGTAGGCGTTGAGCAGCGTCCGGTATTCGCCGGACCCGACGAAGTCGACGCCGATGGCGTAGTTGCGCGGGTAGCCCTGCGACCGATCCTCGATCGCCAGCGCGAACACGTTGTGCTCGTCGTCGCGTGTGACGCTGACCGTGCGCGTTGGGACGGTCATGCGCTCGGCAATCGCGTCGACGCGTTCCCGCTGCTCGAAGAAGGTACGGTCGCGCGCGTCGGACTCGAGCAGCGCCGCCACGATCTCCGGCGGGTTGCCGCGGCGGGCGACGTGCTGCAGCAGCTTGCGGTAGGTCATCATCCGCTGCAGCTGGCGCTCGAGCACATCGCCGAGGATCTCGCTGCCGTCGGCCAGCCTGGCAACGCGAGACTCGACGGCGCGGCGGGCCAGGAACGATTCGAGGTCGCGCTCGTCCTTGATGTAGGTCTCCGAGCGGCCACGCTTGGCGCGGAACAGCGGCGGCTGCGCGATGTAGATATGGCCGCCTTCGATCAGCGGTGCCATCTGCCGGTAGAAGAACGTCAGCAACAGCGTGCGGATGTGCGAGCCATCGACGTCGGCGTCGGTCATGATGATGACGCGGTGGTAGCGCAGCTTGTCGATGTTGAAGTCCTCGACGCCGATGCCGCACCCGAGCGCGGCGATCATCGTCTTGATCTCGTCGCTGCCGAGCATCTTGTCGAAGCGCGCCTTCTCGACGTTGAGAATCTTGCCCTTGATCGGCAGGATCGCCTGGAAGCGGCGGTCGCGGCCCTGCTTCGCCGAGCCGCCGGCCGACTCACCCTCGACGATGTAGATCTCGCTCTGCGCCGGGTCGCGCTCCTGGCAGTCTGCGAGCTTGCCGGGAAGGCTGCTGCCATCGAGGGCGCCTTTGCGTCGCACCAGGTCGCGCGCCTTGCGCGCCGCCTCACGCGCACGCGCGGCATCGACCGCCTTGCCGATCACGCGCTTGGCAATCGCCGGATTCTCTTCGAGGAACTGGCCGAGCTTGTCGTTGACGATCGCCTCGACAATGCCCTTGACCTCGGTGTTACCGAGCTTGGTCTTGGTCTGACCCTCGAACTGCGGCTGCGGGATCTTGACGCTGACGACGCCGGTGAGACCCTCACGGATGTCGTCGCCGCTGATGCTCGCGTCCTTGAGATCCTTCGCCATGCTGCTCTTCGCGGCATACGCGTTGATCGTGCGCGTCAGCGCCGAACGGAACCCGGAAAGGTGGGTGCCGCCTTCATGCGTGTTGATGTTATTGGCGAACGTGAACACCAGTTCCGAGTAGGTGTCGTTCCACTGCAGTGCGATCTCGGCGTCGATGCCGTCCTTCTGGCCCTTCATGAAGATCGGCTTGTCGTTGACGACCGCCTTGTTCTTGTTCAGGTGCTCGACGAACGAAACGATGCCGCCTTCGTACTGGAACTTGTGGCTCTTGCCGTCGCGCTCGTCTTCGATGGTGATGAGGATGCCACCGTTCAGGAACGCCAGCTCGCGCAGCCGCTGCGCCAGGGTGTCGAAGCTGTACTCGGTGGTCTCGAAGATCTGCGCGTCCGGCTTGAACGTCACCTTGGTGCCGCGGCGCTGCGTCGTCCCGGCTGTCTGCAATTCGGTGAGCGGGTTGCCGCGCTCGTAGCTCTGCTGGTAGACATTGCCGTTGCGCCAGATCTCAAGATCGAGCCGCTCCGACAGCGCGTTCACCACCGACACGCCGACGCCGTGCAGGCCGCCCGAGACCTTGTAGCTGTCGTTGTCGAACTTGCCGCCGGCGTGCAGCACCGTCAGCACGACTTCCGCCGCCGACTTGCCGCTCTCGTGGCGGTCGACCGGGATGCCGCGGCCGTTGTCGACGACGGTGATCGAGTTGTCGATATGGAGCGTGACGTTGATCTGGTCGCAGTAGCCGGCGAGCGCCTCGTCAATCGAGTTGTCGACGATCTCGTAGACGAGATGATGCAGCCCGGGCGCGCCGGTCGAGCCGATATACATCGCCGGCCGCTTCCGGACGGCTTCGAGCCCTTCCAGGACCTTGATCTTGTCGGCGCCGTATTCGGCTGAGCCGTCGCCGTTGACGTGCGTCGCAGCGCCATTGGACAAACGGATATCGGTCTCGCTGATCTGTTGCTCGTGCGGCTGTTCCACTCGTGTCCTTAGTTCCAGGAGGCTGCGGGAGCGTTCACGCCTCCGGTCGATCGGGCCTGCACCCGTTCGCGGCCGTCAGATGCGCATCGGCATGATGACGTAGGTGTAGTCGTAGCCCTCCGCGCCGACGGGCTTCATGACCGCCTGGCTGACCTCGTCCTTGAGCGAGAGCGAGACGACGTCCGTTTCGACGACGTTCAGGAAGTCGAGCACGTACTGGGCGTTGAACGAAATCGCCAGCGCCGGCCCGGGGTACTCCACCACCAGCTGTTCGCGCGCCTCACCGAATTCCGAACTGCTCGAGGTGACGTCGACCTTGCCGTTGTCGATCTCGAACTTGACGGCGCGCGATCGCTCGTTCGAGAGCAGCGCGACGCGCTTGACGGCGCTGGTCAACCGCTCGCGATCGAACTCGATCGTCTTGTCGTTCCCCTTCGGAATCACCCGCTCGTAGGCCGGGAACTGGCCGTCGATCATCCGCGAGATCAGCATGCGTCCGGCCACCTCGAAGAACAGGTGGTTCTCGCCGCTCTCGAACTGGATGTCGCCGTCGCCTTCCGACAACAGTTTGCCCAGCTCGAGCAGCGTCTTCTTCGGCAGGATGACGCCGGACTCCTGGGAGATGCCGAGCGCCTGGTTCACTTCCACCAGCGCGAGCCGATGGCCGTCGGTGGCCACCAGCGTCAGGCTGTCGGGCTTGAGCACGAACTTCGCGCCGTTCAGGAAGTAGCGCGTGTCTTCCCCGGTGATGGCGAACTGCGTCTTCGCGATCATCTGCTTCAGCGCCGTCGAGGGGAGCGTGGCACGAGCCGCTCCACTGGCGTCGGGCAGGGTGGGGAAGTCCTCGCGCGGCAGCGTCTGCATGCGCGAGTCGAAGCGATCGGCAGCTACTTTGACGCCGTTCTTGTCCTCTTCGATCCGGACGTCGGTCTCGGGCAGCGCCTTGACGATTTCGTAGAGCTTCTTTGCGGGCAACGTCAGCGAACCCGCCTTGCCGACGGTGGCCGCACAACGGCTGCGCAGCGCCACCTCGAGGTCGGTGGCAAGCATGCGGATCTCGTCGCCCTTCGCCTCGATGAGGACGTTGGCCAGAATCGGAATCGTGTTCTTCCGCTCGACGATGCCCTGGAAAAGTTGCAGTTCTCTCAGAAGGTCATTCTTCCGGACAACAAGTTCCATAGGCGTGTAGCGACCTCGAGCGGAGCCGGGCGTCCGCATTGACGGAGTAGGAGTGGGCGGGTATTTCCCTCCACTGTAAGGATCTGAAGGACAAGAGATTATATAGGGAAAGTAAGGTGCTGTGCAAAACGCGTTTTGCACGACTTACCGCTTCGCGTTCAACAACTTACGCTGTGGATATCGGTGTGGATCCGGCCGCGGTCGCCGGTGCTCAATCTGTGTGAAACCCGGAACGCCCGGCCGCCCACAGCCGTTCCACACGACCGGTCTGTGGAAAACCGGGAATCAACGGATCGATTCGAGGAACGTCAGGATCTGGCTGTTGAAATTCGCATCCTTCTTGCGCAGGTCCTCGATCTTCCGGACGGAGTGGATCACGGTCGAATGGTGCTTTCCCCCAAAACTACGACCGATCTCGGGCAGCGAGGCGTGTGTCAGCGCCTTGCACAGGTACATGGCAATCTGGCGCGGCATCGCCACCGACTTCGAGTTGTTCCGCGACTTCAGCTCGACAACTTTAAGACCGTAAAACTCGGCGACGTAGCGCTGGATGCTCTCGATGGTGACCGCCCGGTCGTCCTGCTCGATGACGTTCTTGAGCACCTCCTGGGCCAGCTCGACCGAAATTTCCCGGCCGGTCAGCGAGGCGAACGCAATCAACCGGATCAGCGATCCTTCGAGTTCGCGGATATTCGACTTGATGCGGGACGCGATGAAGAGCGCGACGTTGTCCGGCAGCGGCACGATTTCCGCCTCTGCCTTGCGTTTGAGGATCGCCACCTTGGTTTCCAGATCGGGCGGCTGGATGTCGGCGATCAACCCCCACTCGAACCGTGAGCGCAACCGCTCCTCGAGCGCGGGAATCTCGTGCGGCGGCCGGTCGCTGCTGAGCACGATTTGCTTCTGCGCATCGTAGAGCGCGTTGAACGTATGGAAGAACTCGGTCTGGGTGCCTTCCTTGCCCGAGACGAACTGGATATCGTCGACCAGCAGCACGTCGACGCTGCGGTAGCGCTCGCGGAAATCGAGGATGCGGTCATAACGCACGGCGTTGATCATCTCGTTCATGAAGCGCTCGGACGAGATGTAGGTCAGCTTCAGTGGGGAATCGTGCTGCAGCACGTATTGCCCGACCGCGTGCATCAAGTGCGTCTTGCCCAGCCCCACCCCTCCGTAGATGAACAGCGGGTTGTACGAGCGCGACGGTGCTTCGGCCACGGCGCGGCAGGCGGCATGCGCAAACTGGTTCGACGGGCCGACGATGAAGGTGTCGAAGGTGTAGCGGACATTCAAGCCGCCTCTGGCGACGGATGCCGGCGCTTCGGCGGTCAGCTCGTCTTGCAGCGGAGCTGGCTCTTCAGGAACGCCGGGCAGCAGCTGCTCGGGAACGACCGCCACGGGTGCAGGCACTCCCTCGGCGAGAAAGACCAGTGCCGCGTCCGGGCGGCGCACCTCGGCGAGCGCCTCGGACAATACGACCGAGTAGTGCTTGGTCAGCCAATCCTTGAACAACGAATTGGGCACCCGGACCGTAATCGAGGTGCCGCCGTCGGCGATGAACGACGTCGGCTTGAACCAGGTAAAGAAGCTGTGCCGGTTGACCTTGGTTTCGATCCTGGACAGGATCTGGTCCCAGATGCTCGTGTCCATGGATCAGTGCCCACGCACGTACGGCGTCGATGACGGTTGTTTTGCTGCCCGTTTGTTCACGTGCTTGCCGTCAAAATTGCGGATTCAGCGCCGGGAAGGGGAGTTGGATTATCGCCGGAACATGCTGCGCCATGCGAAAAGAGGCCTGAAATTGCAGGTTTTCGAATGGGCTCGGGTGCACGGCCCGTTTTCCACAATGTTTTCCACAGTTGTGGAAAACTTGGGGGAACAAACCAACAGCTTGCGCGGGCCGGACGGTCGCGAGGTGCCTCCAGACCGGAGATTGGCGACTGTAACACACCCGCCCCTGCCCGCGTAAATTCGCGGCGGCGGCGCCACGGTGCGTTGACACCCGGGTCCGCGCACGTCTACTATTGAAATTTCGTCCGGGCAGTGCCGGGGCGTTCATACACCACGTTTTCCGCTCTGGCTCCCTCGGGGACCAGGCTTGCAGACCGCGCCGAGCGCCTTCCAGGTGCCTCGTTCACGCGCACAGGACGACCATGAAGGGCAAGCGCACCTACCAGCCGAATACCCGCCGCCGCGCCAAGACGCACGGCTTTCTTGTTCGCATGTCGACGAAGAACGGCCGCATCGTCCTCAAGCGCCGTCGCGCCAAAGGCCGCAAGCGCCTGACGGTCTCCGACGAAGGGTAGCCGGCCAGCCAGGGTCGGGCTGTGATGGCCAGCGAATCCGGCTTCGGCCTGCCACGCACGGAGCGGGTACGGCGCCGCCCGGATTTCGAGCGGGCCTACGACACGGGCGTCCGCATTCATGGCCGCCTGATGACGGTGTTCGTTGCCGCCAACACGGTGGGGCACACCAGGTTCGGCGTGGCGGCGACAAAGAAGATCGGATCGGCCGTGATCCGGAATCGCGCAAAGCGCCTCGCACGCGAGGTGTTCCGCCGCCACAAGCTGGACGCGGCCGTGGACGTGATCCTCGTGCCGCGCCGCGAAATGCTCGATGCCTCCTTCGCTACCCTTGAAGCCGACTACCTTGCCGCCCTCGATCGTCGCCACCGCGAGCGGCCAAGGCCGCGGCCGCGGAACGATCGCCGCGGTCGTCCTGCTCGCCCTGCTGCGCGGGTATAAGCTTCTGATTTCACCGCTGTTTACGGGAAGCTGCCGTTTTCAGCCGTCGTGCTCGGACTACATGGCCGAAGCGGTCCGGCTGCACGGCGCCTCGCGGGGCGCCTGGCTCGGTCTTCGCCGCCTGGCGCGCTGCCACCCGTTTGGTGGCCACGGCATCGATCCCGTCCCCCGAACGTAGCAAACTGAATGGAACGCAGGGTTTTCCTCGCAATTCTCCTCTCGTTCGTCGTCTTGTACGGCTACCAGGCGTTCTTCGCGCCGCCGCCACCCGCGACGCAACAACAGACCGCCGCGGGCGCTCAGTCGCCGGCCACCGCAGCGGGATCAGGTGCAGCTGCCCCTGGCTCCCTGACGAACCCTGCCACCCCGGCTGTGACGCCGCCCGAAACCCCGGCGATCGCTGCGGTCACCACCGAGGCGACCGAGCGCGAGATCGTCGTCGAGACCAGGACGGTGGAGGCCGTCTTCAGTAATCGCGGCGCGCGCCTGCTGCACTGGCGGCTCAAGGACTACCGCGACGAATCAGGTGAACCGGTCGACCTCGTCCCGACCGCGGTCCCGGCGGACCAGCCAGCGCCGTTCTCGCTGCAGCTGCCCGACGCGCAACTCTCGCAGCGGCTGAACCAGGCGCTCTATCGCGTCGGCGGCGACACCGGCAGCCGGGTGGACGCCACGGCCAGTGGCGCGACGCTGACGTTCGAGTTCCAGGACGCGGCCGGTGTCCAGGTGCGGAAGGAGTTCCGGTTCGAGCCGCAGAACTACGTCGTCGCCTTCTCGGCGACGGTGATGAACGGCGACGAGACGCTCAACCCGACCGTCTCGTGGGGCCCAGGCCTCGGCGACGCTGGAGCGGAGGCCGCGGGCGGCAGCTTCTTCACGGGGAACATCGTCCAGCCGCCTCGGGCCATCTACCATCGCGACGGCAAGGTCGAGCGCGTGACGGCTGCCGACCTGGCCGAGCAGGGCGCGCACGAGGGGCAGTTTCGCTTTGCCGGCGTCGACGACCACTACTTCATCGCCACGGCGATCAACCCCGGCCAGGCCCGCCTCGACTACACGGCGCTGTCGCTGCCCGGTAGCGGCGAGACCAGCCGTGAACTGATCTCGCACGCGATCCGCTTCCCGCAGCCGCCGCAGGACACCAAGTTCTTCGTCGGGCCCAAGCAGTTCGACCTGCTGCGCTCGGTCGATGCGGAACTGGTCCGGGCCATCGACTTCGGGATGTTCGCCTTCCTGGTGGTGCCGCTGCTGAGCGCGCTGAAGTGGATCTACGGCTTCCTCGGCAACTACGGCGCCTCAATCATCGCGCTCACCATCCTGATCAACCTGGTCATGTTCCCGCTGCGCCACAAGAGCGTAGTGTCGATGCGGAAGATGCAGGCGATTCAGCCGCAGATCAAGTCGATTCAGGAGCGCTACGCCGGCCTGAAGATGACCGATCCGGCGAAGCAGAAGATGAACACGGAGATCATGAATCTCTATCGGGAGAAGGGTGTGAACCCGGCCAGCGGCTGCGTGCCGATGCTGCTCACCTTCCCGGTGCTGTTCGCCTTCTACTCGTTGCTGCAGCAATCGATCGAACTGCGCGGCGCGCCGTTCGGTTTGTGGATTCACGACCTGTCGCAGCACGACCCGTACTACGTCACGCCGATCCTGATGGCGGCGACGATGTGGTGGCAGCAGAAGCTGACGCCGACGACGGCGGATCCGGCGCAGCAGAAGATGATGATGATGATGCCGCTGGTGTTCGGCTTCATGTTCCTGCGCTTCCCGAGCGGCCTGGCGATTTACTACCTGGTGAGCAACATCTTCCAGATCGGACAGCAGTACTTCACGACCTGGTTCATCGGACCGCCGATGGTGCAGGCGCCGCGACCGCCGGCGGAGCGCCGCTTGAAACCGGCAGGCGCCGGGCGCACGGCGGCAGCCGACCGCAAGAATTGAAACCGGCCGCGAGGCCACACACAGAGCACGAGACCGTGAACGACTCTCTCACGAGCCAGATCACCTCCTTCGTCCAGCACGTTGTCGATGCCATGGGTGCATCGTTGACAGTCTCGGTCGAAGAGTCGGCGGAAGGGACGCGCATCAACCTGGAGGGGGAGGACGGCGGCGTGCTCATACGGCGCAGTGGCGAAGGGCTGCAGGCGTTGCAGCACATCGTCGCCACCGCGTTCCGCCGTCAATTGGGTGAGGACACGCGCATCGTCATCGACTGCAACGGCTTCCGGCGAGACAAGGACGCGGAGCTGCGGCAGATGGCAAAGTACCTGGCCGAACGCGTGCGGCTGCACGGCGCCGCGCAGGAGATGGGCCCGCTCAACCCGTACGAGCGCCGCATCGTGCACCTGGCGATTGCCGAGGAGGCAGGTGTCAGTTCCGAAAGCATCGGCGACGCCTTCGTCAAGACGGTGATCATCTCGGCGAAGTAGCGTCGCGCGGGACTTGCCGTGTTCTCGCCCGACGACACCATCGTCGCGATCGCGACGCCGCCGGGCCGCGGCGGTCTCGGCGTTGTGCGAATCAGCGGCGCGGACGCTGCGGCGGTGGCGGCGCAACTGCTGTCACGCCGCGCCCCGCTCGAACCGCGTTACGCCACCTTCACGCGGCTGCGGCAGGCGGCGACCACGGCCGCAGGCGACTCCGGGCCAGCCGGTGCCGGCATCGGCGACGAAGTGGTCGCCACATCATTCCCGGCGCCGCATTCCTACACAGGCCAGCACGTCATCGAGATCAGTGCGCATGGCAGCCCGGTGGTGCTCGAATCGATCGTGCGTCGCGCCATGGAAGCCGGCGCGCGGCTGGCGCGCCCAGGCGAGTTCACGCTCCGCGCGTTCCTGAACGGGCGGCGCGACCTGGTGCAGGCGGAGGCGGTAGCCGACCTGATCGAGGCTGCGACGCCGCTGCAGGCGCGCGTCGCGTTCGATCAACTCGAAGGCACGCTCACGCGGCGCATCGCCGCAATCGATGCCGAACTGTTCGACCTGATTGCCCGCCTCGAGGCGTCCCTGGACTTCCCGGACGAGGGATACCATTTCATCGCACCCGCCGAGATCGCGGACCGCTGCGGAGTGATCGTCAACGGGCTGACGGCCCTGCTGGCCGATGGCAGGCGGGGGCGCTTGATCCGCGAAGGGGCGACGGTCGTCATACTCGGACGACCGAACGTCGGCAAGTCTAGTCTCTTCAACGTCTTAGCCGGAGCAGACCGCGCCATCGTCACGGAGATACCGGGGACGACCAGGGACCTGATCACGGAGCGGGTCGACGTCGGTGGCATTCCGTTGACGCTGGTTGATACTGCCGGAGCGCGCGCCACCACCGACATCATCGAACGTGAGGGAGTCGCACGTGGGGCTATCGCCCAACAAGTTGCCGGCCTTGTGCTGCTGGTGCTCGATGGCAGCCAGCCGCTGCACCGACGACGATCTGCAGCTACTCGAGCGAACGGCCGACGCACCGCGGCTGATTGTTCGCAGCAAGGCAGACCTACCGGATTCCTGGAGCGAAGCCGCGCCGGGCACGCTGGCGGTCTCGGCGACGACCGGTCTCGGTATTGGCGAGTTGCGTCAAGCGGTGGTGGCCATGCTAAGCGGCGCCGAGAGCGGCCGCGATACCGCGGCGATCTCGAACGCCCGTCACCTCGGCCTCCTGGAGGACGCCCGCAGGCACCTGTCGGCTGCCGCCGAGGCGGCCGGGCGGGCGGATACGTCCGAGGAGTTCGTGCTGATCGACCTTCAGGCCGCCCGTGCCGTGCTTCGACGAAATCGTCGGCACCCGCACCAGCGAGGACGTGCTGCGGCACATCTTCGATCGGTTCTGTATAGGGAAATAGCGTAGCAGGACACACCTCTATGAAGTTCGACGTCATCGTCGTTGGGGCGGGACATGCCGGGGTCGAGGCGGCGCACGCGGCGGCCCGGCTGGGATGTCACGTCGGCCTGGTGACCCTGTCGCGCGAGACCGGTGGCGCATATGCCGTGCAATCCGGCGATAGGCGGCACGGCTAAGGGCCACCTGGTTCGCGAGATCGATGCGCTGGGTGGCGTGATGGGCCGGGCGATCGATGCCACGGGGATCCAGTTCAAGCTGCTCAACCGCAGCCGCGGTCCGGCGGTGTGGTCGCCGCGGGCGCAGGCAGACAAGCGGCGCTACGGGGCGTGGGTGCGCGCGCTGCTCGAGCGACGAACCGAACATCACCTGGCTGCTTGGGCGAGCCGGCGCGATGATCATCGACCAGCGGTCGGATCACCGGCCTGGCGATGGAAGACGGCGATCGCCATGACTGCGACGCGTTGGTCGTCACGACCGGAACGTTCCTCAACGGCCTGATTCACATCGGCGACGAGCAGCGGCCTGCCGGCCGGCACGGCGAACCGCCGTCGACGAGCTGGCGGAGTCGATCCGGGAAGCTCGGGTTCGAGGTCGGCCGGCTGAAGACCGGGACGCCGCCGCGGCTCGATCGGCGCAGCATCGATTTCGACGCCGTGCGTCGCCGCCGGCACATTCGCTGGAGGAACGGCGGCGACGCTGCACCCGTGGCGTTTTCCTTCATGACCAGCGAGCGACCGCGGCAACCGGATGCAGTGCTGGCTGCTGCACACCAACGAGCGGGTCCGCGAGCTGGTTCGCGCCGAATATCGGCCGTAGTCCGCTGTATAACGGCCAGATCCACGGCATCGGTCCACGCTATTGCCCGTCGCTCGAGGACAAGATCATGCGCTTCCCGGATCGGGAGCGGCATCAGATCTACCTCGAGCCGGAAGGCCTCGACGCGGACGAGATCTACGTGAACGGCTTCTCGATGTCGTTGCCGCGCGACGTACAGGAGCAGCTGGTGCACGCGCTGCCCGGGCTCGAAGACGCGGATCATGCTGCGGCCCGGCTACGCCGTGGAGTACGACTTCGTTCAGCCGACCGAGCTGAAGTCCGTCGCTCGAGGCGCACCGCCTGCCGGGGCTGTTCCTGCGCCGGGCAGATCAACGGCACGTCCGGCTACGAGGAGGCGGCGGCGCAGGGCTGATCGCCGGCATCAACGCCGCCAGGCTCGTGCGCGGCGAGCCGCCGATCACGCTTGGCGCGCGACGAGGCCTACATCGGCATCCTGATCGACGACCTGGTGACGAAGGGCTGCCTCGAGCCGTACCGGATGTTCACGTCGCGGGCCGAGCATCGGCTGCTGCTGCGTATCGACAACGCCGATCTGCGGCTGACGCCGCTCGGGCGGCGGATCGGGCTGGTCGACGACGAGCGCTGGGAGCGATTCGAGGCGCGCGAGACCCGTTTCGAGCGCAACCTCGCGCGTCTGGACGCAGTCAACTGGTTCGTAGCGCAGCGGCGACCGCATGCCGGCGTCGCAGCTGCTCCGTCAGCCCGACGTCCGGCTCGCCGACGCTGATCGAGAGCGGCGCGGTCGCTCTGACGCTGGACGCGGTCGACCGCGATCTCGACCTGGCCAGCGTCGAGACGACGGTGAAGTACGCGGGTTACCTGAAGCAGGAGGCATCGCGAGCGGAGCGCGTGCGCCGAAGCGAGGCGGCGGCGGATTCCCGGCTGACTTCCCGTTCGCGCGGGTCCCAGGTCTGTCGCGCGAAGTGGTGCAGCGGCTGTCGCAGGTTCGGCCCGAGACGCTCGGCCAGGCGTCGCGCATTCCCGGCGTCACGCCGGCCGCCGTCGCGGTCCTCGGCGCGTTCCTCGGCCGCCTCGGCGCTGAAGCGCCCCCGCGCCGTGATGAACAGCCGCGAGTTTCAGGAGCGTCTGCTCCGGCGGGCGCAGCGGGCGGGCGTCGTCTCTCGCGCCGGACCTCGGTCTGCAGGCTCGAGGCCTACTACCGGCTGCTGGCCACCTGGAATGCAGAAGATCAACCTGACCGGACTGAACCTCGGCGAACCGACGCCCGACGCACTCGACCGGCTGCTGGTCGAGCCGGTGGTGGCGGCGAAGCACGCCCGCCGTTGGCGTTCTGCGAATGATCGACATCGGCAGCGGCGGAGGCTCGCCGGCCATCCCGTTTGCGCTGGCGCTTGCAGGGGTGCGGCTGCTCATGGTCGAGTCGAAGACCCGGAAGTCGGTCTTCCTGCGGAGGCGCTGCGGGCGGTCGAAATGTCCGCTGGCGAAGTCGCCACGTCGCGATTCGAAGAGCTGTTGGCCCGGCCGGATCTGCACGAAGCGCATGACCTGCTGACCATTCGCGCCGTCCGAGTCGAAACGCGGGTGCTGATCGACGCTGCAGGCTCTCGTGAAACCGGGTGGGCAGATCTCTTCCTGTTTCGCAGCACACGGTGCTGCCGGTCCTCCGCGAGGCCGTCGCGCCGCCGCTAGCGTGGAGGCGACCTACCCGCTGATCGAATCGCTGCGGAGCCGGCTTGCTGGTGCTCGAGAAACGGCCGACGTCGGCCGGTGATGTTCCACGTGGAACGCCGACTGCACAATCAGGCTTGACAGGCGCCCTGCCGGTAGACCTTCGGTTGACGTAGCCTTCGTGACGCGCCCATCCGCGATCATTATTACCTGCGAATCGACCAAGTTCAGATTACATGACAGAACACATCCGGCTTGGGCGCATCATCGCCGTCGCCAACCAGAAGGGCGGCGTCGGCAAGACCACGACGGCCATCAACCTGCCGACGTCGATCGCGCTGGCCGGCCAGCGGGTGCTGCTCGTCGACGTCGACCCGCAGGGCAACCTGACGCAGCGGCGTCGGCTTCAAGGGGCAGCGTGCGGCCGGCGGCACGGTCTACGAAGCGCTGCTCACCGACGACCCGCCCGACAGCTTCGTGCTCGCAACGCGCGTCGCGAACCTGTGCGCTGATGCCCGCCGACTCGAACCTCACCGGCGCCGAGATCGAGATGGTGGCGCTGCCCGACCGCGAGCGTCGACTGCAGCGCGTGCTCGAGCCGCTGCGCGCGCGCTTCGACTACATCTTCATCGACTGCCCGCCGTCGCTCGGCCTGCTGACGCTCAACGCCCTCGTCGCCGCCGACGCCGTGCTGATTCCGCTGCACTGCGAGTACTTCGCGCTCGAAGGCCTCGCCGATCTCGTCGGCACGATGCGCCGCGTGCGCGGCGCGCTCAATCCGTCGCTCGACATCGAAGGCGTGCTGCTGACGATGTACGACGACCGGACGAACCTGGGGCAGCTGGTGGCGCGCGACGTGCGCGAGTTCTTCAAGGACAAGGTGTTCAACACGATCATCCCGCGCAACGTGCGGCTCGGCGAAGCGCCGAGCCACGGGATGCCGGCGGTGGTCTACGACGCCAAGTCGCGCGGCGCGGCAGCCTACGTCGCGCTGGCGCAAGAGATGCTGGCCCGGCGCGCGGCGTGAGCGCCGCGCCGCTTCCGCTCATGCACGTTCAACACGAGGGAGAAGTCACATGATGGAACGTCGCCCCGCGCTCGGCAAGGGCCTGAGCGCGCTGATTCCCGACGCGCCGGAACCGCGCGCGGCAGGGCGCTCTGGAAGTCGACATCGATCTGCTGTCGCCCGAACAACCAGCAGCCGCGGCTGCAGATGGACGACGCGCGGCTCGACGAGCTGGCGCAATCGATCCGGGCCAACGGCATCATCCAGCCGATCCTCGTCCGCCGGACCGGCGCGACTTACCGCATCATCGCCGGCGAGCGCCGCTGGCGCGCGGCGCAGCGCGCCGGCCTGCTGAAGGTGCCGGTCGTCGTGCGCGACGTCGCCGAGGGCGCCGACCAGCAACTTCTCGAGCTGGCGCTGATCGAGAACATCCAGCGCGAGAACCTCAACCCGATCGACGAGGCGCTGGCCTATCAGCGGCTCGCCGACGAGTTCGGCGCTGACGCAGGAGCAGATCGCCGCCGCGGTCGGCAAGGACCGCAGCTCGGTGGCCAACTTCATGCGCCTGCTGAAGCTGCCGGAGGAAGTGCGCGCCGAGCTGGCGTCGGGCGCGCTGTCGATGGGCCATGCCCGGGCGATTCTCGGCCTCGGCGATGCCGCGGCGCAGCGGCACGCGGCGCGCGAGGTCATCTCGCGCGGCCTGTCGGTTCGCGACACCGAGTCGCTCGTCAAGAAACTGGCGGCCCCCGGTCACGGCGGGAAGGGCGCGAGCCCGGAACCGGCAACCCGACCGGAAGCGGGAAGCCGGACTGCGGAACCGGCCAACGACGTGCACACCCGGGCCGCCGAGGACCGCATGCGTTTCGCCCTCGGCACGAAAGTGCGCATCGTCCGCCGCGGCGCCGGGCGGGGCGGTCGAGATCGACTTCGGCTCCGAAGCCGAGCTGAACCGCATCTACGAGCACATCACGCGCGACCTAGGGCGGCACCCGCCCTGTCGTGATATAAAAAGACGTTTGTGCCTTTCAGGTACAAGCTGACATACGTGCCCGGCTCGCACTCGCGAACCGAGCCATTCTCCGGCCAGGTGGTGCAATGAGCACGCGGGCCTCCGCGACGCGGTACGCGCGAGCGTTGTTCGACGTCGCGATGGCCGAATCGACGGTCGAGCAGGTCGGCAGCGACCTGGCGGCGTTTGTCGGCCTGGTGCAGCAACATCCCGACTTGCAGCGCGTGCTGACGAACCCGGCCGTCCCGGCGGCGCAGCAAGCGCGCGCTGGTCGAGACGCTGCTCGACCCGCCTCGGGCTGTCGTCGGTCCGGTCAGGAAGCTGCTGCTGCTGCTCGCCGACCGCGATCGGCTCGATGCTGCTGCCCGATCTGCTGGCCGTCTACCGCGAGCGGTTGCGCGACCATCAGCAGGTGATCGAGGCGGAGGTCACGACCGCCGAGCCGCTCAGCGACGACCGTGCGACGCAGCTGCGGCAGCGGCTCGCGACCGTCGACCGGCCGCGACGTGACCATGACCACCAGGGTCGACCCGGCGATCATCGGCGGCGATGGTGGCGCGCGATCGGCAGCACCGTCTACGACGGCAGCGTCGCGACCCAGCTCCAGACGCTCCGGCAGCGCCTGGTGGGTCAGCTCTAAGCGCAGGATTCAAGCGGGACGCAGCCACCGCGCGGTGGCCGCAAAGGACGATAGATGGACATCAGAGCGGACGAAATCTCCAAGATCATTCGCGACCAGATCGGCAGCTACGCCGTCGAAGTCGACGTCGCCGAAGTCGGCACCGTCATCTCGATCGGTGACGGCATCTCGCGCGTGCACGGCGTCGAGCGCGTGATGGCCGGCGAGATGCTCGAGTTTCCGCGCGGCGTCATCGGCATCGCGCTCAACCTCGAAGAGGACAGCGTCGGCGCGGTGCTGCTCGGCGACTACAAGGAGATCAAGGAAGGCGATCCCGTCAAGCGCACCGGCCGCATCATTTCGGTGCCGGTCGGCGACGCGCTGCTCGGCCGCGTCGTCAACGCGCTCGGCCAGCCGATTGACGGCAAGGGGCCGATCCAGACGACGCAGTTCCTGCCGATCGAGCGCATCGCTCCGGGCGTCGTCGACCGGCAGCCGGTCAAGGAGCCGTTGCAGACCGGCCTCAAGGCGATCGACGGCATGGTGCCGATCGGCCGCGGCCAGCGCGAGCTGATCATCGGCGACCGCCAGACCGGCAAGACTGCCGTCGCGCTCGACGCGATCATCAACCAGCGTGGCAAGGACGTCATCTGCATCTACAACGCGATCGGCCAGAAGCAGTCGACCGTGGCGCAGGTCGTGCGCACGCTCGAAGAAGCCGACGCGATGAGCTACACCATCGTCGTCTCGTCGTCGGCCTCGGATCCGGCGCCGATGCTCTACATCAGCCCGTACTCGGCGTGCGCCATCGGCGAGTACTTCCGCGACAGCGGCCGTCACGCGCTGATCGTCTACGACGACCTGTCGAAGCACGCCCAGGCCTACCGTGAGATTTCGCTGTTGCTGCGCCGTCCGCCCGGCCGCGAGGCGTATCCCGGCGACGTCTTCTATTTGCACTCGCGCCTGCTCGAGCGAGCGGCGAAGCTGAACTCGTCGCTTGGCGGCGGCTCGCTGACGGCGCTGCCGATCATCGAGACGCAGGCAGGCGACCTGTCGGCGTACATCCCGACCAACGTCATCTCGATTACCGACGGCCAGATCTTCCTCGAGAGCGACCTGTTCCACCAGGGCGTGCGCCCGGCCATCAACGTCGGCAACTCGGTGTCGCGCGTCGGCGGTTCGGCGCAGATCAAGGCGATGCGGCAGGTGGCCGGCTCGCTGCGACTCGACCTGGCGCAGTATCGCGAGCTGGCGGCGTTCGCGCAGTTCGGCAGCGACCTCGACAAGCAGACGCAGGCGCAGCTCAATCGCGGCCGCCGGCTGGTCGAGATCCTGAAGCAGCCGCAATACCAGCCGCTCGGCGTCGAGAAGCAGGTGGCGATTGTCTACGCGGCGACCAAGGGCTTCCTCGACAACGTGGCGATCGAAGACCTGCGCCGCTACGAAGAGGAGCTGTACCGCTACCTCGAGACGCGGCACGCGCGCGTGCTGACCGGCATCCTGGAGAAGAAGACGCTGGATGACGAAGTGAAGGGCGCGCTCGAAGCGGCGCTCAAGGACTTCGGCCAGCAGTTCCTCGCCACCTCCTCGAAGACGGCAGCGGTCGCGTAATGCCGTCGCTGATTGACCTTCGTCGCCGGATCCGCGCGGTCAAGTCGACGCAGCAGATCACCAAGGCGATGAAGATGATCGCCGCCTCACGGCTGAAGCGGGCGCAGGACCGCGTCGTCGCGGCGCGGCCGTTCGCCCAGCGCATGTTGAAGGTGCTGAACGGGCTGGTGGCGCGCGTCGATCAAGATGCGCACCCGCTGCTGCGGATGCCGACAGCCGGCGGCCCTGGGCGGCCGCTGCTGATTGTCGTCAGCGGCGACCGCGGCCTGTCGGGCAGCTTCAACTCCAACGTCATCAAGGCCGCCGGCGAGTTCATCGGCCGCGAGGGGCAGGGCGGCCAGATCGGGCTCGGCCTGGTCGGCCGCAAGGGACGCGATTTCTTTCGCCGCCGTGGCTTCGACGTCCGCTACGAAGTGACCGGCATCTTCCAGAAGCTCTCGTTTGCCGATGCCTCCGCGATCGCCAACGTGGCGATCGAGGAGTTCACGTCGGGCCAGGCGTCGAGCGTCTATCTCGTCTACAACGAGTTCAAGTCGGTGATGACGCAGCGGATCGTCCTGGAACGGCTGCTGCCGATTCCACGGCTCGAGAGCGAGGGCGCGCCGGCAACGGCGACTGCCACGGGCGCTGCGGCCACGACGGGCGCTCCCGACGTGGACTATCTCTACGAGCCGGCGCCGGAGGAGATCTTCGAAAGCCTGCTGCCGCGGCACGTGCAGGTGCAGGTCTACCGGGCGCTGCTCGAATCGAATGCCGCGTTCTACGCGGCGCAGATGACGGCGATGGATGCCGCCACCCGCAACTCCGCAGACATGATCGAGAGCTTGACGCTCTACATGAACAAGGTGCGCCAGGCGGCGATTACGCGCGAGATCATCGAAGTCGTCTCGGGCGCGTCGGCGACGTAGCGCGCCGCCGAGAGTGGGCCGGGTGCCGCGCAGGCGAGAGCGGATCCGGCGCCGCGCAGCGAGAGTAGGCCGGGTGCTGCGTAGCGGACCCGGCGGAACAGCAGGCCGGCTGCGGCGCAGGCGAGAGTAGGCCGGGTACCGCGTAGCGGCCCGGCGGAACAAACATATGGCACAGACAGCAACAGCAACACCCGCGGGCCAGAAGATCGGCAAGGTCGTCCAGGTCATCGGCCCGGTGATCGACGTCGAGTTCGAACAGGACCACCTGCCCGAGATCTACAACGCCGTCCGCGTCGTCTCTGAAGGCGGCCCCGGCGTCGAGAAGATCGACGTCGTTGCCGAAGTCGAGCAGCATCTCGGGGAGAACCGGGTGCGCGCGATCGCGATGAAGCCGACCGACGGCATGACGCGTGGCATGAGCGTCATCGACACCGGCGCGCCGATCTCGGTGCCGGTCGGTCCAAACACGCTCGGCCGCGTCCTCAACGTGCTCGGCGAGCCGGTCGACTTCCCGGATCGTCCGGTGCAGTCCGCGGAACGCTGGTCGATCCATCGCGCCGCGCCGACGATGGAGCAGCAGTCCACCGAGCTGCGCATGTTCGAAACGGGCATCAAGGTCATCGACCTGCTCGAGCCGTACCTGCAGGGCGGCAAGATCGGCCTGTTCGGCGGTGCCGGCGTCGGCAAGACCGTCATCATCATGGAGCTGATCCACAACATCGCCCTGAAGCACGGCGGTGTGTCGGTCTTCGGCGGTGTCGGTGAACGCACCCGCGAGGGCAACGACCTCTGGCTCGAGTTCCAGGAGTCGGGCGTCATCAACATGGAGGATCCCTCCAAGTCGCGCGCCGCACTGGTCTACGGCCAGATGAACGAGCCGCCAGGTGCGCGCCTGCGCGTCGGCCTTTCCGCGCTGACGGTCGCCGAGTACTTCCGCGACGCCGAAGGCAAGGACGTGCTGCTGTTCATCGACAACATCTTCCGCTTCACGCAGGCCGGTTCGGAAGTGTCGGCGCTGCTCGGCCGCATGCCGTCGGCCGTCGGCTACCAGCCGACGCTGCTGACCGAGATGGGCGAGCTGCAGGAGCGCATCACCTCGACGAAGAAGGGCTCGATCACGTCGGTGCAGGCGATCTACGTCCCCGCCGACGACTACACCGACCCGGCGCCGGCGACGACGTTTGCGCACCTCGACGCGACCACCAACCTGTCGCGGCAGATTGCCGAGCTCGGCATCTACCCGGCCGTCGATCCGCTCGCCTCGACGTCGCGCATCCTCGATCCGCGCATTCTCGGCGAGGAGCATTACAACGTCGCGCGCTCGGTGAAGCAGATCCTGCAGCGCTACAAGGACCTGCAGGACATCATCGCCATCCTCGGCATCGACGAGCTCTCGGAAGAAGACAAGCTGACGGTGACACGCGCGCGCAAGCTGCAGCGCTTCCTGTCGCAGCCGTTCTTCGTCGCCGAGCAGTTCACCGGCTTCAAGGGCAAGTACGTGCTCGATCGCCGACACGATCCGCGGCTTCAAGGAGATCGTCGACGGCAAGCACGACGATCTGCCGGAGCAGGCGTTCTACCTGGTCGGGACGATCGAAGAGGCCGTCGAGAAGGGCGCGGCGATGAAGGCGTCGGCATAACATGGCGACGCCAGCGCCGCTGCCGACCAAGATCACGCTGGAGATCGTCACGCCGGATCGGTCGATCGTGAACGACCAGGTGGACGAGGTCCAGCTGCCCGGCAGCGAGGGCTACTTCGGCGTGCTGCCCGGGCACACGCCGCTGCTCGCCACGCTGCAGGTCGGCGAGTTGTGGTACCGCATCGGCCAGGAAAGACACTTCCTGGCCGTTGCCTTCGGCTTCGTCGAGGTGCTGCCGGACCGCGTCACCGTGCTGGCGCAGATCGCCGAGCGGGCCGAAGAGATCGACGTTGCGCGCGCGACCGCCGCGCGCGAGCGGGCGGAGCAGCGCATCGCCGCCGGTGGCGGTGCCGGGCAGGCACAGGCCAACCTCGACTTCGAGCGGGCCCGCGTCGCCCTGATGAAATCGCTGATGCGGCTGCAGGTGGCGGCGCGCGCGCGTAGCCGGGCGTAGGAATCAGGAATGTCCTGATTCCGTTGTGATCACCAACCTCCGGCACCTTCTCCGCTATCGCGGCCTCGTCAGCGCGCTGGTGGCGCGCGACCTGAAAGCGCGCTACCGCGGCTCGGTGCTCGGGTTCCTCTGGTCGTTCATCAACCCGCTCCTCCTCCTCCTCATCTACACCTTCATCTTCACGGTCGTCCAGCCGGGCGATGCCGGCGGCCGACCCGAGCACTTCGGCCTGTTCATGTTCTGCGGCATCCTGCCGTGGACCTGGTTCGCCTCGTCGCTGCTCGACTCGGCCAACGTGCTGATTGCCGGCGGCAACCTGATTCGCAAGGTCCTGTTCCCGGCCGAAGTGCTGCCGATCGTCACCGTCTTTGCCGGCCTGGTGCACTTCTGCCTCGGCCTGCCGATTCTCGTCGCCTTCCTGGTCTACTACCGCGTTCCCGTCACCTGGACCGACCTGCTGTGGTTTCCGGTGGTCGTCGCTGGTGCAGCTGGTCCTGACCCTCGGCCTGGCGCTGTTCGTCTCCGCCCTGACCGTGCACTTCCGCGATGTCCGCGACCTGCTGGCCAACCTGATGACGCTGTGGTTCTTCGCCACGCCGATCGTCTACACGCTGGCGCAGGCGCCGCCCGGCGTGCGCCGGCTGCTCAACTTCAACCCGTTCACGCACCTCGCCGTCGCCTACCAGGAAGTGCTGCTCGTACCCGGCCCGTTCGCGCTCTGGCCGCGGCTGCTTGCCGTCGGCGCCGCATCCATGCTGGTGCTGCTTGGCGGCTTCTTCTTCTTCGACCGGCTGCGCGATACGCTGGCGGAGGAAGTCTAGGTGAAGGTCCCCGGTCCCACCGGCTCCTGCCCATGATCGCCATCCAGGTTCGCGACGTCCGCAAGACCTACCGGCGTTACGGCCGGCGCAAGAGCTTCGGCACGCTGAAGAGTGCGCTGCTGTCCGGCGGGTTGCTGCGCGATCTGCGGCCGGACCAGGTGTTCGACGCGCTGAAGGGCGTGTCGTTCGACGTCACGGCGGGCAGGACGTTCGGTGTCATCGGCCGCAACGGCTCCGGCAAGAGCACGATGCTGAAGATGATTGCCGGCATCGGCAAGCCGTCGTCGGGCACGGTGCACGTCAACGGCCGCGTCTCGGCGCTTGATCGAGCTCGGCGCCGGCTTCCACCCGGAGATCTCCGGCCGGGACAACGTCTACATCAACGGCATGATGCTCGGGCTGATCGCGGCGCGAGATCGCCCGCCGCTTCGACGAGATCGTCGCGTTCGCCGAGCTGGAGCAGTTCATCGACGCGCCGGTGAAGACCTACTCGTCCGGCATGTACATGCGCCTCGGCTTCGCCGTGGCGATCAACGTCGATCCCGACGTGCTGCTCGTCGACGAAGTGCTGGCGGTGGGCGACGAGACCTTCACCCACAAGTGTCTCGACAAGTTCGCCGAGTTTCGCCGCCGCGGCAAGACGGTGCTGCTGGTGACGCACTCGCTCGACATGGTGACGCGCTTCTGCGACGAGGCGCTCTGGCTCGACGCCGGCATGGTGCGCGCGCAGGGCGACCCGCAGCGGGTCATCGACGACTACCGCCTCGACGTCGCAGCGGCTGAGGACTCGGGCGTCTGTCACGCGCCACCGGAGGCACCGCAGCCCGGAAAGCCACAGACCCCGCAGCGGAGCCCGCCGACATGTCGCGAGCGGTCGAAGGCCGCTGGGGCTCGCGCGAGGTCGAAATCGTCGGCGTCGACCTCGTCGGCGCCGCCGGGCGCGGCGCACGTGTTCGCATCTGGTGACCCGGTCGAGATCAGGCTGCGGGTCCGCGCCCTC
The DNA here is from genome assembly GCA_963846685.1 of uncultured Acidobacteriota bacterium. Taxonomy (GTDB): domain Bacteria; phylum Acidobacteriota; class Vicinamibacteria; order Vicinamibacterales; family UBA2999; genus CAWJWY01. The sequence continues at coordinate 2,382,561 of CAWJWY010000002.1, read as the reverse complement.
AGCCGGTCACCGACTTCGTGTTCGGCATCGGCATCTTCAACGCCGACGGTGTCTGCTGCTACGGCACCAACACGCACATCGAAGGGGCGACTGCCGGCGCAGCTCGACGGGGATGGGGAGGTGGTGTTCGCGATCGCGCACGCTGCGACTGGTCGACGGCAGCTACAAGCTCGACGTCGCGGTGCACCGCGCAGAACGGCGCGCCCTACGACTACCATCGCCTGCTGCACTCGTTCCGTGTCACCTCGCCGCTCAGGGAAGCGGGCGTCTTCCGGCCGCCGCACGAGTGGAGCGTCGCCGGCGGCATCGAGATGATCCTGCCACCCGCGGACGGCCGGCGATGAATGCCGCACCACGAGCGCTGCTGCCTGCGCAGGACGCGGCTGCCTTTGCCGCGGCGCGTGCGCGCCGGCGGCGGCACGGTCGTGTTCACCAATGGTGTTTTCGATCTGCTGCACCCGGGTCACGTCCGCTACCTGCAGGAGGCGCGCGCGCTCGGCGACGCACTGATCGTCGGCGTCAATTCCGACCGGTCGGTCCGGGCGAACAAGGGGCCCGCCCGGCCGATCACGCCCGAGCGCGAGCGGGCCGAGTTGCTGCTGGCTCTCGCCGCGGTGGACGCGGCGACGATCTTCGACGAGGAAACGCCGCACGCCCTCATCACGCTTGTTGCAGCCAGACGTGCTGGTCAAAGGCGCGGACTGGGCCGCTGACAACATCGTCGGCCGCGACGTTGTCGAGGCGCGTGGCGGCCGGGTGGTGCGTATCGCGCTGGCGCCAGGCTATTCCTCGACTGAACTCATCCGTCGCGTTCGCGAACCGCAAAATCCATAGGACAATGGGTGCTTGTGCAGACCCCCTCGGCCGTCACCGGGGCGGGTTTCTCTGTATGTACGCCCACTATCGACTTTATGGCTACTGCGACCCCCTCCCTGACGCTCCGTGCCCTGTTCGGGCGGGCCGCTGCCAAGGCCGCCTTCGACAAACCCGCCGCCGTGCTTGCCGGCCTCACTCCAGCGGCGAAGGCGCTCGCGGCGGTCGTCGCCGCGCGCACCGGCGCGGCGGTCACGCTGCTGGTGGTGCCGGGCGACAAGGACGTCGAGCAGATGACCGCGGACGCGCGCTTCTTCTACGGCGCGCTGGAGGGCGCCTCCGAAGCCGCCGTTGAACGCGCCGTGCTGCCCTTCCCCTCGCAGCAGATCGATCCGTACCGCGGCATGACGCCGCACTTTCGTGTCGCCGCTGCGCGAGCCCGGGCGTTGCACGGCGCCGCAGTCGGCACGGCACGTTTGCTGATTGCATCGGCCGCCGCCCTGCTGCCCCGCGTCAGTTCGCCCGAGCGCCTGCTCGAGGCGTCGCGTGAGATCCGCTCCGGAACGGAGATCGAGCCGCTGGCGCTTGCCGAGCTGCTGGTCGACGCCGGCTTCACGCGAGAAGACCCGGTGGACGAGCACGGCTCGTTCACGATTCGCGGCGGCATCGTCGACGTCTTTCCGGCCGCCGACCAGGAGCCGGTGCGCATCGAGTTCGTCGGCGACATGGTGGAGACGCTGCGGCGTTTCGACCCGGCGACGCAACGCTCCTCCGGCGCGACCGACCAGGTATCGATCGAGCCCGTGCGCGAGCGCTTCGAGGACGAAGACGACGCCGTCTCGGTGATCGACTTCCTGGCATCCGCACGCGGCGTGCGCGTTGTGATCTCCGAGTACGAGCAGGTGGAGCTGCAGGCGACCAAGGTGCGCGACCAGCTGGAGGCCAGCTTCGGCGACGCCGCGGCGCGCGGCCATGTCGCCGCGATGCCACCGCTGCAGGCGTATGTCGCGTGGAGCGACCTCGAAGCGCGAGCGCAGAGCGCGCCGCGGCTGGAGGAGCTGGCCGTCGACGAGGACATCGCAGCTGCGGCAGACGCGGGCCTGCCGGCGGCGGCTGCTCGCGCGCTACCGTCGCCGCAGGTCCGTCACGTGCGGTGTCAGCCGGCGATCGAGTTTCGCGGTCGCGTCAGCGATTGGATCGCGGAGATCCGCGAGGCGCGGCAGCGTGGCGACACCGTGCTGTTCGTCGCCGACAGCTCCGGCCGGGCCGAACGTACCGTCGAAATCCTGCAGGAGTACGACATCGTCGCCATCCCGGTCGAGCACGCCGAGGACGCCCACGTCGCGTCCGCCGTGCTCGTCAGCGTCGGCTCGCTGTCCCGCGGCTTCCGTCTACCGGATGCCTCCCTGCAGGTCTACGCCGAGACCGACGTCTTCGAGGAAGAGCAGCGCCGCCCGGCCGAGAAGCGCCGCAACCTGGCGAAGACCTTCCTCTCGGACCTGCGCGACCTCAAGGTCGGCGACCTGGTCGTTCACATCGATCACGGCATCGGTGAATTCGTCGGCCTGAAGAAGATGAACCCGGTCGGCCGGGCGCTCACTGGTGCTGCCGCCGACGTGCAGGAGTTCCTCGAGCTCCGCTACCACGGTGAAGACAAGCTGTTCGTGCCGGTCGAGCGGCTCGATCTGATCCAGAAGTACACCGGCGGCTCCCGCCCGGCACTCGACCGCCTTGGCGGCACCACCTGGGAGAAGGCGAAGTCACGCGTCAAGAAGGCGATGCGCGACATGGCCGAGGAGCTGCTGAAGCTCTACGCGCAGCGCAAGGCCGTAGCCGGCCACGCCTTCGGCCCCGACACGCACTGGCAGGAGGAGTTCGAGGGCTCCTTCCCGTACGAGCTCACCGTCGACCAGGCCTCGGCGGTCGCCGACATCAAGAACGACATGGAGTCGTCGACGCCGATGGATCGGCTGCTGTGCGGCGACGTCGGCTACGGCAAGACCGAGGTGGCGATGCGGGCGGCGTTCAAGGCGGTGATGGACGGCAAGCAGGTCGCGTTCCTGGCGCCAACGACGATCCTTGCCTTCCAGCACCAGAAGACGCTGCGCGATCGCTTTGCCGGTTTCCCGGTGACCATCGACATGGTCAGCCGCTTCCGTAACAAGCAGGAAATCAAGGCGGCGCTCGAAGGGGTGGCGGCGGGCAAGGTCGACATCATCGTCGGCACGCACCGCCTGCTGTCGAAGGACGTTGTCTTCAAGGATCTTGGCCTGCTGGTGGTCGACGAGGAGCAGCGGTTCGGCGTCGCCCACAAGGAACGCATCAAGCAGATGCGCAAGAAGGTCGACGTGCTGACGATGACGGCAACGCCGATCCCGCGGACGCTCAACATGTCGCTGGTCGGCATCCGCGACATGTCGGTGATCGAGACGCCGCCGAAGGATCGACTGTCGATCCAGACCAACGTGGTCAAGTTCGACGCCCCGGTGATCGAGCGCGCCGTGCGCAACGAGCTGTCGCGCGGCGGCCAGGTCTACTTCGTGCACAACCGCGTCGAATCGATCTTCTCGATCGGCAACCTGCTGCAACGGCTCGTGCCCGAGGCACGCATCGTCGTCGGCCACGGCCAGATGGGCGAGGAGGAGCTGGAGCGCGCGATGCTCGGCTTCGTCGAACGGCGGTTCGATATCCTGCTGGCGACCACCATCGTCGAGAACGGCCTCGACATCCCGAACGCCAACACGATCATCATCAATCGCGCGGATCGCTACGGCCTGTCGCAGTTGTACCAGCTGCGCGGCCGTGTCGGCCGATCCGACCGCGCCGCGTACGCCTACCTGCTGATCCCGCCGCAGGAAACACTGTCGCCGGTCGCCAAGAAGCGGCTTGCGGCGATCAAGGAGTTCAGTGATCTCGGCAGCGGCTTCCGTGTCGCGGCGCTCGACCTGGAGATTCGCGGCGCCGGCAACCTGCTCGGCGGCGAGCAGAGCGGGCAGATCGACACCGTCGGGTTCGAGATGTATACCAAGCTGCTGGAAGACACCATCCGCGAGCTCAGGGGCGAGGAGATCGAGGACGACGCGCGCGCCACGGTCAACCTGCGGGTCGACCTGAAGATCGACGACAGCTACATCCCCGACATGAACCAGCGGCTGATGGTCTACCGGAAGATCGCGGCGGCGCGCACGGAGCCCGAGCTTGCCGGCGTCCTCGACGAGCTGCACGACCGCTACGGCGCCCCACCTGCCTCGGTGCTCAACCTGGCGGAGTACGGCCGCATCCGTATCCTGGCAGACCGGCTCGGCGTCGAAACCATCGACCGGGAAGGCCGCCTCGTCGTCATAAGGTTCAGGCCACAGGCAAAGCTCGACCCGGTCCGCTTGGTGAAGGTCGTCGCTGAGTGGCCGGGGACCACCCTGGTGCCGCCAGTCTCGGTCAAACTGGACCTGGAGGCGCCGCTGGAGAAGCCGAAACCGGCGGCCAAGCCGCCGGCCCCGGTGCCGGCCAAGCCGGCGTCACCATGGGTTCGCGACGGCAAACGGCTCCGCCCTGCGGCGGATCAGGGCAGCAGCTGGTGGACGGCCCGTGCGACTTCGGGCGAGGTGAAGGCGGGCTTCAGCAAGGAAGAGATTCTTCGGAAGCCCGAAGCCGACCCCCGTGCCGAAGGCGGCATGTTCTCCCGCCTGGAGGGGCTGCTCCGGGCACTCAGTTGAGGCAGGCAGCACGCCGACTTCGGCCGGCAGACGGCCGGCACCTCGGTTAAAATAAGCGGTTCGCGAAGGAAACACACATGCTGAAGCGCCTGACCCTAGCTGGAGCCGTTCTGCTCGCCCTGTCGGCGATCGTGCCGTTGCGCGCCGAGATCATCGAACAGGTGGTCGTGAAGGTGAACGGGGACATCATCACCAAGTCCGAATTCGAGCAGCGCCAGGTATCGGAGCTGCGCAGCCGTCCGGAACTCGGCAACGCGACGCCCAACAGCCTCGAGCTGCAGAGGGCGATCGGCGAGATCACGCCGGACCTGATCCTCGGCGCGGTGGACGAGCTGCTGCTGGTGCAGCGCGGGCGTGAGCTCGGCTATGTGCTCAGCGAAGAGCAGTTCAAGCAGATCGTCGACAACATCAAGAAGCAGAACAACCTCGATGACGAGGCCAAGTTCCAGGCGGCGTTGAAGCAGGAGAACCTGACGATGGCCGACCTGCGGCGCAACCTGGAAAAGCAGATGCTGACGTCGCGCGTCCAGCAGGTGGACGTGATGGACAAGATCAGCGTCACCGAGGAAGAGGCGCGCGCTTACTACGAAGCGCATCGCCAGGAGTTCACTACCCCGTCGGAGCTCACACTGCGCGAAATCCTCATCGAGGTGCCGACCAGCGACGGCGCCGTGAATGTCGGCGTCGATGACGAGGCGCGGGCGAAAGCGGAGGACGTGCGCAAGCGCCTGCTGGCCGGGGAACCGTTCCCGCGCCTGGCTGGTGAGGTGTCAGCGTCCTCCTCGAAGGCGAACGGCGGGCTGATCGGCCCGATCAACTACGACGAGCTCTCCCCGGCCTTGCAGCAGACGATTGACGGGCTTGCGGTCGGCGACCTGACCGCCGTCTTGAGCACGCAGCGCGGCTACCAGATCCTGAAGCTGGAATCGCGCACCGCGACCCGGGTGAAGAGCTTCGAAGACGCGCGTGACGACATCAGCCGCAAGGTGGCCGAGCAGAAGAGCCGCGGCGACATGTTGAAGTACCTCGACAAGCTGCGCGAGCAGGCGACGATCACCTGGCGCAACGACGAGCTGAAGAAGGCCTACGACCTCGCGCTCTCGCGCCGGGCCCAATCGGCGACTGCCGAAGGTTCGAAGCAGGGCTGACGTGACCGACCGCGGCGCCCAGTGGTACGCGCTCTGGACCCGCTCGCGGCACGAGCAGGTCGTGTGCGAGCAGCTCGCGCAGAAACAGATCGAGAGCTTCCTGCCAACGGTCACGCGCTGGAGCCGCTGGAAGGACCGCAAGAAGAAGATCGACTGGCCGCTGTTCCCGGGCTACTGTTTCGCCCGCTTCGACGGCCGCGACCGGCTGCCGATCCTGAAGTGCACCGGCGTCGTCAACATCATCTCGATCGAGGGCGAACCCGCGCCGATCCCCGAGCGCGAGATCGACGGCATTCGTCAGCTGGTTGAAAGCGAGCTGGCCTACGACCCGTGCCCGATGATTCACGAGGGCATGCTGGTGGAAGTGGTGCACGGGCCGCTCAAGGGCGTGGTCGGCCGCCTGCTGCGCAAGAACGAGAAAGCGCGCCTGGTGCTGTCGGTCGATCTGATCGGTCAGGCGGCGAGTGTCGAAGTGGATGCCGCAGATGTCCGAGCCTATTGAATGAAAACCAGCGACGTGAAGATCGGCAACGTCACGCTGCCGTCCCCGTTCGTCGTTGCGCCGATGGCCGGCATGACCGACACCGCCTTCCGCCGGCTGGTCAAACGGCATGGCGGCTGTGGCCTGGTGGTCACCGAGATGGTCTCGTCGGAAGGGCTGGTGCGCGGTATCGATCGCACGCTCGAATACGCCGAGTACACCGAGGAAGAGCGGCCGGTGTCGATCCAGATCTTCGGGGGTGACCCGGAGAAGATGGCTGACGCCGCACAGATCGTCGAGGGCATGGGCGCCGACATCGTCGACGTCAACATGGGATGCCCGGTCAACAAGATCGCCAGGCACAACGCCGGCTGCAGCCTGATGAAGGAACCCGAGCACGCCGCAACGGTCATCAACGCGATGGCCAAGGCGGTGAAGATTCCGGTCACGGTGAAGATGCGGGCCGGGTGGAACGATCGTTCCCGCAATGCTGCCGAGCTCGCCCGCCTGGTGCAGGATGCCGGCGCTGCCGCCGTCACCATTCATGGCCGGACGGCGGAGCAGTCGTACAGCGGTGTGGCCGACTGGGACCTGGTGGCCCGTGTCGCCGCGTCGCTGACCATCCCGGTGCTCGGGAGTGGCGACTGCGTCGAGCCCGAACAGATCGTCGAGCGCCTTGCGCGGACGGCTGGCGCGATCGGCGGCTCCGATGCCACGCGCCGGGTCGCCGGCGTGCTGGTCGGCCGTGGCGTCCTCCGCAATCCCTGGATCCTGGCCCAGGCTGCCGACCTGGCCGCCGGCAGGCCGGCACGCGTCGTCACCATGGAGCAGCGTGGCCGCTTTCTGCTCGAGTACATCGAGCTGCTGCAGAACGAGCGCGTGCACGAGCCAACTGGCTTTCGCCACGTCGCGCCCGGCGCCGGCACCGACGCGGCACCCGTCCACCAGGCGACGCGATCGCACGACCGCTGGGTGATCAACAAGGTGCGCGCGCTCTGCTCCTGGTACACCAAAGGCTTCGACTGCGGCTCGCACTTGCGGATCCGGGTCAACAGCGCCGAGAGCCTGGCGCAACTGCGCGACGTCATCGACGAGTTCTTCCTGCGCGAAGCCGCGCTCGCCTGACCACGCCGCCCCCTTACAATCGTCCGGTGGCCCTTTCCGGTTGGGGTCGCGTGCCGGTGGTCGTCGGCCGCGAAATCCGCTCCGAGCAGCTCGAGGCGATTACCCGCGCGGTGCCGCTGACCCGCGGCCTCGGCCGTGCCTACGGTGACGCGGCGCTGCCGGCGGCGGCCGATGGCGTCGTGGCGGGAACGGCACTGGCGGACCGCATCATCTCGTTCGATCCCGCAACCGGCATTCTGAGGGCCGAGGCCGGGCTTTCGCTGGATCACATCTACCGCGTCTTCCTGCCGCGCGGATTTTTCACCCCGGTCACTCCGGGGACACGGTTCGTCACCCTCGGCGGCATGGTCGCCGCCGACGTGCACGGCAAGAACCACCATGTCGACGGCTGCTTCGGCCAGTACGTGGTGGCGCTCACGCTGCGGGTGGCCGACGGCACAATCGTCACCTGCTCGGCCGATCAGAGCCCGGAGCTGTTCCTTGCGACGATTGGCGGCATGGGGCTGACCGGACACATCCTCGATGTCACGGTGCGTCTGCTGCCGGTGCCGTCGCCCTGGATCTACCAGGAGACGCAATCGATCGCCAGCCTCGATCGCTTCATCGACGCGCTGAAGAGCGCCAGCCGGTTGTGGCCGATGACGGCGGGATGGATCGACTGCCTTGCGACCGGCAAGGCGATGGGCCGCGGCATCCTGTTCAGCGGCCGGTGGGCGGAACCCGCGGAGGCGCCGCCCCGATTCCCGTCGCTGCCGAACCCGGTCGACGTTCCGGTCAATGCGCCGGCCGCACTCCTGCAGCGGTCGACCATGCGGCTGTTCAACGCCGCCTACTTCCACGCACAACGCCGCCGCCCGCGCCGCGCGGTGGTGACACCCGGTGCTTTCTTCTATCCGCTGGACGGGATCGGCGCCTGGCACCGCCTCTACGGCGCACGCGGTTTCATCCAGTATCAATGCGTCATCCCTGACGATGACGGTGATGCTGGCGCGCGCCAGGTGCTGCACGAAGTGGCGCGCCGCGGCATCGCCTTCCTCGGCGTGATCAAGGACTGCGGCCGGGAGGGCCGCGGCATGCTGTCGTTCCCGAAGCCCGGCACGTCGCTGGCGATCGACATGCCGATGGGCGAGGCGACGCAGGCGGTGGTCGATACCCTCAACGAGATCGTCATCCGGGCAGGCGGCCGTATCTACCTGGCGAAGGATGCGCTGACACGGCCCGAGCACTTCCGCGCGATGGAACCGCGGCTGGACCAGTTCCTGCGCGTGCGGCGCCACTGGGATCCCGACGGCAGGATTCGCAGCGCGCAGTCGGTGCGGTTGTTCGGATGGTGAGCGTCGATGCGGCACGTGCGGGCCACACCCGGCTCGCGGTCAAGAACGTGGTCATGTTCGGCGCCACCCGAGGGATGGGCCGTGCGCTGGCCCGCCGGTTCGCCGCGCGCGGCGAGCGCATCGTCCTGCTCGGGCGCGACGAGGCGGAGCTGGCGACGAGCGCTGCCGACCTGATCGCCCGCGGCTCGCACTACACCGGCTACCAGCGTTGTGACCTCGAAGATCCGGCCGGCTTCGCCGCCGCACTGGACGCGGCGGAGCGCCTGCTCGGCCGCATCGATACGGTGGTCGTCACCGCCGGCATGTTTGGCACTCAAGAGCAGCTCGAAGGCGATGCCACGCTGATGCAGCGCGTGCTCACCGCGGACTTCACCAACACCGTCCTGTTCTGCGAGCAGGCGCGCAGGCGGCTGGCGCCGCACGGCGGCACTCTGTGCGTGTTCAGTTCAGTCGCCGGCGAACGCGGCCGTAAGCCGGTGGTGCTGTACGGCGCGGCAAAGGCCGGGCTGACGCATTACCTCGAGGGGCTCGACCACCGCTACCGGGCGAGCGGGCTACGCGTCGTCTGTGTCAAGCCGGGGTTCGTGCGCACGTCGATGACCGAGGGGCTGCCGCAACCACCGTTTGCTGCCGATGCCGACACGGTGGCCGGCACCGTCCTCACCGCGATCGATCGCGGCACACCGGTCGTGTACGCGCCGCCGATCTGGACTCTGATCATGGCGGTCATCCGGCTGCTGCCGCGCTTCGTGATGCGGCGCATCAGGTTCTGAGTGGAGGATTCCAGTGAGGGTTGCACGGCGATGACACGCGACTTCGCACCGGCGTTTCGGGACGTGGCGGCGAACATGAGCGCCGTCGCCGGCGACGCCGCATATCTCGGGGCGATTCAGCAGGCGGTTGCCGTGCTGGAGCGGGCGTTTGCCGACGGCGGCAAGCTGCTCGTGTTCGGTAACGGCGGCTCGTCAGCGGATGCCCAGCACCTGGTGGCTGAACTCGTCGGCCGCTACGCGCGGCTGCGCCGCCCGCTGCCGGCGATTGCGCTGACCACGAACCAGGCACTGCTGACGGCGTGGAGCAACGACGAGTCGTTCGACGAGGTGTTCGCCCGCCAGATCGAGGCGCTCGGCGTCGGTGGCGACGTGGCGTGGGGGATTTCGACCAGTGGCGCGTCGGCCAACGTCGTGCGCGGTCTCGCGCGTGCCCGCCAGCTCGGGCTGAAGACGATCGGCTTGACGGGTGCGGGTGGGGGAGCGGTCGCTGCGTCGTGCGACGTGCTGATGGCGGTGCCGCTCACCGTGACGGCGCGGGTGCAGGAGGTGCACCTGGTCACCTACCATGCGATCTGCGACGCGATCGAAGCACGCTTATAGCGGTGTGTCCTCGAGCAGCGCGCTCACGCCGCCTTCGCCGTCGAGCAGCTCGAAGTCGTAAATCAGCGCCTCCGCAAAGCCGTCGAAGAAGCGCGCCGCGAGATCGGCGTGAGCCGGATGATCGAGATAGGCCCGCAGCCCGGCGAGGTCGTCGAACTCGAGCACCGCGGCATGGCTGTAGTCGGCGCGCATCAACTGCTCGTACGGGCGGCCGACCAGGACGCGGCGGCCGACCCGGACGCGCTTGACCGAGGGGATGTCGCGCACGGCGGACGACAACGCCGCGGCGATACCGCGGCGCTGCTCGATGCTCAGGTCCGGCCGGGGCCGGAACCAGACGGTGTGCGCGATCACGATCGCTTCTTCTTCACCAGCCGCCCTCGCTCGGGCGGTCCGGGTGGTAGTTCCTGCGGGTCGCGTGGCCGTGGCGGCGGCGTCGGGCCGGGGTTCTCGCTGCGGCGTGGCTCGCCTTCCGGGCCCGGCCGGGGCGGCCGCGGCTGATCGCCCGGCTGCTGATTGCGGCCGAATCGCTTCGTCTCGAACGGCCGCTGGCCGCCGCGCGCGCCAGGACCGCCGAGCGGATCGCCGTGCGGCTTCTCGCGTGGTGGCCGGTCCCGCCACGAGCCCTCGCGCGGCGCGCGATCGCGCGCACCGCGGTCATCTGGCCGCGGCAGCGGCCGGGCACGGTCGTCGCGCATCGGGTCGCCGTGCGGCTTCTCGCGCGGCGCACGCTCCCGCCAGTCGCCGTGCGGCCGCGTCGCGCCCGCCTCGCGCTCCGGACGCGGCTCGCGGCTGCGCCACTCCGGCTTACCGGCGCGGTCCTTCCAGTCGGTTCTCGGCTGGCCGCCTGGTGCTCGATTGTCACGCGGCGGCCGATCCTTCCAGTCGCGCTGCGGCCGTGCCTGGAGCTTGTCGCCGTGCGGCTTCTCGCGCGGCGGCCGGTCGCGCCAATCACCTTGCGGCGCGCGTGTGCTCGCGTCGCGGTCCTGGCGCGGCCGATCGCGCCAGTTCTCGCGCTGTGGCCGATCCTGCCAGGCGCCTGCCGGACGACCGCCGCTGCGCGGTGCCTGCAGCTTGTCGCCGTGCGGCTTCTCGCGCGGTGGCCGGTCGCGCCAATCGCCTTGCGCTGTTCGCGGCGGCGCGGGGCGATCCGGCCTGGCCCGATCGCTTTGCGGCCGATCGCGCCACTCCTGGCGCGGCGGGCGATCACTCCAGGCGGACGGTGGCCGGCTGCCCGAGCGCGGCGGCTGCAGCTTGTCGCCGTGCGGCTTTTCCCGCGGCGTCCGATCGCGCCAGTCACCGTGTGGCGCTGAACCTCGCGCACCGCGATCCTGCGGCGGACGATCGGCACGGGGGCGATCCTGCGGCGGACGATCGCCGCGGGGACGATCCTGCGGCGGACGATCGGCGCGGGGACGATCCTCACGCGGGCGATCTTCACGCGGGCGATCTCTCCACGCGTCCCGAGGCGGCCGGGCCTTCCAATCCTCACGCGGCGGTCGCGTCTTCCAATCGGGACGCGCCGGCCGGTCATTCCAGTCGCCGGCGGGGGGGCGGCCGCCGGATCGGGGCGGTGCCAATGCGTCTCCGTGCGGCTTCTCACGCGGCGGTCGGTCGGCATTGCGGGTGGCCTCGCGGTCACCGCCGCCGACGATGTCGCGCACGCGATCGCCGAACTTGCGCGCGAACTTCTGAGCGCGCAGGCGCAGGTTCCGGTCCTTTTTTGCGTCCTTGAACTGCTGTCGAGGGTCGCGATGTTCACCGCCCGGGCGCCAGCTCTTGCCGCGCGGCGTCCGCGGCGCACCGTCAGCCGGCCGTTCCGTCGCCGCAGCACGCGGCGGCCGGCGTTCGGCACCGCGACTTCGCTCCAGCTCGCCGCGTGCCGCATCCGGTGAATCCCAGAGCTTGCCGCGCGCGAACCACTTCATTTCGGCATCAGGGTGCTTTTCGCGCAGCCGCTGATAGGTCGGCAGCAGCTCTTCTTGCTCGGTGGCGCGGAACGCCGTCGGCAGGCCGCCGGCGATAATCGTCCAGTAGGCAAAACGTGGCGGCATCAGATGCCTCTCGAAGAAGTCACAGTCCTACCAGTATGAGGCACGTTCCCGATCACTCCGCGCCCAGCCGCTTCAGCTTCTCGACCAGCGTGGTCCGCTTGATCCGCAGCAGCTCGGCGGCCTTGTTGCGATTGCCGCCGGTGCGCTCGAGCGCGCGCTGGATCAGGTCGCGCTCGATCGACGCGAGGTACGCGGTGCAGGTCGAGCCCGTCCTCGGGGAACTCGACAAATGGCGTCGAGACCGCCTGCCGGTGCGGCCTGCATCTCCGGCGGCAGATCGTCGACGTCGATCTCGCGTGCGGCCGCCGCTGAGCGCGACGGCGCGCTCGACCGCGTTCTCGAGCTGGCGGACGTTGCCCGGCCATGCGTACGCCATCAGCGCGCGCATCGCCCCCTGCGACACCTGCATCTGCGTGCCGGGCGCGAACTTCTCGAGGAAGTGCTTGCACCAGCAGCGGGATGTCGTCGCGCCGCTCGCGCAGCGGCGGCAGGTGCACCGGGATGACGTTCAGCCGGTAGTAGAGATCCTCGCGGAACGTGCCGTCGCTGACCATCCGGCCGAGGTCGGAGTTGGTGGCGGCGATGACCCGCACGTCCACCTTGATCGTCGGTGCTGTCGCCGACGCGCTCGAACTCGCGTTCCTGCAGCGCGCGCAGCAGCTTCATCTGCAGCGCCGCGCTCATCGTGCCGACTTCGTCGAGGAACAGCGTGCCCTTGTGCGCCTGCTCGAAGCGGCCCTGCCGCGCGCCGATCGGCGCCGGTGAACGCGCCGCGCACGTGACCGAACAGCTCGGCCTCGAGCAGCGTCTCCGGGATCGCGCTGCAGTTCAGCGCGACGAAGCGGTGCGCGCGGCGCGGGCTGTTGTGGTGAATCGCGCGCGCCACCACCTCCTTGCCGGTGCCGGTCTCGCCGGTCACCAGGATCGTGCTGTTCGACTGGGCGACGGTCTCGAGCAGGTGAAACAGCGTCTGCATCGGCCGGCTGCGGCCGAGAATGCCGCCGAACTGGTAGCGCTCCTCGAGCTGCGACCGCAGGTAGGCGTTCTCCGACGTGAGCCGCCGCTGCTCCATCGCCTTCTGCAGCACGTGCATCAGCTCGTCGAACTGGAACGGCTTGGCGATGAAGTCGGAGGCGCCGCGCTTGATCGCGTCGACCGCGTCCTTCACCGTGCCGTAGCCGGTGATCACGATGGCGACGATGCCGGGGTAGCGCTCGCGCGCCGCTTCGATCACCGCGGTGCCGTCGATGCCCGGCAGCCGCAGGTCGGTGATGACGATGTCGAAGGCGAACTGGTCGAGCAATTCGACGCGCCTGCTCGCCGCTCTCGGCCTCGACGACGTCGAAGCCGCGCTCGGACAGCCGTTCGGCCATCAGCGCCCGCAGCGCCGGCTCGTCGTCGACGAAGAGCAGGTGAGGCGTGTTGGCCGGCCACAGTCAAACCGCCAACATATTGACACAGGCGTGCGCACGCTCGGCGGCAGCGCAAGCGGCCGCAGTGCAAGTCTGCCGAACCAGGGCGGAGACCGGCATTCTGCGACTGGTTCTAACGCTCTGCGACGTAGTGGCCGATAAGGTTTTTGTAACGGGAGTCGCCTTATGGACCGTCAGACCCTCTCAATCATGAAAGCGTGCGAAGTCGTCGGCGTGAGCCGTCGCACGATCTACAACTGGATTTCCGCCGGCAAGGTGGAATACGTACGGACTGCCGGCGGCTCGATCCGGATCTTCGCCGACACGCTGTGGCGTGATGCCGCACCGGCCGCCCGGGCCGAAGACAGCGCGGCTGCCCTGCGCCTGCACCTGGTTCTCACGCGTGAGTCCTCCGGACGTCTGCTCATGGACGATCCCGCCGCCGGCTTGCAGCCGTCGCGGACGCGGAACTGCGGCGTGCTGTTCCATCGGTTGAACAACCAGCTGGGGATCATCCTCGCGCACGCGGAGATGCTCGAAGCCAGGGCTGCCGACGACGCCGAGCCGCGCACGAGCGACGCAGCTCGTCGCGGCGGCGCGGGAGGCCATGGACCACGGCCGAGCCATCCGCCAGCTCACGCGATGTCGCCGGCGTGTGAGCGTGCGCGTTCGCGGCACGGCGTCCGCTGTGTTCGCCCGCCGGCTCCAGCACCTTTCCGCTCCACCCGAAACTGTAATTGCTCTGTCAAATCCTTGACGAACGCCGTGTCGGCGCCGCCAAGGGCTTGACGATCGACGCGTCGGCCAGCCGCTGCAGGACATTGCACGGTTTGCGCACGGGCGGCGCGCCAAATCTCACTTAAACAGCAACTTACAACGACTTGCATGGGCTGCCCGCCCAGTGCTGACGCGGAGTCTCTTTCGCGTGGTACCCCGGTTGCCTTGTAGGGGGGCGGAGGTCACATTCATGCGCGCCCAGATCGCAACCGAGAATCACCCGCGCGTCGTCGCCAGCATCCCGTTCGTCGAGCAGCTTGCCCGTCGAGTTGCGGCAACCATGCCCCATTCGATCGATATCGGCGACCTCGTCCAGGACGGCGTGATCGGCCTGATCGACGCCGCGCACCGCTTCGACGAAGCGCGCGGCATCAAGTTCGAGACCTTTGCCGAACGCCGCATTCGTGGCGCCATGATCGACGCCCTGCGCAAGGACGCCTGGCCACGCGGCGTGCGCCGGCAGCGCCGCGAGCTCGAGGCCGCCCGCGAAGAGCTGCGCCGCGAGATCGGCTGCGAGCCGTCGCTGGCCGACCTCGCCGCCAAGATGGGCTCGGACGAGAAGCGGCTCGGCCGCACCATCGTCCGCATCCACGCCATCGAGTCGACCTCCCCGCTGGCCAACAACGACCACCTCGACGAGTCGACGCTCCCGGCCGCGCTCGATGCCGTCGGAGCCGGAGCGGCCGGACGCTGCCGTACGAGCGTCGCGAGACCACCGACCGTGTCCGCGCGTGCGATCGCGTCGCTGCCGCGCGCGAGCAGAAGGTCATCGGCCTCTACTACTACTCGCGAGGCGACGATGAAGCAGATCGGCTCGGAGATCGGCGTCAACGAATCACGCGTCTCGCAGCTGCACGCGCGGGCGATTCGCCGCCTGCGCGAGGCGCTGGAAACGATGATGCCGCCAGCCGAAGCGCGCGAAGCGCATGCGTGGCGCAATCCTCGAGTTCCAGAAGCCGAAGATGGTCAAGGCTTCCTTGGGGCGCCGCCGCCGCACGGTCGCCGCGGCCAACGGCCAGGCGACCGGCGTGGTGGTGACGTATGCGGCCGCCGCTGCGCGAGCGGCGCGCGGCAAGTCGCGCAAGGCATTTGGCGCGACGGCGCCGAAGACGCGGCGCGTCGCGGCCGTCGCGGTCGCGCAGTAGCAGCGGGTCGCGGGCGCGTCCCACCTCCAACGTGAACGTCGCGCAGCGTCATGGCTGCGCGACGCTCATCGCCGCGATCTTCCCTCTAGCTTTTCTTCGGTGCGGCTGGCGGCAGCGGCGTCGGCGTCTGGGTCGGATAGCGCGACCCATACTCCTTGTCGATTGCCGCGCGAATCGCCGGCACCGACATCCCCGACTTGAACATCGTCATCGCCTTGCGGCCGACGCCGAGGCAGATCGTGCAGCCCATGCCGTGCTCGTCCCACTGCGTGATGGCGCCATTGGCCGCGCGCGACTTCACGAAACAGTCGTGATTGGCCTGGTGGCCGACGCCCTCGCAACCGCAGTAACAGGGCACGTACTGCAGCACCTCGGGGTGCCGCGCGGCGAACTCGTACACCTCGGTCAGCCGCGCAATCGGTTCGACCGGCTGGAAGTTCACCTGCGGCAGCGGCGGCAGCTTGCCCGCCGGGGCGCCTTTCATCGCGTAACGCGCCGGTGCCGCCGGCGGCTTGGCTGCGGCAGAACCGTGGTTGTGCTGCGCCGCGGGCGCCCCCTTCGCCGCTGCCTTCGGCGCCGCCTGGTCCGCATCGACGACGGTGGTCACTGCCAGCGCGGCTGCGAACAGCGCGCCGCCGGCTACGAGAAATTTTCGGGTCATAGAGGTGATCGTAACCGATCGGCGGCCGCCGCCGCTGCGCAGTCGAGCCGGCCGCGGTCCGCACGTAAGACAATAGGGGGCGTGACCGCTCATCCTGAGAAACGGCTTGCCTACGCCGCGTGGATCTCCGTGTGCCTGATCTGGGGCACCACCTACCTGGCCATACGCATTGCTCTCGAGACCATTCCGCCGGCGCTGATCGGCGGAATCCGCTACACCGTTGCCGGCGTGGTGCTGGCGGCGGTCCTGCCGCTGTGTGGCGTCGCCTTGCCGCGGCCGCAGGCGTGGCCCGGCCTGGCGCTGCTCGGAGCGCTGATGGTTGTGGTCGGCAATGGCTTCGTCATCTGGGCTGAGCAGTGGGTGCCCAGCGGGATTTCGGCGGTCGTCATCGGTTCGGCGCCGTTCTGGATGGCCGGCATCGAAGCGCTCTCGCCGGCAGGTGAGCGGCTGACCGCCCGCACAGTGTCCGGCCTCTGCGTCGGCTTCTGCGGGATCGTCATCCTCGTGTGGCCGGAACTGGGCGTCGCCGGTGCGGAGGGGCGCCAGTTCCTGTTCGGCGTCATCGCGTTGCAGCTTGCATGTATCGGCTGGTCGCTGGGTTCGGCCTATTCGAAGCGCCACGCGATGCACGACAACGCGCTCGCGTCGTCTGCGCTGCAGATGCTGTTTGGTGGCGTGATGATGCTGGTGCTGGCGACAGCGCGAGGGGAGTGGCGCGACCTGACGTTCACTGGTCGATCCGCCGCCGCGGAACTCTACCTGATCGTCCTGGGCTCAATCACCGCCTACACCGCGTACGTCTACGCGCTCAAGCACCTGCCGGTGTCGACCGTGTCGTTATACGCCTACGTGAACCCGGTGATCGCCGTGGTTCTTGGCGCGCTTCTGCTCGACGAACCGTTCGGACCGCGCGTGATGGCGTCCGCGGCGCTCGTCCTGCTCGGCATAGCCGTGGTGCGCGGCACGGGGCGAGCAGCGGCCGGCGGTACGCAGGGCCGGCCTCGGCGTCAGACAGGATCTGAAGCCAAGGCAGCCCTGACGTGCGAAGGATCTGAATACGGCGACTCAGACGACGCGACGGCCGCTGACCAGGCGAACCAGGAACAGCACGATCGCGATAACCAGCAGAACCCAGATGAAGTTGCCGAGCGTGTAACCGCTGACCATCCCAAGCAGCCACAGGACGATCAGAATAATCGCAATGGTTTCGAGCACGTCTCCATCCTCCCAGCATCAGGCCATGATGGCCCGTGGTTTCTGCACGAGTAGGTGCAACTTGAATGCCGCGATTGGCGTCTCGCTCATCCGTATCGGGCTCGGCGTCCTTCTGCTGCTGGCGCCGGTCCGTGCCAGCGCCCAGAGCGATGCCGCGGCGTTTCTGCTCGGTGGCGCGTTTGCCCTTGGCATGCACGAGGCGGGTCATGTCACCGCTCGACGTTGCGTTCGGTGCGGCGCCGGGCGTCAAGAGGGTGGCGTTCGGACCGCTGCCGTTTTTCGCGATCACCCATGAGCCCGTTTCTCCGGTGCGCGAGCTGGCAATCGCCTCCGCGGGGTTCTGGGTGCAGGAGGTCGGCAACGAGATTCTGCTCCAGGGCGGCGGGCTGCGGCGCCGTGATGCGCCGCTGCTGAAAGGCGTGTTCGCCTTCAACGTGCTCGCGTCGGCGGCCTACACCGGGGCGGCATTCGCGAGGACGGGGCCGGCCGAACGGGACACCCGCGGAATCGCCGCGGCCGCCGGGATCGATGAACGCTGGGTTGGCGGGATGGTACTGGCGCCGGCCGTATTTGATGCGCTTCGTTACTACAAACCAGACACAGGGTGGCTGCGCTGGGCCAGCAGGGCGGCGAAAGCGGGCAGCGTGCTGCTGCTGGTCAAGGCCCGCTAGGCGCCGTCCGCGGCCCCAGCGCAAACGTCATCATGCCGTCGACGACGATTCGGCCGTCGACGCGCGCGAAGCCGTGCAGCTGACCCATCCGGCTGCGCAGGCGCTTCACCCGCGCCTCGATCTCGACGACCTCACCAGGATAGACCGGCCGCCGGTAGCGCACCCGTTCGATGCCCATGAAGAAGATCAGCTTGTCGCTGTTCTCCGGCTTCGAGAGGATCAGGATGGCGCCGACCTGGGCGACGCATTCCGTCAGGATGGTCGGCGGCAGCGCCGGACGCTGTCCTTCGAGATGCGACAGGTAGCGATCGTTCAGCGAGACGTTCTTGATGCCGACGATGCGTTTGTCCGGCTCGAGCTCGGTGATTCGGTCGACGAGCAGGAATGGGTAGCGATGCGGCAGGATGCGCTCAATGGCCGAGTAATCGAGCGGAAGCGTCAAGGAGTCCATGGAAGCGGTCCAGTATAATCCGGTGTTCGAAGCCCTCATGTCCGATACCCTGCCAACCCCGGCCAACCCTGACCTGATCAAGCCGCAGGCGGCGGTTCGGCCGCCAACCGACACCGAGCTGCTCTCGACGCTGTTCGACCTTGGTCGCGAGGTCATGTCGGTGCTCGACCTCGAGGAACTGCTGGTCAAGATCCCGCAGCTGATCGCGCGCCTGACCCGCTTTTCAGCGCATTCTCGGTCTACTTGCTCGACGACAAGCGGCAGGAGCTCGGCATCGCCTACGCCGTTGGCTATCCCGGATGGCGTGGCCGCCACACTGCGCCTGAAGGTCGGCCAGGGGGTGGTCGGTGCAGCCGTCGAGGAAGGACGGCCGATCCTGGTGAACGACATCCGCCAGGAACCGCGCTACAAGGGTCCGCTGCGCAACATGCTGTCGCAGCTGGCGGTGCCGATGCGCCGCAAGGGCACAGGTGATCGGTGCGCTCAACCTGCTCAGCGAGTCGGAGGGCGCGTTCACCAGCCAGGATGAATCGCTGCTGCGGCAGTTCGCCGCGCACGTCGCGGTCGCCATCGAGAACGCGCGGCTGTTCCGCTCCGAGCGGCACTACGTCGACACGCTCGAAACGCTCGCCGAGATCGGCCGCGAGATGTCGTCGATCCTCGACCTCGACGTCCTGCTCACCCGCATCGCCAGCCTGACCAAGCGGCTGATCGACTACCGCACCTTCGGCATCCTGCTGCTCAACGAGCACACGCAGGAGCTGGAGATGAAGATGGCCGTGCGCTACGGCAAGGGCGCCGAGTCGAAGCACATGAAGCTGGGTGAGGGGCTGGTCGGCTGGGCGGCGCTGCACAAGGAAGCGGTGCTCGTCGCCGACGTGTCGAAGGATCCGCGCTACATCGACCTGGTGGCCGACGCGCGCTCCGAGATGGTCATCCCGATGCTGATCAAGGATCGCTGCATCGGCGTCTTCGACCTGGAGAGCCCCGAGCTCGATGCCTTCACCAAGGAGCACAAGGAGCTGCTGACGCTGCTCGCCAGCCAGGCCGCCGTGGCCATCGACAACGCCCGCCTCTACGAGGAGGTGCGCCGCAACGAAGAGCGGATCGAGAAGGAGCTGCGGTTCGCCCAGCGTGTGCAGGTCGCGCTGCTGCCGGCAGAACTGCCGAAGACCGTTGCGTGACGCCGACGTCGCCGGCCGCTTCGAGCCGGCGCGCGAGCTCGGCGGCGACCTGCACGACTTCCTGACGCCGGACCCGGACACCCTGGTCGTGGCGGTCGGTGACGTGTCGGGCAAGGGTGCGCCGGCGGCGCTCTACGGCGCGTTCGCGGCGGAGCTGGTGCGCTCGCGCACGATGCGGCGCCGCTTTACGCCGGATCGCTTCAGCGTCTCCGGTGTGCTGCAGGCGATGAACACCATCCTGCACGAGCGACAGCTCGAGGAGTACTACTGCACGCTGTGCTACGCCTTCTTCGACTTCGCGCGAGCGAACGGTCACGCTGTCCAACTCCGGCCTGCCGTATCCCGATCCGCTGCACCGCGGAAGGCTGCCGCCAGATCGAGCTGCCAGGTGTGCCGCTCGGCTCGTTCCCGGGCGTGAGCTACGACGAATTGACGCTGCCGCTGCACCGCGACGACGTCGTGGTGTTCTGCACGGACGGGATCTTCGAAGCCGAGAACGAAGTCGGCGAAGACTTCGGCGCGCAGCGCCTGTGCAGCGTCGTGCGTGAGCACCGCGCCGAACCGGCCCGCGCCATCGTCGACGCGATCTTCGACGACGTGGCCGACTTCACCGGCGGCGGTGCCCACGTGGACGACATGACCGCGGTCGCGGTCAAGATCATCACCTGAGTTTCAGCTCTTGATCTTCCGGTCCCGCTCCTCGATGTGCAGGCCGACGACGGTGCCGCCGAAGGTGCCGAGCTCGTTCAGGCGGCCCTTGACCTCCACCCGCGCACCCTTGCGCGGCGCACGCCCCGAGCGCGACAGCACGGTGATCTCCCCGGAGCCGTCGTCCACCTTGTACAGCTGGAACGGTACCAGCGGGATGCCGAAGCTCGCTGTCACGACACCGTTGACGCTGACCGTCTTGTTGTCGTACTGGTCGGGCTGATCCTTCAGCTCGGCGATGCGGACGCCGCGCGCGGCGCAGCCGGCGATCAGGATGGCGCAGAGGACGGCGGCAAACAGTCGCGATCGTG
Organism: uncultured Acidobacteriota bacterium; assembly: GCA_963846685.1. GTDB lineage: Bacteria > Acidobacteriota > Vicinamibacteria > Vicinamibacterales > UBA2999 > CAWJWY01. The sequence goes on along the minus strand of CAWJWY010000002.1, from coordinate 2,361,985 downwards.
TGTCATGTGTGGTTCCTCCCGCAAGCCGGATGAAGACGTCGCGGACGGATCGTGAATGTCCTGTCCGGACCCGGGAAGCAGCGATGCCAGCGCCTGCCTGAAGTAACGCACCCCGGTGATCCGCCGCGGCCGACTGGGACTGTTCAAAGCGCGTGCCCGGCAGGAATCGCCGGATCCGATCGACGGCGTCTGCGTCGCGCGCCTGTGCACGGCGTCGGGACGGGCTGTCGTCGGTCAGGGGACGCCAGGGACGCCCACGGCCAGTTTGCACTAGTAGGTGTTCAGGTAGCGGTCGACTTCCCACGGCGAGACGTGGCGGATGTAGCTGTCCCACTCGGTGCGCTTGGCGGCGAGGAAGTGGTCGAAGATGTGATCGCCGAGCGTCTCGCGCATCAGGTCGCTCTTCTCCAGCTCGTCGAGCGCCTCGCTCAGGTTGCCCGGCAGCTCGTCGATGCGCAGGTGGCGCCGCTCGCGATGGCTCATCTTGTAGATGTTCTTGTTCACCGGCGGGCCAGGGTCGATCTGCTGCTCGATGCCGTCGAGGCCGGCGCGCAGCATCACCGCGAGCGCGAGGTACGGATTGCACGACGGGTCGGGCATCCGCAGCTCGATGCCGCGTCGTCGCCGCCGCGCGACGCCGGCACCCGGACGAGCGGACTGCGGTTCCGCTCCGACCAGGCGATCGCGGTCGGCGCTTCGTAGCCGGGCACCAGTCGCTTGTACGAGTTCACCAGCGGATTGGTGATCGCGCAGAACCCCTTGGCGTGGCGCAGCAGGCCGCCGATGTACTGCAGGCAGGTGCGGCTCAGCTGCCACTCGGCCTTCTCGTCGATGGAACGACGTTGCGCCCTTTGACGAACAGCGACTGGTGCGTGTGCATGCCGCTGCCGTTGACGCCGAAGATCGGCTTGGGCATGAACGTCGCGTGCAGGCCGTGGCGGTTGGCCACGTTCTTCACCACGAAGCGGAACGTGCTCACGTTGTCGGCCGTGATCAGCGCATCGTCGTAACGGAAGTCGATCTCGTGCTGACCGGGCGCGACCTCGTGGTGCGCGGCCTCGACGTGGAATCCCATCTGCTCGAGCGTGAGGACGATCTCGCGCCGCACGTCCTCGCCGAGATCGACCGGTGTCAGGTCGAAGTAGCCGCCCGAGTCGTGCGTCTCGGTCGTCGGCTCGCCGTTGGGCGCGCTGGAACAGGAAGAACTCCGCCTCGGGACCGGCCTTCATCGTGTAGCCGGCTTCCGCGGCGAGCGCGATGACCCGCTTCAGCGTCGAGCGCGGGCAGCCGGCGAACGGCGTGCCGTCCGGGTTGGCGATGTCGCAGATGATCCGGCCGACGCGCTCAGGCCCGCCGTAGGTCCAGGGAAGCACCTGGAACGTGTCGAGGTCGGGCTTGAGATACATGTCCGACTCTTCGATCCGGACGAAGCCCTCGATCGACGAGCCGTCGAACATGATGCGGCCGTCGAGCGCCTCGTCGAACTGCCGGTCGGGCACCTCGACGTTCTTGATCGCGCCGAGGATGTCCGTGAACTGCAGACGCATGAACTTCACCTTCTCGCGCTCGACGCGCTCGAGGATCGCGGCCTTCCGATCGTCTTTCGCCATGGCGTGATTATGCCAACTTTCCCGGCGCCGCTCCCCGAGCGCCGCGCCACGGCGACTTGCGCGTTGGCCTGCTTACTGAGGATCCGGGACCGGGAGCTGCGCGCTGACGACGGTGGCCAGCTGCGCGGCAACCATCGTCGTCACCGCCTGCGTGGCCGCATCGGTTTCACGGCCGTGGCGCACTTCAGTGGCGAGCACGCCGATGCAGCTGCCGGGCGCGAACATCGGCGCGACGATCGCGCCGTTGCTCATCGAGTCGCCGGGGACCGTGCGCAGCTCGCCGTTGCGCCACGCGTTCGCGGTGGCGTTGTCGGCTGATCGCTCGATCGAGCCAAGCCGCGCTGATCACCCGCGGATCGTAGCCGTGCGCCGTGACGGCGAAGAGCTCGTCACCGGCGCTCACCCAGACGATGATGCCGGACGCGTCGAGCACCACCGCGGCGCGCGCCAGCAGGTCGGGCAGGCCGGCGGCATTGGCCAGGCGCGAGATGTCGGTGCACAGATCGGCTGCGGCAGCCAGATCGACCGCAGCGCGGCCTGGTGTGACAGCTCCGATGGCGGCGGCGGGGTGCGCACGTCGCACGGCGTCCTGAGCGGCAGGCTCCTGCCCGGCGTGAGCCGCACCGCGAACGTCGAGGGTCGACACGGATTCGGCCGGTGCGATGCGCGGCGCGCGCGCCAGCAGGAGCAAGCCGAGCGCCCAGAGTGCGGCCGCAGCGCCGAGCGTCAACAGCAGTTGCTGTTCCAGGGCGGCGCGCCGGGAGGTGAGAGCGACCGCCTCGGCGGATCGCAGGTCGCGCAGCGACGCCGCCATCATGCCGAGCGTTTCGTGCCCGTCGTTGAAGATCGCGTCGGCGGCGGACAGCGGGTCCTCGAGGCGGAGGCTGTCGCGGGCCCGCGTGTCGGCTTCGGCAAAGCGGTCCACGTCGTTGATGAGCGCCTGCATGGCGGCAGCGCCGCCCGCGGACCGGGCGAGCGGCCGCAGGGCGTCGCTTTCGGCGGCGATCTGCTGCAGGAGCGCATCGACGCGCTCCTGCCACTGGCCGTACGGCTGGCCCGGCGCGACATATCCGGCCTGCGCGGCCCCAAGGCTGCCGATCGCCGCCGTCAGCCGATCGAGGTGCACGCCGGCGTCGGTCGCGGCCGATGCCTCGGCGCTCAGTCGCTGCGCCGCCCACCACGTGAAGGCCGCCGCGCCGGCGCCGACGGCCAGGAGCAGCGCGACCACCGTAAAGCGGGCTGCACGGGACTGCATCGGCTAGAGGATAACCGATGAGGATCGCCGTGCGATCAGTAGACCGGCAGATACGGTGAGAGCCACTGGGCGATGACCGTGAACTTGTTCGTGAAGATCAGCACGCCGATGACGACCAGCATGGCGCCCGAGACCAGTTCGATCATGTGGTAGTGCTTGCGGATGCGGCTCAGGGCCGAGAAGAAGCGGTTGATGGCGAGTGCGGCGGCGAAGAACGGCACGGCGAGGCCGAGCGAGTAGACCGCCAGCAGCTGGACGCCATCGCCGACGCGCTGCGGGTCGCGGCGATCGCCAGGATGCCGGCGAGGATCGGCCCGATGCACGGCGTCCAGCCAAAGGCGAAGGCGATGCCGACGAGCATGGCGCCGATGAAACTGGTCGGCGTTGCCTTGGTCTGGACCCGCTTCTCCTGATAGAGCCACTCGATGCGCAGCACGCCCATCGTGTGCAGGCCGAACAGGACGATGATCGCACCGGCGATGCGGCCGAGCAGCGACAGCCGCGCGGCGACGAAATGACCGATCGCCGTCGCCGAGGCGCCCAGCGCGATGAACACCAGCGAGAAGCCGAGGATGAAGGCCAGCGAGGAGATGAGCACGCGGCGGCGCGCTGTCCGGCGGAGCAGCGAGGGCGACCGCGGCACCGCCGCCGGCACCAGGCGTGCCGCGCATCTCGTCGAGTGACACGCCCGAGATGTAGGAGAGGTAGCCGGGGATGAGCGGCAGGACGCAGGGCGAGATGAACGAGAGCAGCCCGGCCCCGAACGCTGCCAGCAAGGTGACGTTTTCTTCCATGCTTCTTCCCGGAACGTGACGCGTTCGGCTCGTCGTCCGGACTAGTCAGCGGCGACCCAAGTCGGGTCCCCGCTCTCCGACGCTCTTGAGACCGCCTTCAGCCTAGACCGGCTTCAGCGGAATGTACGGCGTGCCCTGCAGCGGCGGCGCGCCTTCCATCTGCACGATGTGACCCTTCACCGGCGGCAGGTCCTGGTACATGAAGTCCCACTTCCACCGCTCGGACGGATTCGACGCCTGCAGCCAGTTGCGCGCCGTCACCGGCCGGCTGAAGGCGATCTTGTCGGCGTTGGCGTAGGCGGTGCCCGGCATCGCTGCGGCGATGGCGCGCCGCACGTCCTGCGGACGACTTGTAGCGCAGTGTCAGCCCGAGCGAGCGAGCCACGTTCACCAGCATCTGCCAGTCCTCGAGCGCTTCGCCCGGCGCGGTGATCGCCCGCGACGCACGCCTGCACGTGACCGTCGGTCGTTCGTGTAGATGCGCGTCCTTCTCGACATAGGCGGCGCCGGGCAGGACGATGTCGGCGGCGGCGGCCAGCTCCGTCATCAGCACGCCCTGCACGATCAGCAGCGGCAGCGCGCCGCTGCGGCGCGCGGCGATCAGCCACGACAGGTCGCCGATCGAGCCGTCGGGGCCCGGATCGATCACGTACAGCGCCTTGACGCCGCCGCCCTCGACCGCGGTGCGCAGCGTCGCGCAGGTCGGGCGGCCCGTCGTTGCCGGCGCCGACCGCGATAGCCGAGGTCGCGGGCGCCGTTGACGTTCGGCGCATCCGTGTGCCGGCACCTTGAACTTGGCGCCCGGGCGGCTGCGGCTTCTCGGTGCGCGTCCAGGTGACGGTCGACCGCCTGAGCACCGTCCGCGCCCGAGCAGGCCCTCGACCAGTCTCCTTCAGGACGAACAGCTCCTCGGTCGGCCGCATGGGCCGACACGAGGAAGCGCACCGACGTCGGATCGGCCGAGCCGGCCTCCTGGATGCGGTCGCGCAGCCGCGGCTCGACGTCGTGCCACGACGAGCGGCTCGAGGCCGCGCACCGCTGCGCAGCATCGGCCGCCGCAGCCGCGTGTCGCCTTCGATCCAGTGGTAGTTGAAGCGGCCGATGTCGCACATCCAGTAGCTGTTGACGTCGGGGTTGAAGCGCGGCGTCATGCGGATCAGCCGCGCGCCCTTCGCCCATTCCGGCTTCGCCTTGAGCCACGAGCTGGTGTTGCACCCCTTCGAGCACAGCGTGCAGATGGTGTCGACGACGCCCGGGTTGTCCCACGGCCGGCTCTTGAAGCGGTAGTCCCGCGTCGTGATCGCGCCGACCGGGCAGACGTCCATCAGGTTGCCCGACAGCAGCGAATGCACGCCTTCCTCGCGGAACGTGGCGATCTCGCTGCCGTAGCCGCGATCGACGATGCCGATCTGCGCGTCGGCGTCGATCTCGCGCATGAACCGGACGCAGCGCGTGCACAGGATGCAGCGGTTGCGGTTCAGCATCAGCGTCGGACCGAAGTCGACGTCGGCCTTGACGCCCTTCGCCGTCGAAGACGCGGCGCGGGAAGTCCATCCGGCTGTCGGCCGGGCCGAAGGTATAGGAGAAATCCTGCAGCGGGCACTCGCCGCCCTTGTCGCACACCGGGCAGTCGAGCGGGTGGTTGACCAGCAGGAACTCGAGGACGCCGGCGCGCGCCGCGACGACCTCCGGCTCGCGCGTGAGCACCACCATGCCCTCGGTGCACGCCGTCGAGCACGACGTCTGCAGCTTCGGCATCTTCTCGATCTTGACGACGCAGACGCGGCAGGAGCCGTCGACGCCGAGACCGGGGTGATAGCAGTAATAGGGAACCGAGATGCCCGCCTCGATGGCCGCCTGCAGGACGGTCTTGCCCTTTTCGACCGTGACCTGCTCGTCCGTCGATGGTCAGCGTGACCGTATCCATAACCGTCCGATCATACTGTTCAAGTGCCGGAATCTGGAGAATTTATGGCCCATTCTGACGGTTATGGCCGCTGTTGCGGCCGCGCCGGCGCGGGTTGGCGGTGCCCGCGCACCGCCGGCGAGGCGGTCAGAGCTGGTCGAACTCGGCGACGGCCGCGGAGTCGCGGTTGACCTGGACCTGCCGGACCGGGCGGCGGGCCGGGATCACCTGGTCCGTGACCTTGTCGCTGAGCACGACGACGACGTCCTGCGTCGTGCCGTCGGTGTAGGTGAGGGTGACGGTGACCGGCAGGTCGAAGAGCAGCTCGGTCGTCTGCTCGAAGTGCACCGTCACCGCGCTATCGGCGATGGACGTGCGGTAGGCCACCTGGGGCATGGCGGTACCGTAAATCCAGCGTTCGAAGAAGCGCTCGAGGCTGCGGCCTGATTCCGCTTCGAACGCGCGCTGCAGGTCGTCGGTGCCGGCCTTCTGGTACTTCCGATCCTCGTAGAAGCGGCGCAGCCCGTCGAAGAAGACCTCGTCGCCGAGCATCCGCCGCAGCATGTGCAGCACCGCGGCGCCCTTGTTGTAGACCAGCGCCCGGAACACGCGCATGTCGCTCTTGATGTGCCCGAGCCGGTAGCCGAGACTGACCGGCCCCTCGTCGGACTGCGAGAGCGACCAGCGGCGGAACTGCCGCAGCATGTCGTGGAACACCCGGTCGCCGCGCGACTTCTCGCGCGTAGAGCGCGGCGAAGTACTGCGCGAACCCTTCGCTGATCCACTGCTCGTGGTAGTTCTTCCAGCCGATCGCCTGGCCCCACCACTGGTGCGCGAGCTCGTGCGCGAGGAAGAACTCGGGGAAGCCGTCGAAGAAGGCCGGGTCGGTGCGCCAGGTGATCGCGGCGCCCGGCGCCGGGTCGTTCACGACGGCGAAGTAGCCCGGGCTGTGCCCCCCAGGCAGGTCGCTCTCGACAAGGGCGACCGTGGCGGACGGGAATGGCGCCTCGCCGATGACGGTGGTGTAGAACTGCAGCACGTCCTCGATCGGCTTGACCAGCGCGCGGCCCCGCCCCTGCTGTCGCGGGTTCGCCTCGACGCGGACGGCGACCTGGTCGGGGACGGTTGCACCGCCCTGGCCGGGGCCGACAATGATGGTCTTTTCGCCGACGCGTCTGAAGTGGCTGACGACCACCGCCAAGTAGCGCAGCGGCTGGTTGGCGCGGAAGCTGAACGTCTCGCCATCGGGCAGCGTCAGGATGTCGCTTCAGCGTCACCGCCGCGCCGCCGGGCTGCGGCTCACCGCTGGCGATGCAGGTGTAGCCCTCGGGCACCGTCAGGCGCAGCGTCGCCGTCGCATAATCCGGCACCGGGTTCTGTGGGTACCAGATAAGCCCGGTTGCTCAGGAGAAAGTTCGGCTCCATCGCGAACTGCGGCAGGTCGTTCTGGGGCGGCCCCTCGCTGCCGACCTGGATCGTCTCGCTATCGAGCTGCTGCGCCGGTAATGCGGCCGGAGTAGTTGATAAATAAGCGTCAGGTCGGCATCCTGCTGCAGCAGACGCGGCAGGTTGATCAGCACGGTGTTCTGGTTACGGACGCTGAGGAACAGCAACCGGCCGTACTCGACGCTGGTGATGCTGGTCACCGCCAGCGTCTCGGCGAGCCGCAGCGTCAGCGTCGACAGCGAGGTGCGGGCGCGGATCGCCAGCCGCGCGTGCCCCTCGATGAACTCGCGCTGCGGGTTGATCGCCGCGTCGATGTTGTAGTCGAGGACGTCGTACTCGCGCAGCATGTCGTCGCTGTAGAAGCGGCCGCGTGCGGCGATCTTGGCGGCGGACGGGTAGAGCGCAATCGTCCGCTTGCGGTCGCGCTGGAAGAGCGAGACGTCTTCCGCCTGCGAACGTCGATCGCGATGAACGTCAGCATGCCGTAGCGGCGCGTCTGCATCTCGGCGAGGAAGTCGTCGGCCGGCGGCAGCAGGTGCCAGGTGTCGCGGCTCAGGTCGCTCAGGTCGAGCGTGAGGGACTTCAACGATTCGCGCGCGAAGACGTCCTGTGCCCGCCGCGCCTGGCGCGCGTCGGCGGTCGTGGCTGTGAGCGCCGCAGCGGTGACGCGCCGGTTGTAGTCGCCCGGATTGATCCGGATGAACGCCGAGTCGAACGCCGCGGCCAGCGTCTCGGCGCCGGAGAAGATCCGCAGCTGTCCGCGCTCCGCCGCCGGCGCCGGCGCGAAGCGCATCTCGCCGCGGCCGAGCAGCACCAGGCCGGTGACGCCGTCGTCAGACTCGACCAGGAACACGGTGCCGTCCTGCAGCACGAAGCGGACGTCCTCGGAGGTCACCTCGAAGTTGCGCGCCGCATACTGGGTCGTGGTGTTCAGGCGAAGCCGGTACAAGCCTTCGACCGCCGTGAGCCCCTCCGCGCGGACAATCCGCCACGACGCGGCGTCACCGCCAGGCGGCCTGCGGACGTCGAGGCCGGCGGTCAGAATGCGGGCGCGCCCGGCGGTCTCGACGAAGAACTCGACGACGAGGCGGTTGCCGTCTCCGGCCGGGGCGCCTTCGAGGTCGGCACGATCGCGCTCGCGGACGACGGTCTTCACCGCGCCAGGCACGAGCAGGTCGCTGGCATAGCGGTCCACCAGCACCTGCGGCACGGCATCGAACAGCGCCTGGAAGCCGTCGCGGTCGCCGGCGTTGAGGGTCTCCTCGAGACGGCGCACCAGCAGGTCGACAGCCAGCCCCTGCTCGGTCGGGGCAGGCGCAGAAGTGCCCTGGCTGGCGCTGCCCTGGCCCGCGCCGCGCTGCGTGACGGGGCGTTGCGCCAGCGCAGGCGCTGCGGCCGTCAGCAGACACGCGAGGAACAGCGCGAGCCGTTGCACCATCCTGCTCATAGCACCGGCAGGGGAGGAAGGCGCCTGGCGACTAGCACCGTCAGGTCGTCGAGCAGCCGCTTGCCGTCGACGTGCTGTTCAACGGCCTCGAAGGTCGCCCAGCCCAGTTCGCGGGCCGAACTCCAGCCGCGGCTGTTCACGATTCGCTCGAGGCCGGCCTCGTCGAACGCCTCGCCCTCGGGATTCTCGGCCTCGGTGATGCCATCGCTGTACATCACCAGGACGTCGCCGGCATCGAGTGTCACCTGACCGGTGGTATAGGTGGCGAACTCGAACATGCCGAGGGCAATGCCGCCGTCGCGCAGCCGTTCGTAGCTCCCGCAGGCGCGGCGCAGCAGCGGCGGATTCTGGCCGGCGTTGACGTAGACCAACGCGCCGGTGACCGGATGCAGCACGGCGACGAACAAGGTGATGAAGCGCGACGCCGGTGCGTGCTTGACGATCTGTGCGTTCAGCCGGGCGAGAAGTGCCGAGCCCTCGAGCCCTTCGTCGACCAGCGTCCGCATCATCGCCAGCAGCAGCGCCATCAGCAGCGCGGCCGGGCTGCCCTTGCCGGCGACATCGCCGAGCGCCAGCAGCACGCGGCCGTCGGGCAGGGCGATGATGTCGTAGAAGTCACCGCCGACGGTGTTCGCCGGCCTCGTCATGCCGAACGCATCAAGCCCACCCGCCTGGTAGGCGGTACGCGGCAACATCGCCTGCTGGATCTCGCGCGCGATCTCCAGGTCGTTCTTCAGTGACAGCCGATCCGCGACCTCGAGGACGACCAGCAGGTTCATCAGCAGGAACCCGCCGAGCAGCCACAAGGTGCCGTCGGCGAACACCGGATGCGGCACCAGCAGCAGCCGCATGCCGCGCAGCAGTTCGACCAGGCCGATGATGGTGGAAACCAGCGCCACGGCGTAGATGGCGCGGCGCGCCGGCGTCAGCTTGAGCGTGAAGGCCAGGAAGAACAGGCGTGCGTGCTGCAGTGTGCGGCGATGCCACGGCAGCTTGCTGAGGGCATCGCGATCGATCTGTCGCGAGAAGAAGCGGTACGCCTCCGGCGCGTCGCGCGTGAACAGGCGCTCCAGCTCCAGCGTCGTCAAGCCCTGCGTGTAGGCCTCGAAGAAGCGGCTCTGCTCGCCCGGCGTGCGCGGCAAGGGAGGGACGTGCATGGTGGCTGTCGCCCCGATTATGGATCAGTCCAGTGTGAGGATGCCGAGCTCCTTGCCGACTCTGGCAAAGCATTCGAGCGCAAATGTCAGCTCTTCCTTGGTGTGCGTGGCAGTGACGATCGTGCGGACGCGTGCCTTGTCCCTGGCGACAGTCGGATGGCCGATCCCCTGGGCGAACACGCCTTCCTCGAACAGCCGATCGGACAGCCGCATCGCCCTGGCCGCATCGCCGGCAATTACCGGCGTGATCGGGCTCTCGCTCCGCCCGAGGTCGAAACCGAGCGCCTCGAGGCCGCTCTTGAAGAACCGCGTGTTCTCCCACAGCCGCTCGATCCACTGCGGCTCGCTCTCGAGCACGTCCAGCGCGGCGATGCAGGTGGCCGCGACCGCCGGCGGGTGCGAGGTGGAGAACAGGAATGGGCGGGCGCGGTGATGCAGGAATTCGATCAGCGCCCGCGAGCCGGCAACGTAGCCGCCGAAGGCGCCGATCGCCTTCGACAACGTCCCCACCTGCACGTCGACGCGGCCGTGCAGGTCGAAATGGTCGACAGTGCCGCGGCCAGCTCGCCCGAAGACGCCGCTGGCGTGCGCATCGTCGACCATCATGATGCAGCCGAACTCATCGGCGACGTCGCACAGCGCCGGCAGCGCGCCAAGATCGCCGTCCATGCTGAAGACGCCGTCGGTGATGAGCAGCTTGCGCTGCGCCGCCGGCAGCGAGGCCGCGATCGCGCGGGCGGCGTCCGCGTCGCGATGGGGAAACACCTTGATCGCCGCGCGGCTCAGCCGGGCGCCGTCGATGATGCTGGCGTGATTCAGTTCATCCGAGATGATCACGTCGTCACGGCCGAGCAGCGACGACACCGTTCCGGCGTTGGCAGTGAAGCCGCTCTGGAAGACAACCGTCGCCTCCGTCTTCTTGAACAGGGCGAGCCGGCGTTCGAGTTCCAGGTGGATCGCCATGGTCCCGGCGATGGTCCGGACCGAGCCTGAGCCGACGCCATACTCTTGCAGTGCCGCCTGCGCGCGCTCGCGGAGGAGCGGGTGTGTCGTGAGCCCGAGATAGTTGTTGGAGGAAAGGTTGACGACGGAACGATGGTCGAAGGAGGCGTGCGCCTTCTGCTCGCCGTCGAGGACGCGGAAGGAGCGGTAGAGGCCCTGCTCACGCAGGACGTCGAGCTCGTTGTTGAGGTAGCGCAGCGGGTCAGGGCGCGTCATCGCGCCATTCTATGGGAGAGCTGGGCGCTTCGTCCGCGAGCAGGACCGGCGCGAACAAGCCGACCGTCGCAGCCGTGCGCAACGCCAGCGCAGGCGACAGATCAGCCAGCGCAGGCGACAGATCAAGGGAGGAACGTCAGGCGAGGAGGTCAGCGAGCAGCGTCAGGCGAAGAGGATCGCCATCCACGGGACCACCGCTACCGCCAGGTAGAACAGCGCCAGTGCGGCGACGGCGCCATGCACCTGGCGCAGGTGCAGCCCGATGCCGAGCAACCCGGCCACCGACTTGGCGCCCATCAGCGCCGGCCCATGCCCGACATGCGCCATCATGGCCGCGATCAGAGGATTCGCCTCAATGCCGATGCCGTAGGTTTGTACGCCGACGTATGTAAAAACGCCATCGAGGCATTGCGCCAGCAGGAACACCAGCAGCACAACATCGCCAAACAATGACCGGCGGATAGAGAAGTTCCACAGTTTGGGTGCTGCGATACCGCTAAAGGAGCCCGGGACTGCGTAAGCTGCCGTCGTCATCGTCGCTGGCGGAACCTAGGGCAACCGGCGTACCAACTTTCACGGCAGCCGCAGAAGCACATCCTGTCCGTCGCGGAAGAGCTCGACGAGGCCGAGTTGCCGGAGTGCGTTCGACGTCGCAGCACCCTGGTCATCGAGGTACGCCGCCTCGTGGACCAGCACGACCGTAGCGCCGCTGGCGCGCAACGCCTCGACGGCGATCTGCGGATGGCGCGGCACATCGGACAGCGCCGCCGTCAGCTGACCGTATCGCGGGGGAAAGAAGCCGCTGTAGCCATTCACCAGTGGCCGCCAGTGAACGATGGAGTAGTACATGGCGCGCAGGTCGTAGTCGGGGACGCCAAGCGGCAGTTCCGCGACGACCGTTGCAGCGTCCTGACGCGCAAGCGCGTGGTAGACGGCCGGTGCGCGCTGCGGGCGCTGGAGGCGCGGCTCTGGACTGCGGTAGCCGCGCAGGGCGCTGCTGCCGTTCACGGTGAACGGCAGCACCAGGCTTTCCGCGAGGAACAGCAGCGCCAGGACAACGAGGCACGGACGAAGGCGGCGCCGGTCGAACAGTTGCGCCCCGTAACCGGCGAGCACTGCCAGCATCAGCACCGCGATCATGCCGAAGCGGGCCGGCACCCGCACGCCGTCGAACCCGGGCACGTACTCGTAGAGGAGCGCATACGGGCCGGCGAGGTCGACCCGACGGCCGAGCGCCTGCGGCAGCGGCCCGAGCGAGAGCCACAGGGCAGCGCCGAGTGAGAGGAGAACGAAACCGCGGGCCTGGAGGAAGACAGTGACCGCAATGCGTAGCCGCCGCGACGCGACGAGCGCGATCACCAGCAGGAGCGACGCACGCAGCAGCAGCTGGCTGGCGTCGGTCATGCGGATCGTGAACACGCCGAGATCGAGGGTGATGCGGCGCAGGAACGTGACGGCTATCGCGGCGGCCAGGTGCAGCGCCGCCACCGCCAGCAATGCGCCGGCAAACCGGTGCCCGCGCCGCGGCTCGCTGGCACCAGCGGCGGTACGCACGGCGGCCGCTGCGGCGGCGGCCAGGCCGGCGGCGGCGAGCAGCAGCGGCGTCAGGCCCGGAAACAGGTCCCCTTCCGCCTTCGGGAAGACGTTCATGACGCCGCCCCAGACCGGCTGCGCGCTGAACGCCGTCAGGTATGAATAGACGTCAGCCGAGTAGCGCACCACTTCGGCGGTGCTCCGGCTGAGGGCGAGTTGCTCGCGAAGGAGGGCGTACGGCAACAGGAACGGAACGGTTGCTGCGAGAACCGCGACCGCGGCGAACGAGAGGTGCCGCCAGACGCGGCTGTCGTGCCAGAGCCGACGCTCCGTAAGCTCCCAGGCGACATAGAGGACGGCGAACGGGGAGAAGTAGAGGACGTAGTAACCGCACGACAGGTTCTGCAGCACCAGCGCGGCGACGGCACCGGCGAGTGGTCGCAGCCGGGCCACGGCCGTGCCGGCGTTTCCGTCATGTGGCTGCAGCGACGCGAAGTAGCGCCGGAACCCGTAGAGCGCGAACGGCATCCACTGCGCCGACAGCACCTGCAGGTGCGGCGATTGCGGGATGCGGTACGGCGCGAACGCGAACAGCAGCCCGGCGACGAAGGCGGCCAGCGGGCTGCCGGTCAGCTCGCGCACGAACAGGTAGGTGCCGAGCCCGGAGAGAACGAACGTCGAGAGGAACAGCAGGTTGTAGCAGAGGATCGGGTTGCCGGTGAGCGCATAGATCGGCAGTACCTGGATCGCCTGCGCCGATGAGGTGCTCGGAGTAGGCCAGCGTCAGCGGCGCCGGGTAGAAGATGTTGGCGTCGAAGAACGTCGCCAGGCGTGAGAGGTCGCCGGCGAGGATGCGCAGCAGCTGCTCGCAGTCCCAGGCGATTGCCCAGGTCACGAGGACCGGATCGCCGAGGTCCCAGGCGACGTCGCGGCCGAGGCCGGCGGCCAGCGGCCAGGTGGCGACGAACGCGATGACAATGTAGGCAGCGAGCGCGTGCCAGGCGCGCGGCATCAGGCCGTCGGCCCCTCCGGGACCAGCTCCTGGAACAGCACCTGCAGGATCGCCGCGGTCGGCACCGCCAGCATGGCGCCGACGATCCCGAGCAGCGAGCCGCCGATCAGCAGCGAGATGATCACGACGACGGCGCTGACGCCGACCTGCCGCTCCATCACCTTCGGCACCAGCACGTGATTCTCGAGCTGCTGCTGCACGAAGAAGAAGAGCGCGACGCCCAGCGCCGAGCGTGGGCGAGACGGTCAGCGCCGACCAGCAGTGCCGGAATCGCCGAGAGCACCGGGCCGACGACCGGGATCATCTCGCCGATGCCGGCGATCAGCGCCAGCACGTAGAAGTACGGCACGCCGAGCAGCCACAGGCCGATCGCCGCGGTGGTGCCGATGATCGCCGCCAGCAGCAGCTGGCCGCCGAGCCAGGCGCTGACCTTGGTCGGTGACCCGCCGGCAGGCATCCTCGACGCGCAGGCGCTCGCCGCGCGGGAACAGCCGGACGAACGTCGCGACGATGTTGTCGCCGTCGACGAGCAGGTAGAAGGTCAGGATCAGGATCGTGACGAAGCCGAAGATGCCGCCGACGACGCCCCAGATCGGCGTCGACGCACGGTGCCGACCGCGTCCGAGCCGCCGACCGGCGTCTGCTGCGACCGCCTCACGCACCGAGAGCTCGCGGCTCAGCAGCGCCGCGGTCGATCAGCCATTGCTGGCCGCTGTGCAGCAGCTCGGGAAAGCGCGCCCACAGGTCGCGCGCCTGTGTCGACCAGCGGCGGGATGACCAGCATGCCGACGCCGACGAGGACGCCGATGATGCACAGGTAGATGATCAGGATGGCCGCCCAGCGCGGCAGGCGCCGCTCGCCATGCGCGCACGGCGCCAGTGGCGCTGCGATCGGCCGCATTGACGAGCGGCGAGAGCCCGATGGCGACCAGCGCGCTGATGTAGATCAGCAGCAGCGTGTCGCGGACCAGGTACAGCATCCACGACAGCGCCGACGGTCAGCGCCAGGCCGACGAGTGCGTAGCGGATCAGCGCGCGCGGATTGTCGATTGTCACGTCGGGCAGGCGCCGTCAGCCGCGCGCGCAGGTAATCGCGCGTGAACGCGCCGATGTCGGCGTAGATCGCCGTCAGCTCGCCGGGGTTCGGCCAGGAACACGATGCGGAAGAAGCCCTGCTCGGGCGCCACGCCGAAGCCGGAGCCGTGCACGCACAGGATGCCGGTCTCGCGCAGCAGCGCCGAGCACGTACTCCTCGTCGGTGCGGCCCGGCGGCAGCGTCGACCTGCGGCATCGCGTAGAAGGCGGCGCGCGGCGCGACGCAGCGCATCCCCGGAATCGCGTTGAGCATCTCGGTGGTGACGCGTGCCGCGCTCGGCGAGCGCGGCGCGGAACGACGGCTGGTGCGAGCGGTCGCCGGTGAGCGCCGCGGCGACCGCGTATTGCATCGGACCCGGGCTGCACAGCCGCGCCGTCGGCCAGCTTCTTGATCGCCGCCAGCGCGTCGTCGAGCCGCGGCGTGCGCGCCGACGACCAGCCAGCCGGTCGCGCCAGCCGGGCGCGAGATACGCCTTCGACAGGCTGGAGAACGAGATGATCGGCGCGTCGAGGTCGAGCGTGCCGAGCAGCGGCACCGGGCCGTCGAAGCCGAGGTCGCCGTAGACCTCGTCGGCGAGGATCGTCAGCTCGTGCCGCTCGGCGATCTCGATCAGCGCGCGGCGCACCGACGGCGGGTAGACCGCGCCGGTCGGATTGTTCGGATCGATGACGACCAGCACCCGGGTGCGCGCGGTGATCGAGGCTGCGGAGGTGATCGAGGTCCGGCAGCCAGTCGCGGTCCGGATCGGTCCGGTAGTAGTGCGGCGTCGCGCCGATCTTGGCCAGGATCGCCGTGTAGAGCGGATAGGTCGGCGACGGGACGAGCACCTCGTCGCCGTCGTCGACGAGCGCGTTGAGCGCGAGCTCGATGCCTTCGGAGGTTCCGGTGGTGATGAGCACGCGGTCGGGCGAGACCGGCACGCCGCGCGCGGCGTAGTCGGCGGCGACCGCTTCGCGGGCCGCCAGGATGCCGGCCGACGGCAGGTAGCCGTTGTGGCCGTCGCGCATCGCCTTGGTGGCCGCCTCGATCAGGTGATCGGGCGTCCGGAAGCCGAAGGCCACAGGGTCGCCGATATTCAGGTAGCGAACGCGCGTGCCCCGAGCTCTCGACGGCCTTGCGCCTCCGCCACGATGTTGCGGATGGCGTAGGAGAACCGGTTGACCTTGGCCGCGACCGGCACCGGTCGGGACTTCTGGGTAGGCATGGCCCATCTTACACGCGGCCTGGTGAGACCTTGACGTTTCGCTGGCCTTTTGGCGCACGTAGCAGTTATTACACAGCTCATCGGCAAATAAGGTAACAATTACACCTGGATGTCCATTTCAGGGCATTGCTGCGTCAGGCTGCCCTCGTAAGTCGTTCAATCTTCACAGGCAACCCGCACTGGCAAGACGCTTGAAGATATACCGGGCGTGATGCGGCGCATCCTCCCAACCGTGATGAGCTGTTTGCTCGCCGGAACCATGCCGTCCAGGCGTACGCCCAGGAGGCGCCGCGCCGCGCGCCTGCCGCCCAGGGGCCCGACGCACAGGTGCCCTCCGGCGACGCGCCGCTCGTGACCTTCAAGGGTGGCGTCGAGGCGGTGACGGTTTCGGTGGCGGTACGCGATCAGCCGGGGCCGGGTGGTCCGCGACCTGACGAAGGCGGACTTCGAGGTGATCGACTCGGGATCAGCCGAGGCGATCACCGACTTCTACGCCGGCGACGCGCCGATCAGCCTGGCCGTGCTGCTCGACATCAGCGGCAGCATGTCGGTCGGCGGCAACATGGAGCGCGCGCGCGAGGCGGTCAGCGTGGCGATGACCAACCTGCGCAGCGACCGCGACGAAGCGGCGCTCTTCACGTTCGACTCGGAGCTGCAGCAGGTCGTCAACTTCACCACGGAACTCGACCGCGTGCGGCGCGTCAGCCTCGACGGCAAGCCGTGGGGCAAGACCTCGCTCTACGACGCGATCGGCCGCAACCGCGCGCCGCGTCGGCGAGCGCGGCCAACCGGCATCGCGCGCTGCTCGTGATCACCGACGGCGTCGACACCGCCAGCCGGATGACGCGCTCCGGAGGTGTCGGCGATCGCCAGCGCGATCGACGTTCCCGTCTATCTGCTGACCGTGGTGAACCCGCTCGATCACCCGGGCGGGGAATTTGCGGTCATCCAGACGGACGGCAAGGCCGCGAGACCGCAACGCTGGCCGACCTGGCACGCTGGACCGGCGGCGACATGCGGATCGCCAGCGTGCCCGCGCACACGGTGGAGGCGATTCAGGATCTGTTCACCGAGCTTCGCTATCAGTACCTCATCACCTTCGAGCCGGGCGAACGCCCGGGATGGCACCCGCTCGAGATTCGCACGCGGAAGAAGAACCTGGTCGTTCACGCGCGGAGCGGGTACATGTCAGGCCCGGCGCCCGGAAGTTAGTCGTACGTTCGATGAGGAGAGACACACCATGCGGAAGAGTCTTTATGCAGCGTCGATGCTCGCGCTGACGGTGGCGGTTGCCCCGGCGTGCGCCACGCAAGAAGTTCGTGCGCACCGAGAGTCGGCAACGTCAACACGAAGGTCGACACGCTTGAGCGGCACGGTCGAAGAGACGCAGGAGCGGACGCGCCAGAACGAAGAGCGCATCGGCGCCGTCGACAGCCAAGGCCGAAGCGGCCGGCACGCTCGGCGACCGAGGCGCGCGCGGCGGCCGACGCCGCGGCTGCCCGCGCCAACGACGGTCAACGCGCCGCGTCGACGCGGTCGAAGCGGCGCCACGCCGCAAGCTCGTCTACGAGTGACGCTCAGCGAGGACCAGGGCAACTTCAAGTTCGGCAAGACCGACCTGCCGGACGAAGCGAAGGCCCGCCTCGACCAGATGCGTCAGCCAGCTCAAGGCCGAGCCGAAGAACGTCTTCATCGAGATCGAAGGCCACACCGACAACGTCGGTTCGAAGATGCTCAACGAGCGGCTCGGTCTCGAGCGCGCCGAAGCGGTGAAGCGTTACCTCTACGAGCAGCACCAGGTGCCGCTGCACAAGATCAACGTGATCAGCTACGGCGAAGAGAAGCCGGTCGTCGCCGAACAACAACCGCGCCGGGTCGCGCGCAGAACCGCCGCGTCGTCGTCAAGGTCCTGTCGTAAGCCGGTCGTCAGACCGTCTCAGCGTTCCACCGGCAAGGGCGGAGCCGCAAGGGTCCGCCCTTCTGCCTGTACAGGCGTGCTACCGCAGGCGCGCGAGATCGACGCGGCACTCGCGCCAGCTCCGTCCCGCCTCGCGATCACGATCGTGTTGGTCGCAGCCGATCGGTCGAGCACGCCGGCCGTCGAACCGCGCGATCGACGGTGCCGCCGAGCATCGGCTGCGAGCGTGCCGGCGCAGCACCGCGCTGCTGGCGCCGGCGTCGGCAGCGGCATGCCGTCGACGCGCGGCGCCGAAGCGCGGCATGGCGGTCACGCTTCGCGGCGGCACCGCCGCTGTCGCGCCCGGGCCAGGAGTGACGCTGACGACGTAACCGGGGACGCCGATGTAGGTGTTCAGCGGGTGGAAGGTCAGCTCGACCGGAGCGTCGAGTTCGTCGGGCGCGGCGGCCAGCACCGTCGAGCGCCTCGCGCTGGCCGAAGCCCCGGCCGCCGAGCTCGCGCGCGCCCCTGCGCCGCCAGCACGACGCGGCGGAACGGCGTGACGACGTCGACGTAATCGACCGGCGGCCGGCTGACGACAACGCGGTATGGGTCGTGGAAGCTGCGTTCGTTCGGCGGCGAGGCGCGACTGGCCGATGGCGATGGCCTCCTCGATGGCGCGGCTGTCGAGCGGCAGCTTGAACGGCGCGCGCCGAGCCGGTCAGCACGGCGACGGCTGCCGACACGATGACGAGCCTGGCGGCACAACGCCGGGGCATGGCCGAATGGTAACCCGCCTCGCCCCGGCGCTGCCTGGCGCTACTTGTCCTGTGACACCGTGACCGTGCGCTGTGGAATCGTCAGCTGGCCACGCATCTCGCCGCCACCGTTGGCCGTGGTGTGGATGTTCACGTAGGCGTTGCCGGCGACGATCGCCTGGATCGCATCGTCGATCGTGTTGATGCCGATCTCCGGCCGCGCCCGGAACTGCCGCGGCGCCGACCCGGAACGACTGCGTGAAGTCGCCGGTGACACCGCGCGGAATCGGGAAGTCGATCACGACCGGTCCGGCGATGCCGCGCGGTGCCACGTGGATATGCGCCGCCGTCGTCGTGGTCGGCAGGTTGAACCAGCGCAGTTCGACCGTCAGCTCGCGCGCCACCGGGTCGACCGAGACGACGATCGTCCCGACCGCACCCGTGAGCACGATCGGCATCTCTTCCCCTCCGGTCAGCGTCGCGGTCAGGGTGGTGACCTGGGCGGAGGCCGAGACCGCGGACATCAGGACGGCTGCGGCGGCAACCACGCACACGTGCAGGGCTTTCTTCATAGCTGGTAGCTCCTCTGGGTGAAGGCCAATAGTGCTGAAACGGGGCGAGGTGGCTCAGGCACGATCCGGACCAGCGGCCCGGACCCCGCAGAACAAGGGTTTACGGCGGTGGCAGCGCGACGGCCTTACGGGCGGCGAAAGCGGCTTTCGGAACATGCATAATCGGACCTCGAACAGCTCGGAACCGTTCGAGACGCGAGGTCACTGCATGGAGCTGGAGGGCCGGGTAGCGCTCATCACCGGCGGCAAGCGGATCGGCGCGGTGGTCGCCACCGAGCTGGCGCGCGGCGGCGCCGATGTCGCGCTGGTCTATCGACCGCTCGCGCGCGGAGGCGGAGGAGACCGCGGCCGCCGTGCGGGCGCTGGGGCGCCGGGCCGTGATGCTGCAGGCCGACCTGGCGCGAACCCGGCCGCGTGCGAGCGGGTCGTCGACGAAACGGTGGACGCGCTTCGGCCGCCTCGACATCCTCGTCAACATGGCGTCGCTCTACGTGCCGACGCCGGTCGACGACATCACGTCGCCGACTGGGACGCGCAGATGGCCGTCGACCTGCGCGTCGGCCTGGCTGTGCGCGCGTGCCGCGGTTCCGCACATGCGCCGGCTGCGCGGCGGCCGCATCATCAACTTCGCCGACTGGGTGGCGCGCAGCGGCCGGCCGCGCTATCCGGGCTTCCTCACCTACTACGTCGCCAAGGCCGGCGTCGTCGCGCTGACCGAGGCGCTGGCGCTGGAGCTGGCCGCCGACCAGATCCTGGTCAACGCGATCGCGCCAGGGCCGATCGTCGCGCCGCGAGGGCACCTCGGACGAGGAGTTCGCCGCGGTCGAACGCGCCACCCCGCTCGGCCGCTGGGGCGGCGAGATCGAGATCGCCAAGGCCGTCCTGGCGCTGATCGACAGCGACTTCATCACCGGCGAAACGATCCGGGTGGATGGCGGAAGGCACGTGAAGTAGATCACGTACATTCTGCAGATGCAGGCGACGCTCCCGCATGATCGACGCGAGCGTCGTCGACGCGCCGATCAGCGGCACGTTGCTGATGTAGAAATGGCGCACGCCGCAGCTCGCCGCATCGCGCGACGTGAATGGATCCGTGCACGGCACGAATGTGCCGTCGGTGCTCGGCGCCGGTCGCGAACTCGGCGGCCAGGCCGTCGACCGGCACCGGCAGGAAGTGGCTCAGCGCCTGGAGAGTCCGCAGGTTGGCGCTGCGATAGTAGAACACGCCGAACATCCCGGGGATGGTCGACCTCGCGGCGACGGCTCTCGTCGAGGAACGCCGCACCGGCTCGAGATTCGAGGTGGCTGACGATCTGCGTCAGGTAGTACTCGCCGGTGAAGTTCGGGTCGACCAGGAAATCAACCTGCCGCGATCGCGTCCGCCTGCGGGTTGGCCCAGCCGCCGAGCGACAGGCGCGGCTCGCGCTGCTCGGATTGCGGCGCGCAGTTCCCAGGCGTGTTCGACGCAGCGCGGCCGGCCGACGGTCTTGTCGCCGCCGAGCACCACCAGCGAATCGAAGCCGTGCTGCGCTGCCTGCTCCGCGTACGACAGCGCAGAACTCGAGCGAGTGCTTGCTCGTGAGGAACGGGACGACATGGCTGCGCGCCACGTCGTTGCCGAGGTTGGTGACGAGGTGGCGCAGGTTGTTCTCCTCCTGCGTTCCGACCGCGCTGTCGGTGAGAAACACCCGGATGCCCTGCCGCGTCAGGCTGCGGACGGCGTGGTACGTGTCGATCCAGGCGTCCATCCCCTCCGCGGCATCGAGCTCGGCGCGTGGCGGCCGCAGTTCGGCGGCAATCACCGGCGTATCGCCGCGCATCGCGTCGAGCAGGCGCATCAACGCGAGCCGCTGGCCGTGGTTGCGCCCGGGGACGACGACGCGCATCACGAAGTCGAGCATCAATCTGCTGCCGGTGCCGCACCAGCCGTGCGTCGCCGAAGGCGTGGCGCGACTTCGCATAGATCATCATCTCGAACGGTTTACCCAGCCGCTGCAGCTCGTAGGCGAACTGCACCGAGTTCTGCATGTGCACGTTGTCGTCCATGGTGCCGTGGATCAGCAGCATCTGCCCGTGCAGGTTGGCCGCGGCGAAGCGTGGTGCGGTGCGGCGGTAGCCCTCGGGGTTGTGCTCCGGCGTCTTCATCAGCCGCTCGGTGTAGACCGTATCGTAATCGCGCCAGTCGGTCACCGGCGCGCCGACGATACCAGCGGCCCAGCTCGTGCTGTGCGTCAGCGCGTACGCGGTCATGAAGCCGCCGTAGCTCCAGCCGCTCAGGACCATGCGCTGAGGCGTCGACGTACGGCTGCGCTCTCAGCCACGTGACGCCATCCTCCAGGTCCTGCAGCTCGAGCTCGCCGAGCCGGCCGTAAACCGGCCACTGCGCCTCGACGCCGCGGCCACTGGCGCTGCGGTTGTCGAGCAGCCAGACGATGACCCCCTGCTGCGCGAGCAGCTGGTGGAACATGTGCTGCGCGCCGCCCCAGGCGTTCAGGACGACCGCCGCTCCTGGCCCGGCGTAGGTGTACTGGTAGACCGGGTAGCGCTTCGCCGGGTCGAAGCCTGGAGGCTTGATCATCATCGCGTCCATCGGCTGCCCGTCGCGCGTCCTGACCTGCAGGAACTCCGGCCGTGCGAGCTGGAAATCGCGCAGCGCCGGTACCGGGTTGGCGTCGATCACCCGGACCAGCGAGCCGTCGGCGCGATGCAACCGCGTCTGCGTCGGCGTGACGACATCACTCCAGACGTCGACGTAGTGCGTGAAGGTCGGATTGAAGATCGCGCGGTGCGTCCCCTCGGTCGTCGAGAGCCGCGTCAATCCGCGGCCGTCGAGCTGCACGCGGTAGATGTCGACGCCGATCGGGGAGTGTTCCACCGAGGAGAAATACAGCCTGCCGCTGCTCTCGTCGATGCCGTAGAAACTCCGGACCTCCCAGCGCCCGCTGGTGACCTGGTTGACCAGGCTGCCGTCGCGCCTGTAGTGGTAAACGTGCTTGATACCCGCTCCGCTCGCTCAACCACAGGAACGAGCCGTCGCGGAGCCACACGGGGGGGCCGTTCTCGTTGACCCAGGCCTTCGTCGTTTCGCGCAGGAGGCGGCGGGCCTTCCCGGTGGTGGCCTCGGCAATCGCCAGGTCGAGCCAGGTCTGCTCGCGATCCTGGACGTGGTGCACGACGCCTTCGCTGTCGGGCGTCCAGTCGACATTGACGATCAGGAAGTCGCCGCCGTAGCCGCTCGTATCCATCCACAGCGGTGTACCGCCGGACACTGCCGCGACCCCAAGCCGGACCTTCGGGTTCGGGTCTCCTGCCTTCGGATAGTCCGTGACCTCCAGCGCCGGCCGGTAGGGGATGTGGTCGACGACGGTGTACTCGGGGGCCGGCCGCTCATCGAGTTGCAGGAACGCCAGACGCGCGGAATCGGGACTCCACCAATAGCCGCGGAATCTGCCGCGGCCATAGATTTCCTCCTGGTACAGCCAATCGAGCTTGCCGTTGAGGATCTCGGCGCCGCCGTCGTCGGTCAGCGCACGCTCGACCTGGGTCGCGGTGTCGACGACGAACAGGTTGTTCGCGCGCACGAAGGCGAGCAGGCGGCCGTCGGGGCTGAACGTGCCCTCCTCCTCGTCGCCGGCGGCGGTCGTCAGCCGCACCGCGCGTGCTGCGCCGAACTCGTACAGGTAGAGGTCGCCGCCGATCGATGTGGCGGCGGCCGTGCGGGTCGGGTTGATGATCAGGCTGCGGGAGCGCGCCGCCGCCCGCGCCGCGTCCGCGGGCACGCCGGGTACCGCCGCCAGCGCGCCTTCCATCCGCGCCGCGTCGAAGATCGGCGTTGCCGCGCCCGACGCGGCGTCGACCCTGACCCACTCGCTGCCGCCGCCGGCTGACGGCCGCGCCTGCATGTAGCTGGTCGCGTCAATCCACGTGACGTCGGTAGTCGGCGATCCGCTGAAATTGATGGAACTCGCGGGGTCGTAGATGACGTCTATCGTCAGCGGCCGCTGTGGCTGCGCCTCGGTTCGCGCCGCCAACGCGGCAATCCCCAGGCCGAGTGCCACGCCCGTTGCCCACCGGCCGCATCGTCTGGTCATGAGGTCGAGATTAGCAGATCGATCGCGGAGGTTACGACGCGCAGCGACCCTGCTATTGTCAGGGTGCGGCACAGCGGACGTTTCTCGGCGCCGCCCGCAGAGTCACCACGATCGAGGTCTGATGAAAGAGCGACGATACCTGCTGGAACGGGTCGGCGAGGCTGCCGTGGTCCAGCTCTACGCGGACGGCTTCAGCCGCTGCCCCTGCGCGACAAGACGCTGATCTGGCACCTGCTACCTGGCCGCGCTGGCCGGGCGCGACATCTATTACGACCAGCGCTACGCCGCACAACCTCGAGATGCGTGCGGTGCTCGAAGCGATCCTGACGCACGGCGCGAGCATCGACGCGCCACGCTGGCGGAGATCCGCCGCTACACCAAGCTGTTCTGGATCAACACCGGGCCGTACAACAACCTGACGGCGCGCAAGTTCGTGCTCGAGCTGACGCCCGGCGCAACTGCGGACCGCCGTCGTTGCGCGCCGCCGCTGGTGGTGGGCTGCTGCCGCTGCGGCCCGGCGAGACCGTCGAAGATCTGGTGACCGGCTGGCGCCATTGTTTCTCGACCGCGACGTCGACCCGGTGCGTCACCAACAAGACGCCGCCGGCGGGCGCGGACATCCTGCAGGCGAGCGCCAACAACCTCTACGTCGGCGTCACGATGGCCGACCTCGACGGCGTTCCGCGAGCGCTACCCGCTCAACTCCCGGCTGGTGAAGGTGCGACGGCCGCTGGTCGAAGAGGTCTACCGCGTCGGCGGCCGCTACGACTCGCGAAATCCGCCGGATCGTCGGCCACCTCACCGACGCGCTGCCGTACGCGACGGCGACGCACCGCCGAGGCGCTGCGCGCGCTGATCCGCTTCTACGAGACCGGCGAGGAGACCGACCGCGTCGCCTACGACATCGCGTGGCTGCGCGATCAGGAATCGACGGTCGACACGATCAACGGCTTCGTCGAGGTCTACATGGACCCGCGCGGCACCAAGGGTGCGTGGGAAGCGCTGGTCTACTACGTCAACGCGGAGAAGACGCGGAAGATCCAGACGCTGGCTGCGCACGCGCAATGGTTCGAGGACCGCATGCCGTGGGAGCCGCGCTTCCGCAAGCCGTCGGTCGATCGGCGTCACCGCCAAGGCGATCGACGTGGTGGTCGAGACCGGCGACTCCGGGCCGCTGACGCCGGTCGGCATCAACCTGCCGAACGACCAGGCGATCCGCGAGCAGTACGGCAGCAAGTCGGTGTCGCTGTCGAACGTCAACGACGCCTACGAACAGTCGACGCCCGGATGGTCTGCGCACCGAGTTCTCGTGGAGCGACGAAGAGGCCGCCCGCGCGCGGCGCTGGGGCGCTTCTCCCAGGAGCTGACCACCGAGATGCACGAGGTCATCGGCCACGGCTCCGGTCGCATGGCCGAAGGCGTGACCGCGCCGTTGCACCTGCTGCTGAAGGAGCAGTCCTCGGCGATCGAGGAGTCGCGCGCCGATCTGGTCGCGCTGTACTTCCTGCCCGGATCCGAAGCTCGTCGAGCTCGGCTTGGTCGCCGCGGAGCACCACGATGAGATCGTCCGCGCCGAGTACGAGCACTACGTTCGCTCGCAACGCGCTGGTGCAGCTGCGGCGCGTCCGCGAGGGCACGCAGCTCGAAGAGGACCACATGCGCAACCGGCAGATGATCGTCAACTGGCTGCGGCGCCAACACCGGCGCCATCGAGGTGCGGCGGCGCGACGGCAGGACCTACCTCGTGATGACCGACGTGGCGGCGTTCCGCGACGGCGTCGGCCGGCTGCTCGCCGAGGTGCAGCGCATCAAGGGCGAGGGCGACTACCCGGCCGCCGCGGCCGCTGTTCGACGCGCACGGCGTGCACTTCGATCCGGCGCTGCGCGACGAGGTCGTCGCACGCGTCGAGCGGCTGCAATCTGCCGTCGTACACCGGCGTTCGTGATGCCGCGTCTGGAAGCCGCCCATGGTGGCGGTGGCGAGGTCGTGGATGTCGACGGTGTCCTATCCGTGCGACCTGGAGTCGCAGATGCTCGAATACGCGGCGTTCACCCGTCAGCCGGCGGCGCAACGGGGCTGATCGCAATGTCGACCAGCGCGGCGAGTCGCGCCCGCCGGACGCGCGCCCGCGGTGCGGCGGCGCTGTTTGCCTGCGCCCTGCCGATCGCGTCCTTGCTGGCGCAGTCCGGGCGCCCACCCGCCCCGTCGCTGACGGCGGCGCAGTCGCTGCGCGCGCGCATGATCGCCGCGGAGGATGCGCGCATCGCCGCCGCCGCCGCCATCGCGCCGCTGTTGCAGGGGCTCCGGCACGCCGACCTGTCGATCGCCAGCCAGGCGGTGCGCGGCCTGGGCCGCTTCGAGCAGCCGTCCTTCGTTGCGCACATCTGCTGCCCGCGCTGTCCGACGCCAGAGCGCAGGTGCGGCGCGAGGCAGCCAATGCCCTCGCGCAGTCGCTGGCGGCGGCACCGCGTGCCGCGGACCGTCCCGCGCCGCCTGAAGCGGCGACCGTGCTGCGGGCGCTCGTCGCGCCGGCCCGCATCGAGCGGATCCATTCGTTCTGGGCGTCATCGCCGAGACGCTCGGCCGGCTGCCGCTGCGCACGCCCGGCGACGTGCGCGAGGTCGAGCAGGTCGTCCGCCGCCTGCTGCCGGCCGCCGATGGTGACCCGGCAGCGGTGGTCGCTGCGGCCCATCCGGCGGCAATGGCCGGCGCGGCCAAGGGGCTCGAGTCGCTCATCCGCCTGAACCAGAAGGTGCAGCCTCCGGACTCGGTGACGCTGAATCGCCTGCGCGCCACTGCGACCCTGGTCAGCGACCCTGCCGACGCCGACTTCGCCCTCCTGCGGCGGCTCGCCTGGACCGCCGTGAACGCGGCCGCGGCCGCAGACGCGTTCCTGCTACAACGCGGCGCGGCCGACCCCGACCCGCAGGTCCGTCGCCTCGCCGCCGGGGCGCTTGGCAACCTGCCGCTGCCGGAGGCGGATCGGCGCGCGCTGCTGGCGACCCTGCTGCGCGACGCGTCCGCGACCGTCCGCTACGAGGCGGTGCGGGTCTACGGCCGGACGCTGCAGGCCCGCGACTGCGCGCCGGTGCTCGCGGCGGTCGACGACGTGGCTGTGCACGTGGCGCTGGCTGCCATCGACGTGCTCGGACACCGGCTGTCGGGGCCGGCGGCGCATCGCCCGGCTGCTGGTGCTGGTCGAGGGGCTGTCGGCGGACTGCGGCGCCTGGCACCGGCCGGCGCACGCGCTGGTGGCGCTGGCCAGGGTCAGCCGCGAAGAGGCGACGGCGCGTCTCGCGGCCTTCGCCGAGCATGCGCCTGGCCGGTGCGGCTCTACGCGGCGCGCGCCGCCGCGCAGCTGCAGGCGGCCGCCAGGCTGGAACGGCTGGCCGCCGACGCCAACGACAACGTGCGCTACGAGGCGCTCGTCGGGCTGCCGCGATGCAAGAGGCCACGGCGCCGACGCCGCTCTTCATCGACGCGCTCGGCCGGCGCCGACTACCAGCTGGTGCTCGCCGCCGCCGCGGCGCTCGAAGGGACGGCACTCCGCAGCGCGGCCGCGTCCCGCCCTGCTTGCGCGCCTTCGCGCGGATCACCGCGGAACGGCGCGAGACCTCTCGCGACGCGCGCCTGGCGCTGCTGGCGCGTCTGCGCGAAGCTCGGCGACCCGCGGCCATGCCGCCCGGCTGCAGCCGTGCCTCTGCCGACTACGACGCGGCAGTCGCCGTCGAGTGCGCCGCGACGCTGCGAGGCTGGACCGGCGTGCTGCCGGCGACGCCGTGCCGCCGGCTGACCGCGGCGCCTGTTACGCGGGACGCTGCCGACGCGGGCCCGAGTCGTGATGCGCCGCGGCCGGTGCCTTCGAGCTGCGGCTGCTGCCGGAGGACGCCCCGGCCACGGTGGCGCGGTTCGCCCGCCTGGCGCGGGAGCGCTACTACGACGGCCTGCTGGTCCACCGGGTGGCGCCGAACTTCGTCGTCCAGGGGGGCAGCCCCGGAGCGAACGAATACTCCGGCGATGCGCTCGTTCATGCGCGACGAACTCGGCCTCCGTTCGCACGTCCGCGGCACGCTGGGCATCTCGACGCGCGGCCGCGACACCGGCGACGCGCAGATCTTCATCAACCTGCAGGACAACCCGCGCCTCGACCACGAGTTCACGGTCTTTGCCGAAGTCACGGCCGGCATGGACGTGGTCGACGCCATTCTCGAAGGACGATGTGATCGAACGTGTCGACATTCTCGCGGCGCCTGCCGCGCGGACGCTGACGTCAACGCGCTCAGCCTGGCGGTCGACGCCCTGCGCGCCGCGCGGCACGCCGTTCGTCGACCTGACCGAATCGAACCCGACGCACGCCGGCATCGTCTATCCGGCCACCTGCTGGCGCCGCTCTCGGCGGCAGCGCGCACTCAGCTACGATCCGGATCCGCGTCGGCCTCCTCGTCCGCGCGGCAGGCGATCGCCGTCGATGCGCGGCGGCGCGAGGCGGCCGTCGATCCCGCGCACGTCGTGCTGTCCGCGAGCACCAGCGAGAGCTACAGCTGGCTGTTCAAGCTGCTGTGCAATCCGGGCGACTGCGTGCTGGTGCCGCGCCCGAGCTATCCGCTGTTCGAGCACCTGACCCGCCTGGAAGGAATCCGAGCGGCGCCGTACGAGCTCGAGTACCACGGCCGACTGGGAGATCGACGTCGACTCGATCGCCGCCGCGCCGGCCGAGACACGTGCCGTGCTCGTCGTCTCGCCCAACAATCCGACCGGCCAGTTCGTGTCGCCCGCCGAGGCGCAACGTCTGCACCCGTGTCTGCCGCGACCGTGGCTGGGCGCTGATTGTCGACGAGGTGTTCGCCGACTACCCGCTCGACGCGGTGGCGCCGTTGACCGACCTGGCGGCACGCGCTCGACGTGCTGACGTTCACGCTCGGCGGCGCATCCAAGTCGCTCGGCCTGCCGCAGCTGAAGCTCGGCTGGATGGTCGCCGGCGGCCCGCCCGGCCAGCGTGATGCGGCGCTGCAGCGCTGGAGCTCATCGCCGACACGTTCCTGTCGGTCAATACGCCGGTGCAGCTGGCGGCACCGGCGCTGCTGCGCGAGGCGGCGCCGGTGCGCGCCGCCATACACGATCGCATTCGCAGTAATCTCGGAGCCATGCGCCGTGCGGCCGCAGCGTTTCCCGCGTGCAGCGTGCTGCCGGTCGGAGGGTGGCTGGTCGGCGGTGCTGCGCGTGCCGGCGACGCGAAGCGAGGAAGTGCTGGTGCTCGAATTGCTCGAACACGAGCGGATCCTGGTCCACCCCGGTTACTTCTTCGACTTTCCGCGCGAGGCCTACCTGGTGATCAGCCTGCTGCCCCCCGTTGACGTCTTCGCCGACGCGATCACGCGGGTGCTACGAAGGACGGCTTTTTGATGTCAACGATTGCGGGCGAGGTACTTGCCTTGCACAAGAGGCTCGCCTGGTCATGATCCCACCGTCGCCCGCCACATCCCGCCGTGCGCGGGATTCTCGTTCCGTTGTTCTCGATTCCATCGTCGCGCAGCTGGGGCATCGGTGAAATTCGGCGACATCGCGTTGATGACGCGGTGGCTCGAAGCCGGCGGCCAGCGGTTGCTGCAGCTGCTGCCGATCAACGAGATGCCGCCCTGGCGAGACGTCGCCGTATTCGGCGCTGAGCGCGATGGCGATCGATCCGCAGTTCATCTGCGATGCATCCGCTCGAGGACTTCGAGGCGATCGGCGGCGAGGAGGGGCTCGATCGTGATGCCGCGCGGCGCTGGACGCGGTGCGCGTCAGCGCGGTGGTCGACTACCGAAGCGTGCGCGCGCTGAAGCATGCCGTGCTGCGGCGGGCGTTCGCGCACTTCCGTGATGTCGAATGGCGCCGGCGGCACGCCGGCGCGCCTCGGCGTTCCGCGCCTTCGTCGCAGAGCAGGGCTGGTGGCTCGACGACTACGCCTTGTTCCGCGCGCTGCACGCGCGGCACGAGGAGCGGGCGTGGACCGACTGGCCGGCGCCCCTCCGCTCGCGCGAGCCGGCAGCGATGGCGCAGGCGCGCCTGGAACTCGCCGATGACATCCTGTTACCGCCAGTACCTGCAGTGGCTGGCGGGCGACCAGTGGGGCAGCGCGCGCGATGCCGCCGGCAACGTGGCGCTGTTCGGCGACCTGCCGTTCATGGTCAGCGGCGACAGCGCCGACGTGTGGGCGCGGCAGGACGAGTTCCGGCTCGACGCCTCGGTTGGCGTGCCGCCGGATGCCTTCAGCGAGAGCGGGCAGGACTGGGGGCTCCCGGTCTACCGCTGGGACGTGCTGGCCGAACGTGACTTCGACTGGTTGCGGAATCGCGCACGACGCAACGCAGATCTCTACGACGGCTACCGTGTCGACCATCTCGTCGGCTTCTACCGGACCTATTTCCGGCCGCAGGACGGATCCGCCGCGCAGTTCACGCCGCCAGACGAGGCAGAGCAGACCAGGCTCGGCGAGCGTGTCCTGGCGGTGTTCCGCGAGGCGGGAGCCGAGCTCATCGCCGAGGACCTCGGCACGGTTCCGGACTTCGTCCGCGAGTCGCTCGCGCGCCTGGCGGTCCCTGGCTACAAGGTCTTTCGCTGGGAGCGCGAGTGGGACGTCTCGGGCGAGCCGTTCAAGGACCCCGCCGCCTACCCGCCGGCATCGGTGGCGACGTCCGGGACGCACGATACGGAACCGTTGGTGATCTGGTGGCAGGCGGCGCCGCGCGAGGAGAAGCGAGGCAGTGCTGGCGCTCACCTCGGTGCGCGAGCGGCTCGCCGAGGAGGACCTCGCCGCCGCTCTCGACGGCACCGTGCTCACGCACGGCATCCACGAAGCGCTGCTCGAGACGCTCTTTGCGTCAGGTTCGAACATCCTTATCCTGCCGATCCAGGACGTCTTCGGCTGGCGAAGACCGCATCAATCAGCCGGCGACCGTCGGCGACACCAACTGGACCTGGCGCATGCCATGGCCGGCCGATGGGCTGACCACCGAGCCGAATGCGCTCACCGTCGCCAACCAGCTCCGTGAGTGGGCCGCCCGCCACAACCGCTAAGCGATATCCTGTCGCCGGCAGCCCGCCTCAGAGAACCTACGACTTGGGATTCTGCATCCTCGCCCAGGCGTCCTTCAGGGTCACCGTCCGGTTGAACACCGGCTTGCCCGGCGCCGAGTCCGGATCGGCGCAGAAGTAGCCCTGGCGCTCGAATTGGAACCGGTCGCCGGTGGTGGCGGCGCCGAGCAGCGGCTCCACCTTGCAGCCGGTCAGCACCTCGAGCGAGGCCGGATTCAGGTCGTCCAGCGGGTCGCGGCCGTCCGCGCCTGGATCCTCGGAGCAGAACAGCCGGTCGTAGAGCCGCACTTCCGCATCCAGCGCCTGCGCCGCGGAAACCCAGTGCAGCGTGCCCTTCACTCGCCGGCTGGCGGTGGCGCCGTTCAACGACTCGGGGTCGTAGCTGCAGCGCAGCTCGACGGTCGAGCCCGAGTCGTCTTTCACCACCCGCTCGCACTTGATGATGTAGGCGTAGCGCAGCCGCACCTCGTTGCCCGGCGACAACCGGAAGAACTTCTTCGGCGGATCCTCCAGGAAGTCGTCGCGCTCGATGTACAGCTCCCGTGAGAACGGTACGCGACGGGTGCCGGCGGTGGCATCTTCGGGATTGTTGACCGCCTCGACCTGTTCGACGCTGCCCTCGGGAAAATTCTCGATCACGATCTTCAGCGGACGCAGCACGGCAAGGGCCCGGCGGGCGCGGCGATTGAGATCGTCGCGCACGCTGTGCTCGAGCAGTGCGACGTCAATCACGTTCTCCTTCTTCGCCACGCCGATCCGGGCGCAGAAGTCGCGGATCGACTCCGGCGTAAAGCCGCGCCGCCGCAGCCCGGCGATGGTCGGCATGCGCGGGTCGTCCCAGCCGGCGACACGCTTCTGCTCGACCAGCGCCAGCAGCTTGCGCTTGCTCATCACCGTGTAGTTCAGGTTGAGCCGGGCGAACTCGATTTGCTGCGGGCGCGAGCGCACGACCGCCTCGTTGCGGATGTGACGGATGGTGTGCTCCACCACCCAGTCGTAGAGCGGCCGGTGATCCTCGAACTCGAGCGTGCACAGCGAGTGGGTGATGCCTTCGATCGCGTCCGAGATCGGGTGTGCGTAGTCGTAGGTCGGGTAGATGCTCCACGCGTCGCCGGTGCGATGGTGCGTCGCGTGCCGAATGCGATAGAGCGTCGGGTCGCGCATGTTGATGTTCGGCGACGCCATGTCGATCCTGGCGCGCAACACGTGCGTGCCGTCGGGGAACTCGCCCTGCCGCATGCGGCGGAACAGGTCCAGACTTTCCTGCGCGGACCGGTCACGGTACGGGCTGTTGGTGCCCGGTTCGGTCAGCGTGCCGCGGTACTGGCGAATCTCGTCGGCGGTCAGGCTGTCGACGTAGGCACTGCCGTCGCGAATCAGGTGTTCGGCGTAGGCGAACAGCCGCTCGAAATAGTCGGAGGCGTAGAAGATGCCGCCGTTCCACTCGAAGCCGAGCCAGCTGACGTCCGCCTGGATCGCGTCGACGAACTCGACGTCCTCCTTGGCTGGATTGGTGTCGTCGAAGCGCAGGTTGCACGCGCCGTTGAATTCCCCGGCGACGCCGAAATTGAGGCAGATGGCCTTGGCGTGGCCGATGTGCAGATAACCGTTCGGCTCGGGCGGGAAGCGGGTGTGGACCTGGCCGTCGTGGCGGCCGGCCGCCTGGTCGTCCGCGATGATCTCGCGGATGAAATCAGTGGCTCTGACGGCTTCGCTCGTCCCGGAATTCGCGTCGGACATTCAGGTTGATCTTAGGTGATCTCGGGGTCATCGGTGGTCGCGTCGTCGGGCAGCCCCATCAAGCCAGCCTGCTTCAGCACCCGTGGCACGCGGTCGATCTGCTCGGCAGCGGGCAGTTCCTCCGCGGTGGTGACGCCGAGCTCCTTCAGGCGTCGGGCGCTGACCAGGACGCGCGTCTCGAACGAGCCGGCGGCCTGGTTGTACGCCTGAACCGCGCCGTCCAGCTTCTTGCGCATCTCCTCGAAGTGATCGGTGAACTTGAACAGCCGGTCGTAGAACTCCTTACCGAGCTGCGCGACCTCGCGGTAGTTCTCGGTCAACCCTTCCTGCCGCCACGAGTGCGCGATCGTCGTCAGCAAGGCGATCAGGGTGATCGGGCTGGCGAGCAGGACCCGGTTCTGCAAGCCGTGCTCGATCAGTGTCAGGTCGTGCTGCAACGCAGCGCTGAACAAGGTTTCACCGGGCAGGAACATGACCACCATCTCCGGCGAGTCGCCCAGCTGCTCCCAGTAGACCTTGCTGCCAAGCTTGTCCATGTGCTGCCGGACCTGGCGGGCGTGCGCCTGCAGCTTGAACACCCGCTGTTCCTCGTCGGCCGCGTCCTGCGCGTCCAGGAACGCCTCGAGCGGCGCCTTGGCGTCGACGATGATGCGTTTGCCGCCGGGGAGGTGCACGATCAGGTCGGGACGCAACCGGCCGGTTTCGGCGTCCAGCCCGGGCTGCTCCTCGAAGTCGCAGTGGCTCAGCATGCCCGACATCTCGCAGACCCGCCGCAGCTGCAGTTCGCCCCACCGGCCGCGCACCGCCGGTGTGCGCAGCGACCGCGCCAGCGTCTGCGCCGTGGCGCCAAGGTGGGCAACCTGCTCCATCAGGCGGGTATAGGTCTGCAGCCGATCGCGCTCGGCCTCGGTCAGCCGCTCATCGACCCGCTTGAGGGTGTCGGCCATCGGCTGCACCAGGCCGTCGATCGACTTGTGCCGGGCCTCCATCTGCATCGCCGCCTCGCGCTGGAAGCTCTCGATCGATTGCCTCGCCAAGTCGAGGAACGCGCCGCGATTGCTGTTCAGCGCTTCGGCAGCCAGCGATTGGAAGGCGTCGCGCAGCCGCGCGTCAGCCTTGTCGAGCAGCTCGTGTGTCGACCCGAGCGACTGCTTCTGCCGGGTGATCTCGTCGGCGAGCCAGCGGTTGTCCTGCTTCAGCGCTGCGTTCTCCGCTCGCGCCGTCGCCAGTTGCTCGTGGCGCTCGGTGGCGAGCGCCTGCACGTCGGCGAGCCGGCGTTGCGCATCCTGTGACAGCGTCTGTGCCGCGGCGAGCTCACCGGCGTACTGCGCGCGCGCCTCGATGACGCTCCGGGCGGCGATTGCGCGCGTGATGAGCACGGCGACGACGACGGCGGCCGCGATCGCCGCCAGGGCTGTGAGCAAGTTCAATGAGTCCTCTGCGGGGGAACGGTTGCAGGTGGCGCGGTCCCGTCCCGAACATATTACAGAAGGCCTCCAGCGGATGACCGTTCTGTAAGCGGCGCCGGCGCGGGACGCGGCCGGCAGGAAGCCAAATGCGAGATATTGCTGGCGTCCCAGCACAGATGGTATGCGGTCCGCGCGTTGCACTCAGCCGAGGCATGCACGCTCACGATCACCTGGCTGAAGCCGTCGCACCGGTCGACGGCTTCGGAATACGGCACATTGACGACGACCCGCGGCACGGCCGCGTCGAGATCCTGTCGCTCGTGCCGAAACTGGCGACGGTCGCCGCCGAGCAGGCGATCAGGGCGCGTGCCTCCAAGCTGATCGATCCGGGCCCGGCGCCAATCGCGCTGGTGCATCGCATCGATCGCCTCGACGGTCACCTCTCGGTCATGTCGGCGATCCCCGAAGGCATCCGGCTCTCGACGCTGCTGTCACAGTTGCGCATGGGCACGACGGCGCTCTCCGGCGCCGCGACGCTCGAACTGGCGCACTCGGTCATCCGGGCGGTGGCCAGCCTGCACGAGTCGCCGGGCACTCCCGCGCACGGCGCGCTGAACCCGGCGCACGTCGTCCTCGGCGCGGGGGGTGACGCCCTGTTGACCGATGCGGCGTTCGGCGCCGCGCTCGAAGGGCTGCAGCACAATCGCGAGCAGTTGTGGCGCGAGTTCCTGCTGGCGCTGCCAGCCGCGGCGAGCGCGCCCCGCTTCGACCTGCGCACCGACGTGACACAACTCGGCGCCACTGTCCTGGCAACGCTCCTGCAGCGCCCGCTCACCGCCGCCGAGTACCCCAAGGGGCTGAACGACGTCATCGTCGAGGCAGCGGAGCATCTGCCGGTCTCTGCGTCGTCGGTCCGGATGTGGCTGCAGCAGGCACTGCAACTGCACGCACGCGCCGCATTCGCCGACGGCATGGAAGCGGCGGCTGGTTTCACCCACGTGATGGTCACCGCGCCGGGCCGGCGCGCCGCGCGTCAGGAGCTGCAGTTCGTACTGCGCCAGTTGCTCGCCAGGACCGGCCCAGCGGCGGGTGCCGCGCTCAAGGGAACGCTCGGCGCCCTCGGCACGGCGGTGCCGCTCCACAGCGCCGCCGCCGCGATGTCGCGCGGTGCCTTTGCCGCTGCCCACTTCGCGCCGGTGCGGTAATCGTCAGAAGGCGAACCGCGCCGCGAGCTGGAACGTCCGCGGCGCGGCTTGCGCGACCTTGTCGCCGAACAGCGGGTTCGGCAGCAGTGCGCCCGGCCTTGCCGGGTCGACGGCATAGAGGATGTCGTTGACGCCGGTGTAATTGGGCCGGTTCCTGGCATTGAACACCTCCAGCATCAACGACACGGTGGTCCTGCCGCCGGTGTGAATGGCGCGCGCGAGCCGGCCGTCGAGTGTGATCTGCGCCGGCAGGTTGTACTGGTTGCGCCTGGTGTCGGGAGCGATATCGTTGAACCCGTTGCCGTCGCCGTTGCGGTCGCCGACGACGTAGGCGCTGTACGGCTGGCCTGATTCCACCCTGAACACCGCCGAGATCGTCCAGTCGCGCAAGGCGGTGCGCACCAGACCGTCGTGCCGCTCGGCGTACTGGTTCGTCACGTACGCAACGCTGCCGGCCAGGTGATGCCGTTGATCGGTGCTCGCCGGCACGCGGTCTCTCGCATCAGCGTCCGCCACCGCCGCGAGGGTCAGGTCGTCGAACAACCCAGGCATCGCACCGGGTGCACCAGGCGCGGTATCCGTGGCCTTGGCAAGCGTGTACGACACGCGGTAGTAGGAGCTCTGCGCAAATCGGCGGTGCAGCGCCACGCTCACTCCGTTATAGCGCGACTCCGCGCCGCTGCCGTAAGTGAGCGTGCTCAGCCTGACGAAGGGCCCTCCCGTCGTGGCGACCCTGACGTCTGGTAGCCGGTCGGCCGAGACGTGCGTGAAGGCCAGTTCGATCGAGGTGTACGGCATCCATTCCCACTCGACGGCGGCGTTGACGTGTTGAGCGCGGGGGCTCTGGATGTCGGGATTGGCTGTGAGCGTGACGACCGAGCCGCCGCCGCCGAACACCGCGAAGCCGTTGATGTCGCCAGACTGATTGCTGAGGGAAGACAACCGTGCGGCGATGGTGCTGATGCGCAATGCACCCGCGTCCTCGAATGTCGCGGCTGCCGAGCGCCCGTGGAACAGGCCATAGCCGCCGCGAACGACGTAACGCGTGTCGTCCGGCCGCCAGGCAAATCCCAGTCGCGGCGCCCACGCGCCCAGGTGGATCGTGTCCGCGTTGGTGGTGGAGCCCGGCACGCCCTCGCCGAGCGGGAAAGCGAGTTCGACCGGGTCCGGCAGACGCTCCCTTTGGTAGCGGATGCCGGCATTCAGCGTCAGCGACGGTCGTACCTGCCACGCATCTTCGACGAACGCCGAAGTATCGCGGCGGTCGACGCTCCGTGCACTCACGAGCAGGCCGAGCAGCTCCGAACGGCGCTCGAGCTCCGTGAGCTGCAGATCGAAGCCGGCGGTGACGAGATGGGCACCGCGCCACCACGACAGGGTGTCGGTGACCTGCGTCCGCCTCTCACGGTTCTCGGCGCCGTCAAGCCAGCCGATCGATATCACCCCGGTGCCGCTCTCAGGGAACAGAGCCACCCGCTCCACCGTGCTCGAGCTGCGACGTTCGCGGCCGCGGCCGTAGTGGACCGCAAGTTCATTCACCAGCGCGGGCCGCAACGGCAACAACGCGGTGGCGCTCGCCGTCCGCCTATAGGTCGGGGAGTCGTCTCCGCGGAGCAGGGAGGCGAGAGCTGCCGGGATCTCCACCTGGTCCTGCCATTCAC
Organism: uncultured Acidobacteriota bacterium; assembly: GCA_963846685.1. Taxonomy (GTDB): domain Bacteria; phylum Acidobacteriota; class Vicinamibacteria; order Vicinamibacterales; family UBA2999; genus CAWJWY01. The sequence goes on along the minus strand of CAWJWY010000002.1, from coordinate 2,325,896 downwards.
GGCCGCGATAGCGTCCGGTGACGAAGCCGCCGGAACCGAGGCGGTGGTCGGTTCGTGCGGCGATCCAGTCGCGCCGTTGCTGCCGTTCGAATCCGGGGAACGAGGTTCGAACGCTGGTGAACGCAAACGGCGCCGTTCGCGAGGTGAAATCCCCCGGAATCGGCAGTCCCGCCGACCGGTCCGTGTTCGCCGCGCGCTCGCCCTGATAACCGACGAAAAAGAACTGCCCGCCCCGCTTGATCGGGCCGCCGAGCGTACCGCCGAACTGACTGCCGTGAAACCGGTCCTTCGGCCGGCCGCGCTCCTCGTTCAGCAGCGTGTTCGAAGAGAGCGCATCGTTGCGGTAGAAGTCGAAGGCGGAGCCGTTGAAGGTGTTCGAGCCCGAACGGCTGACGACGGTGACGACGGCGGCAGCGGCGTAACCGAGACGGGCCGGGTAGCCGGCGGTGTCGACGCGCACTTCTTCCACCGCGTCGAGCGGCAGCGCAAAACGGGCCTCGCCTGCCGCCTGCGAGTTGCCGAGCGATCGGCCGAAGCGCGACTCGAACGCGTCGAAGCCGTCGATCACCAGGTTGCTCGACAACTCGCGCTGGCCGGCCACACTGAACTCGCCGGTGCTGGCGTGGCGCGTCACGCCCGGCGCCAGGCTGATCAGGTCAAGCGCGTTGCGGTTGCGGAGCGGCAGGTCCTGGAGAGTTGCCGCTGGAATGACGGAGCTCTGCGACGACCGGGCCGGGTCGATAACGGCCGGCACCCCGCTGACGTTGATCGTGTCGGGCAGCGCGGCGCGCGTCAGTTCAAGTCGCAGCGGAATCGTCGACCCGGCTTGCAGCCGCAACCCCTCCTGGCGCCGCGTGACGTAGCCGGGCAGTCGAGCCGTCACTTCGTACGGGCCCGGCTGCAGCGCCGGCGCGGCGAAGCGGCCCGCCTCGTCCGTGACGGCGTGCCGCTGCACGCCCGTGGCCGGATTCGTGATGTCGATGGCCACCGCCGCCGCCGGCGCACCCGCCGCGTCGACGACCACGCCGCGAATGTCGCCGGTGGTGCCTTGTGCGCGCGCTGGCGCGGCTACGGAGGAGAGCAGGCCGAGGATCAGGAGGAGCGAAGAGACGGGCCGCATCGGAACCACTATAATTTCCCTTTCATGGCAGCACTTGTACCCTTTCGTGCCCTACGTCCGACGCCGGCGTCTGCCGAGCGTGTGGCGGCAGTTCCCTACGACGTCGTCAACGCCGAAGAAGCTCAGGCGCTGGCCGCCGGCAACCCGCTCAGTTTCCTGCACGTCTCGCGGGCGGAAATCGACCTGCCGGCCGGCGTGTCGCCCTACTCCGACGAGGTCTACAGCCGCGCCGCCGCGAACCTGGACGCGCTGACCAAGCAGCGCGCCGCTGGTGCTCGAAGACGCGCCGTCGCTCTACGTTTATCGGCTGAAGATGGGCGAGCACGTGCAGACCGGGCGTCGCCGGCTGTTTCTCGGTCGACGAATACGATCGCGACATCATCAAGAAGCACGAGCAGACGCGCCGTGACAAGGAAGACGACCGCACCCGGCACATCCTCGAGCTGCGCGCGCAGACCGGGCCCGTGTTCCTGACCTACCGGGCGTCGGAAGCGGTCGACGAGGTCGTGCGGCGGACGACAGCCGGCGTCGCCGCTGTTCGATTTCACCGCGGTCGATGGCATCAGCCACACCGTCTGGCGGGTGGCTGCGGCTGACGACACGCGCGCTGGTCGCCGCGTTCGACGCATCCCGGCGCTGTACATCGCCGACGGCCATCATCGCGCCGCCAGCGCGGCGCGCGTCGCGTCAGCAACTGCGTGGCGACCGGCGCTACGCGAACGGCGAGTGGGACACCTTCCTGGCGGTGGCCTTCCCGGACGACCAGATGCAGGTGCTGCCCTACAACCGCGTCGTCAAGGACCTCGGCACGCACACGCCGGAGTCGTTCCTCGACCGAGATCGCTGCAGCGATTCACCGTGCGTCGATGGGCCCCGCCGTTCCGGCGCGGCAGCGGCCAGGTGTCGATGTTCCTCGGCGGCGTGGTACACGCATCGACCTCGGCGTGACGCCGCCGGCACGGCTGCCGCCGGCCGAGCGGCTCGACGTCAGCCGGCTGCAGGACGCCAGTCCTGGCGCCGCTGCTCGGCATCGGCGATCCGCGCACCGACAAGCGCATCGACTTCGTCGGCGGCGCCCGCGGCACCGCGGAGCTGGAGCGGCTCGTCGACAGCGGGCAGGCGGCCGTCGCCTTCTCGATGTATCCCGGTGAGCGTCGACGACCTGATGGCGATCTCCGACGCCGGCGGCATCATGCCGCCGAAGTCGACCTGGTTCGAGCCCAAGCTCCGCGACGGGCTGCTGTCGCACGTGATCTGAACGGACGACGGTCTACAGCCTTCGGACTACGGCCGACAGACTACCGACGTGGCTGTGCGAGAGCACGGAACCGCGAACACTGGAGACTGTTGACCGACGACTGTGGACCACTCAAGAAGGAATCCAATGTCCACAACGACCACCCGCATTTTCAACTTCTCCGCCGGTCCTGCCGTCCTGCCGCTTCCCGGTGCTCGAGGAGGCGCAGCGCGATCTGGTGGCGCTGCCCGGCGTCGGCATGTCGGTGATGGAGATCAGCCACCGCTCGAAGACCGTTCGAGGACATCCTCGGCACGCGCCATCGAGGACATGCGCGCGCTGGCCGGCATCCCGGCCGAACTACAAGGTGCTGCTGCTGCAGGGCGGCGCCAGCCTGCAGTTCTCGATGGTGCCGATGAACCTGCTCGGCGCCGGCGCAGACCGCCGACTACATCGACACCGGCACGTGGGCCGACAAGGCGATCAAGGAAGCGAAGAAGGTCGGCACGGTCAACGTCACCGGCTCGACCAAGGCGGACAACTACAACCGCATTCCCGCGCAGGCGAGCTGCAGCTGACGCCCGGCGCGGCCTACGTCCACATCACCGGCAACAACACCATCGAAGGCACCGAGTGGAAGGCGCTGCCCGACGTCGGTGACGTGCCGCTCGTCGACGACGCGTCGTCGGACATCTTCAGCGGTCCGATCGACGTCGCGCCGCTACGGCCTGATCTACGCCGGCGCGCAGAAGAACCTCGGCCCGTCGGGCGTGACGCTGGTCATCGTCCGCGAGGACCTGCTCGGCGCGCTCGCCGGCGTCGCTGCCGACGATGCTGAACTACAAGGTGCACGCCGAGAACAACTCGCTCTACAACACGCCGACCGACCTTCGGCATCTACATCCTCGGCCTGACGATGAAGTGGCTGCAGTCGCTCGGCGGCCTCGCGGGCGTCGCGCGCGATCAACGAGCGCAAGGCGGCGAAGCTCTACGCCGAGATCGACCGCACGGGCTTCTATCGCGGCACCGCGCAGAAGGAGAGCCGCTCGCTGATGAACGTCACCTTCCGGCTGCCGAGCGAGGAGCTCGAGAAGGCGTTCGACAAGGAGGCGACCGCCGCCGGCCTCGACGGCCTGAAGGGCCACCGCTCGGTCGGCGGCATGCGCGCGTCGATCTACAACGCGTTCCCGGAAGAGGGCGTCGACGCGCTCGTCGAGTTCATGCGCGAGTTCGAGCGGAAGAACGGCTAGCGACCGTACGGTGCCGGTCGGAACGACCGCCGGCGCCGGCGGCGGCGCCGCGCGCGGCGCGGCGGTCGGCGCCGGTTCCGCACTCGGCCTCGCCTTCGAAACTCGCCGCCGCTTCGATGAAGCCGCGCCAGTGTTCGAGCGCCTCCGGCGCGTCGCCGTGAATCTCCAGCCAGGTCATCGCTTCCTGGAACGGGCCGCGGTGCATCAGCGCGCGCCGCGCCTTGCGGCGACAGGCCCATGTCGGTGATGCCGCCGCTGCAGCGCCGAGCAGCTGCCGCAGCCGCTCGACGTCGCGCCGCGCCAGCGGCAGCATGCCGAGCGAGAGCCGCGGTTCCTTGCGGAAGTCGCCTTCGGCCACCGGCGGCGGCGTCAGGGAGCGGATCGTGTGGCCGAGCGGCACCAGCAGCGAGCCGAGCAGGATCGGCGTTGCTCAGCGTTTCAGGTGTGTCGTCGAACCGCTTGCGATACGCGTCGACGGCGGCCAGCGAGCGCCAGAGCGCGTCGCCGGCCGCGCCCTGCAGCTCGGGCGCGATCGGCTCGAGCAGGCGCCGCTCGGCCAGCATCCGGAACGCCTTTTCCGACGCGCCCGAGCGCAGCAGCTTGTAGAACTCTTCCATCAGCCGGGCCGGCGCGCTCCGCGCGATGTCGTCGCGGTGCGCGGCGATCGCCGCATCGATCGGCGGATCGATCCGGAAGTCGAGCCGCGCCGCCATCGCGACCGCGCGCAGCATGCGCACCGGATCCTCCTGGAACCGCTCGACCGGATCGCCGATGCAGCGGATCAGCCCGTCGCTGCAGATCCTGCAGGCCGCCGGTGTAGTCGATGATCGAGAACGTCGCCGATGTCGTAGAACAGCGCGTTGATGGTGAAGTCGCGGCGGAACGCGTCCTCCTCGGGCGTGCCGAAGGTGTTGTCGCGGTGGACGAGCCGGTCGCGGCCGTCGTCGGTCTCGGCGCCGGCGAGGACATCGCCCGATCGGGGCCGTCGGCTGCTCCTCGCAGCGCGCCAGTTCCTGCGGCCGTGACCTGGCGGCGGAACGTGGCCACCTCGATGTTCTTGGTGCCGAAGCGGACGTGCGCCAGGCGGAACCGGCGGCCGATGATCCAGCAGTTCCGGAACAGCTTCTTGACCTGGTAGGGGTGCGCCGACGTGCCGATGTCGAAGTCCTTCGGCCGGCGTCCGAGCAGCAGATCGCGCACGCTGCCGCCGACCAGATAGGCGACGTAGTCGTTCTGATGCAGCCGGTAGAGCACCTTGAGCGCGTCGGAGTCGATCTGCTTGCGCGAGATCGAGTGCTCGGCGCGCGGCACGACGACCGGTTCGCTCATCGCCAGCATTGTAGCAAAGCGGCGTTGCGCCTGATGCCGAGCCTGCGCTGGCAACGAGTTACTGCCGCCTGCCGGCGCGCGGCAGCGCGGTGCTACGATGCCGGCCATGCGGGATCGCGGAGCCGGCGCCGTTGCCGGCGCCTTCGCTGCGGCGCGCTGGTCCTGGCGCTGCTGCTCGCAGCCGCGGGTTCGGCGGGGCCGCCGAGCCGCCGGCGCTGGCGAGGGCGCGGGCGCTCTACAACGCCGGCAACTTCGATGCGGCGATCGATGCCGCGGCCGCCGCCCGCGCAGCAGCCGCCGACTTCGCCGACGCTGCCGGCGCTCGTGCTGGCCCGCGCCCACCTCGAGCGCTACCGTCAGCGGTGCCGACCCCGCCGACCTGGCATCGGCCCGCGAGACGCTCTCGGCGCGTCCGCGCCGCCGCGCTGACCGTCGCGCGACCAGCTCGATCTGCTGGTCGGGCTCGGGCAGTCGCTGTTCCTCGGGAGATGCGTTCGGCGCGGCGGCCGAACTGTTCGAGACCGCGCTGGGCCAGCGCCGACGATGCTGCCGCCGCACGCGACCGCGCCATGCTGCTCGACTGGTGGGCCAGCGCCCTCGACCGCGAAGCGCAGGCCGGCCGCCGATCGCCGCGCGCCGCGTCTTCGCCCGCATGGGTGAGCGCATGGAGCGACGAGCTGCGGATCGACCCGGGCAGCGCGCCGGCGAACTACTGGCTGGCGGCCGCGGCGCGCGGCGACGGCGACCTCGATCGCGCCTGGGGCGCCGCGATCGCCGGCTGGGTGCGGCGATCCTGGCGCCGAGACGGCCGACGCTGCGTGGCGACCTCGATCGCCTCGTCGCGCAGGCGCTCATCCCCGAACGCGTCCGCACCTGGCGCGCGGCGAGCAGGCCGATGCCATCACTGCCATGCGCGCCGAATGGGATCGGTCAAGCAGCAGTGGAAGTGAACGTGCTCTGCACCTCGCCGAACGCGGAGCCGCACCGTCCAGCGCACAGGCATGCTGCAAGCGTCGCAGCGATGCCGTGATTGCCGGGCCGCCTGAAGTGGCGCCCACATCCGGGCCGATCTCGAGGGCGGCCGCTCACATCTCCGCCCTCACGGCTTCGCGTCGCGCCAGTTCTCGCCGATCCCGACATCCACCGTCAGCGGCACGGTCAGCGCGACGGCGTGTCTCCATGCGCTCGCGCACCACGGCGGCCGCCGCCTCGGCCTCGCCGAGCGTCGCCTCGAACAGCAGCTCGTCGTGCACGGTCAGGATCATGCGCGCGTGCAGACCGCGCCGCTGGCAGCTCGGCGTGCAGGTCGATCATCGCCCGCTTGAGGATGTCGGCCGCCGTCCCCTGGATCGGCATGTTGACCGTCGTCGCGTTCGGCGGCGGCGCGAATCTGGCCGTTGCGGCTGTTCAGCTCCGGCACCAGGCGCCGGCGGCCGAACATCGTCTTGACGACGCCGGTTTCGCGCGCGCGCTCGCAGCGTCGCCGTCGATGAAGCCGCGCACGCCGCGGGAAGCCGGCGAAGTACGCGTCGATGAACTCCTGCGCCGCCTCCTGCGTGACGCCGATGTCCTTGGCCAGGGTGAACGCCGTCTTGCCGTAGAGCAGCGCGTAGTTGATGATCTTCGCCCGGCCGCCGCAGCTCGTGCGGGTCGAGGCCGCTGTCGGCGCCGAACACCTTCAGCGCGGTGCGGTCGTGGATGTCCTCGCCGGCGCGGAACGCCTCGATCAGCGTCTCCTCGCCGGCGAGGTGCGCCAGCACGCGCAGCTCGATCTGCGAGTAGTCGGCGGAGATCAGCACGTGTCCCGGCGCGGCGATGAACGCGCGGCGGATCTCGCGTCCGAGCTCGGTGCGGATCGGGATGTTCTGCAGGTTCGGATCGGAGCTGCTCAGGCGCCCGGTCGCCGCCACCGCCTGGTTGAAGCAGGTGTGGACGCGGCCGGTCTCGGGGTGCACCAGCAGCGGCAGCGCGTCGATGTAGGTGCCTTTCAGCTTGTGCAGGCCGCGCCACTCGAGGATCAGCCGCGGCAGCTCGTGCGTCAGCGCCAGCTCCTCGAGCACCTCCACGGCGGTCGACGCCGACCTGGTCTTGCCGGTCTTCTTCAGCGCCGGCAGCTTCAGCTTGTCGAACAGGATCTCGCCGAGCTGCTTCGGCGAGTTGACGTTGAACTCCTCGCCGGCCAGCTCGAAGATGCGCGCGCTGTAGCCGCGCCAGCTCCTGCTCGATGTGGCTGCGACTGCGCCGCCAGCGCCGGGCCGTCGATGCGGATGCCGGCCCGCTCGATCGTCGGCGAGCACCGGCACGAGCGGCATCTCGAGTGTCGCGGTAGACCGCGCTCGAGCTCGTCGGTCACCAGCAGCGGCGCCAGCCGGTTCGGCGAGCTGCCGCGCGAGGTCGGCTCGCTCACCGGCGAAGTTGAGCACCGCCGTCGGCGCCGATGCGCGCGAGCGGCGTCGCCTTGGCACCGCGGCCGCAGACGTCCTCCTCGGTCAGCGCCTTGTAGCCGAGATGCTCGAGCGAGGTGTCCTCGAGCGGGTGCCCCGGTCGGGTCGCGTCGAGCAGGTAGCTCGCCGAGCATCGAGTCGAACGCGCAGACCGCGCAGCGACGATGCCGTGCCGCGCCGAGCAGCGACCGTGTCGAACTTGAGGTCGTGACCGACCTTGCGGACGTCGTCGTCCTCGAGCAGCGGCCGCAGCCGCTCGAGCGCGTCGCGCAGCGTCGACCTGCGGCGGCGCGATCGCGCTCGACAGCAGATCGCCGCCGCCGTCGGCGTCCTCGTGTCCGAGCGGCACGTAGCGCGCCTGCCGATCGGCGGTCGAGAACGCGATGCCGACGATCGACGCGCGCATCGCCGCCGGTCGATCGGGGATGACCCGGATGCGCGAACTCACCGGCCGCGCGCAGCCGCGCGACCAGCGCGTCGAGCTCCTCGACCGTCGTGACGAGCGGCGTAGTCCTTCGTCGATCGATGTCAGCGCGTCGGCGCGTACTCGTTCATCAGCGTCCGGAACGCCAGCTTGCGAGAACAGCTCGTAGCAGCGCTCGCGCGACGCGCCGCGGTAGCGCAGCGACTCGAAGTCGACGTCGAGCGGCACGTCGCGTGCGGATCGTCACGAGCTCGCGGCTCTGCAGCGCCGTCGGCGCGATGCGTCGTCAGCGCCTCGCGCTGCTTCGGCTTCAGCTCGCCGGTCCGCTCCAGCAGCGCGTCGAGGCTGCCGAACTGCGTCACCAGGTCGACGGCGCCCTTCTTGCCGATGCCCGGCACGCCGGCGACGTTGTCGCTGGTGTCGCCGACCAGCGCGAGCACGTCGACCACCTGCGACGGCTTGCACGCCGAACTTCTCGACCACGCCCGGCGGCGTCGAACCAGGTGCCGTCTTCGCGCGGGTCGTAGACGCGGATACCGTCGCCGACCAGCTGGAAGAAGTCCTTGTCGATCGACACGATCGCGACGTCGAAGCCCCTCGGCCGCCGCGCGCATCGCCAGCGTGCCGATCACGTCGTCGGCTTCGTAGCCGCGCGCGCGTGACGATCGGCACGCCGAGCGCCTCGCACGCCTGGTGCACCCAGTTGATCTGCTCGGCGAGGTCGTCCGGCATCGCCGCGCGGTTCGCCTTGTAGTCGGTGACGATCTCGTCGCGGAACGTCGGTCCGGCGAGGTCGAAGGACGCGGCGATGTACGCCGGCTGTGTGATCGGCGATCAGCTTGCGCAGCATCGTCACGAAGACGTAGACCGCGTGCGTGGTCTGCCCCTCCTGGTTCGACAGCCCCTTGCCGCGGAAGGCGTGGTAGGCGCGATACATCTGCGAGCTGCCGTCGATCAGGAAGAGTGTGGGGCGGGGCATGGGCTGGAGAGGTGGCCGGCGCGGAGTGGGCGCGGGGACTAAGGATATCATCAGGATTCATGTGCCCCGGGAGCCCCAGGCACGTCGCGCTCGGCGTGTTGCTGACCTGCGTGCTGTTCGTGTCCGCCTGCAGCAGCAGCGGCATGCTCAAGCAGCAATACGAATACGAGGAAGAGACTCTACCTGTCGCTGGACGGTTCGGCGACGCTCAATGTCAACGCCTCGGTGCCGGCGCTGGTGGCGCTGCGCGGCGCCGAGCTGACGACCGACCCGTCGCGCCCGGCTCGACCGCGAGCAAGGTCCGCGCCTTCTTCGAGGGACCGGGCGTCGATGTGACACGCGTGAGCCTGTCGCGGCGCGATGGGCGCCGCTTCGTACACGTCAGCCTCGATGTTGACGACATCCGCCAGCTGCCGCGCGTGGCGCCGTTCGCCTGGTCGCGCTACCGGCTGCAGCGGCAGGCCGACGTCGTTGAGTTCTCGCAGGTCGTTGGCGCCGCGGCGGCGCGGCCGGTCGAGCGGCGTCACCTGGCGCGGCGACGAGCTGGTCGCCTTCCGCGTCCACGTCCCGAGCCGATCCCGTTTCACAACTCCCGCGAAGCGGTGCAGCGCGGCAACATCCTGGCGTGGGAGCAGCCGCTCAGCGACCGCCTCGCGGGAGCGCCGTTGAGACTCGAGGTCCACATGGAGCCCGAGTCCATCCTTTACACCACGCTGATGCTGTTCGGGGCGACGGTCGCTGCTGCCGCCCTGACATTCGCGGTGATCATCTGGTGGGTCGTACGGCGCGGCCGCCGGGCGGAGCTGGCTGAATCACGATAGTGATTGCGCCAACGGTGGCTGCCAGCCCGCCGCGCGCGTCGCTCACAGCCTTTCCAGTTCGCTCTTCACCTCGGCCTCGGTCTTCAGCGCGTTCTTGACCGAGAACGCGCTCGACGAGCGCGCGATCGCCGTGGCGATGATCTTGTCTGCCTCGTTCAGCACCACGCCTGACAGCGTGACGTGGCCACGGTCGACGATGACATGGATCGGCGGGTTGACCATCGAGCCGTACATCTGAAACGCCGGGTTCGAGTAGAGCGCGCGGGCGATACCGAACCGTAGCCGGTCGTCCATCTGCGACACCGGCAGCACTTCCAGCTGGTTGTGCACCTGCTGCACGCCGGCGACTTCCGCGACCCGGCGCTCGATGTCCTTCTGCTTGTAAGGCATCGTCACCTTGCCGGTCAGCGTGACCACGCCATGATCGACCTGCGCATCGACGTCGTCGAAGATCGTAAAGTGCGGATACTTCAGGATCGTGTCCTGCACGCTTCGGAACACCTGGAGATTGCCGCTTGCCGGTGCGGTCTGGGTCGCGCCCGCTGCGGCCGCCGCAGCAATTGCGGGTACCGACAGTGCCAGTGCCATCACCGCAGCGGCTCCGACCTTCGTCAATTGCTTCGTCATCGTTCCTCCTAGAATCCGAGCGGTTGCCAATGCTTCACGTCGGGCAAATGGCCTGCCATCGGCAGCACGGGGGAACGACGGGGCAATACTGCGATTCGTGGTGGGGAGGCGATCGGCCGTCCTCTCGGGGTGACGTGGGCGGTGGCGGGTTGTGGCGGCGCGCCGTGTTGACGCTGGTGCAGCACCAAGCCGGCTTACACGATCAGCATCGTCACGACGCCGGCCGCGATCAGCAGGATCTGACGCAGCGAGCCGGCATCGGTGCGGCCGCGGTGGAGTCCGGGAATGAGGTCGGCCATGGCGACGTAGAGAAAGCTCGACGCGGCCAGGGCGAGGAAGTACGGAAGGATCGTCGGCAGAATGTCGAACGCGAAATAAGCGACGAGCGCGCCCAGTACGCTCGCGAGCGCCGACAGCACGTTCAAAGTCAGCGCGCGGGTACGGGAATAGCCGGCGTGCAACAGCACGGCGAAGTCGCCGACTTCCTGCGGGATTTCATGGGCGGCGACGGCAATCGCGGTGCTGATGCCGAGCGGCACCGATGTCATCACCGCGGCGCAGATGACGGCGCCATCGACGAAGTTGTGGAAGCTGTCGCCGACCATGATGCCGACGACACTGCCGTCGTGCACTTCGCAATCGTGGGTGTGGCAATGGCGCCAGAGCACCAGCTTCTCCAGCACGAAGAACATCAGGATGCCGAGCAGCAGGGTTGGAAACACTCGCGAGGGCGGCAAGTGCTCCAGTGCCTCCGGCAGGATGGCCAGTAATGCGACGCCAAGCATGGCGCCGACGGCGTAGCTCACCAGCCACGGGACGATTTGTGCTCGGACGGAGTCTTTGATCAGGAGGACGCCGGAAGCAACCAGCAGCCCGCCCAGGCCACCCAGCAGGGTGAGCCCGAGCGCCATCAGCAATGTCGGCACGCAGAGGGATGATACCTAAACCTCTACGAAGCCACGTAGCCGCGGCGCGCCCGCACCGTCAGCCGTCGATCGCGGACGTCCACCCGGATGGTGTGCCAGCGGCCGTCCTTTTCAGCGGTGCTGACGTAGCCCAGGTAGTACTGCTTGCTCAGTTCGTCGGCGATCCGGGCCACTGCATCGTTCAGGTCCCCGAAGCCGCGGACGATTTCGGTGCGCCCGCCGGTGTCGTCGGTTATTTGCCGGAGCGCGTCGGCGTTGACGCGGTCGCCGCTGGCGGCTGGCCAGTTCCGGCCGGGCCCGATCTGCGGGAAACGGCGGCCACCGCGGCCGCTGCCCGGAAACGGGAATGGGACCGGCAGCGGCGGGCGTCGTGGCGGCTGGCGGATGATCGGCGCGCGCGGCGGCGGACTCGTACCGTCGACGCCGAGTGCGTACACCAGCACCTCGCTCTCGCGGATCGCCTGGCGCAACTCGTTGACGGTGATGTCGCTGTTGGTGTCGTTGCCGTCGGAAATCACCAGGATCGCTTTCTTCTGGTTGCGCCCTTCGGTGGCCACCGGCAACGCGCTGGCGATCGCGTCGTACATCGCCGTGCCGCCGTTCGGGTCGACACGTTCGACGGCGCGCGTGATCGCCCGCCGGTCGGTCGTCCAGTCCTGCAGCAGGTGAGCCCGCTGCGCGAAGTCCATGAAGAACATCTCGTCGCTGGCGCCAAGCAGTTCGCTGGTCAACCGGCTGATCGCGGCGCGCGCGGAGCTCATCTTGTCAGGCGTCATGCTGCCGCTGGAGTCCAGCAGGATGCCAAGACTGACGGGAACGCGCTCGTTGCTGAAGTGGGTGATCTCCTGCCGCGCGCCGTTGTCATAGACGGTAAAGTCATCCTGACCCAGTCCGGGCACGAAGCGCCCGTCATCGTCGGTGACCGTGGCGGTGACGTTGACCAGCTCCACGCCGCTCTTGAAGCTGAAGCCGTCCTGCGCGGCCAGCGAGGCGGCGCCGAGCAGGATGGCCCCTAGCACCGCAGTCGGTTTGTTCGTGCCCATGCTGATGTCCTGTTTCTAGCGCCTCGCCGCGGCAAGGGGTGCCCGGGCTATGCGGCGATCGACGTGGCGCACGACGCCGGCCTCGGTACGAAAGCTGACGCGATAGCGTCCCACCGCGTCGACGTTCGGCACCGTCACCCGAAACGGCGACTCGTCGCCACCGTCCAACCTGCGGTAGTCGAGCGGCGCGCGGCCGCTCGCGAGGAAGTTGCCGTCGCGGTCGAACGCGAACACGACGGCGATGATCGAGGTGGCTGGCGGTGCGCCCGGGTTGCGGACGAGGCCGGTCACCGTCAGCCGGTCCACGGCCTGGTCGTGGCGCATCGACAGCAACTCCAGGGACGGCGCCGCACTGGTGCCTGCGTCGGTAGCTGTCGCTGGCACGCTGCCACGATCGACCGCGGTCATGGCAATGACGATGATGACGAGCACGCTGATCGCGAATGCGATCGCCAGTTTCAAGACAGGGCGTCCCTGCGCGGCGGCGCGGCGGGGCGCGTCGAACAGCGCCGGGTCGCGCTGCTCGCCGGCGGGCCGCTCATCACTGCCGTCGATCGCCGCGGCGAGAGATGCAACCCGGGCCTCGGAGCGCAGCCGCGCATCGCGCAGCGTGTACCAGGTCACCAGGCCGAAGCTGCCAGCGGCAGCGAGCGAGAAGATGGTCAGGGTGAGCAGGAGCACGTCCATGTGTCTTTCCCTCAGCGAAGCGTGAACTGCACCGCGACTTCGACGATGACGTCCACCGGTGCGCCAAGCCGTCGGGCCGGGGAGAAGCGCCACTGCCGCACCGCTGCGATCGCCCGCTCGTCGAGCCCGGCGCCGAGCCCCTTCAGCACGCGCACGTCGGCGACGGCACCGTCGCGGGTCACCACGATCTCGAGATCGACGTCGCCGCTGACGCCGCGGCGTCGAGCATCCTCGGTATAGCTGGCCTTCACTTCCCGCAGCAGGCGTGGCGGCTCGATGCCGCTGCCGGGCCGGTAGGGGCCACCCCCGGTGCCGCCGCCCGAGCCAGCGCCGATTCCCGTGCCCAGCCCTTCACCAGTCCCGGTGCCTTGGCCGCTGCCTGAGCCGCCGCCCCCGCCCGTTCCCTGGCTCCTCGTGCTCTGCGGCTGCTCGATGACTCCTTCGCTGGCGTCGGCGTCCGCCGCTGCCTGAACCACCGGCGCGACAATGACCGGCGCGACCACCGGCTCCGGGGTCCTCTCCACCGGCCGGGGCTGCGGCGGCGCGACAGGCGTCGGTTCGACGCGCGTCTCCTGCTGCCGTGGCGACGTGACGACCGGCTTTGGCGATACCGCTGGCACGGTCAGGCGCACCACGTCGCGACCGGCTCGCCGCACGGCGGCCGCTGGCAGCCGCTCGCGTTGGCCTCCCCCACCACCGCCGCCACCGGGCCCTGGCGTGATGACGAACACCAGCCGCGCCTGGTCCACCGGGGCCTGCGACGAGGCGGTGGGCGTGACGCCGCTGGCGCCCCACAGCAGCAGCGCCAGCACGGCGCCGTGCACCGAGGCTGAGAACATCAGCCGCAGCGGCGGGTGGCCGCTGGCGACGAGAGAGGGCCCCGTCGAGCCGGTGACGGGGAGCGCGGAGAAGAGCGGTGCCTCGTCCAGCGCGGCCGATGCGGCGACCGCCCGCAGGACAGGGGCGGTGCGCAGCGCGGCGGCCGCGGAGAAGAACTCCGTTCCCGGCACCGGCCGCAGGTTGCCGGATGCCACCGCGGCCGCGACGAGATCCCGCGAGACGCCGGCGGCGCGCGCCAGCTCCGTCGTCGAGAACACGTCGGCCGGAACCGCTCTGGGCATGGAGGTGTTGGGGCACAGGGCAATTCCCTTGCCTCTCCAGCCGCTGCGAAATCCCCGGCATTCTGCGTCGGGAAGCCGCCGCTGTGGCGGCGACCGGACGCTCGATGTCCTTGCGACAGGGCGATCTGGCTACGTTCTGAGCCCTTCCGTAAAGAGGTAGCCCTCGCGATCGGCGAGCAGCCGAACCGGCCTGAACCCCGCCGCCTCGAGTGCCGCGACCGTGCCGCCGGCGGCCGCGTAAGCGGCATCGGGTTTCGGTCCGGGGCGCAGCAGCGCCGCCAGGCCGCTGCGCTGGCCCGACTCGATGGTGATCACCCGGCCACCCGGCCTGAGCACGCGCTGGCATTCGCGCAGCGCGGCGCCCCGGACCGCCGGGGACATCGCCGTGAGCAGGCCGCTCATGCTGTTGACGACGACGAGATCGAACGCGTGCTCCGGGTACGGCAGCACGTCGAGCGGGGTTACTTGCACGTCCATCAATGTGGCGGCCTCGACGGCAGCAGCCTGCGCCTTCTGCGCGGTTGCCGCATCGGGCACGGCCATCGCGGCGTGTCCGCTCAGGCCGACCTTGGCAGCCAGCGTGCCCGCGAGCGAGGCGTCGTCGATGCCGATTTGCAGCACGCGTTCGCCCATGCGCACGCCGCTCATCGTGATTGGTAATGGATCGCGGCCACTCGCCGTCTTACGCAAAAACATGCGCATTTCCTCATGATATAGTGGCCGATTGTGACTTCACCACTTCAGATTGCTCCTGCACGCGGCAAGCTCGGCGTGCTCCTGGTCGGCCTCGGGGCCGTTGCGACCACGACCATCGCCGGCGTCTTCGCGATTCGCAAGGGCCTGGCCGCGCCGATCGGCTCGCTGACGCAGATGGGCACGATCCGTCTCGGCAAACGCAGCGACAACCGCGCGCCCAAGATCAACGAGTTCGTACCACTTGCCAGTCTCGACGACATCGTGTTCGGCGGCTGGGACATCTTCGAGGACGACTACCTACGCCGCTGCCAAGACGGCCGGCGTGCTCGAGCCGTCGCAGCTCGAGCTGGTGCGTGGCGAGCTCGAAGCGATCAAGCCGATGCCGGCGGTGTTCGATCAGCGCTACGTCAAGCGGCTCGACGGCCCGAACGTCAAGAAGGGCAGGAACAAGCGCGACCTGGCCGAACAGCTGATCGCCGACATCCGTGCCTTCAAGCAGCAGCATGGCTGCGACCGGATGGTGATGGTGTGGACCGGCAGCACCGAGGTCTACATGAAGGAAGGGCCGGCGCACGCCAGTGTCGCCGCCTTCGAGAAGGCGCTCGAGGCCAACGACGACAGCATCCCGTCGAGCATGGTCTACGCCTATGCCGCACTGCGCGAGGGCATGCCGTTCGCCAACGCCGCGCCGAACCTCACCGCCGACGTGCCGGCGATGCTGGAACTGGCGGCGCGCACCGGCTCACCGCTGGCCGGCAACGACATGAAGACCGGGCAGACGCTGATCAAGACGATCATCGCGCCGGGGCTGAAGGCGCGCCTGCTCGGCGTCAAGGGCTGGTACTCGACCAATATCCTGGGCAACCGCGACGGCGAGGTGCTCGACGACCCGGAGTCGTTCAAGACCAAGGAAGAGAGCAAGAAGTCGGCGCTCGACTACATCTTCCAGCCGCACCTGTATCCGGAGCTGTACGGCGACCTGCACCACGTCGTGCGGATCAACTACTACCCGCCGCGCGGCGACAACAAGGAAGGCTGGGACAACATCGATCTGATCGGCTGGCTCGGCTACCCGATGCAGCTGAAGATCAACTTCCTCTGCCGCGACAGCATCCTGGCCGCGCCGATCGTGCTCGACTCGGCGCTGTTCCTCGACCTCGCCAAGCGCGCCGGCATGTCCGGCATCCAGGAGTGGCTGTCGTTCTACTTCAAGGCGCCGATGCACGCCCCCGCGGTCTACCCGGAACACGACCTCTTCATCCAGCTGATGAAGCTGAAAAACACGCTGCGCCACCTGATGGGCGAAGAGCTCATCACGCACTTGGGCCGGGAGTACTACGACTAGTTCGTGGTTCGTCGGTTCGTCGTTCGTGGTTGGCAGTTCGGTTGGTGGTTGGTGGTTGGTGGTTGGTGGTAACGTTCCCGGTTCAAACCACTAACCAGTAACCACGAACCACGAAACGACGAACGACAACCACGAGCAGCCGATGGCCGACAACGTCCCCGCCGAGATCTCGCAGCTTCTCCAGGAAGACCGCACCTTTCCCCCGTCCGCCGCGTTCAGGGCGGCGGCCAACGTCAACGACGAGGGCGTCTACGCGCGCGCCGAGGCGGATCCGGAAGCCTTCTGGGCGCATTCGCCGCTGAGCTGGACTGGTTCACGCCGTGGCAGCGGGTGCTGGACTGGAAGCCGCCGCACGCGAAGTGGTTCGTCGGCGGCACGCTCAACGCCAGCGTCAACTGCGTCGATCGTCACGTCCGCGGCGCGCGCCGCAACAAGGCGGCGATCATCTGGGAAGGCGAGCCGGGCGACCGCCGCACGCTGACCTACTTCGACCTGTACCGCCAGGTCAGCCAGTTCGCCAACGTCCTCAAGTCGCTCGGCGTGCAGCGCGGCGATCGCGTCGCGCATCTACCTGCCGCTCATCCCCGAGCTGGCGATCGCGATGCTCGCCTGCGCGCGCATCGGCGCCGTGCACTCGGTCGTCTTCGGCGGCTTCAGCGCCGAGTCGCTGCGCGATCGCATCAACGACGCGCAGGCAAGGTGCTGATCACCGCCGACGGCGGCTGGCGCCGCGGCCAGATCGTGCCGCTGAAGCAGATGGCCGACGAGGCGCTGACAGGACACGCCGTCGATCACAGAGCGTCGTCGTCGTGCAGCGCATGCACGGCAGCTGGCGATGCCAGGTGCACATGCACGGAGGGCCGCGATCACTGGTATCACGAGCTGATGCAGGACGCGTCGCTACGACTGCGCGCCGGAGCGCGATGGACGCCGAGGACATGCTCTACATCCTCTACACCTCCGGCACCACGGGCAAGCCGAAGGGCATCGTCCACACGACCGGCGGCTACCTGGTCGGCGACGTATGCGACGACGAAGTGGGTCTTCGACCTCAAGGAAGACGACGTCTACTGGTGCACCGCCGACATCGGCTGGGTCACCGGCCACAGCTACGTCGTCTACGGGCCGCTGGCCAACGGCGCGACCGTGGTGATGTACGAGGGCGCGCCCGACTGGCCGGAGAAGGATCGCTTCTGGCAGATCATCGAGCGCTACGGCGTCACCATCTTCTACACGGCGCCGACGGCGATCCGCGCGTTCATGCGCTGGGGCACCGAGTGGCCGGCGAAGCGCGACCTGTCGCAGCCTGCGCCTGCTCGGCTCGGTCGGCGAGCCGATCAACCCGGAAGCGTGGATCTGGTACCACCGCTTCATCGGCGGCGAGCGCTGCCCGATCGTCGACACGTGGTGGCAGACCGAAACCGGCGCGCATCATGATCACGCCGCTGCCGGGCATCACCACGACCAAGCCCGGCTCGGCGACGCGGCCGTTCCCCGGCATCAAGGCCGAGCTCAAGACCGACGCGGGCGAGTCGATCGAGGGCGCCGGGCGGCGGCCTGCTCGCCCTGACCCGGCCGTGGCCGGCGATGCTGCGCGGCATCTACGGCGATCCCGAGCGCTACCAGACGCAGTACTGGAGCCGCTGGACGCCTGACGTCTACTTCACCGGCGACGGCGCCAAGCGCGACCAGGACGGCTTCTTCTGGCTGCTCGGCCGCGTCGACGACGTGCTGAACGTCGCCGGCCACCGCATCGGCACGATGGAGGTCGAGAGCGCGCTGGTCGACCACCCGCGCGTGGCCGAGGCGGCCGTCGTCGGCCGGCCGCACGAGATCAAGGGCCAGGCGGTCGCGGCGTTCGTCACGCTCAAGGAAGGCGCGCACGGCAGCGACGTCGCTGGTCGCCGAGCTGAAGGAGCACGTCGTCAAGAAGATCGGCGCGATCGCCCGGCCGGACGACATCATCTTCACCGCCGACCTGCCGAAGACGCGCTCCGGCAAGATCATGCGCCGGCTGCTGCGCGACATCGCCGAGGGCAAGGCGCTCGGCGACACGACGACGCTCGCCGACCCGGCGCGTGGTGGCCAGGCTCAAGGAGCAGTACCAGGACGAGCACTGAGGCGCTGGGGCGAGGCGGCCGGCGCGGGAACCGGCCGCCGGGCGAGTCGGATGCCGTAGACCAGTCGCTTCCCGGAGCCGAGACCTCGATGGCCCTGATCGAAACGCGCGACCTCTGGAAGACCTACGTGATGGGCTCCGAGGAGATTCACGCGCTGCGCGGCGTCTCGATCGAGATCGAGCGCGGCGAATACGTCGCGATCATGGGGCCGTCGGGCTCCGGCAAGTCGACGCTGATGAACCTGATCGGCTGCCTCGACACGCCGAGCAAGGGCAGCTACCTGCTGAACGGCAAGCAGGTCAGCCAGATGAACGACAACGAGCTGGCGCGCATCCGCAACGAGGAGATCGGCTTCGTCTTCCAGACGTTCAACCTGCTGCCGCGCGCCTCGGCGCTGCAGAACGTCGAGCTGCCGCTGGTCTATGCCGGCGTGCCCGGCGAAGGAGCGGCACGAGCGCGCGCGCAAGGCGGCGCTCGACAAGGTCGAGCTCGACCTCGCGGATGACGCACCGGCCGAACGAGCTGTCCGGCGGCCAGCGGCAGCGCGTCGCCATCGCCCGCGCGCTCGTCAACAACCCGTCGATCCTGCTCGCCGACGAGCCGACCGGCAACCTCGACTCGAAGACCGGCGCCGAGATCATGGCGCTGTTCGCGCGCCTGCACGAAGCCGGCAACACCATCGTCCTGGTCACGCACGAGGCCGACGTCGCCGCGTTCGCCCAGCGCGTCATTCACATCCGCGACGGCCAGGTGGAGAAGGACGTGCGACAGGCGGCGTGAACGGACCCGTGTAAGTCAGAATGCAGAACTCAGAATGCAGACAGCAAAAGGCTTCGATGCTGATGTGTGGCGGGTGCGACGGCGCTGACGCACGTCGTGGCCACCAATCAGTGTCTGAATTCTGAATTCTGCCTTCTGAATTACAGCGTCGGTGTCAGTAAGCTGCCCAGTGATTTGCCGCGACTCGCGTAGCGGCGCCTGCCGATCGAACGTGGTGGATCGAGCTCGATGCGCTGCGCGCGGCGCATCGGGGTCGAGCACCGGGATCGCGCTGAGCAGCGCCTGCGTGTAGGGGTGCGTCGGCTGCGCGAACAGCGCGCGCGTCTCGCCGATCTCGACGATCTTCCCAGATACATCACCGCCACCCGGCTGCAGATGTGCTCGACCAGCCGCAGGTCGTGGGCGATGAACAGGTAGGTCAGCTTGCAGCCGCTGCCTGCAGATCGAGCAGCAGCTGCACGACCTGCGCCTGAATCGAGACGTCGAGCGCCGAGACCGCTTCGTCGGCGATGATCAGCGCCGGATTCAACGCCAGCGCCCGGGCGATGCCGATGCGCTGGCGCTGGCCGCCGCTGAACTCGTGCGGATAGCGCGTGCAGGTGTGCCGCTTCCAGGCCGACCAGCTCGAACAGCTCGCGCGACGCGCGCGCGCCGCTCCGCCTTGCGTGCCCGAGCCGGTGGATGATCAGCGGTTCCTCGACGATGTCGCCGACGCGCATGCGCGGGTTGAGCGACGAATACGGATCCTGAAAGACGATCTGCATGTCGCGCCGCGCCAGCCGCATCCGCGCGCCGCGAGAACGCCAGCACGTTCTCGCCGCGGAAGCATGACCTCGCCGGAGGTCGGCTCGATCAGCCGCAGGATGCAGCGCCCGGTCGTGCTCTTGCCGCTGCCCGACTCGCCGACCAGCCCGAACATCTCCCCCTCGTCGATCGTGAAGCTGACGTCGTCCACCGCCTTGACGACCGAGGGCGTGCTGGAACAGCCCGCTGGCCGCGGACGAAGTGCTTGACCAGACGCGCGGACCTCGAGCAGCGGCATCAGCGGATGTCCCCGGCACGGGCGGCGCCGGCACGGCGGCGTGGCAGCCGGCCCGGCGCCGAGACCCGGCACGGCGGCGAGCAGTGCGCGCGTGTACTCGTGCTGCGGCGCGCGCAGGATCTGCCGCACCGGGCCCTGTTCGACGAGCCGGCCCTTGATACATCACCGCGACGCGGTCGGCCATCTCGGCGATGACGCCGAAGTCGTGCGTGATCAGCAGCAGCGCCAGGTTGAACCGCGCCTTCAGCTCGCGCAGCAGCTCGAGCACCTGCGCCTGGATGGTGACGTCGAGCGCCGTCGTCGGCTCGTCGGCGATGATCAGCGGCGGCCGGCAGGCGAGGGCGATGGCGATCATCACGCGCTGCCGCATGCCGCCGGACAGCTGGTGCGGGTAGTCGCGGACGCGGCGGGCGGCGTCGGGAATCCTGCACCGCGTCGAGCAGCTCGATGGCGCGGCCTGCGCGCCTCGGCGCCGGCGCAGGTGCCGTGCACGGTCAGCGCCTCGGCGATCTGGTCGCCGACGCGCATCACCGGATTCAGCGCCGTCATCGGCTCCTGGAAGATGAGCGAGATCCGGGCGCCGCGGACCTGCGCGCATCTCGCGCTCCGAGCAGCGTCAGCAGATCGCGCCCTTCGAACAGCACGCGTGCCGCCGGTGATCCGCCCGGGCGGCTGCAGCAGCCGGAGGATCGAGAAGGCGGTCACCGACTTGCCGCTGCCCGATTCGCCGACGAGCCCCGAGCGTCTCGCCGGCCGCGATCTGGAAGCTGACGTCGTCGACGGCGGTCACGGCGCCGCGACCGCCGCGAAAGGTGACCGTCAGGTGCTGGACGTCGAGCAGCGGGTGCCATCAGCGGTGCCGAGACGTCCCGGTGCTCGCCGAAGACGCGCGCGCAGCGTGTCGGCGATCTCGCCGAGCGTCGCGTGCGTCTCGACCGCGGCGATGACCGGCGGCACCAGGTTGTCGCGCCCTCGCGCGCCGCGGCGCGACCGCGTCGAGCGCGGCGCGCCACGCCGGCTGGCTGCGGCCGGCCCGCACGGCGCGCAGGCGCTCGATCTGCTGGCGCTCGATCTCGGGATCGATGCGGAACAGGCGTCGGCAGCTGCCGTCGGCCGCGCCGCGGTCCTCGGTCGGCGAAGCGGTTGACGCCGACGACGACCGCCTCGCCGGCGTCGATGGCCTGCTGCGCGCGGTAGGCGGCATCCTGGATCTGGCGCTGGATGAAGCCCGACTCGATCGCCGCCAGCGTGCCGCCGACCGCCGTCGATGCGCTCGATCAGCTGCCGCGCCTCGCGCTCGATCCGGTCGGTCATCGCCTCGATGGCGTAGGAGCCGGCGACCGGATCGACGGTGTTGGCGACGCCGCTCTCGTGCAGCAGGATCTGCTGCGTCCGCAGCGCGATGGTCGCGCTCTCCTCGGTCGGCAGCGCCAGCGCCTCGTCGCTGCCGTTGCAGTGCAGCGACTGCGTGCCGCCGAGCACCGCGGCCAGCGCCTGCAGCGCCACGCGGACGATGTTGTTGTCCGGCTGCTGCGCGGTCAGGGTGCTGCCGGCCGTCTGCGTGTGGAAGCGCAGCTGCTGGGCCCGCGGGCTGGTGGCGCCGAAGCGGTCGCGCATGATCCGCGCCCACAGCCGGCGGGCCGCCCGGAACTTGGCGATCTCCTCGAGGAAGTCGTTGTGGGCGTTGAAGAAGAACGACAGCCGCTGGCCGAAGGCGTTGACGTCGAGGCCGCGCGTCGATGCGCCGCCTCGACGTAGGCGCAGGCCGTTGGCCAGCGTGAAGGCGACTTCCTGCACCGCGGTCGAGCCGGCCTCGCGGATGTGGTAGCCGCTGATCGAGATCGTGTTCCACTGCGGCACATCGCGCTCGCAGAAGGCGATGATGTCGGTGACGATGCGCAGCGACGGCCGCGGCGGGAAGATGTAGGTGCCGCGCGCCACGTACTCCTTGAGGATGTCGTTCTGGACCGTGCCGGACAGCGCCGCCGGCGCGACGCCCTGCCGTCGGCCGACGGCGACGTAGAGCGCCAGCAGGATCAGGGCCGTGGCGTTGATGGTCATCGAGGTCGACACCCGGTCCGAGCGGGATGCCGTCGAACAGCATCGCCATGTCCTCGATCGAGTCGATGGCGACGCCGACGCGGCCGACCTCGCCGGCGGCCAGCGGGTGGTCCGGAGTCGTAGCCGATCTGCGTCGGCAGGTCGAAGGCGACGCTGAGGCCGCTCACGCCCTGCGACGAGCAGGTAGCGGTAGCGCCGGTTCGATTCCGCGGCCGTCGCGAATCCGGCGTACTGCCGCATCGTCCAGGGCCGGCCGCGGTACATCGTCGGCTGGATGCCGCGGGTGAACGGGAACTGGCCCGGGAGGCCGATGTCGCTGTCAGGGTCGATGTCGCCGCGAGGTCGTCAGGAGTGCGGAAGAAGCGCGGCTCGAGCTCGGTCGTCGGCATCGCGATGCCGGGGATCTTATCGTAAGTAACAGAAGGCTGATGTTTACGGACGGTCAACTCGGTCCAGGCAGGCAGGTCGTCTGTTGACACTCCCGAGGGCTGCCTCTACAATGCCGAAGCAGCTTCTCATATGAGGCTAACTCCACTGCAAATGAACACTTTTGGCGCCCGATCCGCTGCCGACCTCCCCGGGTCCGGCGCAGGATGCGGATTGGGAGCGCCCCGGATCCCGGCCCGGCGGCGGTTGAGGAGGAGCAGAGAATGGATGACGTCGTGAACCGGTTCGCCAAGGAGCTGGCCGACGCGATCGCCGCTGCCGTCGCCGACAATCCGCAGGTCGAAGCCTGCCGCGCCAAGGCGCGCGAGGCGCGGTTTCGACATGCGGGTCACGCTCGAGGCCGTGGTCGGGTTCGTCAACCGGAACAACGGCACCGCGGTCACCAAGGTCACGACGCCCGCCCGCCTGCTGCCGGCGCGCAAGTGGCTTCGATCTGACGGCGAACGACCGCCGGTTCCTGCGCTCGCTGCGCATCGGCGTCGACGAGGCGCCGAAGGAGAGCCGTCGACAGCAACTAGGCAGCAGGTCGGCCGTTCGACTCGGTCGGACGTTCGAGCGTTCAGACTCGAAGGCGGCCAGCGGGCCGCCTTGTCATGTACGCGCCGTCACCGGCCTAGGTCGCGGACCTTGCCCTGGTTGGCCACCGCATCGCGGCCTTCGCTCGACCGCGTCCGGATCGCCCAGATAGAACTTCTGCAGCGGCTTCAGCTCGTCGTTCAGCTGGTAGACCAGCGGCACGCCGGTCGGGATGTTCAGCTCGACGATCTCCTCGCTCGGAGACGTTGTCCAGATACTTCACCAGCGCGCGCAGGCTGTTGCCGTGCGCGGCGATCAGGACGCGCTTGCCGGCGTGGATGTCCGGCGCGATCGTCGTCGTGCCAGTACGGCAGGAAGCGGGCGACGGTGTCCTTCAGCGACTCGGTCAGCGGCAGCTGCTCGCGGTGCGAGCCCGGCGTAGCGGCGGTCGTGGAGGGATGGCGCGGGTCGTCGGCCGTCAGCGGCGGCGGCGGGATGTCGTAGCTGCGGCGCCAGATCTTGACCTGCGCGTCGCCGTGCTGCGCCGCGGTCTCCGCCTTGTTCAGCCCCTGCAGCGCGCCGTAGTGGCGCTCGTTCAGCCGCCAGGCGCGTGTGCACGGGGAGCCACATCGAGTCCATCTCGTCGAGCGCGATCCACGAGCGTGCGGATGGCGCGCTTCAGCACCGAGGTGTAGGCGACGTCGAACTCGAATTTCTCGGCCGCCATCAGCCGGCCCGGCTCGCGCGCTTCGTCGCGGCCCTTGCTCGCTGAGGTCGACGTCGGTCCAGCCGGTGAACCGGTTTTCCTGGTTCCAGGTGCTCTCGCCGTGTCGGAGCAGGACGAGCTGATGCATGCATCGGCCTCACACCGGCCGCGAGCTGGCGGATGGCGGCGCGGCCGGCGTACGGCCGCCGCGCGCCGAGTTCCTCCTCGATGCGCAGCAGCTGGTTGTACTTGGCGACGCGATCGCTGCGGCTGGCCGAGCCGGTCTTGATCTGGCCCGCCGACGTGCCGACCGCCAGATCGGCGATGGTGCTGTCCTCGGTCTCGCCGGAGCGGTGCGAGATGATCGTGGCGTAGCCGGCGTCGCGGGCGATGGCGATGGCGTCGAGCGTTTCCGACACCGTGCCGATCTGATTCAGCTTCACCAGCAGCGCGTTGCCGACCTCCTTCGGCGATGCCGCGCGCAGGATCTCGGGGTTGGTGACGAACACGTCGTCGCCGACCAGCTGCACGCGGTCGCCGAGCGCGCCGGGTCAGCGCCTGCCAGCCGTCCCAGTCGCCCTCGGCGACGCCGTCCTCGATCGAGATGATCGGGTACTGGCGCACCCACTCGGTGTACATCTCGACCATCTGCTCGGCGGTGCGCGTCTGCTCGCCCGACTTCTTGAACACGTAGCTGCCGTTGTCCCAGAGCTCGCTCGAGGCGACGTCGAGCGCGAGGAAGACGTCCTCGGCCGGCCGTGAGGCCGGTCTTGCCGATCGGCCTCGAGCACGACGTCGAGCGCTTCGCGGTTCGACCTCAGGTTCGGCGCGAAGCCGCCCTCGTCGCCGACGCCGGTCGAGTGTCCCGCCTTCTTCAGGATCGCGCGCAGCGCGTGGAAGATCTCGGTGCCCGCCCGCAGTGCTTCGGCGAACGTCGGCAGGCCGACCGGCATGACCATGAACTCCTGCAGGTCGACGCTGCTGTCGGCGTGCGCGCCGCCGTTGAGGATGTTCATCATCGGCACCGGCAGCAGGTAGCTGCCGTCGGCCGGCGTGCGCCCGCTCAGGCCGGCCAGGTGCTCGTAGAGCGGGAGGCCGGCGGCGGCTGCGCGCGGCGCGGGCGGCGGCCATCGACACGCCAAGCGATGGCGTTGGCGCCAAGGCGGCTCTTCGTCGGCGTGCCGTCGAGCGCGATCATCCGCGCGTCGAGCGCGCGCTGATCGAGCGGCTGCCCGGCGAGGCGCCTGCGCGATCTCGCCGTTGATGTTGGCGACGGCGTTGCGCACGCCCTTGCCGAGATAGCGGCCCTTGTCGCCGTCGCGCAGCTCCAGCGCCTCGCGCTCACCGGTCGAGGCGCCGGACGGCACCGCGGCGCGGCCGAACGCCTGCCCGGCCTCACACGTCGACTTCGACCGTCGGGTTGCCGCGCGAGTCGAGAATCTCGCGGCCGCGAACTCGGAAATGTGCATGGTCGATTGTCGAGCGCACTGCGGGGAATCGGAAGAGTCGAAATCGAGGACTGCATCTGGTGCGGGCCGGCGCGGTCCGCTTCGGCCTCGAGCGCGCAGCGACTCATCGCGATCGGGCCGATCAGCGGCTCGTCGTCGGCGGTGACGACGACGACGCCGCCCTCGGTGACGGTGTGCCGCCGGCGGTCCTCCTCGCGGTCGTAGCCGATGCGCGCGCCGCGCGGGATGCAGCACGTCGCGGTCGATGATCGCGCGGCGGATGCCGCGCGTGGCGCCCGACCCGGACGCCCGGCATCAGGATCGACTGCTCGATGTCGCAGAAGCTGTGGACGCGGACGTTCGGGCACAGGATGCTGCCGCGGACGCGGCTGCCGGAGACGATGCACCCGCTCGAGATCATCGAGTCGAGCGCCTGGCCGCACCGGCGGCCCTCCTCGGCGAAGACGAACTTCGCCGGGCGGCGCCTGCGGCTGGTACGTGCGCAGCGGCCACTCCGGATCGTAGAGGTTGAACTCCGGGTTGACCTGGCACAGGTCCATGCTGGCCTCGAAGTAGGCGTCGAGCGTGCCGATGTCACGCCAGTACTTCGCCGCCTTCTTGTTCTCGTCGTAGAAGCGGTACGAGTAGACCGGCCGGCCTTGGATCAGCGCCGGGATGATGTTCTTGCCGAAGTCGTGCTGGCTGTCGGCGCTGCGCCGCGTCGTCCTCGAGCGCGCGCACGAGGACGTCGGCCTTGAAGATGTAGATGCCCATCGACGCCAGCGCGACGTCGGGGGACCCGGGTATCGGGCGTCGGCTGTCGCCGGCTTCTCCTGGAAATCCGATGACCCGCTCCTCGTCGTCGACGCTGACGATGCCGAAGCGGCGGCCCTCGGCGACCGGGACCTCGATGCGTCGCCAGCGTCACATCGGCGTTCTTCTCGAGGTGGAAGCGCAGCATCTTCGAGTAGTCCATCTTGTAGACGTGGTCGCCGGACAGCACGATCACGTGCGTCGGTGCCTCGCGGATGATCGAGTAGAGGTTCTGGTAGACGGCATCGGCCGTGCCCAGGTACCAGTGCTCGCCGACGCGCTTCTGCGGCGGCAGCATCTCGATGAACTCGCCCAGTTCTTCGGACACGATGTTCCAGCCCATCCGGATGTGCCGGTTGAGCGACAGCGACTTGTACTGGGTGGCGATGAAGATCCGGCGCAGCCCGGAGTTGATGCAGTTGCTCAGGGTGAAGTCGATGATCCGGTAGGGACCGCCGAAATAGACCGCCGGCTTGGCGCGTTCCTTGGTCAACGGGTAGAGCCGCTCACCGGCGCCGCCGGCGAGCAGGATGACCAGGATGTCGTCGAGGTTCATGTGGTCTCGCCTGTGGCAGCGGCCAGCGGCGCGGAGGCGTCGCATCGCGAGGCGTGCCGATGATAGCACGCGCTCACGCGGCGCCTGGAGGCCGAAGAAAACCCGGCAATTCCTGCAAAAAGTTTACCGACGTGTGCGGTTTGACTTGCCCCCCGCCCGTGCCTATGATCAGGATTCAGATTCTTGGACGCGCCCCGGTCCGGGGCTGTCGTGTTCCTCCGGGAACACGAGAAGAGAGGCATCATGCAGATTCGTCGGGTTCTGGCGCTTCTGTGTCGCGCTGACGTTCGTCATCGCAGCTCGGTGCCCTGCTCGGCGCAGCGCAACAACGACAACAGCAAGCAGCCAGAAGCGCAGCACCCGGAGCAGGAGGATATCGACGCGCTCTGAAGGCCGTCGATGCGGCGGCGGCCGGACGCAGCCCGCGCCGACGATATCCCGATCGCCTGGGAGCTCTAATCACTTCGTCAAGGGGCAGGGCGGATCACCTAATCCCCTTCAGCCTGACCGTCGACCGAGCAAGTTGACGGCGCCGACGTCGTCGCTCTACGTGCGCGTCGTCGACAAGGGCGGGCCGCCCGCGGCCGCCGCGCCGGCCCCGGCCGCAGCCAAGAACAACAAGGACAAGGCAACAGCCGCGCCGCGCCGGTGCGCGTCGCCTACCCGTGGGACGACATCACCTTCTTCGAGATCCCGGCCGACGGGAAGGTCGCCGCGCCATGGCAGCTCAAGGCGGGCGAGTACGAGGTCGTTCATCGCCGTCAAGGACAAGGGCGTCGACCAGAAGAACGCGCCGCCGGCCAAGGTCGGCCTGCTCCGCCGCGATCTGACCGTGCCCGGACTTCACAGCCCGAGCTCGCCGACCAGCAGCGTCATCCTGGCCGCGACAGTCGAGCCGGTCACCGCGCCGCTGACGCCGGAGCAGCAGCAGGCAACCCGTACGTCGTTCGGCGCCGATGCGCATCGTGCCGACGCCGGACGGCAAGTTCGCCAAGAGCGGCCGAGCTGAACGTCGATGTTCTGGATCTACGGCGCCGCGACGCCGCCAGCGGCAAGCCGGACGTGCAGGTGGAGTTCAACTTCCACCAGAAGCAGGCCGACGGCGAGAAGTACTTCAACAAGACCGAGCCGCAGGTGCTGAACGCCCAGACGCTGCCGCCGGAGTTCAGCGTCGCCGCCGGCCACCAGCTGCCGGGCAGCCTGGTCGTGCCGCTGGCCACGCTTTCCGGCAGGTGACTACCGGCTCGAGATCAAGGTCACCGACAAGCCGTCGGGAAAGACGCTGACCGAGAACGTCAACTTCACGGTCGCGGCCTCTAGCCGCGTCCCGGGGCGGGCGGTGGCAGCTCCCGGGAACATCTCGACGCCGGCAGGCGCCGGACAGAAAAGGCGCGCTCCATGAACCGTTCAGTCACCCGCTGGTGCGTTTTCGGGCTCATGGTGTGCGCCAGCGTCGCTGACGCGTCCCCGCCAGCTGTCGCTTCGCCCCAACCTGCAACCAATTTCCCAACCCTTGCCGGCCGCCACGCAAGGTGACCTGCACGGCCTGGTTCGCGACGACGCGGGCCAGCCGCTGCCCGGCGCCGTGGTCTCGGCACTCGGCGCGACGACGGCGTTTGCAGTGACCGATCGCGAGGGGCGGTTTGCATTCCGCGGACTTGCCGCTGGTCCCTATCTGATTCGCGCACACCTGCAGGGCTACCTGCCGGCACGCGGCCGCGTCGTCCAGGTCGGCTCCTCGGCCCGGTCGCTGTTTACGATCGACCTGGCGCGCATCGACGCCACCAAGCCGCCCGCGGTCCTCGCTGCCGGCATCAATACCGCCGACACGTCACCTGAGGCCGCCGAGCCGGCGCCGGATCCCGACGCACGACGAAGTCGCGTGGCGGTTGCGACACGCCAAGCGCAGCGTGCTGAAGGCGGCTGATTTCGGCGAAGTGCTGAGCGGCGTCGCCGACGGCGACTCCTTCGAACAGTCCGTCCGCCGGGCGATCGGCAAGTCGGCGCGACTCGCCTCCGCTCTCTTCGCCGAGATGGCCTTGAACGGCCAGGTCGACCTGCTGACGACCACATCGTTCGACCGGCCCCAGGATCTGTTCTCGGGCAGCGGCGCGCTGCCACGCGGTGTGGCCTACCTGTCGCTCGCCTCGCCGGTGGTCGGCGGTGAATGGCGCATGCGCGGGTCGATGACCCAGGGCGACCTCGCCTCCTGGATCATCGCCGGCTCGTACGGGCGCCGGGCCGCTGCCGCGCATCGCTACGAAGCGGGCATCTCGTACGGCATGCAGCGCTACCAGGGTGGCAACGCCGAGGCGCTGGCGGCCATCCGCGACGGCGCCCGCAACGTCGGCGCCATCTACGCCTACGACGACTGGACGCTGAACCCGCGGCTCTCGGTGGCTTACGGCGCCGAGTACGCGAGCTACGACTACCTCGGCGACCCCCGCCTGGTCAGCCCGCGCGCCAGCGTCACGGTCCAGCCATTCGACGGCGAGAACCTGACGGTGCGCGTCGCCCGTTCGCACCGGGAGACCGCGCCGGGTGCCGAGGAGTTCGCGCCCTCGGCACACGGCCTATGGCTGCCGCCGGAACGGACGTTCTCGTCGGCTTCGCGACGGGCGATCCGGCCGCAGCGGCTCGACCACACCGAGCTCGCGCTCGAGCGCGACCTGGCCGGACGACCTCGTAATCGGTGTCCGAGCCTTCCGCCAGCGTATCGACGATCAGATCGTCACGATCTTCGGCATGGCGATCCGCCGACGGCGGCCCGGCGATCGGCCACTACCTGGTCGGCTCGGCGGGAGACTTCGAGACGCGCGGCTGGGCGGTCAGTGCCAGCCGCAGCGTCGGCGCCGGCACCCGCGCCTCGGTCGACTCTCGGCCAGGTCGATGCCGAACGCGTCGGCCGATCGGCGGACGCCCGGACGCTTGCTCGGCTCGCGCCGTCGACACTGCGGGATAGCGAGCGCATCCACGATCTGACCGCCACGATCGAGAGTGTCGTCGCCGCCACGTCGACGCGCGTGTTCTTCGTCTACAAAGTGAGCACCGGCTACGCCACGGCGCGCGCGGCCGAAGCAATTGCCGCCCGCTTCGACCTGCAGGTGCGGCAGGCGCTGCCGTTCCTGAACTTCTCGGGTGCGCAGGTCGAGATGCTCATCGCGGTGCGCAACCTGTTCCGCGAGGACCCGCTCGACGGCTCCGTCTACGACGAACTGCTCGTCGTGCGGCCGCCGACGCGCGTGCTCGGCGGCGTGACGGTCCGGTTCTAGCTCGCCCCGCCGCCGCACGCGTGCAGCGGCGCGAAGCAGCGACAACGAAGCAAGCAGGGGAGGCCTCGCCTCCCCATTTTTTGCCTCGATTTCTGGCTCCATTAGATTGAATGCGCACTTCTAACCATTGGATTCAGGCGCTCGAGCGACCCGCCTTCCCGGTGGTGGTCGTCGCGGCGCTGCTGTGCCTTGGTGCCGCCAACATCGCGGTGCGCGCAACGTGGCGCGAGGTCGAAGATGGAGTGCTGTGGCGGGCGCAGTCGCAGGGCATTGTCGCGGCGGAGATCGCGCCCGGCGCGGCCGGCAGCGTCGCGTCGGCCTGAAGCGCGGCGACCTGCTGCTGGCAATCGACGATCAGCCGGTGCAGGCGGTCACCGACGTGGCAGCCGCGTTGCAGCCGGGCGTCGTCCGAATCGACGCTGCGCTACACGGTGCTCCGGCTCGGCACCCGCGACGTCGTCGACGTGCGCGTCGCGCCGATTCCGGACGGACCGGGGCGCTCTACTTCGTGCTCGCCGCCGTCGGCCATCTTCACGCTGCTGCGTCGGCGGTGCCGTGCGGCTGCGTCGTCCGCGCGACCCGGCGACGCTGCACTTCTTCTGGCTGTCGGTCGCCTTCTTCGGCGTCTTCACGTTCTCGTTCAGCGGCCGTCTCGACCGGCTCGACTGGATCTTCTACTGGGCCGATGCGATCGCGATCCTGGCGCTGCCGCCGCTCTTCCTGCACTTCACGCTGGTGTTTCCCGATCGGCCGCGGCGCTGGACCGGCGGTCCGCACGGTCGCGCCTGCGTGGTTGCCGCTTACGTTCCGGCGTTCATCCTCGGTCTGGCGCGTGTCGCGGCGCTTGCCCGCAGCGGCAGCGATCCGGTGTTCTTCGCCCGCGTCACTGCTGCCGCTCGACCGTTTCGAGGTGCTGTACCTCGCGCTCTGCTTCATCGGCGGGCTGGCGGGACTGACGCGCGCGCTGTCGATGGTGCATTCGATCACCGCGCGCCGGCAGTTGCGGTGGATTGCCTGGGGCACGGCGCTCGGCGCCGGCCCGTTTGCGCTCGGCTACGCCCTGCCGTACGCGATCGGCATCGACCCGTCGCTGCCGATGGAACTCTCGGCGATTCCGCTCAGCCTGATTCCACTCGCTTACGCCTCGGCCATCGTCCGGTATCGGCTGATGGACATCGAGGTGATCGTCAAGCGGGCGCTCGTCTACGCGGCGGCGCTCGCCGCCGTCGTGGCGATCTACGTGGTCCTGCTGCAGGGCATCCAGCGCCTGTTCCTCGATGGCGGTGCCGCCAACCAGTGGGTCATCGCGTTCCTGGCAACGCTGGTTGCCGTGCTGCTGGCGCCACCGGTGAAGACGTTCGTCCAGGACATGCTCGACCGCGCCTTCTACCGCGACCGCTACGACTACCGGCGCGCCCTGGTCGGGTTCGCCCGCGACCTGAACAGCGATCTCGACCTCACCAGCCTTGCCGATCGCCTGGTGTCGCGCGTCGTCGAGACGCTGCTCGTCGACCGGATGGCGCTGATGCTCGAGGACGAGATGGCGCCGCACTTCGGTTCGGTCCGTGCCTCCGGTTTCGGCGACGCCCACCCGCCGGCAATGGCGAAACGGTCAGCAGTCGGCCAGCGTCTCGCCGCCGGCCACATCGTCGCGCTCGACGAACCGATCGCCGTCGGCCTCTACCCGGTCGAGGAGATTGAGTTCTGGCGCGACCACGGGCTTTCCTACTTCGTGCCGTGCGTGGCCAAGGAAGGGACGATTGCGGTGCTTGCGCTCGGCCGCAAGGATACCGGCGAGCCCCTCAACAGCGAGGACACCGGGCTGCTGGTGGCGGTCGCCGGGCAGATCGCGACGGCGCTCGAGAACGCCCGCCTCTACCGGCAACTGCACCTCAAGGCGCTCGAGATCGATCGCATGCGTGCGTTCAACGAGAACATTCTCGAATCGCTCGACGACGGGCTGCTGGTGGTCGATCTCGAGGATCGCGTCGTGCGCTGGAACCGTGCGCTGGAGCAACTCTATGGCGTGATGCGCGCAGATGCGGTTGGCGAGCGCGCTCGACGCGCTGTTCGAGGCGTCATTTGTCGAAGCCATTCGCGCCGCGCGCCGGGACACGCCGTCCGGCGCCACGTTGTCGCGGGTGCCGCTGGCGGGACGGCAGCACCGCAGCGGCGAGAGCCTGACTGTCAACGCAGCGGTGGTGCCGCTGCGTGCCGCCGACGGCGTCGCGGTCCGGACCGCCGGCACCATTGTCATCATCGAGGACGTGACGGCGCGCGTCCGCCTCGAAGAGCAACTGCAGATTTCCGAGAAGATGGCGTCGATCGGCTTGTTGGCGGCGGGCGTCGCCCACGAAGTCAACACGCCGCTGACCGGCATCTCCAGCTTCACGCAGATGCTGCTCGAGGGCGCCGACCCGGAGGACCCGCGAACCCGGTTGCTCGAGAAGATCGAGCGGCAGACCTTTCGCGCCGCCAAGATCGTCAATGGGCTGCTCAACCTCTCGAGGCCGTCCTCGGAAGGATCAGGCGAACGCGGCCGCGTCGATCTCAACGTCATCATTGCCGACGTCCTGGCGCTGCTCGAACATCAGTTCGCGATGCAGCGCATCACGGTGCGTCGCGAGCTCAGCGACTCGCCGCTGATCGTGTTCGGCATGGAGCACAAGCTGCAGCAGGTGTTCCTCAACCTGTTCCTCAACGCCAAGGACGCGATGCCAAAGGGCGGCTGGTTGTCGATCGGCACGCGGCTGGAGGATGGCCGCATCGTTGCGGAAGTGGCCGACACCGGCTCCGGCATCCCGAGTGAGTATCTCGCCCGCATCTACGATCCGTTCTTCACCACCAAGGCGATCGGCCAGGGCACCGGTCTCGGCTTGTCGATCACCTACGGCATCGTCCGCGAGCATGAAGGGTCGATTGGCTGTGACAGCACCGTCGGCCAGGGCACCCGGTTCGTGCTCTCGTTTCCGCCAGCGCGCGCCGAACGGCTTGCGCTGGCGATGCATCACTAGACAGGAAGTCAGCAATGCGCCGCAATGGTTCGGTCCTGGTAATCGACGACGAAGAGATCATGCGCGAGATCCTCGAGACACTGCTGGTGCGCGAGGGCTACCACGTACGCCTTGCCTCCGGCGGCGAGGAAGGGCTGGAGATGGCGAAGGCCGGGACGTTCGATGCGGCGATCGTCGACGTCATGATGCCCGGCATGGACGGCCTGACCACGCTGGAGGAGTTGAAGAAGCTCGACGACGACCTGCCGGTGCTGATGGTCACCGCCTTCGCCTCGGTGGAAACGGCAATCACCGCGATGAAGCGCGGCGCCTTCGACTACATCACCAAGCCGTTCAAGAACGACGAGGTGCTGGTGGTGCTGCGCAACGCCGTCGAGCGGCGCCGCCTGGTCGCCGAGAACACGGTGTTGCGCCAGACGCTGCAGGCGCAGTCGGCCCGTTTTGCCGGCATCATCGGCCGCAGCCCGCGGATGAAGCAGGTGTTCGACCTGATCATTCAGGCGGCGCCGAGCCGCTCGACGATCCTGGTCACCGGCGAAAGTGGCACCGGCAAGGAACTGGTCGCCAGAGCGATTCATTCCAATTCGGCCCGCTCCGACCGTGCGTTCATCACCGTCAACTCGGGCAACCTGCCGCCGGATCTGCTCGAATCGACGCTGTTCGGCCACGTCAAGGGCGCGTTTACCGGCGCGATCTATCCGAAGAAGGGGCTGTGCGACCTTGCCGACAAGGGCAGCATCTTCTTCGACGAGATCGGCAACATCTCGGGCGAGACCCAGGCGAAGCTGCTGCGGGTGATGCAGGAGCGCGAGTTCATGCGGCTCGGTGGCATGGAGACGATCAAGGTCGATGTCCGCATCATCGCTGCCACCAACGGCGACCTGCGGCAGATGGTGGACGAGGGGCGGTTCCGGGAGGATCTCTACTACCGCTTGCACGTCATCAACATCTACCTGCCGCCGCTGCGCGAACGGAAGGACGATGTGCCGCTGCTGGCGCAGCATTTCCTCGAGAAGTACGGCAAGGAGAACAACAAGCCGGACATGGAGATCACGCCGGAGGCGCTCGACCTGATGATGGACTACGACTGGCCCGGCAACGTCCGGGAACTCGAGAACGTCATCGAGCGTGCCGTGGTCCTGAGCAGCAGCCCCCGCATCGGCGCCGACCTCATCCCGGAGCACGTGCGCACCGCGCCGATGTTCCACATCCCGAAGTTCGTGGTGCCGCCGGAGGGCATCTCGTTCAAGGACGTGATCACCAACGTCGAGAAGCGGCTGATCGAGTCGACGCTCGAAGCGGCGGGCGGCGTGCAGAAGCGGGCCGCCGAGCTGCTGCACATCAAGCCGACGACGTTGAACGAGATGATCAAGCGCCACGAGATCGGCACGCGGCGCAAGAAGCCGGCAGGCGACGAGGCGCCGGCCGAGAGCGGGCGGCTGCGGCCGTTCTCCGCGGCCGAACTCACCCGCGAATAGGGAACCTCACCGGCTCTTGACGCGGTTCACCAGCTTGTCGAACCGCGCGAGCACTGCGTCCCACTCGAAGTGGTGTTGCACGTAGTGGCGGCCGTTCTCGCCGAGCGCCTGCCGCAGTCGCGTGTCGCCGGTCAGCAGGCGCATGGCTTCAACGAACTCGTCACGGTTGGCGTAGTAGAGACCGGCGTTGGCGCGGCGGCAGTGTTCGACCGCGGCAGCGTTGCGGGCACAGGCGAGCACCGGAGTGCCGACGGCGAGGCTCTCGAGCAGCGGTTGGGCGAGCAGGTCGTCTGAAGCCGGGGCGATGGTGACGTCGGCGGCCTCGTAGGCGTTCATGCGATCGCGCTCCGGGATGACGCCCGGCATGCGGATGTACGGCTGGTCGGGGATCTTCATCATCTTGACGCCCATCAGCACCAGCGACGTGTCGCCATCGTTGGCCGCGTAGCTGTCGAAGTACTCCAGCATTTCCTCGCTGCCGTTGTCGGTGTCGACGCGGCCGTCGTAAAGCGCCAGCGCACCGTGCAGACGATTGCGCCGGCGGAACGGCGCGCCGCGGGCGGACAGGTATGGCGTCGGATCCTCTTCGGCGGCCTCTGCTGCCGGATCGTCTTCGTCGACCGGCGGCGCATCTGCCGGGTCCTGCTGGTGGCGGGGGTAGGCCTGCTGGTGTGGCGCTTCGACGCCGACACCGACCACCTCGTCGCCATGCGGCGTCACCCTGATGTACTCACGCAGCAGGCGCCGCTCGGCGCCGGAGCAGAGCCCGACGCCGCGCGCGCTCGACAGCAGCTCGGCCCAGATGCCAAAGCGCAGCGCCGGCTGGAATTGCAGGTAGGGGAAGATGATGCTGCGGTCGGGTGCGACGGCCAGGCCGTACACCGTCGACGGGTGCCACAGCGAGAAGAAGACCAGCGCGTCGTAGCTGCGGTGCTGGCGGCGGATGTGCTCGATCAGTGCGGGCGACCAGGGGCCGAGCCGACGCACCCATTCGAGCTCCTCGGCGCGCGCACGCGGGCCGGTAAACAGCCGATCGGCGTACTGCTGGAACCCCTGGCGGTCGTGCGGCTGCGAGACGGGGAAGCGGCGCATCAGCACACCACGCACCCGATCGCTCCCCTCGGGATACTCGTTCTTCCAGGTGAGCGGGTCGCGGGCGCAGGTGGTGAGCACGTCGACGTCGTGCCGTTCGCACACCTTCTCGGCGAGCAGGCGGCAGGCGTGTTCGGCGCCGCCATTGATTTCTGCGCCGTACCGTGGGGTGATGAACGCGAGCTTCACAGCGATACCTTCATGTGGTCTTCGGTCACGAGCGGTCGCGAATCGGGCCAGCCGGAATGGCGGCAAGAACCTCGGCCGCCGCGGGAAGCGTGCGGCGGCGGCGCGACAGCAGGCCGGGTAGCGGCTCCATCGGCCGCCCTCCCGGTTCCGAGCTGAGGCGCTCGAACATCTGCGTATACCGCTGCTCGATCACCGGCCAATCGTAGTGCCGGCGGAAGTACGCCCGTCCATTTTCTCCCATTGCGGCAGCGATGCGGGGATCGGCACGCAGCAGGTCGATGGCGGCACCGAACTCCCGGGCGGTTTCATAGTAAAGGCCGGCGTTGCTGCGCAACGACTGGCCGAGCAGTACGTCGCACCGCGCGTTGACCAGGACAGGCCTGCCGAGCGCCCAGGCTTCGAGTGCCACCATCGACAGGCTCTCGTAGTAGGACGGCATGAGCAGCAGCGTGCTGGCGGCGATTGCGTCGAACTTGTCCTCGTCAGTGACGTAGCCAAGATGCCGGATGCGGGGGTGGTCGGGCACCGGCAACACCGGCGTCCCGATCAACACCAGATCGATCGGCACCGGCGCCGCGTCGGCGTATTGCATGAAGTAGTCGAACATCTCCGCACAACCCTTGTTGACGTCGATGCGCCCGACGTAGATCACGAAAGGGATTGTGCAAGCCGAACTTCACGCGGACGCGGGCGGGGTCCACCTGTGCCGGGATGCGGGAGCCGACGCCGACGACCACGCCAGGGACGTCATGATTCCTGGACACCGCCTGGATCACGGCCCGCTCCTCGGGGGAGTTGTACATGATGGCGCGGACGCCGCGAAAAATCGGGCCGAACAGCGACAAGCCGAGCGACTCTTCCCGCTCGGCGGTCGGCACCAGGATGGCGCGGCTTGGCACGGCTCGGGCGCCATGGAAGCACTGGTAGTAGCGCACGCTGAACAGCAGCACGAAGTCGAACTCGTCGCCGCTGGATTGCAGCCGAGCGATGAGCCGCGGGCTCACCGGGCCTTCGCTTTTCAGCCACTCCAGTTCCTGGTGCAGCGAGTGGCGGTGGTGGAAGACTTCGACCGACCTCTGGCCGAAGTCGACCGTGTCGCGCTCGCGCGATACCGGAAAGCGTTCGACCGCCACGCCATTCAGGGAATCGGTCCCCGGCGGCAGCGCGTTGCGCCAGTTGACGTAGTCGCGCGCACAGGTGGTGAGCACGCGCACGTCGGCGTGCGCCGACAACAGTTCCGCGATGTAGCGCGCGTGCAGTTCGGCGCCGCCGTTGATGTCGGCGCCGTAGCGCTGTACGACGACTGCGAGCCTGAGCCGGCGCCGCGCGGCGTTCACCGATCCTGAGGACCCTGCTCTGGCTCGCGCGGCGAGGCGGCCGGCCCCGGATCGTCAGGCGGCAGGCTCAGACCCGGTCGCTCCTCCGTCGGGTGCGCTGCCGGACCTTCAGCATTGCGGTTGTCACCGCTGACCGGCGGCACCTGCGGTTCGAACGGGGTCGCGCTTGGCGTCGCGCCCGCAGGTGTCCACTCGGCTGCCGAGGTCCCGGGCGCCGAGGTCTCGGTCGCTGGTTGCGCTGCGGCGTCAGACCAGCCAGCGCCCGTCGGCACCGTATCGGCAGGCGCGCTGCTGCCTGGCGTTGACTTGGCCGCCGCGCCGTCGGCACGCGAGCTGTCTGGACCCGACGTCCCGGCCGGGGTCGCATCGGCTGGCGAGGCATCGGCTGGCGAGGCGTCCGCCAACGCGGACGTCACCTGCGTGTGGAACGGGGTGCTGCCGGTAGTCACGGACGGGGGCTCCGCGGCGGCGGTGAACGCGACATCCTCGAATGCTGCGGTTGGAGCGGCCGGCGGCTGGCGCGGCGACTCCGTTGCTGGCTCCGCGGCCGGCGGCATCGTCGGAAGCTCGACCCCCGCAGCCGCGTCCGCCGGCGAAGGTGAGGACCATGGCGCGGCGTCAGGTTCAGCGGCGGCGGCTGCCGGTTGATCGCCTGCGTCACCGGCTTCCAGATTGCCGTTGTCGGCTTCGCCAGCGTCCGGTTCATCCGCCTCGCCGTTGGCGAGCGATGCCTCGCCGGGAATGATGCTGCCGCTCTCCGCGAGACCGCCGCCGCTCCGTCGGCCGCGGCGACGCCGCCGCTTGCGCCGGGTACCCTCGGCGGCAGGCGCACTTGGCTCGCCCGGCTGCGCGCCCGCCGCCTCGCTGGCGACCAGGGCAACCGCCGGTTCCGCGATGCGCGGCTCCGCCCGAAGCTCTGTCGGCCGGGGTTCGCGCGGCTCCCGCTGCTCACGCGGCTCCCGCTGCTCACGCGGTTCGCGCGGCTCACGCGGCTCCCGCACCTCGCGCGGCTCGGCGGCGCGCTCCGGTGTTCGCGCCTCTCCGCCGCGCGGCTCGTTCCGCGGTTCGCTGCGCGCGTCACCCCGTTCGCCACGTGGTTCGCCGCCGCGCGGCGGCCGTCCCTGGTGCGCGACGTTCTCGATGCCGCGCACGCGCCGCTCGTTGAAGTCCACCTTGGTGCTGAGTGATTCGACCCGCAGCGCGAGATTCTGCATCTCGATGCTGATGCGGGAAATCTCCGTCACCATGCGCTGCACCAGCTCGTAATGGAGTGCATTCCATTCCGCCTGGCGCCGGTCGCGTTCGGACTCGCGCGCCGCGGCCTCACGGTTGAGGCGAGCCTGCGTGTTCAGCGCATGCACCAGCGGTGTCGGGTTGAAGAACAGCTTCAGGATCGGGTTCAGCAGCCGCCGGAAGAACCGGAGGATGCCGCGATGCGTTTCGAAGAGGGTCGTGTCCTCGAAGGTGTAGCCACCATCCGCAGCCGGCGCCGCGGCCTCGAGTGGATCGGCCGTGCCGCGGCGCAGTTGCTCCATCAGCGCGGGCGTGACGTTCCGCGGCTCGAGGATCGCCTCGAGCCGGCGCGCGGCGAGCTCCTGGATCTGGTTCGCCGACAGGTCGATGCCACTGCGCTGTGAGATTTTGGCGCGGATATCGCGCATGATCTGCTCGACGTCCACCCCCTCACGTCCCGACGGCCCCTCCTGCCCCGCCGAGGGCAGGCGGCGCTCGGTGCCGCGGCGTTCCTGGCCGCGGCGCCCGCGATGAAAGTGCGGGCGGCGGCCCTGCTGTGCGTTCTGTTCAGCCATCAGTTTCGCGCGCTCGGCGCTGGAAGGTCAGTCGTGCAAGGCATAAGAAAAAGGGGTTCAGCGTCCGAGCGGGGAATACAGCAGCAGCGTGACCGCCACGGTCCAGAGAGCGACGCATGCCAGCAGCGGCCGGTCGGTGACCAGCAGCGTCGTCGGGCTGCCGCCGCCGCGCTTCTGATGCACTAGATACAGATATCGGAAGATTCCGTAAAGCACAAACGGGATCGTCAAACCCAGCCGCGTGGTGCCGTAGTGTGACGCCGTCTCCTCGCTGATGGTGTACAGGCTGTAGGCAATCAGCGTCGAGGCGGTGACCACGGCAATCATCTGGTCCAGGAGGTAAGGGCTGTACTCCTCAAGAATGCGGCGGTGCCCGATGGCGCCATCGCCCAGCAGGGTCAACTCATGCCGGCGCTTGCTGAGGGCAAGAAACAAGGCCAGCAGCGTGGTGCAGATCAGCAGCCAGTGGCCGATCGGCACCGAGACGGCGATGGCGCCGGCAGCCGCCCGCAGAACGAACCCGGCGGACAGCGTCAGGACGTCGATGATGACCAGGTGCTTCAGCACCATGGAGTAGAGCAGCAGCAACACGACGTACACCGCCGCGACGCCGGCCAACGGCACCGACAGCAGCAGCGCGGCGCCGATGCCGCCTGCCGCCAGGACGATCCCGGCGACTGCAGCCGTCACCGGCGGCAGCGCCCCCGAGGCCACCGGCCGGTGCCGCTTCAGCGGGTGACGCTGGTCGGCGTCGCGGTCGGCCACGTCGTTGAACAGGTAGACCGCGCCGGACAACGCGCAGAAGATGGCGAAGGTGGCGCCGGCGTGCCACACGGCGTCGTGCTGCAGCAGCCGGCCGCCAAACAGCAGCCCCGCGAACACGAACAGGTTCTTCGTCCATTGTTCCGGACGGGTCGACGCCAGCAGCAGGGTGAAAACGGAGCGGCGGTCGACCGCAGCCGG
Organism: uncultured Acidobacteriota bacterium; assembly: GCA_963846685.1. Classification (GTDB taxonomy): domain Bacteria; phylum Acidobacteriota; class Vicinamibacteria; order Vicinamibacterales; family UBA2999; genus CAWJWY01. The sequence continues at coordinate 2,286,205 of CAWJWY010000002.1, read as the reverse complement.
GATCGGATCGCCCGGCCGGGTCAGCGGATCTGGAGAGGGGCGCGCCATCACAGCGCGGCGCACGTGCCTAGACGTTGGCTGACGACGTGAAGCTGCGCACGGCGTCGGCTTCGTTGTCGTAGGTCTCGAACACGGTGAGGAGCTTCGTGATCGACAGCAGGTCGGTGATCCTTTTGGTGAGGCTCAGGAGCTTGAGGCTGCCACCCTGGCGGCTCACGGTCGTATAGGTGCGGACGATTTCGCCGAGACCGGCGCTGTCGATGTAGGGGACTTCGGCGAGGTTCAGCACGAGCTTCTTGCGCCCCTGCAGCACCAGGCTGTTGATTTTGTCCTTCAGGATCTCGTCGCCTTCACCCAGGGTCATCTTGCCCTTGAGGTCCAGAAGGGTGACGTCCCCCGCGGAACGCTCCTCGATCTGCATCATGTTCCAGTTTTCCCTGTGTAAAGGCGCGATTCTAGCACACACGCCGCGACGGGCGCGTGCGGATACGGCGAGGGCCAGACTTGCGCCTGGCCCCCGATTTTGCGCGATGACAACCGATGGGGAGGTCGGTGGACTAGCCGCCGACGCCTGCAAACTTCCGTTGCTGGAAGCACTCCTTGCAGAAGACCGGTCGACCCTGCGTTGGACGGAAGGGCACGGTAGTGTCCTTGCCGCATGCCGAGCAGCTTGGTCTGCGTTTCCACCCGGCTCGATGCCATCGGACCCGCGCTTGCCCGGTTCGCCCGCTTGGCCTTGCACGCCTTGCAGCGCTTCGGCTCGTTCTTGAACTGCTTGTCAGCGAAGAAGAGCTGTTCTCCGGCGGTCCAGATGAACTCCGACCCGCAATCCACACAATTCAGGGACTTATCCTGGAACTCCATCGGTCGCCACCTCGTGAGCTCGTCGACCCCGCGCCTTACTCCGTTTCCCGTCGGAGCTTCTTGCGATTACGCTTGCGAGCGAGCGCTTGCTTGGCTCGACGCTTGTCGCCCGGTTTCAGGTAGAAAGAGTGCTTCTTGATGTCCTTGATGATGTCTTCCTGCTGAACCTTGCGCTTGAAGCGGCGAAGTGCGCTTTCAATCGACTCGCCTTCCTGAATCTTGACTTCGGCCACGCCTGTAACACCCCCTCACCCGGCCTAGGTGGCTGCCTGTGATCACTTACGAAAAGTGGCGAATATGCTAGGCTATCACAGGCAGGCGCGGATTCTAGGCGCAACACAGCGCCACGTCAACGAAATAAGTCGCATTTGTTCGCCTCCCTGCACAGCGTCGCCATCACCTCCTCACCCTCCCCTTCTAGCCTGTTGCAATGAAGATCCTGGTCTTCGGCAGCGGCGCCCGCGAGCACGCTCTGTGCTGGAAACTGTCACGCGAACGGCACGTCACCGAGGTCCTCTGCGCGCCCGGTAATCCGGGGATTGCCGCGGTGGCTCGCTGCCTGCCGGCCGACCTCGTCGAACCCGGCCGAGCTGCTGGCGATTGCCGAGCGCGAATCGGTCGACCTGACGGTCGTCGGCCCGGAACTGCCACTCAGCCTCGGCGTCGTCGACCTCTTTCACGCTCGCGACCGCTGCGATCGTCGGCCCGACGCAGAGCGGCAGCGGCGCTCGAATCGAGCAAGTCGTTCTCCAAGGACTTCATGGCGCGGCACCACGTGCCGACCGCGCGCTTCCTGGTGTGCGACTCGGCGGCCGCTGCGCTCACCGCGATTGCGGCCGGTGAGTTCGGCTACCCGCTCGTCCTGAAAGCCGACGGCCTGGCCGCCGGCAAGGGAGTGGTCATCGCCGAGGACCGCGACCGCCGCCGACGACGCCGTGCGGGCGGCGATGGTCGACAGGCGCTTCGGTGCGGCCGGCGATCGCATCGTGCTCGAGGAGTTCCTCGTCGGGCAGGAGGCGTCGTACTTCGTCCTCTGCGATGGCACGCGGTTCGTGCCGCTGTCCTCGGCGCAGGATCACAAGCGCATCTTCGACGACGACCGCGGGCCGAACACCGGAGGCATGGGCGCGTTCTCTCCCAGCCCGCTGCTGACGCCGGCCGTGGAGCAGCAGGTGCTCGACGAGATCGTCAGGCCGGTGCTCGCCGGCATGAAGGCCGAGGGGGCACCGTATCGCGGCTTCCTCTACGTCGGCCTGATGCTGACCAGCAGCGGGCCGAAGGTCATCGAGTTCAACGTCCGCTTCGGCGATCCGGAAGCGCAGGTCGTGCTGCCGATGCTCGACGAGGACCTGTCGTGGCTGCTCGCCGCGGCGGCCACCGGCGCGCTGCCGGACCGCGCCGCACGCTTCCGTGCCGAGCCGCACGTCGGCGTCGTCCTTGCCGCCGGCGGTTACCCCGATACGCCGGAATCAGGCAAGCGAATCACCGGGCTCGATGCCGCGGCCGCCGTTCGCGGTGCGCTGGTCTTCCATGCCGGCACCGTGCGTCGTGACGGACAGATCCTGACACACGGCGGCCGCGTGCTGACGGTGGTCGGCCGTGGCCCGACCTACCGCGACGCCATCGATCTGGCCTACCGCGCCGCCGCGCACATCCAGTTCGACGGCATGCAGCTGCGCCGCGACATCGGCCAGAAGGCACTCGATGCCGTCTGACCCGGTCAGCTACGCCGTCATCACCTTCGGCTGCCGCGTGAATCAGGCCGATTCGCTGGCGATCGAAGGGGGGCTGCGGTCGTACGGCGCGATCGCGGCGGCGCCGGATGACGCCGACGTGCTGATCGTCAACACCTGTTCGGTGACGGCCAGTGCCGACCAGGGCGCCCGACAGACGATCCGGCGCGTCGTTCGCGCGAACCCGAGCGTGAAGGTGATCGTGACCGGTTGCTACGCGACGCGCCGGCCGTCCGAGCTTGCCGAGCTGCCCAACGTCGTGCGCGTGATCAGCAACGACGACAAGGACCACCTGATCGCGTCGGTCGGCGATGTCATCGAGGTGACGACCGCACACCGGTTCGCCGGCAGCGGTGGACCGTGTGGCGCAATGCTCGAGCCGGGAGTGGCGGGCCGCACCGCGTTCACCCTACGGGTGCAGACGGGATGCGAGGAGCGGTGCAGCTACTGCATCATCCCGTCGACGCGCGGCGCGAGCCGCTCGCGCCGCCTGGGCGACGTCGAGCGCGACATCACCCGCGCCGTTGCTGCCGGCTACAAGGAGATCGTCATCACCGGCGTGCACCTCGGTTCGTACGGCCGCGACCTCGGCGACGGAACGACACTCGAGGCGCTGCTGACGCAGCTCGCCGACTGGAACGCCGACGTGCTCTTCCGGATCAGTTCGCTGGAGCCGATGGACTGCACGGCGGCGATCGTCGATCTGGTTGCTGCATCACCGCGACTGGCGCCCCATTTCCACCTGCCGCTGCAGCACGGCTGCGACGACATGCTTGCGGGCGATGCGCCGCCCCTACACCGCCGCGTACTACCAGGCGCTGGTCGCGCGGATCCGGCGCCAGATCCCGCAGGCCTCGCTCGGAACGGACGTGATCGTCGGCTTTCCCGGTGAAACCGCAGACCAGTTCGACGCCACGCGCCGAATGCTCACGGCCCTGCCGGTGAGCCACGTGCACGTATTCCCGTATTCGGACCGCCAGGGCACCGAAGCGAGCGCGCTGCCGGCGAAGGTCGAAGGCGCGATCATCCGCGACCGCGGCCGCGTACTCCGCGACATCGGCGCGGAGAAGAGCACGCATGTTCCGCGCGTCCCAGGCCGGCTCGCGCCATCGCGCCCTGACCGTTGATGACGGCTGGTCGGCGGTTACGGGGAACTATCTGAAAGTGAGACTGGACGAACACCACCCGAGAAACGAGTGGGTGGAGGTGGGCCTCTGACCTCCGTTCAGCGAAGCAGCAACGCCATCTGCTGCGCCGCGGTCTTCTTGACGCCGCCCTCGACGATCAGCTGCCCGCAGGCGGCGCGGATGTCGCGGCCGCGGCTCTTGCGCACCGACACGGTGATGTAGCGGTCGGCAAGAATCTGCGCGAAGCGGTCGACCCGTTCGTCCGACGGCCGCTCGTACGGGATGCCCGGCGCGGGATTCAGCGGGATCAGGTTGACCTTGGCCTTGATGCCGGTGAGCAGCTTCACCAGTCGTCGCGCATCCTCAGGCGTGTCGTTGACGCCGTCGAGCATCACGTACTCGAACGTGATGCGGCTGCGCTTCTTCAGCGGGAAGCGGCGGCAGGCGTCGAGGATCGCCGCGAGCGGGTACTTCCGGTTCGGCGGCACCAGCGCGGTGCGCTGCTCGTCGGTCGTCGCGTGCAGCGAGATCGCCAGGTTCGGCATCAGCGGCTCGTGTGCCAGCCGGTCGAGCCCGGGGACGATGCCGACGGTCGACAGCGTGACGCGTCGCGGCGACATGGCCAGCCCGTGCTCGGCGTGCAGCATGCGCAGCGCCTTCATCGTGTTGTCGTAGTTGTGCAGCGGCTCGCCCATGCCCATCAGCACGATGTTGAAGGGCTGATCGAGCAGACCGGTGGCGGCCGCGAGGACGCGGACCTGGCCGGCGATCTCGGCCGGCGGTCAGGTTCCGGACCAGTCCCATCTTGCCGGTGAGGCAGAAGCCGCACGCCATCGCGCAGCCGACCTGGGTCGAGATGCAGAAGGTCATCGCCGGCGTGTCGGGGATGAACACGGACTCGATGCGCCGGCCGTCCGCGAGCTCGCAGCACGAGTTTGCGCGTGCCGTCGACGGACGGCTCGTCGTTGACGATCCGCGGTGTGCCGATGGTGAACTGCAGCGTGCAGCTCGCGCGCGGAGCGTGCGTGACAGGTCGGTCATCCGCTCGAAGTCGGTGACGCCACGCTTGTAGATCCAGCGGTAGAGCTGCCGGGCATGGAACCGCTCGACGCCCGCGGCCTGCGAGCGCGGCTTCGAGCTCGGGCAGTTCGAGCCCGGCAAGGTCGACCAGTGGGTGAAGTCATGCTATCTCTCGCATTTTGTTGGAGATGCGAGCAGTCGATTGTAGCACGCACCCGTCTTCGATATTGCGGCGCTCAACCGCCGCGTGCTATGATTCGCGCTGTTCTTCTAATCCCCTGTCTGTCAATGGTTTGCGGCTTAGTGCCGCTGCTCCGGTGGCGGGCGCGGCCCGGCAACGCCGACTTCCCAGATCGCATCCGTGTCTCAATCAACGATCGTTCGAGACGTGCTGCCGAATGGCCTCCGCATCCTCACGGAGCGGATGCCACACGTGCGTTCGGTGAGCATCGGCGTCTGGCTGGCGCGCGGCTCCCGGCACGAACCGCAGGAGCAGAGCGGCATCGCCCACTTCGTCGAGCACATGCTCTTCAAGGGGACGGCGACGCGCAGCGCCGAGGACATCGCCCAGGCGATCGACTCGATCGGCGGGCAGATGGACGCGTTCACCGCCAAGGAATACGCCAGCTACTACATCAAGGTGCTCGACGAGCACCTGCCGCTGGCCGTCGAGGTGCTCGTCCGACATCGTGATGCGTCCGGCGTTCAGCGCCGACGACATCGAGCGCGAGAAGAAGGTGGTCCTCGAAGAGATCAAGATGGTCGAGGACACGCCCGACGATCTCGTCCACGAGCTGTTCACCGAGAACTTCTGGGCAGAACCATCCGCTCGGCCGGCCGATTCTCGGCACCAAGGACGACGGTCGGAGTCGCTGACGGCGACGGCCTGCGCCACTACTTCACCGGCGCCTACACCGCGCCGAACCTGATCGTCGCCGCGGTCGGCAACATCGACGCACGAGCAGGTGCGCGACCTCGTCTTGCGCGCGTTCGACGGCTTGCCGGACGTGAGCGAGCCGCTCGACGACGCGCCGCCGGCGGTGCTGCCGCGCACGATCATCCGCAACAAGGAGCTCGAGCAGAGTCACGTCTGCCTCGGGACCAGCGGCTACCGCAGGACCACGACGATCGCTACTCGAGCTACGTCATGAACACGATCCTCGGCGGCTCGATGAGCTCGCGGCTGTTCCAGAACGTGCGCGAGAAGCGCGGCCTGGCCTACGCGGTGTTCAGCGGCCTGAGCGCCTATCGCGACACCGGCTCGATGACCATCTACGCCGGCTGCGCCAACGACGCCGTCGGCGAGCTGATCGACGTCGTGATCGGCGAGCTGCGGCGGATGAAGGACGAGCCGCTGCCGCCGGCGGAACTGCAGCGCGCCAAGGATCACCTCAAGGGCAGCCTGATGCTGAACCTCGAGAGCACCTCGAGCCGCATGTCGCACCTGGCGCGGCAGGAGATCTACTTCGATCGCCAGTTCGGGCTCGACGAGACGCTCGAAGGCGTCGAGCGGGTGACGCGTGACGACGTGCAGCGCGTCGCGCGCGACCTGTTCTCGGACGGCTCGCTCGCGGCGACGGTGGTCGGCGCCGTCAACGGGCTCGAGATTCCGCGGGAGCGACTGTCACTCGGATGATCCAGCGCTACACACATCCCAGACATGGGTCGCATCTGGAGCGACCAGCGGAGGTACGAGACCTGGCTGCAGGTCGAGATCGCCGCCGCCGAGGCGATGGCGCGCGCCGGCATCGTCCCGGCCGAGGCGGCGCGCGACATCCGCGAGCGGGGCCGCTTCGACATCGCCCGCATCGAGGAGATCGAGCAGGTCACCCAGCACGACGTCATCGCCTTCACCACCGCCGTCGCCGAGCACGTCGGTCCGTCCGCCCGCTGGCTGCACTTCGGCCTCACCTCGTCCGACGTCATCGACACCGCGCAGGCGCTGCAGATGCGCGACGCGTGCGACCTGCTGCTGAAGGGCTTCGACGGCGCTGATGCAGGCCGTGCGCAGCCGCGCCGAGGAGCATCGCCGCACGCCGATGATCGGCCGCACGCACGGCGTGCACGCCGAGCCGATGACCTTCGGCCTGAAGCTGGCGCTGTGGTACGCCGAACTGGCGCGCGATGTCGTGCGCCTGCGCCGGGCGCGCGAGGCGATCTCCGTCGGCAAGCTGTCGGGCGCGGTCGGCACCTTCGCCCACCTGCCGCCGTCGGTCGAGGCCGACGTCTGCCGCGCGCTCGGTCTGGCGCCGGCCCCGGTCGCGTCGCAGGTGATTCAGCGCGATCGCCACGCCGAGCTGATGTCGACGCTGGCCATCACCGGCTCGTCGCTCGAGAAGTTCGCGCTCGAGATCCGCGGGCTGCAGAAGACCGAGATCGGCGAGGTCGAGGAGCCGTTCGCCAAGGGGCAGAAGGGCTCCTCGGCGATGCCGCACAAGCGCAACCCGATCGGCTGCGAGCAGATCGTCGGCCTGGCGCGGCTGCTGCGCGGCAATGCGATGGCGGCGATGGAGAACAACGCGCTGTGGCACGAGCGCGACATCTCGCATTCGTCGGTCGAGCGCGTCATCATCCCGGACAGCTTCATCGTGCTCGACCACATGCTGCGCCGCTTTACGCGGATCGTCAGCGGCATGGTCGTCTATCCGGACCGGATGCTGGAGAACCTCGCCCGCTCGCGCGGCGTCGTCTTCTCTGGCACCGTGCTGCTGGAGCTGGCCAAGCGCGGCGTGTCGCGCGAGCAGCTCTACGAGCTGGTGCAGCGCAACGCGATGCGCGCGTTCCACGAGCAGCGCGACTTCAAGGCGCTGCTGCTGGCCGACCCGGACGTGACGCAGGTGCTGCCGGCGGCCGAGATCGAACGCGCGTTCAACCTCGACGAGCAGCTGCAGCACGTCGATCACATCTTCGACCAGGGTGTTTCCAAGAGGTAGCCGCCTGATGCGTGCGCGCGTGTTCGTCACACTCAAGCCTTCCGTGTTCGACCCGCAGGGCACCACCGTTTCCGATGCGCTGCACACCCTCGGCTATACGTCTGTCAAGGACGTGCGGCAGGGCAAGTACTTCGAGCTCGACATCGACGCTGCCAGCGGCGACGAGGCGCGCAGCATCGCCGGTGAGGCCGCCGACAAGCTGCTCGCCAACCCGGTGATCGAGAGCTATCGCATCGAGGTGCTCGGCGAGGAGGTGCCCCAGTCATGAAGTTCGCCGTCGTTGTGTTTCCCGGCTCGAACTGCGATCACGACGCGCACTATGCCGCGACAGCACGTGCTCGGCCAGCAGGCCGAGCTCGTCTGGCACAAGGACACCAGCCTCGGCGGCGCCGACGTCGTCATCCTGCCTGGCGGCTTCGCGCACGGCGACTACCTGCGGACCGGGGCGATCGCCCGCTTCTCGCCGATCATGCAGGAGGTCAAGAAGTTTGCTGCTGCCGGCGGGCCGGTGCTCGGTATCTGCAACGGCTTCCAGGTGCTGCTCGAAGCCGGGTTGCTGCCTGGCGCCATGCTCCGCAACCGCAGCCTGCAGTTCCGCTGCGAGCATCTGTTCGTGCGCGTCGAGCAGACGGACACGCCGTTCACCCTCGAGTGCCGCCCGGGCCAGGCGCTGCGTATCCCGATCGCCCACGGTGAGGGCAACTACTACGCTCCGCCGGAGGTCATCGCCGCCCTGGAGAAGAACCGCCAGGTGGTGTTCCGCTACGTCGATGCGACCGGCGCGGTCGGCGACGACTGCAACCCGAACGGCTCGGTCAACGGCATCGCCGGCATCTGCAACGAAACCCGCAACGTCGTCGGCCTGATGCCGCACCCCGAGCGCGCCTGTGAGCTGGCGGTCGGCAGCGCCGACGGGCTGGTGTTGTTCGAGTCGGTGTTGAAGGCCGTGACGAGCGGGGTGCTCGTCAAGTGACGATCGACGCCGCTCTCCTCGAGAAGCACGGCCTCGCCGCCGACGAATACCAGCGCATCGTCGAAATGATGGGGCGCGAGCCGACCATCACCGAGCTCGGCATCTTCTCGGTGATGTGGTCCGAGCACTGCAGCTACAAGAGCTCACGCGTCCACCTGAAGACGCTGCCGACCACCGGCAAGCGCGTGCTGCAGGGCCCTGGCGAGAACGCCGGCGCTGTCGACATCGGCGACGGCCTTGCGGCGGTCTTCAAGATCGAGTCGCACAACCATCCCTCGTTCATCGAGCCCTACCAGGGCGCGGCGACCGGCGTCGGCGGCATCATCCGCGACATCTTCACCATGGGCGCGCGGCCGATCGCGCTGCTGAACTCGCTGCGCTTCGGCTCGCTCGAGGATCCGCTCGTGCGGCGGACGATGGCCGGGGTCGTCGGCGGCATTGCCGGATACGGCAACAGCATCGGCATCCCCACGGTCGGTGGTGAGATCGGCTTCGACGAGAGCTACACCGGCAACCCGCTGGTGAACGTGTTCTGCCTCGGCATTGCCCGCGCGGACGAGATCATCAAGGGCGTGGCATCCGGCGCCGGCAACCCGGTGTACTACGTCGGCGCGAAGACCGGCCGCGACGGCATCCACGGCGCGACGATGGCGTCGGCGGAGTTCGACGAGAAGCTGGAAGAGAAGCGGCCGGCGGTGCAGGTCGGCGACCCCTTCATGGAGAAGCTGCTGCTCGAGGCGTGTCTCGAAGTGATGAAGACCGACGCTCTCGTCGGCATCCAGGACATGGGTGCGGCCGGTCTGACCTGCTCCACCTGCGAGATGGGGTCGCGCGGCGGCGCCGGTGTCGAGATCGATGTCGCACTCGTGCCCCAGCGCGAGACCGGCATGACCCCCTACGAGATCATGCTCTCCGAATCGCAGGAGCGCATGCTGCTCGTCGTGAAGAAGGGGCGCGAGGCCGAAGTCGAGCGCATCTTCGAGAAATGGGATCTGCACGCTGCGCACATCGGCGAGGTGACGACCGACGGGCGCATGCGCGTGAAGAGCCACGGCGAAGTCGTTGCCGAGATTCCTACTGCCGCGCTGACCGACGAGGCGCCAGTCTACAAGCGGCCGATGGCGCAACCGGCTTACCTCGAACAGGCGCAGCAGCTCTCCCTTGAGTCCCTCGGCACCCCTGCGGCGGTGGCGGATGTCTTCCGGCGACTGCTGGCGTCGCCAGGGATTGCCAGCAAGCGCTGGGTCTACCGTCAATACGACCACATGGTGCGCACCAATACGGTGGTCATACCGGGGATGGGCGCGGGTGTGGTGCGCATCAAAGGCACGCCGCGTGCCTTGGCGATGTCTGTCGATTGCAACGCCCGCTTCGTCTACCTCGACCCGTTCGCCGGCGCACAGCTCGCCGTGGCGGAGGCTGCGCGCAACGTCGCCTGTTCGGGGGCCCTGCCGATTGGCGCCACCAATTGCCTGAACTTCGGTAACCCGCAGCGGCCCGAGATCATGTGGCAATTCGGCCAGGCGGTGGCTGGCATCGGCGCCGCTTGCCGTGCCCTCGACGTGCCGATTACCGGCGGCAACGTCAGCCTCTACAACGAGACGGACGGCAGCCCCGTACTGCCGACCCCGGTGCTGGGTGTCGTGGGCGTCATCGAGGACGCGAGCAAGGTGGTCAACCGTGCCTTCAAAACGGCCGGTGACGCGGTGATCCTGCTCGGAGACAGCCGGGCAGAGCTGGGTGGCAGCGAATACCTGAAGGTCATGCACGGGCTGATACGCGGGGTTCCGCCTGCGCTGGATCTGGCGCGCGAGGCGGCCTTGCAGAAGCTGCTCGTTGAACTCGCGGCGGCCGGGCTGATTAAGTCTGCGCATGACTGCGCTGAAGGTGGCGTGGCGGTGACGCTCGCCGAGTCGTGTTTCGACACCGGGCTTGGCGTGGAGGCTGTCGTCGCCGGCCTGACCGCGGACGCCGGCTTCGGGGACATTGCCTCGCTGTTTGGCGAATCAGCGTCCCGCGTCGTCGTCTCCACCAGCGCCGAGGGCGCGGCCGAGGTGCTGCAGCGTGCAGCCGCAGCGCAGGTGCCGGCGACGCTCATCGGCAGGGTTGGCGGTGACCGCATCCGGATCTCGGTCGACAGCCGCATAGCGGTCGACGAGCCGCTGGAAACGGCGGAACGGACGTGGTCCGGTGCTCTCGAAGCCTACTTCGAACGCAAGCGGGCTATTGCGTAACCCCGTACACTGAAGGCATCAATGTTCGACAAGTTCAAGGAAGAGTGCGGTGTATTCGGGATCTTCGGCCATCCCGAGGCTGCGAACCTCACATACCTCGGCTTGTACGCGCTGCAGCATCGTGGACAGGAGAGCGCAGGCATCGCTTCATGTGACGGGGCGCTCATCCGCGTCTCCAAGGCGATGGGCTACGTCAACGAAGCGTTCAACACCGACGTTCTCTCCAAGCTGCCTGGCAGAATGGCGGTGGGTCACGTTCGTTATTCGACGGCGGGTGAAAGCCGCCTGGCCAACGCGCAGCCGATCGTGGTCGACAGCGTGCACGGCCAGCTGGCACTTTGCCACAACGGCAACCTGATCAACGCCGGCGAAATGCGTGATGCGCTCGTTCGTGAGGGCGCGATCTTCCAGACCAACAGCGACAGCGAAGTCATCGTCCATCTCTTTGCGCGTTCGAAGGCGAAGAGCGCCGAGGCAGCGGTCGTCGATGCCATCTCGCAGTGTCGCGGCGCCTTTTCCCTCGTCATGATGACGAAAGACCGCCTGATCGGCGTCCGTGATCCGCACGGCTTCCGTCCGCTGGCCATCGGCCGGCTCGGCGATACCTTCGTGATCTGCTCGGAGACCTGTGCGCTGGACCTGATTGGCGCCACCTATGTTCGCGATGTCGAGCCTGGCGAGGTGGTGGTCATCTCGGCGCACGAGCTGAAGTCCTTCCGGCCCTTTGCGCCGGCGCGCCAGGCGCAATGCATTTTCGAGCACGTCTACTTCTCCCGCCCCGACAGCTATGTCTTCGGCGAGAGTGTCAACGAGGTGCGCACGGAGTTCGGCCGCCGCCTGGCTGCCGAGTCCGGCGTGAGCGCCGACGTCGTCGTGCCGATTCCGGATTCCGGTGTCTGCGCAGCTGTGGGTTTCGCCGAGGCGTCCGGCATCCCGATGCGGATGGGGCTGATTCGCAATCACTACGTCGGCCGCACGTTCATCCAGCCGCAGCAGTCGATCCGCCACTTCGGCGTCCGCGTGAAGCTCAACCCCGTGCGCAGCATCCTCGAGGGCAAGCGGGTGGTGCTGGTGGACGACTCGATCGTGCGAGGCACCACGAGCCGCAAGATCGTCCGCATGGTGCGCAGCGTCGGGGCGAAGGAAGTCCACATGCGCATCAGCTGTCCGCCGACGATCTCGCCATGCTTCTACGGCGTCGACACGCCACGCCGGTCGGAGCTGATTGCGGCGACGCACACGCTGGAAGAGATTCGCAAGTATCTCGACGCAGACAGCGTCGCCTACCTCAGCCTCGACGGTTTGACCGGCGCCGTCAACCACGGCAAGTCGAAGTACTGCACCTCCTGCTACACCGGTGTGTATCCGATCGCCTTCCCGCGCGACGAGGCGTCGTACCTGCAATTGGCACTGAAGCTCAACACCGATACGCCGGTGCCTGAGCCCGAGCCGGATGCGCATAGTCTCGAGTTGATGGAACGGACGCCGGTCGTCAGCTGATGCGGATCTGAACGAGCGGTGACGACGTGAACGACGATGGCCAACGACCGACAGACCGCGCTGTGATCGCCCGCTGCCTCCTGCCGCTGCTGCTGTTCGCCGCGCTCACGGCGGCGCCACTGTCCGCCGATCAGGCGGCGACCACACCTGCTGCTGCCCAAGCCACTGACCTCAAGACCGCACTCGGCAACCTCGGCGCCCTCGACTACCCAACACGGATGAACGCTGCGCGGCAGTTGCGCCGCGGCAACGCCACCGACGTGGTGCCACTGCTCGTGGAGGCGGCACGGTCGCACCCGGACGAGTTCGTGAAGTACCGCGCACTGGTGCTGTTGACCGCCTTCAACGATCCGGCGACGCCGAATCTGGTGCGCTCGCTGATGGCGGATCGGAACGACCGCGTCCGCGAAGTCGCCTACAAGTTTCTCGAGCAGCGCCCCGATCCACGTTTGGCGACGACACTGCTCGCCGCGCTGCAGACGGAGCAGGCGGAGTTCGTGCGCCCGGCGCTGATCAGGGCGGTCGCGGCGCTCGGCAACCTTCCCGCCGTGCAGCGCGCGCTGCTTGGCGAGGTCGGCCGCGGCCTCGATTTCTTCCGTATCGCTGTCATCGATGCGCTCGGCGTCCACCACGCCGCCTACGCCGTCGATGCCCTCGGCGCTGTGGCCAAGCTCGACGGCCCGTTGCAGAACGAAGCGGTGCTCGCGCTCGGCCGCATCGGCGATGTCCGCGCCAAGGCGGCGCTCGCCCCGATCGCCAATCCGCCCCGCGAAGTAATGCTGACGATCGCAGCGGCGCAGTGCCTGCTCGGCGAGCCGTGCGACCCGCACATCCGAGCGTTGACGGCCGGCGCCACCGCCGCGCGCGCCACGCCGGCGATGGTCAGCGCGGCGACCGCCGGGTTGGCAGCGATTGCCGCGTCAGGCAGGGGAGCGGCCACGCAGGCGCTCGTCGACCTCGCGGCGAGGCCTGCTGTTCGCGATGCGGCGGCGGTGGCGCTGGCCAGTGCGGCGGTGCGCCGGCCGGAACCGATGATCGCCTGGCTGGACGATGCGCCTGAAGCGGTTCGGGAAACGGCGATCGTCCTGCTGAAGGACGGCTTCGACAGCCTCGAAGAGGATTACGCCGAGGAGCAGTTCTATGCGACCGCTCGTGCCGCCTACTGGGCTGCGCCTGAAGGCTCGCCGGCGCGCACCCTGGCCGCGGCGCTGATCCAGCGGCTCGATTTCTAGCGGGAAGCCAACAGCAGTGGACTACAAGGATTCCGGCGTCGATATCGACGCCGGCAACGATACGGTTCGCCGCATCCGCGGCCTCGCCCGCGCGACATTCACGCCCGGCGTCCTCTCGGACATCGGCTCGTTCGGCGGCTTGTTCCAGCTCGAGCCCGGCAGGTACCAGGAGCCGATCCTGGTGTCGAGCGCTGACGGTGTCGGCACGAAGCTGAAGGTGGCGTTTCTCGCGCAGCGTCACGATACAGTTGGCGCCGACCTGGTCAACCACTGCGTCAACGACATCCTCGTTCAAGGCGCCGAGCCGCTGTTCTTTCTCGACTATCTGGCCACCGGCCGGCTCTCGCCCCAGGTGGCGGAGAGCATCGTCACCGGGATGGCCAATGGCCTGCCGCGACAACGGCTGTGCGCTGCTCGGCGGCGAGACGGCGGAGATGCCGGGCTTCTACAACGATGGCGAATACGACATCGCCGGCTTCATCGTCGGCGCCGTCGACCGCACCCGGCTGATCAACGGCCGCGCGGTAACCGGCGGCGACGTGCTGGTCGGCTTGCCGTCGTCAGGGCTGCACACCAACGGCTATTCCCTGGCCCGGAAGATCGTGTTCGACCACCTGGGGCTGACGGTCGACAGCCACGTCGGCGCGATAGGCCGCACGGTGGGCGACGCACTCCTGGAGCCGCACCGCTCTTACCTTCCGTATATCCGGCCGCTGCTGGATTCGACGCGCATCAAGGCAATGGCGCACATCACTGGCGGCGGCATCACCGAGAACCTGCCGCGCGTGTTGCCGCACGGTACCGCGGCGGTGATCGAACGATCGTCGTGGGAGGTGCCGCCGCTGTTTCGCTGGTTGCAGGAGAGCGGTGCCGTCCCCGACGACGATATGCTGCGCACCTTCAACATGGGGATCGGCCTGATTGCCATCGCCGCTCGCGATCAGGCGGAGTCTCTCATCGGCGAACTGGCGGCACGCGGCGGCCGCGACGCGCGCGTGATCGGTAAAGTGGTGGCAGGCGATCCGGGCGTGAGCTATGTCTAGTCACGTCCTGAATCCAGAATCCCAGGCTCCAACTTCTTTATCCTAGTCTTGGCCGTAGCCCCGGCAGGAGCCTAGCCTGATGTCTCAGCAACCTCCTGCACTTCCAGCGATTGGCGTCCTCGTCTCCGGGCGCGGCAGCAACCTTCAAGCGTTGCTCGACGCGATTGCAGAGGGACGGCTGCGCGCCCGTGTCGCGGTCGTGATTTCCAATAACGCCGACGCTGGTGGGCTGCAGCGAGCCCGCGCGGCAGGAATCGAGGCGCTCCACCTTTCGCACCGCGGCTGGCCGTCGCGTGCTGACTACGACCGCGCCCTGGCGCGCGAACTCCAGGCGCGCGAGGTCGACCTGGTCTGCCTTGCCGGGTTCATGCGCCTGGTAGGTGCGCCGCTGCTGGAAGCCTTCCCGCAGCGCATCCTCAACATTCATCCTTCGCTGCTACCCGCATTCCCCGGCGTCGATGCGCAGCGTCAGGCGATCGCGCACGGCGTGAAGGTGAGTGGCGTGACGGTGCACCTGGTCGACGCCGATCTCGATGCCGGACCGATCGTCGTGCAGCGCGCCGTGCCGGTGCTGGACGGCGATACCGACGCGACGCTGTCGGCGCGCATCCTGGTTGAGGAACACCACGCCTATCCGGAGGCGGTGCAGATGCTGCTCGATGGCGGCTGGCAGGTCGAAGGCCGTCGCTTCGTTCGTCGGCTGCCGCAGTCCTGAGCGAGCGGCGCTCGTTGGAGCGGGCGTATGTGAACCGGGGTTACGCGGTGCGGCGACGAAGTGTGACGACCGCCACTTCCGGCGGGCAGTTGATGCGGACCGGTACGTAGACCGTGCCGATGCCGCGGCTGACGAACATCGACGTATCGCCGTCGTAGCCGAGTCCCGCGACAACCGGAAAGTCGCGGCGGGCAATGGCGCCGAAGCCGGGAACGCACCACCTGGCCGCCGTGGGTATGACCAGCAAGCACCGCCGGCACCTTCAGCACGGCCGCCTCCTTGAGCCGCCGCGGGTCGTGCGCCAGCAGGAGCAGCGGATGCTCCGCGCCGGCGCAGGACACGGGCGACATCGGCCGCCTTGCGTGTCCAGAATCGCACGCCGGCGATGCTCGAGCGGCTCGCCGCGTATTAGCGAGCGGGTGCGCTGATCCTTCAGAACGGTGAAGCCGTTGCGCGCGAGTGCGGCGGGCATGTCGCGATCGTCGTCGTGGTTGCCGAGGATGGCGAAGACGCCGTGTGGCGCGGTGAGCGGCTCGAGCAGTTCGGCGACCGGCCCGACATACGCGCGCTCGCCCCAGGTCACGTAGTCACCGCCGAGCACGAGCAGATCCGTGTTGGCGCCGTTCACCATCGCGACGGCCCGTGCGACGTCGTCTGCCGGCACCATGCGGCTGTGATGGATGTCGGTGAGGAAGCCGATGCGCAGGCCGTCGTGCGCCGGTAACAGGCCGGTGACGCGCAGCTCGGCTTCGGTGATACCGAGATGATGCCGCTCGTAGGCCGACGCCGTAGGTGGCGGCGCCGGTCGCGGCGCCGATCGCGGTCGCGAGCACGCCCTTGATCGCGGCGCGTCGGGTGAGCCCCATTCGAGGGTTGTATAGTAGCGGCTGATGGACCTCTATGGCGAGTTCGAGTGGCGCGGTCTCGTGTACGACGCGACCGATGGCGTGCGCGACGTGCTGACGCAGGGACAGGTCACCGGCTACATCGGCTTCGATCCCACCGCGTCGAGTCTGCACGTCGGTTCACTGCTTGTCATCATGGCGCTGGCGCGGCTGCAGCGCGCCGGGCACACGCCGATCGCGCGTGGTCGGCGGCGGCACCGGGCTGATCGGCGATCCGAAGCGGACGACCGAGCGCGCCGCTGCTCAGCGCTGCGAGCAGGTCGAGGCGAACGTCGCCGGCATCCGCGCGCAGCTCGAGCGGTTCCTCGACTTCGATCACCCGAGCCGTCCGGCGCGGCTGGTCGACAACGCGTGAGTGGCTGACGCAGCCTCGGCGCGATCGAGTTCATGCGCGACGTCGGCAAGCACTTCACCGTCAACGCGATGCTGGCGAAGGAGTCGGTGAAGCGGCGCATGGAGGGCGCGAGGCATCTCGTACACCGAGTTCAGTTACGCGCTGCTCCAGGCCTACGACTTCCTCGAGCTGTATCGCCGCTTCGGCTGCACGCTGCAGATGGGCGGCAGCGACCAGTGGGGCAACATCACCGCCGGGATGGATCTCATCCGGCGTGTCGAGGGCGCGCAAGGCGCACGGCCTGGTGCTGCCGCTCATCACGACGGCATCGGGCGCGAAGTTCGGCAAGACGGAAGCGGGCGCGATCTGGCTCGACCCGCAGCTGACGAGGCCGTACGAGTTCTATCAGTTCTGGCTGAACACCGACGATCGCGATGCCGTGAAGTACCTGAAGTTCTTCACGTTCCTCGCGCAGGAGGCGATTGCCGACATCGCGCGGGCCAGCGGCGGTGAGCCGGAGAAGCGGCACGCGCAGCGAGCGCTTGCGCGTGAAGTGACGGCGCTCGTGCACGGGCCGGCGGCGGTGCAGGAGGCGGAAGATGCCGCGGCGAAACTGTTCGGCGGCGACGCCGGGGCACTGAGCGCAGGTGAGCTGCTACAGGTCTTTGCGAACGTCCCCTCGACCAGCGTTGCCTTTTCGGCGGAGGGATGGCGGCTGGTGGCGCTGCTGACGGAGGCAGGCGTGACGGCGTCAAACGGTGAAGCGACCCGGTTGATCCGCAGCGGTGGCATCTACGTAAACGACCGCCGCGTGACTGATGAGAAGGCGCGGCTGCATCCGGACGAGGCGATGGACGGCAAGCTTTTTCTCGTCCGTAAAGGCAAGAAGGAGAACTTCCTCATCCGGATTGAGCGGGGTTGACATAGTGCGCGGGGATCCGTAGGATCACTAAACCGTCGCGAGCGCACGCCCCGCTGAGAGGTCAGCGGCCATTTGCTCCAGGAAGACCGGAGCAAATTTTTTTGTCCGCAAAAACGGGCAGGAGAGGCGGAAGCGAGCGGGGGCTTGACAAGTTTGAACCGCCAATCGTAAGATTGCACGGTTCGTCTGACGGGCGCCATGCCCGTCGCCGCGTTGCAAGACGCGGCCGGAAGCCGGCGCGCCGGAAGGCGCGGTCGGAAGACGAGGTGAGGCGAATCCCTTCCCGGGTCGGCCAAATCCCTGAATCGCGCGCGGATAACATCAGCGGCGAAAAGGGCTTGACAGCCTGATGAACGGGTAGTAACCTCGCAAGGTTCCCCTAAAACGGCCTCAACGGGTCGCTCGGAGGGGCTGAAGCGGTGGAACAAGCGGTAAGGTTGTTCCGGCTGGCTTCGGAATCCGGTTCTTTGAAAACTAGATAGTGCGTGCAAGCACAACAAATTGTTTGAATGCAGCGCAGCTGCGTCGTCTGGCGAGAGCGTTTCGCGAGCGCGGCGGAGGTGGGCTGGGTTTGAACGCCCGTCGAGTGTCAGCCGATGGCGTCTGCGGCGTCGTGTGGAAGTGCAAGCTTCTGGACGGGGCGGTGGGCGAACCATCGACACTCAACTAGTAACGAAACAACGCAAGAGCCATTTTCAACAGGCGCTTACGTTAAACAGTTGCGCGCAGGGTTCCGGGCTGGTGGCGAGTGATCGTCGCGGGCGTGGGATGCTGCAACCAGCGAATTTAACATGAGAGTTTGATCCTGGCTCAGAATCAACGCTGGCGGCGTGCCTAACACATGCAAGTCGAACGCGGTGTTCCCGCAAGGGGACATCGAGTGGCGAACGGGTGAGTAACACGTGGGTGACCTACCTTCGAGTGGGGGATAACGTCCCGAAAGGGACGCTAATACCGCATAACATCCTGCCTTTGAACAGGCGGCGATCAAAGCTGGGGATCGTAAGACCTGGCGCTTGATGAGGGGCCCGCGTCCGATTAGCTAGTTGGTGAGGTAACGGCCCACCAAGGCGACGATCGGTAACCGGCCTGAGAGGGCGGACGGTCACACTGGGACTGAGACACGGCCCAGACTCCTACGGGAGGCAGCAGTGGGGAATTGTTCGCAATGGGCGCAAGCCTGACGACGCAACGCCGCGTGGAGGATGACGGTCTTCGGATTGTAAACTCCTGTTGCTCGGGACGAACGGCTCTGACCTAACACGTCAGGGTTTGACGGTACCGGGTGAGGAAGCCCCGGCTAACTCTGTGCCAGCAGCCGCGGTAATACAGAGGGGGCAAGCGTTGTTCGGAATTACTGGGCGTAAAGGGCGCGTAGGCGGCCTGTTAAGTCGAACGTGAAATCCCTGGGCTCAACCCAGGAACTGCGTCCGATACTGGCAGGCTTGAATGCGGGAGAGGGATGCGGAATTCCAGGTGTAGCGGTGAAATGCGTAGATATCTGGAGGAACACCGGTGGCGAAGGCGGCATCCTGGACCGAGATTGACGCTGAGGCGCGAAAGCCAGGGGAGCAAACGGGATTAGATACCCCGGTAGTCCTGGCCCTAAACGATGAATGCTTGGTGTGGCGGGTATCGATCCCTGCCGTGCCGAAGCTAACGCATTAAGCATTCCGCCTGGGGAGTACGGTCGCAAGGCTGAAACTCAAAGGAATTGACGGGGGCCCGCACAAGCGGTGGAGCATGTGGTTTAATTCGACGCAACGCGAAGAACCTTACCCAGGCTCGAACGGCATTGGACATCTCCCGAAAGGGAGCTTCCGCAAGGACCGGTGTCGAGGTGCTGCATGGCTGTCGTCAGCTCGTGTCGTGAGATGTTGGGTTAAGTCCCGCAACGAGCGCAACCCTTGTCTTCTGTTGCCATCAGGTTATGCTGGGCACTCTGAAGAGACTGCCGGTGACAAACCGGAGGAAGGTGGGGATGACGTCAAGTCAGCATGGCCTTTATGTCTGGGGCCACACACGTGCTACAATGGCAGATACAAACCGTTGCGAGACCGCAAGGTGGAGCTAATCGGAGAAAGTCTGTCTCAGTTCGGATTGTAGGCTGCAACTCGCCTGCATGAAGTTGGAATCGCTAGTAATCGCGGATCAGCACGCCGCGGTGAATACGTTCCCGGGCCTTGTACACACCGCCCGTCACATCACGAAAGCTGGCTGTACCTAGAAGTAGCTGCGCTAACCCCTGTCTCTTCGGAGATGGAGGAGGCAGGCTCCTAAGGTATGGTCAGTGATTGGGGTGAAGTCGTAACAAGGTAGCTGTAGGAGAACCTGTGGCTGGATCACCTCCTTTCTAGAGCGTCTCGCCAATGCGCGTCTTCGTCAGAAGCGCGCGACGGCAGGCAATCTGAAGATCGATCTGGCACGCTCTGCTGGCCGGAACCGCTCGCGCGGTTCCTTGGTCTACGGGAACACCGCAAGGTGTTCTTGAATGGCAGAGGGCTCTTTGGAGCACGACGGTAAATTTGTTGGCAAGCACGCCTATCTAGTTTTGAGAGAATCGGACCGAGAAGTAAGGCATCGGTTCGGTTGCTCTTTGACAAGTTCTCGTGGAGACCTGGCTTCGAGGGGGCGCCACCTGGCGTTCCGGTCAGATAGGGGCCTGTAGCTCAGCTGGTTAGAGCACACGCTTGATAAGCGTGGGGTCACTAGTTCGAATCTAGTCAGGCCCACCACACCTTCTCTTGGAGTTTATTTGCTGGTTGATGTGTAGTGCGGCGGTGATTTCGTAAGCGGATCCTTCCTCTTCGACTCCCACCGACGTACGCCAAGCCGCCACAAATCAACGATTCGGGGAATTAGCTCAGCTGGGAGAGCGCCTGGTTTGCAACCAGGAGGTCACCGGTTCGAGCCCGGTATTCTCCACCAGCCTTCGCCTCGCCTTGAGGCTTCGCCATCTGGCGCGGCTTCGGCTGGGCGGGCCAGATGGCGCGCGTGGTCGGCTGCGACTGCGAGAACGAAACGATTTTGATGGGTATCGCGACGGAACGTCGCGGCCTGTCTCGCTGGAGCCCGCGAGGGTGCCGGCGGATCTTTGACAACTGAATATCCTGCAAACGGTAGTTCTTTTCGAACTAGAACATCGTCCGCCCGCTCTAGGCGCGGTGCGGCGATGCATACACACGCAGTGTAGCGAGAAACGAACTGACGTCAGGGTCGGCGTCGGGGGTCGACGGGGGCAGCTGCAAGGCTGGTCCTGGCGGCACTCGAGTGAAGCCGGCTGGTGACGTGAGTTCGACACACTTGATAACGGTCAAGCTACTAAGGGTGTACGGTGAATGCCTTGGCGCTGGAAGTCGATGAAGGACGCGGTAAGCTGCGATAAGCCTCGGTGAGCGGCAAACACGCTTTGACCCGGGGATGTCCGAATGGGGAAACCCGCTCTGGCTAATACTGGAGCATCCTCCGCTGAATCCATAGGCGGGGGAAGGCAACGTGGGGAAGTGAACCATCTCAGTACCCACAGGAAGAGAAAACAAGAGTGATTCCGCTAGTAGCGGCGAGCGAACGCGGAACAGCCCAAACCGTCGTGCATGCACGGCGGGGTTGTAGGGCCTGTTAGGCCGCAAGGCCGACGAGTCACAAACCAGGCGATTAGTCGAAGGGTCTGGAAAGGCCCACCAGAGACGGTGACAGTCCGGTAGACGACAATCCTCTGGCTCGTTGGGCAGGTACCCTGAGTACCGCGGGACACGAGAAATCCCGTGGGAATCTGCGAGGACCATCTCGCAAGGCTAAATACTCTCCAGCGACCGATAGTGAACCAGTACCGTGAGGGAAAGGTGAAAAGCACCCCTGTGAGGGGAGTGAAAGAGTTCCTGAAACCGTATACCTACAAGCAGTGGGAGGGCTATGCCGTCTTCGGACGGAATGCCTGACCGCGTGCCTTTTGCATAATGAGCCGGCTAGTTATTCTCAGTGGCGAGGTTAAGCGGAAGCGAGCCGTAGCGAAAGCGAGTCCGAAATGGGCGTGCAGTCGCTGGGAATAGACGCGAAGCGAGGTGATCTACCCTTGGCCAGGATGAAGTACAGGTAACACTGTATGAAGGTCCGAACCGGTGTTGGTTGAAAACAGCTCGGATGAGCTGAGGGTAGGGGTGAAAGGCTAATCAAACTTCGTGATTGCCCGTTCTCCTCGAAATGCCTTTAGGGGCAGCCTCGGGTGGTCGGCGCTGGTGGTAGAGAACTGAATGGACTAAGGGCCTTACCAGGTTACTGAATCCAATCAAACTGCGAATGCCAGCGACACGTAGCCCGGGAGTGAGACGGTGGGGGCTAAGCTTCATCGTCGAAAGGGAAACAGCCCAGACTACCGGCTAAGGTCCCAAAGTGTGTGCTAAGTGGTAAAGGATCTGGAGACGCTTAGACAACCAGGAGGTTGGCTTAGAAGCAGCCATCCTTTAAAGAAAGCGTAATAGCTCACTGGTCAAGCGGCTCTGGGCCGATAATTCAACGGGGCTCAAGCACACCACCGAAGCCGTAGAATAGACGGACGCCTGCGGGCGTCCATATTGGTAGAGGAGCGTTCTCTTCTGCTGCGAAGCCAGAATCGCAAGGACTGGTGGAGCGGAGAGAAGTGACCCTGCCGGCATAAGTAGCGATAAGGACAGTGAGAATCTGTCCCGCCGTAAGCCTAAGGTTTCCTGAGGTAGGTTCGTCCGCTCAGGGTTAGTCGGGAGCTAACGCGAGGCCGACAGGCGTAGCGGATGCACATCCGGTCAATATTCCGGAACTACCTATTTCACGTTATGACGATGAGGGGACGCAGGAGGCTAGCCAGGCCCACGAGTGGACGTGTGGGTTGAGGTTCGTAGGGAGATCCGCCAGGCAAATCCGGTGGGTCGTTAATCCTGAGGGACCAGAGCGAGGGGCGCAAGCCCCATAAAGCTGGTGACGCCACGCTGCCGAGAAAAGCCTCTAAGGAGTGAGATGGGTACCCGTACCGCAAACCGACACAGGTAGGCGAGGAGAAAATCCTCAGGCGCAAGTGTGATCCCCCGTTTAGGAACTCGGCAAATTGACCCCGTAACTTCGGAAGAAGGGGTGCTCTTGACGGTGACCCGGTTCACCCGGGAAGCGGTCGGGAGTTGCAATAAAGAGGCTCAGGCGACTGTTTACTAAAAACACAGGGCTCTGCGAAGTCGAATACGACGTATAGGGTCTGACGCCTGCCCGGTGCCGGAAGGTTAAAGGGAGAGGTTAGCCGCAAGGCGACGCTTTGAACTGAAGCCCCGGTAAACGGCGGCCGTAACTATAACGGTCCTAAGGTAGCGAAATTCCTTGTCGGGTAAGTTCCGACCTGCACGAATGGCGTAACGATCTGAGCGCTGTCTCAACGGGGGGCACTGCGAATTTGTGGTACCGGTGAAGACGCCGGTTGCCCGTCACAAGACGAAAAGACCCCGTGCACCTTTACTACATCCTAGTAGTGAATGCTGGCGCAGTATGCGCAGGATAGGTGGGAGACTGTGAACCCAGGCTTTCGGGCTTGGGGGAGTCACCGGTGAGATACCACCCTTACTGCTCCGGCGTTCTAACCTCGTTCTGTCATCCAGATCAGGGACACTGCTAGGTGGGTAGTTTGACTGGGGCGGTCGCCTCCTAAAGAGTAACGGAGGCGCGCGAAGGTTCCCTCAGGCTGTTTGGAAATCAGCCATAGAGTGCAAAGGCATAAGGGAGCTTGACTGCGAGACCTACAAGTCGAGCAGGTGGGAAACCAGGCCTTAGTGATCCGGTGGTTCCGCATGGAAGGGCCATCGCTCAACGGATAAAAGGTACGCCGGGGATAACAGGCTGATCCTTGCCAAGAGTTCACATCGACGCAAGGGTTTGGCACCTCGATGTCGGCTCATCACATCCTGGAGCTGTAGCAGGTTCCAAGGGTTCGGCTGTTCGCCGATTAAAGTGGTACGTGAGCTGGGTTTAGAACGTCGCGAGACAGTTCGGTCTCTATCTGTGATGGGCGCAGGAGATTTGAGTGGGGCTGACCTTAGTACGAGAGGACCGGGTTGGACGAACCTCTAGTGTATCGGTTGTCACGCCAGTGGCAGCGCCGAGTAGCTACGTTCGGACGGGAGAAACGCTGAATGCATCTAAGCGTGAAACCCTCCACGAGATGAGATCTCCCGAGCCAAAAGGCTCCTGAAGGCTCCTGGTAGACCACCAGGTTGATAGGCCAGGTGTGGAAGCGTCGCGAGACGTTCAGCTGACTGGTACTAATGAGCCGTGCGGCTTGACCATTATCTTTCTCCGCCAGCACTGCTGGCACACGCGCGTGTGCGTGCTAGGCGCGAAGCGCTACCGTTTGCAGGGTATTCAGTTGTCACCGTGACGCGTGCGGCATGGCCGGGAGATACCCGGTCGCGAGCCCCAGGCGTCCGGGACGCTCTTTGACAGGACTCGCAGGAGTCCACAGGATTGTTCGGGACGATCGGTCCGAGGCGATGGCGTGGCTGCGGGCCGCGCCCCCGCGGACCGGACCCCGAACAGCAAGATGGTGACCGGCGATCGTGCCCCTGGCCCCGTGCCACGGCCCGCTCGCCGAGAACCAGCCCGTTTCCCGGTGGTCATAGGATCAGGGGCACACCCGTTCCCATTCCGAACACGGAAGTTAAGCCTGATACCGCCGATGGTACTGCATGCGCAGGTGTGTGGGAGAGTAGGTCGCTGCCGGGGATATTTTCAGTACGACGCGCCATGCAAAAGGCCGTTGCGAGTCATCGCGACGGCCTTTTGCTCTGTACGGCGACAGTTGCCCCCGGCCGATGCCTCGGCGCCGAAACATCGCCCTGAAGGCTGCGCCGGCGCAGACATCGCGACCGACCCTCGCGGTAATTACGATATTGCACGGCAAAATCTGAGCGCCGCTACGGTACGCCCTTCGCTGAGCTGCGCGCGGGACCCCTCGTTACCTCGCCGGTCGGAGTTGAGGCCTGCGTCGCGCTACCCGCCTCTCTTCCTACCCCGGCCGTGTCGCAACCATTCGCGTCGAAGGGGAGCTGTATGAGACTACTGGGTTGGTTCAGAAACGGGCTTCGGACCGGAGCTCTGGCGGGCAGCCTGCTGCTTGCCGGAAGCGGAGTCGCTTCCGCAGGTCCGGTGATCATCGACGGAACAGACGCCAACGACCACGGATTCGCAGCAGGTGGGGTGAACCAGTCCGGTTGGCTTTACATGCAGAAGGCGCTGGAGAACCTGGCGCAGCAGGTAACCGCCTCCGCTGCGAAGGTGGTGGTGGATATCGGCACCTCCGCCGGCCAGGCACGAAACGCCATTGATTCCGCGTTCAACCTTTCGGCGCTGCCCGGCCTCGGCTGGACGCTGCAGCACGTCGACGGCGCCCTGGCCATCGACGCATGGTTGTCCACCCTGGCGATCGCGAACACCGGGATCCTCTACATCCCCACCGCCGGCAACTCTAGCGGTGATCTCACCGCTGCCGAACTTGCGGCCATCAACACCCACGCGAACGACATCAACAACTTTGTCGCCGGCGCGTCGGACCCCACTCAGGGCGGCGGGCTGTTCTCCATGGGGGAGAGCGACCTGCCTGGTTCCTACGGATGGTTGACCACGCTGATCCCGGGCATCGTCTTTACCGATGCGGGCGGCGGCGGCATCGCCAGCGACATCACCCTCACGGCTGCAGGGACCGCAGCATTCCCAGGTCTGACGAACGCCGATCTCGCCGGTGCCGACCCGTGGCACGGCTACTTCTCAGGTAATCTCGGTGGGCTGCAGGTCCTCGGCGTCGCGCCGTTCAGCAACCAGCAGCGCAACGTGATCATCGGTGGCGGCGCGGGAACCGTCATCGCCTGCGGCCAGCCAAATCAGCCGCCTTGCCCCACCGTCCCTGAACCTGCTTCCCTGTCGCTGTTGGCGGCCGGCTTCGCGGGCCTCGTGGCAGCGCGCGCCCGACGCCGGGCGAACGCGTAAGCGCGCATGTGAATGGGAGGGCGGCCGCGCATGCCGGTTGCCCTCCCCGTCTACCGGTCCCGCGCGACAGCCGGATACCGCACCACCTCGGATCAGGCACCGCAGGGCCCTTGATCCGGGGAGATGCCATGAAACCGCGGAATGGACTGTTCCACTGCGCCACCGTCGCCACCACCGCACTGCTTCTCGCCGGCTGCTCCAACCCGGAACGAGACAAGATCCAGGCGCTCGAACGGGGTAACGCCGATCTCGCCGCCAGGCGGGTCAACGAAGCCATCATCCAGTACCGCATCGCGGTGCAGCAGGATGCGAATTTTGGCGAGGCGCGACTCAAGCTGGCCGAAGCCTACGAGTTGAACGGCGACGCTGGTCGCGCGATGCCGGAGTTCATCCGCGCCGCCGACCTGCTGCCGCAGAACGATGCTGTCCAGCTCCGCTCGGCGCGCTATCTTCTCGCCGCCGGACGGTTCGAGGACGCAGCGACGCGAGCGCAACTCGTGCTGAACCGGAATCCCCGCCACGTCGACGCCCTCGTCATCCGCGGCAACTCGCTGCTCGGCATGCGCGATTTCGACCGGGCCATCTCAGAGATCGAGGAGGCAATCTCGCTCGACCCGACCCGGGAGTCCTCCTACACGACACTCGCCGTCGTACGGATGTCCGCCGGCCAGCGCGCAGAGGCGCGGAAAGCGCTCGAAGCCGCCGTCAGCGCCGCACCGACGTCGCCGCGCACGCACCTGTCGCTCGCCTACTTCCACTGGAGCGTCGGCGAGTTGATGGACGCCGAACGCGCGCTGCAGCGGGCCCTCGACCTCGCCCAGGACGACGTGCTCGTCAATCGCACTGCGGCCATGTTCTACATGTCGTCGAAGCGGATGGCGCAAGCGGAGCCGTTCGTCCAGAAGGTGGTGGCCCGAGACGGCCGACCGGCAGCGAAGCTGGCCCTCGCCGACTTCTACATGGCAGCGGGCCGCCTGCCGGAGGGTGTCCGCACCCTGAAGTCGCTCACAGGTGAGGCGGCGCTGAAATCAGCGGTCCAGATGAGACTGGCGATCCTGGCGTATCGGGCTGGTAACCGGACGGAAGCGCGTTCGACGCTCGCCGCCACGCTGGCCGACGACCCGAAGAACGTTCCGGCGCTCCTGACCCAGGGGCGCTGGCTGCTCGCCGACCGCCGTGTTGACGACGCGATAAGGATTGCAGAGTCGGCAGTGGCCCTGCAGCCGGCATCAACCCAGGGCCAATACCTGCTCGGTCTCGGCTACGAGACGGCCGGCCGCATGGACGAAGCGGCGCGAGCGTATGGAGAAGCGCTTCGCCTCAACCCGCAAACGGCGGTGGCGCAACTCGCGCTCGCCCGCGTGCAACTGGCGCGCGGCAGCGGCAGCAGTGCGGTGGAACTCGCGCAGCAGGCCCGCACCAGCCAACCCGATAATCCTGACGCGAGAGCCACTTACGCCCGCACGCTCATACGGGCGCGCGCATTCGCCCGGGCCGCGCCGGAAGTGGCCTCGCTGCGCCGCGAGTTCCCGAAGAACGCCGTCGTGCTGGCGCTCGAGGGTTATCTCCTCGCCGCAACGGGCAGGTTCGCCGAATCCGAGCGCGCCTACGAGTCTGCGGTGGCGCTGGAGCCGCGCTATGTCGACGGCCTTGTCGGACTGGCGACCGCAAAGGTCTCGCTCAAGAAGGTCGATGAGGCGCGCCGTCTCATCGTCGCAGCGACGACCGCCCAGCCCGACGTGCCAGCGCTGTTGACGACCGCCGCCCGCGTCCACCTGGTCGCTTCGGAGTTCACACAGGCCGAGACGGCGTTGCAGCGGTCGATCGCTGTCGCGCCGGCGCACCTCGAGGCCTTCGGCCTGCTGGCGCAGCTCTATCTCGCACAAGGCAAGCTCGATCGGGCGACCGAGCAGCTGAAGGTGCAGGCGGCGGCAGCTCCGAACCCGCCCTTCCCGCAGACGCTGCTCGGCATCCTGGCGCAGACGCAGAATCGTCTCGACGATGCCCGCGAGTGGTACCAGGCAGCGCTGAAGATCGACGCGCGATCTGCCGTCGCTGCCAACAACCTCGCCTGGTTGTATGCCGAGAGCGGCGAGCAACTCGATCAGGCGTTGCGCCTTGCCAGGATCGCCGCCGATGTCTCGCCGGACTCGGCCCAGTTCCGTGACACGCTTGGTTGGGTCTACTACAAGCAGCAACTGCCATCGCTCGCGGTGCCAGAGTTCGATCGCGCCATCGCCAACGAGCCGGCCAACGCTGACTTCCACTACCACCTTGGTCTCGCCCATCAGCACGCCGGCGACACCGTGCGTGCGCAGGAAGCCTTCTCCACCGCGCTTCGTCTCAAGCCCACCGCGACGCAGTTCAAGAAAGCACTCGAGTCGCTGAACTGATCCCCAAAAGAAAACCCGCAGGGCACGCGATGTGCCCTGCGGGTTCGAGAAGCGACGACGGGTCCTGATGGTTACGGAACTGTCACGTCGAAGTTGGCACCGTCGGCGACGACTGGCGTCGCCAGCGTCCGCGGCACGCCGACCTGCACGGTGCCCGAGCAGCTCGCGCGGCTCGGATCCGTTGCGGTGAAGGCGATGTAGTAGGCGCGTCCGTTACCTGGCTGGCTTGCGGCGGCGCCGCGCTGCTTCCGCAGGTTGACCGTGCCGTTCTGCAACTTGAACGCATCAGCGGTACCGGCCACTGCCAGGCTGCTCGACTCGTCCGAACGCACGCTGTCGATGGTGATCGTCAGCACGTCGTTGTTCGGGTCCGTGACGCCATTGATCGACACGTTGGCGAGGGAGTTGTCGGGCGTCCACAGCGTGGCGAGACTCGGCGTCGCCGCAGTGCACACGGGCGCCGCGTTACAGGCAGCCGGGTTCTGGTCTGCGTTGGACACCTGCGGGCAGTTGTCTTCGGTGTCGCACACGCCATCACCATCCGTGTCGACGCACGCGCCTGCGAGCGAACGCTCGAGGACGAGCACGCGATAGCCGAGGTCCGATACGCCGGTGCCTTCCCAGGTTCCGAAGGGGTTGGTCGGCATCGCGAAGCTGCCGTTCGGCAGCTGATCCTTCAGCAGGGTATAGGCGTAATCGTAGTACCACCGCTTCGGCTCCGAAGCGTAGGAGCCGTGGCACTCGCTCGGGAAGTTGACGCGGGCGCAGGGGTCGGTCGCCGGATTACGCTGCTGGATACGGTTCACCGAGGCATCTGCCGCCAGCGTGCCGAGATCGTTGGTGCTGAGATTTCCCGCCGTTGGCGCGACACCCTGCTGCTCGAGCAGCGAGTAGGCCTTGGACGACGAGAACAGGTAGTAGCCGTAGGAGTAGTAATACCAGCCGCCGTCCCAGATGTTGATGTTCTGGTACTGGTAGCGGGTGCGCATCCACTTGAGGAGTTGCTGAACCTCATTCGAGTTGATGCCAGAACCACCGAGCTCGGTAACCCATGCCCCCGACGCACCCTGCGGATACGACGGGTCGGAACCCGGCACCTGGTAACCCCAGCCCATGCCCCACGCCGCCGCCGGACGTCCGGGACTCTCCACCTGGTGATCTACATAAGCCTGCCGGGCGCTGCTGAGCGATGTATTGATCTGCGGCACGCGCCCGCCCGGATCGCCGCCGAGGGCGGCATCCAGATAGTAGCCGAGCGCCGCCGCGAGTCCGCCGACCGCGAACTGCGTCGTCGACGAGTCGCTGCCCGGGCTGGTGTAGCCCCATATGCCAGGCGTGCCGAAGAAGCTGCCGGGAGGCGTCTGCTCCGCGAGGGTGCGATCCACGAGGTTGTCGATCGCGGCGCGCACCGAGAGCGAAGCGCCCACCGCGTCCGGTCCACCTGTGCGGGCGTAGAGCGAGAGGTACATCATGTCGATGCCGTCCGGGTAGGCGTAGAAGCCGGCACCGTTGACGTGCTGGTCGATGATTGCCCGCGTCAGGTTACGCAGGCGGGTCTGGTCGTCGGCCGAGGAGTTGGAGTAGCCGAGAATCGGCGCGCTGAAGTCGGCGGTGGCGTGCTTCTCGAGGATGCTGAGGCCGAGCAGGCCATGCGCTTCCTCGAGTTGACTGATGTCCCGCGCGGCGGTCCAGTAAGTCGCCCGAATGTAATCGAGGGCGTCGTCGATGGCGTCATTGACGTCGGAACCGAAATTGGTGACCTGGGCGGTGGCAGCGCCGCTTGCCAAGAGCACCAGCGCCGCCGCTGCCAGAGTCCGTCCGAAGAGTCTCTTCATAACCGTGGATCCTTCCGCCCGGACACGTAACTGCGGGCGCATGTTGCACAAAAGGGTGACCGAGAGATTTTGTCGAGCCGGAGCCGTCGAGTCAACAGCAAATGCTCATTTTTTAGGCATCATGCTCAAAATATAGTCACCGCCGGCGCCGACATTAGCCTCGCCTTTCGCAGAGTTCGCCGAATGGTTCGAGATTCGAGTGTTTCGGCCTTTCTTTCGAAAGCGTCCGAGAGCGAACCACGGCTGAACCACGGCTATACTTGGCGTCGCGCACGCGGAGTTTTCATCAGTGAGAGCGAGTGGCCGCTCGGTGAGCAGCGGCTGCTCGGAGGATGTTGGAATGCGTTCAGGTACTCTGTCGCGGGCCGTCCTAGCCCTGCTTCTTACGGCCGGCGGACAGCTGCTCCTCGCGCAAGTCGGGCCACCTCCCGGCGCTCAGCCGCGCACACGGCCGCGGGCGCCCGGCACCGAGCAGGCGCGCCCAGTGCTCGAACGGCTCGGCCAGGACCGGCTCCGCATCGGCACGATCGAGATCGACACGGCGCGCAAGGAATTGACGGTGCCTGGAACGGTGAATGCGGTGACGACGCTGGAGTTCGTCGCCAGCACCCGCAACGGCTTGAAGGCGTACGAGAGCGCCATGTCATTGAGCACCGACGCCATTTCGTTCAACACCGCGCTGCTCCTCATCGGCATGGACCCGGCGCACGCGCGGCTGCCAACGCGGCACTTCGATCCCGTGCCGCCTGCCGGTGATCCGCTGCAGATGTGGGTGAGCTGGAAGGTTGGCGATCAGTTGCGGCGCGTCGCCGTCGAGGAGCTGCTCTACGACCAGGAGTCGAAGAAGCCAATCCCGCCGGCGCCGTGGGTCTACACCGGGTCGGCGTTCCAGGCCAACGGTACCTACCTCGCGGAACTCGACGGCGTCCTGATCGGCTTTGTCCACAGCCCGTCGCCCGTCATCGAGAACGTCGGCACCGCCGGCGTCAACCGCTACGGCTCGGTGATCCTGAACCCGACGCTTGGCCTTCAGCCGAACACGCCCATCACGCTGCAGTTGAAGGCCGGCACCCACGCCGCGCCCTGAAGCTGGCGCCCCCGTCGCACAAAAAAAGCCCGGCACTCAAACGAGCACCGGGCAAAGAGCGCATGATGTGCGGCGGTCGGCCGCGCGCGAGGCCTAGAGAGCCTGCGCGCGACGGCGACGGGCGAACGCGGCCGCGGCGCCGCCCAGGGCGAGCAGGGCCAGCGTCGCCGGCTCGGGCACCGTCGTCTGGAACGGCTGGTCGGTCAGCAGCAGCCGGTTCACCGCAAAGCCCGGGATCGCCGGGTTTGCTGACGAAGTCAGCGTAAACACCGCCGATGCGACGTTCACGGCGTCGCTCAGCGCGCCGAGGAACACGGCCGAACCATCCTGTGCGCCGGAACTCACACCCGACGTAAAGAAGATCGGGTTCAACAGCGAATCGAACAACTGCAGCGACGCCGTGAAGGGGCCATACGCGTCCCCTTGGATCTGGGCGCCGAGGCCGGCGACCGGGGCAGTGAAGTTGATCGTGAACGAGCTGACGTCGGTCGAGAGCAGGTTGTCGCCCGGGGTGAAATTGCCGAACCACGAAGAACTCTCGACGCGCGCGGTGAATTCTCCCGGGGTCGCAATGGTGGCTGTGCCGCCATTGTTCGACGTGACCACGGTCCCGTTGGCGGGATTCGAGAACTCCGCGAGCTGACCCCAGTCGATGAAGTCGTTGCTGCCTAACGCCGCGGCGGATGATACCTGGATGGCCGCTGCGTGTGCCGTGGAAACGCTCCACATCAGCACCAACGCCATCATCGTGAGTCTGCGCATGCTTGCTCCTTGGTTTGGAAAGGTCCACGCGCCGCGCAGCAAGACCGCTGCCCGCAACATTTGCCAGTAAAAGCATGAACTTACGGGCGCCTGCGCCGATTCCGTCAAGGTGGGCGGCGACATAAGGTCGAAACGAGTCAGACTTCGCGCGGCGCTTGCGCGCATTCCGGATTGCTGGCGTACGCTCGCAGCGATGCCGGTTGCCGCCTGCGTCTACTCGCCATACAATCGCCGGCAACCCCATGAAATATCTGCTGCCGATCGCCACCGCCGTTGCGATCGGTGCATCGCCGTGTGCGGCGGTTGCCCAGACGTTGTCGCTGCAACTGCAGGACGGGCGCACGACGCTCGTCGCCGAACGGGTGTCGCTGCCGCAGATTCTTGCCGAATGGCAGCGCGTCGGCGGCGTCACCATCGTCAACGGTGAGCGGACGTCGGCCGCGCCCGTGAATCTGTATCTCGTCGACATGCCCGAGCAGGATGCGCTGGCGGTGCTGCTTCGCAGCGTCAGCGGCTACATTCTCGTGCCGCGCGCGCAACGCGGTGCCGCCGCCTCCTCGATCGATCGCATCCTGATCCTGCCGGCCAGTGCCGCGCTGCGGCGTGACACCGCCACCGCGGCAGCGGTGACGCAGCCAGTTCCGCCAAGTGCGCCGCGCCGCGTGCCGTTCCGCCGCGACGAGCGGCCGGAGGCCGCGGGACGAGTGGCCGCTTCTGATGTCGTCGCAGCGGACGATCCGACGCCGACGCCGGCCGTGCCTGCAGCGGCCGATGCAGGCGTCGCCGCAACTGAGGCGACCGCTGCCGCCGAACCGCCGTCGCCGCTGCCGCCGAATCCGTTCGGCGTCGTGACGGGCTCGAGCCGGCCTGGCACGATCACGCCGACGGCCGCGCCGCCGGAAACGCCGCGGCCACCTCGCCGTCGTGGCCCGACCACCCCGACGCCGCCGCAAGAGGTCCTCATCCTCGATCCGACGCGGCGGTAGACGCCGCAGCCGACGAATGGGTCGCGTCAGCCTGCACTACCGCATCCTCGCGCCCTTTGCCCTGGTTCTCCTTGCCGGCACCCTCGCAACCGCGTGGGCAACCCTTCGCGTCTCGTCCGAGGCACTGCAGTCCAGGGTCCAGTCACAACTGGTAAACGCCGCAAACGTCGCCGCGCGCGGCGACCTGGCGCTCAATCCGGCCATCCTTCAGACTTTCCGCCAGATCCTCGACGCCGATCTCGTCACTCTCCAGGGCGACGCAGTTCTCGCAGCCGCTGTCGCCCCGGGCGAACGCGTCGATCGGGTGGCGACGATCGCGAGCACGGCGATTCGCTCGGTGGCCGGCACCGCGACGTGGCCTGCGGTCGTGCAGAGCGACTGCGGTGGCGTGCCGTGCCTGGTCGCGCTGCGGCCGCTCGACGGCCGCCCGGACACGGTTGTCGCACTCGTCGCCGAGACGTCCGAGCTTGGCCGCGCGACGCGGGCGGTGACACGTGCGGCGATCGCTGCAGCGACCGCCAGCCTGCTGGTCATGATCGTCCTCGGCCAGGCGGTGCTGCGTCGTGTCACCGCACCATTGAATCGGCTGGTCGAATTCGCCCGCAGCTCGCCGCTCGAGGGCACAGGCCGGCGCGCCGCCGTCTCTCCGGGGGAAGTCGGCACGCTCGCCGAGGCGTTCAACGGCATGCTCGACCGCCTCGAGGGGTCGCAGGCGGCGCTCGTGCGATCGGAGAAGCTGGCCGTCGCCGGCCTGTTTGCTGCCCGCGTGGCGCACGACATTCGCAACCCGTTGTCGTCGATCAAGATGCAGGCACAGCTGCTCCGGCCGACGCTGCGCGGCAGCCCGGACGACGAGGCAATGCTGAACGCGGTCCTTCATGATGTCGACCAGGTCGAGTCGGTGATCCGCGATCTGTTGGAGCTGGCGCGACCCGGCGAATTGCGTCTGCAGCCGACCGACATCAACGCCCTCGTCCGCGATGCGCTCGGCCGCCTGCAGGCTCAGTTCAATCACCGCCACGTGTCTGTCGGCGTCGCCCTCGATGCAGCGCTGCCGCGGCTGTCGCTGGACGAATCGCGCTTCCGCCAGGTACTGCTGAACGTGCTGCTGAACGCGTCCGAGGCGATGATCACCGGCGGCGCTCTCCACGTCGAAACCCGAACTGGCGGTCCCGAGACCGTTGTCCTGGAGGTGTGCGACGATGGCGTAGGGGTGGACCAGACGCTGGGCGATCGCGTCTTCGAGCCCTTCGTGTCCACCAAGCGTGATGGCGTCGGCCTGGGCCTGGTGAATGCGAAGGCGGTGGTCGAGGGCCATGGCGGTCGCATCGCCATCTCGCCGCGGCAGCCGAAGGGCACGTGCGTCACCATTACCCTACCGGTGGCTGGTATCCAGATCAATGGCAATGGCTGAAATCCTCGTCGTCGACGACGACGAAGCGGTCGCGAGCGCATTCGAACGTTTCCTGCGGCAGGAAGGGCACGGCTGCACCATCGCCAGCAATGGCGAAGACGCGGTGCGCCTCGCCGGCGAATTGCAGCCCGATCTCGTCGTCATGGACATCCGCATGCCTGGTGTCGATGGCCTCGAGACGCTGCAGCAGATGCGCAGCCGCTACCCCGATCTCTACGTGGTGATCATGACCGCGTATGGCAGCAGCCAGACCTCAATCGACGCGATCCGATCGGGCGCCTTCGACTACCTGACCAAGCCGCTCGATCTCGATCAGCTGCGCGGCGTCATCCGGCAGGCGCTGGCGGCGCGCGAGGGGCGGCACCGCAGTGTGCCGGCGGCCGCGGACGGGCACGCGCACGTCAAGCTGGTGGGTGATTCCGCGGCCATGCTCGACGTCTACAAGATGGTGGGACGGCTGGCTGCGGTCGACGTGCCGGCGCTGATCGTCGGCGAGCGCGGCACCGGCAAGGAGCTGGTCGGCGCCACCATCCATCAGAACAGCGCGCGCCGCGACGAGCCCTTTGTCACCATCGACTGCGCATCGCTCCCTGAGGCGGTGGTCGAAGGCAACACCTTTGCGGGTGCCGGCGGCACGTTGCACCTTGCCGGTATTGGCGCGCTGCCGCGCGCCTTGCAGGCGCGGCTGGCACGGGCGATCGATGGTGGCCCGGGCTCGACCGAGTCGCGGCAGGCGCTCGCCGCGCGGGTGATCGCCTCGACTGAAAAGGACCTGGGCGAGCTGGTGGAGAGCGGCGCGTTCAGCCGCGAGCTCCACGAAAAGCTGGCGCTGATCTCGATTCGCCTGCCGCCGCTGCGCGACCGGCGCGACGACATCCCGCTGCTCGTCACCCACTTCATCCAGCGCATGAACGAGCAGCTCGATCGCGCGATCAGGGGTGCTGACGAACTGGTGCTCCGGCGGTTCCAGGAGTACGCCTGGCCCGGCAACGTCGGCGAGCTGGAGACCGTGGTCAAGCGGGCCTGCATCGTCGCGCGCGGCGACATGATCACGATGGAGCACGTGACCGAGAGCCTGTCGGAAGCGCGGCTGCCCGGGCGGCAGGATGTCGAATCGGCGCTCTGCCGCGCGGCGCGCCTCGCGCTGCAGGAACGTCTCGTCGAAACCGGGATCGGTGCCGCCGCTTCGCCCTTCCACGACATCGTTGCGCTCGTCGAAGCGACACTCGTCCGCGAAGCGCTGCAAATCACGAACGGCAACCAGGTGAAGGCCTCGGACCTGCTCGGCGTCAACCGCGCCACGCTCCGCAAGAAAGCGCTCGGCGAATAAATATTCGCTCCTGACCCACCCGTCACACCGGGTTCCTCCTCTCCTGACGGGCTGACGGCATGGCCGGCGGCCTAGTGTCGGTCAGCCGTCCGGGCGCAGCCCGACCAAAAGACCAATCCCATCCAAATCGCTCAGCGTTTTGCGGTAGAGCTGACGCATTTCCGGCCGGTATGCGATTCGCCCATCTGCCACCTGATGGCTGCCGCACTCACGCGGGCAGTCACGCAACAACTCAGTTCTTAGGAGATGTCTGTGATCAGGGTGGCAACTCGCGCCTCGCAGTGGGTGCTTTCATTACTTGCAACAACCGCGGTCCTGTCCGCGAGCGCATCACCGGCGTCGGCGCAGTCCGCCAGTTCTCCCTGGGGGGCTTCCAGGATTGGTTCCCTCGCGCAGAGCAGCGCCGCCATCCCGTCGTGCGTGACGACCTTGGGCCCATCGTGCGGCCCCTTTGCCGTGACCTCGTCGGGTCTCGATGTCTGGGGCGCCGCCGACGAACTGACGCTTGCCGGCCGCAGCTGGACGGGCGACGGTGTCTTCGTCGTGCGCGTTGGCTCCGTGCAGAACACGCACGCCTGGACCAAGGCAGGCTTGATGCTGCGCGAAACGACCAGCGTCGGCTCGAAGCACGCCTTCCTGCTTGCGTCGCCTGGCAAGGGCGTCGCGTTCCAGCGGCGCGCGACGACCGACGGCCTGAGCGTCAGCACCAGCGGACCGATGACCACGGCGCCGATCTGGCTCAAGCTCGAACGCCGCGGCACGTCGATTGGTGCGTTCACTTCCGCCGACGGCGCGACGTGGAAGGCCGTGGGCAGTGCGTCGATTGCGTTCGCCTCGACCATCACGGTTGGCCTCGCGGTCAGCAGCCATGATGCGGTGCTGCCGGCGACCGCGACGTTCACCGACCTGTCGCTGACGGCCCTGCTGCCGGCGCCGTGGAAGTCGGCGGACATCGGTGGCGCGCGCGAGGGCACGGCCGATTACAACGGCGGCAAGTTCACCGTCGACGCCTCCGGCGCCGACATCTGGGGCATGTCCGACCAGTTCCGCTTCACCTACCAGCCCGTATCCGGCGACACCGACGTCGTCACCCGCGTCACCTCGGTGGCCGGCGCGGAAGCGTGGGTCAAGGCCGGCGTGATGATCCGCGAGTCGCTCGGTGCGGCCGCCGCGCATGCATCGCTGTTCGTCTCAAAGGGGAAGGGCATTGCCTTCCAGCGCCGTGTGCAGAGCGGCGTCGCCAGCGTCAGCACGCCAGGGCCGTTGGCCACTGCGCCTGGCTGGGTGAAGCTCGAACGCCGCGGCGACGTGATCACCGCGCTGTGGTCGACCGACGGCAGCGCCTGGACGGTGATTGGCAGCGAAGTGATCGTGCTGCCGCCGACCTTCTACGTCGGCCTGGCGATGACCAGTCACGATGCCGGCACGCTCGGACGCGCCGTCTTCGAGAACGTCTCGGTCGGTGCCACCGTCGCACCGACGTTCAACTCGCCACCCGCCGTCAGCCTGACCGCGCCGGTGCCGAACGCGCTGCTCGACGCGCCCGCGGCGGTGACCCTGTCGGCGGACGCGACCGACAGCGACGGCACGATCGCCGGCGTCGACTTCTATGCCGACGCGACGCTGGTTGGCACCGCCACTGCGGCGCCCTACACCTTCACCTGGAGCGGCGCCGCCGCCGGCACCTACCAGGTGTACGCCGAGGCGCGCGACAACAAGGGCGCCAAGGCGCGCTCGGATGCGCGGTCGTTCACCATTCAGGCGGTCAACGCCGCGCCCTCGGTGTCCCTGACGGCGCCGAAGGCCGACGCGACCTTCCAGAAGCCGGCGACCGTGACGATGACGGCTGATGCGAGCGACAGCGACGGCACGATCGCCGCGGTCGACTTCTACGTCGGTGCGACCCTGGTAGGGTCGGATACGACGGCGCCCTTCTCCTTCGTCTGGATGAATGGCTCGCGCGGCATGCATCAGATCTCCGTGGTTGCGCGGGACAACAAGGGTGCGACCACGCGCTCGGATGTGCGGACGATTGCGATCGCCTCGGCCAACGTGCCGCCCGTCGTGTCGCTGACCTCGCCTGCTGCCAACACGTCGGTCGGCGTGGCGACGGCGGTGACTCTTGCGGCGAGCGCATCTGACAACGGCGGCTCGATCGAGGCCGTCGAGTTTTACGTCGGTGCGACGCTGGTCGGCGTCGACACGACCGAACCCTACGCCGTGACGTGGAGCGGTGCCGCCGCCGGCACCTATCAGGTCTCGGCGATCGCTCGCGACAACAGCGGCGCGATCACGCAGTCAGCCGCCACGGCGCTGACGGTGCAGGGATCGAACCTGCCGCCGACGGTGGCCCTGACCACGCCGGTCTCCGGTGCCTCGTTTGCGGGTCCTGCGTCCGTCACGATGATGGCCGCCGCAACCGACGCCGACGGCAGCATCGCCGGCGTCGACTTCTACGGCGACGGCGCGCTGCTCGGCTCGTCCAGCGCCAGCCCCTACAGCTTCACCTGGAACGCGGTTCCGGCGGGCGTGCACACGCTGTGGGCCGTCGCGCGCGACAATGGCGGCGCCGTCAAGACGTCTGCGCCGGTGTCAATCACGTTGACGATGCCGCAGGCGCCGCAGCCGGCCACGGCGAAGGTCGTGTTCGCGCCGTCGGACGACGAGACGCTGGTGACCACCTACCGTGTGGACGTTCACGCCGCCGGCGTGCCGCCCGGTGCGGCCGCGCCGCTGGTGAGCCGCGACCTCGGCAAACCCGCGCCCGTTGGCGGCGAGATTACCGTCGACATCACCACCTCGGTGGCGCCGCTTCCCGCTGGCAGCTACATCGCGACGGTGGTCGCCGTTGGCCCCGGCGGCGAGACGCGCAGCGCCTCCTCGCCGGCGTTCACGCGATAAACGGAACCGCTGCCCGCCCGCCTCGATCTCGAGGCGGGCGGATCTGCGCTCGCGGCGCACTCGCCGTGCAGCCCGCCGCTGCACAGTGTTGGCGCCCACGTGTCGGCGCTCCGTCACCATGTAATCGGGTAAAGATTACTCAACCGGACGACTCGCCAGCCGCTTTCCCCGCCAGCTGCGTTTCCCAGTAACTCCAGCATCAACAACAGCTTGCGCCGCGACAGCAGAGACGGCATCGCCGTTGCTCCGCGTCGATGACGAACGCGATCGCACACCGTGCGGCGCCCCCGGGGGGCGCACCTCGCGTCTGTTCTCTCTCCAGCCGATTTCTCCTGTCGTCTCGTGGATCGCACCGACCCAGTTCAAGGTCGTCGCATCCAGTCGGCCAGAGCTCGCTGGCAGATTCGGATCCCTTGTATTGGAGATGGTGATCAGTGAGCGGGATAACTGCGCGTGTGTGCCGCCGGTTCGCGCCGGCCGTGTCGTTGTTGTGTGTGTTCGTCGCCGTCACCGCCGCACCGGCTGCCGCCGCACCGGTGCCGTGGCAGGTATCGCAGATCGGCTCGGCGGTGAAGGGTGCCGCGGCGATTCCCGCGTGCACGACAGCGGGTGGGCCGCCGGCGTGCGGCACGTTCACCGTGACATCGACGGGTGCTGGCATCGGCGACACGAAGGACGCATTCACGTTCGCCAGCCAGCCGCTCGATGGCGACGGCGTGATTGTCGCCAGGGTCTCGGTCAGCGGTGGCAGTGGCGCGAAGGCCGGACTGATGTTCCGTGAGTCCGACGCGCCGGGCGCTGCGCATGCGTGGCTCTACGTGTCGGCGAAGGGCGCTGTCGCGCTCGACCGGCGCCAGGTCGCCGATTACGGCACCGCTCGCGGCGCGGTGACGACGAACGGCACGCCGGTGTGGCTGAAACTCGAGCGGCGCGTGGGAGCCCTCGTTACCGCATCGACCTCGAGCGACGGGAAGACCTGGAAGGTAGTCGGGGTCGGCGCCGTGCAGTTCAAGAGCGCAATCAGGGTTGGCCTGGTGGCGTCGGCAGCCGATGCGTCAGTCGCGGCAACGGCGACCGTGTCCTCGCTATCGATCGCGACACCATTGCCACCCGGCTGGCAGACCTTGGACATCGGTACTTCCCGTCCGGCCGCGGTGGCGTTCCAGAACGGCGCCTTCACGCTGAACGCCATTGGCGGTGACATCACCGGCGCCGCCGACCAGCTCCGCTACACCTATACGGCCGCATCTGGCGATGTCGACGTCACGGCGCGCCTCGCCTCGCTCACCAGCACGGATTCGTTGGCGAAGGCGGGTTTGGTCATCCGGCAGTCGCTCGCCGCCAACGCTGCACACGCCTCGCTCTTCGTCACGGCGGCCCGCAAGGTGTCATTCGAACGCCGGCTCAACGCCGGGGCGCCGTCGGCCAGCACCGCGGGTCCGGCTGCCACGTCGCCCGGCTGGCTCAAGATCGAGCGGCGCGGGTCGGTGATCACCGGCCTGTGGTCGGCCGACGGACAGCTTTGGACGGTGGTCGGACGCGAGGTCGTCTCCCTGCCTGGCACCTTCTACGTCGGCGTAGCGGTGACCGGCCACGGGGCATCGGTGCCGGCGGCCGCTGAACTGGACAACGTGACGATCGCGGCGCCGGCGGCCCGCGTCAACCAGAAGCCGACGATCTATCTGACGGCCCCGGTCCCCAACGCCGTCATCACAGCCAAGACCACGGTTACGCTGAGCGCCGAGGCAGCCGACGCGGACGGCACGATCGCCGGGGTGGACTTCTATGTCGCGGGCAAGATGGTCGGCACCGATACGACCGCGCCATATTCGATGACGTGGAACGCCGCGAACACCGGCACGACCACCGTCTCCGCCGCCGCTCGCGACAATGACGGTGGGTCGACGACCAGTGACACGTTGACCATGGTCGTCACCGCGCCCCCGTCGAACAACAACAACAACAAGGCGCCGGTCGTGATGCTGCTGACCCCGGTCGCCGGCGGCTCGTTTCCGGCGCTCGGTTCGGTCGCGCTGATGGCGGTGGCCGCCGACCCGGATGGCACCGTGGCGAGCGTGGAGTACTTCGCCAACGGTGCGCTCATCGGTTCGGCCAAGAGCTCGCCCTACACAGCCCTCTGGTCTGCCGTTCCGTCTGGCTCGTATTCCGTCACGGCCGTTGCGCGCGACAATGCTGGCGCGACGACGAGCTCCGTCGCCGTGGTCGTTACCGTCGGCAAAGTTGCGCCGGGCAAACCGGCGCCGGTAGACAACACTCCGACACCCAGCACCAACGTACCAGGCGTGCCCAGCACCAACGTGCCTGGCCTCAAGCCCGTGAAGCTCGGTTTCGTGCCGTCCGTCGATGAATCGCTGGTCTGGTTCTATCGGCTCGAGATCTATGTGGCCGGGACCGTACCCGGTGTGGCGGCGCCGGTCATCACGCAGGATCTCGGCATTCCAGCGCCGGTCAAAGGCGAGTCGGTCGTCGACATCGCCGGCGCGCTGGCGCCGCTGTCGTCGCGCAGCTATATCGCGGTTATCACGGCGGTCGGCCCGGGCGGCGAGACGAAGAGCGCCCCTTCGGCAGCGTTCAGCAAGTAGCAGGCGAGGCTGGAAGAAGAGCGCACCGGCGGCAGCAGGTTGCCGCCGGTGCGCTCCTCGAGTGGCTGCGGCTTCAGTTGGAGAACGTCGCGATCAGCGGCCGGCGACGTTCGCCTCGCCGTCTTTCCGTGGCGGCGAGCGCCGCTGCTGCCAGGCGCCGCCCGTGCACGCGCCGTTCGAACGGCGGTGCGATGTGATGCCCGGCGGCGGCGACGGTCAGGCGCAGCGCCGCCGCGATCAGTTCCGCTTTGGCCAACGGCTTGACGATGAAGAGGGCACCAAGTTTATTGGCTTCTTCCTGCAGCACCGGGTCCGCGGCATCAGCCAGCACGATTGCGGCGGTATCAGGGCGCACCGCTTTACTGCGCAGCACCAGGTGCAGGCCGTTGTATTCGCCGAGCCGCAGCTCGGTGATGAGCAGCGCCGGCGGGTGAGCAGCGAGCGTCGCCTTGGCGACCGCAAAGTTGTTCGCCACGGTCACGTCGAAACAGCTGCCGCCCAGGTGCGACACGATCGACACCAGGTCGGACGCCTGGGGTTCCACCAGCAAGGTGGCGATCGGCGCGATCGGCAGCGACTGCTTTGCACTACCTGTCGTCATGAGTGGCCCGCTTCCCGGCCTCGGCGGAGTCTCTGCATCGTCCACGCCGATGAGAGTGCTCGTGTCAAAGTTCGTCACAGGTAGACTTTTCTCTACAATCCGGCCGCCCAATCGACTGCGGTGCGGCCGCGGAAGAACGAGCCAGCTGGCTCGCTGCCCAGAATTCTTCAGCAACTGCCTCAATTCTGCGGGTTGCTGCCATTTCTCAGGTTGTTTCCGATCAGCTCTGCGCTGACTGAGGGCAAAACCGAAGCCGCTTTTCTCACTCAACGACAACCGGGCCTGAATGCGTGCAAGTTCCCGTGCAACGCCGCCACCGCGCGGCAGCCGGCAGGACTGCTACCATCGCATCAGTTCAGCTGGAGAACGACTGTGCGGACGGAGCGCGTTCATCAATGCACCGCGGTTATGCCTGGCTCGCCCTTGTCCTTGCCGCCTTCGTTCTTTATCTCAGCCTGATCCCGTTCGACCTGCACCCGCTGCCGCTGGCGACGGCCTGGGCCGACTTCCGCCTCGCGCTCGACGTGTCGCGAGACGCCCGGGTCTCGCGGTCCGATGTGCTGGCCAACGTGCTCATCTTCGTGCCCACTGCCTTTGCGCTGATGGGCGCCCTGCTCGCGAGCCGGCCGCCTTCAGCCGCCCTCTTCATTGCCGCTGCGGCCGCGGTACTTGCGGCGTGCGCCATGCTGAGCCTTGCAGCAGAGTTTGTCGAGGTATTCACGCCGCGACGGATTACGTCGGTGGTGGACGTGTGGGCGCAGTGCGCCGGCGCCATCTGCGGCATTGCCGCCTGGGCAGTCGCCGGGCCGCGCCTGACGCGCTGGCTGCGAACCGCCGCAACCACTGACGACCGGCTCGGGCGCGTGCTTACCGGCTACGCCGCCGCCTGGGCGTTCGTCAATCTGGCCCCGTTCGACATCACCGTGGACCTCGGCGACCTTGCCGATCGCTTCCAGTCTGGCGGCGTCGTCCTGGTTCCGTTCAGCGGTGAACTCGCCGGCGTGCGCCTCGCCTGGGACGCCGCGATTGCAGCCATCTCGGCAACGCCGCTCGGTCTTCTCGGCCTGGTTCGCGGCATGAAGCGTGGCCGGCGTTCGGCGGCCGGTGCCTTCGCCATCGGCGCTGTGCCGGTGCTCGGTATCGAAGCGGCGCAGGTGTTCATTCATTCGCACGTGGCCGACGTGACGGACGTCCTCTGTGGCTTGGCCGGCGTCGCGCTTGGCGTGCTGTCAGGCGGCCGCATCCTGTCGGATCGAGTGGCGGCGCGAGATCGCGAGGATGGCAGGGTCTCGCCACGTGCCGCGCTCCTGCTGGTGGCGTGGCTGCTGCTGGTCATTGCATACCACTGGCTGCCGTTCGACTTCGTCATCGACACCGCACTCATCCGCGACAAACTTGCCCGGATCTC
Source organism: uncultured Acidobacteriota bacterium (assembly GCA_963846685.1). Lineage (GTDB taxonomy): Bacteria > Acidobacteriota > Vicinamibacteria > Vicinamibacterales > UBA2999 > CAWJWY01. The sequence goes on along the minus strand of CAWJWY010000002.1, from coordinate 2,243,355 downwards.
CCTGCTGCCGTTCTCCGGTTATCGCGGTTCCTACCTGTCGGCCTTGAACGACGTGCTGGTCAAGGTCGGCCTGGCGGTGCCGTTCGGCGTGCTCTTCACGTTCGCGTGGCGGCCTGGCTCGCCGCGGGCGATTTACGTCGGCGTGGCGCTCGCGCTGGCCGCCGTCGGCTTCTCCGTCGCCGAGGCCGGACAGTTTTTCGTGCGAACGCGGGTGCCGGATCCCACCGACGTGCTGCTCGGCATTGCCGGGAGTTACGCCGGGGTGCTGCTCGGGTCGTGGCTCGCCGCGAACAGGTCGAGGTAGGTTGCCGGTCGGGCCATGTTAACGTCGGCCATGCGCAGCTCCTGGCGGGCATTTCTCATCGCCGCGACAAGCCTGTTCGCGTCGCTGCCGTCGTATGCGGTTGCGCCGCCGGCCGCAGCCGATCGCCCGTCACAGACAGCGCCAGGCCAGCCCGGTGCGCAGGCGAATCGCCGCATCGAGTGGGACCAGTCCGCGCCGTCGAGGGCCGTGCTCGATCGGTATCAGTTCCGCTTGTCCGTCGACGGCGTCGCCCAGCCGTTGACCGCTGTGCGCTGTGCGCCCGCCGACACACCCGCAGACTACGTGTGCTCCGCCCTGCTGCCGGAACTGCCGCCGGGCAGCCGCGCGCTGACCGTCACGGCCATCGCCGGCCCGTACGAAAGCGTCGAGTCGCTGCCGCTGCAGGTCGTCGCTGCCCTCGCGGCTGGCGTATCGCCCCCAACCATGCCGCTGACGCCGCTCTGTTTTTCCGACGTGCCGGCATCCTGCTTCACGGTACGGCACATCGCCGACACGGCTGGCCGGCTGTCATCTCCGATCACCGTCGCGGATGGACGTGTATTCGTGATCGAAGGCGGTCAGCGGATACGGGTCATCGCTGGTGACGCCTTGCTCGCCGTCGCAGCATTGAACGTGGCGCCCGCGGCGGAGCGCATCGCCGCGCTGGCGGCCGATGCTGCGGCGCCGCAGACTGGCGCGGTCTACATGCTGACAGTCTTGCGGTCGGCAGAGCGCGCCGTCGCCGCATCGGTGAGCCGGCTTCGCGAGGTGCAGAACCGGTTCGGTGAAGCCGCGACCCTGGTGCCGTCGATCGAGCTCGCGTCAGGAGACGATGCCGCGCCACCGAGCACGCCGCTGCTGGCGTACGGCGGCGACTTCATTTACACGGCCGTGACCGGCGGTAGCGACAGGCGAACCAGCGCCGGAGTGCTGCGCTTCACGCGCGACGGTGGCACTCCGTGGCAGGCAGGCCAGACCTCCCCCGCATTCGCGCGCGGTGTGACACGACCGACGGCGATCGCGTTCGATGGCAAAAGCCGCCGGCTCTGGCTCGCAGGAAGCGACGTGAATCGCCGCTCGATCGTCCAGGGGATACAGACCGATCGACCCGCGGATGTGCGCGTGCTGCCACTCGGCGCCGCCCGTGGTGACGCTCATGTCGTCGGCCTGGCCATTGAAGAGAGCGCCGCCCGCGGTCGCCGCCTCGTCTCGATCGACAGCACGGGCGTGCTGCGGCGCATGCCGATCGATGATGCACGGATCGGCACAGCGCAGGAGCTGCCGTTTCCTTTTGGCACCCCGGCGGGAATCGCTGCTGCAGCGGGCGGAGTCCTCTACGTGATCACCGACGTGCCGGGCGCGGCCGGAGCGGCAGCAGCAGGCGGCTCCTCGATCTACAGCCTGACACCGCGCCCCGGTCCTGCACGCTGACGCGACCCGCGCGAGGCCGACGAAAGTCTGCGTTGCGAGCGCCAGCGCGTTCGCCAGTGACGCCGCCCCACCGCGAATCACGCGCGAAAACACGCCGCTTACACATTTAGTTCCTGCAATTTAGTGGCGACCGTATTGCTCTGTTCGGACTCGTTCGTAGGCCCCGAGTCCCCAGGAGGAATACATGCGCGTTGCCCGGTTCGTCGCTCTCGTCACGGTGGGCCTCACGGCCGCCGTGCTCACGTCCAGCCCCGCGTCTGCGGATCCGATCCGCGCCAATTCCGGGTTCGCCACGCACGCACTTGCCCGCAACGACGACGGTTCGACGGGGCCGATTGGCCTGCCGTTCACGGTGAACTTCTTCGGCTCCTCGCACAACACCGCGTTCGTCAACAACAACGGCAACCTGACGTTCGTCACCGGTCTTGCGACGTTCACGCCGTTCGGCCTGACGGCCAACACCGGTCGCGAGATCATCGCGCCGTTCTTCGCGGACGTCGACACGCGCAACGCGCTGTCTGGCGTGGTCCACTACGGCGCGGACGTGGTCGACGGCCACCAGGCGTTTGGCGCCAATTACGTCGACGTCGGCTACTTCAATTCGAGCGTGGACAAGCTGAACTCGTTCCAGGTCGTCCTGATCGACCGTTCCGATGTTGCCGCTGGAGACTTCGACATCGAATTCAACTTCGGTGCGATCCAGTGGGAGACCGGCGATGCCAGCGATGGCGCCGGTGGCACCGGTGGTGATTCGGCGCGGGCCGGCTACACCAACGGGACTGGCAACGCCGGTACGTTCTTCGAGCTGCCCGGGTTCGGGCGTCAACGGCGCCTTCCTTGACGGCGGTCCGAACGCACTGAGCACCGGCTCGTTCAACAGCAGCACGGAGGGAAGATACGTATTCAGCGTCCGCAACGGCGACGCGGAGGTTCCGGGGCTGACGCCGGACAATCCGTTCATGCCGAACGCGTCCATTCCCGGCGCGCCGGGTGACTCGCCGGTCTACTTCTTCAGCAACGTTCCGAGCGGCCGCTGGTTCGACCCGCCGCTGGTGTCGGGCTACCACTACACGGCCGATCCCGGAACGCAGTTCACCGGCGTGCAATTCCCCTCCGGCTTCGGCGACAACTTCTCGCTGTCGGCGCTCGGGTGCTCCTTTGCCTCGCCGTTCGGGTCGCTGACGCTGGTTGACCTGACGGCATTCTGCGGCGGCTCCGGCATCAGCTCGTTTGCCGTGACCGGCATCGATCCGCTGGTGGACGCAGCGGATGCAGCCGCCTTCCCGACCTTCCTGACCTTCGACACCCGCGTCGGCAGCTTCACGATGCAGGGCATCACTGCCTCGGTGCCGGAGCCGGCGCTCGTCGTGCTCTGCGGCCTTGGCGCCGTGGCGCTGGCGCGCCGCTGGCGGCGGCACGCTGCGCCGCTGGCGTAGACCCGTGTGAAGTCGCCGGCAGTTCCGGGCGCTGTCATCGACAGCGCCCGGCGCCGCCCGCTGTTGTTGCCCCTGCCCGGGGCGCCAGCCGGGCTATCATGCTCGTGTCCCCGAAATTCCCCATACGAAAGAGTTCACCCATGACGCGTCATACCGTCCTGTCGTGCGTGCTGACGACGGCGTTGACTACCGCGGCGTGCGGCGCCGATCCGAACGTGGTCAAGCGCCAACACGCCGACAGCGCTGCGGCCTACGTGCAGCGCCAGCAGTACGCCACCGCCGCCATCGAGTACCAGCGTGCCCTGCAAGCCGACCCGAATTTCGGCGAGGCGCGTGTCGGTCTGGCCGAGACCTACATCAAGCTGAACGATGGTGCCCGGGCGCTCGCCGAGTATTCACGCGCCGCCGACCTGATGCCGGCTGACGCGGATGTGCAGTTGAAGGCAGGACGCCTCCTGGCGCTCGCCGGCCGCTTCGAGGACGCCAGGACGCGAGCCGAGGGCGTGTTGACGCGCAACCCGCGCAACGTCGACGCGCAGTTGCTGCTTGGCAATTCGCTGCTCGGACTGAAGGACCTCGACGGCGCGGTCGCCGAAGTCGAGGAGGCCATCCAGCTGGATCCGACGGCCGCGCGCTCGCAGTCAAGCATGGGCGTGCTGCAGATGGCCAAGGGGCGCAAGGACCTGGCGCAGGCCGCCTTCGAGAAGGCGGTCGCGCTGGAGCCGCGCGCTGCCAGTCCACGGCTTGCGCTTGCCGGCTTCTACTGGTCGATCGAGGACGCGGCGGCCGCCGAACGCGAGCTCAAGACGGTCGTCGAGATCGACCCGGGCAACGCAGTGGCCGCCAAGACGCTGGCAGCCCTCTACATGGGAACGAACCGCAGCGCCGAAGCCGAACCCTACCTGAAGGGGCTGGCTGCCGGTGATGCGCTCGCGCCGACGCTCGCGCTGGCCGACTACTACACGGTGACGAAGCGCTACGACGACGCCATCGCGGTCCTGCGCCCGCTGACCAAGGGGAAGGACGGCGCCGTCGCCGCCCGTACCAAGCTGGCGGTGATTGCGTACGCGCAGCGCCGCCAGGCCGACGCGCATCGTGAGCTCGACGAAGTGCTCAAGCTGAACCCGACCGACGCCGGTGCGCTGCTGGTGCGCTCGCGCTTCCTGTTGGCCGAGGGGCGGCTGGATTCCGCGCTCGCCGACGCCAAGGCATCGGTGCGCGCCAACAGCCGTTCCGCCGCCGGTCACTACCTGCTGGGCACGATTCAGACCGCGCGCCAGGAGCTGGACCAGGCGATTGCTTCGTTCAACGAAGTGCTCAAGATCAACCCCCGCGCCACCGCCGCACAAGTGCAGCTCGCGCGCCTGACTCTGGTGAAGGGCAGCGCCGAGGAGTCACTGCAGCAGGCGCGCGAGGCGGTCAAGAACGACTTCGGCAACCCGGTGACGCACATGGTGCTCGCCGACAGCCTGATCGGCAATCGCCAGCTCACCGAGGCTGCCGCCGAGATCAAGAAGCTGCTGGCGCAGTTTCCGGACTCGTCACCGGTGCACGTCCGTGCCGGCCGCCTTGCGCTGCTCGGCAACGACGCCGCGGCAGCGCGACGTTCGTTCGACCGCGCGCTGGCGCTCGAGCCGCGCTCGCTGGACGCGCTGTCGGGCCTGGTCGCCGTCGACCTGGCGCAGCGCCGTCCCGCGGCGGCGGCCGCTCGCGTCGACAACTACCTGGAGAAGATGCCGAACGAGCCCGGCCTGTTGATGCTCGCCGCCCGCGCCTACACGGCGGCCGGCGACACGGCGCGAGCCCAGGGATTCCTCGAGCGCGTCACCCGGCTCGAGCCGGCGAACACCGCCGCGTCGTCAATGCTCGGACGAGTGTACCTGGCGCAGAACAAGCTCGATCAGGCGCGGCAGACCTTCGAGGATGTGACCCGCCGCCAGCCGCAGGACGTCAACTCGCAGCTGGTGGTGGCGATGATCCTCGAAGCGCAGGGACAGACGGCGGCGGCGCGCAAGAGCTACGAGTCGATTCTCGAGCGTGACCCGAACAGCGCGGCAGCGGCGAACAACCTGGCGTGGCTGTACGCGCAAAGCGGCGGCGACCTGCAGAAGGCCGGTGACCTGGCGCAGCGCGCGCGGCGCCTGATGCCCCAGGACGCGCGGGTGAGCGACACGGTCGGCTGGGTCTATTACAAGCAGGGGCTGCCCAGCCTGGCGCTGCCGGAGTTCGAGCGCAGCATCGCCAGCGAACCCAACAACGCCCTGTACCACTTCCATCTTGGCCTCGCCTACCGGCAGGCGGGGGAAGAGACGAAGGGACGCGAGGCGCTGCAGCGGGCCTTGAAGCTGCAGCCGGACTTCGTCGGTGCGGGAGAGGCGCGCGCCGCGCTGAACCAGTAGCGGCGCGCCCGGGCCCCGCCGGGTCCGCTCCGCGGCACCTGCCCTACGTGCCCGGGACCGGAGAGGGCCTGGAGGAATGGGACGCGCTAGTAGACGAGTGCCGAGAGCGCCTTGCGTGCTTCGGCCGCCTTGTCGAAGCGCGGGTTGAGCGCGAGCGCCTGTTCGAGCGCCTGCCGCGCCTTTGCGTCCTCACCGCGGTTGGCATAGGCCATCCCGAGGTGGAACTGGAAGGACGGATCCTTGGGGCGCTTCTCGACTGCGCGCTCGAGGTGCCCGAGCGCGATCAGACTCAATCCCTTGCGGTAATAGATCCAGCCGAGCGTGTCGTCGATGTCGGCTGAATCCGAGAACTGCGCTTTCGCGGTTTCGGCCAACTGCAACGCCAGGTCGAGATTCTCGCCGCGATCGGCGTAGAGCCACGCCAGGTTGTTCGCCGCCGCCGCGGCCTTCGGGTCGGCCTTGAGCGCCTGCTCCCAGCGCCGCTTGGCGTCGGCATAATCGTTCTCCCAGTACGCCAGTACACCGAGGATCGAGAGTGCGCCGACCGACTGCGGGTCAATCGCCACCACCTTCTCGAACTCGCGCCGGGCGTCACCGATGCGGCCCTGCGACGCGAAAATCTCGCCGAGGCGGCCGTAGACATCCGGGTTACCCGGTTCGATTTCGAGCGCGCGGCGTAGCACGCGCTCGGCCTCGGTGACGTCGCCGAGCATGTTGTAGACCGTGGCCGCCAACAGGTACGGAGCCCCAGTGCGGTGCCTCTGCTGCAGCAGCTTGTCGAGGCGCGCCCGCGCGTCGCCCTCACGATGGTTCGCGATGTCGATGGCGATAGCGCCCGACAGTGCCTCGATCGAATTCGGATTCAACTGCAGGGCCCGTTCGAACGAACGCTTGGCCGTGGTGACGTCATTCTTGCTGAGCGCCACGGCACCGCCAGCGCTGAACACCGGCGCGGAATTCGGGTTGCGCGCCATCAGCGCCTTGATCTGATCTTCGGCGCCCGGCTCACCGCGCAGCAGCAGCGCCCGGACCAGCGTCAGTCGTGCCGGCACGCTATTCGGGTGATTGGAAACCGCCAGGTCGGCGTAGTGCAGCGCCGAATCCAGGTCGCGCCGCGCCAGGTGCAGTTCGGCGAGCTCCAGTGTCGCCGGCAGCGAGGTTGGCTGCAGTTCCAAGACGATGTTGAAGGTCTTGCGCGCGTCCTCAACCCTGTCAACCGCCGCGTAGGCGCGCGCCAGCGTGAGTTGTGCCTCGACCATCTTCGGCTCGGTCTGCAGCGCCGTCTGCAGCGCCTCGATCGCAGCGTCCGGCTTGCTGTCCACCAGCAGCAGCCGCGCCTTCAGCGTCAGGGCGCCGGCATGGCGACGGTCGGTCGCCAGCACCTTGTCGATGCGGCTGCGGGCCTGCGCCTGCTTACCGGTGGCGTACTCGATCATGGCGATGCGGACGTTGGCCTCGGCGGCCTCGGGCCCCGAGGCCGCCAGCGGTTCGAGCGTCTGCACCGCGTCCTGGTAGCGGCCGATCGAGACGTAGAACGCCGACAGCGCCTGGCGCGGCGCCGGCTCGCTGGAGAGGGCGACCATCGCCTTCAGGTGACGTTCGGCGTCGGACGAGCGCCGCATCTGCATGTAGAGGCCGGCGAGCGCGTCGTTGACCTCGACGCTTTTCGGGTCCTTCTCGAACGCCCGCTTCAGCACGCCCTCGGCGTCGGCGACGCGGCCGCTGACGCGGTAGAAGTTGCCGAGGCCAACCAGCGCCGCCGTCGAATCGCCGCTCGCCGCCACGGCACGCTTGAACGCCGTCTCGGCTTCCGGCGTGTCACCCTTCGCCAACTGCAGCACGGCGAGGTTGGTGTAGGTGCCGACACGCTCCGGATCCATCTCCACCGCACGCTGGATCACGTCGATGGCGCTGCCAAGATCCTTCAGGCCGGCGAGGGCGTTGCCGAGCAGCAGCAGCGCCTCGACGCTGTTGGGGTCCTTCTGCAGCACGGCGCGCGCGCGGGTGCGCGCCTCGTCGAACATGCCGCCCTTGAAGAGCAGGTTGCCGGCCTTAAGCTGCGCCTCGACGTTGTCGGGCATCAGGTCGGCGGCGCGGACGTAGCCAGGAAACGCCGAACGGGTATCACCGGCGGCGAAATAGGCGTCGGCCAGCGCCATCTGCGCCTCGCCGGAGTCGCGATCCTGGCGCACGGCGTTCCGGTACTCGACGATCGCCTCGGGGTACTTCTTCTGCTCGACGAACTGCTTGCCGCTGGCGAGGTATTGCTCCTTCAGCGCTTCAGGGCTGCGAGAGCAGGCGGCGCCGAAGCCAGCCGCCAGGGCCGCAAGGAGGAGAAAGCTGTTCCTGGACATCAGTAGGATCTCGCCGGAGCAAGATCTGCTCCCTGCCAGGCAGCCGCATCCGCCGGCGATTGCGCGATTTTTGGAAGTGATCCGCGCGTGACTGGCCGCACCGGCTGAAGATAGTCGCTCGATCGGCAGACTTTCATCCACCCGCAGTGATTCGCGGGGTACAAAAAAAGGCCCGGCGCGCTGGGCACGCCGGGCGAAAGAACCGTGAACGGCCGCTATGCCTGCTGGCGGCGGCGGCGGCGATACTGGATGACCGAGAACAGGCCGGTGCCGAGCAGCACCAGGCTCGCCGGTTCCGGAATCAACGCCCCGGTCGTCAGCGTCAGCATGACGCCGTCGTTGTAGAAGTGGCAGTCCGGGTCCAGGCCGATGGCGATGTTGTTGCCGCTGGCGATGTAGGCGTTGAGCGAGTCTTCCTGCGCCTCGGTAAAGGTGTAGGTGTAGGTGTAGAGCTGGTTGTTGCTGGCGTCCTTGCCGTCGGCGACGACCTTCCAGCCGGCCGGCAGGATCGCTTCACCCGGGTAGACGCCGGGTGCGGTGCCGAGCGCCGCGAACGAGCTGCTGGTCAGCACCGTTTCCTTGGTCAGCGGGTCGACGAGAGTGTTTTCCAGCTTCTGCTCGGCGCACTGGATCTTGTTGGCGGCGCTCAGGGTGCTCGATGCGCAGTTGCTCGGCAGAGAACCGGCGGCAGTGTTGTTGTAGGGAGCGTTGTCGAACACGGTGGACAGCGGCCCGTGGTCGAGCGCGTCGTCCTGCAGGTAACGCACTGACGATGTGTACTTAGTGTTGTCAATCGTCGTCGTGCCACTGAGATTGTAGGTCTGCAGCAGGGTACCGCCGCTGTCCTTGGCTGTGTCGAACAGCTGCAGGAACAGCTCGTTGGCCTGCGAATCCCAGTTGTACATCTTCTTGAAGGTGATGGTGGCACCCTTGACTTCGTTGCCGGCGCCAGGCTTCACGTTCCCGAGCTTCCACACGTAAAAATTGTGGTGGTCGAGATCGTCGAAGTCGTTGTTGCTTCCTGCGGAGGCGGCGCAGTTGCCGGACGGGCAATACTGCAGCACACCCGCCGACGAGTCCGCGGGAGCAGCCAGCAGCAGCCCCACGACGCCGACCCCGAACACGAGAATCCACTTGATTTGGCGCAACCGCAACAACTTCACATCGGCCTCCGATTACTCAACTTGCTCTTCAGGACACGGCTTGCTGAGCAAGGGGAATGCCGGGAACGGCGCATCGCGCAATACCACCTTAACCCCTGTGTTTACGCCATCGTCACAGGCACCCCGCTGTTTGGCTTTCATGCGCTGTCTGCCTGCGGGCAGACTTTTGTGGCGCTCGACTCCCCGGCCGCGACTTCGCGGCGGCGGTCACCGCCCGCCGAACCGGCGGATGATCTCCACGATCCGGCCCGCGGCCTGGCCGTCCCACAGCGGCGGCGTGGCATAGCCGCCGGTCGCGGCCGCCAGCTCGCGCCAGGCGGCAACCAGGCGCGCCGGATCGGTGCCGACCAGCCGGTTGGTGCCGTGCGAAATGGTCACCGGCCGCTCGGTGTTCTCGCGCAGTGTCAGGCACGGCACGCCCAGCATCGTCGTTTCCTCCTGGATCCCGCCGGAGTCGGTCAGGACCACGGCGCTCGAATCGGTCAGCCCGAGAAAATCGAGGTAGCCGAGCGGATCGATGACCCGAAGGCGCTGCCGTTGGACGAGCGCCGCCGCACGCGGTGACGCCGCCAGCACGGCGCGCGTGCGCGGGTGAATCGGAAAGACCAGCGGCAGGTCCTCGGCAATGACGCCAATGCCCTCGAGCAGCCGCTCGAACATCGCCGGGTCGTCGACGTTGCTCGGCCGGTGCAACGTGATGACGCCGTAGGATTTTTCCGCAAGACCCAGCCGCGCCGCGACGCCGAGTTCCCGCGCGCGCTGGCGGTGGACCATCAGCGTGTCGATCATCACGTTGCCGACGAAATGGACCCGCGCCGGATCGATGCCTTCGCGCTGCAGGTGATCGTGCGCGCCCTGCTCGGTGGTGAACAGCAGGTCCGAAATCTGATCCGTCAGCACGCGGTTGATCTCTTCGGGCATCGTCCGGTCGAAGCTGCGCAGCCCCGCCTCGACGTGCGCCACCGGGATTCCGAGCTTGGACGCCACCAGCGCACAGGCAATGGTGGAATTGACGTCGCCAAGCACGAGCAGCAGGTCCGGCCGCCGCTCCAGCAGGACCGGCTCGAACGCCGCCATGATCGCCGCGGTCTGCTGCGCGTGCGAGCCCGAGCCGACGTTGAGATTCACGTCGGGGCGCGGGATCGCCAGCTCCTCGAAGAAGATGCGCGACAGCTTCTCGTCGTAGTGCTGCCCGGTGTGCACCAGCGTCGACTCGAAGTCGGCGGCATGCCTGGCAAATTCTGCGGCGATCGGCGCGATCTTAATGAAGTTGGGACGCGCTCCAGCGATGCTGAGGACCTTGTAGCGTGGCGGCATGCGCCGAACAGCGTATCAAACGTGCTCACCACGCCGGGTCCGCGGACGCGGCACCCGGCCTCCGTTGCGCCCGTAGGGCGGTGCGGCGTCGCGATCACCGCCGACCCGCCGATTCGAAGGCGGTTTCGCGCACAAGACTGACTCCGCGCGCAGCACGGCCACCAAAGTCGCCGCCCCGGAAGACTTGCCGTCGATCACCGAACTTGTAACTACCGTGTATCGCATTGAGAGTTAATGACTTAACGACATATTCCAATGCGTCTCAGGAGCGGGACAGGGTTTTGCTCAAGGTCGGACCGTCCGGGGTGCACAACGCACGACACTGGCAAATTCGAACAAGCAATTTGGGGCGGCGGCGCGGCTGTGCAGCCCGCCAGACGAGAAGCAGTCCCAATCATCAACGTACGAAGAGGTATGGAAATGTTGAATAAAATCGTGACCCGAGTGGGAGGCGTTCTCCTTCTGGCTGGCGCGGTGACGCTCGGAACCGCCGCGAAGAGCGAAGCGGCGTTCGTTGTCGCCATCTGTGACGACGCGGCCTGCGACGGCGCCGGCGACTACTTCGTGACCGACGAAGGCGCTGGCGACCTCGCCCCGGGCGTTCCCGGCATCGCGGCCGCGAGCAGCTTCTTCGGCGGCACGGTCGGCGGGTTCGAGTTCTACCTGAACACCGCGCAGACCAAGCCGGCCAATGGTTCGGCGGCCGATCCGTCGATCAGCCTCGGTTACAGCCTGAACAACCTGGCGCCCGGCGCGGGCAATGTGTTCATCTACGCTGGGGACACCGGCTTCACGGGTCAGGGCAATGTGACGCTGCGCGTCAACAGCACCACCCCGGACCAGGACACCACCGGCTTCGCGCTCGGCGGTGACGACAACGTCGTCGGTGCGAACGGGCTGAACCTGCTGCCCGTCCTGCTCTCGATCGGCCCGATCAACGGCGCGTTCGACCTGTCGGCAACCAACGGTCCGGTTGGCGCGGCGCCGTATGCGCTGACCGCGGGCGTTCAGGTCTCACGCGCGACGCTCGGTGCCAGCACCGGCGACGTGTTCGTGACCGTTCCCGAGCCGGCGTCGCTCGCCCTGATGGGCCTGGCGCTGTTCGGTGTTGGTGCGGCGGCCCGCCGCCGCCGCCAGGCCGCCGGCATCTAAGCCGACGTCCCGGTTTCGTGTAAGGCCAAAGAGGCGCAGCGAGAGCTGCGCCTCTTTTGTATGTACGGCCTCCAAATCGGCAACGGTCTCGGAATTTAGTCGGCTCACAGGCAGACAATTTCAGTCGCGCCGGCCGCGGCGCCCGCCGCACGCCAAACACCACGGAATTCGGCGCGTTTTGGCCGAACGGCGAGCCAGCCGCTCTGGCCGACTCCTTGCTCCCACGTCGTTCCGGCCTTCGTCGTGACACGGCGACGCCGTTCAATTCAGTTCCTGGAGCAGATCCTATGTCTCGCAATCTGTCGCGTCGTGCGTGCGGCGTATGTCTCGCGGCGGTCGTCCTGGCATCCTGTGGCGGAGACAGTGCCGCCAAGCGTCAGGAATTCTTCGAGCGCGGCAATGCCTACCTGGCGGAGGGCAAGCCAGCCGAGGCCGCGGTGGAGTTCCGCAACGCGCTCGGCGCGGACAGCCGCTTCGGTGAGGCCCGTCGCGGCCTGGCGCAGGCGCTGACGCTCACCGGCAATGACGGCGCGGCGCTGCGTGAGATCGTCCGCGCTGCCGACCTGCTCCCGGCGGACAGCGACGTGCAGCTCGAGGCCGCCGGCGCCCTCATCCGATCGGGCGAGCGCGACGACGCCCGCACGCGGATCGAGGCGGTCCTCAAGCGGGAACCCAAGAACGTCAAGGCGCTCCTGCTGCGCGGCGTCGTGCTCGCCGGCCTGCGCGAGCTCGATGGCGCCACCGGCGACTTCGAAGAGGCGATTGCGGCGTCGCCCGACGCCCTGGCACCGCGGCTGAACCTCGCGTCCGTGTATGCGGCGCAAGGGAAGCAGGCCGAAGCGGAAGCAGCCTTCAAGCAGGCGATCGTCGCCCAGCCTAAGGCACCGACCGTCTACGTCGCGCTGGCAAATTACTACTGGGCGATCGGTCGCCGCAGCGACGCGGAGGCGACCGTCCAGAAAGCCCTGGCCCTCGACGAGAAGTACGAGGCGGCCAATCGCGCCCTGGCGATGATGTACCTGACGACCGGGCGCGAGGCGCAGGCCGAAGCGCCGTTGAAGTCGTTGGCGGCGCGGCCGGATGCCTTCGAAGCGCAGCTCGCCCTGTCCGACTACTACGCCTATCAGAACCGTCGCGACGAGGCGTTAGCCGTCCTCGATGCCCTGGCCAAGCGCAAGGAAACATTTGCGGCCGCCACCTCCCGTCGCGCTGGTCTCGTCTACCAGCAGGGGCGTCATGACGAAGCGTACACGCTGATCGATCAGGTGCTCGCCCGTGAGTCGGCCAATGCGCAGGTCATGATCGTGAAGGGCGGCTGGCTGCTCAGCGAGCAGAAGTTCGACGCCGCACTCGCCGTCGCGCAGGCAGCGGCCAAGGCGAGTCCGCAGCTTGCGGCCGCCCACTCGCTGGTTGGCGCGGTGCAGCTCGCGCGCGGCCGCTCGGTCGAAGCGATCGAGGCGTTCAATCGCGTGCTCACCGTCAACGCCAGCGACCTGAACGCGCAGGTGCAGTTGTCCTCGGCGCATCTCGAGGCCGGCCGTGTCGACCAGGCGCTGCAGTTCGCACAGCAGGCGGTCAAGAACCAGCCCCAGAGTGGCCGCGCGCGAATCGCGCTCGTCCGCGCCCTGCTCGGCAAGGGCAATGCGGAACAGGCCCGCCAGGAAATGGCCCTGGTGCTCGCGTCCGCGCCGGACACCGCAGAACTGCACAGCCTGATGGGCCAGATTGAGTACCGCCGCGGCAATCGTGACGCCGCCCGCGCCTCGTTCGAGCGGGCGACAGCCACCGATCCGAGTTCCCTGTCGGCGTTCGCCGGCCTGCTGCAGGTCGACGCGGCCACGAAACGATTGGAACAGGCGCAGGCGCGGGCCGACACACGGGTACAGCGCGAACCGCGCAATGTCGCGGTGCTGCTCCTTGCGTCGCGCGCCCACGCCGCCGCCGGCAACCTGCCGCGTGCGGAGGAACTGGCGCGTCGCGCCGTCGACGCCGAACCAACCTCGTTCGAGGGTTACGACCTGCTCGGCCAACTGCTGGTTCGCCAGAAGCGGCTGGGCGAGGCACAGCGTGAATACGAGGCGGTGGCCAAGGCACAGCCCGGTAACGTGGCGGCGCGAACGATGGTCGGCATGCTGCTGCTGGCCCAGCGCGATAACGCCTCTGCCCGGCGCCAGTTCGAAGAGGTGCTGAAGATCGACCCGCGCGCGCCGGTCGCCGCCAACAATCTCGCCTACATGCACGCAGAGGCGGGTACCGACCTGGACAGCGCGTTGACGCTGGCGCAGACGGCCAAGTCCGGATTGCCCGAAGACCCGAATGTCAGTGACACCCTCGGCTGGGTCTACTACAAGCGCAACCTCGCCTCGGCGGCGATCGATGCATTCCAGCAGAGCATCACCAGGGACCCGTCGAACGCGACCTATCATTACCATCTGGGCCTGGCCCTGCTGCAGGCGAATGAGCCAGGAAAAGCCCGCGCCGCGCTCGAACGCGCCCTGCAGTTGAAGCTGCAGCCACAGGACGCCGAAGGCGCGCAGAAGGCGCTCGCCTCGATCCAGGGCTGAGCGGGTGATCACCCATCAGGCCGCCCGCATCGACGCTGCCGCCGCGCGAGCCGCCGCAGACGGCGTCGCCGCAGACGGCGCCGCTACAGACGCCGTCGCCGCAGACGGCAGTGCCGAGCCGATGCCTGCCTGGCATCGCGCCGCGCTGGTCGTTGCCGCCATCGAGCTGGCGCTGCTCTACGGGCCGACGGTCGCATGGCTGTGGGAGCGCTGGACGCGGAGCGTCTGGGACAACGCGCATGGCCTGCTGATTCCGCCGGTCGCCGCCTGGTTCGCCTACGAGGAGCTGCGCCGACGGCCAGCCGAGCCACGCAGCGCCAGCCGGTGGGGCTTCGCCTTCCTGCTACCGGCACTGGCACTGCACGCCTTCGATGCAGGGATGCACACGCAGCTGCTGTCGGCGGTATCGCTGGTGGTGGCGCTGCCCGGCCTGTCACTGCTGCTGCTCGGTGCGCGCCGCACCAGGGCGATCGCTTTCCCGCTGCTGTTCCTCGCGTTCGCCCTGCCGATGCCGCTCGTCGTCACCCAGGGCGTCGTCATGCAGTTGCGCCAGATCACCACGGCGGCGGCGGCCTGGGCGTTGCCGGCGCTCGGCATCCCGCTCTACGCTGAAGGCACCACGCTGCACCTGGCCGCCGGCTCGCTGCAGGTGGCTGATGCCTGCAGCGGCTTTTCGACCCTGTATGCCGCGATGGCGGTCGCGTTCCTGATGGCCTACATGACCCCCAGCACGCCACGCCGGGTGTTGCTGCTCGGCATTGCCGCCCCCCTGGCGATCGCCGTCAACATCCTGCGCGTGCTGTCGCTGGTGCTGCTGGTCGTCTGGCAGGGGCAGGAAATCCTGGACACCTTCATCCACCCGCTCAGCGGCATGCTGACCTTCGCGCTCGCCCTTCCCGTCCTCTTCTGGCTCGGCGGCGACGCCCGGCAGGGAATACGGCGATGATCTCTGCCCGCTTGATGCCCGCCGCCTGCGTCTGCCTCGCCCTCGCGCTGGTGCCGACGCTCATTCACAGCTACGCCGGCGAGCCGTCGGGCGATGGCCGCGCGGCCGCCGCCGTGCCGGCAACGCTGGGCGAGTTCCGCTCGGTGGCGTCGGACCGCGGCGCCGACTGGGGCCGCCGCCGTTTCGACAGCGACGACTGGATCGAGCGCGACTACAGCAACGGCAGCCCCCGGCTGCGCCTGACCGTCGTGCGCTCCTACGACCCAAAGAGCCTGTACCATCACCCTGAGCTCGCTGTCGCCTACGGCCAGCCCTTCGAGCCTGTGCACACCCGCGCGCTCGCGTCGCGGCCAGATATTCCGGTGCACGTGCTCGAACCGGGTCCCGATGGCGAGGCCCGCGGCCTCTACGTGCTGCACTACACCGATCGCTTTGTCGATGATCCCCTCATGTTCCAGGTCCGCACTGCGGGTGAATTGCTCGTCAGCCGGCGCAAGCCGATGACGATGTTCTTCGTCCTCGACGAAGCGGCCACGGGCAGCGAGCAACGGCAACGCGACGCCGAGGGGTTGCTGCTGGCGGCGGTTGACAGTTTCCTGAAATGAGCCTGCAGGTGGCAACTGAGGCCGGCGACGCCTTGCGCGAGCTCGCGCCCGTGCACGGCGCGGCGCCGAACCCGCGCGTCGTCGAGGAGCACGTGCGGCAGCACAGCCTCGTGCTGTCCGCGGCGGTCGACCTGCGAGACCTGATCGAACTCGACAGCTGCCCGCCCGAAATCCTTCGCTCGGTGCCCCGTCGCCAGCGCCAGTTCGCCGCCGGCCGTGCCTGCGCCTCTGCCGCCCTCGCGGCGCTCGACCCCGACTTCGGCCCTGAGCTCGCGCGGGTGCGGGTCGGCCGCGGCTCCGGTGGCGCGCCGCTGTGGCCGGCGGGCATCACCGGGTCGATCACGCACACCGACGGCTTCGCCTCGGCGGCAGTCGCCCGCACGCGCGACGCCGCCTCGGTCGGCATCGACACGGAGCCGATCATCGCTGCCGCGCGGGCCAACGTGGTCTCGACGACCATTGCCTGGCCGTGCGAACAGGCGCTCGCCCGCCATGCCGGCTGCGATCGTCTCGAGGCGCTGACCCTGGTGTTCTCGGCGAAAGAATCGATCTTCAAGTGCCTCTACCCGGTGGTGGGGCGATTCTTCGACTTCCACGACGCGCGTGTCGTCGAGGTCGACGCCGCCTCGCGCACCTTCACGGTGCGGCTCGTGAAGACGCTCGCGCCCGATTTCGCCGCCGGTACCATCCTGGCCGGTCGCTTCGAGATCGACGGGCGGCTCATTCACACCGGCGTGACGCTGCCCCCGCCTGCGGCGCGGCAGTGACCACCCCCTTCGTGCGCCGCTGGCTGGCCGTCACCGGCACAGCTGCCGCGTGCGTCACCGCGGTCGGCGCCGCGCTGCTGCAGCGCAGCCGCGGCTTCTTCACCGGCGGCTTTCTCAGCGTCGACCACCTGGAAACCCCCAGCCAGATGGCGGCGTTCTTCGGTGCATCGTTCCTGGTTGATGCCGCGGTTGCCGGCATCACCGGCGGTGTCGTGTTGTGGCTCCTGTCCCGTGCGCGGCTGCGTGTGGCAGCCTGCGTCACGGGTGCCCTCCTGGCGGCAGCAGTGCCGCTGCTGGTTGCCGAAGCGGTTTCCTACCAGGTCTTCCGCTACCTCGGCGACGCCTTCGATCTGGGCCTGATGTTCGACCTGACGGGCGGCAGCGTCGCTGAACTCCTGGCCGTGTCGTCGTCGCAGCTCGTCGCGCCCGCCGTGCTGATCGCGGTAGCGGCGTTCGGCGGCGCGGCGTTGGTGTTCCTGGTGAACCGTTTCGCTGGCGGCAGGCGCGCAGAGCCGGCACGCGCGAGCGAACTCGCCCTGGTGCCGGGGGTGTGCCTCGCCGCGCTTGCCGTGCTCGGCTACGCCATCCGCAGCGACGCGGCCCTGGAGAACGGGTTACTGCGCAAGGCGTCGGGGGCGCTGCTTGCGGCCGCCGGTGACACGGTCACCGATGCCGACCGCGACGGCTTCGGCCTGTTCGGCCGGATGCGCGATCCCGCTCCGTTCGATCGCGCCGTGTTTCCCTACGCGCTCGACCGGCCCGGCAACGGCATCGACGAGGACGGCATCGCCGGCGATCTGGCGCCCGACGCGCCGCCCTATGCGCAGCCAGCCGTCCCGGACGCGCCATGGCAGCGGCGTCCGGATGTCGTCCTGATCACCCTGGAGAGCTTTCGTGCCGACCTGATCGGCCGCGTCGAGCACGGCCGCCCGGTGACACCGGTGATCGATGCGATCGCCCGGCGCGGCATCTCGGCGTCGCAGGCCTATTCGCATAACGGCTACACCGTGCAGTCGCGTTATCACCTGATGACCGGCCTGCTGCTGCCGCAAATCGGCGCGCCGTCGCTGATCGACGATTTCCGTCGCCACGGCTACGTCACCGGCTTCTTCTCCGCGCAGGACGAGTCGTTTGGCGGCGCCGAGTACGGCTGCGGCTTCGATCGCGCCGACGTGGCCATCGACGCGCGAGACGATCGCGACCGCCGCTATTCGACGTCGACGACGCCCGGCAGCCTGGTCGTTCCCCACACCGTGGTCGAGGAGCGGGTGACGCGGTTCCTCGACGACCACGCCGCATCGACGATGCCGCTGTTCGTCTATCTCAATTTCCAGGACACGCACTTTCCGTATACGCACGACTCGCTGCGGCCGATCACGTCGGACGTGCGGCTGGCGCGCAGCGAGATCGGCCCGGGCACGCGCGACCGGGTATGGGCCACCTACGCCAACGCCGCCGCCAATGTCGACGCGGCTATCGGCGACGTGCTCGCCGCCGTGCGTCGCGCGCGCGGCAGCGAGCCGGCGATCATCATCACCAGCGACCATGGCGAGAGCCTGTTCGACGAGGGGTTCCTCGGCCACGGCTACGGCTTGAACGATGCGCAGACGCGCATTCCGTTCATCGCCGCCAACCTGCCGCTCACCATCACCGAGCCGTTCGGCCAGACCGACGTGCGGGCGGCGGTCAACGCAGCGATGGCGGCGCCGCCCGACGCCGCGGCGATGCCGGTCATTGCGGCCGCGACGGGCCGGCCGGTTTTTCAGTATCTCGGGGAAGTGACCCGCCCACGGCAGATAGCGTTTGTCGCAGACCGGCAGCGACTGATTTACGACTTCAGGACCCGACTGGTGTGGGTGCCGGGTTCAAGGCGCGGCGCCGGAGCGCCGGGTCCGCTGCGCGGAACCCGGCCTGCGACGCCGGTGGACGGCGGCAAGGAGAGTGGGTGGCAGGAGCCGGCGACGCTCGCGCCCGCCGACGCGGCGCTCCTGCAGCGGTTGGTGCAGCAGTGGGAACAGATGAAAGTGGCAGACGACAGCGGGCGGGCCGATGCGCGGTAGCCGTCGTCTCCGCGTGGCACTCCTGTTGGCGTTGCTGGTCCTGCTGGGAGTGCTGTCGTCGCTCGGCAGGCTGCTCGTCGTCAGCCGCGTACCCGCGAACCCCGACGCTTTCATCGTGCTGGGCAGTCACGAATGGGAGCGATTCCCGGCGCTCGTCACGCTCGCCGGGCGCAACCCCCGGGCCACCGTGTTCCTGACCATGCCCGTGCGGATCACGCCGTACAACTGCGCCGCGTGCACCGAGCGCGTCCCGTGGCTGGCGCATCTCGGCATCGACACGGCTCGTGTCGTCGTGCTGCCGCGCCGCGTGACCAACACACACGACGAGGCGCTCGCGGCGCGCGACTACCTGCTGCGTCATTCTGTGCAGCGGCTGGTGGTCGTCACCTCGCCGTACCACACGCGACGCTCTCTGGCGACGTTCCAGGCAGTGTTCCAGGGCACCGGCGTGGCCATCGGCGTCTATCCCGCGTTGACGGAGTCCGGCGCGACGCCGCAGCGCTGGTGGGCCTCTGCCTACGACCGCTGGTACGTGGCCTATGAAGGCTCGGCCAACTTGTGGTACGCGCTCCGCTACGGCGTCAGCCCCTTCCTGACCTGAGGCGTCGCTCGGGAAAGTCAGCCGGACGCGGGATTTTTGTCCCCGCTCCGGCTGCATTGCTGCTCTCGCTTGAGTCGCAAAGACGGGGCTGTAGGCCTGTCGTTTCAACAACTTAGCGCCATGGACCAACCCCGATTCATGGTCGCGTCCTTGCTCTACGCACGTCAATGCGCTTTCCCTTCGACGATGTGCTGCGGTTTGCCGAGTGGTCTGGCGACTCCAATCCGCTTCACGTCGACCCCGAGTTTGCCCGACAGACCCACTTCGGCCGCCCGATCGTCCACGGCGTGCTCACCGCGCTGAACGCCCTGGCAGCGGTGCCGCGCGCCGATGGCGAGGGCGATGTCCGTGCCATCGACATGGAGTTCCGCAACGCGGTGGTGAGCGACGGAAGCTATGACGTCCGCACCGGCCGTGATGGCGAGGATCTGACGGTCACGCTCAGCGCCGAGGGCCAGCTCGTGCTCGGCATGCGTCTCGAGTTCGCGTCGGCAGCAGCCGCCGAGGCCGGCGACGGCACTTCCTGGGTTGCGGCGGCGGCCGGGCGAGGGCTGCGGCTACAGCCGGCGGTGCACGAGGTCGAGGCGCTCCAGGCCGGGCTCGAAGTGCTTGGCGTCTACCCGCTCCAGGTGCCGCCGCGGTCCGCGGCTTCCGGGCTGCTTGTGCATTGGCAGGAGCGTGTGCTCGCGCTGTGCAGCTACGTCGTCGGCATGGAAGCGCCGGGGCTGAAGTCGCTCTTCACCCGGATCACGGTTCGCTTCGTCACCGACCCGGCTGACGCCGCGGAACTCCGCTATCGCCTGCGGACCGTCCGCTTCGATCGGCAGTTCCGCATTCTCGACACCGCGCTGGACGTGGCGACGCCGGACGGACGGCTGGTGGCGACCGGAAGCCTGCGCAGCTACGTGCCGTTCAGCCCGGTGGCTGGCGACCTCGACGACATGCAGGCGCGGCTCGACCCGCGCGCCGCGGCGCTGCGTGGCAAGGTCGCGCTGATCGTTGGCGGATCGCGCGGGCTCGGCGCCGATCTCGTCGCGTCGCTTGCGCTTGCCGGGTGCCACGTCTACGCCAGCGCCCGTCATGACGACCCTGCTCGTCGCGAGCTGCACGAGAAGCTTGGCGCCCGCGGTGCGTCGGTCGAGTTCGTCCAGGGCGATGCCGGGGATGCGCGGTGGTGCCAGGAAACCCTCGCGGCGATCGTCGCCCGGCACGGACGTGTCGACCTGCTCGTCCTGAACGCGTGCGCACCGCCGACGACGGCCCGCCTCTCGGCGGAATCGAACGGCCGTAACGCTGATTACCTGCTGCAGAACCTCCGCCTGGTGCAGACGCCGCTGGCCAGCTTCGTCGAGGCGGTCAACGCGGCGCACGGCGCCATTGTTTACGTCTCGTCGTCCGCAGTCGATCATCCTCCGGCGGGGTGGTCGCAATACGTCGCGGTGAAGCAGGCTGGCGAGGGGCTGGTGCGGACCGCTGCGCAGGAGCGGCGTGACAGCTACGCGATGATCGTGCGGCCGGCGAGCCTGCAGACCAGCTGGAGCGACACCCCGTCGCGGGTCGCCGGCTCGATCCCGGCGGACTGGGTCGCCTCTCACATCACCATGCGCCTCGCCCAGGGCTGGCAGGCCGGCAGCGTCGATGTCCTGACCGAGTTCCCGGCGTTCGAACCCCGGAAGCCGGGACGCGCCGCAGCTGACTTCAGCCTGCGCGTGGCGGCGACGTTCACCACCGACGCGCTGCTGCCGCCGCTGGAGTTCTGGGCGAATGAGCTCGAGCTCGACGCTGCCGTGCTCGCCGCGCCATACGGACAGGTGCTGCAGTCGCTGCTCGATCCGTCGAGCGTGCTGAACGGGCGAGGCCGCGGCTTCAACGTGGTGCTGGTGCGCGTCGCCGACTGGCTGCGCGAGCTGGCCGACGAGCAGGCGGGTGACATCGATTTCGTGCGCGGCTACCTGCGCGACACGCTCCGCGACTTCGACGGTGCCATGCGGGCGCATCGGGCGCAGGCATCGTCCGAGACCCTGGTGGTGGTCACGCCGTCGCACGACCTGCGGTCGTCGGCGGAGAGCATCCTGGTGCGCCAGGCCGAGAGCGACCTGGCGGTGATGCTCGACGGCATCCCGGGACTGCAGGTGATGGCATCGGGCGCGTGGCACGCGCGGTATGGCGTCAACGAAGACGAGGTGCACGACGCGCTCCGCGACCACATCGCCCACATTCCGTATCGCGACGAGTACCTCTACGTACTGGCGACCGTCGTCGCGCGGCAGCTGCATTCCCGGCTCGCGCCGCCGCGCAAGGTGGTCGTGGTCGACTGCGACAACACGCTGTGGCGCGGCGTCGTCGGCGAGGTCGGTGCCGAGGGCGTCGAGTTCGACGAGGGCCATCGTGCGCTGCACCGGACGCTCGACGCACTAACGCAGCGCGGCATTCTGGTCTGCCTGTGCAGCAAGAACGAAGAGCCGGACGTCTGGCGCGTATTCGAATCACGCCACGACCTCGGGCTGCGCCGCGACCAGGTGGTCGCCGCGATGATCAACTGGCTGCCGAAGTCGCAGAACCTGCAGACGCTGGCGGCCCGGCTCAACCTCGGCCTCGACAGCTTCGTGTTCATCGACGACAACCCGGTCGAGTGCGCCGAGGTGCGCGCCGGCTGCCCCGGGGTGCTCACCATCCAGTGGCCGCAGGAGGCGGAGCGCGCCGCCCGCCTGCTGGAGCACGTCTGGGAGTTCGACGCCGTCAAGGTGACGAAGGAGGACGCGCAGCGCACGCAGATGTACCGCGACGAGTTCCGCCGCCAGGAACTGCGTTCCGAGACGCTGACGTTCGAGGACTTCATCAGCAACCTGCAGCTGGCCGTCGACTTTGCGCCGCTGACGCCCGAAGACGTGCGGCGCTCCGCACAGCTGACGCTGCGCACCAACCAGTTCAACTTCACGACGGTCCGCCGCGAGGAAGGCGACATGCAGGCGCTCGTCGCCGGCGGCCGCCACGAGATCCGCACCGTGCGCGTGCGCGACCGGTTCGGTGACTACGGCCTGGTCGGCCTGGTGATCGCGGAGCGTGGCGACAGCGAGTGGACGCTCGACACGTTCCTCCTCAGCTGCCGCGTGCTCGGGCGCGGCGTCGAGCACCGCATCCTGGCAGATCTTGGCGAGATGGCGGTCGCCGCGGGCGCGGCAACCGTGAACCTGCGCGTCGAGACGACGAAGCGCAACACGCCGGCCCGTTCGTTCCTCGAGTCGGTGATCGGCGACGAGTGGCGCGTCAGCACGCCGCGCGCCGTCGAGTGCGCGGTGCCAGCGGCGGTGCTGGCGGCGGTGCGCTTCGAACCATCGAGCAGCGCCGACGTCGTGGTCGCCGACGAGGGCGGCTCGAAGCCGACGGCGCAGCCGGTTGACGGCGACCGCCTGCGCCGCCGCGAGGAGCAGATTGTCCGCGCCGCGTTCGAGCTGGCCACCGGCGCTGCCCTGCGGCGCGCCGCGGACACGGTGCGCAGTGGTGCGGCCCCTCACGGCGTAGCGGCGGCGTCGGCGGCATCGCCGTCATCGAGCGCTGTCACGCACCGCGTCGAGGCGGTAGGCGAGGTTGCGGTGGTGGTGCATGCTGCCTTCGCTCGCGCCTTGCGCGTCACCGCCGAGCACGTCGCCGAAGTCGACGCGCTCGAGGCGCTCGGCTGCGACTCGTTGCGCATCGTCGAAATCACGGTTGCCTTGAGCGAGTCGTACCCGTGGCTGCCCGCCACGCTGCTGTTCGAGCATCGCGCCGTCAGCCAGATCGTCGCGGAGATCGTGCGGCTGTCGGCGCCGGCGTCCTCCTCGAGCGCGCCGGCGGCGCCGGCGGCTGGACTGCCAGGCAGATCCGGCGTCCAGGCGACCGCCGACATCGCCGTCGTCGGCATGCACGTGCGCTGCGCCGGCGCCGACTCGCCGGAGCAGCTCTGGGCGCTGCTCAGCACCGGCCGGTCGGCGGTGAAGGAAGTGCCAGCCGACCGCGAGCACTTCCTGCACCGGCTGGAGGACTCGCGGCCACACTGGGCTGGGCTGCTCGGCGAGTCGGTGTCGCGGTTCGATGCCGAATTCTTCGGCGTGTCGCCGCGTGAAGCGGAGTTCATGGATCCGCAGCTGCGGCTGTTCCTCGAGGTGGCCTGGAACGCGCTCGAGGACGCCGGCTGCGCCGGCGAGCACGAGCCGGATACCGGCGTGTTCGCCGGTGTCATGTACGGCGACTACGGCTCGCGCGCCAATGCCGGCTCGGAGAACGCCAGCCCGTACCGCTGCTGGGAAGGCTTCAGCCTGGCGAACCGCCTGTCGCAGCTGCTCGGCTTCCATGGGCCGAGCCTCGCCGTCGATACCGCGTGCTCCTCGTCCGGCACCGCGCTGCACCTCGCCTGCGCTGCGCTGAAAGCGGGCGACTGCCGGGTCGCGGTGGTCGGCGGCGTCAACCTGATTCTCGATCCCGACCGCTTCGGCTCGCTCGGACGGCTCGGCATCCTGTCGCCGCGCGGCCAGTGCGAGCCGTTTGGCGCCGACGCCGACGGCACCGTGCTCGGCGAAGGCGCCGGCGTGGTCGTCCTGCGGCCGCTCGACGACGCCCTGCGCCGCGGCGACCGGATCTACGGCGTCATCAAGGGCACCGGCCTCAGCACCGGCAGCGGCACCGTCGGTTTCACCGCGCCCAACCCGCAGGCCCAGGCAGAAGGCGATGCAGCGAGCCGTGGCGGCGGCGGGCGTCGATCCCCGCACCATCTCGTACGTCGAAACGCACGGCACCGGCACCGCGCTGGGCGACCCGATCGAAGTGCGCGGCCTGACGCTCGGCTACGCCGCCGCCGAACTGCACGACCTCGAGGTCGGCGCGATCAGCGCTGGCAGATCGGCTCGATCAAGCCGAACATCGGCCACCTCGAAGCCGGTGCCGGCGTGCTCGGCCTGATCAAGATCCTGCTGCAGATGCGGCACCGGGCGCTCGCTCCCTCGATCACGTCGGCGGCGCCAAACCCGCAGATTCCGTTCGCGCAGGGCCGCTTCGAGGTGCAGCAGGCGCTGGGGCCGTGGCTGCGGCCGACGGTGACGGTCGCCGGGTCGCCGGTCGTGCTGCCGCGCCGCGCCGCGCTCAACTCGTTCGGCGTCGGCGGCGCCAACGCCCACGTCATCGTCGAGGAGGCGCCGGAGGCTGCGCCGGTGCCATTCGACGGCGACCGACCGCGCACGTGCTGGCCTTGTCGGCTCCCGGCGCGCAGGGGCTGCAACAGCAGGCGCGAGCGCTCGCCGCCTACGTCGAGGCGGCTGAAGAGAGCGCCGTTGCCGATGTCTGCTTCAGCGTCAACACCGGACGCCGTCACTTCGCGCACCGCGCCGCGGTCGTCGCCACGAACCGGCCGGACCTGTTGCGCACGCTGCGCAGCCTTGCGGATGGCGCTGCCGATGGCGCCAACACGTCGGCGTCGGTCCGGCGCGTCGCCGGCCGCGCGCCGAAGGTTGCGTTCCTGTTCACCGGGCAGGGTAGCCAGTACGCCGGCATGGGCCGGTCGCTCTACCAGACACAGCCGGTGTTCCGTGCCGCGCTCGATCGCTGCGCGGCAATCGTCGACCACTTCCTCGACCGCTCGCTGCTGACGCTGATGTTCGCCGCCGATGGGAGCGCCGATGCGGATCTGCTGAACCAGACCGGCTACACGCAGCCGGCGCTGTTCGCCTTCGAGTACGCGCTGGCGCAGCTCTGGCAGTCGTGGGGCGTCCAGCCCGACATCGTCATGGGCCACAGCGTCGGCGAGATCGCCGCGATGTGCATCGCCGGCGGCGTCAGTCTCGAGGACGGCCTGGAACTGGTTGCCGCGCGCGGCAGGTTGATGCAGGCGCTGCCCGCCGGCGGCGTGATGACGTCGGTGATGGCCGACGAGACGCGGGTGCTCGAAGCAATCGCCGGGGCCGAGGATCTCGTGGCCATCGCCGCGATCAACGCGCCGGGCCAGGTGGTCATCTCCGGAGCGGGCGCGACCGTGGCCGAAGTCACCGCCCGGCTGTCGGCCGACGGCATCAAGACCAAGTCGCTGACCGTCTCGCACGCGTTCCACTCGCCGCTGATGAAGCCGATGCTGGCGGAATACGAGCGCGTGGCGCGGCGCATCCGGTTCTCGGCACCGCGCATTCCGTTTGTCAGCTGTGTCGACGGTGTGCTCGCCAATCGCGCGGTGGCGGAGCCGGAGTACTGGGTCCGCCAGGTGATGGAGCCCGTGCGGTTCACCGCCGGGACGGCGACGCTCATCGCCGAAGGCGCGAACGCGTTCGTCGAAGTCGGTCCCCACCCGGTGTTGCTCGGCATGGGGCGCCAGTGTCTGCCCGAAGACGCGGATGTCGAGTGGCTGCCATCGATTCGCAAGGACGCCGACAACTGGAGCACGCTGGCGCGCAGTGTCGCCGGCCTGTATGCCCGCGGTGCGGCGATCGACTGGAAGGCGTTCGACGCGCCCTACGTGCGCCAGCGGCTGGCCACGCCGGGCTACGCGTTCACGCCTACCCGGTACTGGCTCAAGGATCTGGTGCAGGGCACCCGGCGCGCAGTGCAGGATGCGCCGTCAGCGGACGTCGCGCCAGTGCCTGGACGGGCCCAGCACTACCGGCTCGACTGGGTGAGCGCGCGCCCCGGCGGCACGGCAGCGGTCCAGGGCAAGGTCCACTGGGTCCTGCTCGCCGACGAAGGTGGCGTGGCGACCGAATTGGCCAGACACCTTGGCAGCGGCCGCACCACGCTGGTCCGCGCCGGGCAGCGGTTCGAGGCGACGGCATCGGGCTACATCGTCAATCCGCATCGCGCTGACGATCTCGCCCGATTGTGGCAATCGCTCGACGACCGCGACGCCTCGTCGCGACGGGTCGTCCATCTCTGGAATCTCGACGCCCCGGCCGGCGATGCGCTCACGCTCGACGCGCTCGATGGCGCGGTCGCCCGCGGCGTGACCAGTGTCGTCTCGGTCGCACAGGCGCTCGCCGGCGCCGGCGCGTCGGCGGGGACGTTGTGGCTCGTGACCCGCGGCGCGCAGCAGGCACGGGCCGAGGGCGATGCCGTTGCGGTGGCGCAGGCACCGGTCTGGGGGCTTGGCCGCACGATTGCCCTGGAGCATCCCGAATTCTGGGGCGGCCTGATCGACCTCGCCTACGGTGATGACGCCGTTGCTGCCGCTGCCGCGGCGCTGGGCCGCGAGTTGACGCATGGTGACGACGAAGATCAAGTGGTGCTGAGCGAAGCGGGCCGTTTCGTGGCGCGCCTCGCGCCGGTCGAGCGGCCGGCCGCAGCTCGCGTGGCGTTGCGCCCTGACGGTGCCTACCTGGTGACCGGCGGTGTCGGCGCGCTCGGTCTGCACGCTGCCAGTTGGCTCGTCGCCAACGGCGCCCGTCACGTCGTGCTGACCAGCCGCCGCGGCGCCGTCGATGCAGCGGGGCAGCGCGCCATCGACTCGCTGACACACGCGGGCGCGGTGGTCTCCGTGCTGGCGGCCGACGTCGCACGTGCGGATCATGTCGATCAGTTGCTCGATCGGATCAGCTCAACCGGCCGGCCGCTGCGCGGCATCCTGCACGTCGCCGGCGTCGATGCCCCCGTTGCGCTGACCGCCATGTCGGCCGCCGATGTCGAGTCGGCGGCTGCTGCCAAGGTGCGCGGCGCGTGGTTGCTGCACGATCGCACCAGGCACCTCGAGCTGGATCTGTTCGTCTGCTTTTCGTCGGTGGCCTCGATCCTCGGGTCGCAGGGACGCGGGCACTACGGCGCCGCCAACGCATTCCTTGACGCGCTGGCGGTTGAACGTCAGCGCCTGGGGCTGGTGGCCACCACGATCAACTGGGGTCCGTGGAGCGGCGGCGGCATGGCGTCGGCCGAGACGTTGGAGCAGTTCGAGCGGATCGGCAATCGCCCCCTTGTGCCGGAGGACGCCGTGCGGGCGCTCGGCGCTGCCGCTGCTGCGGCCGAGTCACAGGCGATCGTCGCCGACGTCGACTGGGAGACGTTCCGGCCGGTTTACGAGGCCCGCCGCGTTCGGCCGCTGATCGCCGCCCTCGGGCGACCGGCGTCAGCCGCGGCGCCGCTTGCACCGGCAGCCGCCTGGGTCGCGGCACTCGGGCGTGTCGAACCGTCGCGGCGCGAGGCGGAACTCGTCGGCCTGCTGCGCGCGGAAGTGGCGGAGACGCTCGGCTTTGCCGATGCGGCGAGCGTGGCTGCCGAGCGCAACTTCTACGAGATGGGCATGGACTCGCTGTTGATGGCCGACCTGGTCAGCCGCCTGAAGGGGCGTGTCGGCTTTTCCTGCAGCGCCTTGATCTTCGATCACCCCGACGTGCGGACGCTGGCGGCGAAGCTGCTGCCTCGCCTCGACCTCGCCGAGGCGCTGTCGGCTGCCGATGTGCCTCGCGCTGGGTCACCGGCCCCGCCGGCCGAAGAGGTGCCTGGCGGCATCGCTGGCTACAGCGTCGCGGCTGAAGCCGAGATGCTCGACTTCCAGGCCGACGCGTTCCCGGAGCGGCAGGCGGACCTGGTGGAGCCGCGCTGGCGCTGGATGTTCCTCGAGTCGGCGCAGCGCCTCGGCGTCGAGCCGCGCATGTGGGTCTATCGCGATGCCGGGCGCATCGTCGGCCAGACCGGTTCCATTCCGGTGCGCATCAAGGTCGGCGCCGAGGAGCGGCAGACCGGGTGGCTGGTCGAGACCATGGTGCTGAAGGAGCATCGCAGCCAGGCGGTCGGTTCACGGCTGATCTTCCAGGCGCACGAAGACCAGCCCTTCAGCCTGTCGCTCGGCCAGTCGGTGGAAGCGCGCGAGATCCTGTTCCGGCTTGGCTGGAAGCAGGTGGCGCCGTTGCAGATTGCGCGGCTGCTGGTCCGTCCCGAGAACGTGCTGAGGGCGAAGCTGCCCGCTCCGGCGGCGTGGGCTGCCGGGCTCGGGCTGCGTGCCTCGGGCACCGTGCGCGGCTTGCTGGCCGAGCGGTCGCACTTCACGGTGGCTCCGGTCGATCGCTTCGACGACCGGCACGACCGGCTCTGGGCCTCCGTCTCCGGGGCGATGGAAGTGGCGGTGGTGCGCGACGCGTCGTACCTGAACTGGAAGTACGTCGACCAGCCCGGCCAGCGCTTCCTGCGGCTGGAGTTCGCCAACGAGCGCGGCGTGACGGCGGTGGCCGTGTGGGCGTTGCGCGAGCCGGACGACATCTACCGCTATCGCCGCGCCTTCCTGGTCGACCTCGTGGCACCGGTCGCCGATGCCTGGGTCATGCACCAGGTGCTGAGTGGCGCCTGTGCGGCGGCGACCGAGGCCGGTGCCGATTCGCTGCTGTGCCATCACATCAGCGAGCCGTTGACGCGCGCGTTGCAGAAGGCCGGGTTCCAGTTGCAGCAGCCGGAGCGATTCCTGTTGATCGACCCGTCGCCGCTCTCGAGCGCGACGCGGGCGCGCGCCCTGGCGCCGGAATCGTGGTTCGTGACACAGGGTGATTCCGACATCGATCGGCCGTGGTGAGCTGCAATGAGTGCGCGCCCGACTATTTGAAACTAACAAGCTTGAACACGGGGCGAGGGTCGACAAATGTGGCAGAGGCTGAGTCGCGGTTTGACACGTGCATCTCATCGGCACAAGTTGCGGGAAGATTTTCAGTCTCAGAAGTTTCGAAGGACCAACGAACGCCCGGTAGAGTACGCGTTCGCATTCGCAGCGTTAGGCGAGACGCAACCTACACACGTCCTCGACATTGGCACAGGCCGGTCGGCGCTACCCGCATTGATGCGCACCTGCGGCTTCGTCGTCACAGCGACTGACAACGTGCGCGACTACTGGCCGCGCGGGATGTTCAACCATCATTGGCACGTCGTTGACGACGACATCATGGCAAGCCGTCTGAAGCCGGAGCACTACGACGCCATCACCTGCATCAGCGTCCTGGAACACATCACGGATCCTGTGAAGGCTGTCGCCGGGATGCGTGGCCTTCTTCACCCCGGAGGAACTCTCATCTTGACGACCCCTTTCGGTGGCGTCGGCCATGAGAATGTGTACACCCGCGCCGACAGTTACGGTAGGGACAACTCGTATCCGTGTCGCCAGTCGTCGCCAGCGGACCTGGATAGGTGGCTGGCGCTGGGGTTTGGATTGAAGTCGGTGGAATACTGGCAGTTCTTCGAAGGCAGCGACTACTGGTCGTGCGGTGCGCTGTTACGGCCGCCGCGGCGCTCCGATCAGCCCACTCACCTCGGCTGCTTTGTCCTGTCGAGAACAGACTAGGAGGGTCCGACCCCCGATGCGCCCTGTTCGGGAGCAGCGGCGTGCCCGCGTCCGTCGGAGAAAGTCACGGCATAGGCTGACTAGTAGTCAGCGTTCCGCGGACTAATCCGCCGGCGGTTCGGGCGCGCCACGGGCTCGCCGGCCGCCAGCGGCCAGCCAGCGGCAGGTTTCCGGGCGATTTTCTACAAGCGCAGCTGGACCGCCCTTTGCTCCCGTCTCCGGCTCCAGCGCATTTCGTTACATCGCCGCGAGCCACCGGATCGGAGTTCGCGGCCGACCGGTGCCGCTTCTCCCGCCGTGCCAACGCGGCAGTGGGGGTGTGCAGCCGTGCGAAGTGCGCGCACAGGACCGAGGGCAGCTGAACGTGTGTGGCATAGCGGGAAGGTTCAACTTTCGCACCGGGGCACGGGTCGACCCGCAGATGGTCGGCCGCATGTGCCAGTTGCTGGCGCACCGCGGACCCGACGGCAGCGGTGTCTGGGGCGGTGACGCGGTCGGCCTTGGCCACCGCCGTCTGGCGATCATCGATACTTCTTCCGCCGGGCGACAGCCGATGCGATCGGTCGACGCCGGCCTGGTCATCACTTTCAACGGCGAGATTTACAACTTTCTCGAGCTGCGCCGCGAGCTCGAATCGAAAGGGCACCGGTTCGCGACCCGCACCGATACGGAGACGATCCTGGCTGCCTACCGCCAGTGGGGCGCCGACTGCGTGCAGCACCTGCGCGGCATGTTCGCGTTTGCCATCTGGGACGAGGCCGAGCGCGCCCTGTTCGTCGCCCGCGACCGCGTCGGCAAGAAGCCGCTGCACTACCTGCTGGACGGCGACGGCATCGCATTCGCCTCGGAGCCGAAGGCGTTCCTGGCGGACCCCTCGTTCCAGGCGCGCCCGAACCTGGCGGCGCTCTCCGCCTACCTGAACTACCAGTACGTGCCGAGCCCGCTCTCCGCGTTCGAAGGGGTGCACAAGCTGCCGCCGGCGCACACGATGCTGGTCAAGGACGGCCGCGTCGACGTGCGGCGCTACTGGAAGCTGTCGTATGCCGCCAAACGCAACATCACCGAGCAGGACGCACGCGCCGAGATCCTCGATCGGCTGCGCGAAGCCGTGCGGATGCGCCTGATCAGCGACGTGCCGCTCGGCGCCTTCCTGAGTGGCGGCGTCGACTCCAGCGTCGTGGTGGCGCTGATGGCGCAGTTAAGCGGTGACGCGGTGAAGACCTTCTCGATCGGCTTCGAGGAGAAAGAGTTCGACGAGCTGCCCTACGCCCGCCTCGTTGCCGAGCGCTACCGGACCGATCATCACGAGTTCGTCGTCCGCCCCAACGCGGTCGACATCTTTCCGCAGCTTGTCTGGCACTACAACGAGCCGTACGCCGATCCGTCGGCCATCCCGACCTACTACCTGGCAGAACTCGCCCGACGGCACGTCACTGTGGCCCTCAACGGCGACGCCGGCGACGAGAACTTCGCCGGCTACCGCCGCTACATCACGCCGGCCGACGCGCAGCGCTTCGACCGCCTGCCCGCGTTGGTCCGCGGCGCCGTCACCGCGGTGGCGCGCAACGCGCCGGCACCCTCGCGGTCGGACTCGGTCTGGTATCGCGGCCGCAAGTGGCTGCGCCGCGTCGCCGACACCCCAGCCGGCAGGTACAGCCGTCGCGTGATGATCTTCGACACCGACCTGAAGCGTGAACTGTGCGAGCCGGCGTTCCTGAACGACGGCGGCGCAGCCGAGGCGTACCTGGCCGAAGCCTTCGCCACCTCCGATGCGTCGCATCCGGTGGATGCGATGCTCGACGTCGACGTCAACACCTACCTGAGCGACTGCCTGCTGGTGAAAGTCGACATCGCGACCATGGCGCATGGCGTCGAAGGGCGCTCGCCGATGCTCGATCACGAGTTCATGGAGTTTGCCGCCAGCCTGCCGGCGGAGATGAAGCTGCGCGGCCGCGACACCAAGTACATCTTCAAGAGTGCAGTGCGCGAGCTGCTGCCGGCCGACATCATCGACCGGCCGAAGAAGGGTTTCGGCGTGCCGCTCGCGCGTTGGTTCCGCGAGGACCTGCGCGAGATGAGCGGCGATCTCCTGCTCGACGGACGGCTGGCGCAGCGCGGTTACTTCAAGCCCGTCGCCGTGCGGCGGTTGCTCGACGAGCACCGCCGCGGCGCGGCCGAGTGGCACGACGAGCTGTGGAGCCTGGTGATGCTCGAGTCGTGGCACCGCATGTTCATCGACGAGCGGCCGTCGGCCGCTACGTTCACCGACGTCGAAGTGGAAGTGGGAGCGTAAGCGCGTGGCGCAATTGCCACAGCGGCGCATCACCTATATTTCATGGGCGGAGTCCTGCAGCCGCAGCGACCACACCGCGCGCGAGCTCGGCGGCGAATCGCACATGGTCTACCTGCCGCAACTCGGTAGCCGTGCCTCGACGATCGTGTTCAAGTACGTCGGCCAGTGGCTCAGGACCGCGCGAATCCTGCGGCAGCAGCGGCCCGATGCGGTATTCGTCATGACGCCGCCGGTGATTGCCGCATTGCCGGCATTCTGGTACGCGCGCCGCCACGGCAAGCAGGTGGTGCTCGACGCTCATTCGGCGGCGTTCCTGCACCCGCGCTGGCGCCGGTTCCAATGGCTGCAGCGCGCGCTCTGCCGCAGGGCGGCGACGACGCTGGTCCATGCCGAGCACATCGCCGCGTTCGTGCGTGAGGCCGGCGGGCATGCCACGCTCGTCCCCGACGTCCCGATCGTCTTCCCGGATGCCGTGCCGTTCGAGCGTCCGGTGGGCCTGGTCATCGCCGTGGTCTGCTCGTTCAACTACGACGAGCCGATTGCCGAGATCGTCGAGGCGGCCCGGCGGCTGCCGGATGTCCGCTTCTACATGACCGGCAACCCCAGGCACTTCCCGGCTGCCGCCGCCGGCGAACTGCCGCCCAACCTGACCCTGACCGGGTTCATGAGCACGCCGGCGTACGGCGGCCTGCTGCGCTGTGCCGACGCGGTGATGACGCTGACGACGCGCGACCACACGATGCTGCGCGGTGCCTACGAGGCGGTCTACCAGGGCACGCCGGTGATCGTCTCCGATTGGGCGCTGCTGCGCGACGCATTCCCCGAAGGCGCCGTCCACGTCGACAACACCGCCGCCGGAATCGTCAGCGGCGTCGCGGCGATGCGTGCCGGCCTCGACGGTCACCGCGCCGCCGCCGCCCGGCTGCGCCAGGCGAAGCTGGCGCGCTGGGATGGGATCCGGTCAGCCATCGCCTCGCGGCTGGCGGGGGCGCCGCGCACTGGAACAGCAGCCACCGAACAACCGCGAGCGGCAAACAACGACAACAGTGACGCAACGATAGTGAACGTCTCCACGGGATCGATGTGAGCGCGACAAACAACACCCACACGCCTCTCGGCAAGAAGACCACGCAGGGAGTGGCCTGGTCTTTCGTACGCTCCGGCGGCCAGGAACTGCTCCTGTTCCCCGGCTCGATGATCCTGGCGCGGCTGCTGACGCCGAAGGAATTCGGCATTGCCGCCGCTGCCAGCTTCTTCACCGTGCTGGCCGGGCGCCTCTCCGACCTTGGCTTCAACGCGGCTCTGGTCCGCTCCAAGGTGGTCCTGCCGATTCATCTCTCCACCGTCTTTGTCGTCAACGTCGTCGTCGGCATCGTTTCCTTCCTGGTGCTGACAGCGATGGCGCCGGTTGTCGCCGCCTTCTACAACACGCCTGAGACCGGTGCCATCCTGCCGATCGCCGCGACCAGCTTCCTGATCGTGCCGCTCGGCACGATTCCGGCGGCGCTGCTGTCGCGTGACATG
This sequence comes from uncultured Acidobacteriota bacterium, assembly GCA_963846685.1. Lineage (GTDB taxonomy): Bacteria > Acidobacteriota > Vicinamibacteria > Vicinamibacterales > UBA2999 > CAWJWY01. The sequence continues at coordinate 2,210,175 of CAWJWY010000002.1, read as the reverse complement.
CGCTTCAGGGAAATGACCGCGGTGGACTGGTGGCACATGCTCACCTTTGCCGCGGTCAGCGTGATCGCCGCCTGGTTTGGCGCCAGCTACATGAGCATGGTCTACGGCCGGCTGGCGGCGCTCACCGTGCAGGCGGCCATCCGCATCATCTACGTGCCGTGGCGGCCTTCGTTTGCGTTCTCCAGCGCGGCGCTGCGCGAAATCCTCGCCTTCGGAGCCGGCGTGCACGCCAAGCGCATGCTCGACTACATCGCCAAGAACGTCGACAACATCGTCGTCGGCAAGTTTCTCGGCATGACCTCGCTCGGCATCTACGACAAGGCCTTCAGCACCATGGATCGCTTCCAGGGCCGCATGACCACCGGCGGGCCGGGCGTCCTGTTTCGCGTCTTCGCCATCATCCACGAGGAGCCGGAGCGGTTCCGGCGGGCCTACCACAAGGTCGTCTTGTCGACGACGCTGATGGCCTTCCCGATCTTTGCCATCGTCATCGCTGTTGCGCCGCAGTTCGTCGTCGTGCTGTTCGGCGAGGCGTGGCGCCCGGCGGCGGTGCCGCTGCAACTGCTGTGCGTTGCCGGCGCGCTCAAGCTGTTGAACAGCTACGCGAGCGCCGCCAGCCAGGCGGCCGGCCAGATCTGGCCCGAGCTGTGGCGCCAGGTGCTCTACATCGGCCTGATCGTGGCCAGCGTGTTCCTGTTCCGGTCCGGCGGACCGATCGGCGCCTCGGTCGGCGTCCTGCTGTCGACGCTGGTGATGACCGTCCTGATGAACCACCTGCTCACCCGTGTCACGCCACTGCGATGGCGTGACATCCTGGCGCCGCAGCTGCCGGCGCTCGCCTGCGCGGCCGGTTGCGCGTTGACTGCGGTCGCCGTCGAGCAACTGGTGCGCATGTTCCTGACGCCGGCACCCTGGCTGCTGCTGATCGTGCCCGGCGCGGCGGCAGGCGCGTTCTATGCCGCCTTCGTGCTGTTCGCGCCGAACGCGGCACTGCGGGCGCTGGTGCGCGACGTGGCGAACGATCTTGCGCCGCCCTTCATCAAGCAGCATCGCTGGGTCCGCCTCTACTTCACCCGGCTGGCGCCGACGGCTCTGTGATGCGTGTCCTGACCTGGCCTGCCGATCGTCTCCAGCACCGCGACGCCAGCGCCTCGCCCGAGCGGGCCGCGGACGACCTGGCGCCGGCGCTTGCCGTGCCGGCTGCTCCCGCCGTCAGTGCGGCGCGCGCGACCCCGCTCCGCGTGATGCACGTCATGTACGAGTTCACGCCGGGCGGCATGGAGTTCGGCGTCGTCAAGCTGGTCAACGCGCTGGAGCCGTGTGGCATCCGCAGCTCGATTTGCAGCACGCGCCGCGGCGCCAGCATGCAGTCGCTGGTCGCCCCCAGCGTGCGCGTGTTCGAGCTGGATCGGCGCGACGGCAACAACCCGCGACTGGTGTGGCAGCTCTATCGGCTGTTCCGGCGCGAGCGCCCGCACATCGTGCACACGCATTCGTGGGGGACGCTGATGGAAGGGCTCGCCGCGGCGCGCCTGGCACGCGTGCCGGCGGTCGTGCACGGCGAGCACGGCACGCTGCAGTTGCGGCCGCACCAGAAGTGGTTGCAGCGGCACGGCTGGTCGCAGGTGGACCAGGTGCTGTCGGTATCGTCGCGCCTGGCCGAGCGCATGTCGCGCGAGACCGGCTTTCCGCTCGGGAAGATCGAGACCATTACCAACGGGGTCGATTGTCCGCGCTTCAGCCGGGTGGACCGCGGCGAGGCCCGGCGCGCGCTGGATCTGCCGGAAGACGCGGTGGTCGTCGGCACCATCGGCCGGCTGGTGCCGGTCAAGGATCACGCGACGCTGCTGGACGCGACGCGCCGGCTGCGCGACCACGGCCTGACGCCCGTTCTGCTGATCGCCGGCGAGGGACCGTTGAAGGAGCAGTTGCTGGCGCAGGCGGCCGCGCTCGGCCTCGAACAGCAGGTGCGGCTGCTGGGTCATCGGCCCGACGTCGAAACCGTGCTCGCAGCGCTCGACGTCTTCGTGCTGTCGTCGCTGTCGGAGGGGCTGCCGAACACCGTGCTCGAAGCGATGGCAGCGGGGTTGCCGGTCGTCTCCACCCGCGTTGGTGGCGCGGGCGAGGTGGTCGAGGAGGGGGTGACCGGCCTGCTCGTGCCACCGGCCTCTGTCGAACAGATCGCCGACGCGATTGCGGCGCTGTTACACGATCCGGCGCGCCGTGCGTCGATGAGTGCCGCCGGCCGGCGCCGCGCCGCAACCAGGTTTTCGCTCGCGGAGACGGTGCGGCGATACCATGCGCTCTACATGCGTCTCACCACTCCATGTTGATCACCATCTCCGGCATGGTTGGCAGCGGCAAGTCGACCGCCGCGAGCCGAATCGTCCGCATCCTCGACGAGCAGGGCATCCGCGCGGAGCAGCTGCGGTTCCAGTATCTGCCCTGCTTCACATGGATGAAGCGCCGCCCCACCCAGGCAGCGGCCCCGCCGCGAACGCCGGTCTCGTCGGCGCGGCCGAAGCGCTGGATCGGCTACCGGACCAAGCGCCTCACCGCCGGCCTGGCTGCCGGCTACATCCTCAGGGTGCTCGCATTCCGCGCGTTCCGCCTGCGGAGCGGCGGCGACGATGTGCAGGTGATGGACCGGTATTTCTACGACAGCTTCGTGCACTTCGAGCTGCGCCGCCCGTCCGAGCGATTCTACGCGGCGGTCCTCCGCCGCCTGATTCCGAAGCCGGACGTGTCCATCCTGCTGCTCGTGCCGCAGGAGCTGGCGGCGTCGCGCTGTCCCGATTACTCGGCCGATTACCTCGCCAGCGTCGATGCCGCATACCGGAAACTGCCGGCGCGGTTCGCAGGGCTGGTACAAGTGCCAAGCGGACCCGGCGATGCCGCCGACGCCGCGCTCGAAGCGGCACTGTCGGCCGTCAACCGCGGCCGGCACGCCGGCGCTGACCAGCGCGCGGGCGCCCTCTGAGTTCTTTTTGTGACTGGAACCCTGGTGACCAACCCTGTCGCTCTCCAAGAAGCTGAAGCCGATCGCCTCGCATCGATCGTGGCGGCGCACGCCGAGGTGCTTCGCTCCGGCTCCCTCGGTGCGGCGTTCCAGCTGGACGGCGCGACGTTCAAGCTGTTTGCCCGAGGCCGCAACATGGTCTACCAGGTGGCGGCCGGCCATCGCTGGTTCCTCAAGGTGCTGCGCCGGCCGAACGCCGGCGTCATCGACCGCGAGCGCGCTGGTGCGCGCATCATTCATGGCGCGCTTGGCGACCACGCGCCGTATGTCGGCTCCGCGGTGTTTCGCGTCGCTGACGAACCAGCCTACGTGCTCTCCTCGGAGGTGTCGGGCCGTCCCTTGAACAAGGTGATGGCCGTGGACGCCTGGCTGCCGCAGCGGACCGCGCCGCTCGAGGCGGTGTTCACGCAGCTGGGCGAGACATTGGCAACGCTGCACGCCAGGGCAGTCGTGACCCCGGATACGCCGAGCGCGTCGACGCAGCCGTTCGCGCACCTCCGCCACCTGATGACGCAGCATTCGTCGGACGCGATGACCGCGCCGCTGCACCGCTGGCTCGAGCGCCACGAGCATCTCGATGACGGGGCCGGTTTCGTCCACGGCAACTTCCGCTTCGACAACATCCTGCGGTCCGGATCGCAGATCGCGCTGCTCGACTTCGAGAACTCGGGCACCGGCTCTCCCTACCAGGATTTGTCCCGCCCCGTGTCGGACCTGTTGCTCACTTCGCTGCTGCTGGTCTATCCGCACAGTCGCAGCCGGCGATGGACGCAGGCGTTCCTGCAGGGCTATGCCCGGGTCGCGCCGTACGATCCACAGGTCCTGTCAGACTTCGTCTGCGCGCGGCTGGCTCGCTACTACTACGAGTCGACGGCGAAGCCGTTCTGGCAGCTGAATGTCCGCGGCATTCCAGTTGTCCGTCCCAGGCTGCATCGGCTGTTGCGCCAGGCGGTCAGCCAGGACGCGACGCCGGCATTGATGCGGGTCGCGTAGCGAGCAGACGAGGGAAGAGGCGGGGCGGGATGCAACCCGGAAGGAAACCGCGGCGCGGTCCTAGCTGCGCGTGCGGTTGGCGTGCGGCGCGCGTCGAATGAGCGTCAGGTGGGCGGCCGCACCGGCCGCCCACCCTTGCATCAGCGAGCGGGCTTCCGCCCTTCGATCATGATTGCGTAGGCGAAGTACTTGATGCCCGGCAGCTTGCCGAACCACATGTTCAACGCCTTGGTCGCCGGGACGCCGATGATCTTCGACAGGGCACCTGAGAGCGGCAGCTTGACACCGTAGGTGCGAGTCACTTCCAGGCCCTTGAACAGGTCCGCGACCTGGTCCGGGAAGATGCACTTGGTGCGCATGTCGCCCGGGGTGCGCTTGCGGAAGTAATAACGGAACGCCGCCATCAGCCCGCCGTAGTATGGGCTGTTGAACTCGACGACCATCGTCTTGCCCGGTTTCAGCACGCGGGCCATCTCGCTCATGAAGGCCGGCTTGCGGTCGTTGGGGACCAGATGGAAGAACTTGAAGGAGACGACGGCATCGAACGTTTCGTCCGCGAACGGCAGCTGGGTGCCGCTGCCCTGGGCGAACTGCACGCGCCGCAGGTCTTCACCCTGGCGCTTGGAGGCGGCGACACGAAGCATCCCGGCACTGATGTCGGCGCCGATGACGGTGGCGCCCTGCGAGGCGAGGGCAACGGTCAGGCGGCCGGTGCCGGCCGGGATATCGAGTACTTTGGCGCCGGGCGCCAGTGGCAGCCAGGAGCGCAGCAGCTCGATCTCGAGGTCGTTGAAGAGACGACCTTCTGGCGACACGTACCGGTTCGCGTCGTACGCGGTCGGCTTCTTCGTCGTAGCTCGCCCGCAGCATCGCATCACGGGTCGGGGTCGTGGTGTAGGTCATGTCGCCAATCATGGTCATCTCAATTGTTCAGGTGCCAGGGGTGTCGGCCGCCTTTTCAGCAAAATCGCGTCCAGCACCACGCGACGTAAGAACGGCCGAATAAGGTCGGCAATCCGGCTGCTTCGCGCAGTTTTGCCACTGGCAGCCGGACCGCGCGGCAAAAAAGTCGCCGAATCGACGGACAAAGTTCCTGAGCGGGATGGTTCGACGGAGCCTTGGGCGCGTGTACCACGGCTGGGCCAGCTATTACGTTTTTGCTCGGCGAGGTTGAATTCTGTAATCAGACTCTCTGACTTTTCGCGGAAACAGGCGCGATCCCTCCGTGCCCGCCGTGATGGGCGCTGGCATCAGAGTTGACTGAGGACGGACAACGGATCCCTCCCCTTAACGATCTTGGAGCGCTGAAGAATGAATCGTCTCGCCGCCTTCGCGGCTTTAATTGTCTGTTTCTGCCTTGCCGGCCCCGGCGGGTCGATTGGCTCGGCGGTGATGTCGGCGGCGGGTGACCCGAACGCCTACTTCGATGCGCTCGTCGCACGCGCTGACCATTTCAAGTCCTATAGTCTGCGCACGGCGGCACAACTTGACTACCGCAGCAAGGGCGGCTATCAGGAAGGGAATTCGGGCCGCAAGTGGGTCACTTATGACCCGGCGCACGATCTCGACAGGCATGCGCAGGACGCCGCCAAGGTCGTCGTGCCGGCATTCATCGACATGGAAGGGCGGCTCGCCTCCGCCGCGACGGCGACCGATACCGAGATCTTTCTCGTTACCTACAACGCCAATTATCAGCAGCCCCGCACCCTCAAGGTTGACGGCGAGCTGATGGTCATCACCGACATCGATCGGGCGACGAAGCGGTTGACCGTGAAGCGCGGCGTCAACGGCACGACGCCTATCGCGCACGCCGCCGGTGCGGTGCTGCTCGGCAACACCAACACGCTGCCGCACATGGTGCACCTGCCGCTGCAGACCACCGACGGCCACACCTATGTGTTCACCTGGGACAGCTACTGGACCGACTCGTACTTGAACAGCGGCCTCGACGGCCACAAGGCCTTCCAGTTCTCGAATGGCGGCAACAAGGTCTGGCTCGAGATCCGCACGCTGTTCAGTGGCGGCACCGGCTCGAGCGTGCCGTTCCGGCCGGCCGGATTCGACACCACCAAGCACATCGCTGCGGTCGACGGGCGCAGCTACAACCAGTATGCGAGCGCCGACGCAGCCTGGAACCCTTCCTGGACCAACTGGCTGCTGACCGACGGCAACCAGCTTGGGCCGGGGACGATCGCCCCGGAAGCGCTGCGCCCGGGCTCAGGCGGCAACTTCACGATCAAGCCGAACACCTGGACCCGATTCTGGGTGACCATCGAGCAGCGTGCCAACGACTACGACTACATGAGCCTGTGGGTGGCCGACGAGACCACCGACGCCGTGCAGATCTATTCGCGCATTGCGCTGTCGGTGCGCTCGCCCGCAAACAGCAAGGGCACCAACAGCATCGAGAACTTCTGGCTCGAGTTCAACACCTCGACCGACGAACTGGTTCGCAAGGACGAGCGCGACTTCGTCGCCTACGTCAAGAACTTCGTCGCGCTGCGCGACACCGGCAACGTTTCGAGCCTGCTGCTGCGGCCGTCGGCCGGCATCCCGGTGGTCGGCACGGCGCCGGCGGCCCCCGCCGCGCCGCGCAACGTCCGCATCATCGGCTGATCTATCCGCTGAATAGGCGGCCGGCACCTTCGGGTGCCGGCCGCTCTCTTGGCCTCGCTCACGCCGTCGTTCGCCCCGCCCCTGCCTGCACTGCGTCCAGCACCCGCTGCGCAATCGCCAGCCAGTTCCGCGCCTGCACCACGTCCCTCCGCGCCCGGTCACCAAGCCTTGCTCGCAGATCGCTGTCGGCGGTGAGCAAACGCAGCCGAGCCGCCAGGCTGGCCGCCTCGCCTGGCGTGAACAGCAGACCGTTGACGCCGTCAACGATGACGTCCTCGATGTTGGGCGCCTTCGGCGCCACCACCGCCCGGCGCATCGACATGTACTCCAGCAGCTTCATCGGCGACGCGACGCCGGTCCGCTCGTTGGCGACAACGGCGATGTCCATGGCCGCGATGTAGTCGCACATCTGGTGGTGCGGTACGCGGCCGGTGATGACCAGCCGCCCCCCGATCCCTCGTGCGCGCGCCGCTCCCTCCAGCGCAGCACGCGCCGGGCCATCGCCGACCACGAGCAGGGTTGCGGCTGGAATGGCCGCGACCGCGTCCAGCAGCAGCTCGACGCCATGCCACTCGCGCAGAATCCCGACCCAGCCGACCGTCAGGGTGTCTGCCAGGCCAAGGCGCGCGCGCACCGCCGCGCCGTTCGCCCGTGCCGGATCGAACCTCTCGGCATCGGCGCCATTCGGGACCACGAGTACGTTGGCCGCGGCCATCGCCCGAACCCGGCTGGCGAGCGGCGACGAGACCGTCACCACCACTGTCGAGAGTTCCGCGACCAGCCGCTCCAGCCGCCGCACCAGCCGCGGCGCCGCCAGTGGCTCGAATTGCGCGTATTCGGGATCGGCGAACAGGACGTTCACCTCGAGGACGACGGGGATGCCGCGGCGGCGCGCCGCCAGCACCGGTGCGACGCCGCAGCGTGCATGCCGCACGTACAGCAGATCGGGTGCGAAGGAGTCGATCTCGCGGCGGAGGCGGAAGTACTCCGGGGCGTTGTAGGCGACCGCCGCCAGCTCGTAGGACGCAGCGGGGAGCGCCGAGCGGACCCATTCGATCGTCCGGCGGTGGCCGGCATGCTCGGCTTCGCCGCTGACGCCGATGACCCGCACCTGGTGACCGAGTCGGCGGAACGCCTCGACCATCGCGGCGATGTGGACGCCTTCGGCGCCGTCAGCGAGGGTGCGGTGGTGGTAAAGGATCTTCACGGCGGTTGAGGATGGCGACCAGCCTGGCCTCGAGTACCGGCGCGAGGGTGTCGGCAAACCCGCCCGTCAGGTGATTGTCGTCGCGATAGGTCACGGAGCCATCCTGGATGCCGCGGCAGACGCCGCCGGGGCAGATGTCGGTGCTCAGGTCGACGAACCGCGCCAGCGGCAGGTCCTGGACGCCGCGCTGCTCGGCCGCGGCGGCCGCGGGGTGCAGTGCCGCAGCCACGTCAGTGTCGCACGATGCCGCCACCGACGACCACACCTGCCGCCGTTGCCGGGCCAGGCAGGTCGGGACGTCGAAGGACGGCAGCGGCGTGTCGCGCATCAGCGCCACCTGCAGCCCCGCGCTGGTTAGCGCCGACACGGTGCGCCGTGTTCCCGCGCCCCAGTCGGCAAGCGACACGTTGGTTGCCCGAGCGGTGCGCTCGTGCAGGCCAAGGTAGGTCGTCGAGCTGCCAACCACCACCAGCGCCGGCCGCGCTGCAACGATCTGTTGAATCGCCGCGCGCCGCCACCGCACGCAGCCGTCGTTCATGCTCACGTCGCTGCCAGCCGGCTCGACGTCCGCGGCGGGGCAGCCGGATTTGACCAACGTGGTGAGACGCCAGCCGCGCGAGGTCGCCAGCCGCTCCAGCGGGTTGAACCACTGAATCGCGTGCGAGTCGCCGAACAGAACAATGTTGGTGGCTGACGCGGGATCGCCGAACACGCAGGTCTTCACTGATGCGGATGTCGCCAATGCCACGCACTGTTCGCGCGGCATACGGCCGATATCGTCGGCGGCCGCCGACAGGCCCTTCATCTCCGGCGACGCGGCAATGCGGCGGGCCATGCTGACGGCACCGATTCCCGCGAACAGCATGCTGACGGTCAGCACCACGCCGATCCCCACCGACAGCCCCGGCCGCTTGACCAGGAAGGGATTGAAACGGATCGGGTTCTCCACGAAGCGATGCGCCAGCACCGCAACCCCGAGCGCGAGCAGCGCCGCCACGACCTTGCCGGCGATCGAGACGTGCGGTACCACCGCAATCGTGAACACGAGAAACGGCCAGTGCCACAGATACCAGGAGTACGACAACGTGCCCAGGAACTGCAGCGGCGCCGAATCGAGCAGGCGGCGCGCGCCGCCGCTGGGGAGTTGCGCCCCGGCGACGAGGGCGATCAGCGTGCCGGCAACCGGAACCAGGACGACCCATCCTGGAAACAGAAAGGCCTCGGTGATGAGCACCGCCGAGGCGACGATCAGGGCCACTCCGAGCCAGCTCAGGGCTACCCACGTAGCCGCGCGCGTGCGCAGCGCCGCCACCGGCAAGACGCTGGCCAGGCCACCGGCGCTGAACTCCCAGGCCCGCGTCGGCAGGCTGTAGAAGGCGATGCTGGTGGCGTGCAGCGAGAACCAGGCGCAGGCGGCCAGTGACACGGCGGTCACGACCCAGAGCGCCGCGATCAGGCCGCGGCGCGACCGCGCCTTCATCGACAGCAGGATCAGCAGCGGCCAGAACAGGTAGAACTGTTCCTCGACGGCCAGCGACCACGTGTGCAGCAGCGGGTTCGTTTCGACGTCCGCCGAAAAGTAATCCGCGGCGTTGACCGCGAAGAACATGTTGCTCAGGTAAACCGCCGTCGCGCGTGCGGCGCGACTCGTGAACATCAGCTCCTGCGGCGCCAGGACGACCATGCTGACGAGCAGCGTCACCAGCAGCGTCAGCGCCGCCGCCGGCAGCAGGCGGCGGGCGCGCCGCGCATAGAATTGCAGCAGGTCGAGGCCGCCATCCTTCTCGATGCCGGTGACCAGCAGACCCGTGATCAGGTAGCCGGAGAGCACGAAAAACACGTCCACGCCGATGAACCCGCCGGGCAGCACGGTGATGCCGCAGTGGAACGCGACCACGATCAGCACCGCAATGCCGCGCAGCCCTTCGATGTCGCTGCGGAACGCGGCGCCGCGGGCAGCCCGCGCGTGGCTGTGCGCCGGCACAGCCACTGCCGCCGCCCCATTGCGGGCGGATGGGGGGTCGGGAGCGATCACGTAAGACATCTGACTCATAGGTGGCCTGTACCGGCCATCAGCGCGGCACCGACGTCAGCAGTGCAACCTCGTCGGCCACGGTGTCGGGCGGCTCCAGCGACTCGAGAGACGCCGCTACCGCCGCATGGTTCGCCAGCACCTGTTCCACCGCCGCCGCCAGGCCGGCGGCATCCTCGGCCGGATACGTCACGACACCGGGGGGCCGCGTGCCGTTCTCGCACGCGACCACGGGGACCCGGAGCGCCAGCGCCTCGAGCACCGACGAGGCCACGCCGTCGGTGATGGGCGTCCGCAGGTACAGCGCGGACTTGCTGCAGCATCGTCAGGAAGGCGTCGTGGTCGAGATCGTCGACGAGGCAGATCGCGGTCGCCGATGCCGTGCCGTGCGATCGCCGCCTCGAACGCCGGCGCCACGCCCGGATCGGAGTGGCCCTTGCCGCCGACGATAACCAGGCCGACGTCCGGCCGTGTCCGCATCACATCCGCCATGCCGTCGATCATCACGGTCGGAATAGAACAACGGCCGCATCCGCACGTAGCTGAAGACGATTGTCGGATACCGCGACAGGAAGGCGACCAGGTCGCGAGGGCAGCGGCACCTCGTGTGAACTCGATGTACTGGCGGCTGAACGCCGGAATCGGCACGATCTTGCTCCGGCGACACCGTAGTCGGCGATGCACGCCTTCACCGCGTTCGCTGTTGCAGATGATCCGCCGCGGGATGGTGAACAGCAGCCAGAACAGCGGCGCCATCGCCGGCCGTTTGTGGCGCGGGAAGTACCGCTGGATGACGCCGGCATGAAACGTCAGGTAGGGGCGGCGGCCACACGCCAGGTTGATGAACTGCGCGACCAGCGCCAGGAACAGGCCGGTCGGTGAGTCGCCATTGGCGTGCGCGTGAACGGTGTAGCCGCGGCGCGAGTAGCGCCACACCTTGCGGACGAAGTCGCCGCCGCCATCGACGGTCTCGTACTCGGTGCTCGGAATGCGCCGGCTGGTGCCGATATTCAGCACGACGCAACTGTGGCCCTCCTGCTCGAGCCGCTGCTTCAGAAACTCGACTCGGATGCCCCAGCCGGCCCGGGGCGGCGGATACGACGTCACCTCGAGGATGCGCGCGCCAGGACTGCCGCTCACGTCGCCGGCTCCAACTGCGAATTGCCGCAGCACGCGGCGCAGCCCTGCGTCATCGACGCGGACGGAGCTGCCGCCCGACCGCCGCCGTAGACATCTGCCCGTCGCCCTGCGTCCGACAGACCGCTAGCAGACCGTCGGTGGTCGAGCGGGCCGTCGTCGCCGACCGACGCGGCAGCGATGACGTCGACGTACCGCCTCCCGTGACCATGGCCACCGTCGCGCCGTCATGCTGGTGCGATCGCGACGCGCGCCGTCCGGTGCTGCCGGCGTCGCCAGCACGGTCAGCAGCGCTGCCGCTGTTCCGCCGCAGTGCGCCGTGAGCGTCAGTCGTGGCGCCGCGGTCCGGACGCCGAGGCTCGGGCAGATCCAGCCGTCCGCTGGCCGGGGACCGCCGGAGCTCACCGCACCGGACCAGGCCATGCTGCCGGCCCAGGCATATCCACATCGCCGTCGCTGGTGCCGCGACTGCCGTCGTTGCGTCCGTTGAACCTGGCTGCGCCGTCGCCGCGTCGAGCGTTCCGGGGCGAACTGGTAGTTCACCTCGATGTCGTGTTCGCCGCTGCCCGTCGAACTGGTCGCAGCACAAGCAGGTATCCGCCCGGTCGGCAGCCAGACCGCGCGCCGTGCGTGACCGGCGTCGCGCCCGCGCGCGTAACCGTCGTGCGACCCGATCGCCCACGTGCCGGCCTCAGACGTGGTGAACCCTTCGACCGCCGCCCGGTAGCTGTGCGACCACGCCATCTTGCCGATGTGGCGCGCCTGGTCCCTGCCGTCGATGCGGGCGGTGTTGTGCGCGGCGGTTTCCGCGGAAGTGCGCCTCCCACTCGCCGCCGCAGTTGTAGGCGTAGAGGCCGGAGTCGACGAGGACGCGGCGGCCGCTCAGCGACACGCGACAGCGACAGGCAGTCCGCGTGGCCGTGCATCGAGTTGGGGACGGCGTCCTGGCGCATGCCGGCAGCCTGCTCGCCGACATCGAAACAGACGTAGTCGGCGGCGCCGGACCAGCCGCTCCGGGCCACGACATAGCCGCTGGCCGGCAGCAGCACGGCGGTGCGAGTCGGCGGCGCGGCTGTCCATCGCGTCGAAGCGCGCGCAGGCCGTCGCTGCCGAGCAGCCAGAGCGCGTCCTCGTAGAACCGCCCGGCGACAGCCTTGAAGTCCGGGCGGTCGAAGACGACCGCGCCGATCGCCTGGTACGGACGGAAGTCCCAGAACGGCAGGTGCTCCATCCGGATCGGCTTGCCGTCGTCGGCGCCGCCGATCTCCGGGATGCGTGCCGTCGGGCTGCACCAGCGTCGTGCTGAAGTCCAGCGCCCGCTCGACCGCCGCCCAGACGCCGCGGTGACAGCTCGCGTCCGTTGGCGCGGGCGACGAGGCCGGCGAGCAGGTAGAAGCCGGTCGTGGCGTGGTGGTAGAACGTCGACTGCTCCACCGACCCGCCATCCGCATAGAACTGCTCGTCGAGCCGGCCTTCGAGCACCTGCTGCGCGCGGTGCCGCGCCACTGGCGCTGTCGGCGAACTCCGGGAAGCACGACCCGAGCGCGTACAGCGCCGCGGCTTCGCCGATCAGGTGATTGTACGGGCTCGAGTAGTGTTCGAGGTGCCGGGCCAGGAAGCGGCCGTGGTCGTGGAAGGCGGCGAGCCACTCGAGATGGAAGTCGTCGTCGAGCGCGTCCGCCGTCAGGTGGTAGGCCCACAGCCAGGACCAGGCGCGGAACGCCGGTTCGAGCGCGCACGACCAGTTCACGCCGGTGCCGTACGGGTTCTGCCCGCATCCAGCTTCGGACCAGCGTGCGCATCGCCGCCAGGTCCGCCGGCTGGTGGTCGAAGACGTAGGCCTTCGCCAAGATCGATCAGGAACTGCTGTCGGTTCAGCTCCCAGACATGCTTGACGTCGCCGAAACCGACGTCGCCCTCGTGCACCGGAACGTCGGCGTGAAAGCGTTGCGGCCAACCGGCGCGCCGTCACCGGATCGGCGTGCCAGTCGATCTCGCCCTCGTAGTGGAAGTCCTGTCCGAAGAACTCGAACTGCTGCGCCCGCGCGCGGGCCGCGTGCGCCAGCGTGTCGCGATACTCGGGCTGGTAGCGACCCTTGATCAGTTGTGCGATCGCGTTCGACTCGTGCGCGCCAGGCAGGAAGCGGCCGGGCGAGGAGCGCCGCGCCGCGAGCAGCCGATGCGGCCAGTCGGACCCGGCCAGGTCTCGACCGAGGGCGCGGCGCAGTCGATCGTCAGCCGGTCCTCTGCTGCCGTCGTGCTGGCGGCGCTCGCTGCGCAGCACGGCGTGATAGCGCAGGCGGCCGACGATTTCACCGGCGGACATCGCGCGCAGCTTGGTGATGCGCGTCTTCAGCGGAATCGGCGTGCCGGTCTTCACGACGTCTTTCACGGCGTCCTTCACGACGGCCGTCCTGCGACGGCGGTTTCATCACTGTCGGCCCGACGGGCGAGCTCGGCGGCGATCGCGCGCAGGTGCTGCCGCACGACGATGCGGTTGTAGAGCGTTTCCGGAAAGGAACGCTGGTTGAGCGTCAGGGTGCCGACGTTGTTGATGCGATGCAGCAACATGAGCAGCCGGAACAGCGGGCGCTCCGGCGTGGCTGCCGGATCGAACCCCTGCAGCAACGCCGTCTGCAGCGTGGCGATCAGGCTGGGCCGCACCTGCGGCTTGACCGCAAGCAGTTCCAACTGAAGGAAGACCCGCGTCAGGTCGTGCAGTGACGTGCCGTAATTCGCCATCTCGAAATCGAGTACGACGATGCGGCGGCCGGAGACGAGGATGTTGCCAAGGGCCAGGTCGGCATGAATGCAGACACCGGCCAGTTCTTCCGGCACCACCTGCGCGCCGAGCCAGTCGATATGCCGCAGCAGGCGCTGACGCCCGGCGGCATCGAAGCGGCGCACGCCGTGCCGCATCAGCCGTTCGAGCCGGATATCGACGTAGGCACGCAGCGCCTCGATCGTCACCGCCTCGCCGCGCGGGCCGGAGCCCTGGAAGGCCTGGAGCCAGCGGCCGACCAGCGAGAGCCGGTGCTGCAATGCCTTCAACCGCGCGCTGCTGGGGAACCATGCTGCTTCCGCCTGCAGGTGTTCGAGCAGGGTCGGTCCGCTCACACCTTCCGTGACGATGGCCATGTGCTCGGGGTAGCAGGCGAGCGGCGGGACGACGCCGAGCTCCTCGTAGGGTAACAGGGCGAGCTGGACACGCCGGGTTGCCTCGTAGTCACGGATCAAGCGTCGGCGCAACGCGTCCTCGCCGCCTTCGATCGGCCGCGGCTTCACGATCTTGACGAACACCGTTGCCAGCGGCTCTCGCTCGCGGTCGCCGTAGGCATGCACCCGGAGCAGGTGCGTGAACGGCCGGTCGTCGTACTGCACCGGTTGGAACTGCAGCCGCTCGACGCCGAAATGCGCCGCGGCATCGGTTGCCAGCCGCCCGAGCACCGGCGCGAACATGTCAGGTGCCCCGGGTTGGCCGGCGCCGCGTCTCGCGTCCCTCACAGAATTCGTCCGCATGGCAGTCATGCCGCCACCACTGTTCCCGCTGCTGCCGTGTCGGCCGTCGCCGGCGCTGTTTCAGCGGCGTCGGTGAGCTGGATCCGGTACAAGGCGAAGCTGAGAGCAACGAGCCAGTAGCCGGCCTCGCCGTACAGGCGATCGCTGAAGAAGCCGGAAACCAGGTGGCCGACGATGCCGAGTTGGATCGCGAACGCTCGCCAGTAATAGAACGGCTGTTCGTCGGCGGTCGCCTTTCTCTTCACCCGTTGCAGCAGCACGAATGACGAGGCCCACACGCCTACGAAGCAGATGAACCCGGGGATGCCCCACTCGCAGAGCACCTGTACCCAGGTGTTGTGTGGTGCGCGCGGGTCACCGTCGTGGTAGGCGACGATCTCCGGGATGTAGACCGGGCTGAGCAGGTGGAAGCCGCGGCCGCCCGCGCCGAGCGGACGCTCTGCCACCAGCCGCATGGCGCCGCGCCACGTCTCCAGCCGCTGCATCGACGAGCCGTCCTCCTCGTAGTTGCTGGTCGACTGCTGCCGCGAGATGAACTGCGGGTCCGCCAGCAACAGGAAGACGGCGGCCATCGCTGCACCGGCGACGCCGAGGCGGAGGCGATTGCCGGAGCGAACCAGGCCAACCGCTGCGAGCGCTGCTGCGAGCATGCCGACGGTGGCGCCGCGGCTGTTGCACAGGATGAGCGTATTCATCACCAGTGGCACACCGACCAGACAAATCGCGCGCAGCCGCTTGTCCTTCTTCTCGGTGAGTAGCAGCACGATGATGAACGGCAGCACCGTCAGCAGGTGCGAGGCTGCGGCATTGTCGTCGAGGCTGTCGCCGGAGCCGATGTTCACCAGCCGGCTGGCTTCGCGGTGCGGATCGGTGTAGGCCTGCCAGCCCCACCACGTAACCCCGAGAATGTGCGCGGTGATGAACAGGTCGAACGACTTCTGCGTGCGCAGGACGGCGACGACCAGCATCGGGAAGATGATCGCCATCTTCGTCCACTGCGACGACCACTCCCAACTCAGGTCGAAGTTCACACCCACCGTGGCGGTGACAAAGAGCATCACGACGTTCAGCGCGATCAGCCAGCGCAGCGGCGAGTTCGTCACCTCGACCATCTTGCGCAGCGACTCTCGTTTGACGATGAACGACGCCGCGAGCGCAAGCGAGATGACAAGGTTCCAGCGCCAGTCGGGCAGCTGGTCGCCCCACCACTTCAGCTCCGGCCGCATGTAGGTACTCGAGCAGGTAGCCGAGCGAGCCCAGGACCGGGTTGCTGAACGTCCCGATTGCCGCCGTGCAGTAGAGCAGCAGCCACACCGCCGCGGTCAGGCTCATCGCGCCGCCGCTCTCGAAACGGGCCGCCGGCCGCCGGCGCTGACCGACTGCTTCACCCGCCGCAGCTCACCGGTGGCGCCGGTCAAGGTCGCGTTGAACAGCGCATTGTCGAACTCGCGGGCGATGTTCACGCGGTCGAGCAGGAAGCGATCGGTCGCCGGCGCATTCAGGCCGCCGTTCAGCGTGACGGCGCAGCGGTAGCCGAGCCGGCGCAGCATGGCGGCTTCGCGGTCGCCGTAGTCAGCCGGCTTGCCGTTCGGGTAGGCGAACGAATAGCACTCGACGCCGAGCTCGGCTTCGATGCGGCGCTTCGACTCGGCCAGCTCCCATTCGAGTTGCGCGTCGGTCAGCGTCGTCAGGATCGGGTGCGACACCGTGTGCGAGCCGAACTCGATGCCGGCGGCCGACATCGTCCGCACCTCGTCCCAGTCCAGGAAGTCGTAGCGCATCGTCTCGCCGGCGCCGATCGGCGGCCGGCCGCAGAGCCGCTCGATCTCCGCGACATGCCGATCGCGCTCATCCGGCTGGGCCCGCTTGAGGGCGGCCAGCAGTTCACGAGCGGTGCGCTCGCGGCTGGTTCTGCCGTCCAGCGCATAGACCTTCGGGGAGAGGCCGCTGCAGGCCAACGACGGCGCGGTGGTCAGCGCGACCGCCCGCTTGACGCGCTCGGTCCACAACTGCGCCCCGACGACGCCAATCAACCCGGTGCTCAGGAAAATGGTGCAGGGCACGCCGAGCCGTTGCAGGATCGGGAACGCCACCCGGAAGTTGTTGGCAAAACCGTCATCGAAGGTCACGGTCGCCGCACGGGGCGGCAGCGGCGGGCCGCCGTCGAGCGCGTCGGCCATCTGCCGCAGTGACACCAGCCGGTAGCGCCGCGCCAGCCAGCGCATCTGGCGTTCGAAGGCCGCCGCCGAGACGAAGTTGTCCGTCAGGAAGTCGTAGCGGTCGTCGTCTCCCGGCAGCGCACCGTGGTAGGTCAGGATCAGCGTCGAGCCGCTACGCAGATGGCGCAGCGCCCCGAACACGCCACCGTGGTGCAGCGCTGCCAGCGCCGTTCGTTTGAGCGTCATGGTTACAAGTTGTGGAGCTGGAAGCCAGCTGGAATCGTCCGGTTCTGCAAAGCCCCGACCAACCTAAACCTGCCCCGGCGGCTCCCGTGCCGACGCATGTTGCGGGTTCAGCGACGTCGACCCCAATCAGGCCGGCCGAAAGGGCGCAGCACTCTGACTAAAATCCTGCATCCGGCTGATTTTCCGGCCGATTTGTAAGTGGGTCGTGGGGTTCACCCGCTGCGGCCTTGGCGCTGAACTTGCTCCCGCTGGCCCCCGCCGGCATGAATCTCACCTACGAAATCATTCGAAATACCACGGCGTTCGCGGAACTTCGCGCCGAATGGAACGCCTTGCTGCGGGCGAGCGGTGCCGGTTCGCCGTTCCTCACCTGGGAGTGGATGTCGGCGTGGTGGCGGCACTACTGCGAGCGCGACGCCAGCCGGCGGCTGGCGATCGTCGTGGCGCGCCGGGAGAACGACATCGTCGCGATCCTGCCCGGATACGTGCACCGCCCGCGCCTGGGGCTGGCCACCTTCGGGTTTCTCGGCACCGAATACGAATCGTCGGACTACCTGCAGGTGATCGAGCAGCCGGTGCCCGGCTCGGCCTCCGCGCTCGCCGGCATGCTCGATGTCCTGCTGACGGAGGAGCGCGGCCTCGACGTGCTGCACCTGTCGAACATCCTGTCGTCGCCGTCGACCCTTGGCGACCTGGCGCAGTACGCCAGCACCACCGGCGTGTCGCACGAAGTGCGCGTCTTCAAGACCTGCCCGTTCGTCCCGACGGTCGGTGACTGGGAGTCCTACGTCGCGCAGCTGAGCGCGAAGATGCGCAAGAACGTCCGCCGTTCGACCAGACAGCTGGTCGACGGCGGCGCCGAGTTCATCCTGGTGGCCGACCGCGCCCAGGTGCGTCCCGGCATCGCCGAGCTGTTCGACCTGCATGCGCGCCGCTTCGTCACCAAGAACGAGAAGACCGGTTTCCGCGCCGACCTGCGCGGTCCGTTCCACGCCGACGTCGCCGAACAGCTCTTCGATGCCGGCATCCTCCGCCTGTTTCAGTTGCGCGTCGCCGGCAAGACGGTCGCCGCGCTCTACTGCTTCGAGTTCGCCGACACGCTGTTCTTCTTCCAGAGCGGCATCGACCCGGACTCGGAGAAGCTGAGCGCCGGCACGGTGCTGGTCGGCCACGCCATCAAGTACGCGTTCGACCACGGTCTCGCGTGCTTCGACTTCATGCGCGGCGAGGAAGCCTACAAGTTCCGCTGGACCGACAAGACACGGCAGATGTTCGCGGTACGCCTCGGCGTCTCGCTGCGCGGCCGCGTCGGCCTGGCGATGCAGGGCCAGGGGGCGCAGGTCAAGGGGCTGCTGAAGCGGGTCGCGGCGGCCCGCGTGCCGGCCCCGGCACCGACGGCTGAAGCGGACGCGTCATGACCGTCGCCAAGATCCTGAACGGCGCCGCCCTCCTCGGACAGAAGGGGCCGCGCGAGTTCGCCACGCACGTGACCTATCGCGTTTCCGAGCGGATGGCGGAGACGTGGCTGGGCGTCGACACTGGCGGCCACTTCACGAAGGCGGAGCTCGGGTTAGCCGATCCCGATGCGCACGAGTACTCCACGGTTTCGTACGGCGCCATCTACCGGTTGCTGCGCTCGCTCGACTGCGACTGGCAGAACAGCGCGTTTGTCGACTACGGCGCCGGCAAGGGACGGGCTGTCGTCACTGCCGCGACGTTTCCGTTCAAGTCGGTTACAGGTGTCGAGCTGTCAACCGCGCTGGCTGCGGCAGCGAGGGAGAACGTCAGGCGGATGCGCCGCCGCAAGGCCAGGCACGTCGAGGTCGTGACAACCGACGCCACGGCCTACCCGGTGCCGGCGGACGCCAACGTGTTCTATTTCTACAACCCGTTCGCCGGCAAGCTGCTCGAGCGCGTCATCGCCAACATCCATGCCTCGGTGACCGCGCATCCACGGCCAGTCTCGATCCTCTACGTCAACGACGACCACTTCGAGCGGCTGGTCAACGAGCAGCATCCCTGGCTGCGCTGCACGCAACAGCGGCGGTTCTATCCGCGGCTGCGGTGCGGTATCTATCACTCCAGGTAGCATCCACCGGCCCGTCCACCTTCCGGGAGTTTCGCTTCAATCAGGCGCGCTCCTTTCGCAGGGACGCGACAAAGGCCGGTTGCAGGAAATCCAGCGACAAGCGTGAGATCGTGAACTGGTACGCGGCGCCAATCAGGTAGAGCGGCACGAAGAACGTCAGATAGGACGGTTGCGCCGGCACGGGGGTGCATTCCTCGAGCGCGAAGCCGGCCCGCTCGGCGGCCCGCGCGACCGCCCGCCGTGTGTTGCAGCGATAGCGCACCGGGAAATCCTCCCACCGTGTCCGCACGACGTGCTTGAGAATCGCAGACTTCAGCGGCCCGGCGAGTCGCGCGGCGACCGACACGTAGTCCCACTTGTTCGGAACGTTCAGCAGGACGAGACCACCCGGTCGGGTGACGCGCGCCAGTTCGGCGAACGTCTGGTCGGGATCGTCGACGTGCTCCAGCACACTGCGCATCGCCACGACGTCGAACTGCGCGTCGTCGAATGGCAGACGGGCCGGACGTACAGCGCCGGAAAATGACGCCTTGGGGAATGTCGTCAGGCGCGACGAAATCGGTATCAGTCGCCCACACGCCTGCGAATCGATCTGCGAGCAGCCGTGTCAGCACGAACGTATTGCCACAGCCGAGCTCCAGCAGCTGGCCGCTTCCCTTCATGTCACTGGTGACCTGCAGATACCAGCGATCGAGAAGCGCCATGTGCCCGACCGGGAACAACGCGGGCTGCAGGTGAGCCTTACAGAAGCGCTTGTTCGCGGCACTGAACGCCGCCCATGTTCGTGCAATCAACTGCGGAGATGAGCGCCTTGCGCGAGAGGCGCAGGCCGGGATGTATCGACCACTCGCTCGAGTATCGTCGCCACTTCCGCTGCCCTGACGTTGCCATCGAAGAACTCTGGCGAACATGGTGCGCGGCGCGAATCGCCTTGACGCACCATCGCCATGAGTGCGGCAATGATCCCCGCCTCGGACTCACTGTTGAGGACGACGCCAGCGCCGGACCCCTCGAGCAGGTTCGAGATTTCGCCGCGCTCGGCAATCGCCAGGATGGGGCGGCTGGTCGCCATGTACTCGTAGATTTTTCCGGGCACGGAGATGGTGTGCCCGGGCTGCAGCAGCAGGAGTGCTGACGCGGACATCATGGCGCGCAGGCTCTCCTCACGGCTCACTCGCGGCAGGAACTCGACCACCTCCTCGAGCCCGAGCCGGCGGGTGGCCGCCGACAACTCACTCTCAGACAAGGCGGACGAGCCAAGGAAGCGCAGCTTGAAGTGCTGCGGCGCGATCAGCCCCTGCTTGAGTGCCGTGGCAATTGCGTTGAACACCGGCAGCGGCGTCCGCCCGGCGTACAACGAGCCAGCGTGCAACAGCACGAACGGGCCATCTGCGGGAGGCGTGATTGACCTGACCGCATCGAACTCTGACGGATCGCAGCCGTTCGGCACCAGATCGAACTTCGCCTGGCACCCGGGGTATGCCGTGGCGAAATCCCGCTGGTTCGCGCCGGTGACGAAGATGATTCGATCGGCTCGGCTGACCACCCGGCTCTCGAGGAGTCGAGCAGCCGTCATCGCAAACTGGTAGCGATCACCGCGCCACGGCGCCCGCGCCCACGGATCTCGAAAGTCGGCCACCCACGGCTTTCGCAGCGCCTGTCGCAGCCCGAACGCGACGAGCTGGCCGCTCCATGGCGGCGCCGAGGAGAAGATCACGTCGGGGCGCCCGTGCCGGATGCTATCGGCGATGCCGGCCAGGATCGCTGGAGCGATCCAGCCGTTTTCGCGGTCGGGCAGCGCCAGCGCCGCGTCGACGACGTCCTTGGCGCGGAGCAGGGCGCCGCGCCTGCGCGGTGAGATCGCGTCTGCAGGCGTGCTCGTTCGCACTGCGCCTTTTGCGGCGGCGGCAGCGGCGGCAGCAGGGCGTGGCCGCCGCACCTGCGCCGCAATCACATCCTGCAACCGCTGCACGGGACGAAGTGCCCGCGCCCTGATCACCCGCACCGCCGCGGGCACACGGTCGAGCAACGCATGCTCGATCGGCGTCGACGGCAGGTAGGTCGCCGGATCACCTGTCAGAACGGTGACCTGCCAGCCCCGCTCGTGCAGCTTCCGCACGAGCCGCAACGTCCGCATCGTGCCGATAGCCGCGTGCGGCGGGAAGCTGTAGGCGATGACCAACGCCCGGCGCGCGGCGCCGTTGGTCACGAGCGTTCCCCGCGCCGCGGTTGCGGCTTGAAGGCAAAGCGCTCGATCTCCAGCGCGAACACCAGGTCGGCGAGCGATTCCTCGACCTCGATGCGTTCGAGCGCATAGACGTCGCTGTGCCGGCCCGGCAAAGGCGTTTCGCGACGTCGATGCGCCGGCGTAGCCGGCGTCGCGCACCAGCTGCCTGACCTCGGGCGTCATGTAGCGTTCGGCGCCGCCATTCGGATACGAGAACATCGTCACGGCGGCCTCGATCTCCGCCTTCGAGGCGCGCCCGTGCGCTGACCAGCTCGGTCTTCGCGCGCAGCCGGGCCGGCGTTCGGCAGGTTCGGATGCGTCATCGTGTGCGAGCCGATCGTCATGCCGAGCCGGTGCATCTCGCGCACCTCGTCCCAGGTCAGCATCACCCGCGGCATCGGCCCGGCGTTCGCGCGGCGGCGCAGCTGGCTCGCGCAGTTCCTCGCGCACCGGGATCGCGTGCGCCTTGAACGCCTTGGTCAGGCGGCTTGACAGCCGCCGTGCGGCCCGCGGCGCTCGTCAGGTCTAGTTCGACTGCCACCGGCCCGGCCTCGAGCGTCAGCCTCGCTGCGGGCAGCGCCGCGCACCA
The DNA here is from genome assembly GCA_963846685.1 of uncultured Acidobacteriota bacterium. GTDB lineage: Bacteria > Acidobacteriota > Vicinamibacteria > Vicinamibacterales > UBA2999 > CAWJWY01. The sequence continues at coordinate 2,188,342 of CAWJWY010000002.1, read as the reverse complement.
GATGGCGCAATTCCGCCGGCCAGAACGGCTGCCCGCCGGCCAGGCAGCCGGCCGTGATGTAGAACGTAGCCGTTGCGCCGTACTTGGCCAGCGTCCGCGCCGCCGGCAGGTTGTCGGCATAGCCGTCGTCGAACGTGATGCACCACGGCGTTGGCGCGGCAGCGGCGCCGCCGTCGGCGAGCGCGCGCACGGCGTCCTCGAGCCGCAGCACCGTGTAGGCCTGCGACAGGTAGGCGACGTGCTGCTCGAAGTTCTCCGGCGTGATGCAGATCTGCGGGTCGGCATAGTCGGTAGCCCTCGTCGCCGCAGATCGCGTGGTAGCGCAGGATGGCCAGCTGCCGGCTCGGCAGCACGCGCGCGCATGGCGGCATAGCCGCCGACCGCGGAGCAGCGCCGCCTTGGCCAGTGGCGGCGATCGAGGAACGAATCGAGCTCATTTGGCGCAACGTCGCCGGGGCCGCCGCCTGGCACACGCGCGAACCGCCGCCAGAGGACCGACTGCTGACCGACGACGCCGCGCACGAAGCCGACCGCGGCCGCCGCCTGGATCAGGCAGAAATAATGGGCGAGCGCGACGACGCTGTTCCGGCGCAGGGCCGGCGCGCAGCCGGCAGGCCCAGTGCCAGCAGCGCGAGCTGCGCGGCGACCGCCGCCGCGTAGGCATGCGACGCGTTCGCCAGCGCCGCGGACGAGACGAACGCGCCAGTGGCAAACGCCGGCGACAGCCAGCGCAACGCCTTGTGCGAGACGAGCGAGACGATCACCTGCGGCGTCGACAGCGGCACCGCGCTGTCGCGGCCGTCGCAGGAACTGCATCGCGCCGGCGACGACCCGCGATCTTGCGGGCGAACTCCTCGCGCGCAGTCTCGGAGCCCTGCTCGTAGGCACGCGCCTCGCCGCTCGAACACGACGCGGCGGCCGGCGCGGATCACCGCCATCGGAATCGCCATGTCGTCGAGGATCGTGTCGGCGGCGGGGCGACGAACAGCTCGCGGCGGATGGCGTAGAGCGCGCCGTCGGCGCCGATCATCGACCCGATCTCCGATTCGGCGCGCTGCACCCAGCGTTCGTACCGGTAGTAGAGGTCCTCGGAGTCGGCCAGCGCCGCGCGGTCGCCGACCAGCGTCACGTCGCCGCTGACGGCGCCGACCTGCGGGTCGGCGAAGTTGCGCGACCAGCGCGCGGACGGCGTCGCGGTCGCAGGAACGTGTTGGCGTCCGAGAACACGACGATGTCGCTGGTCACCGCGTGCATCCCGTCGTTGATCGTCGCCATCTTGCCGCGGCGTTCGGGAAACTCGAGCAGCCGCACCCGCGGGGCGAACCGGCGGACGATCTCGTTGGTCCCGTCGACCGAACCGTCGGACGCCGACCACGATCTCGAGCCGGTCGGCCGGGTAGTCGAGCGCAAGCGTGTTCTGCAGCTTCGCCTCGATCACCGCCCGCCTCGTCGTTGGCGGCGATGAAGAGGCACACCGTCGGCTCGATGCCGCGGCCGGACCGGCACGGCGCGGCAACCCGGCGCAGGACGGCCAGGAGCAGCGGGTAGCCCATGTACACGTACGCGAGCATCGCGACGGACGCCCCAGAACGCGACCAGCGCCACCGGGCCTGGCGGCAGGCGGAAGAGCGCCGCGCACCAGCCGCCGCCATGAGCAGCACGCCGGCAGCCTGGAGCGATGCGGCCGACCGGCGCAGCCGGAAGAGCCGGCGTCGCGCCTGCGACCTGGCGCGGGCGTCGACCACACGCCCGAGACGTGGCCGAGTGCCCTTCATGACGCCGACGATCGACGCCGACGTTGATGACGGCGAAGTAGACGCCATCGACCGCAGCCGCCGCCCGGCCGCGCGTACCTGTCGATAACAGCAGGACCACGGCCGACGGCGAGGCCGACGGCCGTGCGGCGACGTCAGCGTCAAGCGCCACGAGGAGCACCGCGCCGCTGCGCCGCCGCTGCCAGCGCGAACGGCGCCAGACAGCCAGCGCAGCATCTTGTGCGACACGAGCGACCAGGTGAAGAAGCCGACGCGGAACGGATTGAGCACGCCGCGCGCCTGGAAGACCGCGCGCCAGCTGCGGCTGACGATGCGGACGCGGCGGCGGTACTCGGACCGGATCGCCGCCGGCGGTCTCTTCGTAGCAGACCGCCTCGGGCTCGTAGACGGCGCGCCAGCCGGCGGCGACGATCTGCAGCGGGTTCAGGAAGTCGTTGATCGCGTTGTCGCGGCAGCGTGCTGCCACAGCGCGCGGCGGATCGCGTAGATGGCGCCGTCGCCGCCGACCATCGAGCCGAGCGCCGTCTCGAGCCGCTTGATCTGGATCTCGTAGTCCCAGTAGGCGCGCTCGCCGACGTCGGCCGCGTGCTCCTCGCCGGTCGAGGTAGCGCGCCTCGCCGGTCACGCAGCCGACCGCCGGGTCGGCGAAGTTGCGCACCAGCTTCAGCAGCGCGTCCGGCTGGTACATCGCGTTGGCGTCGGAGAACACGACGATGTCGCCGCGTGAGCGTGCGGGCACCGTCGCGGTTGAGGCCGGCGGTCTTGCCGCGGCGCTCGGCCTGGCGCACCAGCCGCACGCCGCGGCCGGCGTACTCCGCGCACGATCTCGTCGGTGCCGTCGTCCGAGGCGTCCGAGACGACGACGATCTCGAGCGCGTCGCGCGGATAGTCGAGCGCCAGCGCGTTCTCGAGCTTGTCGCGGATGACGTCGGCCTCGTTGTAGGCCGAGATGACGAGGCTGACCGCGCGGCGTGATCGTCCGCCCGCGCGGACCGGCGCGGACGCCGCGCAGGCGCACGATCAGCGCAGCAGCAGCGGCGGGATAGCCCGCGATAGACATAGACGAGCACCGCGGCGCGACAGAACGAGGAGCAGCCACGCGTGACGTCACGGGATGTTGCGGACGATCGAGCGGGCCGAGCGCCGTCGGCCACGCCACCGGCAGCCGCTGCCAGGCGCGGATGGCCAGGTCGAACTTCGGGTTCTTCGGGTTCAGCTCGGGCACCGCGCGCGCCGCCGGCCGTCCAGTATTCCCACACCAGCTCGCGCGGCTCGGCGCCCCACTGCTTCTTGAAGTGGAACGTGCCCTCGCCCGGCGTGGAGCGGCCGAAGTCGAACGTCCCGAAGCCCGCGCTCGATGGCGAACTGCAGCATCTGCCAGTAGAGCAAGATGTTGGCGCAGAGCGGATTGAACTCGCGCAGCGCCGAGGCCCACGGCACCTCGATGGTGTTGCCGCGACCAGTGGACGAGCGACGCCGCGACCGGGCGGTCCTGGGCCGAACCACGAAGACGCGCGCGTTGCCGCGGAAGGTCGTCAGCACCGCGCGGAAGAACTCCAGCGCGTAGACCGGCGTGCCGAGGTCGCGCATGTTGTGCGCGAACACCTCGTAGAAGGCGTCGAGCAGCTCGAGGCCGCCGGCTCGGCCGTCAAGCTCGGCTCTTCTCCGCCTTGCGCACCTGGTTGCGCACCTTGCGGTCGAGCGCCTGCCCACTGCGCGTCGGCCGTCGGCTCGAGCCGAAGCTCCATCGCCACCTTGTGGCGCTTGCGGCGACAGTTCGGCGAACAGCTGGCGTGTGTGCCGCAGCTCGAGGTGCGAGCCGCGCGGCCGACTTCGCCTCGGCGATGGCCCGTTCGAGCAGCGCGCGCTCGACCTCTGGCGTTATCGGCAAGAACCCCCCCGTAGTTGAGAAACGGCAGCGACACGGCGAAGCGTCCGAACAGGCGCGCTGTTGAAGAACACCAGCGGCAGCACGCCGGCGATGCGCGCCGCCGGCCTCCGCGGTCAGGTAGATCGTGCGTGGCCGAAGGCAACGCGGATCACGTCCAGCCAGGCCCGCCGGTGATACGGCGTGCCCTCGGGGTGCGCCGCCACGTAGGCGTCCGATGCCGCGGCGCTCACGTCGGTGCGGACGGTGACCGCGGTCGTCCCTGGCTGCATCTGCGCCGCTGTCGCCGGCCGGTCGAGCTGGCGACGGTCATGCCGCCACCCCGGCCGGAACGAGCCGCCGGCCGCGTGCCGACATAGGCGAACCCGAGCGCCCGCGTCTGCGATCGGGATCGAGCACGTTCCGTGCGTCGACGATGAGCCGGCCGCGGCCATCGAGGCGCGGACGCGCTCGAGGTCGAGGCCGCGGAACTCGTTCCACTCGGTCATGATCACCAGCGCGTCGGCACCGGCGACCGCGTCGTAGACGTCGGCGCGAACCGGCACGCAGCTCGCGCGACGTCCTGCAGCTGCGCCGCCGCCGTCGTCATCGCCACCGGGTCGAACGCACTGACCTCGGCGCCGCGCCTGTGCCAGCTGCCGGCAGACGAACAGCGCCGGCGACTCGCGCACATCGTCGGTGTTCGGCTTGAAAGCGAGGCCGAGCACCGCGACGTGGCGTCCGGCGACGTCGCCGATCAGCTCGTTCGACCTTCCGCACCGGGATCTCGCGCTGCGTCGTGTTGACGTCGATGGCGGCGCTGACGATGCGCTGCGGCGCGCCGTGCTGCACGCCGAGCGCGGCCAGCGCGCGGGTGTCCTTCGGGAAGCACGACCCGCCGTAGCCGGGGCCGGGGTGCAGGAACTTCGGGCCGATCCGCTTGTCGAGGCCCATCGCCCTTGGCGACCACGTGCACGTCAGCGCCGACGCGCTCGCACAGGTTGGCGATCTCGTTGATGAAGCCGATCTTCACCGCCAGGAAGGCGTTCGACGCGTACTTGATCATCTCCGCCGATTCGACGTCGGTGACGACGATCGGCGTCTCGATCAGGTAGAGCGGCCGGTAGATCTCCCGCATGATCGTCGTCGGCCCGCTCGCTGGCGGTGCCGATCACCACGCGGTCCGGCCGCATGAAGTCGTTGACCGCCGAGCCCTCGCGCAGGAACTCCGGATTCGACACGACGTCGAACTCGACGCCCGCTGCGACGCGCGTCTCGCAGGAAGTTGCGCAGCCAGGCGCCGGTGCCGACCGGCACGGTGCTCTTGGTGACGATCACGCGGTAACGATCGAGGTGCTCGGCGAGCTGTTCCGCCACGGCGCGTCATCTGCGACATGTCCGCGTCGCCGTTGGCTGCCTTCGGGCGTGCCGACCGCGATGAAGACCACGGTGGCTGCGCTCGACGGCGTCGCCCAGGTCGGTCGTGAAGCGGCAGCCGGCCGGCGGCGGCGTTGCGCGACACCAGCTCGCGCAGGCCGGGCTCGTGGAACGGGATCTCGCCGGCCGCGCAGCGTCTCGACGCGCGCAGCGGAGCTGTCGACGCAGACGACGGTGTGTCCGAAGTCGGCCAGGCACGCGCCGGTGACCAGGCCCGACGTATCCGGTGCCGATGATGGCGACGTTCATGTGATGCAGCCGGCGCTGCGCCTACCAGAGGTAGGGCAGCGCGAGCGGGACGACCTGGCCCTTGCTCGTGACGTGGGCGTGCGGCGGAGCAGACGCGTCGACCGTGCTCGAACTGGAACTCGGACAGCAGCGCGCGCAGCCGGCTTTCGGTCTTGTCGAGGTTGCGGTAGTGACGGAAGCGGCTCAGCCAGCCGGCGGACAGCCGCGGCTGGTCCGGGTCGATCTCCCACGGGTGGAGGTAGAAGATCGCCGGCCTGCTGCTCCGACGCGTTGAGCCGGGCGATGCCCCAGCGCGTCCAGCCGTAGGGCAGGATGCGGAAGTAGCCGCCGCCGGCAATCGGCAGGTTCATCGGCCCGAGACGGACGGTCGAGCCCGGCACCTCCATCAGGCCGCCGCCGCGGCGCTCGATGCACGATACGGATGGCGCGGCGACGACCGGGATGCCGTAGCGATCGTGGCGGATCGGGAAGATGCTGGCGTCGTACGCGTAGCCTTCCTCGATCAGCACGTCGAGCGCCCACAGCGACCGCGGCGTGATCGAGTAGCTCGGCGCGCGGTAGCCGCGCGACCGGCGCGCCGCCGCTGTCCTCGAGCAGCTGCCTTGGCGCGGCGCACGTCCTCGCGGAATGCCTCCGGCGTCTGGTCGTAGACCAGCCGGTGCGCGTAGCCGTGCGACGCGATCTCGTGGCCGCGCGCCGGCAATCGCGCGCACCAGCGGCGGATAGCGCTCGGCCACCCAGCCGAGCACGAAGAACGTGCGCTGCACCTCGTGCTCGTCGAACAGGTCGAGCAGGCGCTCGGTGTTGGCGCACGACCCGGCTCTCGATCGACGTCCCAGCGCGAGCGCGGCACGACGCCGTCGAAGACGCTGACGTGGAAGTAGTCCTCGACGTCGACGGTCATCGCGTTGACGACGCGCGGAGCGTCTCGACCTGGCTGCGGACTGCCTTCATGCGCCCCTCCGCAGCACCACCGTCTTGATCGGTCTCGAGCATGATGAAGAGGTCGAGCGCGATCGACAGGTTCTTGATGTAGAACAGGTCGTACTGCAGCTTCTGCAGCGCATCCTCGACGCTGGCGCCGTAGGTGTAGCGGACCTGCGCCCAGCCGGTCAGCCCGGGCCGGACGATGTGGCGCTGGCCGTAGAACGGGATCTCCTCGGTCAGCTCGCCGACGAACTCCGGCCGCTCCGGCCGCGGCCCGACGAAGCTCATGTCGCCGATCAGCACGTTCCAGAGCTGCGGCAGCTCGTCGAGCCGCGTGCGGCGCAGGATGCCGCCGATCGGCGTGACCCGCGGGTCGCCCGCTTCGACGCCCAGACGGCGCCGGTGCCGCGCCTCGGCATCCTGGCGCATCGAGCGGAACTTGTGCACCGTGAAGATGCGGCCGTGCTGGCCGACGCGCTCCTGGTGATAGAGCGCCGGCCCGGCGGAGGTGAGCTTCACCGCGAGCGCGACCAGCAGCAGCATCAGCGGCGCGCCGAGCAGCAGGCCGAGGCCGGCGACCAGCGACGTCGAGCACGCGCTTGGCCGGCGGTCAGCGAACCGCGTCTTGCGGAAGCCGGCCGAGAAGATCAACCAGCTCGGACGCAGGTTCTCGACCGCGATCTTGCCGGTGTACTCCTCGTAGACCGACGCCAGATGATCGAAGTTGACGCCGTCGAGCTTCATCTCGAGCAGCTTGTCCATCGGCAGCTTGCCGCGCGCATCGGCCAGGCTGACGACGACGCGATCGACGCCGCGGGCGCGGACGATCGCCGGGATGTCCTCGATCGTGCCGATCACGCCGGGGTTGAGCACCGGCGCGCCGACGCGGGCCGGGTCCGGATCGACGAAGCCGACGATCTCGACGCCGAGCTCGTGGCGGCGCTCGAACAGCTCGCGCGCCAGGCTCACCGCCGCCGGCGCTGGTGCCGACGAGCAGCAGCCGCTCGCGCGGCCGCGCCCGGCGGCTGAGCCACTCGAAGGCGATCCGCCAGCCGATCACCAGCGTCATCACCAGCACCGCGGCGATGCATGAAGACGCCGCGGCCGATGATCAGCGCCGGGAACCAGAAAGTAGAGCGCCGCCAGGATGAGCGACGTCGCGCCGAGCGCCTGGAGGAGCCGGACGAACAGCTCGCGGCGGTCGGTCAGGGCCCGCAGGTCGTAGAGATCGGCGTAGTAGAGGCACGCCTGGGTGACGACGCGCGATCAGCAGCGTGCTCGGCAGATGCCGTCGTCGCGCGAGCAGTTCCAGGCGTCGCCGCCGAGCCGCGAGGTAGGCCGCCAGCCAGCACCGCGGCCAGGATCAGCGACCGTCTCGCCGAGCACGATGAGCGATCGAGCGGCCAGTCAACGCGGTGCCGCGATGATCATGCGTCATGACGCCTACTTCGCGTCCGAGCGGTTGTCGTAATAGTCGTAGCCGTCGTAGCTGCCGTAGCCGCCGTTCGGTGCCGACTCGGCCTGGTTGAGGACGACGCCGAGGATCCGGTCGCGGCCGATCGATTCGGCGGTGCGCTTGACCAGCTCGTGCGGCGTCGAGCTCGGCACGCACCACCAGCACGGCGCCGTCGACCAGCGACGCCGAGCAGGTGCGCGTCGGGCAGCAGCACCAGCGGCGGCGTGTCGATGATCACCCAGTCGAAGCGTCTCGCGCGCCTCGGCGAGCAGCTGCCGCATGCGGTCGGAGATGAGCGCCGCCATCGGATCGGTGCGTCGGCCGGCCGGCCGGCAGCAGCGACAGGTTCGGCGACAGCTGCCGCGACGACGAGCTTGTCGTCGTCTGCGCCTCGAGGCCGTCGCTCAGGCCGCCGGCGGTGTTGAGCCGTGAACATCTGGTGCAGCGTCGGCCGGCGCAGGTCGGCGTCGATCAGCAGCACGCGCCGCCGGTACGACTCGCTGAGCGTCAGCGCCAGGTTGGCGGCGGTCAGCGTCTTGCCCTCGCCGGCGACCGCGCTGGCGACCATCACGACGCGCAGGCCGGTGGTGCTCTGGGCGTCGTGCAGCACGCCGGCGAGGCGGCGGTACTGCTCGCGCGGCCCGAGCGGCATGTTGTCGTTCAGCACGACCTTCTCGGTCAGCCGGGCGTCGATGTGTTCGAACAGCGTGCCCGAGGGCCGGGTCGCCGCGCTGGTCGGCGACGTCATCACGACGGCGCCGCCTGCACCGACGGCACCAACCGCACCAGCAGCAGCCGCGGGAGCAGCAGCCGCAGCGATGCTCGGGACCGGTGCAACGGCTGCCGCCGAGGCGACAGCGGCCGGACCCTCCGTCTGCGGAAACTCGCCGGCCGGTGACGGACCGTCCGGCAGCACCAGGGCGACGCCGGACAGTGGCGCTGGGAGTGGTGCTGGCAGTGGCGCCAGGCCCGCAGCGGATCCGCTGCCGGCGTTTGCGCGCTCGAGCGCGTCGTAGATTCGACTCATAAGATCTCTCGCAACTCCAAACCGCGGTTCAGAACAGGGAAAAACGCCGGCGCTTCACCACCGCGTCGAACATCGATGCGCCTGGCGCCGGTTCGGCGGCGGCCGGCCGGTCGATGACGGGTTCGGCGGTCGCGGTCTCCGCGCGCATCGGTTCGGCCGCCCGTGCGGTTTCGAACGGCACCACGTTGGCACTCGGCTCGATCCGCAACAGCCGCCCGGCCGGAGCCGGCGCGGTCGCTGCAGCCGGGGCGGTTGCCGCTGCTGGTGCTGCTGCCGGCGACGGCGTCGCTGCCGTCGGCCGTCGCTGCCGGCCGCGGACGGGGTCGCTGACGGGGTCGCTGACGGGGCCGCGGATGGTGCCGCAGAGCCTGCCGGCGCCGCAACTGCCGCCTCACTCGGCAGCGGCTCGGCCTCGCGCAGGTCGAAGTCCTGGCTGACGTCGAGCGACGATCTGCCGCGTCACCGGACGCTTCTGCAGCGCAAACGCCGTCAACAGCGCGTTGTCGGCGAGCACGTTGATCGTGCGCGGAATGCCGCGCGAGCGGTCGTGGATCATCACCACCGCTTCGCGCGTGAACACCTGCGCGGCAGTGCCGCCGGCGGCACGGATGCGGCCGGCGAGGTAGGCGGCCGTCTCCTGGACGCGTCAGCGGCTGCAGCTCGCAGCGCAGCGCGATGCGCTGCTTCAACTGCCGCAGCGAATGGTCGTTGAGACGCTCGGCGAGCTCCGGCTGACCGGCCAGGATTACCGAGAGCAGCTTCTCTTCGTTCGGTCTCGATGTTGGCCAGCAGCCGGATCTCCTCCAGCAGCTCGAGCGGCAGGCTCTGCGCCTCGTCGACGATCAGCACCGTCGTTTCCGGCTCCGGCCGCGCCCGCCGCTGCCGCAGCAGCTCCTCGAGCTCCAGCAGGAACGCCGCCTTCGACCCGCGCGCCCGCTCCGTCAGGCCGAACCGCACGGCGAGCATCTCGATGAACTCGTCGCGGGTCAACGCCGGGTTGTGCAGGTCGATGCAGTGCGTCCGCTCCTGCTGGCGTGCCAGCGCGGTGCGGATCAGCGTCGTCTTGCCGGTGCCGGCTTCGCCGACGAGCAGGGTGATGCCCTTGCCCGAGGCGATGCCGTACTCCAGGTTGCCAGCGCCTCGCGTGCGCGCGCGTCGGCACCAGGAAGTGCGGGTTCGGCGTCAGGTCGAACGGCCGCTCCCGTACTCCAAAAAATGATTCGTACATCAGCGCACCAGCCGGGAAAGAAGTCCGAGCTTCCAGGCCGTGGCGATCGCCCCGACCAGGGCCACCGCCGCCGACGCGGAGAGCGCGAAGAAGATGGTGCGGCGCTGCTTGCGCGCCTCGCTGCGGGTGACCATCGCCGGGATGACGGCAACCACCGGCAGCTGCAGGCTCAGCACCACGTCGTCATCGGTCTTGACGGTCGTGTCGCGGTACTCGAGCAGCGCAACCAGGCCGACGCCGAGGCCGAGGCCGGCCAGCAGCCCCATCAGGTTGATGCGGTTGCGGTCGGGGCTCACCGGCCGTTCCGGCAGGCGCGGGCTGTCGATGATGCGGAACTGCTCGCCGATCTGGCGCCGTTCGAGGTTGACGGCAATCTTCGATTCCTCGCTCTTCTTCAGCAGGGTCGTGTACGCCTCCTGCAGCGTCGCGTAGTCGCGCATCAACTCGGACAGCTCGGACTCGAGCCCGGGCGCCGCTTCGAGGCGGCCGGTGTAGCTGGACATCACGCGTTCGATGCGCGCCTGCTCGAGGCGATACGAGTCGAGACGGCGGCGGATCTCCTCCGCCTGCAGCCGCAGTTCGGCAAGGCGTCCCGGCGCCAGCGTCAGGGTGCCGGGCGGCACCGCCGCTGGTGCGCCTGGCGCCGGCGCCGGTTCCGCCGCAACCTTGGCCTCGAGCTCGGCGATGACGCGCTTGGTGCGGGTGATGTCCGGATGCTCCGGCTTGAGCCGCAGTTCGAGGTTGCGCAGCGAGGTCCTGGCGAGCTCGAGCTGCTGCGCCGGCGTCAGCTGTGCGTCCACCGCCGCGTCGCCGCTGCTGCGCGGCGCCGCCGGCGTCGCCACCGGGGCTTCGGCGATCATCTGCTGGATGCGCCATCAGCCGGTCGCGATCCCGGTTCGAGTTCTCCGCCAGCGCCTGCAGCTGCGTCTGCGACCCCTGCATCATCTGCAGGTTCGACTGCATCTGCGACGGCAGCCGGCCGGCGTTGCGCTGCCGGAACTCTTCGAGCTTCTTCTCGTGCTCCACCAGGCGCCGCCGCGCATCTTCGAGCTGCGCCTGCAGGAACTGGTTGGTCGAATCGGCCATCAGCTCGCGGTCTTCGAGGTTCTCCTGCACGAACAGGTTGGCCAGGCGTTCGGCGACCTGCACCGCCGTGCGCGCCTGCGAAGACTCGAAGCCGACGCGAAACGAGGTCGCATCCGAGGCGTTGCGGCGCGGGTTGGCCAGGACGTTGATCGACACGTCACGCGTGCGCATCCGCTCGATGATGTCTTCCATGATCAGGCTCTTGCGTTCCTGCTCATAGAGGTTGAACTCCTGGACGATGCGCTCGAGCCGGCGTGCGGCTGAGGATCTGCTGGCTGATCATCTGCACGCGGTCTTCGACCATCGCGTTGACGGTCGAGCGCACCAGGTCCTGCGGCACGCGCTGCGGCACCACCAGGATGGTTGTCTCGGCGCGGTAGCGATCGGGCAGGCGGTACGCAGTAGACGAACGTGCCGACCGCGATGACCACGGTCGGGATGAGGATCCACCACTTGCGCGTCCAGACGATCCGGACGAAATCTTCGGGCGTGTACTTCTTACCTGGGAGCATTGGGTCTCCTCGAACGCTGCAGTAGAGGCGCCCACAGGCTGATGTTGGCGGACACGCTCTGGCGCTCCGACAACGGCTCTGCGCCCACGGGCAGCACCACGCTCTGGTCGAAGCGGTGGTGGTAATACGAATAGGACACGCCGGCCTGCATGAAGCGCGTGAGCGCGATCGACAGGTTGCTGGTGGCGTAGTAGTTGTCGAAGGTGCCGCCCGAGGATTGCGAGCCGACGCTGCCGAGCGCGCCCTGCAGCATCGAGGCGAACTGCATGCGGCGGTTGATCATGCCGCCGAAGGTCACCGCAGCCGAATCGGACATCACCGGCTCGCGCCACGACTCGCTCAGCGTCACGCCACGGCGGTAGCCGAGCGAGGCGCTCCAGGAACGGCCGATCTCGTGCTGCAGCGTGGCGTCGCCGGTGGCGCGGAACTGCGTGCCGTTCTCGGTCCGTGTCGCCGCCGATCCAGTGCTGAAGGACAGCGACGTCCGGCGCGAGAACGACAGCGAGCGGTTGTAATCGACGCCCGCGTCGATCGACTGGTTGAGGACCGGCTCGTCCGACGTGCCGTAGCGCGCCTCGCCATACTGGTATCCGGCGCGCAGCGCAATTCCCCTGGCGAGCTGGTAGGACACGCCGCCGCCGAGGTTGTGGCTGACGAATCGATCCTGCCGCCCGGCCTCCCCCGCGACGCCGTAGCCGTAGTTCGCGGTCAACGACGTGCGCTGCGTCACGCGGTACGCCACGCCCGGTGTTGCCGGTGAGCGACAACCGGTAGCTGTCCGGCGCCACCGCCACGATCGGCCCGAGATCCGGAATCTCCGGCAGCAGCGACACCGGCGCGCCGACGTTCGCAAACACCGAGCTGAAGTCGTACGGCTGCTGCGTCACCGCCGCGGCCGCGCTCAACGAGCCGCGGTCGCCGAGCGCGGCCGACAGGGCCGCCCGCCCCTCGGAGCTGCGGACGAACGTGCTGTCCGCGGACGGGTAATAGCGCCCGCTGGTCGACGCCGACGTCGCCAGCGAGAGACTGTCGCGGCGCAGCGAATAGGCCAACGCCGCCGACGCATTGCCGAGCACGCCGCGCAGCGGCTCATCGCCGGTCGACGGCGCGCTCAGGCCCTGCACGTTCGCATTGAGGTCGTTGTCGAACCCGGCGCCGAACGCGCCGCTGACCGTCAACAGCTGGTCCGCCTCTCCGGTTCCGCTCGCGAACAGCCCGCGGTAGGGCCGCTCGGGGCGGACGGCCTGCGCCTGCGCCGGCACGGCTGACGCCAGCACCAGCAGCGCGCCGGGAACCACGAACGTGATTGAAGAAAACCTGACCATGACCTTACGGAACGATGACGGTGTCGCCCGGCTTCAGCAGGATGTTCTGCTGCAGGTTCTTCCGCTTCACGACTTCCTTGTAGTTGAAGTTGTAGCTCACCGGCTTGCCGTCAGCCGTGCTGACAATGGTGATGTGTTCTGAATCGGCGTACTCGAGCACGCCGCCAGCCATCGCGATCAGCTGCAGCACGGTCGTCGGCCCGCTGAGCGGATACGGCGCCGGCTTGTTCACCTGCCCGGTGATGAACACCTTGCGGCTGTTGATCTTCTTGACGACGACGGTGACCGTCGGGTCGTCGATGAACTTGTCGGCGGCGGCGGTGAGCGCGACGCGCAGCTGCTCCGGCGTCAGACCGGCGGCGTTCGACGTCGTTGATCAGCGGCAGCGAGATGCGGCCATCGGGCCGGACCACCACGTCGGCCCGACATGTCCTTCTCGCGCCAGAACACCACCGTCAGCACGTCGTCCGGGCCGATGATGTAGTCGGCCGGCGGAGTGATCCGCCGCCGGAACCGGCGGTGCGGTCGGCGGCGGCAGCGGCCGCCGGTGTGGCACCTGCCGGCGCTTGCGCGGCAGCGCTGACGGCCGCGGTTGCCGCCGTCGAGGCCAGCAACAGGGCGAGGCAGAGGGATGAACGGCGGCTCACTGTCGGTACTCCTTGAACGGCACCTGGCAATCGTGCTTGCGCAGGAAATTGAGGAAGCGCTTGTAGTCGCGCGCATCCATGTTGAAGAGGCGCGCGACGATCTTGTAGTTGCCGCGCGCCTCCTCCAGCCCCTTGCGCACCAGGTCGCGGACGTTCGACCGCGTGATCTCGCGCTGCATGTAGAGCGGGTAGACCGCCGACCAGAACGACTCGCGGTCCTCGATCAGCCGCTTGTAGAGATCGTCGGCGACGGTGCGGCGCCGTTCACGCTTCGGCGCAGACGACGCGCCGCCGCGGACGCGAATTTCCGCCGGCAGGTCGTCGAGCTGGATCGTCTCCGCCGTCCCGGTGACCGCGAGCCGCTCGATGACGTTCTCGAGCTCGCGGACGTTGCCCGGCCAGTGATACTCGCGTCAGCGCGGCGAGCGCCTCGGGCGACAGGCGGCGCGGCACGTACATGTCGTTGCGCGTGAAGTGCTCGAGGAAGTGGTTCGCCAGGCCGGGAATGTCCTCGCGGCGCTCGCGCAGCGGCGGCACCGTCAGGTGAATCACGTTGAGGCGGTAGAACAGGTCCTCGCGGAACGTGCCCTGGACGATCATGTCGCGCAGGTTGCGGTTGGTCGCGGCGATCACCCGCACGTCCATCGCGGCCGACGACGCGGTCGGCGCCGACCTTCTGCAGCTCGCCGGTCTCGAGGAACCGCAGCAGCAGCCCCTGCATGCGCAGCGTCATCTCGCCGATCTCGTCGAGGAACATGGTGCCGCGGTCGGCCAGCTCCAGCTTGCCCAGCTTGTCGCGGTAGGCGCCGGTGAAGCTGCCGCGGACGTGGCCGAACAGTTCCGACTCGAGCAGCGTCTCGGGCAGCCCGGCGCAGTTCACGGCGACGAACGCGGCGCTCGGCGCGCGCGCTGCCGGCGTGCACGGCGTGCGCGACCAGTTCCTTGCCGCAGCCGCTTTCGCCGGTGATCAGCACCTTGGCATCGGACCGCGCGACCCGCTCGACCTCGGTGCGGAGATCGAGCATCGCCGGGCTATCACCAACGAGCACGCGCGGGCGCTGCGAACGGAGCGGCGCCTTCACCGGTGGGCTAACGTGCGTTTGGAACTGCGTCATGCGGCCTCTTGTGCACAAGTCACGTCACGTCCACTCTGTTCACCGCGACGCCGGGCACCGGTACGACATGCGTCATCGCACCAGAAGCTCCCAGGCCGCGGAATTCGCCCACGCGGCGTACACCGCCTCGTGGAGTTGGATCGTGATATGGCCGGTTGTGCAAGGACGTCGCCAGCCGATGGCGCCGTTTGCGACGACCTCTAACTCTTTGCGTGAGAACGACTAAGTAGATGTGGCCGGAGTGGCTCGCACGGCGACTTACAAAAACCGCCGGTCCGCAGTAGCCGGAGAACCCCGGCAGCCACGGAAAAAAGTCCGCTGATGCGCCGACTTTTGGCGCGGCCCCTCGCCTGGTAGTCAGCCCCGATCCGCGTCGTCAGGCCCGTGTTTCTCTCTGATCACCAGACGTGGAGGTAATCGGCAGGCGCGTTGTAAACGCGGAACATAGTCACGCGATCAGGCAGACTATTGCCGCCCTGTCACGCCAATCGCGCAACCTCGACTGGCCGCAATCTTGCCTCGGTCGCGGTATTCCGTTCTGCGACATTGAGGACTTTTGAACCCATGATTAGATCCGCCACGGCAGCTGCGCTGCTCGAGAAGATTCAGACCCGGACGGTGCGCACCGGTGTGATTGGCCTCGGCTACGTCGGCCTGCCGCTCGCCGTCGAATTCGCCAAGGCTGGCTACGACGCCACCGGCATGGACCTCGACCCGGTCAAGGTCAGCGCGATCAACGACGGCCGCTCCTACATCGACGACGTGCCGACGGCGGACATCGCCGACCTGCGCGCCAAGGGCCGGCTCCGCGCCTCCACCGAGTTCGACGTGCTGAACGAGCTCGACACGGTCAACATCTGCGTGCCGACGCCGCTGCGCAAGACCAAGGACCCCGACCTCTCCTACATCGTCGCCGCCACCGAGCAGATCGCGGCGCGGCTGCGCCCGGGCATGCTGATCATTCTCGAGTCGACCACCTATCCCGGCACGACGGACGAACTGGTGCTGCCGATCCTCGAAGAGAAGGCGGCCTGCGCGGCGGCGTCGACTTCTTCCTCGCGTTCTCGCCCGAGCGCATCGATCCAGGTAACCCGACGTTCGGCACCCACAACATGCCCAAGGTCGTCGGCGGCCTGACCGACGACTGCTCGGCGCTGGCCAAGGCGCTCTACGAGCCGCGATCGCCACGGTCGTCCCGGTGAGCTCGCCGCAGCGTCGCCGAGATGGTCAAGCTGCTCGAGAACACCTTCCGCGCCGTCAACATCGGCCTGGTCAACGAGCTGGCGCTGATGTGCGACCGCCTCGGCATCGACGTCTGGGAAGTGGTCGGCGCCGCGGCCACCAAGCCGTTCGGCTTCATGCCGTTCTACCCGGGCCCGGGCCTCGGCGGCCACTGCATCCCGATCGACCCGTTCTACCTGTCGTGGAAGGCGCGGCAGTCGGGCTTCGAGGCTCGCTTCATCGAGCTGGCCGGCGAGGTCAACAGCGCGATGCCGCACTACGTGGTGTCGCTCGATCCAGGACGCGCTCAACGACCGTGCGCCTGCCGCTGAACGGGTCGCGCGTGCTGATCGCCGGCGTCGCCTACAAGCGGGACGTCGACGACATCCGCGAGTCGCCGGCGCTCGACCTGCTGGCGCTGCTGAAGGCGCGCGGCGTCGACGCTGTCGTACTCCGACCCGCACATCCCGACCTTGTCGGCGCGGCACTGGCCCGGCGGCGTCGATCTCACGCACGTCGATCTCGCCACGGTCGCGCCGCAGGCCTTCGACTGCATCGTCGTCGTCACCGATCACTCGCGGTTCAACTACGACGATCTGCAGCGCGCCGCCAAGGTGGTGGTCGATACCCGCAACGCGATCAAGTCGCCCGGCCCGCATGTGGTGCGCCTCGGCGCGCCGCGCCCGGTCGTGGAAGAGGCGGTTCTTACCGTCTGATCCTCCGGCTCGCTCGTACAGCAGGCCCGCCTTTCCTCCGGGAGGGGCGGGCCTTTCTTTTTCCCGCCGCTGCACGCCGGCGGGGCGCCTGTGAGATCCCCCTCCTCAGTGCGTTGCCTTCACGTGAGCGCCTGGCCGCGGAGGCGCTAGTCTCTGTGTCTGCGCGCCGTAAAAGGCCAGGTTCTTAAGGCCGTTGAAGCTGGGGCGGACGATGACGATTTAGAAATTACCGACGCGGGGCTGACAAAAGTCCGCCGGCTAGCTGGCTAACGCTGGCTGCCGGCCCGGTCGCGCCGGGGGAACAACGAGATGAAGTCATCGTTTTCCAGATCGTTAGGTCGTTCGCCTGCGTGATTTCAACAGGACAGTAGAGAACATGTCGCTTATTCCGGAACAAAAACTGCCAGGCCGTGTTGACTTCGGCAAGCCGGGACCAGACAATCTCCCTACCGTACCAAAGTGGTCGAAAGAGTCGCTTGAGAGGTTCCGGCCGAGCGCGTGCCGGATCCGCATCTCGCGCAGCTGAGGCTCGTGATGAAGAAGCCAGTTACGATGGTGGGCGTCAGTGCCGCGATTCGAGGCGTCGAAGAAGAGATCGATCACGCCGCGCGCTCGGACGCCAAGGTGCTGATCACCGGCGAGAGCGGCGTCGGCAAGGAGATCGTCGCGCAGCTGATTCACGAGCGCAGCGCGCGCGGCCACGGCGCCGCTGGTCACGATCAACTGCGCCGGCTTTCCCGACTCGCTGCTCGAATCCGAGCTGTTCGGTCACGTCAAGGGCAGCTTCACCGACGCGCACCGCGACAAGCGCGGCTGGCTCGAGTCGGCCCACGGCGGCACCATCTTCATGGACGAAGTCGGCGAGATGAGCCTGCGCATGCAGGCGCTGCTGCTGCGCTTCCTCGAAACCGGCGAGATTCAGCGTGTCGGCTCCGACCGCGGCGCTGCCGCCGCTCGACGTGCGCGTCATCACCGCGACGCACCGGCGCCTGCATCGATCACATCGCCGACAAGACGTTCCGCGAAGACCTCTACTACCGCCTCAACGTCGTGCACATCGAGGTGCCGCCGCTGCGCGAGCGCCGCGAGGACGTCTGCGTCCTGCTGCAGCACTTCCTGCAGCATGTTCTCCGAACGCACCGCGTCGCCGGCGCCGGAGGTCAGCGCCGAGGCGCTCGAGTGCATCTGACCGCCTACCACTGGCCCGGCAACGTCCGCGAGCTGCGCAACGTCGCCGAGCGGCTGGTGCTGCGCTGCCGCGACCGGCCGGATCGACGTCGAGCTGCTGCCGCGCGAGGTGCTGCGCGACCGCCAGCCGCGCAGTCGCCCAGGTGGCCGCGCCGGCCGGCCGTCGACGGCCGTCGCACCAGGTGCCTGTTCGACCGCATCGCTCAAGGACGGCGCCTCGTTCTGGTCCGAGGTCTACGAGCCGTTCATGGCGCCGCGACCTCACCCGCCACGACGTGCGCGAGGTCGTGCGCATGGGCCTCGAGCACACGCGCGGCAACTACAAGCTGCTGGTCACCTCGTTCAACATGCCGCCGGAGGACTACAAGAAGTTCCTGAACTTCCTGCGCAAGTACCAGTGCCACGTCCCGTTCCAGCGCTTCCGCATGATGCCCGCCACGCTGCAGGAGCAGCGTGAGGGCGACAAGCTGATTAGCGCCTAGCAGAAGCAAACGCGTTATGGCCGGTGCACGCTGGTTCCGCACCCGTGGGCGGGCAGCCCGTACATCGCCTGAGGATCACATGGTAGTTACCGTTACGGGTGCACAGCGCTCTCCGGGGTCGCGCGCCGAGCTCCTCTTCCTGATTGCGCACGCTGGCGTCTTCCCGGTGCTTGGCGCGGCGCTGGCCGTGTGGGCGTTCAGCACGGTGTTGCGGGGCGCGTTGCCGTGGCCGGTTGCCGTGCTCGATACGATTGCCGTGCTATGCGGCGCAGCCGGCTTGCTGGCAGGGGGGATCGGTGGATCGCGCTCGCCGACCATCGTCAGTCGCTCGCGGCCGTCGCGTGGCCTCGCCTGGCCGTGCGCGTCGGTCTTTCTGAAGCCGCGGTGCTCGGCAGCCTCGCGCTCGCCGGTGTGCCGGCGAGCGGCATGACGCTGTGGGTCGCGACGATGGGCGCCGTCGTGGTCGGCCTGATCGTCGGCTCCCGCGGACTCAGACGCTAGAACGGCGTCCAGCCGGATCAGGCCGGGCTCGACACCGCGAGCGCGCCGCCGGCAGCCGGCGCCATCGCCGGGGCAGGCACCGCGTCGCAGGCCTGCGCCTGCGGCGCAAGCAGTTCCTCCACCAAATCAATCAGGCGGCCGCGCCGAAGCGTCGACGAGAGATAGGTGGCGCCGAGCGCCGTCGCATCCCGCTCGAGCACCGGGTCGGCCGGACCAACGACGATGGTCGGGATATGGTCGGCCTGTGCCCGCAGCGCGAGGTGCAGACCGTTGTAGTCGCCCAGCTTGAGCGACGTGATCACCATGTCCGGATGCTGGCTGAGGCTCGCCTTGGCCTTCGCGAACGTGGACACTTCGATCAGGTCGTGACCGGCAGCGCCAAGCCAATCGTGCAGCGTTCCCGCGAGCTTCGGCTGCGGCGCAACCAAGAGAATCTGATGCCGGCTCATTCGACCTCCGCGCCGGGACCAGCAATGCACGGGCCACTGTCGAACTCGGAAATTCATTAGATTTTGAGCGCTGGGTAGCGGGACGCCACAGACAAGTATGTCGAAAGGACGTCCAAAACTGCTGCGGAACTCCACCTATTCTTCGTTCCATCCCAAAACTCGCTTGACATCGGTTACGGACGTCCTGTCGCTGGAGTCGGTTTGTTGTCTAGTCCGTCGGTCGGCCACCCAGCCGGCCAAGCAGCACGCGCAGCCGTCCCTGTACCGCAGGTACGGAATCCCGGCTGCCGGGCGGCGGCGGCGTCAATCGACAGACGCGGCTCCCGCAGGGTCCCGCCGAGCGTCGCCGGCAGCACGATGCGGTTCTCCTCGCGGCTGTAGCCGTCGCTGTCTGCGCCCGCCTGTTCCGAGAGCGCCTCCGACAGCGATAGATCGAAGCTGCCCGACAGCGCCAGGCTGCCCCGCACCAGGGTGGCCTCGCCGACGATATCCGCGTCGCGCGACTGGAACGCCAGGGCGGTTGCGGTCTGGTCCTGCCCATCGAGCGTCAAGCGCGCGGTCACCGAGGCGAAGGCCCCGTTCGTATCTGCCGGCGCCGGCCGGCCGAAGAACGTCGTCACCGTCCGACCGACGTTCAGGCCCGGAAACGTCCCGTTGACGATCGACGCATCACCGACGCCGTTCGCGGCAGCCAGCGCGGTCGCCATCCGGTCACCGCTGCCGGTGAACGAGCCACTTCCCGACAGCCGCCCGGTCACCGTGTTCCCGGCACCCGCGGCGGCTGCGACCTGCGCAAGGTCGACGTCGAGCAGCCGTGCCTGGAGCGCCATTGTCACGCCGGAGCCGAGTTGCGCGTCCACTGCTCCCTGGAACCGGCCGCCGAGCACCTGGAAGGTCAATGGCGACAACGTCGCCTGGTTGCCTGCCAGCTGGAACTCGGTGGCGAACTGCCGGACCGGGAGACCGCCTGCGGTTGCGGTTTCCGCGCTGACGCGCGCGGCGATGCGCGCCGGCGTTCGCCCGGGTGCCGCGTCGAGGAGCGGCAGGAGGCGAGAACGCGCTCGACACCGCCAACAACTCGTCGACGTCCAGGCGGTCGCCTCGCACACGCAGCCGCGCGTCGACGCCAGGCTGCAACTCGACCAAGCCTGTCACCTCGACCGCCGTCCCCGGTGCGGCCACCCTCAATTGGCGGAGCTGCAATTGGCTCCGCAGCAGCGACGCCTCGCCGGCGATGGTGACTTCACGATCGCGGCTGACCAGGACCAGGTCGCGCAGGCGGATGGATCGGACCGACACGACGCGCAGCTGCGCACCAGGGCGGCCGGAGGCGGTGCTGTCGTCTACGCTGGCGCCGCCGCTGACCCGCGGCATCGCAAACGGGAGTGGCCGCGTCACCCGGCCGCCCGAGAGCAGCACGTCGGCGTTCTCGAGACGGCGCGCCAGCAGCGCCGTCCACCGGCCGGACAGACCGACGTGCGCAAGCGTCACCGCATCGCCCACCCTGACATCGGTCAGCGCGACGCCTGGCCGCGGCAACAGTTGCGCGCCTGCGGCGCCGATGGTCACCGGGGCACCAAGCCAGGCGCTCGCCTGTTGCTCGATTGCCGTCCGGACCTCGTCCCGCGACATCATCCAGTAGAACGTGGCCACGCCGGCAACGCCAGCCGCGGCGATGACGAGCAGCGTCAAGACGATGAGGCGGCGCAGCATGGGTTCAGCCTATAACAGGGAGAACGATGCCCGAACTGCCAGACATCCTGCTCTACCTGCAGCGCGCTGCGGCCGCGCGTGGTCGGGCAGCGCATCGAACGCGGTCCGTCTGGCCTCCCCGTTCCTGCTCCGCTCCGTCGATCCGCCGCTCGAGGCCGGCGCACGGCCGCGACGATCGTCGACCTGCATCGGCTCGGCAAGCGGATCGTCTTCGAGCTCGACGACGAGCTGTTCCTCGTCTTCCACCTGATGATCGCCGGCCGCTTCCGCTGGAAGGAGCCGGGCGCGAAGCTTCCGGGCAAGGTCGGCCTGCTCGCGCTCGACTTCGCGCGCGGCACGCTGATCCTGACCGAGGCCGGCACGAAGCGGCGGGCGTCGCTGCACGTGGTCCAGGGCCGCGCCGCGCTCGCCGAGCACGACCCCGGCGGGCTCGAGGTGCTGCGGCCGCGACCGGCGGCGTTCGCGCCGCGCTGCGGCGCGAGAATCACACGCTCAAGCGGGCGCTGACCGATCCGCACCTGTTCAGCGGCATCGGCAACGCCTACTCGGACGAGATCCTGCACGCGGCGCGGCTGTCGCCGTTCAAGCAGACCGGCGTCGCTGACCGACGACGAGATCGCGCGACTGTTCGACGCGACCCGGCAGACGCTGTCGCAGTGGACGCGACGGCTGCAGCAGGAGGCCGGCGACGGCTTTCCCGAGAAGGTCACCGCGTTCCGCGACGAGATGGCCGTGCACGGCCGGTACGGCCAGCCGTGCCCCGTCTGCGGCTCGCCGGTGCAGCGCATCGTCTACGCCGCGAACGAGGCGAACTACTGCGCGACCTGCCAGACCGGCGGGCGGCTGCTCGCCGACCGGTCGCTGTCGCGCCTGCTGCGCGACGACTGGCCCCGCACCCTCGAGGAACTGGAACGGCGGAAACGCGGATGAGAATACTGAAACTACCGGCGGTGTGCGCCGTGCTGATCGTCGTCTTTCAGGCAGTGCCGTTCCTGGCGCAGGAGGCAGCCGTCTCGAAGCCGGTGTCGTTCGTGGTGGCTGCCGACTACGACAGCCGCAATATCGACCAGGCGGAGGGCGATCTTGCCTCCGCCCGCGATCTCGAGGTTCACGGCTGGAACGCGCGCGTCCCGTCTGACCTGCTGGGCGCGGCGCCCGGACAGCCGGGGCTGGACTGGCTGCACGATGCCGCGACGCTTGCGGCCGGCTACGACATCGGCGTGCACCTGACGCTCACCGACGACGCGGCATCAGCGGCTGCTCTGGGCGGTGGCGGTGACGAGTCCGTATCGAGCGACGCGGCGGCGAAGCCGGCGGATCTGCCGCGGACGGCTGGTGTACTGGCCGCGGCGATGGCCCGCCATCGCAACGTGCTGTCGTACGCCATCGACGCGGCGCCGGGGAACGCCGCAGCCGCGCCGGCAACCTACGGGCCATTGCTCACGAGCGCCGCCGCCGCGTTGCGCGCGCGGCACCCGGCCGCAGCGGTCGTCTTCGGCGGTGTTCCTGCAACCGCCGCCGATTGGGTCACGCAGATGTGCGGCGCCGGCAGCGCGGCACGTGCCTTCAACGTGGTGCAGGTGAACGTCCCGATCCCGGGAGGGAGCGCGGCATCTGCTGCCAATGCCGTCGATGGGCTGCCAGCCTTTGTGGCCGCGGTGGAGAGAGCCTGCGGCCGCAAGCGCTTCTGGCTCAACGCCTCCTTTGCGAATGCCCTGGCCGGGGAGACGGAGCGCGATCGCGCGGCGGCGTGGGTCCGTGCGCTCGCCACGTTCGTCGCCGAACCGCGCGTCGAGCAGGTCACCATCGGCTCGTTCCGGGACCGGGTCGACGGGAGCGGCACGGCTGTCGCGGGCACCGGCCTGGTTGGTGCCGATGGCGCGAAGCGGATGGCCTTCTACACCGTCGACATGGTCACGGACCTGTTCGGCACCGAAACGGTCACCATCGACACCCGGCTGCTGCGCGCTACCCCCGCGGCTCCGACCGGCGAGCTGCACACACATCTCTTCACGCGTCGCGATGGCGATCGGGTGCTGTTCGTCTGGGATCGCACCGCCGCCAGCACGGTGGCACTCGAGCTGCCCGGCCTCTACTCGTCGGTGGAATTCGACATCGACGGCCGGCCGCTGCACTGGGACCCCACGGCGACGCCACTGGCCAGCGTGACGCTGGCGCCTGGCGTGCCGCGCATCTTCAGGCTGGCGCCGAAGATTTCTTAGGCGTCCAGAATCTACAGGAGATAAGGAGATAAGGAGGGCGTGGTTGGGGTGCTTCTATTCGGCGTGACGCCTCGCGTCGATGTTGAGCCTCGTATACGCGAGTGAGTACGGCGGCGTATCCGTCGCTGCCTGTTCGGTGAGCCGCGCGACGAAGCGTTGCGCCGCTGATTCGTCAGCGATGCGCGCCAGGTAGGGGCGGCAGACGACGTTGGCGATGAACACCGAGAACTCGTCGGCGTCGGCGAAGGCGACCGGCGCCGCTTCCAGGCTGGTGACCACCTCGACGAAGCCCGCCGCTGTCAGCCGCTCCGCTGTCGTCTCTGCGGTCGCGAACTCCCACGGATCGTGCCAGTCGGCAAACCAGTGCGCGAAGGCGGCGTCGCGACGCAGCGCGTCAGCGCGATCGTGTATCGCCTGGATGTTGCCGAAGCCACCGCACTGCGCCACGAAGCGGCCTCCCGGTCGCAGCGCGCCGTGCACCGACGAGAACAGCTTCGGGTGGTCGAGCACCCAGTGCATGGTCGCGGTACTGAAAACAGCGTCGACGGCGCGGTGCAGCGGCAACGCGGTGGCCTCGGCGCGCGCGAAGTGCACGCGGCCACCGTGCCGTGGCCGCAGGTACTCCCGTGCGACGCGCAGCATGTTGGCCGAGAGATCGGCGGCAACGACGCTGCCGGTTGGCAGCCGATCCAGCAGCGCGTCGGTCAGCCGGCCGGTGCCGCAGCCGACGTCCAGCACGCGCTCGCTGCCCTCGAGCGGCAGCCGGGCCAGCACCCGCTGGCCCCAGTCGAACTGCGGGTTCGAGACCCGGTGGTAGGTTTCCGCGTTCCATTCGCGCATCCGTCTATTATTTGATCGTTCGATGCGTACACCTGGGCGGGCGGCGGCGACGCTGATCGTGTGCCTGGCAGCTGCCGTCACCGTCGTGGCGCGGCAGCCGTCGTCGGGCGCCGCCATCGAGCTTCGCTGGGGCGGCGACGCCGAGGGTGGCGCGCCGTTCGTCGAGGCCGATCCCGCGCGACCCGGCGCGGGTCGTCGGCTTCGACGTCGAGGTCGCCGCAGCTGCTGGCCGCAGGGCCTGGGCCGCGACGCCGCGCTTCATGCAGATCCGGCTTCACCAGCCTCGATGCCGCCGTCGGCGCGCGGCGACTTCGACATCGGCCTTGAGCGGCATCGAGGACAGTGCCGGCGCGCCGCGCCCGTCTCGCGGTCACCATCCCCTACTACGAGTTCCGCGAGATCCTCACCGTCCGCGACGGCCGACGCGGCCGCTATCCGCACGCTCGCCGACCTGCGCGGCCGGCGCGTCGCCACGCTCGGCGCGACGCTCGCCTACGACCTGCTCGCCGCAGCGCAGAGCGCGACCACGGCGTCGATCCCGGTGACCTACGAAGACGACGTGCATCCCGTACAGCGACCTCGCGCTCGGCCGGGTCGACGCCGTGCTGCTCGACGAGGTGCTGGCCGAGCGCGGTGTGCGGCGCAACGCCGGGCTGGTCAACCAGCCGCCGACGTCGGCGTCGGCCACTACGTCGGCGTGCTGGCCGCCGGCAACGCGCGCGCTGCGCGACCGGATCGAACGAGCATCCTGCGCGCGGCGATGCGCGACGGCCGGCTCGAGGCGATCTTCCGCCGGTGGGAGATGTGGAACGACGATCAGCCGCGGCTCTACGCCCGGCTGCTGGCCGGCGACGCCGGTGCAGCCGACGGCGGTCAGCGACGCGCCGGTCGCCGCGACGCCGAGCGCTCGGCGCCTGGCAGGCGACGCGCCGCTACCTGCCGGCGCTGCTGCGCGCGGCCGTCATCACGCTGGTGCTGTCGTGCCTGTCGATGGCGCTGGCCGTGGTCGTCGGCGTGCTGATCGCCAGCGGCCGCGTCTACGGCCCGGCGCCGCTGCGGGTGGCGCTCACCGCTACGTCGAGATCATCCGCGGCACGCCGCTGCTGCTGCAGCTGTTCGTGCTCTACTTCGGCCTCGCCGCCGTCGTGCAGCTGCCGGCGTTCGTCGCGGCGCTGATCGGGCTCGGCCTCAACTACGCCGCCTACGAGAGCGAGATCTATCGCGGCGCGCTCGAAGCGGTGCCGCGCGGCCAGCTCGACGCGGCGCGCACGCTCGGCCTGAGCACGCGGCAGACGCTGACGCTGGTCCGCGGCCCGCAGGCGTTCCGGCTGGCGCTGGCGCCGATGACCAACGACTTCGTCGCGCTGCTCAAGGACAGCTCGCTCGTCTCGGTGATCACCGTCGTCGAGCTGACCAAGCAGACGTCGATCTTCGCCGCCAACATCGGCAGCTGGGTGGTGCCCGGGGCGCTGTGCGCGGCGCTCTACCTGGCGATGTCGCTGCCGCTGGCGCGGCTGGCGCGGCGCATCGAGAAGCGGTGGCGGCGCGCATGACGCGTCGCTGCAGGTGCGTGCGACGTCGCGGCATCGAGTGCGCGCGGCGGCCGCCCGATCGTCGCAGGACGTGTCGTTCACGGTCGGACGCGGCGAGCTGCTGGCGATGATCGGGGCCGTCCGGGTACCGGCAAGACGACGGTGCTGCGGGCGATTGCCGGCCTCGAGCCGATCGCCGGCGGCCGATCGAGATCGACGGCCTGACGCTCGGCCGGGCCGGTGCCGCGCGGCCGATCGCGTGGCGCTGCACGGCGCGTCGGCATGGTGTTCCAGTTCCATCACCTGTTCGCGCACTGACGGCGCTGCACAACGTCTGGCTGGCGCCGGTGCACGTGCACGGCGCGTCGCGCGGCCGACGCCGAGCGCGCGGGCGCGCGAGCTGCTGCGACCAGCTCGGCGTCGGGCGACCGCGCCGCGGCGCATGCCGCACGAGCTGTCGGGCGGCGAGGCGCAGCGGGTGGCCATCGCCCGGGCGCTGGCCGTCGATCCGCCGGTGCTGCTGATGGACGAGCCGACCGCGTCGCTCGACCCGGCCGCCGCGACGAGCTGGCCGCGACCGCTGCGCGCAGCTGGCGGCGACGGGCGCACGGTCGTCGTCGCCACCCACGACCGCGGAGTTCGTCCGCGCCTGCGCCGACCGGGTCGTGCGTGATCGAGGCCGGACCGTGGTCGATGCGCCAGGGCCGCGCCCGACTGAGGTATACTGAGCATCCCGCATGGCACACAGTCGAATGTCGATACCGACGCGCTCTACATCGAGCTCGACACCGAGCGGAAGATCCGCCACCGCAACAAGCTGCACTACCGCGTTCAATCACTGGCCGATCTGGATCTTCGTCTTCTTCATCGCGCCGGGGCCGCTGACCTTCGACCTGTTCGAGCGCGGCTTCGACGCCCGCCTGCTCGGCCTGGCTCGGCGTGGTGCTGGTCGGCACCGGCATCGCCGGGCTGCGCGGCCAGCTGCCCGGCTGCGAGCCGCGCCCTACATCATCCGCTTCACCGAGGACCGGCCGAACCCGCTCTACCGGCGCGTCTGCTACACGACGGCGTGGGGCGAGGTCGTCGCGTTCGCGCGTGCTCAACATCGCCGGCCTGGCCTGGGCGGTCGTCACCGGCGAGTGGCGGCTGAAGCAGATGTACGAGACGGCCTACTTCCCGATCGCCGGCACGATGTGGGCTGCTCGGCGCGTTCGGTCTGCTGCCGCGCGTGAAGTGGTCGACGCAGGGCGAGGGACACGAGCGGCGCTACTTCTACGGCTCGGTGTGGGCCGTGGCCATGGCGCAGCCGGTCCTCTGGCTGCTGTGGAAGATGGTGCCGGAGACGCGGGTCGGCGATGGCATCAAGCTGGTCGTCTTCGTCGGCATCCTCGCCGCCGTCGGTCACATGGCGCGGCTCGGCCTGCTGCCGCGCACGCGTCCGATTGTGCCCGGCGAGCTGGCCGTCTCCGATTGATGCTCGGAGGCACATTCAGAATGCAGAACTCGAGAATTCAGGCACCGCGCCAAGTCGAACCGCTCGTGCGCAGGGCATGCGGCGAACGTCCCGAGGTCGCGCGCGGTTCCTGTCTGCAGTTTGCATCCTGCATTCTGAATTCCGTGAGCATGCCGAAGCGAAGCGAAGGCCACGAAGGCTGGGACGACTACGCCCCCTTCTACGACTGGGAGAACGCGCGCACGTTCGGGCGGCGCGACGTGCCGTTCTGGCGCAACCTGGCGCTGCATGCCGGCGGGCCGGTGCTCGAGCTGGGCTGCGGCACCGGCCGGATCGCGCTGCCGCTCGGCCGCGCCGGCGTGCCGCTGGTCGGCATCGATCGCTCGGCGCCGATGCTCGCGCGGGCCCGGGCGCGCGTCCGGCGCGGCGAGCTCGCCGACCGCGTGCGGCTGATTCGCGGCGACATCCGCTTCCTGCCGTTGCGCAAGCGGTGCGCGGCGATGGTCATGGCGCCCTACGGCATGCTGCAGTCGCTGCTGCGCGAGCGCGACCTGGCGGCGACGCTGGACGCCGTCCACGCGGTGCTGCAGCCCGGCGGGACCTTCGGCGTCGAACTGGTCGCCGACCTGCCGGCGTGGGAGGAATACCGCAAGCGGGTCAGCCTCAAGGGGTGGCGCGCGCCGCCGCGGCGGCGCGCACGTGACGCTGACCGAGACCGTCCGGCAGGACCGCGCCCGCCGGCTGACGATCTTCGACCAGGAGTTCACCGAGCGGCGCGGCGGCGAGCGCGCACGCCGCACGTTTTCGCTGACCTTCCGCACGCTGTCGGTGCCGCAGATGGTGCGCCGGCTCGAGAAGGCCGGGTTCGAGGTCACGGCGCTGCTTGGCGACTACCGCGGCGCGGCCGTGGGATCCGCGGGCCGAGGTGTGGATGATCCTGGCGCAGGCGCCCCGGGCGCCGCTAGGGCGGCGTGGTAGAATCGGCGGTCGTTTTTCCTCGAATTTACTGG
The DNA here is from genome assembly GCA_963846685.1 of uncultured Acidobacteriota bacterium. GTDB lineage: Bacteria > Acidobacteriota > Vicinamibacteria > Vicinamibacterales > UBA2999 > CAWJWY01. The sequence continues at coordinate 2,160,364 of CAWJWY010000002.1, read as the reverse complement.
AGTTTCCGCATGTCAGGCCATTCCAAGTGGCACACAATCAAGCACAAGAAGGGCGCCGCTGACGCCAAGCGCGGCAAGATCTTCACGCGCCTCATCAAGGAACTGACCGTGGCCGCGCGCGGCGGCGGCGGCGATCCGGACATGAACCCGCGCCTGCGGACGATCATCGCCGAAGCCAAGGCGAACAACATGCCGCGCGAGAACATCGAGCGCGCCATCCGCCGCGGCACCGGCGAGGAGCCCGGCGTCTCCTACGAAGAAATCATGTACGAGGGCTACGGCCCGGGCGGCGTCGCCCTGCTGATCTCAGACCCTCACCGACAACAAGAACCGCACCGTCGGCGAGATCCGCTTCATCCTCGGCAAGCACAACGGCAACCTCGCCGCCGAGAACAGCGTCGCCTGGATGTTCAGCCGCAAGGGCCAGGTCATCGTCGAGAAGGACAAGGCCGACGAAGAGAAGCTGCTGAACGCGGCGCTCGAAGCCGGCGCCGACGACATGAGCGACGACGGCAGCGTCTGGGAGATCATCTGCGCGCCCGGAGTCGTTCGAGGCGGTGCGCGACGCGGTCAAGGCGCTCGGCATCGAGCCGGCGCAGCGCCGAGATCGCGATGATGCCGCAGAACTACGTCAAGCTGACCGGCAAGGACGCGCGGCAGATGCTGCGGCTGTTCGAGGCGATCGACGATCACGACGACGTGCAGCACGTCTGGGCCAACTTCGACATCGAAGAGAAGGAGATCGAGGCCTCGCTGGCGTGAGGATCTTCGGCATCGACCCGGGCTCCGAGCGCACCGGTTACGGCTGCGTGGAGACGGACGGACGCCGCCACCAACTCGTCGCCTGCGGCGCGATCACCGCCGCCGCGGCGACTGCCTTTCCCGAGCGGCTCGCGCGCATCCATCGCGAACTGGCGCAGCTGCTCGCCGCCTGCCGCCCCGACTGCGTCGCCATCGAGAACCTGTTCTACGCCAGCAACGCGCGCAGCGCGCTCAAGCTCGGTCATGCGCGCGGCGTCGCCATGCTCGCCGCGGTCCAGGCCGGCTGCGTGGTCGTCGAATACACGCCGGCGGAGGTGAAGCGCGCGGTGGTCGGCTACGGCCGCGCCGAGAAGCACCAGGTGCAGCAGATGATCAAGCTGCTGCTCGGCCTGCGACGACGCGCCGTCGCCGCACGACGCCGCCGACGCGCTGGCCATCGCCATCTGCCACCTGCACTCGATGCCGCCGGCCGGCCTGCAGGTCCGCCTGAAGGCGGACCCCACGTACCTGGCGTCCGGGCTCAACCGGACTTCCGGCCCCGGCGACGCGGCGTCCGGCTTCAGCCGGACCTCGCCCGGCAAGGCGGCGAAGTCCTGGCGTCAGTACCGCCCGCCGACCGCCGGATGATCGCGTTCCTGCGCGGCCGCGTCCTCGAGAAGCAGCCGAACCGCATCATCGTCGACGTCCAGGGCGTCGGCTACGAGGTGCACGTCCCGCTCTCCACGTATTACGACATCGGCGACGAGGGCGCCGACGTCGCGCTGCGCGTCCACACCCACGTGCGCGAGGACGCGCTTCAGCTCTATGGCTTCCTCACCGACCTCGAGCGCCAGCTGTTCGAGCGCCTGATCGGCATCAGCGGCATCGGCCCGAAGCTGGCGATCGCCGTGCTGTCCGGCATCGAGGCCCGCGATCTGGTCGCGGCCGTGCAGCGCGGCGACGTCGCCCGGCTCACCGGCGATCCCCGGCATCGGCAAGAAGACCGCCGAACGCATCGTCCTCGAGCTGCGGACCGGCTCTCGCACCTCGCCGTACGCGCCGGTGGCCGGTGCGCCAGCGCCGGCACCTGACGGCGATCGCCTGCGCGCCGACCTCGCTCTCGGCGCTGCAGAACCTCGGCTATCATCGGCCGCAGGCCGAGAAGGCGGTCGACGCTGCCGCTGAGCGTCAGCGCCGACGCCACCTTCGAGCTCGCCCTCAAGCACGCGCTGCGCGAGCTGATGCGATGACCGACGACCGGCTGGTGACCGCGCCGCGGCCGACGACGAGGCCCAGTACGACGCCGGGCTGCGGCCGCGCACGCTGGACGAATACATCGGCCAGGACCGCGTCCGCGACAACCTGCAGGTCTCGATCGCCGCGGCGCGCGGCCGCGCGAGGCGCTCGATCACGTGCTGGTCTACGGCCCGCCCGGCCTCGGCAAGACGACGCTCGCCTACGTCATCGGCAACGAGATGGGCGTGCCGGTGCGAGCGACTGCCGGGCCGGTGATCGAGAAGGCCGGCGATCTCGCGGCGATGCTGACCAACCTGCAGCGCACGAGGTGCTGTTCATCGACGAGATCCACCGGCTGGCGCCGGCGATCGAGGAGATCCTCTATCCGGCGATGGAGGACTACGAGCTCGACATCGTCATCGGCCAGGGGCCGAGCGCCCGCTCGGTCAAGGTGCCGCTGCAGAAGTTCACGCTTGATCGGTGCGACGACCCGCGCCGGGCTGCTGACGTCGCCGCTGCGCGCCCGCTTCGGCATCGTCCACCGGCTCGATTTCTACGACGGCCGTGACATCGAGGAGATCGTCCGCCGTTCGGCGCGCATTCTCGGCGTGCCGATCGACGACGAGGCGGCCGCGGAAGTCGGCAAGCGCTCGCGCGGCACGCCGCGCATCGCCAACCGGCTGCTGCGGCGGGTGCGCGACTACGCCCAGGTTCGCGCCGACGGCCACGTCACCATCGAGGTCGCGCGCGCCGCCATGAAGCTGCTCGAGGTGGACGACCAGGGATTCGACGAGGTCGATCGCAAGCTGCTGCGGACGATCATCGACAAGTTCGGCGGCGGGCCGGTCGGCGTCAACAGCATCGCCGCCGCCATCAGCGAAGAGACGAGACGCGATCGAGGACATCTACGAGCCGTTCCTGATCCAGGACGGCTTCCTCGACCGCACGCCGCGGGGCCGCGTCGCCACCGCGCGCGCCTACGCCTACTTCGGGCTCACGGCCCCCGGGAGGGATACTCGCCTGTGGTAAACGCCTCGCCGCGCATTACGAGACGTGCGCGCATCGCCAGCCTCGCCACCTATGTGCCGCCCCGCGTCCTGACCAATGCCGACCTCGAGAAGATGGTCGAAACCAGCGACGAATGGATCCTGCAGCGCACCGGCATCCGCGAGCGTCACATCGTCGATCATGGCGTCGGCACCTCGGACCTCGCCTACGAGGCGTCACGCAAGGCGATCGAACGCGCCGGGCTGACGCCGAACGACATCGACTTCATCGTCGTCGGCACGACGACGCCGGACATGCTGTTCCCGAGCACCGCGTGCCTGCTGCAGGCCAAGCTCGGCGCCAACCACGCCTGGGGCTTCGATCTGTCGGCGGCCTGCTCGGGCTTCACCTACTGCGCTGACCACTGCCGCGCAGATGGTTGCCAGCGGCGCCAGCCAGCACGCGCTGGTCGTCGGCGCCGACGTGATGTCGAGCATCATCGACTACACCGACCGGACCACCTGCGTGCTGTTCGGCGACGGCGCCGGGGCGGTGGTCATCGAGCGCCAGCGCCGATGACGACATCGGTATCATCGACTTCGAGAACTACGTCGACGGCAGCGGCGGCTCCGCGCTGTGCATGCCGGCCGGCGGCAGCCTGCAGCCGGCGTCGCACGAGACCATCGACAAGCGGCTGCACTACGTCAAGCAGGAAGGTGCGACCGTGTTCAAGTTCGCCGTCCGCAACACGGAGGAGGTCTGCCGCCGCATCCTCGAGCGCAACAACATCGACCCGAACCAGATCGACCTCTTCGTCTCGCACCAGGCGAATCGCCGCATCATTCAGTCGACGGCCGAGAAGCTCGGCATGCCCGAAGAGAAGCTCGTCATCAACATCGACCGCTACGGCAACACTACCGGCGGCACGATCCCGCTGGTGCTGAACGACGCGCTCGAGCAGGGCCGCCTGAAACGTGGCGACCTCGTGCTGCTCGCGTCGGTCGGTGCCGGCTTCACCGTTGGCAGCGTGCTGTTACGCTGGGGATAGCGGCGGCTTCGCCGCCCCATTCAGAATGCACGTGAAGTGAAGAAGCCCATCCGCCTTCGCCAGCTGACACCCGGCCAAGCCGCGCGGCTCGAGGCGATCAGGCGCGCCTCGCACCTGCTGGATTCGGTCGCCCGGGTGCCCGGTACGTCGATCCGCGTCGGATTGGACCCGATCCTCGGGCTCATCCCGGGCATCGGCGACCTGATCAGCCCGTTGTTCTCGATCGCCGTGCTGTGGCAGAGCCGCGACATGGGGCTGCCGCGCGTGGTGCAGCTGCGCATGCTGCTCAACGTCGGCATCGATGCCCTGGTCGGCGCCGTACCGCTGGTCGGCGACCTGTTCGACTTCGCCTGGAAGGCCAACGACATGAACCTGGCGCTGCTCGAGCGTTACGCCGAGGAGGAACGCCCCGCCGCCGCCGGCGACTGGCTCTTCGTCATCGTCGTGATGCTGCTGATGCTGGCCACCGCCATCGTGCCGTTCATCGTCGCCGGCTGGTTGATTGGGCAACTGGCGCGCCTGTTCTGAAGCCTGTCTGCATTCTGCGTTCTGCATTGTGAAGTTCTGAGGCATGCCGTCGCGCATCTTCCTCCTCTCTCCCGCCAATTGCGGCGGCGTGCGCGCCAAGATGGTGATGTCGCCGATGGCGCAGTTTGCGCTCGCGCGGCAGCTGCGTGAGCAGGGCGCGCCGCTCGGCGAGGTGTTTGCCTTCGTCAGCGGCTTGTACTTCCGTGGCAAGCTGGCGTATGCACGGCGCTTCGCTTCGCCGCCGGATCCGTCCGACCCGGTGGTTGCCGGTGGCGTCCTCGTCATCACGCCGAACGCGGGCCTGCGTGCCGCCGACATGGCGGTGACGGTGCAATCGTTCGAGGGTTTCGCCGGGGTCGACATCGATGTCGACAACCCCGCGTACCGGCAGCCGCTCGAGCGCGGCGCGCGTGCGTTACTCGCCGCGATCGGGCCGGAGTGCGAGGTCGTCCTGCTCGGCAGCGTCGCCTCGGGCAAGTACGTCGAAGTGCTGCTGCCGATTTTCGGCGACCAGCTGGTCTTCCCGCCGGCCTTCGTCGGCCGCGGTGACATGAGCCGCGGCGGCCTCCTGCTGCGGTGCGTGACGAGCGGCGAGGAGCTGGAGTACGCGCCCGATTGCCGGCGCCATCCGCCGCGGCACCCGGCCGCCGCGGCTGGCGCCGGTCCGCAGGGCCTAGATGGCGCGCCTGCAGATTCCCGACGAGGCAGCCGACGCCACCCTGACGGTGGGTGGGCGTGACGTGCGCCTGACCAACCTGCGCAAGCCGTTCTGGCCCGAGCTCGGCATCACCAAGGGTGGGTTGCTGCAGTACTACGCGGACGTCTCCACCGTGCTGCTGCCGCACATCGCCGATCGGGCGATGGTGATGAAACGCTATCCCGACGGCGCTGCCGGGCCGTTCTTCTTCATGAAGCGCGCACCGTCGCCGCGTCCGGAGTGGATCCGGACGTGCGCGATCGAGCACGAGTCCGGCAACATCATCGACTTCCCGGTGATCGACGATCTCGCCTCGCTGCTGTGGGTCATCAATCTCGGTTGCATCGACCTCAACCAGTGGTACGCCCGCTGTGACGATGTCGACCGCCCCGACTACCTGCACTTCGATCTCGACCCCGGCGACGGCGCGACCTTCGACAACGTGCGCGAGAGCGCGCTGATCGTCGCGCGACGCGCTGGAGACGCTCGGCATGAAGCCGCTCGTGAAGACCAGCGGCTCGAAGGGGCTGCACCTCTACGTGCCGATCGTGCGCGGTCCGGTGCAGAAGCAGGTGTGGACGTTCGCCAAGGCCCTCGCCGTCGAACTGGCGTCGCGCCATCCGGTGCTGATGACGTCGGAGTATCGCGTCGCCAAGCGGCCGAAGGGGCGCGTGCTGGTGGACTACAACCAGAACGCGTGGGGCCGCACGCTGGCGAGCATCTACTCCGTGCGACCGCGGCCGCTCGCCACGGTCTCGACGCCGGTGACCTGGGAGGAAGTCAGGGGCGGCATCACCATCGAAGACTTTCGTGTCGAGAACGTCCGGGATCGCCTCGCCACGGTCGGCGACCTCTGGAAGCCGCTGCTTGCTGCCCGCGGCCGCACGGATCTCACGACCTTCCTCGATGCCGTGACGCCGAAGAAGCGCAAGAAGTAGAAGCAGAAGGTCGAACGAGACGCGCCGGGGCTCGTTCTACTCGCCGAGCAGCTCGCCGACCGGTTTCAGGTCCTCGATGCGGTCGCAGAACGCCTTGACCGCCACCAGCATCGGCACCGCCAGCAGCGTGCCCCAGAGCCCCCAGACGAAACTCCAGAAGATCAGCCCGACAAAGATCGCGACCTCGTTCGTCCGGGCCGTCCGGCTGGTGAGCCACGGCGTCAGCACCCAGCCCTCGATGCTGGTGATCACCAGGGAGATGCCGGCGACATAGAGCGCCATCGGGATGGTGCTGAACTGCAGGAAAGCGACGACTGCGGTGCCGCCGCCGACGATCACCGGGCCGAAGTAAGGGATGCTGTTGAAGATCCCGGCGGTCAGGCCCCACACGCCAGCCTGCTCGAGACCAACCATGCGGAACGCGATCCAGGTTGCGATACCAACCGCCACGCTGGTGATGGCCCGCACGAGCAGGAACCGCCCGATCTGGCTGTCGATCTCGTTGAGGATCTGCACGGTGATCTTCTTCTTCTCGAGCGATGGTCCGACGATACGCACCAGCTTGCGCTTGAAGAGGTCGCCGGAAGCGAGCAGGAAGAAGACGAAGAAGCCGACCAGCACCGCCTGGCCGGCGAATGCCACCACGCTCGCCGAGCCCCACGACAGGTACTCGCGGACGTTGAACGTCGGCTGCTCGATCTGTACGCGCTGCACCCCGGTGGGCACCGGGTTGGTGCCGGCGGCCTCGTCGGCAGTGCGTTGCAGCTCCTGCGCTGCCTTCTGCACCTGGCCGATCGTACCGCCCGTGCCGCGATTCTTTGCCAGGGTGGCCCGCAGCTTGGCGGCGGCATCCGGCAGCTGCGCCACGACAGCAGCGGCGTCATCCGACAGCGCGTACACGGTGTAGCCGAGTGACGAGGCGAGCAGCGCGACGACCACGGCGGCGGCCGCCGTGCGCGGCAGCTTCGTGCGCATCAACAGCACGACGATCGGCTCGAGCGAGTAGCTGATCAGGATGCTCAGCACGATCGGGATGAACACCTCCTGCGCCCAGTTGAGCACGTACATCCCGGCGGTGACGGCGATGATCGTCAACGCCACGCTCCGGATGTTGACGTCGGCCGCCGGGGCAGTCGTGACGCTGTTTGCGGCGCCAGGGTCGAGGGATGGCTTATCGCTCATCGTCTGCTGGAGCATCCTTTCTGAAGGGCTACCTGGTTACGCCGTCTGACCTGACCGCAGCTGCAGGGCGGTGTTGATCGACACTGCAGCCTTCGCCCCTTCGGCGGCGGCGACGATGACGAATTGCACATCGTGCGAGGCGTCGCCGGCGACGTAGAAACCGGGCACGGCGGTCTTGCCGAGCAGGTCGGTCTTCACCGTTCCCTTGCGGGTGAATTCGCAGCCGAGGCCGCGCGCCAGCTCGCATTGCTGCTCCTGCGGGCCGGTGAAGAAGATGGCGTCGCACGGCTGTTGCGTGCCGTCTTCGAACACCACGTGCGTGACCCGGCCGTTCTCATGCGCCACCCGGGCGATGCGCTCTTCGCGCACCCGGACGTCCTGCGCGTCGAGCTGACGCCGGTGTGGGGCGCGGATGCGTGCGCGGCCGTTGGTGCAGGCGACGATGTCTGCACTCCAGGTCCGCAGCGACAACGCCAAACCTGCCGGCGACCGCGTGCCTTCGCCGATGACCGCGATCGTCTTGTCGCGCACTTCCCAGCCGTCGCAGTAGGGGCAGTGATGCACCGAGACGCCGTAGCAGTCCTGCAATCCGGGGATGTCCGGCAGCCGATCCTGGACGCCGGTCGCCAGCAGCACGGTGCGTGTCGCCAGCCGCTCCTGGCCGTCCAGCACCACCTCGAAGCCATCCGCGACGGATACTATGTCGGTGACGGTCACCGGGCGCGGCTCGATGCCATAGGCACTCAGTTCCTGCCGGGCGGCGGCCAGAAAATCGAGCGGCAGGATCCCGTCACGGGTGAGATAGCCGTGCAGCCCACGGGAAACGGCGTTGCGCGGCGTGCCACTGTCGCAGACGAGCACGTGGCGACGGCAGCGACCGAGCACCAGCGCGGCGCTCAAACCGGCGGGCCCACCGCCGATAATGACGACGTCGAACATAGGCGCTAGGGTACTCGCGGAACGCGGATGCACGTTTCTGATTTCGACTTCGAGCTTCCAGACGAGCTCATTGCACAGGATCCGCCGCCCCGGCGTGGCGGCTCGCGGCTGCTGATCCTGCCACGCTCCGGCGCGCCAATCATTCACACGGTGTTCTCGCAGCTCGGCGACTCCCTGCAGGCAGGCGATCTACTGGTTGTCAACGACACGCGGGTGTTCCCGGCACGGTTGCTCGGCCATCGGGTGCCGAGTGGTGGCGCGGTCGAGTGCCTGCTGGTGCGACAGGTCGGTGAGCAGGACTGGGAAGCGCTGATGCACCCCGGCCAGAAGCTGAAGCCCGGTGCACGCGTGCTGTTCGAGCGCGACGGCGTGCGTCTCGAGGGCGAAGTGCTTGCCCGCCACTTCCACGGCCGCCGCACCATCCGGTTGTGGACCGACGCGGGCGGCGGGGTTGCAGAGGCGATCGACTGTATCGGCCATATCCCGCTGCCACCGTACATCAAGCGCGATGACCGGCCAGACGATCGCGAGCGTTACCAGACCGTCTACGCGCGCGAGGCCGGGTCGATTGCCGCGCCGACCGCCGGCTTGCACTTCACTCCGGAGTTGCTGGACACGTTGGCATTACGGGGAATTGAGCGCACCGCCGTGACCCTGCACGTCGGTTACGGCACGTTCAAGCCGGTACGTGTGGAACAGGTGGAGGAGCACGTCGTCGACGCGGAGCGCTTTTCGGTCGGCGAGCTTGCCGCCGCCGCCATCAGTCGCGCCCTGCGCGATGGCCGGCGGATCGTGGCGGTGGGGACGACTACTGCGCGCGCGCTGGAGTCGCTGGTCGTCACGGCCGACGGGACGGTGTCGGCCGTCGCGGGCGAGGCGCGCCTGTTCATCCATCCCGGTCATCGCTTCCGGGTCGTCAGTGGCCTGGTCACCAACTTCCACCTGCCGCGATCGTCCCTGCTGATGCTGGTCGCCGCCTTGGCCGGTGTCGACCGCACCATGGCCGCCTACCGCGAGGCGGTGGGCCAGGGCTACCGGTTCTACAGCTACGGGGACGCGATGCTCATCCTCTAGCGCAACATCCCGAACACCCGAACGATCTAGAGTCTCCCCATGCCCTTTCCCTACGAAGAGTTCGACTTGACCGCTGTCGCGACCTACCCGCTGGCGTCGCGACAGAGCAAGGCCAGGGTCGGCGACTTTGCGGCGCCGTTCAGCGCCGGCGACAGCTTCGCGGCGTGGTTCCAGGCGCTGCCGGCGATCCTCGGCGGTCGCGACGTGCGCCGCGTCGTCGATGCGCTGATTGCGGCACGGCGCCGTGAAGCGGGCATCGTCTGGGGCATCGGTGCGCACGTGATCAAGACGGGCCTGTCGCCGATCCTGATCGACTTGATGCGCCGCGGCTACGTCTCGGCACTGGCGATGAACGGTGCGGGCATCATCCACGACTTCGAGGTTGCCCTGTCGGGCGGCACCTCCGAGGACGTCGACGAGGCGCTCGGTCCAGGGCGGTTCGGCATGGCAGAGGAGACCGGCCGCCAGTTGAACGGGGTGATTGCGAGCGCGGCTGGCCGGCTTGGCATCGGTCAGGCGGTCGGCGCGCACCTGTCTGAGCTCGACCCGCCGTATGCCGGCAGCAGCCTGGCCGTCGCCGCTCATCGCCTCGGCGTTCCGCTCACCGTGCACGTGGCCCTCGGTACCGACATCATCCACATGCATCCAGATGCCTCCGGCGCGGCCATCGGCGACGCCAGCCTGCGCGATTTCCGCTATTTCACGTCCTGTGTCGCCCGGCTCGACGGTGGCGTCTACCTGAATTGCGGTTCGGCGGTGGTGCTGCCCGAGGTGTTCCTGAAAGCCGTCGCCCTGGCCCGCAATCAGGGCGTGGCGCTGGCCGGGATGACCACCGTGAACATCGACTTCCTGCGCATGTACCGGCCGCAGACCAACGTCGTCGCCCGGCCGGTGGCCGGCACCACCGGGAGCGGTATCTCGCTGATCGGCCACCACGAGATACTCATCCCGCTGATCGCCGCGGCTGTGATCGAAGCCGGCGAGTGAACCTGATATGATCGGGGTTTGTGCCGGAGTAGCTCAGCCGGTTAGAGCACGCGTCTCATAAGCGCGGGGTCGGCAGTTCGAGTCTGCCCTTCGGCACCATCCTTCGCTTACACCTGCCTCACGGCAGGCGTAAGCTTCGGCTGGGCAAGCCCTTCGGCTGGGCAAGCCCTTCGGCTGGGCGAGCCCTTCGGCTCGGCAAGCCCTTCGGCTGGGCAACCCCTTCGGCTCGGCAGCACGCGGTGCCAAGGATGTCGCGCCGAAGCGCGCAGCGCGAAGGCGGACCTGTTTGACCTCCTCGCTCCACCAGCGCGTCCGGCGCACGATTCTTCGCCATAATCTCTGCCCGCCCGGCAGCCGGCTGCTCGTCGCCTTGTCGGGTGGCTCGGATTCGGTCGCGCTGACGCTGCTCCTCCGCGACCTTGCCGAGCACGGCGGTTTCAGCCTCGTCGCCCTGGCTCACCTCAATCACCGGCTGCGGCCAGCGGCCGACAGCGACGAGCAATTCTGCCGGGAACTGGCGGCCAGGCTGGGCATCGCCATCGTTATCGAATCGATCGACGTCCTAGCGTATGCATCCTCGCAGCGGCTCTCGCTGGAGGATGCGGCGCGGCGGGTCCGCTACGATTTTCTCGATCGGGCTGCCGCGGCGGCGGGCGCCGACCGTATTGCTGTCGGTCATACCCAGGACGACCAGGCCGAGACGTTCCTGCTCAAGTTGATGCGGGGCGCCGGGCTGACCGGGCTGGCCGGCATTTACCCGCAGCGCGGTGCGGTGATCCGTCCGCTGCTGGACGTGCCGCGGCAGGTGTTGCGCGACTTTCTCGGGGAGCGCGGCCACGGCTGGGTGGACGACGAGAGCAACGCCGCCCTCGGCAACGCCCGGAGCCGCGTGCGCCATCGCGTTCTGCCCCGGCTGGACGAGGCGGCTGGCGGGCCGACCCGCGCCGCTATCGCTCGCGCCGCCGGGCTGATCCGGGATGACGGTCGGCTGCTGGACCAGTTCGCGGATCAGCGTTACGAGGATCTGTGCAGTTCGGCGCACTCGAGCGCTCACGACAGCACTCCTGCGCCTCGCAGCGCGCTATTGCTCGATGCCACGGCGTTGGCGGTGGAACCGCTGCCGATTCGGCGACGGGTGGTGCTGCGGGCGCTGCGCGCAGCGGGCGGCGGGCGCGAGGTCGGGCTCGAACATGTAGAGTCCGCGCTCGAGGTACTGAGCGGCGCGTGCGCCGCTGCCGATCTCCCGGGGGTGCGCGTGGAACTTCGGCGGGAAAAGCTGGTCTTATTACAGCAGGGGGACGATACGAAGTGATAACCTTGGTCCTTACGCCTTCAGGAGGCACGGTTTGAATTCCACGCTCAAGAGCCTCGTATTCTGGATGGTCCTCGTCGTCGTCGGGGTCCTGGTATGGAATTTTTCGACGAAGTTCCAGACGAGTCCGAAGGCGTTGAATTTCAGCGAGTTCATGTCCTCCGTCGACGCCGGCCAGATCGCCCGCGTGACGATGACGGGAAGTGAAATCACCGGCACGACCAAGGCGAACGACAACTTCCGCACGTTCGCGCCGCCCCAGTACGAGGGGCTGGCCAACAAGCTGATCGAACGCGGCGTCGTCGTCGCGGCGCGTGAACCGACCGCCAGCCCCTGGGCCGCCTTGCTGTATTCCTGGGCGCCGATCCTCCTGATGATCGGCTTCTGGATCTTCTTCATGCGGCAGATGCAGAGCGGCGGCAACAAGGCGCTGTCGTTCGGCAAGAGCAAAGCAAAGCTCTCCTCGAGCGCGCAGAAGAAGGTGACGTTCAAGGACGTCGCCGGCGTCGACGAGGCGAAGGACGAACTGCAGGAAATCATCGAATTTCTGCGTGAGCCGCAGAAATTCCAGAAGCTCGGCGGCCGCATTCCGAAGGGCGTGCTGCTGATGGGCGCTCCCGGCACCGGCAAGACGCTGCTCGCGCGGGCGGTGGCCGGCGAGGCGAACGTGCCGTTCTTCTCGATCAGCGGCTCCGACTTCGTCGAGATGTTCGTCGGCGTCGGCGCCTCGCGCGTCCGCGACCTGTTCGAGCAGGGCAAGAAGAACGCGCCGTGCATCGTCTTCATCGACGAGATCGACGCGGTCGGCCGTCATCGCGGCGCCGGTCTCGGCGGCGGTCACGACGAGCGCGAGCAGACGCTGAACCAGTTGCTGGTGGAGATGGACGGCTTCGAGTCGAACGAGGGCGTCATCCTGGTTGCCGCCACCAACCGTCCCGACGTGCTCGACCCGGCGCTGCTGCGCCCCGGCCGCTTCGATCGCCGCATCGTGGTCAACCGGCCGGATGTGAAGGGGCGCGAGGGCATCCTCGGCGTCCACACCAAGAAGATCCCGATGTCCGACGACGTCGACGTGGCGGTGCTGGCGCGCGGCGCGGCCGGGTTCTCCGGTGCCGACCTGGCCAACCTGGTGAACGAGGCGGCGCTGAACGCGGCCCGCTTCAACCAGAAGGTCGTCCGCATGCTCGACTTCGAGTTTGCGAAGGACAAGGTGCTGATGGGCGCCGAGCGCCGCTCCATGATCATCAGCGACGCCGAGAAGCGGGTCACCGCCATCCACGAGGCCGGCCATGCGCTGCTGACGGTGATGCTGCCGCACGCCGACCCGATCCACAAGGTGACGATCATCCCGCGCGGCATGGCGCTCGGCCTGACGCAGCAGCTGCCGATCGACGAGAAGCACAACTACGCGCGCGAGTACCTCGAAGATCAGATCGCCATCCTGCTCGGCGGCCGCATCGCCGAGGAGCTGACCATCGGCAGCATCACCACCGGTGCCGGCAACGACCTCGAGCGGGCCACCGACCTGGCTCGCCGCATGGTCTGCGAATGGGGCATGAGCGACGCCATGGGGCCGCTCACCTTCGGCAAGAAGGAAGAGCAGATCTTCCTCGGCCGCGAGATCTCGCAGCACCAGGACTACAGCGAGGACACTGCGCTGCGCATCGACCAGGAAGTGAAGCGGTTCGTCACCGACAACTACGCCCGGGCGCAGACCGTCCTGACCGAGCACAAGCAGAAGATCCTCGACATGGCCGACGCGCTGCTCGTGCGCGAAACGCTCGACGCCGACGAGGTCCGCCGCATCGCCGCCGGCCTGCCGCTCGACGAGTACATCGCCCCGCAGCAGCTGCCGCACTCCCGCGAGGCGCGGCCGGCCGCCAAGGAACGCCCGGCCACGGCGATCGTTCCCCCGCTGCCGCACCGCCCGGTGACGCAGGAGTGATGGGGGCGGGTTGAAAGTGGAAACTGGAAGTTAAGTAGAAAGTAGCCGGCCAGTGAAGATGCCCGCCCTCCGGCGGGCGTTTTCTTGTACCTTCAACGTTCCGCCTACTCTTACTTTTCACATTCCACTTTTCCACTTTTTCACCTACCTTCCACCTTCGACGTTCCACCTACCACTTGCCCATGCGCCGCCTCTTCTCCGTCCCTCTTCCGAACGGCTCCCGCCTGGAACTGGGCTCGCGCACGCTCGTCATGGGGATCGTCAATGCGACGCCGGATTCGTTCTCGGATGGCGGGAACCTGCTCGATCCGTCGCGGGCGGTCGATGCGGCGCTGTCGATGGTCGAGGCCGGAGCGGATCTGCTCGACGTCGGTGGCGAGTCGACCCGCCCGGGGGCCGATGCGGTGGATGCGGCGGAGGAGCGGCGGCGCGTGCTGCCGGTGATTGAAGCGCTGGCGCAGCGCGTCACGGTGCCGCTGTCGATCGACACCTACAAGGCGTCCGTGGCCGATGCGGCGCTGCAGAGCGGGGCGGTGATGGTCAATGACGTCAGCGGTCTGCGGTTCGACCCGGCGCTTGCCGGCGTCGTGGCGCGGCGTGCCGCGCCGATTGTGCTGATGCACACCCGCGGCCGCTCGCGCGACATGTACAAGCACGCCTCCTACCACGACGTCGTTGGCGAGGTCCTCGACGAACTGCGCGAGAGCATGGCCTACGCAACCGGCGCGGGGCTGCCGCGGAACCTGGTGCTGTTCGATCCTGGGCTCGGCTTTGCGAAGCAGGCGTCGCACAGTTACGAGGCGCTCGCCCGGCTCGACGAGTTCAGCGACCTGGGGCGGCCACTGCTCGTCGGCCCCTCGCGCAAGTCGTTCCTGTCGCGCGCGCTGGGGCGCGAGGTGCCCGCCGGCGAACGCGACTGGCTGACGGCTGCCGGCGTCACCGCGGCGGTGCTCGGCGGCGCGCACATCGTTCGTGTCCATGCCGTGCGCGAGATGGTCGAGGTCGTGCGGGTGGCCGACGAAATTCGGAAGTATCATCGCCCCGATTGATGAACGTCCTTCAGCAACTGCTGCGGCGGCCGGCAATCTCGGGATGGGACCTGCTCGATATCGCGCTGGTTGCCTTCCTGATCTACGAGCTGCTGCTCCTCATCCGCGGCACGCGCGCGGTGCAGATGGCGCTCAGCGCCGGCTTCATCTTCGGCATGTACTTCCTGGCGCGCTGGCTCCAGCTGGAAACAGTCGACTGGGCCATCCGCACCCTCGCCAGCTACGTGGTGTTCGCGATCATCGTCCTGTTCCAGGCCGACATCCGCCGGGCGCTGGCGCACTTCGGCAAGGCTCCCTTCTTCCGTTACTTCGAACGCGCGGCGAGCGCACAGGAAACCATCGAGGAACTGGTCGTCGCCGCGACCACCCTCGCCGCCCGCCGCATCGGGGCCATCGTTGTCATCGAACGGCAGATCGGGCTGCGCAACTACATCGAGGGCGGCATCCCGCTGGACGCGATGGTCACCTACGACCTGATCGGCACGATCTTCCACGTCGGCTCACCGCTCCATGACGGCGCGGTGATCGTGCAGGGCGATCGGATTGCCGCCGCCGCCTGCTTCCTGCCGCTCTCGGTCAATCCCCGGGTCAGCCGCGAGCTCGGCACCCGCCACCGCGCCGCGCTCGGCCTGACCGAGGAGAACGACGCGGTCGCGCTGGTCGTCTCGGAAGAGCGCGGTGCGATCTCACTGGCGATCGGCGGTTATCTCGAGCGCGATCTCTCCGCCGACGCGTTGCGCATCCGGCTGCGCTCGCTGCTCGGTGTCCGCCGGCAGCGCGACCGCTACGCGGAAAGCCGGAGCTCCCTCGCCTGATGGCGCCTGCGGTGTTCCGGAACATCGGCCTCAAGATCGTCTCCCTTGCCCTCGCTGCGCTGCTGTGGCTGGTGGTCGCGGGCGAGCAGGTGGTCGAGCGGGCGTTACGCGTTCCGCTCGAGTTCACCAACCTGCCGGCGCAGCTCGAACTGGTCGGCGATCCGCCGGACGTCGTCGACGTCCGGGTGCGCGGATCGTCCGGTGCGCTCAGCCGGATCGCCGGTGGCGAGGTGGTCGCCGTGCTGGACCTGCGTAGCGGACGACCCGGCCAACGCCTGTTCCATCTCACGACTGCCGACGTGCGCGCGCCGTTCGGCATCGAGGTGGTGCAGGTGACTCCCTCGAACGTGTCCGTGCGGTTCGAGCGATCGGCGAGCAAAACTGTGCCGATCGTGCCTGGCGTCGAGGGTGATGCGGCGCCTGGCTTCGCGATCGGTACGGCAACTGCAGAGCCAGCAACCGTCGAACTCGTCGGTCCGGCGAGCGCGCTGAACGGCGTGTCCGAGGCAATCACCGAACCGGTGTCCGTCATCGGGGCCGACAAGCCGGTTGTCGAAACGGTCACGGTCGGGTCCCCCCACCCGCTCGTCCGGCTCAAGGCGCCACAGAGCGCCCGTGTGACGGTGGCGGTCACCGCCGCGCCCGTCGAATGGGCGATGGACGGCATCGTCGTCCAGGTGCGCAACGCCACGCGGCCGGTCGACGTCGTCCCGCGTCAGGTGCTGGTGCATGTGCGTGGGCCGCGCGACGCCAGGGCGGCAGGCCTCAGCGAGTTCGATGCATCGATCGACGTCAGCGGGTTGCCACCCGGGCAATTCGACCTGCCGGTGCGCATCGTGCCACCATCGAAGATCGGTGTGGTTCGTGTGGAGCCCGCGCTGGTGCGCGTGAGAATTCGCTAGGAGGAACATGGCTCGGTTGTTCGGGACGGATGGTGTGCGCGGCAAGGCGGGGGATTACCCGCTCGATCCGCCGACAGTACGGCGGCTCGGCGCGGCGCTGGTGCGCGGCTTGCGGCACGACGATGAGCCTGGCACGGCGGTGCAGGGGCCCATCCGCTTCCTGGCAGGGCGGGACACGCGCGAGTCTGGTGCCTGGATCGAGCGCGAGCTGGCCGCCGGCATCCGCAGCCAGGGCGGTACGCTGACGAGCGCCGGGATCATCCCGACGCCGGCCGTCGCCTACTTGACGCCGCGCATGTCGTATACCGCCGGCGTCGTCATCTCCGCCTCGCACAATCCCTTTGAGGACAACGGCATCAAGGTCTTTTCCGGTGCCGGCGAGAAGTTCACCGAGACGCTGGAACAGCACGTCGAGGCCATCGTCGCGGACACCTCCTGGTCGGTGGCCGCCAGTAACGGGGATGACGTCGAGCAGATCGACTATCGCACGGAGTACATCGATCACCTGAAGCGGATCCTGCCGGAGAGCTTCCGCAGCCGGACGGTGCGCGTGGTGGTCGACTGCGCCAACGGCGCAACCACCACGGTCGCGCCGCGGCTGTTCCAGGAACTGGGCCTCGAGACCCGCTGCATCGGCTGCGCGCCGGACGGCCGCAACATCAACCTGCGCTGCGGCTCCACCGCCCCCGGGCTGCTCGCCAGCGCCGTTATCGACGGTGGCTACGACATCGGCATTGCCTACGACGGTGACGGCGACCGTGCGATCTTCGTCGATGCCGCCGGAAAGGTCGTCGACGGCGATGCGGTGATGCTGCTGTGCGCCAAGCAGATGAAGCGTGAAGGCCGCCTGGCCGGCAACGCGCTGGTTGCGACGGTGATGAGCAACATTGGCCTGGAGATCGCCTTGCGCGACGCCGGCATCGACATGATGCGCTGCGCCGTCGGCGACAAGTACGTCATGGAGGAGATGATGCGACGCGGCCTGGCGCTCGGCGGCGAGCAGTCCGGCCACGTCATCTTCTCCGAGTACCTTTTTACCGGCGACGGGCTGGCGACGTCGCTGAACGTGCTGCGAACGATGGCGGCGACCGGCCGCTCGTTGAGCGACCTGGCGTCGGAGCTGACGGCGTATCCCCAAGTACTGATGAACCTGCGGGTGCAGCAGCGGGTGGACCTCAGCACCGTGCCTGAGGTGGCCGCGGTGATGTCTTCGGTCGAATCGCGTCTTGCCGGCCAGGGCCGGCTGCTGGTCCGCTACTCCGGGACCGAGCCGCTGCTCCGCGTCATGCTCGAGGGGCAGGACGAGGATGACATCCGCCGGTGGGGGCAGGAGATTATCGACGCCGTGAAGGAACACGTCGGCGCGGCGTAGGGTCAGCTGGCGTGGCGCTTTTCGCCCTCGTGTCGCCAGCATGCGGCGTTTGCATTTGCATTCTGAATTCTGAATCACGTGGCGAAGCTCTCCGTGAACGTCAACAAGGTTGCCACCGTCCGCAACTCGCGGGGCGGCGGCGTGCCGTCGGTGCTCGAGGCGGTGAAGGTCTGCGTCGCCAGTGGCGCGCCGGGGATCACGGTGCACCCGCGCGCCGACCAGCGGCATATCACCGCCGGTGATGTGCGTGACATCGCCGCGTTGCTGCCGTCGCTTGGCCGCGAGGTCGAGTTCAATATCGAAGGAGATCCGCGGCCGGAGCTTCTGGCGCTGGTGCACGAGGTCAAGCCGGCGCAGTGCACGCTGGTGCCGGTGCTCCCTGGAGAGATCACCAGCCAGGCAGGATGGCCGGCGGATACGCCCGCCGAAGCGATCGCGCGCACCGTTGCCGGCCTGCGTAGCGCCGGCGTCCGTGTCAGCCTGTTCGTCGACCCGGACGGCGCTGCAATCCGGTGGGCCGCCGCCGCGGGCGCGGACCGCGTCGAGCTCTATACCGAGCCGTTCGCGAGAGCATTCGCACGCGGCAAGACGGCCGCAGCCGAGTCGTTTGCCAGCTACGCGCGCGCTGCGGAACTGGCGCACACGCTCGGCCTCGGCATTAATGCCGGCCACGACCTCGATCTCCAGAACCTGGTGCTGTTCCGGCGGTTGCCGCACCTCGACGAGGTGTCCATCGGGCATGCGCTCGTCAGCCACGCCCTGTTCGTCGGCCTGGCCACCAGCGTTGGCGAGTACCTCGACGTGCTCGCAGTGTAGAGAGAGGCGATGCACCTTGAGCATCGGTCATTGCCATTGAGCATTGCGCATTGGGCGTTGAGTATTGCGATTGTCCTGGTCGCAGCGCCGACCATGGCGGCGGGCCGGATTGTGTCGTTTGCGGCCGCCGACGGCCGGACGGTCACCGCCGTGCTGACCGAAGTGTCGCAGCAGCCGTCGGCCGCGGTCGTCCTGGTGCCGATGCTCGGCCGCAGCAAGGACGACTGGCAGGCGGTTGGTGAGCGGCTGGCCGCGGCGAACATCATGTCCCTGGCCATCGACCTGCCGGGCGAGAGCCTCCCGGAGGATCCGCGGGAACTCGGCACGTGGCAAAACAGCGTGCGGGCAGCCGTGGCCTACCTGGCGGCACGCGCCGATGTCCGCCCCTCCGCGATCGGGGTCGCGGGTGCGTCGCTGGGGGCCAACCTTGCCGCCCTGGCGGCCGCCGACGACCCGCGCGTCAGGTCCATGGCGCTGGTCTCGCCCTCTCTCGACTACCGCGGCGTCGGCATCGAGCGCCCGCTACGGCAATACGGCTCACGTGCCGCGCTTCTGGTCGCAAGTGCCGGCGACCCCTACGCTGCGCGCACCGTCCGTGAACTGGCCAACGGCGCTCCCGGGCCGCGCGAGCTACAGTGGTCGCAGATCCCCGCCCACGGCACGCTGCTGCTGGCCCAGGATCCGGATCTGGTGCGCGTTCTGGTCGAGTGGTTCCAGCGGACGCTGGGGTGAAATAAGATCGGGTTACGGTCCTCGGTCTGCGGACTACGGTAGAACTCCCGGAAGTGGGAACCTCCCGGGCACCGTAGACTGTAGACGGTAGACCGTAACACCCATGAAACCAGATTCCATCGCCTACACGATCGCCGGCATGTGCTTCGGCATCATCCTCGGCTGGGTCATCGGCACCCAGCAGCTGGCGCGCGCCGGCGTGACCGGGCCTCTGGCGACCGGGGCGGCGCCTGCCACCCAGCAGACGGCGCCGCCATCGAACGGGCAGCGTGAGGCGCCGCCGCTCGACCAGGCCCGCGTGCAGGCGCTGACCGATGCGCTGAACGCCAACCCGAACAACGCGCAGGCGGCGGTGCAGCTCGCCAACACCTACTTCGACGCCGAGCAGTATGCCGAGGCGGCCAGGTGGTATGAGCAGGCGCTCAAAATCGAGCCGCGGAACGCCGACGCCAGCACTGACCTGGGCGTGAGCTACTACTACACCAACCGCACCGACGAGGCCTTGACGCAGTTCGAGGAATCGCTGCGGATCGACCCGCGGCACACCAAGACGCTGCTCAACCAGGGCATCGTGCTGGCGTTCGGCCGGCAGAACCTGGACGGCGCGGCGCAGGCGTGGCAGAAGGTGGTCGAACTGGCGCCGAACACACCGGAAGCGCAGGCGGCACAGCGAGGGCTGGAAGGGATTGCCGCGTCGCGCCAGGGTGGAGGAGCCGCCGCTCCGGCCACCAACCAGTGATCCGCTTCCTCCTCATCAGCATCCTCGTCCTGGTGATCGCGCGGGCGTTCTGGCGCCTCGTCGACGGCATCATCGAAGCGGGTGGCGGTCAGGGGGAACGCACGCGGACGCGCCGCAACGGCAAGCAGGCGGTCAAGCTGGTACGTGACCCGGTATGCGGCACACACGTGGCGCCGCGCACGGCGCTGTCGGTGACCGCCGACGATACGACGCACTACTTCTGTTCCGAGAAGTGCCGGGACGAGTTCCGCAGGCGATGAGCACACGGGCCGAAGAGAAGATTCGCGCGGATATCGTCGAAGCCGGCCGCCGCATGTACTCGCGCGGCTACGTCGCCTCGAACGACGGCAACATCAGCGCCCGGCTCGACGACGGGCGGCTGATGACCACGCCGAAGAGCGTGTCGAAGGGGTTCATGACCCCTGACATGATGGTGATCGTCGATTACCAGGGGAAGAAGCTCGCCGGGGAACGCGATCCGTCCTCCGAGCTGCCGATGCACCTGGAGATCTACCGCAACCGGCCCGACGTCAACGCCGTCACCCACGCGCATCCGCCGCTCGCCACCGGGTTCGCCGTCGCTGGCATCCCGCTCACCCGCGCGGTGCTCGCCGAAGTGATCACCACCCTCGGCAGCATTCCGATCGCCGAATACGGCACGCCGTCGACGGCGGAGCTGCCCGACGCGGTCCGCAAGTACATCAAGGCGCACGACGCGATGCTGCTCGCCAATCATGGCGCCGTCACCTGCGGCGTCGACGTGATGGCCGCCTATTACAAGATGGAGACGATCGAGCACTTCGCCACGATCAGTCTCGTGGCGCGGCTGCTCGGCGGCGAAAACCTGATCTCGCGGCAGGAGGTCGAGCGGCTGCAAAGCCTGCGCGGCATGTACGGCATCGCCGCACCGGCGCCGCTCTGCACCGAGCCGGGCGACGCGGCTGCCGGCGACCAGGTGGCCTGCCAGGTGCTCGAGGCGCCCACCGGGCAGGGTGGTGATCGGCTCGTGCCCGATGTCTCCGCGGTGCTGCGCCAGGCGAGCAGGGACGGTGAAATTCGGCTAACATACGGCGAACTCACGGCACTGATCGCCGACGCCGTGAAGAATCTTCGCGACTAAGGAGCTACGGAGCACAGCATGGGTGAGGCGCTCGGAATGATCGAAACCAAGGGTCTGGTCGCCATGATCGAGGCGGCTGACGCCATGGTCAAGGCCGCCAAGGTCACGTTGGTCGGCTGGGAAAAGATCGGCGCCGGCTACGTCACGGCAATCGTGCGGGGCGACGTCGCCGCGGTGAAGGCGGCGACCGATGCGGGTGCGGCCGCAGCCCGTCGCGTCGGCGAGCTGGTCTCCGTGCACGTCATCCCGCGCCCGCACGCCAACCTCGAGGACGCGCTGCCGATCGGCAAGGCGAATTCAGGCGCCAAGAACTGAAGCCATGCAGCATGCAGGATGCGGGATGCAGGACGCGACGTGCCCGGTGCCGGGGCGTCTGAATTCTGAATTCTGCATGCTAGATGGCGGTCGCACCGGGCTGGCGCTCCGCCGGCGCGTTCTCCCATGCTCTTAGCCCGCATCGTCGGGACCATCGTCGCGACGCGCAAGGACCCGCGCCTGGTCAGCAGTAAGTTGATGATCGCCCGCGGCATGGACCCGCACGGCAAAGCGGAAGGCAACTACCTCGTCGCAGTCGATACGGTCGATGCTGGCGTCGGCGAAACTGTCCTCATCGTCAGCGGCAGCTCGGCACGGATGGCCACCGGCATGAAGGATTGCCCGGTGGACGCCGTCATCGTCGGCATCGTCGACACCATCGACGTCGCCGCAGGCGACTGATGCAGCTCGCCAGGGTGATTGGAGACGTGGTCGTAACGCGCAAGGACGAGAACCTCGCCGGCGTGACGCTCCTGGTCCTCCAGCCGATCGGCGCAGACGGCAAGGATCTCGGCCGGACCCTGGTGGCGGTGGATTCCACCGGAGCGGGGCGCGGCGAGACGGTCTTCTTCGTTCGTGGTAAAGAAGCCAGCTTTCCGTTCTACCCGGTCCAGGTGCCGACCGACGCCGGCGTGGTCGGCATCGTCGACCACTGGGACATCGGCTAGACGCCCGGCCATGCAGATCGCGCGCGTCGTCGGCACCGTCGTCTCGTCGCACAAGCATCGCAAGTTCGAGGGCGCCAAGCTGCTGCTGGTTCAGCCCATCGGCCTCGACGATCGGCCGCGCGGCACGACCCTGTTGGCGGTCGACTCGGTTGGCGCCGGCGTCGACGAGAAGGTGCTGGTCGTCATCGAAGGGCGTGCCGCCGGCGAAGCGCTCGGCCGCAAGGGGGCGCCTGTCGACGCGGCGATCATCGGCATCATCGACAGCCTGGACGTCGCCGAATGACCGAGCAGGAACTCCGTGCCCTCGTCCGCGACGCGATTGCCCGCCACCTCACCGTAGCGCCAGGCGGCCTGCAGCCACCGCCCGGCGCCGCCGTCATGCCGGCCAGCTTCCTCCGCCAGCACGCCAGCCATGCCATGTTCACGCTCGCCGATGGTGCCGGGACCGAGCGCAGTCACGACGCCGGCAACGACACTCCCTGCGTGATCGAACCGGCGGTGCGCTGCGATGGCTGCGGCTACTGCAAATCCCTCGGGCACTGACACTCCCTACTTTCCACATTCCACCTCCCCTTGCCCAAGCCCCTCGTCCTGCTCACCAAGCGGATACCGTCCTCGGCGCTGGCGCGTCTGGAAGAGGCGTGCGACGTGGACGTTCACCGCGGCGAAGCGGATTTGACCCCGGCGGAGCTGCTCGAACGGGTGCAGGACAAGCAGGGGCTGGTCACGGTGCTGACGACGACGATCGATCGGGCCCTGATCGAGAGGGCGGCGGACCTGAAGGTCGTGTCGAACATCGCGGTCGGCTACAACAACATCGACGTGGCCGCCGCCCGTGAGCGCGGCATCGTCGTGACCAATACGCCGGACGTGCTGACCGAATCGTCGGCGGATTTCACCTGGGCGCTGATTCTCGGCATCACCCGTCGCCTTTCGGAGGGCGAGCGGCTCGTCCGGCGCGGTGGCTGGAAGGGGTGGGCACTCGACTTCATGCTGGGCATGGAGCTTGGCGGCAAGCAGCTTGGCATCGTCGGCATGGGGCGGATCGGCCGGGCGGTGGCGGCGCGCGCCGGCGTGTTCGGGATGCGCGTCGTCTACATGTCGCGAACGCCGCAGGACGTGCCCAACGCCGAGCCGATGGCGCTCGACCGGCTGCTGGCGACCTCGGATGTCGTCTCGCTGCACTGCCCGCTGACGCCGGAGACACGCCACCTGATCGACCAGCCGGCGCTGGCGCGGATGAAGCGCAGCGCCTACCTGATCAACACCTCGCGCGGCCCGGTGGTCGACGAAGCGGCACTTGCGTGGGCGCTGAGGAACCGGATGATTTCCGGCGCGGCGCTCGACGTCTACGAGAAGGAGCCCGAGGTCCACGCCGACCTGCTGTCGCTCGACAACGTGCTGCTCGCGCCGCACCTGGCGAGCGCGACGACGGAGACCCGCACCGCGATGGCCGATCTGGCGGTCCGCAACTGCATCGCTGTGCTCTCCGGCCAGCCGCCGCTGACGCCGGTTCCCTGAACCGGCCTACTCCGGATCGCGGTGCACGGTGTCCATCGAGAACGCCGGCACGCACACGGCCACGTACTCGGCACCTTCCTCAGGGGTGCTGTAGCGCACCCACTCCCCAGGCAGGGCCACCACCGCCTCGCCGGCGCTGACGTCGTAACTGCCGCCCTCGAACTCGACCCGCAGCCGCCCGCGCAACACCACCGTCACTTCCTCGAAGTCGGGCCGCTGGCCGGGCTCACGCCACCCGTGTGGCGACACCATGCGCGCGACGCTGACATTGGCGTGACCGGAGTTGACGCGGCCGGCATACTCCTCGATCCGCTTTGGCGGGCTGCCAGCGGCCTGGACAATGGTCGGAGCAGGAATCATTCTTGGCATGCAGGTAATTTACCCGCGAACCGCGCCGCCAGCCCTGAAGCTGCTGTGATACACGTCTCTGTGTTCTCCGTGTCCTGTTCCTCGGTGGCCGCCGTGGCCTGTGTGCTCCTGTCATCCGCCCCGTGAAGAAGCCGCGTCCGCCCGCCATCGATACGGTCATGCGCTCGCTCGGCCGCGCGATCACCGGCATGGAGCTGCCAGCGGTCGAGAAGATCTCCAATTCGCAGGCGGAAGACCCATTCCAGATCCTGATCGCCACGCTGCTCTCGGCCCGAACGCAGGATGCGACGACGCATGCCGCGTCCAGCCGCCTGTTCAAGCGGGCGCGCACACCTCGGACGATGGCGAGGCTGGAGGTGGACGAGATCGAGCAGCTGATTTACCCGGTCAGCTTCTATCGCAACAAGGCGCGCCACGTGAAGAGCATGCTGCGAGGCGCTGGTCGAACGGTTCGGCGGCAGGGTGCCGACGACGCTGGAGGAGATGGTGTCGTTGCCCGGGGTCGGCCGCAAGACCGCGAACCTGGTGATGATCCTGGCGTTCAAGAGCGAGCAGAACATCTGCGTCGACACGCACGTGCACCGCATCGCCAACCGGCTCGGCTGGGTGCAGACGCGGCTGCCGGAGGAAACCGAGCAGGCGCTTTACCGCACCGCCGATCGACAATGGTGGCCGCACATGAACCTGTACCTGGTCACGTGGGGCCAGAATGTCTGCCGGCCGGTGTATCCGCGTTGCGGTGATTGCGCGATTGCCGCCGATTGCCCAAGAATTGGTGTGCATCGCACAGGGAGGACACAGTGAGCAGTCGCGTGATTTGGACGTTTATCGCGGCGCTGGCGCTGGCGGCGCCGGCGGCAGACGTCGTATCGGCGCAAGCAGCCGCAGCGCAGGGAGGCACGACGCAAGGGCGCGCCGCGCAGGGCGGCACGCGGCAGGGGGGCGCGCGCGGCACCACAACCTCGCCGGCGGGACGGACGGGCGCGGCCCGAGGCGCCGCGCCGGCAACGCCGCGGACGTCCCCTGGAGCCGGACCCGTCGTCGTGCTCGAGACGGTGAAGGGGACGATCGAGTTCGAGACCTACCCGAACGAGGCACCCAAGACCGTCGAGCACATCCTGGCGCTCGTGCGCCGCAACTTCTACAACGGGCAGCGCATCCACCGCTTCGAGCCGGGCTATGTCGTGCAGTTCGGCGACCCGCAGACGCGCGACATGACCAAGCAAAATCTCTGGGGCATCGGTGGCAGCGGCCGGCCGGTTGGCGTCGCCGAGCCGAGCCCGAAGCGGCCGCACCGCACCGGCTCGGTGGCGCTCGCCCACCCCGGTGACCCGCGGCGCGGCGACAGCCAGATGTACATCACGTTCGCCCCCCAGCCGCGGCTGGACGGCGACTACACGGTGTTCGGCCAGGTGATCGTCGGCATGGACGTGGCGCGCAAGCTCCAGGTCAACGACATCATTCGCCGGGCAACCGTGCGTGAATCGGCACCGGCCGCGAAGTAGGTCGCGCGACGGTCACCAGGTCCTTGATCTCCGGGTAGCGCTCGATCAGCTCGGGCGGGTATTCCCCTTCGATGGGCTGCCCGAGCTGCGCCTTCAGCATCACCGCATTGACCACTGACTTCGCCGAGAAGTGGTTGTTGGTATACAGGAAGGACTTCTTCACCAGTTCCTGTGCCGCGCCGGCGACTTCTGCGAACTCCTGCAGCTCCCCGCCCGAGTAGAGATAGTTGTAGCGGTCCTCGCTCTTGTCGTGCCGCCACCACTGGGCCGCGTTCCGGCCGTGCAGCCGCATGTAGTAGAACGTGCTGACGTTCGGCAGGAAGTTCTGGCGAATCGAGAAGCGGAATTTGGGCTCGTCGATCTGTACGAGCGCCGCACCATGTCCGTTCAGCAGCGCCAGCGTCTCGCCGAGGCTGTCGCTCCAGCTGCTGTGCCGCAGTTCGACCGCGATCGGGTAGTCGCTGAATGCGCGCAGCAACTGCGTGAGGTAGTCGCGCGACGCCGGTGCGTCCTTGAAGCTGGCTGGGAACTGGGCCAGCAGCGCGCCCAGCCGGCCACTCGCGGCGAGCGGGTCGATGCCGGCGCGGAAATCATCGATGTCGCTGTGGGTCACCTGCGCCAGCAGGTCGAGCAGCGAGCCTGCCGACCCGGGGGCGGTCTTGAGTGCCGCCTCCTTGAACATCCGCGGATGGGTGAACTTCTGATAGAGCTTGAGTGAAAACTCGAAGCCCGGCGGCGTGCGGTTGACCCAGCCACGCGTCACTTCGGCGCGCGGCTGGCCGTAGAAGGTGCTGTTCACCTCGACCGTATCGAAGTGGCTCGCATAGAAGGCGAGCTCGTCGAAGTCGCGCGTGCCGTCCCGTTTCGACCGGCTTGCCGGGTAGAAGACCCCGTTCCACTTGCCCTGCCCCGAGGGGTAGTTCCAGCCCGATGTCCCGATCCGGAGGCTCATAGCGGCACGCGTTCCTTGTCGTTGATAATAAAGGGATTGATCACCATCAACGAGATCTTCTACTCCGTGCAGGGCGAGTCGACCTACGCCGGGCGGCCGTGCGTATTCGTCCGCCTGACGGCGTGCGATCTCCGATGTTCCTGGTGCGATACGCCCTATGCCTTTACGGAGGGGGCGAAGCGGCCGCTCGACGCCGTCCTCGAGGAGGTCGACCGCTTTGCCTGTCCGCTCGTCGAGGTCACCGGCGGCGAGCCCTTGTTGCAGGAAGATGTCTACCCGTTGATGCGGGCGCTGCTCGAGCGTGGCAAGACGGTGCTGCTGGAAACGGGCGGCCACCGCAGCACCGCGCGTGTGCCCGAGCAGGTCGTCACCATCCTGGACGTCAAGTGCCCCGGCAGCGGTGAGGCCGGCCGCATGGACTGGGGCAACCTCGAACGGCTGCGGCCGCACGACGAAGTCAAGTTCGTCATCGCCGACCGCGCCGACTACGAGTACGCTCGCAACGTGCTTGCGACGCATGACCTGGCGCGGCGGGCAGCCGCCATTCACATGTCGCCGGTGCACGCCATCCTCGAGCCGCGCACCCTGTCTGAATGGGTGCTCGCCGACAACCTGCCGGTCCGGGTGCAGTTGCAGCTGCACAAGTACATCTGGGATCCCAGCACCCGAGGTGTCTGACGCCGGGTCGGCATCGGGTGCGGCGAGGGATGCCGTTGTACTGCTCAGCGGCGGTCTCGACTCATACACCGCCGCGGCGATCGCCGCCGCGGCGGGCTTTCGGCTGCACGCCCTGACCATCGGCTACGGGCAGCGCCATGCCGTCGAACTGGCGGCTGCCCGCAACGTCGCGCGCGCGCTCGGTGTCGCTCGTCACATCGAGCTCCAGGTCGATCTCGCGGCGTTCGGCGGGTCCTCGCTGACGAGCGACACGCCGGTGCCGAAGGACCGGGCCATCGACGCAGCCGACATCCCGTCGACCTACGTGCCGGCCCGCAACACCATCTTCCTGTCGCTGGCGCTCGGCTGGGCCGAGGTGTTGCACGCGCACGACATCTTCATCGGCGTCAACGCGTTGGACTATTCGGGTTATCCCGACTGCCGGCCCGAGTTCGTGACCGCCTTCGAACGCCTGGCGTCGCTGGCGACGGCCGACGGGGTGCAGGGTGGCCGCTTCACCGTCCACGCGCCGCTGCAGTTCCTCACCAAGGGGGAGATCATCCAGCGCGGCCTGGCCCTCGGGCTGGACTACGGCCTGACGCACAGCTGTTATGACCCCGATGCGTCCGGGCGGCCCTGCGGCCGCTGTGACAGCTGCACACTCCGTGCAGCGGGATTTGCGGCATCCGGTATTGCCGATCCGGCCCGGCTCCGATAAACGGAGACGAAACTGCTAGGATCCGGCGCCAAGGAGTGATGCGAAAGTTCTGGGCTCAACCGCTGCGCACGCAGCTCTTCATTGCGATCCTGCTGCTGCTGGTGCCGGTGTTTGCCGCTGCCGTGTGGTCGGGCCTGGCGACGTACATGGAGCGCTCCAAGGATCTGCTCGACCAGAGCCGGACGATCGCCATCACCACTGCCGCCCTGGTCAACCGCGACCTCGAATCGATCGATCGGCTGGCCGAAGCCTTCGCGGCAATCGATTCTGTTCAGACGCTCGATCCCGACGGCTCCACGACCCTGCTCCGCCGGGGCGTCTCGGCTCGCCCGGCGATACGCGATTTCGTGCTGGCGCGGACCGACGGGACGATTCTGGCCCGCGGCGGCAGCGGCCCGATAGTCGACCTCCCGCCTGACTGGTCCGCCCGTGTCGTGCGTGAGGACAGCCGAATCATCATTCCGCTCGACAGCCGGCCGCGTAATCCGCAGTCGATCCTGATGGGCTACCAGGTGCGTAGCACGACGGGGCGGACGATCGCCCTGCTCGGCTGCGTCCTGAGCCTGGACGCGCTCCAGCGGGCGCTGGCCGCACTGCCGCTGCCTGCCGGCTCTGTGGTGACGATCGCCGACCGGGCCAATCGTGTCCTGGCGCGGAGCATAGAAGCGGACAAGTACGTCGGCGACACCGCGCATCCACCAAACCAGCCGCCGGCAGGTGATGGCCCG
Organism: uncultured Acidobacteriota bacterium; assembly: GCA_963846685.1. GTDB lineage: Bacteria > Acidobacteriota > Vicinamibacteria > Vicinamibacterales > UBA2999 > CAWJWY01. Next base: position 2,131,772 of record CAWJWY010000002.1, on the reverse strand, counting down.
GAGCGTACCGGCGTTGACGGTGTCCGCCGCATCTACAGCGTCTCGCCGGCCAGCGAAGGGCCGTGGCTGGTGACCGCCGGTATCCCGTTGTCAGTGGCGACCAGCCGCGCAGCTTCACTGTGGTCGCGAAGCTTCACCGTGCTCGGCCTCGGTCTCGCCGGCTGGCTGATTGTCGCGTTCGTGCTCTCGCGGCGGCTCGGGAGCAGCGTCAGCCACCTGCATAGCACGGCGCGGCGCATCGCCGCGGGCGATTTCAGCCCGATGCAGCACAAGCCGATGCTGTCGCGCGAATTTGCGGATCTGCAGGTGGCGTTCGATGCCATGTTGCATCGCTTCAACGCCACGCGCGGCGCGCTCGACGCGCAGATGACCGAGGAGCGCCGCATCCGCGAGGAACTGCAATCGCTGCAGGGGCAGGTGATTCGCCAGGAGCGGCTCGCCGCGGTCGGCCAGCTGGTCTCGGGCGTCGCCCACGAGATCAACAACCCGCTGCAGGCGATCCTCGGCTTTGCCGAGTTGCTGCAGATGCAGTCCGACGTGCCGGAGGACGTCAAGGCCGACCTGCGGCTGATCCAGAAGGAGAGTGCGCGCGCCTGCGGCATCATCCGCAACCTGGCACTGTTCGCCAGGCAGCAACCGGGCCAGGCGGCGCCGGTGCGGTTGACCGACGTCATCACCTCGGTAGCCGAACTGCGGCAGCGGCGGCTCGCCTCCGAGGACATCGAGCTGAGCATCGAGGACAGGGCGACGCAGCGGGTGATGGCCGTGCTGACGGAGTTGCAGCAGGTGGTGCTCAACTACGTAGTCAACGCCGAACAGGCCGTCGTCGGCTCGGGCCGCTTGCCAGGGCGGATTACGCTCCGCAGCTACGACAAGGATCACCGCGTCATCCTGGAGGTCGAAGACACCGGGCCCGGCATTCCGCCGGAGAACGAAGCCAAGCTGTTCCAGCCGTTCTTCACCACCAAACCCGTGGGGCAGGGCACCGGCCTCGGCCTGTCGATCAGCTACGGCATCATCGACTCGATGGGCGGCCGCATCGGCTACCGCGCGGCGCCCGCCGGCGGTGCCATCTTCTATTTCGACCTGCCGGCGGTGCCGGCGACGATGTGACCGAGCGCATCTACTACAGCGAACCTTCCTGCCGCAGCTTCGATGCCGTCGTCAGCCGCACGCTCGAGCACGACGGCCGCCCGGCGGTCATCCTCGATCGCACCGCCTTCTATCCCACATCGGGTGGTCAGCCCTTCGACACCGGCACGCTGAACGCCACCCCGGTGGTCGATGTCGTCGACCAGGATGGCGACGGTCGTCCACGTGCTCGGCGTCGCCGCTGCCGGGAGCCGGGCAGGTGCATGGGGTCATCGACTGGCCGCGCCGGTTCGACCACATGCAGCAGCACACCGGCCAGCACGTGCTCTCGGCCGCATTCGATCGGCTGTTCGACAACCGCACCCTGAGCTTCCACATGGGAGGCGAGACCGCCACCATCGACCTGGCGCGGGAGCTCGGCGCCGCGGACCTCGAACGCGCTGTCGACGAAGCCAATCGCATCGTCTGGGAAGATCGGCCGGTGGCGATCCGCTTCGTCTCCGCAGCGGAGGCCAGCCGGCTGCCGCTGCGCAAGGAACCGGCGCGGCAGGGGCCGCTGCGGCTGATCGAAGTGGCCGATTTCGACCTGTCGGCGTGCGGCGGCACGCACGTGTCCCGGACCGGCGCCGTCGGCATGATTGCCGCGGTTGGCACCGAGCGGTTCAAGTCCGGGATGCGCCTCACGTTCGTGTGCGGCGGCAGGGCGCTACGGTCGCTGCGTAGCTACCGCGATGCGGTCGCTGGCGCTGTGCGGGTGTTGTCGGTCGTGCCCGCCGCGCTGCCTGCGGCAGTCGAGAAGGTTCAGGCTGAATCGCGCGACCTGCGCAAGACGCTGGGCCGGATGCAGGCGGCGCTTGCCGTTCACGAGGCGGCGCGGCTGCGGGCTGAATCGAGCGCCCGGAGCGCGGCGGCAGCGACGCAGAAGCCGATCGTTCAGGTGCTCGAAGGTTGGGATGCGGCCGGTCTGAAGGCGATTGCGGCGGCGCTGGTCGCCGAGCGCGGCACCGTCACCGCGCTGTTCTCGGCATCGCCGCCGGCCAACGTCGTGATCGCCCGCTCTGCGGGCGCAGGAGTGGACGTGAGCCAGATCCTGCGACAGCTGCTCGACCGCTTCGGTGGCCGCGGTGGTGGAAAGCCGGACCTGGCGCAAGGCGGTGGCCTCAGTGGTGATCCGCAGCAGATCGCCGAGGCTGCGCTCGCGTTGCTGTCGGCAACTGAGGTCCGCTGACAGGCTGAAGCGGGCGTCACGCGCCGCCACGTCACCGCCGCGTGAAGTCCGCGAGGCGCGCCGCGATCGCATCGATCGCCTGCACTGCCGCGGCGCCACCGCCTTCGAAGTTGTTCACGATGATGGCGAACGCGAGCGGCTCGCCGTCACGGCTGGTGACGTAGCCGGCGAGCGAGCGGATGTTCGACATCGTGCCGGTCTTCGCTCGCACGTTGCCCTCGGCCGGGGTCCCCTTCATCCGCGCCTGCAGCGATCCGTCGACCCCGGCGATGGGCAGCCCGGTCATCCACGGCGACGTCGCCGACGCATCGTAGTGGCGCTTCAAGACGGTCACCAGGAGCTCGGGTGCCATCACGTCCCGGCGCGAGAGTCCCGAGCCGTCGACCAGCTGCTGCGAATCCTGCGGCACGCCCCAGTCGGCAAGGCGGGCTCGCAGCCCCTCGAGCGCCGCGTCGTTGGTCGGGAACACTGCCGGGCGTGCGTTCAGCCGCAACACCGCCTCGCCGTACAGGTTGATGCTCTCCTTCAGCAGCGGCTGCACAATGTCGGACAGCGGAGCCGACCGGTAGGTAAACAGCTCTGCCAGCTGCGCGCTGACCACGCGCGGGGAGACGTCGTCGATGTCGAGCGCGGCCCCGCTTACGGCGATCCCGGCGGCAATCAGCCGCTGGCGCAGCACGTTGGCGAACCAGAGCGTCGGGTTGCCGGCAGCGACGCTGAGCGTGACCGGGGCGGAGCCGACCGGCAGCGAACCGGCGATGGTCAGCACCGATTCGCCGGGCCGCTGCTCCGGCCACAGCAGCGGCCGGGTGCCGGGCGCGGTCGTTCGGTACGATTGGTGAATCCGCGGTACGGCGCCGAGCGGCTCGACGGCGAGGGCGGTGGGCTCGCCGACGTTCCGGCCCGGCGCGATCGTGACCGCCATGCGGTTCTCGGCGAAGTTGAGCGCGCCGAAGATCGCCCCGGTGCGGTAGCCGAGGTCGTCCCACGCCCAGGCCAGTGCCGGCCGGGGCTCCTCGAGCGCGTCGTCGTCGCCGATGATGCGGCCGTCGATCGCGGTGATGCCGAGTCCTTTCAGTGCCTCGGCCCAGCCGGCGAGATCCTCCCCGCCCGGACCGCCGATCGACGGATCACCGGAGCCGACCACGACCAGGTCGCCGCGCAGCACCCCACGCGAGATCGTGCCGGCACTCCGCAGCGAGGTGTCGAACCGGTAGTCCCAGCCGACGGCATCGACCGCCGATGCGACGCTGACCAGCTTGGCGACCGACGCCGGCACCAGCAAGGCACGCGGGTTCAGCTCGAACAGCCGTTCATCGCGGTCGAGCGACTCGACGACGATGCCCCAGGAGCCACGCTGGACGCCGGGAGCCGGGTTGCAGCGGAGATGTCATCGGCGAGCCGCGCGAGAGCCGACGGTTCGGCGGCTGGCAGAGATGCGTACGCCGGGGCCAACGCCGACGAGGGTGCGGGCGCGGCGGCAACATCCACGATCGCCAGGGTCGGAGGTGTGTGCGGCGCCTGAACCGAACCGTGCGCGCAGGCGCCGCCGAGTGCCACGCAGGCCGCAAACGCAGCAGCGCGCGCGGGTCCGCTGACGTGTTGCATCCGCACCGTCGATTCCGCCTTGCGTGGCATGTCCGTACCTATTTCACCGCATCGAGCGCCTTCAGTGCTTCGTCGAACGCGGCCGCTTCCACGATCGCGGTGCCGGTCTCGTCGCTCCGCGCGGCAACCACGTCGCTGCCGGAGCGGGCGAAGCTGACCGTCTCCATCTTCTTGTCGCCGTAGCTGACGTTCACTGCGAGGGCAGGCATCGCCAGTGCCGCGTTGCGGGTGGCGTCGAATGACTGCGCGCGCAACCCGGTCACGCGGGAGAGCAGGTCCTCGATCTTGGTCGCGTCGACCTCCTTGCCCGCCGCGTCCTTCCACGAGTCCTTGCCGTCCCTGGTCGTCTTGTCGAAGCGCAACGTCTCGCTGCCGCGGGTGAGCTCGACGTGCGTGGCGGTGAACGAACGGGCGTCGAACAGGTCCTTGCGCCGGTAATCACCCGGGTCCTTGATGGTGTCGTCGCGGACCGTCGGCGCCACGGTGAAGATCATCGGCCGCGAGACGTCCTTGGCGAACACCAAGGCATTGTCGGTCCGGCCCAACAGCAGCGTCGCCCGTGAGCTGCCGGTGACGACGGTCAGCGTTGCCGTCGGCTTGTCGAGCCCATACCTTTCAGGTCGCCGCCCTCTGGCGCGACGATGCCCTGCATCTGCAGGGTGGCGAGCCGCTCGACAACGCCTTCGATCGTGCCGTAATCGGCGCGCGACGGCACCGGCTGGACGACTTTCCATTCGTCGCCCGACTTGGCCATCTGCAAGGTTGTCGCGCCGTTCACCAGTTCGAGGCCGTCGACCTTGTCGCGGTCGAACTTGAGGACCGACTTGTCGCGCAGGGCGAACGTGTCCTTGTTGAACGTCGTGTCCAGCGACGAGCTCACCAGGAACACCCGCTTCTCCCCGGGCACCTTGGCGTAGAGGTCGCCGCCGGTCGGCGTCTTCTCGCCGATCAGCAGGTGCCGGAGTTCCTTGTCTCCCTTGGCCCGGAACGCGACGTCGATCCGTGCCGGGCTCGAGCCCGTACTGCTTCACGTCCGCCGGGTTCTCGTCGACGACGCGTTCGACCTCGAGAGTGGCGAGACTGGCGGCAATCGCGGTCGCCTCGCCCTCGTCGGCGTCCGCCTGCAGCGGCGCGACCACCTGCCAGTTCGCGTCCTTTCTCTGCAGGCGCGTGGTGTCGCCTTCAGCAGCCTTGATCTCGATCTCCTCGATGTCGCCGGCGGCGAGGCCGGCGAACGCCTTCTCCTTCGTCTCGGTTCCGGCCGCCGGCTTCTTCGCGTCGACGAAGTAGATGTAGCCGACCAGTCCGGCGAGGACGACGAGCAGCACGAGCGTCGATCGCAGGCCGCGCATGTCTATCGCCTCCGCCACCAGGTGTAGATGCCGCTGCCGAAGATCATCGGCGGGACGATGACGATCGACAGCCAGAACATGCCGCGCGACTGGTTGGCGGTCATCGTGAGGCGGCGGTCGGCCGCTTCGCGCGGCCGGATCGAGATCAGGTTCTCCTGCTGCGCCAGCCAGTTCACCGTGTTCATGAACAGGTCGCGGTTGCCTTCGACGCCGAGGTAGGCGTTGGCGGCGAAGTCCGAGTCGCCGACCACGGCGATGCGTGTCTCCGGCTTGCCTGGCGCCTCTGCCGCCGTCCGTCGCCGGCGCCGCCGGCGTCTCCTCGGTGGCCGGGACCGCGACGGCCGCGGCGACGGCGACCGGGCCGGCCATGTCGCCCTTGTCCGGCTCGGGCGCCAGCGCATTCGGGTCTCGAGCTGGGCGAACGTCGTCTCGGCCCAGCTGCGCGCCGCGGTCTGCACGAACGGCTGCGCGTTGCGGCCGGCGGGCGGCGTCTTTGCCGGCGCCACCGCGCGCGCCAGCGGGAACATCGTCAGCAGGTTGAAGCGGTCGGTGATCGCGTGCGTCGGATAGGGCGGCGCGGCGACCGCGACGGTGGCGACGGTGGTTCGGCCGCTGACGTCGACGATGACCGAGTTGGTCGCGTCGATGCCCCACTCGTTCAGCAGCCCGGTGAGCGCGGCGTCGGCCGCCGGCGCCTTGAGGTCGTCGGCCGGATCGAGCAGCACCAGCAGCTTGCCCTGCTTCGCCAGGTAGTCGCGCAGCAGCGGCACCTCCTCTCCAGCAGGTCGGTGCGCGGTCCCGCCGCGATCAGCACCGTCGCGTCGGCGGGAATCGGTTCGTCTGCGCCAGGATCAGCGTCTCGAACTCGAAGTTGTCGCGCTGCAGCGCGTCGGCGATCGCGCTGTAGCCGGTGCGCTCGCTGCCGGCCGGGTCCTTCTCGCCGTGGCCCGCGAGGAAGTAGACCTTCTTCTTCGCCGGTGATCACCTTGATCAGCGCGTTGGTGAGGTCCTGCTCCGAGTCGGTGGTCACCCGCTCGGTGCGGCCCTTGTACTCGATCACGACCGTGCCGTACTGCTGCACGTCGTACTGCTTCGCCTCGACCGGCCGTTTGTCGGCGTCGATGTACTCGACCGTGACGTTCTTCGACTGGTACTCGTACTCGGTGAGGCGGCTGCGGAAGCGATCGAAGTTCGCGTCCTGGTCGAACACCAGGAACTTCACCGGCGCATCGAGGCTCTGCAGCAGCTTGACGGTCTGCTCCGACAGGCTGAACTGCTTGTTGGCGGTCAGGTCCCAGCGCTTGTTCTGCCGCGCCGACAGGTAGTTCACCGCGATCGAGGATGCCGAGCACGACCAGCACGCTGACGCCGGCCATGGCGCCGTAGCGCGCGTTGCGGCGCTTGAAGAAGGTGACGATGTCGCGCCACTGGCCGAGCGTGTAGAGCGACGACCAGCGCCAGGCCGGCCCACGCGGCGTAGACCGCGTACTGGTCCACCCGCTCGGTCACCTCGATCGCGCCGACCGCGCCGAGAATGCGCACGGCGACGGCGCCGAAGACCAGCGCGATGCCGATCCAGCTCGAGGATGTCCGAGGATCGTCTGACTCATGGTTAGCCGCGCCACCGTTCGGTGTCCACCGAGCGGGCGGTCAGGAACAGGCCGAACGCTGATGAAGCTGAGGTAGTAGACGAGGTGCTTGGTGTCGATGACGCCCTTGGTGAAGTCGTCGAGGTGATCGGTGATCGACAGGTAGTTGAGCACCGGCTGCGCCGTCGGGCCGGTGAACGAGGCGATCCAGTTGATGACCCACAGCATCAGGAACACCGCGAAGGTGATCATGCCGGCGACGATCTGGTTCCTGGTCAGGCTCGAGATGAACAGGCCGACCGAGACGAAGCAGCCGCCCATCAGCAGCAGGCCGAGGTAGGCGGTCGCGATCGGCTTCCACTCGGGGTTGCCGAAGACGAACAGCACCGCCATGTGGATCAGCGTCACCGCCAGCATCGCCGCGTAGAGCGCCATCGCGCCGAGGAACTTGCCGATGATGATCTGGAAGTCGGTCAGCGGCGACGTCAGCAGCAGCTCGATCGTGCCCGAGCGCTTCTCCTCCGAGTAGGTGCGCATCGTGATCATCGGCAGCACGAACAGCAGGATGACGCTGGCGTTGAGGAACACCGGCCGGATCAGCTGCTCGTTGACGTTCATCGGCGGTGTCCGCGCCGCCGCCCATCATCTGCATGCTCTGGCGGTTGAAGAACTCGAGCAGCGAGTAGAAGAAGAAGCCGAAGAGCAACGAGAAGAAGCCGATGACGATGTAAGCGATCGGCGACGCGAAGTAGCCCTTCAGCTCCTTGTGCGCGATGGCGAGGATGTTACTCATGGGATACCTCCGCCGCCGCCGGCGCCGCCGCCGCGTCCTCCGTCGTCAGGTGCAGGAAGATGTCCTCGAGGCTCATGCGCATCGGCCGCAGCTCGAGCAGGCCCCAGCCGCGGTTGACGATGGTCGCCGCCAGCTCGCGGCGGATGTCGCGGCCGGTTTCACTGTCGACCTCGAAGGCGACGGCCGGGCCGTGCCGTCGGAGGCCGCCACCCGCCGGACGCCGGGAATCGCCGCCAGCAGCGCCGCTGCGTCGCCGCCGAGCGCGTCCACCTGCACGTACAGCGTCTCCGAGCCGCGCAGCCGCGACGTCAGGTTGTCCGGCGTGTCGACGGCGACGACGTGGCCCTTGTTGATGATGACGACCCGCTGGCAGGTCTGGCTGACCTCCGGCAGGATGTGCGTGCTCAGGATGATCGTGTGATCGCCGCCGAGCTCCTTGATCAGCTGGCGCGTCTCGATGATCTGCTTCGGGTCGAGGCCGGCCGTCGGCTCGTCGAGGATCAGCACGTCCGGATTGTGCAGCAGCGCCTGGGCGAGGCCGACGCGCTGCCGGTAGCCCTTCGACAGCTTGCCGCAGTGCCGGTCGGCCATGTCGGCGATGCGGGTCCGCTCCATCACCGTGCCGACGCGCGACTTGCGCTCGGCCCGCGGCACGCCCTTGATGCGGGCGCAGAAGATCAGGTAGTCGCGCACGGTCATGTCGGGGTAGAGCGGCGGCGTTTCCGGCAGGTAGCCGGTGCGCCGCTTGGCTTCGATCGGCTGTTCGAGCACGTCGTAGCCGGCGACGACCGCCTTGCCCTCGGTCGGCGGCATGTAGCCGGTCAGCACCCGCATCGTCGTGGTCTTGCCGGCGCCGTTCGGACCGAGGAAGCCGAGGATCTCGCCGCGCTCGACCCTGAAGCTGACGTCGTCGACGGCCGTGAAGGGGCCGTATCGCTTGGTGAGGTGCTGGACCTCGATCACGGCGTCTGCCTCCGATGAATTGTGCTTGTAAGCTCTGGATGGACAGCCGTTTAGCGCTCTCCAACCCGCAATGCTAGCCGATGCGGACCGAGCTCGGCAACAGCTGCGCGCGATTGGGCGCCGGCGGCACGGTGCGCCGGCCGCCTCGCGGCACCGGTCGATCGGACGACGCGGTGGCCCGAAAAGTCGGGTATCATATGAATACTTGTTCATATATGCCACTGATGCCGCAGGGTGACGTCGACGGCCTGACCGAAATCTTCCGGGTGCTTGGCGACCCGACCCGCGTCCGCATCCTCGACGTGCTCTCGCGCGATGAGCTCAGCGTCGGCGACATCGCCGCCCGGCTCGGCGTGACCGAGTCCGCCGTGTCGCACCAGCTGCGCCTGCTGCGCAACACCCGCATCGTCCGGTCGCGGCGAGAGGGACGCATGATCTTCTACGCGCTCGACGACCAGCACGTCCTGGCGCTGTTCCGGCAGGGGCTCAGGCACGTCCAGGAGGGCGGCCGCCAGGCCGCACGCTGATGGCCGCACCGCGCCGTCGACGTGGCCTGCACGACCTGCGAGCTCCACGCCGAAGCGGTGTTCCGCGTCGAGGGCATGGACTGCAACGAGGAGGTCGTCATCCTCGAGCGCCGGCTGAAGCCGCTGCCCGGCATGGAGGCGATGTCCGCCGACGTCATCGGCCAGCGGCTGCACGTCAAGTACGACGCGGCCAGGCTGACGACGTCGGCGATGGTCGATGCGATCGGCCAGACCGGGATGCGGATGTGGCTCGAGCACGAGGCGCCGCGACCCTCGGGCGGCGACGCCCGCTGGCGCTTCCGCCTGGTCGCCGTCGCCGCGGCGCTGATGGCTGGCGGCACGGCCGCCTCGTTCGCCGGGGCGACATCCGCAGTGGCACCGCTCTATGTCGGCGCGGCGCTGCCGGCGGCGTCTACCCGGCCCGCCGCGCCGCTGCGGCGCTGCGCGCGCGCAACGTCGACATCAACGTGCTGATGGTCATCGCCGTCGCCGGCGCGCTGCTGCTGCACGACTGGTTCGAGGCGGCGACCGTCGTCTTGCTGTTCGCGATCGCGCAGTGGCTCGAGGTGCGGACACTCGAGCGCGCCCGCCAGGCGATTCGCGCGCTGCTCGACCTGTCGCCGCGGCAGGCGCTCGTCAAGCGCGACGGCACCGAGCGGCACGTGCCGATCGAGGACGTCGTTCGCGGCGACGTCGTCATCGTCAGGCCCGGCGACAAGATCCCGGTCGACGGCGTCGTCACCATCGGCCGCAGCGACGTCAACGAGGCGCCGATCACCGGCGAGTCGCTGCCGGTCGACAAGAGCGCGGGGGACGAGGTCTACGCCGGCACGATCAACGGCCGCGGCGCGCTCGAACTGACGGTCGCGCGCATCGGTCGCGACACGCGGCTGGCCCGCATCATCCACCTGGTCGAGGAGGCGCAGTCGCAGCGGGCGCCGGTGCAGTCGTTCGTCGACCGCTTCGCGCGCGTCTACACGCCGGCGGTGATCGTCCTGGCGCTGGCGGTCGCGGTCGCCCCGCCGCTGCTGCCGGCGCCGAATGCGGCCACCTGGCTCTACCGCGCGCTCGTGCTGCTGGTGATCGCCTGCCCGTGCGCGCTCGTCATCTCGACGCCGGTCTCGATCGTCTCGGCGCTGTCGGCTGCCGCGCGCGGCGGCGTGCTGGTGAAGGGCGGCGCGCACCTCGAGCGGCTGGCCGCCGTCAGCGTGGTGGCGTTCGACAAGACCGGCACGCTGACGAGCGGCAATCTCGCAGGTCACCGACGTGCTGCCGGTCGGCACCGCGACGGCCGCCGACGTGGTGCGCTATGCGGCCGCCGTGGAGTCGCGTTCCGAGCATCCGGTCGCCCGCGCCATCCTCGCGCCGCCGCGCGCGCTCGGCCTGAGCTGCCCCGGGCTGACCGCGCTTCGCCGCCGATGCCGGGTCTCGGCGCCGAGGGGCAGGTGTCGGGAAGGCCGGGTGCTGGTCGGCAACGGCCGGCTGTTCGCCGCGCGCGGTATCGCCGTGCCGCCGGACTCGGCGACGCCGCGGCGCTGCACCAGGCCGGCAAGTCGCTGTGTCTCGTCGCGGTCGACGCCATGGTGCTCGGCGCGATTGCGGTCGCCGACGCGCCGCGCGCCGGGGCCCGCGAGAGCCATCGAGCTGCTGCGGTCGCACGGCATCGAGCGCGTGGTCATGCTGACCGGCGATCACCCCGACACCGCCGCGGCCGTCGCGGCAGCGCGTCGGCGTCGACGAACATCACGGCGGCCTGCTGCCCGAACAGAAGCACGCGCTCATCGCGCCGCTGCGCCAGAACCGGCGCAGTGATGATGGTCGGCGACGGCGTCAACGACGCGCCGGCGCTGGCCGCCGCCGACGTCGGCGTGGCGATGGGCGCCGCCGGCTCCGACGTCGCGCTCGAGACCGCCGACGTCGCGCTGATGTCCGACGAACTGCTGAAGCTGCCCTACGCGCTCCGCCTCGCGCGCGCGACGCTGCGCAACGTCAAGACCAACGTCGCCGTGTCGCTGGTGCTCAAGGCGGCTGTTCCTCGTGCTGGCCGTCACCGGCGCCGCCACGCTGTGGATGGCCGTGCTCGCCGACACCGGCGCATCGGTCATCGTCGTCGCCAACGCGCTGCGGTTGTTGAGGACGAGATAAGGGAGGTTCGTTGGTTCAGAGGGTTGGGTTCTGGCGGTTCGTGCTAGTCGCACCGGCTGACGCCTTCCCCGAGGTGGCGCGCATGAGCGCCGCGACACCAGCGCTGCATGTTCTTCACGCCGGGCGCCGGGAGCGTTCAACGGTTTTGTACGAAGGTCCGTCGCGCCCACGCCCCCCGAACCCTTCGTTCACGCCTTCCGGTTCGTGAAGAAATGCGCCTGCACGAACTCGTCGATGGTGGTGTGGTCGGCTGCAGTCACGGCGGTGAACTGCACGCCCATGCCGATCACGCCGGTCGACCCAGGTGATCCGCGCCGGCCGCTTCGATCTCCTTCTTGGCGCCGGGGATGCGGAACCGCACCTTCACCTCGCTGCCGACGTCGAGCGCGCTGGTCGTCCGCAATGCCAGCCCGCCGGTGCTGACGTTGAGCGTCAGGGCCGAGGCGATGGTGTTGCCGAAGCGGTAGGCACCGGCAATGCCGAGGACGACGCGCGGGCTCGAGCGGCGGTTGTAGTGGTCGGGGAACAGGTGCGGCGCGAGCGCGGGCAGGATGTGCTGCACGGAGGCGTATTCGTTGACGTAGCCGGCGACGCCGAGCGCTGCCAGTTCGCGCACCTCCGCGGCGTTGGCGATCGTGCCGCTGAAGACGACCACCGGCGGGTCCTTCGGGTCGATCTCGCGCATCGCACGTATCAGCGCGACGCCGCGGCCTTGCGGCAGCCGCAGGTCGAGCACGATCAGGTCGAGCCGGCTCGGTCCTGTTCGCGCAGCCGCTGCAGCAGTTCGCCGGCGGTGCGCACCGCCACGGTGCGGTGGCCGGCGGCCTCGAGCCGTCCTTGAACCGGTCACGCACGAAGGCCGTGTCGTCCGCGACGAGCACCGTCTTCACCGCCACCAGCGCCGGCGCGACATCGCCGGATCGTATCGGAACCGCCCGGCTCGTGCGGTAGGGTTCATTGCCCAGATTCGCGGGATCTCGTTATAATTTGAGCTCCCCCGGGCCGATTCCTCCCCGCAAGTGGATGCGTGTCCCGGTCCCTCTCGAGCCCGGCCGACCCTCATGGAGCCCGTATGGCGACCTGCCCAGAGTGCGAATTCGACGAGATTGACACCGACGACTTCGAAGAAGGCGACACGTTGAGCTGTCCCGAATGCGGCAAGAACCTCGTCGTCCTGACGGCAACGACGAAGTCGAGCTCGCCGACGACGACGACGATGACGACGACCTCGATGACGAGGAGGAAGACGACGAAGAGGACGACGAGGACGAAGACGAGGACGAGGAAGAGGAAGTCGAGGAGTGACAATCCGGGTGGCTGAGCACGTGCCGGGTGCCCCCGGTGCGGCGCCGGTCGACGAGGCCGAGGCGAAGCAGCGCCGGCTGTTCGACCTGCTCGCCACCTTCGACTCCGTGATCGTCGCGTTCAGCGGCGGCGTCGACAGCGCCTATCTCGGCTGGGCGGCCACCGCGTGCTCGGCACCACCGCGCTCTGCGTCACCGCCGACAGTCCCAGCTATCCCGACCACCACCGTCAGCTCGCGCTGCGCATCGCGCGCGAGTTCGGCCTGCGCACGAGATCGTGCACACCGCGGAACTCGACCGCGCCGGAGTATCGCGCCAACCCGGTCAACCGCTGCTACTACTGCAAGCACGAGCTCTACACGCACGCTGACGCGGCTGGCCGCGCGAGCGCGGCTTCGCCGCGATCGTCGACGGCAGCAACGCCGACGACCGCGGCGACTACCGGCCCGGGCGTCAGGCGGCGCGCGAGTTCGGCGTGCGCAGCCCGCTCGACGAAGCCGGCCTGACCAAAGACGACATCCGCGAGCTCTCGCACCGCGCCGGCCTGCCGACCTGGGACGAGCCGGCATCGGCCTGCCTGTCCTCGCGCATCCCGTATCACTCCGAAGTCACCGACGCCAAGCTGCGGCATGATCGAGCGGAGCGAGGATGCGCTGCGCAGCTTCGGCTTCCGCGTCTGCCGCGTCCGCCATCACGAGCGCCGGCCGCGGAGGGCGGCACCGCGCAACGGCCGCTGGCGCGGCTCGAGATCGGGCCGCGACGAACTCGCCCGTGCGCTCGAGCCGCGGCATGCGCGCGCGTATCGTCGCGGCACTGCGAGAGCTCGGCTACCAGCACGTGACCATCGACCTGCAGGGATATCGGATGGGCAGCCTGAATGAGGGTCTCCGTCTCCGTCCGGTCTGAGATCGCCGGCTCCAGGCGCGGCACCATGGTGACCGCGGCGATCGCGCTGACCTGGCTGATTCGCGCATCTGCCGTTCCTCGCGCCGTCGCTCGAAGACATCGACTCGATCAACTTCGCGCTGGGGCTGCACGACTTCGATCCCGCCCGTCATCAGCCGCACCCGCCAGGCTATCCCGTCTACATCGCGCTCGGCCGCCTGTCGCTCGCGGCGATCCAGGCCGCCTCCTCCACGCTCGACGCCGTGCGCGCCGATGCGCTGGCGCTGGCGGTCTGGTCGGCCGTCGGCGGCGCGCTCGCGCTCGTCGCGGCCGCATCGCTGTTTACCTCGTTCGATGCGATGCGGCCGCGCGCTCGCGGCGTGGCGGCGTGGGCGGTGGCGCTGATGGCGGCGGCGCCGCTGTTCTGGATGACCGGCCTGCGGCCGATGAGCGACATGCCTGGCCTCGGTGCCGCCCTGGCTGCGCAGGCGCTGCTCGTCGGCGGCATGCGCGACCGGCGCTGGCTGGTCGCCGGAGCTGCGGCAGCGGGACTCGCGATCGGGATCCGTTCGCAGACGCTCTGGCTGACGGCGCCGCTGATGGCGGTCGCGCTGGTGGGGCAGCGCCAGGCCGGCATCTGGCTGGCTCGTCAGCCGGCCGGTCGCCGCCGCCGCGGCGGCGTGCCTGGCCTGGGCGGTGCCGCTGGTGCTGGCGAGCGGCGGTATCGACGCCTACCTTGCCGCGCTCGGCTCGCAGGCCGGCGAGGACTTCGCGTGGGTCGACATGCTGTGGGCGAACCCGACGCCGCGCCGGCTCGCGTTCGCCCTCTACGAGTCGTTCGTGCTGCCCTGGGCCTCCGTGCCACTGGCGGTGGTCGCGCTCCTCGCCGCCACGGCGGGAACCGCCGTGCTGCTCGTCAACGGCCGTCGCGCACTGGCGCTCCTGGTCGTCGCGTTCGCGCCGTATGCCCTGTTCCACCTGCTGTTTCAGGAGACCCTCACCGTGCGGTACGCGTTGCCGGTCGTGCCGGCGGTCGCCTGCCTCGCCGTCAGCGGCCTCGACGCTGCCGGCCGCTCCGGCCGGGTGCTCGCCGCCGGCCTGGTGGCGTTCGCACTCGCGGTCGCCCTCCCGGGCGGTGTCGCCTATGGCCGCGAATCGCATCCGGCCTTCCGCGCGATCGCCGAGATGGCCAGCGCGAGCCGGAACTCGCCCCCGGCAGCCGTCTATTCGCACTACGCGCTGCGGCGCCCGCTGCAGGCCGCATCCGCCGCCGGCTTGCCGGTGGTCGAGCCGCGACCGCAGCTACGAGTGGCTCGACCTGGCGGCGTACTGGCGCAGCGGCGGCGTGGCCCCAGTCTGGTTCCTCGCCGATCCCAAGCGCACGGACCTCGCGCTCATCGATCCGCAGGCGCGAACCCGGGTGCGGCACTACCGCTGGTCGGTCAGCGGTCGCGGCGAGTTGGGCGGAACTCGGCCGGAGGGTGTCGACTGGTATCGATTCGAGCCGCCGCGGTGGTTTGCGACCGAAGGGTGGGCGTTGACGCCGGAGACCGGCGGCATCGCACAGGACAGCGGTAGCGGAATCGACCGCCGGCCGATCGAGGCGTTCGTGCGGCGCGGCCGAGAGCGGCTGAAGGTGCTGGTCGGCACGCGCTTCCTCGACGCCGGGACCAGCGGCGCGGTTGCTTACGACCTGGCCATCGACGGCGTCGCGGTCGAGCGATGGGTTGCCGACCCTGCCGCAGGAGCCAACGCGCTGCGCCTCATCGACCTGCCGTCTGGAATTGCCGGTGACACATCGCAGTACGCGCCGCTGACCATCACGGCGCATGCGGTCGTGCCGGGGCAGCCGATGCCACGTGTGGCGGTGCGGCAATTCGACGTGCAGCCGGCGGACGGGCTGCTCTACGCGTTCGGCGAGGGGTGGCACGAGGCCGAATACGACAACGCAACCGGGCGGCGCTGGCGCTGGACGAGCGACCGCTCGGTCATCCAGGTGGTGCCACCGCAGGGTGTGCGGCTGACCCTGCGTGGCGAGTCGCCGCTGCGCTATGTCGATGCGCCGCCGACTGTGAAGATCAGTGCAGCAGGGCAGGCGTTCGGCACACTGCAGCCAGCGGCCGACTTCGAATGGACCGTAACTGTGCCGCGCGAGGCAGTGCTCCGCGCCGCCGGCGCTGTCGTGGTGGAAACCGATGGCGTCTATCTGCCTGGTGCGGCCGAAGGCACCGCCGACACGCGGCGCCTGGGCCTGCGACTCTTCGACATCCGTGTCGATCGGGTCGATCGCCTGATTGACACTGCCAGGATCGGCAGCTAAGCTCGCCTAGTCCGTTGCACAAGATCACAGGGAAATAACCGCAGGAGACTCTGCAGATGCATCCGCGCCGACGCGTGTCCGTTCTCGCCATCCTGTTGGTGATGGTGATTGCCTGGTCGGGGTGTGCCAAGAAGGTGCCACCGCCCGCCCCGCCACCGCCGCCGCCGGTTGCCGCCGTGCCGCCGACACCGCCACCGCCGCCACCGCCGCCACCACCCCCCGCGCCGGCTCCGCGCCGCGCCCGCTGACCGAGGACGAGATCTTCTCGCGCAAGACGCTCGACGAGCTGAACGGCGAAATGCCGCTCGCCGACGTGTTCTTCGACTTCGACCAGTCGATGATCAAGGAGGATCAGCGCGGCAGTGCTGCAGAAGAACGCCGACTGGATGCGGCGCTGGACGTCGGTGCGCGTGACGGTCGAAGGGCACGCCGACTCGCGCGGCACGAACGAATACAACCTCGCGCTCGGCGAGCGTCGCGCCACCGCGGTGAAGGACTACCTGGTCGGTCTCGGCATCGCCGCCGATCGGCTGCTGGTCGTCAGCAAGGGCGAGGAGACGCCGGTCTGCACCGACGACACCGAGGCTGCTGGTCGCGCAACCGCCGCGCGCACTTCGTCATCACCGCGAAGTAGACAGTGCCAGGTCGGCGTTCGGCCAGACCTGCACGACGCGCCGCGTGACGACCACGGAGTCACGGAGATCACGAGTACGGACAGCTACTCCGTGGTCTCCGGCTTCTTCCGCAGTGGTCATCTGCCATCCCGCTCCCGCCAGTTCACGCACGATCGCATCCGCCGCAGCGCGCGGGTCCGCGGCAGCGATGATCGGCCGTCCCACCACCAGGTAGCTGGCGCCGGCGCGCACCGCCTCGGCCGGCCCCATCGTTCGCGCCTGATCGTTCTTCTCGCTCGCCGGCCGCGGCGCCGCGGATGCCCGGGCGTCACGATCGCGAAGTCCGGTCCGCACGCCGCGCGGATCGCCGCCGGTCTCCAGCGGCGAGGCGACCACGCCGTCGCAGCCCGGCGCCTTGCGCCATCCGCGCCAGCGCCACGACCTGGTCGAGCAGCGGCCGCGCGACGCCCGTCGGCCGCAGCGTCGCCTCGTCCATGCTGGTGAGCACCGTGACCGCGATGACCAGCGGCGCGCGGCCGGCCGGTCGCGCGCTGCCGCGTCGCGGCCGCGGCCGCGCCGCGGCCTGCATCATCGCCGCGCCGCCGGACGCGTGCACGTTGATCATCCAGGCGCCGGTCGCGACCGCCGACTCCACCGCCTGCGCGACGGTGTTCGGGATGTCGTGAAACTTGAGGTCGAGGAACACGCGCGTCGCCGGCGTCGGCCAGCCGCGGACGAGCGACGGGCCTTCGAGCGTGAACAGGCGGCTGCCGATCTTGAAGCCGCCGGCGACGTCCGCGCAGCTCGCGCGGCCAGTTCGCAGGGCGCGCGCGCCGCTCTCGACGTCGAGCGCGACCAGCAGCTGGCTCAGCGGACATCGACGCCTATCGCCTCCCCGATGTTGTTGAAGCCGTCGCGCGCCAGCCGCTCGGCGAGGCCGTGGACGATCGGCGCGGCGAGCGCCGGGGCCTTCGTAGATGAGCGCGGTGTAGATCTGCACCAGCGAGGCGCCCGCGCGGATGCGCTCGTAGGCATCGTCGGCGGTGCAGATGCCGCCGACGCCGACGATCGGCACGCGGCCGCCGCAGGTGGCGGAACAGGCGCGCGGCAGGCATCGTTGGCCGGCGGCGCAGCGGCGCGCCGCTCAGGCCGCCGGCTTCGCCGGCTGAGCGCGCCGGCGCGCGCAGGCCGGCGCGGGCGAGTCGTCGTGTTGGTGGCGATGACGCCGGCCGCGCCGCCCTCGAGCGCCGCGTCCACCGAGCTGCAGCAGTTCATCCGCGGTCGAGGTCGGGGGAGACTTTCACCAGGACCGGGATCGGCCGGCGTCGCGCGCGCCGCGCGGCTGACGCACCTGCTCGAGCAGCGGCCGCAGCGTCGCGGCCCTCCTGCAGCTCGCGCAGGCCGGCGGTGTTGGGCGAGCTGACGTTGACGACGAAGTAGTCGGCAGAGGGCTGCAGCGCCTCGATCGGCGCCGACGTAGTCGTCGACGGCGCGCTCGTTGGGCGTCTCCTTGTTCCTGCCGACGTTGACGCCGAGGCGCATGCCGGCGGCCTGCCGGCCCGCCGAGGTTCGCCAGATGCGCGCCACCGCCTCGGCGCCCTCGCTGTTGAAGCCGAAGCGATTGATGATGCGCGCGGTCGTCCGGCAGCCGGAACAGCCGCGGCCTCGGGTTGCCCGGCTGCGGCCGCGGTGTCACCGTGCCGATTTCGGCGAAGCCGAAGCCGAGGCCGCCCAGGCGCCGACGGCCGTGCCCTGCTTGTCGAGGCCGGCGGCCGAGGCCGATCGGGTTGTCGAAGGTCGAGGCCGAGCGAGATGCTGGCGCAGCGCGGTGGTGGTCGGGCGATGGGGCCGGCGGCCGGCGCGCAGCAGCGCGGCGACGAGCCGGCTGGCGCAGCGCCGCCATCGTCAGATCGTGCGCGCGCTCGGGATCGAGCGCGAACAGGGCGGCTGAGCAGCGACGAATACAGAGTCACGCGCCAGTCAGGTTACTATAGGGACTCATCTCTTTAACCGCGGTCCTGTGAGGCCGCGAAGAGGTCCACCATGCCTGTCGTCATGGATGCGGACCGCATCGGCCGCACCCTCACCCGCATCGCCCACGAAATCGTCGAACGCAACAAAGGGCGTCGAAGACCTCGCGCTGGTCGGCGTGCGCACGCGCGGCGTGCCGATCGCCAGGCGCCTCGCGCGCGCGCTGCAAGGAGATCACCGGCCACGACATCCCGACCGGCGCGCTCGACATCACCCTCTACCGCGACGACCTGATGCGCCACGCCGTCGGGCCGCAGCCGCTGGTCCGCCGCACCGAGATCCCGTTCTCGATCGACAACCGCAAGATCCTGCTGGTGGACGACGTGCTCTACACCGGCCGGACGACGCGCGCCGCGCTCGACGCGCTGATCGACTTCGGCCGGCCGAAGGCGATTCAGCTGATCGTCCTCGTCGACCGCGGCCACCGCGAGCTGCCGATCAAGGCCGACTACGTCGGCAAGAACCTGCCGACCGCCGCCGAGCGAAAGCGTCCAGGTGCGGCTGCAGGAGATCGACGGCACACGACGAAGTGCGTGCTGGCAGGGAGGTGGCCATGAGCGCGGATCAGGTCGACGGCCGCCGGTCACCGCGCTGCGCAGCAAGGACCTGCTCGGCATCGCCGACCTGACGCCGGCGGAGATCTCGCTGGTCCTCGACACCGCCGAGGCGATGAAGGAGGTCGGCACGCGGCCGATCAAGAAGGTCCCGGCGCTGCGCGGCAAGACGGTCGTCAACCTGTTCTTCGAGCCGAGCACCCGCACGCGCACGTCGTTCGAGATCGCCGAGAAGCGGCTCAGCGCCGACACGCTCAACGTCGCCATCGGCACCTCGAGCGTCGTCAAGGGCGAGACGCTGGCCGACACGGCGCTGAACCTCGAGGCGATGAAGCCCGACATGATCGTGCTGCGCCACTCCTCGTCGGGCGCCTGCCACCTGCTGTCGCGCATCTGCCGCTCGGCGATCATCAACGCCGGCGACGGCATGCACGAGCACCCGACGCAGGCGCTGCTCGACGCCTTCACCATCCGCGAGCGCAAGAAGCAGCTCGCCGGCCTGAAGGTGGCCATCGTCGGCGACCTGCTGCACAGCCGCGTGCTGCGCTCGAACATCCTGCTGCTGACGAAGATGGGCGCCGACGTCTGGGTGTGCGGTCCGCCGACGCTGATCCCGACGGACGTCGCGCGGCTTCGGCGTCCGCGGCGACCAGCAGCGTCGACGAGGCGGTGCGCGACGCCGACGTCATCATGCTGCTGCGGATCCAGCTCGAGCGGATGGAAGGGCGCCTACTTCCCGTCGCTGCGCGAGTACTTCAACGTGTTCGGCATGACCGAGGCGCGGCTGCGGCTGGCCAGGCCCGACGTGATGATCATGCACCCGGGGCCGATGAACCGCGGCGTCGAGATCGCGTCCGAGGTGGCCGACGGTCCCTACTCGGTGATCCTCGACCAGGTGGCCAACGGCGTCGCCGTGCGCATGGCGGTGCTGTACCTGCTGGCCGGCGGAGCGGAACATGAAGCAGGCTGCTTAAGGGCGGGCGGGTCGTCGACCCGGTCAACGGCATCGACGGCGATGCTGCGACGTGCTGATCGACGGCGATCGCATCGCGCGCGTCGGCCGCGACCTGCCGGTGCGACGGGGCGACGGTGCGTCGAGATCCCGCCGGGCTTCATCGTCTGTCCCGGGCTCATCGACATGCACGTGCACCTGCGCGAGCCGGGGCAGGAGCACAAGGAGACGGTCGCGACCGGCGTCGGCCGCGGCGGTCGCCGGCGGCTTCACCGCGGTCGCGTGCATGCCGAACACCACGCCGGTCAACGACAACGCCAACGTCACCGCGCTGATCCTGGCGCAGGCGGCGGCCGCCAACCTCGCCCGCGTCTACCCGATCGGCGCGGTCTCGAAGGGCTCGAAGGGCGAGCTGCTCGCCGACATCGCCGAACTGCAGCAGGCCGGCTGCGTCGCCATCACCGACGACGGTCACCCGGTGGCGACGGCGCTGCTGCTGCGGCGCGCGCTCGAGTACGCCGGCATGTTCGACATGCCGGTGATCGAGCACTGCGAGGACCCATCGCTCAAGGCGCGACGGCGTCGCGCACGAGGGCTTCCATGCGGCGTCGCTCGGCCTGCGCGGCATCCCCGGCGCCGCCGAGGCGCTCGGCGTCGAGCGCGGCGTCCTGCTGGCCGAGCTGACCGGCTCGCCCTTTCACGTCGCGCACATGAGCGCGCGGGCCTCGATGCGCGCCGTACGCAAGGCGCAAGGAGGCGGGCATCCGCGTCACCTGCGAGGTCGCGCCGCACCACTTCACGCTGACCGACGAGGCGCTCGACGACGCCGGTGCCGTACGACACCAACACCAAGATGAACCCGCCGCTGCGCGAGGCGGCCGACCGCGACGCGATGCTGGCGGGCATCGCCGACGGCACGGTCGACGTCATCGCCACCGACCACGCGCCGCATCACTACGACGAGAAGAAGGTCGAGTTCGACCGCGCGCCCTTCGGCATCGTCGGCCTCGAGACGGCGGTGCCGCTGTCGCTCGATCGGCTGGTGCATACCGGCCTGATCGGGCTGACGCGACTGGTCGAGCTGCTGTCGGTCAACCCGGCGCGGATCCTCCGGGTCGCCGGCGGCTCGCTGGCGGTCGGCGCACCGGCGGACATCACGATCCTGGCGCCGGACCTGGACGTGCGGATCGACGCGCAGAAGCTGCGCTCGCGGTCGAAGAACACGCCGTTCGACGGCTGGCGGCTGCGCGGCGGTGTCGCGGCGACGATCGTTGGCGGACGGCTCCTGTACAACAATCCGGATGCCTCCGGGCTCCGGCCACGTAACCCCGCCCGGAGAGACATGAATCGCCGCGACGAAATCCGAGAGAAGGCGCTCAGGGACCTGCAGCAATACCAGGTGCTGATGCTCAACGGCCACTTCGATTTCGGCAACGGCTACCATGGGCCGCTGTACCTCAATCCGCACCAGCTGTTCCGCTATCCGTCGACGATCTGGCGCTTCGCCCAGGACCTGCTCGACGTGCTGCCACCGTCGGTGGTCGCCGATACCGAGGTCGTCGCCGGCCCGGTGACCGGCGGAGCGCTGCTGGCGCACACCATCGCCGGGCTGCTCGACAGCCGCCGTGAGATTTCGCGCGAGCCGACGATGTTCGCGCCGTTCGGCGTCGACGCCGACTGCGGCCATGCGTCAGCCGCTTCTACCAGCAGCAGGTGAAGGGACGGCGGGTGCTGCTCGTCGACGACGTGCGCAACACCGGTCAGACGCTGGCGCGCTGTGCCGAGCTGATTCGCGAGGGCGGCGGCACGGTGATCGCCACGGCACAGATCTACGATCGCATGGAGGCGATGGTCGACATCGGCGTGCCGAACATCGCGCTGGCCGAGTACCGCGCGCCGGACAACTACCCGGCCGCGGAGTGCCCACTGTGCAGGTCCGGAGTGCCTGTCGCGAGCTTCTGATGGCACTGCAGATTGCTGCGGCGACGGTCGAGGACGTCCCGGCCATCCTCCGGCTGATTACCGCGCTCGCCGTGTACGAAGCACTCCAGGACCAGGTGGTCGCGACCGAGGCAGATCTTCGCCGCTGGCTGTTCGGTGACAGACCGGCCGCCGAAGTGATCATCGCCCGCGAAGAGGACCGGACCGTTGGCTTCGCGTTGTTCTTCCACAACTTCTCGACCTTCCTCGGCCGGCCTGGCATCTATCTCGAGGACCTGTTCGTCGTCCAGGACGCGCGTGGCCGTGGAGTCGGACGGGCGTTGCTGTCAAGGCTGGCGGCGATTGCCGTCGAGCGGGGCTGCGGGCGGCTGGAATGGTCGGTGCTCGACTGGAACGCGCCGGCCGTCCGCTTCTACGAACGGATGGGCGCGCGCGTCATGAACGAGTGGCGGATCTGCCGCCTGGCTGGAGAGGCCCTTGCGCGCGTCGCGACCACAGGCTGAGGCGCTCGGCGAGCGGCTCGATTCGCTGTACCGCACCTTCGACCACGTCGAATCCGCGACCGATCCGGTGCACATCGTGCGGCGCTACCGCGACAGCGAGGACCGCGAAGTGGTCGGGTTCTGCGCCGCGGCGCTGGCCTTCGGCCGGGTCGCCAGCGTCCTGCAATCGATCGAGGCGCTGCTCGCGGTGATGGGGCCGCACCCGGCGGCGTTCGTCCGCGATTCGACCGTGCGGCACGGGACAGCCGGCGGCTCGAACCGCTCGTGCACCGCTGGATCCGCGGGCCGCGACATCGTCGCGCTGCTGCTGATCCTGCAGCGGATGCTGCGCGAATCCGGCTCGATCGAGGCGTTCTTCCTGGCCGGCGACGATCCGCGGCAGCCGACATCGGCGGCGCGCTCGACTCGTTCACCGCG
Source organism: uncultured Acidobacteriota bacterium (assembly GCA_963846685.1). Taxonomy (GTDB): domain Bacteria; phylum Acidobacteriota; class Vicinamibacteria; order Vicinamibacterales; family UBA2999; genus CAWJWY01. The sequence continues at coordinate 2,108,954 of CAWJWY010000002.1, read as the reverse complement.
CGGGCGCTGCAAACCGACCTGCGTGAAGCCTACGGCGGACACGGCGGCCGAGCGGCCGGCGTCTGCTACTTCTTCCCGCGCCCGTCCGCCGGCAGCGCCTGCAAGCGGCTGAACCTGTTCCTGCGCTGGATGGTGCGGCGCGACGCGATCGACCTCGGCGTCTGGACACGGCGTCTCGCCGGCGCGGCTGATCGTGCCGCTCGACACGCACGTCATCCGGCTCGGCACAGTGCCTGCGCCTGACGCGCTACGTCAGCCCGGGCTGGAAGATGGCGGCCGAGATCACCGCGTCGCTGCGCGCGATCGACCCCGAGCGACCCGGTGCGCTACGACTTCTCGCTCTGCCACGTCGGCATGATGAACGCCTGCGGCTACGGCCGCGCACAGGGCGACACACAGTGCCCGCTCAGGGGAGCCTGTCGGCCGAAAGTGAAGAGTGGAAAGTCTGCAGGCCGAACGTCTCATAAACCCTCGCGGTCCCTCCGACCATCCGCTCGACGGTGAAGTGCTCGCGGGCCCGGGCCAGCGCGGCTTCGCCCATGCGCGCGCGCAGCGCCTCGTCCTTCAGCAGCAGCACGAGCTGCTCGGCCATGGCCGTGATGATCCTTCGGCGGCACCAGGAAGCCGGTCTCGCCGTCGGCCAGCACTTCCGGGATGCCGCCGGCGGTGGTGGCCACCGCCGGCTTCGACGCCGCCATCGCGTCGACGAGCGAGGTGCACATCCCCTCGCTGACCGAGCTCATCGCGAACACGTCGAAGCCCTTGATCAGCTCCAGCGCGTCGGTGCGGAAGCCGGCCAGGAAGACGTGCCGTTCGAGATGCTGTGTGCTGGATCTGCTCCTCGAGCGACGGCCGCAGCTCGCCGTCGCCGAGGATGACGAAGCGGACGTCCGGCACCTCGCGTACGACCAGCGCCGCGGCGTCGATCAGGTGGTGCTGGCCCTTGTGCGGCACCAGCGCCGCGACGTTGCCGACGACCGGCGCGCCGGTCGGCAGGTAGAACTCGGCGTGGACGTTGCCGGCCGGCATGCGGACGATACGTTCGACGTCGACGCCTTCGTTGACGATCGCCGTCTTTGCCGTCGGAATGCCGTCGGCGATCAGCCGATCGCGGATCGCCCGGCTGTTGGCAATGAAGCAGTCGACCTGCGCGTACTTCCAGCGCGAGAACGAGTTCTGGCCGATGCGGAACTCGACTCGCCGGGCGGCGACCAGCCGGCGGTCGCGGCGACGGCGATGGCAATCGACAGGGCCATGGCGGCCATCGCCACGCCATGCGGATCGTGCGCGTGGATGACGTCGGGCTTCAGCTGCTTGATGACGCGCGACAGCCGCCATGCCGCTGCCAGGTCGATCTCGTTCCGCGGCGCCAGCGGGATCAGGTCGAGCCCTTCGGACATGCGGCGCAGCAGCTCGCCGTCGGGATGGCCGACGAGGGCGGCACGGTGACCGATCTCGCGCAGGCCGAGCACCGTGTACATCACCTGGCTCTGCCCGCCGCGCCAGCGAGCGGGCGGTGTCGATGTGCAGCGAGAACATCAGTGAGGGTGTCGGCTCTGGGCTTTGGGCTTCAGGCTCTGCCGGTTGGCGATTGCCGCATTGTCATTTGGCATCGAGGCCCGGACATCGAGCATTTGCAGTTCCCAGAGCTTGGCGAACTTCAGGAACACCGAGTAGGCATTCACCAGCGGACAGGGTCAGGCCGGCGGCGCCGTCGAGGAAGCCGCGCCGCAGGACGTAGTTGCGCAGGAAGGCGGCCGGCGGCTGCACCAGCAGGTCGAGCGCGCTGGCGCGGCGGCCGCGCTTCGCGCATCTGCCGCGCGGCGAGCGCTGGTGTAGTGGTTGATGCGCTCGAGATGATCGCGCAGGTCGCGGTAGGAGTAGTGCTGCAGCTCGTGGCGAAGCTGGCCCGCCGGGCCGTCGACCGAGACCGATTCGTGCACGTAGTTGCCCTGCCAGCGCGCCGCGCGCCGATCGTAGAGCCGGGTCTGGAAGTCGGGGTAGAAATCGGTGGTGCGGATCCAGCGTCCCAGGTGGAAGGTGACGCGCGGCACGCGGTAGCCGTGCCGCGCCGGCTCCGTCGCCAGCAACGCCCTGATCTCCCCGGCGAGGGCGCGGCGTCAGCCGCTCGTCGGCGTCGAGCGAAAAGATCCAGTCGTTGGCGGCCAGGCCGGCGGCGTAGTTCTTCTGATCGACCCACCCCGTCCAGGCGCGAAACTCGACGCGCGCCCCCCGCGAGCGGGCAATGGCGACCGTATCATCCGTGCTGCCGCAGTCGACGACGATCGTTCTCGTCCGCCCACGCGGCGCTGTCGATCGCCGCCGCCGATATGGTCGGCTTCGTTGAGCGTAATGATGGTGACGGTGAGCGAGGGCACTTTGAGATAGTACGGGTAATTCAGAATTCAGAATTCAGAATTCAGCCACCGTCCGGCTCACCATGCCGCGCCTGCACCCTGCATCTTGCATTCTGAATTCCGCAGCCCGGCTTACCGGGCGGCGGTGACCCCTGCCGTGGCGCCGATCGGGACGTCCTGCACGGTCTCGAGATCGACGGCGGAGCGCTGGTAGTCGAGGATGGCGCGCAGCTCGTTGTTGCGCGCCTGGGCCAGGTCGCGCTGCGCCTGGAAGACGATGAAATTGGTCGAGGTGCCGGCGGCAAGCTTCCGCTGCTCGGCGTCGAGGCGGCGTTCGGCGAGCTCGCGCGAAACGCGCGTGGTGTCAACGCGCTTCTGGTTGGTCTGCAGCTGGCGCGCGACCTCGCGCACCTGGGTAGTGACCTGCAGCTCCTGGTTGCGCAGCTGCGTCTGCGACTGCTGAAACTGGAGGCGGGCTCGCGCCGCGCTGGCCTGCTGCGCGGCTGGCGCCGATCGGGTAGCGCACGTTCAGCGCCGCGGTCCAGCTCGGAAAGTCGTTGCCGAACAGGTCGCTGAGACCGCGCCGTAGCTGCGCGCCGGTCTGGCCGATGATCGGCCCGGGGAAGCCGGCGCCGCGGACGAACTGCGTGCCGCCGAGGCCGCTCAGGCCGTAATCGAAGTTCGCCGTGACGTCAGGCAGCGTCTGGTTGCGCAGATAGCGGATGGTGATGTCGTTTGCCTCGAGCGTCTTGCGCGACTGCTCGAGGTCGGTGCGGCGGCTCAAGGCGCTGCGCACGACGACGTCGACATCCACCGTCGCCGGACGGAACGCCGGCAGGTCGGTCGTTTCGATGCGCATCGTCCAGAAGTCGGCGGCCCTCGGGTCGAACACCAGGGCCCGCAGCGCGTCTTCAGCCGTGCCAATCTGCGCCTGCGCCACGATCACCGCCTCCTCGCGGGTCGCGACTTCCGCCTCCGCTTCGACGATGTCGACCGGCGGCGTGGTGCCGATCTCGACGCGGGCGCGGGTGTTGCGCAACGATTCGTTGGCGAGGTCGAGCGACTGCTGCTGCACCTGCAGCGAGGTGATGGCGAACGCGAGATCCCAGTAGGCGTTGCGCACCGTGCGGGCGGTCGTTGCGACGGTCTGCCGCACCTGCACGTCGGCGATCTCACGGTTCTTGCGGCTGACCAGCAGCTGCTGACGCAGGCTGTCGATGTGGAAGCCACGGATCAGCGGCTGCTCGTAGTGCAGCGACAGCGACGAACTGAGCTGCGGCGAGAAATTCGAGAAGATGTTGTTGGTGGTCGGTTCGCGAGCTGTCCCAGCCGACGCTGTAGGTGCCGCCCCATCGCGTCGACTGCTGCACCGACACGTTGCTCGAGAACCGCCCGTTGGTCAGGGTGGTCCCTTCGGCGCCCGACAGGAAGCTGTTGTTCGGGCTGTCGGTGCTGCCCTGTTGCAGCGTCGAGGTCAGAGCCGGCAGCCAGGCCGATTGCGCTTGCGCGACGTTCAGGTCCTCGATCTGCGGATTCAGCCGCGTCACCTGGATGCCGAGGTTGTTCTCGACCGCCAGCCGCACCGCATCGTCGACCGTGAGGCGACGGACGCCGGAAGCGGGGCCGTCCGGCGGCGGCACCTGCGAAGGGCCGGGTGCCTGGGCCGCGGCGGCGCCGGGCGTGAGCGCAGCAAGGGCGAGAACGAGCAGACTCGTGACAACACGTCGATACGGCATTCGGTACTCCAGAGTGATGGCCACTGCCTGAGACGGAGCCCGGGCGGAGGATGTTCGGCGTTGCGGCAAAATGTATACGATCGACGCGCATGACAACGCTTTCGTCCGCAGACGTTCTCGATCGGTTTCGTCGCGCCGGCGCGCTGCTCGAGGGCCATTTTCGGCTCACGTCCGGCCTTCACAGTCCCGGCTACCTGCAGTGCGCCCTCGTCCTGCAACATCCCGCCGAGGCCGAGGCGTGCGGCGCGGCCATCGCGGAACGGGTCCGCTCCCTGGGCGTGCAGACCGTGCTCTCTCCCGCCTTGGGTGGCATCGTCATCGGCCAGGAAGCCGGGCGGGCGCTGGGCGTGCGCGCCATCTTCGCCGAACGGCAGGAGGGTGCCCTGACCCTGCGTCGCGGCTTTGCCCTGGCGGCGGGTGAACGCGTGCTGGTGGTCGAGGACGTGGTCACGACCGGCGGCTCGACGCGCGAAACCATCGACGTCGCCCGGGCAGCCGGCGCCGTCGTCGTCGCCGCCGCCTCGATTATCGATCGCAGCGGCGGCCAGCAGCAGCTCGACGTGCCATACCACGCCCTCGCCACCATCGCCCTGCCCACCTACGAGCCCGACGGCTGCCCGATGTGCGTCGCCGGGCAGCCGGTGGTGAAGCCGGGCTCGCGGGGCGCGCCCCCACGTTGAAGGTTGAAAGTGAAAAGTGGAAAGTAGCCTTCCACTGCCTTCTTCCTTGTCCCCGCGATGCGCACTCTCAAGCTGACCCTCGCCTATGACGGGACGCGCTTCGTCGGCTGGCAGCGGCAGGCGCAGGGCGAATCGATCCAGGGGTTGATCGAGACGGCGTTGGCGCGCTTCGAGGGTGGGCCGGTGACGGTCAATGGCGCGGGGCGCACCGACGCGGGGGTGCACGCGCTGGCACAGGTGGCGAGTGCCCGGGTGACGTTCGCGCACGACACGGCATCGCTGCTCCGCGGGCTGAACGCGACCCTGCCGCCGGACGTGCGGGTGACGGGTGTCGCGGACGTCGATCCGGCCTTTCACGCCCGGTTCAGTGCCCGCTCGAAGGTTTACCGCTACCTGTTGCAGAACGCCGCGATCGGCGATCCGTTTGCGCGGCAGCACTCCTGGCAGCTGGCCGGCGCGCTCGACCTCGAGGCGATGCGGGCCGGCAGCGCGGCGCTGATCGGCCGGCACGACTTCGCCGCCTTCCGCAGCGCCGGCAGCGACGTGACCAGCACGGTCCGGACGGTCACCCGGTCGGAACTGCTGGGCGCTGCCGCCGTCATCACGGGTGTTGCCTCTTCGACCCCGCTGCTCGCCTACGAGATCGAGGGGGACGGCTTCCTGCGGCACATGGTCCGGGCGATCGTCGGCACGTTGGTGGAGATTGGCCGCGGCTGGCGGGCACCACAAGAGATGGCCACGTTGCTCGCCGGCGGCACGCGCGCCGCGGCGGGGGCGACGGCGCCGCCGCACGGGCTCTTCCTGGTTCGGGTGGACTATGATTAACCCCTTGGATTCAGAGGAATTGCGCGGTGTCGCTTGAAGACCTCCTGGCAGAGATCCCGTCCGGCCACGCCGACGAGACGCTCGCGCGCCAGGTGAACTTCGAGCGGCTGCCGGTCCATGTCGCGGTCATCATGGACGGCAACGGCCGCTGGGCGGCGCAGCGCCACCTGCCACGCGTCGAGGGCCACCGGGCCGGGATCGACGCCGTCCGCGACACCGTCGAGACGGCGGCGCGCCTCGGCATCCAGGTCCTGACCCTCTACGCCTTCTCCAAGGAAAACTGGAAGCGGCCGGCCACCGAGGTCAGCACGCTGATGCTGCTGTTGAAGCGCTACCTGCGCTCCGAGCTGAACACGCTGCTGCGCAACGACATCCGTTTCCGCGTCATCGGCCGCATCGAAGGGCTGTCGCCCGACATCCAGGACGAACTGCAGCAGGCGACCGAGCGGACGGCGAAGAACGGCGGCATGCTGTTCAACATCGCGCTCAATTACGGCGGTCGCGCCGAGATCGTCGATGCGGCGCGCCGGGCCATGCAGTCCGGCCTGCGCCCCGAGGAGCTCGACGAGACCCGCTTTGCCAGCTTCCTCTACACCGCCGGCCAGCCCGATCCGGATCTGCTCATCCGCACGAGCGGCGAGATGCGCGTCAGCAACTACCTGCTGTGGCAGATCGCCTACGCCGAAATCTACGTGACCGAGACGCTGTGGCCCGACTTCCGGCGCCGCCACCTGATCGAAGCGGTGCTGGCCTACCAGAAGCGCGAGCGCCGCTACGGCGGGATCAACCCGACGCCCGCGATCATCGGCGCCAAATGACCCGATTGATCAGCGGCGTTGTCCTGGCCGCCGCGGCGGTCGCCGCCATCCTCTTCCTGCCGCCGCTGCTGCTGCGAATCCTCGTCTGCATCATCGCGGCGCTCTGCGCCGACGAGTACCTGCGCATCGTCGGCCGCCGACGGCTCGGCACGCACGCCGCCGCAATCGTGCTGGTGGTGTGGGCGTGCTGGTGGATGTCCGGCGTGCAGCCGCTCAGCCCGATCGTCGCGGTCGCCCTCGGCGTCGGCTGGCTGGCCATCGAGGTGCTCTACGAATTCCGCCGCATCGACGAAGCTGCCGCGGACCTGGTGGCGCCGCTCTACATCGGCCTGCCGCTCGGCATGTTGATGGCGATTCACCTGCTCGGCGGCTGGCGCGCGACGCTGCTGCTGATCGGCACGATCATCGTCAGCGACTCGGCGCAGTACTACACCGGCCGCGCGTTCGGCCGGCGGCCGCTCGCACCGGCGATCAGCCCGAAGAAGACGGTTGAAGGCGCCGTCGGCGGCGTCGTCTTCGGCATTGTCTTCGTCGTCGTCGCCGGCGCGTTTGCATTGCCGGCCAGCAGTATCGCGGTGCGCGGGCTGCTCGGCGCGGCGGTGGTGGTGCTCGGCATCCTCGGCGACCTGTTCGAGTCGCGCCTCAAGCGCCTGGCCGGCGTGAAGGACAGTTCGGCGCTGATCCCCGGGCACGGCGGCATCTTCGACCGGATCGACGCGCTGCTGTTCGCCATTCCGGCCTTCTACTACATCCTCCTGCAGACCGCCGCGTGAAACACCTGGCCATCCTCGGCTCCACCGGCTCGATCGGCCGCAGCGCGCTGGCGGTGGTCGACGCCCACCCGTCACGGCTGCGCGTCGTCGCGCTGGCGGCAGGCGGCAACGCCGCGCTGCTGGCGGATCAGGTGCAGCGGTATCGCCCGGAGGTGGTGGCGATGGCCACGGCCGACGCCGTCGATCGGTTGCGGGCGCTGTGCGGCGGCAACACGCCAGCGGTGGTCGATAGCGGCCCGGCCGGATTGATCACCGTGGCGACGCATCCGGCCGTCGACATCGTCATCTGCGCGTCTGCCGGGACCGCGGGTCTCGAGGCGGTGCTTGCCGCGATCGACGCCGGCAAGACCATCGCGCTGGCGAACAAGGAAGTGCTGGTGATGGCCGGCGAACTGGTGATGGACGCGGCGCGCCGCCGCGGCGTCGCCATCCTGCCGGTCGACAGCGAGCACAACGCCGTTCACCAGTGCCTGCACGGCCGCAGCGACGCGGAAGTGCGGCGGCTGATCCTCACTGCCTCGGGTGGGCCCTTCAGGAACCTCTCGGCAGAGGCGCTGGCGCGGGTCGGCCCCGATGCGGCGTTGCGCCACCCGACCTGGAAGATGGGCCGCAAGATCACCATCGACTCCGCGACGCTGATGAACAAGGGCCTCGAAGTGATCGAGGCGCGCTGGCTGTTCGACACCCGGCTGAACGCATCGATGTCGTGATTCATCCGCAATCCATCGTGCACTCCATGGTGGAGCTCAACGACGGTTCGGTGATCGCCCAGCTGGGGGTCACCGACATGCGCCTGCCGATCCAGTACGCCTGTTCGTATCCTGAGCGGTGGGAGGCGGCGTTGCCATCGCTCGACCTGCTGCAGGCCGGCGCGCTCGAGTTCCTGGCGCCGGACCGGGAGCGGTTCCCGTGCCTGGGGCTGGCCTACCGCGCGCTGCAGAGCGGCGGTACCGTTCCGGTCGTGCTCAACGCGGCGAACGAAGTCGCCGTGGAAACTTTTCTCGACGGCAAACTCGGCTTTACGGACATTCCGCGCGTCATAGAGAGGGCGATGAACGCACACGAGGTGCAACGCGTCTCAACGTTGCGGGTAGTGCGGGCAGTCGATGCGTGGGCGCGCGAATACGCCCGCGAAACGGCCCGCGAGTTAGAATTAGCGGTCTGAGGTCTCGTACGTGACGACCCTGTTAGCCTTTCTTTTCGTCCTCGGCGTCCTGATTTTCGTGCACGAGCTCGGTCACTTCCTGGCCGCGCGGCGGCTTGGCGTCCGGGTGCTGACCTTCTCCCTCGGCTTCGGGCCGAAGCTGGTGAAGGTCGTGCGCGGCGACACCGAATACTGCATCAGCGCCGTGCCGCTTGGCGGGTACGTCAAGATGGCCGGCGAGAATCCCGAGGACCCGCGGTCGGGCCAGCCTGACGAATTCCTCTCGAAGACCAAGTGGGAGCGCTTCCAGATCCTGATCATGGGTCCGGTGATGAACATCGTCCTGGCGATCGTGGTCATGGCGATCGTGCTGACGCAGGGCATGCAGGTGCCGCCGCCCCCGGTCGTCGGCAGCGTCAAGATGGGATCGCCCGCCGAGCGGGCCGGCATCATGGGGGGCGACCGCATCCTGACCGTCGGACGGCAGGACATCGACACGTGGAACAAGCTCGAACTCGAGATCGTCACCCAGCCCAATCGTGACGTTCCGGTGACGCTGCAGCGCGACGGCAGGACCGTGACGATGACGGTGCATACCGATGCGGTCGGCCCCTACGAGGCGGGCGACATCGGCGTGCTGCCCAACATCAATCCCATCGTCCAGGCGCTGCTGCCGCCCGGCGAGGTGCCCGGTGACCCCGCCGTGCGCGCAGGCTTGAAGGCCGGTGACGTCGTGGTCGCGGTCAACGGGACGTTTGTCGCCTTCAAGAGCGACCTGTCGGACGCGATCTCGAAGAACGGCGAACGTGAGCTCGAGTTGACGATCCGCCGCGACGGCCAGGAACAGCGGGTCCGGCTCACGCCGGTCATGAACGACGGCCGGCCGATGATCGGCGTCAACCTGGTCGACCAGTTCACCGTCGTGATGCCCACGCCCGTGCAGGCGGTCAAGGCCAGCTTCGAGAAGAACTGGGAGGCAAGCGGGCTGATTTTCCGTACCCTCGGCGGCCTCTTCACCGGCGCCACGTCCGTCAAGCAGCTGCAGGGCCCGGTCGGCATCGCGCAGCTTTCCGGCGAGTCGGCGCAGGCAGGGTGGGTGTCGCTGCTGTCGCTGATGGCAATCATCAGCCTGAACCTCGGCCTGCTCAACCTTATGCCTGTGCCCGTCCTCGATGGTGGACACATCCTGATCATGGGGCTGGAAGGGATCGCCCGCCGCGACTTCAGCATGCAGGTGAAGGAGAAGATGCTGCTGGCCGGGTTTGTCGTGCTGATGATGCTCATGGTCACCGTCATCTACAACGATTTGACACGGATCAGCTGGATCGAGCGACTCATGCCCTGGCGGAACTGAACCTCGGCCTGCCAATTGCAGCCTCGATCGATCGAGACCTTCATGGTTCAACATTTGAGAGAGGAGCAGGCATGACGCCCATCACTCGAGTCGCGCAGACCGCACTGGTCGTCGCGACGCTGGCGACTCTGGCGGCGCCCGCCGCCGCGGCGCAGCAGCAGTATTCGGCAGTCACTCAGGCCGACATCCAAAGGCTCCAGGACTCCGTGTTCCTGGCCGAGCGGGACATCACCAGCCTCCGCGACCGTGACGCGTCCCGCGCCACGCGGCTATCAACAGAGTTGACCGATCTCAAGGACGAGGTGGTCTACCTGAAGGTGAAGCTGCGCAAGGAGCGGAGCCTCAGTCGCAACGAGTTCGCCGACGTGCGCAACCGCATCGACGACGTGCGTACGCGGGCGCAGTCGACCACACCGCAGTTGTCGAACAACACCTCCGGCAGCACGAACCGCCCTGGCAGCAACAGCGCGTCCAGTGACGGCACCCGCTCATCTCAGAGCAGCAGCCGCACGTCGCGGGGCGCGATCGAGATTCCGGTCGGCACCGAGATGGACATCCGCCTTTCGAACGGCTTGAACTCAGGCACGGCCGTCGTCGAGGATCGGTTCGAGGGCACCACTGCCGCTGACCTGCTCATCGACGGCCGCACGGTCGTGCCGGCCGGGTCGCTGGTTCGCGGCGTCGTGTCCGGCGTGCAGTCGGCCGGACGCGTCGAACGCAAGGCGAGCATGAACCTCAGCTTCGACCAGATCACCATCAACGGCCGCTCCTACCCGCTGCGCGCGACGGTAACGCAGGCGATCGAGGGTGAAGGGATTCGGGCCGATGCCGGCAAGGCCGGCGCCGGCGCGGCGGTCGGCGCGATTATCGGCGGCATCCTCGGCGGGGTGAAGGGCGCGCTCGCCGGCGTGCTGATCGGCGGCGGCGGCGTGGTTGCGGCAACCGAAGGCAAGGAGATCGACCTGCCGCAGGGCTCCGTGCTCCGCGTCCGCGTCGACTCGCCGGTCGAAGTCACCGGCAACGCGCGATGACCGGCGGGTGGGTTCGGAACCTTCGCAACCCGAAGGTTCCGAATCACCCGAACGTTCCGAACAGTCCGAACGTTTCGAACGTTCCGAACAGTCCGACTTGATGCCTTCCCCGTCTCCACTGACCGGTGCGATTGTCACGGCTTTTGCCGCTACGGCGCATCCCGATCTGTCCCTGCACTTCTATCGCGAAGTTCTTGGCCTCAAGCTGGTTGGCGAAGACGACGTGTCGATGGTCTTCAATGCCGGCGGCGCCGCCTTGCGCGTGCAGATCGTCGACACCGTGTTCCCGGCGCCCTACACGACGCTCGGTTGGCGTGTGCCCGATTTCGAGCTGACGGTGCGGCGGCTCGCCGCCAACGGCGTGAAACTGCAGCGGTTCGACGGCATGGAGCAGGACTATCTCGGCGTCTGGACGTCGCCGGCCGGGGCCCGTGTCGGCTGGTTCAAGGACCCTGACGGGAACCTGCTCAGCGTCAGCGACGGGTAGCGCCGGCGACCACCCGCATCGCCGCGTGCGCCGCGTCCACCGTCTTCCGCACGTCCTTATCGGTATGAGCGGCCGACAGGAACCAGGCTTCGAACTGCGATGGCGGCGGGTAGATGCCGCGCGCGAGCATCGCGTGGAAGAACCGGCCGTACGCCGCGGTGTCAGCCGTCAACGCCGAGTCGTAATCGCGCACCGCAGCGGTTGTGAAGAACGGCGTCACCAGCGAGCCGAACGCATTCACCTGCAACGGCACCCTGGCGGCGCGGGCGGCATCGGCGAACCCGGCTGCCAGCATCTCGCCACGGCGCGCCAGCGCCGCGTACAGCTTCGGCGTGAGCCGCTCGAGTGCCCATAGTCCGGCCGTCATCGCCACCGGATTACCTGAGAGCGTTCCCGCCTGGTAGACCGGACCGGCAGGCGACACCATCTCCATGATGTCGGCGCGTCCGCCGTAGGCACCGACCGGCAGGCCGCCGCCGATGATCTTGCCGAGGCACGTCAGGTCCGGCCGGATGCCGAACGCTTCCTGCGCGCCGCCCGGCGCGGCCCGGAACCCCGAGATCACTTCGTCGAACACCAGCAGCACGCCGTACTTGGCGCAGCGATCGCGCAGCCCGCCGAGGAACCCGTTCGCCGGCGGAACCACGCCCATATTGCCGGCGACCGGCTCGACGATCAGCGCGGCGACCTGCGCGCCATGCTTCGCCAGCAACGCGTCCACTGACGCCAGATCGTTGTAGCGGGCGAGCAGCGTGTCGGCAGTGACGGCGACGGGCACCCCCGGGCTGGTGGGAACGCCGAGCGTCGTTGCCCCGGATCCCGCCTTGACCAGGAACGCGTCGGCATGGCCGTGATAGCAGCCTTCGAACTTGATGATCTTGTCGCGCCTGGTAAACGCGCGGGCGACGCGGATCACGCTCATGGCCGCCTCGGTGCCCGAGCTGACGAAACGGACGCGCTCCATCGACGGCATCAGCTCGCGCACCCGTTCGCCGAGCTGGTGCTCGAGCGGGCTCGGCGCGCCGAAGCTGGTGCCCAGTTTGGCGGCGGCGCCGATTGCCCTGATCAGGCCGCGCGGCGCATGGCCGTGGATCAATGGTCCCCACGACATGACGTAGTCGATGAAGCGGTTGCCATCGACGTCCTCGATCGTCGCTCCTGACCCGCGCCTGATGAACAGGGGGCCGGCGCCAACCGACGTGAATGCACGCACCGGGCTGTCGACGCCGCCCGGAAGCACACGGCTGGCGCGGGCGAAGAGCTTCTGCGATGTCGTCGGTCGCTTCATGTCGCGGGGTGTCTCACTCTGGCCGGGGGTGACGCTGCCACTAGAGCATGCGCGCCGCATCGCGCGCGTAGTAGGTGATGATGATGTCCGCGCCGGCGCGGCGGATCGACGTCAGCGTCTCCATCATCACGCGCGGCTCGTCGATCCAGCCGCGTTGCGCTGCCGCCTTGATCATCGCGTACTCGCCGCTGACGTGATACGCCGCCGTCGGCTGGCCGAAGCGCTCCTTCACCCGCGTAATCACGTCGAGGTACGGCACCGCCGGCTTGACCATGACGATGTCGGCGCCTTCGGCGAGGTCGATCTCCACCTCGCGCAGCGCCTCGGCGACGTTGGCCGGGTCCATCTGGTGGCTGCGGCGGTCGCCGAACTGCGGCGTCGAGGCCGCGGCTTCGCGGAACGGGCCGTAGAATCCGGAGCAGTACTTCGCCGCGTAGGACACGATGCCGGTGTTGATGAAGCCGTGCTCGTCCAGTGACTGGCGGATGGCCGCAACGCGGCCGTCCATCATGTCCGAGGGCGCGACGAAGTCGGCGCCGGCCACGGCATGCGACAGCGCCGCTTGCGCGAGGTGGAACACGGTGGCGTCGTTGAGGATCTCCTCGCCGTCGAGAATGCCGCAGTGGCCGTGCGAGGTGTATTCGCAGAGGCAGACATCGGTCATCACCAGCAGCTCTGGCAGTGCACGCTTGAGCGCGCGCACGGCCGACTGCACCGGCGCATCAGGATCCGCAGCCAGCGAGCCGACCTCGTCCTTCTCGGCAGGGAGTCCGAACAGCAGCACGCCGGGTACGCCCTCCGCTCGAGCGGCGGCAGCTTCCTTGACCACCTCGTCGACCGACAGCTGGAAGACACCCGGCATCGAGCCGACCTCGCGCCGCACGCCCTCACCTTCGCAGACGAACAACGGATAGATGAAGCAATCCGGGGTCAGCCGCGTCTCGCGCACCAGCGAGCGGATCGCCTCGCTGCGGCGCAGCCGCCGCGGCCGGCGCGGCAGCGCCAGGCGGGATGTGGTCTTGGTCGCCATCCTGCGATCTTACGCCGTAGCCGCCGTGCTGTTGCGGAAGTGGGCGACGATCGCCTCGACCATCGCCGCGATGGTGTAGGTCGCCGGCCGAACCGTGACGGTGAGGCCCGACTGCGTGGCTGCCTCTGCGGTGACCGGACCGATCGCCGCGACGACGGTATTCTTGAGCAGGTCGACCGCCTGCTCGGCACCGTAGAGACGCGTGAAGTTGCGCACGGCGGATGCGCTCGTGAAGGTGACGACGTCGATCTCGCCCTTGAGCAGCATGCCGTAGACATCGGGCTCTCCCGGCCTGGGCGCCTCGTCGGCAATCGTCCGGTAGGCGACCACCTCGGTGACGAGCGCGCCCGCCTCGCGAAGTTGCTCGCCGATCACTTCGCGGCCGATGTCTGCACGGGGCAGCAGAACGCGCGTGCCGTCGAGCGGGCCGCGCTCGGCCAGCGCCGCAACCACCGCCTCGGCGCGAAACTCCGACGGGACGAGATCCACCTTGAGACCGTAGCGGACGAGGCGGTCCGCCGTGGACGAGCCAACCGTACAAAGCAGCGGTCCCTTGAGGGCGCGCACGTCGCGCTCGCCCTCGAGCAGCGCCGCCATGAAGCGGTCCACGGCGTTGGCACTGGTGAACACGATCCAGTCGTAGAGGTCGGGTGCTGCCGCGGCGCGCTGGAGCGGCCCCGGATCCTCCGGCGGCGCGATGCTGATCATCGGCACCTCGATCGTGTCGGCGCCGAGCGCCGCCAGGCGTTCGCTCAAGTCTGCTGCCTGTTCGCGGGCGCGGGTGACGAGCACGCGCTTGCCGAACAGCGGCCGGCTGTCGAACCATCGCAGGTGGTCGCGGAATGCGACCGTGCGGCCGACGACCAGAATCGCCGCCGTCCTTCTCGGCTGCTCGCGGACCAGTTGCAACAGCTCCGGCACTGTGCCGGCCAGCGTCTCCTGTGCGGGTGAGGCGCCGTTGTAGACGATGGCCGCGTCGGCGTCGGCTGGCCAGCCGCGGCTGCTCATTGCCTCGAGGATGCGCGGCAGCTGGTTGGGGCCGGCGTAGCAGACCACGGTGCCATCCAGGTTGGCCAGGCTGTGCCAGTCGATGCGCGGCAGCGTGCCCTTCTCGTCCTGGTAGCCGCGGACGAACGTGATCGTGTCGCCGCCGCCGGGGTAGGCCAGCGGGATGCCGGCGTGTGCCGGCACCGCCACGGCGGCGGGGATGCCAGGGATCACCTCGAACGGGATGCCCTGCTCGTGCAGGAACAACGCCTCTTCGCCGCCGCGGCCGAACACGAACGGGTCGCCCCACTTCAGGCGGGCGATCCGCTTTCCTTCGCGGAACTTCTCTGCGAGCAGAATGCTGATTGCCTGCTGCTCCATCGCATCCGGCGACGCGGTGCCGACGTCAATCAGCTCGGCGCCGTCGGCATGGGCGAGGATGCGCGCTGACACCTGGTGGTCGTGGATGACGACATCCGCCGCCTGCAGGCAGGCGAGGCCGCGCACGGTGATCAGACCCGGATCGCCGGGGCCCGCACCAATCAGCCACACGATCGGGCTCATGGCTGCAACCCCTCGACCGCCGCCTGGGCCCGCAGCACCTCGGCAAGGATCTCGCCGGCGCCGTCGGCCAGCAGTTGCTCGGCGGCGGCGATGCCGACTTGCACCGCGTCCCGCGCACTGCCGCGGGCGGTGCCGTGTGCCGCGCGCGTTCCGTCCGGCGATACGACGATGCCGCGCACCGTCACCTGGTCACCAGCGAGCTCGGCGATTGCGCCAAGCGGCATCTGGCAGCCGCCGCCGAGGCGTTGCACCACGACGCGCTCGACCACCAGCGCAGTCGCCGCCACTGGATCGTTGATGGCGCCGACCAGTTCACGCAGCCGCGCGTCGTCGCCGCGGATCTCCACCGCGATGATCCCCTGGCCTGGCGCCGGCACGCATGCCTCGACCGGGATGAAGGAGGAGATGCGGGCGTCGTATTGCAGCCGCAACAGTCCGGCAGCGGCAAGGACCAGCGCGTCGTACTCGCCGCCATCGAGCTTGCGCAGCCGCGTGTCGACATTGCCGCGGATCGGCGCGAAACTGGCACCGGGGAAGAGGCGGGTGAGCTGCGCACTGCGGCGCACGCTGCTGGTGCCGATCCGCGGCGCTTGCCCGAGCCGGCGCACCACCGCCTCGATTGGCTCCGCCGCCGGACTGCCGGGGAGGACGATCGCGTCGCGCGCATCTTCCCGCGGCAATACCGCACCCAGCGCCAGGCCGTCGGGCAGCACGACCGGCATGTCCTTGCTGCTGTGCACCGCCAGGTCGATGCGGCCATCGAGCAGCGCGTCCTCGATCTCCTTGACGAACAGCCGCTTGCCGCCGATTTCCGACAGCGTTGCCTCGGCCAGCCGGTCACCCGAGGTCTTGATGACGACAATCTCCGATGTGGCACCGGCGCGTTCGCGCAACAGCGCAGCAACGGTGTTTGCCTGGAACAACGCGAGCTGACTGCCTCGCGTACCGATCTTGAGTGTGGGCATCCTGCGTCGGGGTCCGGACTGGTCTGGGTTATTGGCCGCGCTTGTTCGCCGGCGTCGGCACCGCCGAGGTTTCGGCGTCCTGGGACTTCGGGTCGTCGCGCAGCCGGAACAGGCGGTTCACCGCCTCGGTGTAGACCAGCTGCGTTTCTTCATCCGGCAGCGCTTTCAGCTGTTCCGTCGGCTCGAGCAGCAGCTTCTCGACGATCAGCCGGGTCACTTCCTCGACTCGGGCGCGCGCCTCCGGTTCGAGCGGGCCGAGCTTGCCCTCGAGCCGTTGCAGCTCGGAACGGCGGATTGCATCGAACTTCTGGCGCAGCGCGACGACGGTCGGGATCGCCGTCCGCGATCGCTGCCACGCGGTGAACCGTTCCAACTCCTCGTTGACGATCGCCTCGGCGCGTTCGATCTCGGCGCCGCGCCGGCTCATGTTTTCCTGGACGATTGTCTGCAGGTCGTCGACGTTATAGAGGAACACCTGCTCGATGTCGCCGACCGCCGCCTCGACGTCGCGCGGCACGGCGACATCGATGATGAACAGCGGATCGGGACGGCGGCGCCCGGTGACCGCTTCGACCTGGGCGCGCGACAGGATTGGCCGTTGCGCACCGGTGGCGGTGACGACGATGTCTGCAGCGGCAAGCGCGCCCGGCATGTCACTCCACGGCACGGCGCGGCCGCCCACCGTGTCGGCCAGCGTCTGGGCATGCGCGGCTGTGCGGCTGGTGATGACGATCTCGGCGACGCCCTGAGCCTTGAGATGCTGCGCCGTCAGCGTGCTGATCTCGCCGGCGCCGATCACCAGGACGCGCCGTCCTTCCAGCCGGCCGAAAATCTTGCGCGCCAGTGCGACCGCGGCGAAGCTCACCGACACCGCACCCTCTCCGAGCGTCGTCTCGGTGCGCACCCGCTTGCCGACGGTCAGCGACCACTGGAACAGCTTGCTGAGCATCGGCCCGGTGCAGCGGCGCTCCGCCGCAGTCTGGAACGCGTCCTTCACCTGGCCGAGGATCTGCGGTTCGCCGACGACCAGTGAATCGAGGCCGGCGGCGACACGGAACAGGTGCCGTGCCGCGGCCCGGTCGTCGAGCGCAAACAGATGGGGGGCGAACAGGTCCGGGGAGACGCCGTGGTACTCGCTGAGAAAGGAGACAATCTCCTGCCGCGCCCGTGGCAGGTCGCTGCTGGCGACGTAAATCTCGGACCGGTTGCACGTCGACAGCACGACCGACTCGGCGGCCGACTGGCGTGTTGCCAGTGCCTCGACCGCGGCGCCGAGATCGCGGCTCGAGAAGTCGAGCCGCTCGCGCAGGTCGACCGGCGCCGTCCGGTGGCTGACGCCGAGCAGGAACAGGTGCACGTTGGTCGCCCCGCTCACTGGAATGTGTGGCTCGTGGTCACGAAGTAGGTGACCGGCACGAAGTTGAGCAACACAATCACGAAGCCGAGGGCCGACAGCCACGCCGCCCGCCGCCCGCTCCACCCCATCGTCCGGCGGGCCAGCACGGCAAAGGAATAGACAGCCCAGGTGAGGACGGCGATGGCCACCTTGGGATCGTTCAAGGACATCAACTGCAGGTTCGGGTCGCCAGGCGCCAGGGCGCGCGCCTGCGCCACCCAGATTGCCCCGACCACCACGCCGATGGTCAGGAACAGCCAGCCGACCGTCACCGCGCGCGAGTTCATGTCGTCGACGATCTGCAGCGGTGGCAGGCGCGTATAGAAGTAGCCGAGATGCTTCTTCTTGATCTCCTTGAACTGGAGCATGTAGACGAGGCCGAGCATGCCGGCGAGAGCGAAGCTGGCGTAGGCGAACAGCAGCGACGAGACGTGCACCCAGAACCAGGGGCTATCGAGAATCGGGTCCTTGTTCTCGACTCCCGGGTAGACCACCGGGATGATCTGCAGGCCGACAATGACCGGGAGGATGAAGACGCCCATCGCCCGCTCGTCCGTGGTGAGCTCGAGGTAGAGGTACGACAGGGTGAGCAGCCAGACCGACGTCGAGATCGCGCGCGAGCCGTTGGCGAACGGGACGTGGCGCACTTCCATCGTCTGCATGCCGATGACGAAGGTGTGCGCCAGCGCGCCGAACAGCAGCAGGGTCGTCGCGGCGCGGCCGGCCGCCGGTTGCCGGCGGGCGAAGTGCACCCCGTAGGCGACGCCGGCAGCCGCGTAGAGGATCAGCGGGAGGAGGTTCAACGGCCGGTCGGGGCGTAGTACCCCTTCTTGGCGCGCGGGGTCGCGTTCGGCCGGTTCACTTGCACGACGACGCGGCGCCATGCGCCGTCGCGACGGAAATTCTTCGAGGTGTAGCCGATGGTGTACTGGCTCGCCAGCTCGTCGGCGATCTGCGAGTAGACGCCGGTGAGATCCTCGAGCTTGGCCGGGAAGAAGGAACGGCCACCGGTCTCCTGGGCCAGCTGCCGCATCACGAATTCCGCCTCGTGAAAGCCCTTCGACTGGGTGTCCATGCCGCGCAGCGCGATCGTGTAGACGGCGGTCTCGGAGCGCTTGGCGAGGTCGAGCACTTCGTCGAACGACACCAGGCTCGACGTGTCCTCTCCGTCCGAGAACAGCACGAGCGCCTGGCGGCGCACGTCTTCCTCGGAAACCGCCTTCACCTTGCGCAGTTCCTTGAGGGCGATATAGATCGCGTTGTAGAGGGAGGTCGAGCCGCCGGCGGCGGTGCGCTGGATTGCCGAATCGAGTTCCGACTGGTTGCTCGTGAACGCCTGCCGCACTTCGACACGGCTGTCGAAGTCGATGACCTGGCCGAGATCGTTCGCCTTGAGGCGGCGGATGAAGTTGCCGGCGGCCGCCTGCAGCGTCGGCAGCTTGTCTTCCATGCTGGCGCTGCTGTCGAGCAGCAGCGACAGGGCAACCGGTTGCTGCCGGCGGGTGAAGAAGGTCAGGTCCTGCTTGACGCCGTCTTCGAAGACGGCGAAATTCGCCTCGTCCAGATCGGTGACGTAGCGAGCGGTCGGGTCGGTGACCGTGACGTTCAGCGAGACGATGTCGATACTGCTGCGGAACGCCGGCTGCTGCCGCGCCGGTGCGCCAGCCGCGGGTGCCGGCGCGGCCTGGGCCGCTTCGGCAGGGGCTGGTGCCGTGGCTGCGGTGGTTGCCGTCGCTGCTGGCGGCGTTGCCGGTGCAGTCAGCGGCGCGGCGGCGGGGGCCGCCTGTGCAAACAGGGTCCGGCTGAAGCCGGAATCGGCCAGCGACCGCGTCGCGTCCATGCCGGATGCGATGCAGATGCAGGGGAGGGCGACGGCTGTGATGAGCGCGACACGTTTCACGTCAGGCTCCAGAATTGCCGCGTTCCGGTGTGCCCCGCATCGTCACACCGCTGCGGCTCGAGGAGACCTCGGTCTTCTCGGGAGGGATCAACGACTGCGGGCGGCCGTACACGACCTTGTATTGGGATGAAAGCTGGCGGGCGAGCTTCTGCAGCGCGGAGTCGAGGCCCGTCGGCGAGAGCAGCGCCGCGCGGTCGCCGCCGCTGTCGCGCGGGCCGCGGTCGAGCAGGAACGAACGCTCGCGGATGCCGTGCTCTTCGGTGTGCAGGAACTGGCCGACGGTGACCAGGTTCAGCGAGACCTGCGCGCGCTGCAAGGCAGCGATGACGTCGCGGGAGTAGGCGTTGGTGAACTCCGGGCCGTCGCTGATGACGCCGACGATGGTCGCGCGCGGTCCCTCGCGGCGGCCGAGGCCGCGGGCGGTCTCGATGATGCCGTCGAGCAGGGTCATGCCGCTCTGCGTCATCGGGAACAGCCGGCCGGCTGCGTCACTCGCCTTGCCGGCGTCGCTGGTGTAATCGAGCGCAATGGTCGGGCGATCGGCCAGCGTGATGACGGCGAGCTGGTTGCCAGGCGCCATCGTCGCGACGAACTTGCGCAGCGCCTCGCGCATGTGGACGATATTCGGCTCCGCGGCGGCGCTGTTGTCGAGCAGCAGCGCGACATCGATCGGCTCGACGGCTCGCGAGACGCGCAGTACTTCACGGCGCACGCCGTCCTCCCGGACGACGAACGCGTCAGGGCCGAGTGACGCCACCGGTTCGCCCTTGCCGTCGACGGCGCTGACGTAGAGCGTGCGTTCGCGTGCGCCGGCCTGCGCGGCAAGCGGCACCGGCAGCGCCGGGAGCAGCCAGACGGCGAGGGCAAGCGGCAGGGCCAGTGGCAACGCCAGCCGGTACGAGCAGTGTCTCAGCATGCAGTGTCAGGGATTTGCAGCGGTGATGCGGCCAGTATAGGTCTGGCACCAGGGACGGTCAAGGACAGTGGTACGGCGGAAAGTTGTTGAAAATATTGGACTTGATCGCGGCTGGTGAAGTTTTTCACAAAGGCGGTTATACTGGTCGGCGGTACAGCGGCACGTGGCCGTCTCTGTGGGCCAGGACGCTGCAGAGACCGCTACGGTGCGCACGCGTCCCGCGCTATGCTGCGGCGGGAACCACGACATGGCAAAGAAGACGCGCGACTCCCAGTTCGAGCAATCGGCGCGCTCGCTACAGCAGAACGTCAGCGGTTCCGGCGCGGTCGCCGGCGCCAGCTACACGCTGGTTGGCGGCATCCTCCTGCTCGGCGGACTCGGCTACGGCTTTGACTACTGGCGTGGCACGGCACCGTGGGGGCTGCTGATCGGCCTGATGCTCGGCATCATCGTCGGCTTCTACGAGTTGATCAAGACGGTTTCCGGTAAATGAGGCCGCTCTGGTGGATGATCGGCGGCAGCCTCCTGTCGTGGCTGGCCGTCACCGTTGCGTCGCCGGAGGACGTGAACCCGGAAGTCCTGCTTGGGATGCTCGGCCCGCTCGGGAGCGCGGCCGTCACCTGGGTGACGACCGTCCGCGCGCAGGCGGTGTCGCCGGCGGCGGTGATGGCGGTGATGATGAAAGCGCTGGTGGGGAAGATGATCTTCTTCGCCCTCTACGTCGCCGTGATGCTGCGGGTGCTGGAATTGCGGCCGAACCTGTTCGTCGCCAGCTTCACGACCTACTTCATCGCGTTGTTCCTGATGCAGGCGCTGTTCATGTCGCGCCTGTTTGGAGATAGGACGCACGCCTCGTCGCGCGCGTAACCGCCGGTAAAGAGATGTTGCAACCGCCCGCCGAGCACGCCGCCGAAGGCGCCGCCGAAAAATTCAACGCTGGCGAGACGATCATCGAGCACGTCTCGAACAGCCCCAGCGACCACCCGCTGATCCACCTGCCGCACGTCTTCGGCATCGACATGTCGGTGTCGAAGCACGTCTTCATGCTCTGGCTGGTCGCGGCGTTCCTGTTCATCGTCATCACCTGGACGGTGCGCCGCTACCTGAGCAAGGGGCGCGGCGTGGCGCCGTCGGGGATGATGAACGGGCTCGAGTACGTCGTCGAGTTCGTTCGCGACTCGATCGTCCAGCCGAACGTCGGCCGCAAGTGGGTCAACGTCTGGACGCCGATGATCCTGACGCTGTTCCTGTTCATCCTCGCCGCCAACATGATCGGGCTGATTCCGATCTTCGACGTGCTCGAGTTGCTGAACCACTCGTTCGTGCATGCCGGCGACGAGAGCTTCTTCGGCCGGATGCTGCACGGCGGCGCCACCGCCACCGGCAACTTCAACGTCACCGCGGCGCTGGCGACCATCACCTTCTTCGCCATCATCGTCGCCGGCACGCGGGCGCACGGCTTCGTCGGTCACTGGAAGAACATGATCCCGAAGGGGCTGCCCTGGCCGATCTACTTCATCCTCATCCCGATCGAGGTGATGGGGATGTTCGTGCGGCCGTTCGCCCTCACCATGCGACTTGCGGCGAACATGACCGGCGGCCACATCGCCATCCTGGCGATCCTGTCGTTCGTGTTCATCTTTACCGAGCTGTTCGGCCGCGCGGCGGCCGGTGTCGGCGTCGGCATGTTCCTGTCGCTGCCGCTGGCAGTCGGCATCTCTGGTCTGGAAATCATCGTCGTGCTCGTCCAGGCGTACGTCTTCACGCTCTTAACGGCCGTGTTCATCGGCATGGCCATTCACGCTCATCACTGAGCCAGCTACGGAGGAAACATCGAATGGAAGGTTTTGCACTTGCGTACATGGGTGCCGCGATCGGCCTCGGCCTGATCGTGATCGGCGCCGGTCTGGGCATCGGCAAGCTCGCCGCGGGCGCGGCGGAAGCCATCTCGCGCCAGCCGAGCGCAACGGCCCAGATCACCGGCGCCGTGAACCTGCCGCTCTTCCTGCTGGAAGGCGTCGCGATTCTCGGTGAAGTGTTCGCGCTGCTCGTGGTGCTGCTGAAGTAGCGTAGGCGGGCGCGGCGGCATGCCGCGCCGCAGTATTCGAAAGGACGATCGCGATGAATAACCCGCTGGTCCAGCCCGATCCGGGGCTCTTCATCTGGACCATCGTGACCTTCCTGGTGCTGCTGGCACTGCTGGCGAAGTTCGCGTGGCGGCCACTGCTGGAGGCGCTGGAGCAGCGGCAGGAGGCCATCAGCAAGTCGCTGGACGACGTGCGCCAGGCCAGGCAGGACCTGGAACGGGTCAATGCCGAATCGGCGCGCATCCTTCAGGAGGCGCGCACCGAGGCGGAGGCGATCATCTCGCGGACCCGCACCGATGCCGGCGTCTTCCGCGACGAGCTGAAGCAGAAGGCGCAAGCCGAGGCGCAGTCGATCGTGCGCAACGCCGAACGGCAGATTCAGCTGGAGACGGCGCGCGCGCTGCAGCAGATCCGCACCGAGGCGGTCGACATCTCGGTGGCCATCGCCTCGAAGCTGCTGCAGCGGAACGTGTCGCGCGAAGACAACGAGCGGCTGATCGAAGAGACCTTCAGGCAGCTCGAGTCGACGCCGCACGCCTGACATGTCCGATTGACGCGTAAGCTCCTGACCGCCGCGGCCGCCCTGGGCGGCGCGGCGTTATTTGCGTACGCGGTCCGACGCGTCGGCGTCGCCGAGATTCTCGACGGCGTCGGCCGGGTCGGCTGGGGCATGCTCACCATCCTGGCGCTCGGCGGCATCCGTTTCGCCTTGCGCGCCGAGGCATGGCGGCTCTGCACGCCGCCCGTTGCCCGCCTGCCGCTGCGACGCGCGCTGGCCGCGTTCCTGGCCGGCGACGCCGTCGGCAACATCACCCCGCTCGGCCTGATCGCCAGCGAACCCACCAAGGTCCTGCTGACGCGGCACCACCTGGCGACGCGCCAGTCGGTGGCTTCGCTCGCCGTCGATAACCTCACCTATAGCGCGTCCGTTGTCACGCTGGTGGCGATCGGCATCGTCGTGATGCTCGCCACCGTCCGCCTGCCGTTCGTGTGGGAGGAGTGGGGAGCCGCGGTCTTGATCGGCCTGGCACTGCTCTCGGCGGCTGCCGTGGTCGCGGTGCGCCGCGGCGGGCCTGGCGGCGCCAATCCGTCGGCGCTGCGGCAGCGGCTGACCTCGCTGCGCGCGGCGGTGCTGGAATTCTCGGCCGGGCACCCGGCGCGGTTGTGGCGCGCGTTCGGCCTCGACATGCTGTTCCACGTCGTTGCCGTCGCCGAGGCCTTCATCACGCTGCGCTGGCTGCTGGGCGACCAGAGTCCGACGCTGGCCCAGGCGCTGGTGTTCGAGTCGCTGAATCGCGTGCTGAACGTGTTGTTCAAGGTCGTGCCGTTCCGCGTCGGCATCGACGAAGCGGCGTCGGGTGCGCTGGCGCCGCTACTCGGCGTCGACCCGGTGACCGGGGTGTCGCTGGCCGTGATCCGGAAGGTGCGGAACCTGTGCTGGGCCGCGGTCGGACTCGGGATTATCGCCGCCCATCGCGGCCAAGCACGGCCAGCGATGGATCGCCCTTGAAGCGCACCTGGGCATCTGCGCGTACTGCTTCGGCCCTCGACCGATCGCCAAGCACCGTCCACAGGCGGGCTGCCGCCGAGTAGCCGGCCGGTGTCGGTGCCGCTTCGATCAGCTCGTCCAGTGTCCGCGTCACCTCCTCGTCGCGGTTGGAGGCGCGATACAGCAGCGCGAGACTCGAATAGGTCGGAATGCTCGTCGGGAACGCCCGCAATTCCTCGCGGAACTCCATCTCCGCTTCCGTGTAGCGCTGGAGGTGCGTGAGCGCTTCGCCGAGCAGCCGGTGCAAGTCCGCCAGCGAGGTGCCGTGCTCGCGCAGCACCGCCACGCCTTCCTGGAACGCTGCCGCAGCCGCCTCGTACTGGCCTTCGTCGAACAGCAGGCGGCCCTTGACCAGTTGCGGCACGGGCAGCGTCGGGTCGGCGGCACGCACGGCGGCGGCGTGCGCCGTCGCCCCCTCGGCATCGTGCCGGAGCAGCGCGACCCGTGCTGCCACTTCGTGAGCCGCGGCGATACGCGCCGGCGCCCCCTTCTCGGCGGCCACCACCGCGGCATCCGCCTGCTGCTGCGCTTCGTCGAGGTTGCCGGCGCGCATCAGAACGCCGGCCAGCGCGATCGGCACCTCGGCCGCGTCCGGTCGCAGCTCGCCGGCAACCTTCAACGGCTCGACTGCCTCGCCGTAGCGGCCGCTGCGCGTGAGCAGCGCGGCGATCTGGTAATGAATCATCGCCAGCATCGGATGGTCGCGGGCGATCGTCTGCAGGATGCCGAGCCCGGCGGCGTAGTTCTTCTGCCCGATCAGCCGTGCGGCTTGATGATGTGCTGCGAGCGTCTTGCCCTGCGTGGCGAGGTCGAACGACGCGTCCGCCACGACAGCCGGCTCCATGCCACCGAGATAGCCGGCGCGCGCATAGCGTTCCTGCTCCGCCGACGGGATCGCTGCCGGCGGCTCAATCAGCCGGCTGCCGAGCAGGCGATCGAGCGCCGCCGCCAGCTCGCTTTCCTGAGCCTGCTCCCCCTCACCACCAGCGGCGACCGGCTCGACTTCGTCGGTCGAGCCGCGTACCAGCCGCGACCGCTCGCCTGTGACGGCGTAGAGCGGCGTGCCGCCGAAGCGGTAATACGCCGCCAGCGATTCCGAATAGATCGTCCCGACCGGCAGCGATCCGTCGTCGTCCAGCACGGCGCGGAGCGAGCGGCCCTGCAACCCACCCGGGATCGGCGCGCGGACCAGGTCGAGCAGCGTTGGCAGCAGGTCGACCTGCTGCACCGGTGCCACGACCCGGCGGCCGGCGCCGTCGCTGCCTGGCTGCTTGATGATCAGCGGGATGTGCAGCGCGCGGTCGTCGAGCGGCGCGGCGGGGTCCACTTCGCCGTAATCACCGACCAGGACGACCGTCGCCTTGTCGTAGAGCCGCTTCTCTCTCAGAAGCTGGGTCACGCGGGTCACGGCGCGGTCTGCGTCGGCCCGATCGACCTGGAGGAAGAGGAAGTAGCGCTGCCCGTCCTGGGTCCGGGCCCAGCGCTCGGCCGCGTCGATGGTTGCGCTGCCGGGGCGCTCCGTCGCAACGGCCGCGTCTCCGGGCTCGGCCGCCAGTTCCGCGTCGAAGAAGGAGAATCCTTGTGCGACGCCGGTTTCGCGGCGCAACAGGAACGACGACATCGCCGCCCCCGTCGTGAACCCGCGGTTGCGCAGCAACTCGGCGAGCGTGCGCGCTTCCGGCTTCAGCGCAAAGCCCGCGTCGTCGCGTACCCCGTGCTGGAATGGCAGCTGGCCCGAGAACAGCGAGGCGTGCGTCGGCAGGATCTGCGGCGCGTGCGCGTAGGCGCGATCGAACACGACGCCATCGGCAGCCAGCGCATCGATCGCGGCCGCATCGCCGCCGCTGCCCCCGTACGCCGGCAGGATCGCGGCGGGGATGCCATCGACCGAGATGACCACAATCGGTCCCTGGTGCGGCGGCGATTCGCGCGCGTACCACCAGCCGAGCGCGGCAGCGCCCGCGACGGCCAGGAAGAACAGCGTGATGATGAGGGTGGCCTGCCAGCGGCGGACCCTGGCAGGCGCGTGGTTCGGCATGCGATCCTGCGAGGCTCGGGGGCCCCGCCTACTTGGTCAACCCGGCCGCTTCAGCGCGCGTTGATTCGAGTTCCAGCTTCGCGCGCTCGTTGTCGGCGTCGCTCTTGAGCATTTCGCCGTAGGTGGCGGCGGCGATGTCCAGCAGCGCCCGTCGGGCGGCGGGGTCCTTTTCCTGCGCCGCCTTGCGGCGGTAAGCGTCGGCGAGGACCAGGTTGACGGCGGTGAGCTTTGGGTTGCGGATCCGGATGTCCTGGTAGGCGGCAATCGCCTGGTCGAAGCGGCCCTGGTCGCGCAGCGCGTTGGCATCCTTCAGTTGTTCGTCGATCTTCTTGTCGAGCGCGCCGGGCAGCGGTCCCGGGTCACGCGTCAGCGTAAACTTCATCGGCGGCGAACTGGCAATGCGTACTGCCACGTCAGCGGCCACGGAGAAGAAACCGGGCGCCTCGACGGCGAAGTGCCAGGTGCCGCTGCTCAGTCCGATCATCGCCCATCGTCCCTTCGTATCCGTGGTCGAGGTGACCTCCGGCGGGTGCCCCTGGGGATTGGTGGCGCGGACTATGGCGCCGCGGACCGCGTCACCGGCCGCATCACGCACCTCGCCGGTGGCGCGGCCGCTCTGCGCAGCAGCTGGTACTGCGGCCAGGCAGGAGGTGACGAAGAGTGCCAGCGCAAGGTAAAAGCTTCGGGTCACGGTGATGTCCCCCTGCAGGCTTTATATCTTACCCCCGCCGCGTTGGCGAGCCTGTCGTCACCGCGGCGGGGCAAGCCGGTCACTGGACCGGCCGGTTTCCCGGCTGGACGGTCACGTTATCTTATTGTGACGTTGTCCTGGCGCACGTACGAGCCGCCGTGCCAGTAGGTGCGAAACTCGAGGCGATGGCCGCTCACCGCGGTGAAGCCGACGTCGAAAGCCTGGTACGCAAACGGTCGCGCGAACTCGCGCCGGCGCACGTCTCGCGCTGCCAGGCGTTTGCCCGTCTCCGAGTCGAAGACCTCGATGGTCAGCAGGCGGTTGTTGTCGGCGCCGACGTTGTCGACCATCAGCCGGAAGGTAGCCGTGCGTCGCCCAGAGCGGACC
Source organism: uncultured Acidobacteriota bacterium (assembly GCA_963846685.1). Classification (GTDB taxonomy): domain Bacteria; phylum Acidobacteriota; class Vicinamibacteria; order Vicinamibacterales; family UBA2999; genus CAWJWY01. Next base: position 2,081,951 of record CAWJWY010000002.1, on the reverse strand, counting down.
GCGCTCGTGTATGGTCCGTAACTCATGAACGCTCGGGCGCGATCGCGGACATTCACGCTCCATCCGTCGGCGTCGCGCCGGCCGATCTGGTGCATGAAGTCCCGCTCCGACTCGAAGATGGATTGCACCCGGCCGAACACCGCCGGGTCCGTCCGATACACCTCAACGCGCCCGGCGATGGTGGCCCGCGCGCCGACCGCTACGCGCCCGAACGAGAACTCGACGTTGCGCGTGTCCGGGTGATTGACGAAGAACAGTGCCATGCGTCGCGACGTCCGGGTCAGCGTGACCCGGATCGTATAGTCAGCGCCGATGATTTCGCCCCAGGAAGGATGGCCTGGCGCCTGCGCGATCGACACTGGACCGCGCTCGTGGGCGTAGGCGTGCGACGCGTCCTTGTAACTCCTGGCCGTGGCTGCGCCCTCGAACCGATAGTGGGTGAATCGGGCGCTGTTGCTGTCCATCGGCATGCTGACGGTCGCGAAGTCATAGCTGGACGGGCCGAGACTCCCCTCGAATTCCAGAGCCGCAGGATTGCTCTTGCTCCGCTTGAATGTGAGGGTGAACGGCAGGTAGGGAGCAGACCCGCCGCGAAACGGCAGCATCGTCCCGAGATTGTTCCTCCTGCAGGAAGTGATGTTGTCCTGGTTGTCGGCGCCGGTTTCGCTGCCGATGAAGCCGAATCCGCACCCGACCAGCAGCGCCGCGCCGTCGGCGCGGATTTGCCGGATGCCGTAGTTGTCGACGGCGTCGAACGCGATTTTCACCTGCGCCTGCGCCTGCGCCGTCACCGGCACAGCGCAGGCAAGCATTGCGAGTATCAGTCGTGGAAGCCACATGCGAGTCATGGCAGTCTCCTTGGCAAAGATGGTGATCGGGATCGGACGGGACTGGCAGGACTGTAGTGAGAGGTTTCGCGGCGGGGAATGACGTGCGTCACGGCGTTGGTGTGACGTCGGTCACGGCCGCGGTGCCATGGCGTCGCGTGCCCGCCCCGGTGCCGGTGGGGGACTGGTTACGCCGGGACGGCGCCCGGCCGGCGGCGGACGATGGCAAGGCCACCGTCGACCGGCCGCAGGTGGCCGCTGCGGGTCAGTGCGGCAACGGCCCGGCTCGCAGTTTCGCGCGAGCAGCCGACCGCGGCGGCCAGCTCGGACACGGAGGGGCGCGGTTGCAGGACAGTGCGGCCGGCAACGTCGCGACCGTGCTGCTGCGCCAGATCCAGCAGCCGGTGCAACACCCGCGTCCTCGCGTCGAGCATCGCCAGCGACCGCACCTTGTCGTTGGTCGCGCGAAGGGTTCTGGCTAGGTGCGCCAGCAGCCGCACCGCCAGAGTGCGGTGCCGTTCGAGCAGCGCCAGGAACTCGCGCCTGGGGACCCGGAGAAATTCAGACGGTTCGGCGGCGGTGACGGTTGCGGACCGCGGCTTGCCGTCGAGCAGCGACAGTTCACCGAAGAATGACGGTGCGGACAGCGTCTCGACCAGGACCTCGCCGCCGTGCTCGCCGGCGAGTGTGATGTGGACCCTGCCCTTGAGGATGACCAGCAGGAACTCGGCGGCATCGCCCGCCTGGAACAGGATGGTGCCGCGCCGGCAACGCAGTCGCGTCGCCACAGCGGCGATCGGCTCGAGCTCCGAAGCCGTGAGGTCCGCGAAGAGCGGCACCGTGCGTAGCGCGTCGACCTGCGGCTCCATCCGTCAGCAATGCGGTGTGCGGCGCATGCTAGCACGCGATCACTTGGTCCTGGTGGCATGGGGGTGAGAGCATGCGCTGGCTAGTTGACGTCCGGCGGGTGAACCCGCTCGAAATCGATCCGGCCGACCGCTGTCTCCTCGCCGCCGCGATCGTCCTGCCGTTCGCGTTGTGGTACGGGGCCCTGGGGATGTGGGTGGTGTTGAACCCGCAATTTGCCCCGTATGCGGACACGGCCTTCATTCAGACCGTGCTGCTGCCGATCCAGTTCGGCATCGTCATACCCGGCTGGGTGGCGATCGCGTTCGTCTCGCGCCGCCTGCGCGGCCGCTGCCGCACTGACCATCCGCTGGTACACGCCGTCTGCCAGTTGTATTTCGGCTGGTTCGGTTATGTCTCGTATGCCTTCGGCTCGAACACCAGCCTGTACCCGGCAGTGATCCTGCTCGGTGGAGCTGCCTTTGGCCTGGCGCTGTTCGCACGCCTGCCGATGCTGCTCGGCCTCGGCACGTTCACGGCGATCGTGCTGGGCAGCGTGGTGGCGGCACACGCTGGAGTCCTTCGTTACGCGCCGCTGCTGCGCACGGCTCCGTTCGAGAATGGCCGCCTCGACCAGCTCTGGCTGCTCGGCCTCGGCGGTGTGGAATTCGTGGCACTCGCCGCTGCAACAGCCCTGATCGTCTTTGTGATCGACCGGTGGCACGACCGAGAAGCCAGGCTCGCGCGCGCGACAGAGGTGATCGGCCGCTACGTTGCGCCGCAGCTGCGGCAGGCAGCGACCGATCTGGACCAGCCATTCGGCCACCGCGAACGCCGGCCGTTGACGCTGGTGTTCGCGGATATTGCCGGGTCGTGTGCGCTCGCCGACCGCATCGCCGCCGATGCGTTCTGCACGATGCTGGATGAGTACATGGTCGAGATGATCGGCATTGCGGACCAGTACGGCGGCACGATCGACAAGTTCATGGGTGACGCATTGCTCGTCATCTTCGGCGCACCTGTCTCTACCGGCATGGTCGATGAGGCGGCTCGCGCGGTCGCGATGTCGCTCGCGATGCAACGCCACACGGCGGCGCTGGCGGCACGATGGCGGGCCACGTTGGGCGCAGACGACTTCCAGATTCGCGTTGGCATCAACAGCGGGTTTGCCACAATCGGGAATTTTGGCGCCTCGGGACGGCTCACCTACACCGCTATCGGGCAACAGGTGAACCTCGCCGCCCGGCTTCAGAGCGCGTGCACGCCTGGCAAGGTGCTAATCAGTGAGACTACCTGGCGGCTCGTCAAGGACGATGTGCCCTGCACGCCGCGCGGTGCGCTGGTTATCCGCGGGTTCGCCGCGCCGGTGCACGCCTACGAGGTCGCCGCACCGCTTCCCACCGCCGGTTGGTCGTCCGCCGAAACGAGCGGTAGCTGAGTTCCCCCTACAGCGGGCGGATAGGCCGCAGGATCGCGTCCGCCTCAAGCGCGGTGGCTGACGAGATGGTGCACCGCCCTGACCAGGTGTCAACTGCGGCAGCGCTGGGCGCAAGTCGACAGAGCAGCCCGATCGTTCCTGAATAGCCGCGCAGCTGCAGCACACCGGCGTCTAGCAGCCACTCGCCTTGCTGCCCCTGGTCGTCCTGATACCTGCCGTCCGCGCGGAATGCCAGCCTGAGTGCCAGCTCGGATCGGGGACCAACATCGAGCCGCCAGGGTCCGGACAGGAGATGCGAACGCAGGTCGGCAGTCTCGGGTCCAGGCCCCGGCGCTGCCGGCGGCGCCGGCGAGGGGAGCGGCGGAGCGGTCACCGGTGGGGTGGCCGGCCGGGAAGAAGGGAGTTCCACGCTCTCCATCGGCCCGGCGCGCTCGGAGCGGTTCAGCAGCAACCCGGTCACACCAAGGACCAGGCCGCTGATCAGCGCAGACCGCCGAATCAGCGCCCGAAACTGACGGTGGTCGATTGGGCGCTTGAACTTCTCGACGTCGGCGTCGGTCGGCAGGACGATACGCGAGTCGGCGAGTGCCTCCTTGCGCTGGAGCTGGACGATCTCGAGTTCGGTCTTCCGCTTGTTCAGTAGGGTCGAAACGAAGCCGAACAGGTAGTAAATCGCCAGCGCCGAGGGCACGACAGCGAGAGCCCACGCCGATGTCAGGAATTCCAGCACGGCGGCGGAGGATAGCAGCTTTTGCCGTCGCTGCTCAGTACATCTGGTAGAGCATCAGGTAGATCACCACGCCGGTCACCGAGACATACAGCCAGATCGGCAGCGTCCACCGCGCGATCCGCACGTGCCGGTCGAAACGGCCGGTCAGGCCCAGGAAGGCGGTGAACAGTGCCAGCGGCGGAATGGCCGCCGCCAGGATCACGTGTGTGATCAGGATGGCGAAGTAGACCGCGCGAATCGCGCCCTGGCCGGGAAACGGCCGCGACCCGACGTTCGCGTGGTAGATGACGTAACTGGTGAGGAACACCGCCGAGGTCGCCAGCGCCGCCAGCATGAAACGCTTGTGCAGGACGCGGTCGCCGCGCCGAATCAGCAGGTAGCCGACGCTCAGGAAGATCGCCGACGTGCCGTTCAGGAGGGCGTTGAGGGCGGGAAGATCTTGAACATTGATTACATCCATACGCGGTCGATGACCAGTGCGGTCCAGAGCAGTGCCAGGTAGGCGATCGAGAACACGAACAGCCGGCGGGCGGTCGACACTGACCGCTCGCGCGCGAACTGAGCGGCCAGCGCGATGAACGCGATGCCGAGCACGGTGGCGGTCAGCATGTAGCGTCGCTCTGCCAGGCCGACGAGTACCGGCATCAGGCTGACCGGCCACAGCACCGCGGCGTAGAGCAGCGCCTGCTGCCCGGTGCGGCGACCGTCAGGCTCGAGCGCCGGCAGCATCGGGATGCCCGCCCTGCTGTAGTCGTCGCGAAACAACCACGCGATCGCGAGGAAGTGCGGCATCTGCCAGAAGAAGACGATGCCGAACAGCACGACCGCCTCGATCGTGACGCTGTTGGTTGCCGCCGCCCAACCGATCACCGGCGGCAGGGCGCCCGGCACCGCACCGACCAGCGTCGCCAGCGACGTGCGCGTCTTGAGCGGCGTGTACACCAGCACGTAGCTGACGAGCGTCGCCGCGGCCACCGCGGCGGCGACCAGGTTCACGGCGACCGCCAGTTCGACGACCCCGGCCATCGACATGATCACGCCGAACCAGGTGCCGGCCGCCGTGCCGAGGCGGCCCGCCGGCAAGGGACGTCGGCTGGTCCGCCGCATCAGCGCGTCCGTGCGCCGCTCCCACACCTGGTTCAGCGCCGCCGCGCCCCCGGCGACAAGCGCCGTGCCCACCATGGTGTGCAGCAGCAGCCGGAACGGCACGCCGCGCGGCTCGGCGAGGTAGATACCGCCTAGCGTCGTCATCAGCACGAGCAGGTTGAGGCGCGGCTTCGTCAGCATGAGGAAGTCCGCGCCGCGGCGCGAGTCTGCCGCCGCAGCGGCGGTGCTCACCGGAACCCCGGCGGCCTGGGCGCCGAACTTCACGCCCGCGCTCCCGCCGCGCGCGCGCCGCTGGGGGCGACCTCGGATCGGACTGCCGCACCGCCGTCGCTGAAACGACCACGATGGGCGCGTAACGTCAGCACCAGCGTGGTGACCAGCACTGACCCGCCGGTGACGACGTGGAAGGAGTTGATCACCGGCTGCAGCCCGGACAGGACGTTGAGCGCCCCGAGCGAGATCTGGGCGGTCAGCAGCACCAGCAGCAGCAGGGACGGCCGCACCAGTTCACGCCGCTGCCGGTGGTGGTAGAAGACGTGCGCAGTGGTGGCCAGTAGCAGCAGGGTGACGATCACGGCGCCGACCCGGTGAGCGAAGTGGATCGCGATCTTCGCGTCCCACTGCGGTGGCAGCAGCTGACCGAAGGCGAGCGGGAAATCCGGAATCGCCAATCCGGCTCCGGTATGCCGCATCGTCGCGCCGGCGATGATCTGCAGGTAGACGACGGCGGTCGTGACGATGGCGAGCGTTCGCAGGATGTCGTCCGGCGCCGCCACGACCGGCCCGCGCGAGGTGTAGCCGCGCTTCCAGCCCGGCGACTGGGCGAGGGCGATGGTCACGGTGAGGCAGAAGACGATTTCGGCGAGTCCGGCGTGCGCAATCGAGACCGGGTCTGGAAGGAACCACAGCACCGTGATGCCGCCAAGGATGCCCTGCGTGATGACCGCAGCCAGCGTCAGGAAGCCGAGCCGCCGCACCCAGCGGCGCGGTTCAGCACGCCACAGCCAGAAGGCCAGCGACATGATCAGGAAGCCGACCGTGCTGGCGATCAGGCGGTGGCTGTGCTCGTAAAAGATGCCGCCGACCCACTTGTCCACCGGGAAGGTGAACATGAACCAGCCGTAGGTATTCGGCCAGTCGGGGACTGAGAGTCCCGACGCGGTGCTCGTCACCATGCCGCCGGCAAAGATCAGAACAGCCGTGGAGACCGCGACGAGCGCCGAGAAGAAAAACAGCATAAGTCGGCGGCGCCGGTCGCCCGCCCCTGGTCAAATCTTGAACGTGAACGCGAGGTCCCTGGTTTCGCTGGCGCCAATCGTCACGCTCTGCGTCTGGGTGCCGAGCTTTTCGTGGACCGCTTCGACCGTATACGTGCCCGGTGGCAGCCCCTTCAGCGAAAAGCCGCCGTCGCTGCCGGTGACCGCGTAGAAGGGATGGTCGACGACGCCGACGAAGGCCGTCATCCAGTGGTGCACGTCGCACTTGAACGGCACCATCACTTCCTTGGTGCTGAACACATGATCCTGCTGCATGCCCTGGACCGGCTGGCCCATGTTGAACTCCTGGTTGGCCTCGGGCACGGCGTGGATGTTGTGCAGCGTCGCATCGCTGTTCAGCAGCCGCAGCGGCTGGCCAGCCTGGATGCCGAGGACGTGCGGCCGGTAGGTGCAGCCCCGTTGCTCGAGAATCACCGGCTCGGTCGGCACCGCAAACACGTGGTTGCCAAGGCCGTCCTTGACGTAGACGAACACGTTCTGCAGCGTCCCGCCCTCGCCGACGATATACGACTCGGTGACGACCGGGTCCTTGCAGTTCGGATCCGAGGCAGTCTTGATCGTCTGCGCCGCCGGCGGGATGCCTGCCAGGGTGATCGTGCCGTTGACATTGCCGGCGGTGGCGGGATCGATCGGTGTGCTGACGACGGCGCTCGCGGTGGCAGCCGTCGGCTCTTCCTTTCCGCCGCCGCCACAACCGGCAGCGACGCTTGCCGCCGCCCCGATCACGATCGCCGCCGCGAGGCGCATGCTTACCAAACTCGGCATCCTCAATTGACTCCGCCCATCGTTGATTATCCTATGCTGCCGCCGGCCTGCATGATCTTTCGCAGCACGCGGTCCTGGAACCACTGCGCGCTCCACCAGTCCACAGGCGTCACCTGTTCGCCGCCGACGAGCATCGTGAAGTGCAGATGGTCGCCGCCGGCGAGCCCGGTCATGCCGCTGCGGCCAATCTGCCGACCCTTGTCGACCGTGTCGCCGACGTTGACGCCGATCGACGACAGGTGGCCGTAGAGAGACATCACACCCATGCCATGGTCGATGACGACGCAGTTGCCGTAGATGCCAAGGTCGGACGCGTGCAGGATGGTGCCGCGCTGCGCGGCGACGAGCGGCACGTTGGCGGTGACGGCCAGGTCGAAGCCGAGGTGCACCTGCTTGTCGACCTCCTTGCCCTTGTACATGTAGGTCCGAGTGTCGGCGAACTTCGCCTCGACCTGCGAGTTGCCCAGCTGTTGGAAGACGTCGCGGAACTGCAGGTCGGGAGAGGTCTTCTTGGCGAGATCCCGCGAGGTACTGGTTGTTCTTGCGCCGCAGCTCACCGTTGATCCTGAGAAACCCCGACAGCAGGTCGTCGGTCGGCACGTCTTCGTCGGGCGAGCCGTTGGCAATCGCCGGGACGACCCGCGCGAGAAAGCGGTCGTCGATCGGGATGCTGCTTGCGTGAGTAGACCTTCGGGAACACCATGTGATCGAGCGGCGTGAGCGCCTCGTTGCCGGCTTCGTCGCGGGCGTAGACGTTCATCGGCACGTTCAGGTCCTGGTCGAAGAGCAGCGCGAAGAACGCGACCCGCAGCGCCGGATCGCCGCTGATGCCGACGCCGCGACGCGGCGAACCCCGGATATTCCTTGTCGCCGACCCGCACGCCCGACTGCACGTCGGCGGGGGTCGCACGGTAGACGACGAATTCGGTGCCGCCGTGGTTGATGTAATGGAACGACGACAGCACGGCGACCTGCGGCCGTTCGAGTCGGACCTGCACGTCGTGCGACACCTCCGACTCCGCGTCGCGGATGCCGTAGACGACCGGGCGCGCCGCCCGGACGACGATGCGCGCGGCGCCTGCCTGGAGTTCCGGGACGGCGCGCTTGCCGACGGGGCGCATGATGTAGAGCCGGTCAGCGGACTCCTGCCTGACCGTCGCCTCACCCTGCTGATCGAGTGAGAAAATCGGGTAGGTCTTCCCGTTCTGCTCGAGCGTGACGTCTACCCGCGAGAACTGGCCGCCCGGGGAATCGACCATCAACTCGAGATTGTTGGCCTGGCCGACGAACTTGCCGGGCTGGCGGATCTCGATGGTCGGGCCAGCGGCCCGGCCGGCCCAGAACCAGGCGCCGGTGTAGACGACGGCACAGAGGACGAGCAGTAAGACGAGGAATTTCAGCAGGGCACGCATCTTGTCGATCATATCGCGCTGGGAGCGCGTGTTCGGTAGGTCGACCTCAGCCGCTGACGGAGCCGGAGCTTCCGCCGCCGCATCCGATTCAACCCGTGGCCGGCGATGTCGATTGCTGGAACATGCGGTGCGGGATGGCGTTTGCCGACGTTCTCGATGAAACGTTGGCCGTTTACAGCACCACGGAAGGCCTCGCCGTCCCGCCGCCCACCGCTCCGGCCTACACCCGGCCGCTTGGCTTCTTCCTCTTCAATGCGGCGACGCACCCGGCGACCCCGGGCGCGCTGACCGCCGCGGCCCGGCCCGCCACCGCCCCCGTCGCGGTTCCGGTGCGACGAGCTTCGTTCGTTCAGGCAAAACCGCAGCACCGGCGCCCGGCGCCGCGGCTGCTGTCCGCAGGCCAGCGGACCGCGCTGCACCGCCTGGTCGAACTCGGCGCGGAGATTCAGCCCGACTTCACCAGCGACGAACTGCGCAGCGCGTATCGCCGGCTGGCGCGCCGTTACCACCCGGATCACCATCCCGAAACGAATGACGCGCAGAAGCGGGAGCTCGCCCGGCTGTTTACGCAGCTACGTGACAGCTACGCCGAACTGCAGGACGCACTCGCGCCCGCAGCCTGATCTTCAAACGACTGGTTGAGGAAAGACGGTGTGCGGGCCAACTTCCGCGGGGCTTGCGAGCGGAAGTTGGTACCGGTACGGGGATTCGAACCCCGGTCCCGTGGCTGAGAACCACGTGTCCTGACCCCTAGACGATACCGGCACGCGAAGCAGGAACCTTCAAATGTTATGCGATGGCGGCACAGGAGTAAAGGCGGCCGGGCTGCCGGCGTAGACCGCCCGGCCGGGAATCGGCGGGGTCAGCGGCGCGCCGCGCCGCGGTAACCGTCTTCGTAGCCCTGGCGGAAGCCGGTCCGGTAGTTGTTCTTGTAGGCCTCTTTCGAGCCGTAGCTACTCTTGTAGCCCTCGTCGCCGTCGCGATAGTCCTTCTCGCCGACCGGGTCGTAGCGGTTGTGGTGCTTCGCGTCGTCGAGGCCACGCTCGTAGCCATCGCTATAGCCGCGCGCCGACGCCGGCTCGCGGTAGCCCCCTGCTGCGGGCGAGCCGCCGTAGACCGGACCGTTGTTGCGGTAGACGCGATTGTCGCGTCGGTTGACGGCGGGTCGGGCGCGATCGAAGCCGGCGCGGTAGCCAGCGGCGAACCCGTTGTCGAAGTCGGCGCCGGAGCGGCCACGGCGGTTCGGCAGGTCGATGTCGAAGACACCGGTACGGCGTGCGTCGCGCTCGCCCTCGCGCAGACCTTGCTGGTAGCCGTTCTCGTAGGCACGCTGGTCGCGGCGCTCGATGCGGTTCCGCTGCAGGCCGGTCGCCTCGACGGCGGCAGGAACGGCGGTCGCCACCGTCGCCGCCGCGAGCAGTGCCACGAGCGACCGATGAATTCGTGGGCGCATGACTGTCTCCATGGGGCTGGCACATGAAGGCGGTGCAAACGCTAAGCCAGTGCAATTGCAGCAGTTACGGCCGCAATTCAGGCCGTAGTGAGACGCTGTCCCCGTTGAAGGCTGTTCGCGGCCGGCCGCGTCGCCTGCAGGGGACGCGACGGCTCGGGCGGGCTGGCGGGGTGCCGCAGGCTGGAGTCAGCGGCGATACGCCGTGCGGATCCACTTGCGCGCCGCGGCTTCGCCAATCGGGTCGTTGTCCTGCTCGGCCAGTGCGACCGCCTTTTCGAAGTGGCCGCGCGCCGCCGCCCGGTCCCTGCGCAGGTCCGCGATCTTGCCGAGCTCGGCGTGCGTCCGGCCGGTCACCCAGCGCCGGGATTCGAGCGTGAGGCTGCGCCGCAGCAGGGCATCCGCCTCGTCCACACGATTGAGCCCGACCAGCACCGCGCCATGCTTCTGCAGCCACAAGGCTTCCTCGCCGAGCGCATGTGGCCGACGGTCGGCGGCAAGCATCTTCACGCCGGTTGACAGGTAGGCATCCGCCTGCTGCAGCCGGTCGGCGCGCAGTGCCGTCGCCCCGGCTTCGAGCCACAGCACCCGGTTGCGGGGAAACGTGCGCTGCAGTTCCTCGAGCGTGCGCAGCGCGTCGGCGTACCGTGCCTCACGGTTGTAGAGCAGCACGAGCGCGAACCGCGCATCCGCCTGTGCCTCGCTGCTGACCGCGGCCGCCTCCTCGATCATCTCGAGGCCGCGGTCCCTGCCGCCGCCGAATCCGGCGACATACGCCATCATGCGGACCGGCAGCGACATGACGCCGACCAGGTAGCGGTAGGTGCCGACGGTGAGCCTGGCGTCCCGTCGCGCCGGCGCCAGTTCCAGAACCTGCTCATGCGTGTCGTAGGCACGACGCGCCGCGCGGAAGGCGGCGAGGATCTTCCCCTCCACGGTCGCGACGTACGACGCCTGCAGGCCGACGACCGCGCCGACCTGGTAGAGCGCCTCGGGATCATTGGGCCGCGCCTGCAGCTGTGCCTCCGCGAGCTGCAACGCGCGGTCGACGTGCTGGCGGTACCGCGCCGCCAGGTCCGCTGGCGGTTCGCGCACCGCGACGTTCTGGCGGGAAATGCTGCCGAGGAAATCGTCGACGGTCACCGCGCCGCGACGGAAGGAGATCATCAGCCAGGGGATGGTCGCCAGGCCACGCTCGGCCGCCGGATCGCGCGGGTCGGCGCGGACCGCGGCCTCCATCTGTCGTGTCGCCTCCTCGTAATCCAGGTTGTAGGCGAGCTCGTAGGCGTGGGCCCGCAGCCGTGCCGATTCGGCGTTGGCGTCCGCATCGGCCGGAGCCAGCAAGAGCAACGGCAGCAGCAGGGCAGCCGCGAATCGGCGCGTCCGTGCGACTGCACCTCGCCGGCGATACTGAAATGGTGTCACGGTCGTGCTAGGGTAGCCTGTCCTGAGCGGGTCGGGGGTCATCAAGATCTCAGACGACGGCCAGCTCGATAACGACTGCGTGGTTCATCTCATCCGCACGATTGACGCACACGTCGGCGGCCAGCCGCTTCGCCTCGTCGTCGACGGCATGCCGAGGGCGCTCGGCAAGACACTGCCCGCCCGGCGCGAGTGGCTGCGGCGCCGCGCCGATCACCTCCGCCGTGCGCTGCTGCTCGAGCCGCGCGGCCACACCGACATGACCGCCGCGCTGCTCACCGAGCCGGTGAGCCCGGGCGCCGAGGCCGGCATCCTGTTCATGGATGGCGCCGGCTACCCGTCGATGAGCGGGCACGCCATCGTCGCCGCCGCGACAATCGCCATCGAGCGCCGCCTGTTCTTCTCGCGGAACGCTGACGGTGGCGACGTGCGGCTGGCGTTCGACACGCCGGCGGGCGGTGTCGCCGTACGCGCCCGCGTTCGACAGCGCGGCGACGCCCGCCGCGTCGACGCCGTCACCTTCACCAACGTGCCGGCCTTCGTCCACGCGCCGGGGCAGCCGGTCAGGCTGGGGTCACGCGATCTGCGTGTCGACGTCGCGTTCGGTGGCGCCTTCTACGCGATCGTCGACACCGAGGCGATCGGCATTCCGCTCAGCGTGTCGCGTTTGCCGGACCTGCGCCGGCTCGGGGCCGATATCCGCCGGTCGCTCGAGGGCGCCGCGGCCGTGCAGCACCCGATCGAGCCGTCGATCGCCGGCATCGCCGGCGTCATCTTCACCGGACCGCCGAACGATCCGGAAGCGCACCTGCGCAACGTGACGATCAGCGGCGCCGGCGCCGCCGACCGGTCTGCCGGTGGTGCAGGAACATCCGCGGTGATGGCGGTGCTGGATGCCATGGGGCTGCTGCCGCAGGATCAGCCCTTCGTGCACGAAGGGCTCACCGGTTCGCTCCTGCGCGGCCGGCCGGTGCGCCGGACGCAGGTTGGCGACTATCCGGCGGTGGTCACGGAGATCGAAGGTAGCGCCTGGATCACCGGCGAGCACACCTTCGAGATCGACGACGACGACCCGCTGCGGGAAGGGATCGCCCTGTGAGGGTCGCGGCGCGCTGGCGCGCACTGCTGCTGACGCTCGTCGTGCTGTTCGCCGCGGCCCCTGGCGATGCGCACCCGACGCCGTTCAGCTATCTGGACGTGGTGCTGTCGCCGGCGGGGATCGAGGGATCGCTGGTGGTGCACGTCATCGATGCGGCCCACGAGCTCGGCATCGATCCGCCCGAACGGCTGTTCGACGCCGCCCTCGCTGAGCAGCAGCGCGCGCGACTCGGGCGCTGCTGGCCTCGCGGATGGAGATTCGCGGCCGATCGCGCTTCTCGCGCCCGAGTGGTACAGCATCGAACCGCTGCCGGCGGAGATGGAATTGCGACTGACGCTTCCGCGCGCCCGGCCCGGTGCGCGGCGCGCTGACGCTCGACACCAACCTGTTTCCCGTACGACCCGCTGCACCAGACCTTCGTCAACATCTACGAGGCGGCGCGCTGCGGCAGCAGCTGATCTTCAGCGCCGACAGCTCGCCGAGCACACCTACTACCGGGCACGACGCAGGGCGCGCTGGCGGTGATGCGGCACGTTCATCCCGTCCGGCATCCATCACATCCTGATCGGCCCGGACCACATCCTGTTCCTGGTCGGCCTGCTGCTGCTCGGCGGCACCTGGAGCGCGCTGGTGCGAATCGTCACCGCGTTCACCATCGGCCACAGCATCACGCTGTCGCTGGCCGCGCTGAACCTGGTGACGCCGCCGCCGACGCATCATCGAGCCGGCGATCGCCCTGAGCATCGTCTTCGTCGGCGCCGACAACCTGGTGCGCGGCAGCGGCCGCGACCTGCGCGCCTGGGTTGCGCTCGTGTTCGGCCTGGTGCACGGCTTCGGCTTTGCCAACGTGCTGCGCGAGTTCGGCCTGCCCAACGAGGCGCTCGGCTGGTCGCTGTTCTCGTTCAACGTCGGCGTCGAGATCGGCCAGCTGGCGATCGTCGCTGGTGGTCGCATCAGCCGCTGGCCGCTCATCCGGCGCCGCAGCGAGGCGCTCGGCTACCGCGTCGCGTTCGCCGGATCGCTCGTCGTCATCGCCGCCGGCACCTACTGGTTCGTGCAGCGGGTCTTCTTCCCGGCGCAGCGTAGCCGAACGTCCCGAACGCCTCGAACGTTCCTACAACCACCGCCGCCACCAGACCAGCGACACTTCGCCGGCGTGGAGCAGGCTGTTGCCGGCCGAACGTCTCGCGCGCGCGGTGGCCGATGCGCACGGTGAGCTCTGGGGTGAGGCGGAAGCCGAGCACTTCCTCGATGCCGGTGAGGTGCTGACGGATCAGCACCGTGCCGACGCCGGAGACAGCGCCGGCGCCGCCGATCCGCTCGACGCGTCCGGCAGCGAACAGGCGCGGCGTCAGCGTCTGCTGACCCTGCACGTACCATCCCGATGGCGTGAGCTCGCCGGCGCCGCTCTGCATGGTCGCGCGCACCCATTCGGCCGACAGTTTCGTGTAGCCGGCCGACTACTCCGATTCGAGCGTGACGATCGTCGCGTCGCGGTCGGCGGTGATCGCCGGGCTCTCGCCGGCGCGCTGCCAGCCGCCGTGCGTGAGCGAGCCGCCGACCCGCAGGCCGACCAGCGGCGTGACGCCGCCGCCGACGACGACGTTGGTAAAGCGTGGCGGATTGGTTCGCGCGAAGATGCGGCGCGTACGGAGCGGCGAGGTGTCGATGACCGCGACGCGTGCGTCCCAGCGCCGGCCGACACGGTTGCCGTGCGCCCCGTAGGCGTAGACGGCGCCGAGCAGCGTCGTCCGCGGCCCGCGCGAGTTCGAGCGGCGGGCAGCGGCGTGAACAGCGACGACGGCTGCGCGATCGTCGGGTTGAGGTTCGGCCGCAGCATCAGGTTGGACGAGCCCGACCGGCGACGGGATCAGCCCGCCATCGACGCGCAATGCCGACGGCGCCGGGACGCTGATAGCGCAGCGCCGCCACCCAGATCTGCCGGTTCCATTCGCCGGTCGTCAGTCGCTGCACGAACGGCCGGACGATCGCCTCGAAGTGGCGGCCGAGTCCGGCGGAAATGACGGCGTCGAAGATCGCGGCGCGCGGATAGTTGCCATCCGCGTCGATCGCCAGCCCGACCTCGGCGTTGGTATCGACCGCGAGCGGCGACGGTCGCGCCTGCTGCGCGGCGGCGGTGCTGCCGGCAGAGAGCAGCAGCGCGAGCAGCAGGGAGGTTGTGCGCATCACACTTCGCCGAGGGTCACGGCCATCGTCCGCGCCCAGCCGCGGCGGCTGTCTCATTTTGGCGGAACAGGCAGGGTGAAGTCGGCGGTCGGCGGCCGGCCGCCTTCGACGCGGACGCGAGTGCGTCGTGTCGCCGAGACGTTCGTGCCAGGCGGTGATCTCATGCTGCCCCGGCGGCACCTCGGGCAGTTCGAAGCGGCCGCTCGTCGTCCGGCACGGCGAACCATGGATGGTCGAAGACCATCACCGTCGCGCTCATGTGCGAGTGGATGTCGCAGAACACCTTGACGATGCCCGGGCTTGTCGAAGTGCACCGCCTTGCGACCGGCCGCGCGGGTAGCGGCCAAGATTGAACGTCCTGGCTCGCGACAGCGAGAAGACGTTGTGGTAGATCGGGTCGTCGTTGGGAAACTCGACATCGGAGCCGACCGGCACGGCGACCACGCGCGGGATGAAGTTCTCGTTGCGCTGCCGGATCTCGACGCGCACCGGCGCATCGTGCGCGCCGGCGCGTCCTTGAGGTAGACGACGACGTGGCGCAGCTCGGAGACCGGAGCAAGCGCCGGCGCTGGGATCGACCCGCGTCGGGTAGGCGACGCAGGACGTCTGGCGGCAACCGGCACGCCGATCTCGACACGGCCGCGGACGACGGCGCCGGCCTGCGCCGCGCGGCCGGAACCGCCGGCAAGCCAGAGCAGACGCGAGTACCAGCGCCACGGTCGACCAGCCGCACAGGCTGCATTCTAAGTCCAGACCCCTGCTATGTTGAGACGGATGCTGGATGTCTACTGCTCGATGACTGCTGGCCCTTCCTGCCACCGCTGCCGCTGCCGACGAGCCGATCGCCGGCATCCCGGAAGTCGCTGGCGCGCGAGCGTGCCGCGGCGATCCGCGACCTGCGCTACGAGCTGTCGCCTTCGCCATTCCCGCCGACCGGCGCCGAGCCGGTGCCCGGGCGCGTCGTCGCTGCGGTTCACGCTCAGCAGCGCCGCAGCCGGATCGTCCTCGACTTCGCGCAGCCCCGCGAGCGGGTGCGCGCGGTCACGGTCGGCGGCCAGTCGAGTCAGCGTCACCGATCGACGACGGACACCTCATCGTGCCGGCGGCAGCGACGCGCGCCGGCGCGCAACGAGATCGCGATCGAGTTCGTCGCCGGCGACGAGGCGCTCAACCGCAACGACGACTTCCTCTACACGCTGTTCGTCCCGGCGCGCGCGCAGCTGGCGTTTCCCTGCTTCGACCAGCCGGATCTCAAGGCGCGCTACACGCTGACGCTGCGCGTCCCGGACGGCTGGCAGGCGGTCGCCAACGGCGGCGAGGCGCCGCCCCGCGAAATGGTGCGCGCCGGCAGCCGCGGCCTGGGCCGACATGGTCCGCTTCGCCGAGACCGAGCCGCTGCCGACCTACCTGTTC
The DNA here is from genome assembly GCA_963846685.1 of uncultured Acidobacteriota bacterium. Lineage (GTDB taxonomy): Bacteria > Acidobacteriota > Vicinamibacteria > Vicinamibacterales > UBA2999 > CAWJWY01. Next base: position 2,065,978 of record CAWJWY010000002.1, on the reverse strand, counting down.
GCCTTCGTCGCCGGGAAGTTCTCGGTCGAGACGGCGACGCGGAACGGCCGCGCGCTTCCGCATGTTCCACCGCGAGACCGACGCCGGCGAGGTCGCGCGCAACCGCGAGGCGATCTTCGACCTGCACGCCGCGGCGCTCGCCTGGCTCGAGGACTACACGGCCGATCCCGTACCCGTTCGGCAAGTTCGATTTCGTGCTGATCCCGTCGTTCCAGTTCGGCGGCATGGAGCACGCCGGCGCCATCCTCTACAACGCATCGTCCTGATGCTCGACGAGTCGGCGACGCAGAACCAGCATGCTCGAGCGCGCCAGCCCATCGCGCACGAGACCGCGCACATGTGGTTCGGCGACCTGGTGACGATGAAGTGGTTCAACGACGTCTGGATGAAGGAGGTGTTCGCCAACTTCATGGCGGCGAAGATCGTCAACCCGTCGTTTCCCGCAGCTGAACCACGAGCTGCGGTTCCTGCTGGCGCACTACCCGGCCGCCTACCAGGTCGATCGGACGGCAGGGCACCAACCCGATCCGGCAGCCGCTGGCCAACCTGAACGAGGCCGGCCAGCTGTACGGCGCCGATCATCTACCAGAAGGCGCCGATCGTCATGCGCCAGCTCGAGATGATCGTCGGCGAGGACGGCGTTTCGCGACGGCCTGCGCGACTACCTGAAGCGATACGCGTTCGGCAACGCGACCTGGCTCGATCTGATCGCGATTCTCGACGCGCGGACGCCGGAGGACCTGGCGCGCCTGGAGCCGCGCCTGGGTCGAGGAGCGCGGCCGGCCCGAGTTCACCACCACGCTGCGCGTCGACGCAACCGGCCGGCGTCGCCGCCGCTCACGCTGACGCAGAACGATCCGCTGGGCCGCGGCCTGGTGTGGCCGCAGCGTCTGCGCGTGGCGCTCGGTTACGCCGACGGCGTGCGCGAGTTGCCGGTGTACGGTCGCCGGCGCGGCGACCGCGCGTTGATGCCGCCGGGTCTGGAGCCGCGCCGCTCTTCGTGCTGCCGAACGGCGGCGGCCTCGGCTACGGGCTGTTCGTCCTCGACGAGGCGAGCCGGCGCTACCTGCTGACGCACGTCGAGGACGTGCCGACCCGCTCGCGCGTGGCAGCGCCTGGGTGACGCTGTGGGACAACCTGCTGGAGGGGCGATTGACGGCCGGCGACGTTCGTCGACGCCGCCGTGCGCGCGCTGCCGCTGGAGCGCGACGAGCAGAACGCGCAGCGCGTGCTCGCCTACGTCGTCGCGCGCGTTCTGGCGCTTCCTGCCGCACCGGCGAACGCCGGCGCGCGTCGCCGCGCTCGAAGCGATGCTGCGCGCCGGCCTCGACGCGGCGACTACGGCCAGCCAGAAGGCGGCATGGTTCAACGCCTATCGCGACACCGTGCTGTCCGGCGACGGCGTCGCCTGGCTCGAGCGCGTCTGGCGGCGCGAGAAGCGCATCCCGGGGTTGACGCTGGCCGAGCCGGACGAGATCGCGCTGGCGCTGGAGCTGGCGGTGCGCGACGTCCCGGCTGGGCCGAGATCCTGCGGACGCAGCTGGAGCGGACGCAGAACCCCGATCGCAAGGCGCGGTTTGCCTTCGTCATGCCGGCGCTGTCGGCCGAATGCAGCGGAGCGCGAGGCGGCGTTCGAGCGGTTCCGCCAGGTGGAGAACCGGCGACGCGAGCCGTGGGTGCTCGAGTCGCTCGTCTACCTGAATCACCCGCTGCGCGAGGCGCATGCGCAGCGCTTCGTCGCCCCGGCGCTGGAGCTGCTGCGCGAGATCCAGCGGACGGGCGACATCTTCTTCCCGACGCGCTGGATGGACTCGACGCTGTGGGGGCATCGGTCGCCGGAGGTCGCCCAGCAGGTGCGGACGTTCCTCGCCGCGCAGCGCGACTACCCGGAGCGGCTGCGCTGGACGGTGCTCAGTACGGCCGACGAACTGTTCCGCGCCGCCGCTCAGCGATAGCTCCTTCCAGCCATGCGGCGCTCTCGCACGCTTGCTGCCGCGCTCTGCGACGTGGTTGTGGTGGCCGCCGCAGCTGCCTTGGTGGCACGAGGTGCCGTTGTTTGGCCGCGGCCGGTGCGGGCCGGCGACAGTCGATGTGGTGGGGCCGCCCGGCTTCACCGCCACCCGGCCTGTCCTTGCCATCCTCGGCACCCGGTGTCGCAACGGCACCCCTCACCGGCTGAATGAGATGGGCTTGGTGGCTGGCAGCCCCTCCGGTGTGAGCCGTTCGACGTCGCGCAACTGGCCATCGACCAGCTCGCCGATCGGCCTGACGGTCATCGTGCCGCCGTCGATCGTGCAGAGCAGGAAGTGTGCTTCGTCGGCCCACGAGACGGTGTGGGCCTTGGCAAACCCGCCGGGGCGGCCCTTGCGCACCTTGCTTCCGGCGCCGCTGACGAAATACTCGATGCCGTTGTGCTGCGAGTGCTGGAAGTTGTGCTCGTGGCCGCTGAACACCGCGCGCACCCCGCCACGCTCGAACAACCTGACGCAGCGGTTCCATCCGATCGGTGTTGCCGTGCTGCGGCCCGGCACAGAACGGCGGGTGGTGGCAGAACGGCAGGCGCCAGCGGATGCCGGCATCGCTGGCGAACGCCTGCTCGATCCACTCCCAGTGTTTCGGGTATTCGAACAGCCGCTTGCCGCGGAAGAATCCCTCCTTCGACGTGTCGAGGCAGATGAACTCGACGTCGCGTCCGTAGCGGACGCGGTAGAACAGCCCGGGATCGACCGATGCCGCCCCGGCGGTCTCCTCGCCGGCGACCCGCTCGCGCAGGTAGAGATTGTCGAGCAGCTGATCGCGGTCGTCGCGGTCTTCGGTTTCCGCCGTGTCGTGGTTGCCGATGCACGGGTAGACCGGGACCCGGTTGATCATGTAGCGATAGGGCTGGAAGAACGTGAAGAACCAGTCGTCGTCCTGGTCGCCGGTGTTGGTGGCGAGGGGCAGGCCGAGCAGGCGGCCGCCGGCGTAGATGTTGTCGCCGCCGGTGATGATCAGCCGCACGTCGTGCTGATCGAAGGCCACCTGCATCGCCGCCGCAATCTCGCGCTGGCGCCGCTTCGGCGTCGACCGGCGAATGCCGGTGCCATAGTCTCCGAGCACGATGAACGTGAACGGGCCTGTTGGTGCCGCCCCGGGGTCCGGGTAGGTGCGGAATTCGTTGCGGTAGCGGCCGCCAGCCTGCACCAGCCCTTGCGATGCTCCTGGCGTCCAGTCCCAGCGCTCGCCGGCCGCCCATTGCTCGTCGCTGACGATGACCTCGTAGCGGTAGCGTGTGTCGGGCGACAGGCCTGTAACCCAACAGAAGTTGGTCGAGCCGGTGGCCGCGGTAGCGACGAGGGTGTCGGACATGTCGTAGACGTTCACCCGTGCCGGCCCGTATGAGGCCGAACGCGCGCCGATGCTCTCGCGCCGCGGCGGGTGGACGTGCCGCAGATCGTGGTCTTCGACGATCTTCCAGGCGTGGTGCGTCCGGGTCTTGAAGTAGAAGGCGCCCCAGGTGATCAGCGCAGTGTTGTGGGAGAGGCCGGCGAGGTGAAGGTAGGGCTCCGCGTGGTATTCGGGCACACGCGATTATGACTGGTGGGCGAACCGGCAGCGGACTGGGCGCGAACGCGGCCCGGCACGCGGTTTGCCGCTGATCGAGGGCGGAGGAGCACCGATGGCTGAGCAGAACACGCGTGACGACTGGGACGCCTACCGCGACCGCACCACGGGAAATCAGGGCACCTTCAAGCGCGAGGGGCCGGAGCCTGCCAGCGGCGACACGGGCAAAAATGTCGACGAGATGAACCGCAAGGCAGAGGAATCGGTCATCAGCAACGTCAGGCCAGTCGACTCGAAGGATTGAGCCGCCGGCGTGGCGTGGCGTGAACCGTCAGCCGACCAGCTTGTGGTCGGTCAGGGTCAGCACGCTGCGATCGAGGATGTTGTCGCCGGAGCCGACGCGGTACCAGCGCCACGCGTAGCCGTCCAGCCGGACACGGTGCGCGCCGTCGTTGTCGGCGCGGCTGTGATGGCTGTCGAACACCTCCACGAGCAGCGCGTCGTTGCGCCGGCCGACGGTGAAGCGCACGGTCTGGGCGCGGTTGGAGAAGTTGTGCAGCGTCACCAGCGACGTGTCGCGCCAGTCGTAGAGGAGGGCGAGGACGGCGGGCGCGCTCGTGCGCAGCACGCGGAAGGTGCCCCAGCTGACTTCGGGGCACTCCTTGCGCATCCGGATCATCCGCTCGGTCCAGTTCAGCATCGAATCCGTATCGCGGCGCTGTTCGGCGACGTTCACCTCGGCGTAGCCGTATTCAGGGTCGTCGATCACCGGGCGAACGACCTTGCGGGCGCGGGAGAAGCCGCCATGCGCTTCGCCGGTCCACTGCATCGGCGTGCGGGCGCACTCGCGCTCCGGCAGCCGCAGGTTGTCGCCCATGCCGATCTCGTCCCCGTACTGCATCATCGGCGTTCCCGGCAGTGAAAACAGCAGGCTGAAGGCGAGTTCGAGCCGTTTGCGGTTGTTGCCGAGCATCGGCGCAAGGCGGCGCCGCACGCCACGGTCGTAGAGCTGCATCCGCTTCTCGGGGCCGAACGCGTCGAACACCTTCTGCCGCTGCTCGACGGTGAGGCGGCCGAGATCGAGCTCGTCGTGGCTGCGCAGGAACTGCACCCATTGCGCGTTCGCCGGCCGCTTGGCGGTCTGCTCGAGCGCCCAGACCAGCGGCTCGATATCCGCCGTCGCCATCGCGTAGAACAGTCGCTGGTTGACGGGGAAGTTGAGCATCATCTGCAGCCGCTCACCTTCCTCGCCGAAGTAGTTCATGCTCTCGTCCGGCGGGACATTGGCCTCGGCCAGCAGGATGGCATCGCCCGACCGCCACTGCAGGAAGTCGCGCATCTCCTTCAGCAGCGTGAAATCCTGCTGGTGCTCGACGCCGGCCCCCTTCTTCTCGATCAGGAACGGCACTGCGTCCATGCGGAAGCCGGAGACGCCGAGTTGCAGCCAGAAGCCCATGATCTTCTGGATCTCGGAGCGCACGTACGGGTTCCAGGTGTTCAGGTCGGCCTGGTGCCGATAGAAGCGATGAAAGTAGTACCCGCCAGCCTTGCGATCCCGCGTCCACGTCGTCGTCTGCTCACCGGGGAAGACGATGCCGCTTTGGTGATCCTTCGGCCGCTCGTCGGCCCACACGTACCAGTCGCGGTGCGGCGAGGTGCGGCTGGCGCGCGCCGACTGGAACCAGGGGTGGTCAATCGACGTGTGGTTGACCACCAGGTCGACGATGACCCGGAGGCCGAGTGCCTCCGCGTGGTTCATGAAGGTGACGAAGTCGCCCAGCGAGCCGTGCTTGTCGTGGACGTTGTAGTAATCGGTGACGTCGTAGCCGTTGTCACGGTTCGGCGATGAGTAGAACGGCTGCAGCCAGACGCAGGTCGCACCGATGCCGGCGAGATAGTCGAGCCGGCGCGTCAGTCCTTCGAAGTCGCCGACGCCGTCACCGTTTGCGTCCTGATACTTTTCGACGTCCAGGCAGTAGATGACGGCGTTCTTGTACCACAGATCATCAATGCTCAAGGCTCGATGCTCAATGACAAGGCTCAATGACGAGGCTCAATGACAAAACAGGCCCAACGCCCGATGCGCCTTTGCCTTGCAGCATCGGGCATCGAGCATTGAGCCTTGAACGGCGACGTGCGCCGCGGCTTTAGATCGAGCCGGCCTTGACGCGGAAGCCGGTCTGCGCGTCACCTTCGCGGTAGACCGAGTGGCACTGCTTGCAGGTAGCGGTCATGTTGCTGGCGGCGGTGGTCGCCTTGGCTGCGTCGCCCGCGGCGGCCGCGCCGGCGGCATCGGTCGCGGCGGTGCGCGCCTGCTGGGCGAGCATCACGGCGTCCATCTTGTTGCTCTGCTGGAAGAAGCGCTCGACATCGCCGAACGCCGTGGCCAGCGTCCGCGCATCCGCGGCCGCGTCCATCAGCATGTTGTTCATGATCTTCGTACGCATCGTTCCGGACGCCGCGGCGATGGTCTTCATGCGCGCGTCCAGGTCCTCGACGGTGACGCGTGCCGCCGCCTGTGCCCCGGCGCCGCCGGCCCGTGCTCCCGCCTGCGCCCCTGCGGCGCCGCCCTGCGCCCCGCCAGCCGCCTGGGCCCCGCCGCCCTGGCCGCCGCCGGCCTGGGCACCACCTGCCGCACCGGCCCCGGCATTCGCCGGCGCACCCGCCGGTGCCGGCGTCTGCGCCGTCCTGTTCGCACACGCGACACTCATGCCGAGGGCGAGAATCACAGCAGCACTGGAAACAATCCTCATCGTTGCTCCTTTCACTCGTGTCCCGCTCATCGCGGGGCGGTAGCGAAGCCGGCCTGGGTGGCCGACGCCGTCAACCACGAACGACACAGTGATTTACCAAGCGATCTACCAAAACGATCAACCAAACGACTTGCCAAACGACATCCACACGAACGACGTCTAGATCACCAACCCCAGCCAGCCGCCACCGGCGGCCAGCGTCCCGACATGGTAGCGCAGTCTCCCGGCGCAACTGCGCGTCAATCTTCGGATTGATACTCAGTCCGAGTATCAAGATCGCGATTCGCTTCACGGCGGCGCGGGCGCGTCGTACGGTCACGCAACCTCGACCAGTGGAGCCCGTGCGTATGAACCGAACCCTGTGGTTGTCACCGGGCGTGCACGCCGCCGTCACGCCCGGGAAATGGTGCGGCCCGTTCGCGCCGATGCGACTACCATGGCCGCAATGATGAAGGAATTTCGCGACTTCATTGCCCGCGGCAACGTCATGGACCTTGCCGTCGGCGTGATCATCGGTGCCGCCTTCGGCAAGATCGTCACCACGCTGGTCGAGGGCATCATCATGCCGCCAATCGGCATGGCGCTCGGGCAGATCGACTTCTCGAGCCTGTTCTTCGTCCTCGACAGCTCGCAGGGCGCGCCCGCCTCGCTGGCCGAGGCGAAGGCCCGCGGCGTACCGGTGATCGCCTACGGCCAGTTCGGCAACGACGTGCTGTCGTTCCTGGTCATCGCCCTGGCGGTGTTCCTGCTGGTCAAGCAGGTCAACCGGATCAAGAGCGGCATCGATCGGCCGGTTGCGGCGGCGGTACCGACGACCAAGGAGTGCCCGTACTGCAAATCGACGATCTCGATCGCGGCAACGCGGTGCCCGCACTGCACGTCGCAACTCTGAGCACCGCCGCGAGCGCCGGGCGGCCGTTCCACCTGACGCCGTCCTGCGACGACACCGCGACTTGGGGCAGAATCAGGCGATGACCCCAGCCCAGGTCGCGGCCCAACTGCACGCCGTCATCGATGAAGCGATTCAACTGTTCCTGCAGCTGGACGACACCCGGACGACGTGCCGCCCTGACTGCGGCGGCTGGTGCCCGCGTGAAATCCTCGGCCACCTGGTCGACTCGGCCTGCAATAACCACCGCCGCTTCATCATCGGCCAGTCACCGGACACGGTGCGTTTCGACGGCTACAACCAGGACGAGTGGGTGGCGCGGCAGCGCTACAACAAGGTGCCGTGGCGTGACCTCGTGACGCTGTGGCACGCCTACAACCGCCACCTGGCGCACGTGATGAACTGCACGTCCGAAGCGGCGGCGGCGCACAGCGCGCTGGCGCCAGACGGCGAGAAACAGGTCACGGTGCTCTTCCTGATGGAGGATTACGTCGTGCACTTGCGGCATCACCTGGCGCAGATCCGCTTGATGGTGTTGAACACGACCCCGCTACCTCAACCTTAAATGCCGGCGCGGCATCCACCGTGCATGTCTGCGGAGCGCCGCCGCGCGCGGCGAAGCAGGACCGCTCCCGCTGCGCCATCGCAGCGGCGAGTGGAGGATGACATGCACACAGACGACGGACCGAATCATTCGCGGCGCCGGTTCCTGGCGCGCGCCGCTACGGCAGCCGCCGGCCTGGCGGCACTGCCGGGCCTCGCCGACGCCCAGGACCCGCGGCTGGTGTCCGACGGCGCGGTGCTCAATCACCTCCTCAAGTTCGAGTACGTCGAAGCGGCGCTCTACGACAATGCGACGACCCGCTTCATCGACCGCGACCTGGCGCCGTTTGGCGCGAACGTCTTCGCCACGTTGCTTGCGTTCCGCGACCAGCAGTTCGAGCACATCGACATCCTGCAGTCGCTGCTCCGGCGCCTCGGCCTGCCGGTGCGCGCCGATTGCGGTGATCGCTTCCCACGCTTCCGCAACGTCGGCGAATTCCTGCAGACGGCGTTTGCCGTCGAGAATGCCGGCGTGTCGGCGTACCTCGGCGCCATCCCGCTCCTCCGCGTACCGCAGGTGCAGGCAGCGGTCACCTCTATTGCCAGCGTCGAGTCGCGCCACTCGGCGTTCATCGGCCTGCTCAACGGCGAGGCGCCGGCGCCCGCCGCTGCCGACACACCGCGCTCCCGGGAAGAAACCCTGGCGATCATCCAGCCGTACATCCGCTCATGCACCACAAACTGATCGCGCTCGCGCGCACCGCGCTCGGCATCGGCTTGGTTCTTGCCGCGGCGCTGCCGGCGGCCGCTGATTTCCTCGTCGAACCGTTCTGGGCTCTGTCGCGGAACCCGCCGCAGCCGGCCGGCGCAGCGGCGGCCTGGCACGCCGGTGGCGGCATTGCCGCCGAATGGACGCGAGGCATGTTCACCGCTGGCGGGGAAGCCGGCTACGCGCCCGGCTTCTTCGACCCGCCAGACAACGTGTTCGATCTGGTGCAGACGAGTCACGTGCTGACGGCAAGCGGCACCGCCGGAGTGACGCGCGCATTCGCCCCCGCCCGCCGCTTCTATCCGTTTGCCACCGCCGGCTTCGGCCTGATGCGGCAGCAGGCGCGCGACCGCGACGGATTGATCGACGTCACCCGCAACGACCCGGCGCTGAATGTCGGCGGCGGTGCCCGCCTCCTGCTGAAGAACTACCTCGGTGTGCGCGGCGACCTGCGCTACTTCCGCAGTCTGCAGGACGCCGGCGAGTCGCCCGGTGATCTCGTCGCCGAGCTGCCGCCGCTTGGCTTCTGGCGGCTTTCGGCTGGAGTCGTCCTGCGCTTCGGCGAATGAGCGCGCGGTGGGGTGGCGGCACGGCTGCCGCGCTCAGATGAACAAGCTGCGCACGCGTATCTCGCGGTGACCGAGGCCGGCGGCCTGTGCAAACTTCAGCACCAGCGGCGGCAGGCTGACCGCGAACCGCCATTCATCGGCGCGGCCGCCGGCGCGGCGCACCCGCGCGGCCGTTTCGTCCCACCACGGCGTGACGGTGCGGGCGATCGGCTCGATGATCAGCACGCGCCCGCCGCGCGCCGCCGCCTCGAGCAACTGCGCCTCGACGTGTTGCCGCACGCTCTCGGGAAACTCATTCAACGTGTAGGCGGCCACTGCCGCCGTGCCGTCGCGCAGCGGCTGTAGCCGCGCGGCGTCGCCCTGCCGTGCCTCGCCCCTCAGGCGCAACTGCCGGTAGGTCCAGCGGGCTTCGTCCACCGCCCACGGATGCCGATCGATGCCGAGCACCGGTGCCGTCCCGCCCGCCGCCAGGGCCCAGGCGGCACCCGCCGCGCCGGTACCGCAGCCGACGTCGAGGATCGAGCCCGGCGCCGGCGCGGTGGCGCCGACGGCCTCGAGGACCGACTGCGTAGCCAGGAAGTGGAGCGGCGCATAGTAGAGGGCAAACGCCGCCCGCTTGCCAGCCGAGTCGAGAGTGGAGCCGCTGGCGACCTTGTGCCGGCGTTCGACATACGCGGAGGAAAGTGCGCGCAAGGCGCGCGTCACCTCCGGCACGCGCAGGTTGGCGAGGTGCCTGGCTTCCAGTGCGGCAAGCCACTCGATGACGATCTCGGGTAACGCGGACTGGGTCATGGGTTCAGTTGAAAGCCGCCGTGCAGCAGCGGTGGTGCGGCGGAGCGGGCGCTGCTACGCTACGGTCATGCGCATCGCCACCCTGCTTTTCTGCCTGGTTGCGCTGACACGCTGCGACGAGAAGGGGCCGACCGCACCGTCGCTGCCGCTCGACCAGCGGGTGGCGCTCGCCCGCGGCCAAGCCGGCGTCGTCTCCGGCTCCGCCACGCGCCTGCAGTTCGTCGATGTGACCAGCGACTCGCGCTGCCCGGCGGATGCGCTCTGTATCCAGGCCGGCGAAGCCGTGGTCCAGCTGCGCACCATCGACAACGGTGCGACGGAGGACTACGAACTGCGCACCGGCGACCCGAACCGCGCAGCCGTCACGCGGCGCGGGCTGCGGATCGAGCTCGTGGACTTGCAGCCGCACCCGTTCAGCGGCCGTCCGATCGCTCCGGGCGACTATCGCGCCACCATCATCGTCTCAAGGCCGTAACCGCGCCGGCACGTTACGCCAGGCCACGGTTCTTGAGACTGGCGCGGCGATGGGCGGTATAGGCGGCAATGACGTGGCACACCCAGCCGAGCAGCCCGCCGGTGCCGAGCCACATGCCGGGCGTGATGATCAGCCAGAAGATGCCGCGGAGGAAGTCACTGTTGTAGAACTGCCCCACACCCGGGATCAGGACGCTCAGTACCGCGGCGACGCCAGGGCTCTTCCGCTGCTCGGTGATTGCCATAGTTCTCAGTTTCGTTCGTCAGTTTCGTTTCAGGAGAATGCGATGGTGGAACGACGACAGGTCATCGGTGGCGGACTCGCGGCCGGCCTTGCCACGCTTGCCGCCGCGGCCCCGGCGGCAGCAGCAGCGCAGCGCAGCGGCGGCGACGACATGAGCGCCGTCGCCGCGGCGATCGATCAACTGCGCACCACGATCCAGCGGCAGTTCGACGCCTGCGAGCTTGGCCCCTGCCCCGAGATCGCGAGCATCCGCCAGCAGCAGCGGGTGTTCATGCGGGCGAGCCAGAAGTATCCCGACTTCATCGAGGTGGGCATCGATGTCTGGGAGAGTGTCTACGACTGGCACGTCAAGCACCAGCAACCGGTGGTGTCGCAGCGGCTGCCAGATGGGCGCTACGCCATGGCCTTCATGTTCACCAACCTGCTGCTGCGCCCCGACCAGGCCGGAAACTACGTCGGCTTCGGCTTCGATGGCGACCAGGCGCCCGCCCGTCGGCCCTGAGCGTCACGAGGCGCGCCGCTCTTCGTCGGCGATCGTCTTGTCGACAAAGGCCTGGATGTCCGCGGCGGGACGCGCTCCCGACAGGCGCGCCAGCTCGCGGCCACGGTGGACCAGGGCCAGCGTCGGGATCGACTGAATCCTGAAGCGGGCGGCGACGTCGGTCAACGCTTCCGTGTCCACTTTGACGATCAGGTAGCGTCCCTGGTTCGATCGCGCCAGCTTCTCCAGTTCCGGTGCGACCATGCGGCAGGGGCCGCACCACGCCGCCCAGAAGTCGACGAGCAGCGGTACCGCACTCGCCGCAGCAATCGCGTCGAACGACTTGGCGTCCCCCGCTTCGATCGGTGCGGCCACGGCCGGCAGCATCGTCTTGCAGTTGCCGCAGCGGGTCGACTTTCCGAGTGCCTCGAAGCGCATGCGGTTCGCCTTGCCGCACTGCGGGCAGTTCACGAGCACACCGCTGCCGTCGATATGAGAGGCCATGTCGGGTTCTGCTCGCGGCTAGCGCGCTTCCTCGCACGGCTCGCCGCTCAGTACGGCGAGCAGCACCAGGGCGCGGGATCCGCCCTTGCGGAACGAGTGCGTCGTGCCACGCGGCACCGAGACGAAGCCGTTGGTGCCGAGGCGCAGCTCGCGGCCGTCGACCCGGGCCGTGCCTTCACCACCGAGCACGTAGTACATCGCCTCGGCGTTGCTATAGAGCCGCTCCGGCTGCGTCTCGTTCAACTGGATCATCGTCGTCCGCAGGTCGCCGCTGCAGGAGAGCAGCGTCTCGCGGCGCGGCTGCTTGCCGACGAACTCCTTTTCGAGCGTGTCGACAATCGAGAAGGTCTGCACCTCACCGGCCGGGCCCATCGCCGCTTCTGCGGCCGGTGCGACGGCGCTGGCCGCCGCCGGCACTTCCTTCGGCGGTGGCGTGGCACTCAGCGCAATGTCCAGCGACTCGACCTGGCCGCCGCGCAGAGTCACTTCCCGCTCGAAGGCGGTAACGGCATCTCCGGAGAAGCGGAGCCGATAGGTGCCCGCCTGGAGACCCGGAAGATTCACCTGGCCGCCAGCGTCGCTTTCAGCCATGCGCGGCGTCGGTCCCATCGCCTCGACATGAACACCGCTCAGCGTGCGGCCGCGCATGTCGGTGATGGTGATCGCCATGCCGCTGCGGCCGGCCGCCGGCGCAGCGGGCCGCGCGGCGGCGCGCGGCCGCGCCGGCGCCGGCGGCAGCGGGCGCGGCGGGCGCCGGAGCAGGTGCCTGGCGCGGCGGCGGTGCCGGCGCGGGTGTCTGCCGCGGTGCGGTGCTGCCGGTCGTCTGGCCCTGCGCGACGGTTGCGAACAGAGTCACCAAGCTGAACAGCAAGAGTTTGCGCATGAATGCATTACAACAAGGTCACCGGCCAAAGGCAAAACCAATCCGCGAGCCGGCTGAACCGTTCGGCACGCGCGGGTATAATCAGCGCTGGCCGCGGGGGTGACCCCGTTTCCCACCTGTCTCAATCAGCAGACGTACACCGCGGCCCGGCAGCCGTTCGCCCGCGTAGCACTCGAACCGCATCGGAGACTTTCCATGATCGATTTCGCCACGGCCTATCCCAACTCGCGCAAGGTCTACGAGGAACGCGACGCGGAACTGACGCCCGGCGGCGCGCGCGCGACGCTGCGTGTGCCGGCACGCGAGGTGTCGCTCGCCGGCGGCGAAGCGCCGCTGCGCCTCTACGACACCAGCGGCCCGCAGGGATGTGACGTCCGGGGTGGGTTGCCGAAGCTGCGTGAGCCATGGATCGCGGCGCGCCGCGCCTCGGGTGCGATCGGGACGCAGTTGTCCTACGCCCGGCGTGGCGAGGTCACCCCGGAGATGCAGTTCATCGCCGCGCGCGAGGGGCTGCCGGCGGAGTTCGTCCGCTCCGAAGTCGCGCGCGGCCGCGCCATCATCCCGGCCAACATCAATCACCTGGAGCTCGAGCCGATGATCATCGGCCGCAACTTCCTCGTGAAGATCAACGCGAACATCGGCAACTCCGCGGTCAAGTCGTCGATCGAGGAGGAAGTCGAGAAGCTGCAGTGGGCGACGCTGTGGGGCGCCGACACGGTCATGGATCTGTCGACCGGCAAGAACATCCACGACACGCGTGAGTGGATCGTCCGCAACGCGCCGGTGCCGATCGGCACCGTGCCGATCTACCAGGCGCTCGAGAAGGTTGGCGGCCGCCCCGAAGACCTCACCTGGGAGATCTATCGCGACACGTTGATCGAGCAGTGCGAGCAGGGCGTCGACTACTTCACGGTTCATGCCGGCGTGTTGCTGCGCTACATCCCGCTCACCGCGCGCCGCGTCACCGGCATCGTCTCGCGCGGCGGCTCGATCATGGCCAAGTGGTGCCTGGCGCACCACCAGGAGAACTTCACCTACACGCATTTCCGCGAAATCTGCGAGATCATGCGCGCCTACGACGTGTCGTTCTCGCTTGGCGACGGCCTTCGCCCGGGGTCGATTGCCGACGCCAATGACGAACCGCAATTCGCCGAGCTGAAGACGCAGGGCGAACTGACCAAAATCGCCTGGGAGTACGACGTGCAGGTGATGAACGAAGGCCCCGGCCACGTCCCCATGCATCTCATCAAGGAGAACATGGAGAAGCAGCTCGATTGGTGCGGCGAAGCGCCGTTCTACACCCTCGGTCCGCTGACCACCGACGTCGCTCCCGGCTACGACCACATCACGTCGGCCATCGGCGCGGCGATGATCGGCTGGTACGGCACGGCGATGCTCTGCTACGTCACGCCGAAGGAGCACCTCGGACTGCCGAACCGCGACGACGTGAAGACCGGCGTCATCGCCTACAAGATTGCCGCGCACGCTGCCGATTTGGCCAAGGGCCACCCCCGCGCCCAGGCCTGGGACGATGCGCTGTCGAAGGCGCGGTTCGATTTCCGCTGGCAGGACCAGTTCAACCTGGCGATCGACCCGGTGACCGCGCGCGCCTACCACGACGAGACGCTGCCCGCCGAAGGAGCCAAGGTCGCCCACTTCTGCTCGATGTGCGGCCCGAAATTCTGCTCGATGGAGCTGACGCAGCAGGTGCGCGACTACGCGGCAGCCAACAACCTCACCAGCGTCGACGCGCTGAAAGAGGGCATGAAGACCAAGTCGGACGAGTTCAAGCAGGCTGGCGAAATCTACGTGCCGCAGACGTAGGCCGGGTGCCGTGCAGGTAGTCCGCCGCGTAGGCCGGGCGCCGCGCAGCGGACCCGGCTGGTCGGCGGTCGATCGCGACGCCGCACCGCGTCCGCACGGGCAGCGATCAGTCGAGCGACGGGCGCGATGAGCCGCCCAGCAGCGACGTCGACATCGTGACGATGAAATGACGCCCTTCGCCGCTGCCCCGGCATAGCTCGCTGACACCGCCGGGAAGCCGGCGGCGCGCAGTGTCAGACCTGCCGCGTAGCTGCTGTGCCCCAGCTCGCGAAGTGGAGTTCGCGGCGACGCTCCGTCACCTTGCCTTGTTCCGCCAAGAATGACGCGCCAATCAGTCCGCAGGTCGAATGTTCGATGCTCGCCTGCAGCATCAGCAGGTGCGGTGCGCGGAAGCGATAGTCCTCGTACGCGCTGAGCGCGCGAATGCCGTTGCTGTCCGAGCCGCCGAGCGTGCGCAGGAAGTAGAACGGCACGACGTCACCAGCGAACACGGTCGCGGAACTGGCCATGAGACGGAAGCCGATCGTGGCGCCGCGGTTGCGCGAAATCGACGGGCAAATGACCAGCCGCTTCTGCGGCTGAAGGAGTAGATGATGCGCCGCGAGTGCTTCGCGTCACGGCGCGATCAGGCCGTCGATGCGGCGTCCGCGGCGGCACAGCCCGGAGGCTAGCGGGCGGCCGGAGCCGCAGCGGCTGGTGGCAGCGGGACGATCATGATGATCGTCGGGAAGCGCGCGGGCGATGCCCCGGGCAGCGGGTTCGGGTAGCCGGCGGATCCGGCCGACGTGAAGTCCTTGATCGTCACGCCCGGCGTGAACGCCATCGTGTCCTCGCGGAAGCGGCCCGTGCTGAACATGTGGGTCGCCGGCTGCGCGAATACCTGGTCGCCGCGGTCGCGCAACTGTGTCCGGTAGAAGGTGACCAGATCGGTATAGGAAGCGGTCGTGCCGAAGATGTAGTAGCGCTGTCCCCGTCCGGCGTCGTAAGAGGCCAGGAACTGCGCCCCCGGGTAAAGCGGCACGCCAAGCGTGACGGCCGTCGGTGTGTCCGCGGACTCGGGCGCCGGCACGGCGGCAGCCGGCGGCGCGGTCTGCACGGGCGTCTGCACGGGCGTCGGCACAGCCGGCGGCACAGCCGGCGTCTGCACTGGCGGTGCCTGGGCGGGGGCCGTGGATCGAGGCGGCGGTGCCGCTTGTGGCGGGGGTGCGGCGGGCGGCGCTGGCGGCGCCGCCTGCGACTCGCCGGGTCGCGGGAACGGCTGCGGCGTCTGTGCAAGCGCCGGCAACCCTGCGACGATGGTGAACACGACGGCGAGCGGCGTCACGAGGGGTCGCACCATGTCTCCATTATAGGAGCGCCAGGTGGCGACCGGCGGTGGCTCGTCGGTTACACGCCGCGGCCGCAGGTTTACCGTTTTGCTGCAGCCGCCGACCGCTGTGCTGCCGTGGTGCCCGGTGTGCTCTCCAGGGTGCGCCGCGTCCCTAAACCTCACGCGCCCACATGATTTCTCTGACGCGGCATGCCCGCGTTCACCACCCGCGGCGCTGGCTCGTATCTTGCCTTCACTGGCGATCACGTGGCTCGAGGTCGACCGTCGGAAATTGCCACGAGGAGGACGTTGTTCCGTGGACGACTTCGATATCGCACAAAGCAAGATCGGTGAGTCAGCGCAGCGCGTCGTCGACCGTGCGATCGAGGAATCGCGCCGCCGCGACCATGCGCTGCTGACCAACGAACACATCTTCCTCGCCTTCGCCCAGGTCGAGTGGGACACCTTCTCCCAGGTGATGCGCGACCTCGAGCTCAACCCGCACGAGATCCTGCAGGGACTCGAAGAGCACCTTCAGGTGCTGCCGACCGTCTCCGGCCGCGAACTGCGGGTCGCCCCGGCGACCAAGCTCGTCTTCAAGCTCGCCTTCCACCAGGCGAGCCGCGCCGGCCGTCAGACGATCGAGTCGTCGGATCTGTTCTCGGCGATCTTCGAGGAGAGCCAGGGCGTCCCGGTCTCCATCATCCGCCGTCACGGCGTCGAGCCGGAGGTGCTCGTGTCGCGAATCGCGACCCGGATGCGCGACAACGAGCTGCGCGAAGAGCGGCTGCGCAAGCGCTTCGAGCTGCCGCCGTTCCTCAAGCACTTCGCCACCAACCTGAACCTGCTGGCGCGCCAGGACAAGATCGCGCCGGTCTACGGCCGCGACCACGAGATCCAGCAGGTGCTCGAGATCCTCTGCCACCGCGAGCGCTCCAACTCGGTGATGCTGATCGGCGAGCCCGGCGTCGGCAAGACCGCGATCGTCGAAGGTCTGGCGCGCCGCATCGAGTTCGAGCCCGACACCGTGCCGGTGCGGCTGCGCGACTGCCAGGTGGTCAACCTGCAGATGAACACGATGGTCGCCGGGACGATGCTGCGCGGCATGTTCGAGGACCGGATCCAGAACGTCATCCGCGAGATCAAGGAGCGGCCGAACCTGATCCTGTT
Organism: uncultured Acidobacteriota bacterium; assembly: GCA_963846685.1. GTDB lineage: Bacteria > Acidobacteriota > Vicinamibacteria > Vicinamibacterales > UBA2999 > CAWJWY01. Next base: position 2,049,231 of record CAWJWY010000002.1, on the reverse strand, counting down.
CGTCGACGAGGCGCACACGATGGTCGGCGCCGGGTCGGCGCTCGGCGCGCCGTCCGACGCGGCCAACGTCTTCAAGTCGGTCCTCGCCCGCGGCGAGGTGCGCATGATCGGCGCCACCACGCTGAGCGAGTACAAGGAATACATCCAGGAGGACGAGGCGCTGGCCCGCCGCTTCCGCACCGTACACGTCGCCGAGCCGACGCATCGAGGAGACGCGGCGGATCCTCTACAACCTGCGGCCGCGCCTCGAGCGCAACTACTCGGTGCGCCTGCTCGACGATGCGATCGAGACGGCGCTCGAGATGTCGCCACGCTACCAGCGGCATCTGCACCTGCCGGACAAGGTGATCGGCTGGCTCGACACCGCCGCCGTGCGTGCCGAGATCGATCGCCGCTGGGAAGTGCAGGCCGCCGACGTCGTCGACGTCATCTCGCACGCCGCGCAGATCCCGAAGGACATGGTGTTCCGCGACGTCGGCGACCGCTTCAAGGACATCGAGCACGCGTCTCGGCAAGCGGGTCATCGGTCAGCAGCAAGGCGGTCGAGGCGCTCGCCCATCGGCTGGTCCTGAACAAGGGCCCGCTGAAGGATGGCTTCGATCGGCCGGACGGCGTGCTGCTGTTCCTCGGCCCGACCGGCGTCGGCAAGACCGAGCTGGCCAAGGCGATGGCCGAGTTCCTGTTCGGCGACGAGAAGAAGATGATCCGCATCGACATGTCCGAGTACCAGGACGGCGGCGTCTCGGTGGACAAGCTGATCGGCATGCCGCGCGGCATCGTCGGCAGCGAGCGCGGCGGCGTTGCTGACCAATCAGTTGAAGGACAACCCCTGCTCGGTCATCCTGCTCGACGAAATCGAGAAGGCGAGCCCGACCCTGCTCAACGTCTTCCTGCAGGCGTTCGACGAAGGGCTGGATTACCGACGGCCGCGGCAAGCGCGTCTACCTGTCGGACGCCGATCGTCATCATGACGTCCAACGCCGGGTCGGAGCACTTCCGCAAGCTGCAGAGCCCGATGGGCTTCCGGTCGGGACAGCTGCCGGTCGATCAGGTGCAGGGCGAGATCAACCGCGAGCTCGAGCGCCGCTTCTCGCCCGAGTTCCGCAACCGCATCGACCAGGTCGTGCGTCTTCCAGCCGCTGACCAAGGACGAAGTGCGGCAGATCGCGCTGAAGTACATCGACGCAGGTCACCGGCACGCTGAAGCGCTGGAACAAGACGCTGACGATCGAGCCCGAGGCGCTCGAGAAGCTGGTCACCGACGGCTACAGCCTGGCCTACGGCGCGCGATTCCTGAAGCGGGTCATCGACGACCGGATCAAGCTGCCGCTCAGCCAGCAGTGGAAGGAAGCGAACAGCTTCCGCGCCACGCTGCAGGAGGATCAGATCGTCATCGAAGCGGTCGGCCCGCGGCTGATCGCCGCCAGCGATCCCGACGCGATTGCGGTCTGAGGCGTGATCGGGAAATCGGGGAGGGGTGAGGAGCGCAGCTTTTCACCCCCTGTTTACGTACCGGCACCCGTTTGCATTTGCATCTTGCCTTCCTGAATTACCCGAATCACCCTTGCTCCTTCCATCGCCAGCATCTGCTGTTCCGATTCGGCCACTGCGGTCTTCGGCGCGGCGTGGTTGTCGCTGCGCTCCCGCTTGCCGAGTCCGTACCTGGCCTGCAGCATGCCGACGACGTGCTGCACTTCACGGCGATACGACGGCGGCGCGTACTTGCGCGGCGTAGAGCCGCGCCGTAACCCTCGACCAGGTCCGGGTAGGCGTCGCCGAGCCAGCGCATGAAGTGATCGCGCGTGCCGCCCTCGAGGAACATCACGTTGCAGCCGACGAAGCTGCGCGCCGTGATCGGCGATCGCCTTGACCGTCCGCTCGAGCAGCGCCGGCTTCGACGAGATGCCCGGCACGATCGGGTTCATCAGCACGCCGGCGCGGATGCCGGCGTCGACCAGTTCGCGCACCGCGCGCAGCCGCTGCAGCGGCGGCGCGGTGCCAGGTTCGAGCGCGCGCCAGACGTCGTCGTCGACGCACGGCACGCTGATGTAGACGGTGCACGCCGGCGCCCGCGGTCAGGTCGGCAAGCACGTCGCGTATCGCGGACGATCATCGGCCCCTTGGTGACGACGCCCACCGGATTGCGGAACTCGGCGAACGCCTCGAGCGAGCGCGCGCGTCAGCTTGTAGTGCCCCTCGATCGGCTGATAGCAGTCCGTCGCCGTGCCGACGGCGACGTATTCGCGCGTCCACGACGGCTGCTGCAGCTCCCGCCGCAGCACCTCGACGAGGTTGGTCTTGACGAAAATGATCGACGCGAACTCGTCGCCGGCGCCGAGCTCGAACTGCGTCTGATAGCGGCGGGCGTAGCAGTAGTGGCAGCCGTGCGTGCAGCCGCGGTACGGATTGAGCGTCCACTCGAACGGCATCCCCTTCACCGGGTTGAGCGCCGAGCGGCAGCGCACCTCCTGGTAGCGCGCCGCGTCGGCCCGCTGCACGGCCTCGGTCAACGCCTCGGCGCCGCCGCCGTCCCGCACCAGGTCCGCTATCTGGCGCGTCGTTGGCTTCGGCTGGCCGAGATCGAACAGGAGTGGAGCGCGTCGCCATCGAGGCGACACGATCACTACTTCGACTAGCTAGGCTCGCCATCGAGTGCCTCACGGGCAGACGGCGCCTCGCCAGTAGGCGAGCAGATCGTCGAGCATCTGCTCGAAAGGAATCTTCGGCTGCCAGCCGGTCGCACGCCGCAGGCGTCGCCGGATCGCCGACCAGCGACCGGGATGTCGTGCGGCGCGCAGCGCGACGGGTCGGTCTCGACGCGGATCGGCGACACGCGCGCGGGCCAGCAGGCCTCGAGCACAGCCGCGATCGGCCGGCCGATGCCAGAGGCCACGTTGTAGACGTCGCCGCGCGTGCCGCGCTCCATCAGCGCCAGCGTAGGCGGCGACGGTGTCGCGCACATCGGTCAGGTCGCGCTGCGGCCGTCGAGGTTGCCGACGCGGACGACCGGCTCGGCGCGCCGCGCTCGATCAGCGCGATCTGCCGCGCCATGCTCGGCGCGGCGAACGTCGGCCGTCTGCCGCGGACCGGTGTGATTGAACGAGCGCGTGACGACGATCTCGAGGCCGTCTTCCGCCACGCGCCCGCAGCGCCAGCTGCTCCTGCGCCAGCTTGCTCAGCGCATACGGGCTTGCCGGCGCGAGCGCGGCCGTCCTCGGCAATGCGGCGCGGTCGACGGCGCATAGACCGTCGCCGATCCGGAATGACAGCAGGCGGCAGCGCGACGCCGGCGCGCCGGAGCGCGTCGAGCAGGTAGTGCGTGGCGAGCACGTTGCCGGCGAGCGGACGGGCCGTGTCGGCCCACGACGCGCTGCGGCAGCCCGGCGCAGTGATACACCTGCCGCGGCCGCAAGTCGGCGATCGCCGCCGCGCACCGCGGTCACGATCGAGCAGGTCGACCTGCTCCCAGCGCTGCCGCCTGCACCATCCGCGGTCGACGGTGCCGACCGGCCCAGCCGACGACGTCGTCCACGCCGCCGCCGCCGCTGGCTGAGGTGGCTCGAGGAGATGGCTGCCGGCAAAGCCGGACGGCGCCGGTGACGAGAACGGGTCCGGTCACGCGCGGCCGCTAGGTGCGGCGGTGCTCGTACTGGGCCGCGTAGTAGGCGCGGAAGGCGGGGTCGTTTTCCTTGATCGGCCGCCACCACCACTCGTTGCGGCGGTACCACTCGATCGTGCCGCGCAAGCCCTGCTCGAACGGCACCTGCGGCGCCCAGCCGAGAGCGCGCAGCTTGCCGGTGTCGAGGCAGTAGCGGCGGTCGTGGCCCGGCGCGGTCGGCGACCGGCTTGATCAGCGACAGCGGCTTGCCGAGGTCCTCGAGGATGCGGTGCGTCAGCTCGACGTTCATCACGTCGTTGCCGCCGCCGATGTTGTAGACCTCGCCGTTCGGCGCCACGTTCGATCAGCAGATCGATGCGCGCGGCAGTGGTCGTCGACGTGCAGCCAGTCGCGGACGTTGCGGCCGTCGCCGTAGAGCGGCACCGGGATGTCGTCGATGGCGTTGGTGACGAACAGCGGGATGACCTTCTCCGGGAACTGGTACGGGCCGTAGTTGTTCGAGGCGCGCGTGATGATCACCGGCAGGTCGTAGGTGGCCCAGTAGCTGTAGGCCAGCCGGTCGGCGCCCGCCTTGCTCGCCGCGTACGGATTGCGCGGCCGCAGTTCGTCGGTCTCGCGGCTGGCGCCGGTCGGCACGCTGCCGTAGACCTCGTCGGTCGAGATCTGCACGAAGCGGCGCAGCTCGCGGCGCGCGCCGCGCCGCCTCGAGCAGCACGAACGTCCCTTCCACGTCGGTGCGGATGAAATCGCCGGCCGACATGATCGAGCGGTCGACGTGCGTCTCGGCCGCGAAGTGGACGACGATCTCGGCCGCTCGACCAGCGGCCCGCTGACCGCGCGCGTCGGCGATGTCGCCGTGGACGAAGCGTGTGGCGCGGGTGCGTCCATGACGTCGTGCAGGTTCTCGCGCCGGCCGGCGTAGGTCAGCTTGTCGAGCGTCGTGACGTGCCAGTCGGGGTGCGTCGCCAGCGCGTGGCGGACGAAGTTGCTGCCGATGAAGCCGGCGCCGCCGGTGACGAGAACGTCAACCATCCTTGCGCGTCCAGTCGTAGGGCAGCGTGTCGTGCGGCGCCAGCCGGTACTCGTCCGGGTCGCCGTAGTGGTACGGCTCGGTCGGCACGTTCACCACCAGCGACAGCTCGGTGCTGATGCACTTCCAGCCGTGGTAGACGAGGTTCGGCACCTGCACCAGCATCGGGTTCTGCGTGCCGACGAAGAACTCGTTGACGCGCCGTTGGTCGGCGAGTCCGGCGCGCGTGTCGATCAGCACCAGCTTGACCATGCCGGCGACGCAGGCGAAGTGGTCGACCTGCTGCTGGTGGTAGTGCCAGGCCTTCACCACGCCCGGATAGGTCGCCGAGACGTATACCTGGCCGAACTTGGTGAACAGCTCGGGATCGTCGGCGCGCAGGATCTCCATCAGCCAGCCGCGTTCGTCGGGAATGAGCCGCAGCGGCTTCGTCTTGACGCCATCGATGCGCGGCGCTTCGTGCCGGGCCGAGGTGTAGGGAGCGGGTTCTCACCATCTGATGCCGACCTCTGAATTGTCGCCGAGCATGAAGCGGTACGCGCTCGGCTTCACCGGCTCGCGGTAGATCCGCACGTTCTTGCCGATCAGGCTGTCGATCACGCGGTTCGACAGGTCGCGCAGGCGACGATCCCTCGAGCACGATGCTGTGCTCGATCTCCGTGTCCTTGATCTCGACGTCGTCCATGATCGACGGTGAACGGCCCGATGTAGGCGTGGATGATGCGCGCGCCGCTGCCGATGATGGCCGGGCCGCGGATGACCGAGCGCTCGATCACCGCGCCCGGCCTCGATCGACGACCTTGCCCTCGATGCGGCTCTCGGCGTCGACGTGCCCGTCGATCCGGCGCTCGAGCGTGTCGAGAATCAGCCGGTTGGCCTCGAGCATGTCCTCGAGCTTGCCGGTGTCCTTCCACCAGCCGTCGACGATGTGCGGCCGCACCGTCAGGCCGCGGTCGATCAGGTCCTGGATCGCGTCGGTGATCTCCAGCTCGTTGCGGAAGCTCGGCTTGATGCGGTTGACCGACTCGAACACCTCGGGGCCGAACATGTAGACGCCGACCAGCGCGAGGTCGCCGATGTGCTCCTTCGGCTTCTCGACCAGCCGCACGACGCTTGCCGTCGTCGAGCTCGGCGACGCCGAACATCTGCGGATCGGGCACCCGCGCCAGCAGGATCTGCGCGGCCGGCTTCTCGCGCTCGAACTCCTCGCACGAAGTGGCGTGATGCCCTTGTTCAGCAGGTTGTCGCCGAGGTACATCACGAACGGCTCGCCGCCGATGAACGGCTCGCTGATCTTGACGGCATGCGCCAGGCCGCGCGGCGCGTCCTGCTCGATGTACTCGATGCGCACGCCCCAGCGCGAGCCGTCGCCGACCGCGGCGCGAATCTCGGCCTGGGTGTCGCCGACGACGATGCCGATGTCGCGGATGCCGGCGGCGGCGATCGCCTCGATGCCGTAGAACAGCACCGGCTTGTTGGCGACCGGCACGAGCTGCTTGGCGCTGGTGTAGGTGAGCGGCCGCAGCCGGGTGCCCTTGCCGCCGCTGAGAATCAGTCCCTTCATCGTCACCGTGCTGGTGCCGCCGAAGGCGCCGAAGAAGTTCGAGAAGGTGCCGAGGCCGGCCAGCACGAACGCGAAGTTGAAGCGCCGGTCGGCGGCAATCGGGTAGCCGGACGACGCCGGGATAGTTGAAGCGCTGAAACTCCAGCTGGACGCCGCAGCACTGTGCCATGTAGGTCGCCGTCGCGCTCTGGCTGACGACGTAGCCGCGGGCGATGTCCCAGCTGAGTGCGTAGCTGCCCTTGACCCGGGACTGCAGCAGCGTTGAACGTCGTCGATCCCGACAGGTAGGTCGTCGGCTGCGACGTTGGCGTCAGGTGCTGCCGGCTGAAGGTGATGCTGCCGGATCGCGCCGGCCGCGTTGAGCGACGCCGCCGGTCGTGACCACCTGCAGGCCGTTGCCGCTGACGTCGTACTCGATACGCGCGTTCGCGTCGACCACCGCGCTCGGCGAGACCCTGGCGTTCACCGCAATCGGCGACAGGTCGACGGTGCTGCTGCGGCCCGGGGAGCTCAGGTAGTTGGTGTCGAAGCGGCTCGAGTTCGGGTTGCGTGTAGTAGGTCTGCTGCACGCCGAGGGTAAGGAACTCGCGGGTGGTGCCGACGACGCCGTTGATTGTCCGCTGCCGGTAGAGCAGCCGGTTGGTCAGGCCGTAGGTGAGCCGCGTCGACGAGCCGACAACGAAGTCGGTCGGGTCGGCGACCGAGGGTACCGCGGTCTGGTTGGCAAAGCCGGTGATGTATTCGACCGCGAACGATCGGCTCGATGACGTGCTTCATGCGCTGGATCGTCGTGCGATCCGGCGTATCCCAAATCCTGGTGAAGACCGGGCCGATGACGTCGGTGCGCGCCTGCAGGAAGCGGCGCAGCAGCCCGGCGTCGGTGAGCTGGCGCTGCTCGTCGAGGCTGCGCGAGTAGTAGGTCGTGCGGTAGGCCGCGGTGGTGTTGACGGAGAGGAACGTCAGCCGCGACAACGGCACGCGGATCGACGGCAGTGCATCGAAGCGGCCGAGGCTGGTATCCGAGGAGACGACGCCGTCCCTGATCGTGCGCTGCGGCAGGTAGCTGTAGTCGGCGTTCATCGACAGCGTAGACGGGGGAGCCGAACAGTGCGCGCGGTGCCAGCGATACCGTCGCGCGCGGCGTCGACCCGTAGACCACCGAGCTGTCGCGGTCGGAGAAGACCTCGGAGCGCTGGTAATAGAGACCGGTCGACACCAGCGGGAAGTTGCCGCTCAGACCGGCGTTCACCGTCCGCTGCCGCTGCGTCGCCTGGTAGATGCTCTGCTGATAGAGCTGCTGCAGGAAGATGTCGGAAAAGTAGTTGACGTTGGCCTGAGCCATGACGCGCTGGGTGACTGCGCTGCCGCGCCGACCCGGTCACCTGCAGGATGCTGGTCTGCTCGAGCGTCGCCGTGCCCTCGGACCCGGTGAAGCTGGCCGGCTTCTGCGCGAACCGATACGCCCGCAGCGTGCCGGACGACTGCGCGTCGGCGACGTAGCGGTACTCGGCCGCCGAATCCCTGGCCGGCTGCGCGTGAACCAGTCGTGGATCAACGTCGCGTCCTGGCTGCGGTCGATCGGCCCAGAAGAAGCCGTTGCTGAACGTCTGGCCGCGCAGCGTCGAGGTGCCGTAGGTCGGCATCAGGAAGCCGGTGGAGCGCTCCGGTCGTCCTGGATCGGGTAGTAGAGGATCGGCAGGTAGAACAGCGGCACGCCCTTGACGCGCAGCACCGTGTTGCGGGCGATTGCGTAGTCGTTCAGGTTGAGCACGACGCTGCCGCTGGTTACCTCCCAGCGCGGCGTCGGCTGGACGCAGGTGGTGAAGCCGCCGCGGCGTCAGGCGGAAGCGCTGCGGCCCGAGCTTCTCGATCGTCTCGCCGTAGAAGTAGACGTCCGGATCCTGGTTGCCGAACTGCGCCAGGTCGACCTCGGCGTCCGAGCGACATGATGCCCGACGCCTGGTGGAACGTGCCGGTGCCGGTCGCCAGGTTGAACTCGACCCGTTCCGCCGACGATCCGCCCTTCCGGGTTGGTGAACACCACGTTGCCGCTGGCGCTGACGATGTTGGTCTCGGTGAAGATGTCGACCACGTCGGCGAACAGCTTGACGCCGCCGGAGAGGTCGAGCGCGACCTGGCCGACGTGGCGGAGATGTCCCGGCGCGACCTGCTCCCAACGCTCCTGCTGTCCGGTGACGTTGGATAGCGGTGTCGCGGCGCCGGGCGCCGGCGCGGCCGGGTCCTGCGGCACGGTCGCCGGTGGTTGCGGCTGCTGCGCCGAAGCGGCGGAGGCGGCGAGCAGGCACACGACGCACGAAACCAGGACTACACGGACCATCTTCAATTGTCGTGGGGGGGAATCAGTGCAGGATAGCACGGTGCTGCAGGCGCTCGCGAACCGCGCCGGCGAGGAAAATCGACCCGGCCACGCAGACGATATCGGCCGCCCGCAGCGCCTCGCGCACCGCTTCGGTCGGGTCGGCGATCGGTGCGTGCCGCATACCCGGCGGCGGCGATGCGCGCCGCCAGTTCGTCGGCCGGCATCGCCCGCGGGGTCGGTGCCGCGGTGGCAATGACCTGCGACGTCACCGGCAGCAGCGCGCGCAGGATGTCGTCGACGTCCTTGTCGCGCATGACGCCGAGGACCAGCGGCGGCCGTTGCGGGTGCCAGTGCCGCAGGTAGGCGGCCAGCGCCTGCGCCCCGTCGAGGTTGTGCGCGGCGTCGAGCAGGACGCGCCGGCCGTCGGCCAGCGCCAGCATCTCGAGCCGTGCCGGCCAGTCGACCGAGCTCAGCGCCCACTCCACCGCGGCGCGCTCGACGTGCACTCCTGCGTAGCGCGCGGCTTCGAGCAGCCGCACGGCGACCAGCGCGTTGCCGACCTGGTGTTCGCCGCGCAGCGCGAGCACCGATCGGGCCGTAGCGATCGAGTGGCGTGGTGATCGCGACGCGCGTGCGGCCTCGTCGGTGGCGCTGCTGACGACGGCGTCGCTGGCCGTGTCGAGCAACGGCGCGCCGCGCTCGCCGCGCGACGGTGGCGATCACGGCAAGCGCTCTCGGCGGCAGGGCGCCGACCACCATCGGCATCCCGGGCTTGATGATGCCGGCCTTCTCGAAGGCGATGGCTTCGACCGTCTGCGCCGAGGTGCTGCTGGTGATCGAGGCCGATCGTGGTGATGGCGCCGCCACCGGCGTGATGACGTTGGTCGCGTCGAAGCGGCCGCCGAGCCCGACCTCGATGACCGCGACCTCGACGCCGGCGCGGCGGAACAGCTCGAAGGCGATGGCCGTCGTCGCTTCGAAGAACGTCGGCGAGACCGGCAGCGTGCCGTCCTCGCGCAGCCGATCGACGCAGGCGAGGACGTCGTCGGCAGCCGCGGCGAGCGGCTCGTGTTCGACTGGCGCGTCCAGCCGATGACGAATCGCTCGTTCAGCTCGCTCAGGTGCGGCGAGGTGTAGCGGGCGGCGCGGACGCCGCGCGCCCGCAGCGCCGCGTGGACCATCGCGGTGACCGAACCCTTGCCGTTGGTGCCGGCGACGTGCAATGGACTTGAAGCTGCGTTCCGGATGCCCGAGCGCGGCACAGAGCGGCGAGATGTTCTCGAGACCGAGCTTGATGCCGAACGTCTCGAGGGCGAACAGGCGGTCGAGCAACTCAGCGTCGCGCGGGATTCGAGTCGCGCCGGCGCCCCGACGGCGACCGGCACCGGTTCTTCGGCGGCAACGGCAACCGTCGCACCGCATGAAGCGCAGGGCGCGGGCGATGGTCGCCTTCATCTCGCGGCGATCGACCACCAGGTCGAGCATGCCGTGCTCGACCAGGAACTCGCTGCGCTGGAACCCGTCGGGCAGCTTCTGCCGGATCGTCTGCTCGATGACGCGCGGTCCGGCGAAGCCGATCAGCGCCTTCGGCTCGGCGATGTTGAGGTCGCCGAGCATCGCGAAGCTGGCGGTCACGCCGCCGGTCGTCGGATCGGTGAGCATCGAGATGAACGGCAGCCTGGCGCGGTCGAGCCGGGCCAGCGCCGCCGAGACCTTGGCCATCTGCATCAGCGACAGCGCGCCTTCCATCATGCGGGCGCCGCCGGAGCAGGAGACGACGATGGCCGGCTGCCGGCGGGCGAGCGCCATCTCGATCGCCCGGGTGATCTTCTCGCCGACCACCACGCCCATGCTGCCGCCGATGAACGAGTACTCCATCGCGGCGACGACCACGCCGAGGCCGTCGAGGCTGCCCGGTGGCGACGATGACCGCGTCCTTGAGGCCGGTGCTCGCGATCGTCTTCTGCAGGCGGTCGCGGTACGGCTTGGTGTCGGTGAACTGCAGCGGGTCGTTCGAGGTCAGGTCGGGGAAATGCTCGCTCGCAGTTGCCGTCGTCGAACAGCGCCGCAGCCGCTCGGTGGCGCTGATGCGGAAGTGGTGCGCGCACTTCGGGCAGACGTTGAGGTTCTTCTCGAGGTCCTTGTTGTAGATGAGCTGGACGCAGCCGGGACACTTGACCCAGAGACCCTCGGGCACCCGGCTTGGCTTTTCCGCCGACGAGGACGAAATCGGCGTGCGGGTCTTCTTGAACCAGGCCATTCCCCGCGACTGTAGCACCCTTGGCCGTGCGGGGGAACCCGGGCAGGTCCGGCTGCGCTACTGCCGCGGCACGTAATAGCGCGTGCCCTTGTTCATGGTGCGGATCTGCCGGATCAGATCGTCGAGGGCCGTCGTCGCTGCCGTGCAGATCGACCTGTGACGTCTCGACCACCAGGAGCGGCGTGGCGGTGTAGTGGAAGAAGAAGTGCTGGTAGGCCTCGTTGAGCTCGCGGAGGTATTCGGCGCCCGGCTCGGGACGGTCGTCGCCCTCGTCGCGGCGCGCCGATCGCGAAGACGGCGTCGCAGCACGTCGGTCGGCGCCTGCAGGTAGATCACCAGGTCGGGTGCGGGGATGTCCTTGGCGAGCAGGTCGTAGAGCCGCTGGTAGATGAACAGCTCGTTGTCGTCGAGATTGAGATACGCGAAGATCTTGTCCTTGTCGAACAGGTAGTCGCAGACGGTCGCCTGCGCGAACAGGTCGGCCTGCTGCAGCGTTGAGCTGCTGGCGGTGGCGGTTGAGCAGATAGAAGAGCTGCGCCTGCAGCGGCGCGCCGGGCCGGCCGCCGTAGAAGTCGGCAGGAACGGGTTGTCGGTGTCCTCGAGCACGGCGGTCGCGTCGAGACGTGCCGCGAGGCGTTCGGCGAGCGAGGTCTTGCCGACGCCGATCGGTCCTTCGATGGCGATGTACTGAAACGGCATCTGTATCGGTGAGCCGTGCGCGGAGCCGCGCACTGGCTGCATGCTATCATCGCGAACGCATGCAGAAGCCGTTTTGCATCCTGCATTCTGCATTTTGCATCGCGCTGCTCACGTCGGCGTGCGCCTCGCTTCCCGCCGCGCCGCCGCCCGTCGCAGTGCCAGCCGTCACCTGGGAGCAGAAGCTCGCCTGGATGATGCGCCTCGAGGATCAGCGCCTGCTGCGCGACCCGAATCCGCCGCCGCCCGTCGTCCTGCGCGCTGCCACGCCGCGTGCGCCGCAGGTGCTCGCGCCGCCGCCGCCCTCCGATCTGCTCCGCCTGCTCGACGACGACGAAGCGCGCGTCCGCCGCCGCGCGGCGCTCGCGCTCGGTCGCGTCGGCCTGCCCGAGGCGATCGAGCCGCTGTCGCGGCGCCTGACGGATGCCGACGCCGAAGTGCGGCAGATGGCCGCGTTCGCGCTCGGTCTGATTGGCGATCCGGCGGCGCGGCCGGCGCTGCTGACCGCGCTCGGCGACGCGACGCCGATCGTGCAGGGGCGAGCAGCCGAGGCGCTCGGGCGATTGGCGATCGTGCTGACGCAGCGCCGGTCGCCGCGATGGTGCAGGTGCACGTCGCCGCCGGTGCGCTGGCCAGCGTCGCGGCCGATGAACTCGCCTATCCGCTGGCGCCGGCGGTCGAGGCCGTGCGCCTCGGCCTGTTCGCGCTGGTGCGTCTCGGCCGTACGACGCGCTGGCGTCGGTGGCGCTCGACGCGATGGCCAGCCGGTATCGCGCTGGTGGCCGGTTGCCTACGCCCTGCAGCGCGTCGGTGATGCGCAGGCGGCGCCGGCACTGGCGGCGCTGCTCGCGACGCCGGGGCGATACACCGCGGCATTTGCGGTCGGGACTGGCGGCGGCCAAGGAGGCGCGCGCCAATGCGCAACTGCGCCAGATCGTCGCAGCAGCGCCAGGCCGACGCGGCGGTCGTCGTCCAGGCGATGCGCGCGCTGGTGGCGATCGGCGAGCGACAGATCGCGGCTACGCTCACCGACCTCGTCGGCGAGACCGACACCGAGCCAGCCCTCCGTCTCGAGGCGATGACCGCGCTCGGCGACGCTGGCGACCGCGGAGTCGGTCGACATCCTGCTCGACCTGATCTCGGATCCGATGCCGGCGATTCGCGCCACCGCCTTCGCAGGCGCTGGCGCGCGTCGATGCCGACGCTTTCGTGTCAGCGCTCGTCGGGCCTCGATCCCGATCGCGGCTGGACCGTGCGGGCGGCGCAGGCGGCCGGCGCTCGGGCTGGTGCCCGCCGAGCGGGCGCTGCCGCGCTTGATGCTCCTGCTCGAGGATCGCGATCCCGGGTGGTGCCCGCAGTTGTCGCCGCACTGGCGGCGGCAAAGGTCCCCGGCGTCGAGGCGTTGCTCCTGAGCGGCTGCGCGCCGACGACTTCGTCATCCGCGCGGCGGCTGCCGCGGCCTTGGCGAGCTGAAAGTGCCCGGTGCGGTGCCGGCGCTGACTGCGGCGTATCGCGAGGCCAACGGCGACAGCACCTACGTCGCGCGCGCCGCCATCCTGACGGCGCTGCATGCCTTGACCCGGCGGCGGCGCGGCCGTTGCTGGAGGAGGCGCTGAAGGATCGCGAGTGGGCGGTGCGTGTGCGCGCGGCCGCGCTGCTGCGCGAGCAGGGGGTCACGGAAGGCGTCGCCGCCGCGATCCGGCCGGCCACGGCGGGCCGGCCGGTCGACGATGCCGCGTGGCAGGCGCTGGTCGCGCCGCAGTTCTCGCCGCACGCCTTCATCGAGACCGACGGGCACGATCGAGATCGAGCTGGCCGTGCTCGACGCGCCGCTCACCGCCGACAACTTCATGACGCTGGCGCGCAACGGCTTCTTCGACGGCGATGCCGTGCACCGCGTCGTGCCCGACTTCGTGGTCCAGGGCGGCGACCCGCGCGGCGACGGCGAGGGCGGCCCCGGCTACACGATTCGCGACGAGATCAACCAGCGGCCCTACCTGCGCGGCACGGTCGGCATGGCGCTCGACTGGAAGGACACCGGCGGCAGCCAGTTCTTCATCACGCACTCGCCGCAGCCGCACCTCGACGCGCGCTACACGGTGTTCGGCCAGGTGGTCGCCGGCATGGACGTGGTCGATCGCATCGCGCCGTGGGATGTCATCCGCAGCGTGCGGATCTGGGACGGAATCTCGCCGCGCTGACCCGTACAAAAGAAACCGGGTTTGATTTTTCCGGGACGGGGCGTCCGCGCGGAAAAATCAAGCCCGGTTTCCTGAAAAACGTTAACGCTTCTTCGCCGCCTTCTTCTTTGCGCCCTTGGCTGCTTTCTTCGCCATGTGGAATCCCCCCCTTCACCGGTGGTCTGGATCGCGCGAGTGTCCCGCCGCAACAACCCGGCGCACTCTGCCGCCTGGCACGTCGGCCCGGGTGTCGGCGACCTCGCTTCGTCGGCTAGCTCCGCGCCGCTGCGCGGGTCCCGGAGCAGCAGCATCTCTGGGCTCTAAAAAAATGGGGTGCTCAACGAGCACCCCTTAAAGCCTTCCGAAGAACTACCGCTTCTTCGCGGCCTTCTTCTTTGCGCCCTTGGCAGCTTTCTTCGCCATTGTTCTCTCCTCAGGATTAGCGGCTCAGCCTCCGACGGACCGCTTGGCCGTCACAACGGGTGGGCTGAGCCATCCACCCTCATACCAGATGTAGATTATGGGTGAGATTTCTATCGCTGTCAAGCACAAAATCGCGGGCGTTGTCAAAAAATTGCCCCGTGCTGCCCACGCTCAATCTCACCACTCAGTGTCAAGTCTCGGTTCGACGCGCGCGGATCGATAGCCGGTGCGCGTCGATCGACCGCAGTCACCGGTGAGCGTGCGGACTACGAGCGTGACGCGCACGCGCGCGCTCGATTGACGGCAGGTCGAGGCGCGTCGATCGCGCGCCGCGCCGCGTCTCGAGCGTGCGGTGATCGGCGCCGAAGATGGTTCGCGCACGGCGGATAGAGTTCGATCGCGCGCTGCGCGCTGGCCGCTGCTGCTCGTAGCAGACGCGCCGCCGTCGATGCAGGCCGCGGCGTAGAACACGGGCGGCGCACGTGCTCGCCGGCGTCGATCACCGCGTCGAGCGCGTCGAGCGCGGCGTCGTCGTCGTGCTGCTGCGCGAGCAGCACGCGGCCGTGGCGATAGCGCGATCACCGGATCGGTTGGACGCAGTCGCCAGCGACTGCGTCGAGCAGCGCGCGCCGCGTCGTCGAGCGCGCCGCGCTCGAGGGCGCGCCAGCCCTCGAGCGACAGGCGATACGCCTGGGCCGGTTTCGCGTCAGGCGCGCTCGCGCAGCGCCGTTGCGCGCGCGGTGCGCGATGCCGATGCGGGTCGGTCGCCGGGCGCGGCGGCGATGCGCCGCGCGGTAGGCGACGACCGCCTCGCCGCGGTCGCCCAAGCCGATCGAGTGCGCCTGCGCGAGCTGCAGCTGCGCCTGCGCGACGGCGCCATACGGCGCTGCCGGCGGCGCGCGTCGATCACCGCGCGCAGCTGCTCGATCGCCGCGTCGGTCTCGTACGAGTCGATCGAGCTGCAGCGGCGATGCCCAGCCGGGCGCGCAGCCTCGGCCGCCGCCGGCTCGGCGACCCGCCGCTGGCCGGCGCGGCGTCGAGCAGCGCCTCGCCAGGTGCGCAGGCTGGCCGTCGGCGTCGTGCAGGTAGACGTCGTCGATCTCGGCGATCAGCTGCGGGAAGTGCGGGTTGCGCGGGTGGCGGTCGCGCGAGGCCGCGCAGCAGGTCGAGCGCGCGCTGCGGCTGGTCTCTCGTACCAGAGGTAGATGAGGTGCAGCTGGTAGTCGGCCTCGCTGCGCAGCAGCTGCCCGCCGTCGCGGGCGCGCAGCATCTCCTGCAGCCCCTGCGCCGGTCGCCGCCGGGCAGCGCGAGCAGGAAGCGCAGCACCTTGGCCGCGGCCGGCGCGACGTCGGCGTAGTAGTGGTAGAGGCCGATGCCGAAGTAGGCGTCCTGCAGCGCCGGGTCGAGCGCCAGCGCGCGTTCGAGCGCCTCCTTGATCCGCTTGCCGTCGCGCGCCGCCGCCAGCCGCTCGCCGCGCAGCACCCGCCACTGCGCCCGCGCGCCGTAGGCGCCGCCGAGATAGAACCAGGCCTCGGCCCGCTCGCGGTTCGCGCGCGACCCACGCTTCCATCGCGGCGATCGCCGCGTCCGCCGCGCCTGGAAGCGCGGCGTCGCGGCCGGGGTCGTCAGCGGATCGAGCTGGATCTGCCACCAGCTGCGACCACGCAGCCGTCGAGCAGCGTGCAGGCCTCTGCCGCGGCGCCGGCGGGCAGGCTGCGTGCGAGCGACGCGCGCGGCACGCCTGCTCGAACCGCGCGTCGAAGATGCGCGTCGTAGGCGCGCGCGAGCGTGCGCGCGCGCCGGCCAGCCCCGGCCGCGTGCGCGCCGGCAGGTCTGGCCGCGCCGGTCGCCGCGCACCACGAGGCTGCGGCGGCGCGAGGACGCGGCCTGGCCTGGCAGTGCCGTCAGCGGCGGCGAGGGCAGCGTGGCGGCGATCGTCAGGCGACGCCGAGCCGTAGCGCGACGATCGCACGGCGAGGCCACCGTCGTCACGTGATGCTGGTGCGCAGCTGCTGCTTCTCGGCGTGGCGCTCGAGCGCGAGCGTGATCAGCCGATCGAGCAGCGCGGGGTACGGCAGTCCCGACGCCTCCCACATCTTCGGATACATGCTGATGGTGGTGAAGCCGGGAATGGTGTTCACCTCGTTGACGAACATGCTCGCCGCTGTCGCGCGCCAGCAGGAAGTCGACGCGCGCCATGCCGGCGCCGTCGACGCGCGCGGAACGCGTCGATCGACAGCCGCTGCATCTCGGCGGCCTGCGCCGGCGGTGAGCGGCGCCGGGATCAGCGTCTGTCGAGCCGTCGTCGAGATACTTCGCCTCGTAGTCGTAGAACTCGCGCGACGGGACGATCTCGCCGGGGACCGACGCGTCGCGGCTCGTCGTTGCCGAGCACGGCGCATTCGATCTCGCGCGCGTTGGGCACGGCCGCCTCGATGACGATCTTGCGGTCGAACTGCAGCGCCAGCGCCATCGCCGCCGTCGAGTTCCGCCGTCCGACTTCGCCTTGGAGATGCCGACGCTCGAGCCGAGGTTGGCCGGCTTGA
Source organism: uncultured Acidobacteriota bacterium (assembly GCA_963846685.1). GTDB lineage: Bacteria > Acidobacteriota > Vicinamibacteria > Vicinamibacterales > UBA2999 > CAWJWY01. The sequence continues at coordinate 2,032,593 of CAWJWY010000002.1, read as the reverse complement.
CGAACACCGGATAGCCGAGCGTCGTCGTCGCACGCGCGCGGTGATCGCCGCCGGCGTCGCGCTCCCACTCGCGGCGCATCACCACGAGGTACGGCGCGATCGGCAGGCCGCGCGGCGGCGAACAGCGTCTTCATCACCGCCTTGTCCATGCCGACGGCGGAGCCGAGCACGCCGGCGCCGACGTACGGGACGTTGGCCAGTTCGAGCAGTCCCTGGACCGTGCCGTCCTCGCCGTACGGGCCGTGCAGCACCGGAAAGACGACGTCGATGCCGAGCCGGTGACCGCGCGATCCGCCTGCGCGGTCGGGCGCGACGGCGCTCGCAGCGCCTCGGTGTCTCGGCGGTAGCCCGTGCGCTGCGAGCACGTCGGCCGGCCGGAGCATCGCCTGTCGGCGCCGCGCGGCCGCGCGAGCAGCCCAGCGGCCGTCCTTCTCGATGCGGATCGGAACCGCCTCGTAGCGCGCGCGAGTCGAGGTGCTTGAAGATCGACGCGGCCGACGCGACCGACACTTCGTGCTCGCCGGACCGGCCGCCGTAGATGACGCCAACGCGAAGCTTTGTCACAGGGTCTCAATACTAGTAGCGTGTCAGTCTGTCAGGCCTTCGTCAGCCGTGCTCACCGTCACCGACTGGGCGCGGCGCCGCCGCGGCGTCGCTTCGACACGCCGCACGGCACGGTGCAGACGCCGGCCTTCATGCCGGTCGGCACCCAGGGTGCGGTCAAGGCGGTCGCGTGCACCGCGATCTCGAAGACGCTGGGCGCCGAGATCATCCTCGGCAACACCTATCACCTCTTTCTCCGGCCCGGCGACGAGCTGATCGCCCGGCGCGGCGGCCTGCACCGCGTTCATCGGCTGGGACGCAGCCGATCCTGACCGACAGCGGCGGCTACCAGGTGTTCAGCCTGGCCGAGCGCCGCGTCATCACGCGAGGAGGGCGCCGAGTTCCAGTCGCACCTCGACGGCTCGCGCCACCTGCTCACGCCCGAGCGCGCCGTCGACATCCAGGCGCAGCTCGGCTCGGACATCGCCATGGTGCTTCGACGAGTGCCTGGCCTACCCGGCCACCGCACGAGGCGGCCGCCGCCTCGATGCAGCGGTCGGTGCGCTGGGCCGGGCGCTGCCGGACGCGGCTGCAGCAGCTTGCGGCGCCGAGCCGCCGCCGGAGTGTCGCCGTGTCCAATCCCGGCCAGGCGCAGTTCGGCATCGTCCAGGGCGGCGTGTTCCAGGATCTGCGCGACGAGAGCGCCGACGCGACGGTCGGCGATCGGCTTCGAGGGCTACGCGATCGGCGGGCTGAGCGTCGGCGAGCCGATCGACGTCATGTACGCGGTCGTCGAGCAGACGGCCCGCCGTCTGCCCGGCCGGCCAGCCGCGCTACCTGATGGGCGCCGGGCACGCCGGAGGACCTGGTCGAGTGCGTGGCGCGCGGCATCGACATGTTCGACTGCGTGATGCCGACGCGGCACGCGCGCAACGGCCAGCTCTTCACCAGCCAGGGCCGGATCAACATCAGGAACGCCCGCTACGCCGAGGACGACCGGCCGCTCGATCCGGCGTGCGGCTGCTACACCTGCCGGCGTCACTCGCGGGCGTATCTGCGGCATCTCTATCATCGCCGGCGAGATGACCGCGAGCTGCCCTTAACACGTTGCATAACCTGACCTTTTACCTTGACACCATGCGGACGGATCAGAGACGCTATAGCGTTTCGGACCTTCGATAGATTTCAGGCAGGAGTTTCTCCGCTCGGTCTCCCGCCTGCCTCTCGAGTCATGAGCCTCTGTGTCTTTCGATTCGTCGTCTGGCCATGGCGTACCGCCTCCCACGCTGTTGGCCATGGGCACGCCCGCAAGCGCCGAGTGCCTGGTGCAACTGCTCCCGTTCGTCCTGGTCCTCGGCATCTTCTATTTCGTCATCCTGCTGCCGATGAAGCGCAAGCAGCAGAAGGTGCAGGCGTTCCTCGAGGCCCTCAAGGTCGGCGACCGCGTCGTGACCTCCGGCGGCATCTACGGCACGCATCACGCGGCTGAACGAGCAGTCCGTGCAGGTGCAGATCGCCGACAAGGTCCGCATTGAAGTCTCCCGCGCAACGCCGATCGTCGGCTACCAGGGGCAGGAGCCGGTGGCGCCGGAAGGGTCCGCGCCGTCGTAGGCCACCGTTTCGAGGCGGACCAACGGTCCTGCCGCCCAGGAAGCATGAACAAGAACCTTCGCTGGAAACTCCTGACCATCGTCGCCGTGCTCGTGATCTTCGCGGGCGTCGGCGTCTATCCGATTCTGGCCGCCCGCTACGGGCTGCACGGCGCCGAGTGGTGTCGACGACAAGCAGCTCAAGCTCGGGCTCGACCTCAAGGGCGGCGTCCACCTGGTGCTGCGCGTCGAGCACCGACGATGCGCTGCGGCTCGAGACCGAGACGAGATGCCGAGCGCGCTGCGCGAGGCGCTGCGCACCGCGGCGTCATTCCGTCGGCATCGTGACGCGCCGTCGCCCGGTCGAGTTCCGCGTCGAAGGCGTGCCGCAGCCGCAGGATCCGGCGTTCCGGCAGGCCGCCGCGACTGCGGAGACGAACTTCGACCGCAGCTCGGCCGCCGGCGGCGCCTACACCTTCACGATGAAGCCGAACGTGCAGCAGGCGCTGCGCACCGAAGCCGTGGTGCAGGCGCGCCAGACGATCGAGCGGCGCGTCAACGACCTCGGCGTCGCCGAGCCGAGCATCGCGCAGCAGGGACAGAACGGCGACCAGATCCTCGTGCAGCTGCCCGGCGTCACCGACGTCGAACGCGCCAAGAGCATCATCGGTCCACCGGGCTGCTCGAGCTGAAGATCGTCGAGCAGGGACCGTTCCCGACCCAGGAGAGGCGCTGCAGGCGTACAACGGCGTCCGTGCCGCCGGATTGGAAGTCGTGCCCGGCGCGTGTGACCCGGCGGCGAGCGGCGGTGCCCCGGCAGCACGGTCTACTACCTGGTGCGCCGCGCGGCGGCGGTCACCGGACGCGACCTGCGCAACGCCCGTGCCGACCCTCGACGAGAACAACCAGCCGGCCGTCAGCTTCACGCTGAGCGACGACGGCGCGCCGCAAGTTCGGCACGCTGACCGAGCAGAACATCGGCCGGCAGCTCGGCGATCGTCCTCGACGGCCGGGTGCATGTCGGCGCCGAACGATCCAGTCGCGCATCACCGACCGACGGCCGCATCACCGGCAGCTTCACGCAGCAGGAAGTGCAGGACCTGTCGCTGAAGCTGCGCTCCGGCGCGCTGCCGGCGCGCATGGACCTACCTCGAAGAGCGGACCATCGGCCCGACGCTCGGCGCCGACTCGATCCGCTCCGGCGTCGCTCGCCTCGGTCGTCGGCCTGCTGCTGATCGTCGTCTTCATGCTCGTCTACTACCGGCTGTCGGGCGTCAACGCGGTGGTCGCGCTCGTGTTCAACCTGATCATCCTGCTCGGCCTGATGGCCTACCTCGGCGCGGTGATGACGCTGCCCGGCATCGCCGGCTTCATGCTGACGATCGGTATCGGCGTCGACTCGAACGTGCTGATCTTCGAGCGCATCAAGGAAGAGCTCGAGGCCAATCGCGGCGTCCGCGCCGCCGTCAATGCCGGCTTCAGCCGCGTGTTCCTGACGCTGCTCGACACGCACATCGCGGCGCTGATCGCCGCCGCGTTCCTGTTCCAGTTCGGCACCGGCCCGATTCGCGGCTTCGCCATGACGCTGTTCCTCGGGCTGGTCTCGAACCTGTTCACCTCGACGTTCGTGTCGAAGACGCTGTTCGAGCTCGAGTTGTCACGCCGCGGCACGGCGGTCAGCCGGCGACGCTGTCGATCTAGGGACACCGACATGCATATCTTCAAGAACACGAACTTCGACTTCCTGCGCTGGCGCTGGCACGCGATGGCTTTGTCGTGGGTCGTCATCCTCGCCGGTCGTCGGCACCTTCGCGGTCAAGGGCATCCCGCTAGGGGCTCGAGTTCGCCGGCGGCACGTCGGTGATCGCCCAGTTCGCCTCGCCGGTCGTCGATCGAAGCGGTCCGCGACGAGCTGAGCCGGCAACTACCCCGGCGGCGGCGGCGATGCGATCGTCCAGACCTTCGGCGACGCGGCCAGCAACATGGTCATGGTCCGCGTCCCGCGAGGTGGGCGAGGAGCAGGGGACGTCGCTGAGCGCCAAGGCGCAGGCCGTCGAAGCGGCGCTGCGGCAGGGTAACCTGCCGAACTTCACCGTCGAGCAGAGGGAAGTCGTCGGCCCCGCGGTCGGCGAGGAGCTGACGACCAAGGGCACCTGGGCGATGGTGCTGTCGCTCCTCGGCATCCTGGGCTACATCGCCTTCCGCTTCCAGTTCTCGTTCGCGGTCGGCGCGGTCGTGGCGACGTATCCACGACCTGCTGGTCACCTTCGCGTTCCTCGTCTTCTTCCAGCTACGACCTGTCGCTGAATGTCATCGCCGCGATCCTGACGGTCACCGGCTACTCGACCAACGACACCATCGTCATCTTCGACCGCGTTCGCGAGAACATGCGGTCGACGCGGCGCGAGTCGCTCGAGGAGGTGATCAACACGTCGCTCAACCAGACGCTGAGCCGCACCGTGATCACCGCCGGCACGGCGCTGCTCTCGGCGCTGGCGCTGTTCCTGTTCGGCGGCGAAGTGCTGCAGCGGCTTTGCCTTCACGATGATCGTCGGCATCATCACCGGCACCTACTCGAGCATCTTCGTCGCCGCCGCCATCGTCACGTTCTGGCGGCGCAACGACACAGCGCGCGGTGCCGCGGCACGGCGGCACCTGGCCACGGCGGTCGAACGGCGCAGGCGCGGCGCGCCAAGCAGCGTAAGGCCCGGGCGCTGCCTACACCGCTTCCTTCGGATCCTACCTGCTTGCGCGCTCTGCTTCGGGATCATGCAGGGACTCACCGAGTTCCTGCCGATCTCGTCGACCGCGCATCTGCTCCTCGCTGGAGCAGATGGTCGGCTTTGACGACCCGGACGGCGTGTTCACGGTGATGATCCAGCTCGGGTCGATTCTCGCCGTGATGTGGCTGTATCGCGCCAAGATTGCGCGCGGTCGTCTTCGGCCTGCCGCTCCGAGCCCGACGCGCAGCGGTTCGCCGTCATGATCCGGGTCGCCTTCCTGCCGGCGCTGATCGCCGGCGGGCTGCTCTCGGCGATTTCGTCAAGCAGGTCCTGTACGACACCCCGGGCGTGATCGCCACTGCCTTCATCGCCGGCGGCGTCGTCATGCTGCTGGTCGAACGGTACGGCCCGACCCCGGACGTCGGTCGACGCCGAGCAGACGCCGGTGCGGCGGGCCCTCGGCATCGGCCCGGCCAGACTGCTGGCCCTCATTCCCGGCGTGTCGCGCTCCGGTGCGCGACCATCGTCGGCGGCATGCTGTTGCGGCTCGACCGTCCGGCCGCGGCCGAATTTTCGTTCTTCCTGGCGATGCCGACGATGGGCGCGGCGTTCGTGCACGACCTGCTGGGAAGTGCGGGACCACCTGAGCGTCGAGCGCGCTGGCGAGATCGCCGTCGGCTTCGTCATGGCCTTCCTGGCGTCGCTGGTGGTCATCCGGCCATTCCTGCGTTTCGTCGGCCGCTCCGGCTTCGCGCCATTTGCGTGGTATCGGATCGGCCTCGGCGTCGCGCTGTTCGCGGCGATGGCGGCAGGGCTGCTGTAAGTCAGCGGTGATAGTGACCGTGCCTGACATGCAGAATGCAGAATTCAGAGTTCAGAATTCGTCGTCAGCCACGCGGCAGGGAGCGGCCAAGCACTCGTTCGGGCCAACACTCGTTCTGCATGCTGAATTGTGCATTGCGCGCCGCCGCTCCACGCGAACGCGGGGCTGCTCATGATTCAGTGGTTGCGGCGCAGCTTCATCGCCGGTTTCTTCGTCACCGTGCCGCTGATCGTCAGCGTCGCCGCGCTGGTCTGGATCTTCGGTATCATCGACGGCTTCACGGCGCCGCTGTCGGACGCGGCTGCTGGGCCGATCGGTGCCGGGACTCGGCATCCTGCTGACGCTGCTGGTCGTGCTGATGATCGGCGCGGTGGCAACCAACGTGATCGGCCGGCGCATCCTGGCGCGGGCCGAGAGCTGGCTGATGCATGATCCCGGTGTTCCGGACGATCTACTCGCCGGTCAAGCAGCTGGTCGCGGCGTTCTCGCCCGACAACGAGTACGGCTTCAAGCGGGTGGTCATGGTCGAAGATCCCGCCCGCGGGCTGGTCGATGGGATTCCTGACCAAGGAGTTCACCGTCGACCGCGGCGCCGGCCCGGAAGCGCTGATGGCCGTCTACGTGCCGACGAACCATCTCTACCTGGGGACATCGTGCTGTACCCGCGCGAGCGGGCGTTCTTTCCCGGACCTCACGGTCGAGGAGGGGATCCGGATTTTCCTGACGGGCGGCATGTCGCTGCCCGGGCACGTCGTTTCGAAGCGCCTGGACCATGACGTCCCGGCGCCTGGCCGAACAAAGGAGCGAGGGGACCGATGACCGAGTCGTTGAAGACGTCGATGAAGACGTCGATGAAGAGAGCGCGTCGCGTGGTCGTGTTGCTGGTCGTGCTCCTGGCGCTTGCGCCGGCCGCATCGGTGTTCGCACAGCAGCCCGAGGCGGCGGCGCCGGAGGCACAGGCAGAGACTGGCGGCGGCGAGGCCAACCTCGTGCTGCCCGACCTCGAGCATCGGTCGATGTCGGCGGCTACAGCGGCCGCCTGCTGCTGATGATCGGCCTGCTGGTGTGCGTTGGCGGCCTGATGTTCGGGCTCGGTCATCCTCAACCAGCTGAAGAACCTGCCGGTGCACCGCTCGATGCGGGAGATCTCCGAGCTGATTTACGAAACCTGCAAGACCTACCTGATTACGCAGGGGAAGTTCATCGCCATCCTCGAGATCTTCATCGCCGCCGTCATCGTCCTGTATTTCGGCGTGCTGTCCGGCCTCGAGCCGCTCCGCGTCCTGATCATCCTCGCGTTCAGCGTCGTCGGCATCCTCGGCAGCTACAGCGTCGCCTGGTTCGGCATCCGCGTGAACACCTACGCCAACTCGCGGACGGCGTTTGCCAGCCTCGAGGGCAAGCCGTACCCGGTCTACGCCATCCCGCTGCAGCGCCGGCATGAGCATCGGCATGCTGCTCATCAGCGTCGAGCTGCTGATCATGCTGCTCATCCTGCTGTTCATTCCCGGGAATACGCGGGCCCCTGCTTCATCGGCTTCGCCATCGGCGAGTCGCTCGGCGCCGCGGCGCTGCGGATTGCCGGCGGCATCTTCACCAAGATCGCCGACATCGGCGCCGACCTGATGAAGATCGTCTTCAACATCAAGGAAGACGACGCGCGCAACCCGGGCGTGATTGCCGACTGCACCGGCGACAACGCCGGTGATTCGGTCGGGCCGAGCGCCGACGGTTTCGAGACCTACGGCGTCACCGGCGTCGCGTTGATCACCTTCATCATCCTGGCGGTGCCGGAAGCGGCAATCCAGGTGCAGCTGCTGGTCTGGATCTTCGTCATGCGCATCATGATGATCATCGCCAGCGGCCTGTCCTACGTCGCTCAACGAGGCGATGGCCAAGGCACGCTACGGCAATGCCGCGAAGATGAACTTCGAGGCGCCGCTGACCTCGCTGGTCTGGCTGACGTCGATGGTGTCGGTCGTGGCGACCTACGTCGTCTCCTACCTGCTCATCCCCGACCTCGGTGACGGCACGCTGTGGTGGAAGCTGTCGACGATCATCACCTGCGGCACGCTGGCGGGCGCGATCATCCCGGAGCTGGTGAAGGTCTTCACGTCGATCGAGTCGAGCCATGTGCGCGAAGTCGTCATCTCGTCACGCGAGGGCGGTGCGTCGCTGAACATGCTCTCCGGCCTGGTGGCGGGCAACTTCAGCGCCTACTGGATCGGGCTGAGCATCGTTGCGCTGATGACGATCGGCTACCTGGTGAGTGCCGCCGGCCCCTCGATGTCGAGCCTGATGCTGGCGCCGGCGGTGTTTGCGTTCGGTCTGGTCGCCTTCGGCTTCCTCGGCATGGGCCCGGTCACCATCGCCGTCGACTCGTACGGTCCGGTGACCGACAACGCGCAGTCCGTGTTCGAGCTGTCGGTGATCGAGACGATTCCCGGCATCCAGCAGGAGCTGAAGCGCGACTTCGGCGTCAACGTCAACTTCGAGAAGGCCAAAGAACTGCTCGAGGAGAACGACGGCGCCGGTAACACGTTCAAGGCGACGGCCAAGCCGGTGCTGATCGGCACCGCCGTCGTCGGCTCGACGACGATGATCTTCTCCATCATCATGGAGCTCACCGCCGGGCTGACGCAGAACCTCGACAAGCTGTCGCTGCTGCATGCGCCCTTTCTGCTGGGCCTGGTGACCGGCGGCTCGGTGATCTACTGGTTCACCGGCGCATCGATGCAGGCGGTGACGACGGGCGCGTATCGGGCGGTCGAGTTCATCAAGGCGAACATCAAGCTCGACGGCGTCGAGAAGGCATCGGTCGAGGACAGCAAGAAGGTGGTCGAGATCTGCACGCAGTACGCGCAGAAGGGGATGTTCAACATCTTCCTGACCGTGTTCTTCTCGACGCTGGCGTTTGCGTTCATCGAGCCGTATCTTCTTCATCGGCTACCTGATCTCGATCGCTCTGTTCGGTCTGTACCAGGCGGTGTTCATGGCCAACGCCGGCGGTGCGTGGGACAATGCCAAGAAGATCGTCGAGACCGAGCTGAAGATGAAGAATACGCCGCTGCACGCGGCGACGGTGGTCGGCGATACCGTCGGGGATCCCGTTCAAGGACACCTCGTCGGTCGCGCTCAATCCGGTCATCAAGTTCACGACCCTGTTTGGCCTGCTGGCGGTCGAGCTCGCGGTGAGCCTGACGCGCGATGCCGGCAGCAGCGTGAGCCTGGGGCTGGCGGCGGTGTTCTTTGCCGTGTCGGTTTTCTTCGTCCACCGCTCGTTCTACGGCATGCGCATCGGCGGCGACATGTAGCGGCCAGCGTGGTTTGCTGCTCCCTTGCGAATTGATACTTGCGAATTTGCGAAGTCGGGATAAAATGCCCGGTCTTGCTCATGTGCATGGGTCCGGCCCTGGTGGCGTGGGGCACGGAGCACTTTGCGGGACCTGGTGTCTAAACTCTCGTCGGGAACGAACGGCCGTTCAGGCCGGTTCGTTGACACTCTTTTTTACGCCTAGCTATAATCGGCCGCTCTGCCGGCCGGGTACGGACGACTGCAGGAGGGTTAGACCGGTGCCACGTGAAGAACGCATGTTCGGCGATATCGTCGATCCGTCCATCAAGATGGGGAGCAAGCAGGGCTATTCGTGTTGGCGTCACCATCCTGCTGGAGGCGGCGGTCGTCGGGGCGATTGTCATCATTCCGTTGATGGCGGCAGACGTGCTGCCGACGCCGCCGTCGATGATGGCGTTTGTGGCGGCCCCGCCGCCGCCCCCACCCCCGCCGCCTCCGCCGCCCCCGCCGGCTGCCGAGGCGCCAAAGCCGGTTCCGGACGTGAATCCGAACGCCGCGCCAACGGAGGCGCCGGCGGAAATCAAGCCGGAAGTTCCGGTCGATACGAGCTTCGAACGCGCAGTCGAGGGCGGTATGCCCGGTGGTGTCGTTGGCGGTGTCGTCGGCGGTCTGCCCGAAGCGCCGCCGCCGCCGCCGCCGCCGCCCCCCGCGGCACCGGTCCGCGTCGGCGGCAACATCAAGCGCCGCAGAAGGTCAAGGACGTCCGTCCGCAGTATCCCGCCGATCGCGCAGTCTGCCCGCGTGCAGGGTGTGGTGATCATCGAAGCGACGATTGGCCCGAGTGGCAAGGTGCAGGACGCCCGCGTGCTGCGCTCGATTCCGCTGCTCGACCAGGCGGCGCTCGATGCCGTGAAGCAGTGGGAGTTCACGCCGACGCTGCTCAACGGCGTGCCGGTGCCGGTCATCATGACGGTCACGGTGCAGTTCACACTGAGCTAGACCACCCGACTACGATCAAGCAGTCAATAACTACATTAGGGATGCGGAGGATGCAGTAATGGAAGTTCGGAAGATTCGTCAGTTCGGACAGGTTGCGCTTGCAGGGGTCGGGATGGTACTGGCGAGCAGCGCCTGCCTTCGCTCAGGAGGCCGGCCTCGATTTCATCGACATGTTCCAGCAGATGGGTGCTGTGGCCATCGGTGTGGCCGTGGTGCTCTTCATCATGTCGTTCTGGTCGGTGGGTGTCGCGATTGAACGTATCTACACCTTCAACCAGGCTCGCAAGCAGTCCAAGCTGTACGCGCCCCAGGTGGCCAAGCACCTCAAGGACGGCCGGCTGAAGGAGGCGATCGCCCTCTCGGCGTCGAAGGACTACCGCTACAGCCACCTCGCCAAGGTCGTGCTCGCCGGGCTCCAGGAATACCAGTTCCAGCAGGAGAGCGGTGGCACCCTCAGCGTGAAGACGTGCTCGACACGGTGCGCCGCTCGATTCAGCGTGCGACCGCGCTGACGGCGTCAGACCTGAAGAAGGGCGTCAACACGCTCGCCACCATCGGCTCGACGGCGCCGTTCGTCGGACTGCTCGGCACGGTCGTCGGCGTTATCAACGCCTTCGTCGGTATCGCGTCCACGCGGCTCGGGCGGCATCGGCGCCGTCTCGGCCGGTATCGCCGAGGCGCTGGTCGAAACCGCGCTCGGGCTGTTCGTCGCCATCCCCGCGGTCTGGTTCTACAACTTCCTGACCAGCCGCCTCGAGTACTTCAACGTCGAGATGGACAACTCGTCGTCGGAGCTCGTCGATTACTTCATCAAGAAGACTGCGTAAGACCGCCTGGGAGCATTGGGGATTCGTGATTGATGATCTGCGATAATCATCAATCACGACTGGAGTTTAGCTATGTCAATGAATCTTGGCGGCGGCGGCGGTGTCAAGTCCGACATCAACGTCACGCCGCTCGTCGACGTCATGCTGGTGCTGCTCATCATCATGATGATCGTCGCTCCCCTTCTGCAGCAGGGCGTTCCTGTGAGTCTGCCGATGGCGACAAACAGTAATCGCGAAGCCGGAGTCGCAGGAGCAGACGGTGGTGGCCATCGACCGCCGATAAGCGCTTCTTCCTGAACGCCGTGCAGGTGCCGAAGGACGATCTTCGGCGCCGCGTCGAGGAGATCCTCGAGACCAAGAAGGAGAAACTCATCATCATCAAGGCCGATGAAGATGTCGAGTACAGCGCCGTCATGGAAGCGATGGACGAACTCCGCGCCGGCGGCATCGAAGACATGGGCCTGATCACGGAAACGCGCCGCGCAGAGGGAGGCGAGTAGCCATGGCCGGCCATCCGCACCAACACCACGGCGCTGACAAGGTGTTCAAGGGCACCGTGCCCCAGGCGAACGCCGACATGAACATCACGCCGATGATCGACGTGCTGCTCGTGCTGCTCGTCATCTTCATGGCCGCGCTGCCGCTCTCGCAGAAGGGCCTCGACGTCAACCTGCCCGCCGAGACCCGCAACGCGCAGCAGCGGCGCCCGATGTCAGCCAGATCGTGCTCGAATACACGGCTGACAAGCAGATCGCCATCAACAAGACCAACGTCACCAAGGGCGAACTCGAAGAACGGCTCCGCACCATCTTCGAGGAGCGCAAGGAAAAGACGATGTTCATCGCCGCCGCGGGCACGCTCCGCTACGGCGACATCGTCGACGTCATCGACGCGGCCAAGGGTGCAGGCGTCGAGAAGGTTGGTATCGTCACCGAGGGCATGCGCCGCGCGGCCCAGGCTGGCGGCGCCGGCGCCGAATAAGCAATACCGCTCAAAGAGAACAAGGCCGCTCCCGCACGGGCAGCGGCCTTGTTCATGTACGCAGCAAGGGCAGTTCGAGGGTTCCGGGTTCCAGGGTCCAGGTTCATGTGCGGCGTTCGCGTGCGTGGTGTGCGGCTTCAGCCGGACCCTGTCACCGGCCCGTCCTACCTGGAAGCGCCAGCAGTGAACTGCCCGCGGTGAGCCGCCAGCGTGGCTGTGCTGCAGTGCGCGCCGCGCGCCGGGCTCGCGGCGTGCCGACCGGCTCCGCGTCCGGGAGATAGCCCCGCCAACAGGCCCCAGGGCCGCCGCCAGACGCGCGGCCCGAGGGCGCGCGCCCCGAACGCGCGAACCCCGAACGCGCGAACCCCGAACCCTGAGCCGAGCACCCAGAACCGGCACCCCAACCCTGAACACAAACCCGGAACCCCGGACCAGGAACCCCGAGCGCCAGGTACAAGAAGGAGCCACCCCCCGAAGGAGGCGGCTCTTTGTCGTCGGTTCTCCCGCTGCTTAATTGAACGAGTAGCGGAAGCTGAGCATGAACTGGTAGACGTCGCTCAAGCCGGATTGTCGGCTGGAACGTGCGGGTTACCAGCTGGCCGTTCGCGACCGCCATGCGGTAGGTCGCGCGGCCCTGGGCATCGGCGGCGGCGTTGGTCAGGATCTGTGCGCCGTTGACCTGGGTGATCGGCACCACCAGGCGCTGGCTGACGCCCCAGTTGTGGTTCAGCAGGTTGCCGAAGTTGGTGAAGTCGATGCGGAACTGGCCGGCGTTGCGGCTGGCCGCCGAGGTTGCGGAAGACGTCCTGGGTGATGCTGAGGTCCATCCGCTTCACCAGCGGATTCCACAGACCGCCGCGCTCGGCGTACTCGCCGCGGTGGTTGTTCAGGTACGGGTCCTGGTTGATGTAGGCCTCGAACGCCGCCGCCTGCTGCTCGGGCGTGAAGGTCACGCCGCCGGTGGTGAAGGCGACGAAGTTCATCTCCGAGGTGTCCTTCGGGATGTAGATCAGGTCGTTGCCCGATCCGCCGTCGCCGTTCATGTCGCCGGCGAAGACGTAGCTCGCGTTGGTGCTGAGCCCGCTGCCGGCGCCGTTCAGCGACGGCCGCGCTTCCCAGAATGCCGAGATCGTCGTTGCGCCGAAGCCGAAGTACGTGCGGGTGTACGACGTCTGAACGAAGACGCGATGACCCTGCGCCGACTGCGAGCGGCCGACGCCCGGGTTGTTCGGATCGCTGTGATGCTGGTTGCAGGCTGAACGACGAGTCGGCCGTGGAACCCGGGTCGATGGTGTTCCGCGCGTCGCCGTAGCTGTAGGCGCCGCGGAGCGGTCAGCCCGTGATACAGGTTCTTGGCGAGCGTCCCGGAGACGTTCCACGAATTGCCGACGCTCTGGTTCTTCATGACGATCGCCGCCGTGACCTGATTGCCGGCCGCGTTGTTGATGCGCGTCACGCAAGGTCCAGCGGTCGGCGCCGCGCACGGCTGCCCGACCCAGCGCGGCCGCGGATCGACCCCGGTGAAGGCGGACTGCGCCGCCGGCAGGTTGGCGTTGATGTAGTAGATGCCGTTGACGTCCTTGTTGTAGATGAACTCGGCGGTGGCCGTCATTCCGCCACGGCAGCCGCTGATCGACGGCGACGTTGTTCCGCCAGCACCTGCGGGAACTTGAAGTTCGTTGTCGGTGACATTCAGCTCGATAGCTGGCCGCCGGCGCGCCGGTGACGTTGCTCGGCTTGTAGCGGTTCGACGTCCGGATTGAACGGTCGCGTCGTCGGATTGTCCTCGAGCAGCGAACCCTGCAGCACGCCGGTGTTGCCGAGCTGATTCGAGATCCAGACGTAGAGCGGTGGGCCGGTGAAGATGCCGATGCCGCCGCGAACCTGCGTCTGCTGATTGCCGGCGACGTCCCAGTTGAAGCCGACCCGCGGCGACCAGAGCACCTTTGCGTCCGGCAGCAGGCCGCTGGAGTACTGCACCGGCGCCCCGGTCTCGTCCCGGAACGTCAGGGCGTCAGCCCTGGCATTCGGGTAGGTCGTGTCGTTGTCGAAGCCGGGAACATCGATCCTGACGCCGGCTGTAACGGTCAGCGTCCGAGCGCGGCCGCCACTCGTCCTGCACGTAGCCGCCGCAGTACTCAGGACGTTGAGGTTCTGCAACGGCTTGTCGAGGCCCGGGATGTTCATCCACCGGACCTGGATAGCGCCGCGGCGACGATCGGCGAGGTCGTCCGATTCGGGTTGGCGAGGTAGCCGTTGGCGTCGGCGTAGAAGTCGGCCAGCGAGTTGTAGACGTAGGCGCCCTGTTTGCAGCAGTTGAAGAACGAGTTCTGCGCCTTGGTACTGCTGCAGGTCGAACGCCGAAGGTCAGCGAGTGGCGGTTGCCGAACTTCGTGAAGTTGTCCTGGAGCTGGATGGTCTGGTACCGCAGTTCGTTGTTCGGCGTGAACGGCTCGGAGCCGAACGAGATGTAGGTGGTGCCGTCGGGCGCCAGGATGTCGACGAACGGGAACAGCTGCCGATGTCGTCGCGGCTCTCGTTGTTCGTCGTGTAGCCGCCCGACAGGCTGTTCGACATGCTGCTGCCGAGCACGGTAGTTCCACTCGGCGATGCCCGACTTGATGTTCTCGAGCTGATCGTAGTTGGAGTTGGCGAACGGGAGGAAACCGGTCGCCGAGCGGAGCGGCCGAGCCCGGCGGACGTCGACCCGAGAGGATCTTCGACGCGCTGCGAATCGAGCTGGTTGTAGCGGAAGCTGATCTTGTTGCGATTGTTGAGGTTGAAGTCGGTCCGGATCAGGTAGCGCTTGGCCGGCGTGACGCTCGGCAGGTCGGCGAAGCCGCCGGTCTCGTAGTCGAAGTTCTGCCTCAGGATAGGCGCTGAGCGCAGTCAGGTCCGACGCCAGCACGCGGCTGACGTTGCCGCCGACCGGTTCGCCGCCGTTGTTGGCGCGGAAGGTGTGCAGCGGGCGCTTGTCCTGCTCGTTCTCGTAGTTGCCGAAGACGAACAGCCTGTTCCTGACGATCGGGCCGCCGACGCCCAGACGCCGGTGTCGCGGAACGTGAACGTGCCGGGATTCACCGTCAGGCCACGCGCCTCGGTGCCGACGAAGTCCTCGTTGCGCATCCGGTGATAGACCGACGCCGCTGAACTGGTTGGTGCCGCTGCGGGTGACCGTGTTGACCGCCGCGCCGACGAAGTTGCCCTGGCGGACGTCGAACGGCGCGACGCTGACCTGCACCTGCTCGATCGATTCGAGCGAGATCGGCGCGACGCCGGTGCGGCCACCGGGCTGGCCCTCGCCCAGGCCGAACGAGTTGTTGAAGTACGAGCCGTCGACCGTCATGTTGTTCAGGCGGCTGTCCTGGCCGGCGAACGACGTGCCGCTGGCCTGCGGCGTCAGCCGGGTCAGGTCGCTGATTCGCCCGGAAATCGTCGGCAGGGTGGCGATGTCGAGGCGGGTCGACCGCTGTCGACGCACCGGTGCGGCTCGAACTGAACACCGGATCGACGCGTGCGCCGACACGTTGACGGTTTCCTCGAACGCCACCGGCGCGACGTTGAAATTGACGTCGGTCGCGCTGCCGAGGTTGACCGTCACGTCGGACTTCGACTGCGCGCTGGAACGCGGCGCCGCCGCCGCCGGTGAATGCGATCGGTCACCGTGTACGGGCCGCCGACACGCATGCCCGGGATCGAGTAGCGGCCGTCCGCGCGCGTCGTCGCCTCGTAGGTGCGTGCCGGACGGTTCGTGGATCGCGATGATGCTGGCGCCCGGGACCGGCTGTTGCTGCGCGTTGGTGACGAGGCCGCCGATCGTGCCGGTCGTCACGCCCTGAGCCGAAGCTGGCTCATCGGGCGGGCAAGCGCGCACAGCGTGAGCAGCGCGATTGCTCTGATCGTATCTTCATGCGTTCCTCTCTCAAGTTACAGCGTGCCGAAGGCAGTCGGCTGGGAATGCGGCGATGCCAGGGCGAGGGTACCAAGGTGGTGTGACGAACCGGGTCACGGATGGTGCCATGCCTGTGACGCCTGGCCGAAATTGTACAACGAAAGAGGCCGTCCCCGGGGGAGGACGGCCTCTGTGCGCGCTGTTGACGGCGCCGGCGTGCGAGCCGGGTCGAGCGACGGTTAGGCGCCCGACGCGCTGCTTGTTGCGGATCTCGGCGGCCTGCTTGCTGTACTGGTCGGCGTCGCGGAGCAGCGCCTGCTGCCGCGCCGGGTTCTTCTCGAGCGTTCGCCTGGACGCGGAGCAGCAGCCCCTTGTAGGTCAGCGCCTCGGGTAGTCCTGCTTGAGGGCGATCGCTTTGTCGACGGCCTCGATGCCCTTCTGTGCGAATTCGAGCTTCTGCGTGTCATTCAACTTGAAGTCGCGGTACGCCTTTTCCCAGTAGAAGGTCGACAGCGTGTAGAACGCCTCGGGGTTGCTGCGGTTCCTTCTCGGTGCGGGTCTGGACCGCGTCGATCATCTTGTCGAAGTCGCCCTGGCGCTTGTAGAAGCCGGCGAGCTGCATGTAGACCGCTGGATCGTTCGGCTTCATTTCGCGGGCCTTGACCAGCGTCTGCTCGGCGCGCTCGTAGTCGCCGTTGTCCTCGTAGATCTTGGCCAGCACGAAGTAGTTGCCGGGTCCTGCGGGTCGATCTCGATCATCGCTGCAGGATCGGCTCGGCCTGCGCCGGGTCGCTGCAGCTTGTCGGGTCGTAGGCCGCCACGAGGTACTCGCAGGGAGAGCTGCTTGATCTTCGGATCGCCGACCTTTCTCCGCCGCTTCTTGTAGTTGTCGATCGCCTTGGTCAGGTAGCGCATCGTTGGCCGCCTCACCGCGCTTGGTCGGGCCGGTACAGGTCTGGTCGTAGCTGTTGCCGAGGAAGAAATAGGCGTCGTCAAGCGTCGGGTCGTCGTTGGCCAACGCGATGACCTCCTCGTATTTCTCGGCGGCAGCGTCGCGTAATCCTGCTGACTGGTAGAGCGTGTTGGCGTCCTTGAACGCCATCTTGGCCTTCAGCATGTCCATCTGGCCGCAGCCCGCGAGGAGCGTAGCCGCGAGCGCGAACACGGCGGCCGTGTGACGAAACTTCCGCATCGACATCCCCCTGATTACAGTCAGCCTGGTGACAGGCGCGGACCATGAGCCAGGCCAAAAGCTAGCAAGCGGGCCAGTATAGTGATCCGTTTTCGGCCGAGTCAAGGGTGCGGCTATCATGAAGCCGGACGCACCTGCTGCAGCCGGCGCCCGCCTATCCGGGACGCGCGGTCAAACGGCGCGTCTGCAGGCTTAGACACCGCCTTTCATGATTCGATTCGAGACCCTGCTCGAGAAAGTGCGGAGCTACAGCCCTGAGGCCGACCTCGAGCTGCTGCGGCGCGCCTACGTCTTCTCCGCGCTCGAGCACAAGGGGCAGGTGCGCCATTCCGGCGAGCCGTACCTGGTCCACCCGCTCGAGGTCGCCGACCTGCTCGCCGACATGAAGCTCGACGTCGTCGCCGTCTCGGCCGGGCTGCTCCACGACGTCGTCGAGGACACGCTGACCACCCCCGAGCGCATCGCCGAGCTGTTCGGGCCGGAGATCGCCCACGTCGTCGAGGGCGTGACCAAGATCGGCGCCATCCAGTTCTCCTCGAGCGAGGAACGGCAGGCCGAGAACTTCCGCAAGATGCTGCTGGCGATGGTCGATGACATCCGCGTCATCCTGGTCAAGCTGGCCGACCGGCTCCACAACATGCGGACGCTGCACCACCTGCCGGAGGAGCGCCGCATCAAGATCGCCCAGGAGACGCTCGACATCTACGCGCCGATCGCCAGCCGGCTCGGCATGAGCAAGGTCAAGAACGAGCTCGAGGAGCTCTCGTTCAAGTACCTCGAGCCGAAGGCCGTACGAGGCGCTCCGCGCCAAGGTCGAGGCCAAGCGCAAGAGCGCCGAGAAGGTCATCGACGAGCTGACCGCGACGCTGCGCGCCAAGCTCGACGAAGCGCAGGTCCCGGTCATCACCGCTGGACGGCCGCATCAAGCGCCTCTACAGCATTCACCTCAAGCTCAAGCGGCAGAAGATCGACCTCGAGCGCGTCTACGACTTCGTCGCGCTGCGCGTCATCACCCAGTCGGTGAAGGACTGCTATGCGGCGCTCGGCATCATCCATCAGACCTGGTCGCCGGTGCCCGGCCGCATCAAGGACTTCATCGCCATGCCGCGCCCGAACGGCTACCAGTCGCTGCACACCTCGGTGATCAGCGAACACGGCTTTCCGTTCGAGGTGCAGATCCGCACCGAGGAGATGCACCTGCGCGCCGAGGAAGGGATCGCGGCGCACTGGAAATACAAGGAAGGGCGCGTCGGCGATCAGCGCGACGAGCGCTACTTCCTCTGGATGCGACAGCTGCTCGAAGTGCAGCAGGAGGTCCGCGACCCGCAGGAGTTCCTGCAGAACCTGAAGATCGACCTCTATCCGGAGGAGGTCTACATCTTCACGCCGAAGGGCGAGGTGCGCTCGCTGCCGCGCGGCGCCACGCGCCGTCGACTTCGCCTACAGCATCCACACCGACGTCGGCAACCAGTGCGTCGGCGCCCGCATCAACGGCAAGATGGTGCCGCTCCGCACCCGCCTGCAGAACGGCGACATCGTCGAAATCGTGACGCAGGCGGGCCACAAGCCGAGCCGCGACTGGCTGGCGCTTCGTCGCCACGTCGCGGGCGCGCGGCAAGATCAAGCACGTGCTGCAGGGCGAGGAGCGCACGCGCAGCATCGAGCTGGGGCGGCGCCTGTTCGACAAGGAGGCGCGGCGCTTCGACCTGAATCCGAAGACGGTGCTCGAAAGCGAGGAGATCGCGAAGTTCGCGTCGCGAATACGGCGCCCAGAACGATCGACGAGCTGCTCGCGCACATCGGCTACGGCAAGCTGTCGGCGCGGACGGTGCTGCAGAAGGCGTCGCCGGGCGGCCTGCTGAAGGAGAAGGCGCCGGATTCGGCGGTCGTTTCGGCGGTCAAGCGGGTGCTGCGCGCCGGCGATTCCGTCCTCGGACAAGATCAAGGTCCGCGGCACCGACGACATCCTGGTTTTCCGCGCCAAGTGCTGCAACCCGATCCGCGGCGAGAAGATCGTCGGCTACATCACGCGCGGCAAGGGCGTGTCGGTGCACGCGGCGAGCTGCCCGAACGTCATCAACCTGATGTTCGACCCCGAACGGCGCATCGATGTCGAGTGGGACAGCGACGGCGTCGATCAGGCGGCCTACACCGTGCGGCTGACGATGCAGGTCGAAGACCGCAAGGGGATGCTGGCCGAGATCAGCGCCAAGGTGTCCGACATCAACACCAACATCACCAACATGGAAGCGCGCACCGGCGACGACCACCAGGCGCGCATCGACATGACCGTGGAGATCCGCGACGTCAAGCACCTCGACAAGGTGATCAAGTCGATCAAGGGCGTGCAGGGAGTGTTAGGAGTGGAGAGGACGGCGCGGGCGTAATTCAGGATTCTGCATCCTGCGTTGCCGCCGCAGCTCGGTCTGAGTTCAGTCGAGTACAGCGATCACGTCGATCTCGACCCTTGCATCCTTCGGCAACCGCGCCACCTGCACGGTTGCGCGCGCCGGCGGTGGGTCGACGACATAGCGGCCGTAGACCGTGTTCATCGCCGTGAACTCGTTCATGTCGGCGAGATACACCGTGGTGCGGACGACGTCGGCGAAGCTCGCGCCGGCGGCGTCGAGCAGGGCGGCGATGTTGCGCATCACCTGCTCGGTCTGGGCGGAGATGTCACCGGCGACGAATGCACCGGTGGCCGGGTCGATCGGGATCTGGCCCGAGACGAAGAGGAGGTTGCCGGCGCGGATGGCCGGCGAGTACGGGCCGATGGCCTGGGGCGCATCGGCCGATGACACCGCCTCGCGCACGTCAGGCAGCCTTGACGACCTTGCCGGAGCGCAGGCACCGGGTGCAGACACGGAGCCGCTTGGTCGCGCCGTTGACCGCGGCGCGGACCGTCTGCAGGTTGGGCTCGAAACGCCGCAGCCCGACGTTATGCGCGTGAGATACCGTCCGGCCGGCCACCGGCTTCTTGCCGCAGAGTTCGCACTGCTTCGCCATGTATTCCTCTCGAGAACCGGGATCGACCCGGGCACAAACGGTAGATTCTAGCACGTCAGCCGCGACCGTCAGCGCTGAGGACACAAACCCGAGGAATAAGGCTTGCAGCGGCCCCGCTTACCCCGGCTCTGGACCGGGCAGCGGAGGGGCCATGGCCGAACCACTAGTCCGGAACGAATCGCCGACGGAGTATTTCCGCGAGCTCGTCGAGGCCGCGATGCAGCATCAGCGGCTTGCCGCCGGCCAGCACACCTCTTTTTATATCGTCAATCTGCTGACCGGCTTCATGCGCGTCGATCGCTCGCCCATCCAGTACGAACACGAGCCGCTCGGCATCCGCTTGGTCGAGGCGCTGCAGACGGCCGGCGCCGCCCAGCGCGACGGGCTGCGGCATGTCGGCGACCGGTCCCTGTTCATCTCCGGATTCTTCGCCGACAGCCTCAACCGCAGCCTGGTCGACATCGACTACTACATGCAGCTCGGTGAGCGCGCCTACGGGTCCCTCGCGCGGCAGTCGGACGACGGATTTGTCGACGTTTTCGACGAGCTGGCCGATAAGTTCGCCGCATTTGTCGATGTGTTGTGCGAGGTGAGTGAACACACGGCGCTCACCTCGAACGCCGACCTGCTCCGCCTCTATGAAAAGTGGCTGCGAACCGGCAGCCGACGGCGAGGTGAGCTGCTGGCGGCGAAGGGTATCGTGCCGGTCGACGTCGCAAGCCGCTTCATTCAATAGCGTCGTGCGTTACACCCGGGGCGGTGGTTGGCTGCCATTATGGCCATCAGCAAACACCCGGGGACCAGGAGGCGGCGCTGGCGCCTCCGTCGAAATATCGACATATCGTCTAACCGTCCGCAACCGCAACCCGCTCTTTTTGCGTCGGCCGCCGCTCGTGCCCCAGCGCCGTCCTTGTGTGGCGACGTTCGGCGATGGCAGACAAAACCCAATCGGCCATTCACGCGTCTAACCGCGGAGGGCCGGGATATTTGGCTCACGCGCAGATCGGCTTTATTCATTCGGATATATCGCGGGTGTCCTGGCATTCACCAGGAACTCGCTTCGGGTTCCCCCATTGGTCACTCAGCAGACTGCAGACTCGTCTGGAACGCACGTGAGAGCGGCACTCGACTTGCAGTAGGGGGCGCCATCATCGAAACGCCTGAAAAGACGGCGGCGAAGGGAGCGGCAGGCATAATGGCGACGACGACTAAGGCGACCAAGCAGGCGGCAGCGAAGACGAGCCGTTACACCGAGCTGAGGAAGATGCTCGATGACCGCCGCCGCGAGCTGATGGCCTCCGTCCAGGGCAAGATCCGGGACGTGCGGTCGGAAGGCGGCAAGGACCGCGATGTCCTCGACCAGGGCGAGAGCTCGGAAGTGGACATTCAGGAAGATATCGAGTTTGCGCTCATCCAGATGAAGTCGGAAACGCTGAACAAGGTGGAAGCAGCGATTCGACGCCTGGAGGAAGGCTCCTACGGCGACTGCTTCGAGTGCGGCGACGAAATCTCGGAGGCGCGCCTGCGGGCGTTGCCGTTCGCGGTCCGTTGCAAGGATTGCGAAGAGGCGCGCGAGACGGCCGAGCAGCGTGAGCGGATGATGGCGCGGAAGAGCGGCTCGACCGCCCTCTTCTACGACATGTCCAACTAGGCGGCAAACACCGCGCAAGTCGGACTGTCTCCGGCCGCCCGGCCGCACTAAGATAACCGCGACACTGGGGCGGGTTCGCCGAGCTGGCGAGCCCGCCCCATTTTTCCGCCTCCTTCGCGCGTGACTCCTGCGCGCCACGGAACCCACCACATGAGCGATCGCGACGAGACCCTCGACCTGGAGGAACTCTCAACGAGCGACAAACCGCTCGCCCTCCCCGACGAGCTGCCGATTCTGCCCCTGCGCGACACCGTGCTGTTCCCGAATTCGTTCATGCCGCTGGCGGTGGCGCGGGAGAGCTCGGTCCGGCTGATCGATGAGGCGATCTCGTCTGGAAAGTTGATCGGCGTCTTCACCCAGCGCGATGCGTCGGTGGAGGAGCCGGTCCAGGCCGACCTGTTCAACGTCGGCACCGCCAGCCATATCCACAAGATGTTCAAGCTGCCCGATGGCAGCCTGCGGCTGATCGTGCAGGGGCTGGCGCGGTTGACCCTCGAGGAGGTCACCGAAAGCAAGCCGTACCTGCGCGGCCGCGTCAGCGCCGCGCCTGAGGCGCTCAACGAAACCGACAATCTCGAGATCGACGCGCTGTTGCGCAACATCAAGACGAATTTCCAGCAGGTGGTGTCCCTGTCGCCGCTGCTGTCCGACGACCTGCAGACGCTGGCGGCCAATATCGCCGAACCCGGACGGCTCGCGGACTTCATCGCCTCCAGCCTGACGACGATTGCCACGCCGGTGAAGCAGGAAGTGCTCGAGACGCTGGACGTGCGCGCGCGCATGGATGCGCTGAATCGCATCCTGATCAAGGAGCTCGAGGTGCTCGAGCTCGGCTCCAAGATCCAGTCGCAGGTGCAGTCGGAGGTTGGCAAGAACCAGCGCGAGTATTTTCTGCGCGAGCAGCTCAAGGCGATCCAGAAGGAGCTCGGCGAGGGCGACGACCAGACCAAGGATATCGAGGAGCTGCAGGAGAAGGTCGACGCCGCCGGGATGCCTGAGCCGGTCAAGAAGGAGGCGCTCCGCGAACTGGATCGGCTGTCGAAGATGCCGGCTGCTGCTGCGGAGTACACCGTCTCGCGCACGTATCTCGACTGGCTCGTGTCGCTGCCGTGGCAGAAGCGAACCGTCGAAGTGATCGATCTGAAGAAGACCAAGGGCATCCTTGATGCCGATCACTCGGGGTTGGAGAAGGCGAAGGACCGCATCCTCGAGTACCTCGCCGTCCGCAAGCTGAATCCCGAAGTGAAGGGGCCAATCCTCTGTTTCGCCGGCCCTCCCGGTGTCGGCAAGACGTCGCTGGCCCGTTCGATCGCCCAGTCGCTCGATCGCAAGTTCGTTCGTGTCTCTCTTGGCGGCATGCGCGACGAGGCGGAGATTCGCGGTCATCGCCGCACCTACATCGGCGCTTTGCCCGGACAGATCGTCCAGGGGCTGCGGCGTGCCGAATCGAAGAATCCCGTCTTCATCCTCGACGAGATCGACAAGCTCGGCTCCGACTTCCGCGGCGACCCGGCGTCGGCGCTGCTCGAGGTGCTCGACCCGGAGCAGAACAGCACGTTCCGCGACCACTATCTCGATGTCCCGTTCGACCTGTCGGAGGTGCTGTTCATCACTACGGCGAACGTGCTCGATCCAATCCCGCCGGCGTTGCGCGACCGTATGGAGGTGCTCGAGATCCCCGGCTATACCGAGGAAGAGAAGCTGCTGATTGCCCGTGATCACCTGGTTCAGAAACAGATCACCAACCATGGCCAGACCGCCGAACAGTTGACGATCACCGACGATGCCTTGCGCGCGGTGATTCGCGGCTATACCCGCGAGGCCGGGGTGCGCAATCTCGAGCGCGAGATCGGCGCCCTGTGCCGCAAGGCGGCGCGGCGCCGTGCCGAGGGCGACGAGTCGCCGCTGACGATCACGCCTGACGTCGTCGTGCAGATGCTCGGCGCGCCGGTGTTCATGGACGAGGAGATCGAGGAGCGCACGAAGGAGCCGGGCGTCGCGATAGGCCTGGCGTGGACGCCGGCGGGCGGCGATGTCCTGTTCATCGAGTCGTCGCGGATGGCCGGTTCGGGGACGCTGACCTTGACCGGCAGCCTTGGCGAGGTGATGAAGGAGTCGGCACGTGCCGCCCTGTCATGGTTCCGCGCGCATGCCGCGGCGTATGGCGCCGACCCGGACTTCTTCAAGAACGCGGAGATCCACATGCACGTCCCGTCCGGGGCGATTCCGAAGGATGGTCCCTCCGCCGGTGTGACGATCGCCACGGCGCTTGCCTCGGAGGTGACGCGGCGGCCGGTGCGCGGCGACATTGCCATGACCGGCGAGATCACGCTGTCGGGCCGCGTGCTGCCGGTCGGCGGTATCAAGGAGAAGGTGTTGGCGGCGCGCCGCGTCGGCATCCGCGAGTTGATCCTGCCGCGGCAGAATGAGAAGAACGTCAAGGAAGATCTCACCGAGGAACTGCGCGGCGACCTGACCATCCATTACGTGCAGACGGTCGACGAGGTCCTGCTGCTGGCGCTGACCCCGGCGCCGCAGTCGCCCGACCGCAAGGGCGACCGGCGCGTCCAGCCGCCGCTTCAGTAACGTCTCTCGTACCGAGCCGTTCCCGCAGGGCGGGTGCCGCGCAGCGGACCCGCCGCGCACGTCTGCTGCGGCAAATGTTGACCCTCCCCACAATCGCGATGGCGATCAGGTTGCCCGCGCCGCACGGTGCATGCCGCGATGACCAGCGGCTACTCCCGCCGGCCGCGACAGGACACGAGCGGAAGGCGATTTCCCGGCATGCGGAGCCGGCCGCCATGCCCGGTGCGTCGTCCGGTGGCGCGGCTTGCGCGCGACAGCGTCCGGCCGACGCCGAGTCGTTCCGCGGCGAATCCGAGCGAGGCGCCGGGTCCGCTGCGCGGGCCCCGGCCTACGCGGGTGAAGGATTATCGAGGCCGGGTCCGCTGCGCGGCACCAGGCCCATGGTGCAGGCCGGTCAGCGGAGCAGCGACAGCCCGGCGACGGTCTTGAGGTCGATGATCTCGCCGGACGCGATCATTTGCCGCAGCGTCTCACGGCTGAATGATTTCGTCTCGATGTCTTCGTCTTCGTCCTGGTGCGCCGCCTCGTCGCCCTCGCGAGGCTGGCGCAGCTGCGAGGCGACGTACATGTTCATCTCCTCGTCGCAGTAGCCAGGCGTCGGGAAGAACGCGCCGAGCTTCTCGAGCCGTTCGGGGATCAAGCCGATCTCCTCGTGCAGCTCGCGGATCGCCGCCTGCTCGATGTCCTCACCGGGCTTGAGGCTGCCCGCCGGCAACTCCCACACCCAACGGCCGATCGCATGCCGGTACTGGTGGACGAGAATGACTTCGCCGCTGTCGGTGACCGGCACCAGCACCACCGAACCGGGATGCCGGACGATCTCCACCTTCATCTCGCCGCCCTTGTGGGTGGTGATGCTCTCGACCTGGACGGTGAAGATGCGCCCTTCATAGACGCTGTGGATCTCTCGGGGCACGATCGGCTTATTCGTCGTCATCGGTTTTCCAGCCAGGCAGGTCGTTGAGCACGTCTTCGAGATCGGGCGGCATCGGCGCCATGAACTCCATGCGCCGGCCATCGCGCGGGTGGGTGAACACCAGCCGCGCCGCATGCAGGAACGGCCGGTTCAAGCGCTGCACGGCGCGGATGTCGCCCTGCACGCGCCGGTGGACGCCGCCATAGAGGGCGTCGCCGACGATCGGGTGGCCGATGGCGCTGAGGTGCACCCGGATTTGATGCGTCCGACCGGTGTGAATCGCCACCTGGCAGAGCGTCACGCCAGGCATCTGGTGGGCACGGGTGATCCGCGTGACCGCCTCGCGCGCGTGCTTGGCCCGCGCCGACATCTTCTGCCGATGCTCCGGGTCGCGGCCGATCGCCGCGTCGATGCGTCGTCCCGCCGTCACCACGCCCCAGACCAGCGCGATGTATTCCTTCTCGACTTCCCGATCGTGGAACTGGCGCGCCAGCTCCTGGTGCGCGGTATCGTTCTTTGCCACCACCATCAGCCCGGACGTGCCCCGGTCCAGCCGGTGCACGATGCCCGGACGGAGCTCACCGCCGATCCCGCTCAGGTCCGAGAGGTGATGCAGCAGCGCGTTCACCAGCGTGCCCGACTGGTGACCCGAGCCAGGATGCACGACCATCCCTGCCGGCTTGTTCAGCACCGCCAGATCCTTGTCCTGGAACAGGATCTCGAGCGGCAGCTCCTCGCCGGCGAGCTGCGATGCGACCGCCTCCGGCACGACGACCGTGACGGTATCGCCTTCGTGCAGCACCAGGTTTGCCTTGGCGCCTGTCTTGGCCTCCTCCTTCGCCGGCCCGAGCGCTGCGTCGTCGCCGCCTGCGTCGCCGCCCTGGGCGGATTCCGCCGCGTTGCTGGCCGCAGCCTTGGCGGCCTTGCGGGTCGCCTTCGGCGTCCGCGGCTTGGCAGCGGGCGCTTTGCTCGCCACGCTCCCGGTCCTGGCAGACTTGACGATCGTCACGTGGCCATCCGCAATCAGCTTCTGGATCTGCGATCGCGAATGCTCCGCCAGCACGGACACGATGAAGCGGTCGAGACGCTGGCCGTCGAACTCGGCGGGGACGATGAACTCGAGCGGCTCGGATGTGGTCATGCGGTGGCGGGACGCCGGCCGGCGGCACGGTGCGGTGCCTCCGGAGTAGTGCGTGACAGCCAGACCAGCATCGCCAGGCTGAGCGGCGCCAGGATCAACGAGATCAGCTGCGACGTCGACAGCCAGTCGAGCGGCATGCCACGCGGATCGCCGCGATAGATCTCGATGATGTAGCGCGACACGGCGTAAAGGAACATGTAGCACCAGAACGTGCGGCCGGCGAACGGCCGGCCGCGCCGTTCGGTCGCCAGCAGCAGGACGAGAATCAGCAGCTCCGCGCCGGCTTCGTAGAGCTGCGTCGGGTGCAGCGGGATACCGAGCGGTGTGCCGACGTTGCTGGCGGCCAGCGGGTTCGTGAAGGTGACCGCCCAGGCGACGTCGGTCGGTCGCCCGTAGCAGCAACCGGCGGCGAAGCAGCCGAGGCGGCCGGTGATGTGGCCGAGCGCGATGCCGGGCGCAAAGACATCGCACGTCGTCCAGAACGGCATGCGGTGTCTGGCGATGTACCAGAATGCCACGCCTACCGCGAGGATGAGGCCGCCATAGAACACGCCGCCGGAGCGGGCCAGCGACAGCAACTCGGCGGGCGAGGTGCGGAACTGGTCAAAGTCGACCAGCAGCAGCAGCAGCTTCGCGCCGATCAGCGCAGCGATGATGATGTAGATGCCGAGGTCGAGGACGCGTCCGGCGTCGAGTCCCCACCGTTTCGCCCGCCACATCGCCAGGCGCAGGCCGAGCAGATAGGAGGCGGCGAGCAGTGCGCCATACGAGTAGACCGTGATCGGGCCGATGCTAAACAGCTCTGGATACACGGAAGCGCCCCAATCCGAGGAGGTCCAGGATCATCAGGGTCACGCCGACAGTGATGGCCGCATCGGCGACGTTGAATGCCCAGAAGTGCCAGCCGTTGGCGTAGATGTCAACGAAGTCGAGGACGTAGCCGGCGGCGATGCGATCGATCAGGTTACCGGCCGCGCCGCCGATGATGAAGGCGAGGCCAAGCCGGCTGAGGCGCTGTTCGGGTTCGAGGATCGAGGCGTACATCGCCAGCGCGGCGAGCGCGCTGACCGCGACCAGGGTCAGCACCAGCGTCTTGCCAGGGAACTCGATCGAGTTGAGCAGGCCGAACGCCGCCCCGGTGTTGTGAACGCGGGTCAGGCTGAACAGCCCGGGTATCACCGTGATGCTGTCGTAGAGATCGAGCTCCCGCCGCACCATCATCTTCGTCACCTGATCGAAGATGACGACGAGCGCGGTGATCCAGATCTGGAGCGGGCGCGGCGATGTCACGTCGTCGGCAGGCACGTCAGCGGTTGACCGGTTCCGCGAGCGCTTCCACGCAGCGGTCGCAGATGCCAGCCCAGTTCGGCTCCTGGCGGGTGGCTGCAACGAAGCGCCAGCAGCGGTCGCACTTCACGCCGCCCGCCTTCTCGACGTCGACGCGCACGTCGTCGCGGCCATCGGCGGACACGACATTCAAGGCCAGGTCGGAGACGATGAAGAACATCGGCAGGTCGCCGCGGTGCTGCTCGAGCAGCGCTGCGATCGGACCGCCGGCAGTAATGGTGACGCGTGCCCCCAGCGAGTTGCCGATGACCTTGTCCTTGCGCTTCTGTTCCAGGGCGGCGTTGACCAACTCGCGGACGTTGAGCAGCCGCTCCCACGTGCCGAGCACGTCGCTGTCGATCAGCGCCGCCACATCCGGAAAGCGTTCCAGGTGCACCGATGCGGCGCGGCCTGGCGCCTGCTGTCCGGGCATATGCTTCCAGAGGTCGTCGGCGGTGACCGGCAGGATTGGCGCAAGCAGGCGCGCCAGCCCGTCACAAATCAGGTACATCGCCGTCTGCGTCGACCGCCGTGCCGGTGACTGCGCCGCAAACGTGTACATGCGGTCCTTCGTCACGTCGACGTAGAAGGCGCTCAGGTCGACGGTGACGAGCGTATTCATCGTCTGGAAGACGGTGGGGAAGTCGTAGTCCTCGTAGGCCTGCACGATCCGCTGCGCCGCCTCGCCGAAGCGGGCGAGCGCGAAGCGGTCGACGCCGTCCAGCCGCTGCAGCGGCACGAGGTCGGTCGCCGGCTCGAAGTCGTAGAGGTTCGCCACCAGGATGCGGCACGTGTTGCGCAGCTTGCGATAGGCGTCGACGACCCGCGTGAGGATTTCCTTGCTGACGCGCAGCTCCTCGCTGTAGTCGCTCATCGCCACCCAGAGGCGGAGGATCTCGGCGCCGCTCTGCGCGATCACGTCCTGCGGCGCGATCACGTTGCCGACCGACTTCGACATCTTGCGGCCTTCGAGGTCGATCAGGAAGCCGTGCGTCAGCACCTCGCGATACGGCGGACGGCCGCGCGTCGCCAGGGCGACCAGCAGCGAGCTCTGGAACCAGCCGCGATGCTGATCGCTGCCTTCGAGATACATGTCCGCCGGCCAGGTCAGCTGGTCGTAACGCGGCAGCACTGCCTCGTGACTGGACCCGGAATCGAACCACACGTCGAGAATGTCACGCTCGCGCTCGAACGACGTGCCGTGACAGGACGGGCAGGTGACGCCGTCGGGAAGGAACTCCTCGATCGGCCGCTCATACCAGGCGTCGGCGCCGTAGGTGTCGAACACGGCCGCGGCGCGGTCGACCAGCTCCCGGGTGAGGAGCGCCTCACCGCAGGCGGTGCAGTCGAGCGCCGGGATTGGCACGCCCCAGGCCCGCTGGCGCGAGATGCACCAGTCCGGGCGGCTGTTGACCATGTTGAAGATGCGGTCGTGTCCCCAACCGGGAATCCACTTGACCTGCTGGTCGATGGCGTGGCGCGCCGCTTCGCGCAACGTGCGCCTGCTGCCGTCCTCGCCGGTGATGACCGCCTCGCCGTCCATGCGCACGAACCACTGCGACGTGGCGAGGAAGATCACCGGGTTGTGACAGCGCCAGCAGTGCGGATACTGGTGCGAGAACGCCTGGCGGTGCCAGAGCCGCGAGCGTTTCGCCAGCGCCTCCTCGATCACCGGGTTGGCGTCGAACACCCGCTGGCCGCCGAACAGTTCCACCGTCTCCAGGAAGTGGCCGCCGGCATCCACCGGGGCGTAGATCTCCAGCCCGTATCTCTTCCCGGTCAGGAAGTCGTCGGCGCCGTGGCCCGGCGCGGTGTGCACGGCGCCTGTTCCGGCTTCGAGGGTGACATAGTCACCGAGCACGGCGAGCGACTCGCGGCTGTAGAGCGGATGCCGGAAGCGGGCGCCTTCGAGCTCCGCGCCTTTCATCCGCGCCAGCGGGGCATCGAAGGCGCGACCGACGACGGTGCCGACGGTAGCGGCCAGCCCTTCGGCGATGATCACCGCGCGGCCGTCGACGTCGTAGGCGGCGTAGTCGAGCTCGGGATGAAACGCCACCGCCAGGTTGGACGGGATAGTCCAGGGCGTCGTCGTCCAGATGAGGGTCGACACCTCTCGGCCAACCAGTTGCGGTATGCGCGTGAAGAGCTCCGCGTTGCCTGGCCCGAGCGGGAACTCCACATAGATGGACGGCGAGACATGGTCGGCGTACTCGACCTCGGCCTCGGCGAGCGCAGTGCGGCAGTGGATGCACCAGTGCACCGGCTTCTTGCCCTTGTAGACCAGCCCCTGCTCGACGAAGCGGCCGAGCGCACGGGTGATGTCCGCCTGGTAGGCGACGTTCATCGTCAGGTACGGGTGCTGCCAGTCGCCGAACACTGCCAGGCGGCGGAACTCTTCGGTCATGACGCCGACGAAATGCTGTGCCGAGGCACGGCAGGCGCGGCGGATGTCAGCCGTCGTCATGTCCCGTTTCTTTGGCCCGAGCTCGCGGTCCACCTTCAGCTCGATCGGCAGCCCGTGGCAGTCGTAGCCCGGCACGTAGGGCGCGTCGAATCCAGCCATCGTCTTCGACTTGACGACGATGTCCTTGAGGATCTTGTTGAGCGCGTGACCGAGGTGGATGTGGCCGTTGGCGTAGGGCGGGCCATCGTGCAGCACGAATTTCGGCGCACCCGCCCGGCTGGCGCGAATCTGCCCGTAGAGGTCCATCGCCTCCCATCGGGCCAGCGCCTCAGGCTCGGCCGTTTGCAGGTTGGCCTTCATCGGGAAACCTGTGCGCGGCAGGTTTACCGTGTCTTTCCACTCGGGCATAAGCGGTCATTGTACCTGAGGGGCCGACCTATAATCGTCGGATGGCCACGCTCGAACAGCAGTCCCCGGCGGAACTGACAGTCCACGAGGAGGTGCTCGATAACGGCCTGCGGGTGCTCATCCAGGAGGTGCACACCGCGCCGCTCGCCTCGGTGTGGTGCTGGTACAAGGTCGGCTCGAAGGACGAAGGGGTCGGCCTCACCGGTGTGTCGCACTGGGTGGAGCACATGAACTTCAAGGGCACCACCAACATCCCGCGCGACAAGGTCAAAGGCATCATCGAGCAGTTCGGCGGCTACTGGAACGGCTACACCTGGATCGATCAGACCACCTACACCGAGACCGCGACACGCGACGCGCTCGATCGGATGCTGTTCATCGAGTCGGAGCGGATGGCCAACTGCCTCTACGAGCCCGACGATTGCGAATCGGAGCGGACGGTCATCATCTCGGAGCTGCAGGGCGGTGAAAACGATCCGGATCAGTTGCTCGACCAGGAGCTGACCGCTACCGCCTTCCGGGCACACACCTACCGCCATCCGACGATCGGCTGGCTCGCCGACCTCGAAACGATGACGCGGGAGGACCTCTACGGTTACTACCGCCGGCACTACGTGCCGAACAACGCCACGCTCGTGATCGTCGGCGACATCGACACGCAGGACGCGTTGCGCCGCGCCCGCAACCACTTCGGCGGCATTCCGGCCGGCGAGCTCGCTCGGCGGTCGCCGACACGGGAACCGGAGCAGCTCGGCGAGCGCCGCGTCGTGGTCGCCAAGGAGGGCACCACCGCCTACCTGAAGCTTGGCTATCACGCGCCCGCGGTCAGTGACGCCGACTTCTTCCCGCTGCTGGTGCTCGACGCCGTGCTGAGCGGCGCCAAGGGCGTCAATCTGTGGGCGAGTTTCCGCACGCCGCCGCCACAGCGCAGCACCCGGTTGTACCAGCGCCTCGTCAACAAGGGCCTGGCGTCGGCGGTGAATGGCGGGCTGGTGCCGACACAGGACCCGTTCCTCTACACAATCTCCATAACCGCGACCGATGGGACGCCGCTGCAGGCACTCGAGGAAGCCGCGCTGGCTGAACTGGATCGCGTCCGCGCGGACGGCATCACGCCTGAGGAGCTGCGCAAGGCGAAGCACCAGTTGCGCGCCCGCCTCGTGTTCGAAAACGACAGCATCACCAGCATCGCGCACCAGCTCGGGTTCTTCGCAACCATCGACGATTGGCGCCTGGTGGCGGCGCTCGGCCACCGTATCGAGGCGGTGACGCTCGAGCAGGTTGCCGCCGTTTCGGCTGAACGGCTGAAGCCGTCGAACCGCACTGTCGGCTGGTTTCAGCCGCAATGACGTACCGGCGAGCGGTCCGCCTGAAGGCGGACACCGCGGGTTCGGTAGGCCTGGAGGCGGACACTCCGGATGAGGGACAGCATGAGTGACGGGCGTCGCGAACGCCTCGGCGTGGAGCAGGCTGGTACTCCTGGCGTCCGGCTTCAGCCGGACCTTGCCCCTGGCCTCGCGCCGGTGCGTGCCGTGCTGCCGAACGGGCTGCGCGTCATCGCCAAGGAATCGCGCACGACGCCGGCGGTCACGATTCACCTGGCGGTCGAGGCGGGCAGCATCTTCGATCCGCCTCTCCAGGCGGGCGTTGCGCACTTCGTCTCGCGCACGATCGACCGGGGCACGCTCTCCCGTTCCGCCGACCAGGTGGCCGAGGAACTGGACAGCCGGGCAGTGTCCCTCAACGTATCCGTCAACCGGCATGCGCTGTTTCTCGTTTGCACCTGCCTGGTCGAAGACTTCCGCTTCATCCTGTCGCTGCTGGCCGAGATGGTGATGCACCCGGCCTTCGCCGTTGACGAGGTCGCAACGCGCCGCGGCGAGATCGTCACGATGATCCGACAGGACGAAGACAGCCCGGCTGTCGTGGCCAACGAGACGCTGATGGCCACGTTATACGGCGCGAACCATCCGTATGGACGACGGCCGCGCGGCTCCGTCGCCGATGTCGAACGCATCGACGCGGCGACGCTACAGGCGTTCCACGCCTCGCGGTTCCTGCCGCCCGCCGTCTCGCTCGTCATCGTCGGCGACGTTCCACCGCAGCATGCCATCGACACCGCCGCCGACGCATTCGGCGGCTGGTCGCCTTCCGCTGTTCTCGATCGTCCGCCGCTGCCGGCACCAGCAGCCGCGTCGGGCCGCCGCCGCCGCGTCGTGCCGATGATGAACAAGGCGCAGGCTGACATTGCCTATGGCTTCATCTCGATCCTGCGTTCCGACCCGTCGTTCCAGGCCTACTCGCTGATGAACAACATCCTGGGCCAGTACTCGATCGGTGGCCGGCTCGGCGACAGCATTCGAGAGCAGCAGGGCATGGCCTACTATGCGTTCAGTTCGCTCGACGCCAACGTCATCGCCGGCCCGCTGGTCATCCGCGCCGGCGTCAGCCCGGCGAATGTCGACCGGGCGATCGCCTCGATTGACGCAGAGCTCGCGCGGATGGCCGCGGACGGTCCGACCGATCGCGAGATGGCGGAGTCGACGCAGTACATGATCGGGTCGATGCCGCGCACGCTGGAGACCAATAGCGGTATCGCCACCTTCCTGCAGACGGCCGAGTTCTTCGGCCTTGGCCTGGATTACGATCTGCGGCTGCCAGGCCTGCTCCGCGCCGTGCACCGCGACGACGTTCACGCCGCCGCACAACGCCTGCTCGATCCCTCGAACGCCGCGGTCGTCGTTGCCGGTCCGTACGAGGATGCCGTCGAGGCTGGACGATAGGTGTGCTGGCTCCCGCCGCCATCTTCTTCGACGTCGACTTCACCCTGATTTACCCCGGGCCGACGTTCCAGGGCGAGGGCTATCGCCAGTTCGCCTCGCGCTATGGGATGGCGATCGATCCGGCGCGTTTCGACGACGCGGTGCGCGCGGCGTCGTCGATTCTCGACAGCGCGCAGGAGCATGTCTACGACGCCGACATCTTCATCCGCTACACCGGCAGGATCATCGAAGAGATGGGCGGCCGCGGCGACCGCGTCGCCGACTGTGCGCGCGAAGTCTACGCCGAGTGGGCCGCATGCCAGCACTTCTTCCTCTACGACGACGTTGCGCCGACGTTGCGCACCCTCGCAGCAGAGGGGTTTCGGCTCGGATTGATCTCGAACTCGCATCGGCCGCTCGACGCGTTCAAGGAGCATTTCGAGCTGCAGGAGCTGGTCAGCGTGGCGATCTCCTCGTCCGACCATGGCTACATGAAACCGCACCCGAGCATCTTCGAAGCCGCGCTGGCTGACATGGGTGTCGCCGCGGCATCGTCGGTGATGGTCGGGGACAGCGTGTCGCACGACATCGCCGGGGCCCAGGGTGTCGGCATGCGCGGTGTGCTGGTCCACCGCTCGGCGGAACCGCTGCTGGCAGTGCCGGGGGTGCCGGTGATCCGCACGCTCAGCGAACTACCGGCACTGCTGCGTGTCTGACCTGTTCGCCGCGCGCCTGGCGCAGCGCGAACGCGCCCTCGCCGACGGCTTTTCCTTGCTTGGCTGGACGTTCGACCCGCTCGACTTGTCGGCGGCCGCACTGAGCATCGCCCGCCTTGGCGCCGTCGTCGATGGCTACGACCCGGATGAAGAGCTGCTCGTTGCCCACTGGTGGATTCGCCGGCCGCACGTCGCCCGCCGCATCGCCGCCGCCGGCAAGCTGGTACTGCGCGCCCACGACGCGGGTGAGGCACCGGTTGTCGCTGCAGGTGAGGTGACCGTGCAGCCGGAACGCCGCAGGGCGTGGGTCGAATTCTCGGCGGACGACAACGAGGGCCGCCGGTTGCTGCGCGTCACCCTCACCGCCCACTTCGTGCACCGCTACCGCATCGTCGACTTCGCCGCGGGCCAACGGGGCCGTCTGGGCCGCTACCTGCTCGCTCGAAGCACGTAGCGCTGCGCGGCGGGTCCGCTGCGCGGCACCCGCCCTACGGCGGTCCTGTGCGCGGCACTCGCCCACCACTACGCCCGCGCCCCTTCAACTTTGCACTCCGCATTCCGCGGGGCGCATTCCGCGATGAGCCTTGTCTTGAGCTCATCCTGGAGGCCAGGACAGACCGCGCCCCGCCAGCAGGTGCAGGTGGATGTGGAAGACGCTCTGGCCCGCCTCGCGGTTGCAGTTGAACACGGTGCGATAGCCGCGCTCGGCGTAGCCATGTTGCTGCGCGAGCGCGGCAGCGGCGCGGAACATCGAGCCGACCAGTGCATCGTCACCCGGGCCCAGATCGTTCAGGGTCGCGATGTGCCGCCGCGGCACGATCAGGGCGTGCAGCGGGGCGTGCGGGTTGATGTCGCTGAAGGCGATCAGGTCCGCGTCTTCATGCATCAGGGTCGCAGGAATCTGGCCCGCGGCGATCTTGCAGAACAGGCAGTCGGTCATGGCTGTGTCGGGCGTGCAGTTGCGGCGCGTCGCCGGCGGCTAGTCGAGTCGCTGCATGATCGCGGTTCGCGGCAGGCCCTGCAAGTCGCTGCGCAGGTGGTCCAGCCGCAGCAGCGGCCGCTCGCCGACGAGGCTGCGCACGTCGTCCTCCTGGCCGAAGCCGAACTCCATCACGAACCAGCCGCCGGGCCGCAGCTTGTCGATCGCCGCATCGAGCACGCCGGCGATGTCGCGCAGGCCGCTGTCGCCGCCAAACAGCGCCACGTCCGGCTCGTGGCGTACCGCGGGAGCGAGCGCCGGCTTGTCGCGCAGCCGCACGTATGGCGGATTGGCGACGATCAGGTCGAACGGGCCGGTCACCGCTTCGAGGTATGACGTCTGCACGAAGGTCACCCGGCCGTCGACGCCGTGCCGCGCGGCGTTCTGCCGTGCCACCAGCAGGGCATCTCCAGACACGTCGGTCGCGACGACACGGCTGTTCGGCAATTCGTAGGCCAGCGAGACGGCGATGCAGCCGCTGCCGGTGCCGATGTCGGCGACGCGCGAGGCGCCCGGGACAACCTGCAGCGCCTCCTCGACGATGAATTCGGTCTCGGGGCGCGGGATGAGCACCGCCGGCGTGACGAGGAAGTCGAGGCCCCAGAACTCGCGCACGCCGACGATGTAGGCGGTCGGCTCGCGGCGCGAGCGGCGCGCGATCCACTCGGAGAAGCGCGGCTCGAGCCGTTCCGGGACGGGGTCGATGCGATCCGTGAGCAGACGAGCCTGATCCCAGCCGAGGATGGTGCGGGCGAAGACGTCGACGTCGACCGTCGCCTCTCGGGCTCGATGCCGGCGGCCATCAACGTGCGGCGCGCGCAGCCGCCAGCCTTTCGTGAAGGGTCATGACTGCGGATTCCACCTGGATGCCTCAGTGAGCGAAGTCGGCCGCGGTTGCTTCCTTCAGCTTCTCGGCGTTGTAGAACGAGGTGACCTGGTCGAGGATCTCGTCCAGGTCGCCTTCGAGCACGTCTGCCAGCTGGTGGGTGGTGAAGTTGATGCGGTGGTCGGTGATGCGGCTCTGCGGGAAGTTGTAGGTGCGGATCTTCTCGGAGCGCTCGCCGCTGCCGACCTGGCTGCGCCGGTCCTTGGCGATCGCGTCCTGCTGCTTGCGCATCTCCATCTCGTAGAGGCGCGCGCGCAGCACCTTCATCGCCTTCGCGCGGTTCTTGATCTGCGACTTCTCGTCCTGCTGCGACACGACGACGCCGGTCGGGATGTGCGTCAGGCGCACCGCCGAGTAGGTGGTGTTGACGCTCTGCCCGCCGGGGCCGCTCGAGCAGAACGTGTCGATGCGCAGGTCCTTCTCGTTGATCTGGATGTCGACGTCCTCGGCTTCGGGCAGCACCGCCACCGTCGCCGTCGAGGTGTGGATGCGGCCGCTCGCCTCGGTCGCCGGCACGCGCTGCACGCGGTGCACGCCGCTCTCGTACTTCAGCCGGCTGTAGACGCCGCGGCCTTCGATCGACGCGATCACTTCCTTGAAGCCGCCGGCGCCGCTGTCGCTGCTCGACATCACCTCGAGCCGCCAGCCCTGGCGCTCGGCGTAGCGGCGAGTACATGCGGAACAGGTCGGCGGCGAACAGCGCCGCTTCGTCGCCGCCGGTGCCGGCGCGGATTTCGAGGATGACGTTCTTCTCGTCGTTCGGATCCTTGGGGATCAGCAGGATCTGCAGCTCCTGCAGAGACTGTCGCGTCGCGCGGCTCAGCGCGGCGAGCTTCTTCCTGGGCCAGGTCGCGCATCTCGGCGTCGCCGCCCTTCAGCAGCTCCTCGGCGCCGGCGATGTCCTGCTCGACCGCCTTGTACTCGCGGTACTTCTGGACGAGCGGCTCGAGTTCCGAGAGCGTCTTGGCGGCCTTGCGGATACTCCGCCTGGATCCGACTGCACCTCGGCCGTGCCGAGGCTGCCCATCAGCTCGTCGTACCTGCGATTCGACGGCGCGTGAGCTTGTCGAGCATGCTGGCATCGGCTGACGTTATCCGCCTGAAACCGGCGGGCAGGAACGCCACCTCGTCTCCGTCGTGCACGGCCGCCGTCATCCGCGCGTAGTCGGCGTTGACCGCCACCGACATCGTCCGTTCGTAGACCTGGAGGGCCGGCATTTCGCCAGTGAGCGCCGTCCACACTGTTTGGACGGTCGCCGGCGCCGGAACGTCCCGGACCAGCTCGCCGGAGCCGGCCAGGTCGCGCAGCCGGGCGAACAGCCGGACGGTCACGCGCATGCGATCCGGTACGCCGCCTGCCGCGCCGCCTCGTCGTCGGGATCGGCCGTCGCCCCTTCGAGCCAGACGTCGCCGCCCTCGAAATGCTCGTGCTTCCAGATCGGCACGATCTGCTTCACGCGCTCGATGGTGTAGCGGCACGCGGCAAACGCATCGGCCCGGTGCGGCGAGGCGGCCACGATGATGATGCTGGCGTCGCCGAGCTCGAGGCGGCCGATGCGGTGGTGCACGCCGAGCCGGGCGGTCGGGCCAGGCTTCGCGCGCTTCGTCGACGATGCGGTTGAGCGCGCGAACCGCGAGCGGTTCGTAGGCCTCGTAGTCGAGATAGTGAGACGCGCCGCCCCTGGTTGTGGTCGCGCACCAGTCCGACGAACGAGGTCGACCGCGCCGTCGCCGGCGCCCGATGCCGCGTCGATTTCGCGAGTCAGCGCCTCGCAGATCGAGCGGGCGCCGAGTACCACCGCCCACTCGATCCGCGCATGCCAGCTCAGTATAGCGACGCCTGCGGGCTGGATTGGCGGTCTCGGCGCTGATCAGCCGGACTGCCTGGGTCCAGAAATGGTCCATCGGCCCGTGGCCGCGGCCGAGGCCCGGGCAGCGTGCCGGATCGCCCCGGCGACATAGCGCCTGCGCGAGCGGGACCGCGTCGCCCAGCGTGCGGCCGAGCGCGAGGTGCGCCGTCAAGCGCCGCGGCGAAGGTGCAGCCGGTGCCGTGCGTGTGCGTGCCGGCGACGCGCTCGGTGCGGAACTCGGTGAACGGCGTGGCCGTCGTAGAGCAGGTCGACGATGTCGGCGGTGGCGAGATGGCCGCCCTTGATGATCACCGGCGGCGGCGCCGAGCGCGTGGATCCGCCGCGCCGCCTCGCGCCGGTCCTCGTCGCTGCCGATCGTCATCCCGGAGAGCGCTTCCGCCTCGGGAATGTTCGGCGTCACGACGAACGCTCGCGCGCAGCAGCGATGACTTCATCGCTGCCAGCGCCTCGTCGTCGAGCAGCCGGTCGCCGCTCTTGGCGATCATCACCGGGTCGACGACCAGCAGCGGGATGTCGAGGTCGTGAACGGCCGCCGCCACCGCCTCGACGATCGCCGCGTTCGCCAGCATGCCGGTCTTGGCCGCGTCCGCGCCGATGTCCGAGATCACCGCCTCGATCTGCGCCGTGACCAGGTCCGCCGACATCGCCTCGAACATCGTGACGCCGAGCGTGTTCTGCGCCGTGACCGCGGTGATGGCGCTGGTGCCGTAGACGCCGTGCGCGGCGAAGGTCTTGAGGTCGGCCTGGATGCCGGCGCCGCCGCCGGAGTCGCTGCCGGCGATGGTCAGCGCAGTGCGCATGTGGGGATCGTATCAGCCCGGCCGCCTGGAGGCGGACGCCGCGCGTCTGTCGGGTCGCGCCTCGAAGCGGACCCGCGATGCGTTGGAGCGCTAGCGGCGGCCGAACAGCGCCCAGAGCGCCGGGACGATGCCCGCGGCCGCCAGCAGCTTGACCGCGTCGGCGACGACGAACGGGGCGACGCCGGTGATCACGGCGGCGTGCAGGCCGATGGCAGTGTTCTGCGCGCCGACGCGCGCGAACAGGCCGAGCCAGGTCGTGCCGCACGGCGTAGATCACCAGCAGGCCGGCGGCCATCGCCATCACGGACGTCAGGTAGCGGCGGTCGAAGCCGCGCTCGGCGAGGTAGCCGACGAGGAACGCGGCGAACGGGTACGCCATCAGGTAGCCGCCGGTCGGCCCGAGCAGGCGCAGCGCGCCGGGCGGCAGCGTCACCGACGCGGCGAACACCGGCAGGCCGGCGATACCGGCGGCCAGGTAGAGCAGCTGGCTGCTCGCACCCAGCCGGGAGCCGAGCACCAGTCCGCCGAGCAGCACCACCATCGGCTGGAAGGTGAACGGCACCTGCGTGAACGGCAGCGGCACGCTGATCTGCGCCGCCGCGGCGGTCAGCGCCGTCACGAACAGCACCGACGCCACCCGGACGGCACGGCGGTCGACGCGGTCCGCGCGACTCGCGAGCGGTCGACGTCAGCGCGCCGCACCAGCGTGTCGGAAGTGGTCGCAGCTTGCATCGGCGGGATTGTCCGCAGGCGAGCCGCGCGCTGCCTCAGCGTGCCGAGAACGAGCAGGTACTGATAGGGCAGGTTCTCCCGCGCCAGTACCCGCAGGCCGGCGGCGCGTGCGTCCGCTTCGACGGTGGCGCAGCGTCGACGCGCACGCCTTCGTCCGGTGCTGGCCCTGGGCCGCCGCGTCCCGGCTTGTAGTTGACGACGCCGATACGGCCGTTCGGCTTGAGCGCAGCGGCGAGGTTGCGCAGGAACGTCACGCGATCGATCGACCTCGGGATACACGTCGACGACGAGGACCGCGTCGAGTGCTCGTGCGGGCAGGTTCGGCTCGCTGCCGGCGCCCAGGCGCATCCTGCACGTTGCGCAGCCCTTCGCGGCTGACCCGCCGCCGGATGGCGTCGAGCATCTCGCGTTGCACGTCCTGGGCGTAGACGATGCCCTGCGGGCCGACGCGGCGTGCCAGGCGCATCGTGAACCAGCCGGCGCCGGCGCCGATGTCGGCGACGACCGAGCCGTCGGCGATGCCGAGAGCGTCCATGATCTGTTCCGGTTTCTGCCAGGCGGCGCGGTCCGGCCCCTCGAGCAGGCCGAGGTTCTGCGGCTCGAACAGCCGGCCGTGCCGCGCCGGCTGCGCGACGCTGCTTGCGCCGGCGTCCGCGCGCGGCCCAGGCGGTGTCGCAAGCGCGCAGCCGCGGCGAGACAGACGGCCAGAGCTGCCGTGAGGCGGGGCCGCGTCATGCCCCACTGCCGCCGCCGGCGATGCCGGGGCGCGTCATCACTTCAGCCGACAGCACCCGGTCGAGTTGCGCCGGCTCCATCAGCGCGCGCTCGAGGACGAGTTCGCGGATGGGCCGGCCGGTGCGCACCGACTCCTTGGCGATTTCGGCCGTCCTGGCGTAGCCGATGTAGGGGTTCAGCGCGGTTGCCACCGCGGTGCTGCGGTCCATCAGTTCGCGGCAGCGCGCCTCGTCCGCCGTGATGCCGTCGACGCACCTGGTCCGCAGCGCCTGCATCGATTGCCGCAGGATGGTCGACGCGTGCAGCGCGTTCCAGGCGATCACCGGCATCATGACGTTCAGTTCGAGTTGCCCCGCTTCGGCGGCGACGCACACCGTCATGTCGCACCCGATCACCTGGTAGCAGACCTGGTTGACCATCTCCGGCACCGACGGGTTTACCTTGCCTGGCATGATGGAGGAGCCGGGCTGCACCGCCGGAAGGGCAATCTCACTCAACCCGGCGCGCGGACCCATGCTGAGCAGGCGGAGGTCGCTGGCGATCTTGCCGAGCTCGACCGACAGCCGCCGCATGGCGCCCGAGTAGGCAAGCACATCGCCCATGCTTTGCGTCACGCGGAAGCGGTTGTCGGCCGGGCGCAGCGCGAAGCCGGTCACCCTGCTGAGCGTGGCGGCGGCGAGCGCAGCGTAGTCGTCCCCGGCATTGAGACCGGTGCCGACCGCAGTCGCACCCAGGTTCAGCTCCATCAACTGCGCCGCCGCGCGCTCGACGTCATCGGCGCCACGCTCGAGGCAGGCGGCATAGCCGCCGAACTCCTGGCCGAGCGTCATCGGCACCGCATCCTGCAGATGGGTGCGCCCGACCTTGAGCACGTGCGCGAACTGGTCGGCCCTGGCGGAGAAGGCGGCGGCCAGCGCCCGTGCCTCGCCGACCAGCGCGCGGTGGCCGAGCAGGAGCGCGAGACGCGTCGCCGTGGGGAACACGTCGTTGGTCGACTGTCCCATGTTCACGTGATCGTTGGGATGCACGAGCCGGTAGTCGCCGCGTACGCCGTCGAGCAATTCGGCTGCACGGTTCGCCAGCACCTCGTTGGTGTTCATGTTGTGCGACGTCCCGGCGCCAGCCTGGTAGACGTCGACAACGAACTGGTCGCGCAACGCACCGCCGAGCACTTCGTCGGCGGCGACGGCGATGGCCGCGCCGACGCGCTGGTCGAGGCGCTGTAGTTCGACGTTCGCTTCTGCCGCCGCCTTCTTGATCAGCACCGTTGCGGTGACGAGGTCGGCGGGCGCGCGCAAACCGCTGATCGGGAAGTTCTCGACGGCGCGCGACGTCTGGATTCCGTAGTAGGCGTCGGCCGGCACCTGGTGCTCGCCGAGCGGGTCGCGTTCAGTGCGGTAGGACATGGGGGATTCGCGATCTGCGATCGGTGAATCGTCGGCGACCGGTGATTGGCGAGTGGTGATCGGCTACTCGAGATTTTATACTGGTGGGATGCCTGCCAGTTTCCTCGACAGCCTGACCACCCTCATCGTCCGTACCTCGACCGACCTGC
Source organism: uncultured Acidobacteriota bacterium (assembly GCA_963846685.1). GTDB lineage: Bacteria > Acidobacteriota > Vicinamibacteria > Vicinamibacterales > UBA2999 > CAWJWY01. Next base: position 1,991,255 of record CAWJWY010000002.1, on the reverse strand, counting down.
CGCCGGACGTCCGAGCAGCGATGCGGGCGGCGCGGTCGCACGAGACGCCTGGGACGCAGTCGTCCCAGGCGCTGGCGATCATCGCCCAGAACGTCGACCTTGCCGCGGGAGAAGAGGGGGCCATCTGCCAGGACACCGGCATGCCGACCTTCGAAGTAAGGACGCCGGTCGGCGTCAGCCAGATCGAGCTGAAGAAGCAGATTCGCGAGGCGATTGCCGAGGCGACGCGCCGCGGCAAGCTGCGGCCCAACTCGGTGGACTCCGTGACAGGCGAAAATTCCGGCAACAATCTCGGCCCGGGGACTCCGGTCATCCACTTCGAGCAGTGGGAGAACGAGGACGAGATCGAGGTCAAGCTGATTCTGAAGGGCGGCGGCTGCGAGAACATGAACGCGCAGTACTCGTTGCCGTCGGAACTGCCGAACCTGGGGCGGGCGGACCGTTCGCTCGAGGGGGTTCGCAAGTGCATCCTGCACGCGGTGTGGAACGCCCAGGGGAAGGGCTGTGCGCCCGGTGCCATCGGCGTGTCAATCGGCGGTGATCGCACCTCGGGGTATGTCCAGGCCAAGGAGCAGCTGTTCCGGACGCTGGACGACATCAATCCCGACCCGCGCCTTGCCGAGCTGGAAGCGTCGATCATGGGCGAGATCAACAACCTCGGCGTCGGTGCGATGGGGTTCGGCGGCCGCATCTCGCTGATCGGTTGCAAGATCGCCACGCAGAACCGGCTTCCCGGCCAGCTTCTTCGTCTCGGTGGCCTACAACTGCTGGGCGTTCCGCCGCCTCGGCGTGGTCATGGATGCGCGAACCGGCGCGATCCGCCGCTGGCTCTATCGCGACGAGGCGAACCCGGTCGTGCCGATGGCCGACCAGAGCGGGTTCCAGCGCACCGGCAAGGAGATCTCGCTGCGGACGCCGCTGACCGAGGAGCAGGTGCGATCGCTCAAGGTCGGCGACGTCGTGCTGATCTCAGGCCGCGCCTATACCGGCCGGGACGCGGTCCATCATCACCTGATGAGCCATCAGCCGCCGGTCGACCTCCGCGGCGCCGCGCTCTACCACTGCGGCCCGGTGGTGGCCAAGGACGGTGACGCCTGGCGGGTCACCGCCGCCGGTCCGACGACCAGCATCCGCGAGGAGCCCTATCAGGCCGAAGTCTTGAAGAGGTATGGGGTCCGGGCGGTCATCGGCAAAGGCGGCATGGGGCCCAAGACCCTGGCCGGGTTGGCCGACTCGGGCGCGGTCTACCTCAACGCCATTGGCGGCGCGGCCCAGTTCTACGCCCGCACCATCAAGGGGGTTGCCGGCGTCTCACTACTCGAGTTCGGCACGCCGGAAGCGATGTGGCACCTCGACCTCGAAGATTTCCCGGCGATCGTGACGATGGATGCGCACGGCAACAGCCTCCATAAAACGGTCGAGCAGGATTCGGCGCAGGAGCTGGCTGCGCTCGGCAAGTAGGCCAACGCCCGTAAGTGGCAAATTATCAGTAGGATACGGCTCAGACAGAGGCAAGCAATGCTTGCTGAGCAAGGGTCCCGGCCCGTATAATCAGGGTCGCCAGTTTTAGAGGGAGCAAACCATGATCAATGTGTCCACCACGGCAGCGTCGAAGATCAGCGAGCTGCTCGAGGAAGAGGGGAAGGCCGGCAGCGGTCTTCGCGTGTTCGTCCAGGGCGGCGGCTGCTCGGGCTTCCAGTACGGGCTCATGATCGAAGAGAGCGGCGGCACCGGCGACCAGGTGTTCGAGTCGAACGGGGTCCGGCTGTTCGTCGATCCGGTCAGCGTCAGCTACCTGAAGGGCGCCGAGGTCGACTTCGTCGACACCGTCACCGGCGGCGGCTTCACCATCAAGAATCCGAACGCCACGTCGACCTGCGGCTGCGGCTCGTCCTTCAGCGTTGCCGGCGAAGGCGGCGGGCACGCCCACTAGTCGTCGAGTTCGAAGTGGAAAGTTCAACGTGGAAAGTGCGCCACTTTCCACGTCGAACTCCACGCTGCTTTGCACTTTCCACTGTGAACTTTCCAGATTCCACTTGCCAGTGTGCCCGTGACTGCCCCACCTGATCTCGCGAAGCTCAAGCCCGCCGGCGGCAAGCATTCGAGCAAGCGCGAGCAGATCGTCAATGTCTTCCTCCGTCAGGAGGGGCACCTCAGCGCCGACGATCTCGTCGACCTGATTCGCAAGGAAGATCACCGCATCAGCCGCGCCACCGTCTACCGCACCTTGCAGTGGATGGTCGACGCCGGCATCGCCCGCAAGGTCGACTTCGGCGAGGGGCGCTTCCGCTTCGAGCATTCCTACCGCCAGCCGCGCCATTTTCATCTGATCTGCAAGACCTGCAGCCGGTCGTTCGAGTTCCTCAGCTCCGACATCGAGTCGCTGGTCGAGGAAGTGGCCAGTGCCCGGGGCTTCTCTGCGTCACAGAGCGTCGTGCAGATCTACGGCACGTGCGAGGAGTGCCGTACCGGCCGTAGCGCCGCCACCGCCCTGGACGGACACACCGACCTGGTGTTCGCCCGCGATGCGCTGCGCATCGCCATTGCCACCGAGCGTAGCGGTCTCGACTTCTACACACGCGCCGCCCGGGTGGCGCGCGACGCGCGCGGCCGCAAGGTGTTCCAGGATCTGGCCCTGGAGGAGCAGGAGCACCTCGCCACGCTCGAGGCACGCTATGCCGAACTGCTGCAGCGCGACCCCCAGCTCGAATCCCGGCCGACCTTCCTCTTCTTCAAGGGCGCGGCGAACGGGCTGTTCGCCGACGGCGCCGAGCGCCTGAAGACCGGCGTCAACGATCAGCAGGCGCTGATGATCGGTATCCGCTGCGAGCGCGGCTCGCATCGCTTCTTCAAGAAGTACGGTGAGCGCTTCGAGGACTCCGAGGGTAAGCAGATCTTCCTCGAGTTCGCTGACGAAGAGCGCGCCCATCTCGATCTGCTGGTCCGTGAGTACCGTGCCCTGGTCAAGCGGCAGGGCGGCCGGACCCGTGCGCCGCGAGCGGCGGCCAAGCCCGCGGTTGCGCCGCGTGCCGGCGCGCGTTGATCGACCTCCACCTTCACACCACAGCATCCGACGGCCGCTGCACGCCGCGCGAGCTGGTCGAGCGTGCCGCAACCGCCCGCCTGACGGTGATGGCGGTCACTGACCACGACACCGTCGCCGGCATCGCCGACGTCCAGGCGCACGCCGCCGCTGCCGGCATCGAAGTAGTCGCGGGCATCGAGATCACCGCCATTGAGCGTGGCGCTGACATTCACATGCTCGCCTACTTCATCGATCCCGCCGACACCGGCCTCGCCGCGTTCCTCGAGCGGCAGCGCGACTCGCGGCTCGATCGCGCCGTCGAGATCGTCGCCCGGCTGCAGGCGCTCGGCAAGCCGGTGGACATCAGCGCCCTGCTCACCGCCGCGGCAGCGTCGGGGCGGTCGATTGGCCGGCCGCAGATCGCCCGCGCGATGATCGCAGCCGGTTACGTCGCCGACATGCGCGAGGCGTTCGACAAGTTTCTCGGCCACCATGCGCCGGGCTACGTGACGAGGACCGGGCCAGGGCCGGAACAGGTGATCGATGTCGTCCATCGGGCGCACGGGCTGATCTCGCTCGCGCACCCCGGGCGCACGAAGATCGACTTGCGCATTCCGGATCTCGTTGACGCCGGACTCGACGCGATTGAGGTCCACCATTCGGACCACGATGGCCGTGCTGTCCGGCGCTATGCCGAGATGGCCAGGCAGCTGGCTGTGCTGACGACCGGCGGGTCGGATTTTCACGGCGACCCGGCGCGCGGCCTGTCGCCCGGATCCGCGTCGTTGCCGCGGCCGCAGTGGGAACGCCTGAGTGCCGCCCGGGAGCGGTATGCCTGACGCGGCACCGCTGGCGATCGCGGTGCGGGGTGTCTCGAAGGACTACCGCGGCCTTCGCCCGTTGCGGGTGCAGCTGCTCGAGGTCAAGCCGGCGGAATCGGTGGCCCTGCTCGGCTTCGATGCCGCCATGGCTGAAGTGCTGGTGAACCTGATGACCGGCGCGACACTCCCGGACACGGGCGAAGTACAGGTCTTCGGGCAGCCGACGAGCGCGATCACCGATGGCGAGGAGTGGCTCAAGACCCTGGACCGGTTCGGCCTCATCGGTGAACGCTCCGTGCTGGTCGATCAGTTCACGGTCGAGCAGAACCTGGCGATTCCCTACACGCTCGAGATCGATGACATGGGGCCGAAGCTCAAAGCCGACGTTCGCCGCCTGGCTGACGAAGTTGGCCTGAGCGTCGCCGACCTGTCGCAGCCGACGGCAACCATCACGCCCGCCGCACGCGTGCGTCTCCGTCTCGGCCGTGCGCTCGCCCTCAACCCTCGAGTATTACTTGCGGAACATCCGACGGCGTCGCTGTCAGCCGACGATACGCCGGCGTTCGCGGCGGACGTCGCCCGCGTCATCGGCGCCCGCGGCATCGCCTCGGTGATCGTGACTGCGGACCGGACCTTCGCCGCGGCGGTGGGCGAGCAGGTGCTCACGCTCGAACCGGCAACCGGTGCGCTCAAGCGATCCGACGGCTGGCGCCGCTGGTTCTCCTGAAGGTCCTGACCCCATCTCCACCCGGAACAAAATTTGATCGTACCCACCTGGGGACCGCGAGGGCGCGGCTCCTGGAGGTGACTCGACGTGGCGAACGGCACGATTAAGCGGCTGGTGCGGGATCGCGGCTTTGGGTTTATTCGCGATGACGGCGGGCAGGAGTGGTTCTTCCATCGCAGCTCGGTTCAGGCGGGCAGCTTCGACCAGCTCAACGAAGGCGAGCGCGTAAGTTTCGACGAGGAACCCTCGGCGAAGGGGCCGCGCGCCGGAAACATCCGCACCGACCATTGAGACAGACCCCGGTGTCTTCAGGTTCCTATGCCGACGGCGTAGAGCACCAGCTTCGGCAGCTCGGACGAGATCCACCGGATGTCGCTGCGCCGCTGCCACCAGCGGCCAGGCGTTGCCGCATCGTAGCGGCTGCCGCGCAACATGAGCTGCACGTCGGTGTCGCGCATCGCCCGCCCCGCCGCCATCCGGATGCGGCGCAGGTGGTATTTCGACGACACGAGGATCACGCGCTTCCACCGGTTGCGCACGGCGAGGTCGTAGAGCGTTTCGATCTCGTCCCCCGTGTTGTCGTGGATGCGCGGCGGGGCGATTAGGACATCCGCCGGAACCCCCGCAGCGAGCAGCATGTCGCGCGTCAGGTCGAAGTCTGACGCGACCGGCAGGCCGCGACGCTCGGCCGCGTCGGTGCCCTGCTCGGCCGAGGCTCGGGTGACGACGACGCGGGGGGCGTAGCCGGCGCGGTAAAGATCCGCCGCCTCGAGCGGCCGTTCCACCCGGGTGCCGGCGAAGACGAAAATCGCGTCCGCCTTGTCGAGGCGCTGGTCCTCTGCCGCCATGAAGTCGCCGATTTCAGCGCAGGCGAAGACACCTCCGGCGGCCATCGTTACGACGAGCAGGATCAAGAGGCGGCGGACGCCGCGGGGGGAAAGCGACACGCAGTGGGGGTGGCGGGTATCATCCCGGCCCCGCTCGGGGCCGGGCGACGTATCCGGGATTATCCTTCGACCAGCCGAACATCTCCGGCGCGGGGGCCCTTGGTCGAGTCCTCGGACGAGAACTCAACGCGCTGTCCTTCGCGTAACAACTCGAACACGGCACCCCTGACCGCGCTGCGGTGAAAGAAATGTTCGATGCCCCCCTCGTCACGGATGAACCCGAATCCCTTGTCGATGAGGAGACGTGCGATAGTCCCGGTTGGCATACGAATCCCTCCGATGCGCGTAAGCCTGGGACAATCCCAGGCGCCCCTTGACCGCCGGCAAACGGAACTCGAGCCGGACAAACCGCAGCGGCCACCGCGCCTCGGCCAAAAGTCGGGCCAGTGTAGGAAGTACGCCCGGCGAAGTCAAGGCGAGGTACTCGCCGCAGACGCGGCGGTACGCGCCGCCCGTGACGGCGCTACGATTGAACTGTGATCGCGACGCTGATCCTGGCCGCAGGCGAATCGACGCGGATGGGTTCGCCGAAGGCACTGCTGCACGACCGTGACGGGCGGTCGTTCATCGCGCGCATCGTCGGCACGATGGCGGCTGCCGGGCTCGAGGACATCGTCGTCGTCACGGGTAGTCGCGACGAAGAGATCCGCGCGGCGGTTGCATCGGATCCGCCGGCGCGACTGCCGCGCTTCGTTCGCAACCCCGATCCCGAGCGCGGCCAGCTCTCGTCGTTGTGGGCGGGCATGGACGCGGCGATCACGCCGGCGACAGAAGCGATCGTCATGACCCTGGTGGACGTGCCGATGCTCTCGCCTGCCACTGTCCGCTCGGTGATCAGCAGTTGGCGGCAGAGCCGGCCGCCCATCGTCCGTCCTCGGGTCGGCGCGCGGTTCGGACATCCGGTGTTGTTCGACCGCGTCGTATTCGATGAGCTGCGGCATGCGCCGATCGATCGCGGGGCTCGTGCCGTCGTGCACGCGCGCGGCGACGCGGTGCTCAACGTCGACGTCGCCGATCCCGGCTGCATCATCGATGTCGACACACCCGCCGATTACGACGCGCTGCACAATTCCTGACCGCAGCCAGTCATCCGCGGAACCCCGCTTGCAGTTGCCTCCGGTGCGCGGCTTGCGCACTGGAGAACGAATGACTGACAAGAACTCGGCAGGCGGGCGGCCGCTCGCCGTCGTGACGGGCGCCTCTGCCGGAATCGGCTACGAGCTGGCGAAGATCTGTGCGACGGAGGGCTACGACCTGGTCATCGCCGCAGACCAGCCAAAGATCCACACCGCGGCGGAGCAGTTCCGCGGCCTTGGTGCCGCCGTTGAGGCGGTGGAAGTCGATCTCGCCGAACTGGCGGGGGTTGATCGCCTGTATGCGGCGATAGCTGGACGGCCCGTCGCCGCACTGCTCGCCAACGCCGGGCATGGTCTCGGCAAGGGTTTTCTCGACCAGGACTTCAGCGATGTCCGCCACGTCATCGACACGAATATCACCGGCACGATCTACCTGGTTCAGAAGGTCGGCCGCGACATGCGAGCACGCGGCGAGGGGCGGATCCTGTTGACCGGCTCGATTGCCGGCTTCATGCCGGGCACCTACCAGGCGGTCTACAACGGCACGAAGGCGTTCATCGACTCGTTCTCGTTTGCCGTGCGCGCCGAGCTCAAGGGCAGCGGCGTCACAGTGACCTGCCTGATGCCCGGTGCAACCGAGACGGAGTTTTTCGAGCGGGCCGACATGCTCGACACCAAGGTCGGGCAGGGCAAGAAGGACGATCCGGCAGACGTGGCGCGCACCGGCTTCGACGCGATGATTCGCGGGGATGGCGACGTCGTCAGCGGCTGGCAGAACAAGCTGCAGACCGCGATCGCGTCAGTGACGCCCTCGGGCGTCCTGGCCGAGATGCATCGCGACATGGCTGAACCGGGTTATGCGGAGAAGAAGAAGTAGGCCTACACGTTGAACTTGAAGAGGAGGACGTCGCCGTCTGCGACGACGTACTCCTTGCCTTCGATGCGGTAGAGGCCCTTCTCGCGGGCCGAGGCGACCGAACCGCACGCGACTAGATCGCCGTAGGCGACGGTCTCGGCCTTGATGAAGCCGCGTTCGAAATCCGAGTGGATCACCCCGGCGGCGACCGGTGCCGTGTCGCCGCGGTGGATAGTCCAGGCGCGGACCTCCTTTTCGCCGGCTGTGAAGTAGGTCTGCAGGCCGAGCAGGTGGTAGGTCGAGCGGATCAGGGCGCCGATGCCGCTCTCCGGGACACCAAGGTCCTGCAGAAACGCGGTCGCCTCATCCGGCTCCAGGTCGATGAGGTCGCTTTCGATCTGGGCGCTGATCACCACCGCTTCGCACGCCAGGTGCGTCTGCACGTAGTCGCGCACCCGCATGACGTGCGGATTGCTGTCAGCGGTCGCGAGATCGTTTTCCTTCACGTTGCACGCGAAAATAGTCGGCTTGTCCGTCAGCAGGAACAGCGGCCGCGTCAGCGCGCGCTCCTCCGGCGTCAGCGGGACGGTCAGCGCCGGCTTGCCGGAGTCGAGCGCCGCTTCGACCTTCTCCAGCACGGCATCTTCCGCCGCCGCAGCCTTGTCGCCGCGCTTGATCTCTTTGGCGATGCGTTCCCGCCGCTTCTTCACGGAATCGAGGTCGGCGAGCATCAGCTCGGTGTTGATGATCTCGATGTCGCGCACCGGGTCGACGGTCGCGGCGACGTGATGGACGTCCGCGTCCTCGAAGCAGCGCACGACCTGCACGATGGCGTCGACCTCGCGTATGTGGGTCAGGAACTTGTTGCCGAGCCCCTCGCCCTGGCTTGCACCCTTCACCAGGCCGGCGATGTCGACGAACTCGATCGCTGCCGGGATGACCTGCGCGCTTTTCGCGATCTTCTGCAGCTCGTAGAGACGCGCATCCGGGACGGTGACGATGCCGACGTTCGGATCGATGGTGCAGAACGGGTAGTTCGCCGCCTCCGCCTTGCGCGTCCGCGTCACCGCGTTGAAAAGGGTGGACTTGCCGACGTTGGGGAGACCGACGATTCCTGCTCTGAGCATTCCCCTCAATAGTACGGCATTGGCGCCGCGACCCCTTCGGGCCAGGAAGCGTAACGAAGCCGGTCACGACCGGTGCAAACCACACAGTCGCCCGGAGGGTCTAAAGGGGCACTTCCGCGCGGCACCCTTGAAGGAGCAATGCCGGCGAATCGCTGTCGAGGCACGAGTCTTGCCGGCGCGGCGCACTGAGCGGTACATGAACCAGGGCGGGCGGTCGGTCACAGGAAGAGGCGAGATGCAGAGCGAACTCGGTGCGTTGCGACGGCGGATGGCCGCGGCGTATGGTGTGTCGGACGCCGACGCGCTGACTGCCGTGGTCCGCGCCGGCTATTCGGCCGCGACCGTCGACGTGTTGACGACGGCGCCACTGCTGGAGATTGCGTGGGCAGACGGTCATGTGACCGATGGCGAGCGGCTGTCGATCATCGAGGTGGCCGTGGCGATGGGCATCGACGGCGGCCCGGCATACGAGCGGTTACTGGACTTGCTGGCGAAGCGGCCGCCGCGCAGCTTCTTCGAGAACAGCCGGCAGGCGTTGCGTGGCATGCTCGGCGCCTTGTCGCCTGCCGAGCGCCTGGTACGGTGGCGGCCGCTGTTGACCGCGTGCCGGCGCATCGCGTCAGTCTCGCGCTCGGCGATGGGTCGTCGGATCTCCAGCGAGGAGCGCCGCGCGATCCGCCGCATGTCGCAGGAGCTCACGCCGGACGACACCGCTCGAGAACGCCCCGGGTCTCTCTGAGGAAATCCTTTAGAAGGAGAGCGGAGAGAGGGGAAGGTTGGTGGACCTGAACATCGCCAGTTGGAACCAAGTGTTCAACTGGCTGCACCGCATGAGCGGGCTGATACAGTCCGCGTGACGACTGACGGGGACCGAATCAGGCCTGTCGATCGAGAGGAGAACGGCTCGAGCTCCCGGTCAGCAACCCGAGCACAAACACCATGCCCGCCGCGGTTTGCTGGGCGGCTGATGGAAAGAAGGCATCAGTCGCGCTCAATACAGAGACGGTCACCGCCCCGACGACGGCGGCACCGGCGCCAGCAATTACGACTGTCGCAGCACGAGAACGATGGTGCAGGACACCGATTGCCCTCCCGATAAACCACGCTACCGGGAGCGACAACAGGACGAAAAACAGCAGCCACTCCGGGTGATCGATTCGGGTCACCTGGGTGCGGTCGATCCGCCGAATCAGGTCATCGAGTAGGCTGCCAGCCACGACGACCTGAAAACTCAGAATGAGGAAGATCGCAGTGGCCCCAAGCGCTCCGGTCAGCCGTTGCGGGTCGCGCAATGCTGCCGATGCGGTCGCCCCAGCCGTGGCCAGCACCGCAAAAACGACCTGACGCCAGAACCAGGCGGTCGATCGTCGAGGCCACTCTTCGACGAGATCCCCAACGAGTGGCTCATCATCGCCGAGAAGATAGGGAAGAAGGGCGAGCTGGAGAGGTGTACGCGTCTTTTTCATGAGCGTCCTCCTTCCAAGCCTGGCACCCCAGACCATAGCCGTGTAAATGCCCGTTTGGCTTGCCGGACCGCCTTCAGGCCAGCTGGCGTCACACGGAAGTACTTCTTCGCACGACCGCCCCGCTCGGCTGTTGGTGAGCCGACGCTGATGAAACCAATCCATTGGCTTCAAGCCGGTCGAGGCCAGTATAGACGGCCCCGAGCATCACCGTGCGTTCACCGGAGGCCTCGATCTCGCGCGCGATGGGCACACCATACGCCTCTTCGCCTACTCGCAGAATCGCGAGCAACAGCATCAACTGGAAGTCGGTCAAGTAGTCGCGTGGCACAGTCGGGCTACCCAGTCCGGTTCAAGACGTCGTTCCTACCTGACGGATCAAAGACCACAGGCCTTCTTGAAGTTCTGAACCTCGATCGGAGGTCCAAAGCGGCTAAGCCTCTCCACCCGACGCTTCACGAAGTCCGCGTCCTCGCAAAGTGCGGCCGGCACTGAGGCGATGGTCATCGATGTGGGTGGCCCGAGGTATAGGAGAGCATCGAACTGATCCTCCATTCGCATCGTCTTCCATTCAGCCTGTGGGACCGGGACCAGCTGACCGCCCTTCACGCCAAAACGGGTTCCGTCACCTAAGCCGCGGTTGTACAGTCCGAAGTCTCTGGCCCCGAGCGTTGTGCCTCGCAGGGCCGCAAGACTCGGGACGCGCCACGATGTGACGCCCGCTGGAAGTCTCGACGTTCTTGTCCACCAGCGTCCAAACGTTGAAGACATGCGCGCCGTGGTCCCGCTCGAGCAGACTGACGACAGTCTGCGCCTGCCACGTGGACATGTCGTAGTTGGCGACAATCTGACGGCGCTGGAAATGACCCTGTCCGTAGACGACAAGCGCGCGGCGGCCACGATCGAGAACCTGCCGTCGAATGAGATCAGCCGGGTAGCTGTCGCGAAGCTCTGTCCACCGACTGCCGTCCTGCGGCGAGTGATGTTGCCCCAATCGATCGGCGGGTCACCAGCAATGATACGTAGCCTCCCCGTTTCCTCGGCGCTGAAGCATTGACCGTACGGACGGCTTGGATCAGTTCTTCCGCTTGAACCCCCAGACTATTCGCGACGGTGTGATCCTCCCAGGCTCTCCGTAAGACGGCTCTCTCGACGTCGTCACCGCGGACATAGCGATCAATCGCGTCCTGGTACCGCGCGCTCGCCGTCTCGATCACGATATCGTTCACCGCCTGGCGAAATCGTGGGTCGCGAATCAAGCTCCAGGATGAAACGCCTGAACTTGAATATTGCCGTGTGGATCCGTCAGCGTCACGATCTCGTGGGTTTTGAACGCGTCGAGAATCGTGGAGATTGGGTCCGAAGGCGTTGCGGTTCTGGGCGGTACGTGCCTGCTTCGCATTCAGCCGACGCATGCGCCACAAACAGGAGAACGACGAAGACCACCAAGGAGTTCTTCATAAGCTCGTCTCTTGAACGTGTCCGCCGTAATATTCACAAACTATGAATAAACTTGAAACGAATAGTCAAGTGAACTGGAAATCTTCGCGATTGTTCCGTGTGACCTGCCCTGTCACCGAATGGACGTAAACTGGTCCACCATGAGCGACCGCTCGGCGATTGAGTGGACGGACGCGACGTGGAACCCGGTCCGCGGCTGCACGAAGGTGAGCCCGGGCTGCAAATTCTGCTACGCGGAGGTGTTCTCTGAGCGCTTCCGCGGCGTGCCTGGACACCCCTTCGAGCAGGGCTTCGACCTCCGACTGGTGCCCGAAAAGCTTGAGCAACCGCTGCACTGGCGACGCCCGCGGAAGATCTTCGTCAACTCGATGAGCGACCTCTTTCACGATGACGTTCCAGCCGACTACATCGGTCGCGTTGGAGAGGTCATGCGACAAGCTGACTGGCACCTGTTTCAGGTCCTCACTAAGCGAGACGAGCGACTGCGCGAACTGCTGCTGGGTGAGTTGCGGTGGATGGCCGATCTCGAACACGTCGCCTTCGGTGTCAGCGTCGAGGATCGACGTTACGGTCTGCCTCGCATTCGGTCGCTCCAGGACACGCCGGCACGCCTTCGATTCCTCTCGGTAGAACCCCTGCTCGCCGACCTCGGGCCTCTCGACCTGCGCAAGATCGACTGGGTCATCGTCGGCGGAGAGAGCGGCCCGCGCGCCCGTCCGATGCTTCGAGATTGGGTCGTCAACATCCGTCGTCAATGCCGCGCGCAGCGGGTGCCCTTCTTCTTCAAGCAGTGGGGCGGCACACGGAAGCACGAAACCGGACGGACGCTCGACGGCCGCACGTACGATGAGTTTCCGCTCGCCTTCCATCGCGTTCTCGCAGCGAGCAATGCATGACCCGGCGATCGGACCCGAATCCCGCCTATTGGGAGCAGTACGGACCGTTTCAGCACGTCAAGCACGAACTGATTCGCTGCTACTTGAACGGCTGGTACCCGAAGCTCGGTACCTGGGCTCGGCGCGTCCTGTACGTCGATACCCACGCTGGTCGAGGGCGCTACGAGAGCGGCGACCCGGGGTCACCGGTCCTCGCGCTTCAGACGCTGCTGCGCCACTCCTACCGCGACAAGCTGCTGAACGCCTCCGAGTTCAATTTCCTGTTCATCGAGCGAGATCCCGCGAATCTCGCGGCGCTCGAAGCGGAGCTCTCTCAGCTCAAACCATTTCCGGCTCGGGTCAACGTGGAGACGAGCGAGGGTGACGCATTCGAGCGTCTGTCCGCCATCCTCAACGAACTCCGCCGCGACCGTGCTCAGATGGCACCCGCGTTCCTCTTTGTCGACCCGTACGGTTTCAAGATCCCTGCGGGCCTGCTTGGCGATCTGATGAAAGCTGGTCGAGTCGAGCTGTTCATCAACGTGATGTGGCGCGAGCTGGACATGCTGGTTCAGCAGCGGCCAGCCCCTGGCACACCGCATGCGCAAACGCTCGACGAGATCTTCGGTTCCGGTTCTTGGCGTACCGAGGTTGTTGGCGACGGCATGGACGAGCGTCTCGACCGCGCGATTCCGCTCATGGCGCGAGGCATTGGCGCGAAGTGGTGGACGTCGGCGGTGCGAATGGTCACGGGTGGACAAGCGACTCGGTACGTCCTGCTGCACCTCACGAACTCGAATGACGGGCGCGACCTGATGAAGGAATGCGCGTGGTCAGTGTCGCCGGCGGGCGGCTTCATGGTCCGCCGCTCTGACAACCCTGATCAGCAGTTCCTGATCAAGCCCGAGCCGGACCTTCGTCCTCTGCGCGATTGGATACTGAATCGGCTCTCGCGTCGTCCTGAGCGATGGCAGGATCTGCACGCCGCCGTCAGGCCTGAGTGGTGGTTGCCGAAGCACGTCAACGAGCTGGTTCGCGAACTGAAAAAGGAAGGCGCCATCACCGCCGACGAGGTCCCCGGCCGAAGGTTCGGAGCGGCGGCAAACCCCGTTCTGAGGATCGCGAAGCAGAAGACGTGACCGACCGGCACCACGAATTGCAGCGACCACTCATCCGAGGCTGGTCGCTGCTAATCCGCCTCGTTGGGGGAACATGAGGGGAACACAGGGGGGACAGGGGCTCGCGCGAGGTGTTCCCCCTGGACGGCATCCGGCTCGAGGACTCGTCCTCGCGACAAGACGGCGACACTCGCGCGCGACGAGAGCAAGCGACAACTGCAGGTCGCCGCGCAGGTTACGACCTGTCGTCTCGGGCGGCGCACTCTGCCGCCCGCCTGGTGGCGCCAGTGCCGAAGCGGTCGCCAACAGCAATCCCGTGGCGTGAGCGACCACCCGAAATGGCCGCTTGGCCTGCCAAGCCTGCGGCCACGGACGTGGTCGCTCACGCCCGCCTGAACAGGCTGTCGGTGTCCGTGTCGGCGCCGAAAGTCCACCCGCTTGCGCAGAAGGTATTCGACCCGCAATCTGGAGAACAACTCGATGAATCTCTGAGCTGCTCTTCTGACACTGGTTGCACGTGCGTTGTCACGCGCGTACGCGGCGCAGATCTTCTCCAGAATTTCCCGCACTTCTCCACGACCATTCTCCCCAGAACATCGGCCATCACATGACCAGGATCGAGCTGTGCTCGGCGCCGTCAAGGCTCTCGCTGCGCTCGACCCTGCGGGCTTCGGCCTTGACGACGCCTGCGCGCAGCTCGAAGGTCGCACTTATGTGATGGCCGACGAAGCTCGTCCTCATTTCGGCGTTGACCGGATGCGCCGGCAGTCGTATCGTGAAGATCTCGTCGGTGCCATCGCGCACCCCTCCGCAGTCCTGCCAGACGCGGAGCGCTGTAGCCAACGCTCTCAGAGCAACGCTGTCAGCTCCTTCAACAACCAGTCGATTGATCGCGCACGTCTCGTGCGATCAGCGCGTTCGACTTCAAGTCACGCGCTTCGGTGTCGGCGTCACGCCACATCCACGCTCATCGTCTCGGCGCGCCGGCACCAGGTCGGCGCGCTTCGAGCGCACTCCACCGCATCACGAACGTCTGCAGCGAGTTCGCAGGGGTGCCCATGGAGTACGTCGAACATGCGGATCCGAGGCCGGAGCCGATTTCGATCGCGCGCTGTCGGGAACTGCTCGGCGAGGACGCGGAATCGATGACCGATCAGGACATCGAGGACATCCGCCGGCACGCAGAGACGATGGCGTGCATCGTGGTCGAGATGTACCAGGAGCAGTGTCGCGTTTCCGAGTAGGCATCGTGCCTCGCAAACGCAGCTTGCCCGAGCCGGCGAATGGATCTACGCTGCCGACCATGGTCGGCGCGGTGATCTACGTTCGCGTCAGCACGAAGGAGCAGACCGAGAATCTCAGCCTGCCGACGCAGCTTCGCGCCTGCGAGGAGTACTGCCGCCGCCAGGGCTACGAGATCCTCGAACGCTTCCACGAGGAAGGCGAGAGCGCCAAGACCACGGATCGCAGCCAGCTTCAGAACCTGCTCACGTTCTGTCGGCTGAACAAGGGCCGCGTCCACTTCGTGGTCGTGTTCAACCTGACGCGCTTCGCGCGCGACAAGTACGACCACTTCGCGCTCCGCTCGCACCTGCAGTCGCTCGGCATCTCGCTGCGGTCGGCGACGGAGCCGATCGACGACACGTCCACCGGCAAGCTGATGGAGGGCGTGCTCGCCGCATTCGCGCAGTTCGACAACGACTGTCGGTCAGACCGGACGCGCGCCGGCATGAAGGCGGCACTGGAGCTCGGCCGCTGGGTGTTCCTGGCGCCGATCGGCTACTTGAACGCGCCGCGCGCGATGGGCAAGAGCCTGATGCCCGATCCTGAGCGGGCGCCGCTTGTGCGGCGAGCATTCGAGGAGTACGCGACCGGGCGCTTCACCAAGCAACAGCTCCTCAAGCAGTCAAGAGCCTGGGGCTTGACCAACCGGCGCGGCCGTCCGCTCACATCGCAAGCGATCGGCGTGCTGCTGCGGAACCAGCTCTATGCCGGCATCGTGGACGTCACCGAGTACGGCGTTCGCGGAAAACGCGGCGACTTCGAGCCGCTGATCTCCGAGGACCTGTTCTACCGCGTGCAGGCGGTCCTGTCCGGGCGACGTTCCGAGCACCACGCCACAGCAGCGGGCGCACCCGGACTTCCCGCTGCGCGCCTTCGTGCGCTGCGAGTCCTGTGGTCGAGGCCTCACCGGCAGCTGGTCGAAGGGCCGAAGCGAGTACTACGCGTACTACCACTGCCGCCCTGGCTGCCGCGCGGTCAACGTGACGAAGGCGAAACTCGAAGGACTGTTCGCAGACGAACTGGCGCTGCTGCAGCCAACGCCAGGCTACATGCGGCTACTCAAGGAATCCGTGCTGCAGATCTGGAAGGCGCGGAAGGCGGCGGTGCGCGAGGAGCTCGCGAACGCCGAGCGAGCGGCGAAGGCGATCCAGGACAAGCTGGACCGTCTGGACGAAGCGTTCCTCTTCGAGCGCTCGATCGACATCGAGACGTACGACCGCCACGCCGAGAAACTGCGCGAGGAGCTCACGCTCGCTCCGGATCGACCGTCACTCCGGCCAGCTCGATGAACTCGACGTAGAGGGCATCCTGGCGTTCGCAGAACGCGTTCTGCCGCGCGCCGCCGACCTCTGGGTGCAGGCGTCGCTCGAACAGCGGCAGCGGTTCCAACAACTGTTCTTTCCGGACGGAATCGCGTTCGACGGAAAAGGCTTTGTTGGAACCCGCGTAACCGCACCGGCCTTCAGCTACTTGCGGCCGATTGACGGATGGAAATGAAAGGTTGGTGGACCTGACCGGGATCGAACCGGTGACCTCCTGAATGCCATTCAGGCGCGCTCCCAACTGCGCTACAGGCCCGTTCACGACTCGCTGAACACATAATCGTAGCGCACGGCAGAGACGGGCGCAACCCGGCGGGATGGTCTGCCGGCTGTGACCTGATCTGTCAGCGATGGGCGCTACTCTCCATGCAGCACTGTCCATGCAGCACTGCGCATGCAGCAGTCTGATGCAGCCCCCGGATACCCGATGTCAGGTCGGCAGCGGGGCTTTCGCCACGGCAGCTGCGGCGACGCGGCGATGTGCCAGCGTCAACCATTCCGTCAACAGCTCGGCCGCCTCGTCGGGCGTCTGACCGTAGAACGGCATCATGGCGGTGGGCATCCCCGGCATGCGCCGCAACTGGGCTCGCCACCTGGTACTGACCCGCGTCACCTCGATGTGGTACGCGCGGCCGCCAATGGTTTTTTCGAAGCGATGAACGGTCACGGTGGATGTGTGTTGAGGAGCGGGGGCGAACGGCGTTGATTCTACGCGCCTGGTCGACACGATCAAGCGAAGCGGGTGACGAAGGCCGCATCCACAGGGCTGATCGGCGGTGAAGCGCGGCGATCGCGCGTGAGAAAAAGTTGCCGTGTCCGGTTGTCCACAGGATATGCACGCACCATCCACAGGTTTTCCACAGCAGCCGCCGGCAACGGCCGGAAGGCCATTTTGCGGGAGGTACAATGTCAGCTTCGGCAGCATGGCAACCTGGGTTCGTACCGTTCTCGGCGCATGCATGTGCATGCTCGTGCCGGCGATTGCACTCGCCGCGGCGGAGGCGACGCTTTTCCGCATCTTCCTGATGGACGGCACCTCGGTGGTGAGCTACGGCGAGTACGCCCGGGTCGGTGACCGCGTCATCTTCTCCGCGCCAGCCGGCGGCACCGGCGACGATCCCCGGCTGCACCTGGTCACGCTCCCGGCGGACACGGTGAACTGGCCGCGCACCGAGCAGTACGCCGACTCGGCCCGCTACCAGCGCTACGCTGCGACCCGCGGCGAAGCCGACTTCCAGCAATTGAGCAACGAGATCGCCAGCGTACTGAACGACATCGCGTTGACCACCGACCGCGCCCGCGCGCTGGAAGTGGCGGAATCGGCGCGCCGGACGCTGGCCGAGTGGCCGCAGCAGCACTACGGCTATCGCCAGGATGACGTGCGGGAGATCCTCGGCTTGCTGGACGAGGCGATCGCCGGGCTGCGCAACACGAACGCCGCGTCCGGCTTCGCGCTGTCGCTGGTCACGGTGCCGCCACTCGCGCTCGAGCCGGTGAGCGGCATGCCCGCTGCCCGCGAACAGGTGGACCAGATATTCGCGCTGGCGGGCCGCGTCGAGCGGCCGGCGGAACGCGTTGCGCTGCTCCAGTCTGCCCTGGTGATGCTGGCCGAACCCGGCACTGGCATCGATGCCGACACCGCCCGCAACCTGCGTCGATCCGCCGAGGAGCAGATCAAGGCCGAAGCCGACATCGACCAGCGCTACGCGCGGCTGTCACGCCGGCTGTCCGACGCGGCCGCGCGCGCGTCCCGCGGCGCCCGCGTCAGCACCGTGCAGCGCATTCTCGATGCGCTGCCGAAGGAGGATGCCCGACTCGGTGGCAAGCGTCCGGAAGCAGTCCAGGCTCTGCGCGCGCAGGTCGAACAGCAGCTGGAAGCGGCACGGCAGCTGCGCCTGCGCCGCGACCAGTGGCTGCTCCGTCGTGACATCTACCGTGACTACCAGCGCAGCATCTCGTCGCAGTTGCTGCAACTCGTCAAGGCGCAGCCACTGCTCGAAGCCATCCGCCGGCTTGACGGCCCAGACCCCGACCGCCTCATCGCATTGCGACGGCGCCTCACCGGCGGGGCGGATCGGCTGCAGCGCGTCACTGCCGCCGACGAGCTGAGCACGACGCACGACCTGCTGATCGGTGCCTGGCGCTTTGCCGAAAGCGCCGCGAACGGCCGGTTCGACGCCATCTCCAGCGGCAACGTTGCGCGCGCCTGGGAAGCGTCGTCGGCCGCCGCCGGAGCGCTGCTGATGCTCTCGCGCGCGCAACAGGAATTGCGGACGCTGCTCGAGCCGCCGCAACTGCAGTGATTACGCCGCGCACCACGCAGCTGGTGCGGACCGCCGACCTGCGCGCCTTTCGCCGCGCGCTGGTCGACCTGGCGGGTACGGGCACGCCGCTCGACGCGCGCAACCGCATCATCGTCGTGCCGACGAGGGCGGCGGCGGCGCACCTCCTGCGCACGCTCGAAGACCAGGCATTCCACGCCTCGGCGTGCTCCTCCGGCGCCATGCTGCTGCCAGACCTCATCACCCCTGCGGAGCTGGTGACGCGGCTCGCTGACCGGCTCGACGTGGGCCGTCCAGTGCTGACGGACGCGGAGCGCGAAGTGCTCCTGGGCGTCGCCTGCCGCGCCGCCCGCGATGCCGGCTTCGACCCGCCATTCCGGCTGCGCCCCGGCCTGATTGCGGAGATCCTGCGCTTCTACGACACGCTCCGCTGGAATCAGAACGACATCGACGCCTTCGAGCGGCGCGCGCTCGACAAGCTGGAGCCTGGCGCCGCCTACGACCGCGGCGCGGAGCGGCTCGTGCGGCAGACCCGCTTCCTCGTCGCCGCCTATCGCGACTTCGAGCTGCGCTGCGCTGCCGCCGGCCTCGACGACCACGAACTGCGCCGGCGGTTGTTACAGCAGCCTGCGGCGAACCCGGTCACGCACGTCGTCCTTGCCGTTGGCGATCGCGCATTCGATCCGCACGGTCTCTACCCTGCGGACTGGGATCTACTCGCGCGAGTCCCCGGGTTGGCCCGTCTCGACGTCGTCGTGACCGATCGGGTACTCGCCGGTGCGTTGCACGAGCGCATGCACCAGGTGCTGCCAGGCATCGAGGAGGTGCGCGTCGACGCACCCGACAGCTGGCTGCCGGTGCTGGTCGTGCCGCCGCCCGGCCGTCGCGACGGCGAGGGCAGCGCGCCACTCGTCCACGTCAGTCGTGACCGCGAAGAGGAGATCGGCGGTTTTGCGCGCCGGGTCAAGGCGGCGGTGCGGGAGCGCAACGTGACGTCGCTCGACCGCATCGCCTTGGTGGTGCACCAGCCGCTGCCGTATGTGTATGTCGCACGCGAGGTGCTGCGCTCGGGCGGCATCCCGTGCCAGATGTTCGACGCGCTGCCGTTGGCCGCGGAGCCTTATGCCGCCGCGCTCGACCTGGTGTGCTCGGCGGTGACCGGCGACTTTGCCCGCGCCCCGGCGATTGCGCTGCTGCGGTCGCCTCACTTCCGGATCGGTGGCGATGGCGAGCCGCGGCCGTTCGGCGCCGGCGATGTGGCGGCGCTCGATCGTGCGCTCGGCGAAGCCGGGTATCTTGGCGATGCCGACGCGCTCGAGCGGCTGCTGGACAGCTGGCGCGCGGCGGCACCGTCGCGCGGCCGGCTCGAGCGCGCACTCCGCGCCGGTGAAGCGCTCCTGCACGTCGCCCGCAGCCTGGCGCCGCTCCGCCGCGACGGCACGGTGGCGGAACACCTCACTGTCCTCACGCAATTTCTGACTCGGCACGAGAACCTTCCTGGTCCGGACGAGGACGGGCGCACGCGCCAACTGCGCGCCCGCAGCGCCGTGCTCGGCACGCTCGCGGGGCTGCGTGACGCGTATCGCCGCTTCGACAGCACGCCGTTGCCGTTCGACGAGGTCGCGGCCCTCGTCCGCCGCTGGATCGAGGGACACACCTTTGCGCCGCGTACCGGCGACGCCGGCGTGCACCTGGTCGACGCGGACAGCGCCCGGTTTGGCGAGTTCGAGGAGATCCAGCTTGCAGGACTGATCGACGGCGAGTGGCCGGCGCGCCCGCGCCGCAGCATCTTCTATTCGGCCGGCGTGCTGCGTGAGCTCGGCTGGCCAGCCGAAGCCGGGCGCATCGATGGCGCCCGGGCGGCGTTCACCGATCTCCTGCGTTTGCCGCGACAACGGCTGGCGGTCTCCAGTTTCAGCCTGGAAGCGGACTCGATCGTCGGGCCGTCGCCACTGCTCGACGAACTCGACATTGCGGCGCCAGACCGATGTGTCGAGCAGGAGCCGGACGTCGCGGTCTTCGACTTCGAGGCGCTGACCGCGACGATCCTGGACGCCGCGGTGCTGCCGGCGCTGACGCGGGAGTGGGCGGCGTTTCGCGTTGCGGCGCCGCCGCTCGATGCGCCGCGCTACCACGGCGCGACGACGCCACCGCCGCCGGCGGCATTGTCGCTGAGTGCTCTCGAACGCTACCAGGACTGCCCGTTCAAGTTCTTCGCCGCCGACGTGCTGCGGCTGGAGGAGCAGGTCGAAGACGAAACCGGGCTGTCGCCACGGGCGCGCGGCCGCTTCATCCACGAGGTGTTCCAGCAGTTCTTTGCGGCATGGGACGCCGCCGGTCACGGCACCATCACCTCGGACCAGGTCGACCGCGCCCGCACGCTGTTTGCCGCGGTCGCCGAGCCGCTGTTGTCGCGCCTGCCCGACGCCGACGCCGGCCTCGAGCGGACGCGGCTCTTCGGCTCCGCCATCTCCGTCGGCATCGTCGACGTGGTGCTCGGCCTCGAAGCGTCCCGCCCTGCCGAAGTGACCGAGCGCTGGCTCGAGTACCGCCTGGAAGGCGAGTTCTCGCTCGGGATCGAGGGCGGCGCGACTGTGGCGTTGAAGGGCGTCGCCGATCGCATCGATCTGCTGGCTGGCAATCGCCTGCGGGTCATCGACTACAAGTCGGGCATGGCGCCGAACACCCGGAGAGCGCTGCAGGTGCCGATCTACGCGCTGTGTGCGAAGGAGCGACTGGAGGAGCGGGACGGCGCATCGTGGACGGTAGACGAGGCCGCCTACGTCGCATTCGCCGGCAAGCGCTCGCTCGTTCCGGTCGTCAAGGCCGGCGCCACCGACGCGACGGCGGTCCTTGACGATGCGCGGGAGCGTCTGCTCGGCGTGCTCGATGGCATCGGCGGCGGCGCGTTCCCGCCGCGGCCGCACGACGCGATGCGGTGCCGATACTGCGCCTACTCTGTCGTCTGCCGCAAGGACTACGTCGGCGATGAGTAACCTGCGCCTGCCGTTCGAGCAGGTCGTCGCCGTCGAGTCGCGCATCGATGCGCGCGATCGCGCCGGTCGCGCCCGTGCGGTGGATCCGCGCTTCAACGTGGCGCTGGAAGCGTCCGCCGGCACCGGCAAGACGCGGGTGCTGGTCGACCGCTACATCAACCTGCTGAAAGCGGGAGTCGACCCGGCCAACATCCTGGCGATCACGTTCACGCGCAAGGCGGCGGCGGAGATGCGCGAGCGGATCCTCTCGACGCTGCGCGCGGCCGCGGCAAACGGCGACATCCCCGCAACGCGCTGGCGTGACCTGCGCGATCGCACGGCAGACATCGACATCAGCACGATCGACGCGTTTTGCCTGTCGCTGCTGCGGGAGTTCCCGCTCGAAGCCGACCTCGACCCCGGCTTCACGATGGCCGACGACACCGAAGTGCCGCGGCTGATCGACGAGGCACTCGATCGCGCGTTGCGGATCTGCCGCGGCATTGCCCGCGAGGACGAGCACGTCGCCCTGGTGTTCGCGCAACTCGGCGACCGGCGAGCCCGCGCCGGCCTCGCCGCGTTACTGAACCGCCGGATCGTCGCTCCCGGCGTGCTGGCACGGTATCTCGCATCCGGGCCGCGAGAGCTGTCGGTGGCAGGCGCGACGCGGGCCGGGGCTGCCGCGCTGCTCGACGTGTTCGCCGGCATGCCAGGAGGTGCCGATGCGTTCGTCGAATCGGGCCCGCCGGAACCGGCGTTCCTGTTGGTGGTGCGCTCGTTGCGGAAGCTCGAGTCGGCGCTGCAGGATTCGGCGCCGCTCGACCCGGCGGCCGTGCAGGTCGCGTTTGCCCGCATCCGCGACCACTTCATGACCCAGGAGGGGCAGCCGCGCAAGCGGGTCGGCTACAAGAAGGAGTTGTTCACGTCGCTCGCCGACTGGCGCACGCATGGCAGCCTGGTCGTCGGCCATGCCGCCGCGTTCGCGGCGGCCAGCGCACGCTACCGCCGCGACCTCAACGTGCTCGTTTCGCGTGGGGTGTGGCGCATGTACAAGGTGGCCGAGACCGAGTATCGGCGCACACTCGAGACCCATGCGGTGCTCGATTTTTCGGACGTGCTGCTGCGCGCGCTCGACCTGCTGCGGCAGATGGAGGAGTTCGCGCAGAGCCGCTATCGCCTCGAGGCGCGCTACCACCACGTGCTGGTCGACGAGTTCCAGGACACCAGCCGGGCGCAGTGGGAACTGGTGTCGCTGCTGGTCGAGTCGTGGGGAGAGGGCGCCGGCCTGCACCACGTCGGCCCGGTCCAGCCGTCGATCTTCATCGTCGGCGATCGGAAGCAGTCGATCTACGGCTTTCGCGATGCGGATGCGTCGGTGCTGCAGGAGGCGGCACGGCACCTGGAGAGTCTCCGCCCCGACGGCAACGTCCGCTGGTCGATTTCTCGCAGCTTCCGCTCCGCCCCGGCGCTGCTGTCGCTGATCAACGACCTGTGCCAGGACATCGACAAGGCGCCATCACGACGCGACGCGTTCCAGTACGACGAGCAGGATCGCTTCCCGATCGATGACCTTGCGCTGGTGGCAACGACCGAGGACGAGACGCCGGGTCCGCCGCGAACATCCGGCGGCACCCGGCCTACCGACGCAGCTGCGCTGGACGCAGCTGTAGGCCGAGTGCGGCGCAGCGAAGGGGACGCCGACCCGGCGAGCGCCGCCGACGTAGGCCGGGTGCGGCACAGCGAAGAACATGCCGACCCGGCACCTGGCCGCCCGGTCGCCCTCCCTCCCCCCGTTGCATCGCCGCTCGGCCTCGTCGTCGCCGATTCGGCCGAAGAGTGCGCCGAGATCACTGCGGCGGAGATCGAGCGGCTGGTCGCGGCCGGCGCCCCGGTGCGCGATCGCAACACCGGCGTGCGCCGCCCGGTTCGCCCGGGCGACGTCGCCATCCTCTTCCGCACACGCGAAAGCCATCGCGAGTTCGAGGATGCCCTCGAGCGGCGTGGCCTGCCGTCGTATGTCTACAAGGGGCTCGGCTTCTTCGATGCGGACGAGATCAAGGACACGGTCGCGCTGCTCTGGTTTCTCGCCGACCCGCTGTCGGACCTGCGCGCGGCGGCATGGCTGCGCTCGCGCTTCATCCGCATGTCGGACGAGGGGTTGCGCCGGCTGGCGCCACGGCTGGCGGAGGCGATCACCGCCGATCACGTGCCGGCCGCGCTCGATCCCGCGGACGCTGCGGCGCTTGGCCGCGCCCGCGCCGGCGCCGCCCGCTGGCTCCGTCTCGTCGACCGGATGCCGCCGGCCGAACTGCTCGACGTGATCCTGAATGAATCGGCCTACGCGCTGGAGATGCGTGGCAGCCGCTGCCACCAGGCCCGCGAGAACCTGAAGAAGATTCGCGGTCTCGTGCGGCGCATCCAGAATCGCGGCTATGCCACGCTGTGGCGCGTCGTGGCGCACCTCGATCGCCTCGCCGTCGGCGACGAAGCCAACGCGACGATCGACGCGCTCGATGCCGTCAACCTGATGACCATCCATGCGTCGAAGGGGCTGGAGTTCCCGGTCGTCTTCATCGTCAACCTGGCGCGCGGCACCGGCAACCGTCGTGATGCCATCCGTGTCGCTGCCGACGAAGCCGGCGGTGACGGCGCCTCGGTCTCCGTCGGCGATTTCCAATCCGAGTCGGATGATGACGATGCGGCAAAGGATCGCGAGGAGACGAAGCGCCTCCTCTACGTCGCGCTGACGCGTGCGCGCGACCGCCTCTATCTGGGCACCGCGCTGAAGGACGGCGCGGTGCAAGCAGGCCGCGGCAGCCTCGCCGAGGTGTTGCCGCCCTCCTTCCTCGAGCCGTTTCGCCAGGCTGCGGCGGGATCAGAATCTGTGCAGTGGCGCGCAGCCTCGGGGACGGTGCACATCGCCGGGGTCTGCGCGCCGGCCCGCACCGGCACGACCGGCACGTCCATGTCCGACACGGCCGACACGGCCGACACGGCTGGCACGACCGCCACGACTGGTGCGCCGCTGAATGAGCCAGCTGCGGCAATGCCGTCAGCGACCCACTTTTCGCACTTGCGCGACGCATCCCCGGTGCGGCGCTCCGCCGCCGTCACCGCCGCCGGTCTCAGCACGGCGCGAGCGCCGCTGCCGGGCGGGCGCAGCTCGGATCGCCTTGCCGGCATTCTGGTGCACCGGCTGCTGCAGCGTGTCGGCCTCGCTGGCGCATCGCTGGATTGCGCACAGTTGCGCGACCAGGCGTCCCGATTGCTGCGGCCAGACGAGGGCGGCGATCTCGAGAATCACGATGAGCTGATCGAGGAGGTGGTGACGGCTTACGTTGCGCTCTGCACGCGCGACGAGGTGCTCGAGCTCTACCGCGGCGGCACCATCCTGCACGAGGTGCCGTTCACCATGGCCAGTGAAGACGGCGTCGTACGAGGCACCATCGATTGCCTGGTACAGGCGAGCGACGGTGGCGTGACCGTGCTCGAGTTCAAGACCGGGCGGCGCCGCCCCGAGCACGAGCAGCAGGCCGCCCTATATAAACGTGCCGCGGAACAGGTGTTTCCCGGGGTCTGGGTGCAGGCACGTCTCGTCTATCTGGCCTGACGTGGCGGCACGGCACGCCGCCACCGCGGAAAATGCGTCGCCTGCATTTTTACAGGAACCGCCGGCCGCTCACCGCGGTCTAACCAGATACATGCACATTCCAGCGCCCGGCAGCCGGCAGCGCGCGGCGGCGATGACACTCCTCGGGCTGGACACGATGCCGTGTGGCTGCGTCACGGGTGTCTACCAGGCCCGGCCCACCGTCGTCGAGGTGGAGTTCGTTGAAGCCAAAGGCCCGCATTGCGTGTTCACCCGTCACCGTACGGGGGAGGTCATGCGGCTGGGTGTGCCCGACTCGATGATCCTTGAGACGGGGGAGTCGCTGGTCTAAGCAGTCCAGCTTTCAGCGATTTTGGCCATTTCTGCATTGCTCCTGCAGGAGGCATCCCATAAAATCAAACTTCTGGTTGCACGGCGCGGTTTCGCCGGTGCCAAGCCATACCCGGTAAGGAGTTGCCGTTGACGACGAAAGAGGAGACGCGCGTGGCGCTAACCTGCCCCAGCTGCGGGAACGATCAGAATTTTCTAGTGAAGACGCTGCAGATGCACGTCGTCCACCTCGAAGACGCTCGCGTGGAAGTGTCCGAAGAGGGCCGTCCGGCGGTACTCGAAGTGTTGTGTGACGAGTGCGAGACGGCACTGAACTTCGAAGACATGGATGAGGGGATCCGCAAGGAACTCCTGTTGACGCTCGGCGCGCGCTAAGTCGCGCGCGTCCGGTGACCTCCCCCCGGCTTCCTCAATCTTCCGCTTCCTCGAAGTACTCGAAGTAAATCGCACGCCGGGCACACCCATTCACGAGATCGGGTCGCCCTGGTCTGCGGTGTGCCCGGGACCATTGACTTCTCCTCCGGCGATCCCTATCGTAGCTGCAGTGTCATGCGCGGGAACACGTTCCGTCCGTTCGGTGGCGATTCGGTCGCAGTCATGTCGGGTGAAAACGACCGCCACGACGCGATCTTTTTCGCCGACGACGTCATCGTAGACTTCCCCTGCGTCGCGCCGGCGATCGATCGGATCCGCAGCGCGTTCCTCGCCGAAGAGCGGCAGGCGCCGCTCAGTACCGTGATGACGCTGTCGCGGCACGAGGCACGTCACCGGGGTCACCGTGCCGCTCGACGTTCCCGTGCGTTGCACATGCCGCGGCTGCGGCGGCCGCGGCGAGAG
Source organism: uncultured Acidobacteriota bacterium (assembly GCA_963846685.1). Taxonomy (GTDB): domain Bacteria; phylum Acidobacteriota; class Vicinamibacteria; order Vicinamibacterales; family UBA2999; genus CAWJWY01. The sequence continues at coordinate 1,965,119 of CAWJWY010000002.1, read as the reverse complement.
CTGGACCGAACCGTGCGGCCGCTGCGCCGGCTCTGGCGTCGAGCTCTTGCGCCACCAGCTCCAGGTCAGCGTGCCTGCCGGCGTCGCCGACGGCACGCGCTTCCTCTTCACCGTCACCCCTCGCCATAACCCATCGACCCGCATCGAGCTGCGCGTTTTCGTCTGCTGATGTTGCGGTAGCGTGGAACGCCACGTCGGCCTTCTCGCCATTCTGTCCAGCCTGTGGGGCGCGCTGGCGATGCTCGTCGGCGTCTCGATGCTGCTGCTGTCGGGTGGGGCACTCCTGCAACTGGTGCAGCCTGCTGCGGAGGCGGTCGAGTTTGCCGCGGGGCTGACCGCCGGAATCTTTGCCCTGATCGGCGCATTCGCGCTGTTGTGGGGCGGCGCGCATGTCTGGGCAGCCCTGCTGCTGCGGCGTCGCCGGCCGCTCGGCCGCATGGTGATGCTGGCGCTGGCCGTGGTGAACCTGCTCGTCCTGCCGTTCGGCACCGCGCTCGGCATCTACGCGATGTGGGTGCTGCTGACCGATGCCGGCCGGCGCTTGTTCGAGCCGGCGCCCGCCGTGAGCACCGCGCCGCCGCGATAAGATTGAACACATGCAAGCCACGTTCGACCGCGACGCCGTTCTCCAGGCGCTTCGCGCAGTGCACGACCCCGACATCCGCCGCGACGTCGTCGCTCTCGGGTTCATCAAGGATCTGACGATCGCGGATGGCCGCGTCTCATTCACACTCGAACTGACCAATCCGGCCTCGTCGGCGAAGGAACTGCTCCGGCAGCAGGCTGTGGCGGCCGTCCAGGCGTTACCGGGCGTCAGCGCCGCCGAGGTCACCATCGCTGTCCGGGTGCGATCGGTGTCGGCACCCGAAACCGGGCGCCCGCCGATGCCAGGCGTGAAGAACGTCATTGCCGTCGGCGCCGGCAAGGGTGGTGTCGGCAAGACCACGGTGTCCGTCAACCTGGCGATCGCCCTGGCCCGCTGCGGCGCACGCGTCGGTATCCTCGACGGCGACATCTACGGGCCCAACGTGCCGATCATGATGGGGCTGACCTCGACACAGCTCGTCACCGACGGCAAGCAGATCGTGCCGGCCGAGAAGTACGGCGTGCAGGTGGTCTCAGTCGGCTTCCTGACGAGCGACGACTCGCCGATCATCTGGCGCGGGCCCATGCTGCACCAGGCAATCCAGCAGTTCTCGCGTGATGTCGCCTGGAAGGACCTCGACTACCTGATCATCGACATGCCGCCGGGGACGGGCGACGTGGCGCTCAGCCTGAGCCAGACGGTTCCGGTGGTGGGAGCCGTGGTGGTGACGACGCCGCAGCAGGTGTCGCTGGCGGACAGCCGGCGTGCGGTGCGCATGTATCAGAAGATGAACATCCCGCCGATGGGGATGATCGAGAACATGAGCTACTACGCGTGCCCGAACTGCCACCATGAGGCCGATATCTTCGGGCACGGTGGCGGCGAGGCACTGGCCGCGGAGATGGAGGTGCCGTTCCTGGGGCGCCTTCCCGTGTATCAGCCGATTCGCGAAGGCAGTGACACTGGCGTGCCGCTCGTTGTCGCCGAGCCTGCCTCGCCAGCCGCGCGCGCGTTCATGACCGTCGGCGAGCGCATCGCCGCACAGGTGTCGATTGCCGCGCAGCGATCGATCGACGCGAACAAGGGGAAGATTCCGTTGATCCAGGTCCGATAGGAGCGCAGTGATCCAGTGTTGACGCGCATCGAGCTGCCCTTTACGAAACGGACGCTGGCCAACGGCCTCGACGTCATCGTGCACGAGGATCATCACGTGCCGATCGTCGCCGTCAACATCTGGTACCACGTCGGTTCCAAGAACGAACGCCCTGGGCGCACCGGGTTCGCCCACTTGTTCGAGCACCTGATGTTCGAGGGCTCGGAGCATCACAACCACGGCTACTTCCCGCCGCTGCAACAGGCGGGCGCGCTACTGAACGGATCGACCAACACCGACCGCACCAACTACTGGGAGGTCGTCCCCACCAGTGCGATCGACCTGGCGCTGTTCATGGAGTCGGACCGCATGGGCTACCTGCTGCCGGCGCTGACGGCCGAGCGGTTCGAGAACCAGCGGGACGTCGTCCTGAACGAGCGGCGGCAGAACTATGAGAACCGGCCGTATGGCCTGGCGATGATGGCGATCTCGTCGGTGCTGTACCCGCCGGAGCATCCCTACAGCTGGATGACGATCGGCGCCGCCGACGACATCCGGGCGATGCAGCTCGAAGACGTGCAGTCGTTCTTCCGCACCTACTACCATCCGGCGAATGCGTCGCTGGTGCTGGCCGGCGACATCGAGACGGAGCGCGCATTCGCGCTGGCGGAGCACTATTTCGGCGAGCTCGAGGCAGGTGTCAGGCCGGAACCGGTACAGGCAGCCGCTACCGTGACCCGGGAGCATCGGTTGTTGCTGGAGGACCGGGTCGAGTTGCCGCGCGTCTACATGGCCTGGCACTCGCCCGCGATGTTCGCGGCCGACGACGCCGAGATGGATCTGCTTGCCGACCTGCTGGCCAATGGCAAGACGTCGCGCCTCTATCGCACCCTCGTCTATGAGAAGCGGATGGCGCTCGACGTGTCCGGCTTCCAGAATTCGCGCGAGCTCGGCGGCTTCCTGATGGTGGTGGCTACGGCGGCGCCGGGGCATTCGCTGATGGACATTGCGGCGATCATCGACGCGGAACTGCAGCACGTCGTCGAGCGAGGGGCCGACGGAGGCCGAGATGGAACGCGTGGCGGCGCAGGCTGAAGCGCACTTTCTCTACCGGCTGCAGACGGTCGGCGGCTTCGGCGGCAAGTCGGACCAGTTGAATGCCTACAACGTCCTGCGCGGTGATCCGTCGTACTTCGCCGCCGACCTCGATCGCTATCGCGGCGCGACGCGGGACAGCGTCCAGGCGGCCGCACGGCGCTACGTGCAGTTCGATCGTCGCGTGACGCTGAGCGTGGTGCCGCGCGGCCAGCTCGCGCTCGCGCTCCCCGGTTCCGAACCGGTGGCGGTCTCGTGACGCGGCCCGATCGATCACGCCTGCCGCTCGTCGGTGGCGATCCGGCATTCACCTTTCCGGACATCGTCCATCACACCCTGCCGAACGGCCTGCGGGTTCGGACCGTCGAGCACCACAACGTTCCCGTCATCACCTTCGTCCTGCAGGTCAAGGCCGGCTTCGGCCTCGATCCGGCGAGCCAGGAAGGGCTCGCCGGCATCACCGCCGACATGCTCGACGAGGGCACCGGCGGGTTGAGCGCCATCGACGTGTCGGACGCGCTCGCGCGTATCGGCGCCGACTTCGACATCGATGTGGCGCCGGATGTCACGGTGCTGTCGTTGACGACGCTGGCGCGGCTCGCGTCGCGCGGCGTGTCACTGCTCGCAGACCTGGTCACCAGCCCGAGCCTGCGTGACGCCGACTTCGAGCGCGTCCGGCAGTTGCGGCTCGACCGCCTGCTGCAACTGAAGGACCTGCCGCCCGCCGTCGCGGAACGTGCGTTCCTGCGCCTGATGTACGGCACGCATCCCTACGGCCACCTGTCGATTGGCAGTGACGGGGCGCTGCGCAGCCTGTCCCAGGCTGACGTGGCGGCGTTCCATCGCTCCACCTACCGGCCCGACCGCGCCATCCTGGTGGTGGCAGGTGCGATGTCGCACAACGAGCTGGCCAGCGTGGCGGCGCAGGGATTTGGCGGCTGGCAGGCTGGAGCGGCCGGCGACCTTGCCCTGCCGCAGCCGGACACGATCGATCCCGAAATGGCGTTAGATACGCGCCTGGCAATCGTGCCGCGTGACGGCGCAGCGCAGTCGGAGTTGCGGATCGGCCATCTGTCCGCGCGGCGCAACTCGCCGGATTACCCGGCGCTGCTGGTGATGAACGCGATCCTTGGCGGCCAGTTCGTCAGTCGGGTGAACCTGAAGCTGCGCGAGGAGAAGGGCTACACCTACGGCGCCCGCACCGGGTTCGACTGGCGTCTCGGCCTGGCGCCGTTTTCGTTGCAGGCGAGCGTCCATACCGCCGCCACCGCCGACGCCGTTCGCGATTCGCTGAACGAGCTCGAAGGCATCCGCGGCGCGCGGCCGCCGCTCGACGGCGAACTGTCGCTGGCCAAGGCGTCGCTGACGCGGGGTTACCCGCGCGGGTTCGAAACCGCTGGACAGGTGGCCCGCTCGGTTGCCCAACTGGCGCTCTACGGCCTGCCCGACTCCTACTTCGCCGAGTTCGTGCCGAGGGTCAACACCGTCACCGGTGGCGAGGTCGTCGCCGCGGCCAGCAAATACCTCGACCCGGAGCGGCTGACGACGCTGATCGTCGGCGACCATGGTGCCATCGCCAATTCACTGATGGGCCTGGGTTTAGGTACTCCGAAGGTGCTGCCGCTGGTCGTGTGATCCGGCGGGCCGACGTGGTAGCCTAGGCGCTTCCCGCAGACACGACCGTGCCAGGTTTCGAACTCGCGGCCACCGCCGATCCCGAGCGCGGGTTCAACCGCCTCGCCAGCGTCGCCATCCTGATCGGTGGCGTCGCGGCGGTCGTCGCGGGCTCCACCGCCTGGCTGATCGTCACCGACCCGGTGTCGGTCGCCAACGCCGTCGACTCCGGCGAAATCTCCCCGCTCGTCCGCCAGTTGGCAGAAGTGATCTACAACGCGCTTGCAGGGCTCTTGCAGTATCTCTGAGCGACCCTGATTCAGAATTCTGCATTCTGAACTTTTAGAGACTTCTGCGCAAGAACCGGGTGAGCAGATACGCATCCCAGAACTTGAACGGTGCCATGCCGGTGCTGTAGTGGCCGCAGGGCAGCGCCGCAACTTCGTGCGGCAGGCCGCGCCGGCGGAATTCGTCGATCAGCAGTCTGGACAGGTCGACCGGAAAGGTCAGGTCGTAGCGGGCGTAGACCAGCAGCGTCTGGGTGCGGCGCACGCGCTCCAGGTAGGAGAACGGGCTGATCGGCCGCCACAGCTGGCGCAACCGCTCGAGATCGACGTGGCCATCGATGCCGGCGCGGACGTGCCGGGTCGACAAGCCGCGCCACACCACGTCGGCAAAGTACGGCGACACGTGGTTGAGAGCCTGTGCGCGGATCAGCGGCTCGTGCGCCGACGTCAGCATCGCCAGGCAGGAGCCCAGGCTGGTGCCGAGGATGCCAATCCGTTCGAATCCCTGGGCGTGCAGCCACGCGACGGCGCGCCGTGCGTCGAGCACCGCCTGTCGGCAGGCCTGCAATGTCCGGACGACATTGGAGCTGACGATGTAGTCGGCGCGGGTGAGTTCCGGCGGCATGCGGCGGTCGTGGTACGGCAGGCTCATACGCAGCGCCGAAACGCCGAACCGCGCCAGCACTTTCGCCAAGCCGATGTGCCCTTCGGCGTCGGAGTTCCACTGCGGCAGCACGACGACCGCGCGGCCGCGGCCCGGGGTCCGGCCAATCGGCGCCTCGCCAGCGGCGGGGAACCAGCGGGCGATCACCGTGTTGTTCTCGGGATGCGGCGTGACCAGTGCGCTCGGGTACGAGACCGTCCCAGCTTCACCAGCGGCCGCCACCTCCGCCGCGGCCGGCGTGAAGTCGTACTCGCACTGCGCCGGGATGCCAAAGAACGCATCCGTGTCGCGCATCACCTCGTCCACCCAGGCCTCGATCGCCGACTCCGAGGCACCGCTGGCGGCGATCAGCGTCTCAGCGGGTGACAGCCAATCGTTGCCCCAATCGAACGGGCGGACGACGCGATCCTTCGTGACGGAGGCGAGGCGGTGTTCCCAGGCGTGGAAGAAGCGAGCGAGCATTCGGGGAGGGACTCGAGGTTACCAGTGGTGTCCACGTTCAGGCGGACGCGTGTTCCCAGTTGTATCAGCTGCGGACCGTGCTTTCCAGTGCCGCGGCCCGTTCCAGTAGATCAGCGGTGCTGCGACCGGCGAACTGCGCGCCGACCGGCAGCCCGTCTACCGTCCTGCCGCAGGGCATGGTGATGGCGGCGTGCCCGGTGACGTTGAACAGCTGCGTCAATCGCAGCGTGATGTTACGCACTGGTTCTTCGCTGCTGCCGATCCGAACCGTCGGCACGCCCAGCCTCGTTGCCGGCACCGGTACCGACGGCAGCAGCAGGAGATCGTGGCGGGCGAGCGCCTCGTCAACTTCGCCGCGCAGGACTTCGCGGCCGTGCAGCGCCCGCAGATAATCCTCGGCGAGTATGTAGCGGCCCATCTCCAGTCGGATGCGCACGTTCGGCGTGTAGTCGGCAGCGCGCTGTTCCAGCGTCCTGGCGTGGTAGGCGGCCGCCTCGGCGAGGACGATGTGCACGTAGACCGGGGCGATGTCGTCGGCGTGGCCGAGCGTCACGTCGTCAAGAACCGCACCGGCCGCGGCCAGTCGCGCGCATGTCTCACCAAAGGCGTGGCCGACCTGCGCGTCGAGCAGCGCGGTAAAGTAGCCCTTCAACAGGCCGATTCGCAGGCCGCGCAGTCCCCGCGGCTGCGGTGACGGTCCGTGCGGCGCTGATCGCGGCGGCTGCTCTGACGCAGCAGCATCGCCGCGCATGGCCGCATACAACAGGCGCGCGTCGGCAACCGAGCGGCAGATCGGCCCGAGGTGGTCGAGGGTGCCGCTGAGCGGCACCACCCCGGTCGTCGGCAGGTCGCCGCTCGCCGGCTTGAGGCCAACCAGGCCGCACACCGCCGCCGGGATGCGGATCGATCCCCCGGTGTCGGTGCCGATGGCGGCGCAGGCCATGCCGGCCAGCACCGCCGCGGCCGAGCCTCCCGATGAACCGCCGGGCGAGCGCTCCGGCCGGAGCGGATGGCGCACCGGTCCGAACGCCGAGTCCTCGTTGGTCGTGCCGAGGGCGAACTCGTGCAGGTTGTTCTTGCCGACGAACACCGCACCGGCATCGCGCAGCCGGGCGACCACCGTGGCATCGCTCGTGGCGACGTGCTCGCGCCGCACGTTGCTGGCCGCCGTCGTCGCGGTGCCGCGCAGGTCGTACAGATCCTTGAGAGCGATCGGGATGCCGTGCAGGGGGCCGCGGTCGGTGCCGCTGGCCAGCTCGCGGTCGGCGACCCGCGCCTGCTCGCGCGCCTGTTCGGCGAGAACGGTGATGAAGGCGTTGATCTCGCCATCGCGATCGCGGATCTGCTCGAGGCACCCTTCGAGCAGCGTCTGTGCCGTCGTTTCGCCGGCGCGCAGCGCCCGGGCGAGGTCGGCGATGCCCGGCAGCTTAGCGTCCATTGATCGGCCGTCGCGGGGCGCGGTCGGCGAGTTCAGACGCGGCATCGCTGTTCCAGTCGGCGCTGCGCAGCGCCGAGGTCGAGCGGGCGAGCGTCTCGAGCAGCGATTTGAGGCCAGGCAGGCCGCGGCGTTCGGCGTCCTGGATAGCGTGTTCGAGCCAGCTCTTGACGGTCATCAAGTCCCACCAAAGTTGCCGCGTCTGCCGCAGTAGGGTCCGCCCAGTGCCGCAGCAGTAGACCGCGGTTCCGCGCAGCACGCGCCACCAGTAGGCCGGGTGCCGCGCAGCCAGGTGCCACGTAGGCCGGGTGCCGCGTAGAGGGGGGCCACGTAGGCCGGGTGCTGCGTCTCGGACTCGGCATGTCTGCACGCAGGCGTCGGTTCCCCCCGCCGCTGCGCCGCGGCGTGCCGCGCCGTTCCGCTCCGGTCCTCCGTTCGTGACCGTGGAAAAACCGCCGCTCCGCACCACCGTCGGCGACCGGCGCAGGTCCGTGACCTGCGCCGCCCTCACGCTGCGCGGCGGTTTTACCCGCTGCGCCGTGTCACGGTCCCTCAAGTCGGACCGTCGCTGGAACGGCCCGACCCGCCGCGGCCGGTCGGCGCTGACCCGGGCGCGTTCAATGATCTGCGCGCGGCGCTCACAGCGAACCACGTCAGCGCGTAGGCCGGGTGCCGCGTAGCCGGGTGCCACGTAGGCCGGGTGCCGCGTAGCGGACCCGGCATGTCTGCACGCAGGCGTCGGTTCCCCCGCCGCTGCGCCGCGGCGTGCCGCGCCGCTCCGGTCCTCCGTTCGTGACCGTGGAAAAACCGCCGCTCCGCACCGCCGTCGGCGACCGGCGCAGGTCCGTAACCTGCGCTGCCCTCACGCTGCGCGGCGGTTTTACCCGCTGCGCCGTGTCACGGTCCCTCAAGTCGGACCGTCGCTGGAACGGCCTGTCGCGCCGCGGCCGGCGGCGCTGATTCAGTTGCGTTCAATGTCGCGCCAGCGCCACGAGTAGACCGGGTGCCGCGCAGCGGACCCGGCATCGACGGCCTGATGTGACGGTACTTCACAAGCGGGGACGGGAGAAGCCGTAGCCGGAGAAGCCCCCGCGCGTGCCCTGCGCCTGCAGCTAACAGGTTGTATTTGCCGGCAACCGCGAACTCGGCTAATAATCCGCGCACGCTCGCGCCGAACTGTGCACAGACCGCGGCGCCACACCCCAGGCGGCGAATGGAGACGAACGGCATGGCTGACGGACCCGGATGGAGCGACGCGCAGTGGGAGAAGGTTCAGACCGCCGTGACCGAAGCGTTCAACAAAGCTTCGGTGGCGGGCTCGTTTCTGCCTTGTTACGGGCCGCTCGGAGCCAATGTCGAGAGCGTGCGAAAGGAGGAGCTCAGCGCCTTCGACGGCGAAATGTATTCGTATGCGAGTGACATCCCGGACCACGTTCACGCGGCCGCTAAAGCCAAGTTGACCGTGCTTGACGATGAGACCCTCAAACTTTTCAACCTAACGGTAAACGTCGAGCTGTCAGCACAGCAGCTCTTCGACGAATCCCTCTCGAGTGCCCTGCTCGCCTTCCGCAGGGCGGCGACGACGCTGGCGCTGGTGGAAGACGAGATCGTTTTCAACGGCTACGTAAAGCCAGGCCTCCGGCCACTGTTGAGCGTTATCCGCCGCGTCCGGAGTGCTCCCGACGACGACCCACGAACGCTGACGATTGCGGTCAAGGCTCCGAATTTTCTTGTTGGGTTGACCGAGGCTCCCTCCGCCGATCCATTCATAATCGACACGTCGCTGGACGACGTTGGGGACGAACCCGACGAAAGTTCCACGGGTAAGCGTCTTGTAGTTGCCATCAACAGAGCTATAGCAGATCTGGAACGGCAGTCGCATCCAGGGCCATTCGCCTGTGTCCTCGACAGCGCTCTGTTTATTGAGGCGCACCGGCCTGAACGCCATTCCTTGGTGCTGCCAGCCGACAGAATCTCACCTTTGCTGAACGGACCGCTGCTGCGTTCTGGCGTGATGCAGAAAGGCTTTGGAATAGTCGTCTCCCTCGCGAGCAACACCATCGACCTCGTCGTGGCAACGCCCCCTAAGGTTCAGTTCCTTCAGACTACCGACGACGCCCGACACATTTTTCGCGTGTATGAGCGATTTACATTGCGGCATCGAGATCCTTCTGATGCTCCCGTGAGGACGCTGAAGCTCGAAGACGCGGGCAGGTATGACGATCACAGACAGAAGTCGCGCGAAAGACAAACGGTAGCTATCGAGCTGGCCAGTCAGGTAGCGGCGCTCGGAGTCATGGCTGCCGGCGAACGAACCGGCGAGGCGAAGGCCGCGCGCGCTGGCATGCAGGACTTGGGTACCCGCGTGACTGAACTTGAACGTCTAGGTGACGAAATTGCCGCGTTGAGGGAGGGCCAAGACGAACTGCGTCAACAGATGACACGCATCAACGACCTCTTGCTAAACAAGAACCGCGTGAAGCGCCGGCGTTAGGGGCTGGGTGGAAGCCCTCTTCGGTGGCGGCACGTGCCCACTGCCGAACAGAGGTGTGAGCGCCGGGCATCGTAGAGCTCCCTACGACGGCGAGGCCCGCCATCACATGGTTCGGTCGGACTACGGATGTCTTCAAAAGTCATCATCCTCGGCGGCGGCATCGCCGGCCTCAGCAGCGCACACGAGCTGATCGAGCGCGGCTTCGAGGTCGAGATCTACGAGTCGCTCGCCATTCCCGGCGGCAAGGCGCGCAGCATGCCGCTCCTCGGCACCGGCAAGGACGGCCGCAAGGATCTCCCCGGCGAGCACGGCTTCCGCTTCTTCCCGCGCTTCTACAAGCACGTCGTCGACACGATGCGCCGCATTCCCTGCAACCACGGCAACGTTGCCGACAACCTCGTCGACACCACGCGGTGCCAGCTTGCCCGTGTCGGCCGCCACCCCGTCGATCTCACTGCGCGGTTCGTCCGCTCGATCGGCGATGTTCGCGTCCTGCTCGACGATTTCGGCCGCTTTCTCGGCGGCGATCTGGGCCTGTCGCATGCGGAGCTGGCGCTGTTCGCTTCGAAGATCTGGCAGATCGTGACGTCGTGCCGCGAACGGCGGATGACCGAATACGAAAAGATCGGCTGGTGGGAGTTCATCGAGGCACAGGAACAGTCGCTCGCCTACCAGAAACTGCTCGGCCACGGCATCACCCGCTCGCTGGTTGCTGCAAAGGCCGAGACCGCCAGCACCAAGACGATCGGCAACATCTTCGTCCAGTTGCTGTTCGATATCGTCACGCCCGGCCCGAGCACGGACCGCGTGCTCAACGGCCCGACCAACGACGTGTGGATCCATCCGTGGCTCGACTACCTCAAGTCACGAGGCGTGCGCTATCACCTCGACTCGAAAGTGAAGTCGGTCACCTTCGACGGCAGCCGGGTGCGCGCTGCATCGATCGATCAGGGCGGCAGGCGCACGAGCGTAAGCGGCGACTACTTCATCTTCGCCATGCCGGTCGAAGATGTCATCGACCTGATCACGCCTGAAATGATCGCCGTCGAGCCCGCGCTCGAGCACCTGTTCACGCTCGACGACATCACCGAGTGGATGAACGGCATCCAGATCTACCTGTCGAAGGACGTGCCGCTCACGCGCGGCCACAGCATCTACGTCGATTCACCCTGGGCACTGACGTCGATTTCCCAGGCGCAGTTCTGGGACAAGGTCGACCTCTCCACCTACGGCGACGGCCAGGTCAGGGGCATCATCTCGGTCGACATTTCCGAGTGGGACAAGAAGGGACTGAACGGCAAGACGGCAAAGGAATGCACCAGCGACGAGATCAAGCAGGAAGTCTGGGCGCAGCTGAAGCTGAGCCTCAACTACGGTGATATCACCGTCCTGAGCGACGATGACCTGCACCACTGGGCACTCGATCCCGGCATCCAGTGGACCAAGGACGGCCGCACCGCGAATGAAGAGCCGTTGCTGGTCAATCTCGTCGACACCTGGAAGCTGCGCCCCGACGCAGTCACCAGGATTCCGAATCTGTTCCTGGCCTCCGACTACGTCCGCACCAACACGGACCTGGCGACGATGGAGGCCGCAAACGAGGCGGCTCGTCACGCCGTCAATGGCATCCTTGAGGCGTCAGGTTCGCAGGCGCCTGCCTGCGCGATCTGGGATCTGCACGAGCCCGAAATCTTCATCCCCTGGCGTGAGCTCGATTACATCCGCTTCAGCCAGGGGCTGGCGTGGGACGACACGCTGGTCAACACCGGCTTGTCGTTTACCCACCTGGTCGAACGCGGGATTGCCGCGCTCGAAGGCGATCCCGGCAGGCCCGATAGCCTGCTCCAGGGCGGCGGCGCCGCCTTCCCGTTTGCCGGCGGCTATGCGTCGGCGTTCGACCAGTCTGGGCCGGTGGGTACTCTCAGGCACGATGCAACGATCCTGATCGAACGGCTGGTGCGCATGTTCGCGGTGCGCATGGCGGATCGGATCCCGAACGCGCCGCCAGGGTCGGCAGGCGTGGTCGGCGTTTCAGCGGGCCGGGCCTCGTTCGAGGGCCCGAACGTCCCAGCCGCGGCGCCGCGACGCACGAAGGTGCGTATCTCGCAATCCTCGTAGCCAGGTGGCGATGTCCGCGCACCCGTACGAGCCTTCCGCCAGCGACGCTGGCCCGCCGTTCCTGGAGCGGCTGGCGGCGTACCGCGAATCGACGGTGTTGCGCCTGCTCACCGCAATTCCCGACCGCGAGCCGCGCCGCTACCTGTACGAGCCGCTCGCGGCACATCTGGCGCGGAGCGGCAAGAGCCTGCGGCCGGCGCTGTGCATCGCGACGTGCCGCGCCTTCGGCGGCGACGAGGCGCTGGCTCGTCCATCGGCAAGCGCGATCGAGATGCTCCACAACGCTTTCCTCGTGCACGACGACGTCGAAGACGAGAGCGACCTGCGCCGCGGCCTGCCGACCATGCACGCCGAGCACGGTGTCCCGCTGGCGGTGAACGCCGGCGACATGCTGAATGCGATGAGCGTCAGCATGCTGCGCGAGAACCTGTCGCCACTTGGCAGCACCATCACCTGGCGGGTGTTCGACGAGTTCGAGCACATGATGCGTGAGTCGCTCGAAGGCCAGGCGATGGAGCTGGGCTGGATCCGCGAGAATCGCTGCGACGTCACCGAGTCCGACTACCTGCGCATGGTGCTGAAGAAGACCTGCTGGTACAGCTTCATCCAGCCATGCCGGATTGGCGCCCTGATTGCCACGCGTGACGGCGTCGACCTCGACCGGTTCAACCGCTTCGGCTTTTTTCTCGGCGCCGCATTCCAGATCCAGGATGATCTGCTGAATCTGACCGGCGACGTCAAGCGTTACGGCAAGGAGATCGGCGGCGACCTGCTCGAGGGCAAGCGCACGCTCATGCTGATCCACGTGCTGCGCCAAGTCGGCCTGGCCGACCGGGAGACGATCGACCGTTTCTTCAACCGCCCGCGATCGGGACGCTCACCGGCAGATGTGCAATGGATGCTGCAGCGCATGCGCGCTGCGGGCAGCTTCGACTACGCGCGGTCGGTGTCACGACAGCTCGCAGGTGCGGCGATGTTCGAATTCACGCGCGCTTTCGGCGATCGGCCGCCGTCCGGCGATACGGCGTTCGTGAAACAGGTGATCGACTACGTGGTCCGTCGGGATCTCTAGATCTCAGGGAGGTAGTTGTGGACGAGAAGCGTTGGCAGCCGCCCGGCGTGCTTCAACCGATGACGATTCCCGGTATCGGCCCGGCACTCGACGCCGCCAGCCGCCTCACCCGCCGGCTGATCCCATTTCCGGGATCGGAATCGGAACTGCTCCCGTCCTCCTTGGCACCGGTGCTTCGCGGCAACCCGGCACAGGTGGGCGGCGAGTCGGACGCCGTGGCCCAGGCGCCAGCGCGCATCGTTGCCGAGGCGGCATCAATCCTCGACGAGGAAATGGCGAGGGGCGTGCTGTCGGCGCGCAACCTCGCCGCGCGGCCGGGGGTGCAGGAGCGCGATGGCACCGCGCCGATGCTGCGGCAGGTGCACGAGTTGGTCGACCAGCTCGCGGCGGCCTGGCCCACGCTGCAGGGCGCCATCGGCCGGGGTGGGGCGCCGGCAGGATGGGCGCAGCCCGCGTCGACGGAGCCGCCGGTGTGCGAGCTTCGCGGCCGAGGACCGGTTCAGCCCGGGCAGCGCGCCAGCGTGGCGATGACGGTGTCCAACGACGAAAGCACGCCGCTGGTCGTGACCCTGCTGCTGACGGACTTGTTGAGTGCCAATGGCGAACGCATCGTCGCGAGCAACGTCGACGTCTCACCGCCGGAGCTTCGGCTCGGCGCTGGCGGGCGGCAGGAGGTGCACGTGTCCGTGACGGTGCCTGGCGCGGCGAAGGCAGGCTCCTACACCGGGCTCGTGGTTGCGAAGGGCGTTGACGACCTACGCGCGCTGATCACGATCGACGTGCGCTGACGCCTACGGGCGTTCGACGATTGTGCTTCGTAGCCCCTGGATGATCCGGACGAACTCCGCTTGCTCGGGCGCGGCGACGCGCGATTTGGTCAGCGCGGCGATTACCCGGCGCAAGCCGATCTCCCAGTCGGCGCCGGTAATCCCCATCCCTCTGTGCGTCGTCTTCATGTCCCGCCCAAGATAGAAGCACGAGCCGCCGGTAATCGAACACAGGAACTCGACGACGTGCTGACGGACCGCGTTCATCCGTTCGGGCGGGTAGCCGCCGACGAACAGCCGCCCGAGTTGCGGATCCGAGGAAATCGACGTAATGAAATCGTCAGCCACCGCCGCAAGCACGTCGTAGCCGCCCATCCGCGCGTACAGGCTCTGCGGCGCCGCCGAAGGATGCCCGCCAGCGCCGCTCACGCCGTTCCGGCCGGCTGCTGACACTCCGAGCCGGTCTCCTGCGCGCACCAGGTGAACGTCGAACTCAACCTGCAGCGCCGGCATGTTCATCCGCCCCACGCCGAGACACTGCGCCCGGTTCAGCCATTGCAACCGGGCGACCGACGTTGCATAGGTTGGCGTGACGACAACCGGCAGGACGGCGTCGAAGTCATCACGCAGGGCGCGCTCGTAGCCGTCGGGGCCGAGGTCGGCAATGCCGCCGTAAGCGCCATAGAGCCGCTCGCCGTCGCGGCTCTCGAGACACACCTGCACGTTGACGATGCCGATGCCGTCCTTGCGGATGCGCATCCAGTCGGCCGCACCCGGCAACACGTTCAGTTCGATGCCCGGGCCAGCGAAGCTGCCATGCATGACATGCCAGTCAATCCGCAAGCCGTCTGGAGTGACACCCACCTTCTCCTTTCGCAGTTGCGCCGACAGCGACCCAAGGTAGCTTGCCTCCCAGGCCCACTGCGGCTGCCCGGTCGTCGCAGAAGCATCTGGGGCAGCAGCCTCACCGGACGGCGGTGCGCCGGCCGGAATCTCGTATTCGAGTGCGGTGCCCGACTCGCCAAGCCGGGGTGTGAGCGGCTGTCCCGCCAGCCGCAGCACCGGCAGGAACGACACACGTCCCTGTGCGTGCGCCGGGATACTCGCCCGGAACAGGCGGGCATTGACGTTCCGCGCCCGGGTGCCCGGAGACGCCGTCACCTGCCTCAACGGCCCGCCGTCAACCCGGTAGTCAACGGTGACCGCGTGCCCTGGCCGGATAGGTGAGACTGCTACGGCCACCTCCACGGGTGTGCCGGCGGTGACCGTGGCCGGCACCGCCGGGGTCTCCACCGTGCCCCACGACATCGTCGATCCGTCCCGTGCGGGCTGCTGCACTGCGTATCCTCCTCCTGCCCCGGATGTGAGCCGTTCGCTCGCGAGCGCCGCCGATCGCCGCATCCAGCCGCACGATTCGTCTAGCGGTGAGGCCGCCTGGTGCAGATGCACTCGCGCCGAGGCGTCGCGTCCGAGCCCGGTGATCACGCCGCGGACGTTGGCAATGTAGCCAAGCACCGTCGGCGTGAAGTCCCATGCCTGCAGCATCCGTCCTTCCTCCGAGGCGGCATCGATGATGACGGCTCCAGGTGCGACTGGCTGGAATGCGGGAACGACGTCACTCCGCCACTGCCAGGTAGCGATTGGGCCACGGCCAATCCGGGCGACGGCGGGGTAGCAGTACTCCGCTCCCAAGGGCAGCCGGCGGAGCGGGATCCCTGCGGCGGCTGCAGCCGTCGCCAGCTCGGGCAGGTAAGCCGAGGGATCATCGGCGAGCTGCACACGAGCGGTGATCACGCCGCGGTGCTTCTGATCCGTGACCGAGAGATGGAGATAGCGGCCATCTCTCGTCAGCTCGATGCCGCCCGGCCGCTTGTCGGTGCCCATCCGCTCGCGCCCGACATCGATCGCCACCTCGGTGGTGTCGATCAGGCGGACCATGAACAGTCGCGCGTGGTTCTCGTAGCCGCAGGTGACCGGGTCGACTGAGCCATCGAGCATCGCCAGCGCAGCAGCCGCACTGTGACCGCCGGTGCGGATCGACCGTCGCGCCGCTGGCACGTCGCGCGGTACGACGACGAGGACGATGAACACAGCGCTGTAGGGTCCGATGGTCGTGTCCGTGAAGCGGCAGGCCCAGACCTGCGCGACGGCTGCTGCGCGCCCGGCCGCGCGTTCCACGAGGAGCGGCCGGTAACCGCTTCCGGCGACGGCCTCGTCCACCTGCGCGAGGTTGGCGCACTCGCCGTAGATGTGCAGCATCTCGCCGCCGTCGTACTGCAGTTCCAGCGGCACGACGGCGCGGTTTGCCGTCGTATAGGTCGCGCCGCTGATCGGATGCCTGTCGAAGAAGGCGTCGGTGCGCCGGCTTGGGTACGCAGCGGCCGGACGGATCGCTCCAGGGATGTCAGCCATGGGCAGATATGAAGAAGCCGCGTTTGGCGGGGGAACCGTATCACGAAAGGGTCATGCGAATTCTTCGGCCGTGGACGATAATGCGCCCACTCAGGAGGCATCCCGGTCCCCATGGCGTCCTTCTCCGAATGGCTCACCCAGAACGGTCTCGCGCACCGCCGTTCGGTCCTGGTGCAGAACGGTATCGACGACTTCGACGTGCTGCCGGCGCTGACGCGCGAGGACCTGATTGGGCTTGGTCTGAACCTGGGCGACACGCTGCGGCTGCTGCAGGCGGCGGCAACGACCGCCAGCCGCGACGTAGCCCTGCCGGCCCCGCGGCGCGTCACCGGCCAGGCGCTCGAACGCACGCCGCTGTCTCACGACGAAAATCGGCAGCTCACCGTGATGTTCTGCGACCTGGTGGGTTACACCGAGTTGAACCAGCGCCTCGACCGCGAACAGGTCAAGAAGCTGCGGGACGCCTACTTCCAGGCGTGCACCACCACCGTCCAGGCCTACGACGGTAACGTCAGGCAGTATCTGGGTGACGGAGTGATGGTCTACTTCGGCTTCCCCGACGCGCACGAGAACGACGCCGAGCGCTCCGTTCGAGCGGCCCTGGAAATCGTCGAGGCGGTCAAAGGTATCGCTGGCGGCGCGCTGGCGGTTCGCGTCGGCGTGGCGACAGGTTCGGTTGTCGTCGGCGAAGCGGCGCGGGAGAACACGGCCGGTGACTCGCTCGCAGTCGGCGAGACGCCGAACCTTGCCGCCCGCCTTCAGGAAGGGGTCGCCAGCGCCGGCGAGGTGGTGATCGACCCTGGTACGAGGCTGCTGATCGGCAACTTCTTCGACCTGACCGATCTAGGTGAACACACCTTGAAGGGCATCGTCCAGCCGGTGCGGTCGTGGCGTGTGCGCGCGGTGAACAGGAGCCGGGATCGCTTCGACGCCGTGCACGGCGACGTGCCGTTGACCGACCTGGTCGGGCGCGAAGAGGAGGTGGCGCTGCTGATGCGCCACTGGCTGTTGGCGCGGAGCGGCGAAGGACAGGTCGTGCTGCTCAGCGGCGAGGCAGGGATCGGCAAGTCCAGGCTCACTCAGGTGCTGAGCGAGCGTATCCGCCTCGAGCCGCACATCGTCATGCGCTACCAGTGCTCGCCGTTTCAGCTGAACGCGCCGCTGCACCCCATCGTCGAGCAACTGGAGTTTGCCGCTGGCTTCACGCGCGACGACACGCCGGAGCAGAAACTCGACAAACTCGAC
Source organism: uncultured Acidobacteriota bacterium (assembly GCA_963846685.1). GTDB lineage: Bacteria > Acidobacteriota > Vicinamibacteria > Vicinamibacterales > UBA2999 > CAWJWY01. The sequence continues at coordinate 1,947,775 of CAWJWY010000002.1, read as the reverse complement.
GCCGTACTCGTCGGCAGCCAACCGCAACGGATTGAAGCCGCGACGTTGTTCGCGCCGCTGCTCTCGCTGCCGACGACGCGCTACCCGCTACTCGGACTGTCGCCGCAGCGTCAGAAGGAGAAGATGCTCGATGCCCTGATCGCGCAGGTCGAGGCGCTCTCCAGGCTCCAGCCGGTGCTGATCGTCTTCGAAGATGCGCACTGGATCGACCCGACCAGCCGTGAACTGATCGAGCTGATCGTGCCGCGGCTGCGCAGCCTGCGCGTCATGCTGGTGCTCACCTACCGCCCACAGTACACGCCGCGCGCCGATGGCTACGGTCACGTCGCCACCATCGGCTTGACCGGGCTGCCGCAGCATCTCGGCAACGAACTAGTCGGCAAAGTGACGCAGGGGAAGGCCTTGCCGCAGCAGGTGCTCGCCCGCATCGTCGCGCACGCCGACGGCGTGCCGCTTTTCATCGAGGAGCTGACGAAGTCGATGCTCGAGTCGCCGCTTCTCCACGAGGAGGCCGACCGCTATACCGCACTCGAATCGCTGGCGCTGGAAGTGCCAAAGACGCTGAATGCGTCGCTGATCGAGCGGCTCGGGCGCCGGGTCGGTGTCCGCGAGCTGGCGCAAATCGGGTCGTGCATCGGCCGCGAGTTCTCCTACGAGCTGCTGGCGGCGGCCTCGCGGTACGCGGGCGCCGAGTTCGACGAGGAGCTCGAGCAACTGGTGGGAACCGGACTCGTGTTCCGCCGCGGCACGCCGCCGGAAGCGACCTACACCTTCAAGCACGCACTGGTGCGTGATGCGGCCTACGACTCGCTGCTCAGGAGCAAGCGGCAGCGGCTGCATGCCCGGATCGCCGAGGCGCTGGAGCAGCGATTCGCCGAAACGGTCGCCCACGAACCGGAGCTGCTGGCGCGCCACTACACCGAGGCGGGACGGCTCGCCGAGGCGGTACCACTCTGGCGGCGCGCCGGCGAGGCGGCGCTGGCGAGGGTGGCCAATAAGGAGGCCGTTGCCTACCTGAAGGAGGGGTTGACGGTCGTCGATCAGCTGCCGCCCTCCGCCGAGCGGGACACGCTGGAGCTCTCCTTGCGCGAGCCGTTGCACGCCGCCCGGCTGCGCTTCCAGGGCTGGGCCGAACCCGAGGTTGGCGCCAACGCCAAGGCCATTCTGCGGCTTGCCGGCAGCCAGGACAGTCCGCAGAGCCTGCTCGTCGGCCTGTGGGGCATGTGGGTCAACACCGTCACGCAGGGTCGAATCGCTGAGGCGCCGCATTGGGCGGAGCGGCTGCTGGCAGAAGGCGACACGAGCAACAACGTCGATCTGCAGATCCTCGGTCACCGCGGCAGCATGACCTCGCAGTTCTACCTTGGCAGACTCGCCGCCGCGGACAAGCACGGTAACAGCGCGACCGCCTTGTACACGCCGGAGCGCGCCGGCTACTGGAAGGAGTTGACCGGCAGTGATGTCCGCACCGCGGTCGGCGTCTTCTCGGCGCAGTGGCTGTGGATGCTCGGCTACCCGGAGCGCGCCAAGCAGGTCAGCGACGAAAAGGATGACCATGCGCGCCGGCTGGGCCACCCCTTCGATCTCGGCTGGGCGCTGACCTGGGGGTCCTACGTCTTCGACTATCGCGGCGAGCCCGAGCGACTGCTCGAGAAAGTCGGCGAGGCCCACCTGCTCGGTTGCGAGCAGAGCATCCCGCTCATCTCCAGGGTGCTCGTTCCCCTGGGCGAAGGGCTGGCGCGGCTACGTCTCGGCGATCTGGACCAGGCGGTTGCGCAGCTTCGCCGTGGCATCACTGCCTGGAATGCCGGCGGCGGCCACCTCCACGTCCCTGTACTTCAAGTGCGCGCTCGCCGAAGCGCTCGCGCGCAAGGGCGAGGTCGATGCCGCATTCCAGCTGCTCGAAGAATGCGTTCAACAAATCGAGCGGCCGGGATGGGACGAGCGGGTGTGGCTGCCGGAGGTCTTGCGGATGAAAGGCTGGCTGTTGCTGCAGCAGCCGGGGAACGCAGACGCCGCCGAAGCCGAGCTCCGGCAGTCGATTGAGGTGGCCTGCCAGCAGGAGGCCCGCGCCTGGGCGCTGCGCAGCGCAACGACGCTGGCCACGCTGTTGGCGTCGCGGAACGAGGCGGTGGCCCGCGACCGCGCGCGCGCGCTGCTAGAGCCGATCTTCGAGTCGTTCACCGAGGGCCACGACACCTACGACCTGAAGCAGGCCAGGCTCACGCTCGATGCGCTTCGCTGAGTCCGCTACAAGCCGACGCGACCCGTGAGCGCGCCGAATCGTCCTTCGGCGCGCAGCCCGTCGAATACCGGACGCACGCGCAGCCAGGCGAGATCCGGCGCACGTTCGTCGCTCGCCTTCTCCAGGCAGTCCAGCGCCGCAGCCGTCTCGCCGAGTGCGGCGTGGACCTGCGCCAGCAGCGACGCCGAAACGTAGCGGGCGTCGCGGGCGGCGCGCAGTTCCGCCAGCTGCTCTCGCGCCGCGTCGGCCCGGCCGGCACGGGCGTGGGCGTATCCGAGTGCCGCCACGGCTTCGTGGCTGTTCGACAGCTGCGCCGCCACGTTCAGTTCGCGCACGGCGTCATCGCAACGCCCCATCTCCACGAGCGTCAGGCCGAGGAAGACACGGCCGAGGACGGAGCCGGCATCGAGTTCGAAGCCCTGGCGGAACTCACGCTCGGCGTCCTCGTAGCGGCGGGCGAAGTAGTTGTGCATGCCGACGCTGACGCGAATCGGCATCGACAGCGGGTCCGCTTCCTCCGCATGCTTCAACTCTGCCGCTGCCTCGGCAAACCGGCCGAGCGGCACCAGATAGTTGATCGCGTACCAGTGGTGCGCTGCCGGGTGCGCTGGGTTCAGCTCCACGGCCCGCTCGAACTCCCGGCCGCCATCCTTCCAGTTCCAGTCGTAAACGGCGGTGATGCACGCGGCCGTGGCCACCGGACTCGCCAGCCTTTCCATCAGCTCCGTTGCCCGCCTGGCGGCGCGCAGCGCGCGCGGCATCGAATCCTGCGGCCGAAGCACGCCATAGAGCCCGAGGGTGGCGTACGCCTCGGCCAGACCCGCGTACGCCTCGGCGTATTGCGGGTCCGCATCAATTGCCGCTTCGAAGAAGGAGGCGCTCTTGTGCAGGCCGGTTTCGCTGCGGCGGTTCCAGTAGTAACGGCCCTTCAGGTACAACGTGTAGGCATCGGCGTTCTGTGTGCTCGGCGCCACCGGCAGCACCCCCATCGCGGCGGGCGAGACGATGAACGACCCGCCGAGCGCGCGCACCGCCGCGTCGGCAATCGCGTCCTGCATCGCGAACACGTCGTCCCGGTCCATGTCGAAGCGTTGCGACCAGCGGACGCGCTCGTCAGCGGCGTCGACCAGCCGTGACACGACGCGGAGTGAGTTGCCGTTGGCGCGGACGGTGCCCTCCAGCAACGTACCCACCTTGAGGATTGCGGCGACCTCGCCAGGCGTGCCACCACGACCGCGGAAGCGGAATGCCGACGTCGGCGCGATGACACGGACGCCTGGCACGCGCGTCAGGGCGTTGGTGATCTCCTCGGCGATGCCATCGCAGAAGAAGGCCAGGCTGCCCTCAGGGCTGAGGTCGAGAAAGGGCATCACGGCAATGGAATTGGCCGGGGCGATTCGACGATCGGCGCGTGCCGTGTACGCCCCGGCGGCCGAGCCGAGGACGCGCTCCAGCAGCTCGGCCATCTTGCCGGCGCTGCCCGGCCGTCTGTCGGGGTCGGGGGCCGTGGCTCGCTCGATTGCCTGCACGAAAGCGGCAGGCAGATCCGGCCGCGCGTCGAGCAGGGATCGGCGCAGGCCGGCGGCGTGCGCCGCGCGCAGCTCGTCGATGCTGCGCGCCGTCACCGGGAACTCGCCACTAGCCAGGTAGTAGAGCAGCACGCCCAGGCTGTAGATGTCGCTGGCGTAACTGGGCGCGCCACCCGTGAGCAGTTCGGGCGCTGCGTAGAGCGGAGTGCCGATTCCCCTGGACGAGCCGAGCGTCGCCAGGCTGGCCGCGCCGAAGTCCATCAGCACGATCCGGCCGCCCACCGCCCGCATGACGTTCTGTGCCTTGATGTCCCGATGCAGCAGGTTCGCCTGGTGCACCGCGGCGAGCGCGCCGCACAGGTCGAGGCCAAGCACCGCGGCCTCCTGCGCGCTGTAGGCGCCGTGCTCGCCGATGATGTCCTTCAGCGTTCGACCCTTGATGTACTCCATCGAGACGCCGACACACCCGTCGACATCGTCGGCATCGAGCACCATGACGACGTTCGGGTGCCGGATGCTGGCGAGCATGCGCGCCTCGCCCAGGAGTGTGTCGCCGTTGACTGGAATCTTCGTGCTGTGCAGCAGCTTGAGGGCGACCTCGCGCTCGAGCCGCGGATTCCAGGCGCGGAACACGGTGCCGTAGCTGCCGCTGCCGATGACGCCGCGCAGTGCGAAGCTGCCCCACGACTTGCGTGCCAGCATGTCGGGTGGCGTCTTGACCCGCTCGCCCTGCCGCTGGAAGTGCTCCCTGACACCGGCAACGATTGCCAGGTTTTCCAGCCGCGTGCGGCGGCGCGGATCCGGCGTGACCGTCTCTGCTTCCACTGCGTTGGCGTCGTCGCCGTCCGCGGCACGGGCGAGCAACTCGTTCAGTTCAGGACTGGCGGCGTGCGCCGGCTCGGCGGGCGGTGCGCTTGCCGCCTCGGGGACGCGCGCCAGCAGTTCGTCCCACGGCGCCGCCTCGTCCTTGCTGCCGCGGTGCCCGGCCTGATCGTCCGCGTCGTAGTCATCCATCCGGTGCGCCCCGCACTGGGTCAGTTCGCCGCTGCTGCCGTCCGCGGCTCCATCGCATCCGCCAGTTTGAGCAAGGCGCGCCGCACCGCCATGCCGGCGGCCGCCGCCGTTGGCTTGTGGAAGATCGCGGCGATTTCTTCGTAGGAAAAGCCGCACTCGACGCGTGCGATGATCAGCTCCCGGTCGCCCTCGCTGAGCTGCTGGAGGCCGGCTTCATAGCGGGCGACCGCTTCGGCGCCGATGGCGGCGTCGAGCGGTGAGGTCATCTCGCCGGCCATGTCTTCTTCGATCGCTGAGGGGACCGGATGCCGCTCGGCCCGGCGGAGCTCGTCGCGGATCCGGTTCATGACAGCGGTGCGCAGGTAGCCGTGCAGCGCGCCAGGTCCGGCGTATTCGAACTCTTTCAGGTGACGCAGCGTCTTGAGCACCGCGTCCTGCACGAGGTCGTCGGTGTCCGACATGTCGCGCGCCCAGGTGGGCAGACGGCCACGGGCCCAGCGGCGCAGCGGCACCTGGTAGCGGGTGAGGAGCCGGTCGAGCGCATCACCATCGCCGGCCTTGACCAGATTCAGCAGATCGAGCGACGACTCGAGATCCATGGGAATCTCCTGGGGGGCAGAAGAGGCGCCGCGGCGGTCCGGATGATATCCGCGGAGCGGCGCCAGCGAAATGATTTTCGGCGTCATGTCCGGGAAACGCTGGCCGGCCGGTAACCGAACACCCAGGGACGAGATGCCGGCTGGACGGATGCCGGCTGGACGGATGCCGGCCGGCCCCCGAAGCGACCCTGTAACATACCGGCGTGCGCCAAACCAAGATCATCGCCACCCTCGGCCCCGCGTCGAGCAGCGAAGCCGGCATTCGCGAGCTGATCGCCGCCGGCGTCGACGTCTTCCGGCTTAATTTCTCGCACGGCACGCACGCAGAGCCATGCCCAGGCCATGGCCCGGGTGCGCCAGGCCGCGGCCGACGCGCGCCGCTGTGTCGCTCTCCTGCAGGACCTCAGCGGCCCGAAGATCCGGACCGGTCCGCTCAAAGGTGGGAAGCCACTGCCGCTGAACGCCGGCGACGATCGCTGGTGATCGAGGCCGGCGACTTCGAGGGCGAGCCCGGCCGGGTCTCCACCACCTACGCCGATCTGGCCAAGTCGGTGCACCGCGGCGACGCGCTGCTGCTCGACGACGGGCGGATCCAGTTGCGGGTGGAGGACTCGGACGGTCAGCGGCCTGAGCACCACCGTGGTCGACGGCGGGCTGCTCGGCGAGCACAAGGGCATCAACGCCCCGGGCGTCGACGCTGCCGTCGGTCGGGTTGACGCCGAAGGACGCCGAGGACCTCGCGTTCGGCGTCCAGCCAGGGCGTCGATTTCATCGCCTTGAGCTTCGTGCAGACCGCCGCCGACATGCGCCAGGCGCGCGAGGCGCTGCGCCACGCCGGCGCCCCGCACATCCCGCTCATAGCCAAGCTGGAACGGCCGGAAGCGGTCGCGCACATCGAGGAGATCCTGCGCGAGTCCGACGCGGTGATGGTGGCGCGCGGCGATCTCGGGCTCGAGCTGCCGCTCGAACGCGTGCCGCGGGTGCAGAAGGAGATCACGCGCCGGGCCCGCGCGCTCGGCATCCCGGTGATCGTCGCCACCCAGGTGTTCGAGTCGATGCGTCAAGGAGCCGCGGCCGACCCGGGCCGAGGTCAGCGACGCGGCCAACGCCGTGCACGATCGTGTCGACGCCATCATGCTGGCCGGCGAGACGGCGGCCGGCGCCTTCCCGTCACGCACCGTGCAGACGCTCGACCTGGTGATCCGCGACGCCGAGGCGCATGCCGATTCCGGCGCTGTCGCCGGTGGGTGAGATCCCGGTACTTGACCGGGCACGGTCGCGCGATGTGCGAAGCGGCCGTGACGCTAGTCGGAACGCGGTCACGCCAGCGCGATTGTTGCCGTGACGCGCGGAGGCAAGACCGCGCGCGTGCTGTCGGCGCTGCGCCCGGCGGTGCCGATCTTCGCCGCGACCGACCAGCCCGCCGTGACGCGGCGGCTGGCGCTGACCTGGGGCGTCGTCCCCGTCTTTGCCGAACTGAGCGGTGACGTCAACGCCGTCGCCAGCCGCATCGGCGAAGAGCTCGTCACGCGCGACGCGTTGCCGCACGGATCGGTGATCGTGCTGGTCAGCGTCACCCCCGACCTCGTGCGCGGGCCGTCGAATTTCCTGAAGATCCAGCGTGTGTGAGCATTCCGCATCGCGCATCGGGCCTTGCTCAACCTGCATTCCACCTGTGCTCGACGTGCGCCTTGAGGTCCTCGAGCGACAGCGCGTAACCGGTGGCGATGATGTCGTAGTAGCGGCTCCAACGCGGGCTGTTGGCCCATCCGGACTGCCGCACGTGCAGCACGGTCGCCGTGCCGTGCATCGTGCAGGTCACGGTCAGGGCCATCGGCCCGATCGGCGTGCCATCCGGGCGGCAGCCAGTAGGCGTCGGCGACGAAGAACTCGCGGCCCGGCTTGAACTCCATCACGGTGCCGTGAAACGTGCCGCCGAGACGGCCGAGGATGTCGTCGCGCCACTCGGTCGGCTCCCACTCCAGGGCGTAGCTGCCGAGCGGCCGGGGCACGCACAACGAACGGCGCACCTGCCACCACGCGATCAGCGCGTCATTGTCGAAGAAGGCGTCGAGCACCACGGCCGGCGGGGCGTTGACGGTCAGGCTCTGGTTCGAGTTCACGCACGGTGGTCGGGAAGCCGTAAAGGATAATGGACCGATGCACTCGCAGCCGCTCGCCTACCTCGATCCGACTTTTCTCGAGAGCGACGAAGCTCGCCCGATCCGCATTCTCGCCGAATACCTCGAGCCGCTGCGCCGGTTCAAGGCGCAGAACATCCAGGACACCGTCGTGTTCTTCGGCTCGGCGCGCATCCACAGCCGCGAATCGGCGCAGCAGGCGCTCGAACAGCTGCAGCAGAAGTACGGCACGCTCGCCGGCAGCGAGGTCGAACGGCACCTGGCGCGCGGCCGCAAGGCGGTCGAGTGGTCGCGCTACTACGAAGACGCGCGCCAGCTCGCCGGGCTGCTGACCGAATGGGCGATGACGCTCGATTCGCCGCACCACCGCTTCGTCGTCACCTCGGGCGGCGGACCCGGGCATCATGGAGGCGGCCAACCGCGGCGCCCACGAGGCCGGCGGCAAGACGATCGGCCTGAACATCCGGCTGCCGTTCGAGCAGGGCGCGAACCGCTACATCACCGACGGGCTGCACTTCGAGTTCCACTACTTCTTCATGCGCAAGTTCTGGTTCGCCTACCTGGCGAAGGCGCTGGTGATCTTTCCGGGCGGCTTCGGCACGCTCGACGAGATGTTCGAGATCCTGACGCTGATGCAGACCGAGAAGCTCGAAAAGCAGATCCAGATCATCCTCTACGGCTCGGACTACTGGGACCCGATCCTGCAGCTGCGAGCCGATGGCCGACTGGGGCGCCATCAGCGTTCCCGACATCAGCTTGGTGACACCGGCGAACACGCCGCAGGAGGCGTTCGAGCTGCTGAAGGAGCACCTGACCGAGCACCACCTCGTCCCGCCCACCGCGCAGGAGATGAAGGCGCCGGGAATCGCGAAGACGAGGACGTAGGCGTTACGGTTCGGGGGGCAGGGGGTTCAGCGGGTGATCCCCCTCAATAAATGCGATAAGGCTCACTGACTTTTCGGAACGGGTCTCGTCCTGCCGCCAGCTCGCGGCGATGTCGGTGGCGGCGACTCCGGCTTCGATCTGTTCGCGCAGCTGCGGTCGAACCGGCCAGGATGTCGATCGGCAGCTTGTCGTGCTCGTACTCGTAGGGCGGCTGGCGCCAGGCGAAGGTGTCCGGGGTCGAAGCGGCGGAACATCTGCGATCAGCGCCGACCGGTGAGCACCGGCTTGAACGCGGTCCGGTCGGTCACGTGGATCTGGCAGCCGCCGCACGGCTGCTTCGCGTGCTTCTGGAACGTCGGCTCGAACACGGCGGGACGGAAGAAGGCGCCCGGCAGGCCGAGGTCGTTCATCGCGCGGGCAAACCGTTCCGCCTCGATCCACGGCGCGCCGACCAGCTCGAACGGTCGTGTCGTGCCGCGCCCCTCCGACAGCATCGTGCCTTCGAACAGCACGGTGCCCGGATAGACGATCGCGGTGTCGAGCGTCGGCATGTTCGGCGACGGCATCACCCAGGGCAGGCCGGTCTCGTCGGCATACATCTCGCGCTCCCAGCCGGTCATCTTCGCCACTTCGAGCGCGGCGCCGATACGGAAGTGCTCGTTGAACAGCCGCGCCAGCTCGCCGATGGTCATGCCGTGCCGCATCGGGATCGGGAACTGACCGACGAACGATTCGAAGCCGGGCGCGAGCAGTTCGCCTTCGACATCGACGCCGTTGATCGGGTTCGGCCGGTCGCACACGATCACCGGCACGCCGTGCCGGGCGCACGCGCGCAGGCAGTTCGCCATGGTGTAGATGTAGGTGTAGATCCGGGCGCCGATGTCCTGCAGGTCGATGACCAGGACGTCGAGGCCGCGCAGCATCTCCGCCGTCGGCTCGCGCGTCTCGCTGTACAGCGAGTAGATCGGCACGCGCCGCGCCCGGATCGTCGCGGTGCGGCGTCTCGATCATGTTGTCCTGCACGTCGGAGCGAAAGCCGTGCTGCGGACCGAAGATTGCCGTGAGCCGGACATCGTCAGCCTGCGCCAGCCGGTCGACGATGTGGACGAAGCCGCGGTCGAGCGACGCATGATTGCAGACAATGCCGACCCGCGTGCCGCGCAGCCGCGGCGACGACAGCAGATGGTCGGACCCGAGCCGGACGGTGCCGGCCTGCACGGCGCCAATCGCACGAGACATAGGGTTCATTATTCAATAGGAAGGTGAGCTCATTCAGGCGTTTCCGTCCACCCCCGCCGTTTGAGCGAACTGCATAGCGCGCGCGCTCGCGCCAGCGAGCGGGGCTGCAGGTCGCATGGTTCGCTGAGAATCACCGCGGTGGGCGATTCGAGGCTGAGGTGAAGGCCATCGTCCTGGCGGTAGACGACGCAGGCGAGCCGGTCGTCCTTCATCGACAACTGCCAGAGCGTTGCGACCGGCCGGGCGTCGCCGGGGTTCGACACGTGCAGCTATTATCACTCGGCCAGGCGCTATCACCCGGCCACGCGCGTAGGCCGGTTCCGCAGGCCGGGTGCCGCAGGCCGGCTTCCGTCGGCCGGTTTCTTCGGTCGGCTAGGTTTCGCAGGCCGGGTGCCGCGGAGCGGACCCGGCATCTCCGTGCCCGCCGCACACCGCGTCGCTGGTAGGCCGCGGCGTGCCAGGCGATCGCCCACGGGCTAAGTCGCAGCGCGTCAGGCCGCTCCACTCCCGTCCGCCAGCCCTGGCCTTGATAGAGTGCACCGCGATGCTCCCTCCCTTCCTGTTGGTCGACGACAGCGACACCGACGTGGAGGCGCACGTCGCCTTGTTGAAACGCATCGGCCTGGTCAACGCCGTGCGCGTTGTCGGCGACATCGCCGGCGCGAAGCGCTACCTGCTGGAATGCGCCGTCGAACGCCTGCCGGTGATCGTCTTCCTTGGCGCACAGGCCCGCGGCGGCCACGGCATCGACCTGGTGCGCTGGGTGCGCGGCCAGCCCAACCCGTTGGCGCAAATCGCCGCCATCGCGATGTGGCCTCGCGATCGCGCAGCGCTCGAGGGTGAGCACGACACCCAGGCACTCGGCATTACCGTCGTCGACACGCCGGTGGACATGCACCGGTTGATTGGCGCCATGAAAGGACTCGGACTGACCGAGAAGGTGCGCATCGATTCGGCGACGCTGACCGTACAGGTGGAGCTCCGGCCAAGGCCCCGTCCGGAGCAACCCTGACGAAAATTGTGCACGTCGCAGGGAAACCTGCTACAGTGGGGCCGTCCCGTTGGATCCCGCTGCGTCTCTCTGCCTGCGTCAGTCCCGCTTTCCTGCACGCTCCCAGAAGTGTTCCGCGCCCGCTGCTTCCAACCTTTCAAAGGAACGTGCATGAGAATCTACGTAGGAAACCTTTCGTTCAACACGGAAGAAGCGCAGCTCCAGGAGCTGTTTTCCACCATCGGTCAGGTCGAATCGGTTCGCCTGATCCGCGACCAGATGACCGGCCGCTCGCGCGGCTTCGGCTTCGTCGAAATGACGGATTCGGCCGAAGGCCAGACGGCCTGTGAGAAGCTCGACCAGTACCAGTTCGAAGGCCGTCGCCTGACGGTCAACGAGGCCAAGCCGCAGGAGCGCCGCAGCGGCGGCGGCGGCGGTGGTTATGGCGGCGGCGGTGGCTACGGCGGCAACAAGCGCGAAGCGCGCTGGTAAGCCGAGCCACCACATTCGTGGAGAGAGGCCGGGACCCGTTCCCGGCCTTTTTCTTTGTACGCCGGCCGCCGGTCGCGGGCCGCTCGCGCGCCGGCTTCCGCTGACGGGACCGGTTAGAATGTCTCAACAGCACGCCCGGCGGCGCGCCCAAGAGACCCTATTTGATGGCACCTCAAGTCGTCGAGATGAATCTGAAAGTTCCGTCGCTCACCGTCAAGGCGGCGGGTCAAGAGCCGCGGCGGATCGATAACAGTCAGTTCCGGTTCACCAAGCAGCTGGAACTACCGTCGATCCCGAAGGCCGGCGTGCCGTTGCAGATGACCACGAGCAGCGGCACGACGCTCGATTGCACCGTCACCCGCTCCGACTGGGACGAGGGCAAGAACATGTTCATCGTGTCCTGCAGCTACGCGAATCGCTCGATCTCGCACGCCGACTACGAAGCTCTGGTCAACAGCTCCGACTGGACAATGAAGCCGCTGTTCTGACGCCAGCCCGACGTCAGTGGCTGCGGCCGACTACTTGGCCGAGCGCATGTAGGCGATGACGTCGGCGGCGTCCTGCGGCGTCATCCTGAAGCGCGGCATCGGCGGCTTGAGTTGGCGGCCGTCGCGCCCGATCGACCCCTGGGTCAGCAGGCGCATCGCCAGCGCATCGCTGTATCCATACAGCCCCTGGTTCCGTGGCGCCCGCGTCGCCCAGTCGACCGCCCACGGCGGACCAACCGGGATCTGACCCCCAAGGTAGCGCTCTCCCGGCAGAATGTTTCCAGACCCATCGCGCCCCGAGTGACACTCGACGCACATCGCGACCTGCTCTGCGAGATAGCGGCCGTGTTCGACGTTTCCCGACGGCATCGGGCCGGAAAACACGGCGGGTGCGGTCGACGACGATGCCGATGGCGTGGACTGCCGAGCGCCCGCCGTGGTCGTGGCGGTGCCGGATTGAGCGACGAGCGTGGCGGCTGCGGCAGCGAAGATGAGCGCCGCCGAAAAGACATGTGAAGAGCGCATGGCAGCGAGTATAAGACACCGCGGGGCGAGTCGGCGCGTGCCTGCAACCGCCGCAGGGCTCCCCGCTTGCGCACCCTGACGGCATGCCGGGGGATCACCGCCGCGCGGCCAACGTCCGGCTGCGGCAGAAGCTCAGCGTTGCATTACGGTGACAACGCAGCCGCGCCGTCAGCCCTCTGCCGCAACCGTCGCGTGATGGGCAACCGCCGCAACCGCCCGCTGGTACACGTCCTCGAGCTCGCTGCCGCCGGTGACCGTCACGTCGAGGTTCCGCAGCAACCCGTCGTGCAATCCGTAGGTCCAGCCATGGATGGACAGCTGCTGCTGCCGGCGCCACGCATCCTGCACCACCGTCGTCTGGCAGACGTTGCGCACCTGCTCGATCACGTTCAGTTCGCACAACCGGTCGGTCCGCGTCGCGACATCGTCGCAACGGTCGAGGATGTCCCGGTGCCGCTCGCGCACGTTCTGCACGTGACGCAGCCAGTTGTCCACCAGGCCAATCGACAGGTTGGCGTCGGCAGCGAGGACGCCGCCGCAGCCATAATGACCACAGACGATGACGTCGACAACGCCGAGCACGTCGACGGCATACTGCAGCACTGACAGGCAGTTCAGATCGGCATGGATGACGACGTTGGCCACGTTGCGGTGGACGAACAGTTCGCCGGGGCGCAGGCCGACGATCTCATTTGCCGGCACGCGGCTGTCGGCGCAACCGATCCACAGATATCGCGGCGACTGCTGCTTCGAGAGTGTCTCGAAGAACTGCGGGTCGCGCGCAGTGACGCTGGCGGCCCAGCGCCGGTTGTTGTCGAAGAGTTCCTTGAGCGGCGGCACCGTGCTTGTTTCCTCCTGGCTGGCGGACAGCGGTTTACGGCACGTCCCGATGCACCGGCGCTGCCGGCTCGACGAAGAGTCCGGCCCGCGGCAGCAGCCGGCCCGTGCGCTCGAGGCCCAGCAGCGCTTCCTTACGCCACCCCTCGCCGGCGTAACCGCCGAGCCCGCCGTCCTTGTTCACGACACGATGACACGGAATGACGATCGCCACGCGGTTGCTGCCGTTGGCCCGGCCGACCGCTCTCTGGGCGCCGGCTGCCCCGACGGCCGCGGCAATCTGTTCATAGCACCGCGTCTTGCCATACGGAATCTGGCACAACTGTGACCAGACACGCTCCTGGAATGGCGTGCCGGGGGCGGCGACCGGAACGGTGAACTGCTGGAGGCCGCCGGCAAAGTAGTCGCGGAGCTCTGTCTCGAGCTGCGACAGGTATGGATGTTCGGCGTCGACCATGTCGGCGCCGAATAGACGTCGAAGCCGCTGCCGATGTCCTTCGCTGCGCGCCGGATCGGCGAACTCCAGCAGGCAGATGCCCGCGTCGGCCGCAGCAACGATCAGCGGGCCGACGGGGGAGTCGAGCTGACGGATGAAGCAGGGTCCGGTCATGGGCGGTGGGTTGATTCTATGACGTGTCGGCGGAGGCCACCCGGCCGGGTCGCCCGTCGAGTGCCGCACTTGCTCCAGCTGACGGTGCGCGCGGTCGAGGCACTCACATTGCAAGCATTCTTCTCGTGAAGCTCCTGCTCGTCGTCATCGACGCGGCCTCGCCGCGCGTCTTCTGTCCGGCTGTACAGACGGGGCTGCTCCCCAACCTGAAGCGGCTCGCCGGCGCAGGGGAAATGCACCAGCAGTCGGCGACGATCTTTCCCTCGATTACCCCGGCCGCCACCAGCTCGATCATCACTGGCGCGTATCCGGCGGAGCATGGTATCGCCGGCGCCTCGTGGTTCGACGATGCGCGCGGCGAGGTGGCGTACTACGGCGACGATTTCTGGGTGATCGCCAAGGAGGGGTTCGGCGCTTTTTTGCGCGACTTCCTGGTGAGGTTGAACGGCGATCGCCTGACGGCACCGACAATGTTCGAGCTGGTTGAGCAGGCCGGCCGTTCCGCCGCATGCCTCAACTACCTGGTCCACCGCGGCATCGTCACTCACAAGGTGAACGTGCCGTGGCTCCTGGCGTTGCTGCCGGGTGTGCCCCTGACGGAGACGGTCAAAGGGCCAAAGCTGCTCAGCCTCGGCGATTTCGTCACCGGCCGCGAAACGAAGCGGCGCCGCAGCAAGCTGCACGGCAAGAGCGGCGTCATCCATCGCTTCGGCATGGACGACGCGTCGACGGCGGAGCTGCTGCAGCAGCTCGCGGCCGACGCCGCGTTTCCGGACTTCACCGTCGCCTATTTCGCCGACAACGACTACCAGAGCCACAAGGTCGGTCCGCACGCCGCGCTGCCGGTGCTGCAGGGCGTGGATAGTGCTCTTGGCGCGATGTTCGATGCGGCGGGCGGGTTCGACCGCTTCATGCGTGACACGTGCGTCATCGTCACATCCGATCACGGGCACTGCGAAATCCTCGCCGATCGCGAGGCGGCGGTGATCGAGCTGCAGACGGTGCTGGGCGAGTTCGCGCACGCCGACCTGGGTAAGGGCTGGCGGCCGGAGGACGAGATCATGATCTGCCCCAACATGCGGGCGGCGCAGATCTACCTGCAACGGCCGTCGCCAGCGCTCGTCGAGCGGGTCGCCCGCGCCACGCTGCGCGATCCGCGTGTCGACCTGGTGATGTGGAAATCAGCCCTGACCGACGACGGTAGCGGTTACACCGTGCTCGGGCCGGCGGGGCGTCTCGACTTCTGGCCGGGCACAGCGGCTGATGGCGGGTCGGATGCGTGGGGCACAGCGTGGGCGTGGCGCGGCGATCTCGAGGTGCTGCGGCTCGAACGTGACGGGCGCCTGATCGAGTCGCGCGACTATCCGAACGCGTTCGAGCGTATCGCCGGCGTCCTGGAGATGAAGCAGAGCGGCGAGTTGTGGGTGACCGCCCAGCCGGGCTGCGAGTTCGAGGTGCCCGGCGGCGAGGCCCATTGTGGCGGCGCCTCGCACGGCGCTCTGCATGCACTCGACTCGCTCAGCCCGCTCATCCTGGCGAATGCGCCCCGCGCCCTCCCGCGGCACCTGCGCTCGGTAGACATTGCGCCGCTGTGCCTCGAGCTGCTGGGCATCCCGGCACGCTACAAGGTTGGTGAGCCGCGGCGGCCGGGAGCCAGTGTTACCGGAAACTCTGCCGTCCAGGCCAACGCGCCAGCGTGATGATGCGGCGCCTTCGTCGCGACCTGTCGCGTCGCGTCGATGGCCACCGCACTGCGCCCTTCGAGCGTCGCCGCTGCCCAGAGAATGGCGCCTGAGCACGACCAGCGCTCGATCTACCACGCGTTGATTACGTGTCGAGCCCGCACTTCCCCTGGCGATAGTTGTTCCAGACCACCGTTCCCGAGTGCGGCATCGTCAGCACTGCGGCCTGCAGCTTGCGCGCGGGCCGCGCCGCGCCCGGCTCGATCCTGGTGCGCACCACATCGTGCCTGGCAAGGTAGCCGCAGGCGCCGACCTCGTCGCCCGGCTTGATCGAGTCGGGTTGCAACCCCATCCGTAATAGCTGCCTCGGAGCGGGCCCCTCGAGCGCCCACCGCTCGACGCGACCCGCCGTTTTCACGTCCAGGTAGATGAAGCTGTGCGGGTTGATCATCTCGACGCTCGTGACGACGCCCTGCAACGTCACGGCAACGGAGTTGTCGAACTCGCCTGCGAACGAATGGTGGGTGAAGCCGGAGGTGGAGGTACACACCATCGCGACTGCCGCCGTCACGCCGAGCGCCGCGGGGAATCTCATGACTGCCTCCCAGATGCGAAACGGGCGGGTGGATTGTAGCGGAGTCGACGCAGAACCACGAGCGGCACTTGCATGCGCCGGTGGTAACAGGCATGATGGCCCGCCTTATCAGGGAGCCCGAATAAATGACTGTTATGAAGCGATTCCGTAATTTCGCGTGGGTGTTCCTCGTCTGGTTGTCGCTGGTCGCGACCGCCTCGGCGCAGGCAGTTTCCACTGCCTCGCTCGGCGGCAACGTCAAGGACGATGGCGGCGGCGTGCTGCCGGGGGTCACCGTGACCGCTACGCAGACAGCCACCGGACAGGTCAGGACCACCGTGACCAGCGAGACCGGCGACTACACACTCAACGCGCTGCCGGTCGGTCCATACCGGATCGAGTTCTCGCTGCAGGGGTTCAAGTCGTTCCAACAGAACGGCGTGGTGCTGCAGGTCGGGACCAGCCCGACGCTGAACGCTGTCCTCGGCGTCGGTGAGCTCACCGAGACGGTGCAGGTCGAAGCGACCGCGCCGCTTGTCGAAACCCGCAACCCGGGGCTTGGACAGGTGATCGACAACGAGAAAGTCCAGGAACTGCCGCTCAACGGCCGCAACGCCACCGACCTGATCCTGCTGTCGGGTATTGCGGTGCAGAGCGGGACGCTCAGCGGCATCCGTGGTGGTGTCGGCACGACGCAGACGATCGCCATCGCCGGCGGTCTCGCCAACGGCTCGTCCTACCTGCTCGACGGCGGGTATCACAACGATCCGATGAACAACGCGCCGCAGCCGTTCCCGTTCCCTGAGGCGCTGCAGGAATTCAAGGTCGAAACCAGCGCGCTGACGGCGCAGTACGGCCGCCACTCGGCGGGCGCGGTGAACGCGATCACCCGGTCGGGCACCAACACCTTCAGCGGGACGCTCTTCGAGTTCTATCGCGACGCTCGCCTCAACGCGACGGACCCGTTTGCCTCCGTCAACCCGGAGACGGGCAAGCGCCGCGGCGACGGTCTGAAGCGGCACCAGACCGGTGGAACGCTCGGTGGCCCACTGATCCGGAACAAGCTGTTCTTCTTCGGCGGCTACCAGGGGACGTTCCTGCGCCAGACGCCGGCGTCGGCGTTCGAGTTCGTGCCGACCGCGGCGATGCTGCGCGGCGACTTCAGGGCGGTGACGTCGCCGGCGTGCAACAGCGGCCGCGATATCACGCTGCGCGCGCCGTTTGTCAACAACCAGGTCAACCCGGCGCTCTTCTCGCGGGCGTCACTCGCGGTGTCGGCGCGGCTGACGCAGCCGATCGACGAGTGTGGCAAGGCGTTCTACGACCAGGTCAACAAGCAGGATGAGCACATGCTCATCGGCAAGGTCGACTACACGCTGTCGGGCAACCACACCGTGTTCGGCCGCATGGAGTATCAGAAGCAGGATTCGCCGGCGAGCGTCAGTGAGTACATCAACGCGATCAAGAGCACGGACGTCCAGAACCGTCTCTATTCATTCGTGTTCGGCGACACGCTGGTGATGACCGGCAATACCGTCAACTCGATCCGGGTGACTGCCAACCGCGGCGATTACCACAAGTACTCGGTCGACATCCTCGATGCGACCGACCTGGGTATCCCGGTGATTCCGCCGGTGCCGGGGCTGATCAACGTCAACGTGACCGGCGGCTTCTCGATGGGCGCGAGCAATGCGCAACCCGGTGACACGCCGACGCGCGCCTACCAGATCGCCGACGACTTGACGACGATCAAGGGGGCGCACACCATCGGAGTCGGCGCCAATTACATCCGCACGGTCTACAACTCGATGTCGTACCTGCGCGCGGTAGGCGCCAACACTTTCTCGGGTCAGGTGACGGGTCTTGGCCTGGCCGACTTTCTGCTCGGCCGCTCGACGAACTTCGGTACCGGCGTCGTGTCCGGCAACACCATCCGGGCGAATTACATCGGCATCTACGGCCAGGACAGCTGGCGCCTGTCGCCGAACTTCACGGTGAACTACGGGCTGCGCTGGGAACCGTACCTGCCGATCTTCTCACTGGACGGCCACATCACGCACTTCGACCGCGAAGCGTTCAACCAGGGTGTCCGCAGCACGGTGTTCCCGAAGGCACCCCCCGGCCTGATGTTCCCGGGCGACCCTGGCATGCCGGACGGCAACAAGATCGCCAAGAACCAGTGGTGGAACTTCTCGCCCCGCCTGAGCGTGGTCTACGATCCGACCGCCGAGGGGCGCCGGACACTGCGCGCTTCCTATGGCCACTTGTACGACATGCCGCACCTGCAGACCTATTCGTCGCTGCCGCAGATGCCGCCGTTCGGCAACAACCTGAGCATCACGAATCTGCCCAACGGCTGGGAGGACCCATGGGCGGCCTATCCGGGCGGCAACCCGCAGCCGTTCGTCCTGTCGAAGGACTTCACCTTCCCGCTCGGCGGTTCGTACACGTCGTTCCCGGTCGATCAGCCGGCAACCAACGTCCATCAGTGGAATGCGAGCTACCAGCAGCAGGTCGGCGACAACGTCGCTTGGTCGCTCAACTACCTGGCGACGCGGACGCGCAACGCCTGGACCACCGACTCGCTCAACCCGGCGGTCTACATCCCAGGCGCATCCACCGCCAACAACGTCAACGCCCGCCGCGAGCTGACGCTGCAGGACCCGGTGTGGGGACCGTACTACTCAGCGGTCGTCGGTGTGCTCAGCGAGGGGCAGGGGGCGTATGACGCCGTGGCAATCCAGCTGCAGCGCCGCCGCGCCGCCGGCTTCACCCTGCAGGGCACCTACACCTACTCCAACTGCACGTCGGACGTGATCAACTACGAGCCGGGCACGGCGGGCAACACCTACATGGTGCCGCACGACCGCGAGCGTGACCACGCACGCTGCACCAACACCAACGACCACATCTTCAATGGCTCGATCGTCTATGCGACGCCTACCGGTGGCCCGGGCGTCCTGGGCGTACTCACCGGTGGCTGGCAGGTCTCGTCGATCGTCAGCGCGCGCTCGGGCAGCTACCTGACGGTCACCACCGGTGTCGATTCGGCGCTGACCGGCCAGAATGCGCAGCGCGCAAACCAGGTGCTCGACGATCCGTTCGTCGCCGACCCGAGCTACAACCAGTGGCTCAATCCGGCGGCGTTCGCCGTGCCGGCGGCAGGCACTTACGGCACGATGCCACTCGATGCGTTCCAGGGCCCGGGCCGCTGGAACATCGACGCGAACCTGTCGCGCAACTTCCGAGTCACCGGTTCGAAGCAGCTCCAGCTGCGCATCGAGGCGTTCAACCTGCTCAATCACGCCAATCCCAGCAACCCGGTCACGAACATGAGCAACGCCAACTTCGGCAAGGTCATCTCGCTGTCGCAGGCGCCCCGGGTGATCCAGGTCGCGACCAAGCTGTCGTTCTGATGCGGCAGCGGAGCTAGCGCAACCAAGAACACGCGAATAGATCGAGGCAGGCCCTTGTGGAGCGGTGGTGCGCCACCCTCCACAAGTGGCCCTCACCCCGGCCGCGTACGGCCGTCGGGCGTGTTCGGCGCCCGTCAGACAGCGAGTAGCGAAGGCGTCACTCCGGATGCCGAAGACAAGCCCACCCGCATCGACCCCTGCCCCGGAAAACGCCTTCCTCATCGTCGATGGCCGACGTTGGCGGACGACCGATCCCGGCATCCCCAGCACCTTCCGCCAGGAACTGGTGAATGAGCTGATGGCCGCTCGCCGCGCCGTTGGCGATGGGCAGGATCAGCTCGAGGTCCGCGACGCGCGCCGCCGAGTGCACGATGCGAAGCTCGCGCTCGGAGAGCGCGGCCACCCGTGGTGGCTGCCGCCAACACCGGCTGCTACGAAGCGACGCATCGAAGCGGCGTGTCGCGCGTTGCTGCGCAGCCGTCAGCCGGGCCGCTCGATCTGCCCGAGCGACATCGCACGCATCGTTGGCGGGGACACCTGGCGAGCGCTTTTGCCTGCTGTTCGCGAGCGCGCCGTGCAGATGAGCGAGTGCGGCGAACTCGAGATTCTTCGTGGCGGCCGGGTGGTGAAACGGAATCCGACCGCGGGCGTGCTTCGCTATCGCCTGCCGCGGCGGGCGAGAGCCGCGCCTGCGAGGCTGACGACCGCTTGAAGGGGGATGGCCGCTGACTGGCGCTGCAGTCGCCCGCAAACAGCAGCGGGAACGCCAGCGCGGCAACACCTCCGC
Source organism: uncultured Acidobacteriota bacterium (assembly GCA_963846685.1). Lineage (GTDB taxonomy): Bacteria > Acidobacteriota > Vicinamibacteria > Vicinamibacterales > UBA2999 > CAWJWY01. The sequence continues at coordinate 1,927,721 of CAWJWY010000002.1, read as the reverse complement.
TTACAGCGTCCATTCATCGGTCCACGCGGCCCAGTACTCGAACTCGTCAGCAATCGTGAGCACCGTCATGTAGTGCGACAGTCCGTCTGGCATCTTCAGCACCATGCCGGAGCGCAGCGGTATGTGCGTGACGTGACTGCCTTTCGCAAACGGCTGGAAATCGTAATACGAATCAACCTGCCAGCGCGTCCGCATCCTGCCGCCGCCGAGCGGTGCAGATAACGATTGCAGTCTGAAGCGATGATCAGCATTTTTCAGCCGCAGGTTGGCTTGCTCGGCCAGCAGGACGCCTCCGGGCAGCACATAGCCCTGCGTCGTGACACTGCGCCCGCTCCCTTTTCTGATGGTCCTGAACTGCGGCGACGCGAGGAAGCCCGAAGAATTCGAATCCAGTTTGGCGAACAGTCGGCCGGTCTTGCTCTGTGCGCGTATAAAATCTTTCATGGCGGCCATGGCATCGCGCACGATGACCGATGTCGTATACACCTCCGCGTCGATCTCCAGCTTCAGGCCCCGGCCGTTCACGTAGTGGTCAGCGAGCTCCGCTGCTTCGGGAAAGCTCTTGACGTGGCCGCCCCACCATAGCGATTCGAAAATCTCGACGAGGAAATCCTTTTCGGTCACCGTAAAGGCCGACGGGAGCGAGCGTTTGGCCTTGATCGTCAGGTGGTCGATGGCATCCTGCAGCGCATGGAAGTCAGTCGTCGAGCCGGTCGCTGCAGCGAGCCCCATGTTCCAGAGCGGACTTCCTGGGATGGTCACTCCCGGCAACAGGGTCTTTCCCTTGACGGTCGTTCCTTTGGTGGTCGTCATACGGCAGTCCTCGTCAGCCTTTCCGGCAGTTGCGTGCGCCACATTGTCGCGCTTGCCAGCAGGTCAGCCCGGCCGCCTCCGGGCCGACGCTCAATCGCAGCCGGGATTATGCCCGGCGCGGAACTCTTGGCGGACGTCAGGGGTACCCTCTGGTTGAGAAACGCCGGGCGAACGCCAAACACACGATGAGTCCGGCAGGCGGCGACGAGCCGGGTTACCCTCCATGGCTTCGTCCACTAGACCCCTTCCCCCGAGAGTTCTCGATGATTTGTTCCGTCCTTCGTTCCTCTTTTCTGGTCACCGCGCTGGCGGGTGTCTTGTCATCGTCATCGGCGGTGCACGCCAATGCCGTTCCGCGGCGAATCGAGCTGGTGAGTGTCAACGCCGCAGGGCAGGGTGGCGACGAATCGAGCAGGAGCCCGGCCGTGAGCGCCGATGGCAGGTACATCGCCTATCTGTCAGGCGCCTCGAACCTGGACGGTGCGAGCCCAGCGATCGGCGGAATCTTCGTGCGTGACCGGCAGAAGCGCACGACGGAACGGGTAAGCGTCGATGCCGCGGGAAACGCGATGACTGGCATCTCCGGCGGGCCTTCGATCAGCGCTGACGGCCGGTTCGTGGTGTTCGAGGCGAGGTCCGGCGCTCTCGAAGCGGGCGCTGTTCTGGACATATTCGTCCGGGATCGGCAGCTGAAGACGACCACCCGCATCAGCTTCGACAAACCGGGAGACCGGGGCAGCTACGGAGCCGTGATGAGCGGCGACGGGCGCTTCATCGCCTACTGGTCCCACACGGACACCGCCGTGAGTCCGAACGGGCGACTGGACGTCCTTCTTTACGGGGTAGTCGACAAGACGACGGCGTTCGCGAATGTCTCGGACGATCTCAGGCGAGTGAGTTCGGCGTTCGATCCGGATTACCAGCTTGCGATCAACTACGACGGCAGTGTCATCGCCTTTGACTTCGGCCCCACCAACATCGTCGCCCCAGCGACCAACCCGTCCGGCGGGGTGATCGTCCGCGACCGCGTTGCCGGTAGCACAGAACTCGCGTCCGTGTCTCTGACCGGGCAACCGCAGACGAGAGGCTACTTCGACCGGGTGAGCCTCAGCCGGGACGGCCGCTTCGTCGCCTTCAACTCGCAAGAGGATCTCACGCCGGACGACCATAACGGTTACCCGGATGTCTACGTTCGAGACCGCGAACGAGGCACTACGCAGCGCGTGTCACTAGACCTCGCCGGTAAGGAGTTCGAAGACGTGTACGCCGGGAGTCCGAGCATCAGCGGCGATGGTCGATTTGTACTGTTCAGGGCTGACGACGTCTATGTGCGCGATACCGTGTTGCAGATCACGCATCGTCTGGTGGTGAATGCGTCTGGGGAACCGTCGAACGGCAGTCAATTCGAGGCGTCGTTCAGCGCCGACAGCAATTGGGTGACGTTCGTGTCCACTGCGACGAACCTGGTTTCGAACCGTACTCTCGGCGCAGACGGGTTCGACGTCCTGATCAAGGGGACAGCATCACTGAACGGGATCAGAATCGAGACGCCGAATGATCCCTCGCGGTGGGGTGTGAACAGCCGACAGCGTCTGGCGTGGACGTATGCCGGCACGGCGCGGGACTTTCAAATCGACGTGACGCGAGACGGAGGTACGACGTGGGAACCTGTCCAGAACGTTCCCAACAGGGACGGTGAGTCGCAGAATTTCTGGTGGATTGTGACGGGTCCCTCGGCGTCCGCCGCGAGGCTGCGGGTCACAGCAGTTGGAGATGCCGGCGCCACGGACGTGAACGACGCCGACATCGTCATCGCGCCCGCAGCTATCGAAATGCTGGAGCCCTCCCGCACCACGGCGATCGCTTACGGTCGCATCGAGACAATTTTCTTCAAGCACAACCTCGGGATCGCGAACATCGCCGTCGACGTCAGCGGCGACAACGGCGCCAGCTGGCGAACCCTGGCAAGCACCGTTACGCGAGGCGCCACGACATCGTCGTTCCGCTGGAACGTTGATGTCCCGCCAACCCGGGCGGCGCGGGTTCGAGTCCGCGCCGTGGACGGCACAGGCGCGACCGCCACGTCCGCCGCGTTCACGGTCACGCCTGGAAAGCCGGGTACTCAATAGGGGCGTCTGCGCCGCGAAGGATGGTTTGCCGCCCTTTGCCGGAATGACGGATCATCGTGATCGTCAGGTCGACATCGCACCGTTGCGGACGATTGCGATCATCGAACGACGGTGCGTGTCGCACCCCGAGGCGCGGATAACACGATGTCGCGAGCGATCGATACGACAGAGCTACTGCACCAGCTGACGGCCGAGCTGGCGAACTTCGAGCAGATCGCCCAATACCTGCTGCCCCAGTCAGGCGATCTGCCGCGGCTGCAAGGCGTCGACGTCTTCGGCGGCGCGCTCGCGCTGAACGGCATCGTTGGCGGCGATCACCTGATTTACGTCGACTTCAAACAGCGGTTCAATCTTCCGGCGCGCATCGCCGATGCGTTGGCGCGCGAGCGCGGCGACATTGCCGACCGGCTGCGGCGCCGCCAGCACATGGCGGGCATCGCCCTGATCGATGTCTCCGGCCATCGCGTCACCGACGCGCTGCTCGCCGCGATGTTGCACCAGGCGTTTCTGCTCGGCGCGATTTACGAGCTCGATATGTCGGGCCGGATCACCAAGCGGCTGTTCGAGAACCTCAACGCGCGATTCTACAAGTCGTCGGGACCGCACAAGTTCGTGTCGATGATCTACGGCGAGATTTCCGAGGATGCGCGATTTCGTTTCCTGTCGGCGGGCCAGCCGCCGCCGGCCATATTCTCGAACGAGCATGATCGCTTCATGGAAGTCAGCCTCGTCTCGTTTCCGCCGCTCGGCATGCTGCCGTCGCTCGGGATGATCGATGACCAGGCGACGGACAGCCCGCTTGGCTTCAAGGATCGCTACACCTTGAACGACTGGATGCTGATGAGCGCGGGAGACATCCTGCTCCTGCACAGTGACGGCATCACCGAGCACCGCCGGGGGGAAGAGGGCTATTTTCCGGACCACATGGAACAGGTCGTGAGACGGGTGAAGGATCGATCGGCGCAAGCGATTCACGAGGCGGTGATGGCGGATCTCCTGGCGTTCAGCGACCCCGCCGATGACATCAGCCTTGTCGTCATCAAGCGGCAGTGAACGCTCGAACGGAGAGCCGCGGCGCAATTGGCGGATGTCACGTTGGAGGACGCCGCTCTCGGTCGAGCCGACGCGAGGCACACGGCGTCGTCTCCAAGGCGGTCGGCCTCAGCTCCTAGGCGAGCAAGTGTGTCTCGGCATCCAGGTACCACTCGACGATGCCGCCGTCGGCATCACGCGCCGGCACTGAACGGTAGCGGAGCCGCCGGTAGACGCCGTCAACGGCGCGCAGCGCTGTTCGACGTCGTATTCCTGTCCCCGCACGACGGCTTCGACCCAGGCGGCCTCAACCCGAGCGGTTGTCCCGGGGGGCGAAATGCCGTTTTGCGAATGCCCTCCCGGACCCGGATTTCAGGTAGCGCTCGAACTCGTACGCTCGTGCCGCGCTGCGGAATTCAACGGCGACGATTAGCTCCCACGGCCGATACTTGCTCGTATGAGGTGAGTCGCCGGCGTTGTGGGTTCTCAGGCGCCTGCGGACGTCCGCAGTCACGCCGACGTAGAAGTGCCGACCGGCGATACTACTAAGGATGTAGACGTAGCGAACGTCGTCCATGGCGACGGCGACGCACGGACCGTTCCACGCGTGAGGACGCCGTATAGCGCCTACCAACGCGGCATGGCGTCACGAGGAGTGACTTTTCTCTCGATCGTCGTTCCCGCAAGTTGTCAGGTTTGAGCAACCGCTAAGCGCTCAATTACATCGTCCGCCTTCGCGGCTCCCGCCGCTTCGGCGAGACAGCCTTCGCCTGGCGTGCCTAGCCGAAGCTCACGCTTCGGCGATGCAATCGTGATGGAAGCGCGTATGCCTGACCGAGTAGAAGCGTCCGCCTTCGCGGCTCCCGCCGCTTCGGCGAGACAGCCTTCGCCTGGCGTGCCTAGCCGAAGCTCACGCTTCGGAGATGCAATCGTGATGGAAGCGCGTATGCCTGACCGAGTAGAAGCGTCCGCCTTCGCGGCTCCCGCCGCTTCGGCGAGACAGCCTTCGTCTGGCGTGCCTAGCCGAAGCTCACGCTTCGAAGATGCAATCGTGATGGAAGGGCGTATGGCTGCACGAGTAGGAGCGTCCGCCTTCGCGGCTCCGCCGCTTCGGCGAGACAGCCTTCGCCTGGCGTGCCTAGCCGAAGCTCACGCTTCGGATGAGGGCGTGAGCGAAGGCTGGTGCGGAAGGGGGGACTCGAACCCCCACGGTATTGCTACCGCCAGCCCCTCAAGCTGGTGCGTCTGCCAATTCCGCCACTTCCGCGCAGAGAGGGAAACCGGCCTGGCGGCCGGGTCGTGCTAGTTCGCTGGCGCCGGGGCCGGCGCTGGCGTCGTCGTCGAGGGGGTCTGCGTATTCACCGGGCCAGCGGGCGCCGCTGGGGCGACCGGCGTGCTCGGCTGCTGCAGCGGGTTGCGGCCGCCAACCACCGAGGAGCCGCCGCGCGTGCCGACGATGCCGAGCACCATCGCGCCGACGATGAACAACACGGCGAACGCCGCGGTTGCCCGCGACAGCACGGTGGCGCCCGCGCGGGCACCGAATGCCGCCTGGCTGCCACCGCCGCCGAAGGCATTGGCGATGTCGCCGCCCTTGCCCTGCTGTAGCAGGATCACCAGCATCAGGGCGAAGCAGACGATGACGTAAACGGCCGCGATCAGGTAATACAGCATGGATCTTGTGCTTCGGGCGGCCTGCCGGACCAGCGCGCCTCACGGCGAGCGTCCACGCAAACTGCAAAACGAGATTATACCGCTGCTGCCCGGCTTCGCGAAACGATCTCGAAAAATCCGGCGACATCCAGGCTCGCGCCGCCCACCAGGGCCCCGTCCACGTCCTGCAGCGCGATCAGGTCGCGGATGTTGTCGGGCTTCACGCTGCCGCCGTAAATCACGTGGCACTGGTCGGCGGCATCGGCGCCAAACCACTGCCGCAACCGCTGCCGGATGTGGGCGTGCGCTTCGCCAGCCTGGGCCGGTGTCGCGTTGCGGCCGGTGCCAATCGCCCACACCGGCTCGTAGGCAATGACCAGCTGGCCGACCTGCTCACCGGTGACGCCGTCCAGCCCCTGCCTGATCTGCCGGTCGAGCACGTCAAGCGTCTCGCCGCGCTCGCGCTGGTCGAGCGTCTCGCCGATGCACACGATTGGGATCAGGCCCGCGCCGTGCGCCGCGGCGACCTTCCTGTTGACGCTCAGGTCGGTTTCACCGAACAACGTGCGCCGTTCCGAGTGGCCGATGATCGCGTATTCGGCACCCGCCTCGCGAACCATCGCCGCACTCACTTCGCCGGTGAACGCCCCTTCACGCTCCCAGTGCAGGTCCTGCGCGGCGATGGCGATGTTGCTGTTGCGCGCCGCTTCCGCCGCCGCATGCAGCGCCGTAAACGTCGGCGCCACGACGATTTCGACGCCCGGCAGGTCCTTCACCAGGGCCCGGAACTCCTTGACGTGGCGGACCGCCTCGCTGACGGTCTTGAACATCTTCCAGTTGCCGGCGATGAACGGAGTCCTCATAACACCTCAGTGATTCAACATGCACAATTCAAAATGCAAACCGGACCCGGGTCGACGCTCAGTCCTCTGTCGCGGAGGACCGTGGCGTCACCGTTTGCATTCTGCATTCTGAATTACGCATTTGGCAGCACGTCGACCCCCGGCAGCGCCTGGCCGCCGAGGAACTCCAGCGAGGCGCCGCCACCGGTGGAGATGTGGGTCACCCGCTCACTGACGCCCGCCTTGGTGATCGCCGCGATCGAATCACCGCCGCCGATGATCGTCGTGCCGTCGACGTCGGCAACGGCGCGCGCCACCGCCATCGTCCCCTGCGCGAACGCGTCGATCTCGAACACCCCCATCGGACCGTTCCACACGACGGTCTTGGCGTCGCGCAGCGCGTCGGCAAACGCCCGCTGCGTCGCCGGGCCGATGTCCAGGCCCATCCGCTCACCGATTGCCGCATCGTCGACGCTGAGCACCTCGGTCGGCGCACCCGCCTCCAGCTTCGGCGCAACGATGTGATCGGTCGGCAGCAGCAACTGCAGGCCGCGGTGCTGCGCGCGGCTGACGATGTCGCGCGCGGCGTCGAGCTTGTCGTCCTCGACCAGCGACTTGCCGACCGGCTTTCCAGCAGCCTTGAAGAAGGTATACGCCATCGCTCCGCCGATCAGCAGGCGGTCGACCTTGGCGATCAGGTTCTCGATCACGTCGATCTTGTCGGACACCTTCGCGCCGCCAAGAATTGCCACGAACGGACGCTCCGGCTCGGCGAGCGTGTCGCCGAGATACCGCAGTTCCTTCTCCATCAGCAGGCCGGCTCCGGCGGCGGGCGCCATCAGCCGGACCAGCGCCTCGACCGACGCGTGCGCCCGGTGTGCCGCGCCGAAGGCATCGTTGACGTAGACATCGGCGAGCGCCGCCAGGCTCCGTGCGAAGCCCTCGTCGTTCTTCTCCTCCTCCGGGTGGAAGCGGAGGTTCTCCAGCAGGACGATGCCGCTGCTGCCGGCTGCACTGCGCACCGCCTGCTCGGCAGCGGTGCCGACACAATCTTCGGCAAAGACCACCGGCGTGGTCAGCAGCTCGCCGAGGCGGTCGGCAACCGGCCGCAGGCTCATGTCCGGGTTCGGCTTGCCCTTGGGACGGCCAAGGTGCGAGGCGAGCACGACGCACGACGCGCCGTGGTCGAGGGCGTACTGAATCGTCGGCAGCGACGCGCGGACACGTGTGTCGTCGCCGATGACGCCGCCCTTCAGCGGCACGTTGAAGTCGACACGGACGAAGACGCGCTTGCCCTCGAGGTCGAGATCGCGAACTGTTTTCTTGGCCATGTGAGCCCGTCGAACGATCAGAGGCCCCTGGCGACGAGCTGGCGGAGCAGGTCGACGCAACGGTTCGAGTAGCCCCACTCGTTGTCGTACCAGGAGAGCACCTTGATGAAATCGCCGTCCATCACCTTGGTGTAAGCGGAATCGACGATCGACGAGAACGGGTTGCCGCGGAAGTCGATCGAGACGAGCGGATCGTCCGACATCATCAGGATGCCTTTCAGCGGACCGTCCGCCGCAGCGCGCAGGGCGGCATTCACTTCCTCGCCGCTGGTCTTCTTGTCGACCAGGGCGTTGAGGTCGACGACCGAGACGTTCGGCGTCGGCACGCGCATGGCAAAGCCATCGAGCTTGCCCTTGAGGTCGGGGAGCACTTCGCCCACCGCGGTTGCCGCGCCGGTCGAGGTCGGGATCATCGACAGCGCCGCGGCGCGCGCACGCCGCAGATCCTTGTGCGGCAGGTCGAGCAGGTTCTGGTCGTTGGTGTAGGAGTGGACCGTCGTCATCCAGCCCTTGCGCAGGCCGAAGCTCTCGTGAATGACCTTGGCGAGCGGCGCCAGACAGTTGGTCGTGCACGACGCGTTCGAGATGATGTGGTGCTGTGCCGGGTCGTACTTGTCGTCGTTGACGCCGAGCACGATCGTGATGTCCGGCTTCTTTGCCGGCGCGGTGATGATGACCTTCTTGGCGCCCGCAGCCAGGTGCTTGGCCGCGCCGTCACGGTCGGTGAAGAAGCCGGTCGACTCGAAGACCACCTCGACGCCCAGGTCCTTCCAGGGCAACTGCGCCGGATCCTTGATCGAGAGCACCTTGAACTGGTCGCTGCCCACGGTGATGCCGTCGCCGCTCGCCTTGACGGCCGTCTGCAGGTTGCCGAGCACCGAGTCGTACTTGAGCAGGTGCGCCAGCGTTGCGGCATTGGTCAGGTCGTTCACCGCGACGAAGTCGATATCGTCGGTGCCCATGGCGGCGCGCATGATATTGCGGCCGATGCGACCGAACCCGTTGATCCCCACTTTGACGGCCATCGTGACTCCTCCTGCCCTTCGCCGGTACGCAAAACGTTGATTGTAGTGAGCCGCCTTGAACGGGGTCAAACGCGCAGCTATACTGCGGGCATTGTAACGCCCGCGATTCCCCCGATTTAGCGTGTATTTCCTCTATAGCCTCGCGACGGTGTTCGTGCTGGTCGCCCTGGCGCCGTACTTCCTCTACCAGGCGGTTCGCCACAACAAGTACGTCGGCAGCCTGCGCCAGCGCTTTGGCTACCTGCCGCTCTCCTTCAACCTCGATGCCGACGAGTCGATCTGGGTGCACGCGGTGTCGGTCGGTGAGGTGCTCGCCGCGCGGCCGCTGATCTCCGAGCTGCGCAAGCGCTATCCGACGCTCAAGGTGTTCCTGTCGACGACAACGTTGTCCGGGCAGCAGCTGGCGCGCCGCAGCGTCTCGGACGTCGACGCCGTCTTCTACTTCCCGTTCGACTGGTTGTTCACCGTGCGGCGGACGCTGCGGCTGGTCAAGCCGCGGCTCTTCGTCATGGTGGAAACGGAGATCTGGCCCAACCTGCTGCGCGAGTGCCGCCGCCGCGGCATCAAGACCGCGGTGGTCAACGGCCGCATCTCGTACCGCTCGTTTCCGCGCTACCGGCTGATCCGCCCGTTCTTCCGCCGCGTGCTGGCCGACGTCGACCGCTTCTGCGTCCAGGGCGAGGAGACGGCAGCGCCGCCTGATCGAGCTCGGCGCCGATCCGGCCCGCGATGACAGTCACCGGCAGCCTCAAGTTCGATGCACTCCAGGTGACGCCGACCCGCGGTCGCGGCCCCGACCGCGTGCTGCGCTTCTTTCGCCTGGCGCCGAACCGGCCGGTGCTGATCGCCGGCAGCACGCTGCGCGGCGAGGAGGAGATCGTCATCCGCGCCTTCAACCGCTTTCGCTCGACGCCGGCCGGCGGCAACGGGCTGCTGATCATCGCTGCGCGTCACCCGGAGCGCTTCGACGAAGTCGAGCGCATGTGCCGGCAGGAGGGCTTGGCCACCGTCCGGCGCAGTGTGCTGGCGATCGATGCCGAACCGCGCGCCGATGCCGTCGTCCTCGACACCATCGGTGAACTGGCCCAGCTCTATCAAGTGGCAACGGCCGTGTTCGTCGGCGGCAGCCTGGTGGCGGCCGGTGGCCACAACATCCTGGAGCCGGCGGTGCACGGCAAGCCGATCGTCTTTGGTCCCTACATGCAGAACTTTGGTGAGATCGCGGAAGCGTTCCTCGCCAACGGCGCAGCCGTACAGGTGCAGAGCGAGCGCGAGTTCGAGGAGACGGTGCTGCGGCTGATGACCGATCCGGTCAGGCGCGCCCGCCTCGGCGCCGCTGCCCGGGCGCTGGTCGACGCGAACCGCGGTGCCAAGGACAAGACGCTGTCCGTGCTCGCCGCGCTGCTGCCGCCGAACCGGCGCGCCGTGGTCCGCCCGTTCCGCGTGGTCCATTGAATCCGCTCAGCGCCGTCTATGCCGCGGCGTCCCGTGCCCGCCGTTCCTGGTACGAGCGCCATCCCTCGGCACGCCGCCGCCTGTCACGCCCGGTGATCAGCGTCGGCAATCTCGTCGTCGGCGGCAGTGGCAAGACGCCCACGGTCGCTGCGATTGCCCTCCTGCTGCGCGACAGTGGCGAACGGCCGGTCATCCTCAGCCGCGGCTATGCCCGCCGCGACCGCCGCTCGCCAATCCTGGTGGTCAGCGACGGCATCCGCATTCTCGAGCCGGTGGCGTGCAGCGGCGACGAGCCCCAACTGCTGGCGCGCAGCCTGTACGGAGTGCCGGTGGTGATCGGCGCCGACCGTTATGCCGCCGGGATGGTCGCGGAACGGGAGCTCGCTGCGACCGTGCTGATCCTGGACGACGGCTTTCAGCACTTCCAGCTGGAACGGGACGTCGACCTGCTGGTCGTCAACAGCACCGATCTCGAGGAGCAACCGCTGCCGCTGTGGCCGCCTGCGTGAGCCGCTCGATGCCGCCAGGGCTGCCGACGCGCTGTTGGTCACCGGTGGGTCGGCGCCTGACGGCCTGTCGCAGGCGCTTGGCGTCGCGCCTGCGTTCCACGTCGCCGTCCACTACCGGCCGTTGCGGCCGGTGGGCGCAGCGCCGGATGACGCGCCGGACGACGCGTCCGACGACGCGCCGGACGTCCGGGGACCGCTCATCGCGGTTGCCGGCATCGCCAGGCCGCAGCGGTTCGTCGCCGCGCTGCGCGCGCAAGGTCACGACGTCGCCGGTGAGGTGGTGTTCCGTGACCATCATTGGTTCACGGCAGGGGACATCGAGCGCATCGAGCAACTGGCGCGGGACGCAGGCGCGCGGTGGATCGTGACGACCGAGAAGGATGCAGTGCGGCTGCCGCCGGTCGGGGCGGCCTGGCTGCGCCTGCCGATGCGCGTCGCTATCGAGCCGGTGGGGCAGTTCGCCGGGTGGCTGGCGGCGCAGCTGGCCGCCTCTCGCGCCGCTACGGCGCGCGGCGGTCCCGAGGCACGAGACAGGCGACATGACTCCTGACACGCTGGTGGCGCCCCGATTCCGTCATCGGGTCGAATACGCTCTGGTGCGCATCATCAGCGCCGGCGTGGCGCTGCTATCTGTCTCCATGATTCGCCGCGTCGGCACCGCACTCGGGCGCGCGGCATACAGTGTCGACGCCTTTCACCGGCGGATCGCGCTGGAGAACCTGCGGCACGCCTTCCCCGTGCGGTCCGAGCGCGAGCGCCAGGCGATCGCGCGCGACATGTTTGCCCACTTCGGCCGGCTGCTGCTCGAACTGATGAAGTTCGAACGCCTCGCCGCCGAGGAGATCCTGCGGCTGGTCGACACCGAGGGCGGCGAGCGCGTGGCGCAGGCCTACCAACAGGGCCGCGGCGTCCTGTTCTTCACTGGCCACTTCGGCTACTGGGAGATGCAGGCGATCACCCAGCCACTCTACGTGCGGCCGGTGTCCGTGCTGGCCCGGCCGCTCGACAACCCGCTGCTGCACGACCTGCTGCAACGCATCCGGACGCGGTCCGGCAACACGGTCATCTACCGCCAGGGCGCCATTCGCAAGGTGCTGCGCGAACTGGCGGCCAACCGCGGCGTGGCGCTGCTGATCGATCAGCACCTGCATACCCCGGACGCGGTCTACGTCGATTTCTTCGGCCGGCCGGCAGCGACGACGTCGGCGCTGGCGGCGCTCGCCTTGCGCACCGGCGCGCCGGTGATTCCGGTGTTTGCGCTGCCGCTGCCCGGCGGCCGTTACCGCTTCGTCTACGAGCACGCCGTCGAGCCGCCGCGTTCGGACGCGCCGGATGCGATCCGTGAATTTACACAACGGTGCACCGACGTGCTCGAGATGTACGTCCGCCGCCATCCGGAACTGTGGCTGTGGATGCACCGGCGCTGGCGTGAGGTGGCGGCCACACCTGCGGCACTGCGCATCGACCTGAACGAGGCAGACGCGGATGGCTGACGCGTTGCACATCCTGGTGGTGGCGCCGAACTGGCTCGGCGACGCGGTGATGGCCTTGCCGGCGATTGCGGATCTGCGCCGCCACTACCCCGATGCCCGGCTTACCGTTGCCGCGCGCGGCGCGGTCGCCAGCCTCTTCGCGCTCGTGCCGGAAGTCACCGGCGTCGTCACACTCAAGTGGCGCGGCGGCCTGCTCGACCGGGCGACGCTGCAGGCCGACGTGGCGGAACTCCGCGATGCGGCCGCCGACATCGGCATCCTTTTCACCAATTCGTTCGCCACTGCCTGGCTGCTGCGGCGCGCGGCTGTTCCCGAGCGCTGGGGTTACGCCCGTGACATGCGCCGCCTGTTGTTGTCGCGAGCGGTCCGGTCGCCGCGGCGTGGCGTGCATCAAGCGGAGTACTACCAGCACCTGGTGCGTGAGCTCGGCGCGGCAAGCGGCGCGCTCGAGCCGGCGATCACGGTACCCCGGGATGCGATCGAAGAAGCGCGGCGGCTGCTGCTCAACGAGCAGAGCAAGCGTGGCGGCCGCCTCGTCGTGCTTGCCCCGGGGGCGGCGTACGGCACGGCCAAGCGATGGCTGCCGGCGCACTTCGCCACGCTGGTCTCGCTGCTCGCGGCGCGCGGCGACATCCATTGCGTGCTGATTGGCAGCACCGCGGATGCCGACACGACGCGCGAAATCGCGGCCATGCTGCCGCCAGCGGCACGGATGCAGATGACCGACCTGGCGGGAGCGACCACGCTCGAAGGTCTGGCGGCGGTGATGGCGCTGGCCAACGTCTGCGTGGCAAACGACTCCGGGGCGATGCACCTGGCGGCTGCCGCCGGCACACCGGTGGTCGCATTGTTCGGACCGACGCGGGATCGCGAGACCGCCCCGCTGCCGCGCAGCGGCAGCGTCGCTGAGGTCCTGATCAACCCGGTGTGGTGCCGCCCGTGCATGCTGCGCGAGTGCCCGATCGACCACCGCTGCATGCGCGGGCTGGCGCCGTCGCGCGTCTTCGAGGCGGTCGAGGCGATCCTGACGCGCGCACCGCAGCGATGATCCGGCCGGCGGTGTTCCTCGACCGGGACGGCACGATCATCGAAGACGCCGGCTACCTGTCCGACGCGGCCGCGCTGGTGCTGCTGCCGGGCGCAGCGGCCGCCATCCGTCGCCTGAACCAGGCTGGCCTGGCGGTGGTGGTCGTCACCAACCAGTCGGGCGTGGCCCGTGGCCTGTTCACCGAACAGGCGGTTCAGGACGTGCACGCGGCACTCTCGGTGGCGCTGGCCCGCGAAGCGGCGGTGGTGGACGCGTTCTATTACTGCCCGCATCACCCCGACGGTGAGATCGAGGCGTATCGCGTTGCCTGCGGCTGCCGCAAGCCGGCTGCCGGGTTGCTTCACGGCGCCACGCGTGATCTCGGACTGGACCTCGCACGCTCCTGGCTGGTTGGCGACAAGCAGCTCGACGTCGACTGCGGCGTTGCCGCCGGCTGCCGCACCATCCTGGTGCGCACCGGCAAGGGCGCCGCGGAAGAGCGGAGCGCGGGCCGCACTCTCCGCGCCGATGCTATCCTGAACAATTTGATGGAGGCCGCCGAGTGGATCCTGCTCAACTCCTCGCGCTGATCGACGCGTCGAGGGGGCGCACCGTTGCGGTCGTCGGCGACGTGGTCGCCGACGAGTTCGTCTACGGGCGTGTCGCCCGCGTGTCACGCGAGGCGCCGGTGCTGATCCTCGAGTACGACTCGACGCAGGTGGTCGCCGGCGCCGGCGGGAATGCCGCCAACAACGTGGCCGCACTCGGCGGCCGCGCCGCACTGGTGTCGGTGGTCGGGCGCGACGATCCCGGCCGCCGCCTGACGGCTTCGCTGCACCCACAGGTGGACCGGCGTCACCTGGTACGCGCGGCCGGCCGCGCCACGCCGGTGAAGACGCGCATCCTGGCTGGCGGCATCCATTCGGCCAAGCAGCAGGTGGTGCGCATCGACCGGGCGGTGGGGCAGGGATTCGACGCGGAGACGAGGGCGGCGTTCGAGCGCGCGGCGCTGACAGCCGCCTCACGTGCCGACGCCGTGCTGGTGTCCGACTACGGCTCGGGCCTGGTGACCCCGGCGCTGGTGAACAGACTCCGTGCGGCGCTCAAACGCGCGTCGCACCCGGTTCCAATCCTGGTCGACACGCGCTACCGGCTGCTCGATTTTCGCGGCCTGACTGCCTGCACGCCGAACGAGTCGGAGGTCGAGCAGGCGCTCGGCGTTCGTATCAACGACGACCCTCGCGCGCTGGAGCGGGCCGGGCGTCGCGTGCTGATGGCGACACGCATGCAGGCTGTGCTCATCACCCGTGGCAGCCGCGGCATGGCGCTGTTCGTCGCCGGCGAGCCGACGGAGCACATCCCGATTTTCGGCTCGGACGAAATCGCCGACGTCACCGGCGCCGGCGACACGGTCATCGCCACCATGGCGCTGGCGCTCGCGGCCGGGGCGCGCTTCGCCGCGGCTGCGCACCTGGCCAACCATGCCGGCGGCCTGGTGGTGATGAAGCGCGGCACGGCGACGATCTCCGCGCAAGAACTCCGCGGGGGCGTAGAACGTTCGGGGCGTTCGGGGCGTTCGGGGCGTTCGGGGCGTTCGGGTGGTTCGGGTGGTTCGGGTCGTTCGGAAGGTTCGATGTGAAGATTGTGACGCGGCAGGAGCTGGTGTCGCGTGCCGCCGAAGAGCGGCAGGCCGGGCGGACGATTGCGTTCGCCAACGGCTGCTTCGATTTGCTGCATGTCGGCCATGTTCGCTATCTCGAAGCCGCGGCCCGGGAGGCGGATGTTCTGGTCGTCGCCCTCAACGACGACGACTCGGTGCGGCAGCTGAAGGGCGCGGGACGGCCAATTCTGTCCGCCGCCGATCGGGCGGAGCTGGTCGCGGCGCTGCGCTGTGTCGACTATGTCGTCGTCTTCCCGGAACTGACGGTCGGGCCGCTGCTCGAGGCGCTCCGCCCGGACGTCCACTGCAAGGGCACCGATTACACCGTCGACTCGGTGCCGGAGCGGGAGGTGGTGCGCGCCTACGGCGGCCGGACGGCGATTGTCGGCGACCCCAAGGATCACTCGACGCGCGAGCTGCTGTCGCGCATCGGCAGTTCCGGCTCGTGAGCGAGCGTTTCCTGATCGTGCGCCTGGGGTCGCTCGGTGACGTGGTGCACGCCATCCCGGTCGCCGCCGCGCTTCGCCGCCACCGTCCCCAGGCGCGGATCGACTGGCTGGTCGACCCGCGGTATGTCGACATGGTCCGCCTGGTACGCGCTGTTGACGGCGCGATTCCCTGTGACCCGCGCGCTGGCGTGGCGGCGCTGGCGCAGACACTGCGCACGCTGCGACGCAGCCGCTACGCCGTCGTATTCGATCTGCAGGGGCTGCTGAAATCGGCGGCGTTGGCGCGCGGCGCTGGTGCGGCGCGGACGATTGGTCTGTCGCGACAGCACCTGCGCGAGCCGCTGGCGCGGCTCTTCTACTCGCAGGCGGTCGATCCCGGCGCGCGGCGGCACGTCATCTTCAAGAGCCTGGCGCTGCTCGACGCCGTCGGCATCCGCGACGAGCGCGTCGAGTTTCCACTCCGCGAGCCGCACAGCGCCGTCGCCGCGGAGGTGCAGCGGTCCGCAGGCAGCGGCGGCTATGCGGTCATCAACCCTGGTGCGGCATGGCCGAACAAGCGCTGGCCGGCGGTGCGGTTTGGTGCGATCGCGGCGGCGATGCAGGCGCGATTCGGCTGGCGATCGGTGGTGCTCTGGGGGCCCGGCGAGGAAGACCTGGCCGCGGCTGTGATCGACGCATCCGCGCGCAGCGCCATCCTGGCACCACCGACGACGATCACCGACCTGTTTGCGGTGACCAGGGCCGCCAAGCTGGTGCTGTCCGGCGACACCGGCCCGTTGCACATCGCCGGCGCCGTCGGCGCCCCGATCGTGGCGCTGTTCGGACCGACGATACCCGCGAGGAACGGGCCATGGTCACATGACGATGTCGCGCTGTCGCGTGTCGAGCAGTGTTCCTGCGTCTACGAGCGGCGGTGCCGCCGCGCAACGCCCTGCATCGACGACATCGCCGTGGGTGAAGTGATGCAGGCCATCGCACGGCGGGTTGCCCGACATGGCTGATTACGTCGCCAGACTGGCGCGCTTGCGCGTGCCGCTCGGCTTCGCGTCGGCCGTGCT
The DNA here is from genome assembly GCA_963846685.1 of uncultured Acidobacteriota bacterium. GTDB lineage: Bacteria > Acidobacteriota > Vicinamibacteria > Vicinamibacterales > UBA2999 > CAWJWY01. The sequence continues at coordinate 1,911,245 of CAWJWY010000002.1, read as the reverse complement.
CGCGATCATCCTGGCGCAGCCAACCTGGGCGTCGTGGCGCAGCGGCCTGGCGGTGGCGCTGCTCGGCGAGGCGATTCGCGTCTGGGCGGCCGGCCACCTGGAGAAGAGCAGGGAAGTCACGCGCTCAGGTCCATACCGCTGGACCCGCCACCCGCTCTATGCCGGGTCGGCGGTGATGGCACTCGGCATCGTCCTCGCCTGCCGCAGCTGGCCGCTTGCCGCGATTGCTGCGGTCTACATGGCCTCGACGATCACCGCGGCGGTGCGCACCGAGGAGGCGTTCTTGCGCCGCACCTTCGGCGACACCTACGATCGCTACCGGAATTCGCAGGCAGAGCCGATGAGGCGCCGTTTCAGCATCGAACGGGCGCTGCGCAACCGCGAGTACCGCGCGCTGGTCGGCCTGCTCTCCGGCTTTGCGCTGCTCGCGCTCAAGATCATGCTGTTCTAGCGATGCTGATATAACTGGGGCTCGGGATGAACGTGGAGTCACCATGAAGGGATCGCTGCTGTTCGCCGCTACCATCGCGCTGGCCATCACGTCGACTGCCGCGGGAGGCGCTGTGACGTCGTTTTACGATTTGAAGACCAGGACGCTGGCGGGCACGTCCGCCGATCTCGCCGAGTATCGGGGCAAGGTCAGCCTGGTGGTGAACGTCGCCAGCAAGTGCGGCTACACACCGCAGTACGACGGACTGGAGAAGCTGCACCGCGAGTTGAAGGGCAAGGGCTTCAACGTGCTCGGTTTTCCGAGCAACGACTTCGGCGGCCAGGAGCCGGGCTCGGCGGAGGAGATCGCCACGTTCTGCAAGCTGACCTACGACGTGACGTTCCCGATGTTCGAGAAGGTGGTGACGCAGAAGGGCAAGGAACAGTCGCCGGTCTACGCATTCCTCGGCGGCTCGGGGCAGCTGCCGGCGTGGAACTTCGCCAAGTACCTGGTCGACAAGCAGGGTCGCGTCGTCGCGTTTTTTCCGAGCGACGTCACGCCGGCGGACCCGGCGCTCCGTTCGGCGATCACGAAAGCGCTGGCGCAGTGATATAATCCGTTCTTTGTGTAGGGCCGGGCGGTTAGCTCAGTTGGTAGAGCACCGGCTTTACACGCCGGCTGTCACAGGTTCGAGTCCTGTACCGCCCACCAGCCTTCGCTCGCCGCTCGCTGTTCGTGAGCGCAACGAGCCTCGGCTCGGCAGGCCAGCCACGACCGGCAGCACGGGTTCCGCCCGGGCACCAGTCGCGACGGCCGCCACCGGCTTCGGCACGTGGCGCGCCACAACACACTGCTTGGGGTCGTAGTTCAGTTGGTTAGAACGCCGGCCTGTCACGCCGGAGGCCGCGGGTTCGAGTCCCGTCGACCCCGCCAACCCAAGCTTCGCTAACGCTCGCTTTGTCGGCGGGCTCGACGTCCTCAGGCACGCCGTCGCTCGCGCGACGAGCGTGCACGAGTCCCGTCGACCCGGTGACATCTGCGGTGGCGTTCCTTACACTTCGCCGGGCTCCTCCCCCGACGAGCATCGCTGCGCTCGCTCGCCCAGGTCGTGCGGGTGGCGACGCAAGGCGCTCGTTCGCCCACGAGCATCGCTGCGCTCGCTCGGCCGGGTCGCGCGGTGGCGACTCGAGGCGCTCGTCCCCACGAGCATCGCTTCGCTCGCTCGGGCAGGTCGTACGGGCTTCGACTCGAGGCGGTCGTTCCCCCACGAGCATCGCTGCGCTCGCTCGGCCGGGTCGTGCGGGTGGCGAGTTGGCAGTGGTGCGTCCGGCAACTTTGCCGGCACTGCTGCGCGCGGGGTCCGAACTCTGCAGCATCGGTGTCGCCACGCCGGGATGGCAAGGGAGGATGTGTGCAGGGACACAGGTTGGCGCTCGCGATGGTGATCGTAGACCGTGCCATCGATATCCGCGCGCAGCATGCGCAGATCTCGAGCCGGGCGGTGAGGCATATGTCGGCGGCGTCACATCCCGACCCATCTCATTGGTTTGCGCATGCCGCTTCCCGCTACGATGGCAGGCAGGAGAGCGCGATGCCAGAGAACCCCACCCTTCAGAACGCCGACTGGAACGCCGACGGTCAGCCGCAAGCGGATCAAGATCTTGGCGGGCACCACGGCGACCAGGGCGACGAGAACACGCAGCGCGAGGACGGCCAGGGCCCAAAGGAAGGACGCGATCGGCCGCCCGCCGGCACGGATCATAAACGCAGCCCCTGGCTGGGCGGTGGCTGAGGCACCGCGGCTGATGCGCAGTGCCTCGCGTCAGGCGCCGCTGCGGCCGAATGCGGGGTGATACCGGATCATCCCGCCTGTCTGCGGCAGCGCGCCGGCGACGAGCTCCAGCGCCATGAACACTTCGTCCGGCACATCGTATTCGCAGGTCAGCCTGAACCGCGACGCCGGAACGAAGCCGAACCTGGGATAGAACTCGGGGTGACCGAGCACGACTACGGCGGCGTAGCCGTGTTGGCGGCAGCGGTCCAGGCCGCGCTGCACCAACGCTGAGCCGATACCAGCGCGCTGCCGTAGCGGCGTCACGGCCATCGGCCCGAGCCCGGCGAGCGCCAGGTTGATACCAGGGCCGGTCACCGGCGCCAGCGTCACCGGAGAGAAAAGGATGTGCCCGACGATGACGCCGTTGTCCTCGGCGACAAGGGACACGAGCCCCGTCGCCTCGCGACGGAGCGCGTCAACCAGCGTCGCCTCCAGCGGGGTGCCGAAGGCCAGCTGATTCAGCGTTCCGATCGCTTCCACATCGGTCGCACGCTCCGGCCGGATCTCCATCCCAGTAATTCCCCTTCCAACCTTCCCCTCGGAACCTTCTCCTCGGATCGCCATCGCCTTCAGGCGCACGGTAGCATGCCCGGACGGGGTTCGCGACGCTCTGGGCTGCAGGCGGCACGGCGCCGATACTCCTGGTGTGACGCTCGAGATGGTGAGGATCGGTACCCGGCTCCGCGTGCTCTCGGCTGGGCTCGTGAATATCGGGCTGTGGCTAGTCCTGCCGCTGGTGCTGGTCTCGGCGACGACGGTCGGGCTCGCCGCGATTCAGCCGCTGTGGCAACCCCGTCCGCCGCTGGTCACGCTGATCATTCCGGTGCTGGTCAGCGCGTTCTGGGGCGGCCCGATCGCCGCAGGCATCGCGGTCGTCGCGTCACTGCTGGCTGCCAACCAGCTGGTGCCGCCGCTTGCGGGTGCCAACAACTTCGACACCTCCGAGCGGCTCGACTTCCTGATGCTGACGGTCAGCGGCATGGTCGCCGCCTACCTGGTGCACCGGCTCCGGGCGTCGGAGCGGGCGCAGGCGGAGCAAGCGCAGGCGCTCGGCATCGCCGAGGAAGAAGCGCGCACCGCCAACAAGCTGAAGGATCAATTTCTCGCCACCTTGTCGCACGAGTTGCGCACGCCGCTGAACGCCGTGCTCGGCTACACCAAGATGGCGCTCGGCGGCGCCATTCCGCCGGAGCGGGCGCTGCCGATCGTGCAGCGCAACGCCGAGCAGCAGGCGCGCCTGGTCGAGGATCTGCTCGATGTCGCCGCGATTGCCTCCGGGCAGTGGCGGCTGGTACCGCAGGCGCTGAACATCGCCGATCTGCTGGACGACTGCGTCAAGGCCGTGTTGCCGGGAGCCGCGGAACGGGGCGTGCGGCTGGTGCAGAGTCGCGAAGCGGTGCAACTGGTTGCCGACGGCGACCCGACACGGTTGCGTCAGGTCTTCACCAACGTCCTGGTCAACGCGCTGAAGCACACGCCGCGCGGCGGAACCATCGACGTCCGCACGCAGCGTGTCGGCGACAGCGCCCGGGTGGTGATCACAGATACCGGCAGCGGCATCGACCCAGCGTTCCTGTCGCGCGTGTTCGAAGGCTTCCGCCGCGGCGACGTCGGCTGGCACGACACCGGCTCGCTCGGCCTCGGCCTGCCGCTCTCCCGGTCGATTGTCCAGGCGCACAACGGCAGCATCACGGTCAGCAGCGCCGGCCTCAATCGCGGCACCCAGGTGGCGATCACCCTGCCACTGAACGATTCCTGACCGCCCGCCGCGCTGCGGTCGCGCCTGGGCTATGATGCGCCTCGATCCGCCCCTCGATCGGCCGCAACCCAGTCGCGTCAGAAGGAGACCGCTGTGGCACCTTTTCCAGGGGCACCGGGGCCCGCACCCCGCACAGCGGCCGACATCGTCCTCATCAACCCGCGATTCGACGGCTCGTACTGGGGCCTGGAGTACGCGCTGCCGCTGCTCGGCAAGCGCGCGGCGATGCCGGTGGCCAGCCTGCCGCTGCTCGCCGCGTTGACCCCGTCGCCGCACACGGTGACCGTAATCGACGAGAACGTCCAGGCACTCGACTTCGATCGCCTGGCGCGCGCCGACATCGTCGGCATCACCGGCATGAGCGTGCAGCGGGCGCGCATGCGCGAGATTCTCGCCGAATTGCAGCGGCGCGGCGTGTTCACCGTCGCCGGCGGCCCGTGGGTGACAGTCGACGAGCGCTACTTCGGCAGCCTGGTGAGCACGATCTTCGTCGGCGAAGCGGAAGACACCTGGCCGCAATTCCTCGCCGACTGGCAGGACGGCGCGGCGCAGGAGCGCTACGAGCAGGCGAGCCGCACCGACATGAGCCAGGTGCCGACGCCCGATTACCGGTGCCTCGACATGCGGCACTACCTGTTCGGCAGCATCCAGTTCTCGCGCGGCTGCCCGTTTCAATGTGAGTTCTGCGACATCATCGTTACCTTCGGCCGACGCCCCCGCTTGAAGACGGTTGCCCAGGTGATTGCCGAACTGCAGGCGTTACGCCGCAGCCGCATGGAGATCGTGTTCATCGTCGACGACAACCTGATCGGCAACAAGCGTGCGGTGACACCGCTGCTGCAGGCGGTGGCCGAGTGGCAGGAGGCGAACGGGTTCCCGTTCATCTTCGTCACCGAGGCGTCGCTCGACCTCGCGGAAGACGCTGCGCTGATGCGGTTGATGGTGGCGGCGAACATTCTCAGCGTGTTCATCGGCATCGAGACTCCCAACGAGGCGTCGCTGCTAGAGACGCGAAAGCACCAGAACCTGATGCGCGGCGTCCCAGCCATCGATCGCGTCCGCATGGTGCAAGCCGCCGGGCTCGAGGTCTGGTGCGGGATGATCCTCGGGTTCGACCACGACGACGAGCGCATCTTCGACGCGCAGCTCGAGTTCCTGCGCGAGGCGCGCATCGCCCAGGCGATGATCGGCATGCTCTACGCCATCCCGAAGACGCCGCTGCACGCGCGGCTGGCAGCGGCCGGGCGTCTCGACCCTGATGACCACTCGCCGTTTGGCACGAACGTGATACCAGCGACAATGACGCGCCAGGCGTTACGTGCAGGATACGAGCGGCTGATGCGCCAGGTCTATGAGCCGGACGCCTACTTCGACCGCTTGCGCGGCGGCCTGGGCAATGCCGCGACCCCGTTCGCACCAGCACGCGCGCGCCACTGGCGCGCACACCCGCTGCGCCGGCTCAAGGGGCAGGGCATCAACCTCGGACGTGCGATGGTGTTGTGCGCGAAGTTGATGCGCACCGTGCCCGACCGGGCACTGCGGCGGCGATACCGGCGCGAGATCGCTGGGCAGCTGATCCGCCGCCGCGATCCGGGCCAGCTACTCGGCTACGTGATCCGCTGCGCGATGCACTACCACCACTACACGCTGGCGGCGCAGCTTGCGCGAGGCGAGGAGGCCACGTTCGTCAATTCGTTCTAGCCGCAGTTACTTTCCACTTCCTACTTTCCACCTTCTGCTTTCCGCCCATGTCTCCTGCTCTCCGTCACGTAGTGCGGGCTGAACTCCAGGCCGTACGGGGTGGTGCGCTTCACGACCGACTTGTCCCGGAAGAACCGCTCGGCCGACGCGCGCCGGGCGGCCACCTCCTGTTCGGTGCCGTCGCGAAACGTCGTCTCCTCGCGCGGCACGAACAGCACCTGTCCAATCGGCATGTTGCGGGCGGCCGAGATCGACTCCCCCGGTTGCAGCACGTAGCGGAATTCGCTGTCGTGTCCGAACCAGTCGGTTTCGACGCGGACGACCAACCCCGGCGCGACCGGTCGCTCGATCATGTTGAAGACCGGCGTGTAGACCGTGTCCCACCCGGCGGGCGTCTGGAAGTTCCACGCGCCACGCAGGGTGACGGCGCCGGCGGGCGTGCCGAGATCGTCGACGGCAATGAACATGCGCGTCATCAGCAGTGCCATCTCGCGTGATTCCGGGGTGGCCTGGATCAGCATCGTCACATCCTCGCGCGCGGCGCCGATGCCGCCGACCGGCAGCCCGTAAGCGACGGTGAAGATCGGCTGCCACGTGCTGCCGTTTGGGTTCACTGAGTAGACGAAGCGGTATCGTCCTTCGCCCTCGTAGGCGACGTGAAACGATTCGTTGTCGTTCAGTGGCGGGTGCACCAGGTAACCCATGGCGCTGCCTGCCTCGAGTACGGGGCAGTGCCGGGCGTGCTGCGGCAGCAGCGGGCGCTGGCCTTCGCGGCGGGGCCGGAGGCCGATGCCGGGGCGCCGTGGGTTTGGAAAGAGTACGACTTCCATCGCTCAGGCCGGCCGCAGCTGCTCGAGGGCGATACGCCCGGCGATGCCGTAGGGGTTGGCCAGTGTCTCGATCAGCTCGAAATGGTTGTACCGTTCGCCTTCGATCAGGCGCGTGCTCCTGCCGTAGGCCTCGAGGGCAGCGGCAAAGTCGCGTGACTGGCGCCTGAACTCAGGGCTGTCGAGCGACGCGTAGAGGATGGCGAGTGGGCAATGCAGGTAGCGGAGGTGCCGAATCGGGCTGAGCGACTGCTCGGTCTCATCATCGAACCTGACGTAGGCGCGTCGTGATGACAGCCGCGGCCCCTTCATGTCGAACATGCCGCTGCAACAGAGCCCGGCGCGGAACAGCGCCGGCGGCAGGCCGTACAGGGTCCAGTCGGTCGTCAGTGCCACCGCCGCCAGGTGCGCTCCAGAGGAATGCCCGCTGATGTAGATGCGGGCCCGGTCGCCGCCGAAGGCCGCTGCGTTCCGGTATACCCAGACGACGGCGCGGCGGACCTGGTCAGCGAGCGTCAAGAGGCGGCCGTCGACGTCCTGGACCCAGGCGAAATCCGGGACGACGAAGTGGACGCCGGAGCGAACGAACAGCTCGGCGGCAAATGCCGAGTCGTGCGCCACGCCGCGTTGCCAGGCGCCACCATGGACGAACAGGTGAATCGGCGCGTCAGGCCGGTCAGCCCGGTAGATGTCGAGGGTCTCGACCGGTGCCGGTCCATAGCGGACGTGTAACGGCTCACCGAGGTTCGCCCGGGCGTAGCTGCTGTTCGTCGCCCAGCGCTCACGGACCTGCTGCGCATTGGCGGCCCAGACGTCCTGGTTGTAGGCAGCATCGAGCTGCGCCTGGTCGTAGTGCAGGTAGACCGGTCCATCTTGCTGCGCGGTAAGCATCGCCTGCCATGGCAACAGCGGCGCCGCGACTACGGCAGCGCCGCGCCGCAGCAGGGCGCGGCGGTTGACAGCCGCGGTCACGGCTGCGCCTCGCATTCGCCGTAATACTGTTCCGGGCTGGACGTGAACCCAGGGATGCGAACCCCGGTTTCCTCATGGCGCGAGTGCACCGCCTTCAGCTTTCCTGTGCTGGTCTCCTGTGTGAAGACCGTCGTCACGTAAAGCGGCCCGTCCCTGAACATCTGGATGAAGTGCAATGCCGACGGCGACAGCCGGGCGGTGATGTCGGAGCGACCCATCCCCCCAGAAGACGCGGCCGTGCCTTCGTCGGTGTTGATCGCGTCGAACGACAGCCGCAACCTGGCGGGCTGTACCAGGGCCGCCGCTCCGTCGCTCCAGTTGCCAACCGCAGACATGGTGAACTCGCACTTCAGCCCTGTCGTCGCGGCGAGCGTTGGCGTAGCCGCGACGTGGACCGCGAGCTGCGCGATCAGCAGTAACCCGAACATCAGTGTCTCCATACGATGGGACGGCCCATCCGCTCACGACATCGACGCCTGGGCCGATCCGGCAGAGGCCGCGGGGTGTGCAGGCGGGATGCCCCACAAACAGCACCGGCGGCCGCCGGGGCACGAGCCCGGGCGGCCGCCGGCCTGGTCGACGCGTGCCGTTGACTAGAACTCGACGCGGAAGCCGAGCTGACCGGAGCGCGGCACGTAGGCGTTGCCCGACGAGGCGACCGGCTGGCCGAACGAGGCCGAGTCGAGCTGCGTGTTGTAGCTGCCGTAGTTCTTCCAGTTGAAGACGTTGAACACCTCGCCGAGCAGCGTCGAGGTTGACGCCGCCAGCCCTGATCCGCTTCGACACCCGCATGTCGACCTTGTGCAGCGGCAGCCCGCGCAGCGCGTTGCGCGGCCAGACGCTGCCGGTGTCGATCACCGCCGGCCCTTCCCAGCGGTCGAGCATCGCCGCCGGGATGGTGATCGGCGCGCCGACGTTCAGGCGGTTGGTGCCCGGCTTGTTGTACGGCCTGCCCGACAGCGTGGCGTTGTAGTAGTGTGCCGGAGCCGTAGAAGAACGAGCCGGCGACGGTGAACTGCCACGGCAGGTTGACGATGCCGTTGGCCCGCAGCGTGTCGCGCTGGAAGTCGGTCGACGCGCGCCCAGTCAGCCGTCCAGGTCGAACTGGTTGTTTGCCTGGATGCCGAAGCCGGTCGTGTTGTTCTTGCGCGACAGCGTGCGCGTGTAGGTCACGCCGCCCTGGAAGTTGTTGGCGAAGCGGCGCGTGAACGAGCGCGAGAGCAGCACCGCTTCGGTCTTGCCGGTGCTCTCCATCCACTGGATCTGGCCGTAGGCCGGGTTGGGCCGGCCGAAGCGCACCGGGTCGAGGTTGTAGCCGGTGACCGGGTCGTAGAACAGGTTCGGGTCGCGGCCGACGCACCTGGTTGCGCTCCTTCAATGCCGTCAGGTCGACGTCGAAGCCCATCACCGCGCCGAGCTGCTTCTGGAAGCCGATCGAGCTCTGCCAGCTGTACGGCATCCTTGTAGTCGGACGGCGATGACGCGCGGCGCCTGCACCGGCGCGGCGACGGCACCCGAGAGGTAGTCCTCCGCGCGTGATGCCGCGCGTCGGATTCTCCATGAAGCCCGGGCCGTTCGGCATCGAGCGTCGCCGAGATCGCCTGGTTGAAGAACTGGTGGCTGTAGGTCACGTTCGACACCGGCGTGTTGTAGTAGAGGCCGCTGCCGCCGCGGATGACCAGGTCGCTCTTGCCGCCGACGTTGTAGGCGAAGCCGGCGCGCGGCGCGACGTTGTTCAGGTCGTGGATGCCGGTCTTGTAGCCGAAGTCGCCCGACTCGCGGCCGTTGTTGATCAGGATCACCGTGTCGGTGACGCCCGGCGGGTTGGTGGCGCCCCAGTCGGCGTCGTAGCGCACGCCGAGGTTGACCGACAGGTTGTCGGTCATGCGCCAGTTGTCGCCGAACCACAGCGCCAGCGTCGGCCGCGGGATGTCGATCAGGTAGTCCGGGTGGAAGTTGATGTCGAACCGCTGCAGATACGGCTCGAGCCCGCTGATGTCCCAGCGCGTCGGATCGTCCCAGGCATCCGCCGGGAAGCGGCGCTCGAGCTCGGCGTCCGACGGCCGCGTCGAGAACACATAGGTGCCGCGGCGGTTGAGCGACCACTCCTTGGTGTCGCGCACCCGCAGGAACTCGGCGCCGAACTTCGACGTCGTGGCTGCCCGCGTGCCAGTGTCACGTCGACGCGGCTGCTGTAGGTGTTCTGCCAGGTGTAGTTCGGATAGTTCGCGCTGGCCGCCGAGCGTCAGGCCGGGGAACTGGAACTCGCGGCACGAAGAACGGCGTGTTGTGGAACTGCACGTCGTTCGACGGGATCGCGTCGTTGTACCAGGAGAACCGGTTGACGCCGCCCTGCAGCTGCATCGATCAGGTTCGAGCTGACGACGTGCGTCCAGGTGCCGACGACGTTGGTCGAGAACGAGCTGGTTGCTCTGCGCCGTCGACGGGTGCGCCGTGCCGCTCGAGATCGAGAACGGATTGTCGAACGCCCAGCGCTGGCCGCGGACCGTGAAGCTGTCCTGTCGACGACAGCTGGTAGTCGACGCGACCGAGATAGTTCTTGTTGATCGGCTTGCGTCTCGAACTCGAAGGTCTGGTTCGGCAGCCGCGTCGGCGCCAGGAACGACGTCCGCCGGCTGCCGCTCGTACTCGTACGACGCGAAGAAGTGCGCCCGGTCGCGGACGATCGGCCCGCCGAGCGTGCCGCCGACCTGCTGGTTCTGGAACGGCAGCACGCGTGTTGGCGACCGGATCGGCGGCGTTGAACTTGTCGCTGCGGAAGAAGCCGTAGGTCGTCGCCGCGCATCTCGTTGGTGCCCGAGCGCGAGATCGCCTGCACCTGCATGCCGGTCGAGCGGCCCTGCGTGATGTCGAACATGTTGGTGACGATCTGGAACTCGGCGATCGCCTCGCGGCTCACCTTCGGCTGGCCGAAGCCGGAGCCGGCGACGCGCTGCGTGATCTGCTGGCCATCGAGATTGAGCTGGAACTGGTCGTCGGCGGCGCCGGGCGTGTTCGTCGACGTTGTTGGCGGTCACGCCCTTGACCATCAGCGACAGCTCCTGCCAGTTGCGGCCCTGCAGCGGCAGCTCCGCCATCTGGCGGCGATCGATGTTGCCGGCGACCTGCGACGACGTGACGTCGACGAGCGGCGCCTGGCCGCGTCACCGTCACCGTCTCCGTCGAGCGTCGCCAGCTTCATCGCCAGCGGCGGCACGGTGGCGTTGGCGCCGACCAGCAGCTCGATGCTCGGCGACTTCGGCGGTGGCGAAGCCCTGCAGCTCGATCCGCACCTTGTACTTGCCGGGCGCCAGGTTCGTCGAAGCGGTAACGGCCGTCTTCGGCGGTCACGATCGTCGACTGGCGGCCGGTGTTGATCTCGGTGGCGGTCACCGTGGCGCCGGGCATCGCGCCCTTCGATTCGTCGATGACGGTGCCCTGCACCGTCGCGTTCTGCTGGGCGGCAAGTCCGGCGGGCAGCAGAAGCGTCAATGCGATCAACCAAATGAGGTAACGGCGTATCAAGATGTCTCTCCTTCGCGAAACAGCATTGGGGTCGAGCAGTGTCGGGGCTGCAGTGATGGATTCGCGGCGGTGCGAGGGAGCGTCGCTCGTCTGGGATACGGCGCGCTCAGCACCCTCGCAAGCACGAGGCCATGACAACGCCAGGGCTGCAGGCAGCGCTCTTCGCTAGGGAACTTGTCGATCGAGCCGTCAGCACACGGTGCCTGGCGCCGGCCGTGCGCGCAAAAGCGACAACCTTGGCGGGCTGCGGCAGGAGCACCCGACCGAAATGTGCGACAGCGGCAGCGAGCGTCGATGGTGCGGCCGCACACGTGCTGACCGCGGCGTTTTCGGGGCGAGGCGCGCGCCGACTCCACGACACGTTTGTGGGGAGGGCAGGGTGTATTCCACAACACCGTAGGGGCGGCGTCGGCGCCTGTGCGCAGCCGCACCGCGGCACATGCGTGTTCTATTCATGGCGACGCACCGCGGGCGGCGCGACGAGATGGACTGCAACTTGCTCCGGTCGCGACAACCGCATGGCGCACACGTGCGGCGGCAAAAGCAGTCGCGCGACTGCTACGCGATCGCCTACTGAGCGGACAGGAGTTGCTGCGCGTGAAGACTCAGGGAATTGCCGCTGCGGTGCTGCTGTGTGCAGCAACCGTAGCGGCGCAACAATCGAATTCCTCGCCAGGCTCGCCGGCGCGGACGGCGTGGGACGGCGTCTACACCAGCAGCCAGGCCGGCCGCGGCCAGGCCGCCTACGCCAACTACTGCAACCGGTGCCACGCCGCCGATGCGGACGGAGTGCCGCAGCGGTTCACCGGTGATCGCTTCTGGGCAGCGTGGGGTGAAGCGCCGGTCGACCGCCTGTTCACCTACCTGCGGCGAAGCATGCCGAACGACGCACCCGGCAGCCTGAGCGAAGCGACGTATGTCGACGTCACCGCCTTCCTCCTGCAGAGCAATGGTGCGCCTGCGGGTGCGAGCGAACTGACCGCTGCGGCCGCGCCGGCGATTCAGTTGACGAAGCGTGACGGCGGCGGCCTGCCCGACGGTGCCTTCGTCGCGGTGTCGGGTTGCCTGGCAAAGGACAGTAGCGGCTGGATTGTCACTCGCGCCGGCTCGCCGCAGCGGCCGCCGAGCGGCGGTCCACCCGCCGCTGCGGCGGCGCCGCCGCTGGGCACCGCTACGTTCCGGCTGCTCTACGTGCTCTCGCCGATCGACAGGCTCGAGGGCCACACGGTCACCGTTCAGGGGCTGCTGGTGCGGAAGCCGGCGGACGCCGTCAACGTGATGAACGTCCAGAGCGTCGCCGCCAGCTGCGGCACCAGCGCCGGCTCGTAGCCTCCCCAGCCAGCAGTCTCCCCCGCCAGCAGTCTGTCCCAAGGCTGACGCCACGTATGAGCTGTGCGTGGCGTCCGCCTTCAGGCGGCCCGGCCTGCGGCCCTCCTCCTCTTCACCTCCGTCACCCGCTCGTCATCTCCCGCATCCACTCGCCTCCATGATGGCTGCTTCCAGGCGCACCGAAGCGTTGCGACAACGTTGCACCGCGTCTGCGCGCACCGCGACCAATTTGTGTGCTCGACGCTGCGTGCGGCGTGTTCGCCTCCGTGTGCGCGCGTATCAGGTGCCCGGCGGCGGGCGCACACGCCGCGTCCTCCTACGGGATTGCGCCCGGCTCACGGGGTGCTGCGACAAGAGTGTCTCGCGACAAGGGCGCGCGCAGGTCGCGCGTCGCGATCGCGAGCGCGCCGTTAAACAGCTCGCGCGCAACGGCTTGCAGTCATCGACCGGCACGGTGATCGTGCGCAGCGACGGCGGAACCCGACTTGCTCTAGCCCTTGGTGTCCGGTCACGTCGTGCGCGCATCTGCGCGACGCCACCGAGGAGAACCCATGAAACGTCACGTCAACCTTGGCTGGCCGCCGCTCTCTCTCGCCGCCTTTGCCCTGCTCGCCTCCAGCGCGGTGAGCACGGCGCCGCGAGAGCCGCGGCCCGCTGCGCCGCCGGCACCACCCCGCGTCGCGGCCGCGCAGGCTGCGAGCAATCCCCTCGCATCCACTGCCTGCCGCTCCGTCAAAGGCCTTTCTCGACACCTACTGCGTCACCTGCCACAACCAGCGCCTCAAGACGGCGGGCCTGGCGCTCGACACGCTGGACGTCGACCAACGTCGCGGCACACGCCGCCGAGTGGGAGAAGGTCGTCGTCAAGCTGCGCGCCGGGCTGATGCCGCCGGCCGGCATGCCGCGGCCGGACGCAGGCGGTGCATCGACGCGTTCACCGTCGTCGCTCGAAGGCGGCGCTCGACGGCGCCGCCGCCGCGAATCCCAATCCCGGGCGCACCGAGCCGTTCCATCGCCTGAATCGGGCCGAGTACCAGAACGCGATCCGCGACCTGCTCGGCCTCGAGATCGACGTCGCCACCTGGCTGCCGACCGACGAGATCAGCTACGGCTTCGACAACATCGCCGGCGTCCTGAAGCTGTCGCCGCTGCTGACCGAGCGCTATCTCAACTGCCGCCCAGAAGGTGTCGCGGCTGGCGCTCGGCACGCCGGCGCCGCCGAATGGCGACCTGTATCGCGTGCCCGATCAGCTCGATCAGGACGTGCGCCTCGAGGGCATGCCGATCGGCACGCGCGGCGGCACGCGCGTCGACTACTTCGCGCCGCGCGACGGCGACTACGTCATCAAGGTGCGGCTCGGCCGCGGCATCGACTACGACATCCCGCACTTCCTCGGCGAGCAGCAGCTCGAAATCAGCGTCGACGGCGAGCAGGTGAAGGTGTTCACCGTGCCGGCGACGCCCGGCGTGCGATCTCAATATCGAGCGGCAGGTCGGCGCCAGGCGCCGGCCGCGCCGGCGCGGCGCGAGCGCGCGACGGCCGACGGTGAGCCGAGGACGAACGGCAGACGTCAGGCGCGCAACGACCTCGACGACAACTGGGTCGTCCAGGTGCCGCTCACGGCCGGCGTGCACGAGATCCGCGCCACCTTCCTCGATGAAGACCGGCGCCGTGTCCGAAGGGCTTCCGCAAGCCGTTCCTGAAGCCGTACATCGGCCGCGGCACCGACGACGCGCGCGAGACGCGCGAAGGCGCGGCGCTGCGCGAGCTCGAGATCATGGGCCCGCTCAACCCGGGCGGCGCCGACGACGTCACCGAGCTATCGCGCGTCTTCGTCTGCCGTCCGGCCGCGGCCGCGGAGGAAGCCGGCTGCGCGAGGACCATCCTGTCGACGCTGGCGCGGCGCGCCTATCGCCGGCCGGTCGACCGACGCCGACCTGCAAGGTGCTGCTCGACTTCTACGGCCAGGGCCGCGCCGACGGCGACTTCGACGCCGGCATCGAGCTGGCGCTGCAGCGCATCCTGGTGAGCCCGTCGTTCCTCTTCCGCACCGAGTTCGCGCCGGCGACGGCGCGGCCGCGCGGCGTCTATCGCATCAGCGACCTCGAGCTGGCGTCGCGGCTGTCGTTCTTCCTGTGGAGCAGCATCCCGGACGACGAGCTGCTCGACCTGGCGATGCAGGGCACGCTGCACGAGCCGGCCGTGCTCGAGCGGCAGACGCGGCGGATGCTGGCCGATCCCGCGCTCGCAGGCGTTCACCACCAACTTCGCCGGTCAGTGGCTGTCGCTGCGCCGGCTGCAGGACATCGTCCCGGACCCGTTCCTGTTCCCCGACTACGGCGACACGCTGGCGCTGGCGTTCCAGCGCGAGACCGAGCTGTTCTTCGACAGCATCGTGCGCGAGGACCGGCCGGCGCTCGAGCTGCTGACCGCGAACTACACCTTCGTCAACGAGCGGCTGGCCCAGCACTACGGCATCCCGAACGTCAAGGGGGTCAACTTCCGCCGCGTGACGCTGGCCGACGACAGCCCGCGTCGCGGCCTGCTCGGCAAGGGCGCGATCCTGACCGTCACCGCGCTGCCGAACCGCACCTCGCCGGTGGTGCGCGGCAAGTGGGTGCTGCAGAACATGCTCGGCGCGCCGCCGCCCGAGCCGCCGCCGAACGTGCCGGCGCTGCAGGAGAACGGCGACCAGGTCACCAAGGTGCAGACGCATGCGCGCAGCGGCTCGAGCAGCACCGCGCCAACCCGGTGTGCGCGTCGTGCCACAAGCTGATGGACCCGATCGGCTTCGCGCTCGAGAGCTTCGACGCGGTCGGCCAGCTACCGCACCTACGACGAGAACTTCGAGCCGATCGACAACTCCGGCGTCTATCGCCGACGGCACGCGCATCGACGGCCTGGCCGGCCTGCGGCAGGTGCTGGTCAATCACTCGCGACCAGTTCCTCGTCCAACGTGACCAGCACGCTGCTGACCTATGCGCTCGGGCCGCGGCGTCGAGTACTACGACGCGCCGGCGGTCCGCGCCATCCTGCGCGACGCCGCGCCGCAGCGACTACCGCTTCTCGTCGCTCGTTCTCGGCATCGTCAAGAGCGCTCCATTCCAGATGAGGAGATTCGAGTCATGATCATCACGAAGAAGGCCCTGTCGCGCCGCACGGTCCTGCGCGGCATCGGCGTGTCGCTGGCGCTGCCGTTGCTCGACGCGATGGTGCCGGCGCTGACGCGCGCTGGCCAGACGGCGGCCAGGCCGGTGCAGCGCTACGGCTTCTTCTACATGCCGAACGGCGTGGCGATGAACCACACCGGCGTCAACTACTGGAAGCCGACGACGGTCGGCGCCGACTTCGAGTTCTCGCCGATCCTGAAGCCGCTCGAGCCGTTCCGCAACCAGCTGACCGTCGTCAGCGGCCTGCATCAACCGCTCGGCCGAGAGCCTCGGCGACGGCAACGGCGACCACACCCGCAGCACCGGCTCGTGGCTGACCGGCACGCACATCAAGCGCACCGAAGGCTCCGACCTGCGCGCCGGCATCTCGGTCGACCAGGTGATCGCCGTCGCAGTTCCGCAAGGAGACGCCGCTGCCGTCGCTCGAGCTGGCGATTCTGCCCGAACTCGGTCGACCGGCGGCTGCGACACCGGCTACAGCTGCGCCTACGGCACCACGCTGGCGTGGGCGTCGCCGACGACGCCGCTGCCGACGCAGAGCAGTCCGCGGCTGGTGTTCGAGCAGCTGTTCGGCGACGGCGGCCCGGCGTCGCAGCAGCTCGCCGCCGCTCGCGACCAAGAGCAGCATCCTCGACTCGGCGATCGAGGAGATGGCCGGGCTCCGGGCCAGGCTCGGGCCCGCCGACCGCGTCGTCGGTCTCCGACTACCTCGACGTGCTGCGCGAGGTCGAGCGGCGCATCCAGCAGGCCGAGGCGAAGAACGCCGAGTCGCCGCTGCCGGACTACGAGCGTCCCGGCGATCGGCGTGCCCGAGCGGTTCGACGACCACGCCAAGCTGATGTTCGACCTGCAGTGCCTGGCCTTCCAGGGCGACATCACCCGCGTCACCACCTTCATGTATGGCGGCGAGCAGCGCGCGCGGATGTATCCGGAGATCGGGCTGAACGAGTCGCACCACGCGATGTCGCACCACGGCGACAATCCCGGAGAACCTGGCGAAGTACGCCAAGTTGTGCACCTGGCACGTCGAGCCTGTTCGCCTATCTGGTCGACAAGATGCGGGACACGCCCGACGGCGACGGCACGCCTGCTCGATCACTCGCTGCTGATGATCGGCGGCGGCATGAGCAACGGCAACATCCACTCGCACATGGACGTGCCGATCGCGCTCGTCGGCGGCGCCGGCGGCTTCAAGGGCAACCGTCACGTCGCGGCGCCGATGGGCACGCCGCTGTCCAACCTGCTGCGTCGACCTCGTCGACAGGGCCGGCGTGCCGATCGAGAGCTTCGGCGACAGCACCGGCGCGCTCGACCTCGACGACGTGCCCGCGCGTGCGACGCAGCGCGAGCGCGCGACCGCGGCCGTCGACCGGCGGATGCGTCCCGCTGAGGTCCAGCGATCAGCGACGCGTGACGAGGACGAGCATCGAGGTCGCAGGAGACATCGAGCATGCAGATCGAGCGCATCGTCGGGTGGCGCTGGCCGCACGCGCTCGCTCGCCGTGCCGGCACGGCGAGCGGCCGGCGGCGCGCGCGCCGCTCGTGACGCCGTCAAGAAGGGCGACGCCGACGGCCGTCCGCGTCCTGCTGAAGCAGCCGAACGCGGTCGAACGTCGCCGAGGCCGACGGGACGACGGCGCTGCACTGGGCGACCGACCGCGACGATCTCGCCACCGCCGAGCCTGCTGGTCGCGGGCCGGCGCCGACGTCAAGGCGGCGAACCGCTACGGCGTCACGCCGCTCTATTCCGCGGCGCGTCAACGGCAACGCGCGCGATGATCGAGCTGCTGCTCAAGGCCGGCGCCGACGCCAACACGCGCGCTGCCGGAAGGCGAGACGCCGCTGATGACCGCGGCCGCGCACCGGCAAGGTCGACGCGGTGAAGGTGCTGCTGGCGCACGGCGCCAAGGTCAACGCCCGGAACGCTGGAAGCAGCAGACCGCGCTGATGTGGGCGGCGCACGAGGGCAACGCCGAGACGGTGAAGCTGCTGCTCGAAGCCGGCGCCAACATCACCGACCGGTCGATCTTCGGCTGGACGCCGCTGCTGTTCGCGGCGCGCCAGGGGCACATCGACACGATCGAGGCGCTGGTCGCCGCCGGCGCCGACGTCAACGACACGCTGCCCGACGGGACCAGCGCGCTCGTCACCGCCATCCAGGGCCTCAACTACGAAGCGGCCGCAGTGCTGCTGCGAGCACGG
This sequence comes from uncultured Acidobacteriota bacterium, assembly GCA_963846685.1. Classification (GTDB taxonomy): domain Bacteria; phylum Acidobacteriota; class Vicinamibacteria; order Vicinamibacterales; family UBA2999; genus CAWJWY01. The sequence continues at coordinate 1,893,495 of CAWJWY010000002.1, read as the reverse complement.
CATCGATCCCAACGCCGCCGGCCAGGGCTGGACGGCCCTGCACCAGATGGTATGGTCGCGGCGGCCGCAGCGCGGCCAGAACAACCCCGGCCAGAAGCCGCAGGGCAACCTGAGCAGCCTCGACCTGGCGCAAGAAGCTCGTCGAGCACGGCGCCGACATCAACGCCCGCCAGACCAAGGAGCCGAACTCGCGACATGGAAGGGCGCAACAGCCTCAACCGCTTCGGCGCCACGCCGTTCTTCCTGGCCGCCAAGTCGTGCGACGTGCCGATGATGCAGGCGCTGCTCGGACTCGGCGCCGATCCGTTCATCGGCAACGTCGAGGGCGACACGCCGCTGATGGTGGCCGCCGGCGTCGGCGTCTACTCGCAGGGCGAGAGCCCGGGCGAGCCCGAGGAATCGGCCGAGGCCGTGAAGCTCCTGCTCGACCTCGGCGCGCCCGGTGAACGACATCGACAAGAACGGCGAAACGGCGCTGCACGGCCCGGCCTGGCGCGGCTCGAACGAGGCGGTGATGCTGCTGGTGAACGCCGGCGCCAAGCTCGACGTCCGCAACAAGCGCGGCTGGCTGCCGCTGACCATCGCCGACGGCGTCTACTACAACGCCCGCGTCATGATGAACCTGCACACCGCGAAGCTGCTGCGCGAGCTGATGGTCGCGCGCGGCCTCGACGCGAGCGACGACGGCACGGACCGCGGCGGCGCCCTGCGCGACGACCTCAACGTCGAAGACGAGATCGACGCGCAGAATCCTTCGGAGGTTCAGCGGAAGCTGCTCGAGCAGCAACGGCAGCGGCTCGAAGCGTTGAAGAAGCTGCAGGAGGGAGGCAGGTGAGCGGGCCAATCGACGTGAACAGGTCGACTCGAGTCAGAACCTTCAGCGCTGCCCGCGCACACGCTGCCCCGGCGGTCGCCGTGACGGCATTGCTGCTGCTCGGCATCGCCGTGCCGAGCGCGCAGCGCCGGCGTGGCGGTGGCGATGCCGATGCTGGCGTGCCAGTGGCGACCAACACGATCCGGGCGAATCCGGAGCTCTTCTTCGGCAAGCCGGTCACCATCACCGCGGGCGTCGAGCGGGTCCTGTCGAAGACTGCATTTCTCGTCGACCAGCGACGAGCAGTCGGCGACAAGGAGGTCGCGTCGCTCGGCACGCCGATCCTGGTGCTGGCGCCAACCCTGGACGCAGCCGTGCCGGCAAGCACTACCTGCTGATCAAGGGGCAGGTGGTCAAGTTCGACGCCGCGGCCATCGCCACGGCTGCGCCGGGCTACCAGCTCGATCTCACCCCCGACCTGGCGGCGCAGTACCAGGGCCAACCCGTGTTGATGGCCACCTCGGTCGTCGATTCGACCTATGTGGAACTGACGAAGAAGCCGGCCTCGCCGGCGGAAGAGAAGACGGGGCAATGAGACGACCTGCAGTTACTTGGCACCCTGCTCGTCCTGGCGGCTGCCAGGGCGAGCGTCAGCGCAGAGACGCATCGCTATGCACCGCAGGTCTTCTACACCACGTATTCCGGCGCGCACGCGCCGGCACTGCGGATCAAGAGCGGCGACCGCGTCATCACCACCACCGTCGACGACACCGGCGCTGCGGCAGACGGCAAGCCGGTGACGCAGCGCGCCAACGCCCAGACCGGGCCGTTCTTCATCGAAGGCGCCGAGCCCGGCGACATGCTGATCGTCACGATCGACAAGCTGGCGCCGAACCGCACCACCGGCACGTCGACCGCGACGATGGCCAGCCGAGCGCGCTGCCGCCAGGTGCGTTGCCGGGCAGGCCCGACGCGACCCGATTCCCCTGGACGATCGACACCGCCAGGGGTGTGGTCCGGTTCGACCTGCACGCGATCGCCGCCAACGTCGACTGGCGTGCGCGTTTCGCCTCGGCTGCGCTCGAACTGCCGCTGCGGCCGATGCTGGGCTCGATCAGTGTGGCGCCCGCCGGGAGCTGCCGCACCGTCGGCGGCTCCGGGCCCGTTCGGTGGCAACGTCGATCTCCACCGGTGTGACGGTCGGCAGCCGCGTGATGCTGCCGGTCTACCAATCCGGCGCGCTGCTGTTCTCGGCAACGGCCAGGCGCGGCACGGTGACGGCGCCGTCACCGGCGCCGGCATCGAGACGTCGATGGACGTCGAGTTCAGCGTCGAGGTGGTGAAGAAGCAGGAGTGGCCGCACAGCAGCATCATGCGGCCGTCGACGGTCGTCGGCGAATTCGAGCAGGGCTGGCCGCGCATCGAAACCGCCGACTACCTGATGGCCGTCGGCAGCGCCGCGTCGCTGCAGGAGGCGCTGCAGCTCGCGACGCTCGAACTGCACCACTGGCTCGACGACGACTTCGGGTTGAGCGAGAAGGCGGTCTCGCTGCTCGATCGGCCAGTCGATCGAGTACGAGGTCGCCGCGTCGTCGGACCGAATACAACACGGTCGTCGCGCCGCGTGCGCAAGGCATACCTGCCGCAGCCGGCAGGGGCGCTGCAGACGCTGACGCAGTAGCGCGGCAGGCCGTCATGACGCCAGATGCAGCGGCGCCGCCCGCCGCCAAAGCCAGTCTTCACGCCGACTACGCCCGCACCGAGATCAGCCGCGTGGCAGGCCCGCTCGATGGTCATCTCGACCGCCGGGATCGTCGCCGCCGAGCATCCGCTCGCCGCGCAGGCCGGCGCCGTCGTCCTGGCGCGCGGCGGCCACGCGGTGGACGCGGCGATCGCCGCCAACGCCGTGATGGGCGTCGTCGCGCCGATGATGAACGGCATCGGCGGCGACCTGTTCGCCATGGTCTACGACGCCGCGACCGACGCGGTGCACGGCCTCAACGCCAGCGGCTGGTCCGCGGCCGGCGCGTCGATCGAACAGCTCGCTGCGCCGCGGCTTCGACGAGATGCCGCAGCAAGGCATCCATGCCGTGACCGTCCCGGGCGCGGTGGCGGGCTGGATGGCGCTGCACGAGCGGTTCGGTGCCGTGCCGCTCGTCGACGAGTCCTGGCCGCCGGCGATCGCGCACGCCGAGCAGGGCTTTCCGGTGTCGGAGATCACGGCGCTCGAATGGCGCGGCAGCGTGCCGCTGCTGCGCGGCGACCCGCAGGCGAGCGAGCACGTTATCTGCCGTACGGGCAGGCGCCGCAGGCCGGGGAGGTCTTCCGCAACCCCGACCTGGCGCGCTCGCTGCGCGCGATCGCGACGCGACGGTGGCGACGCCTTCTACCGAGGCGAGATCGCCGCCCGCATCCTCGCCGGCTCCGAGCACCGCCGCGGCACGCTGGCTGCCGCGGACCTGGCCGAGTACCGCGCCGAGTGGGTCGACGCCGCTGACGACCAACTACCGCGGCTGGGACGTCTACGAGATTCCGCCGAACAGCCAGGGCATCGCCGCCCTGATCATGCTGAACATCCTCGAGAGTTTCCCGCTGCGGCGACTATGGCCGCGGCACCGCCGAGACGCTGCACACGCTGATCGAAGCGAAGAAGCTGGCGTATGCCGACATGCAGCGGCACGTCGGCGACCCCCGCTTCACGCGCATTCCGGTCGAGCAGCTGCTGTCGAAGGACTACGGCCGGGAGCGCGGCCGCCTGATCAATCCGACGCGTGCTGCGGCGCGACGTCACCGCCGGGACGCTGCCGACGCACGGCGGTGACACCACCTATCTGTCGCGTGGTCGACGCGGCCGGCAATGTCGTGTCGCTGATCCAGAGCAACTTCGGCAACTTCGGCTCCGGCGTCGTGCCCGAGGGCGACCGGCTTCGCGCTGCAGAGCCGCGGCGGGCTGTTCACGCTCGACCGGTCGCATCCGAATGCGCTGGCGCCGCGCAAGCGCCCGCTGCAGACGGTCATCCCGGCGTTCATGAAGCGCGACCACCTGCGCGTCGGCTTTGGCGTCATGGGCGGCTGGAACCAGCCGCAGGCGCACGTCCAGGTCGATCTCCAACATCGTCGATCACGGCCTGAACATCCAGCAGGCACTCGAGGCGCCGCAGATTCACGAAGCTGACCTTCAGCGGCAGCGACGTGATGATGGAGGCGCGGTTCCCGCAAGGGGTGCGCGACGCCCTGACCCGCCGCGGCCACGACGTCGACCTGCAGGGCGATTTCTCGAACATGGTCGGCGGCGGCCAGGCAGTGATGCGCGACGAACGCGCGCAGGTCAATTACGGCGCCTCCGATCCGCGCAAGGACGGCGCTGCCATTCCGGAACCCATTTTCCTCTGAGGCCATGTCGATGAGCGTCTCGTCACGCACCCGCTGGATTCAACTGCTGCTCGGTGTCATCTGCATGATGGTCATCTCGAGCCCGCAGTATGTCTGGGCCCTGTTCACGCAGCCGCTGACCGCCGGCCTTGGCACGACGCTGCCGCAGCTTCAGATCACCTTCTCCATTCTGATCGTCATCCAGACGTTCCTGTCGCCGTTCCAGGGTGTGCTGGTCGATCGCTTCGGCCCGCGGCTGCTGCTCTCGATCGGCGTGGTCGTCACGGGCCTGAGCTGGGTGCTCGCGGCGCAGGTGTCATCGCTGACCATGCTGTATCTCACCTACGGGGTGCTCGGCGGCATCGGCACCGGCATCGTCTACGTTGGCGTGATCGGCCACATGGTGCAGTGGTTCCCCGACAAGCGCGGCTTCGCCACCGGCATGGTTGCCGCCGGCTACGGCATCGGCGCATTGCTGACGACATTTCCGATCTCGGCGGTGCTGCGCGAAGCCGACCTATCAGGACGCGCTGATCCGCTTCGGCCTGCTGTTCGCGCTGGTCGGACTGATCGCGGCGCAGGGGCTGCGGCGGCCGGACGCGGCGTGGCGGATGCTGTTCGAGCAGGGCAGGCCGGCCGCGGCGGGCGCCGTCCGGATCGATCCGCCGATCGAGACCTCGCCGCGCCGAGATGCTCGGCACGCCGATCTTCTGGCTGATGTTCGCGATGATGACGATGATGTCGACCACCGGCCTGATGGTGACGTCGCAGATGGGGGCATTCACGCGCGACTTCGGCCTGGCCAACGCGCTGGTGTTCGGCCTGCCGGTGCTGCCGCTGGCGCTGTCGATCGATCGGATCACCAACGGCGCAACGCGGCCGCTGTTCGGCTGGATTTCGGACCAGTTCGGCCGCGAGAACACCATGTTGATTGCCTTCGCGCCTCGAAGGCGTCGCCATGACGTTGTGGCTGCTGACGCGCGAGAGCCCGGTGCTGTTCGTGCTGATGTCCGGACTGGTATTCTTCGGCTGGGGTGAGATCTTCTCGCTGTTCCCGTCGACGCTTGACCGACACGTTCGGCACCCGGCACGCGACCGCGAACTACGGATGTCTCTACATGGCGCAGGGGTCGGTTCGGTGCTCGGCGGCCCGGTCGCCGCGCTTGCTGCACGAGTCGACCGGGTCGTGGATTCCGGTGTTCGCGGTCATCATCACCATGGACTTTGCCACCGCCTTTCTCGCCTTTGTCGTGCTGAAGCCGATGCGGCAGCGCTGGCTGCACAAGGCGCGGCGCGACACGATACTGGCGGCCTGAGCTGATGGCGGTGCACTCTCACGCGACGCCGGTTGCCCCGGCGGTATTTCCGGCGAAGACGCCCGCGGGCGTCGCCGGCGGCGGGCCGTCCTGGCGCGATTCGCTCATCAAGCTGGGGACCGACTGGTTCCTGATCGGCATGGTGGCCGCTGTCGTCATTGCATCGGCCGCCCCTGATCTCGGGCGGACCGGCGGCGTGCTGCATGCCGACACGATCTCCGACTGGGGCATCTTCGCCATCTTCTTCCTGCACGGCATTGCCCTGTCGACCGAACGGCTGAAGCAGGGGCTGGCGCGCTGGCCGGTGCACCTGGTGGTGCAGGGCTTCACCTTCGTGCTCTTCCCGATCATCGGCATAGGGCTGGCCCTGACGGTGGGCCGGTGGCTGCCGCACGACCTGATGCTCGGGTTCCTCTACCTGTGCGTGCTGCCGTCGACCGTGTCGTCGTCGGTGGCGATGACGTCGCTGGCGCGCGGCAACGTGCCGGCATCGATTTTCAACGCCACCTTCTCGACGTTGATCGGCGTGTTCCTGACGCCGCTGCTGGTGAGCCTGCTGATCGGCTCGAGCTTCAGCGGCGCCTCGCTCGGCTCGATGATCGGCAACGTCGCGACGCTGCTGCTGTTGCCGTTTGTGATCGGCCAGGCGTTACGACCGATCTGCGGCGCCTGGTTCGCGCGCTGGAAGCCGTGGACCAACGTCATCGACCGCTGCGTCATCCTGCTGCTGGTGTTCAGCGCGTTCAGCGATTCGGTCGCCGGCGGCTTATGGAGCCAGCACGGCTTCGGCCTGATCGCCGTCACCTGCATCGTCGCCGCGGCGATCCTGGCGCTCGTGCTTTGCCTCAGCCGCTTCGCCGCGCGGCAGTGCGGCTTCAGCGTCGAGGACGAGATCACCACCGTGTTCTGCGGCTCGAAGAAGACGCTCGCTTCCGGCGTGCCGATGGCCCGCGTCATCTTCGGCAGCGACCCGGCGCTCGGCGTCATCGTGCTGCCGCTGATGTTCTACCACCAGCTCCAGCTGTTCGTCTGCTCCATCCTCGCCCAACGCTATGCAGAGCGGGTCGCCATTGGCAATGTTCGACAGGCAATCAATCCCCAAATTGCCAATTGAAATTTGACAATTCGTTGCGATAGTAGAAGGGTGAACCTTCGCTTCGACAATGCCTTCCTCCGCGAGTTGCCCGGCGACACCTCGACCGCTCCCCGTCCGCGGCAGGTGCATGGCGCCGCGTGGTCGCGCGTGGCGCCGACGCCGGTCGCGGCGCCGCGGCTGATCGCCCACTCGCGCGAAGTCGCCGCCCTGCTCGGCCTCTCGCGAGGAGGACGTCAGTTCGCAGCGCTTCGCCGAGGTGTTCGGCGGCAACGCGCTGTTGCCCGGGATGGAGCCCGTACGCCGCCAACTACGGCGGGCACCAGTTCGGCCACTGGGCGGGCCAGCTCGGCGACGGCCGCGCCATCACGCTCGGCGAGGTCATCAACGCGGCGGGCGAGCGCTGGGAGCTGCAGCTCAAGGGCGCCGGCCCGACGCCGTACTCGCGCACCGCCGACGGCCGCGCGGTGCTGCGCTCGTCGATCCGCGAGTTCCTGTGCAGCGAAGCGATGCATCACCTCGGCGTGCCGACCACGCGCGCGCTGTAGCCTGGTCGCGACCGGCGACGAGGTGCGTGCGCGACATGTTCTACGACGGCCACCCGCAGCCCGAGCCTGGCGCGATCGTCTGCCGCGTCGCGCCGTCGTTCATCCGCTTCGGCAACTTCGAGCTGCCGGCGTCGCGCGGTGACAGCGGCGCTGCTGGACCGCCTGGTCGACTTCGCGATTCGCCGCGACTATCCGCAGTTGCTTGCCGGCGGCGCTGCGACCGACGAGCGGTGCGGGCGGAGTGGTTCGCGCGAGGTGTGCGAGCGCACCGCGCGGATGGTGGCGCACTGGATGCGCGTCGGCTTCGTGCACGGCGTGATGAACACCGACAACATGTCGATCCTCGGCCTGACGATCGACTACGGGCCGTACGGCTGGATCGACGACTTCGACCCGGACTGGACGCCGAACACGACCGACGCCGGGGGGCGCCGCTACCGCTTCGGCCAGCAGCCGCAGATCGCGCACTGGAACCTGGGCCGTCTCGGCGCGGCGCTCGCGCCGCTGTTCCAATCGAAGGTGGCGCTCGAGGAAGGGCTCGAGCGCTATGTGGCCGAGTTCAACGTCCAGAGCCGCCTGGACATCGCCGCCAAGCTCGGCCTGGCCGAATGCACCGACGGCGACGTGGCCCTGATCAACGAGCTGCACGCGCTGCTGCACCAGGCGGAAGTCGACATGACGCTGTTCTTCCGCGCGCTTGCCGATGTCGCGCTCGATGCGCCGTCGCTCGAGGTGTTGCGGCCGGCGTTCTACGACGCGGGAAAGATGCAGAAGGACGAAGCGGCATTCCTCGACTGGCTTCAGCGCTATGGCAGCGCGCAGAGCTCGACGCCATGCCGGCGGAGGAGCGGCGGGCGCGGATGAACCGTGCGAATCCGCGCTACGTGCTGCGCAACTACCTGGCGCAGCAGGCGATCGACCGTGCTCACCAGGGGGACGACGCGGGCATCGACGAGCTGCTCGACGTCATGCGCCGGCCCTACGACGACCAGCCCGGGCGCGAGCGGTTCCAGCCAGGCGGCCCGACTGGGCGCGCGACCGCGCCGGCTGCTCGATGTTGTCGTGCAGTTCGTAGCGGGTGTCGGTCGGGACGTGAATGCAGGGTCCGCTGCGCGGAACCCAACCTACGACGGGATGTTGGGGGGTGCAGCGTCTCGAACAGCGGGTGCGGCCTCGCGAACGGCCGCCGAGCTGCCGGCGTGGCGTCGCGTTCCACGCGAGGGTAGACGCCGCCCTAGATCAAGGCGTCCGCTGCCCTGGCGGTCAGCTGGTCTTGGGGCCAAGGCGGGCGAGCTCGGTGTCGGGGGAGTGGCGTTCGTAGATGCCGCCACCGGGGGCGACGCGATACTCGCCGACGGCTTCCTGGATCTCGTTGCCGTAGAGATCGTGGCGCGGTCGGTCGACGGGTTTCTCCCGCAGCGGAAAGGCGCTCTCGAGACCGAGCAGGTCGGTGCGATCGACGTCCGGCGCCACGAGCTCCTCGCGCATCGCCTGCGGCAAAGCGCCAGCAGACGGCTGAGCGGCGCCGACCATACGGCCGACCATCAGACTGGCCAGCGCTATCCCCCCGATTACCCCACCCGCGGTCTTCATGTGCTGTAGTCCCGCGGCGGGAGGAGCAACCGTGGTGCCACCACGTGATGCGACGGTTACCGTGGTCTACGCAGTCGAGCTGTGCCTATAGCGGACAAGCCCATCGCAGACACAACGAGCAAAAATGGCAGAAGGCTGTCTGGAATGGCAGAGCCTGCGCTTCGTCACGGCTAAGGTTGCCCTGCGTGGGGTGCGATACAGCCGTGGCACGGCGGTTGCCATACCTTCGGTTCGGAAAGGGCCCCGTGAAACTACCAGAACGCCTCGCCGCCGCCGCACGCCGCCACCGCAACGTTTTCCTCGGCGTCATCGGGGTGCTCACGGTGCTGGTCTGGACCAGTGTCGGCGCAGCCGCCTGGTTCGTCAGGGACGTCACGACCGGTCTGCCGGATGACAAGGCCCTCCGCGGCATCGGCACCATGGCGCAGGCGACGACACTGGTCGACATCAACGACAAGCCCGCCTTCACCATCTTCCAGGAACAGCGCATCGACGTCCCGATGGACCGCATCTCGCCGCACCTGATTCGCGCCATCGTCGCCATCGAGGATCAGCGCTTCTACGACCACGGCGGTGTCGACATCGTCCGGATCATCGGTTCGGCGGTGAACAACGTCCGCGAGGGCCGCGCGGCGCAGGGCGGCAGCACGCTGACCCAACAGCTGGCGCGACAAAGCTTTCTCACCCCCGACAAGACCTATCGCCGCAAGCTGAAAGAGATCATCGTCGCCGCCCGCCTCGAGAAGGAGTTCAGCAAGGACGAGATCCTCGAGCTCTATCTGAACAAGGTCTACTTCGGCGACGGCCTGTACGGCGTCGAAGCGGCCGCGCGCGGCTTCTTCGGCAAGCACGCCGCCGACGTCGACGTCGCTGAGGCGGCGCTGCTCGCCGGGCTGGTGAAGTCGCCCTCGACCTACGCGCCAACCGTCAGCCGGCAGCGGGCCACCGCGCGCCGCAACGTCGTGTTGAAAGAGATGCGCGGCTCGGGAGCCATCGACACGGCCACCTACCAGCGCGCCTTGGCGGCACCGCTCCAGCTGAAGGACTCGCTCCGCAACGAAGAGGCCTACGGCCAGTACTTCAAGGAAGAAGTCCGCAAGCAGCTGGTCCAGCGTTTTGGCTGGGAGCGTGTCTACCAGGGCGGCCTCAAGGTCTTCACGACCATCGATTTGAACGTGCAGAAGGCGGCGGAAGCGGCAGTCACGCGGGCCGTGACCGAGATCGAGCAGCGCCAGGCGAAGTTGCGCAAGGCCGGCGCCGCCGCGCCGGCGGACCCGCTCCAGGCGGCGCTGGTGGCGATGGACCCGCATACCGGCGAAGTGCGCGCCATGGTCGGCGGTCGTGATTTCGACCAGAGCCGCTTCAATCGCGCCACGCAGGCGAAGCGGCAGCCCGGGTCCGCCTTCAAGCCATTCGTCTACGCTGCCGCGCTCGAGCGCGGTTACACCCCCGCCACCCTGATCACCAACCTGAACGACCCGATCATGACGGTCCAGGGCGCCTGGACCCCCGAGGACGAGCACGTCGCGACGCCGGAGATGACGATGCGCACGGCGCTGCGGACCTCGAGCAACAAGGCGGCGGTGAGGATGCTGCAGAACGTTGGCATTCCCGCCACCGTCCAGTACGCGCAGAAGCTCGGCGTCGGATCGGTGCCGAGCGTGCCGTCGCTGGCCCTCGGCTCGGGCGAGGTCACGCTGGTGTCGATGACGGCGGCCTACTCGGCATTCGCCAATGAAGGCATGCTGCCGACGCCGGTCCTGATCCGTCGGGTCGAAACGACCGACGGCGAAGTGCTGCTCGAGGGTGCCCAGGCGCCGCAGCGGGCGGTCAGCGCGTCCACTGCCTACTTGATGACGACGATGCTCGCCGACGTCATCAACTCGGGGACCGGATGGCCGGCGCGCCGCACCGGGTTCACGCTGCCGGCGGCCGGCAAGACCGGCACCACCAACGACTATCACGACGCCTGGTTCGTCGGCTACACGCCGACGCTGGCGACCGGCGTCTGGGTTGGTTACGACCAGCCGCGCACGATCATTCGCGGCGGCTATGCCGGCGAGCTGGCCGTACCGCTGTGGGCGCGCTTCATGATGGCGGCCACGCGCGGCGACGAACCGAACTGGTTCAAGGCGCCCGGCGCCATCACGTCCGCCACCATCTGCCGCCTCAGTGGCAAGCTCGCCACCGACTCCTGTCGTGACGTGGTCACCGTCGACAACGAGGGCGAGCTCGTGCGCAAGTCGATGGCCTACACCGAGTATTTCGTGCGCGGCACCGAGCCGGAGGATTATTGCCCGCTGCACGGCTTCGAAAGCGGCCTGGCCCTGGCGACGAGCGGGACGGCGGCTGAAGTGGCGCCGCCACCGGCGCCTGCGGCAGCAGGAGCGCCGCGGACGCCCGGCTCGCTTGCGGCTGCGCCTGGTCCACCTGCCGTTGCTGGCGGGGTGACCGGCGGCGTGGTCACTCCGGCAGAAGAACCCGCCAAGCCGCCGAAGCGTGGCTTCTGGTCGCGCGTCTTCGGGCGCGGCGACAAGAAGCCGGCCCAGGATGCTGAACCGGCGGAACGACCCGCCGAACGGCCTGCGCCGGCGCCCGGCGCGACGCGCTAACCGCGGGCCGCTGCGCCTCCCGGGCCCGGTCGCGATTCGGCCGCGAGCCACTCCGCGAACCGTGCCAGGCCGTCGGCGAACGTCGTCTGCGGTGCGTAGCCGAGCAGCGCGCCTGCCTTCGTCACCGACGCCCAGGTCTGTGACACGTCGCCGGCCTGCTCGGGCAGGTGTTCGACGACTGCTGACACGCCCAACGTCGCCTCCAGCTGCCGGACCAATTCAAGCAGCGTCACCGTCCGGTCGTTTCCGAGATTGATGATTTCGTAGCCGCTCGCGCTGTAGTCCAGCGCCGCGCGAATCCCGTCGACGACGTCGGCGACGTAGGTGTAGTCGCGCCGGGTGCTGCCATCGCCGTATAACGTGATCGGCTGACCTGCGAGCAGCCTGCGCGCGAACTTGTGGATGGCCAGGTCCGGCCGCTGCCGCGGACCGTAGACGGTGAAGAATCGCAGCCCGACGAAGCGGATGCCGTAGAGATGACTGTAGACGTGGCCGAGCAGCTCGCCGCTGATCTTGGTGCTCGCATACGGGCTGATCGGCTGCAGCACGTGATCGTCTTCGCGCCACGGCACGTTCGGGTTCACACCGTAGACGCTGCTCGACGAGGCGAAGACGAACTGGCGGATGTTCCGGCGTTTCGCCAGTTCCAGCAAGTATTGCGTGCCGGTGACGTTTACGTCCTGGTAGCCCACTGGATCGGCCAGAGACGGCTGTACACCGGCGCGGGCGGCAAGGTGTACGACCGCATCCAGTTGCATCGTCTCGAGCGGCGCCAGGGCTGCCGCGTCGCGCAGGTCGCCGCGCACGAGCGTGTACTGGGGGTGGGCGAGATGCGCGGCGATGTTGCGCGCCTTGATCGCCGGATCGTAGAAGGGGTCGAAGTTGTCGAAACCGGTGACGCGAACGCCGTCGCGCAGCAACCGGTCGACGAGGTGACTGCCGATGAAGCCCGCGGCGCCGGTGACCAGTACGTGCCTCACTCGGAGCCGCATTATACAGGCTGGCCGCAGCCCCGCACGGGCGGCCGGGACCGTCCGGACGCTCGGCTATGATGGTTCGGGATGGGATTCTGGACTGAGCAGCGCGTTGTCGTCACCGGCGGCACCGGCTTCCTCGGCGGCGCGGTGGTCCGGCGGTTGCGCACGCTCGGCTGCCGCAACGTCAGCGCGCTCGGCCGCGCCGATTACGACCTGCGTGAGGCGCGCGACATTGTCCGCCTCTGCACCGAGACGACGCCGACGCTGATCGTTCACCTCGCTGCCGTGGTCGGCGGCATCGGCGCAAACCGCGAGCGGCCCGCCGAGTTCTTCTACGACAACCTGATGATGGGCGCGCAGCTGCTGCACCACGCCTGGCAGCAGCAGGTCGCCAAGCTCGTGATCATCGGCACGGTCTGCGCCTATCCGAACCTGGCGCCAGTGCCGTTCAAGGAGACGGACCTCTGGAACGGCTACCCGGAGGAGACCAACGCCCCGTACGGCATCGCCAAGAAAATGCTGCTGGTGCAGTCCCAGGCGTATCGCCAGCAGTACGGCTACAACTCGATCTTCCTGCTGCCGAGCAATCTCTACGGTCCGGCCGACAACTTCGATCCAAAGAGCTCGCACGTGATCCCGGCGATCATCCGCAAGTGTGCCGAGGCGGTGGCCGAACGGCGCGACGCCATCGAAGTGTGGGGCGACGGCACCGCGACGCGCGAGTTCCTCTACGTCGACGATGCGGCCGAAGCGATCGTGCTGGCGTGCGAGCGCTACGACTCGAGCGATCCGGTGAACATCGGCAACGGCGAGGAGATCTCGATCCGGCACGTCGTCGAGCGGATTGCCGCGCAGGTCGGCTTTCACGGCCGGATCATCTGGAACACGGCGATGCCGAACGGGCAGCCGCGGCGCCGTCTCGACGTCAGCCGGGCGGATGAACGCTTCGGCTTCCGCGCGCGCACGCCATTCGACGAGGGGCTGCGGCGGACCGTCGAGTGGTACCTGGCGTCCATCGCGACGGCTCGCGCGACCGCGTAGCATGCCTTTCCGGGACATCATCGGCCACCAGCGGCTCGTGTCGCTGCTGTCGCGCGCGATTGCCAACCGCACGATGCCGCCGGTGCTGCTGTTCGCCGGCCCGCGCGGCGTCGGCAAGCGCCGGACGGCTGTTGCCGTCGCCCAGGCGGTGAACTGCCTCCAGCCGCTCGCGTCCGCCGCCTTGCCGCACGATGCCTGCGGCGAATGCCCGTCGTGCCGACGCATTGCCCGCGCGGCGCACCCCGACGTCATCATCATGGAGCCAGGCGACACCGGGTCGATCAAGATCGAGCAGGTGCGCGAGATCATCGACAAGGCCGCCTACCGTCCGTTCGAAGGACGCCGGCGCGCGATCATCATCGACGACGCGGACGCGCTCGGCGCGCCGGCGCAGAGCGCGCTGCTCAAGACGCTGGAGGAGCCGCCGTCAGCATCGATCTTCATGCTGATATCCGCGATTCCCGATGCGCTGCTGGATACTGTGCGCTCCCGATGCCCGCGGCTGCGGTTCGGTGCGCTCGATCCCGGTCACGTGGCCGATGCGCTGGTTCGTGATCACGGCTACGCCGAAGCGGATGCGCACGCGGCAGCGATCGATGCCGACGGCAGCATCGGCCTGGCACTGTCGGCACAGTCGGCAGATCTCAGCGAGGCGCGGGACGCGGCACAGCGCCTGCTCGAGCAGGCCGCCCGGCACGGCGATCCGGTGCGCCGGCTCGAAGCCGCCAAGGATCTCGGCGCCAAGAAGGGCAGCCCGGCCAGCGAACGCGAGCAGATGGCCGCCAGCCTGCGGGCGATGGCCTCGCTGCTGCGCGACGTCAGCGTGCTGGCAGCGGCGGCAGAAGTGTCGCTGCTGGCCAACGCCGACCTGAAGGACCCATTGGCCCGGCTTGCCGCCGTCTACGACGGCGAGCGCAGTTCGCGGGCGTATGCCGCCGTCGACGCGGCCCTGGCGGCGCTGGAGCGTAACGCCAGCCCGAAGGTGGTCGCCGACTGGCTCGTGCTGCAGCTCTAGCCGAGCGATGAAGCCGCGCATCGCACTCACCGTCGGTGACCCGGCCGGGATTGGACCGGAGATCGCCGGCAAGGCAGCAGCCGACCGGCGCGTGCTCGACGTCTGCGAGCCGGTCATCTACGGCCCGCCGCCCGAGGCTCGCTTCCCTCCAGGCGAACTGTCAGCCGCCGCCGGCCGTGCCGCCTACGATGCGATCGTCGCCGCCGTACGCGACGCGCAACAGGGAATTGTCGGCGGCATTGCCACCGCGCCGGTGAACAAGCTGGCGTTCGCGCACGCCGGTCTGCCGTGGAAGGGGCACACCGACCTGCTCGGCCATCTGACCGGCAGCCCGCAGGTGGCGATGATGTTCTGGTCCGAGCCGCTGAAGGTAGTGCTGGCGACGGTGCACATTCCGCTGCTGGACGTCTCGCGGGTGCTGACCCGCGATCTGCTGGACAGCGTCGTCGATCTGACCGCTCGAGAGCTGCCGCGTTTCGGCATGCGGCAGCCGCGGCTGGCGCTGGCCGGGATCAATCCGCATGCCGGCGAGGATGGGTTGCTCGGCTCGGAGGAGCAGACCGTGCTCATTCCCGCGGTGGCGGCGGCGCAGTCGCGCGGCGTCGACATCCGCGGGCCGTTTCCCGGCGACACCGTGTTCGTGCGCGCCAGCCGCGGCGAGTTCGACGCAGTGATCGCCTGCTATCACGACCAGGGGCTCATCCCGGTGAAGCTGCTGGCGTTCGGCGAAGCGGTGAACGTGACACTCGGCCTGCCGATCGTGCGGACCTCCGTCGATCACGGCACCGCGTTCGATATCGCCGGCCGGAACGTCGCCGACCCGTCGAGCATGGTCGCCGCCGTGTTGCTTGCAGCGCGTCTCGCCGCGCGCGGCTGAGCGGGCTCCGCCGGCGTCCGCCTCTCTCTCGTCGGTCCGCCTGTCTCTTGTGGCGTCCGCCTTCAGGCGGACCGCCAGCCGGCCGCTACTTCTCACGGAACGCGTTGGTGATCGGATAGCGCCGATCGCGCCCGAAACTCCGGCGCGTGATCTTCACGCCGGGCGGCGCCTGGCGGCGCTTGTATTCCGCCGAGTAGAGCAGGCGCTGCACGCGCGTCACCGTGTCGCGCGCGAAACCGCGCGCGACGATATCGTCGACGCTCAGCTCTTCCTCGACCAGCGCCGTGCAGAATGGCGTCGAGCTCCTCGTAGGGAGGCAGCGAGTCCTGGTCGGTCTGGTTCGGCCGCAGTTCGGCCGTCGGCGCCTTCGTGATGGACGACTCGCGGAATGACTGCGCCCGACCGGCCCGAGCGCGCCGTCGGCCGCTTCGCGTTGCGCCAGTGCGACAGCGCGTAGACCTCGGTCTTGTAGACGTCCTTCAGCACCGAATAACCGCCGCACATGTCGCCGTAGAGCGTGGCGTAGCCGACCGACATCTCCGACTTGTTGCCGGTCGTCACCAGCAGGTCGACCGAACTTGTTCGACAGCGCCATCAGCAGCACGCCGCGCGCGCGCGCCTGCAGGTTCTCTTCGGTGACGTCGCGCGGCCGGTCCGGCGAACACGCGGCTGCGAGCGTCTGCCTCGAGCGCTGCGACGGCCCCTCGATCGCGAGCGTCTCGAGCCGCATGCCGAGCAGCCGTCGCCGACTCGGTCGGCGTCGTCCTGGCTGGCGGCGCTCGTGAAGCGCGACGGCAGCCGCACGCCGCGCACGCGCTCCGGTCCGAGCGCGTCGACGGCGACCGCGGCGGTCAGCGCCGAGTCGATGCCGCCGGACATGCCCGAGCACGATGCCGGGGAAGCCGTTCTTGCCGACGTAGTCGCGCAGCCCGAGCATCATCGCGTTGTAGACCGCCGAGGCCGCGGCTCGTCGCGCCACTCGGCCGCGCCGTCACAGGCCAGCGGCCGTCGCGCCGCGCGCTCCAGCGCGTCACGACGAACGCCTCGCGCCAGAACGGCAGCGACGTGCGCGAGCTCGCCGTCGGCGTTGACGACGAACGACCCACCGTCGAAGACCAGCTCGTCCTGTCCGCCGACCTGGTTGACGTAGATCAGCGCCGAGGCCGGCTTCGCGCACGCGCGCGCCGCGCCAGGTCCAGCCGCTGGTGGAACTTCTCGACCTCGAACGGCGAGCCGTTCGGCACGAGCAGCAGCTCGGCGCCCTGCGCGGCCAGGTGCGTGACGACGTCCGGGAACCAGATGTCTTCGCAGATCGGGCACGCCGAGGCGCGACGCCGCGGAAGGTCGACGCGGTTCGCGGCAGTGGGCCCGGCGGCGAACACGCGCTTCTCGTCGAACACGCCGTAGTTCGGCAGCTCGCGCTTGAAGCGGAGGTCGACGCGGCCGTCGGCGACGAGCGCCACGGCGTTGTACAGCCGGCCATCATCGCGCCACGGCAGCGTCGACGATCAAGCCCGGGTCCGCCCGCGGCGCTCTCGCGCTGCAGCTCGCGCAGTGCCTCGGCCGCGGCCGTCGACCAGTGCCGGCCGCAGCACCAGATCCTCCGGCGGGTAGCCGACCAGGACGAGCTCGGGGCAGACGACGAGGTCGGCGCCCTGCGGCCGCTCCCGTCGCTGCGGGCGGCGGCGACCAGGCCGCGCATTACCGGCGAAATCGCCGACCACAGGATTGAGCTGCGCGAGCGCGATCGAGAGAGTCACGATAGGAACCGATATTATCGTGCGGACGCACCCGGCCCCGTCCCGGCGCCGAGGACGTTCATGAGCCGACAAGACCGAACGCGAGAAGGCGCAGAATCATCGCCGACAACCGCAAGGCGTTCCACGACTACCACGTCCTCGACACGTGGGAGGCCGGCGTGGCCTTGCTCGGCACCGAGGTGAAGGCGATCCGCGAGGGGCGCGTCAACCTGCGCGACAGCTACGCGCGGCTCGAGAACGGCGAGGTGTGGCTGCTGAACGTCCACATCAGCCCCTACAGCCACAGCGGCTACGCCGCCCCGACGAGCGGCGGCAGCGCAAGCTGCTGCTGCACCGGCACGAGATCAAGCAAGCTGATCGGGCAGGTCGCGGAGAAGGGGCTCACCGCTCGTGCCGCTGCAGATGTACTTCAAGAACGGTCGCGTCAAGGTGGCGCTGGCGCTCGTCAAGGGCAAGCAGGCGCACGACAAGCGCGAGACCATCCGCCGTCGCGAAGTGGACCGCGAGACGCGCGCCGCCGTGAAGGAGCGGTCGCGTTGATGGTAGATTGTGTCGGCTTATGTCCTCTCTGCGGCCCGGCCGCCTCGCGGCGGTGTTCATCGGCGCCTCCGTTCTCCTGACGGCGGCGGCCGCCGCCATCCTCTCGGTGGTGCTGGCATCAGGGCCGGTGCCGATGCACGTGCGCTGGAAACCAGAGACGACCGACGCCGAGCGGGTCGATCTCGAACGCCGCTTCCAGCTCACCAACGGTGTCGTCACCGAGGGCACCACCTACGCCTATCACCTGGCGGATACGTCGACCGCCAACATCCGCACCATCGTCGAGCACCCCAGAGTCGACGACACCGCCGACATCAATCGCATCCGCTTCCGGCCCGCGTTCAAGTACGACCGCGACCGGCGGTTGATCTTCTTTTCGCTGCTCGCCGGCGGCATCGGCGCGGTCGCCGTGCTGCTGACGCCGCGTGTCTCGCGCGCGGTCGGGTTGAGACGCCGCGTAGCCACTTAGTTCTATGGCGAAGACGGCGGCGGCAACGGCACACTCTCACCCCCAGCCTTGTCCGCCGTCGTCTCCCGGGTGCCGGGACGGCGCGGTCCCCAGCAGGGCGGGAAGGACCTGTCTCGCGTCATGACTCCGGCCGGCAACCCCGTCTTCCTGTCCGTCGTCGTCCCGGCCTACAACGAAGCGGCCCGCATCGCAGCCACCATCGCCACCATTCGCGAGTCGCTCGACCGGCGGATGCTCGAGTGGGAACTGCTCGTCGTCGACGATGGCAGCACTGATGGCAGTGCGGAGGTGGCGAGCGTGGCGGCCGCCGGCGACCGGCGCGTGGTCATCGTCAGCGCCGCGCACGCCGGCAAGGGCGGCGCGGTGCGGCGCGGCATGCTGCAGGCGCGCGGTGCCTGGCGGCTGCTGTCCGACGCCGACCTGTCGACGCCGATCGATGAAGTCGATCGCCTCCTGGCAATTGCGGCGGAGCGCGACGCCGACGTGGTCATCGGTTCGCGGCAGGGCGCCGGTGCCACCCGGGTCGGCGAACCGGAGTATCGCCACCTGATTGGCCGCCTGTTCAACTGGGCGGTGAAGGCCGCGGCGTTCCGCGGCATCGACGACACGCAGTGTGGCTTCAAGTTGTTCAGCCGTCGCGCTGCCGATGCATTGTTCGCGGTCCAGCAACTCGACGGTTTCGGCTTCGATGTCGAGGTGCTCTACCTGGCATCGCGTGCGGGGTTCACCGTGTCGCCGGTGCCGGTCACCTGGACGTATAACGGCAACAGCAAGGTAACGCTGGCGTCGGGCCTCGGCGGGTTCCTCGATATCGGCCGGGTTCGCTGGAATGCGATGACCGGCGTCTACGAACGCGTCCTGCAGGGCGCCACCCACTAGCGGCGGGCGAGCCGATGCGTTCCTGGGCCGCAGGCTTCTGGCTGCTGGCGATGATCATGGCGGCCGCGGTGTCGTACAGCGTCGTCCGCATCCCGCTGCAGGTGACCGACGCGCTCATCCCGATCCTCAAGGCGCAGGCGACTCCCTCGGTGGCGGTAGCGACCGTCGGCAGCTTCAAGAACCCCGGCTACCTGCGGCCGCTCCGCATCGGCCAGATCCAGGTCCTGTACGAGCTGGCGCGCGGCCGCCACTACTTCACGGTGTTCAAAGCATTCCACGTGGCGCTGGTGGCCGCCGCCTTTGCCTTGTTCGCGGCGATTCTGCAGGTGCGCAGCCGCACGGACTTCTTCGCTGGCGCGTTCGCGCTGACCGTGTTCACCGGGATCCATACGTTCCTCGGTACCGTGTGGGAGGCGTATCCGTTCAATCATTTCCTGGAGATCGGCGTGTGCTGCCTGGCGACGCTGGCGCTGGCGCAATCCCGCGGCGGCTGGTGGGCCGACGCATGCTCCTGCGTGCTGTTCGTGTTCGCCTCGCTGACCCTGGAGTCCGGATTGCTCGTCTGGGTGGTTGCGGTCGCCGCTTGGACCACCGGACTGCGTGGCGTGTCGCGGCGGGCGATCGTCCTGATGTCGCTCCTGCTCTGCGGCTACATGGTGCTGCGCTTCGGCGTGCTGGCAACCGGGGCGCCGAGCCTGGCGGAGCGCTCGGCCGGCTTCGGCATGGCCCGCCTCGAGCCGGCGGAGCTGTTGGAGCGCTTCGCGGATCGCCGCTACGTCTTTTACGCCTACAACGTCGCCTCGTCAGCCTTGACCGTGCTGGCGTCCGAGCCACGTGCCGGCGAGTGGCGCGTCGCCCAGGAACTGGCGGAACGCCGGTCGCTCCTGGAAGGAACGGCGTTGAACGTAATCGTGTCGCTGGCGACCTCGATCGCCATCGCCGCCTTCGCTGCGCTGCGCTTCACGGCATGGCGCCACCGCCGCTTCACCGATGCCGACCGCCTGGTACTGACGGCGGCGGCGGTGCTCGCCGCCAATGCGGCGATCAGCTTTGGCTACACGAAGGACGAGATCGTCAGCCCGGCCGGGATGTTCTATGCGCTGGCGGCGTTTGCGGCAATCAAGGACATCGTGGTCCGGCTGTCGACGCGCCGGGCGGCGGTGCGCAGCGTCGCGGCCGTCCTGCTATGCGTGATCGCGCTCGGCTGGACCTTGCGGGCCGCAGGTGTGCACTACCAGACACGCCGCATGGCATTCACTGTGCGCAACGAGTGGGTGACCGTCGATCGCTGGCTGGCGGCGCAGCGTGCGTCGCCGCGTACGCCCGAGGCGCGACGCCTGGTGACGCTGCTGCGCGAAGACGCGCTCAGCCGCCCGATTACCAACCCATACTTCTTTCCGCGCTGGGTGGGGCGATGGATCAGATGACGGCCGGCGCGCGGCGAGCGGTGGCTGGCGGTCGCCGCAGGCGCCCCCGGGGTGCTCCTGGCGCTTGCGACGCTGATCGTCGCCGCGTGGACAGCGTTCGGGCGCGGCCCGCTCGCCGATGGCGACCGCGTCACGGTGTCAGAGGCTGCAGCGTTGCAGGATTCCGCCGAGATCGTGCGGCAACTGGCGCGCGGCGCCGATCTGCGCGAGGCCACGGTCGTCCGGGCCGGCATCATCCGCGACCAAGACCTGATGATGACGCCGATCGAGGCGGCGGTGACCGAGGGGCGCGCCGACGTCGTGCAGCTGCTCTTCGACAGCGGCGTCGTCGTCGACCGGCCACAGGCGCTGGTGCTGTGGTGCCTGGCCGCGGGGCGTGGCGACGCCGTGGTGTTCCGCGTGCTCACGGCGCACCTTGGCGCCATTCCGGCGGTCGACTGCGCCGCCCTGCCGACTCCTCTCAACCAGCCCTGACGCGAGTCGGCGTTAGAGACGTTGAGCAGCGCGACCGCGCGTCGGCCGGGTGCCGCGAAGCGGACCCGGCGAGGGGCCATCGAGACGCCGCGGTCTATTCGCTCGCGATGCTCGGCCATGCAGCACGGCGCTTGCGCGCGGCGCTCGGTGGCGGAAGCCAGGATGACGCGGCGCGCTGGCGCAGCCGCTACGCGCTGGCGCAGCCGCTACGCGCAGATCGAGGTCGGGCCGCGGCGACCCAGCAACTGGTGGAAAAGCCGGCGCAATGGCAGCGAAGGTCGCATCGCGGCTGCAGCATCCCGGCGGCGCCGCGGCGGCATTGACAACCCGCCCGATCAAGGTTGTAATGCTCGTTCACTTCCTGAACAGACTCCCCCCAAAGCCTGCGCATCCCCGCGTCCTGCTGTGGGCGAGAGGCACGGAGTGTGCCTTGGCCACCCCCGAACACGAGTACGACCGGCAAATTCTCCAGGCGATCGCCTCCGGCGGCCGCATCACCCAGCGGTCGCTCGCCGGCGACCTCGGCGTGGCGCTCGGCCTGACGAACCTGCTCATCCGCCGCCTGGTCGCCAAGGGCTACGTCAAGATGGCCGGGATGGGCACGCGCCACGTCAGCTACCTGATGACGCCGGCCGGCTGGGAGGCGCTCGGCCGCGCCACCCGGTTGTCGCTCGAGAATACCGTCCGTCTCTACACCCACACCCGTGAACAGATTCGCGCCAGCCTGGCGGACATTTCCGCGCGGTGCGATGCCTGCGCGGACGGCGGCAAACGCGTGGTCTTTTACGGCGCCGGTGATGTCGCCGAGATCGCCTACGTCAGCCTGCAGAGCACGGACCTCGCCCTCGTCGCGGTGGTCGACGACCGCAAGACGGGCCGCTTCTTCGACCTGCAGATTGCGCCTGCCGACGCCCTCACCAGCGACGCGATCAACGGCGCCCCGTACTCGCACGTCATCGTTGCCACGGTGCGCCAGTCTGAAGCCATCCGGACGCGGCTGCACGAGCGAGGCGTCCCGCGCGAACGGGTATCGTGCCTGTGACGAAGCGCTTCGCCCTGATCGGCGCCGCCGGCTACATCGCGCCGCGGCACATGAAGGCGATCGCCGAGACCGGCAACCAGCTGGTCGCGGCGCTCGATCCGAACGACTGCGTCGGCATCATCGACAGCTACTTTCCGGACGCGGACTTCTTCACCGAGTTCGAGCGCTTCGATCGCCACGTCGACAAGCTGCGCCGCAAGGGCGAGCAGGTCGACTACGTCAGCATCTGCTCGCCGAACTACCTGCACGACGCGCACATCCGCTTCGCGCTGCGCACCGGGCGCACGCCATCTGCGAGAAGCCGCTGGTGCTCAACCCGTGGAACCTCGACGCGCTCCAGGAGATCGAGCAGGAGACCGGCTGCCGCGTCTTCACGATCCTCCAGCTGCGGCTGCACCCGGCGATTGCAGCGCGCTTGCGCGCGCCGCGTTGCCGCGGCAGGCGGCGCGCGATGCACGACGTCGACCTCACCTACATCACCGTCGCGCGGGCGCTGGTATCACTCGAGCTGGAAGGGCGACGTCGCCAAGTCCGGCGGCATCGCCACCAACATCGGCGTGCATTTCTTCGACATGCTGCTCTGGATCTTCGGCCCGATCCGGCAGAGCGTCGTGCACCTGAGCAGCAGCCGATTGCGCGGCCGGCGTGCTCGATGCTCGAGCGCGCCACGGTGCGCTGGTTCCTGTCGATCGACGCCGCGCACCTGCCGGACGCCGCGCGTGCGCGTCGGCTAGCGCACCTTTCGCTCGATCATCGTCGACGGCGAGGAGGTCGAGTTCTCCGAGGGCTTCACCGACCTGCATACCGAGAGCTACCGGCAGATCCTCGGCGGCGAGCGGCTTCGGCCTCGACGTCGCCCGGGCAGCGGTGCGACGCCGTGTCCGAGATTCGCACGCGCAGCCGTTGTCGCGCCGGGCGGCGACCGTCCACCCGCTGTGCAGGACGCGGCTGATGGACATGCACCGTCCATCGCGACCGCGATCGTCGACGACGGGCGCGTCGATCGGCGACGGCACGCGCATCTGGCACTGGGTGCACGTCAGTCGGCGGCGCCCGTATCGGCGAGCGTTGCTCGCTCGGTCAGAACGTCTTCGTCGGCAACCGCGTCGTCATCGGCGACGAACTGCAAGATCCAGAACAACGTCTCGATCTACGACGACGTCACGCTCGAAGACGACGTGTTCTGCGGGCCGAGCATGGTGTTCACCAACGTGCTGCAACCCGCGCGCCATGTCTCGCGCAAGGACGAGTACCGCGACACCCTCGTGCGGCGTGGCGCCACGCTCGGCGCCAACTGCACCATCGTCTGCGGCGTGACGGTCGGCGAATACGCCTTCGTCGGCGCCGGCGCCGTCGTCACGCGCGACGTCAAGCCGTACGCGCTGATGGTCGGCGTGCCGGCGCGGCAGATCGGCTGGATGAGCGCGCATGGCGAGCGCCTGCCGTTGCCGCTGACGGGCAGTGCGACGGCGTGCTGTCCGGCGACGGGGACGCGATACCGGCTCGATGACGGGCAGGTGACGCCTGATGAACCAGATTCCGGACGGGCATAGTCGATGCAATTGAACGGTAAGAAAGTTGTGCTGGTGGGCGGTGCCGGGTTGATCGGCTCGCACACCGTGGACCGGCTGCTGGCCGAGGACGTCGGCGAGGTCGTCATCTACGACAACTTCGTGCGCGGCCGCGCCGAGAATCTCGAACCGGCGCTGCGCGACCCGCGCGTGCGCGTCTTCGATATCGGCGGCGACATCCTGCAGACCGATATCCTTGAAGCTGCGCTTCGATGGCGCCGACGGCGTCTTCCACTTCGCCGCGCTCTGGCTGCTGCAGTGCCACGAGTTCCCGCGCAGCGCCTTCGACGTCAACGTCCGCGGCACCTTCAACGTGATGGAGGCGTGCGTCCGCAAGGGCGTGGAGCGGCTGGTCTATTCCTCGTCGGCATCGGTCTACGGCGACGCGGTCGAGGAGCCGATGACCGAGGATCACCCGTTCAACAACAAGAACTTCTACGGCGCCACCAAGATCGCCGGCGAGGCGATGCTGCGCGCCTTTCACCATCGCTACGGCCTCGACTACGTCGGACTGCGCTACATGAACGTCTACGGTCCGCGCCAGGACTACCACGGCGCCTACATCGCCGTGATCATGAAGATGCTCGATGCCATCGACCGCGGCGAGGCCCGACGATCCTCGGCGACGGCTCCGAGGCGTTCGACTTCGTCGCGGTCGAGGACTGCGCCCTGGCCAACGTCTGCGCGATGAAGGCCGACGCGACCGACCGGTTCTACAACGTCGGCACCGGCACGCGGACGTCGCTGAAGCGAGCTGGCCGAGCTGCTGCTCGAGCTGACCGGCTGCACCGCAGCCGATCGCGTATGCGCCGCGCAGCCAGGCGACCCTGGTGCGCAACCGCATCGGCTCGCCGAAACGGGCGAGCGGCGGAAATCGGCTTCACGGCGCAGATGCCGCTCGCGAGGGCCTCGAGCGGCTGATCGAGTGGCGCGCGGGCCACAAGGCGGAAGTCGCCGCACGGCGCCGCGCGGTCGGTGTCGCCGTCTGAGCAGCCATGACATGAAACCCTCAAACGCGCGATCCAGATCTCGCTGCCGAGCACCGGCGACGAGGAGTGGCAGGCGGTGCGCGAGCCGCTCGACTCGGCTGGCTGACGCAGGGGCCGAAGGTCGCGGCGTTCGAGCGGGCGTTCGCCGAGCGGCACCAGGTCGGCGCACGCGCTCGCGGTGACCAGCTGCACCACCGGCCTGCACCTGGTGCTCGCCGCCGCCGGCATCGGCCCCGGCGATGAGGTGATCGTCCCGGCCTTCACCTGGGTCGCCACCGCCAACGTCGTGCTCTACACGCGGCGCGACGCCGGTCTTCGCCGACGTCGATCCGCGCGACCTACAACATCGATCCCGACGATCTCGCGCGCCGCATCACGCCGCGACACCAAGGCGGTGATCGCCGTGCACCTGTTCGGCCTGTGTGCCGACATGGCCGCGATCCGCGCGGCTGCTGCCGCCGGCGTGTCGCTGCATCGAGGACTGCGGCCTGCGCTGCCGGCGCCAGCCTCGAGCGGTGTGCCGGCCGGCGGGCTCGGCGATGCGCGGCGTCTTCTCGTTCCACCCGCGCAAGTCGATCACCACCGGCGAAGGCGGCATGGTGACGACCAACGACGCGGCGCTGGCGGCGACGCGCGGATCATGCTGCGCAATCACGGCGCGGCGGTGTCCGAGGAGCAGCGGCACGCCGGACCGCAGCCGTATCTGCTGCCGGACTTCAACCTGCTCGGCTTCAACTACCGCATGACCGACCTGCAGGGCGCGGTCGGCCTGGTGCAGCTCGCGCAAGCTCGATGCGCTTCATCGACGAGCGCGCACCGGTGGGCCGACGTACTATCGCGACCGGCTGGCCGATCTCGAATGGCTGCGCATGCCGCAGTTCCCCGAGAACGGCACGCACGCCTGGCAGGCGTTCGTCACCTACGTCGACCCGGCGACGGCGCCGCTGCCGCGCAACGCGATCATGGAACGGCTGCAGACGCAGGGCATCGCGACCCGGCCGGGCACGCATGCGGTGCACATGCTGGGCTACTACCGCGACCGCTTCGGCCTGGCGGCCGACGATTTCCCCGGCGCGCGCGATTGCAACGATCACACGATGGCGATTCCGCTGCACAACCGGATGACCGCGGACGACTACGCCTATGTCGTTGCCAGCCTGCATGACCTCGGGCGCTGACGTGCCGGTCGCCACACCGGATTGGCTCTGGCCGGTGCTCGGCACCGCAGCCGTCGCCGAAGGTGCGCACTTTACCGTGCGGGACGAGCGGTTCGTCGTGCGCGACGGCATACCGCGGAGCCAGCGGCTGGTCTACGGCGGAGCAGGCACAGACCAGCGACACGTTCGGTTTCAAGTGGCAGCAGCGCGACACCTTCGACTCCCCGGCCTCGCTTGGCCGCATGCGCGCATGGCTGATCGAGCGCTACGGCGACGTCGCCAACGCCGGGTGGCTCGGCGAACACGGGGATCGCCCGCTGCGTCGTCGATGCCGGCTGCGGCGCCGCGCTGTCGGCGCTGGAACTGCTCGGTCGAGCCGGTGCCGCGGCTGCGCTATCTCGGCGTCGACGTGTCTGCGGCGGTGGACGTGGCGCGGCAGCGCTTCGCCGAGCGTGGTATCAGCGCGGCATTTCTGCAGGCCGATCTCAGCGATCTGCCGCTGGCCGAAGGCTCGGTCGACCTCATGTTCTCCGAAGGTGTGCTGCATCACACAGACTCGACCGAGCGCGCGCTTCGCTGCTCGCTCGCACGCCTGCTCGAAGCCAGGCGGCCGCTTCATGTTCTACGTCTACCGCCGCAAGGGGCCGGTGCGCGAGTTCACCGACGACTACGTGCGCGCGACAGCTGCAGCCGATGGCTCCGGAGCAGGCCTGGCAGGCGATGGAGCCGCTGACGCGCGCTCGGCATCGCGCTCGGCGAGCTCGACGCCGAAATCGACATCCCGGCGCCGATCGACCTGCTCGGCATTCCGGCGGGTCGGATCAACGTGCAGCGACTGTTCTACTGGCACGTGGCGAAGGCGTTCTATCGGCCCGACCTGACCTTCGACGAGATGAACCACATCAACTTCGACTGGTACGCGCCGGCGAACGCGCACCGGCACTCGCCTGAGGAGGTGCGGCGGTGGTGCGGCGACGCGGGGCTGCAGATCGAGCGTGAAGTGATGTCGAGGATGCCGGCATCACCGTCATCGCCAGGAAGGGTCTGACGATGTGCGGCATCAGCGGCGTCCTGAACCTCGACCGGCGAGCCGGTGTCGCCGGCTGCGCTGCAGCGCATGACCGACGCGCTCGCGCATCGTGGTCCTGACGGCGAGGGACCTCTACACCGACGCGCGTCGTCGGCCTGGGCCATCGCCGTCTGGCGATCATCGACCTGTCGCCAGGCCGGGCAGCAGCCGATGTTGTCAGCGCGATGGCCAGGTCGTCCTCAGCTACAACGGCGAGGTCTACAACTTCCGCGAACTGCGTCTCGAGCTGGAAGCGCTCGGTCATCAGTTCCGGTCGCGGACAGATTCCGAGGTGGTGCTGAACGCCTGGCGCGAGTGGGGCCCGGAGTGCGTCGTCCGCTTCAACGGCATGTTCGCATTCGCCATCTGGGACAAGCGCGAGCAGGCACTGTTCCTGGTGCGCGACCGCTACGGCATCAAGCCGCTCTACTACGCCCGCTGGGGCGATGTCTTCGTGTTCGGCTCGGAGCAGAAGGCGCTGCTCGGCGCATCCCGGCCGCGCGCCGCGAGGTCGACCGTCAGGCGCTGCTCGAGTACTTCACCTTCCAGAACATCTTCACCGACCGCACGCTGCTCGAGGGCGTCGAAGCTGCTGCCGCCGGCCTCGATCGCCCGCGATCGCGCCAGGCAGCGGCAACCGCGCAGGTACCGCGCTACTGGGACTTCCGCTTCCGCGAGCCTGACGGCACCGGTCGACGTCGCGCGAATACCGCGAGGAGCTCGATCGGCTGTTGCGGCAGGCGGTCAGTCGCCAGCTGGTCAGCGACGTCGAGCTCGGTGCCTACCTCTCGGGCGGCATCGACTCGGGCACGCTCACCGCGCTCGCCGCGCGCGAACTGCCCTACATCAAGACCTTCACCTGCGGCTTCGACCTGAGCTCCGCCTCGGGCATCGAGCTGGCCTTCGACGAGCGGGCGAAGGCCGAGGCGATGTCGGCACGCTTCAGCACCGAGCACTACGAGATGGTGCTGAAGGCCGGCGACATGGAACGGTGCCTGCCGCGGCTGTCGCGCCACATCGAGGAGCCGCGCGTCGGCCAGAGCTATCCGAACTACTACGCGGCACAACTCGCCAGCAAGTTCGTCAAAGTGGTGCTGTCCGGCGCCGGCGGCGACGAGCTGTTCGGTGGCTATCCCTGGCGCTACTACCGCGCCACCGTCTGCAATGACTTCGAGCACTACGTCGACCAGTACTACGGCTTCTGGCAGCGGCTGATGCCGGACGAGGCGATGGCGAGCGTGTTTTCGCCGATCTGGCGTGACGTCAAGGACGTGCGGCACGCGCGACATCTTCCGCGACGTGTTCCTGACGCACGACAACGAGCTCGATCGGCCCGAGGACTACATCAATCACTCGCTCTATTTCGAGGCCAAGACCTTCCTGCACGGCCTGTTCGTCGTCGAGGACAAGCTGAGCATGGCGCACGGGCTGGAGACGCGCGTGCCGTTCATGGACAACGACCTGGTCGACTTCGCGATGCGCTGTCCGGTGGCACTCAAGGTGAACAACCTCGCCGAGATCATCCGCATCGACGAGAACGCTGCCGGCCAACAAGAAGGCGCAGTACTTCCAGCGCACGCGCGACGGCAAGCAGATCCTGCGCGACGTCATGGCCCGTTACATCCCCGACGAGATCGCTACTGCCGAAAAACAGGGGTTCTCGGCGCCCGACGCGAGCTGGTTCCGTGGCGAGAGCATCGATTACGTCCGTCACGTCCTGGATGCGCCCGATGCGGCGATCTACGAGTTCCTCGACCGCGACGCGGTCCGCTCCCTGGTCGAGGACCACCTGCAGGGGCGCGAGAACCGGCGGCTGCTGATCTGGTCGCTCTTGGCGGTCGAGCACTGGTGTCGCGAGTTCGTCGCTGCTGCGCCGGCTCGCGCTGATCTGCCACTCGTCCGTTGCTGACGTGCTGCGGCTCGGCAATCCCGCCCGTGTCTTCCGGCTGATCGATGACGCCATCGCACGGCTTGAACTCGACCTGTCCGGTGTGCGGGTGCTGACCGAAGCCGCGTCGGGCGCCTATGTCGTCACGCCGCTGATCGCGGCGCGCGCCGGCGCGGAGCGGGTGTGCGCGGTGACACGGAGTTCGCAATACGGCAGCGCCGCCGACGTGCTCGCCTATGGCCGGGAATGGGCCGCTGCGTTCGGCCTCGCCGACCGCATCGAGTTCGCGACGGGCGCCGCGGCAGACTACGCCAACGAAGCCGACCTGGTGACCAACCTCGGGTTCGTCAGGCCGATCGACAGTGCGCTGATCCGTCGGCTGCGGCAGCACGCCGTCGTCAGCCTGATGTGGGAGCCATGGGAACTCAGGGCCGGCGAGATCGACCTGGATGCCTGTGACGCCGCGGGCATTCCGGTGATCGGTACGAACGAGCGCGACGCCAGGCTGCAGATCTTCGACTACGTCGGCATGCTGGCCGTCAAGCTGCTGTTGGAGAGTGGCGTCGAGTGCGCTCACAGCCGGGTGGTGCTGATCGGCTCCGACCCGTTCGGCGCAACCACCGAAACGTTGCTCACGGCGATCGGGGCGGAGGTCAGCCGGGTGGCGCTGCCGGCCGATGGTGTCAGCCTCGACGAGATTGCTGGGGTGCAGGTCGAGCGGGCCGATGCCGTGGTGTTGGTCGAGCATCGCGACCGGCGTGTGCTGGTTGGCAGCGCCGGCGGCATTCGCGTCGAGCGATTCGGAACCGCCGGTTGCCGGCTGATCCACGTCGCCGGCGCCGTCGATGACGAAGCGGTGGCGCGCGCCGGGATCGCCAAGCATCCGGCCGGTCACGTCGAGCCCGGCTACATGACGGTCGCGACGGACTATGTCGGCCCGCGCCCGGTGATCGACCTGCACGCAGCCGGCTTGCGGGTAGGTGCAGACGCGGTGCGCTGCCGCCGGGCCGGCGGTTCGGTCGCGCAGGCGATTGCCGCGGCGGAAGCGTCGGGATTGGGTGCGCGGCTGACCGGTGGTCGGCAGCCGTGAGACTTGCGCTGCTTGGACGGTCGACAATGGCACTGCGTTCAGGCGAGGTGTTGCGCGACGCAGGGCACGAAGTCGTGCTGGTCGCGACTGCCAAGCCGGCTGACTACTACGATGCCGGGCCCGAAGAGTTTCGCGCGTTTGCAGAAAGCACTGGAGCGGCCTTCTGGCTGTCGCCCGCGCTCGGCTCCCCAGATGTTGCCGCGCAGCTTGCCGCACTTTCGGCCCAGGTCGCGGTATCCGTCAATTGGCCGACAATCATCGGCAGCGGACCCATTGCCGCCTTCCCCTTCGGCATCCTCAACGCGCATGCCGGCGACTTGCCGCGCTATCGCGGCAACGCCTGCCCGAACTGGGCGATTCTCAACGGGGAAGATCGAGTCGGCCTGTGCATTCACCGCATGCAGCCGGACGAGGTAGACAGCGGTCCGGTTCTGCTGCGCGACCACTACCCCCTCGACGCCGCGACCTACGTCGGCGAAGTCGTCGACTGGCTCGAACGTCGTATTCCGCAGATGTTCCTGTCAGCCGTCGATGGCCTGGCAAGCGGCCGGGGCCCCGTTGAACCGGCCGCCACCGTCCCGACGGGCCGGAGCCTCCGCTGCTACCCGCGCCGGCCTGAAGATGCGCGCGTCGACTGGCGTCTGCCGGCAGAGCAGGTGCATCGGCTGGTGCGCGCGTCCTCCCGTCCGTTCAGCGGTGCCTTCACGTTTCTCGAGGGCGAACGTCGCGTGACCATCTGGCGCGCGGAGACGTTCGAGCATCCCGGCGACTTCCTGGCCGTCCCCGGCCAGGTGCTGATGCGTGTGGACGGTGATCCGGTGATTGCGTGCGGCCAGGCCTGCCTGCGCCTGACCGAGGTGGCGGTTGCAGATCATCAGGAAGCCGCCACGGCCCGTGACGTCCTGACCGCCAGCCTGCGGCGCCGGCTTGTCTGACCCCGACGCTCAGCGGGGTGCCGCTACGCGCCGACTGCTCGTGTTCTTTCCTGGCGACCTGGATTCAGCGCGGGCGAAGGGGGTCGAAGGACTGCTGAGGCAGTACGACGAGCAAGGGTTCTTCGACCGGGTCATCATCGTCAGCCCTCTCATGCGGCGTGACCGGCGCGTCGTCCTGGACGAGCGTCACGAGATCGTGGAGTTCGGACTCGGTGGCAGCATGATCGTCCGGCGCCTCCTCGCTCCTCTCCACTTCGTCCGCCTGATCCTGGCGGCGCGCCGGATCGTCCGGAGTGAAGGCGTCAGCGTGATCCGGGCTACCGAACCAACGCTGTGTGGCGCCCTGGCATGGGCGGCCGCGCGTCTTGGCGGTGTGCCATACGTGGTGTCGCTCCATGCCGACTATGACAAATTATTTGTCCTCGACCGGCGCCGGGGTGCACCGACCGTTTTCGGCTCGCGCGTGCTGGTCCGCCTCGTCGAGCGATTCACGTTGCGACGTGCCGCGCGGGTCCTGCCGATTCGAGCCAGTCTCATCCCCTATGTGCGGGCTCGCGGCGTCGCGGCCGAGAACGTCCGCGTGATTCCGCACGGCATCGACCTTGGCGCGTTCATCCGCCCACCCTTCCTCGACGTGCGCCGGATGCTGAGTCTGTCTGCCGATACGGCGATCATCGCCTTCGCCGGACGGCTGTCACCGGAGAACTACATCAACGACGTCCTCGAGGCCGCATCCCGGCTGGCTACCCAGCGAAGCGACTTCGTCGTCGTCCTGGCTGGCGGCGGCGTCCTGGAAACCGCCGTCGCGGCGCGACTGCAGCGGGAACCGGCGCTCGCGGCCGTCGTGCGGCCGATCGGCTTCGTTGCGGCGGATGTCGTCCGCGCGCTCCGTCATGCCGCGTCGGTGTCGCTGTGCCTGATGGGCGGGTTCAGCTTGATCGAGGCCTGCGCCGCGGCACGCCCGGTGATCGCCTACGACGTCGCCTGGCATCATGAACTGGTGATCGATGGCGTCACGGGCCGCCTCCTCCGCGAAGGCGACATCGCCGGCATCGTCGCCGCTGTCAGTGCCCTGCTCGACAACGAGGCGGAGGCCGCGCGTCTTGGGGCGGCTGCCAGGCAACTCGCGCTGGCCAATCACGACATCGCACTCACATCTGCGACCAAGCGCCGCTGTTACACCGAGGTGCTCGCCGGATGACGACTGCCGGGCTCTCCGCGGCACAACGCCGGACGCGCGAGCTCTGGAACAGCGACGATCAGTTCGCCAGGCAACTTGGTCATCAGTCGCACGCAGCGGTCATTCACCGTCGGTGGGATGTGTTCGCTGCGGCGATCGAACGCTTCTGCGCCGCGCGGCCGGCTACCGCTTCATTGCGCGTGCTCGATGCCGGGTGTGGCGACGGCATCAACCTCGTCGGCCTTCGCCGGATTCTCACCGCGTTGGAGCGGCCATGGCACCTGGCGGCGCTCGACCTGAACCCGGTGCGCATCGCACGGGCGCGCGCCGTCGATCGTGCGTCGAACCAGATCGCCGCCGGGTCTGTGACTGCATTGCCCTTTGCCAGCGGTCACTTCGACGTCGTGCTCTGCAACCACGTCATCGAGCATGTGCCGGACGCCGAAGCGGCGATTCGAGAGATCGTTCGGGTGCTGCGCCCGGGTGGGTTGGCCATTGTCGGCGTGCCGAACGAGGGGTGTTCGCTGGCGCGGCTGCGTAATCACGTTTTGCAGCGCTCGATCCTGAAGACCACCGACCACGTAAACTTTTTCACCGCAAAATCGTTGTCTGCACTGCTCTCGCGAGCCGGACTGCAGGTTGACGACGTGCACACCGGCGGCTTCCTGTTACCGCATCTGCGCCTGCAGAATGTGGTCACGTCGACAAGGAGCGGACGCCGTTTGCTCAGGATGCTCGGGCGCGCACTCCCCAGCCAGGCTGCCGACTTGATCGGCATCGGCAGGCGGAAGCCGTGAGCGCCACTGCGGAGGTGCGAGTCAGCTTGCTCGATGGCGCCGAGGCCGAGTCGCGGTATCGCGCCTACCTGCGCAACCACCCTGCGGCGATGCTCTACTACACGCTCGAGTATCGCGACCTGCTCAGGGAACAGCTTGGCTGCGAGGCGACTTACCTGACGGCCGTCGACGCGACCGGCCGCCTGTGTGGGATCCTGCCGACGATGACCCGACACGGCCGCCACGGTGCCGTGCTCAACTCGTTACCGTTTTTCGGCAGCCACGGTGGCGTCCTGGCCGACACTCCGGCGGTCGCAGCCGCACTCTGGCACGAGTGGGACCGCCTCGCCGCCACGGTCGCGGCCGCAACAGTCATCCTCAACCCATTTGCCGAGCAGCAGCCGCCGATCACCACCACGCACCAGGACCTGCGGATCGGCAGCATGACCACGCTGCCGGCCGGTGATGACGTAGAAGGCATCCTCGACCGGATCGACTCGTCGGCGCGTCGGAACTACCACAAAGCGATGCGGTCCGGCGTCGACGTTCGTGAAGAGAATGATGCGGTCGACGTGCTGCACGAAATCCATGTCGAGAACATGACGGCGGTCGATGGTCGCGCCAAGGAGCGCGCTTTCTTCCGCGCGATCGGCCGGCACTTCGTCGCCGGAACAGATTTCAAGGTCTACACGGCGCGGTATCACTCGCAGGTGGCAGCCGCCCTGCTCGTGTTTTTTTCTGGCACCTGCGTCGAATATTTCACGCCAGCGACGCGCTTAGCCGCTCGAGAAGTGCAGCCGAGTGCCGCACTCCTGGTCCGAGCCATGCAGGACGCGGCGCGCCGCGGCTACCGGCTCTGGAATTGGGGCGGCAGCTGGGTGAGCCAGGAGGGGGTCGCCCGGTTCAAGGGGAAGTGGGGCGGCAGCAGCCAGCCCTACAAGTACTTGACGCGCATCAATGCGACGGACCTGTTGCGTCTCGCGCCGGCGGAACTGCTCGCCGAATATCCGAACTTCTATGTCTATCCCTTCGCTGCTCCCGGGCAATCCTGATGTCAGCTGAACCCAAGGTCGACCTGACGCCGATCGTCACGATCATGGAAGACCGCCTGGCGGAGAAGGGCGTCGGTCCCGAAGGGCTGTTCTGGCGCGACGAGGTCAGCATGAACCGGCGCTTCGACCAGATTCTGGCGGTCTGCCGGCACGAGCATGAGCCGTTCGGGTTCAGCGATCTCGGCTGTGGCTACGGGGCGTTGTACGTCCGTGCCCGTCAGCTCGGACTGCCGGTCGCGCGCTACGTTGGCTACGACATCAGTGCCAAGATGCTTGCCGCCGCCCGCGAACACGTCGTCGACGCTGAAGCGTCGTTCATCCAGGGTGATCGCCTGGATCAGGTGAATGACTACGCGTTCGGCTGCGGCATCCTGAATATGCCGAGCCCCGACACCACTGAGGCGGACTGGGCCGACCACGTCAAGTCGGTGATCGCCAATCTCGACGCGTGCTCGCAGCGCGGTTTTGCCTTCAACTCGCTGACCACCTACGTCGACTATCGGCAAGACGGCCTTTACTACGGCGACCCGCTCTTCTACTTCGACTATTGCAAGAGGCACATCGGCCGGAAGGTCAGCCTGCTGCACGACGCCGACAATTGGGAATGGACCATCTACGTCCGCAAGTGACGGTCGCCGGAGCAGCTCCGCTGCCCCGGCGCGCTCGTCCGCGCATCCTGATCGTTGCGTTTCAGTTCGATAACCTGAACCCGACGGTGCGGCTGTGGCCGCTGCTGTTCGTCGGGTTCGCTGACGTCACGTTCTTCGGTCCAGGCTTCGTCCCGGCGGCGACGATGCGGGAGGGACTGGCAGTGTTCCTCCGGCGCACCGGCCCGTTCGACGTCATCGTCATCGACGATCACGTGATCGCCAACAGCCTGTCCGATACCAATCGGAGCGCCAACGCCCAGGTCTATTCACGCTCGTATGTCACGCGCTTTGCGCCGGCCGAGGCGATCGCTGCCGCTCCCGGACTGCTTGCAGATGTCGTTGCGTCAGGTCTGCCGGTCATTGCCAGCCAGCTCGAATTCGACTGCTATCCGATGCGCCAGAGTCACTACGACCTGCTGCGTGCCTCCCGCTTCTACATCATGGGGTGGGGTACGGAACTCTATCCATGGCTGCACGAACTGGATACGGCCGGTGAAGGATCCTGGGTCGCGCGGGCCAACGATCGCTGGAAGACGCTGGTTGACGCAGAGGCCGACCGCGTGATTTCAACGGCGGCGATGATCGATGTCGACGAGTCATCGTTCGTGCCGTTAGCGGAACGGCGTCACGAGTGGTCCGTGCCGGGGACGCGCTATCGCAGCAGGGCGGTCGCGCGGACCGCCCTGCGGGCCGGTGGCAAGCGGCTGGGAGGGGGGCGTCACTACCTGGCGATGAAGATGTTGAGCGGGTTGAAGCTGCCGCTCTACAGCAACCGGGCGCTGCTGGATCTCTATAACGGCGGCTTCCGGCGGACGCTTCAGGACAGCCAGTTCGTCTACACGTGCGGCAGTGCAGTGCGGCTGGCCATCCGCAAATTCTTCGAGATCCCTGCGGCCGGCGCGTTGCTGGTGTGTGACCCGTGCTACGGGTTCGAGGCGCTCGGCTTTCGTGACGGGGAGAACGCCGTCGTCTGCGCGCCGCAGGCGTTGGCGGCGAAGTTCGGTTCGGCGCCGGATCTCGCCGCGGCACAGGAGATCGCCACGGCTGGGCAGCGCCTGGTGTTACGCACGCACTCGATTCCCGCGCGTGCGGCGCAGATGAAGCGGTGCGTCGACGCCATTGTCGCCGGTTCATTCAACGGCGCGGCATGGCGCGCCGGTTCGTTCGAACTGCGCGATGGTCGAGCCCGGCCGTCCGGGGGGGCTTCGGTCAGCGCAACGCCGCTGTCTGCATGAGCACGCCGGCCCTGCTCTCGCGCCTCGTTTCGGACATCGTCGCGCGCCTCGGCCGCCGCTACTGGCTGTATGTCCTGCTGGTGGCCCTGACGGGTCTGATGGAAGCGGTCAGCCTGGCGAGTGCAGTGCCGCTGCTGGCAGCAGCTGGTGTCGGCACCGGCGCCCCGGCGGGAGGCAGCCTTGGCCGCCTTGCGGCCGCGGTCGTGGCAGCCGTTGGCGTGGCGCCCACTGTTGTCTCCATCGGCGGATTCGTGCTGCTGGCCCTGCTGGCGAGCACAGCCCTGTTCGTGGCCCAGGCGTACATCGGCGCCAGCCTGCAAACCGCTTACGTTTACCGTTGGCAGGAGCGGCTGCTGGAGAGCATTTTCCGCGCTCGCTGGACCTTTGTTGCCGGGCGGCGACAGGGTGAGTTGATCAACGCGGTGGTGACCGAGACGCAGCGCCTGGGTGGCGCTTTCTACCAGGCGAGCCTGCTGCTGACCGGCATCGCGCATGGCGTCCTGTTTCTCGCGTTGTCGGCCGCGCTGTCGGCTGTGACAACCGCCTTGGTCATCGCCGGTGGAGCTGTCTTGTTCGTGTTGACGCGGCCCCTGATTCACCGCGCCTACGGTCTCGGCACCGGCATCGTCCACGAGAACGCCGCGCTGCAATCCCTGGCAGGCGAACTCGTCTCGGGCGGGAAGCTGGTCAAGGCGACCGCCACGGAAGGGCACGCACTGCAGTTGCTTACCGGGACAGCGCATCGGCTGCGGGGCCATTACCTGTCGAACACGTTCGACGTGCAGATCGTGAAGGCGGTGTTCGATTTCGGCGCTGCGGCAATGGCGGCAGGAATCCTGGTCGCCACGTCATCTGTGACGGGGAGTGACCCGGCCGTCGTGCTCGTCGTACTTGCCATCTTTGTCCGGCTGATGCCGAAGCTCACCGGCGTGCAACACAGCCTGCAGGCGCTCAGCGTCAGTCTTCCTGCCCTGGAGCAGGTGCAGGCGCTGGCTCGTGAGGCAGACGAACAGCGTGAGCCGCTCGCGGCCGAGCAGGGAATGTTGCCGACGCTGGACGGGCCACTTGCGGTCGAGCTCCGCGGTGTCGATTTGTTCTACGGCCCGGTCGCCGCGTTGTCGTCGGTGACACTCTCGATCGAGCCCGGCAGCTGCGTCGCTCTCGTCGGCGGCTCCGGGGCTGGGAAGTCCAGCCTCGTCGACGCGGTGCTGGGGCTCACGAGCATCACCAGTGGCGACATCCGTATCAACGGCGTGCCGCTGCAGGACCTGCCGTTGGCCGCGCTGCGACGGCGGGTCGGATACATGGGGCAGGATAGCGTCCTCTACAACGGCACGATCGGTGACAATGTGCTGTGGGGCCGGCAGCAGGCCGGCGCTGCTGCGCTGGCGGCTGCGCTACGTCTGGCCGGAGCCACTGAGTTTGTGAATCGGCTTCCTCTGGGTGTTGATACTCCGGTTGGTGACCGTGGAGCGTTGTTGTCCGGCGGCGAACGTCAGCGCATCGCGCTGGCTCGGGCCGGGCTAGGCAGCCCGGGACTGCTTATCCTCGACGAGTCGACGAGCGCGCTCGACGCGGAAACCGAACGCTCCGTGACCGACGCGCTGGCGGCGCTGAAGGGCCGGACGACGGTCATCGTGATTGCGCACCGGCTCTCGTCGATTCGAATGGCCGACAAGGTGTGTGTGATGGAGCAGGGGCGCATTGTTGAACACGGGCCGTGGGAGCAGTTGATGCAGCGCCGCGGCCGGCTCCACCAATTGTGGACATTGCAGCACGCTGACGAGCGGGGGGCCGATGCCCGGGCTTAAGGAGATTGCTGCCCGAACCGCGACGCTGGCGCGGACGCGGCCGCGCGGCTGGAAGTCCCTGCTCTACAACACGGCGATGGCCAAGGCCAAGCGGGTGGGCCCGCTGATGCAGCCGGTACACATCTCGATCGAGCCGACCAACGTCTGCAACCTGCGCTGCCCAGTCTGCGAAACCGGCAACGGCAGTATGGCGCGCTCACGCGGCATGCTCGACTACGACCTGTTCACCCGCTTCATCGACCAGGTCGCGCCGCACACCGCCGTGCTCATGTACTACTTCATGGGCGAGCCGTTCCTCAACAAGCGCGCTTACGACATGATCCGCTACGCGCGCCAGAAGGGGATCTACGTCGAGACCTGTTCCAATGGCGACTACGTCGATCCGGCCGGCGTGATCTACTCCGACATCAACCAGGTCAGCATCCAGATCGGCGGCATGACGCAGGCGACGCACGAGATCTATCGCGTGCGTGGCGATCTGGCCCGCGTCGTCCGCAATCTCGAACGCATCGTCGACGAACGCCGCCGGCAGCCGGACAGCAACGTGCAGATCGAGGTCGGCTTCGTCGTCATGAAGCACAACGAGCACGAAGTGCCCGAGTTCCTGCGCTGGGCCCGCGAGATCGGCGTCGACCGGGCCAACGTCATCGATCCCTGCGTTCGCACTGTCGCCGAGGGCCACGACCTGCTGCCCGAGGATCGGCGCTACTGGTTCTACGATGAAGACGCGTTCGCCCGCGGCGTCCTCAAGCCGAAGCACCTGACCGACAACGAGTGCACCTGGATCTGGAACTCGGTGATGGTCAACTGGGACGGCAGCGTCGTGCCGTGCTGTCGCGATCCGCACGGCAAGCACACGTTCGGCAACGTCTTCGAGAAGCCGCTCCGCTCGATCTGGAACGCCGACCCGATCCTGGACTTCCGCCGCCGTATCGTCACCGATCAAGGCAAGGTCGACATTTGCCGCCTCTGTTCGGGCTACGGTGTGCCGGCCCTGAACCGCGCGCGACCGATGTCATTCGAGGTGCAGCGCATGAGCCTCGACGACACGGAACTGGACATCCCGGATTTCAACCAACCGCCCACGCCGCCGCTGATCCAGATCACCCGGTGACGCACGCGAGGCCGGCGGCACGGTGACCGCGGTGGCGCTGGCCACGGCGCTGGTCGCGGCGGCTGCTCGCATCGCCATCGGCCGCGCCGCCTCGAGCACCGGCCGTGTCGACCATTACTACTGGATGCTGGTTGCCGAGGCCTATCGCTCCCAGCGCCGCCTGCCGATCCGCTTGCCAGGCAAGTACCTGATGGAGGACGAGGCGCAGGCATATCCGCCGCTGTTCGGGATGCTGCTCGGACGATGGCGGCTCGATCGTTCCGCTTTGGTGCTGGTCTGGGCGCTCGAAGTGGTGCAGGTAGCCGTGCTGGTCGCGACGATGATGGCGTTTGGCGCCGGCCCGGTGGCCGTCGCACTCGGAGCCGGCATCTACGCGTCAGCGCCGGTGCTCGTGATGTACAACACCCAGCTCAACTCGCGCATCCTGGGTGACCTGTTTCTATTTGCCGTACTTGCCGCGGAGGCGTGCGCGGCAGCTGCGCCGGACGCTGCGGCACGAGCTGCGCTGTGGAGCGTGGCCATCGCCGGGTCCGCATTGATCATCCTCACGCACAAGATGACGCTGCAGGTGTACCTGGCGCTGCTCCTGCCCTGGTCGCTGGCCTGGCACAGCCCGATGCCACTCGTTGCCGCTGCGGCCGGCCTGGCGCTCTACGTGGCCGGGGTCGGACCCTCGTTTGCCGCGTACCAGTTCCGCGCTCATTGGGACATCGTGACGTTCTGGAACCGGCACTGGCGGCGGCTCGGTGCCCACCAGTTTGGCCAGTCGCCAATCTATGGCGCATCGGCGTCTTGCTCCACCTGCTTTCACCAGCCCGGAGGGCGCGGTCTGGTCAGGCACCTGCGTGTCGTCATCTCGTATCTGCCATTCGCCCTGGTGCTGCCGTTGGCCAGCGTCGCGGCTGGCACCTGGCCGCCTGCCTGGCTACTGGTGTGGATTGGCGTCGTCTACGCCTGGGCCCTCTTGACGCTGTTCGTCCCGCCATTGAAGTGCCTCGGTGGCGGTCATCTCTACGTCTTCAATGCGGTAGGGCCGGCGGCGTGCTGGGTGACGTGGCTTCCGGCCACTCCGTGGACGGCCGGGCTGCTGGCGGGCGGCGCGCTGCTGACGGCCATTTCGCTGGCGGTAGCCTGGCGCATCATCGGGGCACGCCCCGCCGCCCGCGACGACGCGTTCGATGCTGCGCTCGCCGAGCTGGCGCACTATCGGCCCGGACGCGTCGCCGTGTTCCCAACGCAGGCGGCGGAGGCGGTGGCCCACGGCACACATCACGCCGTGTTGTGGGGTGCGCACGGTTACGGCTTCGCCAACCTGGAAGGCTTCTTCCCGGTGTTGACCGTCCCGCTCGCCAACTTCCTCTGCAAGTACAACATCGACTGGGTGTTGTGTGACGATCGGTTCTGGGTCGTGACGCCGGAGATGCTCCGTCGCGAGGGCGTCCAGGTGTCGGGAGAGATGACCTTCCGGCATTGGCGCCTGCTGCATTGCGTCGCAGCAGGCTCCCAAGGGTCTGCGGGCTGATGATCCGCGTGATGCACGTGATCAGCGGCCTGAACCAGGGCGGCGCCGAGGCGATGCTGGTGCGGTTGCTGCGCGGCCTCGACGGTTCGGCGTTTTCCCAGTCGGTCGTCTCGCTGACAGGCCGCGGCGTCTATGGCACCGCGGTCGAGCGCTGCGGCATCCCGCTGCTGACGCTCGGCATGACCGGCTTCGCCACCGCGCCGGGTGGCGTGCTGGCGCTGCGGCGCGCCATCCGCGAACAGCAGCCCGACATCGTCCAGACCTGGCTCTACCACGCCGATCTGTTCGGGCTGGTTGCTGCGCGGCTCGGCGGCGATGCATCGGTCGCCTGGAATGTCCGCTGTTCGGCGCTGGAGCCTGGCGACGTGCCGCGCTCCACCCGTTGGTTGACGCACCTGCTGGCGCGGCTGTCGACGCAGCCGGATGCGGTCCTCTTCAACTCC
This sequence comes from uncultured Acidobacteriota bacterium, assembly GCA_963846685.1. GTDB lineage: Bacteria > Acidobacteriota > Vicinamibacteria > Vicinamibacterales > UBA2999 > CAWJWY01. The sequence goes on along the minus strand of CAWJWY010000002.1, from coordinate 1,853,164 downwards.
ACCGCCGGACGCGAAGCCCATCGTCAGCTCGGGTACCGGCCGCGGCGCAGCGAGGTGATCCCGAACGGGTTCGACCTCGACGAGCGGCAGCCCGACCCGATCCGGCGTGCCGACTTTCGGGCCGAGATCGGTGTCGACGGTGCTGCCTTCGTCGTCGGCATGATCGCCCGGGCGCACCGCATGAAGGATCAATCGACCTTCCTGGCGGCCGCCTCGCGGCTGAAAGGCATGCGGCGCGACGTGCGTTTCGTGATGGTCGGGCTCGATCACGACTGGAACAACCGGTCCCTGGTCGCCGACATCGATCAGTACGGCTTGCGCGACCGCATCCACCTGCTCGGTCTGCGCCAGGACGTGCCGCGGATCATGTGCGGCCTCGATTGCCTGGTGTCGACCTCGACCAGCGAGGGCTTTCCCAACGTCATCGGCGAGGCGATGGCGTGCGGCGTCCCTTGCGTCGCCACCGACGCCGGCGACTCGCGATTGATCATCGGCGACACCGGGTGGATCATCGCCATCGGTGACATTGCCGGCGTCGTCGGCGGCGTGTCGCAGTTGACCGAAGCCAGCCCGGCGGAACGCCAGCTACGGGCAGAGCGGTGCCGGCAGCGGATTGTCGACAACTTCGAGCTCGGGCACATTGCCGCGCGCTACGCCGAGTTCTATCGCGAGTTGAACGACCGCCGGCTTGGTCTGCAGCCGGCCGGTGCCGGATTGCGTCGTCAGCAGCCGGCGCACGTCTCGGCGGCAGTGGTGGGAAGCGTGCGCGCCGAACGTCCGGCTGGCGACGCGATGGCGTTGCCGGTGTTCGTCGCACCCCCTCCGGGTGCGGTGACTGCGCCGCCGCCGGCCGATGCGGCCGGGGCCCCGCCGGCACCTCCCGGACGCAGCTGGCTCAAGGCCGCCGCCGCCCTGGCGCTGTTGACGTATCTGCTCCTGTTCCACAGTCCACTTGCCTGGTTCGTCGGCCGCCAGCTGGCAGTGCAGCAGCCGCCGCGGCAGGCCGATGCCATTGTCGTGTTCAGCGGCAACGGCGAATCGACCTACATCAACAGCGGCTACCAGCGGCGGGCACGGGACGCGGCGCGCTACTACCAGGCGGGCTATGCACCGCTGCTGATCATCTCGTCCGGCATCGCCCAGACGTTCGCCGAGGTCGAGATCATCAGGGCGCTACTGCTGTCGCAAGGCGTGCCGGAGTCGGCCATCTACATCGTGCCCGACTACCCCTCGACCACCCGCGGCAACGTCGAGATCGTCGACGCGGTGCTGCAGCGTCGGAATGTCCGATCGATCCTGTTCATCACCGCTCCGTACCACGCGCTGCGCGCCAGCCTGATCTGGAAAAAGGTGGCGCCGCAGCTGACCGTCACCACCGTCCCGGTGGTGGATTCGCCACCGGCCGCGATGCAGTGGAGCGCAAGCGTCGACCAGTTGAAGGCGATTGGCTACGAGTGTCTCGCGCTCGCCTACAACCGTATCAAGGGATGGCTGTAACCATCGCCACCAAGCTCGCTGCCGGCGCGCTCGTCGTTGCAGCGATCGGCGTGCCGATGCTCGAGACGTGGCAGGCGATTCTGTTCGCGCTCGCCGTGCTGGCGCTGGTCTTCAGCACGGCAGTCGTGAACGTCCGCCGGCTCACCGCGGCCGCGGCCATCGTGCTGGTGGTGGTTGGCGGCCGGACGACGCTGCCGCGGGCGGACATTGCCGAAGGGCACAATGCGTTCCTCGTCATCGGCGCCGGCGAGGCACTCGAGCGCGGCCTGCCACCGGAGCTGTTCCGCGTGTGGAAGGCGGAGTTCGACGCGCTGTATCCGCCGGATCAGCCACCATACGGACCGCGCTCGCAATGGCGTGTGACTGGCGCGCCGCAGACGCTGTTCGCGCAGTCAGCCGATGCGATCTTCCGCCCCGCGAAGTTCACGCGGCAGGTCGACGGCATCGACATCGAGTCGCTCGGCGACTTCCGCGGCGGCTTCGCCAATGACATCCGCTACAATTTCTGGTCGGGCGAGCTCCGCCGTGAGCAGATGCCGTTCTACGTGATGTACGAGCTGAGCCCGGCAAGCGTCGGCAGCCGGCTCGCGTGGACGGGCGAGCTGTTCTGGGAACGCGGCGACGGCCGATTCGAAAAGATCGTGCACCTCCAGCCGGCCGCCCGAGCGATCGGGGCCGGCGACAGCGGCAAGCGCGTCTACGCAGCGTTCTTCCCCGCTCGGGGCGAGGCGCTGCACTTCCAGTTGCTGCGTTCGCTGCCGCTCCGGCTCGCCGCGGCGTTGAGCACCGTGCTGACGGTGACCGGCGTCATCATGGTGCTGCTGCTCACGGTGCGCGTCCGCCGCCTGCCGCTGACACGCGCCGCCGGCTTGTTTGCTCTCGCGTATGCCCTGATGGCCGGGTTCCTGGCCGTGAGCGCCGGCAAATATCTCGGCAGGAGCTACCCGCCCCATGGCGGCGGGGATGATGGACTCTTCCACGATAGCGTCGGGCGGACGATGGCGCTGCTCGCCGGCGACGGACGTCTGGGCGAGGCACTTCAAGGCGTCGAGCCGGTGTTCTGGTTCACGCCTGGCACTCGTTATGTCCGGATGGCCGAGAAGCTGCTATTCGGAGACACCAACCACCTGTTCGCCCTGCTGGTCTGTTGTGCGCCGATTCCTTTCTTCTATCTCATGCGCCAATTGGGCGGTGCCAGGTTCGCTGCGGTGCTCACCGCGGTCTTCCTGCTGCTGCCGGCGGGGAACCCGTCGTACCTGCAGTACCTTGCCAATGCCAAGCTTGGCTACGGCGAAGCGGTTGCGGGCGCGCTCTTCCTGCTCGCGCTCGGGCTCATCTTTCGGAGTCAGCCGTATTGGGGCGGCACTGACGGCGAACGCCGACTATCGTCGCTCTGGGTCGCCGGCGCTGCCCTGGCAGGGTCGATGTTCATCCGGCCGAACTTCGCCTTCGCGGTAGTATTTGTCGGCGTGGCATCCGCGTGGGCGTGCTGGCGCGAGCGCGATCTCGCGGCAGGCGCCGCCCTCGCCGCCGGATTGGGCCTCGCACTCTGGATGCCGCTGCACAACGTGATCTACGGCCACGAATTTCATTTGATCTCACGCTCCGGCGCGACCGTCTCGGTGCCGCTTGGTCCCGCCGACTACCGCGATGCGCTGCTCGATCTGATACGCGGACGGATAGACTCCCCGGCGGTTGCGACGACCGGCGCACAGGTCGGTGGCTGGCTGTCGGCCCTTGGTCTCGTCATGCGACCCGAATTGCGGCCGCTGGCGCTCGCCGCGCACGGCATCAAGCTGATTGCCCTGGCCGTGACCGCCTGGATCGCCCTCTGGAGCTGGCGCGCACGTACACCGCGCGCCCGGGCGCTTGCGGTTGTGGCGGTCGCCTCATGCTGCGCGCACCTGCCGATGCTGTTCATCTTCACCACCAATTACCGCTACGCGATGCTCGGTTTCGACCTGGCGGTGATCGCCCTCGCGGTCTGGACCGCCGGCCGTGTGCATCGCGGCCGCGCCGCCCGGGCTGACATCGCCGCGCCGGTCGCATGAGCGCGCCGATCGTTCACCCCGCGACGCCGGCGTTGCTGATGAGCCCTGCGCAGAGATGCCGATGACGCGAACCGTCGTTTTCGACTCGCCGTGGTGCCGCCTGCTGTCCGAGCCGATGCCGGACGGCCAGCCGTACTACATGATCGACGTCAACGATTACGTCGCGGTCGTCGCGGTCACGGCGTCCGGTCACCTCGTGCTGGTCCGTCAGCATCGTCCGGTGGTTGGCCGCGGTACGGTCGAGCTGCCGAGCGGACAGGTCGACCCCGGAGAGACGGCGGAGCAGGCCGGCCGGCGTGAACTGCTCGAGGAAACCGGCATGGTTGCCGGCGATATGGAGCTGCTCGGCGTGCTGGTCCCCGACGTCGGCCGCCTCACTAACCGCATGTGGTGCTACTTCGCTGCGGGTGTCACGCCCGCGACCGGCCACGTCGACGAGCCAGGCATCGTCGTCGAGCAGGTGACCGAGGCGGAGGCGCTGGACATGGCGACGGACGGACGGATGGATCACGCGCTGAACCTGGCCGTGCTGTTCCTGGCGATGCGAAAAGGGCGGCTGGGAGCCTCGTGAAGCCGATCGTCTCGCCACACACCCGCATCCGCAGCCCGCAGCACTTCGACATCGCCCCGTATTCGATCGTCGACGACTTCTGCTACATCTCGACCCGTGTGCGCATCGGCCTGTGCTCGCACGTGGCCTCCGGGTGCTCGATCGCCGGCGGCGACGGCTACCTGTTCAGCATGGGCGACTTCTCCAGCCTGTCGTCCGGGGTCAAGGTGTGGTGCGCCAGCAACGACTTCGTCAACGACCTCGTGTGCATCGTGCCATCGGGTTGCGGCGACATCGGCGCCCACTCGATTGCTGGTGACGTGACGCTGGCCGACTACACGGCTGCAGGCGCCAACGCCGTGATCATGCCTGGTACCCATGTTCCTGAAGGCACGGTCATCGGCGCGCTCAGCTTCGTGCCGGCCGGCGCCGCATTGGAACCATGGAGCGTCTACGGAGGCATCCCGGTGCGCCGTATCGGCGCCCGCAACCGCGAGTCGGTTCTCGCCCAGGCCGCCGTGCTCAGGGCGCAATTGGCCCGGGGCGGCGCACAGCAGTGATGACAACGACAACGACGATCCCGTGGTGGCTGCCGGACATCGGCAGCGAAGAGCGCGACGCCATCCTGCGCGTCGTCGAGAGCAACTACCTGAACGAAGGTGACGTCACCGCCGAATTCGAGCAGCGGGCCGCCGCCATGTTCGGCGCGACGCATGGCGTCGCGACGACCAGCGGCACGTCGGCGTTGTTCCTCGCGCTGGCAGCCCTCGAGGTCGGTCATGGCGATGAAGTACTCGTGCCGGACGTGACCTTCATCGCCACCGCCAACGCCGTGACGCTCACCGGCGCCACGCCCGTGCTGGTGGATGTCGACCCGGCGACCTTGAACATCGACGCCGCCGCCGCCGAGCGGGCGATCACCCCACGATCGAAGGCGATCGTGCCGGTGCACGTCAGTGGTCGCGCCGCGGCGATGCGTGACATTCAGGCCGTCGCCGCGCGTCATGGCCTGGTGGTGGTCGAGGACGCCGCCGAGGCGCTGGTGTCACGGCACGAAGGGCGGTGCCTGGGGACGTTTGCTATTGCCGGCTGCTTCTCGTTCTCGCCGAACAAGACGATCACCACGGGGCAGGGCGGACTGGTGGTCACCGACGACGAGCGGCTGGCCGTGCGGCTCCGCGAGCTCAAGGACCAGGGACGCCCCGTTCGCGGCACCGGCGGCAATGACGTGCACGCCTCGCTCGGGTTCAATTTCAAGCTGACCAACCTGCAGGCGGCGGTCGGCGTCGGCCAACTGCCCAAGCTCGAAGCGCGCGCCGCGCACCAGCGCGACCTCGCCCGCTGGTATCGCGCCGGCCTCGAGGATGTTGAGCAGGTGACGCTGCTGCCGTTCGATATCGACGGCGGCGAGACGCCGCAATGGGTCGATGCCCTGGCACAGGACCGCGACCGGCTGGTCGAACACCTCCGGCGGCACGACATGCACTGCCGGCCGTTCTGGTACCCGATCCACACGCAGCGCCCTTATGCCAGGCCTGACAGCAGTTTCCCGGTCAGCACACGCGTGACGCCGTCCGCCGTATGGCTGCCGTCGGCGCTGCACCTGACCGAGGACGACGTGCGGTCCGTCTGTGCCGAGGTCCGGCGCTTCTACGTGAGCCGATGAACGCCGCCCCGGTCGTCAGCATCGTCATGCCGGTCCGCAACGAGGGGCTGAACCTGCGGATCATGCTGAAGATCCTGTCGGCGGTTGTCGACGTGCCGCACGAAGTGCTGGTGGTGGTCGACGAGCGCGACGACGCGAGCGTGCCGGTGGTGGAGGAGATCTCGCCGCAATACGCGCGGCTGCGCTGGGTGCACAACACCAGGGGACGCGGCATTCTCAACGCGCTGCGGGCCGGCGTCGAGGCGGCGGAAGGGCGTTACATCCTGATCTTCGCCGCCGACGAAGTGGGCCCGGTACTGGCGATCGACGACATGATTGGGCTGATGGAAGCAGGGTGCGACTTCGTCAGCTGCACCCGTTACGCCCATGGTGGCCGTCGCCTCGGCGGGTCGCTGGTTGGTGGCGTGCTGTCGCGGACGGCGAACCGGCTGTTCCGGAAGTTCTCCGGCTGCCAGCTGACCGATGCGACCACCGGCATCAAGATGTTCAGCCGTGACGTGTTCGAGCGGCTGCACCTCGAAGCGCGGCCGGTCGGGTGGGCGGTGGCGTTCGAGATGGCGATCAAGGCGCAACTCGCCGGCCTGCGGCTGGGCGAAGTGCCGATCGTGTCGATCGATCGTCTTTACGGCGGCAAGTCGACGTTCCGCGTCGGACCGTGGACCGTGGAGTATCTCCGCTGGTTCGTCTGGGGATTGAAGGCGTTACGGAGCATGCCCGGCTCGCGCCGGGAGGTGCTGGTGCGGGTCCCGAGCGCGACTGCGCTCGGCGGAAAGGTGCGGATGTGAGCAGAGTCGAAGGCAAGAGGGTGCTCGTGACCGGTGGCACCGGCTTCATCGGCAGCGCGCTGGTGCGGGGGCTGGTCGCCTGCGGCGCCGAGGTGCGTTCGCTGGACGACGATTCGCGCGGCGCGGCGGCGCGCTTGGGCGACGCGCAGCGTCACGTGCACTGCATCACCGGGGACATCCGCGATCCCGGAGTGGTGCGCGAGGCGGTGCGCGGCATGGATTGCGTCTGCCACCTGGCCTACATCAACGGCACGGCGTTCTTCTATAGCCGGCCCGAGCTGATCCTGGAAGTGGCGACGAAGGGGATGATGAACGTCCTCGACGCCTGCCTGGCCGAGGGGGTGGGCGACCTGATGCTGATGTCGAGCTCGGAGGTCTACCAGGCGCCGCCGCAGATCCCGACCGACGAGCAGGCACCGCTGACCGTCCCAGACGTGCTCAACCCGCGGTTCTCCTACGGCGGTGGCAAGATCATCAGCGAACTGCTGGCGGTCAACTACGGCCGCAAGTACTTCGACCACATGCTGATCTGCCGACCGCACAACGTCTACGGCCCCGACATGGGTCGCGAGCACGTCGTACCGCAGTTCGTCCTGCGAATGGGCGAGTGCATCGAGCGGCAGCCACACGGGCTCGTCGACTTCCCGATCCAGGGGACCGGCGAGGAGACCCGCTCGTTCATCTTCATCGACGACTTCGTCCGGGCCTTGCTGCGGGTGATGGACCAGACCGAACGCCTGGGCATCTACCACATCGGTACGGATCGCGAGGTGTCGATTCGCGAACTGGCGCACATGGTGGCCGGTGCCTGCGGCCGCGAGATCCGCGTCGTCCCAGGCGACTTGCTCGCCGGCAGCACGCCGCGGCGATGCCCCGACGTCAACAAGCTGCGGGCGCTCGGCTTCGAGCCGCGCGTCTCGCTCGAGGAGGGGGTACGGCGGACCGCCGAATGGTACCTCGCCGGGTGTGTGTCGGCATGAGTGAGGTGTTGATGTCGCGTCACGAGAATTTCAACCCGATTGCCGCCGGTTCTGGCGGCAGCGTCCTGGTCGAGCGCTGCCAGGTGTGCGGCTCGCACGATCTGCGCTCGATCCTGTTCGCCGGGTTCCTGCCGCCGGTCAACACGATGGCACCGATCGGCACGCGTCCAAACGAGCAGCCCGCCTACCCCGCGGAGTTGCTGCAGTGCCCCGAGTGCCGGCTGGTGCAGCTTGGCCTGATTGTCGACCCGGCGGTGCTGTTCCCGCCGCACTACGCCTACACCAGCGGCACGACGCGGATCCTGCGCGAGAACTTTGCGCAGCTCTACGACGAAGTGATGCGGCTGTACCCGATTGCGAAGGACGCGCTCGCCGTCGATGTCGGGTCGAATGACGGCACGTTGCTGTCGAACTTCCATGGCGGCGGGCACCGCGTCTGTGGCATCGAGCCGACTGACACCAGCAAGCTGGCGATCGCGCGCGGCATTCCGACCATCAACGCCTTCTTCGGCCCGGCGGCGGCGGCCCAGGTTGTTGCGCAACACGGCCGGGCGAAGATCGTGACGGCGACCAACGTGTTCGCCCATATCGAGCACGTGCACGAGATCGTCGACTCGATCCTGACGATGCTCGACGACGACGGCATCTTCATCTCGGAGTCGCACTACCTGCTGCCGCTGGTCGAGACGCTGCAGTACGACACGATTTATCACGAGCACCTGCGCTACTACGCGCTGCAGAGTCTGGTGCGGCTGCTCGACCTGCACGGCTTGGAAGCCATCCATGCGACGCGCATTCCGACGCACGGCGGTTCGATCCGCGTGTATGCCGCCCGCAAGGGGCAGCGGCCGGTGCAGCCGTCGGTGCAGGAGATTCTCGCGCTCGAGGAGCAGGAGCTGACCTGGGCCAGGCTGCTCGAGTTCCGTCGCCGGGTCTCGCAGAGCAAGCTGGATCTGATGGCGCTGCTGCAGCAGGTGCGCAGCCGTGGCGAGCGCGTCTTCGGTGTCGGCGCGCCGTCGCGCGCGAGCACGATGGTCAACTATGTCGGCCTCGACGACTCGATCATCGACTGCGTGCTGGAGATTCAGGGCTCGTACAAGATCGGCAAGATGATGCCGGGCACACTCATCCCGGTGATCGAGGAGTCCAGGCTGTTCACGGAGCAGCCGGAGTACGCGTTGCTGTTCTCGTGGCACATCGCCGACGAGCTGATCCCGAAACTGAAACAGAAGGGGTATCGCGGCACGTTCATCGTGCCGCTGCCGACACCCACCGTTGTGTCAGCGTAGCGGCGCGGCAACATGAGTCTGCAACAGCACGAGCAGGACCGGATCTGGCGCCATTATCAAACGAGCGCAGCGGCGAGCTTCGACTTGAGCTATCCGCGGCTGCGATTCCTCGCCGAGCGCTGCCGGCCTGGGTCACGGGTGCTGAACATCGGCGTCGGGTCCGGCTATTTGGAAGGACTGCTCGAACGACGCGGCGTGCAGGCGTTCTCCCTGGATCCCTCCGCCGAGACGATTGAGCGCCTGCGAACCGAACTGGCAGTGGGCTCTCGTGCGCAGCAGGGCTACAGCCAGAACATGCCGTTCGAATCGGATTTCTTCGATACGGTGATCATGACCGAGGTGCTCGAGCACCTGCGCGACGACATCCTGCATCCGACGCTCGACGAGGTACGCCGCGTGCTCAAGCCCGGCCGGGAGTTCACGGGGACCGTGCCGTACCGAGAGGACCTCGCTGCAAACGAGGTGCTCTGTCCCAACTGCCAGGTGCAGTTTCACCGGTGGGGTCACGAGCAACGATTCGACGTGACGTCCCTTCGTGAGCTGTTGACGCGGCATCAGCTGCGAGTTCGGACCGTATATCCGCGGACCTTCCCTGATTTCCGGCGGCGCGGGTTGCGGCCGCTTGTCAAGGCAACCTTCCGGTATGTCCTGGGACGAATGGGCGAGTCGCTGGTCGGGCCAAACCTCTATTTCCGCGCCCTGAAGTCTGCAGCCTGATGACGCCGCGTTTGTGAAGCCGACCATTCCCGTGGGCGTGCTCGCTCCTCTCGCGCGGTCCAGCGGCGTGTTCAGGGTGTGCGCGGCCTGTGACCGGGGGCAACTCGTCTTGTTGTGCGGGCGCCCGGGTGAACACCCAGGGCGGCCATGAGCCGTCTCGGCAAGAACATCGGCGCCAATCTGGCAGCCAACGCCTGGGCCACGGTCCTGTCGCTGGCACTCACGCCCATCTACGTCAGCTGGTTGGGCGTCGAGAGCTACGGGCTGATCGGCTTCTACATGTCCTGGCTGGCGATCGTCGGCATCCTCGACACCGGCATTTCGGCGACCGCCATGCGGGAGCTCGCATGGTTGTCGGCGCGCCCCGCAGAACGCGGTCAAATCGGCGGCCTGATACGTACCCTCGAGGCCGTCTACTGGGGCGTGATCGTGGCGCTGGGCGCGGCGCTCTTCGCGCTCGCATGGGGATGGGGCGGCGACTGGTTTCAGGCCGACACGCTGTCGCCGGCCGCGCTTCGCTCGGCACTGATGCTGATGAGCGTGTCGCTGGTGGTGCAGATTCCATCGGGCCTGTACCTGGGCGGCCTCTCCGGATTGCAGAGGCAGGTGGAGGCTGCGGCGCTCGTTGCCCTATTCGGGACCATGCGCGGGGTCGGCGCTCTGGCGGTGCTGGCTGGCGTCGGCACGGACATCCACACGTTCTTCGCCTGGCAGATCCTGGCCAGCGTGGCCCAGACGCTGACCATGCGTCAGGTGCTCTGGAGGACCGTGCCCCGCACCGACAGGTCGCGCGTGTCCGGAACGGTGCTGCGGTCAGCCGGCCAGTTCGCCGGCGGCATGACCTTGATTACAGCGCTGGGCGTCACCGTCACGCAAATGGACAAGGTGGTATTGAGCCGGCTCGTTGGTCTCGACACACTCGGCTTGTACACCCTCGCCTGGACCGTCGCTTCAGGGCTATCCCGTGTCGCAGCGCCTCTGATGCAGGCATTCAACGCCCGCTTCACCGAACTGGCATCAAGTGGTAGTCAGAACGAACTCGCGAGGCACGTCCGTCTTGCCAATCAGTTGATGACGACGCTGGTGCTGCCGCCCGCGGCGCTCCTGGTCCTGCTGCCAGCGCCGATCCTGAATACCTGGCTCGGTGGCAGTGCGCTTGCGACGGCAGCAGCACCGCTCTTGTCCACCCTGACTCTCGGGACTCTCCTGGGGGCATGCTCGTACCCGGCGCTTGGCGTCCTCTACGCCCAGAAGCGGCTCAAGCCGGTCCTGGTGGTGAACCTCGTCGCCGCGGCTGCAATCGTTCCGCTTCTGATAGGGGCGGTGAACGTGTGGGGTGTCGTCGGCGCGGCGTATTGCTGGACGCTCTACGGGGCGGCGACGTTTCTGGTCTACCAGACGGCTGGCCTGCGACTGATCGGCGTCCGCGTCGTTCCTGTCTTGATCCGTGACTGTGCGGTGCCGGCGTTGACGTCGATGCTGGTGGCGATGGTGACGCTGCAGGTGGTCGACTCTGCCAACAACCGGGTGAAGGTAACAGCACTGGTTGCAGCCGCGCTGGCCGTCGGTTGGGCCGCGGCGCTCTTGGTGTGCAGGGACCTGCCGCAGGTCGCATACCGGTTGAGCGGCCTGAAATTCATGGCTGCCGACTCCAGAGCATGACTCAGAGCGGCACGTCGATCACGCCGCCGGTGCCACGTGCCGGCTGCGGTGATGCGCAGGCGTCGAGGCGCGGCATCCTCGTGCTCGACATGTCCTACACCTACAAGATGTACGGCGAACGCCAGTTGGAGCAGGCGCTCGACAGCCGGCGGCTCGGCGGCTACTTCTCGCAGGTGATCTCGGTGCACCCGCTCGCCGGTATGTTCGAAGCGGCAGAACACCGCTACGGACGACCAGCAATTACCCGTGTCGACGAGCACCAGCTGTTTGTCGAAGGGCGCCTGGCGCGCACCAGGTGGCTCCGCCTGTTACCGCCGCTGAATTTCATTGCCGCGCAAGCCGACCTGATCGGCGAGCTGATTCGCCTTGGGCGCAGGGCAGACGTGGCGCTGGTCCGGATCGGTGACCCGTACTACCTTGGCATCGTCGGGCTGATCCTTGCACGACGCCTCGGCGTGCCGCTGGCGATTCGCGTTCCGTTCCGCTACGACGAGTTGCGGCGCGTGACCGGCAAGGCGACGATGCCTCGACTGTTCCGCTTCGGCTGGGTGGAAAAGTTGATCGAGCGCTTCGTCTTCCCGCGCTGCGATCTGATCGCTGGTGCGAACGAAGACAACATGCAGTACGCGCTCGAAAACGGCGGTCGCAGGGAAGTGGCCACGGTGTTCCGCTACGGCAACCTGCTGCACCCGATTCACTGGACGCCGCCCGCGGAGCGTCCTTCGGCGGCTGCCGAGCTCGAGGCGCTCGGTTTGACGGGACAGCGGTTCGTCGCCACGGTTGCCAGGCTGGAACCGATGAAGCGGGTGGAAGATGCGATTAAGGTGGCGGCGGAACTCAAGCAGCGCGGCCTGACCGTTCGCAGCCTGCTCGTCGGCGACGGCACCCTGCGCTCGCAACTGAGCGACTACTGCCGCGCGCAGGGACTCGGCGAGACGGTCGTCTTTGCCGGCAATCGGAACCAGGAGTGGATCGGAAAGGTGCTGCCGCACGCGTCTGTGATCGTGTCGCCGCACATGGGGCGGGCGCTGGTGGAAGCGGCGCTGAGCGCCGTGCCGATTGTCGCCTTCGACTACGATTGGCAGCGCGAGGTCGTTGTCGACGAGGAAACCGGATACCTCGTTGCGAACAACGATTGGCAGGCGCTTGCCGCTGCCGCCCAGCGCCTGCTCGACGATCCAGTCAGGGCCGCCGCCATGGGCGCGAACGCCAGGGCAAAAGTCGCGCGCATGATGGACCCGGCCGTGCTCGCCGCGCACGAGCGCACAACCTACACGGCGCTGCTGCAGCGCTGGGACGCTCGACGCCGCCGCTCGGGCAGGGCAGTAAAACAGATTGCCGATGACGCACGACATTCCTGACGACATCCCCGACCGCCGGCCGGCGGACGAGCGCTCTCGCATCGCACGCTTCTTCGACGAGATGGCGAGCACGCGGAACGACGTGTTCCGCTCCAACCCGGTGATCGACTACGAGCAGCAGGTACGCGGCGCGGTGGTGCTCGAGGCGCTGCAACCTGCGGCCGGCGACATGATTCTGGACATCGGTTGCGGCAACGCGCGCGACATCATGCCGATGCTGCAGCGCGGCGCCACCATCGTCGGCGTCGACCTGTCGGCGGGGATGATCGCCCAGGCGCAGCGCGACCTCGAGGCTGCCGGGTTCCGTGGCGCAACGCTGGAGGTCGGCGATGCGACCAACCTGCGTTTTGCCGACGCGACCTTCGACAAGGTGGTGTGCAGCGAAGTCATCGAGCACATTCCTGATACCGATCGCGCCATCGCCGAGATCAACCGTGTGCTCAGGCCAGGCGGCCTGCTGGTCGTCTCGACCCCGAACCGGCAAAGCTGGTACGGCTTCGAGCGGTTCCTGCTCTGGGATAAGGTGCTGCGGCGGCGCTGGAACCACCCGTTTGACAACTGGCGCACGCCCCGGCAGGTCCGCTCGCTGCTGGAGCGGCATGGTTTTGCCATCCGCCACTCCGGCAGCGGCTGCTTCCTGCCAGGATTTCTGGTGCCCTATCGGCTGCCGCGCATCGCGCAAACGGCGGTCGTCTCGCTTACCCGAACCCTCGAGCCGGTCGCCCGCCGTGTTGCGGCGGAGCGCGGCTACACTGTGCTGATATCCGCGGTGAAACAGCTACCGCCTACCGCGCCCGCCAAACGCTCGCAGCAGCCATGACGACGACCGCCGAACGGCAGATCCAGCAGAACGTCCGCGCCCACGACGCCATCGCCGGCGAGTACGAGCGGGTGCATCGCGAGATCTTCAACCAGGGGGAACAGGCGCGCCTCGCCGCCGCGGTCGAGCGCGCTGTCGGTCGCGTCCGTTCGCCACGCCATCCGCTCAGGGCGCTCGACATCGGCTGTGGGTCGGGCAACGTCACCCGCCGGCTGCTCGACGCTGGCTGTCACGTGACCGCGGCGGACGTCTCGGCCAACTTCCTGCAGATTTGCTTGGACAAGTACCAGTCAACGGAGCGGTTGGAGACGCTGCTCCTCGACGGCACCGGCCTGCAGGCAATCGCCTCCGGCAGGTTCGATATCGTCACCGCCTACTCGGTGCTGCACCATGTTCCCGATTACGTGGCACTGGTTGCAGAGATGGCGCGGGTGGCGGCGCCGGGGGGCGTCGTCTACGTCGATCACGAAGCGTCCGAGCGGATTTACCGGAGCGACGGTGCCTACGCGGAGTTCTCGCGGCTGACCGGCCGCGTACGCTCGCCAATCAAGAAGTTCCTGACCCAGACCCGCCGCCGCCGTGCCGTGGTGCACGCCGTCAGGGCGGCGCTGCGCCCGAACTTCGAAACCGAAGGTGACATCCACGTGTGGCCCGACGATCACATCGAGTTCAGCCGGTTGCGCGACGTGCTCCGCGACAACGACTGCGAGGTGGTCGAGGACACCGAGTATCTGCTCTACCCGGACGGCCTCGACCGGGCGATCTACGAGCGCTACGCCACGCGCTGCGCCGACATGCGCCTCCTGGTCGGCCGCAAGCGCTCGTAGCCGCTAGCCGGCGGCGGTTGGCGCCGGCGACGTCGCGATTGCCCCGCCTGCCTTCGTCCCCACCGCCACCCACCACGGCGGTCCGCCGTGGAACGTCAGGTCAGTCAATCCAGCGGCTGACATCATCCCTTCAATCTCCGCTCGCGTGAACCGCTGCTCCAGCCGCGTGCCGAAGCGGTCGAGCGCATCGGTCCTCATCACGTAGAACGACTGCCGCCTGTACGCGGAGAGAGGGACGTTGTCGACCTTCGCCCCCGCCGCCTCCAGAACGCGCGACGCGCGCGCCAGCGGCCAGTACACGCCCAGCGCGAGCAGGTCGCACACCGTCGACCTGACCCGGAACGGACTGCGTGACAGCACCGCCCGCGCGTAGTCGCTCACCCGCCACACCGTTCGGAACCAGGCCGGGCGGTTGTCGAACGCGTAGTACAGGTAAACCAGAAATGGCGCGCCCGGCTTGAGCTTGCGGACGCATGCCCGCAGCGCCGCGGCCGTGTCCGGAATGTGATGCAGTACGCCGAGCGAGTAGCCGAAGTCCATCGACTGGTCGGCCAGCGGCATGCTGTCGACCGTCGCACGATGGAACTGGCAGTTGGCCGCACCGGACAGGTTGCTCATCGCCACGCGCAGCGCGTCGCCGCTGGCGTCGACGCAGTGCAGCGTGCCAACCCGTGGCGCCACCAGCCGCGCCCAGCGGCCGCTGCCACAGCCCGCATCGAAGCCGGCCGCCTCGGCTGGCAGAGCCTCCCAGGGGAAAATGGCGAAGTAGCGCTCGAACAATTCGCGCGCCTCTGACGCTTCGAGTGCCGCCTGGTTGAAGCGCGTCCACTCTTCGCCGAAGCCGGTGACGACGTCGCGGTCGTAATTGCTGCCGGGCGCGCTCGGCGGCGTTGCCGGCTTGCGTTCGCTCATGGCCGTGTGCCTGCCGCCGCCGCGGGCAGATCCGCCAGTACCTCGCCATAGAACCGCAGCGTCCGGTCGACCATGGCGCGCTGCGAAAACTCTGCCGCGACCCGGAGCTGCGCCGCCTCGCCCATCTGCCGCAGTGCGGTCCGGTCGCGGAACAGCGTGCGGATCGCCGTCGCGAAGCTCGCGGGATCGTTCACCTGCGCCACCATCCCGCTCGATCCTGGGCAGATGATCTCGTTGAGGGGCGCGATGTCGGAGACGACGGCCGGCTTGCCCGCCTCCATGGCTTCGAGGACAACGATGCCGAAGCCTTCCGACAGCGAGGCGAAGGCAAAGACGTCGATGCCGCGGAAGAAGGCATCCTTGTCGGACATGAATCCCACCAGCTGCACATGCTGCCCGAGGCCGTTGTCGGCAATCATCCTGCGCAGCACCTCTCCATGACCCCACGGGTCATGGCCGGCGATCTTCAGCTGTGCCTCAGGAAACTCGGCGAGAATCATCGGCATCGCCTGGATCAGAGTCTCGTGCCCCTTCCGTTCCTCGTAGCGGCCGACCGATCCGATCACCCAGCGTGCGCCGCCATCCTCGTGCATGCGGCGTTCCGGCGGGGCGTCCTCGACGCCGTGAACGATGGTCCGGGTACGGCGGCTCGATGCGCCGAGGCGCCGGATTGCCCATTGCCGCACCGACTCCGACACGGCGATGATCCCGTCCGCGCGCCGCCACATCGGTGCCAGCAACGGCACGAGCGGCGCGCCGGCATACGCATTGTCATAGGGGTGGTGCAGCGTCGAAACCCATGCCTGCGCCGGGTTGAGCATTTTGCACATTGCCGCCGCGGCGTCGGCACGCGGCAGGTGGGAATGCAGCACGTCCCAATGCCCGGATCGCAGCAGGCGCTGCAAACGCCATCCCGCCCTGATGTCATAGGAGCGCTCGCAGGCGAGATAGTGGGTGCGGATGCCCTCCTGCTCGAACGCGTCACGCAGATCGACCGAACCACCTTCGACCGTCGAGCGCAGGAAGGCCACCTCGCAGTTGACGCCCTCGGCTTTCAGTCCGCGCGCCAGCAGGAGCAGGTGCGCTTCGGCACCACCGCGGTGCAGCGTGTTCGTGACATAGAGGACGTTCATCGTCAGCCGGACGGGCTGGGCGCTGGGGCGGTTGTCAGTCACACCGGCAGGTCCGACGCGCGCGTCCGCGGCCGGTGGCGCGGATCCGTATTCAGCACCAGTTCGCTCGGCGTGAACTCGGGCACGGCGGCCCGAATCAGCGTGATCAGGCCGGGCGTGTCACGCGCCTCGATATGCTGCATGACCGCCTCGATCCAGCCGGCGCTCACGCCGTTGTCCGCCGCGCGCATGACGCGCACGCGCGGGTGCTCGGTCGGCCGCACATCCTCTCCGTCGATCAGCAGTTCCTCGTAGAGCTTTTCGCCCGGCCGCAAGCCGACGAACTTGATCTCGATGTCGCGCCCGGGCTCGAAGCCGGAGAGGCGGATCATGTTCGCCGCCAGGTCGGCGATGCGGACCGGCTCGCCCATGTCGAGGTGGAAGATATCGCCGCCGCTGCTCGCCGCCGAAGCCTGCAGGACGAGCTGCACCGCTTCCGGGATGGTCATGAAGAAGCGGACCACCTCTGGATGGGTGACCGTCAGCGGACCGCCCATTTCGATCTGGCGCTTGAAGATCGGCACGACGCTGCCGCGGCTGCCCAGCACGTTGCCGAAGCGGACGACGGTGAAGCGCGTCTGCCCGTGCCCCATGGAGAGCAGCACCCGCTCCGCAGCACGCTTGGTCGCGCCCATCAGGCTGGTTGGCCGCACCGCCTTGTCGGTTGAAATCAGCACGAGCTGATCCGCCCCATACCGTTCCGCCATCGTCGCCACGTTGTAGGTGCCGATGACGTTGTTGCGCACGGCCGAGACGACATGGCGTTCCATCAGCGTGACGTGCTTGTAGGCGGCGGCATGGTAAACGCGCGACGGCCGGTGCCGCTCGAACGCTGCGGCGAGATCGGACGTGTCGAGGATGTCGCCGACGATGGCAGTGATGCCGACGTTCGGCAGCATCTGGCGCAGCATCAGGTCCAGGTCGTGCAGGTCACTTTCCGACCGCTCGAACAGCACCAGGTGCGCCGGACCGAGTGTCGCCAGTTGCCGCGACAGCTCGGAGCCGATTGACCCGGCCGCTCCGGTGACGAGCACGACGTGCCCTTCCGTATTCGAGCGCACCTGCGCCAGGTTCGTCTTGATCACCTCGCGGCCGAGCAGGTCGTCGATCCGCACCTCGCGAATGCGGTTGACGGAGATGCGGCCGTCGATCAGATCGCCGACCGAGGGCATCGTCTTGAAGACGACGCGGCGGTCGTGGCAGGCGTCCATGATTTTGCGGATCAGCCGCCCGGACTTGGTCGTAATCGCCAGCAGCACTTCTTCGACCGGGAACTGGTCGAGCAGCGCCGGCAGTTCGTCGATCGTCCCGCGCACCGGGATGCCGGCGACGCGGATGTCCTGCTTGTTGCGGTCGTCGTCCACGAACCCGACCGGCTCGTAGCCGAGCGCGCGGTTCGCCCGCATCTCGCGGACGATGGTCATGCCCGATCGGCCGGCGCCGACGACGAGAACCCGCTTGGTGGGGACCGTTGCGATGGTGACGCGGAAGAACTCGGTGTAGGCGCGCACGGCGAAGCGCACGCCGCCGACCAGCAGCAGTGTCAGGAAGAAATCGAGCAGGAAGACCGACCGCGGCAGGCTCTGCGTGCCATTGATCGCTACCGTCGCCACGAAGACGGCGATCGTGCTGATGACGCACGCCTTGGCGATGTCGATCAGGTCGCTGAGGCCAACGTACTTCCACCAGCCCTGGAAGAGCCGGAAGCCGTAGAACACGGCCAGCTTGATGATGACGACGATCGGCAGCGCGGCGAGCATCGCGTCCCGGTATGGCAGCGGCACGCCGAAATCGAGCCGCATGGCGAAGCTGCCGACCCAGGCCGTCACGATCAGGCACGCGTGCAGCACCGCGATCAGGGTGCGTCGCACCGTCACAAACAGGGAACCGCGCGCGAATTGCACGACGCGGCGTCGCCACCATCTCTTCATCAATGAGCCGCGGCCGTCCGGGTCCGGAAGGGGGAGGGGTCTATCCTGAGCCTCAATCGACGCCATTATATCGGGCGTCGCTGCGTTGCCGGGGGAACGGCGGGAGGTTCCGTGCAGCAGCCCGCGTCAGCGCCGCGGCATGCCGCTCCCCATCCATATCGCCAGCGCGACCAGCGGCAGATAAGCGACGGCGAGGCCGACGCCACCCGGTAGCCATCCCACTGCGACCCCAACGGCCAGTGGCGTCAGCCAGGCAGTGTTGATGGCCGCCACAGCCAGCGTCACCGGCAAGTGACGTCCGAGGCGCTGTGCCGCGTGCTGGTAGGCGTGCGTGCGGTGCGGCTGATGTATCGGCTCGCCGCGCAGGAGCCGCCGGGCAAGTGTGACGCTGGCGTCGACGACGAAGACGCCGACCAGGATCAGCCAACTCCAGAACAGTTGAGGTGCCACCATGCCGGCCTGGAGCGTGAAAACGCCCAGCAGCAGGCCAACGAACCCGCTGCCGCCGTCGCCCATGAAAATGCGCGCCGGAGGCCAGTTCCACACCAGGAAGCCGGTGCTCGCGGCGGCGAGCAGGAGCGGTGCCAGCCACTGTTCGTGAGGCGCGAGCACCAGTAGGTAGAGCAGGACGCCGCCGGCGCAGACAGTGATCGCCTCGGTCGCGGCGATGCCGTCGATGCCATCCATGAAGTTCGTCAGGTTGAGGAGCCAGACCAGCAGGATGAGCGACAGACCATAACCGAGCCATTGCGGCGTCGCACCATCTGGGGCCAGGGACGGCGTCGACCGGAGCGCAACCAGCACGATCGCTGCGGCAACGAAATGGGCCAGCAGGCGCCACGCCGCCGGGAGGGGGCGATGATCGTCGGCGAACCCGACGGCAGCGACCACCGCCCCGGCGAGGATGATGCCGCCGACCTCCCAGCCGGGCAGCACGCCGGCCAGCGCCACCGCCGCGAGGCTGACCAGGACCGTTCCGGCGATGGCCATGCCGCCACCGCGTGGCGTGGCCACCGAATGCGAACTGCGGTCGTTCGGATGATCGATGACCTCCTGCGCGAGCGCGTACGCTCTCAGCCGGCCGGTCAGCCACCAACTGGCCGCACACGCCGCCGCGAACACGAGCGCCGCAGTCGTGAGCGTCATCGATAGGCCGCGAGTGCCCGCGCCAGGCCCTCGTCCACCGAGACGGGCGGCCTCCATGCCAGCACCCCCCGCGCCTTGCCGATGTCGACGGCAAGCGTGTCGAGCAGCCGCCGTGCTGCGGCCCGTGCACCCACCAGGGCGGCGGCAGAGCCCAGCACAGACATCGGCACCGGGATCAAGTGCGCACGACGCCCCATTGCCTTGGCCATCCGTCGGATCAATTCGGTCGTCGACAGGTCCTCGCCATCGCTGACGAGGAAGGTTTCGTTCGCCGCCGCCTCGTGCCGCAGGCAGGTGGCGATGAAGTCAGCAAGATTCTCCACCCCCACCAGGCTGCGGCGGTTGTGAATGGCGCCAAGCGGCAGCGGCAGGCCGCGAGCCACCAGGCGCGCCAGGGCAGCGAAGTTGGCGCGCACCCCGTTGCCGTAGACGAGCGGCGGACGGACGATGACCACCTCCATGCCGGTATCACCGGATAGGTCGCGCAGCAGCGTCTCCGCTTCGTGCTTGCTGATGCCGTACGCATCGGCCGGTGCCGGCGCGTCGGCTTCGCTATAGATGCCGGCTTCGCCGTTCACCTTCACCGAGCTGATGAAGACGAAGCGCCTTACTCCAGCCGCGGCTGCCTGTTGCGCCAGTTCGAGCGTACCCTGCACGTTGACGCGACGGAACTCCGCCAGCGGATCGGTTGCCTGGTCACGCATGACATGCACCCGCGCGGCCAGGTGAATCACGGCATCGACGCGAGTGAGCGGTTCGCTCCAGTCGGCGCCGGGCCGCAGTTCACCGATCACCTGTTCGGCGCGTGCCGGCAGGCCAGCAACCGGGCGGCGCAGCGCGGCGCGGACAGACATCGCCTCGTCGCGCAGCAGCACGGGCAGCAGCGCGCTGCCGACGAAGCCGGACGCGCCGGTGACCAGCACCCTCATGCCAGCACTTCGCGATACACGCCAAGCGTGCGCGCGATGATCGAGTCGAGCCCGAAATCCGCCTCGGCGCGGGCCCGGCCACGCGCACCCATCTGCTGCCGCAAGGCCGGCTGCTCGAGCAGCCGGACCAGCGCGTCGGCAAGCGCGGTGGCGTCGCGCGGCGGCACCAGCAGGCCGTTCTCACCGGCAGTCACGACATGACGGCAACCCGGAACGTCGGTCGTGACGATCGGCTTGCCCGCGCTCGCCGCTTCGATCAGTGTCTTCGGCAAGCCTTCGCGGTACGACGGCAGGCAGACGATGTGGCTGGCGGCAAGCAGTGCGGCGACGTCCTTGACGTGGCCGCGGTACTCAATCACCCCGTCGCGCTCCCATTGCGTCACGGTTGCCAGGTCGACCGAACTCGGGTTGAGCGGGTCAGGGTCACCGGCAAGAACGAAACGAGCGTGCACGCCCCGCTGACGCACCAGGCGCGCGGCTGCCACGAACTCGAGCACGCCCTTGTCCGCGAGCAGCCGTGACGGCATCACGACGACCGGAGGACCGTCGGGTTCGCGACCCGGCCGGAACTGGTGCAGGTCGACACCCGACCCGGGAATGGTCCGGATTTGCGCGGTGGGGACTCCGAGTTGCACGAGCAGTTGCCGGTCATCGTCGTTCTGGACGATGGCCACGCCGGCCTTCACGGCGGCTGCGAGACATCGTCGTACGATCGGCATCAGCCTTCCCACCGGACCACCGGCCGACGTGAACAGCCACCCCATGCCGGCCAATGCATTGATGACGCGTCCGGTCCCGGCGACCCGGGCGGCGATCGTGCCGTACAGCACCGGCTTCATGGCCACGTGGTGGACGATGTCGGGCCGTTCGCGGCGATAGACCTCTATCAATCGGAGCAGCGTCAGCAGATCACCGAGCGGGTTGAAGCTGCTGCGGGCGATCTCGAAGGGAATGACCCGCAAGCCAGCCGCGCGAATGACCTCGCCGGCGGCGCGGACCCGCGTGACGATGCAGACGTCATAACCTGCCGCTTGCGCGGCGACGGCCAGGCGCAGGCGGTGCGAGACGAAGTAGTAATCCTCGGTAACGAAGAACAGCAGCTTCCGCGTGCGACTCGGCGGCATTCCGGCAGCGACCGATCAGGCTCGCGACGCATCGGGCACTCGCTGCACCGCCCGCGCCTGCGGCTCGTCCGCTGCCTGCGCCTGCCCGGTTCGCCGCGGTGCCAAGGTCAGCGCCAGCAGCCACAGCGGGACCATCACCAGCGGCCGCATGCGCCACAGCGTGCCGAAGTTAGTGACGACGTAGCCGAGCAGGACCGCCGTGGTGCCCGCGGCCATGAGGTTGAACGTGAACGTCATCGAGCTGTTGGTTATGACCCGCCGTCGCTGCCACAGCAGCACCGCCATCGCGATGAGGCTGACGTCGAGAAACACCGTGTCGAGGTCGGCCAGGTAGAGCAAGCCGCGGCCGCCGCTGACCGCCGTGCCGGTGAGCGCCGTCATCACCGACAAGGGCACGAACACGATGCCAAGCCCGGTGATGACCGCCTCAACCTGTTCGGCCCGTGTGACCGGGACCGCTCGCATCACCTTGACGGTCATCGGATCCGGGGTTGCAGCGGCTGCGGCACCGGCGACGAGCGGCGGCTCGAGGTCGGCCTGGCTCTCTTCAAGCGCACCCTCGCCCCGCATGCGGCGTAACCGTGCCTGGTACGCGGCCGATTCGTGCTGCTCGCGTGTCAATTCGCGCGCGCGCATCGCTCCGGCGGCTTCGTCATCATGCAGCGGCACGACGATGTTGGTGTTGCCGCCCGAGCCAAGAAACCCGGTGCGCGACATCTGCGCCATGTTGCCAAGGTCCGCCGGCACCGCCTCCACCCGCTCGATCAGCGCCCGGCCGGAGCGAGCCACCTCGCTCGGTGCCAACGATCGCGGCGGATCCCAGGCAACGATCCGCCGCAGGTTTGCACCGATCGTCACCTCGTAATACGGACCGGCGCCGGCGCGGAACGCGAGCAGCGCCACCGCCAGCACGGCGACACTCGCGACGGCATACCGCCACCGGCGCAGTTCACCACGGAACAGGCCGCCGACCAGGGCGATGCCGAGGCATCCCATCAACAGGAAACCGAAATACCAGCGGACACCAGCCATGCCGAGGATGGCCGCGCCGGCGACCATCGCGCCGGCCGCGGCGGTGCGCCAATCCCGGGCCGGGACTGCTCGTCCAACGGCCCGCAACATCACCACCGCGACACAGGCCAGCCCGACGAGGAACGACGACAGTTCGTCTTTGAGCGGTTGCGTCGAATGGAACAGGATGACCGGGGCGAAGGAATAGGCGGCGACGCACACGACGCAGGGCAGGTCCTGCCGCCAATCGTCGGCCGGCCGATAGCTGCGCACGACGATGACGACGAGCGCAGCGTAGAGACAGAGGTTCAGGTACATGCCGCTGGCGGGGCTGGCGCCGACGGCCATCATCCACACCGCGAACGTGTCGACGAAGAACGGCGCGGCAACGGCGTGATCGAGCGGTAGCAGCCGGCCCGATTCGAGCGCACCGGTGGCGGCGTCGTAGTAGCCGGTGGCATCGATCGCCACCTGCCAGAAACCGCGGCCGAGTTGCATCGACCGGCCGAGCGGTAGACCCAGATACGACGCCCAGAACAGGGTGACACCGGCGACCGCACGGGCGACGATACCTGCGGCCAGGATCCAGCCGATCGCTGCCGACCGCGTGCGCACGTGGCGATACGCGGCAAGCACCAGCGCGCCGACCGCAACCGCGGCGAGGAGATGAAGTCCCTGGAAGACGAGGATCTGGCCGCTAATCAATCGGATTCCCGAGCCACGCCTGGAACATCAGGACACACCATAGTTCGTGCGGCCAACTCCGCAGGCCGGAGAGGTGCTCCTGCCATTTCTGCCGGATTGGCGCTGGATGGAAGTAACCCTCGGCCGCCAGGCGGCGCTCGTCGAGCAGCGCCTCCGCCCAGTCGCGTAACGGGCCGCGCAGCCACGCGCTGACCGGAATACCAAAGCCCATCTTCGGCCGCTCGATCAACGCGCGCGGCACGTGACGATACAGTACCTGGCGCAGGATCCACTTGCCTTTTCCGTCGCGGATCTTGAAGTGCAGCGGCAGCCGCCAGGCGAGTTCCGCGACGCGGTGATCGAGGAACGGCGCCCGCGTCTCCAGGCTGACGCCCATCGAGGCACGGTCCACCTTGTGGAGGATGTCGTCCGGCAGGTAGGTCAGGGCGTCCCACAGCATCATCCGGTGCTCCGGTTCCAGGTGGCCATTGCTCGAACGGAGCCGGTCGAGCGTCACCTGCAGCGGCTGCGCGCCGCGGACCACCCCTGCATCCTCTGGCCAGGTGCGGACCAGGGCACGGTACAGCTCGTCGAAGTCGCCGACGCTCTTGAGGCGGTAGGCGAGCTTGTGCGCCTTGTCGCCGGCCTGCGCGATGGCGCGGCCGCCCGGCACCCGGCTGCCAAGCGTGTCCAAGGTGTGCAGCGGCACGCCGGCGATTGCGCTGCCGAGGCCGCGCCGGATCGGTCGTGGTACGAGCCGAAGCGGTTTCCAGATTTGCGGGCCCCACACGTATCGGGTGTAGCCGCCGAACAGCTCGTCGCCGCCGTCGCCGGAGATGGCGACCGTGACGTGCTGCCTGGCCACCTGCGCCACCAGGTGGGTCGGGATCTGCGACGAATCGGCGAACGGCTCGGAGTAGACGCGCGGCAGGCGCGGGATGACTTCGAGCGCCTGGCGTCCGGTCACATACAGCTCGGTGTGATCCGTGCCGAGGTGCGCCGCGACCGCCTTGGCGTGCTCGGCCTCGTTGAAGCCGGCCTCCTCGAAGCCGATGGTGAACGTCTTCACGGCGCGGGACGCCTGCGCCTGCATCAGCGCCACCAGCAGCGACGAATCGATGCCGCCGGAAAGCAGCGCCCCGAGCGGCACGTCGGCGATCGACTGGCCGCGCACCGCCTCGGACAGCGTCGCCTCGACGCGATCGGCCGCGTCGCGCTCGTCGGTGATCGGGTTCGCCCGCGCGGCGTCCGCAATGTCCGGGAGAGACCAGTAGCGCTCGAGCGTCAGGTCACGCTCGCGCGCCGGCGCGAACAGCGCGCGGCCGGGCGCCGGTACGGATGGTGTGACGGTGAGCAGGCAGCCGGGCTCGAGCTTGTAGATGCCCTGGTAGATCGAATACGGCGCCGGCACCGACATGTATTGCGTGAACAGGGCGAGCGCATCGCGGTCGACTTCGTTGTCGAACCCGGGGTAGCGCCGCAGCGCCAGGAGCTCGGAGCCGAAGACGAAGCCGCCGCGGGTCCAGCCGTAGTAGAGCGGCTTCTCGCCGAAGCGGTCGCGAGCCAGGTGCAGCCGGCGTTCGACGCTGTCCCACAACGCCAGCGCAAACATGCCGACGGCTTTCTGCAGCGTTGCGGTGACCCCCCAGGCCGCGAAACCGGCCAGCAGCGTCTCGGTGTCGGAATGGCCCGACCAGGCCCGCTCGGCGCCACTTGCGGCGAGCTCGGCGCGGAGCGCCTCGTGATTGTAGATTTCGCCGTTGAAGGCGACCATCCAGCGGCCGTCGTGCGAGGCTTGCGGTTGATGGCCGGCGGCGCTGAGATCGATGATCGCCAGGCGCTGGAAGCCGAGCCCCACCCCCGCTGCGGCGTCGGCCCACGCTCCTGCGTCGTCCGGACCGCGGTGCCGCAGGGCGCCAGCCATCGTCTCGACGGTGGCGAACAGGTCGCGGCCGTGCACGCGTCCCGAGCTGTCTATCGCGCCGGCAAAACCGCACATGTGATCTGTATCGCTCGCTCTGTCGTGCGGTTGCCGACGCCGCAAGGGTCGGTCGGCGGCGCGCCGGTGACGTGTCGGCGGGGCGGTGCCGGCACGCGGCGCCGCCGCAGCTGTGCCGAGACTGTATTCTACGGGATGCATTGCCGCCACCGTCGCCAGAGCTCCATCGGCTGCCGCAGCCCGTCGTATCGCGGCGTGCCTGGCTGCTGCTCTGGGCCTTGTTCGCCACCCGCCTGGTGCTCGCGGCTGTCGTGCTGCCGCCGTGGCAGGATCCCGACGAGCCGGTGCATTTCGCCGTCAGCCGCGGGTTGACGCACAACGCATGGCTCGACATCGCCAACCGGCGCAATGTCGACGTGCAATCGGAAATCCTGCAGTCGATGGCCGCCGCCGATTGGTGGAAGGCCTACGCGGAACAGGTGCCGGAGCCGTTACCGGCGACATTCGCCGAGGTCCCGACGCACCTCGGCGACGCATCGAACGCGCCGCCGCTCTACTACATCGCCCTGGCCGCCTACAGTCGAGCTCTGCGGCTGACTGGACTGCTGCCGCAATATTTCGCGGCCCGCGCTGCGTCGCTGGCGCTCACGCTGCTGACGTTTGCGGTCATCCTGCGCGCCGCGCGCGCATGGTTCGACGATCGTGTCGCGTTGCTCGCCGGCGTGTTCGTCGCACTGCTGCCGCAGTTCGCCCTGATCGGCATTGCCGTGAGCCCGGATCCGTTCATCTTCCTGGCCGGGGCGGTGGTGTGGTGGCAGGCTTCCCGGATTGCGGCCGGGGCCGCCCTGCTCGGCCCGATCGCCACCATGCTGCTGGTGACCGCCGCTGCCGTCGCGTCGAAGAAACTGGCGCTGTCGTTGCTCGGCGAACTCGCCGCATTGCTGTTCGTGCTGGCGGTGGCCCATCGCCGCACCCGGTTCGTGGCCATCGCCGCGGCGCTCGGCATCGTCGTGCTGCGTGGGGTCGGGGTGCTGCGCGCCGCCAACTTTCTGCCGCCCGAGCGCCTCGACGCGCTGCACCAATACAAGCTGCTGTTCGGTTGGCGCGGCATGGAGTTCTCCACCGCCTACTTTGCCGACTTCTCGTGGCGGCTGTTCGAGAGTGCCTATCTGGTTGCCGGCTGGCAACGGTTCTACGCGCCGCCCTGGATCACGGCGGCCGCCCTTGTCGCCATCATCGTCGCCCTGTCCGTCACCGCCGTGTTCCTCTTCAGGGACGACGATCGCCGCACCAGGCTCGGGGCGGCAATTGCGGCCGCCGTCGTCGCCGTGCAACTGGCGTCGATCTACGGCACCAACTACTTCCGGCCCGAATTCGGCGCGCAGGGCCGATTCCTGTTTCCCGTGATCGGCGCGTTCGCCTGCCTGTGCGCGCTGGGGCTGGCACGGTGGCGGTCACCCGTCCGCCCCTGGTTGTGCGCCGTCGTCGTCGGCGCGCTCGGCCTCCTCGACGTGATGGCCTGGACCACGACGGTCATCCCCGCCTACGCGCGCTGGCTATGAAGATGGGGCCACAAGCACGGCGGGTCGCGATCGCCGTCGTGACGGTTCTCCTGCTGTTCTGGTGCAGCGGCGCTTCGCGCACGCTGTCGACGACCGGTGACCGGCTCGGCGTCCGCCGGTTCAGCACGCCGGCAATCGCACCCGGCTGGCAGGTGAGCGAACGCTTTCAGATGAACACCGCGGGCCTGCGCGCGATCACCATCCGGCCGGCGCTGGTCGGCAAGCCCACTGGACGCGTGCGATTCGAGCTGCGGTCGGTTACGCCTTACGCGTCCGCGGTGCGGGTAGCCGAGGTCGCGGCTGCCGAGATGGCGCGCGACGACACGTATCGCTTCGAGTTCGCCCCGATTGCCGATTCTCGGGAGGTGGCCTATCAACTCGACGTGCTGTCGTCACCCGAGGCACCGAGTGCCGGCGTTGCCCTGTGGGCAACGCGAGGTGAACGGTTGGCGGACGGGGTGCTGCTGATCAACGACGTCGAACGGTGGGGCGAGTTGGCATTCGAGACAGACGCGACCGGGCGGGCGTGGGCGGATGCCAAGGCGTGGCTGGTCCTCGGCGTGCTGGCGATCGCCTGGGTCGCGTTGGTGCTGTTATGGCGGGAGATAATCGGGCAGGCATGATCGAGTGGACGAATACGCGTGTACTGGTCGGCGGCGGCTGCGGCTTCCTCGGCTCCTACCTGGTTCCCCGGCTCGCGCGCGCCGGCGCCCGCGTCCATGTCGCCGACAACCTGGAAAGTGGCGATCGGTCGGTGGCGGAGGGGCTGACGGGCGAGGTTGGTTTCACCGAAGGTGATTTGCGCGAGCGCTCGTTCTGCGAGACGGTCCTTCGCGACGTCGACATCTTCATCAACCTCGCCGCGAAGGCATCTGGTGTCGGTTTCAGCCGATCGCATCATGGCGAGATGCTCGTCGACAACGTCTTGTGCGGGCTGGTACCGCTGCAGGCCGCGCAGCGGCTCGGTGTCGCTCATGTCGTCATGACCAGCACATCGTGCGTCTACGCCGATGATGCACCGGTGCCGACGCCGGAGCTGGATCCGTTCATCGGCGAGCCGGAGAAGGTGAACGAGGGCTACGGCTGGGCGAAGCGGGTGCAGGAGCTGGCAGCCAGTTACTTCGCGCGCGACTACGGCATGAAGATCACGGTGCTGCGGCCGTTCAACATGTATGGCGCGAACTACCCGTGGCGTTCGCTCGAAAAGGCGCACGTCATCCCGGCATTGATCAAGCGGGTGCTCGACGGTGAGGATCCGCTGGTCGTCTGGGGATCCGGCGAGCAGCGCCGCAACTTCCTGCATGGCGAGGACGCGGCGGAAGCGATCGTCCGGGTGATCGAGGCCGGCGCCGCAGGGGCGGTGAACATCGGCTACGAGGAGGACACGCGGATTGCCGACCTCGTGTCGCTCATCTGCGACGTCACCGGGCGGCGGCCCCGGATCGAGTTCGATCGCTCGCGGCCCGATGGCCAGGCGCGCAAGTCGGCGGACGCGACACGCCTGCGCAGCCTCACCGGCAACTACGAACCGCGCGTCTCCCTGCGCCAGGGCGTGGAGGAAATGGTCGATTGGTACCGCCGCACCTTCCCCCCGCTGTAGGCCGCGTTCCGGCCCTCCCCGCGTAGGCCGGGTGCCGCGCAGCGGACCCGGCAACCTGCCGCGTGGATCGGCGCTTGCCAACCTCCACTCCCGACATGTCACGCCCGCGACGCAGCTCCGGCTTCGACTATCGCGGTCCGCACCATATTCGTTGACGTTCTGCGCGTGCGGTCGTCGCTGCGTCTTCGCCGACCCGGTCCTTGCCCAATCGACGCTGTTGCGGATACGAGCAGCCGCGCGAGGTGGCACGATACATCGTCGCCAACACTGTGCGCGCCGGCCTCGTGGCATCGCCAGAGTCCTATCCGCATGGCGGGTCGGATCTGTGGTCGTGGCGCGACCTGCTGGAGTCGCTGATCTGATTTCGCGCCTGCCCTCGTAGGACGGGTGCCGCGGCAGCGCACCGGACACCTGGGCGGTTGCGGCTTGGGCGGTTGCGGCGGGTCCGCTTCGCGGAACCCGCCCTACGGGGCGATGAGGGGGGCGGCGGCTTCGTCGTGGGCGTGGCGCAGCGGCAGCACGAGGCGGCGCAGTTCGACAATCGGCGGCACGGCGGACCAGTCGAAGTCTAGATAAGTACCTGCCGTCGCCGAGCCGGCGCTCGGGTGCGCTTGCGAGGCCCCAGCCGTCGCCGTTGTTGTAGACGACGTGGCGCGAGTGCCAGCGCAGGTCGCCCCATGGCGAGTCGGACGGGTTGTCGCGGAACATGGCCTTCGAGATCCGCAGGCTGCCGACATGGTTGATGTGGTACACCGGCCCGCCGATATCGGCGATCGGAAAGCCGCCGCCGTGCGCCTTGACCAGGAAGTTGAGGTCGATGCCGACCCGCGCAGCGCGGTAGACCTCGTTGTAGCCGCGCATCTCGTGCATCATCGCCCGGTCACCGAGGGCGAAATCGCCTGAGCCACCGCTGAACAGCGGTGGCCGCAGCACCGGCTGCCGCACGTGGTTCTGCGGCTCCTCGAGCGCCTCCCAGGCCAACCGGCTCTGGTCGGCGCCAAGCTTGATGTCGTAGCGCGGCGCCCGGTAGAGCGTGCCAGGCGTCAGCTGACCGCCAGCGATCGCGCCAACGACCGCGCGTCCGAGCAGGACATCGGTGTTCGTCACCAGGATCCAGGGTGCGGCGGCGCGCCTGATACCGACGTTCTTGGCGACGTACTCGAGATATTCGAGCCGCGGGTTCTGCGTCATCGCCCGGTGGTACTCCGGCGCGACGACGATGCGCGTGAGCGACTCACCGGCGGCAAGGTGCACCCGCTGACGGACCAGTTCGCACAGGAACGGCCGGCCGGGCACCGGATTCCACTCGACGAGCACCACCTCGCAGGCGACGCCATGCTCGCGCAACCGCGCCAGGTTGAAGTTCAGCGCGTTGAACAGCCGATCGTTGAAGTCGCCGCCATAGTTGTCGTGGCGACCGGTGATGACGATGCTGATCGCGGCGGGATTCACAGGCGCAACTTGTCGGTGCTGTCGGCGCCACCGCCGCGCGCCACATCGCCTGCGGCGGCAACCGGTCCGCCAGCGGTGGGCGTGCCGTGGCTCGTGCCAGCATGGGAACCTTGCTCGACCACGGTGGCCAGCCGAGTCCTGGCGTCGAGCACCTGCAGTGCCGCCTCGATCAGATCGAGCTTCGTTTCGGTAGCCATCAGGTGCTCGCGCACGCTGCTGCCGGTCCGGCTGGCGTCCTGCAGCCGGCCACGCATCTCCTTCATTTCGGCGAGCAGCGTATCGCCACGGGCCTTCAGCTCCTCCGCCCGCGCCTCCTCGCGTTGCGCCCTGGCTTCAGCGCGCGCCGCCGCCGCCTGGGCGTCCGCCAGCTTGCGGGCGGTCTCCTCGTGTCGCCGCTTCCAGCTCTCGGCGTCAGCCTTCAATTCGGCGGTCCGGCCCTCGAGCGTTCGCAGCTTCTCGGCGGCCCGCTCGCTCTCGGCGTGCAGCCGCTTGGCATGGCCGGCCGGCACCAGGCCGAGCGGTGCGAGAACGTTGGTCAACAGGCTCATCTCTCCGGCCTCCGCGGCCGCTGTTCTATGATGTCTTCGTGCCCGACGCGCTGTCCGCCGCGGAACTGAACGCCGTGCTCGAGCGGTTTCAACTTCGCCCTGCGTCCGTGCCGGCGGTGGCGACCGCCGCGAGCGGCCAGGTGGAGCTGGCGTGCGCGCGCGTCGCCGCCCTGACTGAGCTGCTGCGCCGCGGCGGTGCATGGAACGAGGCGACGCGGCTTACCGCCCGCCTGCTGCTCGCCGACCTCGGCTTCGTCTCGGGGCAGTTTCGCGCCGCCGCCAACGAATCGGCCGCCGAGCTCCTGGCCGTTCTGGACAGTATACGCACGCAGCTCGATCGCACCGCGCTTAGGACAGATCCGGCATCCTGAGCGTCGATCGTGCCGCGCGGCTGCGGCGCCACCATTCGACGCCTTCCCAGCCAATTGCCAGGCAGCACAAGGCAACGACACCCTCGAGCACGCCCGCCATGCGCAGCAGCGGCAGCCGCCGCCCGACCCAGGTCCAGCCGGTGCCGTACGGCACGTCCGCGCGCAGCGTATAGCGCTCGCGATCGATCTCGCTGGTGTCTTCGATCTCCGGGGCTGTGACGATCGCTGCCAGGTTGCGGCTGCTGGTGTCGAGCACGTTGTAGGTCACCGTGCGCCCCTCCGAGACGATCGGGTCCTGCAGCAGCAGGCGCCGCTCAGCGGCGGCGCGGCGATCGTCCTCGAGGCCCGCGCGCCACCGCACTTTTACCGCCGGCGCAGGCTCGACGGTGTACCAGTACGCCGCCGCGGCGATCGCCAGGACAACGGCGCCGCAGGCCGCCGCGATGCGTGAACGGTGAAGGCGGTGCATCCTCTCCTGCAT
The DNA here is from genome assembly GCA_963846685.1 of uncultured Acidobacteriota bacterium. Taxonomy (GTDB): domain Bacteria; phylum Acidobacteriota; class Vicinamibacteria; order Vicinamibacterales; family UBA2999; genus CAWJWY01. Next base: position 1,822,097 of record CAWJWY010000002.1, on the reverse strand, counting down.
GCTACACTCGGCCGCCGATGGCGTCCGCCCGATTGCCCCCCGCGTCAGCGTACGCTGGGCAGCCGCCATATCCGACCAGGCTCGCACCGCCGCCGAACGCCGGTTCAGCCTGCTGCGTGGCGAGCTGCGCGAGGGCCGCACCTGGGCCGACGACCTCGGCGACCTGTCACGCGCCAACACCGGCGCGCTGATTGCCGATCCCGCGGTCGAGGACACCCACTATATCGACCGCACCGCCGCAACGGTGTGGAGCACGGCGCCCCCGGCTCGGTTTCGGTCGGCGGCGCGCTCAACCACGTGCGCGATTCCGCCGCCATGACCGGGGCAGCGACGATCGGCGGTAGCACCGCCCTGGTCGCGATGCTATGGCTGGCGACCAGTGTGCGCCGTCGCCGCTGAGGGCGATGCCGCGCCGGCGACCGGCTGGCCATCGCACCGCCACGCCGCAAACGAGCCGGTGTTCACGCGGGTCCACGTCACTGCCTGCTGGAAGTGCTCGCGCATGTAGGTGGTGACCGGCTCCAGTCGATCCAGCCTGGCCGCGATCACCAGCACGGTGGGGTCGCTGCAGATCACTCGCAGCAGCGGCTGTCGTCCCGACGCGTCGAGGAAGTGCTGCAGCCGCGGATCCCGATCACCACATCCCACCAGGAGACGGCTGGAAGCAGCGCGGTGAGCAGCTGCAGTGTTCAGCAGAGCGCAGCGTGGCTGAACAGTACGAAGCCGGTGCCTGCTTCTCCTGGCACCGACCGGCCTTCCAGGCTCAATCGGATCGCCACGTCATCGTTGGTGTCGTAGCGTGGCGGAGCGACAGCCCAGAGCAGGGCACAGAATGCGATCGCTGCTGCCAGCGCGGTCCAGAATGCCCGCCACTGCAGCGCCGGATGGTGCATGGAGGCGGGCATTGTACCATCGCGATGATGCTGCCCCCGCTCGGTACGGCGCCTGCTCGCACGGTTCGGCGCGATCGTGAACGAGACGCTGGCCGGCGAACTGCGCGCCCGCGATCGAAAGCTGCACCGGCGAGTGGACGACCTCGATCGGCGGACGAGCGAGCGTCTCCGCAGCGAGCTCGATCGAGTGGAACAGCGTGCAGCGGCGCGGGACGGCGCGCTGCTCGATGCGGTGCGGGCGCTTGCCGCCGACCAGGTCGAGACCCGGGCTTTGCTACGTGCGCGCGACCGCCAGGTGCATCCACCCGCGGACCGGGGCCAGATCGTGCCGATCACCGTAGCTGTAGACGGACCACCGGCCGCCCTCGCCGCCGGCGTTCCCCGCGATGCGATCGTGCAGCTCGCCGCCTGCCCTGTCTGCGGTGGCGACGCGTCGACGCCGGTCTGTGAATACAACAAGCTGCTGCTGCTCGACACCGCCGTCGACGCCGAGGCGGCTGTCTACGATTACGCCGTGTGCCACGCCTGCGGTGTCGTCTCGGCGCGTCAGCGGCCGCTGGGCGCCCGGTATGCGTGGCTGCTGGACCGCTTCGAGCTGGCGCTCGGCCGGGCGCAGGAAGGGGTGCCGCAGGCCAGGAGCCTCGTACTCGGATCGGACGCACTCAGCGACGCGGATCGGGCGGAGCTCCGCGCCCGGGCGGCGAAGGGCGTGTTCGTCTCCGAGCACCTCGGGCTGGCCAAGCGGCAGTTTCTGCCGGCGCTGCAGAAGGACCGCATGGCCAACAGCGTCCACGTCGAAATGATCGGCTCCCTGCTCCCGTTGCGTCAGCCCCGGGTGCTCGAACTGCGGCCGCGCCTCGGCTCGATCGGCGCTGCGCTGCAGCGGCTGTACGACGCCAGGGTGTTCGCCATGCCGCTGTTCGAGGGGCAGCAGTTCCTCATCCAGGAGGTCTACGGCATTCCCTCCGAGCACAAGGTGGATTACGACTGCTTCACGATTCCGTACGAGGGACAGTTCGACCTGATCGTCGCAAACCACATGCTGACGCACGTGCTGCGGCCGCGACAGTTTCTCGCCACGCTGCGTGAGCGGCTGAATCCTGGCGGCTGCCTCTACCTGTACAACGAAGCGGACGAAGGGGAATATCTCGACGGACGCAGCTCGATGATCAATACGCTGAACGCCTTCCACGTTCAGACCTTCGATGCGTCGTCGCTGGCGCGGGCACTCCAGTCGGGCGGGTTCGAGCCGGTGTTCATCGGCCGGCACGACAAGACGCTCATCGGCGTCGCACGGGCAACCGCGTCAGCGCCGGCCTGGGAACCGATGGCTGTCGCCGACCTGGAACGGCGGGTCGGCGCCTATGCAGCGGCGCGCGATCGTGCCATCCTGCGCCTGCCGGAGCGGCTGCGCGGCCGGTTCGGGGCGGAGTGGGAGGATGTCCTGGCCCGGGCGCTGGCGCGCGGCGATGTCGATATCGACCGGCAGGGCCGGATGCGGCTGCTCCCCAGCCCGGCTTGACCGGGCAGCGCCCCCCGGTGACGCACGCCGCGCCGCTACAGCGGAACGGAGCGTTCAAGTCGCGCAATCGCCTCGACGCTCTCGACAGCACGGTCGGTGTCGGCTGTCGTCATCCCAACCCACAGCGGCAGGCGAATCAACCGTTCTGCGCAGTCGTCCGTGACGGCCATCGAACCGGCGACGCGGCCGAACCGCAGCCCTGCGGGCGCCGAGTGCAGCGGCACGTAGTGCGACACGGCATTGACCCCTGCCTCGTTCAGCAACCGCAACGCCGCACGCCGGTTCAGCCGCCCGGGCAGCAGGAGGTAGAAGAGGTGGGCGTTGTGCGTGCAGCGGGCCGGAACCACCGGGCCACGGATTCCCGCGGCTGCCAGCGGCGCGCATGCTTCAGCGTAGCGTTGCCACAGCGCCAGCCGCGCGGCGGTGATCTCCATCGCGTGCTCGAGCTGCGCGTAGAGAAACGCGGCCATCAGCTCGCCGGGCAGGAACGACGATCCAACGTCGACCCAGCGGTACTTGTCCACCTCGCCGCGCGCGAAGCGCGAGCGGTCGGTGCCCTTCTCCCAGAGGATCTCCGCGCGCTCGGCAAACGCCGCGTCATTGATCACCAGCGCACCGCCTTCGCCGGAAATGACGTTCTTGGTCTCGTGGAAACTGATCGCGGCGAGGTGCCCGATCGACCCGAGCGGGCGGTCGTCGTAGCGCGACAGCAGCCCCTGGGCCGCGTCCTCGACCACGAACAGGTTGTGCCGGCGGGCGAGTGCGAGGATCGCCTCCATCTCGCAGCTGACGCCGGCGTAGTGCACGACGACGATGGCGCGGGTGCGCGGCGTGATCGCCGCCTCGATCAGCGACTCGTCGAGGTTCAACGTATCGGGGCGGACATCGACGAACACCGGCGTCGCGCCGCGCAGCACGAAGGCGTTGGCGGTCGAGACGAAGGTGAACGACGGCATGATGACTTCGTCGCCAGGCCCGACGTCGAGCAGCAGCGCTGCCATCTCGAGCGCGGCGGTGGCCGAGTGCGTCAGCAGTACCTCGTGGCGCTTGCAGCTCGTTGGCGAGCCATGCCTGGCAGCGTTGCGTGAATCGGCCGTTGCCGGCGAGCTGCCCCGCGGCGGCCGCTTCCTGGATGTAGGCGAACTCCCGGCCGGTGAGATGCGGCCGGTTGAAGGGGATCATTTCGGCAATTCTACAAAATGGCGCCGCGGCTCAGGCGCCCAGCACGGCCAGCCCGATGCCGGTGCGGCCGTAGTCGTTGCCGTTGTACAGCATGTAGCGGCGCTCTCTCCAGTCGATGATCCAGGGGTAGGCGACCGCATCGCTGTCCCAGCCGGTGCCCGACGGTGCCAGGCCGCGCTCGTCCTCGCGCGTCCAGGCGGTGCCGTCAGCGGAACGTGCCATCCCGATGCGGTAACGCTCGCCGCGGAAGGCGTACCACATGCGGTAGCCGTCGGGATCGCGCGCGACGAACGGCCGGCTGAAGGCGTACTCGCCAGGGTTGGCGTAATCGAGCACCGCACCCGGGCGCCGGCGCCACTGCAGGCCCTCGGCGGACTCCGCGTACTTGATGTGATAACGATGGCGCGGTCCGTCCGAGGTGCGCTCCCAGGACGAGCCCGACACGTACCACATGCGCCAGCGTCCATCTTCGACCAGGACGAACGGCGAGGCGGTCAGGAACGGGTCGTCCGCCGTCCGCTCGAGCAGCGGCGCTGCCGAGATGCGCCGGAATGCCTGGCCCTCGTCGCTGACCGCGACGCCCGCGAACAGGTAGAAGGGCACCGAGACACCGCGTGTCCAGCCGGTGTAGTAGAGCAGCTTGCGCGAACCGGTCGTGGCGATCGAGGAGACCGTCACGCCGCTGTCGTCGAAGGCGCCGAGCGCGCCGAGGTCGAGGACCGGTTCGGGCTCGAGCGGCGTCAGCTGCGGCGCCGGGTCGAAGGTGAGCTGGCAGCGGCCGATGCGGGCCCGGCCGGAGGCATCGCGTGTGCTGAGATACAGGTGCCATACGCCGGGCGCGATCGGATCGGCAAGTGGCAGCGCCGCGTGTGATGCCGCCCATGCGACACCGCCGGTATCCAGCGGCAGCCGGCCGATGCGGCGCCAAGCGGCAGCCGCGGCCTCACTCACGGACTGACCTCGTCGCTGTTCTTCGGGAACAGCTTCGCCCGTTCGGGCAGGTAGACCTGCTTCGGCCGGGTGCTCTTCATGACGATGGCGCCGGCGCCGATCAGTGTCTGCGGCGCGATGGTGATCGAGTTGCGCAGCGTCGCATTGACGCCGATGAAGCACGACTCGCCGACCTGGACGTGCCCGGAAACGACAACGTGCGAGGAAATGAAGCAGTGGTCGCCGATCACCGAGTCGTGGCCGATGTGATTGCCGCTCCACAGCGTGACGTCGCTGCCGATGGTCACGAATGGCTGGATCGTGTTGTCCTCGAGGATGAAGCAGTTGTCGCCGGGCGGATCGGCAAGGTAGGTGCACCGCGAGCTGACATAGCTCTCGAGCACGTAGCCGGCCGCTCGCATCGCCGCGTACTTGGCCGCGCGCAGCTGGTTCATCCGGGCATAGCGAGAGCGCGACGAACATCCGGTATTCCGCCGGCGGGTAGCGCTGCGCCACTTCATCCGCCGCGCACACCGGCAGGCCGCGGAACTCGTCGGCGGTCTTGTAGTCACGGTCGACGGTGAACGCCACGACCTCGTGCGCGCTGTCGGTCGAGAAGTAGTGATGCGCCAGCCGCGCAATGTCGCCGGTGCCGAAGATGACCAGTTTCGCCATGCGTGGCGGTCCGTCCTTCCTGGAATCAGTAGCGCACGAGCAGCGTGAACTCGTAGAGCGGGTAATCGTGCAGCAGGGCGACGAACCGCGAGAAGGTCGCGGCAATGGCCGAACAGCTCGAGCGGGTCGGCATAGTAGAGGTCCGGCCGCTGCCTTTCGGCGTCCGAGTAGGCGGTCAACGCGTTGAAGGCGAAGCCGCGCGTGCCGAGCGAGGCCAGGTCGGCAATCGTGTTGAACATGTAACTGCGCCACTCGTCGACCGGGGTATCCATCCTGACGTTGAAGATGCCGCTGGCGACCGCATAGTCGGCGCGCGGCACCTCGACCCGGGCGGTCGTGAAGGCGCACGCCGGCAGCCGCGCGCAGCCGCTTACCGCGCTGGCGATCATCGCATCGCTGACGTCGAAGCCGGTGTAGGCGCCCTCGTAGCCGTTGCCGCGCAGGTAGCTGGCCAGCGCGCCGTAGCCGCAGCCGTAGTCGACGACGCTGGCGCGCGCGTCGCCCTCCCACAGGCGGCCGAGCTCGCGGAAACGGCGTTCCTGCGACTCGGCGGAGTTCCAGTCGACGCCACGCGGCGTGCTGCCATGCTCGCGCAGGGTGCCGTCGTAGTAGTCGCGTACCTTGAAGCGGATGTGCTCGTCGCTCATGATGCTGGGCGGTCAACGGAATCGGCACCGCCGTAATCGGCGCGCACCACGGTATAGGGCCGGCGCTTCGTTTCGGTGAACACCTTGGCGAGATAGATGCCGATGACGCCGACGCAGAAGATCATCAAGCCGCCGAGGAACCAGATCGACACCATGATCGAGGCCCACCCGGGCACGCCGATACGGCCGGTCAGGCTGCGATAGAGCAGCACCGCGCCAGCGACGACCGACAGCAGCATGACGCTGATGCCGATCTGGAAGATGTAAATCAGCGGCCGGTTGCTGAACGAGGTCAGGGCGTTGACCAACGCCGACACCCGCTTGCGCGTGCTGTAGGTGCTGCCGTGCCGGCTGCCCTTGACGACTGGTGTGGGGCCGCTGGTCGAAGCCGGTCATCACCCACAGGCCGGCGAGAGACATCTCGCGGTCGCGATGCCGCACCAGCGCGCGCACGTAGCGCGCGGGTCATCAGCCGCGCCGTGACGATGTTGCGTGGAATCGGGTGGGCGAGCAGGTGGTTGAAGACTGCGTAGAACGCATCGCCGGACAGCCGCTCGAACCAGTTACCCTTGCGTTGCTGCTGGACGCCGTAGATGACGTCGGCGCCGGTCTGCCGCATCGCCGCCTGGAACGTCAGCAGCCAGGCCGGGTCTTCCTCGAGGTCGCAGTCGATCAGGAACACGTAGCTCGCCGCGCGCGCGGCGCAGCCCGGTCATCAACGCCTTGTGATGACCGAAGTTGCGCGACAGGTCGATGACGCGGACCCGGGGATCGCGAGCGCGCAGCGCCAGGGCCACCGCCAGCGAGTCGTCCGGCGAGCCGTCGTTGACCAGCACGATCTCGCAATCGCCGCCGAACTGCGCGGCGGCGGCGATGCAGCGGCGGTGGAATTCCTCGAGGTAGGCCGCAGAGCGGTACATCGACGTGACGATCGAAAGCGCGACGCTCACAGCCGTTTCATGTACGAGATGGCATCCGGGCCGGTGCAGAAGAGCAAATCGAGGGCGCTGACGAAGTGATCGAACGGCGGATGCACCTGCGGGTACTCGGGATAGCCGTCGTAGTCGGCCCACTCGACGGCGACGCCGGCGGCGGCAAACGCCGCCTCGTCGAGATAGTCGCGGGCGCGCGGCCCCGACAGATAGCTGGTCGCGCCGCTGGCGACGCAGAGCTCCACCAGCCGCTCGGTGCGCCCTTCACCTGCGTGGTAATGTGAAGACCAGTCGATGGTCGTGGCGATGCCGAGCGCACCGCAGATCGCCGCCACGAAAGCGTGATTGATCTCGCTGAGCAGCTCGGAGCCCGGCTTGCGGTAGAGCGCTTCGAACGCCGCCGCGTAATCGCCGAAGTACGGCGCCCGTGCGTAGCTGGCCTGGATCGTCTGCCAGTGCTTGTCGCCCCAGCCGGGGTCCGAAACGCGCGTCTCGCTGATTGACTGCGTGAAGCGCCCCTTCGTCTGCACCGGGATGGTCAGCCATGCCGGACCATCCTTCGTCTTGATGCGGTTGCGGCTGCGCCAGTCGCGCTTCGTGAACTGCACCTCGTCCAGGAGAATGAAGTGATCGACCGCACGTATCAGGTCGAAGTACCCCTTCCACGGGATGTAGCTGGACTGGACGATCGCCACGCGTTTCGCGTTCGTCTGGCTTTCGGCGGCGCGCGGCGGCACGAGGTCGAAGTCTACCATGCGCTCCCGGCGCACCCCGGCCGGCGGTGACCGCGGCTGCCGACCGGCCGTGCATCGCCTGCGGCGGCAGCCAATGGCAGCCGCTGCCCGATCCCGGACCACGATCGATGGCCAGCGATCTGCGGGTCCTCGACGCACCGCTCGGTAAGGCCGCCTGCGTCGACTGCGGCCTGATCGCCCGTCTGACACCGCTGCCCGCGGCGTTGTTTGCTTCCGGATACACGCTCTATGCGCACCCACCCGGTGATGCGCGCGAGCTGGCGCGACAGCGCCTCTATGCCGACTGGATTGCGCAGCAGGTCGACGCGCCGCCGCGGGCGGTGCTCGACGTCGGCTGCGGCAACGGCTCGCTGCTGCTGGCGCTCGGTGCGCTGTGGCCGGACACGCTGCTGCTCGGCTGCGACCCGTCCCGCGAAGCGGTCGGCCATGGCCGCGCCGCCGGACTCGAGCTGTGGGCCGGAACGCTCGATAGCCGCGACGTGTCAGCTGACCTGGTGGTCAGCGTCAATGTCATCGAGCACGCGACCGATGCGGTGGCGTTTCTCGAGACGGTGGCGTCGCGGCTCCAGACCGACGGCAGCGCCGTCATCGTGACGCCGGACGCGACTCACCCCGGTGTCGAGCTGCTGATCGCCGATCACCAGGTGTCGATGACGCCGGACCACCTCCGGGCGGTGATGGCGCGCGCCGGCTTCGAGGTGCTGCGGCAGACGGGGGCGCCGCCGGCACTAGGCGCCTTCCAGATGGCGGTCGGTTCGCGAACGATCCGAACGCCCCGAACCAGCCGAACGCTTCGAACCGACCGAACGTCCCCAACGTCCTCGACGTCCCCGGCCTCCCGTCAGTATCTCGAGCGGTGGGCGGCTCTCGACGCCTACCTTGGCGAGCAGACCGGCGGTGCGGCACTGGTCTGCTTTGGCGCCGGCGAGGCCGCCGGCCTGCTGCGCGCCTACGCGCCGCAGACCTGGCGGCGGGTGCGCGCCTGCGCCGTAGACAGCGCAATTCCGGGCAGCTGGTTCGGCGACCGCCCCGTGGTCTCCCTCGACGACGTGGCGTCGTCAGAGAGCATCGTGCTCGGGGTTCGGCCGGAGGACCAGCCGGCCGTCGCCGCACGCCTTCGCGCCGCCGGCCGCCCGGTGGCTGCATGGTACGATGTCGTCTGATCAGGATGAGTAATTCACCGGCCCGGGCGTCGTACGGCGTGACGGAGCACGACGCCGCCGGCGACGACCTCGCCCCGCACGTCGACAGCATCCGGCTGGCCGGCTATACCGTTATTCCGGGTGGGTATTCGGCCGCCGCCCTCGCGGACCTGGCGCACCGGCTCGACGCCGTGCTCGAGCGGCAGGCGGCCGAGTTCGGTGCGGCGGACCTCGCGGCGATCGGCGACAGCCTGACGGCGCGCTGCCCGCTCGCCTACGACGACGTGTTTCTGCGGCTCGCCGCGCACGAAACGGTGCTGGCGCTGTGCCGCCGGCTGCTCGGCGACTATCTCGTGCTGCTGCAGCAGAACGGGGTGGCCAATCCCTCGCGCGCCGTGCACACGCAGGCCTCCTACCACCGCGACCTGCCGTACCAGCACTTCGTCTCGAGCCGGCCGCTGGCGATCAGCGCGCTGTTCTGTGTCGATCCGTTCAGAGGCGCGACCGGCGCGACGCTGGTGCTGCCGGGATCGCACAAGGTCGAGGGGTTTCCGTCGGAGGCCGTGCGGCAGCGATTCGAAACCCCGGTCGAGGCCGCTGCCGGATCGTTCATCGTGTTCGACTCGATGGTGTTCCATCGTGCCGGCGAGAACGTCTCCGGCGCGCCGCGGCGCGCGGTCAACCATGTCTACGGCGTGCCAATCCTGGCGCAGCAGATTACGCTGGCGCCGCTGGTGACCGCCGCGTGTGCCGCCGACCCGGCACTGGCGCGGCTGCTCGGCGCAGACGTGTCCCCGGCAGCGTCGGTGGCCGAGTGGCGCGAACGACGCCGTCGGCGCACGGCCGCGCGCGCCGGGGGCGAATGAGCGGCACGGGCATGGATCGCGTCGTCGTCGAGGGGCTCGGCAAGCGCTACCTGTTGCCGTCGAAGCGGCCGACCGCGCCGCCCAAGCGCAGCCTGAACCTCGGCTTCGCCCGGCTGCCGCTGCCGCGGCTGCCCTCGTCGTGGGGCGCCTTCGAGGGGCGCGAGCTGTGGGCGCTCCGCCACGTGTCGTTTTCGGTGCCACAAGGCACCATCCTCGGCGTGATCGGCGCCAACGGCGCCGGCAAGAGCACGTTGCTGAAGATCATCGCCCGGGTGACGCGGCCGAGCGAAGGCCGCGTCGTCGGCCGCGGCCGCGTCGTGTCGCTGCTGGAACTCGGCGCCGGCTTCAACCCTGATTTCTCCGCGCGCGAGAACGTGCTGATGAACGGGGCGATGCACGGCATCCCGCGACGCGAGGTGCTCGAGCGGATGGACAGCATCATCCAGTTCGCCGAGGTCGAGCAGTTCGCCGACAATCCGCTGCGCCATTACTCGAGCGGGATGTACCTGCGGCTGGCATTCTCTGTTGCGATCAACATGCAGCCGGACATCCTGCTGGCCGACGAGATCCTGGCGGTCGGCGACATGGCATTTCAGGAACGCTGCCTCGAGCGTGTGGCCGAGGAGGCGCGGCGTGGCTTGACCGTCTTCTTCGTATCGCACGACATGGCGGCGGTGTCGCGGCTGTGCGATCGGCTGCTGTGGCTCGACAAAGGCATGCTGGTGCGCGATGGCGAGCCGGAAGCGGTCCTCGCCGACTACCAGCAGGCGGCGCTCGGCGCCAAGCGGCTTGGCGACGTGCAGGGCCGCCACACCAACGTCGTCGCCGAAATCGCCTCGGTGCGGCTGCTCAACCAGGCGGGCGAGGTGGTCGGCGCGGCGCCGATCTACGAAGACGTGTTCATTCGCATCCGGCTCAAGGTACGTAAGCCCGGGGCAGCGCTGCGTGGCGTCATCGACGTGCAGACCAAGGGTGTCTTCCTGTTTCGCTCCGTGCAGGAAGAGGAGGTCGTCGCCGCCGAACGCGGTGTCGTCGACCTGCTGATGCGGGTTCCGGCGCACCTGCTGGCGGAAACCACCTACACCGTCGGGGTCACGGTCCACACCCGGCTTGGCAAGGAGACCAAGGTCGTGCTGCCGACGGCACTGACCTTCATGGGTTACCGCGGCGAGGACGCCAGCGCCTACAAGAGCGGCGTCCGGACCGGGTTGATTGCGCCGCGCCTCGACTGGCGCTCCTCGGCACACGTCAATGCTCGACACCGCAAGTCGCTCGTCTGAGCCGGCCGAGTGGGTCATCCGCGCCGACGTGCGCGAGGGCTTCTTCGCGCGCGTGCGCGAGGTCTGGCAGTACCGGCACACGCTGTCGTTCTTTGCGCTGCAGGCGCTGCGCACGCTCTACGCCAAGACGCACCTCGGGCGTGCCCTGGCTGTTCATCCGCACCCTGGTGCCGCTGCTGATCGGCAGCTGGGTGTTCGGCAGCGTCATGCAGGTGCCGTCGGGCACGATTCCGTACTTCATCTTCTTCAACACCGGGCAACTCGCGTGGAACTGCTTCGACGGCCCGCTGGTCCGGGCGAGCCGGGGCCTGGCGGTCAACCGCGAGCTGCTCAGCAAGCTCTACATACCGCGCATCATCCTGCCGCTGGCGCAGATGACCGCCGGATTGGTCGAGCCGTTGATCCTGGCGGTCGTGCTGGTGCTGAGCGTCTTCTACTACCGCGTGCAGGACGGCGTCTGGTATGCGCACGCGACGCCGCGGCTGTTCTTCGCCGTGCTCGCGGTGCTCCAGATCCTGGTGTTCGCGCTGGCGCTTTCGTTCTGGACGTCGGTGTGGCAGGCGCGGGCGCGTGACGTGCGGTTCGTGCTGCGCTACGTCATCGGCTTCTGGCTGTACGTCACGCCGGTGATCTACCCGATCTCGAAGATCCCCGAGAGTCGTCCGCTGGCTTGCCTACGTCAACCCGCTGACCGCGCCGGTCGAGACGTTCAAGTGGGCGGTGTTGCCCGGGATGACGCACTCCTGGGAGTGGGGCGCCTATTCGGCGGCGGTGACGCTGGTGCTGTTCGGCGCCGGCGCCTGGTATTTCGATCGCGTCGAAGGCGCGACCGTGGATCGCATGTGACCGGCGACTGGGAGATCACCGCCAGTGACCGCCGGCGCTGCCGCGGCGTGGTCGGCGACGTCTGGCGTCACCGTCGCCTGGTGCAGTACATCGGCAGCCGCACGCTGCGCAAGATGTACCGCCGCACCGTGCTCGGCTGGCTGTGGCTGTTCATCAACCCGCTGTTCCCGCTGGCGCTGCGCACCCTGATCTTCAGTGCGCTGCTCGGCGTGGCCTCGGACGGCGTCCCGTACTTCCTCTTCCTGCTGTGCGGCACGATCATCTGGGACACGTTCGCGATGAGCTGGACGTGGGGGACCCGTGCGCTCGAGATGAACCGCGGCGTCACCGACCAGGTCTACGCGCCGCGGGTGCTGATGCCGCTCGGCAACGTCACGCCGGCGCTGCTCGAGATGGTGATCAAGGTCGCGGTGTTCGCCCTGGCGCTCGCCTTCTATGCCGCTCGCGACGGCCGCCTCTACCTGCAGGTTGGGGTGCACACGCTCTGGGCGGTCGCGGCCCTGCTCTGCGTGTTCCTGCTGGCGGTCGGTCTGTCCTACTTCACCTCGGTGTGGGGAGAGACGGCGCGCGACGCGCGGTTCGCGCTCGGGCAGATCCTGTCGGTGTGGTACCTGCTGACGCCGGTCTTGTTCCCTCTGAGCCAGCTGCCGCCGGCACACCGCGGCTGGGCGCTGCTGAATCCGCTCGCGGTGCTGGTCGAAACTTTCAAGTGGGGCCTGCTCGGCATCGGCGAGTTCATGCCGGTGCCCTTCGCCATCACGGCTGGCGCGACCGTCGCCGTCCTCGTCGCCGGACTGCTGTACTTTTCCCGTGCCGAGGCGCGTGCGCTCGACACACGGTGACGGTGGCGCATCGCCGCGCGTAAACCGCGGCTGGCTGCGGCTGCCGGGTGAGGTCACCGAGTGTGTCGCCTGCGCCTCGTCAGACCTGCGCGCGCTCGACCTGATACCGCTGCCGCGCCGCGGCGGGCGCCGGCAGGCGGCGCTGCTCGATGGCTGTGGCGCCTGCGGCCTGCTGTTCGTCAGCCCGATGCCGGCACGGCACGAACTCGACACCTTCTATGCCCCGACCGGCGGCTGGGCCGATGACCACGCCGCGCGTGCCGCTCAGCTGCAGGCGGCGCATGCGCGGCGGCTGCGGAAAGGTGCGAAGGTGCGTCCCATCCCACCGAAGCGTGCCGCCCTGCTGACGGCACTTGCGCCGTTCGCGCCGATCTTTGCGCCACCGCCAGGCGCCCGCGTGCTCGACTTCGGTTGTGGCGACGGCAAGCTGCTGAACACGCTGCAGGAGGCCGGCTGGCAGACCTTCGGCATCGAGCCATCCAGCGACATCGCCTTCCTGCGGCACCAGAGGCTGGAGCAGGCGCCGCGTGACGGCCGCTTCGATTTGGTGCTCCTGCATCACGTGCTCGAGCACGTCGGCCATCCGCTTGAAATCCTGCAGCAGCTCGCCGGCACGCTGCGTGCCGGGGGTGTGCTGTCGGTGATCGTGCCGCGCTTCGACACCCTGCCTGCGCATGGCGACTATCGCTACTGCATCAACGGCCGCAACCATCTGCTCGCGTTCACCGAGACATGCCTGAGCGGACTGCTGGCCCGTGCCGGCTTCGAGGTGGCGGGCCGTCTCCATAACCAGGCGCTGGACGACGTGTTCACGGCGGGGCAGCCGATGCGGTTGCGCCTCGTCGCCCGCCTGGCCGGGAGCGGCGTGCGGCCGGCGGAGCCGAAGCCGCTGGCCCCTGCGCTGCGCGCCCTGGCTGGCTATCGGGCGAAACATGCGACGCCCGGCGAGCGCCTCGCGGCGCTGCTTCCGCCGCGGCTGCGCGCCGCGTGGGTGCTGCGGGCGCGATGAGCACGTCACACTCGCGGCGCTGGGCGGTCGTCGCGGCGGTGGGGCTGCTGCTGATCCTCTTCGTGCGCGTCGAGATCGTCACGCCACGGGTGCACGTGCGTTGGGCCGACGCGGTGACTGCCAGCGAACAGACGCAATTGGAGCAGCGCTACCGGCTCGGGCCGGGTGAGCGGGTGGAGGGGCGCACCTGGCGCTACGCGCTCGAGGACCGTTCGACCGCGAACATCCGCGCACTCGTCAGCGACAGGTCGGTGGCCGACACCGCCTACCTCGATCGCGACATGTTTGCCGCTCCCGGACGGCAGGTGCAGGTGTCGCTGTCCCGTCTGCGCGCGCTCGTCGGGCCCGCGCCGGCGCAACTGCTGCAACCGCAGAGCCTGCTGCTCGGCGCGATCGCCGTGCTGCTGCTGTGGGGCGCACGCTCGCCGAGCGCTGCGAAGCGCCGCCGCGTCGCGCTCGCCGCAAGCGCCCTGGTCGTGCTCGCCGCGCTCGCGCTGCCGTTGCGGCAGCCAATCCGGATGGGCGACTCGGGGACGTATACCGCTAGCCGGGAGTCGTTCGAGCTGTTCAGTGGCGTGACGCAGATTCGCTTCGAGGCGCACCTGTCGCACGCCATCCTCGGCCGGCTCGACGAGCTGTTCGGCAAGTCGCCCGACGCTCCGGCTCGAGCCCTCAGGACGCTGGCAACGCTCGGGACCCTCCTGTTCGCGGCCGCGATGACCGTGGTCGGCAGGGTTGAGGGGTGGTCGCCGGTGGTGCTGCGCTACCTCGCGCTGGCCCTGCTGGCGCCGTCGGCGTTGCTGTATCTCGGCTATCTCGAGCTGGGACAGTTGTCGTTGTCGCTGGCGGCGTTCCCGCTGATCGTGCGCGGCCTGCAGCGGGGCACGCGCGAGGTCGAAGCGGGAGCGGCGCTCGCCGGCTTCGGCGCCGCGCTGCACGGCTTCGGTCTGCTGTCGCTGGCGGGGGCGGGGATCGCCGCGGTGCTCGCGCCAGCACCGCTGCGCCGCCGCAGCCAGGCGCTGCTCGGCATCGTCGCGTGGGGAACGACGGCGTATCTCTGCTGGGTGGTGCTTTATCTCGTCATCCTGAAGCTGCCGCTCGTGCCCGGTCACGCCGAGTCGATCCCGCTGCGACCCTGGCTGGTCTCCGCCGTCGGCGATCGCGTGAACGCGGCGATCTTCTCGGCAGCCGGTGCGCGCGACGTGCTGCTCGAAGCCTGGCTGGTCGGCGTGCCGCTGCTGGCGGTGGTGATGTCGCTTCGCCGGTCGCATCGCGACCTCGTGCGCCTGGCGCTCCCCTATGCGCTACCGTCCCTGGCGTTCCTCGTCATCTTCTGGCCGGTTCAGGGCCTCGGCGTCGAGATGGACCTGGTCTTCGCCGCGTTCCCGGCGACCTACGCCCTGGCCTGGGTGTGCGCGCAGGACCCGAAGCGGACGATGATCGCCGCCGGCCTGTTCGCTTCCGCCCATCTCGTCTTCTGGCGCGTCGTCCTCGACACGGCCTTCGTCAATTCGCGACTAGGCTAGCGGGCGCGCATGTAGCCCCGTCCCTTTAGCACCGCGTAGAGCGCGGCGCGGGCCGTTTGCGCACCTGGGCGACACGACTCGATCATGGCACTGGTGTTCAGGCCGACCACCGCGGCGCAATGTGCAACGAATCGAACAGCGATGGATCTGCCTGCACCTTGACCCGGGTCGCCCACACGGCGAGCGCCGGCACGCCCCGTAGCCACGGCAAGTGCCGGCGAAGTGGCTGCCCCTCGCCAGCCGCTCTGGCCAACCGGCTCGCGCGTACTGCCGGGCCCCGGGCCTCGAGCTTAACCGCGTGCGCGTGGCTGTCGTCGAGGCACCGCACGGTAGTCGCGAGCCTGGCGCAGCGGCCGAACGAAGGCTCCCAAGCTCAACACCACGGAATGGCCGCGTCGGGTGAGCCCGTCGATCACCCCTTCGAAGTGCCGCGTCTTGCCCCGGTTGTGGACCAGAAACAGGATCTTCACGACGACCGCGACCGTCTATCCAACTGCTCAGCAAATGCTGCCGAAAACCGGCGAGATTCGGCCGCC
This sequence comes from uncultured Acidobacteriota bacterium, assembly GCA_963846685.1. Taxonomy (GTDB): domain Bacteria; phylum Acidobacteriota; class Vicinamibacteria; order Vicinamibacterales; family UBA2999; genus CAWJWY01. The sequence continues at coordinate 1,806,514 of CAWJWY010000002.1, read as the reverse complement.
GCACAGTTTGACTGGTCCGAATCAAAGCTACTACTATCTATGAGTTACAACGCGTACAGCTCCTCCAACAGGCATGGCCGCGAGACCCGCGGCGACGCACGTGCCCAGCTCCGGTGTTTCATTTCTGCGCTCGGTGTGGGCGAGCTAGCCGTCCGTGGTCTTCGCGCGCCTTTCTGTAGGTGAGAGGGCGGTAGCCTGCCTTCTCGTCGGCCGCGGCTTTCCGTTACATGAAAATCCTCTTCTCGGCGACCCACTTCGGGTTCCTGCGCAACTTTCAGTCGACCATTCGGCTGTTGGCGGAGCGGGGTCACGAGATTCATCTCGTTGCCGAGCGGCGCGACGCCATCGACGGCCAGAAGATGGCCGACATCCTCGTCGCGGAGCATCCTTCAATCACCTTCGACCTGGTGCCCTCGAGCCGTCACCGCCTCTGGTACTCGCTCGGCACCGGCGTGCGTGCCTCGCTCGACTATTGGCGTTACCTGGACAGCCGGTGGGACCAGGCGCCGAAGCTGCGCGGCCGCGCGGAATCGCAGGCGCCCGGCTTCGCCAGGGCCGTGGCGACGTGGCCGGTGCTCGGCAGCCGTACGTCGCTCGGTGTGCTGCAGCGGGTCTTCCGCGCCATCGATCGGGCGCTGCCGCCGCCGGCCGAGGTCGAGGACGTCCTGCGCCGCTTCAATCCGGACGTCCTGCTGCTGACGCCGCTGCTCTACTTCCGGTCGCGGCAGGTCGAGCAAGTGCGTGCGGCGCGCCGCCTCGGTATCAAGACCGTGCTTGGCGTCGGCAGCTGGGACCACCTGACCACCAAGGGCCTCATTCACGAGATCCCCGACCGGGTGATGGTCTGGAACGAGGCGCAGAAGCAGGAAGCAATCGAGCTGCACGGTGTGCCCGGCGACCAGGTCGTCGTCACCGGCTCGCAGGCCTACGATCACTGGTTCGCGACCCAGCCGTCGATCGACCGCGCCGGCTTCTGCGCGCAGGTCGGGCTCGATCCGCAGCGGCCGATCCTGCTGTATCTCTGCTCGTCGCCGTTCATCGCGCCCTACGAAGTCGGCTTCGTGCGGAGCTGGATCGCCGCGATCCGCGCCCATGGCGATCCGCGGCTGCGCTCCGCCGGACTGCTGGTGCGGCCGCACCCGCAGAACGCGAAGCAGTGGGAGGGAGTCGATCTCGCTGCGGAGTTCGAGAACGTCTCGCTGTGGCCGCGCACTGGCGTCAACCCGATCGGCGGCACCGCGCGCGCCGACTACTTCGACTCGATGTATCACTCGGACGGCGTCGTCGGCGTCAACACGAGCGGCATGATCGAGTCGGGCATCGTCGGCCGGCCCGTCTACTCGGTAGTCGCTGCGGAATTCTCCGGCACACAGGAAGGCACGCTGCACTTCCAGCACCTCAAGAACGTCGACGGCGGGCTGCTGCACCTGTCCGCCGACATGGCGGAGCACGCCGCACAGCTCGCCCGGCTACTGGCCGATGGCAGTGAGGAACGGCGCGGCGCCCGCAATTTCATCCGCGGCTTCGTGCGTCCCTACGGTCTCGACGTGCCGGCGACGCCGCGCGTGGTCGAGGCGGTCGAATCATTCATTGCCGCGCCGGCGCTGCAACCGGCGGCAACCCGCCCGGCTGCGCTCCTCCTCCGCCCGCTGCTCGTGCCGGTGGCCGTCGTCGTCATGATGGCGACGATGGAGCGCGCGAAGCTGCGGGCGGTGGTGTTGCATTGGACGCGCCCGGTTCGGCTGATCGGCCGCGCCATCGTCGCGCGCGGCATTTACGCTGCCCGGTTCGTCCGCCGCCTGCCGGTCCTGCTCCTGCGCCTGTGTCTGGCGATTGTCCGCCGCGGCGTGGTGCGGCCGCTACGATGGCTGCTCCACCGCGGCAAGGTGGCGCTGCACGGTTACCTGGTGCGCCGCAAGGGTGCGCCGGACCAGGTGTCCTGACGCGTGCGAGTGCTCTTTTCGATGCGGCACCTCGGCTCGTTCCGGATGTACGAGTCGGTGCTGCGCCAGCTGGCCGCAGCCGGACACGAGGTGCACGTCATCGCCAGCCGGCGGGACGAAGCGGCACTTGGCCGCAGCCCCGAAACGCTGCTGCCGCATGCCGCCAACGTGCACTGGCGCTGGGCCGACGATGCGGAGCCGTATGGCTGGCTCGAGTTCGCGACCGCCGTCCGCATCTGGCTGGACTACCTGCGCTACTTCGAGCCGGCCTACGATGCGGCGCCGCGGCTGCGGCAGCGCGCCGCCGATCGTGTCCCGCTGCTGTTGCGCCGTGCCACGGCCTGGCCCGGGGTGCGCAGCCCTGCCGGCCGGCGCGCGCTTGCCGCCGGCCTGCGTACCGTCGAGCGGGCGTTGCCGACCGATCCGGCGCTCGATGCGCTCGTCCGTGAGGTGCAGCCCGATGTTGTGCTGCTCACTCCGTTGCTGCACCTCGGTTCGCCGCAGGTGGAAGTGCTGCGCAGCGCCAAGGCCTTCGGCGCCCGGACCGGCCTGTGTGTCGGCAGCTGGGATCACCTGTCGAGCAAGTCGCTGATCCGCGTGCTGCCGGATCGCGTGTTCGTCTGGAACGGGACGCAGAAGGATGAGGCGGTGACGCTGCACGGCGTTCCGGCCGACCGCGTCGCGGTGACCGGGGCACAGTGTTACGACCAATGGTTCGACCGGCGGCCGGTGCGATCGCGAGCGGAGTTCTGCGCGCGCGTCGGCCTGCCGCCCGACCGGCCGATACTGCTGTGGGTGTGCTCCGCGTTGTTCGTCGGCAGCCCCAGTGAGGCGGAGTTCGTCCGCCGCTGGATCGAGGAGATCCGCGCGAGCAGCGATCCGCAGCTTCGGGACGCGTCGGTGCTGGTCAGGCCACATCCGGCGCGGCTCGAGGAATGGAACGAGGTCGACCTCGCGGGTATCGCCAACGTCGCGCGGTACGGATCGCTGCCGGTCGATCCCGACTCGAAGGAGGACTACTTCGAGTCGCTGTATTACAGCAGCGCGGTTGCCGGTTTGAACACCAGTGCCTTCCTCGAGGCTGCCATCGTCGGCCGTCCGGTGCACACCATCCTGCTGCCCGAGTTCCAGGACAACCAGGAAGGGACCATCCACTTCCATTACCTGCTGACCGCCGGCGGCGGCCTGCTGCGCGTCGCGCGAGATTTCGAGAGCCATCGCACGCAGCTGGCCGCCGCGCTCGGCGAAGACGGCAGTACAGCGGCCGGCCGCAATGCCGGCTTTGTCGGCGCGTTCATCCGGCCACATGGCCTGGAGCGCGACGCGACCGGCGTCTTCGTGGCCGCCGTCGAGGAACTCGCGCGTGCGTCGGCGCGCTCGCCTGAGCGGACACCCGCCTGGGCGCCGATCGCCCGTCTCGCGCTCACCCCGCTCTCCGCCGCCGTGCGCCAGGCGGTCGCGCGGACCGACGGACCTGCCGATCGCACCTTTCTCGAACTGCAGCGTGCACGGCGCAAGCAGGAGCACCGCGCCGGCCGTGAGGCGGAGGAGCAGCGGCTGAAAACGGAACGGGAGGCGGCGCGTGCCGCGCGCACGCGGCAGGCGGCGGCGGCGCGCGAAGCGGAGGCGCGTGAACGCCAGGCGGCGATCGAGGCTGCCGAGCGGGACAAGCGCCAGCGCAAGGCGGCGCGCGAGCGCGAGAAGCGACAGCACGAGCGGGCCAAGCGCCGCGCCGCGTTTCGCGCCACCCTCCGGCGGCGACTCGGGCTCGAGGCCAAGCAGGCACCGCGATGAGGGTCCTCTTCATCATGGACTCGCCGGAGTACCTGCGCTTCTACGACACGGCGATCGAGGAGTTTGCGGCGCGCGGCCACGCCGTCAGCATCGCCGTCAACAGCAGCAGCGCCAAGAAGCCGGTCGGCCTCGGCGGCCTGCAGCGGTACGCCGACCGCGTGCGCGTGCTCGGCGTCGTGCCGCAGCACGACGGCATGTGGGGCGACATCGGCTATGGCCTGCGCGGCACGATGGACTTCGTGCGCTACCTGCATCCCCGCTTCGCCACCGCTCCGGCGCTGCGCGCCCGCATGAAGCGCAAGGCGCTGCCGGTGGCATTCCGCTGGCTCGACGCCATTCCCAGCCTGAGTGCCGGCGCGGTGGCGGCGGCGGAGAGGATGCTGATGGCCGGCGAGCGGGCGATTCCGGTCAGCGCCGAGATGGTCACCTTCCTGCGGGACCTGTCTCCGGACGTGCTGCTGGTGTCGCCGCTGGTTGACGCGGCCTCCGATCAGGTCGAGTGGGTCAAGGCGGCGCAGGCGTGCGGCATCAGGACGGCGGTGTGCATCGCGAGCTGGGACAACCTGACGAACAAGGGGCTGCTGCGCATCGAGCCGGATCTCGTGCTGGTCTGGAACGAGGCGCAGAAGCGCGAGGCGGCCGAGTATCACTACATCCCGCCGGAGAAGATCGTGGCGACCGGCGCGCAGCTGTTCGACCGCTGGTTCACCAAGACGGTCACGCGCGACCGCGCTGCGTTCTGCGAACGGGTCGGGCTGCCGGATACGCGACCGTTCCTGCTGTTCACCGGTTCGTCCAGCTTCATCTCGGAATCGCGGGCGGAAGTGGCGTTCGTGCGGCGCTGGATCGATGCGGTGCGCCAGAGCGGCGAGCCGCGGCTGCGCGACCTCAACATCCTGGTGCGGCCACACCCATACAACGCGTCGGGCTGGGAGCAGGATCCGACCGCGGACCTTGCCGGCGTCGCCGTGTTCCCGCGCCGCGGCTACAACCCGATCGACGACCAGAATCGCATCGATTTTTTCGACTCGCTCTACCACTGCGCGGCGGTCATCGGTATCAATACCAGCGCCATGATCGAGGCGGCGATCATCGGCCGGCCGGTGTTCTCGATGCTCGCGCCTGAATTCGCCGGTACGCAGGAGGGCACGGTTCACTTCCACCACCTGCTGCCGGAGAACGGCGGCTTCGTCCGCATCGCGTCGACCATCGACGAGCACGTCGCGCAATTGAGCGAGCGGCTGCAGGATCCGGCGGCGGCGCGCGCCGAGACGCAGCGGTTCGTCGCCAGCTTCATCCGTCCACATGGTCTCGACCGGCCGGCAACGCCGCTGTTCGTCGACGCGGTCGAGCGGCTCGGCATGTCCGCCGCGCCGGCGCCGCAGCAGGCGGGGGTCGCCAGCTACGCGCTGCGCCCAGTGGTGCTCGGCGCCGCCGCGCCGGCCGGATTCGCGTCGTGGGCGAGCCGGCCGCATCCGTTCGCCGCGATCCAGAAGCGCGCCCGCAAGGTGCTCCATCGCTCACGCAAGAGCGTGACGAAGGTGACGGCGATGACCGGGGAGCGGCTGCGCCGCACCGCAAAGCTGGCCGGCAAGCAGTGGCGGAAGTCGGTGGTGAAGCCGCTGCGGACGCGGCGCGGATGACGGCCCGCTGATGTTCGGTTCCAAGGCGGACGAGCGCCTGGCAGCGATCGAAAAAGGCCTGAAGAAGCTCGCCGACGCGCAGCGCGACCACGCGACGACATCGCAGGCGCAGCTGGTGCAGCTCGAGCAGCGCCAGGCGACCCAGGCGACCAGCAAGGACCTGCGCCTGCTGCTCGAAGCCGTGCGCGACCTGGAGAAGCGGGTCGAGCACGCGGAAGATCGGCGCCTGCAGGATGCCGGCAGCACCGGGCGCCGGCGGCTCGACGAGAAGCGGCTGCGGCGCCGCCTCGAGCAGATCGCCGCGGCGGACGGGCCCATCCTCATCGGTCCGTGGACGGGCGAAGTCGGCTTCGAGCTGCTCTACTGGGCGCCGTTCGTGCGCTGGGTGCGTGAGGAATATGCGCTGGCGCCGGATCGCCTGTTCGTGGTGTCGCGCGGCGGTGTCGAGTCGTGGTACGAGGTGCCGCGCGCCCGGTACGGCGATGCGCTCTCGCTGGTGACGCCAGCCGAATTCCGCGACGGCGTTGCACAGGAGCGCTTGAAGCAGCGGCGTGCCGGCGCCTTCGATCAGCACCTCGCAGCGCAGGCCGCCGCGCGCCTCGACCTCGGCGCGGCCGAATCGCTGCACCCGGCGCTGATGTACCGGATGTTCATGCCGTTCTGGCGCGACCAGCTCGGCGTCGCACACGTCGAGCGCTTTGCCCGCTTCGCACGGCTGCTGCCGCCGGAGGATGCGCTGCCCGCCGGGCTGCCGGCCGACTACGTGGCAGTGCGCTTCTATTTCAGCGACGCCTTTCCCGACTCCCCGGCGAATCGTGCCTTCGCCCGGAACGCTGTCGAGTCGCTGGCGGCGCACACCGCGGTCCTGCTGCTCAACCCGCAACTCGCCCTCGACGACCATGCCGACTGGATGCCCGCGCCGGGTGACCGCGTCTTCACTCTCGCCGCGGCGATGACACCGGAGCGCAATCTCGCCGTGCAAAGCCGGGCGATCGCCGGCGCCCGCGCCTACGTCGGCACCTACGGCGGCTACGCCTACCTGGCGCCGTTTCTTGGTGTGCCGGCGATCGCGTTCCACTCGGCGCGCAGCTTCAAGCTGCATCACCTGCACATGGCCCAGCGCGCCCTCGAGCGCATTGGCCAGGCATCGGTCACGGCGGTCGACGTCGCCGACGCTGCGGTGGTGCAGGCGGCGCTCGGCGCCGTCGAGGCAGTCCGGCCGTGAAAGCACTCCTGCTGACCAGCACGTTCCGGCGTCACGCCTTCGTTGCCAACGTGGCGGCGCAGCGCTGCGATCTGGTCGGCGTCTGGCAGGAGGCCAAGAGCTTCGTGCCCGAGCGTTATGCCACCTCCGATGCCGACCACCAGGTGATCGCGGGCCACTTCGCCGCGCGCGACGCGTCGGAGGCGGCCTGGTTTGCTGCCGACGACACCCTGCGCCTCGCTAGCGGCGCGACGCATCGCGTCGTCACGGCCGGCGGCTGCAATGCCGCGAACGAGGTGGCGCAGATGGTCGCGCTGCAGCCGGACGTCGTGCTCGTCTTCGGCACCGGCATCCTGCGCGAGCCGCTGCTCTCCGCCTTCGACGGCGCGATCATCAACATCCACCTCGGGCTGTCGCCGTACTATCGCGGCGCCGGCACGAACTTCTGGCCGCTGGTCAACGGCGAGCCCGAATACGTCGGCGCGACCATCCATTACCTCGACGCCGGTATCGACACCGGCGCGATCCTTGCGCACGCCCGGCCGGCGATCGCCGCCGGCGACGGTGCGCACGACATCGGCAACAGAACGATCGTCGCTGCCGCCGACGCCCTGATGGCGGCCGCCGCAGCGCACGTGTCCGGCGCCGCCGCCGCCGTGCCGCAGTGGCCCGGCGGCCGCCTCTACCTGCGCAAGCACTTCAACGCCGACGCCGTGCGGCAGCTGTATCGCAACTTCGCGTCCGGCATGATCGAGCAGTACCTCGCCAGCCGCAACGCCCGCGATCGGGCGCTGCGGCTGATCGGTGCCGCGACTGCTGCGTGATGTGTCACCTCGCATGACCGCACCCTGCACCATCGTGTTCTACCACTACGTCCGCGACGTCGCGCGCACGCCGTTCCCCGGCATCAAGGCTCTGGGGATCGAGGCATTCGCCGCCCAACTCGACTGGCTGCAGGACCACTTCGACGTGGTCGAGGGCGAAGCGTTCGACGCTGCCGTGCGGCACGGCCGTCCGTTCGCGCGACCATCGGCGCTGCTGACCTTCGATGACGGCTTCACCGATCACTACGAGCACGTGTTCCCGCTGCTGCGCCGGCGCGGGCTCGGCGGGATCTTCTTCGTGTCCGGTGCGACGCTTGGACCGCGGCCCCGGCTGCTGAACGTGCACCGCACGCACTTCCTGCTCAGCGCGCTCGGTGCCGAGCGCTTCACGCGCGAGGTCGGTACCGCACTCGAGGCAGAGGGCGTTGCCATCGACGGCGGGGCCGGCCGCGACGGCGTGTACCGTTATGACGAGGCGCCGGACGTCCGGGTCAAGCGGATTCTCAACTATGAGGCGCCGTACCCGGTGGTCGAGCGGGTGCTGGCAACGCTGTTCGAGCGGCACGTCGGCCAGGCAGAGGAGTTCGCCCGCTCCCTCTACCTGTCTGCCGCGCAGATCGCCGAGATGGCTGCCGGCGGCATGACCTTCGGCTTTCACACCGAGACGCACCCGGTGCTGTCGCGGCTCACCGCCGACGAGCAGAAGGCCGAGTTGCAGCGCGGCGTCGGCCTGATCCGCGAGCTCACCGGCCAGGACAGTGTCTCGCTCTGCTATCCGTACGGCTTGCCGCACACCTACAACGCGGACACCCTCCGCCTGGTGGAAGCGTGCGGCTATTCGATGGCTTTCAACACGGTGCGCCGGGAAGCGCGCTGCGGCGACGATCCCCGGTACGAACTGCCGCGATTCGACACCCGCGACCTCCCGCGCGCGCACGAGGTAATCGCTGGTGCGTAAGGTCTGCGTCGTCATCGGCTCGCGCGCGAACTACAGCAGCATCAAGTCGGTGATGCGCGCCGTGCGCGAGCATCCCGACCTGCAGCTGCAGCTCGTCGTCGGCGCCTCGGCGCTGCTCGACCGCTTCGGCTCGGTCGTCGACGTCATCGAGCGCGACGGCTTCGCCGCCGACGCACGCGTCAACATGATCGTCGAAGGCGAGACGCCGGTGACCATGGCCAAGTCCACCGGTCTTGGGCTGCTGGAGCTGCCGACGATGTTCGAGATGCTCAAGCCCGACGTCGTCGTCACCGTCGGCGATCGGTTCGAGACGATGGCCACGGCGGTGGCGAGCGCCTACATGAACATCCCGCTCGCGCACACCATGGGCGGCGAGGTCACCGGCACGATCGACGAGAGCATCCGCCACGCCGTCACCAAGCTGGCGCACATCCACTTTCCCGCCAACCGCGAGGCGGGCGACCGCATCATCCGGATCGGCGAGGCGCCGGAAACGGTGCACGTGGTCGGCTGCCCGCGCATCGACCTGGTGGCGGAGATGGTCGGCAACGGCGGCGCCGCGCTCGATGCCGAGTGGCTCGAGCGCGAGGGCGTCGGCGGCCACATCTCCATCGACGCAGCCGTTCCTGCTGGTCAGCCAGCATCCGGTGACGACCGAGTACGGCTGCGGCGAGCAGCAGATCCATGCGAGACGCTCGAGGCGCTCCACGAGCTGCAGATGCCGACGATCATGCTGTGGCCGAACGTCGACGCCGGCTCCGAGGACATCGTCGCGCGGCATGCGCAAGTTCCGCGAGCAGTCAAGCCGGAGTACATCCGCTTCTACAAGAACTTCCCGGTCGAGACCTACGTGCGGCTGATGAAGAGCGCCGCCTGCCTGGTCGGCAACTCGAGCGCGTCATCCGCGAGGGCGCGTTCCTCGGCACGCCCGCGGTCAACATCGGCACGCGGCAGGGCGGGCGCGACCGCGGGCCGAACGTCATCGACGTCCAGCCCGAGACCAGCGCCATTCTCGACGCGGTGCGCCGGCAGCTGGCGCACGGGCCGTACGAGCCGGCCTACATCTACGGCGACGGCACCGCGGGCGGCAAATCGCCGACGTGCTGGCGACGACGCCGTTGCGCGTGCAGAAACGCATTCAGATACTAGGTGCACGTCCTCGGCATCATCCCGGCGCGCGGCGGCTCGAAGGGGATCCCGCGCAAGAATCTCGCGCTGCTGGCAGGACGGCCGTTGCTCGCCTACACCTGCGATGCGGCGCGCGGCAGCCGGATGGCTGACGCGGGTGATCGTCAGCACCGACGACGCGGAGATCGCCGAGGTGGCGCAGCACTGCGGCATCGAAGTGCCGTTTCTCCGCCCCGCAGCACTGGCGGCCGACGAGACGCCGATGCTCGACGTGCTGCTCGACCTCATCGCCACGCTCGACGCGCGCGAAGGCTACCGGCCGGACGTGCTGGTGCTGCTGCAGCCGACCTCGCCGCTGCGCCGCGCCGCGCACATCGACGCCGCGGTCGCACTGCTCGAGGCCTCGGCGCCGACTCGGTGGTGAGTGTCACCGAGGTGCCGCACCAGTTCACGCCCGCCTCGCTGATGCGGCTCGACGGCGACCGCCTGGCACCGTGGCTCGATGGCCAGCAGCCGCTCCGCCGCCAGGACAAGCCGCGCCTGTTCGCCCGCAATGGCCCGGCGGTGGTGGTGGTGCGCACTACCGCGCTCGTTGAGCAGCGGGCGTTGTATGGTGCCGACACCAGGGGCCTGGTGATGTCGCGCGAGGACTCGGTCGATATCGACGACGCCTTCGACCTCGAGCTCGCCGAACTGCTGATGGCCTCGCGCGCAGCTGGAGGTCGGGAGTGAAAGTGCTGTTCTGCGCGCTGCACTTCGGCTACTTCCGGAACTTCGAGTCGGTCATCCGCGAGCTGGCGGCGCGCGGCCATGACGTGCATCTGTCGGCCGACGAACAGGACGCGTTGGGCGGCGCCGCGCTGGTCGAACGGCTTGCTGCGGAACAGCCGCGCGTCACCTTCGGCCTGGCACCGTCGCTCGACCGCGAGCCGTGGTTCCGGTTGGCGCGCAAGCTGCGGCTCGGCGCCGACTACCTCCGCTTTCACGAGCCGGTGTTCGCCGGCTTCGGCAAGACGCGGCTGAACCTGGTGCGAGCAGTGCCGCACGGTGTGCTGCGGCTGATGGACGGGCCAGCCGGGCGGAATGCGGCGGCCCGGCGGGCGCTGACCTCGATGCTCAACGCCGGTGAGGCGCTGATGCCGGTCAGCGAGGCGAGCCGCGGCTTCATCGCGGCGCAGGATCCGGACGTGGTCCTGCTCGCTTCGGTGACGTTGTGGCGCGCGCCACAACTGGAACACCTCCGCGCCGCCAAGGCGCTCGGCCGTCGCACCGGCGTCTGTGTGTTCAGCTGGGACCAGCTCTCGAGCAAGGCGCTGCTGCGCGAAGTGCCGGACCGGGTGTTCGTCTGGAACGAGACGCAGAAGCAGGAGGCGATCGGCTGGCACGGCATCCCGGCGGACCACGTCACGGTCACCGGCGCGCAGTGCTACGACCAGTGGTTCGGCCGCGCGCCGTCGCGTGACCGCGCAGGCATTCTGTGCTGCCGTCGGCCTGGCGCCCGACCGGCCGATCCTGCTCTATGTCTGCTCCGTGATGACGCCGGACCCGCACGAGTCGGAGTTCGTCATCCGCTGGATCGAGGCGAGTGCGGCGTAGCGGCGATCCGCGGCTGCGCGAGGCCGGCATCCTGGTCCGGCCGCACCCGGAGCGGATGCCGGAGTGGAGCGGCGTGTCGCTCGAGCGCTTCGGCAACGTCGCGCTGTACGGCGGCAACCCGATCAGCCCCGACGCGCAACGCGACTACTTCGATTCGCTGTTCCACAGCCAGGCGGTCGTCGGCCTGGTAACCAGCGCATTCATCGAAGCCGCGGTCGTCGGCCGTCCGGTCCATGCGCTGGTGCTGCCCGAGTTCAGGATGTATACGGAAGGCATGCAGCACTTCCGCTACCTGGTGGAGATCGACGGCGGCGTGCTGCAGGTGACGCACACCTTCGACGCCCACCTCGCCGGGCTCGCCGCGGCGCTGCGGCTGCCGGTCGCGCGCGACGAGCGGAACGTGCGTTTTGTCCGGGCGTTTGTCCGGCCGCGCGGCCTCGACGCGCCGGCGACGCCGGTGTTTGCCGATGCCGTCGAGCAGTTGGCGGCGAGTTCCGCCGCGCCGCGGCCCGAGGCGCGGTGGCACACGCTGCTTGCCCCGGCCGTCCATCGTGTCGCCAGGTCGGCGGACAGCGGTTGGTTGCGGCCGGTCTTCTCCGATGCACAGGAGCGGGACAGCGACCGGTCGGAAGTGGAGAAGTCGGCCTTCAAGTCGGCGTCAGCCGCCGAGAAGGCGCGACGCCAGGCGGAGAAGGAGCGGCTGCTGGCCGGGCGGCGACGCGAGCGCCGCCGCGCGCAGTTGACGGAGGCCCGCCGCAAGCACCTGGCCCGGGTCAAGGGCCGGCTGAAGTCACTGGTGGGGTTGTCGTGACCGGTGAGGCCGCGGTTCGCGGCGGCCTGTCCGCCGCCGACGAGGCGGCTTTTGCCGCCTACCTGCGAGTGCGGACAGACGTGCTGCGGCTGAAGCAGGGTGCCGCCTCCAGCGTCGAAGCGACCCCGAGCCGCTATTGGGCCGAGGAACTGTCGAACATCGACTACCTGCTCGACGCCTCACCGCTCATCGTCCGCAAGCTGCGGCACCATGCATTCCAGATCACCGGCATCCGCCCGTACGACTATCGCGAGTATGGCGAGCAGCAGGCACATTTCGCGCGGCGCCTGCGCGCGCTCATCGCGCTGGCTGGCGACCGGCGGCTGCTCGTCGCCGAGCACGAGGCGCTCGGCGGATTCGGCTATCGCATCGACGGCGCGCTCTACAACGTCGACACGCTGAAGTTCTTCGAGGCGTTGGTGGCGCTGCGCCGAGCCGGGCTGCTGGCCTCATTCGAAAAGGCGGAACAGCAGGGCGACGCTGCGGTGCCGCGCCGCCTCGTCTGGGAGATTGGCGCAGGTTGGGGCGGCTTCGCCTACCAGTTCAAGACGCTGTTCCCCCGCACCACCTACGTCATCGTCGACTTTCCCGAGCTGTTCCTGTTTTCGGCGACATACCTGGCGACGGTCTTCCCGGCGGCCCGCCTCGCGTTCTGCGACAGTGCCGCCGCGCTCGCCGGGTGGCAGGAAGCCGACTTCATCTTCGTCCCTGCCGACCGCGCGGAACTGCTCACCACGCTGCGGCCCGATCTGCTGGTCAACCTGGTCTCGTTCCAGGAGATGACCACCGCCCAGGTGGAGCGCTACCTGCGGCTGGCACAGTCTGCCGGCTGCCCCGCCGTCTACAGCCTGAACCGCGATCGCTCGCCGTACAACGCCGAGATCGACAGCGTCAGCGCCATCCTCGCGCGGTATGCCGAGGTTCAGGACGTGACGCTGCTCGGCTCGGGTTACATCAAGGCGACCAAGAAGGACAGCGCCGTACCGGTCGAAGAGGCGAAGCGCAGCGGCCGATACGACGCTGCAGGATATCGCCACCTGGCAGGGCGGCTCACGCCTTCCTTGCGCACTGCGCCTTCATTGGGCATCGCGCATTCCGCATTGAGCCTTGACGCGCCGCTCGAGGCGCGCTCCGGCGCGCCGCCGCGCGTCGGTCTGGGGCTGACCATCTACAACCGTGCGCAGTACCTGCGCGAGGCGCTCGACTCCATCCTGGCGCAGAGCTTCAGCGACTTCCGGCTGGTGCTGGTCGACGACGGGTCGACGGACGGGAGCGAGGCGATCGGGCGCGAGTATGAGAAGCGTGACGCGCGCGTGCGGTATGTCCGGCACGCCGAGCGGCGCGGCATGGTCGAGACATGGCAGCATGCCTTCGGCGAGGCCACTGCCGGGCTACCGCGCGACGGCTACTTCGCCTGGGCCAGCGACCACGATCGCTGGCACCCTGAATGGCTGCAGACGCTGGTCGACGCGCTCGACGCGGCGCCCGGGACCGTGCTCGCCTATCCGCTGACGCAGCGCATCGATCCGGACGGAGCGCCGCTGGCGAAGCCGGCTCGCGAGTTCGACACCGCGGCGGTCAGTGATCGTGACGCCCGCTGGGCCCGCGTCAGTGCCAGCGAATCGCTGGCGGCCGGCGACATCGTCTATGGCCTGATGCGCGCGGAGGCCGTGCGCGCCGCCGGCGTCTTCCGTGCGGTGCTCTGTCCCGACCGCCTGCTGATCGCCGAACTGACGCTGCACGGACAGGTGCGCCAGGTACCGGCGGTGCTCTGGTACCGACGGCAGTTTGCGGCCGGCAGCATCGAGCGGCAGCGCTTCACCCTCTTCGCCCCAGGCGCGCGGCCCCCGTCGCGGCTGGTGACGCCGTGGTGGATGCATGCGCGTGCGCTGTGGCGGACCTATACCGGCCCGGCATCGCCGGTGCCAATGTCGCGGCCGGAGGCGGCTCGGCTGATCGCGCGATACGCCGGCAGCTACGCCTGGCGTCACCACCGCAAGTCGAGCGTGCATCGCACGATCTCGGTGGTCGTCGGTTGGCCGGTGTGGCTCTACAAGCGGGCGAAGCATGCGGCACTGATCACCGTCTATCACCTGCTGATCGCGCTGCGCCGCGCCGGGATCCGGCCGTGAAGATCCTGTTCATCGGCCGGCACTTCACCTACTTTCGCAACTACGAGTCGGTGATCGATCTGCTCGCGTCGCGGGGGCACCGCATCCACCTGGCGGCGGAACGCCACGAGGAGCTCGGCGGCCGCGACATGGTGGAGCGGCTCGCCGCACGGCACGCCGGCATCAGCCTCGGCCTGATTCCCGACCGCGGCGATCGCTGGAGCGCATCGTCAACCCGGCTGCGGCTGACCATCGACTACCTGCGCTATCTCGACCCTGCCTATGCGACGACGCCGAAGCTGCGCGCGCGCGCACGTGAGCGGGTACCGCGCATCGCGCTCTGGGCGCTGGCAACTCCCGGCGCCACGTCGCGCCCGGGACGGCAGTTGCTCGGCGGCCTGTTGCGCGCGTGCGAACGCGCCATCCCGCGGAGCCCGCGGATCGACGGCTTACCTTCAGGAGCAACAGCCGGACGTCGTGCTGCTCACGCCGCTGGTCGGGGTGGTGGCGTCGCCGCAGCCCGACTACCTGCAGTCGGCCAAGGGGCTCGGGCTGCGCACCGCGCTGTGTGTCTGGAGCTGGGATCACCTGTCGAGCAAAGCGATCGTCCGCAACGTGCCGGACCGGCTGTTCGTCTGGAACGAGACCCAGCGCGATGAGGCGGTGCGGTTTCATGGCGTCGATCCGGCGCGGGTGATCGTCACCGGCGCGCAATGTTTCGACCAGTGGTTCGATCGCCAGGCATCGGTCGACCGCGCTGCTTTCTGCCAGCGCGTCGGTCTGCCGGCGGACCGGCCCTTCCTGCTCTACGTCTGCTCGGCGCTGTTCAAGGGCAGCGACAGCGAAGCGCGGTTCGTGATGCGCTGGCTGCACGCGCTGCGTAGCAGCCGCCGCCAGCCGCTTGCGAGCATGCCGGTGCTGATCCGGCCTCATCCCGCCCGCCTCAAGGAATGGGAGGAGATCGATCTCGCGGCTGAGCGCGACGTCGTGCTCTGGGGCCGGAACCCGGTCGACAGCGAGGCACGCCGTGACTATTACGATTCGCTGGCGCTGAGCAGCGCGATCGTCGGCCTCAATACCAGCGCCTTCATCGAGGGGGCGATTGCCGGGCGGCCGGTCTTCACCACGCTGCTGCCGGAGCACCGCGAGAACCAGGAAGGCACGATTCACTTCCACTACCTGCTGCATGTCGCCGGCGGGTTGCTGCACGCGGCGCGCTCGGTCGACGAGCACCTCGCGCAGCTGAACCAGGCGCTCGCCTCCGGGGTGACCGAATCGCCAAGAAGCCGCGCCTTCGTCGAGGCGTTCGTCAGGCCGCACGGCTTGGGGGTGGCGGCGACGCCGCTGTTTGCGGACGCCGTAGAGGCACTGGCGGCGGCGCCGCAGCCGGCCCCTGACGCCCACGGTGTCGCGGGACGAGTGCTGCGCGCCGTGATGTCGCCGCTGGTGTGGTTGGCGAACCTGGCCGCGGCAGAGCCGCTGGTATCCAGTGCGCGCGAGCGGGCGATTGCGGCGAGGCATCGGGCGGTGCGCGCCCGGGAAGACGACCTGCGCCGCGACAAGCGGGACCGCAAACGCGCCCAGGAAGCGGCGAAGAAGGCGCGGGCGCACGACCGTCAGCGCGCCAAGGCGGAACGCACGGCGGCCTGGCAGCGGGGCAAGAGGACGAAGACGTTGAAGAACAAGATCAAGCAGCGCATCGGCATCGCCTCATGAAGATCCTGTTCCTGGCGCGGCATTTCTCCTATCTGCGGAACTTCGAGTCGGCGATCGGCGAGCTCGCCGAGCGCGGCCACCAGCTGCACCTGTCGGCCGACAAGGAGGAGTCGATGGGCGGGACCGCCATGGTCGAGCGGCTGGCGGCGCGCTATCCGGGCATCACGGTCGGCTGGACGCCGGGACGCGAGTCGGGCGCCTGGCACGAGCTGTCGCGCAAGCTGCGCCTCGCGGTCGACTACCTCCGCTTCCTCGACCCGCGGTACGACGATGCGCCGCAGCTGCGCGGGCGCGCCAGAGAGCGCACCCCGGAGCAGTGATCTGGCTGGCCTCGCTGCCGCTGTTGCGGAGTGCCGGCGGCCGGCGGCTCCTGTCGTGGGGCTTGCGCCAGCTCGAGGCGGCGGTGCCGCGCAGCAAGGAGCTCGATCGCTTCATGCGCGAACAGGCGGCCGACGTGGTGCTGATCACGCCGCTCGTCGATCTCGGTTCGCCGCAGGTGGATCATTTCGACAGCGCGCGCGCGCTCGGGTTGCGGACGGTGCTGACCGTCGGCAGCTGGGATCACCTGTCGAGCAAGTCGATCCTGCGCCACGTGCCGCAGCTGATCACGGTGTGGAACGACACGCAGAAGCGGGAGGCGATCGATCTGCACGGCGTGCCCGCCGAGCGCATCACCGTGACCGGCGCGCAGTGCTACGACCAGTGGTTCGGCCGGCGGCCGTCCCGGTCCCGCGAGGCGTTCTGCGAGCGCATCGGCCTCGATCCGGCACGGCCGTTCGTGCTCTACGTCTGCTCGTCGCTGTTCCGCAAGACCGTCGCCGAGGCGCCGTTCGTCGAGCGCTGGATCCAGGCGGTGCGCGGCAGCGCCGATCCGGCGCTGCGCGACATCGGCATCCTGGTGCGGCCGCACCCGGCGCGGCACGACGAGTGGCAGCAGAGTCGACCTGACCGGCTTCAAGAACCTGGCGTTCTTCGGCGACCACCCGGTCGACGCCGACGCCAAGAACGACTACTTCGATTCGCTCTACTACGCGGCGGCGGTCGTCGGCCTGAACACCAGCGCGTTCCTCGAGGCCGGCGCGGTCGGCAAGCCGGTGCTGTCGATCCTGCTGCCGGAGATCTCGCGCGACAACCAGGAAGGCACCATCCACTTCCACTACCTGACCGAGCGTCGACGGCGGGCTGCTGCAGACCGCGCGCTCGTTCGACGAGCACGTCGTGCAGCTGGCGCAGACGGTCGCTCGACCCGGCGCCGGCATCGAACGGGCGCGCCGCTTCACCGAAGGCTTCGTCCGGCCGCGCGGCCTCGAGCAGCCGGCGACGCCGCTGCTTCGCCGATGCGATCGAAGCGGCCGGGACGCTGCCGACCCGCGGCCGCAGCGGGCGCTCGCTGGTGGCGTTGCTGGCGCGGCTGCTGCTGTTGCCGTGGCTGGCGTTTGCCGAGCTGCGGACCTCGACCCAGCCGTGCCGCAAGGAGACGCGCTACAAGTGGCGCCGTTTCCGCCGCCATTCAAGAAGCAGCTGTTCATCAAGATCCGGCAGTTCGCCGTGGCGCGGCTCAAGCACATGGTCGGCGACGAGCCGCCGCCGGAAGCGCGGCAGGCCTCCGGCGCGATTCTGACGCCGAAGCACAACAAGCCGCGCGATCCGGCAAAGAGCCTGTTGTTCCCCGGCATGCCCGAGGTGGAGGAAACCAAGGAGCTGATCACCATGCTCGGCCGGCAGGACCGGCCGATCATCGTCGGGCCGTGGCTGTCCGAGACCGGCTTCGAGCTGCTCTACTGGATTCCGTTCCTCGCCTGGGCCAAGGCCTACGGCAACCTCGCGACGACCAGCTGATCGTCGTCTCGCGCGGCGGCGCGGCGCCGTGGTACCGGCACATCACCCAGCACTACCACGACATCCTGTCGATCTACAGCGCCGACGAGTTCCGCGAACCGCAACGACGCGCGCGTGCCGAGCAGGAGGGCCGGCTGAAGCACCTCGAGCATCGGCGACTTCGACCACGAGATCATCGAGCGCGTCCGCGACGCCGCGCGGCCTCGGCAAGGTGCGCGTGCTGCACCCGTCGCTGATGTACAGCCTGTTCAGCGTCTTCTGGTGGCAGCAGGCGCCGATGACGCTGGTCGAGGCGTTCAGCGTGTTCCGCATGCTCGACGCGGCTGCCGCTCGGCGACCTCGCCGCGCCAGCTGCCGCGCGACTACGTCGCGGTGAAGTTCTACGCGCAATGCGGCGCTGCCGGACACGCCGACGAACCGCGCGTTCATCGCCTCGGTGCTCACCGAGCTGACCCGCACGCACCGACGTCGTGCTGCTCAACACCGGCCAGCGCTTCGACGATCACGCCGACTTCGCCGCCGTCGCGGCAGGACCGCGTGCACACCGTCGATCACCTGATGACGCCGGAGACCAACCTCGAGGTCCAGACGCGCATCATCTGCGGCGCGCGAGGCGTTCGTCGGCACCTACGGCGGCTTCTCCTATCTCGCGCCGTTCTACGGCGTCGACACGTCTCGTTCTACTCGCACCCGACCGCCTTCCGCTTCGATCACCTCGACGTCGCCAAGCGGGTGTTCTCCAGCCTCAAGGCCGGCGTCGTTCGTGCCGCTGCACCTGAAGGATGTCGACGTGGTCCAGCGCACCCTCGGCCGCGCCGAGTTGCGCGAGCCGGCCGGCATCGGCTCGGAGCCGTGAAGATCCTGTTCGTCGCGCGGCACTTCACCTACTTCCGCAATTTCGAGTCGGTGATCCGCGAGCTGGCGGCGCGCGGCCACCAGCTGCACCTCGCGGCGGAACGGGAAGAGCAGCTCGGCGGCCGCGCGCTGGTCGACCGGCTTGCGGCGGAGCTGCCGAACGTGACGGTGGCCTTCACCCCGCCGCGGCAGGACCCGCGGCTGTTCGAGCTGGCCACGGCACTGCGGCTGTCCGCTGATTACTTCAGGTACCTCGATCCGGCCTACGAAGACGCGCCGGCCATCCGCGCGCGCGCCTGGGAACGCACGCCGCGCATTGCGCTCGCCCTGGCCCGGTTGCCGCTGCGGGCGGCGGCGGCGCCGTTGCTGCGGCACCTGGAGCACGCACTGCCGGTGGACGCGGCGGTCGACGCCTTCATCGGCGAGCTCCAGCCCGACGTCCTGCTGCTGACGCCGCTGATCGAGCTCGGCTCGCCACAGACCGACTACCTGAAGGCGGCACAGGCGCGACGGATTCCAACCGTGCTCGCGGTGTGGAGCTGGGACCACTTGACGAGCAAGTCGCTCATCCGCATCCAGCCCGATCACGTCCTGGTCTGGAACGAGACGCAGCGGCAGGAAGCGATGACGCTGCACGGCATTGCCGGCGACCGGATTATCGTCACGGGCGCGCAGTGTTTCGACCAGTGGTTCGACCGCGCGCCGAGCCGCAGCCGAGCCGAGTTCTGCCGCGACGCCGGCCTGCCTGAGGGCCGGCCGATCGTCCTGTACGTCTGCTCATCGCTGTTCCGCGGCAGTCCGTCGGAGTCTGCGTTCGTGCGCCGGTGGCTCACGGCACTCCGCCAGGCGCCCGACCGCGGGCTACGGGAAGCGGCGGTCCTGGTGCGTCCGCACCCGCAGCGGCTCGCCGACTGGGCAGGTGTCACCCTGGAGGACGCCGGACCGGTTGCGGTGTGGGGCGCCAACCCGGTGGATCGCCGTTCGCGTGACGACTACTTCGATTCGCTGCACTACGCCGCGACGATCGTCGGCCTCAACACCAGTGCGCTGATCGAGGCGGCGATCGTCGATCGGCCGGTGCACACGCTGCTGCTGCCGGAATTCCGCGCCAACCAGCAGGGCACGCTGCACTTCAAGTACCTGGCCGACGGCCCGGGGGCATTCCTGCGGATTGCGCGCAGCCTCGACGAGCACGTCACGCAGCTCGCCGCCGCCGTGCGCGGTGAGCCGGAGCCGCGCAATCGCCGGTTCGTCGCGCATTTCGTCCGGCCGTACGGCGTCGCCACGTCGGTCTTCGCCGACGCGGTCGAGCGTGTCGCCGGTGAGCGGCCCGAGCCGGCCCAGGCTGTCGCCGGCGCGCTGCTGCAGCCGGTGGTGCGTGGCCTGTATGCGCTCGCCGGGACGACGTGGGGCGGCCGCCTGCTCGAGGATCCGGTCGCGGCGCGTGAGCGTGGCGATCGCGAGAGTCGCATCGCCGGAAAGCAGGCGCAGGTCGCCGCGCAACTCCGGCTGCGCGGTCAGAAGGCAGGCGAGAAGCGCCGGCGCTGGCGCCACAAGCGCCGCCAGAATCAGCTGGTCAGGCTCAAGACCGTCGCCAAGCGCCTGATCGGGCAGCAGTAGTGAGAAACGTGACCACAACAGGATTGCAACCCGGCCGCTGCTTCGTCATCGCGGAAGTCGGGCTCGCGCACGACGGCAGTCTCGGCCTGGCGCACGCGTTCATCGACGAAGTTGCGCGCGGCGGCGCCGACGCGGTCAAGTTCCAGACGCACATCGCCGCGGCGGAGAGCACGCCGGCCGAACCGTTCCGCATCAAGTTCAGCCGCCAGGACGCCACGCGCTACGGCTACTGGCAGCGCATGGAGTTCACCGAGGAGCAGTGGCGCGGCCTCGCCGAGCACGCCGCCGAGCGCGGCCTGGTGTTCCTCAGCTCGCCGTTCTCACCGGAGGCGGTGGAACTGCTGCACCGCGTCGGCATGCCGATGTGGAAGATTGCGTCGGGGGAAGTGAGTAACCTGCCGCTGCTCGACGCGCTCATCGCCACCGGGCGGCCGGTGCTGCTCTCGAGCGGCATGAGCGGCTTTGCCGAGCTCGACAAGGCAGTGAACCGCGTCAAGGCGGCAGGGCTGCCGCTCGCCGTGATGCAGTGCACCACGGCGTATCCGTGCCCGCCCGAGCGGATCGGCCTGAACATGCTTGCCGAGTTCCGCGCCCGCTACGACTGCTTCGTCGGCCTGTCGGACCACTCCGGCACGATCTACCCGGGCATCGCCGCCACCGCACTCGGCTGCGACGTCCTGGAAGTGCACGTCACCATGAGCCGCGGCATGTTCGGGCCCGACGTGCCCGCCTCGGTCACGATCGACGAGCTGCGGCAGCTGGTCGACGGCGTGCGGTTCGTGGAAGCGATGCGGACGCATCCGATCGACAAGGAAGCGGTGGCGCGGGACATGGCGCCACTCCGCGCCATTTTCACCAAGAGCCTGGTTGCGCGTCAGCCGCTGCAGGCCGGCACCGTGCTCACCGAGGCGCACCTCGCTGCCAAGAAGCCGGGCACCGGCGTACCGGCGGAACGGCTGGCGGAGTTCCTCGGTCACGTGCTGCGCCGCGATCTCGCGGCCGATGAGCAGCTGCGCGCGGACGACGTCAGGGGATCGGCATAGCGGTGGGGAGCGGGTTGCGGCATCTCTCGGAGCAGCGGCTCGTCTACGTCATGGCGGCTTTCGTCGCCGTGGCGCTCGGCCGCGATCTGCTGCACATGCCGCTGCAGGTCTATGACTGCCTCAGCGTCATGATCAAGGCGGCCCAATCGCCATCGGCATGGCAGCAGTTCTATTCGCACCTGCACTCGGAAGGCTACTTCCGCCCGGTGTTCTATGGTGAGGTCAAGCTGCTGCTCGACATCGCCGACGGCAACTACTTCCTGACCTATCGCCTGTTCCACGCCTTCCTGATCTTCGCCTTCGTCATGCTGTTCGCGCGCGCGCTTGCGGTGCGTGATCGCGTGACGCTGCTGCTGGCGCCGTTTGCCCTGACGGTGTTCGTCGGCATGCACACGTTCATTGGCACGGTCAAGGAGCTCTACCCGGTCAACCATTTCCTGCAGATCGCGGTGCTGACGCTGGCGGCCGTGAACCTGGCGCAGACACGCGGCGGCTGGCTGGTCGACCTGCTCAGCATCGTCACCTTCGTCGTCGCCGCCCTGACGCTCGAATCGGGCTTGCTGGTGTGGGTGGTGTTCGCCACCGCCTGGCTGGTGGGGATGCCGGGCGTGTCGCGCCGCGGCCTTGCCACCGTCACTGCGCTGGTCGGCGTCTACGCGCTGGTACGCTTCGGTCTGTTCGGCACCGGCCTGCCGGGCGTCGAGGAACGTAGCGCCGGCTTCCTGCTGCAGGCGATCGATCCGCCGGAGATTGCCCGCCGCTTCGGCGGCAACATGCTGCCGTTCTACGCCTACAACGTCGGCTCGTCGATCTTTTCGGTGCTGCTGTCCGAGCCGCGTTCCGGCGTGTGGGTCCTGGTTCGCGATGCGCTGAATGGACACGTCCGCGCGCACACCGTCGTCAACCTGCTGGCGTCGCTGTTCGGCACCGGCCTGCTGGTCGCATACGTGGTCTCCCGCCTGCGGGCTGGCGTGCGCTGGCCGGCCACGCTCGCCGACCAGCACTGCGCCGTCTTCGCCGCGGTGCTGCTGGCAAACGCCGCCATCTCGTACGCCTATACGAAGGACGAGATTGTCAGCGCCGCCGGCGGGCTCTATGGCTTGCCGGTGTTCGGCGCCGCCGCCTACTTCCTGCGTCGTTTCGAGACCTGCCGGCCGTCCCGCCGTGTGCTGGCTTTCGCCTGCACGGTGGTCCTGGTCGGCACCACCGCCTGGATGATCCGGGCGATCGGCGTGCACCAGGTCCTGCGCACGCAGGCGTTCGTGCAGCGCAACGACTGGGCGCGACTCGAGGACGAGTGGCGCCGCAACGGCCGGTGGCAGGAATATGAAGCGGCGGGCGCACTGCCGATGATCCGGCAGCTTCGCGACGAAGCGATCGCCGCACGCGTCGTCAACCCGCGCTTCAACCCCGGATGGACCCGCTTCTTCGATGAAAGTTACTGACGGCGCGACCGTCGGGCCGCCGCGCCGGCTCCTCACGGCCCTGTTCGCGGCGCCCGGCATCCTGTTCCTGATGGTCACGGCCACGCTGGTGCTGGGCCCGCTCGTCGGTTTCGATCCGGTCTGGCGCAGCGAGCCGCTGACGTTGCCCGAGGCCGCCGGGCTGCGCGACGACGGCGAGGTGCTGCGGTTGCTGCGCAACGGCGCTGACGTGAACGCGGCGGGACCGATCCGCGCAGACTTCGTCAAGTCGTACGAGATCACCATGACGCCGCTCGAGGCGGCCGTCGGCATCCGTCGCGCCGACATGGTCACGCTGCTGCTCGATCGCGGCGCAACGCTCGAGCAGCCGATGTGGTCACGGCTCGTCTGTTTCGCCCGGCAGGAGCGCGCCGCCGACGTCGAGGCGATACTCGTGGCCCGCGGCCCGGCCGGCGCATCGGTCGCCACCTGCGACGGCATCGAGACTCCCTGGTAACACTTTCTACGAATGACTAAACGCCGCATCTGCGTCGTCGTCACCGCGCGTCCGAGCTACTCGCGCATCCGCACCGCGCTGCACGCCATCCAGGAACATCCCGACCTCGAGCTGCAGCTCGTCGTCGCCGCGTCGGCGCTGCTCGAGCGCTACGGCAACGCCATCCAGGCCATCGAGCACGACGGCTTCGTGCCGGCAGCGCGCGTCTACATGGTGCTCGAGGGCGAGAACCTGGTCACCTCGGCGAAGTCGACCGGCATCGGCCTGGTCGAGCTCGCGACGGTGTTCGACAACCTCAAGCCCGACGCCGTCGTCACCGTCGCCGACCGCTACGAGACGCTGGCCACCGCCGTCGCCGCCGTCTACATGAACATCCCGGTCGTCCACGTGCAGGGCGGCGAGGTCACCGGATCGATCGACGAGAAGGTGCGCCACGCGGTCACCAAGCTGGCCAACCTGCACCTGGTCTCGACCGCGCTGGCGCGCGAGCGGGTGCATCCGGCTGGGCGAGGAGCCGGACACCGTCATCGTGACCGGTTGTCCGTCGATCGACATCGCCGCCGAGGTGGCGGCCCGGCCCGGCGCTCGACTTCGACCCGTTCGAGCGGTACGGCGGCGTCGGGCCGCGCGAGCGACCTGTCGCGCGGCTACCTGGTGGTGATGCAGCACCCGGTGACGACCGAGTACGAGGAAGCGCGCCAGCAGGTCGACGAGACGCTCTACGCCGTGAAGGACAGCCGGCCTGCCGGTGCTCTGGTTCTGGCCCAACGTCGATGCCGGCTCCGACGGCACCTCGAAGGGCATCCGCGTCTTCCGCGAGAGGGAGAAGCCGGAGAACTTCCATTTCTTCCGCAACATGTTTCCCGAGGACTTCCTGCGCCTGCTGGTGCGGCGCCGCGGCCATCGTCGGCAACTCGAGCGTCGCGATTCGCGAGTGCTCGTTCCTCGGCGTGCCGGCGGTGAACATCGGCACGCGCCAGCAGGGGCGCGAGCGCGGCGCGCAACGTCATCGACGTCGAGCACGACCGGCGGCGATTGCCGCCGCCATCCGCGAGCACGTCGGCGCGCGGCCGGCCGGCGCCCGACCTGCTCTACGGCGACGGCCAAGCCGGGCGACGCGCATCGCCGAGACGCTGGCGACCGCCGCGCTCACGCATCGAGAAGAGGCTGACGTACTGATGCGCCGTGCCAGCAGTCACCGCCGGCCGTCCGAGCCGCATCGCCGCGCTCGGCTACGACTACGCCGCGCAGCCGCAAGCGCCGCGTCGACGCGCTGCAACCTGTGCGGCGCGACGCCGTTCCGTCGTGCTGACGCATCGCGACCGCTACGGCTACCCGGCGCAGGCGCATCGCGCTGCGCGCGGCTGCGGCCTCGTGTTCCTCAACCCGCGCATGACCGCAGCGGCCTACGGCCGTGTTCTACGACGGCATCTACCGCCCGCTGGTCAGCGCCTTCCACGGCCGGCTGATCGACGCGCGCACCATCCAGGCGGAGCAGCGGGACTACGCCGTCGAACGCGGCCGACCTGCTGCGGCCGTTCCTCGCCGGCCGCGGCTGCCGGCACGATGCTCGACATCGGCGGCTCGACCGGCGTCGTCGCCACGCGCTTCGCCGCAGCGATTCGGCCTCGCGCGGCACGGTCATCGATCCGGCGCCGCTCGAAGTCGAGCGAAGCGCGGCGGCTCGGGCTCGAGACGGTCGACCGGCCTGGTCGAACGGTACGACTTCGGCGACCGCCGCTTCGACGTCGTCATCATCTGCCAGACGGTCGATCACCTGCTCGACGTCGCCGGCACGCTGGCGCGCGTCCGCGAGCTGCTGACCGACCGACGGCGCTGCTGTTCGTCGACATCGTCGACTTCCGCGCCGCCTACCTGCGCAACTGGTCGGTCGAGGACGCGATCAAGATCGATCATCCGTACTACCTGACCGAAGTCGACGATGGCCGCCGTACCTGCGAGCGGGCGGGCTTCGAGGTCGTGCGCGACGACTACGCCGCCGATCACCTGCACGTCAGCTATGTCGCCGCGCCGGCCGCGCCCGATGCCGCGGCGCTGCCGCCGGCGGCCGCCGTGTCCGAGTTGCTGGCGCGAGATCCGGTTCGTGCAGAACGCGCCGGCGGCCCGCATGAGCACTGCGGTGTTGGGGCTGGTGCCGGCGCGGGGCGGCTCCAAGGGGGTGCCCGGACAAGAACCTGCGGCCGCTGGCCGGACGCTCGCTGCTCGACTACGCGGCGCGGGCGGCCGCGGCGTCCGGCGTGATCGACCGCCTCGTGCTGTCGACCGACGCCGACGCGATTGCCGACGACGGGCGGCGAGGCCGGCCTCGAGGTGCCGTTCATGCGCCCGGCGGAGCTGGCGCGTCGACGAGACGCCGATGCTGCCGGTCATCGAGCACGCGCTGGCCGCGCTGGCCGACGGCCGGCTGGCGGCCGGACATCGTCGTGCTGCTGCAGCCGACCTCGCCGTTGCGGACCGGCGGCCCACATCCGCGACGCGGTGGCGCTGCTGCGCGACACCGGCGCCGATTCGGTCGTGACCGTCGCTCGAGCTGCCGCGGCACCTGTCGCCCGACTACGTGATGCGGATCGACGAGGGGCGGCTGCGTGCCGTTCCTGGCCGACGGCGCGCGGGTGACGCGCCGGCAGGACGCGCGCCCGGCCTTTGTCCGCGACGGCACGGTGTACGCCTTCTGGCGGCGCACGCTCGAGCGGCACGGCAGCATCTACGGCGACGACTGCCGGCCGCTGCGGATTGCCGGCACGGGAATCGCTGACGATCGATACGCCGGACGACTGGGCCGAGGCCGAGCGGCGGCTGTCGATGGCCGCGGATGATGCGGCCGCAGGTTGATGACCGATCCGCTCGCCGCGCTGCGTAACCTGGGCGCGAAGGCGTGGCGGAAGGCGGCTGCCGCGCCGAAGCGGGTGGTGCGTGCGTCACGGCGCACGGCGCGGGTGCAGCAGCAGGCGGCGTCGGCGGTCGCCGAGTGGCAACTGCAGCGGCAGATTGCCGCCGTTGCGCAGGGCCGTGGCCCGATTGTCGCCGGCCCCTGGCTGTCGGAAGTCGGCTTCGAGTGTCTCTACTGGGTCCCGTTCCTGCGCTGGTTCGAGGATCGCTACCGCGTCGATGCCGACCGGGTCATCGCGGTGTCGCGCGGCGGCGTCGCTGAGTGGTACGCAGATGTCGCCGGCCGCTATGTCGAAATCTTCGACGAGATGACGCCGGCGGCGTTCGCACAGCGGAACGCCGAGCGCCGCGATCGCGATCAGTCCGGCGGCCAGAAGCAGCTGAGTGCGGGAGCGCTCGATCGCGAGCTGATTGCCGCCGCGGCGCGGGCGGCGGGCGCGGCGACGACGGCGGTGCTGCATCCGGCCTGATGTACCGGCTGTTCAACGAGTTCTGGTTCGGGCATCGCGCGCTCGACCTGGTGGTGAGCCACACGCGCTACGTGCCGCTGGCATTCGCCCGCGCCGAGAACGTGCCGCTGCCGCCGCGCTATGTCGCCGTGAAGTTCTACACCGGCGCCGCGCTGCCGGACACGCCTGAATATCGCCGCGGCCTCCGTGCGATCGTGCGCGGGATCGCCGCTCACACGCCGGTGGTCATGCTCGACACCGGCATGGCGACCGACGAGCACGAGGACTACCTGTTCGCCGATCTCGATAACGTGACCAGCCTCGGGCCGCACCTGACGCCGGCGACCAACCTGGGCGTCCAGGCGCGGGTCATCGCCGACGCCGAGGCGTTCGTCGGAACCTGCGGCAGCCTGGCCTGGCTGGCGCCGATGCTCGGCGTCGATACGGTCGCTGTCTATGGTGAAGATCGCTTCCTGACGTCCCACGTCTTCTTCGCGCGGCAGGCCTATCGCCAGTTGCAGGCGGCGCGCTTCGACCTGCTCGACCTCAAAGCGGCGCTGTTGCTCGACGCCGTGGTGCTGCCCGCCGCCGGGACGACGGCCGGGTGAGCGCAACGGCAGGGGCGCGGGGACGCGCGACACGGGCCGCTGGCGAGCCGTGGTGGCGATGGTGGCGTATTGCGGTGGCCGCTGTCGTCGCGCTCGCGGTCGGCCTGCTCGCGTTTTTCTATCGCTTCAACACGCTCGGCGGCGCGCTCGGCGGGTTCGACAACGATCATTTCACCGCGCTGATGCGCACGCTGATGCTGGCGCACGGGGAACGGCCGTTGCGCGACTTCTCGGACGCCGGCCTGAGCGGTGCGTGGCCTGCCCTGACCTACCTGCTGCCGCTGTGGGCCCAGTCCCTCGCCGGCCCGAACCTGCTGTCCGAGGCCTACCTCACCGCCGGCCTGCTGGCGGCCGCCTACGCGCTCGTGTTCGTGCTGGCGCTGGCCCTGTCGCGCAACTGGCCGACGGCACTGCTCGCCGCCGCCACCGCGGTCGCCACCGGCCCAAAGCTCTACAACTACTCGAAAGTGCTGGCGCTCGCCTGCGGCGCGCTGGCGATCCGTTCGGTTGCCCTCAATCCGACGGCTGGCCGGCTGGCCGCGGCAGCAGCGGTGACGGCAGTGGCGGCGCTGTTCCGTCATGACTATGCCGTCTACATCGGCGTGGGTATGGTGGCCGCCCTGCTGGCGCGGGACCCCCGGCAGGTGAGGGTCACCCTGTTGCGGCTGCTGCAGTACGGCGGTTGCACGGCCGTGCTGCTGTTGCCGACCGCCGCGTTCGTCCACCTGTATCGCGGGATACCTGAGTACCTGCAGGCCGGGCTCGAGGCGAGCCAGATCGAATCGCGCCGCACGCACCTGCAGTGGCCGGTGCTCGAGCTGGCCCTGCCGCTGACCAACACGACGCTGCTGGCGCTGTCGTACTACCTGTTCTGGGTGCTGGTGGCGATCGGCGCCGCTGTTGCGGCGGTGCGCCTCGGCGCGAAAGGGGCGTTCACGCCGCTCGAACGCGCTACCGGCTCCGGCCTGCTCGCGCTCGCTGCGATCGTCAACCTGTTCTTCCTGCGCGGCAATCTCGGCCAGCGGTTTGGTGACGCAATCGTCCCGACCGTGCTGGTCGCGGCCTGGAGCGTCGGTGCGGCTGCGGCGATGCGCCCGTCGCGCGCCCGCCGGGGTCTCATGGCCGCTGCGCCGGTGCTGCTCGGCGTGATGCTGATCGCGATCTACCGCACGGGCGAGGTTGACCGCGAACTCGAGACGGCGGCGATCTTCGACTCGCGCGAGCATGCGCAGCAGCGCTTCGACGCCGTGCGCCGCGAGCTGCGGGCGTTGCCTCCTGCAGACTGGGCGCAGGCAGACACGGGCGGTACACTGGCCGCGGCCCGATACGTTGCCGCGTGCACGGCGGCGGACGACTACCTGCTGGTCGGTGCCTATGCGCCGGAAATTCCGGTGTTTGCGCGTCGCCGCTTCGCCGCCGGCCAGCCGATTGTCAGCCTCTCGTTCTATACGTCCGACGCCGATCAGCGGCGCGCCATCGACCGTCTGCGCCACCAGTCCGTGCCAATCATCCTGACGACCGACCAGGGCTACGACGAGGAGTTCCGCAGCGACTACCCGTTGCTCGCGCAATACGTCGAGCTGCATTACCGCCTCGCCGGTACGATTGCCACGGATGCCGACCACCAGCAGTTCCGCGTCTACGTCGACCAGGGTCGTACCGCCGTGCGCAACGACCCGGCGCTCGGGTTGCCGTGCTTCCGGTGATGAGCAGCCGGCGATGACGCTCGGTGGTCGTGTGCGCCACTTGCTGCCGGCGACGGCGAAACGCGCCGCAGCCCGCGTGCTGGCGGCGCGGCGCGGAGCGCGGGTCGAACGGCAGCTGGCCGCCCTCGCCGCCGACCGCCGGCCGATCCTGGTCGGACCGTGGCTTGGCGAGGTCGGCTTCGAGCTGCTCTACTGGGTCCCGTTCGTTCGCTGGTTTGCACGTTGCTACGGCATACCGCCGGAGCGCCTGGTGGTGATGACCCGGGGCGGCGCCGCGACCTGGTACGGCGGCTTCGCCGGTCGATCGCACGACGTGCTGGCGTCTCTCGGCGAGCAGGAGTTCCGGGCGCGGAACCAGTCACGGCAGCGGCAGCTAGGTGAACAGAAGCAGGTCGCAGTGGCGGCTCTCGACCGCGAGCTGCTGGCGATGGCAGAAGCGGGCGAGCATGGCGAGCTGGCGATGCTGCATCCGTCGCTGATGTATCACCTGTTCGCACCGTACTGGTGGGGGCACGCGCCGCTGGCGCTCGTGCACCGATATACAGACTTTGCCCGGCTGCCGGCGCCGGAGCTCGCGGTGGAGCTGCCGCCGCACTACACGGCCGCCAAGTTCTACTTCAACGACTGCTTCAGCAATACGGCCGGCCACCGCGCGTTTGTCGATCGGACGCTGGCTGCCGCTGCCGCGGCGGGGCCGGTCATCTCGCTCTCGACCGGGCTGAGGCTGGACGACCACGCGCCGTGCGAGCCGGACATTGCCGCGATGGCCGGCATCCGGCACCTGCTTTCGCCGGCGACCAACCTGCTCGTGCAGTCGGCGGTGGTCGCGCGTGCCAGCCGCTTCGTCGGCACCTACGGCGGCTTTGCCTACCTCGCACCTTTTTACGGCGTGCCGACGGTGAGCTACTACACCGACGGGGCCGGCTTCTCGATGCGTCACCTCGATCTCGCTCGCGACGTGCTCGCCCGATGGGGCCAGCCGGAGCTGCTCGAGGTGCGCGAGGTGGCGGCGTGAGCCGCCTGACGGCGCGCTGGCGTTCACGCGGCCGTGCCGTCGGCGAACAGCTCTCGTCGTGGCGGACGCACTGGGCGCTGGAGCGCGAGCTGGAACAGGTGGTCGGCGGGTCCGCGCCGATCCTCGCCGGGCCATGGCTGTCCGAGGTTGGCTATGAAGTGCTCTA
Organism: uncultured Acidobacteriota bacterium; assembly: GCA_963846685.1. Taxonomy (GTDB): domain Bacteria; phylum Acidobacteriota; class Vicinamibacteria; order Vicinamibacterales; family UBA2999; genus CAWJWY01. The sequence continues at coordinate 1,776,655 of CAWJWY010000002.1, read as the reverse complement.
CTGGGCGCCATTCCTGCGCTGGGTGGCGGCCGCCTACCGTATCCCCGAGAGCCGCTTCGTCATCATGTCGCGCGGCGGGACGAGCTCGTGGTACAGCGGCACCTGCGGCCGCTACCTCGAGATCTTCGACACCGTCGCGCCCGCCGCACTGGCCGCTCGCGCCGCGGCGGGCGCCCTGAAGCAGCGGCAACTATCCGAGCTCGATCGGCAGCTGGTTGGCGCGGCGGCCGCGGCACTCGGCACCACTCCGAACGTGCTCCATCCGTCGCTGCTGTTTCGCTGGTTCGCGCCGTTCTGGTCCGGCCACGCCACGATGTCGTTCGTGGAGCGTCACACCAGGCACGTGCGGCTGACGCCCCCTGACGTGCCGCTGCCGAAACCGCTGCCGACCGGCTACGTCGCGGTCAAGTTCTACGCGGCGACCTCGTTGCCGGATACGGCGCGGCACCGGGCGCAGGTGCAGGCAGTGGTCAGCGCGCTCGCCGCGCGCAACCCGGTCGTGCAGCTCGATACCGGCCTGCAGCTCGACGACCACGGCGACTACCGCATCCGCGACACCGAACGGGTGCTCAGCCTGCACGGAACGCTCGACCCGCGTACCAACCTGGCGGTGCAGACGCGGATCATTGCCGGCGCGCACGCGTTTGCGGGCACCTGCGGCAGCCTGGCCTGGCTGGCGCCGCTGCTCGGTGTCCCCACCGTCCCGGTTTATACCGACGACGCGTTCCTGCACGCCCACCTGCATGTCGCCCGCCGCGTCTACGCGCGCGTCGCCGGCGCCGGCAGCTTCAACCCGGTGGACTGCTCCGGCCTGTTTGCCGCCGGCCTGACGCTCGGCGACGGCGCCGCCTCGCAGCGCGTCGCTCTCCTGATGCGCATCCCGAACATCGCCCAGGCCGCGCTGAATCTCACGCGCGCCCGTTTGCGCCGTCTCGATCGGCACGTGCGGATCGTGCTGCGTGCGGCAGAGCGCGCCGGCAAGCTGGCCGGGCGCCGGGCGGAGTTGCTGCGGCAGGCGCCGGCGCGCACGCGGGCGCGAATGCAGCGCGCCCAGTCGGCGGCGGTTCGCGGCCGCAAACGCCTCGACCGCTTCGCCGTGCACGTCGTCAACCCGTACCGCACGACGCAGAGTGTGAAGCGCCAACTCGCGAGCGCCACGGGGTCTCGGCCGGTGATCGTCGGGCCGTGGACCTCGGAGGTCGGCTACGAAGCGCTCTACTGGCTGCCGTTTCTGCGCTGGGCCTGCGACCGCTACGCCGTGCCGCCCTCGCGCGTGATCGCCGTGTCGCGCGGCGGAACGCAGGCGTGGTATGCCGGGGTTGCCGACCGCTACGTCGAGATTTTCGACCTGATCGATCCGGCGACGTTCGCCGCGGAAGCGGCAGCCCGGCGCGATCGCGGCGATCAGAAGCAGATGGCGGCATCGCCGTTCGACGCCGCGCTGCTGCGCCAGGCGTCGGCGCAGCTGGGGCTTGGCGATGCGGCGGTCTGGCACCCCGGCCTGATGTACCAGATGTTCCGGCCCTTCTGGTACGGCGATCGCTCGCTCGACTTCCTGATGCGGCACAGCGACTTCGCCCGCGTGCGCGACTCGGTCACCGCTGCCTGTGCCGCGCTGCCATTGCCGCCGGGGCTGCCCGCCGGCTACGCGGCGGTGAAGTTCTACACCGGCCAGGCGCTACCAGACACGGCGGAGAACCGCGACACGCTCTACCGCTTCGTCGAGCGGCTCGCCGGCCGCATGCCGGTGGTGCTGCTCGACGCCGCATGGTCGGTCGACGAGCACCGTGACTACGCCTTCGACGCCATTCCGGGCGTCACCACGTTGCGGCCGTCGCTCGACCCGGCCAGCAACCTCGGCTTGCAGACACGGGTGATCGCCGGCGCCCAATTGTTCCTCGGCACCTGCGGCGGCCTGGCCTGGCTGGCGCCCCTGCTTGGCGTCGAGACGCTCGCCGTCTACGAAGACGACCGCTACCTGACGGCGCACCTGTACGCGGCGCGGTACGCCTACCGCTACGCGTCGGCGGCGCCGTTTTCGGCCTTGAATGTCACCGCCCTCCGCCGCCTGCACCTTCCGGCCCGCGGGCGGCGTGCGCAAGCGACGGCGTTGCCGGTATCCTGAGGGGACAACGCATGGCTATTCGCTCGGTTCTCGTCACCGGCGGCGCCGGCTACATCGGCTCGCATCTGGTCGACGCAGCTCGTCGCGCCGCGACTACCGCGTCACCGTGCTCGACAACCTCGAGCCGCAGGTGCACCGCTCGCGGCACGCTGGCCGTCGTACGCCAACGCCAAGGCGACCTACGTGCGCGGCGACGTCCGCGATCGCGCGGTGTTCGAGCCGCTGGTGCTGGCGGCCGACGCGGTGGTGCACTTCGCCGCCGCGGTCAGCGTCGGCCAGAGCATGTACCAGGTCGACCGCTACGTCGACGTCAACACGCGCGGCACGGCGCTGCTGCTCGACATCCTGGTCAACAGCCAAGCACCACGTCGAGAAGGTGATCGTCGCCTCCTCGATCGGCGTCTACGGCGAGGGCGCCTACAGCTGCGCCACGCACGGCGCGGTGGCGCCGACGATCCGGCCCGAGGCAGCAGCTGGCGGCGCGCGACTGGGAGCAGCGCTGCCCGATCTGCCAGCGAGCACGTCGTCGTCGGTGCCGACGCCCGAGGACAAGGCGCTCTACCGCGACAACATCTACTCGATGACCAAGTACCACCAGGAAGAGATGGTGCTGCTCATCGGCAAGACCTACGGCATTCCCGGCGGTGGCGCCGCGCTTCTTCAACGTCTACGGGCCGCGCCAGAGCCTGAGCAACCCCTACGCGGGCGTGGCCGCGATCTGGCTGAGCCGGCTGCTGAACGGCAAGCAGCCGATGGTGTTCGAGGACGGCGGCCAGCTGCGCGACTTCGTCTCGATTCACGACGTCGTCGACTGCCTGGTGCTGATGCTCGAGAAGCCGGGCGCCGACTACCTGCCGGTCAACGTCGGCTCCGGCGAGACGGTCACGATCCTCGACATCGCCGCGCTGCTGGCGCGGCTGCTCGGCATCGTCGATCGAGCCGCAGGTCACGCAGACCGGGCGCAAGTTCGACATCCGCCACAACACCGCCGACATCACGCGTGCGCGCGAGACGCTCGGCTTCGCGCCGAAGGTGACGCTCGAGCAGGGCTTCACCGAGCTGATCGAGTGGGCGAAGACGCACGCCGGACGTCGCCGTCGACTTCTTCGACCGCGCGCTGCAGGAGCTGCAGGACAAGGGACTGCTGGTCCAGTCGTGATTCTGACCTTCGACCAGCTGCCGGACTACCGCGGCCGGGTGGCGATGGTCGACGGCGCCTTCGACCCGCTGCACCGCGGCCACATCGAGTACTTCCGCGCCGCGGCCGAGCAGCTCGAGCGTGCCGCTGCTGTGCAACGTCGCCTCGGATCGCTACGTGCGGACCAAGCACCGCGCCGCTGCTGCCCGAGGACGCAGCGCGCCGCGATCGTCGACGCCATCCGCTACATCGCCTACACGCACATCAACCAGTTCGACACCGAGACCATCCTGCGGCAGCTGCGGCCGCGCTACTACGTCAAGGGCAGCGACTGGCGAGGGCGCGGCCTGCCGCCGGAGCAGGTCGGCATCTGCCGCGAGCACGGCATCGAGATCGTCTACCTCGACACCGTGCTCGACTCGTCGAGCCGCCTCCTCAAGGCACTACTCGCGCAGCAGTACAGGAGCCAACGATGAACATCACCGAGTTCGAGCAGCCGCATCCTCGGAGCAGAAGCCGACCGCGTCCGGCGCACTACGACGCGGAATACTTCACCGGCGAATGGCGTGACGACGGCAACAACTACACGCTCGAGACGCGGCGCGCAGATCGAGGCGAAGAACCCGGCGCTGATCAAGGAAGTGTTCGCAGCCGGCGCGGTGCTCGACCTCGGCTGCGGCCCGGGCGCGCTGATGCACCTGCTGTGGGAGCTGGGCGTCGACGTCGAAGGCATCGACTTCGCCGAGAGCAGCAAGCGGCTGGCGACGCCCGAGGTGCGCGACCGCATCACGATCGGCTACGTCGGCGACGCGACGCTGAAGCCGGCCGACGCCTACGACCTGGTCATCTGCCGCGAGGTGCTCGAGCACCTCACCGTGCTGCAGGTGCAAGCAGGCGGTCGCCAACATGGTGCGGATGACGTCGCGGTTCATCTACGTGCACCACGCGGTTCCATCCCGAGCCCGGCCGACCTGCTCGACTTCAACCACGCAGTGACGACCTCGACCCGTCGCACATCACCCTGCTCAACAAGGACCTGCTGCGGCTGATGTTCGTGCTCGAAGGCTGCCGCTCGCGGCCCGACCTCGAGGCGCGGATGGACTGGGGCAACAAGGGCCGCGTGCTCGTGCTGGAGAAGCTGCACGGCCAATGATGGTCGTCCGCACCGGCGCAGCGTAACCTGCCGATTGGCGCTGACGTGTCGCACGCCTTCGTCCGCGAAGCCTGACGATCGAGGCCGCTCGTGTCAGCCAGCGTCTTCGCAGCTGGCGGCCTCAACCTGCTCATGCTCGGAGTGATGGCGAGTACCTTGGCGTCGCAGGTGCCCATCGAGGCGGCGAGCGTCCGCCACCCGTTCGGCAAGCGAGCGCTGGACGAAGCGCGGCAGCGGCCGCGCTGGCGTGGCCGAGCGTGCCCTGAGCCGTGCGCCCGGCTCCCGGCGGAAGCACCTGAGCCGGGCCAAGCTGCGGTAGAATAGCCACTTCCGTCGTTGCCAGCGCTGGCGCGCGGACCCCATCCACATTCCACGGCACCCGCGCCAGCCCGTTGGCAGCGGCCCGCCTTGCGAGGACGATGATCGACTGTATCGCCGGATACCACCTCAACCCGTGGACCTGCGGCATCGCCAAGTTCAACGCGATTCTGGCCAAGCACCTCGACGCTCCCGGTGGTCGGCATCCGCGCGGTCGAGCTCGGCAGCTATACCCGGCCGCTGCTGTCGCTCAAGATGTCGGAGTTCAGCGCCGGCCGACGCCGCCGACCTGGACCATGTGGAGCCCAGGCGCATGCCGGGCAGTTCGAGCTCTTCCTGCACGCGTTCGACGGCACCGAGATCGAGCAGCGGCTGGTGGCGGCGGCGGCGCGCGTCTACTGCGGCAACAGCGAGCTGTACTCAGCGAGCTGCGCGCCGATGCGCGCCCGACGTCGCAGCGAGCTGTTCTGCCCGGGCACCATCCTCAACCCGCAGCGGTTCCAGCGCACCGAGCTGTCGGTGTTCACCTTCGGCATGGCGCACAAGATCCGGGTGCCGCTCTACCGGCGGCTGCGCGACCTGCTCGAGGCCACCGGCAAGACGCTACTCGGTCTACGTCTCGACGGCGCTGCACGAGAACACGAGCTTCGACGGCTCGTTCGTCGTGCGGTTCGAGGAGCTGCAGTCGATCTTCAACGGCCAGGTCTACTTCATGGGCTACCTGTCCGACACCGCCGTCTTCAACCACCTGATGGACTGCACCTTCCTGGCGGCGTTCTTCGAGAAGGGGCTGCGCGCCAACAACACCACGGTGAACGCGGCGATGGAGTGCGGCTGCGCGGTCATCACCAACCTCGACGAGCACTCGCCGGCCGGGCTCGTGCACATGAAGAACGTCATCGACATCAACCTGCTGCGACGTCTGCCGGACGCTGGACGCAGACGCGAGCGGATCGGCCGCGCCGCGCGCGACGATCGCGCACGCCGAGTACGGCTGGGATCAGCTGGTGGCGCAGCTGCGCACCGTGCGTCCAGCGTAGTAGGAGAACAGCTGGTTGGCAGGGAACGATTGCAGGCAATCGGCGCGCACGAGATCGGCGACGACACGCCGTGCTACGTCATCGCCGAGATCGGCCACAACCATCAGGGCAGCCTCGAGAAGGCGCGCGAGCTGTTCCGCGAGGCGAAGCTGGCCGGCGCGCACGCGGTCAAGCTGCAGAAGCGCGACAACCGCGGGCTCTACACGCAGGCGGCCTACGACAAGCCGTACGACAACGAGAACAGCTTCGGCGCCACCTACGGCGAGCACCGCGAGTTCCTGGAGTTCGGCGCGCACGAGTACCGCGAGCTGCAGGCGTATGCGAAGGAGCTCGGCGTCGACTTCTTCTCGACCGCCTTCGACATCGCCAGCGCCGACTTCCTCGCAGGCGCTCGACGTGCCGGCCTACAAGATCGCCTCGGGCGACCTGAAGAGCACGCCGCTGCTGAAGCACGTGGCCGCGCTTCGGCAAGCCGATGATCATCTCGACCGGCGGCGCCCTGATCGAGGACGTGCAGCGCGCCTACGACACGATCATGCCGATCAACCCGCAGCTCGCCATCCTGCAGTGCACCGCCGGCTACCCGGCGGCGTTCGAGGAGCTCGACCTGCGCGTCATCAGCACCTACCGCGAGCGCTTTCCCGGACGCGGTGATCGGCTTCTCGAGCCACGACAACGGCATCGCGATGCCGGTCGCCGCCTACATGCTCGGCGCGCGCATCGTCGAGAAGCACTTCACGCTGAACCGCGCGATGAAGGGCACCGACCACGCCTTCTCGCTGGAGCCGGTCGGCCTGCGCAAGATGGTGCGCGACCTCGAGCGCACGCACAAGGCGATCGGCGACGGCGTCAAGAAGGTCTACGACAGCGAGCGGGCGCCGATCGTCAAGATGGGCAAGAGCCTGGTCGTCGCGCGCGATCTGCCGGCCGGCCACGTGCTGACGGCGCGAGGACATCGTGATGAAGTCGCCGGGCGGCGGCATCCCGCCGTACGAGCTCGACAAGGTGCTCGGCCGCGCCACGCTCAAGCCGCTGCACGAGGACGACTTCCTCTCCTTCGAGGTGCTCAGCAACGCCGAACGCCGAGCTCGCGCGTTCGTGAGCGCGCCGCTTCAGCCTCGACGGCCAGGTCGGCCGTCGTCACCGGCGCGTGCGGCAAGCTCGGCCCGATCTGGGTCGACGCGCTGCTCGAGGCCGGCGCGCGCGGTCGCCGCGCTCGATCTGCCCGGCGCGCCGCGCCATCCGCCGCGTTCGACGGCGCTGGCCGCGCGGCGCCGGCGACCGGCTGCGCCGGTTCGACTGCGACATCACCGATCGCGCCTCGATCGAGGCGGCGGCGGCGCGGTGGCGGCGCGCATTCGGCGATGCCGACGGTGCTGGTCAACAACGCCGGCATCGACCAGCCGCCCGACAGCCCGGGCGGCCGCCATCAGCTCGCAGGACCTGCCCGATCGAGCACGTTCCGCCGCATGGTCGAGGTCAACCTGCTCGGCACGTTCCAGGTGATCCAGGTGTTCGGCGGCGCGGATGGCCGCGCGCGGCGGCGGCTCGATCATCAACATCGGCTCGCTCTACGCCTCGGTGTCGCCCGATCCGCACTTCTACGACCACCTGGCCGGCAACGCGCCGTTCATCAAGTCGCCGGCCTACGGCGCCTCGAAGGCCGGCGTCGTCAACCTGACGAAGTTCTTCGCCACCCACTGGGCCGGCGCACGGCGTTCGCGTCAACACGCTGTCGCCCGGCGGCGTGCTGGCCGGCCAGGACGAGCAGTTCAAGGCGAAGTACGGCGCCCGCGTGCCGCTGCGGCGGATGGCCGAGGCCGACGACCTGAAGGGGCCGCTGGTGTTCCTCGCCTCGCGCGCGTCCGTCCTACGTCACCGGCCACGAACTGCGCGTCGACGGCGGGTTCACCGCGTGGTAGGACGGCACTGCGCATGCGCGATGCATATCGAGTGAGCTGAGTAGCGTCACCGAACGGCCCGCCTCGACCTCTCCGCAATTCCCGGCGTCGTTCCCAACCAGTCGGCGGCGCGGATGCGCCGCGCCGCCGACGGCCGCACCTTCGCCAAGGTCGATCCCGGCGACCGGGCGGGCGATCTGCCAGGTGGCGCGGTCGGGCGCGGCCGACGTGCAGCGCGGCCGTCGCGCACGGCGAAGCAGGCGCAGCCGGCCTGGGCGGCGACGACCGTCGGTGAAGCGCGGCGACATCCTGCGGCAGATCGCGCTGCTGATGCGCGAGCATCGCGCCGCGATCGCCGCGCTGGTCGCGCGCGAGACCGGCAAGTCGACAGAAGGACGCGCTCGGCGAAACCGACGCGGCGATCGAGATGGGCTTCTTCGTCGCCGGCGAGGGCGCCGCTTCTACGGCCAGACGACCACCAGCGCCGTGCCGAACAGGCGGCGATGGTGCGTGCGCCAGCCGCTCGGCGTCGCCGGCCTGATCATCGCCGCCAACACGCCGATCGCCAACGTCGCCTGGAAGGCGTTTCCGGCGCTGCTCTGCGGCAACGCCGCGATCCTGAAGGCGTCCGAAGACACGCCGCTGTCGGCCTGGGCGTTCGGCGTGCTGGCGCGCGAGGCCGGCGTGCCCGACGGCGTCTACCACGACGCTGCACGGCTTCGGCGAGGAGGCGGGCGCGCCGCTCGTCGAGCATCCCGACGTCGCGGTCGTCAGCTTCACCGGCTCGTGCGAGGTCGGCCGGTGGATCGCCGAGACGGCCGGACGCCGCCTGGCCAAGATCTGCCTCGAGCTCGGCGGCAAGAACCCGCTGATCGTCTGCGACGACGCCGACCTGGAGAACGCGGTGACGTGGACGCTCGGCTCGGCGTTCAGCAACGCCGGCCAGCGCTGCGCCGCCGGCAGCCGCATCATCGTGTTCGACGCCGTCTACGACCGCTTCAAGGCGATGCTGGTCGAGGCGACGCGCGGCTGAAGGTCGGCACCGGCGACAGCGACGACTTCGGCCCGGTGATCAACGAAGAGCAGATGACGAACATGCTGGCGTCGGTGGAGCGGGCGACCGCGCGGCCGGCGCAGCGGTGCTGACCGGCGGTCACCGGCTGACCGGCGAGCCGGCTACGGCGGCGGCTTCTTCGTCGCGCCGACGATTCTCGAGCATGCCGGCGCCAACGACGAGATCTCGCGCAGCGAGCTGTTCGGACCGATCACCTGCCTCTACCGCGTCAGCGGCTTCGACGAGGCGGTCGCGCTGGCCAACGACTCGCCGTTCGGGCTGACCGCGTCGATCCACACCGCAGAACCTCCATCGGGCGATGACGTTCATCAACCGCATCCAGGCCGGCGTGGCCGTGGTCAACGGCGGCACCTACGGCAGCGAGCCGCACATGCCGTTCGGCGGCCTGCGGCAGTCGGGCAACGGCTGGCGCGAGGCCGGCACCCAGGCGCTCGACGTCTACTCCGACTCTGAAGACCGTCTACATCAACCACGACCCCGACGCTGTATGAGTTCACGGGTGAACCGAAACCCCGAACCCGAATCTGGAACCCGGAACCCGGAACCCGGAACCGAGCAGTTCGCCAGTTCTCCGTCCGCAGTCGCCCTCATCCCGGCGCGGCAGCGGCTCGAAGCGCGTGCCGGGCAAGAACGTGCGACGGCTGGACGGGCATCCGATGCTCGCGTACTCGATTGCGCCGGCGCTGCGAGAGCGGCGTGTTCGACGCGGTGATCGTCTCGACCGACTGCGAGGAGATCGCGGCGATCGCGCGCGCACTACGGCGCCGAGGTGCCGTTCCTGCGGCCGGCCGCAGTTCGCCGGCGACACGTCGCCGGACATCGAGTGGCTCGAGCACACGCTGGCCGAGCTGCGCCGTCCAGGGCCGGACCTGGGACTGCTTCAGCCTGCTGCGGCCGACCAGCCCGTTCCGCACGGCCGACACGATCCGCCGCGCCTGGCAGCGCTTCGCTGTCGCAGCCGGCTGTCGACTCGCTGCGGGCGGTCGAGAAGTGCACGCAGCACCCGGGCAAGATGTGGGTGGTGCGCGGCGAGCGGATGTTGCCGCTGCTGCCGTTCGAGCCAGCGCGGACCAGCCGTGGCACAGCACGCCGTACCAGGCGCTGCCGCCGGTCTACGTGCAGAACGCGTCGCTCGAGATCGCCTGGACGCGCGTCGTGTTCGAGCGGCGCACGATTGCCGGCGACGTGCTCGTGCCGTTCCTCACCGAAGGGCTACGAAGGGTTCGACATCAACGACCCGACCGACTGGATGGTGGCCGGAGCGGCTGCTCGCACACGGCCAGGTAACGCTCGCGCCGGTCGCGCAGGTGCCGTACGCTGTCAAGAGTGCGGCGCCGGGGTCTGGGCTCCAGGCTCGGAATTGAACATCGAGCCTTCGGTGGGCATTGCGTATTGGGCATTGCGCTTCGGGCATCGAGCATTGGATTCATAGATGGGTGATCTACAGACAGACCAGGGCGAAGCGCTCGACCTGCAGTTCGTGCCGGTCTCCGAGTTCCGCCGCGTCGCTCGAGCGCCGGTCACGGCGGCCGCAGCGGGTCGCGGCGTTTGCCGCGCTTGCCCGCATCAACACGCTCTACATGATCGCCGGCGCCTGGTCGGGCCACATCGGCACCAGCTTCAGCTCGCTCGACATCATGAGCTGGCTGTTCCTGAACGAGCTGCGCGATCTCGACAAGGGACCGGCGGCCTGCGACATCTTCTTCTCGTCCAAGGGCCACGACGCGCCGGCGCTGTACGCCGTGCTGATCGGCCTCGGTCTGCTGCCGGCCGAGAAGCTGCACGAGCTGCGGCGCCTGCACGGTCTGCCGGGTCACCCGCACGTCGAGACGCCGTACGTGCAGGCGAACACCGGTTCGCTCGGCATGGGCATCTCCAAGGCCAAGGGGATGGCGCTCGCCAACCGCCACGCTGGCGCGCCGCGGCGCATCTTCGTCCTGACCGGCGACGGCGAGCTGCAGGAAGGGCAGTTCTGGGAGTCGCTCGGCTCGGCCGCCAACCGCGGCCTCGGCGAGATCGTCGCCATCATCGACCACAACAAGATCCAGTCGGACACCTGGGTCGAGCAGGTCAGCCATCTCGGCGATCTCGAGGCGAAGCTGCGCGCCTTCGGCTGGCATGTCGCCCGCTGTCGACGGTCACGACGTCGCCGCGCTCGAGCGGACGTTCCGGTCGCTCGACGCGATCACCGACAAGCCGAAGGTCATCGTCGCCGACACGATCAAGGGCAAGGGCGTCAGCTTCATGGAAGGGCCGTCGACGCTGGACGGGCGAGCTCTATCTGTTCCACTCCGGCGCGCCGAGCGAGGAGCAGTACACGGCCGGCCTGGGCGAGCTGCTGCGCGACGCGCAATGCGCGCCTTGCCGCGCATCGGTCTCGGCACCGCTCGCGACCGAGACGCGGCTGCGCAACCCGCGCCGCGAGCCGCGCCATACCGACAATCTGGTCGCCGCCTACGAGCGCGCGCTGGTCGCGCAGGCGGAGCGCAACCCCGACCTGCTGGCGCTCGACGCCGACCTGATCAAGGACTACCGGCCTGATTCCGTTCGCGAAGCAGTTTCCCGAGCGCTTCGTCGAGTGCGGCATCGCCGAGCAGGACATGGTCTCGATGGCCTGCGGCATGGCGCGCCGTGGTGTGCTGCCGGTCGTCCACTCGTTCGCCTGCTTCCTCGCGGCGCGGCCGAACGAACAGATCTACAACCAGTGCAGCGAGTCGTCCAAGGTGATCTACGTCGGTTCGCTCGCCGGGCTGCTGCCCGGCGGCCCCGGCCACTCGCACCAGTCGGTCCGCGACATCGCGTGCGCTCGGCTCGGTGCCGAACCTGGTGCTGGCCGAGCCGTCGAGCGAGGCGGAAGTGGAAGCGTTGTTCGACCACCTGGTCAACCGGGTCGAGGAGAGCGCCTACCTCCGCCTGGTATCGGTCAAGTGGCCGCTGCCGTTCCAGTATCCAGCGGGCGAATCTGTCGAAGTCGGCCGTGGCTGGGTGGTGCGCGAGGGGCGTGACGCGGTGGTGTTCGCCTACGGGCCGTGGCTGCTGTCGAACGCCGTCGCGGCAGCCGAGGAGATCGAAGCCGCCGACGGCATCAGCATCGCCGTAGTCAACCTGCCGTGGCTGAACCGGGTCGACGACCGGTGGCTGCTGCAGGTGATCGGCGCCAGACGCGCGGTGGTGACGCTCGACAACCACTACCTGCTCGGCGGCCAGGGTGAGATGATCGCGGCGGCTGTCGCCGGGCTCGGCCTCGAACCGGTGGCGCGCGTGACACGGTTCGGCGTCGCCGAGCTGCCCGAGTGCGGCACCAATGACGAGGTGCTCGCGCTATCATGGCCTGGACGTCGCCGGCCTGGTGACGCGGCTGCGGACGGCAGTCAAACACGCGAACCCTGAACCCGGTACCCGGACCCTGGAACCTGCGCTGTGACGATACTCTTCTGGGACATCGACGGCACGCTGCTGACAACGGGCAAGGCGGGAGTACCGGCATGGGAAGCCGCAGTCCGGGAGGTGACCGGGCGCGACTTCCAGCTCTCCTCGATTCGCATTCCCGGCATGACGGACTACCAGATAGCCGTCCGCACCTTCGAGCTGCTCGGCCTGCCGGCAGACGACGAGACGCTGCGTCGCATGGTGCGCCGCTACGAGGAAGGGCTGCCGGCGGCGCTGCCGTTGAAGCAGGGGCGCGTGCTGCCGAACGTCCGTGAGATTCTCGAGCAGCTTGCAGTCGCGCGACGATGTCCGCTCCTACCTGCTGACCGGCAACACGCGCGGCGGTGCGAGCGCCAAGCTGACGCACTACGATCTCTTGCAAGTACTTCCCCGACGGCGCCTTCGCCGAAGACAGCGGCGAGCGCGCCACCATCGCTGCCGCGTGCCCTGGAGCTGGCGCGTCAGGCGGGGCCGGTGCACGACGAGCGGGTGTTCGTCATCGGCGACACGCCGCACGACATCCACTGCGCCGACGCCATCGGCGCCAGGACGATTGCCGTCGCGACCGGCGGCTACTCCCTCGAGGAGCTCAGCACGCACCATCCCTGGCGCGTGTTCGCCGAGCTGCCGCCGCCCGGCGAGTTCATCGGGCTGATCGAAGGGCGCCTGGAAGACGCTCCGCCGGCGACTGGCTCACGCGCCAGCCTCACCGCTGGACGATGAAGCACGGCATCCGGCGCTTCCCGGCGATCTGGCGGGCGACACGGCTGGCGCGGCGCTGGTACCACGCCCGCACCGACGCGTATCCCGACTGGCGCGAGCTGCTGGCGGCGCGGCCGGCGATGTGGGAGTCGGCGCGCAACGCCGCGCAGGGCGGGCCGCGCGTGCTGATGGCCACCGCCATCGGTTCCTACGCGCATGCGCATCGCCGCTCGAGAGCGCGCTCGCGGCCGCGTTGACCTTCCGCGGCGCCGAAGTGCATGCGCTGCTGTGCGACGGCGGCATGACCGCCTGCGCCGAGTGCGAGGCATCGCTCTACCCGGACATCGGCCGCTTTGCCGCACACGGCCCGGCCCGCGACCTGTGCCGCGACTGCGCCTGGCCGGCCGAGCGCGTCTACAGCCAGCTCGGCCTGAAGGTCCACCGCTACAGCGACTGGCTGACCGCCGACGACCGCCTCGAGGCGAGCCGGCTCGCCGCCTCCACCCGCTCGGCCGATGATCGCGGCGTTCGACGGTCGACGGCCTGGCAATCGGCGAACATGCCACGCCGGGCGCCCTGCGCTTCTTTGCCACCGGGTCGCTCGCAGGACGAGCCGCACGGCGAAGCGGTGCTGCGCCGCTACCTCGAGTCGGCGCTGCTGACCGCGTTTGCGACCCGCCGGCTGATGCGCAGCATCCAGTTCACGTCCGCCGTCTTCACCCACGGCATCTACGTCCCCTGGGGCATCGTCGGCGAGGTGGCGCGCCAGGAGGGCGTGCACGTCTCGACCTGGAACGTCGCCTATCGCAAGCGCCGGTTCATCTTCAGCCACGACGACACCTACCATCACACGTTGATGACCGAGCCGCACGAGCACTGGGAAAACCTGGCGCTCTCGGACGCGCAGGAACGCGAGCTGATGCAGTACCTGGCCAGCCGCCGCGAAGGTGCTGTTCGACTGGATCGTCTTCCACCGGCCGACGCGCCAGGACCAGCGACGAGATCGCCCGCCAGGCTCGGGCTCGACCCGGCCAGGCCGGTCATCGGCCTGCTGACCAGCGTGACCTGGGACGCGCAGCTGCACTATCCGGCCAACGCCTTTCCGAACATGCTCGAGTGGCTGGTGCAGACCTGCGAATACTTCGCGACGCGCCCGGACCTGCAGCTGCTGATTCGCGTTCACCCGGCCGAGATCAGCGGCTTCCCGCCGTCGCGCCAGCCGATCCTGCGCGAGCTGCGCAAGCGGCTGCCGACGCTGGCGCCCAACATCATCGTCGTGCCGCCCGAGAGCGGCATGAGCACCTACGCGCTGATGTCGCTGTGCAACGCGGTGATCATCTATTCGACCAAGATGGGCGTCGAGCTGACCAGCGTCGGCCTGCCGGTGATCGTCGCCGGCGAAGCGTGGATCCGCAACAAGGGGCTGACGCACGACGCCAGCTCGCCGGCCGAGTACTTCGGCATCCTGCAGCAGTTGCCGTTTCCAGGACGGCTCGGCGACCGTCGCAGCTCGCGCGCGCCCGCCGCTACGCCTATCACTTCTTCTTCAACCGCATGATGCCGCTGCCGTTCATCGAGCCGAAGGCGGGCTATCCCGATCTACCGGCTGAAGCTCGACTCGCTGCAGCAGCTGCTGCCTGGCGGCTCACCCGGGACTCGACACGATCTGCGACGGAATTCTCGGTGGCCGGCCGTTCGTGCTTGCGCGACAGGGATCGAGGCCGGCGGAACTCGTCACGTCCTGATTCGTGGGACACTCCACCTCGTTGTTTGTCCCGATCCTCAGCTTCGTCATCGCCACGATCGCCGCGGTCCTGCTCGGCGCACTCGTCCGCTATGCCGCCCCAGCCGCCGGTGCCGTGGTACCGCCGCGGCCCGACCGCTGGCACAGCGCGCCGACGCCGACGATGGGCGGCATCGCCATCGCCATCGCCACCTTCGCCGGTTTCGTCGTTCGTCGTCCTCCGTCCTGACGCTGATCGGTCCGCTGAACACGTGGGCGCCGGTGGCCGCTCGCCGCGCTGGCGATGTTCGTCGTCGGCGTGTTCGACGATCGGCTGCAGCTCTCGCCGGTGGCCAAGCTGGTCGCCTCGCTGGCGATCGGCGGCTTCCTTGTCTTCGCGCTGGTCGGCGCCGAGCCGGACAACGCGCTGCCATCTCCCTACACCCTCATCGCCGTCGTGTGGTTCGCCGGGATCTGCCATGCCATGAACCTGCTCGACAACATGGACGGCCTGGCCGCCGGAGTGGCCCTGATCGCGACGGTGTTCTTCGCCGTGCTGCTGCAGCGACCAGCTCGGGCCGACACTGCTGGTGCTGTTCGCCGGCCTGGCCGGCGCGCTGCTCGGGTTCCTCTACTGGAATCGGCCGCGGGCGCGGCTGTTCATGGGCGACTGCGGCAGCCTGTTCATCGGCGCACTGCTCGGCGGCGCCGTCGCTGGTGCCGGTGTTCCAGTCGCGCATCGCCTTCGTCAGCCCGGCGGTGATCGTGGCGCTGATCCTGGTGGTGCCGCTGTTCGACACCGCCTTCGTGCTGGTGCTGCGGCGGCTGGCCGGCCGCCAGCGCCAGCAAGGGGGGCACCGACCACGTCTCGCATCGGCTGGTGTCGCTCGGCTTCTCCGAGCGCAGCGCCGTCCGCATCCTCTACCTGCTCGGGCTGATCGGCGGCGGCACGGCGTGGGCGCTCAAGGCTGGCAGCGGCTTCGAGCCGATGCTGCCGTTGGTCGCGGTCTTCGGCGTGCTGATCATCCTGCTCGGGCATCTACCTGGCGCGCGTGCCGGCCTACAACGCCGAGGACTTCGTCGCGCTGCAGAAGTCGTCGTTCGCGCCGTTCCTCAAGGACCTCGCGTTCAAGTGGCACGCCGGCCAGGTGATGCTCGACCTGGTGCTGATCACGGTCTGCTACTACGTCGCCTACCGGCTGCGCTTCGACGGCGAGAACCTCGACATCTTCCTGCCGTACTTCACCGCGTCGCTGCCGGTGGTGCTCGGCCTGCAAGCTCGCGGCGCTCTACGCAGTCGGGCCTCTACCGGCGTTCGTGGGAGACGTTCGGCCTGCGCGATCTTGACGGCGGTGCTGCGCGGCGTCGGCCTCGGCTCGCTGCTTCTCGGTGGCGGCCGCCTACTACCTCTACCGCGGCGAAGGATTCTCGCGCGTCGTCGTTCGTGATCGACGCGCTGCTGCTGACCGTCGCGATCATCGGCACGCGCGTCTCGTTCCGCCTGATGAACCTGGTGGCGGCGACTCGCAACAAGCGCAGCCGCCGCGTCCTGGTCTACGGCGCCGGCTCCTTCGGTCAGCTGCTGGTGCGCGAGATGCGCGCCAACGTCGACTGGAGCATGAACCCGGTCGCCTTCATCGACGACGACCCGATGAAGGCACACCGCTGGATCGTCGGCGTCCCGGTGCGTGGCACGCTGGACGACCTCGCAGCAGGTGATGCAACGCCATTCCGTCGACGAGGTCGTGCTGAGCAGCCCGTCGATCAACGGCAGCGTCGAGCACCGCATTCGCGAAGTCTGCGCCACGCTGGAGCGGCCGGTGCGGCGGCTGCACATGGAGATTCGATGACGGCGGATGCAATTCTGACTTCTGAATTGCCGGTTCAGTGCGCAGGCTGAGGATCGGGATCGACGGCCGCGCCTTCACCTCGCCGGCGGCTGGCGTGCGGCGCTATGCCGCGAACCTGGTGGCGGCGCTCGGCGGCGCTCGGCGAGCCACTGGAGATGGTCGCGCTCGGCGGCGCCGACCGCGCGGCGATTCCAGCCGGGCTGATTCACGTCGAAGAGCCGCCGCATCCCCCCACCAATCTCGGCTGGACGCTGGTCGGGCTGCCGCGAGCCGCGGCTCGCGGCCGGGTCGACGTCCTGCACGCCCCGTCCTACACGGCACCGTTCTGGTCGCCGGCACCGGTGGTGCTCACCATTCACGACGTCAGCTACGAGCGGCATCCCGAGTGGTATCCCTATCGACGCGACTGGCTGCGCCGGGCGTTCTACCGCCGCAGCGCGCGGGCCGCGGCGCGCATCCTGACCGACTCAGCCTTCTCGGCGGCGGAGATCGCCGCGGCCTACGCGATCGCGCCCGGACAGATCACCGTGGTGCCGCTTGGCGTGTCGCCGCAGTTCGCGCCGCAGGGCAACGCGCTCGCCTGCGAGCTGCCATCGGAGATCGGCACGCCATTCCTGCTGCACGTCGGCGACCTGCACGAACGGCGCAACCTGGTGACGGTGGTCGACGCCGTGCTCGAGGCGCGACGGCATGTCGGCGCGCTGCCGACGCTGTCGCTGGTGCTGGCCGGCGTCGACCGTGGCATCGCCGCCGGGTTGTGCGAGCGTGCCGCTGCGGCCGATGCCGCCGGGGCGGTGCTCGGGCTCGGGCCGGTCGACGAGCCGCTGCTGCACGCGCTGTATCGCTGCGCCACCGCGCTCGTCTACCCGTCGCTCTACGAAGGCTTCGGCCTGCCGCTGCTCGAAGCGATGGCCAGTGGGACGCCGGTGATCGCGTCGCGGGCTGCATCGATGCCGGAGGTCCTCGGCGATGCCGGCATCCTGCTCGACCCGACCGACGTGCCGGCGTGGACCGATGCGATCGTCCGCGTCGTCAACGACGAGCAGCTCCGTACCCGCATGTCAGAAGACGGCCGTGCCCGCGCCGCGCAGTTCACGTGGGAGCGTACCGCGCGCCTGACGCTGGCCGTCTACCGACAGGTGGCGCGCTGATGGTGCCTGAGATATCGATCATCATCGTCACCTGGAACGGCCGGCAGCACCTCGACGCGTGCCTGTCAGCCGTCGCTGCGCAGCGGGACGTGTCGGCGGAGACAATCCTGGTCGACAACGCCTCGATCGACGGCACGGTCGAGCACGTGCGCGACCGCTACCCGTGGGTGCGCATCGTGCCGCTGGCGGAGAATCGTGGTTTCGCCGGCGGCAACAACGCCGGCGTGCGCGCGGCGCGCGGCCGCTACGTCGCCCTGCTGAACAACGACACCGTCGCCGAGCCAGGCTGGCTCGCGGCGCTGCGCCGCGGCGTCGACGAGGCGGCCGGCTTCGCCCTGGCGACGTCGCGAATCGTCTACATGCACGACCCGACGATTGATCGACAGCGCCGGCGACGGCATGCTGCGCTGGGGCGGCGCGTTCAAGCGCTACCATGGCGCCGCCGCGCACGAAGCGGCGGCGTCGGCGGAAGTGTTCGGCGTGTGCGGCGCCGCGTGCATCCTGCCGAGGGCGCTGTTCGAGGAGCTGCACGGGTTCGACGAGCACTTCTTCGTCTCGCACGAGGACGTCGACCTCTCGTACCGCGCCCGTCTGCTCGGCTACCGCTGCCGCTACGTGGCCGACGCGATCGTCCGCCACCACGGCAGCGCCACCCTCGGCAAGGTGAGTGCGTTCGGTGTCTTTCACGGCCAGCGCAACCTCGAGTGGGTCTACTTGAAGAACACGCCGACGCCGCTGCTCGCTGCGGACGCTGGCCGGTCACCTGCTCTACAACGCCGCCGCCGCGGTGCACTTTGCCCGGCATCGGCCTGTTCGGGCCCTTCCTGCGCGGCAAGGTGGCGGCGCTCGCCGGGTTGCCGCGCGTGCTGCGGCAGCGCGCGGCGGTGCAGGCGCGGGCGCGTGGTCCGCTCCGCCGAGCTGTGGCCGCACATGGAGCGCCGCTGGCTATCGACCAAGCTGCGGGAGAAGCGGTTCGACGTCGGCGTCGCCGGGGGCAGCCGCTGATGCCGCCGGCGGTTGCGGCGGTACTGGTGAACTACAACGCCGGCAACGAACTCCGCGCCGCGTTGCAGTCGATCGCCGACGACTGCGGCGGGCAGCAGTGGGAGGCGGCTGTCGTCGACAACGCCTCGTCTGACGGCAGCGCCGCGATTGTCGCCGAGTTCGCGCCGCAATGCGGCCTTGCTACGGAACGCCAGCAACGTCGGCTTCGGCCGCGGCGTGAACCAGGGTATTGCGGCAACCAGCGCGCCGCTGCTCCTGATCATGAACCCGGATTGCCGTCTGTCGCCCGGAGCCATTGCCACATTGCGCGACGAGTTGCTGCGCCACGACCGTTGCGCCATCGTCGGCCCCCAGATCCTCGATCCTGACGGCGCCGTCCAGGGGAGCGCCCGCGGCGACCCGGACATGTTCACCGGCCTGTTCGGCCGCACCACGCTGCTGCGCCGGCTGTTCCCGCGGCTGCGTGTCGCTCGCCGCAACGTCATCGACGTGACGGCGGCCAGCCGACCCTCGTTGTGCCCCAGCATGGCCGTCGACTGGGTGTCGGGCGCCTGCATGCTGGCGCGGCGCGAGGCGCTGCACGCCGTGCACGGCTTTGACGAGCGCTACTTCCTGTACTGGGAGGACGCGGACCTGTGCCGGCGCCTGCGCCCGCTCGGGTGGCACGTGCGCTACGTGCCGGCCGCCAGCGCGGTGCACCAGGTCGGACACTCCAGCAAGACGGCGCGTGCCGCCTCGCTGCGCGCGTTCCACGAGAGCGCCTATCTCTATTACGAGACGCACGTGGCGCCCGGGCGCTTCAACCCGAAGCGCCCGGTTGCCCGTGCTCTGTTGGCGTTGCGCCTCTGGCTGCGCCTGCGCCGCGCCGCCTGAACTAGAGGATTGCCTCGACTATTCCGGCGACCCGTTCGCCGATCGCCAGGCACGCCGTCAGGCCCGGCGACTCGATCCCGGCGGCCTGCACCAGGCGCGGGTTCTCCGTGTCTCTCTCGATCATGAAATCGGCAAACGACTCCTCAGGCGGGTGGAGCTTCGGCCGGATGCCGCTGCCGCCGAGGCGGAGGTCGGCGAGCGTGAGCTCTGGCAGCAGCGCCTGCGCACCGCTCGAGATAGTCCTCGCAGCGGGATGCGGTGCTCCTCGTAGTCGTCACGCCGGTCCTGGTAGCAGACCGTCGGGCCCAGCGTCACGCGCCCCCATCGTCTTGCGCGTGAGGTGCACGCCGAGGCTGTGGCCGGTGGCGTGCGGCAGCGGATAGACCAGCGCGTTCACCAGCGCGCGGCGTGACGGAATCAGCTCGGCGTATTCGCCGCGGCAGGGATAGATGCGGAAGGTCGCCCCGCCGAGCAGCTGCGGACACTTCGTCGGCATAGAGCCCGGCGGCGTTGACGACAGATGCGGGCGAGGATGCGTCTCGGCGGGCGTTCGCAGCTCGATGCCGTCCGCGGTCTGATCGGCGCCGGTCAGCGGCATGCCCGGCAGGACGAAGGCCTCCTGCTCGGCGCACAAGCGGGCCAGCGTCCTGACCAGCGACTCCGCTTCGACGATGCCGGTGTTGGGCGAGTAGATGGCCGCCAGCGCGCGGATGTGCGGCTCACGGGCCTTGATGAACGCCGCGTCGACCAGCTCGAGCCCCTCGACGCCGTTCGCTTCGCGCGCGGACCATCAGCCGCTGCAGCGCCTCGATCTCGTCGGCGTCGGTGGCGACGATCAACTTGCCGCAGCGCCGGTGCGGCACCCGGTGCTCCGCACAGAACTCGTAGAGCCGGCGCGCGCCGTCGACGCAGAGCGTCGACTTCAGGGTGCCGGCGGGGTAGTAGATGCCGGCGTGAATAACCTGGCTGTTGTGCGTGCTGGTGCCCATGCCGGGGCGCGGCTCGCGTTCCAGTACGCAGACGCTTCGGCCGCGGCGGGCGACGGCCAGGGCGGCAGCGAGGCCGACCACGCCGGCACCGATGACCACGGTATCAATCTGTTCCATTCATTGTCCGGTTGTGCGCCGTTGCAGTGACGATCACGGGATGGCCTCATTCCGAGTCCCGGCGCGGACTTGATGGAGATGCGGTGAACGTCCCTCTACTCGATCTGCAGCAGCAGTACGCGTCGATCCGTTCCGATGTCCTGGCCGCGATCACCCGCGTCTGCGACTCGCAGCACTTCATTATGGGGCCCGAGGTCGAAGCGCTGGAAGCGGAACTTGCCGCCGCGATCGGTGCGCGCTTCGCAATCGCGGTCTCATCCGGCACCGACGCGTTGCTGGTCGCGCTGATGGCGCTCGGCGTCGGCCCGGGCGACGAGGTGATCACGCCGACGTTCTCGTTCTTTGCCACCGCCGGTTGCGTGTCGCGCCTCGGCGCGACACCGATCTTCGTCGACGTCGACGACCAGACGTTGATGATGGATGCCGGCGCGCGTCGCGCGCGGCGATCACGCCGCGGACGCGCGCGATCATCCCGGTTCACCTGTATGGCCTGTGCGCCGACATGGCGCCGCTGCTCGAACTGGCGGCGGAGCACGACATCCCGGTCGTCGAAGACGCCGCGCAGGCGATCGGCGCCACCTACCAGCGGCGGCAGGCAGGGACGTTCGGCGCGATCGGCTGCTTCTCGTTCTTTCCCAGCAAGAACCTCGGTGCCTTCGGCGATGCCGGCCTGGTGCACGACCGACGACGCCGACACTGGCCGCGCACATCCGCCGCTTGCGGAATCACGGTGCCGAGCCGAAGTACTACCACCGGAGATCGGCGGCAATTTCCGGCATGGACGCACTGCAGGCGGCGGTGCTGCGCGTCAAGCTGCCGCACCTGCCGGGACTGGACGGAGCGGCGCCGCGCCAATGCCGCAACCTACGGCGAACTGTTCGCCAGCGCCGGCATTGCGGCGCGCGTTCGTTTGCCGGTTGAACCCGCTGGCCGCCGCCACATCTATCACCAGTACGTGATCCGGGTCGCCGACCGCGATGCGCTTGCGTGCTCACCTGACGGCACGCGGCATCGGCACCGAGGTCTACTATCCGGTCCCGTTCCACCGCCAGGAGTGCTTCGCGACCATCGCGGCGCCGGCGGAGGAGTTCCCGAATGCTGATGCCGCCGCCGCCGACGTGCTGGCGCTGCCGATCTTTCCCGAGTTGACGCGGCCGCAGCAGCAGCAGGTGGTCGCCGGCATCGCGGAATGGCTGGCGTGACGGCCGGACCCATTCTCGTTACCGGCGCCGCCGGCCAACTCGGCTCGGCGATCGTCGCGGCCTTTGCCGACACCGCGATCGTCACCCACACCCGGGCCTCGCTCGACATCACCGACGCCGATGCGGTCGCCGGCGCGGTGGCGGCGGCAGCACCGTCGGTCATCATCAACTGCGCGGCATTCAACGACGTCGACGGGGCAGAGGATCGTCCGGTCGACGCGCTTGCCGTGAACGCCTTCGCCGTCCGCAGCCTGGCCCGCGCCGCCGAGCAGGCTGGCGCGCTGCTCGTGCACTACAGCTCGGATTTCGTGTTCGACGGCACGGCGGCGGCGCCGTACGACGAGGAGTGCCACCGCCGCGCCGACCAGCACGTATGGCGCCTCCAAGCTGCTCGGCGAGTGGTTCGCGCTCGACGCCCCGCGGGCGCTGGTGCTGCGCGTCGAGAGCCTGTTCGGCACGCCGCGCGGCTGGGTCGGGCGCCGCGGCACGCTCGACGCGATGCTCGATGGGCTGCAGCACGGGCGCGAGGTGCCGGTCTTCACCGACCGCATCGTCTCTCCGGCCTACATCGTCGACATCGCCGCCGCGACCCGTCACCTGGTCGAGACGGCCGCCGCCCCTGGCCTCTACCACTGCGTCAATTCCGGCCACGGCAGCTGGCGCGAGGTGGCCGAGGAGGCGGCGCGGCAACTGGGCGTCGAGCCGCGGTTGCGGCTGCTCACCATGGCGGAGGTGACGATGAAGGCGCGGCGGCCGCAGTATTGTGCGCTGTCGAATCGCAAGCTCGCCCAGGCCGGTTTTGCGATGCCATCGTGGCGGGACGGCCTCGAGCGCTGGCTCTGGGCGCGTGGGCTGCGGGCAGCATAAAATTACGAGGATTGATGACTAAGCGCGCACTCATTACCGGCATCACCGGCCAGGACGGCTCGTACCTCGCCGAGCTGCTGCTCGAACAAGGGCTACGAGGTGACCGGCGTCGTCCGCCGATCCAGCTCGCCGAACTTCTGGCGCATCGAGCACCTGCTCGATCGCATCACGCTGCGGCCGGCCGACCTGCTCGATCAGCTGTCGCTGGTGCGCATCATCCAGGAGGTGAAGCCGCACGAAATCTACAACCTGGCGGCGATGTCGTTCGTGCCCGCCTCGTGGGACCAGCCGCTGCTGACCGGCGAGTTCAACTCGCATGGGCGTGACGCGGCTGCTCGAAGCCATCCGGCAGGTCGACCCGGGTGCGAAGCTGTATCAGGCGTCGTCGAGCGAGATGTACGGCCGCGTCCGCGAGGTGCCGCAGACCGAGATGACGCCGTTCTACCCGCGCAGCCCGTACGGCGTGTCGAAGGTGTTCGGCCACTACATCACCGTCAACTACCGCGAGAGCTACGACCTGTTCGCCGTCTCGGGCATCCTCTTCAACCATGAATCGCCACGGCGCGGGCTGGAGTTCGTGACCCGGAAGGTCACCGACGGCGTCGCCCGCATCAAGCTCGGGCTCGCCGACCATTTGTCGCTCGGGCAACATGGACGCGCAGCGCGACTGGGGTTTTGCCGGCGACTACGTCCGGGCGATGTGGCTGATGCTGCAGCAGGACAAGGCCGACGACTACGTGATCGCCAGCGGCGTCAGCCATTCGGTGCGCGAGCTGGTGGAGATCGCATTCGGCCACGTCGGCCTCGACGCGCAGCGTTACGTCAGGACCGACCCGTCGCTCATCCGTCCAGCCGAAGTGGACCACCTGATTGGCGATGCCGCCAAGGCCAAGGCGGTGCTCGGCTGGGAGCCGTCGGTTGACTTCCGTCAGTTGATCGCGATGATGGTCGACGCCGACCTCGCCCGCCTCGAATCCGGCCGCCCGCTCGCTGCTGTCGCTCGAGATCGTTAGCGGGCACCTCGCGCCAGACGACGTCCACCACGCGAACACCACACGTCAGACGACGCACACCACGGAGGCACGAAGCACCCGGGGGACCCAAGGGTTCTGAAGGATTCGTGGTGGCGTGATCAGCGTTGTCCTGGGGAACGCCGCACGCCAGACGACGCGCACCACGAAGGCACGGAGCACACAGGGTTAAAACGGAACTCGGTGTTCTCTGTGTCTCTGTGGTTACGCGGGCGCGTAGCGCGGCGAGGTCGATGAGGCTGTCGCTCAGGGGCGGCGGGCGACGGCGGCGTAATCGAGGTACGTGAACAGCAGCTGGTTGATCTTGGCGACGTTGGCGTTCAGCGTCTCGGCGACATCGGCGAGGCCTGCGGCGGCGGCAATCGGCTGCAGCTTCTCGTGCTCGGGGTAGGGTGCGCTGTAGCGGATATCGACCCGCTGGAAGCCGGTCGCGACGAGCAGGAACGTGAGCGTGTCGGGGTGGAGCGGCCGCACGTGCGTGATGTCGCGGATGTAGCTCTCGAAGAACGCGAACCAGCAGGCCGGGTTGATCGTCTCGAGCACGACGGGCCGCCGGGGCGCACCTTGTCGAAGGCGGCATCGAGCAGTTGCGTCAGGTAGGCGGGCTCGAGGTGCTCGACCACCTGCGCCGCGAACAGCGCCGCCGAGCGACCCGTCCGGCTGCGCCCGCAGGTAGGAGAGCGCGTCGGCCGTCGTAGCCTTCAACCCTTGCGAGCGGCACAGCTCGACCATCGCCTCGTTCAGGTCGATGCCGCGCGCGCTGATGCCGCTGCTCGTCCAGCAACGCCAGGAACTCGCCGCGGCCACAGCCGATGTCCAGCACGTCGGCGCTGCCGGCGAACAGCGAGCACGTAGCCGGTCAGCCGCTCGCGAATCGCCGCGGCGCTGCCGCGGAACTGGTCCTCGAAACCCAGATATTTGTGGGAGAGGGCGTCGGGAACGTGCGGAACATTCGGAACGTGCGGGTTGTTCGGATCCTCCGAACCGGAACGTTCCGAACCGAGTGAACGGTCCGAACGGTTCGCACGTTCCGCACGTCCCGAACGATCCAGGTGTTCCTCACGTTCCGACCGTTCGAGCCGTTCGACGATCCGGGTGACGTGGTGCGTGGCTGCCTGGAGCGCGCCGACGGACGTGCGGAGTTCGTCCTGCTGCGAGCGGAGGGCGGCCATCGCCGTGTCGATGCGCCGCTCGCGGGCGGCGAGCGCCTCGCGATAGCGATCGACCTCCTCCCTGGCGGTCTCGAAGGTATCGAGAATGGCTTCGTGCACCGCTTCGCGCGCTGCGGCGCTGGCGTTGAGGTGGTTGATGAACTGGACGACCGCGGCGTTGAAGGTCTCCTGTGGCCCGAAGGCACGCGCCAGCGCGCGGCGGAAGGGCAGGGCGACGCGTTGCTTGAGGGACGCCGGCCGCTCGTTGGCCCCAGCCAGCCGCCACTCGCGGTTCAGGCGCTCGACCAGATGCCAGGTCGGCGGCCGGGGCAGGCAATGGCCGTGGCCGGCGCGCGCCCGCGGCGCGCTCCTCACTCACCGACCAACCATGCCTTCGACGGGGCTGCTGGCGCTGGCGTACATCTTCCGCGGGATGCGCCCCGGACGGTAGGCGAGGCGGCCGGCGATGACGGCGTGCTTCATCGCCTCGGCCATCGCCACCGGCTCCTGGGCGCCGGCGATCGCGGTGTTCATCAGCACGCCGTCGGCGCCGAGTTCCATCGCCAGCGCCGCGTCCGACGCCGTGCCGACGCCGGCGTCGACGATCACCGGCACGCGCGCGAACTCGCGGATGATCCGCATGTTGTTGACGTTCTGGATGCCGAGGCCGGAGCCGATCGGCGCGCCGAGCGGCATCACCGCCGCGGCGCCGGCGTCCTCGAGCTTGCGGCAGGCGATCGGATCGTCGTTGGTGTAGGGCAGAACGACGAACCCGTCCTTCGACCAGCACCCGCGTCGCCTCGATCAGCGCCTCGTTGTCGGGGAACAGCGTCCGCTCGTCGCCGATCACCTCGAGCTTCACCCAGTTCGACAGTCCCGCCTCGCGGCCAAGCCGCGCCGTGCGGATCGCCTCGTCGGCCGTGTAGCAGCCGGCGGTGTTCGGCAGGATGAACATCGCGGCGGTGTCGATGTAGTCGAGCAGCGACTCGCGCGAACGGTCGGAGATGTTCACGCGGCGCACCGCCACGGTGACCATGTCGGCGCCTGACGCGGCGTGCGCCTGCGCCATCACCGCGTGCGACGGGTACTTGCCGGTGCCGACGATCAGCCGGACCGGAAGGTCCGGCCGGCGATCATGAAAGGAGTGTCAGCAATGCTCAATGCTCAATGCTCAATGCGAAAATGAAACGCGCAATGCGCAAATCCCCAAATCCCCCGATCGCAATCTCGATCTCCAATCGCAGATTGCAACTGGTTAGCCTCCGCCAACGAAGTTGACGATCTCGACAGTGTCGCCGTCGTCGACCATCACGTCGGGAAAGGTGTGACGCTTGAGGATTGCTGAGGTTGTGCTCGATCGCGACACGGCGCGGGTCGATGTCGAGCGTCGCCAGCAGGTCGACGACCGACATCGGCCGGTCGAGCTCGTAGCGTTCGCCGTTGAGGGTGATGGTCACGGCTAAGCCTGAGCGGATGAGCGAGCGTACCGCGCCGAATCGGCGCAAGTCAAGGTAAGCTCTTTATTTGTATCGGGTTGCGCCATCGATGACTACTGTTTCTTCCGCTGCATTCGACCGGGCTGCGTTGCTCGACCGCTTCGCGCGGATCCGGGCGCGGACCCGCGCGCTGTTCGACCTGCTCGACGACGCCGCTCTACTACACGCGGCCGATTCGCACTGCGCAACCCGGTCGTGTTCTACGAAGGGCACCTGCCGGCCTTTGCGGTCAACACGCTCATCAAGAACGGACTCGGCCAGCCCGGCGTCGACGACGCACCTCGAGACGATCTTCGCGCGCGGCATCGATCCCGCTGACGAGGCGAACGCCGTCGCCCGCGGTAATCCGGCGTGGCCGGCGAGGGAGGAAGTCCGCGCCTACGCCGACGCGGCCGAGCGGCGCCTCGCGGAGGCGATTGCCACTGGCGATCTCGGCGCGTGACGACCACCCGCTGCTGCAGCGGGCACAGGCCGCTGTGGGCGATCCTCGAGCACGAGGAGATGCACCAGGAGACGCTGGCCTACATGTGGCACCAGGTGCCCTACGCCTTGAAGCGCAAGCCGGCGACCTACACGACGGTGCCGCCGGCGCTGAGCGGCGGCGCGTCCCTGCGCCGGCCGTGTTCGCATTCCGTCCGGTCGGGTGACGCTTGGCACCAGTCTGGACGATGCCACCTTTGCCTGGGACAACGAGCTGCCCGAGCACGCGGGCGGATGTCGACGGCTTCACCATCGACGTCAACAACGTCACCAACGCCGAGTTCATGGCGTTTGTCGACGCCGGCGGCTACCGCGACCGAGCTGTGGCGCGCCGAGGACTGGGACTGGCTCCGCGACGAGGGCATCGCGCACCCGTCGTTCTGGGCGCAGGAGGACGGACGCTGGTTCTGGCGCGCGATGTTCGAGCTGGTGCCGCTGCCGGAGCACTGGCCGGTCTACGTGACCTGGGCGGAGGCGCACGCCTACGCCCGGTGGCGTGGCCTGCGGCTGCCGACCGAAGCCGAATTCCACCGTGCCGCGTTCGGCACCCCCGAGGGGCGCGAACGGCGACACCCGTGGGGCGACACGCCCGGCACCGCCGCGCCGGCAAACTTCGACTTCCGCCGCTGGGATCCCGAACGCGTCGGCGCGCACCCGGAAGCGGCCAGCGCGTTCGGCGTCAATGACCTCGTCGGCAACGGCTGGGAATGGACCTCGACCGTGTTCGGGCCGTTCCCCGGTTTCGAGCCGCTGCCGTCCTACCCCGAGTACTCGGCGGACTTCTTCGATGAAGAGCATTTCGTGATGAAGGGCGCCTCTCCCGTGACAGCACGCGCACTGACCCGGCGTGGGTTCCGCAACTGGTTCCGCCCACGCTATCCGCACGTCTACGCCACGTTCCGCTGCGTTGGTCCGCAGTGATCGCCCGTGATGCTGGCGCGCGCCATGGACGAGGTGTTTGCCGCCGACGTCGCCGAGTACCTCGAGCGGCAGCCGCGGCAGTTACCGTCGAAGTATTTCTACGACCCACTCGGCTCGGCGCTGTTCGAGGCCATTTGCCGCCTGCCGTGCTACCGCATCACCCGCTCGGAATCGGCGCTGCTGCAACGGCATGCGCGGGATATCGTCTCGACCCTCGCCGCGCCGCATCTCCCTCGCCGAGCTCGGCTGCGGCAGCGGCGACAAGCTGGCCACCCTGGTCGAACATTCTGGCGCCCGCTTCCCGATGGTGCGCTTAATCGACATCTCCTCAGCCGCGCTGCAGATGGCCAGCAGCCGGATCGCCGCCCTTGGCGCCGTCGACGACATCGTCGCGCACGAAGCGACCTACGAGGAAGGGCTGCTGGCGCTGGAACGCGAACGGCGCAACACCAGCGGGCCGATGCTCGTGCTGTTCCTCGGCTCCAACATCGGCAATTTCGACCTCGACGTCGGCCGCGACCTGATGTCGCACATCCGCCGCTCGCTGCGAAAAGAGCGACGCGTTGCTGCTCGGCAGCGACCTGGTCAAACCCGAAGCCGACCTGCTGTTGGCCTATGCCGACCCGCTGCACGTCACCGCCGCGTTCAACCGCAACCTGCTTCGCCGCATCAACGACGAGCTGGGTGGCAACTTCGACGCTGGACGGCTTCGGCCACCGCGCGGTGTGGAACGCGGCGCATCAGCGGGTCGAGATGCACCTCGTCAGCCGCCGTCGCCAGACCGTCGAGATCGCTGCCTCGAACCTCAAGGTGACGTTCCGTGGCGGCGATGCCATCTGGACCGAGAGCTCGTACAAGTTCCGGCCCGATGCGGTGGTTGCCGACGGACTTGCGGCCGGTTTTTCGGCCGCCGACCAGTGGGCTCGCCCTACACGGTCACGTCGCAATTCGCCTTGACCCGCTTCACCGTGTAGAAGTGCTGCTAAGGTCTCTCGATGAATCACACCGCGCCTGCGATGCCGCTCGGCATCGAAGGGTTCACGTACGCCGACCTGCACTCGCCGGCCCGCCTGAAGGATCTCTACGACCTGTTCTGCGCCGAGACCGCCGCGCGCGACGCGCAACTCTGGTCGGAGTGGGACGGCTATCGTCTCGCCCCGGAGGCGCCGCGGCCGCCAATCGAGGTGTCCGACCTGATCGTGCGGATGGCCCCACACGTCAGCCGCTTCGTTACCCGGTTGTTCCGCGTCGGCGCGGCCGCGGCGGCGATGCACGAGCATACCAACGCGCTGGACGTGCTGTTCCGCTTCAAGGTGGACTTCGTCCGCAAGCGGTCGCTGCCGCTCGTCAAGGGCGGCGCGCACGTAAGCGTCAGCGAGGCTGACACGGCCACCGTTGTCGAGTTGGCGCGGCCGTATGCGCACCTCGATCACGAGCTGGCGATTGCCACCGCTGGTTGCGCGCTGCTCGACCGTGAGATCGCCGTGCGCACCGGTGGCACCGACGACGAGAAGGCGCAGCTCGCCGCGCAGGTCGACGCGCTGAAGCGCTGGTGCGCCGGCTGCCTGCACGATCCGGGGTATCGCCCGTGGGTCATCTTCCGTTTCCCGGAAACCGTTGACTACTTCAACCTGGTGCAGGTGCAGCGGCCGCGCGCCGAGCTGCCGGAGGCGATGCTCGGTCCGGACGAGCGGCTGCGCCGGCGCGACGGCTTCACGCTGACCGATCAGCGCGGCAACACCGCGCGAGGTGCTGAGCGAGATCCACTACTGCGTGCTGTGCCACGAGCGCGACAAGGACTCGTGCTCGAAGGGGCTGCGCGACAAGGAAGGGCGCATCACCGACAACCCGCTCGGCATCCCGTTGCCGGGGTGCCCGCTCGACCAGAAGATTTCGGAAGAGCATATGGTGCGCAAGGCCGGCGACGCGATCGGGGCGCTGGCGATCATCGCCATCGACAACCCGATGTGCCCGGGCACCGGTCACCGCATCTGCAACGACTGCATGAAGGCGTGCATCTACCAGAAGCAGGAGCCGGTGAACATCCCGCAGGTCGAGACCGGCACGCTGACCGACGTACTGGGGATGCCCTGGGGCGTCGAGATTTACGGTCTGCTGACCCGCTGGAACCCGCTCAACGTGCGCCGCCCCTACGCCCTGCCGTACAACGGCCGCAACATCCTGGTCGTTGGCCTCGGTCCGGCAGGCTACACGCTGTCGCACTACCTGTTGAACGAAGGCTTCGGCGTGGTGGCGATCGACGGCCTGAAGATCGAGCCGCTGCCGGCCGCGCTCACTGGCGAGACGGCCACCGGCCGTGTCGCGCCGCAGCCCCTCGAGCGGTGGGAGGACATCTACCGCCGGCTCGATGAGCGCGTGCTCGAGGGCTTCGGCGGCGTCTCCGAGTACGGCATCACCGTGCGCTGGGACAAGAACTTCCTGACGCTGCTGCACCTGACGCTCGCCCGCCGCGATCGCCTGCGCATCTATGGCGGCGTCCGCTTCGGCGGCACGCTGCCAATCGAGGATGCCTGGCAGTACGGCTTCGATCACATCGCGATCGCCTCCGGCGCCGGCAGGCCGACGGTGATCGACATGAAGAACAACCTGGTGCGCGGCGTGCGCAAGGCGAGCGACTTCCTGATGGCGCTGCAGCTGAGCGGCGCGTTCAAGAGCGATGCGCTCTCGAACCTGCAGGCGCGCCTGCCGGCGGTGGTGATCGGTGGCGGCCTGACCGGCATCGATACCGCCACCGAGCTCTTCGCCTATTACCCGATCCAGGTCGAGAAGGTGCTCGAGCGCTACGAGCGCCTGGTCGCCGAACGCGGCGAACCGGCAGTGCGGGCGGCCTATGACGCTGGCGAACTGGTCACGCTCGACGAGTTCGTCGAGCATGGCCGCGCCGTCCGCGCCGAGCGGCAGCGCGCCGCCGCGGCCGGCGAGCCGGCGAACTTCATCCCGCTGGTGCGAAGCTGGGGCGGCGTGACGCTCGCCTACCGCAAGCGCATGACCGATTCGCCGGCCTACCGCCTGAACCACGAGGAGATCATCAAGGCGCTCGAGGAGGGCATCTGGTTCGCCGAGAACCTCGATCCGAAGGAGATCATCTCCGACGCCAGCGACGAAGTGCGCGCCATCATCTTCAAGGGGCCCAACGGCAACGTCGAGATGCCGGTGCGCACGGTGCTGGTGGCTGCCGGTACCGCGCCGAACATCATCTACGAGAAGGAGCAGCCCGGCACCTTCCAGCTCGATAGCCGGAAGCGCTTCTTCCAGGGCTATCGCGCCGAATCAGCGGAAGCTGGCGTGACCCTGACGCCCGATCCGCACGGCTTCTTCACCTCGTACAACGAGGGCGGCCGCCTCATCTCGTACTACGGCGACAATCACCCCGCGTATGCCGGCAACGTGGTGAAGGCGATGGCCTCGGCCAAGCACGGCTACCGGCACGTGACGGCGCTGTTCGCCGAGCCTCTCGCCCGGCTCGATGCGGCAGCGCAGCCCGAGCGCGACGCCGCCTGGAGTTCGCTCGTCGGCACACTCGATCAGCAACTGCTCGCGCGCGTCGAACGCGTCGAGCGGCTCACCGACACGATTGTCGAGGTGGTGGTGCGTGCGCCTGCGGCGGCGCGCCACTTCAGCCCCGGCCAGTTCTACCGGCTGCAGAACTTCGAGGCGCTGGCGAGCACCGCTGGCGCGAACGGCAGTTCGGCGCCGCTGGTGATGGAGGGCATCGCCCTGACCGGTGCGTGGGTCGACAAGGAGCAGGGGCTGCTGTCGCTGATCACACTCGAAATGGGTGTGTCGAGCCGGTTGTGCGCCTACCTCACCCCTGGTGAGCCGGTCGTCGTCATGGGGCCGACCGGCACCCCGACCGAGATCCCGCACGGCGAGAGCGTGCTGCTGGCCGGTGGCGGCCTGGGCAATGCTGTGCTGTTCTCGATTGCCAAGGCGATGCGCGACAACGGCAACCGGGTCCTCTACTTCGCCGGCTACAAGAAGGGCGAAGACCTCTACAAGCGCGAAGAAATCGAGGCGGCGACCGACCAGGTGATCTGGAGCACCGACACCGGCGCGGAGATTAGCCCGGGCCGGCCGCAGGACGCTCATTTCCGCGGCAACATCGTCCAGGCGATGGTCGCGTACGCCACCGGCGGGCTCGGCGAGCAGATCGTGCCGATGAGCGACGTGACACGCATCATCGCCATCGGCTCGGATCGGATGATGGCAGCGGTGAAGGCGGCACGCCACGCGGCGCTGGCGCCGTACATCCGCACGGATCACATCGGCATTGCCAGCATCAACTCACCGATGCAGTGCATGCTGAAGGAAGTCTGCGCGCAGTGCCTGCAGAAGCACGTCGACCCGGTGACCGGCCGCGAGGAGTTCGTCTTCTCCTGCTTCAACCAGGACCAGGAGATGGACAAGGTCGACTTCCCGAACTTGAACGCACGGCTGCGTCAGAACACGGTGCAGGAGAAGCTCTCGAACCTCTGGCTGGATCACCTGCTCGAGACCGTCGACCTGCCGCATATCTAAGACGCGGGCTGTCGTTTCGCCGTTAACGCCTGTGCCGCCACGGCGGCGCCGAGCAGCCCCGCCTCCGCATTCAGGATCACCTTGACCGGCATCTGCGTCAGCAGCTCGCTCATGGTGCCCTTCGCACCGAACGCGTCGATGAAGCTGCCATCACGCAGCGCCGGCAGGATTTTCGGGGCGATGCCACCGCCGATGTAGACGCCGCCGATCGCCACGCCGCGCAGCGCCAGGTTGCCGGCTTCGGCGCCGTAGGCGCTGACGAACATCCGCAGCGCCTCGGCGCAACCCTGGCACCGACCGCCCATGGCTGCCTGCGTGACACGGGCCGGCGCTTCGGTCTCGTCGGCGCCCTCGAGCATCGGGCACTCGCCGCCGCGATGGGTGAACCGGTGCAGGTTGAGCAGGCCGGGCCCGCTCAATACGTGCTCGACCTCGGCGCGCCCGTACAGCTCGCGCAGCATGCGCGCGAATTCCATCTCGCGGTCGGTGCGCGGCGCGAAGTCCGCGTGGCCGCCCTCCGATGCGACCGGGTGCAGCCGGCCGTTGACCATGTGCAGGTACGCCTGGCCGAGCCCTGTACCGGCCGCAATGACCACCACGTTGCCAGTCGGGTTGGCGACGCCCTCCTGCAGCACCAGCATTTCTTCGCCGTCGAGGACGCCGACGCTGTTCGCCGTCGCCTCGAGATCGTTCAACAGTCCGACGTCGGGCGTGCCGAACCGCGCCGTGATCTCCTCGGCGGCAATATCCCAGGTGATGTTGGTCAGGTGTGCCCGCCGCCCGACGACCGGACCGGCGACGCCGACCACCGCGGCGTCGACGCTGAACGGCTGGTGCACGTCGAGTGCGAACGCGTCGAGGATGGCGGTGAAGTTGGCGAAGTCGTTGGTCGGGTAGGAGTGAATCGCCAGCGGCTTCGGACGTGGCTGTGCCCGCTCGAACAAACCGATGAGCGTCTTCGTTCCACCGACGTCGCCAGCGAGCAGCATGAGTGGATTATATTGAACCGCAGTGGGGATCACCGGATCGGCGGCGACATCGCGTCGCCAGTTGCTCGAGCGCTACAAGCACGTCCGTGACGACCACCTCCGCTACATGCAGAAGTGGGGGTTGATCCGGCCCGAGCGCGGCGAACACGGCGACGCGCAATACAGCTTCGCCGACCTGGCGGTGATCAGGCAGGCGGACGCGGAGCTCGCCGACGGGGCGGCGTTCCGTGCGGTGCTGCGCAACCTGCTCGCCTCGCGCCGCGGCCAGCTCGCGTTCGACTTCCGCATCGAGGCGCAGCCGGCGAAGGTCCTGCAACTGAAGCGGCCCGAGCCGCCGCCGATGGCGATGCTGATGGATGCCTGGGCGGCGCCGGAAGCCTCCTCCGCCGAGGAATACTTTGTCTCCGCCTCCATCCTCGACGACGGCGACCCGGCGAACTTCGACGATGCGATGAGCGGCTACCGCCACGCGCTGGAAGTGGATCCGTACATGGTGCCGGCGCTCATCAATCTCGCCAACATCCATTACGCCCGCGACGAGATCGCCGAGGCGCAGGCGCTCTACGAGCGGGCCATCGCCCTCGACGCCGAGGTGTTCGAGGCGCACTTCAACCTTGGCAACATCCTGCACGACCTCGGACGCTACCCGGCGGCGCAGGCGTGCTACCGCGATGCGCTGCGGCTCAACCCGACCTACGCGGACGCGCACTTCTACCTCGCCGTCACACTGGAGAAGAGCGGCCAGTCGCACGAGGCCAGGCCCCATTGGCGCGCGTATCAACAGCTCGCGCCCAATGGGGAGTGGGTCAGCCTGGCGAAGGAATTTTCGGATTAGTGGCGGCGTGACCGCCGCGTGGAAGGTGCCGGCCGCTGCTAGTAGGTGTAGTCGTCACCTGGCTGGCGCTTTTTCGGCGCGCGCCGTAGCTTGTAGTACTGGCACTCCGTGCACCACGCATCGGCGTCGAAGCCGTTGGTGCCGGCGTAGGGCTTGACCTCCCGGTGCGTGCAGAACTCGCTGCTGCCTTCTTCCTTCGGCTGCTGCCAGCGGCAGGAGCGGAAGCGCGCGAACGCAGCCGACTGCGGCACGTCCGGCGCGACCGCCGGGTCGGCGGCAGCGGGCGACCCGGCCGGCGCCTCGGCGGCGGCCGGCGTGGGCCCGGGCGACATCAGGCCGCGGCCAGACGTGGGGGAAAACGGGTCGTTATTGAAGTTGTACGCCAACGGCTTTCTCCAGCGCGCGTAGCGCGCGCACCTCTTCGGGGGCAACCAGCGTCAGGGCCGTGCCTGTCGCTTCTGCGCGGCCGGTACGGCCGACGCGGTGGACATACGCTTCCGGCGTGTCGGGCACTTCGTAGTTCACCACGTGGGCGATACCTTCGATGTCGAGCCCGCGCGCGGCGACGTCGGTCGCCACCAGTACCGGGTACGTCCCCGTCCTGAATCCTTCGACCGCCGCCATGCGCTGTTGCTGGGTGCGGTCGGCGTGCAGCGCAGCCGCCCGGATGCCCATGCCGTTCAGCCGCGTCGCCAGGCGATCGGCGCCGATCTTCGTGCGGCAGAACACCAGCACCGGGCCGGTCGCCGCTTCGCGCAGCCAGCGCGCCAGCCACTGCGTCTTCTCCGCCGCAGGCACGGTCTGGATCGAGTGGCTGATCGTGGCGGCCGGGCCACCGCGGCGGCCGACCTGCACCAGTTTCGGCTCGTGCAGGAATTCCTGCGTCAGCTTCATCACTTCCGGCGGCATCGTCGCGGAGAACAGCAGCGTCTGCCGCTGCTTGGGCAGCGCCGCCAGGATGCGCTGGACGTCGGGCCAGAAGCCCATGTCGAGCATCCGGTCCGCCTCGTCGAGCACCAGGATCTCGAGGCCGGTGAAGTTGATCGAGTCGTGCCGCATGTGGTCCATGAGGCGGCCCGGCGTGGCGACGATGATGTCGACGTCGGCGCGGAGGGCGCGCTCCTGGATGTCCATCGGCACACCGCCGAAGACGGCGATGCTCGACACCTTGGTGTGGTAGGTCAGGCCCTGGACCTGATCCTCGATCTGGACGACGAGCTCGCGTGTCGGCGCGATCACCAGCGCACGGGTGCGCAGCGGGTCGGGCACCGGCTCGGTGAGGAAGCGCTGCAGGATCGGCACGAGGAAGGCCGCGGTCTTGCCGGTGCCGGTTTCGGCGCAGGCGATGACGTCGGTGCCGGCGAGGGCAAGCGGGATCACACCGCTCTGGATCGAGCGCGTCTCGCTCCAGCCAAGGTCACGAATGCCGCTCAACAGGCGCGGATCCAGCGAGAGCTGATCGAACGGGATCGGTGCCGGGTCGAACGCGGAGGGTTCGTAGGTGACGGCGCCGGGGTCGTGCGTCGCCTCGGCTTGCGGGCGCGGGCCTCGTGGGCGGGCGGGGCCGCGGCGGCTGCGGCGTCTCTGCGGCGAAGGGGAAGCCTTGCTGTCCAAGATTCTTATCGGGCGCGGAAGGTGATGATGCCGCGCACGGGATCGTACGGTGACACACCGACGGTGACGCGATCTCCCGGCACGACCTTGATGCGAAATCGACGCATGCGGCCGCTCAACTGCGCGAGTACTTCGTGGCCGGCGTCACACTGCACGCGATAGAGGCCGCCGGAATGCACCGCGACCACCGTTCCTTGCATATCAATCAGATCGTCTTTGCTCAATAGCTCATCCTTTCGCCTTTGCGTAGCAATCAGTGTGCCACACGCGGTCGCGGTGCGCAACTCTTTGCTGCAACACAAGTTGGTTACCTGCGACGCATACTCAATGCGTCCAGCAGGTTACGGCAATTACAGCTCCCGTACTTTCACCTCGACCTGACTGGCCAGCGCCGCATAGTCCTCACCGTGCAGACGCAGCGGCGCCCCGAACGCCACGCGCACCGGCCCCGGTCGGATGAAGGACGAGCCGGTCGGCAGCACGCGGTCGGCGCCGTCGAGCCGCACCGGCACGACCGGCACTTCCAAGCGCGAGGCGATCATGCCGATGCCGCCGCGGAACGGCTTGATGTCACCGCTGGTCGAGCGCACCCCTTCTGGAAAAATCAGCACCGACCAGCCGCCGCCGGTCAGCTCACCGATGTACTTCAACGTCTGCCGCGCCCCCGCTTCGCGCTGCGGCAACGGGAACGCGTTGAAGTAGAACGCCGCAAGGTAATAGTTCAGCGAGTTCGTGAACCACTGCCGCCACGTGTGCTCGGCTGGGAAAAAGTGTGCTTTGAAGAACTCCTTCACCATCGCCGGAGCGACACGCGCGCGCCACTCGCCCGGCAGCGCGGCGAGGATGACCGGCACGTCCATGTGGCTCGTGTGGTTCGACGCGAATACCACCGGGCCCTGCAGGCCGCGCAGATGTTCGAGGCCGGTCACCTCGAGGTGCGCGAACAGCCGCGCCAGCGGCAGGATCCAGGTGGCCAGCGAGATGCGGCGTACCAGGCTGACCGGCGCTGACCGGTTCCAGGACGGGAAGTCGACCGGCTCTTCGATCGCTGCGACCGCGACGGGCGCCTCGACCAGCCGCCGCAGTTCTTCGACGCTCGCCACACCCGAAAAGCGGCCTTCGTCGATACGGGTCTGGAAGCGGTCCTCGAGCGCGACCATGAGCTCGACACGCTCCAGTGAGCTGAGGCCGAGTTCCTCCAGCGTGGTGGCGCCGCTGACATCGCGGCCGTGCGCAAAGCGGCCGATCAGCGCCTCGATCGAATCTCCCGCCGGTGCGCTCACCGGATGCTCGCCGGCAGCCACCCACTCGGCGACCGCGCGCCGCTTCAACTTCCTGGTGCCTTCCGTGCGCGGCAGTTCCGTCCCCGGCCACACCGACGCCGCCCGCACACGCTGGTGGTCCTGCAACCGGCCGTTCGCCGCGCGGATGACGTCGTCGGCCCTGGTGGCGGGTTCGAGCACCAGCACTGCGTGCACCCGCTCCTGGGCGCCTTCGCTGACGCCGACCACCGCTGACTCGCGCACGCCGGGGATGTCGTCCAGCACCCGCTCGACGTCCTCGGGGAAGACGTTCAACCCCTCGGGCGTCACGATCATCTCCTTTTTGCGCCCCTTGATGAAGACGCGCCCTTCGGCGTCCCGGTCGCCGATGTCGCCGGTATGCAGCCAGCCGTCGCTGCTCGCTACCGGTTCTGCCTGTCCGTAGTAACCCGACGTGACGTTCTCGCCGCGCACGAGAATCTCGCCGTCCTCGGCAATCCTGACTTCGACGCCGGCGATCGGTGTGCCGACCGATCCCTTGCTCGTCTTGAACGGGTGGTTCAACGTGACGATCGGCGCCGTTTCGGTCAGGCCGTAGCCCTGGATCACCGCGAACCCCATGCGGCGCCAGAACTCCTCGAGGTCGGGCGGCAGCGGCGCCGCGCCGACGACGAACGCCCAGAACTTCATGCCGAGCGCGCGGTGCACGCGGCGATACTTCCACCATCGCCCCGGAATCGAGATGCCGGGCGGCGGTGCTTCAAGCGCTTCCGGCATCGTCCGCGTGACGTGTTCGCGCAGCACGTCCAGGATTTTCGGCACGCAGACGAGCACCGAGACGCGACGCGCCTTGACCAGGCGAACGATGTCGTGCGGGTTGAAGGTGCGCGTGAAGATGACCGTGCCGCCGACCATCGGCGGGATGTTCGTGGCCATCGACTGGCCGAACATGTGGCTCAGCGGCAGCAGGTTCATGAACCTTAGCGGGTGGAACGGCCGCGCGTAGCGCCGGTATTTCATCACCTCGCGCTCGACCGGGACGATGTTCGCCACCACGTTGCGGTGGCGGACGATCACCCCCTTCGGTTCTGCCGTCGCCCCCGACGTGAAGATCACCTGGATGACGTCGTCGCGGCCGATGGCGACGGCAGGCATCGGCCCGTCCGCCTGCCAGTCCAAGTCGGCGAACCGCCAGACGTCACGAGGCCGGACGTCGTTGCCCGGCTTGTCCTCCCGGGAATCAGGCGCGATGTCTTTCGTCTCCTCGCCAAGCAGCAGCACCCTGGCCTCGACCAGCCGGGCAACCCTGAGGACGAACTCCGGCGCCGAGCGGTAATCGATTGGCACGACGATGACGCCCGCGATCAGGCATCCCCAGTAGCAGGCGATCCATTCGGGCCGGTTCTCGCCCCAGAACACCACCTTGTCGCCCTTGCCGAGGCCGGCGCCCGCCAACCGCGCCGCAAAACCACGAGCAGCCCTGCCGACATCCGCGTACGAATAGCCGCGCCTCCGGTAGCCGTCGTCGTAGACCAGGAACTCGCCCCGCACGGTGACGAGGTCGGCAAAGAAGTCGATGAGCGTGTCGCGCCGCACGGTGAATTATGATCCGAGGTTCATCACCACTTTCCACTTTCCACTTTCCACTTCTCCACACTTTCCGCCTCTCCACTTCCCTCATGCCTTCCGTCGGTGCCTTCTACGACAGCCTGCTGCAATCCGCCCTGCGGCAGTTCTTCGAGCGAGCGACGGTCGAGGTCGAGCCGTTGCCCGGCGCCGCCGGTGAAACCGGACTGGCGATCGAGCCGTCGGCGAACCCGGGGGCGATCATCATTCGCTGGTTCGGGGTGCGCTACACGCTTCGGGTGCCTGGACGCTGGGTGTTCACGGCGCACGAAGTACGGTTGGCGCAGGCGATCGGCACCGTGCTCGCGGCCCGCTACCAGGCGATCCTGAACCCGCGGATCATCGCCGAGCGCGGCGAGTTGTTCCGCGGTGCCATCGAAGACCGTTACGTCGGCGCCTTCCTCGATCCGCGCGCCTATGCCATCGACGACCGTGAAGCGCGCGCCGACCGGATCGCGGCGATCATCGAGCTGCTGCGTGTTGCCGCGCTCTCCAGCTACGAGAACCGGCCGATCTCCACCGGTGTGCTGCTGCTCGGCACGACGCAGGATCCGCTGCGCCACCACGGCAAGTCACGGCCGTTCGGCAGCTGGACGACCGAGTCGCTCACCTCGATCAAGAGCTTCTTCCGTCTCGCCGACGGGACCCGGACCGTGTTCCTGGCCAACGCCGAGGGGCGGTTGCTCGATCTGATCGACATCGACCGCTGGGGCCGTGAGGCCGGCAGCCAGCGCAACATCGACGCGCCGGGCGCGAAGGCCTACGAGGCGCATGCGCGGGCGACCATGACCCACGGGCACGTCTGCGCGGTGCTCAGCCCATCGCGCGAAATCAAGGTGTTCGCCGAGGGGGCGCAGGTGTTCGCGTTCCGTGCCGCCGGGTGGCACCTGCTCGACGTCCAGGCGAAGTACCGCGTCTGGGCGGCAGCGGTGGGCAACGATCCGCTCGCCACCCGGCTGTTCCAGACCGCCCTCGACCTCGCCGACGATCGGCAGGGCGCACTGTTCGTCGTCGCCCGCGAGCCCGACGTAGCGGTCGCGCAACTGGTGGCTCCCGCCGACCGGCTGAACGTCGGCGGCGACAGTCGGCCGGCTGCCGACGCACCGTCGCGGCGCGACCTGTTGCGTTTGCTGGAAGGGCGCGCGGCCACCGACCTCGACCCGAGCGTGCTGGCGGCCCTGGCGTCGCTCGATGGCGCCACGGTCGTCGATCGCACCGGCCGGCTGCTGGCCGCCGGCGCAATCCTCCGCCACCTTGCCCTCGATCATGCCGAGCAGGGCGTCATCGAGGGTGCCCGCACGACTGCGGCGATGGCCGCCAGCCGCTTCGGGCCGGTGCTGAAGGTCAGCGAAGACGGCATCATCAGCTTCTACGACAACGAGCGCGTCTGGGACATCTGACGTCGCGAATCAGGCGATCGTCATCGAGCCGCTGCAGCGATTTTCCGCGTCGTCGAGCCGGAGGCCGCGGCGGCACCAGGCCGCGCCTGCCGCGCCATGTCGGGTGCAGGCATATCGGCGGGTCCGCTCCGTGGCACCCGCCCGACGGCGCGATTCTGGACGGCGCGGCATTCGGCGGGTCCGCTGCGCGGCACCCGCCCCACCGCGGATCTGCACTTCGCGGCACCCGCCCGACTGCGCGACACGAACGGGGCTCGGCGGGTCGGCTGCGCGGCACCCGTCCGACCGCGGATCTGAATTCCCCGGCACCCGCCGTACGGCGCGCAGCCGTGCAGTGACCGTCTCCTGTAAAATGGGCCCCGTTCATGCGCATCTTTCTGACAGGGGCTACCGGCTACATTGGGACGGCCGTGCTCGACGCGACTCTTCGCGCCGGCCACGCCGTGACCGCACTCGTTCGCGACCCGGAGAAGGCGGAGCGGGTGGCGCGACGCGGCGTGACGCCGGTCATCGGCGAATTGTCCAAGCCGGCGCCGTACGAGGCGGCCGCGGAGGCCGCAGATGCCATTGTCCACACCGCGCTCGAGCATTCGAAGCGCGCGGACACCGTGGACCGCCAGGCGGTCGACGCCTTGCTCGCCGCTGCCCGGCGCCGCGCGGCGTCAGGCAAGCAGGCGGCGTTCGTCTATACGTCTGGCATCTGGGTGCTCGGCGATACTCAGGGGCAGGCCACCGAGGACGCGCCGCTCAGGCCGGCCGCGCTGGTGGCGTGGCGGCCCGAGCACGAGCGGCTCGTGCTCGACGCAGCCGGTGGCGGCCTGCGCACCGTCGTCATCCGGCCGGCAATTGTCTACGGTGGCGCACGCGGCATCATCGGCGACCTGCTCAAGGATGCGCTGAATGGCCTGGTTCGCGTCGTCGGCGACGGTCGCAACCACTGGCCGTGCATCTACGACCGCGACCTCGCCGACCTCTACGTGCGTGTTGCCACGCATGACGACGCTTCCGGCATCTTTCACGCGAACGACGAGGCTGACGAGCGGGTCGACGACATCGTCGAAGCGATCGCGCGGCACGCCAAGATGACGCCGGACGTGCGTCATGTCCCGATCGAGGAAGCACGGGCGAAGATGGGGCCGTACGCGGATGCGCTGGCGCTGGATCAGATTGTCCGCAGCCCGCGCGCCAGGGGACTGGGCTGGGCGCCGACGCTGCACTCGGTTGCCGGGAACGTCGCGCGGCTGCTCGAGGAGTTCCGCACTGCGCGCGAAGCGGCGTGAGCATTGATCGCCGCGACGCTGTGGTCGCGTAAACAGCGCCGACCTCACCCCTCCAGGATGGCGTCGATCAGACCGTACTCCAGCGCCCGGGTGGCGTCGAGGTAGAAGTCGACGCGCTTGGTGTCACGGATGATCTTCGGCAGCGGCTTGCCGGAGCGGCGGGCCAGGATGTCGTAGATCTGCGCCTGCATCTGCTTCAGGCGATCGAGGTGCTGCGCGGCGGCGGACGTCGACTGCCAGCCCGCCCACTTGGCGGGTTCGTGGATCATGATCCACGAGTGCGGCATGGCGAAGCGACGGCCGTCGCTGGCCGCCTGCAGCACAACCGAGCCCATCGAGTAGGCCATCCCCTGGACGACGATGGTGACCTCGATGCCGCGGCGGACGATCTGACGGATCGAGTCGTGGATGGCCATCCCGTCGGTGACGTTGCCGCCGGCGCTGTTGATGTACATCGTGATCGGCCGGTTGCTGTCGTTGGCCATCTCCCGCAGCCGCTCGATGACGACGCGCGTGTTGTCCTTCTCGATGTCCCCAATCAAGTAGACGTCGCGCAGCCGTTCGGCTGTTTCCTTGCGCAGGATTGCCTTGACGCCGTCGATCACGTCGAGCAGCAGGCGGTCGTTGAAGTCGCGTGACGGCGCCGCACCGGGAAAGGTCGGCCGCTCCGCCGGAGTTGTCCGGGCGGGGGCGGCAGAGGCGTCGGCGTTCGGACCGGCAGCGTCGAGGCTAAGCGGAGCGGGAGTGTCGGGCACGGTTGATGAGGACTGCAAACAGGGTTCCTGTCTCGCGGCTGCAACCGCTGCGGCCGTTAGGAGTCATCGAAGTCCTTTCGATCCTCCTCGGTCGCGCCGGGCAGGAACTCGAAGAAGGCGTCCAGGCTCCGGTCGAGCGCACGCCTGAGTTGCGGGACCGTGCCGTCGATCGTATGCAGTGTCAGGTTCGCCGACTCGCCGTCCTTGAGCCGGAGCCGCACATCGTCTGCTTCGACCAGCGTGCCCTCCGGCACCAGGCGAAGCCCATACACGAGGGTATAACGCGCCATGCGCCCACTATACTTTCTTCCATGCGCAGCCGTGCCGCCCTGTTCGCCGGATTGCTCCTCGCCGTTGGTTCGCTGCTCTGGGCGCAGAGCCGGGTCCCGCCGCCCGCGCGCGACTCGGGCGCCGTCGCAGCCGAGATTCAGCCGGATCAGCTGGCCGCTCACCTCCAGTTCCTCGCCTCCGACCTGCTCGAAGGACGCGCGCCGTCCACGCGAGGCGGCGAACTGGCCGCCGCCTACCTGGCCACGCAACTGGCGACGCTGGGCTATGCGCCTGCTGGCGACAACGGCACCTACTACCAGAACCTGTCGATTGTCGAATCGGTCCTCGATCCCCGATTCACGCTGAACGTCACCGGCGGACCGTCGTTCAAGTACATGCAGGAGGTCGTCGCCTTCAAGGGGCTGCAGGAGCCGCGGGTCGACGTTGGCGGCGAAGTGGTGTTCGTCGGACACGGCATCGTCGCGCCCGAGTACCGCTGGAACGATTACGCGGGCATCGATATGCGCGGCAAGATCGCGCTGATCATGGTGAACGATCCGCCGGCCACCGCAGGGGAGCCCGGCCTGTTTGGCGGCACGGCGCTCACCTACTACGGCCGCTGGACCTACAAGTACGAAGAGGCGGCGCGGCAGGGTGCCGCCGGCGCGATCCTGATCCACACGGACGAGTCCGCCACCTATCCGTGGCAGGTGGTGCAATCAGGCTTCAGCGGCACCCAGTACGACGTGCCAACCGTGCCGGGTGCGCCGGTGCTGCGCCTGCAGGCGTGGGTGACCAACGATGCGGCGAAAGCGCTCGTCGCCCGCTCCGGGAAAGACCTGGACACGCTGCGGCAAGGAGCGCTCGCGCGCGGCGCTGCGCCGGTTGCGCTCGGCGTCGAGGTGTCCGCCAGCGTCGAGCAGACGATCCGGCGTCGCACTGCCGCGAATGTCGTCGGCGTGCTGAAGGGCAGCAAGCCGAGCGAAGGTGTGGTGTACACGGCGCACTACGATCACTTCGGCATCCGCGATGCGCGTCCCGGTGAGGCCGCCGACGTCGATCGCATCTACAACGGCGCGCTGGACAACGCGTCCGGCTCCGCGGGCGTGCTGGAGGTGGCGCAGGCGCTGGCCCGCGCCGGCCGCAAGCCGGCGCGTTCGATCTACATCGTCTTCACGACGGCGGAGGAGTCCGGCCTGCTCGGCTCCGAGTACTTCGCGACGCACCTGCCGCTGCCGGCGGCGCAGTGGGCCGCAAACATCAACATCGACGTCTTGAACGTCTACGGCCCCGCCAGGGACATCGTGCTGATTGGCGCCGAGCGCTCCTCGATCGGACCTCTGGCGACGGAGATCGCCC
Source organism: uncultured Acidobacteriota bacterium (assembly GCA_963846685.1). GTDB lineage: Bacteria > Acidobacteriota > Vicinamibacteria > Vicinamibacterales > UBA2999 > CAWJWY01. Next base: position 1,732,989 of record CAWJWY010000002.1, on the reverse strand, counting down.
GGAGGACGGGTCGCGTCGTCAGCCCCGATCCGGAGCCGCAACGCGGCTTCTTCTACCGCTCGGATCATTTCCCGCTGGCCAAGGTCGGCATCCCGGCCGTGTCGCTCGCCGAGTCGACGCAGTTCACCGGCGCCGGCGCCGCCGAGATGAAAACGCGGCGGGACGCGTTCAACGGCACCGACTACCACCAGCCAAGCGACGAAATCAAACCGTGGTACGACTACGATGGCGCGGTGGCCGACCTGCGCTTCTTCGCCGAGCTCGGGTGGCACATCGCCAACATGCAGGCGATGCCGGTCTACAACGCCAACGAGCAGTTCGCCCGTCCGCGGCAATAGCAAGGCGCGGAGCCCAAAGAAACAGGTGGACCGCGCTTACCGGGCGACCAGCGCGCCTGCTTCGGCGATGGCCTGCTCGATGGTGGTGATCGCTCCGTCGAGCTGCTTCTCGTAGACCTGCTTCAGGATCGCGCCGACGCGCGGTCCGGGCTGCAGGCCGAGCGCGAGCACGTGGCGGCCGAGCAGCAGTGGCTGCGGCGGGCGATGCTCGACGCCGAGCGATCGGGCGCGCTCGATGAACCAGTCCATTGCCGTGCAGTCGAACGGGCCGGGCCGGCCGAGACAGTCGGCGCGCGCGACGCGCGCCAGCAGCTCCATGTCCACCTTTTGCGCCAGGCGCCGGAAGGCGCCGTCGCCGACGTGTTCAGCCTTGTAGAACATGCCAGGCTTGAGATGCTGCGCAACCAGGCCGAGCACCTGCTGCCGGACCTCGAAGCCGTCGATGCTGTGGATGTTCAGCCGGTCGAGCAGGCGCCCGGTCGGAGCGACGCCGGCCTGCTCGTGGTCGGGCGAGCGGATCCGGCCGTCGATGACGGTGGTGGTTGCCGGCTTGCCGAGGTCATGGCAGAGGGCGCCGAGCATCACGGTGATGAGGCGTGGGCGATCGAGGTCACGGTTCAGCGCTCGCGCCTGATCGATCACCAGCAGCGTATGCGTCCAGACGTCCCCTTCGGGGTGCCACTCCGGCTCCTGCTCGCAGCCGATCAGCGGTGTCAGTTCCGGGAAGATGCGCTCGACGACGCCAAGGTCCTGCGCCAGGGTGAAGCCGAGCGACGGCCGCTCCGCCTGGAGCAGGAGCTTCTCGACCTCGCCCCAGAGCCGTTCCCCGGGCAGATCGTCGAGCGGGATGTCGCGGCACAGCGCGGCGGTGGCTTCGTCCAGTGCGAACTCGAATCGCGCGGCGAACTGTACCGCGCGCAGCACCCGCAGGCTGTCGTCGCCAAAGGTGGCAGGATCGATGGCACGGAGCAGCCGCCGTTCGAGGTCGCGGCGGCCGCCGAAGGGGTCCTCGTAGGCGCCGCTCAGCGGATCCCACGAGATCGCATTGATGGTGAAGTCGCGTCGCCGCGCCGCGTCGCTGAGCGACATCGCCGGGTCGCCCTGCACCTCGAACGCCTTGTGGCCGCGGCCGCGCTTCGACTCCCGTCGCGGCAGCGCGACGTCGATCTCGGCGCCGCCGGGCGGCGGAATCAGCTTGTAGACCGGGAAACTCTGCCCGACCGCCTGGACGCGGCCGAAGGGCGCCAGCAGCGTGGCGATGGCCTCCTGGCCGACCCCGAACACTTCCAGGTCGACGTCCTTCGATGGCACACCGCGCAGCCGATCGCGGACCCAGCCGCCAACGATGAGCGCGCGGCCGCCGTGGGCGTGCACCGCGAGCGCGACATCGTGCACGACCTGTTCGAGGCTGTCGCCGATCACGGCTCGATTATGCGCGACGAAGAACGCCGGGAGCCTCCCTGGCTCCGGTGTGCGGCAGCAATCAGGCGGCGCGGCGCTCGCCGAGGAACGGCATGCGGATCAGCCGTGGCGCACGCTTCGCCTGCTCCTGGTGCACCGGCTCGCGCCGCGTGTCCCAGCCGGGAGATTCGTGCCCGCACGACGTGCACAGCAGCGATACCCGCCCCTGTTCGAAGTGCAGCAGGGCGTCGTGCCCATGAAGCCCGCAGATCAACTGTCGCAGCTGCTCCGCCGTGCGGGCGAGGACGCCCGCGGCCGGCGTCGATGCGGGATTCGTCTGGTGCTGCACAGAGTCCGTCGTAAACATTGCCCGTCTCCCTTTCAGGGTTCCTGACGGTTTTGACGCACGCTGGCGTCGCCCCGTTTCCAGGTCGTCCGAATGCAGCCCGGCACTTCAAGAGCGGTGCCACCACTCGAGCGCTGCGCAGCCTTGCCTGGGACAGAAACGTGATCGGCGGAGAGTGCTAACAGGAGGTGGCGATCGTGAGCGGTGCGACGTTGCAGTGCCGCCGTTGGCAAGCGGCGGCGCGCGCGGCGGAGTATCCGAAATGGGAAAGGCGTTGCCGATCTGCACTGTCCGGCACAGCGTCACGCTGCGGCGTGGGTAGCCCGCAGCTCAGAGTGGGCAGCGGCAGCCGTACCTATGGCAGAGCTGGCCGCCGGCTCTCACTTTTCCTGCAGAATGCTGCGTAAAACGAACCAGACGTTCGCTGGACGCTCGCCGAGCCGCCGCATGAAGTACGGGAACCACTCCCGGCCGAACGGCACGTAGATCCGCATCCGGTATCCGGCGGCGACCAGCGCCGCCTGCAGGTCGCGACGCACGCCGTAGAGCATCTGAAACTCGTAGCGGTCCGCGGCGATGCCGCCAGCCGCGGCATGTGCCCGCGTCGCCGCGAGCATCGCCTCGTCGTGCGTGGCGATCGCCGGGTAGGTGCCTTCATCGAGCAACAGGCGCAGCAGGCGGATGTAGGCGGCGTCCACCTCGGACTTCTGCTGGTAGGCGACCTCCGGCGGTTCCTTGTAGGCGCCCTTGACCAGGCGCACGCGCGCGCCGAGCGCGTTCATGCGCCGCACGTCCCCCTCGGTGCGGTGCAGGCACGACTGCAGCACCACGCCGACGTTGCGGTAGCTGCTGCTGCCACAGGTCTCGAACACCTCGAGCGTCGCCGCCGTGTACGGCGAGTTCTCCATGTCGATCCGGACGAAGAAGCCATGCTGCTGCGCCGGTTCGAGGATGCGCCGCAGGTTGTCGACGCATACCGCCCGGTCGATGTCCAGGCCGAGCTGCGTCAGCTTGAGCGAGATGTTCCGCTCGATGCCACCGGCGACGATCACCTCCATCAGCCGCAGGTACTCGCCCGCCGCGGCTGCCGCCTCGGCGCGCGTGCTGACGCTCTCCCCGAGATAGTCGAGCGTCAGCAGCATGCCGCGCGACTGCAGGATGCGCGACGCACGCACCGCTTCTTCGATGCGACTCGCCGGCAATGAAGCGGCACGCAAAGCTGTCGCTCGACGCCATCCCGTAGCGCGACGCGAACCGCTTCAGCGTCGCACTGCGGGAGCAGGGCGTAGAACAGGGATTTCGGCGCGCCGCCGGACATCAATTCGACGGTTCCGGTTGATCGAGCTTGCGGCAGATCGCCTCGGTGAACTCGATCGTGCTCGCCTTGCCGCCGAGATCGCGGGTCCGCACCTTGCCCTCGGACAGCACGTCGGCCAGCGCCTTCATGATCCGGTCGGCCATGTCGCCGTCGTTCGATGTGCTGCAGCATCATGCACGCGCCGACAGCAGCAGCGCCATCGGGTTGGCGATGCTCTTGCCGGCGATGTCGGGCGCGCTGCCGTGCACCGCCTCGAAGACGCCGATCTCCGTCGCCGAGGTTGGCGCGCCGGCACGACGCCGAGGCCGCCGACCAGGCCGGCGCAGAGATCCGAGACGATGTCGCCGTAGAGGTTCGGCATCACCAGGATGTCGAACTGCGTCGGGTTCATCACCAGCTGCATGCAGGCGGCGTCGACGATGAGCTCGTCGCGACGTGATGTCGGGATAGCTGCGCGGCGACCGTCTGCACGCAGCTGCAGGAACAGGCCGTCGCTCAGCTTCATGATGTTGGCCTTGTGCACGGCCGTGACGCGCTTGCGGCCGTGCTTCACGCGCGTAGTCGAAGGCGAACTTCGCGATGCGCGTCGACGCCGTCTCGGTGATGATCTTCAGGCTCTCGACCACGCCCGGCATCACCTCGTGCTCGAGCCCGGCGTAGAGGTCCTCGGTGTTCTCGCGGACGATGACGAGGTCGACGTCCTCGTAGCGCGACGGCACCGACGGGATGTTCCACACCGGCCGCAGGTTGGCGTAGAGGTCGAGCGCCTTGCGCAGCCGACGTTGACGCTGGTGAAGCCGCCGCCGATCGGCGTGGTCACCGGCCCCTTGAGCGCGACCTTGTTGCGCCGGATCGAGTCGAGCAGTTCGTCGGGCAGCGTCGCGCCGTGCGCTTCGAGCGCGAGCACGCCGGCGAGGTGCGATTCCCACTCGACGTCGAGGCCGGCGGTCTCGAGGATCTTGACGACGGCACCGGTGACTTCCGGACCGATGCCGTCGCCAGGGATGAGCGTAATGGTGTGCTTCACGTGGTCTCCGATAGTCGCTGCGCCAGCAGCGCTGCGACCGATTCCAGCATGCGACGGTCTTCGTCATTGAAGGCCGCGCGTCGATCGCTGTCGATGTCGATTTCGCCCAGGACGGTGCCGCCGCGCATGATCGGCACGACGATCTCCGACTGGGTGTCGATGCTGCACGCCAGGTAGCGTGCGTCGCTGTGCACGTCGTCGACGATGATCGTCGCCTTCTCGGTGGCGGCGGCGCCGCAGATGCCGCGGCCGAGCGGGATGCGCGTGTGCGGCGACGGCTTGCCCAGAAACGGTCCGAGTACCAGCTCATCGCCTTCGAGCAGGTAGATGCCGACCCAGGTGTAGTGCGGCACCCGGCGCTTCAGCGTGTCGACGGTGCGGCTCAGCGCGTCCGCCGCGCTGTCGGCGACGATGACGCCGCGGCGGACCTCCGTCTCGATGTCGGTGTAGTTCACGTCGGCGCCACTCATCGTTCGTACTCCCGTGCCTCCCAGTAGAGCAGCACCATGGCCGCGGCGATGTTCAGCATCATCAAGCGGGTCGAGAGCACGTGCGCCGCGTCGAAGCGGATGCGACGGACGTCGGCCGCGGGCAGCAGGGAGGGCAGTGCCCCCACTTCACGGTGGATCGTATCGAGGGTGCCGAGCACGACCATGCCGGAGTAGCCGCCGGCGCCAGCATCAGGCAGATGAGCAGGATGCGGGCGGCAAAGCCGCGCGGCCGCGGTCCGAGCACCGGCCATCAGCGCCAGGGTCACCAGCAACACGCCGCCTGAGGCGTAGGCGACATAGTGGAAGCGGGACAGCACCGCGCCGAATGCCGCCCCGGCCAGCGCCCGCCCCGTATCCGGCGCGCCGGCCTGCAGCACCTGGAGGATGGTCGGCGCGACGATTGCGCCAAGAACCACCATTCCGCCGAGCCAGACGACCAGCGCCAGTACATACGCGTAACGCAGCGCGAGCATCAGGTCATTATAATTACCGGCGGAGGTTTCCTTCTTGCCCGTCCAGACGTCCTCGCGCGTGCCCGCGCTGATCAATGTCGCCACGCGCCTGCGGATCGATTCCGTGCGCTCCACCACCGCCGCCGGTAGCGGTCATCCGAGCACCTGCTGCTCCGCGGCCGAAATCATGGCCGCGCTGTTCTTTTCGGAGATGCGCTACGACGTGCACGATCCGCACAACCAGGACAACGATCGCTTCGTGCTGTCGAAGGGACATGCCGCGCCGATCCTCTACGCCGCGTGGGCCGAGGCTGGCATCATTCCGCGCGACGAGATCGCTGAAGCTCCGCCAGTTCACCTCCGACCTCGAAGGCCACCCGACGCCCCGGCTGCCGTGGGTCGACGTCGCCACCGGTTCACTCGGTCAGGGCCTCTGCGCGGCCGTCGGCATTGCCCTGAACGCGCGCCGCATCAAGTCGGACTACCGCACCTACGTGCTGCTCGGCGACGGCGAAACAGCAGAAGGCTCGGTGTGGGAGGCGGCGCAGATTGCCGCGACCGACCGGCTCGATTCGATCTGCGCGGTCACCGACGTCAACGCGCTCGGCCAGAGCGGGCCGACGCAGTGGCAGCACGACATGCAGGCGTACGCCAGCCGCTGGACGGCGTTCGGCTGGCACTCGATCATCGTCGACGGCCACGATCTCGCCGCGATCCTCGATGCGCTGGAGGAGGCGCGCCGCACCACGGGCCAGCCGACGATGATTCTCGCCCGCACGATCAAGGGCAAGGGCATCTCATTCATCGAGGGCAAGGGCGGCTGGCACGGCAAGCCGCTCAAGAAGGGTGAGGAAGAGGACAAGGCGCTCGCGGAACTGCGGGCGCAGCTGGTGACCGAGGACGAGCCGCTCGGGCCGCCGCCCGCGCCGCGCAGCATCGCGCGGCCGGAACCCACGCCGGCAGCGCCCGCCGCGCCGCCGTACCAGCTGGGAGAGATGGTGGCGACGCGCGAGGCGTACGGCGCCGCGCTGGCGCGCCTCGGTGCGGCGGACGATCGCATCGTCGCGCTCGATGCCGACGTCAAGAACTCGACGTTCAGCGAGAAGTTCAAGGACGAGCACCCCGAGCGCTTCTACGAGAACTTCATCGCCGAGCAGGTGATGATCGGCGCCGCGATGGGCCTGGCGGCGCGGGGCGCGATTCCCGTTCCCGTCGACCTTCGCCGCGTTCCTGACGCGCGCCTACGACTTCATCCGCATGGCCGCGATCAGCCAGCTCAACATCAAGATGGCCGGCTCGCACGCCGGTGTCTCGATCGGCGAGGACGGCCCCTCGCAGATGGCGCTCGAAGACCTGGCGATGATGCGGGCACAGCCGAACATCACCGTGCTCTACCCGTCGCGACGCGGTCAGCACCGAGCGGCTGCTCGACCTCGCCGCGTATCATCCCGGCCCTGTCTACATGCGGACCTCACGGCCGAAGACCCCGGTGATTTATGGCCGCGACGAGACGTTCGAGATTGGCGGCCTCAAGATCGTGCGGCAGAGCGCGGACGACGTGGCGACGATCGTCGGCGCCGGCGTCACGCTGGTCGAGGCGGTCAGGGCTCATGACGAGCTGCAGCAGCAGGGCATCCGCGGTCCGCGTCGTCGATCTGTACTCGCCTGCAGCCGATCGACGCGGCATCGCTGATTCGCTGCGGCAGCGAGACGCGCGGCCGGATCATCACTGTCGAGGACCACTACGCCGTCGGCGGCATCGGCGACGCGGTGGCCGCCGCCGTCGCCGGCCGGTCGATCGCGGTGCACCGCCTGGCCGTGCGCGAGATCCCGCGCAGCGGCGCTCCCGACGAGCTGCTCGACCACTTCGGCATCTCCGCCCGGCACATCGTCGCCGCCGTGAACGCCAGCTAAGTGGCATGAGGAAACAATGCGGCGGCCGCCTGCTGGCGACCGCCGTCTTCGTTTCGGCGCTGGTCCTCACCCCTCGCGCCCAGTCGGGCGTTGCCGGCATGCGCGAGCCGGCCTGGGCGCCTGACGGCAAGCGCCTCGCGGTCGTCCTCTTCGACCGCATCTGGACCGTCCTGCCCGATGGCCGCGATGCACGCGAACTCACCACCGCCGTCGGCACCGAACGCGAGCCCGCCTGGTCGCCTGACGGCAAGCGCATCGCCTTCGCCGCCGACGGCGGCGACGGCTTCGACCTGTTAGTCGTCCCCGCGCGCGGTGGCGCAGCGCGCCGCGTGACCACCATGCCCGGCGACGAGCGATCGCCGTCGTGGACGCCCGACGGGCGCCTCGTGTTCTCGCGCTCGCGGCGCCGACGCCAGCCAGTGGGATCTCTTCGTGGTCAGCGCGGACGATCGCGGACGAGACGCTGCCGCAGCCGCTCACCCAGTCCCGGACGACGAGATTGCAGCCGCGGGTGTCGCCGGACGGCCGCCGGGTGGCGTTTGTCTCGAATCGCGACAGCGAGGACGGCGACCTCGATATCTGGCTGATGCGCCTGCTCGCGGCGGCCTCGCACTGGCGATGGCGGGCTGCGCCGCGGCCCGGCGACCCGCCTGATGCAGGCTGCGAGGCTATGACGGCTATCCGGCGTGGGCGCCCGACGGCGCACGCCTGGCGTTCTACGCGGTTCGCGACGGGGTCGGCTCGACCTGGGTGACCGCGCGTCAGCGCCCTGAGTCGACGCTGCCGATCCGGTTGGCGCGGCCCGGCCCGAGCCGCCGCCGGTGCTCGTCTCGCGGCATGGCGGCACCGTCGCGTGGTCGCCTGACGGCAGGACGTATCGCCATCGGCGAGATTCCCGAGCCGCGTCCCGTCTACAACGGCAACCCGCTGCGCGACGCGACGGAGCCGCCCGCCGCTGTTCGCGCGTCGGCCGCGCCTACCAGCTCTGGATGGTGCCGGCGCCGCGCGCCGTCGACGAAGGCGGCCGCGGCCTGGCGGTCCGACGCACCGGCTCCGCGCGGCGCTGGTCGCCGGCGTTCGACGCCGTCTGGTGCGACGCTGCGACGCCTCTACTACGGCGAGGGTGCGAATGCGGCGCAGTGGGAGGCGCTGCGCGCCCGCTACCGGCCGCGGGCGGCGGAGGCGAGGTCGCCTGCGCGCGCTCGAAGACGTGGTCGACGAGCTGGTCGCGAGCGCAGCCGCTGATCAAGGCCGCCGGTCACATCGTCGCGCGCCGTCGTGGTCTCGGCGCCATCCGCTGGCGTCGGAGGCCGGCCGGCTGGTGCTCGAGCGCGGCGGCAACATCGTCGACGCGGCGATTGCCGTGTCGTTCGCACTCGGCGTCGTCGAACCGGACGCGTCCGGCATCGGCGGTGACGGCCAGGCCGTGCTGTTCCTGCAGGGGGATGGCCGAGCCGACGGTCATCGAATACAAGGACCAGACGCCGCGCGCCGCGACGCTCGAGAACCCGCGCATCTTCGCGGCGGGCCGGCTGGTCGGCGACGGCCCGGCGGCGGTGAACATCCCCGGCGTCGTCGCCGGTCTCGACTACCTGTACACGCGATACGGCAGCGGCCGCGTGAGCTGGGCCGAGCTGATCGGCCCGGCGATCGGCTACGCCGACGAGCGGCTTCGTCCTCGATCAGACGCTGCCGTCGACGCATTGCCGAGGGGCGGCAGCTGCTGCGAGAAGTACCCGGCGTCGGCACGCATCTTCCTGCCGGCGCGGCGGCTGCCGAAGGCGGGGGAGCGGTTCGTCAGCAGCGACTACGCGGCGACGCTGCGGACGATCGCCGCCGAGGGCGCGGCTGTCCTTCTACCGCGGCGCGATCGCGCAGCGGATCGCCGCGGACATGGATCGCTGAACGGCGGCCTGATCACGCTCGACGACCTCGCCCAGTACCGCGCGGTGGAGCGGAAGGCGGTGTCGATCCGCTATCGCGGTCACACGTCTGTATACCGGGGGGCCGCCGGTCGGCGCCGGTGTCTCGTTGCTGGAAGCTCTTCGAGGTGCTCGGCAACTACACGCCGCGGCCGCGCGCGACAACGGCCGGCGACGCCGACTACTGGCACTATCTGATCGAGTCGTGGAAGGTCGCGCGACCGGATCGCGCGCATCGCCGACCCGGCCATGTGGCACGTCGAGTACGAGGAGCACCTCAAGGCGTCGCACGGCGCCGAACTGTTCCGCCGCATCAACGGCAGGACGGCTGGCCGCTTCCCGGATGACTCCGACGAGTGTCGGTGGCACGGTCGAGCGCATCGGCAGCGGCACCACGGCGATCGTCATTGCCGACGCCGACGGCAACATGATCGCGGTGACGCAGACGCTGAGCACGTGGGGCGGCTCGTTCTACGTGTCGCGCGGGCTCGGCTTCCTCTACAACAACCACCTGCGCTCGAATCGAACGACGCCCGGCAGTTACGGCCAGCTGCTGCCGCTGACGCGATCGAACACCGCCAACCTGCCGATGCTGGTGTTCCGGGACGAGAACGGCCGGCAGGTGCCGCGCCTGCGCGGTCGGCGTCGCCGGCAACGCCTGGATACCGGCGGCGACCTACTCGATCATCGCCGGCGTGATCGACGGCGGGTTGTCGATGCAGCAGCGCCATCGAGGCGCCGCGGTTTCTCGTCGACCCGCGACCCGGCCGACCCGCTCGGCAATGCCGCGCGGGTCGAGATCGAAGATCGCTTTCCGCGCGCGATCGTCTGAAGACCTGATCGCCCGCGGCCACCGCTTCCAGAAGATCGGCCGCAAGGGCGAGGTGCGCTACGGCTATGCGTCGGGCGTGCTCGCTCGACCTGCGCCGGCCACACCGTCGAGGGCGGCGCCGACCCGCGGCGCTCACATGCCGCTGTCGCAGTCGAACAGCGCGCCGGCACCGCGCAGCAGTAGCGCCGCATCACCCGGGTGCCAGGCGTGCCGGCAATCGCTCGCGCAACCGGAGGGCATCGCGCGGTGCGTGCCCGCCCACGTCGTTGTTGAAATAGGCGAACACGTCGAGCCCGTCGCGCGACCGGGCCGCCAGCCACTCCGCCCAGTCGTCGAGGCGGTCGTCCTCGTAGCGGCCGCCGTACTTCTCCGTGCCGTGATGAAACCGGACGTAGATGAACGGGCCGACGATCATCGTGCCGGTCGCCGAGCCCTGCATGTCGTGCAGGCAGAGCGCCACCTTGTAACGCCGCAGCAGCTCGAAGACGCGCTCGTCGTACCAGCTCGTCTCGCGGAACTCGACGGCTTGCCAGCGCCGCTTCGGCAGCGCCGCAAGGAAGTGCTCGAACCGTTCAAGGTTCAGTGGCCACCGCGGCGGCAGCTGGTAGAGCACCGGCCCGAACCGTGGCCCGAGATGATCGGCGCGGTCGAAGAAGCGGAAGATCGGCTCCTCCGGATCCTTCAGCTTCTTCATGTGCGTGAGGAAGCGGCTCGCCTTCACCGCGTAGAGAAAGCCAGGCGACGCCTGAGCCCGCCAGCGGGCGAACGTCTCGCCTTCGGGCAACCGGTAGAAGCTGTTGTTGATCTCGACGGTGTCGAACGTGCGCGCGTAGTGGGCGAACCACTGCGCCTGCGGCAGCCCCGCCGGGTAGAAGTCTCCGCGCCAGTGCTTGTACTGCCACCCTGAGCAGCCGACACGCACCTGTTGATTATGGCCGAGCCTCATAAATCCTTTTTGTGTATCTATTTACAGTCATCGACCGACCCGATAGAATGCATAGACGCGCCTGGTCGGCGGCCCCAACCTCCACCCATCCGCGTTCCTCCACAACTAAACCGAGCCGCTGGCATTCCGGACTGTCCCGGAGTGGGGCGGGCTCCTATCCGCTCCGTAGGGGAAACACCGTGCTCGGAGGCAAGCTGCCACGCACGCGCCTCGCCTGGATGGGCCTTGGCGTCTTCATCGTCCTGCTCGCCGTTGCCGGCGTGATCGCATACCGCTCGATGGCAGCGCCGGCACCGCCGAGCCGTGCGTTCTCCGAATTCCTCGGCGACGTACAGGCGAACCGCGTCAAGCACGTGACGGTTGACGCGGACACGCTCACCTACCGCCAGGTCGACGGCACGCAGTTCGCCACGATCGCGCCGCAGGGTTACGTCGCGACGAATGCCGCGTTCATCAGCAACCTGACTGACCGGGGTATCCGTATCGACGTCAGCCGTTCCGAGCCGTCCAAGGCCGGAAGCTATGGTGCGTTCGCCGTCGGCCTGCTGTTCTTCGGCTTCGCCGGCCTGGCGATGTATCCGCGTCGTCACCGGGCGCGTGCCCAGCCTGGAAAAAGCCCGCACCATCGACCCCGCAGCATGTCACCGTCACGTTCGCCGACGTGGCCGGGGTCGACGAAGCGAAGGACGAGGTTCGCGAGATCGTCGACTTCCTGAAGGAGCCGGGGCGGTTCGCCTCGATCGGCGGCCGCATCCCGCGCGGCATCCTGCTGGTCGGCCCTCCTGGCACTGGCAAGACGCTGCTCGCCCGCTCGATGGCTGGTGAAGCGGGTGTCCCGTTCATGTCGACGAGCGGCTCCGATTTCGTCGAGATGTATGCCGGCGTTGGCGCCTCGCGCGTCCGCAAGCTGTTCAAGGAAGCACGCCGCCACAAGTCCTGCATCATCTTCATCGACGAACTCGATGCCGTCGGCCGCAGCCGCGGCGGCAACTCGCTCAGCCACGAGGAGCGCGAACAGACGCTCAACCAGCTCCTGGTCGAGATGGACGGGTTCTCGCCGAACGACAGCATCGTCGTCGTCGCGGCCACCAATCGCGCCGACATCCTCGACTCCGCGCTGCTCCGGCCCGGCCGCTTCGACCGGCAGGTCACCGTCGGCAACCCCGACCTGAAGGGGCGCGAACAGATCCTCCGCGTGCACTCGCGCAAGGTGGCGCTCGAGCCGGACGTCGAGCTGCGCACGCTGGCGCGCGGCACACCCGGCTTCTCCGGCGCCGACCTCGCCAACCTGGTGAACGAAGCGGCCTTGATCGCCGCGCGCGACGGCCGCCACATGGTCGGCAACCGCGACTTCGACGCCGCCCGCGACAAGGTCCTGATGGGCGTCGAGCGCAAGTCGGTGGCGATGAGCGAGCATGAACGCGTTACCTGCGCGTATCACGAAGCGGGCCATGCCGTGGTCGCGGCGCTGCTGCCGGACGCCGATCCGCTGCACAAGGTGACGATCATCCCGCGCGGCCGGGCGCTCGGCGTGACGATGCAGTTGCCGGAGGCGGACCGCTATACGCACTGCAAGCCGTTCATCGAGGCGCAGATTGCCATCCTGATGGGTGGGCGCATCGCCGAGGAGCTGTTCCTGCGGCAGATGACCAGCGGCGCCTCGAACGACATCGAGCGGGCAACGGAACTGGCGCGCAAGATGGTGTGCGAGCTCGGCATGTCACCGCTCGGCCCCGTGCACTTCCGGCGGCCGTCGAGCGCGCTGGGACAGCGACAAGCGCGCGACCGGCTTCAGCGAGGAGACGGCGCGACGGGTCGACGAGGAGATCCGCGGCCTGGTGATGCGCGGCTACGAGACGGCGCGGCAGATCATCGAGCGGCAGCGGGCGGCGGTGAAGGCGCTGGCCGTCGAGCTGCTCGAGGTCGAGTCGGTGGACGCCGCTCCGGCTGAAGGAGATCATCGCGGAGGCGGTGGTTCCGGCGGGGCAGCTGCCGGTGGCGGTGCGCGAAGCGCTCGCCGAAGCGGCCCTCAATTAAGCACGGCGGATCCGCTTCGCGGCACCCGCCCTACGAGCAGCCTAGAGAAGGCGGGTCCGCTTCGCGGCACCCGCCCTACTCCTGCCTCTTCTTCCCCGGCTCCTGCTTCTTCTTCCCCGGCGATTTCGCCTGCCGGCCCAGCACCCGCTGAGCGCACTCCAGCAGCAGCGCCACGCTGCGATGCACCTCTTCACGCCGATTCGCTGGGACCTCGTCGAGCACCTCCGCCAGCACCGCGCTCTTCGTCTGCATCAGCTCGTCGTGTAGCGAGACCGCTTTGGGCGTCGGCTGGATGCGGACGATGCGGCGATCGGTCGGGTCGTCCTCTCGCCGGGCCAGTTTCTGCTCGACGAGACGGTCGACCAGCGGCGTTGCGGCGGAGGGAGCGATGCCCAGCCCATCGGCCAATTCGCGGCTGCGCATGCCGCCGGTCTGCGCCAGCAGCATCACCGCTTTCAGCTGGGCCATCGTCAGGCCGAGCAGCATCCAGGGGTGATGTCCCTGGGTGAATTGAATGGCGCGTAGCGTGAGCACCAGGCTCGCCAGCTCGTCGCCGCACTTGAGGTTTGCAGGCATCTCATCGTTCCGTGCCGCGTCCAGCCGGGCTGCCAAGGGAATAAGAAAGAACTTGTGTTAAGAATAATTGTTCAACGATACTTAACTATCTCGTGCCGCGCAAGCGTTCCTCTCCGCCGGCACTTCGCACGACCGAGGCTCCTTTCGTGACTCGTCGCGGCCCCTTCACAATCTATTCCTCGGCGCGGTGTTGACGCTGGCAGTGCCGGCGGTGGCCGCGGCGCAACTGCAGACGGTCGGCCCGTCGCTGCCGTCCACCAGCCCGTTCATGGGCGGCGTGCCGCAGGGCGACGCCGAGCGCGCAGCCGATCGCGCTGTCGATCGCCGATGCCATCCACCGCGCGCTCGATCACAACCTCGGCGTGCTGCAGCGCCGAGGAGGGCGTGCGAGCGCGCGCGCGGCGCGCGCTGGCAGGCGCTGAGCGAGCTGCTGCCCGAACGTGAACGGCACGCGTCGACCGAGTCGCGCCGCAAGATCAACCTCGAGGCGTTCGGCTTCCCGCTCGGCGCCGACCTTCCCGCGCGTGGTCGGTCCGTTCAACGTGTTCGACGCGCGCGTCTCGCGTGTCGCAGTCGCTGTTCGACCTCGCGGCGCATCAACGAGCGCCGCGCGCCGAGTCGCACAACGTCGCCGCCGCGCGCCATGCGCTACCGGAGCGCCCGCGACCTGGTGGTGCTGGTCGTCGGCCAACCTCTACCTGCAGGCGCTGGCCGCCGCGGCGCGCGCCGACACGGCGCGGGCGCAGCTCGACACCGCGCAGGCGCTCCACGCGCAGGCGCAGTCGACCTGCGGCAGAGCGGCATCGTCGCCGGCCTCGACGTCGTGCGCGCCGAGGTGCGGCTGAGCGCCGATCGTCAGCGCGCGACCGCGGCCGCGAACGAGTTCGCAGAAGACCAAGCTGCAGCTGGCGCGCGTGATCGGCCTGCCGCTCGGGCAGGAGTTCACGCTGGTCGACGCAGCTGCCGACGGTGCCGGTGCCGGAGATGACGCTGCGAGGAGGCGCTCGAGCGCGCGTACCGCGAGCGGCCCGACTACCTGGCCGCGCAGGAGCGGCTGCAGGCGGCCGAGTCGATCGCGCGCGCGCGGCCGACGGCCGAGCGTGCTGCCCTCGGTGCACCTCAACGCCGACTACGGCGCCATCGGCCTGACGCCGCAGCACCGCGCTGCCGACCTTCAACGTCACCGGTGCGGTCGACGTGCCGATCTTCGAGGGCGGCCGGACGCACGGCCGCCGGCATCGCAGGCCGATGCCGAGCTGCGCAGCCGCCGTGCCGAGGTCGAGGACCTGCGGGCCGAGATCTACTACGACGTGCGCACGGCCTTTCTCGATCTGCGAGGCGACCGGCGAAGAGCTGCAGACGGCGACGCGCGGCGCGCGAGCTGGCCGCCAGCAGCTGACGCAGTCGCGCGACCGCTTCGCCGCCGGCGTCGCCAACAACATCGAAGTCGTGCAGGCGCAGGAGGCGGTGACGCTCGCCAACGAGCAGTACATCGCCGCGCTCTACGGCTTCAACGTCGTCGAAGGCGCTGCTCGCGCGATCGCTCGGGACCGCGGAAGAGGCGGTGCAGCAAGTACCTCGGAGGCTCGAGCCGTGAACAAGCGCGGTTCGGATCGTCGCCGGCGTCGTCGTCGTCGTGCTCGTCGTGCGGCGGCGCGCTGGTTCTGGGCGACCCGCGGACAGGAGTCCACCGACGATGCGCAGGTCGAGGCGCACGTGACGCCGGTGGCCGCGCGCGTCGGCGGCACCGTGCTGCGCGTGCCGGTCGTCGACAACCAGCAGGTCGAGGCGGGCGCCGTGCTGGTCGAGATCGACCCGCGCGACTACCAGATCGCGCTCGACCGCGCGCGAAGCCGAACTCGCCGACGCCGAGGCCGCGGCGCTGGCCGCGCGGCGCCGACGTGCCGATCACCTCGACCGACGACGACGCAGCAGCGTCTCGACGGCGCAGCGGCGGCGTCGCAGCAGGCGCGAGGCCGGCGATCGCCGAAGCCGAGCAGGGCGTCGAGGCCGCCGAGGCGCGCCTGGCGACGGCGCAGGCGCGGCTGCGGGAGCAGGAGGCCAACGCCGGCACGCGCGGCGCGCGATGTCGAGCGGCTGCAAGGCGCTGCTGGCCAAGGACGAGATCGCGCAGCAGCAGTTCGACGCCGCGGTCGCGGCGGCCGATGCCGCGCGCGCGGCGGCGGAATCGGCCGCGCTCGCAGGTGCAGGAGGCCGAGACGGCGATCGCGCGTCGCGCGAGAGCCGGCTGGCGCAGGCGCGCGTCGGCCGCGAGCAGGCCGGCGCCGGCCTGCGCAGCGGCGCAGACCGGCGCCGCAGCAGGTGGCCGCGACGCGGGCGCGCGCCGCGTCGGCGGCGGCGCGCGTGCAAGCAGGCGCGAGGCCGCGGTGCAGCAGGCCGAGCTGAATCTCGAGTACGCCGACCGTCAAGGCGCCGGTGCACGGGCATCGTCAGCCGCAAGTCGGTCGAGCCCGGCCAGGTCATCCAGCCGGGCCAGCCGCTGATGACCGTCATCCCGCTCGAGCGCGTCTGGATCACCGCCAACTTCAAGGAGACGCAGCTCGACGCAGATGCGTCCCGGCCAGCGCGGTCACGATCGAGGTCGACGCCTACGGCGGCCGCGAGTTCAAGGGCAAGGTCGAGAGCATCGCCGCGGCCACCGGCTCGCGCTTCAGCCTGCTGCCGCCCGAGAACGCCACCGGCAACTTCGTCAAGGTCGTGCAGCGCGTGCCGGTGAAGATCGTGCTCGACGAAGGGCAGGATGCCGAGCGCGCTGCTGCGTCCCGGGCATGTCGGTCACGCCGACGGTCTACACGAAGTAACGGCCTGCGCCGCCGGATTCGTCGAGCATGCGACCGCATGCCACATCAACCCGTGGATCGTCGCCGTCGCCGTGATGTTCGCCACCTTCATGGAGGTGCTGGACACCACCGTCGTCAACGTGTCGCTGCCGCACATCGCCAGCAGCATGGCGGCGACGACGGAAGAGGCGACCTGGGCGCTGACGTCGTATCTCGTCGCCAACGCCATCATCCTGCCGATGACCGGCTGGCTGGCGTCGCGACTTCGGCCGCAAGCGGCTGCTGCTGATGTCGACCGCCGGCTTCACGCTGGCGTCGTTCCTCTGCGGCATCGCGCCGAACCTGGCGTCGCTGGTCATCTTCCGCATCATCCAGGGGGCCGACCGGCGGCGCGCTGCAGCCGCTGTCGCAGGCGGTGCTGCTCGAGTCGTTCAAGCCCGAGGAGCGCGGCCAGGCGATGGGCTTCTGGGGCCTCGGCATCGTCGTCGCGCCGATCCTCGGCCCGGTGGTCGGCGGCTGGCTGACCGAGAACTACAGCTGGCGCTGGGTGTTCTACATCAACCTGCCGGTCGGCATCGTCGTCGATCGCTGATGACGCGCGCCTTCGTCTTCGATCCGCCCTATCTGCAAGCGCGAATCGAAGGGCATCGACTACTGGGGCATGGGCATGCTGGTCGTCGGCATCGGCACGCTGCAGTACGTGCTCGACAAGGGACAGCAGGAGGACTGGTTCGCGTCGACGCATGATCACCGCCCTCGCTGTCGATCGTCGCCGCGGTGACGCTGGTCGCGCTCGATCATCCATCAGCTGCAAGTCGAAGAACCCGATCATCGACCTGCGGGTCTTCAAGGACCGGACGCTACGCCGTCGGCGTGTTCCTGATGACCGTGCTCGGCTTCGTGCTCTACGGCAGCCTGGTGCTGCTGCCGGTGATGCTGCAGACGCTGTTCGGCTACTCGTCGCTCGAGGCGGGCAAGGCGATGGCGCCGCGCGGCATGGGCTCGCTGATCATGATGCCGATCGTCGGCTACCTCACCGGCATCGTCGATCCGCGCAAGCTGCTCGTGCGCTCGGCCTCGCCATCGGCGGCGTCACGCTGCTCTGGCTCGGCCAGCTGAATCTGAACGCCGGCTACTGGGACATCTTCTGGCCGCAGTTCCTGCAGGGCGCCGGCATGGCGCTGCTGTTCGTGCCGTTGACCACGGTGTCGATGGCCGACGATCGCCCAGGACCGCATGGGTTACGCCACCAGCCTGTTCAACCTGATGCGCAACATCGGCGGCAGCATCGGCATCGCCATCACCGGCACCATCCTGCAGCGGCAGCGCCAGACGATCGGCGCGCACGCTCGGCGAGCACATCAGCGTCTACGACCCGGTGACGCAGTCGATGTTCGAGCAGATTCGCAACGGGCTGATCGCCGCCGGCGCCGACGTGGTCACCGCCACGCGAGCGCGCCTACGCCGTCCTGCACGGGATGCTGCTGCGCGCAGGCGTCGATGGTCTCGTTCGTCATGCCTCTTCCGCCTGCTCGGTGTCGTCTTCCTGCTGATGATGCCGCTGGTGATGATCATGAAGCGGGCAAAACGCGGTGGCGCTTCGGGAGGGGCGCACTAGCATTGAAGATCCGAGTTCTGCATGTCGGCCTCGGGCCGATCGGCGCCGCGGTTGCCCAGCAGGTGGCGACCCGCAACGGCTTCCGCATCGTCGGCGCGGTAGACATCGATCCGGCCAAGGTCGGGCGTGACGTTGGCGAGGTCATCGGCATGCCGCGCACGCTGCGGGTGAAGGTCACCTCGGGCCTCGGCAAGACGATTCGCGCCACCAGGCCGGACGTTGCGGTGCTGTGTACCAGTTCGTCGCTGCGGACGGTGATGCCGCAGTTCGAGGAAGTGTTGCAGGCTGGCGTGCCGATCGTCACCACCACCGAGGAGGCGGCATATCCGTCCCGCGCCAACCGGCGCTTGGCCGCCCGGCTCGATCGGCTCGCGCTCAAGGCGAAGGTGGCGGTGCTCGGCACCGGCGTCAATCCCGGCTTCACGATGGACGCGCTCGCGATTACCTTGACCGGCGTCTGCGAGCGCGTGGATCGCATCGAGGTCTGGCGCGTGCAGGATGCGCGCGTGCGGCGGCTGCCGTTCCAGCAGAAGATCGGCGCCGGCCTGACGCTCGCCCAGTTCCGCGCCAGGGTCGAGGACCGCACCGTCCGCCACGTCGGCTTCACCGAATCGATCCAGATGATTGCCGACGCGATGGGCTGGCGCGTCGACCGCGTCGTCGAGACGGTCGAGCCGAAACTGGCGGCGGCGCCGGTGGCGAGCGAGTTCATCGCCGTTGCCGCCGGACAGGCCGCCGGTGTCATCCAGACCGCGGCCGGCTATGTCGCTGGCGAGCCGCGGATCTCGCTGCGCCTCGAGGCTTACCTCGGCGCACCCGAGTCGTACGATGCGGTCCTGGTCGAGGGTTCGCCGCGGCTCTACTCGAAAATCGACGGCGGCGTGCATGGCGACATCGCCACTGCGTCGATCACCGTCAACTCGATCCCCGCCGTCATCGCCGCCGCTCCCGGCTTCCGGACGATGCGCGACATGCGCATCCCGTCGTTCTACAGCGGCCGCTGAGCGCTGGGACCCGGAGCGGGCGCAGTGCGTCCGGCGGGACGGTACCGCCCACCCGCCGGACCTCCAGGGCGGGTCCGGCCCTCACGATCCGCGGCCGACCCGCCGGACCTGTAGGACGGGTCCGGCCCTCGCGATCCGCGGCCGACCCGCCGGACTTGTAGGCGGTCCGGCCTCACGATCCGCGGCCGACCCGCCGGACCTGCAGGGCGGGTCCGGCCCTCACGATCCGCGGCCGACCCGCCGGACCTGTAGGGCGGGTCCGGCCCTCACGATCCACGGCCGACCCGCCGGTCGACTCGTAGGGCCGGTGCGGCGACGGCTACCCGGCCGACCCGATAGAATGGCAATCATGAGCGACGGACCAAAGTCGGCGTACGAGGTGGCGATGGAACGCCTCCGCAAGAAGGACGAGGAGGCCGGCGTCGAACGCCAGCAGGTGACCGCCGAGCAGAAGGCGGCGATTGCCGAGATTCGCAACTTCTACGAGTCGAAGCTCGCCGAGCTCGAGGTGTCGGTCCAGAGCAAGCTCCGCGCGCTGTTCGATCCCGCGGCGCGTGAGGTGCTCGAGGGCGAATACCGCCGCGACCGCGAACGCCTGACCGGCGAGCGTGACGCCAAGGTCGCCGCGGCGCGCAGCAAGGGCTGACGATGTCGTTCTTCACCCGCCTGAAGTTCGCCTTCCGGACGTTCTTTGCGCTGCTGTTCCACCATCGCATCCCGGCAGACGTATTGGCACGCGTGGCGCCTGCATCACCGGCCGCGGTCGAGCCGCGAACCTCGTCATCCCCGGTCGCGACGGACACGCCGGAGCCTCCGCTGCGGCCCGAGCCGGTGCCGGCACCGGCCGCGGTGGACGACCACGCCCGCGCCGCGCAGATGCTTGCCTTGCTGCAGCGTGACGGCCGCCTGATCGACTTCCTGATGGAAGACGTGACGCCCTACGACGATGCCCAGGTCGGCGCAGCCGTGCGGAGTGTGCACGCCGGTTGCCGCCAGGTGCTGCAGCAGTACGTCACGCTGGCGCCGGCGGTCGATGCGGACGAGGGGGCGACGATCGCCATCGCCGCCGGCACCGATGCGGCAACGGTCAAGGTGATGGGGAACGTTGCCGGCCAGCCGCCGTTCCGCGGCGTCGTCCGCCATCGCGGCTGGGTGGCCAGCCATCTCGACCTGCCGCCGATCCCCTCGAGCGCCCGAATGGTCATCGCTCCGGCCGAAGTCGAAGTTCCCTAAGGCATCACCGTGGCAGTCAGCAGCGAATACGTGGTCGGCATCGACCTGGGCACGACCAACTGTGCGCTCGCACGCCATGTCGCCAACAGGAGTGGCGATGGCGATGCGGCGCCTACCGCGACGGAGGTGCTCGGCATCCCGCAGCTGGTCGGCCCTGGGGAACTGGCGGCGCGCTCGCTGCTGCCGTCGTTCATCTACATCCCCGGCGATGTCGATTTTCCCGCCGGCAGCACCAGCGTGCCATGGGATGCCGAGCCGCGCTACGTCGTCGGCGAGCTGGCCCGCCGCCGCGGCGCCGAAAACCCCGGCCGGCTGGTCGTGTCCGCAAAGTCGTGGCTGACGTTCGGCGGCGCCCAGCGGACGGCGCCGATCCTGCCGTGGGGTGCGCCGGACGGCGTCGGCGGCATCTCGCCGCTCGATGCGTCGGCCGAGTACCTGCGCCACCTTGCCGCCGCCTTCGAGCACGATCCGACTGGCGGCGCTGCCCGGGCACGGTTGGCGGACCAGGACGTGATCCTCACCGTTCCCGCCTCGTTCGACGAGGAGGCCCGCGAACTGACGCTCCGCGCGGCCACGCTGGCCGGACTGCGAGATGTCACGCTGCTGGAGGAGCCGCAGGCGGCCTTCTACGCCTGGCTCGACGCGCAGGGTGACACGTGGCGGCGCCGTATCCGTGTCGGCGACCTGATCCTGGTCTGCGACGTCGGCGGCGGCACCACCGACTTCACGCTGATCGCGGTATCCGAGCAGCAGGGCGACCTGACGCTCGAGCGTGTCGCGGTCGGCGACCACATCCTGCTCGGCGGCGACAACATGGACCTCGCGCTCGCCCGCGTGCTGCAGCAGCGGCTCGAAGCCGGCGGGCACCGCCTCGACACCATGCAGCTGCACGGGCTGTGGCACCAGTGCCGCCTGGCGAAGGAGGCGCTGCTGAGCGACGCGAGTGTCACCGAGCGGGCGGTCACGCTGCTTGGCAAGGGCTCGCGCCTGATCGGCGGCACGATCAAGGCGATGCTGTCGCTGGACGACGTGAAGAGCGTGCTGCTGGACGGTTTCCTTCCCGCTGTACGCAGCGACGAGATGCCGGCGCGGCAGCGTCGTGTCGGCTTGCAGGAACTCGGCCTGCCGTACGCGGCTGACGCGGCAATCACGCGTCACCTCGGCGCGTTTCCTGTCGCGCCAGGCCGCGGCACCGAACGCGGGCGGCGCAGGTGCGCCGATCCGTCGCGGCCGCAGCGGCATCGCCTGCCCGACGCACGTGCTGTTCAACGGTGGCGTGATGAAGGCGGCCGCGCTGCAGGGACGGCTGCTGTCGGTCTTGAATGGGTGGATGAGCGAGGAGGGATTCGAGCCGGTGCAGGTGCTCGACGCACCCGATCTCGATCACGCCGTCGCGCGCGGCGCCGCGTACTACGGCCTGGCGCGGCGCGGCCGCGGCATCCGCATCCGCAGCGGCGCTCCGCGCAGTTACTACGTCGGCATCGAGAGTGCGATGCCGGCGGTGCCGGGCATGGCCGCGCCGCTCAAGGCGTTGTGCGTCGTGCCGTTCGGGATGGAGGAGGGCAGCAGCGCCAGCATCCCTGATCGCGAGTTCGGCCTGATTGTCGGCGAGCCGGCCGAGTTCCGCTTCCTCAGCTCCACCGTGCGCAAGAGCGATTCGCCCGGCGCCCTGATCGAGGACTGGGGTGACGACATCGAAGAGTCCGGTCCGCTCGAGGTCACCCTGGCGATCGACGGACATGAGGACGACATGATCCCGGTCAGTCTCGAGAGCCACGTCACCGAAGTCGGCACGCTGGAGCTGTGGTGCGTCAGCCGAGACGGCACGCGCCGCTGGAAGCTCGAGCTGAACATCCGGGAGCGCGACGCCTGAGCGGTCGCGGCACGATGCGGCTGCTCGGCATCGATCTCGGCACGACCAATTCCGCGGTCGCCTGGCTGGATGGCGACGGCCCGCTGCAGCCGCGGCTCTTCGAGGTGTTGCAGCTGGTCGCCGCCGGCGAAGCGGCGACGCGCGGTACGCTGCCCTCCTTCCTGTATTTCCCGACCGCTGAAGAACACGACGCGGCGCTGGCCGCGTTGCCCTGGGACGCTCGCCCGGCAGCGGTCGCCGGCGTGTTCGCGCGCGATCACGGCGCGGCCAGCCCGGTCCGGCAGGTGGCGTCGGCGAAGTCGTGGCTGGCGAACCGCTCGGTAGACCGCCGCGCACCACTGCTGCCGCTGCACGCCGAGGGCGGCGCACGCCTCTCGCCGGTCGATGCCTCGGCGCAGCTGCTGACGCACATCCGCCACGCATGGAACACCGCGCACCCGGCACCCGGTGAGGCGCTGCAGGATCAGTCGATCGTCCTCACCGTGCCGGCGTCGTTCGACGAAGAGGCGCGCGAACTGACGGTCGAAGCGGCGCGCGCGGCGGGCCTCGATGCGCTGACGCTGCTCGAAGAACCGCTTGCTGCGCTCTACGCCTGGATGGCGTCGCATCCGGCGCAGGTGGCGGAGGTGTTGCGGCCCGGGCGCCTGCTGCTGGTGTGCGATGTCGGCGGCGGCACCACCGATTTCAGCCTGGTTCGCGCCGTCGCGCAGGAGGACGAAGTGCGCTTCGAGCGCGTGGCGATCGGCGAGCACCTGCTGCTTGGCGGCGACAACGTCGACGTCGCGCTCGCCGCGTTGCTCGAGCGCCGGCTGATCGAGGGGGCGCCGGGGACGGCACGGCTCGGTGCCCCTGAGCGGCAGGCGCTTCGCCGTCAGGCAAGCGCCGCGAAGGAGCGGCTGCTCGGCCAGGATGCGACGGAGCGCGTGACCGTGACGCTGCTCGGTGGCGGGCGGCGCCTGGTGGGCGGTGCGGTCTCGGTCGACCTTACCCGGCAGGATGTGCTCGAGGTGCTCGGTGACTTCCTGCCGGAGGTCGCCGCCGACGCGCGACCGCAGCGGCAGCTGCGCGGCGGGCTGCGTGAGCTCGGCTTGCCATACGAAAGCGACCCTGCGATCACGCGCCACCTGGCGGCGTTCCTCGCTCGTGCCGCACGCGCTGCCGCTGCGGACGCGGCGCCGGCGGTGGGGACCACGGCTGCGGCGCCGCTCCGACCGGACGCCGTGCTCTTCAACGGCGGCTTCTTCGCACCAGCCGTCGCCCGCGCGCGCGTCGTCGACACGCTCCAGTCGTGGTTCGGCGTCCGCCCAGAGGTCCTGGCCAACGATGCGCCCGACGCCGCGGTGGCGATCGGCGCCGCGTTCTATGCCGGACTCCGGCTGCACGCGGAGCGTGCGTCGCACCGCCGCCTGCTGATTCGGTCCGGCAGCGCCCGTTCCTATTACGTCGGCGTGCAGAGCGCCGCGGCGGAGCGCACCGCGGTGTGCGTGATGCCGCGCGGCACCGAGGAGGGGACGCGGCTCGCGTTGGCGAGAGAGTTCACGGTGACCGCCAACCAGCCGGCGGCGTTCACGTTGATCAGCTCGCTGGATCGGAACGACGCCCTGGATGCGGTGGTCACGTTTACGGCGGAGGGCGAGATGCACCTGCACGCACCGCTCGTTACCGCCCTGCGTTACGGCCAACGCTCGCGCCGTGTGCCGCTGACCGTGCGGCTCAGCGTGCTGTTCACAGAAGTTGGCACGCTGGAGCTGTGGTGCGAGTCGGTTGCCACCGAGCACCGCTGGCGGCTGCAGTTCAACCTCCGCGCTGCCGACCAGGCGCACGATAGCGGCGCGCCGTCGCCAGATCGGGCAGAGGCGACCGACGAGCAGCCCGAAGCCGCCGCCGTGCTCATCGCCGACGAAGCCGTCGGCGCCGCCGAGTCGCTGCTGCGCAACCTGTTCGCGGCGAGAGCCGGCAGCGCCAGCGTCGAAGGCGTCACCGGCGAGATGGAGAACGTCCTCGGGCACGGCAAGCAGGCATGGCCGCTGCCGGTCATCCGCCGCCTCGCCGACGTGCTGCTGGAGGTCGAAGCCGGCCGCCGCATCAGCGCGCGGCACGAGGCGCGATGGCTGAACCTTGCCGGGTTCTGCATGCGACCCGGGTTTGGCGCCTCGCTGGACCCGTGGCGGGTGACGGAAGCGCGCAAGGTTTACGCGCAGGGTCTTGCCTTCGCCCGGGACACGCAGTGCCAGGTGGAATGGTTGATCCTGTGGCAACGGGTATCCGCCGGCTTCAACACGGCGCAGCAGCAGGAGCTGGCGAACCGGATGATCGGCCTGCTCGGGCTCGGCAAGCGCAAGCCGGGTCGCCTCAACCCGCAGTTGCTGCGTGACGCGTGGCGGCTGCTCGCCGGTCTCGAACGGCTCGAGCGCACGCAGCGCGCCCGCCTCGGCGACGAGCTGATCGTCCGGGTGCAGCGGGAGCCGCAGAACGCCGCGCTCGCCTGGGCGGTGGGCCGGCTCGGCGCACGCGCGCCGTTTTATGGCCCACTCGGCTCGGTGGTGTCGCCGGAGGTCGCCGAACGATGGCTCGACGTGCTACTCGCACTGAAGTCGCCCGGAGCCGACATCTGGGCAGCGATCGCGCAGATCGCCGCCCGAACCGACGATCCCGCCCGTGACATCAGCGAGCCGTTGCGTAGGCGGGTGCTCGCCAGCCTCGAAGCGGCGGCGGCCGGCGCCACGCTCGTCCGCAGCGTCGCCGAGCATCTCGCGGTCGACGCCGCGGGCGGCGGCCGCATGCTTGGCGAATCGCTCCCGGAGGGCCTGCGTCTCGGCGGGACGTGACCGCGTCCCGCGTCATGTTGCACCGCGTGCAACCGGGCGTGTGCACCTTGCTTGTGACCGCGCGTGCCCTTCTTCGCCGCCGTTGCCTCGGGGGTGGCGCCCGACTCGCGGCTGACCTGTTCCCACGGGTGTTTCCGTGCGCCGCTGCGTGGTTCCTTGCTCGTTTTCTTCGCCATGCTGCGTCGTGAAAGCGCAAGCGTCAGGCCGGTGCACGCAGTCGGGTGGCAGCATGGTGTGCACGGCGACGGTGCCGATGGCTTTGCCGCGCAGTGCGGCGCGGTATAGGCTACGCGCCGGAGGCATACCGATGACGCGCCCCGAGATCGTGGCGTTGCTCGAGCGGCACCAGCAGGCGCTGCTGCAGCGTGACCTGGACGCGCTCACCGCCCTGCACTCAGACTCCTGCATCGTCGAGAGCCCGATGGCCGGCCGGACCAGCGGGCATGCCGGGCTGCGTCGCGTCTACGACGCGTGGCTGGCGGCCTTTCCCGATGCCGAGTTCACGCCGGAAGCGCCGCTCATCGACGGCGACCAGGTGGCGCAGGTCACCACCGTGGCCGGCACCGACCGCGGCGGCTTCATGGGCATGCCGCCGACCGGCAAGCACTTCGCGATGGCGATCGTGCAACTGTTCACCGTCGCCGACGGCCTGATCGTGCACGAGCGCCGGATCTACGACTTCACGGGGCTGCTGGTGCAGATCGGCGCGATTAAGGCAAAACCGGCCTGAGTGCCCGCCGCCCTCGGACTTTAGTGGTGGTGTTCCCCAGCCTTCGCAGGTAGTATTCCGCGCACGCACTCTGGAGGAGACCCCAAGATGAGGCAGATTCGCCGTCGCGGCAACTGCATCCGTGGCCATGTTGTTGGCCGCCGTGTCGGCGCCCGCGCAGCACACGCTCGCGGCCAAGTTCGACCTGACCAAGCCGCTGACGCTGACCGGGACGGTCACCCAGGTCGACTGGGCCAATCCGTACGTGCACGTGCTGATGAAGGTGGCCGGGCAGCCGCTGCCGGCGCTGTGGGCCGTGGAAGTCGAAGGCCCGATCATCCTCGCGCAACAACGGCTGGAGCGAGTGCGTCGCTCGCCCCCGGCGAAGTCATCCGCGTCGAGGGTTTCGCGGCCCGCGACGGCAGCAAGCAGATCTCCGGCAAGATCGGTGGTGATGACCCGGACGCAACCAGCCGGTCTACGTCGGCACCAACGGCACGCCGCGGCCGCGGCCGGCGGCGACCGGGCCGACGCCGCGCTGGCCCGACGGCCGGCCCGCGGCTCGGTCCGCCGCCCGGCCAGACCGGCTACTGGGGCTATCCGAGCCGCGGGCTAGCCTGGTCGAAGACGGCGTCACGCGTGCAGATGGACGCAGTACGGTCTGCTGAACAACGTCGCCGACGCGTCGAAGGTTGCGCCGATGCAGCCGTGGGCGCTCGGCATCTACCGGATGCGCCAGACGTGCGTTCCTGCAGCGCGATCCGATGTTCCTGTGCGTGCAAGCCGCCCGGCGGCCCGCGCCAGTTCCAGCAGCTCTACGGCTTCCAGTTCGTCGAGCAGCCCGACTTCAAGCGCGTGTTCGTCCTGCTCGGCGGCGGCAACCGCAACCGCCGGACGATCTACACCGACGGCCGCAAGCATGTCGGCCAGATCCAGGGCAACGACGACAACCCGCTGTTCTACGGTCATGGCGTCGCCCGCTGGGAAGGCGACACGTTCGTCGTCGACAACCGCGGTTTCAACGAGGAGTTCTGGTTCGACAACGGCGGCCTGCCGCACACCGAGCAGCTGCAGCTGACCGAGCGGTTCACGCGTGTCGACATGGGCACGATGCGCTACGAGGTGACGATCGACGATCCGGGCGCCTACACGCGCGCCGTGGAAGAGCACCTGGAACCTCAAGTGGGTGCCGGGCGAGGAACTGCCGTACTTCCTACTGCCAGGACAACCGGCCATGAGCTTCCGATCACCGCAGGAAGGTGCAATGAGAGTCCGGGCGATGAGGATCTGGTCACGACTGCCGCTCTGGCGCTCGCCTTCGCGTAGCGTCGCACCGGATGCGCTGGCCCTGGCGAGCCTGGTGCACGGCACGGCGGGGGCGGGCGCGCGGTGCCGGTGCGCCGGCGGGCCAGGCGGCGCCGGCGGTGGCGGCCGGGCGCGGCGGCGCGGTCGGCGCCGCCGGCGGCGCCGACGCCGCGCTGCGCCCGACGGCAAGCCGATCCTCGGCGTCGGTGCCCGGGCCAGCCGGTCGGCGGCTGGGGCGCCGGCGTCACGACGCTGCCGCGCGGCATGCGGCTCGAGGACATCCCGTTCCAGCCGTGGGCGCGCGCCGCCTACGACATCCGCCAGATCGACCAGTTCGAGCCGCACACCCGCTGCAAGGCGTCGGGCGTCTCGCGGCAGTTCTCGACGCCGTACGGCACCGAGTTCGTCGAGATCCCCGACCTGCAGCGCATGTACATCATGGACAACGGCGGTCCCAACTCGTACCGCATCGTCTACCTGGACGGCCGCGACGTTCCCGAAGGACCTGCCGCTGACCTACTACGGCTACTCGATTGGCCGACTGGGAGGGCGACACGCTGGTCGTCGAGACGCGCGGCCTGAACGAGAAGTTCTGGCTCGACACGCGCGGCACGCCGCACACCGAGCAGCTGAAGTTCACCGAGCGGTTCACGCGCACCGACATGAACACGCATGCGCTACCAGGCGACGATCGACGATCCGGGCGCCTACACCAGGCCGTGGACGACCGGCGAGTTCAACCTGCGCTGGCGGCCGGGCGACGAGCTGTTCGAGTACATCTGCCAGCAGTACAACCTCGGCACCGAGTTGATGCTCGGCACCCAGGAAGACATCGACAACACGCGCTTCTTCGTTCCCTAGCCGCGGCCCGAGGTACAAGTCCGATGCGAATGCGATTCGACGCGCGCCTGCCTCGCTGTTCGCATCGCCGGCTCCATGGCGCTGGCGGTCGCCGCGGCCGCCCAGGAAGGCCACCCGCTGACCGGCACCTGGTACGGCGACTACGCGACCGGCAGCCAGAAGAGAGATCTGACGGTGATCATGAAGTGGGACGGCCGCGACATCACCGGCACGATCAATCCCGGCCCGGCCGCGACGCCGATCACCTCCGTCGTCATGGACATCACGCCCGGAAAGTCCGGCGCCCGAAGGCCAGCAGTCCACCACCGGCACGCCGCCGATCTTCCACGTGCGCTTCGAAGCGAACCTGCCCGCCGCCGGCGTCACCAGCAACGGATCCGTTCGAAGGCACGATGCAGAACCCGGTCGCAGTCAACCGGCGGTTCACCGGGACCTGGACGCGCGGCAGCGAGAAGGGCACCTTTCAGCTTCGCCTCCAATAACTTAGTGCTCGATTCCCAGTGCCCGATGCCCAACGCGTTGGGCATTGGGCATTCCGCATTGAGCATTGCGCGTTGAGACACCCTCCCTGCTGCGTATAATCTCTCCGCTCCGACACAACCACCCGGCCGTGTCTGTTCTGGAGGCTCCCCATGCCCAGCATCGCTACGCTTGCCCCCAGTGGGAACGTCAAGGTGGAGATGGTCATCGGCCAACTCCTGTTCGGCACGTTCCAGTTCTTCCTGTTCGACCGTGACGGGCGCAACCCTCAGCGGATCGGTCCGCCGGAAAACACCAACGTCGACGGCGTCGCCGATCTGCTCGAGGTCCCGGGCACGCCTGATGCCTTGAACGGCTGCCGCATCTGGTGGCAGTGCGGGCTGGCATCGCCGACCGGGCAGCCGAACGAAAGCTTTTCCGTGACCATCAAGGTGCACCAGAACGGCCAGGTCGTCGGCCTCGACGGGCAGACCGGCACGCTGGCGAAACCGATCGTCGAGGGGGTGATTCGGCTGCGGTTGCAGGAGCAATCGTGACCCGGCGCGTAGCCTGGCTGACGTGCGCGGCGCTGGCGATCAGCACTGCGGCCGCGGCGCAGCAGGGGCTGCCGCAGCTCCCGGGGCTGTCGGCGAATCCGGGCCCGCAGCTGACCAAGGTCAGCGAGGCGATGATCGACCTGAGCGTGCCGCCGTCGCCGGCCTTCAACGTCCTCGGCCTGACACCGGAGACGGTGGACCATCCGACCACGGCGCGGCGGTTCGCCACGGCACTGGTGAACGGCGTCAGCCGCGACGGGCAGCTACAGACCGGTTTGGCCCTCGACAGCGCCCCGTACCTGCTGGTCTACGGCGACCGCATCACCTTGAACGACTACGGCCGCCGCTACATGGTCCGGCTGCTATCCCGCTTCAGCGTGTCGGTGGCGACGGCGAAGGCCGAGAGCAGCGACGACAAGGCCGTGCGCCTGGCGCTCGGCTTCCGGGCGACGCTGTGGGACCTCGGCGACCCGCGCACGAACCAGGAGCTGCTCGGATGTTTCAGGGACAAGCTGCCAGCGTTGCCGACGCGGCTGCTGCTGGAGCCGGACGATCCTGGTCCCGCGGCAACCGCCGAGCAACAGGCGCGTCATCGGCAGCTGATGGCCGAGTTCCGACTCGACGAGGCGGTCTACAGCGCGCGCGTCGCGGCGTTCTCCGCCGAGTGGCTCGCTGCCGCCGAGGCATGCCGGACCGACGCCCGCAAGCGCAGCTGGAACAACTCGAGCTGGATCATCGCCGCCGCGCCGACGATGTTCAGCGGCGACGGGTCGTTGTCCAACCTCTCGGGATCGGGCGGAGGCATCTGGACGACGTTGTCGTACGGATTCGATCAGGTGCCGGGGCTGGAAGATGCGGCGCAACTCTCGCTGCACGCGCGGTTGCGCCGGGGCGAGCCGGTTGCCGGTGCAGGGGCTGACAGCACCTTTCTCGAGAAGGACAGCACGCTCGTTGGCGCGCAGCTCCGCGCCGGGACGCGCGATACGACAGTGGCGCTCGAGGTGCTTCGCGATCGCAGCCGCTTCGCCGGTGAACGCGACCGCAACCACACGCGGATCGGGCTCACGGTCGAGCGCAGGTTGACCGAGAACCTGTGGTTGAACGTCGCGCTCGGTGAGGGGTCCGGCAGACCGGCGGGGCAGTCGGCCCCATCCTACCTGCTCAGTGCGCTGCGCTGGGGCTTCTCGCAGGCCCGCACGCTGCCGGTACCGGCGGCGCCGTCGCTGACGCCTCCACCGAGTGTCGCGCCGTGAGTGCGGGTGCCGCGACGCCTGCCGCCGCAGGCGCGGAGGCCCGGACGACCGCCGAGCAGGACGCCCGCACCGCCCGCCTGGAGCGGATGTCGATGCTGGTCACCGGCCTGCTCGGCGGACTGGCCGTGCTCACAGCAATCTGGACCGCCGACTTCCCGCCAGCGTCGATCGAGATGATCGTGTTTGCCTTCTCCGTCGGTGCCCTTGGTGGCCTGGTACACGAACTCGCCCAGAGCGGCGGCAAGGTGATGTTCTTCGAGCGCAAGCTCGATGGCATGTATCTCGGGACGCTCTCCGGCATGATCCTCGGCGGCGTGGCCGGCATCCTTGCCGCGCGCGGCGCCTCCGGAGAACACATCAACACCTTCTACGAATGCTTCCTTGCCGGCATGGCGTTGAAGGGCGTCGTCGAGGCGAGCACCGGCGCGCCGCTGCCGCCCGGTCAGCGCGATGTCACCGCGCCACAGGCCGCGCTCGCCGACACGATCGCCAGCGGCGGCGCAGTGCCTGGAGCCGGCGGCCCCTCCCCGGGTGCGGCGACGGTGCCGCCCGCGCTGACGGCACCGCCGCAACGGGTGGAGTGAGTCAACGCCCAACGCCCAACGCCGCATAGCGCAAAGCCCCAAACAAGGTAGAATCCGGCCGCCGGAGGTGTAGATGATCGGGAAGCAGATGACGCTGGCGTGTGTGATGTCCGTAACTTTGGTGTCGGTGGTCATGCTCGGTGCTCAGGGCCGGCGTGGCGGCGGCCCGGGCGGGGCAGGCGTGGCGCCGGCAAGCAAGGTGGAGCGGGTCACGGTGCACGGCAAGTCGCTCGAGGGCAACCTGGAAGGCGATTCGCCCGACCGGGAGGTCACCGTCTACCTGCCTCCCAGCTACGCGGCCGACCCGACGCGGCGCTATCCGGTCGTCTACCTGCTGCACGGCTACGGCGGTGATAACGACACCTTCACGACGGGTCTCGCGAAACTGGCCGAAAGCGGCGATCGCCTTGCCGCGGCGCAGGGGTTCAGCGAACAGATTGTCGTCACCCCTAATGCCTACACGCTGCACAAAGGCAGCATGTATTCGAACTCGGTGACCACCGGCGACTGGGAGAAGTTCATCGCCGAGGACCTGGTCGCCTACATGGACAGTCACTACCGCACGCTGCCGGCGCGCATGAGCCGGGGGCTGGGCGGACATTCGATGGGCGGCTACGGCGCGCTGCGCATCGGCATGAAGCGGCCGGATGTCTTTTCCAGCCTCTATCTCATGAGCTCGTGCTGCCTTGCGGCCAACCCCAACCCGCGACCCGAGTCGCTCGCCGCGGCCGAAGCGATCAAGACGCGCGAGCAGGCAGTGGAAGCGGCCAACGCGCCCGGCTTCGGTGTGTCCGTGACGCTGGCATCGGCGGCGGCATGGTCGCCGAATCCCCGCAACCCGCCGCTGTTTTTCGACCTGCCGGTCAGGAACGGCAAGATCCGGCCAGAGATCGTCGCGAAGTGGGTGGCGAATGCGCCGCTCGAAACGATCAAGGACCATGTCACGGCGCTGAAGTCCTACTACTCGATCGCCGTCGACGTTGGCACCAAGGACTCGCTGCTCGCGACCAACCGGCAGCTGAACGAGAAGCTGACGGCGCTCGGCATCCCGCATGCCTACGAGGAGTACGACGGCGATCACACCAACAAGGTCGCGGAGCGCATCGATCGCAGCGTGCTGCTGTTCTTCTCGCGCAACCTGGTCGCGCCGGCCAACCCGACGTCGCCGTCACCGGCCGCGGATCAGGCGCCGAAGCCATAGCCGGTCTGACCGGCCTCGAAGTAGCGCGCCCGATCCGAGCGACAGCGTCCGTCGCTCGGTCGTGTTCAGCCGCATCAGCTCGGCCCCGCCGGATCCCCTCCCGTCCTGGTGCGGTCCAGCTGGCGGAGCGCGACCTGATGGCGGCGCATCCCGGAGTACGCCGCCAACCGGCAGCAGGTGCCGATGTTGCTCCCGGTGGACCGCGAGTGACGCCGAGAGTGACGCGGCGGCGTGACGCCGGTGAATCGGCGGTGGCCGACGCAATCTGCTGACCCGATGCGCTGACGCGTGGCTGACGTAGAATTCGCGTCCGCCACGCCGATGGCTCACACCACCCACTACCTCATCGTCGTCCACGGCACCTTCGCCGCGCCGGTCCGCGGCCGGCGGCAGTGGTACGAGCTCGATGAGGGGGACGCCACCAACTTCTGCGCCCAGCTGAACGGTCGCCTGGAGACGGCGGGGTTGGAGCGTCCAGTCGAGCGGCAGTTCGCCGGCGCACCGATCCGCTTCTCCTGGTCGGGCGAGAACGACCACGCCGCGCGGAGCGCCGCTGCGGAACGGCTCTATCGCCTGATCACCAGGCTGATGGCGGAGGACCGGTCGGCGCGCGTGCACCTGATCGCGCACAGCCACGGCGGCAATGTCGTGCTGACGGCCTTGAATCTCTACCTCCACGACATCGTCAACGCGGCGTGCGGCTGGTACTGGGGCGGCGGGCCACGGATCGAGCCGCGGCGCGAGGCGCAGCTCGAGGAGGCGATGGAGCGGCACGAGACGCGCAGCGTGGCGAACCAGGAGGCGCTGCACGCGCTGTTGTCGGACCCGGCGATCAACCAGGTCGGCCGGCTGGTCTTCCTCGGCACGCCGTTCTACGGCAAGCAGTGGCCAGCGGCAGCGTGGCGCTGGCCGACGCTGGTGGTGCGGTTCGCGGTGAACGCGCTATCGGCGGCGGTGGTGCTCTATGCCGCGCTGGTGCTGCTGTGGGCGGGGGCGCTGATTGGCATCGGCGTCGAGTGGGCGAAGCGGCTGCTTGGCTGGTCCAGCGAGGCACCGCGGTGGATGCCGAGCCTCGACGTGTTCGGGTGGCGCGGTCAGTCGCTGCTCTACTTCGGGGCTGTGGTGGCGGCGTTTGCGGCGCTCGCGCTGCGCGCCGAGATGCGACGGCGTCGCCGCGACGTCGGCAACGTGTATTTCGACGAGGCGTCGCTGGCCGAACTGCTGTTCGTCACTCCCGCCGCAGTCCGCGTGCCGGCGCCACCATTCGAGGCACTGGTCATGAGCCTCGGCCTGCTCGACGAAGCGCTGCTGGCGCTTTCGACGGAGCCGCTGGTCTACGGCCTGCTGGCGCCGCGCATCAGGACGATGTTCCGGCGGCAGCCCGCTGTGACACCGGAACCGCTCGGCGAGGACCGCGGCGACTGGTCCGGCGCGTTGGCGGAGGCGATCGCCGGGTTGCGGCGGGTGGCGTGGCGGATGACCGGACCGGTGCGGAAGGTGTCCCTGCGAGCGACGGCACCACTGTATCGGCCGCTTCTCGATCTGCTTGCCGGCGCCGCGGAGTCCTTCGTGCTGCGCGTCGTCGCCAGTGCGGCGTTCGGCATGCCGCCGCAGGAGTTCGCCGGCGCGCGCATGCGGGTCAAGACGACGATCGACGTGCCGACATACTTCCGCGAATACGCGTGTGACGTGACACGGCTCCTCGATACGAGTTCGGGGACCGGGCGACCTGCCGCCACCGCAGCCGCCGAGCGATACGCCTTCCTGGCCGACGATCGGCTGCTCGAGGTCGAAGCGGGCCGCTCGGCGTTGTACAGGGAACTGGCGAAGTCCGAGACGTACCTGGCGGCGCGCTACCGCGGTTACGGCGATGGCACGGACGTCAGCACGAGCGCAGAATTGCGCCGGATCGCGGTGATGGTCGAGCATCGCCTGGCCGAGGTGGTAACCGGCTTCGGCCACGTCCGCTACTACGCGATGCCGGAGGTGGTCGACGCGATCGCCGAGTTCATCGCCAACGGGAAGCCGCCGGGCAAGTCGAGCGCGACGGCCTGATCGCAGGCTGGCCGGCGCGGACATCGGCGATCTGCCGTTTCGGCTGGTGGTATCGTCGGCCGGCATGGCTGTGAATTTTTCGCCCGTCTGGAAGGACTGCGGCCTGGTCTCCTCGCTGCCGCCGTTGCTGGTCGTGCCGCTCGAGGGAGTCGCGCTCGTCTACCTCAATGGCGTCGGCTCGTTCAGCACCGGGAAGGGGATGAAGTTCGACAGCAACAACCTGACGGTGAGCGCGCTCGAGAGCGCGGACGTGTTGCGCTACCTGACGATCTACGCGGACAACTTTCCGGGCTCGCAACGGGCGGAGGTGCTGGCACTCGCCGGCGGCATGCAGACCTCGATGCATTTCGGCAGCATCGTGCTGTCGGTGCAGGCGAGCGTCGGCGGCGTCACCACGGCACTCGACTACAGTGCGGGCGGCAAGGTCGTCGCGCGCATGGACGCGGTCGGGCTGCGCCGCAGGACGCTGGCCGTGTCGTTCCGGTTCGTTCGCTACGTGAATGATGCGGGAGTGCCGGCTGCCGGCAGCGTGTTCACGCCGGACGATGCGGCTGGCCTGGTCGCCGTCATGAACCGGTTGTTCATGCCGTCGGCCAACATCGAGCTGACGCTGCGCAGCGCCGAGTACCTGGTGATCGGCAGGCGGCTGGGCGCCACGGTGTCGGAGGCGGCTTTCCGCGCCGACATTGCTCCGCGGCGCGACCGGGGTGCCCTCTGCACGGTGTTCTTTGTCGGCACGTGGGCAGGGAAGTCGGACCCGTTCGGCACCGCATTTTCCGACCTGCAGTCGGTGGTCGTCGACGACGCGCCGGACAAGCTGTATCGCGCCTCTGAAACTGCCTGGCCGCCGCATCGTGTCACCGACGAACAGCTCGAGAACCCGGATGGCCGCCAGCCACGTCCGGCGTCCGACCGCAGCCTGCACATCTTGCTGGCGCACGAGCTCGCGCACATCCTCGGCGCCGACCACGAGGACGAGCAGGACACGCTGATGTCGAACAAGCGGCAGGACCTCAAGCTAAGCCGGGCAAC
This sequence comes from uncultured Acidobacteriota bacterium, assembly GCA_963846685.1. GTDB lineage: Bacteria > Acidobacteriota > Vicinamibacteria > Vicinamibacterales > UBA2999 > CAWJWY01. The sequence continues at coordinate 1,698,016 of CAWJWY010000002.1, read as the reverse complement.
GATACGAGCGATCGGCCGCAGCTAGCGAGCGGCACCTGCAGGCTGCCAATCGCATCGTTGCTGTTGGCAATGCGATTCGCGCGACCAGGATCCTTGCTCTTACCACGCGGCACATCACACCCGACGCGGCCGCTGCCGCGCCGCCCTTCGCGCATGTTGGTTCGAAGCCGGCGCGGCGTTCTGTATCGATAGGTCGCTCGAAACGGTCCCAGTCGGCGGCTGCCGTCGCTCGCGGCCGCCCCGTTCTTCACGCTAACGCCGGGCAGGCCGAGGATAGTCAATGGCTACAGGCGAAACGGCGCCGCGCAAATACTGGTGGGTAGCGGCGGCAGCGGTCCCGGTGGCGGTCGCGCTCATCGCCATCCTGCCGGGCATCGTCAACCCGCCGGACGAAGACGGCACGACCATCACCGGCGACAACAACACCGTCAGCTTCGACTACTCGACGCACAACACCTTCGTCACCAACGTCAACGTGATCGCGCGCGAGTACGAGCTACAGACCGGCCGCCGCCTGAGCGACGAACTGCGGCAGCAGGTCGAGGCGGCGGTGACGGCGGCGCAGCAGAACAACCACGCCGAGAGCGTCCGCCTGTTCGAGCAGATCGCCTCGGCGGCGCCGGTGCCGGCGGTCTACAACAACCTCGGCGTCGAGTACGCGAAGACGCAGAATGCCGAGGCGTCGCGGCGGGCGTTCGAGCTATCGAAGGCCAAGATCGCCGAAGTGGCGGAGGCGGCGAAGAGGAACGGGCCGCTCGCCGCCAATGCCTTGAAGGCGCCGCGCGCCTCGGGCCCGGCGATCCGCACGGAATCGAGCGGCGTGCCAGCGATGGTCATCGAGGCGCTCGGCGCTCCGTACCAGAAACCCGGTGAGATTCACGTCGTCGCGCACGGCACGGCGCTCGCCGGCTCCTACGAGGTGAAGTACCGCCCGAGCCTGGCGCCACGGTGGCGATCGATCCAGGTGCGTACGACGTGCTGATGAAGGCGAGCAGCTACGGCGCCGGTTTCCTGCTGGCGTCGAATGTCGTCGTCCGTGCGGGCACGCTGACGCGGGTGGACCCGAATGCCCTTGTCGGCGGCGTCGCCATCGAGCCGGTGACGAGAAAAGGTTTCCCGCCGCTGAAAAGGCTGCAGTTCATCAATCGCGCATCGGGCGACCGGCGGCTGCTGGCGCAGCAGACCGACACGCTCGGCGTCACGCTGCCGCTGGCGCCTGGCAGCTACCAGGTGATTGGCACCACCAGCTACGACCAGTTGGTGGAGCTCGCCGGCGAGGTGACGGTGAAGGGCGGCCGAATCACCAGGTTCGACACGCTCGGCCAGGTGGCGGCGATTTTGGTGCACGCGCCCGACGTCAAGGGGCTGGAGATGAAGGCGGTGTACACGCTGAAGGCGGGCAGCAACGAGATTGCCGCCAAGGTCGAGGCGTGGGACGTGCCGATGCTGGTGGCCGGCGGCGCACGTTACGACGTCGCGCTCGAGCAGGCCGCAGGGCTGACGCGCATCCGCTCCGGCATCATTCCCGGCCGCGGCGAGCTGGTGGAGATCCGATAGCGCGCACGAGTCATGCACTACGGCGCAGGCAGCACGGCGATGCGGTCGCCGGTGAACGAGCCGACCCACAGGCGGCCACCGGCTTCGACCGCTACCGTCCCTGAGCGAAAGGCCGGACTGTCGGCGCGGCTGGCGACCTTGGTGACCGTCATCTTCTGCGGATCGATGCGGACGATCTCCGTGGCCTGGGCGCCCTGGCCAACGGCGAGCAGCGAGCCGTCGCGGCTGCGGCGAATGTTGTCGACGCGGAAACCGAGCGGCACCTCCTCACGGCTGACCGGCGTGGTGCCGCGCGACAGGCGAACGAACGACTGGCTGCCCCACGCCGACACGTAGATCCATTTGCCATCGTCGGACAGCTCGAGGCCGTTCGCACCGGAGAGCTCGCTGCCGGGCACCTTCTGCCAGCCGCTCGCCGCATGCCATTCCCACAGTTCGCCGTTCTTCTCTCCCGCGAACAGCTTCTGGCGTTCCGCGGCGCTGACGCCGCGCGGCAGGAAGTTGCTGGCGATGAAGCCGCCGTCCGGCAGGCCGCGCACCGAGTTCAAGCCGACTGGATCCGGCGCGACGACGCAGCCGACCCAGGTCACCGCCGGCATAGCGCCGCTGGCGTCGAGGTCGAACACCTCGATCGACTCGCGCTTGCCGTGGCCGACGGCGAGCAGGCGGGACACCGAGCCGCGCAGCGGCTGCAGCCACAAGCCATGACTGGTGAAGCTGTTCGCCGCCGCCGCGTCAGGCGGTCCCGGGCAGCCGGGGAACGCGGCGCGATCGAGCTGGTGCTTCGCCGACGGCGATGGATACAGCCGCGTCGTCGCGCGGCCATCAACCCGGACGACGTTGATGCCGCCTGTGCCGGCCATGGAGGAGGCGACCACCCAGGCGCCGCCGGGGACGACGACGAGATCCTCGGGCGCCTCCTGACCGCAGATGACCTCGAGGCCCGTGACGTCCTTGCACGGGGTTGCCGCTGCAGCGGGCGGCCCCTGCGCCTCGAGCGAGTGCGTCGGGGTGAAGGCGAGCAGCACCAGCAGCGCGAGGCGTGGTAGTTTCATGGCGCCTTTTGTATCACGGCGGGTGGACCGGGGATCCGGGTGCGAGCCGCGGTTTCTCGACGACAACCACGGAGGATAACGGGCACGGAGGGTACGAAGGTCAAGCCTGCAGGCATCGAGCAGCGGTCACGCGACGTCGACCGCCTGCACCCGTTCCGCCGGCGGCTCGAGGCCATAGCGCAGCCGCTTCAGGTAAAGCCCTTTGCGCGACAGGCCGAGCATCGCCGCCGTCTCCTCCATGCGGCCGCCGCACTTGTCGAGGGCGAAAACGATCATCGTGCGTTCGAGGTGCTGGACGCCGGCCGGCATCGGTTGATCGAGTCGCACCACAACTTCCGTCGGATCGAGTGATCGTTCCGAGGCGGGAACGGTGCGCCGGGACGCAGCGATGTCCGGAGAGAGGTGCTCCGGCATCAGCACCGCGCCAGGCTCGGTGAGGGCGGCGAGGCGCCGCATCTCGTTGGCGAGTTGGCGGACGTTGCCCGGCCAGCGGAACAGGACCAGGTACTCCATCGTTTCCTCGGCGAGGCGTAGATCGCCTTTCGACCACTCGCGCGCGTACCTCTGCAGGTAGTGGTTGGCCAGCGCCGGGATCTCCACGCGTCGTTCGCGCAGTGGCGGCACGTGCAAGCGGACGATGTTCAAGCGGTAGAACAGGTCTTCGCGGAAGCGTCCGGCTGAGACCAGCGATTCGAGGTCGGCGTTGGTTGCGGCAATGATGCGGACGTCGACACGCACGGGCATCGTTTCGCCGACGGGATGGACTTCGCTCGACTCGAGAAACCGCAGCAGCTTGGGCTGCACGTCGAGCGTGGTCTCGCCGATCTCGTCCAGGAACAGCGTGCCCGTCGCTGCGGCGCGGATGACACCGGGGAAGTTGTCGTTGGCGCCGGTAAAGGCGCCACGGCGATGGCCGAACAGCTGCGAGTCGAGCATCTCTTTCGGCGTCGAGCTGCAGTTGAACGGCAGGAAGGTAGCCTTGGCCCGCAACGAGTAGGCATGAAGCAGGCGGGCGAGAACTTCCTTTCCGGTGCCGGTCTCGCCGGTAATCAGCACCGGCACGGTGGTTGGCGCGATGCGCCGTGCCGTTGCCAGCAGCTGCTGCATCTCCTGGGCGAGAAACAGCGCACCGGCTTCGGTTTCGACCGGATCGGCTGGCCAGACTGCCGCCCGATTACGCTCTTCGATGCGGAGCCGTTCGAGGTCCAGGGCGGCCCGGCCGACGCGAAGCACGTCGCCCAGCACAATCGCGCTGTCGGGCCGCGGCGGAACCGGGCAGACCAGGGACAGACGCTTGCCGTTGCTCGTTCCGAGCTTGAGGACTGCTTCGGCGTCGGAAGTTACCGGCTCCGTGCCATTGCGCTGTGTCGTAACGATCCTGGCGTGTGGTGAGCAGCCCAGCACGCCGATGGTGGTCAGCAGCTCGGCGCCGAGCAACGACGGGCTGTGGGCGACGAGCAGTGCCGACGCCAGCGAATTCGCGATCAGCGCGGCCTCTGTGCCGTAGGCAGCCGCCGCCGCCTCGTGAACCGCGTCAGCCTGAGGCGCCGGCTCGTCGGTACTCCATCTCCAGCCGAGGCGAAACGACGCCCTGGCTGGCCCACAAACGCGCGGCACGCGACCGCAGTGGCTCCTCGAGCGGTGAGGCCATGCGCCGGAGCACTTGGGAGCAGGCGTAGAAGTACTGCGGCTGCAGCTCCCGGAATCGCGTCGCGCCAGCCTCGTCGGCCGCCATCAGGCGCATCGCTGCGGTCGGCAGGTCGTTCTGCCTGGCGTGGGCTTGCGCGGTGATCAGGTGAAGGACGGAGCGGAACGGAGTCTCTGGGCCGAGGAAGGAGTTGTCCTCGGCCCCCTGCAGCAGGGTGAAGAGCTCGGATAGCCGTGATTGCTTCAGTAGAAGCCGAGCCTTTGTGACCGCCGCCCATCTAACTTGGTACCCTCGAGGCCATATCAGGGTGTTGCTCGACCTCACGTTCGATGTGTTTTAAGGCGTCTTCGCACTCTGTCTGACGGTTCAGTCGCGAGCGAGAGCTGCGCCACGCCATCCAAGGCGGCAAGACCGCAGCGTAGGGATGAGATTCGCGGGTCCTCCAGCAGTAGCTTGAAAGCTGCTCACGTGCCTGGTCCCATCGACCCGTCAGCGATTTCACCTACGCCGGAGTTGACTTCGGACTGCCCACGTGCCTCTGGCGTGCCCACTCTCCGAGATATAAGCTGCGGCTTCGTCTAAGGTGGCGAAGTGACTTGTCGAAGTCGACAGGTCTGACAGGCGATGCATGCGCGGTTGATTGAGAGTGTCCCGGCTAATCCGCGCATGCTGTTCGATGCCTTAGGAGAGCCGTCCGCGATATCGCAGTGGCGCAATGCTTCGTCAAAGCGGCCGGCTCTGGCCCTCGAGCGTTGCGACGCAAGACGTGCAGGTACGCCAACGCGAGGCTGGCACCTGCTCGCGTCACCGCAACGCGCGCCAATGGAAGTTGCGTCTGAACTACGGCGGCGGGCTGCGCTTTCGATGAGGGACCGCAAGAAATAGAGATGCGCCCACGCGACTTGCTCCAAGATCCCATGCCTCTTGGGCGAGACGGATAGCGAGCTTGGTGGTGTTGTTGCGCCGCCGGCAGGTCGATTGGTCGCTTCGTGACACGATAGCCGAGTATCGTGTGTGCGCGTAGAACGAACGCTGGGCTAGGACTCATCGTGCGATCCAGAGTTCGCCAGGTCTTGCTGCATCATCGAGTTCGCCGACGAGCGCGAGCGCATGAGTGAGATCATGCGCTAGCGAGCGGCGAAGGATGATGCGAAGCCGCGATTTCGTAACCGGGTTGAGCGAATGAGCTCCCGATACTGGCCTAAGTCGAACAATCGTTCGACGTCTGCCGGCGGCAGCGACATAGCGCTCATACCTCGCACGCGCGAATGCAGCCGGCTGATCGCTGCCAGTCCGGCGAGCGGACGTCAATTAGTTCAGGTGCGAGCAAGCGGCGATTCCTGCCTCAACAAACGGTCAGGATGCCGACTAGTCTGCACGAGGAATTACGTCTCCGCTATCGAGACCCGGCTTCAGCCCCAGACGACGGCGTCACCCCAGACGACGGCCTCACCCCAGACGACCGCTTCACCCCAGACGACCGCTTCACCCCAGACGACGGCGTCGCCCCAGACGACGGCTTCACCCCAGACGACCGCTTCACCCCAGACGACCGCTTCACCCCAGACGACCGCTTCACCCCAGACGACGGCTTCACCCCAGACGACTGCTTCACCCCAGACGACCGCTTCACCCCAGACGACGGCTTCGCCCCAGACCACAGCGTCGCCCCAGATGACGCCCGTTGAGGTCAGTGGATCGTTTGCCTGCATGGCGTGTGACGAATGGCAAGCCGTTCGGAATCGACCGCCTCTCCGGCGATCTGCACCGGCTGGTGCTGCGGCAGGAGCATCGAATCGAGAACGTTGATGCTCCCGGCACCCTCCGCGAGCAGCCCGGCGCCTGTCACCGTGCTCGCGCCGCCCTGCAGCAGCAGCCGCACGCCGATCGGGGTGATCCCCTGGTTCGGCTTTCCAGCAGCAGCGCCGCTGCGCCTGACGTCACCGCCGCCGCCATGCTCGTGCCCGACAGCTCCAGGCGGGCGTCGGCGCCGCTGCCGATCACCAGTTCCGGGTGCTGCGTCGCCAGCGTCGAGTTCGGCGCCAGCAGGCCGACGATCTTGTTGCCCGGCGCCGCCACGTCCGGCTTGATCAGGTGGTCGTACGCGGTCGGCCCCTTCGAGCTGTAGCTGGCGATGCTGTCGTCCGAGCGGTAGGCGGTGCCCTTGGCGTTGATCGCGCCGACGGTAATCGCAAACGGTGAGTTACCCGGCGCGGTCACCGCGCCATACAGCGACCGGCCGTCCGCCAGCTTGCCGTGGTTGCCGGCCGAGGCGATCACCACGAGACCAGCGCGGTAGGCGCGCTCCACCGCCTGGTCGAGCGGGTCGTCCTGCCACGACTGCGTCACCGGCGTGCCGAGCGACAGGTTGATGACCTTGATGCCGAACTGCGCCCGGTTGGCCACCGCCCAGTCGATCGCGTCGATCACGTTGCTGACCACGCCCTGGCCGTTCGCGTCGAGCACGCGCAGGTTGATCAGCCGCGCGTTCGGCGCCACGCCCGGCGTGCCGCCGGCCCTGACCACCGAGGCGGCGATGATGCCCGCCACGTGCGTGCCGTGCCCGTAGGCATCGTCACCGTTGCCGCCGGCGCTGGTGAAGTCGACGTTGGCGACGATGTGCGAGCGCAGCTCGGGGACGCGGGAGATGCCGGAGTCGATCACCGCGACGCCGATACCCTGGCCGCTCACGCCCATGACGCCGCCGCCGTAGCCGCCGGCCTGCACCTGGTCGGCGCCGATCGCCGTGTTGGTGACGAAATCACCGACGACATTCTGCGCGCTGACCACCTGGTCGCCCGAGAGCGCGTCGGTGTCGCGGTCGGCGGCCAGCGCCGCCAGCTTGCCGGCCGGCACCATCAGCACGGCCCCGGTCTTCAGTCGCTTGCGGATCTGCAGGCCGTGCCGCGCCGCAATCGCATTGACGCGCGCCTGCGTCGCCGTGATGATGACGCGGGTGGCGCGGAAGTCGCCGGCCCGCAGCCGCTCGACCAGCTCCTGCGACAGCCGGGCGCGGTGCGCCCGGCCGGAGGACTGCTGCGCGGCGGTGGCCAGTGACGGCACGGTGGCGACGAACGCGACGATGAGAGCGAGGAGCGCCGCCTGGTGCCGGCGAACGGGCACACCTCCGGCGTGATGGGGACGAGCCACCATTCAATTACGACCTTCCTGAAGGCTATGAGAGCGGTTTAGTTATGACGGTTGATCGGCGCGACAGCCAATGAGGCCGCCGCCGCCGACGTCGAGAATGCCTGCGACCGGAATCCAAGATCGTGCAGCGACTCCACCAGCACGCGCTGCGATCCGCCCAGCGTGCGGATCGTCAACAGCCGACCGTCGCGGATGCGGTTATAAATCGTCCGCCGCGAGACGTTCAGCAGTTGCGCAGCCTGGTCGATCGACACGCTCCGACCGAGGCGCGGTTCCACGTTGTTGTTGTTCGCCGCACCGGATTGGGGATTGGTCACATCAGCACCCTCCGGCTCTGCTTACCGCATGGCTGATGCCAGCGCGGCCGTAGCGGACAAGCCCGGCGGCAACCCGAGCGTTCGCAGCAGATTAGCGGCGGGTTGGCGGTGGAGTCCGTTCGTGCCGATGAATACCAGGGGGCAGTTCGTTGGCCGCTACCCACCGCTTCCGTAAGCGAGTGTGCGGATTCTGCAGCTGAATCATGGTGAAATCTGCACGTCCTCTTTCAACGGCCAATTTCTTGGCCGGGGTGGCCAAGAACCTGTGAAGCTCAAACCGACTCGATTCATCGGCGTCGCGGTAACGGCCATCCTCCTGATCGTCGGCCTGCTGTTCTGGCGATCCGACAGCGCTCCCGAGGAAACTGCCGGTGCCACCGCCGCCAGCCGCGGCGGCCAGCTGGTTGGCCTCCATCCGCGCCGAGCCCGCAGCCTTCAACCGGCTGGTGGCGCGCGACGCAGACCACCGACCTGCTCGCCACTGCTCACCCAGGGCCGGCTGCGTCCGCATCAACCGCACCACGTTCGAGCTGGAGCCGTGGCTCGCCGAGACGTGGGAGTCGAGTGCCGACGGCCGCACGCACACGCTGCACCTGCGCCAGGGCGTCACCTGGTCGGACGGCACGCCGTTCACCGCCGCCGACGTCCTGTTCACGCTGCAGGCGGTCTTCGACCGCAGGCGGAAAGCGTCCTGGCCGAGCGTCTGCTGCGTGGCCGGCAAGCCGATCGCGGCGGCCGCGCCCGAGCGATCACACGGTCGTCCTGACGTTTCCCGGTCCGTCCGGCGTCGGGCCTGCGGCTGCTCGACAGCCTGCCGATGCTGCCGCAGCCACAAGCTCGCAGGCGGCGCTCGCCGCCGGCACCTTCCCCGCCGCCTGGACGTCGAACACGCCGCCGGCCGAGCTCGTCGGCACCGGGCCGTTCGTCTTCGCGAGTACCAGTCCGGCCAGCGTGTCGTGCTCGATCGCAACCCGCGCTACTGGCGCAAGGCGGCCGAACGGCGATGCGCTGCCGTATCTCGATCGCCTGGTGCTCGAGATCGTCCCCGACCAGAACGCCGAGCTGCTGCGGCTGCAGGCGGGCGACATCGACATGACGCAGAGCGAGCTGCGCACCGACGACTTCGTGCCGGTGCGTCGCGCCGAGCGGGAAGCCGGCACGCTGCACACTGATCGAGCTGGGCGTCGGCACCGATGCCGACGCGCTCTGGTTCTGCCTGAAGCCGGAGAAGAAGGCGGCGCGACCCGCGCTTCGCCTTCGTGCAGCGGCCCGAGTTCCGCCAGGCGATCTCGCACGCGGTCGACCGCGAGGCATTCGCCCAGGCAGGTCTTCCTCGGCGAGGCGGTGCCGGTCTGGGGACCGGTGACGCCGGGCAACGCGGCTGTGGTTCTACGCCGAACGTGCCGCGCTACCCGCCACGACGTCGAAGCGCGCGCAGGAGTTGCTGAAGGGCATCGGCCTCGAGGACCGCGACGGCAACGGCGTCGTCGAGGATGCGGCCGGCACCGAGGCGCGCTTCACCGTGCTCACCCAGCGTGGCTTCGGCTGCTACGAGCGCGGCACCGACGGTGCTGCGCGAGGACGCGGCGGCGGTCGGCGTCGCCCTCGACGTCGCGTCGCTCGAGCAACAGCGCTGATCCAGCGGCTGCTAGTCGTCCGACTACGACGCCATCTACATGCGCCCGCTTGCCAGCGACCTCGATCCGGCCGGCAACCTCGACTTCTGGCTCAGCTCCGGCGCCGCGCACTTCTGGAACCTCGAACAGCAGACGCCGGTGACCGACTGGGAGAGGCGCATCGACACGCTGATGCTGGAGCAGGCGGCGACCATCGATCCCGAGCGGCGCCGGCGATCTTTCGCCGAGGTGCAGCGCATCCTCGGCCGAGAACCTGCCGGTGATGCTACTTCGCCGCGCCGCGCATGTTCTACGCCTACAGTTCCCGCGTTGTCGGCGTCGTGCCCTCGGTGCTGCGGCCGCCGCTGCTGTGGAACGCCGATATCGTTGAGCGTGACCGGTCCCGCGCGTGGGGAGAATTGAACGGCGGTCGACTGCGCGGCGCCTGCCGGGACCACCGGCGGGTCCGCTTGCGGCACCCGCCCTACGCGCAACCATCAACCACGAAGCCAATCGCTAATCCTAACCACTAGTCACTCTTCCCCGTGTCCTCCTTCCTGCTGCGCCGGTGCTGTTCGCCGTTCTGCTGGTCGTCGTCGCCTCCTCGGCGTCGATGCTGCTGACGCGGCTGGCGCCGGGCGACTGTCAGCACCGAGCTCGGCGCGTTCGCCGACCGGCGCGAGGTGGCGGCGGAGCGCGCGCGGTTCGATCTCGATCGCTCGCTCGCTCGCGCAGTGGGCGATCTGGGCGAGGCGCGCGCTGCGGTTCGACTTCGGCAACTCCGTTCTCTACAACCAGCCGGTCGGCGCCGCTGGTCCGCCGCGCCGCCGCCAACACCGCCGCCCTCGGTGTCGTTGCGCTGCTGACGGCCACGGCCTGCTTGGCGTCGGCCTCGGCATCTTCACCGGCAGCCGCCGCGGCGGCACGTGCCCGCGCGATCAGCGCGGCGTCGTTCGTCTTCCTGTCGATGCCGCCGCTGCTGACCTCGCTGCTGCTCGTGTTCGTCGCGGCGCGCACCGGCTGGCTGCCGACTGGCCGGCATGACTTCGTCCGGCGCCTCGGCGCTGACCTGGGGCGCCTGGCTGGCGGACGTGGCCCGCCACCTGCCGCTGCCGGTGCTGGCGCTGGCGCTGCCGATGGCCGCAACCTTCGAGCGGCTGCAGTCACAGGCGATCGCCGAGATGGTGCACCAGCCGTTCGTGCTCGCCGCCGCCGCGCGCGGCGTGCCGCAGGCGGACCTGGTGCTGCGGCACGCCTGGCCGCGTGTCGCTGCGCTCGCATCTGCGGCGTCTACGGCCTGGCCATCGGCGCGCTGCTCTCCGGATCGTTCGTCGTCGAATACGTCGACCGCCTGGCCCGGGCTCGGTCGCCTGATGTACGAGGCGCTGCGCGCGCGCGACATCTATCTCGTCGCCGGCTGCGCGGCGATGGGCGCGCTGCTTCCTGGCGCTCGGCACGCTGGTTGGCGACCTGCTGCTCGCTGCCGCCGACCCGCGCGTGCGTGAAGGCGAGACGGCGTGAAGCGGGCCGGTCAGGTGCTGCTGGTCACTGGTGTTCTTCGCCGCCGCGGCTGCGCCATGGCTGGCGCCGAACGGCGCCGGATCGCCGCTTCGACGATCTGCCGTATGCGCCGCCGACGCGGCTGCACCTGCTTGGGGCGCCGAAGGTGGACTGCGCGGCCCGCTACATCTACCGCTGGCGCCTGGTGAGCCGGCTCGAGCGGCGGTTCGAGGAGGATCGCTCCAGCGCCGTACAGCTGCGATGGTTCACACGCGCGGGTCTGGTCACGGCTGATCCCGAGTCGCGGCGCGCCGCTGCTGCTGCTTGGCGCCGACCGGCTTCGGCCGCGATACGTTCTCGCGCCTGCTCTATGGCTCGCGCATCACGCTGGCGCTCGCGGTCGTGTCCGCGGCAGCTGCGCTGCTGCTCGGCGCGCTGATCGGCGCCGTCGCCGGCTACGCCGGCGGGTCACTCGACGCTGCTGCTGTCACGCTTCTCCGAGTTCGTCATCGTGCTGCCGGCGATCTACGTCGTGCTGGCGCTGCGCTCGGTGATGCCGCTCATGCTGCCGGCATCGCACCGTCTTCCTGCTGCTGACCGCGATCTTCGCCCTGCTCGGCTGGCCGGTCGTCGCCCGCGGCGTGCGCGCGATCGTCGCCTCCGAGCGGCAGCGCGAGTACGTCTCCGCCGCACGCGCGCTCGGGGCCAGCCCGTCGCGCCTGCTGATCCGCCACCTGTTGCCGTCGGCGCGTGGCTACATCGCGACGCAGGCGACGCTGCTGCTGCCGGCGTTCATCCTCGCCGAGGCGACGATGTCCTATGTCGGACTCGGCTTCCCGGCATCGACGCCGACGTGGGGGACGATGCTGGAGGAGGCGGCGAACGTGGCGTTGCTCGGCGACGCACCCTGGCCGCTGGCGCCGGCGGTGGCCATCTTCGTCGTCGTGCTGGCGGTGAACCTGGTTGTACAGGGCGGCGGCCGTGCCCCTGTACAATTGGAGCCATGAAGCGGTTCGCCGGGATCTTCACCCCGATCGTCACTCCGTTCACGGCTGACGACACCGTCGACGAAGCGGCGCTGCGGGCAAATGTCTCGCACTGGATGCGCACGCCGCTGAACGGCCTCGTCGTGCTCGGGTCCAACGGCGAGGCGCCGCAACTGGATGACGACGAGGCCGACCGGATCGTCGACGTTGTCCGGACGGGAGTGCCCGCCGACCGGGCCCTGATTGCCGGCACCGGCCGTGAATCGACCCGGGCGACGATCGCTGCAACCAGGCGCGCGGCGGCCGCCGGCGTCGACGCGGCGCTGGTGCGGACGCCCTCGTTCTTCAAGGCGCAGATGACCTCGGAGCTGTTCGTCCGCCACTACACGGAAGTGGCCGACGCATCTCCTGTTCCGGTGCTGCTCTACAACGTGGCGATGTTCACCGGTGTCAACCTGCTGCCCGACGCGGTGGAGCGGCTCGCGCTGCATCCGAACATCGCCGGAATGAAGGAGTCGGGCAGCGACATCGCCCAGATCGCCGAGTACGTGGCACGGACGCCAGAGGACTTCACCGTGCTCGCCGGCTCGGCGACGACCTTGTTCCACGCGCTGTGTGCCGGCTGCGACGGCGCGGTGCTCGCGCTGGCCGCGCTGCTGCCGGACGATTGCGCGCGGATGCGGGCGCTGGTCCGTGCTGGCGAGATCGACGAAGCCTCGTCGCTGCAGCGGCGCATCCTGCCGGTCGCCAGGGCGATCGGCGGCAGCTACGGCGTAGCGGGCCTGAAGGCCGCCTTGAACCTGATCGGGCTGCAGGGTGGCCTGCCGCGGCCGCCGCTACGCCCGGCCGCCCCCAACACCATCGACAACATCCGCGGCCAGCTCGATGCGCTGGGCGTGCTACCAGCGAGGGTATAAAACCAGCCATGCCGCTTCCGTCCACCGAACGCATTCTTCTCGGCCCCGGACCCAGCCTGATCGCGCCCCGCGTGATGCGGGCGATGGCCGCGCCGGTGCTCAGTCACCTCGATCCCGAGTTCGTCCCGCTGCTGGACGACGTGCGCGCGTCGCCTGCAGCGCGTCTTCCGTGCCGACCCGAAGGCGCTGACCATTGCCACGTCGGGGACCGGCACGTCGGCGATGGAAGCGGCGGTTGCCAACGTCGTCGGCGACGGCAGCCGCGGCATCGTCATCGTTTCCGGCTACTTCGGCGATCGGCTGGCGCAGATCTTCGAGCGCTACGGTGCGGCGGTGCGGCGGATTGACGTCGAATGGGGGCGCGCCGTCGATCCGCAGCTGCTGCGCGACGACGCTGAAGCGCCAGGGCGCGGACGTGATCGGCTTCGTCCACGCGGAGACGTCCACCGGCGTGCGCAACCCGGTGAAGGAGCTGGCGGCGATCGCCCGCGAGCACGGCGCGCTGACGATCGTCGACATGGTGACGTCGCTCGGCGGTCACGCGGTCGACCTCTCCGGCTGGGGCGTCGACGTTGCCTACTCGCTGCACGCAGAAGTGCATCGGAGCGCCTTCGGGCCTGGCGCCGATCGCCGTCTCCGGTGCGGCGCGTCGAGACGCACTGATCACGTGCCGCAGCTTCTACCTCGATCTGAAGCTGCTGGAGGACTACTGGGTCGGTCGCAAGTACCACCACACCATGTCGACGACGCTGATCTATGCACTGCGTGAGGCGTTGCTGATGGTGGAGGAGGAAGGGCTCGAGGCGCGATACGCGCGGCACGAGCGCAACCACCGCGCCTTCGCTGCCGGGATCGAGGCGATGGGGTTCGTCGCTGCTGCCGGCGGCGGCCGAGCGGTTGTGGACGCTGAACACCGTGCGGGTGCCGCAGGGTGTCGACGAGGCAGCGGTCCGCAACGCTGCTGTCGACCTACAACATCGAGATCGGCGCCGGGCTCGGGCCGCTGGCCGGCAAGATCTGGCGCATCGGCCTGATGGGCGCCAGCTCGACGCCGCAGACCGTGCTGCAGTTGCTCGCGGCGCTCGAAGGCGCGCTGGCGGCGCAGGGTCACCAGGTGCCGGCGGGCGCCGGTGTGGCCGGGGCGAGCGCGGCGCTGCGGCCGCAGCTGTCCCCAGCGTAGCCGTCACCGGCTGGAGAGGTCAGCATCCGGAAGATCCTGCGGATATCGGCGGCGGTGGCCGCCGCCGGCTTTGCGCTGCTGGCGTACGTCTACCTGACGTTGCCGGACGTGCGGCCGCTGGCGACCACCAATCCGTCCACCACCGCCTTCATGGAGCTGCGCGCGCGCGAGGCAGCTCGTGCTGGCAAGAAGCTGCGGCACCTGCACACGTGGGTGCCGTACCGCCGCATCTCGGCGAACCTCAAGCGCGCGGTGCTCGTCGCCGAAGACGACGCGTTCTTCGACCACGAGGGCGTCGACCTCGTGCAGCTGCGCAAGTCGATCGAACTGGACATCAGGGAGGGGCGGGCGGTGCGCGGCGGCAGCACCGTCACGCAACAACTGGCCAAGAACCTCTACCTGTCGCCGTCCCGCGACCCGCTGCGCAAGCTGCGGGAGCTGATCATCGCGCGGCGGCTGGAAACGGCGCTGCCCAAGGCGCGCATCTTCGAGCTCTATCTCAACCTGATCGAGTGGGGTGACGGCGTGTGGGGCGCCGAAGCCGCTGCCCGCACCTATTTCCGCACGTCGGCGGCGTCGTTGTCGCGCGAGCAGGCGGCGCTGCTGGCAGGCGCCATCGTCAACCCGCGGGTGCTCAACCCGGCACGGCCGCCGGCGCGCCTGCTGCGCCGGCAACGGATCATCCTGGCGCGCATGCCCGGCGTTGTGCCGCCGGCCCCGGCCCCGGCGTCTGCTGCGCTACCTGCGCCCGACGAGGAAGAGACGCCGCTGTCCCCCGAAGAACCGCTCGCACCGGACGCGACGAGCGACGTTCCCCCCTCGCCCGAGCCAGCGCCCGCCCCGGCGCCCGCCCCAGCGCCGTTTCCAGGGACCGGACCAGCGGATCAGACAACGTTGGCACCGTCCGAACCTCAGCAATAGTAAAAAGTGTCTTATTGCTGACTGGAGCGCCGGCGCTTACGCGCCGATTAATGTCTTAGAAGGCGACAGAAGACGGGGCAAACGGGCCCCATCAGCTTGACACCCTTCAAAGTGGCACTCGATAATCGAGGCCGCTCACCCACTCGTCACAACTGAAAACGCGCTGGAGACCTCGGCGACCCACGGTGACGTGTGTCGTGCGCGGCCGACGGAATGATCAATTACACCGAGCGTATTTCGCTGCTCATGGAAGATGTCGTCAGGCGTGTGCCGACGCTGTCGTTCATCGACATGAGCCGCGTCCTGGTCTTCTCCCGCGCCGGCCGGACCGGTGCCGAAGGAGCGTACGCCACGTGTCACTGCGTCTCGCTGCCGGCGAGCGAGCCTGGCTACTACTTCTGGCGCGACCGCAGCAGCGGCAAGCTGACACGGCGGTCCGAGTGGTTCGTCACCAAGTCGCCGGAGATCACCATCGGCGGCACGTCGATCGATTACATGATCTCGTTCGCACTGCCGCGGTTCTGCGATCAGCAGATGTCGCGCTCGCGCAAGCAGGTGCACTACGCCGGGCAGCCGAACTGGGTCGCCAAGCTCGATACCATCGTCCACGAGCTGTATCACATCGACCCGGTGAACCCCGGAATCCGGCGGATGGAGAAAGCGGACGGCACGTTCTCCGCGAACTGCCACGGCGGCGAGTTCTTCGAGAACGTCGTCGACATGGTCAATCAGTACCTGGCGACCAGGCCAGACCCGGCGGTCTACGACTTCCTCCAGTACAACCTCGAGGATTTGACGGCAAAGTTCGGTGGCGTGCTCGGCACCACCTTCCGGGCGTTCCCGTCCTACCCGCAGCGCTACACCGAAGTGCTGCAGCCGCAGCCGGCGGCGCCGGAAGGCGTGTCCTGCAGGGTCGAAGCCGCTGAAGGTGCCGCGCGTGGCGACGCGCTTCACCGAAGACGACCTGGTCATCCGCGAGTTCCTGCCGCACTCCTCGCGGCAGGTCATTCGCAAGGGACGCTATCGCGCAGCGTAGCTCCCGTACCGGCTCGCTTTCGCGACCTCCAGTACCGACGCGCTCTTCCGCCGACCCTGTTCCGCCTGCCTCATTCCGCGACGCGCCGCGCTCCCAGCCAGCGCCGCTTCCAATATTCCACCGTATAGCGCTCGACGCGGACGACGCCACGCGAGCTCGGCGCGTGCACGAACTGATCGCCGCCGAGGGCGATACCGACGTGCGACGGCCCGCCCTCGAGCGTGTCGAAGAACACCAGGTCGCCCGGCTGCACCTCGTCGCGGTCGACCGCGCGGCCGACGCCGTACTGATCGCGCACCTCGCGCGGCAGCCGGACGCCGTGCCGGGCGAAGACAAACTGAACCAGGCCGCTGCAGTCGAAACCCGCGGGAGTCGAGCCGCCGTTGCGGTAGGGGATACCGCGGTACTCGAGTGCGGTGACCACCACCAGGGGGACGATCGCGGCGGGTGGAACGTCGGGCGGCAGTTCAGCCGCGCCAGCCCGGGAGCCTGGACTCGCAGGGCCGCCGGCAATCTCCGGCGGCATGGCTGCCGGAGGCTGAGGCGCTGCGCCGGGCGGGAGCGCGGCACCCGGAAACGGCCGCGGCACACCACCGGTGGTGGCGCAACCACCCAGGGCGGCCGCAAGGGAGATCAACACGGTTATGAACGGGACCGGTCGCCAACTCGTCAAGACGTCCATTGTATCGGTGTAAGTCGCTGCGTTAGCTAGCGGTTAGGGTAGCGGGTGCGCTTGACAGCTCAGGCGCCGGGCACGGCATCATGGCACTGCGCTATGGAGCAAACGCTCCTTCTGAACGCGTCGTACGAGCCTCTCAAGGTCGTCCACTGGCAGAAGGCGATCACGCTCTGGTGCCAGGGGAAGGTAGAGGTGATCGCGGTCCACGACCGCGAGATAAGGGCGGTCTCCGTCAGCTTCAAGCTGCCCTCGGTCATCCGCCTGCTCCGCTTCGTCAAGATCAAACGCCGCTTCGACTACGTCCCCTTCTCCCGCGCCAACATCTACGCGCGCGACAACCACACCTGCCAGTACTGCAGCGACGTCCGTTCCCGACCGCCGAGCTGACCTTCGACCACGTCGTGCCGGTCGCGCAGGGCGGCCGCAAGGACTGGGAGAACATCGTCACCTGCTGCGTCACGTGCAACCGCAAGAAGGGCGGCCGCACGCCGGCGGAAGCCGGCATGCGCCTGCTGCGTCCGCCGCGGCGGCCCGACTCGGCGCCGGCGATCCGCATCACCATCGGCTTGCGCGAGCGCGCCGGAGAGCTGGCGCGACTACCTGTACTGGAACGTCGAGCTCGACGACGACGCTAGGTCACGCTCGACCCGTCCGCATCACGTTCGCTCAGTCCTCCACTGCGCGCCGTCGACGGTGGCCGCGTGCACGCTTGCGCGGCTCCGGCTTCCCGGTCGACGACCTGCCGACTGTCACCGTCGGCGACCAGCCGGCGCGCGTCGCGTTCGCGTCGCCGCGCCGGCTGGTCATCGCCATGCCGCCAGACCTCGACGGCGGCTCGACGCCGATCCGCGTCGGCGACATCCCGGGCGAGACGCTGTTCGCTGGCGGTCGGCAGCGCCTGGGCCACCGGCCTGCACCAGGTCGACAACCCGGTGTTCGATCGCGCCGGCAACCTCTTCGTCACCTACAGCGGATCGCGCGGCCAGGAAGCGCCGGTGTCGATCTTCCGGGTGACGCGCGGCCGGCACGCGTGAGCCGTTCGCCTCCGGGATCGTCAACGCGACGTCGATGGCGATCGGGCCCGACGGGCAGCTCTACGTGTCGAGCCGCTTCGAAGGCGCGGTCTACCGCGTCGGCGATGACGGCACGCACGAACAGGTCGCGTCGGACCTGGGCGTCGCCTGCGGCCTCGCGTTCGACGACGACGGCTCGATGTATGTCGGGCGATCGTTCGGGCACGATCTTCCGCGTGCGCGACGGCGAGCCGACGGCGTTCGCGACGCTGCCGCCGAGCGTCGCCGCGTTCCACCTGGCGATGAGCCCGGAGGGCGAGCTGTTCGTCACGGCGCCGACGCTCGGCTCCTACGATCACGTCTACCGCATCGGCCGCGACGGGCGTGCGTGCGGGCGATGCCGACACCGCTTGGCCGGCCGCAGGGCCTGGCGTTCTCGCCGGACGGCACGCTGCACGTCGTCGACGCGCTCGCCGGCGCGAGCGGCCTCTACCGCTTCGCCGACCTCGACGGCGTCCCCGAGCTGGTCGTCGTCGGGCCACAGCTTGATCGGCGTCGCGTTCGGCCCCGGCGGCGAGCTGGTGGTCGCGTCGAACGACACGGCCTATCGCTTCGACTATCGTGCACCTGAAGACCAATGCTCATGTCGCACTGTTCGCGCGCAAGCCGATCGCCGACCTGCAGCCGCCGGCGGCGAACATGCGTTGCGCCGCGTGCTCGGCGCCGGCGACCTGGTCATGCTGGCGATCGGCGCGGTGATCGGCGCCGGCATCTTCTCGTCGATCGGCACGGCGGCGGCCGGCGAGATCAGGCCGGACGGCGAGTCATCCGCTACGGCGCCGGGCCGGCGCTGATCCTTCGTTCGTCCTGCTCGGCGTCGTCTGCGGCGCTGGCGGCGCTGTGCTACGCGGAGCTGGCGTCGATGATTCCGCAGGCCGGCAGCGCCTACGCCTACTCCTACGCGACGCTCGGCGAGCTCGTCGCGTGGATCATCGGCTGGGACCTGATCCTCGAGTACGCGGTCGGCAACATCGCCGTGGCGATCGCGTGGGGCGGCTACTTCATGTCGCTGCTGAGCGGCTTCGGCGTCGACCTGCCCGGCTGGCTGACGCACGGCTATCGGGCCGTGGCGCTCAGCGCCGATCCGGCGGTGCAGGCGCTGCTGGACACGGCGCCGCGCATCGCCGGCGTCCCGATCCTGGTGAACCTGCCGGCGTTCGTCATCGTCATGCTGATCACCTGGCTGCTGCTGCTCGGCGTGCAAGCGAGAGCGCGCGCGCCAACAACATCATGGTGGTGATCAAGCTGCTGGTGCTCGGCGCTGTTCGTCGTCGTCGGCGCGATGCACATCGACCGGCGAACTACATGCCGTTCGCGCCGAACGGCTGGCGCGGCATCCACCAGGGCGCGGCGATCGTCTTCTTCGCCTACATCGGCTTCGACGCGATCTCGACCGCCGCGGAGGAGACGAAGAACCCGCAGCGCAACCTGCCGATCGGCATCCTCGGCGGCCTGGCCATCTGCACGCTGATCTACGTCATCGTCGGCATCGTGGCGACCGGGCTGGTGCCGTACCAGCAGCTGCGCGGCCGCCGACCCGCTGGCGCGGGCGCTCGACGTCGCCGGGCTGCAGACGGCCGGCTGGATCGTCGTCGTTCGGCGCGGTGGTGTCGCTGACGGCCGTGCTGCTGGTGTTCCAGTACGGCCAGCCGCGCATCTTCTTCGCGATGGCGCGCGACGGCCTGCTGCCGGCGTGGGCGGCCAAGGTGAGCGCCAAGGCGCCGCGTGCCGCACGTGACGACGCTCGTCACCGGCCTCGTGGTCGGCGCTCGGGCGCGCTGTTCGCCGACGAGAACGAGATCTACGACCTCACCAACATCGGCACGCTTGTCGGCGTTCGCCATCGTCTGCATCGGCGTGCTGGTGCTGCGCTATCATCGAGCCGGACCGCCCGCGGCCGTTCCGGGTGCCGTTCGTGTGGCCGGTGACGCTGCTCGGCGCCGGCGCGTGCGTCTACGTGATGGCGGGCCTGCCGCCGCACGGCGTGGGAGCGGTTCGGCATCTGGCTCGCGCTCGGCGCGCTCATCTACTTCGGCTACGGCTACCGGCACAGCAAGCTGCGCGCAGCGGCACGGGCGCGTTCGAGAACGTAGGCGGGTCCGGTTCGGGGCAGCCGCTTACAATTGCCGGGTCCGCTTCGCGGAACCCGGCCTACGGTATGGCGGTGCGTTTCGCGGAACCAGGCCTACGTAGCACGGTGCGGTAAAGGGTTACGACCGTAGGGCGGGTGCCGCGAAGCGGACCCGCCACCGTGGCGGTGAGGCCCGTAGGGTACAATGACCGTTTGGAGTTCGGCCGGAATTCCCGACAGTACGCTATGGCGCACGACTGGATCGCGGTGCGCGGTGCCCGCGTTCACAACCTCAAGAATATCGACGTCGACCTGCCGCGTGACGAGCTGGTCGTCATCACCGGCCTCTCGGGGTCGGGGAAGTCGTCGCTCGCCTTCGACACGATCTACGCGGAAGGGCAGCGCCGCTACGTCGAGTCGCTGTCGGCCTACGCGCGGCAGTTTCTCGAGCAGATGGAGAAGCCCGACGTCGACCTGATCGAAGGGCTGTCGCCGGCGATCTCGATCGAGCAGAAGACAACCGGCTCGAACCCGCGTTCGACCGTCGGCACCGTCACCGAGATCTACGACTACCTGCGGCTGCTGTTCGCCAACATCGGCGTGCCGCACTGCTACAGCTGCGGCCGCGAGATCTCGTCGCAGTCGCTCGAGCGGATCCTCGACCTGGTGATGCTCTATCCGCAGGACGCGCGCATCAACGTGCTCGCGCCCGATCGTCCGCGGCCGCAAGGGTGAGTTCAAGAAGGAGCTGCTGGCGCTGCGGCAGCGCGGTTTCACGCAAGGCGCGCATCGACGGCCAGTTCCGATCGCTCGACGAAGACATCAAGCTCGATCGCCGCCGCAACCACACCATCGACGTGGTGGTCGATCGCCTGATTGTCAAGTCTGGCATCGAGCGCCGGCTGTCGGAGTCGCTGCAGGTCGCCCTCGACCTCGCCGACGACATCGTCGTCATCAACACCTTCGAGGCGGGCGATCAGCTGTTCTCGCGCCGGCTGGCCTGCGTCGACTGCGGCATCTCGATGCCCGAGATGACGCCGCGCGCCTTCTCGTTCAACTCGCCGCACGGCGCCTGCCCGGAATGCCAGGGGCTTGGCGCCACCTACGACTTCGATCCGCGCCTGGTCGTCCCGGACGAATCGAAGTCGCTCGCCGGCGGCGCGATCGCGCCGTGGGCGCGCGGTGATCGCAAGCTGGTCAAGGAAGCGATCGCGGCGCTGGCCAGGACGTTCGGCATCGATCCGGACGCTGCCGTTCGCCAAGCTGCCGAAGAAGCATCGCGACCTGCTGCTGTTCGGGCCCGGCGGCGCCGCCAAGTCGGCGCAGGCCGCGGCGAAGGCCGTCGCTGCCGAACGCGATGACGAGGACGATGAGGAGGACGAGGAGTTCGAGTTGCCGAGCTCGCGGCGCGCCTCGCAGCGGCGCGGCAAGGCCGAGGACGCGGACCCGTTCGGCAAGGGCTTCGAAGGAATCATCCCGAATCTGCGCCGCCGCTACGACGAGGGCTCGTGGGCGGTGCAGGAGGATCTCGAGCCGTACCGCACGCTGCGCGAATGCCCGGCCTGTCACGGCCAGCGGCTGAAGCCGCAGAGTCTCGCCGTCCAGCGTGAAGGGGCGCGGCCTCGCCGACTACGTCAACCTGCCGATCAGCGAAGCGCTGCAGCTGTTCGATGCGGTTCGAGCTCACCGAGCGCGAGGCGCTGATCGCGCACGCGGGTGCTGCGCGAGATTCGCGAGCGGCTGCGCTTCCTGCACGACGTCGGCGTCGGCTATCTCACGCTGAACCGCAGTGCGGCGACGCTCTCGGGCGGCGAAGGGCAGCGCATCCGCCTGGCGACGCAGATCGGCGCCAACCTGACCGGCGTGCTCTACGTGCTCGACGAGCCGTCGATCGGCCTGCATCAGCGCGACAACCGCAAGCTGCTCGGCACGCTGGCGCACCTGCGCGACCTCGGCAACACCGTCGTCGTGGTCGAGCACGACGAGGAGACCATCCGCGCCGCCGACTACGTCGTCGACCTCGGGCCGGGCGCGGGCGAGCACGGCGGCGAGCGTGATCTTCCAGGGGCGGCCCAGCGACCTGCTGCAGGCCAATGGCAATGGGCAGAACGGCGGCCGCTCGCTGACTGGCGCCTACCTGCGCGGCGAGCGCTCGATCCCGACGCCGGCCTCGCGGCGCGCCGCCGCAAAAGGGCGAGATCGTCATCCGCGGCGCGCGCGGCAACAACCTGAAGAACATCGACGTCGCGATCCCGCTCGGCACGCTGACTGCGGTCACCGGCGTCAGCGGCTCCGGCAAGTCGACGCTGGTCAACGACATCCTCTATCGATCGCTGGCCAAGGCGATCTACCAGGCGGCCGCCGAGCCGGGCGCCGCACGATCGCATCGACGGCATCGAGCTGATCGACAAGGTGATCGAGATCGACCAGTCGCCGATCGGCCGCACGCCGCGTTCCAACCCGGCGACCTACACCGGCATGTTCACGTTCATCCGCGAACTGTTCGCGATGATGCCGGACGCGAAGGCGCGCGGCTTCAAGCCGGGCCGCTTCTCCTTCAACGTCAAGGGCGGCCGCTGCGAGGCATGCCAGGGCGACGGCGTGATCGCCATCGAGATGCATTTCCTGCCGGACGTCTACGTCACCTGCGAGCAGTGCAAGGGGCGTCGCTACAACCGCGAGACGCTCGACATCCGCTATCGGGGCCTGTCGATCGCCGAGATGCTCGAGCTGACGGTCGACCAGGCAGCGCCGATCCTGGAGAACTTCCCGCCGATCGCCAATAAGCTGCGGACCCTGCAGGATGTCGGACTCGGCTATATCAAGCTCGGCCAGTCAGCGACGACGCTGTCCGGCGGCGAGGCGCAGCGGGTGAAGCTGTCGAAGGAATTGTCGCGACGCAGCACCGGGCGCACGCTCTACATCCTCGACGAACCGACTACCGGCCTGCATTTCGAGGACACGCGCAAGCTGCTCGACGTGCTCAACAAGCTGGTCGACCAGGGGAATACGGTCGTGGTGATCGAGCACAATCTGGACGTGATCCGGTGTGCCGACTTCCTGGTCGACCTCGGTCCTGAAGGGGGAGGCGGTGGCGGGCGGATCATCGCGGCTGGGACGCCAGAGCAGGTCGCGGCGCACGCCAAGTCCGCCACCGGACAGTTTCTCGCACCGCTGCTCAGGCGCAAGTGACATCTCTCTGTGGCTGTTCAACCACAGCGACCTGCGGCCGGCCTGTGGCTGAACGGCGACACTTTCGTGCCAGCCGTGACAATCGCTTCGAGAGATTGCGCTCTAAGTTCAGTAGGTAAACGGCTTACAGTAAAAGCGGGCGGGTGCGCCGTTGCGGCACTTGCATTGCTCCATAGTCCAGCACCTCCCGGTCACCCAGAGCGCGAATGAACGCACAACGGACACTACGGCGACCCATCTCCTGCGCGGGCATCGGTCTCCATTCGGGCAAGAAGGTCACGCTGTCACTGAAGCCAGCGGCGGCCGACTCCGGGATCCGCTTTCGGCGCGCCGATCTCGGCGGCCTCGAAGTGGCCGCGACGGTCCAGCACGTCGGCGGCATCAACTACGCCACCGGCCTGACCCGCGATGCAGTCAAGGTCGATACGGTCGAGCACCTGCTGGGCGCCCTGGTCAGCCTGGGCGTCGATAACGCGGTCGTCGAGCTCAACTCCCCCGAAGTGCCGATCATGGACGGCAGTGCGGCGCCGTTCGTCTACCTGATCCAGGAGGCCGGCGTGAAGACGCTGGCTGCGCCGCGCCGCTACCTGAAGGTCTTGCGGCCGATGTCGCTGTCGCGCGGCGACAAGCGCATCGCGCTCTACCCGTCGGATCATTTCAAGGTGACCTACAGCATCGCCTTCGACCATCCACTGCTGCGGCACCAGTCGCGCACCATCCGCCTGAGCGAGGCAGCGTTCATCGACGAGATCGCGCCGGCCCGCACCTTCACCTTCCTGAAGGAAGTGGAGATGCTGCGGCAGCAGGGCCTGGCGCTCGGCGGTTCGCTCGAAAACGCCGTCGTCATCGGCGACACCGGCGTGCTGAACAACGGCCTGCGCTTCGACGACGAGTTCGTGCGCCACAAGATTCTTGACGTCATCGGCGACATGGCGCTGGTCGGCTACCCGATCATCGGTCACCTGGTCGCGCATCGCGGTGGCCACGCACTGCACACTGCATTTGCCGCGCAGGTCGTCGAAGAACGCGATGCCTGGACCCTGGTCGATACCATTGCGGAGAACGGCGCCCCCAGCGCCGCGACCTTGAAAGATCCCGCCCGCGCCACGTAGACTGGCCGTCCGCAAGCCTCGACGCGCGTGGGGTTGGAGCTCGTCGGCCTGTTCGTGTCCGCGTTTGCTGCAGCGACCATCCTGCCGCTCGCTTCCGAAGTGCCGCTGGCGCTGATCGTCAGGCGTGAACAGGTCGCGCTGGTGCCCGTGCTCGTCGCCACCGCGGGCAACTTCCTTGGCGCATGCACAACCTATTTCCTCGCTCGGGCCGCTGCCGCACGCCTGGCGTCGCCGCGGGTCGATGAGGGAAGCCGCGCGGCCCGCTGGATGCGCCGCTATGGTGCTCCCACGCTGCTGCTGTCCTGGGTGCCGGTCGCCGGTGATGGTATCGTCCTGCTCGCCGGGGCGACCGGCGTGCCGTTTGGATGGTTTTCGGCATGGACCGCAGCCGGCAAGGCGGGCCGCTATGCCGCTGTCGCGTGGCTGGCGTTGCGGTGATCGGCGGCGGCCGCCGCATCCTGTTCGCGCCCGCCGGGTCCGCTTCGCGGGACCCGGCCTAGTCAGCTACTGGATCTCGCCTCACGACGCGAACAGTTGGGCGACGGGGATGGCGAGGCCAGGCAGGAGTGGTGTTGTCAGCAGGTCGTGACCTTCGGCGGTTAGCGTCGCCGCGCGGGGGAACGCGCCGTCGGCCGCTCGCCTGAACACCGCCACCAGGTCCCCTTCGGGATCGACGAGCCAGTATTCGCGCACCCCGCTGCGATCGAACAGCTTGCGCTTGTCGTGTTCGTCGGTGCGCCGCGTGCCCGGTGACAGCACCTCGATGATCAGGGCCGGTGCACCCTGGATGTTGGCCGCGGTGAGGATCTCGTCCTGGTCGCCGGCGACCATCAGCAGGTCCGGCTCGACGACATCCCACCGGGAGATTACGACATCGAAGGGTGCGAAGAATAGGCGCCCGGCGCCAGGCTGCCGGCGCAGGAATCGTTCGATGTCGAAAGAGAGCCGGCCGACCAACTCCTGGTGGCGCCGGTTGCGGCTGGGCGTCACCAGGTGCGTGCCGTCGATGAGTTCGTGACGGCGGCCGTCCGCCGGCAGCAGCAGGAAATCTTCGCAACTGAGGCGCCCGCCGCCCGAGTCCGGCTGCAGCGATTCGTTCTCCATCCGCGCATCGTACATCGTCACTCCTCACCGTGAACACGGTGCGAGCGACGTGCCGCCAGGAACGAGGCCGGAACAGGCGGGAATCGTCGCGTGGCAGGGAGGGATCGCAGTAGCTGCGATCGGTTACTTGCCGATCTTGCGCATATACGCTTCGAGCTTGTCGTTCTCGTACTTGACGGTGTTGAGGAACAGGCTCTCGAGCAGGTACGCCTTGCGTTCCTCCTCGGTCATCTGTTCGATCAGGTGCGAGATCTGGCGAATCATGTCCTCGAACGATCGATCGAGGTCGCTCTTCGCCGTCACCTCCCGATAGAGCGCCTCCATGATCGCCAGCAGGTCGCCGTCGAGGACGATGTCGGCGCCGGTGGTCGTCTTGATCGTCCGCATGGTCATGCCCCGAACGCCTTGACGGCGGCAGCCTCGTCCTGGTGGATCTCGAGGAAGTTGTGCGCGCCGGTCATCGACAGCATCGTCTCGACCCGCCGCTGCACGCCGGAGAGCTTCAGCACGCCGCCCGCGGCGGTCGCCTGGCGGTACAGGTCCATCAGGCAGCCGATCGTCGCGCTGTCCACGTAGGTCACGGTGGAGAGATCGAGCAACACCTTCTGCTCGCCGCTGGCAATCAGCGCGGCGACGGTGTTGGCGAACTCCGACAGCAGCGGGTACATCAGCCGCGCCTCGTTGATGCGCACGACGGAAACACCCTGGTTGCGATCGGTGGTCAACTTCATCCTTGCACTCCGGTTCTCGGGATGGCGTCCTGCTGCTCGCGCAGCTTCTGGATCTGGCGGGCGAGTTCGGTCCGCCCGCGATTGATGCGCGACTTGACGGTGCCCTCAGGCAGGTCGAGGCGGTCGGCAATCTCCTGGTAGCTCAGCTCCTGGATGTCGCGCAACAGCACCGCGCTGCGCAGCGCCGACGGCAGTTTCTCGAGCGCGATGCGCAGCAGCTCGACCCGATCGCGATGCTCGAGCGCGGCATGCGCGCTCCGCCCAGGCGCCACCGGCGCGAGATCGGCCGGGTCGACGTCGCGGGCGATCGCGTCGCGCTCCTTGCGAACGCTGCGGTAGTGGTCGATGCACAGGTTGCGGCTGACGCTGACCAGCCAGGTCTGGAAATTCGCACGCCGGTCAAAGGTGTCGAGCGAGCGGTACAACTTCAGGAAGACGTCCTGCGCCAGGTCCTCGGCCAGGTCATGACGGCCAACGAACTTGTAGGCGACATTGAAGACCTTGCGCCAGTGCAGCCGCACGATCGCCTCCCACGCGGCCTGCTCGCCGTTGAGACAACGCTCGATCAGCTCGTCGATGCCGAGCGCGGCTGCGGAAGGAATATCAGCGGACATGTCCGGTTTGGTGCGTGCTGTCCGCCGTCGAGCGGACCGCGTGTGTCGCTGGGCTGGCGGGAGTGGGCCGCATGATAACATGCGATTCTCCCGTGTACCTACCGTTCCAAGCCTCAGAACAGGGCCTCGTCTGCGACGGCGTCAGCATTGCCTCGATCGTCGAGCCTGCCGGCACGCCGCTCTACGTCTACAGCGCGCGCGGCATCCGCGAGGCCTACCGCGCCATCGATGACGCGTTTGCCGGTTACCCGCACACCATCCACTACGCTCTGAAGGCGAATTCGACGCTGGCGATCGCTCGACTGCTGCGCGCGCTCGGCAGCCGCGCCGATGCCAACTCCGGTGGCGAGGTGCAGGTGGCGCAACGCGCCGGCTTCGCGCCATCCGAGATCGTCTTCACCGGCGTCGGCAAGACACGCGAGGAGCTCGAATACGCGGTCGCCAACGGTGTCGGCACCATCAACGCCGAGTCGGCCGGTGAGCTCGATCGCATCGCCGCCGTGGCGCGCGGCCAGGGGCGCGAGGCGCGGGTGGCGTTGCGTGTCAACCCGGACATCGACGCGAAGAGCCATCCGAACATCTCCACCGGCCTCAAGACGAACAAGTTCGGCGTGCCGCTCGAGGACGCGCGCGAGATCTACCGCGAGCGGCGCACGCTCCAGGGCCTGCGCTTCGTCGGCGTGCACATCCACATCGGCTCGCAGATCACCACGCCGGAGCCGCTGCGGCGCGCCGCGCACGCGCTCGTCACCCTGGCGATGGAGCTGCGCGAGGATGGCGTGCCGCTGGAGCACGTCGACCTGGGCGGCGGTCTCGGCATCGCTTACGAGGGGCGGCCGATGATCACGGCGGCCGAGTATGCGGCGGCCGTCCTCCCTGAACTGCGCCGCGCCGGCATTCCCGTCGTCCTCGAGCCTGGCCGCGCCGTCGTCGGCCACTCGGGTGCGCTCGTCTCCCGGATCGTCGACACCAAGAGGTATCCGGATGGGCGGCAGTTCGCGGTGCTCGACGCCGGGATGACCGAGTTGATGCGTCCGGCCCTCTATGGCTCGTACCACCGCATCGTGCCGGTGGCCGCCGGCGCCGGTGCGGTCAGCCACTGGGACATCGTCGGCCCGATCTGCGAAAGCAGTGACGTGTTCGGTCGTGACCGCGAGATGCCGGCGCTCGAGGTGGGTGATCTGATCGCGGTGCTCGACACCGGCGCCTACGGCGCGGTGATGGCGTCGAACTACAACCGCCGCATGCTTGCGGCGGAGGTCCTGGTCGACGACGGCAGCTGGACGACGATCCGGCGGCGCCAGACGCTCGATGACGTGCTCGCGCTCGAGGCGTGATGCGCGGCTTGTTGATCGCGTTCGAAGGGCTTGACCAGAGCGGCAAGCAGACGCAGGCGGAGCGACTGCGGGATCGGCTCACCACCTCGGGCCGGCGCGTGCGGCTGCTGTCGTTTCCGGACTACAGCACCTCGATCGGCTCCGAAATCGGCCTGGCGCTGCGCGGCGAGCGGCCAGTACGGCGCGGAGCTGATGCAACTGCTGTACGTGGCGAACCGCTACGAGTGGAAAGACGCCGATCGAGCGCGAGCGCGCGGAGGGGACGATCCTCGTGTGCGATCGCTATGTCGCCTC
This sequence comes from uncultured Acidobacteriota bacterium, assembly GCA_963846685.1. Classification (GTDB taxonomy): domain Bacteria; phylum Acidobacteriota; class Vicinamibacteria; order Vicinamibacterales; family UBA2999; genus CAWJWY01. Next base: position 1,669,926 of record CAWJWY010000002.1, on the reverse strand, counting down.
GAGCATCGCCTACGGCGAGGCGCAAGGCCTCGACGCCGAGTGGCTGGCCGAGCATCCAGAAGCACCTGCCGCCGGCCGATCTCACGTTCCTGCTCGACATCGCGCCAGAAGTGTCGGCGCGACGGAAGCGTACCGACCGCGACAAGTACGAACGTGACCTGGGGCTGCTGGCCCGCGTGCGCGACAGCTACATCAGGCAGGCGGCGAACGGCTGGGTGCCGCTCGACGCCGATCGCGATCGGGGAGAGGTGGCGGCTGACGTCTACGCCGCGGTGTCGGCCCGGCTGTAGCCCCGCACTGCGGCGGTCAACGCCCGCACCTCCTGCACACCCGCCTTCTTCAATACGTCGGCGCACGCGTTCAACGTTGCGCCCGTGGTCCGCACGTCGTCGACCAGCACGACGACCGCCCCCTCGAGCCATTCCTCGCATGCGGCGGACGACAGCAGCGGCGACGGCCGGAAGGCGTCGCGCACGTTGCGCTGCCGCGCAGCGGCGGTCAGGCCGCTCTGCGGCGCTGTCCGGCGGGCACGCCAGAGTGCATGCACGACCGGGACGTCGAGTGCCGAGGCGAGCAGCGACGCCTGGTTGAAGCCGCGTTGCAGCCGGCGCCACGGGTGCAACGGCACCGGCACGGCGCAGCGCACATCGTCGAGCAGCGCCTGCCCTGCCTGCCGCATCCGCGTGCCCAGCGGACCGGCGAGCGAACGCCGCCCTTCGGTACTTGAATGCGTGAATGATCTCGCGGAGCGCCCCGTCGTAGCTGCCGGCGGCACTGGCGGTGGTGATGAAGCCGGGACGACGCCTGCAGGCCGCGCAACAGGCGGCGGCAAGGCTAATGACGCGCCAGGAGGGGAGCGGCTCGCCGCAGGTGCGGCAGAGCGGCGGGCGCAAGGGGCGCACCAGCGACCAGCAGACGTCGCACACCGGACCATCGCACGGCCGGTCCAGCACCGTCGTGCAGGACGCACAACGCGGTGCCAGCGTTGCCGAGAGCAGTGCGTCGGCCGTGACGCGCGCGACGCGACGCAGTTCGGAAGTCATTGGCCGCGACAACGCATTCCCCCGAATGCCTGATTGCACATCCTCGAATTCGTAGCGCTCGGCATTGCCCCACAGCCGTTCGAGGTCGTAGAAGGCGCGGCAGTCGCGGCTGAAGACGTGCACGACGAAGTTGAAGTAGTCGAGCAGGATCCACTCCGACGTGTCGACGCCTTCGGCGAGCGCCGGCCGCTCGTCGTAGTCCGTCCGCAGCGTGTCCTGCGACCGCGTCGGCGATCGCGGTGATCTGCCGCGCGTTGCTCGCCGGTGCAGATGACGAAGAAATCGGTGAACCCGTCCGCCTTGCGCAGGTCGAGCACGACGATGTCGCGTCGCCTTCTTGTCCTGCGCGGCGGCACCGCGCCGGAGACCGCTTTCGGCAGCTTCGGCGGCTTGCGGCCGCGCCGGCTTTGCGCCGCGGTCATCGTCCGCACGGTGGCCCTGCCGCGTCGATGCCGCGGGCGTCGGCGGCCTTGGTTGCCGCGCGTGTCGCCGCTTACTCGTGCCGCTGTTCGTCTTGGCCATGCAAGTGGTCTACCGCTCCGTACAGAGTGATGTGCCTGGATGTGGCGGGCAACCGCCGGCGGCACCAGGTCGTCGATCGGCTGCCGCTGACGAGACCGCGATCGGATCGTCGTCGACGACACGTCGCGCGTGCGCGCCTCGACAGGAAAGACGCCCGTCCCGGCCGCTGCCGATTGGACGCCGGCCCCGGCGGCTGCGTCCCTGATGCGCGGCCGTAGCTGCGGAATGCGGCCAAGCGCGCCGTCGAGCCTGGTGCCCGGACGGGCGATCACGACGAAGTGCGCGGCATCGAGCACCGACGGAAAGCTGCGCCACGTGGCAATTTCCGCGAACGCGTCGGTGCCGATGATGAAGAAAAGCTGCGACGGGCTGCCAGCCCTCGTCGTGCAGCGCGCGCAGCGTGTCGATCGTGTACGACGGCCCGTCGCGCGCGCAGCTCGACGTCCGAGGCGCGGCAAGCCGGGCCGGCCGTCGATGGCCAGCGCGACCAGGGCGAACCGGTGGAACGCGGTGGCGAGCGGGTCGTCCGGCCGGTGCGGCGGATCGTGCGACGGGATCACGCGCACCTCGTCGAGCGCGAGCGCGTCGCGCGCGGCGTCGCCGGCGTCGAGATGGCCGTAGTGAATCGGATCGAACGTGCCGCCGAGCAGGCCGAGCCGCCGCGATCCGGTCATGCGTCGCGTCGTGTGCGGGCGGGCGTGATCAGATCGACGCCCTGATCGGGCGCTGCCTGGTCGGCGGCCGGCGCGTCGCGGTCGGCTGCGGCGAGGCGGTCGGCGGCGATCTCCCGCCACGCGGCTTCGAGCAGCGCGTCGATGCCCTTCGCCGGTGACGCCGGAGATCCGGTGGAAGGGGAGGCCGAGCGTCGCGGACACGCGCCTCGAGCGCCTCGACGCGCGTCCGGGTCGTCGACGGCGTCGATCTTGTTGGCGACCACGAGTCTGCGGCTTGGCGGCGACCTTCGCGATCGAACAGCTCGCAGCTCGCTCGCGGATCGTGTCGAAGTCCTCGACCGGATCGCGGCCCGAGGCGCCCGAGACGTCGACGAGGTGGACCAGCACCTTGGTGCGTTCGATGTGGCGCAGGAACTGATGGCCGAGGCCGTGCCCTTCGTGCGCGCCCTCGATCAGCCCGGGCACGTCGGCGACGACGAAGCTGCGATCGCCGCTCAGCGTGACGACGCCGAGATTGGGCATCGAGCGTCGTGAACGGGTAGTCGGCGATCTTCGGCCGGGCCGCCGAGATGCGCGAGATCAGCGTCGACTTGCCGGCGTTGGGGAAGCCGACCAGGCCGACGTCGGCGAGCAGCTTCAGCTGCAGCCGCAGCTGCTTCTCCTCGCCGGCTCGCCCGGCTCGGTGCGGCGCGGCGCGCGGTTGGTGGAGGAGACGAACCGCGCGTTGCCGCGGCCGCCGCGGCCGCCCTTGGCGACGAGCACGCGCTCGCCCTCGTCGGCCAGGTCGGCGAGCAGCGGATCGACCTCGCCGTCGGCGGTCTTCTCGAAGATCGAGCGTGCCGATCGGCACCTCGATCTCGAGGTCGTCGCGCGCTGAAGCCGGTGCGGTTCGAGCCCTGCCCGTGCTGGCCGCGGCGTGCCTCGAACTCGGGGTGGAAGCGGAAGTCGACGAGCGTGTTCTTGCGCGGGGTGGCGACGACGTAGACGGAGCCGCCGTGGCCGCCGTCGCCGCCGTCGGGTCCGCCGCGCGGGACGAACTTCTCGCGGCGGAAGCTGAGACAGCCCGCTGCCGCCGTCGCCGGCCGTGACGTGGATGTCGACTTCGTCGACGAACATGTCGTCAGCCTACGGGCGCTGCGGCCCCGATGGCCCGGCGTGGCGGACCGAGTCAGGCGAGCCGTACTCGGCGACCGGGATGACGCTGATCCTGCCGGCCGTGCTGGCCGTGGTCCTCGAAGCGGACCTTGCCGTCGACCTTGGCGAAGAGCGTGTGGTCCTTGCCGAGGCCGACGTTGAGGCCCGGGCTCGAAGCGCCGGCCCTTCTGGCGCACGAGGATCGAGCCGCCGGTCACGACGTTGCCGTCGTGGCGCTTGACGCCGAGCCGCTGCGAATTGCTGTCGCGGCCGTTGCGTGAGCTGCCCTGTCCTTTTTTATGAGCCATTGCTGATCTACGCCTGGATGTCGGTGATGCGGACGCGCGTGAAGATGCTGCGGTGTCCGCGGGTCTTGCGGAAGCCCTTGCGGCGCTTCTTCTTGAAGACGCGGAGCTTGGGCCCGCGCGCCTCGCCGTCGACGACGCCGAGCACCCTGGCGTTGGCGACGAACGGCGCGCCGGCCAGGATGTCGCCGGCGTCCTTCTCGACGAGCAGCACCTGATCGAAGGTGAACTCGGAGCCCGGTTTCGCCGGGCGTGCCGTCGACTTCGACGACGGCGCCGGGCGTCACCTTCAGCTGGCGGCCACGGGCCTGAATAATCGCGTACACGAGCGATACCTCGAGTTGAGATGGTCGGCCGGTGCAGGCAGGTCGCGGCACCAGACGCTGGCCGGCACAAAGGAGCCAGCTTACCACGAGCCGAGCAGGATTACTGCAGCAGAACCCGGGTGCCCTTGATTTTCTGGCTGCTCAGCGTGCTCAGGAAGCTCGGGATCAGCCGGTCCATCAGCTCGAAGTAGGACGACAGGGCCGGCGTCGTCTGGTTGGCGTTGTAGAGAATCTCCTCGCGGAAGCTCTCGCGAGTGCAGCGTCGTGCCGGTGCGGCCGTCGATGAAGATGAACTTCGGCCGCAGGATGAAGCCCTTGCGCTCCTGGTAGGTGCGGACCGGCACGACGCGGCGGCGGCCGAACGAGTCGTAGACCTCCTCGCTCGCGCTGGACGATCCTGGTTGCGCTGGTGCGGCGTGAACATCACCGTGCCGGTGACGATCAGCGGCTGCTGGTACTCCTCGCCGATCTGCTTCCAGTAGTCGACGTTGGCGAAGAGCGTGCTCGTACGGCTCGAGATCCTTCTCTTCCTTGATGATCGGCGCGCTGCGCCGGCTGCCCGGCCGTCGGCGCTGCCGTCGCCGCGCTGCTCGGCGGCGACCTCGACGCAGCGGCAGGACGTCGGTGTCGATGACGCGCAGTTCCGACTTGGTGCGCAGCTGGCTGCGCAGCAGCCGCGTCGTCTCGAGATTGCCGTCGACGTCCTCGGTGCCGCCGGAGATGAAGCCGGCGACCAGCACCCGCTGGAACGCCGATGACATCCAGCTTCGGCCGGATCGGCGTCTCGATCGGGATCTCGTAGTAGCTCGTGCAGGCCGCGACCAGCAGCGACCGCGCGCGAGGCTACTGAGCGTCTTGTGCGAGTCGTGCGGTCATTGATTTCCTTGAACAGCTCGTAGTTCTGCTTGATGTAGCGTGTTGTTCGGCTCGAGCTGCGAGCGCCTTTTCGTAGGCGGCGCGGGCCTTGTCGAGATCGCCCTCGTGCTCGTAGCGCGATCGCCAGATTGTTGTGGGCGGCGGCGTAGGTCGGATCGATCTGCGTCGGCGCGCTCCCAGCGGTAGATCGCCTCGCGCCACAGCCCGCGCTGCGCGACGGTGATGCCGAACTCCACCTGCTTCTTGGCGTCGCTCCGCGCATCGGCCGCCAGCGGCGCCGCCGCAGCGTCAGCAGCAACAGGGCGACGAGCAGCAACGTGATGCGCATGCGCGAGTAGGGCGCCTCACTATAGTCACGCGCTCGCACGAGGCGCAAGCGCTTCGAGATCAATAGCTTACTCCCGCTCGAGCAAGGCATGTGCCACGGCGTTCGTCGACTGAATTGCCGCGACTTCACGATCGCTGTCCGGCGCACGTGTCCGGTTTCTTTCGCAACCCGTCGCCCGGCGCGTTGCGTAGCGAAACCGCCGCTGCCTATAATCGGACAAGGGTCGGGTGCGTGACCTGCGCGGCGCGCGCCTGCCAGGCGTCTGCCCGGAGGTCCCGATGACGCTCGACCACGCCGTCGCCCTCTCGCTTGCTGCCCAGACCTGTCCCGCGTCGGACTCACCGCGCGCCTGCTCGCCGACGATCCCGCACCTGCTCGAACTGGCCGCGCCGCTCGACTGTCGCGCGCCCGTGACGCGTGCGCAGCGCCGCGGCCGCCAGCGGCATCCACGTGCTGGCCTGGAACGATGCCCGCAGTTCCCGCGCGGCGCTGCTGGCCATCCCCGACTGCCCGCCGGCTGCTCTGGTATCGCGGCGACCTCGACGTGCCTCGACGCCCCGGTCGTCGCGATCGTCGGCTCGCGCGCCGCGTCGGCGGTGGCGCTCGAGACCGGCCGTCGCGCTGTCGGCCGGGCCTCGCCGCGCCGGCGTCACCGTCGTCAGCGGCCTGGCGCGCGGCGTCGATTCGGCGGCGCATCGCGGCGCGCTGCAGCACGGGCCGGACGGTCGCGGTGCTCGGCTCCGGGCCTCGATCGCATCTATCCGGCGGAGCACGCGTGCGCTGGCGCCGCCGAGATCGCGGCGGCGCGGCGTGGTGCTCAGCGAATACCCGCCGGGCACGCCGCCGCTGCCGTTCCACTTCCCGATGCGCAATCGGCTGATCAGCGGCCTGTCCCGCGCCGTCGTCGTCATCGAGGCGGCAGAGCGGTCGGGCTCGCTGATCACCGCCGCCTGCGCGCTCGAGCAGGGGCGCGACGTGATGGCCGTCCCCGGCAACGTGCTGAGCGGCCGCAACCGGGGCGGCCATGCGCTGATCCGCGACGGCGCGACGATCGTCGAGACGCGCGGCCGACATTCGCGGCGAGCTCGGGCCTGGCGGGCCTCGCCTCGGCCGAGGCGCCGTGGTGCGACAAGTGCAACGGACAGCCAAGACTTCCGGCGATCCGCGTGCTGGCGCAGATGGACGCCGGGCGAGGCCTACGATCTCGACGCGCTGGCGGCGGCGGCCGGCCTCGACGCGCCGCGGCTGCTGCCCCGCCTGCGTCGAGCTCGAACTGCAGCGGTCTGCGTGCGGCGGCTCGGACGGCGGCCGTTTCGTGCGCCCCGGCATGAACGTGCTAGTGTGAAATCCGCGAATTAATGGCTAAACCACTGGTCATCGTCGAATCGCCGGCAAAGGCGAAGACGCTCGGCCGCTTCCTCGGCAACAACTACCGGGTCGAGGCGAGCTACGGCCACATCCGCGACCTTCCGGAGTCGGCGGCCGAGGTGCCCAAGGAGATCAAGGAGAAGGAATGGGGCCGGCTCGGCGTCGACGTCGACAGCGACTTCACGCCCTACTACGTCGTCCCGAACGACAAGCGGAAGCAGGTCGCCCACCTGAAGACCGCGATGAAGGACGCCTCCGAGCTGCTGCTGGCGACCGACCCGGACCGCGAGGGCGAAGTCGATCAGCTGGCACCTGGCGCAGGTGCTCAAGCCGAAGGTCCCGGTGCAGCCGCATCGTCTTTCACGAGATCACCGAGGAAGCGGTGCGCGAGGCGCTCGACCATCCCGTCGGAGGTCAACGAGAACCTGGTGCGCGCGCAGGAGAGCCGCCGCATCCTCGATCGGCTCTACGGCTACACGCTGTCGCCGGTGCTCTGGAAGAAGGTGCAGACCGGCCTCAGCGCCGGCCGCGTCCAGAGCGTCGCCGTCCGGCTGATCGTCGAGCGCGAAGAAGAGCGGCGCGCGTTCCGCACCGGCGTCTACTGGGACCTCGAGGCCAGGCTGCAAGGGCGAGGGGCGCGAGTTCGTCGCCACGCTCGTCCGGCTCGACGACCAGCGCATCGCCACCGGCAAGGACTTCGACCCGACAACCGGCGCGCTGAAGAACCAGAACGTGCGCCTGCTCGACGAAGCGGCGACCAACGCGCTGGTCGAGGCGATCCGCGGCAACGTGCCGTGGACGGTCACGTCGGTCGAGCAGAAGCCGGGCGTCGAGCGGCCGGCGCCGCCGTTCACGACGTCGACGCTGACGCAGGAAGCCAGCCGCAAGCTCGGATTCTCCACCGAGCGGACGATGCAGATCGCGCAGCGGCTGTTCCAGGGCGTCGACGGCAACGGCCAGATGGGAGGCCTCATCACCTATCACCGCACCGACTCGACGACGCTGTCGGACAAGGCGCTGGACGGAGTCGGCGCGCGTGATCCGCGAGATGTTCGGCGCCGACTATCACGAGCGGCCCGCGGCGCTATCAGACGCGCGTCAAGAACGCGCAGGAAGCGCACGAAGCGATTCGCCCGACCGACTTCCGCCTGACGCCGAGCCAGCTCGAAGGCGTGCTCGACTCCGACGAGCTGAAGGTCTACGAGCTGATCTGGAAGCGGACGATGGCGTCGCAGATGGTCGATGCGCGCGTGCTGCGGACCAGCATCGAGATCTCGGCGACAGGCGCCGGGCGGCGAGTGGCGGTCCTGACCGCGAGCGGCAAGGCGATCGAGTTCGCCGGCTTCCGCCGCGCCTACGTCGAAGGCAGCGACGATCCGGCGGCCGAGCTCGAGGAGCAGGAAGCGATCCTGCCGCAGTGCAGGGTCGGCGATCGCATCCATCGCGACGGCAGCACGGCGATCACGCTGCTCGACGCCGAGCCGAAGCGGCACGAGACGACGCCGCCGGCGCGCTTCACCGAAGCGTCGCTGATCAAGGAGCTGGAGCGGCTCGGCATCGGCCGGCCGTCGACGTACGCGCCGACGATCGCCACGATCGTCCGCCGCGGCTACGTGTTCCGGCAGGGCAAGGCGCTGGTCCCGAGCTTCACCGCGTTCGCGGTGACCAAGCTGCTGCGCGAGCACTTCGGCGACTTCGTCGAGAGCGACTTCACCGCCGAGATGGAGGACGACCTCGACGAGATCTCGCGCGGCGAGCGCGAGTGGGTCGCCTTCCTCCGCGAGTTCTACTACGGCGACACGAAGCATCGCGGCCTGCTGCCGGCGGTGACGCAGGGCGCCGAGAAGGCCGACTATCCGGTGCTCGACCTCGGCACCGATCGAGGAGAGCGGCGAGCCGGTGCGCATCCGCATCGGCCGCTTCGGTCCGTTCGTGCAGGTCGGCGAGGGCGGGCCCGGCCGCACGGCGTCGCTGCCCGACGACGTCGCGCCGGCCGATCTGACCGTCGAGCGGGCGCTGGAGCTGGTGCGCGCGAAGGCCGAGGGGCCGCGCACGCTCGGCGTCGATCCGGCGACCGGTCAGAACGTCTACGTGATGAACGGCCGCTTCGGCGCCTACGTGCAGCTCGGGCGAAACGCCCGGAAGGGCAAGAAGGCGCGAGAAGCCGAAGCGGGCGTCGCTGCAGTCGGGCATGACCGAGTCGACCGTCACGCTCGAGGAGGCGCTCAAGCTGCTGTCGCTGCCGCGCGAGGTCGGGCTGCACCCGGACGACAACGAGCCGATCGTCACCAACTTCGGCCGCTTCGGTCCGTACGTGAAGCACGGCGACGAGTTCCGCTCGCTCGAGTCGGAAGACGATGTGTTCGACATCTCGTTCGACGCGGCGCTGGCGCTGCTCCGGGCGCCGAAGCAGTCGCGGCGGCGGCCAGGGCGCGCCGAAGAAGACGCTGCGCGAGCTGGCCCACGAGGGCGCGACGCTCAAGGTGCTGGCCGGCCGCTACGGGCCGTACGTGACCGACGGCACGACCAACGCGTCGATCCCGAAGGGCGCGAACCCGGAAGCGCTCACCTACGAGCAGGCGCAGGAACTGCTCGAGGCGCGGCGCGATGCGGCGCCGTCGCCGAAACGCGCGGCCGCGCGCGGCCGCGCCGGCGGTGCGAAGCAGGCGGCGGCCGGCAGCGCGAAAGGCCGCCAAGACGCGCGCGTCACGGAAAGCCGCCGGCGCGTAATCGAAGCGACGGACATCGCGACGTTCGGTTCGTTCGGGTCCTTCGAGACGTCAGGCATCGGGCAGTGACAATGATTCACATCATCGGCGGCGGACTCGCCGGCTGCGAGGCGGCCTGGCAGGCGGCCGTCGCGCGGCGTGCGCGTCGTCCTGCACGAGATGCGGCCGGTGCGCGCCGACCGCCGTGCACAAGACCGACCGGCTCGCCGAGCTCGTCTGCTCGAACTCCTTCCGCGGCGACAAGCTCGATAACGCCGTCGGTCTGCTCAAGGAAGAGATGCGCCGGCTCGGCTCGCTGGTCATGCGCGCGGCCGACGCGCAGCCGCGTGCCGGCCGGCGCGGCGCTGGCGGTCGATCGCGACGGCTTCTCGCAGGCGATCACCGAGGCCATCGCCGGCGCATCCGCTGATCACCGTCGTGCGCGAGGAGATGCCGGGCATGCCGGCCGACGCGGCGATGTTCCCGCTGATCATCGCGACCGGGCCGCTGACGTCGGACGCGCTGTCCGCGGACATCGCCGCGCTGGTCGGCGGCGAGCACCTGTACTTCTACGACGCCATCAGCCCGATCGTCCTGGCCGAGTCGATCGACATGGACCAAGGTGTTCCGCGCGTCGCGCTGGGGCCGCAGCCTGGCGGGCCGACGCCGACCGGCCCGACTCGGCGAGCTCGCCGGGCCGCGCCTGCGGCGTCGACGACGGCCGAAGGCGACTACCTGAACTGCCCGATGACCGCGCAGGAGTACGACCGCTTCTACGACGCGCTCACCGGCGCCGAGTCGGCGACCGTGCACGACTTCGACAAGGAGAAGTTCTTCGAGGGGTGCCTGCCGATCGAGGTGATGGCGCACCGCGGCCGCGACACGCTGCGCTTCGGTCCGATGAAGCCGGTCGGCCTCGTCGATCCGCGCACCGGCCGGACGCCGTATGCCGTGGTGCAGCTGCGCCAGGACAACCTCGCCGGCGATCACTTCAGCCTGGTCGGCTTCCAGACGCAGACTGAAGTGGGGCGAGCAGGCGCGCGTGCTGCGGATGATCCCGGGCCTGGAGCAGGCCGAGTTCGTCCGCTTCGGCATGGTGCACCGCAACACCTACATCAACGGCCCGACCGTGCTGCGCGAGACCTGGCAGACGAAGGCGCGGCCCGACCTGTTCTTCGCCGGCCAGATCTCCGGGCGTCGAAGGCTACGTCGAGTCGGCGGCCTCCGGCCTGATCGCCGGCCGCAACGCCGCGGCGCTCGTCGCGCGGCGAGGCAGCCGCGCGACGCCGCCGCGCACGACCGCGATCGGTGCGCTCGCCTACTACGTGTCGCACGCCAACCCGCGACAACTACCAGCCGACCAACATCACCTTCGGCATCATGCCGCCGCCGGAGCCGCCACCGGGCGCCGCAAGCTGCGCAAGGACCGAGCGCAAGACCGGCGACCTCGGAGCGCGCGCTGCGGCGCTCGACGAATGGATCGACGCGCGTCGCGCCCACGTCACGTGACAGTGGCCGCATGAAGGCAGCAGCTCCGCGACGTTCCTCGACTACCTCCGGCTCAATCGCAACGCGTCGCCGCATACCGTCTCCGCCTACGACAGCGACCTGTCGCAGTTCCTCGCGTTCGCCGCGGCACACCGGGCACCGAGCCGGGTCGACCTGGAACCCGAGCGACCTTGACCTCGCCACCGTCCGCGCGTTCATGGCGGAGCTGCACCGGCACGGCCAGGCGCGCGCCTCGGTGGCGCGGAAGCTGTCGGCGCTGCGCGCGTTCGGCCGCTACCTGCGGCGCGAGGGCTGGATCGAGACCGATCCGACGGCGCTGGCGGTCGCGCCGCGGCGCGAGCAGAAGGTGCCGGCGCACCTGTCCGTCGACGAGATGTCGCGGCTGCTCGAGATGCCGGACACCTCCGAGCCGCTCGGCCGGCGCGACCGCGCGATCCTCGAGCTGTTCTATGCCTCGGGCCTGCGACTGAGCGAGCTGGTCGGGCTCGACCTCGAGGACGTCAACCTGCGCGCGCGCATGGTCCGGGTGATGGGCAAGGGCGGCAAGGAGCGGCTGGTGCCGTTCAACGGCTCGGCCGCCGAGGCGATTCGCGCCTGGCTGAAGGATCGCGGCGCGGTCATCAAAGCGCAACGGCCAACGCCTGGCGCCGGAATCTCAACCGGCACGACCGTCAAGGGCCGGAGTTCAAGGCCGGCGCTGGACCGCAGGCCGAAGGCTGACGACCGATCGGAGCCCCTGTTCGTCAACTCCCGCGGAGCGCGGCTGACCGGCCGCAGCGTCCAGCGGCTGCGTGGCCCGCTACGTCGCCGCCTGCAGCACGCGGTTCGGCATCAGCCCGCACGCGCTGCGACATTCCTTCGCGACGCACCTGCTGCGAGCGCGGCGCCGACCTGCGCGCCATCCAGGAGCTGCTCGGCCACGTGCAGCTGTCGACGACGCAGCGCTACACGCACGTCAACGCGGCGCAGCTGCTCGAGGTCTACCGCAAGGCGCATCCGCGGGCGGAGAAGCGCCAGACGTGATGCAGGGACTGGGTCTTCGGTCCGCGGTCTTCGGTCCGGTCTTCGGTCGTGGTGCCATGTTCTTACCGGAGACCAAAGACCGTAACCGTAAACCGCACACCGGAGACCGCACACCGGAGTCCCGCCGCGCCCCTACACCATCGCCGCGGCGCTGCGGCTCGTGGTGCTGCAGCGCGGCGCGGCGGCCGCGCGGGAAGTCGATGCCGAGCGTCTTGATCTTGTAGTTCATCACGCGCGGGCTGATCGCCAGCAGCTCCGCGGCGTCCTTCTGCACCCAGTTCGACATCTTCAGCGCCTCGACGAGCGCCAGCCGCTCGACCTCCTCGAGCGGGATGCCGGTCGGCGGAATCTTGACGATCGACGCGCCTTCGCGCGGCGAGCCGGCCGGGCCGGTGTCGCCGAGGCGCAGGTCGTCGACGGCGATGTGCGTGCCGTCGGCCAGCAGCATCGCCCGCTCGATGGCGTTCTCGAGCTCGCGGATGTTGCCCGGCCAGTGATAGCGCATCAGCAGCTTCAGCGCGTCGGCGTCGAGGCCCTCGATCTTCTTCTTCAGCTCGCCGGCGAAGCGGCTGGATGAAGAAGTTGGCCAGCGCGCGCGATGTCGTCCTTGCGCTCGCGCAGCGGCGGCATCTCGATGGTGACGACGTTGAGGCGGTAGTAGAGATCCTCGCGGAACTGCCCGGCTTCGACCATCGCCGGCAGGTCGCGGTTGGTCGCGGCGATCAGGCGGACGTCGACCTTGATCGTCCGGGTGCCGCCGAGCCGCTCGAACTCGTGCTCCTGCAGCACGCGCAGGATCTTGGCCTGCGTGTTCGGGCTCATGTCGCCGATCTCGTCGAGGAACAGCGTGCCGCCGTCGGCCTGCTCGAAGCGGCCGATGCGCTGCTTGTCGGCGCCGGTGAAGGCGCCCTTCTCGTGGCCGAACAGCTCGGACTCGAGCAGGTTCTCCTGCAGCGCCGCGCAGTTGACCTTGATGAAGTTGCGCGCCGCGCGGTGCGAGTTGTGGTGGATGGCGCCGGCGATCAGTTCCTTGCCGGTGCCGGTCTCGCCGCGCACCAGCACGGTGGTGTTGCTCTTGGCCACCTTGCGGACGACGCCGAGCACCTTTTCCAGCGCGCCGCTCGAGCCGATGATGCGGTCGAAGTCGTAGATGTCGCCCTGGGCGTGGCGCAGGTAGTCGATCTGGTGCTGCATCCGGCGCATCTCGAGCGCCTTGTCGATCTTGACCTCCATCTCCTCGATCTCGAACGGCTTCTGCACGTAGTCGAAGGCGCCGGCCTTCATCGCCTCGACCGCGGTCGACACCGAGCCGAACGCGGTCATCAGGATGACGGCGCATGACGGGATGCAGCGTCTTGGCCGTCTTCAGCACGTCGAGGCCGGTGCTGCCGCCCATCTTCAGGTCGCTGACGACGACGTCGAAGAAGCCCTCGTGCAGCTTCTCGATGGCGGCGTTGCCGTTCGGCGCCTCCTCGACGTCGTGGCCCGGCTTCGGCCAGCGCCTGCGCGAGTCCGCGGCGGAGCGAGTCGTGATCGTCGGCGATCAGAATGCGTCCCATGCGTCTGATCCTCGTAGTGGCCGCTGCGTCTTTGCGCAGGCTGCCGGCGGCATGTACGTCGGCGCGCTCAGTGGCTACCACGATTCGCCGGCCGCTGTTCAGTCGTCGCTGCGGTCACCGGCAGCGTGACGCGAATCGTCGTGCCCTCGCCCGGGCGCGGTCTGCAGGTCGATCCGGCCGTCGTGCGCGTCGACGATCTTGCGGACGATCGCGAGCCCGAGCCCCGAGCCCTGCGCCTTGGTCGTGAAGAACGGGTCGAACACCTTCTCGGCGACGTCCGCCGGCATGCCCGGGCCGTCGTCGGCGACCTCCACCAGCACCGCCTCGCGCCCGTCGCCGCCGTCCTCGAGCCGCACGGCGATCGCGCGGTGACCACGATCGTGCCCCTGCCCGCCCATCGCCTCGTAGGCGTTGATCAGCAGGTTGGTGAACAGCTGCGTCAGCTGGTGCTCGTCGGCCTGGATGTGCGGCAGACCGTCCGGCACGTCCACCTGCACCTCGATCGGCGCCGCGTCGGGCCTTGGTGTCGGCGAGCTGAATGCGCCGCCTGCACGGCGTCGGCGACCGACGTGTGCTCGACCTGCAGCCGGATCGGCCGGACGAAGTCGAGCACTTCCTGGACGATGGCGTTGGCCATCTTCGCTTCGTTGATGATGTCGGTCAGCACCGCCTGCGCGTCGGGCGAGTCGCGGCATCTTGCGGCGCAGCAGCCCGGCCATCACCTCGATGCCGGCCAGCGGGTTCTTCACCTCGTGGGCGATCGCCGCCGCCATCTCGCCGACCGCCGCCAGCCGGTCGCGCAGCCGCTCGCGCTCCTCGAGCTGCTCGACGCGCGTCAGGTCCTTGAAGAACATCGCCGCGCCGACGACCTCGCCGCTGTCGTCGCGGACGAGCGCCAGGGTGTAGCCGATGACCTTGCCCGACGGCTTCAGCCGCATCTCGACGCGGTTCGGCAGGTGGTGCAGGTCGAACGCGCCGGTCAGCACGCGGACGATGTCGGGGTGCGCGGCGAGCACGTCGGCGACCGGCCGGCCGAGATCGTCGGCCTGCCGCACGGTCGCCGAAGATGCGGTACGCCTCGTCGTTGATGAGCGCCAGGCGGCCGTCGCGCGTGATCGCCAGCACGCCGTTGCGCATGCCGGACACGATGTGCCGGAAGAACGCGTCGTCGATCGCCGCGGCGCTACCGCGGCCATCGCGCGTCCGTGCCGCGCTGGCCACGGTGCGCTCCGCGACGTGCGGCGGGCGAGGTCGACGACGGTCCTTGGTCATGTGCACGCTGCCCGCCAGTGACCCGACTGTGCTGGGAGGGGCAAAGGACGTGCCCGGCCAGCACTGTACCGATTTCGTGGACAACCCGTTGATTTCGTGCAGGTTATCGATCGGGCTATCGGCGGAGCGGTTACGGATACTGTAAGCGGCCGGCGGTTTTTGGTAGGTGCGCGGAGGAGAGCGGTTACGATTCCGATCGGTCGCTGACTGGTCGAGGCGTGTTCCTGCAGCGCTTCCCACTGCGCCATCAGGTCGCCGACCTCCCACATCAGCGCCTGGTGCCGGTCGATGACCGGCTTCGACGCCTCGTGGTCGTCGTAGAACCCGGGCGCGGACATCGCCGCCTCGAGCTCCTTCACCTGGATCTCGCGATCGGCGATCCGCGCCTCGAGCTCGGCGATGCGCTTCTGCAGCGCCTCCGGCGCGCGCTGCTTCTTCTTGCGCTCGGCCTCGAGCCGCTTGCGGTCATCGCGGTCGTCGGCCTCCGGTCTGCGGCCCCCGGTCTGCGGCTCTTCGTGCGCGGCGACGCGCCGGCGCACCCGGCGCTGGGTTCCGCCGTCCTGGCCGGCTGCCGGCTTGCGGGCTTGAGACTTGCGGCTTTGCGGTTTGGGCTTCGACTCGGCGCCTTGAGCTCGAGCTGCCAGCATCTGGCATTGCCGTGCCGTGCGCCTTGCTCCACAGGAACTCGGAGTAGGTGCCGGGATAGACCAGTGGCGCTGCCGTGGCCGATCTCGATGATCTTGGTGGCCAGCTTCTCGACGAAGTAGCGGTCGTGCGAGACGATGATCAGCGTGCCGCCGTAGTCCTCGAGCGCGTCGAGCAGCACGTCCTTCGAGTCGAGGTCGAGATGGTTGGTCGGCTCGTCGAGCAGCAGCGTGTTCGACGGCCGCAGCAGCATGCGCGCGACGGCCAGCCGCGTGCGCTCGCCGCCCGACAGCACGCCCGCCTTCTTGTAGACGTCGTCGCCGGAGAACAGGAAGCCGCCGAGGATGTTGCGGATGGCCGGCACCATGTCGTTCGGCGAGCCGGCTGCAGCGTCTCGTAGACGGTCAGCGTCGGGTCGAGCCGCGTCGCTTCGTCCTGCGCGAAGTACTCCATCACCACCTGGTGGCCGAGCGTGCGCGTGCCGCCGTCGGGCGCTTCCTCGCCCGAGAGCATCCGCATCAGCGTCGACTTGCCGGCGCCGTTCGGGCCGACGAGCGCGATGCGGTCGCCGCGCTCGATGTGCAGGTTGAGGTCGCCGAAGACGGTGAGCGGCGCCGTACGCCTTGCGCACGTGCGTCAGCTCGAGCACCGTGCGGCCGCTCTTGGCGCAGGTCGGGAACGTGAAGTGGATGCGCTTGCGCTCCGGCGGCACCTCGATCGGGACCACCTTCTCGAGCATGCTTGATGCGGCTCTGCACCTGCGCCGCCTTGGTCGCCTGGTAGCGGAAGCGGTCGATGAACATCTTGACGCGCGCCACCTCCTCGTCCTGCTCGCGCTTGGCCTGCCGCAGCCGTTCGAGCATCGCGTCGCGCTGCTCGACGTACTTGCTGTAGTTGCCGACGTAGTCGGTCAGCGTGCGCAGGTTCAGATCGGTGATGCGCGTGACGACGGCGTCGAGGAAGTAGCGGTCGTGCGAGACGAGGATGACCGCGTACGGGTAGTCGCCGAGGTATTCCTCGAGCCAGTTGCGCGCCTCGAGATCGAGATGGTTGGTCGGCTCGTCGAGCAGCAGCAGGTTCGGCCGGCCGAGCAGCAGCTTGGCGAGCGCGATGCGCATCTGCCAGCCGCCGGAGAAGGTCTCCGCCGGGCGCTCGGCGTCCTCGGGCGCTGAAGCCGAGGCCGCGCAGCACGGTGGCGATGCGCAGGTCCATGCTGTAGCCGTCGGCGAGGCGGAAGCGGTCCTGCAGCTCGCTGTAGCGGTGCAGCATCGCGTCGTGCTCGCGTCTGCGGGCACCGACGGCATCGGCCAGAGCCGGTGCTCGATGTCGTGCATCTCCGCCTTCATGTCGAGCAGCGGCTGGAAGGCGCTGCTCGCCTCCTCGAACACGGTGCGGCCGGAGTGCGACAGGCCGTCCTGCGGCAGGTAGCCGATGGTCAGCGACGCCGGCTTGATGATGCCGCCGGAGTCGGGCTCGTCGAGGCCGGCCAGCATCTTGAGCAGCGTCGTCTTGCCGGCGCCGTTGGGGCCGCACAGGCCGACGCGGTCGCCGTCCCCGATCTGCCACGTGACGTGGTCGAGCAGCGTGCGGTCGCCGAAGGACTTGGTGAGGTCGGAGAGCTGGATCACGCCGCGGGCGACGCCGAGGCCTTGGCGGCGGCGGCGAGCACCTGCGGGATACCCGGAACGGCTTGGTCAGGTAGCCGGCGACGCCGAGGTTGACCGCCTCGATGGCGCTCGACTCGGTCGAGAAGCCGGTGATGATGATGATCGGCAGGTCGGCGCTTGATGCGCTTGACCTGGCGGATCAGCGTCAGGCCGTCCATGCCCGGCATCTTCAGGTCGGCGATCAGCAGGTCGTAGGCGCCGTTGCGCATCGCGCATGCGATCGAGCGCGCGCTGCCGTCGGCGCGGTGTCGACGTCGTATTCGGCGCAGGCCAGCGTCTTGGACAGCAGTTCGCGGATGCTCGCCTCGTCGTCGACGACAGGACGCGCTGGCCGGCCGTTGCGCGACTGGCGGCTGGCGCCGGGCGGCGGCGACGCCGGCCCGGGCTGATGCGTCTGGCTGTCGAGCCAGGCGTCGATGTCGCGCTTCCGGAATCGCCACTGGCGGCCGACGCGGACAGCGGGAATTTTTCCCGCCTTGATCAGCCGGTAGACGGTACGCAGGTTGACCTGGAGGTACTCCAGGACCTCCTCGGTCGTGAGGAAAACTTCGTCGGTCGGGAGATGCAAGGTCAAGAGCACGTCAATTCTACTCTAACCGCCGCATCATGCAAACGAACTTACGTCGTATGATCCACTGTGCAAACCGGCGACCCGACGGCCGTCGTCCTAATGAGCGGCGAACGGGAAGCGACCACGCAACGACGACTGACCGCAGCCGGACCCACCTGATGACGTGGACCGACGAGGAGCTCGTCGCCCGCTCGCGGGGCGGCGACGTCGGACAGCTTCAATCAGCTCATCCTGCCGATGGGAACGGCCGATCTACGCCCTGGCGTACCGGGTGATCGGCCGGGAAGAGGATGCGCGCGACGTCTGCCAGGAAGCCTTCCTGCGCGCCTATCGCGCGCCTGCCGGGGTTCAAGGGCGCAGGCGAAGTTCTCGTCCTGGCTCTACCGGATCACGCTCAACCTCTGCCGCGACTGGATCCGCAAGCAGCGGCGCGCCCCGGTGTCGCAGATGCCGGAAGACATCGATGCGATGGAGCTGGCGGCCGAGACAGGGCCGATCGAGTCGATCGAGGACCTGGTGGCGCGGCGCGAGCTCACGCGGTGCCGTCGAGCGAGGCGATGGCGCTGCTGCCCGAAGAACAGCGCACGGCGATCATCCTGAAGGAGTACCACGGCATGACGTTCCAGGAGATTGCCGACCTGCAGGGCTGTCCGCTCAGCACGGTGAAGACGCGGCTCTACCAGGGGCTGCTCGGTGCTGCGGCGTCACCTGCGAGCGGAGCGGCCAGATGGAAACTGAACTGGTGAAACGGGCATGAGTGAGATGTTTCGATGTGGCGACCACGAGGGGCTGGTCGAGTACGTCTACGGTGAGGCGCCGCCGGCTCGCAGTGAGCTGATTGCTTCGCACCTCGCGATCTGC
The DNA here is from genome assembly GCA_963846685.1 of uncultured Acidobacteriota bacterium. Lineage (GTDB taxonomy): Bacteria > Acidobacteriota > Vicinamibacteria > Vicinamibacterales > UBA2999 > CAWJWY01. The sequence continues at coordinate 1,651,535 of CAWJWY010000002.1, read as the reverse complement.
GCCACGTGTGCGGAAGAAGCCGCCGCGCTCGGCGCCACCCAGCAGACGCTGGCGGCATGGACCGTACCGCCGGTCGAACTCGGCTTTCGGCTGCCGGTCGAAGCTGCCGTTCCGGTGTTGAGGCCGGCGTTCGGCGGGACCGCCAGTGAGCTCGCCGGCGCGGTGGCGGTCCCATGGTGGCGGCAGCCGCTGCCTGCCTGGGCCCAGGCGGCTGCGGCTGCCGTGATCTTCGCGTCGGGGATGGCGGCCGGGATGTCCCGCGGCGCGTCACCGGCGGCTGCCGCGGCCGGCGGCACGGTCTCGATGACCGCGCCGGTGCCGGCCAGGGCCGCTGCCGCGGCGTCTGTTCCGGTAGCCGACGCGGTCAGCGTCACCCAGCGCGACCTGGCGGCCCTCGAACAACGTCTGCGCGCCGAGATGACCGAGGCTCGCGCGCCGGCCGCGGTGCCCGTCGCTGCCGGACGAGCGGACGCGGCGACGCTGCGGCAGGTGCGCGCCCTGATCGCCGAAAGCGAACGCCGGCAGCGCAACGATTTGACGCTCCGGCTGGTGCAGCTGTCCCGCACGGCGGAGCAGCAGCGCCGCGTCGACATGAGCCAGGTGCAGTGGACCGTCGACCAGTTGCAGCAGCTGACCGGCACGGCCGTCCGCGATCAGGGCCGGAAGCTGGACATGCTGCTGAAGACCGCATCGTTCGCCCGGTAATCACGCGCCGCGATAACAGGCCAGAGGAGAGAGTTGTGGTGAAAGCGTTTGTCTTCTTCGGTGTCGCCATGCTGGCGGCCGGCTCGGCGACGGCCCAGGCGCCGCGTCCGGCCGCGGCCGATCCGGTCAAAATGCGGCAGAAGATTTCGACGATGGAAGGCGTGCTGGAGCGTGCCGTCGCCAACGGCGCTGACAACATGTTCCGCGGTGTGAAGCGGGTCATGCCGCTGGTCGAGGGGTTGCGGCTGATCGGGGCCCCCCAGGTGAGCGGCTTCCGCCTCGATGGCTACGGCGTGTTCTTTGACGTCGAGGTGCCGCAGCTGCTGATGCCGCCGGCCTGGGAACTGCGCTACATGGTCGATCAGAACGGCCTGGCGGCGGGCACCGCCCTTGCCGATCTGAAGGCAATGCTCGCGATGATTGCCAATCCGCAGCAGCGCGCGCGTGCCGAGCAGGCCATCGCCCGGCTGGAGATGCAGGTCGGTCCCGCCGAGCCGATCGGCTCGCCGCGGCTGAGCGCCGGCGGCACCACCCTGGCCACGGCGCAATCGCTGGCACAACCAATGGCACCGCCGGCGGCGCCGGTCGATCCCGTGGTCCTCGAGGACCCGAACGTCACCTTCACCCGTGAAGTGAAGAGTGCGCTGATCGAAGCCATGCTCGAGAACAGCGGCGCGATGGGCATTGGCAACGACGAGTGGCTGGTCGTGGCGGCGCGCGACAGCTCGCGACCGGATCGCCTCGCCGTCAGTGGTGGCGCCGACGACCTGCACACCATCATGTTCCGGGTGAAGGGCAGCGACCTCGCGGCATTCCGGTCCGGCGCGATCACGATGGAGGATGCGCGCCGCCGCGTCGAGGTGCGCGAGGACTAGGGAACATCCGTGGCCGGCACGGTGTCTTTACTCTCGTGCCTATGTACAATCGCCCCATGGCGAAACGTCTCGTGCTGTGCCTCTGCGCAGCGGTGCTCGTCGTCGGCTGCTCCCGCAACCGCGAAATCGAGAAGGAACTGCAGATCGTCGACGTCCGTACCGGCTGGTACGACGCCGGTATCGTCGAGGGCGACAAGAACAAGCTCGTCCCCAGCATTTCGCTCAAACTCAAGAACACGGTCGCCGAGCAGATCGCCGGCGTTCAGATCAACGCCATCTTCCGCCGCGTCGGCGAGCAGGAAGCATGGGGTGAGCACTTCGTGGGCGCAATCAACCGTGACGGCCTGCCCGGTGGCGCGACCGGCGGGCCGATCGTGCTGCGATCGAACCTCGGCTACACCGGTAGCGAGTCGCGCATCACGATGCTCCAGAACAGCCAGTTCATCGACGCGCGCGTCGAGATCTTCGGCAAGCAGGGCTCGCGCACCTGGGTCAAGCTCGGCGAGTTCCCGATCGAACGCAAGCTTCTGACCGAATAAGTCCTGCCATTGCCGCCGTCCCTCGAGCGCCGGCTCGGCCCGCTCGACGCCGCCGCGATCATCGTCTCCAACGTCATCGGCGGCGGGATCCTGTTCACGCCACCGCAAGTTGCCGCCGCCGTGCCGGCCGCGCTGCCATTCCTCCTCACCTGGCTGGCGGGCGGCGTGCTGGCGTTTGCCGGCGCGATGGCCTACGCCGAACTCGCGACGCTCCGGCCGCAAGCCGGTGGTGAGTACGTCTATCTGCGAGAAGCGTTCGGCCGCGCGGCAGCGTTCCTCACCGGCTGGACCTCGTTCGTCGCCGGCTTCTCCGGGGCCATCGCCACGAGCGCGGTGGTCTTCACCACCTACCTTGGCCGCTTCGTGCCGGCGGCGGCGGAGCGCACCCCGTTTTTCTCCATCCCCGTCGTGCCGGGCTACTTCGTGCTCACCTGTTCGCCGCAGAGCATCGTCGCCGTCGCGGTCATCTTCGCGATGGCCTGGATCCACCTGCGCGGTGTCGGTCCGGGACGGGTGGTGGGGAACACGCTGGCTGCGCTGAAGGTGACCGCGTTCACCGCGTTTATCGCGCTCGGCTTCGGGTTTGGCGAAGGCACTGCCAGCCAGGTGGTCGACATCGCGCCGGTGCCGCCAGGCGGATGGCTGCTCGCGCTGGTCCCGGTGATGTTCACCTACTCGGGGTGGAACGCGGCCGCCTACGTCGCGGAGGAGATTCGGGAGCCGAGCCGGAACCTACCCCGCGCGCTTGCCCTCGGGACCGGCGCGGTCGTCCTGCTCTACCTGCTGCTGAATGCGTTGTATCTCTACGTCATGCCGGTCGGCACCCTGGCTGCGGTGCGCGGCAGTGTCCTCGACGTGGTCGCCGACCGCCTGCTCGGGTCGACCGCGGGCGACGTCATGGCTGTCGTCTCGATCGTCAGCCTGCTCGCCAGCGTCAGCGCGATGACGTTTGCCGGGCCGCGGGTCTACTTCGCCATGGCGCGCGATCGGCTGTTCCTGCGTGGCGCCGCGACGGTCCACCCGCGCTACCGGACCCCCGCGGCGGCTATCCTCGCGCAGGCGGCGTGGAGCTCGCTGCTGGTGCTGTCCGCGACCGCCGACGCGCTCGTCAGCTACACCGGCTTCGCAATCGTGCTGTTTTCGGGGTGTGCGGTGGCGTCGCTGTTCGTGCTGCGGCGGCGAACGCCTGGCGCCGAGCGACCATTCCGCGCCTGGGGCTACCCGGTGGCGCCGGCGGTCTACGTGACAGTCAGCGCGGCCATCCTGCTGAACGCGCTGTACCGCGATCCACGGCCGACCGGAGCGGGCGCGCTGATCATCGCCGCCGGCCTGCCGCTGTACTTTCTCTTCGGCAGGCGTGGACGCTAGCTGATCGCGCCAGCGCCGGGATCTGCCAGACGGGAGACCGCACAGAGAACATCAGGACATTCGTCCCGATGTTCTCTGTGACGCGCATGGCGGCTAGGGCCTCAGGTCGCCGCGGTAGTGAATCCGGTCACCGCGGCGGATCCGCACGTCGAATTCGAGCGGCGCAAAGCCAGGCCTGACCACTTCGATGCGGTGCGGCCCTTCTTCCAGCGTCAGCGACTGGAACACGCCGTCGAAGTCGTCGACGATGCCGGCGTAGTAGCCATCGACGTAGACCTCGGCGTCACGCTGATCGATGTCGATGCGCACTTCGCCGGCGGCGTAGCCGTAACGCGGACCGCCGTAGTAGTAGACGCCGCGCGACGACCAGACGTACGGGTCGTAGTAGAAGTAGCCGAGGCCGTAAGGCCGGAAGCCGCTGCGGTAGCTGTAACCGAAGCTGCCACGCGGATAGTAGAACCGGTCGTTGTAGTAGCCGCGACGGGGTGGCTGCACGTAGACCGGTCCGCCGGTGTCACGGCGCGGCACGGCGACGCGGGGACGCACGCTGTTCGAGCCGTCCCGATCTCGCGGTACCGCCTGCTGCCGGTCCCGGTCGTCGCGATCGTTGCGGTCGCCGCGGTCGACCGAAGCGCCACGTTCGCGCGAACGGGTCTGCGGCTCGGCCGCCGGTGGTGGTGGAGGGGCGGGCGCCGGCTGCGCTTCGCGGGCACCGCTGCCCGAACGGCCGTCGCCGCCATCGCGCGGCACCGCTGCGCGCGCGCCGCCGCCATTGTCGCCGCCTCGGCTGTCGCCGCTCGGCGGCACCCGCTGGCGCCGGTCCTGAGCGTCCGAGGGCGGCGCCATCAGGAGCACTGCTGCAATGGTGAGAAGTGGTAGGGATCGCATGCCTGTAGGCGGAGCAACTTGATTGCCAGCGCCAATGCGCGATTTCTCGAAGCATTCCACCTGTTCGTTCGGCTGCAGCCCACAACCGTCCGGTCCGGGCGTCAGCGGCCGCGCCGCCGCCGGCATCGGGAGGGGACACCGATCGGCGTGCGCAGCCGCGGCCGCGGACCTGTCATACTCGAATGGTGATTCACGCGACGACCATCCTTGCAGTCCGGCACAAGGACCGCACCGTGCTCGCCGGCGACGGACAGGTCACCTTCGGCAACACCGTCCTCAAGCACGGCGCCCGCAAGATTCGCCGGTTGTACAACGAGTCGATCCTGGCCGGCTTCGCCGGCTCGGCCGCCGACTCCTTCGCCCTGTTCGCGCGGTTCGAGTCGAAGCTGGAACAGTTCCGCGGCAACCTGGAGCGCGCCTCCGTCGAGCTCGCACGCGACTGGCGAACCGACCGGCTGCTGCGCCGTCTCGAGGCGATGCTGATCGTCGCCGATCGCAAGAGCACGTTTCTGCTCTCGGGCACCGGCGACCTGATCGAGGCCGACGATGGAGTGGTCGCGGTCGGGTCCGGCGGTCCGTTCGCGATGGCGGCGGCACGAGCGCTCACGCGGCATAGCCAGCTCGATGCGCGGCAGATCGCCGAAGAGGCGATGGCCATCGCCGGCGGCATCTGCATCTATACGAATTCGAGCATTTCGGTCGAAGAGTTGTGATTTCTTACGACACCGCAGAGGCACCCGCACCGAGCGGGATGCCGCCGCGGTGCCGGTGACACCTGTATGGCGATTGTTCTACCCGAAAAGACCGCGACCACCGTCGGCTCATTGACGCCGCGCGAGATCGTTGCCGAGCTCGACAAGCACGTCATCGGTCAAGGCAAAGCCAAGCGCGCGGTGGCGATCGCGCTGCGCAACCGCATGCGGCGGCAGCGGCTGTCGCCGGACCTGGCCGAGGAAGTCACGCCGAAGAACATCCTGATGATTGGCCCGACCGGCGTCGGCAAGACCGAGATTGCCCGGCGGCTGGCGCGGCTGGCACAGTCGCCGTTCATCAAGGTCGAGGCGTCGAAGTTCACCGAGGTCGGCTATGTCGGCCGCGACGTCGAGTCGATGGTGCGCGATCTGGTCGAGCTCGCCGTCGACATGGTGCGGGCCGAGAAGGCCGACGAGGTCAGGGACAAGGCGCGCGAGGCCGCCGAGGAGCGTCTGCTCGACTTGCTGCTGCCACCGGTCCGTCCGCCGCACGCCGGCGAGGAGCCCGCGGCGGCCCGCGAACAGGCCTCGCGCACGCGCGATCGCATGCGTGAGCAGCTGCGCGACGGCCGGCTCGACGAGCGTCAGGTGGAGCTCGAGGTGCGCGAGAACGCCATGCCCTCGTTCGAGCTGGTGGCCGGGACGTCGGTCGAGGAGATTGGCGTCAACCTCAAGGACATGATGGGCAACATGTTCCAGGGGCGCACCAAGACGCGCCGCCTGAAGGTGCCCGATGCGCTCGCGCACCTGCTCGCCGAGGAACAGGCACGCCTGGTCGACATGGAGTCGGTCAGCCGGACCGCGGTGCAGCGGGTCGAGCAGGCCGGGATCATCTTCATCGACGAGATCGACAAGATCGCCAGCCGCGACGGTGCTGGCGGCAGCCACGGCCCGGACGTCAGCCGTGAAGGGGTGCAGCGCGACATCCTGCCGATCGTCGAGGGGACGACGGTGAACAGCAAGCACGGCATGGTCAAGACCGACCATATCCTGTTCATTGCCGCCGGTGCCTTCCACGTGTCGAAGCCGTCGGACCTGATCCCCGAGCTGCAGGGCCGCTTTCCGATCCGAGTCGAGCTCGAGCCGCTCACCCGCGACGACTTCGTCCGCATTCTGACCGAACCGCGCAGCGCCCTGGTCAAGCAGTACGTCGCGCTGCTCGGCACCGAGGATGTCAACCTGACGATTACTCCGGACGCCGTCGCCCGCATCGCCGATTTTGCCGCGCGCGTCAACGACGTCACCGAGAACATCGGCGCCCGCCGCCTGCACACGGTGATGGAGCGGCTGCTCGACGAGCTCTCCTTCGATGCGCCAGAGCTTACCGACAAGACCGTGACCATCGACGACAGCTACGTCGAGCGCATGCTCGCGGACATCGTCAAGAACGAAGATCTGTCCCGGTATATCTTGTAGCCCTTCCTTACTTCCCGCGTACCTCCCGTAACACCTGCGAGCCGATCGTATTGGCCGCGCGGCTGTCGTAGGTCCGGCGCGAGCCCGGCGACGAGAAGGTCGCGTAGCCGATGTTGCCGGCGTATTCGCGCGCCAGCGATTCGCCGTCGACGATTTCCGGCGTGCTTGCCACTTCGACCGCGTGCTGCAGCTCATGGCCGAGGATCGCCAGCTGCTGCGCCCGCGACGCCAGGTAGGACAACTGCACCACGACGTAGCGGAAGCCGCCGGCGGCGCCGACGAAGGTGAGGCGGCCGGCGACGCCAGCGATCGGCGCGGCATCGCAGCGCACGTAGACGACGACGTCAGAGAGGTTGATGCGCTCGACCAGGCTGCGCAGGGTCGCAGAGGTGCGGACGCCGTCGTTGAGCAGCTGGGCGAGGCGCTGGTCGAGGGTGCGAACCTGGGTCTGGCTGACCGGCACGTCGATCAGCAGGGATTCACCGGCAGCCGGCGAGATGGAGCACAACGCCAGCAGCAGGCCGGCCCAAACAGCGGTTCGCAGGGGCACCATGGTCATGCCGGGGCTATGGCAATGGGTGCGCCAGACCGCAAGAGATGGTCGAGGGCGCTGTTTCTCTCGCGTTTTCTAGAAGATCCGGTAGAATGGACCTTGTCGCCGGCACCGCCGAAAGTCACAGGAACGTCGCGGGCTTTGGTGCTGAGACATAAAAGTAAGGAACGGAAGGTGGCAACGCCTTCCGCCGCAGGCCCCATGACGTGCACGCGGGTTGATGCGCTGCTCCAAGCCCTTGAGTGGCGACGTTTTTTGTTCGAACACCGCATCACCGCTCTGAAATGTAGGAGGCCTGACTATGCCCGCCGCTCGCCCCGGACTCGACACCGCCATCGCCGCTCGCGACGCACGCCGTCTCTCGACGCTGCTCGAAGTCAGCCAGGCGTTGTCCGGAACCCTCAACCTGAAGGCGGCATTGCAGCGCGTGCTCGCCACCCTGATCCGCCACCACAGCGTGACGCGCGGCATGGTGACGCTGCTGCGCGATGGCGAGCTGCATGTCGAAGCCGTGGAAGGCTTCGAGGACCGCGCCCGCGCCATCCGCATCAAGGTCGGCGAAGGCATCACCGGCAAGGTGGTGGAAAGCGGCAAGCCGATCGTCGTGCCGCGCGTCTCGCGCGAGCCGAGCTTCCTCAACGTTGCGCCGCGGCGTGCCGAGAACCCGAAGCAGGAAGCCAGCTTCATCTGCGTGCCGATCATGCTGAACCGCAGCGCGCTCGGCGCGCTGGGGGTCGACCTGCGCTTCAAGGCCGAGCGCGACTACGACAGCAGCGTCAAGTTCTTCGGCATCGTCTCGTCGATGATCGCGCAGGCGCTCAACGTGCAGCGGATGGTCGAGGAGGAGCGCGGCCGCCTGGTCGATGAGAACACGCACCTGCGTCAGGAGCTGCGCGAGCGCTACGACTTCTCCAACATCATCGGCACCAGCGGCCCGACGCGGCTGATGTACGAGCAGGTGGCGCAGGTCGCGCAGACCAACACCACCGTGCTGATTCGCGGCGAGTCGGGCACCGGCAAGGAGCTGATCGCGCACGCGATTCACTACAACTCGCTGCGCGCCAAGAAGCCGTTCGTCAAGGTGAGCTGCGCGGCGCTGCCCGATTCGCTGATCGAATCGGAGCTGTTCGGCTACGAGAAGGGCGCCTTCACCGGCGCCGCCGCCAGGAAGAAGGGGCGCTTCGAGATGGCCGAGGGGGGCACGCTGTTCCTCGACGAAATCGGCGACATCAACCTCAGCACGCAGGTCAAGCTGCTGCGCGTGCTGCAGGAGCGGGAGCTCGAACGGCTTGGCGGCACCGATACGGTCAAGATCAACGTCCGCATCATCGTCGCCACCAACAAGGACATGGAGAAGGCGATCGCCGAGGGCACCTTCCGCGAGGACCTCTATTACCGCCTCAACGTCTTCACCATCTTCGTGCCGCCGCTGCGCGAGCGGAAGGCCGACATGCTGCTGCTCGCCGACCACTTCCTGGAGAAGTTCTCGCGTGAGCACGGCAAGGTGATCAAGCGCATCTCGACGCCGGCGATCGACATGCTGATGGCCTACCACTGGCCCGGCAACGTCCGCGAGCTGGAGAACGCGCTCGAGCGCGCCGTGCTGGTGTGCGACAGCGCCGTCATCCACGGCCATCACCTGCCGCCGTCGCTGCAGACCGCGGACTCCTCGGGCACCGTCACCCGTGTCTCGCTGAAGGACGCGGTCGCCGGCTACGAGCGCGACCTGATCCAGGACGCGTTGAAGACGACACGCGGCAATCGGGCCAAGGCCGCGCGGCTACTCGACACCACCGAGCGCATCCTCAACTACAAGGTGCGCGCCTACTCGATCGACGTACGGCGCTTCAAGACTCCGGAGCGGCGCGGCCCCGCCGAGGTCGCCGAGCCACCGCTGCGCGAGGTCGCGGCGGCTGCGGTACCATCTCAGTAGGTGACCGAGCGGAAATCCCGAATCCCAAGTCCCGACTCCCACATGCGGCCGGCCGATCGCGTCGGGCCGAGCGCATACACGGTCGGGATTTGGGGTTGTCGACCTGGTGTCTGGGATTTCAGTCGCGCCGCTTTCCTGGCGTGCTGCTGCGCCGCGGTCGTCACCTGTGGCAAGAAGGGACCGCCGCTCGCCCCGTTCGTCCACATCCCGGAGGCAGTACCGAAGCTGGCGGCGACGCGCATCGGTGACGAGGTGTTCGTCTCGATGACCGTGCCGGCGCAGAACATCGACGCCTCGACGCCCGCCGATGTCCGGCGCGTCGAGGTCTACGCCGTCACCGCCAACACGCCGCCGTCCACTGCTCGCTTCCTCGAACTGGCCACGCTGGTCGGCACGGTACCGGTCGCGCCGGCGCCGGAGCCCGGTGCCGCCGGCCCGGTTGCGCCGCTGCCGCAAACACCGGGCGATGTGACAGCCGGCGCGCGGCAAGGATCGATCATCACCCTGCGCGACGTGCTCAGCCCCGAGTCGCTGACGGCGAAGACGTTGCCGCCTGTGCCGCTGCCGCCGCGCAGCGGCGAACGCGCATCGGGCTTCGTGCCGCCAACAGCGCCCCCGGGCCCGCTGCAACGGTCCTACCTGGCGATCGCCTTCAGCGAGCGCGGTCGGCCCGGCCCGCCGGCACGGTTCGACCTGGCGCTGACGCTGCTGCCCGAGCCGCCGGCGGAACTGGCGGCCAGCTACACGAGCGAGGCGATGACGGTCTCGTGGCAGCCGTCAGGTGGGCTGCTCGGTTTCATCACGGACCGCGCGCTGCCAATGGAGCCTGACCCGTTGGATGACCCTTCGCTCCTGCCGGCCGCCGAAGCGACGCCGCCGGCGACGCGCCAGCCGGGCGCGCCGCCGCCGCCGCCGCCGTTGCGCCGGCACCCGCGAACGCGGCTCTCGCGCCGCCGCCGCTGCAGATGCCCGAGGGCCCGACCCGTTACCTCGTCTACCGCGACAGCGAGCCCGACCCGCTGGCGTTACCAGCGCCTGGTTCGGCCCAGCCGCAGCCGTGGCAGGCGCAGGTACCCGTGCCGATCAACCCGACGCCGCTGCCGGCGCTCTCGGTGCTCGATACGGTGCAGTTCGAGCGGCAACAGTGCTACACCGTGAGGGCGGTGCGTGGCCAGGCCCCGAATCTGGTCGTCGGCGAGCCATCGGAGCGCCGCTGCAGCCGGGCGGTCGACGTCTTTCCGCCGGCCGCGCCGACTGGCTTGTCGGCGGTGTCCGGCGCAGGGTCGATCAGCCTCATCTGGGAACCGAACATCGAGGAGGATCTCGGCGGTTACGTAGTCTTGCGCGGCGAAGCCGGCGGTGCCACACTGCAACCGCTGACGTCGGCGCCGATTGCCGACGCGCGCTACACCGACCGGGCCGTCACCCCCGGTGTGCGCTACATCTACGCCGTGCTCGCGGTCGATTCGCGCGTGCCGGTCGGCAACACCAGCGCGCTGTCGCCGCGCGTCGAAGAAACCGCGCGCTAGCCGCGCGCCGCTGACGGGCACGTCCCCGCCGCGCCAACAGAAGGTCGCCATGAAACTGTTCGTCGATACCGGAAACCTCAAGGACATCCAGGCGCTCGCCGCGATCGGCATCCTCGACGGCGTCACCACCAATCCGTCGCTGATGGCCAAGGAGTCGGGCGACTACCGCCAGATCCTGAAGCAAATCTGCGAAACGGTACAGGGCCCGGTCAGCGCCGAAGTGGTGGCGACGGATTATGCCGAGATGCTGCGCGAGGGTCGCGATCTTGCCACGATCGACCAGCACATCGTCATCAAGGTGCCGTTCACCAAGGCCGGCGTGCAGGCGTGCAAGACGCTCTCGTCCGAAGGCAAGCGCGTCAACGTGACGCTGATTTTCTCGGCGACGCAGGCGTGGCTCGCCGCCAAGGCCGGCGCCACCTACGTCAGCCCGTTCGTCGGCCGGCTCGACGACATCGGCACCACGGGCATGACGCTGGTCCGGGAGATCGTCGACATCTTCGACAACGCCGAATACGCAACCGAGGTCCTGGTGGCCAGCGTCCGCAGCCCGATTCACATCGTCGAGGCGGCCCGCATGGGTGCCGACGTGGTGACGGTACCGCCGGCGGTGATCGAGCAGTCGTTCAAGCACCCGCTCACCGACATCGGCCTCGAGAAGTTCCTGAAGGACTGGGAAAAAGCACAGGCAGCCAAGGTATAGGTGTCTTTTCTCGACGACCTGCGGCACCGCGCTGCCCTCGGCGGCGGCGAAGAGCGGATGCGCCGCCAGCGCGAGGCCGGCAAGCTCACCGCCCGCGAGCGCATCGACCTGCTGTTTGACGCCGCCACGTTCGAGGAGATCGATACCTTCATCACCCATCGCTGCCGCGACTTCGGCATGGGCGACCAGGTCATTCCCGGCGATGGCGTGGTCGCCGGCCACGGCCGTGTGCACGGCCGTCTGGTCTACGCTTTTGCCCAGGACTTTACGGTCTTTGGCGGCTCCCTCTCCGAGACCAACGCCGCCAAGATCGTCAAGATCATGGACCTGGCGATGAAGATGGGCGCGCCGATCGTCGGCCTCAACGATTCCGGCGGCGCCCGCATCCAGGAAGGCGTGCTGTCGCTGGGCGGCTACGCCGACATCTTCCTCCGCAACACGCTGGCCTCCGGCGTCGTGCCGCAGATCTCCGCCATCATGGGCCCCTGTGCCGGCGGCGCCGTCTACTCGCCGGCGATCACCGACTTCACCATCATGGTGCGCGACACCAGCTACATGTTCGTGACCGGGCCGGACGTGGTTCGCACGGTGACGCATGAGCAGGTCACCAAGGAGGAACTCGGTGGCGCGATGACCCACAACGAGAAGAGCGGGGTCGCCCATTTCGCCGTCGCCGACGACCGCGAGTGCCTGCTCCTGATCCGCGAGCTGCTGTCGTTCCTGCCGAACAACAACGTTGACGACGCACCGCGTCAACCGGCGGAGGAGCCGCCGTCCGGCTCTGCGGAACTGCTGGACGCCATCGTGCCGGCATCACCGCACCAGCCCTACGACATGGGCGACGTGATTGGCGCGGTGGTCGACGGCGGCTATCTCCTCGAGGTGCACCAGCACTACGCGCGAAATCTCCTGGTCGGGTTTGCGCGCCTCGGCGGACGGCCGATCGGCATCGTCGCCAACCAACCCGCCTATCTCGCCGGGACGCTGGACATCGACGCGTCGGTGAAGGGCGCCCGCTTCGTGCGCTTCTGCGATGCCTTCAACATCCCGCTGGTGACCTTCGAGGACGTGCCCGGGTTCCTGCCCGGCACGGTGCAGGAGTATGGCGGCATCATCCGCCACGGTGCCAAGCTGCTGTTCGCGTTCGCCGAGGCGACCGTGCCGAAGCTCACGGTGATCACGCGCAAGGCCTACGGCGGCGCCTACTGCGTGATGTCGAGCAAGCACATTCGCACCGACGTCAACTACGCCTGGCCGACCGCTGAGATTGCCGTCATGGGCGCGGAGGGTGCGGTCAATATCCTCTACAAGCGTGAACTGGACGCGGCAGCGGACGTTGCCGCGGCGCGCGCGGCCAGGATCACGGAGTACCGCGAGAAGTTCGCCAACCCGTATGTCGCCGCCCGGAGCGGCTTCGTTGACGATGTGATCCGGCCGCGCGAGACGCGTCCGCGCCTGATCGCCGCGCTGGCCGCGCTCGACAGCAAGCGTGACCGGAACCCGCCAAAGAAGCACGGCAACATCCCCCTCTGAGGATGCGGCGCCCGGGATACAACCTACTGGTATTCACGGTGGTCGCTGCCGCCGTGCTGACCATGAGCTGGCGCGGTACGTATGCCGGCACCGGTGATGAGCCGCACCTGCTGCTGATCGCGGAATCGATCGCCTTCGACGCCGATCTCGACCTTGCCAACAACTACCGGCAGGGCAGTCTGGTGCACCCTGGCCATCTTTACAGTGAGCCCCACGCCGATACCGGCCGCGGCGGCGTGCTGAGGCCGTTGCACGACCTTGGTCTGCCGCTCGCGCTCGCGCCGTGGGTGCGTGTCGCGGCCGCGCTGTCTGCGACACCGGCGACATTCCAGGGCTGGATCGTCGTCGCCATGGCGGTGCTCACCGGGCTGCTGGCGCTCCAGTTTCTCGCCATCTTCGGCGCCGCCGGCGCATCGCCTGCGGTAGCGGCCGGATGGTCCCTGCTGCTGACCCTCTCGCCACCGTTGGTCTCGCATGCAGTGCTGTTCTTTCCAGAAATCCCGTCGGCGCTGCTCGTCGCCTGGCTGTTCCGCGTCCTGAGCGACCGTGCCGGAAAGGTGAGCGGCCTGGCCTTGCCGGTGGGTTGTGCCACAGGATTCCTGCTGCTGCTCAGCAGCCGCAATGTCGCGCTGCTACTCAGCTTCGGCGTGTGGGCCGGCGTGCAGCTGCGCCGGGAGAAGGCAAGTCGCGCCCGGGTGCTGGCGTTCGTCGCCGGGCTGGCGCTGCCACTGCTGCTACGCGGGAGCCTGTTCTTCCTGTTCTGGGGATCGCCGATCGGCGGCCCCGAGGGAAGCACCGACCTGCCGCTGCCAGGCGAAATCCTTTCAGAGGTGTTCGTTCGTACCTCCGGCCTGTTCTTCGATCAGGAGTTCGGTGCGCTGCCCTACGCACCGGTGTATCTGTTGATGCTGGCCGGACTGGTGCGAATCAACGAGCGGTGGCGCCCGGGAGGGCGGGCGCTCGTCCGCATCGTGCTGCTGTTCCTGGCAACCGTGGCGCTGCCGTACGTGAATCCGATCGGCTGGATCGGCGGCTGGGCACCGGCCGGGCACATGCTGGTGCCGATTGCGCCGCTGCTCGGCATCGCGGTGTTCACCTGTGTGCGGCGGCTCACCGGCGCGGCGCGGGTCTTCGCCTCGGCCGTCATTGCCGTCCAGGTGGGCATCGACCTGCTGCTCTGGCTGCAGCCGGCGCTGCTGTGGAACGACGGCGACGGCACCAGCGATTTCCTGCACAATCTGCCGTCGCTGCAGCGCATCATCCCGGTGTGGCACGGCCCGGCCCCTTCGCCCGTTCCCTTCATCGTCGCCGGCCTGGCGTGGGGCGCGGCCTCCGTCTACCTGTCGCGCAACGCGAAATCGCACCAGCCGTAACCGATCCCCTGCCGGCTGCGCCGGGTCCCGCCGTCTCCCAGCAGTGCCGATGCAACAATACCGACCCAACCTGTTGGGACACCGCGAGGTCTATTCATCGTGTGACGGACGAGCAGCTGGTCGCGCTGGCGCGGCAAGGCGATGCCGATGCCTTCGATCAGCTGGTCTGCCGCCACCAGGCGGCGGTCTACCGCGCGGCGTTCGCCGCACTGCGGTTACCGCATGAAGCGGAGGAGGCGGCACAGGATGCGTTCGTCCGTGCCTGGGCCAACCTCGGGCGGTTCCGGGGCGAGTCGTCGTTCCGCACCTGGCTGCTCTCGATCGCGTGGAAGCGCGCGCTCAGCCGCAGGCGTTCGGTGAAGACCTGGTTCAGGCGCAAGGCGGCGGTCGACGAGTCGCTGGTCCAGGCCGAGGCCTCTGCGCACGACCTTGCCACCGGCTCTGAACTGGCGGCGCACGCCACGCTGGCGATTCGTCGATTGAGCCCGAAGCTGCGCGATGCGCTGCTGCTGGCGGCAAGCGGCGATTACGGTTACGAGGAGATCGGCGTGATGCTCGGCATTCCGGTCGGCACGGTGAAGTGGCGGGTGTCGGAGGCGCGCCGTAAGGTCAAGGCCCACCTCTCCACGTTGGGGTATCTCGATGCGCGATGAGGCTCTCGACCAGGCAATCGATGCGGCGGCGCGGCGGCTGACCACGTCGGCGGTGCCGCCGTCCTTGCGGGGCGCGGTGCGAGGCCGGGTGGTCCACGCCGGCCTGCTGCCGCGCCTGTCGCACTGGTTGACCATCGGTGTACGGGTGCCGGCAGTGGCGGGCGCCGCCATCCTGATGCTGGTGCTGTGGCTGTGGCCTCGCGCGGGCGAGGTGCAATTGCCCGCCACCACGACCGGCGAATCATCACCGGTTGCTGCATCGGGCGACGTGCAGCTGGTCACTCCGGCTGGCGCGCCGAGCGCAGAGGCGGGCGTGAGCCGCACCTCCGCTGCCGGCGGCGTCCCCCGGGTCGGTGCAGCCGCGCGCCCGAACGCCGGTCCCAGCGGTCCATGCGCTGTCGGCTGCCGAGCACGCGGATGCGCTGGCGCAACAGGAGCTGGTGCCGGTCCTGGTCGTGGAGCAGCTGGACGTCGCGGCATTGCAGCGGTCGACCGTGGCGATGGAAGCCGTGCCGCTGCCGATGCCGCTGCGCATCGATCGCATGGACGTGGAGCCGCTGTCGCGGCCGTGAAAGGAACTGACATGAAGCTACTACTGACCACGATCCTGGCCGCCGTCCTTGCGGGGAGTGTCACGGCGCAGCAGCGCCAGGACGGCCCGCCACCGCCACCACCGCTGCGCCGCCTGCGCCGGCAGCAGCAGCTGCTCCCGCGCCGTCGCCGCCTCCTCGTCCGGCACCCGTCGGCAGTGCCCGCGCGCCGCCGCACAGGCCGGCCCGCTGTACCCGCGGCACCTGCGCCGCCTGCGCCGCCGGCCGAGCCCGCGGGTCAGTTGGTGAACATCCGCGTCGACCTCCTGTTGACCGACGAGGGAGGACCGACGCCGACCCAGAAGAACATCAGCCTGACACTGGCTGACCGGGCTCGAGGATCGGTTCGGGCAACGGGGACCGGCATACTGCCGCCAGGACGACCGGGCTTCGAGGCGCAGGCGCCGTTCAATGTCGATGTCTATGCCCGCCTCGAGAGGGACGGGAGAATACGCACCAACATCGTCCTCGAGTACCGGGCCCTGTCAGAGCCTGACGCCAAGACGTTCGCGCCCGCCCTCAAGGGCGTCTTCGAGCCGCTGCTCGAGAACGGCAAGAAGATGCAGGTCTGGCAGGCGGCTGACCGCGTCCGACCGCCGCATCAGCGTCGAGGTCACCGCAACCATACTGAAGTAGCCGGCCGGCCGCCGCAGCGCAAGCGATAGAATTCGTATCGCTTGCGCAAGATTCTGGTCGCCAACCGCGGGGAGATCGCCGTCCGGATCATCCGGGCCTGCCGCGAGATGGGGCTCGCCTCCGTGGCGGTCTACTCCGAGTGCGATCGCGCCGCGCTGCACGTGCGGATGGCCGACGAGGCGTGCGCCATCGGCCCCAGCCTCGCGGCCGAGAGCTACCTGCGCATCGACCGCATCGTCGAAGCCGCGCGCCGCACGGGCGCCGACGCCGTGCACCCCGGCTACGGCTTCCTGGCCGAGAACGCGGCGCTTGGCCGACGCCTGCGTCGACGCCGGGCTGACGTTCATCGGCCCGCCGGCGCGGAGTCATCGAGATGATGGGCAGCAAGACCGCCGCGCGACGAGGCGGCCGATCGCCGCCGGCGTGCCGGTCGTGCCCGGCACTCGACGAGCGCGTTCGCGGCCGAGGTCGCCGACGCCGGATCGCCGACGCGGCGCGCGCGATCGGCTACCCGCTCATGGTCAAGGCCGTCGCCGGCGGCGGCGGCAAGGGCATGCGCGTCGTGAGCGCGCCCGACGAGCTGCCCGGCGCCGTCCGCGCCGCCCGGTCCGAGGCGCGGCGCGTCGTTCGGCGACGGCGCGATCTACCTCGAGCGGCGCCTCGATCGCGGCCCGCCACATCGAGGTGCAGCTGCTCGCCGATGCGCTACGGCACCGTGCTGCCGTTCGTCGAGCGCGAGTGCTCGATCCAGCGCCGTCACCAGAAGGTCGTCGAGGAGACGCCGTCCGCGGTGGTCTCGCCGTCGCTGCGCGCCGCGCTGCTGACCGCGGCCGCCGCGGCTGGTCGCGCGACGGTCGGCTATGTCAACGCCGGCACGATCGAGTTCCTGCTCGACGAGGCCGGCGCGCTTCTACTTCCTCGAGATGAACACGCGGCTGCAGGTCGAGCATCCGATCACCGAGACTGGTGACCGGCGTCGACCTGGTGCAGTGGCAGATCCGCATCGCGCGCGGCGAGCGGCTCGACGCTCGACCCGGCGCCGGTGGCGACGCCGCGCGGCCACGCCATCGAGTGCCGCATCTACGCCGAGGATGCCGACGCCGGCTTCATGCCGTCGCCCGGCCGCATCGACGCCCTGCGCGTGCCTCGCGGGCCCGGTATCCGCGACGACGGCGGCGTCGACGCGGGCGGCGAGGTGCCGGTGTTCTACGACCCGCTGATCTCGAAGCTGAGTCGCCTGGGGCGACGACCGGGCGCAGGCGATCGCGCGGATGCAGCGCGCGCTGCGCGAGTACCAGGTGGTCGGCATCAAGACCACGCTGCCGTTCTTCCGCTGGCTGCTCGACGGAGCCGGTGTTCGCGGCCGCCGACTTTCACACCGGCTATCTGGACGAGCTCTTGCAGCAGTCGCGCAGCGGCGACGCCGTTGTCACCGGCCCGAATCCGTCCCTCTCAGGAGGTCGCCGCCGCTGGCCGTCGCGCGTGTTCGCGGCGCAGCAGCGGCGCTGTCGCACGGCCCGGCCGGCAGCCTGGCGCCGGCATCGGGCGCGACGCAGCGCTGCCGGCCGGCGGTCAGCGGCTGCGTTGGCTCGGGCGGCGTCGGGCTGGCGGCGAGCTGGCCCGGCAGGAAGGGCTGCGCCGATGACGTTGATCGTCGAGACCGTGCAGGGGCAGCGCTGGCGCGTCGAGGTGACGGAGGCCGGGGCGATCTGGACGGTGACCGTCGATCGGCGGCGACTGTCCGCCAGCTTCGTCGACGTTGGCCGGCCGCGCCTGGTCGCTGCTGGTTCGGGCACGCGCCGCAAGCTACGAGGTGGCGCTCGTCGAACAGGCCGGCGGGAACGTCGCTGGCCCACGTTGAATGGCGCGCTGAAGTGCGCCGACGCCGTCGTCGACACCGCGGTCTCGCCCGCGGCTCCGGCGGACGGCGCGGCGCAGCAGGCGGCGACCGACGGTCCGCAGCCACGTCACGGCGCCGATGCCCGGACGGGTGCGTCAAGGTGCTGGTCGCGGCCGGCGACACCGTGCGCGTCCGGCCAGGGGCTCGTGGTCGTCGAGGCGATGAAGATGGAGAACGAACTGCGCGCGGCGCGAGCCGGGGTCGTGTCGCGCCGTGCACGTCGCCGAAGGCGCGCTGGTCGAGGCGGGCGCCGTGCTGGTGACCGTGGATGATGCTGGTCTGCGATCCGGCAGAAAGGCGCGCTCGCACCCTTCCCGGCCGCAGACAATAGGTCCGTCAAGCGTGAAGCTCCGCGCCCTGCGCCGCATCCCTTACCTCAGACCATCGCTACCGCGTGCGCGCGCGTGTGCGTCGACGGATGACGTGCGCGGTCATCCTGGCGGTCGGCCGTTGTCACCTCGGTGACCGTCGACCTCGGTCCGGCGCTGCGCGGCGCAGGCCGAGAAGCAGGGCTCCAACTATCTTCAGCGGCCGACTGCACATCGGCCGCCTCGGCGTTCACCTCTGGCGCGGGCAGTTCGTCGTCGAGGACCTCGTCATCGCGGGCTGACGCCGCAGTCGCGCCCGTTCCTCGTCGGCCAAGCGCATCGACGTCTCGATGCCGTGGAGCACGCTGTTCAACCGCCGGGTCGTGTTCAACGCCATCGAGATGACCGACTGGCAGATGTACGTCGAGATGACGGCGGACGGCCGCCACAGCTTCCCGCGCTTCACGCGCGACGGGCCGCCGCGGCAAGAGCGCCTGGACGACCACGCTGGCAGTACGTGCGCGCCTACCGCGGCGAGTTCGCCTACGACGACCACGGCACGCCGTGGAGCACCGTCGCGCGCAACCTCGACGTCACCGTCGCCAGGCCGACGTCCGAGTACCGCGGCAAGGCGACGCTTCTCGAACGGCACGGTCACCATCCAGCAGCTACGAGCCGATGCAGGCGCCGATATGCCGCCACTTCCGCATCGTCGACGGCAAGGTCGTGCTCGACCCGATCGACCTCGAGACCGACGGCGCCGCGTCGCGGCTGACCGGCGTCGTCGACCTGCGGCGCTGGCCCGAGCAGACCTACCAGATGAAGTCGAAGATCGACTTCCCGGCGCGCGAAGATCTTCTTCGCGCGCGAGCGCTTCACGCTCGTTGGGGACGGCGAGTTCACCGGCACGTTCCACCTGTTCAAGGAGCTGCTACCGAACGGACGGTCGCGCACCGGCCGCGAGCTGAAGGGCACCTTCTCGAGCGCCGAAGCTCGGCGTCAACGCCTACCGCTTCGGCAACCTGCGCGGCGACGTGCTGTGGGTCCCGGAAACGCTGGAGGTGACCGACGCCTCCGCCGCGTCTACGGCGGCACGTGCGGCGTTCAGCTACCGGATGGCGCCGCTCAACCTGCGCGGCGTGACAGCCGACCCAGACCTTCGATGCCAGCTACGCCGACGTCGACCTGACCACGTTCACCAACTTCCTCGAGCTCGAAGGCCTCCGGCTGGCCGGCCGCGTGTCAGGGCGCAACCTGCTGGAGTGGCCCGTGGCCGGTTCGCCCAGCGGCACGGCGAAGGCGAGGTGCGCGTCGACGCCGCCGGCGGGCGTGCAGCTGACGACGCGGCAGCGACGCCGTCGCCCCGGACGCGCCGTCTCCCAGCGCTACGCCCCCGCCGGCGCTGCGCCGCCCAAGGCATTCGGGCCCTTCAGCCCGCTGCGCCGCAGCAGCCGGTGCCGATTGGCGCGGAGCTGGCCTACACGTTCGGCCCAGAGTGCGATCGACGTCGGGCCGAGCCGGATCGCGACGCCGAACGACCTACGTCGAGTTCGAGGGGCGCACCGCCTACGGCGAACAGTCGCGCATCCCGTTCCACGTCACCAGCTCCGACTGGCAGGAGAGCGATCGCCTGCTCGCCGGCATCATGACCGCGTTCGGATCGCCGCACCAACGCCATCCGATCGGCGGCTACGGCACCTTCGACGGCGTGATGCTGAACAACTTCCGCCGGCCGCGCATCGAGGGCAACGTTCACCGGCGAGCGGATGCGCGCGTGGGACGTGATCTGGGGCGCGGCGCACGGCAGCGCGGTGATCGAGAACAGCTACGCCGACGTCAAGGACGTCATCGTGAGCGACGGCGATTCGACGATCTACGCCGACGGCCGCTTCTCGCTCGGCTATCCGCGGCGCGACGGCGGCGAGGAGATCAACGCCCGCGTCCGCATGATCCGGCGGCCGATTGCCGATCTTCGCCACGCCTTTCAGCCTCGACGACTACGACGTCGACGGGCTGCTGTCGGGCGAGTTCCACGTCTACGGCAACTACCAGACGCCGTTTGGCTTCGGCACGATGGCGATCACCGACGGGGTCGCCTACGGCGAGCCGTTCGAGACGGCGATGGCGACCCTGCGGTTCGAGGGCGACGGCGTCCGCCTCGACAACATCAAGTGGTCAAGGGCGGCGGCCGCGGCACCGGCGCCGCCTACGTCGGTTGGAACGGCAGCTACTCGTTCAACTTCGACAGCGCAGCATCCCGGTCGAGGAGATTGCCGCAGCCAAGGCGTCGCCATTTCCGCTGTCGGGCCTGGTCGACTTCACCGCCGGCGGCAGCGGCACCTTCGACGTCGCCGCGCTACGACGTGCGCGGCACCATCCGCGACTTCTTCGTCGGCGACGAGGGCATCGGCCAGGTCGTCGGCGACATCAGCATCAACGGCAACCTGATGACGCTGAAGGTCGAGGCGGCCTCGCCGCGGCTGGCGGTCTCCGGCTCCGGCCAGATCGCGCTGACGCCCGAGATGGACGCCGAGCTGACGTTCAGCGTCGCCGACACCTCGCTCGATCCGTACGTGCGCGTCTTCCAGCCGGCGCTGTCGCCGTTCACCACCGCCATCGCCAGCGGCATCATCCGCGTCGTCGGCGAGCTCGCCAACCTGGACCACCTGCTGGTAGACGCCACCGTCGACAACCTCGACCTCCGGCTCTTCGACTACCGGCTGCGCAACGCCTCGCCGATCCGCGTCGCGCTCGATCGCAACTCGATCCGCATCGCCGAGATGCGGCTGGTGGGCGACGACACCGAGCTCGACGTCTCGGAGTCGATCGACCTGCGTGACGAGCGCATCGCGGTGCGTGCCAGCGGCGACGCCAACCTCGGCATCCTGCAGGGCTTCGTCGCCGACATCCGCAGCTCGGGGCGGGCGGTCTCGGCGCGACCATCGAAGGGGCGCTGAGCAATCCGATCGTCACCGGCACGATGACCATCGAGAACGGACGCGTCCGCCACTTCGACCTGCCGCACGCGCTCGAGAACATCTCCGGGCCGCTGCGCTTCGACTCGCGCAGCCTGTCGCCTCGACGAGGTGACCGCGCGGCTCGGCGGCGGTCCGATGCAGTTCGGCGGCCAGCGTCGACATCGAAGGCTACCGGCCCGGCCGGCTCGACGTGACGATGAGCGGCGCAGAACATGCGGCTGCGGTTCCCGGAGGGGATGAGGTCGCTGGTCGACGCCGACCTGACGCTGCAGGGACGCGTCGACGCGGCGACGCTCGGCGGCAACGTGTCGTGCGCAACGCCGTCTACCGCGGCATGTTCGACTCCGGCGGCAGCCTCCTCGACCTCCCGGCGGCAGCGGCGGCGGTATCGGCGGGGCGCGCACCGCTCGGCGACGACGCTGCCGCTGCGCTACGACGTGCGCATCAACGTCCCGTCGACGCTGCGGATCGAGAACAACACGGTGCGGCTCGAGGCCAATGCCGACCTGCAGCTGCGCGGCACCTTCGATCGGCCGCTCGCTCTTCGGCCGCGCCGAGGTCGAGCGCGGCGACTTCACCTTCGAGGGCCGGCGCTACGTGGTCACGCGCGGCTCCATCGACTTCAACAACCCGACGCGCATCGAGCCGTTCTTCGACATCGAGACCGAGACGCGCGTGCGCGTCCCCGGCGAGACCTACCGGGTCATCGTCCGCGCGGTCGGCACCTTCGACCGCTTCACGCCCGAGTTCACCTCCGACCCGCCGCTGCCCGAGGTCGAGGTGCTGGCGCTGCTGTTCAGCGACGTCGCGCCCGGCCGCGACGTCGAGCTTCGGCCGCTACAGCACCGACATCACGCCGCAGCAGCAGCTGCTGCGCGAGCGCGCGACGCGGGCGCTGACCGGCGCCCTCTCGTCCGAGGTCGGCCGCGTCGTCGAGCAGACGTTCGGCGTCGACACCTTCCAGCTCACGCCGTCGCTGGTCGATCCCGAACGCGCAGTCGTCGCGCCTCGATCCGGCGGCGCGGCTGACCATCGGCAAGCGGCTGTCCGACCGCATCTACCTGACCTACTCGCGCAGCCTCTCGTCCTCGACCCGCGACCAGATCATCCTGCTCGAGTACGACCAGACCGACCGCTTCTCGTGGATCCTGTCGCGCAACGAAGATCGCACCTACGCGCTCGACGTCCGCGTGAGACACGTCTTCTGATGCGCTGGAGTCATGCAGCATTCAGGATGCGAAAGGCGATGCGCTGATCCGGCGTGCCGTCGGCCGGCGCGGCGCGCTGCGCCGCCGGCATGCGGAGCCATGGATCTGTTGCATGTTGCATGTTGCATGTTGCAGTTCGCCCGCGCCGGCGGCGGCTCAGCCCTCGCCGCGTCGTCGCCGTCGTGGTCGAGCAGGAGTCGCAGCCGGTCACCGACCGGCTCATCACCAGCCTGATCGAGACCCGAGTCGGGCAGCCGCTCTCGATGCGCGACGTTCGCGAGTCGATCACCCACCTCACCAGCCTCAACCGCTTCGACGACGTGCAGGTGCTGCAGGAGACGGCGCCCGGTGGTGTCCGCCTGCGCTTCGTGCTGTCTCCGCTCCACCCGGTCGACCGCATCGAGTTCCGCGGCATGCTCGGGTTGCCCGAGGGCGACCTGCGGCGCGCGATGGCCGAGCGCTTCGGCGCAGCGCCGTCGGCCACGCGGGCACAGGATGTGGCCGACGCGCTGCGGGTGGCCTACCGCAACAGCGGCTATCCCGAGGCGACTGTCGCGCCGGCGATCGAGCCGACGCACAATCCCGACCGCGCGACGATGGTGTTCGACGTCACGGCCGGGGCGCGCGTGACGGTTGCGACGGTCGCGTATGAACAGGGCGACGGGCGGGACCAGGGCGCCATTCTCGGCGTTCCGGACGTTCGCACCGGCCCGCCGTACGACGCTGCGGCCATCGACCGCGAGTTGCAGCGCTACGTCGACGGCATGAAGGCGCGGGGCTACTACGAGGCGCGCGCCAGCCACACGGCGACGTTCTCGCCGGCCGGCGCCGCGGTCGCGCATCGACGTGCAGCGGGGTCCCGCTGTCCGCATCGCGTTTTCCGGCGACCCGCTGCCGGAAGAGGAGCGCGAACGCCTCGTGCCGGTCCGCCTCGAGGGCTCGGCTGACGAGGACCTGCTCGAAGATGCGAGCCGCGCGATCGAGCAGTACCTGCACGCCCGCGGCTATCGTGACGCCAGCGTCGACTACACCCGGCAGCGAGAGTGACGCGCAACTGACGATCACGTTCGACGTCAGGCGCGGGCCGCGCTACGTCCTCGAGAGCGTCAGGATCACCGGCAACACCGCCGTGCCGGTTGCCAACCTGCAGCCGGCGCTGCGCTGTCAAAGACGGCGACACGTTCATCCAGGGCAACGTCGATCGGCGGTTGGTGCGATCCGGAACATCTATCGGACGCGCGGCTTCACCCGCGCCGAGGTCAGGGCCAAGGCCGCGGTGCTGCCGGCGTCGGACGCGTCCGACGCGAACCGCCGCGTCGACCTCGAGATCGCCGTCGTCGAAGGGCCACGCACGGTCGTCGGCACCGTGAGCTTCCGCGGCAATAGCGTGGTCACCGAGGCGGAGCTCACCGACCTGCTCAGGACCGTCCCGGGCCGCCCTATTCGCAGGTGCAGGTCGCCGGCGACCGCGACCGCATCGATCTCGAGTACCGCAACCGCGGCTACGAGAGGGTCGTGGTCGAGCCGGCAGTGACGCTCGCCGAGAACGACACGCGCGCCGATGTCGTGTTCACCATCACCGAGGGGCCGCAAGTGCTCGTCGACCACGTCATCATCATCGGCAACGAGCGCACCAGCACCGAGACGATCGAGCGCGAGCTGCTGCTGCG
Organism: uncultured Acidobacteriota bacterium; assembly: GCA_963846685.1. GTDB lineage: Bacteria > Acidobacteriota > Vicinamibacteria > Vicinamibacterales > UBA2999 > CAWJWY01. The sequence goes on along the minus strand of CAWJWY010000002.1, from coordinate 1,627,425 downwards.
GCCGGGTGAGCCGCTCGGCTACTCGGCCCGTCTCGAGAGCCAGCAGCGGCTGAGCGCGCTCGGCCTGTTCCGCCGCGTCAGCATCATCGATCTCGCGCATGCGGCGGAACCGCGGCGCGATGTGCTCGTCCAGGTGGAGGAAGCGCCGCCGACCACGATCGGCTACGGCGGCGGCCTCGAGGGCGGCTCGCGTCTGCGACCGCGACGAGGGCGGCCAGGCGGACGAGCGGTTCGAGTTCGTCCCGCGCGGCTTCTTCGAGATCGGCCGCCGCAACCTGTGGGGCAAGAACCGGTCGGTCAACCTGTTCACGCGTGTCAGCCCTCCGCTCGCGCGACATCGTGCTCTCCGACAACGGCATCGGCTTCGAGCGACAACGCCGGCGGGCTCGGCTTCAACGAGTACCGCGTCTACGGCACCTTCCGCGAGCCGCGCGTCCTCAACAGCCGCGCCGACCTGCTGGTCACCGGCATCCTCGACCAGGCGATTCGCGCCAGCTTCAACTTCATCACCCGCGAGGTGCGCGCCGAGACCGGCTTGCGCCTGTCGCCGCGCTACAGCGTCGCCGGCCGCTATTCCTTCGAGCACACGGAGCTGTTCGACGAGACCTTCACCGAGGACGAGAAGCCGCTGATCGACCGGCTGTTCCCGCAGGTGCGGCTGTCGAAGTTCTCCGGCAGCCTCATTCGCGACGGCCGCGACGACGTGCTGGATCCATCGACCGGCCGGTTCCTCGATCGCCGACGCCGATCTGGCGACGCGCGGCATCGGTTCCGAAGTCGGTTTCGTCAAGACCTACCTGCAGGGGTTCTCGTTCATGCGGCTGCCGACGGCGCGGCGCATCGTGCTGGCGCTCGGCGCCCGTCTCGGCGCGGCGCACGGTTTCTCGCGCGAGGTGCCGCGGCTGGACACGTCGGGGAACCCGGTCACCGGACTCGACGGCGCACCGATCGTCGATGTCGTCCAGGACCTGCCGGCGAGCGAACGCTTCTTCGCCGGCGGCGACACGACCGTGCGCGGCTTCTCGCTCGATCGGCTCGGCAATGCACAGACGATTAGCGACGGCCGGCTTCCCGACCGGCGGCAACGGCGTGATCGTCCTCAACGCCGAACTGCGCGCCTCACTGTTCGGCGCGTTGCAAGGCGTGGTGTTCATCGACGCTGGCAACGTCTTTCCGAGCGCGAGCGACCTCGCGTTCCGCGACCTGCGCGGCGCCGCCGGCTTCGGCTTCCGCTACAAGTCGCCGGTGGGTCCCGTCCGCGTCGACCTCGGCTTCAAGCTCGATCGCCGCGAACTGGTGCCCGGCCGGCTGGAGCGCGGCAGCGTTCTGCACATCTCGCTGGGGCAGGCGTTCTAGGCTGACGCGGGTAATGCAGAATGCAGATGCAAACAGGGGTTGGGCGATCGGCGGCGGTGTGAGGCGTAAAGGTTTCACCCCGTTGGCGCTGCTGCTGCTCCGTTTGCATTTTGCATTTAGCATGCTGCATTGCGCCGTCAGCCCCGTTTCTGCGCAATTGCTGCTCGATCGCGTGATGATCCGCGTCGACGGTTACGCGATCACGTTGACGGACGTGCGGGCGGCAATCGCTTTCGGGCTGGTGGCCTCGCCCGCCGGCGTCGATGAGGCGGCAGCGCTGGCCGGTGCCGTCCAGCAGCTGGTCGACCGCCGGTTGCTGCTGAACGAGGTGGCGCGGTTCCCGCCGCCCGAGCCGAGCGCCGCGGCGGTCGAGGCGGAGGTCGCCGCCTCGAAGGCGCGCGCCGGCAGCGGTTAGCGGACCTGATGCAGTCGACCGGAATCGACGAGAGCCGGCTGCGCGAGCTGGCGCGCGACACGGTGCGGATCCAGGCGTATGTCAATCAACGCTTCGGCGCCTCGCCGCAGGTGACCGCCGAGGACGCGCGGGAGTACTACCGCGCCAACCCGCAGGAGTTCAGCGGCAACGGCGCGGCGCCACCCTTCGAGGCGGTCGAGGCGAACGCCCGGGAGCGGGTCGCCGCCGAGCGGCGTCGCGCGACCGTCGCACAACTCGTGCGCGACCTGCGCCGCCGCGCCGAGGTCGTCGAACCGGCGCATTGACGCCGCCTACTTGCCGACGAGCGCGATCCGCAGGATTTCCAGCGAGTTGAAGCCGGCGTGGCTGACGACCGGCGCGACGCTGCTGCGCCGCCGCAGGTAGACCAGCGCCCAGAAGAAGCCGAGCGCGCCGGTCGTGATCGTCGCGTCCCAGCCCTGCACGTAGTGCAGCGCGCCGAAGGCGACGCTCGTCACGATCACGCCGACCCCGGCACCGCCGAGGTGCTGCTCGAAGCGGTGCAGCAGGAAAGCGCGCTGCAGCTCTTCGCGCACGCCACCGGCAAGAATCGCCACCAGCGCGAACATCGCCGCGTTCATCGCGCCGTTGCTGGCCAGCTGCTCGAGCGGGTTGGTCTCCACGTTGTGCAGCCACGGCACGAAGAGCCGCAGCCCGTTCAGCAGGATGACGACGCTGATGACGATGAGCGGCACATAGACGATGCCGAGCAGGACCTCCCATTTCAGTGGCCGGTCACCGAGCCAGAGCGCGGTCGCGCTTTCGCCGTGCGCGCGCATCAGCACCACCATCAGGACGATGAGCAGGATCGTATCGGCCAGCGAGATCGTCAAAACGAAGGGCAGTGACAGCTGCAGCGCCCCCGAGCTCGTGGTGAGGGGCGCCCACCCGGCCAGTGCCAGCACCCCTCCCAGCACGAGCTGCGTGGGAATTCCCGAGCACAGGACGATCTCGCCCGCCGCGATCAGCCGCTCCCGTGCCGGGGAGGGCGCCGGCGACGGCGTATCGGCCGCGCCGGAAAAGCCAGCGAGAGCATCTGGCGTGGGGAATGCTTCAGACACAACTTTCTCCGGCGACCAGTTTACCGGTTCGCCTCTCTGCTTCGCGAATCCCCGCCAGTTTTACCGTGGGTGACCGCCACGGCCCCCAGACACACGTGTGCTGGACCGTGTAAAAACGACAGAGTAGTATCGACCCAGTCCGCGCCCTCCCAGCGCGGCCGTAAGGAGGCAGTAATGACTTCCACCACCTCCAGCGAGCGCGTCCTCATCGTCGAGGACGAGCCGAGCACGCGGCTCGGCCTGACCGAGCTCGTGCGCACGTGGGGATTCACGACCGACTCGGCCGGCGGACGGGCGAGGAGGCGCTGCAGCGCATCACCGTTTTCCGGCCGTCCATCATCATCAGCGACCTGGTCATGCCGCACATGGGCGGCCTCGAGCTGTTGCGCGCGCTCAAGGACGACGGCGGCGACTTACACGGTCGTCATCCTGACGGCGCAGGGCACGGTCGAAACGGCGGTCGAAGCGATCAAGGAGGGCGCCTACGACTACCTGACCAAGCCGATCGAGCCGCAGCGGCTCAAGATCCTGCTCGACAAGATCGTCGAGCGCGCACGACACGCTGCGCGAGGTGAAGGTGCTGCGCAAGCAGCTGCGCGAGCACGGCACGTTCGGCCAGATGATCGGCAGCAGCTGCGCAGATGCGCAAGGTCTACCAGATCGATCGAGCAGGCGGCGCCGACGTCGGCCTCGGTGCTGATCTGGGGCGAATCGGGCACCGGCAAGGAGCTGGTGGCGCAGACGATCCACCAGCTGTAGCCCGCGCGCGCAGATGCCGTTCGTCCCGATCAACTGCGCGGCGATTCCCGAGACGCTGCTCGAGAGCGAGATCTTCGGCCACGAGAAGGGCGCGTTCACCGGCGCCGTCGACCGCCGCGAAGGCTGCTTCGAGCTGGCCGACCGCGGCACGCTGTTCCTCGACGAAATCGCCGAGATGACGCCGGCGACGCAGGTGAAGCTGCTGCGCGTGCTGCAGGAGCGGAAGTTCCGCCGCCTCGGCGGCCGCAACGAGCAGACGGTGGACGTGCGGGTCATCGCCGCCACCAACGTCGATGCCGATGGAGGCGGTGAAGAGCGGCAAGCTGCGCGAGGACCTCTACTACCGGCTCAACGTCTTCGCCATCGAGCTGCCGCCGCTGCGGCAGCGCAAGGACGACCTGGCGCTGCTGATCCAGTCGTTCCTCGCCGAGTTCAATCCGCGCAACAACAAGAACGTGTCGGCGCTCGACGCCGGCGGCGATGCGCATCCTCGAGCAGTACAACTGGCCGGGCAACGTGCGCGAGCTGCGCAACGTCATCGAGCGGGCGGTCATTCTCAGCGCCGGCGAGTTCATCGAGGCCAAGCACCTGCCGCCGCTCGTCACCGAATCGCCCGACGTGGTCAAGCCGACGCTGTCGCTCGACGCCGGGCACGACGGTCGAGGAGGCCGAGCGCCGGCTGATCCTGATGACGCTCGAGCACACGCGCGACAACAAGACGCGCGCCGCCGAGATCCTCGGCATCAGCCTGAAGACGCTGCACAACAAGCTGAACAAGCTGCGTGGCCGCGTGCCCGGCAAGGCGTCAGGAAGAAGAAGCCGTTTCGCCGTAGCGTCGGTCACCGAGCCGATCCTGCATGCGCTCTGCAGCATCCGCGCCAAGCAGATCGCCGGCGTCACGGCATCGTCGGCGTGGCCGTCGTCGGCGCTGAGCGCCGCTCTACGTCGACGCGGCTCGTCGACCGTCGTGCTGCACGAGAGCCAGCGCGCGGCAGCTTGCTCGCCGACGCCATCTTCCACCGCGCGCGCGAAGTGGCGCTCGCCAACGCCCGAGCCCTACGCCGCGCTGCGCGCACGCGATCCCGGGCCTGCGCTCCATCCTCGAAGTCCAGCATCTACGGCGAGAGCGTCACCGACGCCGCCATCCTCGACACCGCAGGGCGTCGTCGTCGCCGCGAGCGACCGCGACGCAGGTCGGCACAGCAGCTGCGAGCGGCCCGACCTCGCCGCGCTGGTGGCCGCGAGCGCAGCGCGCTCGACCAGCTGCGCGTCATCTACTCGCGCGACGGCCGACGCTCGAAGTGCGCGAGCCGATGCATCCTCGGACGACGCAGCGCTTCGGCTCGATCCGGATCGGCGTGTCGACGCTGCTGATGCGGCAGGACGCTGAACGCCTCGCTGCGTCCGGCGCTCGATCACCGCCGCCGTCGCGCTGGTCGTCGCCGTCGTTCGTCGCCGCGCTGCTGCGCAGCTGCTGCTGCGGCCGATCCACGTCATCCGCAGCGGCCTGACCCGGCTGGGCAAGGGCGAGTTCGGTGTCACGCTCGACCTGCCGCCGGGCGACGAGTTCGGCGAGCTCGGCACCTTCTTCAACACCGTCAGCCAGCAGCTCTCCGCCGACCGGACGCTGCTGGCCGGGCAGAAGGCCAACCTGCAGTCGGCGGTCGAGCACCTCGAGGACGCGGTGGCGCTGTTCAACCCGTCCGGGCGAGCTGCTGTTCAGCAATCCGGCGATGCAGCCGACGCTGCCCGGCGACGCCATTGGCCGCGCGATGCAGGGGCTGCTGCCGACCGGCCACCCCTACCGCACGATCGTCGAAGAGACGCTGGCGCACGCGACGTCGCGCGGGCCGGTGCAGGTCAAGAATCTCGATCGCGCCGGCGAGCCGGAGGCGTCAGCCGGCCACGAAGGCGAGCAGCCGACGACGTGCTGCTGATGACGCATGCGATTGCCGGCACCGACGGCGAGCTGGTCGGCGTGCTGCTGGTGGCGCGCAACCTCGCCTACCTGTCGCGCATGCAGTCGACGCTGGCCTACTCGCGCAAGCTGGTGGCGCTCGGCCGGCTGACCGCCGGCATCGCCCACGAGGTGAAGAATCCGCTCAACGCGATGATGATTCACCTCGAGCTGCTGCGGACGAAGATCCGGAGCGGCGCTGGTCGCCCCGGCGCCGCGAGCGCGGCAGCCGGTCGGCGGCGAGGCGCGGCGCGTCGGCCTGGTGCCCGGCGGGGCCGGCGCCGGCGACGCTGCCCCGCGGCGTCCAAGGGGCGCTGGAGCACGTCGAAATCATCGAGAGCGAGATCCGGCGGCTCGACGAGGTGGTGCAGGGCTTCCTGAAGTTCACGCGGCCCGAGGACCTGCGGCTGCAGCCGGTGCGCGTGTCGGCGATCTTCGACGAGATCCTGCCGGTGATCGAGCCGGAGGCGCGACAAGAACAACGTCCGGGTGACGGTCGAGTGCCCGGCCAGCTGCCGACGCGTCAACGGCGACGCGGCGATGCTGCGGCAGGCGTTCCTCAACCTGGCGATCAACGCCTGTCAGGCGATGCCGCAGCGGCGGGACGCTGCGGCTGACCTGTGGCCGCGCCGGCGCGCGACCGGGTCGAGGTGCGGGTCGAGGACACGGGCGTCGGCATCGCGCCGGAGAACCTCGAGAAGATCTTTGACCTCTACTTCACGACGAAGGATCATGGCACCGGGATCGGCCTGTCGATGGTCTACCGGATCATCCAGCTGCACGACGGCGAGATCGAGGTGCAGTCGACACCGGGCCGCGGCACGACGTTCCGGGTGCTGCTGCCGAACGCCAATGAAGTCTAGTCGAAGCTGATGGCAATGCCGAATGCGGCACGTCGACATTCGCCGCCCACGCCGCCGCATCGCGGCTGCGGCGCGCCGTCGTGCGTCCGCTGCCGTGCGCTGCTTGTTGCCGTGCCTGCGCTGGTGGCCGCCGCGGCCGGCTGCGCCAAGGCCAAGGCGGCGAGCGCGGCCGACGGGCCGCCGCTCGCGATGCCGGCGCCGCCGCCGCGGGTGCTGGCGCCGGTCGAGGAGCCGCTCGAGTCGCGCGCCGGCGGTGCCCGAAGCGCCGGCCGCCGGCGCCGCCGCGCGCCGGCCCGTCCGCCGTGCGGCGACCGACGCGGCCGCGCCGCCGCAGCCGGAGCCGAAGCCGCGAGCCGCCGCCGGTCGATACCGCGCCGCAGCCGGCCCCGCCGTCGCCCGCGCGAGACTGCGCGCCGGCGCCGTCCGCCGACCGATGCCGCCGCCGAGCGCAAGGTCCGCGACGCTCTGGCGCGCGCCGCCCGCGACCTCAGTCGCGTCGACTACGGCCGCCTCAGCGCGGACGGCCGCGCGCAGTACGAGCAGTCGAAGCGCTTCACCGAGCAGGCCGAGCAGGCCCTCAAGGACCGCAACTACGTCTTCGCCACGACCCTCGCCGACAAGGCCGCCAGCTCGCCGCCGAGCTCTCGCCGCGCTAGGCGGGCGAACGGCACCGGTGCGCGCCGGGCTCAGAACGTGACACCAGGCCGAAGTGGCCGCGGGCGGAGCCGCGTTCCGGCCAGGCCACGGCCGCATCGATGATCACCGGCCCGCCGCCGAAGAACACGCCGCCGCCAATGCCCCTGTGCCAGCGCGCGTCGGCTAGCCGGCCCCTCGCCGCCCACACTGTGCCATGGCGGCGGCGGAGTTCGTTGCGGTGGCGCGTTGGGTTTGGTTGGCGTTCGCGGTAGCGCGACGGCGACTGGCGTCCGAGCCGCAAGGGAGGCGTCAGGCCTCCCCCGGGTCACTTGGCAGGGTGTGTTGGTAGGGCAGCCCCGCCACTTTCGCTGCGGGGAGGGGCAACTTTCAATCTCTGCCAGCTATAGAGCAGGGCGCGTGCCATCTTCCGCGGCCGACCTACGCGTCCGATTTCTCTGGGAAAACCCGTCGCGTCTCCCGGTACGCGGCTGCCCATCACCGCTCGGGGTTTAACGGCTGACCTTGTGTATAGCCCCCACTACACAGGTGTGGCACCACCGAGCACCCCTTCCGAGCACAACCGCCACCACCCGCCCGCCATGCCCGACCGCGCCATCACCAGCCATCAACCACCGAACCACTACCGCCCGCAACATGCCTGAGCCATAAGATCACGCGGCGAACTCTGTCGTACAATATGGCTACATCTTGCGATTGCCCTAGAATTTGTCCGCTACATCTTGTGGTTTCCTGCTTGACAAAGCGGATCGCGGGGAGCACTATCCGGTCGCCCTCACGCATCGAGTCCGGGATGCCCATCGGCGCCCGTCTGCCAGCACCGAACACCGTTGCTGCCGTGAGCCGCGACACCTACAAACAGTTTTTTGATGCCCAGACGCGCCACGGTGGCGGGCCGCTCTCGAGTCGGAGGAAACATGGAAAGAGGCCCTGCCCGCGAAGCTGCCGTGCCGTCGGTCAGCATCGCCATCTGCCAGTGGTGCGCTCGAACCCGCGGTGCGCGCGAAGAAGAGTGACGCGCCTGCACGAACGAGCTGAAGCATCTGCGCCGCTGTCGCCGGGCCTCGAGTTCCCGCGCTATTTCACGCTGCCGGGCGTCGATCCGTTCGACGAGGTCGAATGGGAGATCCGCTCGGCCGTGATCGGCAACGAGAAGGGCAAGGTCGTCTTCGAGCAGCGCGACGTCGAGATTCCGAAGTTCTGGTCGCAGCAGGCGACCAACATCGTCGTCTCCAAGTACTTCCGCGGCCAGATCGGCACGCCCGAGCGCGAGCGCAGCGTCAAGCAGCTGATCGGCCGCGTCGTCGACACCATCACGATCTGGGCGCGGGCGCAGAAGTACTTCGCCAGCGAAGAGGCGCTGCAGTCGTTCTCGGCCGAGCTGAAGCACCTGCTCGTCTACCAGAAGGCGGCGTTCAACAGCCCGGTCTGGTTCAACTGCGGCTTCGAGAAGGCGCCGCAGTGCTCGGCCTGCTTCATCAACTCGGTCCAGGACACGATGGACTCGATCCTGACGCTGGCCCGGACCGAGGGCATGCTGTTCAAGTTCGGCTCGGGCACCGGCAGCAACCTGTCCGTCGATCCGCTCGTCGCAGCGAGCTGCTCGCCGGCGGCGGCACCGCGTCCGGCCCGGTGTCGTTCATGAAGGGCTACGACGCGTTTGCCGGCGTCATCAAGTCGGGCGGCAAGACGCGCCGCGCGGCGAAGATGGTCATCCTCAACGCCGAGCACCCGGACATCGTCGAGTTCATCAACTGCAAGGTCGAGGAAGAGAAGAAGGCCTGGGCGCTGATCGATGCCGGCTACGACGGCTCGTTCACCGGCGTCGCCTACGGCTCGGTCTTCTTCCAGAACTCGAACAACAGCGTGCGCGTGACCGACGACTTCATGCGCGCGGTGCTCGACGACGGCGAGTGGACGACCAAGGCGGTGCGTGACGGCGCGCCGATGGACACCTACAAGGCGCGCGACCTGATGCGCGGCATCGCCGAGGGCACCTGGGTGTGCGGCGATCCCGGCATGCAGTTCGACACGACGGTCAACGACTGGCACACCTGCCCGAACACCGATCGGATCAACGCCAGCAACCCGTGCTCCGAGTACATGTTCCTCGACGACTCGGCGTGCAACCTGGCGTCGATCAACCTGATGAAGTTCGTCAAGGAGGACGGCGAGCTCGACGTCGCGGCGTTCAAGGCGGCGTGCCGCACGCTGATCACCGCGCAGGAGATCATCGTCCCGAACTCGAGCTATCCGACCAAGGCGATCGAGAAGAACAGCCACGACTACCGGCCGCTCGGCCTCGGCTACGCCAACCTCGGCGCGCTGCTGATGTCGCGCGGCCTGCCGTACGACAGCGACGAGGGCCGCGCCTACGCCGCGGCGATCACCGCGGTGATGACCGGCGAGGCGTACGCGCAGTCGGCGCGGATCGCCCGCGACCACGGCGGGCCGTTCGCCGGCTACGAGAAGAACCGCGAGCCGTTCCTGCGCGTGATGCGCAAGCACCGCGACGCGGTGAGCGAGATCAACCAGAAGTACGTGCCGGCCGACCTCTATGCCGGCGCCAGGCAGGCGTGGGACGAGGCGGTGGAGCTCGGCGAGGACTTCGGCTACCGCAACGCGCAGGCCACCGTGCTGGCGCCGACCGGCACCATCGGCTTCATGATGGACTGCGACACGACCGGCGTCGAGCCGGACATCGCGCTGGTCAAGTACAAGAAGCTGGTCGGCGGCGGCCTGATGAAGATCGTCAACCAGACCGTGCCGATGGCGCTCGCCAAGCTGGGCTACACGCAGCCGGAAGTCGAGGCGATCGTCCACTACATCGACGAGAACGAGACCATCGAAGGCGCGCCGTTCCTCAAGGACGAGCACCTGCCGGTGTTCGACTGCGCCTTCAAGCCGGCCAACGGCGAGCGCTCGATCCACTACATGGGCCACATCCGGATGATGGGCGCGACGCAGCCGTTCATCTCCGGCGCGATCAGCAAGACGGTCAACGTGCCGCGCGAGGCGACCGTCGAGGACATCGAGAAGGCCTACATCGAGTCGTGGCGGCTCGGCGCCAAGGCGATCTCGATCTACCGCGACGGCAGCAAGCGGACGCAGCCGCTCAACACGTCGAAGGCCGGCGTCGCCGACACGCGCAATAACGTCGCCACCGCCGGCGTCGGCACCACGCCGGGAAGTGGTGCGCGAGGTGGTCAAGGTGGTCGAGACGCCGAAGCGGCGCAAGCTGCCGGACGAGCGTCACGCGCATCACCCACAAGTTCGACGTCGCCGGCCACGAGGGCTACATCACCGTCGGCCTGTTCGAGGACGGCACGCCGGGCGAGATCTTCCTGGTGATGGCCAAGGAGGGCTCGACCATCTCGGGCTTCGCCGACGCGTTCGCGCAGGCGATTTCCTACGCGCTGCAGTACGGCGTGCCGCTGCAGACGCTGGTCGACAAGTTCAGCCACTCGCGCTTCGAGCCGTCGGGGATGACCAAGAACCCCGAGGTCCGCTTCGCCAAGTCGATCGTCGACTACATCTTCCGCTGGATGGCGACCAAGTTCCTGTCGCACGAGGCGCAGTTCCGCGCCGGCGTGAACATGCGCGACGATCCGGGCGAGAAGGGGAGCGTGGCAGAGGCCCCGGCTGCCGCAGCGCCCGCCGCGGCGCCGAAGGTGACGGTCTCCGCGCCGAAGCCGGTCGAATCGCGCGGCGAAGGCGGGCGAAAGGGCAGCGAGTTCGCGGCGATGCAGCAACCAGGAAGACGCGCCGCCGTGCAGCACCTGCGGCTCGATCATGATCCGCAGCGGCAGCTGCTACAAGTGCGCCAACTGCGGCACGACGAGCGGCTGCGCCTAGGCGGACATCAACAGGGCTGGCGCCGTCCCGGAAGTGACGGCGCAGGCAATAGGGAAGTGGGGCGGGTACCGCGACGCGGACCCGCCCTTCCTTCGTACGGCACCACCGAGACTGTTCGTACGGCACCACTGAGACACAGAGGCCACAGAGGAAGAGCCGACCAAGATCTCTGTGTTCGCTGTGCCTCCGTGGTTACGTCCTCGGGTGGCTGGCCATCGACCAACCCGCTCAGCTCGAATGCGCCTTTTTCTGTTGCAACGCTGCGCGAGACCGCCCATGCTACGCCCGCCCCAAGGAGGCCTGCCATGCTCGTTCCGTTCGCCGTCATGATGCTTGCCGCTGCTGCGGCCCCGGCTCCGTGTGAGAGTCTCGTCGCCCTCAAACTGGATAACGCCTCCATCACCAGCGCGGCGATGGTTCCCGAGGGACCGATGCCGGCGCGCGGTGGCGGCCGCGGCCCCGCCGGAGCCCCGGCAGCTGCCGGCGGCGCTGCGGCCGGGCCTCGCGCCGGCGGTACGCCGGCCGCTGCAGCCCCTGCCGCCGCCGCGGCCGCGGCGCCCGCACGGCTGCCGGCGCATTGCCGCGTGCAGCTCGTCCTCAAGCCGTCGTCCGACTCGCTGATCAACATGGAGATGTGGCTGCCACCGGGCGAGGCATGGAATGGCAAGTTCATGGGCGTCGGCAACGGCGGCTTCGCCGGTTCGATCCAGGGGCTGGCCAGCGAGATGCCGCAGGCGCTGCGGCTCGGCTACGCCACCGCCGGCACTGACACCGGGCACCAGACCCAGGGCGGCGAGTGGGCGATCGGTCATCCCGAGAAGATGATCGACTTCGGCTACCGCTCGACCCACGAGATGACGGTCAAGGCGAAGCAGATCGTCCGCACCTTCTACGATCGCAGCGCCCAGTTCTCCTACTTCAAGGGCTGTTCGACCGGCGGCCGCATGGCGATGATGGAGGCGCAGCGCTACCCGGACGACTACGACGGCATCATCGCCGGTTCACTCGCCAACCGGCACATCCACATGTGGACTGCCGGCATCGAACGCAGCGTCAACCTGTCGCGTCATCCGGAAGGCGCAATCAGCCGGGAGCAGGCGGCGCTCGTCAACACGCTGGTCAGCAGCACGTGCGACACGCTGAAGGAAGGCTTCCTCAACAACCCGCGCGCGTGCAGCGTCGACTTCTCGGTGCTGGCGTGCAAGCCGGGCAGCGCGGCGAACGCCTGCCTGACCGAGCCGCAGATGAAGACAGTGGCCACCTACTACGGCGGCGTCAAGAACTCGAAAGGCGAGCTGATCTTCTCGGGGCAGGCGCTCGGCAACCCGATCGGCGCACAACAGCCGACCAACCAGGCGCCCGGCGGCGTCTTCGACCTGGTGCGCATCGCCTACAACGATCCGAACGCCGACTGGCAGAAGTTCGACCTCGATCGCGACATGAAGGTACTGGACGACAAGCTTGGCTACGTCGACTCGGTCGACCCCGACCTCGGCACGTTCAAGAGGAGCGGCGGCAAGCTGCTGCTGACGCACGGCTGGTCGGACACCGGCATCACGCCCGAGAACACCATCTGGTACTACAACACGGTGCTCGACAAGATGGGCAACGATCAGAGTGACTGGATGCGCCTGTTCATGGCGCCGGGCATGGGGCACTGCGGCGGCGGCCCGGGAGTCAACAGCTTCGACTCGATCGGTGCGCTGGAGAAGTGGGTCGAGAAGGGCATCGCCCCCGACACCATGCTCGGCATCGGCGCCAACGGCTTCACCCGGCCGCTCTGCCAGTACCCGCAGGCGGCGGAATACAAGGGGAGCGGCGACCTGAAGGACGCCAGCAACTGGGCTTGCAAGGCGCCGGCGGGAGGAAGCACGAAGTAGACACGTCCTCCGTGACCTTCCCTGTCAATCGGCGACGCGAGAATACAGGTGCGGGGCGCCCGGCGAGGGCGTGCCCGGTTGCCGTCGTACAATGACCTGTCCCGTTTCGCGTGCACCGAGGTTGTCGTGACCCCCATTCCGTTCGTGTTGTCGGCGCAGGACGCCGTCGACTGGCTGCGCGATCAACCAGGCGAGTCGCTGGATCTGGTCATCACCGATCCGGCCTACGAGTCGCTCGAGAAGCACCGCGCGATCGGCACGACCACGCGGCTCAAACACAGCAAGTCGTCGAGCAACGACTGGTTCCAGATCTTTCCGAACGCACGCTTTGCCGAGCTCTTTCACGAGGTCTATCGCGTGCTGCGGCGCAACAGCCACTTCTACCTGCTGTGCGATGCGGAAACGATGTTCGTCGCCAAACCGGCGGCCGAGGCGGCGGGTTTCCGGTTCTGGAAGCCGCTCGTGTGGGACAAGCGGACGATCGGCATGGGATACCACTACCGCGCCCGCTACGAGTTCATCCTGTTCTTCGAGAAGGGGAAGCGGCGCCTCAACGACCTCGGCATTCCGGACGTCATCTCCGTGCCGCGCATTCGCGGCGGCTACCCGGCGGAGAAGCCGCCCGAAGTGGCGCAGGTGCTGATCAACCAGAGCTCGCAGCCGGGTGAGATCGTCGCCGACCCGTTCATGGGCTCGGCCAGCGTCGGCGTCGCCGCCGCGCGGCTCGGCCGCCGCTTCCTTGGCAACGACCTCAATCCCGAGGCGGTGCAGATCGCGGCGCGGCGGCTGCGCGAATTCGGTGTAATCGCTGGCGCGCCGTTGCCGCCGGAGGAACCGCCGCCCGACCAGCCCGACCTGCTCGACTCAATCGCCAACCCGTCATGACCGGCGGTGAATACGCGGACCTGGTCGCGTCCTACGTGGCGCGCCGCTTCGGTCCCCGCTCGCTCAAGGTCTACCGCGAGGTGCGCGTCGGCAAGACCATCATCGGCAAGAATCGCTGCATCGACATCTTCTGCGTCAACGAGGCGAACCAGAAGGCGTTCGCGATCGAATGCAAGTTCCAGGAGAGCCAGGGCACGGTCGACGAGAAAATCCCGTACGCGCTCGACGACTTGCGCGCGCTGCCGATGGCCGGCTGCATCGCCTACGGCGGCCAGGGGTTCTCCGGCGGCGTGCTGCACATGCTCGCCGCGTCGGAGCGCGCCGCCTATTGCCTGCCGGTCGTCGGCCAGACCGAGACCACGCCACAGACGCGCGAACTGGACCATCTCCTCTCGGTGCACTTCGGCTGGTGGGACGTGCTGATCGAGAAGAAGAAGCCGGTCTAGGCGCCGGCGCTGCCGCTAGTCGAGGGCGCCGGAGAGGTCGGCCAGCAACGAGCCGGCCGAAGGCCTGGTTGATCTCCTCCTGTATCACTCGGGCGCACGCGCGGCAGCGTTCACGAGGCGCTGCCGTAGCGCTGCGCCGCACGCGCCTTCGCCTGCGCCGCCCATTCCTCGCGATCGCGCGGCGCGGCGGTGGTCACCAGCGAAGCGATCAGCCGGCTGGCCACCTCGGCGACCTCCTCGACGGCAGTGTCGAACGCCGCCTCGTTGGCCTTCGACGGCTTGGTGAAGCCTGACAGCTTGCGCACGAACTGCAGCGAGGCGGCGCGGATCTCCTCCTCGCTGGCCGGCGGCTCGAAGTTGAAGAGGGTCCGGATGTTGCGGCACATGGGGAAAAGTGTAGCCTCACCGCCGGCGGACGGCGACCGGCGGCCGCACGACGCCTGGCGCCGGCCTGGAGCTGCTATCCCGTCCAGCGCCCTTCCGGGCCAACCCCATCCAGCGGCGCCGTTCCGCCTCGGGCAGGCGTTCGATCGCGTAGCGCAGCATCGTGCGGGGCATCGTCGCGGCGTGGGCGGCGAGGAACCCGCGGAGGGCCGCAGGGCTTGCGCGCTTGCCGACCTCGCGCAGCATCCAGCCGGCCGCCTTGTGTATCAGGTCGTGGTCATCGCCCAGCAGAATAGTGGCGATGCGCACGGCATCGACGCTGTCGCCGCGGTTGATGAAGTAGCTGGTGGCGATCATCGCCACGCGCCGCGACCACAGGTGCCGGGATGTGGCCAGGCGATCGAGCAGCAGACGCGGTTTGTCGGCCAGCCAGCCGCCGACGATCGGGCCGGCGCTGGTGTCGACCAGATCCCAGTTGTTGATGAACGGCAGGCGCTTCAGATACAGCCTGGCGATGGCGCGCCGGACGCGTTCGTCGTCGGCGCGCGTGAACTGCTCGACCAGGATCAGCAGTGCGGTGAGGCGCTCCTCGTGCACGGGTGACTGCAGCAGCGCGTCGGCTTCAGCGAGCGGCAGCAACCGGAAGCGCCGCGCGATCGCTCGTTGTGCAGGTACGGTGACGCCGATGAACACGTCACCCTCACCGTAGTCGCCTGCGCCGGTCTTGAAAAACCGCGCCACACCGCGTGCCCGCACCGGGTCGGCGTGCTCCCGTAACGCCGCGCGCACCAGGCGGGCGCTGGCCGCCTGCGGACCAGGCACGACGCGAGTGTTGCGCACCACCATCTGAGACCCTCCAGCCGCCACATTGCCTGCGGTCGCACAGCCGATCCCCGCTCGCCCTCGCGGCTGTCGAGGGTTGCGGGGTTTCCCCTCGGCCGGCGCGTTGTCAGGTGGAGCACGTCGCGGGCAACAGGGCGC
Source organism: uncultured Acidobacteriota bacterium (assembly GCA_963846685.1). Lineage (GTDB taxonomy): Bacteria > Acidobacteriota > Vicinamibacteria > Vicinamibacterales > UBA2999 > CAWJWY01. The sequence goes on along the minus strand of CAWJWY010000002.1, from coordinate 1,611,890 downwards.
GCGACCGGCCGCCGTGGCGGCCAAGACGCCAGCCGATGATGGCGAGCGGAGGAGACACCGTGACAGCAGCAGCGAAAGCCGAACGAATCCTGATCCCGGCGACCACCACGCCGATGCTCGCCCAGATCGGCGATGCCACCTGCGCCGTCGTCGGGTGGCTGCGGCAGGCACGCTGTGGCGTGACTGGCCACGAACTGGTCCGCCAGTTCCAGCCACACCGTGTGTCGCTGCAGTGCATCAGCTGCGGTCATGAGACCCCTGGCTGGACGCTGCACGACGCTCCGGCGCCCCCTGCCGCGGCGCCACGCTACGCCCTCGTCAGGAAGGCTGCGGACCACGCCCTCGCCTGACCGCCAGGCGGACCTGCGTCTCGTCGCTTTGTCCACTGGCGGGGCCGGCGACGTGCAGGCATACTAGCCGCACCATGCCACGCCTGTTCCGCGATACGCGGCTGCTCTGGGTCCTGCAAGTGCTGCTTGCCGCGCTGTTTCTTTTTGGCGGCGGCATCAAGCTGGTGGCCTCCGCCGAGTCCATGCAGCCGACGCCGCTGCCGATCGGTTTCCTGCGCTTCATCGGCCTCATGGAAGTGCTCGGCGCGCTGGGATTGATCCTACCCGGCCTTACCGGCATACGCCCGGGCCTGACGTGGCTTGCCGCGGCCGGCCTGCTGATCATCATGATCGGGGCGGTCATCACCACAATTCTGACCGTCAACCTGGTGACCGCGGTGCTGCCGGTGGTCACCGGGATCCTCGTCGCCATCGTCGCGGTTGGCCGGCGGCCGGCGACGGCGCCGCATGCGGCCGCTTCCGGCGTCTGACGCGCGTCGCCGGCGCGCGCGCCATCCGGGTGCACGAGCGCGATACGATCGCGTGAATGGGATTGCTCGACTGGTTCACGACCGCGCGGACGTTGGCTGAGCCGGTAGATCTGCGCGCGGCGCTGATCGCCGCGGTTGATGCCAAGGACTCGCGCGCCGTCTCGGCGCTCTTCACGACCCACCGCGAGACCATCCGCGCCTCCTTCGCCGAGTGGTCGCGGGTGCCGCTCGACATGCGCACCGACCAGCAGGCGCTCGCCAGCTACGGCGAGATGCTGATCACCGTTGCCCGGCTGTTCGAGCAGCAAGGCGAGGACGGCCCGATGGCATCGCTGCGCGGCGACCCTGTTGCGAACCCGATCGAGGGGTGGAACACGCAAGTAGCCGCCGCACAGCAGCTGACCGACCAGGGCCGCCACGCCGAGGCTGCCGCCATCCTCTCCTCCCTACTTGCGACCATGGAGGGCATTCGCGGCAGCGCGATCGACTTCTACCGGCCGCGTGTGCTCGGTAAGCTCGGTGTTGCGCTGTATCAGGCCGGTGACGTCGACCGCGCCATGGCGGTGACCGCCGAGGCCCGCGACTTCTGTCGCCGCATTGGCGACGAAGAAGGCGTGTCGGCCTACACCACCAACCTCGAGAACATGACGCCCGACTAGCGCCGGCATGGCCCCGGCGGCCCGCGCCGCCGCCAGCGCGGTCAGCGCCGCCCACGCGGCGAAGGCCGCCAGGCTGGCCGGATCGGGCTGCAGCAGCGGCTGGCCGCGCAACGCCTGCCACAGCAGCAGCACGAACAACGTGCCGTAGCTTCCCGCCGCGACCCGGACCAGGCGCTCGCGGATCGGCGCGGTGCGCCGGCGGTGCAGCAGCAGCGCGAACGCCGGTAACACCTGCAGCGCGTGCAAGCCGAGGAAGTGCGCCACCCGGATGTCGCCGTGCTGGCGGCTCCAGCCGGTGCCAGGCATACCGGGTCCGCCATCTGGGCCGCCGACGGTGTGGGCGCCGACGATGGTGACGCGGTCGCCGGCGCGGAGGAGCTCGAGTTGCGCAGGCGTCGGCCTGGTCATGAGGCCGGCGACGGCTGCGCCGACGATCGACAGCGTCATGCCCAGCCGCAGCGCGGCGCCGAGCGCCCGGTCCGCGAACGGCTGCCGCCACAGCACCACCGCCACCGCGCACGCCGCCATCGTCTGGACGACGATCCCCACGCCCATTGTCGTGAACAGGAGACCATCGACGGTCGTCCCGACGTTGAAGTGGCTGGTCGTGCCGCGCCATGCCTGCGCCGCGATGATGACCATCTCCAGGACGAACATCGCGACGCTGATGCGGCCGGCCCACCTGCGGGTGCGCGGCCATGCCGGCAGCAAACTGAACACCCAGGCGAGCGTCAGCGCGTAGACGGCGATGGAGATGGCGAACTTTGCTGGTTTCAGCCATGCAGGCGCGCCGCTGATGGTCCTGGGGTCGAGCCACACGCCGGCGGCGAAGGCGACGAAGGCGGCGAGCATCGCCAGGCCGAGCGCGGTGAGGCCGCGGTCGGCGCGCCAGAGACTGGTGAGCACGCCGCTGAGCAGCGGGGTGAGGCGCCGGGTGGTGGGCGGGTGTGGCATCGTCGTGTCCATCTCCATAATGTTGTCAGCGTCAACATAAGGTAGCGGATCATGTTGACGCTGTCAACACCAGCGGCTAGCATAGGACCATGCCCGCCGCGCCGCCCCCGGCCCGCAGCCGTCGCCGACCCGCCAATCGCTACCACCACGGCGACCTGCGCAACGCGCTGCTCGAGGAGGCGGTTCGGACCATCGAGCGCGACGGCATCGCCGGCCTGACGCTGCGCGCGGTCGGCGAACGGTTGCGGGTGTCGCGCACGGCGCTCTATCGTCACTTCGCCGACAAGTCGGCGTTGCTGTCGGCGGTGGCGCGTGAAGGGTTCGTCCTGCTGCGCCACGCGCTGGTCGGCTCCTCGGCCTCGGCCGGCGGCGGCCTCGCCGGCTTCGACGCCATGGGCACGGCCTACGTCGGCTTCGCCCTGGCGCATCCGTCGCACTACCGGGTGATGTTCGGCGTCCGGCAGGCGGCCGAGCCCGACGAGGAACTCGCGCGTGAGTCGCAGGCGGCGTTCCAGGTGCTGGTCGATGCCATTGTCGGCTTGCAGCAGGCGGGCCTTGTGCGCCGCGACGAGACGCTGCTGCTGGCGCAGTACATCTGGTCGGTCGTGCACGGCGTGGCGATGCTCGGCATCGACGGTCACCTGCACTGCTCCGACGCAGACGTGCGCCGGCTCGCCGAGTACGCCGTCGAGCGGCTCCGCGGCGGGATCGCCGCGTGAGTGCCGCGGGGGAGCCGCCGCCGACACCCCCTGTTGTCGCACGGGCGGTGATCAGGGCGACCGACCTGCCGCCGTTCGATCCGCTCAATCGCCGTGCGGCTGAACTCCGCGCCGCCGGCCACCATGTCATCTCGCTCGGCCAGGCGGTGCCGTACTTCGGGCCGCCGTCCGAGGCAGTGGCGGCGGCGCGTTGCGCGCTCGACGGCGACGAGGTGCATCGCTACGTGACCGACCCCGGGCTGCCGACGCTGCGCCGTGCACTGGCCGCACGTCTCGCCGACGCCGCTGGCTCAGCGATCGGCGGTGGCGACCTGGTCATCACCGCCGGTGCCAATCACGCATTCACGCTCGCCGTGACGACGCTGGTGGATCCCGGCGACGAGGTGATCCTGCCGTCGCCGTACTTCACCAATCACCAGATGGCGGTGTGCGCTGCCGGCGCCGTGGCGGTCGAGGCTCCCGTTGCCGACCAACTGACGTTTTCGACGCGGTGGAGCGACATCGCTGCGCACCTGTCGGCGCGCACCCGGGCGGTGGTGCTGTGCAACCCGAGCAACCCGACCGGCGCGCCGATCGAGCCGCAGGAGGGGCAGCGGATCGTCGCCGAACTCGCCCGCCGCGGAGTGCTGGTCATCAGCGACGAGACCTACATGCAGTTCGTCTACGACGGCAGGCACTGGAGCGCGGCTGCCGCCGCGGACTGGCGCCGCAACGTGGTCGTCATCGGCACCTTCTCGAAGTCGTTCGGGATGATGGGGTGGCGGGTCGGTTACCTGCTTGCTGACGCCGCGCTCTGTCAGCAGGTGGTCAAGGTGCAGGATGCGATGATCATCTGCGCCCCGGTGTTGTCACAGGTGATGGCCGAGGCTGCGATCAGCAGCCGCTGGGAGTATCCGCGGGAGTTCCACGACGAATTGCGATCGCGCCGGCGCGCGCTCGCGGCGCAGGTCGCCTCGATACCGCGACTGCGCTGGACGCCCGCCGCTGCCGGCCTGTTCGGCTTTGTCGCCGTGGACGGGTGTCGCGACTCCGCTCGGCTTGCCGGCGACCTGCTCGAGCAGGCCTGCGTCGTCACCATTCCCGGCCGCGTGTTCGGTAGCAGCGGTGAGGGTTTCTTGCGCCTGTCGTATGGCTTTGCCGGGCCGGCCGATCTCGCCGAGGCGGGGCAGCGCCTGCGCGCATTTCTCGGCGAGCGCCGTCAGTGACGGCGATGGCTAACGGCGCGGCACCAGTTTCAGGATCTTGCCGCGCGACAGATCGGTCAGCAGGTAGATGGCGCCTTCCGGGCCTTGCTCGACATCGCGCACCCGGCGGACGAGTTCAGGGAGGAGTCGCTCCTCGCCGGTGATGTGGTCCCCTTCGACATCGAGCCGCACCAGGCGCTCGACCGCGAGGCCGCCGACAAAGAGGCTGCCCTGCCACGCCGGAAACAGGTCGCCGGTATAGAACAGCATGCCGCTCGGCGCGATCACCGGGTCCCAGTAGTAGACCGGCTGCTCGACACCGTCGCGGGCGGTGATCCCACCGGCAATCGGGCCGCCGCCGTATTCGATGCCGTAGGCGACGGCCGGCCAGCCGTAGTCGCGGCCGCGGCGCGCGATGTTGATCTCGTCGCCGCCGCGCGTGCCGTGCTCGACTTCCCACAACTCGCCGGTCGCAGGGTTGATCGCCGCCGCCTGCACGTTGCGGTGACCGAGGGACCAAATCTCCGGCCGGGCGTCGCCGCGGCCGACGAACGGATTGTCGGCCGGGATCGCTCCGTCGGGCTTGATGCGGACGATCTTGCCGAGCAAACCATCCAGGCGCTGCGCCTGCAGGCGCCCCTCCGTGATCGAGCGTTCACCGAGGGTGATGAAGAGTGTGCCGTCCGGCGCGAACACGAGGCGGCCGCCGAAATGCTGCGACGACCGTAGCGACGGTGCCTGGCGGAAGATCACGGTGACGTGGTCGACGCGCGGCAGGAACCCGTCGACCAGCTGCCCACGGGCCACCGCTGTGTGATTGCCGCTGCCCGCCGCCTCCGCGTAGCTCCAGTAGATCGTCCGGTTGGTGATGAATGACGGGTCGATGGCGATGTCGAGCAACCCACCCTGGCCGCCCACGTCAATTGCCGGCAGCCCGGCGACCGGGTCCGAGACCTTGCCCATCGTGTCGACGATTCGCAACCGCCCGGCACGTTCGGTCACCAGCAGCCGGCCGTCCGGCAGGAAGGCCATACCCCATGGATACTCGAGGCGCTCAGCGACCGTGACGATCGAAAACGCGACATTGGTGGCGCGTTCGGGTGCGCGGGTCTGGCCGGGGAAGGCGGGCTGCTGATGCGGCGCGTTGGGCGGCCGCGGATCGACACCGGTAGCGCCGCCCGCTTCCTGGGCGGCGCCGCGGCAGGCGGCGAGGGACAGGGCGAGCGCCGCGGTGATGAAGGTGCGGGTCATGACACCCCCTCGTGACCTGGTGGCCGGTAGCGCCCGGCGACAGAACCGACGTCCTGGTCGCCGGGCGCCCTCTGACTGCTACTGGCGTCCAGCCGGCGGTGCGGCAGGAGCCGCTTCGCCGCGGAAGCGGCCGACGTACGCCGATTTGGCAACCACTTTTCCCTGCATCGCCTTCAGCAGGTCATCACGGTTGGTCGTCGCCGGCAGATCGAGCATCGCGTTCAGCGCGTAGAGCTCGAAGACGTAGTGGTGATAGCGCGGGCCTGCGGGCGCCCCCATCCCGAAGTAGGCGTTCTGGTTGGTGACGTTCGGGCCCTGCACCGAGCCGTCCGGCAGTTTGCCTTCCGGGATGCCGTTGGCCGACGCCGGGATGTTCCAGGCGGTCCAGTGCAGCACGTCGCCGGGGTTGCCGCCGAACGCGACGTCGATATCGTGCAGGATCAGCGCGTATGAAACCGTCCCCGCCGGCGCGTTCGAGAACTTGAACGCGGGGCTGACGCCGCCGCGACCGGTGTACTTCTGCGGAATGATTCCGCCGTCCGGGAACGCCTCGGTCTCCATCAGCAGTGGCGGAATGTTCAGCCCGCCGCGGCCGCCGCCGCGTCCGCCGCCCGGTCCGCCCGGGCCACCACCCTGGCGCGCCGCCCCGCCTGGCGGCGGCGCGCCCTGCGCCGGCGCTCCCTGCGCCGCCACGCCGACGCCGAGCGCGGCACCGACGATCAGCATCAGAACTGAACTCACGAATCTGTTTCGCATGAGGTGTCTAACTCCCTGCAGTCGTCATTGACGCTGGAGACTGTACCTGAACGACCCTGCCGCCTCCAAGTGCCGCGCTGTCACGCGCGTGCCGCACGCTCGTCCTCGTTACGCGACCGCTCCTGCCGTAGGATCCGCGCATGAGTCGCCTGGTGACCGGTGTGCCGCTGTTGATCCTGGTCGCGGTGCTGCACCTGCAGGCGGCGCCCGCCGCCCCAGTGGTGACCGCACGGGCGGCGGCAGCCATCACCACGTACCTCGAAGGTGCGGTCGCTCACCGCGACATCGCAGGGGCGGTCGCGCTCGTCGTCAACCGCGACGGCATCGTCTACCACGAGGCCTTCGGCATGCTCAGCGAGCAGAAGGGGCTGCCGACGACCCCGGGACGCCCTCTTCAACATCGCGTCGATGACCAAGCCGGTCACCTCCGTCGCGGTCTGAGGCGCTGCGCGGCTTCGAGGCGCGGGTCTATTCAGGGCTGGCGACGCGGTAGCGCCGCGACGGCGACCTCCTCATATAGCCGCTTCCACGGTTCCGGCACACCGCCGAACTCCACATCGTTCCACTTGCAGGAACTGACCACGTCGACGCCGTCGGCCGTGCGGCGCCTGACGATGACGGTGGTGATGTAGCAGTCGCTGCACGGTACGCGCGGGCCGACGGTCGAGCCGCCTGCCGCGAGCGCCGCGACGAGGGTGGCCAGCCGCTCGATCGTCGCGGCCGGGACCGCGCCGCCACACACCGGCTGCGGCGGTGTGCAGCCAAGCGCGCCATCCCATCCGACCGTCAGGTTTCCCTTGCCGCGGCCCGCCAACCCGCCGCTCGTGGTGACTTCCACCACCCAGGTCTCCTTTCCGGGCGGCGACTGGGCTCGCCCGTCCGCCGGGGCGGACACGAGCGCGAAGGCAAAGGCGAAGAACAACAGGACAGGGCCAGGGAGGGGGCGCATGACGTCTTAGACGAACGGGACGTGTCGCGGGTGGCCTGCCGGCTGCAACTCCATGCTCAGCCGTACCGCGCACGGAGCCGCCGCGGCGTGGTAATCTCCCGCCGCACCCCGTCTTATTACATGTTTCCAGAGGAGCCGATGATGGATCCGACGAAGCCGACCGTTCCGCCAGAGGCCATCGAGGCCTATAACCTTTTCATTCACGGTGAGATCGACCGGCGCGCCTTCATGGACCGCGTGAAAGGTGTGGCCGTCAGCGGCCTGGCCGCCGGTGCGATCGTCGACATGCTGATGCCGAACTATGCGGCAGCGCAGCAGGTCAAGCCGACCGACGACCGCCTGAAGACCGAGTACGCCACCGTGCCGTCGCCGCAAGGCAATGGCAGCATCAAGGGCTACCTGGTCCGGCCGGCGAAGGCCGGCAACACCAAGCTGCCGGCGGTGCTCGTCGTGCACGAGAACCGCGGCCTGAACCCGCACATCGAAGACGTGGCGCGCCGCTTCGCGCTCGAGAACTTCATGGCGTTCGCGCCCGACGGCCTCACGTCGGTTGGTGGCTATCCCGGCGACGACGTGAAGGGTGGCGAGCTGTTCGGCAAGGTGGACCGCGCCAAGATGGGCGAAGACCTGCATGCCGCGGCCGTCTGGCTGAAGAACCGGCCGGACAGTACCGGCAAGCTCGGCGTAACCGGCTTCTGCTTCGGTGGCGGGATCGCCAATTCGCTGGCGGTGCGCATGGGCAGCGACCTTGCTGCCGCGGTGCCGTTCTACGGCGGTGCGCCGCCCCTCGCTGACGTGCCCAAGATCAAGGCGGCGGTGCTGGTGCACCATGGCAGCGAGGATACGCGCCTGGTGCAGGCCTGGCCCGCCTACGACGAGGCGTTGACCGCCGCCAAGGTACCGCACGAAGGGCACATCTATCCCGGCGCCGTGCACGGGTTCAACAACGATGCGACGCCGCAGCGCTACAACAAGGCGGCGGCCGACGAGGCGTGGAAGCGCACCGTCGACTGGTTCAACAAGTACCTTCGCTGATTCCCTGCCGCAACCATGCGGAGGCGTACGGCATAATTCGCCCGTGCGCCTCCGTGCCACCCTCCTCCTCATTCTTCTCGCCTTCACCGCGGTCAGCGGCCAGGAAGCGCCGCGCACCTGGCGCGTCGATTTCTTCCAGACCGGCGGTCCAGGCATCGAGGCCTTCAGCCTCGACCGCGTCGTCGTCGAGCCGCTCCCCTGGTCCGGCAGCCCTGCTTCGGCCATCGACACGTCACCCTCGGGGAACTACCGCTTCGACGTCGTCGACGCCGCGGGGCAGATTGTCTTTTCGCGCGGCTTCGACCCGTTGTTCGCAGAGTGGGTGACCACGGCGGAGGCGCGGCAGGTACGGCGGACGTTCTCTGATTCGCTGCGCTTTCCCGCGCCGAGCGGCAAGGTGGAAGTGGTGCTGCGCAAGCGGAACGGCGGCACCTATGACGAAGTGTGGCGCCTCTCGGTCGACCCGGCGGACCGCCTGATCGACCGCGCGGCGCCGCCGCGCCAGCGGACGATCGCAATCGAGCGCCACGGGCTACCCGCGGCGAAGGTGGACGTCCTGCTGCTTGGCGACGGCTACACCCAGGCCGAGTGCAGCCGCAAGTTCCAGCGCGACGCGCGGCGCATGGCCACCGTGCTCTTTGCCGAGGAACCGTTCAAGTCGCGGCGCAACGACTTCAACATCTGGGGCATCTGTCCGCCGGCCGCGGAGTCGGGCATTGCGCGGCCCTCGACCGGCGTCTATCGCCGGGCGCCGGCCGGCAGCACCTACGACGCGTTCGGTTCCGAGCGCTACATCCTGACGTTCGACAACCGCGCCTTCCGGGACATTGCCGCCTGGGCGCCCTACGAGTTCGTGACGCTGCTTGCCAACAACCGTACCTATGGTGGCGGCGGGCTCTACAACGTGTTCTCGACCGCAGCGGTCGACAACGACTTCGCCGACTACCTGTTCGTCCACGAGTTCGCGCACCATTTCGCCGGGCTGGCGGACGAGTACTACACGTCGCCGGTGGCCTACGAGCCACCGGACAGCATCAGCGAACCGTGGGCAGCCAATACGACGGCGACGGTCGATCGGGCACGGCTGAAGTGGGGCGACCTGGTCGCCGCCGACACCCCGCTGCCGACGCCGTGGCCGAAACAGGAGTTCGAGCTGGAGTCGAAGGACTACCAGGCGCGCCGTGCCCGCCTGCGCGCCGACAACCGTCCGGAGGACGAGATGACGGCGCTGTTCCGCGAGCAGCAGCAGCGGGAGACGCGACTGCTGTCGATGGCGCCGCACGCCTCGCACGTCGGCGCGTTCCAGGGGGCGAACTACGACGCGCAGGCGTTCTATCGGCCGTCGATCGATTGCATCATGTTCTCGCGGAACCGCGTACCCTTCTGCCCTGTCTGTCAGCGCGCCCTGGGCGTCGTCATCGACCGCCATACGAACTCCTCCTTTTGACATTTGCACTTGTCATTGTGCATTCCGCATTGAGCATTCGGCATTGATCTCCCTCCACCCCATCGTCCTCGAGGGGCATGGCGTGCGCCTGGAGCCGCTGACGCCGGAACACCAGGTGGGCATTGCGGCTGCGGCTGCAGACGGCGAATTGTGGAACCTGTGGTTCACCGCCGTGCCGTCACCGGCGCAAACAGCCGAGTACGTGGCGACCGCGCTGGCGGGGCAGCGCGACGGGCACATGCTGCCGTGGGCGGTTCGCGACCTTCGGACCGGTGAGATTGCCGGCTCCACCCGCTACCACGACATCGTCGCGGCGGTCGATCGCGTCGAGATCGGCTATACCTTCTTCGGCCGGCGCTGGCAGCGCGGCGTCGTCAACACTGCGTGCAAACTGCTGCAGCTGCAGCACGCGTTCGACACGGTCGGTTGCCAGGTGGTCGGCTGGCGTACAGACAACTTCAACTTCCGATCGCAGCGCGCGATCGAAGCGCTCGGCGCGAAGAAGGACGGCGTCATTCGTCACCACCAGGCGCGCCGCGACGGCACCGTCCGCGACTCGGTCTTCTACAGCGTTCTTGCCGCCGAATGGCCCGACGTCAGGCGGCATCTCGAACTCCGCTTGCAACGGCTGCAGAGCAGCGGTGAGCAGGCGAGGTAAACCCCCAGGAGATCCCCATGCCATCTGCCATCTGGAACGGAGCTGTGCTCGCCGATGCGCCTGACGACCAGGTCGAACTGGTCGAAGGCAACGTCTACTTCCCGATCGCCGCCGTGAAGCAGGAGTATCTGCAGCCGAGCGACACGCACACTGTCTGTGGCTGGAAAGGCACGGCCAGTTATTACGACGTGGTCGTGGACGGAGAGATCAACCGGGATGCGGCCTGGTTCTACCCGGAGCCGAAGGACGAGGCCAGGCAGGTGCTGGGCCGCGTCGCCTTCTGGCGCGGCGTCCAGGTCTATCGCTAGCGGCCGGCTGGGGTTACGCTGGAAGGATGTCCCGGGCCAGTCATCCCCCTGAAGAGCAGGCGCGCGAATCGCTCCTGCAACAGCTCCGCACCACCGTCGACTTCCTGGAGCTGGTCGTCGCCAATCGCGTGGTCCTGGCCGATGTTCCCGACGAGGACCGCCGCCGCCTGATGAAGGCGGTGATGATGGTGCGCAGTCCCGACAGCCGTACCCGCCGCCGGCTCGAGAAGGCGGTCGCCCGCAACCAGCGCGCGGCGCGAACCAGCCGTGACGAGGGGCTGCTGAACGAAACGGGCATCCGTGCTTTGCGGCGCAAGCCGGTGGTCACGACCCCGAACGTCTTCCCGCCGCGGCAATTCGAGCCGCACGACCTGCACCGGGACCCGGCCGACGGCTCGCCCGCCGCCGACGCCGGACCACATGCCGAACCGGGAGCGGCTCGCTGCGAGACGGTCGAGCCGCAGGTCTGCTACGTGTGCAAGCGCAAGTACACGGCGGTGCATCACTTCTACGACCAGATGTGCGGCGCCTGCGGTGACTTCAACTTCGCGAAGCGCACCGAGCTCGCCGACCTGGGCGGCCGGGTGGCGCTGCTGACTGGGGGGCGCGTCAAGATTGGCTATCAGACCGGGCTCAAGCTGCTGCGGGCCGGCGCGCAGCTGATTGTCACGACCCGCTTTCCCCGCGATTCCGCCAAGCGCTACGCGCAGGAACCGGACTTTGCCGACTGGGCCGACCGGCTCGAAATCTTCGGTCTCGATCTGCGGCACACGCCGAGCGTCGAGGCGTTCTGCCGCCAGCTGCTCGCCACGCGCAGCCGGCTCGATTTCATCATCAACAACGCCTGCCAGACCGTGCGCCGGCCGCCGGACTTCTACGCCCACATGATGGCGGGGGAGACAGCGGCGCTGCGCGACATGCCGGCACACCTGCGGCAGCTGCTCGGCGCCTACGAAGGGTTGCGCGCCTACCAGATGCTGCCTGAGGCGGGCGGCGATCCGTCGAGCGAGGCGGCGCTGGCGCAGCGGATTTCCGACGTCGCCGGCCTGACCCACGCCGCGGAGCTCTCGCAGGTGCGGCTGCTGCCAGAGGAGCTGCGGGCGCAAAAGGACCTGTTTCCGGACGGGCAGCTCGATCGCGACCTGCAGCAGGTGGACCTGCGCGGCCGCAACTCGTGGCGGCTGCTGCTGAACGAAGTGTCGGCGGTGGAGCTGCTGGAAGTGCAGCTGGTGAATGCCGTCGCCCCCTTCATCATCAACGCCCGGCTGAAGCCGCTGATGCTGCGCACCCCCGAGCGCGACAAGCACATCGTCAACGTGTCGGCCGTGGAGGGGCAGTTCTACCGGATGTTCAAGACCACCCGCCATCCCCATACGAACATGGCCAAGGCGGCGCTGAACATGATGACGCGAACGGCGGCGGCCGACTACCACGCCGACGGCATCCACATGAACAGCGTCGATACCGGCTGGGTGACCGACGAGGACCCGGCCGAGATTGCCGCGCGCAAGACGGCGGAACTGCATTTCCACCCACCGCTCGACATCGTCGACGGCGCGGCGCGGATCGTCGACCCGATCATTGCCGGGTTCAACACCGGGAGCCACGCCTGGGGGCAGTTCCTCAAGGACTACATGCCGACGGACTGGTAGCGAGGTGAGGCATGACCGCCGATGATTTCCGCCGCGTCGCGGTCGGGATGAGCGACGCGATCGAGCACGCGCACATGGGCCATCCTGACTTCCGCACCAACAACCGCATCTTCGCCACCCTCCATGCCGACGGCCGGCACGGCATGGTCAAGCTCCAGCCCGAACAGCAGCTGGATCTGGTCCGCGCCCACCCGGAAGTATTCACGCCGGCGAGCGGTGCCTGGGGGCGCGCCGGCTCGACGATGGTGCTGCTCGACGCGGTCGACGAGGCCACGCTGGGCGAAGCGCTGACGCTGGCGTGGCAGAACGCGCGCCAGGCGGTCAAGCCGCGTCCCGGCAGGCCGCGGCGGTGACCATCCGGGCGCGGGCGATTCTGTGTCTTCCGGCGCGACGACCGCATCCTGGTCTGCCTGGCCCGCAACCCTGCCGACGGCAGCCGCTATGCCCGCACGATTGGCGGCGGCATCGAGACCTGGTGAGCACTCGGTCGATGCGCTGCGGCGGGAAATCCGCGAGGAGCTCGACCTCGAAATCACCGCGCCGCGGCTGCTCGGCGTACTCGAGAACGTCTTCTCCGTCGAGCAAGAGCCCGTTCACGAAATTGTCTTCGTCTACGACGCCTGCTTCGCCGAGGCGTCCGCCTACGAGCGCGTCGAGCTGCCGGTGAAGGAAGCCGCCTGCGTCGAGCCCGCCAGGTGGGTGCCGATCGACGCGCTCGGCGATGGCGCCATGCCGGTCTACCCGAGGGACCTGCCGCTGCTGCTCGCGAAGTGATAACCTCTGGTCGAGTTCCCCTCCTCCATGGCCGACGATGGCGCGCGCACCCCTGACGCCCGCAATGCCCTCGTCGGTTCGTCCGTCGGCAAGTATCAGATAGTCGCCGTGCTCGGCGCCGGCGGCATGGGCACGTTGTACGAAGCCCGCCACCCCGTTCTCGCCAACCGGCTCGCGATCAAGATGCTGCACCCGGCGCACGCGCGCGAGGGCGCGGATCGCTTCCGCAACGAGGCGCTGGCCGCAAGCCGGTTGCGCGACGATCGCCTGCCGCAGATCTTCGACATCGAACAGCTCGACGACGGCACGCCCTACATCGTCATGGAGTACCTCGAGGGCGAGGACCTGTCGCGCCGACTGGCGCGCGGCGCGCTCGATCCCGGCTACGCCGCTCGATTGATGTTCGAGGTGCTGGAGCTGCTGGCAAAGGTTCACACCCTTGGCATCGTCCATCGCGATCTCAAGCCGGCGAACATTTTCATCGCCCGCAGCAATCTCTTTGGTGAAATACCAAAGCTGCTCGATTTCGGCGTGGCGCATATTGCGTCGAACAGCATGACCGTTGCCGGGCACGTGCTGGGCACGCTGGCCTACATGGCGCCCGAACAGGCGCTCGATCCGGGGCGGATCGGGCCCTGGACCGACCTGTTCGCAGCCGCGGTGGTGCTGTTCGAGCTCATCGCCGGACCGGGCGAACGGCCCTGGACGGCCGACTCGTTCGCCGGCCAGATCGCCGTCCTTGCCGGTACGCAGCCGCCGCGGCCACTGACGCGCGTCGCGCCGTGGGTTCCGCCGCGGCTGTGGGAGGCGATCGAGCGGGGACTCGAACGGGACCCGCTGCGCCGTTACCAGGACGCGCTCGATTTCGCCCGCGCGATCGAGCCGTTCGCTGCGGATCGCTCGATTCTGTACAAGGCGGCGTCGCCCGCAACCATCGCCGCCGCGGCGCCGCCATCGACCGGCGAGATCGGTCCGCCGCGGCCGTCGACCGCCGCGGTGGAGCGACCGCTCGTCGCCCGCAAGGTGGCGGCGCTGCGCGGTGCGCTGGCTGGCCTCCACTCCGGTGCTGCGCCGGCCACCAGCCAGCCGCCTGCCGACACGCTGCAACCAGGCGAACGCCGGCTGGTCGTTGCCATGTATCTGCAGGTGCAGCTACGGCACGGCGACGGCCCGCCGCTGACCGAAGACGACGAGGAACAGCTGGTCACGCAGTTTCTCGACCTGTTCGAGCACGAGCTGTCGCAGCAGGGAGCGCGCGTCGCGGCGCAGCCCGAGGGCGGGCTGGTGGCAGTATTCGGCGACGATCACATCCAGGAAGACGACGCCGAACGGGCGGTGGCGGCTGCTCTCGCCGTCGGCCGCCGCCGTGATCAGGCCGCCCCCCTGCTCACGGATATCGGGGTCGTGCTGACGACGCGAATTGGATTGAATCGCGGCTTCGTCACACGGCGAGGGGGCGTCGATTCGCGGCTGCCGAACAGCGCGGAAACGACCGGCCTGGCTCGGCGCCTCGCCGACGCCGCGCCGATCAATGGCGTGGTCGCCACCAGCGATGCGATCGAGGGGCTGCGCGACTGGCTCGTCGTACAGCCGTTCACGCGCCTCGCGGTGCCGGGCCGCTCCCATGCCGTCGAGGTCCACGAAGTGCTCGCCGCCGGTCCGCAGGTCGCGGCCGCCGGTCACGGCTCGCTGCCGTTCGTCGGCCGGGACGCGGCGCTGGCCATGCTGCGGATCGCCTTCGAGGCCACGGTCGCCCGCACCGGCACGCCAACCGTGGTGGCGGTGACGGGCGCGCCCGGCATCGGCAAGACGCGGCTGGTCGGCGAGTTCCTCGGCCGGCTGAACGCCGAGTTCGGCGACGATCGCCACGTGCTGCGCGTGCAGCCGCCGACCCGGATGTCGTATGGGCTGTGGGGCTCCGTGCTGGCGGGACTGCTGGCGCGAGTCAGAGGCGTGGACCGTGCGCATCAGGAGACGGAGGCGGCGTTCACCGCCTTGGCGGCGCTGCTGCCCGCCGACCGCCGCGAACTGCTCCTGCAGCAGCGGGCGGTCGTCGATGCCCTGATCGGCCGCGGCGCCGACGACCCAGAGGGCGGCAACCCGCAGGAGATGGGCGATCGCATCCAGCTCGCGGTGACGCTGTGCCTGGAGGCCGCCGGCCGCTTCCTGAGCAGCCCGTTGCGCCCGCTGATCGTCGTGCTCGAGAACCTGCACCGGGGCGACCCGGCAAGCCTCGCCCTGATTCCCGCGGTGGTGGCGGCGATCGACGCGTCGGTTGCGCCACTCCTCCTGTTGACGATGCGCGTGGCGCTGCCGGAGCAGTTGCCAGCGGGTGCGCGCCTGATCGAACTGACGCCGCTTGCCGCGGCCGATGCGACAGCGCTCGCCCGCATGCTCGGCGAACCGGCCGTGCTCTCGGAGCCGGTGCAGCAGCTCGTGACACAGCGGACCGGTGGCAACCCGCTGTTCATCCAGCAACTGGTCGTCACGCTCCGCGAGGACGGCCTGCTGGGCGCATCCGAGGCGCAGCTGCGCAGCGTGGCGCCGCCAGTCTCACTGTATGGGCTGTTCCTCGAGCGGGTCGATCGTCTCGAGCCGGCGCTCGCCGACGCGCTGCGTCTCGGCGCCGTGCTCGGCGCCGAGTTCGAGCGCGACATCTTTCTCGCCATCAGCGAGCGAGCTGCCGCTGCCGCGCCGGTGGCGCCGCGCTGGACCGCCGCTGCCGCGCTCGACGAACTGGTCGCGCGCGGGTTCATCACCCGGCACGACGATGCGGCTGTGGCGGCCTATGCATTCGAGCAGGCGCAGATGCAGGCCGCCGTGTACGGCACGATCCTGGCCGAGAACCGCCGCATTCTGCACGCCCGCGCCGCTGCCGCCACCGAGCAGTTCTATCAGGGAGGGATCGCGCGGCACCTCGCGCGCATCCTGCACCATTACAGCCAGAGCGGAAACCTCGGCGAGACACTTCGCTACGCGCGCCTTGCCGGCGAGCGGGCGCTGGCACTCGCCGCCTACGACGAGGCCGCCGAGCACCTGGCCATCGCGGTCGGACTACAGGACCGTGTTCCCGGGCCCGATCGGCTCGCCGCCGCCGAGACGCTGCACGACCTGGCGACGGCGCTGCAATGGCGGGGACACCTGCGTCAGGCGGTGACGCGCGCGGAAGAAGCGCTGGCGCGGCTGTCGCCCGGCGGCAGCGACGCCCTGCCCGATGGCGTCGGCCACGGCGTGCCCGAGGGACGGGCCGAGCGAGGCGCGCGCATCGCCATGACGCTCGGCGATCTGCATGGACTGCTTGGCAGCTGGGATCGGTCGATCGAGCACTACGCTGAGGCGGAACGGCGCTTCAGCGAGGCCGGCAAGCCGGTCAACGCCGCTGCAGCGCGATGCTGCCGCGGCTTCAGCCATCGGGCGCGCGGCCAGCCCGAACAGGGCCTGGTCCTGGCGCGCGAGGGCTGGGCCGTGCTGGACGCCGCCGGCGAAGCGGCCGCGATCGCTCGCGCCGGCCACGACCTCGGCAACCTGCTGCGCGACTTGCGGCACTACGACGAGGCACTCCGGATCTTCGAGCGTGCCGTGGCCAGTGGCGATGATCTCCGCCGCCAGGGCCGCATGTCGGCATCGATCTGGGGATCGCTGGCCGCGCGTTCGGGCCGGGCGATGACGTACGCGGCAATGGGAAACATCGAGCTGGCGATCGCCGACCAGCGAACCGTGCTCGACCTCGCGCGCCGCGACGGCAATCGCGTTGCCGAGGCGATAACCGAGTATCATCTGGCCGCCCACTATCTCGATCTCGGCGACGCCGCGGCGGCGGAGCAGATGGCCGAACGGGCCTACCGCTCGTGCTGCGAGATGGACATGCCCGGCCGCGCGATGAAGTGCCGCCTGGTGCAGGCGCGTCTCGGCAGCCGCGACGATGATTGGGAACTGGCACTGGAGTGCATCAAGGACGCGTTTGCGGCAGCCGGACGCGGCCGCGCACCTGATGATGCCCTGGTCACGGCGGTCGACCTGTTGCTGGCGGCGGCGGGTCACGGCCCGCCGGCGTTGTTGCTCCAGGTCGGCAGAATCGCCTGGCCGCACGTCTCGCAGAGCACCAGCGCACCGCTGCGCGAGCGCGCCGCCGCGCTGGCGTCGCTGATTGGCGGCGAAGACGGCACGATCGCCGCTGCCCGCAACCCGCTGCCGGCAAGCGACGACGACCTGACACGACTGTGGACGAACCGGGGGTGATGCGATGGCGGACGAGGCCAGACTGCGTGCGTTCGGCGGATTGATCATCCGGCTGCAGCAGCGACAGGACCTGACGCGCGACGAGACCAGGGCGGCGTTCAACGAGATCTGGCGCAACCAGCAGCCCGACCTGCAGCAGGGCGCGTTCATCGCCGCCCTGCACAGCAAGGGGGAAACGCGAGACGAGATTCTCGGCGTCGCCGACAGCCATAACGACGACTGGTCGCGGCACGTCCCTGGCCA
This sequence comes from uncultured Acidobacteriota bacterium, assembly GCA_963846685.1. Lineage (GTDB taxonomy): Bacteria > Acidobacteriota > Vicinamibacteria > Vicinamibacterales > UBA2999 > CAWJWY01. The sequence goes on along the minus strand of CAWJWY010000002.1, from coordinate 1,594,242 downwards.
GGTCGGCGCGCCCGAGCCGCACCTCGGCATTGTCGGCGTCGGCCTCGACACGCTGAAAACAGTCAACGTCTCGAGCGGTGCCGCGATCATTGCCGCGGCCTGCGGCGTCTTCATCCACAAGATCGCGGCGCCGGGAATGACCGGCGTCAGCGGCAGCGCCGAAACCTTCGCGATGCTCGGCGTCGATCCCGACGTCGAGCACGCCACCGCCTGCCGCGCCACCGAGCAATCCCGGCTTGGCTTCACCTCCGTCGTCGGTCGCGCCGCGCAGGCCACCGGTGTCTTCCGCGTTGCCAGCCAGATGCGCTGCGGCACGTCGCTGCACCTGGCCGGGCCAATGGGATTCCACAGCGGCGAGCGCCATAAGATTATCGGCGTGCCACGTCCGGAGCTGGCGCCGCTGATCTGCGGCGCGATGCAGGAGCTCGGCTACCGCCGGGCGCTGGTGCCCTGTGGCGGCGCCACGGAGCTGCCCGGCCGCTACATGGACGAGTTCAGCACGCTCGGTACAACGGTCGTCGCCGAACTGCACGAGGACGGCCGCATCACCCAATACGAGATGCGCCCGGAAGACGCTGGTCTGACGCCTGGCCGCTATCAGGACGTGGCGGCGGCGCGCACCGCTGAAGAGAACGTGCGAGCCGTGGCGCGGGCGCTGGCCGGGCTCGATCGCGGGCCGGTGCTGGACCTGCTGGCGCTGAATGCGGCGGCCTGCCTGAAGTTGATGGACAAGGTGGATCGCTGGGACGACGGCGTGGCGCAGGCGCGTTCGGCAGTCCTCGAAGGTGCCGCGCTGGAGCAGCTGCGCAGCCTGATCGTGGCGCAGAACGCGGATCCCGTGTCGGGGCTGGCCCGCCTCAACGCGCTGCTCGACGGCGCCCCGGCGGCTGCCCGGTGACGACGGAGTGGGCGCGCGTCGCCCGTGGCCGCGTCATCGTTGCCAGCGGCGAGGGCGCCTGGGAGCACCGGGTGCGCGCCGATGGCATCCCTGACATGTTCGCCGCGCCGATGCGCGGCCGCGGAACACTGGATTCAACCCGCTGGCTGCTCGACGGTGCGATTGGTGCGGCGGCGGCCGGCCGCGCCGCATCACCCCACCCGCTGCCGCTCACCCCGATCCGGTGGTTGTGGCGGCTGGCGGGGTACTACATGAGCACCGAGGCGACCTCGCGGCTGATGCCGGAGGCGGCCCGGCGGTTTGCCGCCGCGGGGCATCGTCATCTTGCCGAGTGGGCGGTCCTGCGCGCGCGCGAGGAAACCGGTCACGATCGGCTCGCGCTGCGTGACATTCGCGCCCTCGGCTACGAGCCGCAGGACGTGTTGCCGCGATTCGTGCCGCCGGCGACCAGGGCGTTGGTCGACTACTTCACCCGCGCAGTTTGTCATGCACGTAATCCGGTCGGTTGCGTCGGCTACGCCTACGCATTGGAACGGCTCGCCGCCGAACGGGGAACGTCGGAGATCGACGCCGTGCAGGCGATCCTCCCGCCGGGTGTCGATGCCACCCGCTGCCTGCGGGTGCACAGTGCCGCCGGCAGCGACGCGCAGCATGTCGCCGAGACGATCGAGACCGTGGTGCGGCTGTCGCCGGCTCTCCGTGCCGCCGTTGCCCGGGCGTGCTTCGAGACCGCTCGATTGTTCTACCTGCCTCGTACCGCGGCGCCGGGCGACAGCGAACTCTGGGAGCGTCTGCAATCCAATCCGGAAACTGGCGGGCTCGTCGCAGGCGACCCGCCTCACGTGTGGAAGTTGGAGGATCGATGGCTAAAGCGACCCGCAAGACCAGCAGCAGCACCGCCCGCAAGACCGCCGGCAAGAGCTCCAGCAAGAGCGCCAGCAAGACAGCGGCGCGCCGGCCGGCCGTCAAGAGCAACCTGACGATCTGGAAAGGCGTCGTCACCAAGGCCTGGAAGGACAAGGAGTTCAGGGACCGGCTGATGCAGGACACCGGGACCGTGCTGGCCGAGCATGGCTTCAAGGGCCAGAAGGGGCGGGAATATCGCGTCGTCGCCGACTCGAAAACGACCAAGCATCTGATCCTGCCGGAATCGGCGCGCAGCGTTCGGATCAAGCCGGTGCGTGGGAACGAGCCCGATCCGGGCTTCTAGCCGACGCGGCGCCACTCGTCTTCGCGTGCCTGCCGGTCCGCCATATGAAAAGTGAGACGCGCGACTGCGTCGTCATCGGCGGCGGTCCGGCCGGCAGCACCTGCGCGGCGATCCTGCGCAAATACTCGCCGGCCGTCACCGTCACCGTCCTGGAGCAGGCGAGATTTCCGCGGTACCACGTCGGCGAATCGACCATCCCCGCCTGCAACGGTGTCATGCGCGAGCTCGGCGTCTTCGAGGCGCTCGAGCGATCGACCTTCGTGAAGAAGATGGGAGTCGTGTTCATCTGGGGCCGCGATCGGCAGCCGTGGACGGCCGACTTCCTCCGCTTGCGCGACGTCGTCGAGCCGGGCGGTACCGGGGAGATCGTCGACGTCACCGGCCAGGACTACCCCAACCCGCGCGGCGAGCCGCAACACCGCGAGCGGCCGTTTACCGGCTTCAACGTGCGCCGCGCCGAGTTCGACGCGCTGCTGCTCGACCAGGCGCGCGCCTACGGCGCCGACGTCCGTGAGGGCACCCGCGCCGCGGCAGTCGTGCGCGATCGCGCGGGGGCCGTCGAAGCGGTGCGCTGGACCGACGATCGCGGCCGGTCGGGCGTCATCCACACTCCGTTCGTGTTCGACGCCAGCGGCCTGGCCGCGCTGCTGACGCGCGACCGGGAGCGCGACCCGCACATGAACAACCTCGCGGTCTACGGCTACCTCGCCGGCGCAGACTGGAAGGTCACCTTCAACGGCACGCGCGAGCGCTCGACGGTGTTCATCGCCACGGTGGACAACGGCTGGATCTGGTACTTCCCGGTCGGCGCCGACATGATGTCGGTGGGCGTCGTGACGCGGCGCGAGGGGCTGGCAAAGCAGTTGCGCGGCCGCGGCTTGGAGCAGTTCTTCTGGGACTCGGTCCGGTCGTGCCCGGAGGTGGCAGAACTCGTGCGCGACGCCTCGTTGCGGAACGACGTGCTGCCCGGCGGCAAGCGCGTTGCCGCCAGCCAGGATTGGTCGAACTGGGCACGGCAGACCGTCGGTCCGGGATGGGCGGCCGGTGGCGACTCGGCGGTGTTTGTCGATCCGGTGCTGTCGTCGGGTGTGACGCTGGCGATGCAGAGCGGTCACCGTGCCGCCTACACGTTCAATACCGCGCGGCTGCAGCCGGAACTGGATGCCGGCGCACTCTGGACCGCTTACGCCGATTACATCCGCGGCGAGGGCGCGTCGTTCCTGACGCTGGCCCGCTACTTCTATGGAAACAACCGCGCCGCCGATTCGTGGTGGTGGCAGGGACAGCGGCTGGTGAATCGCTCCGGGCGGCTGGCGCTCGACAACCAGCAGGCGTTCACGATGGCGGCTGCTGGCTTCTTTCCTGTCTTGCGCTCGATCAGCCCTGGCGTGGTCGGCTCTCTGATCGAGCACCTCGCCGATGTCGAGCCGGACGTGCAGGGCATGGTGCGCGAGGCTGGAGCGACCGCGGCAAAGGCGCTGGCGCGATGTGCGATGGAGGTGGTGGTGCCATTCACTCTCGAGCTACGCACGGAACCACCGGCTGAGAACAGGAGCCGCGGTCAACTCGAGGTCTTCCACGATCTCATCCCGAGTGCCGGCGAGATGACGCACCGGCTGGCGGCGCTGCCGTGCCGTATTCCGCCGGAGATGGCCGCCGTCGTCGCGGCGATGCCGCGGCACCAGCGCGTGCGCACGTTGCTGGATGAGGCACCGGATCTGGTGCCGGACATTGCCAGCGCGGCGGAGATTCGGCGCTCGACGCTCGACATCGTTCGCCTGGCGGCGATGAAGGGGTTCCTGCGGCTCAGCCCCGGTCAGACTTCCAGATCGTAGAGGGCTCGACCCCACTCCGGCACGGCGGCGAGGGTCGGCGCGCCGCCGCCGAGCGCGGCGAGGTGCTCGAATGTCCGCATGCCGCGGGCCATCAGCGCGAGCGCGGCCGGTGCCCCTTCGGTATCCACCTCGATCCGGCGCAACACGGCCGCCGGGGCAATCGTTGCGGCGAACCGCTCCAGGTAGGCGCGCTGCGACCGGCTGGCGAAGGCCAGCAGCAGCATGTCGGGGTGACCGGCGTGCAGCATCATGAACTGGCCGTGCGCGAAGTGGCGCAGGTCGGTATGCCACGCGGGAGCGAGGCCGGCTTCCTGGCATTTGTTTGCGAAGTCGACCGCCGCCGGCTCCGCCACGCCCGCGCCGAGCGTGACGACGAATCGTGGCAGCGGCCCGGCGATCGGGACACCGTCACCCGCGAATGCTGCTGCCCACGACGCGGTTGCCGCCGTTGGCCCGGAACCCTCGCCAGCGTAGGCGCGTGCAGCCAGCACGGCCAGCGCTACCAGGGCGTGGACGGCAATCATGCCGTCGGCGTGGGGCGTCTCCGGCAGGCCGACTAGGTCCTCGTGCGATCCTGCCGCCACGATCAGTTCCGCCAGCGGCGACGGCGCGCGGCAGACCGCGCGCGTGTCATGCCCGCGTTGCAGGGCGATGGTCGCGCTGCCGATGATGTCGTGGTGATGGCCGCCAGCCGACAGCAGCAGTACGCGGGTGCTGGCAGGCAGCGGCCGCTGGCGAAATGCGTAGGGCGTCATCGCCCACGCCGCGTGGCCGGCGGATTCGTGCAGGTGCGCCCAGAGGAGTGCCGCCGTGAACGAGCCGCCGGACGCCACCACCGCAAGCGGCCCCTCGAGACGCGCGCGGAACCGCTCGATCAGTCGTGCAGCGACCGCCGCCTCGACCGCTGCCGCCGTCTCGGGCATCACGGTGGTCTTGAGGGCGTTCATCGGCGCGAGCGCCGCCGCCGCGGGGTGCGCATCGACATGTCGATCAGGTTCCGGACGTGCGGGACACCAAGTCCGGTGACTGGATTCCACCCGGTGGCGGCCGAGTAGCCCTCGAGCCTGTAGCGGGTGGGCCGGCCCATCTCATCGAGCACCTGCAGCTCGACGTCGCCGGCGCCCTCGGTGATCGCCCTGAACGGCGAGGTCCCTGCTGCCGCTGGCGCAGCCGCCAGCTTGTACAGCAGCGGATTGACGAAGCCGACCCGCGGCTGTCCGGCTGACCGCCGCGCCTGGTTCATGCAGGCGACGATCGCCGCCCAGATTGGCGCGGCTACGCTGGTGCCACCGGCGTAGTTGATCTGCTGACCGTCGACAATCGCTTCGTAGCCGACCGACGCCAGGCCGGCGCCAGCGTGATCGGCGATCGCCGCGCCCTGCGCCATCAGGGCGACGTCCGGATAGCCGCGCCCCGACGGGACCACCGCCGGCAGCGTCAGCCCGCGGCGGAAGTGGCGTGGCCTGCCGTTGGAGGAGAGCGCCTCCTGCTGCCACCACGGAATGGCGATGTCTTCGCTGAAACCGCCTGAACTCGCCAGCCGCGTGAACGCCACGAACCGGCGCAACTCAGGGTTGGGCGGCAGCGGGCCTGACCAGGCCAGCTCCGTCAGCGGCGTGGTCGACGTGATCATCGTGCCGCCGACGCTCAGTACGTAATCCTCCACTGCCGGAAAGACGCCGTGCGGCCACGCTGCTACGGCGACGTGCTCGCCGTCCACCTCAAGGCTGGGGCGGCCGTCATAGGCGCCCCAATCGCCGCTCGCGGCGACCACGGTCACGCCGGTGGCGGCCGCCTGTTCCAGCAGGTCGGCAAACACCGTTTGCCCATGCCGCGCGAAGTAGAGGCGTTCCGGCAGGCTCCAGGTCGAGACGGCAATGGTCGCACTGGCAGATGTGCCGGCCTGATCGTCGGCGGTCGCCGCGGCCAGGAATGCGGCCCAGGGATCGCCGGCGGCCTGGTCGTCGATGTTGTAGACGACGAGTGCGGCCTCCGGCGCCATCGCCCCGATCCACTCGGCGCCCATCGTCGGCTCGAGCGTGCTGACGAAACCGCCGCGCGAGATCACGCCGAGGTCGATCTGGCGGGGCGGGTCACGCTTCACACCGTGCTGCTGCCAGAAGGCGAGCAGATCGCTCTCGCGGATGCGCGAGCCGAGGTTGAGGAGGTAGATCGTCTCGCCCTTGCCGGTCCACTCGGCCGGAAAGTCGTAAATCGCCCGGACATCGGCCGGCGTCATCCCCGGCATGACGCCGCGCGGGGCTGGCGGAGCGCCGGCCGCCTTCTTGCCCGGTGTGGGCTTGAGACCCTTGACCGCCAGCGCCATGTGGTGGCTGTCGATGCTGGCAACGTCGAGGTACTTCACGTGGGTGGCGATCGCTTCGGGCAGCGGCCACTGGTGCTGCGTGGGCGTCACACGGCCTGCGGCCAGCCACTCATCGGATTGAGCGCCGAATACGCGCCGCACATCGCGGCGTGCGGCGTAGACCCGACAGATCTGCGGATTCGGCGTCGTCGAGAATGTCATGCCGTTGCGCTCGAACCAGCGCCGGCACTTCGTGATGACGCCGGCCGGCGGCGAGACGCGGCGGGCGAGCGCGGCCTTCGTCAGGTAGCGGCCGTACTCGGCGTCGTCAGGGTCTGAAGCGTGCCGCGCGTGGCTCGAGACGGAGGCGGCGCCGCGCCGCTCTTCGAGGAACAGGGTGAAGATCACGGGCCGCGAGAGCTGAGAGGCCATGTCGGGAAGTGCCGGAGGATATCACGCGTCGCGAAACGATCGGCCGCCTTCGACTACCATCGCATTCGAGTGGCTCCGGTCGTTCACGTCGCCAGCATTCGCAAGACTTACGGCCGGACTGTCGCGGTCGACGACGTGTCGTTCGCTGTCGAACGTGGCGAGATCTTCGGCCTGATCGGCCCGAACGGCGCCGGCAAGACGACGACGATGGAGTGCATCGAGGGGTTGCGGCGGCCGGATCGCGGCAGCATCTCGGTGCTCGGTCTCGACCCGGCGCGCGACGCGCGCGCACTGCAGGCGCGCATCGGCGTGCAGCTGCAGGAAGCGCAACTGCAGAAGCGCATCAAGGTGTGGGAGGCGGTCGATCTGTGGGCATCGCTCTACCGCCGCCCGGTGAATGGCGCGCACCTGCTCGAGCGCCTCGGACTTGCCGACAAGCGCAATGCCTGGTTCATGACGCTGTCGGGCGGTCAGAAACAGCGGCTGTTCATTGCCCTTGCCCTGATCAACGACCCTGAGGTCGTCTTTCTCGACGAGTTGACGACCGGTCTCGACCCGCAGGCGCGCCGCGCGATCTGGGACCTGGTGCGCGGCATTCGCCAGCGCGGGCAGACGGTCGTGCTCACCACCCACCTGATGGAGGAGGCGGAGCGGCTGTGCGATCGCGTGGCGATCGTCGAGCGCGGCCGGCTGATCGACCTCGGCACGCCGGCAGAACTGGTGCGGCGGCACTGTCCGCAGCAGACGGTCGTGCTCCGCTCGGACGATCCGGCGGCGGCGCCGGCGCTGCAGCGCATCCCGCGCCTCGACACGCTCGACCGCGACGGCTCGCGCTTCACCCTGACGAGCGCACGGGGTGACCTGGTCACTGCCGTCATTCAGTGCCTCGCCGACAGCCGGATCACGGTCACCGAGTTCCGCACGATCCAGCTGACGCTCGAAGACGTGTTCCTGAAGCTGACCGGTCATTCGATTCGGGACTGACATGCGCCCGCTGCTGAAGCTCACCTGGCTCGAACTGAAGATCTTCATCCGGGAGCCGATGGGCGTGTTCGGCTCGATCGTCGTGCCGGTGCTGCTGTTCGTCGCGCTGACGCGGTCGATTGGCGTGCGCCTGCCGCGTGGCGGGCCGCGTTTCCCCGGCGTCGACGCCTCGTTCCTGCCGGTGCTGTCGGCGCTGCTGCTGGCGCTCAGCGGCATCGTCTCGCTGGTGACGATCATCTCCATCTATCGGGAGAGCGGCATCCTGCGGCGCCTCAGCGCGACGCCGTTGCGCCCGCACACGGTGCTGACCGCGCACGTGCTGGTGAAGCTGGTACTGACGCTGCTGGCCATCGGCTTCATGGTGCTGGCCGGCCGCCGCTATTACCCGATTGGCACGACAGCGCCGATTGCCGCCTTCGTGGTGGCGCTCATCTTCACCACCACTTGTCTGCTGTCGCTCGGCTTCCTGCTGTCCAGCATCGTGCCGACGGCGCGCTTCGCGCAGCCGCTGGCAAGCCTCGTGCTGTATCCGATGCTGGCGCTGTCGGGTGTGTTCGTCCCGATCGATTTGCTGCCCGACGCTCTCGCAGCGGTGGCCCGGCTGTTGCCGCTGACGCTTGCGGCGACGCTGCTGAAGGGGACGTGGAACGGCGAGCCATGGACGGCGCACGCAGCTGAGATCGCCGGCCTCGCCGCCACCTTTGTCGTCTGCACCGCGCTTTCCTCGCGGTTGTTTCGCTGGCAATAGGCATAATGCTGCGACAATAGGCGCACGCCGGCAGCGGGTGGCCGGCAACCGAACCTCATACTTAAGGAGTTCAGATGAAACGATCCCTCGCGCTACTGCTCGTCCTCGTTGCCATTGCCACCGCCGGCGTGGCGGCGCAGAGCACCAACGGCTGGAAGCTCCGCGTCGACCGCAGCACCAGCGCCTCCGATCCCGATGGCGCCGGCGCCATTAAGTTCACGTCCGAAGGCGGCAGCTTCCATGCGGTGAACCCGCAGGCGGCGGTCTTCTGGAACCCGGCGAACACCGCCACCGGCAACTACTCGCTGAAGGGCACGTTCACGCTCGTCGAGCCGAGCAACCACAACAACTACTACGGCATCGTCTTCGGCGGCCACGACCTCGACGGCGCGAAGCAGTCGTACATGTACTTCACCATCGCGCAGGACGGCAGCTTCCTGATCAAGCGTCGTGACGGCGATGCGAATACCGCGAACATTGCTGCGAAGACGGCCAATGCCGCGATCAAGAAGCCCGAGGCGGGCGGGACGTCGACCAATGAGCTCGAGGTCCGCGTCTCGGCCGATAAGGTCGATTACCTGGTGAACGGCACCACCGTGCACAGCACGCCCAAGAGTGCGCTGCCGGCGACCACCGACGGCGTCTACGGTGTGCGGGTGAACCACTTCCTCAACGTGAAGTTCGCGCCACTGACGCTGACCAAGCAGTAGGCCGGCGGCAGCGACTGTCGATCGCGGGCGTGCGGCCCGGCAAGCCACGCCTGCCGCCGCCTGCGGATCGACGCATGTTCCTGCAGAAAACGCCGCGTAGCTGCGGCATAATCCCTGTGTCGGGCAACATGCACGGCCGCAGCACCGCGGCGTGCACGGACGCCCTCTTGTGACGGAGGCCGGATGGCGAAGAAGAGCGCGAAGAGCGCGGGTTCACGCAGTGCCACGAGTGCGAAGAGCGCCAAGCGCGCCGGCGGCGCGAAGAGCGCACGCGGAGCGAGCAGCGCCAAGTCGGCCAAGTCGGCCAAGTCGGCCAAGTCGGCCAAGTCGGCCAGGTCGGCGAAGAGCGCGCGCAGCACCAAGAGCACCAAGAGCGCCAAGACGACGCGCAGCGCGAAGAGCGCCAAGTCAACCAAGCGGACTGGGCGGACGCCGAACGCTGCGTTCATGGCGCCAGTGACCCCGAGCCCTACGCTCGCTCCGGTCGTCGGCGACAAGCCGCTGCCGCGCACCGAGATCACCAAGCGCCTCTGGGCCTACATCAAGAAGAACGATCTGCAGGACCAGAAGAATCGGCGCATGATCAAGGCCGACCCGGCGCTGAAGGGTGTCTTCGGCGGCAAGAGCACCGTCAACATGTTCGAGATGACCAAGCTGGTCAACAAGCACCTGAAGTAAGCGGCGCGTCAGGATGCGGCGCCGCCTGGCGCGCGCCGCGTCACCCTCGCGCAGCATGGCTGCGGCCGCGCGGCCCGGATGTTCCTCGCGCTCGCGTCGCGCTGCCCTCGCTGGCGGCCTCCCCCCGCCACCGCGCAGGCCGGCGCCGCGGCGCCGCTGCGCTCCACGCCAAGCGAGGTGCTTTGCCCCACCATCGCAGCGATCTCCGTGCTAGCATCCGCCTCCATGTCGTTCGGAGGGTGCATGCGATCATCGGCTGTCGCCGCTTTCTTCTTCCTGTCCCTCGCCGCGGCCGCTCCGCCGGCGGCGGCGCAATGGCCGACGTATCCGGCAGCCGGCGTGCCGCGCGCTGCCGACGGCAAACCGATCCTCGACGCACCAACGCCGCGCACCCCTGACGGCAAGCCGGACCTGTCCGGGGTCTGGGAAGTGCGCGGCCGCGGCGCTGCTGGTGCTGGTGCCGGTGCTGGTGCTGCGGGCAGTCGCTGGCGCCCGGGGCGCCGGTGCGGCCACTGGCCGTGCGGGCGGCGGCGGTCCCGCCGGCGTCTCCCTCGACCAGATCCCGAACGCCACGTTCTTCAATACCGGCGCCGGCTTCACCGGCGGGCTGCCGTATCAGCCGTGGGCGGCGCAACTGCACGAGCAGCGCACCGCCACCAACGCCATGGACAATCCCGACGCGCACTGCCTGCCGATGGGATTCATGCAGCTGCACCTGCATCCGCAGCCGCGCAAGATCGTGCAGACCCCAGGCGTGACGATCATCATGTACGAAGGCAATTCCGGCCTGCGCCAGATCTTCACCGACGGCCGCAAGCTGCCGTCCGGTGATCCGCAGCCATGGTGGTACGGCTATTCAATCGGCCGCTGGGAGGGCGACACGCTCGTGGTCGAGAGCAGCGGCTTCCGCGACGATGGCTGGCTCGACGTCAACGGCAGTCCGTTCACCGATCGGTTGAAGCTGACAGAGCGGTTCCGGCGGCCCGATGTCGGCACCATGCAGATCGACGTGACCGTCGACGATGCCAAGGCGTACACCCGCCCGTTCACGGTACGGGTGAACCATCGTCTGCTCGCCGACGACGAACTGATCGAGTTCGTCTGCGCCGAGAACGAGCAATCGAGCAAGCACTACCAGAAATGACCGCCGCTGCGGCGCGTCAGAACGACGCCGGGTAGAGCGCGGCGCTGCCGTCGAGATCGCCGGTCTCGCTGTAGCGCAAGGGCATGGCCTCCTTGCGCTGCACCACCCCGCCAGCAACGTGCCCGACGACGAGGACGTGATCGCCCGCAGGCGTCAGCGTCGTCACCCGGCACTCGAGAAAGGCGGCCGCAGCCTCGAGGACCGGCGCGCCGAGCTGCCCCGGACTCCAGCGCATCCCCGCCAGCTTGTCGGCGTTACGGCCCGAGACGGTACCGAAATGGACTGCCAGCGCGACCTGGCTGTCGTCCAGCACGTTGACGGAGAACACCCCGCTCTCGCGCACCATCGGGTAGGACGCCCCCTCCGGGTTGATGCTGAGCGCCAGCAGAAGCGGATTGAACGACACGGGCGTCAGCCACGCCGCAGTGAATGCGTTCGTCCGGCCACGGTGCGCCGTACCGATGACGTAGACCCCGGTGGTGAGGCGGCGGAAGAGATCGGCGGGACGATGAGTCATGGCAGGGCACCATCGTGCGAGGTGAGTGTGGAAATCGACCGGCGCGGCCGGTCGGGGCGTCGCGGCGGGATGGTAGCATGCCGGTTCCATCCGGACTCCTGCTGGAGGCTGTCATGTCTGATCGCTACCTGAAAGTTGTCCTCACCGTCATCGCCGTCGAACTTGGATGGCTTGCGCTCGGCCAGGCGGCGCCACCGCTCGCCGCGCAGGCGCAGCCGCAGCCGCAACCGACCCGCGTCGTCGTCGCCGGCTTCGACCTTCCGGCGGCGCAGCCGTTTGTGCCGGTCGCTGTCCTCGGCACCTACCGGCAGATCCCGCAGCCGTTGCAGCGCCAGATCGAGCGCGCCGTCGTCAGCGTCGATACGCGGGGCGAGGCGCTCCGCGTGCAGACGGTCGGCTCGGTGAAGGTGGAAGCCGATCGCCCGTTGCTGGTCGAGTCGGTGCGCTACACCCCGGGGCAGCGACCGGGCGAGTAGCTGCGGCGCTCCCCGCGGTCGTCACCCTGGTGAGCTGACCGATGGTGTAGTCCGCCACCAATCTCGGCGGTAACAACCGCGCGTGCCGCGAGCGGCGGGCATGGGATAATTCGCCTGCCACCGAGGGATGACATGAATTTCAAAGTGAATGGCGTCGACCGCAGCTATGACGGCGACCCGGATATGCCGCTGCTCTGGTACCTGCGCGATGACCTGCGCCTGACCGGCACCCGCTTCGGCTGCGGCGCCGGCCTGTGTGGCGCCTGCACCGTCCACGTCGAGGGCCAGGCGGCGCGTTCCTGCCAGGCGACGATGCGGACGCTGGAAGGGAAGCGCGTGGTGACGATCGAGGGGCTGAGTGCCGACGGCAGCCACCCGGTGCAGCAGGCGTGGGCCTCGAACAACGTGCCGCAGTGCGGCTATTGCCAGACCGGGCAGATCATGCAGGCGGCGGCGCTGCTGGCCCGGACGCCGAATCCGAGCGACCAGGACATCGATCGCGGCATGGCCGGCAACATCTGCCGCTGCGGCACCTATCAGCGCATCCGCGCGGCGATCAAGACGGCGGCGCGCGGCAGAACGACGAGGACGGCATGAACGCGATCGAGAACGTCAGCCGGCGGCAGTTCCTCGGCGGCCTCTTCTCGGCGGGCGCGTTCGTGCTCGCCGCGCGGGTGCTGCCCGATACCGCGTGGGCGCAGGCGCCGGTGGCTGGCACCAGGGCCGACGCCGCCGCGCTCCATCCGTCGGTGTATCTCGGCGTCGAGCCCGATGGCACCGTCTTCATCGTTACGCACCGCTCGGAGATGGGGACCGGCATCCGCACGTCGCTGCCGCTGGTGGCGGCCGACGAGCTGGACGCCGATTGGGCGCGCGTGAGGATCGAGCAGGGCATCGGCGACCCGAAGTACGGCGACCAGAACACCGACGGTTCACGATCGATCCGCGACTTCTACCAAACGTTCCGCGTCGCCGGCGCTTCCGCGCGCACGATGCTGGTCACCGCCGCGGCGGCACAGTGGGGCGTTGCCGCCGATCAGTGCACGACGGCGAACCACGAAGTGGTGCACCGCGCCAGCGGACGACGACTCGGCTACGGTGCGCTGGCCGCGGCCGCCGGCGCGCTCGAGGTACCGAAGGCAGAAACGCTCGTCTTCAAGCCGAAGACGGCATGGACGTTCATCGGCAAGGAGCGCCCCGCGTACGACCTCAGCGACGTGATCACCGGCAAGGCGCAGTTCGGGAACGACATCGTTCGCGACGGCATGGTCTACGCCTCGATCGAGCATCCGCCGGTGTACGGCGGCAAGGTGCGCCGCGTTGACGACAAGGCGGCCCTGCAGGTGCGCGGCGTCAGCGAGACCACTGAGATCGAAGGCTTGAAGCCGCCCTACCTCTTCAAGCCGCTGGGTGGCGTCGCGGTGATTGGCGACAACACCTGGGCGGTGCTGAAAGGCCGCAAGGCGCTGAAGATCGAATGGGAAGACGGCGAGCACGCCGGCTTCGACTCTGACGCGTTCAAGGCGCAGATGCTGCAAACCGTGCGGCAGCCGGGCACGGTGGCGCGCGACCTCGGTAACGTCGACACCGAGTTTGCCAGGGGCGGCAAGGTCGTCGAGGCGGCGTACTACACGCCGCTCGCGGCGCATGCCGCGATGGAGCCGCCGGCAGCGGTTGCCGAATACCGCGACGGCAAGGTGACCCTGTGGGCGCCGACGCAGAACCCGCAAGCGGTGCAGGACGCCGTCGGGCAGGCGCTCGGCATCGACAAGAAGGAGGTCACCTGCCACGTGACGCTGCTCGGCGGCGGCTTCGGCCGCAAGTCGAAGCCAGACTACTGCGTCGAAGCGGCGCTGCTGGCAAAGAAGCTGGGCAAGCCGGTGAAGGTGGTGTGGACGCGGGAGGACGACATCCGCTTCGACTACTACCACACGACCGCGGCGGTGTACCACAAGGCCGTCGTCGATGGCCGCGGCCGGCCGACTGCCTGGCTGCAGCGCTCGGTGTTTCCGCCGATCGCCTCGATGTTCGATGCCGCCGCCCGCAATGGTGCCGGCTTTGAGCTCGACATGGGCCTGACCGACTTGCCGTTCGACGTGCCGAACATCCGTGCCGAGAACGGCGGCGCGCAGGCGCACGTGCGCATCGGCTGGTTCCGCTCCGTGTCGAACATCTACCACGCGTTCGCAGCGCACAGCTTCGCCGATGAACTGGCGCATGCCGCCGGTCGCGACCCGCTCGAATACCTGCTGGACCTGCTCGGGCCGGGCAAGGTGATCGATCTGCGGGCGCAGAAGGTCCAGTATTCGAACTACGGTGCGCCGCTCGACAAGTATCCGGTCGACACCCGCCGGCTGCGGCACGTGCTGGAGGTCGCCGGGCAGAAGGCCGGCTGGGGCAAGCGCAAGCCGGGCAGGGGCTGGGGCATGGGCATCGCGGCGCATCGCAGCTTCAACAGCTACGTCGCCTCGGTGGTGGAAGTAGAGGTGGACAATCGCGGCCAGGTCCGCGTCCCGCGCGTCGAGCAGGTGGTCGACGCTGGCACCATCGTCAACCCCGATCGCGTCCGGGCCCAGTTCGAAGGGGCGGCGGTAATGGGTGTCGGCTTCGCGATGACCAGCGAGATCACCGCGGCGGCGGGCCGCATCGAGCAGAGCAACTTTCACGACTTCCAGGTTGCGCGCATGAACACGTCGCCGGTGCAGGTCAACGTGACGCTGGTCGACAGCGCCGAGTTGCCGACCGGGGTCGGCGAGCCGGGCGTGCCACCGGTGATCGCGGCATTCGCCAACGCCATCTACGCGGCCACCGGGAAGCGCGTGCGCGAACTGCCGCTAAGCCGGACCAAGCTCGTATAGTGGCGACGGTGCCAATGGATCCGCTCCGCGAGCATCTCAGCCGCCTGCTTGCCTGGCACGAGGCGCATGTCGATTTCGACGCGGCGGTGAAAGGCGTGCCGGAGGCGGTGCGCGGCCGTGTCCCGGCCGGCGCGCCGCACTCGCCGTGGCAGCTGCTCGAACACATTCGCATCACGCAGCACGACATCCTCGACTTCTGCGTCAATGCCGGCTACCAGGAGATGACCTGGCCGGACGACTACTGGCCGGCCGGGCCGACGCCGCCCGACGCAGCGGCGTGGGACGCGTCGATCGGCGCGGTGCAGCGCGATCGTGCGGCGCTGCAGGCGCTGGCCGCGAACCCTTCCACCGACCTGTTCGCCACCGTTCCGCATGGCAGTGGCCAGACCTTCCTGCGCGAGATCCTGCTCGTCGCCGATCACACCGCCTACCATGTCGGGCAACTGGTGGTCGTGCGGCGGCTGCTCGGCAACTGGCCGTCGGCCTGACTCGTGGCGCTCACTGCGACCATCTACAACTTCGACATCGACCTGGCCGACGCCGACCGCGGCGTCTACGAGACGCTCGCCTTGCGCGTCGCCTGTCATCCCTCGGAGTCCGAGGAGTACCTGCTGACGCGGGTGCTCGCCTACGCCGCTCGAATACTCGGACGGCATCCAGTTCTCGCGCGGCCTGTCGGAGCCGGACGAGCCGGCGATCTCGATTCGCGATCTGACCGGCGCGATCCTGGCGTGGGTGGAGGTAGGCACCCCGGACGCCGCGCGGCTGCACAAGGCAGCGAAGGCGTCGTCCCGTGTCGTTGTCTACCTGCACAAGGAACCGACGCAGTTTCTGGCGCGCCTGGCCGGAGAGAAGATCCATCGTGCCGCAGAGATCGAGATCTGGTCGATCGAGCGGCCTTTCCTCGCGGCACTGACCGCCCGGCTCGAACGCCGCATGGCGTTCGCCCTTGCCGTGAGCGAGCGCGAGTTGTTCGTGTCAATCGGCAGCGAGACCCTGAGCGGCCGGTTGACGAGGCACCCACTGACCTGATGCCGCACCACGAAATCCCGAGCAAGAACGCTGACCTGCACGGCAACGTCCCGGAAAGCTCGCCGGTGGCCCTGCTGCTGATCGACGTCATCAACGACCTCGAGTTCCCCGGCGTCGGAAGCACTGGCGCGCGCAGGTCGGCCGATGGCCAGGCGCATCGCCGCGCTGAAGCGCCGCGCCAAGGCAGCAGGGATACCGGCGATCTACGTCAACGACAACTTCGGCCGCTGGCAGTCGGACTTCACCAAGGTCGTGCAGCACTGCCTCGACGACGGCGTTCGCGGCGAGGAGATGGCGCGCATTCTCCATCCCGAGGAGGACGACTACTTCGTGCTCAAGCCGAAGCACTCGGCGTTCTATGCGACGACGCTCGACACGCTGCTGCAGTACCTTGGCGCCAAGCGCCTGATCCTGACCGGTGTCGCCGGCAACATCTGCATCCTGTTCAGCGCCAACGACGCCTACATGCGCGACTTCGATCTCTGATCGTTCCGGCCGACTGCATCGCGTCGAACACCGAGGAGGAGAACCGTCACGCCCTCGAGCAGATGCGAGTCGTGCTCAAGGCGGATGTCACCCTCTCGGATCGGCTCGATCTCGACAAGCTGCTGCGGTAGCCGTCTCGCGAGCCGTGACAAGCGGCTGCCGCGGAAGAATCTTCTTCGCGTCACGGCGTCGAGAGGGTAAAAAGGAGTCACACGCTCTGGTATGGGCACGTGTGAGGAGAAACCTGATGGCGAAGTATGGCAAGAAGGCGAGTGACAAGGTCGAACGCGCGATGCACGAACGCAAGCGCGGCACGCTGAAGAGCGGCGGGTCGGGGCGCAAGGTGACCAGCCGCAAGCAGGCGATTGCGATTGGCCTCTCGGAGGCGCGGCGTGAGGGCGGCAAGGTGCCGAAGGCCAAGGGTACGGCAAAGGCCGCGGCCGGCTCGCGCAAGCGCAGTGGTGCGAGCAAGGGCGGCGCGAAGAAGACGTCGCGCGCGGGCAGCGGCGGCCGCAAGGCGACCGCCCGCAAGTCCGGCGCGCGCAAGTCGACGGCACGCACGTCGACGGCGCGGACGTCGTCGCGGACGGCGAGCGCCCGCAAGTCGGCGGCGAAGAAGCGGTAGCGATGGCCGATCGTTCCGTCATCGCCGCAGCGATCCTCGCAGCCGGCGGGCTGTTCGTCGGGCAGGGGTTCGCGCGCGGCCGGAGCACGGAACGGTTCGTCGAGGTCAAAGGGCTGTCGGAGCGCGAGGTCGTCGCCGATCTCGCGCTCTGGTCGCCGCGGTTCGCGCCAGCGCCGACGACCTGGCGGCGGCACAGGCGCAGACCACACGCAGCACGGAAGCGGTGCTGGCCGTCCTGATGCGCAACGGCATGTGGGCCGAGGCGACCGGACTGCAGAACGAAGGCAGCCAGCTGCGCAAGGTCGTGCGCGTCTCCACCGTTCAGTACGCGCTCGACTGATGCGCCTCGTCGACCTGCCTCGTCGCGTCGTCCTGCCCGCACTCGCCGTCGCGTCGTGCCTGCCGCCGGCCGGATGCGCGCGCGCATTCAGGGCCCAGCCGGCAGCTCACTACATCCAGATTGCCGATGCGCTGACGTCGCCGTCGCTGGCGCAGGCCATCCGCGTCGCGCCGGTGCAGATGGCACCGTTCCAGTTCACGGCGGCCTGCCGCACGGCCACCCCGATCACGCGCTTCGAGCTGATGCCGGCGACATTGGAGATGGTCGTCGGCGGCCGCTACGCGCTCGACACCCTCAGCGTCGTCGCCATCAACGCTGCCGACCTGACGGTGCCCGACATCCCGTTTGCGATCGAGGCCGAGGAAACATCGGCGTCGGTGATCGCGCTGCGCACCGACGACCCTGACGTCCGCGGTGGCGTGCTCCGCGCGCTGGCCCCCGGGAACTTCAGGGTGCGGATCCGCACGACGTGCGGCATGCCGTACGTCGAACGGATCCTTCTCGGCCGCGTCGTCCACAACTAACCAGCACCTGAGAGGAGCCATATGGCACGTAACGTCGCGGTGATCGTCGGCAGCCTGCGCAAGGCCTCGCTCAACCGGAAGATGGCGCTCGCCCTTGCCAAGGCGGCGCCGCCGTCGCTGCAGCTCGAGATCGTCGAGATCGGCGAGCTCGCCGCTCTACAACGAGGACTCGACGCCGACCCACCCGCGCCGTGGGTCGCGTTCCGCGATCGGATTCGCAAGCGCCGAGGCGGTGCTCTTCGTGACGCCCGAGTACAACCGCTCGGTCCCCGGGCGTCCTGAAGAACGCGATCGACGTCGGCTCGCGGCCGTACGGCAAGAGCGTCTGGAGCGGCAAGCCGGCGGCGATCGTCAGCGTGTCGCCGGGTGCGCTCGGCTGGCTTCGGCGCCAACCACCACCTGCGGCAGTCGCTGGTGTTCCTCGACATGCCGGCCATGCAGCAGCCGGAGGCCTACATCGGCGGCGCCGGCTCATTGTTCGACGAGGCGGGGAATCTCACGGCGGCCGCGACGGCAGACTTCGTCGAGAAGTTCATGGCGGCGTTCGCCAATTGGGTGGAGACTCACGCAAAATAGAGACATGTCAGCAACCGTGCACGAACGGTCGCGCTGGTGGTGCGTCGCGGCCCTGGCGGCGGCCAGCCCAGCCGCGGCGCCAAACCACGGCCAAGGCGCTCGCCGGCCGCTGGGACGCAACGGTCGTCGTCGAGCGGCGTGGAGATCCCGTGTCGATTCGACCTGGCCGAGAAGGACGGCGCGGTCCAGGGAACGTTCTTCAACGGTGAGCGAGAAGGTCACCTCGACGCGGGGGACGCTCGTCGACGGCGTCCTGACGCTGGTCTGGGAGCAGTACGGCTCGACCCTGACCGCGACGATGACCAACGGTGACGCTGGAAGGCAAGTACGACCGGCGCCGACGCGGGCTCTACCGTTCCGGGCTCGCCGTCACGTGCCGGTGCGCGCCGACCAGCGATGCGCCGTCGATCGCCGGCACCTGGAAAGTGGTCGTCAACGGCAAGAGTGAAACGGCGTGGCGCTTCATCGTCCGGCAGCAGCGGCGGCGAAATCGACGCGGCGATCCAGCGGGTCGATGGCGACACCGGGCTGCTGACTGGCGTCTACGACAACGGCTCTTTCCTGCTCAGTCACTTCGACGGCGCCGGCCGATGGTCTTGAAAGTGACGCCGAAGCGGCGGACCGGTCACTCGAGCTGGTCGAAGATGCGCGGAACACCTACACAGCCATTCGCGAGAACAGCGCCGAGGCTGCCGCGGCCGGCGACCCGGCGGATCCGTTCGCCTATACGCGGATGAAGAATCCGGAGGAGCCCTTCCACTTCAGCTTCCCGGACCTCGAACGGCGCCTGGTCGTCTGACAGCGACCCTCGCTTCAAGGGCAAGGTGGTGCATCGTCACGCATCACCGGCAGCTGGTGCCCGAACTGCCACGACGAAGCGCCGTTCCTCGTCAGCCTGTACCGCAGCTACCGGAGCGCAGGGCCTGGAGATCGTCGCCATCTCGTTCGAGGAAGCGGAGCAGCTCACCAACCCGACGCGGCCGCGTGCCTTCATCAAGCAGTTCCGCATCCAGTACCCCTTCCTGCTCGCGGGCGAGACCGGACGCAGCTCGCGGAGAAGATTCCACAGGCGGAGAACCTGGACTCGTTTCCGACGATGTTCATCATCGGCCGCGACGGCAAGGTGCGCAGAGATTCACGCCGGCTATTCCAGCGTCGCCACCGGCGAGCTCTACACCGCGACGACGCGCGAGATCACGCCGCCAGGTGCAGCGGCTGCTGGCCGAGAAACCGAAGGGTGGTGCGCTGATGCGGCGTCGAGATTGATGGCTTGCCAGGTCGGCCTGGTGCTGTCTGCAGGCGGCGCTCGGCGCCGCAGGGCGGCGCCTCCCGCCGCCCACAAGCGGAGGTGACTCCGGTCGTGCTTTCGGCCCGGCGTGACGCCTGGGCGCGAGGTGCGGCTGGCGTTGAAGCGTGCAGCTGCCCGAGAACGATCCACGTGCAGTCGGACAAGCCGCGCGATCCGCTGCTCATCGCCACTGCCCTCACGCATCGACGGCGCCGCCTGGCATCACCCTCGGCGAAAGCGATCTATCCCGCTGCGTCGGACCTGAAGCAGGCCGGACAGAAGAAGCCACTGGCCGTCTTCGAGCACGAGTTCGAGATGACTGTCCGGGGCACCGTGCGGCGCCGACGTGCCGCGCGGCGACCAGGTCATCTGCCGGCAAGCTGCGCTACCAGGCGTGCAACGCGCAGACCTGTTTCCCGCCGGCGACCGCCGCCGCCAGCTGGACGCTGCACGTCGAGTGAGCCTGCCGAGCACCGAACTGCGATCCGCCTTCGGCGACATCGACATCTACCTCTTCGACCAGATGGCGCGCGGCCGCTTCGATCGCCGGCGCCGTCGTCCTCGACGCGGCTGCGGCGGCGGCCGCAACCTCGTCTACTTCCTCCAGCATGGTTTCAGCTGCTTCGGCGTCGACGCCGACGACGAGGCCGTCGCCGCAGGTGCGCGCGCTGGCGGCGCGGCTGGCGCCGGATCTGCCCGGCGACAACTTCCGCGCCGCCAACCTCGAACAACTGCCGCACGGCGACGGCGAGTTCGACGCGGTCATCTGCAGTGCGGTGCTGCACTTCTCCGACGGACGAAGCGCACTTCGGCCGCATGGTGCGCGAGATGTGGCGCGTGCTGGCGCCGGGCGGGTTGTTCTTCGCCCGCCTTGCCTCGAACATCGGCCTCGAGTCACGCATCCCAGACGCGCGGCGCTGCGTGCCGCTGCCAGACGGCTCGGATCGGTTTGTCGTCGACGAGGCGCTGCTGCTGGAATGGACCGCCAGGCTGGGCGGGCGCCTCGCCGATCCGATCAAGACGACCAACGTGCAGGGACAGCGTTGCATGACGACCTGGGTGTTCACCCGCAACGGGTAGCGGCGGCTGCGACGCTGACCGGCGCTCAGCGCCTGCCGACATAGCCTGAGAGCACGGGCACCCGCCGCCCGGCAGCAGCGGCAGCAACGTCGGCGGCAATGGCCCGGTCGATGTCGCCGAGCGTCCGCAGCATGTCGCCCTCCAGCGCCGCCAGCGGCACGCCGTCGCGATAGACGATGCGATTGCCGGTGATGGTGCGGATGCGGTCGCCGGGCGTGATCATGCCGGTGAGGTTCAGCGGGTCGGCAGCGCTGATGACGAGCAGCCGCGGGTCGGCCGGCGACCGGCGCGTCTCGCGCAGCCGTTCGACCGCCTCCGGCAGCGCGAATTGTTCGCCCGACATCCCGGCAACGAACCGGCCGCCGCGGATCTCGCCGCGAGCCTCGAGTGTGCGATAGCACCGCGCCAGCTCACGCCACGGCACGTCGGCGGTCTCGCGCCCGAGCACGCGGCGGAAGACCACACCATACCGCCGTAACAGCGTCCACGCGAGCAGCCTGCACGGCCGCCTCTCGCTGTTCCAGGTCGTTGCCCACGGCGCATTGGGCATTGCCATTGCCATCGCAGATTGGCGTCGACCACCGCCCGGCCGAGTCGGTGCGGGAGAGGCGCGACGGGGCGCTGCCCGGCAAGCCGCCGATGATCGAGCGCAGGCCGGCAAAGCCGTCGGAGGTGACCAGGCCCGCGGCGACGAGTTCGGCGATGGCGGCGCGAAGCGCGTCGGCGTCGAGCGCGCACGTGGCGGCGAGTTCGGCGGCGAACGACGCCCCGCGCGCGCGGAGCCGATCGAGGATGAGTGTCGCGGCCGGGCTGACCGCGGCAGCGTGCACGGCTGTCCGGGCGCTGCGCAGCGTGTGCCACGCATCGGCGTGTTCGCGGAGGCACAGGGTCACGGGGGTTGCGCCGACCACCTGCGTCGGTCCACTCGAGAGCCGCGCCCAGCCGACCTCACCGGTCAGGCACAGCATGTCGAGCATCGCGCCCTCGTAGTGGTCCAGCCGCGCCGGCAGCACGTCGTGCTCCCACGCGCGCGCCGGCAACTCCAGGCCATCGAGTTGGGCGATCACCGCCCGCAGCCCGTCCGGCCCGCTCAGCGCCGAGGCGCGGTCGGCGTGCTGCCACGCGAACAGGAACCGCATGAACTGCGCCGGGCTGACGGGCGAAATCTCGGCGCGCAGCCGGTGCAGGGTGTAGCGATGGATGCGTGCCAGCAACCGCCGGTTGCACCACTCGAGCGCCCGGCTGCCGGGTGTGAAGACGCCGCGCAGCACTGCGCCGTCGGCTTCGAGTGCCAGCAGTGCCGCATCGGCTGCGGCGTCGCCGATGCCGGCCGACGCGGCCAATGCGGCCGCCGTCGTCGGCCCGACGACCTCGAGCCGTCCGCGCAACACCTCGACGAGCGCATGGTCGGCCGTCCACGCCACCGCCGCACGTGCAGGTGGCGCCACGACGTTGTCGTCATGCGCTCCATGCGGGTGAATGGCGCGCAGTTCCGGCAGACGCTCGGCCGCGACCAGCAGCGTGTGGCCGCTGACGGTGAACCGGGTCGCGCGCCGTGCCGCGGCGAGCTCGCCGAACAGCGTGTCGTCGGCTTCGCCGACCGCCAGGAAGCCGCTGCTCAGCAGCACGTCGTGCAGTTCGTCGGCGTCGCGGGCGTCGGGGCGCTGTTCGTCGCGGACGCGGGCGATCGCCTCGCGCGTCGAGGACGCCGCCCTCGTGCGATGCGCCGGCGGCGCGGCGGGTCTGCACCGCATGCGCCCGGCGCTCCTCGAGCGGCGCGTCGTCGAGAAACGCGTACGGCCGCGCGTTGAGGATGTCGTCGGCGAACGCCGACGGCTCCGGCGTGTCGCGCGAGACGAGCTGCAGCTCGCCGGCGTGGATGCGCGTGAGGACCTGCTCCAGCCCGGGCAGATCCATCGCCTCTTCGAGGCAGTCGCGCACGGTCTGCGCTGACCAGCGGATGATCGGGAATCTCGCGGTCGCCCGGGAATGTTCTCGAGGCAGGCGGCGGCGTCGGGGAAGACCGCCGCCATCAGGTCGTCGGCCTGCATCCGCTGCAGCTGCGGCGCGACCTTGCGGCCGCCGCGGTTGCGCGGCACCGCCAGGGAGATCGTCGCGTTCCAGCGCCAGCGCGTCTGGAACACCGGCGCGTCGAGAAACGCCTGCACCAGGATGTCGCGCACGGTCGCCGGGTGCAGGTAGCGGAACACGTCGGCGAGCGGGAACGAGTGCTGTTCGCCAAGCGACAGCAGCAGCGCGTCTTCGGTCGCCGCGGCCTGCAGCTCGAAGTTGAACTGCCGGCAGAAGCGCTTGCGCAACGCCAGCGCCCAGGCACGATTGATCCGGCTGCCGAACGGCGCGTGCAGCACCAGCTGCATGCCGCCCGACTCGTCGAAGAAGCGCTCGAGGACGAGCGTCTCGCTGCGTCGGGATGCACGCCGAGGGCGCGGCGCCGCCGCCAGATAGCGAGCACCTGTTCCGCGCCGCCCGTGCACAGGCCGGTCTCGCCGATCAGCCATCGGAGGTCCGGCTGAAGCCGGACGCCGCGTCCGCCAGCCCGCGCCGCGACGTCGGCGCGCCACGTCCGGCGCTGGCGTCCTGCGAGGTCGCACCGCGCTATCGGCTGCATCGCCGCTCAGGCAGCTGTCGATGTCGCGGCGCAAGTCCGAAACGGCGCGCGACAGCTCGTCGCTGCGCGCCGGCGCCTCGCCGAGCCAGAACGGGATCGTCGGCGGCGCGCCGTGCGCGTCGGCGACGCGCACCGTGCCCGGCGACGACCTGCAGGATGCTGCCACGAGGTGTTGCCGAGCTGGAAGATGTCGCCGGCGTTGCTCTCGATCGCGAAGTCCTCGTTCAGCGTGCCGACGAACGTCTCTTCCGGCTCGAGCACCACGCGATAGTCGGCCACCTCGGGAATCGCGCCGCCCGAGGTCAGCGCCAGCAGGCGCGCGCCGCGCCGGCCGCGCAGCGTGCCGTGCACCTCGTCGCGATGTACCAGCGCGCCGCGGCGGCCGCGGCGGGTCGCGAACCCCTCGGCCACCATCGTCACCACCGCGTCGAAGTCGGCTCGCGCGACAGCTCGCGATAGGGCCACGCCCGGCGCGCCAGCGCGAACAGCTCGTCCTCGCTGCATTCGCTCGCACGCCACCTCGGCGACGAGCTGCTGCGCCAGCACGTCGAGCGGTGCATCGTGGGTGACGATGCGAGTCGAGCTCGCCGCGGCGGACCGCGCGGAGCAGCGCCGCGCACTCGACCAGATCGTCGCGCGACACCGGCAACAGCCGTCCCTTGGGCGTGCCGGCGATGCTGTGACCCGACCGGCCGACGCGCTGCAGCAGCGTCGCGATGCGGTGCGGCGAGCCGATCTGGCAGACCAGGTCGACGTGGCCGATGTCGATGCCGAGCTCGAGCGAGGCGGTCGCGACCAGCGCCCTGAGCCGCCCGTTCTTGAGCCGCTGTTCCGCGTCGAGCCGCGTCTCCTTCGACAGGCTGCCGTGGTGGGCGGTGACCGCTCCTCGCCGAGCCGTTCGCTCAGGCTGCGCGCGACACGCTCCGCCAGCTTGCGCGTGTTGACGAACACCAGCGTGGTCTTGTGTCGCGCGATCAGCGCCGCCAGGCGGTCGTAGTACTCCTCCCACACCTCGTGCGCCATGACCGCGTCGAGCGGCGAGCGCGGGCATCTCGATCGCGAGATCGATCGTCGCGGCGATGTCCCTCGATCGACGATCGCGCAGGCATCACCGATCGGCATCGGTGACGTGCGGCGCCGCTGCCGACAGGAAGCGGGCGACGTCGTCGATCGGCTTCTGCGTCGCCGACAGGCCGATCCGCTGCAACGGGCGTTCGGCGACCTGCCGCGAGCCGCTCGAGCGACAGCGCCAGGTGCGCGCCGCGGCGGCCGCCGATCACGGCGTGGATCTCGTCGACGATCACGGTGCGGACGGTGCGCAGCATGTGCGCGGCTGCGGCTCGAGGTCAGCAGCAGGTAGAGCGACTCGGGTGTCGTGACCAGGATGTGCGGCGGCGTCCGCAGCATCGCCGCGCGCTCGGCGGTGGTGGTATCGCCGGTGCGCACCGCCGCGGTGACCGTCGGCGGCCGCCAGGCCGAGCGCCGTCGGCCATGCGGGTGATGCCGCGGCGCGGCTCGGCGAGATTCTTGTGGATGTCGGCGCTGAGCGCCTTCAGCGGCGAGACGTAGAGGACGCGGACCTCGTCAGGGCAGCGGGCCCTGCAGCCCCTCCTGCACGAGGTCGTCGATGGCGGTGAGGAACGCCGCGAGTGTCTTGCCCGACCCGGTCGGCGCGGCAATCAGGGTGTGACGGCCGGAGCGGATCGACTCCCAGCCGCGCAGCTGCGCCCGCGTCGGCGTACCGAGCGCTTCGCTGAACCAGCGTGAAACCGACGGGTGAAAACCAGGAAGAGCCATCGGACCTCGTCTTACCTGATGTCGCTGCTCGTGCCGCCCGCGGCCGGGATGTAGGTCTTGAGGACGTAGTCCATCACCATGCGATCGGCGCTGAAGCGCCAGCCGAGCGTGCGGATGGCGCGCTTCATGCGGGCGATCCACTGCCGCGGCAGGCCGTCCTTGTCGCGGTCGTAGTAGAGCGGAATGACCTCGTCGCGCAGCACGCGGGCGAGCGCTTCGCCGTCGCGCCGGTCGTGGATGTCGATCGACGTATGCGTCTCGCCGTGGCCGATGGCGAAGCCGTTCAGCCCGTCGTAGGCCTCGGCCCACCAGCCGTCGAGGATCGACAGGTTGAGGCCGCCGTTGAGCACGACCTTCTGGCCGCTGGTGCCGGAGGCCTCGAGCGGCCGGCGCGGGTTGTTGAGCCAGACGTCGACGCCCTGCACGAGGTGGCGGCCGACGTTGATGTCGTAGTCCTCGACGAACAGCACCTTGCCGGCGAAGCGCGGATCGCGCACCAGCTGGGCGATCTGCTGCAGGATCTGCTTGCCCGGCTCGTCGAGCGGATGCGCCTTGCCGGCGAAGACGAACTGCACCGGCCGGCGCGGATCGTTGATCAGCGCGGCGACCGCTTCGATGTCCTGCAGAACAGCGTCGGCGCGCTTGTAGGTGGCGAAGCGGCGGGCGAAGCCGATCGTCAGCGCGTCGAGGCTGAGGCTGCGGCGCAGTTGCGTCGACCACCGCCTCCGGCTCGCCGCGGCGGCTCGCCGCCTGCGCCGCGCGCCCGCCGCGCGAACTCGATCAGCCGCGTCTTCAGCGTCTGGTGCGTCTCCCACAGCTCGCCGTCGTCGACGTCGTCGATGCGTTGCCATTCAGCGGCCGTCGCCGGCGCGCTGCGGCCAGTCGGGGCCGAGGTGACGGTCGTAGACCTGGTGCATCTGCGGCGCCAGCCAGGTGCGGCACGTGGACGCCGTTGGTGATGTGGCCGATCGGCACCTGGTCCTCGCTCCGGCCGGGGAACAGCGGCGTCCACATCGCGCGCGAGACCTGGCCGTGCAGCGACGACACGGCGTTGGCGCGGTGCGACAGCTTGAGGCGCGAGCACCGTCATGCAGAACGTCTCGGCTGCATTCGTCCGGGTCGACGCGGCCGAGCGCCATGAACTCGCGCGGGCTGAGATGCAGCGCCTCGCGCAACGGGCCGAGATGCTCCTCGACCAGGTCCGGCGAGAAGCGGTCGTGCCCGGCCGGCACCGGCGTGTGCGTCGTGAACACCACCTGCGCTGGCGACGCGCCGCGACGCCTGCAAGGCGTCGATGCCCTTCGGCGTCCATGCGCTGGCGCATCAGCTCGAGCGCGGCAAAGGCGCTGTGGCCTTCGTTCAGGTGGACGACGCCCGGCGAGATGCCGAGCGCCGCGAGCGCCTTGACGCCGCCGATCGCCGAGCAGGAGCTCCTGGCGGATGCGGACGCGCTCGTCGCCGCCGTAGAGCCGCGCGGTCAGCTCGCGATCCTCGGGCGGGTTGCCGTCGACGTCGGAGTCGAGCAGCAGCAGCGTGTTGCGGCCGACCTGGAGCTTCCAGACCCGCGCGGCAATCGTGCCCGTCCGCGTCTCGATCTCGATCCGCAGCGGGGTGCCGTCGCGGTCGGTAGCCGGCTGCAGCGGCAGCTTCCGGCTGTCGACGTCGATGTAGTCCTCGCGCTGCCGGCCGTCGCCGTCGAGCCGCTGCTTGAAGTAGCCCTGGTCGTAGTACAGGCCGATGCCGACCAGCGGCACGCCGAGATCGGACGCGCCTTGATGTGATCGCCGGCGAGGATGCCGAGGCCGCCGGAGTAGATCGGCACCGATTCGTGCAGGCCGAACTCGGCGGAGAAGTAGGCGACCGGCCGCGCCGCCAGCACGCCGGCGTGCCGGGCGCCCCAGGTCTGCTTCGACGTGCAGGTACTCGTGCAGCCGGCGATAGGCGTAGTTGATGCGGCTGTGCAGCACCAGCTCGCGAGGCACGCGCTCGAGCGCGTCGGCCGGCATCTCCTGCAGCAGGGCGATCGGGTTGTGATCGAGCTGCCGCCAGCGCACCGGATCGAGCTCGCGGAAGATGCTGGTCGTCTCGTCGTCCCAGCTCCACCACAGGTTGCGCGCCAGCGCGTAGAGCCGCTCGTGCGACGGCGCGACGAACTGCCGCTGCGCGCGGGCCTCGCTGACGATCGAGCGCGAGCTGCGCTGCCGGCCGTGGTCAGCAGCCGACGACGTCGTCGCTGAAGATGCGCCGGTTCGACCGTCTGCACCACCAGCACGCCCTGCAGCAGGCCGCGATCGACCATCGGCACGCCGAGGAACGAGTGGAACGGATCCTCGCCCGCCGACTGGAAATACTTGAAGCGCGGGTGACGTGTCGCGTCCTCGACGACGATCGGCCTGCAGCTGCTCGGCGACCAGCCCGGCCAGCCCCTCGTCGAGCCGCATGCGCACCCGGCCGACGCTCTCCTGGCGCAGGCCGATGGTCGCGGCCAGCACCAGCGTCGAGCGATCGGGTTCGAGCAGGTAGACCGAGCAGACGTCGGTGTCGAACCGGCGCTGGATCAGCGCGACGATGTTGTCGAGCGTTTCGGCGGCGTTGCCGCTGTGCGACACGAGCGGGCTGATTTCGTCGAGCGTCCAGAGCAGGGAGCCTTCGTCGGTGGGTATCGAACCGCCAGTGGTCACGCATGTTCTCCAGGGTTGCCGTTGCAAAAGGACGGAACCGAAGCAAGAATCGTGCTCCGCGGCGACGATGACGACGCGCGGTTTCGGGCTTGTCCGGACGATTGTCGCAACCGCGCGGGCGCGAAGGTGACGTGAATGACAGAGATCGAGCACCTGGTGACCTTTATGTCGGTCTGATGGCTGCGGCACAGGCGATCCTCGTCACGCTCGCGGCGCTGCTGCCGATCGTCAATCCGCTCGGCATGGCGCCGATCTTCCTGGCCATGTCCGCCGACCTGCCGCCGCAGGCGCGACACCATCTGGCCGACGGTCGTCGCCCGCAACGCCTTCCTGCTGCTTGCGGCGGCGATGATCTTCGGCTCGTACGTGCTGGCGTTCTTCGGCATCTCGCTGCCGGTCGTGCGCGTTGCCGGCGGCCTGGTGCTGCTGGCGGCCGGCTGGCGCCTGCTGCACGCCGGCGACGAGCCCGACGCGCCGCCGACGTCGATGGCCGACGCATGGGAGCGCCAGGTCGAGCGGCGCGGCTTCTACCCGCTGACGTTTCCGCTGACCGTCGGCCCGGGATCGATCTCGATCGCCGTGACGCTCGGCGCCGAAGCGTCAACGACGCCGCCACCGCGCTGCTCTCGATCGTCACGAACCTGCTCGGCGCGCTGATCGTCGTCGGTGGCCGTCTATCTGAGGTACCGCTTCTCGTCCCGGCTGATCGCCGCGCTCGGCGAGACCGGCACCAACGTCTTCCTCCGCCTCTCCGCCTTCATCCTGCTGTGCGTCGGCGTCGCCATCCTGTGGAGCGGCATCGTCGGCCTCATCGAACCTCTGGTGGATGCGCAAGGCTGATGACGATGCACAAGGGGCAGAGTCGGAGTCTGCGCATTGCCCTTGAGCCTGTGGCATTGACCCTTTAGCATCGACGTATGCATCCGCACACTTCTGCTGTCTTCGCTCGACTCGATGCGGCGCGCGCCGCGCTGCGCGACGCAGTCGAGGCGGTGCCACGGCCGTTGCGGCAGCAGCGCCCGGCGCCGGACCGCTGGTCCGTCAACGAAGTGCTGGAGCACCTTTCCCTGGTGGAAGGCCTGTTCGCCGGCCGCATTGCCGCGGCGATCGGTGCCGCCCAGGCCGCCGGGCTGCCGTCCGAACGTGGGCCGCGTGCCTCGCTGCCGCAGCACATCGAGGCAATCCTGGTCGACCGTGGCAACGCGCGCACGGCGCCGCCGCCGGCGCAGCCGGCCGGCGGTATGGACGATGCCGCGGCGCTGGCCGCAGTCGAACGATCGCGGGCGGCGATGCGCGAGGTGGTGGCCGGCGCCGATGGCCTGGCGCTCAGCACCGTCCGGGTCGATCACCCGGCGTTCGGCACGCTCTCGGTCTATGAATGGGTCGAGCTGATTGCCGGCCACGAGGTGCGGCACGCCGAGCAGATCAGGGAGATCGCCGCGACGCTCGCGCCGGCTCACTAGCGGCTGAATAAAAAAAGGGCCAGGATGTTCCTGGCCCTGGTGCGAGAGGGAAGCGGCCTACCAGCGCGCTTCGCGCTTCTGCCGGCCGAAGCCGCCACCGCCGCCGCCGCCGCCGCGGTTGTTCGCCGCCGCCGCCGTAGCCGCCGCCGCCACCGCCACCACGCCGTTCCTGCGGCCGCGCCTCGTTGACCGTCAACCGCCGCCCTTCGAATTCCTGCTGATCGAGCTGCTGGCACGCCGTGCGCCCCTGCTCGTCGTTGGTCATCTCGACGAAGGCGAAACCACGCGAGCGACCGGTGACGTGGTCGCGTACCAGATGTACCGATTCCACCGGGCCGATCGGCGCGAACAGCGCCTCCAGCTGCGGCTCGTCAGTGTTGAACGAGAGGTTTCCCACGTAGATTCTCATGCACGAATCCTTCTGGCAAAGGTTGGAAGCGGCGGGCGACGCAGCAGCGCAAAGCGGCGGATCCAACTCGACGGCGACACTGTAGCAAATTCCGCTGACGCAGGACCGTAATTTGTCAACCACGACAGCGAGGCGGAATTGGCTGGTCGGCCCCGCGGGCGACCGCGTACAATCGAGGAGACCTCACCGTTTCGGTCATCCCCCCAGGAGACTACATGAAGGGTTATTCACCCGGCGACCGCGTGCAGCAGGCGCAGTACGGCGTCGGTACGATCACCGCGGTCGACGAGTATCACACGATCATCTACTTCGACGACCACGGCAGCCGCACGTTCTCCACGTCGCTCGTGCGTCTCGAACGCTCGGCGACCCCGGCACCGGTGAAGCCGGCCCGCGCGCCGCGCAAGAAGAAGGCGGCTGCTGCCGCGACTACGGCCTGAACGGCGCCGCGATCATCCTCGCAGCGGTAGCCGTATGGCTACCGCGCAAATTCCGACAGAATCAACGCAAATTCCCAAAGATTTCAAATAGCCCAGCACCCGCCACGCACCGTGGTGACGCGGGCGAGCGTCGCTGCGCGTGACAGGTGTGCCTGCTAGCGCGACGGCGTGTGGGCCAGGGTGAGAGAGGTGGCGAGCAGCGCCGGCGCCGTGCCGCAGTTCAGGAACCGCGACGTCTTCAGCCACTGCTGATCGGGATAGTAGGAGAAAATGACGCCGCCGCCACGGACCGTGTCGATCACCTGTTGCGCGATCGCCTGCCGGAGGGCCGGGCAGCCCCAGCTTCGGCCGAGCCGTCCCTGCCGCGACGCAAACTCCTCGTTCACGTAGGGCGCACCGTGCATCACGATCGCGCGCTGGCGCGCGTGGCTGTTGAAGCCCGGCTCCAATCCGTTCAGGCGCAGCGAGTAGCCATTGCTGCCAACGTAGGTGCCCTCGGTGACGAACAGGCCCAGGCTGGACTGGTGACTGTTGTCGATATCCGAAAACTGCGTCGCCATGTTCTCGCCAGTGCCCTTGCCGTGCGCGACCAGCTCGCGGTAGAGCAACTGGCCGGTGCGCGTCTCGAACACCCAGAGCCGCGGTTCCACGGAAGGAAGCGAGTAGTCGATCAGCGTCAGCGTCGGCGGCGGCGCGATGTCACCGGAGCTCACGGCGCAGCCGACGGCGGTCATGGCGAGCTGCAGCACGTGACTGGACACGCCGGACTGCAGCGCCGCCTCGACGTCGACCAGCCGGGTCAGCGCATCGGCTGCCTCGTCCTCGGCCAACGGCGCCGGTTCGGGTTCGGTTGCGCTGTCCAACTGCGGCTCTGGGGCGTTGGGAACGGTCTGCGCCTGCGGGATGAGGTCTACCTGCACGGCCGAGTCGTAACGCGCGAATGACGGCACGGCAACCAGACAGACGGCGCCAGCAGCGAGCACGCTGGTGATCCAGCTTTTCAAATCGGTATCCTCTGGGATTGGCGTGGACACTCATGATAGGCGGCGTACCCGGCGCCGCAAGCGCGGCCACGGCCGGAAAACTGCACATTGCTGAACGATCCGCGCAGACGGATGAGATTGATTCCATACTCGGCCGGGCGTCCGGCCTTGGGCGGGCTGGTGCCGTGCGCGTGACTGCACCACCTATTCTCGAGCTTACGGATGCCACCCTCGTCAGGGGCGGTGCCCGCGTCCTGCACGCGTTGTCGTTGACGATCGCGCCCGGTGAGCACACCGCCATCCTCGGCCCGAACGGCGCCGGCAAGACCTCGCTGATGCGGATGCTGACGCTCGACGATCGGCCGCTCGTCGCAACGGACGGGCAGCCGCCGCCGCTGCGGATGTTCGGCAGGGATCGCTGGGACATCAGTGAGCTACGCGGCCGCCTCGGCATCGTCACCGGCGATCTCGACGCCGGCTTCGGCAGGGGCACCTCGAAGGGACGCGTACGCGGCGTCGACGCGGCGCTGTCGGGCTTGCTTGGCAGTCAGGGAGTGTTCTCGCACCACGCGATCACGCCTGAGATGCGGGAGCGCGCCGCCGCGGCGCTCGCGCGCGTCGACGCGGCAGCGCTCGCGGCCAAGCCGATGAACGAGATGTCAGCCGGCGAGCGCCGTCGCGTGCTGATCGCACGAGCCCTGGTAACCGAGCCCGACGCGCTGCTGCTGGACGAACCGACCACCGGGCTCGACTTCCTCGCCCGGCACCGCTTCATGGAGTCGGTCCGCCGCCTCGCCGCGGCGGGTACCACGGTCATCATCGTCACGCATCACGTCGACGAGATCATCCCCGAGATCGGCCGCGTCGTGCTGATTCAGCATGGGCGCATCGCGTTTGACGGGCCGACCGCGGACGCGCTGACGGCGCCGCGGCTCTCCGCCGTGTTCGGCGGCCCGATCCAGGTGGAACGCAGCCGCGGCTACTACTACCTCACCGTCGGCTGATGGTGACGCGCTGATCGGTGACGCCTCGGGGCGGCGCGCCGATCGTGTGCAGCGCCGTGCAGCGGTGATCGCCCGGCGCAGGCAGTGGGTTCCGCGCTCCTGCTGTCGATAATAGACATAGCGCCCCATGCCCTCATCGATCGCTTTTTCATTCGTCTATGCGGCTGCGGCGACCATCACGTTGATGGCCCTGGCGGCGGTCTGGAGCCGACGCGAGGCGCCGGCGGCGATGCCGCTGGGGCTGATGCTCGCGGCTGCCGCATTGTGGGCGATCGGTGACGCGATCGAACTGCAGTTGCCGACGCTTGCGCAGAAGCAGTTCGTCTCGCAATTGCAGTACATCGGCGTCGTCAGCGTCGTGCCGCTGTTCCTGGCGGCGGCGATCGAACTCGCCGGCGAGTCGTCACGTCTGTCGCGCCGCCTCTGGACATTGGTCTGGACGGTGCCGGTGCTGTCGCTGCTGCTCGTGTGGACCAACCCGCTGCACCACTGGATCTGGACGGCCATCTATCCGCCGCAGGGCGGCTCGCCGTTTGCCATCTACCACTACGGCTGGTGGTTCTGGGTCCTCACCGGCGACCTCTACGTGACCATGCTGGCGGCGACGCTCATCCTGCTGCGCGGCATCCGCGTCGTCGGCCAGGGCTTCCGCGTGCCGATGACGCTGGTGCTGGTCGTCGCGCTGCTGCCCTGGTTCGGCAACGCCGCCTACAACATGAAGCTTGGTCCGTGGCCCGGCCTCAACTGGCTGACGCTGTCGCTCGGCGTCAGCGGTTGCCTGCTGGTGTGGGTGGTGCTGCGCGAAGGTCTGCTCGACCTGCTGCCGCGCGCTCACGGTGCGCTGGTCAAGATGATGGGAGATGGCGTCATCGTCGTCGACCGCAGTGGCCGCATCGTGTTCAGCAACGAAACGGCAACGGACACCCTGGAGCTCGATGCCGCGGCGCTCGCGGTCGCCCTCGGCGTCGTCACCCTGGCGGACGCGCCGGTCGACTGGCGCGGCGAGGCGCTGGTGCCGGGTAGGCGCGCGCGTCGCTGGGTGGATCTGCGGGTCGGGCCAGTGTTCGACCGGTGGGGCAGCCTGTCGGGGCGCATCTTCGTGGCGCGTGACGTCACCGTCCAGAAGGATCTCGAGGACGAGCGCGAGCGGCTGATCGAGGAGCTGCAGGAAACAATCAGCCGGGCGACGCAGCTGGAGGGGCTGCTGCCGATCTGCGCAAGCTGCCGCAACGTCCGTGACGACCACGGCTACTGGAACCGAATCGAGGACTACATCGGCACGCGCACCACGGTCGAGTTCACGCACGGCATCTGTCCGGAATGCACCGACCGGCTGTATCCCGGGTTGCTCGACGACGACGAGTTAGCCGCGCCGCAGCGCTAGCGCCGCAGCGCGACGGCGCGAAGCGCGGTACCATCCCGGCAGGACAGCCCCGTGGATCCCGCTTACGCCACTACCCGCCGCCTTGATGACCTTCGTGCCGCTGAATACCAGCGGCTCGACGCCGCCGATCACGTCTACCTCGATTACACCGGGTCCGGCCTGCACGCCGCCTCGCAGGTCCGGCTGCACGCCGAGCTGCTCAACCGGCACGTGCTCGGCAACCCGCACTCGGCCAGCCTGACGTCGACGCAGACCACCGGGCTGGTCGAGGACGCCCGCCGAGCGGTACTGGAGTGGTTCAATGCCGCAGGCGAGTACACCGCCATCTTCACGCTCAATGCGAGCGGGGCGCTCAAGCACGTCGGCGAGTCGTATCCGTTCGGTGCGGGTGGCCGCTTCCTGCTCACCGCCGACAATCACAATTCGGTCAACGGCATCCGCGAGTTCGCCCGCGCCAGGGGCGCCGGCGTCGAGTACGCGCCGCTGACATTCCCCGACCTGCGCATCGATCGCGCCCGGCTGGCGTCTTTACTCGCCGCGCCACCGGACCGCAGCGCCCCGCGCCTGTTTGCGTTCCCGGCGCAGTCCAACTTCTCCGGGGTGAAGCATCCGCTGGAGCTCGTCGCCGCCGCTCGTGACGCTGGCTGGGACGTGTTGCTCGACGCCGCCGCGTTCGTGCCGACCAACCGGCTTGACCTGCGGGCGGTCGGGCCGGACTTCGTCACCGTGTCGTTCTACAAGATGTTCGGCTACCCGACCGGCGTCGGGTGCCTGCTGGTGCGTAACGGCGCACTGGCCCGACTGCAGCGGCCCTGGTTCGCCGGTGGCACGGTCAACTTCGCGACGGTGCAGGGACGCCGACACGTCCTGGCGCCGGGCGAAGCGGCGTTCGAAGACGGCACCCTCAATTTCCTGGCGATTCCGGCGGTGGCGATCGGCCTGGCTCACCTCGACGCGGTGGGCATCGATGTCATTCAGACCCGGGTGCGGTGCTTGACCGGATGGTTGCTCGAGCGGCTGCTGGATTTGCGTCATTCGAACGGCCGGCCGATGGTGCGGATCTACGGTCCGGCCACCACCGAGTCGCGCGGCGGCGTGGTGACGCTGAATTTCTACGATCCTGACGGTCACCTGCTCGACTACCGCCGCGTCGAGGAGCTTGCGGGTGAGCGCCGCATCTCCTTGCGCACCGGCTGCTTCTGCAATCCCGGAGCAGGCGAGACCGCCGAAGGCATCACCGAGGCGGACATCGCGGCGGCGGTGGCGACAGCGAACGACATCACCCTGCCCCGCTTCCTGCAGATCCTGACGCACCGTGGCGGCAAGAGCGCCGGCGCCATTCGCGTATCGTTCGGCATCGCCAGCAACCTGGCCGATGCCGAGCGGTTCCTCGCCTTTGCCGCCGACCTGCGCGACCAGACGCGCCTCACGCTCGGCGATGTCACGTTCGACATCGAGAGCTGCAGGGTGATTCGGGACGGAGCCTAGGGGCGACCCGACGTCGACGCAGCTGGCCGCTGCAGATCCAGGTGCTATGGTTGGACCCGTGCAGAGACGTTACGGGAGCTGGCCGTCGCCGATCACGGCGGCGGTGGTGGCGGCGCAGGGGTTGCGGCTCAGTAGCGTGGCTGTCGATGGCGACGAGATCTACTGGCTCGAGGGGCGGCCGGCGGAGGGTGGGCGCACCGTGCTGGTACGACGGCGGGCGGACGGCAGCCGCGCCGACGTGACGCCGGCGGAATTCAACGTCCGGACCCGGGTGCACGAATACGGCGGCGGTGCCTTTGCCGTCGCGGACGGCACCGCCTACTTCAGCAACTTCAGCGACCAGCGCATCTACCGCGCATCGGCATCACCGGAGCCGGTCACGCCGGTCGGCGGCTGGTTCTTTGCCGACGCGGTCGTCGATCGCGGCCGCGCGCGGCTGGTGTGTGTGCGCGAAGATCACACGGGCGACGGTGAGCCGGTCAACACGCTGGTCGCCGTCCCGCTCGGCGGCGAGCCGTCGGCGGGTGAGGTGCTCGCCTCCGGCTACGATTTCTATGCGTCGCCGCGTCTCAGTCCCGATGGATCCAGGCTGGCCTGGATCTGCTGGCGCCATCCGCAGATGCCGTGGGACGGCACGGAGCTATGGGTGGCTGACATCGACCCGGCCGGCGCCCTCGGCCAGCCGCGGCAGGTTGCCGGCGGGACCGGCGAGTCGATCTACCAGCCCGGGTGGTCGCCCGGCGGTGACCTCTACTTCGTCAGCGATCGCGACGGCTGGTGGCGCTTGTACCGGCTGCAGGGCACCAGCGCGGTGGCAGTGCTCGAGGCGCCGCCGGAAGACGCGGAGTTCGGCCGGCCGCAGTGGGTCTTCGGCTCGGCAACCTGGGCCTTCGCCGGGCCGGCACGGATCGTCGTGGCGTATACAAACGCCGGACACTGGCGGCTCGGCTTGATTGACGTTGCGGCCAGTACGCTGTCGCACATCGACGTCGACCTCGAGCCGAGCGAGTGGCTGACGGCGACGGCGACGCACGTCGTGATGATCGGCGCATCGGCCACCGCCACCGACGCCGTTGCCCGGCTCGAGCTCGACACCGGCATCGTCGAGACCCTGCGGGCGTCCGCCGGCGTCGACATCGATCCGGCTGATGTCTCCATTCCCGAGCCGATCGAGTTTCCGACCACGCACGGCCGGACTGCGCATGCCTTCTACTACCCGCCGCGCAATCACGCGACGACGCCGCCCGCGGGCGAGCGGCCACCGCTCATCGTCATCAGTCACGGCGGGCCGACGACCGCCGCGTCAGCCACGCTCGACCTCCGGGTGCAATTCTGGACGACGCGCGGATTTGCGGTGGCCGACGTGAATTACGGCGGCAGCTCAGGCTACGGGCGCGAGTACCGGCAGCGGCTCAACGGGCAGTGGGGTCTCGTCGACGTTGCCGATGTGGTTGCCGCCGCCCGCTACCTCGTGACCGAGGACAAGGCGGATCCGGGCCGGCTGATCGTTCGCGGTGGCAGTGCCGGTGGGTATACCACGCTGGCGGCGCTGACGTTTGCTCCGGACGTGTTCAAGGCCGGCGCCAGCTATTACGGCATCAGCGACATCGAAGTACTTGCCAAGGACACGCACAAGTTCGAATCGCGCTATCTCGACAGCATCGTCGGCCCGTATCCCGCGATGAAGGACGAGTATCGCGCCCGCTCGCCGATCCACTACGTCGAGCACCTGGCCTGCCCGTTGATCCTGTTCCAGGGGCTCGAGGACAAGGTGGTGCCGCCGAACCAGTCGGCGATGATGGCCGACGCGGTGCGCGAGAAGGGCTGGCCGGTTGCGTATCTGGCGTTCCCTGGCGAACAGCACGGCTTTCGCAAGGCAGAAACGATCAGCCGCAGTCTGGAGGCGGAGCTGTTCTTCTACGCCGCCGTGTTCGGCTTTGCGGCTGCCGATCCGATTGAGCCGATCCGGATCGACAACCTGCCGTAGCGCCGTTACCTTGCTCCTGCGAACTCCAGCATCTGCCTGGTCAGATCCATCGGATACGACACCTTTACATCGGTGATCTTGCCGTCAGCGCCGGTTTCCGGCGTCAGCTTCGGCATCACGAAGCCGGTGTAGGCGGGCAGTTTCAGCGCGTCGACGCGCTTCAGGACCTCGTCGCGGAGCTTGGCGTCGAAGTGGATGCCGTGCGTCTCGAACAGCGTCTTCGCCCTCTCGAAGTCGCCTTCGGACTTGATGCGCTGCACCTCGCGGAGCAACTGACCGACGCCGTCGCGGAACGCCTTGGTATCGGCCACCGTGTAGTAGGTCTTGCCATCGCGGCTGCGCTGTTCGATCGCCTTGGTGTTGGCCATCAGCCAGCGAACCACCATCTGCCGGTTCCGCATGTGGTCTTCCTCGATCTGCGTCCCCTCGCGGACGCGGCGCAGCTGAACGAGGGCATTACGGGTGTACGACTCGTACATCGCCTTCACCAGGTTGTCCTGGTCGGCGGCGGGGATGATGCCAAGCTCCGGCAGCTTCGGATCGGCGATGAAATAGAGGCCGACCAGGTCGGCGCGTCCCTCTTCGAGCGCCGAGAAGAACTCCTTGATCTTCGACTGCGGCGAGCCGGTGAAGCCGGCGGCCTGCTGGCCCGACGCGTGCCCGATCACTTCGTGCATGTCGGTCAGCAACTCGCCGGCGAGGGCACCGAAGCGCACGCCGCGCTCGACTTCGTCCGGCGTCCAGGAGAACTCACCGCGCATCGATCCCGGGGTCGAGTTGTCGGAGGCGTCACGCACGTTGGCCAGGGACACCGACTTGCTGCCGTACTGCTCGCGGATCGTCTGGTCGTTCGGCAGGTTGATGCCGATCGGCGTCACCGGTCCGGCATCGCCGGTCTCGACGACGACGTCGATGGCGTTGGCGACGATGCCCTTGACCATGGCCTTGCGGTACTTCGCGTCGTAGGGCATGTGGTCCTCGAACCACTGGGCGTTGTCGGCGAACTTCTGAATGCGCTCGGTCTTGTGCTGGTTGACGTAGAAGACCAGCCCTTCCCAGCCGCCCTTGACGCCGCGCGGGTCGAGGTAGACCTCGATGAAGCCGTTGATGGTGTCGACCGGCGACGCCTTGTCCTGCACCCAGGCGATGTCGTACTTGGCGCGGTCGCTGTCCTCACCGGTGCGGTACCACTGCACCAGCGCGCGCAGCGCCTTGGCCATCGGTTCCGTGGCGAACGGGATGGCCGCCTCCAGGTGCCGGACGATCTCGGTGATCTCCTTGGCATAGCGGCCGTTGATGCGGTAGACCTCCTCCGTCAGGCGGCCGTTGCTCTTCACCAGCCGCGAGTTGAGGCCGTACTTCTCCTTGAAACCAGCGACGTCGGCCATCGTGACGCCACCGGCGTAGAGGTTGTTGGCGCTGGCGGTCAGGATATCCTTGCCGGCACCCGGCGTCTTGTTGGTGACGATCGGGTCGACGCTGGCGTCGAAGAACATCGGCCCGAGCCGTGCCAGCATCGCGTCGAGCGACTCGCCGGAGCGCGGCGTGACCGTCGCCCCGTTCTCGACCGCCTTCTTGACCGCATCGGCGAACGCCTGCGGTGGCAGGTTGAGGACGAACTTGCGGGCCGTCAGGTTGTTATAGGGACCATTGTTGATCCAGAACAGCTTCGTGTAGCGCTGGAGTTCGGCGGCTGTCCGGGCCTCGAGCCCCTGCGGATGGGCGGCGACCGCATCGAGCAGGCGGCGCATCTCGAGCGCATCGCGGTGCTTCTGGTCGTAGAAGATGTCGCGCCCGGCGAGCGCGGCCTGATAGAGGTGCCAGATCAGCGTCTTCTCGCGCAGACCGAGCGCCTGGAAGCCGTCGGCATAGAGCTGCACGACCGCCGCGTCGTCCACGGTTTCGAGCAGGTACTTGCGGTCGGTGCTGCCGGTCGGGGTGGCCGGCGCCGCCGCGGTCGTGGCCGGCGTGGCGTCTGCCCGCTCCGTCGCCGGGCGCGAGCACGAGACGAGCGACACGGCGGCAACGAGGGAGAGGGCCACGGAACGTGAGAGATGAAGGCTGTTGTGAGGCATTTTCAATATCCTGCCCTAGCTTAGCCCGCGTCGCGCCGTGGTAGCATTCCGCCGCCCGGGCAACGGCCCGGCGCCCGTGAACGATGCACTTTCTGCTTATCTATGATGTCGTCGCCGATTACGTCGAGCGCCGTATCCCGCTGCGCGGCGCCCACCTTGCGCACGCGAGGGCGGCGGTAGGCCGGGGTGAGCTGGTGTTGGGCGGGGCGCTCGCCAATCCGGCGGACGGGGCGGTGCTGCTGTTCCGCGGCGATTCGCCCGCGGCGGCAGAGGCGTTCGCGGCGGCCGACCCCTATGTCGTCGGTGGCCTGGTGACCGGCTGGCGGGTGCGGGAGTGGACGACGGTGGTCGGAGCGGATGCGGCGGTGGCCCTGCCGCCGGACGTGTCCTGAGGCCGCCGTCCGGTTGCGAGGTTGGTAAGGTTCTCGACTTCAAGGAGACTTGCATGAGGAAGATTTGGCGTTCGGCGGCGATGGCGGCGATGTTCGGCGCCGGCTTCATGGTGCATGGCCTGCTGCCGAACGAATCCGTGGCGCAGGCGCAGAGCGCGCGCATCTTCGAGTTGCGCACCTACCAGGCGCCCGACGGCAAGCTCGAGGCACTGCACGCGCGGTTCAAGAACGACACGCTGCGGCTGTTCAAGAAGCACGGCATGGAGAACGTCGCCTACTTCCGCCCGGCGGACGCACCGCTCTCCTCGAACACGATGATGTATCTGCTCGCCTACCCGAATCGCGACGCCGCGAAGAAGAGCTGGGCGGCCTTCCAGGCCGATCCCGAGTGGCAGAAGATCAATACCGACACGCAGAAGGACGGCCGCATCGTCTCGAAGCTCGAATCCGTGTTCCTGGAGCCGACCGACTACTCGCCCCTGAAGTGACTCGCCTCAAGTAAAAAGTGGTAGGTCCAAAGTGGAAGGTAAGTAGGTAAGGAGAAAGGTACGGATCCGGGGTACTTTCAAACTTGCTTTCCACTTTCCACTTTCCACGTCCCACGTGAACTTGCCCGCGCCCGCCGCCGCCAGCCCCGCCCGCGTCCGCGCCCACCGAGTCATCTTCATCGACCTGGCGCGCGCCCTGGCGGTGCTCTTCATGCTCTACGGCCACACGCTCGACGCCCTGCTCGCGCCAGAGTACCGCACTGGCGCGTGGTATGACGTGTGGCAGTTCCAGCGCGGCCTGACCTCCAGCCTGTTCCTCACCCTGGCGGGATTTGCCTTCAGCATTGCCACCGCGCGGCACTGGGCGTCGCACCTGTCGGTCTCCGCCAAGCTGCTCAAGCGGGTGCGGCGCTTCGCGCTGTTCGTTCTGCTTGGTTACGCGCTGCACTTCCCGGTCGCGCGGTTTGCCGACCTGCGATTTGCCACCCAGGCGCAGTGGCAATCGTTCCTGGCGGTCGACGTGCTGCAATTGATCGGCGTCACCTTCATCGGGGTGCAGCTGCTGGTCCTGGTCTGCCGCACGCGGCGCGCCTTCATGGTGGTGGCGCTGGCGCTGACCGCGGCCATCGTCCTGCTGACGCCGTATCTGTGGGGGCTGGCGTGGCCGGAGCGCCTGCCGTTGCCGGTATCCTCGTACGTGTCGCCGGCGACAGGCTCGCAGTTCCCCTTGTTCCCCTGGGCCGGTTTCGTGCTGCTCGGCGCCGGACTCGGCCAGATCTATGCCCGGTGGGGCGCAGCGCGGCTCGGCCGGTTCGCGAACGTCGTGCTGCTGGCGCCCGGCCTCGTCATGATCGCGACGGCGCTGGCGGCGCGGATCGTGCCGTTTCCGCTCTTCGGCGGCGGGCCGGCGGCGTTCGTGCCGGGGGAGGTGCTGCTGCGCGCCGGCGTCTGCCTGGTCCTGCTGGCGGTGACGGCGCACGCCAGCAGCCGCATCGATCGGCTGCCGCACATTTTCGGGGCCGTCGCCCAGGAGACGCTGCTCATCTACTTCGTCCACCTGTGCATCGTCTACGGCTCGGTATGGAACCCCGGCCTGGCCCGCAGCTACGGGATGGCGCTGACACCGCTGCAGACGGCGGCCGCCGTGCTCGGTGTGATCAGCTCGATGGTGCTGCTGGCCTGGTACTGGAATTGGGCCAAGCACGTCCAGCCGCGCCGCTCGCGCTGGGTGTCGCTTGCCGTCGGCACGTTGTTGCTGCTGCGATTGATGTAAGGGCGGGAATTGGTCCCTTACGGCCCCGTCACACGAATGTCACAGGCCATGGGCCTGAAACCGGCGGTAAGCGACCGTCCCGGTCCCCGCGTATAGTGAACTAGGCTCGTCTTGCAGCCGCGCTGCGAGTACAATCGGCCACTCTTTCAGCGCCCCGACGTTGGGCTCCAGCATCTCCGGCACGGCCGGGGTGTCTGCGCCTACGGCGCTGACCCCCGGGTTCCCTGACCTTCCGGAGCGTGCAGGTGTTCGACACCGTTTTTCAGGCACTCTTCTACGTATCGGCCGGTGGTCTTCCAGCAGGGGGAGTTCCGCTTCGACGTCACGACGGCCATCGCTGGTCGGCCGCGGCGCTGGCGCGCTGCTGGTCGATCGGCGCCGCCGTCTTCACCTACCGGCGCGTGCGGGTCAACGAGGGCCGGCTGCGCGACCGTGTCGTCCTGACCTCGCTGCGCATTGCCGCGCTTGCGCTCGTCCTCTTCTGCCTGTTCCGGCCCACGCTGGTCGTCCGCGCCGCGGTGCCACAGCAGAACGTCGTCGCCGTCCTGCTCGACGACTCGCGCAGCATGCAGATTCCGCGACTTCGGACGGCAAGCCGCGCGGCGAGTTCATCCGCCAGCAGTTCGGCGCTGCCGACAGCGCCGTCATGAAGTCGCTCTGCG
This sequence comes from uncultured Acidobacteriota bacterium, assembly GCA_963846685.1. GTDB lineage: Bacteria > Acidobacteriota > Vicinamibacteria > Vicinamibacterales > UBA2999 > CAWJWY01. The sequence goes on along the minus strand of CAWJWY010000002.1, from coordinate 1,552,341 downwards.
AGCGCTTCCTCGTCCGCGTCGTTCCGCTTCTCGTCGGCGGCCGGGCGCCTCGCCGTCGGTGCACGGACCTGACGTTCACCGGTTCGCAGACCCGGCTCGGCGCCGCCCTCGAGGGGGCGCGCGACGAGCTGGCCGGCCTGCCGGTGTCCGGGGTCGTGCTCGTCTCCGACGGCGCCGACACCAGCGACACCGTCGCTCAGCGACGCGCTGCTCGGCATGAAGGCCGAGAAGCTGCCGGTCTTCACCGTCGGCGTCGGCAGCGAGAAGCTGCCGCGCGACATCCAGATCGATCGCGTCAGCACGCCGCGCACGCGTGCTGAAGGACGCCTCGCTGCTGGTCGACGTCGTCGTCACGCAGACCGGCTACGCCGGCCAGACGGTGACGGTCGACGTCGAGGACGACAGGCCGCATCGTCGGCTCGCAGAAGGTGCAGCTGCCGGCCGACGGCAGCCCGGCGACCGTGCGCGATCCGCGCGACGGCGGCCGAGGCCGGGCCGCGGCTGTTCAAGTTCCGCGTCGCGCCGCAGCCCGGCGAGGTGGTGACGCAGAACAACGAGCGCGAGGCGATGATCAACGTCCGCGACTGCCAGCGAGAAGATTCTCTACTTCGAGGGCGAGCCGCGCTTCGAGATGAAGTTCCTGAACCGCGCGGTGGTCGACGACAAGAACCTGCACGTCGTCTCGCTGCAGCGCACCGCCGACAACAAGTTCCTGCGGCTGCTGGTGGACTCGCCGGACGAGCTGCGCGCCGGCTTTCCGAAGACCCGCGAGGAGCTGTTCGAGTATCGCGGCCTGATCCTCGGCAGCGTCGAGGCCGGCGCCTTCTCCGGCGACCAGCTGCAGATGATCGCCGACTTCGTCGACCGCCGCGGCGGCGGCCTGCTGATGCTCGGCGGGCCGCGTGCGTTCGGCGAGGGCGGCTACGGCGGCACGCCGGTGGCCGATGCGCTGCCGCTGGCGATCGATTCGCGGACGCAGGCGTCGGAGCCGGCGCCGCTGGCCCGGCTGCGGCTGGCGCCGAGCCGTGTCGGCCAGATGCACGCCGTCACCCAGATTGCCGCGACCGAAGCGGCATCGACGTCGCGCTGGCCGCAGCTGCCGCTGGTGACCAGCGTCAACGCGCCGCTGGCGGCGAAGCCGGGTGCCACGGTCCTGCTGAACGGCACCGACGAGCGTGGCCGTAGCCAGCCGGTGCTGGTCTCGCAGCAGTTCGGCCGCGGCAAGGCGATCGCCTTCACGGTGCAGGATTCCTGGCAGTGGCAGATGCACGCGTCGATGCCGCTCGAGGATCAGACGCACGAGCACTTCTGGCGCCAGATGCTGCGCTGGCTGGTCGAAGGCGTGCCCGACGGGATCGACGTGCGCACCAACACCGAACGGGTGGAACCGGGCGAGGCGGTGACGATCGAAGCCAACGTCGTCGATCCTGCGTTCGTCGAAGTGAACGACGCCAACGTCGTCGCGCAAGTGGCCAGTCCCGGCGGCGCGACCATCTCGGTGCCGCTGCAGTGGACCGGCGAGCGCGATGGCCAGTACCGCGGCACCTTCGTCAGCAGCGAGCAGGGCGCCTACGAGGTGACCGTCGATGCCAGCAAGGCCGGCAAGGAGATCGGCACCGGCGTCACCTACGTTCGTGCCGCCGCCGGCGACGCCGAGTATTTCGACCCGACGATGCACGAGGCGCCGCTGCGGCGCATCGCCGAGGAAACCGGCGGCACGCTATCTACACCCCGGACAACATCGCCGGGCTCGCCGAGGACGTCCGTTATGCCGGCCGCGGCGTCACATCGGTGGAAGAGCGCGATCTCTGGAACATGCCGATCATCCTCATCACGCTGATGGCGCTGGTGTGCGGTGAATGGGCGTACCGTCGCGCGGTGGGGCTGGCCTGATGCTGAAAGTATTTCTGCTCGTCGTCGTCGGCCTCGCCGGCGACCCTGAACACGCGACGACCTTCCACAAGTGGGGCACCACGCTGGCCGAGGCGTCCGAGCGGCTCGGCGTCGCGCCGGGCCGGCTGGTCTACCTGGTCGATGCGCCGGTCGAAGGCGACAAACGGGTCACCGGCAAGGCGACGCGCGACGAGATCGCCAAGGCGCTGGAGACGTTCGCCGCGCAGGCAGCACCCGAAGACGTGGTCTTCATCACCCTGATCGGCCATGGCAGCTTCGATGGCCGGTCCGCCAAGTTCAACCTGCCTGGGCCGGACATGGCCCCCGCGGACTTCAACGCCCTGCTGAAGAAGCTGCCGTCGAAGCAGATCGTGTTCGTCAACACCGCGAGCTCGAGCGGCCCGTTCGTCGACGAGCTCTCCGGACCGGGGCGTACGATCGTTACCGCGACCCGCAACGGCGCCGAGCAGTACGACACCTTGTTCGGCGGCTACTTCGTCGAGGCGCTGACGTCGGACTCTGCCGACGCCGACAAGAACCAGCGGATCAGCGTGCTCGAGGCGTTCCGCTATGCCAAGGGCGAGGTCGCCCGCGCCTACGAGCGGGAGGGGCTGCTCTCGACCGAACATGCGCTGCTCGACGACGATGGCGACAAGGCGGGGACACAGGACCCGAACGCCACCGGCACGGCGACGGGAAAAACCGGCGGCAAGGACGGCAAGATCGCGGCGGTGGTGTCGCTCGGCGCCACCAGCACCGAGGGGCTGCCTGCCGACCCGAAGTTGCGGGCGCTCTATGTCGAGCGGCGTGAGATGGAGCGGCGTGTCGAGGCGCTGCGACTGCTCAAGGACAGCATGCCGGCGGCGCGCTATACGAGCGAGCTCGAGAAGCTGGTGACCGACATCGCGCTCAAGACGCGCGAGATTCGAGCCGCCGAAGGGAGATGACACCGGGGTGTCATTTCACGTGATCACGACACGCGGTGTCTTTACGGAGCAGAGACGTGAACCCAACAGTGACTGATGCAGCCGTCGATCTGAATGCGCCCGATGACATCGCGCTCGCCGACCGGATGAACGCCGGCCGGCAGCAGATCGTCACCGAGCTGAAGAAGATCATCATCGGCCAGGACGAAGTGGTTGGCCAGGTGTTGATGACCCTGTTCGTCGGCGGCAACAGCCTGATCGTCGGCGCCCCCGGCCTGGCCAAGACCCTGCTGATCCACACGATGGCGCGCGTGCTGGAGCTGAAGTTCTCACGCATCCAGTTCACTCCCGACCTGATGCCGTCGGACATCACCGGCACCGACCTGGTGCAGGAAGACCCCGCCACCGGCCGGCGCCAGATGGTCTTCGCCGCCGGGCCGATCTTCGCCAACATCGTCCTCGCCGACGAAATCAACCGCACGCCGCCAAAGACGCAGTCGGCGCTGCTCGAGGCGATGCAGGAGCACCGGGTGACGATCCAGGGCCGGACCTACCAGCTCGAGGAGCCGTTCTACGTGTTTGCGACGCAGAACCCGATCGAGCTGGAAGGGACGTATCCGCTGCCGGAGGCGCAGCTCGACCGCTTCATGTTCCATATCGTGATCGAGCATCCGCCCTACGGCGAGGAATACGACGTCATCCGTGCCACCACCGCGATCAACAACCCGCAGATCAACCGGCCGATCTCGGGGGCCGACCTGATCGACTTCCAGCGGCTGGTGCGCAAGGTGCCGGTGGCCGAACCGGTCATGCGCCATGCGCTCGACATCGTCCGCGCCAGCCGGCCGAAGGACCCGGACGCCAGGGACTTCATCAAGAAGTGGGTGGCATTCGGCGGCAGCGTCCGTGCCGCGCAGTACCTGGTGTTGGCCGGCAAGGCACGGGCGCTCACCAGCGGCCGCTATCACGTCAGCTTCGAGGACATCCGGGCGCTGGCGCACCCGGTGCTGCGCCATCGCATCATCACCAACTTCCATGCGCAGTCCGAGGGGGTCAACACCGACACCATCGTCGACCGGCTGCTGGAAACGGTGCCGCTGCCGCGCTCGGGCATGTAGATGGCGCAGGAAACCCACGCCGTCGCCGGGGCGCGGTTCATGGACCCGGCCGTGCTCGGCCGGATTGGCAACCTCGAGCTCGTGGCGCGCGCCGTCGTCGACGGCTTCATCAACGGCCTGCACAAGGCGCCGTATTTCGGCGCCTCGGTCGATTTCGCCGAGCATCGCGGCTACGTGCCCGGCGACGACATCCGCCGCATGGACTGGAAGGTGTGGGCGCGGACCGACCGCTACTACATCAAGGAGTACGAAGCCGAGTCGAACATGAACTTCTCGGTGCTGCTCGACGTGTCGAAGTCGATGGACTATGGCAGCCGCGGCATCACCAAGCTCGATTACGCGCGTATCCTCACCGCCTGCCTGACCAACCTGGTGCACCACCAGCGCGACCGCGTCGGCGTGGTGACGTTCGACGAAGACGTGGTCGAACACGTGCCGCCGTCGGCCAAGCACATGGACGTCGTGCTGCAGGTGCTCGACCGGGTGAAGCCGGGGCGGCCCGGCAACCTGCGTGCGCCGCTGCACAAGCTGGCGGAGCACTTCGGCCGGCGCGGCATCATTGTCCTGGTGTCGGATTTCTATGACGAGCCGGACGCAATCGTCGAGGCGGTGGCGCCGCTGCGGTTCCGCGGCAACGACATCATCGTCTTCCACGTCATGGACCCGAACGAGCTCGATTTCGGTTTCAGCGACGCGCAGCCGTTCGAGGATCTCGAGACCGGTGAGCAGATGCCGGTGGTGCCCGACGCGTTTCGCGAGGAATACAAGTCGCTGGTCACCGCCCACATCGACGCGCTGACGCAGGCGTTCTCGGGCGTGGGCGTCGATTACACGCTGCTCGACACGTCGAAGCCGCTCGACCACGCGTTGTACCGCTACCTCGGCGGTCGGCAGAAGCGCAAGAAAGTGCGGTAGATGTCATTCCTGGCCCCGCTGTTCTTCGTCGCCATGGCCGGTCTGGCCATTCCCGTGCTGCTGCACCTGACGCAGCGCGAGAAGAAGCAGATCATCCATTTCCCGTCGCTGATGTTCGTGCGCCGCATCCCGTATCAGTCCGTGCGGCGGCGCAAGATCCACAACTGGCTGCTGCTGTTCCTGCGGATGGCGGCGCTGGCCCTGATCGTCCTGGCCTTCGCCCGGCCGCTGATCACGTCGGCGTCCGCACCCGTTGCCCCGGGCGCCGGCGCGCGGGAAGTGGTGATCCTGCTCGACAACAGCTACAGCATGGGTTACGCCGACCGCTGGGAGGTGGCGCGCGCTGCGGCGCACGACGTCATCGGCCGGCTGAACCCGTCGGACCGCGCCTCGCTCGTGCTGTTCTCGTCGGCGGCGGAAATTTCGCTCCGCTCCACGGCGGAGAAGACGCGCCTGACGTCGGCGGTGTCGACGGCAAAGCCGGGCGCCGGCGCGACGCGCTACGCGCCGGCGCTCAAGGTCGCCGGCAGCATCCTGTCCGAGTCGTTGCTGCCGCGCCGCGAGGTGGTGCTGATCACCGACTTCCAGCGCGGCGGGTGGCGCGGTGAGGAGGGGGCGCGCCTGCCGCAGGGCGTCACCATCACGCCGGTGCCGGTCAGCGGCGTGACGCAGCAGCAGAACGTCAGCGTCACCGGCGTGACGCTGGCGCGCACGACCTTCTCGAACCAGGAGCGCGTTGCGGTCACCGCCGGCGTCATCAACCGCAGTGAGCGGGCGGTGAATGGCAACAAGGTCACGCTCGACGTCGGCGGCATCCCGGTCGACAGCAAGCCGCTCGCGCTCGGCCCCGGTGCGGCGGCAACGGTGAGCTTCGACGCGTTCACGATCAACGACCGCAACATGCGTGCGACGGTCAAGACCGGCGACGACGCGCTGGCCGCCGACAACTCGTTCAACTTCGTGGTCTCGCCGTCGCAGCCGCTGCGGGTGGCACTGGTTGACCGGGGCAGCGCGGCCACCGCGCTCTACCTGACGCGGGCGCTGTCGATCGGCGACGCCCCGAGGTTCGAGACGGTGACACGCGGGCCGGAGGCGGTGAGCGACGACGACCTGCGCCGGAGCGCGGTGGTGCTGCTGAACGACGTGCCGGTGAGCGTCAGCCTGGCGCGACGGCTCGAACGGTTCGTCGACCAGGGCGGCGGGCTGTTCGTCGCCGCCGGCCCGCGCGCAAGCTGGCCGGGCGATGTCGACATCCTGCCGGGCACCATCGGTGTGCCGGTGGATCGCAGCCGCGGCGATGCAGCGCGGGTCGGCGGCCTCGAATACGGCCACCCGGTCTTCGAGCCGTTCCGCGCGCCGCGCAGCGGCGACTTCTCGAGCGCGCGGATCTACGCGTACCGCAACGTCACCGCGGCGCCGGCAGCCCAGGTGCTCGCACGTTTCGACGGCGGCGCACCGGCGGTGCTCGAGCGCCGGGTCGGCAACGGCCGGGCCCTGCTGTGGGCCTCGGCGCTGGACACGACGTGGAGCGACCTGCCGATCAAGCCGGTGTTCCTGCCGTTCATCCACGAAGCGATGCAGCACCTGGCGGCCTATGCGGAGCCGCAGCCGTGGATGACGGTCGGCCAGGTACTGAGCGCGTCGCAGACGGCAAGCCAGAAGGCGGCGTCGCTGCAGCGCGCGGTGTTGACGCCGTCGGGTAAGCGCCAGCCGCTCGAGGACGAAGGGTCGGACGCGGTCGAGCTGACCGAGCAGGGGTTCTATGAGCTCCGCAGCGCCGGCAATGGCGCGGCCACCGATATCGCCGTGGTGGCCAGCAATGTCGATCCGGCAGAAGCCGACCTGACGCCGATGGATCCCAAGGAGCTGGTCACGGCTGCCGTGGGCGCCCCGGAAGGGGCCCAGGGGGGCCCAGGCACCGGGGTCGCGATGACGCCCCAGGCGCAGGAAAAGAACCAGAAGCTCTGGTGGTACCTGATGTGCGCCGGCATCGTCCTGCTCGGCGTCGAAACGGTGCTGTCCAATCGGATGGCAAAAGCCTGACGGCCGGTTGGCCGTTGGGCGTATTCTTCGTAAGACACACGGCGTGATTTCCCGCGTTCCTGAGAAATCGCTCCGGGCGTCCTAACTACCGAGGCACTCATGCGTGATTCAACGCCGCCGAACCTGCTCGATATCATCGCCGAGGTCCGCAACCGCTGGCGCCTGAAGCTGGCGATGCGCGGCGCGGCCCGGGTCGCTGCATTCGCCCTCGTCCTCCTGCTGGCCGCCGCCTTCGCCATCGAGTGGGCGCGCTTCTCCAGCGCCTCAATCATTGCGGCCCGTATTGCCATCCCGGTGGCGCTGCTGGCGGCGATTGGCTGGTTCGTCGTGCGGCCGCTGCTCCGGCGCGTCAGCGACGAGCAGGTCGCCCTCTACCTCGAAGAGCATGATCCCTCGCTGCAGGCTACGCTGCTGAGCGCGGTCGAAGCGAGTCACACCGAACAGCGCTCCGCCACGTCGCAGTCGCTCGTGCGCCGCCTCGTCGAACAGGCGGTCGAGCGTTGCATGGCGATGGATGCGGTCCGCATCGAACGGTTGCCGCTGCGCCGCTGGGGCGCCACCTTCGCCGCCGTGGCGGCGGTGACGGTCCTCGCCGTGCTGGTCGGCCCGGCCTTCATCCGCAACGCCATGTCGGCGCTGCTGCTCGTTTCGCGCGACGTCGAGGCGGCTGCCCCGTACAAGATCGAAGTGAAGCCGGGGAACGCCTCGGTGCCCAAGGGCGCGGACGAGAGCATCACCGCCACGCTGCTCGGCTTCGACTCCGAGGACGTCGTCGTCCATGCCAAGCGGACGCCAGACGGCAAGTTCGAGGCGCTGCCGCTCGTGCACAACGACGCCGGCGTCTACGAAGGGATCCTGTTCGACGTCAGCGGCCCGCTCGAGTACTACGTCGAAGCGGAGGGCGTGAAGTCGCCGGTCTACACCCTGAAGGTGGTGGACCTGCCGTACGTGCAGCGCCTCGACCTCGAATACCACTTCCCGTCCTACACCGGCCTCGAGCCCGAGAAGGTCGAGGACGGCGGCGACATCGCCACGCTGCGCGGCACCGAAGTGCGGATGAAGATCACGCCGACGATGAAGACGCCTGGTGGCCGGCTGGTCGTCAACGACAAAGAGTCGGTGGCGCTGACGGCGCAGCCGGATGGTTCGCTGACGGCGTCGTTCACCGCGACGCGCGAGGGCTTCTACCGGGTCGAGCTCGACACGGTCAACGGTGAGAAGGTGGCGGCGTCGCCGCAATACACGATCGACGTCCTGCAGGATCAGGCGCCGACGGTGACGTTCCGCAAGCCGGGACGTGACACCTCCGTGTCGCCGATCGAGGAGGTGTTCGTCGAAGCCAACGTCGAGGACGACTACGGGGTTCGCAACCTCGAGCTGGTCTACTCGGTCAATGGCGGCGACGAGAAGGTGGTGCGGATGTTCGACGGGAGCAAGCGGCTCCCCGAGGTGACCGCCGGCCACACGTTCTATCTCGAGGAGCTCGGCGTTCAGGCCGGCGACTCGGTGTCCTACTACGCTCGCGCGACGGACAACAACGGCGCTGGCGGTAACAAGGTGAGCAGCGATTTGTTCTTCCTGCGCATCCGCCCGTTCAAGAAGGACTTCCGCCAGGCGCAGTCGCAGGGCGGCGGCGGTGGTGGTGGCGGCGGCGGTGGCGCCGCGCAGGTCGAGGCGCTCTCCGAGCAGCAGCGCCAGATCATCTCGGCCACCTTCAACGTCCAGCGCGATCGCAAGGGGATGTCGGCCGAGAAGCTGCGCCAGAACTCCACGGTCGTGTCGCTGTCGCAGTCGCGGCTGCGCGAACAGGTCGAGGGGTTGCTGACGCGGATGAACAGCCAGCTGGTCCAGCGCGACCCGGCGTTCGCCAAGATCGGCGAGATGATGCCGCAGGCGGTGGCGGCCATGCGGGAGGCGGAAGGCAAGCTTGAGCGCCGCCGCTCCGGACGCGGCGCTGGCGCCCGAACAGAGAGCGCTGCAGATCCTGCAGAAGGCCGAGGAGGAGTACCAGCTGCAGGTCAGCGTCCAGCAGCAGCAGGGCGGCGGCGGTGGCGGTGGCGGGGGTGGCGCGATGCAACAGGAGCTCGCCGACATCTTCGAGCAGGAGCTCGACCAGATGGCCAGCCGCTACGAAACGGCGAGCCAGGCGTCGCAGCAGGCGCAACGACCAGCAGGTCGACGAGCTGCTCGAGAAGCTGAAGGAGCTCGCCCGGCGGCAGGAGCAGGAGGCCGAGCGGCAGCGGCGCCGCGCCCTCGAAGGGCAATCGGCCGGCGGCGGCAACAGCGGCGCGCAGCAGCGTGCGCTTGCCGACCAGGTCGAGGAAGCGGCGCGCCGGCTCGAGACGGCTGGCGCGCGAGGAGCAGCGTCAGGATCTGGCGGAGTCGGCGCGGCAGATGCGCAAGCGGCCGATCAGATGCGCCGGGCCGCGGCCGGCGGCGACGCCAACGCCCAGGCGCAGGCCCAGGCTGCCCTCGAGCGGCTTCGCAGACACCGAGAAGCAGCTGCAGCGATCGCTGACGCAGCGCACCGAACGCAACATCGAGGACATGAAGCAGCAGGCGGATGAAATCGCCCGCGATCAGCAGCAGATCGCCGAAGCCGCCAAGCAGCTCGGCAACGGCGCAGGCCGCGCGCAGCAGATGCGGCAGTTGAGCGAACGCAAGGACGCGCTCGAAGCCAAGGTGGCCGACCTCGAGCAGCGGCTCGACCGTGCCGCCCGCGACGCGAGCAAGGACGAAAAGGCGGCGTCGAAGAAGATGGCCGAGGCCGCCGAAGCGCTGCGTGACAACCGGGTCCGCGACACGGTTCGCTACACTCGCACCCTGGTGAACCGCGGCGCGACCGGCCAGCAGCTCGCTGCCGGGGAGAACGCGATCACCGAGGGCATCGAAGAGGCCCGCCGCAAGCTGGACGAAGCGCAGTCGGCGCTCGGTCAGGGCGGCGTGCCTGGCGACAAACGCGAGGAGGCGGTGCAGCGCGCGCAGCGGCTGGCACGCAGCCTCGAGTCGCTCCGTGAGCGCACCCGTGAGAAAGCGCAGGGTGACCGCGGGCAGAACGACCCGAATGGCCGCGACGGCGACCAGCAGGGCAGCCAGGCCGGTAACCAGAACGGTCAGCAGCAGGGCCAGCAGGGCCAGCAGGGCCAGCAGGGCCAGCAGGGCCAGCAGGGCCAGCAGGGCCAGCAGGGCCAGCAGGGTCAGCAAGGCCAGCAGGGTCAGCAAGGCCAGCAGGGTCAGCAAGGCCAGCAGGGCCAGGGGCAGCAAGGCCAGGGCCAGCAGGGCCAGGGCCAGCAGGGCCAAGGCCAAGGCCAGGGCCAGGGCCAGCAGGCGCAGCAAGGCCAAGGGCAGGGCGGCGGCCAGGGCCAGCAAAACGGCCAGGGACGGAACGCCCAGGGCCAGAACCGAGGCAACCAGCAGGCTGGTAACGGCTACGGCGGCGGCAACTACGGCGGCGACGACATCCTGAACGGCGGCAACGCCTTCGGCGGCAACTGGCAGCTGTCACAGGAAGACGTCCGCCAACTGCGCGGCGAGGCGCGGCAATACTCGAACGATGCCCGCGAATTGCGCGGGTTGCTACGCGGCGAGAACCTGGATCCGCGGCAGCTCGACCAGATCATGGAAGCGCTGCGCAAGCTCGAGGACGACCGTGTCTACCGCGACGCCGCCGAACTGCAGCGGCTGCAGGCCTTCGTCAGCGAAGGCTTGAAGCGCGTCGAGTTCACCCTGCGCCGCCAGACGGAAGAGGGCAACGCCGTCGTGCTGTCCGGCTCCGACGAAGTCCCCGAGCAGTTCCGCAAGCTCGTGGAGCAGTACTACCGATCGCTCGCGCGGACGCCCCGGTGAAACCGCGGTTCCTCCTGGTCGCCACGCTCGTCATCGTCATGGCGAGCGCGGCGGCCGCGCAGTTCGGGCGCGGCTTCGGGGGGGGTGGCGGTTTCCGCGGCTTTCCGCCGCGCTACCCGAACGCCGACACCTTCGGGGAGGGATTCGTCTTCTGCCGCGGCATCTACACCAGCGGCCGCCGCGAGGCCGGCGGCAGCGGCTGGTCTACCGATTACCCCGACGCCGACATCAACTTCTCCATCCGCCTCGGCGAACTCACCAGGACGCGCGTCAAGAAGGACGCCCAGGGCCGCCCCGACTACATCACCGTTCCGCTCAGCGATCCCGCGCTGTTCCAGTGCCCCTACCTGCACATGGAAGACGTCGGCACCGCCGCCTTCACCGGCGCCGAGGTGACCGGGTTGCGCGACTACCTCCTGAAGGGTGGCTTCCTCTGGGTTGACGATTACTGGGGTGAAGCGGCGTGGGATACGTGGGCGACCCAGATCGCCCGCGTGCTGCCGCCGGGCCGCTACCCGATTCACGACATCCCGCTCGGCCACCCACTGCTGCACACGCAGTTCGAGGTCGAAGAGATCTCGCAGATCCCGTCGATTCAGTTCTGGCGAACGAGCGGCGGCGCCACGTCAGAGCGCGGCGAAGAGAGCGGCAGCCCGCACCTGCGGGGAATCACCGACCAGCACGGCAACATCATGGTGCTGATGACGCACGACACCGACATTTCAGACGCTTTCGAACGCGAAGGCGAAGACCCGAATTTCTTCTACAACTTCTCGCCGCGCGGCTACGCCCTGGGCATCAATGTCATCCTCTACGCGATGACCCACTGAGTCCGGACCGGCTGCGGCCGCTCGTTTGCACCCGCGCCGCCCGGCTGTGAGGTGCGCCCCATGAACCCCGATCGCCGCCGTACAAGTGCCCTGCTCGTTCCCCTTTTTCTCCTTGCGGTCGCCAGTGGCGGCCAAGCTCAGGGCCTGCAGCCGGCGGCGGCATCGCCGGTCGGTGATGCGCCGCGCGGCATCGCCGTCGCTGACTTCAATCGCGACGGCTGGCAAGACGTCGCCACTGCAGACGGCGCGTCCGGCACCGTCACGGTCACGTTCGTCGCTGACACCGCGCTCTGGAACCTCGGCCGCGAGACGATCCGGGTGGGTCGCGGTCCGTTCGATGTCGTCGCCGCCGACTTCTCCGGGGACGGCTATCCCGACGTCGCCGTGGCAAACGCCGATTCCGACAGCGTCTCGGTGCTGCTCTACCAGCCGTCCCACTCTTCGTTCGCCGGGGAGCGGTCGGGTAACCCGGCTGTCACGCCGCTCGTCTACACGTTCGCCACGGGCGCCAACCCGCGAGGCATCGCAGCTGCGGATTTCACCGGGGATGGCAAGCAGGACCTGGCCGTGTCGCTGTATGTCGCGAACCGGATCGAAATCTACCGCGGCGACGGCGCCGGTCATTTCGTGCTCGCCGGGCGAAGCGAGGTGCTCGGCGGCAATCCGCAGGGTCTTGCCGCCGGAGACATTGACCATGACGGCCGTGTCGATCTCATCGTCGCGCGCAATTCGGGAACCGCCGTGTCGCTGTTCGGCGACGGCGCCGGCGGGCTGGGGCGGCGCCGCGACCTCGGCGCTCCGGTCGGCGGCCGCATGCCGGTGCTTGCGGATCTTGACGGTAACGGCACGCTCGATCTTGCGCTGGCCGACTACGGCGACAGCGTCACGGTCTTCACCTCGGCGCTGTCGTGCGAATCAACGCCCTGCGGCTGGGTGTTTACGCGGGTCAAGACGACCGCGCTGCCCGCCGGCAGCAACCCGCGTGACATCGAGGTGGCCGACATCAACCGCGATGGCCGCCTCGATCTGGTGACCGCCAACCGCGGCTCGGACGACATCGCGTTGATTGCCGGCCGCGCGAGCGGCTGGTTCGCGCCCGCCGTGCTCGTGTCGCTCGGCGGGATGGGCCAGGGCTCACGTTCGATCGGCGTAGCCGATTTCGATCATGACGGCCGCATCGACGTGGTCACCGGCAACGAATACTCGGACCACATCGCGTTCGCGTTGAACACGATGCCGCTGCCACAGGTCGGCCTCGGCTTCCGCGCAGAGCGGTTGCCGAACCGCGATGGCGGCAATGGCATTCCCACTGCGCTCTGCGTTGGCGACCTGAATGGCGACGGCCATCTCGACGCCGTGTTGCCGCGCGACGACGGCGTGGTCACCTGGCGGGGCAATATCGCCGGCCCGAGCCACAGCGAATCGGAACTGGGCGGGGCGCCGGCGCAGCCGCGCGGCTGCGCCATCGCCGATTTCGACCACGATGGCCATGCTGACGTTGCGGTGATCGGGCTGGCCGGCAACATCTACACGTGGGATCCGGACGATGACCTGACCGACAACGCCGGCGTCGCCAGTGTCACCGTTACCGAAGGCGGCCTTCCGATGACGCTCGCCGCTGGACATTTCGACCGCGATGCGTTCCCGGACCTGGTGGTGGCGAATCAGGACGGTACTGTCGGGGTATATCTCAGCGACGGCTATCGTGGCCGCAGCGCGCAGCGCTTCCACCTGGCGACGACGCTGTCGGTCGGGGCGACCATGACAGAGCTGGTCGTCGCCGATTTCAATCGCGATGGCCGCGACGATGTCGTCGGCGTCGATTCCGATCGCGGCACGCTGTTCCTGCCCGGCGACGGCGGCGGCGGCTTTGGCCCGCCGCTGCTTCTGCCAGGGGGGTACAGCCCGTTCGATGTCGACGCGGCTGATTTCAACGAGGACGGCAGGCTGGATCTGGTGGTGGTCAGCGACTCGACGGACACGGCCATCCTGCTCGGCGACGGCGCCGGGCGGTTCGCGGCAGGCGCCTTCTTCTCGTTCAGCCGTTCGCCATATGGCACGCCGGTGTGGCGGCTCGCAACCGGGGACCTCGATCACGACGGTCACACCGACCTCGTCGTTGGCGGTACTGCGCTGCTGCTCGGGCGGGGCGATGGCAGCTTCGCACCGGAATTGCGGCTGGCCCCCCGCTTCGGCGGCAATCCAGTCGTTGCCGACGCTAACGGCGACGGCTTGAACGACATCCTGACCGCGTCGTGGCAGAGCGATGGCCCCGGCATCAACCTGTTCTGGAACCGGGAGTGGACCGGCAATACGCCGCCGGTCGCGAACGCCGGCCCCGACGCGAGCGTGCCGGCTGACAGCACCACCAGGCTTGACGCTTTGGCGTCGCTTGACGCCGACAGCCACGATCTCCTCTATGAATGGCGCGACGAGAGTGGCTCGGTCATCAGCACCGGGGCGCGACCGTTCGTGCGCAGGCCTGCCGGCAGCTTCGTGTACACCCTGACGGCACGGGATCCATTCGGCGCTACGGCGACTGACACCGTGCGGCTGACATTCGCGCCGGCGGGCGCTGCGGCCGAAGTCGTGCTCTACGCGGCAGAAGCACAAACCATCGCCGGCTCGTGGCGGGTCGTCGCCGATCCGAGCGCGGCGGGCGGGCGCGCGATTCTCCAGCCGGACGCGGGTGCCGCGAAGGTGGTGACCGCGTCAGCCAGTCCGGCGAACTACTTCGAGCTGTCGTTCAACGCCGAAGCGGGACGAGCCTACCGCCTGTGGATCCGCGGCAAGGCAGCGCGAGACGGCTACTCGAACGATTCGGTGCACGTGCAGTTCTCGGACACGGTGCTCGCGAGCGGGCAGCCGGTCTGGCGCATCGGCACGACATCGTCGGCCGAATGGAACCTCGAAGAGTGCGCGAACTGCGGCGTGTCGGGCTGGGGCTGGGAGGACAACGGTTGGGGTGCGCGGAACCAACTCGGCCCAGCGCTGTTCTTCGCAAGCAGCGGCCGCCATACCGTACGGATCCAGCAGCGCGAGGATGGCGCGGCGATAGACCAGATCGTGATCTCGTCGGGAACATACACCGCCGCGCGGCCGGGCGCCGCGAAGAACGACGCGACGGTGCTGCCGCGGTAGCGCGCGGCGGCCAGCCATGCAGGTCGGCTGTGGCGCGGACAGCAATCTTCACCCGGAACGGGCGTTGCTGACGAGGCCCCCACACGCTACGCCGCGGGAGTGAACACCATGACCGAGTCGCCCGAACGGACCGAGCGGCAGCAGCAGGAGGCCGAGGCGCACGACATCGGCACGCCCCAGGGAACGGTCATCTACCGTGCGGTGCGGCAGGATGGGGTGCACACGCTGCACCAGAGCTCGGGTTCACTGGCCTGGTCTGGGCTGGCGGCGGGCATCTCGATGGGCCTGTCGCTCGTCGCCGAGGGGCTGCTGGCGGCGCACCTTCCTGAGGCAGCGTGGACGCCGGTGATCACAAAGACCGGTTACGCGATCGGCTTCCTGGTGGTCATTCTCGGCCGCCAGCAGCTGTTCACCGAGCAGACGCTCAGCGCCATCCTGCCGCTGTTGTCGCGCGACCGCCACGAAGGGCACCTTCCGAACGTCGCTCGCACCTGGATGGTCATTCTTGCCGCAAACCTTGCCGGCGCAACGGCATTTGCTGCCTTCACCGCCTGGAGTGGCGCGTTCGGGCCAGAGGCGCACAGCGCCTTCTCCCACATCGGCCATGCGGCGATGTCACACTCGTGGGGTACGACGTTCGCGCGTGCCATCTACGCCGGATTCATCATCGCGACGATGATCTGGCTGCTGCCGGGGGCGGGTGCCTCGCGCTTCTGGATCATCGCCGTCCTCGCCTACCTGGTCGGGCTGGCCGCGCTGTCGCACGTGATCGCTGGCTCGGTGGAGTGCTTGTATGTCGTATTGCGGGGTGAGCGGCCGCTTTACGACTACGTGTTCCGGTTTCTCGTCCCGGCCTTGCTCGGCAATTCGCTCGGCGGTGTCGCGCTGGTAGCGACGCTGGCGCACGTGCAGCACGCGCCTGAAGAATCACGCTGACTCAGCAGGTCGCGGAGCGCGTCTTGGGCACGCATGATGCTCTAGAACATGACGGATTTCGGGAGCTCCGAGAGGAGAGGACGTGTCATGAAGAGCCTTAATGGACTTATCGCCGTCGCGGCGCTCATCTTCAGCGTCGGGTGCAGCCAGACCGACGCCGGTATCTCAACCGCCGTGAAGACCCGACTGGCGAGCAATGACCTCGTCAAGGCCAGCGAGATCGACGTCGATACTCGAAACACCGTTGTCACCTTGACCGGGGACGTCAGCACGCCTGCCGCCAAGGAAGAGGCTGTGCGCATCGCTCGATCCACCGAAGGGGTCAGCGACGTCATCGACCGCCTGACGCTGGACGCCACTCCGACCGCCACCACCGGCGTTGCCGACGATGATGTGCGCGTTCGCAGGACCGAGGAGCTCGCGGACGAGGCAGCCAGGAGCACCATCGTCGTCGACGAAGACGTCGAGAAGAACGCCGACGCCGCGGCCGATGGCGTGAAGAAGGGTGCAGATAACGCTGCCGATGGCGTGAAGCACGGTGCCGAGGCGGCGGCCGACGGCGTGAAGAAGGGCGCCGAGGCGACCAAGGACGGGGCCGAAAAGGTCGGCAACGCAGCAGTGAGTGGCACCAGGAAGGTGGTCGGCAAGGTCAAGGAGGCCGTGACCGACAGCGACCGCGACAGCAACCGCGACGGACGGTAGCGGTCGGACGCGTTCGTGGTTCGTATCGGCTCCGGCACGCTTTTGCTCGCTCAGCTCACGATCCTGCAGGACGTGAGCACGTCGCCTGGATATCTGGTACAAATCTCCCGTGGCGAATCCTCCGGGCCGGCAGATCTGCGACACCATCCTTGACACGATCGGCAACACGCCGCTGGTGCGAATCAACCGCATCACCAGCGGAGTCACCGAGGCCACGGTGCTGGCCAAGATCGAGACATTCAATCCCGGCAATTCGCTGAAGGATCGGATGGCAGTCAAGATGATCGAGGATGCCGAACGATCCGGCCGCCTCAAGCCGGGCGGCACGATCATCGAGGGCACCTCCGGCAACACCGGCATGGGGCTGGCGATGGCCGCGGTGATCAAGGGCTACAAGTGCATCTTCACTACCACCGACAAACAGTCGAAGGAGAAGATCGACGCGCTGAAGGCGTTCGGCGCCGACGTCATCGTCTGCCCGACCGACGTCGATCCTGAGGACCCGCGCTCGTACTATTCGGTGTCGACGCGCCTGGAACGCGAGATCCCGAATGCCTGGAAGGCGAACCAGTACGACAACCTCTCGAACATGCAGGCGCATTACGAGCAGACTGCGCCGGAGATCTGGCAGCAGACGGACGGCCGCATCACCCACCTGGTGACCGGCGTCGGCACCGGCGGCACGATCAGCGGCATCGGCCGCTATCTCAAGGAGCGCAACCCGGCAATCAAGGTCTGGGGCATCGACACCTACGGATCGGTCTTCAAGAAGTACAAGGAGACGGGGATTTTCGACAAGAACGAGATCTACCCGTACATCACCGAGGGGATCGGCGAGGACTTCCTGCCGGCGAACGTCGACTTCAGCATCATTGATGCGTTCGAGAAGGTCACCGACAAGGACGCGGCGGTGATGACCCGCCGTCTGGCGCGCGAGGAAGGGATCTTCGCCGGCAATTCAGCCGGCTCGGCGATGGCCGGGCTGCTGCAGCTGCGCCACCATTTCACCGCCGCCGACGTCGTCGTCGTCATCTTCCACGACCACGGCTCGCGCTACCTCGCCAAGATGTATAACGACGAGTGGATGCGGGGGCGCGGCTTCCTCGAGGTCAGCGGCATGACGGCACGGGACCTGGTGGCGCTCGGCGTTTCCGGTGAACTGTTTGCCGTGGAAGCGGCCCGACCGGTGGCCGACGCGGTGATGGTGATGAGCGAGCACGACTTCTCGCAGATCTCGGTCACCAAGAATGGCCGCGTCGTCGGCTCGCTGAACGAGACGCACCTCTACGAGGAGTTCGTCGGCGACCCGAACCTCAAGGCGAAGCCGGTCGAGGCGATCATGCAGCCGGCGTTCCCGTTCGTCGACATCTCCACGCCGGTGGAACTGCTCTCGACGATGATCACGCGCGAGAATCCGGCCTTGCTGGTGCGCGACTTCAAGACCGAGAAGACCTTCATCATCACGCGCTCGGACATCATTCGCGTGCTGATGTGACCTGCTATTCGATCGCCTTGACGATCTCCTCGACCACCTTCTTGGCGTCGCCGAACACCATCATCGTCTTGTCCATGTAGAACAGCGGGTTGTCGATGCCGGCGTAACCGGAGGCCATCGACCGCTTGTTCACGACGACGGTGCGCGCCTTGTGCGCTTCGAGGATCGGCATGCCGTAGATCGGGCTGCCCTTCTGCTCGGCGAGCGGGTTGACGACGTCATTGGCGCCGAGGACGAAGGCGATGTCGGCGGTACCGAAGTCGCTGTTGATCTCGTCCATCTCCAGCACCTGTTCGTAGGGCACCTCGGCTTCCGCGAGCAGCACGTTCATATGACCGGGCATGCGCCCGGCCACCGGGTGAATCGCGTAGCGGACGTCGATGCCCCTGGCGATCAGCTTCTCGGCCATCTCCTTGACGGCGTGCTGCGCGCGGGCTACGGCCAGACCGTAGCCAGGGATGATGATGACGCTCTCGGCATTGCCGAGCAGGAACGCCACGTCGTCGGCCGACCCTGACCGCACGCTGCGCTGCTCCGCCGCGCCGGCCGTCGTGCCTTCGGCGCCGCCGAAGCCGCCGAGGATGACGCTGAAGAACGAGCGGTTCATCGCCTTGCACATGATGTAGGAGAGGATGGCGCCGGAGGACCCGACCAGCGCCCCGGCGATGATCAGCAGCGGATTGTTGAGCGAGAAGCCGATGCCCGATGCCGCCCAGCCCGAGTAGCTGTTCAGCATCGAAATCACCACCGGCATGTCGGCGCCGCCGATCGGGATGATGATCAGGATGCCGAGCACGAAGGCGACCGCGGTCATCGCCGCGAAGGGCGGCCACTCGTTGCCGGGATTGGCGACGACGAAGGCGATGCCGAGGCCGATCATCGCTACCGCGATCAGCAGGTTGGCGATGCGCTGGCCTGGGAACACCACCGGCGCGCTCGAGAACAGGCGGAACTGCTTGCCGAGGCCGGCCAGCTTGCCGAAGGCGATGATCGACCCCGAGAAGGTCATCATGCCGACGAAGGTGCCGAGGAACAGTTCGACGCGGTTGCCGGCGGGAATCGGGTCGGGGATGCCGAAGGCCGCCGGGTTGCTGACGACGGCAAACGCGATCAGCACCGCGGCCAGGCCGACCAGCGAGTGCATGCCGGCGACCAGTTCCGGCATCTGCGTCATCTCGACGCGTCGCGCCACGATGTAGCCGACGGCGCCGCCGAGCACCAGGCCGCCGACCGCCAGGTCGACACGCTGCGTGACGCTGAGCGTCACGACGATGGCGATGGCCATCCCGGCGATGCCAAAGCGGTTACCGCGCCGGGCGGTGAGCGGGTGGGAGAGCCCCTTCAGGGCCAGAATGAACAGCACGCTGGCCGCGAGGTACCACAGCGCGATGGCGTTCGGGGACATCGCCTCGCTCACTTCTTCGTCTCCCGCGGCTCTTTCTTCTTGAACATTTCGAGCATGCGTTCGGTGACGAGGAAGCCGCCGAAGGTGTTGATCGCCACCAGCGCGACCGCCGCGGCGCCGAGCATCGAGGCGGTGGTGAGGCCGCTTGGCCCGGACGCGAGAATCGCGCCGACGACGATCACCGAGCTGATCGCGTTGGTGACGCTCATCAGCGGCGTGTGCAACGCCGGCGTCACCGTCCAGACGACGTGATAGCCGACGAAGATAGCCAGGATGAAGACCGTCAGGTTGGTGATGATGGGATCGACGACGACTCCGTGCACCTCAGCTCCTCACGGCGTCGCCGTCCATGCAGACGAGCGTGCCGGCGATGATTTCATCCGAGCGGTCGACGTTGAGCTCGCCGGTCTTCGCGTCGAGCATCAGGTTGACGAAGTTGAGCAGGTTGCGGGCGTAGAGCGCGCTGGCGTCGGCGGCCATCGTCGACGGCAGGCTGGAGGGCGCGACGATCTTGACGCCGTGCCGGATGATCACCTGGTCTTCCTGGCTGGCGACGCAGTTGCCGCCCTGGCGGATGGCGAGGTCGACGACCACGGACCCTGGCTTCATGCCGAGCAGTGTTTCCTCGGTCACCAGGCACGGCGCCGGCCGCCCCGGGATCAGGGCGGTGGTGATGACGATGTCGGCAGCCTTGCTCCGTTCGGCGATGAGCGCGGCTTGGCGCTGCTTGTAGTCGTCACTCATCTCCCGGGCGTAGCCGCCCGACGTCTCGGCCGCCCGCTTTTCCTCGTCCGAGAGCGGCACTTCCACGAACTTGGCGCCGAGCGATTCGACCTGTTCTTTGACCGCGGGCCGCACGTCGAACGCTTCGATCACCGCGCCGAGCCGCTTGGCGGTGGCGATCGCCTGCAGGCCGGCGACGCCGGCGCCGAGGACCAGCACGCGCGCCGCCTTCACCGTGCCGGCGGCGGTCATCAGCATCGGCATGAACCGGCCGTACTCGTGCGCCGCAACGATCACGGCGCGATAGCCGGCGATGTTGCCCTGCGATGAGAGCACGTCCATCGACTGGGCGCGCGAGATGCGCGGCAACTGCTCCATGGCGAACGCGGTGACACCGGCGGCGTCAAGATCGCCGGTGCCCTCGTGCGGCGACAGCAGCCCGATGACGATGGTGCCGCGGCGCAGCAACGGCAGCTCCACAGCCTGCGGCCGCCGCACCTTCAGCAGGATGTCGGCCTGGCCGTAGATTTCCGCGGCACTGCCCATGGTGGCGCCGGCGGCGACGAATTCGTGATCGGGGATACTGGCGGCGACACCCGCGCCGCTTTCGACGATGACCGTGTGCCGGCCGCCCGTGGTGAGCTTCTTCACCGTTTCGGGCGTGGCGGCCACGCGCGTTTCCCCGGGATAGATCTCGGCAGGGATGCCGATGCGCATCAGTTGAACCCTTTACCCGCGCCCGGATCCAACTGCTTCCCCCCGGCGGCGCGACGCGGCGCCAATTCTATATCGGAACGCCCCGAACTCTCCGAACGCCCGGACGTCCGAACCTTCGGGAGTTGTTAGTTCGTTCCGCTGCTGAAGGTGTCGCAGGACTGAATGCGGCCGCTCTGCAGCCCCTGGCGCAGCCACGAGACGCGCTGCTCCGAGGAGCCGTGGGTGAACGACTCCGGGGCGACGCGGCCCTGCGCCTGCCGCTGCAACTGGTCGTCGCCGATCGCTGCCGCCGCGCGAAGCCCCTCTTCCGCATCGCCTTCCACCACCAGGCCGCGCCGCGCAGCGTAGAAGCCCCAGACGCCGGCGTAGCAGTCGGCCTGCAGTTCGGTCCTGACCGAGAGCGCATTCGAGCCCCGCTCGCCCGCGCGCGCCCGCGCCGCCGAGACGCGCTCGGTCAATCCGAGCAGCGTCTGCACGTGATGACCCACTTCGTGCGCAACGACGTAGGCCTGCGCGAACTCACCGGGCGCACCGAAGCGGCTCGCCAGTTCGCGGAAGAACGAGAGATCGAGGTAGACCTTCTGATCCGGCGGGCAGTAGAACGGGCCCATCGCCGACTCGCCGACGCCGCACGCCGATGGCGTCGCTCCAGTGAACAGCACCAGCACCGGCGCCCGGTACCGCATGCCGTTTTCCTCGAACACCGAGGTCCATACCTCCTCGGTGTCGCGCAGCACCACGGAGATGAACTCCTTCTGGGTGTCGGCTTCGCCCGAGGTGCCGGCCGTCTGTTCGGTCGGTGCACCACTGTTGATGAGATCTGCCGGGTTTTGGCCGGTCAGCGCGGAAAACAGCAGGAGCAGCACCAGGCCGCCGATGCCGCCGCCGATGGGAAGTCCCATGCCCATTCCGCGCCGATCTTCGATGTTTCCGCTCCCCGCGCGTCCCTGCCACCTCATTCGGTCGCCCTCCGCTCTCTGCAATGCACGGTGGATGCCCGGCCGGGCTCCGGCAAGCGTCGGCAAATGGCTCAGATATGATCCCGGACATGGATCTCGGACTGAACGACAAGGTGGCCATCGTCACCGGCTCGAGCCGCGGGCTCGGCCTGGCCAGCGCGAAGGCGCTTGCGGCCGAAGGCTGCCGCGTAGTGCTGTGTGCGCGCTCCGCCGCACCGCTCCAGGAGGCGGCGCGCGAAGTAGAAACAATTGGCGGTGGATCCGGACGGGTACTGGCGGTGACCGCCGACGTGAGCCGGCCGGACGGCGTGCAGGCGGTGGTCGAGGGGGCGGTCGAACGGTTCGGCGGCGTCGACGTGCTGGTCAACAACGTCGGCGCAGCGCGTGGCGGCGGCCTGCTGGACACGTCCGACGCGGATTGGCAGGAGGCGATCGACCAGACGCTGCTGCCGGCGATCCGCGCCTCCCGAGGCGCCGTGCCGCACATGCAGCGGCGCGGCGGCGGCGCCATCGTCATCATCGCCTCGATCTACGGCCGCGAGGCCGGTGGGCGCATGACCTACAACGCCGTCAAGGCAGCGGAGATCAGCCTCGCCAAGTCGCTGGCGCAGCAGTTGGCGCCGTCGAATATCCGCGTCAACAGCGTGTCGCCCGGTTCGATCCTGTTCGAAGGCGGCTCGTGGTGGAAGCGCCAGCAGGAGAACCCGGCGTGGATTGCCGACTTCATTGCCCGCGAACTGCCGTTCGGCCGGTTCGGCACACCGGAGGAGGTCGGCGCCGCCGTCGCGTTCCTCGCGTCACCGAGGGCCAGCTGGATCAGCGGCACCTCCCTGGTCGTCGATGGCTGCCAGAGCAAGGCCTTCTAGGAACTGTCCCGTGTGACACCTCCTGCGCTCGCCCGTATATATCCTCGTGGAGCACGTGATGCCCGGGCGGTTGGCCCGCTGGATCTCGCCGGAGCCTGACTGGGATGCGGTCTACGCGGAGCAACTCCCCCGCGTCTACAGCTTCTTCCGCTACCGCTTCGGCAACACGGCCGACGCTGAGGACCTGACGGCGCGGACGTTCGAGAAAGCCTGGCGGGCGCGGGCGCGCTACCGCCGCGATGTCGCGGGCTACAGCACCTGGCTGTTCAGCATCGCGCGGAACGTTGCCCTCGATCACGCGCGCGCGCAGCGGCCGGAGCTGCCACTGGACGCGGCGGCGGACGTCGCCGCCGCCGTGGGCAACCCTGAAGACCTCGCCGCCCGTCAGTCCGACGCGCAGCGGCTGGCGAGCCTGCTCCTCTTGCTGCCGGAGCGCGAGCGCGAGCTGCTGGCGCTGAAATTCGGCGCCGGCCTCAACAACCGCGCAATCGCCAGGGCGACGGGCCTGTCAGAGTCAAACGTCGGCACTATCGTGCACCGCGCCGTCCAGGGGTTGCGTGCGCGCTGGTGAGGCAAGGAATACAGCATGAGTAGCAAGCGTGCGACAGAAGACGTCGACCCGTTCGCGGCGGACCAGTTCCTGGGCGCGCTGCGTGCCGACCCGGCGCCGGCGTTCGCCAGGTCCTTGCACGATCGCCTGAACCAGCAGACCGCGACGCGCGGCGCCAGCGGGCACGCCTGGCCGTTCGCCCGCGTCGCCGCGGCAGTGGCGGTGCTGGCCGCTGCCGGCTCGATGTTGACGGTGCCGGCCGTGCGCGCATCGGCGATGCAGTTCCTGTCGCTGTTTCGCGCCGTCAACTTCGTGCCGGTGCCCGTCGACGCTACGCGCGCGGACGCGTTGACCGGCGGCACGATCGACCTGCCGCGCCTCGTCGGCGAGCACATCCAGGTGCTGGAGGACTCGGGGCCGCCGTTGCCTGTCGCCAGCGTCGAAGCGGCCTCGCAGTCGGCCGGATTCGCAGTGCGGCTGCCGGCGACGCTGCCCGAGGATGTCCGCGTCACGTCGATCGAGCTGGCCGGGCCGCACGCCGTGCGGGTGGTCGCCAATGTGTCACGCGTTAACGACGCGCTCGACGCGCTGGGCATCAGTGACCTCCGCGCCCCTGATGCCATCGATGGCAAATCGCTCACCGTGCGCGTGCCGTCGTTCGTCAGGGTCACTTACGAACAGCGGAACTGGAAGGCGTCGTTGTCCCAGGCACTGGCGCCCACCGTCGAACTGCCGCAGGGCGTCGACCTCGCCCTGCTCGGCGAAATCGGCCTGCGCGTGCTTGGGCTGCCGGCGGCGGAAGCGCACGACTTTGCCCGTAGAGTCGACTGGCACACGACCCTGCTCGTGCCGGTGCCGGCGAAGGCGACCTCGTTCAAGCAGGTGGAGATCGGCGGCCACCAGGGCGTGATGATCGAGGCGCCGCCGTCGGGCGAGGGGCCGAAACGCGTGACGACGGCGGTGCTGTGGTCCGCCGCCGGTCGGGTTTACGGGTTGCAGGGCAACCTGCTGTCGCGCGAGATTCTCACGATGGCCAATTCGATCAGGTGACAGAGCTCGCCATCGAGACGCGCCAGCTGCGGCGCCAGTTCGGCGACACGGTCGCGGTGGCCGACCTGTCGCTGTCCGTCGGCCGCGGCGAGATCTTCGGCTTCCTCGGCCCGAACGGGGCAGGCAAGACGACGTCGATCAAGATGCTGCTCGGACTGCTGCGCGCCGACCAGCGGCAGCGGCACGATGCTCGGCGCGCCGCTCGGCGACCGCGCGCTCGCGGCCGCGTCGGCTTCCTGCCCGAGCACTTCCGCTTTCACGACGTGCTGACGGCGCGCGAGCTGCTGCGCTTCCACGGCCGGCTGCACGGCCTGCGGTGGGCTGCTGCTCGACGTCGCGCATCGAAGAGCTCCTCGCCCGCGTCGACATGCTCGATGCCGCCGATCGCCCACTGCGCGGCTACAGCAAGGGGATGATGCAGCGCGCCGGCCTGGCGCAGGCGCTGATCAACGACCCGGCGCTGGTCTTCCTCGACGAGCCGACGTCGGGCCTCGATCCGCTCGGCCGCCTGCTGGTGCGCGACATCATCGCCGAGCTGCGCCAGCGCGGCACCACCGTGTTCCTCAACTCGCACCTGCTCGGCGAAGTCGAAGCGACCTGCGACCGCGTCGCGTTCGTCAAGCAGGGGCGCATCGTCCACGAGCTGGCGCTCACCGGCGCAGGCGGGCGCGCTGGACGTCGAGTTGCGCGTCGGCCGCGAGCCGCCGGCCTGGTCGAAGACCTCGTCGGCTGGGCAGCGACGTGACCGTGTCCGGCAGCGACAGGGTGCGGCTGCGCGTCGCGTCCGAGGCGGTGCTGCCCGACATGCGCGCGGCTGGTCGTCGGCGGTGGTGCCGACCTGCTCGAGCTGCGTGGCACCCGCAAGTCGCTCGAGCAATGGTTCGTCGACGTGATGGGCGACGATCAGAGACCGGGCTGACATGCATCCGATCCTGACCGTCGCCCACCTGACGCTCTACGAAGCCCGTCGCCGCAAGATCGTGACGGCGGCGATCATCTGCGCCTTCGGCTTCCTGGCCGTCTTCAGCACCGGGATGTTCTTCGCCGGCCGCGAGATCGCCGCCAGTGACAGCAACCTGATCGTCCGGCAGGCGCAACTGGTCGCTGTTGACGGTCGCCGGCCTCTACGGCACCAACTTCCTGTCGGTGCTGTTCGCCGTGCTGCTGCCGGTCGATGCGCTGTCCGGCGAGATCGACTCCGGCGTGATGCAGACGCTCGCCTCGAAGCCGATCCGCCGTGCCGAGATCCTCGCCGGGAAGTGGCTGGCGCACTGGCTGGTGGTGTCGTGCCTATCTGCTGACGCTGGCTGCCGGCGTCCTGATCTCGGCGCGCCTCACCGCCGGCTACGTCCAGCTCGACATTCCCTATGCGCTGCTGCTGATGGTGCTCGAAGTCACCTTGCTGCTGACCATCACGCTGGCCGGCGGCACCCGTTTCAGCACTGTCACCAACGGCATCGTCGCGCTTGGCATCTACGGCATCTCGTTCATCGGCGGGTGGGTCGAGCAGATCGGTGCGCTCGCCGGCATCCAGTCGGCGCGCTACATCGGCATTGCGGCCAGCCTGGTCAGCCCGGCCGACTCGCTGTGGCGGCTGGGCATCTACCGGCTGCAGCCCGGCGTCGTGCGCGGCCTCGACGTCGGGCCGTTCGCCGCGGCGTCGGTGCCAAACGCCGTTGATGGTCTGGTGGGCGGTGGCGTTTACGGTGCTGACCTTCCTGTTGGCCCTGCGTCAGTTCAGCCGCCGCGCCCTCTGACCGGCACCTGCCGGGACGACAAAAAGGATGGCCATTTACCCCCGTTGACGCCGGCGATCCGGCGCGGGCACGTCTCATGCTGCATTCCGCAGCGACCGGAATTTCGAGGAACAACCGAGCGGAACTGGAGTACCCGGATTTCTTCGCCCGGCACCAAGGAGGAGACGTGGCGGTAACAGCTATGAGAGGCGGGAGCGGTTCACAGGAGCGCGGCCCGCGCATCAACGTAGGGGGCATGGAGCGCTGGTTGTCGATGGTCGCCGCAGGCGTGCTGGCGGCTTATGCCTTCAAGCGTCGCGAGAAGCCGGGCGGGGCCGCCGCGCTGGCCAGCGCGGCGCTACTGTATCGGGGGACGACGGGCCATTGCCCGATGTACCAGGGACTTGGCGTCAACAGCCGCGGTGGCGACGGCGTCGGCGAACTCACCGATCGTGAGTCTGATACGCGGCAACAGCTGAGCGGGCGGCGCGGCATCCACGTCCAGGAATCGGTGACCATCAACCTGCCGATCGGCGAGGTCTACCGCTTCTGGCGGAACTTCGAGAACCTGCCGAAGTTCATGGCCCACCTGAGCTCGGTGTCGGTGCGCGAGCAGGGTATCTCCCACTGGGTCGCGACGCGCACCGGCCGGCACCAAGGTCGAGTGGGACGCGCGCATCATCAACGAAATCGACAACAAGCTGATCGCCTGGCAGTCGCTGCGTCGGCTCGACCATTTCGACCGCCGGCTCGGTCAACTTCGACGAGACCGAACACGGAACGCGCGTCAGTGTTCATCTTCAGTACAACCCGCCGGGCGGTAAGGTGGGCGCCGCGATCGCCCGCCTGTTCGGCGAAGAGCCGAACCAGACCATCCGCGAGGACCTGCGACGCTTGCAGCCAGATCCTCGAGACCGGTGAAATGCCGACGACCGAACGGGCAGCCGTCCGGGCGGCGTGGAGGGAGATCATGAAGGCACTCTGCTGGGAGGGCACGAACCGGCGTCAGGGTCGAGAAGGTCCCCGATCCGAAGATCATCAACCCGCGTGACGCAATCGTCCGCATCACGTCGACGCGCGATCTGCGGCTCCGACCTGCACCTGCTCGACGGCTTCATCCCGACGATGGAGCGCGGCGACATTCTCGGCCACGAGTTCATGGGCATCGTCGAGGAAGTCGGGCCGCGGCGTTTCCAACCTGAAGCAGCGGCGATCGCGTGGTCGTGCCGTTTCCGATCGCCTGCGGCAACTGCTACTTCTGCCAGCAGCGAGCTGTGGTCGCTGTGCGACAACTCCAACCCGAATGCCTGGATGGCCGAGAAGCTCTATGGCTACTCGGCGGCTGGGCTGTTCGGCTACTCGCACATGCTCGGCGGCTACGCCGGCGGCCAGGCGGAATATGCGCGCGTGCCGTTTGCCGACGTCGGCCCGTTACAAGGTGCCCGAGGCGTTGACCGACGAACAGGTGCTGTTTCTGACCGACATCTTCCCGACCGGCTACATGGCGGCGGAGAACTGCAACATCCAGCCGGGTGACACGGTCGGCGGTGTGGGGCTGCGGCCCGGTCGGCCAGTTTGCGATTCGCAGCGCCTTCCTGCTCGGCGCCGGACGCGTCATCGCCATCGACACGGTGCCGGAGCGGCGCCGCATGGCCGAAGCGGGTGGCGCCGAGACGCTCGACTCGATGGACCCGGATGTCTTCGACAAGCTGCGCGAGATGACCGGCGGCATCGGCCCCGACTCGTGCATCGACGCCGTCGGCCTCGAGGCGCACGGCCCGCACCTCGACTACTACTACGACAAGGTCAAGACCATGACCTTCATGGCGACCGACCGCGCCAGCGCGCTGCGCCAGGCGATCCACGCCTGCCGCAAGGGCGGCACCGTCTCAGTGCCCGGCGTCTACGGCGGCTTCCTCGACAAGGTGCCGTTCGGCGCCGATCATGAACAAGGCGCTGACGATCAAGACCGGCCAGACGCACGTGCACAAGTACCTGCCGATGCTGATGCGGCTGATCGAGACCGGCGAGATCGATCCGTCGTTCGTCATCACCCACTTCGCGTCGCTCGACGACGCGCCGAACATGTACAAGACGTTCCGCGACAAGAAGGACGGCTGCATCAAGGTCGTGCTGAAGCCGCACAACTGAGGCTGGTTCGCGTGGTTCGTGGTTCGTCGTTCGTGGAGGATGGCGAACCACGAACCCGACTCGAACTACGAACCACGAACCACGAACCACGAACCACGAACCACGAACTAACTCGTGCGTCCCACCGCCACCAGCGAGAGTCCCACCGGCGGTGGAATCAGCCGTTCCAGCGGCAGCGCCCACGGCGCGACCAGTGCTTCGTACAGCTTGACCTGCGTCACGCTGTGCGCGGTCGACTTGGTGATGTGCGCGTTGTACATCCAGCCGGCGAGGCCGATCGGGTTGGTGTAACGCAGCGTCAGCAGCTCGAGGCCGCCGCCGGCAAATGCGGCGGCCAGCGTCGGCTTCGAGTAGCGGCGGAAGTGCCCGAGCTCGGCGTCGAGCGGGCCATACGCGGCCTGCACCGCGGGCACGAAGATCAGTACCTTGCCGCCAGGCTCCAGGACCTCGGCGAACGTCCGCAGCGCTCCTGCGTCGTCCTTGATGTGCTCCAGCACGTTGACGCAGAAGACCGTGTCGAACCGGTGGCTGGCCAGCTCGCCGCGGTCGCACTCCTCGAGGTGCGCCACCCGCAGCGTAAACCGCGGGTGCGTACCGAGCGCCTGGCGCGCGCGTACCGCGCAGTTGACGTTCGGCTCCAGCGCCACGACCTCGTCGGCGACCTCGAGCAGCTTCGCGCTCATCGTACCGATGCCGCAGCCCACTTCCAGCACGCGACGGCCGATGTGCGGCCGGAACAGATCGAAGACGTGCGCGGAGTAGCGCCGCGCGTGCTGCATCGTCTCGAGGTCGTCGGCGGCGTATTGATCCTGAGTCTGGTTCAGCCGCCGGTCGGTATGTTTCACGTGTGTCCCCAAACGGGGCACGCTACCATACGGATCTTCCGCACAGCAACGCATGAACCAACGACGCGCATGGCCACCAGTGGTGGCAAGCCTCCTCGTGTATCTCGTCGCCACCCTGATCATGGGCCGGCAGGCGCTGCAGCAGCTTTCGACCTCGACCATCCATGATGCCGGCGACCCGCTGCTGACGGCGGCGATTCTCTACTGGAATTCGATCCACCTGCCATTGACGGACGCCTGGTGGCAGTTCCCGATCTACTACCCGACGCCGGATACCCTGGCGTTCTCCGAGCACCTCCTCGGCCTCAGCGTCGTCGCGACGCCGCTGGAGTGGCTGACCGGCGACATTCTCGCCACCTACAACATCGTCACGCTGCTGACGTTCCCGCTGTGCGGCCTGACGATGTACGCACTGGCATACCGCCTCACCCGCAGCGCGCCGGCGGCGTTCATCGCCGGCCTGGCTTACGCCTTCGCGCCGTATCGCATATCACAGCTGCCGCATATCCAGATGCTGGCAATGTTCTGGGCGCCGCTGGCGTTACTTGGGTTGCACGCCTACCTGGAAGAGCGGCGCAGGCGATGGCTGGTCCTCTATGCCGCGGCCTGGCTGCTGCAGGTCACCGCCAACGGCTACACGCTGTTCTTCTTTTCGCTCTTCATCGCCGTCTGGACGCTGTGGTTCGTGGTGCGCGGCTCGCGACTGGCCGGCTTTCCGGGCGATCGCCATCAGCACCGTCATTGCCGTGCTGCCGCTGGCCCCCATCCTCTACAAGTACCTGGTGGTGCATCGGCGTAATGCCTTCTTCCGCGGCATCGGCGAGATCAGGAGCTTCAGCGCCGACCTTGGTGCGGTGATGTGCGCCCCCGAGCTGATGACGTTCTGGGGCTGGCTGCGCACCGCCTGCCGCCCCGAGGGCGAGTTGTTTCCGGGGGTGACGGTGATGGTGCTGTTCGCCGTCGGCCTGCTCATCGCCGTCGGCGCGCGTCACGCCGGCGGCTCGGCCCCCGCCGGCTCGATCTCCGGCGGCCGCAGCGCAATGCTGCTGCGGCGCCTGTTCGCTGTGGTCGCCATCTTCTACCTGTCCATCGCCATCAGCCTGATCGTGCTCGGGCCGTGGCGGCTCGAGCTGGCTGGCATGCGAGCAACGGCGACCTCGTTGCGCCGGCCGCTCAGCCTCGGACTGCCAGCGCTGTTCCTGGTGATGGCATTGACGCCGGGCATCCGCGACACGTTGCGCCGGCAATGGACGCTCGTCTTCTACCTGCTCGGCACGGTCCTGATGTGGCTGTGTGCGCTGGGACCGAACATCTTCTACATGGGCCGCGACACCAGTGCGGTCGGCCCGTTCCTGGCGCTGATGCAACTGCCCGGGGCCGATGGCCTGCGTGTGCCGGCTCGCTTCTGGATCATCGCCGTGCTGGGGTTGTCGGTGGTGGCGGGCCTGGTCACCGCCCGCCTCGCCGCGGCACGTAACCGGCCGCTGGCGCGTGCGCTCGTCGCCGTCGCCGCGGTGGCGATTCTCGCGGATGGCTGGGTGACGGTGCTACCGGTCGCGACCGCGCCGGTCCTGCCCGTCCCCGCCGTGACGCTGGCTGGGCGAACGGTGATGGAACTGCCGATTGGCGACACGCTGGATATTCCGAGCACCTACTTCGCCGCGACAGGCGGGTGGCGGATGATCAACGGTTACAGCGGCTATCACCCGAGCTACTACCCGGCGCTCAACTACGCCGTTCGCTTCGAGGAGGGCACCGCCTTCGAGCCGTTTCGCGCCCTCGGCGACCTCGACGTGCTGGTGTCGAGCAAGGCAGGGCGACTGCGAGCGCTGGTCGAGAACCAGCCGGGCGTTCGGGTGGTCACCCAGAACGAGCAGGCCATCCACTACGTGCTGCCGCAGAGCGGCAGCACCGAGGCGGGCGACACCGCCGGTCAGCAGGTGCCGGTCGCATCCGCACTGTCCTCGTGCGGCGCGCAGCTGATGTCCCTGGCCACCGACAAGCAGGACGCCACGCGCTGGGTCTGCGGCCCGGAGAACGTCGCCCGCTCCGTCCTCATCGACCTCGGCCGGGTGACGACGGTCGGGGCGGTGGTGAACGGCATCGGCCAGTTCAATGGCGATTTCCCGCCTGCATTGACGGCGGAAACATCCACCGACGGCACCTCGTGGCAGCCGGCCTGGGACGGCAGCCTGCTGGCCCAGGCGATCCGCGGCGGGCTGCGTTCGCCCGCCTCACAGCGCATCGTCATCCCCTTCACGCCGCGACCCGCGCGCTACATCCGCCTGACGCATCCTGCGGCCAAGGACTACTACTGGTCGATCGCCGAGCTCGAAGTCTGGTCGGCGCATAGCTAACAGCTCGCCCGACCCTTCTCAGATCTCGTTATTTTCCGCCGCCGCTTTGTAGGTCGATGCAGTCAGCGTGGACGGCGCCCAGTTCGACTCGCTGTCGCGGCCGCGGCGCGCTTCGTCGCCACCGGGCGTCGGGCCGGGCAGCAGGCCGTTGATCACCGCCATCGTATCGGCGAAGAATTCCGGCGCCAGCGTGCGCGCCAGGATCGCCAGCTTGGCCTGGATAGTGACGATCAGCTCGGCGTCGCCGTGGCGGCAGGCGTCGATGATCTGCCGTGCGGCGCGGCCGGCGTCGATGGTCGTCAACGGCAGCGAGTCGGAGATGGCGAACCAGGCGTACTCCTGCGACCGCTGTCCCTTGAACTGGCGTTCAGCGGCGAGCCGGTGCGCATCAGCCCCGGGAACACGGTGGTGACGACGATGTTGTCGCGCGCCAGCTCGGCGCGCAGGCCGTCCGAGAGCCCGGCGAGGGCGAACTTGCTGGCCGAGTACGGAACCAGGTGCGGCACCGCGATGCGGCCGCCGATCGACGAGATGTTGACGATGCGGCCGCCACCCTGGCGGCGCATGTGCGGCAGCGCCGCCATGATCGTGTACAGCGGCCCCCAGAAGTGCGTGTTCATCGCGTCTTCGTAGTCGGACAGCTTCATGTGATCGATCGGGCCGACCTGGATGATGCCGGCGTTGTTGATCAGCACGTCGACGCGGCCGTAGCGGTCGAGCACCTCGGCAATCACCCGTTCGCCGTCGTCGCGCGTGCGGATGTCGGCAATCGCGGTCAGCACCTCGGCGAACGGCTGGCGGGTGCGGATGTCGTCGGCGGCGCGCTCGAGCTCGTCATCGTCGCGGGCGACCAGGGTGAGCCGCGCCCCTTCGTCGGCCAGCTGCCGGGCCATCACCAGTCCGAGCCCGCGTGAGCCGCCGGTGATGACCACCGACTTCCCCGCGAAATCGTAGCCACCGCGTCGCCGCCACGCCTGTGCGAGGAGGAGCGCGCCGACCGCCGGCGGCGCCGATCATCAGCCCCCGCTTCTGCTGTTCTGTCATGTTCATGATGTGCCTCACCGAACCTGCTCGCAACGCACGTGCCCCTTTGACCTTTGCTTTTTCTACGCGTAACATCGTCCGGGTCATGCTGCCGGCCAGACGGACGGATCCTGCGCACGAGCACGCGCTGCAGACCGTCCTCGATCGGCTGACCGGGGGCGTCGCCGAGCGGCCCGACAGCCCCGACGCCTGGGTCACCGCCGTCCGGCGGCTGCCGGCCAAGGCCGCGGAGTACGCCGACTTTCCCGATGGGGTCGATGCGCGGCTGCGGCAGGTGCTGGCCGGCGCGGCATCGACCAGCTCTATACGCATCAGGCGGCCGCCGTCGAGCATGCGCTGGCCGGCCGCAACGTCGTCGATCACGACGCCGACGGCCTCGGGCAAGACGCTCTGCTACAACGCCCCGGTGCTCAGCACCATCCTGCGCGACCCGGCAGCGCGGGCGCTCTATCTGTTCCCGACCAAGGCGCTGGCGCAGGATCAGCTGGCCGAGCTGCACGAGCTCTCACACCAGCTCTCGGTGACGGACGAGCTCGACATCGGCGTCTTCACCTACGACGGCGACACGCCGCAGGACGCGCGCCGCGCCATCCGCGGCCGCGCCCACGTCGTTCTCAGCAACCCCGACATGATGCACTCGGGGATCCTGCCGCACCATCCGCGCTGGGCGAAGCTGTTCGAGAACCTGCGCTTCGTCGTCATCGACGAGCTGCACGCCTACCGCGGCGTGTTCGGCAGCCACCTCACCAACGTGCTGCGGCGCCTGCGTCGGGTCTGTCGCCACTACGGCTCCGACCCGACCTTCATCTGCTCGTCGGCGACGATTGCCAATCCGCGCGAGCTGGCCGAGGGCGCTGGTCGAGCGGCCGTTCGAACTGGTTGCCGGAGAGCGGCGCGCCGCGCGGCGAGAAGGTCTTCCTGTTCGTCAACCCGCCGGTCGTCAATCAGGAGCTCGGCATCCGCCGCTCGTACCTGGCGGAGACGCGCCGCGTCGCGGCCGAGTTCCTCAAGCGCAAGCTGCAGCTGATCGTCTTCGCGCAGAGCCGGCTGGCCACCGAGATCCTCACGACCTACCTGAAGGATGATTTCGACGGTCCGCCGGGTACGCGCGATCAGGTGCGCGGCTACCGCGGCGGCTACCTGCCGCAGCGGCGTCGCGAGATCGAGAAGGGGCTGCGCGAAGGGAGCGTGCGCGCGGTGGTGTCGACCAATGCGCTCGAGCTGGGCATCGACATCGGTGCGCTCGACGTCTGTGTGATGGCGGGTTACCCCGGGCACGATCGCCGCGACCTGGCAGCGTGCCGGCCGAGCCGGCCGGCGCAGCTCGCGTTCGGCCGCCGTGCTGGTGGCCAGCAGCGCGCCGCTCGATCAGTTCGTCGTGCGCAACCCGTCGTATTTCTTCGACGCGGCGCCGGAGCACGCGCTGATCAATCCCGACAACCTGCACATCCTCGTCGATCACGTGAAGTGCGCGGCGTTCGAGCTGCCGTTCACCACCGCCGAGCAGTACGGCGGCGACGGGACAGGGGCGACGGCGCCGCGAGTGGACGTGCAGGAGGTGCTCGGCATCCTGGCGGAGGGCGGCCTGGTGCATCGCAGCGGCGGCGAGCCTGGTGCCGAGACGGAGGGGCAGTGGCAGTGGACCAACGAGTCCTATCCGGCCGACGCGGTGAGCCTGCGCTCCATCTCCTCCGACAACTTCGTCATCGTCGACACCACGCGCGGCGCCGATGTGATCGGCGAGACCAGCTTCACCAGCGGACCGTCGACGCTGCACGAGAAGGCGATCTACCTGCTCGAGGGCGCGCCTCTATCCAGGTCGAGAAGCTCGACTTCGAGGGGCGCAAGGCCTACGTGCGGCAGATCGACTGCGACTACTACACCGACGCGATCACCTACACCAAGGTGACCGTCCTGGAGACGTTCGAGGCAGACGGCGGGTCTGCTGCGCAGGACCCGCCCTACGTCGACGACGCGGCGGCCCGTGGGCCGGGTTCCGAGCCGCCCCGTCGGCCGGGTGCCGCACCGTCGATAGCAGCAGCGGACCCGGCACACCTGCGCTCACATGGCGAAGTGCACGTGTCGTCGCGCGTCGTCGGCTTCAAGAAGATCAAGTTCTACACGAACGAGAACGTCGGCTCCGGCGAGCTCGACCTGCCCGAGCAGCAGATGCACACCACGGCGTACTGGCTGACGGTGCCGCGCGACGTGATGGCGGCGCTGCCGTTTGCCGCCGACGATCGCCGCGACGGCGTGGTCGGGCTGTCGTTCGCCATGCGCCAGGTGGCGCAACTGCTGCTGATGTGCGACCGGCAGGACATCGGCATCTCGATCGGCAGCGGCGAGGAGGGCGACGAGCCCGACCTGACGCGCAACGGCGTCCCGGCCACCTTGTCCGACGAACCGCGCATCTTCGTCTACGACAACTACCCGGGCGGCATCGGGTTCAGCGAGCCGTTGTTCGGCATGCACGACGAGCTGCTCGCGCGCACGCGTGCGCTCATCGCCGGCTGTGAGTGCGAGCACGGCTGCCCGACCTGCGTCGGGCCGATTGGCAACACCGGGCCGCTGGCGAAGACTGGTGGCGCTGCGTATCCTGCGATCTGATCACGGCCGCGGCCAGCGCCGCCGACCTGGAGCTCGCCGGTGTCGCCGGGCGAAGCAGGCGATCGGCTGGAGGCACCCTTTTGAGCTCGCTTGCCGAACGGCTGCGCGGGGTGCTTTCGGGCGGCCTGCCGGGCCAGGCTCCGGCACCGGCGCCGGCGGCGCGCGAACAGGCGGCGGCGCGCGCCAGGGCCGCCGATGAAGCGGCCGCCGACGTGCTGGGTGGTGACTGGTGTGAGGCGCGCGGCGCACCGTTTCCTGGTCGTCGACCGCAAGTATTCGCCCGGCCATCGGCACGGACGGATGGCGCTCGCCGACGCACTGCCGCCATCGGATGGCCCGTGGCCGCACCTGCCGCTGCTGGCCGGCGGACGCTGCGGCGCGAACCTCCTGTTCGTCGACCTCGAAACGACCGGACTTGGCGGTGGCGCCGGCACCTACGCGTTCCTCGTCGGCTGCGCCTGGTTCGACGGCGGCACGTTCCGGGTGCGGCAGTTCTTCCTCTCGTCCTACTCTGCGGAGCGCGCGATGCTCGAGGCGGTCGGCAGCCTCGCCGGACGCACGGACACCGTCGTCACCTACAACGGCAAGTCGTTCGACCTGCCGCTGATCGAGACGCGCTTCCTGCTATCACCGCATCGACGACGCCATTCGACGGCATGCCGCACGTCGACATGCTGCACCCGGCGCGGCGGTTGTGGCGGCCAGACGCCGAGACACCGTCGAGGGAATGGGGAGCGCCCGCCTCCCGCGGCGAACCGATGGCCGAACGTTCGGGTTCCTGTTCGTTGAGCGCCCTCGAGCAGACGATTTGCGGGCACCAGCGCGAGGGCGACGTGCCCGGCTTCGAGATTCCCGCCCGCTACTTCAACTTCGTGCGCAGTGGCGATGCCCGCCCGCTCGCGGCCGTGCTCGAGCACAATCGCCTCGACCTGCTGTCGCTCGCCTGTGTCACCGCCCGCGCCGCCCAACTGCTCGAGGAGGGGCCAGACGCTGCGGCAACCGCCAGGGAAGCGCTCGGCCTCGGCCGTCTTTACGAGCGTGGCGGCATGATGAGCGACGCGCGGGCGGCGTTCGCGCGGGCGAGCGGCATCGGCGGCCGTCCGCTGCGGGCGCACACGGCAACGCGCGCCGAGGCGCTGCGTGCCTATGCCCTGGCCAGCCGGCGCGAGCGCTGCTATGCCGATGCGGCGGCGGCATGGCGTGCGATCCTGGACCTGTCGCGTGCGCCCGCAGGGATCGTGCGCGAGGCCACCGAGGCGTTAGCCGTGCACCACGAGCACCGTATGAAGGACCCGGGCGCGGCGCGCGCCTTCGCGTTGAAGTCGCTGCAGCTGCGCGGCACCGTCAGC
Source organism: uncultured Acidobacteriota bacterium (assembly GCA_963846685.1). Classification (GTDB taxonomy): domain Bacteria; phylum Acidobacteriota; class Vicinamibacteria; order Vicinamibacterales; family UBA2999; genus CAWJWY01. The sequence goes on along the minus strand of CAWJWY010000002.1, from coordinate 1,516,137 downwards.
CGCACGCAGGCGCTGCAACACCGGCTGGCGAGGCTCAATCGCAAGCTCGGCGAGCCGTCGGCGCTGTTCTAGGCGGACCGGCAGCACTGGCGGTCCGCGAACATGGCAGCCGGCTCCTTCCCGCTCTTCGATGCCGACCTTCCGCCGGGCTTCGTCTACCGGCCGGACTTCATCAGCGAAAGCGAGGAGCGCGACCTGCTGGCCGAGTTCAGCAGCCGTGAATTTTCACAGGTCGAGATGCGCGGGGTCGTCGCCCGGCGCCGCACCGTGCATTACGGCATCACCTATCGCTACGAAGGACGCTCCGCCGATCCCGGCGAGCCGATGCCGGACTTCCTGCTCGACACCCGCGCCCGGGTTGCCGACTGGCTTGGCATCCCGCCGGCTGCCCTGGCGGAAGCGCTGCTCACGGAATATCGCGCCGGCTCGCCGATCGGCTGGCATCGCGACGCGCCGATGTTCGGCGACGTCGCCGGCATCTCGCTCGCGTCGGCAAGCCGGATGAAGTTCCGCCCCTACGTGTCGCCGCGGGAACTTGGCGGCCCCGGACGTGCGCCGCGGCGCACCACCCACGAAATCGAGCTGGCGCCGCGGTCCGCCTACCTGATGACCGGGGTGGCCCGGCGCGAATACGAGCACAGCATCCCGCCGGTCACGGCGCTGCGCTATTCGATCACCTTCCGCACCATCAGGCCACGCTGACCGCCCACGCCGACAGGTCACGCTAATCGCACCGCGCGCCGCGGGGCGTCAGGCCTCGCGCAGGAACTCGAGCAGCACGCGGTTCACCTCGCCGGGCTCCTCGTTCTGCACCCAGTGGCTCGCGCCCGGAATGCGATGGATGCGCGCGCCAGGCGCAACGCGCTCCAGCCCCTCGAGCAGGTCCAGTCCAAGCGCCGGATCGCGCTCGCCCCAGACGACCAGCGTCGGCGCGGCGACGCGCGCCGCGCGAGCGAGGCGGATCGCGTCGCCCCTGGCGTTTGCACGATACCAATCGAGCGCCGCGGTCAGTGCGCCGGGTCTGGCCAGAGCGGCGACGAAGTAATCGACATCCGTGGCACTGAAGGCGGGCCTGGCCGGACCGGTGATGAACATGCGGCGAATCAGGCGGTGGTCGAACGAGGACAGCACCGTCTCGGCAAGCCCCGGCACCCGGAACAGCGCGACATACCACGACCGCAGCCATTGCCGCGACAGCCGCTGCAACCGCTTCATGTAGATGTCCAGGTGGGGCGCGTTGAGGATCACCAGCTTGTCGAGCAGTTCGGGATGCGTGCCGGCGAACGTCCAGGCGACGATGCCACCCCAGTCGTGGCCGACGATGTGCGCGCGCGGCGCGCCGGTCCCGCGCACCACGGCGGCGACGTCCGCGACGAGGTGGGACAGGTGGTACGCCTCTCGCGAGCCAGGGCGGTCGGAATCGTTGTAACCGCGCTGGTCGACCGCCTGGACAGTGAACCCGGCGGCGGCGAGCGCCGGGATCTGGTGACGCCAGGCGCGCCAGTTCTCCGGAAAGCCGTGCAGCAGGATGACCGGTGGCCCGGCGCCTGCCCGCGCCACGTGCAGCCAGACGCCGTCGCCGCTGACACGCTCGTGGCGGATCTCCGTCAATCGCCGTCCCCGCCTGCCGTTGCTGACACCTTCTGGCGCTCGCGCTGCAACGCGGCGTACAGAGCTCGCGTGCGATCGGGTTCGGGAAAGTTGAGCACCAGGAGTGCGCTGGTGGTGCGCACGACGATGAAGGGGGGAGAAGCGGTATTCACCGCAACCCGGCTCCGCCCAAGGCCTCGCAGCATGAAGCGGCCGCTCAACCGGCCGCCGCGGTCCAGCCCCTCGTCCTTGCGCTCGACCTCGGGGAAGCGCGGTTCCAGCGACAGCGCGGTGATGTCCGCGACCGGGTAGACCTCGCGTGCCCGTGTCTTGACGATCAGCGCGCCGTCCTCGATCAGCAGCGTTGGCTGGACGAGCCGTGCGTGGCGGACGAAGATCAGGACGACGAGGAGCGGGACGAGCACCAGCGCCAGGACCACGTGTACAGAGCGTCTCCTGGCTGGAACGCTGGCGCCGGTCACGCGGCGCCGCGCGGCGGCGACGCGCGGCGGCGTGGTGACGTCATGGCCCCGATTGTAGCCGCCTTGATCGCCGTACGTAGAAAGGGCGGACCCCGATGGTCCGCCCTTCTCTGATCTCGCTCGCTCTCGGCCCTACGCCGTGACCGGCGTCTTCTTCTTTGCGGTGCTCGGCTTGGCAGCCTTGGCTGCCTTCTCTGCGGCCTTGCGCTGTTCCGAGGTCTGCAGGCCGAACTTCTTATTGAAGCGCTCGACGCGGCCTTCCGTGTCGATCAGCTTCTGGCGGCCGGTGAAGAACGGATGGCAGGCCGAGCAGATTTCGAGGTGCAGCTCAGGCTTGGTCGACCGCGTCTTGAACGTGTTGCCACACGCGCAGCGGACCTCGACATCCTGATAATTGGGGTGAATCCCTTCCTTCACGGCTGGCTCCTTGGCGACTGAAACAAAAGACGAATTATAGCAGATAGGACGCCAGGCTGGCGGCCGCGGGTGCGCGTGCTACCTCGGTTGGTTACAGACCGGCAGGGCCACGCTGGGGCCGTCCTGCTGCTGGATGATCTCGGCGGTCGACACGAAATCAGCCACCACCGCCGCGCCGAGCTGTCGCCGGTCGCTGCCGCCGAAGTGGGATGGCTGCCAGGTGCGGGAAACCCGGACGAACGCTTCCAGCATCTGCGCACCCAGGGGCAGTTCGACACCAAGGTTCACCGCCCGGGTGTCCGACAGGGTCCGGTCCAGCAGCACGCCGCACGGCGTGTCAATCGTCAGGCGGACCGGGAAGCGGGCAACGTCCGGGTGGTCCACCCACACCCGCAGGACGAGCCACCGGGTTCTAGCCGGCCAGATGAACCGCGCCTGCTCGCGCGTCCAACGGAACTGGCCCGAATCGGGCAGCGCCTCGGCGGGGTAGGTGCCCGTCACCAACTCACGCTGCGCCGCAATCGCACGCGCGGCCAGAGACAGCGAGCCGTGCGCCAGCGCGGCCTGTCCGGCAGCCGCAGCCACTGCCAGCACGGCGACGACAGGCCAGGCGACCCGGCGTCGCGCCGCAACAATGGCCACGTCGGGCTGTGGCATCAACACCGAAAGCCAGGCCACCAGGAGGAAGAACCCCAGCAATACGACTGGCGTCTGCGTCGGCATGCCGAGCAGCGAGCACACGCCGATGCCGGCGACGAGGCCGCGGACGGCCATGGCGGTCGCGCGTTCTTCGTCCCGGGCACGACCGGCGAGCACGAGCAGCCCGACGGCGACGGACCACATCAGGATCGAGGCGCCGCCGAGTGCACCAAATTCCGCAGCGACATGCCGCCACCAGTTCTGCGCGTTGTCGAACGGGAGCTGACGGTCGGTCATCACCCGCCAGTAGTCGGGGGCGATGACGTGATAGCTGCCGATGCCGACGCCGGTCAGCGGGAACTGGCGCAGCATGCGCATCGCGATCGTCCCGTAGCCGCCGCGGTTCCAGAGCGACGCGACGACGCCGTCGCTGCTGCCGCCGGGCGCCTCGAGGAGGCGACCGAGCGGTCCGATGGCCGTGCCCATGGCGATCAGCACCGCCACCACCGACAGCGCCACCAGCGCGGCCACCGGCACCAGCCGTCGCGTCGCGGGCCGCGGCGATCGCCACAGCGCGGCGCCAAGGCCGGCCACGCCGCCGATGGCGCAGACCAGTGCCGTCCGCGAGCCCGACATCCACATGCCGGCCAGGTTGACCAGCAGTACCGGCGATACCGAGCGCAGCCGCCGCCCGTGAGTGCCGCCGCCACAACGCGAGCACGGCAATCGGTCCTGCCATCGCCGCGGTCACCCCGTAGGCGTTGGCGTCGAGCATGGTGCCGGCGGCGCGTCGCAGCTCCGCCCACGCCGGCGTGCTGAGAAACGCCATGTCGATGGTGCCCTGATACAGGGCGACGAGGCTGGCAATCGTCGCCCCGGCCCAGAGCGCATGGGCGGGGCGGGGCGTGCGGCGCGGCTCGGCGGCGAGCCGCGCCAGCACCCAGTCGAACCACAACACCCCGAGAAGCTGCGTCAGGGCAACGTGCAGCGTCCAGCCCACCACCTGCGGCGCCGAGAGCTGTGCCCACGAGTTGATGACCCCGGCGTCGCGCAGCAGGCGCGGATCGAAATCGATCTCGCGCGCGACGATCACCGGCCAGGTCAGCGCCAGCGTCAGCGCCCAGCCGCCGAGCAGGACCGCCCATCCGGGCGGTGCGGCCCAGCGCGACCACGACACGCTGCGCAACAGCGTGCCGGTCAGCCCGGCCATCCAGATCAGATCGAGCACCGGGCCTTCGCGGCCGGTGAGCGCGCGCAGGGCGGCCGGCGCCAGCGGTGCGGCGAACAGCCACAACGCGTGCACCGATTGCCGTGAGAAGTGCGCCGCCAGCCAGCCGCCGATCAAGGCGAGGGCGGCAATGGTGCGGAGGGTGTAGGTGGCGTCGGGATGAAAGGCGATCTGCAGCGCGACGATCAGCAGCGCCGAGAGGAGGGCGAGCGTCTTGGAGATGCGCTCCAGCACTTCTCCCCTTTTCTACCTACCTGCTGAATCGGTGGCGCAGCAGGACCCAGAGCGCGACGACGCCGTCCTGCCAGCCGATCTTCTTGCCTTCCTCGTAGCTGCGGCCGTCGTACGAGATCGGCACCTCGTAGACGCGGTAGCCGCGCTTGAAGATCTTGGCGGTCATCTCCGGCTCGATGCCGAAGCCGTTCGAGGTCAGGTCGAGGCCGTCGAGCACCTCGCGCCGCATCACCTTGTAGCAGGTCTCCATGTCCGTCAACATCGTGTTGTAGAGGATGTTGGTCAGCAGCGTCAGCGCCTTGTTGCCAAGGTAGTGCGTGAACAGGAAGACGCGGTGGCGGCCGAGGAAGCGCGAGCCGTAGACGACGTCGGCGCGGCCGTCGACGATCAGCTCGATCAGCTGCGGGAATTCCTCGGGGGAGTATTCGAGGTCGGCGTCCTGGATGACGACCAGGTCGCCGCTGACGGCGGCGAAGCCGCGGCGCAGTGCGGCGCCCTTGCCCTGGTTCTGCTCCTGCAGCAGCAGCGTGAAGCCGTAGTGCTGCTGCAACTCGGCGAGCCGCTCACGCGTGCCGTCGGTCGAGCAGTCGTCGACGACGATCAGCTGGATCCGCACCGGAACGGCCAGCACGCGGGTGATGATCTCGTCGATCGTCAGCCGTTCGTTGAAGACCGGCATCACCACTGAGAGCAGCGGCGATTCCAGCGCCGTTTTTACACCGTGCCGGCGCTGCACGTCGGGCGCCGCCACCGCCACTAGCTCTTGCCGGCGGCCATCGCGGCCAGGAATTCGGCGTTCGTCTTGGTCTTGCCCATCTTCGACAGCAGCAGTTCCATCGCCTCGGTCGGCGACAGCGGCGTCAGCACCTTGCGCAGCACCCAGACGCGGCTGAGCTCGTCCTTGGGCATCAGCAGCTCCTCCTTGCGGGTGCCGCTCTTCTGGATGTCGATCGCCGGGAACACGCGCCGATCGGACAGCTTCCGATCGAGGTGAATCTCCATGTTGCCGGTGCCCTTGAACTCCTCGAAGATCACTTCGTCCATGCGCGAGCCGGTGTCGACGAGGGCGGTGGCGACGATGGTCAGCGAGCCGCCCTCTTCGATGTTGCGGGCCGCGCCGAAGAACCGCTTGGGCCGCTGCAGGGCGTTGCTGTCGACGCCGCCCGACAGCACCTTGCCGGACGCCGGGACGATGGTGTTGTAGGCGCGGGCGAGGCGGGTGACCGAGTCGAGCAGGATGACGACGTCCTTCTTGTGCTCGACCAGGCGCTTGGCCTTTTCGATCACCATCTCGGCGACCTGCACGTGGCGCTGCGCCGGCTCGTCGAACGTCGAGGAGATGACCTCGCCACGGACCGAACGCTGCATGTCCGTGACTTCTTCCGGCCGCTCGTCGATCAGCAGGACGATGAGGTAGACCTCGGGATGGTTCTTGGTAATGCTGTTGGCAATGCTCTGCAGCAGCATCGTCTTGCCGGTGCGCGGCGGCGCGACGATCAGGCCGCGCTGGCCCTTGCCGAGCGGCGTCAGGAGATCCATGACGCGGCCGGACAGGTTGTCCGACTCGGTCTCGAGCTTGATCTGCTGCTGGGGATAGAGCGGCGTCAGGTTCTCGAAGAAGAGCTTTTCCTTCGTCTTCTCCGGCGGCTCGAAGTTGATCGCCTCGACCTTGATCAGGGCGAAGTAGCGCTCGCCGTCCTTCGGCGGCCGGATGACGCCCGACACCGTGTCGCCGGTGTGCAGGTCGAACTTGCGGATCTGCGAAGGTGAGACGTAGATGTCGTCCGGGCCCGGCAGGTAGTTGTAGTCGGGGGCGCGGAGGAAGCCAAAACCGTCGGGCAATGTTTCCAGCACGCCTTCGGAGAAGATGTTGCCGCTTTTCTCCGCCCGGACGCGCAGGATCTCGAAGATGAGCTCCTGCTTCCGCATTCCGGTGGCGCCGGCGATCTCGAGCTCCTTGGCCACCTTGGTCAGGGCGGAGATGCTCATCTCCTTCATGGCCGAGAGCGAGATGGTTTGCGCCGGCGGGGCCGCCTGGTGACCGGGGGCGGGCGCGGCGGCAGGCGCCGCGGCGGTGGCGGTTCCTACGCCGGAGGGCTTGGCAGTCTGGCGATCAGCTTCCACAGTTCGTCCAATCCTTCGCCATCCTGCGCTGAGACGAGCAGGGGAGGCACTTCGAACAGCGATTCGAGTTCACGACTGTGACGCGCGCGTTCGGCGCGCGTCAGTTTGTCCACTTTGGTTCCGACGATCGCATGCGGACAGGGCTGCGATCTGATCCACTCCCACGCGTCCCGATCGGATTCGAGACCCGGGTGCCGCGCGTCCACCAGCAGGAGCACGGCACGGCTGCCTGGCCGTCCGAAGTACGCGGCAATCAGCTCGTCGAACTCCTCGGTGGCCGCCTGCCGCCCCTCGACCGCAGACCTCTGCCGGCCGGGAGTGCGCGCGGCGCGCGCATAGCCGTAGCCGGGCAGGTCGACGAAGTACAGCGGCGGTGCGCCGCCACGCTGCACGCGGTAGTAATTGGCGAGGCGCGTCTTTCCCGGCGCGGCGCTCGTGCGCGCCACCTGGCGGCGCACCAGCGCATTGATCAGGCTTGATTTCCCGACATTGGAACGGCCGACCATGGCGATCTCGGTCAGCCGCTCGCGCGGGAAGTCACCAGCGCCGGCGGCGCTGGTGATGAACTCGGCGCTGATGTTCAAGCGAGTGGCGTTAGCCTCTTGGCGGCCACAGCCGGTCCTTCAGTGCGTGCGCGTGTCGCCGACGTCGGCGACGTCCGCCACGACCGGGGCGATGGCCACCGCGAGCGGTGAGGCCAGCGCAATCTTCAGCACTTCGTCCATGTTCGACACCATGTGCACGTCGAGGGTGTCGAGGACGTTCTTCGGGATGTCGGCCAGGTCCTTCTCGTTGTCGCGCGGCACGACGATGTTCTTGACGCCGGCACGGTGCGCGGCGAGGATTTTCTCCTTCAGGCCGCCGATTGGCAAGACCTTCCCGCGCAGGGTGATCTCGCCGGTCATCGCCACGTCGCGGCGGACCGGAGTCTTGGTCAGCGCCGACACCAGCGCCGTGGCCATGGTGATCCCGGCGGACGGACCGTCCTTCGGGATGGCTCCCTCCGGCACATGCACGTGAATGTCGATCTTGGAGTGGAAGTCCTCCGCCAGGCCGATCTCGCCCGCGCGCGACCGCACCCAGCTCAATGCCGCCTGCGCCGACTCCTGCATCACGTCGCCGAGCTTGCCGGTGAGCGTCAGCTTGCCCTTGCCGGGCATCAGTGTCGCTTCGCTCACGAGCAGCTCGCCGCCAACCTCGGTCCAGGCCAGGCCGGTGGCGATGCCGATCTCGTTCTGCTCTTCCGCCGCCGACGGGCGGAAGCGCGGCACGCCAAGGTAGTCGGTGACCTTCTCGGCGGTGATGTCTTCCTTGAACTGTTTGCCCTCGGTGACCACCTTGCGCGCCACCTTGCGGCACACCGACGACAGCTCGCGTTCCAGGTTGCGGACGCCGGCCTCGCGCGTGTAGCGCTCGATGATTGCCTGGATGGCATCGTCGTGGATGACGATGTTGTCGGCGGTCAGGCCGGTGCCCTCGATCGCCTTCGGCGCGAGGAAGCGCTTGGCGATCTCGATCTTCTCGGCGGCGGTGTAACCGGCGAGCTGCAGCACTTCCATGCGGTCGCGCAGCGCCTGCGGAATCGTATGCAGCACGTTGGCGGTGCAGATGAACATCACCTGCGAGAGGTCGTATTCGACGTCGAGGTAGTGATCGAGGAACGTGTTGTTCTGTTCCGGGTCGAGCACCTCGAGCAGCGCCGCCGACGGGTCGCCGCGGAAGTCCATCGACATCTTGTCGATCTCGTCGAGCAGGAACACCGGGTTCTGCGAGCCCGCCTTCTTCATCATCTGGATGATCTGGCCGGGGAACGCGCCGATGTAGGTGCGGCGGTGACCGCGGATCTCGGCCTCGTCACGGACGCCGCCGAGCGACAGGCGCACGAACTTACGGTTCATCGCCCGGGCAATCGACTTGGCCAGCGATGTCTTGCCGACGCCGGGAGGGCCCGAGAACGTCAGGATCGTCGCCTTCGGCTTCTTGACCAGCGAGCGAACGGCCAGGAACTCGAGGATGCGGTCCTTGATCTTGTCCAGGCCGTAGTGGTCCTCGTTGAGCACCGCTTCGGCGTGCTTCAGATCGCGGTTCTCGCGGGTCTTCTTGTACCAGGGGACGGCAATCAGCCAATCGAGGTAGTTGCGCGAGACGGTTGCCTCGGCCGACATCGGCGGCATCGCCTCGAGGCGCTTCAACTCCTGGATGGCCTTCTCCTCGACCTCCTGGGGCATCTTCGCCTGCTTGATCTTCTTCTGCAGCTCCTCGACCTCGTTGCCCTTCTCGTCCTTGCGGCCCAGTTCCTTCTGGATCGCCTTCATCTTCTCGTTGAGGTAATACTCCTTCTGCGCCTTCTCCATCTGCTTCTTGACGCGAGACTGGATGCGGCGATCGACCTGGAGCTTGTCGACCTCGATTTCGAGAATGCCGGCGATGCGGTTGAGGCGCTCGAGCGGCGAGATGATCTCGAGCAGGTTCTGCTTCTCGTCGACGCCGACCACCAGGTGCGCGGCGATCGTGTCGGCGAGCTTGCCGGGATCGTCGACGCGCACGGCGGCAATCATCGCGTCGTACTGCAGGTTGTTCGACAGCTTCACGTACTGCTCGAACAGCGACACGACGCGGCCCATCGTCGCCTCGACCTCGCCGGCGACTTCCTTCTGCTTCGGCAGCACCTTGACGACGACGCGGTAGAAGCCCTTGTCTTCCTTCCACTCGACGGCGCGGGCGCGTTCGACGCCTTCGACCAGCACCTTGATGTTGCCGTCGGGCAGCTTCAGGCTCTGGACGACGTTGGCGACGCAGCCCATCGTGTAGATGTCATCGGGACGCGGGTCGTCGATCGACGCGTCGTGCTGCGCGGCGAGGAAGATGCGCTTGTCCTTGAGCAGGGCATGCTCGAGCGCGCGCGTCGATGACGGCCGTCCGATGACGAACGGCATCATCATGTGCGGGAACACGACGACGTCCCGGAGCGGGACGATGGGGAGCGTTTCGTAGACTTCCATTGAATCCTTGTCGACTACGGTCTTCGGTCTACGGTGCGGACCGGAGTCTGTACCCGGAGACCGGAGACTAGCCGGCCTTCTCAATCAGCGTCAGCGACTTGTCCTTCGCCTCGACGATCTCGCGGGTGACGACGACCTCGCGCAGCTTCTTCTGCCCCGGCACCGAGTACATCAGGTCGAGCATGAGGTCCTCGATGATCATGCGCAGGCCGCGGGCGCCAATCTTGCGCGACAGCGCCGACTCCGAGATCGCCTCGAGGGCGTCGTCGGTGAAGCGCAGCTTGACGTTCTCGTACTCGAACAGCTTCTGGTACTGACGCGTAATGGCGTTGCGCGGTTGCGTCAGGATCTGGACCAGCGCCGGCTTGTCGAGCTCGTGCAGCGTGCCGACGACCGGCAGGCGGCCGACGAACTCGGGAATCAGGCCGTACTTGATCAGGTCTTCCGGCTCGACCGGCTCGAGCGTGGAGCCGACCTCGCGCTTGCTGACCGACTTGACGTCGGCCTTGAAGCCGAGCGTCTTCTTGCCGATCCGGCGCTCGATCACCTTGTCGAGGCCGACGAAGGCGCCGCCGCAGATGAACAGGATGTTGGTCGTGTCGATCTGGAAGAACTCCTGGTGCGGATGCTTGCGTCCGCCCTGCGGCGGCACGTTGGCGACCGTGCCCTCGAGGATCTTCAGCAGCGCCTGCTGGACGCCCTCGCCCGAGACGTCGCGGGTGATCGACGGGTTCTCGTCCTTGCGGCAGATCTTGTCGACCTCGTCGATGTAGATGATGCCCTGCTGGCACTTCTCGATGTCGCCGCCAGCCGCCTGCAGCAGCTTGAGGATGATGTTCTCGACATCCTCGCCGACGTAGCCGGCCTCGGTGAGCGTCGTCGCATCGACGATGGTGAAGGGGACCGAGAGCAGCTTGGCGAGCGTCTGCGCGAGCAGCGTCTTGCCGGTGCCGGTCGGGCCGATCAGCATGATGTTCGACTTGGTCAGCTCGACATCGTTGCGGCTGCGCGGCTGCTTCTGGATCTCGATGCGCTTGTAGTGGTTGTAGACCGCGACGGCGAGCTTCTTCTTCGTCCGCTCCTGGCCGATGACGTACTCGTCGAGGAACTTCTTGATCTCGGGCGGCGCCGGAAGCGACGAGCGGACGCCACGATTCTCGAAGCGGTTGTCGTCGGCGATGATGTCGTTGCAGACCTCGACGCACTCGTCGCAGATGAAGACCGTCGGACCCGCAATCAGCTTGCGGACGTCGTTCTGGTCCTTGTTGCAGAACGAGCAGCGGAGAATCTCGGTCTCGCCGTTCTTCTTGACCATAAATGTTGAAACCAGGGTCTGCGTTTTCTTGCTAAAGCCTAGAGCCTAAAGCCTTTGATCGATGTTACACCCGTTTGCGGATGACGTCATCGATAATCCCGTATTCCTTGCCCTGGTCGGCCGACATGATGTAGTCGCGCTCGGTGTCTTCCTGGATGCGCTTGAACGACTGCCCGGTGTGGTGCACCAGGATCTCGTTGAGCCGCTCGCGCATGCGCAGGATTTCACGGGCGTGAATGTCGATGTCGGTCGCCTGCCCGGCCAGCCCCTGCATCAGCGGCTGGTGGATCACGATGCGCGAATTCGGCAGCGAGAAGCGCTTGCCCTTGGCCCCCGCCGCCAGCAGCACCGCCGCCATCGACGCCGCCTGGCCGATGCAGATCGTCTGCACGTCCGGCTTGATGAACTGCATCGTGTCGTAGATCGCCAGCCCGGCGGTGATCGAGCCGCCCGGGCTGTTGATGTACAGCAGGATGTCCTTGTCCGGATCCTCGGCCTCGAGGAACAGCATCTGGGCAATCGCCAGGTTGGCGATCTCGTCGTCGATCGGCGTGCCGATGAAGATGATGCTGTCCTTCAGCAGGCGCGAGAAAATGTCGTAGGCGCGTTCACCGCGGTTGGTCTGTTCGACCACCATCGGCACAAGCTGAGCGTAGCTCATAGGTCGAATCAATCGATCGGATTGTTGGTGAAAAGCTGGGAGAAACGGGAGTGAGGCGGGCCGATCACTCACTGGTGATCCTAGCACGCGACAGGGCCAAGTCAACCGCCTTTTCCCGGCGCAAACCCGCCGACAACCGGGCCAGGCCGCCTTCCTTCTCGAGCTGCGCACGCAGCGCCGCCGGTGTCCGGCCGGCCCGCTCCGCGAACTTCTCGATCTCCTTATCGACGTCTTCGTCGCCGACCGTCACGGCCTCGCGGCGGGCAATCTCGTCGAGCACCAGGGCGCTGGCCACCGCGTCGCGGGCCGCCTCGCGCTGCGACTCCCGGAACTGCGCCCAGTCGATGCCGGCCTGACGCGGGTCGATGTTCTGCTGCATCAGCTGGCGCGCGAACTCCTCGAGGCGGCGATCGATCTCGCGCTCGACCAGCGACGCCGGCAGATCGAAGGTCACCCGCGCCGACAGCTGCTTGAGCAGCTCGGTGCGCACCTGGCGCTGCGACGTGCTCTTCGGCCTCGGTGGTCATGTCCGCCCGGATCCGCTCGCGCAGCGCGTCCAGCGAGTCGAACTCGCCCAGATCCTTGGCGAACTCGTCGTCGAGCTCCGGCAGCACCTTGTGCCGCACGTCCTTGACGCGTCACGGTGTAGGTGACGTCGGTGTTCGGCCATCTCCTTCACCGGGTAGTCCTCCGGGAAGTGGACGACGAACGTCTTCTGCTCACCGCTGCTGAGGCCGATCAGGTTGGCGTCGAAGCCGGGGGGATTGGCCGGCGCGCCGAGCTCGATCGAGACGTCCTCGTGCTTGTCGGACCTCGCCGTCGGGATCGGTCCGTTCGATGTCGAGCACCACGGTGTCGCCTTCGGCGACCGGCCGCCCCTCGACCGGTTCGAACTTGGCACGCGCGCTCCCGCAGCCGCTGCAGCGTCTCGTCGACCGCGTCGTCGGTGACGGCCGTCGCCGGCTGTTTCACCTCGATGGTCGAGAGGTCGCCCGGATCGAACGGCGGCACCGTCTCGATCGCCGCGGTGAACGTGAGCGGCTGCCCCTCGGACAACGCCACATCCTTGATGTTCGGCGTGTCCACCGGCTCGATGCCGCGCTCGTGAGCGCCTCATCGATGGCCCGCGGAATGAGCCCGTGCATCACGTCGTGCAGGATCTGGTCCTTGAACCGCTGCTTGACGATGGTCGCCGGCACCTTGCCGGGGCGGAAGCCGGGGATGCTGCGCCTGCTTCGAATAGCCCTTGGCGACGCGGTTGATCTCGGCGTCGACGATGTCGCTCGGGATCTCGATGGTGAGGGTCTTCTGGGTCTCGCTGACGTCAGCGAATTCAGTTTTCATCTGGGAAAGTCAAAGTGAGCGCGTCGCGCCGAAGCGCGCCGTTCGGGCACGTGAGCGAAGGCGGAATGCGAAAGGGGGGAGTCGAACCCCCATACCCTTTCGGGTACCAGATCCTAAGTCTGGCGCGTCTGCCAGTTCCGCCACTTTCGCGCGCAGTCTCAGCGTAGCATGCCGCATGGCTGAGTTCGTGGTACCGCCCCAGCACACACCCGATCCCCGAGTAACCCGGCGCTATCCCACCCGCCGCACGCCGATACGGGCGGCCGCCGTGCGCGGCCCGGCCTTGGCCATCCTCAGCTTCTGCCGGCCGACGTTGCTGACGATGATCTCTTCGACCGGCCCTCGCGCAGCCGAGCGCGAGTTGATGGCGCGCCGCGCCGGCACCTTCTGCAGCACCAGGCCGGCCGCCCGCGCCGCCGATGTCGAATACACCCGCACGATGTCCGGCGCGCTCGAGTTCGACAGTACGACCGCCGCGCCGCGCCCGCAGGCTGCGACCACCGCCTGCTGCAGCCGGACCTGGTCGAAGGCGGTGAACCCGGCCGCGGTGTATTGCGCGAAGCTGGCGGTCGCCGTCAGCGGCGCATACGGCGGGTCGCAATAGACGAAATCGCCGGCCCCGGCACGGCCGAGCATCACGTCGAACGGGACGCAGTCGATGGTGACGCGGCTGCCGCGCAGCGCCCGAGACACGGCGCGCACGTGCTCGGCGTCACAAATGCGCGGCTCGCGATACCGCCCGGCGGGAACGTTGAAGGCCCCGCGCCGATTCAGGCGATACAAACCGTTGAACCCGGTGCGATTGAGCAGGATGAGCATCGCCGCCAGCTCCGGCGTATACGCGGCGACCGTCGCATCCACGCCCCTGGCTGCCAGCGCGGCACGCGTCGGGTTGAAGCGCTCGTCCCGGACCTCGTAGTAGCACGCGTCGCCACGCGCGCGGTGCTCGCGCTCGAGCACGGCAAGGGCCGCAATCACCTCGTCGGGCCGGTCCCGCACGACCCGGTAGCACCCCACCAGGTCCGGGTTCACGTCGGCCAGCGCGGCGCCACGGCCGTCAAGCCGGCCTCTGCCGGCAAGGTCGAAGAACACGGCACCGCTGCCGAAAAACGGCTCAAGGTAGCGCGTGAAAGTCTCCGGGTAGTGCAGACCAAGGGCGGGGAGGAGCTGTCGTTTCCCGCCCGCCCATTTCAAGAGCGGGCGGACGGCAGACTGGGTCGAGCCGTGCGTCAGGGCGTGCGTCGGGCGTGCGTCGGGCGTGCATTGGCACGCCCCTATTATCAGTACATCGATCGTCGGCGTCATCCGCCGAGTTGGCGAGGCGCGTTGCCCGGCCCGCGACCGCGCCGCGGGCCGGACCGGACAGAGCCCGCTAGACTGAGCCTGCTGCGCTGACGCCCGCTAGACTGAGCCCGCTAGACTGAGCCCGCTAGACTGAGCCTGCTAGGCTGAGCCTGTCAGACGACCGGCGCGTTGCGGAAGATCACTTCGCCGCGTTCGTGGCTGTGCGACACCGTGGCTGGGGCTGCACTGCGCTGCTGCCACCACCATGCGGCAAACGCCGCCCCCGCGAACCCTGCGATCAGGCCGATCCGTGATCTCGTCATGGTTTCCTCCGAAAAGCGCTGGCGCCGCCGCGGACCCCGCCGCCGCACCATCGCAGCCTCATCTATCCAGTGCAGTTATTGGCACTGCTGGCCGATAAGGTAGGCAACTTCGGGGCCAAAAGCCGAGGCAGCGAGCCGCCGCCTCCCGCCGGCCGGTGTCATTGTGATTAGCGTCCAGCATCTCACCAAGCGGTTCGGCAGCCATACCGCCGTCACCGACCTGTCGTTCGACGTCGCCGCCGGGGAGGTGCTCGGTTTTCTCGGGCCGAACGGCGCCGGCAAGACGACGACGATGCGGATGGTCACGGGATATACGCCGCCCAGCCGCGGCCGCGTCATCATCGACGGTCACGAAATGTTGAGCCGGCCGATCGAGGCGAAGCGCCGCCTCGGTTACCTGCCCGAAAATCCCCCGGTCTACCCGGAACTGACCGTCCGGCAGTATCTCGAGTTCGTCGCCGACATCAAGGACGTACCGCGCCGCCGCCGGCGCGCCGCGGTGGACCGGGCGATCGACCGGGCCAACATCCGCGACGTCGCGACCACCCGGATCGCGGCCCTGTCCAAGGGCTTCAAGCAGCGCGTCGGCCTCGCGCAGGCGATCGTCCACGAGCCGCCGGTCCTGGTTCTCGACGAACCGACATCGAGCCTCGACCCGAAGCAGCGCGTCGAGGTGCGCGAGCTGATCGCGCGGCTCCGCGGTGAGCACACGGTGATCCTCTCCACCCACATTCTTCCCGAGGTCGGCCAGGTCACCGACCGCGTCGTCATCATCAATCGCGGCCGGATGATGGCCGTCGATACGCCCGACAACCTGTCGCAGCGGCTGCGCGGCCGCGAGGAAGTGATCGCCGAGGTCGGCGGCGCGTCCGCCGAGGAGGTGGAGACTGTCCTGATAGGGGTCCCGGGTGTCGTCTCGGTGCGGGCAGAGGCCGACGCGGCGGTCGTCACCGCACGCGTGGCCAGCGAACTCGGCGTCGACGTCCGCGGCGGTGTCGCGCGGGCGCTCGCCGCGCGCTGGCAGCTGCTCGCGCTGCGCAGCGACTCGCTCACCCTCGAGGAGATCTTCCTCAAGCTCACCGGCGAGGGCAGCTGATATGCGGCACGTGTTGGCCATCGCCCGCCGCGAGCTGCGGTCGTACTTCGTCTCGCCGATTGCCTACGCCGCATTGGCGACCTTCGCGCTGCTCTCGGGATTCTTCTTCTCCAACATGGTCACCTACTACGTGCGGCAGGCGAGCCTCGCCGACCGCCAGTTGCAGAGTGCCGGCCGCTCCGCCCTGCAGCTCGACGTCCCGACGGTGATCCTCGAGGAATTTTTCAAGAACGAAGGTTTCATCCTGCTCCTCGTGCTGCCGTTGCTGACGATGGGGCTGGTGACGGATGAGCGGCGCAAGGGCACGCTCGAGTTGTTGCTGACCTCGCCGGTGCGGCCACTCGAGCTCACCCTCGGCAAATTCCTCGGCGCCATGACCCTCTTCGGCATCATGTGTCTGCCGACGCTGCCGTACTTCTATTTCCTCGCGCAGGGCGGCGCCTGGGAGCCGGGCGTCGTCGTTGCCGGCTACGTCGGCCTGCTGCTGCTGGCGGCGACCGAGATCGCCATCGGCCTGTTCATCTCCTCGCTGTGCGACAACATGCTGGTGTCGGCACTCGGCACCTACGGTGTGCTGGTCGCCCTCAACTACATCGACACCTCCGCCTCGCTGGCGCGTTCGATCTGGGTCGATTTCATCCAGTTCCTCTCGTTCTTCTTCCACTACGGCGAATTCGCGCGCGGCGTGATCGCGCTGCGCGACGTCACCTACTTCGCCGGCTTGCTCCTGCTCGCGCTGTTCCTGACGCAGCGGTCGATCGAGTCGGTGCGCTTCAAGCGGAGCTGACATGAGCCGTCACTTCGCCATCCCCGGCGCGCTGCTGCTGACGGCGGCATTCGTGCGCGCCGCGCTTGCCGTGCAGTGGGATGCAATCAGCGCTGGGCTGGCGGCGGCCGGACTGGTGGTGGCGGCCGTGGCGCTGGCGCTGAACTGGCGTGACGCGGTCGAGTGGCTGCGCGATCCGCGTGGCGTCTTCGCCGTCACGACGGGTGTGTCGGTCGCGCTGTTTGTCGCCGCCCTGGTGATGCTCAACATCGCCGTCTGGTATCACCCGATGAGCGTCGACCTGACCGCGTCGGGCCGAAACGAGGTGAGCGCGGAGACGCGCCGCATCCTGCAGCGGCTGCAGCAGCCGGTAGCGCTGCGGCAGTTCGGCCGCGCCTCGAACCCGCGCGTCGAGCAGCTGCTGCGCGGTTTCGAACGCGAGACCTCCCGGCTGCGCGTCGAGTTTGCAGACGTCGATCGCGAACGGGACCAGGCGACCCGCTTCAACATCCTCAAGCTCGGCACGGTGGTCGTCGTCTCGGGCGACAAGTTCCGCAAGGTCGAGGACCCGAACGAGCAGGCGTTGCTGACGGCGGTGCTGCAGGTGACCGCGACCGAGGATCGCGTGGTCTGTTTCGTGACCGGCCACGGCGAGCGGGGCCTGGAGGACACGGGGCCGACCGGCCTCGATACGCTGCGCGCGACGCTCGAAGCATCCAACTACCGCCCGAGCGCATCAGCCTGCTCGAAGGCGACGTGCCGCCGGGCTGCGCCGTCGTCGCGATCGCCGGGCCGCGGCAGGACTACGCAGCGGCCGAAGTGGAGCGGCTGACCCGCTACGCGGCGGCGGACGGCCGCATCGCCATGCTGCTCGAGCCGGGCACCGCACCGTCGCTCGCCGCCTGGCTGCAGCCGCGCGGCATCGAGCCGGTCGCCGGGCAGATCGTCGACAGCAGCGGCGCCGGCCAGAGCGTCGGCGGCGGCCCGCGTACCCCGCTTGCCGTGCGCTACCCGGACCATCCGATCACCCGCGGCTTCGAAATCGCCACCCTGTACGACGGGCGCGCGTCCACTGCGCGTGCTCGACCACGCCGACTTCGGCGGCAAGCCGGTGCCGTTGGCGCAGACCGGCGCGCGCAGCTTCGCGACGACGGCGGCCGCCGCGGTGCCGGCGTTCGATCAATCGCACGACACGCCGGGACCGCTGACGCTGGCAGCGGCCACCGCCATCCATCCGGCAGGCCGGGAGGCCGAGGGGCTCGCGCCTCGTGGTCGTCGGCGACGCGGACTTCATCTCGAACGCCTTCCTGCGCCGCCAGGGCAATCGCGACTTCTTCCTGCGGTCGCTCGCCTGGCTGCTCGGCGAGCAGGAGGCGACCGTCGTCGCGGTCGACGCGCGCGAGAACCGGCGCATCGAGTTGACGGAGGAGATGCGGGCGGTGGATGTACATCGTCAACCTCGGATTGCTGCCGCTGCTGCCGATTGCGGCGGGAATCGTCATGTTTCTGCGCAGCCGGAGGTAATGGCGGCCACGGATCAGGCCGAAAAGATAACGAGGACCAAACTCGTGAACCTGACCCGATTCGCGGCCGCGACCCTGCTGGCAGCGGCGCCGCTGACGCTTCATGCCGGCCAGGCTGGAGCGCTCCAGCCGCTGACCGTCATGCAATTCGAAGCGCGGCGCCAGCAGCCCTGCCGCCGCTGCCGCGCAGCAGCCGGCGACCGCCGCCGGGCTGCAGCCGGTGCCGGTCACCCAGCTCGACGCGAGCCAGGGTCATCCGGAGCTCGATCGCCAGCGCCTGTCGCTGGCCTTTGCTTCGCCGACGCCAATCCGCGACATCCTGATGCTGCTGGTGCGCGACACCGGCCTGAGCGTCATTCCGGATCCACGCGCCGAAGGCGACTTCGTCGGGGATCTCAAGAACGTCACCGTGCGGCAGGCGCTCGATCTGATTCTCGAGCCGCTCGGCCTCGACTACGGCATCGCAGAACGACATCATCCGGGTATTCCGCGCGCGAGCTGGAGACGCGGCTGTTCAGCATCGACTACGTCATCACCCAGCGCAGCGGCAGCCGGTCGATGAATGCGTCGACGGGCGGCGGCCGGCGGCGGGGTCACCGGGCGGCGGTGCCGGCGCCGGCGCGGCTGGCGGTGGCGGGACCGGCGGCGGTTCGGCGGCGGCGGTGGCGGCACGCTCGTCGCAGGTCAGCGGCACGCGACGCGCCCGAACTCTTCGGCGACCTGGTCGAAGGCGTGCGCACGCTGCTGTCTGCGGACGGCCGCATGAACCTCGATCGCACGGCGGCGCTGCTGCAGGTGACCGATCGCCCCAGCCGGCTCGACCGGATCGAGCAGTATCTCGCCACCGTGATGCTGCGCGTGCAGCGCCAGGTGCAGATCGAGGCGAAGGTGATCGAGGTGGAGCTGCGCGACCAGTTCTCCGCCGGCATCAACTGGCGCCAGGTGATCGGCAGCCTGACCAAGTCGGTCACCGTCTCGCAGACCGCTGGCGCCGGCGACCAGCGGCGGCTTCACGATGTCGTTGAACGTCGGCGACTTCAGCGGTCTGCTCAACGCCTTTGCGACGCAGGGCAAGGTCAACGTGCTGTCGAGCCCGCGGGTGACGGCGATGAACAACCAGCCGGCGATCATCCGCATCGGCACGCAGGACGTCTTCTTCGTGACCACCACGCAGACCGATCCGCAGACCGGGCAGATCATCGCAGTCGACCGTGTCGCCGCAGTCGCTGACCGAGGGCGTCGTGCTGAGTGTCACCGCGCAGGTGAGCGCCGAGGGCATCATCCACATGAGCCTGAACCCGAGCATCACCGAGCGGACCGGCGTCGCCACGTCGCGGCTCGGCGACACGGTGCCGATCGTCAGCGTGCGCGAGACCGACACGCTGGTTCGCGTGCGCGAGGGCGAAACCGTGGTGATCGCCGGGCTGATGCAGGACCGCACGACCAACGATGTCGGCAAGGTGCCGCTGCTTGGCGACCTGCCCGGTGTCGGCGGGCTGTTCCGCCGCAGCGAGC
Organism: uncultured Acidobacteriota bacterium; assembly: GCA_963846685.1. Taxonomy (GTDB): domain Bacteria; phylum Acidobacteriota; class Vicinamibacteria; order Vicinamibacterales; family UBA2999; genus CAWJWY01. The sequence goes on along the minus strand of CAWJWY010000002.1, from coordinate 1,496,594 downwards.
GCAGCCGCACCAAGACCGACCTGGTGATCCTGCTGACGCCGACCATCCTCGGCCCCGGCACGGTCGCCGAGAACGCGGCCGCCGAGATTCGCCGCATCGACACCGCCAGGGCGGCGAGCGAAAGAGAAGCACTGATGTACGAGCAGTACTACGGCTTCGCCGAGAAGCCGTTCAGCCTCACGCCGGATCCGAAGTACCTGTACCGCAGCGAGTCGCACGCCGACGCGCTCGAGCTGCTGCAGTACGCGATCGAACGGCGCGAAGGCTTCGTCGTCATCACCGGCGACATCGGCACCGGCAAGACGACGCTGTGCCGCGCGCTGCTCGAGCAGACGGACAACAAGACGTTCACCGCGCTGCTGCTCAACCCGTTCCTGTCGGAAGAGGACCTGCTCAAGGCGATCGCTGCAGGATCTCGGCGTCCTGTCGCGCGGCGACGATCGCGTCGTGCGGCCCGCGCAGCCGACCAAGCAGGACCTGATCAACACGCTGCTACGACTTCCTGCTGTCGCTCGTCCCGCTCGGCGCGCGCGCGGTGCTGATCATCGACGAGGCGCAGAACCTGCCGCTGCACGATCCTCGAGCAGATCCGCATCCTCTCGAACCTCGAGACCGACAAGGAGAAGCTGCTGCAGATCATCCTGGTCGGCCAGCTGAACCTGGTGCCGCTGCTGCGCTCGCCGGAGCTGCGGCAGCTCGATCAGCGCGTGTCGATCCGCTATCGAGCTGAAGCCGCTGACCGGCGACGAAGTCGCCGCCTACGTCGCCCACCGCCTGGCGGTCGCCAACGGCACGCGCACGGTGACGTTCAGCCCGCAGCGCGCTGCGCGCGCATCCACGAGTACGCTGGCGGCATCCCGCGCCTGGTCAACCTGCTCTGCGATCGCGTGCTGCTCGGGGCCTATTCGGCCCAGACCAGCGCGGATCGAAGCCGACCTGGTCGACGCGGCCGCGCAGAACCTCGAGCTCAAGGCGGCAGTTGCCGAGCGCCGATCGTGGTTCGATCGCTTCCGCCGGGCGGCGTCGTGAGGGCGGCGTGAGCGTCATCCTCGACGCCTTGCGCCGCTCGCGCGGTGGCGCACACCCGGCCCGCGCCAGCCAGCGGCCCGAGCCGGTCCCGGGCACGTTCGTCACGCCGCCGCGCCGCGCCGTGCCGGCGGGTCTCAACGTCAGGCCACGCCACGCCAACGCCTCGCGCCCAGCGCGGCGCTGGGTCGCCGTCCCGCTGGTGATGGCTGCTGTTGTCGTGGCGATGCTCGGCATCCAGCTGACGATGGGAGTGCCGGAGCTGTCGCTGACGGGGCTGGCCGGACTTCCAGACGGGCCGCGCGAGATGCCGTCGGCCGGTCGTACGCCGGCAGCGCCGCCAGCGGTCGCGCCGCCAGCGGTCGCCTCGTCACCGTCATCCGTCAGCGGGCAGACTGCGCCGCAAGCAGTCACCGGCGCGCCGGGCGTCACCGGCGCGCCGGCGCCGCCGAGGCCGCTGCTGGCTCAGCGCCGCCTGCCACAAGGACCGACACGACGATCGCCGCCTCGGCGGAACGGGGCGCCCCGCCGCCCGTACTGCCAGCACCGCACGCCGCCACGCCGCCAGCACCGCCGGCACCGTCAGCACCGCTCGCCGCGGCCGCCGCGGCCGATAACGCACGTAGCGCCGCGCCGCTGGTGGTTGCCGCTGCGCCAACTATGCCGGCACCAGTCCCGCTGCGAACGCCGGCGGCGCCGGCTGCAGCTTCGTTGCGGACGCCACCGGCAGCTGCCGCAGCTGCCGCAGCGGCGCCGACCGCGAATGCAGGCCTGCGACCGCCCTTACAGCCGGCGCAGCCGGTGGCGGCAGCGGCTGGCGTCCCGGACCACTTCGCCCTTGCCGTCCGCTACCAGAGCCTCGGCGACTTCGAGCAGGCGCTCACGCACTACCGCGCCGTTCTCGACCAGGACGAGTTCAACGCCGAGGCGCGGAACAATCTCGGCCTCCTCTACAACGCGCGTGGGCTGCCTGCCGACGCCATCGACCAGTTCCGCCGCGCCATCGTCATCAACCCGTCCTATCAGAAGGCGCGCAGCAACCTGGCGGTCGTGCTGATGAACGCCGGCCGCATTGCCGAGGCGCGCGCCGAGCTGCGCGCCGCGCTTGCTGCGGACAGCCGCAATGCGGACCTGCTGGTGAACATGGCGCTGGTCGAGAAGGCCGACAAGCAGCCTGACGTCGCCCTCGACACGCTGCTGCGCGCCCTGGCGATCCAACCGGCGCACGCGGTCGCCAACTACAACGCGGCGCTCCTGTACGAGGAGAAGGGGATGACCGGCAAGGCCTACGATCACTACACGACGTTCCTGAAGAACGCCGGTCCGGAACACGGCGTGCTGCTCTCGGATGTCCGCCGCCGGATCGAGGCGATCGAGGGAAGGCTGGCGACGCCGGCCGGACGCTGATGCGGGTGCTGATCGTCGACGACGAGTCGTCCATCCGGCGCCTGCTGCAGCTGTGGGTCGAGGGCGAGGGCGGGACGGTCCTCGAGGCAGCCAGCTCGGAGCAGGCGGTGAGCGTCATCGAATCGCACGGCGCGCCGGCCGTCGCACTGTGCGACCTGAACCTGCCCGGCAAGAACGGCTTCTGGCTGACGGAGCAGCTGCGCACGGCGCACCCGGAAACCGCAGTCGTCATCAGCACCGGCGTCAACCAATTCGATGCGGCCGTGACCGGGCTGCAGTCGGGCGTGATCGACTACCTGGTCAAGCCGTTCGCGCGCGAGCGGGTGGTCGAGGCATTGAACCGCGCCTTCCTGGTGCACCGCTCGCGCCGCGAGGTCGCCGCGATGCAGGCCGAGCTCGACCGGCGCCGCAGCCGAGATCACCGAGGCCTTCGCGCAACTCGAAGTGAACGGCCACAGCAGCCTCGAGGCCATGCTGGCCATGCTGCGCGCACGCGACCCGGACGGCTACGAACACGCCCGGCGTGCGGCGCCGCTCGCCGTCAACCTGGCGATGGCGCTGCGCCTCGGCGAGCCGCACCTGTCGGACATCGAACGAGGCGCGCTGCTGCACGGCCTTGGCCGCGTTGCCCTGCCCGACGCGGTGCTACAGCGGCCGGCTGACGCGCTCTCGGGCGAGGAGCAGGCGCAACTCCGCTCCTACCCGCTGCATGGTCACGCCATGCTCAGGAACGTGCCGTTCCTGGCCGCCGCCAGCGAGCTGGCGCTGGCCGCGAACGAGCGCTACGACGGCAGCGGCTTTCCCCACGGCCTGCAGGGCAGCGCCATCCCGCTCGGGGCGCGGATCATCGCGGTAGCCAAAGCGTTCGACGAACTGGTCTCGGACCGGTCGGGTGAGCCACTTGCACCGGCCCGGGCCGTTCAGCTGCTGGCCAGCGAGCGTGGCGCGGAGTTCGATCCGCTGGTCGTTGGGGCGCTCTCGGTACTCACCGGAGCCTAGCGCGCCACCGGGTCGTTCGGGACTTTCTGGCTCCCATCAGTTTTTCGAGGTTTGCCGCGAATCGCCGCCCCTTCGCGGCCCCGTATTTTGTAGCTCCGGCGCGCCCGATCGGCGCTTCGCTCTGGAGCCTTGGAAGATTCCTTAACATTCCAGCAGCACACCCAGTAACGGCCAGCTCGGCACCGAGCTTGCCCTCGGACGAGGTCTATTCGCCAGATCCGCCTCTCCTGGAGTGTCATGACTGCTTCGACCCGTTCCGCGCGCACGCGCGTTGCGTTCGCGTGTGCCCTCGTTCTCACCCTCGTCGGCGCGCCGCCTTTGCTGCGGGCGCAGAGCACGCCGACCGGCGGCACGTTGAAGGAGTGGGACCTCTTCGCAGCCACGGGCGGCAGCGGCGACAGTTCTCAGAACGTGTCCGCCATCCTGATCGACGTCAGTGGCGTCGCCGGTCCTGCCGGAAACGTGTGGGTGACAACCCAGAACCCGTTGCCGCGCATCGGCCGGCTCGATCCGGCGGCAGCGACAGGGAACTACCTGGAGTGGAAACCGGTCGATCCGGGCGACGCCGGCGGACCGGCGCTCGGCATCGCCCTGAACAAGGGCAATGCCGATATCTGGATGTCGATGCAGGGTGACCCCTCCTTCATCATGAAGCTCGGTGGCAGCAACACGTTCCGCCGCTTCCGCGGTTCCGCCCCGCTCGTCCCGCACGGCATCGTCGTGGCCGCCGACCACGGCGCCGTCGCCGCGCTGCCGTCGAAGAACGCCGTCGGCATCGGCAACGCCATCGTCAAGGTGCCGAGAAACCCCGCCAGCGGCAAGGTGTCGATGACGATGTGGGGGGTGGGTGGGGAACCGCACCACGTCGCGCTCGACAGCACCGGCAACGCCTGGTTCAGTGCGCGCATCGGCAACAGCATCGGCCGGCTGAATCTGGCCAGTGGCGTCGTCACCGAATGGGCGCTGCCAGCGGGCACCGCGCCAGCCGGTGTCCAGGTGTCTGGGAGTACGGTGTGCGTCGTCTCCGAAGGTGGCATCGGCGATCTGACTGGCCTGGTGCACTGCCTGAACCCTGCCAGCAACCAGGTGACCCGCTACGCCCGCAGCGCGGGTGACGGCTTCGACCTGCCGCAGCAGGCGGCCCTCAACAGCGACAGCGAGACGTTTGTCACCGAGCAGAACGGCAATAGTATTTCGTTCGTGGCCGCTGCGGCCCGCGCTGCTGCGCCTGTCACGGTGGTGGCGCCGACCAGCCGCACGGTGACGCCGAAGACGGTCGTGCTGACCGTTACCGACAGCACGATCCTGCCGATCACCTATACGGCACCCACGACGCAAGCCAGCCTCACCGGGGTCGACGACGGCAACGGGTTCGTCAGGTTCACGCTGCCCGCCGCCGATCTGCTCTATCCCTTTCCGCTGACCGGCTACCCGCAGCCGCAGGGGATTACCACCGTCATCAACGATACCGGCCGCGGTACCGGCACGGTCTTCTTCGCCGCGTCCTTCGACGGCCCGACGCTGGGGCGTTCGCCGGCCGCACGGGTCGCGCGCTTCCAGGTTGGCGCCGCCGCCGCGACCAAGACCATCGTTGCCAACCCGTCAGCGCTGCGGTTCGACGCGGTGTCCGGCAGCACTGCCCCGGGCACGCAGGCGATTGCGATCACCGAGGCGGCGGGACAGCCGCTGTCCTGGACGGCGACCAAGACGCAGTCATGGCTGTCACTCGCGCCAAGCAGCGGCACAGCGCCTTCATCGCTGGCGATCAGCGTCAATCACGCGGCGCTGAATGCCGCACTGTCGCCGTTCACCGACACGATCACGGTGGACGACGGTCCCGGCGGCGCCGCCCCCCGCACCATCACCGTCACCCTGAACGTCACGGTTGCGCCGGCGATGACGGTTTCGCCGACCTCCCTGGTGTTCTCCGGCAGCACCGGCGGCACGATGCCGCCCACGCAGACGGTCAGTATTTCCAACACCGGTGGCGGCACGCTCGATTGGACGGCCGGCGCGTCGCAGCCGTGGATCGTTGTTGGCCGCCGCGCGGGGACGGCACCATCGGCGCTGGAGATCACCGTAGACCCGGGGCAGATGGCGGTCGGCTTTCAGGCAGGCAGCGTCACCATCACCAGCAATGCCTCGAATTCGCCGCGTACGGTCTCGATCACCGCTTTCATCACCGCGACGCCACCGAGAATCACACTGACTCCGTCGACGATGACCTTCGACGCGAGCGTCGGCGGCACCGCGCCGGCCGCGCAGGCGCTGACGGTGTCGAACACCGGCGGCGGTACCCTCGCCTGGACGATGGCCAGCGACCAGACCTGGCTGCGGGCGTCGCAATCGTCGGGCAACACGATCCCGCTGTTTGCTACGGCCGTCTCGGTGACGGTCGATCCGACCGGCCTGCCGCGCGGCACGTATACCGGCACCTTGACCGTGACCGACCCCGAGGCATCCAACTCGCCGGCGGTCGTGACTGTCACGCTCGATGTCGCCGCCCCCTCGATCAGCGTCAATCCCGCGAGCATCGCGGTGTCGGTCGTGCGCACCGCGGCAAGTCCGGCGCCGCGAACGGTGGTCGTCGGCAACACCGGCGACGCGACGCTCAACTACACCGCGACCGTGACGAGCGGCAACAGCTGGTTGGGTATCTCCAGTGGTGGCACGGGCACGGTGAACCCGGGTGGCACCGCCAACCTGGTGCTGGCGTTCACCACGGCCGCCCTGGACAAGGGCGTCTATACCGGAACGGTGCAGGTCGCCGACCCGAACGCCAACAATGCTGCGCAGACCGTGTCGGTGACGTTGACGGTCACCGCGCCGACGATCGCGTTCTCGCCGGCAAGCCTGACGTTCTCGCCGAACGAGCAGAGCAACCCGCCATCACAGAACGTCACGGTGTCGAACACCGGCGACGCGACGTTGACCTTCACGCCAGCGGTGTCGACCGAGGCCGGCGGTGCCTGGCTGTCGGTGTCGCCGGCCACGCCAATGACCATCGCGCCCGGCGGCTCGCGCACGTTGACCTTCAGCGTGAGCAGCAGTGCGTTGGCGCCGGGCCAATACGGCGGCGCCCTCACGGTCAGCGATGCCACCGCTTCCAATTCGCCGCACGTGCTGCCGGTCGCGCTCGACGTCCGGGCGATCGCGTCGCTGGCGTTGTCGCCCACCGCGCTCTCCGTCACGGCGATCAAGGGCGGCGCCAACCCGGCGACGCAGACTGTCGTCATCAGTGATACCGGCAGCACGCCGTTGAACTACACGGCTGAAGTGACCGCCGGCGGGACGTGGCTGTCGATTGCCTCCGGCGGCAGTGGCACCGCGGCGAATGGCGCCCCGGCCGCCCTCGGCCTGGCAATCGACACGGCGACACTGGCCAAGGGTGTGTATGTCGGCACGGTCCAGGTGGCCGCGCCGGGCGCGCTGAACGCGCCGCAGACCGTGACGGTAACGCTCACGGTGCAGGCGCCGACCATCGCGCTGTCTCCGGCCTCCCTGGCATTCACGACGCTGCGCTCGCGCAACCCGGCGACGCAGAGCATTACGTTGAGCAATACCGGCAACGCCACCTTGAACTTTGCGGCCGGCGCATCGATGTCGTCGGGTAGCGGCTGGTTGTCGGTGTCACCGGCGAGTGGCGCGGTCGCCGCCGGCGGCAGCACCACGCTGACCGTTACGGTGACCAGCGCGGCGCTGTTGTCGGGCAGCTACAGCGGCTCGATCGCGGTCGTCGATGCGAACGCGTCGAACAGCCCGGCGGCGGCGGCGATCGGCCTGACCGTCAACGCTGCGCCGACTATCGCCAGCAGCACGGCGATACTCGCGTTCACCTCTGGCCACGGCGCCAGTCCGGCGGCCAAGACGGTGACCATCACCAACACCGGCGATGGCCCGCTGACCTTTACGCCAGGTGCATCCACTTCCACCGGCGGTGCCTGGCTGTCGGTGACGCCGGCTGGAGCGATCACCGTTGCCCCCGGCGCGAGCGCCACCTTGACCGTCGACGTCCACAGCACTGCCATGTCGCCTGGCAGCTACAGCGGCAACCTGCGCATCAGCGATGCGAACGCCACGAACACTCCCGTCGACGTCGTCGTCGGGCTGACCGTCAGCGCGGCAGCGATCGTCACCCGCGCGCCGGCGACCCTGTCGTTCACGGCCCTGCGGACGCGCAACCCGGCGGCCCAGGTGATTACGCTGCAGAACACCGGCAGCGCACCGATGAACTGGACCGCCGCTGCGGCGATGAGCAGCGGCAGCGGATGGCTGGCGGTGTCGCCAGCGAGCGGTACGCTCGCCGCTGGCGCCAGCACGACGCTGACCGCCACGGTGACCAGCAGCGCACTCGCGTCCGGAAGTTACAGCGGCACCGTCACCGTCACCGACCCCGCGGCCGCGGGCAGCCCGGTGAGCACCGCCGTCGGGTTGACGGTCGTGCCGGCGCCGACGATTGCAACCGGCAGCAGTTCCTTGAGCTACTCGGTTGCCCAGGGAGCCAACCCTGCGAATCAGACGGTGACCGTGACCAATACCGGCGATGGCGCCCTGACCTTTACTCCGGCGTTGACCACTGGCGCCGGCGGGGCGTGGCTGGCTGTTTCACCCTCGGGGGCAACGACGCTCGCCGCCGGCGCCAGCACCACCCTGACGGTCTCCGTTGCCAGCGGCGCTCTGGCACCTGGTGCCTATACCGGTACGGTCCGCATCGGCGATGTCAACGCGACGAACACGCAGCAGGACGTCGCGGTCAGCCTGACCGTCGCCGCCGCGGCAATCGTGACGCGAGCGCCGGCAGCGCTGACCTTCACGACGCTGCGCGGCCGCAGCCCGGCGACCCAGGCGATTACCCTGCAGAACACCGGTGCCGCGACCATGAACTGGAGCGCGGCGGCGAGCATGGGAAGCGGCAGCGGGTGGCTGGCCGTCTCGCCCGCGAGCGGCTCGCTCGTGGCAGGCGGCAGCACGACCCTCACCGTCACCGTCTCGAGCACGGCTCTCAGCACGGGCTCGTACAGCGGAACGATCTCCATCGTCGATCCGGCGGCGACCGGCAGCCCTGCATCGACCGCCGTCTCGCTGGCCGTTAACGGCGCGCCGACGATTGCGCCGAGCCCGGCAGCGCTGAATTTCAGCGTCAGCCAGGGCGTCGACCCGGCGAGTCAGGCGGTCACGATCACCAACACCGGTGACAGTGCCCTGACGTTCACGCCGGCGGTGAGCACGACGGCCGGCGGTGCCTGGTTGTCAGTCTCACCGGCGGGCGCCCGCACCGTCGCACCGGGCGGCAACGTCGTCCTGACCATGTCGATCGCCAGCGCGGCGCTGAGCTCGGGCAGCTACGCCGGCAATCTCCGGCTGGTTGACGCCAACGCCACCAATTCGCCCCTCGACGTCCCGATCTCCTTGACGGTTACGGCGGCGCCGATCATCACGCGTGCGCCGGCGGCACTGACGTTCACGACGCTGCGCCGCCGCAGCCCGGCAACGCAGGCGATCATGCTGCAGAACACCGGTGACGCCACGATGAACTGGACGTCGTCGTCGACGATGAACACCGGCAGCGGCTGGCTGACCGTGGCGCCGGCGAGCGGCACGCTGGCACCTGGTGCCAGCACCTCGCTGACCGTCACCATCGCCAGTAGCTCGCTGACGAGCGGTAGCTATACGGGTGCGGTCGCAATTGCCGCCGCCGGTGCGCCAGGCGGATCGCAGAGCACCGCCATCAGCCTGACGGTCAACCCGGCGCCGACCATCTCGCTGAGCGCGGCGACGCGGACCTTTACCGTCACGGAGTTGTCGAACCCGCCATCGCAGACGGTCACGGTCAGCAACACCGGAGACGCGTCACTGGTGTTCACGCCACAGGTGACGATGAACAACGGCAGCGGGTGGCTGTCGGTCTCGCCGGCCGGCACGGGGACGGTGGCGTCGGGCGGCAACACGACGCTCACGATTGCCATCGCCAGCGCCGCGCTGGCACCGGGCACCTACACCGGCACCATCCGTGTCGCCGACGCGAATGCCACCAATACTCCGGCGGACATCGCCGTCACCTTGACGGTGAACACCCGCGCGGCAATCACCCGCTCGCCCGCGTCGCTCACCTTCTCGACGTTGCGCGGCCGCAGCCCGGCAGCGCAGACCATCACCTTGCAGAACACCGGTGGCACGGCGATGAACTGGTCGGCCGCTGCCACCATGAACAGTGGATCTGGCTGGCTGTCGGTCAGTCCGGCGAGCGGCACGCTCGCGCCAGGTGCATCGACAACCCTGACGGCAACGATAACGAGCAACGCCCTGGCAACCAGCTCGTATACCGGCAACATCGCGATTACCGCGCCGGGCGCAGTGGTATCGCCGGTGAACACGCCAGTGTCATTGTCGGTCACCGCCGCGCCGACCATTGTCGTCATTCCCTCGTCGCTGACCTTCAGCGGCGCGCGCTGGACGACGTGTAACGCGGTGTCGAGTGGCGGTGCGATCGCCACCAAGACGTTCCAGATCCAGAACACCGGCGACGCACCGCTCAACTACACCATCACGCCGAGCACGGTCAGCGGCGGCACGTGGCTGTCGTCGAGCAACACGACCGGGACGGTGGCCGCCGGCGCAACGAGCGCGAACATCACGGTGACGACCGTGCTCAATCCGATGGAGGGCATCCTGGCGGGTGGCTCGTACAGCGGATCGCTGGCCGTCACCGGCACCAACGCCACCAACTCGGATACGGTCGCGGTGACATTGACGGCGGCAGCGGCGCCGGCCAGGCTCTGCGTCGAGCCGGCAACGCGCTCGCTGGGCACCATTGCCAAAAGCGTGGCGCGCACCACCACCTTCCTCGCCAGGAACGTCGGTGACTCCGGCACGATTGCCATCACCGTGACCGCACCGGTGGCGGTGTCGCGCCACACGATTACGCGGTCGCCGACGAGCGGCAGCGTGACGACGGCGTCGCCGGTGACGATTACCTTCAGCACGACACCGGCGTCGAACGCGACGGCCGGAGCGAAGTCGACGACGTTCACCGTCACCGCCACCGGCCAGACGACCGCCACCCTGGCGGTCGACTGGACGATCTAGGCCGCCGGCAGCCGACCGCCGCCGCAGCCCGCCCGCGACGCTACATCGATTGTTGGCCGCCGCCCCGGAGTCCCGGGGCGGCGGCCTCACATTTTGTAGCTTCGCTACCGCCGCCGCCGTCGCTACAGCTGTAAGTCATTTCAAAAGCACGACTTGCGTCCTTGCGCATCCCGGGGCATGCCACTTGCTCTTGCGACGGCAGAGCCAGCGATGGCTCGACCCTTTCAACGCATGGCGGCCGGACGGCCGCCGGGGCCGCGTGGCCCTGTGAGGAGCAAGCGCGCGTGCACACAGCTGTAGCCGCCTATCACCGGCCCGGCAGCGAAGCCGGGATGACGATCATCGAGATGACCGTGATGCTGTCGGTCATGTTCATCCTCGCCGGGATGATCTCGCCGATCATGTCGACGTCGGTGACGACCGCGCGCACGGTGAAAGCCGAGAAGGAAGTCGCGATGCTCGCCACCGCTTTGCTGCAGCTGCAGCAGGACATCGGCGCCACCGCCATCGTCGGCAGCGCCGCCGCAGCCGTGCAGGCGTCGGCGTCGGGCCTGTCGGTGGCAGCGGCCGATGTGCTGAGCAGCGAGGGCGACGTGCCGTCGATCGACGACAGCGCTGCCGACGGCCCGCTGGCGAGCGTTGCACAGGGCGTCGGACTGATGAAGCGTCCGGCCACGTCGGCGTTCCAGGCGCAGCGGCAGCATTGGACCGAGGCGCGCCGCGACTCGCTCGACGCCTACCTGGTGAACAACGAGCGCGGCTACCACGTACGCCGCCCCGGCGAGTCGACCGGCTGGAACGGGCCGTACCTCAGCACCATGCTGCCAGGCGACCCGTGGGGCAAGCAGTACATGGTCAACGCCCGCTGGCTCGACGGCGGCAGCACTCCGGCCGATGCGAGCGGCCGCGCCCGGCGCGCCGTCTACATCGTGTCGGCCGGCGCCAACGGCGTCGTCGAGACGCCGTACGAACAGAAGATCACCGACGCCCGCGTCTGGGGCGACGACATCGTCATCCGGATCCAGTGATGCGCAGCGAACGCGGCCTGACCACGCTGGAACTGGTGACCATGCTGTCGATCAGCATGGCCCTGGCGACCGCGCTCGTGCCGGTGATCCGGCCGGTGCTGCAGCGCGCCGAGACCGCGCGGGCGCAGTACCGAGATGGCGGCGATCGCCTTCGAAATCGACCAGGCGCTGAGTGACCTCGGCAACTTCAACGATGGCTTCACCGTCAACGGGGCGGTCAACGGCACCGAGGTGCAGTTGCTGGTGACCGACGGCGACACGCCGCGCGAACTGCTCGGATCCGGCAGCAACCTCTGGCAGCGAAGCGTCGACAACACGACCGGCGTTGTCGACTTTCTCGAGCGTCACCTGGTGACGAACAACCCGCGCGGCGACAGCGCGAACGACTACCCGACGAACGGCGGCAACCGGTGGCGCGGCGCCTACCTGACCGCTCCGATCGATCCGGATCCGTGGGGCAACCGCTACGCAGTCAACAGCGATTATCTCGACAGCAACGGCAACGACGTCGTCGTGCTGTCGGCCGGGCGGAACGAAGTTATCGAAACGGCCTGGGGCGCCAATCCGCTGGCGGCCGGCGGTGACGATCTCATTCAGCTGGTGCAGCCGTGATGGTCGGGCGGCGGCGCGCCGGGGCCGAAGACGGATTGTCGCTGATCGAGATCACGATCGTGCTCCTGGCGATGGCCATCATCACTGCTGGGGTGGCGCCGGTCGCCGGCCGGGTCATCGACCGGACCCGGCTGTCACGCGCAGTCGAGGACTGTGAAGCAATCAAGACGGCGGTGGTGATGTTCCTCACCGACCTCGGTGGCGCCGGCTTCACCGGCTTCACGGTGAGCGGTACCTCCGGCGGTACACACCGCGCGCCTGCTGGTCGGCGACGGCGACATCCCGCGCGAGCTCGGTGCGGGCGGCGACGCGCTCTGGCAGGAGGCGGTCGACAGCACGACCGGTACCGTCGATTTCCTCGAGCGCCACCTGATTACCAACGATCCGCGCGGCAGCGCGGCCAACGACTACCCGACCACCGGCGTCGACCCATGGCGCGGCGCCTACCTCACCGGCCCGATCGATCCGGATCCGTGGGGCAACCGCTACGCCGTCAACACCCGCTGGACTGAAGGACGCCCGGCGCACGACCAACGACGTGTTCGTGCTGTCCGCCGGCCCCGACGAGCAGATCGACACGCCGTTCGCGATCAACGGCACTCGTGCCCGGCGACGACGACATCATCGCCGTGATCCGTCGCGACCCCGGTCTGAGCACGCCGGATGCCGGTTACGGCCGCTGCACCCCGGGCGACACGGTGCCGCCGTGCGGATGACGCGCCACGCCCGCCGGCGGCTCGCACCGAAGCCGGCATGTCGCTCGTCGAGGTGACGATCGTCGCTGATGACCGTAATCGCGCTGGCGGCGATGCTCGCGCCGGCGGTCAACAACTACATCGACCCGTCGCGGCAGGCGCGGACGCGCGAGGACGTCAGGTGATCGCCAGCGGCGATCAACGAGTTCATCACCGACAACGGTGAGCACCAGTTCCTGCGCCAACGCCAGCAACGGCACCTATGCCGTGAGCCGCCGACCGCGCGACCGACGGCAATCGCGTCAACCTGCTCGTCGAGCGACGGCGACATCCCGACGCTGGCGGCGACGCTGGCCGCCGAGACCTTCTGGACGCTGGCGCTCAACGGCACCACCGTGGACACGCTGTCGAACCACCTCGTGCGAGAACAGCCCGCAGGAAACGCCCGGCAACCGCTATCGCAACCCGTCGGACATCACCGTCGTCGGCGCCGGCAGCAACAACCTCGACTTCGCCCGCGACGAGTCGAGCGGCTTCAACGCGCCGTTCGCCTGGCGCGGCGCCTACCTGCGCGGTCCGGTCGATCCCGACCCGTGGGGCAACCGCTACGCCGTCAACGTCGCCTTTCTCGACCCGGCGGCCGACGGCGGTGATCGGCGGCATCACCGCGACGCTGCCCGACGGCTCGGCGCTCGGCGTCTCGACTACCCGCGCATCGACGTGTTCGTCCTGTCGGCCGGGCCGGACGAGGAGATCGACACCAGGTCGGCGCAGGACGGGGCCGTTCCCGGCGACGACGACTTCATCTACGTGGTGAGCAGCATGCGAAGTAGACGAGCGATGCGCGGCGAGCGGGGCCTGTCGCTGATCGAAGCGACCGTCATCCTGGCGACGCTGGCGATCCTGACGGCGATGCTGGCGCCGTCCGTGCAGTAGCTACGTCAGACTCCGCCCAGCAGGCGGCCGCCAAGCAGGACGTCGAAGCGATCGGCGCGGCCATCGCGCAACTGCTGAACGACATCGGCGAAGGCTGGATGCTGCGCGACGGCAACGGTGCCGCCGCGACATCGGTGCCGTCGCACGCCAGCGCCAACCGCGTCGACCTGCTGGTCAGCGGCGGCGCGATTCCGACGCTTGGCGTCAGCCGTGCCACTGCGGCGCACCGACTGGGACACGCAGCGGTCGATCACGGCGCGACGCAGCTGCTCGGCGAACTTCCTCGTGCTCAACACCCCGAGCAACCTGGCCGCCAACGCCTACCGCTCGGCGGCGAACATGAGCGTCACGACCGCGTTCGATCCGGACGGCGGCGCGCTCTTCAACGCGCCGCATGCCTGGCGTGGCGCCTACCTGCCGGGGCCGATCGGCGCCGACCCGTGGGGCACGCGCTACGCCGTCAACGTCGAGTTCCTGGCGCGCGCGCTCGGGCTCCGGGCCGTCGGGCAGCGTCAACGACGTGGTGGTGCTGTCGGCCGGCGATGACGGCCGCGTCGACACGCGCTTCGATCTCGACGGCGTGACCAGCGGCAACGACGTGCTCTACGTGCTGGCGGGCGGCGCCCGGTAGCGCCCCAAATTGTGTGGCTGCACCCGGCGCCCGGCACCACGGTTTTTGTCGTGAGCCGATCTGGCACAACCTGTAAGTTGCTTCAAATCAGACGTTTACGAGCAACAGCGGCGATGGCACTGCCGTTGCTCAAAACCCAACCGTTCAGACACCTCGTTAACCCCGCGCCCCGGGCGCGCCGCGGTCAAGGACGCGGAGGAGATTGAGATGCGTAAGTGGAACTCGGAACAGGGCATGTCGCTCGTCGAGGCCACCATCATCCTGATGGTGCTCGCGATCCTGACGGCCGTCATCGCACCGTCGGCCGGTGACTACATCAACGAAGCGCGCGCGGTGAAGGCCAAGGAGGACGTCGAGGCCATCGGCACCGGCATCCTGCGCGTCCTGCGTGACACCGGCAGCCGCTGCCTCAAGGTCGACGCCAGCCTGGCGTGCACACGCGCCAACCGCGTCGACCTGCTGGTCAGCGGCGCGGGCATCGCCGACACCGACGTCGACGACGCGGCGAAAGAAGTGTCGGGTGCGGCATCGGCGGCACTCACCGGCAACGCGGCAGCCACCCCCTACAACTGGGCGGGCGGCGACAACACGAACACGCCGGCGGTGGCCGAACGGGCCACGGTCGACGACCAGCTGATCACCAACGCGACGGTGGCCTATACCTGCGGTGAACTTCACCGGCGGCGGCGGCCCGCGCACCGGCCTCGGCTGGCGCGGTGCCTACCTGACCGGCCCGGCCGGCCTCGATCCGTGGGGCTACCGCTACCAGGCGAACACGGTGTTCCTCGCCGTCGCCACCGACGCGGCGCACCGGCGAGCGCGGAAGGCAACGCCGACGGCGGCTGGAGCTACGACGCGATCGTGCTGTCGCCCGGCTCCAACGGCATGGTCGAAACCGCATTCGGCGCGTCCGGCAGCAGCGCCGGCGGCGACGACGTCATTTACGTCATGAAAGGTTCGACGCGCTAGCGCGCCGGCGAGCAAAGGTTGGAGGCAGACATGAAACGCACTCTCGCAGGCCAGACGGGCATGTCGCTCGTCGAAGCGACGATCATCCTGATGGTCCTCGCCATCCTCACGTCGGTGATTGCGCCGTCGATCGGCGATTACCTGGAAGAATCACGCAACGTCAAGGCAAAGGAAGACGTCGAGGCGATCGGCACCGGCATCCTGCGCCTGGTGCGCGACACCGGGCTGCCGTGCCTGACGACGGTCAGCAGCGCGACCATCTCGACCGGCTGCACGCGCGCCGGCCGCGTCGACGTGCTGGTTGGCAGCGGCGGCACCAATCCGACCGTCACCGCCGCCGCGGTGGTGCTGCCGGCCGGTTCGCACAGCAACACGACGAACGCCTCGAACAACTGGGTTGGCGCAATCGCCGGTGACGGTGTCGATACGGCGCCGGGCGGCGGCGACGACACCAACGTGTCGCTGAACCTGACGTCGACGATCGACGCACAGCTCGTCACCAACACCGTCGGCTACACCTCGGTGACCTTCACCTCCGGCGGCGGCCCGCGTGGCGGAATCGGCTGGCGCGGCGCCTACCTGACCGGCCCGACCGGCGCTGACCCGTGGGGCAACCACTACGAGGCGAACACCATCTTCCTGACCACCGCCAGCGACGCGACGGCGGGAACGACCGAAGGCCTGCGCAGCGCCGGCTGGTCGCGCGACGTCGTCGTCGTGTCCGCGGGCACCAACGGCTCGATCGACACGCCGTTCATGCAGTCCGGCTCGGTCGCCGTCAGCGACGACGTGATCTACACGATTCAAGGTTCTTCACGGTAGACCCCCTTTTGATGGAGGCTGCCGTGCGCAGCAACGATCTGAACCGCACCCCCCGGCAGCGCGACGGCGGCCGGGCTGGTGCGGCAGGCTTCACCCTGATCGAGCTCACCGTCGTGCTCGCCGTCATCGTGACCCTGGCCCTGATCCTGACGCCGTCGATCAGCAATTTCATCAACGACTCCCGCGTGGCGCGGACGCGTAGCGATACGCAGACCGTCGCCGCCTCCGTTGCCCAGTTCTACAAGGACAACGGCTTCTTCCCGCAGTGGTCGGCGGCCAGCAATGGCGGACCGGGCGCTGCGGCCAGCAAGGTGGACCTGCTGGTCAGTCCCGGCAACGTGCCGTCGGTGGCGGCGCCGAATACCTGGACGACCGGCACCAGCGATCTGCTTGGCGGCCAGTTGCTCAGCAACACCCCGGGCTACACGCTGCGCACCGCCACCGCCAACTTCGGCTGGAACGGGCCGTACCTGTCGAGCCCGCTCGGCGCCGACGCGTGGAACAACCGCTACGAAGTGAATGTCGGCCTGATCGACGCCACCCTCGGTGTCCAGACGGCGGCAGGCGCGATGAAGAGCAGTGTGTGGGTCGTCTCGGCCGGGCCGAACGGTCAGCTCGAGACCGCCTACGCCCAGCCGATCACCACCGCCGTGCTGACCGGCGACGACATCGGCGTCCGGATCCAATAGTCAGGTACCGCGCTTATGCAGAATCCGCGCTTCGCCACCCGCATGTCGGCGCGCCTTGCCGGCCAGGCCGGCATGTCGCTTGTCGAGGCCACGATCATCCTGATGATCCTGTTCCTCGTCACCGCCGTGCTATCACCGTCGGTGAGCGACTACGTCAGCGATGCGCGGCAAACCAAGGGCAAGGAGGATGTCGAGGCGATCGGCACCGGCATCCTCCGCCTGCTCCGCGACACCGGGTTGCCCTTTCCCGTGCAGGACCCCAATGCCGCCGCGCCCGTCGTTCGCCTGGCGGCCAACCGCATCGACCTGCTCGTCAGCGATGGCGTCACGCCGACCCGCAGCGCCAACACCGGCGTGTCGGCCAGCAACACCGGTTACGTCATTGCCGGTGCGGTCGAGTGGGATGCGACCGACGATGCGAGCGACAACGTCGGCAACATGAACCCGCACCTCTCCTACAACACGGTGGATGCCAACGGCCTGACGACGCAGTATCCCCAGGTCGTGTTCCCTGCCCCCGGCGGCCCGCGCGTCGGCCTCGGCTGGCGCGGCGCCTACCTCACCGGCCCGATCGGACCCGATCCATGGGGTAATCGTTACGGCGCGAACACCGTCTTTCTCAACCCCTCGTCCGAGTCGTCGGCGAAGGGGACCAACTTCGACGTCTTCGTGCTCTCGGCGGGATCCGACGGCAACGTCGATACCGACATGGAAGGCAACGGCGTCACCAGCGGCGGTACGACGCCGCAGGGCGACGACCTCATCTACGTCGTCTCCGGCAACACGCGGTAGCGCTGCGCGCGCTACAAATCCTGTTGTTCCCCCCCGCATCCGCCGATAAATAGCTCTGAGGACGGCCGCTTGTGGCCGTCGCTCAGAGTTCATAGCCCTGCACGGATTCGCCAAGCCGTGCGCCACACCATGCCCACGCGCACGAGTATCGAAGTCCACCCGACAGGGTGCCGGCTGGTCGAGATCCAGGTGGCGGCCGGCGGCCGCCAGCGGACCGGCGGCGACGTCGTGGTGCGCCGCTTCGTCACCCAGGTGGCGGCGGCCGCGGCGGCGGCGGATCCGGTGGCAGCGGCTCGCGCCCTCTCCGCGATCCGGATCGAAAGAAAGCTGGCGCGCCAGGCAACCGTGATCCTGTGGGGGCTGCGGACCGCCCATCAGTACATGCGGCTGCCGCCGGCGAAGCCCGGCGACCTGCCGGCAATCGCCGCCCGCGAGGCGCGCAAGGAGATCGCCGCTCTCGAAACCGACGGCACGCGCGCGACGGTCGCCACGATGATCGGCGCCGAAGTCACCGTCGGCACCCATCGCAAGCGGGAGGCGTCAGTCGTCGCCGCTGCCGGCAGTGAGGTCGAGCGCCGCACCCAGCCGCTGATCGAGGCCGGCTTCCACGTCGAGCGCGTCGTCACCCCGGCGATGGCGATGGCTGCGCTCGCCCGGTCGCGCGGCGATGCGCTCCCCGGCAGCACCGCGGTCTACGTCGCCCTCGGCGCCCGCGCCACCTGCGTCGCCATCGTCCGCGACGGCATGCTGCTGTTTGCCCGCGAGATGGCCTGGGGGCACGAGAGCGAGCCGACTGCCGCCGGCGACCCGCTCAGCACCCGGCTGGTTTCCGAAGTCCGCCGTTCGATCCTGTTCTTCAAGCAGACATTCCGCACGCCGGTCGAGACGGCGGTGCTGTGTGGAGACATGCCGGGGCTGCGTGACCTCGCCGGGCCGCTGGCCGCCGTGCTCGAGCTCCGCGTCGAGACGCTCGACTCCTTGGCTGGCATCGACGCGTCGGCGGTACCGGAACCGGCGGGCGAGTTCCGGTCGGGCGTTGCCGCCCTCCGGCTGGCCATCGCCGCGGGCGCCGACGCCCACGTTGCTGCCAACCTGCTGCCCGCGGCCATGCAGAAGTCGCGGCAGAACCGGACAGAGGCACTGCGGCTGGCTGCCGCGGTTGCCGCCAGCGTGTTGCTGCTTGCCGTGTGGTATGCCGCCGTGCAGCGGACCGCATCCAGCCGGCAGCGCGAGAAGCAGGCGCTCGAGCAGCAGATCGCCGCGCTGCAGCCGCAGGCCGCACGCCTCGCCGAACTGCGCGGCGCCGCCG
This sequence comes from uncultured Acidobacteriota bacterium, assembly GCA_963846685.1. GTDB lineage: Bacteria > Acidobacteriota > Vicinamibacteria > Vicinamibacterales > UBA2999 > CAWJWY01. Next base: position 1,477,593 of record CAWJWY010000002.1, on the reverse strand, counting down.
AGTTGAGCCGCGCCCGTAGCGCCGCGGTTGCCGCCTTTGCCTCGGAAGGGCCGCGCCTGGCGCGGTTCCTGGAGGCGATCGGTCGATCGATCGGCGATGACGTCGTGCTCAGCTCGATCGTCGTGGAAGCCGCCGGAGCGAAATGGCAGGCGACCGTCACCGGGCTGGCGGTCGACGACGACGCGGCAGCGGGGCAGGCAGCGGTCAACGCCCTGCTGCGCGGCATGAGCGACTCGCCGTTTGCCGGCGCGCCGGTGCAATCACCAGCGCTGCGTGTTCTGTCCGGCACGGGAGCGCGGGCGGTGACGGCCGCCGTTGGCGCCGCGCCTGCCGCTCCGCTGCCCGACGGCCGAAGCGGCGTGGAGTTCGCGCTCCGCTTCCAGGTGCCGAAATGACCATCGACCCGATGCGGCTCAGGCAGTATCTGCCGCTCGCCGCGCCGATCGTTGTCGTTGCCGCGGGATGGCTGCTGCTGATTGCGCCGGCGACGTCAGACTCGGCCAGGGCGGCGCGCGACCTCGACACGCTGCGGCAGCGGGCCGCGCAGGCGCGCGCCGCGCTGTCGCAGCCCTCGGCGCCGCCGCCGCCCGGTGACCCTGTCGCGGCCTTCCAGGCGCACGTGGCGGTCGGCGACGCGACGGCGGCGCTGCTCGAGGAGCTGGCGCGCCTCGCATCGTCAGTGCAGGTTCGCAACCTGCTGATTGAGACCGGCGACCGCGTGCAGGTGGCGCGCGCCGACGGCCCGCGCGTTTCCGGTGCCGCCGAGCCAGACCCGCGGACACGCCTCTTCGACGTGCCGCTGGCCTACTCACCGGTCACGATGGCCTTCGACGGGGACTATGCCGCCCTCGGCACCTTCCTGTGGCAACTGCGCGACCTGGCGACGACGGTGGAGATCCGCAACCTCGAGGTGCGGCCACGCGTCATCACGCCGAACGGCCAGGACAGCACGGCGGCAATCAGCGACGACGGCTCAATCCATGTTGCCATGACGATGTTCGCGTACTCACGGGACGCGGCGGGGCACGTTCCGGCAACGCCGCAGCGCCGCCCGGCGGCCGAGGAGATGCTGCCGTGAACGTCGACAAGCGTCACCTGGCGGCCGCGCTGCTGCTGCTGGCGGCGGCCATCGCCTACAACGTCTGGATGTTCACACGGCCTGCCGCCGGCAGCGCCGCGCGAGGGGTGCGTGCGCCCGCGCCGGTCGACGCGCTGCCGGCACCGGTCGCCTCGGATGGCGCGAGCGCTGCCGCGGCGATCGATCCAGCCCGGATTCCGCCGGTCCCCGACGTGACGCTCGATCGCCTGCCACAGTGGCCGCGGAACCCGTTCGAGAACGTGCGCCGTGCCGTCGCACCGGTCGTCGTCGAGGCGGCGGTCGCCCCGCCGCCGGAGCCCGACGTCGTCGTCGCCACGATCCTGTTCTCGCCACAGCGACGGCTGGCAATGGTCAATGGCCGGATCGCCGGCATTGGCGACAAGGTGGGAGCCGCGACGATCGTCGACATTCAGCCGAAGGCGATCGTCGTCGAGTCGCCGGTGCACGGCCGCAGGATGATCGCCCTGACGCCCTCGTCCGGAACGGCGGTGAGCCGGTGACGAGGCGCGACCGGCTGCCGGTAGCGACGCGGAACACGCGCGCCAAGCTGATGCTGGTCCTGCCGCTGACCATGGGCCTGCTGGTCGGCGGCGCTGGCTTCTTCACGCTGAGCACGGCGTCACGCCTCTACGTGGTCTACGGCGCCAGCAGCGTGACGTCGGAGCGGCTGGCGCAACTGGGCGTGCAGATCGCCGTCATCTCGCTGATCGCGGCGCTGCTCGGCTTGGGTATCGCCATCGGCGTCACGCGGCCGGTGCGGCAGGTGCGCGAGCAGCTCGAAGCGCTCGCCTCCGGCGACCTGCGCGGCGCGTTGCAGATTGCCTCGACCTCGGAGCTCGACTCGCTCGGCGGCGCGATGAACGACGCCATCTCGGCGATCCAGCGCCACTACCTGCAGAGCATGACCGGCGCCGTCATCACGCTCGACGTCGACGGCCGCGTCATCGGGTCGAGCGCCGGCCGCCGAAGCGACACTCGGCTACCGCGAGGAGGATCTGGTCGGCCGCAAGTTCAGCGACGTGTTCGCGCCCGCCTCCGGCAGCCGCGCGTCGCTCACCGACGTCGAGGCGGCGATCGCCCGGCGCGAGCCGGTGGCGGTCGACGGACCTCGAGATACGCGCCGCCGACGGCCGGCCGGTCCGCATCGGCATCTCCGCCTCCTACCTGCAGCAGGGTGCGGGCACGATCGTCGACCCGCGAAGTGGTCGGCGTGATGATCGCGTTCAAGGATCTGAACCAGATGCGCGCGCTGAAGGCGCGGCTGGAGCAGGCCGACCAGCTCGTCGCGCTCGGCACCGTCACCGCCGGCGTCGCGCACGAGATCCGCAATCCGCTGGCCTCGCTCCGCGGCCTGGCGGAACTGCTCGGCCGCGACATCCCGCCCGACGATCGGCGGACGAACGCTACATCACAACGATGCTCGAGTCGATCGACCGGCTCAATCGCCTGATCGAGGACCTGCTGCTGTTCTCCGCGCGGCGCACCGAGGATACGACCGAGCTCGACCTGACGGGCCCGGTCGCCGAAACGGTGTCGCTGGCCCGCATCGGCCTCGGCGCGCGGCCGATTACGCTGGCGGTGGCGTCGGACTGCAGCGGCCCGGTGGTCGTCCGCGGCAGCCGCGAGCGGCTGATCCAGGTGCTGACCAACGTCATGCTGAACGCGACCCAGGCGACGCCGGACGGCGGCATCGTGACCGTGCGGCTCGCCGAGCGGCGCGGGTCACGCGCACGGTCAGCGTGCACAACACCGGCTCGTTCATCCCGCCGCAGATCCGGCGCCAGCTGTTCGTGCCGTTCTTCACCACCAAGCCGAGCGGCACCGGGCTCGGCCTGGCCATCGCCCGGCAGATCGTCACCGGCCTCGACGGCCGCATCGACGTCGACAGCGACCCGGAAACCGGGACCACCTTTGCCATCGAGCTGCCGCTGCCGTCGGTCGGCGCCGACGGATGGCGATGGCGTAGGAAGGCCAGACGATCCAATGTTCGAGATTCTCGTCGTCGACGACGACCCGCAGATGCAGTTCTTCCTCGAGCGAGGCGCTGGGCCGCCAGGAGTACGCCGTCACGGTGAAGTCGAGCGCCGAGGATGCGCTCGAGGCGCTGCGGGCGGCGCGCTTCGACCTGATCCTGATGGACGTCCGCCTGCCGCGGCATGAGCGGGCTCGACGCGGTGGACGCCGTGCAGAAGATCGACCGGCGCACGCCGATCATCGTCATGACGGCGCACGGCACCCGCGACACGGCGCTCGAGGCGGTGCGCCGCGGCGCCTACGACTACTTCACCAAGCCGTTCCGGCTCGACGAGCTGGAGATGATCGTGCGGCGCGCGCTGGAGAAGAAGCGGCTGCTCGCCGAGGTCGAGCGGCTGCGGGAGCAGCTCGCCGGCAGCGGCCGGCGCGGCCGCATCGTCGGCTCGAGCCGCGCGCATGCAGGAGGTGCTGCGGCTGATCGATCGGGTCGGCCCGACCGATTCGACGGTGCTGATACTCGGCGAGAGCGGCACCGGCAAGGAGCTGATCGCCGAGGCGATCCACGAGAACTCGAACCGGCGCGGCGAAGCCGTTCATCAAGTTGAACTGCGCGGCGATTCCCGAGGCGCTGCTCGAGATCGGAGCTGTTCGGCCACGAGAAGGGCGCGTTCACCGGCGCGGTCGGCCGCAAGCTGGGCAAGTTCGAGCAGGCCGACGGCGGCACGCTGCTGCTCGACGAGATCGGCGACATGACGATGGCGACGCAGGCGAAGATCCTGCGGGCGCTGCAGGAGCGCGAGCTGCAGCGGGTCGGCGGCAGCCAGACGATCAAGGTCGACGTCCGCATCATCGCCTCGACCAACAAGGATCTCGAGGCGGCGGTGCGCGAGGGCGACCTTCCGCGACGACCTCTACTTCCGCCTCAACGTCGTCACGATCAACGTGCCGCCGCTGCGCGACCGGCGCGAGGAGATCCCGGAGCTGGCCGACCACTTCCTCGCCGAGGCCAACGAGCGGCTCAACCGCACGCATCAGCCGGCTGGCGCCCGACACGCTGGCGGCGCTGATGGAGTACGGCTGGCCGGGCAACGTCCGCGAGCTGCGCAACATGATCGAGCGCGCGGTCGTCGTCAACGACGGCGACGTGCTGGCGCTCAGCAGCTTTCCGCGCCGATCCGGCCGGCGCGAGGCGCCGCCGGCAACGCCAGCGCGCGCTGGGAGACGCTGCAGAACCTGTCGCTCGACGAGAAGGTGTCGCAGCTCGAACGGGCGTTCGTGATGGACGCGCTGGCCCAGGCCGGCGGCGTGCAGGCGGCGGCGGCGCGGCTGCTCGGCGTCACCGAGCGCTCGGTGTGGCACCTGGTGAAGAAGCATCGCATCGAGGTGGCGCGCCTGAAGCCACGCCCCGAGGGCACGAGCGCCGGCTGACGCCGGCCTATTCGCATGCTCGGACAGACGCTGCTCGCGGCCGGCGTCATCACGCCGGCGCAGCTCGACCAGGCGCTGGCGCAGCAGCGCAGCAGCGGCGAGCTGCTCGGCGCAGATCCTGCTGGCGCTGAACTTCATCACCGAGGAGGCGCTGGCCCGGGCGCTGGCACGCGAGGCCGGCGTGCCGTTCACCTCGATCGACGGCCTGATGCCCGATCCGGCCGCCGTCGAGCTGGTGCCCGAGGGCTTCGCCCGCCAGCACATGCTGGCGCCGGTCGCCTTCACCAGCGGCGATCGCTGGAGATCCTGCAGGCGAACCCGTTCGACGTGCTGGCGCTCGACGAGCTGCAGCGCTTCGTCGGCCAGGCCGATCGCCGTGACCTGCGGCACCGCGCAGAACGTCCGCAACCTGATCGAGCGCTGCTACACCGACCGCACCGGCGTGCACCGACCTGGTGCAAGGAGGGTGTCGACGCCCTCGCCGGGCCGCGCGGTCGACGTCGCGACCGAGGAATCGCCGGTCGTGCGGCTGCTCGAGACTGCTGATCAACGACGCCATCGCCAAGGGCGCGACCGATCTGCACGTCGAGCCGGAGGACCAGTCGGTGCGCATCCGCCACCGCATCGACGGCGTGCTGATCCCGAGCGACACGATCCCGAAGGAGCTGCACGCGCCGCTCGTCAGCCGCATCAAGGTGCTCGGCGGCCTCGACATCACCGAGCAGCGCCTGCCGCAGGACGGCCGCATCTCGCAGATGGTCAACGGCCGCCGCGTCGACCTGCGCGTCGCGACGTTTCCGACGACCTTCGGCGAGAAGGTGGCGGTCCGCATCCTCGAGAAGGAGAAGCTGGTGCGCGGCCTCGCCGAGCTCGGGTTCACGCGCGAAGAACTACGCGCTGTTCCGCGACATCCTCAGCAAGTCGCGCGGCATCGTCCTGGTCACCGGGCCGACCGGCGCCGGCAAGACGACGACGCTCTATTCGGCGCTCGCCTACCTGGCGAGCACCGAGCGCAACATCCTGACGGTCGAGGACCCGGTCGAATACCAGATCCCGTCGATCCGGCAGACGCAGATCCGGCCGAAGGCCGGCTTCACCTTCGCCACCGCGATCCGATCGCTGCTGCGGCAGGACCCGGACGTCATCATGATCGGCGAGATCCGCGACCCGGAGACGGCGCAGCTGGCGCTGCGCGCGGCACTGTCCGGCATCCTCGTGTTCAGCACGCTGCACACGCAGGACTCGGCCGGCGCGGTCCCCCGCCTGATGGACATGGGGCTCGAGCCGTACCTGCTCGCGTCCGGCATCGTCGGCGTCATCGCGCAGCGGCTGATGCGGATGATCTGCCCGGACTGCCGCGAGCAGGTCGTGTACCCGGCGGAGGTGCTCGCCAAGGTCGGCCTGACGCCGGATCCCGGTCTGGTGTTCTATCGCGGCCGCGGCTGCACGCAAGTGCGGCGACACCGGCTATCGCGGCCGCACCGGCGCGATGGAAATCCTGGTCGTCGACCACACCATCCACACGCTCATCCGCGAGCGCGCCGATTCGCGGCTGATCAAGCAGGCCGCCGTCGCGCGCCGGCATGACCAGCGCTGATGGACGACGCGCTGTCGAAGGCGCTGTTCGGCCTGACGACGATCGAGGAAGTGCTGCGCGTCGGCCTACGATAGGTGATGCCGAACTTCAACTACGTCTGCGTCGACGACAACGGCCTGCAGCTCAAGGGCGATCGCCGCGGCCGAGACCGAGGATCAGCTTGCCGACCAGCTGCGGCGGCAGGGGCAGTACCTGGTGCGCGACGCCGTCGCCGCCGACGCCGGCGGCCGGCTGGCCGAGCGTGCGGGTGCTCGAGCGGATCAACCGCCGCGACGTCATCTTCTTCACCCAGCAGCTCGCCACGGTGATGGCGACCGGCGTCGGCATGGTCGAGGGGCTGGAGGACATCGAGCAGCAGCGAAGAAGGCGGGGATGCGGCGCGTGGTGGCGGCGCTGCGCCGCGACATCGAGTCGGGCGACAGCCTGTCGACGGCGCTGGCGAGGCATCCGCAGGGTCTTCACCGATCTCTACGTCAACATCGTCCGCGCCGGCGAAGCGACCGGGCAGATGGAGCGGGCGCTCGACCGACCTGGTCGACACAGCTCGAATGGCAGGCCGACATCAACGCCCGCATCCGCGAGATCGCGACCTATCCGACGCTGGTCGTCATCATGCTCGGCGGTGCTGTCGTTCGTGCTGGTCGGCTTCACCATCCCGCGTTTCATGCCGGTCTACGAGCGGCTCAACGCCCAGATCGAGCTGCCGCTGCCGACGCGGATGGTGATGGCGCTGTCGGTCATCCTGCGCGGCTACTGGCCGGTGCTGCTCGCCGTCGTCGGCGTGGTCGTGCGTCGCCGTTGAAGATGTATCGCCAGACGCCGGACGGCGCCGTCCGGCTGTCGCGGCTGGCGCATGCGCCTGCCGATCGTCGGCGAGCTGCTGCGGAAGATGGCGCTGTCGCGCTTCTCGCACTACTTCGCCACGCTGCACCAGTCCGGGCTCGAAGTGGCGCCGTCGCTGTCGCTGATCAAGAAGCTGATCGGCAATGCCTACCTGTCGCAGCAGTTCGAGCGCGCGGTGCAGTCGCGTGATGGCCGGGGAGTCGCTGTCGGGGGCGCTGCGCGCGGTCGGCGAGTTCCCGCCGATCGTCATCCAGATGATCGCGCTCGGCGAGACGCAGCGGGACGGATGTGCAAGGCGCTGGAGGACGTGCGCAGGTACTTCGACGGCGAAGTCGACCGCACGATCAAGCAGTCGCTGACGCTGTTCGGACCGATCATGCTGGTCATCCTCGCCGGCACCTTCGTGCTGATGGCGCTCGCGTTCTACCTGCCGCTGTTCCAGCTGCTGCGAGGGATCCGGTGAGCGAGCGCGGCTTCACGCTGCTCGAGCTGGTCGTGGTCATCGCGGTGATCGGCATCCTCTCGGCGGCGGTGGCACCGTCGCTGGTGCAGCGCGTCCTCGACCAGCGCATCGAGGCCGACGCGCGACGAAGCGCAAGCACCTCGCACGAAGCCATGGCCGGCGTACCGAGCGAGAATCGCTTCGGCTTCCTCGGCGACATCGGCCGGCTGCCGACCAGCCTGCAGGAACTGGTCGTGCCCGGCGGCACTGCCGGCCTACCACACGAACACGACGCGCGGCATCGGCATGGGCTGGCGCGGACCGTACGTCAACGCCGGCACATCGGCGAGCGATTACCTGACCGATGCGTTCGGCCGCGGCTATACGGGCGTCGGCCAGCGGCCAGGTCCGCAGCGCCGGTCCGGACGGCAGTCGCCAACACGGCGGACGACATCGTCTATCCACCGGCGTGCACCGGTGCTGCTCGGCGGTGTCACGGTCACCGTCAAGACCACCAGCGGCGGCAAGACGGTCGTCGATCCGACCGGCTACCGCGTCGACCTGTTCTACGCCAGCAACGGTGCCGAGGCATTCCTGAGTGACACGACGACGCCCTTCAGCTTCAGCAACGTGCCGAGCGGCCTGCACGCGGTGCGCGTGGTCAAGACCAGCAACCCGAATTCCGGCAGCGTGGTGGCGCAGGACACCGTCGTGGTGCGGCCCGGCAGCGCCGTCGCCGCGGAGCTGTGGTTCTAGCCGGATGCGCACGGAGGTACGCTAGGGTCTGCCACGTGCCCCCGTATATCGCGCACGCCTTCTTCGATCGTTCGACATGCGCTCGCATCAGGGCGGCGATGGACGCCGGCACTACCGAGCCGGGCGAGGTGCTCGACAGCGGCATCGTCCTCGACGAGGAGGCCCGGCGCGCTGCGCTGATCGACATCGACGAGGCGATGCTCGCCGGCATCGAGCACCGACTCGACGCGACGCGCGAGGCGCTCGCGCAGTTCTTTGCCATGCCGCTGCCCGGCCGCGAGGGAACCAGCGTGCTGCGCTACCAGCCGGGCGGGTTCTACCGGCGGCACCGCGACTACGCGGCCGACGTGCCGTGGCCCGGCGCTGCGTTGCGCCGCGTTGCCGTGGTGGTGTTCCTCAATAGCGCACGCCAGGAAGAGGCGGACGGGGCGTTCGACGGCGGTGCGCTCTGGCTGTATCCCGAGGACGAACCGGCGGTGGAGATCCGGCCGCGCCAGGGCACCCTGGTGGCCTTTCCCGCCGACACCCTCCACGAGGTCACCACTGTCACCGGCGGCGTGCGCGACGCGCTGGTCGACTGGTTCGGCGACTAGCCGGTTCGTTACTGCGTCGGCCGCAGCAACTGCCGGAACGTCAGGGTGTTCACGTCGCGGAACGCCGGGCTGCCGGGCGGCAGCAGCGCCGGCAGCAGGAAGTCGGTGTCGAACGTGAAGTTGCGGTCGCCGAAGTCGTAGACGTTGGGGCCGTACTTGAACGTGCCGACCGCCTGCCGGCTCGTGTAGAGGCTGACCATCGAGCCGCGGTAGTTGATCGAGACGCCGCTGATGTTCCAGTCCTCGAGCAGCCGCAGGAAGTTGCCGACGCCGCCATCGGTGCCGAACAGGAAGTGCGGCGACCCGGCGGCGGGGTAGGTGAACGAGAGCCCCTTGCCGGCGATGACCGCGAAACGGTAGCCGGTCGTCGTCGCCGGACGGCTGTTCGCGTCGTTGGCGGCGCGGAACGACCGTGCGTCGTTGAAGTTGTTGGACAGGAGCGTGACCGCGTCGGCCATGACCGCTGCCGGAACGTTGGGTTCGGCGAGCGGACTGGTGGTGGCGTTGTAATTGCCCTGCACGTAGACCGGGTTCTCCGACGTGACGGTCAGGCCCGACGCCGGCAGGTTGTTCACGCCGCCACTGATGCCGCCGTTGATCAACTTGAGCGCCCGCCGGAACAGCACGGGCCGGTTGACCCGCGCCTGCGCTGCGGTGACCGCCGACCACGGCCGGCCGTTGGCCGAATAGGGGTCGGCCGTGCCGGCCGGCAGGAAGGCGGCGACCGGCGACCTGGCCGTAGAGATCGAGCGCCAGGCTGCCGTTGATGTCCTCTCCGGCATCGAGCGTGCCGTTGGGAGTGCCGGCCGCAGACGCCGGGTTGACCACGTCCTCGAAGCCGTATTCACCGGTCTCGTCTCCCGCCGGGCCGGCGCCGAGCGGCAGCGCCGGATCGTGATTGCCGCGGCGATCGGAGAAGTAGACGATGTAGCCGTTCTCGTTCGGCGAGATCGCCGAGGTGCCGGTCGTGCCGATGGTGCCGGTGAACCAGCGCCTCAGGTTGTTGACGTCGAGCGCGACGTAGTGCATCGCGCCGCCCATCGCCAGGCTGCCGGTGGTTGCCAGGTCACGGAAATTGCCTTCGCGCGTGTCGTAGAGCGCGTTCGACCACCAGTCGTACGGGTTGGTGCTGCCGGCGTAGTGACAGCTGCCGCCGCCGTTGTCGCGCAGGCGCTGCAGGCGCAGCACCGCGTTCGGGCGTCGGGTCGGCGCAGATGGTGCCTTCGGCATTGGCCGCGCCGATACCGAGATTGAGGATCTCCATCGTCACGTCGCTCCAGGCTCTCGGTCGGCGTTCTGCCGCTCGACCTTGAGGTAGCCGCCGAGCAGCGACGAGTTCGCCGCGGCGAGCGCACTGGTCGAGATCGGCTGGCCGCTGCGGGATCGCGAGCAGACCGGTGCAGCCGGTGAAGCGCTGCGGCGACGGCGCCGTGTCATAGCCGGTGCACGACACCGCCGCGCCGTTGACCCACATCAGCCCCGGAGCGAACGCAGGCCGTGCTGGCGACCGTGACCGACGTGGCGCCCGCCGCGCCGATTGCGACGGTGCTCGTCGTGCGCGCCGTCGCGCCCGACGCCAGCGCCGCGGTGACCTGCGTGCCGTTCGGCGACCGCGCCGGTGATGCCGCTGCAGCCGCTGAAGGTGGTCGCGGTCCGCGCGGTGCACGACGGCGTTGAAGGAGCCGACGCGCAACGACGTTCGGCATCTTCAGCGCCGCCGGAATCGTCGTCACGTTGATTTGCGCCGTGCTGCTGCCGGCGGCGACCGTGGTGGCGGCGATTGGCCCGATCGACCGCGCCGGCGGCGGATGGGTGGCGTCGACCGGGCCATAGCCGCCACTGCCGTTGTTCGGCGGCGCCGCGTTCCAGTCACCGTCGAGCAGCACCGGTGCGGTGCTGGTGACCGTCGGCAGGTTCGGGATGTCGCCCGGCGCGGTCCGAGAGCAGGATGCGCAGGCTCGCCTTCGAGAACAGCCGCTGGTTGTAGACAGGCGCGTTGAGCGTGTCCTCGCTCGAGTTCACCGCCGGGCGGCGAATCAGATCGATCGGCCGGGCACCCTGCGAGACCAGCGGCAGGTCGAGCTTCTTGGCGCCGGTCAGGCCGGTGCGAATGTTGTTCTTGTAGGTGCCGACCGAAATCGACGTCCAGCTCGGGTTGGCGGCCGAGCCGACGAAGCCGGACGACGCTGCCTTCGTTCGGCGACAGCCGCAGCGCGCGGTAGGTCGGTGGCGAGGTGAACGCGGTGACGAGGTTGACGTTGCCGGTGAACGCGCAGCTGGTGACCGCTAGCCCGTTGGAGAAATGCGAGCGGACGACTTGCCTGCACGCGCGGTGATGCTTGTCGGAGAACGTCAGCGTCTGGCCGCGTCAGCTCCGACAGGAACAGGTTGCCGTTGGTGTGGACGCGGCCGCCGAAGTCGAAGTCGTCGCCGGCGTAGAACGTCAGGTCGGTTTCGGAGAAGATGCCGAACTGGAACACCGGCACCGCCACCGTCTGCAGCTCGCGCCGCAGCCGCACCTCGGCGCCGCCGCTGCCATCGCCGTGGTCGAGCGCGCGGTCACCGTGATCGGGAACTTGGTGACGATCCCCTTGAAGCCGGCGTACGGGCCCGGACGTGATGTTGCTGCCGGTGGAGTTCTCCGGCGCCGGGTTGCCGTCGGCGTCGGCCGTGAAACGTGATGTCGTAGCCGGATCCCGCGGCGCCGCCCGGCGCGCGATACTCGAAGCCGGGGATCGCCGGCGGACGCGTCTTCGAGCGCGTTGATCTGCGCGCCGCTCGGGCTGACAGTCCTCGCAGGAACAGCGTCGCCAGGTCCGAGGTCAGCTTCTCGAGCCCGGCGTGCGCGGCGGCGTAGGCCTGCGTCTGGTCGCGGTTGACGGCGCTCGATTGCTGGTCGGCGTTGATCGAGGCAAAGAACCCGGCCATCAGCGCCGACATCAGCATCATCACCAGCAAGGTCGTAATCAGGGCGACGCCGGCTTCGCCGTTGCGGCGCGGCGGAGCGGCGCGTGTCGATCGAGTGCTTCGCTCGTCATTCTCATCACGGCGCCAGGTATTCGTCGACGAACGCCATGCCGCGCAGGCTGACCTGCGACGTCAGCATGTTGCGGAAGACCTCGGCACCCGGCTTGGCCACGTTGCGCGAGCGCGCCGCCAGCAGCGACGTTGATCTTGCGGATCTGGTTGACCGAGCAGGGCTCCGGTGCGCAGGCGCCGGCTGCCGTTCAAGTCGGCGGCGATGAAGCGCACGTTCGCCGGATTGGTCTGGCCGTCGAGCCAGGTCGTAGGTGAACTGCAGGTTCTCGACGTCGAGCGCCACCGCCGTGCCCAGCGTGTTGTTGAAGGTCGGTCGGCGTGCGCCGTTGTTGACGCGCCGGACCAGCCGCGGATGGCCGGCGACGACCGTGTCGAGGTAGTAGCTGATCATCCGCACGCGCGTCGACGCGCGTGTTCGAGCCGGCGAGTTCGCCGGCGCTGCGGCGTTGAGCGCGGCCAGGTTGCCCGAGGCGGCAGCCGGCTGGTTGAGCCTGCAGCGAGTCGCCGGCGCGAAGGTCAGCCGCCGGTTGACGGTGTCGACCGCCGTGACCTGCACCAGCGTCGTGACCGAGCCCTTTTCGATCAGCATCAACTGGCCGGGAATGACCCGGTCCGGGCCGCTGCCGATGTTGAACGCCGCGTCGACATCGACGCTGGTGTTGGTCACGGCCGTCAGCGCCACGTCGGTGAAGTTGTTGTCGGCGGCCAGCACGGTAATCGTGTCGGTCGGCACGCCGTTGACCGTCGGCCCGAGCCCCGGTCCCGGTGTGACCGCGGCGATATCCGTGTCGCCGGCCGGCGCCTGGTAAGCGGTTCCGGGCGGTCCCGGCATGTTGATGCGGACGCCGGCGGGTGTGAGTACCGCATGACCCGGTGGCAGGCCTGAGCCGACCTGCAGCAGGTCGCGAATGACGACGTCCATCCCCACCCGCAACGTCCGGTTCATCCCGGTCATGTTGACGGCGGTCTCGTTGACGCGCAGCGCCTGGTTCATCGCCCCCATCGTCGCGCCCAGGATCGCCACGGTGATCCCCATCGAGACGATGAGCTCGACCAGCGAGAAGCCGGCGTCAGCCGCCGCACGCCGGGCAGCGGATTGCCGTCCCGGCACGGTCATGAGAAGGACGACACGTAGGTGGTCAGGCGGTAGTTCTGCCAGCCGCCGTTCACCTGGTAGCGGACGATGACCACGATCTGCCGCAGGTTCGGGTTGACCACGGCGGTGCCGTCGCGCAGCAGGTCGGTGATCTGGATTTCGCGCGTGAAGTTGCTCAAGGGCGTGAGGACGTCGTCGGCGGTTCCCAGCACGCCATCGCGGCCGGGAGCGCGCAACTGCTCGAGCGGGCCATCGTCCGCGGTGTTGACCAGTCCATCCGGGCCGGCGTTATTCAGTGCCTGGGCCCCGGCGACGAAGACGCCGCCACCGGTCGTCGTTGCGGATCCTCGCCCACGAGAGCTGACCGGTGTCGCGCGCCGTGTGCACGCTTTCCACCGCCTCGCGCGCCTTTTCGCGGGCGATCAGGCTTGGTGACGATCCCGAGACGTGGCGCAGGCCGATTGCCAGCACGCCGGCGAGTGCCAGCACTCCCGTCGTCAGCAGTCCGGCGGCGATGAGCACCTCGATCAACGAGAAGCCGTCGACAGCGGTCACCGCCGGCCGCACGGCGTTCGGGCCGGTCATTCCGTCCACCTCGTGCCGCTCCACTTCCAGGTGCGAATCAACCCTGTCACGCCGAAGATGGTCAGCGCCCGCGCCGTGCTCTTGTCATTCGCCTGGCCGACGAACAAGGTGCCGTTCAGCGGGTCGCCGTTGCTGTCGACCAGCGTGCCCTCGCTGGTGAAGAACACGGCCGGCGTGGCGCCGAAGTTGATGGCGCCGGTGGCGCCAAACTGGTCTGGCGTATCGGGCAGCCCGGCGAAGCGGAGGAACTGCAGGTTGTTCTCGAACCGGACGTCGGTCACGACGGTGGTCGACGGCCCAGGGATCTCGCTGCGGATCAACTGGATGCGATTGGGGCTGATGAAGCGGATCTCGAAGTTGCGCCGCTCGGTGATGGCGCGTTCGCGCGCCACGTCGAGCACGGTGAGCGCTGACACCGTGGCGCTGTCGGCACGGGTCCCGGCGATCAGGCTGGGAGTCACCGCCACCGCCATGGCGGCCATGATGCCGACCAGGGCAACCGTCATCAGCATCTCGACGAGCGTGAAACCGTCCTGACGATGCATGCCAGCCCAAGCGGGGGCAACCGGCGTGCCACGGCGGGGCGGCGTAAAGATCGCGGGTACGGGGCGGAAAGCGACGCTCCGTCGCCGCTGGCTCGCGTCCGGCTCGCGCCGCCGCGGACGGAAACGCGTGGCTGATTACAGTCTTGTCGGCGGGCCGGCTTCGGCGCGCCGCCGATCCGGAGAGGTCACCGGCGATCAGCTGCCGGCTGCAGCACGCTGGCCCAGTCGACGATCGCGGCGCCCTCGACTGGCACCGGCCGCTGCACCGGCTCCAGCAGGAGGAGGCGATCGGTTCTGTGCGCGACCGCGAAGTCCCTCACGCCCGGCACCGAGACGATGGCCAGCGGCGTGGCGAAGCCGCCGGCGACGCGGTCGGCGCGCATGATCTGGTCGTCGCGGATGAAGAACAGCGCGTCACCCTTCCGGCTCCATCGCGGCCGCGTGCCGCCGCCGAACGACACCCGCAGGCGCTCACCGCCGGGCACGGCCGCGGCGTAGATGTCCGGCCGGCCGGACTCGTCAGAGACATAGGCGACGAACCGGCCGTCCCCGGACCACCGGCCATCCGATTCGTTGAAGCCGGAGGCCGCCATGCCGCTGACCTCCCGCGTGGTCGCGTCGAACGCCCAGACGTCCATCCCGGTGCCCTTGCCAGGCGAGTGGAACAGCACCATCCCATCGCGCCAGTCGGAAGGAGTCTCGTCCAGTTCGGAGCGGAGCACGGGCTCGTCCATCGCATCCGGCGCGTGCACGCGCCTGGCGTAGATGTTCGGCACGCCGTCCTGCAGCGAGCGGAAGAGGACACGCGTGCCATCTTCGGACCATACCGGATCGCTGTCCGCGGCCAGGGCCAGGGACAGCTGCTGCGGCGTGCTGCGGGCTGCGGTGCCAAGGACGATGACGTCAAGGGTGCGCAGGAGCGGGTCGAGCGTCGTCACCGCCGCGTCCTCGTCGTTCGGGGCGAGCGCGACCTGCCAGTAGTTGCCGGCCTCGCCAATCGTGCCGGTGCGGCGGCCGTCGACGCCGTACCACGCCAGCGCGCGCGTCCGCGCTGCGCCCGGAGCGGTGACGACGAGGCGTTCGGATGCGGTGAAGGAACCGTGCCCGGATGCAGACACGCCGACGGCGGAGGCGATCGGCACGGCGCGGCCGGTGACGGTACCCGCCTCCATGTCGAGCGCCTGCGCGAGGAGCACGTCGTCGCGCACGTAGAGCAGGCGACCGGCGGCGACGACACCATGCGCCGAGGTCGGCGTCAGCTCGGGGTCCGCATCGGCGCCGCCCGCGGCGCCATCAGCCAGACGAATGCTGCGGCGGCCGTCGTGACGAATTGCTACATAAATAAACTTCGCCGCCGCCAGAGGTGCGGGGAACACATGCGCACGGTCGCCAGGCTGCAGCGTCGTCACGTCGGACAGCACACCATTGCGCAGCCGCCTGACTGGGCCCCGGTTGTTCCCGAGCAGCATCGACCCGTCCGCCTGCCACGAGGCGCCGACCGCTTCCGTCGCCTCTCCCAGGTCGCGAACGACGGCGTCGTCGATCGAGACCTGCTTCAGCCGTCCGGCCGCGAAAAAGGCCAGGACCCGGCCGGTCGGTTTCCACGCCGGCAGGCGTGCTCCCTCGGTGCCCGGCAGCATGCGCGCCCGCGCCTCGGCGAGCATCCGCAGCCACAGACCCGCGCGGCCGTCAGCGGTGGCGACGAAGGCGATGGCGGTGCCGTCGGGCGAGATGGCGGCATCGAGCGTGTCGTCGCCGGCACCCAAGTCCGTGCCGGCCGGAGCGGTAAAGGCCAGGCGGGTGGCCGGCGGCGGCGCCGGTGGACGTTCACGCCAATGGCGCACGGCGGGGATCGACGCGGCGACCAGGGCCACCAGCAGGAGCACCGCCAGCAGCTGTGCGGCACCGATGCGCGGCCGGCGCGCCGCCGAGTCCCCGTCCATGCTCTCAGGGTACACCGTGATTCTTGTATGATCCTCGCGCCGCATGCACCCAGAGCTCCAGGAAGCCATCGATCTTCACGAGGCGATCGTCGCCGAAGCGGGCAACGCCCTCGTCGGCTACGACACCGAGAAGGCCCTCGCCAACGTCGTGCTCCTCTCGGAGATCCCGACGACCTACGACAAGGACCAGAAACGGCAGGTCAACGCAGGCAATCTTCTGCTGCGCGGCGTTCCCGGTGTCGGCAAGACCTTCTTCGGCGTGATCCTGGCGGCGATCAGCAACGCCAAGTTCGCCCGCATCCAGGGCCGCGCCGACCTGCAGCCGACCGAGATCGTCGGCTTCCAGATGATCAACCCGGCGACCGGGGAGTTCATGACCGAGTTCGGGCCGCTGGCGTCGGCCGAGGTGCTGCTGCTCGACGAGATCAACCGCATCCCGCTGAAGTCGCAGAGCGCATTCCTCGAAGGCTTGCAGGACCGCACCGTCACCGTCGGCAAGACGACCTACGAAATGCAGCCGTTCAGTTTCGCCATCGCGACGATGAACCCGGTGGAACTCGGGCAGGGGACGTTCCCGTTGTCGGAGGCGGCAACCGATCGCTTTGCGATTCTCGTCAACATCCCATACCTGCGCCCGGAGGAGGAGCAGAAGCTGGTCGGCTTCGACTTCAAGCAGGTGCGGCTGAAGGCGCTGATCCCGAAGGAACGCATCATCGAGTTGCGGGCCGTCATCACCCGCGAGCTGTTCCTGCACGACGCCCTGGCCAAGTACATCCGCCGCCTGGTCGGTGCCACGCGGCCGTACTCCGCTGAATCCGACTGGACGAGTCGGTCACCGTCCGAGCTGGTCGAGACGTGCGTCGACCTCGGCGCTTCGCCGCGCGCGACGATCTGCTGGGGGCGGCTGGTCAAGGTCTGGACACTGCTGATGCACCGCCGCGACGAGGTCTATCCGGAAGACGTGCAGGATCTGGCCAGATACGTGCTCGGTCACCGCGTCTGGCTCGGCCCGCATGCCGCCAGCCATGGCGTGACCGTGGAAAAGGTGATCGAAGACATCATCGACCGGGTTCCGGTGCCGTGAACGCCGAAGGGACGGGCGAGGCGCTCGTCAACCTGCGCGAGATCGCCGAGATCGAGCTGTTCATCCTGCGGCGGATGAAGGAGTTCACGCTCGGCGACCACGCCAGCGTGTTCCACGGCTCGGGCTTCAATTTCGTCGGCTTGCGGGACTGGCAGCCCGGCGACCGGCTGTCGTCGGTCGACTGGGCGCAGTCGTCGATGACCAATTTCAGCCCGTTGATCACGCGCGAGTTCGACCAGGACAGCAACGCCGTCGTCGTCGCCGTTGCCGATGCCTCGATGTCGACGCGCTGCGGCATGCACGGTGTGCCGATCGCGGCGACCATCGCCCGGTCGGTGGCGGCAGTGGGCCTGTCGGCGCTGTTCTTCCAGGATCAATTCGGGCTGATCACCTTCGACGACCAGTTCCGGCAGATGGCGGCGGCGCGGCCCCGGATCGGCCGCTCGCACGTGATCTACTGCGTCGACCTCTACCAGCAGCGGCGGCAGCTGGCGGCGGCGACGGCGCAGCACGATCTCACGGTGAGCATTGCCGGCCACCTGCGCAAGACCTCGCTGGTCCCGGTCATCTCGGATTTCCTCTTCACCGACGTCCGCCGCATCATCGGCGAGCTGGCGCGGCTGAACGCGGTGCACGACGTATTCCTGGTAATGGCAGACGTCCGCTTCGCCTACGAGATGCCACGCGTGTCCGCCGGGTGGATCGAGGCCTACGACATGGAGACCGGCCAGACGCGCGTCTTCTCGCGCAGGGAGATGCGGCGGCTGGCCGACCGCGTCGACGCCTGGCAACAGGACATCATGCGAATGGCCCGGGAGGCCCGGCTCGACCTCGTGCGCGTCGGCCTCGACCGGTGGGAGATGGAAACCACGCTGGCGTCCTTTGCCGCCGAGCGGCGGCTTCGGAAGATGTGACGATGAGAACACTTCGGCTGTCGAGCTCCTCCGCTGCACTGGTCGTCATGGTGTCCGGAGTGGCGGCCTCCGCCCTCGTTGCGTCCGGATTCAGCCGGACCCTGTACGCCCAGGAGGCGGCCGGCATCGAAACGGATCCGATCCGTTGCTGGTGGAAGGCCGACCATCCTGCCGTGGCCGTGGGCGAGCGCTTCACCGTCGCCCTGACCTGCGGCGTGATCGAGACAAACACGGTCACCGTGGTGCCGTCGGTTGGCGCGCTCGAGCCGGGCGCCGTGCAGCTGACGCCGTTCGAGGTCGTCTCGGGCGTGCGTGGCGAAGACATCCTGTCGCCGCCGTGGCGCTACTTCCAGTACCAGTACACGCTGCGGTTGATTGGCGACGGCTTCTTCGGCCAGGACGTCAGCATCCCGCCGCTCACGGTCACCTACAACATCAAGGCCGCGTCCGGCGGCGGCGCGCAGGGTATCGACCAGAGTTACGTGCTCCCCGGGCTGCCGGTGCGCATCGCCTCGCTCGTACCGAGGGACGCGACTGATATCCGCGACGCCTCCGCTGGCAGCTTTGCCGACGTCGACGACCGGCGGTTCGCTGCGACGGCGGCGTTGGTCGTCGCCGGCCTCCTGTTCGGGCTTGCCGCCGTGCTCGTCGTCCTCGCGCTCGGCCGCGCCATCCGCGGCGCCCGTCAGCATCGGCCGGCCACCGTCCCGCTGTTGCCGGCCGCGGCACTGCTCGGCGGCAGCTTGCGGACGTTACGCCAGGTGAAGGCTGACGCAGCCCGCGAAGGCTGGTCGGCGGCGCACGCCAGGCGCGCCTTGACCGCGCTGCGGGTAGCCGCGGCGGTCGCGCTCCGCCGTCCGCTCGGCCAGGCGATCGTTCCCGCCGATCAGCCGCAACGGGAGGGACAGCTGACCGTCCGTTCGGGGCTGCTGCGGTCGAAGCGGACGCTGGTGTCGGCACCAGTCGGCGCTGCGCGCGTCTCGCACGAGCTTGGCAACGGCCACGTCCGTGGTGGCGCGACCCGCGCGTCGCTGCAGGCGCTCGGCGAGGCGATGGCGGCGTTCAACGCCGCCGCGTATGGCCGCGAGCGCGAGCTCGATAGCCTCACCCTGAACGGCGTCGTCGACGACGCGGAACGGGCCGTGCGCCGCTTGCGGCTGCGCCGGCTGTGGCCGACCAGGGCGTAGCCGTGGGAGACCTGCTCATCCTGATTCGCGCAACCGCTGACGAGTGGCAGCGCGTGCGATGGGCCGACCTGCAGTTCGCCGAGGCCCGCACTGCGCTGCTGCTGTTCGTGGCGCTGCTCGGCGTGGCCCTTGTCGTCCTGCTCGGCCGCGTCGCACGCTCCAGCCGGCCCGGCCGCACGCACATCGCGCTGCCGGCGATCGTGCCGATGATGCGGCGACCACAGCTCTCGGCCATCCGGCATTTCCCGCTGCTGCTGTTCCTGGCCGGCGTGCCCTGTTTCGCGGTCGCGCTCGCCGACCCGCACACCGGCTTCACGCAGGAGGAGGTGTCGCACCCGGGCCGCCGTATCGAGTTGCTGGTGGACGCCTCGACCAGCATGGTGATGGAGTTCAAGTCGGAGCGCCTCAACGCCCAGGGCAGCTCCACCTTCTTCACCGCGGTCGCCGCGGCGGAGCGCTTCATGAAGCGGCGCATGAACGGGCCGTACCGTGACCTGGTGGCGTTGATTCAGTTCGGCAACGAAGCCTACGTCGTCACCCCGTTCACGACCGACTACGACAACGTGCTGCTCAGCATCCGCCTGATCAGCGACCCGAAGGAGTGGGGCCGGTTCAGCGACTTCGGCACCACCATCGTCGAGGGGCTGGACAAGGGGATCGAGCTGTTCCGCACGTTCGACTTCATCCGCGCCTCCGGCAACCTGATGATCGTGTTCACGGACGGGCGTGACTCGGAGCTGAATCGCCAGGGCAAGCCGCTCGACCGGCTGGTGGAACAGGCGCGGGCGTACCGGATTCCGATTTACATGATCCGGACTGCTTACGGACAGACCAACGGCCGGGTGCAGCAGGACAGCATCTGGCAGCCGGTGATCGAGCGGACCGGCGGCCGGTTCTACGCGGCGTCCGACGAGGAGTCGATCGTCAACGCGCTCGCCGAGATCGATCGGCTGTCGCCCGGCAGGATCGACGTGCGGCAGTACAGCGTCTCCCGGCCACGCTACGCCGGGTTCGCGCTACTGGCGTGCGCCTTCTGGCTCACGGCGGCGCTGCTGAAGCTCACCGTCCGGTCGTTCCAGACGTTTCCGTGATGCACGGCATCGCGTCATGAGAGGGATGAGATGAAGGGATTCGCCGGCCTGCTGGCTGCCGCCACGTTGTCTGCCGTGCTCGGCACGGTCGTCCTGTTCGCCGGGTTCTACCAGCAGGCGCTTGCGTCGGCCGACCAGGTACTTGCTGACACAGGACTATGACGCCGCGCGTGAGCGCCTCGCCGCCGCCGAGGGCTACGTTGCCTACGGACGCTGGATCCCGCCGCTCGTCCGCCGGCCGCTGGCTGCGGTCCGCACGCGCACCGCAGCCGCCGACTACTGGCAGCAGCGTTACGACGCGGTGCTGCCGCGCCAGGGCGACCCGGTCGGCGCAGTCGATGCGTCGAACCCGGATCTGCAGCTGATCGTTGCCCACGCCGCCTTCCGCGCCGGCCAGTCGCAGGCGACCGACCGGGCGGCGGCGATGCAGGCGCTCGACGAGGCGATTGCCTCATACGCCACGGTGCTCAAGGGGGATACCTGGAATGCCACCGCGGCCTACGACTACGAGTTCCTGATGCGGGCGCGCGACGAACTGGCCAAGGGGCGGCGCCGCACTGCCGCGGTCCGCGAGGAGAAGAACGGCGAGCTTGGCCAGGCCGGCGAACCGGCGAAGTCGTCTGCCGACTCGAAGAAGTTCCAGATATACGTGCCGCTCGACGGCCGCGAGCGGACCAAGGCCGGCGAGGCCGGCAAGAGCAGCCCGATCCAGCGCAAGGGGTGACGTGATCCCGCGCATCGACTTCGAGACGTTCAGCTTCGAGACGCCGCTCTACCTGTGGCTGCTCGTCGTCCCGGGGGGCTGCTCCTGCTGTGGATGTTGGCCCTCGGCCGCCGCCGCGGCGAAGCGCGCCGACTCGCGCAGCAGCGGTTCGTGCCGACACGCGAGCGCTACTCGCGTGCCGGCGATCTCGGCTTCTGGCTCTGCGCCATCATCGCCGCCGCCTTGTGTCTGGTTGCCGTCGCCGGTCCGCGTGCCCGGGTATCAGCCGTGCGCAAGGCGAGCGCGGACATCGTCATCCTGCTCGACGGCTCCGCGTCGATGTACACGCGCGACGTGACGCCGGACCGCTGGCGCCGGTCGGTGCGCTTCCTGCGCGCCTTTGCCGAGTCCTTGAGCTGGCGTGGCGATCGCGTCGCGCTGGCGCTGTTCGCGCACCTGGCGGCGCCGCAGGTGCGGCTGACGCGCGACCCGAACGCGCTGTTCTTTTTCCTCGACCATCTCGGCGAGCGATCGCCGTTCCGGCTCGAAGACAACCCGACCTGGGACACCAACATCGAGGAGGGCATCCGCTGGGGGCTGCGCCTGGTGGAAACCGACGAACGGCTGTTCGGCAAGAGCGGCAACCCGAAAGCCTTCGTCGTGATCACCGATGGCCAGGCCTGGAGCGGCACGGTGGCGGTTGCGCTGCAGGATGCGCGGAGCCGGCACATTCCGGTCTTCGTCGTCGGGATTGGCACGACCGGCGGCGGCATCATCCCGCAGCCGCTGGCGGAACCCGGAGCGGCGGCGATGCCGGCCACGGCCGTGCGCGCGGTACTCGACCGCGGTTCGCTGCTGCAGATCGCGATTGCCGGGGGCGGCGAATACTTCGAGGTCGGCCGTGAACCGGATCGTGATACCGCCTTCCGCATCATCGACCGGATCCATCGCGCCTCGGACGTGACCCAGCAGGTGGTCACGTTCGAGGATCTCTACTGGCGCTTCCTGCTGGCCGCCGGCGTGCTCCTCTGCCTCGGCACCCTCATGCTGCACAAGCGCGCCGAGCTGGCCTGGCAGGCCGCCGCGACGCTGGCGGTGGTGATCATGCTTGTGGGCATGCTGAGATAAACGCGGTTCCGAGTTCTGGGTTCAGGGTTCCGGGTTGGACCACAACCACCACCCGCCAACCCCGTAGTCCCTTGCACAACCACGAACCACGAACCACGAGCCACGAACTACGAACCACGAACCAGCGTGACCACCGTTTCGATGTGCGCGGTGTGCGGGAACATGTCGACTGGTTGCACGCGCCGGATGGCGTAGCCGTGCGCGGCGATGTCGCGCAGGTCGTGCGCCAGCGCTTCGGGGTTGCACGAGATGTAGACGGCGGTGGCGGGACGGAGACCTGCGAACACGGCATCGATGACCTCCGGCGAACATCCTTCGCGCGGCGGGTCGAGGATCGCCACATCAGCCTGCCGCACCAGGCGCAGGCCATCCTCGACGGCCCGAGCGATGAACCGGCATCGCCCCGGCGGGATGCGATTCAGCCGCAGGCTCGCTTCGCCGTCGGCGACGGCAGCGCGGTTTTCCTCGATGGCGGTCACGGTGTGGCCGGCGCGGGCCAGTGACAGCGCGAACAGGCCGGCGCCGGCATACAGGTCAACAACCGTGGCGCCCTCCGGCACCGCCGCCGTCACCAGGTCGACCAGGATTTCGGCGGCAGCAGTGTTGGTCTGGAAGAACGCCGTCGGCGAGACCAGGAACGACGTGCCGCGAATCGCCTCGCGCATCCGCTCCGGTCCGGCAATCTTGCGGGTGTCGCGGCCGAAGATGAAGCCGTCGTCCTCCGGATGAAGGTTGACGTGGAACGCCGTCGGCGCGTCCTTGTCCTCGAGTGCCTTGCGCGTCACGGTGCGCAGCCGCTTGTCGGCATCGCTCGTGACTACCAGGGTCGCCGTCACTTCAGGCGTGCTGTTGCCAACGCGCACGGCGACGCTGCGCAGGACGCCACGACTGTCGTCGCCTGCGGCCGTGAGCTGCGCACCGGCGTAGTGGTCGGCGAGCATGAACGCGACGGTGTTGCCGCGCTCGTCGTGCACCGGGCATTCGCGCACCGGGACGATGCGCCGGGAGCCGCGGATGTAGTGCCCCATGATCAGGGTGCCGGTGCGGCGCCGGGAGTTGCGCTGCGGCGCGTTGCCGAAAACGAAATGGACCTTGTGCCGGTAGCCCCACGGGTGGTCGGGCGGCGTGGCGGCGAGCATCGGTTGCGCCCGCGGCGCGTCAGCCGCTGCCCAGGCAACGAGCCGATCGACGATGCCGGTCTTGAGCCGGAGCTGTTCGGGGTAGGCGATGTGCTGCCAGCTGCAGCCGCCGCATGGCCCGAGCCCGGGCTCTGCGTCGGGACCGAAGTGCGGGCATCGCGGCGTGACCCGGTGTGGCGAGGCGCGCAGGACCTCGACGAGGATGGCGCTCGAGCGGCCGCCGCCGCGCGGCCGCAAGCGGACGCGGACGCGCTCGCCGGGCAGCGTGAACGGAACCGCGACGACCTGGTCGCGGAACCGCGCCAGGCCGTCGCCATTAGTGTCGAGGGTGTCGATATCGAGATCGAACGTCGGGCTTGCGGTGTAGTGCTCGGCCGTGTTGGTGGCTCCGTCTGGCGGTTAGCGGACGTCGAGCAGTTCGACGTCGAACAGCAGCGTGGCGTTGCCGCGGGATGACGCCGCCGGCGCCCTGCGCGCCATAGCCCATCGCCGGTGGAATCGTCAGCGTCCGCTGCCCGCCGACACGCATGCCGGCGACACCCTGGTCCCACCCCTGGATGACCTGGCCGCCACCGAGGCGGAACGAGAACGGCTCGTTGCGGTCGCGGGAGCTGTCAAACTTCTTACCCTTGTGGTCCGCTTTGCTCGTGTCGTAGAGCCAGCCGGTGTAGTGCACCGTCACCTGGCGGCCGGCCACCGCTTCGTTACCGGTGCCGACTTTCGCGTCCTGCTGAACCAATTCGGTGATCCCTGAATCCGCCATCTTCGCTCCTGCTCCTGGCTCGGTGCCGCCGGTGCACGCACCGGCCAGCAGCGCCAGGCAAATGATCATGCCGATGCGCGTCATCGACCCGTGTAGCTGATCTTCCAGATCCGCCCCTTGCTGTCGTCCGACACGTACAGCCCGCCATCGCTCGATTGCACGATGCCGACCGGCCGGTGCGCGGCGGCGTTCGGGTTCATCACCGGCGCGCTGCCGGCAAAGCCGCTGGCGAATACGCGGCTGTCGCCGGAAGGCATGTCACCCCGGAACGGCACGAAGCGGATGTTGAAGCCGTCCATGGCAAACGGGGTGCGGTTCCACGAGCCGTGAAACGTGATGAATGCGCCATTGCGATATTCCGCCGGGAACTGCGTGCCGGTGTAGAACAGCAACCCGACCGGCGCGTTGTGCGCCGGGAATGTGGCAATCGCCTTGTCGTACTTGGCGCAGTCGCCTTCCTTCTTGCCGTCGCCGCCGTACTCCGGGCTGAGCAGCAGCTTCTTCGACGGCAGGTCGTGGAAGCAGTACGGCCAGCCGAAGTTGGCGCCCTGCTTCAAGAGGTGCATCTCCTCCGCCGGGCGGTCCGCGTTGTCTTCGGCGGTGAACAGCGTCGGCCACATCGTGTCGAGCTGGTCGCGGCCGTTCTGCACGTCGTAGAGCTGGTGCGCAACCGGGTTCCACGCCAGCGCCGGCGTATGCCGCTCGCCGGTCGTGAATCGCGCCGCGGCGACGTGCTTCTGGCCAGGCGTGTTCGCGTCGTATTTCCAGACGCCACCGTACAGCTCGAGCGTGGGGCAGGGGTTCTGTCCGGCAACGCCGGGCCGGCGATCCGGCTCCTGGCAGGAGTTGGTCGGCGAGCCGATGTGCACGAAAAGCTCGCCCCTTTCACCGAAGGCGATCGGCTTGGCCGCATGCGGGCCGGCGAGCGGCAGATCCGCAACGATCACCTCCGCCGGGCCGGACGGCACCAGCGCGTTGCTGTCGATCTTGAAACGGACGACCTGGGTATTCGAGCCGACGTAGAGGTAGCCGTCGTGCCAGCCGATGCCGGTGCCGTTCAGGCCCGGACCGAAGCGCTCGATCTGCTCGAACTTGCCGTCGCCGTCGGCGTCGCGCATGGCAACGACTGCCGGCTGCGGCGCCGCCTGCGCCTGGCCGCGACCGCCCGCTGCCGCCAGCACCGCGTAGATGTCACCGCGCGGGCTCACGGCGATGTGGCGCGTGCGGCCAACGCCGTCGGCGACGACACTGGCGCAGAACCCCTGCGGCAGGGTGAGGCCGGCATGGCCGGGGTCGCACGGCGCCGGCCGGTTCTGTCCCTGCGCGACCAGGTCGACGCCCGCGCCGATGCCGGCGACGGACACCAGGATCGCGATGACTGCTCGTCTCATGTGAAGCATCTCCGAAGGCGGCCGGCGGAGAGGTCGTGGACGACACTCCCCGGTGAACGTCGGCGGTGAACGGTGCGGAGGAATTATACGTGGCATTGGCGTTGCTCAGTCGACCCGGCAATGCTGCAGGGACGGCGCGTCGTGGTGGTCGGTGCGGGGCTGGCCGGGCTGGCGGCGGCGCACGAGTTGGCGGGCAGCGGCGCGCAGGTGACGATCGTCGACGCGCGCGAGCGCGCCGGTGGCCGCGTCTGGACGGTTCGGCAGGGCTTTGCTGCCGAACAGTACGGTGAGCTCGGCGGCGAGTTGATCGACGAGGATCACACTGAGATGCGCCGGCTCGCCGGCAAGTTCGGGCTGCCGCTGGTCCAGGTGCTGCACGGCGGCTTTACGCAGCGGTTCCGCTCGGGCGGCAGCTACCGCGTCGAACGCGATCACGCCTGGCACGCGCTGGAAGCGGTGTTCGCGCCGCTGGCCGAGCGGTACCGCGCCGCGGCCGGCGACCCGGGTGCTGCCGCGGTGCGCGAGATCGCCCGCTACTCCGTCCGCGGCTGGTTGCGGCATCAGGGTGCCGATGCCGAGCTGCACGCCATTGCCGATGCGCTTCGCGGCTTCTTCCTGGCCGATGCCGAGGAACTCTCGGCGCTGCCGCTCGTCGAGCAGATGGTGCATGGCTCGCCCGGCGAGAAGAACGTGTTCCGCATCGCCGGCGGCATGTCGACGCTCGTCGATGCGTTGGCTGCTGCGGCCGGCGCGCGGCTGTTGCTGCGACACCACGTGCGGGCCATCGCCGAGGGCGCGGCCGGCGTCACGGTGCACACCGCTTCAGCAGCGGGGCCGGTGCAGATCGATGCTGACCTTGCCGTGCTGGCACTGCCGGCGTCGACGCTGCGCGACATCGAGATCCGGCCGGCGTTGGCCGATGCGCAGTGGCGTGCGGTCGGCGCCGTGCAGTACGGTCGCGCCACCAAGATCGTCCTGCAGTGCGAGGGCCGCGGCCTCGGCCGCCGTCGCGCCCGCGCCTTCGCCACCGATACGCACCTGGGGGCGTTCTGGGATGCGACCGAGGGGCAGCCTGCTTCATCTCACGCCATCGTCAACTTCCTCGCTGGCGGATCGGCCAGCGCCTGGATCCGCGAGCATGCCGGCCACGACCCGGCCGACTTGCTCGACGATCTCTGCTGGCTGCGGCTGGATGGCACGGCCGTGACCACCTCGCACGTCGCCACCTGGGAAGACGATCCGCTGGCGCGCGGCGGCTATGCCTTCTGGGACCCGGCGTTCGATCCCGCCTGGCGGCCCCTGCTGTCCCGTCGTACCAATCGGCTGGTGTTCGCCGGCGAACACACCAGCGCGAAGTGGCAGGGGTACATGGAAGGCGCGGTCGAGTCCGGCCTCAGGGCCGCACGCGAGCTGATTCAGGCGCCGTAGTCGCCTCTCACGAACCAGGCCGTCAGCGGACCGAGTGCGGCCGCTGTGACTCCGTGGTGACGTGGGCGCGCGACGAATCTGCGCTTTAATACTCCATGCCCATGAGACGCGGCGTTCGCATCGCCCTCACCCTTGCCAGCCTGCTGCTGTTCATCATCGTTGCCGGTGGTGCCCTGATCTACTTCAGCATCGCGCGCGGCCCGGCGATTCCGAACGAGGCGGTCCTGGTGCTGCGGCCCGGCGGCACGTTCAGCGAAGTTGCGCCGAACGATCTGTTCAACCAGCTGGTCTCCGGCGGCGGCAACACGCTGCGCGGTTACATCGACGCGCTGCGCAAGGCGCGCCGCGATCCGCGCGTGACCGCGGTGCTGTTGATGCCGAGCGCGCTGGAGTCGCCCTACTGGGGCAAGCTGCAGGAACTGCGCGACGCCATGCTCGAATTCCGGAAATCGGGCAAGAAGGTGATCGCGTTCCTCGAGTACGGCGGCGATCGCGAGTACTTCCTGGCCAGTGCGGCCGATCAGGTGTTCCTGGTGCCGACCAGCCCGCTCGACCTGACCGGCGTGGCCTCGTACGAGATCTTCCTGCGCGGCACCTTCGACAAGATCGGCACGGTTCCGGACTTCCTGCGCATCGGCGACTACAAGACGGCGCCGAACCAGCTCACCGAGACGGCGATGACGAGGCGCATCGCGAGATGTCGACCGCGCTCAATCGCGATGCCTACGATCAGCTGGTCAGCGCGATCGCCGCGGGGCGGAAGAAGAGCGAGGGCGACGTTCGCGCGCTGATCGATCGTGGTCCTTATGTCCCGGGCGAGGCGCTGCGCACGGGCTGGTCGACGGCCTCGCCTACGAGGATCAACTCGACGATCGCGTGCCCGAACTCCGGCGATCGGCCGAGGACAAGCGCCGGGTCGAGGGTGCGCGACTACGGCCGGGTCGAACCCGCGTGCGGTCGGCTTCAATCCGCGGTCTCGCATCGCCGTGCTCTACGCCGTCGGCGCGATCGTATCCGGGCGCTCGGGCGTAGATCCGCTGAACGGCGACACCGTCGGCTCCGACACCCTGATCGAGCAGATCCGGCAGGTGCGCGGCGACGACTCGATCAAGGCGATCGTCCTCCGCGTCGACAGCCCGGGCGGCTCGTCGGTGGCGTCGGACGTGATCTGGCGGGAGCTGATGATCACGCGCGATCAGAAGCCGTCGCGCCCGCTGGTGACCTCGATGTCGGACCTGGCCGCGTCGGGCGGCTACTACATCGCCGCCGCCGGCAGCGACATCGTTGCGCAGCCGGGGACGCTGACGGGCTCGATCGGCATCTATGCCGGGAAGATGGCGGTTGGCGGCACGCTCGCCAAGCTGGGCGTCAGCCAGGAGACGGTGAAGTCGGGCGCGCAACGCCGACATCTACTCGCCATTCGCACCGTTCACGCGCGCAGCAGCGGGACACGCTGCAGGCGTTCCTCGACGACTTCTACCGCGGCTTCGTCAGAAGGTGGCACAGTCGCGGCGCACGACGCCCGAGCCGATCGATGCGGTGGCGCAAGGGCGGGTCTGGACCGGCAGGCAGGCGCGCGAGCACGGCCTGGTCGACAGCGCTCGGCGGCCTCGACGCGGCGATCGCGATGGCCAAGCAGCGGGCGAAGATTCCGGCAGACGAGGATGTCGAGCTGGTGTCGTTCGCGCCGCGGCGCAGCCTCTACGAGGCGCTGACGGGCGAGTTGCGCGGCAGCGCGTTGCTGGCGCGCAACTCGGTGGTGCCAGTGGGGCCGGCGCCGGCGTCGATGCCTCGCCGGGTCTGGCGGCGCTCGCGGCGTGGAGCGCGATTGGCGGTCCTGGCGACCTGCGGGCGCTCGCGGCGGTCACCGCGCCGAGCCGCCTGTTCCGCCGTGGTGAGCCGCTCGCGCTGATGCCCTATACCTTCGTGCGGTAGGAGCGAGAAACCGGGCGCTGTTGTCGAAGCGCGTTGCCGAAAACGGCACCCGGTTCCCCTTCGACGGGCCCTAGATCTGGACGGCGGCGCTGACGCGCTGGAGCACGTCGGTCTTCACCTCGATCTTGGCCTTCTCCTTCGCCTTGGTCATGTAGGCGCTGAAGAAGCGGCTGCGCCGCTCGTTCAGGAGGTCGGCGCGGAAGGCGTCCTTGCGTCCCTCGCGGAACTTCTCGGGGGTCGCCTCGTCGCGATCGACGACGCGCACGATGACCGTGCCGTCGCTGGTGGTGATCGGGTCGCTGACGCCGCCGTTCGGCAGCGCGAAGGCGACCTTGTCCACCTCCGGGCTGAGGCGCCGACGTCGGGCAGCGCCGACGCCGCGCGCGATCAGTGTCGGTGTCCTTGGCTTCGAGGCCCTGTGCCTTGGCGGCAGCGGCGAAGTCGCGCGCCGACTTGAGTGCTCCGCGATCTCGCCGGCGCGCTGCCGGCTCAATTCGGCGGCGCGGGTGCGGATCACGTCCTCGCGGACCCGGTCCTTCACCTCGTCGAGCTGCGGCACGTACGGATCCTTCTTGCCCGAGACAGGAAGAATGCCGGGCCGCGCGGCGAGCGACGGCGCCGTTGCTGACTTCGTTGTCCTTCATGCGTGAAGGCGCTCGCCGCCACCTGCGGCGCGGCGCCGAGACCCGGCACCGGATCCTCGCGCGGGAAGAAGCCCGACTCCTGCACCGTCGTGCCCGCGTCGCGGGCGACGCCGTCGAGGTCGCCCGGCGCCGTGAACTTGTCGTGGAGCAGGCGGGCGCGGTCGACGTGATGTCCTGGTCGGCGCGCTGTGCCGCAGAGCTGGTCGCTGGATCTGCGCGCGCACCTCGTCGAGCGGCCGGGTCACCGCCGGGCGCTTGTCGACGACCTTGATGATGTGGAAGCCGAACTGCGACTTGACCAGGTCGCTGATCTGGCCCGGCTGCATCGCGAACGCCGCCGTCTCGAACTCCGGGACCATGCGGCCGCGGCCGAAGTAGTCGAGGTCGCCGCCGTTCGTCCTTCGATCCTTCGTCCTCGGAGTACTTGCGTCGCGAGCGCGGCGAAATCGGCGCCGGCCTTGGCCTGCTTCAGGACGTCCTCGGCCTGCGCTCTGCACCGCGGCTTCGTCCTTGCCGTCGGTCTTCGAGCAGGATGTGGCTGGCGCGAATCTGTTCCGGCGTCTGGTACTGCTGGATGTTCTGCGTTGTAGTACGGCTGCGACGTCGCTGCGGCGTGACCGTGACGCGCTGCCGCGCCTGCGTCGCGGTCGAGCAGCACGTACTTGATCTTGCGCTGCTCGCCCATGCGGTATTCCGCCTTGTGCGCGTCGTAGTACGCGGCGACGTCGGCGTCGGCTGACCGTGACCTTGTCGCGGAAGGTATCGGCCGGTGACGCGCGACGACCTGCAGCTTGACCTTCTCGTTGCGCTGCTTGTACTCGCGCTCGAGCTCGGCGTCCGACACCGCCATCCAGTCGGTCAGCGCCGCGCGCAGCTTGTCGATCATCATGCTGCGGCGCAGCCCCTCTTCGAACTGCGACTTGGTCATCGGCGGCTTCTGCGCTGCGCAGCAGCTGCTCGTAACGCTGCTCGCCGATGAACTGCGCCGTTCTCCTGCAGCCCGGGGATGCGAGAAGATCTGCTGCGCCAGCTCCTCGTCGCTGACGTGGATGCCGTGCCGCTCGCGCTTCGAGCGTCGGCGACCTGCTCGTCGATCATCTGCGTGCAGGATCTGCTGATCGATCCCGAGCTGGCGCAGCAGCTGATCGTTGACGCTGCCGCCGAACTGGCGCCCGGTAGGCCTGCATCTGCGCCTGGTAGCGCTGCTGGAAGTCGCCGGCGGTGATGTTGCGGCCGTCGACCTCGGCGATCACTTCACGCGGCGCCGCGCCGACGCGTCGGGACGTGGTCGGTGGCCGAGGAAGTCCGGGATGTAGAAGACGACGAACGTCAGCACCACCAGGGCCAGGCTCCACTTGAGCCATCCCTTGTGCCGACGCATCCGGTCGAGCATGGTCATGAACATGATTCCTGTCTGGCGTTGGTGTCGCGCTTCGGGCCCGTGGCAGGAAGCGCCAACCGTCCGAACGGTGGATCGTCGTCAGGACCGCTGCCGGGGCAACTGACAGGCCGGTGGCGCCGCGATCCGGCGGCGCCAACGTGTTATTATTTCGGGTCAGGCGGCTCGCCCTGGCCGCCATCACGACGCCACGCCCCGCCCTCAGTGGTGACACCTATTGCCAAGCCTGACGCCGCGTCGCGCACTGGTTCCGTCGAGACTGTCCGCGCGGACGGCCTCGCGAGCCGCCTGCGATCCGGCCTCGACGCGGCGCGCACCGGGAGCCGCGGCTCCCGGCCGGCATCGCGCGCCACCGACGCTCCCCGCTCCGTGGCGGCACCGAGCGCTGCTGCCGCGGCCGGTGCCGCGCGGCGGGAGCGCTCGCGCCGCGATCGCTCGACGGACGCGCCCTCGCGTGATTTCTCGGCGCGGCTGCGCAGCCGCTCCGCCACCTGCGCGGTCGCCTCGAACGTCGCGACGCGCTGCTCGAGGTGGTGCGCGACTGCCAACGCCTCGCTCGACCCGCCGCACGTCGCTGACTGGCTGGTGTGGCACGGCTGACGGCTGGGTCCCGGCGCCGTGCTGGACGGTCGTCGCGCAGGACGTCAACGGCCAGCTCGCCGTGCTTGGCCGATCGCGGGCTGACGCCCGGCCGCCGGGCCGTCGATGTGGGCCGCGGCCAACTGGGTGCTGCGGCACGGCGTCGAGTTCTGTCGCCGCCGACCTGGCGCGACGACAGTCGGGCGCCGCAGGGCGCCGGCGGGACCGCGATGGCTTTCCGCTGCTCTGCCCGGCACGCACCGTCGGCGCGCTGGTCGCGCTCGACCCGCACCCCTCGCGCTCGGCACCCGTCGCTCGGCCCGTCGCTGGTGCTGACCCTGCGCGCCGTGCTCGAGCCGGCGGCCATCGCGCTCGACAACGCCCTGACGCTGCAACGGGCCGAGGCGCTGTCGGTCACCGACGACCTGACCCGGCTCTACAACTCGCGCTACCTGAACCAGGTGCTGCGGCGGGAAGCGAAGCGCGCCTCGCGCAGCGGCCGGCCGCTTGTCGCTGCTGTTCGTCGATCTCGACGGGTTCAAGGACGGTCAACGATCGCTACGGCCACCTGCGCGGCAGCCGCGCGCTGGTCGAGGCGGCCGCCGTCATCCGCGGCTGTGCGCGCGAAACCGATGTCGTCGCCAGGTTCGGCGGCGACGAGTTCGCGCTCGTCCTGCCGGACACCGGCGGCGAGGGCGCCGTCGCGGTGGCCGAGCGCGTCCGGCGACCGGCTGCAGCGCCTGTCACTTTCTCGGCGGCCGACGGGCTCTCCGTGCATTTGACGGCGTCGATCGGCGTCGCCACCCTGCCGGATGTGGCCGGATCGGCCGAAGAATTGATCACGAGCGGCCGACGTGGCCATGTATCGGGTGAAGGCGGGCAAGACGGTCATGTCGCGATCGGCAGGTGTCCGACGTCGCGCAGGAGTAACTGAGACTTTTGCCGTCTTCGGCTCGTTTTTCTCACTCTTTTCCAGCGATCTCGCGATCGACCTCGGCACCGCCAACACCTGCGTCTATGCGCGCGGCAAGGGCATCGTCGTCAACGAGCCGTCGATCGTCGCGATCAACAAGATCAACGGCCGCGTCGAGGCGGTCGGCAAGGACGCCAAGGAGATGCTCGGCCGCACGCCGGGCAACATCGTCGCGATCAAGCCGATGAAGGACGGCGTCATCGCTGACTTCGAAGTCACCGAGAAGATGCTGACCTACTTCATCAAGAAGGCGCACAACCGCAACGTCTGGGTGCGGCCGCGCATCGTCATCGGCGTGCCGTCGGAGATCACCCAGGTCGAGAAGCGCGCCGTCAAGGACAGCGCCTACCGCGCCAAGGCGAGCGAGGTGCACCTGGTCGAAGAAGCGATGGCCGCGGCGATCGGCGCCGGCATGCCGATCACCGAGCCGTCGGGCAACATGATCGTCGACATCGGCGGCGGCACCACCGACATCGCCGTCATCTCGCTCGCCGGCATCGTCTACAGCAAGGCGGTGCGCGTCGCCGGCAACGAGATGGACGAAGCGATCATCCAGTACATCAAGAAGACGTACAACCTGCTGATCGGCGAGCGCACCGCCGAGCAGATCAAGATGGAGATCGGCTCGGCCTACCCGCTCGAAGAGCAGCTGACGATGGAGATCAAGGGGCGGCACCTGATCGAGGGCGTGCCGAAGACGATCACCATCACCGACGAGGAAATCCGCGAGGCGCTCGCCGAGACGGTCAACGTCATCGTCGACGCGGTGCGCGTGGCGCTCGAGCGCACGCCGCCGGAACTGTCGGCCGACATCGTCGACCGCGGCATCGTGCTGACCGGCGGCGGCTCGCTGCTGAAGAACCTCGACAAGCGGCTGCGCGAAGAGACCGGCCTGCCGCTGGCGATGGCCGAGGATCCGCTGTCGTCGGTGGTGCTCGGCGCCGGCAAGATGCTCTCGGACTTCAACCTGCTGCGGAAGATCTCGATCGACTAAGGCGCGCAGGCCTAGGTCCAATGGCCGTCCTCGATATCCGGCAACGCACCGGCTGGCTCTTCATGGCGGTGATCGTCGGCCACATCATCCTGATCTCCGCGCAGGTGAACACCGCGCGCGGGCGTGCCGCTGCTCGAGGCGGTGACGTTCGGCACCTTCGCCGAAGTGCAGCGCGGCGCCACGTCGGCGGTCAGCAGCGTGTCGCGACGGCTGGGAGAACTACTTCGCCCTGCAGCAGATCCGGCGGCAGAACGAGGAGCTGCGGCAGCAGGTGGCGCAGCTGCAGGTCGGCCTGCAGCAGGAGCGGGCGGCGGCGCAGGAGTCACGCGCGCTGCAGGCAGCTGCTCGACCTGCAGGCGCAGGCGCAGGTGCAGACGACCGGCGGCCGCCGTCATCGGCGGCGGCGCCAGCCCGGACTTCCGCGACCATGACGATCGACAAGGGCAGCGAACGCGGGCCTGACAGCAGGACATGGCCGTCATCGCCCCGGCCGGGGTGGTCGGCCGGATCATCATGCCGACGGCGCGTGCGTCGAAGGTGCAGCTGCTGATCGACCGCAACGCGGCGGTCGGCGCGCTCGATCGAGCGATCGCGGGCGCAGGGCATTGTCGTCGGCGCCGGGACCGACCGGCTGCGCCTCGAGTATGTGTCCGGGACGGCGGATGTCAAGGTCGGCGATCGGGTCGTGACCTCGGGCATCGACGGCATCTACCCGAAAGGGTTCGTGATCGGTCAGATAGAATCAGTGCAGCGTGGCGCAGGCGACTTCAACGGAATCAGCATCAAGCCGGCCGTTGAGTTCTCCGCGCTCGAGGCGGTTCTCGTCGTCGTGAGCCCCAACGCCGCGCAAATGGTCGGGCTGCCGCCGATGCCGCCAGTGCTGGTGGACAGCGCCCCGCCACCGGCCGCGGCGCCGCCCGCCGGGACCCCGGCACCGCAGCCGCCCCCGGCGGACACGACACCGGGCGCGACACCGGGACAGGCGCCGCCACCGGCACCGGCAGAAGCGCCGGCCGGCGGGCCAGTGCCCGCGCCGGGAACTCAGCCGCGGACCGTTCCGCAGTGAAGGCGGTCGGCATTCTCGTGGCGATCGCGCTGGCGCTGGCGCTGCAGACCACGCTGGCGCGTTTCCTGGTGAGCGGCACCGCGGCGATCGACCTCGTGCTGGTGGCGGTCGTCTACGTCGCGCTGACCACCGGGCCGGCGGGCGGGTTACTGGCAGGGAGTGCCGCCGGCCTGATCCAGGACGCGCTGTCGAGCGGCGTCATCGGCATCGGCGGCCTGGCCAAATCGGTCGTCGGCTTCCTGGTCGGCGCGTTCGGCCAGCAGTTCATCGTCACCGCGGCGCTGCCGCGACTCGTCATGTTCGTGGCTGCGACTGCGCTGCACGCGGCGCTGTTCATGGGCCTGTACGTCGCGCTCGGGCTGCGCACGTTTCCGAGCCCGTGGAAGGCGGTCGGCACCCAGGCACTGGGCAATGCCGTGGTCGGCTTGATCGCGTTTGCGATCATCGAGTCGCTGCCGGGCATCGTCGAGCGGCGGCGCGGCCGGCGGGTGCGCCGGTAGGGCGAGCGGGAGACCGGAGACCGGAGACCAGGCGTCGTAATCACGGGGTTCGTTATGGCACAGGCAGAAGATCGGCGGCGCATCGCGGTGCGGCTCGGCGCGCTCCAGGTTGGCAGCGTCGTGATATTTGCGATCCTGGCAAGCGCCTTCTGGTTCCTGCAGGTCGTGCAACACCAGCGCTACAAGGAGATGGCCGAGAACAACCATCAGCGCACGCTGGCGCTGCGGGCGCCGCGCGGCATCCTCTATGACCGCAACGGCGCGGTCCTGGTCGAGAACCGGCACTCGTTCACCATCTCCATCGATCGCGAGCACACCAAGGACCTCGACCGGACCATTGAAGTGCTGTCGGAAGTGGCGCACCTCGACCCGAAAGGCGTCAGGCAGATCGTCGACCGGCACCGTTCCGAGCCGTCCTACCGCCCGATCCTGATCGTCGAGGACGCGTCGCTCGCGCAGGTGGCGGCGATTACCGCCCGCCGGCTCGAGTTCGAACTGCCGGACGTGCTGGTCGAAGAGGTGCCGACCCGCAAGTACCCGGCCGATCAACTGGCGGCGCACCTGTTCGGCTACGTCGGCGAGGCGAGCGACGCCCAGGTGGTGAAAGGGGGCGTGGCCAGCGGGGCGATCGTCGGCCAGGCTGGTGTCGAGCGCGTCTACAACGCCATGCTCCAGGGCGAAGATGGCGCCAAACGGGTCGTCGTCAACAGCCTTGGCCGCGAAATCCGGACGTTGCAGCGTGAGGAGCCGATCGCCGGCAGCCGGCTGCAACTGACCATCGACTACGACGTGCAGAAGGCGGTGGAGGACGGCTTCAAGGGTCTGGCCGCGTCAGGCATCGCCGACGCGGGTGCCGCGGTGATCCTCGACCCGAGGACCGGCGAAGTGCTCGCCTTCGCCAGCGAGCCGGCGTTCGATCCGAATGCGTTCGCCGCCGGCATCGACCGCTCCACCTGGTCGTCGCTGACGACCGACGAGTTGCGGCCGCTGAACGACCGGGCGATCCAGGGGCGCTATTCGCCGGGCTCGACCTTCAAGATGGCCGTCGCCCTGGCGGCGCTCGAAGAAGGGGTGATCACGCCTGACTTCGCCGTGAATTGCAGCGGCGGCGCCTACTTCTACGGCCGTCGCTTCCAGTGCTGGAAACGCGGCGGCCATGGCCACATCGACCTGCGCCACGCCATCGAGCAGTCCTGCAACGTGTTCTTCTATACCGTCGGCAACATGGTCGGCGTCGACAAGATCAACAAGTGGGCGACGCTGCTCGGCATGGGCGTCAAGAGCGGCATCGACCTGCCGAACGAGGTGACCGGGCTGGTGCCGTCCACGGCCTGGAAGCAGCAGAAGCTCAAGGAAAAGTGGTACGCCGGCGAGACCATCTCGGTCTCGATCGGCCAGGGACAGGTCTCGGTGACACCGGTGTCGATGGCCGTCTACATGGCAACGCTGGCCAACGGCGGCACGCGCGTGACGCCGCACCTGCTGAAGGCGATCGACAACGGCGATGGCAAGGGGTGGGTCCAGGTGCCGACGCCCGCGCCGCAGTCGAAGGTCGATATCGACCACGACAAGCTGCAGGCGATCAAGGACGGCCTCTACCTGGTCGTCAACGGCGCCGGCACCGGGCACAACGCGCAGATCAAGGGCTACGACGTCTCCGGCAAGACCGGGACGGCTCAGGCGATCTCGCTCACCGGCGGCCGCGGCCGCACCGAGCGCAAGTTCAAGGACCACGGCTGGTTCGTGTTCTTCGCGCCGCGCGACAACCCGCAGATCGCCGGCGTCGTGTTCGCCGAGAACGGCCTGCACGGCTCGAACGCGGCGATCGTCGCGCGACACGCGATGGACGTGTTCTTCGCCAAGAAGGAAGGCCGGCCGCTGCCGCAGCTGAAGATCAAGGGCGTGGAAGGCCCGGCGGCGCCGACCGACGATCCCGGCATGCAGCCGGAAGCACCGGCCGGGGCGCCGGCGACTCCGGACCGGACGGTGGCGCAGGCGCTGCCGGCGGTCCGTCCCGGGGCGCGCCCCGCCGCCGTCGCCAGGTAGCAGCGATGTTCGAGCGCAGGCTGTACTACCACATCGACTGGGCGATGCTGACCGCCCTTGGCGCCCTGTGCCTGATGGGCCTGGCGCAGATTTACAGCGCCACCGGTGGTCCGACCCGCATCTACTACACCCAGATTTACGGGATCGTGCTCGGCGCGGTGGCGCTGGTCGTCTGCCTGAGCATCGATTACCGCACCCTCGCCGACAAGTCGCACTTCATCTACATCGGTGTGACGCTCCTGCTCATCTACGTGCTGTTCTTCGGTGCCGTCCGCGGCGGGTCGCGGCGCTGGATCGATTTCGGCCCTCTCAACCTGCAGCCATCCGAATTTGCCAAGGCAACCATTGCCCTGGTGCTCGCCAAGTACTTCGGCGAGCGGCGCGGCGGCAACCCGACCCGCGCCGATTTCCTGATCGCCGGCGCACTTACCGCCGTGCCGCTCATCGTCATCATCCGTCAGCCCGACCTCGGCACCGCGGTGACGCTGATGCCGGTCCTCCTCGCCGTCGCGTTCGTAGCCGGCATGCCAATGCGGATCTTCGGGGTGCTTGCGCTCGTAGGTATCATGGCGGCGCCTGTCGCCTGGAAATTCGTGCTCCAGGACTACCAGAAGGAGCGCATTTCGACATTCCTCAACCCCGAGCTGGATGCGCGGGGCGCGGGGTATCAGCAGATTCAGGCTCGTATCACCACCGGCTCGGGAGGGCCGTGGGGGAAAGGGTTCATGAAGGGGACGCAGGGGCAACTGCGGTTCCTTCCGGTTGCGCACAACGATTTCGTTTTTTCGGTGCTGGCCGAGGAGCACGGCTTCGCCGGCGTCCTGACGGCGCTGGGGCTCTACTTGTTCGTCATCCTGCGGTCGCTCGAATCGGCCCGGCTCGCCAAGGACCGGCTCGGCGCCTACCTGGTCATGGGAGTGCTTGCCAGCTTCACGTTCCAGGTGCTGTACAACATCACGATGGCGGCCGGCCTCGCGCCGGTCAAAGGTTTGACGCTACCGCTCATGAGTTACGGCGGCTCCTCCATGATCGCGACGCTGGCGGGGTTCGGCCTGATCCTCAACGTGCGGATGCGACGGTTTACGAACTGATGGTCCTCGACTGCGGCCTTCGGTCTCCGGTCTCCGGCCCGCGATGCGGGGCTGCGGGTCTGCGGACTGTCGGCCGGAGGCGGCGGACCGGAGACATTACGGAGTCCGGAATACCGCTCCTCCTCCTCCTGCTGATTCGCCGGGTTGCGGCGGGCGTAGGCGCGCTGCCGCTGGTGTGGCGTGAGGAGGTGTGCGCGGCGACCGGGCTCGAACGGAGTTCCGGGCATGACAAAGGAGATGATCATCTCCTCGAGTGCCCACGAGACACGGGTCGCGATCCTCGAAGAGGATCAGGTCGCCGAGATCTTCATCGAGCGCGAGCGGCAACGTGGGGTCGTGGGGAATCTGTACAAGGGCCGGGTATCGAAAGTGCTCCCCGGCATGCAATCCGCGTTTGTTGACCTCGGTCTCGAACGCGACGGCTTTCTCTACGTCTCGGACGTCATAGCCACTTTCGAGGAGTTCGACCGCCTCGATACCGACGATGACGAGGCCACCGCCGCCGGCAACGGCGCGCCGGCGGCAGGGCGCGGCACGGGTCGCGGCGGCCGGCGCGAGCGGGAGAACAACCCTGAGGCGAAGATCGAGGAACTGCTCAAGGAAGGGCAGGAGATCATCGTCCAGGTGGCGAAGGAGCCGCTCGGCACCAAGGGCGCCCGCCTCACCTCGCACGCGACGATGCCGGGCCGCTTCCTGGTGTTCATGCCGACCGTCGACCATGTCGGCGTGTCGCGCAAGATCGAGTCGCGCGACGAACGCAGCCGGCTGCGCGGCATCGTCCGTGAGTTCCGCGAACAGCATGGCTTCACCGGCGGCGTCATCATCCGGACCGCTGCCGCCGGCCGGCCGAAGGAAGACATCGTTTCCGACCTGAGCTACTTCCACCGCGTCTGGACGGAGATCCGGCAGAAGGCCGAGACGTCGCGCGCCCCGGCGGTCGTCTACCGCGAGCAGAGCCTGGTCGCCAAGTTGCTCCGTGACCTCCTCACCGAGGAGTTCTCGGCGATCCGCATCGACAACGAACTGGAACACCGCCGCGTCCTCGAGCTGATCGAGCGCATCATGCCGCCGCTCGCCTCGAAGGTGAAGCTCTACTCGAAGGACTACCCGATCTTCGAGGAGTACGGCGTGCAGGCCGAGATCGACAAGGCGCTGCGCAGCAAGGTATGGCTCAAGTCCGGCGGGTCGATCGTCATCAACCAGACCGAGGCGCTCGTCGCCATCGACGTCAACACCGGGCGCTACGTCGGCAAGAAGACCGCCGGCCGGCTCGAGGACACGATCATCAAGACCAACCTGGAGGCGGTCAAGGAGATCGTCCGCCAGGTCCGGCTGCGCGACCTCGGCGGCATCATCGTCCTCGACTTCATCGACATGGAGGAGAAGAAGAACCGGCAGAAGGTCTTCCAGACGGTGGAGCAGGAGCTGCGCAAGGATCGCTCGCCGTCCAAGGCGCTGCAGGTGTCCGACTTCGGCCTGGTGATCATCACCCGCAAGCGGGTGAAGCAGAGCCTCGAGCGCGTGCTGACGGAGCCCTGCCCGTATTGCGCCGGTGCCTCGGTGATCAAGTCGAGCTCGACGATCTGCTATGAGATCCTGACCGAGGTGAAGAAGATCAGCGCCGACCTCGACGGCCAGAGCCTGGTGCTGCGGGTCAACCCGGATATCGCCCGGGCGCTGAAGGACGAGGAGCGGGCGGTGTTCAAGGACCTGAAGCAGTCACTGAACCGCGAGATCACCATCCGCCCGGACGTCCAGCTGCATCACGAGCAGTTCGATTTGATGGCCATTGGCTAGTTCGTGGTTCGTTCACTTCTTTACCACCACGATGTCGCCGCTGAACGAGCGGAGCGACAGGATCGAGCTGGCATCGCCGAAGGCGCCGCGCATCGTGCGGTTCAGGCGCGGGCGGCCGGTCCCGGCGAGGGCGTTGCCTGAGGCACCGCCGCGCAGCGTCAGCGCATAGTCGGAGCGCACGTCGCCGCTGAACGTGCTCGCCTCGATGTCGAAGCCGGGATTGCCGGCAGGGGTGACGCGGATGTTGCCGGAGTGCGATTGGATGTCGTAGCGGCCGCTGCGCGCCAGCCGCCCTTCGTAGTCGATGTCGCCGCTGATCGAGCGCAGGGTGACGCGCTCGGCCTCGGCTTCGCTGATGCGCACGCTGCCGCTC
Source organism: uncultured Acidobacteriota bacterium (assembly GCA_963846685.1). GTDB lineage: Bacteria > Acidobacteriota > Vicinamibacteria > Vicinamibacterales > UBA2999 > CAWJWY01. Next base: position 1,437,428 of record CAWJWY010000002.1, on the reverse strand, counting down.
ACCGACTCGGCTTCGACGCCGCGGGAGCGCAGCTTGCGGACGACGAGGTCGCCGCTGACCGTGCCGGCCGTGACATCCTCGCCCGCCGCGTCCGCGATATCGATATCGCCTGACACCGACTTCGCGGCCCGCAGCCGCTCCACTCCGGACAGGGTGACGTCGCCGCTGATCGATTCGGCGCGCAGGTCACCCTTGATGCGGCTGACCCGGATGTCGCCGGACACCGTCTTCACCGACACGTTCGAGCCGGCCGGCACGGTGACGGTGAAATCGACGGCCGCCGAAAGGTTGCGCCGGCGCGGCAGCTCCGAGCGCACCTCGACGAGGCCACTGCGTTCGTTGACCTGGATCTCGAGCTCGCGCAGGGCGGCCCGGGCCGCCGCTTCGCCGCCGCCGCTGTTCACGCGCTTCACCGCCTCGATGCGCACGTCGTCGCCGCTGCCGCCGGTGATGACGACCTCACCCGAGACGTTCGACAGGTCGAACGTGCCGTTGCTGCCGAGGCGCACCGTGCGCGAGAACGTCTCGGTGACCTCCGGACCGCGGCCGCCGTTGCCGCGCGCCGGCCGCGGCGGCCGCGCCGGCCGCTCCGGGCGCTGCGCTTGCGGCGTGCGCTGCAGCCGCTGCGCCTGCTGCTGCAACTGCCGTTGCATCTGCTCGAGGCTCCGTTCGAGTCGCTGCTCCAGCCGCCCGTCGCGCAGCATCTGCTGCGTCCGGGCAGCCAGTCCCTCGAGCGCCTCGAGTTGCTCGCGGGCGGCCTGCCGTGCCATCGCCCTGAGTTGGGCGCTGCCCTCGCGCAGTTCCGCCAGCGGGGCCCTGGGGCCGGGGTCGAGTGTCTGTGCTGCGGTCGCCGGAATGGCGGCGGCGAGAACGCAGAGTGCAATCAGTGCTTTCATTGGCTGAGTCCCGAAACGATGCGTGCGGCGCCTTCCTGGTTGCCCTTGCGCATCTCGTTGATGAGAGAGACCGTGTCCTGGAGCAGGGCGACCTTGCTGCGCAGCGCGCCGAACAGGCTGTCCTGGGCCAGGTCGTTGGCCGGTTCGTTCTGTAGCGCCGCGCGGCTCTCGCCGATGGCGCGGTCGATGACGGTCAGGTTCTCGTGGAGCACGGCGGCCGTCTGGCCATCCAGCGAGCCGGCGTCACTCCTGGCGATCTGCTCGAGGCTGGAGATGGCCCTGGCGTAGTGATCCTCTGCGAGCCGCATCTCGGTTTCGACCGATTGCAGCGCCTGCGCCTGCGTCCCGGCGGCGGGTGCCCCCGCTGACTTGCCGCCCTGCACGACCTCGCGCCACGACAGCCAGCTGCCGCCGGTCAGCAGGATGACCAGCGACGTGACCGCCAGCGCTGGACGCCAGGCGACGCTGCCGGCGCCGAGACCCAGGAACGCCCGCAGGCCGGATGGCCGCTCGGCTTCGATCGCCGCAGCAATCCGCATCCACACCTGCGGCGACGGCACATGCGTGTCGAGCTGCTGCGCCGCTGCAACGATGGCTCGCACGTCGGCAACCATGACGCGGCACGCGGCACACGTCGCCAGGTGGCCGTCGCAGGCGCGCCGGCTGTCGGCGGCCAGAAGGCCTTCGCTGTAGTCGCTCGCCTCCAGCTCGAATTGCGCGCAGTTCATCAGCGGCCCCCCATCAGCGGCGCCGGCCCGGTTGCAGTGAGCATGGCCCGCAGCTTCATTCGTGCCTTGTGCACCTGCGACTTCGAGGTGCCCTCGGATACGCCGAGCATCTTCGCGACTTCCTGGTGCTCGAATCCTTCGACGTCGTGCAGGATGAAGGCGGCGCGGCACCCCGGCGGCAGCCGCGCTATCGAGCGCTCCAGGTCCAGGCGGCTGATGGCCGTCGGAATCGCCGGAGCCGTGGCGGCGGGTTCGTCAGCCCCGTCCTCGTCGAGCGAGTCGGTCGAGCGCGTCATCTTCGCCTGCCTGCCGCGGAGCACGTCGAGGCAGTGGTTCACGGCCAGCCGGTAAAGCCACGTGCCAAGCGTCGAATCGCCGCGGAAGCTGCCCAGCTTGCGGTGCGCGTGCAGGAACACCTCCTGGAGCAGGTCTTCTGCCTCGGCCGCCGATCCGGCCATGCGGAAAAGCAGGTTGTACAGCCGGCCGGCGTGCGCGCGGTACAGTTCGTCGAATGCGGCCGCATCGCCGCTCCTGCAGCGTTGCGCGAGGGCAAGGTCAGCGGCTCTCACGTCTACTGCGGGCTTAGACGGGGCGGAGGGCGTGTGGGGTTGGCTCAGGCTGCCGTCGAACGGGGAAACGGACGCCGCCGGGGCCGGGCGATGGGCGAGGGGCACACCGCCGGAGACGAGAACGGCGGCCGGTGAGTTCGCAGCCTACCGATTGGCGCGGCGCCGTAGCGCACCCACGCGTGCCGCGGCGAAATTCCTGATGCTGGTGCCCGACACGTCATGGCCTTCGGCCCGAAGCAATTCCCGCTTCAGCTGCAGGTTGCTGCCATAGCCGCCCAGCCGTCCGCCGGCGGCGACCACCCGGTGGCAAGGCAGGGCGGGATCGCGGCTGTCTCGCATGACCGTGCCGACGGCGCGGCAGGCCCGGGGGAACCCCGCGGCTTCGGCGACGTCACCATACGTCGCCAGCCGGCCTGGCGGAATGCGGCGCACCACGGCGATGACCCGGGCGCGAAACGAAGCGGCCTGCGGCGTGGGTGACGGCCCGGCGCCCGGTGCAGCCGCGCGCGAGCCCTCGCGCGTGTGCCTGGCAGTCACGCCCCCAGTCACCCGGTTCGGCCATGGTGCGTTCTCAGGCCGGGTCAACGCCCGATGACTAGCTTGACGCGGAAGGACGCACCGCCGAGATCGGTCTCATCGAATTCCGCGGCGACCCCGTTCGGCTCCTGGCCAAGCGCATCCGGCACGATCGACCAGCCCGCCTCGCCGGCGATGCCGAGCCAGCGGTTGACGCGGTACTCGACGCCGCCGAGCGCCTGGTAGCCGAGCTTCTGCAACGACACGTTCTCGTCGTCGGTCGCGAACTGCGACGTCTCCTCGTAGCGATGCCAGCCGATGCCGCCGGCGATGTACGGGATGAGGCGGGCCGGCCGCTGCGGCCCGGGCCGCCGCACCGCGGCAGGACGTTCGAAGCGGTAGCCGACCGACACTTCGATCGGCGTGACGGTGACGGTCGTCGGAATGCCCAGCTCGAAGGTCTCTCCTTCGAAGACGAACACCCGTTCGCCGGTGCCGCGGAAGCGGGTTGCGTGCAGCGACAGGAACAGGTGCTGCGAGAACACGGCTTCGACGCCGCCGCCAAAGATTGGTCCACTCGAGGAGCCGAGCACTGCCCTGAAGCTCTCGGATGCGGTGAAGGTGCGGACGCCGCCATCGGCAACGCCGCGGATCGAGATGCCCTGTGCGGCGGCGGGGACGGCCGCAAGGCAGATCGTCAACGCCAGCGCCGCAGCGATGCCGAGCGCGTTCCTGCCGCCACGTGCACGTGAGTTCGCGGTGCTCACTTGGCCAACCCCATGCCGCGCAGTGACGCGCGCGGATTGATCAGTCCGTAGCCATACTCGTCGTCGCGGCCGGGCGCGCCAAGGTCGGTCGCGTAGCGCTTCATCGCCGCCTCGATCGCCGCCGGACTCGGTGATGCCCTGCTGCATCAGCATTGCGGCGAACCCCGAGACGTGCGGCGCCGCCATCGACGTGCCCTGCGAAGAACTGGTAGGCGAAGACGTCGAAGCGCGGTGCCCGGAAGCGGGCTGGTCCCAGCAGGAACGTGTCGGTCAGGTCGAAGTCGATACGTCTGCTGCAGGATGGCCGACGCCGCGCCGCCGCGCGACGCATCGCCGCCGGGCGCCGCCAGTTCGAGATAGGAGCCGGTGCTCGAATAGATCGCACGGCGCAGGTCGCGGCCGACCGCCGCCACCGCGACCACGCCGTCGATCTCCGGCGCGAACTCGGCAAGTCGCTCGATCGGGTTGCCGTTTAGGAAATCGTTGCCGCCGGCGACGACGACGAAGGCGCCGCGCGACACGGCGTAGACCAGCGCCTCGCTGCACCGCCGGCGCCGGCGGTCCGTTGCGGCCGATGCTCATGTTCAGCACCTTCGCGCCGTTGTCGACCGCGTAGCGGATGCCGCGCGCGACCACGTCGTCGGTGCCGAAGAAGGGGCTGTCGAAGACGAAGTCCCACACCGAGTCGATCACCTTGACCGGCATGATCTTGACGTTGAAGGCCATGCCGGCGACGCCGACGCGGTTGTTCGTCAGCTGGCCGATGGTGCCCGCGACGTGCGTGCCGTGGCCGTCGATGTCGACCGGGTCGTTGTCGTCCCAGATGAAGTCGCGCGGCGCGACGAAGCGATCGGCGCCGGCCAGGTCGGGCGCCGCGGCAAACGGGACGTCGACCTGCGCCGAGCGCCGGGAACACCGGGCCGCCCTCGTCGATGCGAAACGAGAAGCTGGCGTTGAACCGGCAGCACTTCGCTGCGGTAGGCCACGCCGCTGTCGAGCACCGCCACGGTGATCGCCGGCGTCGCTCCGGGATTGATGTCCCAGGCGCGCTCCATGTCGATCGCGGGGTAGTTCCACTGCCGCGTGTAGAGCGGATCGTTGGGCACCAACAACGGCCGGACGCGGTAGCGTGCCTGCGCGTAGTCGACGTCGGCCTGCAGCGCTCAACCGCCGCGCGACGGCCTCGGCATCGGCGCCGCCGTCGATGCGGACGACGTCGAAGTCCGCGTACGACTGCGCCGGCGGTCGGCGTGCCGCCGACCATCGCCAGCATCGCCGCGCGGGCGGCCGCCGAGGTGCCGGCGCGGAACTTGACGATCAGGCTGCCACGCAAGTATTCAGCGCGGGCGCCGGTCGGCAGCACTTCGTTTGCCGCCGTGGCCGCTGGCCGGGTGGCGTCGTTGTCACGGATGCCGCGGTCGATGGCCGGGGCGGTGGCGTCCGAGACGCGGACGTTGAGGCCGCGCCGCGGCTCCTGCGCGGCGCCGATCGAGAACCACAGCATCAGCATGGCGGCGGTGCTGGCCGCCGCTCGTGTTCGTGTCGGGAATGTCATGGGGCCTCGGGGTGGTGGCTGGCGTCACCAAGCCTACTGTGCGCCGTTACAAGTGCGACAGGGGGTCGATGCCATAGGCAAGCGGATCCAGCGGCGCCTGCACGGCGCGGGGTTCACCGTCGCGCGCTTCCCACAGGTTGACGTCGTACGGGCGCTCCGAGGGGCACGCCGGCTGCGTCGCCGACCACCCTGACCCGCGGCCGATACGGGTCCGGCGCGTAGGTGCTGACGACCACGGCGATCGCGCCGCTGTCGAGCCGGACGAGGTTGCCGGCCGGGTAGATGCCCACCAACTGCGAGAAACGGCGGACCAGGTGCTGGTCGAACTGGGTGCCGTCATTGCGTTGCAGCACCGCCAGAATGCGATCGGTGGGGAACGCCTTCTGGTAGACGCGCTGCGAGCGCATCGCGTCGTAAACATCGGCGATGCCGCACAGCATCGTGCCGAGGTTGAGCTGCCGGCGGCGCACGCCGCCCGGGTAGCCGCTGCCGTCGCTGCGCAGGTGGTGCTCGAAGGCGACGATCGGCGCCAGCGGCGGCATCTCGGGTGTCCGCCGCAGGATCTCGGCACCGTCGATGGTGTGACGCTTCAGGATCTCGAACTCGCCCGGCGTCAGCCGATCCGGCTTGTTCAGGATCTCGGATGGCGTGCTGCACCTTGCCGATGTCGTGCATCAGGGCCGCCAGCCCGAACTCGCCGCAGCATCGTGCCCTCGACGCCGAGACCGCGCGCCTGCCCCATGGTCAGGATCGACACGTTCACCATGTGCGTGAAGGTGTAGTTGTCGTAGTTCTTGAGCGCCGTCAACGCCAGCAGCGCCGTGCGGTTCTGCGCCACCGCCTGCGCCAGCGAGTCGATCATGTCCCGCGCCGCGTCGGCGTCCGGACGTCCGTCGACCTCCGCGCTGTCCCACAGCCGTCCAGCGATGGCCACCGCGTCGTCGTAGAGCTTGCGGAACGTCGCGACGTCACCGGACGACACGGCGGCGCGCTGCTCCACCTGGAGCCGGCCGACGCGGATGTGCGGCAGTGCGGCGACCGCGGCGGCGGTCGCCGCGCCGGCGGTGGTGCGTGCCACGCTCTCGACCAGTTCTGCCAGTTCCTCGGCAACCACTCCCCTGTCGATGACGATGCGCTCGATTCCTGCCTGCTGCAGCCGCCGCATCAACTCGCCCAGCGTTTCGGCGGCGCGTGGCACCGGCATGTCACCGACGACCAGGTTGTCGCCGACAATCCCGATCGTCACGGCGGCCGAAGTCGTGTGGGCGAGCGCCAGCGTGTCGGCCAGGGCGGCAATGCCGCGGGTGACGAGTGGATGGCCCGGCGCATAGAGCTGCGTGCCACGCAGCGCTGCTGCGAGACGCCGCAGCAGTTCTTCGGCAAGTCGGGCGCGTTGCGCCGCGTTCACGCGCGCTCCCGCGGCCGCGACGAGGCCACGACGCCGTCGGCACGCGCAGCCCGGCGCACGCCGCCGCTGCCGTGCGCCGCCGCCTCCTCGAGCACGCCGACCGTGTCGCCGGATCCGATCCGCCGCAGCGCCGCCGCCGCTGCCCGACGCAGCGTCCTGGTTCGGAACGGCGCCCACCAATGGCCCCGATACAGCACCGCGCGCAGCGCGCGGGTCGATTCGGGGTGCGAGCCGAGGCCGCCCAGCGCCTGGATGATCTCGGTGTGCACCCTGGCCATGGTGCCGCGCGGCCGGGTATGGTCGAGCACGTGGCAGAGCAGCGGGATGGCCTTGTCGTCGCGCAGGCCGATCAATTCGCTGCAGCACCGTCGCGCGCGACGCGCTGCTCTCGACGAGTGCCCGCTGCAGCACCGCATAGGCCTCGCTGCTGGCGATCTGGACGATGGCGCGGATCGCTTCGCGCTGCACCTGCGGGTCGCTGTCGTTCAGCATCGAGGCGAGCTCGGCGAGTGCGTCGGCGCCGCCGAACAGGCGCAGCAGATCGATCGCAGCGCGCCGCACGGCGGGATTGGACGAGCTCTTCAGCTGCTCGACGGACTGGCGGCCGGCCGCACCGAACGCGAGGAGCATCTCGCGGAGGCGGCGAATGGCGCGGCCGTTGTCTTCGAGCGCCAATGTTTCGGCGAGCGGCCGCACCAGTGCCGGGCCGATCGTCGTGACAGAGCTGGCCGAGGCGCGGCACCTCGCGGTCTTCCGCCTTGCGCAGCTGCAGCACGAGGTTGCGTACCAGTGGTCCCTGGGCGAGGCCGTCGACGGCGTCCGCCGCCGCATCGTGCAAGGTCGCGCGTCCGGCCGGGGCCAACTCGGCGACCAGGCGCGTCGCCAGCTGCAGGGCGGCCGCTGCATCACCCACCAGGACGCGGCCGGCGATCTCGGTGGCGGCCATCGCCGCCACCGAGCGCCACGCGGCGGCGTCGGCCTCCAGCTCCAGCAGATCGAGCAACAGCCATGCATCGAGCGCGCGCAGCGAGTCGTCCGACACGCTGGCGAGCCATTCCCGGATCCGCTCCGGCGGGTCGTCTGAGGTCCTTTCGACGTCGATGGCGTGGCTGCGCGCCTGCGATAGCTCCTCGCCGTACTCCGACGAGACGTAGCTGGCGTCGCTGTAGGACTTCAGCATGCCGGCCGCGTCCTGCCAGAGCTCTTCGAAGCGCTCGTCGCGGCCCAGCTCGCCCGCCTTTGCCTCGTCATGGGCAAGCTGCAGCAGCTGCTCCTTGCGACGGTTGTCCGGCACCAGCGCCGCGAACGCCTGGGCCAGCCGAGCTGTGGCACCCCGCTCCACCGCGACCGTCGTGGCGACGAAACCGGCGATGGCGTTGTCGCCGATCCGTTCGACGATCGCCGACACGAGCTGCGCGTCGGCCGCTTCGCCATCGCTGCCGCGGCGCAACAGTGCCAGGATCATGTCGGGGCTGAGTCGGGCCGCAGCCGCGGCTGCCGTCTGCAGCAGCGGCTCGGCAGCCAGGGCGCGGCGCTCAGCCGCCTCGACGGCCGTCCGCAGCATCTGCAGCAGTGCAGCCGCGCGTGCACCGAGCGTCGTGCCACCGGGCTCGCCGCGCTGCAGACGATCTAGAAGTTGCTCGAGGCGCACCGGATCCCCGAATGCCGCAAGCAGGGCCGACACCGCGCTCCCGTCCAGCCCGCGGCCGTCGTCCTGGAGACAGCTGGCGATGATCCGGTCCCATTCGGCTGCCTCTCCAGCCGCGCGTTCGCGCAGCACCTCCGCGTAGTCGATCTCCGCGATGGTGAATCCGGCAGCGCCGCTGGCCGCCCACAGGCGGCCGATGCCGCCGGCGTTGGCAATCTCCTCGTTTGGTTGCGCCAGGAGCAGCAGGAGGGCGCGCCAGTCGCCCGGCGACGCCGACCTGGCAATGCGCACCGAGCCAATCAGCCGTTCGTGCAGCAGTGCCGCGAGCTCGCCAGTGGCCGGGTCGGGTCGCGCCGCGGTCCTGCCGTCCAGCATGAGCTTCGCGGGATGGATGGCGAGCGTGACGTCCTGGCCGGCAAGCAGGCTGTCGCTGGCGGCAGCAACCCGCGCCAGCGCCCCGGCAATCGCCGGGTGGCGTCCGGGGTAGAGCGACACGGCGCGAAGCGCGGCCTTGCAGGCGCGCGCGAACTCGCCGAGCCGGTTCGCCTGGTCAGGGCTCATCAGCTCTGGTTCGGGAGTAGTCATCGGCAGCCGCCGCAGCGGCCACTCACCATATCGGCACGGCCGACGGCGGCGTGCACGCCGCCGCGGGCCTATATACTGGCCGCGCGCATGCGATTCGTCGACGTGATCGCCCGGAAGCGCGATGGCCTCGCCCTCACCCGGCCGGAAATCGACTCGTTCGTCGACGGCGTGACCACCGGCCGGGTGCCCGACTACCAGGCGTCGGCGCTGCTGATGGCCATCGTGCTGCGCGGGATGAACGACGAGGAGACCGCGTGGCTCACCGACGCCATGGTGCGGTCCGGGCGACCGCGTCGACCTCTCCGACATTCCCGGCGTCAAGGTCGGCAAGCACAGTACCGGCGGCGTCGGCGACAAGGTGTCGCTGGTGCTCGCGCCGCTCGCCGCGGCCTGCGGCGTGATCGTGCCGAAGATGTCGGGCCGCGGCCTCGGGCACACCGGCGGCACGCTCGACAAGCTGGAATCGATTCCAGGCTTCCGCATCGGCCTGACGATCGACGAATTCAAGGCGGTGCTGCGCGAGGTCGGCACCTGCATGATCGGGCAGACCGGTCGCGCTGGCGCCGGCCGACAAGAAGCTCTACGCGCTGCGCGACGTGACCGGCACCGTCGAGAGCATCCCGCTGCTCGCCTCATCGATCATGAGCAAGAAACTGGCCGAGGGCAGCAACGCGCTGCTGCTCGACGTCAAGTGCGGCGACGGCGCCTTCATGAAGCACCCGGTCGACGCGCACGCCGCTGGCCGCGGCGATGGTGGCGATCGGGGCGCGCGCCGGCGCTGCGCACCGAGGCGGTCATCACCGACATGGACGCGCCGCTCGGCGTCGCCGTCGGCAACGCGCTCGAGATCCTCGAGAGTATCGAGACGCTGCGCGGCGAGGGCCCACCGGCGCTGGCGGCGATCGTCGCGCGGCTGGCAGCGCGGATGCTGGTGCTGGCCGGCGATCGAGACGAGCGAGGCGGCAGCCGCGACGGTCGTGTCGCCGCAGCGCTGTCGTCCGGCCGCGCCCTCGAGACGTTCGCCCGCATGATCGAGCTGCAGGGCGGCAATCCGCGTGTCGTCGACGATGCCAGCGCTGCTGCCGGCAGCGCCGTCGCGCCACACCGTTCGCCGCGCCGCGTGCCGGTTTCGTCGCCGCGATGCGCGCCGAGGCGATCGGCCGCGCCAGTCACGCGCTCGGTGCCGGGCGCGAGCGCGTCGGCGATCCGGTCGACCGTGCGGTCGGCCTGAAGGTGTTCGCGCAGCCAGGGACCGCGGTCAGCGCCGGCGAGCCGCTGATCGAGCTGCATCATCGCGACGGCCGCGGGCTGGAGGCGGCGCTGTCGTTCTGCCACGCCGCCGTGACCATCGCCGACGAGGCGCCGCCGCCGCGACCGACCCTGCTCGGGGAGGTCCGCTGATGCGCATGGTCGACGTCATCACGCGCAAGCGCGACGGCTACGCGCTGTCACGCGACGCGATCGAGCTGTTCGTCAGCGGCGTGACCTCGGGCGCCGTGCCCGACTACCAGGCCTCGGCGCTGCTGATGGCCATCGTGCTGCGCGGCATGAACGACGAGGAGACGTCGTGGTTGACCGAGGCGATGGTGCGATCGGGCGACCGCGTCGACCTGTCGCCAATCCCCGGCGTGAAGGTCGGCAAGCACAGCACCGGTGGCGTCGGCGACAAGGTGTCGATCGTGCTTGCGCCGCTCGCTGCCGCCTGCGGCGTGATCGTGCCGAAGATGTCCGGGCGAGGCCTTGGCCATACCGGCGGCACGCTCGATAAGCTCGAATCGATCCCCGGGTTCCGCATCGGCCTGACGATTGAGGAGTTCACGTCGGTGCTCGCCGACGTCGGCACCTGCATCATCGGCCAGACCGGCGCGCTCGCCCCGGCCGACAAGAAGCTCTACGCGCTGCGCGACGTCACCGGCACGGTGGAGAGCATCCCGCTCATCTCCGCCTCGATCATGAGCAAGAAGCTGGCGGAGGGCAGCGACGCGCTGGTGCTCGACGTCAAGTGCGGCGACGGCGCCTTCATGAAGGAGTTCACGCAGGCGCGGGCGCTCGCCGCTTCCATGGTCGCGATCGGCAACGCTGCCGGCGTCCGCACCGAGGCGCTGATCACCGACATGGACGCGCCGCTCGGCCACGCGGTGGGCAACGCGCTTGAACTGATCGAATGCCTGGAGACCCTGAAGGGGCACGGCCCGGCCGACCTGTCGACGATCGTCGTGCACCTGGCCTCGCGCATGCTGGTCGTCGGCGGGATGGAGCGGAGCTCGGCCGCTGCCCTCGAGCGCGCCGGCGCGGCGCTCGCCTCCGGGCAGGCGCTGGAAATCTTCGCGCGGATGATCGAGCGGCAGGGCGGCAACCGTCGCGTGGTCGACGACTACGCGCTGCTCGGCCGCGCGCCGACGCGAAAGACGTTCACCGCACCGCGCAGCGGTTTCGTGACCCGGGTTGCCGCCGAGTCGATCGGCCGGGCCAGCAATGTCCTCGGCGCCGGCCGTGCCAAGGTGGGTGAAACCGTCGATCACGCCGTCGGCATCATCACCCTGGCCAAGCCCGGCGACACCGTGCGCGAAGGGCAGCCGCTGTTCGAACTGCACCACCGGCACGGCCGCGGCCTCAGCGCCGCGCTCGCCCTCTGCGCCAACGCCATCGAGATCGCCGACGACCCGCCATTCCGGCGGCAAATCGTCATGGGAGAAATTCGCTAGAACCGGAACGAGAACTTGAACGCGAGCGAGAACTTCCGGGTTCCGAGTTCCCGGTTCAGGCTTCGTATTCGCGGTTTCGGAGTTCGCCGTCAAAGTTCGGGTTCGGCGTTCGGAGTGTGGGCAAATCGTAGGGCGGGTGCCGCGGCGCGGACCCGCCGGCTTCGAGGGTGCAGGCCTCGCGAACCCCGAACCTGGAACCCGGACCCGAATCGCGTCAGCGTTTGCCGTACGGTAATCCCAGCGCGCGCGGCGCACGCGAGTGGCCGATGAAGCCGGCGAGCACGACGATGGTCAGGATGTAGGGGAGCATCTGCACGAATTGCACGGGCAGGTCCTCGCTGCCGAGGATGCCGGCCAGGAACGGCGGCAGCTTGGCGACGCCCTGCATCTGGATCGTCAAGGCCTCGGCAAAGCCGAACAGCAGGCACGCCAGCATGGTCGGCACCGGCCGCCACTTGCCGAAGATCAACGCGGCGAGGGCGATGAAGCCGCGGCCGGCGGTCATGTTGCGGGTGAACAGCGATGACTGACCGATCGAGAGGTAGGCGCCGCCGAGCCCGGCGAGCGCGCCGGAGATGAGCACGCCGGCGTAGCGCAACTGCAGGACGCGGATGCCGGCGGCGTCGGCCGCTTCGGGATTCTCACCCACGGCGCGCAGGCGCAGGCCGAACGGAGTCCGGTAGAGGACGTGGTGCGTCGCGAGTACCACCAGGATTGCCAGCAGTGTCATCAGCGAAACGTCGGTGAAGATCCGCCACTGCGGCAGGATGCCTGGCCCGAGCTGGGACAGCGCCGGAACGAGGTTCTCGCGTGGTACCTGTGGCGTCGAGCCGGAGGAGAGAAACAGCGCGCCGCTCAGCACGGCCGGCAGGCCGAGGAACAGGATGTTGATGCCGGTCCCGGTCACGACCTGGTCGGCATTGAAGCGGATCGCCGCCAGCGCCAGCAGCAGCGCGACCAGCACCCCGGCGGCGGCTGCTGCCGCCAGGCCGAGCCACGGGCTGCCGGCGTAGAACGTCACGGCCGCGGCGGTGAAGGCGCCGGCGAGCATCAGCCCTTCGAGGGCGATGTTGATCACACCTGACCGCTCCGAGTACAGGCCGCCGAGCGCCGCCAGCACCAGCGGGGTTGCCAGGCGCAGCGTCGAGAACACCAGCGACAGCGTGAACAGCTGATCCATCGGCTCAGGCCTGCGCGCCCTTGAACAGGCCAAGCCGCGACAGCGGCCCGCGGAACATGGCTTCCGCGGCGACGAACAGGATCACCAGCGCCTGCAGAATCTGGACGATGTCCTTCGACACGTGCCGGGTGAAGGCGTCGACCGGCAGACCGCCATGCTGCAGGACGGCAAACAGCAGCGCGGCGACGAACACGCCGGCGGGATGGTTCCGGCCAAGCAGGGCAACGGCGATGCCGGTGAAGCCGTAGTTGTCGGAGAACCCGTCGTAGTAGCGGTGACGGTATCCGAGCACCTCGTTGATGCCGACCATGCCGGCGAGGCCGCCGGAGATGGCCATCGCCAGGACGATTTGCCGGCGCACCGAGATGCCGGCGTATTCCGCCGCGGCGGCGTTGGCGCCGGTCGCCCGGATATCGAAACCCCAGGTCGTCCTCCACAGCAGCACGTAGACCAGGACACATGCCGCAATCGCCAGCACGAACGCCAGGTTCAGCGGGATGCGCTCGGGCAGCCCCGGCACGACGCTGCCGAGTCTGGCGAGGTGTGCCCCTTCGCCGATCGGGGCGGTCTGCAGCAGCGGATCGCCAGGCGTGCGGTAGTGATACTGGGTGAAGTAGCTGACCAGCGCCACCGCGATGAAGTTCAACATGATCGTGTTGATGACTTCATGCGAGCCGAAGCGCGCGCGCAGCACGCCGGGGATCGCGCCCCACGCCGCGCCGGCGAGCACCGCCGCCAGGCAGCAGAGTGGCAGCAGCAGCACCGCCGGCAGCCCGGCGAAGACGATGCCGACCCATGCCGTTGCGAACGATGCGACGTAGAGCTGCCCCTCAGCGCCGATGTTCAGCAGACCGCAGCGCAGCGCCACTGCCACCGCCAGCCCGGTGAAGATCAACGGCGTGGCGTTGAAGAGCGTATAGCCGATGCCGTCCGGCCACGAGAATGCGCTGCCGATCAGCAGCCGGTAGGTGTCGACCGGACTGTCGCCGATCGCCAGCACCAGCAGGGCGCCAACCAGGAACGCGGCGGCGACGGCGACGATCGGGGCAACGGCCTCGCGGAGCAGCGTCATCGTGGCTCAGTGGCTACCGGCCATCATCAGGCCGATCTCCTGGGTCGTGGCCGTTGCCGGCGTGACCTCGCCGGCGATCGCGCCGCCGTGCATGACGATCAGGCGATCGGACAGCGCCATCACTTCCTCGAGCTCCGCCGACACCAGCAGGATGGCGCAGCCGGCATCCCGCAATGCGACCAGCTTGCGGTGGATGAACTCAATCGCGCCGATGTCCACCCCGCGCGTCGGCTGCGCCACCAGCAGCAGGGTCGGCGGCAGGCCGAACTCGCGGCCGACGATCAGCTTCTGCTGGTTGCCCCCGGACAGGGCACGTGCCGGCAGGTCCGGCTGCGGCGGCCGCACGTCGAAGTCGCGCAGCACCTGTTCGGTGCGGCTGCGGATGCCGCCGGTGGTCGAGGAAAATCGAGCCGGCCGTCCGCACCGCCGGTACCCGGTCCTGCGTGCCGAGGATGGTGTTCTCCAGCAGGTCGCTGTCCAGCAGCAAGCCGCGCCGGTGCCGGTCTTCGGGAATATGCGCGATGCCCAGACGGCGCCGCTGCCGCGCCGTCAGGCTGCCGAGATCGCGTCCCTCGAACTCGATGCGGCCGGTGACGCGTACGCCGGCGAGCCCGGCGATCGCCTCGATCAGCTCGGTCTGGCCGTTGCCTTCGACCCCGGCGATGCCGAGTATCTCGCCGCGGCGCACCACGAACGAGGCGTCCTTCAGCCGCGGGCCCCTGTCCTCGGCGACGACTGACAGCCGCTCGACCTTCAGCACGGCTGCGCCCGGAGTTGCCGGGCGCTTGTCGACGCGCAGCAGGACGTCCCGTCCGACCATGAGCCGGGCCAGTTCCGCCGCGCTCGTCTCGCGGGTCGCGAGGTTGCCGACGACGCGGCCGTCGCGCATCACCGTCACCCGATCGGAGATCGAGAGGACTTCGGACAGCTTGTGCGTGATGATGACGATCGTCTTACCCTGTGCCCGCATGCGCCGGAGGATGGCGAACAGGTCGTCGACTTCGAAGGGCGTCAGCACCGCCGTCGGCTCGTCGAGGATCAGCAGCCGGGCGCGGCGGTAGAGCGCCTTCAGCAGCTCGACGCGCTGCTGCTGGCCGACGGAGAGATCACCGACCGCCGCCTGCGGATCGACGGCGAGGTTGAACTCGGTCGAGAGCGCCCGGATGTCGCGCTCCGCCGCCGCCAGGTCGAGGGCGGCGCGGCCGCCCGGCTCGGCGCCGAGCACGATGTTCTCGGCGACGGTCATCGAGTCGACCAGCATGAAGTGCTGGTGCACCATGCCGATGCCGAGGGCGATCGCGTCACGCGGCGTGCGGATCTCGCTCGGCTGGCCGTCGACCAGGATCTCGTCCGGAATCGGCGGTGTAGAACCCGTAGGCGATCCGCATCGCCGTCGACTTGCCGGCGCCGTTCTCGCCGACGATCGCGTGGATCGTGCCCGGCGCGACGGCGATGTCGACGCCGTCATTTGCCTGGACGGTCCCGAAGCGCTTGGAGATGCCGCGCAGCTCCAGCATCACCGGGCCATCGCATCGGTCACCGTGATGTCACCGCTGATGATGCGGGCGCGGGCCTGTTCGGCGGCGGCGATCGCCGCCGCAGAGACGAGCGGCCGGTTGTGCTGATCCATGGCGTAGCCGACCCCGTCGCTCTCCAGGCCGAACACGTGGAAGCCGGCCTGGAACTGCCCGGCGACGACGTCCTTGACGATGTCGTAGACCGCGGTGTCGACGCGCTTGACCATGCTGGTCAGCACGTAGCCCGGCTTGACCATGTTCTGGTTGGAGTCGACGCCGATCACGAAGTGCGTGGCGCGGCCGTCGACGGTCCCCGCCTGCTCCACCGCGTCGAAGGCGCCGAGGCCCGAATTGCCGGCGGCGGTGAAGATCACGTCAGCGCCCTTGCCGATCTGCGCCAGCGCGATCTCCTTGCCCTTGCCTGGATTGTTCCAGGCGGCGTCGGTGACGCCGACGTAGTTCTGCACCACCCTGATGTCGGGTTGACCGACCGCGCGCCTTCTTCGTAGCCGGTCTCGAAGCGGTGGATCAGGCCGATGTCCATGCCGCCGAGAAATCCGATGATGCCGGTCGTCGACGTCTTGGCGGCGATGACGCCGACCAGGTACGAGCCCTCGTGCTCCTTGAACACGAGCGAGGCGACGTTGGGCAGCTCGCTGGCGCCGTCGACGATGGCGAAGTGGACGTTCGGGTATTCGCGCGCGACCATCTCCATCATCGGCGCCTGGGCGAAGCCGACGCCGATGATCAGGTCGTAGTTGCGTTCGGCGAACGCGCGCATCGCCGGCTCGACCGCGTTCGGCGTGCCCGGCTCGACATCACGCAGCACGATGCCGAGCGGCGGCCGCCCGCAGCTGCTGGCGCCGTCGGGCAGCAGGCCGGTCTCGGCGCAGCGCACGCCGGCCCAGGCGGCGGCATTGAACGAGCGATCGTCCTTGCCGCCGATGTCGAAGACGATGCCGACGCGCGTCTGCGACGGGTCTTCAGCCAGCGTCGGCGAGCAGGCAGCGCCGATGAGCAGCTGGCAGCACGGCGCAGCGCACGGCAGATTCCACTTCATGGCCCGGCGGTTATCATAAGGCTGTTTGAGATACGCGCAGGTCGAGGAAGCGGCCGCGGCGATTCGCGACCGCGTGCGGCGCGCTGCCGGAAACGGCGGTCGTCCTCGGCTCCGGCCTCGGCGACTTCGCCGACACGCTGCTCGATGCCACGGTGCTGCCCTACGCCGGCCTGCCGCACTGGCCGGCGCCACGCGTGGTCGGCCATCCCGGCACGCTGGTGATCGGCACGGTTGCCGGCCGCCGCGTCGCCGCGCTGGCCGGGCCGCGCCCACTTCTACGAGGGGCACCAGCTCGCCGGCGGTGGTCTTCGCGACGCGCGTGATGGGCCGGCTCGGGGTGCCGCCGGATCATCCTGACCAACGCCGCCGGCGGCATCAACACCGGCGTTCGCGCCGGGCGCGCTGATGGTCATCGACGATCACATCAACCTGCTCGGCAGCAATCCGCTGATCGGCGACGAACGACGATCGGCTTCGGCGTGCGCTTCCCGGACATGACCGAGGTCTACTCGGCGCGGCTGCGCGGCGATCGCCGACGAGGCGGCGCGGCGCGATCGGCGTGCCGCTGGCGCACGGCGTCTACCTCGCCGCGCACGGCCCGAGCTACGAGACGCCGGCCGAGATCCGCTTCTTCCGGACGATCGGCGCCGATGCGGTCGGCATGTCGACCGTGCCCGAAGCGATCGCCGCGCGGCACATGGGTATCGAGGTGCTCGGCATCTCCTGCATCACCAACATGGCCGCCGGCGTGCTGCCGCAGCCGCTCGTTCACGACGAGGTGATGGAGACGGCGCAGCGCGTGCGCGGCCCGTTCATCGCGCTGCTCGAGGGGATCATTGACCGACTCTGAGCTGCGTCGATCGCCGCGGCGCGATTGCCGCGGCCCGGCGCGCACGCGCGCGCAGCGCGGCTATCTCGCGCTTCAAGGTCGGCGCCGCGCTGCGAGACGGCCGACGGCACGATCATCACCGGCTGCAACATCGAGAACGCCACCTACGGCCTGACGCATCTGCGCCGAGCGCGTGGCGATGTTCAAGGCGCTGTCCGAGGGGCATCGCCGCTTCCGCCGCATCGCCATCGTCGCCGACACCGACGGCGCCGACGCCGCCGTGCGGCGCCTGCCGCCAGATCCTGTGGGAGTTCGGCGGCGACCTCGACGTGATCCTCGCCAACCTGCGCCGCGAGACCGGCCGCTACCAGCTGGGCGAGCTGCTGCCGCTGCCGTTCGACGGCCGGCTGCTGAAGTAGGCGTCAGGCGATCGCTAGACGGAGACCAGGCGCACTGACAGTCCCGCTAGCGGACGTTACGCGGCCTGATATCCGACATGCTGCCCACCATCGAATGGAAGGACGACGCGGTCGTCATGATCGACCAGCGGAAGCTGCCGGCGTCCGAGGTCTACGTCACGTGCAAGACCGCGGCAGGAGGTCGCCAAGGCGATCAAGACGATGGTGATTCGCGGCGCGCCGGCGATCGGCGTGGCGGCGGCGATGGGCATCGCGCTGGGCATGCGGCGCAGCAAGGCGACCGGCACCAAGCAGTTCACCACCGAGTTCCAGAAGCTGTGCGACCTGATGGCGGCGACGCGGCCGACCGCGGTCAACCTGTTCTGGGCGATCGAGCAGATGAAGACGGCGTTCGCCGCGCGCCGCGCAGGGCGGCGGCTCGGTCGACGAACTGAAGCAGCGCCTCGAGGCCGAGGCGCGGCGCGATCCACGACGAGGACGTGCAGAGCTGCCGCGACATGGGCGCGCACGGCGCGACGCTGGTGCCGGAGGACGCGCGCATCCTGACGCACTGCAACGCCGGCGCGCTGGCGACCGCCGGCTACGGCACCGCGCTCGGCGTCATCCGCGCCGCGGCCGAGCAGGGCAAGCGCGTCGCCGTGCTCGCCGACGAGACGCGGCCGTTCCTGCAGGGCGCGCGCCTCACCGCCTGGGAGCTGGTCCAGGACGGCATCGACACCACCGTCATCACCGACAACATGGCCGGCGTCGATGATGCGGCTGGGCGAGGTCGACCTGGTGGTCGTCGGCGCCGACCGCATCGCCGCCAACGGCGACGTCGCCAACAAGATCGGCACCTACTCGCGTGGCCGTGCTGGCCAAGCGAGCACGGCATCCCGTTCTACGTCGCCGCGCCGCTCTCGACCATCGACCTCGACGACCGCCGACGGCAGCGGCATTCCGATCGAGGAGCGCAGCGCGCGCGAGGTGACGCACGTCGGCGCGTCGCGCCTGACGCCGAAGGCGCGCCGTCCGCAATCCCGGCGTTCGACGTCACGCCGGCGAAGTTCGTGACCGCCATCATCACCGAGCGCGGCATCGCCCGGCCGCCGTTCAGCGAGTCGCTCGCGCGAGCTGGTCAGCCGGCGCCGCCGTCGCCGGCGTGCCGCACGAGGCCGATCGCACAGCCCTGCCGTGCGTCGATGATCCTCGGCATCGAGACGTCCTGCGACGAGACCGCGGCCGCCGTGGTCGAGGAGACCGGCGACGCCGCAGCGCCCCTGGCGGCTGCGCTCCAGCGTCGTCGCCTCGCAGGTGGCGACTTCATCGCGAGTGGGGCGGGATCGTGCCGGAGCTCTCCGCCCGCCAGCACGTGCGGACATCTGCGGCGTCGTCGAGCGGGCGCTCGCGCGATGCCGGCGGCGACCGCTTCGACGCGATTGCCGTCACGCAGGGGCCGGGCCTCGTCGGCTCGCTGCTCGTCGGCGTGTCGTTCGCGAAGTCGCTCGCCTGGTCGCGCGGCGTGCCGCTCGTCGCCGTGCACCATCTCGCCGGACACATCGAGTCGCTCGTGCTCGAGAACGGCGAGATGCCGCTGCCGGCGATCGTGCTGGTCGTCTCCGGCGGGCACACCAGCCTGTACCGCGTCGAGCGAGCGCGGGCGCCTACGAGCTGCTCGGACGCACGCGCGACGATGCGGCGGGGGAGGCCTACGACAAGGTCGCGAAGCTGCTCGGCCTCGGCTATCCGGGTGGGCCGGTGATCGATCGGCTGGCGGCGCAGGGCAACGACCGCGCGGTGCCGCTGCCCGAGACGCGGCTGACGCATGCCGATCGCAACGCGCCGCACCTGCCCGGCCGCCGCGACTTCAGCTTCAGCGGCCTGAAGACGTCGGTGCTGCGCCACGTCACGCGTGCGCCGGCAGGTGCTCGGCCTCGGCGCCGGACGAGCCGCTGCCGCCGGCGCGACGTCGCCGACCTCTGCGCCAGCTTCCAGCGCGTCGTCGTCGAGACGCTGCTCGACCGGCTGTTCGACGCGGCGCGCGCTGTATGGTGCGCGCAGCGTCGGCATCGCCGGCGGCGTGTCGGCGAACAGCCGGCTGCGCGAGGACGCCCTGGCCCGCGGCCGCAAGGCAGGGCCTGCCGGTGTTCATCCCGGCGCTGGCGCTGTCGACCGACAACGCCGCGATGATTGCCGCCGCCGGCCTGCGCCGCTATCGCGCGCGGTGTCCTGGCGGGCTGGGATCTCAACGCCGCATCGTCGCTCGTCGCTGCAGGACGCACCATGAAGACGCATGACCGACTATCTCTGGTTCAACACCAAGGCGAAGCAGGAGTTCATCCGCATCACCGACGAGATCGCGGCGGCGGTGACGCGCGAGCGGCGTCGCCGAGGGCATGGTGCTCGTCTCGGCGATGCACATCACGTCGGCCGTCTACGTCAACGACTGGGAGGACGGGCTGATCCACGACTTCCAGCAATGGCTCGAGAAGCTGGCGCCGGCCGGCCTGCCGTACCGCCACCACCAGACCGGTGAAGACAATGCCGATGCGCACCTGAAGCGCACGATCATGGGGCATCAGGTGATGCTGCCGATCACGGCGGGGAAGCTCGATCTCGGCCCGTGGGAGCAGGTGTTCTACGCCGAGTTCGACGGCCAGCGCAAGAAGCGCGTCGTCGTCAAGGTGATGGGTGAATGAGGCACCGTGACCGATTCGCCCGGCCTCGACACGCGTAGGTATCCCGATCGTCCCTTCGTCGGCGTCGGCGCCGTCATCGTGGACGCCGGCAGGGTGGTGCTGATCCGGCGGCGCTTCGAGCCGCTGAAAGGGCAGTGGAGCCTGCCGGGCGGCGCGCGTCGAACTGGGCGAAACGCTGGTCGCGTCGGTTGCCCGCGAGATGCTCGAGGAGACCGGGCTGGAGGTCGAGGTCGGCCCGGTGATCGAGGTGTTCGACCGGATCACCCGCGACGAGGACGGCCGCGTGCGCTACCACTATGTGCTCGTCGACTACCTGTGCTGGCCGCGCGGCGGCCGCCTGCACGCCGGCTCGGACGTCGACGACGCCGTGTTCGTCGCCGCGGCCGACCTGCCCGCCTACCGCCTGACGCCCAAGGCGACGGCGATCATCGAACGCGCACTCGAACTGCACCACCAGGCGCCGCGGAGCATCCGATGACCGCACGGCAGGCGCCGAACATGCCGAACAACCTGAACGTCCCGAACTGTCCCGAAGCGGTCCCGAACGTCCCGAACAACCCGAACATCCGCCGAACGTATTAGTTCCCGTGCCCCCGGTCCAACTCGACCGCGTGACCGTGCATTACGGTCGCAACCTGCGTCTTGCGCGACGTCACCGCCTCCTTTCCACCGGGTGCGGTCGGCCTGCTCGGGCCCAACGGCGCCGGCAAGAGCACGATGCTGCGGACGCTGCTCGGCTTCGTCGCGCCGACCACCGGCACGATGCGGGTGCTCGACCTCGACGTGCGGACGTCGGCGCTGGCCATCCGGGGGCGCCTCGGCTACATGCCGGAAAGCGACGCGCACATCCCGGGCATGAACGCGGTGTCGTTCGTCGCCTACTGCGGCGAACTCGCCGGGCTGCCGCGGGCCGACGCGATGCAGCGGGCGCACGAAGTGCTCTATTACGTCGGCCTCGGCGAGGCGCGCTACCGCAACCTCGAAACCTACTCGACCGGGATGAAGCAGCGCATCAAGCTGGCCCAGGCGCTGGTGCACGACCCGCAGCTCCTGTTCCTCGACGAGCCGACCAACGGCATGGACCCGAAGGGGCGCGACGAGATGCTGGAGCTGATTCGCGACATCGCCCACAACAAGGGGATCAACCTGATTCTGTCGTCGCATCTGTTGCCCGACGTCGAATACACCTGCGACCACGTCGTCGTGCTCGACAAAGGGATGGTGGCGACACAAGGGCCAATCGCCGCCCTCAAGGGGCAGGGGGGGCGCGTGTTCGAGGTGCGCGTCAAGGGCGAGCCGGCTGCCTTCGTCGCCGCGCTCGCCGCCGCCGGCCTGGAGTGTCACGTCAGCGAAGAAGACGTGATGCGGGTGTTCGTCCCCGAGGACCGCGACAGCCGCTCGATCTTCACCCTGGCAGCACAGCACCAGGTTCAGGTGCGCCATCTGCGCATGAGCGTGCCGACGCTCGAGGACGTCTTCGCGCGCGCGGTAGGTGAGCGCTAACCATGCCCATTCACGATCAGGGCTATCGGCATTATGCGGGGCTGCGCGAGCGGCGTTCCCGCGTCTGGTGGGTGATCGCGCGGGCCGGGCTGATGGAGCGGCTGCGCGAGCGGCGCATGCTCGGCCTGCTGCTGGTGGCGTGGCTGCCGTTCCTGGTGCGCTCGGTGCAGATCTACGTCGCGTCGAACTTCAGCCAGGCCTCGTTCCTGGCGCCGACGCCGGCGATGTTTCGCGACTTCCTCGACCAGCAGAACGTGTTCGTCTTCTTCATCACCGTCTTCGTCGGTGCGGGTTTGATCGCCAACGACCGCCGCGCCAACGCACTGCAGATCTACTTCTCCAAGCCGCTCACCCGACTGGAATACGTCACCGGCAAGCTGGTGGTGCTCGGCCTGCTGCTGGCAGCCGTGACCTGGCTGCCGGGGATCCTGCTGCTGCTGATGCAGATGATGTTTGCCGGCAATGCCACGTTCGTCCGTGCGAACCTGCACCTGATCCCGGCGATCACGCTGTTTGCCGCCATCCAGGTGATCCTCTCGTCGTTCGCGATGCTGGCGTTGTCGTCGCTGTCGAAGAGCCGCCGCTTCGTCGCCATCATGTATACGGGCGTGATCTTCTTCAGCGCGGCGATGTACCAGGCGCTGCAACGCATCACCGGCCGCTCGTGGGCCTGGCTGTCGCCGCAGGACACGCTGGACGTGCTCGCAGACGCCATCTTCCGCATGCCCCGTGCACCCGCGATCCCGGTGCCGGTCGCCTGCATCGCCGTGGCGGTGATCATCGCCGCCTCGATCTGGATCCTCGAGCGCCGGGTGCGCGGCGTGGAGGTGGTGGCGTGACGATCGTCACCGAACACCTGTCGAAGTGGTACGGCCAGGTCTCGGGCCTCAACGACGTCACGGTGACAGTGCCGCCCGGCATCACCGGACTGCTCGGCCCGAACGGTGCCGGCAAGTCGACGTTCATGAAGCTGGTGACCGGCCAGCTGCGCCCCAGCAAGGGATCGGTCCGCGTCCTCGGCGAACCGATCTGGGGCAACCCGGCGCTCTACTTCCGCGTCGGCTTCTGCCCAGAGCAGGACGCTTTCTACGAACGGATGACCGGCCTCGACTGGGTTACGGCACTCGTGCGGCTGAATGGGGTGACCGACGCGGTCGCCGACGACATGGCCCGCCGTGCGCTGCAGGCGGTCGACCTGCTCGATGCCGCCGAGAAGAAGATCGGCGCCTACAGCAAGGGTATGCGGCAGCGCGTCAAGCTGGCCCAGGCGATCGCCCACGATCCCGAGCTGCTGATCCTCGACGAACCGCTCACCGGGATGGACCCGATCATGCGGCGGCGGACCATCCGCCTGATCAAGGATTGGGCCCGTGCCGGCCGCAACGTGCTGGTGTCGAGCCATATCCTGCACGAGATCGAATCGATGACGTCGAACGTGCTGCTGATCAACAACGGCCGCATCGTCGCCGAGGGCGACGTACATCACATCCGCGACCTGATCGACGAGCACCCGCATACCGTCTACATCCGCGCGCAGCAGCCGCGCGAGCTGGCCCGCGCGTTCATTGCCGACGACGGGGTGCTGAGCCTGCGATTCGAGGAGGGCGCCATGATCGTCGAGACCGCGAAGCCCGATGCGTTCTACGCCCGGCTGACCGACCTGGCCGCGACTGCGGAGCATGGCGTCATCGAGGAAGTGACCTCGCCGGACGACAATCTGCAGGCGGTGTTCAAATACCTGGTGAAGCAGTGAGCGGCGACGCGATCAGCCCGACGGCGGCCGCGGCCGGGCCGCGCCAGCAGCCGTCGTTCCTGACCGGGACCTGGCGGGTGTTCGAGCTGTCGCTCGGCGAACTCCTCTGGTCGCGCCGCACCATCTTCATGGCTGTCGTGCTCGCCGCACCGGTCGTGCTGGCGCTCGCCGTGCGCATCGTCCAGGCCAATGGCGTGTCGCCGCTGCGCATCAATGGCGTGGCCGCCGGCGGCGCCGGCGTGTTCGGCCTGATGATCTGGATCCTGTACCTGCGCTTCATCGTGCCGGTGCTGGCGGTGTTCTACGGCACCGCGCTCATCGCCGACGAAGTCGAAGACAAGACCATCACCTACCTGTTCACCCGGCCGATCTCGCGGGCGGCAGTGCTGGCGGGCAAGTACCTCGCCGTACGTCACCTGCACCAGCCTGGTGGTGCTGCCGTCGGTGATGATCGTGTATTTCCTGATTGTCCCGATCGGCGCGATCGCCGGCACGTTCCCGGCGCTGGTCACCGACCTGGCGTTGCTGGCCCTCGGCCTGATCGCCTACGGCGCCATTTTCGCGATGGTCGGTGCGGTGTTGAAGCGCCCCCTCGTGTTCGGGCTGGTGTTTGCGTTCGGCTGGGAGCAGGGCGCGCTGCTGATGCCCGGGTACCTGCGGCGGTTCACCGTCGCCTACTATCTGCAGTCGCTGGTGCCGCATGCGATGCCCGCGGACAGCACCGCCTCGCTGCTGCAAGCGGTATTGACCGACACTCCCTCGGCGCTGGTCGCGCTGGTCGCCTTGCTGCTGATGACCGTGCTCGGGCTGGCGGTTGCCATGGCTGCCGTCGAACGCCGGGAATACGTGCTGGAACAGTAGCTGGCGGCGATTCGTATAATCAGTTCGTGCGGGTCGTTCGTATCGGTCGAAACGCGAAGGGAAGCCCATGAGCAAGCGAACGCGGCTGTTTCTCGTCGGCTCGGTCAGCATTCTGATTCTCGGCCTTGGCAGCGGCGCCGTCGCCTCCTACCTGGGCCTGCAGAACTTCGTCGTCATCGGCGGCGACGGTCCCGCTGAGCTCGCCTATGTGCCGCGCGACGCGCGCATGGTTGCTTTCGCCGACCTGCACGACATTGTCAATTCCGAACTGCGACAGAAGCTCCGCGCCGTCCAGGGCGCGAATCCGCAGCAATCCCGGCACCTCCAGGAATCGACCGGTATCGACGCCGAGCGAGACATCGACCGCATTCTTGCCTTCAGCACCGCCCCGACCGGCTTGGGAACCGGGCAGCCGACGCTCCTCGCCAGCGGACGGTTCGATCTGGTCCGCATCGAGGGGCTCGTCCGCGAGCGCGGCGGTGTCGTGGAGGAATACAAGGGTAAGCGCCTGGTGACAGACGCTGCCCGGAACACGACCGTGGCCTTCCTCCAACCGGATCTGGTGGCGTTCGGTGGGACTGCAGCCGTCAAAGCGGCGCTCGACACGAAGGTCGCCAACGCCGGGACGGTGCGCGACAATGCCGACCTGATGCGGATTCTGAAAAGCGTCGACGACGGCAATGCCTGGGCCGTGGCGCGATTCGACGGCCTACCCGCCGGCTCGCCCGTCCCGGCTGCCATCGCCAGCCGGCTGCCGGCCATCAACTGGCTGGCGGTGAGCGGTCATGTCGATGGCGGGCTTCGGGGCACATTGCGGGCCGACGCCAAGGATGAAGCGGCCGCCAGGGACCTGCGCGATGTGGTCCAGGGATTCCTGGCGCTCGCCCGTCTCCAGGCCGGCCAGCGGGCAGAGTTCTCGGAAGTGATCAGCTCCCTCGAAATCGGCGGCGACGGCAAGACGGTCACGCTCGATTTCGCGGTCCCGGACTCCGCCATCACCGCCATCACAGCCCTGCAGGCGCAGCGCCGTGGCGAGCGCCTGAATCAGCGCGCCCCCGGCACCCCGGGCCAGCGCTCGCCGCGCCCCGCTCCCGCCGCGCCGGCCATCTGACCTCCCACGCTCACAAACGCACTGCTGGACGGACCACCCACGCGTTGCACTCGTAAACGGGTGCGCGCGGGGCGGCGTAGATTCCCATGACCCGTCCACGTCAATGCGCCGCTCGCGGGGCCGCGCCGGTATTCGCCATGGCTGACCTCGTGTTCTTCTACGGGACGCTGATGACGCCGTTCCATCGGACCGCGCGTCTCCGGATCGATCAACATCTGGTACTCAGGGGCCGCGGCACCATTGCCGCCGCGCTGTTCGACCTCGGCATCTATCCTGCGGCGGTGCCGACGTCTGACGCCGTCGTCCGGGGCGAGGTCTACGAGATCATGCACCCGACCATCGTGATGGGGGCGCTCGACGAGCTCGAGGGCTATCGCGACAATGAACCGGACAGCAGCCTCTACCGCCGTGTGCTCACGCCGGTGACGCTGGAGGACGGCTCCACCCTCGATGCCTGGACCTACTTCTACAACGCTCCGCTCGGGGGCGCAGAGCGCATCGAATCCGGCGATTACCTGGAATATCTGAAGGTTCGGTAGTTCCCTACGGGCGCCCAAGACGGCCGTACAACCACGGGCCGCCTTGCGGCGGCCCGTTCATCCGGCGGCGCGGGCACATACGGCTCGCGGCACCTTCAATTCATGCGCAACGCCGGCCGGGCCGGCATCATGTCCTCTTCTTCGTCGGCGAGCTGCGACAAGGCTTCGTCGAACGCCTGGCCCTCGTACTCGGTCGTGTACGTCAGGACCGGAATGTCCTTGGTCTCCGCATCCAGCTTCAGCATCGTCAGCAGCTGGAATCCGTCCAACTCGTCGATCTTCGTGCACAGGATGACCAGATTCGGCTGGACCTTCTTCACCTGCGAGTAGGCGCGATTCCCCGATTCCACGAACACCATGTCGTAACGGCCTGCGTCGAGCACCGTCTCCAGCATGCCGAGCACTTCGGTATTACCGTTGACGACGACGACCTTCTGGACCGGCGCGGCAGCGATTCGGTTCGTGTCCATGTCAGATATCCGCCCTTCTGCCGCGTCCTAATTCAGAATCCATGCCAGGCGCTACTGTCGCATTGTTTCCGTAGCCGCGGGCCAATTTGCGCTGTTCGGCAGCGCCGTCCTCGAATCCAGAATCGCCGCCGCCGGTCGCCGTCCTCCGTAAGCCGTTCAGTTCAATGCGCTTGGCCGCCCATGACCGGGTGAGTCGGCCAGGCGCCAAAACTGGCAATCCAGCCGCCTTAGTGACGTCAGTCCGTCCACCTTGTCGGCGCCGCCGCGATCCGGCACTCTGTGCAGGCTATGACGACGACTTACGGCGCCGATGTGGCGGTTTTCCACAACTTCATCGCCGGCCGCTGGGTACCTGCGGCCTCGGGCGCGGTGTTCGAGAACCGCAACCCCGCTGACCACACAGACCTTATCGGCGTATTCCAGGAATCAGAGGAGGCCGACGCCCGTCAGGCGTTGGAGGCCGCCGAACAGGCCTATGCCGGATGGCGGCTGGTGCCGGCGCCGCGGCGGGCGGACATCCTGTTTGCCGCCGCCGGGCTACTCGAAGAACGGAAGGAGAGCCTCGCGCGCGACATGAGCCGCGAGATGGGCAAGGTGCTCGAGGAGACCCGTGGCGACGTCCAGGAAGCGATCGACATGACCCGCTTCATGGCCGGCGAAGGCCGCCGGCTCTACGGCGAGACGGTGCCCTCAGAGTTGCGCGACAAGTTCGCCATGTCGCTGCGACAGCCGCTCGGCGTCTGTTCGCTGATCACACCGTGGAATTTTCCCGTCGCGATTCCATCCTGGAAGATCGCCCCGGCCCTGGTGTGCGGCAACACGGTAGTGCTGAAGCCCTCGAGCCTGACGCCACTCTCGGCCGTGAACTTCGTCAAGGTCCTGCACGACGCGGGCGTTCCCGCCGGCGTCGTCAACCTGGTGACCGGCGGCGCGGCGGTCGGCACCGTCCTGGCGACCCATCCGTCGGTCAAGGTCGTGTCGTTCACCGGCTCGACCGAGGTTGGCCGCACCGTCAACCAGAATGCCGCGCCGGGCTTCAAGAAGGTTCACCTCGAGATGGGTGGCAAGAACGTCATCATCGTCATGGACGACGCCCAGTTGGAGCTGGCGATCGAAGGGTGCCTGTGGGGCGGTTTCGGCACCAGCGGGCAGCGGTGCACGGCGGCGAGCCGGGTCGTCGTGCACGATCGGGTCTACGACCGCTTCCTTGCGGAATTCGCCGCCCGGGCCCGCGCCCTGCGGGTTGGCAACGGCCTCGACGAGCGCGTGCAGATGGGGCCCTCAGTGAGCGAAGCGCAGCTGCAACGGGTGGTCGACTATGTCGGCATCGGCACTCGCGAGGGGGCACGGCTGGTGACCGGCGGCCAGCGGTTGACCGCGGGCGACTACTCGCGCGGCTGGTTTCACGAACCGACCGTGTTCGGCGACGTCGACCCCGTCGATGCGGATCGCGCAGGAGGAGATCTTCGGGCCGGTCGTGTCGGTGATGCGCTGCGGCAGCCTCGGCGAGGCGATTGCCATCGGCAACGGCGTGGTCTACGGCCTGTCTGCGTCGATTTACACGCGCGACATCAACCAGGCGTTTACCGCGATGCGCGATCTCTACACCGGCATCTTCTACGTCAATGCGCCGACGATCGGCGCGGAAGTGCACCTGCCGTTCGGCGGCACCAAGGCGACCGGCAACGGGCACCGCGAGGCAGGGACGGCGGCACTCGACGTCTTCTCCGAATGGAAGTCGGTCTACGTCGACTTCAGCGGCAGGCTGCAGCGGGCGCAGATCGACACCGAGTAGCCGCGGTCCGGCTACTCGACTGCGACCTTCCCGAGGTCGTCGCGGCTCGGGTCGCGGGCTTCCTTGGGGCGCACCACCGGCAGCGAAAAAAAGGGCGTCCTGCCGAAGCAGGACGCCCTGTGCGTGAGCGGTGTTACGAGCGCTTAGAACAGGAACTTCACGGTGAAGAAGCCGCGGGTGCCTTCCTGGAACAGGTCGCCCTGGCCATAGCGCGGATCGAGCGCGTTGCCCTGCTGGCCGTCGGTGGTGGCGGCAATCAGCGCGTTGTAGTCGTATCCGCTGAACAGGTCGACGTTCGAGAGGTCGATGAACGACGACGAGCGATCCGGGATGATCGCACCCTTGTTCAGGAAGTTGAAGATGTGCGTCGCCGTCTTCTGGTTGAAGACGTTGAGGACGTTCAGCTCGAGACGCAGCTTCTTGCTGGTCGCGCCGAGGCCGAGCTCGTGGCTGACGAGCAGGTCGGTGCGGGTGAGCGCCGGCGTGCGGCCCATGTCGCCACGGCCGTTGACGAACAGGTCGATCCCGTTGGTCGAGGTCACGTAGGTCGAGATCGGGGTGCCGCTCGCGCCGTAGAAGAACGCGCCGATCTGCGTGCCGAACGGCAGGTCATACGCGCCGTAGGCCTTGAACACGTGCGGGCGATCGGTGGCCAGGCGGCCCTGGAAGTCCAGGTTGCCTTGCGCATCGAACAGCGCCTCGTCGAGGTCCCAGTAGCGGTTGACGTTGCCGCCGGGGCGCGACAGGCTGCCCGCCTGCTGCTGCGCGGTCGAGGACGAACCACCGGTGGTCGGCGTGGTGATTTCGTCCGAGGCCGCGAGGCCGGCGTAGTTGCCGTAGAGGCGGCTCAGCGTGTAGTTTGCGCTGAAGAACCAGTTCCCGGAGAAGCGGCGGTTGTAGCCGATCTCGAGGGCATCGTACTGGCGCTTCGGCCGCGGCGTGGCGAACGGCGCCGTCAGGCCCGACGTCGGCGTCAGCGAGCCGATGCCGCGGCCCGGGTTGCCGATCACGTAGACCTCGTTGCCCTGCGGCATCGAGACCGCCCATGTCCTCGATCGTCTCGAGCAGGTCGTTGTGGATGTAGTGCACCGTCGCAACGCTGTTGCGATTGAGCTGGAACTCGACGCCGCCGCTGGTGCTCGCCTGCTTCATCGGCTTGATGTCCGGATCGATGTCGCTGCCGAATGACGGCACGCGGCGGTCGCGGCAGCTACCCGGGTTGACCCACAGGTCCTGGCCAGGCGTGCTGGCCAGGCTGAGCGAGCCGAGGTTCAGCGTATCCAGCCCACGGTAGTAGATGCACCACGTCTCGGCGCCGAACGAGCCGCGCGGCAGCTCGTACTTCGTCCAGTCGTAGTAGAGACCCCAGCTGCCGAACACCTTCATCCGGCCGTCGGCCCAGACGTCGTAGGCGGCGCCGAGCCGCGGCGCCAGCTTCTCGCCGAAGCCGAAGTCGAAGGCGTTCTTCTGGTAGTCCGGCCGGAACGTCGGCACCTTCTCGCTCTCGGTGCGCAGACCGAGGTTGAGCGTCAGGCGATTGCCGACCGTCCACTGGTCCTGTGACGTAGAGCGACTAGGATGTTGTTGCCGGCCTTGCTGGTGATGCGGCGGTCGTTGACCTCGTAGTAGCCGTAGGTGCCGCGGCCGGTGGTCACACCACCGAAGGTGAAGGCGCGATCCCAGAAGATGTTGACGTAGCCGCCGGGATAAAACGAGTTGATGTCGTTCACCGTGTGCTGTGCGCCGAAGCCAGCCTTGATCGTGTGGAAGCCGGCGGCGTTGAGCACGTGGTTGTAGTCAGCGTTGAAGTTGCTGCGCTTGGTCGTGTCGAACTCGGTGATCAGTGCGCGCGGCGTGTTGACCAGCGCGCTCGGCCCCTGCAGCGACGCCGGCAGGACGGCGTTCAGCGGCGTCGTCGCCGTGCCGTAGGTATAGCTGGTGACGTTCGGAATGCCGGTGTCGGTGTAGCGGTCGTTGAAGTAGCCGCCACGCAAGCTGAGGAACGAGCTGTTCGTCAGGTTGACATCGACGCTGCCGCTGGTGTTCACCTGGTTGATCTCGTAGCCGCGACCGAGCTGGATCGCCTGCGACGACAGCGTGGTGTTCTGGCCGTTGGGCGATCGGCGCGTCGTAGGCACCCAGAGTGCCGGTCGCCTTGGTCGGCGTCCACAGTGCCGACCAGTTGGCGGTGAAGCGGCGGTGCCGAGTAGGTCAGCTTGCCGAACGCCTGCTGCCGCCAGATGCTGCGCTCGATTTCCTGGCTGCCGTCGGTGAAGGTGTAGCTGTTGGTGCGGTTCTCGTGGCGCGGCGAGAACGAGCCGAAGAAGAACAGGTGATCGCGGACGATCGGGCCGCCGATCGAGCCGCCGAACTCCTGCTGGCGGTTCGGCTTTCCTTGTCCTGCACGTAGAACGACGCTCTTCTCGCTGCAGCGGCTCGAGCACCAGGCGCTTGCACCGGCGCTGCTGCCAGCGCGCTGCCCTCGTAGTAGTAGTGGCCCTCGCCGCGGAACACGTTGCCGCCGCTCTTGGTGACCGCGCTGATCACGCCGCCGAGCGCGCCGCCGTATTCGGCTGAAATGCCGCTGGTCTTGACCTGCACTTCCTGCAGGTACTCGAACACGGTGTTCTGGCGCGACTGGCCGTTGATCAGGCTGTTGGTGACGATGCCGTCGACCGTGAACTGGTTCTCGGCGCCGCTGGCGCCGTTCACCTGGATGCCGCCTTCGAGGTCACCCTGGTTGACCGAGGGCGCCGTCAGCGCCAGCGACTGGAAGGAACGGCCCTTCGGCAGCCGGTCGAACTCCTCGGCGCTCACGTTGTGGGCGATGAGGGTGCTGCGGTTGTCGACCAGCGGTGCCGCCTCGCCGGTGACCTGCACCGTTTCGGTAAGGGCGCCGACCGCATCTGCGCATCGAGCTGGAAGGTGCGGCCGAGCACGACGCTGACGTCGTTGCGCTCGACCTTGGAGAAGCCGCTCAACTCGAACGAGATGTTGTAGCGACCCGGGTTGAGGTCGGCGGCCAGGAACTGCCCGTTGCCGTCGGTGACGAACGTGCGAACTTCACCGCTCTGGAGATTGCGGGCGGCGACGGTCACACCGGGGATCGCCATCCCCTGCTGGTCGGTGACCTTGCCTTGTAGCATGCCGAAACGCTCCTGCGCGCTGGCGAGACCGCTGACGGCCACGACGAACGCGAGGAGGAGGGCACTAATGCGTGCGTACATCAGTTGTCGCTCCTTAAGAAACGTGTTTGCTCTATCTACGCGACCGATACGGAAAAGTCGTACCAGATTGCCCCCACGAATAAGTCACGGCGGGACAACGATTTGGGTGCCCTAGCCCTTTCGAGCGGGACGAGTGAATCCATCAAGAGCAAGGTTGGGAACCAAAATCATGGATTCTTCGCGATTCGTAATCTAAGGATAACGTTTTATCACAGCCCGCTGGCGGTTGCGACCAGCGGCCATCGGGCGGGCGGTCCGGCGGGGCGAGTGGGCGCACGGGCACGGGGAAGGGGCAGCCGCCGAGGCGCCGGCCGATGGCGGTTGGTCGCAGCGTTCGGATGGGCTGCATAATACCGGCGTGCCGGCAGCGTCGCCGCAACGAGTCGCCGTGATTGCCGGGGACGGGATCGGCCCGGAAGTGACCGCGGCCGCGGCGACGATCCTGCGGGAGCTTGGCGGCCTCGACCTGCAGCCGCTGCCATGGGGCGCCGATCATTTTCTCCGCACCGGAGAGACCATCCCGGCCGACGGCTACGACACCCTGCGGGCCTGCGACGCCATCTTCGTCGGCGCGCTCGGCGACCCGCGCGTCCCCGACAATCGGCACGCCCGCGACATCCTGCTCGGCACGCGCTTCGAACTGGATCTGTACGTCAACTACCGCCCCGTCCGCCTGCTGGACGATCGACTCTGCCCGCTCAAGGCTCGGACCTGCGCCGACGTCGACTTCGTCGTCTTCCGGGAGAACACCGAAGGGCTGTACGTCAATGTCGGCGGTCGGCTGAAGCCGGGGACCGACGACGAGGTGGCGATCCAGGAAGAGGTCAACACCTACAAGGGCGTGCACCGCATCATTCGGCACGCCTTCGCGTTCGCCCGCGCGCACGGCCTGGCACGGGTGTGCATGGCTGACAAGAGCAACGCCATGACGCACGGCCACGCGCTCTGGCAACGCGTTTTCCGCGCCGTCGCCGCCGATTACCCGGAGATCGAGTCGACGCACCTCTACATCGATGCGCTCGCCATGTTCCTGGTCCAGGACCCGGGCCGTTTCGACGTGATCGTCACCAACAACCTGTTCGGCGACATCGTCACGGACATCGGCGGCGCGCTGCAGGGCGGCCTCGGCATGGCCGCGTCAGCCAACATCCACCCGGGGCGCACCTCGATGTTCGAGCCGGTGCACGGCTCGGCGCCCCCGCTCGCCGGCCGCGACGTCGCCAACCCGTTCGGCGCCATCCTGTCGGCGGCGTTGATGCTCGAGTATCTGGAGCGCCCGGCCGACGCCAGGCGCGTGGAAGCCGCAGTGCGGTCAGCGGTGCGCGCGGGAGCATGCACCGCTGACATCGGCGGGGCGCTGAGCACCGTCAAGGCAGGGGAGGCGGTGCTCAGGCACTTGCGCTGACGCTAGATGCTCGATGCTCGACCCTGTGCCTTGCCATTGCGCACCGGGCATTGCGCATCGAGCCTCGTTTACGGCGTGCTCACGTTCGTGAACGTCACGGTCGCAACCGTGCCATCGGCGTGGCTGGTCGACGCCAGCCCGACGTAGATCGTCGAGGCCATCGCGATGGTGTCGCTGACGACCAGCGTCCAGGACACGCCGTCGGGTGACGTGTAGGCGCTGATGGTGGCACCGCTGCGCGTCAGCCGGACCCAGTACGGCGCTCCCAGCATGGCGCCGCCAGTATGCGTGGACGCGCCGTTGGTCGCCACGCGCCGCTGGAACGCGAGCCCCTTCGCGGCGCTGACGAACATCGATGCCTGTTTGGCACCCGCCGCCAGCGATTCGCGCATCATCACGCCGGCCTTGGTCCATGCGGACGCGTTCTGCACGGTGCTGACGCGTGCGATGACGGTGCCGTCGCCGGTCATCGTCCGGTAGGCGAAGTGGAACTCGTCGGCGGCGTTCCAGATGTCGGCGCCGGAGGCCTTCAGGGTGAACGTGCCGCTGCTGAAGCTGGCGCTACCCGCCGCGCCGACCGCGCCGATGTCGCGGTTCGTCCACCCTGCCGGCAACACCCCGGACGGCGCTGAACCGCCGGCGGTGGTGAAGCTGAAGGTGGGGCTCTCGGCCGTCAGGTTCGCCATCGTGCGGCTGACCACTTTCCAGTAGTAGGTTCGCCCGGCGAGCAGGCCCGACACCGTCCATGACTTGTCGGTAGTCGACGTGTCACTGGGCCCGAGCTCGCGGTCGGTCAGCACGCGGGCCATGTTGCCGGCATCGACGCCGAGATACACGTCATAGCGATGCGCCCACGGCCCTGCGTACCATTTCAACGCGACGGTGAGCGGCTGCGCGGCGGCGCCGTTCAGCGGGCTCTTCAGCACGGCACGGTCCGGCGGCAGCGGCGCGAACGGCTTCGTCTCGGGTGAGGCGGCGGTGTTGTTCCACTTCCGGTCGAAGTGGTTCTGCGACCAGGCGATGAACGCGGCGTCGGTCGTGAACAGGTTGTGCTCGTGCTGCCCGGAAGCCGAGGCGCTCGTCCAGTTGGACGAGCCGAAAATTGCCATCTGCTGCCCTTTGAGCACCGTCAGCTTCTCGTGACTGAGGCCGGCGTGGCCGCGGAACTTCACCTGTATGCCTGCCATGTACAGCCGATCGACGTTCCACGAGTCCCACAGCCGCGTCGCATCGCGGTATTGCGCCTGTTCGGTGATCAGCCGAACCGGCACACCACGCTTGACCGCCGCGATCAACGCGTCGGTGTGCGCGCGGTCGGTGATCCGGTACATGCTGGCGTCGATGCCGGCCGTTTCGGCGTTGTAGTGCTTGACCGAGCGGGAAGAGAAATTCTCCCACGGCACGAAGTTCAGCTCCGGGTCGATCGGGAATGTCGGGTAATGACGCGCCAGCGTCGTCACGTTCCCGTAGTTGCTGAACATCGACGTGTCGGTCCACGCGTCGTCATAGCGCGTCTTGAAGCTGTTGACCAAGCCGGGCCGATCGGTGAAGTAGATCACCTCGTCGATGTAGTCGGCGTACGGCGCACCGAAGCTGAATGCCTCGGGACTGTAGTTGGCGCCGCTGAATTGGACGGTATTCTGACCGGCGAACAGGAACAGCTTCCAGTGCAGGATGCCGCCGCCGCCCGACTTGTTGCGCATCGGGATGCCGGCGGCCTTGAGCCTCTGCAGCGACGTGTTGTTCAGCGGGTAGCTGGCGTTCGCCTCGTCGTCCATCAACACGCGCACCGGAATGCCCGCCTTGAACCGGTTCACCACTTCCTGCGCGAGATTGGTGTCCTCCATGAACCAGAAGGCGACGTCGATGGCGACCCGCTCGGCGCGGATCAACGTGACCAGCTGGCTGCGGCAGTTCTCGAAAGCGGGGTCGCAAAGCCGTTCCACCGCGGCGGCGCGGCTGGGCACCGCCACCACGGCGACCACGGCAAGAAACACGAGAGTCAGGCGGCGCATCCTTCGTTTCTCCTCTCGGCCGCTGGGAACAGCCGAGCACAGGGGTCGCGTAGCCCATTGCGAGCACGATGCCAGCGCAGCCAGGCGGAAGAGCCTGGAATGTGGAACGGAGTTGCCGTCGAAGGGCGCCGGGCGCCACAGCGTGGCGCCCGGCCGGGTAACGGTCCGTCACGAGTGGGTAAAGTGGTGGTGCCTCGAGACTCCTGCGGCGCTACAGCTCGCCCTTGAGCGCCAGCTGGTGGTAGTAGTGCTCGACCGTATCCTGGTGCTCGAGCAGCCAGTCGATGGTCGGCTCCTGGCGCATCGCCTTGCCAATCGCCTTGGCGGTGGCCTGGCGCTGAGTCGCGAACAGGACCGTATAGTCGATGTCGTCGGCGTCGACCACCGCCGGATCGAGCCACACCGAGACGATGAGGCCGAGGTCGTTCACCTTGTCGCGCGGAATGTCGCCGGCGCGCACTGCATCGAGCACGCCGTGCGCAATCGCCGCCTGCACGGTGCCCATCAGGATGTTGGTATAGCGGCTGTCGTTCACCGTCACCTTGCTCACCATCAGCGTCGCCGGCTTCACCTGGACATCGCTGTTGAGCAGCGCGAAGACACGCGTGTGGCCCTGCACCTGGCCACCGAGCAGGTTGGCCAGCGCCTGGCCGACCGGCCCATCGAGCTCGCCGATGATCACCTCGGGTTCCGCCGCCGACCACGATTGTTCTGCCTCGACCAGCGCCTCTCCCGTGCGCATCACGATACGTTCACTCATGTTCCGTGTTACTCCTCTGACCTGCTGTTTGCAGTGCGTCACTCGCCGCGCCGCGCCAGATCCGCGCCCCGGTGGTGCGGAACGCGCCGTTGTAGACCGCGCCGCCGGATCCAAGGCGCTGCCGCACCCGCGCCGCCAGCGCCTCGCCGCGATCCTCGCCCTCGACGATGCCGTAGACCGCCGGTCCCCACGAACTCTGACCGACGCCGACCGCGCCCCACTCGGACATCGCCCGCAAGAGGCTGTCGCTCGCGCCCGGCGCGAACACGCCGCCCTGCGCCGGTGCCCACCAGGCACCGGTCGCCGCCTGGAACGCGCTGAGCGCCGCGCCGAACGCCGGCAGGTCACCCTCGGCAGCAGCCGGCAGCAGCGCCATCAGCACCAGGTGCGCCACTCGCTCGACGTCGCGCTGCGCCGGCGGCGGCAGGTCGGCGAACGCGCGCTCCTCCGCGTCGCCCGAGATCGCCGCGGCGACGTCAGGCACGGCAACGACACAGCGCCACGATGACGGCAGCATCAGGCGCACCAGCAGCGGCCCGCAGCCGTCGCGCTCGCGGTGCCGGCCGCCTTCGACGACCAGACCGCCGCCGGCAAACGTCCAGGTGCCGATGGCGGAGCGGCGTGCACGGCCGACCGCCCGGGCGAGGGCGGGTGCATCGGCCTCGATGTGGTGGAGTTCGGCGAGCGCGCCGCCGACGGCGAGGCCGAGTTGCGTGCCGGAGCCCAGCCCGGCGTGAGACGGCAGCGCGCGGTGGACGTGCAGCCGCGCCCCGCCGCTCACCTGGTGATAGTCGAGGAAGCGCCGGGCGAACGCCTGCGCGCGGCTCGCGTCCTCGCCCGTGACGTCGAGTGTCGGCGCGGCACTCGCTTCGAGCAGCAGCGTTGGCGCTGGCGCGGAGACGCCGAGACCGCCGAACCAGCGGCCGAGCGAGCCACGCAGGTCGAGCACGCCAAGGTGAAGGCGTGCCGCCGCCTCGACGAACACGGCCGCAGGGGCGTGCGACGGCGGCGTCACGACGCCGCCGGGTCCGCCGCGGGCGGCGCCGAGCGGATGTAGCCGGCCAGCAGCGCCATCGCTTCGAACTCGTGCGGCCCGGCGGTCTTGTCGACGATCACCTGCAGCCGCTCGACTTCGGCGAGCAGGAATTCGCGCGGCAGCATGTGCACGCGGGTCGCGTAGATGGCCGTCTCCAGCACCGCGTGGCGGGCGCGATTGAAGCCGATGAAGTCACGCCGCGTGCCGGCGTGCACGACGGTGGTTTCGATGCGTGAGCGGGGCGGCGTGCTGTCGATGGTCGTGACCTCGACCTCCCGCCACGCGCAACAATCGGCGAGCACGACGCCACGAACCACGGTGGCAGGGGTTGTCTCGTACGCAGGGTTCGAGATGGCCGCGCGCGCAAACACCCGCACGTCGTCGATCAGGTTGACGACCGCAGTCCGGGCGGCGCTGACGTTGCGGTAGGTCACGGTACTGAGAAAGGGCTTGAGGACGATGGCGTCCGGCGCTGTCACCGGCTCCCATTCGACACCCATCGGCGCGACGTTGATGGTGCCATCGGCGGCGACAGTGGTGACGATGCTCTCGATGATCATGCGCGCACGGCTCGACATTCCTGCTCGACGAGCTGGCGATATGCCTCGGCGACCCGCATCGTCATCGGCCCGGGCCGCCCTTCGCCGATCGCCCGGCCGGCCAGGGTGGCGATTGGAGCGATACCACGCAGCGAGCTGGTCAGGAACGCTTCAGGCGCCGCCGCCAACGCGTCGGGGCCGAGCCAGGCTTCCCTGACGTCGAGGCCGAGCGCACGGCCAATCTCCAGCACCGCGGCCCGAGTGACGCCAGGCAGCGCTGCGCACGACAGCGGCGGCGTCACGAGCGCATCGCCGGTCCAGGCGAACAGGTTGCTGGCGGTCCCCTCCGAGCAGTGGCCTTCGGTATCGAGGAACAGCGCCTCGTCGGCGCCGCCGCGCTGCGCCTCCAGCAACGCGGCGACCGCGTCGGTGTAATTGATCGTTTTCAGCCCAGCGGTCATCGCATATTCGTTCCGGCGCCCGGAGGCGATCGCCAGCGCGAGCCCCCGTTCGTAGATCACGGCGGCAAAGAATGGCCAGGGGCTGACGACGACCGCCACCGTTGGCCGCGCGTCTGGCGGCGCCGCAACACCCCCCGGCCCGGCGCCGCGGCTGATGGTCAGGCGGATGCTCGCATCGTCGGTGCCGGCGTCGGCGGCGGCCGTCGCGAGCCAGTCACCGAGGGACGGCGGCTCGGCGATCGCCAGCGCGCGCAGGCCACGGCGCAACCGCGAGAGATGCTGCTCGCGACGGAAGATGACGCCGCCGTGCAGCCGCATCGTCTCGAAGAGGCCGTCGGCGAGCGTGAAGCCGCGATCGCGGGCCGAGAGGTGGTTCGCTCCAGGCGACTGCCGTTCGCCGTTGATCCAGATGACGCCGGCGTCGGTACTCACCGCACCCGCTCCACCGGCGGGGGCACGAAGACCTCCCCAGGCTCGCTCGTTGCCCGCCGCGGCTGCCCCCACGGCAGTGGCGGACGCTCCGCCGCCTCCGTCATGCCGTCGGCGCGCAGCGGCAGCGCGGCGCCCCGGGCAGCGTCGCCGCGCAGGAATCGATCGAGGAGGGCGTAGCCATGTTCGCTGGCCGCCGACTCCGGGTGAAACTGCACGCCGACGACCGGGTGGCTGCGGTGCGCCACCGCCATGATCTCGCCATCGTCACCGGCCGATGCCAGCACGCGCAGCGAGGCAGGCAGCGTGGCGCGCGCGATCACCAGCGAGTGATACCGCGCCACATGCATCGGCGAGGGCAGGCCGGCAAAGACGCTGGAGCCGTCGTGCTCGATTGGCGAGGTGCGGCCGTGCACGGGCCGGCCGGCGCGCACGATGTCGCCACCATAGGCGGCGCCGATGCACTGGTGGCCAAGGCAGACGCCAAGCACGGGGATCGATGGTCCGAGCTGCTGCACGAGCTCGGTGCAGATCCCGGCTTCGGCCGGCGAGCACGGTCCAGGCGACAGGATGATGCGGCTCGGCGCCATCGCCGCGACCTCGGCGATCGTCACCGCATCGTTGCGCCGCACCACCGCCTCGGCGCCGAGCTCGCGCACGTAGCGCGCCAGGTTGTAGACGAACGAGTCGTAGTTATCGATGAGCAGGATCATGACGACGGCGCCAGTACGTCGATTATCCCCCGCGCCTTGTCGAGTGTCTCGCGGTACTCCTGCTCAGGATCCGAGTCGGCAACGATGCCACCGCCGGCGCTGAAGTAGGCGCGCAGGCCCGATGCTGCCCCTCGCACCGCCACCGTGCGGATGGCGATGTTGGTGTCGAGCGCACCGGTGACGCTCAGATAGCCGATGCAGCCGCAGTAGACGCCGCGCTGCGACGGCTCGAGCTCGGCGATGATCTCCATGGCGCGCACTTTCGGGGCGCCGGTGATCGACCCGCCAGGAAACGTTGCACGCAGCAGGTCGAGCGGGCCGGCGCCACCGGTGAGCTGCCCTTCGACCGTCGAGACCAGGTGATGCACCGTCGCATAGCGCTCCAGCATGAACAGCTCGGGGACACGCACCGAGCCTGGCGCACACACGCGGGAGAGGTCGTTGCGCATGAGGTCGACGATCATCAGGTTCTCGGCCTGGTCCTTTGCGCTCTCGCTGAGCGCCGCGCCGAGCGCGGCATCGTGTTCGGGGCCGACGCCGCGCGGCCGCGTGCCCTTGATCGGCCGGGTTTGGACGTGCCCGGCGACATCGGCGCGCAGGAAGCGCTCCGGCGACGCGCTGAGGACGACGGCGTCGGGAAGGTCGAGATAGGCGGCAAAGGGCGCCGCGTTACGCGCCCGCAGGCGGCGGTAGAGCGCCCACGGCGCTTCGCCGAGCGGCGCTTCGAAGCGCTGCGACAGGTTCGCCTGGAAGATGTCGCCGTTGATGATGTAGTCACGGACGCGGGCGACGGCCGCGACGTAGCCGTCGTGCGTGAAGGACGACCTGACTGCCAGGCGCGGGTGCCACCAGCCGCCGTGCACCTCGTAGGACGGCGCGGCCGCCGGCCGTTCCGGCGGATGCATCGAGGGCCACGCAGCGGTGATGGCCGTTGGTCGAGGTGCGGTGCCGTCGAGCGCCCGCAGCACGGCGTCGGCGCGCTGCCGCGCGCGCTGCGCCCGCGCGGGCGCCGCGTGTTCCGGCAAGCCGGTCGAGATCAGCCACGCGGCCTTGCGTTCGTGATCCCAGGCAAGCACCCAGTCATAGAGGCCGACCACCACATCGGGCATCGCCAGGTCGTCATACCGCGGCGCGGGCAACCGCTCGAGCGTGCGCCCCCAGTCATAGGCGAGGTAGCCGGCGGCGCCGCCCTGGAACGGCGGCAGGCCGTCGATTGGCTCGGCCCGATGCGGCTCGAGCAGCTCGCGGACGGCGTGCAGCGCATCGCCGTTCACCAGGCGAATCGCGCCGTGAGCCTCGACCACTTCGGTGTGCGAACCTTTGCTGCGGACGAGTGCAACGGGGTCAGCGGCGAGAAACGAGTAGTGGCCAAGCCGCGTGGTGCGCGCGGCGCTGTCGAGGAAGACGCGGCCCGGCAGCCCGGCCAGCAGCTCGCAGCAACGGGCGGGGTCCAGGGCCGGGTCGAGCTCGTGGACGAGCGGCTGCAGGCGTTGCTCAGTCACGGCCGCCGCGCTTGGAACGTTGCGTCAACCGGACGTGTTCGCTCTTCACGTCGTCGGCGGGAGTGAGGTAGCCCCAGGACAGTGCGCCCTCCTGGCGATAGGTCTTGCCGAGCGTCACCGCCAGGCTGGCGCGCGCCAGCTCCTTGCCGAGGTAGAACGCGTGCGTCGGCTCGTCCACTGCCAGCTGGCTGAAAATCTGCTGGATGTCCGTGCCGCGGACGAACCGTTCGTTGTTGAAGACGGTGATCGCCTCGCGGTCAGCGAAGATGCGGTAGTTCGGATCGGTGATGCGCGCCTGCAGCCCGCGCAGTTCCTCTTCGGTGAAGGTCAGCACCGCCGGGTCCTTCAGCGTCACCAGCCGATCGTCGACCCCCTTGGGGATGGTGCGCTGCGTCACCGCGTAGTGCATCAGCCGGCGGGCGACGTCGACCTCGCGCACGGCGCCGCGGGCCCACGGGATCACCTCCGTGGTCAGCACGGCGCGGACGCCGAGCTCCTGGCAAATGGCGATCAGGACGGCGTTCACCCCGGTTGAATCAGCGGCGGTCAATTCGGTGAGGTTGCCGATGCCCATCAGCATCTCGGCATCCGGGTAGCGGCGGCGCGCCTCGGCATACCGTTCGAGCGAGGTCATGAAGCCGAAGCCGATCGGCTCCAGGATCGGGTCGATCAGGTAGGGGATGCCCCACGCGGTCAGCTTCTCGAGCGTCGGGTCGAGCGTCTCGACGGACGTGCCGAGATCCGGCACGGCGACGACGCGCACGCCGCGCCCCGAGAGGTGCTGCACGGCGTCGACGTTCGAGCCGTTGACGCTGAGCACCAGCTCGGCGCCGGCGTCCACGGCGGCGCGGATCTCCCCGGCATCGAAGGTATCGACGCTGACGCGCATGCCGGAGGAGACCAGGTCGCGGACCACATCGGCCAGCCCCGGATAGGCGAGACCGGGCGTGCAGCCGATGTCGATGACATCCGCGCCGGACTCCTGGAAGTAGCGCGCCGCCGCGTGGACGTCGGCCGCAGTCAGCCGCGGTGCGTTGTTGATCTCGGCGACGATCTCGATGTCCCAGCCGCCGTAGTCGCGGGCGGCGACGGCGCGGCCGAACTGCCGCGGGATCTCACGCAGGTCCTTCGGCCCCTTTTCGGTACGGACGCCGAACTGTTCGGCGACCACCGCCGGATCGCCCTCGCACAGCCCCGGGATGACGATCAGGTCGGTGCCGGCCGCCGGCTGAGCCAGGTGCCGGGCGATCCAGCTGGTCGTCATCAGTGCCGCGACGGTGATGCCGAGCACGCTGACGTCGAACGGAAACGGCGGTGCCATCTCGGCGAG
The DNA here is from genome assembly GCA_963846685.1 of uncultured Acidobacteriota bacterium. Classification (GTDB taxonomy): domain Bacteria; phylum Acidobacteriota; class Vicinamibacteria; order Vicinamibacterales; family UBA2999; genus CAWJWY01. The sequence goes on along the minus strand of CAWJWY010000002.1, from coordinate 1,395,847 downwards.
GACGCGGCGGAGCGCCGGCTCGGCGAGCCGGCCGGTGACGAACAGGACGCGCTGCGGCACCGGCGCGGCCGCGGTCGCCTCGGTCATCAGCGCGGATCGCCGCTCCGCACGAACTTGTTGGGCGTGCCGGTGCCGAGCGGGCCGCCCTCGGCCGGCCGCCAGAGGGCCACCGCCTCGATCTGACGGGCCAGCGCGAAGTCCTTGTCCGTGATGCCGCCGGCACTGTGCGTCGACAACTTCACCGTCACCTTGGCCCAGGTCACCGACAGATCCGGGTGATGGTACGCCGCCTCGGCCAAGTAACCGATCGTGTTCACCAGCATCAGCGTCGTCGGCCAGCCATCGGTCTTGTAGTTGCGGCGGATCCAGCCGTCCTGGAAGAACCAGCCGGGCAACTCGCGCAGCTGCTCGGTAATGCCAGCCTCGTCGTAGGTCTTTTCTTTGTCAGCCATGTACTTTCTCAACTCCACCCACGCGAACAGGCACGCGCCGGCGCGCCTGCTACATCACGATGCCGCCGCCGATGTTGATCGTCTGGCCGGTCAGGAATGACGCGGCTGGCGATGCCAGGTAGATGGCGGCGCCGGCGACATCATCCGGCGTGCCCCAGCGTTTCAGCGGCGTCGAATCGGCCACGGCGCGGCGCAGCTTCTCGTTTGCGCCGGCGCCGAACGCCGTTTCAATCCAGCCCGGCGCCAGGATGTTGACCCGGATCCGTGGCGCCACCGACCGCGCTAGCGCCTTGCTGAAGGCCATGATGCCGCCCTTGACCGCCGCGTAGAGCTGCTGGTTATCGCCCGCCATGCCGGTGACGACATGGTCCCAGCTCATGTTGATGATCACGCCACCGTCAGGCTGGGCCTTCAGGATCTCCGCCGCCTGCCACGACGCCAGCATCGTCCCGCGCAAGTCGACTGCTATCAGCATGTCGAGCTTCTCGACGTAGGGCATCGAGCCAGCCGAGCCCGTGAGAATGTCGCCTCCGGCGTTGTTCACCCACGCATCGACGCGGCCGAATGCCCCGGGCGCAGCGGCGCCGAGTGCGCGAATCGAGGCTTCGCTGGCGAGGTCGAGCTGGAACACGGCGGCGCGCCGCCCGAGCGTGTGGACCTCCTGCTGCACCTGGCGCGCGCCGGCCTCGTTCGCGCGATACGTCAACACGACGTCGGCACCGGCGCGGGCCGCGGCGAGAGCAATCGCGCGGCCGATGCCGCTGGACGAACCGGTCACGAGCATGACGCGCCCGGCGAGCACCGCAGGTCCTGGAGTGGTCATCGCTTCCAGCCGATCATACTAGCCCGGCGCGCGCGAGTGGCGCGTCGACGCGGCCGGCCCGTCGCCGCGGTGCCGGCGACAGGGAAGAATGCGGCAGCCGATGCGGATCCGGTGCGCTACGCTGTCCAGCGAGACGGGCGAGCAGGATGTGTTGACGATGATTTCCGACGTGGTCATTGCCGGAGCCGGCATTGGCGGCCTGACCCTCGCAATCGCGCTGCAGAAGCGCGGTGTGCACGTAACGGTGCTCGAGCGCGCGGCCGATTTGCAGCCGGTCGGTGCAGGGCTGGCGCTGCCGCCGAACGGCGTCAAGGTGCTGACCCGGCTCGGGCTGTCAGCCGAGGTGGAGGCCGCAGGTGCCGTCGCCGAACGTACCGCGATGCTGGACTCCGCCGGGCGGCATCTCGGCGCCGTGCTCGAGATGGCGCCGATCTACAGGACCGTTGGCGCGCCGCTGGTCGCGATGCACCGCGCGCGGCTCCATGGCCTGCTGCGGCAGGCGGCACGCGCCTCGGTGATCCGCTCCGGCGTCGCGGTGACCGGCTACGCGCCAGGGTCGCGTGGCGTGACGGTGCTGTGCGCCGGCGGCGAACGGATCGAGACGGCGCTGCTGGTCGGCGCCGACGGCCTGCATTCCGCGATTCGCGCCCAGATGGTCGACGACGGCGCGCCCACGTACGCGGGCTATACGAGCTGGCGAGGCGTCACCCCGGCGGGCGCAGTGCCTCGGCCAACCTTGATCAGCGAGAGCTGGGGACGCGGCGAGCGATTCGGCATCGCCGACATCGGCTTCCGTCAGGTCTACTGGTTTGCGTGCGCCGACGCGCCTGCCGGCGGCAAGGATGCCGACGTGCACCAGGCACTGCTAGGGCGCTTCGGCGGCTGGCATGAGCCGGTACGCCAACTGATCGAGGCAACGCCAGCCGAGGCCATCGTCCGTACCGACATCTCCGATCGCCCGCCGGTTGCGCGCTGGCACGATGGCGCCGTGGTGCTGCTCGGCGACGCCGCCCATCCGATGACGCCGAATCTGGGCCAGGGCGCGGGACAGGCGATCGAAGATGCCGCAGCGCTCGACGATTGCCTCGCCGCCGCGGCGACGCTCGAGGAAGCGCTCGTCAGCTACGAGCGGCGGCGGGTGAAGCGCGCCAACGGCATCGCGCGCGCCTCCCGGCAACTCGGCGCGGTCGCGCAGTGGCGCCACCCGGCTGCGGTCGTCGCGCGCAACACCATGATGCGGCTGCTGCCCGCGGCGGTCGGCGCGGCGCAGGCACGGCGGCTGATGCAGGCGGAGGCGTAGTGCGCCTGCTCGTCAGCGTGTCGTCGGCGGCCGAAGCTGCCGCCGCCGTGGATGGCGGCGCGGATATCGTCGATGCGAAAGATCCACGGGCCGGCGCGCTCGGGCCGGTCGCCATCGGCGTGCTGCACGAAATCCGCGAGGCGGTGGCGGGGCGATGCCCGATCACCGCGGCGATCGGCGATGCCATCGACGCCGACGATGCCGAGCGCCGGTCCGCGCAGTTCGCCGAGGCCGGAGTGGCGCTGGTCAAGCTGGCATTCGTGGCGGCGGACGCCGCGGCGCTGCCGGCGATGCTGACACGGGCGGTGCGCGGTGCTGGATCGAGCGGTGTCGTCGCCGTGAGCTACGCCGACCGTCAGAGGGCGGCCGGGCTCTCTGCGGATCCCTTGATCGAGATGGCTGCAGGCGCCGGTGCGCGTGGCGTGCTGCTCGATACCGCCGACAAAAGCGGGCCGGGGCTGTGTCACCTGATCACCGCGCAGGCGCTGGCGCGCTGGGTGGCGAAGGCGCAGCAGCGCGGCCTGAGCGCGGCGGTGGCCGGGCGGTTGACGCCTGGTGACCTGGCCATCGCCGCGGCTGCCGGCGCCGACATCGCGGGAGTGCGTGGGGCCGCATGCGATGGCGGGCGAACCGGGCTGGTCAGCCGTGCTCGCGTGCAGGCGCTGGTCGCCGCACTCGCGGAGCTCGCGGCGGCACGTCGCGCGAACGGCAGATGCTAGCGCCGGGCCGTGCGGATATCGACGGTGACGCCCGCGGGCACGGCCGTGGCGAAGTAGCCATCGACGAGATCGCCAGTCGCACGTGACGGCTTGATCAGCAGCAGCGAGGTCGCACCGAGCTGTCCGGCGATCCAGGCGGCAATGCTGTCGCTCGTCACGTCCCACGAGTGGGGCAGCGGATCGGCCAGCCGCAGCCATGGCCCGGGCGCGAGCACCGGAATCCTGCCGTCACGAAGCGCCCGTTCGACTCCAGCTGCATCCTGGACGACGTCGGCATCGGCCAGCCGCGAGGCAACGAGCTGCGCGTATTGGTCCATCGCCAGCACGGCCATCCAGTGCGCCGCGGTGGCGGTCAGCGACAACCGGCGATCGACTTCGCGCACCGTGTCGGCGAACGGACCGCCGCCCGGCACGATCACCGCGCGCCGGCCCCGCACGGCATCCGCGGCCTGCGCCAGTGCCTGCTCGAAATCGGCGGCATCGGCGAGGGTGCCGCCGCCCAGCTTGACCACCAGGTCGACCGGGTGGCGCGGCAGATTGCTGGCATGCGCCGACGGCAGCACGCCTCGCTCGCCGCGTCCGTGCGGCGCAGCCGCAGAGCGCAACAGCGCCACGGCGGCCGCCGGCGCGCTGCGGGCGCCGGCATCGCCGAGTTCCGCAGCGAGCGGCACGACCTCGAGTCCGGCGGCGGTTGCCGCTGCCGAGCCAATGAAGGCACCCAGCCCCGTGACCACCGCCCGCCGCAACCCCGGATGGCGTGCCGCCACCAGGGAGACTGCCGCGGCGATGCTGCGCACCTGCCCGTCGGCCAGCGCGTCGGCGATGGCCGAGACGTCGCCGTCGTCCAGCATGTCGAGATCGGCACAGATCACGCGGGCGAGCCGCTCGCCGGCAAACTCGCGTGACGGCGGGCGGCCGTCGGGGGTCGCTGCGCCGTAGTCGCTCGGCGCCAGGGCACCACGCCAGACATGGACGTCGCCGGCGAGGGCAAACGCTTCCGCCGAAACGCCGGCGCGCGAACCGCGATACGGCACCGTGGGGGAGAGGGCCTCGGCGGCGGTCCGCACCGCGCCGGTGTAGACGAGCTCGCCCGATGCAAGGCGATCCGGATCGGTCGTCCCGGTGGCGGCGACACGGCCGCCGACGATCGGGATGATGTCGGTGGTGGTGGTGCCGACATCGATGAGCAGCGCGTCGGGATGGCAACCGGCAACCAGGTGCGCCGTCGCCGCCCAGTTCGCTGCCGCCACGCGCAACGGTGCGGCCTTGGCGCTCGGGATGTCCACGAACGTGCCATCGACCCGGTAGACGTGGATCGCCGCATCCGGAAACGCGGCGGCGACAGCGTCGAGTACGAAGGTCACGCCGTCACGCTTGCGGCGGAACATCTGCGACAGTTCGGCGGTCATGGTTACCGCGTGCTGTGTCACGGCCGCCGCTTCCGCTTCGTTGCCGGCACCGGCGGCGCGCGTGACCTGGGCAGTCAGGTCAGAAGCCAGGGCGCGCAGCGTCGGCACCAGGGCAGCGGGCTCGCGCTGCAGTTCGAAGGCGCGCGATCGCACGGCGAGCAGCCGCTGCTCGCCGACCAGCGCGGCCTTCGTGTTCACGCCGCCGATGTCCCAGCCGATAATCACGCCAGTGTCCAATGAGTCATGCCGAAGGATGCGAACTGACGCCGGATTCGGATGCACAATGGACGGGTGTCGAGCGGACCGGCGGGCCTGAGATGCGCGTCATCGGGGTGATCGATCTGCGGAACGGGCGAGCGGTGCACGCGCGCGCCGCCACCGGGGACGGCAGCGTGGCCGCAGCCGAGGCGGCGCGGCGCGCCTATCAGCGCATCGACACCGCGCTCGGCCGCCATGTGCGCGGCGATGCGCGGGCGCTCGCCGGCGCCTACGTCGACCTGCTCGACCTTACCGAGATCTACGTCGCCGATCTCGACGCCATCCTCGACGGCGTCCCGCCGTCGGTGCTGGTCGAGCAGATCGCCGGGCTGGGCGTGCCGCTGTGGCTCGATGCGGCCGTGTCGAGCGTCGGCTCCGCCCTGCACGCGGTCGAACTCGGTGCGTCCCAGCTGATCGTCGGCCTGGAAACCCTCGATTCCTTCAGGACCCTGCGAGGCCATCTGCGCCGCCGTCGGCCGGCGGCGGGTAGCGTTCAGCCTCGACCTCCGCGGTGGTCAGGCGATGGTTCGCGCCGGCAGTTCGATTGCGCCGGATGCACCCGAAACCATCGCCGCGCGGGCCGCGGCGGCGGGAGCCACGTCGGTGATCATCCTCGACCTGGCCCGCGTCGGCCAGGACAGCGGCGTCGATCTCGAACTGGTCGCAGCGCGTCCGGCACGCGGTGCCGGGCGTCACCCTGCTCGCCGGCGGCGGCGTGCGCAATGCCGACGACCTGCGCCGCCTGAAGGCGAGTGGCTGCGACGCCGCGCTGGTCGCGACCGCCCTGCACGACGGCCGCATCACCGCCGCGGACGTCGCTGCCCTGCGCGGCGCCAATCACGGCAACGTCGCGCGGTAAACCGCCGACTGGCCGAAGTTCTCTTCCACTTCCATTTCGATTGCCGTCAAGGCCGCGCTCCGCTCGGTGCTGAGGGTCTCGCGCAGCCGCTCGGTGAGCAGCACCGCCAGCATCTCCACCGTCGTGTTGGGGATCGGCAGCAGCGCGCAGTCGCCGCGCGGGAAGAGGTAGCGCGGCTTCCCTTCGTACGCGACCCGGACGACATCGCCATCCTCGACCACCTGGATCTTCGGGTTCTGCAGCGGCAGCAGCACCTTGTGGTCGATCTCGTCGCACAGCCGCTTCATGATCTTCTTCAGCGCGACGAAGTCGAAGACGAACCAGCTCTGTTCGTCGAGGCCACCTTCGATGGTCACCGCGACCCGGTAGTTGTGGCCGTGCAGCCCCTCGCAGCGGTGGCCGGCAAAGGTGATGAAGTGCGCGGAGGCGAAGACCAGGTAGTCCTTGGTCACCGTCACCTGAAGTCACCGCGCGGCATCGAAGCGTTCTCAGTCATTCAGGGTCGACCGTATTCTGCATCGTGCGTCTGGATTCTGCACGAATTGTGCTTACTTCCATCCGCCGGTCACCAGCACGACGAAGATCGCCGCCGCCGTCAGGTCGGCCGTGGTCCCGGGGTTGCCACTGTGTCGATCGTCTCGCAAGGCGGCGTCCATGTCGACCAGTGCCTGCCGGCCGGCCGCGGAGCGGATGCCGCCAGCCGCGGCCGCGGCACGTGCCAGCGCCGACACCTCTTCCGCCCGCGCCGCGCCGCTGCGCCGGACGATGTGCGTGTCCGGCGCCGCGCCGAGCAGCGTCACGAAGGTGTCGACGACCGCCTCGTCCCACGTCAGGCCGTCCTGCCGCGCCGCCCGCAGTCGGGGTGCGCCCTGTTCGAACGTCGTGGCGAACCCGGTCGCGTATTCGCGGGCAATGCCGTCGCGTGCAGCGGCAAGCGGCCATCACCGCTGCCAGGGACCGCGTCGGCTCGCTCGGCGACATCCTCTGCATCCGCCTGGCCGAGCCCGCCCGGTCGGCGCGCGGCGAATCGCGGCGTAGACCTCACGAGCGTCATCGCACCGAGGTTTCATCCAGTACGTCGCGGACGGCGTCCCGCAGCCCATCGTCGGACCGGGCGCGGCCGTCCGTGCTGTCCGCGATGCCGCCGAGCCGCAGCGCCGCCCGAGCGAGCGGTGCCAGCAGCAGGATGATGCCGAGGTTGGTGTTCGATGCGGTCCATCGCGACGTCGCTTCGACCGCCGCCCGGATCGTCGCGCCGAGCGGTACGTCACCGACGGCGGCGAACGTTTCACCAATCGCCGCGGCACTCGCCAGGAAATCCTCGAAGCGGGTGTCAGCGAAGTGGCGCCCGGGCGAGACGTTGCCTGGCTTGGCCGCGCTCACCTCGAGCAGGCAGGCGAGCTGAACCGCTGCGGCGACGTCGCCCGCGGCGCGGCGGCCGTGCTCACGATCGGCGAGGCGCCGGTGTCACGCGTCGAGGGCGGCGCCGGCAGCGGTCGGCGCCGCCGCGGCCGCCCGGGCCACTGTCAGGTCGGCGATGGCGCCGGCGACATCCAGACCGGTTGCCGCCTGCAGCCCCTGCCAGCCGGGAATGCCGTTGACCTCGATGACGAAGACGCGGCCATCGCGCGCCGGCAGCAGGTCGACCCCGGCGTAGTCGGCGCCAACTGCCGGTGCCGCACGGACCGCGAGGTCGTGCCAGTGGCTGGGCAGCGCGAACGGCCGCGCGCTGCCGCCGCGTGACACATTGGTGCGCCATTCACCGGGCGGGACGCAGCCGCTCGATCGCCCCGAGCACGCGGCCGCCGACCACGAACGCGCGCACGTCACGGCCATCGTGATCGAGGGCGCGTTGCACGTAGAACACCGCGCGGACCTGTTCGAGCGCGCGGACGACGCGGAAGGCGACGTCGAGGTCGCTGACCCGCACCATGCCGTGGCCCATCGACCCGAAGATCGGCTTGATGATGACGTCGCCGATCGCGCGTACCGCGGCCAGCGCTTCGTCGGTGCGTCTCGCACACCACCGTTTCCGGGGTCGGCAGCCCTGCCTCGTGCAGCAGCGCCGTCGTATAGAACTTGTCGACGCAGCGCTCGATCGCCCCCGGCCGGTTGACCACGGGCACGCCGCGCGCTTCGAGCCAGTGGAGCGCGTTGACGCGGTAGATGATCTGCTCGAGCGAGCCGCTGGGGACGATCCGCGCCAGCACCGCGTCGGCGTCGAGCAGCGCGGTGCCGTCGCTGCTCAGCGTCCGCGGGTCGCGCAGGGCCGCCGATCCGCGCGACCAGCCGTTCGTACGGGACCACGCGGCTGCCGTGTCCGCGCTCCGCCAGCGCCCGGCACAATTCATCGGTATGAAAGCCGGTCCGCGCGGCGAGAATGGCCACCTGCATCGCAGGTGGTCACTCGAACAGCGACGCGCGCAGCACCGCCGGGTTCACGCTGGCCGGCGTGGAAGGTGCGGCCGCTGGTGGCGCTCGTCAGCCACACTTCGGCGGGGCTGAACAGCATCGAGTCGATCTTGTAGAAGTCGTTGTCGTAGCGCTTGAAGATTTCGTAGAACGGCGTGCCGTAATCCGACGATGCGCGATGCCGGCAGCTCCGTCGCGACACGCTCGAGTTCGTCGTCGGTGCCCTGCACGGTGTAGCGGACCTGGCCGCCGTAGAGCACGCAGTCGTTGGTGCGGCCAATGGCGCGCATGTCGTTCTTGGCGGTCGGCGGCAGCGGCGCGGTGCCCATCGCACTGACGACACGGGTGACGTCGAAGCCGAGCGTTTCCATCTTGTGCAGGCCGGTCTCGATCACGCGGGCCACCACCTGCACGCCGCCGGCCACGCTTGCGGTCGGCGCGATGGCGAAGGTCAGGCCGGCCGGCGATATGCCGGCCTTCGCCGCCACCCACTCGGCAACGCGATCGTCCGGCAGGGTGGACCCTTCCAGGACCAGCACGCCACGGCTGCCGCTCTCCCCGTAGTCGAGGGCGCTGAACAGCGCCTGCTCGACGCGGGCCTTGGCAGCGGAGCGGGCCCGAGCCCATGGCGAAGAACCCTTCGGGATTGATCTGCCAGCCGGCGTATTGCGAGGCCATGCAGGCGAGCGCCGGATGGTCGGTCCAGACCTGCACGCCCGGGTAGGTCTCGCCGCCAATCGTCAGCGGCACGTAGGCGAGGTGGCCGACGCCGCCCATGCACAGGTGCGCCAGCAGTTGGCCGGCGGCGAAGCCACCGGGCACGTTGATGCCCGCGTCGATGACGCGGGCGCCGCCCGGCAGCGTGTCGACGGCAAGGCGCCACTCCGCCGCTCGCGCGATCGCCTGATCCGCGAGCGCCCAGGCGCGCTCGTTCATTCCGAGATCGGTCATGGTCCTGCCGGTTACTTGACGGTGATCGGCACGGTGGCGACGTGCGTCTCCCACTCGAGCCGCAGTTCGCCCTGGCCGCCACCCTTGTCCGTCAGTGTGTACTTCAACGTTTCCACCGGTGCCGGCGGCTTCGCCATGGTCATCTTGACGCGACCGAGATCCTGGGCGGCGTCGTAGCTGAGGCCCCATTGTCCGGTCTGCTTGTTGACGATCAGATCCCACGCCTGCGGATCCTTGATCCAGACGTAGAGGGTGTAAGTGCCCTTCGGCACCGCGAGATTGCCGATCGTGATGTCACCGTCGGTGCGCAGCGTGGTCGCGGCATTGGCGCCGGCGCGCCACGCCGGGTAGGTGGGATCCTTCGACAGCAGACCGCCGTCGCCGAAAATGTGCCGGCCGCGCACCGACGGCGCCGCGTAACGGACGTTGATCGCCGTGCCGCCGATGGTGGCGGTTGCCTGCGCCGCCGGGCTGCCCTGGGCGAGCGCGGGCTGTGCCGTGAACAGGACCGATGCGAGGACGAATAATGATCGCAGCATCTTCATATGACTCCAGGCTGTTATCGCACCCACTCGAGGATCTCTCCCTTGCCCGGCGGCGTTGCGTCGCCGCAATACCGGCGGTAGGACCCGCCCAGCATTTCATCGGACACCGGCATCCCGTGCCGGCGCCGCAGGTGCGCCAGGGTTAGACGCACGTGCGGCGGCTGGAAGGTGCAGGCGAGCCGGTAGCTGGGCGGCACGTCGATTCCTCCCAAGGCGATGATAGATCCGCGCTTGTTGCCGAGTCCGGGATCCGCCCCGGCGCGGCCGAACACCAGCAGCGTTCCGGCGATCATCGCCCGGCCAGGCGCTCCGCCCGGTGTCGCCACCGACGACGAGCAGGCCGCGGCGCAGCCGCGCGGCCGCGTCGCGGCCGACGTGGCCGTCGACGATGATCTCGCCACCGGTCATCCCTTTCGCAGCGCCCGGGGCGACGCCGCCGATGCGGTCGCCAGCGTTGCCGTGGATCTGCAGCAGGCCGCCGGCCATCGCCTCACCAGCATCGTCTCCGGCATTGCCGCGGATTTCGATTGAGCCGCCACTCATCGCCGCGCCGAGGTCGTCGCCGGCGTCGCCCTCGATGTAGAGCTCGCCGGCGGCCATGCGCGCGCCGAGGCCGTGCACCAGCGATGAACAGCCCTCGACACGAACCCGGGCCGCGCGTTCACCGGAGACGAGGAAGAAGTCACCGAGTTGCGCCGCGCGGGCACCTGCCCACGCCGGCAGCGCGCTGATTTCGCTGGCGCCGAGCGTGGCGAAGCGGTCACCGGTGATGCCGTCGAACTCGACCGCGGCGTCGAGCGCCGTGCGCAGTGTCAGGAGCACGACGTCGCTCACGCACCCTCCATGATCCGCCGCAGGTGGAAGTGGTGCGGCCCGAGCCGGCCGCCGTAGTTGCCGGCGGCGATGGCGACGACGCCCGGGCGGCACGCCGCGTCGATGCCGGTGCGCATGGCTTCGCTGATGCTCGGCGCATCGATACCGTCGAGCACGATCTCGAGGACGGCGTTGACCCCGTCGGGGAGCGCCGTGCTCGTCAACGGCCTCAGCGTCGGGCAGTAGGCGTCGTTGGTGGAGGCGATCATTCCCTTGTAGCCCCGCGCGCCGACCTTGCTGCCGCTGCGGACGACGCCGCCGGGGAACGGCATGATGACGCCGGGCCGGCCGTCGATGGCGTCGACGGCCGCTTCCGCGGCGGCCAGCGCGGTTGCCGCGTCCTCGGCCAGGATCAGGAAGTTGCCGCCGCCGATCGCCTTCTTCTGCATGCCGAAGCTTTCCTGCAGCAGGAACTCGCCTTCCATCACCGGCACCCGCCAGTAGCGCTGGCCGTCGAGCACCTTGCTGATCTGGAAGCGGTCGCCGAAGACGCGCAACGCCCGCCCGGACATCATGCGATCGGCGGCGGCCGGCAGCCCGTCGAAGCAGCTGGTGGTCGGGCAGGTCAGCACCGTCTGGCCGAGGCGCTCGACCAGCCGCTTGCCCAGCCCGTCGCTGTCCATCGTGAACAGCAGGACCGAGACACCGGGCCGCGCGTCGGGCGTGTCCTCCGGCGACAGCTCGCGCTCGATCGCCGCTTCGCACTTGCAGGCGATCACCGACGTCGCAAAGCCGGTGAACTTCAGCGCCGCGGCGCGCGCCCAGCGCATGGTTGACGCGCGGTGATGATGATGCGCGCCGCGCGCATCGTGAACGCCTCGGCGAAGGTGTCCTCGATGAAGACGCCGCGGATGCTGCATCAGCGTTCCTTCCCGCAGCGGCAACGGCGCGTCGCGCAGCGCGCCGACCGGATAGTTGTCGAACGACACCGTGCCGTAGCGGTCGAAGTGCTGCCGCAGCCCCAGTTCGACCGCGCGATCGTATGCCGGCCGCACGTGCAGGCGGCGCCCGGCCGGCGCTCGGCGCAGCTGCCCTTCTTCGACCACGAGCACGCCGCCCTTGATGACGTAGCGCGGCGTCGCGAACATGCGCGAGAGGTCGGCGTCGCGCGTGTAGACGGTCACGTCGGCGTCGGCACCGATGCCGAGATGTCCCTTGCGCGGCAGCCCGAGCAGGCGCGCCGGCGCCGGCCCGCGTGACGATGGCGATCTCGTTCAGCGTGTACTCGCGGCCGATGCCGTCGGCGAGCGCGCTGCCGTGCGAGCAGCTTCTGGTTCACCCGCGCCAGCTGCGCGTCGCGATACGCCCGATCCATCAGCAGCCGCATCAGCTCCGGGTAGGCCATGAACGAGCCGCCGTTCGGATGATCGGTCGACAGCACGACGCGCCACGGGTCGCTCGCCAGCAGGAACAGCTCGAGGCCGACGACCCACTGCAGCGCGGCGACCGCCGCCTTCTCCTTGTAGGTGTACGGGACGATGCCGCAGCCGGTCTCGAGCTCGACGTCGACGTTCACCCACTTGCGGCCGCTGCTCTTGTGCAGCAGGTACTCGACCGGGCCGTCGGCGGTGAGCGTGGTCGCCGGGCCGAACATCACCTGGCCGACGTCGCCGCTGACCTCCGGATGGGCGTTGATGTGTTCGATCAGCTCGCGGGCGCCCGAGCGCCAGCCGCCTTCGGCGGTGGTGGCGTAGGCGTGGAACTGCAGGTGCGTGAAGTGGGCGCGGCGGCCGTCGACGCTGCGCATCGTCTCGAGCGTCGTGGCGACGTTGCCGGCGACACCGAGGTTGTTGCAGTGGATGTGGGCGGCGTGCGGCAGCGCCAGCTGGTTCGCGGCGTCGACCAGCGTCTCGACGATCGCGCGCGGCGTCACCCGGCGTCGAGCCGACCGGCGTGTCGAGCGTCGTCGCTCGCGCGCGACCCCTGCTTCCAGAGCTCGACGCCGCCCGGGTTGACGACCTTGATGGCGTAGCCGCCGGTCGCGCCGAGCAGCCAGGCGGCGTATTCGCGGGCGCGTTCGTGCTCGCCGGCGTCGATCAGCCGGAGCAGGTACTCGTCGTTGCCCATCAGGACGAAGAAGCCGCCGTCGACGATCGGCGTGTCGTCGAGCTCGGCGTGCGAGCCGCGCGCCAGCAATGGCGCCACCGCCGCATCGAACACGGTCGTGTAGCCGAGCCCGGCGTAGCGATAGCCGGTCGTGAACGTCGTCGGCACGGTGCCGCCGGTGCCCGAGCGGGCCGGCGGCTCGCCGTCGGCGAGCCGCGGCGCCGGCGCCGGGTCGGCGCTGTGCTCTTCGGGCGCGAGCCGGCGCGCCAGGTTGACGCTGCTGCTGGCGACATGGCAATGGATGTCGACGCCGCCTGGCATCACCACCATGCCGGTCGCGTCGATCGTGCGGCTGCCGTGGGGGACGTCGGCGACGATCCGGCCGTCGGCGATGCAGATGTCACGCACCTCGCCGTCGATGGCGTTGGCCGGGTCGTAGACAGTACCGCCCGCGATGCGGAGCGGGCTCGTGGGCATAGGACGTGTGCCGGATGGTTGGGTGGCTGGGTTGCTGGATGGTTGATCGGCCGGGTACGCCCGGCGACAGCGGAACGGCCAGGTCGCGGGGCGGACCCCTGCGACCCGGCCGTCGGGTTGTTCAGCGTGACTGCTGCGCCGCCTTACTGCTGCGCCGCGCTACCGCTGCGCGGTCACTGCTGTTGCGCGGCGGCCTGGCCGCCGGTGCCGGCGAAGATCCGGCGGCCGTCGGCCATCGTGATGGTCGCCTGGCCGACGTTCATCGACTGCTGATTCTTGGCACGGATGCCGCTGACGGTGACTGTCTCACCGGTCTTGATCGAGTCCTTGCGCCAGCCCTGGCGGAAGAGCGAGTTGGGCGGGCCGCCTTCGACCCGGTATTCGGTCACCTTGCCGTCGGTCTCTTTCACCTGCACGTGGGTGTAGATGTGCGGGTTGGTCCATTCGACCTTCGAGATCGTGCCGGTGAACTTGACCGGCTTGGTGCTATCGAATTCCGCCGACACCGAGTGATGCGCGCCGAGTTGCGCCGTCGCCATCATCAGGACAGCGGCGAAAACGACCGAGGCCTTACGTAGCATTGATTCCTCCCTCACTATCGTTTCCAGATCCGTAGCGGCTATCAACTGCGCTGACACCGCTACCAGCCATCAATTCTCGTCGACCGGCGGCTTCCATGGCGTGATGGCGCCGTTGAACAGGTTCTCGAGATTGTTCTCCTCGCACGAGTATTCCATGATGACGTCGCCGGCCGGCTTCAGCCGCCAGGTCCGCGTGTTCATCCAGTCACGCGTGTAGGCCTTCGGGTCGTGCACCGTCACCGTGTGCAGGATCGTGTTGGAGTCGGTCCGCGTCAAGGTGTTGGTGATCTTCAACTCCTTGCTGTGCGGATGCCCCGAGGTGTCCAGCTTGGTGTAGCCGTTGAAACCGGTGGTCTCGACGATCAGCGTATCGCCATCCCAACGGCCGGTCGACAGGCCGTTCCACGACTCGGGCAGGTCAGCCGGCCACTTCATGCCGTTGGTCGGCACCCAGTGGAACCAGGTGTTCTGCTCGAACAGGAACGCCAGCGCGTCCGGGTTCTGAATCATCTGCACGCCGTGCGGCGAGTTGATGTTGCGCGACATGCCGAACGGGAGGCAGCTGCCGGCATAGTCGCCGTTGGCCACCGGATCGTACTCCACCCACTGCTTCAGCCCCCACTCGGTGTAGGGCAGGTCGTAGGTGCGCGCGGCATTGCCGCTGGCCGGCGCCTTGGCCTGCGGCAGCGCCTCGCCGAGACGGGCGAACGTCAGCGGCTGCTTCGTCGCCGGGTCGAGCACCGTGCCGCGACGCGCCATGTCCGGCGTGTACGGGTTGGTCCAGTGTCCGCTCAGATCCGGCTTGCCGTTGGCCATCCTGGGCACCGGGCCGGCTGGTGGTTGCGGCGCCCCCTGGCGGCCGCCGCGGCCGGCGCCGCCTGCCTGTGCGCCGCCGCCCTGGCGGCCCTGGTCGCCGCCGGCGGCTGCGCCTTGCGCAGCACCTGCCGCACGGCCGCCGCCGCCCTGCTGCGCACTCATCAGCGCAGGGGCCACTATCAGCGCGGCAGCGATTGCCGCCGCGAATGCATTCATGCGAGTGCTCACGTACAGCTCCTTGGTGAGGGTAGTCCGCGGAGACGCCACCGGCATCATGTCCCGGTCGCCGGAGGCGTAGTTTATGGGCGACCGGCGGCCAGCGGCAACAGGAAAAGACGGTCTCGTAACGCCCGGATGAGTACGGCCGGGTCCGGCAGCCCCGCGATCGAGGGGCGGAGCGGCAGCGCGACGTCATCCATGCGGACTGCGGTGCCGCCGCAATGGATGCCGGCGGTGCCGCTGTCGATGGCTGCCGCGACGCCTGCGACCGCGCTGGCCCGCGGCCCGATGACGGCGCTCCTCGCCCGGCCGGCGAGCGCGCGCACCGCCGCCGGCGCAAGGTCCAGCGCGCCGACGACGAGGACGGCGTCGCTGGCGCCCGCCAGGCGGCTGCCGTCCCACGGGCGGTAGCGCGGAAAACCGCGGGAGAAATCGACGGCAGCCGGATAGCCGGTCTGCGCCGTCAACGCCCCATCGGCGCCGTTGCGGTTGCCGCCGCCCCGCAGGGTGACGAGCGCGCAGCGGGCCGGCCCGTTCAGCGCCTGGGCGAGCCCGATCAGCGCCGACGCGCGGGCCAGGTCGCCGACGGCGCCAAGCTGGGCGGCGTCGGCAGTCGCCTGGTCCGGTTCGGCGTCGGCAACCACCGCGACGTAGCGGCCGCGCAGCACCGCCGCCAGCAGATTCCGTGCAACCTCGCGGGCGCTGCCGCTCGCGTCTGCTGACGCCGACGCGGCTGGCGCCTGGAGCGCGGCGGCCGATCGCACCGCCCCTGATGCGGCCGTCGCTGATGACGCCGTCGCTGGTGGCGCCGTCGCTGATGGCGCCGTCGCTGGTGGCGCCGTCGCTGATGGCGCCGTCGCTGGGGCGCCGTCGCTGATGACGCCGTCGCTGGTGGCGCCGCCGCCGCTGCCTCCGCCGCCAGCCAGGTGAGGACCTCGATTTCCAGATGCGCCGGAATGGAGATCCGCACGTCGGCGTCCGCCGGCCCGCGCGCGGCGTCTATATCGATGGCGATGACGGTACGCGCGCTGCGTCCGCCGGGCAGGTGCGTGCCAGCGGGTTCCGGGGCGTAGCGCGTCCAGAACCGGGGATAGCGCATCGCCGGGTCGACACCCCAGAACACCAGCACGTCGGCGCGGTTGCGGATCTCGCCCAGCGTGGCGCCGGCGCGGCCACGTTCCTGCGCGGCCAGGATCGATGGCATTACTGTCGAGGAGGTGACGCTGTCGACCCGCGCCCGCAGCAGGTCGGCAAGCCCGATCGCTGCACGCTGCGTTTCGGCTGAGATGTCGGGCGCGAGGTAGACGAGCGGACGGACGGCGCCGGCGAGCAGCGTGGTGATGGCGTCGAGGGCGGCGTCGGGCGCAGCGTCCCGGCCGCCGATGGTTGCGCGGGCCGGCGCGGAGCCGTCGCCGAACCAGGCGGCGCCGAGCGGGCAGGCGTTGCGCGTCTCGACGATGCGGCGGCCGCGCACGACGACGCCGATATCGTCGCAGCTGCAGCCGCATCCGAGGCACGTCGCCGGGGAGACGACGCCATCCGCCGGCGGTTCGTCAGGCTGGACGGAAGCAGCGACCGTGTCCACTTGAGGCATCGTAGCATTCACGAGCCGTGGCACAATGACGCCCGGCAAACGACGGGTTCGGGCCGCGGCCATGCCGTCATCGAAAGGCGACACACCAACATGTGGTCATCAAGTAGCAAGGTTCTCGTGTTCGCAACCGGTGTGCTGCTGGCTGCCGGCGCGCTGCTGTCCGAACCGGGCGTCAACGCGCAGCAGCATAGCTATACGCCGGCCGATATCGAGGAGGGGCGCAAGCTGTACGACGCCAACTGCGGCCGTTGTCACAACGACACCGGCGATGGCGTCACCGGCGTGGAACTGTTCAAGCAGTTCCGCCGTGCCAGCTCCGACGAAGATATCGTCAAGATCATCCGTAACGGCATCCCGGGCACGTCGATGCCGCCGCACACCTTCTCCGACGTGCAGGCGCAGACGGTTGTCGCCTACATGCGGTCGATGGTCGGTGTGACGCCCGCATCTGCACTCGCCGCCAACGGCCCCGGTCGCGGCGCCAGCGCAGCCCAGGGCGGTGACGCCGCGCGTGGGAAGTCGGTGTTCGAGGGGAAGGGCGGCTGCCTGACCTGCCACCGTGTCAACGGCGTCGGCGCGCAGACCGGGCCGGACCTGGGCCGCCCCGAGCCGGTGTTGGGTCGCGGCGGTCCGGGTGGTCCAGGCGGACCAGGTGGGCAAGGCGGCGGTCGGGGGCCGGCGGCGCCAAACGTCGCGCAGCTCGAACGTTCCATCCTCGATCCGAACGCCGAAATCGCCCCCGCTTACCGCGTCTACCAGGTCACGCCGAAGAGCGGCGCGGCGGTCCGCGGCAAGCTGCTCAACCAGGACACGTTCTCCGTGCAGTTGCTCGACACCAGCAATCAGCTGCGCTCGTTCCTGAAGACCGATCTGAAGGATTACGCGTTCCTCAGTTCGCCGATGCCGTCCTACCGGGGCAAGTTCACGCAGCAGGAGATGGCTGACCTGCTCACCTATCTGGTGTCAGCGAAGGGGCAACCACAATGAAGCGCGCGCTTTTCTCTCTCGTCGCCGCGGCGATGCTCGCCCCTGCGGCCGCACAGGCGCAGGTGACCTACGACCGGCTGCTCAAAGCCGAACAGGAGCCGCAGAACTGGCTCACCTACTCGGGCACCTACAAGAGCCACCGCTACAGCCCGCTGACGCAGATCACGCCGGCCAACGTCAAGAACCTGGACCTGCAGTGGGTGTTCCAGGTGCGCTCGCTCGGCGCCAGTGACAAGTTCGAGGCGACGCCGCTGGTGGTCGACGGTGTCATGTACACGGTCAGCCCGCCGAATGACGTCGTCGCGCTGGACGCCATCACCGGTCGCGTCTTCTGGCGTTACAACCACGCTGTCGCGCCGGCGGCACGCGTGTGTTGCGGCCGCGTCAACCGCGGCCTGGCGATTCTCGGCGATCGCGTGTTCATGGGCACCATCGACGGCCGCGTCCTGGCGCTGAACGCCAAGACCGGCGCCGTCGAGTGGAACGTGGCAATTGGCCGCCCCGAAGCCGGCTACTCGGTGACGGTCGCGCCGCTCGTCATCAAGGACAAGTTGATCCTGGGCCCCGCGGGCGGCGAATACGGCATCCGCGGCTTCATCCTGGCGCTCGATCCAAAGGACGGCAAAGAACTCTGGCGCTTCAACACCGTCCCCGGTCCGGGCGAACCGGGCCACGACACCTGGGGCGGCGATTCCTGGATGCGCGGCGGCGGCCCGATCTGGACCACCGGCTCCTACGACCCGGAGCTGAACCTCACCTACTGGGGCGTCGGCAACCCGGGTCCCGACTGGAACGGCGACGCCCGCCCGGGCGACAACCTCTACACCGAGTCAGTCATCGCGCTCGACCCGGACACCGGCACGTTGAAGTGGCACTACCAGTTCACGCCGCACGACGAGTTCGACTACGACTCGACGCAGATCCCGGTGCTTGCCGACATCCAGTGGCAGGGCAGCCCGCGCAAGGTCATGCTGTGGGCGAACCGCAACGGCATCTGGTACGTCATCGACCGCACGACCGGCCAGTTCCTGCAGGGCAAGCCGTTCACCACGGTGAACTGGGTCGACGGCTTTGACGCCAAGGGGCGGCCGAACAAGGTGCTGCACCCGACGCCAGGCGGGCACCCTGATCTACCCGAACAACCAGGGGGCGACCAACTGGTACTCGCCGTCGTACAGCCCGCGCACCGGCTTGTTCTACATCCCGACCTGGGCGGACACCTTCTCGACCTACCGCAAGACGCCGGGTGCCGACTCAGTGCGCTACACCGAGGGGCAGCAGTTCACCGGCACGTTCCCGACGATGGCGGTGCCGGCGCTGGTGCCGCGGCCGACCAACGATCGCCTGCCGCAGGACGGCTACGGCTCCATTCAGGCGTACGACCCCAAATCGGGCGAGCGCAAGTGGGAATTCAAGATGGCCGACGTCACCGACAGCGGTGTGCTGTCGACGGCATCCGACCTCGTATTCGCCGGCGGCCGTGAAGGCTATTTCTTCGCGCTCGACGCCAAGAGCGGTGAGTTGCTCTGGAAGAGCATGCTCGGCGGCCAGGTCGCATCGGGTCCCATGAGCTACTCGGTCAACGGCAAGCAATACGTCGCGATCAGCGCCGGGAACAACCTCTACGTGTTCGCGTTGCGGTAACCGACACCGGGTGTGATTGTCGTCCGCTGCGGCGAAGATCACACCCGCTACCGTTGCTTGGCCTCGCCGATCATCTCCTTCATCGGCGGCAGCAGGTAGACGGTGTTTGGCTCGACCGCCGTGCCAGCTCGGCCTGGACCGGCATGGCTGTGCGCCGTGCCAGTGCCAGATCTGATGACGGCAAAATCTGCCGCCCGGCTTCAGCAGTGTTCAGGGGTGGGTAGCCAGGTACGCCAGCGCGAACGTCTTGAGTGGTGAACTGGTGAGGCCGAGCGCCGCCGCCTCCCCCGCCGCGCGATCGACGTCCCAGCGATCCACCTTTACCCGCTTGATGAACCAGAGAGCGGCGGCGCGATTGGCGGTAGCACAGTGCACGAAGGCCGGCTGATTCTTCGGGTCGGTGACGGCGGCAAGGAAACCGTCGACGACCGCCGGGTCCGGCGCCGCGGCGTTGAACGGCAGGTGGAGATAGGCGATCCCGGCGTTTGCCGCCGCGGCCGCTTCGGCCTCGACGTCGGCGCCAGGTTCACTGGCCTGTCGCAGGTTGACGATGGATGCGAAGCCCATCTTCTTCAGGCCAGCGACCGCCGCCGGGGTTGTCGCCCCGGCGCAGGCGATGGTCGTCTCGACCCGCGAGAAATTCGTGACGCCGGGGAGTGACTCCTTCGTGACCTGCGCGGCGCCGGCCGCGGCGACGGCGGTGAAAGCCACGACACAGGTCAGCGTCACGACGAATCGAGCATGTTGTTGCATAACCACCAACCCCCACCAACCCACCAACCCACCAACCACCACACCAACCACCAACCACCAACCACTACGAACCACGAACCACGAACTAGGGTTTGGGAATCCGAATCGTGCTGATCATCAAAGAGCCGCTGACGAAGAACAGGATCGCCAGCGGGTGGAAACCGCGATCGAGGAGATCCCAGTGACCCCACCAGAACTGGTCACCGACCCGGCCGAACCAGTACAGCACGGCCAGCAGTAACACCAGCACGACGCTCGTCGGAATCGGCGTGCCCTCGAAGTACTTGACCTTCCCGCTATCGGCGTCGGTCAGCGCCTCGGAGGTGACGTTGAACCGGGCCAGGCGGCTGATGCCGCAGCAGACGAAGTAAATGAGGCAGAGCACGTCCCAGAAGCCGCGCAGTCCCAGCGTGTAGCCGAGGACGGCCGGCGCGACACCGAACGAGACGATGTCCGCAAGAGAGTCGAGGTCGGCGCCGATCAGCGACTGGCGGCGTTTGTTCAGGCGGGCGACGTAACCGTCGAGCGCATCGAACACCAGGGCGAACACCGGCAGGATGAACGCGCCCCACACCTGGGTCGACTTGTCGTCGGCGATGTAACTGAGGCAGAGGAACACCGTAAGGGTGCCGCAGATCGCGTTGGCCAGGGTGAAGAGATCCGCCGGCGTGTACGAGCGGATCATCGAGAGCGGCTTCTGGGTCCCCATGGTGTCAGGCGCGGGCCATGCGGTAATTGTATGTAGAATCCGGGCCATGGGAGGGAACCGCCGCGAACCGATGGATCACCCGACAGTCTTGAAGCCGCAGGATCATGCGGTGTGGCAGGCAGCGAAGATGGGCAAGAGCACGCTGTTCGAGTCGCCTCGGCTGCTCGTCGGCCTCAACGCCTTCGAACCCGGACAGTCGCATCCGCTGCACGCGCACGCCGGCATGGACAAGGTCTACCAGGTGGTCGATGGCGACGGCGTGTTCCTGCTGGATGGCAGGGAACTGCCGGCCCGGGCCGGCGATCTGCTGGTGGCACCGGCGGACGTGCCGCACGGCATCCGCAACCCCGGTCCCGGCCGCCTGCTGGTGCTCGCGATCCTGGCGCCTGGCCCGGGCTGAGAGACCAGCGGTAGACCTGCCGCTACCCGCCCGGACACATGTTCCCGTCGACCCGGAACAGCGTCCGCTGCGGATCCGCGGCAATCTCGCGCAGCGGCATCGTCCCGGTCGTGAAGCGCCGCAGCGGCTCACTCATGTCGGCGCGATACACGACGACGAATGCCACGCTGGCGCGGGCCAGGCCGTCGCGTACGGCGCCACAGGATGGCAGCGCGGTGACGGACGCGCCCGACGACAGCTCCAGCAGCGTGCGATACGGCTCGACCTCGTTGTACCACGCCGATACGCGCGGCGGTACCCGGGCGAGAAAGCCGCCGACCAGCGGATGGCCGTGCACCGTCTGCTGGTAGATCGCGTCGTGTTCGAGGAAGCCTTGCGCGCCGAAGCCATCACGGATGCCGAGCGGGATCGGCAGCACGGACCCGCCCGCCCTGTCGGCGCGCACCTCGGCGTACACTCCGGGGTCGTCGGGTGCGACGAGTGGCAGCGGTGCCGCGAGCCCCTCGATGACGGCGAGCGCGATCGCGGCGGCGGCCAGGCGCCGGCGCTGCGCGCCATTGCGGCCAAGCGCCAGGGCGATGATCACCGCAATCGCCAACGCCACCGGCACCATCGCCCGCCCAGGGATGCGGGCGTTGTTGAGCACCGGTATGACGGTCGCAAGCGCCTGTGGCAGCAGCACGCCGGTGTTCGCACCAAGCACGACCAGGTATGGTCCCAGCGACCACACGGCAAAGCACGCGGCAACAACCGTCCATCGGCGAACGTCAGGAGCCGAGCCGTGCCGCCGCAGCGCCCACGCCAGCAGCAGGAGGGTGGTGACACCGAGCCATGCCGAGCCCTCCATCGGATCGATGCCGCTACGCCGGTAGAGGCCGCGAACGTGCGGTCCGATCGCTCCGCTGAAGGGCGGGCCGAGGACGACGGTCGCGGCATCGACGCCGCGCGGACTGCTGCGCAGCGAAGAGGTCTGCGTGACATAGTCACCGCTGGCGAACAGCTGGAACACAGGGAGGACGAGCGGTGCCACCAGGACGAGCACAGTGATCACGGCCAGGCCGAGGTGCCGCAGCCACGGCAGGGACACCCCTGCTCGGCGTGAGAGTGCGAGCGACAGCCGCCAGCGTGCGATGGCGGCGGCGGCAATGAGCAGCCAGGCAGCCGTCAACGCGTTCGTCGGCGTGCGAAGGCTGATGCGGATGCCGATCACCGACACCTCGGCTGCCGGATTGAGTGCAATGGCTACGGCTGCAGCGGCCGCCGCCACCGCCAGGATGGCGAGGAGGCGCGCGACGCGGCGGTGCTCACGGCGTGACACCGTGGCCCGCAGTGTCCAGAGCTGCGTCCCGGTATAGAGCACCGCGAACACGGCGAAGAAGACGGCGTAGTAGTAGTCGGAGTACGGGATGACTGCCGCCGCAACGCCGACTGCCGCGGCGCGTCGGGCGCCTTGCCGCTTCCAGTACAGCACGACCGCGACACAGGCGAACACCAGCGGCCAGGCGACCACCAGGTTGAAATGACCCATCAACCGCCCGGCAACCGGCGGTGCGGTGAGGAACAGCGCCCCCGCGGCGACCGCCGGAAGGTAGCGTGCCCCGGCGGCGAGCGACAGGGCATACGCCGAGACGCCGTTCAGGGCGAGGGCCGCGATCAGCAGTACATTCTGGGCGACGAGAGGCGGCACGGGGCCGAGCAGTGTTGCTGCGATCAGGCCGCTCAGCGCCGTATGCGTGTGCAGCGCCAGCGAGGCGCCGACTGGGGTGAGCAGCGGCGGCGTGGCGAAGAAGTCGAGCGCGGGTGCCGCCAGCGCCTGCCGCATCCACCACACGTTCCAGACGAATGAGACGTTGTCACCCAGCCCTTCGCCGGGCAGGTGTGTGCCGAGATGGCGCACGAGAGGATACGTGTGCAGCAGCGCGAGCAGCAGGTAGCCGAGCGTGGCCGCGGCATGCCGCTGCCACTTCCGCCCGGCTTGTTGCCACCCGCCGGCGTGTCGGCTGCCGTCATGCGGCATCACCACAATCGAACCAGTGCGTAGACGTGCTGCGCGCGGGCAGCAAGCGCCGCCTCGCACCTGGCGCCGTCGGCCCCGGTGGCGAACACGGTGCAAATCGGCCCACCGGCGGGAATGCGCGAGCCGGGGCGTGGCACATCGCGCACGTCGGGGTCGGCGAGCCACGACTCGGTTCGCGCCGCGATCAGATCGCGCGCGGCAAACACGACCGCCTTGCCGGCGACAGCGGGTCCCGCGACCGCGGTGTCTGCCCGGTCGCAACCCTGCGCTGCGCTGTTGCGGCTGGTTCTGCTCGCCCGCGGGTCGAATGGCAGCAGTTCCGCTCGGGCACACGCGGCCGCGTGCGCCGCAAACATCGAAATGCCGCAGGCGCGCTCGACCAGTTCCATCGAGGCCGACCACCGCGGGTTCACCTCGATGACGTAGGGGACCGTGCCCCGAAGCATGAAGTCGATGCCGTTGACGCCGACCAGGTCGAAGGCCTCGGTGATGACGCCGGCCAGCTGCGCAGCCGTGGCCGCGACACGGTCGTCGTCGCCGGGCGTCGCGGTGAGCGGCCCGAGGATGTTGCCGCAGTAGCGGTAGCCGCTCGCGCCGAACGCTGCGAGCCCCACCAACTGCCGCGACACGCCCATGGGCATGGCACGGCCACCCGCCGCGGCGAAGACGATCGAAGCCGGCGTGCCCTCGACCCGTTCCTGCAGGTAGCAGCCATGCGGGACCGGCTGACCGCCCCACGGCCGCACGCCGTGGCCGCCGCCGGACCGGAACGGCTTCACCAGCCATTGTGAGGGAGGGAGAGGAGCGTTCGCTGCGGTCCGAAGTACGGCCGGCGCCTGGAAGCCGCGGTCGCGCAGCACCTGCGCCAGCAGCAGCGGGTCGCGCACGCGGCGCAGCACGTCGGGACTGTTGCCCCACAGGGTTCGGCCGGTCGCCAGGGCAGCGACGGCGGCGGGATCGTTTTCGAAATTCGAGAGATAGCAGGCGGCGTCCGCCTCGATGTCACGGCAGGCGGCGGCGGCGGCCGCGGCGGTGAATGGCGTGGCGAAGTCAGCCGGCAGGGACAACGCCCGCACCGCGGGATGGCCATCGAGATCGGCGTAACCGTCCACGGCCGTCACGGCGAACCCGGCGCGGGCCGCCGATTCAGCGGCGGCCCGCGTCGAGACGCCGGCGAGCAGCACGCGGCTCATGCGCCGGGCAGGTCGAGGCCAAGCCGCAGCCGGGCGGCGGCAGCAGGGATGACCCAGAGGTAATCCAGGGCGGTGCCGCGCGCTTCCCGCAGCCGCAGCGCCGCCACCAACGGCGCCGATCGTCCGCCGGCGAGGCCATCGGCAATCAGGGCGGCGCCCTGCGCCGCCTGCTTCGCGGTACTCGCGAAGCCGGTCAGCACGGATACCGACACGCCGATCATCACGGCTTGCAGCCGCGTCGCCAGTTCCTCACGAACGCCGTCGACCAAGGCCAGCCGCCCCGACAGAATCACCGTGCTGGCGGCGGGCGCGGAGACCGCCAGCGAGGCGACAGCTTTGACGGCTCCCTCCACGTACGCCTGCCACGCGAGGCGGCCTGCGGCAGTCCCGGGTCGCGCCAGCGCGTCGGCGGTTGCGCCAGGCGTCCCGGCGACCGCATCGACGCCGCCACTGAACAGCATCTCCTTGGACACGGCACCGGCCAGGAATGCCACCTCGCCGTCGAGTGCGCCGGAGGCACGCAGCCCGATCGGGCCGGACGAGCCGCCGAGCCCATCGACGATCCGGCCGCGCTGCACGGCGATCGCCGCCGTGAACGCACCGCCGAGTTCGAGCAGGATGAAGGAGGACTGTCCGAGGTCGCAGCCGGCGGCTGTCGCGTGCTGCGTGCAGCGCCAGCGCCACCGCGCACACCTTGTCGGCCGTCCCCATGTCGACGCGATTGACCTTGCGGTGCGGCGGCACCGACGTCGAGGTGGATGACACCGGGCGTCAGCACCACCGGCAGCCCGGACGTGTGCGCAGGGACCGCATCAGCGCCCGCAAGCCACCAATGCCGCCGGGTTCGCCGCTCGGCGGCGAGATACGCCAGACGGAAGTCCTCTTCGGTCAGCTCGCGCGCGCGGCGTCAGCGGCAACCCGTAGCCGGAGGGGCCGGCGACCAGGTCGAGCGGCGCCGCCGCCTGCAGCAGCTCGACGAGCAACGCCGGCGTGCGCGAGCGTCTCAGCGGTCGGGAAGGTGCGGTCGAGGAAGAGCCGCCCGTCGTCCAGGCCGCAGAGATCGACGCTGACCGTTCCCGGGTCGATGCCGACGACGCGCGGCATGGGGAACTGACGCATTGTGGATCGCGGAGGCGCGCTAGCGAAGCTCGCGCGCCAGGTCGCGATCGTCTCGGCGTCGAGCACCAGGTCGTTACGCTCGAACAGGCGGGCGATGCAGGCCTTGTGAATCTTCATCTTCAAGCCGCCGACGCCGAGCGCGCCGAAGACGGTCACTGCCTTCACGCGTCGCGCCGTCGTCCATGACTTCGACGCCCTCGATGCCGAGCGGCGGCACGGCGTTGAGGTCGGCGACGGCGCGGAGGTCTGCCGACCTGCCCACGCGTCGCGCGGGACGAGGCAGACGCCGGCCGGACCGGCGTTGAGCAGCAGCTCGGCGCCTTCGAGCGCCGCGGCGGCTTCCGACGCGTCACGCATCTGCACGGCGTCGCACCGAGCCGCCGAAGCGCTTCAGGATGCCGTCGACGAGGTGGGTCTCGTCCGGGCGCCGCGAGGTGATCGTCACGTCGGCACCGAGCCTTGGCCAGCAGGCCGGCGGCGCGCACGCCGACCGGGCCGGTGCCGGCGGTGACCACCGCACGTGGTGCCGTCGACGTCACCGGCGGCCGCTGCAGCTTGGCCACGGCGGCCACGGCGGTCGTATTCGAGCCGTTCGAATCGAGCATCACCGACACGCGCATCGGGCCGAAGAACGCTCTGCGTGACGGCGGCGAGCAGCCGTTCGCCGGCCGCCATGTCGGTGCCGCCGATGAAGATCGCGGTGTTGTGCAGATCCTTCGGGCCGCGCGTGAAGATGCAGCCGTGCACGAGATCGCGGACCGCGTCCTCGGTGACGCCGCCGTAGCTCATGACCTCGTCGGCGCCGCCGTCGTAGGCGACGACGCGGTCGAAGACGCTGGGGTGACGCGAGCTGTCGAGCTGCAGGAGAAGTTTTCGCACGAGTCGTCAAGGAGGGCGTGTGGAGCGGAACGGGCGGGGCGTGACACCGCCACCCATGACGCGGAACTGCTTACTTCGGGCTGAACGGGTGCTTCGCCGTCTTGGAGGCCGTGATCACCTCGTTCGACCGCCGGCTTGCCGGCCGAGCGCGCGCTGGATCGATTCCTTCGTCGCCTGGTAGTTGTAGTCGTAGATCTTCTGGTCGTCGCGGCATCCCAGTGGATGAACACGCCGACCATGATGCAGTAGTCGTCGGCCTTGTCGCGCCGGGATGACGCCGCTCTCGACCGAGTCGACGACCGCGCGGGCCACGGCGGCCTGCGCCGGTCCGAACATCTGCACCGCCTGCTTGGCGCCCTTGATCGTCACCTTGTTGAACAGGATGGTGTCCGGCTTGGCCGGCAGGTTCGGCGCCACGACCGCGAGCAGCGTCGTGAAGCCGTCCTTGTTGTTCGTGAGCGCGTTGCAGAAGGCGGCGCCGGCGGGCCCCGACTTCGAGCCGATGATGAGATCGATGTGCGCGACCTCGTTGCCATCGCCGACCAGCGACTCGCCGAGAAAGAAATCCGCTGCCATGTGCGAGAACTCCTGCGTAAAAAGTGAGTGAAGTCGTACTGAGATTGCCGGGGCCCGTTTGCGTGCGCGATCGCGGCCACCGGAGCCGGTCGAGTGTATCACCGAGCGCGCCTGTCGCGGCGCGCCCGGCTGCGGTCGGTCCGGCAGATGTCCCGCCGGCCGGACCGCTTACTTCTGCTTCTTGTTGTACTTATCGAAGAAGTCGAATTCCTGCTTCATGATCTCGGGCAGGGCCCACGCGTCGGTGTGCAGGCCGCCGATCACCGGCAGCCAGGTGGCGTTGACGCCCTTGGCCTTCGCGTGATCGACCATGACCTTGCTGGCGTCGAACACCATCGTCGTATCCATGTCGCCGTGGACGACGAGCACCGGCACGGTCTTCAGCTTCTCGTATGGGAAGTTTGCGTCCTCGAGCGGCGCCGCGCTCGGCGAAATCGCCGTCCACAGTTCCGGGTGCTTGGCGGCGACGTTCCACACCGCGCTGCCGCCGGAGGAGTTGCCCATCAGGTAGATCCGATCCGGATCGGCGTTGTATTCCTTCGCCATCAGGTCACGGACGTAGAGAATGTCCATCTCGGCGCGTTCGAAGTCCTGCTGCGTCGCCGGCGGCGCCGCCGGGCCGCGCGCCGCACCGCCGCCACCACCGCCGCCCGCCCTGCGTCCGTCGCCGGCCGCCGTACCGGCGGCAGGCGCAGCACCGGCCGGAGCACCTGCGGGTGGAACGCCACCTGCGGGCGGACCGCCGGCGCGCGGCGCCCGCGGCACCTGGACCATCGGGTAGGGTACGTTCCAACCGCCGACGCCGGTGGCGTTGGCGTGGTAGCCGGTGACTGCGGCGACGATGTAGCCGCGCTCCTCTGCGGTCTTGGCCAGCGTGGGATTGGCCATCGGCCGCTGGAAGGGCGCGGTTGCCGGCTGGTTGGCGCCGTGCGTCAGGATGACGAGCGGCAGCTTCGTCGTCGGCGTCCACTTGGTCGGCACGTAAACGTGGTACGCGATCGTCTCGCCGGTACCGGGGAAGGTGTAGCTCTTGTCCTGCTCCCCCTTGGCCTGGTAGTTCGGGCTCTTCGGGTCGGGCTGCGGCGCCTGGGCAACACTGGTCGCGGCAGACGCGAACAGCGCGGCCGCGGCAAGAACCGCGACACTCAGGGACTTTCGCATGCGGGTAAACCTCTCTGATGGGACTTTCTCGGAATGGGCGGCGGGTATCGTATCAAGACGGGCGCGCCGGGAACACTGTTCTTGTCAGCGGGCCGCGCAACCGGTATTAGTGTCGTGCTTGGAGGGCGAGTGAATCCAAACCGCTGGCGAATCCCGGCAGGCGCAGTCCTGGTCCACATCACCGCCTGGCGCGCCGCGGCAATCGCCGCGCCGGTGATCATCACCGAGCGGTCGAACCGGGCCAAGGCGGCGCTGCCGCCTGGAGGCGTCAGGGTGCGCAGCTACGACACGCCGCTCGAAGTGCTCGCCGTGCTGCTGGCCATCGGCTTCGTCCTGACGCTGCTGGTGCGGCCGCTGCAGAAACAGTCCGCGCGGGCAGCGACGCTGTAGTCGGCATTCAGAATGCGAAATTCAGGTTTCGAAACCGTATTCCTCGACGCCGGCGGCGTGCTGGTGTTCCCCAATTGGCAGCGAATTGCGGCGACGCTCGGACGTCACGGTATTGCCGTCCCGGCCGAGCGGCTGCGTTCGGCCGATCCGGCGGCGCGGTATGCGGTCGACACGCGTCGCTCCGTCGCCACCACCACCGATGCCGATCGCGGCAGCCTGTATTTCCAGCGCATGTTCGAGGGAGCCGGCCTGCGGCCGTCGCCGCAGCAGGATGCGGCACTGGCCGAACTGTTCGACTACCACTCCGAGCACAATCTCTGGGAGCACGTCCCTGACGATGTGCTGCCGGCGCTGGAGCGGCTGCGGGCGCTCGGACTGAAGCTGGCGGTGGCATCCAACGCCAACGGCGTGCTGCACCGGGTGCTGGAACGGGTCGGGCTGACGCCGTTCTTCCACACCATCTGCGATTCATGCGTCGAAGGAGTGGAGAAGCCGGACCCGGCGTTCTTCCAACTGCTACTGGAGCGGTCGGAGAGCCGGCCGGCGACGACGCTCCACGTCGGCGACCTGTACTACGTCGACGTCGAAGGCGCCCGTGCCGCCGGCATCACACCGGTGCTGCTCGATCCGTACGGGTTGTATGACGACTTCGACGTGACCCGGGTGACCAGCCTCGGCGAGCTGATCGACCGCCTGGAACATGCGCCGGCGTCGCTGCGGCCGGGTGCAGCACAGGCTGACGACGGAGGCATTCACAAGAGTTGAGGCGGTCTCCTAACCTCCTGCGAAACCCCGTGGACGCCCGCACGTTACCGCGCGGCGGCCGGCTCGTCGAGCGGTAGCAGAACGCCGCCGCCGAAGCTGAGTTGCTGCGGCACCTGGCCGCCGGCAGTGATCTTGACGGCGCAGTACTTGAACCCTGGGATCTTGCCGAATGGATCCAGCGCCGGGTTGGTCAGGCGGTTCGCGGCCGCTTCGTAGTAGCAGAACGGCACGAACACCGCGCCGCGCGGCGTGCCGTCGTCGGCGCGCGCGTAGAGCGTGATCTCGCCACGGCGCGAGGCGATGGTCAGCGTGCCGCCCGGTTCGACGCCGAGCGCATCGAGGTCGAGCGGATGAACGGAGGCGATCGGCTCAGGCTCGATCGAGTCGAGTGCCGCGGCGCGCCGCGTCATCGAGCCGGTGTGCCAGTGTTCCAGCTGACGGCCGGTGATCAGCACCAGCGGGTACTCCGCGTCGGGCTGCTCGGCTGCCGAGAGCAGATCGGCCGGAACGAAGTTGGCCACGGCCGCTCGGCGTGGGGAACTCCTCGATGAAGACCACCGGGTCGCCGGGGTCGCCTTCCTGCACGCACGGATAGGTCACCGACGACTCGCGTTCGAGTCGGTCCCAGGTGATGCCGGCGATCGAGTCCATGCACTGCCGCATCTCGTTGAACACGTCACGCGGGTGCGTGTAATACCAGTCGACGCCGAGGCGCCGGCCCAGCTCGTTCAGCAGCCAGAAATCTTCCTTCGCCTCGCCCGGCGGCTGGAGCGCCTTGCGACCGAGCTGCACGATGCGGTCGGTGTTGGTGACGGTGCCGACCTTCTCGGGCCACGCCGTCGCCGCGAGCACGACGTCGGCGAGATACGCGGTTTCGGTGAGGAAGATGTCCTGCACGACCAGGCAGTCGAGCGCGGCGAGCGCCTCGCGTGCGTGATTGATGTCGGGGTCGGACATCGCCGGGTTCTCACCCATCACGTACATGCCGCGAATCTCGTGCCTCTTTGCCGCGTTCATGATCTCGACGACGGTGAGACCGGGCTTCGGATCGAGTGGGACGCCCCACAGCTGCTCGAAGCGCTGCTGCACCTCGGGGAGACCGACGCGCTGGTAGTCGGGAAAGAACATCGGGATGAGGCCCGAGTCCGACGCCCCCTGGACGTTGTTCTGGCCGCGCAGCGGGTGCAACCCGGAGCCCGGCTTGCCGATCTGGCCGGTGCTGAGCGCCAGCGCGATCAGGCAGCGGGCATTGTCGGTGCCGTGCACGTGCTGCGAGATGCCCATGCCCCACAGGATCATCGACGCCTTCGAGGTGGCGTACAGCCGTGCGACTTCGCGGATCGTCTGCGCATCGATGCCGCAGACCGGGGCCATCAGCTCCGGCGAGAACTTGCGGACGTTCGCCGCCAGCGCCTCGTAGCCGGAGGTGCGGTCGCGCACGAACGCCTCGTCGACCAGCCCTTCTTCGACGATGACGTGCAGCATCGCGTTGAGCAGGGCAACGTCGGTATCCGGGTTGAATTGCAGGTAGTGGGTCGCATGCCGGGCCAGCTCGCCGCGGCGGGGGTCGGCGACGATCAGTTTTGCGCCGGCCTTGGCCGCATTCTTCATCCAGGTGGCGGCGACCGGGTGGTTGACCGTCGGATTCGAACCGATGACGAAAATCACGTCCGAGTTGGCGACGTCGCGCACCTGGTTCGACACGGCGCCGGAGTTGAGCCCCTCCATCAGTGCCGCGACGCTCGATGCGTGGCACAGCCGGGTGCAGTGATCGACGTTGTTCGAACCGAACCCGGTCCGCACCAGCTTCTGGAACAGGTAGGCCTCTTCGTTGGTGCCCTTCGCCGAGCCGAAGCCGGCGAGCGCCCGCTTGCCATAGGTGTCGCGCACGTCGCGCAGCCCCTTGGCGGCAACCTCGAGCGCTTCTTCCCACGTCGCCTCGCGGAAGACCTCCTGCCAGTTGTCCGGGTCGACGGCGAAGTCCTTGTGCTTCGGGATGCCCGGCTTGCGGATGAGCGGCCTGGTCAGGCGGTGCTTGTGCTGGACGTAGTCGAAGCCATAGCGTCCCTTGACGCAGAGGCGGCTGGAGTTCGCGGGACCGTTCCTGCCCTCGACGTAGATGATCTTGTTGTCACTGATGTTGTAGGTGAGCTGACAACCCACACCGCAATACGGACATACCGAATCGACCTGGCTGTCGGGAACGATCTGACCGACGTCGCGTGCCGGCATCAGCGCACCAGTCGGACACGCCTGGACGCATTCACCGCACGCGACGCAGGTCGAGTTGCCCATCGGGTCGTCGAAGTCGAAGACGATCTTCGACGCGCCGGCACGGAAGGCATAGCCGATCACGTCGTTGACCTGCTCTTCGCGGCAGGCGCGCACGCAGCGCTTGCACTGGATGCAGGCATCGAGATTGACCGCCATTGCCGGGTGCGACAGGTCGGCGGCAGGTTGCGGCCGCGACCGGAACCGTGGCTTGCCGATTTCCAGCTTCTTCGCCCAGTGGTCCAGCTCCGAGTCGCGGGTGTAGGCGGTCTCCGGCACGTCGGCGAGGAGCAGTTCCAGCGACATCTTCTGGCTGGCCACCGCGCGCGGGCTGTTGGTGGTGACCTCCATGCCGTCCTTGGGGAAGCGGCAGCAGGAGGCGGCGAGGACGCGCTCGCCCTTGATCTCGACCATGCACGTCCGGCAGTTGCCGTCCGGCCGCATGCCTTCCATGTAGCAGAGCCGCGGCACCTCGACGCCATGCTGCTGCGCGATCTCGAGGATCGTGTCGTCGGCATCGGCCACCACCGGCTGGCCATTCAGGGTGAACGAAACCGATGTCGTCGGCGGCAGCGCCGTGTTCTTCTGCAGCATCACTCGACTTCCCGGGGAAAGTACTTCAAGACGGTCAGCACCGGATTGGGGGCGGCCTGGCCGAGGCCGCAGATCGAGGCGTCCATCATCGCCTGCGACAGTTCCTGCAGCAGCGGCGCATCCCACTGCTTCTGTGCGATCAGGTCCAGCGCCTTCACCGTGCCGACGCGGCACGGCGTGCATTGGCCGCACGATTCCTCAGAAAAGAACTTCATCAGGTTGCGGGCGGCGCCGGCGGCGGTGTCGTGATTCGAGAGCACGACGACCGCGGCAGAGCCGATGAAGCAGCCGTATTCGTTCAAGGTGTCGAAATCGAGCGGAATATCGGCCTTGGACGCCGGCAGGATGCCACCGGATGCGCCACCCGGCAGATAGCCGTAGAGCTCATGCCCGTCGAGCATGCCGCCGCAGTATTCGTCGATCAGCTCCTGCAGCGTGATACCGGCAGGCGCGAGGTGCACGCCCGGGCGCTTCACGCGGCCGCTGACCGAAAACGACCGCAGCCCCTTGCGCCCGTGCCGTCCCTGGCCGGCGAACCACTCGGGACCGTTCTCGAGAATGGTGCGCACCCAATGGAGCGTCTCCATGTTGTGCTCGAGCGTCGGCCGGCCGAACAAGCCGACCTGGGCGACGTACGGCGGGCGCAGGCGCGGCTCGCCGCGATTGCCCTCGATCGATTCGATCATCGAGGACTCCTCGCCGCAGATGTAGGCGCCGGCGCCGCGGCGCAGGTGGATCGCCGGCAGCGGAAACGGCGGATTCGCCTGCAGCGCGGCGATCTCGCGCTCGAGGATGGCGCGGCAGCCGTGGTATTCGTCGCGGAGATAGATGTAGACGGCGTCGATGCCGACCGCCCAGGCCGCGATCAGCGCCCCTTCGAGGAAGCGGTGCGGATCGCGCTCGAGGTAGTAGCGGTCCTTGAACGTACCGGGCTCGCCTTCGTCGATGTTGATCGCCATCAACTTGGGGGCCGGCTCCGCCGAGACCAGGCGCCACTTGCGGCCGGCGGGGAATCCGGCGCCGCCGAGACCGCGCAGCCCGGAGTTCTCCATGATGCCGATGACGTCAGCCGGTGTCCGCGCCCCGGCCGCACACGCGGCGGCCAGCGCATAGCCGCCGGCGGCGCGATAGGCGTCGTAGTCGATGTGCGCGGGTGTCACGACGGCAAAATGCGCGTGCATGTGCGCCTCGTCCGGCCGCGGGTGCGTGACGTGGCCGCCGCGCACGACCTCCGCCACCCGCTCGACGGTCGCCGCCGGGATCGGATTCTGGCCGACGACGGCGACCGGTGCCGTCTCGCAGCGGCCGACGCACGGCGCGTGCAGCACGCGCACCCCGGTTCCGAGCAGGGCCGGCAGCCGTTCGAGCAGCGTGCGCGAACCGGCCAGGTCGCAGGCGATCGAATCGCACACCCGCACCGTGATCGGCGGCGGCGCCGTCTCGCCGTCCTTGACCACGTCGAAGTGGTGGTAGAACGTCGCCACCTCGTAGACCTCGGCCAGCGCCAGCTTCATCTCGGCCGCCAGCGCCGTCAGGTGCGGCGCCGACAGGCAGTGGTAATGGTCCTGGATCCTGTGCAGGTGCTCGATCAGCAGGTCGCGCCGGCGCGGTGCGTCGCCGAGCAGCGCCAGGACTTCTTCCCTTGCCGCAGGGTCGACACGGCGGCCTTTGGGCGTGGATCGGACACGGCCGCGCTTACCACCCTTCTGATCCTTCGCGGGCGTCGCGGGGGGCTGGGGCGTGGTCATCGGCGGCCGCCGAACGACAGTCGGAAACGGTGCATCATCATCGGTGTGTGGGGCGCGCGTGGCAGGCCCGGCGCGGGCGCCGCCGAGTCAACGACCATGCTATCATCTTCACGAATTCTCTCGCAGTTCCGGCCTCTTTCGCTGTCGTTCGGCCTCACGAACGCGGCCCGTCTCAGTCGCACGGCAGACCATGCATGTTGAATTTCTCGGCGTTCCGCGCCAGCGTGCCGGCATTGCCGATCTGGACGTCGACGCCGCCACGCTCGGCGAGCTGCTGCGCACCCTGGCGGCGCGCGTCCCGGGGTTCGACGAGCTCATCGTCCGCGACCGGTTGCACCCGGCGTGCGTCGCCAACCTGAACGGCGACCGCTTCGTCAGCGATCCGGCCACCCCACTTCGCGCCGGCGACAGCCTGCTCATCCTGTCCGCCGACGCGGGCGGCTGACTCCGCCATGCCCTTCGGTTATCACGGCGCCTACCTCCGCATCGACTTGTCGACCGGGCGTCTCGAGCGGCGGCCGCTCGATGCGTCCCTGCTGCGCGGCTACCTTGGCGGCAGCGGGCTGGGCGCGCGGCTGCTGCTCGACGAAGGCGCGGCCGACCGCGATGCCCTCGACCCTGCGGCGCCGCTGATCTTCGCATTCAGCCCGCTCGTCGGCAGCCCGCTCACCACCTCGGCCAAATTCGCCGTCGTCAGCAAGAGCCCGCTGACCGAGCGCATCAACGACTCGCTCGCCAGCAGCGGCTTTGCCGTCACCGGCAAGAGCTGCGGCGCCGACGCGATCGTCATCGTCGGCCGCGCCGCGGAGCTGTCGGTGCTGATCCTCGACGAGACGGAAGGCGACGGCGGCGGGAGGATGCCGACGCTGCGGCTCGAACCGGCCGCGAACCTCGCGGGCGCGACCTGCCAGGAGACGGAGCGGGCGCTCAAGGCGCGGCTCGGCGCCGGCTTCCGCGTCGCGTCGATTGGCCCGGCCGGCGAACAGCTGGTCCGCTACGCGACCATCTCACACGATGGCCGCCACGCCGGCCGCGGCGGCAGCGGCGCGGTGCTCGGCTCGAAGAACATCAAGGCGATCGCCGTTCGTGGTACGCAGCGCGTCGAATGGGCCGATCCGCCGGCGCTGACCGCGCTCAGCCATGATCTGTCGCAACGCTCGTTCGGTCCGGCCACGGCCAAGTACCGCGAGCTCGGCACCGCGACGAATCTGCTGACGTTCAATCGGTTCGGCGCCCTGCCGACCCGCAACTTTCAGCAGGGCAGTTTCGACGAGGTCGCCAGCCTCTCGCCCGAGCAGCTGGCGACGACCCGCACGAAGACCCGGGAGAGCTGCGTCGCCTGCACCATCGGCTGCGAGCACATCTACTCGATGCGGCCGTCACCGCCGATGCGGGCGACGCGCCCGTCGCCGGTGGCCACGCGGCCCGCCGGGCGGTCGAATACGAGAGCCTGTTCGCGCTCGGCTCGCTGTGCGGCATCGGCGATGCGGACACGGTGCTGCGCGCGTCGCAGCGCTGCGACGAGCTCGGCCTCGACACGATCAGCGCCGGCGGCACCATCGCATTCGCGATGGAGTGCGTCGAGCGGGGCTGGCTCGATCGAGCCGTGGCTGCGATTCGGGTACGGCGAGGCGCTGCTGCGGGCGCTGGAGCTGATCGGCGCGCGCGACGGGCATCGGCGCCGTGCTGGCGGAGGGCAGTCGCCGCGCGGCGGCGGTGATCGGCCACGACAGCATCGACTTCGCCCCGCAGGTCAAAGGCCTGGAAATTCCCGGGCTACGAGCCGCGCGCGCTGCAGACGATGGCGCTCGGCTTCGCCGTCGGCGCCCGCGGTGCCGATCACAACCGCAGCGGCGCCTACGAAGTCGATTTCTCCGATCGGGTCGACCGTCGCAACGTCACGCTCGATGCCGTGCGGCTGGCGATCGAGACCGAAGACAAGGCGGCGCTGATGGACTCACTCATCCTCTGCAAGTTCCTGCGCGGCGTCTTCACCGACTTTCACGCCGAGGCCGCAACGATCCTGCGCGCCGTGACCGGCTGGGACGTCACCGCCGACGAACTGCGCGACACCGCTCGCCGCATCATTGCCGCAAAGCGGGAGTTCAACCTGCTCGCCGGCTGGACCGCCGCCGAGGACACGCTGCCAGCGCGCTTCCTCGATACCCCGCTGCCCAACGACAGCGCCGCCACCCTGAGCCGCGAACGGCTCGAAGCTCTCGTCGCCGAATACCACCGCCAGCGCGCTTGGTAAACAACTCAGAATCTGAAAACTACGCACAACACGGAGTCACAGAGACCGCGGCGGGCTACATCGCAGTGCTTCCTCTGTTTCTCTGCGTCTCTGTGGGGCCGTGATCATCGCGGGTGCCGTGATCATTGCGGTGATCGGTGATGGCGCCGGGCTTCAGAAGCCGGCTTCTGCGAGGGCCGCACGGTAGTCGTCTGGTGTATTGAGATTCCGCAAGCTACGGAGCTCAGGATCAGCCGCGACCATCTCTGACGGCTGCACGCGACGGGTGCGGACGGCATCGAACAGGAACACCGGGCGGAGGCGGTCGGCGGCGAGCAGCAGCTCGACGTGCGGCAACACGTTGCGGCGGTACACCGCAGACAGCGGATGGGGGAAGCCCTCGATCTCCATCACCGCAATGTCGTTCTTTCCAATCAGGGCGATCATGCGTGCGACGAAGGCGGGCACCAGCAGCGGCACGTCGCAGCTGGTGATATAGGCGGCACCGACCGTTTCCGGCAGCGCCTTCAACCCGGCGCGAATGCCCTCGAGCGGACCACGGTTCTCCCGTTCATCGCGGGTCAGGATGACGCCGGCGGGCAGCGGCGGCAACGGCTGCCCTGGCGCCGCGACCACGACCAGCGGTTCCACGACGGTGCCGAGCAGTCGCACCACCCGCTGCAGCATCGTCTCCGATCCAAACGGCAACGCCGCTTTCGGCGTCCCCATCCGCGTCGACTTGCCGCCACAGACGACGATGCCGCCAACCGTCAGGGCGCCCTCGGACTCGTTGCCAGTGCTGGTCGACTCTGCCGCGGTCACGGGTTCATCCCAAGCGCGTTCAACGCCTCGCGTGTTGCCGGCTCGGCCAGGAGCGCCCGAAACGCCGCGATGCCCGGGCGGTCCGCCCGCGAGCGGGGAACGACGAAGTCGTACTGCTCCGCCTGCAGCGGCAGGAAGCCGAGCCCGGCGTTGCGGGCCACGGTGTCGAGCGTGACGCCCCAGTCCGCCCGACCCTGGACGACTGCGGCGGCAACCGCATTGTGGTTGCGCGGCTGTACCGCGTAGCCGGCCGGCTTGACGCCGCGCAGCAGCCGCTCGATCAGCGCGCGCGTGCCGCTGCCCTGGTTGCGGTTGACCATGATGCAGGTGGGATCGAGGGCGGCAGCGGCGACGGCCGCTTCGGCGCTGCCGCCCTCGAAGCGCACGTCACCGCGGCGAAAGACGACGCCCTGCAAGCGGCCGTAACCGGGGATCAGGTCCAGCGCCGGCGTGAGGAACGGGCGGTTGTACTGCGTTGCTGCGCGGGTCGAGCAGGTGCACGCCAGCGAGGTCGCACTCGCCGCGGCGCGCGGCATCGAGCCCGGCGCTACTGCCCACAGCCAGGAACTTGGATCGTAGGCCCTGCCTCTGTATGCGGCCCAGGAGGTAGTCGAGGCCGATACAGTGGCTGCCGATGACGACCAGATCTGCGAGATGCAGCTCGCCTCCGAGCAGCTGCACGTCGATGACTGCGCCTGCCTCGACGATCTCCTGGTGCCGGGTGATAGTGGCGAACCCGTCGGCACGGCTGAACGTCGTGACGCTGCCGGAGCCCTGTCCCATCGGGTATGCGGCAAGCGATGGCGATGGCTGTGCTCCGGCCGCTTCGACCAGCCCGACCAGCAGGTACTCGGTACGGCCGATCTCGCTGTTCACCTTCACCGCCAGCCGCGCCGGCACGGAGGTCGGGGATTCTCGGGTGCGTCCGGCCAGGGCACGAATCACCGGCGCGACGAACTCGTGAAAGGTAAAGATGGCGGAGGTTGGAAAACCGGGCAGCACGACGACAGCGCGGCGGCCGGTGGCGGCGAGGCAGATCGGCTTGCCCGGCTTCAGCGCGACCCCGTGCGCCACGATCCCCGGGTCGGTCAGTTCGGCGACGACGCGATACGACACGTCGCCGCTGCCCTTGCTCGTACCGCCCGAGAGCAGCACCAGCTCGGCGGCGGCGAGCGCCTCAGTGAGCTTGCCGCGCAGCAGGGTTGCGTCGTCGCCGACGATACCCATCCGCCGGGGCTCGGCGCCGATCTCGCGGACCGCGTCGGCGAGGACCTGCGCGTTCGAGTCGTAGACGCGCGCCGGCTGCATCGGTTCGCCAGGCGCGATGATCTCATCGCCGGTGGAAAGAATGGCCACGACGGGGCGGTGCCACACTTCGACCGCCGCGATGCCGATCGCCGCCAGCACGCCGGTGTCACGGCTGGTCAGCAGTTGTCCCTGACGCAGCACCGTCTCGCCGGCAGTGATGTCAGTGCCGGCAAACGAGACGCCGCCGCCGGCCGCCACCGCCCTCGATACGCGGACCGCGCCGGCGTCGAGGTCGGCGTGCTCGACCATCACGACGGCATCCGCGCCGCGCGGCATCATGCCGCCAGTCGCGATGGAGACGGCGTTGCCGCGGGTCACGGTGGATACCGGCACCGTTCCGGTGTGGATCTCCTCGGCCGCCAGCGTCAGCAGCCTTGGCGCCGTCTCCGAGGCACCGAAGGTATCTTCGGCGACGACGGCGAAGCCGTCGACGTTCGAGCGATCGAACGAGGGCACGTCGACGGGCGACACGACGTCGGCTGCCAGCACGCGGCCGAGCGCGGCATCGAGCGGAATCGTCTCTGTGCTGCGCGGCGTGAGGTCGAGGGCGGCGCGGAACCGCCGCTCGGCCTCATCGCGATCGAGCACCTGGAGAAACTGCTCCTGGTCACGCATACAGCCAGACCTCGACCTCCGCTCCGGCGGGCCAGCCCTCGCTGTCATCGCCGACGACCACAAACCCATCCGCA
This sequence comes from uncultured Acidobacteriota bacterium, assembly GCA_963846685.1. Taxonomy (GTDB): domain Bacteria; phylum Acidobacteriota; class Vicinamibacteria; order Vicinamibacterales; family UBA2999; genus CAWJWY01. Next base: position 1,357,255 of record CAWJWY010000002.1, on the reverse strand, counting down.
CGGGTCGTCGACGACAGCAGTGAGGCGCCGGCGATGGCCAGCGGCTCGACTTCGCCGTCGGTCAGGCGGACGCGGGCGTAGTCGAGCCGACCAATCGGCGAGCTGATCTTTCGTCGCAGCGGGGCGCGAACCGAGCGATAGGGCCATGCCTGATGTTCGGCCCCCCAGCACGCGGACAGCGCGGCCAGCGAAGAAGTCGTACGCGCAGAGGCTCGACACCGGGTTGCCCGGCAGGAGAAACACGAGGCGGCCCTCGAGCCGGCCGAGCCCGGTGGGACTGCTCGGCCTCATGGCGATGCCGTGCACCGCCAGATCGCCGTGCCGGGCGACGAGCATCGGTGCGAGGTCCTCGATGCCGACACTCGATCCGCCGGTGACGACGACGATATCGGCGGCGTCGCGGGCGTCAGCGCCGGGGCTGCCGCGCAGCGCCTCGAGGATGGCGCCTTCCGTGTCTGGAACCAGGCCCGGGAAATCGACGACGCCGCCGTCGCGCTCGATCAGCGCCGTGAGCATCGGCCCGTTCGCGTCGGCGATGCGGTGCCCGCGCGGGGCCGAGCCGGCCGGCAGCAGTTCGTTTCCGGTGATGGCGAGCCGGATGCGCGGCCGGCGCACCACAGCCACGTCGGCGCGGCCGATCGAGCTGAGCACACCGACATCCTGCGGCCGCAGCACGCGCCCGGGCTCCAGCACCGTCGTGCCACGGACAATGTCTTCGCCGCGGTGGCCGACGTTCTTGGCGGGGGAGACCGCGGCGAGCGCGCTGATGCCGTGCGGCGGGCCGTCGGCGGCCTCGGCTTCGACCCACTCGGCGGGGATGACGGCGTCGGCGCCGCGCGGCAGCGGGGCGCCAGTCATCACCCGGACAGCCTGGCCGGCCGCGACCGTGCCGTCGAACGCACGGCCCGGCATCGAGTCGCCCACCACCAGCAACGGCAAGCGGTTGTAGGGAGTCGCACCGTCGGTGCTCTCCGCGACCACCGCATATCCGTCCATCGTTGCGCGATCGAACCCGGGAACGTCGACGTCGCTGATGACGCTGGTGGCGAGCACCCGGCCCGCCGCCTGGTGCAGCGGCACCACTTCGGCAGGCAGGCGCTCCAACTGCGCGTCGAGCCAGGCGAGTGCCGCAGCCACCGTCTGCCGTTCGGCGAAGCCGCGCATCCGCACGTCGGCCGCCGCTCTGTTGGTCACGCTCGGAACGTCCGTCCCCGGCCGTCGCTCGCACGGCGCGGGCCGGGCGGGCTCACGCCAAGCCTGTCGACGGAACGACCGCACCGACGGTTGCGACCACTACAGCCCCCGGCCGCGGATCAACCGGATCAGCAGGAAGATCACGGCGATTACCAGCAGGATATGCAGGTATCCGCCGAGCATCGTCGTCGTGACCATGCCAAGCAGCCACAGCACGACCAGGACGAACACCAGGAACAGAATCATCGGCTTCTCCTCAGTAGCGTCGCTTGACCTGCCGCATCAGGTCGAACTTGGCGGTATCGGCCACCGCCATCACCGCCATGACCCCTGCCTGGACCGGATCGCTCACCACCAGGTCGGCGGCCTCGGCGACGCTGCCGGCCATGTTCAACGAAATCACCTTGAGGCCGTTGCGCCGCACTTCTTCGACCGCCGCGGTGATGTCGCCACCCATCAGCGAGCCGGCCAGCACCAGCAGCTTGACGCGCGGCAGGCGCACCACAGCGCGCACGGCGGCAGCGAGTTCCTTCTCGCCGACCAGCGGGATCGTGTCGATGGAGATCCGTTCGCCGCGGATATTGTGGCGGTCCGCTTCGGCAATCGCCCCCATGGCCACGAAGCCGACCTGCGCGCCGCCACCCATGACGACGATGCGCTTGCCGTAGATTTTGGCGAACGACGGCGTTTCGCGGACGAGCTCGACGCCCGGCACCGCGCGCAACCCCGTCATCACCTCCTCGAGCCGGCCCTCCGGCAGCGCCACCTCGAAGTAGATCTCCGACGTCGGCTCGCCGGCGTGGATGTCGACGTAGGTGATATTGCCGGCATGATCGGCCAGCACCCTGGTGAGGCCGAACAGCATGCCGGGCCGATCGAAGACGGTAGTGAGGATGGCGTACGCGTTCATCAGGGCTCCCGCGAATCTAGCACGACGGCTGCGCGGCTGATCGCCGTGCCGGCTCGATCCGCAGCGACGCGGTCCACCTGGACGCGAACACCAGGCGGTCTGCACGTCCTCGGTCGCGTTGGTGGTTAGAATGTGGGCTCGCACAGTGAATCAGCACGTCACGCGTCCACCACTCCTGCTGTTTCTACTCTTTCGCGCGGAGGCTCGATGAAGCTCACCGTCACGCTCGTGTTTGCTGCGCTCGTGTCATGGGCCGGCCCCGCCGTTGCACAGGCACCGATGACCTACGGAACCCCGATCACCGTCGAGATGGCGAAGCAGGCGGCCGCGCCGGCCATCGCCGAGGCCCGCAAGAACCAATGGACGATGGCGATTGCCATCGTCGATCCAGCCGGCGATCTCGTTTACTTCGAGCGGATGGACGACACGCAGGCCGGCAGCGTCGACGTGGCGATTGCCAAGGCCCGCTCCGCGGCACGTTTCAAGCGGCCGACCAAGGTGTTCCAGGATGCCCTCGCCGCCGGCGGCGAAGGGCTGCGCATCCTGGCGTTGCAGGGTGCGACGCCGATCGAGGGCGGCATTCCCCTGGTCGTCGGCGGCAAGGTGGTCGGGGCAATCGGCGCGTCGGGCGGAACCGCGCCCCAGGATGGCCAGGCGGCACAGGCAGGCGCCAGCAGTCTCAAGTAGCCGGCACCCTCACACCGTCGTCGCCGGCCCTGCCGACCGTGCGTCGGCGTCCGCCGCCACTGCTGGCATGCGCGCGATCACGCGGGTGCCCTGGCCCGGGCGGCTGATGAGCGAGAGCGAGCCGCCCAGTTGCGTGACCCGCTCGCGCATGCTGATGAGGCCGAGGCCGCGGCTCGCCCCGCCATGTTCAGCCTCGGCGGTCTGCATACCGACCCCGTCGTCTTCAACGGTGACCGTGAGCATGCTGCCGTCGTGGACGAGGGCGATGCGGCAGCGGCGTGCCTGCGCGTGGCGCGCCAGGTTGGTCAGCGACTCCTGGATGATGCGGTAGGCCGCCGCCTCCACCGGCTGCGGCAGACGCGAGTGCAGCCCTGTCGCGTCAAGATCGACGGCGATGCCGTGGCGCCGGCGGAAGCCCTTCGCCGACGCGTCGACTGCTGCGGCAAGGCCGAGGTCGTCGAGCAGCGCCGGGTGCAACAGCCGCGACAGGTCGCGTACCGACGTCAGCGCCGCATCGGCGATCGAATGGGCGTCGTCGAGCGGCCGTCCGGGGACACCGGCTGCATCGATCGTGCGCTGGGCCACTGCCAGCTCCATCTTCACCGCCGTCAGCACCTGGCCGATCTCGTCGTGCAATTCGCGGGCGATGGCGCGGCGCTCTTCTTCCTGCACCGTGATCAGCTTGGCCGAAAGCCGCTGCAGATCCTCGGCGTTCTGCCGCTCCGTCTCGCGCTGCCGGAGCAACCGCGCTTCGAGCCGGCCGGCATAGAGCGTCGCCATCAGGGCTATGCCGAGGCTGCCGGCGAGCGCAAGCCCGAAGCGTTCCCAGGCGCGCCGCTCCGCGGTGTCGTAGACCGAGGCCAGACGCGCCTGCTGATCGACGAACGCCTGGCGGTTCAGTGCCTGGACGTCTTCGGAGACCTGGATCACCGTCTGGCGGCGCGGCACCACGCGCTCGTTGAGCAGCTGGCGGGCGCCGCGCGGCCACGTGGTACGGTCGGTGGCCAGCACGTCGTTCATAGTCGCGCGGAAGTCGCGCACCTCGGTGCGAAGGTGCGCCAGCCGATCGCGTTCAGCCGGGTTGTCCTGGAACACCGGCATGTACCTGGCGAGCGCCGCATCGATCGCCGCCGACGTTTCCTCGAGCCGTTGCAGGGACGTGTCGGCGGACTCGGCCGACGGATCCATCAGCGCGTCGCGGACGTAGACGGAGCCGAGCAGCACCTGGGCGCGAACCGTGGACAACAGAATCCTGGGCGCGCGTGTAGCGGAGATTGACCTCGGCGGCATCGGACTGCACGGCCGCCATGCGCTGGCCGATGTCGTAGCCGGCGAACAGCCAGAGCCCGAGCGTGAGGCTGAACCCGAGTACGAGCGCCGCCCGTATGGTGAGCCCCTCGAGGCCTGGTCTCGTCACGGCCGGATCTTAACGCCCGTCCGGCCGCCGCGGCGGTCGTACGAAAATCCCGTCTCTACAGGATGGTGCCTCCCGGATCGGCGCGGCATGCTGAGGGGTCGCCGGCCACCCCAGCAACGACGGCGGAGGACTCATGAACCGAAGAAGAAGCAGTGCCGCTCGGGGAGCGGATGACCGCTGAGACGCTTCCAGCCGAAGCGGCGAACTTCCTGGCGCGGTGCGTCACCTCGCACGACGACCTCAAGGTGCTGCTGGTGCTGATGGCCAGCCCCGACCGCTGGCTCGATCCGCCGGCGGTCGGCGCGCTGGCCGGCCTGGGCGTCGAGCACGCGCGGCGCGCGCTCGACCGCCTCGTGTCAGCCAACCTGGTGGACATCCGTGCCGCAGATGCCGTGCGGTATCAGTTCTGCCCGGTGACACCGGAACTCGCGCAGGGCGTCGGCGTGCTGGTCGATCTCTACCGCCGCACGCCGCGCGCGGTCACCGACTGGATCGCTGGACGGGCGCCGCGACGGATGATCGCGTTGCGGGCCGGCCGCGGGGATGCCTGACGTCGGATCGTGCAGGTCGGCTGCTGGCATTCGCACGCGCCCTCCGGTCCTTGCGCCCGGGATATCAGGTCCCGGCCCGATTGTGAGGGGTAGCGACGTGGGCGACGATAGCTCGTCGAACATTTCCGGCGCGCGCCCTGACTGACACGGGCAGCGCCCTCGAGCCAGCGGCCGATCTGCCCAATCGGCCGCACGGGAAGCCGGGCGTGGCCACGTCGCCTCCCTGTGTACGCATTCACGTCCGGCTTCCCACCCCCTTGCCCGGATCCAGTCCGGGCCGCGGCACCCTGCTGAATCTGATGGTCCAGGCGCTTCTTCCCGGTTCGCTCGCTTCCGCCCGCAGTAGCATGGAGTCCATGCCCCGCGTCCGCATCCTTCTCGCCGACGATCACACGATGGTCCGCCAGGGTCTCCGCAAGGTGCTCGAAGAGCATCGCGAGTGGGAGGTGGTGGCCGAGGCGAGCAACGGGCGGGAAGCCGTACGGCTCGCCGAGGAGCACAAGCCGGACGTGGCGATCATCGACGTCGCGATGCCACTGCTGAACGGCATCGAGACGACGCGGCAGATCGTCAAGCGGCTGCCGACCACCCGGGTGCTCGTGCTCAGCATGCATGCCGACGAAGCGTACGTGACGCAGATCCTGCAGGCCGGCGCCACCGGCTACCTGTTGAAGGACTCGGCCGACGTCGACCTGATGCAGGCCGTCAGCGCCGTCTCGATCGGCAAGTCGTTCTTCAGCCCGTCCATCGCCCGCGTGATGCTGGACGACTACGTTCGCCAGCTCGCCGACAAGGGCATCACCGACCGCTACGAGTCGCTGTCCGAGCGCGAGCGCGAGGTGTTCCAGTTGATTGCCGAAGGCAAGACCAACAAGGAAATTGCCGCCGTGCTGTTCGTCAGCCCGAGCACGGTCGAGACTCACCGCGCCCACATCATGGAGAAGCTCGATCTCCATAGCGCCGCCGAGATCGTCCTCTACGCCGTCCGCCGCGGCGTCATCCGCTGAACACGACATCAGCCGTGGGATCGTGTTGGTCACCGTGGGCCACCTCGAGCCGACAGCGATGGCAACGAGCGCCGCGGGCCTGACTTCTGGAACAGGACCGGGCCAAGGGGCAGCCGTGCCAGCGGCGGAATCGGCCGCAGGATCGGCGCGAGCGCGTCGAACATCCGCGACAGCACCGGCGGGACTCGTCCACCCGTTCACGGCTCGGGCGCAGTTGGACTGATGAACGTCCGTCGATCAGTCGCCTATTTCTCCGCCAGAAAGACGTAAGTCGCCATCAGGTAGGGAGAGCTGTAGGAGGCGCCAGGCGTCGCGTCCTTGAGGAACGCACCCGTGAACAGGTGGGCGTAGCCGGCGGCCAGTTGCAGTTGCGGGGTCACTGCGCGTGCAACTTGAACATCGAGTTCCTGGCCGACGTGACGGCTGGCTGCGCCGGCGGGGATCCGCGCGAGCAGCGTGCCGCTGGCGGCGTAGAGGCCGTCGCGCCCCTCGGCCAACCACCAGGAGTGGTAGCTGGCGGTGATTGGCGTCGCCTTGAGCGGCGTGAACTCGACGCCGCCGCGCAGGTGGTGGATGTTGCGCCAGCCGACCTGATCGGCCAGCCCGAGCTTGTCGTGTCCGGTGGGATACAGCTGGTCGAACGTGTGCCGGGTGCCATCCGCCGGGTCGTTGTCGCCCGAGGCGTGGTTGTATTCGGAGGTCAGGCGCACGGCGCCTCTGCCCGCCAGTGTCTTGCGCAACTGCCAGTGACCGGCCCACGCCGCTAGGGCGTCGGCCGCGAGCGATCCTGTCTGTACCGCCACTTCGACGCCGTAGTCGAAACGGCCAGGCAGACGGCCGGCCACGCGTGCTCCGGCGGTGGTCTGTTTGAGGCTGCCAACCGCCCCGAGCTCACTGCGCAGGTTGACGTCGCGACGCCAGAAGAGGAACGGCTCGACCGACGCGAACGGGATGACGCGGGTGGTGGTGGCGTAAACGCCGGCGAAGCGATTGCCGCTGCCGCTGCAATCGAAGCCGCCGTCCAGGCTGCGCACGAGCGAGGCGCCGAACGCGTCGACGGTGACAGCCGGCCGGCGCACGGTGACCCGCATCGCGTCCCACGTGCGAGCGTTGTTCACCCACGCGAGGTGCCCTACCAGCCGCTGCTCGCCGAAGGACAGTTCCTGGCGGCCAACCCGGACCGCGAGCGGAGCGACGCTGCTGCCGGCATCGGCAAAAGCCTGCCGCACGTCGAGCGTTCCCTTGAACGGGGCACCCATCGCTCCGACATCCTTCAGGACGACGCGGGCGTCCTGAAGTTGGACCTGGAACGAGAGGCGGCGCGACGGGGCGATCGTCGCGTTCAGGCGCAGGCGGCTCAAGGCGTAGGCGTCGTCGCGGCCGGGCGCAAATCCGAAGCCGGTGAACCCTTCGAGACGCTCGCGGAACTCGCCGCGGACGCGCAACCAGGCTGGCAGCACCTCATTGGCCCGATTGGCGAAAGGCGCACGGGCGGGCGGCGCGGCCTGTTGGGCCGTCGCCGCAGCCGGGTGCTGCGGGACCGATTGCGCCGTCGCTGGCGCAGTGCAGACAAGCGCGCAGGTGACGATGGCTGCCGATAGCCATCGGGTCGGACGGTGAGGCACGCGGACTCCTTCGAGGTTGAGAGACTGCTCGAGGACACCGTGGCCTCTCTGGCACCGAACGGCAGGGTTCGACGTTGCTGGCAGCGCGCAAGGGGCGTTCCGCCGGTGTTCGAGTCCGCTCGTGCCGCTATATCCTTGTCGCGCAGCGACTTGCAGTCTCTCCTCATCGTCGTGGCGTCGGCGCCGCAGCCAACATCGGCGTACGAAACTTTTTTTTCAGGACGTTTCCGTCTGTTTGGCATCGCCGTTTGAGACGCGCCGCGTGACCGATCATGGCCGCCGCTCCAGGCAAAGCAGACATACTCGACACTTTTGTATATCCAGAGGCATGCGGTAGCAGTTTTGTCTGACTGCGTCCCCTTGCCGGACACACGTCGACCGTGTATCTTCATTCTCGTGATGCGTGCCGTGCCGCTCGCCTCACGATGCCAGTCACTGGCCCCGTCACTCAGGCGCCGAGCTCGTTCCCAGTAGCAGCGAGCGTTCCGGTCGCGCCGTAATCCAATCAACAGCGCTCCATGACGAGCCAGCGCCCGCCGCCGCGTGCGGCGGCCGCAACGGTGTGTGTCCCGCCGCAGCCATGTTGCCCATGCGTGCAGCTTGGCTTGAGCCGGACCAACCCGGGGAGCCCTTGATGTCGCTGCCACTGCTGAAGCGCGTGACCGAGGACGGCGCCACCTTTGCGCTGACGCGCAAGAACCGGCTGCCGCGCGTGAACGCCGCACCTGGCTATGTTCCACGACCTGCTGACGACGGCCTGATGCCGCTGCGCGCGCCGGGCGCCGGCGAGCAGTACCGCTTTCACTTCGACATGGCGAAGTGCATCGGCTGCAAGTGCTGCGTGGTGGCGTGCAACGAGCAGAACGGCAACCCGGCGGACATCAACTGGCGCCGGGTCGGCGAACTCGAAGGCGGCTTCTTCCCGGCAGCGACGCGCTCGTTCCTCTCGATGGGGTGCAACCACTGCGTCGAGCCGACCTGCCTGACCGGCTGCCCGGTGGATGCCTACACCAAGGACGCCGTCACCGGCATCGTCCGACACAGCGCCGATGCCTGCATCGGCTGCCAGTACTGCACGTGGAACTGCTCGTACGGCGTGCCGCAGTTCAACGCCGAGCGCGGCGTCGTCGGCAAGTGCGACATGTGCCACGGCCGCCTGGCGCTCGGCCAGGCGCCGGCCTGCGTCAGCGCCTGCCCCGAAGGGGCGATCGCCATCGAAATCGTCAAGGTCGCCGACTGGCGGGCCGGTCGATGCTGCCGTCCCCGGCGCCGGCCTGCCGATCGGCGACGACAGCCTGTCGACCACGCGGGTGACGATGCCGGCCAACCTGCCGCCGGATTCGCGGCCGCGCGACATCACGCACGTCGTGCCGGCGGAGCCGCACTGGCCGCTGGTCGTGATGACGGTGCTGACGCAGTTGTCGGTGGGTGCGTTTGCCACCATCTGGCTGCTGCAACCTGCTCGGCGCCTCGAGCCGGCTCGGCCTCGCGGCGATCGCGTCGCTGATGGTCGGCGGCCTGGCGCTCGCCGCGTCGACGCTGCACCTCGGCCGGCCGATTCATGCCTACCGGGCGATCCGCATGTGGCGCCGCTCGTGGCTGAGCCGCGAGGTGCTGCTCTTCGGCAGCTTCTCGGCGGTCGCCGCTGCCTACGCCGGCGATCCTCTGGTTCGGGCTGCCCGGTGGTGCGGTGGTCGGCGCGGTCACCGTCGCGCTCGGTGTCGCCGGCGTGACGGCCAGCGGCTGCATCTACCGCGTGCCGTCGCGGCCGGCCTGGAACACGCGCTACACGCTGCTGCAGTTCAACCTCACCGCCGGCGTGCTCGGGCCGCTGTTTGCCGCCGCCTCGGCGCCGGCGAAGCGCGCTGGCTGGCGACCGCCGCCGCCGCAATGGCCGGGGCGCAGCTCGTGCTGCTCGCAGTCCGCTTCTTCCGCTTCATCGCGTCCGACAGCCTCGAACTGAAGGCTCGGCGCGCCTGCTCTCGACGGTCCTGGCAGGGCGCCTGGTGCTGCGCGGCGTGCTGCTCGCCGTCGGTGCGGTCGTCCTGCCGCTGCTCGCGGCCGGCCAGATGACCACCGCCCCGATGGCGGCCATCTCCGTCGCCGCGCTCTTCGCGGTCGCGCTCGTCACCGCAACTGCCGGAGAGATCGTCGGCCGCTACCTGTTCTTCGTCAGCGTCGTTCCGAAGCACATGACCGCCCCGTACGTGGCGGTCGGCAAGGAGGCGGCATGAACCTGAAGACGCCTGCTCGGCCTCGACACCCGCGCCGAGCGCTACGCCTACGGCGTCGACCCGACCGCCGGCTACACTTCAGCGCAGAAGATCCCGGACACATGGGTCACGACCACCTGCGGCTACTGCTCGGTGGGCTGCGGCATGGTGATCGGCGTCAAGGACGGCCGCGCCGTCAGCGTGCGCGGCAACCCGGATCACCCGGTCAATCGCGGCATGCTCTGCCCGAAGGGACTGTCCGAGCACCACACGCTCGACGCCGACAACCGCGCCAAGTACCCGCTCCTGCGCAGCGGCGGGCGATGCGAGCGCGTGTCCTGGGACGAGGCGCTCTCGACGATGGTCGACACGGTTCCGCGCGACGCAGGTGCGTCACGGCGCCGACGCGGTGGGCGTGATCAGCACCGGCCAACTCGTCACCGAGGAGTTCTACACGCTCGGCAAGCTGGTGCAGCTCGGCTTCGGCACGCAGCAACTACGACGGCAACACCACGCTCTGCATGGCCACCGCGGTCTCCGGCTACAAGCGAGTCGTTCGGCAGCGACGGCCCTCCGGGCGCCTACGACGACCTCGAGACGGCCGATGTCGTCGCTGCTGATCGGCGCCAACATCGCCGACAACCATCCGATCCTCTGCCGCCGCCTCGAGAACAATCCAGGCTGCGACCGCTGATCGTCGTCGACCCGCGCGTCACGAAGACGGCGATGATGGCCGACCTCCACCTGCCGATCAGGCCGCGCAGCGACCTGGCGCTGCTGAACGGCATCGATCCACCTGATCATCGAGCACGACCTGGTCGATCACGACTACATCGACCGCGCACACCACCGGCTTCGACGGCCTTGCGCGCCTCCGTCGCAGAGTACACGCCCGAGCACGTGGCCGAGATCACCGGCCTCGTCGCCGGAGCTGATCTACCGCACCGCCATGGCTCTACGGCCGCGCCCGCGCCGCCTTCATCGGCTGGACGATGGGCGTGAACCACAGCACCAAGGGGACCGAGACCGTCAACGCCATCAACAACCTGGCGCTGATCACCGGCCACATCGGCCGCAGCGGCGCTTCGCCGTTCTCCATCACCGGCCAGTGCAACGCGATGGGCACCCGCGAGAGCCGGCTTCACCTCGTGCACTGCCCGGGCTACCGCAAGTTCGAGAGCGCCGGCGACCGCGAGGAGCTGGCCGCGCTCTGGAACATCGACGTGGCGCGCATCCCGACGCGCCGCGGCCTCGCCTATCCCGACATCATCGAGGCGGCTGCTCGAGCGGCAAGATCCGCGCGCTCTGGATCATCGCCACCAATCCGGTCGTGTCGTTCCCGAACCACGGCGTCCTCCAGCAGGCGCTCGAGACGCTCGACTTCCTCGTCGTCCAGGACGGCTTTCATCCGACGCCGACCACCGAATTCGCGGACCTCGTGCTGCCCGCCGCCATCTGGGGCGAGAAGGAAGGCACCTACACCAACTCCGAGCGCCGCGTCAGCAAGGTCAACGCGCGCCGTCGCGCCGCCCGGCGAAGCGCGTTCCGACTTCGACATCTTCCTCGGCCTGGCCGAAGAGCTCGGCGTGCGCGACGAACTGTTTCCCGGCTGGTCGCGGCCCGAGGACGCGTTCAACGAATGGCGCAGGGTGTCCGCGGGCCGGCTGTGCGACTACTCGGGCATGAGCTACGACGGCGATCGAGCGAACACGGCGGCATCCAGTGGCCGCTTCCCGACGGCGCGACCGATCCGACGCAGGTGACGCGGCTCTACGCCGATGGCCAGTTCGAAACCGAGGACGGCCGCGCCAAGTTGCTCCCTGTCGCGTGGGAGCCGTTCCCCGAACAGCCCGACGAGCGCGTTCCCGCTGGTGCTCAACACCGGCCGGACAGTCGAGCACTGGCACACGCGCACCAAGACGGCGAACGTGCCGATCCTCGAGCGCCTGTCGCCGAACGCCTGGGTCGAGATGAACCCGCGCGATGCGCGGCAAGCTGCGGCCTGCAGGCCGCAGGACCGCGTCGACGTCGTGTCGCGCCGCGGCCGCATCCGCGGCGTCGAGCTGCGCCTCACCGAGATCGATCGCTCCTGGCCAGATTTTCATGCCGTTTCACTACGCCGAGGCCAACGCCAACCAGGCTGACGCAGAGCGCCTTCGACCCGATGTCGCGCGAGCCGAACTACAAGCAGTGCGGCCGTGCGGGTCGAACGGGCCGAAGCGGAGGTCGCGGAGATGAAGCGGCTGGTCGTGGTCGGCAACGGAATGGCGGGCATGGCCTGCGTCGAGCAGATCCTGAAGTACGCGCCGCAGTTCCACATCACGGTCTTCGGCGACGAGACCCACGTCAACTACAACCGCATGCTGCTCTCGTCCGTGCTCGCCGGCGAGAAGTCCGCCGACGAAATCGTCCTCAACCCGCGCGAGTGGTACCAGAAGAACGGCATCGACCTGCGCGTCGGCGTCCGCATCGTCGACGTCGACCCGGAGGCGAAGACGGTCACCGGGAACGACGGCAGCGTCACGCCGTACGACACGCTGCTGCTGGCGACCGGCAGCTCGCGCCTGGATGCCGCCGATCGACGGGTTGGACAAGGACGGCGTCTTCGTCGTTCCGCACGCTCGACGACACGCGCGAGATGCTCCGCCGCGCCGGCCCTGGCGTGAAGGCGGTCGTCATCGGCGGCGGCCTGCTCGGCCTCGAGGCCGCGCGCGGCCTGCAGGTGCAGGGCTGCGACGTGACCGTGCGTCCACCTGATGTCGACGCTGATGGAGCGTCAGCTCGATCCCGACGGTGGCCACTACCTGCTGACCAAGATGGAGGAGCTCGGCATCCGCGTGCTGCTCGGCCGCACCACCACCGCCATCCTCGGCGACGACGAGGTCGGAAGGCGTGGCGTTCGTCCGACGGCAGCGTGCTCGAGGCGGATCTCGTGGTGGTCGCGGCCGGCATCCGGCCGAACGTCGACCTCGCGCGCAAGGCCGGCATCGCCGTCAATCGCGGTATCGTCGTCAACGACTACATGGAGACGTCGGAGCCCGACATCTTCGCCGTCGGCGAGTGCGTCGAGCACCGCGGCGTCTGCTACGGGCTGGTCGCGCCGCTGCTCGAACAGGGCAAGGTGCTGGCGGCGACGATCACCGGCACATCGCGGCCCGGTCTACGAGGGCACGCATCCAGGCGGCGAAGCTGAAGATCGTCGGCGTCGACGTCTTCTCGGCCGGCGACTGGAGCGAACAGAACGCCGAGCCGGTGCGCTACGAAGACCCGCGCCGAGGGCATCTACAAGAAGCTGACCGTGCGCGACGGCAAGCTCGCCGGTGTGATTCTGGTCGGCGACACGTCCGACAGCCACCGCTACATGGACTGGCTGCGCACCGGCGCCGACCTCTCGGCGCAGCGGCGGCAGCTGCTGTTCCCGCCGCCGGCCGCCGACGTCGGCCTCGATGTCGCCGAGATGGCCGACAGCGCGACCGTCTGCGGCTGCGTCGGCGTGACCAAGGGCGCCATCATCACCGCCATCCACGAGCAGGGCGTCAACACGATGTCGCAGCTCAAGGAGTGCACGCGCGCCAGCACCGGCTGCGGCAGTTGCACCGCGCTCTGCCAGGACCTGCTGCGCGCGGTCGCGCCGGAGTTCGAGGAAGAGCACAAGAAGGTGATCTGCGCGTGCGTGCCGTTCGCCGAGGACAAGCCTGCGCGACATCCTGCGCAGCCAGAAGCTGAAGTCGGTGCAGGAGGTCCTCGAGATCTACGGCAACGGGGTCGGCTGCGAGATCTGCAAGCCGGCCCTCAGCTACATGGTCGACATGCTGTGGTGCGGCGATCACGACGAGGATCGCTCGGCGCGGTTCATCAACGATCGCGTGCACGCCAACATCCAGAAGGACGGCACGTTCTCCGTCATCCCGCGCATTCGCGGCGGCGTCACCAGCCCCGACGAACTGCGGCGCATCGCCGACGTCGCCGACAAGTACAACGTGCCGATGGTCAAGATCACCGGCAGCCAGCGCATCGACCTGCTGGGCGTCAAGAAGGCCGACCTGCCGGCGGTGTGGGCCGATCTCGGCATGCCGTCGGGCCAGGCGTACACCAAGGGCGTCCGCATGGTGAAGACCTGCGTCGGCACCGAGTTCTGCCGCTTCGGCACGCAGGACTCGACCAACGCCGGCATCGAGATGGAGCGCCGCTTCGAGCAGCTGTTCACCCCGCACAAGGTGAAGATGGCCACCGTCGGCTGCCCGCGCAACTGCGCCGAAGCGACGGTCAAGGACATCGGCCTGATCGGCGTCAGGAAGGCGGCTGGCAGGTGGTGGTCGGCGGCGCCGCCGGCAAGAGTGTGCGCAAGGCCGACCTGCTGACCACCGTCGAGACCACCGAGGAGGCGATGGTCGCGTCTGAGCTGTTCTTCCAGTACTACCGCGAGAACGCCAACTACCTCGAACGCACCTACGACTTCGTCGAGCGGCTGGGCATCGAGAAGGTGCGCAAGGACACCGTCTATGCCGCCGATGCGGCGAAGGACGGCGCTGCTCGATCGGCTGCGCAAGTCGAAGGCCCGCGCCCGTGACGCGTGGCAGGAAGGGCAGACGCCGAATCATCCCACGCAGTTCATTCCGCTGGTCTCTCTCGAAAAGGTGAACGCATGAGTGCAGAGGTGCAATGGGTCCGGGTCGCGGCCGCCGAGAACGTTCCGGAGCGTGAAGGGCGCGCCGTCCTGGTCGGCGATCGGGAGCTGGCGCTCTTCAACCTCGGCGACCGCTTCCTCGCCACCAACAACCGCTGCCCGCACAAGGGCGGCCCGCTCTGTGACGGCATCGTCACCGGCAGTTCGGTCGTTTGTCCGCTCCACGCCTGGAAGGTCGACCTCGTCAGCGGGCAGGTCGAGCGTCCGGCCGCCGCGAAGGATCACTGCGTCGAGACCTATCCGACGCGGCTCGAGAACGGCATCATCGTCGTCGGCCTGCCGGCGGCGCGCCGGCACGGAGCGGCAGCATGATCGGTGACCGCAAGGGGTTCGCGGCGGCAGGACATCTGCCGACGCTGATCGCCGCCCTGATCTACTTCGATGTCAGCTTCATGGCCTGGACGATGCTCGGGCCGCTGGCGCCTTTCCTGAGGGAGGATCTCGGGCTCACCGCGACCCAAACCGGGCTGATGACCGCGATCCCGCTGCTCGGCGGCTCGCTGTTCCGGCCGGTGCTCGGCATCCTCGGCGAACGCATCGGCGGCCGCCGCGCCGGCCTGCTCGGCCTGATGCTGACACTGCTGCCGTTGCTGGCGGGCTGGCAGTTGGCACATACCGTCACGCATTTCTACGTGCTCGGCTTCCTGCTCGGCATTGCCGGCGCCAGCTTCGCCGTGGCGCTGCCGCTGGCCAGCGCGTGGTACCCGCCGCAATACCAGGGACTGGCGATGGGCATTGCCGGAGCGGGCAACTCCGGCACGCTGCTGGCGACGCTGTTCGCGCCACGGATCGCCGAGCGGTTCGGCTGGCCGGCCGCATTCGGCTTTGCGCTGCTGCCCGTCGGTGCGGCGCTCGGCTTCTTCCTGCTGACGGCACGTGACAGCCCGAAGCGTCCGGCGCCGGCGACACTGGCCGACTATGGCCGCATCCTGCGGCAGCCGGACACGTTGTGGCTCGCGTTTCTTTACAGCCTCACGTTCGGCGGCTTCGTCGGCTTCGCCAGCTTCCTGACGACGTTCTTCCACGAGCAGTACCGGCTGCCGCGGGTCACCGCCGGTGATTTCACGACAATGGTGGTCATCGCCGGCAGCCTGCTGCGGCCGGTCGGTGGCTGGCTGTCGGATCGGCTGGGCGGCTACCGCCTGCTGGTGCTGCTGCTCGGCGGCTTCGCCGCGTGCCTGCTGGCGGTGGCGATGATGCCGCCGGTGCAGGTGGCGGTGGCGGTGCTGTTTGTCGGCATGGGGCTGCTCGGCATGGGCAACGGCGCCGTGTTCCAGCTCGTGCCGCAGCGGTTCCCCGGTCGCATGGGCATCGTCACGGGCATTGTCGGCGCGGCTGGCGGGCTCGGCGGCTTCTTCCTGCCGTCGGTGCTCGGCGCCGTCAAGGACCTCACCGGTGCCTACACCGCAGGGCTGGCCGGATTTGCCGTGGTCTTCCTGATCGGGGTGGGTGTGCTGCTCGAGCTGGGCCTGCACTGGTCTCGGGATTGGCCAAAAGAGGCGGTGACGCGATCGGGCGTCTACGCCTATAGAGGGGCAGAACGGCGGCAGCCGGAAGGCGCAGCCTGACCACGTCGGCACCACCGGATTGCGGCGCAGGATGGTCAGGCAGGTTCATTGCGAACGGAAATCAGGGATCATGGGAACAAGCAGCGCAGCCAGGTACCGAACAGTGGTTACTCCAGAACATTCCGAACCCGATTCCGAGACGGCGCACAAGTCGGACATCGACGTCCTGCACGAGATTGGCAGCCGGATCGCTGCCGCCGACCCGCTGCACGTCGTCCTGTCGCGCGTGGTGCAGTTCGTGTCGAGCATCGTGCCATGCGATTCATGCTTCATCTACGTGCTCGATGAAGACACGCTCGTGCTGCGCGCGTCGAAGACGCCGCACCCTGACGTGCTCGATCGCCTCAAGCTGCGCGTCGGCGAGGGCATCACCGGCTGGGTGGCTGAACACAAGCAGCCGGTCGCCGTCGGCAGCCACGCGTTCGAGGACCCGCGCTTCCAGACGTTCAACGAGCTACCGGAGGATCGCTACGAGGCGTTCCTCTCGGTGCCGGTGCTGTCGCGCGGCAACATGGTTGGGGTCATCAACCTGCAGCACCGGCAGCCGCACGAGCACAGCCGCCGCGATATCCAGCTCATTTCGATGATCGGTTTCCTGGTGGGCGCCGAAATCGAGATGGCCCGGCTGGAGGTGGAGAACAGCCAGCTGTCCGAACGGCTCGAGACGCGCAAGATCCTCGATCGCGCGAAGGGCATCCTGCAGCGCGACCTGAGCATCAGCGAAGAGGAAGCCTACCTGACGATTCAGCGGCAAAGCCGGCAGCGGCGCAAGACCAAGAAGGAGATTGCCGAAGCGATCGTGCTCGGCGACGAGCTGCGGCGCGGCAAGCCCGGCGCGTAGCGCGTCAGTGGTCGTATTGCGCTTCGTCGATGCGGATCATCTCGTAGACACGAGCCCCACCGGTGGTTCCATTCGCCGGCCGGTACTGCCACGCGTCGCGTGAGCGCCATCGCGTGCCGTCGTGCATCACCACCACCGGGTCGAGAGACACGGTCAGGCGCCGAGCGGCTACCTGCTCGGCAGCGAGCCCGAGGCGCGCCGCGATGTCGCTGACGATTTCCTCCTGCGCGTCGTGCCACCGCTCATCCGCATCCCCACCCCCGGTCGATACGACCCTGAACTTCCGCTCCATGCCCTGACGGTACGCCCCCTGACCCGATTCCTGCAACTTCTGGGCTGAACGCGCGCGGCGCACGGCCGCTGGTGCCCTAGCGCATGGACGCGCAGTTGCGGCAGGAACTCGCGTGATCTCCTTACCAGCGGCTCCGGCCGGCACCATCGTTCTTGGCGGCGAACTGCAGGTCTCACGCTCCGGGTTCGGCGCGCGATGCGCCTGACCGGTGCGGGCATCCGGGCCCGCACAGGTGGATCACCAATGGCCGTCCGGACTATCGACGGGCCTGTTGCGAAGGCAGCCTGACGCGGCTACGTCTCGAGCGCATCGACCTTTGTCAACTGCATCGGGGACGCTATGCCGACAGCGACGCGCGGCGGTTCTGGTGAAACTCCGTGAGCGCCGCGTTCGCGGCGGTGATTGTTGCGAGCTGGTCGGCGATCGCCGGCAGTTCCTTGCCCGACACCACGGTGTAGAACTCGTCGTCGCCCACCCCGGTGTAGATCCGGTTGCCGATGCAGCCCAGGCTCGACACGACGGCGTGGTGCAACGCGGCGGGCACCGCCATGCACGTCGGCCTGCCCATCAGCGGCAGCGTGCTCCGCCCGGCACGAAGCGCTGCTTCCTGCAGCAGCATCAGGCGGCCGGGTGTGCCGGCCAGCAGCACCACGTCGGGCTCGATTGGCATCGACCCGAGCGGCGCGTAGACGATCGCGCCAGGCGTCGTCGGCAGCTGCGGGACGGCCGGCACCTCCTCCATGCGGATGTAGCCGATGTCCGACATCAGTGTCAGCGTCTGCGTGAGCTCGGCTGAACGGTCCGCCGGGAGAGGGATGTTGTGCGTGTAGCTGCCGACCGGGCAGTTGTAGTGGTCCGACGGCACGGTATAGAACGCGCCGGCCTTCGGCGGCAAGGCGCCAGAAGCTGCAGCCAGAGGGCTGCACGCCGGTGAAGGCCGCTACCCCGGCCGGTGGCGTGTCGCGCACGGCAATGCCGACGGGGCGGCGGGTGAGGTGGAGCGCCGACATGAGCGCCTGTTCGAGCTGCGAGTAGGGGAGCATCGCCACAGCTTATACACCCGGCGTGGTTTTGCTCTCGTTCTGCGCACGACGCCGGCGCTCCAATCAGTTCCGTCGGCGAGGTTGGTCAAATCACACCCGGTGCCTTACTGTCTGATGATGCGAGTGCTCGTCGTCGAGGATGAACAGAAGGTGGCCGACGCCCTGCGCGACGGCCTGCAGGAGGAGCGCTACGACGTGGTCGTCGAGCGCACCGGCGAGGCGGCGTTCTTTCGCGTCAACACCGAGACGCTTCGACGTCATCCTGCTCGACCTCACGCTGCCGGGGCGCGACGGCATCGAGATCCTCACGGCGCTGCGGCAGCGCGGCCTCAAGACACCGGTCCTCGTGCTGACGGCGCGCGACACGCTGCAGGACCGTGTCACCGGGCTCGACGCCGGCGCTGACGACTACCTGGTCAAGCCGTTCGCGTTTGCCGAGCTGCTCGCCCGCATTCGCGCGCTGGTGCGTCGTGGCCGGGTGGCCGAGGCGCCGCGGCTCGCCGTGGCCGACCTGGAGATGGACCTGATCACCAGCGCGGGTCAACCGCGGCGGCCGGGCCGGTCGAGCTCACCGTGCGCGAGTTCGAGCTGCTCGAATACCTGATGCGCCATCACGGCCAGGTGGTGTCGCGCGAAACGCTGGCCCGCGACGTCTGGAAGGAGACGGCCAGGACGACGCCGCTCGACAACGTCATCGACGTGCACATCGCCCGGCTGCGCCGCAAGGTCGACATCGAGACGGCCGACAAGCTGATTCACACCGTGCGCGGCGTCGGCTTCATGCTGCGCGAAGGCGAGCCATGACGCGCTGGTGGCGTTCGCACAGCGTGCGGATGCGCCTGACGCTCTGGAACGTCGCGGCGATGATCGTCGTGCTGGCGGTCTACGCCGCGGTCATCTACACCTTCGTCAGCCGCAGCGTGTCGCAGGCGCTCGATCAGCGGCTGCGGCGCCGACTTCGGCGTTCGCCGCCTCGATGGTCTATCGCACGCCGGAGGGCATGTACACGTGGATGGCGCCGGAAATCCTCAACCCGGACGCCGAACTGCCGTGGCTGGAAGTGTGGAGCGATGGCGGAGCCGAGCGGCTGTTCTCCAGCTCGGAGGCATTTCGGCAGCCGCTGCCCAACGGGCAGACCCTGGCCCGCCGCCCCGACAATCGCATCGTCACGGTGCACACCGACGAAGGGCCGATGCGCGTCCTGACCCGGCGCGACGCCATCGGTCGTGTGCCCGTCGTCTTCCAGGTGGCGCGCTCGGAGCGGCCGATGCAGACGCAGCTCTCCGGCCTGCTGCTGATCCTGCTGCTCGGGCTGCCGCTCGCCGTGGCCGCGGCCGGCCTCGGCGGCTACGCGCTGGCCCGCCGCGCGCTGGCGCCGATCGAGCGGATGACCGAACGGGCCCGGCTGATCACGGTGGAGCGGCTCGACGAGCGGCTGCCGGTGCACAACCCTGATGATGAAATGGGCCGTCTGGCGACGGTGTTCAACGACACGCTCTGTCGCGGCTCGAAGAGTCGTTCGAACAGATGCGCCGCTTCACCGCCGACGTCTCGCACGAACTGCGCACGCCGCTGACGGCAATCCGCAGCGTCGGCGAAGTCGGCCTGCGCGGGCACCGCGACGAAGCGGCCTACCGCAGCATCATCGGCAGCATGCTGGAGGAAGCCGATCGGCTGGCCGACCTGGTCGATCGGCTGCTGACGCTGTCACGCGCGGAGACGGGCCAGGCGCAGGCTGTCGATCGGATCGAGTCGACCTGACGCGACCTGGCCGAAAACGTGGCGAGCCATCTCGGCGGTGCTGGCCGAGGAGAGCGGACAATCGCTCACCGTCGAGCGGCATCGGCGCGCCCCGAGGTGCTGGGTGACCGGCTGGTGCTGCGCCAGGCGCGTCATCGGCCTGGTCGACAATGCCATCAAGTTCAGCCCGGCCGGCGGCAGCGTCAGGCATCGTCGTCGCCGAAGCCGGCGACGACGCGGTGATCGACATCGTCGATTCCGGCAGCGGCATCCCTGAGGCGTCGCGGCACCGCATCTTCGATCGGTTCTACCGCGCGCGACACCGGGTCGGCCGGCACCGGCCTCGGCCTCTCGATTGCCCGCGGCGCGGTCGAAGCCAATGGCGGCCGCCTCACGCTGCAGGCGACCGGCGACCGCGGCAGCACCTTCCGGATCGCCATGCCGCGCGTGAGCTGACCTCAGGTCTGCTTACTTCGCGGCCGCGGCCATCGCCATGGCCTTGAAGCGCTCGCGCAACGAGGCAAGCCGCTCGCTGGCGTTGGGCATCTTCATGACCACTTGTTCCAGGCTGGCGAGGTAGCCCGGGTTGCCCATCTTCTGCCGGTACTCGGCGAGGAACGGCTCGATGCGTGAGAACACGATCGCGTGCTCGCCGTTGGCCTCGTTGAACATCGTCTCGTCGATCGCGCCATTGGCGACAAACGACGCAGCCATGTCCCAGTAGCTGGTGACCATCCGCAGGTGCGCGCTGTTCGGGCCGCTGACCGCCTGCATCACTTCATCGATGCTGGCAGGGTGGAAGCTGCGGGTGTACCAGTTCCGCGCCTCGCGCATGGTCGCCTCGCGGCGGAGTTCGTAGAGGCGGATGAGGAGCGTGGCGCTTTCGTAGGGAGTGCTGCTCACGAGATGTCTCCAGGATGTGATCGGGATTGGTGTTGAGCCTGGCTCAGCGGCGGTTGCGCGCCGCCGGGGCGCGCCGGGGCGCGCGCGGCCGGGCGGGTGCGGCCCGGCGCGACGGCGAGGACGAGACCCGCGGCGCGCCGCGCACCGGCCCGGTCGCCGCAATCTGGTCGCTCAGCAGCGCCACGGTCAGGGCGTAGTAATGAGCACAGTTGTAGCCGAGGATCGCGTCGTAGTTCGGGTAGACCAGGAACTTGCGCTCGCCGACGTCGACGAGCCCGGCCATCAGGTCGGCTGTCGGCAGCGCGCTGCCGTCCGGATTGCGGACGCCGAGACGCTGCCACTCCGTCAGCGGCACGCGTGCCGTCATGTTGCGGATTGCGTAGCAGCCTTCAGTGCGGCGCGGCACCGTTTCGGTGATGCGCGATTGCGCCGCGGCGCTGATGCGGACCTCGCGGCCCCACGTGTGCTCGTCGTTCCAGCCGTAACCCTTCAGGTAACTGGCGATCGAGCCGAGCGCATCGGGCACCGACTTCCAGATGTCGCGGTGACCATCGCCATCGACGTCGACCGCGTAGTTCATGTAGCTCGACGGCATGAACTGGGTCTGGCCCATTGCCCCGGCCCATGAGCCGGTCATCGCCGGCGCGTCGATGTAACCCCGGTCGACCATCATCAGCGCGTTGAACAGCTCACCGCGGAAGAAGTCGGCACGGCGCGGCTCCCAGGCGAGCGTGGCGAGTGCGCGAAAGATCGGCGTGCTGCCGGTGACACGGCCGAAGCGCGACTCCATCCCCCAGATCGCCAGGAGGAACCGTCCCTGGACGCCGTAGGTCTCTTCGATCCGCCGCAGCAACGTCGCATGGGTCCGGCCCATCTCGCGGCCGCGCGTGATCACTGGCGCAGTCAGCCGGGTGGCGAGATAGACGGCAAATCCCGGATTGAGCTCCGCCTGCGAGCGATCGGCCTGGATGACGCGTGGCAGCGGTTGCAGCCCCGTGAGCGTCTGGTCGATGAGGCGCTCGCTGAAGCCGCGCGCCCGCGCTTCCTGGATCAGCCGCGCCAGCCAGACGTCGAACGTCTCCGGCGCCTCGACGACGACCTCCGGGGTCGCCGGCGGCGGAGCAGCCGCCGGCGGCGAGCCTGATTGCGGCGCCGCCTTCGGCGCAGGCGTCGCAGCGAACAGGAACAACGGCAGCACGAGGAGAATCCAGCGCACGGTCTGCCCGCATTATGGCAGGCTCCACGCCCGCCGGTACGGACGCCCTTCGTCGCCGAGGCACCGCGGCGCGCACCGGCACGCTGCACGGCGAGAATAGCGACACATGCGTCGCATCTGCCACGCTGCTGCTACACAAATGTCACGCACTGCCGCGGCGGCGCTGCGCGGCGCCGAGGCGCGGGCGGCGCCGGCGCTGCGGCGGACACTGTAGCGTGGCGAGTGCGGATGGCAGAGGACCGAAACGGCCGATTTTGTCTTGGCACCGGAGTGCCTACGACATAAACGTCGCAAGCGGCGACGAGCCTGCTTGGCGCTCCAGGCCGCGATAGCGCAAAAACATTGAGCAAAGATGGTCGTTGCCCGCTCTGGCGGCCGGCTGAGCCGTGGCACCCGGCTTGCTCCTTCGCCTCCCGGCTGTCGCCAACACGTACCTGGACGTACGTCCGCATTCGAGGTCCGAATGAACCAAGCTGATACCGCCTGGATGTTGATCTCCACGGCGCTGGTGCTGCTCATGACGCCGGCCCTCGCGTTCTTCTACGGCGGACTGGTGCGCTCGAAGAACGCGCTCAACACCATGATGATGAGTTTCATCTCCCTCGGCTTCGTCGGGGTGCTGTGGGCGGTCATCGGCTACTCGCTCGCGTTCGCCGCCGGCAACGACTGGGTCGGCAGCACCGCCAACGCGCTGTCCTGAACGGCGTCGGCCTCGAAGCCAAGGGCACAATTCCGCACCTGCTGTTCATGTCGTACCAGGGCACCTTCTGCATCATCACCGCGGCCCTGATCTCCGGCGCGATCGTCGAGCGCATGCGCTTCTCCGCGTATCTCGCGTTCATCTCGCTGTGGGCGGTGCTGGTCTACGCGCCGGTCGCGCACTGGGTCTGGGGCGGCGGCTGGCTGGCGCGATGGGGCGCCCTCGACTTCGCCGGCGGCACGGTCGTGCACGTCAATGCCGCGGTCGCCGCCCTCGTTGCCGCCGTCGTCGTCGGCAAGCGCCAGGACTACCCGTCGTCGTCGCTGCTGCCGCACAACGTTCCCTTCACCCTGCTTGGCGCCGGCCTGCTCTGGTTCGGCTGGTTCGGCTTCAACGCCGGCAGCGCGCTGGCGGCCAGCCCGATCGCCGGCCTCGCCTTCACGACGACGATGCTGGCGCCGGCGGCGACGCTGGTGGTCTGGACGCTTCCTCGACCTGCTTCGCTCGGGCAAGTCCGACTGCCGTCGGCGCCGCCACCGCCATCGTCGTCGGCCTGGTCGCGGTGACCCCCGCCGCCGGCTTCGTCGGCCCGATGAGCGCCATCGCGCTCGGCGCGATCGCCGCCGTCCCGAGCTACATCGGCTTGATGACTCGGGTGAAGACGTCGCTCGACGATTCGCTCGACGTGGTTGCGGCACACGGCGTCGGCGGCACCGTCGGCGCGCTGCTGACCGGCGTGTTCGCGCAGAAGAGCCTCAACGGCGTTGCCGACGGTCTGCTGTTCGGCAATCCGGGTCAGCTTGGGATCCAGGCGGGCGCGGTCGCCGCAGTGATGGTCTACAGCGGCGTGGTCAGCTTCATCCTGCTTGAAGGTCGTCGGCCTCGTGCTGCCGCTACGCGCCACCGAATCCCGAGGAAATCGAGGGTCTCGACATCACGCAGCACGGCGAGGAGGCGTACCTGCACGACAGCGGCGGCGGCCGCGGCGCGCACGCCATGTAGGCAGGACGAATCGTCTACCATCACACCTATGGCGGGTCCCAGTTTCGACGGCCGGCGCGTGCTCGTGCTCGAGAGCCGGCGCGCGCGTGAGCTCGGCTCGATCTGTCACCTCGTACGGCGGCACGCCGCTCATCGCGCCGTCGATGCGCGAAGTGCCGCTCGAGTCGAACACCGAGGCGCTCAGCTTCGCCGACGGCGTCATGCTGGGTGAGTTCGACATGGTCGTGCTGCTGACCGGCGTCGGCGCGCGCGCCCTGATCGAGATCGTCGAGCGGGTTCGCGGCGACCGCGAGCCGTTCCTGCGGGCGCTGCGCGAGACGACGGTCGTTGCCCGCGGCCCGAAGCCGCTCGCGGTGATGCGTGAGCTGAACGTTCCGGTGTGGCTCACGGCGCCGGAACCGAACACCTGGCGCGAACTGCTCGCGGCGCTCGACGCCAGGGCCGGCGAGCGGCCGCTGACCGGGCTGCGGCTCGCGGTGCAGGAATACGGCGCGTCGAACGAGGACCTGCTCGCCGGGCTCCGCGACCGCGGCGCGCAGGTCACCGCGCGTCCCGGTCTACCAGTGGGCGATGCCCGAGGATCTCGAGCCGCTGCGGCAGGCGGTGGCGGCCCTCATCGCCGGCGCGATCGACGTGACGCTGTTCACGACCTCGACGCAGGCTCGTGCACCTGTTGCAGGTAGCCGACGACTTGGGCCAGGGCGGCGCCGTACGCGACGCGCTGCGTCGCACGGTGGTGGCCTCGATCGGCCCGACCACCTCGCAGGAACTGCGGCAGCAAGGCATTCCGCCCGATATGGAGCCGTCGCACCCCAAGATGGGGTTCCTCGTCCGCGAAGCAGCCGAACGGGCCGCGGCGCTGCGGCGCGCCAAGGACGCCTAGCCCGCGCGCCGCTCAGGCCCGCAGGCGGCCGGCGCTGTCGCTCCGCACGACGGTGCCGGTGGCGGTCCAGCGCAGGAACGAGGTGTCGACCAGTGCGTCGACGACGGCGCGACAGGCGGCGACCTCCATTCCCCAGAGACGTGCGGCCTGTGCCAGGGTCAGCTGCAAGCCTGGCATCTCGTTGAACTCGCCGCGGATCCGTTCGAGAAGAGCAGCCGACTTCGCCATCACACGCCTCCTTGCTTGATGCCCCTGGTTGCCGTGCTCTCGTTTTAGCAAGACGCGATCCGGTCGCCGGGATTGGCCGCAACGCCGGTTTGTCAGGCGTTTTCGCCGCAATTACCGCGCGCCGGCCCTTGCCGCGCCGACATTTTCGTCGCGCGCTCTCAAGGCAGGCACACTCGCGAAGGGTTCGTTCAATTCCGAATCGTCAGCCGAATAACATAAGGAGCATGCCTACTTCCGACGAACTCCTCGAGCTGGCCGACCGCTGTGCGGCCAAGCTCGAACTCGACGGCAAGCTGCGTCACATCCCGTCGTTCTCCGACGCCGAGGAGCAGTGCGAGGACGAGTACGAAGAGCTGCTGCAGGCGATCCACGAGGACGAGCTGTTTGCGCCGGTCGACATCCAGCGGCAGGAGCAGCTGGTCGAGCAGATTGCCGCCGCGCTTGCCGGAGACGCAGCGGATGCTGATCGTCGAGCTGGCCGACAACCACGCGCGTCACGTCTGGCTGCAGCAGGAGGGCGCGTATCACCTCGGCCTCGCGGTCGGCCGCAAGCTGCGGCTGCGGCGCGAGAGCTGAGCGCCGTCGTCATGGCCGTCTTCCACTACCTGCACTACGACGTCTTCACCGGCACGCCGCTGCTCGGCAACCAGCTCGCCGTGTTCACCGACGCGCGCGGCTGGACGGCGACCTGATGCAGCGCGATGGCCCGCGAGATGAACTTCTCCGAGAGCACGTTCGTCCTGCCGGCCGAGCGGCCCGACACCGACGTGCGGATGCGCATCTTCACGCCGGACGTCGAGATGCCGATGGCCGGCCACCCGACGATCGGCAGCACCTTCGCGCTGGCGCACGACCGGGCGTGATCGCGCCGGGTGCGCGCGCTTCGTGTTCGGCCTGAACATCGGACCGACGCCGGTCGATCTCGAGTGGGGCGGCGATCAGTCTGCGCTTCGCCTGGATGACGCAGCCGTCGCCGACCTTCGGCGCGGCAGCGGCGGACCGTGCCGCGGTGGCCGCGGCGCTCGGCCTCGACGAGAGCGACCTGGTCGCCGGACTGCCGGTGCAGGAGGTGTCGTGCGGCGTGCCGTTCCTGCTGGTGCCGCTGCGCGATGCCGAGACCGTCGATCGCGCGGTCAGCGACGCGGCGGCGCTGTGCGCCGGCTGGCGAGCGTCGCGCGGCGCGTCGAACGGCCGATCTTCCTCTTCGCCGTGTCGCCGGCCGGGCCGGCGAGCACGGTCTACAGCCGCATGTTCGCGCCCGGACTTCGGCATCGTCGAGGATCCGGCGACCGGCAGCGCCAGCGGTCCGCTCGGCTGCTACCTCGTCGAGCACGGCCTCGTCAGCGGCGCTGACGGCGCAGCGGCGATCGTCAGCGCGCAGGGCGTGGCGATGGGACGCGAGAGCCGCATCCACATCGCCATCGACGGCAGCGCGCGGCGCCATTACGCAGCGTCAAGGTCGGCGGCGCAGGCCGTGCTCGTCGGCCGTGGGGAGCTGCACGCCTGGACCCGCCAGACTGGTGATCAGCAGTGATTTCCTTCTCCCGCATCAGCAAGCAGTACGGCCGGCAGGTGCTCTTCGTCGACGCCTCGTTCCAGCTCAATCCGGGCGAGAAGGTCGGCCTCGTCGGTCCCAACGGCGCCGGCAAGACGACGCTGTTCCGGATGATCGTCGGCGAGGAATCGCCGGACGAAGGCGACGTCTCGGTGCCGAAGAAGCTGACGGTCGGCTACTTCCGCCAGGACGTCGAGGAGATGTCGCGGCCGCTCGGTGCTCGACGAGGCGATTGCCGGCAGCGGCCGCCTCGGCGATCTGCACCACGAGCTCGAGGCGCTGCAGCAGGCGATGGCCGATCCCGACCAGGCCGACGACATGGACCGATCCTCGCGCGCTTCGGCGAGGTGCAGGAGGAGTACGAGCACCTCGGCGGCTACGGCCTCGAGGCGCAGGCGCGCGAGGTGCTGCACGGCCTCGGCTTCGACGACGAGCGCATCGACGGCGACGTCGGCGCGCTGTCCGGCGGCTGGAAGATGCGCGTCGCGATGGCGCGCGTGCTGCTCGGCCGGCCGGACGTCCTGCTGATGGACGAGCCGACCAACCACCTCGACATCGAGTCGATCATCTGGCTCGAGGGCTTCCTCAAGTCGCTGCCCGGCGCGCTGCTGATGACGTCGCACGACCGCGAGTTCATGAACCGCGTCGTCGACGAAGATCGCCGAGATCGACGGCGGCGAGATCACCACCTACTCCGGCAACTACGACTTCTACGAGCGCGAGCGCGGCGATCCGCGAGACCAATCGCGAGGCGGCCTACGCGCGCCAGCAGGCGATGCTGGCCAAGGAGCAGCGCTTCATCGAGCGCTTCGCCGCGCACGCCGCCAAGGCGGCGCAGGTGCAGAGCCGCGTCAAGGCGCTCGAGAAGATCGAGAAGATCGAGCTGCCGAAGAAGCGCCGCGTCGTGAAGTTCGACTTCCGGGCGCCGCCGCGCTCCGGCGACCAGGTGGCGGTGATCGAGGGCGTGTCGAAGGCGCTACGGCAAGCGCGTCGATCTACGACGGCCTCAACATGACCATCCGCCGCGGCGAGCGCTGGTGCGTGATGGGCAAGAACGGCGCCGGCAAGACGACGCTGCTGCAGATGGTGGCCGGCGTGCTGCGCGCCGGACGCCGGCGAGGTCACGCTCGGCGCCAGCCTGAAGATGGGCTACTTCGCGCAGCAGGCGCTCGACCTGCTCGACCCGGACCTGACGATCGAGGAGCAGCTGCAGCGGACTTCCCGCACGAGTCGATCGGCGTGCTGCGCAGCCTGGCCGGCGCCTTCCAGTTCTCCGGCGACGACATCGACAAGAAGATCCGCGCGCTCTCGGGCGGCGAGAAGACCCGGCTGGTGATGGCGCGCATGCTGCTCAATCCGCCGAACTTCCTCGTGCTCGACGAGCCGACCAACCACCTCGACCTGTTCACCAAGGAGATGCTGATCGACGCGCTGCAAGAACTTCGAGGGCACGATGCTGTTCGTGTCGCACGACCGCGCGTTCCTGCGCGCGCTGAGCAACCGCGTCCTCGAGCTCGGCGGCGAGAGCGGCACCGACGCGGAGCCGCACCTCTATCCCGGCTCCTACGTCGAATACGTCGCGCGCACCGGCCACGAGGCGCCGGGGGTGCATACGTAATCGGGTTCGGGGGTTCCCCTGAACCTCTTGAACGCAGCTGCTTCAGGGCGTCGTCGTCCCGGCATCGACGGCTGGCGGGCTGATGATGCCGCGCTCGATGTAGATCGGGCGCATCAGCACGCGCAGCGACGGCAGCTTGTAGGCGAACCAGCAGCCGGCCGCCAGGCAGACGAGCGCGCCGATGCGCACGGTGGCCTCGCGCCGAGGCGCTCCGCGGCCACGCCGGCCAGCAGGCTGCCGATCGGCACCGTCCCGAAGAACGCCATCGTGTAGAACGCCATCACCCGGCCGCGGAACCGCTCGTCGACGATCGTCTGGATGATGGTGTTGGTCGAGGCCATCTGCACCATGAAGCCGCCGCCGACGCACGGCAGCAGCACCGCCGCGACCCAGGTCGTCGTCGGGAAGCGAGAACGCCATCAGGCTGCGCGCCGAACAGCAGCGTGCCGACGAGGATCACCCGGCCGAGGCCGACGACGGTCTCGGCGCGACGCGAGGTAGACCCCGCCGGCCAGCGCGCCGACGCCGGTCGCGCCCATCAGCATGCCGAGCGTGTTCGGGCCGCCGTGCAGCATCTTGGCGCGCGATCGCCGGCATCAGCACGGTGTACGGCATGCCCGCGGTGCTGACGATCGCCAGCAGGATCAGCGCCGTGCGGATCGGCACCGAAGCCGACCACGTAGTCGCCAGCCGCTCCGCAGGTCGTCGAGCACCGGCGTGCTGCACCGCCGGCGGCGACGCGCGGCGTCAGCCGCATCGCCAGCAGCGACGCGATCACGGCGACGTACGAGAGCGCGTCGAGGGCGAAGCACCACCCCTCGCCGACCGCGGCGATGATCAGCGCCGCCGATCGACGGGCCGATGACCCGGCTGCCGTTGACCATCGACGAGTTGAGGGCGATCGCGTTCGGCAGATCGGCGCGGTCCTCGACCATCTCGACGACCAGCGCCTGGCGCGCCGGCGTGTCGAAGGCGTTGATCACGCCCTGGGCAATCTGCAGCACGATCACCTGCGACACCGTGATCATCCCGGCCGAGGGTCAGCGCCGCCAGCGCCGACGCGACTGGACCAGCGACAGGATCTGGGTGATGACCAGGATGCGCCGCCGGTCGCCGCGATCGACGATCACGCCGGCGATCGGCGTCAGCAGCAGCGTCGGAATCTGGCCGGAGAAGCCGACGAGGCCGAGCAGCAGCTCGGAGCCGGTCAGGCGGTAGACCAGCCAGCTCGTGGCGACGCGCGTGATCCAGGTGCCGACCAGCGAGACGCTCTGGCCGCCGAAGAACAGCCGGTAGTTGCGGTGACGCAACGCCCGGGTGACGCGGGTTGCGGCTGATCGTTCAGTCGGTGGCAATCGCGCGCATGCCTGCGCTGGAGCACCAGGGGCGATGCCCGGTGCCGTGGTCGATGGATGATGGCGTCAATCGCGTCGGGCGATGCAAGCGTTCCGCCAGTCGAAGGTGCGTCGCAGAGAACAGCTCGGCGGCAGCGCGCGCGTCACCGCCCGGCGGGGTACAACGCGCGCAAACGTTCGACGTCGGCGGCCGAGGTCCCCGCGATCCGGGCGATGTCGGGGCGGCTGGCGATCCGGTCGCGATAGCGGCCGAAGAAGCGGGGGATGTCGCCGCCATAGCCGAAGAAGAACATGATGTCGGCGTCATCCGCCGTGTGCGACAGGCCGAGGGCATGACCGAGTTCGTGCAGGCAGGTCAGGTAGACCACCGCGTCGCGGAACAGCGGGTCGCGGCGCGCGGCGGCGGCGATATCCTGCCCGAGCGCATCGGTGTCGGCGCGGATGTAGACCGCCGCTCCCCGTTGCCCGCCGACGTCGAGCGGACGCATCTCGCCGTACTGGCCGTCACGTGCCGCCACCCAGTAGACCCTGATGAGCGCACTCGCCTCGTTCGCCGGGCTGAACCGCAGGCGGCCGCCAGCGCTGCGGCCCCAGGCATCGAGTGCCCAGGCCGCAAGTTCGCGGTCGCCCGCGCGGTAGCCCGACCGGGCATCGCCCGCCCCGATGTAGTAGGTGAGCGGCGCCCGGGCATCGAGCGGCTTCAGCAGGCTCTCCTGCGCCGCTGTTGCAGCCACCAGGCTGGCGGACACGAGCATGGCGAGGACAATGGCGATCGCGGGCGGCATAGATATATACATATGCCGACGATGAGAACAGTGGAAAGCGGCGATGGCTGACGGCGCTGGGCTGCGTCGGGATTGCCGCGCTCGCGCTCGGCAATGGCCGCACGGCACCCGTGCACGCGCAGACGGCGTCTCCCGCCGGTGCTGCGGCGCTCGATCGGGCTGTGCGGGCGTTCCACGAGGCTGATTCGGCCGGCACGGCTGCCGAGGCTGACAGGCAGGTGGTGGCGAGCGGCGCCTCGTTCGAGGCGGTCGTTGCAGCGCTGGAGGCCGGGCGTTCGTACACGAGTCAGCCCTCCGGGGCCGTGGACCTGCCGTCGACGGTCCGCGGCATCCGCCTCGACAATTTGCTCGACGTGCCTGCCGGCTACGAGCCGTCGCGCCGTTACCCGCTGCGTGTCAGCCTGCACGGCGGCGTCGGCCGGGCCGCGCCGGGTCCGCACGACGCCGCGCCGCGGCCGCTCTCGAATCGGATCCCGAGCGCCAGGAGCGAGCTGGTGCTGCATCCCCGCGCCTGGGCCGACACCGAGTGGTGGACGGCTGGCCAGGTGGAGAACATCGTCGCGCTGGTGGAACGCGTCAAGCGCGCGTATAACGTCGACGAATCGCGGACCTATGTCACCGGCATCTCGGACGGCGGCACCGGGGTCTATTTTCTGGCGATGCGCGCCGCCACGCCGTGGGCCGCTTGCCTGCCGCTCAATGGCCACCCGAGCGTGCTCGCGAATCCGGCCACCGGCGCCGACGGCGAGCTGTTCGCGAAGAACATTGCCAACTGTCCGGTGCGAGCGGTGAATGGCGGCAGAGATCGGCTGTATCCGGCGGCGTCGGTCAGGCCGGTGATCGAGATGTTCACCCGCGGTGGAATCCCGGTCGAATGGCAGGTGTATCCCGAGGCGAACCACGACACGAGCTGGTGGCCGGAGGAGCGTGAACGCTTCGACACGTTCGTCGCCGCGCACCCGCGAGTGGCGCACCCTGGCAGCATCACCTGGGAGACGGAGCGGACCGACCGCTACAACCGGTTTCGCTGGCTGCTGATCGACCGACTGGGCAGCCGCGTCGTCCGATGTATCGCTTGCCGACGTCAACAGGTTCGAACCGAGCGCCGGCAACGGGCGTGCGCTTTTCAGCCGCGGCCGGCCGTCCGGCCGAGTCGATGCCACGCGCAGGTCGAACGCCTTCGAGCTGCGCACGCGCGGTGTCCAGCAAGTGACCCTGCTCCTGTCGCCAGCCGTCGTTGATTTTTCCCGGCCGGTGCAGGTGGTGGTCAACGGCAGGACGGTCGTCAATGCGCTGGTCACGCCGGACGTCGCGACGCTGCTGAAGTGGGCAGCGGTCGATCGGGATCGGACGATGCTGTACGGCGCCGAGCTGAAGATCACGGTTCCGTGAGCGCCGTGCGATAATCGCGGACGGACGTCGATTGTCGGGGCGTGGCGCAGCCTGGTAGCGCGCCTGCTTTGGGAGCAGGATGTCGCAGGTTCAAATCCTGTCGCCCCGACCAATTTCGCGCCACCGCGACGAGAGTGAGATGAAGCGAGGATCCATGAGGCGTTGGTGGAACGTGCTCCAGGCCGTCCGGCCGAAGACGCGGCGCGCCCTGGCCTCCGCCCGTGCCTGGACTGCGGAGTTCGCATGGCGCCTCGGCTGCCGGGTTGGCGGCTGGGCCTGCGCTGTAGCGCTGGATTTCTCGGTCGTCTGACGCGGTCACACGCCCTCACGCATCCCCAGCCCTGCGATTCACATGCGGCCGGCGGGCAGCCTCCGCCACCCCTGACCTTCGCGAAGGCGACAAAACCAATTGATGAAAGCTGTCCTGCCGCTGTTTACGCTCGGGTATGCCCTGGTGGCGCTGTTGTTTGCGCTGGCCGCCCTGACCCTGATGGGATTTGCGGTATTCGAGCTGTGGGAGGCGGCTATTCCGGGCGCGAGCCGTTCTGTCGATGAGCGCGTCGCCTCGGCGATCGAGAGCATCGGCATGCTCGCCGTCGCCCTGGTCGCGCTGGAGATGGCGCAGACAGTGACCGAAGAGGAAGTGGTCCGGCGCGTTCATGTCAGCGCGCCGACAAGGGTCAGGCGTTATCTGTCGCGGTTCCTCGTGGTCGTCGTCGTCGCGCTCTCCATCGAGAGCCTGGTGGCGGTGGTGCAGGCGCTGCACCAGGCGCCCGAGACCCTGCCGCATGCCGCGGCCGTGTCCGTCGGCGCGGCGGCGCTGCTGGCGGCGTGGGGTGCGTTCGTGCGCTGGAACAAGGCAGTTGAAGAGTTGGAGCCGCAAGGAATCCAGGAAGCGCGGCAGGAAGACCACCTGGTTCAATAGTTCAGTAGCGGAGGATGCCGATGGCGGTTCGAACGACGCGGAGCGCAGGAATGCTGCTGCTGGCAATCTGGCTGATCGTGACGGGGCTCGCCGGCTTCATGCCGCTGCCGATACCGGCGGTGCTGCGCGCCGCCCTGGCACTGATTGCCGGAGTGTTGATCCTGATCGGGATGTAAGTCGGGCGCTGAGGATCGGCTCTGGGATCGGGCTGTAGGCCTCCGGTGCGGCGCGAGTGCGCGTCGCGGGCTGCGCCGGCTATGCCGGGAAGCGGTGATCGGCGTCTGCGTTGGCGCGTTGTTGCTGGAGCCAGGTGCGGCTGACGATGCCCCGGGTCGCCTGCGCCGGGCGGCGATCGACCGCAACCGGAGGGCGATCACGACCAACGGGGCGGCGGCCACGCTGGCGAGTGGTGTCATGACCCGCTCAATTTACCTCATCAGCAAGTCGGCATCGGCAATGCACCTGCGTTTCTTCTTACCCGCTACCGCCATCGAACAACTGGGAGGACATCGTGAGTTGGAGTGACAGCTCTCCAATCGGCGTCGCATATCGGGCCGTCGTGCCCGCCGGGCGAGCGGAGCGGGACGAATGAGCGGCCGAGTGTTGACGCCGGCCGCGAGCGAGCATGATCACGTGCACGGCGCTGCGGACGCCCCGGTAACGCTGGTCGAATACGGCGACTTTCAATGCCCGCACTGCGCCATGGCGCACGGCATTGTCGAGGAGGTGTTGACCGAGGCCGGGGCATTGGTGCGCTTCGTGTACCGGCACTTCCCGCTCAGCGCCATGCATCCCAACGCGGTCGTCGCCGCGCAGGCGGCGGAAGCGGCGGCGGCGCAGGGCCATTTCTGGGAGATGTACGACCTGTTGTTCCTCAACCAGGACGCGCTCGATCCAGACGACCTCATCGGCTACGCCGCAGCGATCGGCATCGATCGCGCCCGCTTCATCGATGAGATGGAGCGGGGCGTGTATGCGGCCAGGGTCGAGGCGGATGCCGCCAGCGGCGCGAGCAGCGGAGTGACGGGTACGCCGACCTTCTTCCTCAACGGCGCGCGATGGGATGGACCCCGCGAGGTGAATATCATGCTGCGGGCGATCCGCGAGGCGGCGGGTGTACGCCCGCGCTAGGCGCAGGCGGTGACGTGACGGGTCCGACGTGGCGGGTCCGCTTCGCGGCACCCGCCCTACGCGGCTCCGGGTGCGGATCTGCTGCGCGGCACCGCTTGCGCGGCTCCGCGTTCGGGGTCCGCTGCGCGGCACAGGCCCTGCGCACTTCCCCGAGGAGAGCGAAAGTCGGGCGTATGACCCGGGCTGTCACGCACTCTTCGTACGCTGCCTGTATCGAGCCGCACTCAGTCGCGGCTCCGGGAAGGCAGCATGTCGTACCGCGCACACGATCAGTCCAGGGAGGCGCGCCGGTTGTGCCAGGCGTGCCGCGACCGCAAGGCGCGCTTCCGCTTCCGCGGCCACGTGCGCGCCGACCGCGATCACACGCTCTGCTTCGAGTGCTTCCGCGCCGAGCGTGAGCGCCGGCGCGCCGCGGCGCTCGCCGGGGTCGGCCATCCGGCGCCGCTCGCTTCACCCTGCCGGCTGCCAGCCCCGCTGACGCCGGCGCGGCTGGCGCACCGCCGCCGCATGTTGTCGCACCTCGACCGGTTAAGCTGTCAAGCGGGCGGCTGACCACACATGCAACGGCTTTTCGATCGACTGTTCTTTTCCCCGAGCGACCTCAACCACTTCGTCGAGTGCGAGCACCTCACCACGCTCGACCTGCTCGCCGTCGACGGCGCGCGGCGTCGCCGAGGAGATCGATCCGCAGGCGGAGATCATCCGCGCCAAGGGGCTCGAGCACGAACGGCGTGCAGCTCGAATCGCTGCGCCGCCGAGGGCCGGCAGATCACGACGATTGCCGCGCGACGGCGAGGTCGATTGGGTCGCCGACGCCGAGCGCACGGCAGCAGCGATGCACGCCGGCGCCGAGGTCATCTACCAGGGCGTGTTCGTCGACGGCGCCCTGGCGCGGTATCGCCGACTTCCTCGTCCGCGTCGACGCGGCCGTCGGCGCTCGGCGCCTGGAGCTACGAGGCGTGGGACACCAAGCTGGCGCGGCATGCCGAAGCCGTATTTCATCCTGCAGCTGTGCTGGTACACCGAACAGCTGGCGCGGCTGCAGGGCGTCGCCGCCGCATCGCATGCACGTCGTGCTCGGCACCGGCGAGCACGGTCAGCTTCGCGCCGAGCGACTTCTTCGCCTACTACCGCGCCGTGCGTGCCCGCTTCCTGCGCGCGGTCGACGAACGGCGCGCAGACCTATCCGCTGCCGGTCGGCCACTGCGACGTCTGCGGCTACGCCGCGCACTGCGCAGGACCAGCGCGCCGCCGACGATCATCTCAGCCTGGTGGCCGGGCATGCGGCGCGACCAGGTCGGCAGGCTCGATGCGGCTGGCGTCGGCGACGGTGGCGCATGCTGGCCGGCCTCGATCCGGCCACGGCTACCGGCATCATGCCGCAGACGCTCGACCGCCTGCGCGCCAGGCGCGCGCTGCAGCGTGCGGCGCGCACGCGCCGCGCACCACTACGAACTGCTGGCGCCCGAGCGCGAAGCGCGGCTTCGGGCTGCTGCCGGCGCCGTCGCCGGGCGACATCTTCTTCGACATCGAGGGCTATCCGTTCTTCGAGTCGTCGCGCGGCCTCGAGTATCTCTGGGGCGTCGCCATCGCGCGAGACGAGCGGCTGGGCGTTCCAGTCGTTCGAGTGCGTCGACCGCGCGGGCGAGAAGCGGGCGTTCGAGCAGTTCATCGATTTCGTCCACGCCCGCCTGCGCAGTATCCCGACCTGCACGTCTACCACTACGCCGCCTACGAGCCGAGCGCGATCAAGCGGCTGATGGGCGAGCACGCGACGCGCGAGGCGCGAGGTCGACGACCTGCTGCGCCGCGGCGTGTTCGTCGATCTCTATCAGGTCGTCCGGCAGTCGATGCAGATCTCGCTACGACAGCTACTCGCTGAAGACGGGTCCGCGAGTTCTTCATGACCGACGCCGGCGCAGGGCGCGGTCACGGAGGGCGGCGAGTCGATCCTCGAGTTCCAGCGCTTCCTCGAGACCGGCGACGCCGCGATTCTGGACGCCATCCGCGACTACAACGCCGAGGACTGCGAATCGACGCGCCTGCTGCGCGACTGGCTGCTGGAGCGCAAGGCCGAGGCCGAGCAGCCAGTTCGCCACGCCATTCCCTGGGCTCGCGGTCAGCCGATAGGGCGACGAGCAGGCGCCCGAGGACCGGGACGACACGCCGCGACCTGCGAGCGCGGCTGATGGCATTCGTCGAGGCATCGCAGGCGGCGACCCGGACCGCGCCGCTGCGGCGGCGCTGCTGCCGACCTGGTCGACTATCACCGCCGCGAAGAGAAGCCCGAGTGGTGGGCGTTCTTCGATCGGTTGAAGAAGTCGCTCGACGAGCTGCGCGACGACACGCAGGCGATTGCCTACCTGTCGCCGGTGGCCGGGCCGCAGCCGATGCCTGACAGCAAGTCGCTGGTGCACACGCTCGCGTTTCCGGCGCAGGAATTCAAGCTGCGCGAGGCGTCGACGTGTGCGAGCCGGTCGAAGGCAAGACCGCCGGGGAGATCGTCGGCGATCGACCTGGCCGGCCGCCTGCAGCCTGAAGCGCGGCCCGTCGCTGCAGCGACGTGCCGCTGCCCGACAGCGATGATCGCGCCGCGGCCGTGTCGACGCGACGCGCGCAGCGCGCGTCGCTGGTGCGCATTGCCGACGCGCTGCTGTGCGGCGCGCCCGACACACCGCGTCGCACTCGACCTGCTGACGCGTCGCGCACCGCGCGTCCGCGGTGCGCCGCGCGGGCGCGTCGCTCCAGACGAGCTGACCGGCCGCGCAACAGCAGGCTCTGGCTGCGCGGCTCGACGACAGTTACCTGTTCATCCAGGGACCGCCGGGATTCGGGCAAGACCTACACCGGCGCGCGGCTGATCGTGTCGCTGCGTCGCGCGCGGGCCAGCGCGTCGCGGTCACCGCCACCAGTCACAAGGCGATTCACAACCTGCTCGACGAGGTGGTCGACGGCGGCCGCGGCCGCATCGGGTGTGCCGATGACCGGGCTGAAGAAGTGCGTCCGACGGCGACGAGACGATGCTACAGCGGCGCGGGCTTCGAGAACAGCCGCCAGCAACGAGGTGTGCGCGGCGAGCGACGCGTCCGATCGTCGCCGGCACGTCGTGGCTGTTTGCCCGCGAGCGAGATGGCCGGGCGGTTCGACTACCTGTTCATCGACGAGGCCGGACAGGTCGCGCTGGCCGATGCCGTGGCGATGAGCCCGTGCGCCCGCAACATGGTGCTGCTCGGCGACCCGCAGCAGTTGCCGCACGTCACGCAGGGCATCCATCCTGGCGGTGCGGGCGTCTCGGTGCTCGAGCACCTGCTCGACAGGCGCCGCCACCGTCGCCGCCGCCGATCGAGGGCTGTTCCTCGAGCAGACGTGGCGGATGCATCCGGATGTCTGCGCCTTCATCTCGGACGCTGTCGCCTACGAGGGCCGGCTCCGTTCGCATGCCGGGCTGCGCAGCGATCAGCGCGATCGACTCGACCGGGCTGGCCGGCACCGGCCTGCGCTACCTGCCGGTGCGCCACACCGGCAACGCGCAGCAGTCGCCAGGAAGAGGCCGACGTCATCGCCGCGGGCAGTGCGCAGGCCTGCTCGACGTCCGGCGCGCTTCACCGATTGCGACGGCCGTCAGCGCCGGCTGACGCCCGCCGACATCCTCGTCGTCGCGCCCTACAACATGCAGGTGCGCTGCCTGCTGCAGTCGTGCCCGCGGGCGTGCAGGTCGGCACCGTCGACAAGTTCCAGGGCCGCGAGGCGCCGGTCGTGTTCTTCTCGATGGCCAGCAGCACCGGCGACGACGTGCCGCGCGGCCTCGAGTTCCTGTTCAGCCTGAACCGTCTGAACGTGGCCATCTCCCGGGCCAAGGCGCTGGCCGTCCTGGTGTGCAGCCCGCGGCTGCTGGAAACCCGCTGCCGGACGGTCGACCAGATGCGGCTGGTCAACGGGTTGTGCGCGTTTGCCGAGCAGGCGCTCGGCGAGGTGGCGCTGGGGTCGGAAGTGCCGCGCGAGCGCGACGACTCCCAACCCCACTCCCGGACTGTGACTACGGCGTGTTCACGGTAACCATCGTCGGCGCCGGCATGTTCGGCGAGCCGCTGTACGCGACCGTGCCGAAGTAGCGCGTCGCCGGCGCCAGGCCGGAGAACGTCAGCGAGATCGCTGCCGCTCGCGCCCGTCGTGACGCGGTCGCCGGCGCCGTCACGGTCATGTTCGCCTGCCGCGGTCGAGCCGAGCAGCCACGAGAACAGCGTGAAGTTCGCGCTGCCCGCGGGCACGTCGAAGCCGTGCACGTACACCGTGTAGTTGCCAGGCGGCGGTGACAGCAGGTCGACCTCTTCGTGCCGACGTGCCGCTGCCGCTGCCGCCGACCAACGTATTCCCCCTGAAGACGTAGAGGTCGAGGTCGCTGGCCGGTGTCACGTTGGCGTCGAACAGCGAGAAGCGGGCGTGCGTGGTGCCCGGCGGCAATCGTCACCGGGATGGCGACGACGCCGGGGCCGGCCGGATCGAACGAGTCGCCGGGATCGTCGGCGACGGTGCCGGCCGTCCGTGGTCGCCGGGATCAGGCCGCGCGGCATCGGCGTGAACGGCCCGGTGTAGCCGAAGGTGACGTTGTAGCCGATCGGGCCGCCGGTGCCCGCACACGGCCGTGGCGCCGCCAGCGGCAACCGGGCGCACGACCATCGGGATGCGGACGACGTGGCGTCCGTCCGACCAGGTCAGCTGGCCCGCCGGTGTAGGTGTTGAGTGGCGCCGTCGGTGCGCGTGAAGCGTCACCGTGAACGTCTTGGTCTTGCCGGCGTTGACGTTCAGCGACGAGGGGCTGACGGCGACGTGAAGCCGGCCATGCCGGTGACTGCCGGCACGTAGGTGGCGCGCGAACGCTGCCGACGTTCGTGACGCGGCGGGTGATCGTCTGCGAGCCGGCAAGGCTGCCGATGGCGATCGACGGCAGCGTTCAAGTCGCTCGGGTCGAGCGAGTAGCCGCCGCCGGCGAGCGACGTGCAGGTCGCCTGGTTGACAGCCGCGGTCGTGCCGCACAGGAACGCGAGCCAGTCGGGCAGCTCCGAGTCGAAGACCAGGCCCGGGTCGGCGGCGTCGTTCGGCACCACGTGCCCGGCGCCCTGGCGGAAGATCGACCACCGCATTGGTGTTCGGGCCGTCGAGCACATCGGCGGCGCTGGTCATCAGCGCCGACTTGATCATCATCGGCGACCAGTCGTGGTGCAGGTCTTGAGCACGCGCCGCGAGACCGGCGACATGCGGCGCTGGACATCGACGTGCCGCTGTAGAGGTTGAAGGTGCGGCCGTTGTTGGCCGGCGGCGCGACCGCGGCCAGGATGTCCTGCCCAGGCGCGATCAGGTCGGGCTTGAGCAGGTCGCCGCCGCCCGCGAGCAGCGGGCCGCGCGACGAGAACGACGCCGTGAACGGCGCCGGCACGTCGTAGACGATCGTTGCCTTGGCAATCGTCGCGGTCGCGCCGGCGATGGCGGCGTAGGCCTTGACGGCTGGCGCGACGGTGTCGTCGAGGTGGATCGATCGGCACGAAGTGGAAGTCGGCATTGACCGATGCCGGCGCGACGTTCAGCAGAATCATGCCGACGCCGCCG
This sequence comes from uncultured Acidobacteriota bacterium, assembly GCA_963846685.1. Lineage (GTDB taxonomy): Bacteria > Acidobacteriota > Vicinamibacteria > Vicinamibacterales > UBA2999 > CAWJWY01. Next base: position 1,318,183 of record CAWJWY010000002.1, on the reverse strand, counting down.
GCCTCACGCACCGCGAGGCTCTTGTTGACGCGGGCGTTGACGCCGCGATCGCAGACGACGATCTTGCCGGTGACCTTCGCTGGATCGAGCGCCGGCGCGCCGCCGTTGTCGGCGGCGCTGAAGCACTGGCGCACCGCGTTGGCGTTCGCCGCCGGGCAACCCGGCGGCGCTGGCGTCGATGAGCGGGGCGGCGACCGCGGCTGGCCAGCGAGGCGCCGTTGTAGGTCGTGCCGTTGCCGAGCGTCACCTGGCCCCTGCCGTCGCGGTTGTGCGTGCCGGCCGCGACCGTGGTGACCCACGGCGACGGGTGCGCGACGGTGGCTGCCGTCGGCCCGCTGTTGCCGGCGGAGGTCGCCACGAACACGCCGGCGTCGGCGGCGAACAGGAACGCGATCTCGACCGGGTCGAGGAAGTTGACCGACGTTCCGCTGACCGAGTAGTTGATGACGTCGACGCCGTCGGCCACCGCCTGGTCGATCGCGGCGACGAGATCGGATGTGAAGCCGCTCGCTTGCGAGCCGTCCTGCGTCGACCACAGCGCCTTGTAGACGGCGATGCGGGCACGCGGCGCGATGCCGCTGACCGGCCCGAACACCGTCGCGTCGCCGGTCGTCCTGACGTCGTGGTTGCCGCCGGCGGTAGACGCCGTGTGCGTGCCGTGGCCGTGATAGTCGCGCGGCGAGGCGAACTCCCAGGGCATCTCGGCCTTCAGCGCCGCATCACCGCCCCACGCGGCGTTGAAGTGACGGGCGGCGATCAGCTTGTCGTTGCAGGTGGAACGCGGAAACTGCTCGCCGCCGAAACACTTGCCGCGCCAGCCGCGCAGCGGGTGGTAGCGGTGCACCCGTTCCTCGCGCCCCTTGTCATGGCTGCGGCCGCTGCCGTCCGAGAAGCTGCCGCTCTCGGGCCAGATCCCCGAATCGACGATGCCGATGACGACGTCCTCGCCGGCGCGATCGACGCCGCCGACATCGCTCCACAGGCCGCGTCGATCGTCGAGGCCGAGGAACCCGGGCGTCGACGAGGTGTCTGCCGTCCGCAGTTCGTCCTTCATCACCTTCAGCACGCCGGGATCGGCCTTGAGCAGTTCAGCCTGCGCCTCGGTCAATTCCGCCGCAAAGCCGTTGAACGTGTAGTGGTAGTCGTAGACCTTGCGGCCGCCGCCGGCGCGGCGCAGCATCTGGTCATGCCGATCGGTGAGGAATCCCTCGTACGCGGACACCTCCGGCGCCTCGCGATCGAGCCGCTGGCCGCGCTGCGGCCGCGTTGCCGTCAGCGTGGCGAGCCGCCCATCGTACGAGGCCACCGGGAGCTCGGCCATCTGCACGATGTAAACGCTGCTCGCACGGCTGCTCTGGGTGGGGCGCCTGGCGTCGCCCCGTCCGGGCCGCTCCTGAGCCTGGGTGCCGTTCGAATGGGCGGGAAGATACAACGCCGTGGCCAGCATGGCCGTGGCGGCAACGACGCGGGTCATTCGGTGCATGGGGTTCACTCCTGGGAGCGAACCCTAGCACCGAGGGAGGGGTGCCCCTGCACACAGTTTGCGGTGCGGGAAACCCGGTTCGATTCAGTACGACAGGGTGACGCGCAAGCTGCCGCTGTTGTCGGTGAACACGTCGTCGTTGATGCCGAGGTAGAGCCGTCCGGACGAGCGCGCCCGGTACGGCCCCTGCTCGCCGCCGATGAAGATCACGTCGTTGCCGATCCGTGCCAGCAGCGCCGCCGCCGGCCGGTCCGGCAGTGGCCGGTTCGGGTTGCGCGGCGAGTTGCGTTCGCCGGCCGCGCTGTCGCGGCGGTTCGCGCCCCAGCGGACCTCGCCGCTCGCCTGGAAGTAGATCGCCTGGCCGCCACGCACGTCGATACCGGTGTCGGTCCATGGCTCGCGCGCGGTGACGTTGACCTCGCGCTCGCGCATGCCGCGCGGGATGCCCCCGGTCTCGATGCCGCGGTCGTTGCGATTGCCGTCACGCCCGAAGCCGCCGAAGCCATTCTCGAATCCGTCGTCGAATTCGATCCGCGCGATCTCGGCGCGCGGCACCCGGACCGTGCGCCGGCCGCCGTTGCCATATTCCTCGAACTCGACCTCGCGGCGGTTCACGCCAGTCAACTCGCCTTCGACTCTCCGTCCGTTACGGAGGACAAGCGTGTCGGCCAGCAACACGCCGGACGCGTTGACGATGGCGAGTGCGACGAGCGCAAGTCTTGTAGTCATGGTGTGTCTCTCTCAGGTGACGCCGGGCTGGCGCACACCGCACGGAGGCAACGGCCGTGCCGGACGATTCGGAACTGGTGCAACCCTCCAGACGTCGCGCGCTGCGGCAGGTTCCGGTATGGTGAGGACGTGTTCTCGCCTTCGTCGCACGGCCGCCTGACGCAGCGGGATCTCGCTCGTTTCCCCGGCGATTCGCTGTTCGACCGCCTCGGGCGTGCCGTGTGCGAGGCCGGATGCCTGCCGCGCAAGGAACTCTACGAGGCCTGGGCGACGGCGCGTCGTGTGCGCCGGCTGTTTCGTGGCGGCCGTGTCGTCGACCTCGCTGCGGGCCATGGGCTGCTCGCCCACATCATGCTGCTGCTCGATGATTCGTCGCCGGCGGCGCTCGCAATCGACCAGGCACTACCGCCGTCGAGCATGGCAGTGCACGAGGTGATGGTGGCGGCGTGGCCCCGCCTGGCTGGCCGGGTCACGCTGGTTGCAGCGGCACTGGACGACGTGTCGCTCGATGCGGCCGACGTGGTGGTGTCATGTCATGCCTGCGGGCGCCTGACCGACCGGATTCTGGGGCGCGCCGCCGCTGCGCGCGCGCGCGTGGCGGTGCTACCGTGCTGTCACGACTTCGCGGCGTGCGACACTGCGAACCTGACCGGTTGGCTCGATCCGGCGATGGCCATCGACGTTGCGCGGGCGATGCGGCTGCGGGCGGAAGGCTACCGCGTGTGGACGCAGGTGATTGCCGCCGCGATCACGCCGAAGAACCGGCTGCTGCTTGGCCGGCCCGAACAGGCGGCAGGGGACAGTGCCGCACAGTGAGAGAAGGAGGTGGCACGTGGCTGTACCGTGTGCCGACATCGACGCAATCACCGTCGTGAAGCACCCGCAGCACCGCGTCTGCGACGAGTGCGTCAAGAGCGGTTCACGCTGGATGCACCTGCGCACCTGCCAGACGTGCGGCGTGACGCTCTGCTGCGATTCATCTCCGAACCGCCACGCATCGGGCCACGCCCGGTCGGCGTCGCACCCGGTCGTCGCGTCGGCGGAAGCAGGCGAGCGCTGGCTGGTACTGCTATCCCGACGATGTGATGGCGCGGTACTAGCCAGATCCGGCCGCGCCGGACCCGGCGTCGAGCGGCTCGGTCGCACCAGGGCGGCTCAGGTCCTGTCCTTGGTGCGCTCGGCGAAGTCCTCGGACGAGGCGGGGTCGAGCTCCCATCGCCGCCGGTCGCGCTCCTCGAGCTTGGCGGCGCCCTTCAGTTCTTCGCTGTCCTGGTACTCGACGCCGACGGCGCGGCCGATTTCGTCGACCAGATCCTGATCCGGCGTCGGGTTGTCGCCGCCGGGCGCCTCGTCACCGACGTTGTAGGCGGCTTCCCAGTCGGCATCGACGTCGCCGCCGGCGATCTCGGGGCCGATGCCGTTGTGCTCGGCTCGAATCGCGTGCAGGCGGCTGCGGCCGGTGCGCGCTGCGCTTGCCGTGCGGTCGAGGTCGAGCGAGGAGGGCGGCGTCTGCACCAGATCGTCGGTGTTGTCGGGGATCTCCGGGCTGTCATCGGGCGGGGTGCGCTTGTCGTTATCCATGCCGATACGATGTTTCACGATTCAGGCCAGCCCGCCAGGGCGGGGGTGTGCCGCCACGATCCGCACACGCCCGGCCCGACAGGCTGGGCTGCCGGTCTTCTGGATGATGGGCATCGCCGGCGCGGCCCGCGCGCGCGCGCCGCATGCCCGGGGCGCCCGCTTCCGTTATGGCCGGGCAGGTGGGACGGGGGCTCCTGGGGTAGCCGGCGCGGCGGGCGTCGCCCAGGGCGGCGTCCATGTCTTGATGCGCCCGTCCCACAGGCTCTTGTTGTTCTCCTCGCACGAGTACCTCGATCAGCTCGCCGGTGCTGGCGGTGAAGACGCGTTCGTTGCTCCACGGCTTCGTGTACATCTTCGGGTCGTCGATCGTGATGGTGTAGGCGATGTGATCGGCGTCGGTGCGCTGGAACGTCTGGCGCACGCGCAGCTGGTCGCTGTGCGGGTGGCCGATGGTGTCGAGCCGGGTGTAGCCGTTGAATCCCGAGGTCTCGACAACGAGCGTGTCCCCTTCCCAGCGGCCGACCGAGTGGCCGAACCACTGCGGGTTCTCCGATGCCGCCGTGACCTTGACCGGGCGATCGACCGGGATGACGTGGAACCAGGTGCTCTGTTCCCAGAGGATCGCCACGTACTTGTCGTTCTGCATGATCTGCAGCGGGTAGGGCGCGTTCATCGAGCGTACCAGGCCGAAGGGCATGCAGACGCCGGTGTAGTCGCCGTTGGCCGGATCGTAGGCCTTGAAGTTGGCCTCGCCTTCCGGCGTGAAGGGGAGTTCCGCCATGCCTTTCTGGTTCGGCCTCGAACGGGTCATGTCGGGGACGTAGGGGACGGTCCACACGCCGCTCAGGTCCGGCTTGCCGCTGGCGGTGCGCGGTGCCGGGCCTGACGGCGCCGCAGTTGGCGCGGCAGCCGCCGGTGTCGCGGGTGCCGCCTGGGCTGCGGCATCTGCCGCCGCGCCGAGAGCGAGAGTGATGGCGGCCAGCGAACAGGCAAGCCAGTGGAATCGGTGTGTCACAGGAAAAGCTCCTTTCCGAGCGGGCGACGGTGGATGAGCGTCATTCTAGCGCCGTGCGGCGGCCGTGTGGCGGCAGTCGCCGCTCGGCCGCTGACAATAATCGACGAGGTTGCTCCGGATGCGTGGGAACGCGCTACAATATGCAACCCTTGACCTGTGCGTCCGGGCCGCCAGACGCGTCCGCCGCTACGCGGTCAATGCGTGGAGGCCCGGGTAGCCGGACTTGCAGAACTCATAGGTTTCTACGCACGGATTGCTCGTGACCCCGGTACTTTCTCGTGGAGGATGTTCGATGAGAACCAAGTTGTTTGCGATCGCGTTCGCCGGATTCGCCCTGCTGATGGCCGCTGGGCCGGTCGTCGCCCATCATTCGTTTGCGGCCGAATTCGATGCGAACAAGCCGTTCAAGATGTCGGGCACCGTCACCAAGGTGGAGTGGATGAATCCGCACACGTTCTTCTACATCGACGTGAAGGACGACAAGACCGGGAAGGTCACCAACTGGGCGATGGAGATGGGCAGCCCGAACGGCCTGATGCGCGCCGGCTGGACCCGCAACACCATGAAGATCGGTGAAGTGGTGACGGTGGAAGGCAGCCTCGCCAAGGATGGCAGCCACACCGGCAACGCCCGGGCGGTGAGCTTGACCTCGACTGGCCAGCGTCTGTTTGCAGCGTCCAGCCAGGGCGCGGCTCAGTAGTTCCAGAAGGAGAACCGCTTGAAGAACACCTCTCTGAAGCAGACGCTGCGCACCGCGATGTTCACTGGCGCTGCCGTGACCGTCTTCGCGGGCACCACCTGGGTGCTGCAGGCGCAGCAGGGGGCAGCCGCACCGGCCGCTCCGCAGGTCCAGCAGGAAGGCTCCACGGCGCCGGCCGCACCGGCGCAAGGCCGTGGCCGCGGCCGCGGCGGCCCGGCACTGCCGACGCCGCGCCTCGCCGACGGCACGGTCAACCTGGGACGCGTCCCCGGTGAAAAGGGCATCTGGAACGTTCCGTACATCACCAACATGGCGATGCGCGTGGTCGGTCCGGACGGACAGCTGATCCCCGAGATCCAGCAGGCCAATGCAGCGGCGGCCGCCGCACGCGCCGGCGGCGCCGGTGCCCGCGGCGGTGGTGGCGGCGGTGGCGGCCGTGGCGGCACGAAGTCGGAGCCATGGATTCCGTTCCAGCCCTGGGCGGCGGCGCTCTACGACTACAACTCGCGCAACGACTCGAAGTACAGACCCGGAAGGCTATTGCCTCCCCCCGGGTGGCCCGCGCATGTGGGCGACCCCGTACCCAGCCGAGATCATCCAACTGCCCGAGCAGAAGCGCATCGTCATGATCTTCGAGGGCGCTGCGCATGTCTGGCGTGAGATCTACATGGATGGCCGCGAGCACCCGAAGGGTGACGCGCTCAACCCAACCTACCTCGGTCACTCGGTCGGCCGCTGGGAGGGCGATACGCTGGTGGTGGACGTCGTCGGGTTCAACGAGAACAGCTGGCTCGATTACTTCGGCCACCCGCATACCCACCTGCTGCACGTGGTGGAGAAGTACACGCGTCCGAACAAGAACACGCTGCACTTCGAAGCGTTGATTGACGATCCGGGTGCCTACACGCGTCCCTTCTCGGTTGCCTGGGACATCAACTGGAACCCGGACGGCGAACTCTCCGAGTACATCTGCCAGGAGAACAATCGCTACTTGAACCGACTGGAAGACGACTTCGGCCAGTTGATTTTCGGACCAGTGAGGCAGCCCGGCACCGTGGCCGCGCCGTCTTCTGCCGCTCCCGCCCGCCGCTAACGCGGCCGGCGCTTGCCGGAGCACGACAAATCAGCGCGCGTATCCTGATGGGTGCGCGCGCTTTTTCTTTGCACGGGGCAGGTGTGCGGTTTGCGGTGTGCGGTCTACAGCCTTTGGTCTCCGGTGCGCTGGGGTTTCGACGTGGGCTGGGCGTGGGGGCTGCGGGGGCTGAGAGTCCACGGACCGTGGACCGCCGACCACAAACCACACGTGCCCGCAAACGTGGGCAAAAAAAACGCCGGCGCCCTTCGGGGGGCGCCGGCGTGTTCTATCGCGTTAAGCGCGCTAGTGCGCTAGTTGCGCGTGACGACGAAGGGCGCCTTGACAGTGCCCTGCTGCCACGTGCCGCGGAAGATTCGATAGTAAGCGCCGAGGTTCTCGAGCGTCCCCTCGACGGTGATCGGCACGACCTTGCCCGAGGCGTCCTTGCCCTCGGCGGTCATCTTCACCTTCCAGGCCTCGGGGTTCGAGTAGTCAATCTCGGTCGTCTTGACGGTAGCGGCGTTCGGCCCGGGGTTGATCACCCCGGTGAGCTCCTTGCCGTTCCAATCCAGGTTCAGCAGAAGGCGGTTCTCCTGAGTCCTGCCGTAGCCGCCACTCCACTGTCCTGCCAACGGCATACCGAACTGCGCGAACGCCGTCGCCGGAAGCGCCAACAAGGCCACAAGGCCCACGATCCGCAAAAACCCTGACCGCATCAATCGTTCCTCCTGAGTGAATTCGCTATATCGATTATCGAGGATTATTCAGCGTCTGTTGCCGTGCTTGCGTGAATGACAGGTTGCTCGAGAAGAATGGCAGCATCTTCGTCTCGATGCGCTCGCCGATCCGGTTCGAGTGCATCCCATCGTAGGTCTCGTAGGTGTGCGCGCACGTCGAACTGCGTCAGCGCATCGCTGAGCGCCTTGACCGAGGCCGGCTGCACCGCTTCGTCCTGCATGCCGATGTCGAAGGCGATCGCGTGCAGCCGCCGCAGATTGGCGACGTACTGGTCGACCATCGCCAGCGGCGCGTTGGCCGCCCATTTGGCGACGATCTCCGGGCGGATCTTGCCGTCGCGCACCGGCAGGTCGAGATAGAGCGGCGGGTTCTTCGGGTTGGGCGACCACGCCGCCGCCCTGGCCAGCATGCCGAGGGCCGCCCGTGGCGCCTTGGCCACGTCCTCGCGCGTGTGAACCGCCTCGGCGGCAGCGAGTGCCTCCGGCCGCAGCGTCAGGTTGGCCGCCAGGCAGCAGGCGCTCAGGCCGTAGACGCTCGAGAACACCTGCGGCGCCTTCATGCCCAGCCGCAGCGCGCCGTAGGCGCCCATCGAATGACCGGCGATACCACGCGCCTGGCGATCCGGTATGGTGCGGTAATGGATGTCCATATAGGACACCAGGTCGCGCGACAGGAACGTCTCCCAGTCGCCGGCGGTCATCGAGTTCGAATACATGCTGCCGAGGTACTGCGAGTACGCATTCGGCATCACGACGATCATTTCACGCGCGCTGCCCGCGGCGATCGTCCGGTCGGCGATCTCGGCGATGTTGGCGATGCCGCCGCTCCACGTCGCGTCGGTGCCACCGTAGCCGTGCAGCAGGTAGACGACCGGGAAGCGCCGGTTCGGCTCGGCGGCGTAGCCGGGAGGCAGGTAGACGGTCACCTGCCGATCCGCGGTTTCGCCGGCGAGGTTGCCTTCGAGCGCGCGACCGTGCACGGTGATGTGCTCCACCGTCCCCCTGCGTGCCTGGGCGTGCGCGATGTCGGTCAGCGCCGGGACGTAGGACGCCGCTGCGGCGAGGCACACCGCGAGCACGCACCGACGAATTGAACGCGCCGTCCGGCAACCGGTCGATTTCATATGGCCTCCACGGCGTAGACGGGAGGGCCATCACTGTACCACCGTCCGCCTGCCCGCTGGAAACCGATTTGGCGAACGGGTGCGATGCCGGCCACCTGCCAACCATCCGGACGTGATTTGAAGCTGGCCTCCCTGTGCGTCCTTGCCGCTCTGCCCGCGTGCGGCGCCGATTCCCGGCGTGCCCGGATCCGGGTACCGCCGCAGCCGCGCCGCTCCGCCCGCCGCTGCGGCTGCGACGCAACGACGTCGGCGATCGCCGCCACTGGCTGTGTTTTCGGGTGGCGTCTGCCGCACGACGGCACGTGTTCGGCCGCCGGTCGCGTCCGCGACATGTACGACAGTGACGCAGCGCGCCGGAAGGTGACCTACGCTCTGTTGAAGCGCCAGAACAGAATTTTGAATCTGTAAGCTGACCACCGGCTTCAGCGGCCCCTCATCTCGTCACACCAGCGGGCCGATATCCGGCTCCGCCCCATCTCGTCATACTCCACGCAACTACAAGCAAACAAAGGCACTGAGAGGTGCCTGCTGTTTCGGGCGGGGCGTCAAATCCGTCTGCGGGACAGGTTGTGAATGGGCCCTCTTCAACGAGCAGGGCACGGCCGGCGGTGGGCACGGCTGGTGCTCGTTCTCTCGGTGCAGGTCGGGGACCCGTTTTCGTTCCGAGCTCTGCCTGTAAAGCCCTGCGGAAAAGGGGGTTACTTGACACGTCCAAAAAACCGTCGGTACTGATCATGGGCTGGGCGTGCAACTGCGGGCACAGATCTTGTCATGCTCATGATTGCGACCCACGTCGTTCGCTGCGTAACCTAAGGGAGGTCAGTTTGGGCAAGCGTGTAGTTGCCGGGATGCTCTATGTCCTGGCGTTGATTTTTGTACCCTCGGCCGTGTTCGCCCAGGCGTCGCTCACAGGCGTCGTCCGGGACACGTCAGGCGCGGTGCTCCCCGGCGTGACGGTGGAAGCCGCGAGTCCTGCTCTCATTGAAAGGGTCCGTTCGACCGTCACTGACGCCGACGGCCTGTATCGCATCGTGGATCTCCGTCCGGGCACCTACTCGGTCACCGCCACCCTGCCCGGCTTCTCGACCGTCAAGCGCGACGGCATCGAGCTGGCGGGTTCGGCCACGCTGACCATCCCGATCGAAATGCGGGTCGGCGGCCTCGAGGAAACCATCACCGTCACCGGCGAAACGCCGGTCGTCGACGTGCAGAACACCCGCCGCGAGACGGTGCTGGACTCGGAAGTGATTCAGAATCTGCCGGCGACTCGCGCCTACGGCTCGCTGCTGAACGCCAGCCCCGGGTTGACCGTCGACAACAACGGCCAGGCGCCGACGCCGACGATGACGTTCTTCAGCGCCCATGGTGGTCGGACCAACGAGGGCCGCATGCAGATCAACGGCATGACCGTGGCGGCCGCGTTCAACGGCGGCGGCGTGTCCTCGCTGACCTACGACACCAACAACGTCGAAGAAGTGTCGGTGCTCGTCTCCGGCGGCCTCGGCGAGAGTGAAACCGGCGGCCCGGTGATGAACCTGGTGCCTCGCTCGGGCGGCAACGACTTCCGCGGCCAGGCGTTCTACAACACCGCCGGGCGGTGGTCGAGCAGCAGCAACATCGACGACGAGCTGCGCGCCATCGGCCTCAACAATCCCCCCGACATCGTCAAGTCGTACGACGTCAGTGCGTCGCTCGGCGGCCCGATCAAGCGCGACAAGCTGTGGTTCTTCGGCAGCTATCGCCGCTACCTGACGGCGCAGGCGATCGAAGGCCTCGGCCTGAACCGCTTTGCCGGCGACCCGTCGCACTGGGATTACGCCGCCGACCTGACGAGCGGCATCGAGCCGCGCAACGTGCAGCGGCGCGACATCATGTCGGGCCGTCTGACCGCGCAGGCGACGCAGAAGAACCGGTTCACGTTCTCGCACGAGTACCAGACGCGCTGCCAGGGCGGCACCTACACCACCTCGGGTGAAGGCTGCATGCAGCGCGGCGATGACTGGATCGGCCTCGGCTCGACCGTGTTCTCACCCGAGGCGGCGGTCGCCGGCGATGTCGGCTACTACGACATGCCGTACTACGTGACGCAGGCGACCTGGACGTCGCCGATCTCGAACAAGGTGCTGCTCGAGGCGGGTTACTCGCGCTTCTCCTACGAGCACGCCGGTGGTCCCGGCCAGGCCGCGCCGGACGGGATCTTCAACCTGACGCCGGTGCTGGAGCAGTCGGCGATTGACGGGCACCGCGCCAACTTCACGTATCGCGGCGTCGGTCAGTACCAGGACAACTGGGGCAACCCGAACAGCTGGCGTGCGTCGGCGTCCTACGTCACCGGTGCGCACAACGCCAAGGTCGGTTACCAGGGCGCGTACCTCGTGGCGCGGAGCCGGTTCGTCATCAACGAGACGGGCCTGACCTACCGCTTCAACAACCGCACGCCCAACCAGTTCACCTACTTCTTGAACGATTTCAAGAATGACAACCGCACGCGGCAGGATTCCTTCTTCATCCAGGACACCTGGACGCGGCGGAACCTGACCGTGCAGGGTGCGTTGCGCTACGACCGCGCCTGGAGCTGGAGCCCCGCGGAGGGCAACGGCACCAGCACGTCATTCACGGTCGGCAACCTGACGACGCCGACGGTGAGCGTTGGCCGCACCGAGGGCGTGAATGCGTTCAACGACATCTCGCCGCGTTTCGGCGCGTCGTATGACGTGTTCGGCAATGGCAGAACGGCCATCAAGTTCAACATGGGCCGTTACCTGGCGCCGGCAACCAACGACACGATCTACACGGCCAACGCGCCGAGCACGCGCATCGTCCGGCAGGTCGCTCGCAGCTGGACTGACGCCAATGGCAACTTCGTGGTCGATTGCGACCTGACCAACCCGGCGTCCAACACGACGGCCGGCGGTGACACCTGCGGCGCGCTGACCGGCGACACGCTGAACTTCGGTCGCGCCGGCTCCGGCGGCGTGTTCGAGAACGCGCTCGGTGGCTGGGGCGTGCGCCCGGTCGACTGGCAGTACGGCATCAACGTGCAGCAGCAGCTGATCCCGCGAGTGTCGATCGAAGCGGGCTACAACCGCCGCTGGTGGGGTAACTACACGGTGGTCGACAACCTCGCGGTCGGTCCGCAGGACTACGAGAGGTGGACGATCAACGCGCCGCAGGATCCACGCCTGCCCAACGGTGGCGGCTACCCGATTGACGTCTACACGCTGACCGCTGCGGCGGCTGCGCGTCCGGCGAACAACTGGACGCGTCTCGAGTCGGACCTGAGCCCGGAGGGTGAAGGCCGTACCCACTACTGGCACGGCGTCGACCTCACCGCCAATGCCCGGCTACGGCAGGGCGTGGTGCTGCAGGTTGGCACGACGACCGGTCGCGCGATCATGGACACCTGCGCGACGCAGCTGCTGATCGACAGCCCAGACCCGCGCAACTGCCGCTCGGTCGATCCGTGGGAAACGACGCTGCGCGGCTTGGCGTCTTACACCATCCCGAAGATCGACGTGCTGGTGAGCTCGACGCTCCGCTCGCAGCCGGCGCTGCTGCTCGCGGCGAACTACCTGGTGCCGAACACGCTCGTGCAGGGCATCCTGGGCCGCATTCCCCCGGGCGGCGTCGCCACCGGTAATACGACGGTGGCGCTGGTCGATTCGGGTGCGCAGGCCGGCTCCAACCGCCTCTACGCGGAAGGTCGCCGTAATCAGATCGACATGCGTTTCGCCAAGGTATTCCGCTTTGGCACCCGTCGCGCCGACGTCGGTATCGACCTGACCAACCTGCTCAACACCAACTACGCCACCGCCTACGAGGCACAGTACGCCTTCACGGGTAATGGCGGCACGTTCCTGAACCCGACGACGATCACGGCGCCGCGGTTCGCTCGCTTCAACTTCACGCTGAACTTCTAGGGCGCGAAGATCGCCGGCCGCGCGCTCGCGGCCGCACTCGTTTCGCCGCCTGGTTCCGGTAATCTACGGAACCAGGCGGCTTTTTCATTTATGAGCACATTCAGGATCGGCTTCATCGGCTTCGGCGAGGCCGGCTTCACCATCGCCGACGGGCTGCACGCGGCGGGTGCCGGCGCCATCTGCGCCTACGACATCGCCAGCACCACCGCAGATCGGGGTCCGCAGATCCAGGAACGCGCCCGCCGCAGCGCGACGCTGCTGGTCGACACGCCCGAGGAGCTGGCGCGGCGGAGCGACATCCTCTTCTCCACCGTGACGTGCAGTGCCGCGCCGGCTGCGGCGCGGCAGACGACGGCATACCTCGAGCCGCGACACTGGTACGCAGACCTCAATTCCGTGTCGCCCGAGGTCAAGCGCGAGATCGAGGCAGCGGTCTCGCCGACCGGTGCGCGGTTTGTCGAGGTGGCGGTCATGGCGCCGGTCCTGCCGTACGGCCACCGCGTGCCGATGCTGGTGAATGGACCAGCGTCGGGGGAGTTCATTGCCGCGCTCGCGCCGTTCAACATGCGGATCGAGTCGCTCTCCGGCCCGATCGGCACCGCGGCAGCCGTGAAGATGTGCCGCAGCATCGTCGTCAAGGGCCTGGAGGCGCTGCTGGTTGAGTGTGTCCTCGGCGCGGGCAGCTACGGCGCCGCGGAGCACGTCTTCGCGTCACTGCAGGAGAGCTACCCCGGCATCGAGTGGAAGACGCTCGCCGACTACAACATGGGCCGGGTGGTGGTGCACGGTGAGCGGCGGGCGCGCGAGATGGAAGAAGTGGCCGAGACGCTGCGCACGGCCGGCATCGAGCCGATCATGGCCGAGGCAACGGCGCGGCGGCAGGACTGGGCGGCCAAGCTGCGGCTCCGCGAGCACTTCGGTCCCGAGGGCCCACAGACCTACCAGGAAGTCCTCGACCTGCTGCAGACGCTGGCCGCAAAACATCAGCTCTGACGTCACCGGGCTAGAGATCGAAGAACACCGTCTCGCCTTCGCCCTGCAGCACGATGTCGAACCTGTACAAAGGGGCGCCAACGCCGCTGGCCACGAGGGTGGCGCGACGTTCCGCCGGCACCTGTTGCAGGATCGGGTCGAATTCGTTGACCGTCTCGTCGTCGAAGTACATGCGGGTGACATACCGCGTCAGGATGCCCGTGCCGCAGATGCTGAACAGGATGTGGGGCGCCTGGGCGGTACCCTGGGGGCCCGGGACCACGCCTGGCTTGATCGTTTCGATTCGATACCGCCCGGTGTCTTCGGTGGCGACGCGGGCGTAGCCCCAGAAGTCCGGGTCGGCATCGGCGCCACGCGGATCGGCCTCGTGGTGATAGCGGCCAGCGGCGTCCGCCTGCCAGATCTCCACCAGCGCGTCGGCGACCGGTGCGCCGGCGCCATCGAGCAGGCGTCCCTCGACGACGATGCGGTTGCCGGTCGCACCAGACCAGCCCACGGTCACACTCCCGCGCGGCAGGTCGAGCATCGCCTCCGGGTAGGGCCCGGTCGGCTGCAGCGGCGTCAGCTCACTCTTCACTCCACTTTCCACTTTCTACTTTTCACTTTCGGTGGGCGTTTCCTGGCGGCCGCGAACGACGATGTCCCAACGGAAGCCGAGTGCCCAATCCGGTTCCGTCAGGTCGATATCGAAGGTGGCGACGAGGCGCTGACGGGCGGCGGGGTCGCGCACCGAGTTCATCACCGGATCGAGCGCGTGTAGCGGGTCGCCGGGGAAATACATCTGCGTGATCAGGCGCGTGAGGAAGTTCTGGCCGAACACCGAGAAGTGGACGTGCGACGGCCGCCAGGCGTTGCGGTGGTTCGGCCACGGATATGCGCCCGGGCGGATGGTGGTGAAACGCCAGAACCCCTGGCCGTCGGTGAGCGCGCGGCCGGCGCCCGAGAAGTTCGGATCGAGCGGCGCCGGATTGTTGTCCTTGACGTGGCGATAGCGGCCCGCGGCGTTGGCCTGCCAGATTTCGACCAGCGTGTTCGGGACCGGCCGGCCATCCTCGTCGAGTACCCGGCCGGCCAGGATGATGCGCTGGCCAATCGGTTCGCCGCCATGCTGACGGGTCAGATCGCTGTCGAGCGTGTTGAGGTGCCCGTAGGGATATGCCGGGCCGGTGAGTTCCGAGAGCGTGTGCGGCACGACCACCAGCGGTTGCTGCGGGTGCCGTAGCCGCGAGCTGCGATAGTCGTCGCGGCTGAGCGGCGGGTGGACGTTGTCGGCAACGCGTGGAAAGTGGCGGGTGGTGGTCACATCCCTGTTCATGCAGCTGCTCCGGGCCACGGCATACAGTGGGGATCATACCCCCCGCTGCCGGCGAAAATTGCTGCGCCGCGACGACCGCGACGAACCAGGAACGACGAACCGCGAACGAGATAGAATCGTCAGGATGGTCATCGATTGCCACGGTCACTACACGACAACCCCGGACGAAGTACAAGCGTTCCGCGACGCGCAGATTGCCGGCGTCAAGGCCGGTAACCACGCTGTCCCGCCCCTGCCGGCGATCAGCGACGATCAGCTGCGCGAGAGCGTCCAGCCGCAGCTCAAGTTCCAGAGCGATCGCGGCACCGACCTGACGATTTTTTCGCCGCGGGCCTCGAAGATGGGGCACCACATTGGCAACGGCAGCACCAGCCTGGCCTGGTCGCGGTTTGCCAACGACTTGATTCACCGCGTCTGCGGCCTGTTTCCGAGCAACTTCGTCGGTGTCTGCCAGTTGCCGCAATCGCCCGGCGTCACGCCGTCGGACTGCGATCGATGAGCTGAAGCGCTGCGTCAATGAACTCGGCTTCATCGGCTGCAACCTCAATCCCGACCCGTCGGGTGGTCACTGGACGTCGCCGCCGCTCACCGACAAGGCGTGGTACCCGCTCTACGAAGTGCTCGTCGAGCTCGACGTGCCGGCGATGGTGCACGTCAGCGCCTCGTGCAACCCGAACTTTCACGCCACTGGCGCCCACTACATCAACGCCGACACGACGGCGTTCATGCAGTTCATCCAGGCCGACCTGTTCAAGGATTTCCCGACGCTGCGCATGATCATCCCGCACGGCGGCGGCGCGGTGCCGTACCACTGGGGGCGGTACCGCGGCCTGGCCCAGGACATGAAACGGCCGCCGCTGGCGGAGATGATCCGCAACAACGTGTTCTTCGACACCTGTGTCTACCACCAGCCCGGCATCGATCTGCTGCTCAAAATCGTGCCACCCGACAACATCCTGTTCGGGTCGGAGATGGTCGGCGCGGTCCGCGGGATCGACCCGGAGACCGGCAGCTACTACGACGACACCAAGCGCTACATCGACAACGCCACCGCGCTCAGCGCCGAGGCCCGCGCCAAGATTCTCGAGGGCAATGCCCGCAAGGTCTACCCGCGCATCAACAAGCTGATTCCGGCGCCGGCAGGCGCGTGATTCCTCTATGAAACCGACTGTTGTTCGTAACATCCAGCGCGCCGATGCGGCGGTCATCGCCGCCCTCCGCGAGTTCGGCGTCGCCACCGTGCACGAGGCGCAGGGGCGCACCGGGCTGCTGCGGCCCTACATGCGGCCAATCTACCCAGCGGCGAAAGCCGCCGGCAGCGCCGTCACCGTCTCCTGCCAGCCGGGCGACAACCTGATGATCCACGCGGCAATGGACGTCTGCCAGCCGGGCGACATCCTGGTCGTCACCACCACCTCGGAGTCGACCGACGGCATGTTCGGCGACCTGCTCGGTGTCTCCTGCCAGGCGCACGGCGTCGTCGGCCTGGTCATCGACGCCGGCGTCCGTGACGTCGCCGACCTGACGACGATGAACTTCCCGGTCTGGTCGAAGGCAATCAGCGCCCAGGGGACGGTCAAAGCGACGCCCGGCTCCGTCAACGTCCCGGTGGTCTGCGCCGGCGCCGCCATCCGGCCAGGCGACGTGATCATCGGCGACGTCGACGGCGTCGTCGTCGTGCCGCGCGAGGCTGCCGCCGAAGTGGCGACGCTCAGCGAGGCGCGGATTGCGAAGGAAGAGAAGGCGCGGACGCGCCTGAAGAACGGGGAACTGGGGCTGGACTTCTACGGCCTGCGCGCCAGGCTGACCGAGCTCGGCGTGCGGATCGTGGACAACGCCGACTAGTAACTGGTTGGTAGTTGGTAATTGTTGGTTGGTAGTTGGTGCTTGGCGTTTGCCAAGGTGACACGTTTTGACTGGGAGCTGGCGGCCGGAATGGACCGGCCACCAACCACCAACCAGCTCGTTACTTCTTCCCTGCCATCGCCGCCTGGCCGCGCTTGTGCGTGGTCGAGAAGATGACGTGGAGGGACATCAACGCCTGCAGCGGATGGGCGCCCGCTTCGGCGAGCGGCGCGACGTGGTCGCTCACCAGGGGCCCGTTGGCGACGTTGATCATCTCCTTGGCCGCCTCGCGCTGCTGACCCTGCAGCCCATACTCGTCAGCCACCGTCTCGAAGTCGTTGACGATGCGGCTGCGCAGCGCGTCGCTGTGGCGCGACTCGAACAGCAGCTTGTTCAGGCCGTAGCCTTCTGACGGCGGGTGCTTGTAGAACTGGAAGCCGCGGTTCTCGAAGTTGAAGCCGCCGAATTCCTTCTCGACCTGCATCTTGCGCTGCTTCTCGGCCCGCTGCGGCAGGAAGCGCATCATCGCCAGGCCGTGGTGCCAGGTGGGGATGTAGTCGATCAGCTCGCCCTCGACCTTGCCGATGGCACCGAACATGATCGCCCAGCTGAGCATCTCGGTGTTGCCGACCTCGTCGAGCTGCGTGCCGGTCATGTTCAGCAGCGCGTCGCTGTTGCCCGCCTCGAACTGCGACACCATCCAGCGATCGAAATCGAATTCCGGCTTCAGGTACTTGCTGGTGCCGGGGAAGTGCGACATGCCGCCGCTGGCGATGATTGCCACCCGTTCCTTGCGGCCCTTGATGATTTCGGCCAGCGCCCGGCCGAGCGCCTCGCACCGCTTCGGCGTCGGCAGCGGCGGCACGTAGACGTTGGTGAAGAACGGGATGACCGGGATATTGCGCTTGCCGATCACGTACTCGAACGGGATCGAGAAAGCGTGGCCGAGCTCGGCATCCTCCGAGTAGGCCATGTCGAAGTTGTGGTCGACGACCAGCTTGTTGAGGATGTCCTCGGCCATCTCCCGATGGATCGGCAGGTCGTGCTCACGCCCGGCGAACTTGGCGATTGCCCGATCGCCGGCAACGATGGCGTAACTCGGAATACAGGTTACCGAAAACGTCTCGACGTGATCGGCGCCGAATATCAGTACGACGTCCGGCTTGGTCTCGTCGAGGACCTTGCCGAGCTCCTCCATCGCCCGTCCGGCGGCATCGAGCTGCTCGGGGTTCTCGTCTGGTGGACGCGTGAACATGTACGGCGTGTGGCAGGTGCCGATGGCTGCAACGATTTCACCCATTGATCTCTCTCCTTGACGGTCTGGTCTCCAGTCTACGGTCTTCGGTATCGCCACCGCAAAGGGGCCGTCACCGAAGACCGTAGACCGGAGTCCGCAGACTATTTGTTCATTGCCTTGTCGATCTGGTCGAGCAGCACCATCGTCGGCAGCACGCTCGCCACATCCGACTCCGGCTGGCGCCCTTCGCGCAGGGCTGCGACGAACTCGATGTCCTGACGGTCGAACGCCGGGGTCTGGTCCGGGAACACGACGTCCTTGCCTTCGCTGTCGGTCATCGAGTCGCGGTACACCTTGTAAGTGTCCTCCTCACCGATGTAGCGGTAGAAACCGCCGAACGGGCCCTTGTTGTTGAAGGACATCGCCATCGAAAACAGCGGCCCCTGTTTCGACTTCATCGCCACCGTCAGGTCCATCGGGATGTTCAGCTCGTGATGGTTCGGCCCCTTCTGGCCCCAGGCCTGCCACCCTGCGTCCGGCAGCATCCACTGCGCGAGGTCGACCGAGTGGCAGCCGTGGTGCCACAACAGGTTGTCGACCCACGAGCGCGGCTGGCCGTGCATGTTCAGATTCGTGCGCCGGAAGAAGTAGGTTTCGACCACCATGTGGTGCAGGTGGAACGTGCCTTCCCGGATTCGACGCCTGATCTCGCGGTGCGGATTCGCGAAGCGCCGCGTGTGCGTGATCATCAGCGTCTTGCCCGCCCGCTTCGCCGCGTCGAGCATCTCCTGCGAGTCGTCAAGGCTGAGGGCCATCGGGATTTCGACCTGGACGTGCTTGCCCTTGGACAGTGCAAGCAGCGTCTGGTCGTGGTGCTGATCGCTGGGTGTCGTCAGGATGACGGCGTCGACGCCCGGCCGGTCGATGCACTCCTCGAGCTCGGTCGACGAGAAGGGAATCTTCCACTTCTCGGCGAACTCCTTGACGCCCTCGGTGCGGCCGGCGACCGAGACGATCTCGACCCCCTCGATCTTGGACAAGGCCTGGGCGTGGATGTCACCCATGGCTCCCGTGCCCGCCAGACAAATCTTCATCAAGCCTCCAAAACGTGTTGCGTCAGCTCCAGTAGAGCTTCATCGGGTTGTCGACGAGCAGCTTGCGCTGCAGGTCGGCGGTCGTAGCGATGTGCGGAATGTAGTCGACCAGCAGCCCGTCGTCGGGCATGTGATCCTTCAGGTTCGGGTGCGGCCAGTCGGTGCCCCAGAGGACGCGGTCGGGGAAGGTTTCGATCAGCCGCCGCGCGAACGGCACGACGTCGCGGTAGGCGTGGCGCTCGCCGTTCAGCGCCGGCGGGCCGGAGACGGAGAGCCGTTCCGGGCAACTCACCTTCGACCAGATGTTCTCATGCTCGCGCATCATGCGCACGAACAGCTCGAACTCGGGGCCGTCGACCGGTTTGCGCACATCGGGCCGCCCCATGTGATCGACGACCACCGTGGTCGGCAGCGAGGTGAAGAAATCCCAGAGCTCCGGCAGGTCGACCGCCTCGAAGTAGATGACCACGTGCCAGCCGAGCGGGGCGATGCGTGCGGCGATCTCCGCCAGCACCTCGCGCGGCGTGAAGTCGACCAGCCGCTTGACGAAGTTGAAGCGCGTGCCGCGGACGCCGGCGGCGTGCATCGCCTGCAATTCGGCGTCGGTGACGTGGCGGTCGACGGTGGCGACGCCGCGGGCGCGGTCGTTCGACGCCTGGAGGGCGTCGACCAGGGCACGGTTGTCGGTGCCGTGACAGGTCGCCTGCACGATCACGTTCTTGTCGAATCCGAGCGTGTCGCGCAACGCGAACAGCTGTTCCTTGGAGGCGTCGCAGGGCGTGTACTTGCGCTCCGGCGCATAGGGGAAGGCGTTGCCCGGGCCGAAGACATGGCAATGGGCGTCGACTGCGCCGGCGGGCACCTTGAACTGCGGGATCGACGGCTCGGCGCAGTAGCGCAGCCAGCCGGGCGTGACTTCGAACGTGGGCATGTTGATTTGGCTCGTGGTTCTTGGCTCTTGGTCCACGTCTTCCGTGTCTATCTCGGGGAGCGTGGCGTCGTTGTAGCGCGCGCCGGAGACCGTCCTCGGGTTGATGAGCGCGTCGAGCTGGGTCCGCGTATCAGCCGACAGCTCGACGTCGACAGCGGCCGCATTCTCTGCCAGGTGGTCCTGCCGCGTCGTGCCAGGAATCGGGATGATGTGTTCCGCCTGCGCCAGCAGCCAGGCCAGGGCCAGCTGGCTCATGGTGCAGCCGTTCTCCCTGGCGATCGCCGCGAAGCGGTCGAGCAGCTCCAGGTTCCGCGTGAAGTGGTCGCCCTGGAATCGCGGCATGCCGAGGCGGATGTCCTTCGCCGGCAGCGTCGAGACGTCGCGCAGGCTGCCAGCCAGGAAGCCGCGGCCGACCGGGCTGAAGGCGACGAAGCCGATGCCGAGCGCGCGGCAGGTGTCGAGCACGGCCACCTCCGCGTTGCGGGTCCATAGCGAGTACTCGGTCTGCACGGCAGCGATCGGGTGCACGCCGTGCGCGCGTCGAATGGTCTCGGCCGACACTTCGGACAGGCCGATCGCGCGAACCTTGCCCGCCCGGACCAGCTCTGAGAGGGCACCGACGCTTTCCTCGATCGGCAGCCGCTTGTCCCAGCGGTGCAGGTAGTAGACATCGATGACGTCGGTGCGCAGCCGCTGCAGGCTCTCATCGCAGGTTCGGCGCAGCGTGTCGGGCCGGCCGTCGATCTCGCGCTGCCCCTGCGCGTTCCTGAACATGCCGCACTTGCTGGCGAGGACGAACTCCTGACGTCGTCCGCCGATCGCCGCGCCGATGAGCGCCTCGTTCGCACCGAAGCCATACAGGGCGGCTGTGTCGATCAGGTTGTAGCCGAGGTCGAGCGCCCGGTTCAGCACGGCGGTGGAGGTCGCCGCGTCCGGCGGCGTGCCGTACGCATGAGACATGCTCATGCAGCCGAGGCCGATCGGAAAGACCTCGAACGGGCCGAGTTTGCGCGTACGAGCCGGGGCGAACGTCATCGGTGCAACTTCGCAGTCTAGCAAAAAGACCGCGGCTTTACAGCGGCGTGCCCGGCCGTTCCGAACCCTCGAGCCAGGAGCGCCCTTCGCGATACAAGGTCTCGATGGCCGCGCCGCGCAGCCCCGGCAGGTCCGCCTTGATGGCAAAGCCGTTCTTCGACTGCAGGTAGGCGAGATGCCGGTAGCCCTCGGGGAAGCCGGCGAGCCGCGCCGGGTCCAGCGTCAGCGTTGCCGCCGGATCCACCGGATCGAGGCGATCCTTCTCGTAGACCGGCTGCCGACGCACCAACCCCCACCGTCCCTGCCGCTTCTCCAGGAAATCGTAGAAGCGTCCGGTGCAGACGACGTCGACGAGGACGCCATCGACCGGTGCGCGCTGGTTGATGGTCATCTTGGTCTGGGCAATGGCCCGGGCGCCGGCGATGTCGCAGGTAAAGCCGCCGAGGAAGTGGAGGATGCTCACGCCGCGCTCGAACCCCTCGCGGCTCACGGCAATGAAGTCGCGCGCCGGCCCCTGGAACCAGGTTGCCGTCATCCAGCCGTCCTCGTGCCACACGCTCGCGAACCGCTCCCAGTCACCGGCGTCGCGCCAGATGGCCCAGTTCTCGACCAGTTCGCGGATCAGCAGCTTGTCTGACGTCGAATCCATTGATTCACAATTCGCGAATCGTATTGCGCAGCACCCCGATGCCCTCGACCTCGGTCTCCATGACATCGCCGTCGTGCAGGAACTCCTGCGGCGTGCGGCCGAAGCCGACGCCCTCCGGGGTGCCGCTGGAGATGATGTCACCGGGCTCGAGCGTCACGCCGGTCGAGAACACCTCGATGGTGCGATCGATGTGGAAGATCATGTCGGCGGTGCTGCCGTCCTGCTTGGTGACGCCGTTGACGCGCAGCGACACGCGCTTCTGCTGTGGATCGCCGAACTCGTCGGCGGTCACCACCACCGGGCCCATCGGGCAGAAGCCGTCCAGGCTCTTGCCCTTCATCCATTGCTGGTGTCGCGCCTGGAGATCGCGCGCCGTGATGTCGTTGATGACGGTGTAGCCGAAGATGTGCCGCCCGGCGTCTGCCTGGCGAATATTGCGTCCGGCGACGCCGATGATGACGCCGAGCTCCGCCTCCCAGTCCACCTGCTGGGTTACCGACGTGTCGACCTGCACCTCCTCGAACGGTCCGGTCACGGTGGTCGGCAGCTTCGAGAAGAACACCGGGTCGGTCGGAATCTTCACCTCGCGCCCGCGGGCGACCGCGCCCTCCCGGATGTGCGCGGCGTAGTTGAGCCCGAGGCAGATGATGTTCTTCAGCGGCCTGGGGATCGGCGCGTGCCAGCGAACGTCGGCGAGCGCAGTGCTGTGCGCGGCGGCACCATCGCCGCCGGCGCTACCGTCAGCGCTGCCAAGCAGTGCCTGCATCCGCGTCCACGCCGCCGGCCCCTGCTGGATGAGGCCGAGCAGGGTCGCCGGCGCATCCGCCCAGCGGCCGGCGACCGCGGCGGCGGCGTCGATCATCAGGCCGTCGCGGACGACGCCGAGGCGGGGCGTCGAATCGCCCGCAAGTGAATAGGTCGCGTATCGCATCGTGATTGTCTCGAAGGTGGAAGGGCAGCCGTGCCAGCAGCCGAGTATACCTCCCGCAGCCGGCGCCCTAC
The DNA here is from genome assembly GCA_963846685.1 of uncultured Acidobacteriota bacterium. GTDB lineage: Bacteria > Acidobacteriota > Vicinamibacteria > Vicinamibacterales > UBA2999 > CAWJWY01. The sequence goes on along the minus strand of CAWJWY010000002.1, from coordinate 1,295,718 downwards.
CGCACGCGGCCGTACTGGCGCGGCCAGTCGGGCGGCACGTTCAGCTCGCGGGCGGCGTGCAGCGCGAAGTAGGGATCGCGCAGGAACTGCCGCGCCAGCAGCACGCAATCCGCCTTGCCGGTGTCCAGGATTTCGTCGGCCTGCCGTGCGGTGGTGATCATGCCGACGGCGCCGGTCGCAATTCCTGCCTCGCTGCGGATGCGCGCGGCGAACGGCACCTGGTACCCCGGCCCGACGGTGATCGGCGCGCCCGGCACGGCGCCGCCGGAGGAGCAGTCGATCAGGTCGACGCCACGTGTCGCCAGGTGGCGCGCCAGCACAACCGATTGATCGAGGTCCCAGCCGCCCTCGACCCAATCGGTCGCCGAGATGCGGACGAACAGCGGCAGCCGCTCCGGCCACTCGCGCCGGACCTCGTCGACCACCTCGAGGGTCAGGCGGATGCGATTGTCGAAGCTGCCGCCGTATTCGTCGGTGCGGCGGTTCACCAGCGGCGACAGGAACTGGTGCAGCAGGTAACCGTGGGCCGCATGCACTTCGACCAGGTCGAATCCGGCCTCGCGGGCGCGCACGGTTGCGGCACCGAACGCACGCACCGCGTCGCGGATGCCGGTCGCGTCGAGCGCGACAGGAAGCGGATAGTCGGGCGCGAACCGCTCCGCGGTCGGCGCCACCGGCTCCCAGCCTCCTGCTCCGACCGGCACCGTCCCTTCGCCGAACCACGGTGCCGGCGTGCTCGCCTTCCGGCCGGCGTGGGCCAGCTGAATGCCTGCCGCACTGCCCTGTGATTGCAGGAACGACACGATGCGCCGCAGCCCGTCGACGTGTGGGTCGGACCAGATACCCAGGTCCTGCGGGCTGATCCGCCCGTCGGCGGTGACCGCGGTTGCTTCCGTGATCACCAGCGATGCGCCGCCGACGGCTCGGGCGCCGAGATGCACCATGTGCCAGTCGTTGGCGAAGCCGTCGACGCTCGAGTACTGGCACATCGGCGAGACGACGATGCGGTTGCGCAAGGTGATTGAACGAAGGGGGAGCGGGTCAAACAGGTGGGCCATCAGCTCGATACTTCCTCACTGCGGGTAGTGCCCGCGATCGCCATCCTTGCAAGAGCGCCGCGCGATCGCCTCACCGCCGGGCGAGCCGCTCGCGCGCCTGCTGCTGGAACTCGCGATCCTCCGGGATCCAGTCGGGATCGAGCGGCAGGCGCAGCACGGTCTCGAGCGCCGCACGGGCCTCCGCGTCGCGCCCAAGCGCAAACAGCGTGTCGGCGAGGAAGACGTGCGACGCGGTGCTGTTGGCGTCGAAGGTGAGCGACTTGCGCAGGTGCGCTTCGGACTTCGTCTTGCTGCCGCCGAACAGCGCCGGGCACCTTGAAGTACCAGCGGCCGAGCGCACGGTCGGCCGAGCCGCTGCTGGAACGCCGGATCGAGCCGCAGCACGGTCTCGAGCGCCTCCTTGATCGCGCCGCGGTACTTCAGCCCCTGCCGCAGGCCGAACGACTCGGCGAGCGCGCCCATGTTGGCGGCAGTCCAGAAGTGCCCCTCGGGCCGGCGCGGCTGCGAGCGTCGCCGCCTGCCGACCGGCCGCGACGCCACGCTCGAGCGCCGGGCGCCTCGCCGCTCTCGGCGTCGTGGCCGCCGAGCCAGTACATCGCGCGCGCCAGCTTCCAGGCGGTCTCGAAGTCCCGCGGGTCGGCGCGCAGCTGTGCTTCCCAGCGAGTGCGCGGCCGCCGCGCGCGCTGGCGACATGGTCGTGCGATCGCGGTAGAGCGCATCCGGCGTCGGCCTGTGCCCGCAGCAGCCGGGGCGCAAAAGACCGCGATGTAGAATACGAGAATGCAGGATCTCATCCGCCAGCTCCTCGTCGGAGCTGGGCGAAGACCCGGACCGCGAAGGGCTGGCGCGGACGCCGCTACGCGTGGAGAAGGCGCTGAAGTTCCTGACCAGCGGGTATCGGGCAGACATCGACGAAGTGCTCAACGACGCCCTGTTCACGGTCGATTATAACGAGATGGTGATCGTCAAGGACATCGACTTCTACAGCCTGTGCGAGCACCACCTGCTGCCGTTCTTCGGCAAGTGCCACGTCGCCTACCTGCCGCAGCACCAAGGTGATCGGCCTCAGCAAGATCCCGCGGCTGGTCGACGTGTTCGCCCGCCGCCTGCAGATCCAGGAGCGGATGACCAACCAGATCGCCGAGACGATCCGCGAGAAGATCGACCCGCTCGGTGTCGCCGTCGTCTGCGAGGGCACGCATCTCTGCATGTCGATGCGCGGCGTCGAGAAGCAGAACTCGCTGCGCCGTGACCAGCGCGATGCTCGGCGTCTTTCGCGACAACGCCGCAGACGCGCATGGAATTCCTCGAGCTGATCAAGCATCGCGGCAGCGCCGCGCCGCCCGACCGTCGGTCTCGTCTGGAACCGGCCCCTGCATGCGTGCCGGAGTAGCGATCACGGCGCGATCGCTGGCGGCGATGGCGGCGGCCGCTGCTGCTGCTCGGCTGGCCCTGCGCTCGACGCGCAGACGACGCGGCCGCGGACGCCGGCGCGGCCTGCCCCGGCGCGCCGGCAGCGCCGGCAGCGACCGGCGCTACGCACCGAGCCGGCCATGTTGACGTGCCCGTCGCATGCTCGGCGACGGCGTCCAGACCACGCGCACGTTCTGCGACGTCCTGATCGGCCGCGATCCGGCGGGCGGCATCATCGTGACGCTGCCGCCGCACACCGGCGACGGTGCACCCTGACGCTTCGACCTGCACAACCGCCACACCTATTCGGAGGAGCTGATCAAGAGCCAAGCGCGCGCTACCGCCGCTACACGGCGACCATCGGCGTGCTGACGCTGGACAACACGCTGCTCACGCGCGCCGTCGTCCAGAACGAGTTCCGCACCGCGGCCGACCTGGTCGATCGCGTTTCCGGCGGCAACGGCCCCGGCGGCGTCAAGGCGGTCGCGCCGACCGGCACGGAGTCGGTCAGCGTCACCATTCCGGCGGCGGAGAACAGCGGTCAGCATTCTCGGCGAGAAGCTCTCGGTGGTCCGCGCCGACGGCACCGACAACTTCAGCGCGTCCGGCCGGCCGATGGCCATCATCAGCAACGTCATGGTGGAGTACCGCCCGGCCCCGCCCCGTCGGCGCGCCGGCGCCCCGACGCCGGTGAGCAGCCGACCGCGAACTGCTCTCCATCATCGTCCCGGTCTACAACGAAGTTCGCACCGTGCGCGCCGTCCTCGATCGCCTGCTCGTCGATCGACCTGCCGGTCGCCGCGCGAGATCCTGGTCGTCGACGACGGCTCGACCGACGGCACCCGCGAGGTGCTCGCCGATGCGCTGCGCGATCGCTTGGCCGTGACGGTCATCGAGGCGCCACGCAACGGCGGCAAGGGCAGCGCGATCCGGCTCGGACTGGCCCGCGCCACGCGGCACGATCATCGCCATCCAGGACGCCGACCTCGAGCTCGATCCGCAGCAGCTGTCGGCGCTGGTCGAGCCGATCCTCGGTGGCGAGGCGGACGTCGTCTTCGGTTCGCGCTTCCTCGACGGCCGCGACGGCGGCGCCCTGGATCACGGTAGCGGCCAACCGCGTGCTGACCAGCGCTGACCAACGTGCTCTACGGCGCGGTCCCTGACCGACATGGAGACCTGCTACAAGATCATGCGCAGTCGACGTCGCGCGGTCGCTGCAGCTCACCGCCAACCGCTTCGACATCGAGCCGGAGATCACCGCGCGGCTGCTGCGCAGCGGCCACCGCATCCACGAACTGCCGGTGCGCTTCGACGCCCGCTCGCGTGCGCAGGGCAAGAAGATCGGCTGGCGCGACGGCGTTCGCGCCGTGCAGGTGCTGCTGACCGAGCGCTTCGCGCGCGCCGGCTGATGCGCGGCCTCGCTGCTGGCGTGCCCTGCTCGCGCGCGGTGCTGCTGGCTCGGCCGCACGCTGGGGCACCTTCGTCGCGGGCGGCTCCGATTCCTACTGCTACGTCCACCAGGCCGAGCGCTGGGCCGCGGTGCTGCGCCATCCGCTGACGGCGCGGCTGCAGGAAGTCGAACCGCTGGCGCTCGCAGGCGCCGTGGCCGGAACGCGGCGCTGACCTTCGCGCCGTCCGGTCACGTTCCGTCGCGGACCGTCGCCGGAGCGATCGTGCCGATCTGTCCGGCCGGGCTTGTCGCTGGCGATGGCGCCGTTTCTCGCTGCTCGGCGGACCAGCGCGCGGCATTCGCGGTGGTGCCGCTGTTCGGTGCCCTGCTGGTGCTGGCGACGTACACCATCGGCGCCCGTTTCGGCGCCCGCGTCGGCATGGCCGCGGCGCTGCTGACGGCGTGCAGCCCGACGTTCCTCTACCAGCTGGTGCAGCCGATGAGCGACGTCCCGGCCGCGGCGCTGTGGCTGCTGGCGGTGGCCGCCGCTACCGGCACCAAGCCGCGGCATGCGGCGCTGGCCGGCATGGCGACCAGTGCCGCGATCCTCGTGCGTCCCAACCTGGTGCCGCTCGGCGGTGTCATCGGCCTGTTCCTGCTGTTGCGGCCGGAGCGGACCTGGCAGGCGCGGCTGCGGGCTGCCGCCACATACGCGGCATGGTGTGCCCCCGGGTGCGTCGCCGTGGCCGCCATCCAGCAGCAGTTCTACGGCTCGCCGCTGGCATCGGGCTACGGCTCGCTCGACGCGCTGTTCCGTGCGGAACACGTCGCCGCCAATCTCGACCGCTACCCGCGCTGGCTCTGGCAGACGCATACGCCGGCACTCGGCCTCGCCGCGCTGGCGCCCGTTCCTGCTGCCCGGCCCGCTCGTCGCCTTGTTTGCCGGCCTGGTTGCCGTCAACGTCGCGCTCTACCTGCCGTACATCGTGTTCGACGACTGGTGGCTACCTGCGGTTCCTGCTGCCGACCATTCCGCTGCTGCTGGTCATGGTTGCCGCCGTCGTCGACGCCATCTGGCGGCGTCTACGCCTGCGCTGGCCAGGTGCGGCGGTCGCCACGGTGGCGGTCGCTCTCGCCGTGCTGTTGGTCGGCGCGGCACGCGATCGCAGCGTGTTCCGGCTGCAGCAGATGGAAGCGCGGTTCGCGCGCGCGGGCAGTTACGTCGCCGCACGGCTGCCGGCCAATGCCCTGGTGATCACCAGCGCCCAGAGCGGCAGCATCCGGTTCTATGCCGGGCGCCGCACACTGGTGTGGGATCAGCTCGATCCGGCGTGGCTCGACCGGGCGATCGGCTGGAGCCGCAGTCGCGGGTTCGATCCGTATCTGCTGCTGGAGCGCGCCGAGGAACAGGGGTTCCGCGCCCGTTTCGGCGCCAGCGACCTCGCCGGCTCGACTGGCCGCCGATGGCCGAGATCGCATCCCAGGTCCGCATCTACCGCCCGGATGACCGGCAACGCTACCTGCAGGGGGACGGCGCGCCGACGGAGTACGCGCCGTAACGATGGACTCGAAATGAGGATCGTCATCTTCGGTGCCGGCGCTGTCGGCACGTTCTTCGGCGGATTGCTGGTCCGTGGCGGTCAGGAGGTCCACTTCGTTGCCCGCGGCGCGCAGCTGGCGGCGCTGAATTCCGGCGGTATCGAGATCCAGTCCCTGCTGCTCGGCGAGCTGCGCATCGCGCCGGTCGTCGCCGCGACCGCCGCGCCAGCAGACGCTGACCTCGTCTTGCTATGCGTGAAGACGCACCAGACAGCGGCGGCGCTCGACCAGCTCTCGCCGGCGATCGCCGATCACACCATCGTCGTCACCATGCAGAACGGCGTGGATTCGGATGAAGAGGTCGCCGCCAGGTTCGGGCGGCACCGCGTCGTCCCGGCAGTCGTTTATGTCGGCGCAACGGTGGAGCAGCCGGGCGTAGTCAGCCACGTGGCCGCGGGTACGATCGTCATGGGTGCGCGACCCGGCGTGGACGCGGCGCGGCTGCCGGCGATCCGGGATGCGCTTGCCGCGTCAGGGCAGCCGGTGCACATTGCCGAGGACATCCAGCGCGAGCGCTGGCAGAAGTTGATCTGGAATGCGGCGTTCAACACTGTTTCCGCGTTGACCGACCGGCCGCCGCGTGATCTGCTGGCAGTGGCCGAGACGCGGGCTACGCTGCTCGGCATCATGCACGAGGTCGTTGCCGTCGCCCGCGCGCGAGGGATCGCGCTCGACGAGGCTGACATCACCCGGCAGATCGAGTGGACGGAGCGGACGGCAGCAATCCGTACCTCGATGATGGTCGACCGCGGCCACGGCCGGGCGATGGAAACCGACGCGCTGATTGGCGTCGTCGTCCGTAACGGACACGAACACGGCATCGCCACGCCGTTCAGCGCGGCGCTGCTCGGCCTGCTGAAAGCGCTGACGTAACGTCATTGCGCATTGCCATTGAGCATTGCGCCTTGAGCCCTGGGCATTAGATGAAAAGCCACCAGGCGCCGACCGAGAGGGCGAGCACCGAGGCGGCAAACAGCATGGCGCGATGAGCGCGGGCGCCGGGCCGCAGCGCCGCGCCCGCCGAGGCGACGGCGGCAGCAAAGCCGGTCATCGCCATCACCGTGCCGATGCCGAAGGCGGCGATGTAGGTGAGTGCCGCGGTCCGCGTCGGCAGCGCCAGCGCCGGCAGGACGCCGAAGAAGTGCGAGCTGCCGGCGACGCCGTGCAGGATCCCCATGTAGAACGACGCGTGCGCGTGCCCGAGACGGCGGAGCACGGCTGGCCCGGCCTGCACGTGCAGGTGGTCGTGCGGCCAGGGCGCCGTGCACGTGGGCGCGCGGGACCGAGCTGCGCGCTGCGTCGCAGCGCCCATAGGCCGATGCCGATCAGCGCCACGCCGACCGACCGCTCGCCCCACTCGGAAATGACGGCGATCGGCGGCAGCATGTCGCGCAGCAGCATGGCGACGCATGGCGACGACGACTACCCCGGCGGCATGCCCGATGCCCCACGTCCAGCCGGCGAGCCAGCCACGTTCCCGGTCGGCGACCGCCAGCGGCGCCACCGCCGCAAGGTGGTCCGGCCCAGAAAGCACGTGAAAGAGCCCGGCAGCAAGGCCGGTCAGCACGGTGAGCATCGTTGCGCCTCGGCGATCTACTTTGGCCTTACTTCGGCGCCATGCGGATGGCGCCGTCGAGCCGGATGACCTCGCCGTTCAGCATCTCGTTCTCGAAGATGTGCCGCACCAGCGCGGCATATTCCTCGGGCTGCCCCAGCCGCGGCGGAAACGGCACCTGCTGCGCCGAGCGACTCGCGGGCGGCCTCGGGCAGGCCGGCCAGCAGCGGGGTATCGAAGGTGCCAGGTGCAATGGTCATCACGCGCACCCCCATGCGGGCGAACTCGCGCGCGATCGGCAGGGTCATCGCGACGATGCCACCCTTGGAGGCAGAGTAGGCGGCCTGGCCGATCTGGCCGTCGAACGCGGCGACCGACGCGGTGTTCACGATCACGCCGCGCTCTCCTCCGGCCGTCGGCTCGTTGCGCGGCCATCGCGGCGGCTGCCAGCCGGATGACGTTGAAGGTGCCGACCAGGTTGATCTGAATCGTGCGCACGAAATGGCCGAGCGGCTGCGGCCCTTCCTTGGGGAGGACGCGTTCGGCGACGCCGATGCCCGCGGCATTGAGCAGCCCGTGCACGGCGCCGAACGCGCCAATCGCCATATCCACGGCGCGCTGCACATCCGCCTCATTGGTTACGTCGGACCTGGCGAACCGGACGGCGCTGCCGTGCCGCGCCACCTTCGCCGCGCCCGCTTCCTCGTTCACGTCGAGGATGACGGCGCGTCCGCCCGCCGCCACCACCATGTCGACGGTGGCACCGCCGAGCCCCGACGCTCCACCGGTGACAAGAACCGTCCGCCCTTCTAAACGCATGCGGAGATTGTAACGAGGTTCAGCTAGTGCTGGCCCGCGCCTTGCTATTCAGCCGGGCAGGATCCAGACCGAGGAACCGCATGGGAACAAGAGAGAACCCGGTGCCAGAGATTCGTGGAAAGCAGGAGATGCACGAGCTGGCCAGGACAGTGTTCGCGGCCCTGCAGGACGCTGAGCTCGGAGAGGCCGTCGGCGACGTGCGGGAGCGGGTGCTCGATCTGGGCCCTGAATTCGTTGTCGACAGCACGATCATCGACGGCGTCGCGCAGTGGAGCTTCAAGCCGATGGTCGAGCTGCTGCTCCGCCATGTCCTCGACATCGCCACCCGCGATGGCCTCGCCGCCGACCAGCGGCGCGACGAGATCACGGCGACCTTGTACCTCGCGGGGTTCTAGCCGTCAGCCTACCTGAGCAATCCGGTCGAGCAGAGTCTTGACCGGCTGGGCGGCCGTCCCGCCGTCCTCGATCCAGCTGCCGCCACTGCGGGTAGAGCCGTCTTCCACCTCGAGTTCGTAGGTCATCAGATCAGCGCCGATCGCCGCCTCTTGCCCGGCTGAGGAGACGGTCGCCTGTACCTGTTGCTCGATGCTGCGGCGGGTCGCCGCGTCCAGCGTCGCCGTGTCGACCTGCGCCAGAACGACTTCGCCGCCGACAAAACCGCCGCGTTGCTTGATGGTGACACGCATGTGATGCGGCGGACGCGCGATTCCTCGCGCGCCCACCCCTCCAGTAAATGCTGTTGCCGCTACTTCTTGGTTGGCTTCTGACCCTGCTGCGAAAGTGCGGCCAGTTCCTCGAGGAACTGCTCCTTCTCGCGCTGCAGCTGGTCGTCGACGCCGTTGTTTTCCGGCAGCGTCATCGTGCCGCAGCACCCGCCGCGGCTCTGCGGCTGGTCGTCGGATACGTGCGCCGCCGCCTCGAGCCGTTCGCCCGCGGCGACGTCCTTCTTCAAGGCCTCGACCAGCGCGCTGCGCTCGGCCAGCGGCACCGGCGAAACCACGATCTGCCGCACCGTGAAGCGGTTGCGGATGAAGTTGCGGTACGCGGTCGCCTGTGCCGCGGTGATGCGGCCGCTGGTGCGATCGGTCTCGGTGAGCGTGAGCATCCGGTTGGCGACGTCGGCGAATTTCGCGTTCGCGGCGGGAGCCAGCTTGATGCCGCGCAGCAGCAGGCTGCGCAGGTACTCGGCCGTCTGGTAGAGCGTCGCGGCGTCGTCGCGCAGCGCCGGCCGCCGATCGAAGGTGAACATGTCTGCCAACACGTCGTAGATCGCGCCCGTGAACACCTGCGAGAGGTCGTGCACCTCGCTGCCGACGTCGCCGAGCTTCAGGTCGTTGTCGGCGTTGCGCAGCCCGTTCGGCCGGCCGAGCGCCAGGCCGAACTCCTCGGCCATGTCGGCGAGGAACGTCTTGTCGTGCAGATTCGCCTTGGTCTGCGCGACGATCGCCTCCACCTGGTCGAGTTGCGCCAGGGTCAGAAAGATGGCCGTCAGGTCGCCGAACGCCTCGTGCAGCGCGCCAGTCTGGGCCGGCGCCGAGGACAGGATCCACTGCGGCTTCAGCCCGTCGAGAATGGCGTGACCGCACTCGTGCGCGACGATGTCGAACGAGCGGCAGGTGTAGACGATCGGCGCCGGCGCCGGCGCGCCCGGCCGCGGGAAGAAGCCAAACGCCAGCAACTTCGAGCTGCGCATGTAGAAGGCGTTCATCATCTGCGAATGCCGCGGCGCCACCTGGATCGGATCGACGTTCGGCGAGACGTTCCACTGCCACGGCACGGTTGCCGGCACAGTCGTCGTGCCCAGCGCCCGCTGGAACATCGTCAGGGTCATACGGACGACGGCATAGGTGTGCACCGCGTCGAACTCGGCGGTCAACGGCGCCTGGATGAAGTCGCCCATCGCGTTCGGCGCCACCACCGGCATGCCGGTGATGACAATGCGCGCGTCCTTCGGGCCGCTGGAGGCAAGCGTCGGCAGGAACGCCTTGCGGATGCCGATTTCCACGACGCTCGGGTCCTGCTTCCAGAGCAGCACGCGTGGTCCCTTCAGGACCGGGATGGGAACCGGAATCGGCACGGGCGAGGGCAGTGGTGGGGCAGCCGACGCCGAGGCCGCCTTCACCAGCTTGCGGGTCGTGCGGTATTCAGCCGTCGGAGTCGGGACGAAGGTCGTGGGGACTGTCTCGGTACGACACTCCTCCCCTCGATCCACCAGGGTGGCGATCTGTTCTTTCACCATCGTTTGCCTCCAGTGGGCGGAGAGTGTCCGCCCGTGTGCGCGTGAAGTCAACGCCGCCTGGAAGAAACCGTGCAATGCCGGCAAAATCACAGGCGCACCGCACGTGCCGCTGCCGCCGGCGGCACTGGCGCGTGCTACCGGCCTATAACGCGCGCGGCCGCGGCAGCTAACGCGCTAAGATTTCCGCCGATGCTGCGCCGCCACTTTCTCCTCGTCATCCCGGCCGCGGTCGCCGCCGCCTGCAGCGGCCAGCCGGCGACAGGCGAACGCCCGGTCCGGCTGTCGATCGCCACCGGCGGCACCGGCGGCGTGTTCTATCCCTACGGCGGCGGCATCGCCCGCGTGCTCACCGAGCACCTGCCGGGGGCGCAGGTGACGGCCGAAGTGACCGCCGCGTCGGTCGACAACCTCAAGTTTCTGCGCCAGGGCACGTCCGACCTCGCGTTCACGATGGCTGACATCGCCGCGGAGGCGACCGCGGGTCGCGACGCCTTCGCCGAGTTCGGCGCGGTACCCGCTCGCGTCATCGCCGTGCTCTACCCGTCGTACACACACCTGGTGACCAGCGCCGACACCGGCATCACCTCGGTGGCGGGGCTACGCGGCCGCGTCGTCTCCACCGGTTCGCCCGGCGCAGGCACGACGGTCATGGCCGAACGCATCCTCGCCGCCGCCGGACTAGACGCCGGCCGCGACATCCGCGCGCATAATCTCGGCGTGCAGCAGTCGGTGGACGCGCTCAAGGACGGCAAGCTCGACGCGTTCTTCTGGAACGGCGGACTGCCAACCGCAGCGATCCTCGACCTGGTCAACACGCAAGGGATCGTCACCCGGTTGATTCCGCTGGATGACGTACTGCCGGCGCTCCAGCGGCGCCACGGCGGCTCGTTGTACTACCGCGCGATCATCCCCGCCTCCACCTACAAGCTGCCGGCCGACGTCGCCGTCGTCGCGGTCGCCAACATGCTGGTCGCGGCGGACTCGATGCCGGAGCGACTCGCCTACGACATCACGAAGATCCTGTTCGAGCAGCAGCCGACGCTGGCGACGATCCATCCACAGGCGCGGGAGCTCTCGGTCGAGCACGCCGTCGTCGGCGGTTCGATTCCGTTCCATCCCGGAGCCATCCGCTACTACCGGGAGCGCGGCGTCTGGACGGAGTAGGAACAGAGGAAGTCCAAGCCGCGGCGGAGCGGGCGCCGCGGCAACTCACCGGGTGGCCGGGCCGGCTGCCCTGGCTGCTGTCACTTTGCCTGGCGCTCTACGCCATCTACTGGGTGGTGGCCATCGTCCCGGCGCAGGTGTATCGGCCAACCTTCCTGCTGCTGGCGCTCGTCATCACCTTCCTGATCTATCCGGCGCGGCCGTCGAGCCGCGGGCGTGTCACCGCGATCGACTGGCTGCTGATCGTCGTCGCCGGCGCGGCGCTGCTCTGGCCGATCATCGACCTCGCCCGGTTCCCCTACCGCGCGGCGACTCCGGCTGCGACAGATGTCGCGCTTGGCGCCGCGCTCATCCTGCTCGTCCTGGAAGCGACGCGGCGCACGGTCGGCTGGGTACTGCCGGTGACGACCGCGCTGTTCCTCGCCTACGCGCAGGGTGGCCCGTTCCTGGATCGGGTTGGGCTGCCGCTCATCGCCCATCGCGGCTACGCACCGGATCGCGTGGTCGGCATGCTCTACATGACGCTCGAGGGCATTCTCGGCGTGCCGCTCGATGTCGCCGCCACCTACATCATTCTGTTCACCGTGTACGGTGCGGTTGTCGAGTACAGCGGCGCCGGACGGTTCTTCGTCGACTGGGCGATGGCGGCGATCGGCCGCTCGCGCCAGGGCAGCGCGCCGGGCCAGACCGTCACCGTTGCCGGTTACCTGCTCGGGTGCGTGTCAGGCAGCGGTGTCGCGAACACGGTGATGCTCGGCTCCGTGTGCTGGCCGATGATGCGCCGCGCCGGGTACCCGCCAGATACCGGTGGCGCCATCCTCGCCGCCGCCGGCATCGGCGCGCTGCTGGCACCGCCGGTGATGGGCGCTGCGGCTTTCCTGATCGCCGAATTCCTGCAGATCGGCTACCTCGACGTCATCAAGATGGCGGTCATACCGGCAGCGTTGTACTACCTGTCGATCTTCCTGACCGTCGAAGCCGACGCGAGGCGCCTGCGACTGCATCCGGTCGCCGCCGGCACGCGATCGCTCGCGGCGGTGACGCGAAGCGGCTGGTACTACTTCGCATCGCTCGTCGCCATCGGCGTGATGATGGCGGCCGGCGTCACCGCGTTTCGCGCCGTGTTCTGGGCAATCGTGATTGCGGCGGCGGTCAGCTTCTTCTCGCGTGACGCTCGCCTCGGCCCACGCCGGCTGGCGGCTGCCCTGGCGGCTGGCGGGCGGGGTGTCATGCCGGTGGTGGCCACCACCGCGGCGGCCGGTATCATCGTCGGCATCGTCACCCTGACCGGGCTCGGCCTGAAGACCGCCACGCTGATCGTCGCTCTCGCCGGCGGCGGCCTTGTCCTCACGGTCGTCTACGCGGCGCTGGCTGTCTGGGTACTCGGCCTCGCCGTGCCGGTGACCGCCTGCTACATCATCGCGGCGGTGATGGTCGCGCCGGCACTGACGCAGGTCGGCATCCCCGCCACTGCCGCGCACATGTTCGTGTTCTATTACGCGGTGCTCTCGGAAGTGAGCCCGCCGACGGCGCTCTCACCCTTCGCCGCCGCGGCGGTTACCGGCGGTAATCCGTTCCGCACGACGATGCTGGCGTGGAAGTACTCGCTGCCGGCATTCCTGGTGCCGCTGATGTTCACGCTGACCAGCCGCGGCGAAGGGGTGCTGATGACGGGCGGCGTCATGAACGTCGTGCTGGTCACGGCAATGGCCGCGATCGGCGTTGCCGCGATCGCTGCCGGTTCGGGAGGGTACCTGTCGAGAGCGCTTGGCCCGCTCGAGCGCGTGCTGCTGGTGGGCGGCGGCGTCCTGATGTTCGTTGCCGACGTTCGGAGCGGCGCCGCCGGGCTGGCGCTCATTGCCGGGGGAGCGCTGTGGAGCCGCCGGGTCCGCTGACGCGGAACCCGGCCTACGCGCCCCGCACACGCGAACGCCCGGAACCCTCTGAACTATCCGAACGTCCCGAACGTCCCGAACGTGCCGAACGTGCCGAACGTGCCGAACGTGCCGAACGTCCCCAACGTCCCGAACGCCCGAACGTCCCGAACGCCCCGAACGTCCCGAACGTCCCGAACGTCCCGAACGTCCCCGAACGTCCCGAACGTGCCAACGTGCCACGGCTCGATCCGCAGCACGGCGCCCGGCTTTTCGTCGGTGAGCACGTAGAGCAAGCCGTCCGGCCCCTGGCGGACGTCGCGGATACGCTGGCGCAGGTCGGTCGCAGCAGCGACTCGCGGCGCAGTTCCTCCATCTTCTCGTTGAACAGGATGCGCTCGACGTGACCGGTGCCCGGGATCTCGCCGGTCGCGCAGCGAGCCGACGAAGACGTCGCCCTTCCACTTCGGCAAGCGGTCGCCGGTGTAGAACGTCATCCCGGACACGGCGATCGACGGCATCCAGTAGACGACCGGCGGCTCGAAGCCGATGTGCCCCGGATCGATCCGTCTGCCATGGACCCGGATAGTTGCGGCCGTAGCTGACGTCGGCCAGCCGTAGTTCGCGCCCGGCTTCAGGATGTTGATCTCGTCGCCGCCGTTGGGGCCGTTCTCGTTCAGCCACATCTCGCCGGTGCGCGGGATGCATCGCCAGCCCGAGCGAGTTGCGATGGCCGAGCGTGAAGACTCTCCGGCCGGTAGCCGGCCTTGCCGCACGAAACGGGTTGTCCGGCGGAATCGTCGCCGTCATCCGTGTAGCGCAGCACCTTGCCGCCCTGGTTGGTGCCGTCCTGCGCCATGCCGCCGGCGGTGGTGACGTAGAGCATGTTGTCGCGGCCGAAGGCGATGACGCACCGCGGAGCCGACGCCTGGTTCGAGCACCACCACGTCGCGCATGCTTGGTCGATGGCGCGGCCGTCCCAGGTGCCGCGGGCGACCGCGGCACCGGCGCGCTGCTCGTCAGCGGCTTGGTGTAACTGCAGGTAGACGAAGCGGTTGGTCGCGAACTGCGGGTGCAGCACGACGTCCATGTAGCCGTGCACCGCGCCGGGCAAGCCTGACGTGCCGGCGACGTGGGACGCCGGCGTGCCGGCGACGGGCTGCGCATCGAGTGTGCCGTTACGGATGATCCGCAGCCGGCCCTCGCGCTCGGTGACCAGCAGGTGCCGTCGGGCAGGAAGGCGATGCTCCACGGGTTGGCCAGGCCATCGGTGACCAGCGAGACCCGGATGCGCTGCCCTTCGCCTGTGTCGTAGGCGATCGGCATCTTCGGCAGCGGCTTGCCGGCGAGCCCGGTCGGCGCGAGCGGGATGCCGCCGCTGAACGGCACGGTCTGCTGGCCGGCGAGGCGGACCGCACCGGCACATGCGGCAAGCAGCAGGACTGCGGGAACGAGACGCTGCACGGCACAACCTCGCATACAAATAGGACGTTCGGGCGTTCGGGCGTTCGGCCGTTCGGCCGTTCGGGCCGTTCGGCCGTTCGGGCCGTTCGGCCGTTCGGCCGTTCGGGCCGTTCGGGCCGTTCGGGCGTTGGTTCCGGAAGTATAGACGAGGGAAAGAAAAAGGGCCGGTGATCTGCTGACCACCGGCCCCAACGATCCGAACGATCCGAACGTCCCGAACGTCCCGAACGTCCCGAACGTCCCGAACGAGCTGGTTCTTAGACGACGTCCTTGTGCGCCACCGGCTGGACGTCCTGCTTCTTCTTGGCGCCGCCGAGCCCCTGGATCTGCAGCGTCGGCTGCTCCTTGAGCACCTCGGCGCGATAGAGACGCTCCATCTCCTTGTGATGGCGCAGCTCCTCCGGCGTCATCTGCGCCAGCTTGCGGGCCGCCAGCTTCTCGTCGCGTGCGTTCTTGGCGATGCCGAGCTCGTCGAGGTCGGTCTGCGCGCCCTTGGCCACCGCCTCGGCGTTCAGGATCAGCGTCGACGGCTGCGCCGCAAGCGGCACGTGCTTGTTGCCGGCGAAGATCTCGTGACGGCCGTGCTCCTCGTACCACTTGGTGAGCGTCGCCGTCATGTGCATCTTCTCGATGATGTTCCGCCAGCCGATGCCGGTGTTGTAGGCGCAGAAGGAGATCTCACCCTGCTGCGTGGCATACGGGATGATGCACATCTCGGTGCGGCGGAAGTCGTAGTTGAACAGGTCCTGGAACCACATGCCGGCGATGAACAGGAAGTTCCAGCGGTCCGCGCGGCGCTTCTCGATGTCCGTCATCGTCCGGTCGCCGCTCACCTTGCCGTAGTTCTTGCCGGTGGCGCCGAAGGTCTTGTCGAACTTCTTCATCAGGTCGGCGATGCGGAAGTGCGTCGGCGCCTTGAACGGATCGTAGTTGCGCATCAGCGCCAGCGCCATGCCGACGACCGACAGGAACTTGCCGCGGGCGGCGTCGTTGACCTGCGCCACGTCCTTGGCCAGCTGCTCGGCGTTCAGGAACGCGGTGACCGGCACCGATTCCTTCGTTTCCTTGTCGACCATCACGGCCATGCCGATGCCGCAGTTCGGGTGGCAGCCGCAGGTGAGCTGGCCCCAGTCCCGGTCCGGCCCGTGCACCACGTCGGCCCAGTCGGTGAAGGTGGACATGAACGAGATCGGGAACCAGTCGCGAATCGGCTCGCCGATGCCGGTCTGGTTCTTGACGTCGTGCGCCAGGTGCGACAGCGTGTAGCGCTGCGCCATGCGGCGCTCGACGGTCACCTCCTCGTCGCGGCCGGTGAACGACACCGGCTGGAACGACAGGAAGTTGATCCGCTTCGGGTTGTCGAGCGCGAACTCGACGATGCGGCCGACCTGCTCGTTGTTGACGCCGTTGACGATCGTCACGACCGGGACGATGTCGACGCCGGCGTCGTGCAGGTTCTCGATCGCGCGCAGCTTGACGTCGAACAGGTTGCCGACGCGGCGGTGCGAGTTGGCGGCGTTGCCGATGCCGTCGAACTGCAGGTAGGCGTAGCGCAGGCCAGCCTCGGCCGCGGCCTTGGCGAACTCCGGGCTCTTGGCGAACTCGATGCCGTTGGTGGCTGCCTGGACGCTGTTGTAGCCGACCTTGCGCGCGTAGCGGACCGCGTCGAGGAAGTACGGCGACATCGTCGGCTCGCCACCGGAGAACTGCACCGACATCTGGCGGCGCGGCTTGATGGTGATGGCGTTGTCGAGCACCTGCTTGATGTCTTCCCACGTCAGCTCGTGGACGAACCCGACCTGGTTCGCGTCCATGAAGCAGGGGTCGCACATCATGTTGCAGCGGTTGGTCAGGTCGACCGTCAGCACCGAGCCGCGGCCGTGCTGGACGGTGGAGCTGCCGTGGTTGTGCAGCTTCTCGTCGTTGTGGGCACGGATGTCGCGGCCGGGGAACACCTCCTCGAGGTGCTTGAAGAACGCCGGGTCGATCGCCATCACGTCCTCGAAGTGGCCGTGCATCGGGCAATCCTTGACCATCAGGATCTTGCCGTCGCGCTCGATGATCGTGCGCCTTGATTTCGCCGACCTTCTCGTTGAGGAGGACCGAGACGTCCTTCTTGCCGTCGAGAATCTCCTGGCGCGCCTCGCGGGTGCAGGTCGGGCAGAGCGAGTCGGTCTGGCGCGGCCAGCCGAGCGGCGGCTTGGTCTTCTGATGCGACTTCAGCAGCGGCTTGTCGGACCAGCGGGGCGTGAACGAGGGGTTCTGCTTGATCTTGTTGGCGGTGTTGAACACCTGCCAGGCTGCCGTTGGCGGCAATCGCCAGACCCTTCTCCACGAATTTCATCGGCGCGTGCATGCAGTCTGTCTCCTCAAAACTGACGGATCAGGTCGGCCCGGCCGGCCTCCGAAGGCCGACGTGAGCCAGATTCGCGGGCAGACTGTCCGGTTTCGGCAGCCATGATAGCCAGCGATCGCACGGATTCGTTCGTGTTTTCAGCTGAATGGCGATTTTGGCGGGTGGGTGGGCATGGGGAGCGGCGGCCGGTACCCTGGCGCTGGTCGGCGGCCGGGCGGCCAGACGGGCGGGCAGCCGTGGCAGCCAGCCAGCAGGGCAGCCAGCCAGCTGGGCAGCCAGTCAGCAGGGCAGGCACGGCAGGCAGCCGGCCAGCCGGGGCAGAGCGGCAGGCTGGCCTGCGCTTCGCCCATGCGCTCAGCGCATCCAACCGCTCAGATCATTGTATTTCCCTTATGCAGAGGATCGATCGGAGAATGTCTCGACCATGTCGAAGTCGGAAGACCTCTGTACTCCACCTCCTGCCCAGGGCCTGTACAGATCCCGCGACCGAGCACGACGCGTGCGGTGTCGGGTTCGTCGTGCACATCAAGGGGCAGCGGTCGCACGACATCGTCCGCAAGGCCCTGCAGGTGCTCATCAACCTCGAGCACCGCGGCGCCTGCGGCTGCGAAGCGAACACCGGTGACGGCGCCGGCATCCTGATCCAGATGCCGGATGCGCTTCTTGCGCCAGGCGGTGCGGTTTCGCCCTGCCGCCGGCCGGGGCTTACGCTGCCGGTCTCGTGTTCCTGCCGCACGACGACCGCGACCGCGAGTCGATCACGGGATCATCGCCCGCATCACCGCCGAAGAGGGGCAGACGCTGCTCGGCTGGCGTGACGTGCCGACCGACAACCGCCTGCTCGGCGACAGCGCCCGCGCGACCCAGCCGCGCTTCCAGCAGCTGTTCATCGGCGCCGCCGCCGGCCTGTCCGGCCTGGCGTTCGAACGCAAGCTCTACGTGATCCGCAAGCGCATCGAGCACGCGGTCGACGCCGTCAAGATCGGCGCGCTGTCGCGCCGGTTCTTCTACATCGTCAGCCTGTCGGCGCATACGTTGATCTACAAGGGCATGCTGACCGCGCGTCAGCTCGACCCGATGTTCCCCGACCTGGCCGAACCCGGCGCTGACCTCGGCGCTGGCGCTCGTCCATCAGCGCTTCAGCACCAACACGTTCCCGTCCTGGCCGCTGGCGCACCCGTATCGGCTGCGTGGCGCACAACGGCGAGATCAACACGCTGCGCGGCAACGCCAACTGGATGCGCGCCCGCGAAGGGCTGCTGCAGAGCGACGTGTTCGGCGACGACCTGCGCAAGCTGCTGCCGATCATCCGCGAAGGCGGCAGCGACACGGCGACCTTCGACAACGTGCTCGAGCTGCTGGTGATGTCCGGTCGATCGCTGCCGCACGCGATCCTGATGATGATCCCGGAGCCGTGGAGCAACCACGAGTCGATGAGCGCCGAGCGCAAGGCGTTCTACGAGTACCACTCGTCGCTGATGGAGCCGTGGGACGGTCCGGCATCGATCGCCTTCACCGACGGCACGATGATCGGCGCGGTGCTCGATCGCAACGGGCTGCGGCCGTCGCGCTATTACGTCACCAAGGACGACCTGGTGATCATGGCGTCGGAAGTCGGCGTCCTCGACGTGCCGCCGCAGGACGTGCTGGTCAAGGAACGGCTGCATCCCGGCAAGATCTTCCTGGTCGACACGGCCGCCGGCCGCATCATCGCCGACGAGGAGATCAAGGGACAGCTCGCCGCGCAGCACCCGTACCAGCAGTGGCTCGACGCCCACCTGGTCGACATCGACGACCTGCCGGCGGCGCGGGCCGAGCAGCCGGAGCACGAAACGGTCTTCAAGCGGCAGCAGGCGTTCGGCTACACGCAGGAGGACCTGCGCGTGCTGATCGGGCCGATGGCCGCGACCGGCGACGAGCCGATCGGGTCGATGGGCACCGACACGGCGCTGGCGGTGCTCTCCGACAAGCCGCGATTGCTCTACGAGTACTTCAAGCAGCTGTTCGCGCAGGTCACCAACCCGCCGCTCGACGCGATCCGCGAGGAGCTGGTGACGTCGATGGGTTCGACCATCGGGCCGGAGCGCAACCTGCTCGAGCCGCAGCCGGAGTCGTGCGCGCAGATCAAGATCAAGTACCCAATCATCCACAACGAGCACGTCGCCAAGCTGCGCCACCTGCCGCCGAACTCGCGCTTCCGCTCGACGACGCTGTCGATGTTGTTCGACCCGGAGACCGGCGGCGCCGGGCTCGAGCAGGCGATGACCGAGTTGTGCCGCCGCGCCAGCGACGCGGTGGCTGCCGGCTTCGACATCATCATCCTGTCGGACCGCGGCGTCGGCCCGCGCCTGGCGCCGATCCCCAGTCTGCTGGCCACCGCCGGCGTGCACCATCACCTGGTGCGTGAGGGTACGCGCACGCGGTGCGGGCTGGTGGTCGAATCCGGCGACGCGCGCGAGGTGCACCACGTCGCGCTGCTGCTCGGCTATGGCGCGGGCGTCGTCAACCCCTACGTCGCGTTTGAAACCGTCGACGACATGATCCGCCAGGGCATGCTGCCGGGCATCGACCGTGACAAGGCGACCGGCCACTACATCAAGGCGCTCAACAAGGGCGTGTTGAAGGTCATGTCGAAGATGGGGATCTCGACGCTGGCCAGCTACTGCGGCGCGCAGATCTTCGAAGCGATTGGCCTGGCGCCGAGCGTCATCGAGCGGTTCTTCACGCACACGATGTCGCGCGTCGGCGGCGTCGGCATCGACGTGCTCGCCCAGGAAGTGCGGCTGCGCCACGAGCGTGCCTTCGGCCGGCAGCCGGTTCGGCCGCAGGAGCTCGAGGCCGGTGGTGAGTACCAGTGGCGCCGCGACGGTGAGTACCACCTGTTCAACCCCGAGACGGTATTCAAGCTGCAGCATGCAACGCGCAGCAACCAGTACACGCTGTTCAAGGAGTACACCAGCGCCGTCGACCTGCAGAACGAGCACCGCGCCACGCTGCGCGGCCTGTTCCGCCTCAAGCCGGCCGGCCCCGCCGTGCCGCTCGAGGAAGTGGAGTCGGTCGCCGACATCGTCAAGCGCTTCGCCACCGGCGCGATGTCCTACGGCTCGATCAGCTCCGAGGCGCACGAGGCGCTGGCCATCGCCATGAACCGGCTCGGCGGCAAGTCGAACACCGGCGAGGGCGGCGAAGACCCCGAGCGTTTTCTGCCGATGGCCAACGGCGACTCGAAGCGCAGCGCGATCAAGCAGGTCGCTTCCGGCCGCTTCGGCGTGACCAGTCACTACCTGGTCAACGCCAACGAGCTGCAGATCAAGATGGCCCAGGGCGCCAAGCCCGGCGAGGGCGGCCAGCTGCCCGGCCACAAGGTCTACCCGTGGATTGCCAAGACGCGGCACTCGACGCCCGGCGTCGGCCTGATCTCGCCGCCGCCGCACCACGACATCTACTCGATCGAGGATCTCGCGCAGCTGATCTTCGACCTGAAGAACTCGAACCCCGAGGCGCGCATCTCGGTCAAGCTGGTCGCCGAGGGCGGCGTCGGCACGGTCGCCGCCGGAGTCGCCAAGGCGCACTCGGACGTGGTGCTCATCTCCGGCCACGACGGTGGGACCGGCGCGTCACCGCTCACCAGCCTGAAGCATGCCGGCCTGCCCTGGGAGCTCGGCCTCGCCGAGACGCAGCAGGTGCTGATGCTCAACAAGCTGCGCGATCGCATCGTCGTCCAGGCCGACGGGCAGATGAAGACCGGGCGCGACGTCATCGTCGCGGCGCTGCTCGGCGCCGAGGAGTTCGGCTTCGCCACGGCGCCGCTGGTGGTGATGGGCTGCGTCATGATGCGCGTCTGCCACCTGAACACCTGCCCGGTCGGCATCGCCACCCAGGACCCGGCGCTGCGCGAGAAGTTCAACGGCGCCCCGGAGTTCGTCGAGAACTTCTTCCGGTTCGTCGCCGAGGAGGTGCGCGAGCTGATGGCCGGACTCGGTTTCCGCAAGCTCGATGACCTGGTCGGGCGGGCGGACTGCCTCGACGTCGACGGCGCGGTCAAGCACTGGAAGGCGAAGGGCGTTGACCTCCGGCCGCTGCTGCACCAGCCGAACCTGCAGGCCTCCGTGTCGCGGCGCCGGACCCGGGCGCAGGACCACGGCCTCGACGTGGCACTCGACAACGAGCTGATCGAGAAGGCCAGGCCCGCGCTCGACCAGCGCACACCGGTGGACTTCGCGGTCGGGATTCGTAATGCCGACCGCACGGTGGCGACCATGCTCGGCTACCAGGTGACCAAGCGCTACGGCGGCCAGGGCCTGCCGGACGACACGATCCGCATCACGTTCACCGGGTCCGCCGGCCAGAGCTTCGGCGCGTTCGCGCCGCGCGGCTTGACGCTGACGCTGGTCGGCGACGCCAACGACGGCTTCGGCAAGGGGCTGTCCGGCGGCCGCCTGATCGTGCATCCGCCGGCGGAGGCGACGTTCCGCTCCGAGGAGAACATCGTCATCGGCAACGTCGGCTTCTACGGCGCGACCAGCGGCGAGGCGTTCGTGCGCGGTGTCGCCGGCGAGCGGTTCGCGGTGCGCAACAGCGGCGCGACCGTGGTCGTCGAAGGGGTCGGCGATCACGGCTGCGAGTACATGACCGGCGGCAGGGTCATCGTCCTCGGCCGCACTGGGCGCAACTTCGCCGCCGGCATGAGCGGCGGGATCGCCTACGTGCTCGACACGGCCGGCGACTTCGAGCGGCGCTGCAATCGCGAGATGGTGGACCTCGAAAGCCTTGTCGATCCTGAAGAGATCGATCTGGTGCAACTGGCGATCATGAAGCACGTCACGCTGACGCACAGCAGCTATGCCGAGCAGCTGCTGACCGACTGGGCCGGCGTGCAGCGGCGTCTGGTCAAGGTGATGCCGCGCGAGTACAAGCGGGCGCTGGCGGCAGAGGCGCGGCGGCGCGCCGACGTGCGCGGCAGCGACGTGGCGACCCTGGCGGTCACCGGGACCGCCGCGGCCGTTGCCGCCGAAGGGGCCGCGGCCAACCGCTAGGCACGGGACGGCGGGTGAGCGGCAGAGTGGAAAGTAGAAAGTAGAAAGTTGGGCGGTGCCGCCAAAGGCGCACCCGTCAAGGACCGTAGGACGGGTGCCGCCGAAGGCGGACCCGCCGCACGTCACAAGCAGACATCAATGGGCAAGCCGACCGGATTCATCGAGATTCAGCGCACGAAGCAGCCGCGGCGTCCCGTCGACGAGCGCGTCCAGGACTGGCAGGAGGTCTACCTGCCGTACCCGACCGGCGAGCTGGAGATGCAGGGCGCGCGCTGCATGGATTGCGGCATTCCGTTCTGTCACCAGGGCTGCCCGCTCGGCAACCTGATTCCCGACTGGAACGACCTGGTCTACCGCGACCGCTGGCACGCGGCGATCGATCGGCTGCACGCGACCAACAACTTCCCGGAGTTCACCGGCAAGCTGTGCCCGGCGCCGTGCGAGGGGGCGTGCGTGCTCGGCATCAACGAGGACCCGGTCACCATCAAGTCGATCGAGGCGGCGATCATCGATCGCGCCTGGGACGAGGGCTGGGTGACGCCGCGTCCGCCGGCGACGCGGACCTGGAAGAAGATCGCCATCATCGGCTCCGGGCCGGCCGGCCTCGCCGCGGCCGACCAGCTCAATCGCGCCGGGCATTCCGTGACCGTGTTCGAGAAGTCCGACCGCATCGGTGGCCTGCTGCGCTACGGCATCCCCGAATTCAAGATGGAGAAGCGCTTCCTCGAGCGCCGTATCCAGCTGATGGACGCCGAAGGGGTGATCTTCCGCGCCGGCGTCAACGTCGGCGTCGACGTGCCGATGGCCCGTCTGAAGAGCGACTACGACGCGATCCTGCTCGCCGCCGGCGCCGGACAGCCGCGTGACCTGCCGGTGCCTGGGCGGGAGCTCGCCGGGGTCCATTTCGCGATGGAGGACCTCACCCTGCAGAACCGGCGCAACGAGGGTGACCAGGTCGCCGACGACGCGTTCATCAGCGCCCGGGACAAGCACGTCGTGATCATCGGCGGCGGCGACACCGGCGCCGACTGCCTCGGCACCGCCCATCGCCAGGGGGCGCGCTCGGTGCACCAGCTCGAGCTGATGCCGATGCCGCCGGAGACCCGCGCCGCCGACAACCCCTGGCCGCAGTGGCCGCAGATCTTCCGCGTCTCCTCGGCGCACGAGGAAGGCGGCCAACGGCTGTTCGCGGTCGCGACGCAGCATTTCAGCGGCGACGACAGCGGCCGCGTCAAGGCGTTGCACGCCGTTCGCGTCGAGACTGTTCGCCAGGACGGCCGGCTGCAGTTTGTCCCGGTCGCCGGCTCGGAATTCGAGATCCCGGCCGACCTCGTCCTGCTGGCCATGGGCTTCACCGGCGCCGAACGGGGGCCGCTGTTCGATGAGCTCGGCGTCACGCTCACCGACCGCGGCAACGTCGGCCGCGATCCGCACTGGATGACCAACGTGCCGGGCGTGTTTGCCGCCGGCGACGTGCAGCGCGGTCAGTCGCTGATCGTCTGGGCGATTGCCGAAGGCCGCAGCGCCGCCCGGGCGATCGATCAGTTCCTGATGGGCGAGTCGCAACTGCCGGCGCCGCTCCAATAGGATCGGACACCGGTCGCCTTCGGTCTTCGGTCTCCCCGAACAACCCGAACGTTCCGAACGCCCCGAACAACCCGAACAACCCGAACGCCCCGAACGCCCCGAACAACCCGAACGTTCCGAACAACCCGAACTATTCCTATGTTCATCGTCATGAAATTCGGCGGCACCTCCGTTGGTTCCGCCGAACGCATCGCCCAGGCCGCGCAACTCGCCACCGCCAGCGCCGACGCCGGCCACCAGGTGGTCGTCGTCACCTCCGCCATGAGCGGCGTCACCAACTTGCTGATCGATGCGGCACACGCCGCCTCGAAGGGTCAGTGGGATCCCGAGGTGCGGCAGCAGCTGTTCGAGCGGCACGCTGCCGTGGCGCAGGCGCTCATCGCTGGCGACGCGGAACGTCACGCTGCAGTCCTCGAGGAGCTCGATCGTCGACTCGATCGCTTCGAGAAGCTGTGTTACGGCTTGTCGCTCGTGCACGAGCTGACGCCGCGGCTGATGGACGCGATCAGCGGCACCGGCGAGATGCTGGCGGCGCCGCTGCTGGCGGCGGCCATTCACGCGCGGCGCCGGCCCTCGACGGCGATCGATGCCACGGAGCTGATCGTCACCACGGATCAATTCGGCGGCGCCGAGCCGCTGCTCGACGAGACCGAGGCGAAGGCGCGGCCGCGGTTGCAGCCGGCCGCCGCCCGCGGTGAGATCCCGGTCGTCACCGGCTTCATCGGCGCGACCGCCGACGGCGTGCTGACGACGCTGGGGCGCGGCGGGTCGGACTATTCGGCCTCGATCCTCGGCGCCGCGCTCGGCGCCGACGAAGTGTGGATCTGGACCGACGTGGACGGTGTGATGACGGCCAATCCGGCGGAGGTGCCCGACGCCCACACGCTGCCGGAGATCTCCTACAGCGAGGCATCCGAGCTGGCGTATTACGGCGCCAAGGTGCTGCACTACAAGACGATCCTGCCGGCGTTCCGCGAGCGAATCCCGGTTCGCATCCTCAACAGCTTCAACCCGTCGCACCCGGGCACGCGCGTCAGCATCGGCGGCGATGCCTCGGTACCAGGTGTCAAGGCGGTGACCTCGATTCGCAAGGTCAGCCTCATCGCCATCAGCGGCACCGGCATGCAGGGCATCCCCGGCATCGTCGCCAAGGCCTTCGACGTCGTCGCCGAGCAGCAGGCAAACGTGCTGATGATTTCGCAGGCCTCGTCGGAGAACAACATCTGCTTCGTGCTGAGTGCAGCGGAGGCGCCCCGCGTCGTGCGCGCGCTGCACGCGGCACTCGACGTCGAACTCTCGCGCGGTCACATCGAGGAAATCGTCGAGCAGCCGGTCGCGGTCGTCGCGGCGGTCGGCGATCGCATGCGTGGCACGCCCGGCATCGCGGCAACGGTGTTCGGCGCGCTGGCGACCGCCGGCATCAACGTCATCGCCATCTCGCAGGGCTCGTCGGAGCGCAACATCTCGATGGTCGTCGCCGAGACCGACGCCGGCCCCGCCGTAGTCGCGCTGCACCGCGCCTTCCGCCTGGAAGGGACGCCACAACCGGCGACCGCGTAAACGGGGCGGCGCCGCATCCGGCGGGTCCGCTCCGCGGCACCCGCCCTACGTCACCCGGCGGGTCCGCTGCGCGGCACCCGCCCTACGTCATCACGCCGTGCGGCACCAGGACTACGTCACCTGGCGGGCGCACACCGTTCTTCACGACAACAGCAGTTCGAGATCTTCGCGGTTCAGGTCGCGGATCAGGCCGCCGTCCGCCTCGAGGATGGCGTCGGCCAGGTGCCGCTTGCGCTCCTGCAACTCGAGGACGCGCTCCTCGACGGTGTCGCGCGCAATCAGGCGGTAGGCGAAGACGTGCCGCGTCTGGCCGATGCGGTGGGCACGGTCGATCGGCCTGCGCTTCCACCGCCGGGTTCCACCACGGGTCGAGCAGGAAGACGTACTCCGCGGCGGTGAGGTTGAGGCCGACGCCGCCCGCCTTCAGGCTGATCAGGAACAGGCGGCGCTCCGGGTCGGTCTGGAAGCGCTCGACGATCGCCTGCCGGTCCCGCGTCGTGCCGTCGAGATATTCGTAGGCCAGGCCCTCGGCGTCGAGGCGCTGCGCGGACGATGGCGAGAAAGCTGGTGAACTGCGAGAAGACGAGCGTCTTGTGGCCCTCGTCGACCGCCTCGGCCAGATGCGGCAGCAGCACGTCGAGCTTGGCCGACGGCTCGTTGCTGCGCGCGGCGTCGACGAGGCCGGGATGCGCACGCGGCCTGCCGCAGGCGGAGCAAGCGCTTCCAACACCTGCAGCTTCGATCGGCTGAAGGCCGCGCCGGTCGAGCGATCGAGCAGGGCACGGCGGTAGTGCTCCCGCAGCTCGTCATAGAGTGCGCGCTGCGCCGGCTCGAGCTCGCAGTAGAGGGTCTGCTCGGTCCGCTCCGGTAGTTCCGGCGCGACCTGTTCCTTCGTTCGCCGCAGCAGGAACGGCCGCAGGCTGCGGGCGAGCAGCGCGGTCGAGTCCTCGTCTGCGGTGCGCGCGCTGCCGATCTCGGAAAAGACCCGTGCGGAGCCGAGCAGCCCCGGGTTGAGGAACTCGAACAGGCTCCACAGCTCGCCGAGGTGGTTCTCGATCGGCGTGCCGCTCAGTGCCAGGCGGTGCGCCGGCTTCAGCAGCCGTACGGCCTTGGCCGATGCGCTCGCGGCGTTCTTGATCGCCTGCGATTCGTCGAGCACGACATATTCGAACGGCACGTCGGCCAGGTGCGCGGCGTCGCGGCGAAGCGTTCCGTAGGTGGTCAGCACCAGGTCGTAGTCGGCGAGCCGCTCCCGCGCCGCGACCCGCTCGCTGCCGGTATATTCCAGCACCCGCAGGGCTGGCGCAAAGCGGCTCGCTTCCTGCCGCCAGTTGAACACCAACGAGCGTGGTGCGACCACCAGCGCCGGGTGCGACGCGCCGCCCTCCTCGCGCAGCCGGGCTAGCAGCGCGAGCACCATGACGGTCTTGCCGAGCCCCATGTCATCAGCGAGACAGCCGCCGAATCCGAACCGGCGCAGGAACAGCAGCCAGCCGAGGCCTTCACGCTGATACTCACGCAGGGTGCCGGTGAAGGAAGACGGTGGATCCGCCGGCGTGATGCCGTCGAACGCCAGCAACTCGCTGCGGGCACGGGCGAACCGGTCGTCCCATGTCGTTTCCGGCTGCGCGGCCAGCAGCGCATCGAGCAGCGCCAGCTGCGACGGCTTGAAGCGCAGGAGATCGCCCTGCCGGGTCGCCAGCCGGGGCAGCAGCGCATTCGCGCGCAGCCACTCGTCCGGCAGGATGCCCATGCTGCCGTCTTCCAGCGGCACCATCTCGTCGCCGCGCGCGCGCGCGGCGAGCAGCTGCGGCAGCGACACGCGCTGGTCGCCATACTCCGCATAGCTCGCCAGGTCGAACCAGTCGATGCCGGAGGTGACCTGCATGGAGAAGCGCGCCGCCTGCCGGTACTGGACGCCGCCAGCTTCGACCTGCCAGCCGGCCGCGGTTAGCGTCCGCACGACGCGGGGCAGCAGTGCTGCGGCGATGTGCGGCACGGCAGCCCCGGCCTCGACGCTCCACTCGGTCCGGAACCCGGCCCGCGTCAACTGATCGAGCAGCGCCGTCTCCTGTGCCAGCGCCCGGCGCACGATCCGCTCGCTGTCCGGGGCACGGACGATCGCGTTCAACGAGCCGGCGGGCACGATCACGCCGCCGTAGTCGAACGACACGTCGCCGATCAGCCGTTCGGGCGGGTATCTGAGCGGCCGCAGCCGCATGAACGGCTGCGGCCGCAGTTCCTCGATCTGCGTGTGCAGGTCGCCGGGCGCCGCCTGCACCACCGGCGGGTGCGCCGCGAGCGCATCCTCCAGTTGCTGCTTGCCGCCGGCCGGCACCGGCGTTGGACCATAGGCGCGCAGCGCCACCAGCCAGGCGAAGCCGCTGTCCCGCGTCAGCCGCGCGCCGTGCGTCCTCGTCAGGACGATGCCATCGGCGAGCAGCAGGAGCGGCTCGGCGACCGGCATCTCTTCGCCGGGCCGGAACAGCACGCCATCGACCACGTAGTCTGCCTCGGTCTCGTCCTTGCGAATCTTGACGGCGAACGTCCATGGCGGGCCAGCGTCCCAGGCGAGCGGCAGCAGGTCGACCGGAGCGCGTCGCGGCTGTCGCCGCTGGCGCTCCCAGCGCCGCGGCGCCGGCGGCTCGGGCTCGGCCTCCGCGGCGGGGCGCAGCAGCGCGCGTCCCGTGCCGGCAATGAGCGCCAGGTGGTCGGCGGCAAAGGCACCGACCAAGCGCAGCCGTTCGAACTCGCTGTGGCTGGAGAGGCTCGAGTCCCACTCGTGATGAATCTGCCCACCCGTGAGCCGCTCCACCAGCTCGCGATCGGCAGCCGCGACCGTCTGGAGCTGGTCCCTCGTCAGCCTGGCCGGCTTCGGCTTGCCCCAGTCGCCGTTCACCTTGCGGTCGCGCCGCATCAGTTCGATCACCACCGCCTCCGCCTTGCGGCTGGCAGCCACGTCGACGACATACAGCAGCTGGGTGTCGTCCGGCTGCCGGCGCGCCGCCTCACCACTCGCCGCCGGCGTCATCGTCACGGCGTCCAGCAACTCCCGCCACGGGCCGCGCGCCGCGTTCTGGCGCGGCCGCACAGCACTGGGCGGCGTCACCGGCGATGTCGCGAGCGGCCGAGGCGCCGCCGCTGCCGCGATCGTCGGTGCCGCGGGGGCCGGCGCGGGCATCGGCACCGTCACACCCCGTCGTTCCGCCTCGAGGATCGTCGCCCAGATGTGCTTGCAGGTCTCCGCACGATCGTCGAAGAAGCGGCACGTGCACGAGGCGTGCAGGACGCCCCCTTCCCACTCCAGCGAGACGGTGTAGAGCTCCGAGCCGATGACATCGGCGTGTACGGCCGAGCCGACCCGGCCGATGTTGCTGACCGCGCCGCGCATGAAGTAGCTATAGCCGCGGGAACGCGATCCGGGAGGGATTTGGGACGCGAGCAACTGGGAGAGACGCATCGTGGGGGAACTCGTGCCGGGGGCTTCGACATTACCACGATGGCCAAGAGCGGTGGCGGCACCGGTATCATGGAAGCATGTCTGTTCGCGACGTTCTCATCGTTGGCGCTGGTCCATCGGGCCTGGCGACGGCGATCGCTGCCAAGCAGCATGGTCTTGACTACGCAATCGTCGAGAAGGGGATCCTGGTCAATTCGATCTTCAACTTCCCGACCAACATGGTGTTCTTTACGACGCCGGAGCTGCTGGAAATCGGCGGCCTGCCGCTCGTCAGCCCGTTCGAGAAGCCGACCCGGCTCGAAGCGCTGCGCTACTACCGCCGTGTCGTCGATACCTACAACCTGCCGATCTCACTCCAGGAAGAAGTGATGGCGATCGAGCGGGAATCCCTTGCCTCCGGTGGCCCGTCGGTGTTCGCCGTCACCACGCGCGACAAGTCCGGCGTCCAGCGCGTTCGGCATGCCCGCACCGTGGTGCTGGCGATCGGCTACTCGGATCACCCGAATCATCTCGGCATCCCCGGCGAAGATCTGCCGCACGTGTCGCACTACTACACCGAGTCGCATCCGTACTACCGCCAGCGCGTCGTCATTGTCGGCGGCAAGAACTCGGCGGCGGAAGCCGCGCTCGAGTTGTTCCGCGCCGGCGTCCACGTGACGCTGGTGCACCGCCACGCCACGCTCGGCGACACCATCAAGTACTGGGTGCGGCCGGACATCGAGAATCGTCTCAAGGAGGGCTCGATCGCGTCCCGCTTCGAAGCCACCGTGGTCGAGATCCGCCCGAACGTCGTGGTGATCGAACAGCACGGCAAGCGGGAAGAATTGCCGGCGGAAGGCGTATTCCTGTTGACCGGCTACCATCCGGACGCGGCGCTGATGACGCGCGCCGGTATCCAGTGCGATCCCGTGTCGCTGGCGCCAGACCTCAACCAGGACACCTTCGAAACCAACGTGCCGAACCTGTTCCTCGTCGGCGGGTGCATCGCCGGCAAGAACACCGGCGCCATCTTCATCGAGAACGGGCGGTTTCACGGCGCCAAGGTGATCGCGCTGATTGCCGAACGGCTGCGCGCCCACCCGATCGACTGAACGCTGCTGCCGGCCGGCGCAGCGGCCGACACCGAGGACACCATGACTGCTGAGGAGCGCGCCGGCCGGGATACCGAGGCGGCGCGCGCCGCGATGGTCGAGGAGCAGATCCGGCGGCGCGGCGTCACCACGGCGCGGGTGCTCGCGGCGATGCGCGCCGTGCCGCGCGAGCGGTTCGTGCCTGGTCACCTCGCCGACCGTGCCTACGAGGATGGTCCGCTGCCGATTGGCGAGGGCCAAACAATCTCACAGCCGTTTGTCGTTGCCTACATGGTGGACCTGCTGGACGTCGCGGCGGAGCACCGGGTGCTCGAGGTCGGCGCCGGTTCCGGTTACCACGCGGCCGTACTGGCACAGCTCGCCCGGGAAGTCGTCACGATGGAGATCGTCCCGGAGCTGGCCGCGCGTGCCGCCGCTGCCTTGCGCGCGGTGGGTGTCAGCAACGCCACCGTCATTACCGGCAACGGGATGGCCGGCTGGCCGCCGGGCGCCCCGTTCGATCGCATCCTGGTGGCGGCGGCTCCGGAGCGCGTGCCGACCGCCCTGATTGAGCAGCTTGCGCCAGGAGGCAGACTGGTGATTCCGCTCGGCGCCCAGTGGCAGACCCAGTGGCTGACGCTGGTAGAAAAAACTGCTGCCGGCCTGCGGCAGGAACGCACGATTCCGGTGCAGTTCGTGCCGTTCACCGGCACCGGTCCCGACGGGCGGTAGCGGCCGTGCGCGCCCGCCGAGGCGGGCTGTTAACCGTTACGCGGCAGCTGCGTAGTTACCGGGCATGACACACATGTTCGCCGTTGCCGCCGTCGCCGCTGCCCTGACGCTTGCCGGAGCGTCGCCGGCGTCCGCGCAATTGCCGCCTCCCGACAGCCAGCGCCCGGGCGTTGCCACCGCCCCCGTGGCGCCAGCCGTCCCGGTACTCCAGGAGTCGCCGAACGCTCGCGACACCTATCAGCGGCTGCACGAAATCCTGCAGGAGCATCCGCCGTCGGTGCGCGAGGTGCTACGGCTCGATCCGGCGCTGCTGAGCAGCGCCGAGTACCTCGCGCCCTACCCGCAGCTCGCGGCGTTTCTGCAGCAGCATCCCGAGGTCCGGCGCAACCCCGCGTACTTCTTCGGCCAGAACACCTTGAGGGAAAACAGCCAAAGCGAGCGGGCGCTCGACATGTTCAGCGCCATCCTCGCTGGCGTCGCCGTGTTCACCGGCATCATGGCGGCACTGTTCGTCGTCGCGTCGCTGCTGCGCCAGCTGATCGAGTACCGGCGCTGGCTGCGGCAGGTGCGGATTCAGACGGACGTCCACACCAAGCTGCTGGATCGGCTGACGACCAACGAGGACCTGCTGGCCTACATCCAGTCTCCGGCTGGCCGCCGCTTCCTCGAATCGGCGCCGATCTCGGTGGAGGGCGACTCGCGACCGACCGCGGCGCCGCTCGGGCGTATTCTCTGGTCGGTGCAGGCAGGCCTGATTCTCGCGTCGCTCGGGATCGGCCTGTGGCTGATGCCGGGCGACGTCCTCCCGGAGATCGCCCAGGGCTTCACGGTCATGGGCACCATCGCCCTGGCGGTGGGCACCGGATTCGTCGTCTCCGCGGTGGTTGCCTACCTCCTGTCGTCCCGCCTCGGGCTGCTCGCCCCGCGCGTGCAGGCATGATGACGCTCACCGACATCGAACGGCTTGGCGCGCTCGCCGAAGCGGACCGCACCTTCCAGATGACCGAGGAAGCGTTCCGCCTCTTCTACGAACTGACATCGCGGCCGGTGTGGCTCTACCTGGCGCGGGCAACCGGCGACCGCCGACTTGCCGACGATCTGCTGCAGGAGGCCTACTACCGGTTCCTGCGGACAACGGCGCAGTTCGAGAGCGACGAACATCGCCGCAACTATCTGTTCCGGATCGCCACCAACCTGGTGCGCGACGGGCGACGGCAGCCGCGAGTGTCGACGGTGGCCGCGGATGCAGCGGATCTGCCGCTGACCGCGCGCAGCGAGAGCGCGGATCAGGCGGCCCGCCGCATCGACCTGGTGCGTGCTCTGGGCCGGCTCAAGCCGCGCGAGCGGAGCATGCTGTGGCTGGCGTACGCGCAAGGCTGCTCGCACGAAGAGATTGCTGCTTCGCTCGGCGTCAAGTCGTCGAGCCTCAAGGCGATGCTGTTCAGGGCACGCCGCCGCTTGCGCTCGCTGCTCGGCAGTGACGCAGCCGAACAGATGGGAGGACGGCGATGAGCCAGATCGATTGCCCGCGCGAACCGGAGATGGTCGCCGCTGTCCTCGGCGGCCATTGGCACGATGGTCTCGCCAGCGACGCCGCCAGCGACGCCGCCAGCGACTCTGCCGACGCCGCGGACGTGCGTGGCGGGGACCGCTTAGGCGAGCTGCGCGCCCACGCCGAAGCGTGCGAGGTGTGCGCCGACGTCGCGGCGGTCGCGCCGCTGCTGCGCGACGACTACGCTGCGGCACGCGACCTCGAGGTGCCGGCGGCGGGGCAGGTCTGGTGGCGGGCTGCGCTACGGGCCAGAGCGGAGGCGGCGGAGGCAGCAGCACGACCGATGATCTGGCTGCAGGGGCTCGCCGGCGCCTGCGTCTCCGGCATCGGCGTGGCGCTGCTCTCGGTCGCCTGGCCGGCGATCCACAGCAGCGTCGCCGGCGCCGCGCCGCTGCTGCTGCAGCCGATTCGCGATCAATTGCCGCTGGTCGTCGCCGTCGGCGTGCTGCTCATCGCCGCGCCCGTGGCGTTCTACGTGGCGGTGACGAGAGAGGGAGGGGAGAAGTAGAAAGTGGAAAGTGGAAAGTGGAACGTCGGACCCAGCCCTAGTGGACCGACCGATCCTTCCAGAGGCTGCCGCGCGGGGTCAGCGTCTGCATCTCCAGCAGTTCGATCAGGCCGCGGCTGCGCTCGAGGACGCCGTGGCGTTCGAGTAGCGCCTGCCGTTCGAGCGGCTCGAGCTGCACGTACTGGGCGAGCGCGTTCACCAGGTCCTCGTCCGGAACAGCGGGCGGGAAGCGTGGGTCGCCGCCGCTGCGTTCGACGGTCGCGGCGAGTACCGCTTCGAGGCGCTGGCGCTGCTGGCGCAGGATTGGCCGCTCCTCCTCGGTGATCGCCTCGGCAATCGGCTGCACGTGCGCCAGGCGGTAGGCTTTAGTTGCGTCCTCGCCGGTGACGCGAAATTTCTCGATGCCGCGCAGCACCATGTCATAGCGGCCGTCGGCCAGCTTCTCCGCGTGGGTGATCACCCCGGCGCAGCCGATCTCGTAAATCGGCGGCCGCCCCTCGTAGTCCCGCTCGAACCCGGGCCGCAACAGCGTCATGCCGATGATGCGATCGCCGGCCAGCGCATCAGCCACCATCTGCCGATACCGCGGCTCGAAAATGTGCAGCGGCAGGAACACGTTCGGGAACAGCACCGCGTTGGGCAGCGGAAAGATCGGGATGGTCGGGGGAAGCATGGCATTTTCAAAGGGCGATTGGCGACTCGGTTGAAACCTGCAGCTAATGAATCGTCTTCGTCTTGCGGTCCATGTAGTCCATCAGCACGTACTGACCCAGGGTGTACGGGGTGGTGAAGTAGGCTTTGCCGCGGCAGATCGAGGCGACGCGGCGGACAAAGGCGACCAGGTCGTGGTCGCGCGCCAGCATGAACGTGTTGATCATGATGCCGGCCTTGGCGCAGGCGTTCACCTCGGCAAAGGTTTCGGCGACGATGAAGGGATCGAGGCCGAAGGCGTTCTTGTAGATCTGGCCGTCCGGCCGGGTCAGGGCCGAGGGCTTGCCGTCGGTGATCATGACAATTTGCCGCATGTCCTTGCGCTGCCGCTCGAGGATGCGGCGTGCCAGCCGCAGCCCGGCCCGCGTGTTGGTGTAGTACGGGCCGACACGGACGCGGCCAAGCTGCTTCAGCGGCACTTCCTCGGCTGAATCGTGGAACAGCACCGCGTTGAGCGAATCGCCGGGATACTGCGTGCGGATCATGTGCGACAGCGCCAGCGCGACGCGCTTGGCCGGCGTGAAGCGGTCCTCGCCGTAGAGGATCATGCTGTGGCTGCAGTCGAGCATGATGACGGTGGCGCACGAGCTCTGGTATTCGCTCTGCGCGACCATCAGGTCCGAGTAGTCGACGTCAATCGCCGCGCCCGGGGCCAGGGAGCCGCCCGCGTCGCGGCGCTCCCGGTGCAGCCGCTGCACCGCGTTCAGGATCGTGCTGCTCGGGTCGAGGTTGAGCGTGTCGCCGAACTCGTACGGCTTCGGCGCCGAAATCGCTTCGACGCCGGTGCTGAGATGATGCGTGTCGTGACGGCCGGCATGGCTGCGGCCGACCGACCCGAGCAGGTCGCGCAAGGCGCGATAGCCGAGAAAGTCCAGCGCCTTGTCGGTGACCTCGAACGTGACCGGGCCGGCGTCCTCGCCGACGCCGCCGCCAGCGCCACGGCGGCGCTCCTGCTCGGAGGCAAGGTCCGGGGCGGCCGTGATGAAACCCTGCTCCATCATCCGTTCGATGATCTGCTGGATGAGATCTTCGAGCTGCTGCCGCGCCGCTTCCTGGTCGCCATCCGCCGGTTCGCCGAGTAACTGGTCGAGCGCTTCGTCCGACAGCACGCCGCCGCTGAACAGCGCCTCGAGAATCGCGTCATGCAACGCCTGCATCGTGCGATCCTCGTCACCGGCCGACGGGTCGCCCCACGGGCTGCTGAAGCCGCTCGACATGAGCAGGTCCGACAGCTTCGAGACGAGATCCTCGATGTCGATCTCGTCGAGCAACTCGCCGGTGTACTTGGAGTAGCGGTATTTCATAACGGACTGCGTCTGGTTGGTGGTTGGTGGTTGGTGGTGAGTCGTTGCGGGTGGTTGAGCCGCGCTCGCGCGGGCCGGGCCCTGGCCACCGCCCGTCGTGTCGAATCCACGTTCACCACCAACGACCAACCACCAACTAGCAACCAGCTTAGTTGTAGTACTTCTTGCCCTTGCCGCCGCCGGTCGGCGCCGGCGGGTCGTCATTGAACGCCGCCTCGCGGGCCTGGCGGCGCGGTGCCGGCTCGGTGGCGTGATAGCCGCGATCCTCGCTGCGGCTCAACTTCTTGCCGGCGTAGAGCCCTTCGAGCACGAAGTCGATGCCGGCGGCGAGCAGCGGCGCCGATGCCTGCGCCGGGATGCCGGCCTGGTGCGCCAGGTCGACGAGCCCCTGCACCTGTCGCGCGTGGCCGAGCACGTCAGCGGCACTCATCGTGTCGGCCAGCTGCAGGCTGCCGCCGAGATCGAACCACTCGATCACCTGGCGGCTGTCCAGGTGCGACAGGTAGCCGTCGGCCACCGTCGCCACCGCCGCGCGGATGACTTCGCGGGCGATCGTCTCAGCGCCCTTCAGCTCGCCTTCGTATTCCATCTCGAACTTGCCGGTGATCGACGGCAGCGCGGAGTAGATGTCGGTAACGCGCGGCACCGCCACCTCCTCGCCGGTCAGCAGCGCCCGCCGCTCGGCGTTCGAGACGACGTTCTCCAGGGCGGAGATCGGCAGCCGCTGGCTGACGCCCGATCGCTTGTCGATGCGGCGATCCTGCCGCGCCTGGAACGCGATCTCTTCGACCACCTCGGCGATGAAGGTGGGCACCTCCGTCTTCGGCGCCGCGCCGTTCCGCGTCAGCCACGCCTCCTGCGCGGTGATGGCCATCGCTTCGCCGCGGCCGGCGGGGTAGTGCGTGCGGATCTCGGAACCGATGCGGTCCTTGAGCGGCGTGATGATCTTGCCGCGTGCAGTGTAGTCCTCGGGGTTGGCGGTGAACGCCATCATCAGGTCCAGCGGCAACCGGACCGGGTAGCCCTTTATCTGGACGTCCCCTTCCTGCAGGATGTTAAACAGGCCGACCTGGATCTTGCCGGCGAGGTCGGGCAGTTCGTTGATGGCGAAGATGCCGCGGTTGGCGCGCGGCAGCAGCCCGTAGTGCATCGTCAGCTCCGAAGAGAGCTGCAGGCCGGAGCGCGCCGCCTTGATCGGATCGATGTCGCCGACCATGTCGGCAATCGTCACGTCCGGCGTTGCCAGCTTCTCGACGTAGCGGGCATCGCGCGCCAGCCAGGCGATCGGGGTAGCGTCGCCCTCGGCCGCAATCCGCGCGCGGCAGCCGCCGCAGATCGGCTCGAGCGGGTCGTCGTTGATTTCGCAGCCGGGCATGACCGGGATCCGCTCATCGAGCAGTGTGACCAGCGCCCGCAGCAGCCGCGTTTTTGCCTGGCCACGCAGGCCGAGCAGGATGAAATTGTGTTGCGAGAGCAGGGCGTTGACGACCTGCGGAATCACGGTGTCGTCGTAGCCGACGATTCCGGGAAAGAGCGATTCGCCGCCGCGCAGCTTCTGGATCAGGTTTTCACGGACTTCCTCGTGGACGGTGCGATGCGGCACGGCGCCGCCGGCCACGGCGCGCCGCAGGTCGCCCAGCGTGGAAATCCCGGTGGAACTTGGCATGAGTCATCGTATCAATGCTCAATGCCCGTTGCCCAATGCTCATCTCGCGCCTTGCCATTAGCATTAGCGCGTGTCCTTTTTCTCCTCGAGTCTCTCCTCGAGCCGGCCACTGGTCTTTGCACATCGCGGCGGCTGCGATCTTGGGCCAGAGAACACGATCACGGCGTTCGATCTCGGCATGCAGGCGGGGGCGGACGGCCTCGAGCTCGACGTGCACCTCTCGGCGGACGGCGTCGTCGTCGTTCACCACGACGAGACGCTCGACCGGACGACCAGCGCGTCGGGGCCGGTCCGGCTGCGCACAGCCGCAGAGCTTGCACGGGTGGATGCGGGGGCGCACTTCGTCACCCGCAGCGGAGCGGCGCCATTCCGCGCCAAAGGCATCGGTATCCCGACGCTCGCCGAGGTGCTCGAGCGGCATCCAACGATGCCGATCATTGTCGAGATGAAGGTCGATTCCGAGGCGCTGGCCGACGCGGTGGTTCGTGACGTGCGCCGTGCCGGTGCGGAAGAACGGGTCTGTGCCGCGGGCTACGGCGCGCGCAGCCTGCGTGCCGTCCGGCGCGCGGCGCCTGGCATCGCGACCAGCGCCTGCGGCGCGGAGGTGCGGCTCGCGCTCTACCGTTCATGGCTGCGGCTGCCGGTGCGGCATGCCGGGTACGGCGGCTACCAGGTGCCGGAGGAGGTGGGCACCACGCGGGTGGTCTCGCCGCGCTTCATCCGTGACGCCCACCGGGCCGGCTTGCAGGTGCAGGTGTGGACCGTCGACAGCCGGTTCGACATGGATCGGTTGCTCGGCTGGGGCGTCGACGCGCTCATCTCGAACCGCCCGGACGTCGCCGTCGTGGCCCGCGATGCATTCGTGCGGCGGTCGGCGGCGAGGCAGAGCTGACCGCGCAATCGCCCGGCTCCTGACGATTCCCTGAAGAATCCCTGAAGAGTTGCCATGGCATCTTGCCGGGTGCCCGAAGATGTCGCATGATCAGGTTCGCTCTTTTCCAATAAGCGGAGGACTTGAAATGCGGCGTATTGCTTCGTTCGTGGTGGCTCTCGCGGTGTCGCTCAGCGGCGTCGCCCTCGTGGCTGACAAGGCCAGGACCGCCGACGATCTCGACAAGGCCATGAAGCGCATCAGCGTGGCGCAGACGGCGATGAACAAGGCGATCCAGGCCAAGGCGTATGCCGATGCCAAGAAGCAGGCGAAGCAGGTCGACGAGGCGCTCGAGGACGCGCAGAACTTCTGGGTTCTGAACAAGAAGGACGACGCCATCGCGTTCGGCAAGGAAGCCCGCGTTAAGGTGGCCGCGCTCGACAAAGTGCTCTCGGCTCCCGCGCCGGACGCCACTGCCGTGAGCGCCGCGTCCCGCGAGGTCGGTGCGTCGTGCGGCGGCTGTCATCGCGCCTACCGCGTTGCCGACGAGAACAACAACTTCGTCCTCAAGCCGGGATCGGTGAAGTAACGAAAGTAGTCGGGTGGTTGGTGGCGTGGTGGTTCGTAACCATCACGCCACCAAGCGCCACCACCCCTAAACGACGCTCACAACGCTCGTCGCGCCGTCCTGAACACCGCCTCCAGCATTGCCGGCGTCATCCGGCCGGTATTCGTGTTCTGCCGGCTCGGGTGGTAGCAGCCGATCAGCACGGGCGGCACCCCCGTTCCAGCGTCCTCCAGCCGCACCACGGCACCGTGACCAAACGCCGGCCGCGGTGACGGCACGCGTCCGCGGCGGCGCACCAGCTGCAGCCAGGCATCGAACCCGATCTTGCCGAGTGCCACGACGACGCGAACGTGTCGCAGTTCGGCAAGCTCCGCATCCAGATGATCGAGACAGCGGGCGATCTCTTCGGGCCGCGGCTTGTTGTCGGGCGGCGCGCACCGCACCGCTCCGGCGATGTACGCGTCGCGCAGCGTCAGTCCGTCGCCGGCGTGAACAGAGGTCGGCTGGCTGGCGAAGCCGGTGCGGTGCATCGCCGCCATGAGAAAGTCGCCCGAGCCGCCGGTGCCATCGCCGGTGAACACCCGTCCGGTGCGGTTGGCGCCGTGCGCGGCCGGCGCCAGCCCAACTACGAGCAGCCGTGCGTCGACGTCGCCAAAGCCAGGCACCGGACGCCCCCAGTAACTCTCGTCACGGTAGGCGCGCTTCTTCTCGCGGGCAATGCGGCGGCAGTAATCCCTGAGCCGCGGGCATCGTTCGCATGTGGCGATCGCATGATGAACGGCGGCGAGCCCCGGCGCGTGGCCAGAAGCCGCTGCGCGGCGCACGACAGTGGCTGAAACAAGTTTCATCGGACCTCGGTCGAGGACTAAAATGGCGTGTTGTTATTTCCACATTAGAGGACTGCATGATCTGGTCGGTCCGCCTGGGGCATCGTGCCACGGGCCGCGCCGAGCGCCTGCTGACCGGATGGCAATCTCATAGAGGATTCATGCGCAATTCAGCACCGAAGGACGCGGCGGAGATTGAAGCCCTCGAAACCCGCGAGTGGCTCGACTCCCTCGACTACGTGCTCCAGTCCGGCGGCCCGACCAGGGTCACGCGGCTGCTTCGCGAACTGAGCGATTACGCACGCCGGAGCGGTGTTCGCCAGCCATTCACTGCCAATACCCCGTACATCAACACCATCCCGGCCGCGGAACAGCCGCCCTTCCCCGGCAGCCGCGAGATCGAGCGCCGCATCAAGAGCCTGGTCCGCTGGAACGCGCTCGCCATGGTCGTCAAGGCGAACAAGGTGGAGGAGGGCATCGGCGGCCACATCTCGACCTTCGCCTCCTCGGCGACCCTCTACGAAGTGGGCTTCAACCACTTCTTCAAGGGTAAGGGCGAGAACAACGACGGCGACATCATCTACTTCCAGGGGCACGCCGCGCCCGGCATCTACAGCCGCGCCTTTCTCGAAGGCCGCATCGACGACGCCAAGCTGACCAACTTCCGCCGTGAGCTGAAGGAAGGCGGCGGCCTGTCGTCGTATCCGCACCCATGGCTGATGCCGGACTTCTGGGAATTCCCGACGGTCTCGATGGGTCTCGGCCCGATCTGCGCCATCTACCAGGCGCGCTTCATGCGCTACCTCGAAGATCGCGGCCTGAAGAAGCGCTCGAACTCGAAGGTGTGGGCGTTCATCGGCGACGGTGAAACCGACGAACCCGAGACGCTCGGGGCGATCACCCTGGCATCGCGCGAGAAGCTCGAGAATCTGATTTTCGTCATCAACTGCAACCTGCAGCGCCTCGACGGCCCGGTCCGCGGCAACGGTCAGATCATCCAGGAGCTCGAAGCCGCGTTCCGCGGCGCCGGCTGGAACGTGATCAAGGTCATCTGGGGCAGCGAGTGGGACGCGCTGCTCGAGAAGGATCACGACGGCCTGCTGCTGAAGCGCATGGGCGAGGTGGTCGACGGCCAGTACCAGAAGTACGCGGTCGAGACCGGCGCCTACGTCCGGCAGCACTTCTGGGGCACCGACCCGCGGCTGCTCGACATGGTCAAGCACCTCTCGGACGACCAGCTCAAGAAGTTGACGCTCGGCGGCCACGATCCGGCGAAGGTCTATGCCGCCTACAAGGCGGCGGTCGAGCACACCGGCCAGCCGACCTGCATCCTAGCCCGCACCATCAAGGGCTACGGCATCGGCGAATCGGGCGAAGGCAAGAACGTCACGCACCAGCAGAAGAAGCTGAACGAGGAGGAACTGAAGGCGTTCCGCACCCGCTTCGGCATCCCGATGAGTGACGACGAGGTGGTCAAGGCGCCGTTCTACAGGCCGTCGGAGAACAGCCCCGAAATCTCCTACATGCTGGAGAAGCGCAAACAGCTTGGCGGCTTCGTGCCGTCCCGCAAGGTCCAGTCCGAACCGCTCAAGACCGACTCCCTCCCGGAGCTCTTCTCCGAATTCCACAAAGGCAGCGAAGGACGCAAGGCATCGACGACGATGGCGTTTGTCCGCATGCTGGCAAAGATGCTGCGCGACGAGGAGATCGGCAAGCTGGTGGTGCCGATCGTCCCGGACGAAGCGCGCACCTTCGGCATGGAGGCGCTGTTCCGCCAGGTCGGCATCTACTCGCATGTCGGCCAGCTCTACGAGCCGGTCGATATGGACACGCTGCTCTACTACAAGGAAGAGACCGACGGCCAGATCCTCGAGGAAGGCATCACCGAGGCCGGCTCGCTCTCCTCGTTCATCGCCGCCG
Organism: uncultured Acidobacteriota bacterium; assembly: GCA_963846685.1. Lineage (GTDB taxonomy): Bacteria > Acidobacteriota > Vicinamibacteria > Vicinamibacterales > UBA2999 > CAWJWY01. The sequence goes on along the minus strand of CAWJWY010000002.1, from coordinate 1,255,415 downwards.
GCAGCGCCTACGCGACGCACGGCGTCAACACCATCCCGTTCTTCATCTACTACTCGATGTTCGGCATGCAGCGCGTCGGCGACCTGGTGTGGGCTGCCGCTGACACGCGGACCCGCGGCTTCCTGCTCGGCGGCACCGCCGGACGGACGACGCTGTCGGGCGAAGGGCTGCAGCACCAGGATGGCCACAGCCACCTGCTGGCGCTCGCGGTGCCGAACCTGATCTCCTACGACCCGGCCTACGGGTACGAGATTGCCGTGATCATCGAGGACGGCATCCGCCGCATGTACAAGGATGGCGAGAGCGTCTTCTACTACCTGACGGTGATGAACGAGAACTACGAGATGCCGTCGATGCCGGAAGGCGCGCGCGACGGCATCCTCAAGGGGCTCTATCGCTTCAAGGCGTCGGAGAAGAAGAAGGCGAAGGGCGGCCGCGCGCAACTGCTCGGCAGCGGTGCGATCCTCAACGAGGTGGTCAAGGCGCAGCAGATCCTCGAAGAGAAGTACGACGTCGCCGCCGACGTCTGGAGCGTCACCAGCTACACCGAGCTCTATCGTGACGGACACGCCGCGGAACGCTGGAACCGGTTGCACCCGGGCGAGACGCCGCGCGTGCCGTGGGTGACGCAGTGCCTTGAAAAGGCCGAGGGCGTCATCGTCGCCGCCTCCGACTACGTCAAGGCGATGCCCGATTCGATCGATCGCTGGATGCCGCGCCGCATCACGACGCTCGGCACCGACGGCTTCGGCCGCAGCGAGGGGCGCACGTCGCTGCGCGACTTCTTCGAAGTCGACGCCAAGTTCATCGTCGCGGCGACGTTGAGCGACCTGGCGCGCGACGGCAAGATCGACGTCAGCGTGGTGCAGAAGGCAATCAAAGAGCTCGGCATCGACACGGAGAAGCCGAATCCCGCAATTTCCTAGTCGACAGGATCCGCATACGTGAACGAATTCAAAATTCCTGAGCTGGGCGAGGGCGTCGCTGGCGGCGACGTCACCCGCGTGATGGTCAAGGTCGGCGACACGATCAAGCGTGATCAGCCGGTGCTCGAGCTCGAGACGGACAAGGCGACGATCGAAGTGCCCTCCTCGGTGACCGGGGTCATCAAGGAAATCAAGATCAAGAAGGGCGACAAGATCAAGGTCGGCGCGGTGGTGCTGACGGTGGACGAGGGCGCCGCTGGTAATGGCAGCGGCGCGGCCGCGGCACCTCCGGCGCAGGCAGCTCCGGCGCAGGCACCGCCGGCGCAGGCAGCGCCGCCGCAGGCAGCGCCGGCCGCTGCCGCCCCGCAGGCGCAGGAGCCTGCCGCGCCGGCACCTGCGGCAGCGGAGGAGCCAGCCGCCGCGGCCAAGCCTGCCGCCGACCACAAGGTGCTGCCGATGCCGCCGCGCACCGGACGTCCCGAGGCTGCGGCCGAAGCGGCGCCGCAGGCACCGGCGGCGAAGGCGGAACGCGGTCCAGCGGCACCGGCGTCACCCTCGGTGCGCCGGCTGGCCCGCGAAATCGGCGTCGAGATCGGCGCGATCCAGGGGACCGGCCCGAACGGCCGCATCTCGCAGGACGACGTCAAGGAGCATGCGCGGCGCATCCTGAGCAGTGTCGGCGCCGCCGGCGGCGGCGCGCCGGCGATGGCCCGGGCCTCGCGTTCGCTGCCGGATTTCCAGAAGTGGGGCGAGGTCGAGCGGCAGCCGTGGAGCAACATCCGGCGTGCCACCTCCGAGCATCTCAGCTACGCCTGGAACACGATTCCGCACGTCACCCAGTTCGACAAGGCGGACATCACGGCGCTCGAGGAATTGCGCAAGAAGTTCAAGGAGCCGGTGGCCAAGGCGGGCGGCAACCTCACCGTGACGGCGATGCTCGTCAAGGTGCTGGCGACTGCCGTGCAGCAGTTCCCCGAGTTCAACTCGTCGATCGACCCCGAGCGCGGTGAGCTGGTCTACAAGAAATTCGTCAACGTCGGCGTTGCCGTCGACACCGACCGCGGCCTGCTGGTGCCGGTGATCCGCAACGCCGACCAGAAGAACATCCAGCAGATCTCCATCGAGATCAACCAGGCGGCGGCGCGGGCGCGTGAGAAGAAGCTGAGCCTCGAGGACATGAGCGGCGGCGGCATCACCATCTCGAACCTCGGCGGCATCGGCGGTACCTACTTCACGCCGATCGTCAACTGGCCCGAGGTGGCGATTCTCGGCGTCTCACGCGGCGCCTTCGAACCCGTCTGGCGCGGCACGCAGTTCGAGCCGCGGCTGATGCTGCCGCTGTCCCTGTCGTACGATCACCGGGTCATCGACGGCGCGGGGGCGATGCGCTTCCTGCGCTGGGTGGTCGAGGCGATCGAGCAACCCTTCCTCCTGTCCCTCATCGGCTGATGGCTCAATCCACACAACTCGTCGTGCTGGGTGCCGGCCCCGGCGGCTACGCGGCCGCCTTCTATGCCGCCGATCTCGGCATGCAGGTGACGCTGGTCGACGAAGAGAAGAACCCCGGCGGCGTCTGTCTCTATCGCGGCTGCATCCCGTCCAAGGCGCTGCTGCACGTCGCCAAGGTCATCGACGAAGCGAAGCACGCCGGCAGCTGGGGCGTCACCTTTGCCGAGCCGAAGATCGACATCGACAAGCTGCGCAGCTACAAGCAGGGTGTCGTCGACAAGCTGACCGCCGGCGTTGGCAGTGTCGCCAAGCTGCGCAAGGTCAATTTCATCCAGGGACGGGCCACGCTGACCGGTCCGACCTCGATGACGGTGGCGACCGGCAACGGCGAGGTCGCGCTGCAGTTCGAGCATTGCATCCTGGCGACCGGCTCGACGCCGACCAAGGTACCGTCGCTGGCACTCGACAGCCCGCGGATGATGGACTCGACCTCCGGTCTCGAGCTGCCGGACGTGCCGACGTCGCTCCTGGTGGTCGGCGGCGGCTACATCGGCCTCGAGCTCGGCACCGTTTACGCCACGCTCGGCAGCAAGGTGTCGGTCGTCGAGATGACGCCGACGTTGTTGCCGGGAGCGGATCGCGATCTCGTCACGGTGCTGGAGAAGCGGTTGAAAGGCCTGTTCGCCAACATCATGGTGAGCACCAAGGTCGTCAAGGTGGCCGAGGAAAAGGACGGCATCCGCGTCACCTTCGAGGGGGAGGCGGTCGGCAAGGATGGCGCCGGCAAGGAGCAGGTCTTCGATCGCGTGCTGGTGGCGATCGGCCGCCGCCCGAACGGCAGGATTCCCGGGCTCGAGACCACCAGGGTGAAGGTCGACGCCAAGGGCTTCATCGAAACCGATCCGCAGCGGCGCACCGCCGAGCCGACGCTGTTCGCGATCGGCGACGTCGCCGGCGAGCCGATGCTCGCCCACAAGGCATCGCACGAGGCGCGGGTGGCGGTGGAAGCGATCAACGGCCACAAGGCGGTATTCGAACCGCTGGCCATTCCCGCCGTGGTCTTCACCGATCCGGAAATCGCCTGGGCCGGTCTGACGGAGGCGCAGGCGCAGGCCGAGGGCGTCGAGCACGAGGTCTGCAAGTTCCCCTGGGGGGCGAGCGGCCGCGCCATCTCGGTGGATCGGCCGGATGGCCTGACCAAGCTGATCGTCGAGCCGAAGACCGGGCGCATTCTCGGTGTCGGCATGGTCGGCGCCGGCTGCGGCGAGCTGATTGCCGAGGGCGTGCTGGCGATCGAGATGGGCGCCACCGCCGAGGACATGCGGCTCACCATCCACCCGCATCCGACGCTCTCGGAAACGGTGATGGAGAGCGCTGAAGTCTTCTTCGGCCAGAGCACGCACGTGTTCCGGCCGAGGAAGAAGGCCTGACTGGCAACCACCAACCTGACAGGACGATCCATGCCCAGACGATTCGCCGGTTTCGCCACCGCCGCGCTTTGTGCCTACGGCGTCACCATCGGCGCGCAGGGGCCGCCGCCCGGACCGGTGCCGACGTCGGCACCGAACGTGTCAGCCGACGCGTTCAGGCACATCGAAGAGGCGCGGGCGGCTTCGGGCAGCGAATGGCGCAGCGTCTTCGAGTGGACTTGTAACGGCGCGATTTCATTGGCAACGCCGCCGGCCCCCAGGGGTGGTGGCGCTGGTCGCGGCGGGCGTGGGCGGGGCGGCGGGCCGCCGGCACCCCCCGCGCGCGAGTCGTGGCACGCCGAGCCGCAGAAGGTGTTCGACAACCTCTACTACGTCGGCATGAGCGAATTCTCGGTGTGGGCGATCACCACCTCCGAGGGCATCGTGCTGCTCGACGCGATCTACGACTACTCGATCCAGGACGAGGTCGAGGACGGCCTGAAGAAGCTGGGCCTCAACCCCGCCGACATCAAGTACGTCGTCGTCAGCCACGGCCACCTCGATCACGCCGGCGGCGCCAAGTACCTGCAGGAAAAGTACGGCGCGCGCCTGCTGATGTCCGCTGCCGACTACGACATGCTCGACCAGCAGAACCCCGCCTGGAAGCCGAAGCGGGATGTCGTCGTGACCGACGGCCAGAAGCTGACGCTCGGCGACTTCACCATGACGATGTACGTGACGCCGGGGCACACCGAGGGCACGATTTCGACGGTGTTCCCGGTGCGCGACGGCAACCAGCGGCACACCGTCGCCACCTGGGGCGGCACGTTGTTCAACTTCGGGCCGAACCGGCCGCGGTTGATTTCGTATGCGCAGCAGGCGGAGCGGTTCCGCGACATCGCCGTGAAGGCGGGAGCCGATGTCCTGCTGTCGAATCACACGCAATACGACGGCAGCAAGGTGAAGCTGCCGGCGGTGGCCGCGCGCAAGCCGGGCGAAACGCACCCGTATGTCGTTGGCGCTGACGCCGTGCGCAACTACCTGACGGTCGTCAACGAGTGCGCGCAGGCGGCGATTGCCATCGTGCCCGCGAACTAGGAACTACTTCTTACTTTCCACTTTCAAGTTTCCACTTTGCTCGGAGGTCCCTTGGAGGCAGTTCCGGTCAAGATCGTCCCCCGCGGCTACGGCGAAACCCAGCGCCGTGACGCGTGGTGGGTCGGACCGTTGGTCGTATTCCTGGTGCTCGGCGGCTTCATCGTCTATGCGACGTGGGCCGCGTTCCAGAATGCCTATTACGAGTGGGGGCCATATCTCTCACCGTTCTACGCCCCGGTGATCTACGGCGACTCGCCGCACGCCTGGTTCGGGCCGAAGCCGGACTGGTGGCCGGCGTTCGCGCCGTTCTCGCCGGCGCTGATCATCCTGCCGTTCCCGGGACTGTTCCGCTTCACCTGCTACTACTATCGCGGCGCCTACTACAAGGCGTTCTGGTCGGACCCGGTATCGTGCGCCGTCGGTGAGCCGCGCGGCACCAGCTACTGGGGTGAGCGCTGGTTCCCGCTGGTGCTGCAGAACGTCCACCGCTACTTCGCCTACATCGCCGTCATCTTCCTGTTCCTGCTCGCCTACGACGTGTGGCTGGCGATGTGGTGGCCGGATGGTGCCGGTGGCACGACCTTCGGTGTTGGCGTCGGCACCCTGGTGCTGCTGGTCAATGTCATCCTGCTCAGCAGCTACACCCTCGGCTGCCATTCGATTCGGCACCTGGTCGGCGGCCGCAAGGACACCATCTCCGGCAATGGCCTGCGCCAGACCTGCTACAACTGTTCGAGCGCGCTCAACTACAAGCACCAGCTGTTTGCCTGGTGCAGCCTGTTTTCGGTGGCCCTGTCGGACGTCTACGTGCGCCTCTGCGCGATGGGGATTCTCCACGACGTGAGGATCTTCTGATGGCCGTGCATGCGAGCTACCACTACGACGTGCTGGTGATCGGCGCCGGCGGCGCCGGGCTGCGCGCGGCGATCGAGGCGGCCAACAGCGGTGTCTCGGTCGGCCTGATCTGCAAGTCGCTGCTCGGCAAGGCGCACACGGTGATGGCCGAAGGCGGCATGGCCGCGGCGATGGCCCACAACGACGATCGCGACAGCTGGCGCGTGCATTTCGCCGACACCATGCGCGGTGGCCAGTACGTCAACAACTGGCGCATGGCGGAGCTGCACGCCAAGGAAGCGCCGGACCGCGTGCGCGAGCTCGAAGGCTGGGGCGCGGTGTTCGACCGCACGGCCGACGGTCGCATCAACCAGCGCAACTTCGGCGGCCATCGCTACCCGCGCCTGGCGCACGTCGGCGACCGCACTGGCCTCGAGCTGATTCGCACCCTGCAGGATCACGCGGTCTACCTCGGCATGACGGTGCACATGGAGCACACCGTCATCGAGTTGATTCTCGACGGCGGCCGCGCCGCCGGCGTCCTCGCCTACGATCGCGAGCGCGGCCGCTTCCACGTGTTTTCGGCGAAGGCGATCGTGCTGGCGACCGGCGGCATCGGCCGCGCCTACAAGATCACCAGCAACAGCTGGGAGGGCACCGGCGACGGCCACGCCCTCGCCTATCGCGCCGGCGCCGAGCTGATCGACATGGAGTTCATCCAGTTCCATCCGACCGGGATGGTCTGGCCACCGAGCGTCCGCGGCATTCTGGTCACCGAGGGCGTGCGCGGCGAAGGGGGCATCCTCAAGAACAACGAGGGGCGCCGCTTCATGTTCGATGACATCCCGGACAACTACAAGCCACAGACGGCGTCCGACCCGGAGGAGGGCTGGCGCTACACGCAGAACGACAAGAGCGCGCGGCGGCCGCCGGAGCTGCTGACGCGCGACCATGTCGCCCGCTGCATCAACCGCGAGGTCAAGGCCGGGCGCGGCTCCCCGCACGGCGGCGTGTTCCTCGACATCGCCTGGATCAAGGAGAAGATCTCCGACTCCGAGGCGCACATCAAGCGCAAGCTGCCGAGCATGTACCACCAGTTCAAGGAGCTGGCGGACCTCGACATCACCAAGGAACCGATGGAAGTCGGGCCGACGACGCACTACGTGATGGGCGGCATCCGCGTCGACGCCGACTCGCAGATGTCCAGCATTCCCGGCCTGTTCGCCGCCGGCGAATGCGCCTCCGGCATCAATGGCGCCAACCGCCTCGGCGGCAACTCGCTGTCGGATCTGATCGTCTTCGGCAAGCGGGCCGGCGAGTACGCGGCCGAGTTCGCGCGCCAGAACGGCCAGGTCCTGGTCGATGACGGCCTGGTCGACCGGGCGATGCACGAGTCGCTGGCACCGTTCGAGCGTGGCACGGCAGGGGAGAACCCTTACAAGGTGCAGGCCGATCTGCAGGAGACGATGCAGGCGCTCGTCGGCATCGTCCGTCTCGAGGACGAGATGCGCGAGGCGCTGGTCCGCATCGAGCAGCTGAAGGAACGTGCGTCGCGCGTCGGCGTCTCCGGGCACCGCGAGTACCACGCCGGCTGGCACACGGCGATCGACCTGCGTAACCTGCTGGTGGTCTCGGAAGCGGTGGCGCTGTCGGCGATCGAGCGCAAGGAGAGCCGCGGCGGCCACTTCCGCGAGGACTACCCGGAAAAGGCGAACGAGTTCGCCACCATCAACATCTCGACCCGCCAGGGCGCCCGCGGCGAGGTGCAGGTCTCGCGCCTGCCGATTCCCGAGATGCCCGACTACTTGAAGGCAGTCATCGAGGAGCAGAAGTCGTAATGGGGAACAAGGCGACCTTCAAGATCTGGCGGACGCATCGCGAGGGCGGCGGCACCTATCAGACGTTCGGCACGGAGGTGTCGGACGGCATGGTCGTGCTCGACGTCGTGCACAAAATCCAGGCGGAGCAGGCGCCCGACCTGGCGGTGCGCTGGAACTGCAAGGCGGGCAAGTGCGGCTCGTGCTCGGCCGAGATCAACGGCAAGCCGCGGCTGTTGTGCATGACCCGCCTCAGCTCGCTCGACCTGAACGAGCCGGTGACGGTGGAGCCGATGCGCGCCTTCCCGGCGATCAAGGACCTGGTCACCGACGTGTCGTGGAACTTCCGCGTCAAGAAGGGGATCAAGAAGTTCAAGCCGCGCGCCGCCGACGCCGCGGACGGCACCTGGCGGGTGATGCAGCAGGACATCGATCGCGTCCAGGAATTCCGGAAGTGCATCGAGTGCTTCCTGTGCCAGGACGTCTGTCACGTGCTGCGCGATCACAACAAGCACGAGGAGTTCATCGGCCCGCGCTTCCTGGTCTACGCCGCCAACCTCGAGATGAACCCGATCGACAGCGAGGATCGGATCAAGGATCTCAAGGACGAGCACGGCATCGGCTACTGCAACATCACCAAGTGCTGCACCAAGGTGTGCCCGGAGCACATCCACATCACCGATAACGCGATCATCCCGCTCAAGGAACGCGTCGTCGACCGCTTCTACGACCCGATCACGCGGCTGCTGCGCATGGTGACCGGCGGCTAACGCCCAGGCTGCGGCGCGTCTGCCGCGCCGTCGAAATCGATCCGCTCGACGTCCGTCCAACGGACGTACTGCGGCCGCTGGACGCCGTCGGCGAAGATCAGCATCCCGGCGTTCCCTTCGCCGAGATCGCCGCTGCGCTCGAACTGCACCGCCTCGCCGCTGCGCAGGACGACCGTGGCGCGGTGGCGGTCGCGTCGCTCGTCAGTCCGGCCGCTGCCGTTCGGCAGCACCGCGGTGACCAGGCCGAACGGGATGTTGTAGTCGACGCCGCCGATTGCGCCGTCGAGCGTCTCGGTCGTTTCGCTCTCGTCGAAGTCGAAGACCAGGCGCCCGGTATGCCGCCGGCCATCCCGCGTCGCGACGCTGCCGGCGAGCGCTCGTCCAGCGGCGAAGGCAGCGTAGGCAGGCCCGCTATCCGCCGCGCTGAAGTCGGCGCGCTCGAACGCGTCCCACGAGACCAACACCCGGCCGTAGCGCCGGTCGTCCACATAGATACCGCGGCTCCCGTGGCCGACATCACGGCCCTCGGAGAGCACCAGCTCGCGGCCGTCGAGCAGCGTCACCATGGCGCTGTCACGCGAGCGGCGCGCGATCGAGCGGATCGTGTCGTAGCGAAGATGCATGTCGTTGCCACTGCTGCGGCCGTCGAGCGTGTCGGAGCCGATGCAGTCCTGCCGGTCCCACTGGATGAAGCCGGTGAAGTCGCCCTGGCGCGTGCGCACCGTGCCGTGCAGCCGGACCGGGGGGGCGATCAGCGACGCGGCGGTGGGCAGGAACTCGATGGTTCGGATCCGCCCAGAGTCGAGGTCGACGACGCCGCGACGCTGATCCCAGACGCGGATGCCGTCGTCGATGTCGCCGGCTTCGAAGCGATCGAGCGTGAGCGCCGTGCCGCTCTTGAGCGTCACCTGCACCTCTCTGATGTGCCGCTCGATGCGCAGGATGTCACCGAAGCGCGCCAGGAACTGCCGGTCGAGCGTGGTCGCACGGTCACCGCCGAACTCGAAGCCGAAAATCTCGATACTCGTGCGCTGCCCGGGCGGCGTGGCCGGGTTGGCGTATGCCGCCCAGGGGTTTCTCATCTTGGTGCCGTTGAAGAAGTCGCCCCAGAACGCCTCCTCGTCTCCTCCCCAGCGCAGCCGTCCTTCGTAGACGGCGCCGGCAGCGTCGGTGACACGGCCGTACAGGAAGCCGGGCTGTGCGGTGCCGGATGCGCCGGCCGGAGGGCTCGAGGCGGTGCCCGCTGGCCGCGCCGCAGCAGGTGCGACGCCGCCCTGCTCTACCGCCGGGCGGCGGACGGCCAGGCCGGTGACCGCGAGCAGGACCACGACAACGAGAAGGACGGGGAGCAGGGTCGCTGCGGCGTGGGAAACCCCGTCCGCTCGCAGATGTTCGATTCGGGACTCCATGGCCCTGCAGGATGCCCTGCCCGGGCGCCGAAGTCCTCAGCATTGCGTGAGCACGGGGTGAGATGTTCTTCACCTCGAGGCAAAATTGCAGAATTCCCCCAGGAACGGGCGCCTGTCAGTTGCCGACGGTTCCCCGGGCTATGCGCGGGTGACAGCGCGGTAGGCGTCGACCTGCTCGTGCGCGTGGTAGGAACTGCGGACGAGCGGGCCGGACTCGACGTGGACGAAGCCCTTTGCGAGGGCGATGCGCTTCAGGTCGGCGAATTCATCCGGATGGTAGTAGCGGGTCATCGGCGCGTGCTTCGGCGACGGCCGCAGGTATTGACCCAACGTCAGGATCGATACGCCGACGCGGCGGAGGTCGTCGAACACCGCCAGCAGCTCGTCGTATTCCTCGCCCAAGCCGACCATGATGCCGGTCTTGGTGGCGATGTCCGGGCGGTAGTGCCGTGAGCGGTCGAGCAGCTCGAGCGAGCGGGGGTATTTTCCGCCGGAGCGAGCCATGCGGTACAGGCGTGGCACCGTCTCGATGTTGTGGTTCAGCACGTCGGGCCCGGCGTCGAGCACCGCGTGTAACGACGCTTCGACGCCCTGGAAATCGGGGATGAGTACCTCGATGCTGCAGGACGGGGTGCGCTGGCGCGTCAGGCGGATCGTCTCGGCGAAGATCGCGGCGCCGCCGTCCTTCTGATCGTCGCGATCGACGGAGGTGATGACCGCGTGCTGCAACGCCATCCGCTCGATCGCCTCGGCGACTCGCGCCGGCTCCGCCAGGTCGAGCTCATTGGGCCGGCCGTGCGCGACGGCGCAGTAGGCACAGGCCCTGGTGCAGACGTCCCCCAGGATCATGAAGGTGGCGGTGCCGTGGTGCCAGCATTCGCCGATGTTCGGACAGTGCGCGTCTTCGCACACCGTGTTCAGCTTGAGATCCTTCATGATGCCCTTGAGCCGGAGATAATTCTCCGACCCCGGTGCACGCACCTTGAGCCAATCCGGCTTCGGCTCGCGCGGACCGATGAATTGCAGCGGCGCTTCCACGGGCATGGCTACAGTGTACTAAACAAGACCTCCTGAACCCCTGAACAAGACCTTTGAACCCTTGAACCCCCTGAACCCCCAGCACCCCCTGTCGATCACCTGGCTCGGCCACTCGACCTTTCTCCTGCGCACGCCTGGCGGCAGGCGGGTGTTGTTCGACCCCTGGCTGGCGGGCAATCCGGCTTGCCCGGAGGCGGGCAGGCGCCAGCCGGACGTCGACCTCATCCTCGTGTCGCACGGGCACTTCGATCACATCGACGACCTGGTGACGGCTGCGCGCGACAGCGGCGCGACGGTCGTCGGCATCTTCGAGCTATGTGACTGGCTCGGTCGCAAGGGGCTGCACAACCTGGCGCCGATGAACAAGGGTGGCTCGCAGCAGTTGCTTGGCTTGCGCGTGACGATGACCGACGCGCGGCACAGCAGCGGCTTCGTCGAAGCCGGCCAGATGATCTACATGGGCGAGGCGGCGGGCTACATCCTGCAGCTGGAGGACGGCCGGTCGATCTACTACGCCGGCGACACCTGCCTGTTCGGCGACATGCGCCTCATCGGCGAGATGTATCGCCCCGATATTGCGTTCCTGCCGATTGGCGATCGCTTCACGATGGGCCCCGAGGCGGCGGCGAAGGCCTGCGAGCTGCTCGGCGTGCGCCAGGTGGTGCCGATGCACTGGGGGACGTTCCCGCTGCTGACCGGCACCCCGGCCGACCTCAGGCGGGCGCTCGGCGCGTCGGGCGTAGACGTTCTGGAGTTACGCCCCGGCGAAACCGCCGAATAGGTCCGACGTGCCGCGCAGCCCCATCAGGTCTGCGCCGCGCCTCAGGTCTGCGGCGTTTCACCGGCGGGCCGGAGCAGGTCGAGCGCTTCGCGGGCGGCGAATTGCACTGGCGGGCTGGTGGTGTAATCCTCCGACGATAGCTCCGGGTCGATGTTCTCCCGCACGAACTCGTCCAGGAACTGTGGCTGGTACCAGGCGTACAGGCGGGCGCCGAAGCGAAACAGGTCGAAGGCCAGCTCGCGAAAGCGGGTGACGCCGCGCTTCTCCCATCGTCGCACCAGGGCAAGGCCTTCATCGACCAGGTCCGTTGCCTCGTGCACCGCCTCCGGGATGCCGGCGGTCGCGCCATCAGTCGTCCCCAATTGCACCGCCACCGCCTGGCAGCGGACATGGCGGCCGCGCAGCGTGATTTCGGCCGCGCCCGGGTCCTCGTCTTCTGCCGCCGCCACCAGTGGCATCGCCCGTCGCGCCGCCTCGCTTCCGAGGACGGCCGCATCGGGCGTGCCGGCGGCGACCTGGGCGTTTGCCACGTTCACCCAGATCGCCGCTGCCAGATACGCCCGGTCGGGGATGGCAGCGGCCGCCGGGTGATCGAGGGTCGCGAGTGCCGTCATGAAGGCCTCGACCGCCGCGGCCGCGGCTGCGCCGTCCCGCGACTGCAACGCCAGGCCGCGGTTCTGGTGTGCGATCGCCAGCCGCCGCGGGTAGCGCGAGTCCTCAGCAAAGGGCAAGGTGTGCAGCAGGGCGATGCCGGCGTCGTACGACTCGAGCGCCGCGGCGAGTTGCGTGCCGTCCCGCAGCCGCACCAGCGCGTCGGCGCGATTCAGCCAGCAGGCGGCGAGGCCGAAGCGCAGCAGCGGTTGGGTGTCGAGCGGCAGGCGGCGGCGCATGTCGAGGGCGCGGTCGAAGCAGGCGACGGCTTCCCTCAGGTCGTTGGCCGCGCCGCTCGCCATCAGGGCGATACCCTGCTGCATCACGGCGGAGGCGTCCGCGTTGATCGCCTGCACGGCAGCGGGGTCGTTCGGATCTGGATCGGGATTCTCGGGCACCGGCGGGTCATTCGAGTGTAATCGAACCGCTCGTCACGTTCCCCCGAGCCCTCGTGCCGCAACCAAGCACCAATCTTGCTCAACAACCGCACGCACGCTGCGTCGTTCGCGGGGTGAGCATTCCCTGAGCATCATGACGAGGCGTTGAGCAGCGTCCCGGCCGCTATCGTGGCGGCAAAGCGGCGCAGTTCTGTGCGCATCTGGCGGTCAGGGCCGTGCCCGTCTTGTGCGCTGTTCAACTCTTCGCCATGTTCGCCGTTCTCCCCGGAGCGTCCGGCCGGAGACGTTAGTCGGCCGTGTCGGGGACTTCTCGAAACCTGGAAAACCCGCCTGTGCGCAGGCAGATTCATCGATCCGAGGGTCGCGTCATGAAGAAGAGAGCTGTTCGCCCCGCTGCTGCGGGATCTCGTGGCCGCCGCAAGCACGGCACGTCGCGGCTGTTCGTGCTCGGAGCCGCGTTCACCGCATCGGCGGTCGCGGCGGCGCCGACGATGGCTGCACCACAGGCCCAGGCGCCGACGGGCACCGCCAGCGCCGGCAGCGCCGCGGCGTCGGCCGTGGTGCGCTTCGAGATCGCCGCCGGCCCATTGGCGGCGGCAATGACGCAGTTCGGCGCGGCGACCGGCATCAAGGTGACCATCCTCACCAACGGCATCGGCGAACTGCAGTCGGCCGGCGTTCGCGGCACGATGACGGCGCGCCAGGCGTTACAGCAGCTGCTGAACGGCACCGGTGTGTCGTCGGCATTCACCGCGGCCAATGCCGTGGCGCTCGACCTCAGGCCGCTGACCGAAACCGTGTCGGTGACCGGCGACGCCACCAAGGTCACTTCGCCGAAGTTCGTCGAGTCGCTGCGCGACACGCCGGTAACGGTGGTGGTGGTGCCGCAGCAGGTGTTTCAGGAGCAGAACGCCACGTCGCTGCGTGAAGCGCTGCGCAACACGCCGGGCATCACGATGAGCATCGGCGAAGGCGGCACCAGCGGCTCCTCGTCGGGTGACAACGTGATGATCCGCGGCTTCAGCGCGCGGAACGACATTTACATCGACGGCGCCCGCGACGCCGGCCTCGTCAGCCGCGACATGTTCAACACCGAAGTAGTCGAGATCGCCAAGGGCCCGTCGTCGGTGACCACCGGGCGCGGCTCCACCGGCGGCTCGATCAATCTGATCACCAAGACGGCGCGCCTGCAGGACATGGCCAGCGTGCGGCTGACGGCGGGAAGCGCCAGCACCAAGCGCGGCACCTTCGACGTCAATCGCAAGCTGAGTGGCGCGACCGCGGTGCGGCTGAACGCGATGTGGGAGGACTCGGGGTATGCCGGCCGTGATGTGGCGAAGAACACCGGCTGGGGGCTGGCGCCGTCGCTCGCCTTCGGTATCGACACGCCGACGCAGCTGACGTTGAACTACACGCACGTGCAGGCCGACAACATCCCCGACTGGGGCCTGCCGACGCTGCTGCCGGATACGGCAATCGCCCAGCACGTCACCGTCAACGACCTCGATTTCAGCAACTTCTACGGCATCGCCTCGCGCGATTACGAGGTCACCAAGTCGGACATCGGCACCGTCACCATCAACCATGACTTCAGCCGCCGGCTCAGTCTTCGCAACTTCACGCGCTACGGCAGGAACTATCGTGATGCGGTGCTGACGCCGCCGCGCCCGGCGACCGCCACCGCCGGCCAGGGACCGGACGACCCGGGTTACAACCCGTTGCTGCCGCAGATGCGGCGAACCGATGCCAAGTACCAGCATCGCGACGATCGGGCCGCGACCAACCAGACCGACCTGACCACTGAATTCGTGACCGGTCCGCTGCTGCACCGCAGCGACATCGGCCTCGAAGTGGCCCGCGACCGGCAGCCGACCTACGCCTTCACCGACCTGTTCTCGAACGGCCGTCCGCCGGTGAGCGACCTGTTCGCGCCGACGCCGTTCATCAGCTACACCCCGGCATTCGCCCGCACCGGCGCGACCTCCGATGCCACGGCCATCTCGACGGCGCTCTATGTTTTCGACACGATCAAGCTCGGCAACCGGTGGCAAGCGGATCTCGGGCTGCGCTGGGATCGCGTCGACGTCGACTACGCGACGGTGTCGGCGACCGGTGTACGCGCTGAACTCGGCCGCGTCGACCGCGCAATCAGCGGCCGCGCCGGGCTGGTCTACAAGCCGGTCGAGCAGGGCAGCATCTATGCCGCCTACAGCACCTCGTTCACGCCCAGCTTCGACGGTACGCTCGGCTTGACGCTGGCGGCGACCGGCATCAACAGCGAGGCGCTGCCGCCGGAGGACACGCGAAACATCGAAGTCGGCACGAAGTGGGCGCCGACCGTCGGCCTGGAAGTGACGGCCGCGGCATTCCGGATCGAGAAGACCAATGCCAAGACCACCGCACTCAGTGGTGCGACGGTGCTCGAGGGCGATCAACGGGTGCAGGGTGTCGAGTTCGGTGTCTCGGGCAACATCACGTCACGGTGGGGGGCGTTCGCCGGCCTGGCGTTGATGGACGGCACGGTCAAGGGCTCCGGCATCGTCACCGAGATCGGCCAGCGGCTCGCCTACGTGCCGGAAACCAGCCTCAACCTCTGGACCACCTACCGACTGCCGAACGGCCTGACGCTCGGCGGCGGTACCAACTACAACAGCGGCAACTACTTCAACCAGACCGGCGGTTTCCTCTTCGTCAGCAACCGCGCCGACCCGCGCTATGTCGAGAACGCTGCGGCGATCCAGGCGCTGACGAACTACTGGGTGTTCAACGCCACGGCGATGTACCCGCTCAACGCGCACATCCTGCTGCAGGTGAACGTCAACAATCTGGGGAACACGCGCTACGCCGACCGCGCCTACGACCGGCACTTCCTGCCGGGGCCGGCGCGGCAGGTGCTGTTCACTCCGGTCATCACCTTCTAGCGGCGCCGGCGGTCCAGCGCTCCCGGCTTGTCGCGCAGCGGCGGCGGACGTCCGCCGCCCGCTGCGCGGGTATTCGGCCCGGCGCTGCCGGGTGAGCCGCTACTGGATGATGATCGTCCCGCGCAGCGACGCGGTGTCGGGCTGGTTGTGATCGTGGAAGCCACAGCGGCGCACCACCGTCAGGTTGGCGGTGGCCTTCGTCTGGCCCGGCGACAGGAAGCCAACCGTGCCGATCGCCGGGCAGTCGGTGTGATCCGGGTGCGGGTCGGACGACATGTCGTGCGAGCGCGAGTCGTTGTTGACGAACGTCACGCGGCCGCCGGCAGCGATCGTCACCGTTTGCGGTGAGACACCACTCGCGGTGATCGTCACCGTGGCGGTGCTCGGCGCCGGAGTCGGCGTCGGCGTGGGTGTCGGCGTCGGCTGTCGGCGTTGGCGTCGGGGTTGGCGCTGGCGCCGGTGCCGGTGCCGCGGCTTGGCGCCGCAGGCGTGTTGCCGCCGCCGCCGCAGCCGCCAGCCAGCAGCGCTACCACTACTGCGGCGCCGATCGTCAGTCGTGCCCTGGTCTGCATCAGTAGAACTTCCTCGATAGATTGAATCCCATGTACCAGTCGTCGTTGGCGACGCCGCCGCGCGCGACCTGGCTCATCATCGTGCCGAACCCGTTGGAAAAATTGAGCTGGAAGATATGGCCGCCGGCACGCTTCTCAATGCCGAACGTGGCGTGATTGACGCCTGGCGTGTAGCCGGCTCGCGGCACGATCTCTCCCACCAGGTAGATGGTCGGGCGAATGCGCACGCGCGCGCCGACGCCGAACAGCACCGTGTCGTTGTCCTCGGCCAGTGCTCCCGGCAGCGGGTTCGAATTGTTGACCCAGATCGGGTCGAAGTAGAGGGCGCCGTAGCTGCCGAGCGTCCGCGAGATGGCGACGCCGAGCGACGGCGAGTAGCTGTCGCGGAAGTTGTTGGTGCCGTCGATCTGCGCGACAACGTCAAGGCCCAGGGGCCGCGTTTCGCCCTGCTGCATGACGTTGTACTGGCCGAAGAAGGCGATCGTGCGATCGCTGGTCCGGTGCACTCCCGCCTGCAGGCCGCGGGCGAGGCCGAACCGGTAGTCGAGGCCGATCACCGAACCACTGTCGAGGCTGAAGAAGTCTTCGGCCAGGCTGCCGAAGTCGCCCTGGCCAAGTGAGCGGGTGAACCGGTGGGTGACGCGGAACGAGCTCTTGTAGCGCGGCAGGCGCAGCGTCGTCGGCAGCGTCACAATCGAGAAGTCGGGTTGCGCGAAGTTGACGTCGAGGTCCGGATCGTCCTCGGGGGCCGCCGGCGCACTGGTCTGCGCGTGCACCGCGTACGGCGGAGCGAGGGCGCAGGCCATCAACAGAAGGAATACTCGGGCCAATCTCATCGTCACTGCTCCTAATCGTTGCGTGCGCCGAGCGCGATCCACCGTTCGATGACAGTGATCTGGCCAGTCGTCAGGAAAGGGCCGGCACCTCGTGGCATCCGCTCACCGAAGATGCCGGGCCGCCCTTCCAGCTTGTGGATGATGTAGCTGTTCTCGGGGTCACCGGGCACCACGCGGACCGCCCCCGGCTTGTTCGTGCTGGCGACGCCGACCAGATTCGCGTACGACACGGCGGCGGTCAGGTCCAGGCGGCCGGTGAAAGCCGCGCCACCCGGATTGTGGCACTGCGTGCAGGCGAGCCGCCCGGAGGCGTCGGTCTTGTTGAAGATCTCGTTCTGGATGCTGCTGAACGTGGGTTGCAAGTCGGGTGTCGGGCCGGTGAGATCGCGCAGCGATTCGTCACAGCTCGCAGCCGTGAACGACGCAGCGGCCAGCGCGCTGGCAGCCATCAGACGCAGTCGCATGGAACTCCTTCAGTCAGGGGGGGCAGAGCCGGCGGCGACGACGACCAGCATCCCGGTCATGTTCTCGTGCTCGTCGCCGCAGTATTCCGAACACAGGATCGGGAACTGGCCCGGCTCGCTGGCGGTGAAGTCGACGGCTACCGCCTGGCTGCCGCGCGGCACGGTCTTCTTGACCTTGAGCTTCTTGATTTCGACACCGTGCACACCATCCGCCGACCGCACCAGCAGCCGCACCGGCTCGCCGACGGCCACTTCGATCCGCGTCGGCTCGAAAGCGAAACGCCTGGCCACGACGTCGATGGTGCGCCGCTCTGGTGGCTGCGCGGCGAAGCCGGCACTGGCCACGGCTCCCACACCGATGAGGGCCGCCGCGGCGGCGCGACGGAATCCAGACACGCAAGCAGCTGTCATTACAGGGACCAATCCATTGCAGCAGTGGAGCAAGGCGGGTGCCTCGCGGAACCGCGGTGAATTGCTTCCGGTTTCGCGGCAGTGACGGGATGTCGGCCGGCGTTCAGTTACGACACCGGACGTCGCGCTTTCGGGATACGTAAAGCGGCGCTGGGCTGTCAGTCGATGCGGTACTTGGCGAGGTAGTAGCTGAGGGCGCGCTGGCTGATGCCCATCAGCTCGGCGGCTTCCTTCTTGACGCCGCCGGACTGATCGAGCGAGCGGCGAATCGTTTCACGCTCCACCCATTCCAGGTTCTGGTGCAGCCGCAGCGACGGCAGGCCGGCTGGCGGCGCCGACGTCGCGCCGATCATCGAAATGAACGCGGTGGTGAGCACCGGCCCGGTCGAGAGCACCACGGCGCGCTCGATCGTGTTCTCCAGTTCGCGCACGTTGCCGGGCCAGTCGTAACGCTGCAGCGCCTGGACGGCGTCGTCCTCGAGCCGGGTGATCGGCTTGCCGGTGCGCTGCCGGTGCTTGCCGACGAAGTGCTCGACCAGCACCGGGATGTCCTCGCGCCGCTCGCGCAGCGGCGGTATGTGAATCGGGATGACGTTCAGGCGATAGAACAGGTCTTCCTGGAACTTGCCCTCGCCGACCATCTGGCGGAGGTCACGGTTGGTGGCGGCAATCACCCGCACGTCGACGCGCTGCGTGCGCTCGGCGCCGAGCGGCTCGAACTCGCGCTCCTGCAGCACCCGCAGCAGCTTGGCCTGCACCGCCGTGCTCATCGTGCCGATCTCGTCGAGGAAGATGGAGCCGCCGTCGGCGAGCGCGAACTTGCCGCGCTTGGTCATCGTCGCGCCGGTGAAGGCGCCGCGGACATGGCCGAACAGCTCCGACTCGAGCAGGGTCTCGGGGATCGCCGCGCAGTTGACCTTGATGAGTGGCATCTCGCGCTGCGCGCTGCGGTGATGGATCAACCGCGCCACCATTTCCTTGCCGGTACCGGTCTCGCCGGTGATCAGCACCGTGCTCTTGGTCTGCGCTACCAGGTCGCAGCGTTGCAGCACCTCCTGCATGCCGCGGCTGCGGCCGACGATGCCGTAGTGGTTGAACTCGGCGTCGCGCTCGCTGATCAGGTAGAGCTTCTCCGTCTGCAGCCGCTGGCTCTTGACGGCGCGGCGGGCCAGCGCCAGCAACTCGTCGATCTCGAACGGCTTTTCGAGAAAGTCTTCGACGCCGAGCTTGAACGCTTCGCGCACGATCTGCGTCGAGCCATGCGCGGTCATCATCACCATCTGCGGCCGCTCCGACTCCGGCATGGTCGTCGCAACTTCACGGATCAGGTCGAGCCCGGTCATGCCGGGCATGACGTTGTCGACCACCATCAGGTCGAAGGGGCGCTCCGTCAGTAGCCGTTGCGCCTGACGGGCGGTAGAGGCCTCCACCACTTCGTGCCCTTCGTCGCGCAGCGCGTGACCGAGCCGCTTGAGAATCTTTTCTTCGTCGTCGGCGAGCAGGATCGAGCCGCGGATGGCGGTCGGCGTCATGCCGCCTCCGTCGGCCGCCATGGCAGCTGCACGTCGATCGTCGTGCCGGCGCCGGGCTGGCTGCTGACGGCGATCGAGCCGCCGAGCCCTTCGATGATGTTCCTGGAGATCGGCAGGCCGAGCCCGGTGCCGGCGCGCCGGGTGGTGAAATACGGGTCGAAGATGTGCGCCATGTCGTCTGAGGCGATACCGACGCCGTGATCGGCCACAGTAATCCTGACGCCGCCCTCGGTGCGGCGCGTCCTCACGATAACACCGGGTCCACCGAGCACCGTGGCCGCGGCAAGGTTCGTGTGCGCATGGCCGCCGCCGGCAACCGCCACCGCCGCCTGGCCGGTAGCCGCGGACGCCGCGTCGACCGCGTGACGTGCGTTCGCCAGGATGTTGACGAGCGCCGCGCGCAGCCGCTCGGCGTCGGTGACGATCGGCGGCAGGTCCGGCTCGAGGTCGAGGGCAATCGCCTCGTCGCCGTCACCGGCCGCGGCAGCGGCCATCGAGACGCGGCAGACGTGATTGACGTCGGCCGGCGCGTAATCGAAGCGGATAGGCTTGGCGAAGTCGAGCACGTCGCTGACGATGCGGTTGAGGCGCCGGGTCTCTTCATCGATGTCGGCGACGGCCTCGCGGCGCGCCGCGTCGCTGACCTGGTCACGCGCCAGGGTGCTGAGCGTCGCGCGAATGATCATCAGTGGATTGCGGATCTCGTGGGCGATCACCGTCGACAGCCGCCCGAGCGAGGACAGCCGTTCCTTCTGGGCCGCCTCCTGCTGAAAGCGGGCAATCGACTCGGTGAGCGTGTTGAAGGCACCGGCGAGCAGCCGCGCGTCCTCGTCATCCCAGGCACGGCTGCGTAGCGACACCTTGTGGGTCAGGTCGCCGGTGGCGGCGACCTGGCGCATTGCCCGGGTGACCGCGGCGAGCGGCCGGGTGACGGTGCGGGCGACGCTGTAGCTCAGGATCGTGGCGAGCAGCACCGTCACGATCAGCGCCCCTTCGAGGCCGGTGCGCAGCGTGTTGAGAAAGCGCAGGTGCTCGGTGCGCGATCGCAGGACCAGCACGACCGGGGCGGCGGCACCGGCGGGGGCGCTGTCCGGGCCGCGCATCGCCCGCGCGAGCGCCAGATAATCCTCGGCGCCGATGCGGACGGGGACGATGCCCGTGGCGGTGATTGCGGCGGAGAGTGCCGGGCGCGCCGCGGCCGGCAGGGACGAGGCGAGGACCTGGCCGCCCGCCGCAAAGGCGATTTCGCTGCCGGTCAGCGCCTTGAATTGCGTCGCCATGCGGTCGTCGAGAAAGAAGCCAACGGTCAGGCGGCCGAGCACCTCCGGCGGCTCGACGCCAAGCAGCAGTGGCACGCTGACCACCTGCAGCACGCCGCGCTGGTGCGAGACGAAGGTCGAGCGTTCTTCCACCGAATCGGCTGCCACCTCGAGCGGCAGGACACTCGCTTCGGCGCCGACGGCAGCGAGGGGACGGCCGCGTCCGCCGACCACCGTCAGCAGGTCGGCATTCATCATCTTCGAGTAGTCCGTCGCCAGCGGCTGCACGGTTGGCGGGTCGCCCGTTTCCACCGCTGCCTTCAGTTTTGGCAGGTCAGCGACCAGCCGGGCCATCCGGGTAAACGTATCGGTGAGGGTGGAGCGATGCGCGTCGACCAGCGTGGCGGCATCACTGACGCCGCGGCGCAGTTCCTCCTCCGCCTCGCGCGAGGCGCCCCGGTTGACGAACCAGAACGCCAGGCCGATCGACAGCACCGCCAGCAGGGTGCAGGCCAGGAAGATGCGGTTCGACAGCGACGAAGCGGCGCGGGCGACAGTGGACATGCCGATTCAGAGCGCGAAGGTCTGCAGGTGTGCTGATTATAGGACCGCGTCCCGATCGGCAACCGCTCCGCTAATCTGCCGCCATGCGGAGCACGATCAGGAGCGTGCCACCGTTGAGGCGTTCGAGGTCGGGGTCCGGGTACGGGGAGATCAGGGTCCAGGCCTCTGGCACGCGGCCGTCGGCCACCCGGGCGCCGCGGGCGACCCGCGCGCGGGTGGCACCATACAGCCGGGCAATCTGCCAGCGGTTGTATTCGGCGGCTTCGCCAAATGCCGCCGACGGGGTGGTCGCGCGCGCCTGCCAGGCGCCGGGCGGCCGCAACAGCGTGGTGTCCGTGGCGAGGGGCCGCAGGACGTCGTCAAGCCCGGCCGCGCTGGTGTAGACGGTGTAAGCGGCGCGGTGCAGCCGCGGCGTAAAGAGGGGCAGGTAGGCCGGCGCTTCCTGCCAGCCCTGGCCCGGCGCTGCGCCGACCGCGCCGGTGACGGGCGGCAGCGCCAACAGCAACGCCACGCCGGCGAGGGCGACAAGTGCGACCGTGACGAGCGACGCCCGCCAGGCCGGCCCCTCCACCACCAGCGGCGCCAGAAATCTCCGAGTTATACTGGGCGGCTGCAAGGACGTTTCAGGAGAGGGAAGTGGCGTATATCATCTGCGAACCGTGCATCGGCACCAAGGATAGCGCGTGCGTCGACGTCTGCCCGGTGGACTGCATCCATCCACGGAAGGACGAGCCCGAGTTCGAGTCGGCGGAAATGCTCTATATTCACCCCGACGAATGCATCGATTGTGGTGCGTGCGTGCCGGCCTGTCCCGTCGAGGCGATCTTCGCGCTGGACGAGACGCCGGAAAAATGGAAGAACTTCATCCCGATGAACGCGGAGTACTTCCAGAAGCAATAGGCGGGCGTTGCATGTGCCCGCCGCAACCGGGCGGGCTCCTACCCGCCACCGCAAGACGGCAGGGCTCCGTTCCTGTCGGCCAGAAGGGACCCTGCATGTCGAGGTCACTGCGCTTCGGGTTGTTCGCCGCTCTCGCGGTCACGTGCTCGCTGGCGCTGCGCGCTGACGAGCGGTCGGCGACCGCCGACGCCGACCTGCAGTTCCAGCTCGGGACACTGCTCTTCGAGGAGACGCGCTACTGGGAAGCCGTGGCCGCCTTCGACAAGGCGACGGCGAGCAGCGACCCGGCCCTCGCGCTGCGCGCGCGCAAAGGCAAGGTGCGCGCGGAGCTGCGGGTGGCGGAGTTCGGCCCGGCGCGGGCCGACGCCGAGATCCTGCGGCAGACGGCGCCCCGCGACCCGGAAGCGCTCGCCCTGGTAGGAGATTCCCTCTGGGCGGTGGGCCTCTTCGATGAGGCCGACGGCCTCTATGCAGACGCGCTGGCGATCAGTCCGGGCTCATCCCGTGCCCGGTTCGGCCACGCGCGTTCCCTCGCCACCCGCAGCCGGCTCGGCGAGGCGCTCACCGAAGCGCTCGCAGCGGCGGCCGCTGCGCCGCGCGATGGCGAAATCTACGCCGCCATCGGCGACATCTACGAGCGGCAGAACCGCTTCGACGAAGCGGCCAACGCCTACACCAACTACATCAACCTGCTGCCGAACAAGGACCGCAGCGAGAAGGCCGCCTGGTCGCGCGCCCAGGTCGAGTTCCTCCAGGCATTCAAGGGGCTCAAGCCGCTCGACATCGACCCCGAGGACGAGTCGATGCTCCACACCATCCCGTTCAAGCTGGTGAAGGACAAGATCGTCGTCCAGGCGAGGGTGAACGGCGGCCGGCTGCAGGACTTCGTGCTCGATACCGGCTCGGAAGAAACCGTCATTTCGCGCGAGACGGCGCAGCGGCAGAAGATCCGGCCGATCACCTACACGCTCAGCGCCGGCGTCGGCGAGGTTGGCCTGCGCGGCCTCGAGCTCGCCCGCATCAACTCGCTCGACATCGGCACGCTGCAGGTGCGCAACCTGCCGGTGCTGATCAAGAACCCGGCGCTGCGCGGCATCCCGAAGCGCGAAGGCGAGAGCTTCTCGCCGCTGTCGCTCGGCATGTCGATGAAGATCGACTACCAGCGCGGCCTGCTGACGATCGCCCGGCAGCTGCCGCAGGGTTCGCCTGACTTCACGCTGCCGATGCGCGTGCACCGGCTGGCGATGGTCCGCGGTCTCCTGAACTCGCAGACCCCGGCCTATTTCGTGGTCGATACTGGTGGCGAGGTCATCTCGATCAGCGCCGATACCGCCAGCTCGCTGACCGCCCGTCCGGCCGCCGGCCGCCGCGTTCCGCTGCGGGTCTACGGCACCTCGGGCTGGGACCGCACTGCCTTCCTGATGCCTGGCATGGACCTCGACTTCGACAAGATCGAGTACCGCAACTTCCCGCTGGTCGTCCTCAACCTGCGCGCGCCGAGCGTGCTCCTCGGTTTTCAGCTCGGTGGCATCGTCGGCCATAAGTTCCTGTCCGGTTACCAGGTGACGATGGACATGGCCAACAGCCAGTTGCGGCTCGAGGAATTCTAGGCGTCGCCTTCGAAAATGGTTCGCTCCTGCGCGGTCCTCGCGGTCCTGCTCGGCAGTGTCTCGCTTGCCCAGGAGCGTGGCGCCGCTGATCCGCAGCGCCAGCTTGCGCTTGGCATCTCGCTCCACCAGCAGGCGCGTTACCTCGACGCGCTGCAGGCCTTCGATGCTGCGACGCACGCAGACGATCCGGCGCTGGTCGTCCGTGCCCGCAAGGGCAAGGTGCGCGCCGCCCTGCGCATTGCCGAGTTCGACATCGCCGCGCGGGAAGCGGAGCGGCTGCGCCGCGAGGCGCCCGATGACGCGGAAGCGGCGACCGTGCATGGCGACGCGCTGTGGGCACGCGGCCTGTTCGATGAGGCGGAGCGTGCCTACGACGATGCACTCAGCCGCGCCCCGAACTTGTCGCGCGCGCTCTACGGCCAGGCCCGCTCTCTCGCCAGCCGCAACCAACTCGTGCCGGCGCTTGCGCCGATGCTTGCCGCGCTGGCCGCGGCACCGCGCGACCCGGACATCCATGCATTGGCCGCGACGATCTACGAGCGCCTGAACCGCTTCCCCGAGTCGGCCGCCGCATATGCCAGCTACGCCGGCCTGGTGCCGCGCGGCGAGACGCCGGCGATCGAAACAGCGCGCGATCGTGCCACCTTCCTGAAAGGCTTCGGCAACCGCGTGCCGCTGCAGGTGGTCAATGGCGATGGCCGCCAGCAGGCGATGCCGTTTACGTTGGTGAAGAACAAGATTGTCGTGCAGGGCAAGGTCAACGGCGTGAATGTCGATTGGGTCGTCGACACCGGCGCCGAGCGCACCGGCATTTCGACGGCAACCGCCGCGCGAGCGCACCTGCACGCCGTCACGTCGACCTTGATTGCCGGAGTTGGCATTGCCCGGCTGCAGCGCGTCAAGCTCGCGCGCGCCGACATCGTCGAGGTCGGGCCGCTGCGCCTGCGCAACGTCCCGGTGTCGGTCCGGGACGTGCCGCGCGGCGGCGACATGCGGTCGCGGGCGGAGACCCTCTCACCGCTCGCCCTCGGTCTGTCAGTGGTGGTCGATTACGATCGGCGGCAACTGTTGCTCGGCGCCATCGACCCGGGGGACGACGCGGACACCGGCAGCGGCGCGAGCGCCCCGGTACGGCTGCCGATGCGCCTGCTGCGGCTGCCGCTGGTGCGCGGCGTGCTGAATGCCCGCCACCCGGCGCCGTTCATCGTCGATACCGGCGGCGAGGTCATCTCGATCAGCGCGACCACCGCGACGGAGCTGGACATGCGGCCGCTGCGCCACATCCCGCTGCATGTGTTCGGGTTCTCAGGGAAAGACGAGAGCGCATTCCTGCTGCCCGGCGTCGACCTCGAGTTCGACGGGCTCGCGTACCGCAAGATGGGAGTGGCGGTGCTGAACCTGCGCGCGCCGAGCGTGCTCCTCGGCTTTCACGTCGGCGGAATCCTGGGCCATCTCTTCCTGCGCGATCACCGGGTCACCTTCGACCTGGCCAAGGCGGAACTCAGCCTTCGGTAAGAAGTGGAAAGTTGAAAGTGGAAAGTAAGTACAAAGCTACCTTCCACTCTCGACCGTCCTGCTTAGTCCCTACCTTCCACGTTGCATTGCGGACTGTGAACTTCTCGTCCGGGGGCCGTCAGAAGTCGTAGCCGATCCAGACCGAGAACTTCGGCTTGCGGAACTTGCTGCTGCCGCCTTCCGCGGCGAACAGCGCGTCTTCCCAGGCCTTGTTGAAGAGCGTGCGCCAGGCCAGTCGAAGTGGACCGGGAAGCCCAGGGCGAACGTCTCCAGGCCGACGCCGTACGAGGCGCGGGCGTCGACCAGGCGGAGGCCATCGACCACCGTCGGTTCGCCGAACACCGGCCGCTGCTCGCCGGTGAACAGGTTCTGCTCGAACCTGATCGTCGGCGTGTAGACCTCGCTGCTCCGGCTCCACCACCGGAATGGCTGGCCGTCGAAATGGCCGCCACCCATGTTCGCGAAGAGGACGCCGCGGATGCCGCCGAGGACGCCGACCGGCGTCAGCATCGCCTCGATGAACGGGAAGCGCAGCTCGGCGTTGAGGAAGGCCGACTCGCTGCCGAGGAATGACAGGTAGTCGTAGCCGCGCATTTCCGAGTTGCCGCCGAAGTAGAGGAAGTCCGGCGCGTCGCCCCAGCTCTTGAAGCCGCGGGCGCGCAGGGCCAGCAGCCCCGAGCTGCCGAGGCGCTGGTAGTAGCGTGCATCGACGTCGGCGGTCTGGCGCGACAGCGTGTTGCCGATGCTCGGCGCCACTTCGTACGATAGCCGCATCGTGTTGCCGGCGAGCGGACCGAACTCGCGGAAGACCGTCGTTTCCTGCACGTAGGTGAGGCCGAGCGGCACGAACGTGCCGCTGCGCAGCAGCTGCGTGCCGAACTGCTGTTCCTGGTACTGGGCCGAGAACTCCTGCAGCGTCGGATCGTTGAACGATTCCTTGTACTGCAGCACGCCGCCGAAGGCTTCCAGGCGGCGGTACCGGTTGAACGGCCAGATGCCGAAGGCCGTGCCGCCGCGGATCGTGCGTGTGGCCACCGCGAGGTCGCGGTCGATGATGCCGGAGAACCCCGGGTCGTAGAACACGTTCTCGAGCTGCCCGTAGAAGAACTGGGTCTGCGAGAAGCCCTGGATGGCGTAGTTGAAGCGACGCGCCAGGTTCAGGTAGGACAGCGACAGCGTCCGGTACTGCGAGATCGACGCCGCGTAGAGGTTGAACTGCTGGTCGCCGAGCACGTCGCTGAAGGTCACCGCCGAGCCGCCGAACACGTCGCCGCCGCTGGTGACGCCGACGTTCACCGGCGGACGGCCGTCGAGGAACATCTTCTCGAAGGTGCCCTTGTTGCGGATGTTCCCCTGCACCAGCGTGTGGGACAGCGGTGCCTGGAAGTCGATGATCGGGCCTGGCGCGCCGAAGTCGGCGGTTGCCGCCGTGGCGATCGGCTCGCGACGATCGAGCGTGTGCAGTTCCCAGTCGCCCTTGTAGTAGCTGATGAAGGCGATGCGTGGGGCGCCGTTGGCCTCGCGCAGGACGACGGTGGACGTGTTGCCGCCGAGCGTGTCGGTGAACTGCCGCAGTTCGCCGTTCTTCAGGTTCAGCGTCCAGACGTTGTAGATGTTGCCGTTGCGCGCCACCTCCGGATCGATCGGCTGCGCCGGATCGGTCGCCGTCGACGAGAACACCAGCGTGTCGGCGTCGATGAACTGCGCCGCCGCGTCGTCGTGCGTGCCGAAGGTGATCTGCGTCTTCTTGCCGGTGTCGAGGTCGAGGCGGAACAGCTTCTCGTTGCCGCTGACGCGGGCGATGTAGATGAGCGACGTGCCGTCAGGCGACCACGTCGGGCCGGAGTCGGCGAAGCCGTCCTTGGTGACGTTGGTGACCTCGCGCGTCTCCAGGTCGATGACGAAGATGTCGCCGACGCCGCCCTGCAGCGCCGCAAACGCGACCTTCTGGCCGTCCGGCGAGATGTCCGGCGACTCCGGGTCGTCGACCATCTGCATGTCGATCCGCTCTTCGACGTCGCGGGTCAGCACGTTCTGCAGGATGAGCGTGCGCGACTTCTCGCGGCGCACGAAGTAGGCGAGCCGGTCGCCCGTGCGTCGACCACGACATCCACGGCACCGTGTTCCAGCGTCCGCCCGGCGTGACGATGAACTCGAAGCCCTTGTCCTGGTCGAAGCCGTTGGTCAGGTTGCGGATGACGCTGCCGTCCTTCGCCGAGACCAGCACGATGTCGGCTTCCTGATCGCGGCGGTTGCCGGTGACGACCGCGAGCAGGTCGCCCGACGGTGACGGTTCGACGCTGAGTGGCGTTGCTGAACGACGACTTCTCCGGATCCGGCGCGAGGTTGCGGCCGTAGTCGGCCGGCCGCTCCTTGTCGCGGAACGGCTTGAAGCGGTCCTTCAGGTACTTCTCGAACTGCTGGTCGAACTCCTCGGCCGTCAGCTTGAACGCTTCCTGGTAGGCGTCGTCACCGCCGCCGATCACCGACTTGCGCAGCGCGAACAGGTACTGGCGCAGCCCTTCCTTGCCCCAGCTGCGACTCGATGAACTCGAACACCGCGTGGCCGAGGTTGTAGATCATGCGCGGGTTGCCGAAGTTGCCGTAGTCTGTCCAGCTTCGTCATCTTCGGCACGATGTCGGTGACGGCGGCGTCGCGCACCGTCATCGAGGTCGAGCGGCCGCCAGATGCCGGTCATGTAGTCCGACAGGCCCTTCGTTGACCCACAGCGGCACGCTGCGGCGGATCAGCGAGGTCGGGATGATGTCGAACTCGAACTGGTGCGTCAGCTCGTGCACGATCAGGCGATAGAGCAGATCCGGCGGCTCGTCGATCGGCATGACGATGCGCTGGCGGATCGGCTCGGCGAAGGCGCCGACGCCTTCCTGCGCCGCGCCGGGAATGACGTTCTGCTCCTGGAACTCGCTGCTCGTCTTGAAGAGGATGAGCGGCACCTTGAACGGCGAGGTCGTGCTTCAGCTCGGAGCTGATGTGCTGATACGCGCTCTCGGCGTAGCCGGCGATCCGTTCGAGGTGCGGTTCGATCTCCGGGTAGTAGTAGATCTCGAAGTGGTCGGTCGTGTAGATCTTCCACTTGAAGTTGTCGTAGCGGACCTGGTTCTTGCCGAAATACGGGACGTAGGGCGTCTGCGCCGCAGCGGGCGGCGGCGCGAAGGTTAGTACCTGCCGCCAGCGCAGCGACCACCTGGAGCAGGGCCCCGCACCGTGTGCGGTTGCTCATAACAGTCTCCTTGCGCAGGGTTACGAGGTCCTGCTGGTCATCGGACGCGCAACCGGCGGCCGCCGGTCCGTTGCGCGCGATCTTACTGCCGTGGCGCGAAGAGTCGCAATGCGCGTGTCTGCGCGCCGAGCAAGGGATGTACCTCGGGCGGCGCGCCGATCGGCGGCTGATCGCGCGGCCAGCCGGCACCCCGGTAGGCGGGTCTGTCCTCCGAACGACGAGAGCAGTGTCCCCCGCCGTATACTGGGCTGATCGCCGATCCCGGAATAAACGGCCCGTGGGCGGGTTTCAGCCTACGGGCCTGAGGACTGATGTTCCGACGCCGCCGGTCACCAGACCCCGACGCGTTCAACGCGGAGGTCCTGGCCCTCGTCGATCCGCTGTTCGCGACGGCGATGCGGCTGACCCGCAACCGCGCCGACGCCGAGGATCTCGTGCAGGACACGCTCGTGAAGGCGTTCCGGTTTTCCGGCCGCTTCACGCCAGGGACCAACCTGAAGGCGTGGCTGTACACGATCCTGCACAACACATGGCGCAATCGGCGCAGGGATGCGTCGCGCGACACCGTCGACGTCGACAGCGAGCGGGTCGATGACGCCGCCACGTTGCCGGGCGGCCCGGCTGTACTCGACACGCCGGAGCGGATCCTGCTGCGGGATACGCTCGACGCGGACCTGCAGGCGGCGCTCGACGCGTTGCCCGAGATGTTTCGCGAGGCGGTGTGGCTGCGCGACGTCGAGGAGTTCACGTACGCCGAAATCGCCGAAACGCTGGGCGTGCCGATCGGCACGGTGATGTCGCGAATTTCCCGCGGGCGACGCCAGTTGTACGAACGGCTGAGCACGATGGACGTGCCAGCCTACAAGGTTAAGGGTTGAGGGTTGAGGGTGAAGGCTTGAAGCGGTTCCCCGTTCAGCTGCACCGTCTCGCCGCGTCTGGCGGTCTAAGGATGATGGATGAGTGATTGTCGACGCACGGCCGAACGGCTGACGTCCTACGTCGATGATGCGCTGCCGGCGCATGAACGCCAGGAGGTCGATCTCCACCTGGCGGCGTGTCCGCGGTGCCAGGTCAAGGAAGCCGGAGAGCGGGGTGGACGCACCGTGTTGCGCCAATGCGCGCCGCGGCTGTCGAGTACGCCGCTGCCGCCGGGCTTCAAAACCCGGTGCGAAGCGCTGGCCCGCGAGTGCCGGGCCGCGCATGAGCCACGGTTGAAGCGGCTCGGCCGCATGGCACTGCTGCCGGCCACCTTCACCGCCATCGTCATCGCCCTCGTGTCGGTCGGGCTGGTCTGGATTGTCACCGAGCAGTCCAACACCGTCCTGGCGGCCCAGCTGACCGCCGACCACGTCAAGTGCTTCCGCGTCTTCTCTTCCCCTGAAGCCCAGGGCGCCGATGCCGTCCAGGTGGAGGAGATGCTCGCGAACCGGTTCGGCTGGGACGTCCACGTCCCGCCGTCGTCACCGGCGGATGGCGTGACGCTGATCGGCGCCCGCCGCTGCGTCTATGTCGAGGGCAGCGTGCCGCACATCATGTACCGCGTTCACGGCGAAGACGTGTCACTCTATATGCTCGAAGGCGTCAATCGCTCGGCCGCCGACCTGGTGACGCTGGGCCACCGCTCGCGCATCTGGACGCAGGGAGCGACCACCTACGTCCTCGTGTCACCGGCGCAGGGAGACTTCACGACCGCCGCGCATTACGTGAAGCAGCAAGCGCACTGACCGCAACCTACAGAGCCATGACGATGAACCACGACGATCCGCCGCTCGGCCAAGACTCGCCGGCACCGCCCGCCCAGGACCCGGCCGCACCATCAACCGCCCCTGCCGAGGCGGAGGCGCGGCCGTCGCGCAAGGCAACCTTCCTGGCGATGGGGGGCGTGGCACTCGCACTGGCGCTCATCTGGCTCGCCCCCGGCATCAACGACCGCTCGGCGCCGCCAGCGGGCGGCGACGCCGGCGACGCCGAAGTGGCAGACATGACCGGCAAGCCGGCGCCGCTCCAGTTCACGCTGAAGGACATGAACGGCGCTGACGTGACGCTCTCCTCGTTCAAGGGGCGCGTCATCCTCCTCAACTTCTGGGCGACCTGGTGCGGACCGTGCCGGGCCGAAATCCCGGCCCTGGTCGAACTGCAGCAGCAGTACGGCGACGACGTGGTCATCCTGGGCGTGTCGGTCGACGACCCGGTGGAGAAGCTCAAGCCCTACGCGACCGACATGAAGATGAACTACCCGGTGCTGGTCGGCAATGGCCGGGAGGATTTCCAGGATGCCTACGGTCCGCTCTGGGGTATCCCGGTATCGGTGTTCATCGACCGCGACGGCAACATCGCCAAGCGCCATTCAGGCATCGCCTCGAAGGAGCAGTTCGAGCGGGAGATCAAGGCGCTGCTGTAGTATGATCCTCGAATGTTGAAGGGATTCACGCACGCTCGTCTCGCCTGCGGATGCCGTATCGCCTTTCGCGAAGGCGTAGAGGGCAGCCCCGTCACGGTGGTCGTCGACGAAAAGGGCGCCGGCTGCGTGATGTCCCTGCACGTCCGCGATCTCCCTGTCTACGACTACCGTGAGGCGTTGCGCGCGCCGACCCGGTTCCTGGGGGTCGAGGAAGAGGAATTCGAGGAAGAAGGCTGACGCTGCGCCCGTTCGGCGTCCGTCCGGTTTGAATTGAGGGCCGCCTTCGGGCGGCCCTTGCTGTTTCAGCCGAACTTAACCTTCAGTTCAGCGACGAGCGGCAGGTGGTCCGAGGCCATCAGCGACAGCCGCGTTCGCGGCAGCTCCATCTTCACCACATCGACCTCCCCCTCGTAATAGATGTGATCGAGGTGCAGCATCGGAAAGACGCCGGGGTAGGTGCGGCGTCGTCTGAGGTGCTTGCGCAAGTCGATGCTCTGCAGCCGCTCGCTCAGCGTCTGCGTCGCCAGGCCACGCGTCCACTCGTTGAAGTCACCCAGCATGATCTTCGGCGCGCCGACGCGCTTGTCGTGCAGGATCGTCGCTCAGCCGCCCAGCCTGGTGCCGTCGCTCGAGAAAGGCGGTGCCGAGGTGGACGTTATAGAGGTGCAGGGTGTCGTCGCCGACCGCAATGTCCACCCGCTGGCAATTGCGCGCCTCGCTGCGTCTTCCACGACAGGTCGTACTGCGTGTGATGACGGATGGGCAGGCGGCTGAGAACGACGTTGCCGAACAACGCGCCGCGCAGGTGCCTGGCTGGCGCCATCACCCAACCCATGCCGAGCAACGCGCCCAGTTCCTCGGCGTGCCCTTGTGAACTGGCGCCGGCGCCGATCACTTCCTGCAGCGCGACGATGTCGGGCTCGAAGCAGCGGATGACTTCGGCGATCCGCGCCGGGTTGGTCCGGCCGTCGAGGCCGCGGCAGCGGTGAATGTTGTAGGTGGCAACGCGCAGCGTGCGCCAGTGCGCTTCGGACATTCGTCTCGTTGGTCGTGCGTAGTTCGTCGTTCGTGGTTGGGACCGGCGGCCGTTGACGACAACTCGGCGGACCGTGATCTATGTCGGGGCAACCCGCCCCTCAGTCTCATCGTAGTCGAAATATCGCGCCGCTCGCGACCGGCTTCCTCAACGAAGGCACGAACCACGAACTAAGATACCGTCGATGGCCAAGCTGACGAGCGAGCTCGAACTGACCTGTCCATGCTGCAACGCAGTGCTGGTCGTGGACCTCAACCTCGGCCGCGTCGTGTCGCATCGGGCTGTCGAGCGGCGACAAGCCGGAACTGGACGACGCGGCGCGCATCCTGGCAGCGGAAGCGGCACGGCGGGAGGCGCTGTTCGAGCAGTCGGTGCAGTCGGAGCGGACGCGCGGCGACGCGCTGTCGCGCCGGTTCGAGGAGGCGCTGAAGCAGGCGAGCCAGGAGCCGGTCACCAAGCCGACGCGCGATTTCGATCTGGACTGACCCGGCCAACGCAGCACCCTGCAGCTGGCGCTACCCTGCGCCGCGGAACTCCCGCGGCAGCGGCTGTCCAGCGCTCGCGGCCGCGATAGTAGTTCCACGGCTTGTAGCCGTGCGCCTCGTGAAAGGCTCGATACCGGCGACGCATCGCCTCGGCGCGCTCGTCGGAACTGGCAATCCGGCGATGCGGCCAGTCGAGCAGCAGCCGCTCGACCTTCCAGACGTTCCCAGGCGACAGCCGCCAGTCGTAGCTGCCGAGCACCCGCAGGTCGACCACGGCGTAGGCCTTGATGCGTCCGGTGAAGTCGATGTACGACTCGAAGTAGCTGAGCGGCGAGCGCGCGCGGCGTGCGCGAACACCGGCTTGCGCCCGTGCAGCCCGGGATCGCGCGATCGCGCGACCGAACCCCAGCCGGACGGCGTGCGGTAGACGAAGATCACGTGATCGAGCAGGTCGATCGACTCGAAGCTGAGGACGAGCGGCGGGTAGCCGTGCTGCTCGAGGATGACGGCCGCCGACGAGCGCCGCTTCCAGGCAATGGGCGGTGCCGGTGCGGACGACGCCGCGGAAGCCTGCGCAGCGTCTCGCCGCCCCGCTCGGTGTTGTAGGGCAGCGCGTTCAGCCAGCGCTGCACCGCGAGCGGCGTGCGCAGCCGCTCGACGAGGCGGCGCTCGGCCGCCGTCAACGCCAGCACCGGCGGCGCGACGCGGTCAGTGGCGCGGGAGCGGGAGCCGCTTTGAGGTCGGCAACGAGTTGCGCCGGCGTCCAGGAATTGCCGGACTGCGATCTTCACGACGCGGCCCTCCGCGTCGATGACGGCGGTCCGCAGGTTGTGGAGATGACAGCGGCGTCCTGGCTGTCGGCCTCTCGAGTAGATGCCGAACTGGCCCGCGAACTTCGTCACTTCGTCGACCGTCGCCGGTGACGAACGACCAGACGCGCCGGGTCGGCTCCGCGCCTGTCGCGCATACGGCTTGAGCACTGCGGGCGTGTCGAACGCCGGATCGAGCGTCACCGATCACGCAGGCGGACGTCGGCCAGCGACGGCGTACGCGGCAGTCTGCTTCTGCACCGCGGCGAAGTGACGGTTCATCAGCGGGCAGAAATCGGGCAGCGGGCAGCGGCGTGTAGATGAACGTCAGTGCGACGCGATGGCCGCGCAGGGCGGACATCGGGCGGGCGGCGCCGTCCTGGTCGACGAGCAGCGCGTCGGCGACGGTCGCTCCCGGCGACAGCACTGCCGGGTGTTCCGCGGTCGGCGGCGGCCGCCTCGAGCGGGGCGTGTCCGGTCGTCGTCAGCGCCGACAGGTAGGCGTCGACTTCCTCGACGACCAGTGTCGCGGTCACCAGGTCGCCTGGTTGCTTGCCGGAGAGCAGCGCCGCATCCTTCACCTTGTACGGCATCGTCATCGCCGGCATGAAGCCCTTGATGTCGTCGTGCTTGACCAGGACCTCGTTCCGTTCGGGGTCGGCGGCGAGCACCTGGCCCTTGACGCTCGTAGACGCGCGGCGCCGGAGCGGATGCGGCCGCAGCGCGGCGGCCACGAGCACCAGTGACGGCAACGCGAGGACGCGCGCGAGCGGCATATGGTTAACTTGTAGCCGCATGATTTGGGTGGGAACCTCCGGCTACAACTATCCGGAATGGAAGGGCAGCTTCTATCCGCAGACGCTGTCGTCGGCGAAGATGCTGCCGTACTACGCCGAGCGGTTTCCGACGGTCGAGATCAACTACACCTTCTACCGCGCGCCGAACGAGAAGATCCTCGACGGCTGGAACGAGGCGACGCCGGACGCAGTTCAAGCTGACGCTGAAGGCGCCGAAACGCATCACCCACGACGCCCGGCTGCGCGACTGCGGCGACCGCGTGCCGCCAGTTCCTGGAGACGGCGGCGACGCTCGGACCGAAGCTGGGCGCGCTGCTGTTCCAGCTGCCGCCGAACCTGAAGAAGGACCTGGCGCTGCTCGACGCCTTCCTCGAGACCTTTCCGCCGCGGGTCTGCGCGGCGTTCGAGTTCCGGCACGAGTCGTGGCTCGACGGCCGAGGTGTTCGAGCGGCTGCGCGCGCGCAACCTGGCGCTGTGCGTGGCCGACAGCGAGAAGCTGTCGACGCCGGTGGAGATCACCGCCGACTACGCCTACTTCCGGCTGCGCGACGAGGGCTACGCGCGCGGCCGACATCGAGCGCTGGGCGGACGTGATCGCCGCGAAGACGTGCCGCGTGCGAAGAGGTGTTCGTCTACTTCAAGCACGAAGAAGAAGGGAAGGGGCCGGAGTTCGGCCGCCTGCTGATGGCAAGGCTGGGACTGGCCGGTTAGTGATTCTGCATTCTGAATTGCCGCTGCGCAACGCCCCTGTCATTGCTTCGTGTACTGGACCGGTTCGATGTAGCGATAGAGCCGCACGTTCATGTCGCGCGTCTCGTGCGCCGTGGCAAATCGCACGATTTCGCGTTCGGCCCAGTAGCCGTCGTAGCCCGCCGCCGCGTCGGCGCGTTCCAGGAACGCGCAGTGGCCGCCGTGCGGCGTGACGACGACCGTGATGTGCGGATTGCCGGTGCACCGCCGGGTCGCGGAACGGTGCCGGCGGCACGAACGGGTCGTCTTCGGCGGTCATGATCAGCGCCGGGACGCGGATGCGGTCGACGACGCGCAGGGCGCTGGCGCGATAGTAGTAGTCGGCGGCGTCGACGAAGCCGTGATGCGGCGCCGTGTAGGCCTCGTCGAACTGCCGCACGGTCCAGACGCGGTGCAGCGGCGGTCAAGGGCGTAGTCGGTCGGGAAAGGCCGCCGCCTTGCGCCGCATGCGCGCCTTCAGGTTGCGCACGAAATTGAACTCGTAGGCGATGTTGGCGCGCCGTTCGAGCGCTCGTACGCACCGCGCCAGGTCCATCGTCGGCGACACCGCGCAGACCGCCGTCAGCTCCGGCGGCGCATCGTCGCCCAGCTCACCGGCCAGCTTCAGCGTCAGGTTGCCGCCGAGCGAATAGCCGGCGACGGCGATCGCCTGGCTGCCGTCGCGTCTCGATGATCTCGCGCATGACGAACAGCGGATCGTGCGTCAGCCCGGAGTGGTAGAGGCCGCGCGAGAGGTGCTCGGTGTTGCCGCAGTTGCGCTGGTTGAGGCGAACCACGTTCCAGCCGGCGAGCCCACGCCTTGTCGGCGATGCCGCACATGTAGTGCGCGTAGCTCGATCCTTCGAGACCGTGCAGCAGCAGCAGCGTCGGGTGCAGCTCGCGGCGGCCGTGCCAGTGGCAGTGCGCCAGCACGCGGGCGTCGGCGCGACGTCGAAGTAGCGCGCCACCGGCGCGGGCAGGCGCGGAGAAGCGGCGCGGCCGGGCCCAGGCGAAGAGCGTCTGCTTGTGACCGCCGCTGAAGAGTGGCCGGTAGGCTGGAGGGTTCGAAATCCACGGGCAGATGCCCAGATTACGCACGCCGCTATCGTGCCGCGGCGCAGCCGGTAGATGCGGAACTCTGGCGTTGCGATAGGCCAGCGGCAGCGGCAGGTCGGCCTCCGTCACCAGGTAGTCGAGATCGTACTGACGCGCCAGCTCCGCGCCCGTGGTGCGGTCAGCGCGGCGAAGTCGCCGATGGCCGCCGTGCGCTCGACGACGCGCACCGCGACGTCGCGCGAGTAGATGGCCATCGCCGAGTCCTTGACCTCCTCGAGGAAGACGTCACGCGTGCCGCGACCCGCACGCTGGTGCCGTACTTCCACGCGTGGCCCGGGTCGGCGAGGACGTGGACCGTCGATCGGCTGCTGCTCGACCCAGCGCATCGCCTCCTGCCACGGCGACGGCGGCAGCCTGACGCTCGAACAGGCGGCCGCTCGGGGTGCTCGACGATACATCACGTAGAGCGCCGCGCGACGACCGACACGAGCGACGCAGCACGGCGGCGGCCGAGTCGCGCCGCCGTGCCGGCGCGACCCAGCGCGGACGCTGCGGCTCGATCACGGCAAGCACGTAGATGGTCGCCAGGAAGTCGACCAGCCAGAAGACGCGCGAGATCTGGAGCTGGACCGGCAAGCGACATGCGCGCGACGACGAGCGGCAGCGTCACGAGGAAGAGCGCGACCAGCGCCGTGGCGCCCCAGACGAGCGCGCCGTCCTCGGCGGTGACGCCGCCCCGCTGCGCGACGCCAGCGATGGGCCCACCAGAGCACGGCGAGCAGCGCGAGGTTGGCGACCCAGGCCCACGCCGGCCACTGGTCGGCGAACAGCGAGTCCTTGCTCGCCACCGCCTGCAGCCAGAGCGCGTCCATGCGCGACCAGCGAGTGCGCGCAGCGGCCCGGCGGTGACCGCCCAGCCAGGAACAGGGCCGCGCGCGGCGACGCCGGCCAGGCGCAAGGCGGCGCAGCGTCACGTCGAGGAGCGCCAGGGCGACGCCGATCAGCACCGCGAACCAGATCGCGGTGGTGATGTGGACGACGGCGGCCGCCGCGACCAGCGCCACCGCCAGCCAGCCAGCGCCGGCGCAGCACCGCGGCGATGGCCAGCGCGCCGCAGGCCGAACGCGAGCATGCGCGGGATGGAAGTACGGCTCGAACGAGTTGGCGCTGGTGCGCGAGATGCGGTGCCGCAGCGTGAACGCGGCGCCGAGCGCGACGGTCGTCCAGCGGCGTGCGAGTAGACGCGTGACGCCGATCAGCACGAGCGCCAGCCAGATCAGCGCGAGCGAGAGCAGGTAGGCGGCCAAGAAGAGCGAGGTCGAGCGGCAGGCCGGTGATGCGCACGGCGGCGGCGAGCAGTTCGTCGACCGACCATCAGCGTGCCCTGGGCATCGATGAGCGCGCGCGTCGCGCGGGAAGGCCGCGGGCTCGAGCGCGCGCGTGACGACGCGGGATGTAGAACGCCTGGTCGGAGGCGCCGAAGCGGTAGCCGGCGGCGTTGGCCGTGGCGAGGAGCGCGAACAGGACGCCGGCAGCCGCCCAGGCGCAGGGCAGCGCGGCTGCGCCACGAGCTCAGAACGCGCCTTCGTCCGCGCTCGGGCCGTAAATCGACGGCAGCGGCACGTCGTGCTGACGCAGGTAGACGCTCAGCTGCCCGCGATGGTGGATCGAGGTGGTTGATCACGAACGAGCGCCAGACCGCCGCCTTGGGCATCGAGAAGATCGTCCTGCCCGTCACGCTTCAGCGTCCACGGCGCC
Source organism: uncultured Acidobacteriota bacterium (assembly GCA_963846685.1). GTDB lineage: Bacteria > Acidobacteriota > Vicinamibacteria > Vicinamibacterales > UBA2999 > CAWJWY01. The sequence goes on along the minus strand of CAWJWY010000002.1, from coordinate 1,217,938 downwards.
ATCAGTTCGGCGTCGGTCTTGCCGGTGAGCGCCGCACGGGTCGCCGCGGCAGCGTTGGCGTCGAAGCTGGCCGAGCAGTCTCCGGCGCGCGACGTCGCCGCGCGGCGGGGCCGTGCCGCCGAGACGTCGAGCTCCGGCTGCGTTCAGCGTCATCTCGCCCCACATCGGGAGGTTGGCGACGTGCGTGGCGAGCTGCCCGAGCGACATCGACTTCGGGTGCGGTTTCCAGTCGAGCCGATCCTCGGGCACCCGCTCGAGCAGCTTGCGGGTGGTGGTCATCTCGTGGTCGAACTCGGGCAGCAGCGCATCGACGAGTGGCCATGGCTCGTCGTCGGCGCGCGCGGTTACGCCGGGCGGCTGGCCGAAGTTCGACGCGTCGGCACCCGCTCGGCTTCCGGCGGCGCGTTGAACAGCGGGTATTCCTTGAAGCCGAAGATGCTCGCCGTGACGTTCGACGGGAACTGCCGGCGCGAGGTGTTGTACTCCTGCACCCGCTCGTTGTAGCGCATCCGCTCGACGGCGATGCGGTTCTCGGTGCCCGACAGCTCGTCCATCAGCCGGTTGAACGATTCGTTCGAGCGCAGCTGCGGATAGTTCTCGACGATCGACCAGCAGCCGGGCCAGCGCCGAGCTCTGCTCGTTGGCCGCCTGCGATCGTCTGCTCGGGCGTCGGCGCGCCGGCGAGCTTCGCCCGCGACTCGGCAATCTGGCCGAACACGTCGCGCTCCTGCTGCGCGATGCCCTTGATCGTCTCGACCAGGTTCGGGATCAGGTCGTTGCGCCGCTGCAGCTGGTTCTCGACCTGCGCCCACTGGGTCTTGATGGCTTCCTCCTGGCCGACGAAGCGTGTTGTAGGAACAGCCCGACGACAGCCGACCGCCGCACACGATCACGGCAGCGGTCACCGTCCTGCGCAGCATCGAGGTCATCGACTACTCCTCATCACGAATCGTCAATCCACTACCAGCACCTGATTCAAGACCGCGCCATGCGCTTCGCCGGAGCTCACCACGATGCGCCGCCGCCGCCGCCACCGCTGCGGCCGCCGCCGAACCCGCCGAAGCCGCCGCCGAAGCCACCGCCGCCGCCAAAGCCGCCGAAGCCGCCCCGCCGAAGCCGCCGCCACCAAACCGCCGCCGAACGGCCCGACGCCGCTGCTCCAGCCGCTCCAGCCGGCACCACGGCGGCCGCCGCGGAGTGCGGCCGGCGATGGCGTTGAGCAGGATGAAGAGGATGAAGAGCGCCAGGATGAAGCGTGCCGCCCGAGCCGCCGCTGCGGTCGCGCGCCGCGGCTGCGCGCCGGACACCCTGCAGCGTGACGTTGCGGCCGCTCGGCGATGCGGCCGACGATGCGCGATGACGCCGGCGAGCAGCCCGGCGCCGTAGTCGCCGTTGCGGAACTCCGGCGCCATCAGCTCGCGGCTGACCTCGCCGGCGAACCCGTCGGTGATGAACTGCTCGAGGTCGTAGCCGACCTCGACCCGGACCTGCGATCCTTCGACGGCCAGCAGCACCAGCAGCGCCGTTGTCCTTGCCGCGCTGCGCCGATGCCGCGGCCGCCGTTCTCGAACATCTTCACGGCGTATTCGCGGATGTCGCCGTAGGGCGCGAAGGTCTCGACGGTCGCGACGACGACGACGTCGCCGCTGGCCTGCTGCAGCGAGCGGATGAGCGCCGCCATGCGTTCCGCGCTCGCCGCATCGATGACGCCGGCGAAGTCGTTGACCGGCTGCGTCAGCTGCGGAAGCTCCTGCGCGGCGGCGCGCCGCTGGCCAGCACCAAGAGGACGAGCACGGCGCCACAGAACACTGCGAGGTGTGCCGCGCCACGATCGCGACGGCGGGATCGGGAGGCGGCCGGCAGCGTTGTCAGCCGTCGCACGGTCACGAGCGCCACGTGTCGACCGTTCGCGCCAGCCGCTCGACGGCGGCGAGGTAGTCGGGAAACAGCCGCGCCGGATCGGCGGTGGGCACGCTCGAGCGGGTATTCGAGCGCGAGCAGGTCGCTGACGAGACCGTCGGGTATGCCGGCGGCGTTGGCGCCGCTCGCTGGTTGCTTCCATGTGTCCATTGACAGTGACGCCAGTCAGCCGCGCAACGTTCCGCAGCAGCGCCGGCGAACGCCGCCGCCGAGGCGGTGACCAGTGTGGCAATCGCCGACGGATGGCCGCCGGTCTCGATGAAGCCTTCGCGCAGGTGCAGCAGGTGGCTCTTGACCTGCGTCTCGCAGGCGCGCCGCAGGTCCTCGCGGGCAATCGCCACGCCCGCGAACGGGTCGCGGCCGAAGCACCTGCTGCTGCGTGCGGATGATCTCGCTGTATTCGAGCGGAAAGGCGTCGAGCGAGCGGCGGAACTCGTCCTCCGGCAGGATCAGCGGTGTGGCGACCCGCGCCCGCTTCCAGCGCGGCGCCAGCTGCGCGCAGGCCTCGAGGTCGATCGGCCGTGAGCGTCGCCACCAGCGCCAGGCAGGTGAGCGGAGCGTCGGCGACCCCGTCGACGTGCGGCCCGTAGGTGACCACCGACACGCAGCCGGTCGCCGAAGACGGCCTGCAGATCGGCCACGAGCGGGGCGGCGGCGGTCGCGGTCGCCGAAGACGTAGACGTCATGGCCGGCATTGTACCTGTCGCCTTGGCCGGCTGCGCATGGCTCAAGTGCGTGGCGAGCGAGGGCGGTTCGCTGTGGTCGCCACGTCGGGAAGTCACAGGAGTCAGGCAGGCTCCTGATTTCGCTAGAATGGCAGCTGATGCAGCTGCGTGAGCTGAACATCGGCTGCTTCGGCGGCGGCACCGGCCTGCCCAGCCTGCTCGGCGGCCTGAAGACGCAACCCGTGGCTGCAGCTGAACGCCGTCGTCACCATGTTCGACAGCGGCGGCAGTTCGGGCCAGCTGCGCGATGAGCTCGGCGTGCTGCCGCCCGGCGACGTGCTGAAGTGCGCGCTCGCGCTGGCGCGCAACGAAGGCGAAGCGCGCCGCGTCCTGCTGTCGCGGCTGCCGACGCTCGAGCAGCACGACCGCCTCGCCGGCCACACCGGCGGCAACCTGCTGCTGTCGATGATGGAGCAGTACAGCGGCGACTTCCTGGCGGCCGTCGACGGGCTGCGCGGCCTGCTCGGCTGCAAGGGCCGCGTCTGGCCGGTCAGCGTCGAGCCGGCATCGGTCTGCGCCGAGTACGGCGACGGCTCGCGGACCCGCGGCGAAGTCGAAGTCGACGCCGGGCAGAGGCGCGGCCACCAGATCCGCCGGCTCTGGCTCGAGCCGGAGGTGGCCATCCACCCGGCGGTGGCCGAGGCGATCCGCGACTTCGACGCAGTGATCATCGGTCCCGGCAGCTTCTTCACCAGCCTGATGCCGCCGCTGCTCGTCCGCGGCGTGCGCGAAGCGCTCGCGGAGATGCGCGGCCCGGTCATCCTGATCGCCAACCTGCTCACCGAGGGGCGCGGCATGTCCGGGCTTCACCGCCGCCGACGCGGCGCGCTGGGTCGCGACCGCGATCGATCGACCGGTCGACGTGGTCATCGCCAACACGGGACGCCCGTCGCCGGAAGTCGCTGCCGCCGCTACGCGGCCGAGCACAAGGAGCCGCTCGAAGCTGGGCGCGCTCGACGACGGCGTCGAAGCGGTGCTCGGGCGTGTTCTGGTGCACCGAGATCGCGCGCCACGACCGGCGCCGGCTGTCGTTCGCCGTCTGGTCGGTGCTGGTCGGCGAAAGCTGCTGACGGAGGTTCAGCGGCGGTCCAGGAGCGTTCGGCAGTTTCAGGAGCGTTCAGGAGGTCCGGTTCTTCGTGGCCGCCTTCGTGCGTGCGCGCGGGCGGCCGTCTTCCGTGCCGCCGTCGCGCTTTGCGTCTGCCCGCGTCTTCTTCACGACCGGCAGCTTTCGCTGACGCCGCGCCTTTGCCGCGGTCTTCTTCGTCGGCGGCTGGCGGCCTGTCGGTCGTCTCCCGGTCCGTCGAACTGGCCGCGTCGCCACGGCGCATCTCGAGCGCCCGCTCGACGATCTTCTCGAACATCGCGCCGGCCTCGCCGCCTTGCGGCGGGCCGGTGCGAATGCCAGATCTCGGGGTTGCCCTGCGACAGGATGTCGGCGAAGTCGCCCTGCTCTTGACGCTGAGCGGCGCGAACTCGGTGATGTCGACGTCGCCCGCCCACTCGTCGCGATGCTTGATCAGCAGCCACGATCGCGCATCGCCCGGCTTGCCGCCGCCCCAGCGGCCGCCGCTGGTGCGGACGAGCACCCACGATCCTTTCAGCTTGTAGCCGTCGAGCGTGAACTTCAGGTCGCCCTTCTTCAGCGCCGCATCGACGTCGTCGACCTCCGGCGTCCAGGTGCCGTTGTCCCAGAGCATGACGATGCCGGCGCCGTAGCCGGAGGGAATGACGCCTTCGAACTCGCCGTAGTCGATCGGGTGATCCTCGACGTGCATCGCCAGCCGCTTGGTGGCGGGATCGAGCGACGGTCCCTTCGGCACCGCCCACGACAGCAGCACGCCGTCGTGCTCGAGGCGGAAGTCGTAGTGCAGGTGGCTGGCGAGATGCTTCTGCACGCAGAAGAAGCGCGGCGTGCGCGCCGGCCGGGGAGCGGTGCGACGTGTCGCCGCTCGGCTCCGGCGACTCCGTGAAGTTGCGCTTCTGCTCGGTACTTCTCGAGCGCCATCGGCCTAGTCGCGCGCCGCGCTCATCCGCTCGAGCGGACGTGCGCTGATGAGCGACAGCAGGATCCCGGCGACGACGCCGAACGCCGCGACGGCGGTGAACAGGCTGGGCAGCGGCAACGACTCGTAGAAGGCCGGCGACGCGGCCGCCGATGTAGTTGCCGACCGACGCACGCCGAGGAACCAGACGCCCATCACCAGGCCGCCGATCCGCACCGGCGCCAGCTTGGTCATCGCGCTCAGGCCGACCGGGCTGAGCGCCAGTTCGCCCCACGTGTGCAGCAGGTAGGTGGTGATCAGCCAGCCGGGAACGACCAGCGTGCCGTTCTCGGCAGCGATGGCTGCCGGGATCAGCACCGCGAAACCGGCGCCGACCATCAGCAGGCCGAAGCCGAATTTCATCGGGCTCGACGGTTCGTCGCCGCGCCTGGCCAGCCGCACCCACAGCCACGCGAACACCGGCGCGAAGGCGATGATGAACAGCGCGTTGGCCGACTGGTACCAGCTGCTCGGGAAGCTCGACGCCAAAGGCGACGTTGCGGGTGGCGCGATCGGCGAACAGATTGAGCGTCGAGCCAGCCTGCTCGAACACCGACCAGAACAGGGCGGCGCCGAGGAACAGCACGCCGATGACGAACAGCCGGTTGCGCTCCGAGCGTGTCCAGCCGCCGGACGTGAACACCCAGACGAAGAAGCCGACACTCAGGCCGAGCAGCAGGTAGCCGGCGGCGTCGGCGATCTGCTCCACCGTCACGGAAATCGCTCCGGTGAAGATGCCGACGCCAAACGCCACCAGCGCCAGCACGACGCCGCCGACCCACCGCGAGGCGGCGCGCTTCTGCGCCACGAGTGCCTCGGCAGTGCCGGGATTCGCCGGCTCGAGCCCCGCGGTGCCGAGATACTTCCGGCCGAGCGAATATTGCAGCAGCCCGAGGGTCATGCCGATGCCAGCCGCGGCGAAGCCGGCATGCCAGTTGACCCGCTGCCCGAGGTAGCCGCACACCAACGGCGAGATGAACGCCCCGAGGTTGATGCCCATGTAGAAGATCGAGTAGCCGGCGTCGCGCCGCGGGTCATCCACCGTATAGAGCCGGCCGACGATGACGCTGACGTTGCCTTTCAGCAGGCCGGTGCCGATGACGATGAGCACCAGGCCGAGATAAAACCAGGACAGCCCGGGGACTGCCATGCTGAAGTGGCCGGCCGCAATGAGCATCCCGCCGTAGAGCACCGCGCGCTGCGGCCCGATCAGCCGATCGGCGATCCAGCCTCCCGGCAAGGTGGTCATGTAGACCATCGAGGTATAGAGACCGTAGATCGCTCCGGCGGTTGCGGCGCTGAAGCCAAGCCCGCCGGTCACTGGGTCGGCCGTCATGAACAGGATGAGGATCGCCCGCATCCCGTAATAGCTGAAGCGTTCCCACATCTCGGTGAAGAACAGCGTGGACAGACCGCGGGGATGGCCGAAGAAGCGCTCGTCCCGCGTCGCCGCGGGAGCCGGGTCGTGCTGCGCCGCACTGGTGACGATCGGTGGATTCACGGTCCCTCCGCGCCTATTATCACCTCGTGCGCGTCCTTCTCGTCTCGACCTACGATCTTGGCCGTCAGCCGTTCGGGCTGGCGTCGCCCGCCGCCTGGTTACGTCGCGCCGGCGCCGACGTCGAAAGTGTCGACACCTCGCGCGACGCACTGAGCGACGACCGCCTCGCCGCCGCCGACCTGATTGCCTTCTACCTGCCGATGCACACCGCCACCCGCCTGGCCGCGCCGCTGATCGACCGCGCCCGGCGGCTCAACCCCGCGGCGCGGCTCGCCGCCTATGGCCTCTATGCGCCGCTGAATGACGCCTGGCTGCGGCAGCAGGGCGTGACGGACGTGCTCGGCCCCGAGGCGGAGGCGGCGCTGGTGGATTTAGCCAGTGCTCAAGGCGCAATGCCGAATGCTCATGGCGCTCCGAACGGTCACGGGCTGCCGAGGCTCGCGTTCATCCAGCCCGATCGCCGTGACCTGCCGCCGCTGTCGCGATACGCGATGCTGCAGATGCCCGACGGTTCGCGCCGCGTCGTCGGCAGCACCGATGCGACGCGGGGCTGCAAGCACCTGTGCCGGCACTGCCCGATCGTGCCGGTCTACCAGGGCGCGTTCCGCGTGGTGCCGCTCGAGGTCGTGCTGCAGGACGTTGCCGCGCACGTCGCGGCAGGCGCGCAGCACATTTCGTTCGGCGATCCCGACTTCTTCAATGGCCCCGGCCATGCGCGCCGGCTGGTCACCACCCTGGCGTCGTCGTTCCCGGGCCTGACCTACGACGTCACGATCAAAATCGAGCACCTGTTGACGCATGCGGACCTGTTGCCGCTGCTGCACCAGACCGGCTGCGTGCTGGTGACGAGCGCCGTCGAAGCGGTGGATGACACGGTCCTCGCCAAGCTGCGCAAGGGTCACACGCGCGCCCAGTTCATCCAGGCGGTGGCGCTGTGCCGCGACGCCGGGCTCACGCTGTCGCCAACCTTCGTCGCCTTCACGCCCTGGACGACGCTCGACGGCTACCTGGCGCTCCTCGATCAGGTCGACGCACTGGACCTGGTCGATCATGTCGCGCCGATCCAGCTGGCCATCCGGCTGCTGGTGACCGCCGATTCGGCGTTGCTGGAGCTCCCGGAGATTCGCGATGGCGTCGACGCTTTCGACGCGGGGTCATTGACCTGGCCATGGCGTCACGCCGACAGCCGTGTCGACCTGCTGCAGCAGGAAATCGCGGCGCTGGTGTCCGCGATGGCTCAGGCACCGCGCGGCGAGGTGTTCGACGCCATCGCGAGGCACGCCCGTGAGCGCGCCGGCGCGCCGGCGCTGCCCGTGCGGACGAGAACGGGGGCGCCGGTACCCTATCTCACCGAGGGGTGGTATTGCTGCGCGGAGCCCGGTCCTGAACTGGTGCAGGCGCTCTGAGTCGCACCTTGGGCTCCCGTAAACGGCTGCTGCTCCTGGCGACGACGACCGGCTACCAGATCCGCTCGTTCGGCGCCGCTGCCAGCGCGCTCGGCGTCGACCTGATCTTCGCCAGCGATCGCTGTGACCAGCTGGACGACCCATGGTGGGACCAGGCGATCCCGATACGATTTCATCGCGAACAGGCCTCGCTCGATGCCATCGTCGCGGCGGTGGCCGGCAAGCGGCTTGACGCGGTGCTCGCCGTCGGCGATCGGCCTACGGTCATGGCCGCGCACGTCGCCGCAGCGCTGGGCCTTCCAGGGAACCCGCCGGCGGCTGCGGCCGCCGCCCGCAACAAGCTCGCGAGCCGCGCCGCCTTTGCCGCCGCGGGCTTGCTGACGCCGACGTTCGAAGCGGTGGCCATCGACCTCGACGCCGCGGCGCTGGCGGCGCTGGCGGCGCGGACCGCCTACCCGGCCGTGCTCAAGCCGTTGGCATTGTCGGGCAGCCGTGGCGTGATGCGGGTCGATTCACCGGCCGAACTGACGGAGGCCTTCGAACGCCTGCGGCGGCTGCTGGACTCGCCCGATATCCGCGCCGAGCGCGACCCCGCACATGGCCAGGCGATCGTCGAAGCGTTCGTGCCGGGGGTGGAGTGCGCCGTCGAGGGGGTCCTCGGCTGCGGCCGCTTCACGCCGTTCGCCATCTTCGACAAGCCGGATCCGCTCGACGGCCCGTTCTTCGAGGAAACCATCTACGTCACGCCGTCGCGGCAGCCGCCGGCGGTGCAGGACGCCATCGTCGACGCCGTTGGTGCCGCGGCAGGCGCGCTGGGGTTGTGGCAGGGCCCGGTCCATGCGGAGTGCCGGGTCAACCAGCTGGGCGTGTACGTGCTGGAGGTCGCGGCGCGGCCGATTGGCGGGCTGTGTTCGCGTGCGCTGCGGTTCGTGGCGGCGCCGCCCCAGCGAACGGCTGACGCCGACGACGAGCTCGGCGGTGCGGCGGGCGGTGGAGCAGGCGAGGCGGCGGGCGAGGCGGCGACCGTGCGCCTCGAGGAGGTGCTGCTTCGCCACGCGCTCGGCGAGGACGTCTCGAGCTACGTGCGGGAGCCGAAGGCGTCGGCGGTGATGATGATCCCGATCCCGCGGCGGGGCGTCTTCCGCGGCGCCTCCGGCGTGGACGCGGCACGACGCAGCGCCGGAATCGACGAGGTGCAGATTACGGCGAAGCCCGATACGGTGCTCGTACCGCTGCCGGAGGGGCGCAGTTACCTCGGGTTCATCTTTGCGCACGCGGCGGACGCCGAGGGCGCGACTCGGGCCGTGCGTGAGGCGCACGCCGAACTGCGCTTCCGCATCGATCGCGAGCTCGGCGTGCTGGGGAGCTAGCCGCCGATGGCGGCGTGCTGCGGGCTACTTGGTCTGCTGGGGCACGAAACCGGGCGGCAGCGCGGCGCTCTCGCCGAAGAAGAAGTCTTCCATCTGCTTGGCGATCAACTCCTGTGCTTCTTTCTGCCACGGCATCAGCCGGTACTCGTTCAGGATCATCTTCTGACGGTCCTCCCAGAGCTTCCAGGCCTGGGCCGACACGTTCTCGAAGACGCGCTGGCCGATCTCGCCTGGCCATGGCTGGGAGTCGAGTCCGGGCATGTCCTTCTGAAACTTGACGCAGTGCACGATGCGGCCGCTGGTGTTGCCGACGGGTTGAGCGGGAGGGGGGGCGCAATCATCCATGGAGGAATGTTAACCCCAACGTGGTTGACCGCTATTCCTACGGCGCAGAACCTCGTCTGTAGCGATTGACGTCATGGCGGTGGAGCGACACCCGGCAAAACGAACGAATCGCCTGATTCTTCAGGTTGGAAACATGCGCACGGTGACGGAGGTGTGGCACACGCCTTGTAGCCGCGGGGGACCGTCCGGGCTGCAGCACCTGCGGTTCGGCGGACTGGAGCAACGGTGAGTAACCCTCGGACGGACAACCGCGATCGAGACGACGCCTCGAACATCCCGCCGAGCGGGCCTGAACGAACGCCGGAACGCGATCGTGACGAGGCGCCCGAGACGCCACCCACTGAGCCTCCACCCGTGCCTGTCGAAGAGCCGCCGGTTCCGGGACAGGACGCGCCGTATGTCGTCTGATACTCACGAGGAGGATGCTGTGGACGGAGTGCGTAAAGAACGTCGCGGTTTTGCTTCCATGTCACCGGAAAAACAGCGCGAGATCGCCAGTAAGGGCGGTCGCGCCGCGCACGAAAAGGGCACCGCTCACGAGTGGACGCCCGATGAAGCGCGTCATGCCGGCCGCAAGGGCGGGCAGATCAGCCGGGGCGGCCGTGGCCGTCTCGTCACGTCGGATACCCCTGACAATGCTCACAATGTGTCGTCGGCTCCTGCTTCCGGGATGGAGCCGGGTCGGGCTGACTAGCTTTCTAGCCGCCTTGCCATATCCCTACTTCGTTCGTCCGGAAAAGAGAGGCTGCGTCGTGTCAATGCGTTCCTTGTGTTGCGGGTTGCTGATCGCGGGGCTGAGTGTGGGCACTGCGTCGGCCCAGGCCCCGGCTGCGAACCAGGCCCCATCGCCGAGCGCCCAGGGCACTTCACCTGCTGGCGACACCGAATCGCGTCCCGCGTTGACCACAACGTTCGGCGACACCGGCTTGTGGTTCGTACCGACCGCTGAAACGCTCCAGGGCGGCCGCGCGGCATTCAGCCTGTTCCGCGCGAACTTCGATCGCCCACAGGGGCTGACGGATGTCAGCAACATCAACATCACCGGTGCTGTGGGCATCGGTGGCCGCGCCGAGGTGTTCGGGTCCTGGGGCCTGGTGCGCCTCGATCGCGATACCCGTCCCCTGTTCGACGCGACCGACCCGGCCTACGGCGGCGTCGTCCAGGACTACCCCTACCTGCGCCGCGGCTGGTCGAAGACCCTCGGCGGTCCGCTCTACCTCGGTGCCAAGTACAGCGTCATCTCCCAGTCGCGCGGCGATGCCATGAGCCTGGCGCCGCGTGTCGTCGTCAAGATTCCGTGGGGCTCGACGATGGCGGGCACCTCGGACACCGACGTGCACCTGGACCTGGTCGCCAGTCGTGAAGCGGCCCGGATGGTGGAGTTCACCGGCAAGATCGGCGGCGTGATGCGCGGCGACCCGGATGAATTCCGGTTGTCGGACGGCTTCACCTACGGCGTTGGCCTGGCGTTTCCCTCACGCGCGAGGTTCCGTGGCCTGGCCGAATGGCGCGGCGAGTGGGTGATCAATCGCGAGCTCGAAACCCGGGCGCCGTTCGTGGCCGAAGATCTCAGCGTCGCCCCGACCTTCAGTAAGCTGCACGACCTCTCCGAGATCAAGATCGGCGCGGTCTGGCAGGCGACCAGGGGCGCGTTCGTGCACGGCGGCTTCAACTACACGCAGGGTACACAGGGCCGCATCATCGGCGGTCGCGACATCCACTCGGGTTGGGATTTCGACATCCGCATCGGCTGGCATCCGGGTGCCAAGGTCTACGTGCCGCCACCGCCACCCGAGCCCGTGATCCGCGAAGTCATCCGCGAGGTGCCGGCGCCAGCCGCGGCTGCGCCGCCGCCGAACCGGAACCCGGCGTTCAACGCGGGCGCCGGCGGGGTCGGCATCACCTGTGACCCGTGCATGATCGAGCCCGGCGGCACGTCGCGTCTGGGCGCGTCGGCTACCGACCCGGACGGCGATGCGCTGACCTACCGCTGGACGGCGCCGTCCGGCTCGTTCAACCCGACGGAGGGTGCCAACACGACGTTCACGGCGCCGAACCAGGAGGGTAACGTCCCGGTGAGCGTCACCGCCCAGGACCCGCGCGGCGGCTCGACTAGCGCCACGTTGGTCATGCAGGTGGTGCGCAGGGAAGTGATCACGTTCGAAGACGTGCACTTCCAGTTCGACCGCTACACGCTCCGCCCCGACGCGGTGCGCCTGCTCGATGACGCCGTGGCCAAGTTGATGTCGAACCCGAACGTCCGCATCACCATCGAAGGCCATTGCGACAGCGTCGGCACGGCCGAATACAACATCGCCCTCGGCGAACGTCGCGCCAACACGGTGCGTGACTACCTGCAGAACCGCGGCGTCGCCAACAACCGCCTGCGGACGGTCAGCTACGGCGAGGACCGGCCTGCGGCAGACAACAACACGGCGCAGGGCCGGGCGACGAATCGCCGCGCGCACCTGGTTGTCATCATGGAGACGGTGCAGTAGGCGCACCGCTCGCCCAGCCGCCCGCGACGGGCGTAGCACTCGACGGCCCAAGGGTGCCGGCTGCAGAGCCGGCACCCTTCCTGCTTTGCGGTGCCCATGCGATTCCTGAAGCTGTATCTGGTCGGCTACTTCATCCTGCTGCTCGGCGCCGGGCTGGCATTGTGGCAGGCGGGTGTCCTGAGGAACATCCCGGTGATGTGGCTGGTGATCGCCGCGGTCGTCGCCGTTGGCTTCGGCATCATGCTGGCGGTGTCCTCGACGCCGCGCATCGTGACCACCACGACGCGCGAAACGCCGTAACGCGCACGGGTGCACTCCTTGGCACGCTCTGTGTTACAGCACAGGCCGCCATGCTCGGAGTGCGCTCCCACTTTCCACTTTTCCTGCTGATCCTTGGTCTGTCGGCCGGCTGCCGCGAGGAGGGCGAGATCAAGATCGCCTCGCTCAGCTTCGAGGGTGTCGAACAGGTCGACAAGAAGGCCCTGACCAACTCGCTGCAGACGCGCAAAGGCTCCATCCTGCCCTGGGGCCGCAAGACCTATTTCGATCGCGAGGCGTTTGACGACGACCTCAAGCGGATCGACGCCTTCTATCGCGATCGCGGCTTTCCCGACGCCCGGGTCACCTCGGTCGACGTCGATCTCAACGACGAACAGAACGCCGTCAAGGTAGCGGTCCACATTTCCGAGGGCGAGCCGATACGGGTGGCCTCGATCGACTTGACCGGGTTCGACGTCCTCACCCCTGAGGAGCAGATGCGGCTGCAGGCGTCGCTGCCCCTCAAGCCCGAGGCGCCGCTCGACCGGCAGCTCGCCGTCGCCACCCGCGACCGGGCCCTCAACGTCCTGCGCGATCAGGGCTATCCCTATGCCAGGGTCGGCATGCGCGGCGAGGAGGCGGGTCCGAAACGAGAACGGCTCATCCTCGAGGCAGACGCCGGCCAACTGGCCCACTTCGGCGTCATCGACATCCGCGGCCAGAAGAGTGTTTCCGAGAACGTCATCCGCCGGCAGTTGACGTTCAAGACCGGCGACCGCTTCACGCGCCAGGTGATGCGCGAAAGCCAGCAGAAACTCTACCGGGTGGAGCTGTTTGAGTTCGCCAACATCGAGTCGCTGGAGGACCGGGACCAGCAGCTGCCGGAGGTGCCGGTGCGTGTCACCGTCGCCGAAGGCGATCACCGGAAGATTCAGACCGGGCTCGGCTACGGCAGCGAAGAAAAAGCGCGCGCCCGGATCCGCTGGGATCACGTCAATTTCTTCGGCGGTGCCCGGCACGCCGGTGCGGAGGCGAAATGGTCGTCGCTCGATCGCGGCGTGCGCCTCGAATACACCCAGCCCTACTTGTTCTCGCCCAACCTCTCGCTACGGTTTGAAGGGCAGGCCTGGCAGGCGTCGGAACCGGTCTACTCGCTGGACAGACTCGGCGGCCGGGTGGTCGTGCGGCACCAGGCGAACCCGCGTACCACCTTCAGCGCCTCGGTGATCAACGAGTATCGAGAAGAGCTCGATCGAGAATGAAGCGCTGACCGACTTCTCGGTGCGGAATGCCCTGATCTCACTGGGCCTGGATCCCCGAGACGGAACGACGCGCGGCACGGTGTCGGCGCTGGCCTTCGACTTCAGCCACAACACCACCAACAACCTGCTCGACGCGCGCCGCGGCTTCTCGGTGACCGCGCGCCTCGAGCAGGCCGGCAAGTTCATGGGCGGCAGCTACAACTACCTCTCGACCACCGCCGAGGGCCGGCACTACCTGCCGATCGGCGGCCGGCTGGTGTTCGCCAACCGGCTGAATGTCGGGGCCATCCGCCCAACCGGCGCCGCCGACTCGAACGTGCCGTTCCACAAGCGCTATTTCCTCGGCGGTGCCTCGAGCATCCGTGGCTGGGGCCGCTACGAGGTGAGCCCGCTCAGCGGCTTCGGCTTCCCGATTGGCGGCCTGACCATGATGCAGGCGACGACAGAGGTGCGCATGCCGCTCGTCGGCAACCTCGGCGCCGTCGCCTTCCTCGACATCGGCAACGTCTGGACCGAGTCGTGGAAATTCGATACCGGCGATCTGCGCTACGCCGTCGGGCCCGGCTTGCGCTATCTCACCCCGGTTGGACCGATCCGCGTTGATGTCGGCTACCAGTTGAACCCGATTGACAACCTGCTGGTGAACGGCGAACCGCAAAAGCGGCAGTTGCGGCTTCACTTCAGCATCGGCCAGGCATTCTGATCCAGATGGAACTCACGTAGCTATGTCGTTTGCGAGACGTTCGCTCCAGGTCGTCGCCTTCCTGTGCACGCTGATCATCGGCGTCACGGCAATGGCTCTCATCGTCACCCAGACGACGTGGTTCAAGGAGTGGCTGCGTGGCTTCATCGTGCGGCAGGCGGAGGATTACGTCAACGGCCGGCTGTCGATCGGACAGCTCGATGGCAACCTGTTCTACGGCGTCGAGCTGCGCGACGTCGGCGTCACCATGGCCGGCAAGCCGGTCGTCGGCGTCAAGCAGCTCGGGCTCGATTACAACGCTTTTACCCTGCTGCGCGGCGACGTCGTTCTGAATCACATCCGGCTCGATCAGCCGGAGCTGCACCTCGTCAAGACCGAGCAGGGCTGGAATCTTACGCAGTTGATCAAGGCGCGGACGCCGAATGCGCAGACGAACCGGCGGCCGCTGGAAATCGGCGAGATCGGCATCAGCGACGGCACGCTGCACTTCGAAGGCGTCGGCACGTCTGGTGTCGACGTGCCGTCGCGCCTCGAACGCCTCGACGCCTCTGTCGCGGTCAAGAGTGACGAGCAGGAGCTGCGGGTCACCATCAATCACGTGTCGATGCGCGCGGTCGATCCCGAGTTCGGGCTCAACGAGCTGACCGGCGTCGTGCACCAGACGAAGGACGCCGTCCGGCTCGAGAACCTTCTCGTGCGCACCGAGGAAACCGAACTGCGGGTCGATGGCACGGTCAGCGACATTTCCGCCGCGACCCCGGTCGTCGACCTCAAGGCGTCTTCCAGCAAGTTCACGGTCACCGAACTGGCGCGGCTGATCCCGGCGCTGCGCGGCTACGCGCTCCAGCCGGTCTTCGACGTCACCGCTAGCGGGCCGGCCGACAAGATGGCGGTCCGCCTCAACCTGCGTGAGGCCAACCTCGGCCAGGTGGCCGGCAACTTCACGATCGACGCTCTTGCCCCGGGGCAGCGCGTCGCCGGCACGGCGATGATCGAGCACCTCAACCTCGGGCCGGTGGCGAAGAGCGAGACGTTGAAGAGCGACATCACCGGCAAGACCGAGTTCGACCTCGCTCTGCCCTCGGAACAGCTGCCGCTGAGCGGCACCTACGCCGTGAATGCACCGCAGGTCGCCATTGCCGGCTACGAGGCGCGCAACGTGGTCGCGGCCGGACGCATCGACGGCAATGTCATCCGCCTCAACGCGAAGGCGGATGCCTACGGCGGTCGTGCCACCGCAGCAGGAACAGTCAGTACCGGCGACACCTTGTCGCTCGATCTGACTGGAACGGCCGCCAATCTGGACCTGCGCAACCTGCCGGCGAACCTCGGTGCGCCGCGTGTGCCGAGTGACCTGCAACTCGCGTATACCGTGCGCGGCCGCGGCAGCGAGTTCTCCGGCACGGCGACGATGGAGACGTCGACGCTGGCCGGCGCGACGATTGGTGCCGGCACCACCGGCGAGTTCAGGGTCGGCGCCGGTGCGCCGAGCTACGCCGCCACGGGGCAGGTCGCCAATCTGGACCTGCAGCAGATCGGGCGTGGCTTCGCCATCCCGGCGCTGTCAGCGGATCGCTTCCGCAGCACGATCAACACGACATTCGATGTGACCGGCTCCGGCGGCGGTCGCTACCCGCTGGCGATCGATGCGACCGGCAACGCCACCGACTCGACGATGTTTGGCGCCAGCTTCCCGCGGCTCGGCTTCACGACCAACCTCTCCGGCGGCGACGCGCACGCCAAGGTGATCGGCCAGTTCGCCAATCTCGATCCGGCGGTGGTCAGCGGCAACCAGCAGCTCGCCGGCCTGTTGCAGGGCGCCGTGGATGTCGACACGACGATTCGCGACTACGCCGCCGGTGTCACCGCCGATTCGATCGATCTCAGCGGCCGTATCAACCTGGGTGCGTCGACGGTCGGCGACCTGAGCATCGACAACGGCGTGGTCGACGGCCAGTATGCGAACCGCGCCGGCAGGCTGAATCAGTTGTCGCTGGTGGGTTCGGACGTCAACGTCACCGGCCAGGGAACGGTGGTGCTGACCGAGACCGGTGATTCCAACCTGACGCTGCACGTCGAGTCGCCCTCGCTCGATCGGATCGGCAAGATCTTCAACCAGCCGCTTACCGGCAGCCTGATTGTCGATGCGACGGTCAACGGCAATGCGACCGAGCTGACGGCGTATGGCACGTTGGGCGGCAGCAACATCGGCCACGGCGAGAACAACGCACTCGGCCTGACCAGCAACTTCGACGTCTCGATCCCGCAGCTGGAGCTCGCCCGGGCCACGGTGCACGCCAACAGCTTCGCGACATTCGTCCAGGCGGGCGGCCAACAGATCAACCAGGTTGACGCCGACACCACGTACTCGAACTCGCAGCTGTATTTCAGCGTGATGGCGCGGCAGCCGGAGCGCGACCTGACGCTTGGCGGCACCGCGACGTTGCACCCCGACCACCAGGAAGTCCACCTGCCCGACCTGGTGTTGCGCTCAGGCATGATCGAGTGGCGGACGGTGCCCGGCGCTGAGGCGACCATTCGGTATTCGAAGGACCAGATCGCCGTCGAGGACATGAACCTGGTCAACGGCGACCAGCGCCTGACCGCCAATGGCGTGCTTGGCCCCGGCCAGACGCTCCGGGTGCAGGCCGAGAACGTCGATGTCTCGCAGCTGAATCAGCTGATGCTGCGGGACCCGCAGCAAATGGCGGGGCGGTTCACCGGCACGGCCGAGATCACCGGGCCGACGAGCGCGCCACAGGTCGCCGCCGACTTCACGCTGACCCAGGGAGCGTTCCAGAGCTTCATGTTCGAGTCGCTGGCCGGCAAGGTCGGCTACGAGCAACGCGGCCTGACGCTGGACGTGCGGCTGCAGCAGAACGCAACGAACTGGCTGACGGCGAAGGGCTTTGCGCCGGTGACGCTGTTTCAGGCGACGCCGCCCGAGATGTCCGGCCACCAGGCGCCGGCCCCGGGCCAGGAGGTCGACATCGCGGTGTCGAGCAGCGCCATCGATCTCGGTATCGTCCAGGGTTTCACCACCTACCTGACCAACGTCACCGGCACGATCCAGGCGAACTTCACGGTGACCGGCTCGGGCTACGACCCGCACCTCGATGGCGCCATCGAAGTGAAGAACGGCGGCTTCGAGATGCCGGATCTCGGCACCGTCTACACCGGCCTGGACACGCGGATCGAGCTGCAGCCTGAAGTCGTGCGCGTCACCAACATGCGCATCCTCGACAACCATGGCAGCCCGCTGACGATCGGCGGCGAGCTGGCGGTGCACTCGCGCGCCGTGGGCGAGGTCAACGTCAACCTGCAGTCGACCGACTTCAAGGTCATCGACAACCAGCTCGGCAACCTGCGGCTCGACACCGACCTGAACCTGACCGGCTCGATCCGCTACCCGCGGGTCGAGGGCAGCGTCGACGTCTCGACCGGCACCATCAACATCGCCGCGTTGCTGGCGCAGGTCACGGCCAAGCCGTATTCCACCGAGGGCGAGGGCCTGCCGGTCGAGGGCGCCGAGGAGGCGGCCACGCGGGTGCGGAACAACGGCGACGTTCCAGCCGAAGCCGATTCGCGCACACCCGGCAGCGCCGCCAATCCGGAGCCGAACACCACGGCGGTGAATGCCGAGGCCGCCGCCGAGGCCGACCCGGTCGCTGCGGCGCCACCGCAGACGAGCATCTTCGACGCGCTCTACGTGAACCTCACCGTCGGCGTGCCCGACGACCTCGTGCTCAGGGGCCAGGACATCAAGACGGCGAGCGGCGGCACCAGCCTTGGCGACGCCAACGTGACGGTGGGCGGCAACATCTACGTCACCAAGGCGCCGAGTGACGTGATCCGCCTGACCGGCGACGTCAACACGGTCCGCGGCAACTACACGTTCCAGGGGCGGCGGTTCGAGCTGTCGCGCGACGGCCGCATCCGCTTCATCGGCACCGAGGAAATCGATCCGCTGCTCGACATCGAGGCCTCGCGCGTGATCTCCGGCGTGCAGGCGTTCGTGCGCGTCCAGGGCACGATGTCCAAGCCGGAGCTGTCGTTCCGCAGCAACCCGCCGCTCGAGGAAGCCGACATCCTGTCGCTGATCGTCTTCAACCAGCCGGTGAACGAACTGGGCGAAGGGCAGCAGGCTTCGCTGGCGCAGCGCGCGGGCGGCCTGGCGAGCGGCTACCTCGCATCGGGCCTGTCACGGTCGATCGGCAACGCCCTCAACCTGAACGAGTTCGAAATCCAGGCTGCGGGCGAGAACGGCGCCGGGCCGAGCGTGCAGCTCGGGCAGCAGATTGGCAAGGACCTGTTCTTCCGTCTCCGGCAGGGGTTCGGCAACGCGTCGGACACCGAGTTCATCCTCGAGTATCAGTTGACGCGGTTGCTTCGGCTCCAGGCGACCGCCGCCCAGGTGAGCGGCAATGCCGACCGTGTCCAGTTCCGCCGCGTCGAGCGCGGAGGGCTCGACCTGATCTTCTTCTTCGCCTACTGACAGTTGGACTGCCTGGCCAGCCACGCCGCAGCAGGCTCCGACGACGTGAACACGTAACCACGGAGGCGCGGAGGGCACAGGACGAATCGGATTCCTCCGCTCTCTGTGCCCCGGGTGCGCCGCGCGAGCCTAGCCTACGCTGCTGTGTGTCTGGTGCCGGTGCGGTGTCGCGAATCACGAATGTCGATTCGCCAGCTTCTCCACCTGCACGCGTGCGTCGTTGAAGCAGGCGCCGCCGCCGAGATCCGTCAGCGTGTCCGGGGCCAGCACATTCGCGGTGAAGCCGTTGGCCGTGTGCTTCCGCCACAGCCCCTTCGGCAGCGACACCGTGCCCGGGCGGATGCGGTCCTCGACCCGCACCTTGCAGCGCACTTCGCCGCGTTCGTTGTGGATGCGGACCTCATCCGCATCCGCGATTGCCCGCGCCGCCGCGTCCTCGCTGTGCATCAGCAGGGCGATCTCTGGCCGTGGCAGCTCGGCGAGCATCGAGCTGATCGTGCGCTCGCTCGCCGGTGAGATGAGCGCGAGGGGAAAGCGATCGGTGGCCGGGTCGGGCTGGTAGCCGTACAGGCCGGCAGGGGCCTGTGCATCCAGCGCGTCCGGATGCAGATCGACGATGCCGCCGGCGGTGCGCGGCCACACCGTGCTGAACTGGACTGGGCGGCCGTCGAACGGTGGTACGGCGATACCGTGTTCGCGGAGGCCCTCCCCGACAGCCGGCGGCATGCGCGACAACACGTCCAGCATCTCCTCGAGCTCGCCGGCGGGCTCCTGTTCGTCCTGCAGCTGCAGCCGCTCCAGCAGGCCGCCGAAGACCTCCGCGTTCGAGCGTGCCTCCCCGACCGGCTCGATCGCCGGCTTGCCGAGCATCAGGTTGAGCGGGCCGTAGGCGCGGGCCAGGTCGTAGTGCTCCAGGAAGGTGGTGGCCGGCAGCACGACATCGGCATACTTCGCCGTGTCGGTCATCACCTGGTCGAACACCACCGTGAACAGGTCTTCGCGTGACAGGCCTTCGAGCACGCGCGCCTGGTCGGGCGTCGTCGCCGCGGCGTTCGAGTTGTAGACGAACAATGCCTTGACCGGTGGGTCATCGACCTCGGTCAGGGCCCGGCCGAGGCGGTTCATGTTGATGACGCGGGTCGGCGGCTCCGCGGTCAGCAGCCAGGTACGTTCGATGTCCCACGACGCCGAGTTCGACATCGCGTAGCCGCCGCCGCGCACGCCGAACTTGCCGGCGACCGCCGGCAGCGCGAGGATCGCCAGGCTGGAGCTGCCGCCGTTGCGGTTCCGCTCCTGTCCCCAGCCGCATCGGACGAGAGCGGGTGTCTCCCGTGCGTACAGCTCGGCAACCGCGCGCAGGCGGTCGGGCAGCACGCCCGCTTCGGCGGCGGCGCGCTCGAACGTCCAGTCGCTCGCCTTGGCGCGCAGCCGGTCGGCGCCGCGCGTATGCGCGGCAAGGAACGCCGCGTCCGCGTGACCGGCTTCGAACAGGTGGCGGTGGATCGCCAGCGCCACCGGCAGGTCGGTGCCGGGCCGCACCGCGAGGTGGACGTCGGCCTGCCTGGCCAGTGCCGTGGTCCGCGGGTCGATCACCACCAGCTTGGCGCCGCGGCGCTGCGCCTCGCGGATGTACGGCACGAGGTGAATGCCGGAGGCAGAAGGGTTCACGCCCCACAGGATGATGAGCCGTGCCTCCGGAAAATCCTCGTAGGTCACCGACGGCATCTTGCCGTAGAGGGCCATGTTGGCGACCCCGGTCGGCGCCGCGCAGACCGTCCGTGCCAGGCGCGATGCACCGAGCCGGCGGAACAGGGTCGCGTCGCTGGTGTCCTGTGTCAGGAGGCCGTTCGAGCCGCCGTAGGAATACGGCAGAATCGACTCGCCGCCCCAGCGATCGCGCGCCTCGGTAAAGCGCTCGGCAATCAGACCGAGTGCCGACGCCCAGCTGACACGCTCGAAGATGCCCTCGCCTTTCGGTCCCTTGCGCACGGCCGGATACAGCAACCGATCGCTGCCATAGACGCGCTCAGGGAACCGGCGCACCTTCGCGCAGATGTAGCCGGCGGTGACCGGGTTCAGCGATGAGCCGTCGATAGTCGTGACGCGGCCGTTTTCGACGGTCACATCGAGGCTGCAGGAGTCCGGGCAGTCAAGCGGGCAGACGGTGGTGACGGTGTTCAGTGACATGCTGTACCTGAAAACGGGGCAGTGTCATTCTGGCCCCGGCCGCATACAAAATGAAACCAGCATCTCTTCCTGCCATGCCTCACGTGGTCATCATCGGCGGCGGCTTCGCCGGCCTGTCGGCAGCGAGGACGCTGCGCCGCCGCGACGTGCGTGTGACGCTGCTGGACCGACGCAACCATCACCTGTTCCAGCCGCTGCTCTACCAGGTGGCCACCGCGACGCTGTCGCCGGGCGACATCGCCGCGCCAACCCGCTGGATCCTGCGCAATGCCGCGAATGTCCGGGTGCTGCTCGGCGAGGCGGAACGGATCGACGCCGTGAACCGCCGTGTCGTGCTCGCCGACGGCGCGGTCCTGGACTACGACTACCTGATCGTCGGCACCGGTTCGAGCCACACCTACTTCGGGCATCCCGAGTGGGAGCGCTATGCGCCCGGGCTCAAGACGCTGGAGGACGCCTTGAAGATCCGGCGGCGGGTGCTGCTGGCCTTCGAGCGCGCCGAGCGCGAGACGGACGCCGCGCGGCAGCAGGAGCTGCTCACCTTCGTCATCGTCGGCGGCGGGCCGACCGGGGTGGAACTGGCCGGTACGCTTGCCGAGATCGCCGGCCGGACACTGCGCGACGAGTTTCGTTCGATCGACACGTCGCGCACGCGAATCGTCCTGATCGAGGCGGGGCCGACCGTGCTGCCGTCGTTCCCCGGCAAGCTGCGGGATGCGGCGCGCCGATCGCTGACCCGCCTGCGGGTCGAGGTCCGGGAGAATACGCGGGTCACCGACATCGATGCGCACGGCGTGATGCTGGGGATGGAGCGGGTCGACGGCCGGCACCGTGCTGTGGGCCGCCGGCGTGGCGGCCTCGCCGCTGGTGGCGACGATTGGTGCGCCGCTCGACCGGGCGGGGCGGGTGCTGGTCAATCCGGACCTGTCGGTGCCGGGCCACCCCGAAGTCTTCGTTGTCGGCGACGCGGCGGCGGCGTTCGCGCCGGACGGCACGATGTTCCCCGGGGTCGCCCAGAACGCGATGCAGGGAGCCGTGCAGGCCGCCCGCAATATCGGGCGCCAGACGCGCGGTGCGCCAACGGAGCCGTTCGTCTACCGCGACCTCGGCACGATGGCAATCGTCGGCCGCGGCGCGGCAGTTGCCGACCTGAACTGGGCTCGATTTTCTGGGGTGTCCGCCTGGTTCGCCTGGCTGTTCCTGCACATCTTCATGCTGATCGGCTTCAGGAACCGGCTGATCGTCCTGCTGCAGTGGGCCGGCGCCTACGTGACGCAGCAACGAAGCGTACGGCTCATCACTTACCAGGATCGTTCCCGGGACCCGTGAACGAGACTTGAGGCCGTAGGCCGGGTGCCGCGGAGCGGACCCGGCGGTCGGCCCGGTCCTGGTTTTGCTGTTCACCCGAACAGCCCTGTGTGCAGGGCAGGGAAGGACATAGATGGCCCGTGCCGTGCGCGCTCAGAAGCCCGTCACCGATCCGGTCGCCTCGGCGCGGACGGCTGGCCTGCGCTATGTCTCGGACAGCGAGGCGGGCATCCGCCGCGTAATGGGCACGCTCGGGTTCAAATTTCTCGACCAGCACGGCAAGGTGATCCGCAACCCTGACCAGCTGGGGCGGATCCGCAAGCTGGCGGTCCCGCCGGCGTGGACGGACGTATGGATCTGCCGCGACGCCCGCGGCCACCTGCAGGCCACCGGCCGCGACGTCAAGGGCCGCAAGCAGTACCGCTATCACGTCGACTGGCGCGCCTGTCGCGACGAAACCAAGTACGACCGGATGCAGGCGTTTGCCGCCGCGCTCCCGGCTATCCGTCAACGCACCGACGCCGACCTGTCACGCCCAGGCCTGCCGCGCGAGAAGGTGCTCGCCACCGTCGTGCAACTGCTCGAGAAGAGCCTGATCCGTGTCGGCAACGAGGAGTACGCGCGCGAAAACCACTCGTTCGGCCTGACGACGCTGCAGGACAAGCACGTCGAGGTGAAGGGCTCGACACTGCGCTTCGAGTTCAAGGGCAAAAGCGGCGTGCGCCACTGTGTCGACGTCAACGACCGGCGGCTGGCGAAAATCGCCCGGCAGTGTCGCGACCTGCCCGGCCAGGAACTCTTCCAGTTCATCGACGACTCTGGCAAGCGGCAGGACGTCACCTCCTCCGACGTCAACGCCTACCTGAAGGAGCTCAGTGGCGAGGACTTCACCGCCAAGGACTTCAGGACCTGGGCCGGTACGGTGCTCGCGGCAACGGCCCTGCGCGAGTTCGAGAAGGTGGACTCGATGGCCCAGGCCAAGAAGAACGTGCTGCGCGCGATCGAAGCGGTGGCGGGCCTGCTCGGCAACACGCGCACCGTCTGCCGCAAGTCGTACATCCACCCGGCGATCATCGACTCCTACATGGATGGCTCGATGCTCCAGACACTCAGCCGCCGTGCGAACAGCGCGGCAAAGAAGCTGGCGCACAAGCTGCGGCCCGAAGAGGCTGCCGTGCTCGGCTTGCTGCAGCAGAAGCTGTCGAAAGACGCCAGGAAGCGGAAAGCCGCTTAGCGAACGGCCGCCGGCTCGTAGTGGCTGGCGACATAGTTGTCGACCAGCGTGCGGAACCCCTCGGCAAGCTCCTCGTACGAGCCGCGCAGCGTCGTGAAGTGCTCACCGTCGATGAACACCGGGCAATTGGGCGCTTCGCCGGTGCCCGGCAGGCTGATGCCTATGTTGGCCGCCTTCGATTCGCCGGGGCCGTTGACCACGCAGCCCATCACCGCCAGCGTCAGGGTTTCCACCCCGCGGTAACGCTGCTTCCACACCGGCATCTGCTCCCGGATGTAGTCCTGAGTACGTTCGGCGAGTTCCTGGAACGTCGAGCTGGTGGTGCGGCCGCAGCCAGGGCAGGCGGTGACGCTGGGCGAGAACGAACGGATGCCGAGCGCCTGCAGCAGTTCGCAGGCGGCATAGACCTCGTCGCGCCGGTCGCCGCCTGGCCGCGGCGTCAGCGAGACACGGATGGTGTCGCCGATCCCCTCGTTCAGCAGTACCCCCATCGCCGAGGACGACCACACCAAACCCTTCATGCCCATCCCGGCTTCGGTGAGTCCGAGGTGGAGCGGCTGGTCGGTCGCGCGGGAGAGGGCGCGGTAGATCGAGATCAGATCGCGCGGTCGCGAGACCTTGCAGGAGATGATGATCTGGTCCTTGCGCAGGCCGGTCTCAATCGCCAGGGCTGTCGATTCGACGGCGGAGATCACCATGCACTCGTTGAGGATCTCCTCGGACGACTTGCCGAGATCGCGGTCGGTGTTCTCCTGCATCCGTGCCAGCACCAGCTCGGAGTTGAGCGAGCCGCCGTTGACGCCGATGCGCACCGGCTTGCCGTGGTCGATCGCCACCTTGCAGATGGTGGCAAACTGCTCGTCGCGCCGTCGTCCGGTGCCGACGTTCCCCGGATTGATGCGGTACTTGTCGAGCGCCGCCGCGCAGTCCGGGTAGCGCGTCAACAGCTGGTGGCCGTTGTAGTGGAAGTCGCCGATGAGCGGCGCCGTGCAACCGGCGTCGAGCATGCGGCGCTTGATTTCCGGGACGGCGGCGGCCGCCTCCGGGACGTTGACGGTGATCCGCACCATCTCGGACCCGGCTTCCGCCAGCTCGATGCACTGCCGCGCGGTCGCGGCGATGTCCGCAGTATCGGTCATGGTCATCGACTGGACGACGACCGGGGCGCCGCCACCGACCTGGACGGCACCGGGACCGGATCCGACACGAACTCCGACGGTCTTGTGCAGTCGGGCGATCACGGGCATGTCCAATGATACCGTTCACCCGAGGCCGCCGCTGCGGCTGGGCTCGGCGTCGCACCAGCCGGCTTCGATCAGCAGCTGCCGGATCTCGTCCGAACGTGCCACGGCCAGGTCGATCGACCCGTAGTTTTCCGCCCGATCCAGCACGTTGTCGAAAAACCAGGTGATCGTGGTGCGGCCCGGTCCAGGCAGGATCGATGCATGGGCGCTGGAGCGGCCGCGGGTCAGCCGCCACAAGACAGTCGGGTCGGTGCCGTGCTCGCTCATCGGCCAGTCCCCGTAAGATACCAGCATGGCGGACGAATCAGCAGCAACCCTGGCGTGCGGCTGCCAGGTCCAGACACGGCGCGATTTCCTCGGCCGGGTCACCGGCACGATCGTGACCCGCGGCGAGCAGTGCGCGCGTGAGGACCACCGCGAAGGCCACGTCGTGCTGATGCCCGGGCGGGAGAACGCGGCCGGCTAGCGCAGCGCCGCCTCGGAAAGCCCGGCTAGAACAGCGCAGGGCTGTCGATCTCCACCTGCCGGCGGCTGCGCGCCGAGGCATAGAGCGCCGTGAGCGCCGCCGCGTGCCTGGCGCTGTCGGCGAGCGTGATGCGTGGCGGTCGCACGCCGAGCACGGCATCCTCCATGTCGGTCACCTCGTCGACAAACGGCGCCGCGCCCGTGACGATGACCTCCTCGGCGTCGTCGCTGCCATCCCGCCGTATCCAGATGCAATCGACCGCTGCGGGCTTGAATGGGCGCGGGATGTCGAGCGTCCCGGCGGTGCCGGTAAGTCGGACCGCCGTGGAGTAGGCCGCACTGAAGCTGGCGGAAACCTGCGCGTGCACGCCGTTGCCGTACACGACCGTGCCGGCGAACTGTTCGTCGACGCCAGTCGGGCCGGTGTGGTGCCAGCCGATCGCGAGGCGTGGCTCGGCGCCGGCACACATCTGCGCAAAGCTGACTGGATAGCAGCCAACGTCCCAGAGCGCGCCGCCGCCGAGCGCCGGATCGAGACGCACGTCGGCCGCACGGCTGCGCCGGTATGAGAACGTGCCCGCGACCAGTTGCAGCTCGCCGATCGCTCCCGCCGCGAGGAGTTCCTCGACCCGCTGTGTGCGTGCGTGATGCCGGTACATGAACCCCTCGGTGACGACACGCCGGTGGGCAGCGGCCGCGGCGGCGACTGCATGCACGTCGTCGACGCGCAGCGCCAGTGGCTTCTCGCAGAGCACGTGTTTGCCGGCTGCCAGCGCCGCCAGCGTCCAGTGCGCGTGCAGGCTGTTGGGCAGCGGCACGTAGAGGATGTCGATGTCGGACCCGAGCAGCGCCTCGTAGGAACCGAGCGCGCCCGGGATGCCCCATTCGCGGGCGTAGGCCTGGGCGCGGCTCGCCGCGCGGCTGGCCACCGCCGCGACGACGCTGCGCGCCGACGCGCGGATGGCTGGAATCAGGAGTCGGTTGATACGCGCCGTGCCGAGCAGGCCCCAGCGCAGCGCGCTCACGACGCCGTCCCGGGCCTAGACGCGGTAGCGGCCGAGCCGCGCCGTCAGGATCGCCTTGAGGTCGGCTTCCGACCGGGTGCCGGTCAGGTCGAGATCCGACTCGCTGAGCGCGTCGATCAGCGCGCGGATGACATGGGCGCGGCTGATGGCGACGCCGCTGGCGGCGCGGATGTCGGCGCCGAGGCGATCGAGGAACACGATCTGCCGGTCGAACAGCACGACCGTGACCTTGGTCCAGTGCTCGGTGTGCGACGGGCGCCGGCCGCGCTTCTTCGGCGCGGCGGCGTCGCCGCCGTCGACGTCGGACACGAAGATCTCGTCGCCGCTCTTGCCGATGCGCTTCGACTTCGCCGCGGGTCGGGTTGCCATGCCATGTCCTGGCACCTGGCCGGCGCCGGCCTCGGTGTTTACTTAATTTATTACGGAATTAAATGCGGCGCGTGAACGGTCGCGGCTCAATCCTAGAGCAGTTAACGGGAGCGGCGCAAGGGCGCGGCCGATCGGCGCCGCGGCGCCAGCCGCTGCAACAGCTCCGTGCGTCAGTCGGTGGTAGGCGACACTGGCGCGCGAGCGCGCAGTAGTGCACCAGCGGGATGCCGTGCGACGGCGCCTCGGCGACCCGCGGATCTTGCGGAATCTCGACACGGCAGACACCGTGCCGGTTGTGCCGCCGGATCATGTCGACGATCTCCCGCGTCGCCTGGCGCCGGTAATCGACCATCGTCAGCAGGATGCCGCCGAGCGACGCCAGGCCCTTGCGCGCGGCGCGGCAGTCGCGATACCAGCGCAGGAATTGCGCCAGCGACTCGAGCGAGAGGTAGTCGGCGCGAATCGGCACGATCAGGTGCTCGGCGATCAGCGGGACGCTCACGCGACAGCAGCGAATAGCCGGCCGGCGCGTCGATGACGACGACGTCGAACCGCTGGCGTCGAGCGGCCGCAGCACGTCGGCGAGGCGCCGCTCCGGCTGGCGGACGTTGCGCAGCGCCGCGTCCATTCCGGTCAGCACCGGTGAGCCGGTGATCAGCGTGCAGGTTGGCGAGGCCGCTGACGCGCGCGAACCGCCGACGACGGCGGCTGGCTGGTGCAGCAGCAGCTCGGCGATCGATGGCGTCGCCTCGCCGGGCCGCACGCCGAGGGAGATCGACGCATTCAGATCGGCCTCGAGGTCGACGAGGAGCGTCGTCCTGCCGCTGCGTGCCAGCGAGGCGGCGAGGTTGACCGCGGTGGTCGTCTTACCGACGCCGCCCTTGGGATTGAACACTCGCGATGATCATTGGCAGTGGCGAATGGCGCAAATCCGTCATTACGGATTTATTCCGCATTTACAACCGAGCCACCGCCCGTCGTGAACGACCGGTCGCGCGATTACGGGCCGAACGGACGCTGTGCAGCGGCTCGTCGAGCGCAGCCCGAACGATGAACCGCTGCGGTGCCGAACCGACGATAGCTGAACGGGATAGCAGGTCACCAGCGTCAGCGTCGTGCCCGGGGTCGGGTCGAGCACCCACACGTCGGTCGGCTCGACGACGTTGGTGCGCTCGACGCGATAGCGGAATGTGCCGTCCGGCGTGACGACGCGGATCACGTCGTCGGGTTGGATGTCGCGCAGCCGGCGGAAGAACGTGTCGCGATGGCCGGCGAGGCCCATGTTGCCGGGCTCACCCGGCAGCGCGGTGCCCGGAATGTGACCGACCGCGAGCTGCAGCGTCCGGGCATCGCTGCCGGCGCGCACGATCGACGATACGCCCAGGCGCGGGATTTCGATGCGGCCGATCGGCGACCCCGGCGCCAGCACCTTGCGCGGCGCGGCCGCGGGCGAGCCGCGCCGTCCTGCGGTGCCGCTGCGGGAGCGCTCTGCAGGATCGCGTCGAGCTCGCGGTTCTCGTAGGCCTGGTAGAGACGCGCCTCGCCCCAGACGTAGCCGTAGTAGCCGAGGCAGACGACCGCAATCGCCAGCAGCAGTGCGCTCGAGCTAGCGCAGGACGTCGACGCTGCGGCGCGGCGTCGCGTGCGGGGGCAGCGGCCCCCAGTTATTGGTCGGAGTCGCTGCCAGCCGCCGCATACCCATCGCGTGCACTTACCTTCAGATTGCGTCCCGGCACCCGGACACGGACGTTGACCCGGCGGTACTCGCCGTCGCGCGCCGTGTTGGTCGGCACGTAGCCGATGCTGTAGCCGCGGCGGATGTTCTCGGCGATCTCCGTGAACGCGGCAACGACGCGCTCTTCTGAGCGCGGAAAGTAGGCGACGCCACCGGTGGCGTCGGCGAGCTTCTGCAACACGCCCCGCTTGCCTGGGCCGGCGGTCGAGGTCGCCGGTGGAGACCGTGTAGATCAACGCATCGCTGCGCGCCGCCCGGTCGCAGCATGTCCTGCAGGGAATGACGGCTGGCGTTGTCGTCGCCGTCCGACAGCACGACCAGGACGCGCTTCTGCAGCGTCGCGTCCTGGAGGTGGTCGAGACCGGCGATGACTGCGTCGTACAACGCCGTCTGCCCGCCCGACGGGTAACGGCAGCAGGCTGGACGCATCAGGATCGGATGGCTCTGCGTGAACGTGAGGCCGCCCGGCAGGCCCGAGCGAACGTGTTCGTTGAAGATGATCGTGAAGACTTCGTCGTCGTGATGGCTCGATTCGGCGAACGCCGTGCCTGCCGGCGACGACCATCTTTCGCCGGGTCACCATGCTGCCGCTGTTGTCGACGACCAGGCCGACGGCGACCGGCACGTCGCCACGTTCGAAGAACGAGATCTGTTGCGGCTTGCCGTCCTCGATGACGCTGAACGCCGATTGCGGCAGACTCGGCGACTGCATCCGCGCCGCCGTCGAAGACGTTGACGTGCAGGACGACCAGGTCGGTATTCGACTTGAAGACCGGTTGCGCTGCCGCCGCATCCGCGGCGTCCGGCGGCGGTTGCAGCGTCTCTTCCTGAGCGGCGGGTGCTGGCACCGGCACCGGCACCTGCGCGGCACTCAGGCGCAGGTGCTGCGCACCTACGAACAGGGCTGCAGCGCAACAGAAGATGCCGACCTTCGGAGTCATCGCGTGCACCTCGTAAACGCGTAACCGCGGCGCCCCGAGGGGGTGCCGCGGTTACAGGTTATCGTCGGTTGCCGCCCTGCGCCTAGCGGCGCGCCGCCAGGGAGCGCGTGCCGAGTGCGCCGAATAGAGCGAGCAGGCCCACGAGACCGCTCAGCGGCAGCGGGCTCGCGGTGCGCGGCAGCTCGGCGCGCGCCGTCTGGCCTTCGCGGACGGGCGCGGCGGCGTCGTTGCTCACCGCACGATCGGCCTGCGCCTCGGCACCGCTGGTGCCGACCGCGCCGCTGGCCGCGGCGCCGCTGGTGCCGACTGCCGCGCTCTGCGACTGAGCGTTCTGGTCCGCGGCCGGAGCCGGGATCGAGTTGCCCGCCACCAGGCCGGCATTGCTGTTGTCGGCGCTGTTGTCGGCGGCCGCGCCGGTCGCCTGAGCACTTGCGTTCGCCTGATCAGCCGAGGCCGAGGCCGAGGCCGAGGGTGCCGGCGCACCTGCCTGCGCATCAGCTGACGCGGTCTGCGCGGCGTCAGGGCTGACGCGGCCGTCCTCGGTCATCACAGCATTGCCGGTGCGTGCCGCAATCTTGGTGCCCTGGTCCTTCGGGTAGATGAACTCGCGGCCGATGCGCTCGCCCGGGTAGTACCAGGACTGCACCGCCGGGGTCGAGCCCTCGCGCGCTTCCTTGAACATCACGACGGTCTCGTCGCTCGCCTGCGGCCGCTCCGACTGCACGAACAGCCACTGCCCGAGCACGTCCTTCTCGTCCTGGCTCAACACCTGGACGACGTTGCGCGAGTCCGTGTCGGCCAGCCTGAACAGGTACGTTCCGGCCGGCAACGTGACACCGGGCATCTCGACCGTGTTGCTGAACGTCATGAACGTCCGCTTCTGGGTGTTCGTATCCTGGGCCTGGACGCCGACGCTGAGCAACGCGATCACCGCCAGTACGCAGGCGGTTACAGTAAGTGTTACGCGTTTCATGCCTTGTTCCTCCCTCGCTCCATTCGGTCCGTTATGGTTGGGCGCGGCGATGGTCTATCCGCTGCCATCTGTGAGATGAAAGTTGCATCTTGCGTACCGAGTGAGCGGGACTATATGGCGCTGACCACGACATGGCGCTGACCACGACATGGCGCTGAGCACGACATGGCACTGACCACGACCGTTGCGGCGCGCGACGCCGTCGACCTGCTCGTCGTCGGTGCCGGTGCCGCCGGGCTGACGACAGCGATCTTCGCCGCGCGCGCCGCGCCCGGACTCGACGTCCGCTGCATCGACGGTGCGCGAACGCCGGGCGCAAAGATCCTCGTCAGCGGTGGCTCCCGCTGTAACGTCACCAACCGCAGCGTGTCGGAGCGGGACTTCTGGGGCGGTTCGGCACGTGCCATCCGCAACGTGCTGCGCGCGTTCCCCGCGGCGCGCGCCGCCGAGTTCTTTCGCGAACTCGGCGTCGCGCTGCACGAAGAGGAAGACGGCAAGCTCTTCCCCGACTCCAACCGGTCGCGCACGGTCCTCGACGCGCTGCTCGGCGAAGCTGCGCATCGCGGCGTCCCGATCGTTTGCGCGCACCGCGTGCTGGCGGTGCAGCGCGCCGCCGATCGTTTCGATGTGACGCTCGCCGGTGCGCCGCCGTTGCGTGCGCGTGCGGTGGTTCTCGCGACCGGTGGTCGCTCCTTGCCGAAGAGCGGCAGCGACGGTGTCGGCTACGCGCTGGCGCAGCGCCTCGGTCATGGGCACGTTGCGACCACGCCGGCACTCGCTCCGCTTCTCCTCAATGGCGATCTGCATGCGCGGCTGAGCGGGGTAACGGTGCCAGCGGCGCTGACGCTGCACGCCAATGGCGAGCGGCGGCTGCGGCTCGACGGCTCGCTGCTGTGGACCCATTTCGGCGCCAGTGGACCGCTGGTCCTCAACGTCTCGCGGCACTGGCTGCGCGCCCGGCTTGCGGGTGACGCCGTCACGCTGACACTCAGCCTGCTACCGGCAGAAGGATTCGAGTCCGTCGAGGCGTGGCTGCTCGGGCAGGAGCGCGCACGCCCCAAGGCCCGGCTGTCGACGATCCTCGGCACGCGGCTACCGGCGGCGATTGCCGACAGTTGGCCAGACGCTGCCGGTATCGATCGGGATCTCACCCTGGCGCATCTCACCCGCGACGAGCGGCGGCGGCTGGTGCACGCGCTGATCGCCATGCCGCTCGACGTCCGCGACAGTCGCGGCTACAACTATGCTGAGGTGACAGCCGGCGGAGTGCCGCTCGATGAAATCGAGCCGGCGACCATGGAGTCCCGCGTGTGCCGCGGCCTGTACTTTGTGGGCGAGATCCTCGACGTGGATGGGCGGCTCGGCGGCTTCAACTTCCAGTGGTCATGGTCGTCGGGCTGGGTTGCCGGGCACGCTGCCGCGGCGCGGCTGACGGTGGTCGACCGCGGCGGTGCGGTCGTCGCCGCACGCCGTACGCGAGACGGCGCTGAGCGCCGCGACGAGCAGGGCGAGCAGCAGGGGGAGTAGGAGGAGAGTCGTGTGAAAGCCATCACCGTTCAGCCCGGCACCGCCGGCTCCGTTCGTCTCGACGATATTGCCGAACCCGATCCCGCCGAAGGTGAGGTTCTGGTCCAGACCCGTGCGATCGGCGTGTGCGGCACCGATCGCGAGATCATCGAGGGGGCCTACGGCCTGGCTCCGGCCGGCGACGATCGCCTCGTGCTCGGGCACGAGTCCCTCGGCCGTGTGCTCGATGCCCCTGCCGGGTCCGGCTTCCAGGCTGGTGACAGCGTCGTCGGTATCGTGCGCCGTCCCGACCCGGTGCCGTGTCAGTGGTGTGCGGCAGGTGAATGGGACATGTGCCGGAACGGTGCGTACACCGAGCACGGCATCAAGGGGCTGCACGGCTTCGCGCGCGAGCGTTACCGGGCCGCAGCCGATTCACTCGTGCGTGTCGAGCCCGCGCTCGGCCTTGCCGGCGTCCTGCTCGAGCCGGCCAGCGTGATAGCGAAGGGATGGGAGCACGTCGACCGCATCGCGGCGCGTGCCCACTGGGCGCCGCGCCGCGCGCTCGTCTGCGGCGCCGGACCAGTCGGGTTGCTGGCGGCGCTG
Source organism: uncultured Acidobacteriota bacterium (assembly GCA_963846685.1). Classification (GTDB taxonomy): domain Bacteria; phylum Acidobacteriota; class Vicinamibacteria; order Vicinamibacterales; family UBA2999; genus CAWJWY01. Next base: position 1,185,820 of record CAWJWY010000002.1, on the reverse strand, counting down.
ATCGCCGTGCAGCGCGGCTATGACGTGCACGTCATGGATCGAGTGATCGAGGGGACGAAACCGGAGCTGGTGCAGCGGCTCGGCGCCACCTACCATGCCGGCAATCTGGTAGACGCTGGCGACGACATCGACATCGTGTTCGAATGCACCGGCGCGCCGAAGCTGCTGTTCGAGGCGATGCACTCGGTGGCCCCGAACGGGATCGTCTGCCTGACCGGAGTGTCGCCGGGACACGGGTCGGTGCGCGTCGACGCGGGCGCGCTGAATAACGAGCTGGTGCTCGAGAACAACGTGGTGTTCGGCAGCGTCAACGCGAACCGCCGCCACTATCAGCAGGGGGCGGAGGCGCTCGCTCGGGCTGACGCCGCGTGGCTCGAGGCCTTGATCACGCGCCACGTTCCGCTGCACCAGTGGCAGGAGGCCTACCGCCCGGCGGAGAACGACGTGAAGACGGTGCTGGTGTTCGGCGCGTGAGCCCGAGTTCGTGGCTGACGGCGCACGAGGAGCTGCTGCCGACCCCGGCCGCGGCCCGGGTGGCGCTCGACGTCGCCTGCGGCCGGGGCCGGCACGCCCTATGGCTGGCGGAGCGGGGCTTCGAAGTGCACGCGATCGATCGCGATGCTCGGGCCCTGGAGGAACTCGATGAAACGGCGCGGACGCGCGGCTTGCGCGTGCTGACCTGCCAGCAGGACCTCGAGACGGGGAGCGCCGGGCTCGGCGTGGACCGCTTCGACCTGATCGTCGTCGTCCACTACCTGCATCGGCCGCTCATCAGGGACTTGATCGCGGCGCTGCGGCCCGGGGGATTGCTGATCTACGAGACGTTCACGAGGGCCCAGGCGGCGCGCGGCAAGCCGACCAGCCCCAGGTTCCTGCTGGAGCCCGCCGAGCTGCGCGGCCTGGTGGCGCCGCTCGAGATCGTCGTGGAGCGGGAAGGCGAGTTCGAGGGGCGCTGCATCGCTTCGGTCATTGCGCGCCGGCCTGCCGCACCGTCCGCTGTCGGGTAGCTGTTCGCGCTAGCTTTCCTTCGGCGTCAGTGCCTTGCCGAGCTCGACGGCATTGACGCGGAAGTGCGACGCCGTCCAGGCGACGCGGCCATCGCGGACCAGGATTGCCTGCGGAGTTTCGTGACGCACCCCCAGTTTGGTTGCCACCGCGTTCGACAGTTCCCGGTGCGTCTGCACCGTTACCATCGCGTAGCGCGTATCGCCGGCCGGGCTGTCCAGGTGGCTGACCAGCTCATCGAGGGCTTCGGCCGAAATCCCGCACGTATAGCTGTGCTTGAATACCACCACCGGGGTGGTGCCCGACTGGGCGATGAGGCTCTCCAGCTCGTCGATGTGCTTCAGGGCAGTAAGTCGTGGGTGCATTGGGTTCAATATAGCAGCCGCGCCAAGCACCCCGGCCGGTCGAATTCAGCGGATGGAGACTGGAGCAGGCCGGGCTCCGCGTTGGCGGACCCGGCGGCGCGTCAGACCTGCGCGGCCCTGTACTGCGCGACCTTCGCGGCGATCGTCCGCTGGTCCATGTCGATGCGGCCGTTCAGCTTGGCACCGTCGGCCACCACCACCCGATTGGCGCTCAGGTTGCCGAGCACGGCAGCTCCGGCGGTCACTTCGATCCGCTCGGTCGCCGCGATCGAACCTTTCACGTTACCGCGCACGATGACACGCGCGCCGCGCACGTCGGCCTCGAGTCGCGCGGCCTCGCCGATGGTAAGCGTCGCTTCACGCACGTGCACGTGACCGATGACGCGGCCGTCGAGCATCAGGTCCTCGTCACTGATGAGCTCACCTGTGATGACAATCGACGATCCGATGCTGGTCATGCCTGATGTGGGGAAGACGAGGACGCGTACGCAGTATACCCAAATCAGCCTCGCGACCGCGTGAACGGTAGGCCAGGCGCAGCGACAGCACCCGGCAGCACAACCGCCACGAAGGAGTCGATGACGCCGATGCCACGGCCGAGAGCAGGCTGGGGCAACGGGTAGCGGTGAGCGTCGCCGAGACCGTGCAGCGGGTCGGCGCCGTCTGCGGGCAGCGCTGCCGCGCTACTACTGATCGTCGCGGCGGCTGGCGCGATCCATCCGGAGCAGGAAGATGAAGACGGCTATGAACAGCAGGGTGCTGAGGAAGGCGATGGTCTCGAACACGGTGTGTCTCCTGGCGGGGGCGCCGGCGGGCGCGTGTTAGTTGCAACTACAACTAACACACCGATGGTCTCAGCCCGTCACCGGCTTGTCAATCGCTCGTCGCCCGCCGCCGGACGGCTCGGGTAACATTGAGCGGATGCGCGCACCCAAGCCCCGGCGCCGCCGCGCCGATGCCGACGAGACCGACGCGGCGCTCGAGTTCATGCGCCTGATGTGGGCGGTCGATCACCAGCTGCAGAGCGTCTCGAAGCGCATGCTCGGCCGCCTTGGCTTGACCGCGCCGCAGCGCCTGGCGCTGCGCTTCATCGGCCGGCAGCCCGGCCTGACCGCGAGCGTGTTGGCGGGCCTGCTGCACCTCGATCCTGGCACCATCACCGGCATCGTCAAGCGGCTGGAGCAAGGCGGCCTGATCACGCGCGAACGCAACGCCGGCGACACGCGGCTGATGCACCTGACGTTGACGGCGCAGGGGCGGGCGCTCAACCGCCGCCGCCGCGGCACAGTGGAGGCCGCGGTGTGCCGCGTGCTCGCCAGCGTCGGCACCGAGGAGGTGGCAGCCACTGCGGCGGTGCTGAAGCGACTGGCCGCCGAACTCGCCGCCGAATAGCCCCGATTTCCCCGCCTTTACGCCGGTAAACATCAGCTGTCAGATTGTCTGCAATTTTTGCGGGCAACCCGGAGATAATCCCCGGCGCGGACATGCGATGGCGGCTGCGCCACCGCCTCACACGGCCACGGCTGTTAGGACGTCGAGAGCTGATCGTTTCTACAATGCGGCGCCGCGAGGTCGTGCGCTGGCAGACAGGTGGAACCATGGTCCTCATCGAATCCGATTCGCTTCGCCGCGACCTCCTCGCACGCACCTGCCGCGATGCCGGCATCCCGGTCCTTGCCGTCGGCTCGATTGCTGAACTCGAGCGGTGGCCCGCCGGCGAAGTGGTCGTCACGGAATCGAAACAGTTCACCACCTGGTGGCACGAGGTTGGCGCAGCGCAGGTCGTAGTCCTCGCCGATTCGCAGGCTGAAGGCAGCCGGTGCTGCCGCCTTGGCGCGGCCCTGGCCGTAGCCCGTCGCTGCCCGGCGCCCCGGCTGCTCGCCGCAATCCGGTCGGTCGCCGTCGGCACGGTCGCTCCGGTGCACCATTCTCCAATCCGGCAACGGCTCGCGCGGCCGGCCCTGGTCCACTAGCGATTCCCGCCGGCGACCGAGACACCAGGTTTGCGCCGCTGCGACGCGGACATGGCATGGTTACTGCGGCTCCTTTCGTGGAGGCGCGCCCATGATTCGATTTGTCTTCGCGCTCGTCGCGGTTCTGATCGCCAGGGTGGCCGCCGCACAGCAGCCGTGCGTCGCCAGCGCACCCCAGGTGGTGGACGACGTCTTCAAGCAGGTACTCGCCCGTCCCGCGGACGCCGGCAGCGCCGGCCTCGCCTACGCACTGGGCTCCGGCCGCGCCACGGTGCGCGACGTGGTCACCGCCGTGGCGCGGTCGCCCGAGTACGAGGTCCGCTTCTTCTGGCCGCCGGTCGTCGCGGCGGTGTATCGCCAGGTGATGCAACGGGAGCCGAGCGCCGCGGAGATCGATGCCGCGTCGCGGCAGCTGGCCAGCGGCAACCTGACCGCCGCGACGCTGGTCGCCAACGTCGCGACCCGGGCCGCCAACAACAGCCCTGATGCCATCCGCATCCTCTACCGGCGCCTGCTTGGCCGCGACCCCGATCCCGATGGCCTGCGCGCGCACACGGCCATCGCCGAGCGCGACGGCCTGCAGGCGGTGACGCAAAGCATCGTGTCGAGCCCGGAGTATCGCAGCCGCGCCGCAAGCGGCGCCGCCGCCACACAGGGGGCCGACGGCTATGCCGAGGCGGTGCGGTCCATGTACCGCCAGCTGCTCGGACGCGAGCCGGATCCGGACGGCTTGCGCGGCCTGGTGGAAGTCGCCGCTGTATACGGAGCGAAGGGGCCCATCGATCGCATGCTGAACTCGCCCGAGTATCGGCAGCGTTACGGCGATAACGGTATTCCCGGACGGCAGGATGCCTTCTGCGGCGTCTCGCCGGCCGAGCGCGCGCCGGTGGATCGCGCACCCGCGATACCGCGCCGCCGTTGATGTTCGTGCGGCGATCGCACCGCGCGTCGCAGTTCCCGGGCGCCGCACATCTATAATGAACGCCGCTCCGAGTCGAGTCGGGGCCCATCGCGGCTGTTCGCCTACACTGTTGTCCGTTCAACGACGGCCGGCGCGGCAGGCGAGCAGCCGTGCGCGCCGCGGCACGTTTCACGGGAGACTTCCTCGCCATGCCAGTCGCCACGTTGCCGGACATCATGGACCGCGCATTCAGCAAGCGCTACGGCGTCGCCGCCTTCAACACGGTGGACGACATCACGATGCACGGCGTCATTCGCGCCGCCGAGCAGGTCCGCTCGCCGCTGATCGTGCAGATCTCCGTCAAGACCGTGAAGTTCTGGGGCGCCGAGGTGGTCCAGCACATGTTCACCGACATGGCGACGAGGGCAACCGTGCCGGTGACGCTGCACCTCGATCACTGCCCCGATCCGGAAATCGCCAAGGCATGCCTCGAAGGTCGGCTGGAACTCGGTGCTGTTCGACGGCTCGGGCCTGAGCTTCGAGGAGAACTTCCGAGTGACGCGTGAGATCGTCGCCGTTCGCCAGCACGCTCGGCGCGAGCGTCGAAGGCGAGGTGGTGGCCGTCGCCGGCGTCGAAGACGGCATGGGCAGCGACGACCGAAGGTGAGCTGCTGCCGATCGAGAAGGAGCTCGAGTTCATCCGCGAGACCGGCATCTACTGCTACGCGCCGCCGATCGGCACGGCGCACGGCTTCTACAAGGCGGCTCCGACGATCCGCTACGACCGCATGCAGCAACTGGTCGAGGCGACGAACATGCCGATGGTGCTGCACGGCGGCACCGGTCTGACCACCGAGGTCTACCAGCGGCTGATCGCGCTCGGCGCCGCCAAGGTGAACATCTCGACCGCGCTGAAGAAGACCTATGCCGACGGCTTCCGCGCACTATCTCGAGAAGAATCCCGACGCAGTACGATCCGCTGAAGCTGATTGGCGCCGTGCAGAACGACGTCACCGCCATCGCCGCAGTTCGTTCTTCAAGCAGTTCGGCAGCGAAGGCCAGGCGTGACGCGGGCGCTGCTGTTCGACTGCGACGGCGTGCTCGCCGACACCGAGCGCGACGGCCATCTGGTCGCCTTCAACCAGATGTGGCGCGAGCTGGGTGTGGCTGGCAATGGACCCTCGACGCAGTACGCCGAGAAGCTGAAGATCGGCGGCGGCAAGGAGCGCATCGCCAGCCTGGCCGACGACGCCGATTTCCGCGCCGCCTACGCGGTGCCGGCGTCCGACGACGCCTGGCTGGCGACGGTCGGCGCAGTGGCACAGGCGCAAGAGCGAGATCTTCAAACAGCTGGTCGCATCCGGCGCCATGCCTGGACGTCCCGGCGTGCAGCGGCTCGCCGCGCGAGGCGCTCGACGCGGGCTGGACGGTCGCCGTCTGCTCGACGTCGGCGCTCGCCTCGGTGCAGGCGGTGCTCGACACGTCGTCGGCGCGGATACCGCCGCCGGCTTCGCCGGCGTCTTCGCCGGCGACATCGTCGAGGCGAAGAAGCCGGCGCCCGACATCTACAACTACGCCGCCGAACAGCTCGGTCTCGCGCCGCCGGCTGCGTCGTCGTCGAGGACTCGCGCAACGGCCTGCTGGCCGCCACCGCTGCCGGCATGACCTGCGTGATCACGCAGAACGGGCTGACCGAGCGCGAGGACTTCTCAGAGGCGGCGCTCGTCCTGTCGCAGCCTGGGCGATCCCGGGTGGCGAGCTGGCGCGGGTAATCGCGAACCGGTCGCGGCGCAGCCGAGCGGCTGCCGTCACGCATCGCCGATCTCGAGAGCATGCTGTCGGCCGACAGGCGGCGTGAATCGTTCACCAAGGAGAGAACGACAGTATGGCGTGGACGAGTGTCGAAGCCACCGAACTCTTCGTCCGCACGCTGGCGGATGTGGCAATCGAGAACGAGACAGTACTTCGCCGACCTCGACGGCGTCTGCGGCGACGGCGATTTCGGCATCTCACTGGCGGCGGCTTCAACAGGGTGATGGAGCAGTGGGAGGCGCTGGATCGCAGTCGACGCCCGGCGGCCATCCTCAAGGGCGTGTCGATGACCATCGCCAGCCGCGTCGGCGGCGTGTCGGGCGCCATCTGGGGCACGGCCTTCCTGCGCGCCAGCATCGTCGCGCCGGCACGAAGCCGAGCTGACGACCGAGGACGTCGATCGCGATGTTGACCGCCGCGACGAAGGCATGAAGAAGCGTGGCCAGTCGGACGTCGGCGACAAGACGCTGCTCGACGCCTTCGTGCCGGCCGCCGACGAGTTCGCGCGCGTGACTGCGCGGCGGCGGCACCACGCTCGACGCCTTGACAGGCGGCCAGCGTCGTCGCCCGCAACAAGACCGAAGAGATCAAGCCCTGGGTGGCCAAGCGCGGCCGCGCCTCCTACACCGGCGAGCGCAGCTGCGACACCTACGACGCGGGCTCGATCGCCGTGGCGATGATGGCCGAGCGCGTCGCCGACGCGTGGCAGCAGACTTCCACAACGAGTGTCAACCAGGAGAGCGCCCGATGAAGAAGTTCGTCAACGATCCGAAGCAGTTCGTGCCCGAGATGCTCAAGGGCATCGCGCTGGCAAATCCCGGCACGATCAAGTACGTCCCGGAGTTCAACCTGATCATGCGCGCCGACGCGCCGCAGCGCCGACAAGGTGTCGATCGTCCAGGGGTCCGGCTCCGGGCACGAGCCGGCGCACGTCATGATCGTCGGCAAGGGCATGCTCGATGGCGCCTGCCCGGGCGACGTCTTCGCCGCGCCGCCGATGGACTACGTCGTCGGTGCGTCGAAGCTGCTGGCGACTGCCGAAGGGCGTCCTGCACATCGTCAACAACTACAGCGGCGACCGCATGGCGTTCGAGATGGCGACCGAGATGCTCGAGGCCGAGGGCGTCGAGGTCAAGACGTTGTTCGTCGACGATGACGTCGCCGTGCAGAACAGCACCTACACCGTCGGCCGTCGCGGCGTCGCCGGCAACTTCTTCGTCATCAAGGCCGTCGGCGCCGCGTCGGAACAGGGCGCCTCGCTGCGACGAGCTGCTCGAGCTCGGTGAGTCGGGTCAATGCCGCAACCCGCTCGATGGGCATGGCGCTGACCGGCTGCACGCCGCCGGCGAAGGGCATGCCGATCTTCACGCTGGCGCGACAACGAGATCGAGATGGGCGTCGGCATCCACGGTGAGCCCGGGCGCGCGCGCAAGCCGCTCGGCAGTGCCAACGAAATCGTCGACGAGGTGGTGGAGGCGATCCTCACCGACCGCAAGCCGACCGCGGGCGGCGACAAAGCCGACCCGGTGTTCGACGCCGGCGACGAAGTGGCGCTGATGGTGAACGGCCTCGGCGGCACGCCGATCTCCGAGCTCTACCTGCTCTACGGCCGCGCGCATCGAGCAGCTTGACGAAGAAGGGCATCACGGTGTGGCGCAGCTACGTCGGGGAGTACTGCACCTCGCTGGAGATGGCCGGCATGTCGATCACGCTCTGCAAGGTGGACGAGCAGTTGAAGGGACTACTCGCCGCCCCGGCGGAGGTTCCGGTCCGCGTGTTCTGAGGCGACCCCGGGGCCGGCGCGCCCGGCCCCGGGCGCGCGCCCCATGCAGTCACGTCGCACGTGTCCACCTGTGCGACCCCCGCCGCCTGCGCTGACGCAGGCGACAACCCCAGCCAACACGCGCCTGCTGTTCCTCGACAGCGTTGCTGCGTCCGTCCGGCCGTTGCCTGCATAAAGTCGACAAGCGATCGTTGTCTTCACATGGTCCCGCTCGACCGCAGCGCAGCACGGCGCGCCAATCCTGCGCGTGGGCCACGCGTGCGGCGATGGTTCCTCGGCCGGGTTGAGAGGTCGTCATTCGGTCGCGTTGACCGCCGCTCACGGCCGGCAGGTGGTACGCTCCAAGGCCATGTCGTCCGGCACACACGCCACGACTCGCGCACCGCGCCGCCTGGCGTATGCGCTGGTGACGATCATCGCGGCGTCCCTTGCGTGCGATGTCTACCGCGTGCCGGTACAGGTGTCTGACAGCCTGGAGGCGATTGTCAGGGGCGTCGAGGCGCCCTCGACCGCGGTGCTCTTCGCCGACGCCGTTCACGATTCGCCGACCACCCTCCGGCCGATGCGCTACGTGCTCGCGCGCTGGCTGGCGGCTGCTGCTGAGCGGGTCGGCACGCCATATCGCGTCATGTTCCGCGGCGTGCACGCGGTGATGATCGCCGCCGCGCTCCTGCTGTTCGTCGCTGCATTGCGCGTGAGCACGTGGACCGACGTTGCCGCATTCAGCGGCGGCGCCGCGGTGCTCCTGGGCCATCACACCTTCGCCGGGTTGTGGCGGGAAGGCTACCCGGTCAATCACTACGCCGTGGTTGTCGTCTGCTGCCTCGCAGTGCTGGCCCTCGCCACACACCGGCCACGCCGGGTGACGCCGCTGCTGGTCGCCGCCATGCTGGCCGTCGGACTGTTGTTGATCGAGTCCGCCGTGCTGATCTGGGTGGTGGCGGTGGCGTGCTGGGCCGTGCGCCTGCCCGGTGTATGTAAGCAGACCGCGGTCTTCGCGACCGCCACGCTGGTGGTGGTGATGATCGGCCGTCTCGGACTGGGCATCGGCGTGCCCGGCATCGGCGGCCAGGGCAGCGGTTACGTCGACCGGTTCTACTCTGGCGAGGAGTTGCTGGCGCGATTCGGCGCCGTGAACCCTGCCTTCATGGCTTACAACGTGATTAGCGGCGCAGGCTCCGTCCTGTTCTCCGAACCGCGGGTCGGCGTGTTCCGGACGATGGTAGCGGCGCGGGACGGCAAGGTGCCCCCGGCGCTGGTGGTCAACGTGCTCTCTTCGTTCCTGACCACTGTCCTGCTCGGCTGGTACGCTCTTTCGCGGCTGGCGCCGACGCGGCCGGCGCCGAAGCGGGCGGCGTGGAGCCACACCGATCGCGTCGCGGTCGTCGCGGTCGTCACCATCCTGATGAACGCCTGCCTGGTGACCGCCTACATCAAGGATGAAATACTGGCGGTTGCGGGCGTGTTCTACGCGGTCGCGGTGTTCGCAGCGCTACGCGGGCTGCTCGAGGCGCCGCCGCACCGACGTGCCGTTGTACTGGTCCTGACCGTGACGGTCTGTACTGGGCGGCAGCCTCTGGGCGGTTCGCGCGGCGGGCATCGGCTATCAGTTGCAGCGCGCCACTTTTTACGCGCGGACCGAGTGGGCCGAGCAGGTGCCACGATCGAAGATCGGCCGCTGGTCGCAGACCGCACGCGGCATGATGGTGGTCGAGCGCTTCCGCGGCGAAGCCATCGCCGCGCGCCGTCCTGGCTGGACCATGCTGCCGCGCTGGGGCGAAGCGTTGTGGATGTCCGAGTGACGCCCGGCAGCCGCGCGCTGACTGCCGCTGCCGTCGCACCGCTGGTCGTGCTCGCCGTCCTCCATGCGGTGCTGCTGGGCGGTCGCGCAGGCGGGCATCCGCTCTGGTACGACCCGGAAGAGACTGTGCCGGAGGCGATCGCGACCCGCAATTTCGGTGAAGTCGTGCGCATGATCGAGGCAGGCGCGGATCCGAATGCACCCGCTCCCGCCCGTGGGCTGTTTTTCGACGACGGCGAGCCGCGAGTACCTGACTCCGCTCGAGAGCGCCGTGGTCGTCGGGTTACCGGAGATGTTCACCCTTGCACTCGACTACGGCGCGCGGCCGAACGCGCGGGATGCCGCGAAGCTGAAGTGCCTGGCGCAAGACTCGCGCGCGGATATCAGAGCCCTGGTCGAGCAGCTCTCGCCCGGCGTGCCGCTCGATTGTGCGCAGACCCGGGGCAGGTGAGGTCGGCGTGGTCCGCCGCTTGCAGCCCGGCACAACAGCATGTCGAGCGATGTACATTTTGCGGGTGACCCGGCGACCACCAGTGTGCGTCGTCATATGGAGCGTGTGCTCGCATCCGGCCCAACGCCGCGGACCTGGCTGATGACGCTGGCGGCCGGTGGCGCCGCGTGGGGCATCTGGCGGGCCGTGCGCGCGATGCGGTCGGGAGCGACCGGCAACGACGGCCCGGCGCTGGCGTCGACGCGCCCGGAGTCCGCTCCGGAGCGCTAGTCTCTCAGCCGGTCTTGGGCGTTCGGCTGTTCGCCAGCCGCTGCGTCTCAGCGGCCCCGCAGCCGCCGCGCTTCGTTGCCCAGGCTACCGGCGACGGCACGTAGCGCAAGGTGGCGTCGCTGCGTCTGCTCCTCGATGCGGGCTGCATCGTCGAGCACGACCACCGCCCCTGGCGTCAGAAACGGATACACGTCGTGCAGCGGCGAAGACCGGCCATATCGCCGTGGCGGCGCGCGGTCAAGACGAGATCGTAAGGGGCGCGCGCCGCGACGCTGCGCCGGATACCGCGGTACGACCACAACAGGCCAGCGCTCGAGAGTCGCCGCTACAGAGCGCCGACGATCAGGGCGGCGTCCACCGAATTCATCCGTGCCACCCCCGCCGAGGCTTCGCCCGAGTAGTCGGGCTGATGCTCCACTGAGGTGAGCCGTCCGCCGCCGCGGGCGTGCGCAATGACCAGCGAGGACCATCCCGCGCCGAACTCGATCACCGGAGGTGCGATTGCCACCGATGATGACGCGCGCCAGCCATTGCGCCATTGGCCGGGACAGCGGCCACTCGCCGAGTTCCGCCGGCAGAAAACGTGTCGAGGTCGAGCGGTGCCGCAGCCGATCGGTAGAGCGCTGCGATTTGTTCACGGGCTCCCGTCGTATCGAACTTCCGAGCAGCCTACCTGACCGACGTTCGCCGCGTCGCCCTGACGTCCCCCCCTGATGTGGCATGGCGGGCGCGTTGACGGGCGCAGGGCATCTCACCCCCGATCGGCCGGGCGCTTCGCATTCTCTGAGAACCATAAGGAGAAGGTGGTGCCGACGCCTTCCGTGGAACTCACCGAGATGTCGCCGCCGAGTGCGCGAGCGCAGTCGCGGGCAATGACCAGGCCGAGGCCAAGCCCCTCCACTCCCAATTCAGCGTCGCGCTCGGCGTGGAGACGTCCGGACGGCTGAAACAGGTGCGCCAAACGAGAAGCGGGGATGCCGATACCATTGTCGGTGACCGCGATCACGTGTGCCGCCGCCTTCGGCTCGCCGGCGTGAATGCGCACGTAACGCGCCGCCTTGCCCGGGTCGCTGTACTTGAGCGCATTGGAGACCAGGTTCAACAGCGCCAGTTCCAACGCGCCGACGTCCACAGAGGCCGTCGGCAACTGTTCGTCGATGTCCATCCGCACCCCGCGTGCCTGTGCCACGTCGCGGAGCTGCCGCACCACTTCGCGAGCGATGATCGTCAGCGGTACCTGTTGCGTGTAGACGGCGTCGGCCCCGACGTGCATACCGGAGAGGCGCGCCATGGTCGTCGTCAGGGTGGCGACGCGGTCGATGTTCCGCTCCATCAATTCGACATACTTCCCCGGATCAAGCGCCGGCTCGCGCGCCACGCGCAGCAGTTTGACGGCGAATTGCAGCGCGCCGAGCGGCTGCCGCAACTCGTGGCTGACCATGCGATTGAAGCTCTCCAGCCGTTGCGTCTGTTGCGCAATGGTGTCCGCGTAGCGGCCGATGAAGGTCTGAACGGTCGCATCCTGGAGGACACTGGCCGCCTGATGGATGTGCGCAGCCAGCCCGAGCGCCTGCGCGGCGGAGACTGCTGGCAATCGCTCGGTCATTTCCGCGCGAACAAACGCCAGAAGCACCGCTTCGAGAATGCGGTACTCCCGCATGATCTGATGCACGGAGGCTTGCTGCGCGTAGCGCAGGGCACCCAGTTGCTGCGCCTTGGCAAGTACCCGCGAATTCGCAGCGATCTCCTCCGCGTCTGGTGCGTCGAGGTAATTGGCGATCTCGACGATGAGCTGCGGGATGTGGTCGAGCAGGCTATCCGTCGGGAACACCTCTGACGGCGGCAATTGCAGCACGTCTTTGAGACGTTCGAGCCACCGCGCGGCGAGCGGCACGTGTTCGGCTCGCAAGCGAGCGGCGATTGTCGCTCGGAACTGTTTGGCGGCGGCGTCAGGCATCCACACCTCTGCAACGCCGCACTGCGCGCGCAGCCGTTGCGACTCGAGATTCGGGGGAGCGGCAAGTATAACGCGACTATTTCCGGGGGCGGCCCGGGTCATCGCGTGGCCGCCGCCCGTCCTGGCTGGTGCGAGGATGCCCCTGCACTCTTGACGGGGCTAGCGGTCGTCACCTCCAATACCGGTCGCGGCGGGCACGCCGGTAAACTCGCGCGCCGTGATCATCCCGTCGCCGTTGGTGTCCTGCCGCTCGAAGCTCCGCCGGCTCCAGTTCCATTCCTGGATCGACAGGCGGCCGTCCTGATTGGCGTCGAGCCGCGCAAAGTCGTCGGTCACAGGTGCGGCGGCGGTGAACTCCGCACGGGTGACCAGGTTGTTCCGATTCGCATCAAGACGATCGAAGGCGGCGGCCGATCCGTTCCACTCGTTCCGCTCGAGCCGACCGTTGCCGTTGCGGTCGAGTGCGTCGAACTGACTGGCCGCATCACCACGTCCCGAGGTGCCGACGGTGCCGTTTGCCGCATCGAGGAACTCGGCCCTCGACAGCAGACCGTCGAAATCGCGATCCAACTGGTAGAACCGGTCCGGCGTGAGCCGCCATTCGCTCTCCTGTAGCCGGCCATCACGGTTGCGGTCCATCGCCGAGAAGTCGGCGGCGCTGCTGTTGCCGATGCCGGAGCGATCGACTGCTGCCGCGCCCGGCACCCTGCGCCCGGCACCTTGCGCTGCGCGCGCGCCGGCCGCGGTGCCGCAGTAGCGCACGCCCGAGGGCCCCGGCACGCCGTTGTCGCCGAAGGCCTGGCGGTATTCGTCGGAGGCGAGCATGTTGTCGATCGCCGCAGCCAGCCCCTGGGACCTGATGCCCTCCACGTTCGCGCGGAGACCTTCGGGGTCCGCCTCACGGCCGAGGATGTGCCGGTAGAGGTTGCTGGCAGCTTTCCGCCGCGCCTCGTCATCCGCGGTGGCCGCGAACCTCTGGGTGTGCTCACTCGATTTCACAAGTTCGGCAACCAGTTGGCGAACTGTGGCATCTCCAGCGGCGAGACGCTGCACGAACGCGTCAGCGCCGCGGTCGGCGGACCGTTCGAGTACGACCCGGTAGAGCTCGTTCACCACGTAGCGGCTGTCGGCGGTACACGGTTGCTGGGCAGCTGCACTCCCGGGAACCGTCAGGGCAGCGGCGAATAGCAGAGTTGAGCGCAACATAATCGGCCCTCCGCTGGTGGCAGTCGCATTTTCCATGCCGCAGCGGCCGTGCTCCGGCCATCCGCGGTCGGCTGCCACGGCGACCACTCGCGCTCTGTCGCTCTCGCCCGGGCCGACAACGCCCGATACGCACCGCATGAAGCCGCGGCTCTGCGCGTGTGTGAAGGCGCTTTACCGGGCGGCGATCGGCTGCTCGATCCTGGCAGGTGGATCAGCGCCGCTCGCGCAGACCCGGCCGGCGCCGCCGTCGGTAGCCTTGAAACAACTGAGCCTCGAGCAGCTGATGGAAGTGGAAGTGACCTCCGTGTCGCGGGCGGAGGAGCCGTTTGCCACCGTCCCCGCCGCCCTGGCCGTCGTCAGCAACGAAGATCTGAGAAGGTCCGGAGCGACGAGCATCCCAGAGGCGCTTCGGCTCCTGCCAGGTCTGCACGTCGCGCAGCAGACCTCGAGCGCCTGGAACGTCAGCTCGCGTGGCTTCAGCAGCGTGAATTCGGAAAAGCTGCTGGTGCTGAGCGACACGCGCAGCGTCTACACCCCACTGTTCTCTGGGGTCTTCTGGGATGTGCAGAACCAGCTGCTTCAGGATGTCGAGCGGATCGAGGTGATCCGTGGCCCCGGTGCGACGCTCTGGGGGTCCAATGCCGTCAACGGCGTCGTCAACATCACGACCAAGAGCGCCAGCGACACGCAGGGCCTCTTCATCGCGACCGCCACCGGTTCGGAAGTTCCCGGAGTGGTGGCTGCCCGCTTCGGCGGGCGGCTGGCCACGGATGCGCACTACCGAGTGTTTGCGCAGTTCTCGGAGCGTGGTTCCACCTACCATCCAGGCACGCCGAGCGCCGACGACTGGCGGATGGCACACGCTGGCTTCCGCGCCGACTGGGCCCATGGCGGCTCTGACGGCTTCACCGTCCAGGGGGACTTGTACGGCGGGCGCGTCGGGCAGATTGCGCCGGCGATAACGGTCATCGGCCGACCAGGGCAGTCCGGGCCGCTGCGCGTCGACGTTTCTGGCGGCAACCTACTGGGGCGCTGGCGGCGGCGAAGCACGGACGGCTCGGATCTGCAGGTGCGCGCCTACTACGACCGGACGCAGCGCGATGACCCGACGTTCCAGGATGCGCTGGACACGTTCGACGTCGACCTGCAGCATCGCGTCGCTGCGGCAGGCCGTCATGAGCTCACGTGGGGTGCGAATTACCGCGGCACCTGGAACGAGTTCCGCGGCAAGGGTATCGTGGCGCTCGCGCCGCCGGTCTCACGTGACACCGCCATCAGCGGCTTCGTCCAGGATCAGATCCGGATCATCGATTCGCTGCACCTGACTGCCGGCACCAAGATCGAACACAACGACTTCAGCGGGGTCGAGTTGCAACCAGGCGGACGGCTCTCATGGCAGCAGGCGCCGCGCCGCACGCTGTGGGCGGCAGTGTCCAGGGCGGTGCGCGTGCCGACGCGGCTCGAGCGCGATATCGTCGCCGACGCCAGCCCTCCCGAACGCGAGCCGCTGATCCGCCTGGTCGGCAACGCGCAGTTCGGGTCCGAACGGTTGATGGCCTACGAGGTTGGCTACCGCTGGCAGGTACGGCCGGCGTTGCTGCTGGATCTTGCAGCCTTCGACAACCGCTACCGTGGCCTGGCGTCGCTGGAACTCGGCAGTCCGTTCGGCGACCCGTCGGCCGATCGCACCGTCCTGCCAGTCCGCTACGAGAACCTGACCAACGGGCACGCACGCGGCATCGAGGCGCTGGCCACCTACACGCCGACGACGTGGTGGCGCGTGACGGCGTCCTCATCGTCGCTGGCCCTGCGCATCCGCCCACAAGGACTCGACGCGAACGGTGGCCGGTTCCAGGAGGGCGCGACGCCGAGGCATCAATTCGGCTTGCGGTCGTACGCGGACCTGCCGCGCGGCTTCCAGCTCGACGCGATGTTCCGCCACCTGACGGCGGTGCGGCAGCTGCCGACGACAGGGCCCACCTCTGAGCTGCCGGCCTATAGCGAGCTGGACATGCGCGTCGCCTGGCGCGGCTGGCGTCAGGCGGAGCTGTCGGTGGTCGGCCGTAACCTGCTGCACCAGCGGCACGGCGAGTTCGGCCCCGCCGGCGCGCGCGGCGAGATCGAACGCGCAATTTCGGCGCGCCTGGCGTGGGGGTTCTAATCAGCGCCGCCCGTCCCGCCCGTTCGGGTCAGCCTGGCCCCTGCACGCCGAGCCGCCGCGCCACGCCGCGCGCCCTCACCAGGAGTGGGCAGACGAGATCCGGCCCGAACGTTGTCGTGACGCGGCTCTTCGGCGCAGGTAGCCCAGAGCATTCACCGGGGCGTTGCGGTCCACAGCGACGGTAGGGGGCATGAGAAACCTGGCGAGCTCGACCCGGCCGTGGCCGTCCGGCGTGCGCATCATGGCGATCTCGACGCGTTGATCGCCCAGGCCAGTGACACGTCCGGCCCGTTCTCCTTCGATGGTGGCGCGTCCCGCGAGATCGAGGCCGAGCTCGCGAAAGAAAGCAACCGTCTCGGCAAGATCCTCGACCACGATTCCGATGTTGTCCATGCGTGTGAGCGCCATATGTCCACCATCGGAAACGACTGCAGCCAGCGATGCTGGTCCCGCTACGCGCTGTGCTGAACCCGCGACGCGACGTTAGCTCCGGACGTGACTTCAGCTCTGGACGTGACGTCAGCTCTGACGTGCCGACGCAGGGCGCGGCGCTGATGTGTCTGTTGAGCCGCGGGAGTGCGACACCATTGGCGTCGAGGCGGCTGGCGCGTTGGTGGTCGTGTCGCCGTTCGCCGTGGCGGTGATCGTGTACGGGCCAGCGTCGGCATAGACGTGCGTTACCGTGCGAACGGTGGCGACGATGCCGATGTCTTCATTGGTGCCGTCGCCCCAATCGACGCTGACGCGCGGAGCGGCACCACCTGATGGTACGGTGAGCGCCACGGTCAGGCTGACAGGCGTCCCGGCTGTGGCAGTCGCCGGCGTGGCGCGCAGAGTGAGCACCGGCACCGCCAGGGCTGGAGGCACTGCGTCTGCCGATGACGCCCTCAGAGCGAGCGGCTGACTGGAAGGCATGGTCACGGGCCGAGCCGGCTTCGGCGTTCGCGTCAGTGCCGGCACCGGACGCGCTTCACCGACCGGTGACACCGCTGGCTGTGCCACGGCAACTGGAACCGGGCGTTCAGTCGGGGGCGGAACCGAGCCGTTCCGGAGGCCGGGAACCGATTCGCCGGTGGCGACCGTGCCGCGAGTGCTGTCTCGACTGCTGTCCGAACTTGTTGCCCGAGCAGGTGCGGAGGTAGACCCCGACAGCGTTGCCGGAGACCGGTCGTCGGCGAGGCGGCGTGCAGTGTCGGAGCGCGGCGCTGACTCGCCGATGATCAGAAGGCCGACGCCAACGAGCAGCATGCCCGCGCCGGTCATCACGCGGCCGCCGACCCGGAACTGCCGGTTCCACGGCGTGCCGTTATGGTTGGCGACACGCGCTTGATCGTTGGCGACACGCGCGTCGCTGCCGAGACGCGCTTCCAGGCGCGAGAGGTCGGACGCGTCAGGTCTCAGGGTGCGCGCTTCCGCGAGCGCAAGGCGCGCGCCGGCGATGTCTCCGCGGTCGAGGCACGAGTCGATCGCCTCGAATAACGAGCGAACGCGTCGCTGCTGGACGCGTTCTTCGAACGCCAGCCACGACGGGGGATCGACGCCGGCCGGGATGAACTCGTCGTCCGACTGTGTGTCCATGGTGATGAGCTCTCGTTCAGCTCGGTGGCGAACAGCTGCCAGAATTCCCACCTTCGTATGGCTGGGATGGCGCGGCCGCAATCAGGCGGCAACAACGCACAGAAGAGTCCGAGTGAATCGCTGCGCGTAATCATCGTACGGCAACTCTCGCAAACCGCAAGCGCGCTGGCGAAGGTACCGGGCGTAACGGCCCAGACTGGCCAAGGCGTTCTGGTTCGATGTCCAAGCGTGGGTGCCTTGCGACTGGCCTGGCGTGGTTGCTCTCGTTGTCGGTGGACGCGGGGTTCAGCCCACAGACGCGCCCGTTGTGAGGAAGCTGCTAAAGAAGTCACGTCGAAATCGCCATCGACGGTCGGTCAGGTGAAGGAGACGCCGGCATGATCAAGACACTGCTCTGCGCCGCGCTTGCGCTCGAACCATCCTTGGCACAGCTGCTCGCCGCTGACGCATTCAATGGCAGCTGGAAACTGGATGTCGCCCGGTCGATCTTCGCGAGCGACAACCCGGCGCCACGGGAACTCACGCTGACGTTTTC
The DNA here is from genome assembly GCA_963846685.1 of uncultured Acidobacteriota bacterium. Classification (GTDB taxonomy): domain Bacteria; phylum Acidobacteriota; class Vicinamibacteria; order Vicinamibacterales; family UBA2999; genus CAWJWY01. The sequence goes on along the minus strand of CAWJWY010000002.1, from coordinate 1,168,022 downwards.
GGAGCAGGGTGCGAGCCGTATCCAGATCCTGAAGGGCATCGCCGCGGACGGCAGCGCAACCACCACTGAGTGGACAGCGCCGCTGGCCGGTGGCACGGTGATTTTCCCCATGGGCCAGGGGCCCGCCCCGGGTGCGGCGTTGCTGGTCGTCGATGACAGGACGCTGATGTTGACGGCGAACAGTCCGACCGGCAGGACCGGCGCGATCCGGATCTATCAACTCAGCGACGACGGGAGGACGTTGACGCTCACGCGGCAGCGCCAGGACGGCCTGGAGAGGGCGAGGATGTCGTTCGGCCGGCAATGAGCGCCAGCATTCGAGGAGCCTCAGGACGCCCAGCGCCTTCGCTTAGGCGGCGGCCGTTGGGCTCAAGCCGTCCGGCGCGCCAGCGCGGCGACCGCTGCCATCAACTCCGCCGGTTCAATCGGCTTCGCAAGATGCAGTTGGAAACCGCTCTGTAAGGCCAGCGTCCGATCCTCAGATCTCGCATACGCCGTCAACGCCGCGGCCGCAATCTGCCGAATCGTAGCATCCGGATGCTGGCGGATACGGCGGATTAACTCGAGACCGTCAGTCTGCGGCATGCCGATATCGGCGACCAGGACATCGATTTCCGTGCGCGTAAGCCACTCGATCGCCTCCGACGCGGAACCGGCGGTGTCGACGCTTGCGCCGGCCACTTCCAGCACTTCCCGGACGAGGCGTCGCGCGTCCTCTTCATCGTCGACGACGAGCACCTTCAGACCATGCAGATCCGGGATGATCATCCTCGGGGCTCCAGTTGCGCCCTGCGGGTGAACCCGTCCTTCGTTGGCCTCGGCTCGCACCACGATGACGGGGAGTTTCACGCGGAATGTCGAACCCAGGTTCTCACCGGCGCTTGCGGCTTCGATGGTGCCGCCGTGCAGCTCTACGAGGTCCTTGGCGATCGACAAACCCAAGCCGAGCCCGCCGCGTTCGCGCGCCACGCCGCCATCCGCTTGGCGAAACCGCTCAAACACGTGCGGCAGGAATCCGCCGGAGATCCCGATGCCGGTATCGCTGACAATGACCTCTACGTGGGAGTTCACGCGCAACAGGCTCACCTGCACCTTGCCACCGCGCGACGTGTATTTGACGGCGTTGGAAAGAAGATTCCAGATCACCTGCTGCAGTCGGTCAGGATCACCGGACACCAGGACGTCGGGTCCCTCGAGCACGCGCTCGATGCGGATGCCCTTCGCGTCGGCGGCCGGCAGCACGGCATCGACGGCAGCGCTCACAATTGCTCGGAGGTCCACCTGCTGCACCCGCAGGCGCAGTTTGCCGGACACGACGCGGGAGATATCGAGCACATCCTCGACAATCTTGTTGAGGGCGGCAGCGTTGCGCTCGATCGTCTCCATCGCACGGGTTTGCTTGTCCCCAGCCATCAGTCCGGCCCGCACCATGCGCGCATAGCCGAGGATAGCGTTCAACGGTGTGCGCAGCTCATGCGACAGGGTGGCTAAGAATTCATCCTTGACGCGGTTCGCGTCGTGCGCGGTTTGATAAAGAGCGGCATTCTCAAGTGCGACGGCAGCCCACGACGCGATTCCTTCCACCAGCCGTTCGTGCTCACCCGTGAATCGGCCGGGCTGGTGATGGCCGAAGAACAATCCACCGATGACATCACCCGTGCGGCCCCTGACGGGCGCGGCGAGATAACTGCTGACCGGCAAATGTCCTGCCGGCATGCCGTAGTGCGGCGCGTTATGCCCATAGCGGGAATCCTTGGTCACGTCGTCGATGCGGACGACGCCGTCACCCCGAAACGTCGGCGCGAAAATGGCCGTGGCGCGGGGGTGCGGAAATGACGCAAACGCTTCTGGCGGTGCACCCGACAGGGCATACAGCTGATACGACGCACCAGCACGGGGGTCCAGCACGTTGTAGAAGAAGGCGCCGAACTCTGCGCCGGTGATCGCCGTTGCGGCGTCGGTGACCGCCTGTACTACGTTGTTACGATCAAGCGTCGACGCCACAACCCGACCGACGTCGTTCAGCGTGTTCGTGATGCGCGACTGCTCCTCGGCGAGCGCCAGCAGCTTCGCCCGCTCAGTTTCGGCGTGCCGTCGTTCGCTGATGTCGCGCGCGACCTTGGACGCACCGACGATCTCGCCGCTGCCATCGCGCATCGGCGAGACGGTCAACGAGATATCGACGAACGATCCATCCTTGCGCTGCCGCACGGTTTCGAAGTGATCGACCTTGTCGCCGCCTCGAATGCGCCCCAGCACGACATCCTCCTCCTGCTGTCGGTCGGATGGGATGATCGTGCGGATCGAACGCCCGATCATCTCGGCGGCCGCGTAGCCAAAGATGCGCTCGGCGCCGCGATTCCACGAGGTGACGATACCGTCTAGATCTTTACTGATGATCGCGTCGTCGCTCGATTCGACGATCGCCGCGAGCCGGCGCAGCGCGCTGTCTGCCCGCTCCCGATCCGCAACCGGGCGGGCGACTGCCGCCACACCGATGACGCGGCCGGCGCTGTCGCACATCGGTACCAGCGTTAGCGAGAGCGCAAGAAGGGCACCGCTTTTCGCACGACGTACCGTCTCGAGGGTCTCGACCGGTTCGCCCGCGAGTACTCGAGCCAACGCCGCGTCCTGGCTCTGTTCGTGGCCTGGAGGAGCAATCAAGGACACGTGTCGTCCGACCGCCTCTGCGGCCGAAAAGCCCAGCAGCCTTTCGGCGCCGGCATTCCAGGAGGTGATGCGGAAGTCGCGGTCGGCGCTCAGGAATGCGTCCGGGCCGGCATCGAAGATGGCGGCGAGGGCTGTGATCGAAGGGTCATCGGCTGGACGCATCGGCGACGATTGTAGTCGAGAGTAGATCCCCGACCCTGACGCGAACAGGCCGGTACCCGAACGCCAGGATTGCACGCGGAGTCCGACGGACACCCGAACGATCACGACGGTGCCGTGCGGCACTGCTCGTTCAATGTCGAAGGCGCCGCCGAGCAGCGTTGCGCCGTCGCACATGTTGGAAAGGCCCATCCTGACGACCCGTGCGGCTCCGGTGCAGCAGGCGCGCTGAACCCGCGGCCGTCGTCCTCCACGGCGAGGCTCGTCTCCCGGTGATCGCGATCGGTTCAGCCAGCTGGCGAACTGCGTTTCGCTTTCGATGAGCGCTTTGATCGGCCTCGACGAAGTTGGTTACGTCGAGGGCGCTGCCCGGATACGCGGTCAGTGCACCGCGCGCTGGAAGGGGCGGGTCACCGACGAAATCTATATGACGCACGGCGCCGTCGCTTTGCAGAATTCCGGTGCCGCACGGCGTGGCGCGTAACGGTGCTCACCGCCACCGCCCAGGCCTCCGCAACCGCTCCCGGCCGTCGGGGTGGACGTGAGTCGAGCGCCGCTTCGACCGCCTCTTCCCGGCAGCAGAATCGCCGTTCCAGAGCTCGAGCATTCGGCGACCACAGCACCTTGCGGGACCGGAACTCCATGGCCCAGCTGCCGGCACCGTTCGACTGCAAGGCTGTCTGCAGATACATGGCTATCAGATCGGCCGTATCCGCGCCGGCGCCACACAACGCCGCTGCCATGTCGACGATCGCGGCCTGCGGTCACCATTCTTGCACTCATATATCGAGTGGACCGCCGAACCAGCGCTCGGCCGCAGCGCATACTCCTGGTGGAGGACACCGATGATGTCCGCGAGATGTGGCGGCTCTGGCTGACCATGTGGGGATTCCAGGTGCAGGAAGCCCGTAATGGAGCTGAAGCCGTGCGTCTAGCCGAGGCGCACCCGCCCGATCTGGTGCTGATGGATCTGTCCATGCCCGTCCTGGACGGTATGGAGGCGACGAGGCAGCTACGCAGAAACGCGAGAACGGCCACTGTGCCGATCATTGCGCTGACTGCGCATCTGTGTGGGGGCGCAGCCGAGGAAGCACGGAAATCCGGATGCGATCAGTTTGTCGCCAAGCCAGTGTGTCCAGACGACCTGCTCGAGCACATCCGTACAGAGTTCGCCCGGCGGCGGGCTAGCCGCGGCTGAGCGGCAGCCGTACGACGAATTCGCTACCCTTGCCGCGCCCGTTGTCTGTACCCGAACCATGACTTGATCGTCGGGCGTGTGTGCGGTGACGACGAAGCGGCCGCCCGGGTCCGTATACGTGGTCGCATCGAGCAACAGGTTCGAAGATACCGTCGCGCCGACCAATATGTCAGCGCCCAGGCGAGTCAACGGAGCGTCCGTGCGCCCACGTGTCCTGCCGCTTGGCTCGTGCTGGATACCCGTTGTTACGGTGGGTGGAGTGGTGCCGGAGGTCGGAATCGAACCGACACGCCCTTGCGGGCACCGGATTTTGAGTCCGGCGCGTCTGCCAGTTTCACCACTCCGGCATCAGAGGGCAGGCCGACGCCCTGATTGTAGCGCAGGGCGCCGGCGCGGTGGAGCGGTGCTGCTTACGTCGACGCCGGACTGAGCATCGTGCCGGTGCCGGTGGCGCCACCGGAGCGCTGCGCGGCGGACGCCGCCGCGCGGCGCGCCTGGTTCGGCCGCAGGATCAGAACGGCGATGCCGATCCAAACCGCCGACAGGATGACGTTGGCGACCGCGAACTGCGCCACCTCGAGATGCAGCAGGTGCGTTCCCAGGTAAACGACCCCGGCCGACAGCAGATCGCCGCCGCGGACGAAGAACGTGTCAATCGCCTGCTTTGCCTTGTACTTCTCCTCGCGCGTCGCCGGCAGCCACAGCAGCTGCCGCGCGGTATTCATGATCGAGTAGTCGGCGGCGTTCTCCGCCGTCTTGATCAAGCGCACGATCGAGAAGCCGACCCCGGCCGCGATGATCGTATAGCCGCCGAGCGCAATCAGCGGCAGCGCCAGCAGCGCGCCGTGCAGCCCCCGGTACTTCACCAGCCGCGACGTCACGAACGCCTGAAGCAGCAGCGCCAGGATGTTGACGTTGAACTGGTAGTCACCAGTGAACGCGCCGATATAGGCCTGCTTGTCGAACGCGGCGCTGGCCATCGCCAGCTGCGCGACATGGGCGGTCAGCAGCTTCGCCACCAGGTATTCGCCCGTCGTGTTGACGATGTTGAGGACGACGATCAGCGCCGCAATCAGCCGCAAGCGCGGGTTGGCGAGCACCAGCGCGAACCCGCCGCTCGACGCCATCGCTTCCTCGGCCTGGCCTTGCTGGCGTGTCATCCGCCGGTTGATGGCGAGGTAGAGCACCACGCTGACGCCAAGCAGCAGCGCCGCCACCTGCAGAATCGACTGCGGTGCGATGCCGAGCCGGAACAGCCGTCCGGCCACCAGCGAGCCGAGCGGCGCACCGGCGGTCATGCCGATGACGATGATCGGGAAGAGGCGGCTGCCGGCATCCTTGCTGTAGATGTCGTTGGCAAACGACCAGAACTGCGCCACCAGCGAGATGTTGAAGATGCCGACCCAGACGAAGAACGCGACGCCGACATACGGCACCCGGGCAGCCACCGCCGCTGCAAACAGCTCGATGCAGACGACGAAGAACAACGTGACGCCGACCAGGAGGCGCACGCGGTCGACGCGCGAGACGAACCAGCTATAGAGCGGCACGAATCCCATCAGCACGAGCGCCTGCCCGGCGGCGGCATACGACCGCACTTCCGCGCCGCCGCCAAGCAGGATGAGCGGCTCGCGCACGGTCTTGATCACCGAATAGCAGATGAGCAGGAGGAAGATGTTGGTCAGCATCAGCAGCGCGGTGGCGCCTTCGCCGGCGCGCACATCGCTGAAGACCGACAGCGCCCGATCGAGCCAGCCGGCCTCGCGGCCGGCAGCGGCTGCCGGCCGCCCGGGTGCGGATCTGTGCGGTGGAAGAACTGCGGCCATCGGGCTTTCTCCTGTAGCGGGGCGCGGAAATGCAGCGGTCTGCTTTTCAACGCGCCGAATCAGGGGAAAGCCCGCAAGCGGGGCGGAACGGTTATTCCTGGGGGTCCTGGGCGTCCTGGCGGGACGCCAGCTCACGCCGCAGCCAGGCGCGGGCGTGCGTCCATTCGCCCTCGACGGTCCGCGGCGACACCCCCAGCAGCTCGGCGACCTCAGGCACGGTCAGGCCACCGAAATAGCGCATTTCAACGATGCGCGCCTGCCGTTCGTCGATGGCGGTGAGCTTGGTCAGCGCCGCGTCGAGTGCCATCGCGTCTTCCACTTCCAGCGGCTGCTCGGCGGCCGCGTCGAGCCACTCGTGCAGCGTCACTGCAGCTTCGCCGCCGCCACGCTTGACGCGCCGGTGCCGGCGGCCGTGATCGATCAGCACGCGGCGCATGGCCTGCGCACCGACCGCCAGGACGTGGGTGCGGCCGTTCCAGTCGACCCGCCGCTGGTCGCGCAGCCGCAGCCACGCCTCGTGCACCAGCGCGGTCGGCTGCAGCGTGTGTTTCTGCCGCTCCTGCCCCAGGTAGTGGCGCGCCACCTTCCGCAGCTCGCCGTAGACCACGGGGAAGAGCTCGGATACGGCGGCGTCACGCGGTCCGGCAGGATCCTTTGCCATCTTGTCCTCGGTGGCAGCATTGTCCTCGATCCTGCACCCGCTGCGGCGGCGAAAAGCAATGCCGCCGCGCCAGCCGCGCCGGGACGTCAGGACGCCTGGCGGCGCGGCGTGTTCAGTCCACCGCTTCGTCCGGTGTGACGTTCTTGAGGCGCGCGTCGTCGGCCGGCACTCGTGCCGGCGCCGGCTCCGCCGTGCCCGGGCGATCGCCATCCGGTGACACCTCGGCCAGTCCGACCTCCCGCTCGGTCGTCGTCGGCTCGCCCGCGTCGGGCCACTCGTCTTCCTTCAGCTGTGCCATCGATGTCTCCTGTCGTTGCTGTGGCTGCGACGCGCTTACTGGATGGCGTCGGCATGGATGTAGATGCCGCGGGAGGCGAGCTCCTTGCGCTCCTGTGCCGACAGCTGCCAGCTGTACATGTCCTCCCCCTTCGGAACCTCCTGGATCGTCCCCTCGATGGTGACCGGCTCGCCGGCGCTGACCTGGCGGATGCCATGTCCCGGCTCGGTGCCGTGCGTCCGTTGCGCGCTGTCGCGGTGGTCGCGGCGCATGGCGACGAGAACGCGGTTCCCGACCGGGCCAATCCAGAAGACGACATCGTTGGCGCGGTCGCCGCTCGGCAGTTGCAGGGTGATGCGTTTGCCGATCAGCTGGTCCGGGTTCTCGGCGTCGACGATCTCCTGGATCTGCGACAGTTCGGCAGCGTCGGTCGCCGCCGATGCCGTACCCAGCGTGCCGCCGGTTGCGCGGCTGCCGTGCTCGCCGTTCAGCGGCTGCAGCTTCGCGGCGTTGCCGGTGAGGCTGCGCTCGGAATCGGTTTCCCGCAGCCAGTAGATCGAGGAGACAACCGCCACGACGACGAGCAGCAATACGATCCACTTGGCGCGATGCGAACGAATCTCGCGCGTCGGGTGAGGACCAGGGTCTGTATCCATAGGTACGTGCATCACGGCCTCCCCGCCGGAGCAGCCGCCGTGCTCGGGCACGTCTTCGACAGCATGCGGACGGCGGTCACCCGCAGTTGCCCTTCTGCGGCAGGTCCGCTCTCGGGCGCCGAGACGGCGTTGCCGGCAACCGCGCTGCCTGTCGTGGTGCCACGTGGGGCGTTGCGCCCGCCGACAAGGCTGCCGGTGACCTGCACCTGCTCGCCGACGTGCGCTGCGACATCCGGGCCGTCGAGCACGTAGGTGGCGGCGCCGTCGGCGCCGACACCGGTGGACGTTGCATTGGCCGACGAGGCGGTGGCATTGATCAGCAGGAAGCGCGCGACGCCGGCGCCGCTCCCTGCGGCGGACGCCGCATTGCCGTCCGTGGCGCCGCGGCTCGCGGCCGGGCCGGCCGTCGCCCGGGTGATACACCCGGTCACGGTGATCGCCTCGATTTCACCCGTGCGGCCCGATCGCTGATCGGCGCCGCGCGCCGCGCCGGCAGATCCCGTGGCTTGCGCGGCGCCGGCGGGCGACGAGAGCGCCAGTGCCACCACCGCCGTCCACGTCTTTGCCTTCATTGCCTCCTCCATTTCGTCGTGTCTGCGCGCCAGGTCGCCGGTGCAACCGTGGCGCCGTTGCGTGTAGCAGGTAGGGACGCTCCGCCCGACCTGCCAGAGCCGCTGGCGAACAGCGCCAGGCCGGCCCTGTCGCCCCAGATCAGGTGGGCGCGCAGCACTGTCACGACCGTGCCGGCCAGGACGCCGCGAACAGCCGCGCCGTCAATGCCGCTCTTCGCCGGCCGCCCTGTGTCCGCCGGGCGCCTCGATGAAGACGCCGAGCGATATCGACGAGTGCAGCAGGACGCTGATGCACAAGCCGATGGTTGCAAACGTCATGGGCACTGCCAGCCAGGCAGGAAGCGCCTCACCGCCTCGATCATCGAGTGCAACCTGGGTACCGCTGGCAGCGCAGCCGTGGAAGCGGGGCCGGACGGGTGCCGGGCTGCCGGCGGGGCCGCCTCCAGCCGATACCTCCACCGTGCTGGCAGAGATTCCGAGCTCGCTGTTCACGTGTCGCGATCAGTCGGTGCGCATCACCAGCCTGCTGGCGCGCGGCGGTCCGGGGTTCCTTAAAGTCGAGGGGCCGCATTCGAAACGGGCGTGCTACGAGGTGCGCGACGAGCAGGAGCTCCTCGACCTGCGCGAACAGCTCGAAGAGGCGCTGGTTGCACAGGGGTTCGCGCGGCGTTTGGTCGTCGCCGACCGCCGTGAGCAGGAGCGGCGGCAAGGCCAGCGACCGGGGGAGCGGCGTCAACCGTGGCAGTCACCGGCGACCGCCCGGCCGTGCCCTCCTGACTGGGCGGGTGACGCCGCCTCATAATTCCGACGAGCTCGGCGCTACACTGGGGCCGAGGAGCGTGATATCCGCACGTGGAGAACTCGACCCCGTCACAGCCGGGCACAGCCGCCGTCCCTGCTTCCGCTCGCCGGGTGCTCGTTGTCGAAGACGTCGACACGACCCGGCAGCGCGTCGTCCAGACGCTCCGCCGCGCCGGCTACGAGGTGGCCGAAGCCGCCGACGGACTCCAGGCGCTGAAGCAGGTATCGGAACAACGCTTTGACGCGATCCTGCTCGACCTGGTGATGCCGAACGTCGACGGCTGGCAGTTCCGCGAAACGCAGCTGCGCCACCCGGAACTGGCCAGCGTGCCGACAGTGATCGTGACCGTTCACCCGCTGCGCGAGCACGACCGCTACGCGCTGCGCGCCCGCGACATCATCCGCAAGCCATTCGAGGATGCCGACCTGGTGGCGATGGTGGCGCGGGCGTGCGCGACCCCGCAGAAGTTTTCGCCGCCGAGCGGGAGCGCCGGGGCAGTCAGCCCGCTGGCGACGCTCTTCTGGTCGCGCCGTGGGGAGATCGCGTGTGCCACGCATGCGCCCCGCAACGATTCGGACCGCTGGAACGCCGAAGGGTGGTCGGCGGTGCCGGCCGCAGCCGGCAAGGGACGGGTGCGCTACCAGTGCCAGCATTGTCCGGGGCACGAGGGGCCGATAGGCCACGGCTCCCGCCAGTGAAGTAGGCTATATTTCGCGGTTGCGATGAAGGAATCCGAACGGGCTCTACTCGTCGACGTGCGCAAGGCGCTGCTCAACCTGCACAAGGCGCTGCTCGAGTGGGAACGCGCCGCCTACGAGCGGCAGCACGGTCGCCGCACCGCCGGCGAACTGCTCAATGCGCTGATGAGCGAACCACAGTTCGCCTGGCTGCGGCCGGTGTCGGAACTGATCGTGCGCATCGACGAGAGCCTCGAAATCGACGCGATGGAAGGGCCGGCGATCGACGTCGAGGCGATCCTGGCTCAGGCGCGGACGCTGGTCTCGCCCGATGCGACCGGCACTCCCTACGCCCAGCGCTACTACACGGCTCTGCAGGAGCATCCGGATGCGGTCATCAAGCACCGCGCCGTCACGACGCTGCTGAAAGAGCCGCCGCGGCAGCCTTGAAGCTCGCCGCGCTGCTTCCCGCCCTGACCCTGCTCGGCCTCGCCGTACCTGCCGCGGCGCAGGACTACCGCCAGACGGTCGTCGTGACGGCGGCGGCAACCCCGGTGGATCTCGGCTCCGTGACGCGCGCGGTGGTCGTCGTCACACGCGAAGAGATCGCCGCACTCGGCGTGCGCTCCGTCGCCGACGCGCTCCGCCTGACATCCTCGGTCGACGTGCGCGCCCGCGGTGAGCGTGGCGTGCAGAGCGATTTCTCGGTGCGCGGCGCCGGGTTCGGGCAGATGCTGGTGCTGGTGGACGGTGTCCGCATCAACGATGCGCAGTCCGGTCATCATAACGGCGACATTCCGGTGCCGCTGCAGGCGGTGGAGCGCATCGAGGTGCTCTACGGGCCGGGTTCGTCGCTCTACGGCGCAGACGCGTTCGGCGGCACGGTGAACGTGATCACCCGGAGCGCGCCACAGCCGTCGCTGCTGCTGCAGGGCGGCAGCTTCGGCTTCGGCTCGGTGCAGGCACAAGGCAGCGTCGCCCGCGGCGCCGTCCGTCAGGACCTGGCCGTCGCCGCCGACCGATCGTCGGGGTTCCGCTACGATCGGGACTTCAAGGACGCCCTGGTCCAGTCACGCACGGCGTTCGGCGATGCCGCGCACGTGTCCGCCTCCTTCGTCTGGAAGGAGTTTGGCGCCGACAACTTCTACGGCGGCAATGCGCCGTCGCGGGAGTGGACGAACCAGGCGCTGCTTGCCGCGGATCGGCGGCTCGGCACGGCGGCGGGGTGGCGTTTCGATGCCGACGCCTCGTATCGCTCGCACGGCGATCGCTTCGTCTTCAACCAGCGCCAGCCTGCGCTGTCGGACAATCGCCATCGGACGCACGAGGCGCTCGTCACGCTCAAGGGGTCACGCCGGCTGGGCAACCGTGGCTCGTTGACGGCGGGCGCCGAAGGTGGCGGCGACTGGATCCGTTCGACCAACCTCGGCGATCACGCCTACCAGCGGGTCAGCGGCTTCGGCGAATGGCGCCAGGCGCTTGCGCCGACGCTACAGCTCGATGCGAGCGTGCGGCTCGACCGCTACAGCGAGTTCGGCACTGCCTGGAGCCCGGCGCTTGGCGCCGGCTGGTGGGTGACCCCGGCCGTCCGGCTGCGTGCCACTACCGGACGGGCGTTTCGCGTGCCGACCTTCACCGAGCGCTACTACTCCGATCCGGCCAACCTGGCGCGGCCCGAAGTCGGCCCGGAAACGGCATGGGCAGGCGAGGGAGGCGTCGACGCGCTGTTCGGCGGTGGCTGGCTGCTCCAGGCAACCGTGTTCGGCCGCGCCGATCGCGATGTCATCGACTGGCTGCGGCCGACGGCAGCCGACCGCTGGCGCACCTACAACGTCCGGAACGTCGCGACCCGAGGCGCGGAGGTGTCGCTGCGCAAGACACTGCCGGGCGGGTCGTTCGCGCAGGCGGCCTACACCGGGCTGGACCTGGACGCCGCGGCTGTCACGCAGCTGTCGAAGTACCTGCTCGACTACGCGCCGCGCTCGCTGGTCTCCTCCGCGCTGTTCCGGTTGCCCGGCAACCTGCGGCTGGCGCCACGGCTGGAGTACCGGCGGCGCACGCGCTCCACCGGAGTGACTGATTACGTGCTGCTCGACGCGCGCGTCGCGCGGCGGCTCAGCGGCTTACTGGATTTGTCGATCGAGGGCACGAACCTGCTCGACCAGTCCTACCAGGAGGTGGCTGGCGTGCCGATGCCTGGTGCTGCAGTCACAGTGTCGCTGAGTGTCGGACGCGAATGAGTGCGGGCGCGGTTCGCCCGCGCCGCAGTCGACGAGCTCGCAAGGCCATGCGGCTGTGGTGCCTGTCGTGCAGGATTCGATAGCATCGTGCGCATGAAGGTCCGTTCCCATCTGACGTTGCTGGCGCTGCCGCTTGCGGTGCTGGCGATCGCGCTGGGTTCGACAGCTGCCGTGTGGCGGCAGACGAAAGGCAGTGTCGAGGGGCAGGAGCGGGAACGCTTCGCCGCCGCCGCGGACCGGCTTCAGGACAGTATCCAGGAGCGCCTCGAAACCTACGTGGCGATCCTTCGGACGGCCACTGGACTGTTTGCCGCGTCGGGACATGTCACGCGCGAAGAGTTCCACGCGTTTGTCGAACAACTCGGGTTGCGGCAGCGTTATCCAGGCATTCAGGGGATCGGCTACACGGCACGTATTCCAGCGGCGAGCCTTGCCACAGCTGTCGCGGCGCACCGGCGGGCGGGTGCTCCGAACTTCGAGGTGTGGCCCGGCGGGGTGCGTCGCGAGTATCACTCGATCCTGTACCTGGAACCGTTTGACCGGCGCAATCGCGCCGCCATCGGGTACGACATGTTCACGGAGCCAACGCGCCGTGCCGCGATGGAGGCCGCGCGTGACTCCGCTCAGCCCGCCGCATCCGGGATCGTGACGCTCGTCCAGGAAATCGACGAAGACAAGCAGCCCGGGTTTCTCATCTACGTGCCGGTGTACGACTCAGCGGTCGCGCCGCAGACGGTGGAGGAGCGGCGGGCAAAGCTTCAAGGATTTGTCTACAGTCCGTTTCGCGCCGGCGATTTGTTTGCCGGGATTTTGGGGAGCAACGCCCGGCCGCGCGCGGGATTCGAGCTCTATGACGGCGACCCCTCGGCCGAGCGACTGCTGCACCGGACCGCCATCGCCGGGCAGACCGGCAGGCTGACGGCCCGCCGCACCATCACGGTCGCCGGCCGCCGCTGGGCCGCCGAGATCTTCTCAGCGCCGGCACTCGACGAAACGTCGAACCGTGGGCTGCTGCCGATTGTCCTCTGGACCGGCGGCACCGTCACCACGGTGCTCACCGTGTTGACGCTGCTGCAGGTGCGCGCGCGCCGCCGGGCCGAAGAATCGGAGAAGGCGGCGGCGGATGCGTCGCACCGCCTGCAACAACTCGCCAATTCGATTCCGCAACTGGCATGGATGGCGAGGCCTGATGGCTTCGTCTTCTGGTACAACGAGCGCTGGTACGAGTACACCGGGACGGCCCCTGGCGACATGCACGGCTGGGGGTGGCAATCGGTGCACGATCCCGACGCACTGCCGCGGGTGGTGGAGCGGTGGGCCTCGTCGCTGCAAACGGGCGAGCCCTTCGAGATGGAATTCCCGTTGCGACGAGCCGACGGCCAATGGCGCCTGTTCCTCACCCGCGTCGTGCCGTTTCGCGACAGCAGCGGCCGCATCGCCTACTGGTTCGGCACCAACACCGACGTGCAGTATCGGCATGACGCGGAACGGGCGCTGCAGGAGCAGGCCGAGACACTCGCCATTGTCAACCAGTCCGGCACCCAACTGGCGGCGGAACTGGATCTCGACCGCCTCGTGCAGGCGGTGACCGACGCCGGCACCCGATTGTCCCACGCCCAGTTTGGTGCGTTCTTCTACAACCAGGTGAACGAGCACGGAGAGTCCTACACGCTCTATGCGTTATCCGGCGCCAGCCGCGAGGCCTTCGAGCCGTTCGCCATGCCCCGCAATACCGCGGTATTCGGACCGACCTTTCGCGGCGAGGCCATCATCCGCGCCGATGACATCACGGCAGATCCACGCTACGGGCAGAACGCGCCGCATCATGGGATGCCTGCGGGGCACCTGCCGGTCCGCAGCTACCTGGCGGCTGCGGTCAAGGCGCGATCAGGCGAGGTGATCGGCGGATTGTTCTTTGGTCATGCCGATGCCGGTGTATTCACCGCTCAGACGGAGCACATCATCCGCGGCATCGCCGCGCAGGCGGCGATCGCCATCGACAACGCGCGGCTCTACCGCCAGGTGCACCGCTTGCTGGACAGCGAGCGGGCGGCGCGCAGCGAAGCCGAACGTGTCAATCGCCTCAAGGACGAGTTTCTCGCCACCCTCAGCCATGAACTCCGGACGCCGCTGAACGCGGTGGTCGGCTGGGCCTACATCTTGAGCAGCGGGCCGTTGACCGATGAGAAGCGTGCCGTCGCGATCGAGTCCATCTTGCGAAATGCACGCAGTCAGTCGCAGCTGACAGACGACCTGCTGGATATGAGCCGCATCATCTCGGGTCGGGTGCGGATGGAGAGCACGATCCTGGATGTCGGCGAGGTGATCGACGCGGCGATGAACGTCGTACGCCCGACGGCCGAGGCCAAGCGCGTGGCGCTGTCGCTGGTTGCTGCGGCCGATGTGCACCGTGTACATGCCGACCCGAATCGCCTGCAGCAGGTGCTGTGGAACCTGTTGACGAATGCGATTAAGTTCACGCCACCCGGCGGCGCCGTCACCGTGACGCTGCGTCGATCGGAGACGGAGGTCGAGATCGCGGTCAGCGACAATGGCATCGGCATCGAGCCGGACTTCCTGCCCTTTGTCTTCGATCGGTTCCGGCAGGCGGACGGATCATTCACCCGCACGCACGGCGGCCTCGGCCTCGGCTTGTCAATCGTCCGCAGTCTGGTCGAGATGCACGCAGGGACAATCAGAGCCGAGAGTCAGGGCCAGGATCAGGGCGCCACCTTCACAGTGTGCTTCCCTGCTGCGGCGGACGTCCCGGGTGCGGTCGACGTCGTGAAGCCGGCGCACCAGGCGGCGGTCGACCCGGCGACTGATGGCCTTCGGGATGTCACTGTCCTCCTGGTCGACGACGATGCGGACGCGCTTGCCCTGACGGAGGAACTCCTGCAGCAGGAGGGCGCACGGACGGTGACCGCGACGTCTGGCGCCGAGGCGCTGCGGCAACTGACCGCCGGCGCGGCGCCGGTGGCACTGGTAATCAGCGATCTCGGCATGCCGCAGATGGATGGCCTGGAGTTGATTCGACACATCCGTGCGCTGCCGCCTGAACGCGGCGGTGCTGCCGCGGCCATCGCACTCACCGCGTACGCGTGCGCCGACGATCAGAGGGGAGCGATCGCCGCCGGCTTCGACGCGCACCTGGCGAAGCCATTCACGCCCGGCGCGCTCATCGCGGCCTGCACGGCGTTGGTCAGGAATGCTGCCGCGTCCGAACGCCGGCGTTCGGAGCCGGTGCGTGGTCCATCCGACAGCGGGCACCCGAGGTCGCCTCGGTCAGCATCTTGACGGCCATGCGGCCTCACCGGGATGTCCGGCGCGCGGCATCCTGCACATCCTGGCCCAGTGCAGCCGCCAAGGCGAGAGCGGCGGGGGCCGCGACCGGATCGAACGTCGAGTGCCCCTCGAGCGCTCTCGTCAGGAGCAACCGCGCTCCGCCGCGGTCACCGAGCGCATCGGCGATGGCCGCGGCATGATAGAGAGTGCGGCGATTCCTCGTCCCGGTGCGCCGAGCACGTTCCGACGCGGACTGCGCGTCGGTGAACCGGCCCGCACGGAAGTACGCCCATGCGAGGGCGTCCATGGTGGCGATATCGCTGCGCGTCGCAGCGGCCTGCTCCGCGAGCCGAACCGCGTCCTCGGTCTTGAGGTCGCGCTCGGCCAGCATCGATGCCAATGAGGCCGGCTGGGGCTCTTCGGTTCGCCAGTTGTTCCGCTCGAGCGTTTCCGCTGTCGTGTAGAACTGCGCCGCCGCCGCCGGGTCGCCGGATTCGGCGAGGAGATCACCGATGCGTGCTGCAACATCTGCTGTCGGGTGGTCTTGCATGATGCCGCGGTAGAGGTCGAGCGCGGCCGACACGTTGCCGCGCGCCGCGGTGATTGCCGCGCGACCAAGCCGCGCATACCGATAGCCGGGGAAGACATGGTTCGCGTGGGCGTACTCCCGCGCCGCGCCGTCGATGTTGCCCATCTCGAACAGCAGGTGGCCGATCTGGGCATGGTGCCAGGCGAGGGCTTCCGGGTCATGCGCGCCGGTCGCCTCGACCGCCCTGCGCATCTGCTGCACGGCTTCCGGTAATCGGCCCTGCAGCTCGAACGCATACGCAATCCGCGCGTAGGAGGCGGCATTGGGCCGGATGCGCACCATCTGGTCGAAGGCAGCGAATCCCCGGTCGTAATCACCGAGCTCGACATACGCGTCGCCCAACACGCCGTAGTTCCACGGGTCGGTGTCACGTATGGCAATCGCACGGGCGGCCGTTTCTGCGGCCAGCCGATACCGATGCTGGGACAGGTAAACCGCCCCCAGCATCTTGAGCGCGGAGTATTCCCCGGGGTCGCGGGCGAGCACGGCCTTCAGGTGGCGCTGCGCCTCGACCACATAGCCGCCGTTGGCCTCGATTCGCGACTTGCGCAACAGCGCTTCTGCGAGCGGTACGGCCGCGGCCGCATCTCCAGGGTCGGTGGCAAGCCGCGCACGCGCGCGGGCCACGGTCCCGTCCAAATCAGGACCAGCCGTTGACGCGACGGCCCGGAACGGGACCGGCTGCACCCTGCTCGCCGGCCGGTTGGCGACGGCGAGCAGGATTCCAGCTGAGACGCCAGCTGTCACGGCCAGCCACCTGGCACGACGGGACATGTTACTTGGGCGTCGCCTGAATTTGCGGGCCCTGGTTGGTATCACGGCCAGGGAACGGGGTGGTCAGGAACGGGAAGGTCGACAGGAACTCGCGGTCGTTGTCATCAACGCCGTCGCCGAGTGTTCTGTTCGGCGCACGCACGAAGTCTGGCGTGAGCGGTGTTGCGCCGGCCATTGCTTGCAGGGCGATATCGACCACATCGTCCGTGACGCGCCGGCCGTTGGGGAAGCCGGCAAGGTCACCGGCGAGCACGCCCAGCCGATGCGGGCGAGCCGTCGGCGGCACGGCGGTGTTCAGCCGCAGCATCTCGGACGGGCGCGGGTTCGTACCGATCTGGTTCAGTCCTGGGATGCCGGTCAAGAAAATCGTGACCAGGTCATTGCGTGGTGTCGGCGGCGTCTGCAGACCGAACAGGGCGGTCATGAGCGGCGGCAGGATGGGGTTGGTCACATACGGAAGGGCCGCGGCATCCCCGGTCGGTTCCAGGCCGTTGAACGTGTCCTTCGCCGCCAGCGGAATCACGACCTCGTTCACCAGAGGGTTCCCGAGGCGCGACACCTGGACGAACCCGCCGCTTGCGGACTGGCTGCCAGCCGACCGCGTCGTCGTCGCCTGCCGGCTCGTGGTGGACCAGACGCCGATCGTCGCGCTCGGATCCGTAACGCCTGCGGGCCGTACGCCGTTGCGCGTCAGCGAGGCAATCGGCACCTCGATGGCGAAGGTGTGCACGTTCATCCCGGCCAACCCATCGATCGGTTTGTCGAGACTCCGGTTCAACGTGCGCAGCTGGAGCAGATCGAATGTCGCTCCTACATCGATAAAGAAGCCCTCGTCACGTGGGCCCGCAAACACGCGCGTGTCCTGAGCGATCCCGAACACCGCCGGCGGCATGCCGAGAGGCCCGTTGTAATCGGGCATCGAGCTCAGGCCGACGAAGGTACGGTGCCACCTGAAGGTTGTCACCGACCACGGTCGCCGCACCCGTCCGCCGCGGTCCGAGGATGCGCGTGACCGAGTAGAACTGGCGGATGTTGAGGTCCGGGTCACCAAGTGAGGTGACGGGCCCGGTGTTGTACAGGAACGTGTTGGGATCCCGGACGTCCGTTCGCGTGCGCAACTGGAACGTGATGTCCTCGACGGCGTCCCCCGTGTTGTCGATCATGATCTCGTAGAGGACGTTGTCGTCGAACTTCCAGAAGTTGGGGCCGGCGCTGGGGAATTGGAACGGGATGAAGTTCGCGATCAACACGACTCGGTCCGGACGCTCCGGACTGACGAACGCATAGACATCGGTGTTATCGGCCAACGGATCGGCGGTGATCATCGGTGCTTCGCGGTGGCTGGACGCGCCTAGCGGATCCATGCCGACCGCCACACACGCGAGCGGCAACGCCAACAGTAACGCCTTCCACATGCAGCCCTCCCTGATTCAAGGCGCCCAGAGCGGGCGCGTCCGGTGCGAGTGCGTGCTTGAGCGAAACACGCGTTGAATCCCGAGCACCAGGAACCGGCTGGCGATTGGGCAGGTGCGTGCAAAGCAATCGCGGGTCCAGCGCCGATCGCGCCATCTTGCGGTCGCCACTCGGCGGCGACCGGGCGAAATGTATACGTAGCCGTCGCGTGGTGTGTCGGGCCGCTACAGGGTGTTGCCTGACACCCGTGTCAGGTCTGTCCCACATTTCGCGGTTGCGGATGGGCTCACGAATGCATAGGCAGCCCGTCACTATGGACAGTCAGTCCGGCATGGACAGTCAAGTCCGGCGACCACTTCATACCGCCCGGCGTCGATCGCCCATCGTGGCTGGGCTTCCAAAGAGGCGTCGAACAGCGGCAGTTCCGCTCCCTGCTGGAGAAGGGGTGACTTCGCCGCGGAGACATCGCCGACGCGCGTGTGTCGTTCGACGAAGCGCGCACCCTGTGGCCAGACGCGACCGAGCTCGCCAGCCTCGAGGCACGTCTGGCCTGCCATCACGTCACCCGGTTCAGCCGCGGCCTCCAGGCCTCGCGGCGCGTGATTGCCGGGGCGAGCATGCTGCTCGTTGGTGTCGGCCTTCTGATTGTCGGCGACTCGCCGCGGTCGGACACGGCACGGCGGGACCTTGATGAATCAGCTCCGACGAGGTGCTCGGCGTCCTCCGGACCCGTTCGGGGTAGCGGTCGAGACGCCATCGCCGTCAGCGGAGCCGCTGGAGGTGTCGCAATCGCTGCGCCGTCGCCCTCAACTGGACGGCGGGTGCCAGTCGTACCGGTCACCCGTCGGGCGCTGCGGTGCGTGACGCGCGTTCACTGCCGGCCGAGCCGAGGCGCCCGAAGCCCGCTGCGCTCGCGGCCATCGCTTCAGCTCAGTCGCTCGACGTGCGGATGCTCAGAGTTGAAGTTCGCGTCGCCAGATGTGACGAGTGTGGCGCCTAGGGATCCGCGGCTGCCTACGCCGACCGCGCCCCGGCCTTCAGATCGCGGATGAGTGGCGGCGACTTCACCGCAAGCCGGTTCTTGCCCTGGCGTTTGGCGTCGTAAAGCGCTTCGTCGGCGCGCATCATCAGCGTGCGCGCCGTATCGCCGGCGCAGCATTCGACCAGCCCGCAGCTCACCGTCAGGTAACCGGCGACCGGCCCGGCCGGGATTTCGGCGAGCTGCTTCAGCGTGTTGCGCAGCCGCGCCTCGGCCTGGCGCAGCGTCAGCCCCGCGATCAGCATGCCGAACTCGTCGCCGCCGATGCGGGCGACGACGTCGTGGCCGCGTACCGCCGCGCGCAAAGCTTTGGCCACGGCGACCAGGACCTCGTCGCCCGCCATGTGGCCGGCGGTGTCGTTGATGCGCTTGAAGTCGTCGAGGTCGAACAGCGCCAGCACGAATTCACGCGGCGGCGTCTCGACGTATTCCTTGAACGCGGCCTCGAAGCCGCGGCGGTTGGCCGCGCCGGTGAGCGGGTCCTGCGACGACTCCGCGCGAATCGTCACCAGCTGCGTCTCGAGCGAGGCGACCCGCGCCT
This sequence comes from uncultured Acidobacteriota bacterium, assembly GCA_963846685.1. GTDB lineage: Bacteria > Acidobacteriota > Vicinamibacteria > Vicinamibacterales > UBA2999 > CAWJWY01. The sequence goes on along the minus strand of CAWJWY010000002.1, from coordinate 1,148,643 downwards.
CGAACATCGCGATCGTGTCCTGGAACTGCTTCTGCCGCTCGGTCGCGAGCGCCTGCAGCTTGCTCACTTCGGAGGTGAGCCGCACCTTGAGCTGCTGCACGTCGGTCATGCGCAGCAGCAGCGTGAAGCGATTGGCCGCCTGCGTGACGTCGGACGAGAACGTGTCACCGTCGCCGGTGAGGACGGTCACCGTGTCGCGTACCAGCGCGACCAGGCGCTGCAGTTCGCTTTCGCGATCGGATTGCTGCGCCTGCAGCCGGGCGATCGCCTTTTCGAACAGTGCGAGGCACGATTCGCTGACCGCCGGCAGGTCCGCCGCTGCGGCGGCCGCGGCCAACCCCTGGCACTGTTGCCACTGGCCGCGGAGTACCTGCTGCTCCTCTTCGCTGTCGACCGAGTCGACAACCGTGCCGAGCAATGTCAGCAGACGCTGGACCATCGGGCCGAGCGGTGCGGCGGCCGCGGCGCCGCTGCCGTTGCGGAGCTGCAGGGCGATCAGTGATTCCAAAGCCATTCGATGGATAAATCGGCGCCGCCAGGGCGAGCTTTAGGCGCCTGGCGCTGCGGCCGGCGGCGCCGCCGGGCTCGCGTCGCTCGTCGCGGTAGACTATCGACCTGCGACCACGCGAGGGGCCTGACATGACGGAGTCCGCGAACCTGCCGCTCACCTTTGGCGGCCTTGACGAGAACGACTCGGACCAGGCGTCTGCCCGGGTGCTGATTTGGCCGGTCGGTTACGAGCGGACCGTCTCCTATGGCGGCGGCACGAAGGACGGCCCGGCGGCGATCATCGATGCCTCCCGCCACATGGAGTTGTACGACGAGGAACTGGGCGGTGAGACCGCCCGCATCGGCATCCATACGTTGCCGGCGATGGCCACCGAGCACGCGCCCGCGGACATGATGGCCGCGCTCTACGAGCAGGCAACGACGCTGCTCGATTCCAACAAGTTCCTGTGCACGCTCGGGGGAGAACACTCGATCTCGGGCCCGGTCATCCGCGCGCACAAGGACAAGTACCCGGGTCTGTCGGTCCTGCAGATCGACGCCCATGCCGACCTTCGCGAGAGTTATGACGGCACCCCGCACAGCCATGCGTCGGTGATGCGGCGGGTAACGGAGTTCTGCCCGGCTGTTCAGGTCGGGATCAGGTCGCTCTCCGCCGATGAGGCACGGGCGATCCCCTCGCTGCCGGTGACCGTGTTCTTCGCCAAGGACATCGCTGGGCGCACGGACTGGATGGAGCGGGCGATTGACTCGCTCAGCGACACGGTCTACCTCACCTTCGACGTCGACGGACTGGATCCGAGCATCATGCCGGCGACGGGCACGCCGGAACCGGGCGGACTCCTCTGGTACGACGTGCTCGAGTTTCTCCGGCTGCTTGCCGCGCGGAAGAAGGTTGTCGGCATGGACGTGGTGGAACTCTCACTGGTAGCGGACAGCCACGCGCCCAGCTTCTTGACGGCGAAGTTGATCTACAAGGCGCTTGGCTACTTCTTTCGCGAGCACGTGCCCGGCTTGTGAGCGGCTCCCGGCACTGCCGCCGGGACTGCCGCCGGCACTGCCGCCGGCGTCGACCGAGATCCGCGAGCCGGCGGGTCACCGCTCGCCCCGCTCCACAGGTGAAAAGCCGTGGACGGCGCTCGAGCGGTGCAGTAAACTAGATCTTTCGATGCATATGCTGTTGCCCGGCCAGGTTTCGATTAGCGGCACGCATGCCATGCGCGGCATGTGTATGTGGCTGTGTACCCCGGTCAGGGTCGGCGCGCACCAGTGAGCCTGTCGTAAGTTCCATACAGGCACCAGACACGAAGCCCGCCGCCCTCACCTGGGCCGGCGGGTTTTTTTTCCCTGCGCGAGTCGCAGGGGCGAGGTAGTCAGTGAGCGCCACGGTTCCGTCAGCCGTCGACCAGGCGGCAGCGCGCAATTCGGCCGGTCCCCGTCGTCCGCTGCGGGTGGCGTTGATCGGGTTCGGGACCGTTGGTGCGTCGGTCGCGCGGATCCTGACCGAGCGGCCGGAGCTGGCCGGGCGCGTGCAGCTCACGCACGTCTACAACCGCGGTGTCGCCCGGAAGCGCGTCGACTGGGTGCCGGCGTCGGTGACCTGGACGGAGGATGTCGAGGCGTTCTTTGCCGCCGCCCCGGACGTAGTGGTTGAAGTCATGGGCGGCATCGAGCCGGCGCATACGCTGGTCCGGCGGGCCATGCAGCAGGGCGCGTCCGTAGTGACCGCCAACAAGATGCTGCTGGCGGCGCACGGCCCGGCGCTGTTGCAGCTGGCAGCCGCGCGCGGCGTTCAGTTGCGTTTCGAGGCGGCAGTCGGCGGCGGCGTGCCTCTGATCCACGGCGTACGCGAGGGCCTGGCCGGCGACGTGCTGACCGGTGTCGCCGGCATCCTCAACGGCACCTGCAACTACATCCTGAGCCGCATGTCTTCGAGCGACGAAGACCTGGCCGTGGTGCTTGCCGATGCGCAGCGGCTCGGCTACGCCGAAGCCGACCCGTCGGCAGACGTCGACGGTCAGGACGCCGCGGCCAAGCTGGTCGTCCTCGCCGGCATCGCCTTTGGGCGGCACCTGCAGCTCGACCAGATCCCGAAGGGGTCGATCCGGCCGATCAGCAGCGCCGATTTCCGCTACGCGCGCCGGCTGGGCTGCACCATCCGCCAAGTCTCCCAGGTGCACGCCTCCCGGGATGGCTTCCACGCGCACGTCGGGCCGGCCCTGGTGCCGACGGCGTCGAGCTTCGGCCGCAACCAGGGCGCCAACAACGTGGTGAGCATTTACGGGCAGTACGGCGGCGAAAGCGCCTTCAGTGGCGCCGGCGCGGGCGGGCCGGCAACGGCGGTGGCGGTGGTGTCCGACCTGCTCGCCTTGACCCTGCGCCTGCCGCACGACGCCGAAGAATGGACCCCAGCCCCAATCCTGCCGCCGCCGGCGCGTCCCTACTATCTGCGCTTCGTCGTCAAGGATCGCCCTGGCATCCTGGCGACGATCGCCACTGCCCTGGCCGCGCAGCACGTCAACCTCGACGCTGTCCTGCAGGAGACCGGCTACCCCAAGGATCAGCTGCCGTTCGTCATAACGGTCGAGTCGTGCGAAGAAGCAGCGTTGCTGACGGCGCTCGGCGAAATCGGCTCTGCCGACTGGCACGCCGAACCGCCTCTGGCGCTGCCGATGCTGGTGGGCGAGGCTTCGTGATATCTTTCTTGTTTCGTGTCACTTAAGAGCAGTGTCACTCATGGTATGCAGTGCCACTCCAGGTAAGCAGTGTCACTCCCGGTAAATAGCCCCAGCGCAAACAGCCTCGCGCTCGAAGGCGAGGTCGTCGTCCCGGCGTCCATCGCCAACCTCGGCGGAGGCTTCGACACGCTGGGTGTCGCCGTGCAGGTCTACCTGCGCGCCCGCATCGTCGACGTTCGAGACGACGAGGGTACGAGCCTCACCGTGGTGCGCAGCACGCCGGCGGTGCCAGGGGCGAATGCCGTGGAACGGGCCTTCCAGGTGGCGGCACAACGGAGCGGCCGCCGCTCACCGTCGGTGTTTGCCGAGGTCGTCAGCGACATCCCGATGGCCGCAGGCCTCGGCAGCAGCGCTGCGGCTACCGTCGCCGGCATCCGGTTGTTCGAACGCGTGACCGCGCCGCTCACCGACGGGGAACTGCTCGGGGCCGCAACGGCAGTGGAGGGCCACGCGGACAACGCCGCGCCCGCGCTGTTCGGGGGGTTGACCTCCGTGGTCGAACGCAGGCCGGCCGATCCGGTGGCGTTGCGCTGGAAGTGGCCGGCAGATCTGCGGCTGGTGGTTGCGACCCCCGCGGTGGGGCTGGCCACCGCGAAGGCCCGTGCCGCGCTGCCCGAGATGCTGCCGCGCGCCGACGCGATCTTCAACCTGCAACGCGTGCTGTCGCTGGTGCATGCGCTGCAAGAGCGCGACTATGCGAGGCTGCGCGAGGCTGTGCAGGATCGCTGGCATCAGCCGGCGCGCGCCTCGCTCGTGCCGCTGCTGGGCGAGGTCCTCACGATCGAGGATCCGGCGGTGCTCGGCGCCTTCCTGTCCGGCGCGGGGCCATCAATCGCCGTGCTCGTGCGCGATGACGTCGCGCCGGTCGAGCAGCTGCTGAGAAACATGTACGAGCGCGCCGGGTGCGCCGCGACCATTCGCGCCCTCGCCGTGCACCATTCGTCGTCGGATGCCATCGCGGACACCGCGTCCGCGCTCGGGAGAAGCGTATGAAATTCGTGACCGGACTGACGTGCCACCTGTGTGGCGCGCTGTATCCGCCCAAGGCCCTGTGGGTCTGCAGCGCCTGCCTCGGACCGCTGGAAGTGTCGTACGACTACGACGCAATCCGCTCGGTCATCAGCCGTGAGCTGATCGAGTCGCGGCCGCGGTCGATCTGGCGCTACCTCGAGCTGCTGCCGGTCGAGGAGCCCAAGACCGGCTTCAATTCGGGCTACACGCCGCTCGTGCGCGCCTCGCGCCTGGCCGACGAACTCGGACTCGACGAGCTGTACATCAAGGACGACTCGGTCAACCATCCGACCTTCTCCTACAAGGACCGAGTCGTTTCGGTCGCCGCAACCCGCGCGGTCGAACTCGGTTTCCCGGTATTCGGTTGTGCGTCGACCGGCAACCTGGCCGGCAGCGTCGCCGCCCACGCCGCCCGCCTCGGTCTGCCGTGCTACGTCTTCATCCCGCACGATCTCGAACCGAACAAGGTGCTCGGCGCCGCCATCTACGACCCGACGGTGGTATCGGTCGAAGGCAACTACGACGACGTGAACCGCCTGTGCACGCAAATCGCGGATCGCTACGGCTGGGGCTTCGCCAACATCAACGTGCGCAGCTATTACGCCGAAGGCGCCAAGACCATGGGCTTCGAGATCGCGGAGCAGCTTGGCTGGCGCTTCCCGCACCACATCGTGTCGCCGGTGGCCGGCGGCACCCTGCTGCCGCGCATTTACAAGGGGTTGCGCGAGTTCCAGGACCTCGGCCTGGTGGCCGGCAGGCTGCCGAAGATTCACGCGGCGCAGCCCGAGGGCTCGGCCCCGGTCGTCCGCGCGATTGCCGCTGACCAGGAATTCCCGGATCCGGTCAAGCCGAACACCATCGCCAAGTCGCTGGCCATCGGCAACCCGGCAGACGGCTTCCAGGTGGTCAAGGTCGTCAAGGAGACCGGCGGCACCGGCGCGATGGTCAACGACGCGGAGATCCTCGACGCCATCCACCTGCTGGCGCGCACCGAGGGGATCTTCACCGAACCGGCAGGCGGGACGACGCTGGCCGCGACCCGCGCGCTGATCAAGCGCGGGGCGATCAAGCGGAACGAGTCAGTGGTGATCTGCATCACCGGCAACGGCTACAAGACGGCAGAAGTCATGCGCGACCATGTCGCCCGGCCGGTGTCGATCGGCCGCAGCCTGGCCGACTTCGAACGGGTGGTCGCGCCGCAGACGGTGAGCGCATAGGACCATTCGGAACGTCGGATGTTGTTCCCAACGTTCCTGAATTTGCACGGCCGGCGCGCCGTGGTGGTCGGCGGCGGTCCGGTAGCTGCGGGGAAGCTGGACAGCCTGCTCGCCGCAGGGGCCGTGGTCACGGTGATCGCCCCCGAGGTGCGCGCCGAGATGGAGCGTGACGGCGTCACCGTGCTGCGGCGGCCGTTCGAGGACGCCGACCTGGAGGGTGTCTGGTGGGTCATCGCGGCGGCGCCGCCGGATGTGAACCGGCAGGTGCAGGCGGCGGCGGAACAGCGCGGCGTTTTCGTCAACGCGGTCGACGACCCGGCGCACGCCACCGCCTTTGCCGGCAGCGTCGTCCGCCGGGCCGGCGTGACGATCTCGATGTCGACCGAGGGGCGCGCGCCGGCGCTTGCCGGGCTGCTGCGCGAGGCGCTCGACGCGTGGCTGCCGGTCGATCTGGACGAATGGCTGCGCGCCGCCGACGCAGCGCGGCTCGGCTGGAAGCGGGATGGCCTGCCGATGGAACAGCGCCGGCCGCACCTGCTCGAGGTGCTGAACAAGCTGTACGAGGATCGGAAATGAGGAAGTCCCACTCTGGGTGGTTTCGGCGGTTGGGATTCGGGATTCGGAGTCTTGACTAAAGGATACGTTTCGCTGGTCGGCGCAGGGCCCGGCGACCCGGAGCTCTGGACGGTGCGCGCGCTGCGGCGCGTGCAGGAAGCCGACCTCGTGCTCTACGACGCGCTGGTCGATACGGCCGGCTTGCGCCAGCTGACGCAGGCGCGCTGCTTCTGCGTCGGCAAGCGGGCGGGGCGCGCCAGCGTGCGGCAGGAAACGATTCACCGGCTGATGATCCGCGCCGCCTCGCAGGGCAAGCGGGTCGTTCGGCTGAAGGGCGGCGACCCGTTCGTCTACGGGCGCGGCGCCGAGGAGGCGCTGGCGCTCGCTCACGCCGGTGTCCGCTTCGAAGTGGTTCCGGGCGTCACCAGCGCAGTGGCGGCAGCAGAACTCGCCGGCATCCCGGTGACCCATCGCGGCGTGTCGTCCGGTTTCCTCGTCGTTGCCGGGCAGAGCGGTGAACCGCTCGACCGCCTGCTGACAGCGGTGCGGCCGAAGAGCGTCACGCTGGTCGTGATGATGGGTCTGGCGCAGCGCGGCGAGGTGGCGCAGCGCCTGATCGCCCATGGCTGGCCGGCCGACACGCCGGCGGCGGTGGTGTGCGGCGCTTCCACTGCCGAGGCGTGGACGTGGACCGGCCAGCTGGCCGCGGCTGCCGCTGCCGTCCCGCCGGAGGGCGTGCCGGGCGTGCTGATCGTCGGGGAAGTTATTCGGGTTCGGGAGGCACTCGCCGCAGCCGGCGCGTATCCCGCTGGCGTGGACGAGCAAGAGGATGGAGTGAGCTATGGCCGTAATCGATGACGCGAAAACAGTCGGGCGGGCGCGCTTGGACTTTGCCGACGAGCGGGACATCGACATCTTCGTCGACATGCTCGGCAAGTACGAGCGGGCCGAGATCACGCCGGAAGAATGGCGACGCTTCCGCCTGCTGCGCGGCACCTACGGCCAGCGGCAGGACGGCGTGCAGATGCTGCGCATCAAGATTCCGCAGGGCATCGTCACCGGCTCGCAACTGCGGGCGCTGGCCGAGGCGGCGGCACGCTACTCGCGCGGCTTCGCCCACATCACGACGCGGCAGAACGTCCAGATGCACTTCGTCCTGCTCAAGGACACCGAGGCGGCGATGCGCGAGCTTGCCGAGGAGGGACTGACGACGCGCGAGGCGTGCGGCAACTCGGCGCGCAACGTGACCGGCTGCCCGTATGCGGGCACCGGCACCGACGAGATCTTCGACGTCAGCCCCTACGCCGAACGGATGACGCGCTACTTCCTGCGCCATCCGCTCAGCGGCATCTTCCCGCGCAAGTTCAAGATCGCCTTCGAGGGCTGCACGCACGATCACATCGCCGCCTCGATCAACGACATCGGCCTGCGGGCGCGCATCGTCGACGGCCAGCGTGGCTTCCGTATCACCGTCGCCGGCAGCACGTCGATCATGCCGGTCTCCGGCTACGTGCTGTACGACTTCCTGCCGGTCGAGCAGATGCTGAACGCCGCCGAGGCGGTGGCGCGCGTGTTCCACAAGTACGGCGACTATGAGCACAAGCAGCGTAACCGGCTCAAGTTCATCATCAAGGCGATCGGCTGGGAGACGTTCCGGGCGCACTTCGAAGAGGAACTCGCCGGGTTCCTGAAGGAGGGCGGCGCGACGCTCGGCTTCGATCCGGAGACGGTGCAGTCGCTTGGCGCGCCCGACTGGAAACGATCCGAACCGCCGTCGCTGGCGGAGGTCGCCGCCACCACCAACACGCCTGTCACCGGCCCCGGCATCGTGCCGGGGAGCGTCCGGCTGCAGCCGCTGCCGGATGCCTACCTGCGCTGGCTGCGCAGCAACGTCAGTGCGCAGCGCCAGGACGGTTACTGCCACGTGACCGTCGGCTGCCGCTCGGCGACTTCACCGCCGGGCAGATTGCGGCTGCTGGCCGAACTCGCGGAAGCCTACGGTGACGGAACGGCACGCCTGACCATGGAGCAGAACGTGCTCTTCAAGTGGGTGAAGACCGAATCGATCGAGCCGTTCTACCAGCGCCTGGTCGCCGCGGACCTGGCCGCTCCCGACGCGGGCACGCTCGGTGACGTCGTCAGCTGCCCCGGCGCCGAAAGCTGCCGCCTGGCGGTGACGCAGTCGCGTGGTCTCGGCCGCATGCTGACCGAGCACCTGAGCGCCAGCCCGGATCTCGTCGACCTGGTGTCGTCGGGCGACATCAAGATCAGCGGCTGCCCGAACGGCTGCGGCCAGCACCACATCGCCTCGATTGGCTTCCAGGGCAGCGTGCGCAAGGTGGCCGGCCGCGCCCTGCCGCAGTATTTCGTCCTGGTCGGCGGCGGCTGCGCCGATGAAGGCATCGCGCACTTCGGCAAGGTCGTGTCGAAGGTGCCCGGTGCACCGCCTGATCGACGTCGTCGACCGCCTGCTCGACCTCTACAAAGAGCAGCGGCAAGGGCGAGGAGAATCTCGGCGCGTTCTTCCGCCGCGTCCCCCCGGCCGTTGCCACCGAGCGGCTGAAGGACCTGGCGCTGCTGTTGCCGAACGACACCTCGGACGACGACTTCGTCGACCTCGGCGAGACCCATGTCTTCACGCCCGAAGTCATGGACGGGGAGTGCTCGGCGTAGCGTTCCACGCCAGCGTCACCAGCATCACGTCGACGGCGCCGCGCTTCGGCTTTATCTCGATCGTTTCCAGCGGCACCGGGGCATCGAGAGGCGGCAGCGCGGCGCTCGCCACTTCCAGCGTCGTCTGCAGTTCCGCCAACTCGTGCCGCGCCGCCTCCAGTTGCTGCGCGGCGCGTGCCACGTCCGCGCTCTCCTTCATCGCCCGGCCGACACCGCGCGCCGCCGTCGTCGCACGGCCGAGCGTCGAGAGCGACACGGCCTTTCGTCCCATCAGCGCACCGAGCAGCGTTGCGCCGAGCGACACGGCGGTCTGCGTCTGCTGTTGTCCTGATCTGCTGCCGCTCGCGCGCAACCGCCTGCTCCGCACGACTGAGCCTGTCCGTCGCCCGCGCGAGCCGGGCGGCGTAGCGGGCGCGCAGCGTTTCGACGTTCACATCCCGGCTCTCGCGCGCGACCTGTTGCAGGCGGATGCGGAAGTCGCGCTCGCTCTCGCCGGGTCGCGAGATCTGCTTCAGTGACGGCGCTGCCCACAACCGCAGCGGCCGGCTGCGCCCGATCCAGCGCTCGAAGTCGCGCTGCCACTCGGCATAGCGGCGCGGGTCGAGGGCCGCAGCGGGCAGCGGCGCGAACGCTGCCGACGACGGCGCTACGCTCGCCAGGCTTTCGGGAGCCTGAGCGCTCGTCCCGGGCGGCGTCCCAGTCGACCGCGACCGCCCCGTCGCTGATCGGAACCGTCGCCCGCACGTCGCGCACGACGTCGACGCCACGCCGGCTGTCGGTGTAGTGCACACGGGCGGCGGCGTACAGCACCGGTGAATAGCGCTCGACGGCCGCTGCCTGCGGCGTCAGGAAGAACTCGCGCATTCCGGCTGGCAGGATCGGCCTCGACGCGGCCATGCCCGGCGCTCGGATCGGGACTGGGGTTGGCGACCACCGGCTCTTTGTCCGCTGGCTGGAGCACCGGCGGCTCGACGGCGAGCGACTGCGCCGCCAGCTTCTTCAGCTCGTGTCGGCCGAGTGGGCCCCGCAGGTAAGACAGCGTCCAGCGTGTTTCGAACAGCGACCGGCCCTGCTTCGTGCACGTCGTGCATGACGAAGACGCGGCTCTTCAATGCCGGACAGCAGTCGATCGAGCGTGGTGCGGTCGACCGCCGACCCCTTCGAGCCCGTCGAGCACGCGCGCCTTGTCGCGGTCGGTCTGCAGCTTGCCGAGAAACCAGGTGCCGGTGTTCGACAGCGCCTTGTAGTCGAGATCGACCGGGTTCTGCGTGGCGAGCATGACGCCGACGCCGAAGCCGCGGCGCCTGCTTCAGCAGCGTGAGCAACGGCAGCTTGGACGGCGGATTGGCCACCGGCGGCAGGTAGCCGAACACTTCGTCCATGTAGATCAGCGCCCGCAGCGAGCTCGTGCCCGATCTGCCGGCGGGTCCAGTCGAGCACCGCGTTCAGCAGCAGCGACACTACCATCATCCGTTCGGCCTCGCCGAGATGCGCGATCGAGACGATGGCGACGCGCGGCCGGCCGGCCGCGGTGTACAGCAGGGTCGCGAGATCGATCGGCTCGCCGGAGAGCCAGACGTCGAAGCCGGGCGCCGCCAGAACGCTGTTGAAGCGCAGCGCCAGTTCCTGCCGCTCTTTCGGTCGGGTAGAACGTGTCGACGTCGAGCACGCCGACGCGTGTCGAACGACGGGCGTTGGATCTGCTGCACCAGCCACGGCAGATCGGCGGCGACGCCGGCGGTCGCGGCGTGCGTCAGAAGTGCCGAGAGCAGCGCCTGGTCGCGGCTGTGCGGCCCCGGGCTGTCGACGCCCGCGAGTGCCAGCAGGCTGGTGGCGGTGCCGGCGACCCGTGCCGCGCTGTCTTCCGGATCGTCGCCCGATGGCGGGGTGAGCGATGTCAGCAGCGCGAGCGGCACGCCTGCGCGGCTGCCGGGCGTGTAGACGCGGACGTCGGCCGCCGCGCGCAGGCGCGCGATCCGATCCGGCGCCTGATCCCAGGCGGCGAGCCCCTCTCGCCACGCAGTCGCCTGTCGCGCAGCGAGGCGCTCGACGGTCGTGCCCTGTGCGGCCGCCTCCGCCGGATCGACCCACGGGGCGAAGTCGGCCGGGGCCAGGTCCGGGAACGTGAGCAGCAGGTTGGCCAGGTCGCCCTTCGGATCGATCGCCAGCACCGGCACGCCGTCGATCGCCGCCTCCTCGATCAGGGCGATGCCCAATCCGGTCTTCCCGCTGCCGGTCATCCCGACGCACACCCCATGGGTGACGAGATCCTTCGAGTCGTAGAGCAGCGCGTCGCCGGTGCGGGCACCGGTCGTCAGGTCATGTCGTTGCCCCAGGTAGAACACCCCGAGTTGCTCGTAGCTGCGCATCGGCTCACCTTACCATCGCGCTCGCAGGCTGTGGCACGGCCGTCTTCGCAGGCTCTGGCACGGCTCTTGGACCTTCAAGTGGCACCGCGTCGCCTTCTCCCACGCGCAGACAGGGAACGGGTGCGGCGGTTCCTTCCAAGGAGACCCGGTATGTCTGATCGCCGCAGAGGTGAGAGCAAGGAACTCAAGAAGGACCAGCATGTTCGCCGTGAAGTGCTTAGCGACATTGGTCAGGAAATCGTACAGGGTTCGACCAGCCCGCTATACAGAAACGCGAATCGGGATCAGGCCCGCGGCGACTGGGATCGCTCCCGCCGCCATACGGACGAGGAGCGCAGTCGGGATAGCGGTGCTGACGGAGACGACGGCCTGCGGCCGCCTACTGCTGAGTAGAGCGAGATAACCAGATCGAGGCGAGTCGACCGCCGTCGACCTTGCGGCCACGCCAGATCGGGAGCGACCTCCTGGTCTGGTGCGGCTGCGAGCTTCTTATTCGTCGCCGCGCCGCTGCAACTCATCCTCGAGGCGCTGCTCGCGTTCCTCCGCCTCTCCCCGCGCCACCATCAGTTCATTGTCCCGGTAGTTGGCCGCCGCGGCCTCGCGCTCGCGCGGTGACGGCACCGCCCGCGGAAAACGCACGTCCGAATGCGCCCGCGGCGGCACGGCGGCAAAGCCGGTGATCTCGGTCGACCAGACGCCCGGCATGAGCGGGGCTCGATCGTCGCCGATCGCCGCGGCGCGGCTCGACGCGCCAGCCATGGACAGCCGGCCACGGTCGGCGAGGACCGTCAGCGCGGCGTCCGCCGCCAGTTCCTCGTCCAGCGACTCCTGCAGCACCGTCACGGCGTCGTGGTCGTGCACGGTGGCCGCGTACGTGCGGATGCAGCTATAGGCGGCGATCTCGTAGTGCTCGATCCGCCGCGCGGTGGTGATGAGCGCGGCGTCGAGGACGTCGCCGCGTTCCAGCGGTGCGCAGCGCGAGCGGCCTTCTTCGATCAGCGCGGCGATCGCGCGGCAGTGGGTGGTGCGCGGTCGCTCCTCGCGTTCGGCAAACAGGGCAGCCAGGCGGCTGATGTGCTGTTGCGTCTCGCGGTAATGCGCTTCGAGCAGCTCGCGCAGTTCGCCGGACGAGGCGCGGGCAGCCATCAACGGCAGCTCGCGGAGGATCTGCTGCTCCGCATCGTACAGGTCGTTCAGCTCGTCCACGTAGAGCTCGCGAATCGTTAGGGTCATGATTTCCCCGCTCAGGCGAAAGTTGGCGCAGTCCGCTGTGCAGGAACCGCGCCGCGATCAGGCCGACCGGTTGCTTGGAGGAATCGGCCGAACCGGTCCAGGCGTTGGAAAACAGGGGAGCAATCGAGACGAAAAATGGCAGCGGCACGGCCACCGAGGACCCGCACCTGCCCACCGCCGCCCGGGCCGCATGCTATTGTCGTCGCCGATGCGCGCAGGGTGGAGTGGTTAAGTTCGAGTCGCTCGATCCGGAAATTCGCGGGGTCCTCGGCAAGAAGGTCAGCGAGCTGGGGTTGCGGGTCGAGGGGTCTCCGGTCGAGGGTTACGTCCGACAGCTCTACAAGGAGCTGGAGAACCGCGGCTTCAAGAAATTTCGCCCGGTGTGCTACCTGACCGACGAATGGGGCTGCCCGGATCAGCAGCCGGTGCTCGGTATCCCGTTCTACCTCGCCGATCCGGCGCTGCGCAGTCTCGAGCAGGCCGTCGATGCGCTCGAGAGCGAGCGGCAGATCATGATGTACATGCGCCACGAGGCGGGGCATGTCTTCAACTATGCCTATCGCCTCTACACCACACCCGAATGGCGCCGCCTGTTCGGACCGTTCTTTCGGGCGTATCGGGACGACTACCGGCCGGTGCCGTTCAGCAAGAAGTACGTGCGGCACATCGAAGGCTGGTACGCGCAGAAGCACCCGGACGAGGACTTTGCCGAGACCTTTGCCGTGTGGCTGACACCGCGCAGCCCGTGGCGCCGCCAGTACAAGGGGTGGCCGGCGATGCAGAAGCTGCGCTACGTCGACCGCGTCGCCCGCGCGGTTGCCGACGTCGAGCCGATCGTCAAGACCGGTGAGGTGGACATCACCCCTGACGACATCGGTGTCACCGTCGAGCAGTTCTACCAGCAGGCCTCGGAAGAGCGGCAGGCGCGCATCGACCTCGAGCTCGATTCCCACCTGGCGCAAATCTTCCCGAACCGCCGGCGGCGCGAGTCGCGGCCGGCCGCCGATATCATCGGCAGGTACACGCAGGAGCTGGTGGAGAAGATCACCTACTGGACGGGCGTGCAGCGTCCGGTGGTGCGCGGCCTGATCGACCTGATCTGCCGCACCTGCGACCGCATGAAACTGTCGGGCGAAATCGGCGAGGAGCCGCGCTATCTCGTCGAGGTGACGGCGCTGGCGACAACGTTGGCGATGAACTTTCTGACCAGGGGCCAGTTCGAGCACTGATGGGCAAACTGAAGGTAATCGTGCTGTTCGACCGCGTGCTGGTCGACGAAGAGGAAACCGCCGCGGCCGGCGACAAGACTCCGGTGGTCCGCACGCTGGACAAGAAGGAGGTCGAGGAGGAAGTCGCCGAGGCGCTCGTCAAACTCGGACACGAGCCGGTGATGCACGAGCTCGACGGGTCGGCGAAGAGCCTGCTCGCGCTGGCGCGCGCCGATTGCGACCTCGTCTTCAACCTCTCCGAGTCGTTCGGCAGCGACGACACGGCCGACTTCAAGATCGCCGCGTTCCTCGACCTGATCGGCAAGAACTACACGGGGTCCGGGCCCCGCGGCCTGATGCTGGCGCAGGACAAGGCGATTGCCAAGAAGATCTTCGCCTTTCACGGCATCCACACGCCGGTGTTCGCCAAGTCGTTCCGCGGCCGGCTGGACTTCTCGCACGACCTCGAGTTTCCGGTCATCGTCAAACCGGCGCGCGAGGACGGCTCGATCGGCATCGAGTTCAGCGCCGTCGTCACGTCAATCCGCGAGCTGATGGAGCGGATCGACTGGCTGCACCAGCATTTCGACTCGCCTGTGCTGATCGAGGAGTACATCGACGGCCGCGAGCTCTACGTCGGGGTGCTGGGCAACGAGAAGCCCGAGGCGTTGCCGGTCATCGAGCTGGACCTGTCGAAGCTTCCGGAAGGGACACCGAGGATTGCCGCTGCCGAGGTCAAGTGGGGCAAGGGGACCGCGGCCTACCGCGACACCAAATCCACCGTCGCGACCGATCTGCCGGACGAGAAGGTTGGATCGCTGCAGAAGATCGCGATCGCCGCCTACGAGGCGCTCGAGCTGCGCGACTATGGCCGGGTCGACATGCGCCTGCAGCCGGATGGCCGCATCCACGTCATCGAAGTGAACCCCAACCCGTGGCTCAGCTCGCGCGCCGAGCTGGCAATGGCTGCCCGCAAGGCCGGCCGCACCTACGCGCAACTGGTCGAGGAGATCGTCGGGCTGGCATCGGCCCGGGGTTAACCACGCGACCAGAGATAAAGGGTCCTGACCTTGCCGTCGGCGCTCGTGAATGTCTCCACCCTCGTCGGTTGCCAGTCGCCAATCGGGAAGTTGTGCGACACGATCCGCGACCCAGGGCGCAGGTCGCGTTCCAGGATGGGGCGGAGTTTGGCGTTCGAAGCCGCGAGCAGGTAGAGAGTGACGACGGTAGCGTCCGAGAGGTCCACCGTCATCGCGTCCTGGACCCGGAACGTCACCCGGTGCTGCACGCCTGCCGCCACCGCGTTCTCGGTCGCCCGCCGCACCAGCTCGGCATCGATATCGATGCCGACCCCGCGGGCGCCGAACTGCCTGGCGGCTTCGATGACCAGCCGGCCATCGCCACAGCCGAGGTCGTAGACGACGTCCTCTGGCCGGATTGCGGCCATGGCCAGCATCCGGTCGACGACATCGGACGGCGTCGCCACGTACGGCGCCAGCACGGTCTGCGCGGTGGGAGCGCTCGCCATCAGCAGCAGGGCGAGCACCGCCAGGGCAATCGCCAACGTCGGCCGCCGGCGGCCTGTCCTCAACACCGGACGATTCTCTGCAGATTGCAGAATTTTGTGCATCGCGTCCAAATCCTAGCAGCCGTGGAAGTTAGGCCCGGCGTCCCCGACCGCTGGCGCCACGAGCGGCGGCGAACGGGCGCCACGCCTCACTGAAATGCCGAAAACCCCTGTTTTCCTGGCATTTTCCGTTGCCGGAGGTGGGGCATGTGGGCTATACTCGTCGATGCAGTTCCCGGCGCGAGACCGGTCCTACCACACACTCACCTGCAACGGGGGACACGTGACATTCCAGCTCGGCGACAAGGTCATTTACCCGAACCATGGGCTCGGTATCGTCGAACGGATCGAAGAAAAGACCATCCTTGGTACCACCTGCGGCTTCTTTCATCTGCGCATCGTGTCCAACGACACCACCGTGCTGGTGCCAGTCGCCAATGTCGACAATGTCGGCCTTCGCAAGGCAATCACCGACGAAGAGGTCGAGCGGCTCTTCCAACTTCTCGGCGACGGCAAGATCGACAATCATCAGAATTGGAAAGGGCGTTTCAAGGACAATTCCGACAAGATGCGGACCGGTTCCATCTACGACATGGCCGACGTCCTCAAGAGCCTGACGTTCCTCAGCAAGTCCAAGAGTCTCTCGTTCCGCGAGAAGCGGATGCTCGATCGCGCCAAGGCGCTGATCATCTCGGAGATCTCCGAGGTGATGCGTGAGAAGGCGCTCGAAGTGGAGACCAAGGTCGACCACGCGCTCGAAAAGTGCTTCGTCGCCAAGGCCCGCAACGTCGCCCGCGCGACCGCCCGCGCCAAGGTCGTCAAGCCCGTAAAGGTTGCCGCTGCCGCCGTCGTCGTCGCCGCGCCGCGCCGGGCCGCCCGCGCATCGTAGCAGTCCCGCGCCGCTGTGCTCCCTGCTTTCCTTACCCGCCCGGGTGGTCCGCCGCCCGGGCGTTTTTTTTGATGATCTCAACCACCGCCATCGCCATCCGCTCTGTGGTCGCCTACGCCGGCACCCTGGCCTACATCGTGCTCGGCGCACCCGCCGCCCTGGTCGTCGGCCTGGTACTGCGATGGAAGCGTGGCATGTACGGCCTCGGCCACACCGGCGTGTGGCTGGCGCTGACCCTGGCCGGTATCCGTTACCGCGTTGCCGGGCTCGAGCAGGTACCCGATTCAGCCGTGGTGTTCTGCTCAAACCATGAAAGCAACGTCGATCCGCCGGTGCTGTTCCGCGCGCTCCACAAGCGACTGCACGTGCTGTACAAGGCGGAGCTGCACAAGTTTCCGATCATGGGCACGGTCTTCGACGTCGGCGGGTTCGTTGCCGTCGACCGCGCCGACCGGGAGAAGGCGATGGCCTCGATCGCCCGCGGCGCCGAGTCGTTGCGCGAGGGCAACTCGTTTCTCATCTTCCCCGAAGGCACCCGCAGCCGGACCGGCGCCCTGCTGCCGTTCAAGAAGGGCGGTTTCATCATGGCCATCACCGCCCAGGTGCCGATCGTGCCGGTGGCGGTACAGGGTGGCCGGGCTTCGATGCGGAAGGGCAGCTGGATGGTCCGCCCAGTGCGGGTGAGCGTCCGGGTGGGCAGACCTATTCCCACCGCCGGCCTCACGCTTGCTGATCGAGATGCCCTGATGACGCGGGTACACGACGAGGTGCAGGCGCTGCTCGACCAGGGGCCGGTGTGGAGCTGATCGCCACACTCGGCCGCACGGTTGGCTTCTCGTTCGCCGCCGGTGTCAACCTCTACGCAACGGTGGCGATCCTCGGTCTGGCCTCCCGCTTCGGCTGGGTCGCCTTGCCGGCGCAGTTCCAGGCGTTCAACAACGACTGGGTGATCGGCGCTGCCCTGGTGATGTATATCGTCGAGTTCTTCGCCGATAAGATCCCGTACTTCGATTCGCTGTGGGACGCCATCCACACGGCCATCAGGCCGATCGGTGGCGCGCTGATCGCCGTCACCACTCTCGGCGCCGCCTCTCCCGCGACAGACGCGCTGGTCGCCCTGCTTGGCGGCGCCGTCGCGGCCAGCAGTCATCTCACCAAGACGAGCACGCGAGCCGTGGCCAACGCCAGCCCCGAGCCGTTCACGAACTGGGCGTTGAGCATCGGCGAGGACATCTTCGTCGTCGGTCTGGGTTACCTCGCCCTGCAGCATCCGCTGGTCGCGCTGGGCGTCGCCGGCCTGCTGCTCGTCATCATCGCCCTGTTCGCCGTCGTCATCCTTCGGGTGGCGCGCCGCTGGTTCTCGCGCCGCCGCCCGGCCTGAGCGACGGGCTGCGGTTCTCCCCCTTCAGAAGGATCACACCCGCGGTCCCGTCACGCCGGTGCTAGACTCTCGCTCGCCAGCCAGCCCGCCGACGCCGTCGAGGTCATATGCGCACTGGACTCGTTGCGTTCGTCTTCGCCTGCGCTGCGGCCTCGCTCGGGGCCCAGGCGCCGCCACGCGACCCGCAGGAGCCGACCTTTCGAGCCGGCGCCAACTACGTGCGCGTCGATGTCTACCCGACCCAGAACGGGCAGGTGGTGGACGACCTGAACGCGGGTGACATCGAGGTCTACGAAGACACCGTCCTGCAGAAGGTCGAGACCTTCGAACATGTCGTGATTCGCAGCGCCGGGGCGCAGGACACCCGCATCGAGCCGAACAGCATCGAACAGAGCCGGCAGATGGCGGCCGATCCGCGGGCGCGCGTGTTCGTGATCTTTCTCGACACGTACCATACGCAGATCGAGGGCTCCGCCAATATGCGGCTGCCGCTGATCAGATTTCTCGACCGGGTGCTCGGCGCCGACGATCTGGTTGCAATCATGACCCCCGAGATGAGCGCGGCCGACCTGACCTTCGGCCGCAAGACGACGGTCATCTCGAACATCATGCAGAACCAGTGGACGTGGGGCCGGCGTGGCAACGAGCTGACGGAAGATCCGAAGGACACCCTGTACGCCCGGTGCTACGGTAGCGATGCGGCGCTGCTGAACGAGCTCAAGGAGCGGCGGCGCGAGCGGATGACGCTCGACAGCCTCGAGGATCTCGTCGTCCATCTTGGCGGCATCCGCGAGGAGCGCAAGGCGGTGATCACGGTGACCGAAGGTTGGCGCCTGTTCACACCGAACCGCGGTCTGGCCGAACGGACGCGCGGCGAGGCGCCGGCGCTGCCGGGGGTCCTTGGCCGCAACCCGCGCGACCGCGGCGAGCGCGGCACCGACACCGGCGGCGCCTCGCGCACGGAGTGCGATACCGACCGCCAGGTGCTCGCAACGATGGACAACTCGACGGCCATCCGTGAACTCGGCGAGCAGGCAAATCGCGCCAACGTCACCTTCTACCCGGTCTATGCGCGCGGCCTTGCCGTCTCCGACAGTCCGATGATGACGGGGCAGACGAGCACCGACGCCGCCGCCGACCAGCAGGCGCTGCGCTCACGGCACGACGGCTTGCGCGCGCTCGCCCTCGAGACCGACGGCCTGTCGGTCGTGAACACCAACGACATCGACGGAGCGCTGAAGCGAATCGTCGCCGACCTGTCGTCCTATTACCTGGTCGGCTACTACCCGAGCAACACCAAGCTCGATGGCCGCTTCCGCTCGATCACCGTCCGCGTCAAGCGGCCGGGAGTGCAGGTGCGAAGCCGTCGCGGCTACCGCGCGCTGACGGCCGAAGAGGTGCTGGCAGGCGGCGCCGCGGCGACGCGCACCGCCGCGCCGGGGGATGCGATGGCCCGCGCGATGAACGTGGTCAGCGGCATCGACGCGCGTGCCCCGTTCCGCATCCGCGCCAGCTCCTGGATGCCGCCGCCGCAGGGCGACCGGGTCGCGCCTGCCGGCGTCGTCTGGATTGTCGGCGAGCTCGACTTCCGGACGCGGCGCGAGCTGGCGTGGACCTCGGGTGCGACAGCGGACCTGACCATCGTGACCGCCGACGGCCGGACGATCGTCTCCAAATCACTGGACATCCCCGCCAGCGACGGCGCTTTCGCCATCCGGATACCCGACGAGGGCGGCGTTGGCGGTGGTGAGTATGCCGTGCGCGTCCGCGCCCGTCCCGCGGGAAACGGCAGCCTGCCGGTAAGCGACATCGCGCGGGTGCAGGTGCCGGATCGCGCGTCGATCGTCGGTGAAGCGGTGATGTGGCGGCGCGGCCCCTCGACCGGTTTGCGACACATGATGACGGCTGACGCCCGGTTCCAACGCACCGAGCGAATCCGTCTCGAGCTGCCGACACGCACGACGGGTGAGGCAAGCGCGCGCATGCTCGATCGCGCCGGCAAGGCGATCCAGGTGCCAGTGCAGGTGAGCGAGCGCCAGGATCCGGGCGCCGACCTGCGCTGGGTGATAGTCGATGCGATGTTAGCGGCGCTCGCGCCGGGTGACTACGCCCTGGAGGTGACGCTGGACGGCACCACGCAGGTCACCGGGTTCCGGATCACGCCTTAGGGACGTTCGCAACGTTCGGGTCGTTCGGGAGTTCGGGTCGTTCTGGTGTTCGGGGCGTTCCGGGTGTTCGGGTGGAGTGGGTTACTGCGCGACCGAGAATGTCAGCGTCCAGGGGACGACCGGGGCACCGTCGAAGGCGAGCAGCCCTTCGAGCACCTGTACTCGGACGGTGCGGAATGGTTCGAGCGGCTGGGCGAACCTGACGGACAGGGCGCGGCTCGGCGCGTCGTAGGTGAGTCTGACATCGAGCGGCGGGACCCCGGCGGCGGCGACGTAACTGGCGGAAACGTGTCCCGGTATCGTCGACTCGCGGAGACCGCGTGAGAACTGGATGCGGACAGTGCTGGCGCCGTTGACATCGATTTCGCCTTCGGTCGGCGAACTGAACACGACCTCCGCTGGTGGCGGCGGCGGCGCTGGCGCTGCAGCTTCTTCGACCGGCTCGGCGGCCGGCGCCTCGGCGAGCGCGATCCGGGTCGCTTCGATCAGCACGAGGCCGCGGCTCCGGCTGACCGTGCCGGTCACCTGTAGCCACGCGCCGGTGTCGAATCGGCGCTCCACATCGAGGTCGAAGCCACGCCCGCGCGGCCGCTGCCCGGTCACCCAGACCGCGCCTTCGGCACCGCGCAGGGTGAAATCGTAACGGCCCTTGCCCGGTGCATCCGGCAGATCGCCAAACAGGTTGCGGCCCCGGAAGTTACCGGTCACGGTGACCGGCTGGCCCTCGAACTTCCACGGCTCGAGCGCCAGCGCCCGCACGGACGCGGTGGTCGCCGGCTGCGCCTCGCCGACAGCCGTGACACTGACAAGCAATTCTTCGCCGGGCTTCGGCCATTTCTCCGGGTCGATCCCCTCGGCGTAGCCAGTCAGCCGCGGGTCTGTTGGCGCCAGGCGACCGACATCGAACAGCACGCCGCGGACTTCCACCGGGCCGCTCGCCGTCTGCATGTCCTTCAACAGGATGCGGATGTCCTGTTCATCCGACCGCAAGACAAGGCGCTGCCCGCTCTCGACCAGTTCGCCGCGCAGCACGATGTTCTGGAGATGGTAGAAGCCGGGATACTGGCGGAGGGAGTCGATGGTCGTGAGCCGCCGTTGCGCCTGCGCCTGCAGCGTGACCGCCGCCGCGGCGCACACCAGCAGCAGGGCGGCGACTGACGATGACCGGAACCGCGCGGCAGGGCGGCGGAGCGGGCTCACCGGCTCATTCTACTTTGGGCGCGGCCGTGACCGGCTTGGACGTGAATCCGCCGGGTGCTGCTTTGGCGGGGCGTGAGGTTGCCTCCCGGTTTCGCGCCGTGAACGGCCGGTTCGGGCGGGGCATTGGCCACGGCGCGTGATGGTAGCATTGAACCTCGTGAACGGACCGAACAAGCGAAGGCAGACGCCTGACCAGGTTTCGGAACTGACGACCAACCGGCTTTCGGTCTACCTCAGGTGTCTCAACGAGCTTACGGCCGGCGGGGCCCAGACCATCTCTTCCCAGGCGCTCGCCGAGCAGTTCCATCTGAATGCCGCGCAGATCCGCAAGGACCTCGCCTACTTCGGCGAATTCGGTGTCCGCGGCGTCGGTTATTACGTCGCCGACCTGCGCCGCCACCTTCGCCAGATTCTCGGCCTCGACCGCAATCTGCAGGTCGCGATCATGGGGGCCGGCAACCTCGGGCTGGCGCTCGCCGACTACCCGGGGTTCCGCCAGGAGGGGTTCGCGATTGCCGCCCTGTTCGATGCCGCAAATGAAAAGATCGGCGACAAGTCGCGCAGCGGCGTCCCGATTTACGACATCCACGACCTGAAGCGCGTGGCGACGCGCGACCATCTCGATATCGCCGTCATCGCCGTACCCGCTCCGCATGCGCAGCCGGTCGTCGACCAAGTCGTCCTTGCCGGGATCAAGGCGATCCTGAACTTCTCGCCGGGCACGCTGCGCGTGCCCGATGACGTCAAGCTCAAGAGTGTCGACCTGACCGTCTCGCTCGAGAGCCTGTCGTTCTATCTCGCACAGGAGGAGCCCGGTGGCCGGTAAGAAGCCCGCGACGCTCTCGCACGTCGACGCACACGGCAAGGTGCGGATGGTCGACGTCGGCGACAAACCCGTGACGCAGCGCGAAGCGGTGGCCCGCGGCGACATCTCGATGAGCGCCGCCGCGCTCAAGCTGATACGCAGCGGCCAGGTGAAAAAGGGTGACCCGCTCCAGACGGCGCGGCTCGCCGGCATCATGGCGGCCAAGCAGACCGCTGCGCTCATCCCGTTGTGCCATCCGCTGGCGCTGACCCACATCAGCGTCGAGCTCACGCCGACCCGCCGCGGTTACGCCATCGAGGCGCGCGTGCGAACCAGCTCGCAGACCGGCGTCGAGATGGAGGCGCTCACGGCCGTCTCAGTCGCCGCGCTGACTATCTACGACATGGTCAAGGCGGTCGACAAGGCGATGGTCATCGGCGGCATCTGCGTCGTGGAGAAGAGCGGAGGCAGGAGCGGGAACTATCGGCTCGGCAGTGGAAAGTAGCAAGTAGGAAGTAGAGAGTAGAAAGTGGAAAGTAGCAGCTAGCGCAGCCACGCAATCAGCAGCGTCAGCGTGAACGGGCTGAGTGCGGTCGACATCAGCACCACGCTGGTCACGAAGCTGGGTGCGACTTCGTACTCGAGCGCGAGGATCGTGGTCACGACTGCGGCCGGCATGGATGCCTGGATCATCGCGGCCTGGAACGCGGCGCCGGTCAGGCCCAGTGCGCTGGCGATGAGGAAGGCCGTGGCGGGCGTGACCACCAGCGACAGGGCGACCGCCGCGGCGACGACGACCGGGCGGTCTGGCCTGGTGGCGCCCTGCAGCTGCATGCCGAGCACGAGGATCATCACCGGCAAGGCGGCGTCGCTCAGCATCCCGATCGGGCGCAGCACCACCGGCGGAACAGTGCTGCCGGTCGCCAGGATCAGGGCTGCCGCGCCGACCGCGTAGACGGTCGGCACGCGGCTGATGCCGGCGAGCGCATCGCCGATGCTGCGGCGGCCGCTCGCCGCGAGAAATACGCCGAGCGTGTAGGTAAGCACCGACGCGGTGACGAAGTACACCGTGGCGAACGTCAGCGCGTCGCGACCGAAGGCAAACGATGCCACCGGCAGGCCGTAGTTGCCGCCGTTCGAGAACATCACGACCAGCAGGAAGGCGCTGAGCGCCGGCCGATCGAGCCGCAGCGGCACCGCCACCAGCCGCCCCAACAGCCCCGACACCACCATCACCACCACGGCAAACAACGCCATGCGGCCGAAGTCCGCTGCGCTCAGCGTCGAGGTGACGAGCAGGTTGAAGACCAGGCACGGCGACAGCGCGTTGAACGTGACCCTGGCCAGGCCGCGCGGGTCGATGGCCCAGACCCGCGCCAACAGGAAACCGATGCCGGCGATGATGAAGATGGGGAGGATGTCGGCCGCGAAGATCGAGAGCAGGAGGGCGACGGTCAATGCGCAAGGCTCAATGCTGAATGCTCAATGAAATGACAAACCCACCTTGTGCGTTCCCATTGAGCATCGAGCATTGAGCCTCGAGCCTTGAAGCGTGCCGAGCCGGCGCGCGCGCTACCAGCGCCCGTAGGCGGCCAGCGCCGCCCGCACGTCTTCCCGCCGCTCGTGCCTGGACCGGTAGTGCGACCAGGCCATCCTCAGGCCGATCAGCACGAGCACGCCACCGATGGTCTGGTCGACCAGGTACTCGGGGACGTAGCGGTCTGACAGCTGCCGCGGCGTAAACTCCCGCGCCTTGGCTTCGAGCAGGGCGAGCTTGCGGTCGAGGTCGGCCCTGGTCTGGCTCATCTCTGCGCGGATGACAGCCGCTTCGCTATCCATTCGGAATTCTCCTTCAAGGTCGAGACGGTTTCTTCGGGGACGGTATGCACCGTCTGCAACTGCTTGCGTCCGGACGCCAGGCTGATCCACCCCACCACGCTCAGCAGCACGGCCACGATCAGGAAGCCGGTCCACGCCGGCCAGTTCATCAGGTCGGCAATGGCCAGCGCCACCGCGATCAGCAGGAAAGTCCCGCCAAAAGCCAGCGCCGCGGCGGCAATGCCGAAACTGACGGCGGCGCCGCGGGCGCGGCCGACCTGCTCGCTGATTTCCACCCGCGCGAGCGCGATTTCCTCGCGCACCAGCGTACGAAGATCCATCAGAATGCCGCGGACCAGGCCGCCAATCGATTCATGGGACGCGATTTCGGATTCCATGCAGCCGGTTTCAGCAAGGCCGATGCCGCCCTAGCCCGCCCAGTCCTTCGGCGGCGGCTCGATATGGATGACGACGTCGGCCAGGTGCGGAAACTTGGCCATCAGCAAGTCCTTGACGATATGCGACGTCGCGTGGGCGGCCTGCAGCGAGGTGCCGCCGTCGACCCACAGGTGCAGGTCGAGAAACGCATAATCCGCCGACCCGCGCGTCCGGATTTTCTCCGACCCGAGCACGCCGGGCACCGACTGCACCACCGCCCGCACGTCGTCCTCGGCGATCACGATCTCGTCCGACAGGATGCGCGACGCATCCTGCGCGATCGCCCAGCAGGCGTGACCGATGAAGCCGGCGACCAGCAGCGCCGCGATCGGGTCCAGCGCAGGGAAGCCGACCGACACGCCGATCAGCGCGACGATGACCGCGCTGGTCGTCAGGACATCGCTGCGGGTGTGCCTGGCGTCGGCCATCAGCACCTCGCTGTTCAGGCGGACCGCCTGCCGCCGCTCGTAGGCGACGACCAGCACGTTCACCACCAGGGTCCCGAGCATGACGAGGATGTCGTCCACCGAGGCGCTGGCGCTGCCGCCGTCCACCAGCCGCGAAATCGCCGTGCGCAGCACCTGCACGATCACCAGCACCAGGAACAACAGGATGCCGAGCGAGGCAATCGTTTCGTACTTGCGGTGGCCGTACGGGTGATTGCGATCGGGCGGCCGTCGGGCCACCGAGATGCCGACCAGGCCGACGACGTTGGACGCCGAGTCCGTCAGGGAGTGGAAGCCGTCGGAGAGGATGGACACCGCGCCGGTGGAGTAGCCGAGTGCGATCTTGACCGCCGCGATCGCGACGTTGACGAACAGGACCCGGTAGAGGACGCGGGAAACGTCGGAATAGCGGTCGGTCACAGCCGTGATTCAGAATTCAGAACTCAGAATTCAGACAGCGAATAGCTCGCGGCATTCTGAATTCTGCATCCTGCACTCTGAATTCCGCAGGCCTCAAAACACGTGGGCATGCGGCACCGGCCACCAGCGCAGCTGGACCTTGCCGATGATGTACTTCTTCGGCACGTAGCCCCAATGCCGGCTGTCGGAGCTGTTGTTGCGGTGGTCGCCCATGACGAAGTAATACCCCTCGGGCACCACGGTCGGGCCGTAGTCGTCGTGGCTGCGGTATTCTGGCAAAACGAAGTCGTCCTGCATCGGCACGTCGTTGACGTAGACGCGCCCATCAGCGATGCGGACGGTGTCGCCCTCTTCAGCGATCACCCGCTTGACGAACGACTTGTCGGGATTGATCGGATAGTAGAGCATGACGATGTCGCCACGCCGCGGGATGCCGACGCGGTAGGCGAGCTTGTTCACGATCAGGCGGTCCTGGTCTGCCAGCGTCGGCGCCATGCTTTGCCCTTCGACGCGGGCGACCTGGAAGCCGAAGGTGACGATCAGCGTCGCGTAAACGGCGGCGGACGCCAGCGTCTTGAACCAGGCGACCAGCTCGTCCTTGAAGACGTTGAGCTTCTGGAGCACGACCGTCGTCGGGTCCTCCAGTTCCATCCGTATGTCAGCCGCCGTGGTGGCCACCGGCTCGTTGGCGCGCAGCAACGTCGGTTCGAGCGGCGGCGGCACGCCATCGAACGGCAGGACGGGGGAGTCGTGCCGGTATTCCGCGGTGGGGTCTACAGCTTGAGGTACTCCCGTAGCCGTTTCGTCTGCGAGCGGCTGACGGGGATCTCGGTCCCCTTCGCGTCCTTCATCCGAAGGATGTAGTTCCTGCTGAACCAAGGGACAATCTCCTTGATCTTGTTGATATTGACCAGGTGAGACCTGTGAACCCGCCAGAATACATCCGGGTCGAGCCGAGCCTGTAAGTCGTCCAGCGTCCGGTAGTTGGACGTCCCGGCCACCTGTCCCGTCACTATGTTAATCGACTCGTCGGCCAGGGACGCGAAGATGATGTCGTCGGCCTGGACCAGCATGAAGCGTTCCCCGATCCGGACGGCCACCTGCTCACGCCGGACCTGGCGCTCCGCCATCATCTTTACCAGCCGCTCGATCTGATCGTTTACCGGCGGTGTCGCCACCGAATCCGAGCGCTCGAGCGCCACGCGGCGGCGGGCTCGCTGCAGGGCCTGTTCGAGCCGGCCACCCTCGACCGGCTTCAGCAGGTAGTCCACTGCGTTCACCTCGAACGCCTCGATCGCGTGATGGTCGAAGGCGGTGACGAAGACGAGCGCCGGCGCTTCCTCGCGACCGAGCAGCCGGCGCGCGACCTCGAAGCCGTTCAGCCCCGGCATCTGCACGTCGAGGAAGACCAGGTCGGGGGCGAAGCGCTCGACCGCCGTGAGCGCCTCCAGGCCGTTGCCGGCCTGGGCGATGATGTCGACGTCACCGAGCTGGTCCAGCTGGTAACACAACTCGTCCCGCGCAAGCTGCTCGTCGTCGACGACGACGACGCGGAGGAGTGCCTCCGTACTGGTCATGCGGTGATCTGCTCGGTCGCGATCATTTCGGGAACCTCGATTCGCGCGCTTGTGCCCTGGCCGGGCTCGCTCGTCAGCTTCAGCTGGTAGGTCGCGCCGTAGATGACCCGCAGACGCTCGCGCACATTGGCCAGGCCGATGCCGCTCGACATCGGCTGGTTCAGGCGGTCGAGCACGAAGCCGCTGCCGTCGTCGTTCACTTCGATGATGACGCGGTCCTGCTCGCGGCGGCTGCGGATCACGATCGAGCCGCGCCCCAGCTTGCGGGCGAAGCCGTGCTTGATCGAGTTCTCGACCAGCGGCTGCAGGATCATGCTCGGCACCACCACGTCGAGCGTGCCGGGATCGATCTCCTTGATGACGGCGAGCCGCGGCCCGAAGCGCACCACCTCGATGTCGAGGTACTCGTCGATCGACTCGAGCTCATCGCGCAGGGTGACGAAGTGCTGCTGGCTGCGCAGCAGCCGCCGCAGCAGCGCCGACAGCTTGATGATCAGCATGCGGGCGGTATCGGGCTGGGTGCGGATGAGCGACGAGATCGAGGTCAGGGTGTTGAACAGGAAGTGCGGGTTGATCTGGCTCTTGAGCGCCTCGATCTTGGCGGCCAGCAGCAGCTTCTCCTGCTCCTGGAGACGGTGCTCGATCCGGGCGCTGTTCCAGATCTTGATCGGCGTCGCTACTGCCAGCACCGTGGCCAGGACGATGAGCGCGGTCATCCACTCCGAGGGGGAGCCGAGGTAGAAGAGCCGGTGCGCGCCGAAGCGGCTGCCGAGCGCCTGGCGCAGCAGCTCGAGCGCCACCGGCGCAAGCAGCAGGATGACCTGCCAGTTGGGCTCGACCTTCCGGATCATCTGCCAGACGTGCTTGTGGAGGTCGATGAAGACAAACGGCGTGAACTGCCAGATCACCTCCTTGGGACACGCCTCGCGCAGGCCGCCGCCGGCAAAGCCGCAGCCGACCGCGAAGGGAAGTGCAATGAACTCACCGGCGATCACCGCCGGGATTGCCACCATCGTCCCGACCAGGGCGCCGGTATAGGGGCCGGCGATGAGCCCGGCGAGCAGCGCCCCTTCGAGCGTCAGGTCCGCGGCGTCGTAGTTCAGCAGCACACGGAACGTGACGCCGGCCATCAGCGGCACGCCGATGGAGAGGGTGAACACCAGCCGGTCCAGCCAGCCGCGCCGCTCGAAGATCAGGATGTGGCGGAACCGCCGGTATCGCGCCAGCATCGTCGCCAGGACGGCCACGACAGCCAGCTTGACGATAAGGGTGGTTAGCAGGAACTGGTCCGCCGACAGGAAACGAGGTTCCTGGAGCACCGGGGGATTGTACCGGCTTTGGGCGCTGGGCTCGGGGTTCTGGGGCGATCAGCGTTGGCTACGGGAATTCGGGCTTTTGTTATGATGATCGGATGATTGGTCCGCTCATCACCGGGTTCTTCACCACCTTCCGGCACATGTTCAAGCCGAAGGTGACCGTCAACTACCCGTACCAGAAAGTGCCGATGTTCCCGAAGTACCGCGGCAAGCAGGTGCTGATGCGGGACGAGAACGGCCTCGAGAAGTGCGTCGCGTGTGGCCTGTGCTCGGTCGCCTGTCCCGCTGACGCGATCTACCTCGAGGCGGCGGAGAACGACGGAACCGTGCTCGCGGGCCCACGCTACGCCTCGACCTACCAGATCCACAAGACGCGCTGCATCTTCTGCGGCATGTGCGAGGAAGCCTGCCCGGTTTCGGCGATCTTCATGGGCAAGGACTACGAGCTCGCCGTCTACAGCAAGGACGACTTCATCTGGGACAAGACCGACCTGCTCGTCCAGGCGCCTCCGAATGCGAAAGTGCCGGCGGTTGCCCAGGGCGCGGCGGAACCGGCAGCGGCGCACTAGGACTCGAGGTCTACAGTCTCCGGTCTCAGGTTGTCACCAGCGGCGACCGAAGATCGACGACCGCAGACTGGAGACCTCCATGTTGATCGGCGCCCTCGCCGACGTGCATGGCAACTTCGCCGCGATGACGCGGGCGATGTTGCGCCATCCTGATGTGCCGTTGTGGCTGTGCGTCGGCGATCTTGCCAGCCGCAGCGGTGCCTATCCTGACAGTCCCGCGCCGCTCTTCTGGATCAAGGGGAACAACGAGGATTTCGAGCGCATCGCTGCGTGGCAGGCAGGGGTGGCAGCGCCGAAGAATCTGCATTTCATCGCCAACGGCACGGCCGTCGACGCAGGGCCGGTGCGTGTCGCCGGTCTTGGCGGCACGTTCGCGCCAACCTGGTTCGACACGCCGGCGGCGGAGTTGCCGCGCAAGCGGTCGGACGACAAACGCCGTCACTTCGTGCGAGAGGAAGTCGATGCCTGCAAGCAGATGTCCGGTGTCGATATCCTGATGACGCACGAAGCGGCCCGCCCGTTCGTGCTTGCGGCTGGCGGGGATGCCGACGACGGCGAGACGAACGGGCCGTTTGCGCGACGTGCCCCGGTGGCGCGGCGGCCGCGACGAATCGATGCCGGCAAGCCGGCCATCAACGACGTGCTCGCCTCGATGCAGCCGCGCCTGCACCTGTGTGGCCATCATCACCGCTTCGTCGAAACCCGCCGCGAAGGTGTAGCCTCGGTGTGCATCGACCGCATCAACCGCTCCTACCTGCTGATCGACGCCAGCACTCTCGCCTACACGAAACTGGACACGGAGACCGGTGAGTAACGACGGCAACAGCTTCCTCGCGGCGATCGACGATCGGGTGCTCGTATGCGACGGCGCGATGGGCACGGTGCTCTACGCCAAGGGCGTGTTCATCAATCGCTGCTTCGATGCCCTCAACGTCACGGACCCCGAGCGGGTGACCGCCGTGCACCGCGACTACGTCCGTGCCGGGGCCGACATCATCGAGACCAACACGTTCGGGGCCAATCGCATCAAGTTGCGCGGCTTCGGCCTGGCCGACCGGATGCGCGACATCAATCTCGACGGCGCCCGGCTGGCGGTCGCCGCCGCGGCCGGGCAGGCGTTCGTCGCTGCGGCGATGGGACCGCTCGGCATTCGCATCGAGCCCTGGGGCCGTACCGGCCGCGATGAGGCGGAAGGCTACTTCCGTGAGCAGGCCGAGGCGCTGGTCGAAGGCGGAGTCGATCTCTTCATGCTCGAGACGTTTCGCGACGTCAACGAACTCGAAGCCGCCATCGCCGCCGTGCGGTCGGTGTGCCCGCTGCCGATCGTCGCGCAGATGACCATCGAGGAAGACGGCAACAGCCTCGACGGCACGCCGCCGGAGCAGTTCGCGCCGGCGCTGCAGGCAGCTGGTGCCGATGTCATCGGCATCAACTGCAGTATCGGCCCGGCGCACATGCTCGAGACGGTCGAGCGCATGGCGGCGCTCACCGGCGCACGCCTGTCGGCACAGCCCAACGCCGGACAGCCGCGGGACATCGAAGGGCGAACGATCTACCTGACCTCACCCGAGTACATGGCGTCGTATGCGCGCCGGTTCCTGGCGCACGGCGTGCGCCTGGTCGGCGGCTGCTGCGGCACGACTCCTGAGCACACGCGCCAGCTGAAGGTCGCGGTGGCGCGGGTGATGGCGCAGAGTGCGGCGTCAGCCCGGCCGGCTGCTGCACCGGCGACCATCAGCATCTCAGGCGGCGCCTCGGCCGCCAGCGCTGGCCCGCCGGCGGTGGCCGCGGTGGCGCGTGAGGACAAGTCGGCGCTCGCCTACTCACTCGGCAAGGGACGGTTCACCACGCTCGTCGAGCTGTTGCCGCCCAAGGGCCACTCGGGCGAAGAGGTGCTCGAACAGGCGCGGCTGCTGCGCATCCGTGGCGTCGACGTCGTGCACGTGATGGAAGGCCCGGGCGGCGCCCGGATGAGCGCGATGTCGCTTGCCGTGCTGTTGCAGCAGCGCACCGGCATCGAGACGGTACTGCACTACTCCTGTCGCGACCGCAATCTTGTCGGCATGCAGTCGGACTTGCTCGGCGCCCACGCCATGGGCATCCGCAACATCGTCGTCGTCACCGGCGACGTGCGTCCGGTCGGCGACTACCCTGATGCCAGCGCCGTGTTCGACGTCGACTCCATCGGCCTCGTCAACATGGTGTCGCGGCTGAATCATGGGCTGGACATCGGCGGGCAGGCCATTGGCAGCCCGACCGCCTTCCACATTGGCGTCACCGTCAATGCCGGTGCGGAGGACCTCGACGGTGAGCTCCGCCGCTTCCAGTACAAGGTGGAGGCCGGCGCCGAATTTGCGATCACCAGGCCGGTGTTCGACGTCGAGACGTTCGCCCGCCTGCACCGGCGCATCGCCGCCTTCGGCGTGCCGATCGTGCTCGGCCTCTGGCCGTTCGAGAGCATGCTGAACGCCGAGTTCATGGCCAACGAACTGCCGGGCATGCGGGTGCCGCCGGCCGTGCTGGAGCGCATGCGCCGCACGTCGACCCCGCAGGAAGCAGCGGCTGAGGGCATCGCGATTGCCGTGGAAGTCGGTCGCGCGTTGAAGGGGATGATCCAGGGCGTGCACGTCGCCGCCCAGCCGGGACAGTTCGCGTCGGCACTGGCGGTGGTGGAAGGAATCGGGAAGTGAACGCCGTGCGTTGTCTTTTTACGGTATAGTGCCGACGACCGCCGTTGCGGCCGTTTGCGGTTCTATACGAGTCTTTCATGCCGTGTGGTCAGGGCAGGCCGCCGGCAGACGCCCTTGTTATCCGCTGCACATTCGACGAGATCGGGTGCGGCTGAAGGAGCCAGTGAATGGCGCTGTTCGAACGAGAAGAGTCTGAATTCGGATCCGATGTCGGCACCCGGGCGCTGTCGGTGACCGCCGTCGAAAACGATTTCGTCGAGCGCGTCTACGAGAAGCTGGCCAGTGTTTACGACCTCGTTTTCGGACCCACCCTGCATCCCGGCCGCCTGGTCGCGCGCGAGCAGATGGGCATCCAGGCCAACGATCGCATTCTCGAGGTTGGCGTCGGCACCGGCATCAACACCTCGCTGTATCCGCAGAACTGTCACGTCACCGGCATCGACCTGTCGACCTCGATGCTCGAGAAGGCGCGTGAGCGCGTTGCGCGCGAGGGGCTGCGCAACGTACGGCTGCTGGAGATGGACGCAGCCCGGCTGACGTTCGCCGACAACTCGTTCGATATCGTCTACGCGCCCTACCTGGTCAGCGTCGTCCCCGACCCGGTGCAGGTGGTGCGCGAGATGCGGCGCGTCTGCCGGCCCGGCGGCAAGATCATCATCCTCAACCACTTCCGCAGCGCCAACCCGGTCCTGTCGCGGATGGAACGGGCCATCTCGCCGTTCACCGTGCATATCGGCTTCAAGTCCGACCTCGATCTGCCGGGCTTCCTCGCCCAGGCCGACCTGCAGCCGATCTCGATCGTCAAGGTGAACATCCCGCGCATCTGGTCGCTGGTCACCTGCGTCAAGGCATAGCCGCCGAAACAAGCTCAAACAACGGCACCACAGAGGCACAGAGAAGACAGAGGATCCAAAGGATCCTTCTCTCCCTGTGCGCTCTGTGTCTCTGCGGTGCCGTAATCGGGTACGTGCCGTTGGCGCGCTAGAACTTCGCGCGCGGCCGGCCGCGCGGCTTCTTTGGCGGCTTGTCGAGCGCCTTGAGCAGGATGTCGGCGGCGACGTCGGCGCCGTTGGTCTCCGGCTTCTTCTTCAACTTCGGCTGCGCCAGCAGCTTGTCGAGGTGTGACTCCCACTTGCCGGCGAACAGGTCGTCGTGGCTGATGAACGCCGAGCGCGTGTACTTCGGCATCTCCTCGACGAGGACGTCGTACTCGGGGAAGTGGCCGCGCGACGTGTAGAGGATGGCCGTGTCGTTGGCGATGCACTCGGAGATGATGCCGTAGCCAGGCTTGGTGACGACCGCTTCGGCCGCGCCGACCAGGTCCTCGTAGCGCACGCCGGTGTCGTACATCGCCTCTTCGTTGATGCTGACGAAGGAGCCCTTGCGCTCGGTGACGGGTGTGTCCTTGCGGGCGCGGCTCATCGGCATCGTGCCGGTGGTGATCACCGTTGTACTTCTTGAACTTGCTCAGCGTCTCGGTGTCGAGTCCGGGCAGGCCGTAGCCGCCGAACGAGGCGAGCACGATCGGCTTGTCCGTCGGCAGCTTCAGCATCTTGCAGACCTCTTCGCGCGTCTTGACCGCGTGGCGGGCGATGAACGGGATGTCCTTCACGTTCGAGAAGCTCTCGAAGCCGCCTGACATCGGCAGCCGCAGCGCCATCGACGCCTTGGCGTAGGCGCCGCGGATTGCCGGCAGCAGCGACGGCGCCAGCCGGACGCGCGGGTAGTCGGCGTAGATCCAGTCCCAGGTGAAGTTGCCGAGGCCGATCGACGGGATGCCGGACGAGGCGCCGACGGCGAAGGCGAGCGGCGGGATGTCGCCGACGATCAGGCCGGCGCCGAGCTCGCGCAGCACGCGCGTTTCGCTGGCGGCGCGCGTCACCAGGTCGCTGTGGAACGACGAGGCGCGGCGGATGGTGTCCGCTTCGTCGAGCGTCAGCGCGTCGACCTGCACCACGCCGGTGTCGCATTCGAGCGTGGAGTAGGTGACCTTGCCCTTGACGGTCAGGTCGAACAGCCAGCGCGGCGCCGACGTCCGCACGCCGATGCGGGTCTCGGGACGCTGCGCCAGGATTGCGTTGATGACTTCGATCGAGCGCGAGGCATGGCCGAAGCCGTGACCGGAGATGTAGAAGACGATCGCTGCTGCCAATTACTCAACCGCCGTTTTCGTGTTGTCCAGGGCGATGTTGATCACCTGGTCGATCGTTTCAACCGGCACGAACGTCATGTCGCGCCGGAGGTCCTCGGGGAGTTCCGCCAGATCGGGTTCGTTCATCGCCGGCAGGATGAACGTCTTGATGCCGAAGCGCCGCGCCGCCAGCGCCTTTTCGCGGATGCCGCCGACCGGAAGCACCAGGCCGCTCAGCGTGATCTCGCCGGTCATGGCCACGTCCTGGCGGACCGGTTGATTGCGCGCCGCCGACAGGATTGCCGTAGCCATCGTGACGCCGGCCGAGGGGCCGTCCTTGGGAATGGCGCCGGCCGGGACGTGGACGTGCAGGTCCTGCTTGGCGAGGAATTCGGGCGAGATGCCCAATTCCCCGGCGCGCGCCCGTATGTGGCTGAGGGCGGCGCGGGCCGACTCCTGCATCACATTGCCGAGCTGGCCGGTCAGAATGATGTTCTGGTTCCCGCCGGGAAGCAAGGTCGCTTCGATGAACAGCACGTCGCCGCCAGCCTCCGTCCAGGCGACGCCGGTCGCGACGCCGGGCCGCGAGGTGCGGAAGGCAACCTCCTTGCGGAAACGGGCCGGTCCGAGGTAGTCCTCGACCTGGTCACGGTCGATCACGGTCTGCTCGATTTCGGCGTTGGTCGGCAGTGCCGCGATGCGCGCGGCGACCTTGCGCGAGACGGTGCCGAGCTGCCGCTCGAGGTTGCGGACGCCGGCCTCCCGCGTGTACTCCATGATGACCAGCCGCAAGGCCGCGTCGCTGAGGTCGAGCAGCTCGGGCGTCAGGCCGTGCTCGCTGATCTGGCGTGGCAACAGGTAGCGCCGCGAGATGTGCAGCTTCTCGTCCTCGCTGTAGCCGGAGAGCTGGATGATCTCCATGCGATCGAGCAGCGCCGGATGAATGGTGCCGAGCTGGTTCGACGTGGCGATGAACAGCACCTTCGAGAGGTCGACCGGAATCTCGAGGTAGTGATCGCGGAACGAATGGTTCTGCGCCGGGTCGAGCACTTCGAGCAGCGCCGCGGCCGGGTCGCCCTGGTAGCCGGCGGAGATCTTGTCGATCTCGTCGAGCATGAACACCGGGTTCATCGACCCGGCCTGCTTCAGCGCCTGGACGATGCGTCCGGGGATGGAGCCGATGTAGGTGCGCCGGTGGCCGCGGATCTCCGCCTCGTCGCGCACGCCGCCGAGCGAGATGCGCACGAACTTGCGTGACATCGCCCGCGCGATCGACTGCCCGAGCGACGTCTTGCCGACGCCGGGCGGGCCGACGAAGCAGAGGATCGGACCCTTCATGTCGCCCTTCAGCTTGCGGACGGCGAGGTACTCGACGATGCGTTCCTTGACCTTGTCGAGGTCGTAGTGGTCCTCGTCCAGGCACGCTGCGCGCCTCGACCGGATCGAGCCGGTCGGGCGTCGTCACCGACCAGGGCACGTCGAGCAGCCAGTCGATGTAGGTGCGCAGCATCTGGTACTCGGGCGACGCTGCGCTCATCCGCGCCAGGCGATCCACTTCGCGCGCCGGCGACGGTCTGCACCGCCTCGGGCAGCTTGGCGTCCTCGACGCGCTTGCGCACCTCGGCGAGTTCGTTGCCCTCGCCTTCGCCCAGCTCCTTCTGGATCGCCTTGAGCTGCTGGCGCAGGTAGTACTGCCGCTGCGCGTCGGTCATCTCCTGCTGCGCCTGCGACTCGATCTTGCCCTTCAGCTCGAGCAGCGAGATCTCCCGCGTCAGCGCGTTCGTCGACCGCCTGCAGCTTCTTGAGGAGCTCGTCCTCCTCGAGCAGCGCCTGCTTGTCGGCCGGCTTCATGTCGATGAGCGTCGCCAGCACGTAGACCAGGCGCAGCGGGTCGTCGATGTTCATGACGACGCCACGCAGCTCTTCGGACAGCCCGGTGGCGAGCGACAGCGCCTTCTCGATCAGCTCCTGGATGCGGCGGACGTGCGCCTCGACCTCGATCGTGCGCTCGTAGTGCTCCGGCAGCGGCGTGATCTGCGCCCGCATCGACGTGCCGGTACCGCGTCACGACGTCCGCGCGGACGCGGGCGACCCCTTCGATGATGACGTTGATGCCGCCGCCGACCTTGGCCATCTGCCGGATGACGCCGACGGTGCCGATCTTCTTCAGGTCCTCGGGCCCGGGATCGTCCTCCTCGGTGTCCTGCAGCAGGAGCAGCACGAGCCGGTCGGTGGCCAGCGCGCGGTTGACCGTCTCGATCGACACCGGCCGGTTCACCGCCAGCGGCTGCAGCGTCAGCGGGAAGGCAACGGTGCGACGAAGCGGCAGGACCGGGAGTTCGGAGGGGAGCGGAGGCGGCGTCGGTTCGGCCATGCGGGCTCGACAAGTCTATCAGTGGATCAGGGGGGCAGGCACGCAGAAGCGCCTCAGTTCGTGTACGCTCGTTTCGTGGACGAACGTCAGTTCTTCACCGAAAAACCTGAACAGCGGCCGGCACGTTTCCAGTGCCCGCGCTGCCGCCGCACCAACGACTACTCGATCCGCTGGCTGCGCCGTACCAAGAAGGCCCACCCGCCCGGCGGCGCCGATGCTCGCGACCGCGCGATGTTCGACAAGGTGAAGGACCATCTCGTCCGCGTCGACGACGACGTCACCTGCAAGGCGTGTGGCAAGCGCTTCGAAATTCCATCGCACCGCGCGCTCGTCTTCCTCGAAGAGCTGGAAGGGCTGCCGCAGGAAGACTACGACGAATAGGCCACTGCGCATCGAGCATTGCGCATCAGTAGATTCCAGGCAGCAGTTTCCAGCGCACGCGACCGATATAGTCGTCGTAGGCGCCTCCCGTGCTGGCGCGTAGCGACCGTTCCTCGAACGGGATGGCGATCAGCAGGTAGACGCTGCTGACCATCGCGAAGACCAATCGCGTATTGGTCATCACCGCCACGGGGAAGACCACCAGGAACCAGCCGGTATAGATCGGATGGCGCACCAGGCCGTACGGCCCGGTCGCCTTGAATCCGGCGGGGCGATCGCCGCGGCGCAGCGGCGCCAGGCCGGCGAGGTCGAAGACGTCGATCATCGCGGCGCTCTGCAGCGTCAGCCAGACCCCGGCGAGCTGCAGCGCCATCAGCAACCACGCGATCGGACCCGTCGCCGCCCACAACACGCCACCCACGGGACGCCACAACACGCAAGTGGCGATCAACAGCAGGCTCGCCACCCAGACATAGAACGAGCGCTCCAGGGCCGGCGGGACGAGCCGTGCGACCGCGGCACGCACCGGCTCGCGCGCGAACACGCTGTGGTGCAGGGCGAAGATGCTGAAGAGCGCGACATCCCAGCCGATGTCGAAGGCCCGCGCCGGGCCGGGAAGCGGCTGGCCGAACACGCCGGCGTAGAAAACCAGGAAGAGCACGAGGGCGGCCAGGAACAGCGCGGCCCCGCCCCAGGCAAACAGCGCCGCGCCGGCTGACAGTCGCGGTCCAGGAGCACGCACGGTCGGTATTATAGTGACCGCATGTCGCAACCAGCCGTGGTCATCTCGGGGATCGGCGTCGTGTCGCCGTTCGGTGTCGGCCGGGAGCGGTTCTGGAACCACGTCAGTCGCGGCTGCAGCGGCACCCGGGCGATCACCCAGTTCGACGTCTCCACCTACCCGTCACAGGTCGCGGCCTGGGTACCGCCGGTGTCGATCGCCGACGCGACGGCGCTCGATGGCGACGACGAACAGGATGGCCGGGCCGACCCGAAGCGCTACTCGCGCGCCGCGCTGTTCGGCGTGATTGCCGCGCGCGAGGCCTGGGCGGATGCCGGCCTGAGTGCCGGTGAGCCGCGCACCGGCGTCCTGATCGGCAGCGGCGGCGGCGGCATCGACGTCGGCGAGAAGCAGTACGAGGACTTCTTCCTCAACGGCGGCCGCCATGTCACGCCGTACGCGATCGCCGTCGGCATCGCCGGCATGGTGTCGAGCGAAATCTCCATCTCACTCGGGCTCCACGGCATGAGCCACGTGCTGTCGTGCGGCTGCACCAGCTCCACCGATGCGATGGGCTACGCGGCGGCGTTGATCCGATCCGGCGAGTACGACGCCATCCTGTCGGGCGGCACCGACGGCTGTGTCCTGCCCGGCATGATGTTCGGCTTCGCCCGGATGCGCGCGGTGTCGACGCACTACAACGACCGTCCGGCGGCAGCGTCCCGGCCGTTCGACCGTGGCCGCGACGGCTTCGTGCTCGGCGAAGGGGCGTGGATGGTGGTGCTCGAGCGCGAGGACCGGGCGATTGCCCGCGGCGCCACCCGATACGTCCGCCTCGAGAGCTACGCGGCCACCTGCGATGCCTATCACCGCGTCCAGATGGATCCGGACGGCGTCGAGATCGTCCGCTGCATCGAGACGGCGCTGGAGAAGGCGGGCCGCCGCCCCGAGGAGATCGGCTACATCAACTATCACGGCACGTCGACGCAGTTGAACGACACGATCGAGTCGACCTGCGTGCGGCGTGTCTTCGGGCCGAAGGCGACGGTACCGGGCTCGTCGACCAAGTCGATGATCGGCCACCCGCAGGGGGCAAGCGGCGCCGCCGGCGTGGTCGCGACGGCCCTGGCGATGACGCGCGGCGTGCTGCCGCCGACCATCAACCTCGACGATCCGGACCCGGCGTGCGACATGGACTTCATTCCCAACACGCCACGGCCGGCGCAGATCGAGGCGGCGCTCTGCAACTGCCTCGGCTTCGGCTCGAAGAACAGCGCGCTGGTGCTGGGGCGCGCCCGGTGAGCGCCGCCGACGTGCTGGTCGTCGGTGCCGGCCCCGCAGGCAGCGTCGCCGCGCTGCTGCTGGCTCGCGCCGGGCTGCGCGTTCGCCTGCTCGACCGCGCCCGCTTTCCCCGTTTCAAGCTGTGTGGCGACACGCTCAACCCCGGAGCGCTCGCCCTGCTGCGGGCGGTCGACCTGGCGACCTGGCGCGACGTGACGGCGCGCGGGCTGCCGATCGCCGGCATGACGGTGACCGGGCCCGGCGGGGCGCGCGTCACCGCCGGCTATCCCGCGGGAATCGCCGGCGTCGCCATCTCGCGCAGCGAGCTGGATCGGCGGCTGCTCGACACCGCGATCGCCGCCGGGGTGCAGTTCGACGACCGCGTCGCGGTACTCGGGCCGATCGTCGAAGACGGCCTTTCTGACGGCGTACTCAATGTGTCCGAAGGCGTGGCGTCCGGCTTTGGCCGGACTGGCCTGCGTGTCACCGGCGTGCGCATCGGCGGCGGAAGGCAAGAGTGCACGCTTGCCGCGCGGCTCGTCATTGCCGCCGACGGCCGCGCCTCACGGCTCGGCAGCGCGCTGCAGCTCTCGCATTTTGCGCCGCGTTGCCGCCGTTGGGCGTTCGGCGCCTACTACACCGGTGTGAGCGGCCTGAGCGACCGCGGCGAGATGCACATTCAGCGAGGCGGCTACCTCGGCATCGCGCCGCTCCCTGGCGGTATCGCCAACGTCTGTGTCGTCCGGGAACTGCCGCCAGGCTCCTCCGCGGCCGCGGCGCCGGTGGGGGCGGCTGCCCGCGGGCTCTCACCGGTCGAGGTCATTGCCAGGGCGGTTGCCGCCGACCCGGCATTGCGGCAGCGGTTCAACGACGCGGAACCGTGCATGCCGGGGACGGTGCTCGGGCCCCTCGCCCGTGACGCGGATGCCGCCGGAGTGCCGGGCCTGCTGCTCGCCGGTGACGCCGCCGGCTTCGTCGACCCGATGACCGGGGACGGCCTGCGGTTCGCCATCCGTGGTGCTGTGCTGGCGGCCGAAGCGGCGCTTGGCGAGCTCGCCAGTGGCGCTCCGGCATATGGCGCCCTTGCCGCCGCGCGCCGCCGTGAGTTCGCCGCCAAGTGGCGCATCAACCGGGGCTTGCGGCTGCTGGTCGGCTCGCCGCGCGGCGTGGCGCTGGCGGCGGCACTGACCGCCCGATGGGCTGCCCCTGTCCGCCTGCTGGTGGGTATCGCCGGCGACGTCCCGCTGGCGACCCGCGAGGCGGCATCCGGGGTTGCCTCGTCCGTCCCGGAGATCTCCACACGCCCCGGCGACCCGGGTAGCGCGCGGGTGCGGGTATGAGCCCGGTGCCGCTCGCCGCGGCGGCCGCGGTCGGCGCCGCGATGCTCTTCGAACTGCGCATCTCGCGCCACAACGAGCGCATCTTGCGCGGCCGTGGCGCCGTGGCGCCGCCCGACCCGACCTACGGCGTCATGCGCCTGGCGTATCCGGGCACCTTCATCGCCATGGCCATCGAAGGGGCCATGGCCGGCCCCCCGTCCACGGAAATAATTCTCGCCGGCGCCGGACTCATGGTGCTCGCCAAGAGTCTAAAGGCGTGGGCGATTGCCTCGCTGGGGTTCCGCTGGACCTATCGGGTGTTCGTCCTGCCGGGGGCGCCGCTGGTGACGCGTGGGCCCTATGCGTTCCTCCGGCATCCGAACTACGTTGCTGTGCTGGCCGAGCTCGTGAGTATGGCTCTGCTGGTCGGCGGGCGTATCACCGGGCCGCTCTCCGTCGTATTCTTTGGTTACTTGCTGCGCCGCCGCGTCGCCGCTGAAGAGCGGGCGCTCGGTCTCAGCCGCGAAATCTGACTGCCGCGCCTACCGGCGCCGGAGCGTGACCGTGCACGAGACTGACGTCACTCCCACGAATCCCGCGGATCCACGCGGTCCCCGGCCCGCGTCACTGTTCTCGATCCCCCAGGCGCTGGTCGTCGGGCTGCTGCTCGTCGCCAACGGTGACCTGCCGCTCGCTCAGGGGCGTTCGGGTCAGCCCGCGGCCCGTGCCGCGGTCGCGGCCGACCCGGCCACGCAGGCGCTCAATTCCGGCGACTACGACACCGTCGACACGCTGCTGCGGAACGACTCGTCACCGCGCGCCGCGGCACTGCGGGCACGTGCCCATATCTCCCGCGGCCGTTACGCCGAGGCCGAGAAGCTGCTGACGCCGGTGGCGGCTGCCTCGCCGCTCAGCGATGCCGCGCTCGAGCTCGGCCGGCTGCAGATGCTGCTCGGGCGCCGCGCCGACGCGCGCCGTACCCTCGAGCGCATCACCGAGACACTGGAGCCGCGCACGGTGGCCGACGTGATGCGCCTGGCCCTGGCCTCGCGCGAGCTCGGCGACTTCAAGTCGGCCAACACCTATTTCCAGCAGGCGAATCGCATGTCGCCCGGCGACCCGCAGGTCAACACCGCCTGGGGCGAGCTTTTCCTCGAAAAGTACAATCCGGCGAACGCCGTCAAGTCCTTCGAAGAAGCGTTGACGGCCGACGAGAACAACGTCGCCGCCCGCATCGGCGTGGCCCGCGTCGCCATCAACCAGAACCCGCCGGCGGCCCAGGCGGCGATCGAGGCGGTCCTCAAGACCAACCCGAACTACGTGCCGGCGCATCTGCTGCAGGCGGAGATGGCGCTCGACGAGCGGCGGCGCGACGACGCGCGGGCCTCGATCGCCAAGGCGCTCGCCGTCAATCCGAACAGCCTCGACGCCCGCGCGCTCGACGCGGCGATGGCCTTTCTCGAGGCGCGCGACGCCGACTTCACCCGCAAGGCCGACGACATCCTGAAGATCAATCCGCTCTACGGCGAGGTGTATCGCATCGCCGGCGACCATGCGGCACGCAACTACCGCTTCGACGAGGCGGCGGAGCTGGTGCGCCGTGCCCTCCGCATCGATCCGGACAGCTCCCGCAGCTACGGCGACCTCGGTGTGCACCTGCTGCGCACCGGCGACGAGCCCGGCGCCCGCCAGGCGCTCGAGCGCGCGTTCAAGGACGACCCGTACGACCAGGTCACCTACAACCTGCTGACGATGCTCGACAAGCTCGATAAGTTCGAGACGATCCAGGACGGCGACATCACCATCCGGCTGGCGCCGGAGGAAGCGGGCGTGATGCGCGAGCAGGTGATGCCGCTGGCCAAGGAAGCGCTCGCGGATCTGTCGAAGCGCTGGGATTTCAAGGTGACCGGGCCGATCCTGATCGAGATGTTCCCGGTGCACGACGACTTCGCTGTCCGCAACGTCGGCCTGCCCGGCATGATCGGCGCCCTCGGCGCCTGCTTTGGCCGCGTCGTCACCATCGACTCGCCGCAGGCGCGGCCCCCGGGTCAATACAACTGGGAGCCGACGCTCTGGCACGAGCTGGCGCATGTCGTCACGCTGCAGATGTCGAACAACCGCGTGCCGCGGTGGCTGACGGAAGGCATCTCGGTCTGGGAGGAGAAGCGCGCCCGGCCCGAGTGGGGCCGCGAGATGGAGCTGTCGTTCGCCCATGCCCTGGAGCAGAACAAGATCCTGAAGCTCGACGTGCTGAACGAAGGGTTCAGTGACCCGAAGATGATCTCGCTCGCCTACTACGAGGCCTCGCTGCTGGCCGAGCACCTTGCCGATACCTACGGCGAAGAAGGGCTGCGCAAGCTGCTGCGCGCCTATGGCCGCGGGTTGGAGACCGACGAAGCGTTGAAGGACGCGTTCAACGCCACGATGGCCGACCTGCAGGTGTCGTTCGACGCCCGCCTGGCGAAGCAGTACGCGCCGCTGCGCAACGCGCTGAAGCGGCCGCAGCTCGAGGGAACCCCCTCGGCCGACGAGCTCAAGAAGCTGGCGGAGGAGAATCCCGGCAGCTTCCCGGTGCTCGTGTCGCTCGGCCAGGCGCTCGCCGAAGCGGGCGACAAGGCTGGCGCGATCCAGGCCTACGAGCGGGCCGCGCAGCTGATCCCGAGCGCCACCGGCGACGACAACCCGAACAAGGCGATTGCCAAGCTCGCGCTCGATGCCGGCGACAAGCCGCGCGCGATCCGCGCGCTCGAACGCGTCGTCCGCGTCGACCATGCCGACGTCCAGTCGGCCCGCACGCTCGCGACCCTGCTGGTGGAGAGCGGTGATGCCGCGCGTGCCGACGACGCGTATCGCCGGCTGGCGGCGGTCGATCCGTTCGACGCGCAAGCGCAGGCGGCGATCGGCCGCTTCGCGCTGCAGCGCAAGGACGCGACGACGGCGGTGCGGGCGCTGCGCACGGCGCTGGCCACCAACCCCGCCGACCGCGCCGCCGCGCATCTCGACCTCGCCGAGGCCTACGTGCTCGCCAACCAGCCGGCCGAGGCCAAGCGCGAAGCGCTCGCCGCGCTGGAGATCGCGCCGTCGTTCGAGCGCGCGCAGGATCTGCTGCTGAAGCTTGTCGGCAGCGGCAGCACGGCGAACTGACCGCACCCCTCGCGCCTGGGCGGCTCGCCAGTCCGGCGTTGCACGTCAGTCCAGCCTTGAAGCGGTGACCGGCGTGCCGAAGCCGACACTGCCGACCAGCGGCAGTTCCAACGCGGCGTCGTTCGGATCGACGCCGAAGGTCAGGCCGAGCAGGTTCAGCTCGACACCTTCTTCGAGGCCGGCGGCGAGTCCGAGCACGCCGAACAGGCTGAACTGTCCACCCGTGCCACTCGGGGAACTCGCGAACAGGCGCGTGCCGAGATAGTCCTTGCCGACCGCGTGCGCCGGGAGATCGACGCGGAGTTCCGGCACGCGCCGCAGCACGAACGCCGTGAACGTGTTGGAGTTCGGGCCCGGCCAGATCCGGTAGGTATGGTCGTAGGGGTACGCGGCGACCGCCTGCCCGATCCGCTCGATCAGCGGATCGACGCCAGGGCCACGCACGTCCGCAAGCAGCTCCGGCGCGCTGCCGAACCAGCGGCCATCCGGCACGCGTTGGCTGATGATGACCGCGCCGCCGCCGCGGCGAAGGCGAAAGCCGGTCACCTCATACACCGTGAACGCCTCAGCGTTGGCGGCCTTGGCCGCAATCCACGTATGGACGCCGAAATAGCCGCGCCAGCGCACCGCGCGCGCCGCGTAGACCTGCACCACGGCCTCTGGTGTCACCGCGGGATCGGGTGCCAGCCCGACCGCGGCGCGGCTGGCGCTGCGCCAGTTGCCGATCGAGTCAGCATCGCGATCGGCGTGCGCCAGTCCGAGCAGGACCACCGGCAGCAGCACCAGCAGCCACTTCGCGCGTCGCAGCATGCTTCACGATATGCCGGGCCCGGCGCGGCGACAAGTCGCCGCCCGTCGCGTGCGGGTGGGTGCTGGCGGCGGCTCCGCTGCCGACCGCCGGGTCCGCTGCGCGGCACCCGGCCCACGTACGATGCGGCGTGTGGCAGGTCGCTACGGGAATGAGCCCTACCGTACACCCGGGTGGCGCGGGCGTGTCGGGCAGCGGCTGACCTGCGGAGCATGCCGACACGGATCGCCTGAAATCGATCGCCGCGAGTCCTCGCCGCGAGTTCGCTCCGCGTGATCTGGCCCTTGGAGTTACGCCTGGCGGTGCATGCCACGATGGCGGTTGCCGGCAGCAGCCACCTACTCGCGGCGGCAGCGGCAGGATATGAGCGGCGAGCGATTTCCGGCATGCGGAGCCGGGAAGCCGATGGCCG
This sequence comes from uncultured Acidobacteriota bacterium, assembly GCA_963846685.1. Lineage (GTDB taxonomy): Bacteria > Acidobacteriota > Vicinamibacteria > Vicinamibacterales > UBA2999 > CAWJWY01. The sequence continues at coordinate 1,105,277 of CAWJWY010000002.1, read as the reverse complement.
ACGCGCCCGTGCCGCCCGACAGAACGCGTGCGGTGCCGCGTATGGCGGGTCCGCTGCGCGGAACCCGCCCTACGTACACCGGTCGGCTGCGTCGGGATTCTGCTGCTGCCTATGCGGCGGGCCGAGGGCGCTCAACCCTCCAGGATGCGGATGATGCCGCACACGACGGCGTCCTCGCCGAGCGTCTCGACGAGCAGTTGCGGAACCTAACCTGACTCGCGGCTAGCGCTTGCGGGCGATCACGCTCAGGCCGAGCACCGACAGATCCTGCAGGCTGTTGCCGCGGAACTCCGAGTCGAAGCGCTCCCGCTGCTCGGCGGTCACCCACGGCTCCACCGCGTCGAGCGTCGTGTATCGCCCGCCCGACTCCGCCACCGCGTCCGACAGGTACGCCGCCATGCAATCGACGTTGCCGAGTTCGTCCGCCGCCCTTCGGGCGGTGTCGAACTCGACGTGCAGCAACTCGTAGCCGGCGGCCTCGAACAACGCCAGGTAGTCGGCCGCGCGGACGCGATTCTCGGTGCCGCCTGGTGTGTACTCCTCGCGCGACCGCTCGAGGAACGCCAGCGGCAGCCCCGGGTTGGCGTGGTCGCGCAAGTCGACCGAGTGGATGGCTACACCGCCCGGTTTCAGCAGGCGGAAGGTGTGTGCGAGTACCTCGCGCGGCTTCATGACGTGCTCGAGCACCGACGTCGAAACGACCAGGTCCACGCCATCGTCCGGCAGGTTGATCGCTTCGGCCGGGGTGTAGGGCAGCGCAGTGTAACGCTGCGGCGCCAGCCGGAGCAGCCCGTTGTCTCCGCCGGGCTCGGCGATTCCGACGAGCGCTGCAGCCGGACGTCCCGACGACAGCTTGACCAGGAAGCGGATGATGTCCGCGTACTCCTGCGACATCACTTCAGTGACACGGCCGATGTCGTTACCCACCACCTGTCCGGCGCCGTGCAGCAGGAAGGCGAAGGCAGTGCCCAGGTTCGGCCCGGCGCCAATCTCGAGCACGACCTTGTCCTGCAGCGTCGCGCCGATCCGCTCGAGCGCACGCCGGTAGTGCGAGAACCCATTCAGGTAGAGCGCGAACGGGCTGCCGTTGGTGTTCATGCTGGCGCGCAGCATGTCGAAGGTGAGTGCGAAGTCGGCGCCGGCGCCGTCGAGGATCGATCGACGGTAGAACGAGACGTCTTCCGGCGACGGGATGCCAATGGCGTAGCTGCGGCCGTTCTCGTTCGGGTTCGAGTTGTCGGAGGTCGAGAAGATCATCGTGTCGACCCAGTGCGAGAAGCGTCCGCCGCCCTCGCCGCGGATTGCGTAGTGGTGCGCGTGCGCCGGTCCAAGCGGCACGCCATCCTCGAGCAGCACGAGCGGCGACGCCTTGGGCTGATCGCAGCAGTCGCCGGCCGGCAGGTCGTCGTCGCCCACCACGAACGAGTAGGCGCAGCCGTCCTGCGCGAACGGCCTCGTCAACGGCACTCGCTTCATCATCGTCTCCGGTTTACAGGCGCTGGTTGAGGATGTCGTGCAGCGGCATGCGCTCGAGCGCCGCGATGCTCGGCGGCACCATCAGCACGTAGTCGCGGCCGTTGTTGCGGGGATCGCTGCCGTCAGAGGCGCGGAAGTGCACTTCGTCGCGGCAGGTGCGGTAGCTGCCGTTCACCACCTGGTCGACGCTGGCCGCCTCCGCCAGCGGAACGCCGTCCTCGAGCAGGGCGCCTGCGGGCAGCTGCAGCGAGCACAGGATGAGCCGTGCCGCCGTGGTGCGGAAGTAGAACATCCGTGCGCCCGCTGCGGACCATTCGGTCAGACGATGCGGTTCGAGGCGCATTGGCACCAGCTCGATGTGCTGCGCGAGCGGCGCCAGCCACGAATCGACCATGACGACGTAGGCGTGGGACGCGGACCAGTGCTCGCCATCGAGGAGAGCGGGCGGCGGTGCGGCGAGGTTCCGGGCGAGCGCCGTTTCGATCTGCTCACTCGTGATGCCGGCGGCAAACTCACGCCATGCCGCTACCGTCGCCCGCGCAGCCGAATCGCCACGAGCGGCCGCCTGGAGCAGTGCGCGCGCCGGCGCCACCAGGTCGACGGCGGCGGGGCGGTAACGCTCGGGGCCTGGGCGCGGCGCGGCGGCGTCGAGCGAGGCGACGAACCCGGCGGCGCTCGCCTGGCTGATGCCCGTACCGTGCAGGATGCCGCCGCCGGTCAGGTTGAGGAACGTGCGGCCGGTCTCCTTGCGCATCTGCTCGAGCAGCCAGTTGCGGAAAGCAATGAGATGCGCCGCACTGTGCGCCGGTTCGCCGTGCACATCGGCCTCGGCGATCGCCGGATGCCGCGTGACCGCGTCCGCCCACTGCGCTGCCTGCGGCTGGCCCCACTCGGCGCGGCGCCGCCAGTCTTCCTCGAAGGCGACGTTGCGCGCGTACGGCCGTGCGTCGGTATAGGAGAGGTCGGCACCGGCGAAGGCGATCCGCGTGCAGTCGAGCTCGAGCGCGAGATCGAACGCCGTGGTCAGCACCGAGCCCCAGACCCGTAGCCGGCCAACCGAGTGACCCTGCGCTTCGAGCCACGGCCACGGCTGGTGATGGGAGACGTTGAAGAAGAACGTCCGGCCGCGGAAGCCGGCGAGTGCCAACGGGTCCAGGCTCCCCTCGGCGACCAGCGCAGTATGCGGACAAGCCGGCAAGTCAGTCAGGTGCCGGGCGTTCGCTTCGCTCGGATCGACCGCGACGACGAACGACGGCTCGATGCCGGCCGCCAGCAGCGGCCTCAGCGCCGTGTCGACGCAAATGATGATCGCCGAACCTTGTGCCGCGCGCAGCTCCGGCAGCACGCGGTCGAGCGACGGGCCGGCGGCGACGACGATGGCTGTTGCGCCGGGTGCCGCATCGAATAGCGATGCGACGTCGCCTTCGTCGCCGAGCACCGCGAGGTTGCGCAGCGTGTTCAGCAGGTAGCGGCCGCCGAGGGCGCGCCGCGCCGCGGCATTGTTTGCCGCCTCACCGTGCAGCCGTTCGACCAGCGCGCGCGCCTGTGCCACGCCGGCGGGACGCAGCCGCGCCAGCACCGGGTTGACGTGCAGCACCGAAGGAGCCGTGCCGTCGCCGAAGAGCGGCCAGCAGTCCGCTGCGCCTGCGAAGTCCGGCCCGGTCAGGATCCTCAGGCGGCCATCACGCAGCCAGGTGCCGAGTTGTGGGCGGGACAGGAGCGGCGCGATGAACGCGGCCTCCGGCTCGATTGCCAGGACCTTGCCGGTCCAGCCGGCGCGGTCCAGCGCCTCGAGCAGGTAACCGGCGCCGAGGCCGATGGTGGCGATCAGCCGAAGATCGCCACTGTTCTCGAGCAGCTGCGCGGCAATGCGGTCCGCCTCGCGATGCGGATCGCGGCTGTGGAACGCCACGCTCTTGCCGTCGACCTCGATGCGCCAGACCCCGTCCACCTCGCGCGCCGCATCCGTGGCCGGCAAGGCAAACCCGGGCAGCACGGCAGCCAGCGCCTCGAGGTTGTCGGCCCGCAATTCAGCGTTGTTCAACGTCGCCTCCGTCAGGCCGCGTCCTTCTTCAGCACCTGGTCCATCAGGAACCAGAGGGTGCCGAACTCCGTTCGCATCCGCAGGCCGAGCGCCTCGAGCTGCGCGGTGATCGCCACCTTGCCGGGGATCGAGCCGATGATCACGTAGTCGTACGAGTCGCGCGGCACGGCGTCCAGTGCCTGGACGGGAAGGTGGCGGAACATCGTGCCGTGCTTCGCCACGTCGTTGTCGCAGACGGCGACGATGCGGTCGGCCAGGCCGTGGGATTCGAGCACCGTGTACGCCTCCTGGGCGCCAGCGCCGGCACCGAACAGAAGGATGCGCCGTTCTGCCAGCCTGGGCATCGCCGTCTGGCGCCGCTGCTCGGCGCGGCGCGCCACGTCGCCGTCACGGACGAACATCGTCACCGGCGCGCCGTCCACCGCCTTCGGCGCAAACGTACCGGCAAGCCGGGCGGTCACGTACGGCCAGTGGCGCGGATCGAAGTGCGGCTTGTAGTCGCCCGGGTCCCAGCCCTGCATGATGTAGCAGGCAGCGCACTTGTCGAACGCCGGTGCCGGCGTGTCGTAGGTGTCGCGGAACGCGCGATAGGTGTCGCCGTGCCAGATGTCGGCGAACGAGCTCTTCTTCAGGTCGCCGGTGTAGCCGTCGGGACCGATGCAGCACGGCGCTACCTGGCCATCAGGGTTGACGTAGGTCTTTTCGAACAGGTAGTCGCAGCGGCGCGATGCGAGAATCGGCTGGCCGAAGTCGGGCGGCGCGTTGAAGCCGATGCCCAGGTCGTCACAGAGCCAGCGGACTTCCTTCATCGTTTCGCGGTAGCTCTCCTGGTCCCAGAACACCGCCCACTCCGGATCCATGTAGCCGTGAATGAAGCCGTAGGCGAAGCTCACGTCGTCGACGCCGACATCCTTGGCCAGCCGCACCAGGTCGGGCAGCTGCGGCAGGTTCTGGCGCAGCACCGCGCCGTGGAAGTTGATGCGCATCCGCGTGTTGCCCAGTTTGCTGCGCCATTTCACCAGCGTGCGGGCGCCGCCGAGCACCTTCTCGAACTTGGCGCGGGTGCGAATCCACTCGAGCGTCTCCTTGTCCGGGCTGTCGAGGGAGATTTGGACGTTGGTGATCGACGAGCGGCACAGCATCTCGGCGATTTCGTCGGTGATCAGGACGCCGTTGGTGCAGATCTTGGTCGGGATGTCGCGCCGCGTCGCCTCGGCGAGCACGTAGGGAAGCTCCTTGGCCATCAGCAGCTCGCCCGACGAATCGAGCCGCAGCTCGGTGAGGGAGTCGAACACCTCGTCGATCACGCGCTGGATCACCGGCCGGTCGAGATACTGCGCGGTGTACTTGAAGTCCTCGGGACGGCAGATGCGGCAATTGAGGTTGCACGCATTCGTCAGGTTGAGATGCATCGTCTTTGGCAGCGCCAGCGGCGCGCGGGAGAGCGGCGTCTCGAGAACAGCGGTTTGGACAGTCACGCGTCGACTCCTGCTACAGAAAGGCTGAAGGTGATGGAACTTCGCACGTCCGGGCTGCAAGTTGATCGCCACGAGCCGGCAGCGCCGCGGCGTCGAGCCACCTCTGTTTCCGGCCGTTTTCGCGGCAATTCGCGGGGTTCCGCTCTTACGGTCGAGCCAATGCGCCGACAGCGGCAGCCGGCCCGCCGACACCCGCAGCAGCCGTGCGCGGCGATTTACGCGACCTTTTATCTCAACTGCGCGGAGCCGGCATCGTGGTCTTGCTCTTGCTGCCGCGCACGGTGGAGAGAGTCATGAGCAGCGCGTCGCCGATCAACCTGACGAAGCAGAACAACTCGCCTGGAGCGATCGCCGCAGCGGTCGACTACGCGATCTCGGTCGCCGCCGGTTTCGAGATGTGGTGGCAGGGCAACGGCCCGCCGGCCGTCAAGCACGCCGTCCGGCCGTTCGCCGGCCTGCGCGTCCTTGAAGTCGGCCCTGGCGAGACGCTCGGGTCGGCGGTGCTGCTGGCATGTGGCGGCGCCACGGTTGCCGTCGCCGACCGCTTCAACGCGCCCTGGGACCCAGACTTTCACGGCCCCTTCTTCCGCGCGCTGCGCGATCGGGTCGCCGACCGGGGAGGCGTGTCCACGGCGCCGATCGATCGGCTGCTGAACGAGGGTGCGTTCGTCGCCGACGTCGTGCGCGTCCACCCGCTCGCCGCCGAGGAGCTCTGGAAGGTTGGTGAGCGCTTCGACGTCGTGCTGTCGAACGCGGTCCTCGAGCACGTCGAGGACATCGACACGACAGCGGCCAACCTGGCGACGGTGACGGCGCCCGGCGGCTACGGGTTCCACCAGGTCGACCTTCGTGATCATCGTGACTTCAGCCGGCCGCTCGAGTACCTGACGATGTCGCGGTCAGACTACAACGCGCTGCGGCAGCGCACGTTCTGCGAGGGCGGCGGGCAGTGGCGGCTGTCGACCATTGCTGCCGCCTTCGAGCGTGCCGGCTTCGCGCAGTCCGCCTCGCCGAACATGTATGCGGACGCGGAGTACCTCGCCGACATCCGGCCGCGCCTGCACGAGGACTTTGCCGGGCTCGAGGGTGACGATCTTGCCGCAATCAGCGCGCTTTACGTGGTGCGGCGACGCGAGGGCGCCGTGGCTTCGGACTCCGCCAGCTAGCGCATGTCGTCTGCCCTCCTGCGCTACGCGCCAGCCGAAGCAGCCGAAGCTGACGCGGCGGAGACCGCCGCCGCCGCGGCCAACGCTGCAGGCATGGCAGCCGCGCCGGCCGGCGGCGCTGCCGCCAGCACCGGCGAAGAGGCCAACGCGGGGCGCGCCGAACGGCCACGGGTGCTGGTCGTCCGCTGCTGCCGCACCCCGCAGCTCACCGCCGCCCTGGCGCTCGCGCGTGCGCGGCACCCCGGTGCGGAACTCGTCGTCCTGAGCCATCGTGGCCATGGCGACACCCTGCGTGCGGCCGGCGCGGATCGCATCGTCGAGATTCCCGGCATCCGCTTCGGCCTGCTCGGCGTGCCGCCCTGGCTGCTGCTGCGCCTGCGCGGCGAACGGTTCACGGAGATCGTCATTCCGCAGATGACGCACTACCGCGAACTGCATGGCAACATCTACCGCGTGGTCGCGGCGATCGGCGCCGAGCGGGTGCTGATCGTCCCCGGTGACCAACCGGTTGAGCAGCTGAGCCGAGGCCGCTTCAGGCTCGACGCGCTGCAGTATTCGTGTGCCGGATTTCTCGCCCGTTGGGACGCGCACGTGTTTCTGGCGACGTTGCTGGCTGCGTGCCTGGTGCGGCGCCCGCCCGTCGCGGCGGCACCTGCCGGCGTCCGGCGCAAGGTGCTCCACATCATCTCCAGCCTGGGCGTCGGCGGTGCCCAGGTGCAGCTCGCCGAGCTGCTGAACCGCACGCCGGCAGCGGAGTTCGACGTCGAACTGCTGGTGCTCGGCGAGTCGGACGGTGACTTCTCCCGGCAGTGGTTGAAGCGTGATGACATCACGATCAGCTACGTGCGCAGCTGGCCGCGCCTGGCGCTGTCGGTGCGGGAGATCGCCGAGCGGTGCCGTGCCGGGCGCTACGATGTCGTCCACACCTGGCTGTTCATGGCCAACATGGTCGGGGCGGCGGCAGCCAGGCTCGCCGGTGTGCCAGTGGTGATCGGTTCGGTCCGCAACCTGAGCGTCTGGAAGCGGGAGATGTGGTACCGCCAGTGGTGGCATCGCCTCGGCGACGTGCTTGGCTCGCGCGCTGCCGACATCGTCACCGTGAACGCGCACGCCCTGGTCGACGACCACGCACGCTGGGCCTGGATGCCGACCCGTGACATCGCCGTCATCCACAATGGCCTCGATCCGGCACGCGTGACCGGGGATCGCGCGGCGAGCCGCGCGCGGCTGGCCGCCGCGAGCGGCCAGCCGCATGACACCGTGTTCATCGGCACGGTCGGCCGGCTCGCGCACGAGAAGGACCAGGCGACGTTCCTCGAGATCCTCGCGGGCGTTCGCGCCGTGCGGCGCGACGTGCACGGCATCGTCATCGGCGACGGCGAACTGCGCGCGACCCTGGAGGCGCGGGCGGCGTCCTTGGCGCTCGATGGTGCGGTCACCTTCCTCGGCCGCCGTCCCGACGCGCGCAGCCTCGCTGCGGGCTTCGACCTGTTCGTGCTCACCTCGCGCAGTGAAGGATTTCCGAACGTCCTGCTGGAAGCGACCTTCCTCGAGGTACCGTGCGTGGCGACCGATATCGCCGGCAACCCCGACGTGCTCGACTCCGAACTGTCCCTCTTTCCCCCGGGTGACGTGCAGGCCGGCGTCGGCCGGGTACTGCAGGCGCTCGCCGACCGGCCGGCAACCGCGGCCCGGACCGCCGCCGTGCGCCGCCGGGCCCTGCAGCTCTTCACCGCCGATAGGTCCACTGCCAACTGGCTCGAGCTATACCGGCGTTTGCTCGCCTCCTGACCGGTTCGCCGACTATGATTCCCTGAGACCGGCGGTCTCATCCGCCGGGCGGATCCGGCATACCCGCCGTCAGGGACATGATTCGATGCGAACCTCCTTGCCTCTTTTCGTCGTCAGCGCGCTGTTGTTCGTCTTCGGCCTCGGCTTCGTCGTGGTCGGCGCCCGCGCCGCGCGGCAGCAGCCGGCGGCTGCCGTGCTGTCAGATACGCCGCTCGTGCCGGTTGCCACCGTCAAGCAGATCATGGGTGGCATCGTCGCGCCGGCCGCGACGGTGATCTTCGAGTCGGTGAGCACGACCGTGTCGGAGAAGGGCGTCGAGGAGAAGGCGCCGGCCAGCGAGGAGGAGTGGGCGGCGGTCGGCAACAGCGCCGCAGCACTCGCGGAGGCCGGCAACCTGCTGATGATGGAGGGGCGAGCCGTCGATCGCGGCGACTGGATCAAGATGTCGCAAGCGATGATCGACGCCGGGCGCCAGAATCTCAAGGCAGTCGAAGCCAAGAGCGCCGACGGCATCCTCGACGCCGGCGCGGTGCTGAACACCAGCTGCGACGACTGTCATCAGCGGTATCAGAGGCAGTAGCGACTTAGAAAGTAGAAAGTGGAGAAGTGGAGAAGTGGGACGTGGGCAGTAGGTTGAAAGTTGTGCCGGTGTGGCTCGTCTGCGCAGCGCTCGTCCTTGCGGCGGGGAGCCAGGGCGTCGAGGCGCACGGCGTGTCGGGCAAGGACGCGGTGTTCCTGCAGGGGCTGCAGGGGCGCGGCGATCGGTCCGCTGATGTATCTCGGCGCCAAGCACATGGTCACCGGCTACGACCATCTGCTGTTCCTGGTCGGCGTGATCTTCTTCCTCTACCGGCTGAAGGACGTCGTCCTCTACGTCAGCCTGTTCACGCATCGGCCACAGCGTCACGCTGCTGGCCGGCGTGCTCGGCGGCATCCGCGCCAACCCCTACCTCATCGACGCGATCATCGGCTTCTCCGTGGTCTACAAGGCGTTCGAGAACATGGACGGGTTCCGGCGCTTCTTCGGCTTCCAGCCGAACACGCGCGTCGCGGTGCTGGTGTTCGGCCTGTTCCACGGCTTCGGCCTGGCCACCAAGCTGCAGGAGTTCGCGCTGTCGCCGAACGGGCTGGTCACCAACATCGTCAGCTTCAACGTCGGCGTCGAGATCGGCCAGGTGCTGGCGCTGACGGCCATCCTCATCGCCCTCAGCTACTGGCGCACCCGCAGCGGCTTCCTCCGCCACGCGTTTGCCACCAACGCCGTGGTGATGGCCTGCGGCTTCCTGCTGGTCGGCTACCAGCTCTCCGGCTACTTCCTGCGCAGGCGTGATGAGCACATGACGACGACGACGGAGCGCGACGGTCCGGCGCGCCACCGGATCGCGGTCGCCGCCGGCGCGGCGCTGCTCGCTGCGGGCCTGATCCTGGTGATGTTCGTGCTGCCGGCGGAGTACGGGGTCGATCCGACTCGGCATCGGCGCCCGGCTCGGGCTGCTGCGATCTCGGCGTCGTCGGCCAGCAGGTCGACGCGCTCGAACGCGCTCGGCACGCCCGCGGCGGGCGGCCAGGCGGTGATCGTCGCCGCGCAGGAGCGGCCGTTCAACCAGGAGACGCGTCGAGCTTCACGCTCGCGCCCGCGCGGGTCAATCGAATACAAGTACCGGCTGGACAAGGGCGAGGCGCTGCTGCTACTCGTGGACAGGCCACCGGCGCCGGTCGAACTACGAGTTCCACGCCGAGCCCGACGGCGCGCCGCGTGGCTACGCGCAGACCTACGAGAAGGTCGAAGCGGCGCGCCAGGCGTCGGGCACGCTGACCGCGCCGTTCTCCGGCATTCACGGCTGGTACTGGGAGAACGCCAGCGACCAGCCGGTCACCGTCACGCTGACGACCGCCGGCTTCTACAACCTGTCGCACGAGTTCCGGACCGACGAGCCGGTCAGGAACAAGACGTTCCCCTGAACATTACAGGTCGTTCCACCATTCGACCCGCTGCCGCTCCGGCCGCCTGAAGACCAGCACCGAGCCGACGCCGGCGACGAAGCCGGCAACGTGCGCCCAGAACGCGATGCCACCCGCCGGTTCTCCGCCGGTTGCCGCGGCAATCGACCCGACGCCGCTGACGAACTGCATCAGCAGCCAGATACCGAGGAAGAAGATCGCCGGTACCTCTACCACCTGGAAGAAGAACGGGATCAGCGTGACGATGCGCGAGTGCGGGTAGAGCACGAAATACGCGCCCATCACCCCGGCAATCGCGCCGCTCGCGCCGACCATCGGAATCACCGAGTCTGGATGCATCGCCGTCTGCGCCAGCGCCGCCGCGGCGCCACAGAGCAGGTAGAACACCAGGAAGCGGCCGTGCCCCATGCGGTCCTCGACGTTGTCGCCGAAGATCCAGAGGTAGAGCATGTTGCCGGCGAAGTGCAGGAAGCCGCCGTGCACGAACATCGAGGTGACCACCGCCACCCAGGAGAACGCCGCCGGGACGAGGCCGAAGTAGAGGATGAACTGGTTGACCGCGTCACCGAGCAGCAGCTCGAAGCCGAATACCACCGCATTCAGGACGATGAGCGTCACCGTCAGGTAGGGCGTCGTGCGGGTCGGGATGACGTCGCGGAGGGGGATCATCGGGCTGAGGGGCTCCGGTCTGCGGTCTTCAGTCTACGGTCAGTACATTACCCCTGCCGGACGGGGAGGAACCGCTGCTTGCCTCCTGCTCAGACCGTAGACCGTAGACTGTAGACCTTAACCCTGCGCCAATGATCTGCAAACACTGTGGGACCGAGATCGCCGCCAAGGCGCTCATCTGCTATCGCTGTGGCAATGCCACGACCGAGCCGCGGTTCAAGCCGCCGACGGAAGGCTCGCTGTTCGAGAAGCGCCGGCGCTCGAAAATGCCGCTGATCATCGTCCTGGCAATCGTCGTCGCGCTGCTGATTGGCTGGTGGTTTGCCACCGCGCCCGGGCCGGCGCCGCTGGGGCTGGCCCCGGCCAGCCCCAGCGGTGATGCCTCGGTCAGCGCACCGCTAGCCGCGTTCCTTGACGCCTTCGGAGATGCTCTGGAGCGTGTCGCCTGAGCGCTTGTCCTTGCCTTCCTTGACGGCGATGTCGCCGATCGAGACGATGCCGACCAGGGCGCCGTTGTCGACGACGGGCAGGCGGCGGATCTGGTGTTCGGCCATCAGCTCGGCGGCGTCGCCGGTGGAGGAATCGGAGGTCACCGAGACCAGGTTGGTGGTCAGGATGTCGCGCACCGGGCTGCTGACCTGGCCGCCGTCGGCCACCGCGCGCACGACGATGTCACGGTCGGTGACCATGCCGACAACGCGGCCGTTCTCGACGACCGGCACCGCGCCAGTGTCTTCGTCGCGCATCAGCCGCGCCGCACTCTGAATTGAATCGTCCGGCGACAGGGTCGCCGGGTTGGCTGTCATCACGTCGCGAATCTGCATGAAAGCTCCTTGGTCGTCAGGGGCATGCCGGGCGGGAGTCGACCGGCGCCGCGGCGCGGCGACGGCCGCCGCCGAGAACTATCGCGTCTACCAGCAAGACACACGCCCGCGGACTGCCGGAGTCGGCCGGCGGGGCGAGTGCCAGCGAAGTCAGCCCTGGCGAGGCGAGCCCTATAATTGCCCGGTGGCGTCGACCCGCTCCGGCCCCTGGCGTCGCCTGCTGACCCCGACCCGTGTGCTGGTCTGCAGCGGAGTGGTCGCGTTGGCCACCTTCGCCGTCGTCCAGGACCGCATCACGGCGCGTGGCACCGACCAATACGTCCGCGCGCAGCGCGCTGCCGCGGCCCGCGGCGCTCCGCCACCGACGATCGACCAGGTGATGCAGCCGGCAGTGGCGCGGTCGGTCCGTGCCGGGCTGCTCTCGAGCGGTGCGGTCGCAGCGGTTGGGGTCGCCGCCGCAGGGCTGATCGCCCGAAGGAGTCGGCGTGGATGAGCGCCTGATCTACGACTGGAACCTGGCCACGCCGGCCGAGCGCCCGCCGCAGGTCATGCTGCTCGACGAAACGCTCCGCGACGGATTGCAGTCCCCCTCCGTCCGGGCTCCCCATATCGACGAAAAGCTGCGCATTCTCCACCTGCTCGACCGCATCGGCATCGACACCTGCGACATCGGCCTGCCCGGCGCCGGGCCGCACGTGGTGCGCGACGCCGAACGGCTGGCGACCGAGATCGTGTCCTCCCGACTCGCCATCCAGGCGAACTGCGCGGCGCGGACCCTGATTGCCGACATCGAGCCGATTGCCGGCATCGTGCAGCGGACCGGGCTGCCGATCGAATGCTGCTGCTTCATCGGCTCGAGCCCGATCCGCCGGTATGCGGAGGACTGGACGGTCGACCACCTGCAGCGCTGCACCGAGGAGGCGATTGGCTTCGCCGTCCGCGAAGGATTGACGGCGATGTACGTCACGGAGGATACGACGCGCTCGGACCCGGAAACCCTGCGCCGTCTCTTCACCACCGCCATCCATGCCGGGGCGTCGCGGATCTGCATCGCCGACACGGTTGGCCACGCGACGCCGGCTGGCGCGCGTGCCCTGGTCCGGTTCACACAGCGCGTGATCGACGAGAGCGGCGCGGCAGTCGGCATCGACTGGCACGGCCATCGCGATCGCGACATGGGCACGATCAACAGCGTGGCGGCACTCGAAGCCGGTGCCTCGCGCGTGCACGGCACCGTGCTCGGTATCGGCGAGCGCGTCGGCAACACGCCGCTGGATCTGCTGATGGTCAACCTGGTGCTGATGCGCTGGATCGACCGCGACCTCACGCACCTTGACGAGTTGGTGCGGGAGGTGTCGGCGGCGACCGGTGAGCCGATCCCGGACAACTACCCGGTCTTCGGCCGCGATGCGTTCCGCACCGCGACCGGCGTGCACGCCGCGGCCGTCATCAAGGCCTTCCGCAAGAACGACGCGGAGTTGATGGACACGGTCTACTCCGGGGTTCCGGCGCGACTGGTCGGCCGGACGCAGCAGATCGAGGTCGGGCCGATGTCAGGCAAGTCGAACGTCGTCTTCTGGCTCGAGCGGCACGGCATCGACGCCAGCGACGAAGTGGTCGATCGGGTGTTCCGGCGCGCCAAGGCGTCGAGCACCGTCCTCACCGAGCAGGAAATCGTCCGCGAGATCGAAGCGGCGCGCGCGTTCGCGTCGACCCGGCTGGATGCCTGACTCGTCGCCGGCCAGCCGCATCAGCGTTCGCCCCGCGGCTGTTGCGGACGCAGCGGCGATCGAGGCGCTGCTGGTCGAAGCCGCCCGCTGGGTCGATGCGCTCGGCACGGTGATGTGGGAGGAGAACGAACTGGAGCCCCGTGCCATCCGCGCCGAGGTGACCGCCGGCCAGTTCGTCATCGCCGAGTGCGATGGCGTGACGGCCGGCGCCGTCCGGTTCCAATTGGAGGACCGGCTGTTCTGGCCTGACCTGCCGCCGGGCGGTTCGGCGTTCGTCCACCGCCTGGTCGCCGGGCGCGCCTTCAAGGGGCGGGGCGTGTCGACGGCACTGCTGCAGTGGGCCGCGCAGCGGGCCCGCACGCTCGGATGCCGTCACCTGCGCCTCGATTGTGACGCCGAGCGCGGCAGGCTCCGCGCCTTCTACGAGCGTTTCGGCTTCCGCTTGCACAGCTTCCGGCAGGTCGGCGCGTACTACGTCGCCCGTTACGAATACGAGCTGTGACACACGGCGGACTGGAAGCGCTTGACCACGGAGCGGACCTCCGTGGTTCAGGCGTTTGACGCCGCTCAGAAGCCGATGCGGCGGACCGGCGCGGCGAGCCGCGCTTCGATGTCGGGCAAGGCGGCCACGATGACGTCGCCGACCACCTGCAGGCTCCTGGCACTGACATGATCGAGGTCGTCCTGTGCCGTGTGCCACGCGGCGTACTCGAGGTCGATGATGTCGACGGCGGGCACTCCGGCGCGCAGAAAGGGGATGTGGTCGTCTTCGACAGTGGTCAGGTCGTTGGGGAAGCGGTCACGATGGCCGACCCGCGCTGCCGCCTCCCAGACAATGTCGGTAAGCCAGGGCGTGGAGTTCGAGTCGCGCCGCACCGTCAGGTCACGGTCGCCGATCATGTCGAGCAGGATGAGCGCCCTGATCGAGCCGATACTGCGATCCTGCTGCGCCTGCGCGACGTAATAGCGGCTGCCGTAGGTGTGGTCCGGGTCGCGCCACTCCCAGTTGACCGACTCCTCGCCGTCGAGAAACAGCAGCTCAATGGTGAACTCGCCCTGGCGGCCGTTCAGCAGGCGGCCGAGTTCCAGCAGCGCGGCGGTCGAGGAGGCACCGTCGCTGGCGCCGACGAAGCGGAAGTCCTTCGCCAGCTTGGTGTCGTAGTGGCTGGCGAGCACGATGCGTTCGGCGCGCCGGCCCGGGATGGTGGCGATGATATTCACCATGGCAACCGGGCCCGCCGGCGTCGTCGCGGTGAAGGCCTGCTGCCGGCTGCTGATGCCAACAGCGCGCAGTTGCGCTTCGAGGTAGCGGCGGGTTTCGGCCAGGGCGGCGGAGCCGGCGGGGCGGGGGCCGAACGCGACCTGTTTCGTCAGGTGCTCCCAGGCGCGGGCCGAATCGAACGGCGGGATCGGCGCGGCAGCCGCTGCCGTCGGCGCTGCCGGCGCCTGCTCGTTCATCGTTTCGTGCGCCTCGGTCGCCGCGGTGCTGCCATGCGCCTCGGTGGTCGTCGGGTTGCCGCACGCCACGGTCGCGCCAAGCAGCGCGACGCCAAGCAGCGCAGCGCGCAGCCTCGGGCCGCGGCGCCGCGTCGCTGTGCCGGTCACCCGCGCTGTTCCTTAAGCACGTAGTCGCGGCGCGTGTGGCCGATGTAGATCTGGCGCGGCCGCGCGATCTTCTGCTCCGGATCGAGCAGCATCTCTTCCCACTGCGCAATCCAGCCCGAGGTGCGCGGGATGGCAAACAGCACCGGGAACATCGTCGTCGGGAAACCCATCGCCTGGTAGATCAGGCCGGAGTAGAAGTCGACGTTCGGATAGAGCTTGCGGGTGACGAAGTAGTCGTCTTCGAGCGCGATCCGCTCAAGTTCGAGCGCGATCTCGAGCAGCGGATTCTTGCCGGTGACCTCGAAGACCTCGTCGGCGGTCTGCTTGATGATCTTGGCTCGGGGATCGTACGACTTGTAGACGCGATGGCCGAAGCCCATCAGCCGTCCCTCGCCGCCCTTGACGCGCTTGATGAAGCCGGGAATGTTCTGCAGGCTGCCGATCTCGTTGAGCATCCGCAGCACCGCCTCGTTCGCACCGCCGTGCAACGGACCGTAGAGCGCCGCGGCCGCGCCGGCCATCGCCGAGTACGGGTCGACGTGCGAGCTGCCGATGCCGCGCATCGCGCTGGTGCTGCAGTTCTGTTCGTGGTCCGCATGCAGGATGAACAGGACTTCGAGCGCGCGTTCCAGCACCGGGTTGACGTTGTACTTCAGCTCGGTCATCCGGAACAGCATGTTCAGGAAGTTGCCGGCGAAGCTCAGTTCGTTGTCCGGGTAGACGTAGGGCCGGCCGATGCTGTGGCGGAAGGCGTAGGCGGCAATCGTCGGCACCTTGGCGATCAGCCGGTGAATCTGCTTCTTGCGCGACTGTTCGTCGAAAATCTTCTTCGCGTCGGGATAGAACGTCGAGAACGCGCCGACCGTGCTCAGGAAGACGCCCATCGGGTGCGCGTCGTACTGGAACCCCTCCATCAGCTTCTTGATGTTCTCGTGAAGCATGGTGTGGATGGTGATCTGCTTGCGTCCAGTCACGCATCTGCGCATCGGTCGGCAGCTCGCCGAAGATGATCAGGTACGCCGTTTCCAGATAGGTCGAGTGCTCGGCGAGCTGCTCGATCGGGTAGCCGCGATATTCGAGGATCCCCTTGTCGCCGTCGATGTAGGTGATGCGGCTGCGGCAGTTCGCGGTGTTCATGAACGCCGGGTCATAGGTGACCAGACCCGTGTCGTCCTTGCTCGGCCTTGATCTGGCGGAGATCGGTCGCGCGGATCGCGCCGTCCGTAATCGGCACCTCGTACTGCTTGCCGGTGCGGTTGTCCGTGATCGTGAGCGTGTCGGCCATAAAAGGAGCTGGTTAATCGCCGGCGGGGTTGCCGTCGGTCGGGCTGTCTGGAGAAGGGCACCGGTTCGCCGGGCACCCGATAGTCGCCGTCGGCCCACCGGGCCAGGTCCTCGTTGCGGCAGCGTTCGCTGCAGAACGGCCGCCACGTTCGCTCGACCGGGTGCGTTCGGCACAGCACGCAGAGCGGTGCCTCGCCCATCCGATTCATTCTATCGGGATCGGTTGGTGGTTGGTAGTTGGTAGTTGGTGGCCGGCATTTCACGGCGAATCCGGACGTCGCGAGCCGCGGCGAGCGCCGCCCACGCCTGCCACCAACCGACCACGACCGCCAACCCTGCGTGCGGCCTAGAGGTTCGCCTGCGGATGGTGCCGGACGTCCAGCGCCGACACCATGAAGATCACGTCCTCGGCGACGTTGGTCGCGTGGTCGCCGATCCGTTCGAGGTGGCGGGAGATCGAGGATCAGGTCGAGGGCGGGCTCGACGGTGGTCGGGTCCTCGAGCATGTAGGTGAGCAGTTCGCGGAAAATCTGCGTCTTGAAGGCGTCGAGCTTGTCGTCCTCGTTCAGCACGTGCTGCGCCAGCGCGATGTCGCGGCGCACGAACGCGTCGAGCGCGTCGCGCAGCATCGTCTGCGCAATGTCGCCCATGCGCGGGATGTCGATCAGCTTCTTGACCGGCGGATGCGTGACATAGCGCCGCGGCGGCCTCGGCGATGTTGACCGCCAGGTCGCCGACCCGTTCGAGGTCGGTGTTGATCTTCACCGCCGCGACGATCGGCCGCAGGTCGGAGGCCATCGGCTGGTGCAGCGCCAGCAGCCGGAAGCAGCGGCTCGTCGACCTCGATGTGGAGACGCGTTGATCGGCTCGTCGCCGCGCGTCACCGCGATCGACGACGTACCACGTCGCGCGTCGACCAGCCCGTCGACGGCGGCGCGCACACGCTCCTCGGCCAGGCCGCCCATCTCGAGCAGCCGCGCTTTGCAGCGTCTCGAGCTCCTCGTGGAAGTGCCGTGCCAACCCGTCGTCCATTAGCCGAACCTCCCCGTCACGTAGTCCTCGGTCAGCTTCTCCGCCGGAGCCGTGAACATCTGGTCGGTTCGGTCGTACTCGACCAGCTTGCCCAGCCAGAAGAAGGCGGTGTAGTCGGACACGCGGGCCGCCTGCTGCATGTTGTGCGTCACGATGACGATGGTGTAACTCTGCTTCAGGTCGTAGATCAGCTCCTCGATCCGCTGGGTCGCGATCGGGTCGAGCGCGCGAGGCCGGCTCGTCCATCAGCAGGATGTCCGGGCGCACGGCGAGCGCCCGGGCGATGCACAGCCGCTGCTGCTGGCCGCCCGACATCGCCAGTGCCGACGTCATGCAGCCGGTCCTTGACCTCGTCCCAGAGGCCGCCTGCTGCAGGCTCTCCTCGACGCGCCCGGCCAGCTCGGATCGGCTGCCGGCCATGCCGTTGATGCGCAGGCCGTAGGCGACGTTCTCGAAGATCGACTTCGGGAACGGGTTCGGACTTCTGGAACACCATCCCGACCCGGCGCCGCAGCTCCACCGCGTCGACGCCGCGGCCGTAGATGTCCTGGCCGTCGATGCGTGACCTTCCCGTCGACGCGGGCGCCCGGGATGATGTCGTTCATCCGGTTGAGCGTGCGCAGCAAGGTGCTCTTGCCGCAGCCGGACGGCCCGATGAACGCGGTCACCAGGTTCGTGCGGATCTGCATGGTGATGTCCTCGCAGCGCGCGTTTGACGCCGTAGTAGAACGACAGCCCGTCGACGTCGATCTTGACCGCGCCGCGCTGGCGGCTGTCGCCGGTCCGCGACGGCGGCTGCGGCACCGGCACGGTGACGCCGTCATCTGCATCTGGGCGGATGCGGACATCACTGACTCCGGCCACCTCGAATGCGCGTGACGCGCGCGGTGGCCATACGGTGCCAGCAGCGAGCAGATCAGCACGAACTCGACCAGCACCAGCGCGCCGGCCCAGGCCTGGCGGTGCCAGTCCTCGTACGGCGAGATCGCGTAGGTGAAGACCTGCACGGTGAGCGACGAGATCGGCTGCGTCAGGCTCGGTGGAGAAGAAGCGGTTGTTGAACGAGGTGAAGAGCAGCGGCGCGGTTTCGCCGGCGATCCGCGCCAGCGCCAGCACGACGCCGGTGATGATGCCGGGCAGCGCCGCCGGCACGATGACGGTGAAGACGGCGCGGGCGCGCGTCGCGCCAAGTGCCAGCGCGCCTTCGCGCATCGCCGCCGGCACCAGCAGCAGCAGCTCCTCGGTGGTGCGCGCGATGATCGGGATCATCATCGATGCCGAGCGCGAGGCCGCCGGCCAGGGCGCTGAACTGCTTGAACGGCAGCACCGCCATGCCGTAGACGAACACGCCGATGACGATCGACGGCACGCCGTTCAGCGTGTCGGCGGCGAAACGCACCGCCGCGGCGAAGCGCGTGCCGGCATACTCGGACATGTAGACGCCGCTCAGGACGCCGATCGGAATCGCCATCAGCGACGCCGAGCCCGGTCAGCATCAGCGTGCCGACGATGGCGTTGGCCATGCCGCCGCCGGGCTTCGCCGACCGGTCGCGGCATGTTCGTGAAGAACTCGAGGTTGAGCGCCTGGACGCCCTGGCTGACGACGAAGAACAGGATGAAGGCCAGCGGCACCAGCGCCATCAGCACCGACAGCGCGCAGGCGCCGACGAAGGCCGCCGACATCAGCCTTGCGGCAGCAGGTCGCGTGTCATGCGGCCACCTCGGCGCCGACGACCGGCGCCGCATCTGCGGCCGCGCGGCCATGCTCCAGATCAGCAGCCGCGACAGCGCGTTGACGATCAGCGTGATGACGAACAGCACCAGCCCGATCTCGATCGAGCGCCGCCAGGTAGAGCTCGTCGGCGGCCTCGGTGAACTCGTTGGCGATCACCGCCGCCATCGTGTATTGCGGCGCGAACAGCGACAGCCGACACCTGCGGGTTGTTGCCGATGACCATCGTCACCGCCATGGTCTCGCCGAGCGCGCGGCCGAACCCGAGCATCACCGCGCCGACGATGCCGGTGCGGGCGTAGAACATCGCCGCGCGAATCGCTTCGAAGCGGCGTCGCGCCGAGCGCGTAGGCGGCTTCCCGCTGCGCGATCGGCACCGTCTTCAGCACCTCGCGCGCGACCGAGGAGGTGAACGGGATGACCATGACCGCCAGGATCAGCGCCGGCGGCCAGCATGCCGACGCCGAGCGGCGGTCCGGTGAACAGCGGCAGCGCCGCGCAGCCAGTCCGGCGTCGCGACTCTGCAGCGCGCGGACCGCCGGCACCAGCACGAAGATGCCCCACAGCCCGTAGACGATCGACGGAATGGCGGCCAGCAGTTCGGTCAGGAAGACGAGCGGCGCGCCGCAGCCAGCGCGGGCACAGCTCCGAGATGAAGACGGCGATGCCCGAGCGCCACCGGCGCCGCGATGAGCAGCGCCAGCACCGACGAATAGAGCGTGCCCCAGATGAACGGCAGCGCGCCGAACTCGCCGGCCACCGGATCCCAGGTGCTGGTGCGCCAGAAGTGCCAGGCCGAACTTCTGCGATCGACAGCGATCGACTGCCGCGTCAGCTCGAAGCCGATGGCGATGACGATCGAGGCGAGCAGCAGCGCGAAGACGCCTGTGCCAGGCGGAAGCCGAGGTCGCGGCGAACGCATGCGCATGGGCCGACGGCCACTTACGAGACCTTGATCCGTCTGCAGCGCGGTCAGCTCGCAGCGCGACGACGCTGTCGGGCAGCGGCGCGTAGCCGAGCGCCGTCGCCGAGCGTCTGGCCGTCGGTGAGCGCCCACTGCATGAAGTCGACCATCGCCTTGCGCCTCGTGCCGCGTCGCTGCGGCGTCTTCGTAGAGCAGCAGCCAGGTGAACGACGAGATCGGATAGGCGCCGGCGCCCGGCGCGTTGGTGATCGAGACGCGGAAGTCGGCCGGCATGCTCGCCGCGGCCGCCGCGGCGGCGCTGGTGACCGAGTCGACCGAGGCCTTGACGAACTCGCCGGCGGCATTCTGCACCGCGCCGAAGGCAATCTTGTTCTGCAGCGCGTAGATCAGCTCGACGTAGCCGATCGCGCCCGGGCGTCTGCGACACCAGCCCGGCGACGCCTTCGTTGCCCTTGCCGCCGACGCCGATCGGCCAGTTCACCGAGGTGTTGACGCCGACCTTCGCTTGCACTCGGGCGAGACCTTGGCCAGGTAGTCGACGAAGATGAAGGTCGTGCCGGAGCCGTCGGAGCGGTGGACCACGGTGATGTCGGTGGCCGGCAGCGTCACGCCGGATTGAGCTGCGGCGATCGCCGGGTCGTTCCACTTCGTGATCTTGCCGAGGAAGATGTCGGCGAGCACGCGGCCCGGTGAACTTCAGCGTCGGCCGCTGACGCCGGCGAGGTTGTAGACCGGCACGACGGCGCCGAGCACGGTCGGGAGGTGCAGCAATCTGGCCCGGCGCCGCCTTGCAATCTGCTCCTCGGTCATCGGGCCGTCGGTGGCGCCGAAGAACACCGTCTGGTTCGTCGAGCTGGCGGATGCCGCCGCCGGATCCGATCGACTGGTAGTTGATCTGGATGTCCGGGTGCAGCTTGTTGTACTCGGAGAACCACTTCGAATAGATCGGGTAGGGGAAGGTGGCGCCGGCGCCGTTGATCTGGATGGCGCCGAGCCCGCGTCGCCGGGCGGCGGCCTGACCGGCTGCCCGGATGTCGGGGCGTGCCGCCGCCGCAGGCGGCCAGCGAACAGCGTCAGCACAGTCGAACACAGAGTGCGAACCGGTGCCAGAGTGAGTGCATCTCGACACGCTATCGGACCGGGATTTCGCGCCGTTTCTTTAATGTTAATTCCGTGTTACGGTCCCGCTGACCGGCCGCTTCGCCTTGGCGCCTGGCGGCCCGATCAAGCGGAGCTGGGCACCCGCGGTCGCCCCGGCAGCCTTGTCGCCGGCGGTGTCGCCGGCTTGCGTGCTGCTGCTCACCGGAGCACTGGCTTTTGCCCTGGCCGCCGCGGCCGCGCCGGTCTTGACCTCGACCCGCACCGTTTTGCCGACATCCGCTCGAACGGGCCGGTGTGACGCTGCGTCGCCCACAGCTCGAGCTCGGCGTCGCCCGCGGCCTGAATCTGCAGCAGCACGTCGTGCCGCGATCGATCACCGTCACTCCGGAGATGACCTGGGCATGGCTGCGGTCGAGGCTCTCGGCGACGCGCAGGATCGACGACAGCGTGCGCACGGTGCGGCGCAGCGGCGCTCGAGCAGGCGGGCGTACTCCTCGTGCGACTTGCTTCGGCGTGCCGCGCCGGTGGTAGCGCGCGACCAGGCCATCACCTCGATCTCGTCGGGCTGGAAGCCGCGCAGGTCGCCGTTCTTCATCAGGTAGTAGCGAATGGCGATGATGGCGCGCGTAGCTGATGTGCGCGCCGAGGTCGTGCATCAGCGCCGCGTACTCGAGCCACTCGCGCTCGCGGTCGGTGAGCCCGTGCACCGCGCGCGTCTGGTCGAAGAGCGGCGAGCGCGAGCCGCGCGACCTGCTGCGCGTGGTCGGCGTAGTAGTTGCAGCGCTCCGCGAGCTCGAGCGTGCTGCGCCGGCGCACGTCGGGGATGCGATCGATCTGGGCGATCTGGTGCTGGTTGCGGCGGATGTAGTCGAGCACCAGACCCTCGCGCAGCGCCAGGTCGCACAGCGTCAGCTCGTCGGCGCCGAGCCGGCGCAGGATGGTGTCGAGCAGGACCGTGCCGGCGACGATCAGGTCGGCCCGGCGCGGGTCGAGGCCGGGCATGGCCAGCCGTTCCTTGAGGTCGAGCGAAACCACGTCCTTGCGCAGCCGGCGGATCTGCTTGGCGGCGACACCGCAGGTTGCGCAGCTCGCTCGGCGCTCGCCGCGGCGGCGTCGCCGGGCCACCGCGCCGATGCTCAGGATGGTGCCCGAGGTGCCGATGACGCGGTCGAAGCCGATGCCGCCGATCTGCTCGCAGTGCTTGTCGATCTCGGCGAGGATGTGCTTGCTCAGCCGGCGCTCGTCGCGCTCCGACGAGCGGATCGGTGCGGACGAAGCGCTCGGTCAGGCGGATGACCCCGATCTTGAAGCTGCGCGCCAGCTGGATGGCGGTTGGCGGTGCCGAGCGTGATCTCGACGCTGCCGCCGCCGATGTCGATCACCACCGCGCGGCCGCTGCCGACGTTCACGCCGTAGACCGCCGCCAGATGGATGAGCCGGGCTTCCTCGCGCCCGGAGATGACGCGGGCGCGGATGCCGGTCTCGCGCTCGATGGTGGCCAGGAACTCGCCGCCGTTGCGCGGCCTCGCGGGTGGCGCTGGTGGCGGCGGCCACGATCTCGTCCACCGCGTGCGACTCGGCGAGCCGCTTGAACTTGGACAGCGCCTGCAGCGCCGCCGTCATCGCCTCCGTCGTCAGCGCCTTGCCGTCGAGACCGCCGGCGCCGAGCCGCACCATCGCCTTTTCCGGTCGATGACCTCGAACGACAGGTCGGGGCGCACCCGGACCACGATCATGTGGACGGAGTTGGTGCCGATGTCGATGGCGGCGATACGCATGAGGGTATCCGGGCGCGGTGGCGTTACAGTCTATAGTACGGATCCAGGGGCCGCCCGATTCGTTCATCAGGCAGCGGCTGGCCGCACCGTCACGCGCGCCCTGCCCGGCGCGCGCAGGGCGACGTGTCAGTCGCTGCACCAGGCGCGGGTCAGCCACCCGCCGGCTGCGCGAGGCGCTGCCGATCATTGCGTCCGGCGGCCCGCGGCCGCAAGCTCGAACGCGTCGCCCGCGAGCTGACCCGGGCGTTCGGGCCGGTGCGCGAGCTCGACGTCATGCTGCAGATGCTCGACGAGATCGAGCAGCAGCCGGCGATGCCCGCAGAGGGGTCGCCTGCCTGCGGCCGCCATCCTCGAGGACCGGCCAGCGGCTGCACGCGACATGGTGCGCGTCGATCGAGACTGCGACCTCGACAAGCTGCAGAAGCGGGCGCTGGCCGCGGCCCGGGATGCGGCAGACGTGCCAGTCGGCGGCGGCGACGACCAGCCGACGCCTGCGCCGCAGCCGCGGCGCCGTGCCGCGCGCCGGGCGACGCCGCTGCGAAGGCGCCATCGAGAATGCCGCCGGCATCTACCTCCCCGACCGGCTGCACGAAGTGCGCATCGCGGTCAAGAAGCTGCGCTACGCGATGGAGATCGCGCGCGAGTTGAGCCGCTCGCGCGCCGACGCGCGCATCCGCACGCTGAAGAAGGCGCAGGACCTGCTCGGCCGGATGCACGACCTCGAGATGCTCATCGCCCGCACGCGC
The DNA here is from genome assembly GCA_963846685.1 of uncultured Acidobacteriota bacterium. Taxonomy (GTDB): domain Bacteria; phylum Acidobacteriota; class Vicinamibacteria; order Vicinamibacterales; family UBA2999; genus CAWJWY01. The sequence continues at coordinate 1,081,934 of CAWJWY010000002.1, read as the reverse complement.
GCCGTGCAGGGCGCGGCCGGCGCCGCCACGCTGCGGCTGTCGGCGCGACCTCGATCGCTGGTGCGGCAGCTCGAAACCGAGTGCCGGCAGCTGCACGGCCAGCTACATGGCGCATGCGCCAGGGGCTGCTCACCATCTGCGATCAGGTCGACGACCGGCCGACGCGGCCCCGCGAACCCGCCGCCTGACGAACACTCATGCCGCCTTGCGAGCTCTACCTGGTCCGCCACGCCATCGCCGCCGAACGCGGCGACGAGTGGCCCGACGACAACAAGCGTCCGCTGACCGAGCGCGGCATCGCGCGCTTCAAGGAGGGCGTCGCCGGGCTCGCTCGTCCTCGACGTGGCCGTCGACGAGATCTTCACCAGCCCGCTGGTGCGGGCCAAGCAGACCGCGGAGCTGCTGGCGGCGGGGCTCGACGGCAAGCCGCCGGTCAAGCTGCTCGATGCGCTGGCGCCCGGCCACACGCCGGCGTCGGTGATGACGCAGCTGGCCAAGGCGGCCAAGCGCCGGCGCCTGGCGCTGGTCGGCCACGAGCCGGAACTCGGCGAGCTGGCCGCGCACCTGATCGGCGCCCAGCGCGCGCTGCCGTTCAAGAAGGGCGGCGTCTGCCGCATCGACGTCGAAGGATTGGCGGCCAGGCGCGCCGGCTCGCTCATCTGGTTCGTCACGCCGAACGTCCTGCGCAGACTCGGCGGCTAGCCACCGCCGTGGCCACCGAGACGATGCCGCACCCGTCAGCGCCGGCCGGCCCGGTTGTCGTCATCATCAACCCAATCTCCGGCACCGGCGGCCGCCCTGATGTCGCGCGGCACCGCGTCGCGCTCGCCGCGGCGCTCGTCCAACGCCATGGTCTCGATGCCAGGGTTGTCGTCACGGAGGCCGCCGGGCACGCTACCGCGAGCTCGCCGCGGACGCGGTGCAGGCGCGGTGCTGCCACCGTAGCCGCATGGGGCGGTGACGGCACGGTCAACGAGGTGGCCTCCGCGCTCGCCTTTACCGGCGTCAGCCTCGCCATCGTCCCGAGCGGCTCCGGCAACGGCCTGGCGCGCGAGCTCGGCATCCCGCTCGAGGCGGCCCGCGCGTTCGCCGTGGCGTTCGGCGGCACCGATCGCGTCATCGACTGCGGCGAGCTCGACGGCCGCCTGTTCTTCAACGTCGCCGGCATCGGCCTCGACGCCCGCGTCGCCCACGCGTTCTCCGAATCGGGCCTGGTGCGGCGCGGCTTCGGCGCTACATCGAACTGTCGTTGCGCGAGCTGTTTCGCTTCGTGCCGGACGAGCACACCATCGTCGCCGACGGTGCGACGCTGCGGGCGACGCCGCTGTTGATCGCGATCGCCAACAGCCGCCAGTACGGTCAACGGCGCGATGATCGCCCCTGCCGCCCGGCTCGACGACGGCAAGCTGGATCTGGTGGTCGTCGCGCATCGGTCGCCGTTCAACGCCCTGCGCGAAGCGCCGCTGCTGTTCTCCGGCAAGCTGGCGCGTATCGGCGGCGTCACGATGATTCCCGCTGCGACGATCGAGATCAGCGCACCGCGGCCGATTCTCTATCACGTCGACGGCGAGACCTACGTTGGCGGCACCACCGTCAGTGCGAAGGTGCACCCCAAGGCGCTGCGGGTGATCGCGCGATTGTGAGGGACGGCCGATCACAGAGCGAACCAACGTCCACTACGGAGACCGCAGCGGCCGCAGAGCTATTCGACAAACCTGTAACCGAGGCCGACGACTGTCTCGATCTGGCTGGCGGCGGCGCCGAGCTTGCCGCGCAGGCGGCCGACGTGGACGTCGACCGAACGGGTTTCCACCGACTGGTCGTAGCCCCAGACACGTTCGAGCAGCCGGTCGCGCGAGAGCACGCGATTGCGGTTGATCACCAGGAAACGGAGCAACTCGAACTCGCGGCGGGTGAGGCGTACCGGGTCGCCGTCCACCGTCACCGCCACCGCATCGAAGTCTGCCGCCAGGTGCTTGCCCTGGTAGACGACCGGCTTGCCGTCGCCGGTGTCTCGATCAGCGCCGCCGCGGCGCAGCACCGCGCGGACGCGGGCCGCGAACTCGCGTGTGCTGAATGGCTTGGTGATGTAGTCGTCCGCGCCGGCATCCAGGCCGGTGACCCGATCCGCCTCGGTGGCCCGCGCCGTCAGCATGATGATCGGCACGTGCGGCGTGTCCGGCCGTGAGCGCAGGATGCGGCAGACCTCCATGCCGCTCAGGATGGGAAGATTGAGGTCCAGGATGATCAGGTCAGGAACGTGCTCGGTGACCGCTTTCAGCGCGGCGTCACCGCTCGAGACGATCTGTACGTCCGTATCGCCGCTCCGAGCCAGGGTGTGCTTGATCAGCCCGGCGATGTCCTGCTCGTCCTCGACGACGAGTACGCGTGTCTTCACCGTTCCAGCGTAGCGGCAGGGCATTTCGCCGCCATGACGTGACGGTTAAATCGGGGTTACGGTGCGGCCTTGCCGCGCTGCGGGGGGAGGACGGCGCGACGCGCGCCTGCTAGCCGGATATCCAGCCGGCCCACTCGCCGTTGCCGAGGACGCGGCGGACTTCCGTCACCAGCGCATCGGGCGGGCAGGGCTTCGGCACAAACCAGTCGCAGCCGGCGCTGGTGGCGCGCTGCAGCTCGCCCGAACCGTCGTGCGCAGTGAGGGCGACGACCGGAATGTGGGCGGTCTTCGTGTCGGCTTTCAACAGGCGCGTTGCCTCCCAGCCGTCGATCACCGGCAGGCTCAGATCCATCAGCACCACGTCGGGCGCATGGGAACCGGTGCGGGCGATCGCGTCGGCGCCGTTCTCGGCCTGGATGACGGTGAATCCGGACAGCACCAGGTGTTCGGCGTACAACTGCCGCAACTCCGGCTGGTCTTCCACCAGCAGGATCAGCGGACGGTCGCGCTCGTCACCGGTGCGGGCCAAGTCTCCCGTGACTCCCATCGTGCGGCGATTATCCCATGGCCCGTGGCCTGTCCGACCGGGCACGATGTCGAACCGCGGCTAAGCTCTGGTAGGATTCCCGACACATGACCAATATCGAAGAGACCACGAGGCCCGCAGCCGGCCTCGAGGTAGCCCAGCGCTGGCTCCCGGCGCTCCTCATCCTGTTCGTCGGGTCTGGCTGCGCGGCCCTTATTTACGAAGTCGTCTGGTTCCAGCTTCTTCAGCTCTCCATCGGCTCGTCCGCGGTGTCCCTCGGCGTACTCCTCGGGATTTTCATGGGCGGCATGTGCCTTGGCAGCCTGTTCCTGCCTCGCTACATCAAGCCAACACACCATCCCCTGAAGGTCTATGCCTACCTCGAGTTTGGCATCGGCGCGTTCGGGCTGCTCGTGCTGTTCCTGGTGCCGGCGCTCGGTAATCTCTACACGATGATCGCCGGCTGCAGGTCCGGCCAACCTGATGCTGCGGGCCGCGGTGGCCAGCATCTGCCTGCTGCCGCCGACGTTCCTGATGGGCGCGACCTTGCCCGCCATTGCACGCTGGGTTGAGACGACGCCGCGTGGTGTCTCCTGGCTCGGTTTCTTCTACGGCGGCAACCTGGCCGGCGCCGTGCTCGGCAGCATGCTCGCCGGCTTCTACCTGCTGCGCGTCTATCGACATGCCGACCGCGACGCTGGTGGCGGTGGTGCTCAACGTCGTCGTCGCCCTGCTGGCACTGCTGATTGCCGCCCGTACGCCGCACGCGGTGATGGCCGAGGACGGCGACATGCCCCGCGGCGCCATCGTGACACCCCCCGGCGCACGGCTGGTGTATGTCTCGATTGCACTGTCGGGCATGACCGCGCTGGGCTCGGAGGTGGTGTGGACGCGCATGCTGTCGCTGCTGTTCGGCGCCACCACTTATACCTTCTCGATGATCCTGGCCGTCTTCCTCGTCGGGCTCGGCATCGGCAGCAGTCTCGGAGCGGCCCTGGCCCGGAACGTCCGAAGCCCGCGGGCAGCGCTCGGCTGGTGCCAGCTCGGCGCTGTGCGTCACCATTGCCTGGGCGGCGTATGCGTCTGGCGCGTCGCTGCCGTTCTGGCCGATCAATCCGTCGATTTCCTCCGACATCTCCTTCAACTTCCAGCTCGACCTGATGCGGGCGATCTGGGTGATGCTGCCGGCGGCGATCCTGTGGGGCGCGAGCTTCCCGCTGGCGCTCGGCGCGGTCGCCGCGCGGGCGCAGGACCCGGCCCGGCTGGTGGGTGGCGTTTACGCCGCGAATACGGTCGGCGCCATTGTTGGCGCGCTGGTCATCTCGCTGGCGCTCGTCGGCACCGTCGGCAGCCAGGTCGCGCAGCAAGTGATGATTGGCGCCGCCGCGCTCTCGGGACTGCTGATGCTGATGAGCGAGCCGGCGCGGCTGCTGCCCGTCCCGGCCCTCGTCATTCTCGTCGCCTTCGGCGCCGGGTTGCTCGCGCGCGTCGTACCACCGCTGCCGGGCATCCTGGTTGCCTACGGCCGTTACGCCGCCACGTGGGTGGGGCAGAACGAGATCCTGTACGTCGGCGAGGGTGTCACCGCCTCCGTCGCGGTGTCGCGCACCCCGTCAGGCGTCTTGAACTACCACAATGCCGGCAAGGTTCAGGCCTCCAGCGAGCCACAGGACATGCGGCTGCAGCGCATGCTCGGCCACATCACCACGCTGGTGCCGCAGTCGCCGAAGAAGGTACTGGTCATCGGTTGCGGCGCTGGCGTGACCGCCGGTGCCGTCTCGATCGATCCCGCGGTAATCGACCAGACCATCGCCGAGATCGAGCCGCTCGTCCCGCGAGTCGTCTCGACCTACTTCGCCGAGCACAACTTCGACGTCGTGCGGAACCCGAAGGTCAAGGTGCACCTCGACGACGCGCGTCATTACCTGCTGACCACCAACGAGAAGTTCGACGCGGTGACCTCCGACCCGCTCGATCCGTGGGTCAAGGGTGCGGCGACGCTCTATACCCGCGAGTTCTTCGAGGTGGTCAAGAGCCACCTGAACCCGGGAGGCGTCGTCACGTTGTTCGTGCAGTTGTACGAGAGCAACGACGCGGCGGTGAAGAGCGAAGTGGCCACGTTCCTCGAGGCGTTCCCGAACGGGGCGGTGTTTGCCAACACCTCGAACGGCCAGGGCTATGACGTCGTGCTGTTCGGTCAGCTCGGCGGCAGCAAGATTGACGTCGACGCCGTGCAGAAGCGCTTGTCCGACCCGGCGAACTCGGCCGTCGCCCAGTCACTCGCCCAGGTCGGCATCAACAATGCCGTCGACCTGTTCGGCACCTACGCCGGACGCAAGTCCGACATGGCCGGTTGGCTGAAGGACGCTGAGATCAACACCGACCGGAACCTGCGGCTCCAGTACCTCGCCGGCATGGGTCTCAACCTCTACCAGAGCGACCCGATCTACCGGAACATGATCCGCACCAGCCAGTATCCCGAGGACCTGTTCACCGGCTCGCCGGACACGCTGCGCGCGCTGCGCGAGCGCATCACGCAGTCATTGGGGGGACGGCCGCAGTTCTGATCCCCGCCTAAGTGGAACGTGGAAAGTGGAACGTGGAAAGTAGGTTGAAAGTACCCGCCAGAGTACTTTGCACCTACCTTCCACTTTCCCCTTTTTCTCCTTTGTAATTTCCACGTGGGCCTCGGCTCACACCACCGTCCCCGGCGCAATCACGCCGCCCTTGGGGACGACGATGATGCCGCCGCGGATGTAGTAGCCGTCGCCGTCGGCGTGTTCGATGCCCTTCTCGTTGACCAGCCGCGCGCCGTTGCCGATGCGGGCGTTCTTGTCGACAATCACCCGATCCAGCACCACGTCACGGCCGATGCCGAGGGACGGCGCGCCCGGTGGCGTCTTGCCGTCCTCGTAGAAGTCGGCGCCGAGCAGCACCGAGCTGGTGATGCGTGAGCCGGCCTGGATGTTGGTGCGGATGCCGACCACCGAATCGTCCACCGAGCAGCGATCGAGGTAGCAGCCGTCGGCAACGATCGAGCTGCGCACGTGCCCGTCGGTGAAGCGCGAGCCCGGGCAGGTGGCGCAGGTGCGTATAAATGGGGAAGCGCGCATCCCAGAACCGGAACGGCGCTGCCGGCCGGCCGAGCATGACGTTGGCGTCGTAGAAGGACTCGATCGTGCCGACGTCGGCCCAGTAGCCGCGATACAGGTAGGGCCGCACGCGGTACTTGTCGAGTGCGCCTGGGATCAGCTCCCGCCCGAAGTCCACGCCCGGTTCCCGCTCCAGCATCTCGAGCAGGATCTTCCGCGAGAACACGTAGACGCCCATCGACGCCATGAACGGCTGCGCGTCGGAGTGTTGCGCGAAGGTGGCACCCTCGGGGATGCTGCGGCTGATCTCGCCCAGGCGCGGCAGCTTCGGCTTTTCCTCGAAGGCGACGATGCGGCCGTCGCGGTCGAAGCGGAAGATGCCCATCTGCGTCGCGGTCTCGGGATCGACCGGTTGCGCTGCAATGGTGATATCGGCCTTCTGGGCGCGATGCGCATCGACCAGCTCGCAGTAGTCCATCCGATAGAGATGGTCGCCGGCGAGGATGAGGTAGTAGTCAGCGTCGTGCTGGGTGAAATGCCGCACCGCCTGCCGCACGGCGTCGGCCGTGCCCTGGTACCAGTTCGGGTTGTCCGGCGTCTGCTCGGCGGCGAGGATCTCGACGAAGCCGCCCGAGAACATGTCGAGCTGGTAGGTGAGCGAGATGTGGCGGTTCAGGGACGCCGAGTTGAACTGCGTCAGGACGAAAATGCGCCGGATGTCGGCGTGCAGGCAGCCGCTGATCGGCACATCGATCAGGCGGTACTTGCCGCCGATCGGCACCGCCGGCTTCGAACGCGTGGCGGTGAGCGGGAACAGGCGGCTGCCCTGGCCGCCGCCCATGATGATGGCGAGCGTGTCGCTGGTCATTGTCGGCATAAGTGGGGTGCAAACGGTCCGCCGAGTTGTAGCACAGCCGCACCGAACCCGGCTCGTGCCGATTTAACATGGCGTTTACCTGCCGGTTACACCGGCATGACCTGACCTCGATAGCCTGCGGGTGGAGGCACACGCTTGAGTTCTCGATTCGTCAGATTTGCTGCCGCGGCAGCCATCATCCTCGCTGGCCGCGGTTTCGGCTGCGGCCCAGGTTGCACGCCCCGATTCCGCAGCAGCCTCCGCCGCATCACCGGACGACACGCCCACGATTCGCCTCGGCGTCACCCTGTTTCCCAATTTCGTCGTCCAGCAGGAGCCAAAGATTACGGACGCGGACGGGAACGTCGTGACGCGCAGCGCCTTCGATGTCTCGCGTGCCTACCTCAACGTGACCGGCCAGCTCTCGCACGTCATCGGGTTCCGGCTCACACCGGACGTGGTCCGGGAGACGAACCCGGCGAGTTCGCTCAGCGGCAGCCTGGTCATTCGCATCAAGTACGCCTACCTGCAGACCAACCTCGACGACTGGATCGGCCGCGGCTGCGCTCGCCCGATTCGGCATCCAGCCGACGCCGTATCTCGAGTTCGTCGAGACCGTCTACCGGTATCGCTTTCAGGGCACGTTGTTCGTCGAGCGCACCGGTCACCTCGCCTCGGCCGATGCCGGCGCGGCGTTTCGTCTTCAGGCGCCATCCAACTACGGTGACGTGCACGTCGGCATCTTCAACGGCGAGAACTACAACCGCGCCGAGGTCAACGACCAGAAGGCAATCATGGTGCGCGGCACGGTCCGGCCGTTCGCGAACCGCGCGCCGGTCCTGCGCGGGCTGCGCGCGACGGTGTTCTACGACGCCGACCATTATCTGAAGAACGCCGAACGCACGCGGGCGGTCGGCACGCTGACGTTCGAGCACCGCTTCCTCAACTTCGGCTTCGAGTACCTGGATGCGCACGACCAGCTCTCGGCGCGGCCGGGTGCCGTCGACGTGCACAGCAAGGGCTATTCGATCTGGGCGACACCGAAGCAGTCGAACACCGGGATCGGATGGGAAGGGCTGCTGCGCTACGACCATCTGACGCCGAATACCGCCGCCACCTTTGCGCCCATCAACACGGCCGGCAACGCGACGACGCCGTTCGCGTCGCAGCAGCAGAACCGCCTGATCGTCGGCGTCGCTTACTGGTTCCCGCACCAGGGCAACGTCACCAGCGCCGTGCTGGTCGACTACGACGGCCAGTTGTTCAAGAACATCACCACGCGTCCGGTCAAGAACATCGGCGTTCACGGCCTGGTCACGTTCTAACAACCATCGCTGAACACGAAGGCCGGACCAGGGCATCCGCCCTGCGCCCGGCCTCGTGTGTCGTCGTACCGGCCGCCTGCCGGCAGCTACAGGCCGCCCTTTTTCCAGGGGCCAGTGATGGCGACGGTGATGCCGGGGCTCTGGATGTTGGCGAACAGCCACTTGCCGTCGGGGCTGTAGCAGGCGCCGGCCCACTCCGAGCTGCGGAAGTCGCCGCGTGATGCCATTGCGCTCGCCGTGCAGCACGACGTTGTTCTTGGCGAACGGGAAGATCTCGCCGTCGGTCGTCAGACCGTGCATGAACTCCTCGCCGTTGCCGTCCTCACACACGACCAGGCCGCCGCGCGGGCTGACCGTGATGTTGTCCGGCGCGTTCAGCACCTCGGCGCCCGGCGACTGGAACAGCAGCGTGATGATCTCGCGCCGCGGGTCGTACTCCCAGACCTGGCCCTGGCCGATGCCGCCGTTGGTCGAGACGACGTAGATCTTGCGGTCGTTGCCGTACCAGCAGCCCTCGAGGCGCGCGAACGTCGCGGCGCCGCGGGCCTGGCCCTGTGCCCAGACGAAGTTGCCCGGCATGGTCGGCGACTGGCTGTCCGGCTCGGGAATGCGCACCCAGCTCACGTTGAAGCGGGCGCCGTTCTCGTAGCTCGCACCGAGGTTGAAGTTCGGCCTGCCCTGCACCTTCAGCATGAACAGCCGGCCGCCGAAGCCGAGCTGGTCCTTGACGTGCGGCACGAAGCGGTAGAAGCCCGAGCGTGGCGCCGGCATCCTCCGTCTCGTAGACGTAGCCGGTGCGCGGGTCGACCGCGACCGCCTCGTGGCTGAAGCGGCCCATGTCGCGCAGCGGCGCGGGATCGCCATAGCCGTCGGCCGGCACCTCGAAGACGTAGCCGTGCGGCACGGTCGTGAACGCCGTCGTCTCCTCGCAGGTCAGCCAGGAGCCCCACGGCGTCGGCCCGCCGGCGCAGTTGCGGATGCGTGCCCGCTCAGGCTGCCGTAGTCGGCGCCCGCCAGCCCGTGCCGCGAGTCGAACTCGATCGTCACCGTGCCGCCGGCCGCGCGCCGGGTCGTAGGCGACGCCGGTGAACGGCGACGCCCTCGCCGACCTCGTGGTTGCGCACCAGGCGCATCCGGCCGGGCCCGGCGCGGGAACGCCGCCATGCCATCGTGCGCCCCGGGCGTCGGCACGCCGCTGGCCAGCAGGTCGCCGCGCCAGCCGAACGTGGTGTAGGCGAAACCGCGCGGCAGCATCAGCAGCGGCAGCCCGGTCGCGGCGTCAATCGTCTCGACGAGCGGCCCGTAGCCGACCGACTGCGGGCGACGGCGGCTCTCCCCGGCGCGAGCGACGAGTGCACTCAGTGGAATGGCCGCGGCCGCAGTCGCGGCTCCCCTGATAAATGAACGACGATCCATCAATCCTCCTCGAATCACGCGGGCGCGATGGCGCCCACACCGAACTGTGGCGGGCGGCGTGTCAGGGTGGAGACGGTCGAGTAAATTTTCCGCGACGCGCGTCGGCCGGAAGGGGAGTGCGGCTGGCGCCGCCCGTGGTTGGTGGTTGGTGATCGTGGTCTGGCGCGCCGTGCTCAGACCACCTGACCCGGACCTTGGTAGTTTTACACGATCGTTACATCGGCCGAGGTGTAACGCAGGCTTAACACACCCGTCACACCCCGATGACCCCCGACTCCCAGGATGGGGTAGAGCAGTTACTGCTCATGCCTTTCGCAGAGGAGTCTATGAATTTCGCAGTACGGGTCAGAACATGATGGTGGCAACGAGATAGCGTGGCGGCTCACGACTGCCGCCGAGGATGCATCGGTGAAATCGGCCGCGCAGGACGGCGCCCAGACGGCGCCCGGCGCGGCCCGACGGCGGGACGGTACCGCATCGTCGGCATCGTCCGCGACGAGGCGAACGCCATCGCGCTGCCCGGCGTTCCGGTCGAGGTCGTCGGCACCGAGCAGGTCGTCTACACCGACGTCGACGGCCGCTACATCCTCGACGTGCCGCGCGGCTCGCACCAGATCAAGGTGGCGATGCACGGCTACCAGGACAAGCTCATTACCGTCGACGCGGGCCCAATCGCACCATCACGTCGACGTCGGCCTGACGATGTCGCGCTTCGCGGAAACGGTGACGGTCACGGCCGAGGCGGTCGACGTCGCGACCTCGTCCGCCGAAGCGCAGCTGATCGAGCGCAAGCAGTCGCAGGTCATCACCGACAACATCGGCTCGCAGGAGATGAAGGCGAACGGCGACTCCGACGCCGCGGCGGCGATGTCGCGCGTCACCGGCCTGTCGGTGGTCGACAACCAGTACGTCTTCGTGCGCGGCCTCGGCGAGCGCTACAGCAACACCACGCTGGCCGGCTCGGTGCTGCCGACGACCGAACCGGACAAGAAGGTCGTGCCGCTCGACCTGTTTCCGACGGGCCTGATCGACAGCGTGCAGGTGAGCAAGTCGTACTCGCCGGATCGCTCGGCCGAGTTCGCCGGCGGCCTGGTGCAGATCGTGCCGATGAAGCTGCCGAGCCAGCCGGTCGCTCGACTTCTCCTACGGCGTCAGCTACTTCTCGAACGCGACCGGCAAGAGCGATTCCGCTCAGCCCGCTCGGCGTCGCGCGACGTGCTCGGGCTTCGACAGCGGCGCGCGCGCGCTGCCGGCCGGACATTCCCGAACAACAAGATCGTCCGCCAGGGCATCTACACGCCGGACGTCGGCTACACGGCCGACGCAGATCACCGCGTTCGGCCGGCTGCTCGACAACCAGTGGCGGCCGGTCAGCGACCAGGGCACGCCCGGGCAGAACTGGAGCGCGGCGTTCGGCAACCGCTTCGGCAAGCTCGGCGTCGTCGCCAGCGTGACGCACTCCTACAAGGAGCAGTTCGTCGAGGAGGATCGGCGCTTCTTCCGCATCGCCGGCGAGGGCGAGCTCGAGGCGGTCAGCGACTACCACATGCAGACCGGCACGCAGAAGGCGCAGCTCGGCGTCGTCGGCAACCTCGTCCTACCAGTTCACGCCGAGCCACCGGCTGTCGCTCGAGAACTTCTACACGCACAGCGGCCGCGACGAAGGCCGCTTCTTCCAGGGCATCGAACCTCGACAACGCGCGCGACTACCGGAACAACCGCCTGCAGTTCATCGAAGAGGGGCTGATCGTCGAACGCCGTCGGCGGCGAGCACTTCTTCCAGGGCCTGGCCAACAGCCGCATCGACTGGCGCGTCAACTACGCGCGCGCGACGCGCGACGAGCCGGACCTGCGCGAGACGCTCTACGAGCGCGCTGATCGAGCCAGGCCGGCACCAGCGAGTCGACCAACCCGTTCACCTACGCCGACGAGTCGCAGAGCGGCTTCCGCATGTTCAACGAGCTGAACGACGACACGCATCGACGTCGGCGTCAACTGGAGCGATCTTCAGCGCCGCCGGCGGCCGGCCGACGCAGTACAAGTTCGGCGTCAACTACGTCGAGCGGACGCGCGACTTCCAGTCGCGCCGCTTCCACTTCATCCCGATCACCACGCAGAAGGCCGACGCCGGCAACCTGCTGTTCGACAACCGCGCTGACGCCCGAGGAGCTCTTCGCCCCGCGCAACATCGGCACCGCGTTCCGCTTCAACGAGGAGACGCGTCCGATCGACGCCTACGCCGGCGACCAGACGACGACCTCCGGCTACGGCATGGTCGACATCGCGCTGACCGCGCGCACGCGCCTGATCGCCGGCGCGCGCGTCGAGCGCTTCGACCAGACGGTCGTCACGCAGGATCCGTTCGGCCTGTTCGCCCGCGAGATTCACGGCGACCAACAAGAACACCGACGTGTTCCCGGCGATCAACCTCGTGCAGGCGGTCGGCCCGAACTCGAACCTGCGCCTCAGCTACAGCACGACGGTCAACCGGCCGGAGTTCCGCGAGCTGGCCGAGTTCGAGTTCACCGACGTCGTCGGCAACCGCGCGGTCAGCGGCAACCCGAACCTGGACGCGCGCGCTGATTCAGAACGTCGACGGCCGCTGGGAGATGTTCACCGGCGGCCGCAACGTCCTCGCCGCCAGCGTGTTCTTCAAGCACTTCGACAAGCCGATCGAGCGGATCGTCATCGCCGCGGCGAACCCGATTGCGACGTTCCAGAACTCCGACCGCGCGCGCAACTTCGGCGTCGAGCTCGAGGCGGCACGCAGCTTCGGCGACCACGTGTTCCTCAACGCCAACTACACGTTCGTCGATTCGACGATCACGCTGCTGCCGGAGCAGCGGACGGTGCAGACCTCGCTGCGAGCGGCCGCTGGCCGGGCAGTCGAAGAACCTGTTCAACCTGACGGCCGAGTACGCGCTCGGCGGCTTCTCGACGCGGCTGCTGTTCAACTACTTCGGCGACCGCATCTCCGACGTCGGCGCCAACGAGGCGCCGGACATCATCGAGCAGGGCCGCGGCTCGCTCGACCTGGTGCTCGCGCAGCGCATCCGTGGCCTCAGCGTCCGCCTCACGCTCGAAAACCTGACCGACGCCGACTACCTCTTCACGCAGACGCTGACCGTCGCCGAGACGCAGCGGCTGTTCAGGCTGGGCCGCACCATCGCGCTGTCGGTCGGCTACAACGTGTTCTGAGGCGCGCGTCATGAACCCATACAAGGAGCACACGAGGCATCATGAACATGTTCACGGATTAGTCCTGGCAGTGACGGTCGCGCTCGCATTGGCGATCGGCTCGGCTGGCCACCCTCTCGGCGGATCAGGCGGCACCGGTCACCGTGCCGGGCATCGACAAGCCGGTCGTCGTCGTCACCGGCGACGTCACCGGCAACGAGACGTGGACCAACACGAACTACTACGTCCTGCGCGGCGCGGTGTTCGTCCGCGAGCGGCGCCACGCTCAACATCCAGGCCGGGCACGCGCATCATCGGCGAGTCGGGCAGCGTCGGCACGCTGATCGTCGAGCGCGGCGGCCGGCTGAATGCCATCGGCACGCGCGGACGCGCCGATCGTCTTCACCAGCGACCAGCCGGTCGGCAGCCGCGAGCCGCGGCGACTGGGGCGGCCTCATCATCAACGGCCGCGCGCCGGTCAACCTCGACGGGCGGCGAAGGCGCCGGCGAGGGCGACACCGGCGTCTACGGCGGCACCGACCCCAACGACAACAGCGGCATCCTGCGCTACGTGCGCGTCGAGTTCGCCGGCATCGAGTTCAGCCCCGACAACGAGCTGAACGGCATCGCCTTCCAGGGCGTCGGCCGCGGCGACGCAGGTCGACTACGTCCAGGCGCACATGAGCCGCGACGACGCGCATCGAGTGGTTCGGCGGCACGGTCGACGTCAAGCACGTCGTCATGTCGAACGCCGCCGACGACAGCCTCGACTGGACGTTCGGCTGGACCGGCCGCGCTGCAGTTCGTCGCCGTCACGCAGCGCGGCGACGACGCCGACAACGGCATCGAGGCGGACAACAACGAGTTCAACAACAACGTGCTGCCGCGGTCGAACCCGCAGATCTACAACATCACGCTGTGCGGCGACCCGGACCGGAACGAAGGCGGCGAGAGCCCGCGCGGCGCCAACCTGCGTCGCGGCACCGCGTTCACCATCCGCAACTTCCTGGTCACCGGCTTCAAGACGATCGGCTTCCAGATCGAGACCACCAACACCGCGACGACCGGCCAGGTCGACAACGGCACATCGCAGATGGGCGCCGGCGTCGCCTGGAACATCCCGTCGCCGATGCACGCGCAGCGTGCACGAGCGTACAGTGCATCAGCGGTCGCTTCCCGGACGTTCGGCGTCAACCAGGATCCCGGCGTGTCGACGGCCGCCTGCTCCAACCACGACGCGCCGAACTTGCAGCCGAGCGGCATCGCCACGCTGGCCGGCGGTCAGATGGCGCCGATTCAGCCGCCCAACGACGGCTTCTTCGAAGCGGTCACGCTTCATCGGCGCGGTGCCGCCGGCGCCGGCTGCCGACTGGACGCGCGGCTGGACGTCGTTCCCGCAGAACTAGCAGGCCGCCTGGACAGTGAATCGCTCGTGCCGAGCGCTCACTTCGTTTCTGTCTGTGGCGTCGGGGCTCTGCTGCGCGGTCGCCGGCGTGCAGCCGCACGCCGGCCGCTGGCCAATGGCGCAAGCTCCGCCGAGCCTCGCTGGCCAGTGACGTGCTCGCCGCAGTGGCCGGCAGAGGACGTCGCCCGCGCTCGAGGCGACTGGCGCTGACCGAACAGGAGTTCCGGGACCACGTGTGGCCGGACCTTCCCGCCGCGCGGCCGGAGCGGAATCTGCCCTTCTCGTACGTCTGGGGCGACCTGCACCAGAAGAGCCGCACGGGCCTCGCCGCGACCGCTCAGCCGACGCGGCGGCCAACGCTACACGCTGGTTGGCGTGCGCTTCTCAGGGCAGACCGACTACGCCCATTACCGGGTCCATCGCGACGCCGCCTTCGACGTGCGCGACGCCTCGGGCGCGCCCCAGGCGCTTCGTCTCTGCGGCTCGATGATCGAGAAGGACGGCGTCTGGAAGGTCTTCAGCTACGTGACCGACTGACCGAGCGGCGGCTAGGCCTTGATCAGTTCGCCGCGCCGCAGCCGCCGGTACAGTTCCAGCGCCTCACGGATGACTCTTGACCGCCTCTTCGGGGCCGAGCAGATCCTCGACGATCACCTGCTTGTGCTCGAGCGCCTTGTAGTCTTCGAAGAAGCGCCGAAGCTCGCGCAGCAGGTGCGTCGGCAGCTGCGCCTTGTCGGTGTAGTCGGCAAACGCCGGATCGTGCACGCTGACGGCGACGATCTTGTCGTCGATGCCCTTCTCGTCGCGCATCCGCATCAGGCCGATGGCGCGCGCGTCGACGATGGTCAGCGGATAGACCGGTTCCTGGCCGAGGACGAGCGCGTCGAGCGGGTCGCCATCGTCGCAGTAGGTGCGCGGGATGAAGCCGTAATCGGCGGGATAATGAACGGCGGAGTAGAGCACGCGGTCGAGCTTGAGCAGGCCGGTTTCCTTGTCGAGCTCGTACTTGTTCTTGCTGCCCTTCGGGATCTCGATGACGACCGGAAATGCGCTTCCGACAATCGCATCGTCTACATAGCTGTCGTGCCACGGATGCATTGGTTCCAGTGTACTCGACGGCCTACAATCGTCCGATGATCTGGCTGGCGGTGGCCGTCGGCGGCGGCGTCGGCGCGCTCGCCCGCCACGCGCTCAACACCGCGATCACGCTGCGGCTTGGCAGCCCTTTTCCGGTGGGCATCTTCGCCGTCAACATCCTCGGCTGCGCCGCAATCGGCCTGGTTGCAGGGACCGTCGCGTCCTCGCGATTGCAGATCGGGGAAACCTCGCGCACTTTCCTGGTGGCCGGCGTGCTCGGTGGGTTCACCACCTTCTCGTCGTTCAGCCTCGACACCTACACGCTGCTCCGTGGCGGCCACACGGCTTCCGCCCTGCTCAACGCCATCGGCCAGGTCGTCGGCGGGCTCGCTGCCGTCTGGATCGGATTCGCCGTCGCCAACCGCTGACCGAGTGATCACGAACCACGAACCACGCACTAGCCCCCCGGCAACGTCACCGTGAACACCGCGCCACCGCCCGGACGATTGCCAGCGGCCACTGCGCCGCCGTGCAACTCGACCAGGTGCTTGACGATAGCCAGGCCGAGGCCGGTGCCGCCGGGCCGCGCCCGGGACTTGTCGACACGGTAGAAGCGTTCGAACACCCGGGTGAGGTCCTCATGCGGAATGCCTGGGCCGGCGTCGGCCACGGTGATGACCACCGCCTCGCCCTCGCGCACCGCGGCGATCTCGATGATGGTGTCGTGCGGCGCGTAGTTGGCGGCGTTCTCGACCAGGTTCCGGATGATGTCGTGCAGCTTGGCCGGGTCGGCCTCGACCGACGCGGCGTCGTCGGCAACGGTAATCCGCACATCCTGAGCCTTGGCGCCGATCAGCGGGTCCAGGTCGTCAGCGACGCCGGTGAACAGCGCCCGCACGTCGATGTGCGCACGATCGAGCGGCTCCTGCTTCGCGTCCAGACGGGCGAGTCGCAGCAGATCGGTGACCAGCCGTACCATGCGCGTGCTCTGGCGGTCGATCGTCTGCAGGAACATCCGCGTCTCGGTGGCGTCGGCCGTGTCGTCGAGCAACGCCTCAACGTAGCCGCGGATCGCGGTCAGCGGCGTTCGCAACTCGTGCGACACGTTGGCGACGAAGTCACGGCGGATCTGATCGGCGCGGCGCAGGTCGGTAATATCGTGCAGGACCAGCACGGCGCCACCGCCGCCGCTCAACGCCACCGGCGCGGCGCGGCCGATGAAGGTTCGTGGCGTCTGCATCGTCAGGGCGAATTCGCGGTTCGCCACGGGGTCACCGCGCAGGGCACTGGTCAGCTGGGCGGCGATTTCCGGGTGACGGATCACCTCGAGATACGGGCGGCCCGCCGGCGAGGCGTCGACCCGCAGCATCTGCTGCACCGCCCGGTTGGCGAGCTGGATCTTGCCGGTGCGATCGACCACCAGCACGCCTTCGACCATGCCCGAGAGGATCGCTTCCATCCGGGCGCGATCGCGCGACAGCTCGTCGAGCCGTTGTCGCAATTCCTGCGCCGAGGCATCCATGACACGCGCCACCGCGCCCAGTTCATCGGTGCCGTAGTCGTAGGTGGGTGTCGCCAGGTCACCGGCGCCGTATCGCCTGGCCACGGTGGCGATCGCCTGGACGCGGCGGCTGACGACGACCGACGTGAACCAGGTCAGGACGACGGCAATCGGCAGGGCGAGGGCAAATGCGACCAGGGCGCCTGACCCGACGCGGCGAATCTGCTGGGCGACGTCGGTCAACGGCAGCGCGACCCGGACGTAGGCGATACGCGGGTGGCGCGCCGGCACTGCAGCGTACAGCATGTCGCTGCCGACCGTCGTGCTGTAACGTTCGACCACGCCGAGCCGGCGCTGCCGGGCGAGCCCCACCTCGGGCCTGTCCAGGTGATTCTCGATCGCCGTCAGCGCCGTGCCCTCGAGCGTCGAGTCGCCGAGCACGGTCCCGTCTGGACCAATCAAGGTGACGCGGCCGCTGATCGACTCCGCCAGCCGATCGGCTTCCTCATCGATCGCCGGGCCGGTCTCGAGGCCGGGTGCCTGCGCCAGCAGCTCGGCGATCAGCACCGCCTGGTCGGTCAGCCGGCGCTCGATGAAGGCGTATTCCTCGCCACGGAGCTGCCAGGCGAGGACGACGGTGACGATGGTGAGCGCCGCCGCCGCCGCCGCCAGCGACGCGACGAACACCTTCGTGCGGAAGCGCACGGTCATTCGTGCACGTCGTCCGCGAGCTTGTAGCCGAACTGCTTGACGGTGACGAGCGCGTCGACCAGCACCGGCAGCTTCTCCCGCAGCCGGCGCACATGCACGTCCACGGTGCGCGTGCCACCGGTGTAGCGGTAGCCCCAGACGTCGCCGAGCAGCAGGTCGCGCGACAACACGCGGCCGCGGTGCTCCAGCAGGTACTGCAGCAGCAGGAACTCCTTCGCCGTCAGCTTGATGTCCCTGCCATCGTCGGTGACCGTATGTCGCGTCAGGTCCATCACCAGCGTGCCGAGCCGGAGCGTCGTCTGCTCCGGCTCGGTGCGCCGCGTCCGCCGCATCAGCGCGCGCACGCGCGCGACCAGCTCGTTCGGGCTGAACGGCTTGGCGATGTAATCGTCTGCGCCGATTTCCAGGCCGACGATGCGGTCGGTCTCCTCGGCGCGCGCGGTGACAATGATGATCGGGAGGTTGGCGGTCGCCTTGTCGGCGCGGAGGGCGCGGCAGATGTCGAGGCCGCTCATGCCGGGCAGCATCACGTCGAGGATCGCCAGGTCTACCGGTCCCTGGCGCGCGTGCGTGAGCGCGTCTGGACCGGTCGTCGCAACGTGCGGCTGCCACCCCGCCTTGTTCAGGTAGAGCGTGATCAGGCTGGCGATGTCGGCATCGTCTTCGGCGACGAGGATGTTCATCCTGCGCCCGTCATTGTCGCACGCGCTACTTGAAGCCGATCAGTGTCAGCAGCTCGTAGGTGAAGGCGGCGAAGATGCCGGCGGCTGGGATAGTCAGCACCCAGGCCCAGACGATCCGCTGCGCCACGCCCCAGCGCACGGCGGAGAGGCGCCGCACCGAGCCGACGCCGATGATCGCGCCGGTGATCGTATGCGTCGTGCTCACCGGGATGCCGTAGGCGGTGGCGACGAACAGGGTGATCGCGCCGGACGTCTCCGCCGCGAAGCCGCCGAAGGGCTGCAGTTTAGTGATCTTGCTGCCCATGGTGTGCACGATGCGCCAGCCGCCCGACAGCGTGCCGAGGGCGATTGCCGCGTGCGCCGAGAGGATGACCCACAGCGGGATATCGAACGTCTCGAGGTAGCCGGCGGTGAACAGCACGCCGGCGATGATGCCCATCGTCTTCTGCGCGTCGTTGCCGCCGTGGCCGAGGCTGTACATGGCGGCCGAGAGCATCTGCAGCCGGCGGAACCAGTGGTCGACGCGCCGGGGCGAGAAGTCCTTGAACATCCACAGCGTGACGATCGAGAGCAGGAACCCGAGGGCCATGCCCATCATCGGCGCGACGACGATGAAGATCAGTGTCTTGGTCCAGCCGGAGGCGATGAGCGACGACCAGCCGGCCTTGGCAAGCGCGGCGCCGGCATAGCCGCCGACCAGCGCGTGCGACGAACTGGTCGGCAGGCCGACGTACCAGGTGATCAGGTCCCAGACAATGGCACCGAGCAGCCCCGAGAAGATCACCGCGGAGGTGACGACCGAGATGTCGATCATGCCGCTGCCCACCGTCTTGGCCACCGCGGTGCCGAAGGTGAAGGCCGCGAGGAAGTTGAACGACGCCGCCCAGACGACGGCCTGGCCGGGCGTCAGGACGCGGGTGGAGACGACCGTGGCGATCGAGTTCGCGGCGTCGTGAAAACCGTTGATGTAGTCGAAAACGAGCGCAACGGTAATGAGGGCGATGACCCCGAGGAGCGTAGCGTCCATACGTCAGCCGTGCTTGACGACGACGCCTTCGAGCAGGTTGCCGACGTCCTCGCACCGGTCAGTGGCGGCCTCGAGGAAGTCGAGAATCTCCTTCCACTTGATGACGGTGATCGGGTCGCGCTCCTCGTCGAACAGCGAGACGATGGCATCCTGGTGCACGCGGTCGGCCTCACGTTCGAGCTGGTTGACGCGCGCGGCGAGCTCGAGGACGCCCTGGCGCTTTTCCAGCGCGACGAGCGCCTCGGTGATGCGGTCCATCGAATCGACGACGATGTCGGCGAGATGACGGGCACCGGCGCGAACACGCGTGACCTTGTAGAGCCGCATCACCGCTGCCGCCGCGTCGATGGCGTCCATCACGTCATCGAGCGAGATGGCCAGCGCGTGGATGTCCTCGCGGTCGAGGGGTGTCACGAACGTGCGGTTGAGGCGGTCGATGATGCTGCGGGTGCGGCCGTCGCAGACGTGCTCGAGATCCTTGATGGTGTCGGCCTGGCTCATGTCTGGCGGGTCGGTCGCCAGCATCAGCTTGAGCGTGCGGGCGCCGACGCGGATCTGTTCCGCAAGGCTAACGAAATCGTCGAAGAAGCGTTCGTCGTGAGGAATCAGACTGAAGCGGGCCATGTCACCTCGGTAAACCCACGGATCGTAGCAGATCCGGCGGGTGCAGGTGGCCGCGCCCGGCTCGTGGCGTCGCGCGTCGGTGCAAGCGATCACGGCGCCGCGTTCGTCCTCGCGCACTGCAGCGTGCAGAGGACAGGCGGCGGCCACCTGCCGGTGGGCTGTCGACGCAAGTCGTTGCAGTGCTTGGAGTTACGACAACACGCGCCGCTGGCATACCGATTGGAGCATGACCTGCCAGGACCCACGCTTCACAAGGAGACACAGACATGAAACCGATGGCCGCAGCAGTCGCAGGCGCACTGATGTCCGGAGTGGCGATGTATACCGTTGGCGCGCGGACGCAGACGGTGGACGCGTTTACGCAGTCGCCGGCGCTGGTGCAGCCGGTCGACGACCGGTACGTCACCGCGGTCCCGGCGCTCGCTGACGCGCAGCCGGTCTCCGTGCAGCCGGCGAGTTATACGTCGGCGGTGCCGGCGCCGGCCGTTCGCACCGTGTCCTCGCGCCGCGCCGCCGCGCCGGCCCGCCGCGTCGCGACGCGCGACGCCAGCCGTCGCACCACCGCCGCGTCAGACGAGGTGGTCGTTTCGCGCGAGCCGGCGCGGCAGCCCGAGCGCACCTGGCAGAAGACCGCACTGATCATCGGCGGCTCCGCGGCGTCGGGCGCCGGCGTCGGCGCGATCATCGACGGCAAGAAGGGCGCAGCGATCGGCGCGGCAATCGGCGGCGGCGCGGCCTCGATCTACGAGGCGACGCGGCGGCGGTAGTGGGGGGGCGATGGGCTTCGGTCCTAAAACGACGGCCCGAACTTGAGGAAGTAGCGCACGCCCTCGCCGCCGCCGGTGCCGACGTCGAAGCGGAAGAACACGCTCTTGTCGGTGTGGATACGAATGCCGGCGCCGTACGAGCGTCTTCATGCCGGCAAAGTCGATGTCCTCCCAGTTCTGGCCGAAGTCGGCGAGGTCGACAAACGGCGCGAGCTGCACCCGCTTGATCACTTCCCACCGGTATTCGGCGCTGAGCGACATGACGTTCTCGGCGCGGAAGCGGAACTGGCGGTAGCCGCGCAGCGTGTCGCCGCCGACGTAGGGCAGCACGTAGAACGGCACCCGGTTGCGTTCGGAGTTGTTGGTGAAGCTCAGGGTGTTGCCGATGGCGATGACGTCCTTGGCGCGCACCGGGAAGAAGTGGCCGCCTTCGCCGTCGAAGCGGCGGAAGTTGTAACGCTGCAGCGTGCGGTCGTCCCAGGTGGCGAACGAGGTGCGGTAGTAGCCACCGTGACGCGGGTTGCCGCGCACGTCGCGGAAGTCCACTTCGGCAAACAGGCTGTGGTGGAGGAAATTCGGCTGCGGCCCCTGCAGTCCGGGCGCGTCGAGGTCGGTGAACAGTTCCTCGGTCGACGGGATCGAGCTGTCGCCACCATGTCCGACCGTCGGGTTGAAGTAGCCGATGTCGGCGCCGACGGTCAGCCACGGCTGCAGGTGCACCTGGCCGCGCGTGACGATATCGGTGCTGGTGATCTCGTAGCTGGTGCGGGTCGCCTCACTGGCGGCGGCGCCGACGCCGAAAAAGTCCTCTTCCGGGAAATTCGCATACCGGAAATTGGTCCAGACTTCGCCGCGTTCGCCCCAGAACCGCAGCCAGCGCGCTTTCGCGTCCACCGCCTTGTAGGCCTTGATCGAGATGATGCCGGAGAGGTCGGCGAGCAGACGGTCATCGAACAGGTGATGGCGGTAGCCAGCGCCGGCACCAAAGCCGCTGCCGGTCGTCAGTCCACCGAACCGCGGGTAGAAGCCGTTGTCCGGCGACAGCTTCTCCATCACGTCGTTGTCCTTGATGTAGCGCTTCGTCCTGTCGACGAGCCCATCGTCGACCGGCGCCGGCGGCACCGCGGGCGGGATGGCGGTGCGCTGCTCGCCGCTGTCGGCAGCGGCTGGCGGCGTGGCGGGTGCGGTCGAGGTGGTTTGGTCGGCGGCGGCCGGCGCGCCCGTCAGCACGACGGCGAGAGTCACTCCGAGGACCATGCCACGGAAAGTCATAACAGAGCCCCTGAGCGGTAGCGCACCACCCAGCGATGGCCGGGGGTGATAGGGCACGGCCCTAAAGCTCCCTCACTCCGTGGCTCTTCAGCAGAAACCATGCCGACACCAGCATGAGCAGCACGGCATTCACGGTCAACACGAGCGGCGCCGACGTGCGGCTGGCGATCGCCCCCGCAATGAGGCTGCCGAGCGGCATGCCGCCGCGGAACGCCACCATGTAGATGCTCATGACGCGGCCGCGCATGTCGTTCGGCGCGTTCAACTGGACCAGCGACGAGAGCATCGCGCCGACCATGACCATCGCCACGCCGGCGAAGAACAGGACGAGGCCGCTGACCCAGAGCACGCGGACCTGCGCGAACACCAGGATCAGAATGCCGTAGACCAGCTGGATGATCAGCAGCGTCCGCCCCATGTGCGTGAACTTACCGAGCCAGGCGACGATCAGCGCGCCAATCACGGCGCCGCTGCCGGCACAGGCCATCAGCGTGGTGTAGTAGCCGACATCGCCGTGAAAGACATTGCGCGCGAACAGCGGCAGGAACGTCAACACCGGGTTGCCGAGGAAGGTGGTGGCGAAGCCGAGGACCGCCAGCCCAATCAGCGCCGGCTGGTGGCGCACGTAGCGGAGGCCGGTCCTCAGTTCCTCGTGCAGGCGCTGGCGCGACGTCGACTGCACGTGGCGGATGCGCAGCGACAGCAGCGACGCGATCACCGCCAGGAACGACAGACCGTTCAGGCCGAAGCAGGCGACCATGCCGAACGCGGCCAGCGTGGCGCCGGCGAGCAGCGGGCCGAGCACGCGCGACAGGTTGAACTGGATCGAGTTGAGGGCGACGGCATTCGGCACGTCGTGCTTGTCGACCAGTGACGGCAGCAGTGACTGGTAGGCCGGCCCGCCAAAGGCCTGGGCGAAACCGGTGATTGCCGACAACGCCAGCACGTGCCAGATCTGGACGACGTTCCAGTAGACCAGCGCGGCAAGCACGAAGGCGCACGTCATCTGGATGTATTGCGACATCAGCAGCATCCGGCGGCGGTCGTGCCGGTCGGCGAAGACGCCGCCAATCAGCGTGAACAGCAGGATCGGCAGCTCGCCGAGGAAGGAGTTCAGGCCGAGGAAGAATGCCGAGGCGCTGGCGGCCAGCGTCAGCACCAGCCAGTTCTGCGCGACCACCTGCATCCAGGTGCCGATCGTCGACACCAGCGCGCCAATCCAGAGGACGCGGAAGTCGCGATAGAGCAACGCGGCGCCGAGCCGCCGCAAGCCACGCGCTGGCGGCGGGGGCGGGATGACGGGTTCGACCGGGGCAGGGACCGCAGTAGTCATTCCAAATACCAATGAAACCGGCCCCGATCTTACTTGCTTGATCCATCGCGGCGATCTTCGCTATATTTTCGCCACGAGGCGAAGACATGGCGAACCAAGCACGGGCAGTTCTCGAATCCGCTCTTCGCGCTCGCAAACTCGACCGGACGTTGACGACCGCGCTGCCGCCGCTCGATCGGAGCGATCCGGCCGCCGTTGCCAGCACCGACCTCGCGCCGCTCGATGCCTGCCTGCGCGGCGGGCTGCCGCGCGGGCAGCTATCGGAACTGGCCGGCCCGCGCTCGTCCGGGCGGACATCGCTGCTGTTCCAGCTGATGGCGGCAGCAACGCGCCGCGGCGAGCTTGCCGCGGTCGTCGATACCCTCGATCGCCTCGATGTCGGTTCCCTGCTGGCGGCCGGCGTCGATCTCGACCGCCTGCTCTGGGTGCGTGGCGATGCGGTGACACCGCGGGCCGGCGGCATCGATCCGCTGCTCGAGCGCGCCCTCGATCGCGCGCTGAAGGCGCTCAACCTGGTGCTGCAGGCCGGTGGCTTCGGCGTCGTGGCGCTCGACGTCGGCGACGTTCCGGCGGCGGCCCTCAAGCGGCTGCCGTACACGACCTGGTTACGCGTGCAGCGCGTGGTCGAAGGGAGCGAGACGGCGTGCGTACTGCTCGTGCCCGAGCCGCTCGCCCGCAGCGCCGGTGGCCTGACCCTGACGCTCAGCGGCCGCCCGGCGTGGCACGGCACTGCCGAGCGCAGCCGCCTCCTCGCCGGCGTCGACGTTCGCGTCCGCGTCGTCTCGCCGCGGCGGCGGGTCGACGGAGATATACAGCTCAATGCGCAATGCCCAATGCTCAATGCCCAATGAAATTCACAAGATCCAAGGCACAACGCACACCGCGACAGCACACAGCCGACGGCCTGTGTGCGCGGCTTTGTCCTTGTGCTTTGCCCTTGTGCTTTGCCCTGGCTTCGTCCTTGTGCCTTGCCATTGAGCATTCGGCATCGAGCATTGGGCATTGATGATGTTCGGAGTGATTTACGCCGCAGAGGCGAACGCCGAAATGCTCACGGCGGTCGCCGCCGAGTTTTCGCCGCGCCTCGACGTGTGCGGGCCACGCGAGATCGCGCTTGATTTGAGTGGCCTGGCGCGCCTGTTTGGCGACGCGCAGGCGATTGCCGAGGAGCTGCGCCGCACCGCTGCCGATCGGCAGTTGCGCGTCCGCGTGGCGATTGCCGGCACCCGCACCGCGGCGCGCCTGCTGGTCCGCCACCGCGCCGGCCTGACCGTCGTCGAACCGGGCACCGAAGCGGCCGTGCTCGCGCCGCTGCCGCTCGAACTGCTTGCCGCGATCGCGAACACCGCGAACACCCCGAACACCCCGAACACCCCGAACGTCTCGAACCCCCCGAACCCCCCGAACCCCCCGAACACCCCGAACACCCCGAACACCCCGAACGTCTCGAACGTTCCGAACGATTTCCTCCGCACGTTCCATCGCTGGGGCCTGCGGACCCTCGGCGACGTTGCCGCCCTGCCGCCGGGTGACGTTGCCGCGCGGCTCGGCCAGGAGGGCGTCCGCTGGCAGCGGCTCGCGCGTGGCGACGATGCCGCGCCGCTGGTGCCGGCGGTGCCGGACGAGCGGTTCGAGCAGGCGCTCGATCTCGAATGGCCGATCGAGGGGCTCGAGCCGCTGTCGTTCGTGCTTGGCCGCCTGATGGAGCCGCTGTCGCTGCACCTGGAACGGCGCGACCGCGGTGCCGCCGTGCTGCACGTCCGCCTGCACCTGGTGACGCGCGAGGTGCACGCGCGGTCGTTGCAATTGCCGGCGCCGATGCGTGATGCGCGGACGTTGCGCACGCTCGCGTTGCTCGACCTCGAGTCGCATCCGCCCAGCGCGGCGATCGATCGCGTCGTCGTCGCCGTCGAGCCGACGCCGGCGCGGGTGCTGCAGTTCTCACTGCTGACGCGGCCGCTGCCATCGGCCGAACAGGTGTCGACGCTGATGGCACGGCTCACCGCCTTGATGGGCGAGGAGCGCTGCGGCTCGCCGGCCGTCGTCGACGCCTGGCAGCCGGGTGCGTTCGCGATGAAGGCGTTCGCACCCGTCGAGAGCGACGGCAAGGCCCAAGGCGCAATGGCCGATGCGCAATGGAATGCCCACAGCCCAAAGCCGATAGCCGACCGCCTGGAACGAGCCGAACGCGGTGAACGTGCCGAACGATTCGAACGTCCTGAACGTTCCGAACGTTCTCCCGCGGTCGCCTTGCGCCGGTTCCGCGTCGCCGTCGCGGCGCGCGTGCAGGTGACGCACGGTACGCCGGTGCGGGTTACGACCGATCGGCGCGGCCTCGAAGGCGGCCGGGTCGAGGCGTGTGCCGGGCCCTGGCGGACATCGGGCGCGTGGTGGGCACGACGCCTGGGATCGCGACGAGTGGGACGTGACCCTAGGCGACGGCGCCACCTACCGCGTCTTCCGCGAGCGCGAAGAGGACACGTGGTTCGTCGAAGGAGTGGTCGACTGAAGGCCCGGCCGTGTACATCGAACTTCACGCCGCGTCGGCGTTCAGCTTTCTTCGGGCGCCTCGCTCCCCGAGACGCTCATCGAGCGCGCCGCCGACCCTCGGCTACCCGGCGATGGCGCTGCTCGATGCCGACGGCGTCTACGGCGCGCCGCGCTTTCACAAGGCTGCGCAGCGCGCCGGCATGCGCGCGATCGTCGGCGCGGAGCTGACGATCACCAAGGGCAGTGCACCGCCCACCGCCCACCGCCCACCGGCCAACGCCCAAACGGCGAATCGCACGGTCGCGCCGCAGTGGTCCTTGCCGCTGCTGGTCGAGAGCGCCGAAGGCTACCGCAACCTGTGCCGGCTGGTGACGCGCATGAAGATGCGCGCCGCCAAGGGGCGAAGGCGCGCTCGATGCTCGACGAGCTCGACGGCTGCACGGCGGGCCTGGTGGCGCTTGCCGGCCGGCCGCTGCTCGACGCGCGCGGCTACGGCGTCGGCGGCATGCTCGATCGCCTGGTCGGGCTGTTCGGCCGCGGCAATGTCTGCGTCGAGCTGCAGCGCCACCTGCTGCGCGACGAGGAGTCGGATAACGCGGCGCTCACCGAGCTGGCGCGTGCCGTTCCGCGTCCCGGTCATTGCCACCAACGGCGTGCGCTTTGCCGAGCCGGCCGATCGGCCGCTGTTCGACGTGCTCACCTGCGTGCACCACAAGACGACGCTCGACCAGGCCGGGCGGCGGCTGGCGCGCAACGCCGAGCGCTACCTCAAGTCGCCCGACGTGATGGCGCGGCTGTTTGCCGATCGCGCCGATGCGCTGGCCGGCACGGCCGCGCTCGCCGAGCGGCTCGAATACACGATGGCCGATCTCGGCTACCGCTTCCCGCAATACCCGGTGCCCGTCCGGCGAGACCGAGATGTCGTTCCTGCGCCACATCACCGATGCCGGCGCCCGCGACCGCTACCGGCCGTACCACGACAAGGCGCGGCGCAGATCGCCCGTGAGCTCGACCTGATCGAGAAGCTCGATCTCGCCGGCTACTTCCTGATCGTCTGGGACATCGTCAACTACTGCCGGCAGCAGGACATCCTGGTGCAGGGGCGCGGCTCGGCCGCCAACAGCGCCGTCTGCTACAGCCTCGGCATCACCGCCGTCGATCCGATCGCGATGGACCTGCTGTTCGAGCGCTTCCTCTCGGAGGAGCGCGGCGAGTGGCCGGACATCGATCTCGACCTGCCGAGCGGCGAGCGCCGCGAGCGCGTCATCCAGCACGTCTACGAGAAGTACGGCCGGCTCGGCGCGGCGATGACCGCCAACGTCATCACCTATCGCAGCCGCAGCGCGGCGCGCGAAGTCGGCAAGGCGCTGTCGCTCGCCGACGCCGACGATCGATCGGCTGGCCAAGGTGATGAACAACTTCGAGTTCGTCGATCCGACCGACACGCTCGGCCGCAACCTGCGAAGCAGCCGGCCTGTCGCTCGACGATGCCGCGCATGCGGGCGTTTGCCGAGCTGTGGCTGCGCATCCAGGACCTGCCGCGCCATCTCGGCCAGCACTCCGGCGGCATGGTGGTCTGCCAGGGCTCGCTCGACTCGGTCGTGCCGCTCGAGCCCGCCAGCATGCCCGGGCCGCGTCGTCATCCAGTGGGACAAGGACGACTGCGCCGACATGGGCATCGTCAAGGTCGACCTGCTCGGCCTCGGGATGATGGCGGTGCTGCAGGATGCCATCGAGCTGGTGAACACCAGCTCGCCGGCAGCCGGCGATTCAGTGGTCCCAATTGCAAGATGCGACATTCGATCTGGCGCACATTCCGCCAGACGACCCGCTCGTCTACGACCTGCTGCAGAAGGCCGACACCATCGGCGTGTTCCAGGTCGAGTCGCGGGCGCAGATGGCGACGCTGCCGCGGACTGAAGCCGGTCGCGCTTCTACGACCTCGTCGTCGCAGGTGGCGATCATCCGGCCGGGCCCGATCGTCGGCGAGATGGTGCATCCCTATCTGAATCGCCGCGCCGGCCGCGAGCCGGTGGTGCCGCTGCATCCGTCGCTCGAGCCGGTGCTGGCGCGCACGCTCGGCGTGCCGCTGTTCCAGGAGCAGCTGCTGCGCATGGCGATGGTCGCCGCCGGCTTCACCGGCGGCCAGGCCGAGGAGCTGCGGCGGGCGATGGGCTTCAAGCGCTCGGAGAAGCGGATGCAGCCAGATCGAAGTGCAGCTGCGCGAGGGGATGGCCGCGCAACGGCATCACCGGCGAGACCGCCGAGCGGATCATCACCGTCGATCACCTCGTTCGCGCTCTACGGGTTCCCCGAGTCGCACGCCGCCAGCTTCGCGCTGCTCGCGTATGCGAGCGCCTACCTCAAGGTGCACTATCCCGGCGCGTTCTACACGGCGCTGCTCAACAACCAGCCGATGGGGTTCTACCACCCGGCGTCGCTCGTCAAGGACGCGCAGCGCCGCGGCGTCCGCTTCCACCCGATCGACGTGCAGCAGTCCGACTGGCTCTGCCGCGTCGAGGAGGACGGCGCCATCCGCATCGGGCTCATGTACGTCAACGGTCTGCGAAAGGACGTGGGTCAGGCCATGGCGGCATTCGATCGAACCCGGACACTGGCGCCACCGCTGCTGTGCGCGAAATGCGGCTGCGACGACGAATCGATGATCGAGATCGTCCGCAGACACGCGCGAGGCGCGCACGTGCTTCTGCAACATCTGCTCGCACGAGTGGACCGTGCCAGCTGCGGCCGTCGGCCGCTTCTCGTCGATCGAGGACCTGGTGCAGCGCACCGGCCTGCGGCGCGACGAGCTGACGACGCTGGCCGACATCGGCGCGCTGAACGCCTTCACGCACGAGCGGCGCAGCGCGCTGTGGCAGGTGGAGCGCGCGGTGCGGCCGGCAGGGGAGCTGTTGGCGGGGATGAGGACAACGCCCAACCCTCCACGTCACATCCCAGATCCCAAAGAACGACGGAACGATCCGGACACGTCGACCGATCCGAACAGATTGAACGTCTGATCGTCCCCGCTGCGAGCGATGGACGACGCACGAGCGGCTGCACGCCGACTATGCCGGCATGGGGCTGACGCATCGGGCCGCACCCGATGGCGCTGCGGCGGCGACGACCTGGCGCTGCGCGGCGTCCTGCGCGCGTCCGATCTGCCGCAGGCGCGCGACGGCCGTCGCGTGCGCGTCGCCGGCATGGTCATCACCCGCCAGCGGCCAGGCACGGCCAAGGGCTTCGTCTTCCTCACCCTCGAGGACGAAACCGGCATCTCGAACATCATCGTCCGTCCCGACCTGTTCGATCGCGAGCGGATGACCGTCATCCGCCAGCCGTTCCTGATCGTCGACGGCGTGCTGCAGCACCAGGACGGCGTGCTGTCGGTGCGCGCCGAGCGGTTCGAGCAGCTCGACGGCGGCGCGTCGGTGGGTGCGCACGATTTTTATTAGCGTTCAGCAGATTGAATCGTAGGCCGGGTGCCGCGCAGCGGACCCGGCGGGCAGGCGTGCTACGGCGCCGGCTCGGCCCTGAGGCTGAAGTCGAGGCGCACGTCGCCGAAGTAGACTTCATCGCCATCCAGCAGCTTCATGCCGATGGTGCCGCGGTGCACCTTGTGGGCCCGGCCGTCGCGAACCACCGTCGACCCGTGCCGGCTGCCATCGTCGAACAGCAAGCAGGCGAGGACGCCGTCAGCGAGCGTACCCTGGATTCGCGCGTGCGCGCGCGAGACGGTGCGGCTGGCGGCATCGCCCTCGAGCACGATCTGGTTGCGGCGGATCAGCCGCCCGTCGCGGCCGTGCACCTCCGGCACCCGTCCGACGTTGAAGGTGCCCTCACTCAGCGTGATCGCGGCACCGCTGCCGCCTGCCCGCGTCAGGCGCCCGACCGCTGCTGGCGCCGCAGCCGGACGGGCGTCGGCGTGGCCGCGCACGTTGCGGAACTCGATGTCACAGGTCGCCGTCTTCACGTCGGCCGTCTGCAGGCGCAGGTCGACACGCAGATCCGGCGGGATGCGACACTGCCGCTCGAGGTGTGCGGTCACAGCGGCGGCGATCTGCTGCCTGTCGAGGGTGGCGCGCAACTCCGCTTTCCGGCCGGCACTTTCGACCTTCAGATCGACCACGACGCGGTTGTACGGGAAGACCGGGCCGTCTGGCGCCACCGAGATGCCGCGCTCGACACCCGTCAGGATGCCCGACAGCAACTCGGCCGGCGTCGGTGCCCGCTCACCGCGCAGCTTGCGGGTCATCAGGCCATCGACGAACGCGTCGAGCCGGCCCGAATGCCGCAGTACCTGATCGAGAATCCGCTTCACTTGCGATCTCCTTCGAACAGCCGCAATTCGCGCGCAGCCTCGACGATCTGTCCGGCAATAGGCGCGGCCACCCGGCCGCCGTAGCCGCCGCGCTCCACCAGCACCACGAACGCCAGGCGGCGCCCGCTGCCGCTGGCCGGCGCGAAACCGGTGAACCAGGAATGCGACGGCCCGCCGGCCACTTCCGCGGTGCCGGTCTTGCCGGCAATCGCCGGCCGTACCCGCGCAACGGCGCGGCCGGTGCCGCTGGCGACCGCGGCCGCCATGTCGCGACCGAGCCGTGCGGCGACATCGGCGCTCACCGCCGCTGCGGCCGGCGCGGCTGGGCCCTCACCGTCCAGCACCCATTTCGGCGCTGCCAGCTGTCCACCGGCCGCGATCGCCGACGTGACGCCGAGCAGGTGCAGCGGCGTCGTCAACGTCTCGCCCTGGCCGAATGCGGCGTAGGTAAGCTGGCCGCGCAGCCGCTCCGCGGTGTTCGGCCGCGCCGTATCAATCTGGAACCGCGATGCCATCTGCAGCAGCGCGTCAGCTCCCAGCGTGCGTCCCAGTTGTGCGAAGTAGGCGTTGCACGACACGCGCAGCGCCTCGTCCAGGCCGATGTCGCCGTGTGGCACGGCGTCGAGCGCGTCGTCACGGATCGGCCGTGACGCGCCCGCCAGCTGGATCCCGACCCGCCCCTGCGGCAGGCGCACACACATGTGATGGACGTTGCCCAGGTCCGGCCGGAGTGACAGCGTGGCGGCGGCCGTGACCAGCTTGAAGGTCGAGCCCGGCGGGTAGACGCCGTAGCGCACGCGGTCGAGTCGCACCTCAGGATCGATCGTGCTGTCAGGTGCGACCGCTGATTCCGGCCATGGATAACTGACCGCGGCCAGCACCTCGCCGGTGCGCGCGTCGACGACCGCAGCTGCACCGCGGGAGCTGCGCGCCGCCTCGACCCCGCGCCTCAGGAGGTCCGCGACCCTGACCTGGAACCGCGAGTCGATGGTCAGGCGGACGTCACGCGGCCGCGCTCGCAGCGCCTCCACTGCCGGGTGCCCGGGGCGGTAGCGGTAACGCACCAGCGGGATCAGCTCACGATAATCGTGCCGGACGACCCGCAGGGCTCGGCCCGACGCGGTGCGCACATCCACCGCGCGGGCGTAGTCGTCGAAGCCTGCGAGCCGCGCCGAGTAGTCGCGCTCGATGAACGAGGTGTTCGAGGCGCGCCAATCGAGCTCGCTGTTGCCATCGCCGACGACATGGAACAACCGCCCGCCGAACGGGTAGCAGCGCCTCTCACCGTCACCGCACATCGTCGCGACGATGACGCCGTTGCGGTCGGTGATGTTGCCGCGCGGCAGGATGTCGCGGGCTGCCGCCAGCAGCCGCGGGTTGTCGTCGAAGCGGACGGTACCGTCCGCCAGTTGCACCAGCGCCGGCGCGGTCATCGTTGCGTCGGCGGCCCAGAGCTGGACGTACGAGGCACGCCCCAGCACGGCCACTCCGACCACGGCAAGGGCGGCGGTGATGTAGCGGAGCGGGGCAGCGAAGTTGGCCGTGGCCTCGCGTCGCGGCTCCGGCCGCGCCGCGTGCGAGATGGCCAGCAGCAAGCCGACTGCCGCCATGTTGGCGACCATCGCGCTGCGGCCGAAACTGAGGAACGGCGTGACCACGCCCGAGAGCGGCAGCACACCGAGCACGCCGCCGACGATCAGCAGCAACTGGATGAACAGGGCCAGGCCGAGGCCGAGCGCGAGAAAGCAGGCGAAGTCGCTGCCGGCACGCAGCGCGATGCGCATCGCGCGGTGACAGATGACGACGTAGGCAGCGGCGATCGCGAGCAGGCCAGCGAAGCCGAGCTCCTCGCCGAGCACCGCGATGATCAGGTCCGTGTAGCCGGCAGGAACGTACTGTGGATCGCCCATGCCCGGACCGGCGCCAGCGAAGCCGCCGCTGGCCAGCGCCCAGAACGCGTGCGCGATCTGGTCGCCACCGGCACGGGCATTCGCCCATGGGTCCAGCGCCATCGCCACGCGCGTGGCGAGCGTGGCCGGAAAGCCAATCTGCACCACCACCCAGAACCCGGCGGCAAGCGCAACCAGGCCGGCGATCGCCAGGCCGGCCCGCCGCACCGCCACCGCCCAGAGCGCGAGAAAGACGCAGCCGAACACCAGCGCGGGTCCGAGGTCGCGCTGCACGGTGAAGAAGAGGCCGACGATGCCTAGTGCGGCAGCGACTGGCACCACGTATTCGAGTGGCGGGATGGAGACGCTGCGCAGCCAGGACAGCCCTCGGGCCCCGGCGTGAGGCAGGCTGCGCAGGTGCTGCCACCGGCGTGCAAAGAAGGCGGCGAGATAGAAGACGACCAGCAGGCGAATCACTTCGACGGGCTGGAATCCCCAGAGGTTGACCCGTGCCTCGCTGCCCGCGGGACCGTTGCCGAACACGATCAACAGCATCGACAGCAGGAAGGCACCCGCGAGCGGCGCGTACTGCAGGTTCAACCGTTCGATCGGTGCACGCCAGGCGACGGCGGCAGCGACTGCCCCCAACGCCACGCCGGTAGCGAAGGTGGTGGCGATCAGCTGATCGCGTACCGGGTCACGCAACCCGATCATCGCGGTGAGGCCGAGGCCGCAGAGCAGCAGCATCGGCGGCAACAGCAACGGATCGGCCGCCGATTTCAGCAGGCGCCGCACCCCGTGCAGGCCGAAGAAGGCGGCGAGCACCAGCAGCAGCGAACCGAGCACCGAAAGACGGAAGTCGCCGACGCTGCGGACGACGAAGGATGGCTTCAGGGCGCCGACCTGGCGCGGCGTCAGCAGCGGCACCGTGGTGAGGGTTCGCCCGGCAGCTGCCGCGGCGTCGAGACGGGCCCGCGCGGCAAGGAGACTGCGGCTGCCGCGCACACGCTTCGCGGTCGTCTCGGCCCGCGCGAGCGCGCCGACATTGCGCACCGGATGCTGCGCCAGCCAGGCCTGCAACTCCTGCGCGACTGCCCCTGCCTCTCCAGGGGCGAAGATCTGAGCCAGCACCGGAGCGAGGGCGGCGGCAGCCGGCTGCTGATTGAGCGCAATCACCCGTCCGGCGCGTACGTCGGCGTCAATGGCGCCGACGCGCACTCCTCTTGCCGCGGCAGCGAAGCTCACGGCAACCACGACGACCATGGACGCGGCGATGAGGCCGGTCAATTCGACGCGGGCGGCGGTCGCCCGTCGCTGGGCGTCACCCTGCCGCGCGTCCTGACGCGGCGCGTCGCCGGCGTGCGACGCGTTCGAGATCGAGGTCATTACAGTGACTGCAGCTCCAGCTCGTTGTCGGCTGCCGGCGCTGAATCGGCACCTGTCTCGCTGCCATCCGCGGGCGCCTCGGCCGGAGGCGGAGTGTCGACGTGGATGACGTCCAGCCGCGCCTCGATGCTGGCGACCAGGTCGCGTGCCCGCCTGGCGTTCGCGTCGGCATCGCCGAACCCCGACCCCTGCGAGTACTCGTCGACTGCCGCCTGCAACTGCTCGCGAGCGCGCAGTAACGCGGCCTCTTCGTCCGGGCGACCGCGCCGTTGCCGTGCCTGGCGGTAGAGGTCTCGGCCATCCGCATCGAGCAGGTCGCCGAGCTGCGCGTGCTCACGCCGGCCGGGGGTATGGCCCCGTTCCGCCGCTGCCGCGAGCGCCTGGCGCGCCAGCAGGGGAGAACGCATGGAGTAGCTGTAGATGCGCGCCAGCGCGATGTACGGATCGGGCAGCCGCGGGTCGAGCCGTGCCGCCTCCTCGAAGTGCGCGACCGCCTGCAGCAGCTTCTCGCGACGGCGGTCGGCGCGCGGTTCGCCACGCTTGTCCTCGCCGGCGATCCGGGCGACGTGCCCCTCGGCGTCCTCGAACCAGGCCCGGGTCTGTACGGCGCCCATCGATCTCGAGCGCACGCGCGAGCAGGTCCCGCGCCGACGCGTACTGGCGCAGGCGGACGGTCGGTTCCTCCTCGCGGAAGCCGCGCAGTGTCTGGACTGCGGCGCTGGTGAAGCGGTCGGCGACGACGCGGCCGAGGCGGGCGGTGGTCTGATCGCTCCACGCCCGGCCGCGCAACGCCTGGTAGTCGTTCCACAACCGCTCGCCATCGAACGGCTCGGTGGCAGCCGTCCGCGCCCGCGCCTGGACTTCGTCCCACAGCAGCACTTCGTGGAACCCGCCATACGCCAGCGCGATGACCAGCGCCGCCCGCAGCCACGGGAACTGCCGTCCCTGCCCGGCCTGCCGCCGCGGCCGGCGCAGCGCCGCCCGTGCGCCGGCCGATACCGCTGCCGGGGGTAGCGGTGGCACGGTCGGCGGCACGCGAGCCACAGCGGGTGCTGCTGCCGCTGGTCGTGCCGGCTGGGTCCTGGCCGCGCTGGCACCGGATGCGGCGGATGCACCGGATGCACCGGCCGCGCCGGTTGGCAATGGTGGCGGCACCGGCAATGGCGGCGGCACCAGGACCGCCGGCTTGATCGGCATCGTCCGCGACGACGAAGGCGTGTTGACCGCGCGGGTGACGTCGTTCGACGGCGGGATGATGGCCGCCACCACCGGCCGGGTGCGTCCTTCGTCTGCCTCAGCCTCCGCGACGGTACGACGACCGGCGCGAAACGCGCGCAGGTCTTCGAGTGTCGCGGCCGCTGTCGGGTAACGAGCGTTCACATCCCACGCCAGCAGGCGCGAGGCGATCAGGCGCAACGGCCGGGGAACCTGGGGCGGCAGCGCCGCCGGCGCACGGTGGGCCGCCAATGCTGCGCGGATCTCTTCTTCCGTGCCGGGGAAAGCGCGGGTGCCGGCAAGCATTTCGTAGAACAGCACGCCCGCCGACCAGTAGTCGTCGGCAACACCCATGCGCCCGGTGCGCGCCCGTTCCGGCGACATGTAGCCGCAATTGGCGTAGGCCTGTGCCGTCACCGTTGCCTTCAGGTCCTTGGCAATG
This sequence comes from uncultured Acidobacteriota bacterium, assembly GCA_963846685.1. Classification (GTDB taxonomy): domain Bacteria; phylum Acidobacteriota; class Vicinamibacteria; order Vicinamibacterales; family UBA2999; genus CAWJWY01. The sequence goes on along the minus strand of CAWJWY010000002.1, from coordinate 1,047,001 downwards.
CCGAAATCGAGGATTCTGACGGCACCCTGGCGCGTCAGGCGGACGTTGCGCGGCGTGAGGTCGCCGTGCACCTGGGCGCGATGCTCGCCATCAGCGACCACCGCGTTGCCGTGAGCGACGCGCAGGAAGTCGAACACCTCGATGCCGATGCGCGCTGCCTCGGCTGGCGCGATCGGGCCGCGCTGCAGCCGGTCGGACAGGTCCTCGCCGTCGATGTACTCCATTTCGACGTAGAGCCACCCGTCGGCGGACAGGAATACGTCGTAGACCTTCGGCACGCGCGGGTCGACCGCGCACAGGGCCTGCTGCACCTGCGCGCCGCGGTGCTCGGACTCGATCCGCTGTTCGCTGCCCGGGCCGCCGGCGATTTCGCGCAGCGCGACGACCCGGTCCGTCCCCTTGCGGCGGGCGCGGTAGACCCGCGCCATCCCGCCCTGGGCGACGTACTCGAGATTTTCGTACTTGTCAGGTGGCGGCCGCATCGCAACCCTCAGCGTTGCCGCGGCGCGGCCGGGCGCGGCGTGTCGATGTCATTGGCCGCATGCACCTCGGTGGCATCGGCGGCAGCGAGCCCGGCGATGCCCGGCTCGCCGTTGCCGCGCACGATGTTCCCCTGCAACACCGGGCGCGCCCCCGGGGCGAGCACGATCCCCGCCGTGCGCAGCGCGCCGCCACCGTTACGGGCGACGACGTTGTGCAGCAGCTCCGGCGAACTGCCCGCGTCGACGATCACCCCGCTGCCGGCGTTGGCCGAGAGATCGCTGCTGCGCAGACGCGCGGACGATCCTCCGGCGAAGTGCACCGCCGCGACGCGTGTGCCCTCCACCGATACATCGTCGATCTCCACTTCGGCGTTCGATACGGAGACGCCGTAGTCCATCACCGCGGCGCCATTCGCACCCTGGACCGCAAACCCCGACAGGACGGCGCCGCGAATCCCATCCGCCGTCACCGCCGTCCAGGCACCCTGGCTGTCCGCCGGCCGCCGCAGCACCGCCGCGCGGCGCGGCGCCGCACGGAGCCAGACACCGTTGGTCAGGACGATGCGCTCCTCGTAGGTGCCGGGGCTCACTTCGACGATGTCGCCCGGGTGCGCCGCGGCGAGCGCCCCGTTGATGGTCGAAAAATCACCGTTGCTGGATGCGACGCGGAGCACGCGCACCGAGCGCGCCGACGGCAGCGACAGTGCCGCCCGCACGTCGCGCAGCCCGCCAGCGGCGAACCAGAGTCCTGCCGCTACCAGCAGCGCCGCCACAGCTGCGACGGCAGCGTACGCGCGCCGGTTGCGGCGATGCGAATCGCCCGGCGGAACTGCCACCGCCGAGGCCGCGTCTGCGCCGCCTGATTCGGTGCTCGCGCCGGAGGAGGCAAGCGGCCGCTGCTGGCTCGTCGTACCGTGCGGGTGCGCCGGTGACGCGGCGGCCAGGCCGGTGTCACCGAACAGCGGACGTGCGACCAGCAGCACCGTCACGTTGTCCTTGCCGCCGGCCCGGTTCGCAGCCTGCACCAGCTCGGCGACCGCACGATCCAGGTCGGCGGTGTTGCGGCGAATGATGTCCTCGATGTCGGCCGCTGCCACCTGGTCGGTCAAGCCGTCGCTGCAGATGAGCAACCCTTCATCGGCACCGAACGGCTCGGCGACGATCTCGATGAACTGCTCGTCTGTCGGCTGGCGTGGTGTGGTCCCGACCTCGCGAAACACCTGATTCCGGTCAGGGTGGTGCATCGCCTCGAACTCACCGAGGTGGCCGCTGTCCTCGAGCAGCCCGACCGGCGAGTGGTCGTGCGTCAGCTTGCGCATCGAGCGCGCGTCCAGCTTGTACAACCGGGTATCGCCGACGTGACCGGCAATGACGTGGCTGGGCGTGACGACAGCCGCGGTCAGCACGCATGCCATGCGCTCGAGCTCCGGCTCGGCCGTCGCATGTTCCAGGATGCTGGCATTGGCAGCCGCAATCGCCTCCCGGAGGCGATCCTCGACGGTGCCGGTGTGGCGGCGCAGGCGCAGCTCCAGCTCGCGACGCGCGATCGCGGCGGCCACCTCGCCGCCGGCGTGACCACCCACGCCGTCGATGACGGCGAATACGCCATGCTCCAGGTCACAAATGTAGGTGTCCTCGTTGCCGCGGCGAACCCGGCCGACGTCCGACTGTGCGGCGGCGCGCCACATGGCGGTGGCGGACTCAGCGATCTTCACTGGCACTCCACCAGGCGAAGGCGGCGGCCGTCGTCAGCAGCAGGGCGATGACCAGGTAACGCCCGAAGAACAGTACGGTCATCGGCCGATCCTGCTGAAGGTCAGCGTCACGGCGCCCGCCAATCCGATGTCGGCGGCCGGCGGCAGCGCCACCTCGTTCTGCTGCGTTTCGGCCTCTCGCTTGGTATCGCCGGCGTACACCACCCCGGGCGGCAGCCTCTGGCCGTTCACCGTCGTTCCGTTGCGAGACAGGTCCTTGATGAAGAACTCGCCCGTCTGCGCATCGCGGCGGATACGTACGTGCTCCTGTGAGATTTCAATCGGTCCGCGCACCCGCACGTCGACCCAGACACCCTGGCCGCCGCGGCCGATCAGCGTCTTGTCGTCGACGATGTCGAACGTGTGCGGCCCCTCGTCATCCTGGAACACGAGGCGCGCGAAGGTTGTACGGGTGGTGGCGCTGGAGGGCAGCCGCGGCGGCGCCTCCGTCGTCGGCGTGATCGAGCTGACCGATACGGTGGCCGTGCCGGCGAAGTCCATTCCAGCCGCCGTCGGCAGCTGGGTGCACACCGTGAATTGGCCCGGCGACAGCGCCGCCTCCGGGTCTGGCAGGATCTCGATTTGGCGCTGCAGGGCGGAGGCGTCGATCGGCAATGGCGGCGCCGGCGCCCACGGCTTGAGCAGCCGGTGCACCAAGCGCCAACCCCTGCCGCTCCACTGCGACAGCCTGGCGAGCTCAGCGTTCATCTCCCGCGATGCTTCCTCGATGATGATGCCGCCGACGCCGGCCAGTTTGAGGTGATCCTCGGGGTTCAGGTAGACGACGAAGTGCGTCGGCGCGAGCGACTTCGAGGTGAGTGGGACGATGTTGGCGCGCAGTTCGCGCACCAGCGTGAAGATGATCTGCCTGGGCAACTCGGGGTCGAGTGCCGCAACCTGGGCCATGGACGCGCTCCGAAGGGTGGACGCCGCCGGGGCGGGTATCTTACGCCTCCGCAGGTGCGCCTGCTAGGTATTACGGAGGATCGCGGCTGGCGTTCCGTGCGGTCTTGCTATCCTGCGGGCGGTGGCGATTCGCATCGGTATCGACCTGGGTGGCAGCAAGATCGAAGGGATTGCCATTGACGGCAGCCGGGAACTCGCCCGCGAGCGCATCCGCACGCCGCGGGACGACTACCAAGCGACGCTGGCGGCAATTGCCGCGGTCATCGCCACCCTTGAAGCCCGCCTCGGCGCCCAGGGGATCGCCGTTCCCGCGGCCAGGCGGCCGGTCGGCATCGGCATACCCGGGACGCTGTCGCCGGCAACCGGCCTGGTGAAGAACGCCAACTCGGTGTGGCTGATCGGCCGGCCGCTGCTGGCGGACCTGGAGGCGTACCTCGCCCGGCCCGTGCGCATCGCCAACGATGCGAATTGTTTCGCCGTCTCCGAAGCCGCCGACGGTGCCGCGGCCGGTGCCGCCGTCGTGTTCGGCGTGATCGTCGGGACTGGCACCGGTGCCGGCATCGTGGTTCACGGCCAGCCGCTGACCGGGCCCAACGCGATCGCGGGCGAATGGGGGCACAACCCGCTGCCCTGGCCCCTCGCGGCCGACGGCCCGGCGCCGCCCTGCTATTGCGGCAAGTCCGGCTGCATCGAAGCCTACCTGTCGGGGCCGGGGATGGCTGCCGACCACGAGCGCCACTCCGGCTCCCGGCTCACCCCGGAACAGGTGGTCGAACGCGCTGAAGCGGGTGATCGGGCTGCGCTGGCGACGCTGGAGCGCTACGAAACGCGGATGGCCCGGGCGCTGGCCAGCATCATCAACATCCTTGACCCTGACATCATCGTCCTCGGCGGCGGTCTGTCGAACATCGAGCGGCTCTACCAACGAGTGCCTGCGTTATGGGGCGAGTGGGTGTTCGGGCGGGGCGTCGGCGAACCGGTGCGCACGGGGATGGTGCGCGCGGCCCACGGCGACTCGAGCGGCGTCAGGGGGGCGGCGTGGCTCTAGGCAATGCTCGATGCGCATTGGGCATCGAGCATCGGCTTATTGCGTGCTCGTGCGGTCCGGTACCAAGCGACGCGTGATCGAACCCGAGTCGATCACCTGGTTCTTGCGCGAGATGGTTTCGAAATACATCTCGTCCTTGACGATCTCGATCAGGGTGAAGGAGTTGTCGGTGTCGAACCCCTTGGCGGTCAGCGTCGAGCGGCTGGCGATGTTGCCCTTCCGCAGCTTGGCGCCGCCACCCTGGGTGAAGTAGTAGATGCCTTTTTGCGGAATGATCCGCTCGTAGAAGTGCTCGTGGCCGGCGAACACGGCGGACACGCCGTAGTCGACGAACAGCGGCTCGAGCAGCGTCCGTAGGTCGAGTTCCGAGCCGTGCGCTTCACCTGACGAGTAGAGCGGATGGTGCATGTAAGGGATCTTCCATTTCGCATCGGACTTGGCCAGCGCGTCCTTGAGCCAGTCGACCTGCGCAGTCGTCATGTAGGTGCTGTCCAGCACGAAGAACTCGGCGTCGCCCTTCTTGAAGGTGTAGAACCGCTTGCCATCCATGTTGAACGGCTTGTAGAAGCGCTGGTTGGGGTCGTCGTGATTGCCGAGCGCGGCATAGAACTTCACCCCGGCATCGAGAATCGGCTTGTAGGGGCGCTCGAACTTCTTGACGAAATCGCTCGGGCTCTCGCCGCCGTACATGTTGTCGCCAACCATGATGACGAACTCATACGGGAACCGGGCGCGCGACTCGTTGAGCAGCCTGGCGATGTCGTACTGAGCCGAGCCGCCGGTTCCGGTATCGCCGATCAGGGCGAGCTTGACCGAATCCTTGTCGTTGGGCAGCACCGACCGCGGCACCGCCTGGGTCGACGCTGCCGCAGCGGGGGCGGCGGTCGGGGCCTGGGCAAGGACGTGCGCTGGAGCGCTCGGCCACGGCAGGACCGTCGCCAGGCACCCAAGGGTGAGAGCAGCGAAGAGCATCCGTTTCACGTCAGCACCTCAATGCGCGGGCAGCACGTTGGGAATGTAATCGATGATGAGGCGAGTGTCGCCGTCGAGGATGACCAGGTCGCGCTGCAGCAGCCGATACTGCAGATTGTCTGGCAGCACCGGCAGGTTCTTGAGCAGCAGCGGCGGCATGGTTGCGAGCGCCGCCTCGTCCGGGATGATCTGATTGATCGCCGGCCGCACGCCGGCGGGCACCTCATCGAGCACCGCCCTGGTTGCCGCAGGCCGCCGCCGTTTGAAGTCCTCGGCGACGGTCTGCTCGATCCGCTTGGCCGCCAGCGGCGGAACCAGGTTGCCGGGCTTGACCCCCAGGCGCGCCTGCTTCAGCGCCGAGGCGAGTGCATCCTGGCGGGTCGCCAGTTCAGCTGAGCTGGCCGTCGGCGACAGCGGCTTCAGCTTCTTCGCCAGGCTTTCCCGTAGATCCAGGTACGCCTGCATGTTGGCCTGGAACTCGGCAAGCGCGCTGGCCTGCACGTTCACTTTCGGATCCGGCCGTTTCGGATCGGGTGAGGTGGCGGACGACGGTGGTGCCGGTTTCGGCGCCGGCGCCGGCGCGGGCCGCGACGTCTGCGCGCTCGCCACTGCGGCTGCCGTCAGCAGCAGCACGGTGGCCAACAGTGCCGGAGCGCGTTGCAAAGTGCGTCGTAGGCGCGCTACCTCTGTCATGATTTGCCTCTCGAATCCCGGGCGGCCAGCGGTTTGCTGGGGAACCGGGGGTGTATGCAGTCCCGCTTCAAAAGCCATGCCTCGTCCGATGCGCCGTTTGAGGGAACCACGTGGAGCTAATCGTTCAACCAGACGACGGAATCAAGCCGCTGATCAAAGCCGTGGACGCGGCAACGAAGACGCTCGACCTGTTCATTTTCCGCTTTGACCTGAAACCGCTGGAAAAGGCCATCGAGGCGGCGGTCAAGCGCGGCGTGGCAGCGCGCGCGGTGATTGCGCATACCAACTCGGGCGGAGAGAAGCGGCTTCGCCAGCTCGAGTTCCGCATGTTGCAGGCCGGCGTGACCGTCACCCGGACCGCTGACGAGCTCGTCCGCTATCACGGCAAGATGATCGTCGTCGACCGCGAGGCCTTGCACGTCTACGGCTTCAACTTCTCAGCCATCGACCTGAAGAGCCGCAGCCTCGGCCCTGGTCACCCGTGATCGCCGCATGGTCAGGAGGCCCTACGCCTGTTCGACGCCGACTGCCACGCGCCAGGAGTTCGAGCCGACGGTCGACGGCTTCGTCGTCAGCCCCGAGAACGCTCGCGAGCAGCTCGCGACCTTCATCAAGCGCGCGCGGAAGCAGCTGGTGATCTACGATCCCGAAGGTGACCGACCCGCAGATGCTCCGCCTGATCCCGCAGCGCGCCAGGGCCGGCGTCGACATCCGCATCATCGGTAAGGTCGCGAAACGCGGCGGCGACCTGCGCGTCCAGAAGATGCCGGGCCTACGGCTGCACGTCCGCGCGATGGTCAGCGACGGCGCCGCTGCCTTCGTCGGCAGTCAGAGCCTGCGCGCGCTCGAACTGGACGCCCGCCGCGAAGTCGGCCTGATCGTGAAGGAACCGAAAGTGGTGCGGGGGATCCTCGAGATGTTCGAGGAGGACTGGGCGCGGACCGAGCTCGGGCACAAAGAGTTCAAGCTCGCCCAGAAGGAACTCGTCCTCGCCGAAGCGGCGAGCTAGAGCGCGTATTCGCCGGTCTGCGGCTTGCGCCAGTGATCCATGAAGGACACGCGGTGCACGCAGCCGATGGTGCAGTAGGGCGCGCACGATTTCGGCGCGTTGAATTCGCGGCGAATGTGCTCGAGGGTGTAGTGCTCGATCGGCATGCCGGGTACGCCACGCTGCTGCGAGCAGTAGTGCACCAGGCCGTTCTCGCAGATGTACAGGTAGCGCGCACCGGCGCGGCAGTGCCACTCGTTCGGCTTGCCGTCCACCAGGTTCAACTGGAAGTCCTTGATCCCCGAGTAGATGTTCTGCAACACCTGGCCGGCGCCGTTGATTTGTGCCGACACGTCGTCGTAGACCTCTCGCTCCGCCGGTGCCAGCGGCTTCAATTGGCCGAGGCCATCGTGAATGATGCCGATCGACGTGGTGAAGCCCAGCTCGCGCGCGCGCCGATTGACGGTGCGGGCGTCTTCCGGGGTCTTGATCCCGCCGCCGAGCACCGAGTTGATGTTCACCTGGAAGGTGGCGTGCTTTCGCAGCAGTTTCAGCTTCGAGCGGATCACGCCGCCTTCGCCATCCGGCGCGTCGAGCGTCTTGAGGCTCTTCTTCGAGATTTCATCCGGGATGACGTTGTCGATGCTGATCTGCAGGTAGTCGAGCCCCGCCTCGTTGAGCGCCGCGATCCGCTCGCGTGAGAGCAGGAAGCCATTCGTGATCAGCCCGGCCATCATGCCGTGCCGCCGGATCCGGCGAATCAGGTCGTCGAGCTGCGGGTGCAGCAGCGGCTCGCCGCCACTGAAGGCGACCACCGACGTGCCGAGCTCTGCCAGCTTGTCGATGCGGGCGAGCATGGCCTCGACAGGCACCGGCGGCGACACCTTGTCGTACTCGTTGCAGTAGCCGCAGTCGATATTGCAGCGGCGAATGGGAACGATGTGCACGAGCAGCGGGTGCTCGGTATTGAGCAGGCCGTGCAGGAACTTACGTCCGGCGCGCACGGTGCGCGTCGCGGTGCTGACCAGTGGCATGTAGATCCGGGGAATTCTACCACCCGGATCCGGGGCATCCGGGTGGTAGTCGCCGAGCGGCTACGGTGCCGGTTGAACGGGCGCTTGCGCTGCCTGAACGGCCGGCCCGCGGAACTTGCCGACCGCCTGGCCGATTCGCATCGAGGCGTAGAAGATCGGCCAACCGGGAGTCCGCCCTTCAGGCGGTGGCGGCCGATCGCTTCCAGCCCAGCCGAGGCGATACAGCCGCAGTTCTCGCAATCCGGCTTGCCGCCAAACTGGCACGGCGTGATGTGCCGCTCGAAGTCCGACGAGAAGCACTCGGTCGTCTGCGCGAAGATGCAGTCGTCGGGCGACTTGGGTGGCTTGGCGTAGACGTTCAGCATGCCGTCGACCATGTTGCCCAGCTTCGGATAGAGCGGCCGCAGCCGGCGCAGTTCGCTCGATGACCCGCAAGCGATCGTCCGTGTCAGCCGCTCGGTCGACATCTCGCCGACCTGCGGCGTGTAGAGGCTCACCCAGATCAGCCGGGTGTTCGGATTGGCCTGCCAGAAGGCCAGGAACTCCTCGAGATAGCCGTCGCGCCGCACCTGCTGCCGGGTGATGGTGCAGTGCACCGTGATCTCATGCCCCTCGACGTGCTTCAGGATGCGGTCGTAGGTCGCCGGCGTGCGCCGCGCGTCGTGCTCCGGCTGCAGGCCGTCGATCGACACGACGATCTGCAGCCGCGGCAGGCCGTGCCACTCGGCCGGGATCGGTCCGCACGGCGCTGGTCACCAGCTGCGTATGGATGCCGCGCTCGGACAGCAGCGGCAGGATCCTGTTCAGCTCGCGATAGCGAACCAGCGGCTCGCCACCGACGATCGAGACGTGGAGCGGGTTATGGCGATCGATCAGCGCCATGAAGCGCGTGACCAGTTCGTCACCCTTGTAGTCGGCGAGGCCGCGCAAGGTCACGTCGCCGCCGAGATGTTCGTCGCCGTAGGCGTAGCACCCGGGGCAGCGCAGCGGGCACTCGCGCGTGATTTCGATAGAGAGGTTCGGACGGTGGCCAGAGAGGATGCGTCCCCAGGCCTGCATCAGCTCGCGGGGTCGAACGGCGTGTGCGCTCATGTGGCAATTATTATGAGCTATCCTGTGTGCCGCATGCCTCGTGAGCCGCAGTTCCCGAAAATTATCCGACGCAAATCCAAGCTCCACGGTTGGGGCGTCTTCGCCCTCGAGCCAATCACCAAGAACACGCGCATCATTCGCTACGAAGGCGAGCTCATCGACCACAAGGAGAGCCTGAAGCGCGAAACGAAGTATCTCAAGCGCGGCGAGATCTGGTGTTTCACCGTCAATCGCCGCTGGGTGCGCGACGCGAATGTCGGCGGCAATGTCGCGCGGTTCGTCAACCACGCGTGCAAACCGAACTGCTACAGCCAGATTGTCGGCAAGGAGATCTGGGTCCGCGCCGCCAAGAACATCGAGGCTGGCGAGGAACTCACCTACGACTACTACACCGACGGTGAGCAGATCATCCAGTGCAAGTGCCGTCCGGGGTGCACGCGCTGGTTGTGACGTCCAGAAGCAGGGCACGGCGGCGCCGCAGGCTGCCGGCCGTGCTGCTCGTTCCGCTGCTCGCGTTGCTGTTCGGTCTGCTGGTCAGCGACGTCATCGACAATCACCGTCCCGCGGCGACCCGCCTCCTGCACCTCCCGGTCGCCCTCGCCCAAGGCGACATCACCGACGCCGATCTCGAACGGGCCAGTCGCGGCCGTTCGATCGCGCTGGGCCAGCCGGCCAAGGGCGGGCCGGTCACGCTGATCCCGCTCGAGGTCTACGTCGCCCGGGTGCTTGCCGGCGAAGGCGAACCGGCGGCGCCGGAAGCGGCGCGGCAGGCGCTGGCGGTGGCCATTCGCACCTTCGCGATCTTCAACGCCGCCCGCCATCGCCGCGACGGCTACGACATGTGCGACACGACCCACTGCCAGGTGCCGCGCGCGTCGAACCCGGCCACCCGCCGCGCCGCAGCCAGCACCGCCGGACGGATCCTGACCTACAACGGCTCGGCAGCGGAGGTGTTCTATTCCGCCTCGTGCGGCGGACGGTCCGAGAGCGCCAGCGCGGTGTGGCCGGCCGCCAGCCTGCCCTATCTCCGCTCGGTCGCCGACGACGTGCACGACGGTGACGAACCGTGGACGCTGACGCTGACCGTCCGCGACGTGCAGCGGGCGCTGGGCAAGGCGGGATTCGTCGGCCGCCTGACAGCGGTCCGCATCGAGTCCCGTAACGAATCCGGTCGTGTCGCCCGCGTATCGCTCGCCGGGCTGCAGCCCGCTGTCGTCGGTGGCGACCAGTTCCGTCTGGCCATCGGCGCCGGCGCACTCAAGAGCACGGCGTTTTCGCTCGACGACGATGGCGAGACGCTGCGCTTCACCGGCCGCGGCTACGGGCACGGCGTCGGCCTGTGCGTCATCGGCGCCGGCCGGCGCGCCCGTCGCGGCGAATCGGTCGACGCGATCCTGGCGACGTATTACCCTGGGCTCGAGTTGTCGCCGCTCGACCCGGCGACGCTCGACGCCGGAGGCATCCGCCGCCGTGCGGCACCGGCGCCGCCGGTTGCCGTCGCGCCGTCAGCGGCGACCCCGCCGCATCCGACTACGCCACACGCAACGACGACCAGCGCCATGGCTCCGACGTCGGCGGCAGCGTCGGCAGCGGCGCCTGCGGCGTCGCCGGCCGCGCGCGCAATCGCGTCGCCGCCGGAGACCTCGCCGCCAAGTGGCATCGTCGCGCACGTCCCGGCCGGCCTGTCGCTCACGAGGGCGGAGATCGAGCGGCTCGCGATCCGTGCCCGCGACGTTGTCTCACGCGCGGTCGGCAGCACGGTCGCGCCGATCTCGATCGACGTGCACGACTCGCTGGAGGCGTTCCGCAGCGCCACCGGCCGGCCGTGGTGGGTGAACGCCGCCGTGCGCGGCACGGCCATCGACCTTGCGCCGCCGGCGGTGCTCGGGCAAGGCGACGGGGTCGAGGCGGTGCTGCGCGTGGCCATCGCCGAGGTGCTGGTCGCGCCGGCGTTCACCGGGCGCGCCGAATGGGTGAGAGCCGGTGCCGCGCGCTACTTCGCGCGGCAGGGTGGCCGGCCGCCGATCCCGGCCCGGCTGCGTTGCCCGGCCGATGCCGAGCTGACGCTGGCGATCTCCGCCGCGGCGCAACGCGACGCCGAGTCGCGAGCAGAAGCGTGCTTCGCTCGCGCCTACGCGCGCACCAGGGATTGGCGCAGCGTCAGATAGCCACGGCACCAGTCACCGGACGTGAGAAGATGCACGCCACCTGCACCCCTCGCCCCACAACACAACATGCCTGTGACTGCGCCAACTGACGATCCGATCTTTCAGCCGTTGACGATCAACGGCTTGACCCTGAAGAACCGCATCGTCCGCTCCAGCCTGGGCGGTCGCATCGACTACTACGACGGCTCGATGTCGGAGGCGCGGCTGGCCTGGGACCGGCGCTTTGCCCGCGGCGGCGTCGCGGCGATCATCTCGTCGAACTCCGGCATTCGCGCCGACGGCGCGGCGGTGCCAGGCTATGCAACCATCGACCACGATCGCACGATCCCCTCGTGGCGCCGGCTGGTGCAGGAGGTGCACCAACACGATTGCCGCTACATCATCCAGTTGCACTTCTCGGGGCGGCAGCGCGACCTGCCGCGCAAGGAATTCGTCGACGTGCCACCGCCGGGAGCCACCGCCCGCCCGGATCTGCTCTACGGCTTGCGCTCGCGGCCGATGACCGGGAGCGAGATTCCAGAATTGGTGGCGGCCTACGCGCAGGCGGCGCGCCGCGCGCGTGAAGCCGGCGCCGACGGGATCGAAATCGTCGCGTGCAACGGCTACATCCTGCACCAGTTCCTCTCGAGCGCCATCAACGACCGCAAGGACGAGTACAACGGCGACCTGCGGGCCCGCGCCCGGCTGACACTGGAAGTGCTGGCGGCGGTCCGTGCCACGGTCGGCCGCGACTTCTTCGTGTCGATGAAATTGAGCGGCCGCGACGAGCACAACGCCTACACCGCGCCATTTGTCCGCAAGGTCGGCAACACGCTCGCCGACACCATACAACTGTCACGCTGGCTGGCGGACGGCGGCCTCGACGCCGTCCATCTTTCCCAGGGGGACTCGTTCCCACACCCGCTGGTCCCGGCTGGCGGCTTGCCGACCGATGATGCCAGGCGCGTGTTCGCGGCGTTGTTCTACGAAGGGACGCGGGCGCCGCTGGCGTTCCTGATGCTGCAGTTCGCGCCGTTCCGCCGGCTGATCGAGTGGAACTGGGGACGGCGGATGTCCTTCAAGCGCGGCCGGACACTGCTGCCGAACCGGATCGAGGGCATGAACCAGGACGATGCCGCGCAGATCAAGCAGGCGTCCGGCCTGCCGGTGATCTGCGTCGGCGGCTGGCAGAGCGCCGCACCGATTCGCGAGGCGCTCAACGCCAAGCGCTGCGACGTGGTATCGATCGCCCGCGGCCTGCTCGCCAACCCGGACCTGGCGAAGATGTTCGCCGCCGGGCAGGACCAGCCGGCACGTCCCTGTACCTACTGCAATCGCTGCGCGGTCAACGCGCTGCTCTACCCGCTGGCGTGCTGGGATCCGTCGCGCTTCGACACCCCGGAGCAGATGTACGACGAGGCCTACCGCGTCTACAAGGACGCGGCGGTCGGTTCGTAGCAGGCTGCGGCAAAAGAGCCGACGTCAAGTCGAGATGCAAAATGCAAGATGCAAACACCGATTGTCCGAACTTCATCCGGTTTGCCTTTTGCCTCTTGCATTTTGGGTGAAGCCGACAGGACGCTACTGGTCGCCCCAGATCTCGTCGTGCCGCGCCTGGCGGTCGTAGAGATCGCGGTCGAAATACTTTTCGTAGAACTCCAGCTCGAGGTGCGAGAACTGTAGCCACACGCCGGGCAGGTGGAATGCGTTGACGTGCGCGGGGAAACGGCCGTAGGTGTCGTAGATGTAGTTGCAGATCTCCTTGGTGTAGTCGATCGCCTCCTTCGACGGGCGCTTCGCCGCCATCTTCAGGTAGGCGTCGCCGTACTCGCCTTTCTGGTAGGCACGGTCGAAGATCGTGTGGTCGCCGTAAGTACCGGCCGGCCCGTACTTTTCTTCGAGCACCTGGTCGACCGCGGCGTCCATCGACTTCACGTACGGCGGCGTCAGTGACTCGAGCACGCCGTCGATGCCGACCGGATTCGGCTGCGTCGTCGGCAGCGGCGGCCAACGCCGCCATTTCTTCGGCTCCTGCATCCGGAATTCGATGCCGAACTTGCCCTTCGCCGGGTCCCGCTCGAACACATATGGCGCGCCGACCGCGGCGTGAATCCAGCCGCCGAGGCCCATCGCCTGGCCGATCAGCATCAGGTTCTGCAACTGGAAGAACGCCTCGTAGTCGGTGCGCAGCGTGCTGGCGTAGCCCAGTGGCGCGGGGGCGTCGTGATTGAGCCAGTTGCCGCGGGCACGCCGGGCGCCGCCAATGATCTGATACGAGATCGGCGGGATGAAGCCGAGCCGGCTGCCGAGCCACGCACCCCAGTCGAGCAGGCTCTTGGGGCGGAACTTGCTCCAGTCGTCGACGAACAGCGGCCGCTGGCCATCCTCTTCCGACAGCAGGCTGAGGAAGACGTTGATCATCTGCCGCGTCAGGTCGACGATCGGCAGCAGGATCGTCGTGCCCGGCCGGTTGGAGATCTGCCGGTTCCAGATGAAGTAATACGGCCACTGCCGGGGGAAATCGAGCCGCTCGGGATAGAGTCGGTGCTTGACGGCCGCGGCGGCGGTCAGCCAGTGCTCCTTCGTCCAGTCTTCCCACTTCGGCGGAAACCTGGCCAGCAGGTCGAGAGCCTCCTGGTTCCGGAGCTTCTTGATCAACCAGGTGCCCTCGTCGTTGATCATGAAGAACGACACGGCGTGGGCGTTGTCGATACTGCTCGCCGACCGGGCAATGATGTTGATGAGCGGTGCGCCGAAGCGGGCGCTGCCGTCGTTGTTGGTGGCCGGCACATCGTGCATCGTCGTCCGGCCGGTCAAGCCGGTGGAGACGACCAGGATCGCTTCTTCGAGCGGCGTCAGCGGCGACGGCGCGTTCGTGCTGGTGTGGCTGATCGGGCCGGAGACGATCGAGGTGCCGCGGGCGACACGCCGCGTCCGCCGCTCCGTGATTGCCGACATCAACGGATAGCGGAACAGCTCGCGCAGTCCCTTGTCCCCGGTGCTCTCTCCTGTACCCGGCGCCGTCACCTTGTCCAGCATGTCCGTCACGTGTCGGCTCCTGTGCTCGCGTTTAGGCGATGTGTGCGGCAGTGCGCTCGGCGAGCGCGGCGATCGTGTGCGAGGGATTGCGCCCGGTCGCCGTCGGCAGCGTCGCGCCGTCGGCGACAATCAGATTGGGATAGCCGAACACCCGCCCCAGGTGATCGACGACGCCGGTGTCGGCCGAGGTGCCCATCCGGCAGCCGCCGAGCGGGTGCAGGGTGACCAGATTCTTGAAGATGCTCCAGGTCGGTGGCACCGACCAGCGGCCGCCGGTGGCTCGCGCCAGCTCCTTCTGCATGGTGCCGATCGCGTCGAACACCGCGTGCGACTGCTGGTGGTTCCACTCCAGGTCGAGCTCGAGATGGCGGTTGATCAGCCCTTCGCGCTTCAGCCGCAACTGGCCATCGGCGGCATCCATGCCGGCGCCCAGCCAGACCATCAGATCGCTGAGCAGGTAGTCCTCACGCAGCCGCTCCTCGAGGTGCTCGAGCAGCGCCTTGCCGGCCGAAGTCACCAGCTGGTTGTCGAGCGCCGCTTTCAGCGCGTTGAGGATCAAGTTGGGGAAGCCGTCGTCCTCGATCGCGAACCGCTGGCCCTGGAAGCTGCCGTCGGTGAAGTCGAGCACGCTGGAGATGGTGACGCCGGTCGACTGCTTGACCCGGCCATGTTCCTTCTTATAGCTGGCCATCGAGATGAAGTTGGCGTTGCCACTCCAGTGCGTGCCGAGGAACGGGCTGAGTGCTGGCAGCGTCCGGTACTGGTCGCGGCAGCGTAGCAGCAGTTCGGTCGTGCCGAGGCTGCCGGCGGCGAGGATGACCAGCGGCGCCCTTTCCTCACCGCGCACTAGCGTACCGTGATCGATGCGATCGAAGACGACGCGGTACTGGCTGTCGCTCGGCTCGACGTAGCGCACCAGGTGCAGCGGCCGCACCTCGGCACCGTGCTGCTCGGCGCGTGGGATGTAGTTGAGGTCGAGCGTGTTCTTTGCCCGCACGTCGCAGCCGATGTCGCAGTTCCCCAGGTGCACGCAGGTGCCCTGGCGCTGGCCGTGGGCGTTGATGAACGTCTTCGAATGCTTCGGATCGTGGGCGTCCTCGAGGCCGGGGTGCCAATCCTTGGAGAAGGTGACCGCGAGGTCGGCCTTTGCAAACCGGGCATCGTAGCCGAGGTTGTGCGCTGCTTCGCGGGCGATCTTGAAACGCGGTGTCTCCTGGCCGTCGGGCACCACCTGCAGGTCCATCTCGCGGGCCACGGTGGCGTAGTACGGCTTCAGCTCGGCGTAGCTGATCTCGGCCGGCCAGCCCCGGGCAAAGACGTCGGCGTTGGCCTCGAGCGCGACACTGCTGTAGGTCAGTGACCCACCGCCGACCCCCGCGGCCTGTGCCACGGTCATGTGCCTGAAGAAGCGCATGTCCAGCCAGCCGTTATGACGCTGCGGCTGCGCCTGGCTATAGATCCACGGGTCGGTCGGCCGGCGCGGGAAATCGTGAACGTCCCAGCGGCGGCCGCGCTCCAGGACCAGCACCTTCATGCCGCGCTCGGCCAGGCGGCGGGCGGTGATCGCGCCGCCGAAGCCGCTGCCGACGACGATCGCATCGAATCGCTTGCTCATGAGGCCAGGCCCACGTCTCAGCGGACCCGCTGCTCGCCGGCGCGGATCGCAGTCGAGGGCTCGTTCTTGTTGTCGCGCCAGCCGGGATGATGGAAGTGGATCACATGATCGGCGTTGTAGGAGGCGACGGCGGCGGTGAATGTCATCGTGCCAATGCGCTGCCAGCCGCTGACCACGACCTTGCGGAAGCCCGGAAAGCCGAGGCGCTTGGCGGTATCGGAGACGAAGATATCGTATTCCATCGTCCCGGTCGCCTCCTCGTCGCCGGGTTTGAACAGGTGCTGGTAGACCTCCTCGCGGAAGTCCAGTTCGCGGCCTTCGATCCGTCGCTGGCCTGCGGCCATCTTCAGCATCATGTGCTCGGGGCACCTGGTCGGCAGGTGCGCCGGCTTGGCGAGCTCGGCGATCTCGTGCAGCTGGCGCGCGTCCGCCACCTTGTCGAGCCGGAAGAAGTAGGTGCCGGCGCGAAGCATGACGAGCACGTGAATGCCGCGACGGTAACTGTGCACGCTCGGCATGTTGACGAGCTCGGCGTCATTCATGAAGTCGGTGTGCATGCCACCGAGATCCTCCTGGATGATCACCCCGGCGGGAATGAGCGGCGTCTGGTGCTCAGGGTCGCTGGTCGGGTAGATCTTCATCCCCAGGCTGATCGAACGGCGCTGGCCGCGCTTGGTCTCGTTGCCATCCGAGGAGAGCCGGCCGATCGTCAGCCCCTTCGCGCCCTTCTGGAAATACCCCGTATACGGGTTGTCGGCGGTGATCTCCCAGGTGCCGAAGGCGCAGATGCCGTTTGGCGCAAGGATACGGCGGAACCCCTTGCCGTCGGCGCCCCAGCGCAGGTCGGAGCGGGTGTCGATGGTGCGCGCCGAGGCCTGCTGCAGGTGGCGCGGCGGGTGCAGCGTGCCGCGCCAGGCGTTGCGGATGGTCGACTGGAACATCGGCAGCGGCCCGGGTTCCTGGCCGCTGCGGCCGTTGCGATACGGGTTCGCGTACATCGCGTCGCGCACCTCGGCGTAGCGCGAGCCCTTGTACGACCGATCCTCGTCGGTCATCTCCTGCTGGCCGTGCAGCTTGACCAGGTCGAAATCCCATTCCTTCTTCATCGTGCGGTCCTCGCCACTTCGGCCTCGGCGCGTGCCTTGGTCACGCTCATCGCCGCCGTCATGTAGCGGTGCCAGAGAATCTTGATCACCGGCTGGAGCAGCAGGCCGCCGAGGAAGTTGTGGCTTTCGGCGGTGTAGGTCCACTTCGCCTGCAGGCCGGAGCCGCTGTCGGTGAACCACCACTGGCCGCGCGCTTCCTTGACCAGCAGCCGGATCATCACACTTGAGAATTCCGTGAGCCGGTAGGCGAAGTAGTCGGGTGCGGTGGCGGTGGTGACCGTCTCACGGCAGGTGGTGCCATCGGTCAGATGGACGATGCGGGTCGACCCGGCCTGGTCCCACGGGCCGGTCGTGTTCGAGGTGCTGGCGACGCCCGGTAGGAAGGCTGCATCGCGCAGGACGGTCTCGAGCTGGTTGGAGAAGACTCCCGGCACGAGCCACGCATAGAACGGCGTCCTCGGCGCGTCGATCGATGACACAACGGTGGTGGACACATCCGCCATTCCGGTTCTCCTCGGCTTGCCGCGCTGCGTGCCGTACGCCGCACGGAACACGGTCAAGCTCGCCTGAGCGTGGGGTTCTTGTGGAGTCAAAACACGGCGACGTGCCGTCGGCCCGAGTGTTGTACTTCGTCGAATTCGCCGACGCAAGTCGTGTTTGCAGCAGGCTGCAAGGTTTACGCGGCGTACGGGCGGTCGATTTCCGCGGTCGCGGCGCGGCAGCGGAGATGAGATGATTGGCCGCGCGCGAGCGGGAAATCGATCCCTCCGCCTCGTCTCGGCGCGATGAGATGACATGAGTCCGGTCAAACGCTATAGGGTCCTTCTGCTGCTCAGCATCCTGATGAACCTGGCGGTAGGGGTGATCATTTTTGTCTCGCCCGATACCTTCACGCGGTTCGCCGGACAGCCCGACGCCTTTCCCAAGGCCTGGCCGCGCCACTGGGGCATGCAGCTCTGGGCGATCGATTTCCTCTACCTGCCCGGGCTGCAGGACCCGGTGCGCCACCGCTGGCCGAACTGGTGCGGCATCGTCATCCGCCTGACATTCGCGGCGTTCTTTTTCAGCCAGGGCGACGGTTTCACGCCGATGGGCATCTACGATGGGCTGTCGGGGCTGCTGCTGCTGGCGATGTATATTCCGGTCGCGCGATCCGGCGCGCCGTCGCGCTGAAGGAACGAGAGACAGATGGCTCTTTATGCATTCGATGGCACCTGGAACGCGGCCAAGGATGGCGACGACCAGGACCCGAAGAACACCAATGTCGCCCGTTTCTTCAGGCGCTATCACCGCCACTCCGGCACGGACGACTTTTATGTTGCCGGCGTTGGCACCCGCTTCGATACGATCGGCAAGATCCTCGGCGGCGCCTTCGGTCTCGGCGTCCTGCCGCGCATCAACGAGGCCTACGAGCACCTGTGCAAGGTGTGGCCGACCGATAAGATCATCGACATCGTCGGCTTCAGCCGCGGCGCCGCGACCACGCTCGACTTCTGTCACGTCATCCAGGAGCGTGGTATTCGCCGGCCGGGCAGCGACGAGGTGATCGAAGCGAATCCGGCGATCCGGTTTCTCGGCCTCTGGGACGTGGTCGCCGCCTTCGGTCTGGCCAACCTGGGCAACACCGCGCTCAATATCGGCCACCACCTGTCGCTGCCGAAGTCGCAGCTGCAGGTACTGCTTTCATGCGATGGCCCTCGACGAGCGGCGGCCATCGTTCCTGCCGACCCGGCTGAACGGCGCAAACGAAGTCTGGTTCCGCGGCGCGCATTCCGATGTGGGTGGCGGCAACGGCAACAGCGGCCTGAACGACATCACGCTGCGCTGGATGCTGAAGAAGGCCAAAGCGGCGTCGCTGCCGATCACCGATGAGGATTTCGTCAGCCTGCAGCCCGATCCCGCTGCCGCGCCGAAAGTTGCCCGGAAGCTGCCGCTCAACATCCGCCTCATCCAGGCGATCGATCGGCGGCACTACACCGTGTCGGCCGTGGACGGCTGCGCCAACCCGCCGGACACGTGTGCGGTGGAAACGGAGCAGGAGGAACAGACGGCCGCGGAACTGTCGGCGAAGGGATTGGAAGTCCTGCCGCTCGACGCTCGGCGCCGGGTCGCCGCGATGTGGGAGACGGCCGCCGCCGTCGCCGAGGCCAACGGCTTCAAGCTCGATCCGCTGCGTGACATGCTGCTGACGCTGTTCCAGGCCCGTGTGCCGCTGGTGACCAATGAAGAAGAACTGACCCGGGCGCGCCAGGCGGTGAGCCGGCTGATGCTGACGACGATCGCCGGCGCCAGGCAACGGGGGTTCATGGTGCTGTCCGAGTTCTTCCTGACCGAGGCGATCTTCAAGTCGCCACGTCTGTTCCCCCTGACCGACTAGCCGTCGCGGTCCGTTCGCACCAGCCTCTGGAGGGCTCACTGATGTCGATCGTTGATGATCTCGTGGAAAACCTCGTCGAGCGTCACGGCCTCCGCGTCACCGGCGCGCTCAGCATCGCCCTGGTCGACGGTGGCTTCAGCATCAGCGGCGCGCTGCGCTCGACGTTGCGCGACCAGAAACGGGGCAAGGACCTGCTGCGCGTCAACATCCCGGTCGTCGCCCAGGTGAAGACCAGCGACATCGTCATCCCGCTGCCGACCATTCCGTGAAGCGGCCAGCACGCCGCATGTTTTTTCAGGAGGCGATCCGATGTCGGACGTGAACACATTCATCGATGCCGTGGGCAAGGATGTCAACGCGACAGTCGTGCCCAGGATCGAGACGCTGGTCGAGGACATCGGCGCCAGGGCGGCCGCTGACTACGGGCCGAAGATTTCCGCCTTCGCCAGCCAGCTGGTCAAGGAGATCATCGACGACCAAGCGGCGGTGGTGCGCGAGTTCGCCTCGGCGCTGATCCTCGACCTGTTCCAGCGCTACCGGCCCGAGGTCGCCGGCAACCTGCGGACCAGGATCGTCCGTGACGGCGTTGCGGTCGTCGGTGAGGGCGTCCGGCTCGATCTCAAACGCCGCGACACCGGTGCGGTGGTCTCGTCGCTCGATATCCCGGTGTCGTTGACGATCAAGGTCGACGGTGTGTCGCTGAGCATCACCGAGACGACCATCGGCCTTGACGTGATTCGCTAGCAGATCAGCGCACGAACGGCCGCACCGGCCCGTTCGCGGCGGTGGCGCGGGCGGTAGCGCCGATCACCTCGGCCGCCTTCTCGCCGATCATGTAGATGGCGCTGGCGATGAAGAAACCGGGCACGCGCGGGAAGACCGAGGCGTCGACGACGCGCAGCCCGGTCACGCCGTGCACGGCGAAGTCTCCCGACACCACGCCGCCCGCCTCGCGCGGGCTGATGCGGCAGGTGCCCGATGCATGGTGGCCCCAGGCGTGGTGCCGCACGAAGTCGAGCAGCGCCTCGCCGGTGACCTGGTCACCGGGCATTTCCTCGGCGGCGATCAGCCCCTTCGCCTTCAGCCCGGCCGACAGCCGGCGGGCCATCGTCACCCCGGCGGCCACACCCCGGACGTCGTCGCCCTGGCTGTCGTTGCCTTCTTCGAAATAGTGGAAATTGATGTCCGGCTGCACCCGCGGATCGGCGGAACGGAGTGTGACTGTCCCGGCGGTGTTGTTGGTGTGCGCCTTGAGCACGACCCAGGTGAGGTAGTTTGGGTGCTTGGCGACGAGCGATGAGTAGCCGGGGAAATAGCCTTCGAAGCGGCCGACCAGTGCGTAAAGGAACAGATCCGGCGTCGGCTGGGCCGGCCCGGATCGCGCGATCACCGACAGCACTCCGCCGTTGGTGGTGTAAATGCCTCTGCGCTTGTCGCTCCACTCCCGGTATTGCGGATCGCCGCTGGTGAAGGTCGCCCCGGTCAGTGATTCCCAGGCGGTGAACTTCATACGGTTGACGACCGCCACTTCGTAGCGGTCCTGCAGGTTACGGCCGACGCCTGGCAGATCGACGCGAACGGCGATGCCGTGCTTCTCCAGGTCGGCCTTGCCGCCGATGCCCGACAGCATGAGCAGTTGCGGCGTGTTGAACGTGCCGCCGGCGACGATCACTTCCCGGGCCGCAAACACCTGCTTGATCGATCCGGCCGCCGCGCTGGGGCGGCGGTGCGCGCCGTAGAGGTACTCGCCGCGTTGATACTCGACGCCGATGGCGTGGTTGTTCTCGTCGAACAGCACGCGGGTGGCCAGCGCGTGCAACTCGATCTTCAGGCGATCCGGGTGGCGCCTGGCGACGTCGAGCACGCGTTCGCGTGCGCCCATGCGCTGATGGTTCCGGGTGGTCAGCGGCGTGTACCGCAGGCCAATCGCCGCGTCGGTGACGACGCGCCAGTCGTTCGGATCCAGCTCGCTGTCGAGCCGCGCCCGCCGGTCCTCGTCGGTGACGGCGAACTCCGGGTCGCGCAGCACCGCCCGCGCGGTCTCGACGAAGGTGGTCCGCAGGTCGCTATTCAGGATGCCGGCGCTGGGAATCGTCTTCTGGGTGTGCAGCCAGCCGTCCCAGCCGTGCCGGCTCGGATTGCGGCCAAGCCGGTTGAGCACCCGCTCGTCGGGGCGGTGATCGCAGTGTTCGAGGCGCTCGAAGTAGGTGCGCATGTGCTCGGCGCGCCACGAGCGGTCGCCGGTGAGGTCGGCGATCTGGTTCCAGTCGGCGTTGTGCGGATACAGCAGGACCATCGCGCTGTGCGTCGTGCAGCCGCCGAGCGCGGCGGCGCGCGGATACAGCACGCCGTCGACCGCCTTGCCATCGAAGGTGTCGAGAAATTTCGGGTCGCGCCGTTGCATCGCCGTGTCGGCGTAATGCCGAACGAAGAAATCCCAGCGCAGCGCGTCGTTCTCGGTCGCCATGGCATGGAACGCCGGCACGTCGTAGTCGTCGGGCAGGCTGTTCACGCCCGGCGTCTGCGCCGTGGCACCGATCATCGTCCGCGGGTCGCCGCCGGCCTCGAGCAACAGGACATGGAATCCGTCCTCGGCCAGCCGTGCGGCCAGAGTGCCGCCGCCGGGGCCGGAGCCGACGACGATGAAGTCGGCGTCGTAGATGGCCGGCCGCGGCGTTGCCGGCGGTCGGCCGGCGTTCACATCGTGCAATCCAGATCCCAAACGGCACTGCTCCCGGCGCAGCCTCGGCGCCTCGAAATCGCCGCCGCGGCGAGCTACATGGTCTTCAGGAACGCGATCAGGTCGCGCTTCTCAGCATCGCTCAGCCCGGGCTCGTCGGCCATCAGGTTGGTGCCGAAATAGTGCCCCTTGTTGATGACGTAGTCGGGGCACTTGCTGACTGCGAGCAGGCCGCGCATGACCGCCTGGCTGGCGAACACGTCGTTCTCCCGCTTCAACTCACGCTTCATCTGCTTGAGCAGGTCGGCGACCTTCTTCAGGTGTTCCCGGCGTTCAGTGGGCGGCAGCTCGGTGCCGGTGATGTCGAGGCTGGTGAGCAGGCTGACCGGGGTGTCCTTCGGAATCGGGCCGATCACCAGCTCGCCGTTGCGGAAGAACATCGGGAACAGGCGCTGGCCGATGCCGAGCAGGGCGCGCAACTGGTCGGGCACGAACCCCTTGGGCACCCTGAGATAGCTGTCGACGGTGGTGCGCTGGATCCAGCCGACGCCCGGGCCGGTGATGTTGAGACGGGTGAAGAGATCGTCGGTGCGCCGGCGTTCCGGCCAGAGCATCTGTTCGATCGACGCCTGGAAGACCTGCATGCGGGCGGCGACCGACGGGCTCGGATTGAACGGGCCGACGCTGTTGTTGGTCAGGAACGGCGCTGTCGACCAGGCGCTGACGAGCGACGCGGGCCGGGTGTAGCCGCGTCCGCCGCCGGGCAGCGTGTAGTCATATTCGGCGCCGCTCAGCGGGTTGCGCAGCTTGACGGTGCCAACCGAGGGCAGCTCCTTGTAGGACTGCGACGAGAAGTTGTCCCAGATGTTTCCGGCGATCGCGTTGGTGCCGATCGGCCGGCAGATGTTGGTCTGCATCAGCGTCGACGGCACGCGCAGGTCGGTGGAGAGGAAGTTGTCTTTCAGGAAGTCGTCGGCGAGCGCCATCTGCCGCATCGGCGTCCTGAAGTCGTCGGTCCGGGTCCAGGCCCAGTAGCGATCCCAGCAGCCCAGGTAGTCCTTGCCATTGCACGCTTCCAGGTCGAGGCCCTGCGGCAGCGGCGGCAGCTTGCTCGAATGGCAGCGGGCGCAGCGATCGGCGAAGGCGGTTTTGCCGCGGCGCAGCGACTCGGCGTCCTCGGCGAGGTAGGCGGGCCCGCCCGGCGCGTCTTTCAGGTAGTGCGGGTCGGTGGTCGCGAAGAAGAAGCGCGCCATGTTCGGCGTCTGCACTTCGGTTGCCTGCCAGTAGACCGAGTTCTTGCGGACATCGGCAATCTTGATCGGCGTAATCGGCCGGCCGCCAATCAGCGGCCGGAAGTGGAGCAGCCACTCCTCGCTGAACAAGCCGATGTTGAGGTAGACGCGATTGAGCGCGCCGAGCGCGCCGACCGAATCGGAGCCGTCCTTGAGCACGCGCGGCGTCCAGGTCGTCGCCGGCGCGGTGAAGAACCCGGCCAGCGGGTCGGCCGGCGGCACGAAGTCGTTGAACTGCCGGTTGGCGAGGCCGCCGCCGGCAATCGTCTCCTTGCCAAAGCGCCTGGCCAGCCCCATCCGTGGTCCGAGGTAGTAGACCGCGTTCATGGACGAGGGGTTGTTGATGTTGTCGCTCGAAACGAGCGAGGTGTCGAGGGTGCCCGGCAACGAGGTGTGCAGCGACTGAAAGGTGAAGCTCGCCTGGTTGTTCGTCGCCTTCCAGTCGAACACGCGATCCCACCAGAAGAACTGGGCGCCGACGTTCGAACTGAGATTCTCCCAGCGCGGATTCTCCGGGTCGGCCGGCGGTTTCACCGGGTTCGGCCCGACGTGGCAGAACGCGCACGACATGCCGACACGGTAGGGCCGGATCAGATCGCGCGATTCGTAGTAGGACGGGTCGCGGTAGAAGCGCTCCGAGTCCCATTTCTTGCGGGCGTTGGCGTCGAAAGCCGGATTCGGGAAGAGCCGCAAGCCGACGATACCGGTCGGCTCGCCATAGTAGGAGCCGACCGCAACGGTCTTGCCGCGCGCGCCAATCTCGACGCCCCGGTACTTGTTCGCGTCAGCAAAGGGATCGGGCGGACAGGCCGGGTCGCGGATATCAAGCCACAGACCGTAGCGGGCGGGGTCGGGCGCTGTCGCCTTGCGGAAGCATGGCTCGTTGACCAGCCCGAGGTAGTTCCAGCGCGTGTCGCGCGAATAGGGCAGCGTCGGGTGCGAGGAGATCGTCTTCAGGAAGTCGAGCGAGCCGAGGCTGGTGCTGGAGAGGACATCCCACATCCGGTCGTCGCCGCCGGTCCAGACCAGCCACATGTTGCGGCCTTCAATCTGCTCCCGGGTCAGCGCCGCGCCGCCGTCCATGTCGTGGAAGTAGTCTTCGTCTGCGGCCGGAAAACTTGCCGCGGTCCGCCCCGCCAGCATCGCTTCGTCCCGGACGGTGCCGGGCTCGGGCTGGCGGGCGCCGCAGGCGGTCAGCAGCAGCGACAGCACTGTGGCTGCTGCCACCGACCAGGTGGAAGGACGCTGGGTCGATAGTGTTGTGGTCACGGACCGGGAGAGTCTACCAGCAGGTCCGTTCGAATGCATTTGCTGAACAGCTGAAGTCGTGCTTGAATGCCGCCACCCCCAATCGAGCGCATTCCGCAAAGGACGCCAATGCCGGACGTGATTTTCCAGCCGTTGAGTTTCAAGAACCTGACCGTCAAGAACCGGGTGTTCCGTTCGAATATCTCCGGCCGCTTCGACAATTATGACGGTTCCGGCACGCAGACGCGGATCAACTGGGAGCTGAAGTTCGCCCGCGGCGGCGTCGGCGCGATCATCTCCTCGTTCGTGCCCGTGCACCCGCGCGGCCGCATCATTCCGAACTACGCGACGATCGTCAGCGACGACCGGATTCCCTTCTGGCGCGCCGTCGGCGAGGCGGTGCACCAGCACGACTGCAAGTACATCCTGCAGTTGAGCCACGGTGGCCGGCAGCGCGACATTCCGGATCTCGAGCATCCGAAAGGGCAGAGCTCGACCAACAAGAAAGATCCGCTGCACGGCTTCGAGTGCGATCGCATGACCATCGCCGATATCAAGGAGGTGGTGGCCGCCTTTGCCGAGGGGGCGCGGCGCGCCCGCGAGGCCGGCCTCGACGGCGTCGAACTGCACGGTGCCAACGGCTATCTGATCACACAGTTCCTGAGCTCGGCGATCAACGACCGCAAAGACGAATACGGCGGCTCGCTGGAAAATCGCGCCCGCTTCGTCATCGAGATCGTCAAGGCGATTCGCGCCCGCGTCGGCGCCGACTTCCACCTGCAGATGAAGATCAGCGCCGTCGAACACAATGACGCGTTGCTGGTCGTCCGGCTGGAAGGCTCCGGCAACACGCTGGCAGAGTCGGTCCAGGTCTGCAAATGGCTGGTCGCTGCCGGCGTCGACGCCATTCATGTCTCCACCGGCAGCTCCTTCCCGCACCCGCGCAATCCCGCCGGCGCCGACCTCGACGTCGAGACGCTGTCGCACACGTATGATCAGCTCGCGTCGAGCGGCACCAACACCTTCCGCAACCTGCTGCTGTTCCACAACCACTTGACCGCCGAGCTGTTCCGCCGGCAGTGGAACGATGCCGGGGTGCCCAAGGACAAGATCGAGGGGCTGACGCTCGCCGATGCGCGGGCCATCAAGAAGGCGGTGACCGTGCCGGTGATCTGCACCGGCGGGTTCCAGACGGCCTCGGTCATCCGCAAGGCCATCGAGAACGGCGACTGCGATGCGGTGAGCATCGCGCGGCCGCTCGTCGCCAACAACGACCTGGTCAAACAGTTCGCCGCCGGCAAGGACCGTGCGGACCGGCCGTGCACCTACTGCAACAAGTGCCTGGTCCACGTCGTCGAGCACCCGCTCGGCTGCTATGAAGAGCGCCGCTTTCCGGACACCGCGACGATGCTGCGCGAGGTCATGTCGGTCTTCCAGCCGCCGCCGTTTCAGTGATCGCGAGACCTGTCTCCCCGTGGCGGGCGCTGTTGCTGGTGGCCCTGATCGTCGGCGCTGGCGTCGGCGTCTGGGCGCTGGTGTCGATGACCGCCGACCGGCCGACGACCTACAGCGATATCCAGGACCACTTCAAGTACGGCTCGATTGGCAGCGAGCCTGGGGGCTCGTTGTTCACGACGGTCGGGGGTGCGCTGCCGCCGTACTGGATCCTGACGGCACTGCCGTCGGTCTGCCCGGAGAAGGCGCCGAACGGCTTTGCCACTTTCGGCTTCATCACCGAGCCGGGCAGCGAGCGGCCGATCGGCATCTCGCGCCGCCGCCGCCTGGGCATCGACCAGGCCGGGCTCAACTGCGCCACCTGTCACACCAGCACGGTGCGCGACACGCCAGAGGCGGAGCCGCGGGTGATCACGGGCATGCCGGCACAACAGCTCGATCTGCAGGGCTTCGTACAATTCGTCCTCGACTGCTCACTCGACAACCGCCTGACCGCTGATGCGATCCGCGGCCGCCTGCCAGAGGAGAACGGCCCGGCCCTGTTCGAGCGGATGCTGATGCGCTTCGGCCTGGTCGAGCGCTTCAAAATCCAGACGCTCAACCTCCGCAACCGGATCGCCCCCATCCTCGCTGACGGCGTGCCGCGCTGGGGCCGCGGCCGAGTCGACACCTTCAATCCATACAAAGCGGTGCAGTTCAACTGGGATCTGACCCGGTTGCCCAAAGACGAACTGATCGGCGCCTCGGACTATCCATCGATCTGGAACCAGCAGCCTCGCGAGGGCATGCACCTGCACTGGGACGGCGACAACACCTCGGTGGACGAACGGAACCTGAGCGCCGCACTCGGCGCCGGCGTGACGCCGGTCACCGTCGATCACGACAGCGTCAAGCGGGTCCGCGACTGGATCTGGACGATGCCGCCGCCAAAGTATCCGTATGCCATCGACGCCGCGCTGGCAGGCCGCGGTGCGCCGCTCTACCAGCAGCACTGCGCCGAGTGTCATGCGGATGCCCGTTTCCGCGACGGCGTCAAGGCAGGGGCGCGCGTCGGCCTGGTCGAACCGATCGACAAGATTGGCACCGATCGCCACCGGCTCGATTCCTACACCTCGGTGTTCGCGGCCAACCAGACCGGCCTCTATGCCGGGTCCGACTACCGGTTCAGCCATTTCCGCAAGACCGATGGCTATGCCAACCAGCCGCTCGACGGCATCTGGCTGCGCGCGCCGTACCTGCACAACGGTTCGGTGCCGACGCTGCGCGACCTGCTCGAGCCGCCGGCGGCGCGGCCGCCCGCCTTCTATCGCGGCTACGATCGTTTCGATCGCGACCGGGTCGGCTTCGTCTCGAACGTGGAGCGAGCCGGCACCCAGGTGTTCAGCCGCTACGACACGTCGGTGCCGGGCAACAGCAACGCCGGACACCTCTATGGAACGACGCTGGCCGACGACGAGAAGCGGGCAATCGTCGAGTACTTGAAGGGATTCTAGGACGGGCATGACACGCGAGTTCGCGGCGCGGCCGCGCTGGTTCCTCTCGCCGCGGCGGCGACGTGTCGCCGGCCTGAGCGCTGCGATCCTGGCCGTGGCGATCATCGTCGGCGGCGTGGTCATCTACAATCGCCTGTTCCGCGCCGCACCGCCGCCCTACTTCGAGTCGGCCGAAGACCATTTCCTCTACGGCTCGATCGGCGCCGAGGCCAACGGCATCCCCTACTGGATCTGGCTGACGCTGCCGCGCATCTTCCCCGAACACCTGCCGCGTCCGGGCGGCTATGCCGCGCTCGGCCTGCTGTCGCGTGACGGCCGCGAGATGCCGGTCGGCCTGTCGAAGGTGACCATCGGCGTGCCCCGCGTCGGCGTCAACTGCGCCTTCTGTCATGCCGCCAGCTTCCGCGCCAGAGCCGACGACGTGCCGACGGTGTATCCGGCCGCCGCCGCGCACCAGACCGGCGCGCAGGAGTACGCCCGGTTCCTGATCGCCTGCGCCGACGACGCCCGTTTCTCCGCCGATACGATCCTCGACGAGATTGCCAAGAACACGCGGTTGTCAATATTCGATCGGCTGCTCTATCGCTTCGTGCTCATCCCGGCGACCAGGCGCGGCATTCTGCAACGGAGCGATGAGGACGCCTGGACGCGGTCACGGCCGGACTGGGGCCGCGGCCGGGTCGATGCGATCGACACGGCGAAGTTTGGCGTCCTCGGACAACCGGCCGACGACAGCATCGCCACAGCCGACATGATGCCGCTGTGGAGCCTGCAGCGGCGCGACCGCAGCAGCTTTGGCTGGGATGGCTCGAACTCATCGCTGCGCGAGATGGTCGAAGCGGCGGCCGTCGTCAGCGGTACCACCACCACGTGGCTGGACCGCGATCATCGCGGGTGGGACAGCAGCGATCCGAAGGCCGTCTCCAGCCTGCGCCGGGTCGCCAACTACATTGGCGCCGTCGCGGCGCCGCGCTATCCGTTGCCGATCGATGCCGGCCTCGCCGCGGCCGGTGCCGCCACCTACGAGTCGGCGTGCGCCAGTTGTCACAAGGCCGGTGGCGCCCGCACCGGCACGGTGATTCCGCTTGCCGAGATCGGCACGGATCAACATCGCCTCGACGCCTGGACGAGCGCGGCAGCGAGCGCCGCCAACAGCCTGGGCGACGGTCACGACTGGCAGTTCTCGAAGTTTCGCAAGACGGCGGGTTACGTGGCGACGCCGCTGACCGGCGTGTGGCTGAACGCACCGTACCTGCACAACGGCTCCGTGCCGACCTTGGCTGACTTGCTCGAGGCGCCAGCCAACCGGCCGGCGACGTTCTGGCGCGGTTATGACCTCTACGATTCAGCCCGCCTCGGCTTCGTCACCCAGGGGCCGGAGGCGGAGCGGGACGGCTCGCGCATGGATGTCAGCCTCCCTGGCAACAGCAACGTCGGGCATGCCTATGGCACCGAGCTCGCGCCCGATGCCAAGCGCGCGTTACTCGAGTACCTGAAGACGCTGTAGTCGCGCGCCGACGCCGTGTTCAGAACGACGCGCTAGGGCGCTGCCGGTTTCGGCGCAGCCTTGCCGGTGGGCGACGCCGACCGTTGGTCGCGGGTGCTGCGCCAGAGCATCACGCCGGAGACAACGGTGCCGACCACCGCGACCACGACGAAACCGGTGATGATCGTCTGGAAGGTATCCGATTGCAGGAAGCGCAGGACGCCGCGGCCGTAGATGCGCGCGAGCACCGCCTCGCCGCCGAAGCGCACCAGGCGCACGGCGCCGAAGGTAATCAGAAAGCGCCCGAGGTCCATCGACAGCGCGCCGCAGGTCAGGATGAACGGCGTCAGCGGGAAGGGCGGCGGCAGCAGCGCCGGCACCGCCATGGCGATCGCCCCGCTGTCGCGCACCTTGCACCGCATGCGTTGCAGCCGCTTCTCGGGCACGAGACGCTCGAGTCCTGCCTCGCCGACCTTCCTGCCAATCCAGAACGTGACGGCCGCGCCGGTGACCGAGCCGGCGGTCGCCAGCAACGGGTAGATCCAGAACAGCTCGGTGTTGCGTGCCGCCAGGTAGATGACCAGGGCGTCGACGCCGAACGGCAGGAAGAACAGCATCGACGTGTCGAGCGCCGCCATCACGAAGGCGCCCCACCACGTCAGGAACAGTCCGAAGAAGGATTGAAAGAAGGCGGTCAACGGGGTGGGTACTGCAACTGCGATTCCACCCCGCTACCAACCACGACCGACGAACCACCAACCACGAGCGATCCCTCGCGCCCCTACCAGCAGATGCCGTCGTATTTCGCGGTCACCCGGTCGAAGTCGAGCGGGATGCGCACCAGGTCGATGACGGTCTGGTCCGCCCGGCAGCGGGTGACTGCCTCGGAGAACTCCGGCGAGCCGTTGCCGATCACGATCACTTCCGCGTTGGCGATGACGTCGTCGATCGATTCGGAGAGATGGCGTGACAGGTGTGGAATCTGCTCCTCGATGTACTGCTTGTTGGCGCCGACCAGCCGGGCCAGCGACACGTTCTTGTCGTAGATGAACAGCTCGTAACCCTTGCCGAGCAGCGCTTCGGCCATCGTCACCATCGGCGACTCGCGCAGATCGTCGGTGCCGGCCTTGAAGCTGAAGCCGAACAGGCCGATCTTCTTCTTCCCCGTGGCGACGATCTGGTCGACGGCGTGCTGGACCTGGAGCTCGTTGCTGTTCAGGACAGCGCCGATCATCGGCAGGTCGAGGTCCACTTCCTTCGCCCGGTAGTGCAGCGCGCGTACGTCCTTCGGCAGGCACGACCCGCCGAACGCGAAGCCTGGCTTCAGATAGTAGGGCGACAGATTGAGCTTGTCGTCCTGGCAGAAGATTTCCATCACCTCGTGGCTGTCGACGCCGACCCGCTTGCAAAGATTGCCGATCTCGTTGGCGAACACCACCTTCACCGCGTGCCAGGTGTTGCTGGTGTACTTCATCATCTCGGCGACACCAATGCTGGTGGCGAAAATCGGCGCGTCCACCTTGCCGTAGAGCGCCTTGGTCGGCTCGGCATCGGCTGCGTGGTTATGGCCGATCAGGGTCAGTGGCGGCTGGCGGAAGTCCTTCAGTGCGCTGCCCTCGCGCAGGAACTCGGGGTTCACAGCCACGCCGAACCCTTCGCCGTACTTTTTGCCGGAGAACTTCTCCAGCGCCGGGATGACCATGTTGGGCGTCGTGCCCGGCAGCACAGTGCTGCGCACGACGACGACGTGGTAGTCCTTCTTGTTCTTGAGGACCTCGCCGATCTGCTCCGAGACGCGCACCAGGTAGCTGAGATCGAGGCTACCGTTCTTGCGGCTCGGCGTGCCGACGCACAGCAGCGACAGGTCGCTGTTGTTGACCGCATCCTCCGTGCTCGTCGTCGCACGCAGCCGCTTGGCGGCGACCGCCTGCTTCAGCAGTTCGTCGAGGCCCGGCTCGACAATCGGGCTCCGCCCTTCGTTGATGGCCGCCACCTTGACCGGATTGACGTCGACGCCGATGACGTCGTGGCCGTCTGCCGCAAACGATGCCGCAGACACACTACCTACATAGCCAAGACCGAAGACCGAAACCCTCATTACGTCTGCACCCTCTGTCCGCAAAGGACTTCTGTTACGCCGCCGCTGCTGCCGATCGCGCAGCAGCCTTCATCAAAGCCTGCTCGAGTTGCCCGGCGACCGCCGACCAATCGTACCGCGTCACCACCAGGTCGCGCGCCGCGGCGGCCAGCCGGTCGCGGCGCTCCGCGTCACGCAGCACCGACAGCACCGACGCGGCGAACGCGTCGGCGGTGTCGGCGATGACAATATCCGCGCCATCTGAAACTGGCAAACCTTCCGCGCCGATGCTGGTGGAAATCACCGGCTTGGCCATGCCCATCGCCTCGAAAATCTTCAGCCGGGTACCGCCGCCGATCCGGATCGGCACCACGTACGCGGCCGCCGCCGCAATGTAGTCGCGCACGTCGTCGACCCGCCCGGTCACCGTGACCCCGGGGATCTCTGCCAGCCGCTGCACCGCCGGCGTCGGCGCGCGGCCGACGATCGACAACGTCACCTCCGGCTCCTGCGCCCGGATCAGCGGCAGGATGTCGTGACAGAAGTGCTTCATCGCGTCTTCATTCGGGATCCAGTCCATCGAGCCGGTGAAGACCAGGTGCCGCGGCCGGACCGTCGTGTCAGGCGCCGGCGCGAAGAAGCTGGTGTCGACGCCGGTGGCGACGGTGAACGCGGGTGTTCGCAGGCTGTCCGGATAGAGGCGCTGCAGCGTGTCGGCGTCGGCGTCCGACACCGCAAGCACCAGGTCGAAGCGCGACACCGTGTCGCGCTCGAAGCGCAGCATCCGTTGCCACTGCTGCTTGAACAGGAAGCGGTGCACCGCGCCGGTCTGGCGCTCGTAGTGACGGCGCCAGATTTCCGCCTCGACGTTGTGCGTGAACAGCACGGCGGGGCAGGGCAGGGTCGCCGGCATGTTGACCGCCGGCACCAGAAAATCGCAGACGATCAGATCGAAGGCACGCGTCGCCAGCAGCCGTTCCAGCTTCTGCCGGTACTCGGCCGAGCGGTACTTGCCGGCGGCGTACGGCAGGCGATCCAGGATCCTCGCCGCCGCATCCGCGTAGAAGGCCAGCGACCCCTTCGCCGGGTCCTGGCGCCTGACGACCTCCAGCTCGCTGCACACCGCGCGCATGCCCTCGAGGTCGGCCGGAGCGGCGCTCGGATCGGCGAACGACAGGTACGAGATCTCGTGACGCTCGGCGAGATGCCGCATCAGGTGCCAGGTGCGGAGCTTGCCGCCCTTGTCGAGCGGCAGGAGCAGGCCGGCGTTCAACCATAGGATGCGCATGATCAGGCTGCCGCCTCGGCCGCCGCCGCGGCCGGGACCGATGCCCCCGACTCCGGATCGGGCAGCGTCTGCACGCCGTCGCCGTCGATGAAGGTGCGATACCAGAGCTCGAGATTCATCAGCGCCCAGATGGCGTCGCCGCCCCGCCGCACGCCGGCGCGATGCTCGTTCAACAAGCGCTCGACGGCCGCCGGGTTGGCGATGCCGCGCTCGCGGGCGCGGCGATCCAGCAGCACCTGGCGGGCAACCGTGTTCCAGCGCCCGGCGGTCCAGCCGGCAAACGGTACCGGGAACCCCATCTTCGGCCGCGTCAGGATGGACTCCGGCAGCAAGCCGCGCACCGCCTCGCGCAGGATCCGCTTGGTGGTGAAGCCTTGCAGTTTCATGCGCTCCGGCAGCACGGCGGCGAACTCCACCAGCTTGTGGTCGAGGAACGGGACGCGGCTTTCGATCGAGGTCGACATGCTCATCTGGTCCTGCTTCATCAGCAATTCGACCAGGTATGTCTTGATATCGGTATAGAGCAGCCGTCCGAGCAGGCCACTGCGCTCGCTGCCCGCATTGAAGTAGGCGAGCGAGGAGGCGTACGGGTCGCCTGCCAGCAGCGAGGCATTGAGCAGCTCGCGCTGCGCCCGCAGCGGAATGCCGGCGAAGTTGTCCAGGAACATGGCCCCGGCGTCCCGCGGCATCGCCAGGAACGAGCGTGACGCGTACTGGCGCAGCCGGCCGGGCAAACGCGGCACCACCGTCGAGGCGACGGTCGCCCGCACCGCGGCCGGCAGCATCCGCTCATAGACGCCGCCTGCCTTCCAGTTCAGCAGCGCCCGCGGATACTTGCCGTAGCCGGCCAGCAGTTCGTCACTGCCTTCGCCGGTGAGCACCACCTTGACGTGCTGGCGCGCGAGCGCCGAGACGAAGTGCAGCGGCACGCTCGACGGGTGCGCGATCGGCTCGTCTTCATGCCACACCAGGCGGGGCAGGGCGCCGAAAAAGTCGGTGTCCGACACGGTGATCTCGTGCCCGTTGGCGCCGACCGCCCGGGCCACTTGCCGCGCGTATTCGAGCTCGCTGAAGGCGCGGTCCTCGAACGCCACCGAGAACGTCTCCACCGGCCGGTTGATCTCGCGCGCCATCAGCGCCGCGACCGCACTGCTGTCGATGCCGCCGGACAGGAACATGCCGAGCGGCACGTCGGCCATCAGCCGCAGCCGGACCGACTCCTCGAGCAGCGCCCGGAAGCGCGCCGTCAACTCGGCGTCCGACGCGCGCTCCAACTCGGCATCGGGGCCGTCCTGTGGGATGTCCCAATACTGCGAGATCCGGATGGCGCCGTTCTCGTAGACCAGCCGGTGGCCGGGCAACAGCTTGAAGATGCCGGTGAACAGCGTCTCGACCCCGGAGGTATAGCGTGTCGCCAGCACCTCGGAGACAACGGCGTCGTTCGGCCGCGCCGCGACGAGGCCGGACGCCAGGATCGCCTTGATTTCCGAGGCAAACAGCAGCCGTGCGCCACGGTCCGCCGTTGCCGGCGCCAAGGCCCAGTAGACCGGCTTGACACCCAGGCGATCGCGCACGAGCAGGAAGCGGCGTTTCGGCGCATCCCAGATGCCGAACGCAAACATGCCGCGGAACCGGTGCACGCAGTCGTCGCCCCACTCTTCGTAGGCATGGACGATGGTTTCGGTGTCCGAGCGGGTGTGATACCGGTGGCCGGCGGCCTCGAGTTCCGGGCGGACGGCGGCGTGGTTGTAGATCTCGCCGTTGAACGTCACCCAGATCGTCTCGTCCTCGTTGGCGAGCGGCTGATGCCCGCCGGCCAGGTCGACGATGCTCAGCCGCCGGTGGCCGAGGGCGACATGCGCATCCGCGTGCAGCCCGGCGCCATCCGGTCCGCGGTGCGGCAGCACATCGCGCATTCGCGTCGCCCGTTCACGTTCGTCCGGATGCAGTCGATCCGCCGCGACGATTCCAGCTATCCCGCACATCTCAGGCGGCCCCCCGCACGGCGCTCGCAGCGGGCTGCGCCACGCGGCCGCCAACGATAAATACCTTCAACTTCACCTCGAGCAGCACCGGCCGCAGTTGAGCAAGCGAGGTGCCAGCAAAGTCCTCAAAAACAAACGAGTTTTCGCCTCACCTCATGTGTAAGCCTGTCTCCAGGCCGACCAGGCGGCGGGTTTGGGCAGGGATTTACCCACTCATCCATTCGCGACAGCCACCAAAGTTCACCTTTCGCCCGCTGCCGCCGATTTCCTAACCATTGATGAGGTCGGCTGACCCTGCCCGCGGCAGGTCGGCGCGACCTCGCCTTCCTACTCCCCACACGACGAAAGGCTTCGTTCATGCGCAGTTCCATCTGTGCACGCGTGATCGCGTGCGCCGTCACGGCGCTCGGCTTGTGCGCCCCGCGGGTCGCCACCGCGGCCGACATCCATGTACCGGCCGGGGGCAACCTGCAGGCAGCGCTCAACAGCGCCCTGGCCGGGGACACCATCCTGCTGCAGCCGGGCGCCACCTATATCGGGAACTTCAAGTTCCCGGTGCATGAGGGCAACCGCTACATCACCGTGCGTTCCGCCGCGAGCGACGCGGTGCTGCCGCGCAGCGGCCAACGCATCTCGCCGGCATTCGCCCCGTACCTCCCGGTCATCAAGTCGCCGAACACCCAGGCGGCCGTGCGCTTCGCGCCGGGTGCTGCGTTCTGGCGCGTGATGCTGGTCGAGTTCCAGGCCAATGTCAGCGGCTACAACGACATCATCGACTTGGGTGACGGCTCCTCGGCGCAGAACACCCTGGCGCAGGTGCCGCACCACCTGGTTCTCGACCGCGTCTACGTGCACGGCGACCCCGACATCGGTCAGAAGCGCGCCATCGGCCTCAACAGCGGCCTGACCACCATTGCCAACTCGTATATCTCCGACGCGAAGGCGATTGGCCAGGACTCGCAGGCGATTGGCGGCTGGAATGGCCCCGGGCCCTACACGATCGTCAACAACTACATCGAAGGCGCCGGCAACGGGCTGCTGTTTGGCGGCGACGATCCGAAGATTCCCGGCCTGACGCCGACCGGTCTCGTCTTTCGCGGCAACACCGTCACGCGGCCGCTGTCCTGGCGCCAGCCGATCGTGCCGGCGCCTGCCGGCGGCCGCGCCACCTTCACGGTTGGCGGCAGCCTGGCCGGCGGCACCTATGCCTACCGCGTCGTCGCCCGTCGCAACATCGCCGGCACCACCGCCCGTTCGCTGCCCTCGGCAGAGATCGGCGTCACCGTCGCCGCCGGCTCGCGAGTGACGGTCAGCTGGGATCCGGTCCCCGGTGCCGTCGAATACCTGGTCTACGGCCGCAGCAGCGGCGCACAGAACGCCTACTGGCGGGTGACGGCTGCGACGTTCACGGATGACGGCACGTCGGCCGGCACCGCAGGGGCGCCGCCGACGACCGGGACGGTCTGGCAGGTGAAGAACCTGCTCGAGCTGAAGAACTTCAAGGATGCGCAGATCGACTTCAACCTGTTCGAAAACTCGTGGGCGCAGGCACAGGCCGGCTTCGCGTTCCTGCTGACGCCGCGCAACCAGAACGGCGGCTGCACCTGGTGCGTCGTCGGCAACGTGACGCTCGAGTTCAACGTCGTGCGCCACATGGGCGGCGGCATCCAGATCCTTGGCTGGGACGACAAGTATCCGAGCGCGCAGACGCATGACATCGTCATCCGCCACAACGAGTTCTCCGATCTGAACAAGGCAGCGTGGGGCGGCGACGGCTACTTCCTGCAGATCACCGACGGTCCGCGCAACGTGACCGTCGACCACAACACGATCATCGCCGCCGGCGGTAGCGGCGGGGGCATCGTGACGCTTGGCGGCGCTTACACCGAGCGGTTCGTGTTCACCAACAACCTCGCCCGCCACAACAACTACGGGATCCAGGGGACCGACAAGGGGTTCGGCAACGCGGTCATCGCCTACTACCTGCCGGGGGCGATCGTCACGCGCAACGTGATGGCCGGGGGCAAGGCGTCGCTGTACCCTGCCGGCAACCTGTTTCCGACGCTCACCGATTTCCAGAACCACTTCGCCAACTACGGTGTGGGCGACTTCGCGCTGGCGCCGGGCACCGATTGGCAGGGCGCCGGGACGGATGGTCTCGACCTCGGCGCCGTCGCGCCGCCGCAACTGCAGTCGCCGTCGACGGCGGACCTGCCGGAGGTGATTACCGCGACGCTTCCGGCGGCGGTGGAGTTCACCAACTACGCGGCCATCCTCCAGGCCCGCGGCGGCGTTGCGCCGCTGCAGTGGTCGATTGCCGCCGGCGCCCTGCCGGTCGGCATCAACCTGGACCCGTCGCTCGGCACGCTGACCGGTGTCGCCGCGCGCACCGGTGACAGCGCGTTCGTCGTGCAGGTCACCGATGCGTCGGGCACCGCAGCCATTCAGCCGCTGACGCTGCGGGTGGACCGCGGCATTGCTCCGGTGGAGATCGTCACCGCCGCGCTGCCGCGGGCGGCGGCGACCGTGGCCTATGCGCAGGCGCTCAATGCCGCTGGCGGCCTCGGTACCTACGTCTGGAGTGTTGGCGGCGGCCGCCTGCCTGCCGGCATGACGCTGACCCCTTCCGGCGTGCTCTTGGGCACGACCAGCGAGCAGGGCACCGCGACGTTCACCGCCATCGCCACCGACGCGCAGGACAGTCAGCGCCAGGCGGCGCGGGCGCTGGCGCTGACCGTCGACCCGCCGCCGAACGTCCCGCCGACGGTGAGCCTGCTGGCGCCGGCGAGCGGCGCGACCGTGCAACCGGGCTCGGCCGTCACGCTGATGGCGCAACCCGCCGACAGCGATGGCACCGTGCAGCGCGTCGACTTCTACGGCGCCGGTGCCCTGATCGGCAGCGCCGCCACGGCGCCGTTCTCGGTGACGTGGATCGTGCCAGCGCCCGGCGCCTACACGTTCTCGGCCGTGGCCAGTGACAACGCCGGCGGCAGCGCCAGCAGCGCGGACGTCACGATCGGCACCACCGCCGAGGTCGTCATCCATGCCGGCCAGGTGACGCGGATGTCCGGCAACTACCAGCTGACGCGCGATGCCGCGGCAGCCGGCGGATATGCGCTGTGGAACCCGAACAAGGCAGCGGCGAAGGTGCTGACGGCGGCCGCGGTGCCGGCAAGCTACGCCGAGTTCACCTTCTTCGCCGAGGCCGGCCGGCCGTATCACCTGTGGCTGCGCGGCCGCGCCGAATACAACGACTACTCGAACGACTCGGCATTCGTGCAGTTCGATGCCGTGAGCACTGCGCGGATCGGTACGACCGGCGCGATGACGGTGAACCTCGAGGACGGCACCAGCGCCGGGGTGAAGAGCTACGGCTGGCAGGATGACGGCTACGGCATCGGCGTGCTCGGCAACTCGTTCACCTTCGAACGAACCGGCATGCAGACGGTCCGGATCCAGCCGCGTGAGGACGGCTTCCTGATCGACCAGATCGTCATCTCACCCGCACGCTACCTGACGACGTCGCCAGGGCTGCTCAAGGGAGATGGGACGATCGTGCCGCAGTAATTCAACGGTGGAACGTGGAGGGTGGAAAGTGGGCGGGAAAAAGTAAGTTGCAGGGGCGGCGACGCTTCGCTACTTACTTTCCACTCTCCATCTTCCACCCTCCACTTTTCCCTACGCCGCCGCCGCCCGCGCGCCGACGTACCTGCCTGTGCCACATCTCGAACACGAGCAGCTGCCACAGGCGCATGGCGTGATCGCGTTTGCCGCTCAGGTGCTCCTCGAGCACCCGGTCGACGAAGGCGTAGTTGAAGTAGCCGCGCTGGCGCGCCTCGGCCGAACCGAGCACGTCGCCGAACACATCGCGCAGCGATCCCTTGAACCAATGACCGATCGGGACGCCGAAGCCCTGCTTCGGGCGGTCGAGAATCTCGCGTGGCACCAGCCTGAATGCCAGCTGCTTCAGCAGGTGCTTGCGGCGGTCGCCCTGGATCTTGAGGGAGGTCGGCAGGCCGGCCGCGAATTCCACGACGAGGTGGTCGAGCAGCGGCACCCGCGACTCGATCGAGTGCGCCATGCTCATGCGATCGACCTTGGTCAGGCAGTCCTCCGGCAGGTAGGTCTCGAAGTCGAAGGCCATCATCTGCGCCGGGAACGGCAGGTCGCCGAGGCGTTCGAACGGCGTGCGGAAGTAGCGCTCGGCGTCCCAGCTGCCAAGCTCCGCCGCGCATCGCCGGAGAGCAGCGACTGACGTTCGTCGCCATGGAACATCGTCACCGAGTCGAGGTAGCGACCCTGCGGATCGCGAGCGACGTGACGAAGGAAGTTCTTGCCGCGGACGCCGTGCGGCAGGGCACGCCAGGTCGCGGCAGCCACGGCGCGGCCGATGCCCGGCGCCATCCGGTCGAAGGACGCCACTCGCGGGTGTGGCAGGTAGCGGTCGTAGCCGCCGAACAGCTCGTCGCCGCCGTCGCCGGACAGGACGACCGTGACGTGCTGCCGCGCCATTTCCGAGACGTACCAGGTCGGCAGCGCCGAGGAATCGGCGAACGGCTCGTCGAAGTGCCAGATGACGCGGTCGAGGATGTCGAGCGCGTCCGGGCGCACGACGAACTCGTGGTGCTCGGTGCCGAGATGCTCGGCGACCCGCCGGGCATGCGGCAGCTCGTTGAACTGTGCCTCGTCGAAGCCGATCGAAAACGTCTTCACCGGCCGGTTCGACGCACGGGCCATCAGCGCGACGACGATGCTCGAGTCGATGCCGCCGGAGAGGAACGCGCCGAGCGGCACGTCGGCGATCATGTGCGACCGGACCGCGTCGGACAGCGTCTGCTCGAGCTGCTCGAGCGCTTCGGCTTCCGAGCGCATCGCCGGCTGCAGCGCCGGGAACTGCCAGTACCGCGCGATCTCGACGCGGCCGTCGCGCACCTTCAGGTAGTGGCCCGGCGGCAGCTTGCGCATGCCGCGGAAGATCGCGCGATCGCGCGGCGTGTAGAGGTAGGCGAGGAAGTGATCGAGGGCCTCGGGATCGAGGTCGCGGCTCGACCTCCGGGTTGGCAAGCACGCACTTCGCCTCCGAGCCGAAGAACAGGCGGCCGCCGGCTTCCGCGTAGTAGAGCGGCTTGATGCCGGGGCGGTCGCGGCCGATCAGCAGTGTCTGGTCTTGCGGTCCCAGATGGCGATGCCGAACATGCCGCGCAGCCTGCGAGAACACGCGCTCGCCCCACTCCTCGTAGCCGTGCACGATGGTCTCGGTATCGCTCGACGTGTAGAAGCGGTGGCCGGCCTGCTCCAGTTCGCGGCGCAACTCCCGGTAGTTGTAGATCTCGCCGTTGAAGACGACCCAGACCGTCTGGTCTTCGTTGTGGATCGGCTGGTGACCGGTGGCGATGTCGATGATGCTCAGCCGGCGCATGCCGAGCGCCGACGCCCGGCTCGACGAAAAAGCCATCGTCATCCGGGCCGCGGTGCCGCATGACGTCGCACATCGCCTTGACGCGCGCTGCGATCGGCGGCAACGGTGCCGGAAGCGGAAGTGAGATCGACGAAGCCAGCTATTCCACACATATCAAGAACATTCCCGCGAAAGACCAGTCACCGGGCACGGGCGGCGTCATGCTGGCGCCAGCTCCCGGTGCGGCGGCGCGCCGAGCTGGCCGGCGCCATCGAGCCAGTCGGCCGCGCGGACGGTGATCGCATCCGCGCCCTCCATCACCGGCCGCTCGCAGACCGTTCAGCCGGATCGTATCGATGCGCCTGAGCGCCTCGCCGTGCGAGCCGCACCTCGAGAGGTGCGGCGGCGCTATACATATCGAGCCGGCGATCGTCGCAGGGTGACGTGGAGGTCGGCGAGCGGCGCCGGCGCGGCGATCGACACCAGCCGATCGTCCACGGCGATCGCATGGTCGCCGTCTGCGAGCATCACCGCCTGGAGCGCGCCCTCGACGCGCGAGTACTGCAGCAGCCGGGCGTTGGTGCGGTAGCTTCCGACCGTGCAACTGCGGCCGTCGCGCACGGCCGGTTCCCCGGTGCGCACCATCGTCACGGTCGAACGATCCTTCTGCCTGACGTGAACGGCGCTGGCGTGTCCGCCCGCCTCGCACGTGACGGCAACCCGCTCGAGCGACGGCGGCGTCTCGATGACGGTGCCCTGGCCAATCCAGCTGGTCATCGCTGAACGGGGCGTGCGCGGTGCGGCCGACACGCGCCGTCCAGGTCGGCGTGAGCACGCCGTAGCGCGGCGAGCACCAGCCGAGGCCCGACTCGTCATCGCCGTGCACCAGCCACAGCGAACCGACATCGTGCATCACCCAGGCGGTGCGGCCGACCGGGTCGGTGGCGCGCAGGCGGTTGTCCTCGCAGCTCACCTGCCAGTCGGAGGCGAAGTGCCAGTGCGCATGCGCTGTGTGCTCGCCGGTCCCCTCGACATCGTCGATGAACAGCCAGCCGCCCTCGAGGCTGTGCACGACGGTGCGCCGGTGGCGGATCGGCGTGAAGCCGTCGTGCGATGCTTCGACCCAGGAGAAGCGTGGATTGCCCCGGGCGACTTCGACGGTCGAATCGGTCCGGACGTGCCAGTGGAACGGCCCGGCCGGGATCGAGGACGACCGGCCGTCGATGGTCAGCGTGTTGTGCGCAGCCGTGCTGCGCATCCGATCGCGGACGGCCGGATCCATGGTGTAGGTGGCGGTGCCCGGGTCGATCAGCAGCGGCCGGTCGGCGAAGCCGAGGGTGATCGACAGGGCGTCGGCGTGGGCGTGGCCGCCATTCAGGTAGCCGTGCGCACCGACGTCGAACACCAGGTGATCGCCGCGCGGATCGCGGATGACGGCGTAGCCGGTGCTCGTCGAGCAGGTCGGTGCGCACGTCGGCCGGCCGGGCCTGGCCGACACGCGGCACGCCGGCAACCCCGCGTCAGGATCGGCTCACGACTGCTCATCGCCACCCAGAACGCCTCTTCCGCCGGGCCCCACGGCGCCAGTTCGCGACGGCGCAGCACTGCCGCCGCAAGCGCCAGCGAATCGCGGACGTCGCGCGGGTCGCGACCGGTGATCGGCCACAGCATGCCGCCGTCGTCGTCGCCAATCTGCTGCAGCCAGCCGCGATCGTCGGCGATGGCGCGCATGTAGTCGGCCAGCCGGGTCGCCGCCCGGCTGAACGCCAGCGTCGCCTCCTGGTCGCCGGCGCGCTCGGCGGTGAGCAGGGCGAGCAGGTAGAAGTCGAGGGTGTAGCGGTGATAGTGCGTCGACCGTTCGAGATGCCCGCCATCAGCGCCAATCTGCCGGTCGATCTCGGTCATCAGCACACGGCGGCCGGTGCGCGGCCCAGCCGGCGCTGCGCGCCAGTTCGGGAAATGCGGTACCGCAGACGTAGAGCGCGAGCGCCTCGCCGGTGAGGTGCGTGTTCGGGCTGAAGTAGTAGGAGAGGTTCTGCTCGACGTGGGTCAGCTGCCGGTCGAGGGCGATTAGCATGTCGACGAGCCAGGGCGAGCCGGCGGCGAGATCGGCGCGGCCGAGCAGGGCATGCGCGGCCCAGGTCCACGACAGCGAGCGGAACCCGAGTTCCAGCATGCTGGCCCAATTCACGCCCATGAGCGGCGGGTTGGCGGCGAGCCAGGCGCGAAGCTCCGTCAGGATGATCCCGGCATACCGCGCGTCGCCGGTCAGCCACAGCGCGCGGCCGAGCGCCAGCCAGTGCTGGTGGCGATTCAGCTCCCAGATGATCTTGTGGTCGCCATGCTCGGGATTCAGATAGGGGACATCGGCCCAGAATCGGACGGGGCAGACCCGGCCGTGCACCGGGTCGTAGTGCCAGTCGATCGGCTCGGCGTCGCGGGCGAACGCGAGGTCGTGATAGCCGAGGAGGTCGAACCGGCCGGCGGCGAGCCGGTCGGCCGCGGCGGCGGCGTCGCGTTCGGCAGCCGGCCAGCGGCGGAGGATCTCCCGCCGCACGGTCGGCGAGGAGTGCGGATCGAGCACGAACCGGGATGGGCGATGCCGGACCTCGGTCGCCAGCGCCTGCTGCACGATGTCCCACTGCTGCTGCGCGATCGAGTCGCGCCAGCGATGCGCGAGCGACGGTGTCAGCGCGCTGGCCAGCTGGGCACGGTGCCACTGCGGCGCGGACAGGCGGGCGCGAAGCCGTTGCTGGTGCGTGCGGCCGAACACCGTCGCCCGGAACTGGAGCTCGTCACCGCTCATGGCGCGCAGGCGCGACAGGTATGCGGTGCTCACGCGCATCGGTCGGTCCCGGGAGAGAGGCGGCGGGGCGGTGGGTTCCGCATAAAGCTGGGCTGACAACCTCGAGCGTGGACGAAGCAAGACTCAGGCCCACGCGCGTAAGGTGCATCGTTTCCCTACTGTCTCGCCATAAGACTCATCGAAACGCACCTGCAGGCGCGACAGAAGTAGCGTTTCAAGACACATAACCTCGTGTTACATGGCTATAGAGGTCGCCAATTTCCCAATGTTCTCGCATGGGTGCCACGGCTGATGCGTAAGTCGTTCCAAACGGATGAGTTCTAATCCGACGGCTTGTTGAGGTGCGCAGTCAGCAAATCTTCACAACTACCTGTAAAAGAGGCACTTATCAGCTCTGGCAGTCGGCTTGCCCCTGTCCGCGCCGGGCAGTTGCGCTCAAGCGTCGCAGCGCCCTCCTGGGCAACCCTTCAAACCGCAATTTTCATGTGACGGAGCCGACTTGATGCGTCGACCGGTGGATACGAGTGTGCGAATCGCAATAGGGGCGCTGCTCGCGCTATCAGTCTTCTTTAGCGCGCCGGCAGCCGCGGCGGGCCTCGAAAGTGGCTGGTCGAACCGCGACATCGGCTCGGTGCAGATCGCCGGCAACGCCGCTGGCGCCGGCAGCACACTGACGGTCCGGGGCGCCGGCGCGGACATCTGGGGCAGTGAGGACGCGTTTCACTTCGTCTACCGCACCCTTGTCGGCGACGGCGAGATCGTCGTTCAGGTCTCCAGTCTCGAGAACGTCGATCGCTGGACCAAGGCCGGCGTCATGATGCGCGAGTCGCTCACCCCAGGCTCGCGCCAGGCATTGATGCTGGTGAGCCCGGGCAAGGGCCTGGCATTCCAGCGGCGCGTCGCTGCCTACCAGGACTCCATGCACACGGCCGGTGGCAATGGCACCGACCCCTACTACGTCCGGTTGAAGCGCTCCGGCAACACGTTCACGGCTTATCGCTCGCTCGACGGCGCCAACTGGACGACCGTCGGCAGCGAAAAGATCTCGATGGCGCAGACGATCTATGTCGGCCTCGCCGTCACCAGTCACAACGCCGACAGCATCGCGACCGCGATGTTCGACGACCTGTCGGTGAGCGGTGGCACGCCGGCCGCCGAACCGACCGCACCCGACGAGTCGGTCGAGCCGCCGCCGGCCGAGAACTCCAACACGCCGCCGCCCGCCGCCACCCGCGCCGCCGGCACCGCCTGCACCGCCTGCACCGCCGGCCTCCGGGTCACTGCGCCTGATGCACTGGAACCTTCACCACGGCAACGATCCGCACAACCGTTATGCCCTGACACGGCAGATGGAAGAGATCTACCGGGCACGTCCCGATATCGTCACGCTGAACGAAGTCGAGAAGAACAACAGCACCTACGGCAACGAAGACCAGGCCGCGCGGATCGCGCAGTACCTCACCAGCATGACCGGCCAGCGCTGGTACCAGTACATGGTGCCCGGCACCGGCAGCAAGAGCGGCATCGGCAACGCCATCCTCTCGCGCTTCCCGATCGAGTCCTCGGACGTCTGCCAGTTGAGCGGCGAGCGGAACGCGGTGCACGCGTTGCTGATGGTCGGCGGCCGCACGGTGAATGTCTGGTCGACGCATCTCGATGTCGAAAGCGGCGGGCAGCGCTCGAAGGAAGTGAAGACGCTGCGCAAGTGCATGGAGCGCCAGGCGGAACAGCGGTTGGTTGCCGGCGACTTCAACGCGCAGGAAGGCAGTGCCGAATACAACCAGATGGCCAACGGCTACGGCGATGTCTGGCTGCAGGCCCGTGCCGCCCGGTCGACGCGCAACTTCTCCGGCAACTGCGATGGTTGCACCCGC
Source organism: uncultured Acidobacteriota bacterium (assembly GCA_963846685.1). Taxonomy (GTDB): domain Bacteria; phylum Acidobacteriota; class Vicinamibacteria; order Vicinamibacterales; family UBA2999; genus CAWJWY01. The sequence goes on along the minus strand of CAWJWY010000002.1, from coordinate 1,002,666 downwards.
AACAGCCGGATCGACTATTTGTTCACGTCCGACGGCGCCCGCGCGCTGCGCGTGCAGTCGGCCGAGATTGTCGACACGCGTGATTCGCGTGGCGTGATGGCCTCCGACCACAAGCCGATGATCGTCACCTTCTCGATCAACTAGTCACGCTGCCGATCGAGCGTGCTCCGCGCTGGCGGGGCACGCTCCGCCGGCGCCGCGTGCCGCCCGTCCCGCCGCTCCCGCAACCCCCACACCTGCCGCGCCGCGCTGACGGCCTCGTAATCCCGAGGCAAAAACAGTGATCTGAACGGCGCCACCCGATCTCACAAACCGCCGACATTCACGAATTCCCTCCGGTTTTCGTGCGCGGCCGCGCGCCGCGCTCGTGGCACCACTTTGGCCCTAGCAGGTGCAGCGCCCGTGCGGACATCACCCCGCCCGCGGCCGCGCTCTCACAACCAATTCAAGCCTTCTGGAGTCCGACGTGGTCAAGGGATTCGTTCGTCTGTGCGCTGTTGCCGTGGCCCTGCTGTCGGCAGGTTCCGCCGTTGCGCAACCGTTGCCGAGTGCGTGGGCAACCCTCGACATCGGCGCCGTCGGCGTCGCCGGCAGTGCCAGCGGCACCACGGCGGCGATGACCGCTGCCGGTGCCGGTGCTGATATCTGGGGCTCGGCCGACGCGTTCCGCTTCGTCTACACGCCGCTGACCGGCGATGGCTCCGTGGTGACGCGCGTCGTCGCCGCGGACCACGTCGCCGATTGGACCAAGGCCGGCGTGATGATGCGCGAGACCCTGGCACCCGGCTCGCCGCATGCGCTCATGCTCGTCAGCCCGGGCAAGGGCCTCGCCTTCCAGCGCCGCGCGGCGGCGGGCGCCGAGTCGCTCAGCACTGCCGCCGGCAGCGGCGCCGCACCGTACTACGTGAAGCTGACCCGGGCCGGCAACACCTTCACCGCGGCGAAGTCGATCGACGGCGCGACCTGGAGCACGGTCGGCTCGGCGTCGATCAGCATGGGCACCACGATCTATGCGGGCGTTGCCGTCAGCAGCCACGTCACCGGTGTGCTCGCCAGTGCGTCATTTGCCGCGACGACGGTGATGCCGTCGGGAGCGGCGCCGGCGCCGATGTTGCCAGCCGACTGGGGCACCTCGGACATCGGCGCCGTCGGCGCCGCCGGCAGCGCCAGCGGCAGCACGACCACGTTGCTGGTCAAGGGCGCGGGCGCGGACGTGTGGGGCGCGGCGGATGCCTTCCGCTTCGCCTACCGTCCGCTCACCGGCGACGGCTCGATCGTCACGCAGGTCACCACGGTCCAGAACGTCAACGCCTGGACCAAGGCCGGCGTGATGATGCGGCAGGCGCTCGACCCCGGCGCAGCGCAGGCAGCCATGTTCGTCAGCCCTGGCAAGGGGCTCGCCTTCCAGCGCCGCACGTCCGCCGGTGGCGAATCGATCAGCACGCCGGGCGCGGCCGGCGTGGCTCCCTTCTTCCTGAAGCTGACGCGCAGCGGAAACACCTTCACCGCCTTCCAGTCGCGTGATGGGGTCGCCTGGACGACTGTTGGCGCCTCGACCATCGTCATGACGCCGACCATCTATGTCGGTGTGGCAGTGAGCAGTCACGTCGCCGGGCAGCTTGCGGCCGCCACCTTCAGCAACACCGCCGTCGAAACGATGCAGCCGAGCGACCCGCCGGACGAGGAGGTCCTGGTGCGCCAACGATCCGTCCGGCGTTCCCCCGCTCGAGCCCAATCCGAACCCGGGCCCGGGGCCGATGACCATCCGTGTGCTGCACTGGAACCTGCATCACGGCAACGACCCGAACAACACCTACGCACTGGCGCGGCAGATGGCGACGATCTACGACATGAACCCGGACGTGATCTCGCTCAACGAAGTGGAGAAGTTCAACGGCAACTACGGCAACGAGGACCAGGCGAAGCACCTGGCCGAGTACCTGACCGAGCGCACCGGTGAGACCTGGTACCAGTTCATGGTGCCGGGGAACGGCGCCTCCACTGGCATTGGCAACGCCATCCTGTCGCGCTTCCCGTTCGAGACCACCGACGTCTGCCAACTGAGCGCCGAGCGCAACGCGGTGCACGCGACGATGATGATCAACGGCCGCACCGTGAACCTGTGGTCGACGCACCTGGATGTCGATTCGGGGCGTGTCGCCGAAGCCCGGGCACTCACCACCTGCATGAGCAGCTTCGCGGAACCGCGGTTGGTGGCCGGAGACTTCAATGCCGCAGTCGGGACGACGGAAATCAACCTGATGACCGCCGGCTACGTCGACGCCTGGCCGGCCGCCAAGTCGATCGGCGCGGCCTTCAATTTCCCCGGCAACTGCGACGGCTGCACCCGCAATACCCGCATCGACTACGGCTTCACCTCGCGAGCCGCCTCGATGCTGGTGCTGAAGTCGGCGCAGATCTTCGACACCCGCAACGCCAGCGGCGTCATGGCCTCGGATCACAAGCCGTTGGTGCTCGCCTACGAGGTGAAGTAATCCGCGGCGACCTTTCTGATGACACGGAGCGGCCTTCCTTGCATGGTGACGGTGCGCTGGTTGGGAACCGGCGCGCCGTTCTGCGCACACTGTGAACGATTTTCACCTCACAGTGCCGCCAAAACGGGCGTTTTCGGGCACGACCGGGCTGGCGGCAGTCTTGCCTGTGCTCCTGAGGTGAATTCCTCAGCCGCGCCGATCGACGCTTCCCGAAACCCGGTGCTCGCCCGCATCCTGTCGACTCACCAGGTGACCGACGGCACCGTCACGCTCAACCTCAATCACCCGGATACGCCCGGCCGCGACTCGCACCTCCGCGAGGACGAAGGCGCCTTGCTCCAGGGGATCATCGACGACATCCGGCCGTCGACGACGCTGGAAGTCGGCATGGCCTACGGCATCTCGACGCTGTTCATCCTCGAAGCGCTGCGTCGCAGCGGCCGACCGCCGCTGGTGCATTACGCCCTCGATCCGTTCCAGTCCACGCTGTGGCGCGGCATCGGCCTGCAGCACGTCCGCGAGGCCGGCTACGACTCGTCGCTGCGCTTCGTCGAAGAGCGCTCCGAGCTGGCGCTGCCCGAGCTGGTACGGCAGGGCGTGCGGGTCGACTTCGCGTTGATCGACGGCTGGCACACCTTCGACCAGGTGATGGTCGAGTTCTACTACATCAACCGGCTGCTGAACGTCGGCGGCGTCGTCGCCTTCGACGACGCGGCGCGGGCGAGCATCAATCGTGTCGTGCGCTACGCGATCAACTACGACGCCTACACCGTCTACGGCGGCCAGACCTTCGGCACCGACGTGACCTGGAAAGGCAAGGTGCGTCGTGCGATCGCCGGTACCGGCCTCGGCCGGCGGTTGCTGCGCAAGGACCTGCTGGCGCCTGACTGGGAACTGGGCATCCGCAGCACATGCGTCGCGCTGCGTAAGGTCAAGGAAGACGACGGGCGGGGCAGCGGCTGGTACCGAGACTTCTAGGGCGACACTTACAACTGGGAAGTGGGAAGTGGAACTTTCCACTTCCCAGTTGGATGCGTCAGTATCTCGTGGCCGTGACGTTGTCGAACGTCGCCGTGGCCAGCGCGCCGCTGCGATGTGAGGTCACCGCCAGGCCGACCTCGATGGTGCCGGCCATGGCGATCGTCTCGGTTCCCACCTGGGTCCAGACCAGACCATCGGGAGAGGTGAAAGCGGTGAAGACGTCACCGACGCGCGTCATCTTCACCCAGTAGGGCGCCGCGGTGTTCACGCCCGCGGTGCTCAGCGAGGCGGCGCCGGTTGCCGGCCGCCGCTGGAAGGCTGTGCCCTTCTGCCAGCTGGCGAACATGGCGGCGTGTGCCGAGCCCGCGGCGGCGGTTTCACGCATCATCACGCCGGCCTTGGTCCAGGCATCGACGTTCTGGATCGACGCGACCCGCGCCACGATTTCCCCGTCGCCGGCGAGCGGCTGCGACACGAAGCGGAACGCGTCGGCGGTGCCCCAGATGTCGGCGCCCGAGCCTTTCACCGTCCACACGCCCGACCCGTCCTCGTGCGTGGCCGAGCCCGCCGGGCTGACGGCACCAATGTCAGCGGTGGTCCACGGAGCCGGCAGCGCCGCCGGCGGCGGCGGTGGGGGAGGCGGTGGCGTGCCGGCGGTGTCACCGTTCACCACGACGCTCGTCAACGCGGCGCTGGCGAGTGTGCCGTCGGCGTGGCTGGTGATCGGCAGGCCGACGTAGATCGTTTCACCCATCGAGAAGCTGTCGCTCCCGACCAAGGTCCAGCTGTCTCCGGTCGGCGAAACATAGGCGGTGATGGCGTTGCCGATCCGGACCAGCCGCACCCAGTACGGCGCCTTGCTCGCCGACCCCGCCGTGCTGGTGGAGGCGCTGGCGGTGCCGGTCCGGCGCTGGAACGCCAGGCCCTTCGCCGCACTGACGAACATCGACGCCTGCGCCGAATCGGCACTGAGCGAGTTGCGCATCATCACGCCGGTCTTGGTCCACGGGTCGGCGTTATCGAGCGCCACCACCTTGGCCGTGATCGACCCGTCGCCGGTCATCGTCGTATAGACGAAGTGGAACTTGTCCGAGGCATTCCAGATGTCGCTACCCGAACCCGAGATGGTGAAGGTGCTCGAGGCGTAGGTGGCGCTGCCCGGCGCAGCGGGGCCACCGATGTCCGTGTCGAGCCAGCCGCTCGGCAGCGAAGATGGCGGCGGAGTCGTCGGCGGCGGCGCCGCGGCGGCACCCTGCTCCGGGTAGAGCGTGCCGTCACTCTGCGGCGCGCCCGGCGCCACGGTCATGAACGTCGCCGGCGACAGGACGACCTGGTCGATCGAGAGGCCGTCGTCACGCACCTGGACGCGCACGGTGTGCGTGCCGGAGGTGGCGAAGTAGACTGGTGCGCCGAGCGCCGATGCGCCGGTGCCGTAACCGTTGTCATTCCAGCCCCACGCGGTCAGGCCGGCGCCGCTCGCCTGCTCGATCGTGACGGTGGTCGCCGAGGGCGTGCCGATGCGCCATTGGCTCGAGCCGGACGCGTCGACGCTGTCCGAGAACTGCACGTAGACGGAATCGTTCTCGTAGCTGTCGCCGGCAGCGCGCCCGCGAAGCCACAGGCGATAGGGCACGCCCGCCTCGGCGACGAAGCCGAGATCGAAGTATTGCGCCGGCTCGGCCAGCGGCGCGTTCATCTTCGGCGCGCCGGCGTTGGTGTTCGACAGGCGCTTGCCGCCGGCAGCGGAGGTGTCGGACGTCAGGGTCCAGCCCGGATGCGTCTCCGAACGCATCGCCCAGAGCACCACGTCGGTCGATCCGGAAGCTGGCGGCGCGCCGGTGGTGCGGAAGCTGACGACCGGTCCCGCCTTCTCCATGTTGGCCATGGTCCGGCTGACGACCTGCCAGTAGTAGGTCGTCCCTTCGGTCAGGCCGGACGCGGTGTAGGTCTGGTACTGGGTCGAGTATTCGCTGGGCCCGAGCACGGCGTCGGCGACCACCTTGGTCAGCGCCGTGGGACTGGTGCCGAACCAGACGTCGTACTTGTGCGCCCACGGACCGCCGTACCACTTCAGCGTCACCGAGAGCGGCTGGTTCTGCGTGCCGTCGAGCGGCGCCTTGACGACCGGCACATCGGGCGGCAGCGGCACAAACGGCTGCGTTTCTGGCGACGGCCCGGCGTTGTTCCACTTTCTCTCGAAATGGTCGGCGCCCCACTGGAAGAACCACGGCTGCGTCGTGAACAGGTTGTTCTCGTGCTGCGACTGGTCCGACGGGCTGGTCCAGTTCGAGGAGCCGAAAATCGAAAGCCCATCGCACACCTGCGTCGCGGCGCACGGATGGTAGAGCAGCGTCAGCTTCTCGTGGCTCAACCCGGCATGACCGCGCAGCCGCACCTGCACGCCACCCATGTAGAGCCGGTCGACGTTCCACGAGTGCCACAACCGTGTCGGGTCGCGGTACTGCAGCTGCTCGGTGATCAACCGCACCTGCACGCCGCGCTGCACCGCCGCCAGCATCGCCTCGGTGTGCCGCTTGTCGGTGATGCGGTACATGCTGACGTCGATCTTCTGGCTCTCGACCTTGTAGCGATTGAGCGCACGGTTCGCGTAGCTCGTCGACGGCGAGAACTGCAGTTCGGGATCGATTGGCGACGTCGGGTACCTCCGCGTCAGCGTCGTCCCGGCCGGGATGTTCGCGTAGTTCGAGAACTCGGTGGTGTCCGTCCAGGCATCGTCGAACTTCGTCATGAAGCTGCTGACGATGCTCGGCCGATCGGAGAAGTAGATCACCTCGTCGACGTAGTTCGCATACGGCTGGTGCGGGACGAACGCTTCGTCGCTGAAATTGGCGCCGCTGAACTCGACCTGCCCCTGCCCAACGAAGATGAAGTGCTTCCAGTGCAGGATGCCGCCGCCGCCGCTCTTTTCGCGCATCGGGATGCCGGCGTCTTTGAGCATCTTCAGCACGCCGACGTTCGCCGGGTACGAGGCGTTGGCCTCCGAGTCCATCAGGACACGCACCGGCACGCCCGCCTGCCATCGCTTGATCAACTCGCTGGCGTAGCGCGAGTCCTCCATGAACCAGAACGAGACGTCGATGCCGATGGTCTCGGCCTTGATCCAGTCGAGAATTGGCTGGCGGCAGTCCTCGTAGGCGACGTCGCACAGGCGCTCCGCAGCGGCTGCCGGACGTCCGGACACCAGAACCAGGGCAGGGATCAGCGCACACAGCAGGCGGGGTAACAGACGCATCTTCGTTACAGCTCCATACGGTCGAGTATTAGACTCGAGTCCGCTATTGCTAACCTAGTGCCACAAATATCGAGCGTCTTTCACTACCAGTGTGGAAATCAGTTTCCCATTTGTCCCAAATCGTAAGCTCGGCCAGCCTCGAAAGAGTACCAGCCTGCTCTGCCGTTCCACTGTTGGGCACTTTGCGGTGTGACTCTTCTGCACCAAAGCCGGCCCAGGCGTTGCGACGCCGTTCGGCGGGCACATGGGAGAATCCAGCATGCAGCAGGGGATGAGTGACAGGGCTCCGGTCTCGCCGCAGAACTGCGAATGGGCCGATTACATCGTCCGCGACTACCTTTTCGCCGCTTACGCCCCTGGCGCGCAGGTCTTGGACGTCGGCTTCGGCACCGGCGAACAGATGCGGCGGCTGGTCGGCGCCGGTTGCCGCGCCGTCGGCATCGAGCTAGACCCCGAGTTGGCGGCGCGGGGTCGCGCCGGCGGGCTTGATGTCTGCCGGGCGGTCGGCGAAGCGCTGCCGTTCGCGACGGCGAGCTTCGACGGCGTCATCTGCAAGGTGGTGATTCCGTATACGGACGAGGCTCGCGCGCTCAAGGAGATCGCCCGCGTGCTGCGGCCCGGTGGCACCGCCCGGATCTCGTATCACGGCCTCGGCTACAGCCTGAAGTACCTGTTCACCGATCCGAACTGGAAACGGCGGATTTACGGGGCGCGCGTCATCGTCAACAGCGCCGTCTACGCGGTGAGTTCGACCCGGTTGCCAGGCTTCTGGGGTGACACGCTGTATCAAAGCGAGCGGCGCCTGCGCGCGCACTACCAGAAGGCCGGGCTCGATCTGGTCGAAAGCCGGCCTGCGCCGACGTTCCTCGGCGCACCGGTCTTCATCTACCACACGCTGCGCCGCCGCTGAGCGGCCGATCAGTTCAGCGCGGGGTGCGCCTTCCGCGTGCGCCGCGGCAGGCACGAGGCGATGCCGGTCACCCAGGCCTCGAACTCCAGCTCGGAGACGGCGCAGGTATCGACGAAACGCGGCAGCAGCAGCCGCTCCGCGCTGCGATCGGCCATCCCCGGGTCGCAGGTGGTTGCCGACACGACACCGGCGCGCTGCAGCGCCGGCAGGTAGACGCTGCGATAGACGCCGCTCGGGTAGCAGAGATGGTCGGCGCGGATGCCGGTCATCTCTTCGATGACGTCGCGGTTGCGCAACACGTCGCGGACGAACACGTCAGGGTCGAGCGGCGTGCGGTGCAGGTGGGTGTGCAGCTGGAAGTCGACACCTGCACGCGCCATCTGCTGCACTTCTTCCGCCCGCATCAGCGTCAGCAGCCGGCGGCCGGCGAGCGCCTGGTAATCGACGCCGAGGCGTCCAGCCAGCTCGCAGACGATCGCGTCCTTGTCCGACGCGCTGATGCCCTGTGCCTGGATCTGCGCATCCATCTCCCTGAATACCCGCTGCCGCTGTTCGCGGTGGGCCAGGGGATAGCTGCCGCTCAGTCCAATCAGCCCATCGCCATCGAGGACGCGTTCGCGCGCCCGCCAGAGGGTATAAGAGATTGTCAGGTTGACGATCGGCGAATTGTGCTGCACCCGCGCGGTGGTGAGATACACAGTCGCCGGCGCCTGGTGCGCCTGCAGCAGCGGCCATGCCCGCGCCATGAAGTCGTAGTAGCCATCGTCGAAGGTGAGCGCGACGGCGCGATTCGGCAGGTCACCACGATACAGGCGCTCCACGGCTTCGTTGAGCGGCAGGATGGTGCAGTCGTTCCGTTCGAGCAGCTCGAGCCGGCGCTCCAGGTGCGACGGCGGCACATAGAGCTGCGGGTCCCAGCGGTGCTCGTCGTCGAGCGACACGCCGTGGTAGCACAGGATGAGCAGACGCCGGCGCCGCCACTCGCTGTGCGCGACCAGCCCCGTCAGCCCGAGCTGCTTGGAAACCGAGAAGGACGACTGCTTCAGCGCGTGGATCATCCCGCTGTCCCCACGCCGGGCCGTGGCCGCACGTCCTTGGTGGCGCCAAGCGTCCGCTGTGGCCACGCGAAGGGCGCACGGCGGTCGCGCCAGCGCTGCCGGGCGATGCCGAGGAACATCCACAGCCACAATTCGCGCTCGAACGTGGCAATCGCGTCGCGGCGTACCAGGCCGCGCAGCCACGCCGCCACGTTGTTCGCCAGGGTGCGGAACAGGTAGCGCGGCACGCCGCCGATGTGGCTGGCGCGCGAGAAGTCGAGCGCGGTGTCCTGTGGCGATTCCATGTCGAGGCCCTGCTGCTGGTAGAGCAGCGCGCGGCTGATGCCGCGCCAGTAGAACCAGCGCCGGTAGTACTGCTTGTTCAGGCGGCTCGCCGGGATGATGTGGCGCACGACGAGCTCGGGCACGTAAAAGCCGCGCACGCCGCGCGCCCGGGCGCGAATGCACCATTCGCGCACCTCCTGGCCGAGCAGCGTGCCGGCCTTGCGGCCGATGCGCGGATCCCATCCCCCGACGACGTCGAAGGCCCGGCGGCGGAAGGCCATGTTGACGCCGAGCGGCATGCGCCGGGTGAACTCGATCGGCGCCGGGCCGTAGTCGAGCAGCGCAATCACCGCCCATTGCGGGCTGGGCCGGTCGGGCAACCACGCCGGGCGCGGTCCGCCCCAGATTGGCAGCACCCGCCCGCCGACGTAGTCGCACTGCAGGCGATCGAGCGCGCGGCCGGCGATGTCCAGCCAGTCTGGCGCGACCCGCACATCGTCGTCGGTGGTGACGATCACCTCGCCGGCCGCCGCGGCGATGCCGGTGTTGAGCGCCGCGCTGCGTCCCGGCACCGCCTCGAAGAGGTAGTGCAGCGGCACCGGGAATGACGGCGCCAGTTCGCTGACCACGTCCGGAGTCTCGTCAGTGGAATTGTTGTCGACGACCACCACTTCCCAGCGGTCGGCGGTAACCAGCCCGGCAAGGCTGGCGAGGGTGCCGCGCAGATCCGCGGCGCGATTATGCGTGGCGATCACCACCGAATACTTCATGGCGTCACGTCGGGCCCGTGCACGGGCGAGGAAGCGGCGGCAGCCGGACGATGCGACGTTGCCGGATGGCGGTCCGCCGCCGGCCGTCCCTCGAGTTCCAGTAGCTCGTAGAGCACGTCAAGTGCGCGCTGCGTCGCCGTGCCGGCGTAGGCGAACAGCGTGTGCGCCTGCCGCCGCGCCTCGGCCAGCCGCTGCGGGTCGCGCAGAGCACGGGCGACAAGCGCCGCCAGTTCGTCGGCGCTGCTGGCGATGTCGGCCATCGATCGGAGCAGCGTCCACTTGCCGTCATCGATCCGGGCGACTTCCTTCAGCTGCGGCGCGTCGAAGACGACCAGCGGCCGGTCGAGCAGCGCGAACTCGAAGCCGACGGTGCTGTGGTCGGTGACCAGGAGGTCGGCGGCGGACAGCAGCGGCACCGCGTCGGCGGTGCGGGCCAAGGCGAATCGCGGGTTCGCGGCGAAGGGCGCCAGCCGCGCCGGCCAGTCGACGCCATTGGTGTACTTGGTGGTCGGCACCATCGAGCGGTCGTGCAGCTTGACGACCACGTTGCTGCCGGTGTCGAGCAGGGCGGCGACGATCTGCTCGCCGGCCAGTTGCAGCGAGGACGCGGGCGAGAAGGTCGGCGCGTAGAGGATGGTGTTGGCTTCCGCCGCGAGGCCGAGCGGCGTCAGCACGTCGCGCCGCTGCCAGTCGCCGCGCACCAGCGCGTCGGTCTTCGGGAAGCCGACCAGCACGGCGCGATCGGGCCGGACCACTCCCTGGTCGACGTAGCGCTGCAGCCGGTCCTGGTTCGGGAACATCACGCGGTCGTAGATCGAGAAATCGAGCGGCAGCTTCCGCGGCGAGTCGAGGTCGTACTTGCCGGCGACGCCGTGAAAGAAGTTGACGCGTCGCCAGCACCGGCTGAGCACGGTGGCATTCCACGGGTCGGCGCTGAGGGCGACGTCGAAGCGGCGCCACCGCGCGTCCTCGCGCGAGATCAGCCGGCCGCTGAGGCCGTGCGTCTCGAGCAGCGGCCCGACCTGGGCGACCTCCTCGGCCGCAAAGGACAGCTCGACGCGCGGGTCGGCCAGCAGGGCCTGCCAGACCGGCTCGAGCACGACGAGGTTCATCGGCGTGCGCGCCTCGATCAGGACGCGCCGCGTGTCGCTGCGGTGCGCGACGGCGCGGTCGAGCGCCCGGGCCGCGCGCGTCAGTGCGGTCCGCGCCTTCATGCCGCGGCGCCTGGCCCGGCAGGGTGCGGCTGGCCGACGCGCATCCAGCGCGGCCGCAGGCGGCGCAGCCGGTAGGCGGCAATCGCCGCCGCCGGGGCGTAGGCGGCAAGCCAGGCGGTGAAGGCGACGATCGCGCCGCCGCCGTTGGCGCTGAGCGTCTCGAGGCTGGCGCGGGCGTTCTGCGTGTCGCCGCGATCGAGCGCCGCCTTGGCTTCCTCGAGCAGCAGCTCGCGTTCGAAGCGCGCAATCTGCGTCTCGGCGGCACGGCGGGCGGCGGAGGCGATTGCCGTCGCTGCGTGCGCCTTGCGCAACGTGTGCAGCATCTCCTTCAGCATCGCGCGGCGATCGCTGGACAGGCTGCCGTCGCGCACGCGATAGCGGGCGAGCGGCTGCGTGTTGCGGCGCATGACGAAGCCAGCCTGGACGGCGCGCAACCAGTAGTCCCAGTCCTCGCTGCGGCGCTTGGCGGCGTCGAACACGCCGATCGACTCGACCACCTGCCGGCGGAAGGTGGTCATGATGAAGATCGCGGTCTCGTCGGCGATCATCTCCTCGAGCGTCACCACCGGAGCGCCCGGAACCTCGGGCCGCGCCAGCCTGCCGTCGAACGGCCCGCCGAACAGGCGCGCCGAGCCGGTGACCAGGCCGGTGTCGGGGTACTGCTCGAAGATGGCAAGCTGCGCGGCGAGGAAGCCAGGCTCCCAGATGTCGTCGCTGTCGAGCAGGGTCAGGAAATCGCCACGCGCCGCCTGCAACGCGGTGTTGCGCGCGCCGGCCAGGCCGCGATTCTCCTGGCGGAGCAAGCGCACGCGCGGCTCCCTCGACGCGTACTCGGCAGCGATCGTCGCGGACTCGTCGGTCGAGCCATCGTCGACGACGACGACTTCCCAGTCCTGGAAGGTCTGCGCGAGGACCGAATCCAGGGTGGCGCGGATGAACGGCGCCACGTTGTAGGCCGGCGTGATTACGCTGACTGCAGGCATGCTGCATCCTCGGTCGTCACGCCGGAGGCTGGCGCCAGCTCCAGCAACTCATAGAGCGCGGCGGCACACCGTGCGGTCGCCGTACCAGGGCGATAGAACAGGTCGTTGGCGACGCGTTGCCGCGCAGCGGACAACGACGAGGGTGCGCCGAGCGCCTGTTCGACGGCGGCAACCGTCGCCGCCGCGTCCAGCGAGTCGCTGACATTGTGCGAAGCGTCGGCGAGCAGCTGCACGTAGTCGGCATGGATATTCGCGCCGGCGATCAGCTCGGGCACATGGATGCGGACGAGCGGCCGGTCGAGCAGCAGGTACTCGAAGCCGCAGCTGCTGTGATCGGTGATCATGACATCGGCGGCGACCAGGCTTGGCGTGATGTTCGGATTCATCGCCATGGTGGTGTGCGGCTGCTGCAGCAGCGGCGTCAGCCGGGCCACCCAGTCGATGCCGCCGGAATACTGCGGCCGGAGATCGCGCGACCGGTCGTGCAGCTTGACGATCAGGTTGATCGGCATCGCCGCCAGCCGGCCGATCAGCGCTTCGCCGATGCGGTTCAGCGAGGAGTTCGGCGACCACGTCGGCGCGTAGAGCACCGTCGGCCGTGCCGGGTCGAGCTGCATCTCTTCCAGGAGCCGCGCCCGCGACATCGAGCCGTCGACCAGGCAATCCACCTTGGGCATGCCGATCAGGCGCGCCTGCGGCCCGTCGGCGTCGAGCGCGCCGGCAGCGATGAAGTTGCGCAGCCGACGCTCGTTGACGAAGAACAGCCGGTCCCAGACCCGCATCGACTCGGTCGGCGCGTCGAAGCCGTACTTGCCGCCGACGCCGTGGAACATCTGGATGCGGCGGGCACCGCGTGGCAGGGTCGCCCACATGAAGTCGGATGCGAGGTAGGCATCCCACTTCGACAGCGCCGCCATCCGCGGTCCGATCAACTCGGTGCCGGCGGGGGCGTCCTCGTAGATCTGCCGCAGGCGCGCCGCGTCCTCGCTGGCGGTGAAGTAGAACCGCACGCGGCTGTCCGGCCGCATCGCCCGCACCACGGGTGCGACCATCTCGTAGTTGACGCCGGTGCGGCTGTCGACCAGGATGTGCCGTCGATCGCCGCGCCCGGTGACCGCATCGTCGATTTTCCGCAGCGTCTGCAGCAGGCTCATGCGACAGCGGCCTCACGCATCGCCAGTGCCTTCGCCTTGGCGTAGCCGGCCCTGCGGGCGCGCACGATATACATCGGCGTAATCGCCAGACCGAGCAGGTAGTAGATCGTCCAGTTGAAGGCGATGGCGCCGAACATCGCACACACCGCCCAGCCGATCATCGCCGCGACCATCGCCGCCGAGTGCGTCTGCAGGAACGAGCGCTCGTGTGCGTCGAGACCGTCCTCAGGCTCCATCTCGATCGTGTTCTTCTTGCGCCGGCCGACCCGGTAGATCCACGAGAGCTCACGCCGCGTCCACCAGGCGGCCTTGAAGCCGCGCCAGAGGACGAACAGGAACGGAATCAAGCCGAGCGTGCCGAGCTCCGCGGCGATCTGCAGGTAGGCGTTGTGCGTGACGCGCCAGCGCTTCGCCTGTCCGGGTGGGCCGAAGTTCTGGAACTGGCCGGCACCGATACCGATCACCGGGTTCTGCAGGTAGAGATCCCACGCCTGCTCCATCAGCAGGCGCCGCTCTTCGCGCGAGCCGGTCGGGTCCTTCCCGCCGTCGGTGATGCTCGACATGCGCTCCCAGAAGACTCGATGGCAGCGCCGGGATGGTGACCATCGCGCCGACCACCAGGGCAATCATCACCGCTGGCGTCAGGCTGCGCGTGAACAGCAGGAAGGCGACCAGCATCGCGACGGTGCCGAGCATGCCGCCGCGCGATTTCGTGAAGACGATGGCGATCAGCATCACGACACAGATCCCGGCGCACAACAGCCGCTTCGCCGCCGGGCCGGGCCGCTTCACGTACATCATCGCCAGCGGCAGGAACGCCGCCAGGTTCATCGCCAGGTCATTCGGGTTCTCGAAGAAGCCGCCAACCGGACCGGCTGCACGGTTGCCTTCCACCAGGTTGACGCCGCGCAGGTAGTCGGCGATCACCCGCACCGAGATGTAGCCGAACGCGAGCACGATCACCCAGGCAGATGCGTTCGACGCGCCGCGGCGAGGTGATGGTGTTGACCATCAGCAGGAAAATCAGCGCCACCTGCATGTAGTAGTCGGTGAAGACGCCGAGCGAGCCGCCGGGCCAGAACGAGAACGGCACCGTGCCGAGGATGACCGCGCCGAGCGCCAGCACGCCGAGCAGCTCCGGCGGCATGCGGCTGATCGGCTCGCGCCGCGACAGGTTGAGCATGGCCATCGCGATCAGGCCGACGACAGCCGCCAAATCGGACACGTGCGCCTGGCCGAGCGCGGTGATCGTGTCCTGCGGCCGGAAGAACAGCAGGATCGAGAAGATCAGCAGGCCGCCCCAGCCCCAGTCCCACGTCTCGATGCGGTTGAAGCGGACCAGGTGCGGCTCGTGCGCCAGCTCCGCCGCGACGACGCGCCCCGCGTCGCGCGACAGCACCGGCGCGTGCGCGCCGTGACCGAACGTCAGGCGCTCGCGCGACCGGCCGGTGCCGGATCCCCATCGGGCCATTCGGTTGGTCATCGCCAGACCCTCCGGCCGCGCGCGGCCATGATCAGGCCGGCGACGGCGGCATAGTTCATCATCACGATCGTCCACGCCATGCGGGCGGCCCGTTCAAGCAGCTTCACGGAACACCTCGTTGGCCGTCACCACCGCAGCGTGACGGACGCTGTTCGAGCACGGCGCCATAGAGCGGCCAGGCCATAGAAGCGCGAGCTGGGCCGCGCAGCGCCACCGCGTAGAACCACCGACTCGCGCGCCAGCGCCGCGCTGGCCATCAGCACCGCGACCAGCGCGTACGGCACCAGCAGCCGGCCGATCTTGTGCGACATGAACTGCAGCCACACCGGGTTGACGACCGGCAGCAGCAGCCGCGGCTCGCGCGCCAGCAGCTGGAAGTTGCCGGCGAGCGTGCGCACCTTGCGGCGCGTCTCGGCCGCGGTGTCCTTGGCGACGAGGTCGTAGGCGTGCGCCCGGTCGTCGAAGGTCGACGCGATAGCCGCGCAGCACCACGCGCATCGGCCCGAGCACGTCGTCGAGCAGCGTGTCCGCCGGCATCGGCTGCCAGAGCGCACGGCGCATCGCGTAGATGGCGCCGGTGACGCCGAGCGTCGAGCCGACCGACCGCCTCGCGCCGGCGCAGCCACTTCTCGTAGCTCCAGTAGGCGCCGACGCTGTCGCGATACGGTGGACGTCGGATCGGCCTCGAGCAGCAGCTCGCCCGAGACGGCGCCGATCTTCGGGTCGACGAAGTGCGACACCAGGTGACCAATCGCGTCCGGCGCGAAGCGCTGACGCGCGTCGGCGAAGACCAGGATCGGGTGGCGCGCCACGCAGCACGCCGGCGTTGAGCGCCGCCGCCTTGCCGCCGGGCGGCAGCATCAGCAGGCTGACGCGGTCGGCAAATGGTGCCAGCGCGTCGCGCGGTGGCGTCGGTCGAGCCGTCCGACGCGACGATGATCTGCATTGGTCCCGGGTAGTCGGCGGCCAGCAGGTTGTCGATGCGAGCCGGCAGGCGATGCCCTTCGTTGCGGGCCGCAATGATTACCGAGACGCCCGCCGCCTCAGCCGCACCCGCGGCGGCCACCGGCGCCAGCGCGCGGCGGGCGGTCCGGCGTGCGACAACCTTCGCCCACACGCCCAGCAGCAGGGGGTAGCCTGCGTAGACGTAGACGATGAAGGCGGCAGCCAGCCAGAACAGGGTTTCCATGAACGAATCAGCCACTGAGGGGATCAACCC
Organism: uncultured Acidobacteriota bacterium; assembly: GCA_963846685.1. Lineage (GTDB taxonomy): Bacteria > Acidobacteriota > Vicinamibacteria > Vicinamibacterales > UBA2999 > CAWJWY01. The sequence goes on along the minus strand of CAWJWY010000002.1, from coordinate 986,882 downwards.
TGAGCGACCACCTCCTGGGGAGCGGCGCCCGTGTGCGGCGCCTTGTGCTGCGGCTTCTGCGGCGCGCCGAGGCGGAACACGTGGTTGCCGCCGTGCGGCGCCGATGGCGTTGCGGGTGTCGACGATCAGCTTCGACGCGCCGACGATCAGCTCGTAATCGAACTGCCTTGTGATCGGTCAGGACGACGACGCAGTCGTGCTTGGCCAGCTCGTCGCGGCGTCAGCTCGACGGAGGTCATGTCGGTCTTGCCGGGCCAGTCGCGCGCCCGCAGCGCCGGCGCGTGCGGGTCGGTATAGGCAGACGTTGGCGCCGCGCTCCTGCAGCACGTGCATGACGTCGAGCGCCGGCGACTCGCGGATGTCGTCGATGTCCTTCTTGTAGGCGATGCCGAGGATCAGGACTCGACGAGCCGTTGACCGCCTTGCGCTGCGTGTTGAGCGCCTCGCCCACCTTGTCGGCGACGTAGTGCGGCATCGACGAGTTGACGTGCCCGGCGAGCTCGATGAAGCGCGCCTCGAAGCCCGGCCTCCTTCGCCTTCCACGACAGGTAGAACGGATCGATCGGGATGCAGTGGCCGCCGAGGCCGGGGCCCGGGTAGAAGGGCATGAAGCCGAACGGCTTGGTCTTGGCGGCGTCGACGACTTCCCACACGTCGATGCCCATCCGGTCGCACATCAGCGCCAGCTCGTTGACCAGGCCGATGTTGACGGCGCGGAACGTGTTCTCGAGCAGCTTGACCATCTCGGCCACCTGCGTCGAGCTGACCGGCACGATGGTGTCGATGGCCGTGGCGTAGAGCGCCGCGGCGATCTGCGAGCAGGCCGGCGTCGTGCCGCCGACCACCTTCGGCGTGTTCTTGCGTGTTGAACTTCTCGTTGGCCGGGTCGACGCGCTCGGGCGAGAAGGCGAGGAAGAAGTCCTCGCCGACCTTGAGCCCGGTCGCCTCGAACATCGGCTGCAGCAGCTCCGCGGTCGTGCCGGGATAGGTCGTCGACTCGAGCACGACCAGCATGCCCTGGGTGCAGGTACTTGGCGATCTGCTCGGCGGCCGATGACGACGTAGGACATGTCCGGGTCCTTCGTCTTGCGCAGCGGCGTCGGCACGCAGATGTTCACCGTGTCGAGCTCGGCGAATCGACCGAGAAGTCGGTGGTCGCGTGCAGCTTGCCGCCCTGGCGCAGCTCGGCGACATGCGCCGTCGGCACGTCAGGAATGTAGGAGCGGCCGGCGATGATCTCGTCGACCTTGCGCTGGTCGAGGTCGATGCCGGTGGTCGTCAGGCCGGCGTGGCCGAATTCGACCGCCAGCGGCAGGCCGACGTAGCCGAGGCCGACGACCCCAGCCCGCGCTTCGCGGTTCTGGATCTTGGCGAGCAGGGAGGTTGCGATAGCGTTCATCTCGTCTCAGGCTCCTGTCTCTGGCTCGGTGACGCCGAACAACACGCGGCGAATCCGTTCCCAGAACCCGGCCGGGCGCACGGCAACGGCGCGATCGAATTGCTGCACGCGGACGCCCGACGGTGCGGCGTACGAGGTGAACATCGGCGGTGCTGAGGCGGCGTCGCGGTTGGCGACGGGCCGCACCGTGCCTGGCGCACCGCCGGGGGACGCGCTGCTGGCGCCCCCCGCCGACCCGGCGCCGCCGGCGGTATTGCCGACGCCGTTGCCTCCCAGCGTGCCTGCCGGCGTGCTGGCGCTGCTGCCGGCGTTCGCGCCGACCGCACCGCTCGTGCCGGTGGCAGGCAGTCCGAGCTGGCCGGGGGTGAGGCCCCTGGCCGCACCCGGCGCTGCACCCGGCGCGGCACTGGCGCGTGGCGTGGGCAGTTCCGCCGCCGGGCCGGCCGCTACCGAACGCTGCCGCGCCGTCGCCAGCAGGCGCGCTTCTTCTTCGACCACCCGCTGCTGAATGGCGATCGCCTGCTCGCGCTGCGCCAGGTCGCGCTCACGCTGTGCCAGGCTCTGCTCCCGGCGGCGCACCTCGTCGGCCATCCGCAGCGCTTCCTGCGTCTCGGCCACCGACACCGAGGTCGCCGCAGCCTGTTCCGAGGCTTCCGCTTCGTAAGAGGCGAGCACGCCGGTCGCGTCGAGCTCGTCGAGCGCCTCGCGCGTGATCGACTCGTCGATGTCGCGCCGGTCGACGCCGTAGGCAAACAGCAGCGTCGCGTCGGCGATGACGTTGATGATGCGCGGCACGCCGCGGCTGCGCGCGTGCATCAGGTTCGTGACGTCGCGCGGGAACTCGAGTGCCGCGCCGACTGCCGCCCGTTTCAGGCGATGGTTGATGTAGTTGGCCGTCTCCTCGGCGTCGAGCGGCGACAGGTGATAGCTGACGGTGATCCGCTGCCGCAGCTGGCGCAACTGCGGCAGGGCCAGCTTCTCGCGCAGTTCCGGCTGGCCGATCATGACGATCTGGATCAGCTTCGACTTCTCGGTCTCGAGGTTCGACAGCATCCGGATCTCTTCGAGCGCCGGCAGGCTGAGGTTCTGCGCCTCGTCGATGACCAGCAGCGTCAGCCGCCCGGCCTGGCGCTGCTGCACCAGGAATTCGGCCAGCTTATGCAGCAGCACCGGCTTGCTCATGCCGGTCGGGTCGATGCCGAAGTCGAGCATGATTGCGTCGAGCAGCTCGCGCGGATCGAGCATCGTGTTGACGATGCGGGCAACGGTGGTGTTGCGGTCCAGCCGGCCGAGCAGCGACTGCAGCATCGTCGTCTTGCCGGAGCCGATCTCGCCGGTGATGACGACGAAGCCGGCGTGCCCCTCGATGCCGTACCGCAGGTAGCTGAGCGCCTCCTGGTGCACCTTGCTCGGGTAGAGGTAGTCCGGGTCGGGGCTCAACGCGAACGGCCGCTCGCGCAGCTGGAAGTATTTCTCGTACATACAGATCCTTCAGGCAGACCGCGCGACGCGCGCCAGCAGCGGTGCGACGGCGGCAGACGACACAGATCACGTTCGATCTGCGGGAGCACTTCTTCGACCGCGCGGCGGTAGTCCTCGGGGAAGTCGATCTCGATCCACGGCAGGCCGCGGGTGCCGATGGCGTGCAGCGGCCGCCGCTGCGCGAACTCCTTGAACGCCCGCGGCACCCAGGCCTTGACCTCGCCGGCCTCGACCAGCGTGCTCATCTCCTCGATCAGCAGCCGCGCGCCGGTGGCGCCGAACTTGACGATGCCGAGGTTCTCGCCGTCGGCCTCCTCCGGATCCATCGCTCTTCGACATGTCGACGACGCGGCCGCAGCGGACCCGCACCTTCATCTCCTCGTCGCCGTAGCTGGTGCCCTGCGTCGCGGTACGCCAGCAGCAGCGCGTCCTCGTGGCGTGCGCGACAACAGGTCGATCAGCAGCTGCGGGTGCACCAGCACGTCGCAGTTCATGACGACGAAGCCGTCGGTCAGCAGGTCGCGGGTCAGCCACAGCGAATACATGCTGTTGGTCTGGGCGAAGATGCGCGTTCTCGACGAACGTGACCTCGCGGCAGCTGCGGCGCACGGTCTCGGCGGCGCAGCCGACGACGACGACGATGTCGTCGATGCCGGCGGCGCGCAGCAGGCGGATGTTGCGCGACAGCAGCGTCTCGCCGCCGAGCGTGACCAGGCACTTCGGCATGGTGCTGTTGCCGCCGTTCAGGCGGGCGCCGCGGCCGGCCGCGAGAATCACACCTTTCATGGCACTCCGCGCTACGCCAGCGGCGAGGCCGCGGCGAGCCGCGGCGCCACACCTGGTTGAGACGCCGAGGAGAACCACCGCCGCTCGTCGCGCTCCAGGCCGAACAGGAAGAACAGCGCCACGTAGAGCACGCCGCCGAGCGCCAGGTGTGCAGCACGTGCCGGCACGATTTGGACCGGAACCATGTGCCGGGTCGCCGCCAGCAGCGACGATCGACGACGACCGCCGGCCACACCGTCGGCCAGACGACTTCCGCGGTAGCCGCGCCACACATCGAGCTCGACCACGTGGCAGGCCTTCGGGAAGACCGACAGCGCGCCAGGGCCGCCACCGGGATGACGGTTCCCAGCGCGACGCCAGGCATACCGAAGAGCTTCACGAGCGGGGATGCTCAGCAATAGATTTGCCACCGCGCACCACGACCGACCCGACCGCCACGTAGCGGTGGTGGCCGGTCCCCTTGAGCACCGTGGTCGGCATCGCCATCCATGCCCGCAAGCGACGACCAGCGACAGCAATTGGGTGGATGTCACGGCATGTGTCGAAGCCCGGCCCGACCCAGGCGGGGATGAGCACGTCGGCGACGGCCGCCATCCGCGCCGCACATGCAGATGGCAATCGCCAGCTGGAACCGGGTCGCCTTGACCAACAGCCCCCGCTGGCTCTCGATGCCGCCGTCGACCGCCCGGTGGACCACGGCCGGGAACAGGAACGTGTGGAGCTGACTGCTCATCCGTAGCAGCGCTTCGGCCAGCCGCTGGGCTACGGCATACACACCGACGACTGTCGTGTTCAAGAAGACGCCGAGGAAGAAGGAGTCGGTTGTGAACGTCAGCCGCGACGACCAGTCGATGACCGCCAGGTAGGCGCTGAACCCGGTCAGTTCGCGCAGCCGGTCCCTGCGGAAGTACTCGCGCCGCATGTGACATTTCGGGAAACGCCGTGTAGGCGTTGCGCCGGTAGATGAGGAAGGGCACGGTGCGCGCCAGCGTCGTGACGGTCACCAGCTCGATCAGCCCGTAACCGATCGCCAGCACCGCGACGTTCAGGGCGGCGGCGACGATGTTCGAGATCGTGCCGACGACGTTGTTGATGTAGTAGAGCTCGAAGCCGTTGATGACGCCGCCGTAGACGCTGAACAGAAAGTAGAGCGCGACCTGGACGGCGATGATCAGCAGCACGAGCTGCCCGATGCCGGCCTGCCCGGGCTCGAGGTTGAAGATGTACGGCAGCGCGAACGAGACGCCGATCGCCGCCAGGTAGGCGACGGCGCCGATGCCGAGTAGACGAAGAACATCGTGCTCAGCACCTCGTTCAGCGCCCGCGGGTCGCGCTTCGCGCGGAACTCGGCGACGAACTTGACGATGGCGCCGCCGTAGCCGAGTTCGAGCACCGAGAAGTAGGTGGTGACGCCGGTCGTCAGCATCCACAGGCCGTAGTCCGCGTCGCCGAGGTGGTGCACGTTGAACGGCAGGACGACGATGCCGATCAGCGCGTTGACGATGATCAGGGCGTAGCGCGTGGCCAGGTTGCGCGCGAAGGTGACGAGGCCGCGCTCTTCCGTTCCGCTGGGTCGCGGGCTGGCTCACTTCGCGCCCTTTCCGAACAGGATGACCTTGACCGTGTCGAAGACGATCGACAGGTCGAGCGCGATCGACAGGTGCTTGATGTAGTAGAGGTCGTAGCGCAGCTTCTCCATCGCGTCTTCGACCGATGGAGCCGTACTGGTACTTGACCTGCGCCCAGCCGGTCAGCCCCGGCTTCACGGCGTGGCGCTGCTGGTAGAACGGAATCTCCCTGGCCAGCTGCTCGACGAAGAACGGCCGCTCCGGCCGCGGGCCGACGAAGCTCATGTCGCCGCGCAGCACGTTCCAGAGCTGCGGCAGCTCGTCGAGCCGCGTCTTGCGGATGATCGCGGCCGACGCGGGTGACGCGGTCGTCGCCGTCCTTCGCCCAGATCGGCGTGCCGCCCTTCTCGGCGTCGACGCGCATCGAGCGGAACTTGTAGACGGTGAACGGTCGTGCCGTTCTCGCCGACCCGCTCCTGCGAGTAGAGGACCGGGCCGTCCGAGTCGAGCTTGACGGCGATCGCCGTCAGCAGCATCAGCGGCGCCGCCAGCACGAGGCCGATCGACGCGAGCAGCAGGTCGATGCCGCGCTTCAGCAGCCGCGTCCTGCGCGAGATGACGAAGCCGTCGGAGAAGATCAGCCAGCTCGGCTTCAGGTCGTCGATCAGGATCTTGCCGGTCAGCCGCTCGTAGGTGGTCGTCGCGTCCTCGACCTGGATGCCCGAGAGCTTGGCCTGCAGCAGCTCGGCGATCGGCAGCCGGCCGCGGCGGTCGGACAGGCCGACGACGATGCGATCGACGTCGTAGTCCTGGACGATGCGCGGGATGTCCTCGGCGCTGCCGAGCATCGCCGGGTTGAGCACGCCGTTGCCGTCGTCCTGGTCGTGACGAAGCCGACGACGCGGTAGCCGAAGTCGTGCTGCGCCTGGATCTGCCGGGCGACCATCCGCGCCGTCGTGCCGGAGCCGACGATCAGCACGCGCTCCTCGAGGTGGCTGGCGTAGGCCAGCCGGTTGAACAGCAGCCGCCAGGCGATGATCGCCACCAGGAAGATCACCAGCGACGAGACGAAGATGCCGTTGCCGATGGCCAGCGACGGCATCGCCAGGTAGAGCAGCGCGATGATGATCGAGGCGGCGCCCGCCGCCTGCAGCAGCCGGATCAGCAGCTCGCGGCTGGAGTGCACCACCGTCAGGTCGTAGAGGTCGTTGTAGTAGAAGCAGATCTGGCACAGGCCGGTGACGAGCGCGATCTTCCACAGGTCGGCGGCGACGTTGGCGCTCGACGCCATGAGCGCGCGTGGCGATCGCCACCGAGCCGAAGATCAGCAGGATCTCGCACCCGAAGACCGTCAGGCCGCGCGGTGAGACGTACCGGTTGAACAACTGCATGCGCCAACTCTTTTGGGTTCCGGGTTCCTGGTTCCGGTCCCGGTTCGTGTTCTCGCGCTTCCGCAACCCCGAACCCCGAACACCCGAACCTCGAACCTAGAACCCCGGACTTCGAACTGGAACGCGAACCCGGAACCTGGAACCCGGAACTCGAAACCTCTGTTCACGTTCGTCCCCGTTCCGCCGCTAGCGCGCTTCGTTGAGCACCACGCCGAGGACCTTGTTGTCCTCGAACGCGGCCAGCGCCTGGTCGAGCGCCGGGCGCTGCGTCACGCCGGCGCGGACCACCATCACGGCACCGTCGGCGAGCGGCGCCACCGTGCCGACGTCGGCCAGCGGCGCCACCGCCGGCAGGTCGAGCAGGATGCGGTCGAAGCGCGAGCGCAGCGTGTCGATCGTCCGGCGCATGGTCGTCGAGCCGAGCAGCTCGGTCGGGAACTGCGGTGCCTCGCCGGCCGGCGAGCAGCGTCAGCCGGTGGTCGGGCAGGTAGACGAGCGCGTCGTCGAGCGACGCCTCGCCGGCGAGCACCTCGCCGAGGCCCGGGCCGCCGTCGACGCCGAACAGCGCGTGCACCGACGGGTCGCGCAGGTCGGCGTCGACCAGCAGGACGTTGCGCTGGAACTCCTGCGCCATGGTCAGCGCCAGGTTGGCGGCGGTGACCGACTTGCCGTCGCCGCGAGCCGGGGCTGGTGACGACGATCGTGCGCAGCGGTCCGGATTCCTCGCCCTGCGTGATGCGCGTGCGGATGGCGCGGTACTGTTCGGCGACCACCGAGTGCGGCGCGATCGCCGCCACCAGCGCCGGATGCAGCGTGGCGCGCGCGGTCCGCGGCTCGGCAACGGTGCTGACGCGGTGGCGTTGCCGGGACCGGCGCCGCGGTCGGCGGCGCGAGCGGATCCGCACGGAACGGGCTCGGGCTGAGCGCGGGGCCGTCGAGTACGGGCGCGAGGGTCGCCGTCGCGCCGGCCACGGCCGTCGAGGACTGCTGGGTGCGGTGCGCCGTGCCGTCGCGCTCGGCCTTGGCGAGAATGTCCTGAATGCGGCTCATCGTCGGCTCCTTAAGCGTTGGCGATGCGCGGAATCTCTCCGAGCACCGGCAGATCGAGGTCGTTCAGCGCGCGCGCGTCGTGAATCGAGCGATCGAGGTATTCGCGGCCGAGCGCCAGGGCGCCGCCCAGACACAGCCCGAGCAGCAGCGTCACCAGCATCAGGCGCTGCGTGTTCGGCGAGCTGGGCGACGTCGGCAGCGGCGCCCGCGACAGCACCGCGAAGCGCTCGCCGCCCTGGTTGCGCTCGACGTTCTCCTTCATCTCGGCCTGGCGCAGCTTGGTAGTTGAGCCCGGCGTACTGCTGCTTCTCGAGCTCGTACTCGCGCTCGCAGCGTGGCAATCTGCTGCTCGACGCGCGGCGCCGACTCGACCCGGCTGCGATACATGCCGATCTGGCCCTGGATGTCGCTCTGTTGCCGCTGCAGCTCGCGGATGCGCAGGCGCGCCTGCTCGCGATCCTGGGTCAGCCCGCGGTAGGTCGGGTCGACGCGGAGCGTGGCGACCCGCTGCTCTTCCGGCTTGCTGCTTTCCGCCGCGGCTTCCGTCCTGGCGTCGGTCAGCTCGTCGCGCAGCCGGACGATCTCCGGATGCTTGTCGGTGTAGATGTTGCGCGCGGAGGCGAGTTCGCGCTCGAGCGTGCTGACGCGGACCGCCGCTGCCGAGGGCGCGCCGATGCCGCCGCCCGATACCGCCGTATCACTGGCCGTCGCGGTCTTCATCGCCTCGATCTGGCGCTCGATGCACCGACAGCCGATCCTGCTCGCCGCGGATGGCGTTGGCCGTGCGTCTCGAGCTGCTGCTGCAGGCCGGTGACCATCGCCACGTTGGCGTTGGTCTGCTCCGGCAGCGCGCCCATGATATGCTTCCTTGGCGGCCCGCAGCCGTCCTTCCAATTCGTTCAGCCGCACCTGGCTGGCCTGCAGCTGGCGGCCGATGAACGCCGACGTCTCCTCGGCGCGCAGCGACCGCTTGCGCGAGCTCTCCTCGACGAAGGCGTCGGCCAGCCGGTTGGTGACCCGCTGCGTCACCTGCGGCGTCGTCGTCGGTGTAGGCGACGATGAACTGGTCGATCGTCCCTTCCGGCAGGCGCGGGTCCGCCGGTGGCAACGTCGGCTTCAGGTTCGACTGCAGCTTCTGCATCGCCGCCGAGAGCGACATCGTCTTGTCGAGACCCTCTTCACGCGCCACCCGCTCGAGCACCGCGGGGCTGGTCAGCGCCTGGTTGATGTTGCGCAGCCGCTCCTCGGGCTCACCCGCTGGCGTCGCCCGATGACGACCTGGCCGCGACATCGCCGGCAGCGAGACGCCGAGCGTCGAGCTCGTCTGGTACTGGCGCGGCAGCCAGGCGACGAGCGCGGCGCCGATGATGATCGCGAGCACGAACGGTGTGACCAGCCACCACATGCGCCGGCGCAGCACCGACACGTAGTCGAGCGGGTGGAAGGCGGGCGAGTGTTTTCCATCACTGAATCCTCACGGGCTTGAAAGTCACGAACTGGAAGCCGACGCGGGTGCGGTCGACCAGGCCGCGAGCGGTCGAGTCCTGGTGCGACAGGTTGAGAAAGCCTTCGGTGCGCAGCCAGCGGGCGACCTGGTAGCCGACCGATGCGCTGGTGAAGCGCGAGTTGACGCGGAAGCCGACGCCGAGCGCCTCGACCGGCTCGGTGCGGCTGTAGCCGATGCCGCCGCTGACGTAGGCGCGGTCGTTCGCGAACGGCACCCGCACGTCCACTGCCATGGTCTGGTTGGCGGTCAGGCCGCCGAAGCTGAAGGACGGCAGGAACGCGCGTTCGTAGCTGGCGGTGACCGTCGTCCGGCCGCGCCGGTGCTCGAGCGCGCCGCTGAACGCCGGCCCCCACGTGGTTACGCCGGTGTTCGAGACCCGCAGGTACGACGCGCCGGCGCTGCCCGAGAGCGTGGTGGTCTCGAGCACCTGGTAGCTGACGTTGCCGGTCAGGTCCTGCACCTCGAACGTCTGCTCGCCGCCGCCGACGTCTGCCTGCCGGTAGTCCCAGGCGCCGCCGACACCGAAGCGCCGCGTCAGGCGGTGCACGAGCTGGAGCGATGGCGCGTGCGAGTGGCCGCCGCGCAGGAACTCGAAGCCTTGCGAGGTATTGCGGTCGAACTGCGCGCGCTGGAACTGGTAGCGCCCGGCCAGCGACGTGCGCGGCGAGACCGCCAGCTGGAACATGCCGGAGATGTCCAGCAGCTTCGAGCCGACGTCGACGAACGGCAGCGATCCGCCTTCCAGCTGCAGCCGATCGGTCGACGGCGTCGACACGTACGAAGCGACGCTCGACACCTGGAGACGCGGCGTGAGCTGGTGTCGCGCTTCGAGGCGCGAGCGCTGGTCGTAGCGATTCAGCTCAGTGAACTGCGGGTAGCGTTCGAGCGCGCCGGAGTAGCCGACGTTGAACCGCGTGCGCCGGCCGTTGAAGTCGAGCTCGCCGCGCGGATTGACCAGGCCCATCCAGCCGGACGACTCGGGAGCACCCTGCGCCCTGCACGGTGACGTTCGAGTCCCAGGCGGCGCCGAACACCATGCCGGGCGTGAACGTCCAGCCGGCGGTCAACCGTTCCGGTTGCCACGGCGCAGGCTGCGCCTCGGCGGCACGGCTGGCGACAGTGCCAGGACGAGGAGCGGGAAGACAAGTCGGCGCATCATGTCTGCTTTCAGGGCGGCGATCGCTTACGGAACGACGATCGTGTCGCCGGGCTGCAGGTTCAGCGGGTCCGCCTTGCCCTTGAGCGCCTCCTTGTAGTCGAACGGGATGGTCTGCGTGCCGGTGGCCGCTTGCGCAGGATGCGGATGTCGCCGCGGTCGGCGAACTCCTTGAGGCCGCCGGCCTGGGCCAGCGCCTGCAGCGCGGTCAGCGGACCCTGCATGACCTGCGTGCCGGGCGTGACGACCTCGCCGATGAGGTAGACCTGCGCCGACGTCGCCTTCTGGACGATGACCGTGACCACCGGGTTGGTGACGTATTCCTTCAGCGACGGCAGTCAGCGAATCGCGCAGCTCGATCGACGTGCGGCCGGCCGCGGCGATGTCGCCGATCAGCGGCAGCGTGATCTTGCCGTCGGGCCGGACCTGCAGCGACTGCGACAGCTGCGGCCTGCCTGTAGACCTCGACGCGCAGCTTGTCGCCGGGGCCGAGGCGGTATTCCTGCTCGTTCCACGAGCCGCGCCGGTCGCGATCGCTGCGGCCGGGCGTGCGGCCGGCAGCGCTGCCGGTCGCCGGCGCCGCGGTGGTCGGAGTGCGGGTTCCCTGCGCGGCAGCGGGCAACGGCTGGAACGCGACACCGGCGAGCACGAGCAGTCTCAGGATGGACGTGGGCGTGATCGTCATGGTTGCTGTCCTTCAGTGGCGTGAGGTGGAAGTCTTCGACGACGGGCCGCCGCGCCAGCTCACCACCGGGCGCGAGACCGCCTGCCGCTTCAGCGAATCGGCGTCGACGGCGTGCGTCGGATAGCACGCGGCGCCGACCGAGATCCGCAGCGGCGTCGGGAAGTCGTAGCTGTCGATGCGCGACACCAGCCGATCGATGACCCGCGTCGAGTTCTCGAAGTCGGCGTCGAGCAGCACCAGCGACAGCGACCCCTTCTCGGTCTTGCCGAGCAGGTCGGTGTCGCGCACCTCGCGGCCGACCAGTTGCGCCACCTCTTCGACCGTGCCGTCGTCGGCGGTGACCTCGAGGCCCTCCCATTCGCGCTTGGTCTCGAGCACGACCAGCGTCAGGAAGTTCTGCGAGCGCACGGCGCGCTTCAGTTCGCCGTCGAGGACGAACTCGAACGCGTTGGGCGTCAAGAGACGCGAGCCTTCTTCGAAGAACGAATCTGTTGCCATCGCCTACGAGGCCTTGTCGAGGCCGCTTTCCTTGATTTTGTAAAGGAGGGCCTTGTAGCTGATGCCGAGGATCTCGGCGGCCTCCTTGCGGTTCCAGCGGGTCCGCGTGAGCATCCGGAGAATCAGCTCGCGCTCCGCTTCGCGTGCCGCGGTGCGGGCGATGTCCTTGAGCGACACGTTGCCCGAGCCGACGGTATTGGCCACAGCCGCCGACACCGCTTCGGCCATCGCGTCGTCTGCGGCTTTGCTGCTCGCCGCGCCGCCGACACCGGCGCCGGCAACGGCGGCGCCGGCGACGGCCGCGCCCGCACCGGCCCGCGCGCCGGAGAGCGGCATGATCGGCAGGGACGCTGGCGCAGGAACCATCATCGCCGGCGGCATGGTTGGCTGCGACGGGCTGGCGGCGCGCGAGGGCGCGGCGGCCGGAGCCGTGGAACGGAACGACAGCGGTGGCGGTGGCTGCTGCAGGTCCTTGAGAATGGGCGCTTCGGTGCCGAGCACGATCATCCGCTTGACCAGGTTCTCGAGCTGGCGCACGTTGCCCGGCCAGTCGTAGTTCATGAACTGCTGCTGCAGGCCGGGGCTGACCGTGGCCATCGGCTTGTTGTATTGCACCGAGTACTTCTTGCAGGAAGTGATCGGTCAGCAGCGGGATCTCCTCGCGGCGCTCGCGCAGCGGCGGCAGGTTGATGGTGACGACGTTGAGCCGGAAGTAGAGGTCTTCGCGGAACTGACCGTCGGCGACCGCCGTCTCGAGGTCGCGGTTGGTCGCGGCGATGATGCGGACGTCGACCTGCACGTCGTTCTTGCCGCCGAGCCGCGCGAACTCGCCGTCCTGCAGCACCTGCAGCAGCTTGGCCTGCAGCGGGTAGCTGATCTCGCCGATCTCGTCGAGGAACATCGTGCCGTGATTGGCGAACTCGAACTTGCCCGGCTTGTGCTGGATCGCGCCGGTGAACGCGCCCTTCTCGAAGCCGAACAGCTCGGACTCGAGCAGCTCGGTCGGCAGCGCCGCGCAGTTGACCTTGACGAACGGCTTGTCCTTGCGCAGCGAACGCTCGTGCACGGCGCGGGCGACCAGCTCCTTGCCGGTGCCGCTCTCGCCGCGGATCAGCACGGTCACGTCGGTGTCCGACACCCGGTCGATCAGGTCGCGGACTTCGGCCATGCGCTCGCTGTGGCCGAACAGCATCGTGTACTTCGACTGCTCCTTGAGCTGCTCGCGCAACGTCGCCACTTCCTGGCTCAACTGCCGCTGCTTGAGCGCGTTGCCGAGCAGCACCTCGAGCTCCGCGTCCTCGAACGGCTTGCACACGAAGTCGTTGGCGCCCAGCTTCATCGCCTGCACGACGGTGTTCGTGCGCCCCTGGCCGGAGATGACGATGACCGGAATGTCCTTGTCGATCTTCTTGAACGCGGCCAGCGCGGCCAGGCCGTCCATGCTGCCCGGCATGACGACGTCGAGCAGCACCGCCGCCGGTCGATCGGCGTGGAAGCGCCGGACCGCCTCGTCACCGCTGGTGACGGTCAGCGCGCCGTAGCCACGTGACCCGAGAAACGTGCGGAGGAAGCCGCACATCGCCAGATCGTCGTCTACAACCATCACCTGGGGTTTCTGACTCATTGCCCTCAGTTCCTTCTGCCTCGGCCGCGTGCCGGACGCTTACCGCCGAGCAAGCGAAATGCCACCAGGGAAAAACTTGGGAGTTGGAGGGAAAACCGGCGAACCGGCAGTCGGGACGGGAAAAAGGGCAATCCGCTTCCGTGCGGAAGCGGATTGCCCTTTTTCAGGGGCGGAAGTGGGTAACCGGCGCGCTATGGGCGCTCGATGCCGGTCTCTTTGATCTTGTTGAGCAGCGTCTTGTAGCTGACGCCGAGAATCTGCGCAGCCTTGCGCCGATTCCAGTGCACCTGTCGCAGCGTGTCGGAGATGACGGTGCGTTCCGCCGTCAGCGCGGCTTCACGCGCGACTTCGGACAGCCGGCGGCCGTCCTGCGCCGGCGCGGCAGCCACGGCCGGCTCGCCTTCGTCGGCATCGTCGTCCGGCGCGGCGGCGGGCGGCGCGAGCGGCATCGGCGGCGGCGAGTGGTACGCGGGCGCGTATTCGTGCGCCGGCGCCGTCACGCCGGCGGGCTGCGGCATCACGCGCGGCCGGCTCAACTCGCGCATCACCAGCTGCTCGTCCTGCAGGATGACGAACCGCTTGATCATGTTCTCGAGCTCGCGGACGTTGCCCGGCCACTCGTACTGCAGGAACATTTCGCGCAGTTCGTCGGTGAGCGGACGCACCGGCCGGTTGTAGCGCTGCGAGTACTTGGCGATGAAGAAGTCGGTCAGGTGCAGGATCTCGTCGCGGCGCTCGCGCAGCGGCGGCACCGACGCCTCGATCACCTTCAACCGGTAATACAGGTCCTCGCGGAACTCGCCGCGCAGCATCATCTGCTCGAGATCGCGGTTGGTCGCGGCGACGACGCGCACGTCGATGTTGATCTTCTTGTTGCTGCCGAGCTTGGTGAACTCGGCGTCCTGCAGGACGTGCAGCAGCTTGGCCTGCAGCGGCGGCTTCATCTCGCCGATTTCGTCGAGGAAGATCGTGCCGGTGTGCGCCTGCTCGAACTTGCCGATGCGCGTCGTGGCGGCGCCGGTGAAGGCGCCCTTTTCGTGTCCGAACAGCTCGCTCTCGAGCAGTTCGGCCGGCAAGGCGGCGCAGTTCACCTTGACGAACGGCCGCTGCTTGCGCGTCGAGCGCTGGTGAATGGCGCGCGCGACCAGCTCCTTGCCGACGCCGCTCTCGCCGCGGATGAGCACCGTGACGTCGCTGTCGGCGACCTGCTCGATGATCAGCGCGACGTGCCGCATCGCCGGGCTGTCGCTCCAGCCGATGAACGCCTCGCTCTGGTCGTCGCTCAGCTGCCGCCGCAGGTCGGTGAGCTCGCTGACCAGCCGGCTGCGCTCGATCGCCTGCTTGATCGCCGCGTCGAGCGCGATCTCGCCGAGCCCCTCCGGATCGTCCGGCTTGACCACGTAGTCGGCGGCGCCGAGCCGCACCGCTTCGACGATGATCTGCGCCTGCTCGCGGCCGGACAGCATGATGACCTGCAGCTCGGGGCGCGCCGCCTTCAGCGCCTTCAGCGTCTGCAGGCCGTCCATGCCCGGCATCGCGACGTCGAGCAGGACGATGTCGGGCGGCTCGCCCTGGCGGATGGCCGCGACGATCTCGTCGCCGCGCGTGTACGAGCGCGCCTCGTAGCCGCGCAGCGCCAGGAACGTGCGCAGGTATCCGGCGAAGCCGGAGTCGTCATCGACCACCGCGATGGAGGGGCGCCGTTCCTCGGTCGCGGTTCCAGGTGAGGGCGTTTCGCCTGCACCAACTACTGTTGACATCGTTATTTGGTCCTACGTCCGAAGAGGAAGTCGAAGCGCGCACGCCGCGCGGGATTGCGTGCCGTCCGCCGACCAGAGCGCGCCGCCGTGCCGTTCGATGACGCGGCGCGCGATCGGCAGCGCCAGGCCGAGGCCGCCGCGCCACTCGTCGAGAAAGGGCGGCGGCGTGCCACGGCCGCCGCCGGCCAGGGCCGGAAGCGAGGCGGCGTCGCCGATGGCGACGAGCGCCTGCGGCGGGTTGGAGCTGGTCTCGGTCGAGACGTCTACGACTATGACGCCTGGATCGCCGCGTTCGCGTAACACCGATCGCATCAGCGCGCCGAGCGCCGCCGAAAGACGCGGCCGATCCCCGGTGACGACCAGGGGACGGTCGGCGCCGCGCAGCTCGAGGCGGACGCCGCGGTCTTCGCCCTCGTGCATACCGGCCGCCAGCTCGGTCAACAGCGCGGCGATATCGACATCCTGTTGCGCAACCGCGAGTTCGCCGCCTTCGAGTTTGCCGAGCTCGCTCATCTCGGCGACGATGCCGCCGAGGCGCGCGCACGAGCGCTCCGCTTCCTCGAGCATCTTCTTCTGCCGCTCTGACAGCGGCCCGCCCTGTTCCTTCAGCAGCATGCGGATGTAGCCGGACACGACGGTAACCGGCGTGCGGAGCTCGTGAACGGCGAGGGACGTCGCCCGGGCGAAGAGGTTGTTCTCAGCGGTCATGCGGGAGATTTCCGTGTCTGCGTGATCGCCGAACGCTGCGGTCGTAACGGCAGAACGGTCTGGCGCCGATCCGAGGCTATCACGCGGCCATGACAATCCAAGCTCGACCTTAGCTGTGAAACTGCACGAACGGAAACTATTTATCCCTGAGCGGCATTTCGTGACTGACCAAATCGGTAATTTGGCAAAAACGCTTGTAATTCAAGCATTTTCGCGCGTGGCACAGCGATTGAACTAGTCGGCGGCAAGACGCAGCGCTCAGCCGCAACGGTCCGAGTGCAGCGCGGTGAGAACGAAGACGCACACCAGCCGCGGCAGGCGTCGTAACGGACGAGACGTCGTAACGAAGAGTCGTAACGGAAGAAACGGGGTGAAGCGAGCATGCGAGGGATGAGGAGAATAGTGACGACGGCGGGATTCCTGGTTCTGGCACTGCTGCCGGTGGCCGCAGCAGTGTCGACCGAGGCCGCGGCGCCGACGCCGGCTCCGGTCGCCATCGCCCAGCCGCTGATCGGGACCTCTCCGTTCTTCCGCGGCGTCGCCCCCGTACTGCCCGAAACCGGGTTGCTGCTGGTGGTCGGCGGCGGCCTGCTCGCCCTCGCTGCGGTGGTCAAGCGCGCGACGCGGGAGTAGAGGCACGAATAACGCGGCTCCAGCGGAACTGTCCGGCGTGCGCCTTGCAGCCCCGACCGCACAATGCTGCCGCATCGAGGACCGGAGACCGTCGACCGAACACCGCTGAGACGTTCGTCCCGCCAGGGCGGATCTGCGACGTATGGTTCGCATCCCTCCGCACGCCGCGGGTCGACATGGGTGGTGCGGCTGTTGATGATGCTGCTCGCGGCGGACCTGATGCTGCCGCCGGTGGCCTCGCAACAGCCCGCCACCGTCCGCCTCGCCCAGGGGCAGGACCTGCAGCGTGCGCTCAACGCCGCCCGACCCGGCGACACCATCCTGCTGGCGCCAGGTGCGCGTTTCCGCGGCAACTTCGTGCTGCCGGCACGTCCCCCGGGCAGCGCCTACATCACCATCCGCACCGACAGCCCCCAGTTGCCCGCCGCCGGTGTGCGCACCGAGCCGCGCTTCAGCGGCACGCTCGCGGTGATCCAGAGCAGCAACGGCGATCCGGCGCTGCGCACCGCGCCCGGCGCACATCACTGGCGCATCGAGAACGTCGAGTTCGGCCCGAACGCCGATGGCAAGGGCAACATCATCATGCTGGGCGAGGCACCGCCCGGCCAGCGCACGCTGGAGGAGGTTCCGAGCGCACTGGTGCTCGATCGCATCTACGTGCACGGCGACGCGACGGTCGGCCAGCGGCGCGGCGTCGCGCTGAACAGCGGCGAGACCAGCATCATCAACAGCTACATCGCCGAGATCAAGGCGATCGACGTCGATACCCAGGCGATTGGCGGCTGGAACGGCCCGGGGCCGTACCTGATCGAGAACAACTACCTCGAGGCCGCCGGGGAGAACATCATGTTCGGCGGTGGCGATCCGGCGATCGCGGGGCTGGTGCCGCAGGACATTGTCATCCGCCGCAACCTGATCGCGCGGCCGCTGTCCTGGCGCGAGCCAATCGTGCCCGGGCCCGCAGCCGTGAGAGCAAGCGCCGTGGCGCCAGGTGGTGCGCAGGCCGGCGGCGCACTGCGCGGCGGGCGGTACGTCTACGCGGTGGCGGCGGAACGTCCCGCGGGCCCAGGCGGTCCGGCGACCTCGCAGGCAGTCAGCGCCAATCCCGTGGACGTTGATGGCGGTGCGGTGACCGTCACGTGGGAGGCGGTCACCGGCGCGACCGGCTACCGCGTGTATCGCACCGGCGATGGCGGCGGCGGCACGTCGTGGCGAACCACCAGTACACGGTTCACCGACACCGGCGCGGAGGGTGCACCGGCCAAGCCGCCGGCGCGCGGCTCCACCTGGCTGGTCAAGAATCTCCTCGAGCTGAAGAATGCGAGGAACGTCGAGATCGACGGCAACACGTTCGAGCACCATTGGGCGGGTGCGCAGCAGGGTTATGCCATCCTGTTCACGCCGCGCAACCAGGACGGCCGCGCGCCGTGGTCGGTGGTCGAGAACGTCCGCTTCACCAACAACATCGTGCGGCACGTCTCATCGGCCATCAACATCAGCGGCACCGATGACCAGCGGCCGAGCGCACGCACGCGCGGCATCACCATCGTCAACAACGTCTTCCTCGACGTCAGCAAGGACGCGTGGGGTGGCGCCGGCGATTTCCTGCAGATTGGCGGCGGCCCGCAGGGCGTCGTCGTCGAACGCAACACGGTGCAGCATACCGGCCGCGCCGTCAGCGTCTACGGCAAGCCGGACCGCTCGCAGGGCGAAGGGTTCGTCTTCCGCGGCAACCTGTTGCGCCACAACCAGTACGGCATCAAGGGCGATGGCCTGGCGCCTGGCCAGGCGACAATCGCGACGTATTTCCCGGGTGCCGTGCTCGAGGGCAACGTCCTCGCCGGCGGGCAGCGGTCGCACTACCCGTCCGGCAACTTCTTTCCCGGCGTGCAGGAGTTCGACGCCAGGATGGAGACCGGGCTGTCGGGTGCAGGCGCCGACATGGCAGCGATCAGGGCAGCGATGGCCGGCGAACGTACCAGCGGGCGAGCGACGCCGCGGGAACCCCGGCCAGTCAAAGAGTAATCAGCACCAGATTACGCGCGCTGCACCGGAACCAACCGTCCTGCCGCCAGCGCCGGGTGGAGGTGACCAGCCGCCGGACACACGACGGTCGAGCGCGGCAATAGCGTCGAGCCAGCCGCTGTCCGGGAGCGAGTCGTCGCGCACCGGAACGGTCACGGAAACTAGCGGCAGCATCTCCAAACGGACCTATAATTCAGTTATGTTGATCAAAAAGGCGCCGGATATCCGCTCCTCCGAGATCACGCCCCGCGACCTCTACGTCCGGCGGCGCGAGTTCATCCAGGCCTCGACCGTTGCGCTCATCGGTGCCGGGCTCGGATCGCTCGCGTGCGAGGCGCAGGCGCAGGGCGGCCTGGCCAAGCTGCCCAACGTCAAGAAGAGTCCGCTCAGCACGCTGGACGAGAAGCCGAACAGCTACCAGGACATCACCACCTACAACAATTTCTACGAGTTCGGCACCGGCAAGGACGACCCGTCACGCAACGCGAAGAACTTCAAGACCAAGCCGTGGACGGTCAAGATTGACGGCGAGGTGGCCAAGCCGGCCAGCTACGCACTCGAGGACTTCCTCAAGCCGCACGCGCTCGAGGAACGCATCTATCGGATGCGCTGTGTCGAGGCCTGGTCGTATGTGGTGCCGTGGGTCGGCATCCCGCTGAAGGACGTCATCGCCCGCGCGCAGCCGACTGCCAAGGCGAAATACGTGCAGTTCACGACCTTGATGGACCCGTCGCGGATGCCGCTGCAGCGCGAAGACATCCTGCCGTGGCCGTACGTCGAAGGACTGCGCCTCGACGAGGCAACGCACCCGCTGACGATCCTGGCGGTGGGGCTCTACGGTGAAGTGCTGCCGAACCAGAACGGCGCTCCGCTTCGGCTCATCGTGCCGTGGAAGTACGGCTTCAAGGGCATCAAGTCGATCGTGAGGATGACGCTTCACCGAGCGAGCAGCCGCGCAATACCTGGCAGATCACGGCGCCGAGCGAATACGGCTTCTACGCCAACGTCAATCCCGCGGTCGATCATCCGCGCTGGAGCCAGGCAAGCGAACGCCGCCTCGGCGAGTTCCGGCGGCGCCAGACGCTGCCGTTCAACGGCTACGGCGACGTCGCCTCGCTCTATTCCGGGATGGATCTCCGCAAGAACTTCTAGTGGAGGGGTCGGCCAACGTCGCCGTGCCGGACCGCGCCGCACCGCGCGCCGCCAAGCCGGCCAGGAAGCGCAAGAAGATCGTCTTGATTCAAAGGGCGATCTTCCTCCTCTCGCTGCTGCCGCTCGCCTGGCTCGCCCGGAACGCCTGGCTCGGCCGTCTCACTGCCAACCCGATCGAGTACCTGACGCATTTCACCGGCGACTGGGCGCTCGCCTTCCTCGTCATCTCGCTCACGATCACGCCGCTGCGCCGGCTGACCGGCTGGAACGAGGTGATCAAGCTGCGGCGGATGCTTGGCCTGTACGCGTTCTTCTACGCGTCGCTGCACCTGACCGTCTGGGCATTCCTGGACAAGTTCTTCGACATCCCGCTGATGATCGAGGACATTTTCATGCGCCGGTTCATCACCGTCGGCATGCTCGGGTTCGTCATCCTGCTGGCGCTCGCCGTCACCTCCAACACGGCGTCGATCCGCCGCCTCGGCCGCCGCTGGCAGACACTGCACCGCTTCGTCTACCTCGCGGCGATCGCCGGCGTCGTGCACTTCTGGTGGCTGGTCAAGGCCGACATCTCCGTGCCGCGGCGCTGGGCGGTTGCCGTGGCCATCCTGCTCGGGTTCCGCATCTGGTGGGCGCTGCGCGCGCGGATGTCGTCGGCGTCCTGACGCGGGCGCCGTCCGCCGGCCGGGTGCGGAGCCTGATGCGCCAGCTGTTCGCCACCGGCGCGTGCCCTGTCGTCCTGATCGGCTCCGACCTGCCGGCGCTCACGTCCCGACACATCGCCGACGCCCTTGCATGGCTTACCGCACGGCCGGCCGATCTCGCGCTCGGACTGGCGACCGACGGCGGCTACTATCTCCTCGGCGCCACCGTGATTCCGCCGATTTTCGACGGCATCGACCGGGGCACTTCGCGACGTCCTGGCGCAAACCTGCGAAGCCGCACGGCGTGCTGCGATGTTCGTACACCTGATCGAGCCGCCAGGCGATGTCGACACGGTGCAGGATCTCGTGTCGCTGCCACCGGGTGCCGCGCCGCGCACACATCACTGGGCGCGCACGAACGGCATCGCCACCAGCCGCGGCAACGCGACATCCGGCGGCGTGTCGTAGCCCTCGACCCCGATCCGGATCCGTTCCTGCGCCACGTCGTCACGGAAGGTCCGGTGCAGCCGGTCCCAGATCGAGAGGCCGCTGGACCAGTTCGAGTTCATCTCCTCCCCACGCGACGAGTGGTGAATGCCGTGCAGCCGCGGCGTGACGATGAGCCATGACAGCACCGCCTCCATGCGCCGCGGCAGCCGCATGTTCGAGTGATGGAAGACGATCGAGGCAAGCAGCAGGCGCTGCCACAGGTGCAGCACGTCCGGCCGCACGCCGATCAGGCGGACCTGCGCGGCGCGCCACGGTGTCGACAGGCTCAACTCGCCGAAGTGAAAGCGGATCGCCGTGGAGGCGTCGAGGTCCAGGTCGACATGGTGGACCTGGTGAAAGCGCCACAACCAGCCGGCGCGGTGCGTCAGCACGTGCCACAGGTACAGCGTGTAATCGAGCAGTACTACCGCCAGCAACGACTCGAGCGGCCGCGGCAGCCCGAGTTGTGGCAGCAGGCCGAGGCCGCGCGCGTCGACACGGCGGGCGAGCGGTTCCACCACCGGCGCCTCGACCGCGCGTACCGCGGCTGCACCGAGCACCGCGATGACGAGGTTGCGCGCCTGCCGCACCCGCACCGGCTCGACGCGCCGCCGCAACGGCCTGAGGCGTTCGGCCGCCAGCACGGCAACGACCGCGCCGACCGCCAGCAGCAGCGCTGTGCGGTAAGGCAGAGGCAGCGGCGAAGGTAGTTTATGGTCCACTGACGGCAATATAGTCGAATTCACTTGCACGTTCCCGGGCCGAAGCCCTAACCTTCGGGTCTCAAGGCCGTCTGGATGGATACCGCCCCACGGGATGTGGCGTTGCGACCTCTGGTTCTCATCGTCGAAGACGACTTGAGTACCCGCGTGCTGTATCGCGACTTTCTCACCCAGTCCGGCTTCCGCACGGTCGACGCGCACAATGGTCATCAGGCGCTCGAGAAAGCCCAGGAACTGCTGCCCAACGCCGTCGTCACCGATCTGGCCGTCCCCGGCCTCGACGGTTTCATGTTCTGCCGGGCGCTGCAGCAGTCCGCCGCCACGCGTTCGATTCGCATACTGGCCGTTACCGGGCACTCCGAATACCTCGACCAGCCCGACCGGTTTCTTCAGGCGGGCATCTCGCAGGTGCTGACGAAGCCGTGCGCTCCTGATCTGATCGCGCAGGAACTCCGCCGGCTGCTTGGCCGCCCCGCCCCGGACGCCGCACCGCTCTGAAACATTGGTGCTAGCACGTATCGTGCTGGAGGCTCGGTGCCGATAGTGAGATCGGCATTCGAATGTATATGTCGCCGCCCGCGCGCTGCCGTCCCCCACGGCCGATGTCGCCCGTGCGGCAGTCTACGAGGCAGGTGGACGTGGCGCCGGTTCTGGTCGTCGAAGACCATGCAGATTTGCGCGAGATGCTCGCGGTGCTGCTCGAAGCAGAGGGCTACACCGTGAAGACCGCCAGGAACGGCGCTGAGGCGCTGCAGTGCCTCGACCGCGAGCAGCCGTCCTTGATTCTGCTTGACCTGATGATGCCGGTGATGACGGGCGACGAGTTCCGGATGCGGCAGCTGGCCGATCCACGCCACAAGAACGTGCCGGTCATCTGCATGACAGCGGCACACGACGGCCGCGACCGGGCGGATCGCATTCACGCCGACGCCTATTTCCAGAAGCCGGTCGACTTCGAGCGGCTGCTCGGCGCCGTTCGCGAGCACGCGCGGGCGTAGCCGCGGCGTTCAGCTCATGCGCTTCATGCGCAGCACCTTCGATAGGGCATCTGCCAGCACGTGCGGCTCCAGCGGCTTACCGAGATGCGCATCGAAGCCGGCGGCAAACGCGTTCTGCACGCTTTGCGGATCGGTGTAGGCGGTCAGCGCCACCGCGGGGATGCCGCCGAGCGGCGGTGGCATCGTCCGGATGCGCCGCATCAGCGCATAACCATCTTCACCCGGCATCGCGATATCGGTGAGCAGGACGTCGGGATGCCACTCCGACAGAATCTGCATCGCCTGCGTTGCCCGGCCTGCGGTCCGCACCGACACCCCGTACATCAGCAGCATCGTCGCAACCAGTTCCTGCGTCGACTCGTCGTCGTCGACCGCGAGCACGCGCCGTCCGCGCAACGAACCGGGAACCGCGCCGATTTCGCTCTCCCGCGGCACTCGTCCGGTCGGCAGCCGCACCGAGAACACCGAGCCGCGATCCGGACCGTCGCTTCGCGCCGTCGCGGTGCCGCCGTGAGCTTCGACAATGTGACGGACGATGGCCAGGCCGAGCCCGAGGCCACCCACCGTGCGGCTTGCACTGGAGTCGCCCTGGCGAAACGGTTCGAACACGTGCGGCAGGAAATCCGGTGGCAATCCCCGGGCCGGTGTCGCGCACGGTGATTTCGACATCTGCCGCGCCTTCGACCACGGCGATGTCGACCGCCCCACCGGCCGGCGTGAACTTGACGGCGTTGGCGAGCAGGTTCCAGAGCACCTGGCGCAGCCGCGCCGGATCGCCGGCAACTTCGCTGACCGTGCTGCCGACGGCGAGATTGAGCCGCTGTGACTTGGCGTCGGCCGCCGGACGCACCGTCTCGACCGCACCGCCGATCAGATCGCGGAGATCGACGCGCGTGACGTTCAGCCGCAGCCCGCCCGCAGCCATCGACGACAAGTCGAGCAGTTCCTCGACCAGCTGCATCTGCGCGGCCGCGTTCCGCTCGATGGTCTCGAGGATGCTGGCCGTCCGCTCCGGCGGAATGGTGCCGCGTCGCAGCATGCGGGTCCAGCCGAGGACGGCGTTCAGCGGCGTGCGCAGTTCGTGCGACAACGTCGCGAGGAACTCGTCCTTGACACGATTCGCCCGTTCCAGGTCCTGGAACAGCCGATCGCGGTCGATCGACAAAGCCAGCCGGTCAGCGAGCTCGCGGGCAAAGACGACGTCCGCCGGCTCGAACGCCCGATCCTGCGACAGGTAGGCAATCGCGCCGAAGGTCTCGCCGCCGACGCGCAGCGGCAGCACCAGCGCATGGCGGCTGATCATCCCCTCGCTGCCGGCGACGACCTCGATCAACTGCATTTCCGGCGCGGCGAGCCGCTCGTCGCCGCCCGACGCGGCGAGGCGCAGCTGTTCGTCGTCCTGCAGGTGGATGCTGCAGCAGGATGCAAAGCGCTGCGCCAGCATGGTGACAATCGACGTCAGCGCCGCTTCGCAATCGACCGCCGCGGCGAGCACCTGCGTCGCCTCGGCCAGCATCCGGTCGTGCTCTTCGCCACGCCGCCGTTCCGTGACGTCCATGACTGCGCCGCTGGCAACCAGCCCCCTGCCATGCTGCGCCGCGACGATGCGGCCGTGATCGCGCAGCCAGCGGACCGAACCGTCCGGCCGGACGATGCGGAACTCGGATGTGAACTCGCCGCGTGCCGCGACCGCGCCTTCGATGGCCGCCCTGACCTGCGCCCGATCCAGCGGGTGAATGCTGTGCAGCCGCTCATCGAGCGGGGCATGTGTCTCGACCGGCTCGAGGCCGAGCATCTCGTTCAGGCTTTCGTCGTAACTGGCGATACCGGTCGCCAGGTCGAGGTGCCAGGTGCCGATGCCCGCTGCGCCGAGGGCAAAGCGCAGCCGGTGCCAGGCCTGCATGACGTTGTCGGGGTTCTGCATGCGCCTGGTGTCTCTTGGAGGGCCGTCGCCGGGTGAAGATGCGCAGCGATCTTAGTCGCAGCGTTCCCGCGGCGCAACGAGCCGCAGTATCATCCGCGGCCATGACGCACCACGTGCTGCCCGCCGCCTTCGTCCTGATGCTCGTCATCGCCTCGAGCGGGAGCGCGCCACGGGCGCAGGCGCCCGCGGCGAACGCCCGGACTGCGGTGCCGGGATTCAGGGGGCCGTTGCCGGTGAGCGCGGAATCCTATCCATTTCTCGCCGCCGATCACGGCTTGCCGACGCTGGACCTGAAGGCGGCCGGCTACGTCGAGGAGGAGTATCTCGTTTTCGGTACCGCCAACGTCTATGACTGGGCGCCGGATCGGACGGTAACGGTACGCACCAGCAACGCGCCGTACACCACCCGCATCCTGGTACGCCGTCCGGCGCAGGCGTCGCGCTTCAGCGGTGCGGTGATCGTCGAGCCGATGTACCCGGCGCGACGGTGGGACTGGGCAATGATGTGGGGCTACACCCGTGATTCGCTCATCGAGCGAGGCGACGCCTGGGTCGGCATCACCATCCCCGGCTCGGTTGCCGGGTTGCAGCGCTTCAGCCCCGCCCGCTACGGCGCGCTGTCGTTCCGCAATCCTGCACCGGCCGCCCCCTGCCCGGCGGCCCCCGGAGGCACGGCGCCGGCAACCGAGGACGGGTTGCGGTGGGACGTGTACGGCCAGGTTGGCGCCCTCTTGAAGAGCGGCGCCGCCGACAGGCCGCTCGCCGGCCTTCGCGTCGAGGCGCTCTACATGACGTCGCAAGGCGGGGACATCACGACGTTCATGAACGCGATTCACCGCCGCACCACCGTGGACGGCCAGCGCCCGGTGTATGACGGCTACCTGTCGCGTCCGCCGGTTGCGGCCGCGCGCATCAACCAGTGCGCACCGGCGCCGCCAGCGGGCGACCCGCGGCAGGCCGTGAAGGATGTCGGGGTGCCAGTGATGGTCGTCGCCGCCGAAGGTGATCTCGTTACCTCGTATGCCGCGCGCCGGCCCGACAGCGACGAGCCGGCCGACCGGTTCCGCCTCTACGAGGTATCGGGCGCCAGTCACATCGATGCCCGCGCCTACTTCGGCTTCCCGTCAATGCCGGACCAGGCGGCGGCCGGTAACGCCCAGGGCACACCCGAGTGGCCGTTCGCCGAACCGTGCGAGCCGGCCATCCCGCTCATGCCAGTGTCGATTCTGGGAGTCGCCTATGACGCGGCCCTGGCCAATCTGGACGAATGGGCGAGGAAGGGCACCGCCGCACCTCGGGCGCCGCGCCTTCAGATTGGCACAGCCCCGTACACGGTGGCGGACGAGTTCGGCCACGGCCGCGGCGGCGTGCGAACGCCGTACGTCGAAGCGCCGCTGGCGTCCTATGCCACGGGGAGCAAAGGCCCGGGCGCCTGCCCGGAGATGGGGCGCGTCACCATCATCGACCCTGCCCGGTTGAAGGCGGCATACGGCGATGCCAGCGGTTATGCGGCCAGGCTGAAAGCCGCCGTCGACCGCCTCGTGAAGGATCGCTGGTTGACGGCGGGTGACGCCCGGCGCGTGACGGCCGAACTGACGGCCGCCGCGCGCACAGCGTTCTGACGGGTCGCTAGTCGAGCAGCTTCATGTAAGCGACGATGTCCTTCTCGTCCTGGCGCGTCAGCTGGATCAAGCCGCCGCTGGCGATCCTGAAGAAGTTGGCATAGTGCGCCGCGACGTCGTCCAGGGTCTTCCCCGAGTTGTCGTGGAAGTACGGAGCCGTATGGCGGATGCCGCGCAGCGGCGAGATTTTGAACGCATTCACATGTTCCAGCGTCGGGTCGGCAACCACGCCGGTCGTCAACGCACGTCCCGGATCCGGGCTCAGGATGCGGGTTTCCTGCGGCGTGTCCGGGT
The DNA here is from genome assembly GCA_963846685.1 of uncultured Acidobacteriota bacterium. Taxonomy (GTDB): domain Bacteria; phylum Acidobacteriota; class Vicinamibacteria; order Vicinamibacterales; family UBA2999; genus CAWJWY01. Next base: position 960,765 of record CAWJWY010000002.1, on the reverse strand, counting down.
TGAAGATGAACTCGCGCACCGGGTTGTTGGCGGCGTTGAACTCGGAGACGCCGACGCTCAGGAAGCGCTGTCCGGCCGGGATCGGCGCCGGCGAGGGGATGAACGCTGCAGCGAACTGGTTCGTCGTGTTCAGCAGCGGACCACTGTGACAGTGCGCGCATAGGCCCGGCTTCAGCCCCTGGCTCAGATCCGGCGGCACGTCCTCGAAGAACCGGCGGCCGCGCTTCTCCGACGCCGTTCGTCCTCGCGGCAACTGCGGGGCGTCGCCGCCGTGCGCGAAGCGGCGCAGCTCCGGCGAACTGAAGAACGCATTGGTCTTCTGGAAACTGGCGATCGCGCTTAGCTCGGCGGCGGACGGGATCACCCCTTCGGCGTGGTCGTTGATCGCCCCGGCCGCCTGCGCTTCAAGGCTCGGCTGGCGACCATCCAGCATCAGGACCGTGTCGAGGGCTGGCGTGTTGAGCGTCGAGGCGATGCCGCGCCGCAGCACCACGGACGTGGCCGTCGGGTCGTCCGCCAGCCTCACGTTCGGCGCCAATGGCACGGTGACGAGCACTGTGGCGTCCTTGAGCATGCGCGTGGCACCGCGCCCGGCGCCATCGTCGCTGCCGTCGTGCAGGAACAGCGGGTCACGCCTGTTCTTCCGGAAGCGACGTGCGGCGTCTTCCGGCGAAACAGTGCCGGTGGCCTCGCTGTGGCAGGTCTGGCAGGTCCGGCCGTTGCCGCCGAAGGTGGCCTTCTCGAACAGGCGTTTGCCGAGGGTGTCGTGGCGTTGTGATGGGCCGAGCTCCTGGGCCGATGTAGCCAGGCCGGCGAGACAGAACAAGGCGGCACTCGCGAACAGCCCGCGTTTCATGGCGTTCTCCTTCGAAAAGCAGCGTTGACTGGTAGCGGCACGGGGCCGCTACCAGTCAACGCGCCCTTTGCTGGGGAACGCCGCAGCGGGCTGACGCGACGAGGGGCGACGGCCGCTCAGGATCCAGGCATCCAGATCCGCGGCGCGTCGCCGCCGGCGATCGTCAGCAGCAGTTCGTTCAGCCGCCTGACGAAGCTGGCCGGATCCTCGAGGTGGCCACCTTCGGCGAGCGTTGCCTGGTCGAACAGGATCTGGCTCCAGTCGGCGAACCGCCGCTCGTCGGCCTCATCGGCGAGGCGCTTGACGATCGGGTGTTCGAGGTTGATCTCGAGGATCGGCTTGGAGCCGGGCACCTGCTGGCCCGCCGCCTTGAGCATCCGCTCGAGATTCGTGCTCAAGCCGTGCTCATCAGCCACCAGGCACGCCGGCGAGTCTGTCAGCCGGCTGGTCGCCCGCACGGCACTGGCGCGCTCGCTGAGCGCCGCCTGCATGCGTTGCAGCAGTGGCCCGGCAGTGGCTGCTTCCGGCTCCGGCGTCTTGATCGCGTCCTCGCCGAGCTTGCTGAGGTCGAGGCCGCCCTTGGCGACGGAGTGCAGCGGCTTGCCGTCGAACTCGGTGAGCGTCGAAGCCACCCACTCGTCGATCCGGTCGTACATCAGCAGCACTTCCACCCCGAGCTTGCGGAAGATCTCGAGGTGCGGGCTGTTGCGCGCCGCGCTGAAGCCGTCGGCGGTGATGTAGTAGATGGCGTCCTGTCCTTCCTTCATCCGCGCCACGTAGTCGGGCAGCGACACGGCTTGCGTCTCCGCATCGTCGCGCGTCGAAGCGAACCGCAGCAGGCGGGCGATGCGATCGCGGTTGGCCGCGTCGTCGACGATGCCTTCCTTGAGCACGCGGCCGAACGTCGTCCAGAACGTCGCGTATTTGTCCGGCTCCTTGCCGGCCAGGTCTTCGAGCAGCGACAGCACGCGCTTGCTGGACGCGGCCTTCATCTGCTGGACGTCGCGCGACTGCTGCAGGATCTCGCGGGAGACGTTGAGCGGCAGGTCGCTCGAGTCGATGATGCCGCGGACGAAGCGCAGGTAGGGCGGCATCAGGTCGGTTGCGTCGTCCATGATGAAGACGCGGCGGACGTACAGCTTGATGCCGTGGCGATGGTCGCGATCCCACAGGTCGAAGGGGGCGCGCTGCGGAATGAAAAACAGCTGCGTGTACTCGAGCCGGCCTTCGACCCGCGCGTGCGTGTAGGCGAGCGGCGCTTCGAAGTCGTGTGCCACGTGCTTGTAGAACTCGTGGTACTGCTCCTCGCTGATGTCGGACTTCGACCGTGCCCACAACGCCGACGCCTGGTTGACCTGCTCGTCCTCGTCGGTCCGCACCTGCGCCTTCGCGGTGCTGTCCCACGCTTCCTTCTTCATCAGGATCGGCACGGTGATGTGGTCGGAGTACTTGCGCAGGATCTCGCGCAGGCGCGTGCCGGAGAGCAGGTCGTCCTCGTCGGGCCGCAGGTGCAGGATGACGTCGGTGCCACGCGTCGCCTTGTCGGTGGTCTCGACCGTGTAATCACCCTCGCCGGTACTCTCCCAGCGGACGCCGTGTTCGGCGGTGAGGCCGGCGCGGCGGGTCACCAGCGTCACGCGGTCGGCGACGATGAAGGCCGAGTAGAAGCCGACGCCGAACTGGCCGATCAGGTTGGCGTCCTTCGAGCGGTCGGCGGCGAGCTGCTGAAAGAACTCGCGCGTACCAGACTTGGCGATCGTGCCGATGTTGGCGATCACCTCCTCGCGCGACATGCCGATGCCGTTGTCGGCGATGGTGATCGTGCGCGCGGCGGCGTCGAAGTCGACGCGAATTTTCAGGTCCGGGTCGGTGTCGAGCAGTGCCGCATCGCCGATCGCTTCGAAGCGCAGCTTGTCGCAGGCGTCGGAGGCGTTCGACACCAGCTCACGAAGGAAGATTTCCTTGTTGCCGTAGAGCGAATGCACCATCAGGTGCAGGAGCTGCTTCACCTCGGCCTGGAAGCCGAGTGTCTCGCGTGTCGTCGTTGAGTCCATTGCCGACATTTTAACAAGGCGGCTGCAGCCCGGCATCGGCCTTGCCCCAGTGACGGTATGCCCCCGGCAGGAGCGCCTGCCAAGAGCACCCGAGATGTGCGCATCGACTGGCAGCGTGGCCTGGCCTTGGCCTGGCCTGGGCTGGCCATGACCTGCGCGATCGTCGACCATTCGAATCGGGCCTCGATGCTGAGCTGGTTCGCGTACGACCCCTCCTCGACCCACGGACGACAACCTACGGCCTGTTGGTCCTGTCCGCCTGCCGGCTCCCGACGAGGTCTGGCTCAATACTGCCGCGCAACTACGACTATCGCCGCGATCGTTTCACTGCTCTACCGTATGCAACAACGGCGTCCCCGGCCAGCTGCCAGCTTCGTCGGCCTCGGCTTCTCGCCGATTCCCGCCCGATAGCACCGCTGCCGCTCCCGGCCGGTCACGCGCTTGATCCCCGCCCTCGCACATCGATCCCCCGGCGCGGTGTACATTCGGTGCAACCGACACGAGGGAGTTCCGTGACCGAAGACACTGAAGATTTCGCGGCGATGTTCGAAGCCTCGACCCAGGCGAAGCGCATCGAGAAGGGGCAGACGATCAGCGGCCGGGTCGTCGCGATCGGCGCCGAGGTGGCCTTTGTCGACGTTGGCGGCAAGGGCGAGGCAATCATCGCCATCGAGGAGCTGAAGGACGCCGACGGCGTGCTGGAGGTGGCGGTAGGCGAGCGCATCCAGGCGCTCGTGGTCTCGACCGAAGGAGGGCTGACGCTGTCGCGCAAGCTGGCGCGCGGCGCGGCGACCGACCGGCAGCTCGAAGACGCGGCTCACGCCGGGCTGGCTGTCGAAGGCAAGGTCGAACGCGTTGTCAAGGGCGGCTTCGACGTGCGCATCGGCGGCAAGCGTGCCTTCTGCCCGTTCTCGCAGATCGACATCATCCGCACCGAGCCGGCGGCGCACGAGGGGCGGGTCTACGAATTCCGCATCATCGAGTACAAGGACGGCGGCCGCAACCTGGTCGTGTCGCGCCGCGCGCTGCTCGAGGAGCAGCAGCGCGCCTCGGCAGCCGACGTGCGGCGTTCCATCGTCGCCGGACGCGGTGCTCACGGGCCGCGTCGACGTCGGTGCGCGACTTCGGCGCCTTCGTCGATCTCGGCGCCGGCGTCCAGGGGCTGCTGCACGTCTCGGAGATGGGCTGGTCGCGCGTCGCCAATCCGTCGCAGCTCCTCGAGGCCGGCGATGAAGTGACGGTCAAGGTGCTGCGCGTCGACGCCGACATGCAGAAGATCTCGCTCGGGTTGAAGCAGTTGACAGACGACCCGTGGGCGAGTGTCGCCGACGCGCTACGCCGTCGGACAGGTGCACACCGGCCGCGTCACCCGCAGGGAGGACTTCGGCGCCTTCGTCGAGCTCGAGCCTGGCGTCGAGGCGCTGGCGCACGTCTCCACCTTTCCGCCAACCGGCCGCGCCGATGGGTGGACGGAGCTGGTGCCGGTCGACATGACCGGCGCTTTCGAGATCCTCAGCATCGACTACGGCAAGAAGCGTATCGGCGTGGCGCTCCTGCCGGAGGGGTCCGCGCGCGCCGGCCGCGCTGCCGAGGCGCACGCCGGCATCGTGCCGGGCGCGCGTCTCACGGGCAAGGTCGAGCGCCACGAGAAGTTCGGCGTGTTCGTGTTCCTCGCGCCAGGGCGCACCGGCGTCATTCCGCTGAAGGAGACCGGGGTCGCGCGCGAGGCCGACGTGGCGAAGGCCTTCCCGGTCGGCTCGGACGTCGACGTCATCGTCCTCGAAGTCGAGCCGTCGGGCCGCCGCATCAGGCTGAGCGTCAAGGCGATCGCGGATGCAACGGAGGCCGCCGAAGTGCGCGAATACGCCGAGCGCGCCGATGCAGCGCCGGCCGCCGGCCTCGGCTCGCTCGCCGACAAGCTGCGCGGTGCGCTCGCGCCGCGGCAGAAGGGCTAGCCGCTGCCGTGAGCGAACAGACGCCGTCGTCGTTTCCCGAGTGGCTGGAACCGATGGCGGCGACGCTGACGCACGAGCGCTTCACCGGGCCCGAGTGGAGCTTCGAGCGTAAGCTCGATGGCATCCGCCTGCTCGCCTTCAAGAACGGGCCTGAGGTCCGCCTGCTGTCGCGCAATCGCCTGCCGCAAGCCATTCCGTCCATCGCGGCGGCGATCGGCAGCTTGCCGGTGCAGGATCTCGTCCTCGACGGCGAGGCGACCTGGGGCGATGCCGACCAGGGTTACCACGTCTTCGACATCCTGTGGTTCGACGGCCGCAATGTCACCGCATTGCCGCTCGAGCACCGCCGTGCGCTGCTCGAGCGCGTGCCGCTGCAGGCGCCGCTGCACCGCGTCGCCGCGGTGAGCGACGAGGAACCCTGGCAGCGGGCGCGCCGCGAGGGCTGGGAAGGCGTGATCGCGAAGCGGCGCGGCTCACCGTACGAGCATCGCCGTTCGCCGCAACTGGCTGAAGATGAAGTGCGAGGCGTCGCAGGAGCTGGTCGTCGGCGGTTTCACCGAGCCGCAGGGCTCGCGCGTCGGCCTTGGCGCGCTGCTGGTCGGCTACTACGAGGGTGACGACTTCGTTTTCGCCGGCAAGGTCGGCACTGGTTTCGATAACAAGCTCCTGCTGGAGCTGCGTACGCAACTCGCGCCGCTGGAGCTGTCCCGCACACCCTTCACGCGCGCCAGCGGCTTGCCGCGGCTGCGCGCGCATTGGGTGCAGCCGCAGGTGGTCGTGCAGGTCGCGTTCCTCGAGTGGACCGCTCACGACAAGCTGCGCCACCCCCGGTTGCTCGGCGTTCGCTTCGACAAGGCGGCGCGCGACGTGAGGCGGGAGGGCGGGTGAGCGCCGGGCCGGTGCGCCGGCGTCGCGCCGCCGAGTCGCAGGCGGAACCTGTCATCACCCATCCTGACAAGCTCTTGTTCCCGGAGGACGGCATCAGCAAGGGCGAGGTCGCCAGCTACTACGAGGCGATCGCACCCCTGATGCTGCCGCACCTGCGTGGGCGTCCCGTGACCATGGAGCGCTTCCCGGCTGGCATTACCGCGAAAGGGTTCTGGCAGAAGGATGTCTCGAGAGGCTTTCCGGCCTGGCTGCAGCGAGTCGCGGTCGCCAAGAAGGATGGCGTGGTGCATCACCTGGTGGTCGATGACCGGCGGTCGCTGCTGTGGATGGTCAACCAGAACACGATCACGCCACACGTCTGGGTGTCGCGCCGTGCCGCACTGAACAAGCCCGATGTCTGTGTGTTCGATCTCGATCCTGCCGACGGCGAGCAGCCGGAGGTGTTGCGCTCCGTCGCGTTGTCGCTGCGCGACCTGCTCGCCGGCCTCGGCCTGACGAGCTGGGTGAAGACCACAGGGTCGAAGGGGTTCCACCTGATGCTGTCGCTCGACGGCACGTCCAGCACCGAGGAGGTCGCGCGCTTCGCGCACGCCGTCGGCACGCTGCTGGTGCGGCGCGACCCGCAGCGGCTGACCCAGGAGTTCCACAAGGCCGATCGCGGCGGACGCATCCTGGTGGACACCGGGCGCAACGACTACAGTGCCACCTTCGCGGCTGCGTATGCCGTGCGGGCGCGCCCGGGCGCACCGGTCTCGGCGCCGTGCACATGGGCCGAGATCGAAGCGGGAACAGTCGGCCCGCGCAGCTTCACGCTGCGGACGATGGCGGAACGGGTCGGCACGGCGGGGGATGTGTGGGCGGCGCTGGCCGACGAGCGGCAGCCGCTGCAGCCGGCGATCGAGCGCGTGGCGCGCGAGCGATGACAGGGCAACGAGCTTGATACACTTGCACTTGCACCATCACCCATCCATACCGCTCTGAAGGAATGTTTTCATGCCACGCTCGAACCCGCGCCGGGCGGGACTGCTTGCCGCCTGCGTCATTGCCCTGTCTGCGGCATCGGCCACGGCACAGGACGCCGCCCCCACTCAGCCGCCGGCCGCTCGCGCCGTCAAAGTCAACGAGCCGCCGCTCGTCGACGGCAACATCCTCGATGACCCGGCGTGGCGGGCAGCGACGCCGATCAGCGATTTCTGGCAGACCTCGCCGGACGCCGGGCGCCCGGCCTCCGAGCGAACCGAGGTGCGTATCGTCTACACCGACACCGCGCTCTACTTCGGCGTCGTCCTGTTCGATGCGGACGCGCAGGGGTTGACGGTGTCCGATTCGCGGCGCGACTCTTCGCTCGACGATAGCGACAGCTTCCGCATCCTGCTTGACACGTATCGCGATCGGCAGAACGGTTTCGTGTTCGCCACCAACCCGGCGGCGCTCGAGTACGACGGCCAGGTGAGCAACGAAGGCGGCAACGGCGGGGTCGGCGGCGCGGGCGGCGGACGCCAGCAGGCCGGGTCCGGCGGCGGCTTCAATCTCAATTGGGACGGTGCGTGGACCGTCCGCACCGCCGCGAACGGCGCCGGGTGGACCGCGGAGTTCGAGATCCCGTTCCGCACCTTGCGCTATGAAGCGGGCGAGCGCGAGTGGGGCCTCAATTTTCAGCGGACGATCCGCCGCCGCAAGGAGATTGCCTACTGGGCACCGCTGCCGATCCAGTTCGACCTGATGCGCGTGTCGCTTGCCGGCTCGCTCACCGGGCTGAATCCTCCGGCGCAGCGCAACCTCAAGCTGATTCCATACGCCCTCACCGAAGCGCGCCGCCGCAGCTTCGACGGACCGGACACCGACATGCTCGGGGACATCGGCCTCGACGCCAAGTACAGCATCACGCCGAGCCTGACCCTCGATGCCACGCTCAACACCGACTTCGCCCAGGTGGAGGTCGACGAGCAGCAGGTCAACCTCGATCGCTTCAACCTGTTCTTCCCCGAGAAGCGGCCGTTCTTCCTCGAGAACGCCGGACTCTTCTCCGTCGGCAGCTCGGGCGAGGCGGAGCTGTTCTTCAGCCGGCGGATTGGCATTTCGGACAGCGGCGAGGCGATCCCGATCATCGGCGGCGCCCGCCTTTCGGGGCGTGCCGGCCCGGTGAACGTCGGCGTGCTGAACATGCAGACCGACGACGTGGATGGCCTCGGGCCGGCGAACAACTTCACCGTCGGCCGGCTCCGCCGCGACTTCCGTGGCCGTTCGAACGTCGGCGCGATGTTCGTGCAGCGCCAGGCGACCGGCGACGGCGCCATCGAGCGACGATTACAACCGGGCGTATGCCGTGGACGGGCGCTGGGGTGTCGGCGGCACCGGCCTGGTCTCCGGCTTCGTCGCGCGCACGCAGACACCCGGCCTGTCCAGCGGCCAGCATGCCTATCAGATTGGCGCGCGCAACGAAACGCAGCCGCTCACGCTTGCCGCTCACCTACACCGAGACCGGCACGCAACTTCAGGCCGGAGGTCGGTTTCCTGAGCCGCACGGGTGGCTTCCGCAAGATCGAGGCGAACTTCTTCTCGCGCCTGCGGCCGCAGGCGCTCTCCAAGTTCCAGGAGATTCGTCCGCACAGCACCTACCGCGCCTTCTGGAATCACGATGGTTTCCAGGAGACCGGCTACTGGCACATCGACAGCCACTGGGAGCTGAAGAACGCCTACGAGTTCCACACCGGCATGAACGTCACGCGCGAAGGCGTGCTGCGCCCGTTCGAGATCTACCCGGGTGTGCGGGTGCTGCCGGGCACCTACGACCACGCGGAAGCGCAGTTCGTGCTGCAGACGAACCAGGGGGCGCCGATCTACGGGCGGATGCAGGTGGCGCGCGGCGGGTTCTTCGGCGGCGATCGATTCGTCGCTGTCACCGCAGCTGCGCCTGCGCGTCGGCGAGACCTTCAATACCGAGCTGACCTGGACGCAACGACATCACGCTGGCCGGCGGGCGGTTCGTCACCAACCTCGCCCGCGCCCGCGTGTCCTACTCGTTCTCACCGCGCGTGTTCCTGCAGAGCCTGGTGCAGTACAACGACCGCGCCAACAGCTGGTCCAGCAACTTCCGCTTCGGCTGGCTGCAGCAGGCCAACACCGGCGTCTTCATCGTCTACACGGACTCGCAGTTGATCGACGACATTGCGTTCGGTGCCGCGACAGGCCGACCGCAGCTTCATCATCAAGATTCAGCCGGATGTTCGACGTGCTGAATTAGCACCGGTCCGCGTCAGCCAGTCACGTTAAGCGCGCTAGAGTTCGCCCTCCGCTCACTTCGGCGCGCATCGATCCGCCGGTCACGGCGTTCGATGCGCGCTGCGCTCCGCCCGACCCGGTATCTGCCACCCTTTAATCGACCGATGTACTGCACCAGGGATTCGGTGTGCCCCAGCATCGGAGGTGTAGCAGATGGGTCAGGGATGGAATCGCGCTCGTGCTGCCGCGGCAGCTTTGTTCCTTGCGATCACGGTACTGTCATGGGGAGCAGCCGCCAATCGCCTCCAGGCTCAGCACCGCGCCGGCCTCTCGGACGACCTGTTGCAGTGGCAACTGCTGCCGACCTCGCCGTCGGTGCGCGTCATCGTTCACGGTGTCCCATCCGAGCTCGCCGCCGTGTTCGCGCGTCACCAGGTCCCGGTGCGCCGCTGGCTCGCCGAAGGTGCCGTGGTCAGCATCGACGCCGCCGGTTTGCTCGCGCTCGTGATCGAGCCTGCGGTAAGACATCTCTCAGGTGATGTCGCCGTCACGCCGACGATGGCGGTGGAAACCCAGTCGACCGGCGCCGAGCACGTGTGGCGTGGCGGCGGCGTTGTCCTGCCCGGCGGCGTTGCCGGGGTGACCGGGCAGGGCATCGGCATCGCGGTGATCGATTCCGGCATATCGCCGCACGCGGCGCTCGAGGGCACGGTCGTGGCCAGCACCAGCATGATCAGCGGTGATCCTGCCGTCGACGACGCGTTTGGCCACGGCACGCACGTTGCGGGCATCATCGCCGGCCGCCCGGTCGCGGCGACGGCAACCAGTCCGGCGTTCGCCGGCGGCATTGCCCCGGGGGCGCATCTCGTCAACGTCCGCGTGCTGTCCGGCAATGGCGTCGGCTACACCAGCGACGTGATCGCCGGCATCGAATGGGCGATCGCGCATCGCGTGCAGTACAACATCCGCGTCATCAATCTGTCGCTCGGTCACCCGGTGATGGAGCCGTCACTCACAGACCCCTTGTGCCAGGCGGTCGCCCGTGCCGTCAGCGAGGGCATCGTCGTCGCAGTCGCGGCGGGCAATGCCGGCCGGAGCGACACCGGCCGGCAGGTGCTCGGCGGGATCACGTCGCCGGCAAACTCGCCGTTCGCGCTGACCGTCGGCGCGCTCAACAGCTGGGCGACGGCGAGCCGCGATGACGACACGGTGGCGGAATACAGCTCGCGTGGGCCCGGCAGGTTCGACCTGGCGATCAAGCCGGACGTCGCTGCGCCAGGGACCCGCATCGAATCGCTGGAAGCCTCCGGATCGTACCTGGCAACCCACTATCCGTCCCTGCACAGCGGCGGCGCCGGGATGAACGGCTACATGCGGCTGAGCGGCACCAGCATGGCGGCGCCGATGGTCTCGGGCGCGGTCGCCATGTTGTTGGAGGGGTCGCCGCGGCTGTCCTGGACCCAGGTGAAAGTGGCGATCCAGGCCGGGGCATCCTTTGTGAAGGACGCGGGCCTGATGGGCGCCGGCACAGGCAGCCTGGACATCTGGGCGTCCCGCTCGCTTGCCGCGAGTGGCCTGTCGCACCTGGAGGATCTGAACGGCGCCGCGCCGGCCGGCGCCTCGTTCGTCGACGCAGGTACGCTGGCGGCTGCGCTCTACGCCGGCACGGGAGTCCGGCTGCTGTCCCTGCTAGATTTGTTGTCCGCGTGGACGAGCCCGCTGCTGCAGGGCGCGGGAGAACTGAACCTGAGAGGTTCCCTGAATGCGTTGGCCGGCCTGGCGCCCACGCGCTTGATCTGGGGCGACCAGCTAGCCGCGTGGGCGGATGGCCGGGAGATTCGCTGGGGAGCCGCCGTGACCGACGCCGGCGGCAACCAGATCATCTGGGGCAGCACTGATGGCGAGCAGATCATCTGGGGCAGCACCGACTCCGAGCCGAGCTGGGGCTCGACGATACTGACGGCGCCAGACGCGCAATAGGGCATCAAGGCGGCGGGACCGCGCGACCACACGATGGGTTCACGACAGCTCTCGGCTTACACGGCTTGCGTTTCGACCCTGGGAATCGTCGCCGTCGGTTATGCGATGTCCCGTCTGCCGGCGACGGCGCACCCGGTGCAGTGGCTGCTGTTTTCGCTGGTCGTAATCCTGACGGGACGCTTCGCCGTGCAGGTCGGGTCGATCGAGGCGACCATCTCGGCTTCCGACACGTTCTTCATTGCCGGCGCCCTCCTGTTCGGCCCCGCTCCTGCGCTGATCACCCTGGCGGTCGACGGATTGTTGCTGTCGCGGCGCAAGGGGCACGACTGGACGCACGCCGTGTTCAACGCCTCGGCGCCGGCGCTGTCGCTCGGCGCGGCGGCACACGCGTTTTATGCCTTCAGCGACGTGCCGCCGCTCGCCGACGCGAGACCGCCGATCGCCCCGTTGCTGCTGCCGCTGCTGCTGCTGACCGCGATCTACTTCTGCCTCAATTCGGGATTGATTTCAGTGGCGGTCGGGCTCGAGTCCGGCCGTGCGGTGCATCACATCTGGTGGCGGCACTTCGCGCGCCTCTCCCTCAGCTACCTTGCCGCCGCCGCGGTGGCGCTCTGCCTTGTCGTCATCATTCAGGAAGTCGGCGTGCTTGCCGCGCTCATCGCCCTGCCGATCCTGGCGCAGTTCTACCTGACGCTGCGTACCTCGTTTGCACGGGTCGAGGATGCCGAACGCCACCTGAGGGAAATCGAGCGCGAGGTTGCGGAGCGCCGCCGCGCCGAGGACCTGCTCAGGGCGAACGAGAGGCTGAACCAGACACTGGTCGAGCACCTGCCGCACCGCATCCACATCAAGGATCCGGCCGGCGTCGTCCTGTTCTGCAACAAGCGGTACGCGGAAGACCTCGGCCTCACGCCGCAGGCGCTGATTGGGCGACATCTCGGCGCGGTCCGCAGCGGTACAGAGACCCCAAGTGACGTGGCCAGCGACCACCAGGTGGTGACGGCGGGCGCACTGATCGATGTCGAGGTGCCGACCATGATCGCCGGTCAGGAGCGATGGTGGCACACGGTCAAGGTGCCGTTTCGCGATGAGCACGGCGCAATCATCGGCATCGTCGTCGTGTCGGAGGACGTCACCGCCCGGCGCTCGCTCGAGATGCAGTATCGGCAGGCACAGAAGATGGAGGCCGTCGGCCGGCTCGCCGGTGGCATTGCGCACGACTTCAACAATCTGCTGACGGCCATCCTCGGCTACTGTGACCTGTTGCGCGACGAGACGCCGCCCGGCGTCAGCCGCCCGGACGTCGAGGAGATCTACAAGGCAGGGCTGAGTGCCGCCGCCCTGACGCGTCAGCTGCTCGCGTTCAGCCGGCAGCAGATCATCGAGCGCACCGTCCTCGACCCCAACGCGGTCATCACGGACATGAGGGGGATGCTCGAGCGCGTGGTGGGCGAGGACCTGCAGGTCGTGGTCAAGCTGGCGCCGCGGATCGGCCGGATCCTGATCGACCGCGGCGAGTTCGAGCAGATCGTCATGAACCTCGTCGTCAACGCGCGTGATGCGATGTCGACCGGCGGCACATTGACGATTGAGACGGCCGCCCGGACTGCTTATCGCGGCTTCCCTGGCGAGGTGGCCGGCGACGCCGCCGCCGGTGACGCATTCGGCGACCACGTCCTGCTACGGGTGGCGGACACCGGCGAGGGGATGACACCCGAGGTGCAGGCGCGCGTCTTCGAGCCGTTCTTCACGACCAAGCCAGCCGGGCGGGGCACCGGTCTGGGCCTGGCGATGATTCACGGCATTGCGACCAGGACCGGGGGGAGCGTTGCGGTCAGCTCCGAGCCGGGGCGTGGCTCCACCTTCACGGTCACTTTCCCCCGGGCACCTGACACCGAGACCATTGCCGCCGAGCCGGCAGTGTCGGTGAGTGTGCCGGTGCGGGAACGCACGGTGCTGGTGGTGGAGGACTCGGCCCAGATCCGCGACCTGATTACGCGCATGCTGCAGGGGCGCGGCTACCGCGCGCTGATGGCCTCGGGGAGTGACGAGGCGGAGCAGCTGTTCGAGGAGGGCGGCCGAATCGATCTCCTGTTGACCGACGTCGTCATGCCCGGCGCCAGCGGCCCGGAGCTGGCGCATCGCCTGGTCGGCAGGCAGCCCGGGTTGAAGGTGGTCTACATGTCGGGCTACACCGACGACGCGATCGATCAGCACGGCCTGCTGAAGCGCGGCGTGGCGTTCGTGCAGAAGCCGTTCACCGCCGAGACCCTCGACCGCAAGCTGCGCGAAGTGCTGGCGCGCTGATCGCCTGTTCAGGGGCAATGTCACCGCCCCAGGTAGGCCGGGTGCCGCGCAGCGGACCCGGCATCTGTGCCCGCATCCAAGCGACGCAGGCATGCCGCGCCGGGTTGCGCCGTTCCGCTCCGGTCCTCCGTTCGTGACCGTGGGAGAACCGGCGCTCCGCAGCGCCGATCACGACCGGCGCAGGTCCGTGACCTGCGCCGTCCTCACGCTGCGCGCCGGTTTTACCCGCTAGCGCCCTGTCACGGTCCCTCAAGTCGGGCCGTCGCCGGAACGACGCAACCCGCCGCGGCCCCACGTGTCGGTAGTCCCCACGTCCAGGTAGGCCGGGTGCCGCGCAGCGGACCCGGCGTGCAGGCGGAATGTGGTGGTGCTACGCAGGCCGGGTGCCGCGCAGCGGGTCCGGCGTCCCTGGCCTGCGTGCCCCGAGGGCGTTGGCGACCGCGGCTGCGGCGGCTGCACCCACCAGGTACCACGCCACCGTCATCACCTGGTTCGCCTGGCTGTCGCTGTGCGGCGGCGCGCCGAGCCCGATGTGCTGTGGCAGCAGCAACGCTCCCAGCCCTGCGGCGGAGCCCAGCACGGCGGCGCGGCTCCAGGTCGCGTTCGCTGTCGCGCCGGCGACGGCGGCGTAATAGATCGAATTCGAAACCAGGTCACCGACCAGGGCGAGGCGGTGCAGGCTCTCTTCGTCGAGTCCCTGCGACTCGGCCGGGAGCAGGCGGCGCAGGCCGCGCATGGCGACCAGGTCCATCCTGGGCGCATCCTGGACCCGACGACGCATGAACTCGTGGAGGACGGTGAGGGCTACGGCACCGGCGGCGCCGCTGGCGAGAGACCTTGATAATCCTGTCATGCCCAGTGAGGTTCGCAAGCGCGGTGCCGCGTCCAACTGGGATCGATGTCATGGACGGCTTGGGCGGCGACGGAAGTCTGCAGGAGGCCGACCAAGCGAAGAGGTCGTCGTATTCCGGCGACCTCTTCACGTGCGGCAAGCAGTTGGCCTGACCACTGGCGTGCTTGGCCAGCCCGTCACACCAGGTTGGCTGCATCCGCGATGCGGCCACCTGAACAGTGTCAGCCTTCAGGCCGCCGGCGAACGCTCGCCAGCGGGACCGCCTCGGGAACCAGCTTGACGCCCAGGACGTACCCCGTGATGGTCGCGGGCGAGGTATAGGCGTGGTCTTTGGACGAGACTTCCACGCCGGCTACATCCGCGCGCGGCAGGACCTTCCAAAGCAAGTTTCCGTAAGAGCCGTGGGTTCGCCAGTCGACGGCCGCGCCAACGCCGGTCAACGCGAACTCTCCGCTTCGTCCCGAGACAACGATGCTCGGATGTGCCGCGACTCCGGACTGCACGCCGCGACCGAAGGTTTCCACGGTAAAGGTGCGCATACCGCCGGGCGTCCAGACCTGAATCGACGTCGGCATCGAGCTGATCCAGGGCGTCACGAAGCCGGCAGCCGACACGCCATGATCCTTCGACTCGGCCCACCATCCGGTTGCGCCGCTCGACTCGCTGCACCAGCCCCGCCAGCAGAAGCCATAGATGGCGGGAATCGCCGACGACGCGGTGAGGAACTGCCCCGTGTACGGGATAGTAGGTGAACGTGCCCGCGCCGCCGCCGAGGATGGCGCCGAATCCCGACGGCGGTGACACCTGGCCCGAGGGGTGAGGCACCGCCTGGCTGCCGGAATTGCCCGACGTCCAGACGACGAGGTTCCGCAGATCGAAGACGGACACGCCTTCGATCTTCATGCCGATGGCGTATGTTTCGTTGTCGTGCGGATCGGCGACGATCGCGTCCTGCGTTTCCACCCAGAATTCGCGCTTCTGGAGATCGCCGGCGGGAACCATCTTGCTGATCAACGCGCCGCTCGGGTAGTCCGTGCCAAGCGCGCCGCCGCCGACCAGGACGAAGTCCCTGGACACGCCGACTGTGTTGCGCTGCACGCGCAGCGCCGACTGTGTCCTGCTGCTCCAGATGCCAGTCATGAGCAACCCGGATTCGTCCGTGGTGTAGCCGGTGAGCACGGGCACCGTTGCCCCGGACGCTTTGGCGTACGCCGGCCCCGGCTCGTAGCCGTAGCCTGGCAGCGAGGTCGTGCAAAAGCGCTGCGTGCCATCGCTGAAATTTATGGTGGCGGTGTGCGACGTGCCGATCGCTCCCTGATACGCGCGGACCGTGCTTGCCCCGGCTGGAGTCGGGTAGATCGGTGCGGAGCTGGCATTCATCGAGATGCTGCAGGTCGCGCCGGGGACGTCGCTGCGGCACTGCACCACGATGGTGGGCAGGCTGTTGTATTTAGGCCCCTGGTAACAGATCTGATGGTTCCCCGCCGCATAGGCGGTCGAGGCCGTCAGCGCCGCCACGGCAGTGACGATCGTGGTGCGGATTCGTCGATTGTTCATAAGCCCCTCTCCAATTCAGCCGACCAAGTCGACCCTTCACATGGAGAGGCGCAAGCCGAACGCAAATTCCCTCACGACCAGTGGGACGCGCGTACGCCGGACACGCGATCAGGACTGTTCCTTGGCGGATTGCCGCAGCGCTTGCGCGCGGCGGACGATGAGGCCGGCGCCTCTGGCACGTGCGGCGGTATCCAGCGCGCGGGCGTCCGCCTCCACGCTCGACGACCAGGCAGCGGCGTCGAGGCGGAGGAGGAGCAGGCGAGCATCCAGATCGGCGAGCGCCATCTGCCAGGCTGCCAGTTGCCCCCGTAACGCTGTGATCACGGCGCGCGCCGCGTCCGGCCGGCCGCTGGCGGCGTGAATCTCCGCCTCGACCATGGCGAGCGAGATGCGCACGGCGGCCCGTTCCGTCTTCGCCGCTGCCTGCCGTCCGGCTTGGAACAGCCGCTCCGCGCTGGCGATGTCACTGCGCGCGAGTGCGGCCCGCGCCATCAGGAGCTGCAGCACGACCGGAAGCGGTCCCGGTGCTGCCGTCCCGAGGCGCCGCAGGAGGGTGCGCGCCCGCCGCTCGGCCTCAGCGGGTCGGCCTTCCTCCAACTCGAGGGCTGCCAGCGCGGCCTCGCTCTCCACCACCGTTCGCGGCTCGTTGGCCTCGCGCCGGAGAACGAGTGCGCGCTCGTGTTGCGCCCTCGCCGCGGCGATATCTCCTCTGGCCAGGGCGACCTGCGCGAGGTAGAAAGTGGCATACGCGTCACCACCCGTGAGACGGATCTCCCGGGCAAGCGCGGCCGCTTGCTCCAGCGTCGTGTGCGCCCGGTCCAGTTCGCCCTGTTCCAAGAGCGCCGTGCCGAGCTCGACACGGCCAGCGACGATGCCGCGCCGGTCTCCCATCTCAGCCCGTGCCACGAGTGACTGTTCCAGACTCTTCTCCGCCGCAGCCAGATGGCCCACCTCGCGCTCAACGATTGCCAGGTTGTGCAGCGCCCGAACGAGACCGCGCTTGTCGCCGATCTCACGGGCGATGTCCAGCGAGTCGCGGTAGTAGCGGGCTGCTTCGGCGAAGCGATCCTGCTCGAACAGCACGACGCCGATATTGCCCAGCGATATCGCCTCCCAGTTGCGATGGCCGATCTCGCGGCGGAGCGCCAGCGCCCGCTCGTGCGCCCGGCGCGCACGGTCGAAATCCCGGAGGTCCTTGTAGCGGATGCCTAGATTGTTCAACGTCGCGGACATGCCGCGCAGATCCCCGATCTCCTCGCTGATGGCGAGCGCCTGCAGCTGAAGCCTTTCCGCCTCGCCGCCGTCGCGATCGCTCATCACCGCACCCAGGCTGTTGAGCGCTGCGGCGAGTCCGGCCTTGTCGCCGGCGTCGGCGAACGCCGTCCGTGCAGCACGTAGGGCACGTTCGGCGGCGTCGGGTTGTCCCTGGCTGAAGTAGCTGCGGCCTTCCAGCAGCCTGGCCCGTGCGAGGATCAGTCGCGCGCCGGACGCTTCAGCCGTGGCACTGCCTCGTTGCAGTGCCGCGAGCTCCTGTTTGAAGTTGCCGAGGGACGACTGTGCTTCTGCTTCCGCGAGGTCGATCCGCGGATCCTGGCTTTGAGGAGGCGGAAGCCTGCGAATCGTCTGCAGGGTCTCCAGCGACTCCTTGGCGTGGCCGGCGTTGGTCTGCGCGGCCGCGAGGCGGAGGCCGTACTCAGCGTTGTCCGAGAAGAATCCCCACAGCGTGCGATACACGTCGATCGCTTCGGCCCAGTCTTGCTGCGCTTCCGCAAGGCGCCCTTGGACGTTGAGGCGATCCTCCCGATCGAGCCCCGCCGAGCCCTCGAATGCCTGCTGCGCGGCCTTCGCGGCACGGCCGTCGTAGCCGAGCGCGGTCCACGTCGATGCGATGGCGGTGAGGATCAGCGGATTGCCACTCTCGCTCGCATTGGCCCGCTCGAGCCGATCGCGCGCCGCAACGGTATCAAGCACGCGCAGACGCGCCAGTCCCTCGGCGTAGTGCTTCGTCGCCTCGAGCGTACGCGGGTACGCAGCCTTGGCGGCCGACTGCGCCTCCGGCGAGCTTTCCCGCAGCCCGAGACGCTGCCGCAACCGGTGCCCGGCTCCCGCCACCACCGCAAACAACTGCGCTTCGGCGCCAAGGGCGCCGACAGCAATGGGGTCGCCGCCGCCACGGTGCGCCCGCACGTCGATGCGGAGCGAACGCGACGCCGTCTGATCGGCAACGGCAAATGTGCCGGCGACCAGATAGTCGGCGTGCAGATGCGTGCGCAGGCGCTCGTACGCCCCGTCACCACTGCCGCCCGTTGTTCCTCCTATCTCGCGTGCGGCACGTCCAACGTAGTCGGCCGGAAGCACGCGGACCTGTCCGTCGGCTACAAGCTCGGTCGTGAGCATCTCGGCGACTGCTGTCGACAGCCACTCGTCGGCGGCGCGCCCCGAAAGATTGCGGAAGGGGACCACCGCGACCGATGACCGCGGTTGGCTCGCGACCGCTGCGGCTGCCGTCTCACGAGTGACCGGCTGCCGGACGAGCACCGCGGTCGTGATGACCGCTCCGACGAGCGCCGCCGCGATTCCGCCGGCGGCCCGGTAGCGGCGGGCGCTTCGTGCCACGCGGTAGCGGAGCGCATCGCGCGCCGCGGAAACCGGCCGATCGGTCAAGTAGCGCCGCAGATCGTCGGCCAGCGCTCTGACGGTGGGATAACGCTCGGCCGGTTCCTTGCGCAGGGCCTTCAGCACGATGGCGTCGAGCGAGCCCGCCAGCTGCTTGCGCAGGATCTCTGGCGACTGCTCCCGCGTTGCGCTGATCGACTGCGCAGTTGCGGGACGAGTCGTCGAAGCCGTCGCCACAGCGGTCGCCAGGTCGGTGACGACGGCGCTCGGCTTGCGCGGGTCCTCCTCGCAAACGATGCGCACGATCTCGTCGGGCGTGCGGGTCCCCAGGTCGAACGGGCGCCGGCCGGTCAGCAGCTCGTAGAGCAGCAATCCGAGGGCGTAGACGTCGGTGGCTGGCGTCACCGGCTCGCCCCGCACCTGCTCCGGGCTCGCGTACTCGGGCGTCATCGCGCGCGCGAGCGCTGTCAGCGTCGAGTCACCCTCCGACTCGGGGTCGAGAATCTTGGCAATGCCGAAATCGAGCAGCTTCGGCGCGCCGCCGGCGCTGACGAGCACGTTGCGCGGCTTGAGATCGCGGTGGACGACGTGATGTTCGTGCGCATGCTGCACCGCATCCAACACCTTCAAGCACAGCTCGACGCGCTGTTTCGTGTTCGAGTGCTGCGCATCGGCGTACCGGTCGATCGGCGTGCCCTCGACGTACTCCATCACGAAGTACGGCAACCCGTGCGGCGTTGTCCCGCCGTCTAACAGGCGGGCGATGTGTGGGTGATCGAGAGACGCCAGGATCTGTCGTTCGTGATGGAACCGGCGGATGACGACGTCGGAGTCCATTCCGCGGCGGATCATCTTGATCGCCACCCGCCGCTCGAATATCGCATCGGCGCGCCGGGCGAGGTAGACCGCGCCCATGCCGCCGCGGCCGATGCGCGATTCGATGTAGTAGGCACCGATCGACTGTCCGACGTTCGGGTCGGGCGCATCGTCGACGGAGACATCGGCGTGGTCGAGGTGCCGCAGCACCATCGCGGCCGGCTGTTCAAGAAAATCGCCGGCGCGCTCGTGGGCGGCGAGCAGCGCCAACGCCTGCCGTTCGACCGCCGGTGCATCGCGGCACGACTCGGCGACGAAGGACCGCTGCTGCTCGGGCGGCAGCGCCAACGCGCCCTCGAACACGTGTTTGACTCGTGCCCAGTCTTCAGAACGCTGCGACACCATGGCTCAGATTGCGCGACGATTCTAGTCGATCTGGAGATAGGCTTGCGGTGCGGGTATGTCTGCGCATTCGAGCGATCCGGAGGTGACGAGTCTGCTGGTCAAGTGGCGCATGGGCGACCAGGCGGCGCTGCAGCGTCTGATCCCGATCGTCTACCAGGAACTACGCCGGGTGGCACGGGCGCGACTACGGGGCGAAGCCGCGGAGCACACACTGCAGACGACCGCGCTCGTCCACGAGGCCTACCTGCGGCTGGTCGGGCTGGACCGCATGGCGCTCCAGAACCGTACGCATTTTTTGCGATGGCAGCACGGCTGATGCGCGAGATCCTCGTCGACCACGCTCGCCGCAGCCATGCGCTGAAGCGCGGGGGCGGCGTGACCACGCTCACGCTTGATGACATGGGAGTAGGCACCGGCGGCTCGGAGAACAGCATCGTCAGCGTGCTGGCAGTGGACGAGGCCTTGACCGACCTCGCAGCCCTCGACGAACGCCTCGCCCGCGTCGTCGAATTGCGCTTCTTCGCCGGAATCAATATCGCTGAGACGGCTGCGGCTCTCGGCGTGTCGTCGGCGACCGTGGAACGCGATTGGACCGTTGCGAAGGCATGGCTGCTGCAACGCCTCTCGCCGGGCCTGGCAGACGCGGGGCGGTCACGGGCGTGAGCGAGCGGCGAGTTGCGAGCACTATTTGCACGCGATGGCTCCGACGGGCGGCGTCCGTCGTCTTGCCGACGGCCTGGACGGCCACGCACGGAGAACGCGGCAGCTACGCGCTCCGCTGTTGCGTCGAAACTTGTCAGACACGCGATCGCGGTAGAAGTGTACGGCTGAGCAGTGCACCCGTCGGTTTCGTGGCAAGGTGCAGCGGGTGGATGAGGAAACACGATGGCAGGGCCGCTTCCTCCTCCGGCCTCAGCATGCGCGCGTCGCAGCCAGCGTCCCTGGACTGGGCGGCAATTCTCGTCGTGACCCCAGCCGGTGAGCGCCACGAGCACCGGGGGGCGGAGACGCTCATCCGGCGGAGGATGCGGTGCGATGCTGCAGATGTTGCGTGATCTGGTTGCTCACAAGGGGCACGCCAACGCCGCGCTGCTGAATGCCATCGGCTCGAACAGCGCTGCCGTTTCGGATCCTGAGCTGTGGGAACTCCTGCATCACGTTCTGTTGGCGAATCGATTCTGGCTGCTCACCGTTCTCCGGCTGCCGTTTGTTTTCGAAACAGAGTCGCGTCATGCAGACTCCTTCACCGAACTCGTTGCGCGCTATGCCGCACTGCAGGCGCAGGAAGCCCACTGGTTCGAGGCAGCGCAGGTCATTGATCTCGAGCGGATCCTGACGAGCCCGCTGATTCCACATGGCGAGTGCTCCGTGGCGCAAGCCTTCGTCCAGGTCTGCATGCACTCGCACGGACACCGCGCCCAGGCGGCAAAGATGCTGCGGCGTCACGGTGCCACGCCACCGGAAACCGATTTCATTCTGTGGGTGGGCCGCCGTCCGGACGCGCACTGGGCCGACGCGCTGGAACGGCTGCCGCGTTCTTCAGTGCGAGGCTCGAGCGGTGACATTGGTAACCGCATTCTCACACAAGCAAGGGGCAGTGCGATAAACGGAGAAACTGAAGGCTCGCAGCGACTCACCCTGCTGGACCGCTTTGCCAGCGCGTGGAACCGGCACGATCTCGAGGCGCTGATGTCGATGATGACTGACGACTGTGTGTTCCAGGCTTCGGCTGGCGCGCAGGTCGACGGTCAGCGCAGCGAAGGCACGCAGGCGGTACGCGCCGCCTACGCCGCGGTGTTCGAGTCGTTTCCGGACGCGCAGTGGGCGAACGCGCGGCATTTTGTCGCCGGCGATCGAGGCGTCTCGGAGTGGACGTTCACCGGCACGCGCACCGACGGCAAGCGAGTGGAGGTGACGGGCTGTGATGTCTTCACCTTCCGCGACGGCAAGATCGCCGTCAAGAACTCGGTACCGGAAGAACCGCCTTCCGATCTGACGTCCCCGCTGTGTGATCGCCTGTCAGCTGACCTGCAGGCTGATCGCACACCAGGGTCCCGAGATCGGCGTCACCGCTGGAGGCGTCTCTGAGGCAGCGGTCTGTTCGCGTCTTTACGTCGCCTGAAACACCAATGGCTTCACGCTGCAGGGCAGGCCCAGCGTGTCCGCCGAGGAGCGCCGCCGGCAGCGTCTCGGTGTCGGAGAGCGCGCCGCCATAGACGAACGAGAAGCCGCGCAGAACGAGCAGGTCGGCGGCGTCGTCATCGGCACGGAGCGGGTTGGCGCGGTAGCCCCGTGCATCGGTGGAGAAGTCGATGGGTGAACGATGCTCGGTCTGGCGAAGCTTGCCGTCGCGCACGACATCGCCCACATACCCGTACCGCAGGGAGAGATCCGGCGCAAACGACGAATGCCACCGGGGCTGTCGCAGCGCGACGATCAGCGCGTTGACGAATCACTGCGGTGGCAGCAGGCGTCACGCGAAATCCGTCGCCGCTCACAGCACGAGGACGAGCGTCGCCATCGTCCCAATCGGCTGTAGCGGGCCACCGAATCGATCGGTCTCGCACCAGCCACCTTACCGTCCGGTGCGCCGCGTCACCAGGAATAGCATCGAGTCGCGCTTGTCTTTGTAGTTCAGTCCGTGCAGTTCCTCCGCGACGAAGGCCGGGTGCGCGTCCAGGAACTCCGCGAAGGCTCGCGCTTCACCCATGTGCTTCTCCGCCAGGCCGCTCGCGTGCCAGTCATCGAACACCAGCACCGCCTGCCGTGCGATCAGCGGCTCGCAGAACGCCAGCACCTCGCATGTCGACGAATACAGGTCACAGTCGACCATGATCACGCTGGCGTGCTTGAGCCCGAGCCGCGCACGTGTCGCTGGTATGCAGGTGTCCGAGAACCAGCCCTTCACCAGCGTGACTTCCGACGGCGGAACGCCCCAGCGCTGCAGGTTCTCGTAGGTGAGCCCCATCCCCGACTTGAACTGGCCCGGCGCCCAGATGCCGGCATCTTCGTGGGCCGCGGATTGCGGCAGCCCCTCGAACGAGTCGAAGCCGAACAGGCGCATCTGCGGGACGCCCGCCTGCCGCCGTGCCTCGTAGATGCAGGAGAGGGACGTGCCGTGGTAGACGCCGAACTCCAGGTAGTCGCCCAGAGCGGTCGCGTCCTCGGTTCGCTGCAGGACGGTGAGCACCTCGGTGTACGTCCGCACGAGACGAGCGCGGTCGAAGCTGGTGTGCCCACGGCGCACGAGCCTGTTTCGCCGGAGATTGTCGATCCAGACCTGCGCCGGGCGCGGCAGCCGATCAACCAGGGCTTCGGTGCGCCAGCGAACCCCTTCGACAATGCGATTCACACTCAGGTCCAAGGCGGCGTTCTCCGCTGACGGGCGCGTACGGCGCAGGAGGCACTCGTCCCTGAGCATACTGCGCTCCGCGGGCCACACCGAACGTCGGCGACGAACGTGCTGGACCGCAGGATTGGGGGAGATCGGAATCGAATGCGCCGGCAAGGCCAGTTCGACCGAGGACCGGCGCGCGCACCGTCCGACCGCGCGCGCCGCTGAACGCGCGACTGGCAGCCGGGCTGCGGGCGCACCGGCACCCTGCGACGTCCGAGGGTGCTGTGTGGGGCGGACGGGAGGCGCTGCGGCAACGGATCGCCAGGGCTTCGTCAAGCCAGCGGCGCGTCGGGCTCGCGTCGCGACGGCGTCCACATTCTCCGACACACGTTCTGCTCGCACTTGACCATGCAGGACGTCCCGGCGTGGGCCATTCAGGAGCTCGCTGGGCACCCTAATCTGACGACCACCCAGCAGTACATGCGTCTCAGCCCGGCGGCGGTGGACGACGCCATCCGGGTTCTGAAGACACGCCGTCGCGGTACGACGGCGGAGACATACTGGACGCGTGTTTGGCCGGTCAGCAGAAGTGACTGACCGTTAAGACTTAGATGGTTGCGGGGGCGGGATTTGAACCCGCGACCTTTGGGTTATGAGCCCAACGAGCTACCGGACTGCTCCACCCCGCGACAGTTCCTCGAACGCGCCTCTCAGCGGCTGGGGAAACCAGAGTGTAACACACGCGAGGCCGCCGTCTCCAACAAGTGTGGCGCTCATCTCCCCCGAGGGCGCAGGCGACGCAGAGCTGACCCCGACATTGTGGTGCGTTGCCACGAACACGGAGCTCAGTCCGCCCTGGTCGCAGGACGCGGACGTGTGACAACACGCTCCCGAGGCGTGCTGGCCTTCGTGTCTTGAAAACTCCGCGGCGAAACGGGGGCGAGTTGCAACCCGCGCCACCTCCATCCGTAGCCCGGCGGGACTCGTAGTCCGTAACCCCACGACCCGCGCTGCGCCCTCGGGCGCCCCAGCCAGCTACCGATGCACGGTCCCCATGTCCGCGTAGCGCTCGCCAGCCGTGCTGCCAATTGGGAACGCCGCCTCCAGTCGTTGCAGGTCCTCGGCACTCAACGTGATCTTCGCCGCCGCGGCGTTTTCCTCGAGATACGTTACGTGCTTGGTCCCCGGGATCGGCACGACGTCACCGCCCTGCGCCAGCACCCACGCCAGCGCCAGCTGCGATGCCGCAACGCCCTTGTCCGCGGCGAGCCGCTCGACTTCGCGCAGCAGGTCGCGGTTACGATCAAAATTCTCGCCCTGGAACCGCGGGTTGCGGCGCCGGAAGTCGTCGGCGGGCAAGTCGTCGAACCGCTGGAAACGCCCGGTCAGAAAGCCGCGGCCAAGCGGGCTGTAGGCAACAAAGCCGATGCCGAGCTCGCGCACGGTGGCCAGCACGTCGTTCTGCTCGACGTCACGCGTCCACAACGAGTACTCGGTCTGCAGTGCCGAGATCGGGTGCACGGCGTGGGCGCGGCGAATCGTCGGCGGCGCCGCTTCGGACAGACCGAGGAACCGCACCTTGCCCTCGCGCACCAGCTCGGCCATCGCGCCGACGGTCTCTTCGATCGGCACGGACGTATCGACACGGTGCTGGTAGTAGAGGTCGATCTGCTCGATGCCCAGCCGCTGCAGCGAACCATCGCACGATTGCCTGACGTACTCCGGTCGGCCGTTGATGCCGACCCAGCTGCCATCGGCACGACGTTGGTTGCCGAACTTGGTGGCAACGGTCGCCTGCTCGCGCCGGCCGCGCAGCGCCTTGCCGACGAGCTGCTCGTTGGTGAACGGCCCATACATGTCAGCCGTGTCGAGGAAAGTGACGCCAAGATCGAGCGCGCGGTGGATGGTCGCCATCGACGCCGCCGCCTCGCCACTGCCGTAGAACTCGCTCATCCCCATGCAACCGAGGCCGATTGCCGAGACGGTCAGTCCCTCACGGCCGAGTGCTCGCCTGTTCATAGAACCTCCTGCAGAGACGATCGGACGAGCAACGTTCGCGCCGCGGCTGACGACAACCGGGATGCTGCGCGGTGCCCTTCAATCACGTACGCGACGATAGCGGCATGGCAGGGTTGGCTCGGTTCGTCACGGCCCAGGATGCAGCGGAATCGGGCTTCGCCACGGCGTTGGCGGAGATTCGCCGCGGCGGCAAGCGCAGTCACTGGATCTGGTACGTCTTCCCGCAGCTCGCCGGGCTCGGCATGTCCAGCACGTCGCAATACTTCGCGATTGCCGATATCGAGGAAGCGACCGCGTACCTTCGCCACGAGCAGCTGCGCGGGCGGCTGCTGGCCATCACCACGGCGGTCGCCGCGCAACTCGGCCCGCCCAGCCGCCGGCCGGTGCGCGCCCTGATGGGTGGCGATACGGATGCGCGCAAGCTCGTGTCGTCGCTGACGCTGTTCGCCCCGCTCGCCCGCACCCTACAGGCGCAGGACGGGCTGCCGGACTACGCCACCCTTGCCGACGCGGCAGAAGAGGTGCTCCGCATCGCTGAGGCGCAAGGCTACCCGCCGTGTGCAGTGACGCGGCGTCAGCTCGCCTGATCTGCTCGCCTCGTCGCTGCCTGCAGCCGGCGGGTCGGCGATGATGACGACGCCGCACCCGCCCCAACGGCGCACTCACTGCCTGTTGCGGCGCACTCAGTTGGCGGCCGTGCGTTGCACCAGTTCGGGGCTGCGGCGCCGCGCCGGGGTGTTGAACACTTCCTGCTCCACCTGGTACTGCACGGCGCGCGCGGCATCGGTTTCCCAGGCGCGCTGGTGGCCATCGTTGAAGGTCTCGAACCCAATCCCCTGGTAGTGCGCCGCCAGCGAGGCGGCGTCGACGATCTCCGGCGCCCCGGCGACCTCGAGCGCGTGCTGCAGCTCGTGCGCGAGCAACGGCAACTGGACCCGCGAGGCGAGGCCGCAGCGGATGAATACGCCGACGTAGCGGACCCCGGGGACGCTGGCGACAAAGTGCAGTCCGGCGGGGGAGACGCCGCGCGACAGCCGCGGTTCGCAGCGTACGTACACCCGGATCGGCTCCGCGTCGAGCCGTGCGATCAGCGTGCGAAGTGTCGCCGACTGCGGCACGGCATCGGCGAGCAGCGCCTCGAGCCCGCCATCCAGGACGCGGATGTGTGAGTCGCGCTCGCTTGCGGACAGGCGAGCGACGTTGGCGGCAAGCAGCAGGGCGAGTGCCACAAGGCACGCGCAACCGGTGCGGCGGGCATGAGACATCGACGTGGGTCT
Source organism: uncultured Acidobacteriota bacterium (assembly GCA_963846685.1). Taxonomy (GTDB): domain Bacteria; phylum Acidobacteriota; class Vicinamibacteria; order Vicinamibacterales; family UBA2999; genus CAWJWY01. Next base: position 934,623 of record CAWJWY010000002.1, on the reverse strand, counting down.
CCCGGTACAGCCTCGCGGTGCTCATCACGGCAGCACCGTCCATCCCGCTTCTCGCCACGACAGGGGGCGAGCGGATGCACGCGGATTCTAGATCCGGCAGGTCAGCGCACTACCAGGAATTTGCGTGCGCGAATTGTCGACCGGAACGTCGACACACTTGTCGGCTAGATACCGCCGACGTCGTCCGCGTCGATCGTCGCCGCCTGCTGCGCGGCGGTCACCTCGCTGCCGAGGCGCTCGCGCGCCAACTGCAGCACGCTGGCGTAGACCGACTCACCGCGCTCGTCGCGGACGATGAAGAACGGTGCCTGGCTGACGTGGAATCTGGCGCTCAGCGCCATCCCCGGGCTCGCCTCGTCACCTTCTTGCGCCCAGACGACCTCGTTGACGCGGTCCCACAAGCCGCGCGACTGCAGGTGAGTGGTCGCCTCCTGGCACTTGCGGCACTCCGAGCCGTCTGCCAGCCGCTTCTTGACCATGGTGATGTGCATGGCGTTCATCCCTCCGTCGCCGGCTGCAACGCCGCGGTGTTCGCGGCATGCAGGCCGCACTCGCGCTTGGTTTCCTCTTCCCACCACCAGCGGCCGGCGCGCTCGTGCTGGCCCGGGTTGATGGGACGGGTGCATGGCTCGCAGCCGATCGAGACGTAGCCGCGGTCGTGCAGGGCGTTGTATGGGACGTCGTTGTCGCGGATGTAGGCCCACACCTGCTGGGACGACCAGAAGCTGAGCGGATTGAACTTGATCAGCGGCCGATCGGGAGTGCCGAAAGTGCGATCGAGCTGGATGACGGGAATGTCGGCGCGCGTGCCCGGGCTCTGGTCGCGACGCTGCCCGGTCATCCAGGCACGCAGCGGCGTCAGCGCCCGCATGAGCGGTTCGACCTTGCGGATGCCGCAACACTCCTTGTGACCATCGACATAGAAGGAGAAGAACCCCTTCTCGTCGACGAGCCGCTGCACGGCGGGCGCCTGCGGCGCGAAGATCTCTATCGGGATGCGGTAGTGCGTCCGCACCTTCTCGAGAAACTGCAGCGTGTCGAAGTGGAGCCGGGCGGTATCGAGCGAAAAGACCCGGAATGGCACGCCGGACTTCGCCGCCAGGTCGATCAGGACGACGTCCTCGGCACCGCTGAACGAGATCGCCAGGTCTGGCGAGTACCTCGCGCAGCGCAAACGAAACGATGTCCTGCGGAGACTGCGCCGCGAGTTCGCCGGCGAGTGTCGGGAGCGAGAAGAGGTCGACGGCCATCCGTTCACCGTACACCTTCGACGCGCACCGCCGCAACGCGCTGCGAGTTACGCGGCGACGAGGCGGAACGAATCGATGGCGGCCATCAAGGCCTTGGTGCCGGCACTGGCGGGAACGACCGTCACGTCTTGATGCTCGGCGGGCACGGACGGGCGCAGGCTGTCGCTCAGCACGACGACGTGGGCGGCGCCGACGGTGTGCCAGAAGGGGGTGTAGAACTGCTCTTCCGTAATGACCACGTCGCCCTGGGGCCAGCGCTCGATTGCGGCAATTCGTTCAGCGACTGTCAGCGAAATTCCTGCGGACTGGAGTGTGGCAGCAAGGTTCTGGCGTACAGCCGGGTCGGAGTGAACGATTAGCACGGATGCTCCTGGGGGAAGAAGAAAGTCGCCGCATTCCCGCGACGTCAGAAGCCATTAAACGACAGAGTGGACAGTGAGTCAACCCCTTGGAGGTACTTTGTATCGTCTATGGTCGTTATCTTCCTTCTTTGCTCTGCACGCGATGTCCGCGAATCTTACAAAATTCGTCGCTTCACAGAAGTGGCAGCGTGCGTGAGCCCATCCGTTAGTCGTAGCCCCCGAACATGAACAGCGAGCTGTCCTCATCCGTGGCGTTGACCAGGCCGTGCAGATTGCCGCCCTTGAGCATGGCGAAGTGGCCGGGGCGAAGGGTGCGCACCTCGAGGCTCCGCTGCCGGTTCGGCATCTGGCACCAGTCCCCCACGACCATGTAGCCGCGCCCCTCCATCATCAGGAACACCTCCTGGTTGTCGCGGTGGCGGTGCAGGCCGATGCCGCATTCCGGTTTGAGGATGTGCAGGTCCATGTAGTCGACCGCCAGGAACGGCTCGGTGCGGCTGTCCTGGTCCTTGCGCCCGAACGCATCGAAATTCCACGGCTCCAGCCGGCGAGCCAGCTCGCCGCTGCCGGCGTAGCGGCCGTAGTTCGACATCAGGTTGCGGTATTCGAGGAAGCCGACGCCGCCGTGCGGGTTGGGGCTGATACCGACGCTGAGGAAGCTGTCCCAGCCACGAACCACCATGTTGAATTCGTAATGGAAGTTGCGGCCGTCGTTCGAGTCCCACACGGTTGCCGTCTCGTTCGCCCAGGCGCATTCGATGTGCAACGGCAGCAACGGGTGCATCGAGCAGTCCTCGGCGACGTCGGCGGACGTCACGGTCGCTCAGCTTCTCGCGCTCGAAATCGCCCGGGCTGCCATGCAGCAGGTCGGGGCGGGCCTGCAGCTCGCCGCGGTCGAGCGCATCGCGCGACGCGCCACCGAGGCGGCTGCGCAGGTCGCCGGCGGTGAACCCCCACAGCTCGATCTCGTAACGGTCAGAGATGGTGTTGTATGGCACCGTCAACAGCTGCTGCACGGCGCTGGCGCCGACCTTCAGCCACAACTTGATGCTCGCCCCCGGCGAGCCGTTCGTCGCACGCCAGAGTGGTGAGTCGGGTCCCGCCTGGTATGACAGCCGCAGGAATGGCCCGGTCCAGTCGCCGGTGGTCACCCAGCCGCGCACCAGCGCGGTCGTGCCGGTCCGGAACAGGCGGACGTTCTGCTTCTGGAAGTCGGTCTTGTTGTCCTGCCGCGTCGGGTCGAGCTCGGCGTCGCCACCGGCCGGGCCGTACAGCTCGAGGTAGTCGATCGGAAAGAGGTACTGCAGGTCGTCGCGCAGGTACCACTCGCGGTCCGCGGCGAACTGCGTCTGTTCGACCATCCGCATGACGGCCATGCATCGAGTTGCCCTTGTTGTAGTTCGGCGTGGTGCCCGGGTCGACCCGGAACACGCTGTCGCCATGCAGGATATCCATCGGCGCTCCGCTTACGACGTGTGATACAGGAAGGCCACGAACCGCAGCGGCTTGTCGGGGCTCGGGTTGCGAATGCCGTGGATGCCGCCGCTCTTCGTGAAGATGACGCTGCCCGGTTTGACCGGCATCTCGCGGCAGCGCACGATGCCGAGGCCGTAGAGACGGCGCTCGACGAGGGGATACTTCTCGTTCTCCGGGTCGTCACCGTCGCGCCATGTAGGCGATGCCTTCGCCCTCGACGATGCAGTAGAGCTCCTCGGTGCCGATGTGACGGTGCGTGCCCTCGATGGTGTTGGGCGGGATCGTCACCTTGTGGAAGAACACCACCGAGCTGGCGAACTCCCGCTGCAGGATCCAGCGCATCTCGATGATGTTGTCCGGCCGGGCCTCGGGATTGTCCGCTTCCATCATGCCGTTGCGGTAGCGCACCGGCGCGACGTTGTCGATGTTGTCGAAGAAGTAGCCGCGCTGGAAGTCGATCAGGTAGCAGTCGTCGTTGACGGTGTTCTGGTCCGAGCTCGGTTCCTGCGTATTCGGGCTCCTGGTGGTTGCGCAGGTAGTTGTTGTCGTACTGCGGGTTCGTTGATGCGGTAGCCGAACGGCAGGTCGAGGTCGTTCTCGCGGAACGACGACCTCGAGCCGGCGCAGCCGCTTGATGTTGCGCAGCAGCGACTTGAAGTCGAAGACGCTGGTGATTGGTCCTGAACGGCCGATCTGATCGCAGCACCTTGAAGTCGTGCCACTTGCGTGGCGGTGGCGAGACGCTCTCCCAGATCTCCGTCTGGTAGGCGTTGATCCATTTGTCGTAGTGCAGCGACAGGTTGGCCGACGGTCCCTGCGGATGCACGTTCGGGTCGGCGTCCGGGTCGAGCAGGTGGATGTTCATCAGCACGCGCTCGCGCAGGAAGCGGTTGCGTTCGCGGGCGACCTCCGTCAGCCGGCTGGCGCGATACTCGACGCGCAGCACGTTGCTGAGGAAGATGCCATCGAGGTAGACCTCGGCCTTCAGCACCGTGATATCGAAGGCGTTGCGCACCTCGAGGACGTTGTAGCGGTAGCGGCTGCTGCGGGTCGCGTTGAGGTAGGCGCGCATGGTAGATGCGGTCCGGGTAGAACACGACCTGGAAGATGTCGTTGCTCGACGTCGGTGAAGATGTCGTTGAAGCGCGGGTCCATCGTTCTCCTCGCTGCGCCGGATCAGAGCAGGCCGCTGGCGAGCAGGGTGTCACCGACCCTGAACGCATTCGCCTGGATGGTCAACGTCGGGTTGCCGCTGCCCGAGGTCGGCATGAAGCAGCCGTCGGTGACGTATCAGGTTGTCGAAGTGCCAGGCGCGGCAGTTTGGGTCGAGCACCGAATCACCCTCGTCGGTGCCGAAGCGCGCGCCGCCGAGGATGTGGTTGGCGATGCGGGCGAGCGAATTCTCGCTGGTATAGACGCCGCCGAACCCCTCGACCGGGTAGGTGCCCCTGCCGCCGTCGCCACCGAACGCGAGCACGTCGCGGCAGCGCATGGCGATGGTGTCCATCAGGTACTGGTCGTGTGCGTGCCAGCCCTTGACGATGTAGGCGACGCGGCGGCCCCACTTGTCGCGGACCGTCGAGTGCAGCTCGATGTGGTTCGATTTCTGCGGCACCTGATTGGCCATGAAGCTGACCGACAGCCGCCGGTTGAACTGGAAGTTGAGGAAGTCGCGATACTTGTCGCCGACCATGCCGGTGTCGTTGTCGAAGGCGCGCCACAGGGTGTCGAGGTCACTGGCGCCGTGGGTGCGCGCCAGCGCAATCGGCAGCGCCTGGTCCGAGGTGTTGTTGTAGATCGTCGCCGCCGGCCCACAGGCCCGCCGAGCGGATGAAGTCCTCGGCGCCGCACGCGTCGGTCGCCCAGTCGCTGTCGACGGTGAGTGATTTGTCGTAGCGGCCCGGCATCACCGCCGAGGCGCCGCCGAAGCAGTGCGTCAGGAAGTAGGTGCCGAGCAGATCGTTCTGGTTGATGCGGGCCGACGAACTGCGGGCTCTGCTCGGCTGACAGCATCAGCAGGCGCACCGACTCGATTGCCGAGCAGGCCACCACCACCACCTTGCCGCTGACGCTCTGCTGACGGCCGCTCTCGTCGCGGTAGTGGACGCGCGTCACCCGTGCGCCGTCGCTCTCCAGGTAGGTGACGTTGCAGTTGGGCCGCAGCGTGAAGTTCGGCCGCTTCGAGATCGGCCGCAGCAGCGACACCCAGGTGTTCGACTTGTAGCTCGAGCGGATCGCCGTAGCGATTGACGTAGGCGGCCTTTGGCCCACCGGGCCACTCCGCCTGGTCGAGCGGGCCGACGACACGGCCGCTCGGCGGATGGTTCTCGCGTGATCACCGCCTGCGGCGTACGGTACGGCTTCATGCCGAGGGCCACCATGCCGACGCGCGCGTACTCGCTGATCGGGTTCGGCGGCAGCGGCTTGCTGGTAGATAGTCGGCGCTGGCGCGCTTCACCTGGTTCTCGCGCGAGCCGTTGATGCCGACGAGTTGCTCCGCCTTGGTGTAATACGGCTCGAGCTCGTCGTAGCCGAAGGGCCAGTCGCGCATCTCGCGCTTGATGTCGTCGCCCGCGTTCCGCAGGTCGGAACGCCCCTCGTTGAACGACTTGAGGCGGAAGTCGAGCGGGCTGAAGCGCAGCGAGACGCCGCCATAGTGCTGGGTGCCGCCGCCGACGCACTGGCACGTGTAGCCCTCGATGGTCGCGTAGTCGCCGCTGTTGCCGTTGCGATAGATGTGCGGCTCGTCGTTGAGGTCCGGCTCGACGTGGCTGGTGTAGAACGAGGCACCGGTGTTGGCCAGGCCAGGAACCATCAGGCGCTTTTCCGGCCCGTCCGAGATCAGCTCGTCGCGCTTGTAGTCGCTGAGGCCCATCGGGTCGTCGTTCTGCGGCCGGAACAGCGGCCCCTTCTCGATCACCAGCACCGATTTGCCGGCGTTGACGAGGGTGTGGGCGATCGGCGCGCCGCCGGCGCCGCTGCCGATGATGACGGCATCGAACACTTGATTGCTCACGGGCATGATCGGTGTGTCCTGATATCAGAAATGGCGGGTCGGCCGGAGTTCATGCGCCGGACCCGCCCTACGGCATGCACGCTGGCGGGTCGGCCGGAGTTCGTGCGCCGGACCCGCCCACGGCACCTACGCGGGCCGGTCGGCCGGAGACGGCGGGTACAGCACGTAGGCCGGGTGCCGCGCAGCGGACCCGGGCGCCGGCGCGTCAACCGCGGTACTCCGCGTTGCGGCCAAGCGGTGGCTCCAGGCCGCGGCTCCAATCGAAATACGGGGCGCGGCCGGTCTCGTCGGGCAGGCGGCCGGTCGCCGGGTCAACCAGGTTGTTCGCCAGGTAGGCCCAGCCGGCGGCGCCGGCATTGCCACCATGCTTCGGGTGCGAGAAGGCGCCGGTGTGGGTATGGCGCCGCAGCAGCTGCAGGAAGAAGCGCGGGTTGCCGTAACGCGAATAGTCCCATCCCGCCAGGCTGCCGCCGCTGGCCATCTGCTCGTAGAGCTCGGCGTAGAGTTGCGCCGGCATGCGATCCGGATCCTGGAACGGGTCGCGCAACCGCAGCACCCGATCGATCAGCTCGAGGCAAATCTTGTAGTCGATCAGCCGGTGCGCTTCCTCCCGGGCAAGGATCTTGTCGATGAAGTTGACGACCCCGACCGGCTGATCGAGCCGGTAGGCGCGCGCGTATTGCGTCACCTTGCTCTGCCGATCCAGGTTGTTGTAGTAGATGTTCAGGAACCGCTGTCCCTCGGTGGTCCTGAACGGCAGGATGTGGCTGGTCAATCGCTCGAGCAGCGCCACTTCCCACCGCTCGAAGCACAGGATATCCGTGCAGTACTCGGTGAAGAAGCGCGACCACTCGGTGCCGTCGGTGAGCGTGACGCGCTGCGGGTTCACCGGATCGAGCATGCTCCGCCCGCCAACCAGGAACCGGTAGCGGTGCGACTGTCCCCTCGGCACCACCATCGTCGCCGCCCAGAAGATGCTGTCGCTGACCTGGCGCAGCGGAATCGGCGCGCAGAGGTCGGCGAAGGTGCCGAGCACGGCAATGGCGTCCGCCGGCTGGTTGTCGCGATTCGCATAGACGAAGGTGACGATGTTGGACCGCTGGCTCTGCTCGAGGCTGACGCCGTCGTAGTAGCTGTCGACGATCGGGAAGCGCCACGCTTCGCCGATGCTGGCCCGCGGGTCGCCGCTCGCGTATTGGCCGTAGTCGTGGCGGCTGTCGGTGTTGTCGCGGGCGAGCGACCGCGTGCAGTGGTTCAGGACGTAGATGGAGTCTTTCTCGACGCGCAACGCCATGATCACATCCGCTCGGAAGGTTGATGGGGCGTAAATCGGGAACGCGCATCATCGCACGTCGGGCGGCAAAGCAGAACACGAGTTCAATGAAACCGGGCAGCCGGGATGCCGCGCACAGGTCGGGCGGCTGCCCGAAGCGGAGAATCGTGTCGCTCCACCGCGACCACGCCGCAGGCGCGGCGACCAGCCGCCCCGATCCGGCGTGGCCTAACCGCCAGATGTGCCGGTGTTGCGCACCAGCACGACAATCGACCGTGGCCCGACCTGGTAGCTGGCGTGCCCCAGCGGCTGCTCGCTGCCGGGTTCGCGGATGTCGTCCGGGCTCGCCCGCGTGGTGTCGACGACGCGGGCCCACTCGCCGGCTACCCCCTCATGCACCGTGAAGGTCAGCAGCTCCCAGTAGGCGTTGATCATGACGTAGATGTCGCGATCGCCTTCGGCGCCGCCGTGCAGGCAGAACGCCAGGGTGTGCGAATGGGGCGCGAAATCGACGTCGCGGCCGACGCCATACCAGCGGACGTCCTCACGCCAGAAGCGGCCCCGCGCAATCGACGGGTGCGCTGTGCGGAAGGCGATCATCGCCTTGAAGAAGCGGAACATGTCGTCGCGCTCGCGCGCCTGCCGATCCCAATCGAGCCAGGTCGTCTCGTTGTCCTGGTTGTACGGATTGTTGTTGCCGCCCTGCGTCTGCATGAACTCGTCGCCGGCGCAGAACATCGGCGTGCCGTTGGCGAGCATCAGCAAACAGCAAAAGTTCTTCATCTGCCGCCGGCGCAGCGCCAGCACGTCGGCTCCGGCCCCGTCGTCGCCCTCGACGCCGCAATTCCAGCTGAAGTTGTCGTCGGTGCCGTCGGTATTGCGGTTGCCGTTCGCCAGGTTGTGCTTGCTGTTGTACGACACCAGGTCGTACATGCAGAAGCCGTCGTGGCAGGTGATGAAGTTCACACTCTGCTGCGGCCGGTAGGCGTCCTCGCGCGCGTCGGAAAACAGGTCGGGGCTGCCGTACAACCGGGCCATCAGTGTGCCCGACCAGCCCGGCGTCCCCTTTGACGAAGCGGCGGACGTCGTCGCGGAACCTGCCGTTCCACTGTGCCCACGTCGGTCCGGGAAAGCGCGCCCCAACTGATAACTGTTGACGTCCCACGGCTCGGCGATCAGCCGGCCGCTGGCGAAATCCGGGTCGCTGCTGATCTCGGAAAGGATCGCCGGCTCGTTGGGATCGATCGAACCGTCGTCGGTGCGCGTGAAGACCGAGGCGAGATCGAAGCGGAAGCCGTCGACGTGCAGATCCTTGGTCCAGAACGCGAGGCTTTCCGTGATCAGGCGCCGCACGGCAGGCTGCGCGGTGCGCAGCACGTTGCCGGTGCCGGCATCGTCGCGATAGCCGCCGCCGGGGGAGAGGAGATAGTAGGTGCCGTTGTCGATGCCGCGATAGCTGTAAGTCGGCCCGGACGCGCCCATCTCCGAGGTGTGGTTGTAGACGACGTCGAGAATCACTTCGATGCCGGCATCGTGCAGCGCCTTGACCATGGCGCGGAACTCGTCGGCCCGCGCCTCACCGTCCGCCGCGGCGGAATACGTGTCGTGCGGGGTAAAGAAATTCAGGGGCATGTAGCCCCAGTAGTTGCCACCGTCTTCGGGGTCGAACTGGTGAACGGGGAGCAGTTCGACGCACGGTGACGCCGAGCTCCTTCAGGTAGGGGATCTTCTCGATGACGCCGGCGAACGTGCCGCGCGCCGCCTCGCTTACGCCGGAATTGGCGCGCCTGGTGAAGCCGCGCACGTGCATCTCGTAGATGACCGTGTCGTGCGTGTGGCGCGGGCGATGGTCGGCACCCCAGTCGAAATGCGCCTCCGGCGAGGGGAGCTCGCCGAGCGGCCCGCGACCGGCATTCGAACCGCTGCCGATCGACCCGCGACGCGAATAGCCGGGCGGAAAGAAGACGCCGCGCGCGTACGGATCGAGGAGCACCTTCTGCGGATCGAACCGGTGCCCGTCAGCCGGCGCGAACGGGCCGTCGACGCGGTAGCCGTAGTAGGCGGCCGCGCCGGCCGCAGCGCGCGGCACGCGGACGTGCCACACGCGGCCGGTCTTGTGGCGCGTGAAATCCAGGTCGATCTCGCGCGACGGCACCGCGATGTTGCCGGCCTCGAACAGCAGCAGCGTGACGGCGGTCGCCCGTCGCGAGAACAGGGCAAAGTTCCACGCCTGGTCGGCGGCCATCCAGGTGGCGCCGAGCGGCAGTGGCGCGCCATCGGTTTCATACCAGGCGGACATGGGAGGGCTCCGTGGCCTGCATGCTGACGAAGCGCGGCGGAGGAGTCAAGGGAAGATCCTCGACGCATGCGGCGCAGGGTGGCACCGGCTGGTCCGGAACGGGGCCTTAGTTGCTGCTTCAAGGTTTCGGACGGCAATTTGTGACCGGAGGTGTATCATCCGCCGTGCGACGGGCCCGTGCTGGAGGGTCCCGAGCTGGCGCAGCAGGCGCAGGTCCCAGTTGACCCCAGGTCCCCCCAGGAGGCGCGATGCGGGCGATGTCATGTGCGGCGGTGGTAGTGCTGATGCTCTCGGCGACGTTGGCAGCGCAGGAAATCTACACGGCGGGCCCCGGCGTGTCCGAGCCGTCGGTCGCCTCGCAGGTGCGGGCGGAGTACACCGAGGCGGCGAGGGCGCAGCAGATTCAGGGTGAGGTGGTGCTCGAAGTGGTCGTCCTGTCGGACGGCTCGGTCGGGGACGTGGTCGTCACCGACTCGCTCGATACGAAATACGGCCTCGACCAGCAGGCCGTCAACGCGGTCCGGCAGTGGACCTTCAGGCCAGGGCTCAAGGATGGCAAGCCGGTCGCGGTGCGCATCACGATCGTCGCGCGTTTCAGCCTGACCTGAGCGCGCCGCCACTGGCCTGCGGGCTGGCGACGGCTCTGGCCGCCAGCCGCAGGTCCTCCGCCAGCAGATCGAACGCCTGCTGCTGCGCCGCCGCCTCGGTGGTGCGCAGCACCGCAGACGGGTGAAACGTCACGATCACCGTGGGCGCCCATGCGGCTGCCAGGCCGGTGACCTGTGGCGTGCCGCGCAACTCGGCGACGCGCGCCTGCGGCCCAAGCAGCGCACGGGCCGCCACCCCGCCGAGCAGCACGATCACCGCCGGCCGCACCAGCGCCAGCTCGCGCTCGAGCCACGGACGGCAGGCCTGTATCTCCGACAGACGCGGCGTGCGATGGATGCGCCGCTTGCCGCGCGGCTCCCAACCAAAGTGCTTGACGGCATTGGTGAGGTAAATCTCCTGCCGCGACAGCCCGGCGGTGGCGAGTGCCCGATCGAGCAGCTCGCCCGCAGGGCCGACGAACGGGCGTCCGCGCCGGTCCTCGACGTCGCCCGGCTGCTCGCCAATCAGCATCAGTCGCGCCGACCGCGGCCCTTCACCGAAAACGGTCTGCGTCGCGCGTTCGTGCAGCGGACAATTACGGCAGCCCGCGGCCGCCGTCTTCACGTCATCCAGACGCATGGTCGCAGGAACGGCGGCCCGCCTGGTGCTACCACCAGACGCGGCGCGCATCGCTTCGGCCTGTGCCGCTGCGCCGGCGACCAATTGGGGGATGTCGCGTGCCTCCGGCAAGTTGCCGCGGTGGCGAGCCGGCATGTCGCGGGCAAGCTTCTGGGGATTCACTCGCGCGGGGTTGAAGACGGCGCCGTAGTACACCCGCCACAACACTTCCGCGGCATCGTCACTGTCGACCGCCGGAGGCGCGGGAACACCGGGGCCGGGCGCGATACGGCCATTCAGGTGGTGAACGCTCGCGTATGGGGTCAGGATCGACCACGCGGTGTTCGGGTAGCGCGCAGCGAAGTGCGGCGCCACGCGTGCAGCAATGTCGTAGTCGGGCACGTACCAGGCCACCAGCCGCTCATCGGCGCCGCTGCCGACGGGACGGAACCGGACGAACGCCTGCATGCGGTGTTCATCCTGCTGCACCTGCTGCACCAGCGTCTTCAGCCGTGCCACGTCGGCGTCCAGTTCGTCGTCGAGGAGGTCACGCCGAACGTGGACCAAACGCCAGAGCAATCGGTAGAGAAGCGCCCAGCGATCGCCCGCCCGGTGGCAGGAGGCGCGGCGCGCGAGATCGACGAAGCGTCGCGGCACGGCAACCCGTCCCGCCGGCTCGGCCGATATCGAGCCGGAGGCGACCGGCAACAGCGCCTGCGCCGTGTGGTCGGACCAGATGACCTCGCCCGGGTGAACACCGGCCGCTATCAGAACCCGCGCGCGCTCCTGCCATGCGTCGAAGGTTGCGTCGATGACAACTTCGATCACGTCGCGGGCATCGCCGGCCAGGGCAGCAGCGGCTGCAGCGCGTCGGCAGCCAGGAACTGCTGAACGCTGAGGCGGCGGGCGTCTGTCGGCCGCAAACCATTGCCGACGATGAAATGGCGTGATACGCGCAGCGAGGCTCCGAGACGTCGCAATTCCGCCCACCCGAGCTGCGTCGACCGCCGCGCGCGGAGGATGCGGTCGACGACCCGCTTGCCGAAGCCGGGCACCCGCAACAGACGCTCGCGCCCGGCGCGGTTGATATCGACAGGAAACTGCTCGGGGTGGCGCAGCGCCCAGGCAAGCTTGGGGTCGAGGCGGAGATCGAGGTCGGGGCGCAACTCGAACAGTTCGCCCGCAGCGAAACCGTACTCGCCGATCAGCCGGTCGGCCTGGTAGAGCCGGTGCTCGCGCACAAGCGGCGTGGCCGTGCCCTGGAGAAGGGATTCCTGCCCGGGAATCGGGCTGTAGGCCGTGTAGTAGACGCGGCGTAGCCGGTGCCGCGCATAGAGGCGTGCCGCGGTTGTAATGATCGCTTCGTCCGATGCGTCGGTCGCGCCGACGATGAGCTGGGTTGTCTGCCCGGCCGGCGCAAACGCCGGGGGGCGCACCGCGGTACGCGCCGCGTCGTCCGCAGCGGACGTGCCCGCCTCGGCATGTGCCTCGATGCCGCGCTGGATGGCACCCATCGACTGCTGGATGCTGTCGTGCGTCTTGCCTGGCGCCAGCCGCCGCATGTCGTCGTCGGTCGGCAGCTCGATATTGGCGCTGAGCCGATCGGCGTAGAGGCCCGCACGAGCGACGAGCTCCGGTGATGCTCCGGGCATGACCTTGAGATGGATATAGCCGGCGAAGTGGTATTGCTCGCGGAGCGACTGCGCCACGGCGACGAGTTGCGCCATGGTGTAGTCGACGCTCTGGATCACTCCCGAACTGAGAAACAGTCCGTCTACGTAGTTGCGCCGGTAGAAGTCGAGGACCAGCGCGACGAGTTCGGCGACGTCGAAACGGGCGCGCGGCACGTCGTTCGACACCCGGTTGACGCAGAACGCGCAGTCGTAGATGCAGTAGTTGGTGAGCAGGACCTTGAGCAGCGAGATACAGCGGCCATCGGGCGTGTAACTGTGGCAGATGCCGGGAGCGGCCGCCGCATTGCCTCGAGGGTTTCGCGTCGAGGCGCAGGACGCGTCGTACTTGGCGCTGTCCGCCAGAATGCGGAGCTTGCCGGCGGCTGGAAGACCCACATCTCACTGTAACACCGCGAGCGAAGTTCGGGCGAAACTCGGCTGTTTCAGGCGATGTTCACCGCCATTTGACAGCGGCCGGCACCGCTCGTGGCAATCCGCCCTTCTGCCTGCCGCTATCTGGTGCCGAGGGTCTTGACCATCTTGTTGTAGACGCCGAGCACGAGCAACGGCGTCGGCCAATAGCCGACGAACCGGCTGGCGCGGTCCCGTCCGGACATCTCGAGGGCCAGTGACGCCGCCATCGCCGTCAGGGCGCCAAAGAGAAACCAGTGCGAGGGAATCTTGGCGCTCTGCTGCTCGATCAGCCGCGCCACAGACCCTTCGGCGTGCTCGGGTCGGAGCACCGGGGCGGCGAGTTCGGCGACGGACGCTTCGGCTGCGGGATTGACGTCGAGTGTGCTCATGGATCGACCCGATGCAAGTGAGGCACCAGCTTTGCTTCCGACCAGCGCGTGACAGACGACATTCTGCCTGCGACCCGCGGCGCCGGGCCTCTGCTGCAGCGCGACTACTGGGCGGTGCTGGCCGACTGCCCGTCGAAGCCCTCCGAAGTGATGCACACCGTCAAGTCACGGTTCTGCGAATTGCCGCCGAAGGCGCTGGTCTCCTTCGATGCATCGAACGGCCTGGCACTCGGCGCCACTCTGGACATCCGCATCATGCCAGCACAACAGTGCCAGGTGCGTGTCGTGCACGAGGACGCGCAAAGCTTGACGCTGGCGACCGTGAGCGGCCACCCTGAGGCGGGGCGCATCACGTTCGGCTCCTACCGCAACTCGGACGGCGACGTCATCTTCCACATCCGCAGCCGCGCGCGCTCGTCTACCTTGCCCAAACGGCTCGGCTTCCTGGCGATCGGCGACGCGATGCAGACGAACACCTGGACCGACTTCATTGGTCAGGTGGCGGTGCTCAACGGCGCCAAGATTCGCGACGTCATTCACGCCGAGACGGTCGAGGTCGAGGAAGAGCCAGGGGATGACGAGCCGCTCGACTCGCCGGCATTTCGCGCGGTCGGGGACTGATGGCGGAGTGGCGCCTGTTTCGTGGCTGGTCGAACGATCAGCTGAAGCGGCGCCTGACCGCCCTGGCGACGACGCCGCTCAATTTCGAGGCGCTCGAGGGCGAGATGACCGACGAGACCGGGTGGCACCACTACCACTCGGACGCGGTGATTGCCCGCGAGACCGGCGGCAACGAGTGCTTCGAACGGGCGAAGGTGGCGCTGGCCAACTACCGCTTCTCGGACCCGGGCATCGTCATGGCCCACTTCGACCCGGACACGCCACTGCTGCTGCGCCGGATCCTGCTGGAAATCCAGATCTGGGGACTGCACTATCTCTGCCCCGCGATGGTGAACAAGGTCCGGGACGAGCCGAATGTCTACGGCTTCCGCTACGACACGCTGGAAGGGCATATCGAGCGGGGCCTCGAATGGTTTCTCCTGACCAAGAACGACGCGGGAGAAATCCGCTTTCGCATCGAGGCGCGCTGGCAGCGCGGCGAGCTGCCGAACTGGTGGAGCCGGATCGGCTTCATGCTGCTGGCCGGGCACTACCAGCGCCGCTGGCACCGGCGCGCGCACCGGCGCCTCTCGCTATTCGCACACTACGGATCTGAGGCGCCACCGCACAGTGACGCCTCGGGCCTCACGCACCAGGGCGTCGAGGTCACGTTTACCTACTATTCGAAAAAGAAGAAGCCCCGACCATGAACAGTGTGTCCTTCAGTCAGACGGTTGCTCTCGGCGCCATCACCGGCATGCGCAGTATGGCGGGTCCGGCAGCGCTGGCGCAGCGCTACGGCGGCATCTGGAAGCCGCTGCTTGCGGTGATGGCGGCTGGCGAGATGATCGCCGATAAGGCACCGGGGATCCCGGACCGGACCGACCCGCTCCCGCTCGCCGGCCGCGCCTTGATGGGGGCCCTTGTCGGTGGCGTCATCGCCCACGAAGAGGAGGGCAACCTCCTGCTCGGCGCGGCGCTCGGCGCCGCCACCGCCGTGCTCGCAGCCCATCTCGCCTATCACGCCCGCAAGGGGTTGCCGGTGTCGAGCACCCTCGGCGGCATGATCGAAGACGGCATGGTGATGGGTATCGCGGCGCTCGCCGCGCGCTAGCGCGTCGCTACGGCGTGACGGCGGCGCGCGGCACGTCCTTGACGATGAAGAGCTTTTCGCCGGGTTTGATCAGGCCGAGCTCGCGGCGGGCGACTTCTTCGATCGCCGCAGGGTCGTCGCGCAGCCGCCGTGCCTCGTCGCGCAACCGGGCGTTGTCGGCACGGACGCGGGCAAGCGCGTCCTCGAGCGCGCGGTACTCCGTACGCGCCTTGGTCGTCGCCATGAAACCCTTGTCGCCGACCAGCGCGTCGATGGCGAAGACGCAGCCGACAAACACCAGCAGGTACTGCGCGGTGCGCCGACGCCGCGGGTGCAGGGAGCTGCTGGATGCTGTTGTCGATCGCCCTTTTTTCACGACTGCTGATCCGCGTGCGAGAATAGCGCGTTTCTGCACCGAAGTACACCCGGTGGAACCGTTCTACCGCAGTGTCGGCGCCAGTACAAGTGTGAAGTAGCACCGGGCGCAAGAAAGTACAAGGGAAATTGTGAGCTCAACGGCAGACGCGCGCGTCGCGCTCGTCCTCACTACGCTTGAGGCCGACCAGGATGCCGCGCCGCTCGCCCTGGCACTGCTGGCGGAGCGGCTCGCCGCCTGCATCACCATCCTGCCGGCGATGCGCTCGCTCTACCGGTGGCAGGGACGGGTCGAAGACAGCCGCGAGCAGCAGCTGCTGATCAAGACGACCCCAGACCGGCTCGCCGCCTTGCAGGCACGGCTGCGTCAGCTGCACCCGTATGCATTGCCAGAGTTCATCGTCCTCGACGCGATTGCCTCGGTGGCCTATGCTGCATGGGTCGGCGAGTCGGTTACCGATGGTCCCCTGGACGACGACCCCCACGGCTGACGAACGCCGCTAGTCCCGAACGCCCCGAACGCACCGAACGCTCCGAACGTCCACGTTCGAACGTCCCGAACCCCCGAACGTCCCGAACCCCCGAACGTCCCGAACGCCCCCGGATGTCCTATGCCGCCGGCGTTCTCGCGCGCCGCAGCCAGGCGATCGCCGGTGGCAGCAGCGACAGGCCGATGACGCCGGCAATGACCAGGTGAATGCGGCTCTCGATGTCCGGCACCATGTTGCCGAGCAGGTAGCCGGCGAGCGTCATCCCGCTCACCCAGAGGATGGCGCCGACGACGTTGAAGATCGCGAAGCGGCGGTAGCCCATGTTGCCGACGCCGGCGACGACCGGGGCGAACGTCCGCAGGATCGGGATGAAGCGGGCGATGACGATCGTCTTGCCGCCGTGTTTCGCGTAGAACTCCTGCGTGATGCGAATGTGCTCACGGCGGAACAGCAGCGAATCGGGACGATTGTAGAGCGCGGTGCCGGTGTGCTTGCCGATGTAGTAGCCGGTGGCGTCACCGATGATCGCGGCCGGAATCAGCGTCAGCTGCAGCATGGCGATGTCGAGGTCCCCGCGGGCGGCGAACAGGCCGGCGGTGATCAGCAGCGAATCCCCCGGCAGGAAGAAGCCGATCAGCAGCCCCGTCTCGGCAAAGACGATGAGGATGAGGCCGATCAGGCCGACGTAGCGGATCAGTTCCGGTACGTTGTAGACGGTGCGGAAGACGTCCTGGATGAATTCCATCAGATCCGGTCGAGAGCCTGGGTAAGGTCGTCGCGCAGGTCGGCGACATCTTCGATGCCGACCGAGACGCGCACCATGTCGTCGGTGATGCCGATTGCCGCACGCCGTTCGGGCGGCACTGAGGCGTGAGTCATGCTGGCAGGGTGGCTGATCAGGGTCTCGACGCCACCGAGGCTTTCTGCCAGCGCCATCAGCCGCACGTTGTTGAGCAAGGTGCGCGCGTTCTCCAGCGAGCCGAGCTGGAACGAGATGAGGCCGCCGAAGCCGTGCATCTGCCGGCGCGCCAGCTCGTGCTGCGGGTGGGTCGGCAGGCCGGGGTAGTGGACCTGCGCCACCTTCGGGTGGCCGTGCAGGAACTCGGCGAGCAGCTGGGCGTTGGCGTTGTGCCGCTCCATGCGGATCGGCAGCGTCTTGGTGCCGCGCAGCACCAGCCAGGCGTCCATCGGCCCGAGGATCGCACCCTCCGCGTTCTGCACGAAGCGCAGCCACTCGATATGGTCGTCGCGCACCGCGATCACGGCGCCACCGACGCTGTCGCTGTGGCCGTTCAGGAACTTCGTGGTGCTGTGCACGACCAGGTCGGCGCCGAAGTCGATCGGCCGCTGCACGTACGGGCTGGCGAACGTATTGTCGACGACGACGAAGACGCCGCGCGCGTGCGCCGCGTCGCAGGCAGCGGCGAGGTCGGTCAGCCGCAGCACCGGGTTGGTCGGTGTTTCGACGAACAGCATGCGCGTGTTCGGCGTGATCGCCTGTTCGATCGCGGCAACGTCCGAGGTATCGACATAGGTGAAGTCGAGCTGGTACTTTCGCAGCACGCGCTCGAACAGCCGGTAGGTGCCGCCGTAGGTATTGTCGGTGACCACGACGTGGTCGCCGGACTGGAGCAGGGTCATCACCGCGCCGGTGGCGGCCATCCCGGAGGCGAAGCCGAATCCGGCCTTGCCATGTTCGATGGCGGCGAGGTTCGCCTCGAGCGCGGCACGCGTCGGGTTCTGCGTGCGGGCATACTCGTATCCCTTGTGCTGGCCGAGTGCGTCCTGCACGTAGGTCGACGTCTGGTAGATCGGAGTGATGATGGCGCCCGTTGCGGGATCAGGGACCTGGCCGGCGTGGATACAGATGGTATTGAAGCGTGCGGTGTCGCGCAGTTTCACGGTGCAGCGAGGGTACTCTGATATCATTTCGCGGCGCAATTCACGCTGGTGAATTCCCGTGCCCGCCTGATCCTCCGTTGGGTCGCCGACTCATTCAGCGGCCGCGCGCTCGCGCTCGGCGCGGCGATCAAGCTGCTCGCCTTCATGCTTCGGCGGGCCACCACCGACACCACGGCGCTCGAGGTGCTCGACGGCTGCGGTGATGTCGCCCTCGCCGCCGGCGCCCTGGTGCTCGTCTACCGGCTGTTTCACGACATTCGCCGCGTCGTCCTCTGGCGTGTCCGCCGCAGGCTGATCCTGTCGTACATCTTCATCGGCGTCGTGCCGGCGCTGTTGATCGTCGCCTTTGTGATGCTGAGCGGGCTGCTGCTGCTGAACACGGTCGGCTCCTTCATCGTGCACAGCCGCGTTGACGCGCTGACCAACGAGGTGCGGGCGGTGGCGGATCTCACGGCCGGCGAGCTGCGCGGCGGCGGCGCCGGCGCCGGCGGCACCGCCGCCGGTGCCGCGGCGGTGATTGCGCGGCGCCAGGCGGAAGCGTCCGCCCGCTATCCGGGTATCGCGATCCGGCTCGTCGCCGGCGACCCGACGTGCGGTGCAGCGCCCGACCCGACGGCGCCGCCCGCGGCGCGTCCAATCCTCGGCCCGCTCGAGACGATGGTGACCGTCCCGGCGTGGGTGCCGTGCGACGGCATCGCCACCCTGGTGACGTTCCTGGATCGCCCGCTTGTCTCCTCGGGCGAGGCGCCGGGGCACCTGGCGATTCGCGCGGTCGCCGCGCCGCTGCCGAACGGCCGGCAGCGGGTCCTGGTCGACCTGCCGCTCAGCGCCGACGGCGCGCGTTTGCTGCAGCGCGACACCGGCGTCGAACTGCGCAACGTCTCGGTCGTGTTCAGCACCGGCACGGCTGACGGCGATGCGCCACCCAGCAACGATGCCGACGTGTCGCAGACTGGCGGCGAAGACCAGCGACAGCCGCGTCGCGGCGGCCTGCTGCACCGGCCGATCGAATGGGTCGCCTTCTTCGCCACCCGCGACTGGGAGACGGGCCAGGCCGGTTCGGTGATGGCGGCGATTCGCACCAGCGTCGCGGACATGTACGCGCGGCTGGCGCCGGTCGAGCGAATCGGCTCCTTCAACTTCGGGCAGCTGCTGCTGCTGTCGCTTGCCGTGGTGGCAGCGCTGTTCCTGGTCATCCAGGCGGTCGCGCTGCTCATGGGCTTCGCGCTGGCACGCTCGATCACCGGGTCGGTGCACGAGCTGTTCGTCGGCACCGAGCGGGTGCAGCTGGGCGACTTCACCCACAAGATCGCCGTGCGGTCGCACGACCAGCTGGGCGAGCTCGCCGAGTCGTTCAACTCGATGACCTGCCAGCATCGAGGACCTGCTGCGGCAGAAGGCCGAGAAGGAGCGCATGGAGCAGGAGCTGCGCATTGCCCGGCAAATCCAGATGTCGCTGCTGCCGCAGGCACCAGCCACGCTGCGCCGGCCTGTCGCTGAGCGGCGCATTGCGAACCGGCGCGCGAAGTCGGCGGCGACTACTACGACTACCTGCCGATTCCGACGATCACCGGCTCGGCTTGCTGATTGCCGACGTGTCAGGGAAGGGGACGTCGGCGGCGCTCTACATGGCCGAGCTCAAAGGCGTGGTGCTCGCGCTCAGCCAGCAGCACACGTCACCGCGCGCGCTGCTGATCGAGGCCAATCGCATCATCTCGCGCCACCTCGATACCCGCAGTTTCATCACCATCACCTACGCCGTGGTCGACATCGCCGCGCGCACCTTGACCTACGCTCGCGCCGGCCATTGCCCGTTGATCTACGTGCCCGGCCCGTACGGCGGTCCGGACGGCGCCCAGATCCTCACCGAAGGCGGCATCGTGCTCGGCCTGCAGCTCGACACCGGTGACCTGTTCGCGCAGCTGCTGCCGGAAACCACCATCCCGCTCGGCCCCGGCGATCTCTTCCTCTTCTACACCGACGGGCTGTCGGAGGCGATGAATCCCGACGGCGACTGTTTCGGTGACGAACGTCTCGGCCGCCGTCGTGCAGCAGCACGCGCACCGGCCGTTCGAGGAACTGCGCGAGCGTATCCTCGGCGAAATCCAGCTCTTCGTCGGCACGGCCCAGCAGCACGACGACATGACCCTGCTGCTGTCCGAGTGTGCAGTACCATCGGTGACTGCGGATGCGCGACTGGTGAGCCGTGACTAGCCCCGTCGTCGTGTTCTACGACCTCGTCCGACATCGAAGCCAGCATCGTCATGGCGCTGCTCGACAGCCATGGCATCCAGAGCTTCCGTGCCTCGGGCAACACCCAGGCATCTGGCCGATGACCGTCAACATGCTCGGCGAGATCCGCATCGCGGTGCCGGCAGTCGACGGCCGACGACGCGCGCCGGATCATCGAGAGCCATCGCGAGGACGTCGGCGCCCGGGTGGTCCGGCTGCGCGACGAGTTCGAGGAGCTGCAGGCGCGCATCGAGTACCGCTTCCGCGACCGTGGCCTGCTCGAGCACGCGCTGACGCACAAGTCGCGCGCGGCGGAGGACGCCACCGGCGGCGTCGCCGACAACGAATCGCTCGAGTTCCTCGGCGATGCGGTGCTCGGACTGGTCGTGGCGGACGTGCTGTTCCACCGGTATCCGGCGTACAACGAGGGGCAGAAGTCGAAGATCAAGGCAGTCGGTCGTTTCGACGCAGTCGCTCGCGCGCCACGCGGAGCAGATGCGGCTCGGCGAGCACCTGATCCTCGGGCGCGGTGAAGAGAAGACCGGTGGACGCTTCAAGCAGGCGCTGCTGGCCGACGCCTACGAAGCGCTGATCGCGGCGATCTACCTCGACGGCGGCATCGAGGCGGCCGCCGCGTTCCTGCGGCGCGAGCTGAAGGACGCGCTCGACGCCGGCAGCGCCGAGACGGCTTCGTCGCAGGATTTCAAATCGGCGCTGCAGGAGCGGCTCCAGGCGCTCGGCCATGCGCTACCCGAGTACCGCGTCTCCGGCGAAGAAGGGCCCGATCATCGCAAGACCTTCACCGTGCGAGGTGCGTGGTCGCCGGCGAGGTGCTCGGCATGGCGAGCGGCAAGGCGAAGAAGGAAGCGGAACAGGAAGCGGCGCGGCTGGCGCTGGAGAAATTGCGAACGTGACCGAAGCAGAGGTATTCGCGCAGGTCGGTGAAGACGGGTTCGCGCGGCTGGTCCGCGCCTTCTACGCCCAGGTCCCGGGCGATGCGATCCTGGGGCCGATGTATCCGGCGGACGACATGGCCGGGGCGGAAGAACGCCTGCGTGATTTCCTGATCGGCCGGTTTCGGCGGCCACCGCGCTACATCGAGCAGCGCGGCCATCCGCGGTTGCGCATGCGGCACATGCCGTTCACGATCGACCAGGCCGCACGCGACCGCTGGATGACGTTGATGGACCGGGCGCTCGACGAGACCGCATTACCGGCGGCGGCAACGGCGCTGCTGCGCGAGTTCTTTCACGCGATGGCGACGTTCATGATCAATCGATCTCGATGATGCCCCAGCTCTTGCGCTCCTCCGGCGAGACGTCGACACCCGCGTAGGCCAGCGCCGGTGCCGGCTCGACGTGCGGCAGCCGCGCCAGCGCGTACTGCTGGATCTCGCCAGCCACGTCGTCGTCGCCCGGCGGCACCGGCCGGCAGTGCAGACGCACCCACAGCCGCAGCAACGGATCGGTGAAGCTGTAGCGCTTCTGCCGCGACGCGACCAGGTCGACGTCTTCGAGCCAGGACAAGTAGTCCTTCGTCGAGCCGGGCGTGCGGTGCAGCCGCAGCGAGATCTCGGTCAAGGTCAGCGGCTCGTCCTCGGCCAGGATGTCGAGGATCGCCTTGAGTGCGCCATAGCCGCGGGCGCGGTGCAGCCGCAACTCGTAGCAGTAGCGGCAGGTGCGGTTGAGGGCGCCGTCAGCGGACATCAGCGCGGTCAGCGCACTGACCGGATCGGCGGTGCCGCCGTTCTGGGCCATCGCATCTCCGAGCGCCTTGACGTAGTGCGCGCGGCCGTCGGTGAGGACCTGCACCGCACGCGCCAGGTAGTCGCGGTCGTCGGTGGCCATCTGCTCGTAGTTGTTGAACGACGGCGCCAGCAGGTCGGCGATCTCGCCGGGGGTCAGCGGCGGAACGTGCATCACCTCGAAGCGCGCCGTCGCATCGCGCAGCAACCGGTGCGCGCGGGCGACGTAGCGGGTGGTCAGCACGAAACGGTTGCCGCTGGTCGACAGCGCCTCGAGCAGGTCGCGCAGCACGTGGCGCAGGCCGGGGAAGCTTTCGAACGTGCGCAGCTCGAGCACCTCGTCGAGCAGGAAGGTGACCGGCTCACCCGCGGGGCCGCGCGCGGTGGCCATGTACGCCAGCAGCAGGTCGAACGCCTCGCGCGCCGAAGCCGGCGTCCGCTCGGCGCCGTGGCCGGGGAACGGGGAGGAGGACGTCACTGCGTGCAGGAACCGCTCCGGCGTGGTGGCACAGCGTTCGACGTCGATGTACTGCGTGAGGCCGCGGCCGAACCGTTCCTGTGTGCGCTGCAACAGCCAGCTGCGGCCGCTGCCGCAGCCGCCGAGGACGACGGGGATCCGCGAGGGCGCCGCTTCCAACGCGCCATGCACGCGGCGCTCGAACCCGGGTTGTGCAGCCGTCATTCCCAATTCCCCCCGCAAGTCTTCGGCAGCGTCCGTGCGATCGAGCCGTCGCCCGCGTTGTTCGATCGTTTGAAAGAGGAGCGGCCGCACATGTTCCGGCGAGAACGCCGGAATGTCAATCGCGTGGTCGATGCGCGTGATGATCGTCATGACTGATCGTGGGAACCCGCGAAACGCTGTTGGCGAAAGATCAGAAATTAGAGACTGCGAGAGAGGTTGTCAATCGACTTTGCAAAAAACTTTCAGTTGACATTCATCGCACTCGCGCGTTCGATCGCGCCGCTCGCGATCAATTCCGTAATCATCGCGGTATCGCCGCGACGTGGGCGATGGCGATCGAGCGGCGGCACGTGCGCGCGGATCGAATCGCTGCACGCGCGCGAGCGGCGGCGACGTGGTGAGCGGCTGCAGCAGGTCGAGCGCCTGGCACGCGCGCGGCATTTCGATTGCCACCACCTGGCGCGCGCCAGCACGACGGCATGCGCCGCCTGCCACGCCGCCGTCATGCTCATGCTGACATGATCCGCACGATTATCCTCACGCACGCGCGGCGCCGGCGCCAATCTCGGTCTCGTGATCTGCGACGCCGTGCGGTACGATAGGGCTGAATGTCGAACATCAATATTGCTGTTCTGGGGGCGCAGTGGGGCGATGAAGGGAAGGGCAAGATCGTTGACATGCTCACCCCGCACTTTTCGACCGTGGCGCGCTACCAGGGCGGCCACAACGCGGGTCACACCGTCTACGTCGACGGCAAGAAGTTCGTCCTCCACCTGATCCCCTCGGGCATCCTGCATCCGGGCGTCACCTGCGTGATCGGCAACGGCGTGGTGATCGATCCGCAGGCGTTGTTCAAGGAGGTCGACGAGATCGCCGCGCTCGGCGTCAGCGTCGAGGGCCGCCTGCTGATCAGCGAGAAGGCGCACGTCATCCTGCCGTATCACCGTGAGCTCGACGTGCTGTCCGAAGCGCGCCGCGGCGAGCGCAAGATCGGCACGACCTCGCGCGGCATCGGCCCGGCCTACGAGGACAAGATCGGCCGGCGCGGCATTCGCGTCTGCGACCTGCTCGGCGATCGCGATGCGCTTGCCCAGGAAGTGCGGGAAAACGTCAGCGCCCGCAACCAGATCATCAAGGAGTCGACGCTCGACTGGCAGCCGGTATTCGAGCAGATCGTCGCCGCCGGCGAGCGGATGCGCCCGTGGGTCGGCGACGTCTCGCTCTTCCTGCACCAGGCGACCGCCGCCGGGAAGGCCGTGATGTTCGAGGGCGCCCAGGCGACCCTGCTCGATATCGATCACGGTACCTACCCGTTCGTCACCTCGTCGAATGCCTCGGTCGGCGGCATCTGCACCGGGCTCGGCGTGCCGCCGCGGGCGATCGGCGGCGTGCTCGGCGTGGCCAAGGCCTACACGACGCGCGTCGGGGAAGGGCCGCTGCCGACCGAGCTCACCGGCGAATTGGCCGACCGCCTGCGCGAGAGCGGGCAGGAGTACGGCGCATCGACCGGGCGGCCACGGCGCTGCGGCTGGTACGACGCGGTGGTGGTGCGCTACTCCGCGCGGATCAATGGCCTCGATGCCATCGCCCTCACCAAGCTCGACGTCCTCGACGGGCTGCCGGAAGTACAGATCTGTACTGGCTATCGCACGAGCGGCGGCGTCATCAGTGAATTCCCGGCCGACCTGCGGCTGCTCGCCGGCGCCGAACCGATCTACGAGACGCTGCCGGGTTGGTCGGCGCCGACCAAGGGGGCGACCCGCTACGAGCAGTTGCCGCCGGAGGCACAGCGCTACGTCTCGCGCCTCGAAGCGGTGAGCGGCGTCTCGTGCGCGATCATCTCCACCGGCTCGGACCGCAAGGAGACGATCATCAAGGATGATTCCGCGGTCGCCTCGTGGCTCGGCAGGCCGGTCGCCGGGTGACCGGCGCCGGCAGCGGCAAAAGAGGGTAGTCCGGTAGCTACTTCAGCCGCGCCCGTTGCCCATCCCGGTCAGCTGCCGGGTTCCTTGTGCAGTTGCAGGAAGCGGCCGACGCCGTCCGGATCGGCGTCGAAGAACTCGATGCCGGCGCGGTAGCGGGGACCGGCCTTGGGCATCTCGAAGGCGGCCCAGGCGATACCGCCGCTGAAGCGCAGCGGCCG
Organism: uncultured Acidobacteriota bacterium; assembly: GCA_963846685.1. Lineage (GTDB taxonomy): Bacteria > Acidobacteriota > Vicinamibacteria > Vicinamibacterales > UBA2999 > CAWJWY01. Next base: position 910,003 of record CAWJWY010000002.1, on the reverse strand, counting down.
CACCACATCGGGCAAGGACACCCGCACGCGCTGGTTCGGCTTCAGGATGGTCGGCGAGACCACGTGGGCGCCGACGACCGACAAGTCCACCAGCGTTGCCGGTTTCCCATCCACCATCACCTCGATCCCGGGCGCCATCCTGAATCGGGGAGCGCGCCGCGTGCCGCGCTGGTCCAGCGGCGCAGCCGCGGCCGCAACGGGGACAGCCCCCGTCGGTGCAGCCTGCGCCATCGCCGCCGTCACGCGGCCATCCGCCGCAAGGACGCGAATCTCGCAGCCAGTCAGTGCCGGATCGGCCCGCAGCCGCGTCATCAGCGCGCCGCCGCGCGAGGAGCCGGCGAACCCGTGCTCGAGCACGACGAGCGTCGGCAGCCGCCGCGTGATTTCATCGAGCGCCTGCAGCGCGTCACTGTCGTCGAAGGTGAGCACGTCGTCGAACCCGCCGAGCTTCTTCAGGGTCGCAAGGTGTTCCGGTGCAGCAATGAGGACCGTGGCGGGCACAGTCAGTCAGTCTAACCCACGGGTCTGAGAGCGAGCCGAGAACGGACACGGTCTTGCTTAGGAACGGAACCATGAGGGACGAAGTGCGCCCGCCCCGCGTGTTGCTGGTGGAAGACGACCGCGACACCCGGGAGATGTACTGCGAGTACCTCAGCTTCTCCGGTATGGAGGTCACAGAGGCGCGTAACGGCCGAGGGGCCCTGGAGCGGGCGCAGAGCCAATGCCCCGACGTGGTGGTTACCGACATCGCGATGCCGGAGATGGATGGCCTGGAGCTGTCCCGCCGCCTGCGCGCGCAGGCCGAGACCCGCGACGTGCCGATCATCGCGGTCAGCGGCCAGGCGTCCGACATCGCCCGCCTGGCAGGGGCCGACGTGGTGCTGGACAAGCCATGTGAGCCCGATCGGCTGCTGCACGTCATCCAGGGTATGCTGCGGGGCCACGATCGCTGATCCGCGGCCGCCGACCTCTGCAGGTTGGCCGGTTCCTTGCTCCACTGACACCAACCGATGCGTCACGCACATTCAGAGGCGCTCGATGCCTCTGAAACACCGCATCGCTGACCGAATGGGAGCCGCCGTGGTCACAGCCGCCATCCACCGCCTCGTTGAACAGCGCGCCGCCAACGCCGCCGATGCCATTGCCCTTGTCGACTGCGGCCGGACGCTTACTTACCGGGAGCTCAATGCGCGCGCCAACGGGGTCGCGCGGCAGTTGATGACTACAGGCCTCAAGCACGGCGGGCACGCCATGGTACGCATGGAGATGGGTGCGGACCTCGCCATCGTGCTGCTGGCGATCCTGAAGGCTGGCGCCTCCTATTCCTGGTGCGACGGCGCAGTCGCCGCGGATTGGCCGCGCGGCATCTCGATCCGTTCGGACCGTGGGGATCAGCAGGAGCGGTACGTGGCGGTGGACATCTCGCGCGGGCTGCGCGGGCCGCTGCAGTCGAGTCCAAATCTGCCGGTGCTGACGCGCGGCAGCGACACCGCCTGCATCCTGCAGCATGCCGACGGAGCGGTGATGGTGCCGCACGCCACGATCGCTGCATTACGGGAGCAGGGCGCCACCGCTGCCGCCGCCTGGCAGGGCAACGCGGGCTCGTTCGATCTGTGGGTCGCGCTGATGAACGGGGCGATGCTGACGGTTGGCGAAGAGGAAGCCGCCGCAGTCGCGGCGGCCTGATCCGGGTTCTGCTCCGCCCGGCGATACTCCGACTTCGCGACTACCTCTACTTCCCGTCTACTACTTCCCGTCTACCTTCCGTCGCCGCCGCGGCGTTCGATCTCCTCGCGAGTGCTCTCGGGCTTCGGGGCCGGTTGGAAGCCGCCCTCCTGGCGATCGCCGCTGTTGGTATCGCCGCTTGTGCCGATCACCTCGTTCGCGTCGTTGGGCCGCGTCGGGTTGTCGTTGTTCATCCAGTAGAGCATTGCGATCGCAAACACCACGAACAGCGCGATCACCGGGCCCATGTAGGACCAGAACGCGTTGCCGCGCGTGGTCTTGTTCACCATCACGTTTGGCGGCAGGTGCGGATCGTTGGTTTCCTCGTAGCGCTCGGGGCGCTGCGGATTATTGATGTGGTCAGCCATGAGCTCCTCCACCTTTTGAGGGTGCATTTGCCGTGCCTCACGGTTACCGCAAGGCCTGCACTGCCCGGACGCGCTTGGCAGTCAACTTCTGCCGGCACGTCCAGTAGCCCTGCCACGGATCCACCCTCAATCGGCGCAGCCGGCGCGGAACGCTCGCCACGGTGAACGATTGTGGGTCCAGGCCGGGGCGTAGCTCGGCCCACGCCAACGGCATGCTGACGGCGGCGCCCGGCCGGGCTCGTGTGGAGTAGGCAGCCACGGATGTGTTCGTCCGGTTATTGCGCAGGTAATCGATGAGGATTTTGCTGCCGCGGCCCGCCTTGGCGAACTGCGTCGTGTAGGCCTGCGGGTCAGCCGCTTCGAGCGCCTCGCTCAGCGCTCGTGAGAACGCAAGGCACACCGACCAGTCGGCATGCGGCACCAGCGGCACGACCACGTGCAGGCCGCGTCCACCGGTCGTCTTCGGAAACGACTCGAGGTCGACGGCAGCGAGGGCGGCGCGCACCGCCCGCGCCGCGACGACGACGCGGCGCCAGGGCACCTCCTCGCCGGGGTCGAGGTCGATGACGAGGCGATTGGGCCGCTCGATGTCGCGATCGGTGGAGTTCCAGGTGTGGATCTCGAGGATGCCGGTCTGCACCAGGCCGACGATCGCGGCGAGATCGTCGGCGATCAGGTACTCGCCGACCTTCGTTTTCTCCTGGATGGCGACCCGGCGCAACGGGCCGCGCGCCCAGACTTTCGAGTGCTTCATGTAGAAGCACTCGCCGGCCAGCCCCTCGGGGCAGCGCACCAGCGTCAACGGGCGGCCGGCCACGTGCGGCACCATGCGATCCGCCACCGCTTCGTAGTAGCGGGCGAGCTCGAGCTTGGTGGTGCGCGGTTCGGGGTAGATGAGGCGATCGGGGTGCGAGATGCGGACGCCGGCCACCACATCGTCCGCCGTCGGCGCCGGTGCCGGTCGTGCCGGTCGCGTCGCTCGGGCCGGTCGTGTGGTTGGCGCGGCCGCCGCTCGCTCGCGGACGACATCGGCCGGCGGCTTGTCGCCGCGCAGCCCCTGGAACGAGGGATGGCGGATCTTGCCGTCGCCGGTCCACTCGGTAAACTCGACTTCGCACACCAGAGTCGGTGCCACCCAGTGTGCCCGCCGCGTGACCGCGCCGCGCGGCGCCTGAGTGAATGGCGAGTGCGGCCGCGTGATGGCCTCGAGGCGGCGCCGCAACTCGAGCGCCGTCTTCTGACTGAAGCCGGTGCCGACCTTGCCGGCGAACACCAGCGCACCGGCGGCGTAGTGGCCGATCAGCAGCGCACCGAGACCGGCGCGCGAGCCTTCCGGGTCGGTGTAACCGCCGATGACGAACTCCTGCCGTTGCACGCACTTGGTCTTGACCCAGCCACCGTGTCGCCCGGGTTCGTAGGGGAGGTCGCGGCGCTTCGAGATGATGCCTTCGAGCCCCAGAGCGCACGCCTGGCGGAAGTAGTCGTCGCCGCGGCCGTCGATGTGGTCGGAGTAGCGAATGCGCCCCGACCTGCCACGGCCAACCAGCGCCGCGAGCTGGCGCTTGCGCTCCTCCAGCGGCAGCGCCTCGAGCCGCCCGCCGTCGAGACGCAGCAGGTCGAAGACGAAGTAGGCGAGTGTGCCGGCGCCGGCACCGGCGTTCTGCAACCCCTGGAAGCTGGTGCGGCCGTCCGGCAGGACCATGGCGACCTCGCCGTCGAGCAGCGCGTCACTCGTCTTCAGCCGTTTCGCGGCAGCGACCACCTCTGGGAAGGAGCCGGTCCAGTCCTTCCCGTTCCTCGTGTACAGCCGCACGGTAGTGCGGCGTATGCGGCAGCCGATGCGGTAGCCGTCGAACTTGATCTCGTGCAGCCATTCGTCGCCGGCCGGGGGCGTCTTGACCAGGGTGGCAAGCTGCGGAACGTAGTCGGGATGGGCCATGCGTTGGGACCGCGAGCCGGGACCGTTCGCTCGGACCGTTCGCCAGGACAGTGGGCCGGGATGTTTTCTGCCCCGGTCGGCACGGCTGCCCGCGTGCGGCTTGCGTGAGCGTAGCAGATGGTCTTCGGCCGGGCCGCGCCGCAGCATGCAATCCATCGGCCGGGCAGGGTAGAGTGGCTGTCATGAGCTCACGTCCAGAAGTGTGGTTGCGAGGCCCGCTCGCTGACTACCCGCCGATGCTGATGCCTGTTGCTCACTCGCTGCTCCAGGTGCGGGAAGAGATCGAGCGGCTCGAGGCCAGCGTGCCCGCCGACCTTGTCTGGGTCACGCCGGGCGGCGCTGCCTCCATCGGCTTTCACATCCGGCACACCGCCGGGGCCATTGACCGCCTCCTCACCTACGCGAGAGGCGAGATGCTCACAGCAGAGCAGCGTACGTTCCTCGCTGGCGAAGAGGCCGGCGGCGAGCCGATCAGCGCGCTGGTCGCCCACCTCAACCAGACGATTGACGCCGCGCTGGCGGTGCTGCGGACGACTGAGACGCGCGATCCGGCTGCGCTTCTCGCCCAACGGCGCGTGGGACGCGCCGGCATGCCGTCCACTGTGCTCGGCTTGCTCTTCCATGCCGCTGAACACTCGACGCGCCACGCCGGGCAGGCGATCACGACCGCGCGCATCCTCACCGGCCGGCCGGTCGCGCCGCTGGAAAACTGAACCGTCGGGCTGTCCGCGCCCGGTCCGGCTTCGCCATTGCAGCAGGTCGATGCGTGATTTCACGTCATCAACCACGGAGGAAGCCTATGTCTTTCCGCGTCACCTCATCCTGCGGCGCAGCCATCCTGTCGCTGGCGGTCGCCGCCAGCGCGCAGACCACCACGAACCAGACGCCGAGCGGATCGCCCGCGCCGGGTACTCGCAGCCCGGGAACCACCACCCAGGGCAGCGGCAGCCAAGGCAGCAGCACGCAGGCGAGCCGCACGCAGGCCGCATCGCAGGTCACCCTGACCGGCTGCGTCGTTCGCAGTGCGTCGGGCAATGACCTGGTCCTGATGAACGCCGTGATGGCCGGCAACAGCGACGGCCACGGCGGCGTGAACACCGGGGCGACCAGTTCCGACGGTGGCGGCATCCAGTCGCCGACCGGTACCGGTACTACCGACCGCATCGGCGCGACCGCTGGCGTCAGCGGCAGCGGCGCCAGCGCCGGTGCCGCGGCGACCAGTGGTACCACCACGCGGCTCGGCAACCCGACGCCGAATGGCGGCACCGATGCCAGCACCACCTCACCACCGGCGCGCAGCGGCGTCACGGCCGACGCGAACGTCGGCGCCAACGCCACCGCGCAGGTCGGCTCGAACACCGGCTCCGCCAACAGCAGCGCGGTGTCGTATGCGTTGACCGGCGCCCGGGCGCGCGAACTCGGGCAGCACGTGGGTCAGCGGGTTGAAGTGGTCGGCACGCTGGACGCGGTGACCGCATCGGCCGCGGTACGCAGCGGCGACTCGTCGCGCGACGGCAACACGGCGACCGGCGTAAACGCCCGTACCGGCGACCGCGGGACGAGCGGTGCCGACGTGCGCAGCACCGACCGGGCGGGTTCAACCGCCGGAGCTGGTGCGGTGGCGGGTGCGACGTCGGGAACGACCTCGGCTGGAACGACGGCTCGCGACGCCGCCGCTGCCGGAGCGCGTGGCGAGGCGACCGGCACGACCGGCACACGCAGTGGCAGCCCCGGCGCGGTGACCATCCCCGGATCGACCGCGACCACGGCGAACGCTTCTCACCAGGTGAACGTGGCGTCGTTCCGTGCGACCGGCGGCTCCTGCAACTGACCGGGAGCGACAAGCGGCTAAGCACACCGGTGCCGCGCGGCGGCACCGGCAGACGCAGAAGCAGAGCGGGAAGTAACGCGCGTGAAGCGGGCGGGTGAAGCAGGCCGGATTGAGCAGGGCCGGGTTGGGCAGAGCGGGATCGAAGAAGGCCGGGTGCCACCAACGCGGCCCCGGCCGGCACCCCGTCGGCTAGGCCGGGCGGCGGCGTGGGGCGGCGGCCGCTTCGCGCTGCTTGGCGGCCCGGAGCTTCTGCAGGGCGCGGCTCTCGATCTGCCGGATCCGTTCGCGGGTCACCGACAGGCGCTGGCCGATTTCCTCGAGCGTGTACTCGCGGTCGGTGCCGAGGCCGTAGCGCAGGCGCAGCACTTCGCGCTCGCGGTCCGACAGCGGCGCCAGCGCGCGTTCGACCTCGTTGGTCAGATCGCCCTCGAGCGCGGTGTCTTCCGGCGATCTGGATGCTGCGATCGCGCAGCACGTCGCCGAGCTCGGTGCCCTCGTCCTCGCCGATCTTCATCTCCAGCGAGTAGGGCGTCTTCTGCGCGTCGAGCAGCAGCCGCACCTTCGCCACCGGTATCTTCAGTCTCTTGGCGATCTCGTCCGGCGTCGGCTCGCGGCCATGCTCGATGCGCAGCGCCTTGCGCTCCTTTTCCAGCTTGTTCAACGACTCGATCACGTGCACCGGCAGACGAATCGTTCGCCCGTTGTCGGCGATCGCCCTTGTGATCGCCTGGCGGATCCACCAGGTGGCGTAGGTCGAGAACTTGAAGCCGCGGCGGAACTGGAAGCGGTCCACCGCCTTCATCAGGCCGATGTTGCCTTCCTGGATCAGGTCGAGGAATGACAAACCACGATTCAGATAGCGTTTGGCAATCGAGACGACGAGGCGGAGGTTGGCCTCCATCAGCTCGCGCTTCGCCTCCCGCACGATCTCGTCGGCCGTTTCGACCTTGGTGAAGCGGCGCCGGAACTCCGCCCGGCTCAGCCCGAGCCGCGCCTTCCAGCGCCTTGCAGCGTTCGGCGCGTTCGGTGCGGCCGACGTTTTCGAGCTGGCGGAACTCCTTGTCCACTTCGCGCAACTCGTCGACGATGCCGTCGATCAGGGACGGCCGGATCGGTTGCGTTGCCAGATCTTCGATGATGCCGAGCCGGGCCTTCTCGCGATGCGCGTCGTGCACGGCGCGAGCCTTGACGCCGAGCCGCGGGTTCTCCAGCTTGGCGCGCAGGTTGTCGAGCAGGCAGCGGCGCCGCTTGATGCGGTTGAAGGCGCGCAGCACAGGGGCGATCTGATCGTCGCGGAGCTCGCCACCCTCGGGCAGCAGGATCAGCTCCGCTGCCGGGTCACCCTTTGAACGTATCCGGTCGGCAAGGGATACCAGGGTGTTGATCGCGCACGGCATCTCCGCCAGCGTCGCGACGAGTTCGTGCTGCGCCTGTTCGATGCGCTCGCCGATGGCGACCTCCTCGTGTTTCTTGAGGAGCTTCCGTTTGCCGATGTGCTGCAGGTAGACGCGTACCAGGTCGACGTCCTCGCGGCTGACGCCGGGCGCACTCGCGGGACGTTCGTCTTCGTCCTCCTGCTCCTCGTCATCGTTGTCATCGGGAATCGGTTGTGCGGCGAAGGCTTCGGGCTCCTCGCTGCGCAACAGGCGGGCCGGTTCGATCTCGTAGGGGACGTCCGACTCCTCGCGCTCGTCGACGTTGAGGCCAAATTCCTGCGCGCGCTGTTTCCAGTCGAGCACCTGCACCTGGCGTGACGGGTCGTTCCACTCGATCAGCGACTTGCGCGGCCGGCCAGGCTTCTTGAAGGCAAGGGTATTGGTGCGAGCCGTTTTCTTTGCCACGTGCCGTGCTTCTGCAAGCCTGTTGCCCACAATGACACCCCTCGCCGCCGCCGCGCCGGACGGCCGCGAACTGCGGTTGTGCGCCCGCTTTTGCGCGGATTTTGCCACCCTGGCTCCTCGCCGTGTCAGCTGCGGCGCGATCGCGCCGCCGGCATTGTCCTTTCTTCTTGTTCTTTTCCTTTTCGTCGCCGTCATCCCCAATGCGCCCGAGGTGCCCATGCAGCCACGCCTCGGGGGGCAGACCTGGCGCCCCGGGCAGAGCATAATCAGCGCATGGCGCTCCCCCGCAGGTCCACGCGCGCTGCCGCGCTCGCCGTCGGCGTCTTACTTCTTGCGCAGGTCCTGTCGACGGCGCTCTCCGCAGCCCGTGACGAGCCGCCGCAGTCGCCGCCCGTGCGCGTGGAAGACGCGCGGCAGTGGCTGACCTATCTGGCCTCCGACGAACTGCAGGGCCGCCAGGTGTATACCGAGGGTCTCGGGTTGGCCGGCGCCTACATCGCCAGCCAGCTGCGCACGGCCGGCGTGAAGCCCGCGGGTGACGGCGGCACCTACTTCCAGTCGGTGCGCGTGCTTGGCGTCAATACGCGGAGCCGTTCGAGCGTCACGGTCACCGTCGGCGGCCAGAGCCGCACCTTCGCCGACGGCCAGGGGGTACGCTTCCCGCGCAACCAGGGGGGAAGGCAGGCGGTCACCGCTACTGCCGTCTTCGCCGGATACGGGCTGACGGTGCCGGAGCTGAGTCATGACGACTACCGCGAGCGCAATTCGGCAACCCGGATCGTGCTGTTCATGGGCAACGGCCCGCAGGGGATGACGCCAGTCCAGAACCGCCTGCTCGCCGGGCGTGGCCGGAACGCGATCGAGATCCAGCGGGCGGCGGCCGCGATCGGCTTCCTGCAGCCAGCAGCGGCGCAACCGCGCCGCGAGCCTGCGACGGCTCCCGCCGCTGCCGCCGGCGATGCTCCGGCCACGCCGGCAGCCACGCCGGCAGCCACGACGCCAGGCACGTCGCCGGCCGCGACACCACCGGCTGCGACACCACCGGCCGCGACGCCGGCTGCGACGGCTGCGCCAAACCCGAACCGCGGTGAGTTCCAGACCGTGCAGCGCCTCGATACGCTCGTGCCGCCATCGATCACCGCGGGTGAGGAGTTCTTCACCTTCGTCTTCAGCGCCGCGTCACACAGCTACTCCGACCTGAAGGCGCTCGCCGACCGCCGCGAACCGTTGCCGCCGGTCAGCCTCGACGGCGTGAGCATCACCGTCGACGTCAACGCCGACTACGACATCGTCCAGACGCGTCTGACCCGAAATGTCATCGGCATGGTCGAGGGCAGCGATGGACGCCTGAAGGACACCTTCGTCATGCTCGGCGCGCACTATGACCATGTCGGCTACCAGCAGGTGCCGCCGGCGCCCGGCGCTGGTGCGAATCTCATCGCCTCGTGCAGCGGCCAGCAGCGGCCACAACCGCGCACCGGCGACATCATCTACAACGGCGCCGACGACGATGCGTCCGGGAGCGTCGCGCTGCTGGGGATTGCCAGGCGGCTGGCGGCGGGGCCGCGGCCAAAGCGGTCGCTGTTGTTCGTGTGGCATGCCGGTGAAGAGGCCGGGCTGCTCGGGTCGCGCTACTACGCCGATTACCCTGGCGTTCCGCTCGACAAGATCGCGGCGCAACTGAACGTCGACATGATCGGCCGCAATCGCTGCGACGACCCCGCGGAAGCCAACACGGTCTACCTGGTAGGCTCGGACCGGATCAGCACCGAACTGCACAACCTCAGCGAAGATGCGAACGCCGCGCTGGACCGGCCGCTCACGCTCGACTACGAGATGAACGATCCGGCGGACCCTGAATCGCTCTACACACGCAGCGACCACTACAGCTACGCCGCCAAGGGCATCCCGGTCATCTTCTACACCACCGGCCTGCACCGCGATTATCACTACGTCACGGACGAGGTCGACAAGATCGATTTCGTCAAGCTGACGCGGATTGCGCAGCTCGTCTACACCACCGCCTTCAGGCTGGGCAATCTCGATCACTTCCCGTCGCGCGACAACCGCGGCCCGCGTACTGGCAAGGAAAGAGGCGGAAAGCTCGGGCTGTGAGCGCCTGACCCTTGACCGGGCCCGCGGTGGGTGTTATCTCTTGAACTCCCCCGCGGTCCTGCCCCCCTGCAGTCTCGCACGCGCTAACTCGGCTTTTTAAGAAGAGGTAACGAAGCATGCTCAGGCATCTTCATGAGGTCGTCGTGTGTGCGCTGCTGGTTGGCGCGTGCGCGCGCGGCGCAGAGGCCACCGAATGGTTCGTGCGCGCCGGCGCCAATGGCACCGGCACCAGCGCGGCGCCGTTTGGGCGCATCCAGGATGGAATCAACGCCGCCCGGCCGGGCGACACGGTCACGATCGCGACCGGCACCTACAACGAGTCGTTGCGCACGGTCCGCGACGGCAGCACGTCGGCGCCGATCACGCTGCGCGCCGCCTCTGGACCGCGCACGGTGCTGGTGAGCGCGCCCGGCCGCGTGCTGACGGCGGGCCACGCCTACACGACGGTCGACGGCCTGGCGTTCGATGGCCGCTACGGCGCCGACGACACCGTCCGCCTGTCGAGTACCGCTCACTACTTCACGTTGCGCAACTGCGAAGTACGTCGGTCGACGCTCGATCTGATCGACATGGGCGCGCCTCGCGGCGTGCTGATCGATAGCTGCCTGATTCATCGTGCGCTGAATGCCGCGGGCGGCCGTACCGACGCACACGGCATCGTTGCCGGGGCCGCACAGGACCTGGTGGTGCGCGACAGCGAGATCCACACGTTTTCCGGTGACGGCATCCAGCTCGATCCGTCGCGCAGCGCGCCGGGCTGGAATCGCGTGACACTCGAGCGCAACCGTATCTGGCTGGCGCCGCTCGCGGCCGCCGAGAATGGCTTCCCGGCCGGCACGGTAGCAGGGGAGAACGCCCTCGACACCAAGGCCAGCGCCACGCTGCCGCGGGCGACCATCGTGATTCGTGACACCGTCGCCTACGGCTTCCGCAACGGCCTGATCGGCAACATGGCGGCGTTCAACCTGAAGGAAAACATCGACGCGACCCTCGACCGGGTGACTGTCTACGACTCCGAGATCGCCTTCCGGCTGCGCGGGCCCTCGGCGACGACTGCCGGGGCAAACGTCGCCATCAAGAATGCCGTCGTCTACAACGTGCTGAGCGGATTCCGCTACGAAGACAACGTCCAGAACCTGCGCATCTGGAACAGCACCATTGGCCGCAACGTCACGCAGCCGTTCAAGGCGGCGTCGTCGGTGAGCACCGGCCTCGAGGTGCGGAATCTCCTGCTGCTGGCGGCCACTCGCCCGTCGGAGGCGTTGCACGTGTCGAACATGACGGTCACCGCCAATGCTTTCGTCAACGCCGCTGGCGACAACTACGCGCTCGCCGCCGGTTCGCTGGCCATCGACGCGGGCATCGCGCTCTCCGGTGTCACCACCGATCGTGCCGGCGTGGCCAGGCCGCAGGGACGAGGCTACGACATCGGCGCCTTCGAGCGGCCGGCGACGTCGGGCAGCGCGACGCGCTAGGAGTCGGGCGCCGCGATGCGGAGTGCCGGTTCGTCGGCGGGTGCCGTGCCCCTGGTGCCCGCCGGCCACACGGTGAAGCCGCGCAGGGTGCCGCGGCGCAGCCGCTCGACCACCAGCCCTCGACCGTCGCCCTCCGCCAGCCAGCGCGCGAACGCCATCCCTGGCGCATTGGCCGGATCGGTAATCACCGCGTAGGTGTTCAGCAGCAGCGGATCGCCACTCGAGACGACGCGGAGGTTGACCGCGGCGGCAAGTTGCGCCAGCGTCCCCTCGTCGACCAGGGTGTAGGAGCCAGTTTCGCTGGCGATCCGCATCGTCTCGCCCATGCCGGCGCCGGCAATCACCAGCCGCGGCGCCGGCGGCGTCGCGCCGGCCGCCCGCCACAGCTGTCGCTCACGCTCATGTGTGCCCGATTCGTCGCCGCGCGAGATGAAGCGGGCGCTGCTCGTCGCGATGCGGCGCATCGCGTCGACCGCTGGCAGCCCGTTCGCACCGGCCGGATCCTCCGGTGGCCCGACGATGACGAACTGGTTGTAGAGGATCTTGCGGTAGTGCCACGTCGGATGCGCCCGCAGTGCATCGGTCTCCTGGGCCGGAGCGTGGGTGATCGCGACGTCAGCCTGCATCGCCGCCAGCATCTTCAGCGCGCGGCCGCTGCCGACCGGGACGGTGCGGACGTCGGCGCGTGACTGGCGCTGGTATTCGGGAAGCAGTTGTTCCGTGAGCCCGCTGTTCACGACGCTGGTCGTGGTCGCGAGGATGAGGGCGGCCGGCTGGCGACGCTGACACGCCGCGCTGGTCACCAGCAGCAGGAAGACGACGAGCAGCCGCATCGCTCGATCTTAGCGGTTGACATATATTTCGATGATTGTAGAATCACAGAATGAAAGCGGTTGCGAAAGCACAGGGCGCCGAACAGGTTGCCGCCTTCGCGGACATGTTCGCCGCCATCGGCACCGAGTCGCGGCTGCGCATTCTGCGGTTGCTGCTGTCGGCGCACCCGGGTGGGATGGTCGTCAACGAGATCGGCCAGGAACTGGGGATTGCGCCGTCGACGCTGTCGCATCACCTGGACAAGATGAAGCACGAAGGGCTCGTCACGGTGACGCGGGAGGGCACGTTCCTGCGCTACGCCGCCAACACCGACACGCTGGAGCAGCTGCTCGGCTTCCTCTACGCCGAGTGCTGCACCAGGAACAAGGCAATCGAGCCGGGCAGGATTGCCTGCTGCCGTTGAACAGCCAACAGGAGACGCACCATGAGCCATGCGGATACGAGCAGCGATGTGGGAACGGACGTCAGAGCGATCGTGCGGGAGAAGTACGGTGAGGCAGCGCTGCGGGTGAGCGGCGGCGGCGCCTCGGCCTGCTGCGGCGCCTCGGCCGCGCTCGCCGGGACGTGCGATCCGATCACCTCGAACCTGTACGACAGCGCGCAGACCGGGATGGTGCCGGAGGAAGCGGTGCTGGCATCCCTCGGCTGCGGCAACCCCACGGCGCTGGCGTCACTCGCGCCGGGCGAGACGGTCCTGGACCTTGGGTCCGGCGGCGGCATCGACGTCCTCCTGTCGGCGCGCCGGGTGGGTCCTACCGGCAAGGCGTACGGCCTGGACATGACCGACGAAATGCTGGCGCTGGCCCGGGAGAACCAGCGCAAGGCCGGCGCCACCAACGTCGAGTTCCTCAAAGGGGAGATCGAGCGCATCCCGCTGCCGGATAACGCCGTCGACGTGATCATCTCGAACTGTGTCATCAACCTCTCTGCCGACAAGGATCGGGTGTTGCGCGAGGCGTTCCGCGTCCTGAAGCCCGGCGGGCGGTTTGCTGTCTCGGATGTCGTCACGCGCGGCGAAGTCCCGGCCGAGGTGCGTGACAGCATGCTGCTGTGGGTGGGGTGCCTCGCCGGCGCGCTGGAGGAGACCAGCTATCGCCAGCGGCTCGAGGCCGCCGGCTTCGAAGCCGTCGACATCGAACCGACGCGGGTCTATGACATCGAGGATGCGCGGACGTTCCTCTCAGGCCAGGGCATCGACGTCGACGCCGTCGCGCCGGCGGTACAGGGCAAATTCATGAGCGCGTTCATCCGCGCCCGCAAGCCGGCAGCGTGCTGCGGACCGAGCTGCTGCGCCTGACCGGTTGGCCCGGCGATGGCTGATCTGCGGTGATGCCGTGGCGTTACGGTACGCCGCTGCCGGCGTTATGGCTAACAGCGGGCAGCTATACCAGCCTTCCCGGACACGCGTGACCGGCCGAGCCGGGGAGACGCGGCAGGAGGCGTCATGACATCAGCCTCGTCGAAAGCCCCGGCCAAGGCGCCGCGCGCCACGCCGAAGCGCGCGGCAGCGCCTCGCCGGTCGCCGAAGCCGCAGCGCCACTGCAGCGGCGCCGGCATTGTCGACGTCTCGGGGCGCTGGCAATTGCGGTTGGAAGATTATTGAGAGACGGCGGGTCCGCTGCGCGGCACCCGCCCTACGACGGTCGGAGCGGACCCGCCAAATGCGCGGCTCAGGCGATTCGCAGCTGACGGGCGATCTCCATCGCCCGTGTCGCAGGCGTGCTGGTCGCGCACGGCACCGTGATGACACACGACTTCGTGCTGTCGCCGTGCGCCAACGCCGCGCAGTACATCTGCGCCGCCGTACCTGCACCACGCCGAGATGACCGTCCAGGGGTGCTGTGCGGCGAGCACGGCTTCGACTTCGCCGAGCCACTCCGCCTGCGTCAGCCGCGGCCCGCGACTGTGATGCTGCCCGCGCCCGGTGACCGTCGCGGGCGACTCCGCCTCAGCGCTGCTCGTGCGATGCACTACAGAATCCAGCCATCCGGATGTTCGTCGAGCCGCGACCGCGCGACTGTCCGCCAGAGCCGCCGGGTCAACGAGGTCTGCCTCGCTTCGAGCTCGGCGACGCGGCGTTCGAGCTCGAGTTGCTGCAGCTTGCGCTCGTGGATGTCGAGCGAATAGATCGACACTCCCTCGGGAACCGGCTCGACGCGGATTTCGAACCAGCGTGACTCGCCGTCCGGATAGGTGAAGAGGTTGTCCGTAGCGGCTGACTGCCGGTCGCGCATCGCCCGCTGCAGCGTTTCGAATACCGGTGTCGTTTCGATCCCCGGATACACCTCGAGGATGCTGCGGCCGACCAGTTCCTGCACCGTCCGCCGGCCGTGCATGGCCGCCGCCGGGTTCACGTAGCGGTAGCGCCAGTCGGGCCCAAGCACCTGGAAGCCGGCGCGCATCGTGTCGAGGGCGCACAGCAGCGACTCCGCGGCGGCAGGCTCCGCCTCGCGCTGTTGCTGTCGCCAGGCGACCGCCGCCTCCGGGTGCATCGTCTACTGAATCGGCCCGCAGCCGGCGAACTTCAGCGGTCATCCCGCGTCGGCGCCGCAGCGAACCTTTTCATTCGACAAGAAGGCGTGGGCGACTGTATAAGTCCCACTCCACCGCCCGCGCCGTGCGCGAGTATCAGAACCAGCTTCCAGGGGGGAACGTGGCTGCACCAGCACCGAAACAGTGGGATACCGCCTACGAGTTCAAGATCATCGCGATCCTCAGCCTGGCGTTCGGCCTCGTCGGCCTCGACCGCTTCATCCTGCCGGTGCTGTTTCCCAGCATGATGGGTGAGCTCGGCTTGAGCCAGCTGCAACTCGGAACGCTCGCCGGTATCCTCGCGGTCGCGTGGGGCGTGGCCGCGTTCGTCATGGGCTACGCCTCCGATCGGCTTGGCCGCCGCAAGGTGCTGGTGCCGGCGGTCGTCGCGTTCTCGCTGCTGTCGGCGCTGAGCGGGCTGGCGACCGGCTTCATCAGCCTGCTGATCATCAGGGCGGTGATGGGCCTGGCCGAGGGCCCGGTCGCCTCGACCGGCGTTGCCGTCGCCGTCGAGGCATCGCACCCGTCGCGCCGTGGCCTGAACAACGGCGTGTTCCAGTGCATGATCTCGCTGTTCGGGCTCGCCCTTGGGCCGATCATCGCGACGCAGCTGCTGCAGTACACCGACTGGCGTACCGTCTTCATGATCGTCGGCATCCCCGGCCTGGTCGTCGCGGTGGTGATGTGGTTCATCATCCGGGAGCCGGACACCATCGATAGCGGCAGCGGACCGCACGCGCCACGCGGCTCGTTCGCCGACGTGTTCAAGCATCGCAACGTGGCGCTGGCGATGCTGACGCTGATGTGCGCGATGGCCGGCATCTTCGTGCTGGCGGCAATGATGCCGGTGTACCTGCAGGTCTATCTGAAGCTGAACACCGAGCAGATGGGATTTGTCTTCTCGGCGATTGGTTTTGGCGGCTTCATCGGACAGTTCGCGCTGCCGGCGATCTCCGACGTCATCGGCCGGAAGCCGGCGACGCTGATCTCCTACGCCGTCGCCGCCGTCTTCCTCTACCTGTTCATCAACACCGGCGCCGAGAGCCTGCCCATCCTGTTCGCGCTGCTCTTCGGCGCGGCGCTGTTCAACTTCGCGGCACTGGCGATCCTCGCAGGCCCGGTGGCGGCCGAGGCCGCGCCGCTCGGCATGGTCGCATCCGTCGCCGGTCTGGTGATTGGCGCCGGCGAGGTGTTCGGTGGCGGCATCGCGCCGGTGATCAGCGGCTGGATTGCCGACAATCACGGCATCCAGTACACGCTGTGGTTCGCGCTCGGCGGCCAGGTGCTCGGCACGGTGATCGCCTTGTTCCTGAAGGAAACCGCGCCGCGCCGTGTTGCTGCAGCCGGCGCGGTGCCCGGTCGCCCGGTGGCCGCACACTAGTCGGTCCTGAGAAGTGGCCGCGTCGAGCGGTGCGCGAGGCGCTACTTGAAGTCGGCCGCTCCAGCGAAGCCGGTCGCCTGGGCGAGGCGCGCCAGGCTGAGGACTTCGCCGATGGCGAAGGCACGGCCATCCATGACCCAGGTCGGGTAGGTTCGGATGCCGGCCCGGCTGCAGGACGGCGCCTGCGGCGTGTTCGGCCCGGCCGGACTGCACTCGATGTAGGGCAGCCGGCTCGCGGAGGCGCCGAACAGCCGCTTCTGCTCCTGGCAGTGCGGGCACCACGAGGCGCCGTAGAACAGCACGCCTTCGTCGGCCAGGTGCTCGGCGAGGGCGCGGGTCATCGGGTCTTCCGGTCCGGTGGGTTCAGCCTGCGCCCCGGTGTAGTTGGCGTGCAGCAGCAGGATCACCATCGCGGCGAGCGCACCGCGGCTCGCGACGAGGCGGCCCCACGACCGGTGTGCCACCTGTGGCGGCCGCTGCCACGTCACCAACGCCAGCGTGGCGCTCATCAGCGCGAGCGACGTCAGGCAGTACGGGCACGCCGACCCGAGCACCGTCAGCGAGACGATGGTCAGGTAAACGCTGTAGCAGACGCCAAAGAAGGCGGCCGTCCATGCGTACGACCAGTGGGTGTCGGCGCGGCGGATGAAGGCGATGCCGGCAAGCGCGGCGTAGGCGAACAGCCCCCACAGCGCCGTGGGCAGGCCGAACAGGGTTGCCCAGCGGCTCGTCAGCACCGTGTCGCAGCCGCCACCGGCAGAACAGCCCTGCACGCTGGCGCCGGTCAGCGCCGTCCACGACAGGTAGCCGGTCAAGACGATGCCCAGGATGCTCAGCGCCAGCAACGGCCAGTTGGGCGCCGGACGGAGGGCGTGACTGTCGGCTCGGCTCGCCGGTCGCTTTCTCTTCGATGGTTTGCTCATAGTGTCCCGCGGCAGAATAGTAACTGAACCGGCTCGTCCGTGCCGCGAATGCCGGCCTGCGGCGGTCAGGCGCGGACAGCGGCTCCACTTACGCAATCACAGAAAGGCTTGGGTCTTCAATGATCATCAATCAGCGCCGGCTTGCCGCTCTTGCGGCGGTAGCCATGGCCTTGGCGGTTTACACGGCGGCGGGTGCCGTGCACGCGCAGGCGCCGGCTGGCGGGCAGGGGCGCGGCGGCGGGCGCGGGCAGGGAGGGCGCGGCGCCGACCCGAGCCTGCCGCTGGTGCAGCAGGCACTCAAGCTGACCGACGGCCGGTTTCTCATCTCCTTCAGCCGCTACTGCATGCTGAATGGTCCGAATACCGCCAACGGCAAGGGCGACGCCGCCACGCCGTCGCAGCTGTTCGACAACTTCTACCATGTGGGCCGCACCGATGTCGGCGCCTGGGTGCTGCGGACGTCCGACGGCCTGGTGCTGTTCGACACGCTCAATACGCCGGACGAAGCGGCGAACATCATCGTCCCTGGCATGCGGAAGCTGGGACTCGATCCCGATCAGATCAAGCTGATCGTCGTGACGCATTCGCACAACGACCACTCAGGCGGCCTGCCCTATTTCAGGTCGAAGGGCGCGCGCATCATGCTGGCCGAGGCGGACTGGCCGGCGCTCGGCGGCGCGCCGAATCCGGACAGCATCATCCGCGACGGGCAGGTGGTCCGGATGGGTGACACCTCGATCACCTTCTTGCTGATTCCTGGCCACACGGCCGGGACCGTTGCGGCGATCTTCCCGGTGACCGAGCGCGGACAGCGGCACGTCGCGGCGCTTGCCGGCGGCGTCGGCCCGACCGGCGGGGTCGACAACCACCGGACGGCGATCAACAGCCTGGCCCACCTCTCCAGCGCCGCGAGGCAGGCGGGCGTCGACGTATTCATCGATCCGCACGAAGCGATCATCGATTCGGCCGCCTGGGACTACGTCATGCGCCCCGAGAGCCGGAAGCCGAACGAGAATGCGCTGGTCGTCGGCGTCGAAGGCTTTCAGAGGTTTGCGCAGATGGTGACGACGTGCCTGCAGGCGCGGGTCACGCTGTATCAGCAGGAAGCGGCGCAAGCGCCGGCGGGCGCCGCGCGGTAGCGCGGCAGTCAAGAGCGGGGCCGTCGTCTGCGACGGCGGTCGAGCGGAAGGATGGCAGCCGCTGCGTGCCGGTGTGCGGGCAGTGCAGCGGCTGCGATGACCAGGTGTCCGCCTTGACGCGGACGGCGACTCCAGCCGGCGTTACTGCTTGGTCAGTGCGCCCCAGCGCTGATCGAGTGGCTTTGCCGGATCGGCGGTGATGTTCACTGCCGCGCAGTGGTGGTAGGAGTAGTCGCCATCCGCATTCTTGCCGTGCTCGGCCATGAACTGGATCACCTGCAGCACGCAGTTCTTGCAGGTGACGTTCGGGATGGCGATGTCCGCCTCGAACAGCGCCGCCGGCTTCTCGGTGTGCGGGAACAGGCCGTCGGCGAGCAGTGGCGCCACCGGCGTTGCCTGGATTTCCGCCGACACCGACCACGGACCCCGCTCGGTGTCGCGCGTCGTCACCTTCGGATCGGCCGGGAGTTCCGCCGCGGTGCGGGCGAGCGCGACGCGGTAGTGACCCGGGTGGAACACGGTCTCGCTCACCAGCAGGTGGAAGGTGGAGCCGCCACGCATCTCGGTGATCGCGCCGCTCGGCACACCCGGGTTCGCCGGTGTGTTGCGGGCTGGGTTGGCCGAGACACCGCCGCACGGCGCGACCTTCTGCGGGTCGCCGAGCCGATTCTGGACCATTGACGCAGCGGGAGAGACGAGCACGAAGTGGGCTTCGGCCTGGTGGGCGACGCAGGCGAGGGCGACAGCCACCAGTACGGCTTTCAGTTTCATTGATCCTCCGGATGAACGGCGACGCGATCTCATGCTAGTCGATGCCCTGAGCCACGGCCAGCAGATTCCGGGTCTGACGGTTGTGCAACGCAGGGTATGCCCTAGGCCGCGTTCCGCGCAGTAGCGCCGTAGGCCGTGCTCCGCGCAGGAGCGACCTAGGCCGGGTTCCGCGTAGCGGACCCAGCGTCATCCACCCGGCGCCGCGAGGCGCCGCAGGTACGCCGCCGCGATCGCGTCGTTCCGCTCCGGTCCTCCGTTCGTGACCGTGGAAAAACCGACGCTTCACAACGTCGCTGGCGACCGGCGCAGGTCCGTGACCTGCGCCGTCATCACGTTGCGCGTCGGTTTTACCCGCTGCGCCGTGTCACGGTCCCTCAAGTCGGACCGTCGCTGGAACGACGTGATCCGCCGCGGCCGCGCAGCGGCGGGGTGGCGCGATGTCCTGCATGGCCCACATGGCCGTGTTCCGCGCAGTCGCGACGTAGACCGGGTTCCGCACAGCGGACCCGGCATCATCCACCCGGCGCCGCGAGGCGCCGCAGGTATGCCGCCGCGGATCGCGTCGTTCCGCTCCGGTCCTCCGTTCGTGACCGTGGAAAAACCGACGCTTCACAACGTCGCTGGCGACCGGCGCAGGTCCGTGACCTGCGCCGTCATCACGTTGCGCGTCGGTTTTACCCGCTGCGCCGTGTCACGGTCCCTCAAGTCGGACCGTCGCTGGAACGACGTGATCCGCCGCGGCCGCGCAGCGGCGGGGTGGCGCGATGTCCTGCATGGCCCACATGGCCGTGTTCCGCGCAGTCGCGACGTAGACCGGGTTCCGCACAGCGGACCCGGCATCATCCACCCGGCGCCGCGAGGCGCCGCAGGTATGCCGCCGCGGATCGCGTCGTTCCGCTCCGGTCCTCCGTTCGTGACCGTGGAAAAACCGACGCTTCACAGCGTCGCTGGCGACCGGCGCAGGTCCGTGACCTGCGCCGTCATCACGTTGCGCGTCGGTTTTACCCGCTGCGCCGTGTCACGGTCCCTCAAGTCGGACCGGCGCTGGAACGACGTGGTCCGCCGCGGCCGCGCGGCGGCGGGGTGGCGCGATCTCAGGCGAGGTCCACGCAGGCCGTGTTCCGCGCAGTCGCGACGTAGGCCGGGTTCCGCGCCAGCGGACCCGGCGGCGCCGTTCCGCTCCGTGTTCTCGGTTCACAACGTGGTCATGGCCCTTCTACACGCCGAGTGGCGGGGCAGCGGCGTGTCAGCCGCCGCCTTCTTGCGGGTAACTGCGGCATCGGACGCTGCCCCAGCACCATGCTGAATGCGACACGACGCTCATGCCGACGACAACGCGGACGCCTACGTGTTTACTGCGCCTAAGCTCCTCAAGTCACCGGCCTTCCTCGTCACGGTCCCTCGAGCCGCACCGGCCATGACGGCGCAACTCGCGCAGTGGCCCTGACGCAGCACCCTGAGCAGGCTGTCGCGCACCCGGCGCCGCGGCGTGATCAACGCCCTTGGTTCACCGGTGCGACCGAACGTTCCAGGATGTCGAGGCGCTCGTTGAACTCCGACCAGCGGCGCTGTTCCGCAGCGACGGCGTTTTCGAGATCGAGCAAGGCCAAACGGGACTGCTGTTCGCGTTCGCGAAACGGCGCGATCTGCTGCTTCAGGGCCTGCAACCCCTCGTCGCAGGCTTTGCGCTCATTGCTGTCGCTGACGTTGCGACACCCTGTTTCCAACTGCGCCACGCGGTCGGACATCGCGCGCACCGCCGTCAGGACCTCGTCGAGCTTTGCCGCGCCCTGGGCCCGTTGTCCGTCGAGGTAGGCGATGCGCTGTTCCTGCATCTGCAGGCGGCCCAGCAGCAGCTGGGACGACAGCAGCCGCTGGTTGCTGGCGGTCATATCGGCCCGCAGCCCGCGCAACTCGAGCAGGATTGCTCCGAGCGCGGGATCCGCAGGCTGGCGTGGCGCCACCGCCGAGCCGGGCTGCGCTGCGGCAATGGCAACCCAGACGAGGATGGCGGCGGCGACTGCCGCGACGAACGCCGCTGACGTTCTTGAGGTTGCGCTCATGTGCAGGCACTCCTTCCTGGGCGGGACACGATCTAGGGCGAGTGATTCTACCGCCGGCCAGCGGGTCGCGGTCGAGGCGGCGAAGACGCCACGGTTCCGCCCGGGTGACGGCCGAATGCATCGCGCCCGCGTCCAACTCCCCGGAGGGTCGTGATGTCGAAGCGTGGCTACGTTGTCGTCGGCCTCATCTGGGTTCTGTCCCTCGTGCTCGTCGGCGTAGTGGCCGCCGGACAGGCACGAATGTACCGGCCGCTGCCCGAGCCGAAGGTGATGAGCGGGGAAGACGTCGGCTTCCGCGTCGAAGGCATGTATGGCGAGCAGCCGACCGGGACGATCGTCATCCGCGTGAACGGCCGCTGGATCGAAGTCGGGCTTGGCGCTGGGCTGGCGCGGCCGGGCGCGACAAACTGAAGGAGCAGGCCGTCATTGCGGGTTGGCCCGGTTGGCCCGGTTGGCCCGGTTGCCCCGGCTGGCAGGTCGCCGCCCGGTCGCGCTGGCGCTAGTTGCCGCGGCCGCCGGCAGGGTGCCTGCCGGCGCAGCACCGGCACCACCCGCGCGTGGCGCCCGCGGCGGCAGCGTCCCGCCCTCGATCAGCGTCTTCATGTTCTGCAGCGCGCGCGTAAACGTGGTGGTGCGTCGCTGCCGATCCAGCCCGCGTGCCGCATCGTCGGCGAGCATCGAGTTGTCGTAGACCAGCGTGGAGAGCAGCGTCGACGTTGACGCCGTCAACGGCCTGGCCTCGAGCGTGCCGTGGACAGGTTGTAGGGCACGCCGACGCGGACCGGCTGGGTATAGGTGTACGAGAGCTCGGACCGAGACGACCTCGCCGTCCTTACCTGAGATGATCGAGCAGGCCATCTGGTACCACGCACCGATATCGCAGTAGCTGCCGACACGCTTCCAGGCTTCGGCTGCAGGCTTGTTGACCGTGGTTTCGAGGGTGATGACCTCATAGTCGAGGATTCGGGATCGCGAGCGGCGCCTGCGCGGCGCCCTGCGCCCAGGCCAGTCCCGTCATCATCGTCACCACCGCTGCCGAGCCGGTGATCCCTTTTTTGGGTCCGGTAACCGGAGACGAGATGAGTCAACGAGCGAAGTGTCTAGCTGGCGGTCGATGACGCATCGTCGTTCTGGGTCGGGAGCGCCCGCCGAACGGCTTCGACGATCGCGTCGAGATCGTATGGCTTGCCGATTATTTCGATTGCGCCCGTATCCTGTCCGGCCATCTGATCGAGGTGAGCTTTGTGGGTGGTCGTCAGGACCACACCTCGCCCTGCGAGCGCCGTGCTGGCGCGGAGCAGCTCAAAGAACACCCAATTCCTGTCGTACGGCGGTGCGATGTCCCAGATGATGGCCTGGGGATCGTGTTCGGCGATGAACGCGAGGAAGTCGGTCGCACCGCGTTTCACCTCGGCGAGGTGGCCGGTGACCGTGCGAAAGCCACCCTCATTCAGTGCCAAGACGAGGAGATCGACGGTGTCGTCGCTCGCGTCGAAGATCGCGATGGTGGGCGCGGTGTTCGTCAATGGCGACCTCTCCCGCGTGTTGAGAGGCCGGCCCGCGAGGTCAGCTGCTCAGGGTTAGGCGTGGTAGCCTACACCGCTGCTTTCGGACGCGAAAGCAAATGCCGGAAGAAATTGAGTGGAAGAAACGGCGGGGCGTCGTCGCGTCGCCTCGTGACGGGGCTCGGCGCAACGCTCGGTAAGAATGTCACGCGCACGTAGCCCCGATGGTGCTCAGCGTGACGGCGGCACGATTCGCCAGCCCCGGGCGAGCAGCCGCTGCAGCAGCACTTCCGCACGGTGATCCCGGGCTTCCCTGGTCGCGAAGACTTCCGCCAGAACTTCTGAATAGACGCCAGCGACCAACCGCAGCTGAGGCGCTTCACCGGCCAGCATGCAGGTTATGCCGAACGACTTAGCCGGATGGACCACGGCCCACAGTTGGTGCTCGTCCGCCATAGCCTTGGGGTGGTCGGCGCCGCGTTGCTGGAAGCGTGGCCAAGATGCTGATGCGCGGCTGCAGCGCTGCCGGCACGAGGTGCCACTAGTTTAGTCGCACTACCGACGGCGCAGACGAGACGAACACAAACGCCGCCGCACATCAGGTATTCATTCCACCCTGAAATGCATCGGGTGACCAAATGCCTCTGGTGCAGAGACAACGACCAGACGAGCCTCTAATGGGTGCGGAATCCGCCGATGTGTGCCGTCGATCGACTGGCAGGTCGCGCAGTTCCGTTCGCGTCACCGGTTCCGTCCACGCCGTTTGCACGGCTCGCAGAACATCACGGCGACGGTGTGGTTGTGGGAAGGCGGCGATGGATTCGTCGTGCCGGCCGTCAGGACACCGATGTTGACCATGCGCGGAACGGATTCGTCGGTGGAATGATCAGCTGTGCGCGCTACTCACTGTGGAAGAAGTTCCGCTGGCCGGCAGGGAGGCTCCAATCGGCACGCAGCGTACTATTGCGGGCTACCGCCATTGAGCCGCGGTGAGCCGTGTCTTCAGCTGCTCCGCCCGTTCACAAGCCATCGCGGTCGTGTCGTGCACCTCCCGCAACACTTCGTTGCCGGCGCTGGTGACGACGCGAAGCTCGCGGGCGTGCGGATCGATCAGACAGCGCACCTCGTACAGACTTGTCCGGGTGCTCGAGAGTCCAGAGTCGCTGCGGCGCGGTATTTGACATGGAGAGGACCGGGGGCACGATGTCGCTATCGAGGAGCGATCATCGTATGCACTCGACGCGGAAGGCGGTATAGGGGAACACCTGTAGGACTTCCCCTACATGGGGGCGGCTCGCCGCCGCAGCGGCGGTCCTCGATGACTTCGAGCAGATCACGGCGATCGGCGTCGGTCAGCGGTGCGAGCAGCCAATCGCCGATGGCGAGGCACGTCGAGCTTGGCGAGTCGGGCGAGCAGCCGGGCATACGTGCCATCGCCGCGACTGACCACGAGCTGCTCGTGGCTGGTCCCGTGCACGCGCACGTCCGACACGGTCACCGCCCATTCTTCCAGCCACGACTCCAGCGCGGCCCAGCTCGCGAAGCGCCGGCCGGCCAGCGCATTCCGCTTGACGTATTTGACGCCGCGCTCGACCTTGCCTTTGGTCCGCGCGCGATACGGCTGGCAGGCGCGCGGCGTGAAGCCGTAGTACCGCGCGAAGTCTTCGAAGCGGTTGCCACAGCACCTGTCCGGCGGAGCGCCCGAGCGTGATCGTGCGCGGATTGTCGTAGAGACAGCTCAGAGGCTCGCCGTCGATGCCGCAGCGCCCGCTCATGGCCGTCGAGCAACGTGTCGAGTCGCTCATTCCGGTACGCGTAGGCTACCGCCCGGCGCGAAAAGCCGAGCGTGAAGACGAAGAAATGGACGGCCGTCTCGACGTCGGCAATCCACACGCGGAGCTGGGCGAAGTCGACCTGCGCCTGCTCGTCCGAACCCGTCTCGAATCGCACGATCGCCCGGGCCGCCCACTGCCGCGTCGTGCGCAGCGGCTGGAGCGCCCGCTGCACCTGCTGATACCCGCCCGCGAAGCCCTGCGTCCGCAGCTCGCGGAGCAGGACGACCCCATTCCACCGACCTCAGGGCCGCGCCGCGCCAGAAAGCCCCGGTGCGCGTCAATGCCTTCGCATAGATCCGCGGCGCCGGGGGGCCAGGCGCCGCGCTGGCGCCACCGCTTGATCGTCTTCTTGTCGACCCCCGGCTCGCGCCCGATTGCCTTCACGTGCTCGCCACGAGCCAGCCGCGCCAGCACCTCGCGCACGACATCCTCTCGCAGCATCCAGCCCCTCCACCGGCGTCCCTGTCGCCGATGTCGAGCCTACGTCCGTCCTCTGATCGTCCATCGTCCCTCCCCCTCACAAAAAATGAGGGGGACTTTCAGCTGATAAGCCCTGGGGGGACTTCACATGATTACTGACAGACATCAACAGCGCGTCGTTCCTGAAGATCCGCACCTCGACGCCGATGGGCACGACCGCCCGTCTCAGATTCGAGGGCAGGAGCGGAATGCTCCAGAGGATCGCCAGGTTCCGGTCGGGGAAGGCGCCGCATGTCGCCTGCCCTGAGAGAGCCCGCGACGTCTACCTCCGACAGCCCGCCTTGATCGCGGCGTCCTTCGACGCAAACGTCCGACAGGAACAAGTGCCTTGATGAGCGTGATAGTTCCCCTGCTTGCTGTCCCTATGCCCGCCGTAGACATCGAGCCCGCCGCCGTGTGCCACGACCGGCGCGCCGGAGAAGGTGAGCAGCATCCACGGCCACGGCCGCAAACAGCATGCACAGAACGACACGCCCCATTCATGACCAGTTCCCGAAGTTGACTGAATCGCAGAACCGGCAGAATGAATGAAGTGGTGGTGAAACGCAGAGGTAAGTCGCACCTCCACCGAGTCAACCCCGCGACGACCTTCCATCTGCCCTGACGGCGACTTCGTTCGGTGGTGCAGTCAGTTACGTCATTACGAGATCGGTTGGCACCGCCGCCGATTCTGGTGAACCTAATAGCTGCGTTCTCTAGTAAAAAAACTCGCCGCAAACAGTGATTTCACCTTGACGATTCCTGCAACCGCCGATTACAAACTGCGGGGTTCCACGCGCAACGTGTGGGAACGGGAGGAGAGTCAATGGGCAGACTGTCGTTGGTGAGACGAGTGATGGGTGGGGTGATCGTTACGACGTTGGCGGTCGGCGTAACGGCAGCGCAGGCGCAGGGAAATGCGGCGAGAGGGACACGGTCCTGCGATGTGGGTTTGCCAACCGCCGCGCAGTTACAGTCGTTGTTGCGCGCCGCCCCCGATTCAGGTGGCGATGCAGGGGGCCTCTTTGCTGGTCGCCGTATGTGGGCGACGATAGTCAATCGGGCTGGCGAGGTTTGCGCCACAGTGGGCTCCACTGAGGACCCGACCCAGGTGTGGCCGGGAAGTCAGGCCATCGCCAAGGCGAAGGCGTATACAGCCAACGCCTTCAGCCTCGACATCCTGCCGCTCTCAACGGCGCGTCTCTATACCTTCACCCAACCGGGCCACTCGCTGTGGAGCCTTGGCCAGTCAAATCTGTTCAATCCAGAGGCTCTTGCGGCTCCCAGCGATCCCAACGGGAAGCGGAACGAGATCGCCGGGGGATTGATCTTCTTTGGCGGTGGTGTGCCCCTCTATTCGAATGGCAGCATCGTCGGAGGGCTTGGTATTAGCGGCGACACGTCCTGCACCGACCATGAAATCGCCAAGCGAGTGCGGAATTTGGGTGGGATGAATCCGCCTGGGGGCCCGCTGGCGGACGACATTGTGTACAGTGCGAGTGTGTTCGCGCACCCGCTGTGTCTCAATACCTTCCAGAACGGCGTTCGGGTTGGCGAGGAGAAGCCCGCCAGCTACTGACGAGCAAAACGGAGGAGCAGGGACACCCCTGCTTCTCCGTGCTCTGGCCCCGAAGCGCGGCGACACCTATTTAATCAGGCTGAAGCCGCGCAAGACCGCTAAGCATTCCTGCGGCGCCGCCCTTCACCGTAAAACACGTTCGACACGGGACTCGCTCCGCTCGTCCAATGCCGTGATGCTGATTCGGCCCCGCGTGGTCGGCAGCAGGCTAACTGCCCACCGGAACGAGGAGGTATCGGCTCCTCGGTCGGGGTGCTGGTGGCGATGATCTGCCATAACCGGGCGGCCGTTGTCGCCACTCGCTTTAATCCTCACGCATTCGGGCCTGGCGGGCGGAGCAGGGCGCCGTGTCGGCGCGCGCGGCCTATGTGACGCTCAGTTTCGCGTGGGGCGAGGCCTTTCAGTTTGATCGGAGACACGCTCGCGCGCGGCGAGTGGGTCACCGCGCCCGAGATTCTGATCCACACGCCCCCGATGACGAGGCCTTCTTTGACGCCGCCGGCGGCGCCGCGCGCCGTCGTGGACGTGCCGTCGGCGCTCCGCGACATCGACGTGCCGAATGGGTGCGCGGCCGACTGTGACGGCTGGCTCGCGACGGTGCCGGCATGAGCGCGACCATGACCGGCGATCTGGTCGTCATGCACACGCGCGCCCCCAAGCTGCCGGGTGAATCGCGCGGACCTTCGAAGGCCTCGCCCGCCAAGCACGTGACGCGCACTGGCCGCATGAAGACTATCTGCAGGAGGTGCTCAGCGCGGAGCTCGCGTCGCGTCACGAATCGGTGATCCACCGGCGGCGCGGCGAGGCGCGCTTCCCCGAGGTAAGACGCTCGACCTCTTTGATTGCACCGCCGCTAAAGGGGGTCAGCGCGACGCAGATCCACGGCGAAGCTGGCGCCGAGGGGCAAGACGGTAAGGACGGCGACGCGCCGGCCTCGACGAAGTGATCGCGGGTCGGCTTCACGGGTGCAGGAGGAGTTGGCGAACGCGGAACTCGAACTCCACGAGGCCCGCGCCCAACGTGCTTAGCTTTCAGTTTCTTCCGGGGGAAATCAGGGAGTCGGTAATGGGATGGCGTCCCCAGCGGGATTCGAACCCGCGTTACCGCCTTGAAAGGGCGGCGTCCTAGGCCTCTGGACGATAGGGACGGTCGGTCGCGTGGCGGCGGGCGTCGGTGGTGGTGGGCCCCCCGGGGATCGAACCCGGGACACCCTGATTAAAAGTCAGGTGCTCTACCACTGAGCTAGGGGCCCGAACCCTTTTCAGGAGAACCACGCCCGGTTCTCTCGCGTGGAGCGTGCCTGCCGGGGTTCCGCTGGGGCGCCAAGGCCTCCGAGGCGGCGGGCCGACCAAACTATACCAAACTCCCATCTGCGTCGCACTGCCCCCGCTGGCCATCCGGCAGAACAGGCTCAGGCAGGGGAGAGCAGCCGCGCGGCGGAGCCTCAGGTGTCTGCTGCAGGCAGGCGGGTCCGCGTCATCATCATGAGGGGCAGCCGACGCGGATTCGGCGCTGGCGCTCGATGAGACCGCCGGCGTGAGCGGCGAGGTCATTCGCCATCGCACCCCGGCCGACGGCGACCTGACCATTGCCAAGGCGGTCGGCGGCCGGTCATGGGGTCTGAAGCCCGACGAGGTCAGCCGTGTGCGACCGACGCTCAGGAGCATCCTCAGCGTCCCCGTCTTCAGCCCGAAGAACCCGGACGGACCGCTCCTTGCCACGCCGCAGATCGACAGCGACGCGACAGTGGCGGCAATGAAGTTCGACGTCCTCGAGCGCCGTGAACTGGCCGGCAGATTTGCCGACGTTGTATCGTTGCCGATCGAGGAGGTAGAGGATGAGTAAGCCAGGGACCGTCGTCGCCCCGTCTTCGAGCTCCGTCTTCATCAAGCGCGGCCCCACCCCGAAGAAGGGCTGACGCCCGAACGTTCCGAACACGGCGGGGGGCGTTGTACCATTGACGCCATGATGGGTTCCCTCTCGCCGGCATCGCGCGCCCTCGTTGCGATCGTCGGCCTCCTGTTCGCCGCCGCCTGCGGCAGTTCTTCGCCCGCCAGTCCAACGCCGAGCAACGTCTTCACCGCGCCGTACTCGCAAACGGATCTCGTGCTCGGCACCGGCGCCACCGCAACGGCCGGCCGCCGCGTGACTGTGCACTACACCGGCTGGCTGTACAACCCGAGCGGCACGGACGGCAAGGGTGCGCAGTTCGACACGTCGCTGCAGGCGGGACGCGAGCCGCTGCCCTTTACCGTCGGTGGCAACGAGGTGATCTCGGGCTTCAGCCAAGGCGTGGCCGGCATGCGCGTCGGCGGTCGCCGCCGCCTGGTCATCCCCGCCGGCCTGGCCTACGGCGCGCAGGGTAACAACGCCGTACCCCCGAACGCCACGATCGTCTTCGACGTGGAGCTGTTGACGGTCAGTTGACCGGCATCACCACCAGCGACGGCCGCCGGCCAGTCGTCCTGCAACTGATCGACAGCTTCAACGAGGGCGGCTCCGAGCGGCAGGCGCTGCAACTCACGCGGCTGCTGCACGACACGGGGCGATTCACCGTGCGCCTGGCCTCGCTGGATCCCGCCGGCCCCTTGCGCAGCACGGTTGCCGATCTGCCGCTCGGACCGGTGCCGTCCTTCCCGCTGACCAGCTTCTACGATCGCAATGCCGCCGTGCAGATGCTGCGGCTGGCGCGCTTCCTGAAAGCAGAAGCGGTCGACGTGCTGCACACCCACGACTTCTACACCAACGTGTTCGGCACCTTGACGGCAGCCGTCGCCGGCGTGCCGGTGCGCGTCGCGTCGATGCGCGAAACAGGTGGCATGCGGTCGCGGACCCAGCTGCGCGTCCAGCGCCTGGCCTACTCGCTTGCCTCCGCCGTGTGCGCGAACTCCGAGGCGGTGCGGGCGGAGCTGCTCCGGCAGCAGGTGCCGGCCGCCAAGATCGCGGTCATCTACAACGGCATCGACACTGCGCGCGTCGCGCCCGCCGGTGACACCTCCCGCGCGGCGTCACTCGCCCGTCTCGGGCTGCCCGCCGCACTCGCCGCAGCCCGCTTCGTCACCATCGTCGCCAACATGCGTCACGAGGTGAAGGACTATCCGACGTTCCTGCGCGCGGCGCGCCGCGCCAGGGCTGCGGTGCCCGCCGCCGCCTTCCTCCTGGTCGGGGAAGGTGAATTGACCGCATCGCTGCGGCGCCTGGCTGACGAACTCGGCATCGCCGACTGCACGTTCTTCCTGGGTCGCCGCGAGTCGGTTGCCGATCCCTTGCACCTGGCCGACGCCTGTGTGCTCAGCTCCTCGAACGAGGGTTTCTCGAACTCGATCCTCGAATACATGGCAGCCGGACGGCCGGTCGTCGCCACCGACGTCGGCGGCGCTCGGGAAGCGATCGAAGAGGGGGTGACCGGCTCCATCGTTCCACCGGGGGACGACGAGATGATGGGCGAGCGGCTGGTGACGCTGTTGCGTGAGCAGGACCGCGCGTCCCGCATGGGTGAGGCCGGACGTCGCCGCGTCGAGCAGCACTTCTCGTGCAGTGCGCAAGTGCAGCGGACGGCCTCGCTGTATACCCGGTTGCTCGGCGGCCGCGCCTGATGGCCGCTGCGGACCGCACCCGTCGTGTGCGCGTCCTGATCGTCGCTCCGTCGGTGGATATCCTCGGCGGCCAGGCGGTGCAGGCGGCACGGATGCTCCGGCTGCTGCGTGAGGATCCAACGCTCGAGGTCGGCTTTCTTGCGAGCAACCCGCGACTGCCTGGGCCGCTGCAGCTGCTGCAGCGCGTCAAGTACGTCCGCACGGTCGTGACCACTGCCGCCTATGCCGTCTCGCTGCTGGCGCGCGCCTGGCGGTGGGACGTCATCCACGTGTTCTCCGCGTCCTACTACGCGTTCGTCCTCGCTCCGACACCGGCCGTCCTCATCGGCCGGCTCTACGGCCGCAAGGTGCTGCTCAACTACCACAGCGGCGAGGCTGAGGATCACCTGCGGCGGTGGCGCCGCACCGCGTTGCCGGTGATGCGCATGGCCGACGCGCTGATTGTGCCCTCCGAGTACCTGGTGCGCATCCTTCACCCCTTCGGCCTGGCGTCGTCGGCGATCTTCAACGTGGTGGAAACCGCCACCTTCCGCTTCCGCCCGCGCCGGCCGCTGCGGCCGGTGTTCCTCTCCAATCGCAATTTCCAGCAGCACTACCGCGTCGATAACGTGCTGCGGGCGTTCGCGCTCGTGCAGCGGCGCGTGCCCGAGGCGCAGCTGACCGTCGCCGGCTACGGGCCGCTGCGTGAGCAGCTCGAACAGCTCGCAGGCGAGCTCGGCCTGAAGCACACCACCTTCGTCGGCCGTGTCGAGCAGGAGGACATCCCCGCCCTCTACGACAGGACCGACATCTTCCTGAACGGCTCAGAGATCGATAATCAGCCGCTCTCGATCCTCGAGGCGTACGCATCCGGTCTGCCGCTCGTGACCACCGACGCCGGCGGCATTCCCGACATGGTGACGCACGAGGTCACCGGACTGATGGTCCCCGCCGGTGACATCGCCGGGATGGCAGCGAGCGCGGTCCGGCTGCTCGAAGACGACGAACTGGCGCAACGGCTGATCGCCAACGGCCGTGACGAGTGCGCCAGGTACGGGTGGCCGGTGCTCGGTCCGCAGTGGTCGTCCTGCTATCACCAGCTCGCGCGGCGCTGAGCTCCGCCGCGGGCGCCGCGGCTCTCGCGTGACGGCCTCGCGGCAGCCCGCCGGGAATCCGGCCTCCTGGTTGCCGTCGCCGCGCCTGCAGCACCGGCAATCCCCCCGTTAATTCCACTCGAGCTCGCCTCCCGCAGGCGGGCACCGCACTTGCCCTGACGCAGGGCACAGCCATTCATTCGGCCGGTTCGCTGGCCACCCTACACCCTCGCGTCCCCGGGAGATTCATACCTGTGAGCAGGCTCACCCTCCGTCTGTACAAACTCGCCCGCCAGGTGGCGGCAACCGTGGCGTTCGCGTCATGCGCGCTGATGCCGGCCCGCGTCCTCGCCGCCGACATCGTCGTCCCTGCCGGCGGCAATCTCCAGGCAGCGCTCAACGCCGCCCAGGCCGGCGACGTCATCCTGCTCAAGCCGGGTGCCGTCTACATCGGCAACTTCACGCTGCCGGTACATGCCGGCACCGGCTACATCACCCTTCGGTCCGCAACGAGCGATGCGCAGCTGCCTGGTCCTGGTGTGCGCATCACGCCAGCCGCGGCGCCGCTGCTGCCAGTGATCAAGTCGCCGAATACCGAGGCGGCGATACGCACGGCACCGGGTGCGGCCTACTGGAAGCTGATGTTCCTCGAGCTTCGCGCCAACGTTGGCGGCTATGGCAATATCCTCGACCTCGGCGACGGGTCTGAAGCGCAGTTCGACTTGTCGCAGGTGCCGCATCACCTCGTCGTCGATCGCGTCTACATCCACGGCGATCCGGCCTACGGCCAGAAACGCAACGTCGGCCTGAATAGCGGCAGCACCAGCATCATCAATTCGTACATTTCCGATGCCAAGGCGGTCGACCAGGATTCGCAGGCGATCGCCGGGTGGAACGGTCCCGGCCCCTACCTGATCGAGAACAACTACATCGAGGGCGCCGGCAACGGCATCCTGCTTGGAGGGGACGATCCCAAGATCCCCGGCCTGGTGCCATCGGGGCTGACCTTCCGCCGCAACACGGTGACGAAGCAGCTGGCCTGGCGTGATCCCGTGGTCGCCGCGCCCACCGGGGTGCGCGCCGCCAGCACCCAGGACGGCGCGCTGCCGAAAGGGACCTATGCCTATCGCGTCGTCGCCAAGCGGCGCGTCGGCGACAGCGACGCCTATTCGGCGGCCGCAACGGAAGCGAGCATCGCGGTCGCCGCGGGCGCGCGCGTCACCTTGACGTGGGCGGCTGTTCCGGGTGCGACCGAATATCTCGTGTACGGCCGAACGCCGCGCGCGCAGAAGACCTACTGGCGCGTAACGACCACCAGCTTCTCGGACAACGGCGCCGCCGGGCGCTGCCGGCACGCCGCCGCAGGAAGCGACGATGTGGCAGGTGAAGAACCTGTTCGAGCTGAAGAACTTCAGCAACGCCCGGGTCGAGGACAACGTGATGGAGAACGTCTGGGCGCAGGCGCAGTCCGGTTTTGCCGTCCTGCTCACGCCGCGCAACCAGAACGGCGGCTGCCCGTGGTGCGGCGTCAACAACGTGTTCTTCGAGCGGAACATCGTCCGGCACATGGGCGCCGGCATCCAGATCCTCGGCTGGGACGACGAGCAACCGAGCCAGCAGACCCACACGATCGTCATCCGCAACAACGAGTTCTCCGACATCGACAACACCGTGTGGGGCGGCGACGGCTACTTCGTCCAGCTCACCGACGGCCCGCGCAACGTCACCGTCGACCACAACACGGTGATCGCGCCAAACGGCTCGGGCGTGCTGACCGTCGGCGGCATGACTGCCGAGCAGTTCGTGTTCACCAACAACGTCGCGCGGCACAACGACTACGGCATCCAGGGCACGGACTGGGGAGTCGGCAACGGGCCGATCGATTTCTACCTGCCGGGCAGCGTCATCACCCGCAACGTCTTCGCCGGCGGCGAAGCCGAGATCTATCCCGGCGGCAACGAGTTCCCGACGATTGCCGAATTCGAGCGGCACTTTACCAACTACGCCGGCGGCAACTTCGCGCTCGCCGGTGGCACCGACTGGGAACGGAGCGGCACGGATGGCCTCGACCTGGGCGCCAACCTTGGCGCGACCGTGACGCAGCCGCAGCAGTTACAGCTGACGACCACTGCGCTGCCGGGGACCACCGAGCTCGAGAACTACGCGGTGGCGCTGAAGGTCTCGGGCGGGTTGGCGCCGTTCCGCTGGAGCATCGTCGGCGGCACCCTGCCGGCTGGCATCACCCTCGATGCCATCGCCGGCACCCTCGCCGGCAATGCCCAATCGCGCGGCGACTACCCGGTAACCATCCAGGTCGCCGATGCGAAGGGTGGCCGGGTGTCGCGCCCGCTCGCCATCCACGTCGGCGCGGCGCTCGCACCAATCGCAATCAGCACGTCCGCGCTGGCGACGCCGACGCAGCGGGTGGCGTATTCGCAGGGTCTCACCGCCACCGGCGGAAGCGGCGCGTTCACCTGGCGGCTTGCCGGCGGCCGTTTGCCGGCGGGCCTGACGCTCTCGGCAGCCGGCAACATCGCCGGCACGGCAACCGAGGTCGCGACCACGACATTCACGGTGACCGTGGCAGACGCGGCTGATACGACAAGACAGGCGTCGCGCACGTTTGCGATCACCGTCCTGGCCGGCGGCAACACGCTGCCGGTCGTCAGCATCGTCGCGCCGGTGACTGCCGCCGTCGTGCCGGTCGGGGCGACGATCACGCTTGCGGCGAAGGCCAGCGATACCGACGGCCAGGTGCAGCGCGTCGACTTCCACCTTGCCGGTGCGCTGATTGGCAGCGTCACCGCGCCCGGCTTCACGATGTCGTGGACCGTGCCGACCTCGGGCAGCTACGTATTCGTCGCAACGGCGATCGACGATCGCGGCGGCAAGGCGAGCAGCACGGCGGTGACTGTGACGACGAAGCGGGAAGTGGTGGTCTACGGCGCTCAGGCGACCCGGATCGCCGGGAACTACCGTGTCGTTGCCGACGCTGCCGCGGCGGGCGGCTACGCCCTGGCCAACCCGAACAAGAATGCGGCCAAGGTGCTGACGGCGGTCGCCAATCCCGCCAGCTTCGCCGAATTCACCTTCTTCGCCGAAGCGAACCGTCCGTATCACCTGTGGGTGCGGGGGCGCGCCGACTACAACGACTACTCGAACGATTCCGCGTTCGTGCAGTTCGACGGCGTCGCCCGGGCGCGCATCGGCACGACGTCGTCGCTGACCGTCAACCTGGAAGACGGCACCAGCGCCGGCGTCAAGGGTTACGGCTGGCAGGACGACGGCTACGGCATCGGCGTGCTGGGCACCGCGGTGACGTTCGAACGGACCGGTCTGCAGACCATCAGGGTGCAGCCGCGCGAGGATGGCTACGTGATCGATCAGATCGTGCTGTCCCCGGCGAAGTACCTGACGTCATCGCCCGGTGCGCTGAAGTCGGACACCACCGTGCTTCCGCAGTAGCCCAGTAACGAAGCGCAGCAGAGAACCGCGATGCCGAACCGCGGTCGAGAATCGCCATCCAACCCGGCACGGGCCGGGCTGGATGGCGGCGGCTGTCGCTGGACGTGACCGTGTCGCCTACGGCTGCTCGGCCAGGAGGGTTGTGTCGTTCTTCAGCGCACCCGGCGGTGTCACCAGGTACTTGGAGGCCGAGAGCACCATCTGGTCGATCTGCGCGCCGTCGTCGCGCGCCTGGATACGAAGCACGTGCAGCCCACCGGTCGCGAAGCGCAATTCGGTGCCGAGGACGTTGGCACCATAGCCGTTGTCCTGCCAGCCCCACCCGGACACGCCTCTGTTCGCCTCGTCCTCGAGGTTCACCGATAACGCGCTCGCGGTGCCGATGCGATAGATCGGATTGCCGACGGCGTCGATGGTGTCGGAGAACTGAGCGTAGAACGAGTCGTTGTCGTAGGCGTTTCCCGCCGCCTTGAGGCGGAACCAGAGGTGGTAGAGGACGTTGGGGTCGGCGTTGAACGTCACTTCGGCGTAGGAGGACGGCGCGGCCAGCGGCGTCGCGACCTTCGGATTCGTCGTCGTCGTGTTGGTCAGGCGAGTGCCGCCGGCCGCCGTCGCGTCCGCCTGGCTGGACCACGCGCCAACCACCGTCGCGTTCCTGGCGATGTACTTGACGATCTCGAGCCGCGGACCGGCCGGACTGCCTGCCGGGGGCGGCGCGGGTGCAGGTGCAGGTGCAGGTGCAGGTCTGGGTGCAGGCGCAGGCGCAGGCGCCGGAGCCGGAGCCGGAGCAGGCGCCGGAGCCGGGACGGGCGCGGGCGGCAGCGGCGGAATCCCGGTCTCTTCGAGTGACGTATTCCGCCTTCAACCCGACGTGATCGCTCGGGCTCCAGCCACCGACCACCGCGGGCATCGCGAAACGGCCCGACCACGTCAGCCGCAGCCCTTTCGAGAACACATAGTCAATCCGCTTGAACATGCCGCCGTTGGTGGTGCCACAGCCGTTCCGGCTGGTCATGCCCGTCCACCCCGCGTCGAGGTGCGTCGATTTCCACGCGTCGGTGAAGCCGGCGCCGGCCACCAGCCAGTAGGCCGATTCCATCTTGGCCTGGTTGATCGGATCCGGCCAGTTGGTGCACTTCACGACTGGCGACCATTGGTCACGGGTGAACATGTTGAAGTCGCCCGCCAGGATCGACGGCCCGGTGTGCGGCGCCATCAGGTCGACCACCCGCTTGACCATCGTCGGGTGCTGGCTGCCGTCGCCTGTGTAGACGTGCGCGTTGGCGATGTACACCGTCCTCGAGCAGTCGGGCACGACGCAGACATCGGCCGCGGTGTGATACAGCGGCTCGACGTTGTCGCGAAGGTCGGCGTACTTGACCTGCTGCCATGGGCCGACGATGCCGTAGCGCACCAGCATCAGGTCACCGTTGGTTTCGCGTGACGCCACCCATGAGGGCAGCAGTGCCAGCAGGCGGGCAAGGCTGCCGCAGTTCCATGCCTCCTGCACGGTCAGCGCGATGACGCGCGGATCGTTGAGGACCGACTCGACGATCACCTGCTGGAAGTGCCCGGTAAGCGAGGCGTTGCCAGGCAGCGACGGGTCGGTGCAGTTGTTGTTCAACGAGAAGGGCGGATTCGGTAACAGCCCTGGCTCGCCTTGACCCGACCGCACGTTCCAGGTGGCGACCCGGAAGGTAATCGGTGACGTCTGGGCGAGGACAGGTGTTGCGGATCCGAACGTGAGGGCCATGGCGATCGCTGGGAGGAGGACAACGATCCTGGGCGTCATGGGGACTCCGGGGCTATGGAACGCGTACGTTCCGCCTCGTCGCCCGGCACGCCGTGTCGTCCACACGACAAGGCCCGCGCGAGCTCGCCGGCACGGTGCAAAAACGTAGGGTGGATAGCCCGGCGAGTGCAGGAGCGGGACCGTATTCGAAGGGCAATTCCGTGCCGTAAAAGGACAGCAAGCGCAGAAAGTCGTGGCGGGCGGCGCCTTTTGACGCGTGCCGACGCGACAAAGCGCAAAATTGTGTGTTCGCGTGCAACCTAAAAGGATGCGGTAGCTTGAGACGGTCGGGTAAGGAGCGCCGGCTCAACGACTTGCGCCCGCTTCAGCTTTCGGGACGGCACTAATTTGCTTACAATCCGCAGGTGCCGTCAGCAACAGGCAAAACGACCGTTCTGGTCGTCGAGGACGACGCGCAGTTGCGCACTCTCTACCGGACGATCCTGGTCGGCGCAGGTTACGCGGTGATTCCGGTGGAAGACGGTATCGATGCGCTCCGTCGCCTCGAGGTGGAGGCGCCGAGCGCGGTCGTATTGGACCTCTCGCTGCCGCGCCTTGGCGGGCTCGACGTGCAGCGCGAAATCGCGGCGCACGCCGACACCCGCCACATCCCGGTCATCATCGTCACCGGCACCGACACCTCCAGCCTCGACCCGCGTGACTTCGCCTGCATCCTCAAGAAGCCGGTCGATCCCGACCTGCTGCTCGCCGCCGTCGCCAAATGTCTGCGCGCCCGCCTCTGAGCGTCGCGTGATTGCCGCCGCGCATCGCTGCGAGGAGGGCTGCGGTGCTCCGTCGCGCCGGGAGCGCCGCACTGCTGCAGCTGTCGTTGGTCGGTGCCGGATCGAGCTGGCGGCCCCGCTGGTATAATCCCGCTCCAAATGTCCGTGGCGGCGCCGTGCTGCGCTGCCAACCCCCCGCACGAACCCAGTTAGAGAGGATGTTGTTGATGAAAACGGTTGATGTCGCCGCGGTCCTCGACGAGGGCCACTGGACCGGCTACCAGAAGCTTCTGATTGCCGGCACGGCGCTGACGATCATCCTTGACGGCGTCGACAACCAGCTGCTGCCGAATGCCGTGCCTGCGCTGATGACCGAGTGGGGGCTGCAGCGCCCGGCATTCGCCAACGCCCTGGCCGCCGGCCCCTTCGGCATGATGCTGGGCGGCGCGCTTGGGGGCATATTGGGCGACCGCATGGGCCGCCGGACCGCGCTGCTTGGCAGCGCGATCATCTTCGGGCTGATCACGCTGGGCATCGCCTTCGTCAACGATGTCTCGACGCTGCTGATCCTGCGATTCGTCGCCGGCATTGGCCTCGGTGGCGCGATGCCGAACGCCGCCGCGCTCGCCTCGGAGTACGTGCCGCGCCGCAACCGGCCGTTTGCCGTCACGCTGACGATCGTCTGCATCCCGCTCGGCGGGTTCATCGCCGGTCAGCTCGCGGCATTGGTGATCCCAACCTCGGGCTGGCGCGCGCTGTTCGTCATCGGCGGCATCATCCCGCTGGTGATGTCGGCAATCCTCTTCAAGGTGCTCCCCGAATCCCCGCGCTTCCTGGCCGTGAAGCGCGAGCGCTGGCCCGAGCTGCGCCGCGTCCTGCGGCGCATCGGCCATGACGTCCCGGAAGACAGCACGTTTGTCGACCCGGCGTCGCTGCGGGCGACCGGCCAGGCGAAGGCCTCGATCGGCGACCTGTTCCGCCCGGCGCTGCGCCTCGATACCATCGGCCTGTTCGGCGCGTTCTTCTTCTGCCTGATGGCCAACTACATCGGCTTCCAGCTGATTCCCGCGATGATGAGCGGCCCGAATGGCCTCGGCTTCACGCAGCCGCAGGGTTCGCAGGCAATCTCGTACTTCAACTTCGGTGGCGTCGCCGGCGCGATTTTCGGCGCGCTGCTGATCCAGCGGCTCGGCTCGCGCGTGACAATGCTCGGCATGTCGGCGCTCGCCGTCGTCTCGGCGCTGGTCATGGCGATGAACGTGCCGACGCCAGACCGGGTGCTGATCGCGATGGTCATGTTCGCCATCACCGGTGGTCTCTTGAACGCCGTGCAGACGACGATGTACGCGCTGGCCGCGCACGTCTACCCGACAGAGATCCGCGGCACCGGTGTCGGCACCGCCGTCGCTGTCGGCCGCATCGGCAACGTGCTCGCCGTTTACGTCGGCAACTACGCGCTCGACACGGGCGGCGCCCCCGCCTACTTCACGTCATGGGCGGTGACGATGGCGCTGGTGTTGATTTCGCTGGCAATCGTCAAGCATCACATCACGCGGAGCAGCGACGAGCCGGCGTTCGCCACGGCGAAACACTAGGGCGATTGCGGTTGCGGGCTCCAGGCCTTGTCGACGACCTGGAGCCCACAGCTCCGCAGCCCACAGCTCTGCAGCGTTACCCCGCCAGCCACGTGCGCGCGCCTTCGACGTCGTCGCGCGAAATCTCGTGCCCACCCGGTTTCCACATCAGCGTCACGTTGGCCCCGGCCTGCTGCAGCCGGGTCGCCAGTTGCTGCGTCTGCTCCGGCTCGATCATCGTGTCGCGCTTGCCGCCGGTCATGTAGACGGCGACGCCGTGCAGGTCCGGCTGCACGTCGGGCTCGATCGGCAGCATGGCGCTGAACAGCACGGCGCGCCGGACGACGCCGGGATGGAGCAGCAGCAGGCTGGCCGCGATGTTCGCGCCGTTCGAGAAGCCAACCGGCACCATCGTGCCGGCGTCCAGGCCGTAGGAGGCGGCGGCCGCGGCGATGAAGTCCGCAAGCTCGCGGGTGCGCAGCCGGAGGTCATCGAGGTCGAAGACGCCGTGCGCCAGCCGCTTGAAAAAGCGCGGCATGCCGCGTTCCATCACCTTGCCGCGCGGACTCAGCACGCCGGCGTTGGGCGCGAGCACCGATGCGAGGGGCAGCAGGTCGTGCTGGTCGCCGCCGGTGCCGTGCAGCAGCAACAGGGTCGGCGCACCTGCGGCAGCCGGGGGATGGTAGATGTGGATGAAGCCGAGATCGCCGCTCATGCGTGATCCGATGTTGCGGCGGGCGCCGGCAGCGTCAGCGGCGGCAGGCCGCCTTCGATCTGCGAGCGCATCGGCTCGAGGAACGGCGGCAGCACCAGTGACTCGCCCAGGTGGGCGGGGTCTTCATCGACGCCGAAGCCGGGGCCATCGGTGGCGATCTCGAACAGCACGCCGCCAGGCTCCTTGAAGTAGACCGACTTGAACCAGAAGCGATCGATGACCGGCGTTGGCTGGCCGCCGCCGGCCAGAACCTGCTGCCGCATCGCCAGTTCATGGGCCTCGTCGTCGACGCGCCACGCCAGGTGGTGGACCGCGCCGACGCCCCAGGCGCCGCGCCGCTCGTTCGGCGTTTCGCGGACGTCGACGATGCCGGCGGCGTCTCGGAATCCGTAGCGCGCCCACTCGTTCTCCGCGGCGATCCGCTCGAAGCCGAGCACGTCGGTCAGGAACGCCGTCGTCGGCGCCGCCTCGCGCTCCCAGACCTGTGCGCCGTAAAGGCCGCGGATCTGGTGCTCACCGGCAACCGGGCCGCCCTGCCACGGCGTGAACGCACGCGCCGGCACCATGCCCGGCTCCACCAGGGCGACATGCATGCCGTGCGGATCGACGAACTGCAACACCATGTCGCCGAATCGGCGATGCGGCTTCTGGACGGCGGTGCCGTAGCGCCCCAGTCGTGCCGCCCAGTAGTCCAGGGTGCCGACCGGGATCTCGAGGCAGACTTCGACGGCGAGGCCGTGCCCACGCCGCGGCGGCGCCGCGTTGGCCCACGGGAAGAAGGTCAGGTCCGAGCCAGGGTGGCCTTCCGCGTCGGCATAGAAGAGATGATAGGTACCAGGATCGTCCTGGTTGACACTGCGCTTCACCAGTCGCATGCCCAGCACGCCGGCGTAGAAGTCGAGGTTCTCCTGGGCGGGCCCGGCGATGGCGGTGATGTGGTGGAGTCCGTTCACGCGCGGTAATGGCATCCCCGGATCGTATACGTGGCCGCGGCCTTGCACCCCTGCAAATCAACACGGCTGCAGCCGCCGTGGCGAGGGGATGCGTAACGGCGCCGGGAGTCCCCAGAGGCTCACCCATGGGCAGCGACTTCAACTACGGCATCCTCGCGCAGACGCGGCACCGGCCATGGCCGGTGCCGGACTCGCCGTGGATCATGACGCAGACGTGGAACGACCTGCTGTTTGCGCATTGGCCGATCGATGCCGCTGCCTTGCAGCGGCGGATGCCTGCGAGCCTGCCACCCGACATCTACGACGGCCAGGCCTGGCTCGGCATCGTGCCGTTCCACATGACCAACGTCGCGCCGCGCGGTGTCCCGAACCTGCCCTTTGTCTCGGCGTTCCCGGAATTGAACGTCCGCACCTACGTGACGGTCGCCGGCCGGCCCGGCGTGTACTTCTTCAGCCTCGATGCGGCAAGCACGGTGGCGGTTGCTGCCGCCCGTGCGCTGTTCCAGTTGCCGTACTTCGCCGCGACCATGGCAGTCGGCCGGTCAGCGGCGCAGGTGCACTACACGAGCACGCGTTCGACGGCAGGCCCGCACCCGGATCCGGAGAGCGGCAGTCCCCTGGTCGCAGCGTTCGTCGCCAGCTACTGGCCGGTTGGCCCGGTGCAGCCACCGGCACCGGGCACACTTGAGTACTTCCTGACGGAACGGTACTGCCTCTACACCGCCGACGCGTCCTCCGACGTACGGCAGCTCGACATCCACCATCCGCCGTGGCCGCTGCAGCCTGCGGCCGCCAACATCGAGGTGAACACGATGGCGGCGGCGGCGGGCATCACGCTGCCGGCGGCCGCACCGCTGCTGCACTTCGCCAGGCGGCAGGACATGGTCGCGTGGCCGATGAGGCGGCCATAGGAGCGGTTCGGGGTGTTCGACGTTGCGTCAGGCGGGGACGTCGGGTATCCAGAAGGAGCAGCGGGCCGTGCAGCGGTGGCCGCTATTGCGGACCACCTCCTCAGCGCGGTGCTGGGCGTCGATCAAGCTGGCCGCTCGGGTGGGTGCGCCGTCCGACGAGGGGTGGGTGACCGTGAAGCTCCAGCGGTGATCGTCCTCGACGACCCTGAGGATCCAGTCGTCCGAGTGCCAGCGCGTCCAGGTCCTCGGCATTGCCCGCCCGCCACCGGTGAGGTCAGCCCGCGGCAACCCAGTAGGCCGGCAGATCCTTGCGCGTGTCGCCGAGTATCTCGATGATCGCCCGGCGGTCGGCAGCCGTCAGCTTCGCGTAGATCGGATCCGGATCGCCACCGTTCAGCACCGTCCAGAGCCGTGCGTAGATCGCGTCGCGGGCCGGAGCGGGCAGCGCATCGAACGGTTCCGAGTAGATCATGTAGCTGCACGGATACTTCATCATCCGCTGCTGCAGGTCGAAGTGGCGCAGCGACCGCCCCTGGCGATCGGCCGGGCCGCGAGCGGAGAAGGTGGTGGCGAAGGAGGTCGGTCCGGACACCGGGCCCGGCAGCGGCGCCTCGTCGACGAACAGCATGTAGTCGACCACGTCGACGGCCGCGTCCTTCAGCGAGCGGCGGGCGGTAGCTTCGCCGACACGCGCCTCCCAGCCGATCCGCGTCAGCAGGCTGGCCATGTGGCCCTGGTGCTCCAGGGTCATCAACGCGACGATATCGCTGAACTGCGACAGGTAGCCCGCCGGATCGAACCGCCCTTCGAGCGATTCGAGGTGCACCGACTCCGCCGTGAGCACGGCGTCGATGTTGTCCAGCGTCTTGAACTGGACGTTGCCCATGTGACGGGTGGCACTGTGCTTGCCCGTGACGTACCAGCCGCCCCAGCGCGTTTCGAACAGCGACCGGTGATCGATGGTGTAGGCCGGCCCGTACATCGTCATGCCATCGAGCGCCGGCATCACGCTCCCCACCGTCATTCCTGGTACGTTGGCCGTCTCCGAGATGTGGCACGACAGGCAGTTCGCGCTGCGTTTGAACTCCGGGACGACGCCGGGCTTCTGGTCCAGGGTGTAGAACACCGCGCCCTGCTTCGGGTCCTGGACGATCGCTTCGAGCAGGTCGCCATGGCGCACCCAGCCGATCGACACCGCATCGTTGAAGTAGAGCGCGCGCGGATTCTGCGGGGAAATCTTCGGTGCCTGGAAGCTGGTCTTCGAGAACACCAGCATCTGTGAATCGACCGGTATATCGAGCGCCTCGAGCACCGATTTCAGGTATCCGACCGCCGCGTCGAACTGCAGCGTCGTACTGCCGTCGCGCAACCGCCCGTTCAGCCGCGAAATCGCGTTGTCAACCGGAGCCGTTGCGTAGGCAATCGCAGGATCGGCGGCGAGCGACGGCGGACCGGTGCGCTGGCCGGCCAGCGCGGCTACGCCGCCGAGCCACACCAGGGCCACCGCCGCCAGGGTCGTGCGCTGCATGGATCTGGCGATCGTACGGCACCCCGGCGCCGGGATCAATGGGAGAAGTTTGCAGCCGCAGGGGACAAACCCATCGCTAGCCGGTGCGCTCGGGCTCCCATCGCAGGCCGAGGGCGATGATCCGTTCGAGCAGGCGCTCGTAGGGCATCCCGGCCACCTCCGCCGACTCGGCGAAGTCCTCGCCGTAGGCGAGGTTCGGGTTGGGATTGGCCTCCAGCACGAACAGTCGTCCCTGCTGGTCCATGCGGATGTCGATACGGGCATAGCCGCTCAGGTCGAGGGCGCGGTAGGCACGCTTGGCGACGCGCTGGATCCGCTCGCTGTCGGCCGGCTCGAGCACCGCCCTATCGGTCATGATGCCGTGCTTCTTCTGGTACTGCGTGCTCCACTTGACCCGCTCCGTGGCAATCTTCCAGCGGTTGTCCGGCATCTGGGCGAAAGACATCTCCCAGACCGGGAAGACGTCGAGCCGTTCGTTGCCGACGACACCGACGTAGAGCTCGCGGCCGTCGATGAACTGCTCGACGATCGCCGCCGTCCCGAGGTTCTCGTGGATGAAGGTGACGCGCCTGGCCAGCTGCTCTGCATTCTCGACCACCGAGGCCTGCGAGATGCCGGCGGACGCTTCGAAGAACAGCGACTTGACGATCAGCGGAAAGCGCATCCGCTTCGGCAGCACGACCTTGCGTCCCACTGATACCACTGTGAAATCGGGCACCGGGATGCGGTGGTAGGCGAGCAGCTTCTTCGACAGGGCCTTGTCGCGCGCCAGGATCAGGCCGCGCGGGTTGCAGCCGGTGTACGGCAGCCGCAGCAGCTCCAGGTAGCTGACGACGTTCTGATCGAACGTCGTGACGCCGGCGAATGCTTCCATCAGGTTGAAGACGATCTGCGGCTGGAACTCTTCGACCGTGGTGCGGATGTGGCGCAGGTCGTCGTGCATGCCGAGCGCGCGCACGTCGTGGCCGACCTCGCGCAGCGTCTCGATGACGTCGTACTCCATCTTCCAGTCCGCCTCGAGCACGTCCACTCCGGAGACGTCGTCTGGTGGCACCAGGTGGTCGTGCACCAGCGCGAGGATGCGGACCTTCTTCACAGGAACAACCTGTGCCCGCCGTCGTGCAGGTAGTTCATCGCCTGGACGGTGACGAGCACGACGAATTCCTGGCGCGCCTGTTCTTCGGGGACGGCGAGGCGCAGCTTCATCTCACGGGAGCGAGCGATCATGTCTTCGAGCACCTGGTCGATCGTGTATTGGTAGATGCCGGTCCAACTGGACACGACCCGGCGCACCTGGCGCCGGATACGGCCGATGAACTGG
The DNA here is from genome assembly GCA_963846685.1 of uncultured Acidobacteriota bacterium. GTDB lineage: Bacteria > Acidobacteriota > Vicinamibacteria > Vicinamibacterales > UBA2999 > CAWJWY01. The sequence goes on along the minus strand of CAWJWY010000002.1, from coordinate 866,038 downwards.
GCGGCGGTGACGTTGTCGCTGAACTCCGGGGCGTCGGAGAACAACCGCCGCAGGTCGGCATCATAGAAGTTGGGGTAGTCGAGGCCGTAGTGCCGGCGCTTGTTGCGGTAGTGCTGCCGCAGCGTCCGCCGGATGCGCGACAGCGGATCGATTTCGTCGTGATTGTCGACGAGCGGCGGCCGCTCGCGCAGCGACTGCATCACCGCGTCCATGTATTCCAGCTTCTTCAAGGCCGGCCAGCCGGCATAGCGCTGCTGCCACTCGCTATTCGGCGTCAGCCACACCGCAAACGTCTCGGCGAAGTCCTCGTCCGGATGGCTCTGCGCGTACCAGGAATCGAGATGCGAGACGAAACTCTTGCTGTACGGCTTCGGCGTATACGACTCGGGGTAGGGCAGCGCCGGCGAGCCGAAGACCTCGCGCCGCTGCCGGCGCCGCCGCAGCTTGTAGGCGTTGTCGATGGCGTGGCCCGCCTCGTGGCGCAGGATGCGCATGCCCCAGTCGTGCGAGCCGCCCTCGACCTCGAACATCTGCGCTTCCTCGAGCTTCTCGAGGCGGGCGTGCGCCAGGTAGAAGGGAATCGCGATTGCCGTGGCGCCGTCGGGCGTGAACCACTCGTCGGAGAGATAGAAGTGCAGCGGGAAACGCAAGCCGCGGGCGTTCAGCTCGTCACGCAGCTGGCCGATGCGGCCCGCCAGCGTGCCGCCAAGCGTCAACGGCAGGTCGGCCATGCGCACGTTCAGCAGCTGTTCGTCCCCGAGTTCGGCCCAGTTTTCGGGCAGCGGCGTCCGTGGCATTCTCTGGTAGGTTACAAGGTATCGTAGAGCGGAGTTCCGGACGAATACCGAGGAGCGCCCATGTTGCGACCGACGCTCACCTTGACCGCTGTTATCTGTATGTCAGTGCTGCTTACCGGGCAAGAACGCGACCGCGCCAGGATCGCCGACAAATACAAGTGGAACCTCGCGGAAATCTATCCGAGCGACGACGCCTGGCGCACCGCCAAGGACCGGATAGCCGCCGAAGTGCCGAAGCTGCGCGAGTTCCAGGGGAAACTCGGTTCGTCGGCGGCAACCCTGGCCGACGCCCTCGAGATGTCGTCGCGGCTCGACAAGGAGATCTCACGCCTCTATGTCTACGCCAGCATGCTGGCCGACCAGGACACCCGCGTGTCCGGTCCGCAGGGCATGCAGCAGGAGATGCAGCAGCTCTACGCAACGTTAGCCGCTGCCGCCTCCTTCATCGAGCCCGAGGTCCTGAAGATCGGCCGCGACCAGGTCGAGAAGGATTCTCGCGACCGAACCGCGCCTGAAGAACTACACCTTCTACCTGCGCGATATCGTCCGGCGCGCGCCGCACACGCTGAGCGACGGGGAGGAGAAGATCCTCGCCGACGCCGGACCGCTCGCCGGCTCGGCCGGAAACATCTACTCCATCCTGACCAATGCCGACTTTCCCTATCCGCGCGTCAAGTTCAGCGACCGCGAGATCAAGGTCGACCAGGCCAACTACGCGGCGATGCGCACCTCGCCGAACCGCGACGACCGCAAGCTGGCGATGTCGTCGTTCTTCGGCGCGCTCGGCGGCTTCCGCCGCACCTTCGGCACCACCATGAACTCCGAGGTGCAGAAGCTCTCGTTCTTCGCCAAGGCGCGGAACTACCCCTCGTCGCTCGAAGCCGCGCTCGACGGCCCGAACATCCCGGTGAGTGTCTACACGCACCTGGTCGACGGCGTGAACAGGAACCTGCCGACCTTCCACCGCTACCTCAAGCTCCGCAAGCGCATGCTCGGCGTCAGTGACGACCTGCACTACTACGACCTGTATGCGCCGCTGGTCGCCGACGTCGACCTGAAATATACCGCCGACCAGGCGGAGCGGCACGTGCTGGCGGCAGTCGCACCGCTCGGCGCCGACTATGCCGCCGTGGTGCAACGCGCCTTCAACGAGCGCTGGATCGACTTCTATCCAACCGAGGGCAAGGTCTCCGGCGCCTATTCGAACGGCGGCGCCGTCGACGTCCATCCCTACATGCTGCTCAACTATCTCGACGAGTACAACGACGTGAGCACGCTCGCGCACGAGCTCGGGCACACGATGCACAGCTACTACTCGAGCAGGACGCAGCCGTACCCCACCGCCAGCTACCAGACCTTCGTCGCCGAGGTCGCCTCGACCTTCAACGAGGCGCTGCTGCTCGATCACATGCTCAAGCAGATCAAGGACGACTCCACCCGTCTCGCGCTGCTGGGCAACTACCTCGAGAACGCCAAGGCCACCGTCTTCCGCCAGACGCAGTTCGCCGAGTTCGAGCTGCGGATGCACGAGATGGCGCAGAAGGGCGAGCCGATTACCGGCGACGCGCTCGCCAGGCTCTATCTCGACATCACCAAGAAGTATTACGGTCACGACCAGGGTGTGACCGTCGTCGACGACTACATCGGCAACGAGTGGTCGTACATCCCGCACTTCTATCGGGACTTCTACGTGTTCCAGTACGCCACCTCGTTCACCGCGGCGGAGGCGCTCTCGGCCAAGGTGTTGTCAGGGGACGCGGCCGCGACCCGGCGCTACCTGGCGTTCATCTCCGCCGGCGGCTCGAAGTACCCGATCGACCTGCTCAAGGACGCCGGCATCGACATGACCACCGACGAGCCGCTCGACCTGACCATCAAGAAGATGAATGCCGTGATGGATGAAATGGAAGCGCTGCTCGCCAGGCGGCGATAGCGACTGCCGTGCGCCCGGGTGCCGCGAAGCGGACCCGGCACGTGTGCAGGCGCTCGCTACGATTTTCTCGTGATCTCGAGCCCGGATCCGACGGGCAGCCGCACTGACTCGAGGCCGGCGGCACGGTGGACGTGGGCGTGGTAGGCGTCGGCGTGCGGCCGCGACTGCGGCGGCAGCAGCATGTTGTCGGCGACGATGATGCCGCCGCTCTGGAGTTTCGGCCACACCAGGTCGAAGCAGGGGATGTAGAGGTCCTTCCACAGGTCGAGCAGCACGAAGTCGAACGGCCCGGGCAGGGCAGCAATGCTCTCCCGGGCGTCGCCGACCAGGAACTCGGCGTGCTGCGCCAGGCCCGCGCGCGCCAGCTGCTGCTGCGCGAACGCTGACTTCTCCGGTTCGCGCTCCAGCGTGATGAGGCGGCCGCCGGTTTGGCGCGCGGCGGCCGCGAGCCAGACGGTGGAGTAGCCGTACGACGTGCCGATCTCGAGGATGGTCTGCGCCCCCGCTTCGGTCGCGATCAGGTGCAGCAAGGTGGCGGTGCGCCGCCCGACCGACAACAGGAAGGCGTCGCGCTGCAGGTAGAAGTCGGACGGCGTCAGCGTGTCGATCAGCCGGGTCTCTTCGTCGGCACGTGCTTCGTACTCCGCGAGAATTGCTTCGACCGTCTCGTCCATCACACCCTTCTCCTGGGTTCTCTGGCAGCCCGTTAAGATACAACGATGCGGCGACTGCTCCTGGTGTTCCTCGTCCTCGGCCTGTGGACCTGCGGCCGGCCGCCGACGCCCGATCCCGCCGCCACCAGCTTTACCGCGCCGGCACCGGAGCCGTCGAAGGCGCTCGCGCTGCCGAACCGGCCGGGCTCGATCAAGTTTGCCGCGATCGGCGACTCGGGCCGCGGCGACACGGCGCAGTATGACGTCGCCCGCCAGATGGAGGCCTTCCGCGAGGTCTTCTCGTTCGACTTCGTCGTGATGCTCGGCGACAACATCTACGACGGCGCCACGCCCGACGACTACCGCCGCAAGTTCGAGTTGCCCTACAAGCCGTTCCTCGACAAGGAGGTCGAGTTCTACGCCACCATCGGCAACCACGACGACCGCAACCAGCCGGATTACCCGCCCTTCCACATGGGCGGCCAGCGCTACTACACCTTCCGCGCCGACCAGGGGCTGGTGTCACGCGTCACGGACACCGACGTGCAGTTCTTCATGATCGACACGGAGACGCTGGACCCGACGCAGGCGGCGTGGCTCGATCGCGAAATGGCCAGGTCGGACGCGCGCTGGAGGATCCCGGTGTTCCACCGGCCGATTTACACCTCTGGACGTTACGCGACGCCGGCCCGCATCTTTCGCAGCGCGCTCGAGCCGATCTTCCTCCGCCACGACGTCAAGCTGGCGCTGTCGGGGCACGAGCACTTCTACGAGCGGACCACGCCGCAACAGGGCATCACCTACTTCATCTCCGGCGGCGCCGGCTCGCTCCGCCGCGGCGACATCAGGCCGACGGCATTGACCGCACGCGGCTTCGACACCGACTACCACTTCATGCTGTTCGAGGTCTCGCGCGACGAGCTCTTCTACCAGGCGGTGAGCCGCGACGGCCACTCGATTGATTCCGGCTCAATCAGGCGATGAGGGCAGTCTCCCGTCAGGCGTTGCGCATTGGGCATTGCGCGGTGGCGATTTGCGCTTGCCGATGGCGGAACGCGGCTCGCCACGCCTCCAGGTCGCGCTCGTCGCTGGTACCGGCCTGATACTGCGGAAAGCGGGCGGCAAGGAAGATCTGCCGCAGCGCGGCGTCGTCGACGCTTGCAAGGCGCTGCGCCAGCAGCGCGCGGCCGGCGTCAGAGATACGGGCGCGCGGGAAAGTGGCGCCGCCCCATGGCAGCAAGGCCATCGACACGGTGCACGTGGCGCGGTCTTCCCAGATCGGCAGGTCACGCCAGCGGGCGAGGTTGACCTTCGGCGGGCCGAAGGTGGCGCCGAGGTCCTGCAGCATCGCCAGCGGCTGGAGGCAGTCGCTGCCCGCCGCCGGCGGCGGCGTATCGAGGCAGACCAGGCGCTGGTTCGATGCCTTGTTGTCCCAGTGCGCCAGGAAGATCGCGAGCAGCTTCAGCGCATCGCGTTCGGCGAGCGGCGCCGCCACGCGGTCGAGCTCCCACCACGCCCACCCAGTGCTCCCCTCGGTTTCGACCGCGGGTGCCGGGAACCGGCGTTCGACCGTGACCCATGCGAAGTCCGTGAACCGATCCGCGTACCCGTTCGGCGCGAGCGCGTCGGCCGCACCCGCCAGCGTCAGCAGCTTCATCGTCACGAAGGGGAAGCGTGGGCAGCCGTAGCAGCGGAGCCGGGACACCATGTCGACACGGTCGACGGCGTAGCCGAGCGCGCGCAGTAGCTGCGTTGCCGCTGACTCCGCCTGGAGTTCGGGGTTCCGGCCGTACTTCACCTTGACGATCTCGCCGCCGTCGAGCACGCAGTCGAACTTGGCGGAGGTGCCTGACGGTGCCCCGGCTCGGAAGCGGCAGGCCAGACGGTCGCCGCCGGCAGCGGCGCTGCTGCGGTCGTGCCCCGCCTCGCCACCAGCGGCCGGTCGGAGGGCTGCGCGGGCGAGCACCGCGCGGCGCTGGGTTTCGGCATCGTTGCCGGTGATGAGCAGGGCGGCGGCCGCTGCGGGTGAATAGCTGCCGGCCGGCGGCGCGCCTCGGTGTGCCGCGGTGGCGACCCATGCCGTCAGCGTCGGTACGACAGCGAGAGTCGCGAGGGCCACGATCGCTCGTGTCAGCACACCCCGCCGATGAGCAACTTGCGCGCCAGCTCGTCGCTATGCACCGCGTGCGTAGTAGCTGCCCGGATCGTCGTGCGCCGCGCGGCCGGCCGGCTGCAGCGGCAGTCGCACAACGAAGGTGGCGCCGCGATCCGCGCCTTCGCTCGCCGCCGACACGGAGCCGCCATGGAGCTCCGCCAGGTGGCGAACGATCGCCAGGCCGAGGCCGAGCCCGCCATACGCGCGCGTGATGCTGCTGTCACCCTGCCGGAAGCGGTCGAAGACGTAGGGCAGCACGTCGGCGGCAATGCCGACGCCCGTATCCGACACCTCCAGTGCCACGTGGTCGGCAGCCTGCCGCACCGCGATGGTGACGCGCCCGCCGGTCGGTGTGAACTTGATGGCGTTGCTGAGCAGGTTCCAGACGATCTGCCGCAGACGGCCGGCATCGCCATGGACCACGCCGGTGATCGGCTGCAGGTCGTATTCAACCGTCACCATCCGCGCCCGCGCCGAGGGTAGCAGCGTTTCCGCGCCGCGCTGCACGATCTCGGTGAAGTCGACCGGCTGCAGCGCCAGGTGCATCTCCCCGGTGATGACCTGAGAGACGTCGAGCAGGTCGGCGACAATCTGCACCTGCGCCCTGGCGCTGCGCTCGAGCACGCTGATCGCCCGTGCCCGCGTCGCCGCATCGTCGGCGTTCAGCCGCAGCAGCTGGATCCAGCCGAGCATCGCGTTGAGCGGGGTGCGCAGCTCGTGCGACAGCGTCGCGAGGAATTCGTCCTTCGATGCCGCTGCGCGGCGGAGGCTGTCATCCACCAGGGTGAGCTCGCCGGCCAGCTCTCCGGCGTGGCGGGTGGCGACCGCCGCGGCGCGGCGCGCCTGCACCACGGCGACGACCAGCGCCAGTTGCGGCAGCACGGCGGCGACGCGCCGGACGCGCGGACGGCCGCCATGCGCCAGCAGCACCGAGCCGTCGGTGGCACGTCCCACGACGGTGTCGCCGACGGCACGGGCGCCGGCAGGCTGGTCCGTCGGCAGCTCGCGGCGGTGCTTCAGCCGGCCACGGCATGCCGTCCAGCGGCAGCAGGGCACCGCCTTCCGGGTCCGGCACATGGACCGACAGGCGCTCGCATCGCAGACGGCGCGCCAGTTCGCGGGCGGCCGCCGGACGCGTAGCGTCCTCGACGAAGCCGATCAGAACCTGCCATAGTCCCAGCACGGTGTTCAACGACGCATCCGGGCGGAAGCCGTCCCGGACACATTGCCGCAGCCAGTGCCCCACCGGGCACCGCCATACCTCCCCGCGCCGGGGGCGCGGCGGCGTGAGCATGAGCGCGCGGCGTTACCCTTGATGCGGACCACGCGTGTGTTGACTGCAACGCCAATGCCCCGGAGCTGCCGCTGAGATGGTGATCGTCATCATGGGGGCAAGCGGTGCCGGAAAGACGACCGTCGGCCGACGCCTGGCGGAGGTGCTCGGCTGGCGCTTTATCGACGCCGATGCCCTGCACTCGCCAGGGAATGTGATGAAAATGCGCGGCGGGCTGCCCCTGACCGATGCCGATCGCGCGCCGTGGCTCGAGCAGGTGCGCGCGGCGATCGCCGACGCGATCGCGGATGGGCGAGGCGCGGTGGTGGCCTGCTCGGCGCTGCGCGCACGCTACCGTGCGGTGCTCAGTGACATCCCAGGGGACGTCCGATTCGTTCATCTCGATGCCTCGCCCGACCTGCTGCGGGACCGGGTGGCGCGCCGCGTCGACCACTTCGCGCCCGTCGAGCTGGTGGCGAGCCAGCTTGCCACGCTCGAACAGCCCGATGGCGCGCTCGTGCTCGACGCCTCCGAGCCGGTCGACACGCTGGTGCGCACCATTCGCACGGCACTAACGTTCTAGCCTCATGGTCCCGATAGAGCCGACATGCCCAAGGGCGACCTGATCCTCGTCGTCGAGGACGAACCGAACCTGCGGGAGCCGCTGGCGCACCTGCTGCGGCTGCGCCACTTCGACGTGATCACGGCCGACACGGTCGACGGCGCGCTGGCAGGCTGCTCGGCACGCATCACCCGGACGCGGCGATCGTCGACCTTCAGCTGAAGCGCGGCTCCGGACGCGACGTCATCGTGCGGATGCCGTCGGTGGCGCCGGTGATCATCTTCTCGGGGATGCGCTCGGCCAGCGGCGAGCTCGAGCGGCTGCGGCCCTCTGACCGGCCTGGTCGAGAAGCCGTGCTCGCTGACCTGGCTGATCGACACGCTGGACGGAGATGCTGGAGCAGCGCCAGCCCGCGCCTGCACGGCGACCTGGCGGCCGTTCCACCGGCAGGTCGCGTGACGCGCGTGCTCTACAGGATCCGCTTGCCGAGCGCCGACAGCGCCAGCTCGGTCGCGAGCTCCGCCGTCGTGTTGCGGATGTCGAGCGTCGGGTTCACCTCGACGAGGTCGAGCGCGATCAGCCGCCGCGAGTCGGCGACCAGCTCCATGACCATGTGCGCCTCGCGGTAGTCGAGGCCGCCCTTGACCGGCGTGCCGACGCCGGGCGCGATCGCCGGGTCGCAGACGTCGAGGTCGAACGACACGTGGAGGCCGCCGGTGCCCGGCGACGGCCAGCGCGAGCGCCCGCTCGGCCACCCGGGCGATGCCGTCGCGGTCGATGTCCTTCATCGTGAAGACGTGCACGCCCGACGCGCGGATCTGCGCCTTCTCCTGCTCGTCGAGATTGCGGATGCCGAGCAGCACGGTGTGCTGCGGCTGCACCGACGGCGACGCCGCCGATGGCGGCCAGCTCCGCCGGCTCCTGGCCGAGCAGCGCCGCCAGCGGCATGCCGTGCACGTTGCCGCTGCGTCGTGGTCTGCGGCGTGTTCATGTCGCCGTGCGCGTCGACCCAGATCAGCCCGAGCGGCACGCTGCGTCGTCCGCCGCACCCACGTCGGCGCTGGCCGCCACCGATCCGGCCGCCAGGCTGTGGTCGCCGCCGAGCACGAGCGGCAGCGCGCCCGCGTCCGAGCGACTGCGAGGCGCGCTCGCGTACAGCTGCCGGCAGACGCGCGCGATCTGGCTGGATGTACTTCTTGCGCGTGTCGATCGGCGTGCTGCGTCTCGGGGATCGGCGCCGGCAGGTCGCCCTTGTCGACGACCGCTGCGGCCGAGCGCGGCGATCTGATCGCCGAGGCCGGCGATGCGGAACGCCGACGGCCCCATGTCGACGCCGCGGCGGCCGCCGCCGAGATCGAGCGGCACGCCGATGATGTGAACGGGTTTCATCTGCGTCCTCGTTACAGACACCGACATCCCCTCGCCTGACGGGCGACACGATGGTCGTGAACAGGCCGGGATGGCGTCTGGATGTGCCTGGAGGAACGGCTCCATCTCGTTCTTCTTGTTGATGACGTTGTGGGCGAGGAAGACGCCGCCGGGGCTCAGGCGCGGGTAGACGAGGTCGAAGAACTTCTTGTAGTCCGGCTTCCAGGCGTCGAGAAACACGAGGTCGAAGGTGCCCGGCGAGCTTCGGGATCTCCTTGAAGGCGTCGCCGTGCACGACGCGGACGACGTCGGTCAGGCCGGCCTTGCGGATGTTGGCGGCCGCTTCGCTGCGCGCGCTGCGGGTCGTACTCGATGGTGACGACGCGGCCGCCGGTCTCGCGCGCGCCGAGGCCGAGCCAGATGCCGCTGTAGCCGCTGGCGGCGCCGATCTCGAGGATCGACTTGGCGCCGCGCGTCGCCACCAGCACGCGCAGGAAGCGGCCGTCCTCCTCCGACACGGCCAGCTGTCCCTTGTCGGCGGCGCGGATCGCTCTTGAGCGAGCGCTCGATCTGCGGCGTCACCGCGCCGGAGGCGCGCTGCTGGCGGCGGAGCCGTGGGCGGCGAGCGAGACGGCGACGAGGACGGTGACGAACGCAGAGACGCATGCGGCGATTCTACGACGAACGCCGCAGGGCGCGCTACGCCGGCCGGCGTCGTGACGGCCACGCAGTGCGGCGCGGCGCGGCGGTGTCGCGCCCGTCGGCGATGCAGTCGGGAATGCCGATGGCGCGGAAGCCGCTGCCGGTCACGAACAGACCCGGCAGCGCGGCGAGGCGCTGATCGATCGTCGCGACGCCGCTGCAGGTGGCCGACCTCGTACTGCGGACTCTGCCGCGTCCAGCGGAAGAGGCGGGCGAACAGCGGCTCGCCGGTGATGCCGCAGCAGCTCCGGCAGCTCCTCGCGGGCCGTGTCGATCAGCTCGGCGTCGCCACGATCGAGGCGCTGCGGATCGCGGCCGCCGCCGAGGAAGCCGCGCAGCAGCACGTGACCGTCCGGGCGCGCGGCCCGGCCACTTCGACGTGACCCAGGTGCCGGCCAGCAGCGCGCTGCGCTCGACGCGTCGGCACGACGAAGCCGGTGCCGCGCATCGGGTGCGGCGACCTGGTCGCGGCGGTAGCCGAACGCCACCGTCGCGGTCGACGCGTACGGGACGGCGTTCGCACGAGCGCCGCCAGCGTGGTGTCGAAGCCGCGCAGCAGGGAGCCGCTGACGTAGGCCGGCACCGCCAGGATGACGGCTGCGCGCCTCGACGGTGCCGGCAGTCGACTCGACGGTGTAGGTCGACGGCGCGGCGGATGTCGGTCACCCGGCGCCGACAGTCGTCACCGTGCCCGGGCGTCAGCGCGGCAGCCAGCGCGTCGACCAGCTCGCCGATGCCGCCGGGCAGCGAGACGAACGCGCCCTGCGGCGACGGCTTGACGCGCAGCGCGCGGAACGCGCGGATGACGCTGCCGGTCTGCGCGCTCGGCGTCGACCAGCCGCGGGAACAGCGCGCGCACCGACAGGCGCTCGACGTCGCCGGCGTGGATGCCGGCGAGCAGCGGCTCGGCGAGGTAGTCGACCGCCTCGTGCGCCGAAGCGCCGGCGCACGAACGAGGCGATCGACTCGTCCTCGTCGCCCGCGCGCGCGGCGATCACGACCTCGGAGGCCATGCGCAGCTTGCCGGCCGAGCGATGAACAGCGACGAGCGCGGCCAGCGCGCCGACCTTGAGCGGGAAGCCGAGGAACGAGCCCTCGGCGAGCGGATGCAGCCGGCCGTCGCGCAGCACGTAGGCGGTCCGCGGCGTGCAGCGTCGAGACCAGACGGTCGGCGATGCCGAGCTCGCGGCAGAGCGCCGACCGCCGCCGGCTTCTGCACCAGCAGCGAATCGGGGCCGCCGTCGATCGACCCAGCCGTCGAACCGCTCGGTGGCGATGACGCCGCCGGCGCGATCGCCGGCCTCGAGCACGCGCGACGCGTCAGGCCGCGCCGCTGCAGCTCGTACGCGGCCGCCAGTCCGGCGATGCCGCCGCCGACGATGGCGACGTTGACGTCACGCTGTCCGGTTCCAGGTCGGGTTCCAGGCTCGTGTCTCCAGTTCGCCGTGCGCGGTTCTGGTTCAGGTTCGCTACGGTTCGTCGACGCGAGCCGGTGCACGTACTGCGCGAGCATCTGCACGTGCTCGACCGGCGTCGACGGCAGGATGCCGTGGCCGAGGTTGAAGATGTGGCCCGGGCGGCCGCCGACGCGCGCCAGGATGTCGTCGGCCTGCTGGAGCATGCGCGGCGATCGGGCCGAGCAGCAGCGTCGGATCGAGGTTGCCCTGCACGGCGCGGTCGTGCGCCGATGCGCTCCCACGCCTCGTCGATCGGGATGCGCCAGTCGACGCCGATGACGTCGCCGCCGGCGTCGCGCAGCTCCTCGAGGATCGTCGACGTGCCGGTGCCGAAATGGATCGTCGGCACCCGGCCGGCGACCGCCGTCGAAGATCCGCTGCGTGTGCGGCAGCGCGAACTCGCGGTAGTCGTGCGAGTTCAGCGTCCCGACCCACGAGTCGAACACCTGCACGGCGTCGACGCCGGCGTCGATCTGCGCGACGAGGTAGTCGGCGACGATGGTCGCGAACTTGTCGCACAGCCGGTGCCAGGCGTCCGGATCGCCGTACATCAGCGCCTTGGTCTTGGCGAAGTTGTTCGAGTGGCCGCCCTCGATGGCGTACGACGCCAGCGTGAACGGCGCGCCGGCGAAGCCGATCAGCGGCACGCGGCCGGCGAGCTCGCTGCTGGATCTGGCGGATGGCCGTGAGCACGTGCGCCAGCGCTTCGCGCGGCTCGAACGCGCGCAGCCGGTCGATGTCGGCGGCGTCGTTGATCGGCCGCTCGATCTGCGGCCCTTCGCCCTTGATGAAGTCGAAGGGCAGGCCCATCGGCTCGAGCGGCAGCAGCAGGTCGGAGAACAGGATGGCGGCGTCGACGTCGATCCGGCGCACCGGCTGCAGCGTGACCTCGGTGGCCAGGTCCGGCGTCGCGGCAGATCTCGAGCAGCGAATAGCGCTGGCGCAGGGCGCGGTACTCGGCCATGTAGCGGCCGGCCTGCCGCATGAACCAGACGGGCGTGGCGTCGACCGGCTCGCGCCGGCAGGCTTTGAGGAAACGGCGTATTGACGGTCAACGGGTGTCAGTCTCGGACGGGGATGTTCAGCAGCTCGCGGGCCAGCGTCACCAGCTCCTCGAGCCAGAGCGGCTTGTAGCGGAGCTCGGCGCCGAGCGCCTGGATCTCGCTCGCCTGCGCGTCGTCGAGGTAGTAGTCGCCGGTGACGATGGCGACCGGCGTGTTGGTCAGGCCGGGAATGGCGCGGATGGCCCGCAGGAACTGCAGGCCGCTGGTCAGCGGCATCCGCAGGTCGAGGATGACGGCATGCGGGCGGTGTGTCTGCGCCAGCGTCAGGCCCTCGTCGGCCGAGCAGCGCGGCCCAGACCTCGTACCCTTCGAGACGAAGCATGCGCGAAAACGTGTCCGTGACGCTGACGTCGTCATCGACGATGAGCACGCGGGCGCTGCCGCCGCCAGCGTCAGGGATAGGCACGGCTCATTGTGGGCTTCGCCCGGCCAGGGCGTCAAGCGCGATCGGGAAGGCGATTCCCCTAAATGGACAGGGAAATCGCGTTTCGTGCTATATTCCGCCCGCTTGACGCCCGGTTTCTGCCGGCCTTGGCGTCGTGTGTAGTCGTATGTACTCGCGTCGGAGGTTTTGTTGAGCCCAATCCTCGTGCGGCCCGTCCGCGAGCAGCTCGAGCACGATCGGGTAATCCGCCTGCTTCAGGCGAAATACAAGAGAAAGTTCGAGGTCGCCATCAACCCCGGCCACGAGCAGACCACGCCGGTGGGCAGTGGCACCGACGCCTGGTATCCCGGACCTCGTCCTGCAGTCGGCCGACAAGAATCGCAAGCTGCCTGGGCGTCGTCGAGGTCGAAACCGCCGAGTCGGTGAACCACCTCGAGGCCATGTCGCAGTGGGCGGCGTTCTCCCGGCTGCAGGCGCCCTTCCACCTCTACGTCCCGGCGGCGTGCATCGACAGCTCGCGGCGCCTGGCCGCCGACCTCGGCATTCCTGTCGCTGAGCTGTGGGCTTACCAGGCGATTGGCGATCAGATGCGCTTCACGGTGGTGCAACGGACCGCCCCGGCGAACCCAGGGGTAGCGAGGGTGATGGCCCGGCGGCAGCAGCGGAACCGGTGAAGGGTGCCCTGCCGGCCAGGAAGGATGTGAAGGCGGCCCCCCCGGCCAAGAAGGATTCGCCGCGCAAGGACACCACAGCCACGGCGCCCACCGAAGCCGAGGCCGCAAAGAAAGAGGCGCCGAAGCAGGACGCAAGAAAGGCCACTGCCAGGAAGGAACCGGCGAAGAAGGAGCCGGCGCCGAAAGAGGCGGTCAAGAAAGCGGCGAAGAACGGCGCCGCGCGCAAGGCTGCTCCGGCACGCGCCGCGGCGAAGAAGACCGCCGCCAAGCCAAAAATCGCGGCCAAGCCGAAGGCCAAGGCCGCGGCGAAGACCGTGAAGCCAGCGCCGCGCAAGGCCGCCGACCGCGCCTCGAAACGCAAGTAGGGTTCCGTGCCGTTCCTTCGCGTCATCCGGGACAAGCGCGGGTACGAAACCACCTACCTGATGCACTGGTATCGCGAAGGCAGCCGCCAGCGCTCCCGCATCCTCTACCTGTTCCGTACGCCCGGCGATGTCCGCGTCGGCCGCGCCGCCCTCGAGCCCGAGGTGCTGCGTCAGATCGAGCAACGCTACCCCGACATCGCCTTCGACTGGGCAGTCGTCCGCGAGAACCAGCAGCTCGTTGCTCCGGCACCCGACATGCGGCAGCGGCGCAGCGAACGCCGGGCACGTCGCGAGGACGTCGACGAAGCGCCGGCGCCAGCTCCATCGCCGCCTCCGCCGCCGCGAGAGCAGCCGCCGGAGCCGCGTGTCGAGCCTGCGGCCGCCGTTGCTGCCGCGCCGGAACCGCTACCGCCGCGGCCGCCAGTGCCCGGCGTCATCGAAGGGGCCACGCCGGACGAGCAGATCGCGTTCCTGGCACGCTGGTATCCACTCGTGCGCGAGCGGATTCCCGTGCGCACCACCGATCCGACGCGACAGGAGATGCTGTTGGCGCTTGCTGAGCGGCTGAACGCCGCGGCGTGGACCGATGCGGATCAAATCACGACGGGGCTGCAAGGTGCCGCCGAGGCGCTCGAGCGACTGTCGCGGGTGTTGTCGCGGCGGCGCCGCCGCGCGCGCAAGCGCCCGGCGGCCAGTGACGTGACGGATGACACAGCCGTAGAGCCCTGATGAATGGCTCGCCGGGCTGATCCTGCGGCTCGCGCGCCTCGGGTCCCTCTGCTCCGCCGGTCGCCGATCGTCCCGTTCGTCCTGCTCAATTACGGCCTGGCGCTGAGCGGTGTCCGCTACCGCGACTTCCTGCTGACCTCGGTCGGGATGCTGCCCGCCATCTTGATGTACGTCTACTACGGCAAGGTCGTCGGCGACGTTGCCAAGCTTGCCGCCGGCCTGGCGCCGCCGCGCCGACCGGGGGACTACGCGCTACTCGTCGTCGGCCTGATCGCCACGGTCGTGGCGACGACGATGATCACGAAGGCTGCACGGCGCGCAATCGAGCAGCAGCGGGCCGGTCGATAATCCACTCGACGTGGTTGCCGGCGGTACGCAGCAACTGCGCCGGCCGACCGTGCAGATCATCGGGCGCCTCGAGCGCGGCGTGCACCGCCATCGCCTTGCTCGCCCCGGCCACGACCATCACGAATCGCGCGAGTCGAGGATCGCCGCCGGCGTCAGCGTGATGCGCCAGGCGTGCAGGTGCGTGGCCCAGACCGCCGCGACACGTTCCCCGCCTCGGCTGGGGGCGGACGCCACGTCTGTCGCCCCGTGTGACATCGTCTGGGCCTTCGACGGCGCCTTGGACCCGCTGCCGATCGTCTCGAGCAGCGGGCTGCCCGGGAAAACCGAGGCGATGTGTGCGTCCTCGCCGAGGCCGAGGAGCATCACGTCGAACGTGCAGTCGTCCCGCCCGGCGGCGGCGAACCCGCGCCGCAGCGCGTTCTCGTAGTCGCGGGCGGCCTCCGCGGCATCGGGAATGTCGCCGCGCATGCGGTGCACCTGCGCCGGCGGGCACCGGGACGTGGGCGACCAGCGTGCCGGTTGGCCATGCCGAAGTTGCTGTCGCGCGTGATCGGGCGGCACGTGGCGCTCGTCGCCCCAGAACAGGTGCAGCTTCGACCAGTCGATGCGCTGGCGCCAGGGCTCGCCGCGGTCGGCGAGCAACTGGTAGAGCCGCGCCGGCGTGCTGCCGCCGGTCAGGCAGACCGTCGCGCTACCGCGCGCGGCAATCGCCTCCTCGATGAGCGAGGTGATGCGCTCGGCGCTGCGTCGCGGCCACCGCCGCCTCGTCGTCGACGATCGTCAGCAGCGCCATTCGCGTCCCTCCCGATCGAGCATCAGGTCGGCTTCGCCGGGACCCCACGTGCCGGCGTGATAGGTCAGCATCGATGACGTCGCGTGTCGTGCTGCCACGCGTGCAGGATCGGGTCGACCACCTGCCAGCCGGCTTCGACCATGTCCATGCGGTGGAACAGCGTCTGGTCGCCGATCATCGCGTCGTAGAGCAGCGTCTCGTAGCCGGTGTTCGGTTCGGCGTCGAAGTACTCGGCGTAGCTGAAGTCCATCGTGACGTTGCCGAGCCGCTCGATCGGCCCCGGCTTCTTGGCGTCGAACGACAGCGAGATGCCTTCGTCGGGCTGAATGCGCAGCACCAGCACGTTCGGGTCGAGGCGCCCCACCGGTGTGTCGCGGAACAGCGAAAACGGCGCGCGCTTGAACTGCACGGCGATCTCGGTCGCCCGCCGCGGCAGCCGCTTGCCGGTGCGCAGGTAGAAGGGCACGCCGGCCCAGCGCCAGTTGTCGACGAAGAGCCGCATGGCGACGAAGGTCTCGGTGCGCGACTCCGGCGCCACGCTCGCTTCCGCCCGGTACCGACCTTGCCGCCGGTCGCGTCGGCCTCGTACTGCGCCGCGCACGACGTGACGGCGGATGTCGTCGGCGGACAGCGGCGCGACGCCGTGCAGCACCTTCACCTTCTCGTCGCGCACATCCTCGGCGGCGAAGGAGATTGGCGGCTCCATCGCCACCAGCGTCAGCACCTGGAACATGTGGTTCTGCACGATGTCGCGCAGCGCGCCGGCCTTGTCGTAGTAGGCGCCGCGGGTCTCGACGCCGACCTCCTCGGCCACGGTCATCTGCACGTGGTCGACGTAGCGCCGGTTCCAGATCGGCTCGAAGATGCCGTTGGCGAAGCGGAAGGCGAGGATGTTCTGGACCGTCTCCTTGCCGAGGTAATGATCGATGCGGTAGATCTGCGATTCAGCCAGTGCTCGCAGCGAGCTCGCGCGTTCAGCGCGCGGGCGCTCTGCCAGGTCGTAGCCGAACGGCTTCTCGATGACGACGCGGCGCCAGCCGCCGCCTGGTCGCGGTCAGTCCGGCCTCGCCAAGGTGCGTGGCGACGGTCCGAACAGGTCGGGCGGTACTGCGAGGTAGAACAGATAGTTGCGGGGCAGCGCGGTACTGCGCCGCCAGGCCGTCGAGCGCGGCTGGCAAGCTGCTGGTAGAGCGCCGGATCGTTGAAGTCGCCCGAGATGTAGTGCAGCCGCTGTTCGATGCGGCGCCACTCCTGGTCGGCGATCGACTCGCCTTCGACCTGGCGCACCCGATCGTGCATGTCGCGGCGGAAGGCCGCCTCGTCCATGCGCCGGCTTGGCGACGCCGAGGATGGCGAAGTCGGCCGGCAGGTGACCTGCTTCGGCCAGGTTGTAGATCGCCGGCAGCAGCTTGCGATGCGTCAGATCGCCAGACGCGCCGAAGATGACCAGGACGCAGGGATCAGCGCGGGGCTCGACATGACCGCCGAACTGCGCGCGCAGCGCCGAAAGGAGCTTCTCGCCGAAGGTGTGGTCGCTGCCGCGAGCGGAACCGCGCGAAGAGCGCCGTCGTCAGCACGTGCGCCGGCACCGCTTCCTCGATGGCGGCGTCGACCGTCCAGCGCCCTTCCCCTGAATCCTCGACGTGGCCGACGAACTTGCCGAGCTGCGGGTCTTCGGTGAGCGCGCGGGCGGTGAGGTCGAGCAGCCAGGAGCTGACGACGCTGCCGCGGCGCCACACCTCGGCGATGTCCGACAGGTTGAAGTCGTAGCGCATGCTCCTCGGCGAGCGCCGGGCTCGACGCGTTGCGCAGGATGTCGAAGCCTTCGGCGTACGCCTGCATCATCCCGTATTCGATGCCGTTGTGGATCATCTTGACGAAGTGGCCGGCGCCGACCGGGCCGCAGTGGATGAAGCCCTCGTGCGCGGTAGTCGTCGCCAGGTCGAGCCGCGGCGGTCGGCTCGACGTCGCCCTGGCCCGGAGCGAGCGTGCGGAAGATCGGCGTCAGGCGGGTGAACGACCTCGGCGATCGCCGCCGATCATCAGGCAGTAGCCGCGCTCCGCGCCCCACACGCCGCCGCTCGTGCCGACGTCCACGTAGTGGATGCCGCGTGCCTGCAGCGTGGCAGCGCGGCGCACGTCGTCCTTGTAGTAGCTGTTGCCGCCGTCGATGATCGTGTCGCCGGCCGCCAGCCGCTCGGCCAGGGCGGCGACCGTCTGGTCGGTCGGCGCACCAGCCGGCACCATGATCCAGACGGCGCGCGGGCGGCGCCAGCCGCTGCACCAGGTCGTCGAGCGACGTCGCGCCGTTGGCGCCGGCCGACGCCAGCGTCGTGACCGCGTCGGCGCTGCGGTCCCACGCCACCACCTCGTGGCCGCCGGCCATCAGGCGCCGCGCCATGTTGCCGCCCATGCGGCCCAAGCCCGATCAGACCTACCTGCATGACACCCTTTCGGTTAGGCGCGGCCGACGTTCAACATCGACTCGAGCTCGTCCGGATGCGCCGCGCGCACCAGCGCGTCGCGCCGCTCGAACAGCTCGGCGTGCACGAGCCGGGCCAGCGACTCCTCGAGCGTGAACGAGCCCGCGCTTGCGCGTGATGGTGATCTCCTGGTTCAGGTGCTGCAGCGCGTTCTTGCGAATGTGCTGCCGCGCGCCGTAGCTGACGACCAGCAGCTCCGCCGATCGGCAGCAACGCCGCCGGTGCGCGACGGCGACGAGCGATCTGCGTCAGCACGGCGGCGAGCGCCATCGCCAGTCTCCTGGCGGATCGTGTTCTGCCGTTCGACCGGGAACGCAGTCGGCGATGCGCGACACCGCGGCCGCCACGTCGGTCGTGTGCACGGTCGCGAACACCAGGTGGCCCGTCTCCGCGGCCGACAGGGCGATCCGCATCGTCTCGGGATCGCGCATCTCGCCGACGACGATGACGTCGGGCGCCTGGCGCACGGCCGAGCGCAGGGCGGTCGGGAAGTCGGCGGCGTCGACGCCGATCTCCACCTGCTCGACGAGGCTGCGGCCGTGCGGATGCTCGTACTCGATCGGATCCTCGACGGTGATGATGTGCCGCTGCGTCGCGGCTGTTGATCTCGGCGACCAGCGCCGCCAGCGTCGTCGTCTTGCCCGAGCCGGTCGGACCGCCGATCAGCACGAGGCCACGCGGCAGCGCGCGCCAGCAGGCCGATGTCGTGCGTGAAGTGCAGATCGGCCAGACGCGGGATGCGCAGCGGCAGCGCGCGGATGGCCGCGGCGGCGCGGCCGCGCTCGCGATGCAGGTTCATGCGGAAGCGGCCGAGCCCCGGCAGCGTGAACGCCAGGTCGACCGCGTCGCCGCCCCGGTAGCGTTCGCTGCAGCCGCGCGCGGCACGACGGCGCCGACCGCCGCCTCGATGTCGTCGCCGCCGAGGATCTCGTCGCCGACTCGTGATCAGCTTGCCGGCGACGCGAACGGTCGGCGGCGCGCCGGCGACGAGCAGCAGGTCGCTGCCGTTCAGGCCGCGCACGCGCGCCGAGCCACGACTCGCAGCGCCTGCGTGCCGCTGCTGCTCGCCGACGGCGGCGCGCGGCCGGCGACCGCACCGTTGTTCAGCTCGCGAGACCAGGCGATCCAGCGGGTCGTCGACCGATCATCGCATCGCCCTGCTACCGGCCGACGGCGAAGCGACTCTCGATCGCGAGAATCTTGTCGAGGCGGCGCTGGTGCCGCGCCTCGCCGGAGAAGCGGGCGCCGAGGAACGCGGCGACGATGTCGAGCGCGAGCGCCGGGCCGATGACCCGCGCGCCGAGGCAGAGCACGTTCATGTCGTCGTGCTCGACCGCCTGGTGGGCGGTGTAGGTGTCGTGGCAGACGGCGGCGCGGATGCCGGGGAACTTGTTGGCGGCAATCGAGACGCCGGCGCCGCTGCCGCAGACGATGATGCCGCGGTCGACCTGCCGTTCGCGCAGCGCCGCGGCCACCGCTTCGGCGGAATCGGGATAGTCGACCGGGGCGCTGCGAGTTGCGTGCCGAGGTCGAGGACGTCGTGACCCTGCTGGGCCAGCCGGGCGGCAAGCTCGCCCTTCAGCTCGAAGCCGGCGTGGTCGGCGCTGAGCGCAAGTCGCATCAGGCCTGAAGGGTACAGGAATTCACCAACGGCCGGATCGGCTGCGCACACGTCCAATCCAGCATCGACCGGGCGCCGGCGCCGCCGCCGTCACCTTCACGCTATACTCACGCTATGCGAAACACCGCTAAGTTCTTGTCGGCTGGCGCCTTCGCGCTGCTGCTCGCGCTCGGCCCGTCGCCGCGCACGGTCGCCGCGCAGGCGCCGCAGCCCCCGGCGCCGGCTGCGCCCGCCGCTCGCGACGCAGGCACCGACGCCGACCTTCCGCGTCAGCGTCGACCTCGTCACGACCGACGTCATCGTCCGCGACTCAAAGACGCGACCAGTTCATCGCCGACCTCAAGGCCGGCGAGTTCGAGGTCTACGAGGACGGCGTCAAGCAGGACATCGCCTCGCTCGTGCTGACGCACGGCGGCCGCGTCTACAACGTGCAGGCGCCGCCGCCGGCGCCGGCGCAGGAAGGCATCATCCTGCCGCGCAACCGGCCGACCAACGACGCCGCCGGCCGCATCTTCCTGCTGTTCGTCGACGACCTGCACCTCGACTTCCGCAGCACGCCGCGCACGCGCGACCTGTTCAAGAAGATGCTGCGCAACCTGATTCACGAAGGCGACATGTTCGGCATCGTCACGACCGGCACCGTCGTCGCTGTCGGTGCAGCTGACCTACGACCGGCAGGTGCTCGAGTCGGCCATCAGCCGCATCACCGGCGGCGGCCTGAAGCCGTCGGAGATCATCAAGGGCATGCAGGGCTCGCAGGGGCCGACGGAACTGCGGCACCGCGCGCACGTCGCGTTCTCGACGGCCTACGACCTGATGAAGAACCTCGAGAAGGTGCAGAACCGGCGCAAGGCGGTCATCTGGGTGAGCAGCGGCTACGACTTCAATCCGTTCGAGAAGTCGCGCCTCGAGGAGCAGGCGCAGCTGTTCGCACGACCGACACGTCGAAGACCTGCAGCAGCGATCCGTTCGTCCGCAACCAGCAGAGCACGCAACGCGCTGAACGAAGCCGACCTGATTCGCGAGCTGGCCGAGCTGACGCGCGCCGCCAACCGCGCCAACGCCACGTTCTACACGATCGACCCGCGCGGCCTGGTCGCCGGGCCGGACATCGACGAGGAAGTGAGACCAGGAGACTGGAACGCCTACGTCCGCGAGACGCAGGACAGCCTGCGCGTGCTCGCCGAGCAGACCGGCGGCATCGCCGTCGTCAACCAGAACGACTTCGACAAGGCGCTGAAGCGGATCGACGCCGAGACGAGCGACTACTACGTGCTCGGCTACTACTCGAGCAATCCCGACCCGCTGAAGCGCACGCGCAAGATCGAGGTGCAAGACGACCCGGCCGGGCCTGAACGTCTGGTCGCGGACGTCCTACTCGCTGCGGCCGCTGCCGCCCGCCCCGGTAGCGGCGGCGCCGGCTGCGGCATCGCCCTCCAGCCCTGCGGCTGAACTGCGCCCAGCCCGTTATTCTTGAGCGGCCGGGTCGCAGCCATCAACTCGCGGCCGCACCGTCTCGAACACCCGGATCACTTCGGCAACCGTGCGCGGCAGGCGGCTCATCTTCGGATAGAGCCAGCCGGTCTCGCGTACCAGCGAATGCCCGGCGATCCGGCTGCAGAACAGCTGCCGCGTGCGCACGTCCGCCGCGGCGGCCTGCCACGGGATGATGCTGATGCCGAGGCCGTGCCGGACCATCGCCTTGATGATCTCGACGTTCTCCGTCTCCATGACGATCTCCGGCTCGATGTGCTCGCGGGTGAAGAACGCCTTCGACCAGCCGGCGGGTGATCGAGCCGGTCTCGAACAGGATGAACGTGCTGCCGGTCGAGATCGGCCGGCGCGATCGCTGCTTCTTGCGCGCGAGCGGGTGATGCCGGGTAGGTGATGAGCAGCAGCTCCTCCTGCGAGCACCGGCACCGAGATCAGATCGGTGGCCTCGACCGGCAGCGTCAGCAGGCCGAGGTCGCCGGCGCCGGAGCGCAGCATGCGCGATCGAGCGCTCGGCGCTGCCGACGGTGATCTTCAGGTCGAGGTGCGGGTGGATCCGCCGGACCTCGGCGAGCAGTGCCGGGAAGACGTAGAGGCAGACGGTCATGCCGCCGACCAGCCGCATCGTGCCGCGCAGCGACTCCTGCTTGTCGCTGATCGCCGAGACCGTGTCCTGCAGATCCTGGAAGACGCGGTGGCTCAGCTGCAGCAGCGACTCGCCGGCGGGCGTGATGCGGATGCGCCGGCCGATGCGGTGGAAGACCGGCTCGCCGAGCTCGTCTTCGAGCAGCAGGATCTGCCGGCTGATGGCCGACTGCGACACGTGGAGCTTTTCGCCGGCGGCGGTGAACGAGCCGGTGTCGGCGATGGCGCGGATGATCTCGAGCTGGCGGAGGTCCACGGCGCCAGCATACATGCCTGCCGGCGCATCGATTCAACGCCACCGATCCGCGCGACACCTGCCGCACTCCGTTCACGCTGCTCGCGCGCCGCCAGGGCAGCGCGGGTGCGGTCGATCGCTTCCTTCAGGTAGCCCTCGTCCATCTCGATGCCGATGAAGTTCAGTCCGAGCTGCGCGCAGGCGACCGCGGTCGAGCCGAGGCCGAGGAACGGGTCGGCAACCATGGTGAGGCGGTCGAGGCCGTGCAGCCGCAGGCACATCTCCGGCAGCTTGCGGCGGGAAGGTGGCCGGGTGCGGCCGGTCCTTGTCGCGGCTCTGGATCGTCTCGTAGGGGATGAACCAGGTGTTGCCGCGGCAGCGCACGCCGGAGGCGGCGTCCTGCCAGCGGCGACGTTGGACTGATCCTGGTAGCGGACGCCGACCGCCTGCCGGTCGAGCGGGGTCGTCCCGTTCGGCGTGAAATGGAAGACGAACTCGTGGCAGTCGTGCAGGAATCGCTTGCTGTTGATCGGCTTGTAGTGGCCGACGGCGAGGTCGTCCTCGCAGCCGCGCCCGGGCGCCGGCGAGCGACTTCTCGATGGCGATCGACTTGATCCAGTGGATGGTGTTCTGCAGCTGCAGGTGCGGCCGCACCGCCTGCGCCACGTCGAGCGCCGTCCACGGGATCGGTCGGCTTGGCGCCGACGTTCAGGAACAGCGACCCGTGCGGCGCGAGCGCGGCGCGCTGCCGCGCGCTGACCCAGGCGCCGGTCCATTCCAGGTAGCTCGGCCCGCGGAATGGTGTCGTCGTAGCTGCGGTAGCGGATGCCGAGGTTGTAGGGCGGCGACGTGACGATGGCGTCGATGCGACCCTGCGCGGGAGCGTGCCGAGCACGTCGAGGCAGTCGCCGAGATAGAAGCGGAACGTCGTCGGGCCGTGCGTGAGGGTCGTATGCGGCGGCGGGAAGCGAAGCACCACGGCGATTGTACCGTGGTGTTCAGGTGCTGACAGGATGCTGACGGCGCGCTGACGGCGCTGACGGAATTGTGATCCTGAAGACGAGACGGTAACCGCGCGCGCCGCCTACGACGCTTTCGCGGCGAGCACCGAGGCCTTTGCCGCCGGCGTCGCGGCGCGCCGTCGGCCGCAACGGTGTGGTTGCGGCGGTGTCCGTGGAGGTCGCAGCCGGTGCCCTTCTCCTCGACGTAGGTGAGCTCGCGGCTGGTGGCCAGCTCGCGATACCGCCCGATCACGCACCCGCAGTCGAGCGTCTCGAAACCCGAGGAGCCGAACCAGACTCATTGCCCTGACCTCCGTTGAGGCCGACAGCAAAGCATGTACCGGTAGAGCTCGGTGCCGCGCGGTCGCCGGTCGCCAGGCCGACGAGCGGGATCGATCAATGAATGGCGGGGTGCAGACGCCGTCCGCGGAACTCGGGGCCGCCGGCCCCCGCTGCGCACGCAGCCCGGACGTATTTAGTTTGGATCGTCTTCAACGCGTTGGACTTTGTTCGTCGGCGTCCACCTTCCGGGACTGTGAATAGATGGCGCGGAAGCTCTCGAGTTCGACGGCCCGCTGCCGTGCCGCGGCGCCGCGGGCGCGGACCAGCCGGACGATGAAGGCGAAGTGCAGCAGGCGTCGATCAGCACCAGGTCGAGGTGTCGGCGGTCGGCGAGAGGGCGGGAATCAGGTTGCCGAGGGTGGCGCTGATGAACACCGACGGTGAACAGCGGATCGATGCCGCCGCCGGGCAGCGCCGGCCCGACGGCCATGGCCGTCGTTTCCCAGCGCGGCCCGTCGCTGCCCGCTTCGTAGTACACCTGCACGTAGCGGCCGATCCGCTCGACGCCGACGTGCAGCGCATGGATCGCTTCGAAGCCGGCGACGAGCACGGCCAGCGAAAATACCGCCGCAATGGCGGCGTCGCCGAACAGCAGCAAGGCGCCGGCGATCAGCGCCCAGCCGAAGAGGGTGACCGGCAGCAGGACGATGCGCACGGTGCCGCGCGATGGCGATGGTCGTGCGCAGAATCGTGAACTCGCTATCGGATGAGGCTCATCTGGCACCTTTCTTGGAAAGCCGGAGCAGCGACGGCACTGTCCAAGTTGACTGGAAAGTACTACGGCATCGTGAAATTTCGCCGCTGTGTCGAGGTGTTCAAAACGCTTGCGCGCTGCGATTGTCTGCTACAATGCCGGAACTCATAACACTCTGCTCCAACAAAGGGTTGCCTGTGATCCGCACTCGGCTTTTCAGGACCGCTCGACTGATCTGTCTGGTGACGGCCGTCGCCTCGTTTGGCGTTCCGGCCGAGTCGTTCGGCGCCGCTGCGCAAAGCCAAGGCTTCCGCGACCGCCAAGAAGACGGTTGCGAAGAAGAAGCTGACGGTCGCGAAGAAGAAGCTGACGGTGCGCAAGACGACGCGTGCACGTGCCGCGGCGACGCGGGCCGCCACGCAGCAAGGCGAAGGCGCGCCTGGCATCGCCAGCAGCTGCGCGAGGTCGCAGCAGCCGCGCTTCAAGCTCGACGACACCGGCGCCCTCGTGCCCGACATCCGCGCCGAGGCGGCCATCATCTACAACCCGGAGACCGGCGAGGTGCTCTGGGAGTCGAACTCGCAGAACCAGCGCTCGATCGCCAGCATCACCAAGGTGATGACCGCGGTGGTCTTCCTCGAGAACAGCGCCCGATCTGAGCCGAGCCGGTCGATCATCGAGCGCGGCGGACGTGCGCGCCGCGTCGACGACCTACCTGCGCGCCGGCTACACGGTGACCAAGGACGACCTGCTGCACCTGATGCTGATCGCCTCGGACAACGCCGCCGCGCGCGCGCTGGCCCGCGTCTCGTCGCACGGCTCCGACGGCTTCATCCGCCGCATGAACGAGAAGGCGCGCGAACTCGGTCTCGTCGAACACGACCTACGCCGACCCGTCGGGCCTGCTGTCGCGACCAACGTCTCGTCGGCGTACGACATGGCGCGGCTCATCACCTACGTCTCGGGTGACGACCGCATCGCCAGCATCATGCGGACGCAGAACTACACGCGTCAACGCCGGCCGCCGCGCGATCACCGTCCACAGCACCAATCAGCTCGTGATGCAAGGGCGACGTCGACGTGCAGGCGGCAAGACCGGCTTCATCAGCAAGGCCGGCTACTGCCTGGCGACGCTGCTGCGGCTGCCGCAGGGCGGCCCGCAGGTCGCCGTGGTCGTGCTCGGCGCCAAGTCGAACGCCGGGCCGCTTCTGGGAAACGCGCCACCTGTTCAACTGGCTGTCGACCAAGGCCGCCGAGCTGCTCGCACGCCGGTTGCCGCCGCTGCCGCCGTCGCCAACTAGGCGTCGCATAAGGCGTCGTCAACGAACCCACTCAGTCCTGAGACACGTCCGAGCAACGTCCTGAGACCGTCCTGAGACAACGTCCTGAGACAACAAAGGCCCGCGATGCTTCGCGGGCCTTCGTTGTGTACGGCTTCGGTTCCACCGCGTCAACTCGTATATCCCCGCTGCATCGCTGCCGCGTCGAGCGGCAGCGTCGCCACGCTGTCGACCATCGGCATCACCGGCCGTGGCGGCGCGCCGGCCGTCGTAGGCCTTGAGATAGCGGTGGCAGACGTCGCAGGCGTAGACGCGGTACTGCCCGTCGGGCGTGGCGAACGAGGTGATGCGCGCGCGGTCGCGTTGTGGCAGTACGGGCAGGTCAGCGGCTCGAACTTCCAGCGCAGGCGGCAGCGGCTGCAGATCAGGTGGCGCTCGGCCGCCGGCGTGATCACGGCGAAGTCAGGCTCGCCGCCGCACAGCGCGCAGTGCGAATGCGTCCAGAGCCGCCAGCTCGCGGCCGCTGCTGCAGCACCTCGGCGCAGCGCGCCAGGAACGGCCGCATCGCCAGCGGCAGCACCTGGTCGAACATGCCGCTGTCGTCCTGGCGCCGCGGCGCGCGGCTGACGTCGCCGCGACACCGGCGGCTAGCGACCGCGTGATGGTCGGCGACGCTGCGGTACCAGTCGCCGGCGACCGCCGAGCAGCTTCATGTCGCGGCCGAGCGCCTGCACCTTCTGGTAGTCGGCGTCGTCGAGCGCGCCGTGCCGGCGCAGCACGTCGGCCGTCTGCCGGACCATCAGCCGGAGGTCGGTCAACTCCAGCGGGATGGTCTCGAATCGGAGCAGCGGCCGCGCCGTCGGCCTGGTGGCGGCGCAACGACGTCCGGCGCTCAGCTCGAGCGACGGGCAGCGGCACCGCGTGCCCTGGATGCGGCGATGCAGCTCCAGCAGCTCGAGGTGCATGTCGACCGCTTCGCCGAGCTCGGGCTGGCGTTCGCTGAGCGGCGCGGAGCTCGCTGACGCCTCGCGGGATTCACTGCGCGCCGGGCGCGGCGGCCGGGCCAGCTCAGGGTCATGCCACGGCAGTCGATCATCACGACCGCCGGTCGATGTAAGGTTGGCGTCGATGCGGATCCTGATGGTCGCCGTCGCGAGGCGCTGCCGTTCGCCAAGACCGGCGGCACTGGCGCGACGTCCTGCGGCTCGCTGCCGCGCGCGCTGGTCCGGCTCGGGCACCACGTCGACGTCGTCATTCCGCGCTACCGCGGCATGTGACGGCCGGGGCGCCGATCGGCACGGTGACGGTGGCGCTTGGCGGCCAGGTGGCGGATGCCGCGTCTCGGCGGTGGTCGCCGACGGCGTGCGCACGGTGTTCGTCGACCATGCCGGCGTACTTCGATCGTGACTACCTGTACGGCGCCGGCGGCCACGACTACGCCGACAACCCGGAGCGCTTCGCGTTCCTGGCGCAGGCGGCGCTGAACTGGGCGCTGTCGACGGGCGTGCGCTACGACGTCGTCCACGCCCACGACTGGCAGGCCGGCCTCGTGCCGGTGCTGCTCGGGCAGATGTTCCGGCCGCACGCATCGCTCGACGCGGCTGCCGACGGTCTTCACCATCCACAACCTCGCCTACCAGGGGATCTTCGACGCGAGCTGGCTGCCGCGGCTCGGCCTCGGCTGGGACCTGATGCGGATCGATGCGCTGGAGTACTGGGGCCGCATCAGCTACCTCAAGGCGCGGCATCGTCTTCAGCCGCTGCGTCACCGACCGTCAGCCCGCGCTACGCGCGCGGAAATCCAGACGCCCGGACGTGCGGCTTCGGCTTCGACGGCATCCTCCGCGCCCGCGCCGCCGACCTGGTCGGGATCCTGAACGGAATCGATTACGATCAGTGGGATCCGGCGCGCGACCCGAACCTGCCCGAGCCCTTCAGTGCGTCAAACCTGCGAGGGCAAGGCGGCCGCGAAGCGGCAGGTGCTCGCCGCGTTTCGGGCTGCCGGCGACGCCGGCGACGCTGGCCCGGCCGCTGGTCGGGATGATCTCGCGGCTGGTGGACCAGAAGGGCTTCGACCTGCTGGCGGAGATTGCGCGACGAGCTGCCGCGGCTGGGCGCGACGTTCGTCCTGCTAGGGAACGGGGAGCGGCGCTACGAGGATATGTGGCTGGCGCTGGCGGCGCGGTATCCGGATGCGGATCGGCGTGAGGCATCGGGTTCGACGAGCGCGCTGGCGCACCTGATCGAAGGCGGGCGCCGACCTGTTCCTGATGCCGTCGCGGTTCGAGCCGTGCGGGCTGCAACCAGATGTACAGCCTGCGCTACGGCACCGTGCCGCTGGTGCGGGCGACGGGCGGGCTGCTCGACACGGTCCGCAACTTCGACCCGTCACACCGGCGACGGCACCGGGTTCACGTTCGAGGAGTACTCGGCGCAGGCGCTGCTCGGCACGCTGCGGTGGGCGCTCGACGTCTTTCGGGACGGCGATGCCTGGCGGCGCCTGCAGGCGGCAGGGATGCAGGACGAGTCGTCCTGGGATGCATCGGCGCGGCAATACGTCGACGTCTACGAGCGTGCGGCCGCGCAGGCGGTGTGGCAGTGACGCGGGCGATGGGTTGGCGATAAGGTAGACAGAGACAGGGTAATCGGCGACAGCAGCAGGCCTTCAGGCCGGTCCGAAGAGGAGAGTCATGGCATCCGAAAAAGTGAAGACGTTCACCGACGGCAACTTCGACGAGGAAACCAAGCAGGGCGTCGTCCTCGTCGACTTCTGGGCCGAGTGGTGCGGCCCGTGCCGTCGCCTCGCGCCGACGGTCGACGCGCTGGCCACGGACTTCGACGGCCGCGCGACCGTGGCCAAGATGAACGTCGACGAGAACCCCAACGTCCCGGGCCGGTTCATGATCCGCGGCATCCCGACGCTGCTGGTGTTCAAGGACGGCCAGCTGGCCGAGACGATCGTCGGCCTGCGCGGCGAAGGAAGACATCGCCAAGATGCTCGACAGCACCTCGCGATAAGCGCGAGCTGCCTGCCACTGGCCGACCGGCGAGGTCGTCATCATCGGCTCGGGTCCGGCCGGCCTGACGGCCGCGCTGTACACCGCGCGCGCCAACCTGAAGCCGCTGCTCATCGAGGGGCTCGAGGCCGGCGGCCAGCTGATGCTGACGACGATGGTCGAGAACTGGCCCGGGTTCCGCGACGGCATCATGGGCCCGGACCTGATGGCCGAGATGCGCGCGCAGGCCGAGCGCTTCGGTACCGAGGTCCTGCAGGGCAACGTCACCCGGGTCGATCTGCAGCAGCGGCCGTTCACGCTCACGCTGGCGGACGGCCGCCGATCACCGCCGAGTCGCTGATCATCGCCACCGGCGCGTCGGCGCGCTGGCTCGACATCGGCTCCGACCGCAAGCTGTCCGGTCACGGCGTCTCGACCTGCGCCACCTGCGACGGCTACTTCTTCCGCGGCAAGCCGATCGCCGTCGTCGGCGGCGGCGACTCGGCGATGGAGGAAGCGATCTACCTGACGCGGTTCGCGTCGAAGGTCACCGTGCATCCACCGCCGCGACACGCTGCGCGCGTCGAAGATCATGCAGGACAAGGCGTTCGCCAATCCGAAGATCGAGTTCGTCTGGGATTCGGAGATCGCCGAGGTCAAGGACGTCGCCAAGGGCGAGGTCACCGGCATCGTCGTCCGCAACCTGAAGACCGGGCGACCTGACCGAGATCGCCGCTCGACGGCGTGTTCATCGCCATCGGCCACACGCCGAACACGTCGCTGTTCGCGCGGCAGATCGAGCTCGACGCGAACGGCTACATCGTCACGCACAGCGGCACGCAAGACCAACGTCCCCGGCGTGTTCGCCGCCGGCGACGTGCAGGATCACGTCTACCGCCAGGCGATCACCGCCGCCGGCTCCGGCTGCATGGCGGCGATCGACGCCGAGCGCTACCTCGACGATCTTCCCGAGCAGCTCGACCAGACGACCGATTCGGCCGCCTGTTCGCTGCAGCCGGCCAAGGCGCTCGAATAAGGGGGAGTGCTTCTCTTCAAGCTTCTGCTCGTCCCGGCGCTCGTCGCCGCGGTCACCCTCGGCGCGCGCCGCTGGGGGCCGCGGGTCGGCGGCCTGCTGACGGCGATGCCCGTCGTCACCGGTCCGACGCTCTGCTTCTACGCCGTCGACCAGGGAGCGCGTTTTGCCGCACGGGCGTCGGCGGCGACGCTGTTCGGCCTTGCCGGTGTGCTCGGCTTCTGCGTCGTGTATGCGCACACGGCGCGACGGTACCGGTGGAGCACGGCGTTGCTCGCCGGGTGGTGCGCGTTCCTGGCCGTCACCCTGCTGCTGTCGCGCGTGCCCATGCACGCCGCCGCCGGTCTGGTGATGGTCGTGGCGCTGTGTGCCGCCGCCCGCCGGGCGCTGCCCGCCGCACAGCCGCTGGACACGCCTGCTGCCCACCCCTCCTGGGACCTGCCGCTGCGCATGGCCGCGGCTGCCGCGCTGGTGTTGCTCCTCACGTCTGCCGCCGGCTGGCTCGGACCGCAGCTGAGCGGCCTGCTGACGCCATTCCCGCTGGCGACCGCGATTATCGTCGCGTTCACGCACGTCCAACGCGGCCCGCAGGCCGCCGTCAGCTTCTTCCACGGCTTCGTCCCGGCGCTGGCGACGTTTGCGGCGTTCTGCTTCGTGCTCGCCACCGCGCTGCCGCGGCTCCCGGTCGCTGGCGCCATCGCCGCTGCGCTGTCGGTGCAGCTCGCGCTGCAGGGCGTGGCGCTGTGGAGGATGAACCCGATGCGCAATGCGGAATGCTGAATGCCCGGTGCGCGACGCCCACGTCGCATTACCATTGGCCGCAGGCCTCGCCCATCGCCCATTTGACATTCGACCTGGTCATGGCGCATTGAGCATTCCGCATTGAGCATCGGATGAATTACCGCCACGTACAAGCAGGATGGCTGACCGCCCTGGCCATCGGTCTGTCGGTGATGATGATCGTGGCGGTCGTGGTCGTGGCTGGCTTCCACTGGGTGATGCTGGTGCCGGCGGTGGTGCTGGCGCTGACGCTGCTGACGTTCTCGTTCATGACCGTGACCGTGGACGAGCGCGCGGTGACCGTGAAGATGGGCATCGGCCTGGTGCAGCAGCGGATCCCGCTCTCCGACATCGTCCATTTCCGCGCGGTGCGCAACCCCTGGTATTACGGCTGGGGCGTTCGCATGTACGGCGGCGGCAAGTTGTACAACGTCTCCGGCTTCGATGCGGTTGAACTGCTGCTGGCCACCGGGCGCGGCGTCAGGATTGGGACCGACGAGCCGGCGGCGCTCGTCAGCGCGCTCGAACAGATCGCCGGCAGGCCGCATCCGCTGACGCCGGCGCAGCTGCAGGAACGGCAGCTGCGCTCGCGCGTCGGCCTGGTGTTCATGCTGCTGCTGACGCTGATTCCGTTGGGGATGATGTTCTACGGGCGGACGCAGCCGCCCGCGGTGTCGATCAACTCGCAGCGGGTGCGCATCGGCAGCGGCCTGAAGAGCATCGATGTCGCCGTCCGCGACATCCAGCGGGTGACGCTCGAACCGACGCTGCCGCCGGTCAGGACGCGCATCGACGGCATCTCACTGCTCGGCACCGAGCACGGCGATTTCACCCTCGAGCAGCTCGGGAACGCGCGGTTGTTCATCAACCGGTCCTATCCGCCCTTCGTGCTGATCCGCACTGCGAACCGCCTCGTCGCCTTCAATATGCTCGACGAGCAGCAGACCCGCGCGCTCTACGAGCAAATCGTCGACGCGCAGCGATAGGCGAGCGCGCATGGCTAGTTGATCCAGCCGCCGCCGACCACCACGTCGCCGTCGTAGAACACCACCGCCTGGCCGGGGGTGATGGCCGCCTGCGGCTCGTCGAACACGAACTCGGCGCGGCCTCGTCACGCGCCCGCAACGCGGCCCGGTGCGGCGGCGGTGGCGATGGCGGATCTGCGCGGACGCCCGGCAGCCAGTCCGCCGGCGCATCGACGGCGATCCAGTTGACGCCGGCTGCGGTCAGCGACGGTGTGTCGAGCGCGGCGCGCGGGCCGACGGTCACGGCGCGCGTCTCCGCGTCGATCTTCAGCACGTAGAGCGGCGCCGGCGAGGAGAGGCCGAGCCCCTTGCGCTGGCCGACGGTGAAGCGGTGGACGCCGCCGTGGCGGCCGAGCGTCGTGGCCCTGTTCGTCGACGATGGCGCCGCCGCGATCGACCTCGGGCGCCTGTGCGCGCGACGAACGAGGCGTAGTCGCCGTCGGGGACGAAGCAGATTTCCTGGCTGTCCGGCTTGTCGGCGACCGTTCAGCGCCAGTCGCCGGGCGTGCTCGCGCACCTCCGGCTTGCTCAGGGCGCCGACCGGGAACATCGCCGCGCGCCAGCTGCTCCTGCGTCAGCGAGAACAGGAAATAGGACTGGTCCTTGTCCGGCATCGGCGCTGCGCTTCAGCAGCCAGCGTCCGTCGACGTATCGCGCTCGACGCGGGCGTAGTGTCCGGTCGCGACGTGCTGCCGCGCCGAGGCCGCGCGCGCGCTCGAGCAGCGTCGCGAACTTCAGGTCGCTGTTGCAGTGCGCGCAGGGGAGTGGCGTGCGGCCCGCCGCGTACTCGCTGCACGAAGTTGGCGACGACCGTCTCCTGGAACTGCCGCTCGAAGTTCACGATGTAGTGCGGGAAGCCGAGTGCTGCGGCGACCCGGCGCGCGTCGTAGAGGTCGTCGAGCGTGCAGCAGCTGCCGAACGCTCTCGCCGCCGCGCTGATCGTAGAGCTGCATCGACAGACCGATGACGTCGTGACCCTGCTCGGCGAGCAGCGCCGCGGCCACCGACGAATCGACGCCGCCCGACATGGCTACGACGATGCGCATGAGACTCTCCAGGCGGCATCGGCTACAGACGTCACCGCAGACACGGAGACACGCGACGAGCTGCCATGTCGTAGTGCGGAGCGCGCGGTCACCTCTGTGCCGCTGTGGTGCCGGCTGTCATGCGGTCTTCTACGCACGCACCGGTGACGGGTCAGGCTGCGCAGCTTCTCGACGATGCCCGGCAGCACGGCGATGACGCGGTCGACGTCGCCTCGGTGTTCGACGGCGCCGAGGCTGAAGCGGATCGAGTTCTGCGTCCGGTGCGGCGGAAAGCCCATCGCCTTGAGCACGTGCGACGGCTCGAGCGTGCCCGACGAGCAGGCCGAGCCGGTCGAGACGGCGATGCCGGCCAGGTCGAGCGCGATCAGCAGCGACTCGGCCTCGACGCGGTCGAAGCTGATGTTGGTCGTGTTCGGCGACGCGCGGGCTGCGGGCGCCGTTGATCGCGGTGCCGCGGAACGGCGCGCAGGATGCCGTCTTCGAGCCGATCGCGCAGCGGCGCCAGCCGCGTCGCTCTCCTCGGCCATCTTCGCGCGCGCCAGCTGCGCGGCGACACCCATGCCGATGATGCCGGCCACGTTCTCGGTGCCGGCGCGGCGGCTGCGCTCGTGCTTGCCGCCGGTCAGCAGCGGCAGCAGCCGCACGCCGCGGCGGATCCAGATGGCGCCGACGCCCTTCGGGCCCGTAGAACTTGTGCGCCGAGATGCGACAGCAGGTCGACGCCGAGCGCCTTGCACGTCGACCGGGATCTTGCCGGCCGACTGCACGGCGTCGGTGTGGAAGAGCGCGCCGCGCGCCTTGGCGACGCGGGCCAGCTCGGCGATCGGCTGGATCGTGCCGATCTCGTTGTTGGCGTGCATGACCGAGACGAGCGCCGTGTCGTCGGTCAGCGCCGCCGCGCAGCGCGTCGGGCGAGACGATGCCGCTCTGGTCGACCGGCAGCAGCGTCGTCTGCCAGCCGCGGCGGGCGAGCGCCTTCAACGTGTTGAGCACCGCCTCGTGCTCGATGGCGGTGGCGATCAGGTGGCGGCGGCCGCTGACTTCGAGCGCCTCGGCGGCGCCGCGGATGGCGAAGTTGTCGCTTTCGGTGCCGCCGCTGGTGAAGACGACCTCGGACGGGTCGGCGCCGATCAGCGCCGCCACCGGCGCTGCGGGCGTCGTCGAGCGCCGCCTTGGCGCGCTGCCCGAAATGGTGCACGCTCGACGGGTTGCCGAACTCCTCCCGCAGCGCTGCGGCCATGCGGTCGACGACCGCGCCGGGCGACGGGAGTGGTCGCGTTGTGATCGAGGTAGATGCGTTGCACGGGTGCTGCCGAGGATCGTAGCATTTCGCGTAACTCTCAGCAGTAAAACGACTAGACAAGATTTTCGAGCGGCCGATATACTCAGTGGGCTCCCGCCCAGGCAGCCCCCGCACTTTCGGGATTTTGCATCGCACGCAGGGCTTTTTGTCAGCACCAACCTGAGCCCTGCGGGCGGAGGACACGACATGTGGAAGCGTGACGAAGCGGTCAAACCGACCAGCAGCCGGCCAGCCGACGGCGCCGGCTGCACCGGTCGCACCCATCCAGCAGGCCACCGCGGCGGCGCCGCAGCCGGAGATCCGGCGGAATCGAGAGGGACGTGGTGAACATCGGCAAGTCGGTCGTCATCAAGGGTGAGCTGAACGGCAGCGAAGATCTCACCATCGAAGGGCACGTCGAAGGCAAGATCGAGCTCAAGGACCACGTGCTGACGATCGGTCCGAACGGCAAGATCAAGGCGCAGGTGTTCGCCAAGGCCGTCATCGTGCTCGGCGAGGTCCACGGCAACGTCACCGCCAGCGAGAAGGTCGACATCCGCGACGGCGGCTCGGTGGACGGCGACATCATCTCGCCGCGCGTGGCCATTGCCGAGGGCGCGCACTTCCGCGGCAGCGTCGACATGCAGCGCAAGGGTGCGCCGGCGCCGGCGCCGCAGCCAGCCGCGCAGCCGGGTCAGCAGCCGCAGCAACCAGCCGCAGCAGCCGCAGCCGAACGCGCCGCAGCCGGCTGGCGCGCGTTAGCCGCAACGCATTGGTGATCGTCGATTGGCTGCGGGCCATGCAACCGCTCGCACTAATCGAGGATCACCGACTCACCAACTTCGTGGCCCTCTCCGATTTCTTCCGCCGCCGCAAGGACGATCGCCGACGCCGCTGACGCAGCGGCGGCGGCGAACGCCCCGGTCCACCCGACCAAGGCGCTCGCCAAGTTTCCTCACCAGCCTGTCGTCCCGGCCGCAGCCGGTCCTGCTCGATCTCGGCCCGGTCGTCGGCTCCAACGTCACGTTCTTCGGCGAGCAGCTCGGCTGCAAGATCTTCGTCGAGGATCTCTCGAAGGACATCGACCGCCACGTGCGCGAGAACACGTGTCGGCGAGCTGCCGGCGTTCTTCGAGGCGCGCTTCCCGCAGGCAGACGACAGCGTCGACGGCATCCTCTGCTGGGATCTGTTCGACTACCTCGACAAGCCGGCCGCGCAGGCGCTGGCGCAGCAGCTGACGCGCATCCTGCGGCCCGACGGCGCGCTGCTGGCCTTCTTCACCACCTCGGAGCCGCAGCCTGGCGCCAAGCCGCCGCCTACACCAAGCACGTCGTCGTCGACCAGGCCAGCCTGCAGCACCGCGCCTACCCGGCGGCGCGCGGCCAAGCAGCGGCCGCTGCTCAATCGCGACATCCAGCGGATGTTCGAGCCGCTGCGCATCACCGAGCAGTTCCTGCTCAAGACCAACATGCGCGAGGTGCTGTTCCGCAAGCCGGCGGCAGCAGCGGCCGTCGAGGCGGCCGGACCTGCGGCGCCTGCGGCCGCCGCCACGCCGGGTAAAACCGGCGCACCGGCGGGCGCACCGGCACAGCGCTGACCGCCGGCCCGACACTGCGGCCATGGCCCGCCCGATCATCGCGTTCCTCACCGACTTCGGCACGCGCGACCACTACGCCGGCACGATGAAGGGCGTCGCGCTCGGCATCTGCCCCGACGCGACGCTGGTCGACATCACGCACGACATCGCCGCCGCACGACGTGATGGGCGGCGCGCTCGAACTGGCCGCCGGCTACCGTTACTTTCCGGCCGGGACGATCTTCGTCGCCGTCGTCGATCCCGGCGTCGGATCGGCGCGCCGCGGCGATCGCCGCCGAGACCGGCGGCTACCGCTTCGTCGGCCCCGACAACGGCGTGCTGACGCTGGTGTTCGAGGACACGGCCGCCCCCGCGCGCGTCGTCGAGCTGACCGAGCGCGCGCTACGCGCGGCCGACGGTCAGCCGCACGTTCGAAGGGCGCGACCGCTTCGCGCCGGCCGCGGCCTGGCTGGCGCGCGGGCGTCGATCTCGCGGACGCTGGGCCGCCGCGATCGCACGACTGGCAGACGCTGGCGCTGCCGGCCGACGGTGCAGCGGGGCGACGCCATCGCCGGCGAGGTGCTCCGCGTCGATCGCTTCGGCAACCTGATCACCAACATCGACCGCGCGCGCTTCGAGCGGTTCGCCGGGCGGCGGCGTGATCGCGATCGTCACGGCCGGCGGCACCGCGGTCGGCCGGGTCGTCGCCACCTACGCCGAGGCCGCCGCGGGCGCGCTGTGCGCGCTCTTCGGCAGCACCGACCATCTCGAGATCGCCGTGAACGGCGGCAGCGCCGCGGCGCGGCTGGGCGCCTCGCGCGGGCGCGCCGGTCACGCATAACGCGACGCGACCGGCCGTGAGCACTCCCTCCAGGAAGGCGGACACCACGTGCCAACGCCGCGAACGTTCCGAACGCGTCGAACGTCCCGAACCGCAGATGGCCGTGTTAGCATTCGGCGTTTCTCGATGCTGAACTTCGATCTCACCGACGAGCAGCGCCTGCTCGAGCAGTCGGTCCGCGAGTGGGCCGGCCGCGAAGTCGCGCCGCGCATCCGCGAGCTCGATCGCGCGCACCGGTTCGACCGCGGCGATCCTGCCGCAGATGGCCGAGCTCGGCCTGCTCGGCATCTGCGTGCCCGGCGAGTACGGCGGCGCCGGCATGGACTACATCTGCCTCGGCCTCGCCAGCGAGGAGCTCGAGTACGTCGACACCTCGCTGCGCGTCATCCTGTCGGTGCACGTCGGGCTCAACTGCCTGACGCTGCTGTCGTGGGGCACCGAGGATCAGAAGCAGCGCTACCTCGTGCCGCAGGCGCGAGGGCGACGAAGATCGCCACCTACGGCCTGACCGAGCCGTCGGCCGGCAGCGACGCGCGCGGCATCCAGACGGTGGCGATCAAGCAGGGCGATCGCTACGTCCTGACCGGCGAGAAGATGTGGATCTCGCTGGCCGACGTCGCCGACAACTTCCTGGTGTTCGCCTGGAGCGACCTGGAGAAGAAGAAGCAGCGCGATCCGTCGGGCATCAGCGCCTTCATCGTCGAGCGCGCGTTCAAGGGATTCTCGAGCGGCACGCTCAAGGAGAAGTGGGGCATCCTCGCCGGCAACACCGGCTACTTCAAGATGGAGGAGGTCGAGGTGCCGGAGGAGAACCTGGTCGGCCGTGAGGGCGAGGGCTTCAAGATCGCGATGTTCGCGCTCGACCAGGGGCGCTACACCGTCGCCGCCGGCGCCACCGGGCTGATTCGCGCCTGCCGCGACGCCAGCGTCGCGTTACGCCAAGGAGCGCAAGGCGTTCGGCGTCGAGATCGGCTCGTACCAGCTCGTCAAGGAGATGATCGCGCAGATGGAATCCGACTATCAGGCGTCGCGCCTGCTGTGGCTGCGCTCCGGCTGGCTGAAGAACGAGGGGCGGCGCAACACCCGCGAGACCGGACTGGCGAAGTGGTTCTCGACCGTCGCCTCCGAGCGCGCCGCCGGCGACGCCGTGCAGATCCACGGCGCCAACGGCTACTCCGACGAGTATCCGGTCGGCCGTTTCTACCGCAACTGCAAGGGCGCGGTGATCTACGAGGGCACGCGCGAGATTCACAAGCTGATGCAGGCCGACTACCTGCTCGGCTACCGCACGGACAGGCCGACGCGCTGCGAGCTGCCGGCCGTGGAGCAGACCTCGTGACCACTATGAACAAGTCCCGCGAGCCGAAGAGCGAAGACGCCGGCAACGGCGCCTACCTCGACTCCGACCTCTCGCTCGATTTCCTGCGCGTCGTCGAACAGGCGGCGATCGCCTGCGCGCACACGATGGGCCAGGGCGACGGCCACAAGTCCGACCAGGCGGCGGTCGAGGCGATGCGCACGCGAGATGGACTCGGTACCGATCGACGGCACGATCGTCATCGGTGAAGGCGAGCGCGACGAGGCGCCGATGCTCTACATCGGCGAGAAGGTGGGCATGGCGGCACGCGCGCCGACACGCGCGGCCTACCCGCAGATCGACATCGCCGTCGATCCGCTCGAGGGCACCAACCTGTGCGCGACCGGCGCGCCGAACGCGATCGCCGTGCTCGCCGCGTCCGAGCGCGGCGGCCTGCTGCACGCGCCCGACCTCTACATGGAGAAGCTGGTGGTCGGGCCGAGCTCGCGGGACGTGGTCGACCTCGACGCGCCGGTGCGCTTCAACCTGCGCGCGATCGCCCAGTCGCTCGGCCGCCGCGTCGAAGACCTGGTCGTCATCGTGCTCGACCGGCCGCGGCACGAGAAGCTGATCGACGAGATCCGCGCGACCGGCGCCCGCATCCGCCTGATCGGCGACGGCGACCTGTCGGCCGGCATCGCCGCCGCCGTCGTCGGCAGCGGCGTGCACGCGGTGATGGGCACCGGCGGCGCGCCCGAAGGCGTGCTCACCGCGGCGGCGATGCGCTGCCTGAACGGCGAGATCTTCGCGCGCCTGGTGGTCGAGCAGCCCGGAGCACGAGGAGCGCTGCCGCGCCATGGGCATCACCGACTTCAAGCGGATCTACCGCTCGAAGGATCTGGCGCCCGGGCGAGCAACATCATCTTCGCGGCGACCGGCGTCACCGACGGCACCCTGATGAAGGGCGTCCGCTTCTTCGGCGACGGCATCCGCACCACCTCGCTGGTGATGCAGACCCACCCGCACCGCATCCGCTTCATCGACAGCATCCACGTCGAGGCCAAGGCGGACGGGGGAGCGAAGATTCGATTCTAGAAAGTGGCAGGTGGAAAGTTGAAAGCAGTACTTTCCACCTGCCACGTCCGCTTGGCTCGTTCCTCCCGCAACCAGCTCGCGGTTACCGCTGCCGCCTTCGTCGGCTTCACCGGCTCGACCCTGGTGATGCCGTTCCTGGCGCTCTACATCGCCCAGCTCGGCGTGCGCGACGTCGGCGAGATCGCGCTGTGGACGGGGCTGACGATTGCGGTGACCCCGGCGATCTCCGCGCTGTGCGCGCCGGTGTGGGGCCGGGTCGGCGACCGCTTCGGCAACAAGCTGCTGGTCCAGCGCTCCCTCCTCAGCTTCGTCATCGTCATGGCGGCGATGGCATTCGTGACGCGCGCATGGCACCTGTTCGCGCTTCGCGCGGTCCAGGGGTTGGTCGCCGGCTACGGTCCGCTGACGATCGCGATGGCGGCGAGCTCGGCGCCGCGCGAGCGGATGGCGCAGGCGATCGGCATGGTGCAGACGGCGCAGCGCATCGGCCCGGCGATCGGGCCGGTGATTGGCGGCCTGCTCGCCGGCGTGGTTGGCCTGCGGCATTCGTTTCTCGTGGCGGCCGCGGTCTATGCCGGCGCTTTCGTCCTGCTGACGATGATGTACCAGGAGCCGCCGCGTCCGGCCGTCACCGCCGGCCAGGCGCGCGGCCGCGTCGCCTTCGCCGACATCCTGGCGCTCGAGAATTTCCTGCTGTTGATGGCGCTCATCCTGGCGCTGCCGCTGGTCGAGCGGAGCTTCAGTCCGGTGCTGCCGCTCTACCTCGAGCACCTCGGCTTCGGCACGCGCGTGCCGGTCGTCGCCGGCCTGTTGCTGTCGGCCCTCGCACTCTCCGGTGCGCTCGGCCACCAGCTCGCGGCGATGTTGCTGCCGCACTTCTCCGCCCGCGTCGTCATCGCCGGTGCGGTGCTGGTCGCCGCACTTGCGCTCGCCATCTTTTCAGCGGCCTCGGCGCTCTGGCTGCTGATGGTGGCGATGGCCGTGACCGGGCTGGGCATCGGCACTGCGATGACCGCGGCATTCACGGCCGCGGGCGCGGTCATTCCGCCCGAAGCGCATGGCGCCAGCTTTGGCTTCCTGACCAGCGCGTCACTGACCGGCAATGCCATCGGTCCGATCGCCGGCGGCCTGGTTGCGGTCCGCAGCATCAGCGTCGTCTTCATTTCCGGCAGCGTGATGCTCGCGCTGCTCGCCCTTCTGGTACGGCGCGTGATGGTCGAACGCAACCTGCCGATGCACTCAGCGCCGCCATTGGACGAGGAGTAGGGGAAAGGCGCCGGCCACGCCGGGTGCCGCACCCGTAGCCCGGAACCCCGACGCCGAAGACCGCAGACGGAAGACCAAAGACCAAAGACCAAAGACCAAGCCCCGCAGCCCACTGCCCGCCGCCGACGCCGACGACGCCGACGACGCGCCCGGCCCCGCCGCTGTCGCGCGTCCGAAACGGCATTACGATAATGCGCATGGCCGATCGTCGAACTTCGACTGCTGCGTCCCGCGAGCGAGCGGCACTTGTCGGCCTGGTGAGCGGATCGTCGCGGCGTGTCGAGGCCGACCAGTCGCTGGATGAGCTCGCGGGGCTGGCCGATGCGGCCGGCGCGGATGGTCGTGCTGCGCATGCTGCAGGAGCGGCCCAAGCCGGACCCGGCGACTTTCATCGGCAGCGGCAAGGTCGACAGCCTGGCGCCGCCTGCGCCGAGGCGGACGTCGACGTCGTCATCTTCGACAACGAGCTGACGCCGGCGCAGCTCGGCCAGCTCGAGAAGAAGCTCGAGCGCAAGGTCATCGACCGCACGCAGCTGATTCTCGACATCTTCGCCAGGCGCGCACGCACCCGCGAAGGCAAGTGGCAGGTGGAGCTGGCCCAGCTGAAATACATGCTGCCGCGGCTCGCCGGCTCGAGCGACCGCTCTGTCGCGGCTCGGCGGCGGCATCGGCACGCGCGGCCCCGGCGAAACCAAGCTCGAGACCGATCGCCGCCGCATCCGCGTGCGCATCCAGGCGATCCAGAGCGAGATCGACCAGGTGCGGCAGCGGCGGTCGCAGCTGCGCGAGCGGCGCCAGAAGCAGTCGGTGCCGACGGTCGCGCTGGTCGGCTACACCAACGCCGGCAAGACCACGCTGTTCAACCGCTTGACCAACGCGAACGGCGGTGGCCTCCGACGCGCTGTTCGTCACGCTCGACCCGCTGGTGCGCCAGGTGCGGCTGCCCGACCAGCGCGAGCTGCTGGTCTCCGACACCGTCGGCTTCATCGACCGGCTGCCGCACGCGCTGGTCGCCGCGTTCCGCGCCACGCTCGAGGAGGTCGCCGAAGCCGACCTGGTGCTGCACGTCATCGACGCCGCGAGCCCCGAGCGCGAACGGCACATGGCCGCGGTGCGCCGGGTGCTCGAGGAGGTCGGCGCGACCGATGTGCCGATCGTCGACGTCTACAACAAGGTCGACGCGATCACGCCCGACGAGCGGCGCCGCCTGCGCGACGCCGATCCTGCCGCGGCGCTGATCTCGGCGCGCGACCGGCGAGGGGGTCGACGAACTGCTGCAGATGGTCGCGTCGCGCGCTCGCGCTCGACACGCGGCGCATCACCATCGTGCTTCGACAGCGACAAGGAGTTCGACCGGCAGCAGATCGCGCGGCTGTACCGCGTCGCGCGCGTGGTCAGCCACGTCGCCACCAACGGCCGCGTGGTCATCGAGGCCGACGTGCCGCGGCGCTTCATCGAGCGGCTGACGACCGCGTCATGGCGGAGGCCGATGCATAGGAATAGTCGCCGCGGCGTGCCGGGTCCGCTGCGCGGCACCCGGCCTACGGGTGTTGCCGTGCCGAGTCCGCTGCGCGGCATGCCGGCGGAGGGTGGCGCCGGTGCTGGCGCTCGTGCTGCTGGTGGCCGCGTGCGCGCCAAAGGCGCCGCCGGCGCTGCCGGCGGCCCTCGCGCTATCCCGACTTCGTCTACCCGGTCGTGCCGGCGGCGCTCGCAGGGCGGGGCAGCCGCCGGGCGTATCGATCGACGGGTGGCGGTTCCTGCAGAACGGCGATCGCCGGCGCCGCCCGCGCGAGTTCGCCGCCGGCGCTGCGGCGCGCGCCGGCTTCTATCCGGCGCAGGCCGGCGCATGGCTACGTCGCCCTGGCGCGGCGCGAGATACGACCAGCGCGTTGCGGGCGTTCGACGCGGCGCTGGCGCCGACCCGCGCTACGTGCCGGCGCTGGTCGGGCGCGGCCAGGCGCTGCTCGCGCTCAACCGCGAGGCGAGGCGCTGACCGCATTCGAGGCTGCCCTTGCCGTGGACCCGTCGCTCGCCGACGTGCGCGCGTCGCGTCGACGTGCTGCGCTTCCGCAGCATCCAGGACGCTGATTGCGCCGCGCGCGGGCGGCGGCGACCGCAGGGCGCGGCGGCCGAGGCGCGCGTCGCGCTTACGAGCGGGCGATCACCGCGACGCCCGATAGCGCGCTTCCTGCTATCGCGAGCTCGGCATGCTCGAGCGCACAGGGCGGCGACGACCGAGGCCGCCTCGACCACCTGCGCCGGGCGTACCGAGCTCGACCCGACCGATGCTGTCGCCTGCTGCAGATCGGTGACATGCTGGAGGAGCGGCGGGACTTCGATGGTGCCGTCGCCGCGCTACCGTCAGGCGCGCAGACATCGACGGCAGCGACGAGGTCGACGCGCGGCTGGCTGCGGCCACGGCCAGGGCCGCGAAGCCCGGCTGCCGGCGGAGTTCCGAGCCATTCCCGCGGCGCCGGCGATCACCCGCGGCGACCTCGCCGCGCTGATCGCGATCCGGCTCGAGTCGGTGGTGCAGCAGGCGCCGCAGCGCCAGGAGGTGGTCACCGACATCCGCGGCCACTGGGCGGCGCCGTGGATCGCGCACGGTCGGCGCGAGCGCGGCGTCATCGAAGCGTTCGACAATCACACGTTCCAACCGCGGCGCGCGCGTGCGTCGAGTCGATCTCGCCACGGCCGTGAGCCGGATCCTGACCCTGCTCGCTGCGCAGCGGCCGGAACTGCGCGCACGGATCGCCGAGCGGCCGGCGCCTGAGCGACGTCGCCACATCTCACCTGAGCTATCCGGCGGTGGCGGCATCGCGTCGCCAGCGGCGTCCTGCCGCTCGCTTGATGGGCGCCGCTTCGACCTGTCGAGGCCGGTGTCCGGCGCCGAAGCGGTCGACGCCGTCGACCGCCTGCGCGCGCTCGTCGCGGCGCGCTGAGGCTTCGTGCGCAACCTCACGCTGGCGAACCAGCTCACGATCCTGCGGATCGCGCTGATCCCGGCCTTCGTGCTGTTCGTGATCTACGGCCAGCTGGGTGCGGCCCTGCTCGTGTTCATGGTGGCGGGCTTCACCGACGCACTCGACGGCCTGATTGCCCGACGCACCGGCCAGCGCACCACTCTCGGCGCCTGGCTCGACCCGATGGCCGACAAGCTGCTGCTCGTCACCACCTTCGTCGTCCTGACGCTGCCATC
The DNA here is from genome assembly GCA_963846685.1 of uncultured Acidobacteriota bacterium. Classification (GTDB taxonomy): domain Bacteria; phylum Acidobacteriota; class Vicinamibacteria; order Vicinamibacterales; family UBA2999; genus CAWJWY01. The sequence continues at coordinate 823,552 of CAWJWY010000002.1, read as the reverse complement.
GATACCGCTCGCCAACCACCTGCCGATGTGGCTCACGGTGCTCGTCATCAGCCGGGACATCGTCATCGTCGGCGTCGTCGCGGTCGTGAACCTTGCCGTCGGGCCGCGGACGTTCACCCCCTCGCTGCTGGGCAAGGCGACGACCGCCACCTTCATCCTGACGAGCGTCGTCGTGATCTTTTTCAACTACCTGGGCAGGCAGTCGCCGGTCGTCGACGTTCGGGATCTGGCTGTCGCTGGCGTTGACGCTGGTGTCGAGCGCCGACTACTTCGTGCGGATGCGGAAGCTAATCGGCGGTTGAGCGCCGGCCCGGCGGGGGCGCCGAGGTCGGGCGAGAGGAAAGATTCTGCCTGTTTATGGCAGCCGGCTGGATATCCGCGTCACTCGTCACGGCGACGGCGCGGCCGGCGTAGACGACGAAATGACCGCGGCACGCCTCGCAGGCGTAGATATCTGCCGCGGCTTGCGGCAGCAGGTCGAGACGAGCGGTCGTTGCGGCGCGGCAGAAGGGGCAGTCCACGCATCAGGCCTGTGCAGGATGCGAGCCGCCGGCGAGCCTGCACGCCCAATGAGCTACGCCCCGGCCGCCACCTTGGTCTTGAAGTAGTCGACCGTCTTCAGCAGCCCCTCTTCCAGCTCGATCTTCGGCTCCCAGCCGAGGAGCGTCCGAGCGCGGGTGATGTCGGGGCGGCGCTGCTTCGGGTCGTCGACCGGCAGCGGCCGGTAGACGATCTGGCTCTTCGAGCCGACCAGCGTGATGATCGTGCGGGCGATCTGCTCGATCGTCACTTCGTGCGGATTGCCGATGTTGACCGGATCGTTGGTGTCCGACGCCATCAGCCGGAGGATGCCGTCGACCAGGTCGGTGACGTAGCAGAAGCTGCGCGTCTGCGTGCCGTCGCCGAAGACCGTCACGTCCTCGTCGCGCAGCGCCTGCGACATGAACGCCGGCACGGCGCGGCCGTCGCGCAGCCGCATGCGCGGCCCGTAGGTGTTGAAGATCCGGACGATCTTGGTGTCGACCCCGTGGTAGCGGTGATAGGCGAGCGTCATCGCCTCGGCAGAACCGCTTGGCCTCGTCGTAGACGCCGCGCGGCCCGATCGGGTTCACGTTGCCCCAGTAGGTCTCCTTCTGCGGATGCTCGAGCGGGTCGCCGTAGACCTCGGACGTCGAGGCGATCATGAAGCGCGCGCCCTTGGCCTTGGCCAGGCCGAGCGCGTTGTGCGTGCCGAGCGACCCGACCTTCAGCGTCTGGATCGGCAGCTCGAGGTAGTCGATCGGGCTGGCCGGGCTGGCCCAGTGGAAGCACGTTGTCGACCGGGCCGTCGACGTCGATGTAGCGCGTGACGTTGTGGCGGATGAACTCGAAGTCGCGGTCGCGCAGGTGCGCGATGTTGGCCATGTCGCCGGTGAGCAGGTTGTCGATGCCGACGACGGAGTGGCCGCGGTCGAGCAGCGTTTCGCAGAGGTGCGAGCCGATGAAGCCGGCGGCGCCGGTGACGACGGTTCTTGGCATGTCAGACGGTGACGCCGCGTTGGAAGAGACCGCGGACGACGGTGAGCCACATGATCTTGAGGTCGAGGGTGACCGACCAGTTCTCGATGTAGTAGAGGTCGTACTCGATGCGCTTCTCGAGCGAGGTGTTGCCGCGCCAGCCGTTCACCTGGGCCCAGCCGGTGATGCCGGCCTTGACCTTGTGGCGCAGCATGTACTGCGGGATGCGGTGCTTGAACTGCTCGACGAAGAACGGGCCGCTCCGGGCGCGGTCCGACGATCGACATGTCGCCGCGCAGCACGTTCCAGAACTGCGGCAGCTCGTCGAGATCGAACTGGCGCAGCCAGCGGCCGATCGGCGTCGCCCGCGGGTCGTCGTCGCGCGCCCAGATCGGCCCGGTGGTGTCCTCGGCGTCGATGATACATCGAGCGGAACTTGTAGACGTTGAACGCCTTGCCGTCGAGGCCCATCCGCTCCTGGCGGTAGAAGACCGGCCCGGGCGAGGTCCACTTCACGAGCGCGGCGATCAGCGCAGCGGGATGCCGAGCACCGTCAGCGCGGCAAGCGAGAGCACGACGTCGATCGACCCGCTTCAGCCAGGCGTTGAAGCCCTGCAGCGGCACGTCGTTGACGTTGATGATCGGCAGGCCGTCGAGATCCTCGAGCCGCGCGCGCAGGGCGATGAACTGCAGCAGGTCCGGGCACGACCTTGACGTCGATGCACTCGCGGCTGGTGACCTCCATCAGGTCGAGCAGCTTGGCGTGTTCCTCGAGCGGCAGCGCGACGTAGAGGTGATCGATCCGCTCGCGCTGGGCGATCTCCGCCGACCTCGGCGCAGCGTGCCGAGCAGCGGCAGGCCGCGGTAGCCGATGTGGTCGCCGCCGGCGCGGTCGTCGACGAAGCCGACCACCTGGTAGCCGAGCTCGCGGTGCTGCAGGATGCGATCGGCGACCATGCGCCCGAGGTCGCCGGCGCCGGCGATCAGGATCGCGCTTCAGGCCGATGCCGGCGCGCCAGCGCCGCTCGAGCAGCTCGCGCACGGCCTCGCGCGAGGCGTAGGTGAAGACGACGTTGAGGACGAGGAACAGACGCCCAGACCAACTGCGACACCTCGTAGGCGCCGCGGCTCTTGGCTTCGTCGGAGGCGTAGTAGGCCTGGACGTACAGCGTGCGACATGACGCCGAGGACCACCGCCAGGATGCTGCCGATCAGGACGGCGAAGAAGTCGTCGACGCGCGAGCGGCCGCGCCGCAGCCGGTAGACGCCCTGCAGCTGGAAGGCGAGCGGCGTCAGGATGGCGACGAACGGCAGCAGGTTGACGTACTGCTCGAGCGGCGGATAGCCCTTGGTGACCGGGATCAGGCCGCTCTCGAAGCGGATGCCGTAGGCCAGCACGAATGCCCACGACGCCAGCAGCGCGTCGCTGAGGACGTAGAACGCGACGAGCAGCCGGTTGTAGCGTCTTACCATCGGGTTCCGGCGGGCGCCGCGAGTGTCTCGTCGATGACGGCCTGCATCTGCTCTCACGTACCGCTCCCGTGAGAACTGCTTCGGCGTGGGCGCGGATGCGCGTCGGCGTCGAACGGGTCACGTGGCGCACCGCTCGAGCGCCGCGGCCAGCGACTCGACGGTCGGCTCTGCGAACAGCACGCCGGTCTCGCCATCCTTCACGGTTTCGAGCGCGCCGCCGCGGCCGAGCGCGACCACCGGCCGGCCGCAGGCCTGCGCCTCGACCGGGACGATGCCGAAGTCTTCCTCGCCGGGCAGCAGCACCGCACGAGCCGCGGCGGTACTCGTCGCGGATCTGTTCGTCAGTCAGCCGGCCGAGGAAGGTCACACGTCCGGCGCCGGCGACGCCGAGCGCGGCGCGATCCGGGCCGTCGCCGACGATGCGCAGCGGTGCGCCGACACGTCGGCAGGCCGCGATGGCCAGATCGATCCGCTTGTACGGCACCAGCGCCGACACGATGAGGAAGTGGCTGTCCGGTCGCGGCGGCGGCGGGGTGGTAGAAGACCGTGTCGACGGGCGGATACACGATCGTCGCCTCGCGATTATAGTATCGGCGGATCCGGCCCGCAACATATTGGGAATTCGCGACAAAGCGGTCCACCCGCGTTGCCGTCGCGGGCGTCCCAGCGGGCCAGCCGCCCCAGGATCGGCCGGTAGACGCGGCGGCTCACGAGGCGACCGACACGCGCCGGGCCGAAGTAGGCGTCGAACTGGTCCCAGGCATACCGCATCGGCGAGTGGCAGTAGCAGAGGTGGCGGGTGCCGGCCGGGGTGATGACCGACTTGGCGACGCAGTGGCTCGAGCTGATCACCAGGTCGTAGCCGGTCGAGGTCGAACTGTTCGATGGCGGCCGGGAAGAGCGGCAGGTAGCGGCGGTAGTAGCGCTCGGCGAACGGCAGCTGCTGCACGAACGAGGTGTCGATGCGGTGCCGCTCGATCAGCGGCGACACCGACCCCGGCACGTGGAACAGCGTGTAGATGTCGGCCGTCGGGGTAGAGCTCGCAGAGCGACCTCGAGCGACCTTCTCGCCGCCGCGCATGCCGGTCAGCCAGTCGTGGACCAGGGCGACCTTCACTGCGGCCGCGCCCTCCTCCGACTGTCCGTCGCGCTTCGACGCGCCCGGCGTGCGGCCACCAATTGGCGGTAGACGTTCAGCGTCTTCGCCACCGACTGTTCCCAGGAGAACTCGCGCGCCCGCAGCAGCCCCTTGCGGCGCATCTCCGCGGCCAGCGCCGGGTCGGTCAGCACCCGCCGGATGCCTTCGACGATCGACGTCGACGTCGTAGCGGGTCGACGAGCACCGCGGCGTCGCCGGCCGACTTCCGGCAGCGACGACACGTTCGAGGTCACCACCGGCGTGCCGCTGGCCATCGCCTCGAGCGGCGGCAGGCCGAACCCCTCGTAGAGCGACGGAAAGACGAACACCGCGGCCAGCCGGTAGAGCATCGCCAGCGTGTCGTCCGGCAGGTAGCCGAGGAAGCGCACGTGCTTGTGCAGCTTGTGGCTGGTGCACCGCCCGCCGCAGCGCCGGCAGCTTCGAGATCTCGTCGCCGATGATCAGCAGCTTCAGCTCGTCGAGCCCTCGCCGCCGCAGCTCGTCGAACGCCTCGATCAGCCGCACCAGGTTCTTGTGCGGCTTGATGTTGCCGACGTAGAGCACGAAGCGCTGCTCGAGCTGATAGCGCTCGCGCACCCGCGCCACCTCGTCGTCCGGCGGCGCGCTCCAGCGAGAAGCGCTCGTCGATGGCGTTGTAGACGACGACGACCTTTGTCGGCGGGCACGTTGAAGAAGTGCAGGATGTCGCGCTTCGACGCTTCCGAGACCGTCAGGATGCGGTCCGACCGCTTCGCCGCCGTTCCACATCGTCGCCTTGGCGTAGGCCGTAGGCCGCGCGGTTGGGCAGGTACTGCGGGAACATCAGGTGGATGCAGTCGTGGATGGTGACGACCGAGCGGCAGCGGCACCGCCGGCGGCAGCACGTAGTGCGGCGCGTGGAAGACGTCGGGCCGCTCGCGCGCGCAGGACCCACGGCACGTGGATCTGCTCGCGCAGCGAGTAGTTCGGCGACGGCTCGAGCACCGTGCGGAAGTTCGGCCCGAGCTGCGCCGCGACCCCGAGGTCGGCCTCGCGGCAGAGCAGCACGTACTCGGTGTCCGCGGTCGAGCCGCGCCAGGTGGCGCAGCAGGTTGCGGATGTAGGTGCCGATGCCGAAGTCGTGCAGCTTCCGCGCATCGATCGCGACTCGCACTGCAGAAAGTATAGCGATGGCGCGGCCGTGGGGTTGGGTCGTTTCTCCGCGCCTCCAGCCTCCGTGGCCCGTTGACGTCCACCCTGTCAATCAACCGGCGGCGGCAGTTCACCCTTCCCCGCAAGATACCGTCCCAGCAGCGGCGCCCACAGCGGGTGATGCTTGCGTAGAACGCGATCTGGCTGCGGCGGTAGGCGGGTTGGTCGCGCGCGCGCCGTGGCGGCGGAGCGTCCGCGCAGGTGAACGAATCTGTGCCACTGGGACGAACAGCACCTTGCGGCGGCGCCGGCGGACGGCGGCGCAGCAGATCGACGTCCTCGGCGTACATGAAGAAGCGCTCGTCGAACAGGCCCGCGGCCTCGAGGTCCGCCCGCCGCGCCAGCAGGCAGGCGCCGCTGACCCAGTCGACGTCCGGGCGCGCGCGCGTCATGCGCGTCGACCAGCGCGCTGACCAGCGGCATGCCGCGATCGTTGCCCGCCACCAGCAGCTTCTGCCGCAGTTCCGCCGAGCGGCGAGATCATCGGCCCGAACGACAGCTCCGCGCGCCCGTCGCCGTCGACGATCCGCGGCCCGGCGATCGCCGCCTCCGGTTGCGCGGCGAGGGCGGCGACCAGCCCGTCGACGGCGCCGGCCGGTCGACCACGGTGTCCGGGTTCAGCAGCAGCACCAGCTCGCCGGCGGTGGCCCGAATGCCGATGTTGTTGGCGGCGGCGAAGCCGAGGTTGCCGCCGGGCTCGAGCACCCGCATCGTCGGCCAGCGCCTGGCGCACGCCGTCGGCGGTGCCGTCGGGCGACGCGTTGTCGACGACGACGATCTCGTGGCCGGCCGCGGGCGGACTGGCGGTCAGCGACGTCGAGGCAGGCGTCGATCTCGGCGAGCGAGTTGTAGGTGACGATGACGATGGTGAGAACACCCGGCGTCATGTCTCTGCCGCAGATGACATCACACCCGGTGGCGCGGCCTGCCACTCGCCAGCAGCACCTGCAGCGTGCGGTGGGCGCATTCCTGCCAGGAGTAGCGCGCCAGCACGGTGGCGCCGCAGCGAGCAGGCGCGTCCGCTCGGCCCTATCGAACAGCGCCGCGCTCGAGCGCCGCCTCGATCAGCGCCGGCTCGCGGCGCGGCGACGTAGACGGCCGCCGGGCCGTAGATCTCGCGCGAGACTTCCGTGTCGAGCACGACGATCGGGACGCCGGCGCCGAGCGCTTCGAGCGGCGTCATGCCGAACCCCTCGTAATCGGACAGGAAGGCGAACGCGGCGCGCGTCGCGTACAGCCGCGCCAGCTCCGTCGTCGTCGACATAGGCGCTGACCCGGATCCGATCGGCGGCCGCTGCCGCCGACGACCGCATCGACGTCGACATGCGGCGTGGTGCGGTTGTCGCCGACGAGCTCCAGCGTCACGTCCGGGTGACGACGGGCCATGCCGGCGAAGCCGTCGATCAGCTCCGGGATGTGCCGCCGCTTGAAGAGCGAGCCGACGAACAGCACCCGGCGGGTCGCGCGGATGGCCGCCGCGGGCGGATTGGCAGCGCCGGCCTCACCGGAATCGGCAACGTCGCTGCGCGGAGCCGAGGTGGGCGAGGTGAATGCCGTCGCCCCGGATAGATGACTTCCACCTTGTCCTGATCGACGCCGAGGTGCCGGACGATCTCCCGCTTGGAGAAATCCGAGACGGTCAGAACCCGCGCCGCGCGCCGCGCCGCCAGCCGCGTCAGCACCCGGCGCCGCAGCCCCTCGCGCCAGCGAGAACCACTCCGGATGCGCGGCGAACGACACGTCGTGGATGGCCAGCACCATCGGCATCGGCGTCAGCATCGGCGCGGTGTACGCCAGGCGCAAACAGGACGTCGGCGCCTGCGCCTGCGCACCAGCCGCGGCAGCGTCGACCTGTTCCCACGCGGTGCCGCTGCCGGGCGCCCGGACCAGCGACGGCAGGCGCAGCGGCGCGGGGACAGGCGACCTGCCGGCAGGCACAGGATGAACTCGTGGGCGCGGCGGCCGGCATCGCCGACCAGGCGCGGCAGGAGCTCGGCGAGGTAGCGCCCGACGCCGGTCGGCTTGCCGCGCAGCTCACGGCGCGTCGATGGCGACCCGCATCAGCGCGGTCCGCCTCGCCGCCGGCCGATGGCATCGCTGTAGGCCTGCCGCAGCGTCGCGGCGGACGTCGTCCAGGTGAACGCGCGTGCGCGCTCGAGCACCGGCGGCGCCCGGTCGGCCGCCCACGCCGGCGTCGAGCACACGCGCTCGATCGCGGCGGCCAGCCCGTCGGCGTCGTCCGGATCGACGACGATCCCGGCGTCGCCGACCACTTCCGGCAGCGAGCCGCGATTGGAGACGATGACCGGCACGCCGGCCGACATCGCCTCGAGCGCGGTCAGGCCGAACCCTTCGTCGAGCGACGGCAGCACGAGCACCGCGCGCGCCGGCGATAGAGCCTTCGCGCTCCGCCGCGGCGACATAGCCGAAGTGCGTCACGTGCGCCGACAGCGGCGCCCGGGCGATGCGCTCGAGCCACGCCTGCGCGCGTCCGGACCGGCCGCGGCCGGCGAGGACGAGGCGGGGCACCGGGCGGCCGCCGCGCCAAGCAGCTGCTCGTAGGCGTCGAGCAGGACGCCGAGGTTCTTGCGCGGCTCGAGCGTGCCGAGAAACAGGACGTAGCCGTCCGGCGGCGCGTGCGGCGCGCTGCCCGAGCCGGCGCCCAGACGGGGCGCCCGGCGGACAGATATAGATCCGGTCGCGCGGCGACGCCGAACGGTCGCAGACCAGCCGCTGGCGTGCTCGGGTGGAGGTGACGATGGCGTCGGCCCGGCGGGCGTGGCGCCGGCGAGCGCCGGGTAGTCGCGGCGGATCTCGGCGCGCGTCCGCTCCGGATGGCCAGGAAGAACAGGTCGTGGATGGTGACGACCTGCGCGGCGCGGCGGGCCGGCATCAGCAGCGGATGCGCCGCGTGGGCGACGTCGCACTGGCCGGCGACCATCTCGACCGGCGGCCACTCGGCCCGGTGCCAGAAGTAGTTGAGCACGCGCACCGGCACGCGCCGGTCGACGACGTCGACGCCGCAGGTCGGTGCCGAGATCCGGGTCGGGCCGATCCTTCCACGAGCTGGTGAACAGCGTCAGCTGACGCCGTCATCGCCGGCGGCTGCCGCGGCGTAGGCGCGTACCAGCTCGTGCGATGTATTCGCCGACACCGGTGCGCTGCGCGCAGGGCCGGCCGGTAGTCGACGAGGATCCGCATGTGTGAGCCGGTATGATAGCTTCCAAGGGGTTCTGGAGTTCTCGTTACAAAATGAAGATTGCGGTCGTCGGAACGGGATATGTCGGGCTGGTGGCGGGTGCCTGCTTCGCCGAGAGCGGCAACGACGTGGTGTGCGTCGACAAGGACGAGGCCAAGATCGGAATGCTCAACGCCGGCAAGATGCCGATCTACGAGCCGGGGCTCGAGGAGATCGTCCGCCGCAACACGCACGAAGAACGGCTGACCTTCACGACCGATGCTCGCCAAGGCGGTGCGCGACTCGACGATCATCTTCATCGCCGTCGGCACGCCGCAGGGCGAGGACGGCTCCGCCGACCTGACAGCACGTCCTCAGCGTGGCCCGCGACATCGCCCGGGCGATGAACGGCTACAAGGTCGATCGTCGACAAGAGCACGGTGCCGGTCGGCACCAGCGAGAAGGTGCGCGAGGTCGTCCGCAGCGAGACGACGCACCCCTTCAGCGTCGTCAGCAACCCCGAGTTCCTCAAGCAGGGCGCCGCGATCGACGACTTCATGAAGCCCGACCGCGTCGTCATCGGCGTCGAGGACCAGCGCGCGCGCGAGCTGATGCTCGAGCTCTACGCGCCGTTCACCCGCACCGGCGCGCCGATCATGGTGATGGACTGCGCCAGCGCCGAGCTGACCAAGTACGCCGCCAACGCCATGCTGGCGACGCGCATCTCGTTCATGAACGAGGTCGCCAACGTCTGCGAGCTGGTCGGCGCCGACGTCGACCAGGTCCGGCGGGCGATCGGCTCGGACAAGCGGATCGGCACGTCGTTCCTGTTTCCCGGCGTCGGCTACGGCGGCAGCTGCTTCCCCAAGGACGTGCAGGCGATGATGCGCTTCGCCGCCGACAAGTACTACGACTTCCAGGATCCTGCAGCGCGGTGGAGCAGGTCAACAAGACGCAGAAGACGCGCCTGTTCGCCAAGATGCAGAAGCACTTCGGCAGCCTGGCGGGGAAGACGGTGGCCGTCTGGGGGCTGGCGTTCAAGCCGAAGACCGACGACATGCGCGAGGCGCCGGCGATTCCGCTGATCGAGTCGCTGCTCGACTGCCGGCGCCAAGGTGCAGGCCTACGACCCGGAGGCGATGCCAAGTTGCCCGGGGGCATCTTCGGCGACGCGGATCGCACTACGCCGCCACCAACTACGACGCGCTCAAGGGCGCCGACGGCCTGGCCATCGTCACCGAGTGGAACGAGTTCCGCCGCCCGGACTTCGAGCGCATGCGCTCGCTGATGCGCGACGCCGGTCATCTTCGACGGCCGCAACCTGTTCACGCCCGAGCAGATGAAGCAGCATGGCTTCACCTACTACTCCATTGGCCGCGCGTGAGACGCACGCCGTCCTCGTCACCGGCGGCGCCGGCTACATCGGCAGCCACGCCGCCAAGGCGCTGCGCCAGGCCGGCCACCAGGTCGGTCATCTACGACAACCTGTCGGCCGGTCACCGCGAGGCGGCGCTCGGCGCGCCGCTGATCGAGGGCGACATCGGCGACGTCGACGCGGTGCGGCGGGCGCTGCGCGACACCGGCGCGACGGCGGTGATGCACTTCGCCGCGTGGCTGGCGGTCGGCGACTCGGTGCGCGACCCGGTCGGCTACTACCGCAACAACGTCATCGGCACGCTCGGCACGCTCGAGGCGATGGCCGCCGAGGCGTGCCGGCACTTCGTCTTCTCGTCGACCTGCGCGGTCTACGGCGAGCCGACCGAGATGCCGATGCGCGAGACGCACCCGACCGCGCCGATCAACGCCTACGGCCAGACCAAGCTGGCCGATCGAGCAGGCGCTGCCGCACTTCGAGCGCGCCTACGGCATCCGCTCGATCCGCCTGCGCTACTTCAACGCCGCCGGCGCCGACCCCGACGGCGAGCTCGGCGAGGACCACGCCCCGGAGATCCACGTCATCCCGCGCGCCTTCGAGGCGGCGTCGCCGGCGACGCCGATCGAGATCTTCGGCGAGGACTATCCCGACGCCGGACGGCACCTGCCTGCGCGACTACATCCACGTCAGCGACCTGGCCGACGCGCACGTGCGGGCGCTGGCGCGGCTCGAGGCGGGCGGCGCCGTCGGCGAGTCTACAACGTCGGCACCGAGCGGCCGTCGTCGGTCGCGCGACGTGATCGCCGCGGTCGAGCGGGTGACCGGGCGCACCGTGGTCCGCCGAGTCGGGCCGCGGCGGCCCGGCGATCCGGCGGTGCTCTACGCCTCGGCCGGCAAGATCCGCGAGGAGCTCGGCTGGGTGCCGCAGCGTGCCGGAGCTCGACGCCATCGTCGGCGACGCGTGGCGGTGGCACTCCGCGCATCCGACACGGACTACCGGGGGAGTCCGCGCCCCTGAAGCCGGCCAGACCCGTTCTTCCGCGCCTGCTCGAGTACGCCCGCCCCTATCGCGGGCGGCTGCGCCTGCGCGCTGGCGGCGATGATCGTCTACGGCGTCGCGTCGGCCGGCGTCGTGTTGCCAGGTCCAGCCGATCCTCGACGAGGTCCTGCCGACCCGAGCAGGACCTGGCGCCGACGATCGTCGCCATCCTCGGCTTCTACCTCGCTCAAGGGCATCGGCGCCTACGTCTCCGGCTACCTGATGACCGACGTCGGCCAGCGGGTCGTGCGCGACCTGCGCAACCTGCTGTTCCGCCACATCCTCGGGCAGTCGGCGGCGTTCTTCTCGGCGCAGACCACCGGCCAGCTGATGTCGCGCATCACCAACGACGTCGGCCAGGTGCAGCGCGCGGTCTCGGAGACGATCGGCGACCTGACGCGCGAGTCGCTGTCGCTGGTCGGCTTCGCCGGCGCTGCTGTTCTACTACGACGCGCGGCTGGCGCTCGTCTGCCTGACCGGCGCGCCGCTGGTCGTCTACCCGCTGGTGCGGCTCGGCCAGCGCGTGCGCCGCACCACGCGGCGCAGCCAGGAGGCGCTGGAGCAGATCTCGCACGTCAGCGCCGAGGCGTTCGCCGGCCACCGCATCGTCAAGGCGTTCGGCGCCGAGGCGCGCGAGGCGAGCAAGTTCGAGGCGGCGTCGCAGCACCTCTACCGCACCAACATGAAGGTGACGAGCGCGCTGTCGGCGCTGCCGCCGCTGATGGAGTTCATCGGCGGCATCGCCTTCGTCGCCGCGCTCTGGTACGGCAGCCAGGAGATCGCCGCCGGGCGTCTGACGACCGGGCGAGTTCGTCGGCGTTCATCGCGGCGCTGTTCATGATGTACGGGCCGGCGAAGAAGCTGAGCCGCGTCAACGCCGACCTGCAGCAGGCGATGGCCGCCGGCCGAGCGCATCTTCGAGATGCTCGACACCCACAGCGAGGTGCGCGAGCGGCCGGGCGCCGCGCCGCTGCCGCCGTTCCGCGGGCCATCGAGTTCCGCGACGTCGCGCTTCGCCTACGGCGGGCGCCGACGACGCGACGCTGCGCGGCGTCAGCTTCACCGTCGGCGCCGGCCAGACGCTGGCGATCGTCGGCCGCAGCGGCGCCGGCAAGACGACGCTGGTGAACCTGATGCCGCGGTTCTACGACGTGACCGGCGGCGCGATCGCTGATCGACGGCCACGACCTGCGCGACGTGACGCTCGCGTCGCTGCGCTCGCAGATCGGCATCGTCACGCAGGAGACCGTGCTGTTCGACGACACCATCGCCGCCAACATCGCCTACGGCCGGCCGGCGGCGACGCGGACGCAGATCGAGGCGGCGGCGCGGGCGGCGCACGCCCACGAGTTCATCGCCCGGCTCGACGCGCGGCTACGAGACGATGATCGGCGAGCGCGGCCAGCGGCTGTCCGGCGGCCAGCGGCAGCGGCTGGCGATCGCGCGCGCGATCCTGCGCGACTCGCCGATCCTGATCCTGGACGAGGCGACCTCGTCGCTCGACGCCGAGTCCGAGATGCTGGTGCAGGACGCGCTGTCGAACCTGATGCTGAACCGCACGTCGTTCGTCATCGCGCACCGGCTGTCGACCGTCCGCCGCGCCGACGCGATCGTCGTGCTCGAGCGCGGCGCGGATCGTCGAGGCCGGCACGCACGACGAGCTGCTGGCGCGCGGCGGCGCCTATGCCAAACTGTACGAGCTGCAGTTGCAGGACGAACCGGCGGGCAGAGTCGAGACGTAGCGACGCGGCCTGAGCGTCCGAAGTCGCCTGCGATGCGAAGCCATCCATGATCAAGTCGATGACCGGGTTCGCGTCGCTGACGCACGAGGACGAGCGGGCGACGATCGGCGTCACCGTGCGGGCGGTGAATCACCGGTTCCTCGACGTGCAGCTGCGCATCCCGCAGTCGCTCGGCGACCTCGAGCCGCGGGTCCGGGCGCTGCTGCAGAAGCGGCTGGCGCGCGGCCGGGTCGAGCTGGCGATCTCGGTGCAGCTGCGGACCGCCGCGGCGCCGACGGTCGAGCTGAACGAGGCGTTCGCCAACGCGCTGGTCGGCGGCCATCGAGCGGGCGCGCGAGCGCGGGCTGGTGTCCGGGCACGCTGACGCCCGGCGACCTGCTGCGGCTGCCGCAGGCGATCACCGTCCGCGAGCGGCCGGTCGAGACGTCGATCCGGCGGTCGAGGCGCAGCTGGCGGCCAGCGTCGAGGCGGCGGTCGAGCAGGCGCTGGCCGACCTCGACGCGATGCGCGTCCGCGAGGGCGAGCCACCTGCGCGCCGACCTCGAGGCGCGGCGCGCAGATGCTCGGCCGGCCTCATCGAGCGGCTGCGGCGGCGGCGGCGGAGGGCCGCGGCGGCGCGTCGAGGCGCGGCTGCACGAGCGGATCCGCGAGATCAGCCGTCGAACTGCCGGTCGATCAGGCGATGATCGCGCAGGAGATCGTCCGCGCCGCCGGCGCGGTCCGACATCAGCGAGGAAGTGACCCGCTTCCGCGCCCACCTGGCGCACTGGGCGGCGCTGGCCGACGGCGACGAGCCGTGCGGCCGCAAGCTCGACTTCCTGCTGCAGGAGATGAACCGCGAGATCAACACCATCGGCTCGAAGGCCGACGGCGCTGCGCATCTCCGAGCTCATCATCAACGCCAAGGCGGAGCTCGAGAAGATGCGCGAGCAGGTCCAGAATGTCGAATAGCGCCGGACGCCGCCGCGCCGCGGCCTGCTGTTCATCGTCTCGGCGCCGTCGGGCACCGGCAAGACGACGCTGGTCGAGCGGCTGGTGCAGATGGTGCCCGGACCTGCGGATGTCGCGGTCGTACACCTCGCGCGCCGCCCGGGCCGGCGAGCAGCGACGGGGTTGACTATAATTTCATCAGCCGCGACCGCTTCGAGGCGATGGTCCGCGACGGCGAGTTCCTCGAGTGGGCCGACGTCTTCGGCAACTACTACGGGACCGGCGCCGCCGACACCGAGGCCGCGCTGGCCGGCCGGCGACGACGTGGTGCTGGTCATCGACGTGCAGGGCGCGCGGCAGGTGCGCAGCCGCGGCATCGAGACGGTCGGCATCTTCGTGCTGCCGCCCTCGGCCGCCATCGCTCGAACAGCGGCTGCGCGGCCGCAGCAAGGACAGCGAGGAGCAGATCCGCCGCCGGCTCGAGGTCGCGCTGCCGCGAAGTGGCCGAGTTCGCGCAGTACGAGTACGTCGTGGTCAACGACGAGCTCGAGGCGGCCGTCGACCGGCTGCGCGCGATCGTCCTGGCCGAGCGGTCGCGCGTGCGGCCGATGCGCAGGCGTCGGAAGAGATCATCGACACGTTTGAACAGACAGCCGGATCGTGACGTCGTAGACGTCGGGACGTCACGCCCGGGTCAGAGCGAGGAATCATGGAACGAGCACCGAAAGAGAACCGCTTCGAATTCGTCGTCATCGCCAGCGCCGCGCGCCCGCCAGCTGCTCAAGGGCGCCGAGCCGCGCGAACCGGCGAGAAGATCGCCACCATCGCCCAGCGCGAAGTGCTGCGCCGCAAGGTCGAGAAGATCGACGATCGGGAAAGCCGATAGATTCGAATTGCGATTGGCAATGTGGAGATGGATCGGGGATTGGCGCATCGGCAATTGGGAGATCGTGGCGATACGCAAACTGCCAAGTGCCAATCCCCGATCCAGCTCCACATTGCAATCGCAATTTGAACATGTATGGCTCTCATCGCCCTTGGCGTGACCGGCGGCATCGGCGCCTACAAGGCGGTCGAGGTGTGTCGCGGGCTGCAGAAGCGCGGGCACGACGTCGTCGCGGTGATGACGCGATCGGCGACGCGCTTCGTCGGCCCGGTGACCTTCGAGGCGATCACGCGGCGGCCGGTCATCACCTCGCAGTGGCGCCCGGGCGCGAACGCCGACATCGAGCACATCGCCATCGCCGACGGCATCGCGCTGCTGCTGGTGGCGCCGTGCACGGCCAACGTCATCGGCAAGTTCGCCCACGGCATCGCCGACGACTTCCTCACCTCGCTCTACCTGGCGACCAGGGCGCCGGTGCTGCTGGCGCCGGCGATGAACAGCAACATGCTGGCGCACGACGCCGTGCAGCAGAACCTGCAGACGCTGGCGGCGCGCGGCGTGCGCGTTCGTCGAGCCGGGCGAGGGCTACCTGGCCTGCGGCTGGATCGGCAAGGGACGGCTGGCCGAGCCGGCGCGAGATCGTCGCGGCCGCCGAGCGGATGCTGGCGCCGCGCGGATTCCGCTCGCTGCGCGGCCGCCGGGTGCTCGTGACCGCCGGGCCGACCTACGAGGACATCGACCCGTGCGCTACGTCGGCAACCGTTCGAGCGGGCGCATGGGGTTTGCCCTGGCCGCCGAGGCGCAGCGGCGCGGCGCCCGCGTCACGCTGGTCGCCGGCCCGACGCGCGTCGAGCCGCCGCCGGTCGACGCAGATCGTTCGCGTCCGCAGCGCCGCCGAGATGCACGAGGCGGTGATGCGCGCCGCCGCGCGGCGCCGACGCCGTGATCATGGCCGCGGCGGTGGCCGACTACACGCCGGCGCGCGATCGCCGCGGCAAGATGGCCAAGGCCGACGGCCCGCTGACGCTGACGCTGCAGCGCACGCCGGACATCCTCGCCGACCTCGGCGCGCTCCGCGCCCGGCGCGGCGGCGCCGGCGCCCGTCCTGCGTCGGCTTCGCCGCCGAGACCGACGACGTGCTGCGCAAGGCGCGCGAGAAGCGCACGCGCAAGCAGGTCGACCTCATCGTCGCCAACGACGTGTCGCAGTCCGATCGCGGCTTCGACGTCGAGACCAACGCCGTCACGATCATCGGCGAGGACGGCGAGCAGGAGGTGCCGCTGCAGACGCAAGGACGCGCGTCGCCGCCGTCATCCTCGATCGCGTCGAGCGCGCCGCTCGAAACGCGGACGGCCGCTGCCGCGCACCTGATGGCTCCATCCAATACGACCGACCAGCTCAGGGCCCACCTCGAGTTCTTCTGTATCGACGGATCGCTGCTGGCAGTCGCACGCGCGTGGACGCCGCGCGCGACGCGGCACACTGGCGCAAACGGGTCGGCGCAGCCGCGCAGGTGCCGACGGCCGACTGGCGCGCCGACCGGTCGAAGCCCGCGCCGAACCGCGCGAACCGGCAACACGCGCCGAACCGCGCGACCGGCAGCACGCGCCGACCGCTGCAACCGCGACCGTCCGAACCTGCTGAACCACCGAACCCGCTGAACCCATCGCCGTATTCGCCTCCGCCGCCGAGGCGCTCGCCGCGCTCCGCGTCGACATCGGCCCGCACTGCACGCGCTGCAAGCTGCACACGCTCGGCCGCACAGCAGGTCGTCTTCGGCGTCGGCAATCCGGACGCCGACCTGATGTTCGTCGGCGAGGCGCCGGGCGCCGACGAGGACATCCAGGGCGAGCCGTTCGTCGGCCGCGCCGGCCAGCTGCTGACGAAGATCATCGAGGCGATCGGCCTGACGCCGCGACGACGTCTACATCGCCAACGTCATCAAGTGCCGCCCGCCCGGCAACCGCAATCCCGAGCCCGACGAAGTCGAGCAGTGCGAGCCGTTCCTGTTCCGCCAGATCGACACCGATCAAGCCGAAGGTGATCGTCGCGCTCGGCAAGTTCGCGGCGCAGTGCCTGCTGCGAGACCGACGAGCCGATCACGCAGCTCCGCGGCCGCGAGTTCACCTACCGCGACGCGATCCTGATGCCGACCTACCACCCGGCCTACCTGCTGCGCAATCCGTCGGCGAAGCGCGACGTCTGGGAGGACATGAAGCGCGTCCGGCGATCTCGGCGGCGTGAACGTAGTCTGAACGCAGAGTCAGCGGTGCATGTGATTGCGTGCGTTCATCGCCGTCGCCGTTCCGGTCCCGTTTCTCGACCTCCTGACCTACCGCGTTCCCGCCGGCATCGCGCGATGCCGCCGGTCGGCGCGCGCGTGCGCGTGCCGCTCGGCACGCGCATCGTGACCGGCTGCGTCGTCGAGCCACGGCACGCCGGCGACGGCGGCCGGCGGCCGACGGCGATCAAGGACGATCGTCGAGGTGCTCGATCGCGGAGCCGTTCCTGCCGGCCGCGCGTCGTCGAGCTGTGCCGCTGGGTGGCGGACTACTACGTCGCCGGCATCGGCGACGCCCTGGCGCGTGGCGATGCCGCCCGGCGCCCGCGCGCCGCGCCTCCGGGCTTCAAGACGCGCCGCGTCGCCGCAGCTGACGGTCGCACGGCGCTGCTGCAGATCGGTCGGCCGGCCGGCAGGCGACGCCGGCGGCGGTCGGACCGCTGACGCCGCTGACGAGCGACGCAGCGCGCCGCGATCGACGATCCTGGCGGCGGCGCCCGGCCGGGCTGCCGCTGTCGGCGCTGCGCGACCGCGGCGTCACCGCCGACGGCTCGGCGCGGCTGGCCGCGCGCGGCCTGGTCGTCATCCGCGCGACGAGCGCGACGAGCGCGATCCGTTCGAGCGCGCGGCGCTGGCCGACGCGTGCCGCCGGACGCGGCGCGGCAGCTGACCGACGAGCAGGCGGCCGCGCTCGACGCAGCTGGCCGCGCTGGCCGACGCGCGGCGAGTTCAAGGTGGCGCTGCTGCACGGCGTCACCGGCAGCGGCAAGACCGAGATCTACCTGCGGCTGGCCGACCGCGTCGCGCGCGCCGGCCGGCAGGTGCTGCTGATGGTGCCCGAGATCGCGCTGACGCCGTCGGTCGCCGGCGCTGTTCCGCGGCGCGTTCGGCGACCGCGTCGCCATCCAGCACAGCGCGCTGTCCGACGGCGAGCGTCACGACCAGTGGCAGCGCATCCGCCGCGGCGACGTCGACGTCGTCGTCGGCACCCGCTCGGCGGTGTTCGCGCCGCTGCCGCGGCTCGGCCTGATCATCGTCGACGAGGAGCACGACTCGTCGTACAAGCAGGAGGAGACGCCGCGCTATCACGGCCGCGACGTCGCCATCGTCCGCGCCAGCCGCGAGCGGCGCGCTGGTCGTGCTCGGCTCGGCGACGCCGTCGATGGAGAGCTACCAGCAACGCGCGAGTCGGCAAGTACGCCAGCGCGTCGCTCGCAGCGGCGCGTGCTCGATCGGCCGCTGGCCGCCGTCCGCGTCGTCAACATGCGCGACGAGTACGCCGACGACGGGCCCGGACGTCGTCATCAGCCGGGCCGCTGGCCGCCGGCGATCGAGGAGCGGCTGGCGCGGCGGGAGCAGGTGCTGGTGCTGCTCAACCGCCGCGGCTACGCCACGGCGGTGTTCTGCCGCCAGTGCGGCGACACCTTCGAGTGCCCGAACTGCAGCATCTCGCTGACCGTGCACCGCGCGCGGCAACGGCTGGCGCGCGCGCTGCCACTACTGCAACTACTCGATGACGGTGCCGAAGGCCGTGCCGCAAGTGCGCCGCGCCGTACCTCGAGCAGGCCGGGTTCGGCACCGAGAAGGTCGAGCAGCAGCTGCGCGAGCGGTTCCCCGACGCGCGCATCGGCCGCGTCGATCGCGACTCGGTGCGCCGCAAGGGCGCGCTGACGTCGCTGCTGTCGCGGTTCGCCGCCGGCGAGCTCGACATCCTCGTCGGCACGCAGATGATCGCCAAGGGGCACGACTTTCCGCGCGTGACGCTGGTCGGCGTCATCTCGGCCGACGTCGGCCTCGGCCTGGCCGACTTCCGCGCCGCCGAGCGCACCTTCCAGCTGCTGACGCAGGTGGCCGGCCGCGCCGGCCGCGGCGAGCAGCCCGGCGAGGCGATCGTCCAGACGCTCTATCCGGAGCACTACAGCATCCAGCTCGCCTGCCGCCAGGACTATCCGGCGTTCTTCGAGCGGGAGCTCGCCTTCCGCCGCGGCATGCGCTATCCGCCGCTGCGTCGCGCTGGTCAACGCCGTCGTGCGCGGCCGCACGTTCGACGAGGCGATGCAGACCGCCGCCGACATCGTCCGCCGGCTCGAGCCGGCGACGGCCGCGCGGCGGCTTCAGCGATCCTCGGTCCGGCGCCGGCGCCGCTGGCGCGGCTGCGCGGCGAGCATCGCGTGCAGTTCTTCCTCAAGGGCGCCCGACGCGCCGAGATGCGCGAGGCGCTGAAGACGGTGCTCGCCGCGATGCCGGAGGTGCGGCGCCGCGTCACCATCGACGTCGATCCGCTGAGCGTGCTGTAGTCGAACGTCCCGAACGTCTCCGAACGCCTGCGGTGCCGTGACGATGTCGAGCGGCTCGATCGGCGCGGGCGTGAAGCAGAGGATGAACATGACCACGGCGAACAGCGCCAGCCAGAGGCGGCGTGCGGTCGAGCGGCATCGTCCTCGTCGATACGTCCGCGGATGGCGCGGGCCGAAGGCGAACAGCATGCGACCGTCAGCACCGTCCAGAGCGACCACGACGACGAGAGAACGCGAGGCCGACCAGGCAGCCGACCGTGCCGAGCGTGACGAGCGTGCTGCGGCGGCCGAGCACGGCGTAGGAGATGTGGCCGCCATCGAGCTGGCCGATCGGAAACAGGTTGAGCGCGGTGGCCAGCAGGCCGAACCAGGCGGCGAACGCCATCGGGTGCATGTTGACGGTCGTAGCCGTCGGGCATCGAGCCGAACGTCAGCCACGCGCGCCAGCTTGAAGAGCAGCGGTTCGCCGAGCTCGACGCCCGCCCTCGATCGTCCGGCGGGAGCGGCACGACCGTCGACAGGTACATGCCGACGAACAGCACCGGGACGGCGACGACGAAGCCGGCGATCGGCCCGGCGATGCCGATGTCGAACAGCGCGCGCTTGCCCGGGAATCGGCTGGCGGATGCGGATGAACGCGCCGAGCGTGCCGGTCAGCGGCAGCGGCATCGGCAGGAAGTAGGGCAGCGACGCGTCGACGCCGTAGTAGCGGCAGGCGAAGTAGTGGCCGAACTCGTGCGCGCCGAGGATGGCGAGGATCGACAGGCTGTACCAGCAGCCCGTTCAGCAACAGCGTGCGACCACGGCAGGTCGAGGCGTCTGGCCGGCGAAGCCGACCAGGAAGCTGGCGTAGTGCAGCGTCGCCGGCATAGGTCGTGGTCAGGACCGTCAGCAGGAACAGGACGATGTAGCGGGCGACCGGCTGCCGCGGCTGCGCCGCGGCTACGAGCGGCGGCGGGAGCATCGGCTCCGGTACGGCAGCGGTCGCAGCGTCGCGCGCGGGACCCGGAGATCCGGGAAATCTGACGGAGGTGAGCCCATGTCGGGCTGATTACCCGATATTCTGGAGGTCTTTGCCGGGCTTGAACCGGATGGTGCGGCCGGGCGGGATGCGGACTTCCTTGCCGGTCCGGGGGTTGCGGCCGATGCCGCGCTTGCGGGGCTTCACCTGGAAGACGCCGAAGCCGCGCAGCTCGATGCGGTCGCCGCGCTGCATCGACAGGCGCATGGCGTCGAACACGGCATCGACCGCCACCTCAGCCTTGACCTTGGTGATGTCGGCGATTTTCGAGACTTCGTTGACGATGTCGACCTTGATCATGCGTCGGGCGGCCTCTGCAGAAAGAGCTGTAACTACTATAGAGAGAGTCACTTAGCCTGTCAACTGAACCGCGCGTTCGCCGCCTCTGCCACCTCTGATGCCCAAGCGTGTAGCCTCCGTCGTCCTCGTCGGCCGCCCCAACGTGGGGAAGTCGACGCTGTTCAACCGGCTCACGCGCACGCGCCGCGCGATCGTCACGGCGATCCCCGGCACGACCCGCGACGTGATCGCGCAGCCGGTCGAGTGGCAGGGCGTCGCGTTCGAGCTGATCGACACCGGCGGCATGTTCGGCGCCAGCGAGGATCCGCTGCACGCGCTCGTGCTCGAGCGCGGCCGCCGCGCCATCGCCGCCGCCGATCTCCTGGTCCTCGTCGTCGACGGCCGCGAAGGGCTGGTGCCCGGCGATCGAGGAGATCGCCGCGGCGCGTGCGCGCCGCCGACACGTCCGGCGATCCTCGCGATCAACAAGACCGACGACAAGCGCGCGCGCGCCGGCGCGCTCGAGTTCTACCAGCTCGGGTTCGACCCGGTCGTTCGAGATCTCGGCCGAGCACGGCGAGGGCATCGGCGACCTGCTCGACGGCATCGTGCCGGCTGCGACGCGAGCCGTCGCGGCCCGATCGCCGCCGAAGACGGCTCGAGGAGGAGCGACGCGCCGAGATGCGCGAGCCTGAGGCCGGCACGCCGGACGCCATCGGCACGCAGGTGCCGAGGTCGCCGTCGCCATCGTCGGCCGGCCGAACGCCGGCAAGTCGTCGCTCGTCAATCGCCTGCTGCGCGAAGAGCGGATGATCGTCAGCGAGATGCCGGGCACGACGCGCGATGCCGTGGACACGGTGCTGACCTGGCACCGGCGGCAGTTCCGCATCGTCGACACCGCCGGCATCCGGCGGCCGGGCCGCGTGGCGCGGCAGCGGCCAGGTCGAGTCGGTCAGCGTGCTGCTGGCGCGGCGCGTCGATCGAGGCGGCCGACATCGTCGTGCTGGTCGATCGACGCGCCGCCGGGCGCGACCGACCAGGACGCGGCCATCGCCGGCGAGGCCGACAAGGCCGGGCGCGGCGTCATCATCGTCGCCAACAAGTGGGACCTGATGAAGGACCACGGCCCCGACTTCTCGAAGGTGTTCGACGAGAGGCTGCGGCGGCAGCTGAAGTTCCTCGACTACGCGCCGGTGCTGCACATCTCGGCGCTGACCGGCGAGCGGACGCCGAAGCTGCTCGAGACGATCGACCGGGTGGCGGCGTCGCGGCGGCAGCGGGTGAAGACGCCCGAGCTGAACAAGTTCGTCGAGCGGATCACCGCGGAGCATCCGCCGGCCAGCCCCGGCCGCCGGCACGTGCGGATCCTCTACGCCGCGCAGACCGGCGTGGCGCCGCCGACGTTCGTGTTCTTCACCAACGTGGCGACCAGCTTCCACTTCTCCTACACGCGGTTCCTGGTGAACCAGCTGCGCGAGGCGTTCGGCTTCGAGGGCACGCCGATCCGCTGCACGTGCGGTCGCGGAGCCAGCGCAGCCCGCGCGGGCTCAAAGGCAAGGGAACGGGAACGGGAACGCTTCGGAACGTTCGGAGCGTGCGGAACGTTCGGAGCGTGCGGAACGTTCGGGAAGTTCGGGAAGTTCGGGAAGTTCGGATCGTTCGCAAGGAGGTTCGGCGGGGTCGCCGCGGCCGCCGCGTGATGCGAAAAAGGCCGGTGGCGGTGGCGCGGCGAAGAAGGCTGCGGGCGGGGGGCGCGCACCGCGGCGATCGATGTCGTCGAAGAGCTCGAAGCCGGCGAAGGGTGCTGGTGGCGGCAGCGGCACGCGCGGGACCGGCGTGACCAAGCGGCCGCGGCCGCGGAAGCGCGGAAGTTAAAGTCCGGGCGGTGTTATACTCCTTGGCCATGACCCCGAAGCTGTTCAAGGCGGCGGACGTCTGCGACCTGGCGCAGGTGCAGCCGTACGTGCTGCGGTCGTGGGAGAAGGAGTTCCCGGGCATCGGCGTCGCAGAAGGCGCCGACAGTCCGCGGCTCTACCGGCAGTCGGACATCGACCAGGTGCTGCGCATCAAGCAGCTGGTGTTCGGCGAAGGGCTGACGCTGGCGGGCGCGCGGCGCCGGCTCGACGGGTCCTGGTAGCGCATCGGTTGCCGCTGCCGCGTCGAACGTCGCCGTCGCCGGCTGCTGCGTCGCCGGCGACAGTGTCGCAGGCGGTGCCGCTCACGTGCGGCGCAGACGACGAGCGAGCGAGCAGCCGCCGCTGTTCGAGGCGCCAGCCGCCGACGGCAACACGCGCGAGCGGCGTCGCGCGGGTGAAGACGGCTTGCGGTCGATCCTGCACGCTGCTGTCGTCGGAAGGCGGACCTGGCGAAACGCAGAGGCCGCGCGACGCCGCGTCGGCCCGCCAGCGCAGCCGCGCGCGGTGCCGCCGCGCAAACGCGCGACAGCATAAGAGCCCGTTCCAGCGTTCCTGGTTTCTCGCGAAGCCGCGAACCTGGAACCTAAGAGTTTCGGGATGTAGCGCAGCCTGGTAGCGCACCTGACTGGGGGTCAGGGGGTCGCAGGTTCGAATCCTGTCATCCCGACCAATTTTCCTTCGTGGTCCTTTCGGGTTACATCGGTAACGGATTTATTCCGGAAACGATATGGTGTGACACGCCTGGATCAAACGGATTCTCGATCGGCTTGAGACGACAGGTCTCGTCGCCGAAATATCCGAGATCGTAGTGGATAAAGGTCACGAGCCAGACGTGCTCGTCGCCTGCCGGATCTCCACCTGCAGAGCCGAGCGCCCGGGACGAGGTATTCGTAGCGGTTGTGGCTGAAACAAACCACTCCAGCCCGGAACTGCTACGGCATCGTCAACATCCTGCAGGCGCGGGCCGCGACGAGGAACAGGTCAAGGCCGCCGGTGGCTACGCGATCCGCGGCCTTGACGCAGGAAGACGCTAGTAGGAATCGGCGCTCGTGTACGGCGCGTCCGGCACGCCCGGCGCGAGCGTCGTCAGGCCCGTCGTCGTCCCGATGCTGCCGAGATTGCCCCACGTCGCCTGAGTGCCGGCGCTCGGCAACAGCGAGTTGCTCCAGATCACCGCACTTCCGTTAAGCATTTGGCTCCGGTCGCCAACAATCTGCGCATGGTCGGCCCAGACGATCGCCGAGCTCCACGTAATGGCGGAACTCCAGGTGAGCGCGTTACGCCAGACGACGTTCGGCAAGTCCTCGGTGCGGACCCTGTCACCCCAGACGATCGCGTTGCCCCAGACCACTGCCGTGCCCCATGCCGGGTCGTTGTATCGCACCGCAGCGCGAGGTATTAGGCGGTCACCCCAGACCACCTGCTGAGACCAGTCCCACGTGTCAGCGCCGATCGTGGTGCGAGGGAGCACGCCGAGGCCGGCACTGCCAAGCGAGAGGTCGCCGGCGGCAAAGCGGCGCTCGAGGTCAGCGGTGGTGAAGCGCTTCGCCAGTTCAAACGCGCCGAGGGGGTTGATCTCGCCGCCACCCTGTTCCAGCACGTCCGCGCCGGCGATCGGCACGGCCGTGTATTGCAGCACAGCCTTGAGGAACGCTGGCGTCAACCCGCGTTTGTACGGTGCACAGTCGGCAATGCCATAGCGGGAGCACAAGGCCTGAATCGCCAACTGCGTTGCGGCCGGCAGCACGCCATCGAAGGTGATCGAGCTGTTGCCCGAGGCCAGCCGCACGGTACGCAGGAACTCCGCGGCGACGCCGGTCGCCACTGCCGCTGACATGCTGGTGCCGCTCAGGCTCATGAAATTGTGACCCGCGCCGGCGAGGGCGACGACGCTGTTTGGGAAGCTGGTCGTCAGGTAGGTTCCCTTGCCGGTGAGCCCATTGAGACGGTGTCCGGCAACGACGACATCCGGCTTGGCGAACCCGTCATACCAGGTCGGACCCCGCGAGCTGTACGGCGCCACTTCGTCGTCGCGCAACGTCTGCGTTCCGCGCGTGTCGACCGCGCCGACAGTGATCGCCGAGGGCGCGTTACCGGGCGAGGTAATACCGGCGAAGCCGATAGCACCGGTCTTCACATTGCGGCCGTAGTTGCCGGCCGAGACGATGACCGCGATGCCCGCCCGCACCGCGCCCTCGACCGCCCGCACCAGTGGATCGGTCGCCGCCGGCTCGTAGATCGGATGGCCGAGAGACAGGTTGATGATGTCGATCTTCAGCTTCGCCTTGTTGGCGATGCAGAACTGGATCGCAGCGATGACGTCGCTGGTCCGGCCGGCACCATTGCGATCCAGCACCCGCAGTCCGAGGATTGCGGTTCCCGGGGCGACGCCACGATACGTGCTCGGGTTGGACGAGCCGACCAGGCCGATCAGGCTGGCAACATGCGAGCCGTGTCCGTACTCGTCGGCGTGGAGGTCGCCGCCGGCGACTGTCTTCGGCGTCACTCCGCCGCCGGTGAAGTCGTACTTGCCGGCACCCTTCAGGTCGGAGTTGGCAACGACGCCAGAGTCGATCACGGCGACGACTACGCCTGCGCCGGTCGGCGACCAGCGTTCCATGCCGAGACTGCGGATGAGGCGATTGTCGGTGACCAGCGGCTTTGCCGCGGTCCACGTGACCTCGGCGCTGCTCTGCACGACGGCGTCGTCGGAGACGCGCTCGACATCGCCGGCGCGCGTCAGCTGCGTCAGCGCCTGGGCGTCGACGTCGGCAGCAAGCAGGTGCATGCTGGCAAACGATTGCCGCACGGCCTGGCCGCTGTCGGTCAGCCGGTTGGCGACCCGCGCCAGTGCTCCGGGCCGTACTCGCACCAGCACACGAAATGACGAGTGGCCACCCTGCAACTCCTGCGTCACGGCGCGATCAAGCTTCGTGAGATCAGCAGCGGCTGTGTTCGATACCGAATGCGCGCCACCGGCCAGCAGTGCTCGCACCACCAATACACTAATCAGCAGCGTGAGAACGCCTATGTAACGAGCCGGCTTGACGATCCATATTTCGCGCATCAGGGATGACGGAGCAAGCGAGATGCCCGACGTCAACCTCGTATCTGCACGCACCTGCGCACTCGAGGCTGCTCCTAGCAGCATGGAGATGCTGGCGCGGCGCTGAGATTCTGAACATCCCAAGAAGTTCCAATCACGAGCGGATGGTTGTGCCATCGCTCCTCGCCACCCTCGTCGTCGGAGCGGGCGCTCCTCCAACGGCCTCGGCAGCTGCCGCGATGTCATGGCGGCCGCGGTCTGCAGCCGTGCCACCTGCAGCAGGCTGACAGAACCATTGCCAACCGCCCGATTCGTGGCCTAGGTAGCGCTGATCATGTAGCGTTCGGTTGAAGGGGTCGGGGATCGACGCACGGTGTGGGCTGTGATCTGATGCGGGGATGACGACATCTCTCCGCAGGCAGGTGCCCGGTCAGTGTCGACGAAGCGCGGATCGCGCGCGATCGCGTGCGGCCGCCGCGGCCGTCTTGTCCTCGCAAGGACCATTCGGACAGCCCCGGCTTTGAACTCCTCGGTGAAGTTCCGCCGTGAACGTCGGGCGTTGTGCTCCGTCATCGCGGCCATCGTATTCCTCTCACGGACGACGTCCACCGGACCGGAGCAAGCGCACAGGTTTGACGAGAGCCGCGAACGGTGACGGGGGGTGAACAGTCGGCTGACGGAGGCCAGTGCGCTCCGCAGAGTCGCCGGTGTGTGCTGACGCCATGTGCCACTCGACGGACGGAGCCGGCGAACTCGCAGCCCCTGACTGCCACCGTCGTAGCATCGCTACCATCACGTCGTAGAGCGCGACAGGATCACAAGGCTTGCGACACAAAGCGGCACAGCCAGCGGCCTGCGCGGCGATCGCGATGTCCCGGCGGGCATCTCCAGTCAGCAGCAGCACCGGTATAGCGCTCGTCGGCGGATGAGCCTTCATCGCCCGGGCCAGACTCAGGCCCGAGATTTTTGGAAGATGAAGCTCCGTCACGACAGCGTCTGGTTGGTGCCGTTCCGCCAGCCGGAACCCTTCGGTTGCGTCGCCTGCCAGGTAGACGGTGATCTGCCGCACGTCGAGATGGGACGCATACATCTCACGTGTGTCAGGGTCTGCATCCACAAGCACCACGCGCATCGACGGCACCTGTAACTGCATGGCGAGATCGTAACCCAAGCTCATCCGGTGGCAAGGGAAATTACAGTCGAGGTATCACGCCGCCCGTTTATGTATGCCGAAGTGTGCAGCTGGGCCTCGGGGGGCCAAGGTCGCGGCCGTCAGTCCTCGCCTGACCGAGTTCCTGGCTGGAACTGCCACGTCTGCACGTCGCCACGGCGCCGTGCTGGCGGCGTATCACCGGGCGACCAGGGTGTGCTGCCTCCCACCGTCGACGTCGAGTCAGTAGCGCTCACCAAGCAACGGGCGGTAACGCGATCCACCGAATCCTGTCCCCGCAGGTGGATGAGCCGCCCGCCGCTGCACTTCATCCAGGTTGGTTGTGCCGTCAGAACGTCAGGGCGCGACGATGAGTAGATGAAGCGGTCATCAATTCGCGGCAACCCTGCACCGCGTCAGACGCTGTCGCGGCCGGGGGGCACACGGGCATTTACACGCGGTGGCACACCTACTGCACCCTTGGCGACGTTCCCCCCCAGGGAGCGACGAATGAAAAAGCAGCTCATCGGGGCTATCACGGCGGTGCTCTTCGCGTTCATCGCAAGTGCAACTACAGATGTGTCGGCCCAAGGTCGGGGCAATAGCAGCGGCGTGACAGTTCCGATTGTGGGCACCCTTACCGGCGGGACGTTCGCAGGTCAGCTGAATGTGCAGCGGTTCGCGCGGAGTGGCGACTCGATTCTGGCAACGGGGACGCTCACCGGCGTCCTCACCAACACGGTGACCGGAGTATCGCAAACAGTCGTGTCGCAAGTCGCCATTCCTCTCGACCTCGGCGCAAGCGGACCCTTCAACGGAGTATGCGAGATTCTCTCCCTGGTCCTTGGGCCATTGGACCTTGATCTCCTTGGCCTGCAAGTGCATCTGAACCAAGTCGTGCTCAACATCGACGCTCAATCCGGTCCGGGCAACCTTCTGGGCAATCTGCTGTGCGGCGTAGCCGGTCTTCTCGACGGAGGCGGCCCGTTGGGCCAACTGGTCGCCCGCTTGAACCAGATCCTTGGGGCGTTGGGCTGACGTCGATTTCGACGTGGAGAGGCCGCCGGAGGAGTGAGGTCAACTCATTCTTCCGGCGATTGCTCCGGCGGTACGGCGATGCCGGTGCTGGTGGTGCGGCGCCTCACAATGAGGCGCGGCGCAGCCGGAGGGCGTTCGCGATCACCGACACGGAACTGAAGGTCATGGCCGCACTCGCCACCATCGGACTCAGCAAGAGGCCGAAGAACGGGTAGAGCACGCCTGCGGCGATTGGCACGCCCAACACGTTGTAGACGAAGGCGAAGAACAGGTTCTGTCGAATGTTCTTCATGGTGGCGCGACTGAGTCGTCGCGCGCGGACGATGCCGCGGAGGTCCCCTTTGACGAGCGTGACGCCCGCGCTCTCGATCGCGATGTCGGTGCCGGTGCCCATCGCGACGCCGACATCCGCGGCCGCCAGCGCCGGCGCGTCGTTGATGCCATCCCCGGCCATCGCCACGCGTTCGCCGCGTTCCTTGAGCCGCTGCACGACTGCCGCCTTCTGGTCCGGCAGCACGTCCGCTTCAACGGCGTCGATCCCGGCCGACCGTGCGACCGCCTCCGCCGTCGTCCGCGTGTCGCCGGTGAGCATGATCACCGTGACGCCCTCGCGACGCAGCGCCTGAATTGCCTCCGACGTTGTCGCCTTGATCGGATCCGCCACGCCGATGAGTCCGGCGGGGCGCCCGTCGATGGCGACGAACATCACGGTCTGGCCGTCACGCCGCAGTGCTTCCGCTCGTTTCCGGAGCGCTCCCGGCTCAACGCGCAAGTCTTCCAGATGCCGAAGATTGCCGATGGCGACGTCGCGGCCCTCCACGACGCCGACCACACCCTTGCCGGTGACCGAGCGGAAGTCGCGGACCTGAGTCAGGGCCACACCCCGCTCGCGCGCTCCGGCGAGAATCGCGGCCGCGAGTGGATGCTCGCTGACGTTCTCGAGACTCGCGACCAGACGCAGCAGCGTGGCTGCGTCGGTCCCCGCCTCCGGTTCGACGCTGACGAGCCGCGGCTTGCCTTCGGTCAAGGTACCCGTCTTGTCGACGACGATCGTCGTCACCTTCTCGAGCACTTCGAGCGCCTCCGCATTGCGGATGAGCACGCCGGCCTCAGCGCCCCGGCCGGTGCCGACCATGATGGACATCGGCGTGGCGAGGCCCAGCGCGCAGGGGCAGGCGATGATCAGCACGGCCACGGCATTCACCAGTGCGTGCGCGAGCCGCGGCTCGGGCCCCAGCTGCCACCACACGACGAAGGTGGCGACGGCGACGGCAATGACGGTCGGGACGAACCACGCGGAGACGGTATCCGCCAGGCGCTGGATCGGTGCGCGTGAGCGCTGCGCCTCGCTGACCATGCGGACGATCTGGGCCAGCAGCGTGTCGCTGCCGACCCGGCGCGCGGCCATGACGAAGGTGCCGGTGCCATTCACGGTGCCTCCGGTGACGAGGGCGTCGGCCACCTTCTCGACCGGGAGCGGCTCGCCGGTCAGCATCGATTCGTCGATCGTGGTGGCGCCGTCGATGACGATGCCGTCGACCGGCACACGCTCGCCGGGGCGCACGCGCAGGCGATCCCCGACTGCGACCCGCTCAAGCGGCACATCGACCTCGGCCCCATCCGCATCGATGCGGCGTGCCGTTGTCGGCGCCAGGCCGAGCAAGTTGCGAATCGCGGTGCTGGTGCGCGATCGGGCACGGAGTTCCAGTACCTGGCCGAGCAACACCAGGACGACGATCACCGCTGCCGGTTCGAAGTAAACGGCCACCTCACCCATCGTGCGGAAGGACGCGGGGAACAGGCCCGGTGCAAGCGTCGCCACGACGCTGAAGCCGAAGGCGGCCCCCACGCCCAGCGCGATGAGCGTGAACATGTTCAGGTGCCGGTTGACGACCGATGCCCAACCCCGCACAAAGAACGGCCACCCTCCCCACAGCACCACCGGAGTGGCGAGTACCAGCTGGAGCCAATTCATCGTCCCGTGCGTCAAGGATGCCTGCAGCGGCTTGCCAGGTACGAACTCCGACACCATCAAGGCGAGAATCGGCGCCGTGATCCAGGCGGACCACCGGAAGCGCCGTGACATGTCTTCGAGTTCCGGGTTGGTCTCCTCGAGCGTGACGGTGCGCGGCTCGAGTGCCATGCCGCAGATCGGGCACGGGCCCGGTTCGTCGCGGACGATCTCCGGATGCATCGGGCACGTGTACTCGCGCTGCATGTCTGATGGCGCCGCCGGCTCCGCCGGCCGTTGTCCAAGGAACGCTTCCGGATTCGCACGGAACTGGTCGAGGCAGCTCTGGCTACAGAAGGAGTACGTCGTGCCGCCATGGTCGATATGCCCCACGGCGGCGTCGGCCGAGATGGTCATGCCGCAAACCGGATCGACGACCTCAGTTGGACTCGCCGAGGCTTGCGAGGGTGCGGCAACCTGATGGGTATGAGCGTGGCGTGGCATATGTAGTCTCCATCTGGCTAACGCACTCCTCTGCGGGCCATTACACTGGCGGCCGCACAGCGCGCGTCCCCGGCCGAGCAGCCGGGGACGGGCATGACTAATTCACGTGCTGGGCCGGATTCGTCTGGAACGCACGAGAGGTCGGGGTGGACTGAACGGTGCATCCAGGATGGACAGATGGATGTGCCCGAACCAGCCGGTCAGCTCGAGGCGCTACTCGAGAACCACCGCGCTTTTCTGAGCTACCTCGAGCGTCGAGTGGGCGATCGCGCTCTCGCAGAAGACATCCTCCAGGATGCCTTTGCAAAGGTGGTCGCACGCCCGGAGCGAGTGCCGTCCGCTGACGAAGGAATCGTTCCGTGGTTCTACCGCACCCTCCGTAATGCGGCAACCGATCATTTCAGGCGGCGGGGAGCGGCTGCCCGCGCCTATGAGGCATTCGCGCGCGAACTCGAAACGCACGAGTCGCCGACCGACGAGATGACGGGCGAGATCTGTGCCTGTGTGTCCCGTCTGGCGAGCACGCTGAAGCCCGAGTACGCCGAAGCGCTGCAGGCGATCGAGATTGGCGGCACGCCCGTCAAGACCTTTGCCGAGCAGAAGGGGTTGTCGTCGAGCAATGCGGGTGTGCGCGTGTTTCGAGCGCGTGAAGCCTTGAAGAAGCGCGTGGCCCAGTCCTGCGGCACATGCGCGGAACATGGCTGCCTTGCCTGCACTTGCCAAGCCGCCGGCGGCTGAAGGCATTCGAGGCCGCGCCGAGAAAACTTCCCGAGCACCAGCGCAAAAAATGTCGTAGGGTGACTATTCGACTTCATCACCCCGCAGCAATGCGGTTCGCTTCACCGATGTTCAAGGCGCATCGATTGCGCCTCGTTGGGGGCTTGCCGCATGGCGTTCACCGCTGCTGCTATCCGTGTGCTCCTCGTTGAACCGCACGACGACACCCGTGACCTCTACCGGCTGTGGATGGCCAGGCTCGGCTGGGAGGTGCTCGCCGCCACGGACGGAGCGTCTGCCATCTGCATCCTGGGTGCGGCCCCCCCGGACATCGTGGTAACCGAAATGCGGCTGCCGGATCGAGGCGAAGCTGCGTTGCTGGCGGCCGCTGCCGCTGCCGGTGTGCCGGTGATTGGCCTGACCACGGCGCCGAGGAACCAGCGTCTGCCGTTCAGCCCAGCACTCGCGGCGCTGGTGCTCAGCAAGCCCTGTAGCCCGGATGAGATCGTGACTGGGATCAGTGCGTTGCTGGGCTCGAGTCTCGGCGGCTGCTGATGGGAACGCGACCGGATGCGCGTGCCGCTAGCCGCTGTCTCGCCGCCATCCCAGGCCCTACGCCGCATCTGCGCCAGTAACCATTCCGACAGGATCATCGGCGCGAGTGGCTGCGGACGAATGGCAGCCGATCTAATCCGCGACGTCGCGGACGCGCGGCGGCGCTTCCGATGACAGCCGTCGCCGCTCCTGCATGCCCATCGGAAGCGGCGACCTGTCCTGCCGGGCCAGGATCATCCACCGCGATCCGCAGCGGGAACACCGCACGACAACGAGCTTCCCTTGAGTCCTCAGGACCTCATGGGCCGCATGGGTGCAGCGGGGACAAGGTGCATCAGCCATGCACCGACGTAACACTCACGTGTCCTGCCGTCAACATAAATGCGGGCGGGTTGCGGGCGGCGGCGAACGCTCTAATTGCGTGTCGATGGTCGCGACAGGCCGCTGACGGTCCTGGTAAATGCCTGCATTTGCTGCTCGGCAGGGCCTGTGATTACTGCGCGCGACCGCGCGGACGAGGCAAGCCTGGCAGCTATCATCAGCGGCCGCACGGAACTGGTAGTGCTGCTGCTGCGTGCGCGGTCGGTCACGTCCAGCGCATCATGATTGTTCAGGATGCCGTCAATCATCGACAATACGGACGAGGCCCAGTCCATGAAACTGCTTCGAAGGCTCGTCATCCTCTCGCACCGGTATCTGGGCATCGCTCTCAGCCTGATGGTCATCATGTGGTTCGCGACGGGGATCACCATGATGTACGTGGGCGGCATGCCCCGGATCACGCCCGAGCTGCGTCTGGAACGGCTGCCTGCACTCGATTTGACGCGGGTTCGCATGCCACCCGACCAGGCGGCCGCGGCCGCGGGCTGGGACGGGGCTCCGGCCGCCGCCTCCCTGGTCTCCGTCATGGACCGCCCTGCGTATCGCTTCCGCGGCGGCGGCACCACGACGGTGTTTGCGGATACCGGTGAGGTCTTCGAGGGCGCCAGCGTCGGGCAGTCGCGCGGGGTGGCGGCGAGCTTTCTACGCGTCCCGAGCGAGCGCGTCCATTTCGTGACGACGCTCACTGAAGTCGACCAATGGACGCTTGTTCAAGCGCAGCAACTGCCGCTGCACAAGTTCCGAGTTGACGACGCGGCCGGCACGGAGCTCTACATCCAGGCTGATACCGCCGATGTGGCGATGATGACGACGCGGCGGAATCGCGCCTTCGCCTGGGTGAGTACCGATTCCGCACTGGCTCTATTTCACCGCGCTGCGCACCAACCAGCCGCTCTGGTACCAGCTCGTCGTCTGGACATCGGCGCTCGCGTGCGTGCTGGCGGTGCTCGGCCTGGTGCTGTCGGTGACCCAGTTCAGGCGCACGCGACCGGTGCGGCTGAGCGCCGCGATCCCGTACTCCGGCTGGATGCGCTGGCACTACATCACCGGCGCGGTGTTCGGCGTCTTCACCTTCACCTTCGCATTCAGCGGGCTGCTGTCGATGGAGCCGTTCGCCTGGACCAACGCCAGGGGGATCGAGGTCCCGCGCGCGGCGCTGACCGGCGGCGCCGTCGACCTGGCAGAGTTTGGACGATTCGATCTGCCGTCCTGGGATCGACTGCTCGGCGGACAGCTGCTGAAGGAGATCGAGTTCGTGCGCATCGCGGACGTGCACTACTACGTGGCGCGTCATACCTCGCCGGCGGCCGATTACAAGCGTGAACGGCTGCACCAGCCCTATCCGGTGAACGGGCGGGCTGAAGACGGCCGGATGCTGGTTGCCGCCGGAACACTGGCGATACGGCACGAACCGTTCAGCGTCGAGTCGCTGCTGGCGAGGCTGAAGGTTGCCGTCCCCGACGCGCCGGTCGTCGAATCCACCTTGATGAGCGACTACGATTCCTATTACTACTCACGCCAGCGGCTCACGCCGCTGCCGGTGCTGCGGGTAAAGTTCGCGGACCCGGCTGAAACGTGGGTCTACATCGATCCGTCGATCGGTCAGGTGCTGGCGCAGATCCCTCGACTGGCGCGGGTCGAGCGTTGGCTCTACAACGGGCTGCACAGCCTCGACTTCTCGTTCTGGTATAGCAGCCGCGCCTGGGACGTCGGGATGATTCTGCTCAGTCTGGGCGGGCTGACCACGAGCGTGCTCGGCCTGGTGCTCGGTATCCGGAGAATGCGGCGGGTTGGGCGGCGGTGGCGCACCGCCGGCGAGCGCGCTGCTGGTGGTGCCGAATCAGCGCACCCGGTCACGGCGGCGGTGGGAACCTCCTTCAGGGAGCGATAGCGACGTTTACTTCTTCAGGATGAAGCTCATCTCGATCGTGATCACCATCGGCACCGCTCGCCCCTGGTAGGTCGCCGGCCTGAACTGCCACGCTCGCGCCGCACGCACCGCTTCGATGTCGAGGTCGCGATCCAGCGACCGCTCGATGCTGATGTCTCCCACGGCTCCATCTTCCTTCACCACCGCCTTCACGAGCACTGTTCCGCTGATGCGGCGGGACAGCGCGTCGGCGGTATATCGCGGTTTCACCTCGCGGGTGAGAACCGGAATCTTGGTGTCCGGGTCACACGAACCGAATGCATCGGGCGCAAATCGCGCCGGTAACTCGCGGTTCATCTCGGCCGGTGCGACGAGGGCGGCCGGTTCGGCCGCCACGATCTCGAAGCCATCGTTCCTGGGCCGAATCACGCCGATCGTGCAGACCACGTTCAGGTCGTAGCGCGACGGCCAGCCGCGCCCGAACGCCTCGCGGCGTGCGGCAGGGATTCGGATGATGACCGGTTGCGGGTCGTCGCGCGGGGCAAGCGTCAGCAGGATGTCGTCACCGGTGTCCCTTCCCTTGCAGGCGCTCTTGACCACCTGGCCGCAGACGACTCCGGCCTCTCCAGCGTGAGTCTTGGCGGTTTGCGAGTTGTATTGCGGCGGCGTCTCCTGCCCGGCGACACCCAACGTCGATGTGGCCACCGCCAGAACAACCAGAAAAGCTTGACGTGACGCTACTTGGTTCATTTCTTCGACCTCCTGGCCGCCTCGCCGGGGCTGCCACTCACGCCGCACTCACGCCTCGTCGTCGGTTGCTGAAACGCCGCCCGCCGGCTAAACGCACAGCGGCAGTAGCAACGGCTGTGCACATTGGCCGGCGAGGATAGCACCGCGGCATGAGGAAAGCTGGAACATCAACGCCGCCGAGGGGGCCAACAGCCCGTTCCTCCCGTATCACCGTTGCGAGAAATGGTCCGTAGCGAGGATGTTCAGCGACGTCCGGTTCGGCGGAACATGGCACGTCGCCGCCTGGCGGCGTAAACGTAGGAGATCTCATGGCGAATCTGATCGACCAGTTCACACGTCGCTCACGTCAGTGCGATGGACCCGCATGTCCGCAGTGCGGCTCCGCCGTCATTCGCGACATGCTGGCGCAGCCGGTCGGTCGGCAACCGAATCGCACGGGTGCGCCGTCGCGGCCTCGACCACCCCTGCCGACGTGGCGATGCGTTGCGTGCGACTGTATCCAGCCGCGTATCGAATAGCGCCGGTGGAGCACTTCGGGCCGATGACGAAGTTCGCGCCTCGGCGCGACCGTGGACGTAGCGCTGACCTCGGTCGCCCGGCTCATGACAGCGCCGCGATGCAGTGGCCGGTGTTGAGCTGGCGAACTAATCACCTGCCGTGCCGTCGCAATTCCGGCCTCCGCCGGATAGCGATGCCCGCATGCGGCGCGAATACTGGGGCGATGAAGATGTCCTCTGCGCGCCCGCCGGCTCCCCAGTCTGTCGCGACTCCCCGCCGACAGTGCGTCAGTCACGGCGCCATGGTGTGCTACAGCCGCGCGCCTTGTCGCGCCGAGGCCGGTGAGGCGCGGCGGTCCGGAGCCGTGCTGATTGCCAGCGCCGACTTGGCGACCCAGGATCAGTATGTGAGTTGGCTGAGGGATTGCCGCATCCGCGTGTTTGGCGTCGACGGCTGGCAGGACGTGCTCGCGATCGTCCGCGCGACGCCGGTCGACGTCATCGTCCAGGACATCCTCGCTGCGCCTGACTGGTCTGGCTGCGATGTCCTTCGGCACAGTGAGGGCACCGGCCAGATTCCGCTGATTGCATTGACCGGCTGGCTGACGCACCGGGAGCGCCGCATCGCTCGCGACCTGCGCTGCGCCGCCTATGCCGCCAAGCCATGTGCGCCCGAGGTCCTGGAAGGCCTCGTCGACAGAGTGCGCGAGCAGTGCTCCGGTCGAGAGCAGCGGCCCTGGGCATGACATCCACATGGGAGTAGTCAGCTGCCGCAGCGCTCCCCAGTGGCGCGATTGAACCGGTGCAGCCGCGCCGGCGGCAGGTCGACCCGGACACGCGACCCGGGTGACGGCGCAAGCTCGCGTGTGACGGCGAGGATCGGCACATCGGTGTCGGTGCGCAGGTGGACTATGGTGTCGTGGCCGCGCGGCTCGGTCACCTCCACAGTAGCGTTCGCCGGGCCGGCGCTGGTGAGTGCGACGTCGTGTGGCCGGATGCCGACCAGCGTGTCCTCGCCGATCTCCAGGCCATCGATGCTGCGTTCGAGCACGTTCATTGGCGGCGAGCCGATGAACCTGGCGACGAACACTGTTTGCGGCGACGCATACAGCGTGAGTGGCGCCGCCACCTGGACGATCGCTCCCTCCGCCATCACTGCGACACGGTCTCCCAGCGTCATCGCTTCCTCCTGGTCGTGCGTGACGTAGACCATGGTCGCGTCGACGTGCCGCCGCAACCGTACCAGCTCCGTTCTCGCCTGCAGGCGCAGCGCCGGATCGAGGTTGGAGAGCGGCTCGTCGAGCAGGAACGCGCGCGGCTGGCGCACCAGGGCGCGGCCGAGCGCGACGCGCTGACGCTGCCCGCCGGACAGTTGCGCCGGCCGCCGATCGAGCAGCGCCTCGAGATCGAGCGCGCGGGCGATGGCGAGGACACGCGCTGCAATGCTCCTGGCATCCATGCGCCGGACCCGCAGCCCGTAGCCGAGGTTCGCCCGCACGGTCATGTGCGGATACAGCGCGTAGCTCTGAAACACCATCGCGACGTCGCGGTCCTGCGGTGGCCGCGTCGTTACGTCGACGCCATCGATGGCAATCCGGCCATTGGTGAGCGGTTCGAGGCCGGCGATCATCCGCAGAAGCGTGCTCTTGCCTGACCCGGACGGGCCGACCAGCACGAGCAGTTCCCGATCGGCGATCGCCAGGTCGACGCCGCGGACGGCGGCATGTCCGCTCGGATAGATGCGCCCCGCGCCGCTCAACTCGATCGCCATCGCTCAGCCCTTCGAGGCGCCGACGGTCAGCCCGGCGACGATGCGGCGCTGGAAGGCGAGGACGAGCAGCGCGACCGGCACGGTGGCGACGACCGCTGCGGCGAGGACCTGTCCCCACGGCACCTGATACTGACCGCGGAACAGTGCGATCGCCACCGGTACCGTGTAGCGCTCGGGACCAAGCGTGAACGACAGCGCAAACAGGAACTCGTTCCAGCAATAGAGGAACGTCAGGATCGCTGTGCTGACGATGCCGGGCGCGGCGATCGGCAGCACGACGTCGGTCAGCACGCGCAGACGGCCGGCGCCGTCGAGCATGGCGGCTTCCTCCAGGTCGCGCGGCAGTTCGCGAAAGAATGCCGTCAGCAACCAGATCGCCAGCGGCATGGTGAAGGTCAGGTAGGGCAACACCAGCCCGGGGTAGGTGTTCAGCAGGTGGAGCGCCCGCAGCATCAGATAGAGCGGCGGCACGATCGAGATCTGCGGAAACATCGACACGGCGAGCACCGAGGCCAGCAGCGCCGTCTTGCCGCGCATCCGCAGCCGGGCCAGCGCGTAGGCACACAGCGTGGCGAGCGGCAGGCTGATCGCGGTGGTCGCACCAGCGACGACGAGCGAATTGCGGACGGGGATGAGGAAGTCGCGTTCGTCGAATAGCGCGCGGTAGGCCGCCAGCGTCGGCGACGCCGGCAGCACTGACGGCGCCTCGAACAGCCTGCTCTCGCGCTCGAACGAGGAGACGGCGATCCAGTAGACCGGAAACACCAGCAGGATCATCAACCCGGCCGCGGCGGCAATCGCGAAGGCGCGGCCGGTCATCTCAGCGCTCACGCAGCGTGCCGACGAGAAACCGGGCGCAGACCAGCGCCACGAGCAAGGACACGGCGAAGACACAGATGCCGAGTGCCGATCCGTAGCCGAAGCGCAGCCGCTGCATCAGCACGGTGAACGCGTACAGCGAGGCGGGCTCGGTGGCGGTCCCCGGTCCACCTCCGGTCATGACGTACGGCAGGTCGAACAGCCGCAGCGCGTCGAGCGCCCTGAAGGTGGCGGCGACGAGCAGCGTCGGCGTGAGCAGCGGCAGGGTGATCGTCGAGAACTGCCGCAGCGCGCCGGCGCCGTCGACCCGCGCTGCCTCATACAGGCCAGGATCGATCGCCTGGCGGCCGGCCAGCAGCAGCACTGCGACAAACGGCGTCGTCTTCCAGGCATCGGCGGCGATGATCGGTGCCCAGGCCAGCCACGGGTGTACGAACCAGTCGAACCCCTCCGGCACCAGTCCGACGCGGACGAGCATCGCCGTCGCCACCCCGGTCTGCGCGTCGGTCATGAACCGCCACACCAGCGCCGCGACCACGGTGGGAATCGCCCACGGCAGCAGCGCCGCCGCACGCACGAGCGCACGTGCGCGTCCGGCGTGGTGCATGACCAGGGCGAGCGCGATGCCGGCGCCGAGCTCGATCGGCACACTGACGGCGGCAAACAGCACGCTGTGGAGCAGGGCCAGGCGAAACCGCGGGTCGGCCGCCGCCTCGAGAAAGTTGCCGGCACCGATCAGTGGATGTCCGAGCCATGGCAGGCGCAGATCGTGACGATGCAGCGCGTCCCAGAGCGTCGCCACGATCGGCACGAGCGCAACCAGCGCCAGCACCAGCAGCGACGGCGCCACCAGCGCATATGCCAGCCGGGCCTCCGCCGTGGCGACAGGGCGCACTGGCGTCGTCACGGCGTGGCTGTTCCGGCCAGTCCCGAGCGGACGAGCAGCGCGCGCATATCGGCGGCCGCCGAGTGGAGGGCCGCGGCCGGATCGACCTGGCGGGTCAGGGCGCGGTGGACGGAAACCTGGAGAATCTCTGACAGCTCGGTGTAGACGGGCGTCACCGGTCGAGCGACCGCCGCGTCGAGCGCAGCGCGAAGTTGCGTCGCCGGTCCTGGCAGCACGTCGGCAAGCGCCGGATCGTCGTATGCGGACCGGCGCGCCGGGAGTTGCGACGCGATCCGCGCCCGATCGATCATCTGCGCCTCATCGGTGAGGAATCGCAGCAGCTCCCACGCCAGTCGGGGATGCACGCTGTGGGCATTGATCGCCAGTACTGCACCGCCAAGCGCGGCGGCTGCCCGCCCGCCTGGCGCCGGCGGGAACGGTGCCACGGCGACGTGACCGGCGACCCGCGACTGCGACGGGTCCTGGAGCAGACGCCACGCGTACGGCCAATTGCGCATGAACAGCGCTTCTCCGTTCTGGAACGCGAACCGCGCCTGTTCCTCCTGCCAGGTCAGCACCGAGCTCGGGACCCAGCCGTCGCGCCAGATGGCGTCCCGCATGAACGTGAGTGCCTGCACGCCCGGCGGACGATCGACGATGACATCACCGGCACCGTCCATGATCGCGCCGCCGAATGCGGTGAGATGCTCGAGGAACACCGTCAGCAGTCCTTCGTATCTCGCCCCCTGCCACACCAGGCCGAAGCGCGCCGCATCACGGGCCACGCCGGCGCGCGCCGTGTCGCGCAGCGCCGCCAGCGCTGCCGGCGCATGCTCCGCCAGATCGGTGCGACGGTAGAGCAGGCCGACATCGACAAACCACGGCAGCGCGAAGAGGCGACCCCGCCACCGGCTGGCGTCGACGGCGGCGGGAAAGAACGCCGACGCATCCGGTGCGAACGTGTCGAGGCGGGTGATCCACCCAGCCGCGGCAAACTCCGCCGTCCAGACGAGGTCGAGTTGCAGCACGTCAGGCTCGGCGACGCGTGCGTTCAGCCACTGCACGTACAACTGATGGCGCTGATCGGCAGAATCCGGCGTGATCCGTAGATCGACCCGCACTCCGGGGTGCAGTGTCTCGAAGCGCGCCAACTGTCGCCGCGTCGCGATGCCTTCCGCGCCGACGCTGCTGCCGGAGAACGTCAGGAGCGTTCCGTCCGGGGCGGCGCAGCTCAGCGACAGTGCGCACAGGGCGGCCGCCGCGAGTGCCCGCGTCCGCGAGGGCCCGCTCACCATCGTCGGATTATCACCCCAGCACCTTGGCCTTCGGTAGGTGTGCTCCCACGCTGGTCACCGACGATGTCGCTCGTGCTTCACCTCGGATGTGGTGAGGTGAACGTCAGCGTCTACATCGCCACCAGCGCGAGAACGGCTGCCGGGTGCAGCCTCGGCGTCGGCGGCAGGCCCGATCTTCTTCCGTGCGCCGGGCAGCTGCGAATTCCCTGGATGCAGTGCCTTGTCGATCTCGGCGTTGAGCTCCGCGCCCACGAGCAGCGCCAACCCAGACAGATAGAACCACAGCAGCAGAACGATCACTCCGCCGATCGTGCCGTGAACCGCGGTGTAGTTCGAGACATTCTGCACGTACACTTTGAAGCCGAACGACGTGAGCAGCCAGAGCACCGTAGCGAGCAGTGCGCCCGGGGTGACCCAGACGAATGGCGTCTCAGCGTTCGGAGCGACGTAATAGACCAAGTCGACCGCGGCGACGACCAGTGCGATCGCCAGGAGCCATTGCGCGATGGCCCAGACTCGCGCCAGCCGTTCCCCGAAGCCAAACCGGTCCGCGACCCAGGCCGCGAGATCGCCGCCACCGACGACGAAGACGAACGCCGCCACGACAAAGACGGCGAGCGCGATCGTCAGCGCGATCGCGATCAAGCGCCGCTTCCACCACGGTCGCCATTCGTCGATGTCGTAGGCGCGGTTCAGCGCCGTGATGATCGCCGTCACCGCAGAGGAGCTGCTCCAGACCGCGCTGACGATGCCGATCGTCAGCAGCCCGCCTTGCCCGCCGGCCAGTGCTTCGTCCACCTGCTCACGGACGAACTGGAGAATCTCCTGCGGCAGGAAGACCTCCAGCTGTTCGATCGCCTGGGCAAGGCGCGTTTCAACCGGCAGATACCCCAGCAGCGACACGACGAACAGGAGCGCTGGAAACACCGAGAGGAAAAAGTAGAAAGCCAGTTGCGCGGCAAGTCCGGGACAGTCGTCGGCAAGTGTATCGGCGATCGTCCGCCGTGCAAGCTCTCTCCAGGTCAATGGCGAGCGGAAGTAGGCAAACACGTCAGTCCACGAAATGGTCGCCGGCTCCGCCACCGCCGCGGCGGTCACGCGTCAGCGCTGTCCGTCGGCCGTCAGCGCCCACGCTCAAGTGGTCGCGACGAGCCGTTCGGGCGTGTCGCCCCCTGATGTCGGCGATGTCGTGCGCTGGCGCCGTAGCAGCCCGATAACCCCATAGCGCCGGATGAACGCGTGCGCCTGGGCATTCCTCTCGTGAACGAGCCGTGTCGTACGGTCGCGAGCGGCGGCGGCGTGCTCACGAACGTGGCGTCGTGTGTCTCCACCTGACGCCGGCGCCACCAGCAGTGCAAGCGTGACGCCGGTGAGTGCGCCACAGGCGAACGCCGCCGCGACCACCAGCCGATCCGGACGGCGTTGAACCTCGGGTTCGTGACTTGTCATCATCTTCTTCATCTTCTTCTTCCCCCTGTGATCACGCACCGGCCTGTGTGATTGCAATCGTCATGCGACCAGCACAACGGGCGCCATCGGGTGTCGAGCCGATAATCGCCACCGGCTGGCAATGATGCCGCCGCCGACCGCCGCCCGCCGCCGAGCGCCGCCAAAGCAGCTGCGCCTTATGCTGTGCGCGCGTGCCCCCAGCCCACGCGCGCCCATTACGTCCTGCCGAACACCTCGACAAAGGCGGAGCGCTGCTCGTCGCTGCCGAGCATCAGCAGCTCCGCCCCAGCCGGCAGGATGGTTTCCGACGTCAGCGGCGCCGTCAGCTGCGGTCGCCGTGCTGCAATGCAACCACGCTGAGTCCGGTCAGCGAGCCGATGCGCGAGTCCCGAAGCGGACCGCCCGGCGAGAGCAGACGGTACGGGCACCGAGAAGAGTTCGACGCCCTCGCCAAGCAGGACCGGCGGGTAACCGCGCAACAGCGACATGACCGCGCCGACGCCGAGCGTGGTGTAGCTCAGGACGAAGTCCGCCCCGGCGCGGTGAATCGCCTCGAGGTTGCGGGCGTGCGTGATCCGGCTGACGATGCGCAGATCGGGCTTGAGCCGCCGGCAGTAGACCGCCAGGTAGATGTTCATCGCGTCGTCGTTGGTCGTGAGCACGACCGAGCGCGCGTCGAGGATGCCGGCACGTTCGAGCACTGTCCGATCGCGCCGCGTCGCCGGCAAACGATGGCGTCGACCAGCGCCGGCGAGCGACGCCAGGGCCGCTTCCGTCCGGTCGATCGCGTGCACCGGCAGCCCTTTCCGCTTGAGCGCCTCGCGCGGCCGCCTGGCCGACCTTGCCGGCGCCGATCACCAGCACCGGCGGCACGCGGTTGCCATCGTCCTCGGGCAGCAGCGCGTTGAGCGCGGCGATCTGCGGCGCGGTGCCGGCCATCACCAGCACGCTGTCCGGACTGGATCTCGGTCTGCGGGTAGGCGGGACGCAGCTTGCCGCGCTCCCAGAAGCCGACCATGCTCAGGCCGGTCTGCTGCCGCAGCTTCGTGTCGCGGACCGGCATGCCGACAAACGGCGTGTCGTGCGCCGGCAGCTCGGCGATCTGCAGCCGGCCGAAGTTCGCCAACGACATGCGCCTCCGGGCTGGCCCACGTCGATCCGGTTGGCGAGGTAGGCGCCGAGCTGCTGCTTCAGCGGCAGCACGGACGTGGCGCCGCTCAGCTCGAGGATGTCGACCGAATCCTGTTCCTCGACGACGGCGGCGATGGGCACGTCGGGAGCGATCTCGCGGACCGTCAGGGTGATGTTGGTGTTGGTCGTATCCTCGCAGTTGGCCAGCACGCAGTCGCGCCGCCGCTGCGGCGGCGCGCTCGTAGGTCAACCGGTTGTCGTTCTCGCCGGCGAGCACCGACGATGCGCTCGCCAATCAGCTGGCCGGCGCGGCTCGGGTCCGGCTCGAGCACGACGTAGGGAATGCCTTCGGCGACACGAAGCGCTCGATCAGCCCGGCGGCGATGGCGTCGTATTCCGCGATGATGACGTGCCCGCGCATGCCGGCCGGCACTTCCCTCGGCGCGCGCAGGCGGACGCGCGCCTCGAGCCATGGCGCGTAGAACAGCCGGATGAACAGGAACGGCAGCATCACCAGCAGGAAGACGACGCCTGACAGCAGCACGACGATGCTGAAGATCCGGCCGATGTCGCTGGTGAAGGTGATGTCGCCGAAGCCGAGCGTCGTCATCACGACCAGCGTCCAGTAGAGGCCCGTCACCCACGAATGCTGCTCGTGCTCGACGTTCGAGCTTGATGACGTGAAACACCACGGTATACACCGCGACCAGCGCGACGAGGAACGCCGAGGTACTTCGTCCAGCGCACGCAGGTTGGCGCGCGCCTCGCGGTCGGTGGTCAGGTACGCCAGTTGGCTGGGAAGAAACTTCATCGACTACGGCGAGATCCAGAAGCTGGTCTTGATCGCGAACACGTGACTGCCCGGCG
Organism: uncultured Acidobacteriota bacterium; assembly: GCA_963846685.1. GTDB lineage: Bacteria > Acidobacteriota > Vicinamibacteria > Vicinamibacterales > UBA2999 > CAWJWY01. Next base: position 780,632 of record CAWJWY010000002.1, on the reverse strand, counting down.
CGCCGAAGGCGCGGAAGATGTCCCCCGAGGCGGCGCGCCGCAGCGGGTCGCCCTCGCGCTCGCGATCCTGCTGCCACACGGCGTAGAGGGTGCTGCCGGCGCGCCATTCCCATCGCAGCACCAGGTTGCTGCGGAACGAGCGGACGTTGAAGTTGAACTGTGTCGGGTTGGCGGTGGCCGCGTCGATCGGCAGCAGCAGCCGGGTGCGCGGGGCCGCGAGCGCGCCGATGCGCTCGTAATGGCCGCTGGCGACGAAAGGGGCGCCGTAGAACTCGAGGGTCATATCCGGCTGGAACGTGTAGTTCAGGCGAACCTCGGCGGACCAGGTCGAGCGGTCGATGTGGCCGAACAGGTACTCCGGCGTCGCGGGGAAGACCGCCGGGACCGTGCGGAGGTACTGGAGCCCGTCGACCGACCGGTTGTAGGTCGGGCGCAGCGTCAGTTCCCAGCGTGGCGACGGCCGGGTGATGAACTCGGGGCGGACCTGGAACAGCAGGCCGCCGCCGTCGGTGCGGCCGTAGACGAGGTTCACACCACCTCTCGTCTGGTCGGTGTTGTTGCTCTCCACCTCGAACTCCGTGCGCCATGACCGTGGCTTTTCCATTGACGGTCCGCCGCGCGTCAGCCGCATATCCTGCGTCGGGAAGTCGTACTGCAGGCTGACGTCGGTGTCCCAGTAATTGAGCCAGGTGGCGTTCACGTTGGTCTGCAGTGTCGACATCTGCCGCTCGCCGCCGTAGTTCCACTCCTGCGTCTCCGAGACGGCGATCGAGTACTCGCGCAGCCGGCCGCCCGGCGTCGTCTCCTGATAGCCGACCGTTCCGAACACCTGCACGCCGTCGCTCGAGGTCAGCCGGCCGATGTCGTTCGTCTCAAACCCAGGGCTCTCGACCGAGGTGCCCGCCTCCCACCACCAATGGCGGGCGTTCTGGCGGCGGATCGATGCGCCGCCCTTCAGTCCACCGAGTGACGTGCGCAGCGGATCGAGCTCGACGTAATCGGCATCCGGGCGCTGGAAGTAGCGGGCGCTCGAGCGCTGCAGCCGGGTGATGACGGCCGGCTCGCCGCTCACCTGCGCGACACCGAGGTAGGCCTGCAGCTCGTAGTTGCCGAATCGCGCCACCGAGTCGCCGCTGACGCTGAAGGCCTGGCGCGTCAGCAATTGCGCGAGCGGGTCGGCGCCGGCCATCGGCCGCTGGACGATCGTCGCCATCAGCCCGGCAGATGTCCCCGGCGGGCCGAACTCCTGCTCGACGCGGGCCACCCCGAACAGCGACCGTGGCGCCAGGCGGGCACGCGAGATGCGCAGGCCGCTCGACACGTCCGCAAACGCCTCGTCGGTCACCGCCCCGAGCACGCCGATCGAGGTGCCCGACCGCATGCGGCCGGTCAACTTCGCGGCGCCGAGAATGGAGGTCGTCGACGGGTAGTCGACGAAGTCGCCGGCGACCCGCGCCGACGGCGGTGCGCCGACCCGGCGCGAGTAGAAGTAATTGTTGACGATGCCGGTCAGGAGGTTGGCGCCCTGGACGAAGAACGGGCGCCGCTCGGAAAAGAACGTCTCGAATGCCGTGAGGTTGATCTCGGCCGGATCGGCGTCGACCTGGCCGAAATCGGGATTGATCGTGCCTTCCAGGGTGAGACTGGAGCCGATGCCGATCTTGACATCGCCGCCGCCGCGCGCGCTCGGGTTGATGCCGCCGTTGAATGGATCCGCTGGTGCCACGTCGGCCATCACGCGCGAGCCGGCGGCCAGGTACGGCAGGAGCTCGACGCGGCGGCTCGATCGGATCCCGTCCAGGCCATGGAGATCGCCGAACAGCGAGGCGAAACGTTCGTCGGTCCGCAGGCGAGGTGCCCAGTAGACTTCCTCGTTGCGCGACGGCGTCCAGCGGCGGATATCCAGCCCCCAGACCTGCGGCGACCTCTCGTTGAAACGGATCTGCGAGAACGGGATCCAGAGTTCTGCGGCCCAGCCGTCCGCGTTCAGCGTCGTGCGCGCTTCCCACACCGGCTCGAACGTGTTGTCGCCGTTGTCCCGGTCGTCGCTGGCGTAGTAATAGTCGAGCCGGACGCCGCCCGCCGTGACGCCGAAGGTGTAGGCGGTACGTCGATCGAGGTAGGTATCCAGCGAGATCTGGATGTTTTCCGCCTGGTCGTCGGCGTCTCGCCGCCCGAGCGGCGCGCGAATCGGCGCCGTCGACTGCATCCGCGCTCCCACGTACAACGCGCCGTCGTCGAACAGGAGCCTGACATCCATCGCGTCGGTGGCGGTCCGGCCTTCATCGGGCTGGCGCTGGACGAACGCCGTGATCGGCAGTGCGGCCGACCATGCCACTTCGTCGAGGCGGCCGTCGATGCGGATCGCGCCACCCTCCAGACGGGCGGCCTGGGCCTGCGGACGCTGCCGCTCCTGGGCGGTGACGGCGGCAGGGACAATCGCGGCAAGAACGGTATAGAGGGCAAGGCGGCGGAAGCGCATTCATTGACTCTATACCGGCGCGGCGTCAGCCCCGCGCTGGCGGGCTGGCTGCGTGCCGGCGGCGTCGCGGCGGCAGACCCGGTCACGTCGCCGTGACGACGATGGCGCGGCAGGCGCGGCCGCCGCTGCGCCGGTAGCCGTGCGGCACGCTGCAGTCGAAGTAGACGGAGTCGCCTTCGCCGAGCGCGTGCTCGTCGGCCTGGACGTGCACCGTCAGCATCCCCTGCAGCACGTAGATGAATTCGACGCCGGGGTGATCGTGCAGTCGGACGGTGCCGTCGGCTGACGGCAGGAACTCGGCGTGGTAGGTGTTGAACTTCCGCTCGACCGCCGGATAGTCGAGTGATTCGAAGAAGAATGCGTTGCCCTCGGCCTGCGCAAGCTCCGGCAGCCGCACCCGATCCGCCTTCCGCACGACTGCGAACAGCGGCTTCTCCCGTGTCCGCAGGAAGAAGAACTCCAGGCCGACACTGAACACCAGGGCGATCCGGAGGAGGGTGGGGAGGGTCGGAAACAGCCGGCCGCGCTCGATCTTCGACAGCAGCGCCGGCGACAGGCCCGTATGGGTGCCGAGTTCGACGAGCCCCATCTTCTTCTTCAGCCGCAGCGCCCGCAGCTTCTCGCCGATTCCGTAGTCGTTCAGGCCTTCTTCCAGCGTCCGCGACAGCATCAGGCTTCCCCTTTTTGAATGACGGTCAAATTGTGCCGTCCTTCGGTCGTGTCGCTCAAGCGACTTTGCGTAACAGTCACATTTGACTTGTATGCAAATGATTATGAACTACATTCAATACCAGTGCGGCGGTCGTAGGGACTCGCCGCCGTCAGCGGAGGAAGTCATGAAACAGCTCGATGTCGTTGCCGCCCTCCTGGTCATCGTCGGAGCCCTGAACTGGGGGCTGATTGCCGTGGCCAGGTTCGACCTGGTCGCCGCCCTGTTCGGGATGCGCTTCGGCGAAGTCTCCCCGGTCACGGCGGTGGTTTACGGGCTGGTCGGCCTCGCCGGCGTCTACCAGGGGCTGTTCTGGAAGCGCGTGCAGGTCCGCTGGTCGCACCCGGTCACGGCTCGTTGAGCCAAACGTCACACACAAACGAAACATCACACACAGACGGAGAGAGACACATGTTCAAGACACTTGCACTCGCAGTGACCACGGCAGCATTCCTGGTGGTGGGCGGAATCAATTCGCCGGCCGCCGCGCAGACCAAAGACATCGTCGACACCGCGGTGGCGGCCGGCTCGTTCACGACGCTGGCCAAGGCGCTCGACGCCGCCGGTTTGGTCCAGACGCTGAAGGGGCCAGGACCGTTCACGGTGTTTGCGCCGACCGATGCGGCGTTCGCGAAGCTGCCGGCGGGGACGCTGGAAGGGCTGCTGAAGCCCGAGAACAAGGAGCAGTTGCGCCGGATCCTCACTTACCACGTCGTCGCCGGCAAGGTGCTGTCGTCCGAGGTGGCGAAAATGCGCTCGGCCAAGGCGGTGAGCGGCGACACGCTGACGATCGCCACCGGTCAGCAGGGAGTGATGGTCGGCACCGCGCACGTCGCCAAGGCGGACATCGCGGCGTCAAACGGCGTCATCCACGTCATTGATGCCGTGCTGCTGCCAGGCGCCGAATAGATGAACCCGCTGGTGCTCGTGACCGGCGCTACCGGATACATCGGCGGCCGTCTTCTTCATCGCCTGGAAGAAGACGGCCGCCGCGTCCGCTGCCTGGTGCGCGACCGGAGCCGGCTCGCCAGCGCTGCCGATCGCACTGAGATCGTCGAGGGTGACTGCCGCGACGAGGTCGCCCTCGGCCGCGCGCTCGACGGCGTCCACACCGCCTACTACCTGGTCCACTCGATGTCCGCTCGCGCTGACTTCGCCGCCGTCGATCGGCTCGCCGCGACCCGCTTCGGGCGCGCGGCAGCAACCGCTGGCGTCCGCCGCATCGTCTATCTGGGCGGGTTGACCGACGACACCGGTGCGATGTCCGCCCATCTCAAGAGCCGAGCCGAGACCGGCGATCTGCTGCGCGCGAGCGGCGTGCCGGTGATTGAACTGCGCGCCTCGGTCGTGATCGGCGCCGGCAGCCTGTCATTCGAGATGATCTGCGCCCTGGTCGAACGCTTGCCGGTGATGATCTGCCCCCGGTGGTTGACGACCCTTACGCAGCCGATCGCGATCGAGGACGTCCTTGAGTACCTCGTCGCCGCTTCGAGGCTGCCTGGCGATCGCAGTGATACATTCGACATCGGCGGGCCGGAGGTGGTGTCGTACGGCGAGATGATGCGGACCTACGCGCGGATGCGTGGACTGCGGCGCTGGTTCATACCGGTTCCGTTTCTGACGCCGCATCTGTCCGGCCTCTGGCTGGCGCTGGTGACTCCGGCGCAGGCCCGGGTCGGCCGCGCTCTCGTCGAAGGGCTGCGGAATGCGACGGTGGTGCGGTCGCCAGCGGCCAGCGCGGCGTTCCACGTCCAGCCGACCTCGCTCGACGAGGCGTTCACGACGGCGATTTCGGATGGTGCCGCCCGTCGGCACAAGTCCGATACACGCCGCGCCTGGCTCGACGTACCGCCGGCCCAGGCGTTTGCGCCGGTGCGGCGCATCGGCGGCCGCAACGGCTGGTATTTCGGCAACGCGTTGTGGCACGTGCGGGGCTGGATTGACCGGTCGCTCGGCGGTGTCGGGATGCGGCGTGGCCGACGCGATCACGAGTCGTGCGCGGTCGGCGACGCAATCGACTGGTGGACGGTCGAGGCGTATGAGCCGGATCGGCGGCTGCGGCTGGTGGCGGACCTGAAGCTGCCGGGTCGTGGCTGGCTGGAGTTCGAGGTGACGCCGCTCGACAACGGGCGACGCTCGGCGATCCGGCAGACGGCGACCTTCGACCCGCGTGGCCTGCTCGGCCGCCTCTACTGGTACGGCATCACGCCGCTGCACGCGCTGATGTTCCGCGGCATGATCGCCGCGATCGCGCGCCGCGCCGGGTCGGCTCCGCCGCACCCGGCCTACGTGCAGCCGTAGGGCGGGTCCGGCCTGGGGTGCTTGGCCGCCCCGCCGCGTGTCTCCACGCCGGGTCGGCTGCGCCGCACCCGCCCACGTCGTGATCTCGCCGGGTCGGCTGCGCCGCACCCGCCTACGTCGTGATCTCGCCGGGTCGCGCCGCATCCGGCCTACGTGCGACCTCGCGAGGCCGACTGCGGCGGACCGGCCTACGCGCGATGTCGCCGATCCGCTGCGCGGCCCGCGGCGGAACACGCCATCTTACGTGTTGCGACTTGATTGCCGCGGAAGCATGATCGAAACCATCTATGCCGGAGTCTGTCCCCCCGCTTCCTCCGACCGGCCCTGGCGCGAGCCCGCCGTCCTCGCCATCGCCGGCTCGTCCCGCCGCGCAACCGTGGCGAACGGAAGGGCTGCCGCCGACGCCACCGAAGAAGCCGATCAACAAGTGGCTGCGCATCGGCATCTGGCCGGTCGGCTACCTGCTGCTGTTCGGCATGCTGACGCTCCAGGACCGGCTGTCGGGGCCGCAGGCGGTGCCGTACACCGAGTTCAAGAACCAGGTCGCCGCCAAGAACGTCGCCGAGCTGTTCGCCCGCGGCGACTCGATCGAAGGCGAGCTGAGGAAGGCGGCGCCGCGCCGGGCCAGCCGGAGCGCACCTATCAGCAGTTCACGACCGAACGGCCGACGTTCGCCAGCGACGATCTGCTGGCCGAGCTGACCGCCGGCGGCGCCACGGTGCGCGCGACGCCGCTGGTGCAGCAGCGCGGCTTCCTGACCAACCTGCTGATCTCGTTCGCGCCGATGCTGCTGCTGGTCGGCTTCTACGTCTGGATGTTCAAGCGGCCAGCAGGGGGCGATGGGCGGGGCTGCTCGGCGGCGGCAAGCAGAAGCGCGTCGATCCGGAGACGGTGCGCGTCACCTTCGACGACGTGGCCGGGCATCGACGAGGTCGAAGCGGAGATCAACGAAGTCGTCGACTTCCTGAAGGACCCGGGCAAAGTACCGCAAGCTCGGCGCGCGCGTCGCCGAAGGGCGTGCTGCTGGCCGGCGCGCCGGGCACCGGCAAGACCCTGCTGGCGCGGGCGACGGCCGGCGAGGCCAAGGTGCCGTTCTTCAGCGCCAGCGCCTCCGAGTTCATCGAGATGATCGTCGGCGTCGGCGCCAGCCGCGTCCGCGAGCTGTTCGCGCGAGGCGCGCAAGGTGGCGCCGGCGATCATCTTCATCGACGAGATCGACACGATCGGCCGCGCCCGCGGCGGGGCGCGCGTCCGTTCGGCGGCCACGACGAGCGCGAGCAGACGCTGAACCAGATCCTGACCGAGATGGACGGCTTCTCCGGTCACGAGGGCGTCGTCGTGCTGGCCGCGACCAACCGGCCGGACGTGCTCGACCCGGCGCTGCTGCGCCCCGGTCGGTTCGATCGGCAGATCATGGTGCACCCGCCGGACCACAAGGGCCGCGCCGAGATCCTGCGAGGTGCACACGCGCAAGGTGCCGCTGGCCGCGGACGTCGATCTCGAGCAGCTGGCCGCCTCGACGCCCGGCATGACCGGCGCCGACCTGGCCAACCTGGTCAACGAGGCGGCGCTGCTGGCCGCGCGCCGGCGCGCAGGACGTCGGTGCACCAGCGCGATCTGACCGACGCGCTCGAGAAGGTGCAGCTCGGCACGGCGCGCAACGTCGTCATCCCGGAAGAGGAGCGGCGCCGCACGGCGTATCACGAAGCCGGCCACGCGCTGCATCGGCATGCTGCAGCCCGGCGCCGATCCGGTGCGCAAGGTCTCGATCATCCCGCGCGGCCGCGCGCTGGGCGTCACGCTGTCGACGCCGGAGTCAGATCGCTACGGCTACGACGCGCAACTACCTGCGCGGCCGGATCATCGGCGCGCTCGGCGGCATGGCCGCCGAGCAGGAAGTGTTCGACGTCGTCACGACCGGCGCCGAGAGCGATCTGGAGATCGGTGCACGCGCATCGCGCGGTCGATGGTCGGCCGCTGGGGCATGTCGGAGCGGATCGGCACGCTGTCGGTGCTGCCGGCGGAAGGCGATCCGCGCATGGCCGGCATCTCGGACGGGCTGCTCGACGCGGTCGACGAAGAAGTCCGCCGGATCACCGACGAGTGCTACGCCGAGGCGCGCCGGCTGCTGCGCGAGAACCGCGACAAGCTCGACGCGATCGTCGCGCAGCTGCTGGCGCACGAGAGCCTCGACGAGGCTGAGGTCTACGGCGCCGCCGGCATCGCGCGCCCGTCGGCGCCGGTAGCCGCGTTGACGCCGGTGCCCGCCTGAATCGTCGGTCGCGATCGTCGGTGCGTGCGCCACGTCGACGTAGCACGCCGTGCAGTGTGAACCGCAGCGACTGGGCGAAAGGACAACGCGAATGAACGCCGCTCAGGGAACGAATCGGAATCAAGCGGAGCTGTGGAACGGTGCAGCCGGGCGCGCGTGGGTCGATGCGCAAGCGGTGCTCGACCGCATGTTTGCACCGGTGGAGGACCTGCTGGCGGGTGCAGTGGCCGCGGCGGCACCACGCTCGGTGCTCGACGTCGGCTGCGGGACCGGCAGTAGCACGGTGGCCGTGTCCCGCCTGCTCGGCGCGGCGGGGCAATGTCTCGGCATCGACATCTCCGCCCCGATGATCGGTGCGGCGCGCGCCCGCGCCGAACGTGAGCGCAGCAGCGCGATGTTCATCACGGCCAACGCCGAGCACCACTCGTTCGAGCCGGCGAGCGTCGACATGATCATCTCGCGATTCGGCGTCATGTTCTTCGACGATCCGATTCAGGCGTTCAGCAACCTGCGCCGCGCCGCGGCAAACGACGCCACCCTGCAGCTGGTGGTGTGGCGCAGCGCCGTCGAGAATCCGTTCATGACCACGGCGGAACGCGCAGCGGCCCCGCTCCTGCCGGAGCTGCCGGCGCGCCAGCCCGACGGCCCTGGGCAGTTCGCATTCGCCGATCGCAACCGGGTGCGCGCCATCCTGCAGGAGAGCGGTTGGGCGCAGGTTGAGATCAGTCCGGTCGATGTCGAGTGTGCGTTCGCCGAGCGCGACCTGGACCTCTACCTGACCCGGCTTGGCCCGGTCGGCATGTTCCTCGAGCAGCAGGACGAGGCGACGCGCGCCCAGGTGGTTGCCACCGTCCGGGCCGCCTTTGCGCCGTATGTGCACGATGCGAACGTCCGCTTCACCGCCGCCTGCTGGACGGTGGCGGCTCGCGCCGCGGCAGCGACACCGCAGTCGCCCGCCTGAAACCGGCCGGGCAACGAAGGGATCCGCAGCATATGAGCATTCTCGTCACCGGCAGCACTGGCAACATCGGCTCGCAGGTCGTCAGCCGGTTGGCCGCAAGCGGCGAAGACGTGCGGGCATTGACGCGTGATCCGGGCAAGGCCCGTTTTCCCAGTGCTGTCGCCGCGGTGCGCGGCGACTTGATGGACGTCGCCAGCATGCGCGCGGCGCTCGACGGCGTCAGCACACTGTTTCTGCTCAATGCGGTCACCGCCGACGAGCTGACGCAGGCACTGATTGCCGTCAATCTCGCCCACCAGGCAGGAATCGAACGCCTGGTCTACCTGTCCGTGTTCTACAGCGACCGCTACCATAACGTGCCGCACTTCACGGGCAAGCACACGGTGGAGCACGCGATCGAGCAGCTCGGCATGCCGGCGACGATCCTGCGTCCGGCGTATTTCATGAGCAACGATCTGGGCTTCAAGGACGCGGTGATGGCGCACCATGTCTATCCGATGCCTGTCGGCCAGGTTGGCCTGTCGATGGTCGACACCGGGGATATTGCCGACATCGTCGCCGGTGAATTGCTCCGCCGCGATCGCGCGGAAGGCCGTCTGCCGAGCGACACCATACCGCTCGTCGGGCCGGAGCCGCTGAGCGGGCAGGCGGTGGCGGCCATCTGGTCTGACGTCACCGGCGCGCCGGTCGCGTACGGCGGGGACGACGTGGGCGCGTTCGAGCAGCGGATGAGTGGCTTGGCGCCAACGTGGCTGGCCTTCGACTTGCGGCTGATGCTGGAGCGCTTTCAGCAGGAGGGCATGGTGGCGGCGCCGCAAGACGTCGAGCGCATGACAGCACTGCTGGGAAGGCCGCCGCGCTCCTACCACGACTTCGCCACCGCCACGGTCAGCGCCTGGCGCAGACACTGAGTCACGGACGCGGGAACGTCGGCGTCAGGTGGCGACCGCTTGCGGCGAGAAGAAGCCCTGCTGCGACTGGACGGGGTGAATGGCAGGGTAAGGGGTGAAGTGATGGAGTTCCGGTAGCCACCGCAGCGATGGCCTGGCGGCGGTGCCGAGCACGGTCGCGATCACGTCAATAAGCACGTCGGGGAGCATCGGTTTCAAGCAGACCGCGGCGCAGCCCGCAGCAGCCGCCTCCTCCTCGAGGTTGGCGCGAGTGTCACCTGTCAGCAGGATGACGGGGAGATGGCTGGTGGCGGGGTTTCGCTTGATGGCCCTGGTCAGGTCGAGGCCTGATATGACTCCAAGCCGGAGGTCGGTCACGACGACGTCGTAGCGGGAGCCGGCGAGGTCTTCCAGCGCATCGCGTGCGCAGCCGCGGCCCTGCACGTTCATGCCGCACAGGTGCAGGAACATCGTGAACATGTCGCGCGTGTCCTGGTGGTCGTCCACCAGCAGGACGCGAACGTGATGGGGTGCCACGACCGGTGCCATAACCGGCGGCTATGCATATCGTGCCCCATCGGGCTCGATTTTGCCGGAACAAGTGCGTCGACCCGGTGAAACGGGGGACCGCGCCGGCTGCCCAGGGGCCGCGCCCGCCGGACTCCGGCGCAGCCCCTGGCGCGCTCAGTGGCTGCGGACCTGGAGCTCGTCCTCGTCCTCGTCCTCGTCGTCTTCGTCGTCTTCGTCGTCTTCGTCGACGTCTACGTCATCGTCCTCGTCGTCGAGGTCCTCGTCGTCCTCGTCTTCATCTTCATCTTCGTCTTCGTCCTCATCCGCCGCAGCGACCGACAGCTGGTCTGCCCTGAATGCGATGGCGACAATGCGCTGGTCGCACAGCGACACCGGCGAAGGGGCGGTCTGCGGGAAGAGGTCGTGGGTCAGCTGTGTGCTCGGTTGCATGATGGCGGCTCCTCGGAGTGGCGTGAATGGACGCGGAAGACAGGATAGCAACAGTGGTGCCCGACACTGCCCAGGTCAGTCGGCTGTTACCTGGTGGTCGTCATGGTCAGCAGCCGCACGATTTCCGCTTTGCGGACCGCGGCATTGGGAAACTCGCTGAGTGGCAGTGAAATACCTTTGACCCGCCCGCTGCTGGTGTGCGTCAATTCTGCGCCGCAGGTCGGCGCGCCGCGATGGCACCATGCGGACGAGACCCGCCATGGCAATCCGGCGGAAAGGGCAGTATCGAGCTCGGCGCGCCATTCTTTTTCCGTCATCGTGAACAACCCGCTGACCCTGGGCGCGCCACCCAGGCGCAGTGGTGTCACCGACGTGGGCAATTGGCCGGTTCGGTAGGATGCCACCGCTACGCGCATCGTGCAAGCCGGCTCGGCTGCTGCGGTCGCAGCGCCACGCGGCTACGTCGCTGTCTGTGCTTCGTGCAGGATCATCCAGGACGTGCCGAATCGATCACGAAGCATGGCGAATCGCCGCGCGAAGAACGTTTCGGCCATCGGCATGAAGATCTCGCCACCGTCGGAGAGGAGCTGATAGACGCGCTCCGCCTCTGCGGTGCTGTCGGCCAGCAGCGACAGGTAGGCGCTCCGCATCGGTGCAAAGCGGTCGGGCGGGATGTCGGCCGCCATGATCGTGGTGCCGCCGATCTCGAGCCGTGCATGCAGTACCGCATCGCGCCATCCGGCGGGCACCGCGGTCGCATCCGGCAGCTCACCGTGGGTGGTCAGCATCGTGATGCGTGCGCCGAGGTGCTGTTGGTAGAACTCGAAAGCCTGCCGGCAGTTACCGCCGTAGTTCAGGTAAGTCAACACTGTCATCACGCAGCTTCCCTCATCACATCAGGTGTGATCGACAGGTGTCGAACACAGCGATCGCCCGAACGGCGAATGTACTACCACTGCTCACGCCTGCGACAGGGACCGTCACGGTCCGGTCGCCGGTGGACGGACGCCGGTCATCGACGCGTCAGCCGCTCCCGGAGGTCCGGCTGCGACGCCGGCGAGCGTGCCAGCCGCGCCACCCGACACCGCGAAACGCGGCGACACGGCGATCGCCCCGCTGCCGTCCAACGCCCGCAGCCGCAGGCGGGCGCGAGCCGTTGGCAACAGGCCGACGGCCCAGCGGAACGAAGAGGTGCCGGCCCCGCGGGTCAGCGTGCTGGCGGCAACGGTGCGCCAGGACGAGCCGTCGTCACTGCTGACGTCAATCGCCACCGGACGCGCCGCGCCGAGGTTGTGCGTGTAGAAGACCGTCTCCGTCGCGCCTGTGCGGGTGACGGAGACGGCGGTCGGCAGCACGAACGCCATTGCGGCGTCAGCGATGCGGATCGGGGCGTCGTTGCTGTCGGATGCAGCGGCGTCACCGACCGCGGTGACGCGGAGGTGCGCGTTGCTGGTGGACGGACCAGTCACCGTCCAATAGAAGTTTTGCGACGGCCCGTCCCTGTTCGGGACGATCGCCAGGAGGTCCCACGACTCGCCAGCATCGCCGCTTCGATCGACTTCGATCAGGAACTGCGGGGCATCGCCGTCGTAGAGCCACGCCAGCCGCTGCCGCGTGCCGATGCCCCAGCGCGACGCCGTATTGGGCGTCTCGACGTGCAGGGTCGGCGCGGCGCACGACAGCGAACGTCGCGCCACCGTCGCCTGTGCGAACCGATTGCTGCGCAGTGTCGCCAGGTCGGTGCTGCTCAGGAAGGCGTCGGGATAGGTCAGGTATCCCAGCCACATCAACGCCGTTGCGGCGCAGGGCGTTGTCGGATCGTTGTCCTCACAGCCTGACGGGTGCGGCAGCCCGAGCGCGTGTCCGAGTTCATGGCCGAGACCGCCAATCCATCGACAGGTGTCGAAGCTGTCGGTCGGCTCGCCGCAGCGCGGCGGCCGCGGTATGCCGGCAACGCCGCGCAAGTCGTTCGCCGGCAACAGCGCGATGCCGGACGTCGCTCCGGTCGCCTGGCCGCACTCGGGGTCGGCGTCGAGGTAGACCACCCACGTGTTCTGCGGGTCGTTGTCGTGGGCGCCGAGCAGCCGGCGGATCTCAGCGACGCTGTTGTCCCAGAACCAGAGTGAGAAGTCGCGACCGCCCGGATGGCTGCGGAACCACTCGGAATCCTGGCTTGAGCGCACGACCTCGACGACCGGGCTGCGCAGGGCAAAGGTCTGTCCGTCCAGCGCCTCCTGATACCACCCCTGCAGGTGCCGGGCGGCGTGGCTTACCGCGGCGGTGTAGGCCGGAAGCGCCGGCCGGTCCGCCGGTACCAGGTAGATCAGCCGGACGACCGGTTCCGCCGCGGCAGCGCTTGCCAGGCATATCGCGATCAGCGCGAGCGCCAGGTGTCGCACGAGCGGCAGGGCCCCGGTAAGACAGGGCGACAACGGCGCGACTCGCACACCCATTCGTGCCTCCCGGTCAGGCTGGGCGCGGAGGATAGCACGCGCGGCGCGGGTACGTGCACAACGGCGCTGCGCACGGGGCGCAGCGCCGTTGCAGGTCGACGACCGAAGGTCTGTGCGCCGGCGTTAGAAGCGGAAGCCCATGCCGACCTGCACGCGGCGCGGCGCCTGTGCCGAGGTCGGCTGGTTGAAGAAGCGCGACAGCATGTTGCCGCTGAAGCCGCCGTAGTTCACACGGTTGAACACGTTGTCGGCCGACGCGAACACTTCCAGCGAGTAGCGCGCGCCGAGCCCGCCGCCGCCGTTACGACCGCCGCCGCCACCGCCGGGGCCGCGCTGCTCGGACACGCCGGGACGCCCGCCGCCGCCGCCGCCGGGGAAGCCACCGGCTGGGCCGCCGGCGCTGCTGCCGCCGATCGCGAACTGCTTCGAGACGCGGAGGTTCATCGTCCACATGGCCGAGCCGCGCGCGGTGTTACGACCGACACCGTTCGGCCGATCGTTGAGGACGCCGTCGCGGTTGTTGTCGAAGCCGGTGGTGATCGTGTAAGGCGATGCCGACTGGGCGTTGACGTTCATGCTGGTCCGGACACCGAACAGCGTCGGCACGTTGATCATTGCCTGGACGCGATGGCGGACATCCTGCCGCGACGGCCCCCATTCGGCATCGGCGTCCAGGTTGTTGGCCGGCAGTGACGTCGCGCCATCGGCATGGTTCTTCACCTGGCCGAGCGTGTAGTTGCCGTTCATGAAGATCTGCCGGCCGGGGATGCGGTAGCTGGCATTGAACGTCAGGCGGTCGCTCTGCGAGCGGCCGGTGGACTCGAACTGCGTGATGTTGCCGACCGTCGGGTCGGGCCGCACGCCGAAGGCATCGGGCGCGTTGATGTTGACAGCACGCATCTGGTTGCGGCCGCGCAGCATCTGGTAGGTGACCTGGGTCGAGAGGTTCGCAGTCAGCTGCCGTTCGATGCCGATCGACGCCTGGTGCACGTAGGGCATCTCGAGGTCAGATGCCGCCTGGATGCGGCCGCCGGGCTGCACGTCGGCAAGCGTGCCGGTGTACGGGTCGGGGTAGCCGGGGTTCAGGATCAGCAGGTCGCGCTGGGAGACGCCGTTGACACGGAGCGTCTGGTCGTAGAGGTTCGACTCGTACCAGTCGTAGAACAGGCCGTAGCCGCCGCGGATGTTCGTCTTGTTGCCCTTCGGCGTCAGGGTGAAGCCGAGGCGCGGCATCAGGTTGAGCTTGTCGCCGATGAGCGACTGCATCTCGTTGCGGACGCCGACGCTGAACGAGAACTTGCTGTTGACGCGGTAGTCGTCCTGCCAATACAGACCGAGCTGGTAGGTGCTGAACGCCGTGTCCACCTCGCCCTCGCGCTTGCGATAGGTGGTCGGCGTGCCGGCCAGGTAGGCGTCGATGCTGCTGAAGGTGAACGAGCCGTTGGCGTTGCTCTGGTCGAAATAGCTGAAGCGATCCGCTTCGAGCAGGGCGCCGATGCGCATCTGCTGCTTGCGGCCGACGTTGAAATCGAAGTTGTCGGCCAGTTCCAGGCCGTGCGACGCATTGCGGTTGTTGGCGCCGGCGCCGCCGCGGCTGAACGCGTCCTGGACGATGATCGCCGCCGCCTGCGAGGCGGACGTGGTGGTGCTGTCCTGCCCGTTGTACTGCAGGCGGATTTCGTTCAGCGCCGTCTTGCCGACGACGCCCTGGAGCTGGGCGCGGAACTGCTGGTTCGAGCCCTCGCGGCTGGTGGCGCGATCGGCCAGGTTGAAGCCGCCGACGCCGTTGTTCAGGCTCGAGCTGGTGCCGCCGCGGAATTCCAGCCGCAACGTGTTGGTGTTCGAGACCGCGTGCTCGACGCCGACGGTGAAGTTGGTCGAATCGGACGGCCGGCGCACCGCGTCGCCGAGCCGCTGGCCGAACTCGTCGACCGCAACGATGGTGTCGGCCTGCATGTCGCGGCGGCCATCGACGTTGAGGCGGATCGAGGTGCTGTTACTGAACAGCGGGCCGCGCACCCCGAGATTGAACTGGCGGTTCTGCTCGGGGGTCTTCGCCGTGGCGAAGGCGTTGCGGGCGTTCATCGAGTCGCTGCGGTACTGGGTGTTGGCGTTGCCGCTCCAGTTCTGCACGTTCGGCTTGGTGATGATTTCGATCTGGGTGCGGCCGGCGTCATGGTTGTCGGCCGAGAACGAGTTGGTGCGGAAGCGAATCTGCTGGATCTCGTCGCGCGACGGCAGCCGGCCACCGCGGAATCCGTTCACCTGGAAGGTCGCGCCGGCGCCGCCAGCCATCTGCGTCAGCATGTCGGCCAGTTCGTCCGGATCGTCGGGCAGTTCGGCGATGTCGGTTTCTTCCAGCGTCGTGCTCATCGCGTTGCCGCGGCGGTCGTCGGTGGCGGTCGTGTCGCTGACAACGACCTCTTCCTGGAACCCCTCGATCGCCAGGGTGACCGTCTGGGTGTTGCTGCCGCGCCGCAGCGTCAGCGCCAGGTCGGTCGGCAGGAATCCGGGGAACTCGACGTGCAGCGTTGCCGCGCCAACCGGGGCGTCGGGCAGCGTCACCACGCCGCGCTCGTCGGAGAGGCCGTTGACCGCCGTGCCGCCGGCTGCCGGCGTCAGGGTGATCGTTGCCGCCGGAATCCCGGCCCCGGTCTGGTCGACCACCACCAATCGTAACTGCGCCTGGCTGGCGTTCTGCGCCAGCACCGGTACCGCTGCGACCAGCAGCGCGACAACGGCGATCGAGATTCGGTTAAGCATGGAAGGAGTATCCCAGCCGCCGGGGTGGCTGGTCATTAACTGGGAGTAAATCGTTTGTTAATGATGTAAACCTTTGCGCCGCCGCTGCGCCGCCGCTGGGCGGGTCGCTGCGCCGCTGGGCGGGTCGCTGCGCCGCAGGGCGGGTCGCTGTGCCGCTGGGCGGGACACCCCCGGCACCCGCGCCGTAGTGCGCTTGCACCGCGCCGTTCCCACAGACGGAAGGGCGGGTGCCGAGCCACCCCGGCGGGGTGGAGCAGCATGCGACACGGTGCGACAGCCGCGTCGGCAGGTTTGCTGGTGCGTTTCCTGCACGGGCAGCCGCCTTACACCGGCGTTACAGGAGGCAATGCATGCACTGCCAGCGCAACCGTTCCCTTCCCGCATTCATCATCGTGCTCGTCGCATTCTTCGCCGTCGCGCCCCTGCACGCGTATATCGATCCCGGCTCGGCGAGCTACGTCTTCCAACTGGTGGTCGGCAGCGCGCTCGGCGCCCTCTTCGTCGTGCGCTCCTACTGGGGCGGACTCAAGACCTACATCGGCCGCGTCCTGCGCCCACGTGTGCGCGAGTAGCCACGCCGGCGGCAGCACGCCGCTTGCCGCCTCGTTCCGCGATGCCCACGGCTTCGTGTTCGCGCGCGACGGGCGCGTGTTGCGGCAGGTGAACGATGCCGGGCGCGCCGACTACGACCTGTTCCTGTCCTCCGGCCTGTACGAGGAGCTCGCCCGCGCCCGCGACGTCGTCGCGCACGAGGAGCTCGACCTGGCGCTCGCAGCCGCGCCGGGAGCGTACCGTGTCCTCTCGCCCGAGCAGGTGCCGTTCATCTCCTATCCCTACGAGTGGAGCTTCAGCCAACTGAAGGACGCGGCGCTGCTGACGCTCACGCTTCAGGCGGCGGCGATGCGCCGTGGCATGTCGTTACGTGACGCCACGCCGTACAACGTGCAGTTCCATCGCGGCCGGCCGATCTTCATTGACACCCTGTCGTTTGGCGCGCTCGAGGCCGGCCGGCCGTGGATTGCCTACCGACAGTTCTGCGAAGCCTTCCTGGCGCCGCTCGCGCTCATGAGCCGTGCCGACGTGCGGCTGCAGCACCTGCTGCGCAGCTACATCGACGGCATCCCGCTCGACCTGGCGGTCAAGCTGCTGCCGTGGCGCACCAAGGCAACGCCCGGATTGCTCGTCCACCTGCATCTGCACGCCGGTGCGCAGCGCAAGGCGAGCCGCGATGTCGCGGCTGCGGCGCCGGCGCCATCGCCGCGCGGCGGGCACACCATGTCCGGCACTGCGGTGGCGGCGCTCGTCGACAGTCTCGACCGCACCGTCCGCAGCCTCGACTGGACGCCGCGCGGCACTGTCTGGGCCGACTACTACACCGCCACGAATTACACGGAGACGGCGTTTGGCCATAAGCGGGAGATCGTCGCCGCCGCGCTCGACCGCTTCGCGCCGGCGGTGGTCTGGGATCTTGGCGCCAACGACGGCACCTTCAGCCGGCTGGCGGCAGAACGGCAGATCCGGGCGATCGCCTTCGACGTCGATCCGGCTGCGGTCGAGAAGAACTACCGCCGCGTCAAGGCCGAAGGGGGGTCGCACATGCTGCCGCTCCTGCTCGACCTGACCAATCCAAGCGGTGGCGCCGGGTGGGCCAACACCGAGCGGTCGCCGCTCACCGAGCGGGGGCCGGCCGACCTGCTGCTTGCCCTCGCCCTCGTGCACCACCTGGCGATCGGCCACAACGTGCCGCTGCCGCGAGTTGCCCAGTTCTTCGCGCGGCTCGGGCGCACGCTGGTGA
This sequence comes from uncultured Acidobacteriota bacterium, assembly GCA_963846685.1. GTDB lineage: Bacteria > Acidobacteriota > Vicinamibacteria > Vicinamibacterales > UBA2999 > CAWJWY01. The sequence goes on along the minus strand of CAWJWY010000002.1, from coordinate 763,046 downwards.
TCGAGTTCGTCCCGAAGGAGGACTCGCAGGTGCAGCGCATGCTGGCGTCGCGCGAAGACATCTTCCACGACTACACGCAGCCCGGTTTCGAAGCCGCGTTCGGCCAGCACTTCTCAATCCTCGATCGCGTTCCGGTGCGCGAGGCGAACCGCACGGTCTACATCATGGAGGCTCGCCCGGAGGCATGAGGCGGTTTCCCTGGCACACGTTTCTGGCGGCCCTCGTCCCGATCGTCTCGATGTACGCGGTACTGCCCGGGGCGGCGGCCGGCGAGGAAATCGTCCGCTCGACCGTGGTGGCCTGCGCCGCAGCCGGCGGGCTGCTGCTGTTGCTGCAGGTCGCCTACCGCGACCTGCGCAAGGCCGCGCTGCTCGCCACCATCGCCATTGTCGTGTTCGTCTCGTTCGGCGGGCTCTACGCGATGGTCGAGACCGTCCAGTTCGGCAGCCTGCGGCCGTTCCGCCGCGCGATCGTGCTGCCGGCCATCTATCTCGGCGTCGCCGCGATCGGCTGGGTGATCGCGCGCGCGCGGCGGCCGCTCGTCCAGGCCACCGCCGTGCTGAACATCGTTGCGGCAGGGTGCCTGGTGGTGCCGCTCTACAGCGTCGTGCGGGCGCAGGCCGATGCGTTACGACGCGACACTCCGGCGTTGGCGCTACCGGCGGCAACGACGACGACGGCACGGCCCGACATCTACTACATCGTGTTCGACCGGTATGGCGACGAGTCGACGCTGCGGCAGCATGGCTTCGACAACCAGCCGTTCTACCGTTTTCTCGAGAGCCGCGGCTTCTACGTGGCTCGCGACAGCCGCTCGAACTACGTCAAGACCGCCCTGTCGCTCGCCTCGTCGCTGAACATGAGCTACCTCGACCCGCTGCAACAAGCCGAGGGGCGCGAGTCGCAGAACTGGTTGCCGGTGTTCCGCTGGATCCGCGACGGCAGCGTCGTGCGATTCCTGAAGTCGCAGGGCTACCGCTACGTGCACGTCGGCTCGTGGTACGGGCCGACCGAGTCCAATCCGGGGGCGGACCGCAACGTCAACTTCTATACCACCGTGCCGTACCCGACCATGCGGCTGCTGCACAACGAGCTGCTGGCGCCGCTGCGGCGGCTGGGGCGCTTCCCGGCGATCGACGAGCGGGTGCAGCAGTGGTACCGCGTACCGCGGCAGATCGCCGACGTCATCGAGCACGCCGCCGATCCGGGGCCGACGTTCTCCTTCATCCACATCCTCGTGCCGCATCCGCCCTACGTCTTCGATCGTGATGGCGGCTACCTCTCGGAGGACGTGGCGAGCCGCCGTGGCCTGAGCACCAACTACGTCAACCAGGTGGTGGCGGCCAACGCCATGGCCACGCGGCTGATCGACGGCATCGTGCAGCGGGCGCGCACGCCGCCCGTCATCATCCTGCAGGGCGACGAGGGGCCCTACCCGCGAGGCACCACCAGCTCGCAGTACAACTGGCATACGGCCAGTGCCAGCGCCCTGCGCGAGAAGAGCGGCATCCTGAACGCCTACCTGCTGCCCGGCCGCGGCGCCGCGGGCCTGTATCCGTCGGTGTCGCCGGTGAACTCCTTCAGGGTGGTGCTGAACGCCTATTTCGGGACCGGTCTGCCGCTCCTGCCCGATCGGATCTTCGCGCACGAGTCGGAGCTGGCGCCCTACTCGTTCGCCGATCTCACCTCGACGCTCGGCGCGCCGCGCCGCGCCGCCACTGCCGGTGCAGCGCCCGCGGATCCCGCGACGAGCGCGGTCCGGCCGACGTCCGCCAACTAGGCGAGGCCGGCAGGTCGGCGGCCGCTTGCATCGCCGCCGCCCTTAATTCATACTCCGCGATGAAATGGCGGAGCGGCACTTCCTCACCGAATTCGAGCTGATGCTCCTGCTGGCAATCCTGCGGGTCGGCGACGAGGCCTACGGCGTGCCGGTGGCGCGCGAGATCGAGGCGACCGCAGGACGAACCGTCATGCTGGGCGCGGTCTATACCGCGCTCGAGCGGCTCCAGTCCAAGGGCCTCGTCTCGTCGCTGGTCGGTGATCCGACGCCGGAGCGCGGCGGCCGCGCCAAGCGCTTCTTTTCCGTGACCCCCAAGGGTGTGCGCGCCGTCCGCAACGCGCAGCGTGCGTTCACCGCGTTGTGGTCGGGCATTCCCCAATTGAAGGGCCGGCCCGCATGAACACACGCCGCGTGCCGCCGCTTGCCGCGCTGCTGCTCGAGCAGCTGGCGGCGCCGGACGTGACGGGCGACATCAACGAGGAGTTCGGCGCCGGCCGGCGCACGGCGAGCTGGTACTGGCGACAGGCGTGCAGCGCGATTGCCGCGGCCCTGCGGCGCGACGTGCGAGCACACCCGTGGGTGCCGCTCACAGCGCTGGCCAGCGGCTGGCTGGCGCTGCAGCTGATGGGCGACGCGCACGCGACGGTGGTCGCCGCCATCGACCGCGCGGTGCTGCCGAACCTGCTGGGCTGGAACGCCGGCTGGATCGTCGATCAGCGTGGCTGGGTGGTCTACCGGGTCGTGCTGTGGTTTGCGGCGATGGTGGGGGTCGGCTGGGCGGTTGGCTGGATCCACGGTCGTCACCGTGCCGCGGCCGTGCTGACGGTGACGCTCGCCGATGCGGCGCGTACCGCCTATTACATCGGGCTTGCCGCCGTCGATCCGAACCTCTGGGCCCTACAGCCGCCACTGGACATGCTGCTCGCCACCGAGGCGGCGTATGTCTTCGGCCTGCTGGTGGGCGGCATCGGCCTGACGGCGCCACCCGAGCGGATGCTCAGCGTTCGCGAGCGTTGAATCAAGCCGTCGCGCCACTGCCGCGCCCGGTGCGGCTCAGCCGCCGGACTGGATCCTGAGGACGGCGAGCGCCAGTAACCACACATACGCAGCGCCAGGCCGGCAATGATTCCCAGCCAGAGGAACGGGACACCCTTGCTCTTGCTGGCCATCGACGACCCGCGGGAAGAGCGAGCACACCCGCTACCCGGCTGCCGCACATCTTCGCACCGCCTACGATTCTATGAAACGGTGCCGCGCGGTGCGCCACTCGGCGCGGGTGATCGTCCACCGTGCCCGGGCGTAGGTGCCGGTGGTCGCGGCCAGCAGGCCGACATGCTCCGTTTCCTGCGTGAATCCCAGCTTGCGCAGCACGCCCATGCCGCGGTGGTTGGCAATCGCCGTATGGGCCTCGACCCGGCGGACGCCGTCGCGATCGAACAGGCGGTCGAGCACCGCCGCCGCGCTCTCCACGAACAGCCCGGTGCCCCACAGCGGCTGCGCCAGCAGGAAGCCCCATTCGACGATCGATGCGTCGGCGTCACTGTGGCGGACCTGGATCAGGCCGGCCGCCTTCGCGGTGCTATGCGGCACGATGGCGAAGCACCGCTGCCGTCCGGCGCGCTGCTCTCCCTTGGCCCAGGCGATGAACGCCCGGAACCGATCCGCTGTCGATGGCGGCGGCGGGATGAAGCGGGTGACCGACTCGGTGGTCACGGCGCCCGCAAGCGATTCGGCGTCACCGGCTTCGATCGGCCGGACGGTGGCCCGGCGGCGCATCCAGGCCGCGGGGACGCGCGATGCGATGCCGCGCACGCGCGGCGTGGCAACGGGCGATACGGTCGATGAGGCGGTGTGCTGCAGACTCATGGTCACCTGCTCACAGGAGCGGGTTACTGGAAGCGGTCAGTTTCCCCAGACGATCGTGTAGATGCGCCAGATGATGAAGTCCATGGTCGGTTCCTCGAGCACCGCAGCGACGCGTCCGGAAGGGGGCGGAGTCGAAAACCGGCCGACTCTCGCCGTGCGTCGTGTTCGTGATGACTTGTCTAAGGGCAAGTTGGCGTCCAGCTTCGGCCGGGATGCCAATTGTGAAAAACAGGCCTGAAACGCGGGATCAGGTCGGCCGCAGGGCGGCTCGAGCGGACGGCCTGCCGACACCCCGGCCCCAGCGGCGGCCGGTCGGTGACGCCAGGGCGGACGAACGGGGGGTTCAGCCGCGGTCGCTGGCCTGGCGGTGCGGCGCGCGAACCAGGGCGGCGCCGCGGCGGGCATGCGCGACGTAGTAGGGCGTCAGCTCCGACGGGTGCCGGCGGGCGAACTGCAGCACCACGTGGCGCAGTTGCGCGCCGCGCGCCGCAGTCGCCCGCTGGTCGCGGGCCGGGAGCAGTTCCGGCATCCGGTCGGCGACGCGCTCGAACAGCCGCTTCCAGCGCGCCTTGACGGCGGGGACGGTGAGGTGCAGGCGGGCCGCCAGCACCGGGTCGGTGGCGCCGCAGGCGAGCGCCTCGCGCAGCAGGTCCTGCTCCTGGCCGGTGAAGAAGATGCGCGGCGGGTTGTAGGTGAACATCGGCAGCAGCGGGCTCCACTGCTGCGCCGCTTCCGCCCGGGTCGACCAGAACACCACGGATCGTGCCGCGGCCCCGGTCGGGCCACGGCTCGTGAACTCGCGCGTGTTGGCGTACGCCCGGCTCTTGGTCACGATCTCCACGCCATCCTCGCCGAAAGCCTCGCCGACGACCCGCGCCAGCCGGAACCCGCGATGCACTTCCTGGAAATCGTGCAGCACCGCCCCCATCAGCATCGGCCAGGCGCCGGCATCCTCGGCCGGCATGTCCCAGCCCTGGTTGATGACAACCATGTGCAGCCCGCCCTGCGCATTGCCGCGCGCGATCGCCGGCACATCGAGGATCGGCCCTGGCGAGTCCTGGCGGCCGGCAAGCACCCGTGCACCGAGCCGCGGCTGCGGCTGACCGACCAGTTGATCGGCCGCGCGCTCCTGCAGGAAGACGGTCACGCCGAAGTAGCGCGCCCGGTGCTGCTCGTCGAGCAGCAACGTGCCTCGCGCGCGCTGCTGCTGCAGCAGCAGCGTCAACGCCGCCAGCGCGGCGTCCAGTTGACCGGCGGGGTAGAGGGCGCCGTCGCCCCACATCTGCCGACAGGAAGGAAGGGTGTCAGGCGTGAGCGGCAGCGCTGTAATCCGCATGGGTCGAAAAACCGGGATCGTCTTCGAGAGATATCGCGAGTCGAAGCCGCGCAGTTGTAAGCGCTGGGCGCAAGGCGCGTCAAGAGCAATCCACGGTATTGCTGTGCTGCCGCCGCCGACCGCAGCTAATAGAGGCCTGACGCTGCCGCGCCACCACTATCGTAGAGAGGGATGGCCAACGTCGTTCGCCCGGTGTCGCGTTGCGCGGTCATCGGCGACATCCACGCGAGCGACCACGCGCTCGCCGTCATGCTCGCTCGAATCACCGGGCTCGATCTCGATGCGGTGTTCTTCACCGGCGACATCGTCGATGGCACCGGCTCCGTCGAGCGCTGCTGCGCACTGCTCCGCCAGCATGACGCGCTCGGCGTGCGCGGTAATCACGATCGCTGGCTGTTCACGGGACTGCTGCGCGATCGGCCGGACGCGACACGGCTGGAGGAACTGACCGCCACGGACCGAGCCTACGTCCAGGATCTGCCGCCAACCCGGGATATCGCGATTCCCCGAGGCCGCATGCTGCTCTGTCATGGAATCGGCGTGCACGACCTCGAACGCATCACCCGCTACGACACCGGCTATTCGCTGGAGCACAACCAGGCATTGCGCGAGGTGATCGATGCCGGCTACCGCCTGATGGTGCACGGCCACACGCACGATCGACTGGTCACGCGGCTCGGCGGCTTCGTCATCCTCAACGCCGGCGCGATTCACGATGAGCACGAGGCGGGTTTCCTGGTGCTCGACTTTCCCCGCAACACGGTGACCTGGAATCGCATCGACGCGTCCGCCGCACCGGGCGAGGAGATGCCGATCTTCCTCTAGCTGCCGTTCCTGTCGTCGCCGATGCTGTCCGCCCGCGCGAACATCCAGGCGGTTGCCCGACGCCGGTTACGGGATGGACCGCTGGATCGGCTTCAGCCAGCCGAGCACCTGTGCGCCGAGTTCCGGGAACTGTGCGGCGAACAGCGTCAGCAGCGGCACCAGCCCATAGACGATAACGCGGAAGATGGTTTCGCGATTCCAGGTGATGCGGCCCGGCGTGGTCGACGCGATCCGGCTGAGGATCTCGTCCTTCTCCATCTGGAACAGCACCGTCAGGACCACAGCGACACCGAGGAGGATGTCGACCCAGATGAGCGCGAGCAGTCGCTGCTTTGCCTGGAACGGGAACAGCATGTGGCTGGCAAAGACCAGGAACGTGCCGGCGGCGATGTAAAGGACGTTGTGCGCCAGCCGGGAGAGCGCGTCGCGAATTGCGAGGGCGATGGTCACGGCGACCATCTCCTCCTGCGCCGCAACGTCCACCGCCATGCCGCCGCCGCTGCCCGCGGGCGACGCGAGGCTGGCGGGCAGGCCGGCGCCGGCAGGTTCGGTCACTCGTGCGGGCGGAGGGCCGGCGCTGGCAGTCGCTGCCGCCGCGGCGCCGACGCCAGGACGGGCGGCGGTCGCCCGCGCGTTCCAGGTCTCGCCGAGCTGGGCTGCGGCGGCGGTCGCTCCCTCGACAAGCATCGTCCAGGTGCGGCTCGAGGACCACAGCACGCCTGGCGTGTTTGCCATCTCGTCTGCGTAGACCGATTGCAGCGTCGGCTGACCGGGCAGCGCGGCGCGCGGCAGCGGACCCGGGCCGGCGGCGATGACGTTGGAATACGCCAGCAGTGGATGCATCTCCAGCAAGGTCGGCCGCCGGGGCAGGACGCTCTGCGGCAGCAGCTTGCGCGGCAGCCGCGAGTAGGCATCGACCAGCGGATGCGCGGCGAGGCGCTCCAGCAGCGGACGAAGGGTCAGCCAGAGATAGGCGAGCTGAAACAGCGAGGCCGCGATCATCAGGTGCAGCAGGATCACGAACGAGGTGATGAAGCGGTTGAAGAACGTGCCATCGACCGTGACGAGCGGGTGCGCCACCGGGTCGAAGCCAAAGACGAGCAGCGCCAGGCCGGCAATCGCCATCGGCAGCAGCGTCCAGCGCGGCACGATCACGACCGCCCGCTCGAGCAGCGCCAGCCGCGGTACGATCGACGAGACGCCGCCAGCCGCGCACTGCTCGACCAGCGGGACGATGCTGCTGCCTTCGACGAGCACTGGCCGTGGCCCGAACAGGCGCCGCAGCTCGATTAGTCCCCAGAGGTAGACGGCACCGCCGAGCAGCAGCACCGGGACCATCGGCGACACGCCGTTGCCAAGTTGTGCCGAGCGCTCGACCAGCAGCAGGGGGTTCAAGTCACCGGCCAGCCGCGCGGTCACGTAGCCAACGCCGTAGAGGGCAAGGTTCCAGGTGCCCCAGAGGCACAGGGCCGCAGCCGCGCCGGCGGTGACGAGTTGCGCCGGGCCATAGTGGTCGACCAGCAGCGACCAGCGGGCGAACGCCGACCAATGGCCGCGCCAGCGTTGCAGATCGTCGGCGAGCGGCCTGATCGCTGCCGAATAGACAATCCAGACGCCGCACACACACAGGCCGGCGAACGGCAGAAACAGCACCGCCATGCGCCAGTCGGCCGCCGCGGTGCGGCCGCCGACCATCGACAGCCAGGCCAGGATCGAGGCAAAGCCGTGCACCATCGCCAGCCCGAGAACGCACGGGAGCAGGTAGCGGCGGCGCCGCAGCCCCATGTCACCCTGGCTGAGGCCATCGAGGATCCGGGCGGGGCCGCGGGTCTCGCCGCCGGCGACCGCGCCGCGGCGCCGCGCGCGCGCCCGGCCGGCGATCGCCAGGCACAAGGCGATGTGCAGCAACGCGAGCACCGTCATCGTCGCGTAGAGTGCGCGCGCCGCCGTCGACGGGAACGTCGACTGCCCGGCCGGCGCCGCGAGCGGCGAGGCGGCCATCCGTGGCATGAAGACGTAACCGTCGGGAGCGGTCGGGTAGAAGCGCACCGGCCACAACAGACTCTTGCCAACCAGGCTGATCCACACCGGCGGGGAGCAACCCGGGTCGCACGGCTGTCCGGGCGAGGCGTAGTCGACCAGCCGTGGCGCCGCCGGCCCGATCGGTCTGCCGTCGACATCGTAGGCGAGCAGGGCGAGGGCGGCGTTGTAGATGCCCTCCGCTGCCGCCGAGGCGAACTGCAGTCGCCGGCGGCTGTTGCCGCGTTCGGCGGTCCACAACTGGTTCGTGGTGTACAGCGGATAGGTCGAGGCGACGATCGCCCGTGCCATGTACGCGGCGTACTGCGGATGGGCGTAGAGCAGGTCGTTCTCGACGGTGAACAGGGTGACGTCCGGCGAGTGCCGTGCCAGCTCCTGCGCCAGGAACAGCTTGTCGCGGGCGTCGGTGGCGACGATGCCGACGGTGCGGATGTCCTGGCGGCGAACCGTCTCCAGGATGTTGGCCAGCCGCAGCTCGACGTAGTTCGAGGTCGTGTTCGGTGTCAGCGACGGCAACTGGTCGGTCGGCGACACCGCTTCAGCCAGCGACAGTGGCCGGAAGCGCGGCAGCTGGCCGGAGGGCGAGGGTGGCTCGGCCTCGGCTCGTGCGGCATCGCTGCGCAGCCGCGACACGTGCATCGGGAACGGCAGCACCGTCAGGTTGAGGTTCTCGAGCGTCACCGCGTCGGTGACTTCGTGCGCGTAGTCGGTGTTGGACTCGGCGAGCAGCGCGACGCCGTGCTCCCACGCATCGCGGCTCATGCCGAGCAGGTAATTGAGCGGCACCGTCATCAAGACGTCGTCTGGCAGCGCCGTGGCGTGGAAGGTGACGTTCGGCGCCGCGCCCTGGAGAATTGCCTGGTTCTTGCGGCTGGTGCCGCTGCCGGAGACGAACCGGAAGCCGGACCCCGCTGGCAGCTCGGTGCTGAGGGCGGCCACGGCCCGGGCGATCGAGGCACTCGACCCGGAGAACGTCGGCCCGAGCACGGGAATCGTCTGCGGCTCCGGGTGCCAGGCGGCGATGAAACGAACGGCGCGGGCGAAGGCGGCCTGGTGCACGCCGGCGGTCGGGGTCTCGGCGGCAAGGAACAGCACCAGCACTTCGGAACAGGCGGCACTGGCCTGGCAGTCCTGGCGTGGTGCTTCGCCGGTATCCCGGAACACGATCACCCCGGGCGCCCGCTCGTGCGCACGGCCACTGGCGACCGCCGGCCCGTCACGCGTCGCCGTGACATCGGGGATATAGAAGCGATCCAGCACCCAGCCGGTGTCGGATACCCCCTGCTGAATCGCGTCGAGCACGGTGTCGAACTGCCAGCCGGCGTGCGAATCGATCGGATCCGGCACCGTGGCCATCAGGAACCGGACGCGGACGCCGCTGCGGGCCGCCGCCTGCTGCAGGACCGCCACCCGCTGCGCCTCGGGTTGGCCTGCGGTGACCACGCCGAAAAAGTCGGACAGCAGATCGGTGGCTTGCGTTGTCCCGGGGTCGGGTGCGCTGTCAGGCGCCCGGGCCGGAGCGGCCTGTGCGCTGAGCGCGGCGACCGGCAGCGGCGTGTAGGTCAGGAGCCGGGGGAAGATCGCGCCGCCGGCCAGAAGGGTGATGGCGGCAACCGGCAGAACACCCTTGCGTAGGTCCACTCGCGCCCTCCCACCTGTGCATGCGCCGGTCGGCTTGAGGCGGCGCCGGCCGCCTGCTCGATGCCGACATTGAAGGCGCCGATTCTGCCACGGATCGGGAACGTCGCGGGCAACGGTGTGCACACCCGCCGCTACTGCGGCGTGGCCCGGGGGCTGGTCAGGTGTTCGGGACGGGGCGGTGGCGGCGGTCCTCGCTCAGCCGCGGCGTGCGGCGGCGTTCGCCGGCCTGCCTCCGCTCGCGGTCGAAGCCCCAGAGCAGCCAGCCGGTTTCGGTGAGGCGCTCGGCCAAGGCGACCTGGTAGGCCTGCAGCGATTCTTCGTCCTCGAATTCGCGTTCGTCACGGAGCGCGCCGGGACCGGCGACGATCATCAACCGGCCGACGGGGCGCTCGACCCAGATGCTGTCGGAGCCGTTCACAAACAACCAGGAGGCGACGGGCATGCGGCAAGTATACGCGGCGTCCTCTCGGCGATTCGATAGCTGCGCTTGCGTCTGTTCGCGCTGTGCTTTACAGTTCGATTTAACTCAATGGTTAAATCGGCAAGTGAGCACGGCCGTTCGGCCGCGCCGGATGGCGACACCGAAGGGCGCATCCTCGCCGCCGCGCATCGTGTCTTTCTCAGGACCGGCACTGCCGGCGCCCGCATGCAGGAGATCGCCGCCGAAGCGGGCGTCAACAGCGCCCTGCTGCACTACTACTTCCGCAGCAAGGAGCGGCTGTCGGAAGCGGTGTTCGTCCGCGCCGCGGGTGAGCTGTTCCCGGTGGTGGCCGGCATCCTGGTGTCCGACGCGACGCTCGAGCAGAAGGTGCGGCAGGTGGTGGAGGTGGAACTCGATCGGCTGGCGGCGGCGCCGTACCTGCCGGCCTACATCATCAGCGAGCTCGCGCACCACCCGGAACGGATCCATCAGCTGCTGGCGGCGATGACCGGCTCGCGCACCCAGGCGATCGGCGAGACGCTGATCAAGGCGCTCGGCGCCCAGCTACGCGCCGAGGTGCGGCTCGGCCACATCCGGACGATTGCGCCGGAACAATTCCTCGCCAACCTGCTCTCGCTCTGCATCTTTCCGTTTGCGGCGCGGCCGATGCTGGAGGTGCTGCTGCACCTCGACGGCGACCGGTTCGAGAAATTCATTCGCGAGCGGCGCCGCGACCTGCCGGAGTTCTTCATGATGGGATTGCGACCGTGATCCGGCCATACCGCGATTGCGCCGTACGGAGGGGAGCTGCTGCCCTGGCCAGCGCCGTCTCCGGGGCGCTGCTGCTGTTGGTCGCGCCACCCGTGTTCGCGCAGCAAGCCACCCTCGCCAGCCTGCAGGCGGCGGCGGTCGCCGCCGACCCACGGACGCGCGAACTTGCGCTGCTCGAACAGCAGTCGATGCTGCGTCTCCGGAACGTCGCCGCACTGCGGTGGCCGGCGGTCGGGATCGATGCGCAAACGCAGGCCCAGAGCGACGCTGCCGAAGCCCCGGTGCTGGCGCCGAACGGCAGGCCGATCTTTTCCGCACCAAGGACGGCGCACGACGCCTCCGTTCGGGTCGAGCAGCGCCTGTTCGACCCTGCCGTCCCGGCGCAGGGGGCGTTCGAGCGGGCGCAGCTGGCGGAGCAGCAGGCGCGGGTGCGCGCATCGGTCTACCCGATCAGGCAGCAGGTCAACGACGCCTATTTCGCGGCCGCGGCACTCCAGCAGCGCGCCGGTGTGCTGGCCGCCACCATCGTCGAACTCGAAGGCCGGCTGCGCGAAGCCAACCTGCGCGTGGAGCAAGGCACCTCACTGCCCGCCGAAGCCGCTGCCGTCGAGGCGACGCTGTTGCAGCGGCAGCAGGACGAGGGTGAGCTGCGCGCCGGTATTCGCGCCGCCGTTGCCAGGCTCGCGACGATTGTTGGCGCACCGGTCACCGCGGACGTGCTGACGCCATTGCCCGACCTCGCGGCGGCCGCCGGCAGCGCGCGGCAGCGGCTGCCGGTGCTGCGCGCCCGGCCGGAGTACGAGCAGTTCGCCCGCACGCGCGAGCGGATCGCGCGGCAGAGCGATCTCGGCTCGTCACAGGCGCAGCCCAGGCTGTCGGCGTTCGCCCGCGCCGGCTACGGCCGGCCCGGGCTCGACTTCATCACCAACCAATGGCAGACCTACGGGATCGGCGGCGTGCGGCTGCAGTGGAACGCGTTCGATTGGGGAGCAACCGGGCGCGAGCGCGAGGCGCAGTCGCTGCAGTCCGAGATCGTCTCGCAGGAGGAAGCGGCGTTCAGCCGCAGCCTGGCCGCGGCGATCGAGGGAGATCTGGCGACCGCCGACCACCTCGAGCGGGCACTGGCGATGGACCGGCGCATCATCGAGCTCCGTTCCGAGGTGGAGCGCGCGGCGCGGCTGCGCCTGCAGGAGGGGGTGGTGGACGCATCGGACTACCTGGCTCGGAATACCGAGCTGCTGCAGGCCCGCTTCGCGCAGGCCTCGCACGAAGTGGAGCTGGCCCAGGCCCGGGCCCGGCTGCTGACGACCCTCGGCCTGGAGGCGCAGTGATGCGGCTGATGCAAACGTGTGGAGCTGTCCTGGCGGTCGCGCTCGCCGCCGGTGCGTGTGCCGGCGAGCCGGAGCCCGACGCCTACGGCAACGTCGAAGCAATCGAGGTCACGGTTGCGGCTGAAACATCCGGCCGGCTGGTGTCACTGGAGGTCGACGAAGGGCAGACCCTTGCCGCCGGAGCGGCAGTTGGCCGGATCGACGCGGCCGATCTGCAGCTGCAGCGCGAGCAGGCGGACGCGCAGCAGGCGGTGACCGAATCGCGGGTCGACGAGACAGTGCAGCAGCGTGCGGTGGTCGAATCGCAGCGCGCCGCCGCCGCGGCGCAGGTGGAGGCGGCACGCGCACAGGGTTCGGCGCTCGCCAGCCAGCTCGAGATCGCGCAGCGGGCCCTCGACCGCATGCAGCGGCTGCGACGCAGCAGGCGGCGACCGTGCAGCAGGTCGAGCAGGCCGAACGCGACGTCCGCGTGCTGCAGGACCAGATCAGGGCGCAGGAGCAGCAGGTCGAAGCGCAATCGCGGCAGGTGGCGGCACTCGTCGGCCAGCTTGCGGCGGCAGCGGCGCAGCAGCGGACCGCTTCACGCCAGGTCACCTCCGCCGGGGCGCAGGTCGCACTGCTCGAGGATCGGCTGCGACGGTCGCGCATCGTCAACCCGCTGGCCGGAACGGTGTTGACGACGTTTGCTGCGGCCGGCGAATTCGTGCAGCCGGGACAGCCGCTCTACAAAGTGGCGGATCTTTCGATCGTCGACGTCCGTGCCTACGTCGCCGAGCCACAACTTGCCGGCCTCAAGGTGGGCCAGCGCGCCGTGGTGACGGTCGATGCCGGCGAGGAGCGCCGCTCGCTTACCGGTACCGTATCGTGGGTCTCGGCAGCGGCCGAGTTCACGCCGACGCCAATCCAGACCCGCGACGAGCGCGCCGACCTCGTCTACGCGGTGAAGATCCGCGTGCCGAACCAGCAGGGTCTACTCAAGATCGGGATGCCCGTCGATGTCGATCTCAGTAGCGGTCGATAGCCTCGTCAAGCGCTTTGGCGGCAACGCCGCGCTCGATGGCGTGTCGTTCGAGGTGCGCGCCGGGGAGCTGTTCGGGTTGATCGGGCCGGACGGCGGCGGCAAGACGACGCTGTTCCGCATCCTGGTGACGCTGCTCACGCCGTCGGGCGGCCGCGCCACGGTGCTCGGCCTCGACGTCGTCCGCGACCTCTGGACGATCCGCCAGCGGGTCGGCTACATGCCCGGCCGCTTCTCGCTCTATCCCGACCTGAGCGTCGAGGAGAACCTCCGCTTCTTTGCGGCGGTGTTCGACACCACCATCGAGGCGTCGTACCAGCAGATCAAGCCGATCTACGAACAGATCGATCCCTTCAAGAATCGCCGGGCGGCGGCGCTCTCCGGCGGGATGAAGCAGAAGCTGGCGCTGTGCTGCGCACTGGTGCACCGGCCAGACGTGCTGTTCCTGGACGAGCCGACAACCGGCGTCGACGCCGTGTCCCGCCGCGAGTTCTGGGACCTGCTGTCGGCGCTGCGGGCGCGGGTCTCACCATCCTCGTCTCGACGCCGTACATGGACGAGGCGGATCGCTGTGACCGTGTCGCGCTGATTCAGCGCGGCCGGCTGCTCGCGCTCGACGCGCCTGCGGCGATCGCCGCGGCGTTCGATCGGCCGCTGTTCGGCGTTCGTGCGGCCGCCCGTTACGAGGCGCTGCTCGCGCTGCGCCGCTTCCCGCACGTGCGCAGCGTGCTGCCGTTCGGCGAGGTGCTCCACTACACCGATCAGCGTGCCGGCGTCGAGGTCGAGACGCTGCGGCGCGAACTCAGGCAGTTCCTGTCGCGCGAGGGAATTGCAAGGCGCACACGTCGAGCAGATCGTCCCGACGGTCGAGGACACCTTCATCGCGCGAATGGCCGCGCCTGATGGCGACCGATGACCGCCGCGGCGATCGAGGCGACCGAACTGACGCGGACCTTCGGCGCCTTCACCGCCGTCGATCGCATCACGTTCTCGGTGCAGCCCGGCGAGGTCTTCGGCTTCCTTGGCGCTAACGGTGCCGGCAAGACGACGGCGATGCGGATGCTCACCGGCCTGCTTCGGCCGAGCAGCGGTGCGGCGCGCGTCGCCGGGCACGATGTCTACACCGAGTCCGAGCGGTGAAGCGGGCGATCGGCTACATGAGCCAGAAGTTCTCGCTGTACGAGGACCTGACGCCACGCGAGAACATCCGGCTCTATGGCGGCATCTATGATCTCACCGTGCGCCGAGATACGGCAGCGGGCGTGCCGCCATGCTGTCGCGCCTCGGCATGGAGCAGGCGGGTCGCCGACCCCGGTCCGCGAGCTGCCGCTTGGCTGGCGGCAGAAGCTGGCGCTGTCCGTGGCGCTGCTGCACCGGCCGGCGATCGTCTTCCTGGACGAGCCGACCAGCGGGGTCGATCCGATCACGCGCCGGCAGTTCTGGGAGTTGATTTACGACGCAGCCAGGGCCGGGACGACCGTGCTGGTCACGCACGCACTACATGGACGAGGCCGAGTACTGCGACCGAATCTCGATCATGGTGGCGGGGCGGATCGCCGCGCTCGGTACGCCGCGCGACTTGAAGCAGCAGTTCGCCGTGCCGTCGATCGACGACGCTGTTCGTGCAAGCTGGCGAGGCCGGTGTGAGGTCGCTGCTCGGGCTGCTGCGCAAGGAGGTGCAGCACATCCGACGCGACCGACGGACGCTCGCGGTGATTCTCTGCGCTGCCCGTCGTCCAGGTGATCCTCTTCGGCTACGCCATCCGCACCGACGTGCGACCGACGTGCGTCTCGCCATCGTCGACCCGCGCGCCCGACGACGCGACCCTCGCCCTGCGCGCCGCTTCACTGGCGCCGGCGTCTTCCACGTCGGCGGTCGTGCCACGTGCCGAGGACCTCGACCGTCTGTTTCAGTCCGGTGCGGTGCAGGAGGCGATCGTCTTCGAGCCGGGCTTCGCCGTCGCATCTGCGCTCGCGGCACTCCGGCCCAGCTGCTGGTCGTCACCGACGCGCACCGATCCGAACACCGCCAGCCTGCTGCAGTCCTATGCGCGGGCAGTGGTCGCCGGCTACGTCGCGGGAGAGTGACTGGCGGCGTCGCCGGCGCGCGCGGCGGCGCGATGGCGCCGATACGCATCACGCCGCAAGTGCGCACCCGCTTCAATCCGACGCGCGAGAGCTCAACCTGTTCGTCCCCGGGCTGATGGCGTTCGTGCTGACGATCATCTCCTCGCTGATGACGGCGATCTCGCTGGCGCGCGAGAAGGAGACCGGGACGCTCGAGGCGCTGCTCGTGTCGCCGCTGCGGCCCGTGGTCGATCATCGTCGGCAAGGTGCTGCCCTATCTCGTCATCGGCTTCGTCACCGTGCTCGCTCGTCATCGTCGAGGCGCGGCTGGTCTTCGACGTGCCGCTGCGCGGCAGCCTGATCCTGCTGCTCGGCCGAGGCGCTCCTCTTCATCCTGGCGTCGCTGGCGCTCGGCATCCTGATCTCGGCGCGCACGTCGTCGCAGCGGGTGGCGATGATGGCCGCGATGCTCGGCGACGATGCTGCCGAACATCCTGCTGTCGGGCTTCATCTTCCCGGTCGAGAGCATGCCGCTGCCGCTGCGCCTGCTGTCGAACCTCGTGCTCGGCCGCTGGTTCGTCGAGATTGCGCGCGGCATCATGCTGAAGGGCGTCGGGCTCGAGACCGTCTGTGGCAGGAGACGCTGGTGCTGGCCGGCCATTGCGCCGCTGCTGCTCGCCGCGAGCGCGCGGTCGTTCAAGCCGAGGCTGGAGTAGGGCGATGCGACGGATCTGGTTCCTGGCGCAGGCCGAGGTGCTGCACATCGTGCGCGACCGCGCGACGCTGGCGCAGGTGCTGGTCGTGCCGATCGTGCAGCTCCTGGTGCTGTCGAACGCCGCGACGTTCGCGATCCGCGACACGCCGACCTGGGTCGTCGACCTCGACCGCACCGCCGACGTCGCGCGGGCTGGTCAACCGGCTCGCGGCGTCGGGGCACTTCCGCGTCGTCGGCACGCACGCCGTCGATCGCCGCCGCCGAACGACGCGCTGCTGCCGGCGACGCCACGCTGGTCGTGGTGATCCCGCACGACTTCGAGGCTCGCTCGTCGCGGACGCGGCAGCGCGGCGTCGGAGCTGTCGGTGAACGCCGAAAAGGGCTCGGCCGCCGGCATCGTCCAGTCGTATGCGGCGCGATCCTGGCCGACTACGCGCGCGAGCTGTCGCGGCGCGAGGCAGTCTCGGCCCGGCAGGGTGCCGCGGCGCCGCCGCATCGAGGTGCAGCAGCGCAGCCGCTACAACCCGGGCTGGACTACCAGCACTACATGGTGCCGGGCATCCTCGTCGCGCTGGTGACGATGATCGGCACGCTGCTGACGTCGCAGAACATCGCGCGCGAGAAGGAGCTCGGCACACTCGAACAGCTCAACGTGACGCCGATCACGCGCGGCCAGTTCATCGCCGGCAAGCTGCTGCCGTTCTGGGGGCTCGGCCTGATCGAGCTCGCGCTCGGCCTGACGCTCGGCTGTGCTGATCTTCGACGTGCCGGTGCGCGGCAGCCTGCTGCTGCTGTTCGGCGTGGCGGCGATCTACCTGCTGGTCGCGCTCGGCATCGGCCTGTGGATCTCGACGCTGGTCGAACACGCAGCAGCAGGCGATGTTCGTCACCTTTTTCATCATCAACGTCTACCTGCTGATGAGCGGCCTGTTCACGCCGATCGACAGCATGGCGCCGTGGGTGCAGACGGCGTCGCAGCTGAACCCGGTGCGCCACTTCGTGACGATCGCGCGGGCCATCCTGATCAAGGGGGCCGGCGCCGCCGAGATCGCCACGCCGCTCGCGATGCTGGTCGCGTTCGCGGTCGTTGTCCTGACGGTCGCGGTTCGGCAGCACCACAAGCGGACGGCGTAGCCGGTCGCTAAATGGCGGGTCCGCTGCGCGGCACCCGCCCCGCGCGGGCGGCCCGCTGCGCGGCACCCGCCTCCGCTGGCGGCCCGCTCCGCGGCCGCGCCCCTACGCTTGACGGGCCCAGCGGACCAGGGTGCCGAACGTGGGCGGCTTGCCGTGCATCAGCAGGCCGATCTTGAAGACCTTGGCGGCGAACCAGATCGTGCGCTGCGGCCGCGCCGAGCCCGACCACCATCGTCAGCAGCACCTGCCAGGTCGGCGGCGGTGCATCGGACGCCAGGCGCGCCATCATCACGAAGGTGTTGATCGGCGGCACGAAGCTGGCCACCACGCTGAAGGTCGAGTTCGGCGCGCGTCCGACGATCGCCGACAGGACATACGGCGCGATCAGCAGGAGCATGACCGGGCCCATCATCGCCTGCGCCTCGGCGGTCGTGTTGACTGCGGCGCCGATCGCCATCATCAGCGCGCCGAATACCAGGTAGGAGATGAAGAAGAACGCCAGCACGTAGATCACCAGCATCGGCTCGACCAGCCCGAGCATCGCGAACTGGAACAGCGCCAGCAGGCCAAGGCCGAGGTAGACGGCGAGCACCGTCAGGCCGACGCCCAGTTGGCCGAGCAGCTTGCCGGCCATCAGTTCCATCGGCGAGACGGCCGCCAGCAGGACCTCGACCACCCGGTTCGACTTCTCCTCGATGGTCGAGGTCATCAAGCTCTGTCCGCCGAGCACGATCGCCCATGAACAGCAGCACTGCCGAGGACGAACGGCAGCGCGCGGGTGAAGGCGCGCTGCGCCTGCCGCTCGCCGCCGGCGGCGACGATCACCGACGTCGGCCGCTGGCACGCGCATGGTGGCATCGATCGCCGCGCGATCGAGGCTGCTCGGCTGCGCAGCCGTGCGGCGATCATCGCCTCGCGGATGCTTTCGACCAGCGACCGATTCGGTCGCTGTCGTCGAGCGTCGGCGAGACGTAGAGGTCGTAGGATGCCGAATTCGCGCGACGGCGTCCGAACGGCTCACTGCGTCCCGATGGACGACCACCAGCGCCAGGCGCCGGTCCCCTCGGCGTTGCCGGCGAGCAGCCAGGCCTTCTCGCTGCTGCGAGGTCAGCGCCGGCGGGCCGCTCGAGCAGGCCAAGCACCGGCACCTGGCCCAATACGCCCTGTGCCGCGGCGGCGGCGCTGACGCCTGTGCCTGGGCCGGGACGGCCGCCCCGAGAGCGCGGCGCGCGTTCTCGGCGCGCCTGGCGCGGATCGTCTCGGCGTCGAGCGCCAGCCGCAGCGGCGCCGTGACCTGGCCGCTGTTGATCGACGACGCGCGACCTCGCCGCGCACCTGCGGCGTCCGCGAATTCAGAATCCGCGGCGCCAGCACCACGAGCACGCCGATCGCCAGCGGCATGATCAGCAGGCCGAACAGGAAGCCCTTGTTGCCGATGGTCGCCAGGAAGTCACGGGCGGCGATCAGGGCGATCTTCTTGAGGCTCAGAGCGTTCTTGAGGCTCATAGCGCGGCGCCTTCGCGGTTGATGTCCTGGAGATTGGCGCGCAGCGCCTGAGCGGCGTCGGTCGTGCCGGCGCCCTCAGAGACGATGCGGATGAAGACGTCCTCGAGGCGGATCCGCGCCATCTCGATGCGCGCCGGCGCGATGACCGCGGCGATGGCGCGAATCGCCGTCACCGGATCGGTGCCGTCGCAGCAGCCGGACGTCGCAGCCGTCCGGCGTCGCATCGACGCCGGCAACGCCAGGCAGGCCGCCGCAGCCGCGACAGGTCGGCGGCGGGATCGAGCGGCTCCAGCCGGATCGTGCCGTGTCGTACTGCCGGCGCATACCGCCCATCGGCTCGTCGAGCACCTTGCGGCCCTGGTGGATCATCACCACGTGGTCACACAGCTCCTCGGCGTGGGCCATCACGTGGGTGGAGAACAGGATGGTTGCGCCGCGGCGATGCTCCTCGGCGATCAATGTCTTGAGCAACCGGACGCTCACCGGGTCGAGGCCGCTGAACGGCTCGTCGAGAATCAGCAGGTCCGGCTGGTTGATGATGGCGGCGACGAACTGGACGCGCTGCAGCATGCCCTTCGACATGTCCTCGCACTTCTTCGCCTCGACGTGCCGGCGAGATCGAGCCGCGCGAGCAGCGGTGGACCCGCGTCGCCGCCTGCTTCGCGGCGGCGACACCCTTCAACTGGCCGATGATAGGACAGAAACGCACCGACCTGCATCTTGCGGTAGACGCCGCGCTCCTCGGGGAGGTAGCCGATGCGGTCCTTGGCCTCGCAGCGCCGACGGCTGGCCGAGGACCTTCATCGTGCCCCTCGTCCGGAAACAGGATCGACATGATCATGCGGATCGCCGTCGTCTTGCCGGCGCCGCTCGGGCCGATCACGCCGCACATCGTGCCGCGTGGTATGACAAGTGAGAGGCGGTCGAGCGCACGGGTGGTCCCGAACTGCTTGACGACACCATCGAGTCGGACGCCCGGGTGCACGCTGACCTCCTGTGGAAAGCGGTGTTATATCACCGGGAGAGCTGGCGCGTGGCCATGTCGCGCCGCCAGGCGGACCGTGGCGGCGCGGTGCCGCCCGTATAATCGTCGCGGAACCCGGTTGCTGTCCCCTGGCACACGTCTCGGCCCGTACGAAATCCAGTCCGCTGTCGGCGCCGGCGGCATGGGCGAGGTGTACCAGGCCCGCGACACCCGGCTGGGTCGCACCGTGGCGATCAAGATCCTGTCCCCCGCCCTTGCCGGCGACGCCGGCTTCCGTGACCGGTTCGATCGCGAGGCGCGCGCCGTCTCGCAGCTGAATCACCCGCACATCTGCACGCTCTACGACGTCGGCGACCCGGTCGTGTCCGCCGGCACGCCCGGCTACCTGGTGATGGAGTTCTGCGACGGCGAGCCGCTGTCGGAGCGGCTGGCGCGCGGGCCGCTGCCGCTCGACCAGGCACTGACCTACGCAGCGCAGATGACCGACGCGCTCGACAAGGCGCACCGGACCGGCATCGTCCATCGGGATCTCAAGCCGGCCAACGTCATGGTGACGAAGACCGGCGTGAAGCTGCTCGACTTCGGCCTGGCGGAACAACGGGTGACGCCGCTGGAGCCGGGATGGTCCGACGCCGCGACGCGGATCGTGCCGCTCGCACCTCCCGGGGCGCTGCTCGGGACCTTGCAATACCTCGCTCCCGAGCAGATCGAGGCGCGACAGGCGGACGAGCGCACCGACATCTTTGCCTGCGGTGCGGTCATCTACGAGATGGTCACGGGACGCAAGGCGTTTGTCGGCGATTCGCAGGCCGCGGTGATTGCCGCGATCATGACCCAGGCGCCGCCGCCGCTGCTCAGCCTGCGGCCGGACGCACCGGCCACCCTCGAGTTCGCCGTCGACACCTGCCTGGCGAAGGATCCGGACCGGCGCTGGCAGAACGCGGGCGACCTGGCGCGTTACCTGACGTGGCTCGCCGCCGGTCCGGCCACGCCAGCCGCGGTTCACCAGCCGCCGCGCGTCCCACTCTGGCTGAAGGTCGCGGCGGCGCTGTTGGCATTGGGTGCGATCGGGGTCCTGGCGGCGCTGTGGGGGCGGACCCCGGCTGACGCGCAGGTCTACCGCACCTCGATCGTGCTGCCGCCCGGCTTGCGCTTTCCCGGCGCCGGGCCGATCGGCGGCGTCGGCCGCTTCGCGCTGTCACCGGACGGCCGCCGCATCACCTTTGTCTCCGTCGATTCGGCCGGCAACCAGATGCTGTGGGTGCGGCCGCTCGATTCGCTCACCGCCACGCCGATTGCCGGCACCGAAGGCGCCGCGTCGCCGTTCTGGTCCCCGGACTCGCGCGCGATCGGGTTCGTCGCGCAGGGCCAGCTGAAGACGGTATCGGTTGGCGGTGGCACGCCGGTGGCGATTGCGACGCCGGCCCTGAACGCGACGGGCGCCTGGAACGCCGACGGCGTCATTCTCTACGCGCGGAATACCTCGTCGCCGCTGCACCGCGTCGCCGCCACCGGAGGTCCGTCGCAGCCGGTCACCACGCTCGATACCAGCGCCGGGGACGTGCTGCACCGGAACCCGTTCTTCCTGCCTGATGGCCGCCGCTTCCTCTACGTCGCCGTCGCGCAGCGTGCCGACGCCGCGACCGGGCCACGCGCGGTCTTCCTCGGCTCGCTCGACTCGAACGAGGCACCGCGGCTCGTGATCGATCGCGGCTCGATCGCCAAGTACTCCCAGGGCAGCCTCGTCTTCCTCCGCGACAACATGCTGCTGGCGCAGGCCTTCGACCCATCGACGGCCACGCTCAGAGGCGCGCCGCGCCCGATCGCGGAGGAGGTCGAGCTCAATGGGCCGGCGTCTGCGGTCTTCTCGCTATCCGACACCGGCGTCCTCGCCTACCAGCCTGCCGCCGGGCAGGATTCCGAGCTGGTGTGGTTCGACCGGGCCGGACGCCAGGTCGGCACGCTTGGCGACGCCGCCCAGTACGGTGACGTCGAGTTGTCGCCTGACGGACGCCGCGCCGCCGTCAGCATCCTCGACCCGACGGCCAACACGCGCGATCTGTGGATTTACGATGTCGCCCGCAGCGTGCGCACGCGGTTCACCTTCGACCGCGCCGACGACGTTGCGCCCGCCTGGTCGCCCGACGGCAGCCGGCTGTATTTCGCCTCGAACCGGCTGGGCCACTACGACCTTCGCGTCAAGCCCGCCGCCGCCGTCGGCAGCGACGACCTGCTCTTCGCAGACGACAACGAAAAGTACCCGACCAGTGTCTTGCCGGGCGGGCAGTCGCTGCTGTTCTGGAAATTCGGCGCCGCTGGCACCGGGCTGCTGCGCCTGCCGCTCACCGGCACGATGGTGCCGATGCCGTATCTGAATGCTCCCGCCGGCATCGGCCGGTTGTCGCCTGACGCACGCTGGGTGCTCTATGCCTCGGGAGAGTCGGGACGTTCCGAGGTATACGCCGTGCGCTTCCCGACGCCATCGCGCAAGCTGCAGATTTCCAGCGCCGGCGGCAGCCTGCCACGCTGGGAGGGCGACGGCCGCGAGATCGTCTATCTCGGTCGCGACAATCGCCTGATGGCGGTGTCCGTCACGTCGGCAGACGACGATCTCGACGCCGGGCCGCCGCGGCCGTTGTTCGAGGCGCGCCCGGTGGGCCCGCGGTCCTTCTTCGACGTCACTCGCGACGGCGAGCGCTTCCTGATCAACGTCCTCGGCGGCGAGAGCCTCTCATCCTCCATCACCCTGGTACAGAACTGGGACCGGGTGGCGCAGCCATGACGGCCTCGGCGGAGCCGCGGCTGGTCGTCCGGGATGCGCTCGGACGACGGGTGGTGTCGATTGGCACGGCACCGTTCCGGATCGGCCGCCGCGACGGCAACGACCTGCAGCTCGCCGGTGCCGAAGTGTCGCGGGACCATGCAGAGATTGTCTCCGCAGCCGACGGCTTCGTGTTGCGCGATCGCGGCTCCCGCTACGGCACGTTCGTCAACCGCGATCGCATCACGTCCCATCGGCTGGCGCACGGTGACCGCATCCAGTTCGGCCGCGGCGAGACGATGGTGCTGTTCCTGATCGGTGACGAGGCGGCAAGTCGAGATGACGATGCCGGCGCTGCCGGGGGAGAGTTGCGGCAGGTCGCGACGCTGCTGCAAGGGCTGCGCAAGATGGGCGGTGACCGTGTGCTCGACGAGGTCCTCGTCCTGGTGCTCGACTCGGCGATCGAAACCACCGGCGCCGAGCGCGGCTTCATCATGCTCGCCGATCGCGCCGGCACGCTGGAGATGAAGCTGGCCCGGTCGGCCAAGCGGACGACTGTCTCGGCCGTGGGCTTCACGACCAGTCGCAAGATCCCGGAAGACGTCTTCGCCAGCGGCCAGATGAAAGTCGTGCCCGACCTGCTCGAGAGCGAGTTCGCCGCCGTGCATACCGGCACGGTGGCGCTCGGCATCCGGCACGTGCTGTGCGCGCCGCTCCGGGTGGTCCGGTACGTCGAGCGGAAAGATGCGCGGCAGCAGCGGCAGAACATCGGCGTGCTCTATCTCGACAGCCGGGAGAAGGGGCGCCTGCTGTCGCCGGCGGCACGAGCCGCGGTCGAGGCACTCGCGTCCGAGGCGGCCCTGGCAATCGAGAACGCGCGGCTCTACCAGGAGGCTCTGGAGAAATCGCGGCTCGATCAGGAACTGCGTACCGCCTCCCAGATCCAGCGCGCGCTGTTGCCAGACGGCGTGCACGCCGGCGCGTTCTTCGAAGCGGTTGCGGCGTCGGTGCCAAGCCGCTCCATCGGCGGCGATTTCTTCGACTACCAGGATTTGCCGGGCGGCGCCCTGCGCTTCGGCCTCGGCGATGTCACCGGCAAAGGCCCTCCTGCGGCGTTGCTGGCGGCGCTGGTGCAGGGCATCCTCGCGGCAAGCACGCTCGGCGGCGCGGCTCCTGACGAGGTGGCGGCACAGATTAACCAGGTGCTGCTCTCGCGTCGCATCGAGGCGCGCTACATCACGGTGTTCCTCGGCATCCTCTCTCCAGGCGGGGATCTCACCTACTGCAACGCTGCGCAGAACCCGCCGCTGCTGTTCAGCGGCGGCAGCTGGCAGCGCTTGGAGACGGGCGGGACGCTGCTCGGTGCCTTTCCGGCCGCGCGCTACGAGCGCGACACGCTGCGGCTGCAGCCAGGGGATACGCTCGTTCTGTATAGCGACGGCATTTCCGAGGCGGAGAATGCGGCGGGGAACGAGTTCGGTGAGGACGGCGTGCGCGCGGCGATCGAGGCGGTGCTGTCGCGTCCGCCGCACGAAATCCTCAGCGCCCTGTTCGACGGCGTCCGCGCCTTCGCCGGCGACGACGCGACCAACGATGACCTGACCGCGCTGGTGCTGCGCTTTTCCGGCGCCGTGTAAGACCCGGCGGCCTACTTGCCGGGCATGTACTTCTGGTGGCAGTTATCGCACGTGCCGTAGAGCGCGTCGGAAGCGGCAGACAGGCCGTCGCCATCCTTGGCGTCGATCGCCTTGACCGCGGCGAGCGCTGCGTCGCGTTGCGCGACCGACAACGTCGTCCAGTCGCCGGTGTCCGGGGCGCGGCCGGCCATCAGCAGAAGGTTCGAAGACTCCGCCACCGCCAGCGCCTGTTCTCGGGCAGCCATCCATCCCAGCTCGTCGGCGGGCGGCGTCGCCGCAGCCTTGAACACGGCGTTGGACGCCGGAATGACGATGGCTTTCATTACCTCCGTCACCGTGGCAACCGGCGTCATCGCGGCGCTGCCGGATGTGCTCCCGGCGGCGCTGCCCTCTGCCGATGCACCGGCGGCTGCCGGAGGCGGTGTGTCCGTCACGGGCTGCGATTGTCGGCAGTGCGCCGTCGCCAGCGCGGCGGCAAGGATGAGGGACGCGGCGGTAGCACGTGTCATCGGGCTCTTTCCAGGCGCCAGTCGTGGAACGATGGACGAAACGGCAGGCCGAGGACGCAGCGCGCCTCCGGCCAGCCGTTCAATCCGGCTCGCCCTAGAAGTCGAAGCCCGCGAGCAGGCGTACGTTCGACACGCCCCACGCCGTCGCCCTCATCTCCACGAACATGCCGCCGCGGCTGCGGGCGCCGGCGATGAAGTTGAAACCGCCGGTGAAGTCGGTGTCGCTGAAGTCGAAGCGACCCGGAAGATCACCATCAGTCGCGTTGCCCGGCACCGTGGGAATGTCGATGTCGACGTTGTCCACGTCGTCGGTCTCGAAACCACGATGGCTGAGCGAGAAGTTGGGACCGGCGCCCACGTACGGCGCCCAGCGCTGATCGGCATCGGCTCCCGGCAACGTGTAGAGCACGTCGAGGTTGATGCCGAACATCGTCGTCAGCTCGCCGAGGCCGAACTCGATGCCGGGACGGAAGCGGACGTTCTCGCTGAACACTGGCGCGAACGTCGCGTGCCCACCGAACATGATGAGCTCGGGATCGAGGCCGATGCCGCCCTCGACGCCGATACCGAAGCGGCGCACAGCGCGCTCGGTCGCCGCCGCGACGTCCTGCACCCCGGCGGGAACGTTCTGCTGAGCAGCGACGCGTGAAGCCGCCGCTGGGCTGCCGGCGGCCTGCTGGGCGGCCGCTGCATACGGGAACACCAGCAGCGCTGCTGCAGTGACCATCAACACGTTGAGATGAGAGAACTTCTTCACGGAACCTCCGATGTGCGGGCGAGATTGCCAGCGCTCGGAAGGCGTGCAACATCCGGACCGTCCCGCAAAGTTTGACGGCGGGGACCTGGAGCCCGCGGCCGCGTCACTTCGCCGTCCCGAGCGTCTGCAGCCGTCCGAACAGCTTGCGGGCGGCCTTCAGCCGTTCGTCGTCGTTCGCTGGAGCGCCAGCTCGCGTTCCAGCGTCTGAAGCCCGTCACAGATCAGGTGGAGTTCGTCCTGTTCGAGCGTAATCTCCATCCGGCGCATCGGTGCAATCGCAGTATCCCCGGCGCGGCAGGCCGTTCACGGCAGGGGATCAGTGGCGTGGTGATCACTGTTGTCCCGGCGAGCTTGTCGTCAAGGCGCTCACGCCGCGCACCGAAGATGAACGCCCGCGTTCGCGGCGGCGTGTTCACGTGCGCGGCGCCTGAGGCGACGTGTGGGGGAACAGCCGGCGCCTTCCACCCGGCAGCGCGGCCGCTGACCGGCGACGGACGTATCCAGGCGCGAGTGGCGGGTGTCACGGGAGTCAACCGTGGACGAAGGCCAGGGTGAGCCCGTGACACCATCAGGATGGGGAGCACGGTGCTCGCCGGTTTAGGCGTGTCGAGCCATGCGAATTCGGAAGTGGCGATTGCCACGTTCGACCATGTGACGGTGACGCCCTGATACCATCCGCAGTCGGAGACGAGGGACAGCCATGCTGCGATTGAGCGAGTTGGTCGGACGGCCGGTGGTGGCCCAGGACGCGGGCGCACGGGTGGGGCAGGTCGCCGACCTGCTGGCAGACGGTGAACGCATCATCGCCATCGTGCTCGCCGGCGGCATCGTCGCGTCGGAGCACGTGTTGCCGTTTGCCGACGTGCAGAAGCTCGGCGAGGACACGGTGCTCGCCGCCTCGGCAGCCGGCGTGCTCGATGCGCGCCAGTGGGCGAAGACCGGCACGGCGGCACAGCGCCTCGGCTCGCTGCGCCGCCGCCAGGTTCTCACCACGGCCGGCCACATCCTCGGGGTCGTCAGCGACGTGTATGTCGACGAACTGGGCGGCGTCACCGGGTACGAGGTCGAGAGCCGCGGCTTCGGCGGGCTGGTGAAGCGACGCCAGATGCTGGCGGCGTCAGGGGTCACGGTCGGGCCGAGCGCGCTGGTGGTGTCGCAGGAAGCGGCCGACGCCTTCGCCGCCAACGACGCCGGCTGACGCCAGGCGCACGGCCGCCGGGACGGGTGTGCGGTACCGCGTCGAGACTACGGCGCGATCTCGATGATCTTGTCGACTTCCACGGGCTGGCCGTTGAGCATCGCCGGCTCGTAGAGCCACGACTGCGCCGCCGTGAGCAGCTGCAGGTCGTAGAGCGGATGCAGCCGGCGCTCGATCGCTGCCTTCTTCACCCGCCCGTCGGTGCCGATGGTGACGCGCACCGCCCCGGCGGCGGCGCCTTCGCGCGACCCGGCGAGTGCAGGCCAGGGCGGAATCTGCTGCCTGATGGCGCGCGGGCTGACGATCGCCGCTCCGGCAACGGGAGCCGGCGCTGCGGGCGCAGCCGGCGACACGGCTGCTGCCGCCGGCGGCAGTGGCGCTGCTGCCGCTACTCCGATGGTGGCGGCCGCCGCCGCAGGGGCAGCCGCGCTCACTGCCGCAGCTGTGACCGGCGGGGCCGCCTTTGCCGCCGCCGTTTCTGTCACCAACTCGAGATACGACGAGGCCAGCGTTCGCAGATCGGCCATCCCCGCGATGGCCGCGCCGGCCGGGTCGTCGGCGAGCCGCAGTGCACTGGCGAAGTCCTGCTGTGCCGCGTCGTAGCTCTTGTCCTGGAACTTGCGCCGGCCATCGGCGAGCAGTCCGCGGATCGCCTCCGGCAGGGCGCGGCTGCGCGACTCCTGGAAGAGCGCGAGGAACCGCGGCGGCACATCGTCGAGTGGCGGCACGAAGGAGGGCGAGGTGCGCACCAGCAGGTCGACCGCCTCCTGTGCCTCAGCCGTGCGCCGCAGCGCCAGCAGGCTCAGGGCGCGATACTGCAACGCCTCCGGCTCGGTGCGTCCGGCCAGCGTGTCGATCGCTTCGGTATACGCCGCCGACTGGTAGAGCGAGCGCCCGCGTGCGACTGTCTCGGGATCCTGACCGAGCGCCGATTCCACCACCGCCAGCGAGATCAGGGTACCGAGGAGGATGGCACGGCCGCACCACCGCTGCGGCAGCGTCGAGGCGAACTGATTCATGGCGTCCTCATGTCGACCGAGACGCGCGCCGGCTCCTTGAGGGTGACGCGAACGGTGACCCGCTTGATGCCGAGCTGCGGATGACGGAACTCGAGCTGGTGATCGCCGACCGTCTCCGTGAGATCGCCCAGCGGCGTCTCGCCGAGCACCCGTCCGTCGATCGCCACTTCGGCCCACGGGATGGCGTTCACCGACAGCGCCGCCGACGGAGCCGCCACCTGCAGGCGCGTCGTCGTCCCGTCCTGCACACGTACCGTGTGCCGCGAGGTGTAGCCAAGATCAGGATTGGCGACTTCGACGAGCTGGTCGCCCGCTGGCAGCAGGATGCGCCCGCTCGTGCTGCTGCCGAGCAGGCGGCCGCTGCGATCGCGCACGCTGAGCGGGAACGGAGCGGTGACCGTGACCCAGCCACCGGTTGGCGCCGCCGGGTCGATGGGTGCCTGAATTTCCTCAGCGGGAGGCCTGATTGGCATGATCGGCGGAGTGGCGGCGGCGGCCGTTCCAGCGAACTGCACGACGTGCACCAACTCTCCGCCGGCGCGAACGGTCAGGGCACTGCGTTGCGTGCGGCCGCCTGCCTCGATCAGGATCTCGTGACGGCCGGCACCGAGCTGCGTCGACAGCGGCGTGATGCCATGCGACGCACCGTCGATCGACACCGCAGCGCCAGGCGGATCGCTTTCCACGCGCAGCGACCCGGTGCCACCAGGCGATGACGGGGTGGAGCTGGCGGCACGCGAGAACGACCAGGCAGCGGCGACCGCCGCGCCCATGACCACGAACAGCGCGAGCATCGCGACGATCCAGCGGACACGCGACCTCCCACGGGGCCGGAACGACCCGGTGGCCGCGCGTGCGACTTCCTCGAGCTCGCGCAACTGCGCGGCCGCCGGGCGCAGCTGGCGCGCCTCGTCCAGCGTCAGTTGCAGCGCTTCGAGTTCGCGCCGGGCCGCTTCGGACTTGTCACGGGCCCGTTCGGCCAGCGACTGGAAGCGGCGTTGTTGCACGCGATGCTGGAACTGGCGCCACGACGCGGCGTCCACGCCGGCGGGCGCAACGGGGTCGGGTAGCGGCGGGTCGTCCTGGGTGTCGAGCCCCATCCCAAGAGTTTCTCACGACCGGCGCGGCGTGAGGGCAGGCATCCCTACCTCGTCATTAGCGAGGTCGCCGGGCGCCGGGCGCCGGGCAGAGGCCGGCGCGACGTATCCGTCAGGCATTGAGCAGCCGCTTGAGCGTCAGCGCGTTGCGCACCGCGTTCCCGTCGCCATCGTTGTTGAAGTAGACAAAGACCTCGCGATCCAGGGCCTGCCACTCGACGATGCGATCCGCCCACCAACCAAGCGCCGCGTCGCTGTAGGAACCGACGTACATGCGTTCCGAGTCGGGGCCGTGCAGGCGAACGTAGACGAATCGGGCTGTCGCGCGCAGGACGCACGGCAGCCGCGCGCCGCTCATGACGCAATAGGCTGCGCCGTGCTGCGCCAGCAGCGCGAACACCGGCTCGTCGTGCCACGACGGATGGCGGAACTCGAAGGCGAGCCAGATGCCGCGCGGTGCGCAGTCGAGGAAAAAGGCGAGCCGGTCGTAGTCACAGGCCAGGCCTGGAGGCAGTTGCACCAGGAGCACGCCGCGCCGTTCGCCGAGCTGCCCGATGCCGCGGCGAATCCGCGCCCACCAGCCTTCGGGCGCATACAGACGCCGGGCATGGGTGAGCGCGCCCGGAGCCTTGACGCTCAGGAGGAACCCCGGCGGCAGGCGGCGCCGCCAGCTCGCGAACGCGGCGTCGGTCGGCCAGCGATAGTAGCTGGCGTTCAGTTCGACTGTATCGAACTGTGGCAGGTAGCAATCGAGCCGGCGTTCGGGCGGCAGCGCCTCCGGATACAGCACTCCGGTCCAGTGCGGGTAGCTCCAGCCCGACGTGCCGATGTGGATCACGCGCGCTCGAGCGCGAGCAGCCGCGCCTTCACCTCGAGGCCGCCGGCGAACCCGGTGAGGCCGCCATGAGCGCCGATGACCCGGTGACAGGGCGTGACGATCGACACCGGATTGCGGCCGTTGGCGGCGCCGACCGCGCGGGCGGCGGCGGGACGGCCGATCGCGGCGGCAATTTCCGCATACGAGCGCGTCTGGCCGAACGGGATGGCGCGCAACGCCGCCCAGACCTCGCGCTGGAACGTGGTCCCCGCCTCGTCGAGCGGCAACGAGAAGGTCCGCCGCTGTCCGGCGAAGTACTCGCCGAGCTGCCGCTCTGCCTCGAGCAGCAGCGGCTCCGCCGCTGCCGTGGTGAGGGCGCCGAGCGGCACCCGCCGCGGCCGGTCGCCCGGCCAGAGAATCGCTGCAATGCCGCGGTCCGAGGCGACCAGGGTCAGGCGGCCGACCGGAGAGCTGATCGTCGTCGCAACGTAGCACTGCGGGGAGACCTGGCGCTCCGCAGCGACGCGGCGGCCAGGCGAGATGTCACGGTGATCGACAGTCATGAGCACATCCTACGGTTCCAGACCCGACAGCGCTCGCCATTTCCGGACATCGGGCGGACGCCGCCGCGGTGTCCGAAAACGGCTGGTGAGTGGCGCCGCATCGCCGTATCGTGGGGCATGGACCTCGAGCGACGCCGTCTCTACACCGCCTTGATCGCGCGCGACGCGCGCTTCGACGGCGTCTTCTTCGTCGGCGTCACCTCCACCGGCGTCTACTGCCGGCCGGTGTGCCCGGCGCGGACGCCGAAAGCCGCGAATTGCCGCTTCTTCGTCACGCCGCCGGAAGCGGAGCAGGCGGGCTTTCGCCCGTGCCTGCGCTGCCGTCCCGAACTGGCGCCTGGCAGTGCCCCGGTGGATGACGCGCAGCGCATTGCACAACTGATTGTGCACCGCCTCGCCGAGCGTGGCGGCGACGAGACGGCGGGGCTCGAAGCGATCGCCGACCAGTTCGAACTCAGCTCCCGCCAGCTCCGCCGCATCGTCCGGAAGCAGCTTGGCGTGGCGCCGATCCAGTTGCTGCTGACGCGCCGACTGCTGCTTGCAAAGCAGCTGCTCACCGAGACGGGGTGGCCGGTCACCGAGGTGGCGTTCGCCAGCGGGTTTTCGAGCGTGCGCCGCTTCAACGCCGCCTTCCAGGGCCGCTACCGGATGGCGCCGACACGGCTGCGCCAGGCGGCGAGCGCGGGAGCGCCAGCGGCGGCCGACGGAACGTCGACCCTGCAACTCGCCTATCGGCCGCCGTTCGACTGGGACGGCCTGCTTGCCTTCCTTGGTGCGCGGGCGCTGCGCGGCGTGGAGCACGTCACGGCCAACGGCTACGCGCGCACCGTCCGTCTCGGCGCCGCGCAGGGCTGGGTCAGCGTGGCCCGGTCTCGAACGGCGCACGCGCTGGATGTCACGTTTACGCACACCTTGACGCTGGCGCTTCCGGCGCTGCTTGCCCGGGTGCGCGCACTGTTCGATCTCGATGCGCGGCCAGATCTGATCGCCCGGCACCTGCGGCAGGACCGCCGCCTCGCCGCGGCGGTGGCAGCCAGGGCCGGCATGCGTGTGCCCGGCGCCTTCGACGGATTCGAACTGGCGGTGCGGGCGATCCTCGGCCAGCAGGTGACCGTCGCCGCTGCCACCACCGTTGCCGGCCGCTTTGCCGATGCGTTCGGCGAGCCGGTCAGGACGCCCTACCCGGAGTTGACCCGGCTGACACCGACGGCGGCCCGCGTCGCCGGCGCCGGCGTCGACGACATCATCCGGCAGGGGATTCTAGCCAGCCGGGCGCGCAGCGTTCTGGCACTGGCGGCAGCGCAGCAGTCGGGCGGCGTGGCCCTGGACGGCGTCGCCAGGCCCCGGCCCGGCGACGCCATCCGATCGCTGATGGAACTGCCGGGGGTCGGCCCGTGGACGGCGCAGTACATCGCGATGCGTGCGTTGCGATGGCCGGACGCGTTCCCGAAGGAGGACGTCGCGCTACGCAACCGCCTTGGCGGCGTGAGTGCGAGCGAAGCGGAGGCGCAGTCGCAGGCATGGCGGCCGTGGCGAAGCTACGCGGTGATGCACCTGTGGGCGATGGCGGCACCGGTGCGGCCTGCGTCCAAGCGCGGCAACGGCGACCGCATCAACCAGGCCCGGCACAGGTAACGTGCGGCAAAAATACCCCGTCCTGACCGGATAGCGTCAACCGCGGCGCTGCCGTACATTCGGGAACTTGATGTCGACCGACCTCGACCCGGCTCGTCCGCTACCTGTCGACCCGCCGCTGCGCCGCCTGATGCGTTCGCCGACCAGCATCCGCGGTGCCCTGGTCGCCGGCCTGGCGATCATGTGCGGTCTCTGGCTGCTCACCGGCTACGAGCTGATCCGGAGCCTCGATGAAATCGGCCGCCGTGTCAACGCGGTCGAAGCCTCGTTCGATCGCGGCCTGCAGACGCTGTCCACGGTCAGAACCAACGTGCTGCTCGGTTCGATCTACCTGCGGGACGCGCTGGTGGACACCGGCGGCGAGCCGCGGCAGCAATACCGTGCCGAGTTGAAAAGCATCCGCGCCGAGATCGAGGCGTTGCTGCCGGCCTACCTGCGCCAGGTCGAACTGCCGGTCGAGCTGCGGGAATGGGAGCAGCTGCAGCGCGGCCTCGACGACTACTGGAAGTCGCTCGACGTGGTGTTCGGGCCGAACGCACCGAGCACATACCTGCAGGGCACCGGCGTGCTGCGCCGGCAAGTGGTGCCGGCGCGCAACAACGTGCTGCAGATCCTCGACCGCCTGGCGGCGTTACAGCGTGCGTCGCAGCAGCGGCAGGAAGACGACATGGCGGTGCTGTATCGCAGCGTGCGCAGCCGCTTCTTGGCGATCGGTTTTCTCGCCTCATCGCTCGGCGCGGTCGTCGCCTGGCTGGTGTTCCTGCGCATCGGTGTGCTCGAGCGCGAGAATCGAGCGGCGGCGCCGGGCCGAAACGGAGAACCGTCACGACCTCGAACGGCTGTCGGCGCGGCTGCTCGAGGTCCAGGAGGACGAACGTCGCAACCTCGCGCGCGAACTGCACGATGAAGTCGGCCAGGCGCTGACGGCGCTGAAGATGGACATCCGCGTCGCGATGCGCAGCCGCAGTGCCGATGCGCGCGCCAACGCCGCGCTCGAGGAGGCGCGGACAATCGCCGAATCGGTGCTGCAGAGTGTGCGGGACCTGTCGCAGCTGCTGCACCCGTCGATGCTCGACGACTTCGGCCTGCCGGAGGCGATTGCCGCCTACCTGAAGAACTTTTCCAAGCGCACCGGCATCCGCGCCGAGCTCACCACCGAGGACGTCGACGGGCGGATGGCGCCGGAAATCGAGGTGACCGTCTACCGCATCGTGCAGGAAGCGCTGACCAACATCGCGCGTCACAGCGGTGCGCGCAGGTGCACCGTGCAGTTGGCGACCGAGGGAGGCGCGCTGACGCTGCGCGTCGAGGATGACGGCACCGGCATGCCGCCGGCGACGACCCGCGACCGTTCGTCGCGCGGCCTGGGCCTGATCGGCATGCGCGAGCGGGCGCAGTCGCTGCAAGGCAACCTGCTGGTCGAGAACCGTCGTGAGGGCGGCACGCGGGTAGTGGTGACCATCCCGCCGCGCGAACACGCGGCGGCCTGACGGGTCACGTTGTTGCCGCGGTGCATCTGCCGGGTCGGCCGGTGATCGCGAGGCCGGACCCGCCCTCCGTCGTGGGGGTGCAGGCCGGGTGCCGCGCAGCGGACCCGGCGCGCGGGAGATCGCTCGACCGTCAGCGCTGTTCCAGTTGCACGCTCGACACCGCCTTCCCGGCAACCCCCAATGACAGCGAGCCGAGCGCGCCGGTGGCAGTCCGGTCGACACTGACCCGGAACTGCTTGCTGCCGCTGCCGACCGACGTCGCGACCTGCGCACCAATTTCCTTGAGCAGCGAGACCAGCCGGTTCGCCACCGCCAGCGTCTCGTAGCGGCCGCCGGACACCGAGGCCACCGCCTGTGCGACATCGAGCTGCACCGTCCCGCCGCTGATGCTGCTGCCGACGCGGCTCAGGATGATCGCGTGCACGATCGTGTGCCGCTGCTGTACGCGCGTCATCAACGTCTTGATGTCGCTCTCCCGCACGTTGTTGTCGCCGCTGGTCGTCCCCACGGTGATGATGGTGTACGAGGCGTCGGGCTGCTTGTCTTTGACGATGCGATCGTTGGCCTCGGCCAGGGACTCGACGAACCGTCCGGCGCCGGTGTCCGGGCTGAGCCGGCCGAGGGCTTCGATCGCTTTTGCCCGATCGGTGGTCGCGCGCTCCAGGAAGCGCGGCTGCGGCGCCGTGCTGACGAGGGTGATCTCCAGGCCGGGTGGCAGCGCGGTGAGCAGGTCGCGCAACCCGTTGCGCAGGTCGCCGATGCTCTCGGCCGGCATGCCGATGCCGTTGTCGATCAGGATCTGCACCTTGGGGACGCGGGTCACCGCTTCGACCTTGGTGACCGTGGCCTCGGTGCCGTTTTCGAGCACCCGCACGTCGCTCGCCGCCAGGCTGGTCACTTCGCCGCCACCGGGGTCGGTGACGGTGACCAGCAACTGCACCTGCTTCTGGGCACCCAGCGTGGCCGTGACCACGCAGACCGCGACCGCCACCGTAGCGCACAACCGTCTCATGTTTGCCTCCTGGATGCCGATTGGCCGCAGAAGTCTACACGATCAGGACTGGACGACGTGGTGTCAGCTGTGGACGGCTTCGGCGATCGGGGCGGGGCCGAGCAGCATCGCGAGCTGCGCGGCGAGAATCGTGGCCGCGGCCTGAACACTGTCGCGCCGCTCGCCGCCATGCCGCAACTCGAGGGCGAGGACGCCGGCGCATTCGTGCGGGCCGAGCAACGGCACGACGACCGCGCCGGTGAGCGCGCCGCCGCCGTCAACGACGCAGGGCGAGGCGGAGCGGAACGCGGCGGCGATGCCGTTCTCGGCGTCGAGCGGCACGCCCGGCCATTGCGCCAGGACCGCATCGGCGTAGCCCTGGGCGATCGACGCGCGCAGCACGTTCCCTCGGCGGTCCCACAGCCAGACGATCAGGCCGACCGCGTCGAGCAGCCGCCCGGCGTCGTCGAGCAGTGGCAGGAGCTCGCGCCGTTCGCTGACCTGGCCGAGGCGCGTGCACAGCTCGGCGAGCGCGGCGAGCGGGAAGTCGCTCGCGGCCGCCGCTGGGCGCGAAACGCCGATCGGCGCCGGAGCCGGGTCGAGTGCCATCGCGTCCCGATCCTCCCGTGCCACCCGCGCGGCGATCGCGCCTGGCGCGTCGCTGTCGCGCCAGCGGTCACCCGCCGTAACGGTTGCCGCTTGTGGACCATCCTCCGCGAACGGCACCGCATCGTCGTCGCCGGGGTAGAGGCGATCGAGCGCCAGTTCGAGATCGGCGACCGACTCGGCCGGCTCGGGAAAGTGCGCTCGCTGATAGCGATCGCTGCCGCCGTCCGCCGGCGTCGCGCCGGCAGCCGCGGCAGCGGTGTCGACCCGTTCCGCCGGCTGCGCCGTCCGCGCCGCCGGGGCGGCAGCGTCGGACCGATCGCTGCGTTGGAGGAATGCCGGCACGGCGCCGATCGCGGACGTGACGAGGCGGCGGAAGATCGTGCCTGACGCGGGTGGCGCAGCGCCTCCGCCATCAGGGACGACGATCGGATCGTCGGGTGATGGCTCGACCGGGTCGGGGTACAGCTCGATGAACTCCCGGACAACGGTTTCCGGATCGAGGCCGACGGCGCGCGCGTAGGAGCGGACGTAGGCGCGGCGGTAGATGCGTTGCGGCCAGTGCGACAGGTCGTCGCGTTCCAGCCCCTCGAGCAGCGACACCTTGATCTTGGTGTCGGCGGCGATCGCCTCGAGCGAGATCTGCTGGCGTTCGCGCTGCTGACGCAGGCGACCACCGAAGGTCAGCTCCATTGCGCACTCCGGCGAGCCGCGCAGACATACAGGGAATTCATTTCAGCGACGAAGACGAGGACCGCGTGTCAGGAGCGTAGCAACATCTCCACGCCTATTCAAGCCGGGCCGCCGCTGCCGCCGCCGCCGCTTAGGGGCACGCTACTGGCAGGTTGTCGAGCCCCTGGTGGTCGTGCTCGAACTGCGCGGTCACCACGCCGCCCGCACGCGCGACGCGGACAACGTACAGGCTGTCGTAGTCGCCCGACCGCCAGGCTGGCACGGTGATGCCGCCGCCGTACGTGTTCATGATGTTCTGCACCACCTCCTGCAGCTTGAGATGTTCCCACGCAACGAAGATCGTCGCCGCGGCGTACGAGCTGCTCAGCAACGCGTTCTGCAGGCCGGTGATATCGGTGAACCCGTAGTGCGCGTTCACCGGCATCCCCAGCCGGATGGCGGTGGGCTCGATCGTCGCCAGCGGTCGAACGTAGTAGAAGCTGCCGGCGGGGTCGGTCACCTTCGGTGACGGGTTCGGCGCGTAGATGTCGTCCGGCGTGCCGAAGCGGCTGGTCAGGACCGCTGGCAGCGCCAGCGCCCGTTGCAGCCCCTGGCAGGTGATCTGACCGTACCCTCCCGCCGGCTTTTCGCCGTGCCGCAGGAACACGATCGTTTCGGTGGTCGCCGCCGTTGGCGGCGGCGTGCCCGCATCGACCTTCGTCGCCGCGAACGTCGCCGTCGCCAATGCGCCGTGCACATGGCTGCTGACCGCCACGCCGACGTAGATCGTCGCCGGCATCACGATCGTTTCGGCGCCGACGGTGAACCAGCTCGTGCCGTCGTTCGACAGGGCAGCGGTGAAGGTGTTGCCGGTTCTTGTCAGTCTGACGAAATACGGCGCCTTGGCAGCGGTGCCGGCAGTGCTCGACGACGGTCCGCCGCTCGTCACCCGCCGCTGGAACGCCAAACCCTTGTTGGCGCTGACCAGCATCGTTGCCTGCGCCGCCCCGGCGTTGAGCGCGGCGCGCATCATTACCCCGGCCTTCGTCCAGTTGGCGATCGGCTGAACGGTGGTGACCCGGCTGACGACCGTGCCATCGCCGGTCAGCGTCGTGTAGGCATAGCGGAAGGCGTCAGCGCTGCCCCAGATGTCGGCGCCGGCTCCCGCAACCGTCAGGACATCGCCGCTGCTGCTTGCCGATCCTGCCGCCCCGGGTGAGCCGATGTCGGCAGTCGCCCATCCGGCGGGGAGCGGCTGCCCGAGTGCCGCCTCACGGCCGATGACGAGCGTGCAGAGTGCGAGTACGAGGCGAACGGAGACGGTCTTGATCACGCGGATGCTCTCCCAGGGGTCGGCTCGGATGTCGAGCCGGAGGATGCTCGTCAAGAACGCTGCCACCTGACGGGTGGCAGATACGCCATGCGTTTGGCGTGCAGGGAACGCGATGACGGTCAGCCGGGGGCAAGAATCGAACTGAGCCGTGTGTAATCTTTATACCCGCGTCACGGACGCGGCGAGATCTTGACGATGGTGACGATGAAATGTTCGCCCGGGCCGACCAGGAACTGGTGCGGGACGTTGACCGGTATGTAGAGAGAGTCGCCCGCTTCCACCGTGTGCCGCGTACCTCCCTCGATCGCCTTGCCGCGAATTTCACTCGCCGTCGTCGCCTTTCCCTCCAGAATCGTGCCGCCGATCAGGATGACGCCGCGGCCTTCACGGATGGTGATGAAGTCGGCGCGATCGGTGTGCGCCTCGGCTTCGGAGGGACCGTCGCGATAGATCAGCGAGGCCGAATCCAGCAGCCGCTCGACGCCGCGATGGAAGGTCGGATCGACGGCCGCCTTGGCCTTGGCTTCGCGCTCCTTCAGGTCCTTGGCCTTCCAGACCACGGCGCTCGTCGGGTCTGCGGCGGACAGCGTGACAGAGGTGGACATGGCGACGGCGACGACAAATATGAAGGAGGGAAGCCGCATGGGAGCGGCAGTATAGACTGGTTCGCCATGCTGTTTCACGTCTCGTGCGAGCTCGAGTATGCCGCGCGATTCCCATCGACCCTGATCCTCAACATCCACGCGCAGCGCAACGCGTCGCAGACGATCCTGGAGGAGCAGCTCGCCATCGAGCCGCGGGTGCGGGTCACCGAATTCACTCCGGAGGGCAGCGACAACCGGTTCGTCCTGCTGAAGACCGGCAATCACCAGAAACTTTCGGTCACCTACTCGGCAACCGTCGACTGCGACTTTCAGGTCTATTCGGCCGGCTCGGTCGAGGAGACCCCGGTCGCCGAGTTGAACGCTTTGACCATCCCTTACCTGTTCCCGAGCCGCTACGCGCAGTCCGACCGGCTCAGCCGGCTGGCCTGGGACCTGTTCGGCAGCATCGAGAACCCGCACGAGAAGGTGGTGGCGATCACCGACTGGATCCACGACAACGTCGAGTACCTGCGCGGCAGCACCGACTCGCTCACCTCGGCGTTCGACACGGTGACGCAGCGGACCGGCGTCTGCCGCGACTTCTCACACCTGGGCATCGCCCTGTGCCGTGCGCTGAACATCCCGGCGCGCTACTTCTCGGGTTACGCCTATCAGCTCGAGCCGCCAGACTTCCACGCCTGCTTCGAGTGCTTCATCGGCGGCACGCTGGGTGATCTTCGACGCGACGCGCCTGGCCCACCTCAATGGCCTGGTGCGCATCGGCACCGGGCGTGATGCGGCCGATGCGGCGGTCGCCAGCATCTTCGGCGACGCGTCGTGCACTGCGATGAAGGTCGACTGCGACCTGGCGCCGGGGCAGAAGTTCGCGCCACTCGGCCGCAAGCAGCTCATCGCGCCGCGGCGTCGCGCTCGCGCCGTCGCCATGACGGCCGCGGGCTGATGCGGCTGCATATCGAGCACACCACCAGCTACAGCTACGAGCGGCCGGTCACCTTCGGCCGTCACCGGCTGGTGCTGCGGCCGCGCGAAGGCCATGACCTGCGCGTCGAGCAGATGACGCTGCACCTGCAGCCGGCGCACCGCGTGATGTGGGTGCGCGACGTGTTCGGCAACTCGATCGCGCTGGTCGACTGGCTCGAGCCTGCCGACACCCTGACCATCGCCACCGACGTCACCATCGAACGACTGGCGCCCTTCCCGGGCCGGGATCTGCATGACCCCTGGCACGTACCGTTTCCGCCCGTCTACGATCCGCTCGAAGCGGCGATCACTGCCGTCTACAAGGCGGCATCGTTTCCGGAAGACAGCGCGGCGATCCGCGCCTGGCTGCTGCCCGGCTTCACGCCGGACCCCGCCGACGCCGAAGGCACGATGCTGACGCTCTGTCGGCTGGTGTCGCGCACCGTGTCCTACCGCCGCCGCGTGGAGAAGGGCGTGCAGTCGCCGGCGCGCACGCTGGAACTGGGAAGCGGCTCGTGCCGCGACATGGCGACGCTGATGATGGAGGCGGCGCGCGTGCTTGGCGTCGCCGCCCGCTTCGCCAGCGGCTACCTGCACTGCGGCCCATCGATGGCCGGACACGCGTCGACGCACGCGTGGGCCGAGGTCTACCTGCCGACGCTCGGCTGGCGCGGCTTCGATGCGACCAGCGGCGGCGTCACCGGTGCTGCCCACGTCGCCACCGGCGTCAGCAGCCACCCGCGCGGCGTGATGCCGGTGTCCGGGTCGTTTGTCGGCAGCGCCACTGACTACAAGTCGCTCCAGGTCGCAGTACGCACCGCCACGCTTGCATGATCTGACGCCACTTGACACGGCGCGGCGACCGTCCGCGACGTCTACGAAGCGCTCCGCGCGTCGCGCGCCGTCGCCTGCACGACGGTGATGACGTGATGAAGATCCTCGAGGGCTCGACTACTACGACGGCGTCGTCCTGCAGGCGTTGAAGCTGGCGGCCGAGGATGAACTCCGTGGTGCCGGCAGCCGCGAGCGCTCGGAGGAACTGACCCGTTCGATGCTGGTGGTGATCGACGATCTGAAGCGAGCCGGACGCCCTCGATGCGGGAGACGCGCGCCGGCAGGCGGTCTTGCCGGTGCCGATGCCGCTCGGTGGCCTGCGTGTCCGGGCGTGGGCCGTTCGACGACGCCGTATCGCAATGCTCGCGCAGTTGCTGGAACGTCGCGGCGTACGCGTCCGGCGGATCGTGCACTCCGCTGTGTCGCGTGACCGGATCGCCGAACTCGATCTGGCGGGTGTCACCGTCATCGCGGTGTCGCGCCTCGATCCGGCGAGCGGTCCGGGCCAGTTGCGTCATCTGGTGACGCGGTGAAGGGAGCGGGCGCCGGATGCCACCGTGATAATGGGCCTGTAGCCGGCGGGCGATGCGGCGGCGGCCGATGCGGCGGCGGGCGATGCGGCGATGGGCGATGTCGACGTGCAGCGCGCGGTGGGGGTTGATGTCTATGTCGGCTCCTTGCGAGCGGCCGTGGAAGCCTGTGGAAGCCTGCGGTGGTGAGGATTTCAGGCTCGCGCGGCTGAAGGGGCGGCAGGCCGCCCCTCCAGCCGCGGAGCAGGTTGTCAGCGAACGGCTCCTAGCGAACGCCGCCCGAGCCGCTACCGCTGCCCGAACCGGTAGACCCCGCGCCGCTGCCATTGCCGGTGCTACCACTCCCGGTCGTTCCACTGCCGGTGGTCGTGCCGCCGGTGGTTCCAGTCCCGGTTCCGCTGCCGGTGCGCGGCTGCGTCGTGCCGCTCGTGCCAGTGGCGCCGCCCGGCCTGGTGGCTGGTGACGACGGGACGGCTGTGCCGTTGCCACCCGGCTGATCCGTCACGCCCGAGCCGGGCGCGCACGGGGTCGCTGCTGCAGTCGGATGCGCTTCAGCTGCGCCGGTCGCGCCGGCGGTCCGGCTGTTCGTGGCACTACCGCTCGCTGTCGAGTTGGCAGCACCGCTGCGGTTGCCGTTCGCGGCCGCGCCAGTGCTCGCGGTGCCGGAGGCTGCCGCTCCGGCAGTGGTCGCCGCGCCGCCCTGCGTGCCTGCCGTTGCGGAAGTCGACGACCCAGTGGTGGTACCTGCGCTGCTCCCAGCCGTACCCGAGGTCGCGCTACCGGTCGTGCTGCCGCTGGTCCCCACGGCGGCGCCGTCGCGGCGATTCTCTGCCATCGTGCCGGGACGGGCGGCGGTGTTGTTGCCAGCCTGGGCGCCGCCGGTCAGCGGTACGCAGGGAACGGCGCCGGGGACGTCCGGCGGCGTTCCCAGCCGCGGCGTCGCCGTCGTACCACTCGGCGCAGTGCCCTGCGAGTGCGGTGCGCTCGTCGGCGAGGTGCTGGTGCTCTGGGCAATCGCGGGCGACGCGAGCGCGACCGCGAGTGCCGCCCCGCCCGAGAAAATCTTGAAGGTCCGTTTCACTGTGCTTCCTCCTGGGATACGCGTGATTCACCCGGAAATACTGCACGGGACGTACCGCCCTGGAATTTCAGCGTTACCGCTCAGGCCGGGAGACCGCATCCGGAAGACGGACCCGAGTTGCATCTCATGGACGGCCCCCGGACGTGCGCCGGTGCCGGTGCACCAGACGGAGCCGCAGTCGCCTCGCCGCTGGAGTCGGACGGGCTCGACAAGGGGCTGCTCGCCGTGGTTGACAGCCGCCGTTCGGCAGGGGCTAGCCGGCAACCCGGGGGCGAGCTCATCGCCGCCGCGTTGCACCGGCAGGGAGCTCAGTGGTATCACGGAGCGATGCTCGCCGACGTCGCCGATCTCGAAACGCACCGCGCAACGCTGACCGGCCATTGCTACCGGATGCTGGGTTCGGCCGTCGACGCCGACGATGCGGTCCCGGAGGCGATGGTGAGAGCCTCTCGCAGCCTGGACCGGTTCGACGGCCGTTCGTCGCTGCGCACTGGCTGTACCGCATTGGGCGATCATCGTCCTCGAGCTCTCCGGTGATCGCATCGCGGCGATGAATTCGTTCCTCGACACCAGCATCCTCTTTCCGCTGTTCGGCTTTCCGTCGCAAGTCGCCGATTAGCGCCGGGTTCGTGTCGGCTGCCGCGTGTGCCGCCGGGCCACGCCGCGACGGAGGCGACCGATCATTCCCGGCAGGCGGCGGGAGTCTCTATCCTCGTGAACGCAATCTTCGAGGTGCAACGATGAACCAGTCTTACGCCCTTTACGGGGGCCGGGTCCTCAGCGGCATCGGCGTGCTGTTCCTGGCGATGGACGCCACGATGAAGCTGCTGCAGCTGCCGGTTGCGGTCGAGGGGACGACGCAGCTGGGATACCCGGAGGCGGTCATCCTGCCGATCGGTATCATCCAGCTCGCCTGCCTGGTGCTGTACGTCGTGCCGCGCACCGCGGTGCTCGGCGCGATCCTGTGGACCGGGTATCTCGGTGGCGCGATCGCCACCCACGTGCGCGTCGGCAACCCGCTGTTGACGCACGTCCTCTTTCCGATCTACGTGGCCGCTCTCCTGTGGGGTGGCCTGTGGCTGCGCGATCGGCGGGTCCGCGCGCTGTTGCAGTAGTTTGTCCTGATGGAGCCTTCGATGTCCGAGACACGTTCGCGCAAGATCTTCCTCAACCTCGCGGTGCGGGACCTGAAGAGGTCGATGGACTTCTTCTCGGCGCTCGGCTTCACGTTCAACTCGAAGTTCACCGACGACAACGCCGCCTGCATGGTCGTGAGCAGCGAGGCGTTTGTGATGCTGCTGACGGAGCGGTTCTTCCGCACGTTCACCACCCTGGAGCCGTGCGACACCAGCCGCGCCACCGAGGGGCTGTTCGCGTTGTCATGCGAGAGCCGCGCCGAAGTCGACGAGATGGTGCAGAAGGCCGTTGCCGCCGGCGGCCGTCATGCGATGCCGGCGCAAGACCATGGCTTCATGTACTCCTGGAGCTTCTACGATCTCGATGGCCATCACTGGGAGGTCATCTGGATGGACCCCGCCACCCTGTGACGAGATGAGGGGCGACGCGGTGGTGGTCGCGACCATGACGCTGGCGCGGGGCATGGCTGAAGAGGAGGTGCTGCGCACCTCCCTCGACGTTCTGCGCCGGTCTGGCATGCCGGTCGTCGTCAGTGACGGCGGCTCGACCGGGCGATTCGTCTCGTTCCTCGAGACACTGGAGGGCGTGACCCTGGCGGCACCGCGCCAGCCGGGCCTGGTCGGCCAGGTGATGGCGTCCCTGCGCGCCGCCCGGGAGGGGGGCGCGCTGGAGATTCTCTACACCGAACCGGACAAGCAGGGCTTCTTCGCAGAGAAGCTGGCGGACTTCCTCGCGCAAGCCAGGGGCAGCGGTGCGCCGCTGGCGATTGCCGCACGGAGCCTCAACAGCTTCGCCACGTTCCCGGCAACGCAGCGCTTCACCGAGACGGTGGCGAACCAGGTCGTGGCTTCCTGCACCGGCGTCGCGGGTGACTACTGTTACGGGCCGTTCGTGATGCGCGCGGACGTTGCGGGCTACCTGGCCGACGACCTGGCCGAGGACGCCGCCGCCGGCGCAGTGCTGCCGGGTCCGGTGGGATGGGGCTGGCGGCCGTTCCTGTTCACGGCGGCGCACCGCCTAGGCCGCGCGATGGTCCACATCGTCGACGACTTCCCGTGCCCGATCGACCAGCGGCAGGAGGACGAGGGCCAGCGCGTCCATCGTCTTCGCCAGCTTGCGCAGAACATCGACGGCGTCGCCCGGGCCATGGCGCTCGATCTCAGTCGGCTGCGCGGCGAGCGTCGCTGACCTGGTTCTCGCGCGCCACAGCGTATGCACCGCCGCCGTTCGGGAAGCGGTGTTCGGCGTCGCTGCGCGACGGCGTCGATCAGGCGACCGGTGGCAGGGGCACCGGTGGCGTGCCGTAGAAGCCGTAGAGCCGCGGGTCGGCGGGATTGAGCAACCCTTCATCATCGGTCATCGGCTTGGGGGACGGGACGAACGTCAGCTCGCCGGTACCTCCGTGCGCCTGGCCGTGCCCATCTCCCCTGACGGCTCTCGTCGCCTTCGGAAGTGTTGAGGTGCTGATCGGCGACGGACGTCAGTTCCACGCGATAGCCGCTCGAGCGCAGTAGAAGAGCCCGGTTGAACTCAACCATGTGCCTGGCGCGACGGCCGAGGCCGTCGCGCCAGCTGTCTAGACCGCGTTCTCGGTGCGGTCCGACCCAAGCTGCTTCACCAGCTTGTTGTAGAGGCCGAAGATCAGGAACGTGGGTGCCCACTGACCGACGAACAAGCTCACATGCTTGTTACCGAGGATCTGCAGCGTCGCGGACGCAGTCATCGCGCCGACGGCCATCCAGAGGAAGACGTCAGACGGCAGCTTCGCCGTCTGCTGTTCGATTGAGCGGGCAACGGTGCCCTCGGAGTGTGCCTGTACGTCGCTGTCGAAGTTCGTAGCTGTAGCCATCGGTAATCTCTCCTTAGTGAGGTGTCTACAGGCAATCACGCAAGCGAGGTGCCGCTATGACGGATAGAGCGGCAGATGGGGCACTGCTTGTTCTGCCGAGCGCCTTGCGCCCAGGTTGCCGTCATTTGCCTCATCTTCGGTGAATCCTTTGCTGCGCCTGAGGCGTTCGCCGCGATGAGCGGCGTGGCCGAGATTGAACTCGGCCGGCTGGCGCAGCAGCGCGCAACCGATCGGGCGGTACATCCGGTGTCAGCGGTTTGCTCCAGCCGTTGTTACCAGGTCGCAGCGGGAGTGCGCGGCTGCGGCGCCGGTAATCGCCGAGGGCAGCACCACGCACGTTGACGCGACGCCACCAAGATCGTTCGAGGTAGTTCGTGTCCTACGTGCTGCACAGTCTTCAGCCGTGCGTCGCCGCCGGCGCCCGATCTTGCCATCATGATCTTGCAAGCGCCGACGCGGTTGCTTACGCTTCGCTTTACCCGTCCATCAGAGCAGCCGCGGCCGCCGGTCTTCGTGCGCAAGGTGACGCGGGCGGCGGGACAGACGACGAGAGAAGAGGGTGTCATGGAGATGCAGACGCTGATCGGCCGCGTTCGGGGTGAATATCTGGAGATGCCCGGGCTGAGCCTGACGCTGGCGCAAGCGTGCCGCCTGTGGCAGATGGATACGCGCACCTGCGAGGCGGCCCTGGAGCTGTTGATCGCCGAGCGCTTCCTTGGTCGCACGCGCGACGGTGCGTTCGTGCTCGTCGGCGCGCCGCGGATGGCCAAGGCGTCGATCCCGACTGCGGTGAGGCACGCGGTCGCCTAGCCATCCCCTGCCGCTAGCCGCGGTGACCTGATCCTTCGTCGGCGATGTCGCCGATCCCGTCCGGATCCAGCTCCGCCGATTCGCCGTAGTCGGCGTTGTCGCCGGCGTCGACCTCGTCGTCCCGTACGAAGCCGCGTTCTACCGCATCCTCCGTCTGCGGCGGCGTACGTTCCATGTCATCAGTAAGCGGGTTGGCCATCGGTTCCTCCTGCTGGTGAACGAGCAACAAGCGGACCGTGCCCGGCACCTCCCTTGCGTCGCCCGGACGCGGAGGTGTGGAGCATGGCACGAACGTCCAATGACAGCGGCTCGTCAGGCAGCCAGCGCACTGGGCAGGGCAGCGGCAGCGGCAGCGGGAACGTTCTCCTCGGTTACCACTGCTCGCATGAGCAATTGCCCCCGTCCGTGCTC
This sequence comes from uncultured Acidobacteriota bacterium, assembly GCA_963846685.1. Taxonomy (GTDB): domain Bacteria; phylum Acidobacteriota; class Vicinamibacteria; order Vicinamibacterales; family UBA2999; genus CAWJWY01. Next base: position 718,308 of record CAWJWY010000002.1, on the reverse strand, counting down.
CTGCAGCATGCGAAGCTGGCCGCGGCCGCCGGGTTCACCGCGGCGATGTGCTCCGACCACTTCCATCCCTGGAGCGAACGCCAGGGGCATTCGGGCTTTGCCTGGAGCTGGCTCGGTGCCGCGCTCGAAGCCACGCCGCTGTCGTTCGGCACCGTCTGCGCACCCGGCCAGCGCTATCACCCCGCGGTGATCGCCCAGGCGGCCGCCACCCTGGCGGAGATGTACAAGGATCGGTTCTGGCTCGCCGTCGGCAGCGGCGAGGCGCTCAATGAGGGGATCACCGGCGAGCCGTGGCCGACGAAAGCCGAGCGCAACGGCCGGCTGGAGCAGTCGGCCAGGGTGATGCGGGCGCTGTGGGCTGGTGAGACCGTTACCACCGATGGCCATGTCGTGACACGGCGGGCCCGGCTGTATTCGCGGCCGCCGCAGCCGCCAGTCCTGGTCGGTGCCGCGCTCAGCCCGGAGACGGCGCGGTGGATGGGGGGATGGGCCGATGCCCTCATCACCGTTGCCGGACCTGGCGATCGCCTGCAGGCGATCGTCGATGCCTTCAGGGAAGGCGGAGGTGAGGGCAGGCCGATGTTCCTGCAGGCGACGCTGTCGTTTGCGCCGACCGACGAGGAAGCGGTCAGCTTGGCGCAGGAGCAGTGGCGTCAGTGCGCGCTCGACGGCACGCAACTGGCCGACCTGCAAACGCCCGCCGAGTTCGACCGCCATGCGGCCGCGATCGACGTCCGCGAGGTCGTGGCGCGGGTCCACCCGTCTTCGTCGATCGAGCGGCACGCCGACTGGATCGAGCAGCACGCGACGCTCGGCTTCGAGCGCGTCTACGTCCACAACGTCGCGTGGCAGCACCAGGAACGGTTCCTCGAGGCGTGCGAACGGCACCTTCTGCCGCGGTTTTCTCCAGCCGCCGACCGCCGGCTCGCGTCGTGAGCCTCGTGAGCACCGCCTCGTGAGCACCGCCAAGTGAGCACCGCCGGTCACGTCGTCCTGCTCGGCGATTCGATTCTCGACAATCGCGCCTACACCGGCGGCCGGCCCGATGTCGTCACTCACCTGCGCGACCTGCTGCCGGCATCGTGGCGCGCCACCTTGTGCGCCGTCGACGGCGCAACCACCAGGAGCCTGCCGCCGCAGCTCGCCCGCGTGCCCGCTGACGCGACGCATCTCGTAGTCGCGGTCGGCGGCAACGACGCGCTGCAGAACGCAGACCTGCTGGCGATGCCCTCCTGTTCCAGTGCCGAGACGTTGACGGCGTTTGCCGATCGCCTCGATGCGTTCGAGCACGCCTATGCCGGAGTGATTGACCAGCTGCGCGCACGGGCGGCCGCGCTGACCGTGTGTACGAATCTACAACGGCGCGCTCGAACCGGGCCGCGCCCGGCTGGCACGCGTCGGCCTGATGACCTTCAATGACGTCATCTTGCGCACCGCCGTCACCCGCCGGCTGGGTGTCATCGAGTTGCGTGCCGTCTGCAGCGAACCGGGTGACTACGCGAACCCGATCGAGCCCTCAGACAGCGGCGGGCGGAAGATCGCCACCGCGATCGCCCGCGCCACCGGGGCACTCGAGGGCGAGATCCCGGCGCGCGTCTGGATCTGACCGCTGCGAACACCCGAACACCCGAACACCCGAACGCCCGAACACCGAACACCCGAACACCCGAACGCCCGAACACCCGAACACCCGAACGCTCCCAACCGTGACCGCTCCCCACTTCGTGCCGCCGATGACCGCACAGCTCGTCCAGGAACTGCCCGAAGGTCCGGACTGGATCTACGAAGTCAAGTTCGACGGCTACCGCGCGCTGCTGCTGAAGGACGGCGACCGCGTGCGGCTGCGGTCTCGCAACGACAAGGACCTGACCACCGCGTATCCGGCGGTCGCGTCGGCGGCGCAGGGGTTGACGGCGCGCGCGGCGACCCTCGATGGTGAGGTGGTGGCGGTCGATGCCTCGGGTCACCCGTCTTTCCAGGCGCTGCAGCACCGCGGCGCGCATCCCGGCTACGTCGTCGTCTACTACGCCTTCGACCTCATACACCTCGATGGCCGCGACCTGACGTCGGTGCCGCTTGCCGAGCGCAAGACGCTGCTCGGTGCGGCGGTGGCCGGTTCCGGCATCCTGCTGTCGCTCGCGCTGCCCGGCACAGCTGCGCAGGTGGCGCAGGCGGTGCAGCAGCTCGGCCTCGAGGGGGTCGTGGCCAAGAAGTTGACGTCGCGCTACGAGTCTGGCCTGCGCAGTGACGCCTGGCGCAAGCTGAAGCTCGATCGGCAGCAGGAATTCGTCGTCGGCGGCTATCGGCCGGGGCCGCACGGTATCGACGCGCTGCTGGTGGGATTTCACGACGGGAAGGCACTGCGTTTCGCGGGCAAGGTGCGGGCCGGGTTCACGCCGCACGTACGCCGCGACCTGTTCGCGGCACTCGCGCCGCTGCACCGCGCCGCCTGTCCGTTCATCGACCTGCCCAACAGCAGGACTTCGCATTGGGGCGGCGGTGTCACCGCCGAACAGATGGCCGAGATGCAATGGGTGCGGCCCGCCGTCGTCGTCCAGGTCAGGTTCGTCGAATGGACCGCCGATCAGCACCTGCGGCACGCCGCCTTCCTCGGCCTGCGCCGCGACGTGCGCGCCGCCTCGGTGCGGCGCGAGAGCTAATTGGAGACGCCGTCTGCGGACGGCACTGCGCGCTCGACGCGGGCCGGCAGCCGTTCGGCTCCGGTGCACGGCAGCGTCACCGTAAAGGTGGCGCCGCAGCCACGCCCCGCGCTCTCGGCAGCGACCGTGCCGCCGTGCAGCTCCACCAGCCGGCGCACGATCGACAATCCCAGGCCAAGGCCGCCGTGCTGCCGGCTTCCCGTGCTCTCGGCCTGCCGGAACATGTCGAAGACGTGCGGCAGGAACTCCGGGGCAATGCCTTCACCGGTATCCCGCACCGTCAGCCTGATGTCCGAAACCAGCCGTTCGAGCGTCATCGTCACCTCGCCGCCGCCAGGGGTGAACTTGACCGCGTTGTTCACCAGGTTCCAGGCAACCTGCTGCAGCCGCGTGGCGTCGCCGACCAGCAGCAGCGACGGGTTGCGGACGTCGACGCGCACCGCCACGCCCTTGTTGCGGGCGGTCGGCTCGACACCGGTGGCTACCGCCGCCACCACCGACGCGAAGTCCATCACCTGCGTGTCGAGGGTGACCTGGCCAAGCGTGAACCGGGACACGTCGAGCAGGTCCTCGACGAGACGGGCCAGCGCCTGCGCGTTCCGTTCGATGGTGTCGACGGCGTGCCGGAAGGTATCCGGCTGTGTCGCCGCCTCGGGCAAGCGCCGCGTGCGGCCGAGGATGACGTTCAATGGCGTCCGCAGTTCGTGCGAAAGGGTGGCAAGGAACTCGTCCTTCAGCCGGTTTGCATCCTGGGCATCGCGGTACAGCCTGGCGTTCTCGACGGCCAGCGCGGCGCGGCGCCCGAGCTCGCTGGCGAACTCGAGATCGCGCGCATCGAAGCGGCGGCCGCCGGCGGCGGTGACGAACGTGATGGCGCCGAAGATGCCGCGCGCCGAGGAGAGCGGCACGATCATCACCGACTGCAGCTTCAGGTCGCGGATCATCCGCAGGTGCTCGGCGTCACGCGCGCTTGCCGCCGCCGTCTCGGCGGGGATCTCGGGATAGAGCTGCGACACACCGCTGCGGAGGGCGAGGCCGATGCCGAGCGCGTCCGAGAGTCGCGGCGGGTAGCGGCGGTGGATCTCGTGCGCGACCGCCACCTGTGACGGGTCGATGTGGGCAACAGCGATCCGGGCGATCTCCTGGTCTTCCGTCAGGAGGTCGACCGCACACCAGTCGGCCAGGTCGGGTACGGCGAGCGCCGCAACCCGCTGCAGGCTGGTTTCGTAGTCGAGCGACGACATGAGCGCACTGGCTTCGGCCAGGAAACGGGAGCGTGTCTCCGCTTCCTGGGCGTCGCGCCGCCGTTGCTGCTGCTCGGCGTACATGTCGGCATTGCTGATCGCCGCGGCGGCGAGCTGGCCAAGGGCGGTCGCGACCCGCAACTCGATGTCGTCCGGCTGGTGCCGACGCCGATAATAGAAGGCGACCGCGCCGCCGGTCGCACCCCGGATCAGCAGCGGGATCGACATGAGCGAGGAGATGCCTTCACGTGCGTACTCGTCGCGGCGCCCCTCGAGCAGGGCGGGGCCGGCGACGTCCGCGGCGATGACCGGCTCGTCGAAGTTCAGGCCGGGATGGTGCGGCAGCACGGTGGCCGCGAATGCCGGGCCAAGCCCATGGCTGGCCGCGACGTGCCATTCGTCACCACGCCGCCGCCACACCGCGTAGCCGTCGGCGGTGACTACCGCGCGCGCCAGTGCCATCACCTCGCCGACCGCGCTGTCGGCTGAGGGCGACGTGAACAGCCGGGGCGCACCGCGCGTCAGCAGGGTCAGCCGCTCGCGCACGGAGGCTTCGGTCGCCAGCGCCTGCTCGATTTGCAGTTCGAAGCGCATGCGCTCGACGGCGAAGCCAATCTGGTAGCCCATCGCCGTCGCACCCGCGAGCTCGCCGCCGGCAAACGCGCTTGGCTCGCTGCGGTAGAGCATGAACTTGCCGATCACCCGGCGCCGGCTGACGATCGGGATGAACGCGAGCGAGCCGATGTTCTCTGCGACGAAGGTGGCGGCGTAGCCGGCAAGCGTCGGCTCGGTGTGGACGTCGGTCACCACGATCGGCTCGGCCGGCGGAGCCTCGCCAGCAACCCACGGCGAATGCCCTTCGACGGCGCGGCGATAGGCGGGGGAGATGCCGGCCCATGCCTTGAACCGCATGACGCCGTCTTCATCGAACAGCAGGATCGAGGCGCGGTCGATGCCGGTCACTTCGCGGACGCCGTCTAACGCCGCATCGCAGATGTCGGCAAGCGAGTGGGCGTTGCCGACCGCGTCCGACAGTCGGATGAGGACCTGGCCGAGGGGCGTGCGCATCGGCGGGATTGTAACCGAGGCGTCGGCGACGTCATCGCGTGGCTCGTTCGCCGGCACCACGGCGCTTTTCGTGACGTCATTATCACGGTGCCCTGTTGCCAACGGCTGTATCGCGCGGGCACGTGAGTGACTTCAATCGCGCTACGTGCCGTTGGCGATCCCGACAGCCCGCGCCGCCGCCATTGGCGGCGTCCAATCGTTCTCCGCGCGTCACCCTGCCCGCCGACATGGCGGTGGTCTTGCACACGAGAAGAGGCTAGCGCGCGTGTGCGCGCATCAATTCACGCGATCGACGAGGAGACGACAACTATGGCCGAGGCCAAGACGCTGCACGATGCGTTCATCGACGAACTACGCGACACCTTTGACGCCGAGAAACAGTTGATCAAGGCGCTGCCGAGGATGGCCAAGGCAGCGACATCGGACGAACTGCGGACGGCCTTCCAGACCCACCTCGAGGAGACCCGCGGCCAGGTGTCACGCCTGGAGCAGGTGTTTGCCAGCATCGAGGAGAAGCCGCGCGGCAAGCACTGCGACGGCATGGCCGGCATCCTCGAGGAAGGCAAGTCGGTGATGGAGGAGTTCGACGAGCCGGTGCTCGATGCCGGCCTGATCGCGTCGGCACAGCGAGTCGAGCACTACGAGATGGCGGCCTATGGCACCCTGGTGGCCTGGGCCCGGGCGATGGGGCTCGAGGAAGCGGCCGACCTGCTGCAGGAGACGCTCGACGAGGAGAAGGCGACCGACGAGAAACTGACGGCGCTCGCCGAGGGCGGCATCAACCAGGAAGCTGCGGACGCGCTGAACCCGCAGGACGAGGAAGGCGACGACGAGGAAGAAGAGGAGCCGGCCCCGGCGCCGCGCAGCCGCAAGGCGGCGGGCACCACGAAGAAGGCCGCCGGCCGCGGCAGCCGCAAGCGCTAGCACGCGCGTCGACACGACGCCACCTGCGCGTGGCATCCGGGCGCCGCACGGCGCGGGCACCCCCCATGTCCGCGCCGCTGCGGACGTTCCGGTCTGGCGGATAATCGGACGGCGATGACCGCAGCCAACACCCGGCGCTACTGGCTGATGAAATGTGAGCCAGCTGCCTACACCATCGATGACCTCGAGCGCGACGGCCGCACCAGCTGGGAAGGCGTCCGCAACTACCAGGCCCGCAACATGATGCGCGACGACATGCAGGTCGGCGACGGCGTGCTGTTCTATGCCTCCAACGCCGATCCGTCGGGAGTGACCGGCTTGGCACGGATTGTCCGCGCGGGCTACCCGGACCACACCGCATGGACCCGCGGCCACAAGTATTTCGACGAGGCGGCACGGGAGGAGACACCGGTCTGGTACATGGTCGACATCGGCTTTGTCGAACGTTTCGCCGCCGTCGTGCCGCTGGACGTGCTGAAGGCCACCAAGGGGCTCGACGACATGGTCGTGACCCGCAAGGGCAGCCGCCTCTCGGTGCAGCCCGTCACCAAGCCTGAATACGACATCGTGGTTCGACTCGGCCGCCGCAAGGCCTGAGCAGAGCGATGGCCGAACCTGTCGACGACGCCAGGCCGCCGCACCAGCGCCGGCCACGGTACCGTGGCACGCACCCCAGGCAGTTCGGCGAGAAGTACAAGGAGCACGCCGCCGACCGGTATCCCGAGCTGGTGGCCCAGCTGCGCGCCCGGGGCCACACGCCTGCCGGTCAACACGTGCCGATCCTGGTCGAGGCGGTGATGGACGCGCTGCGCGTCGCGCCGGGCCTGCGTGGTGTCGATGCGACGCTCGGATGGGGCGGCCACGCGCAGGCGTTCCTCGACCGGCTGGCACCCGACGGACAGTTGCTGGCGCTCGACGTCGACCCGATCGAGCTGCCGAAGACCGAGGCTCGGCTGCGGGCTCGCGGTGCGGGCGCCGATCGCCTCATCGTACGGCGCATGAACTTTGCCGGCGTGCACGCCGCACTTGCCGGCTGCGGCTGGCTCGAGGGCGCCGACTTCATGTTCGCCGATCTCGGCGTATCGTCGATGCAGATCGACGATCCGTCGCGCGGCTTCTCCTTCAGGACAGAAGCGGCGCTCGACCTGCGCATGAACCCGGCGCGCGGCGAGCCGGCCGCGGCGTGGCTGCGGCGCGCCTCGGTCAAGCAGATTGCCGGCGCACTGCGCGACCACGCCGACGAGCCCCGCGCCGACCTGATCGCCGCGACGCTGGTGGCGAGGCGGGGGACGCTGACGACGACGAAAGGGTTGGTCGAGGCGGTGCATGAGGCGCTCGGTGCGCGCGTGCTGCCCGACGAGGCCGCGTTGGCAGTGCGCCGTGTGTTCCAGGCGATTCGCATCGCCGTCAACGACGAGTTCGGCGCGCTGGACGCGCTGCTGCGTCAACTGCCCGACTGCCTGCGGCCCGGCGGGCGCGTGGCGTTCCTGACGTTCCACTCCGGCGAAGACCGGCGCGTCAAGCAGGCCTTTGCCGGCGGCTCGGCTTCCGGCATCTACGACGAAACGTCGCGGGAGGTGATCCGCCCGCCGCTCGACGAGCAGCGGGCGAACCCACGCGCCAAGTCGGCCAAGCTGCGCTGGGCGCGGCGGTCACTCCGCTCCCCTGTTCATGCTGCCCCAACCCCTTGGGGATGACCTGCCTTGTCACCGGACAGCGATACAGATCGATCATGCACGGGTGGTCCTTCACCGATCTCGCGGTGGTCATACTCGGGGCGCTGGGAACGCTGAAGATGCTGGCGACGGTCGGACTGCCGGAACTGAAGGAGACCCTCGTCGCCATCTTCGACTTCGTCGACTGGCTCCGCCGCCGCCGCCGCGGCCGGCGCCGCGGCCGGCCACGGCATCGATCGCCACGCCGGTGGGACGGCCTGTTGTGACGTGGCCTGTCCGTGCCTTGCTCGACGCGACGATGGGCGAGCGCGTCCATCTTGCCGGCATGCGCCTCGACGTGCCGGGCACCCTGCCGATCCGTCTGTCGGTGGTGGCCGGAAACATCCGCATCCACCGGCTGATGGCGGCCGTGCTCCGCCCGGGCGACACGATGATCGACGTCGGCGCCAACATCGGCTACAACGCGCTGTTCGCAGCCAGCCTGGTTGGCGCTGCCGGTCACGTCGTGGCCGTGGAACCGGCGGCCGACAACGTCGCGGTGCTGCGCCGCAACATTGCCGCCAACGCCGTCGGGAATATCGAGGTGCACGCGGTCGCTGCCGGTCAGGCGGCGGCGGTGCGCGAGTTCTACCTCCGTGGCGATGTCAGCGCGGTCAACAGCTTTTACCGCGAGAGTGTCTACGCCGACGTCACGAGCGTGGTGCGCGTGCCAGTGACGCCGCTCGACGACATCTGTCATGCCGCGCCGCGGCTGGTGAAGATCGATGTCGAGGGCGCCGAGCTCGACGTGCTCGCTGGCATGCCGCGGCTGTTGCGCACGCCTGGCCTGACGCTGCTCGTCGAGTGGCATCCGCGCCTGCAGGAAGCGGCCGGCTGTGCCGCCGAGGCACTGCCGCTCGCGCTGCTCGGCGACGGGTTCCTGCTGCGTGCGGCCTCCCACAGCGGCGTCCGTCCGCTGGCGGCGGTGGACGTGAGCGTGATGGCCGGGCAGTTGCGCCGATCGGGCCGCCCGGTAGAACTGGTAGCTGACGGCCGCGCGACCGCCTGATGCCAGCCACGGTCCCACCCATCGGCGTCTTCGACTCCGGGATCGGCGGCCTGTCGGTGCTGCGGGAAATCGCCGCACTGCTGCCCGGCCGTCCGCTGGTGTACGTTGCCGACACTGCCTACGTCCCGTACGGGCCGCGCACCCCGGAGTTCATCCGCGAGCGCTCGGCCGCGATCACCAGCTTCCTGCTCGACCGCGCCGGCGCCGGCGCGGTCGTCGTCGCATGTAACACCGCGACCACCCACGCCGTGGACCACCTGCGAAACGTGTTCGGCCGGGTGCCGATCATCGGCATGGAGCCGGCGATCAAGCCGGCTGCCGCGGCGACCCGCAGCGGGGTGGTTGGCGTGCTGGCGACCGAGGCGACGCTCGGCGGGCAACGTTTCGTCAGCCTGGTGCAGCGGTATACCGAGGGCGTCCAGCTGCTGACTCAGCCTTGCCCCGGTCTCGTCGAACAGGTCGAAGCGGGCGACCTCGACGGCCCGCGCACCCGCGACCTGCTGCGGCGCTTTACCGCGCCGATGATCGAGCGCGGTGCCGACACGATCGTCCTGGGCTGCACCCATTACCCATTCCTGCGCCCGGTGCTCCAGGAACTGGTGGGTCGTTCCGTGACGCTGATCGATACCGGGGCCGCCGTTGCGCGGCAGGTGCAGCGTCTCCTGCCGGACCGGCACGGCCTGCCGGCCGGTGCGCCGCCGCCGGCGGCGGCACGGTTCTACACCAGCGGCGACCCCGGGTTGATGCGCGCGGCGTTGGCCAGGCTGGGGGAGACGGGACGCCGCGAGGTCGACCGGCTCCCGGTAGACGTGACCGGCACGGTATAGTGGTCGTTTCGCCTTCCGCGCCGATAACAGCCACGTGGCCGCGGGCCGAGCATGAGACAGATCCTGATCGTCGACGACTCGCCGACCATTCGCCGCATGGTGCAAGGCGTCGCTCGCGCCGCTCGGCGCCGCCGAGTTCGTCGAAGCCGGCTCGGGCCTCGAAGCGATCGAGCGGCTCGCGCTCGGCGCCGATCGACGCTGATGGTGCTCGACCTCAACATGCCCGACATGCACGGGCTCGAGGTGCTCGGCTTCGTCCGCGCGCAACCAGAAGTACCGGCACTTGCCGATCATCGTCCTGACGACGCGCGGCGACGAGGCGAGCCGCACCGCGGCGCTGCAGGCCGGCGCCACGCGTCTACCTGACCAAGCCGTTCGCGCCGGACGGCTGCTGGCCGCCGAGGCGCGCGGCGATTGCTCGCACGGCGCCGCGCGTCGGCAGCCGGTGAGGCGCGCAGTGACCGCGACTTCGGTCGACAGCTTCCTCGACGACTACTTCGCCGAGTGCGACGAGCACCTCGACGGCGATCCGCCACGGCCTGCTCACGCTCGAGCAGCTCGGTCGGCCAGCCGCGCCCCGACCGCCGCGGTCACCGAGGAGCTGTTTCGCAGCTTCCATTCGCTCAAGGGCATCGCCGGGATGGTCGAGCATCGCGAGAGCGAGACTGCTGGCGCACGAGATGGAGAGCTACCTGCGCGCGATGCGCGAAGGCGACGTGCCGCTGTCGACGCACGGCGTCGAGGCCGCTGATCGACGGCGCCGGCGCGCTCGAAGCGCTCGATCGCGGCGCAGCGCGCCCGCCAGGCCGCCGCCCGACACCGACGCAGATGCTGGCGAGCTCGCAGCACGCTGGTCGCCGCCGACGGACCGGCGCCGCCGGCCGGCGGTCGAGCGACGCCGCCGGCGCGACCGCGGCAACTGACGCTGTGCTGCGTCTTCACGCCGTCGCCGGCGCTGATCGCGCGCGGCGTCAACGTCGACGCCGTGCGCGCGCGCCTGCGCGAGCACGGCGAGATCGTCGCGCGCGACGCCGCTGGTCGGCGACGCACGGCGCCGTCGCGTTCCAGTTCCTGTTCACCGGCACGCTGAGCCCGGAGGCTCGATCGAGGCGTGGCAGGCCGACGGCCATGCATCGTCTCGCCGGTCGAGCCGCGCAGCGAGGCCGCCGGCCGCCCGCGGACCGATGCGCCGAACCGGCCGGCGAGCGCCACGACGCGGTGCTGTCGTCCGGCCATTACGTGCGCGTCGACCTGGCCCGGCTCGACGAGCTGATGCGGATGATCGGCGACCTCGTCATCCTGCGCGCGCGGCTGGCCGATGCGCTCGCCAGCGTCGAGCGCGCACGTGCCGCCGGCGCGAGTGGCGCGGCGATCCAGGACAACGCCGCCGGCATCGAGCGGCAGCTGCGCGAGCTGCGCGAAGGCGTGATGCGCGTCCGGCTGGTGCCGGTCGGCGAGATCTTCCGCCGCATGCCGTTCGTCGTGCGCGACCTGGCGCGCGAGACGCGGCCGCCGCGTCCGCGTCGAGCTCGACGGGCCAGGACACGCAGATCGACAAGTTCCTGGTCGAGCGGATGATGGACCCGGTGCTGCACCTGGTGCGCAACGCGGTCAGCCACGGCATCGAAACGGTCGAGGAGCGCGATTGCCGCCGGCAAGCCGCCCGACGGCACGCTGTCGCCTGCAGCGTCGCGCCGCCGGCGAGATCGTCACGATCGAGATCGCCGACGACGGCCGCGGCATCGACGCGGCGCGGGTCGCCGCGCGGGCGCGGCAGGCGCGGCCTCGCCGTGCCGCCGGTCGACTCGACGACGCGCGCGCTGCTCGACCTGATCTGCTCGCCGGGCTTCTCGACGCGCGACGAGTCCGACCGCGTCAGCGGCCGCGGCTTCGGCATGGACGTGGTCCGCGAAGACGGTCCAGGAGCTCGGCGGCACGCTGCGGCATGACGACCGAGCCGGGCAAGGGCACGCGGTTCATCATCGAGCTGCCGCTGACGCTGGCGATCACCGATGCGCTGATCGCCCGCGTCGGCGATCGCAGACCTTCGCGGTGCCGCAGGCCGCGGTGCGCGAAGTCATCGAGGTCGAGGCGGCGGCGATCCGCGCGCTCGAAGGCGGCGAGGTCATCGCCGTTCCGCGGCGCGGCGCTGCCGGTCGTCCGGCTGTCGGCCGCGCTCGGCATCGCGGCGCGCCGGCGCGACGCGCATGCACGCGTTCGTCATCGGCACCGGCGCCGGCGGCGGTCGGCCTGGTCGTCGATCGCATCGTCGGCCAGCGCGAGATCGTCGTGCGGTCGACCGTCGATCCGCTGATTCGCGTCGACGGCGTCGCCGGCGCGACCGACCTCGGCGACGGCCGGGTCGTGCTGATTCTCGATGCGCGCGGCCCTGGCGCGCGCAGGCGCGCGGGCGCGTCGCGCGCCGCGCGCGCACGGTCGAGGGAGCAGCGCATGAGCCGGACGCGACCGATCACTACATCCTCTTCACCGTCGCCGGCACGACCTACGCGCTGCCCAGCCACGACGTGGCGCACGTCGAAATGGTCGAGCAGGTGACGCGCGTGCCGAATGCCGCGCCGTTCGTCGACGGCGTCGTGTTCTCGCGCGGCCAGGTGGTGCCGGCCGTGAACATGCGCGCGCGCTTCGGCTTCGAGCGCGTCGCCGCACGACCTGCGCACCCGGCTGCTGGTCGTGCAGACCGGCGGCCGCACCGTCGGCCTGCTGGTCGACGCCGTGCCGCGAGTTCCTCACCATTCCGCCGGCGGCGATCCAGCCGCCCGGCGAGGCGCTGTCCGGCGTCGGCGCGCAGCTACCTCGACGGCATCGCCACGCTCGGCGATCGCCTGATCGTGATGCTCGACCTCGAGACGCTGCTGAACTCGGCCGAGCCGATGCTGGCGGCGTAGCCGCCCGGAGAGCAACATGGCAACCGCGAAGCACACGGACCACGGCACGCGGAGGCAACGGCAATGGCAACGGCCGCACGGCGGCGTTCGATGCCGGCCTCGTGCTCGACGCAGGCCCGAGCAGGTCACCGCGTCGGCGGACAGCATCGCCGCGGATCGCCGACGAGGTCTCGGAGGCGCCGGCGAGCAGCTGCGCTCGCTCGACGAGCGCGCTGTCGAGCGTCAGCCGAGATGGCGGCGTCGCTGCGCGAGACGGCGACGCAGGCCGAGTCGGTGGCGGCGTCGACCGAGGAGACTCGTGTCCGGCGTCAACGAGATGGCGGCGTCGATCGAGCAGGTGTCGGCCAGCACCGCGCAGCCTGGCCGACGTCGATCGCCGCAGAGCGCGACGGCGATGCAGGAGACGACCGCGTCGATCCAGACGGTGACGGCAACCGCGCCGCGAGATGGCGACGGCGGCCGAGCAGGTGACGACCTCGATCAACGAGATGGCGGCGTCGATCCGCAGCGTCAGCCGCGACGCCGAAGCGCTGGCGACCTCGGTGGAGCAGACCTCGGCCTCGCTGATCGAGATGTCGGCGCTCGATCGCGCGGCGTCTCGGGCAACGCCGACGACCTCGCCGCCGCCGCCGAGGAGACGGCCTCGTCGATCAACGAGATGGCGGCGTCGATCGAACAGGTCGGCGCGATGAGCGAGAACCTGGCGACGATGGTCGAGCAGAACGTCGCCGTCGATCGAGCAGATGTCGCGCTCGGTGCAGAGCGTCGCGCAGAGCGGCCGCGCCAGATCACCGACGCGGCCGGCGCCGCGGCCACCGGCGCGACGCAGATGGAGCGCTCGATCGAGTCGGTGGCCGGCCTGGCGCGCCGGGCCGACGAGGTGCACGCGGCGCGTCGCCGAGCGACGCCGAGGAGGGCGGCGCCGCCGTCGCAGCGCTCGATCCAGGGCATCGGCCGGCTGCGCGAAACGATGGCGCAGTCGTCGACGGTGATGAAGGAGATGGGCAAGCGGACCAACGAGATCAGCTCGATCGTCGACACCATCAACCTGATCGCCGAGCGCACCAACCTGCTGTCGCTGAACGCCTCGATCGAAGCGGCGCGCGCCGGCGACGCCGGCCGCGGCTTCGCCGTGGTCGCCGAGGAGATCCGCAACCTGGCCGATCGCTCGGCCAAGGCCACGGCGGACATCGCCGCGATCATCAAGGGCCTGCAGGAGGTCGCGCAGGAGGCGGTGGCGGCCTCGGCCGAGAGCCTGCGCGTCGCCGACGACAGCAACGCGCTCGCCGAGACCGGCGCCGCCGGCCTGCGCAAGATCCTGTCGGGCGTCGGCGAGACCGTCGAGCTGGTCGGCCAGATCGCGCGCGCGACCGACGAGCAGCGGCACGGCCGGCCGCTCGGTCGCCGCGGCCGTCAGCGCCACCGCCGAGCAGGCGCGGCTGGTGGCGGCCGCGACCGCCGAGCAGGCGACCGGCAGCGGCGACGATCGTGCAGGGCACCGGCCAGATGCGCAAGATCGCGCAGGAAGTGACCAAGGCGGTCACCGAGCAGGGGCGCGCGTCGCGCGACATCATGAAGGCGGCGCAGAGCACGCGCCAAGCTGGCCGTCGAGGTGCGCAAGGCGACCGCCGAGCAGGCGACGACGCGCCGGCCAGCTGACGCAGGCGACCGAAGTCGATCCGCCGCGGGCGCGATGACCACCTCGCGCGCGGTCGCCGAGCAGGCGGTCGCGGCCGAGCAGATCACCAAGGCCGGCGGCGCACCTGACCCGGCAGATCGGCGTCGGTCACGCGCGCGATGACCGAACAGGCACGGCGCTCCGGCAGATCACGTCCGGCGCTCGACGGCGATGCGCGCGCAGGCGCGAGCAGGCGGCCGCGCGCCACGGCCGAGCAGGCGCGGACGATGAAGGAGATGGCCGGCGCGCCGACAGCAACCGGCGCGCGAGGTCGAGCTGATCACCCGGGCCAATCGCGAGCAGTCGGCTGCCGCGGCCCGCCTGGTCGAACGCAGCTCGCCGAGATCCGCCGCGATCACCGAGCGCAACGTCGACGGCGTGAAGCGCGACGCGCGGCGGCACCGCCGATCTGCTGCAGCAGGCCGACGGCGCTGACCGGCATGATGAGCGCGAACGGCGATCCGGCGGCAACGGCCGATCGGCCGTCAAGCGGCGCGCCGAGCGCGCTGAGCGCGGCATGGCAGCAGAGCCCTCGGGCTCGGCGTCCTCACGACCGACCGCGACCTGCGCGTCCGCAGCTGGAACGAGTGGCTCGCGGCCGCGACCGGCCTGCCCGAAGACGACGTGCCGCGGCCGGCTGCTGACGGACGTCGCGCGACCGCGCCCACCGCGGCCTGGTCGCGCGACGATCTTCGCCGAGGTCCTCGGCAGCGGGACGCCGCGGGTGCTGGCGCCGGCGTTCCACCGCTACCTGATTCCCTGCCCGCCGCGGTGCCGTCCGCCGCATTTCGAGCGGATGCAGCAGCGCGTCACCATCGCGCCGCTGCGCGCGACGCAGCCGCAGTCGTCGGCCTGATGATCACCATCGAGGACGTGACCGAGCGGCTCGACGAGCGAGCGCGCGCTGGCGCTGCAGCTGCGACGGCGGCGCGCGCCGGCGTGCCGCCGCGCTGGGCGGTCGGCGCCGACGACTGGCGGCTGCGCGCGCGCCGCGGTGCAGACGCTGCGCCAGTCGGCGTCGCGCGACGACATCGCCGCGCTGCATCGACAACCTGCAGCGCGATCACCACGATCTCAACGTCCTGAGCAGCGCGCTGCAGGTGCTGATCGCCGCCGACGTCGACGTGACGGCGCCGCTCGTCGGCCTGCTCTCCGACCCCGACCCGAACCTGCGCATGCACGCGGCGCTGGCGCTCGGCAGCATCGCGCGCGGCCGCCGCCGTCCCGGCGCTGATCGGCGCTGCTCGATCCGACGACGACAGCAACGTGCGCTTTCACGCCATCGAGGCGCTCGGCCGCTCGGCGCGCCCGACGCGGTCGAGCCGCTCGCCGAGATCGCCGCAGTCGGGCGACTTCTTCCTGGCGTTTCCGGCGATCGACGCGCTGGCGCAGACCGACGACGCGCGCGTCGCCGCCGGCTCTGATCGGGCTGCTCGACCAGCGACGATGCTGCGTCCGGCGGTGGTCGACGCGCTGGCGCAGCCTGGGCGACGAGGACTGCGTCGCGCCGCTCGTGCGGCGCCTGAACGAAGGCAGCGGCGAGCCGGCGGCGATTGCCGCCGCGCTGGAGCGCATCCACAGACGCTACGACGAATCGTACGGCGCCGGTGCGCACATCGCCGATGCGGTGCGCGGCGCTGATCGCTGCGCCGGGCGTCGACCGGCTGGCCGATGCGCTGGTCCGGCGGATTGCCCCGCTCGAGCCGCTGGTGGTCGTGCTCGGGTGGATGGGCGCACCCGGCGCTGGCGGCGCTGGCCGCGGCGCTCGGCGAGGCGGACGTTGCAGGCGTCGGTCGACGCCGCGCTGCTCGGCGTCGGCCGTGACGCCGTCGACGTCGCTGCTGCCCCGCCTGCGAGCAGGGCGCCGGGCCGAACGCCTGGCAGCCGCGGCGCTGCTCGGCCGGCTTGGCGATCGCCGCGCCGTCCCCGCCTTGCGTCCGCTGCTCGATGGCGCCGACGTCGACCTGGTCGTGCACCGCCGCCGGGGCGCTGGCGGCGCTGGGCGACGCCGCGGCGCTCGACGCGCTGCTGCCGCTGTTCGGCCATCCGCGTCGCATCGGTCCGCCAGGCGGCGATCGCCGCCATGAACTCGATCGGCGCCGACCCGACCGCCGCCGGCGTCGCGCGCGCTGCTCGAGACGCCGATCCGCGGGTGCGCGAGTGCGCGGTCCGCATCGCCGGCTATTTCGGCTTCGACGAGCTGCGTCGACGGCGTCGTTGGCGCGCTGGCCGAGGATGCGCATCCGGACGTCCGCCGCGCCGCCATCGAGCAGTTGCCGGTGCTCGACGATCCGACGCGCACCGCGCGGCTGGTCGCCGCGCTGGCGCACGAGGCGCCGCGCAACCGCGCCGCGGCCGCGCACGCGCTGCGCGCCGTCGAGGACCCGGACGCCGTCTGGCCGCTGCAGCGCGGCGCTCGCCGATCGCCGATCCCTGGGTGCGCTACTTCGCCGCGGGCAGCATCGGCCGCAAGCGGAGCGTCGAGGCGGTAGCGGCGCTGCTCCGGGTGGCAACCGGTGACCCGGCGCCGCACGTGCGCATTGCCGCGCTGCACGCGCTGGGCGCCGTTGGCGCGCCTGACCTCGTCGACGTCGCCGTGGCGCTGGCCGCAGGACCGGATCGACGATCTGGCGGCGGCCGCGCTGACGGCGCTTGGCGGCGTCGCGGATCCGCGCGTCGACGACATCCTTGAGGCGGCGGTCACGGCGGCTCGCACCGAGTGCCGCGTCGCGGCCGCGCAGGCGCTGGCGCGCCGCGGCCGGCCGGAGTCGGTCGATGTCCTTGGTGGCGCGGCGCGGCTGGACGACCCGCCCGGGCTGCGGAGTGTCGCGATCGATGCGCTGCGCCGCATCGCCCGTGGCGCGGCGGGCGACGCCGCCGATCGCGCGGTCACGCGCTCGTCGAGCTGGCGGCTGAAGCGACGCGCCGCGCGAGGAGCTGCTGCGCCTGATCGCCGCGCCTGCCGCCGAGCGGCGATCGACGCGGTGGCGCGCCGCACTGCAGGGCGGCACGCGTCCCGCGTGCGGCTCGCCGCCGCGGCAGCTCTCGGCCGGATGCGGCACCCGCGCGCATCGGAGACAGCTCGCGCGCGGCGCTCGACGACGAGATCGGCGCTGGTCCGGCGCGAGCGCGATCGCCGCTTTCGGGCGGCTCGGTACCGCCGCCGTCGGCCGCGCGGCTGCGCCGAGCTCGCCGAGTCGGATGCGCGACGCGGGCGTCCGCCGCCGCGCCGACGGCGGTCTGCCGGCGGCACGGCTGGACCGCTGCGGCCGGGCGCGTCAATGACCGGAACCGGCGCGCCCGCGAACCGCCCGTCCGCGCTGCCCGACCGCATGGGCTGCGCATGCCCGAGCGGACGCTGCCGCTGCTGCGCGACCTGGTCGCAGCGCGCACCGGCATGTCACTACGACGACAGCGCGGCTGCGACTTGCTGCGCGATCGGCTGGCGCCGCTGGCGATCGAGCGCGGCTTCGACTCGCTGCTCGACTACTACTACCTGCTGAAGTACGACGACGAGGCCGGCGGCGCGACTGGGTGCCGGGTCATCGACGCGCTGTCGGTGCAGGAGACCTACTTCTGGCGCGAAGTCCGATCAGTTGCGCGCGCTGACCGACGTCGATCGTGCCGCGCGCTGGTCGAGCGCAGCGCCGCCGTCGATGCGGATCTGGAGCGTGCCCTGCGCCACCGGCGAAGAGCCGCTGTCGATCGCGATGGCGCTCGAGCGAAGCGGGCTGGTTCGACGCGGCTGCGCGATCGAGATCCACGCCAGCGACGCCAGCGAGGCGGCGTTGCGCGCGCGCGCGCGGGCGCGCTACGGCGAGCGCGCGTTCCGTCAGCTGCCGCGACGCGCTGCGCGACAAGTATTTCACGCCGATGCGAGCCGACGCCGACGTGGACGGTGCAACCCGACGTTGCACGCGCGGGTCACCTCGTGGACGCGCGTCAACGTCGTCGACGCGCCGAGGAGCCGCGGCGCACGCCGGCTGCCGACGTCATCTTCTGCCGCAACCTGTTCATCTATTTCACGCGCGGCGGCGTCCGGCGAGGTCGTCGAACAGTTCGCGACCGGCATGCCGTCGCCCGGCTACCTGTGCGTCGGCGCGGCCGAATCGCTGCTGCGGGTGACGACGCGGCTTCGAGCTGCAGGAACTTGGCGGCGCCTTCGTGTACGTCAAGCCATGACGACGCAACCGCGCCGACCGCGCGTCAGCCTCGATCGTCCGCGTGCTCGTCGTCGACGACTCGGCCTACGTCCGCAAGGTGGTGACGCAGATGCTGTCGCGCAGCCCGTTCATCGAGGTGGTCGGCGACGGCGCGCGACGGCACGCGAGGCGCTGGAGCTGGCGGAGGAGCTGCAGCCCGACGTCATCACCTGCGATCTGAACATGCCGGAGATGGACGGCGTCGCGCTTCGTCCGCGAGCAGATGGCGCGCGCGGCCGGTCGCCGATCGTCATCATCAGCATCGCCAGCGAGTCCGGCGAGCAGGTGCTGGCGGCGCTCGACGCCGGCGCGGTCGACTTCGTGCAGAAGCCGACGGCGCTGGCGACCGACCGCCTGCTCGACATCGGCGACGAGCTGATCGAGAAGGTCAAGGCGGCGGCCGGCGCGCCGCTGCGGCGCGTGCACAGCCGGCGCCGGCGGTCGCCGTCGACGCGGTCGCCGTGCCGCGCGACGCCGCGGCCCGGTCGACATCGTGGTGATCGGCATCTCGACCGGCGGGCCGCAGGCGCTGAAGATCGCTGATTCCGCGGCTGCCGGCGGACTGCCCGGTGCCGATCGCGATCGTGCTGCACATGCCGGTCGGCTACACCGAGATGTACGCGCGCAAGCTCGACGAGATGTCGCGGCTGCACGGTGAAGGAAGCGCGCGAAGGCGACGCGGATGGTGCCGGGCACGCGTGCTGCTGGCTCCGGCCGGCCGTCATCTGTCGCTTCCGCCGCATGCCGGGACGCGACGTGGTCGCGCACCTCGACGTTCGGCCGCTCGACACGCCGCACCGGCCGGCGGTGGACGTGCTGTTCCACTCGGCGGCCGAGGTCTACGGCGCCCGCGTCGCTCGGCGTCGTGATGACCGGCATGGGCGCCGACGGCCGCGACGGCGCGGCGTGGATCAAGGCGCGCGGAGGGCAGTATCCTGACCGAGGCCGAAGACAGTCGTGCGTCGTCTACGGGATGCCGCGCTCGGTCGTCGAGGCGGGGCTGAGCGACGACAGCGTCACCACTCGAAGACTGGCGCGGGCCATTCTGGAGCGGCTATGAGCAGGCGACGATTCTCGTTGTCGACGACTCGGGGCTGGCGCGGCGGCGCGCGCGCGGCATCCTCGAGGGCGCCGGCTTCGAGGTGGTCGAAGCCGAAGACGGCATGGCCGCGCTCGAGACGCTACTTCGTCGACAAGCCGGACGTCGTGCTGCTCGACCTGGTGATGAAGGGATGTACGGACTCGACGTGCTGGCCAAGCTGCGCGAGATGGATCCGGCGGCCCGGTCATCGTCGTCTCGGCCGACGTGCAGACCTCGTCGCACGAGCTGGTCGCAGCAGGCGGGCGCCGCCGGGTTTCCTGGTCAAGCCGGTCGACGCGGACGAGATCGCTCGACGCTGGTGCGCTCGACGCTCGGCGGAGGCGCTCGATGGAACTGAACGACGATCCAGCACGACGCGCTGGTCGAGCTGCTGAACATCGGCTTCGGCCGGGCCGGCGCCTCGCTGTCGCAGCTGACCGGGCACCGCGTGCTGCTCGAGGTGCCGCAGGTGGCCGTGCATGCCGATCGACCGAGCTGAACAGGCTCGCTGCGGCACGCTGGTCGACGACGAAGTCGCCAGCGTGCACCAGATCTTCTCCGGTCCGGTCGCCGGCGACGCGCTGCTGATGCTCGATCCGATCGCCGCCGCCGGCGCCTCAAGGAGCTGCTGACCGACGAGCCGGCGCTGCCGCTGGCGCTCGATGCCGTCGGCGCGGGAGGTGCTGACCGAAGTCGGCAACATCCTGCTGAACGCCTGCCTCGGCACGTTCGGCAACCTGCTCGAGGTGCCGGTGTCGTTCTCGGTGCCGACATCGATGTCGACGACCTGCAGCACGGTGCTGCATCGGCTCGGTCGAGACGCAGGGATGCGCTTCGCTACGCGCTGGTCGTCACCGCCGGCTTCCGGCTGCGCGACGCCGAGGTCACCGGCTACGTCGTGATCGTGCTCAGCGTGCAGTCGCTCAATCGGCTGCTGATCGCGCGTCGAGCAGCTGGGAGCGACCAGGGCAGCCGTGATGATCGGCGTCCGATCAGCCGGACGGCCTGACCGCGGCGCATGCTGCGACTGGTTCGACGAGCTACGCCGCGCAGGGCATCTTCACGACCGACGACGACGCTGCGTCATCCGCAGCTGGAACCGCTGGCTGGTGCACGCCACCGGCATCCCGGAGCAGCGCGGTGATCGGCCGGCCGCTGCTCGAGGTGCTGCCGTCGTTGGTCGAGCGCGGCTTCGATCAGCACTACGCGGACGCGCTGACCGGCGCAGCGTCGACGATGCTGTCGCATCGCTGCACCGCTTCATCCTGCCGCCCGCGTCCGAGCGAGTCGAGGCAGCCGATGCCGCAGAGCGGCCGCATCGCGCCGCTGTTCGACGGCGGCGACCATCGTCGGCACGATCACCGTCATCGAGGACGTCAGCGAGCGGGTCGCCACCGAGCGCGAGCTGCGCGCGCAGATCGCCACCGCCGAGGCGGCGCGCGCGCACCGCCGAAGCGGCGTCGCGCGTCAAGGACGAGTTCCTGGCGACGCTGTCGCACGAGATCCGCACGCCGCTCAACGCCGTGCTCGGCTGGACGCGCATCCTGCAGTCGCGCGACCAGTCGATGCCGCGACGATGCGGCGGGCCGTCGAGGTGATCGATCGCAACGCCGCGGCGCAGCTGACGCTGGTCAGCGACATGCTCGACATGGCGCGGATCGTGAGCGGCAAGCTGCGGCTCGAGTCTGCCGCCGGTCGATCTGGAGCCGTGATCGCTGGCCGCGGTCGACGTGGTCGCGGCCCGCGGCCGATGCCAAGGGCGTGCAGCATCGGTGACCGATCTGTCGGACGCACGTGCCGCCGGTGAGCGGCGACGCCGACCGGCTGCTGCAGGTGATCTGGAACCTGCTGTCGAACGCCGTGAAGTTCACCGAGCGCGGGCGGCTCGGTCACGGTGTCGCTGCGGCGCCGACGGCCGGGCACGTCCGCCTGACCGTCGACCGACACCGGCCAGGGCATCGACGCCGGAGTTCCTGCCGCAGGTGTTCGAGCGCTTCAAGCAGGCGGACCCGTCGTCGTCGCCGCCGGCACGGCGGCCTGGGGCTCGGCCTGGCGCTGGTCCGCGAACTGGTCGAACTGCATGGCGGCACGGTCCAGGTGGAGAGCCCTGGCTCGGCTTCGGAGCGACGTTCACCGTCATGCTGCCGGCGCGGGTGGAAGGGATGGTGACCAACCGGACGCCATCGCCGATCGCCGGCGCGGTATCCGGTCTGGACGGCATTCGCGTGCTGATCGTCGAGGACGAGGACGACGCCCGCGAGATCCTGATCCGGTCGATCAGCGATTTCGGTGCCGAGGCGATCGCGGTCTCTTCGGCGGAGGAGGCGCTGGCCTTCATGCGCGGCCAGCCGGAAGCGAGGCAGCCGCACGTGATCATCAGCGACATCGGCATGCCGGTGATCGACGGCTACGGGCTGATCCGCAGGCTCGCGGCGTTGCCGCGCGAACATGGCGGCGGCGTCCCGGCGATTGCGGTCACCGCTTATGCGACGCCCGAAGATCGGGTCACCGCCCTTGCCGCCGGCTTCAAGGCGCACGTCGAGAAGCCGTTCGCGCCGCTCGCCCTGGCGACGGCCATCGCCCGCGTGACCGCGGGCATCGCCGCTCCCTAGCTCACGGCGGCGACTGCCGCCACACCTCATTTGCCCCGGTATCAGCTGTGCCGTTTCAAGATTGCGGAGCTGCGTCCGATTACGATCGCGATGACTACGCTGGCTGCGATTCAGGAAGCCTGGCTGTTCACGCGTGGCCTCGACTCGGTCCGTATCGTGCGCGCGGCCGACACACAGGGTGCCATGCAGCTGGTCGTCCGTGGCCCCGGCTACGGCGACCGCACTTATGAGGTCGCCGACCTCCTGCACTGCGCACTCCTGCAGTCCGAGCTGGAGCGGGAGCTGGTGGCGGACGGTTACACGCTGCACCGGTTTGGCACCGACCGGCGGCGGGGGCGCGAGCGGCGGGGGAGGGTGCGGGCGATGAGCGATCGGCGGCGCCACGTGCGCGTGCAGCTGCAGAATTAGCCCTTCCGGGCGGATTTGCGCGCACTTTCCAAACGGCTCAGGTCATGCCGTTTGCACCATTTGGTGGCATGGAACGACGGAGCGAGCCCCGGCCACAGAAGGTGCTCGTCGCCGACGACAGCGACGACATCCGTGACCTGTGGTGTGCCTGGCTGACGTTCTGGGGGTTCGAGGTCGATGAAGCGGCAAATGGCCGCGAAGCAGTGGAGAAGGCGCGATCGTCCCGCCCGGATCTGGTGCTGATGGACCTGTGGATGCCGGTGCTCGACGGGCTGGACGCGACCGCCCGGTTGAAGGCGGACGCGGCAACCGCGAACGTACCCGTGCTGGCGTTGAGTGCCCACGTGTTCCCGCCGGCACCCGAGCGGGCGCTGGCCGCGGGCTGCGAGACCTTCTTGCCCAAGCCGGTCGAGCCCGAAGTGCTACTGGAAGAGATTCGTCAGGCGCTCCGCCGCGCGAAGGAGCGGCAGGCCGGGAGGAACTGATGTCGATGCTGTTCACCGTCTGGCGGCTGCAGGACCTGCACCACGAGCCGGCGCACTGCACCCTCGGCGAACACGGCGGCGAATGGGAACTCATCGTCCGCCGCGGCCGCAGCATCTTCCTGTGCGAGCGGTGCAGCAACGAGGACACGGCGCTGGAGCGCTCCAACGAGCTGTGGGACCTGCTGCTCGAGCAGGGCTGGACCGAGCGGCGCCACTGACGATTCGCCGGGTCCGCTGCGCGGCACCCGGCCTTGTATCTTCGAATGTTCGATCGCGAGCCCCGCAGCCCGCACCCGGCCAAGGGATCTGATCCCGTTCGTAGCCTGGGCGCGGGGCTCGTTTCTTGCCGCCAGAGCCCGTACAGGTGCCCGGGGCCCGACCCCGCATCAGGCAAGGCAGGGCGCGTGCGGCTGGAGTGTGTCTAATGTCCACCCCCTGCTACGTTGGCATTGACGTCGCGAAAGCGCGTCTCGACGTCGCCGTCCATCCGCCCGCCGCCACGCCGCGCTTTGCGCAGGACGAGGCCGGGCTGCGGGCGCTCGTCGCCCATGTCCAGGCGCTCGCGCCCGCGCTCGTGGTCCTCGAAGCGACCGGCGGCTATGAAACCGATGTCGCCACGGCGCTCGCCGTCGAGGGCGTGCCGCTGGCCGTCGTCAATCCGCGGCAGGTGCGCGATTTCGCGAAAGCGATCGGCCGCTTGGCCAAGACTGATGCGCTCGACGCCGGCGTCTTGGCCCTGTTTGCGGCGCGCGTGCAACCGGCGCCGCGCCCGCTGCCCGATGGCGCGCAGCACGACTCGGCGCGCTGATCGCCCGCCGGCGGCAGCTCGTCGAGATGCTCACCGCCGAGCGCAATCGCCTCGCCCTCGCCCGCGGAACGTCCGGCTCCTGCCAGTCCGCTCCGTGCCGCCGTAGGCCGGGTGCCGCGCAGCGGACCCGGCGAATCGCGCACTCCACGTAAGGCAGGGTGCCGCCGATCGGCCCCGGCACATCGCCCTCGTGCTCGTGACCGCGTGATCGGATAATCTGGAGCGCTGATGCGATCCACACACCGATCATTCGACCTCGCGCACCTCGCCCACCTCGAACTGCTCACCCCGAAGCCCGACGAGAGCCTGCGGTTCTTCGTCGACGTGCTCGGCATGACTGAGAGCGGCCGCGCCGGCCAGTCCGTCTACCTGCGCGGTTGGGACGACTACGAGCACCACACCATCAAGCTGACCGACGGCACCGGCCGCCGGCATGGGCCACATCGCCTTCCGCGCGACCAGTCCGGAGGCCCTGCAGCATCGCGTCGGGATCATCGAGCAGACCGGCCTCGGCCGCGGCTGGACCGACGGTGACCTCGGGCACGGCCCGGCGTACGCGTTCACGACGCCCGACGGCCACAACATGGAGGTCTACTACGAGACCGACTGGTACACGGCTCCAGCGGCGCTGAAGCCGGCGCTGAAGAACCAGGCGATGCGCTACCCGGCGCGCGGCGTCAACGTGCGCCGGCTCGATCACCTCAACCTGCTGACCTCCGACGTCGCCGGATCTGCGCCACTTCATGGAAGACGTGCTCGGCATGCGCACGACCGAGATGATCGTCCTCGACAGCGGCAAGGAAGCGGGCGTCTGGGTGACGACGACCAACAAGACCTACGACGTGGCGTTCACGCTCGATCACTACGGCGCGCGCGGCCGCTTCCATCACGTCACCTACGCGCTCGACTCAGCCGCGAGGACGTGCTGCGTGCGGCCGACATCTTCCTCGAGAACGGCGTGCACATCGAAACCGGCCCGCACAAGCACGCGATCCAGCAGACCTTCTTCCTCTACGTCTACGAACCCGGCGGCAACCGCATCGAGGTCGCCAATGCCGGCGCGCGGCTGATGCTGGCGCCCGACTGGCAGCCGGTCGTGTGGACGGAAACCGAGCGCAAGAAGGGCCAGGCCTGGGGGCTGAAGACGATCGAGAGCTTCCACACCCATGGCACGCCGCCGATCGACCAGTACGTCGATCCGACCGGCAAGCCGAAAGCGGTAGGAGAGAAGACCCCGATGCAAACCCGGATTCCCTGCCTGATGATGCGCGGCGGCACGTCCAAGGGCGCGTACTTTCTCGCCAGCGACCTGCCGGCGGACGCGGCGACGCGCGACCGCGTGCTGCTCGCGGCGATGGGGTCGCCCGACGCGCGTCAGATCGACGGCATCGGCGGCGCCGATCCGCTCACCAGCAAGGTGGCGATCGTCTCGCGCTCGACGCGCGCCGGGCGATCGACGTCGACTACCTGTTCCTGCAGGTCTTCGTCGACAAGGCGCGATCGTCGCGACCGCGCAGAACTGCGGCAACATCCTCGCCGGCGTCGGTCCGTTCGCCATCGAGCGCGGCCTGGTCCCGGCGACCGGCGAGTCACGACCAGGGTCGCGCATCTTCATGGTCAACAGCGGCCAGACGGTGATCGCGACGGTGCAGACGCCCGGCGGTATGCCGCGTTACGACGGCGATGCGCAGCATCGACGGCGTGCCCGGCACGGCGGCGCCGATTCGCGCTCGAGCTTCGCCGATGCCGCCGGCTCGATCTGCGGCGCGCTGCTGCCGACCGGCCGCGCGGTCGACCGGTCAACGGCGTCGACGTGACCTGCATCGACAACGGCATGCCGGTGGTGGTGATGCGGGCGAGCGACCTCGGCCGCACCGGCTACGAGAGCGCGCGAGGCGCTCGATGCCGACACCGAGCTGAAGGCGAGGATCGAGGCGATTCGGCTTGCGGTCGGGCCGATGATGAATCTCGGCGACGTCACGGACAAGACCGTGCCGAAGATGATCATGGTCGCGCCGCCGCGCGAGCGGCGGCGTCATCGCCACGCGCTCATTCATCCCGCACCGTGCCCACGCCACGCATCGGCGTCTTCGCCGCGCTCAGCGTGGCGACGGCCTGCGTGCTTGCCGAGGGGCCGGCGCGCAACGTCGCGCGTGTTGCCCGACGGCGCGTCGAAGCGCATGCTGGTCGAGCACCCCACCGGTGCCAGCCCGATCCTGATCGGCGTCGAGGAGCGCGACGGCGCCCTCACCGTCACGGAAGCGGCGCAGATCAGCACCTCGCGCGCGCTGTTCGACGGCCACGTGCTCGTGCCGGCGCGGGTGTTTGCATCCTGAGTCGGCCCGCCGCGGCGCCGCGCCACGCTGATGCCCGCTGATCCCGTCGTGGCCGCGGCCGCGCTCGACTCGCCGCTCGAGCCGGTCGAGCAGGTCTCGCTGCTGCCGGTGTTCCTGATCGTGCTCGTCGACGTGTTCGGCATGACGCTGGTGCATCCCGCTGCTGGCGATCTACGCCGAGACCTTCGACGCCACGCCGCTGCAGGCGACGCTGCTGATCTCGGTGTTTGCCGCCTGCCAGCTGGTGTCCGGGCCGCTGCATCGGCCATGCTCCGACCAGCATCGGCCGAAAGCCGATGCTGATCATCAGCCAGATCGGCACCTTCATCGGCTTCATCGTCCTGGCCCGGGCGAGCGTCGCTGTGGATGATCTACCTGTCGCGCATCATCGACGGCGCGACCGCCGGCAACCTGTCGCTGGTGCAGGCCTACATCGCCGACAACACGACGCCGGAGAACCGGCACGGCGTTCGGCCTGATCGGCATCGCCTTCGGCCTCGGCTTCTTCATCGGCCCGTCGCTCACCGGGTTCCTCTCGGGCTGCTACGGCCTGAGCGCGCCGATCTACCTGGCGGCGGCGATGTCGGCGACCAGCGTCCTGTGCACGGTGACGCTGCTGCAGGGGCGGCCGGACGACCGCGGCCGGATCGGCACCGATCGCTGGGCGCTCTGACTGGCGGACCTACGCGCAGTACTTCGCGCGGCCGGCGCTGCGCGCCCGGCTGCTGCAGTTCCTGTTCTTCATGCTGTCGTTCTCGACGTTCATCTCCGGCTTCGCGCTGTTCGCCGAGCGGCGCTTCACCTGGAACGGCCACCGTTCGGCCCGCGCGAGATCGGCTACGTGCTTCGGCTTCGTCGGCTTGCTCGGCATCATCCTGCAGGGCGGTGCTGATCGGCCGGCTGGTGCAGCGCTACGGCGAGGCGCGGCTCGTCTCGGTCGGCTTCATCGCGCTGGTCGCTCGGCTACTTCTGGCTCGGCGTCGCCTACTCGATCGTGCCGCTGCTGCTCATCGTCGACGATCCTCGCGGCTTCGGCAACGGCGTGCTGCGGCCGGCGCTCACCAGCCTGATCACGCACCACGCCGAGCGCCACGAGCAGGGCGTGGTTGCTCGGCATCACCCAGTCGCTGATGTCGATGGCCTCGATCGTCGCGCCGTTGGTCGCCGGCCTCGCCATCCAGCACGGCCAAGCTGACGCTGTGGGCGTGGCTGGCGGCGGCGCTTGCGCTGGTCGGCGCGTTATTGGCACCGAGGAAGGTGGCCGAGTAGTTCAGAGTTACACGATTACTTCGTGCACCGCGCCGCATCCCCTCCTTGTTCCGGCGTCTTCTCCCGGTAGACGGTGTGGCATTCGGAGCACGCGGTGGTCAACTTGTCGGCGGCGTCGAGGATCTGGTCCTGATTCTTGGCCTGTGCCGCCTGGTAGGCCACCATCCCGGCGTCGCGCAGCCCCTGGACGAACTGCTTCCAGTCGGCGGCATCGACCGGCGCGGGCTTGCCGTTCGAGCACGTGCGGCCCGGCACCGTCAGCAGGTTCGCTGACTCGACCAGCGCCAGGCTGCTGTTCTCCACGGCCTGCCAGCCGCCGTAGGTGCTGGCGAGCGGGTTGACCGCCAGCGAGGGATCTTCGGCGGCTTTGACGCCGGCGGGATCGTCCCCTTGTGCCGCGAACACCACGTTCGAATTCGGGAACAGCACGCCGCGCATCAACTGGTTGAGCGTGGCATGCACCTCGGCGGTGCCCGCCGCCCCTTCGGTCGCCGCCGGCCGCGCCGGCGCCTGGCACGCCGCCATGACGAGAGAACCGAGCGCCATGGTCAGAACCGCAACTGTCGCAACACTACGAACGCGCATGCCGTCTCCTCATGAGTGAGCCGCGCCCGCGCACGGCGTTTTCGTCGGCAACAATACCTCGAGCGGCGCGCAGGCTGAGCTGAAGAATTCGTGAATAGTCTGTCAGATTGCAGGCCGCGGGTCCCTGCCGCCCTCTAACTGCCGTCATCGAGCGTGCTCTGGAACACGCGTTGCAGTTATGACCACCGCTGATGGTCTCGCTGCACCACGTTCGCACCGCGTTCGACCGGCTGGTCAGCGATGCAGCGTTTCCGTGCCTCGCGGCCAAAGGGGTGGTCCGCACCAACGAGCACGACCTCCACCTCTACGACCAGATGGGCAGCGCCGCTGGCGCGCGCAGTCTCGCCACCGACCTCGCCGCCTTCGTGACCAGGCCGGCGGCCGAGCCGGGTCGGTTCCGCGCCTTCGTCGCCGTGTTCCGTGCACCGCGGCCGCGCAACGAGCTTCAGTTCGAGGAGCAGCTCTGGTTGCAGCTGCAATTGTTGCACGAGCAGGACGAGCCCTCTGCCGGATGGGACCCGGCGGTCAGCGCCGATCCCGACAGCCCGCAATTCTCCTTCAGCTTCGCCGGCGTCGGGCTCTTCGTCGTCGGCCTGCACCCGGCAAGTTCGCGGCTGGCGCGACGCTTCGACTGGCCGACGCTGGTGTTCAACCCGCACGCGCAGTTCGAGCAACTGCGGCGTGATGGCCGTTTCGAGCGGCTGCGCGACCGCATCCGCGAACGTGACCTGGCGCTGCAGGGCAGCCTCAATCCGAACCTGGCCAACTTCGGCGAACGTTCCGAAGCCGAGCAGTACCTCCGGGCGCGACGTCTCGGCTGAGGGTTGGCGCTGCCCGTTTCATCGCCGCGCGTCGTAGGCTGCTCTGCATGACCGCGGCACGACGGATTCATCTTCCCCCCCAGACCGGCGCCGGCCTGCTCGTCGCCGAAGGGCAGTACCTCGAGATCGTCGACCCGCAAGGGGAGCAGGTCTCCGACCTGATCTCCTTTGCCCGCGCCGACCCGGCCGAATGGCTGTCGTCCGGCCGCACCATCGACTACGCCAACACGATCTATCTGACGACCGGCCACGTGCTGTACTCCAATCGAAGCCGGCCGATGTGGACGATCGTCGAGGACACGGTCGGCCGCCATGACTTCCTGTTCACGCCGTGCAGCCCCGAGACGTTCACGATTCTCTACAAGACCACCGGGCACCACCCGAGCTGCTTCGAGAACCTGGTGCGCAACCTCGCGCCGTTCGGGATCACCGCGGACGCCATCCCGACGACCTTCAATGTGTTCATGAACGTGGAGGTGCAGCCGTCGGGCGAATTGCAGATCCTGCCGCCGCGCGGCCGTCCCGGTGACCACCTGGTGCTGCGCGCCGAGATGGACTTGATTGTCGGCGTCACCGCCTGCTCGGCGGAGTTGTCGAATAACGGCACCTTCAAACCGATCGATCTGCTGGTGCACGACGCTGGGCTGCTGCCTCGCGGACGGAGCGATGCCGCGCCCGCAGCACGCGCGACGGAGTAGCGGCATGGCGCAGGATCCGGCCGCGATACGGGACTCCGCCCAGCAGCAGCCGGGCACCGACCGCCAGCCAGGCGCACACGGCGCGTTCTGCCACCCAGGCAGGCGCGAGCAGCGGGGCGTGTGGGGGAAAGACGCGTCGTGCGCCGCCGCGCCGCCTGCCCGCTTCGGCGACCGCGGTAATCGCGACAGCAGCACCGAGCAAGCCCCCCCAGCGGCGTGTCCGGATACCGGCTACCACCAGCGGCAGCACGGCAAGCTCGGCAGCCAGCCGGCCAGGTCGCGCCAACTCGTCATACGCCTGCCGGACGCGCTGCGACCAGAAGTGGGCGGTGGTTGCCGGGCGCCGCGGGATGAACACGTCGTGCAAGACCGCTTCGCGTCCGCCAGCGGCGACCACCGTCCGCACCAACTCGAGGTTCTCGAACATGGCGCGGCCGTCGTAACCACCGGTCGCGGCCAGCACGCTGCGGCGCACGCCCAGGGTGCCCGGCCAGTCGCCGCCGCTGACGCGGTTCAGCAGCATGCGGCCGCTGTCCCACGCTGCGTGCCATGGCAGCGGCTCGAAGTAGTTCTGCGGCCGCACCACGTCTGCCGCGCCGAGGGCGTCAGCCACGGCGGCCAGGCTCTCGTCGTCATACCGGACGTCGTCATCCGAGATGATCACCCGCTCGTGCGACGCGGCCCGCAAGCCGGTGAGGACGCCGCCGACCTTGCCCATCTCGGTGATCAGGTCCGGCGCCGGAACGAGATGCTGCAACCCGGCATCACGCGCATTCGACCACTCGGCGGCATGCGCCGCGAAGATCGCGGCCGGCGAGCCATCGACGACGATCGTTTCGGTGCGGCCGCTCAGCCACCGCAGGTAGCCGGCCAGCTCGGGATCTGGCGTGATCGAAGCGCTGCGGATAGGCAGGACGTAGGTGACAGGAGGCCTGACAGGAGACATGGGCCACGCACTCGTACGGTTGTGTGTTGTGCCGCCCGCCCGGTGCACGGCGGCCACGATCTGGCCTCGCAACGGGCGACGTCGAGGCTGGCGCAGTGAGTCAGCCACCGGCAGACGCCCCGCCTGGGCTGGGTGACATCCCGGCGGAGGCGTTGCGGCTCGCCCTGCACCAGGCGTCGGACTGGGTCGCCGACTATCGGCAGACCATCGACGCACGCCGCATCGTTCCGACCGTCGCCCCGGGCGACATCGCCGCCGCGCTGCCGGCCGACATGCCGCGTGCCGCGACCCCGCTGGCGACGATCATGACGGAACTCGATGCAGTCGTCATGCCGGGGATTGTCCACTGGGGCCATCCCGCCTTTCTCGGCTACTTCGGCAGCACGTCCAACGGGCCGGCGATCGTCGCCGAGCTGATCGCCGCCGCCCTGAACGTCAGCGCCATGACCTGGCAGACCTCACCGGCGGCGACGGAGCTCGAAACGGTGGTGCTGCGCTGGATCCGCGAGATGATCGGCCTGCCGCCGCCCTTCACCGGCGTCGTCTACGACACCGCCTCGATCGCACTGCTGCATGCGCTGGCGGCGGCACGCGAGCGCTGCGCCGCCGGCGTGCGTCAGCGCGGGCTCGCCGGTCGCGGCGACGTGCCCACGTTGCGGCTCTATGCCTCCGACCAGGCGCACAGCTCGATCGAAAAAGCAGCGATCGCCCTCGGCATCGGCGAAGCGAACGTGGTTCGCATTCCGACCGGGCCCGATCTCCGGCTCGAGCCGGCGTTACTGCGGACGGCGATTGACGGCGATCTGCGCGACGGCTGCCGCCCGATGGCGGTGATCGCAACTGCCGGCAGCACGTCGACCACCAGCGTCGATCCGATCCCGCAGCTCGCCGACGTGTGTCGCGAGACCGGGACCTGGCTGCACGTCGACGCGGCTTACGGTGGCGCCATGGCCGTGCTCGACGAGGGGCGCTGGGTACTGGCGGGCGCGGAGCGCGCCGACTCGCTGGTGATCAATCCGCACAAGTGGCTGTTCGTGCCGCTCGACTTCAGTGCCTTGTTCGTCCGCCATCCGGAGGAGCTTCGGGCCGTGTTCTCGTTCACGCCGGAGTATCTTCACGGCGACGCCGGCGGCGGCGACATCGACTACATGGACTACGGCCTGCAGCTCGGCCGCCGCTTCCGCGCGCTGAAGGCGTGGATGGTCTTCCGCGCGTTCGGCCGTGACGGTCTCGCCGCACGCATTCGTGAGCACTGCCGGCTGGCGCACGTCTGGGCCGGGTGGGTCGCCGCCGACGATCGTTTCGAGCTCGCGGCGCCGGTGCCGATGGCGGTCGTCTGCTTCCGCGCCCGCGGCTGGGGAGACGGCGCTGCCGGAGATCGGCTGAACGAGCAGGTGGTTGCCGCGGCGAACGCGTCGGGAGCGGTCTACCTGACACACACCCGGGTGGGTGGGCGCACGGTGATGCGCATGGCTGTGGGCAACATCCTGACGACCGAGCAGCATCTCGCCACGGCGTGGGCCCGCGTCATCGACAGCACGGAACGGCTCGGCGCATCACGCGCCGGCACGCCGCATTAATCGGAGGAGGCAGCGGTATGTCAGCAGAAGGCATCATCAAGGTCATCGACCAGCAGCAGTTTCTCGACGCCGCCGGCGAGGCGTTGCAGCCGGCGATCAAAGGCGCCTTCGCCGCGGCCGGCAGCGCCGGTCAGCAAGTGAAGAATGCGCTGCACGGCACCTGGCTCGGCCATCCGCTCCACCCGGTGCTCACCGACATCCCGATTGGCGCCTGGACGATGGCGCTGGTGTTCGATGCGATGGACTCGATCAACGGCAGCAGCGAGATGCAGACAGCTGCCGACACCTCGGTCGCCGTCGGGCTGGTTGGTGCCGCTGGGGCTGCCGTCACCGGCCTGACCGACTGGTCGGAAACGTACGGCCGCGGCCGCAAGGTCGGGCTGGTGCACGGCGCGCTCAACGTCGGCGCCACCGCGCTCTACGCGTCATCGCTGGTGATGCGGCGTCGCGACGACCGCGGTGCGGGGCGCGGGCTGGCGATGCTCGGCTACGCCATGTCGATGGCGGCGGCGTATCTCGGCGGCCACCTGGTGTACGGCGAGCAGATCGGCGTCGATCACACGGCCGCGCAGGAGATGCCGAAGGAGTTCGTCCCGGCGCTCCGCGAGAGCGAGCTGGTCGACGGGACGCTTGCGTGCGGTGACGCGGGCGGCATCGCGGTGCTGCTGCTGCGACGCGGCCGCGATATCCACGCGATCGCCAACACGTGCGCGCATCTCGGCGGGCCGTTGTGCGAGGGAAAGCTGGAGGGCGATGTGGTCGAATGCCCCTGGCACGGCTCGCGCTTCTCGGTCCGTGACGGTCACGTCGTCGACGGCCCGGCGACGCAGCCGCAGCCGCTCTTCGAAACCCGGCTGCGTGACGGCTGGGTCGAGGTGCGCGCCGTCAACGCGTGATTTCGGGGGCGCCTCTTCTCCGAGGACCCTGCCCTTTCTGAATTCTTCGTCAGGTACGTTGCGGCCGCCGGGCGCTCCCACGGCGCGCCGCCGCCTGACCAGGAGTTCATGAACTCTTCAGGTGCCGCCGCGGGGCACCTCGGTAAGATCGCAGGGCCCACAACGGGCTTCTTTCGTGGAGCTATCGATGAATCGTGTAAGGACCGTGGCGGTCTGGGCGGCGCTCGCCCTGGCCGGCTTGTTACCGGCGACGGCGGCGGCACAGCAGCAGGCCTCGCTCGTCGGCGTCGTGACTGACCCGCTCGGCAGCCGTGTGGCGGCCGCGACCGTCGCGCTGCTCGGTGAGCGGCGGCAGCCGGCAGCCGAAACCCGCAGCGGCGCTGACGGCAGCTTTACCGTCGAGGGCATCGCGCCGGGTCGTTACCAGGTTGCGGTCACCGCCGCCGGCTTCGAGCCGCATACCTCTGACCTGCTATATCTTGGTGCGGGCCGGACCGTGCTCGAGGTTGCGTTGCAGGTGGGGCAGCTGCAGCAGGTGCTTGTCGTCACCGCAGCAGCCGGTGGCGTGGCGCAATCGCAGACCGGTGCGCCGATTACCGTCATCGATTCGGTAACTCTCGACGCGCTCAACAAGCCGGACGTGCTCGAGGCGCTGCGGCTCGTCCCCGGATCGCAGGTGTCGCAGACCGGCGCGCGTGGCGGCAACACCTCGATGTTCATCCGTGGCGGCGCCTCCAATTTCAACAAGGTGCTGATCGACGGCGTCGTCGCCAACGATATCGGCGGCGGTTTCGACTTCGCCCAGCTCGCGACGGTCGGCGTCGACCGCGTCGAAGTGCTGCGTCAGACCAACAGCGTGGTCTATGGCGCGGATGCCCTAGCCGGGGTCATCAGCGTCACGACCAGGCGCGGCAGCACCCGGACGCCGCAGGCCGAGCTCTTCGCCGATGGCGGCAACCTGGCAACCGGCCACAGCGGCGCGTCGGTTGGCGGCGTTGCCGGGCGGATCGACTACTTCTCGGGCTACTCCTTCTTCACGACCGACAACGACCTGCCAAACAACGATTACCGCAACCGCACCTACTCGGGCCGCCTCGGCGCCGCACTCGGCCGCGGCAGCGACGTGAGCGCGACCGTGCGGCGCACCGACGCGACCGCCGGCAGCCCTGGGGCATTCAGCCTCTACCGTCTGGCCGACGATTCCACCCAGGAGAACAGCCTGACCTACGCCGGCCTGGCGGTGCAGTCGCAGGTCAGCAGCCGGCTACAGACGACCGTGCGCTTTGGCTCGACCGATTTCACGTCGCGGAACGTCAACCCGGCACCGACCGGCACGGCGGACGACCCGTTCGGCTTCGGGCCCAATTACCTGGGACTTCCGGTGACCCTGACCGGAGCCAACGGCTACAGCGTCGCTGGCCGCGCTGTTCTCGATTTCGGGGGCAGCTATCCGCGGCGCTTCGAAAGCCGAACGGCGCGGCGCGCGTTGTCAGGGCAGGCGACCTTGGAGTTCACGCCGGCGCTGGCGATCACCGGCGGCGGGCGCTATGAGCGGGAAAGCGCGTACAGCGTCGTCGACGCCGCGCCGGACGCGAGTCGCGACAACGGCGGCCTGTTCGTCGAAGGCCGCAGCGCGGTGGGCAACCGGCTCCACGTCACCGCCGGACTCGGCTACGAGCACAACGCGGCGTTTGGCAACGAGGTCGTGCCGCGGCTCTCGGTGGCTGCCTACCTGCGGCAGCCATCGGCCGCTCGCGCCACCGATACCAAGCTCACGCTCAATGCTGGTGCCGGCGTCAAGGCACCGAGCCTCTTCCAGCAGCGGTCGTCATTGTTCTCGCTCATACAGGGAACGCCGGCCGCGACGGGTGTCGAGCCGATCGGGCCGGAGCGGAACACGAGCTTCGACGTCGGCATCGAACAGGGTCTGGCCGGAGGTGCTGCACGGGCGCGCGCGGCCTATTTCTATAACCGGTTCAACGACCTGCTCGAGTACCTTGGACGGACGGCCCTGCCACTGGCCGGCGTGCCGGTGGAGGTGGCCAACGCCACCGACTCCGGTGCCTACCTGAACTCGCAATCGTATCGCGCACGAGGGCTCGAACTCTCCGGTGACACCGCGTTCGGCCGCACCGTGCGGGCGATGGCGTCGTACACCTATCTGGATGCCGAGGTGACGGAGGCATTCAGCGCCAGCACCTCGTTTAATCCGGCATTTCCCGGCGTTGCCATCGGTGCCTTCTCACCGCTGGTCGGTGGGCGGCCGTTCCGTCGTCCGTCGCACTCCGGCAACCTCGGCCTGGTCTATGCACCCGGGCGAGTCGAGCTGGCGCTGTCGGCGTACTTCGCCGGCAAGCGCGACGACAGCACCTTCGCCACGGCGCCGGATTTCGGTAACTCGCTGCTGCTCCCGAACCGCAACCTCGACGCCGCGTATCAGAAGGTCGATCTGAGCGGCGCCTATCGGGTCACCCGCCGCGTCCGCGCAACGGTCAGCATCGAGAACCTGCTCGACCAGCGCTACGAGGCCGTCTTCGGATTCCCGGCGCTGCCACTGACCGCACGGGTCGGCGTCCGCGTACTGCTCGGCGGCGATTAGCTGCCCGTCCGCCCTAGGCGCGCCGTGCGCGCGACACAGCACAACGCCTCGCGCAGCGCGGCGACTTCGCAGGCGTGGTCTTCGATGACGGCGTCGAACAGGTCACACTCGACGGCGGGCAGCGCCTGGCGCACCGCCTCGATCGCCCCGGGCCGTCCCTCGCTGTCGAAGGCAAATCGTTGGTGACTATGACGGATCGCATGCAACAGGGGGCCGAGCGCGGCATCGAGGTCCGCGCTCCCTGCCGCAGGCGCGCTGTCGGCAAGGGCTGCGGCGCAGGCGGCCGCCGCCGCCGCGATTTCGCCTGATGGTGGTGGCGTGTCGGGATGGGCCATCTGCTCTTTGTCGGCGATCGGCGGGCTGCGTGTCAACGCACGACGAGAACGTCGCCGATCGCGCACGCCTCATCGCATCTTCGTCACCAGGATGCCGATCAGGCCCAGCACCAGCACGACGACGATGATGCCGGCCCAGAAGCCGGCCTTGAAGATGCCGCCAATCGCGGCGCAGCCGGCGACCGTCACCGTGAGCAGGACGAGCAGTAACAGCTTCAGCACAATCATGTGCGCCCCCCGGACCATGCCTGCAAGCCGCGCGCCCCCGCCTTTACACTGCTGTCGAACGGACGTAGCATCCGCCGCATGACCCGCACCATTCCCGGGCTGGTGGCCGTCTCTTGCCTTGCGTCGTGTCTTCCCGCATTGCCGCCGCTGGCTGCGCACCACTCCTTTTCGGTTCAGTTCGACGCCACTAACCCCATCACCCTTTAGGCGCGGTCATCAAGAGCGAGTGGACCAATCCGTACGCGCGCTTTCACGTGCGGGTGCGCGAGGCGAACGGTGCGACCGACTGGACTCGAACTCGCCAGCCCAATGTGCTGGTACCGAACGGCTGGGCACGCAGGTCGCTCACGTCGGCGATAAGGTCACCGTGAAGGGCTCCCTGGCGAAGGACGGCTCGCACATGGCCACGTCAGGCCCGTGCAGCTGAGCGATGGCCGCAAGGGTCTTCACCGGGTCCTCGGGTGGCGACGGCTCCGCGGCGCCCGCTAGCCGGCGCCCGCTAGCCGGAACGGTTACGTAAACCGCTATGCTTGGGGTGCATGAGTTCAGCTGGTGCCGGCGAGCTGCAGGTCAGCGGTTTGCGAATGCGGGGAGAGGCTCAGAGCGTGGACAATCCAACCCTTCCGGACCCGGACGTCCTCCTCGGACTGAACCGGTCCGTGACCGTCGCCCGCCTGCTGACCGGCGCGATTCACGACGTGAACAACGCCCTGCAGGTGATTGCCGGCAGCATCGAACTGCTGGAGGGCCGCACCGACCTTCCTGAACAGGTGACCCGCGGGTTGGCCCGAATGCGCAACCAGAGCGGCCGCGCGGCGGCCGCGCTCGAGCGGGTGACCAGTTTCACCAAGGCTCCGGTCGACGACACGGCGGTGGTCAACCTACGCGACATCGCGCAGCGGTGCGTCGGGTTACGGGAGTTCGCGGTGCGCCGTGCGCGGCTGTCCATCCGGCTGAGCGGCGACGGCGAGGGGGTGGTGAACGCCGCCCTGAACGTCAGCGTCAACCGGACGCAAATCGAGCAGGCGGTGCTCAACCTGATCGTCAATGCCGAAGAGAGCCTGGCTGCGGCCACCGGCGAAATAGATGTTCGGGTTGCGGCGGAGGAGGGCTGGGCGCTTGTGCGCGTCGCCGACAACGGACCGGGTGTGCCGGCAGCGTTCGCCGACCGGATCTTCGAGCCGTTTGCCGCGGCGTCCGCCGAACAACACACTGCCGGGCTCGGGCTTTGGGCCGCGCGGACCATCGCCGCGCGGCACGGCGGCACCCTCACGCAGGAGATCACCGCCAGCGGCGCCGCGTTCGTGCTACGCCTGCCGCGCGTCTGACGCGCTTCTCCGACGCCGCTGCTCCTCCGCCGCGCTCACGCCGCGCCTGCCGACGTTCAGCCGCTGCAGCTTGTCGATGAACGTGGTGCGGCTCAGATTGCAGCAGCCGCGCCGCCTGACGCTTGTTGCCGCCGGTCTTCTCCAGGCAGCGCAGGATCAGGTCGCGTTCGAGCTGCGACACGACCGAGGTGAAGTTGATGCCCTCGTCCGGGATGGTCACCGGCGGCATCACCGCCGCGGTCGGAGCGCCGACGGACGTCCTCGGGCAGCGCCGCCGGCCCGATCTCGGTCGCCGTCAGGCTCATCGCCACCGCATGCTCGATCGCGTTCTCGAACTGGCGGATGTTGCCGGGCCAGTCGTAGGCCATCAGCACGCGCAGCGCCTCCTGCGCTGATCGGCTTGCAGCGCGACGCCGTTCTCGCTGGCACGACTTCGTGAGCGAAGTGCTGCGCCAGCAGCGGGATGTCCTCGCGCCGCGCGCGCAGCGGCGGCAGCGTCACCGGAATGACGTTGAGCCGGTAGAAGAGGTCCTCGCGGAACGTGCCGTCCTTCACCAGCTTGCTGCAGGTCGATGTTGGTGGCGGCGACGACGCGGATGTCGACCTTCATCGGCTTCGACTCGCCGACGCGCTCGACCTCGCGCTCCTGCAGCGCGCGCAGCAGCTTGGCCTGGAGCGGCAGCGACATCGACGACACTTCGTCGATGAACAGCGTGCCGTGGTGCGCCAGCTCGAAGCGGCCGACGCGCGTGGCGATGGCGCCGGTGAACGCGCCCTTCACGTGGCCGAAGAGTTCGGCCTCGGCCAGCGCCTTCGGGAATGGCCGCGGCGTTGAAGGCCACGAACCGCTGGTCGGCGCGCGGGCGAGTGGTGGTGGATGGTGCGGGCGATCAGCTCCTTGCCGGTGCCGGTCTCGCCCTGGATCAGCACGGTGCTGTTCATCGGCGCCACCAGCTCCAGCGTCGAGAAGAGCGTGCTGCATCGTGCTGTCGCGGCCGATGATGTTGTCGAAGCGGAAGCGGTCGCGCAGCTGCGCGCGCAGCTCGGCGTTCTCTTCCCGCAGCCGCCGCTGGTCGAGCGCCGTCTGCAGCACGCGCGGCGAGCTGCGACAGCTGGAACGGCTTGATCAGGAAGTCGATGGCGCCGCGCTTCATCGCCTTGACCGCTTCCGACACGCCGCCGAAGCCGGTGATCGACCACCGCCCGGATCTGCGGGATAGCGGGCGATCGCTTCGTCCAGCACCTCCATGCCGTTGGCGTCGGGCAGGTTCAGGTCGACGACCAGGCGCGTCGTAGGCAAACGCCTTGCAGGCGATCGATGGCGTCCGTCGCGTCGGACGGCCTGGGCGGCCGTGAATCCGGCCGCTTCGAGCGATTCGGCGATCGTCTGCCGCAGGTCGGCGTCGTCTTCGACGATCAGAACGGAGCGCTGCTGGGGGTTCGTCATAATGGTGTCGGCTGTCCGTCATCGTGACGTGTTTACGTCTCGCCTAACGGCCATCATCGAAAAATGGTTATTAAAGTTTCGAACTGCGCCTGTCGATTATCCGACAAGCTCATCCTTTTAGCAAGGCTCGAGGTAGCCAGGCGGAGCCGGAAACCGTCCGGGTGGCCGACGCACCGCCACTTCCTGTATCGGACGATGCGGCGCGCGAACGTGACGGGTCCCCGGCCGAAGTTCACATCAGGTGTCGGCATGCACGGCCGCCCCGAACCCGCTGCGTCCGGCCGAGGCGCCGATTTGCGCCACATTCCAGCGATTTCGTCACGCGGCACCCCTCTTGCCCTGAGGTGGCAGCGCTCGCCACGGTGGTAATCGGCAT
Organism: uncultured Acidobacteriota bacterium; assembly: GCA_963846685.1. GTDB lineage: Bacteria > Acidobacteriota > Vicinamibacteria > Vicinamibacterales > UBA2999 > CAWJWY01. The sequence continues at coordinate 679,237 of CAWJWY010000002.1, read as the reverse complement.
GAGCGCGCAATTCCTCAACGTCAATCGGGGAGGCCGAGCCCGTGAACGAAATCAGCGATTCGCCGCATCATCGACGCCCTGCGGCGCCAGATGACGGTCGCCGTCGCCAAGCAGGTGGCCGCGGCCGGCAACCTCGCCAACGTCGACACCCCCGGCTACAAGACCAAGGACGCCACGGCTGCGACCTTCAGCGACGCGCTCGACGCAAAGCTCGAGCCGGCCACGCAATTCGACCGTTGCCAGCGACAGCGCGGCCGCGGCGGCAGGCGCAGACGCGCTGGTCAACATGACCGAAGCCGAGGGCCTCGAGGCCCGCCGCGACGGCAACAACGTGCAGCTCGATCGCGAGCTGCTGACATGGGCCGCGCGGCCGGCGACTTCGCCGCGGCGCAGACCGCGCTGGCCGCCAAGTTCCGCCTGGTGCGCTACGCGATCAACGAGGGCCGGTAATCATGTCGACCCTGAGTGCCGCCATCGGCGCCAGCGCCAGCGCGCTCAACGTCGAGCGCACGCGCATCGAGGTCGCGGTGTCGAACATGGCCAACGCCGAGTCGACGCGCGGCGCCGACGGCCAGCCCTACCGCCGCCGCGACGTCGTGCTCGCCGCCGACCCGGTCGATCAGCTTCGACAGCGTGCTCGGCCGCGCCGCGGCCACCGGCGTCAAGGTCGCCGGCGTCGTCGAGGACCAGAGCGCCGTTCCGCCGCCGCTACGAGCCGTCGCATCCCGACGCCGACGGCGACGGCTTCGTCTCGCTGCCGAACGTCGACGCCTCCGAGGAGATGGTCGACATGCTCGGCGCCGCGCGCGCCTACCAGGCCAACCTCGCCGCCATCGGCCTGATCCGCGACATGGTCGCCAAGGCCCTCGAGCTCGGGAGATAACGCATGGCGCTTGACATGAACGTCGCATCGACCGGCGCCGGCGTCGCCGGCTCGATCGCCAAGGCCGCCAAGTCGCCGGCGCCGGCCGGCGCCGGCGCCGGCGTCGTTCGCCGACTCGCTCGGCAAGCTGATCGACGGCGTCGAGGAGACGCAGCCGGCGACGCCAACACCGCCGTGACCGGCATGCTCGACAAGACCGGCGACGTGCACGACGCGATGATCGCGCTGCAGCGCGCCGAGATGTCGCTGCAGCTCACGGTGCAGATCCGCAACAAGCTGGTGCAGGCGTACCAGGACGTCATGCGGATGCCGATCTGACACGCCGATCGGCTGGCCTGGTCACCGAGTAGCGACGGGACTAACGTGGACCCACAACAGCTTCTGGCGCGTCTCAAGACGCTCACTGGCTCATTCTCCACCGGGCAGCTCGCCACGCTGGGCGGCGCCTTCGTGCTGGTCGTCGGCATCGTCGTCGGCTCGCGCCTGTGGATGAACAAGCCGATCTACGTGCTGCTGTTCTCCGACATGGATGCCGAAGTCGGCGGCGCCAGGTCGTCACCGCGCCTGAAGACGCAGAAGGTGCCCTACCAGCTGGACGAAGGCGGCCGCGGCATTCGCGTGCCGGCCGAGCGCGTCGACGAGCTGCGGCTCGAGCTGGCGTCGCAGGGACTGCCGGCCTCGGGCCGTGTCGGCTTCGAGATCTTCGACCGCACCTCGTTCGGCGCGACCGAGTTCCTCGAGCAGGTCAACTACCGCCGCGCGCTCGAGGGCGAGATCGCCCGCACCATCGCCACCATCTCCGAGGTCGCCAACGCCCGCGTCCACATCGCGATGGGCAAGGACTCGCTGTTCGGCGAGCCGCGGCCGGCCAAGGCCTCGGTCGTGCTCAAGCTGCGCGGGCAGCGCGTCGCTGTCGGCCGCGACCGATCACCGGCATCAGCAACCTGGTCGCGTCGCAGCGTCGAGGGGCTGCGCCCTGAAGCGGTCGTCATCCTCGACAGCTTCGGCCGGCCGCTGGTCGCGCGCCGAGGCGCGACGCCGACGACGCCGCTGGCACGGCGCAGCGTCGAACGGCAGCAGCGCCTCGAGACGCGAGATGGCGGCGCGCGTCGTCGCGCTGCTCGAGCCGGTCGTCGGCGCCGACCGCGTGCGCGTCAACGTCGCGCTCAAGCTCAATCCGCAGCACGCAGCGAGGAGACGCGAGGAGCGCTGGGACCCGAACGCGGTGATCCGCAGCCGGCAGACCACCGCCGACCAGTCGACCGCCGGCGGCGCCGCGGCGCGCGTCGCCGGCGCGCGCGGCAACGCGCCGCCGCCACCGCCGGACGCGCCGCACCGGTCGCCGCTGCCGGCGCGCCGCCGCCGGCGCCGCTCGCCGCGACCGGCGCCGGCGCGTCGCGCACCGCCGAGACGACCAACTACGAGATCAGCCGCACGACGCGGCACACGCATGCAGCCGCCCGGCGACGTCGCGCGCCTGTCGGTGGCGGTCATCCTCGACGACGACCAGGCGTCGAAGCAGGGCGAGCGACGGCAGCGTCGCAGATCGGCGCGCAAGCCGCGCACGCCCGAGGAACTGCAGAAGATTCAGGGCATCGTCGCCGCGGCCGTCGGCCTCGAGCCCGACCGCGGCGACCAGCTGACGGTCGAGAACGTGTCGTTCGACGAGCCGGTCGTCGAAGAGGCGCCGGCGCCGACGATGCTCGAGAAGGTGCACGCCGCAGATCTGGGAAGGCGGCCGCATCGCCGTGATCGCGCTGCATCGGCATCGTTGGCGCTGCTGCTCGTCGTGCGGCCGCTGATGCGCCAGGCCGGCGTGCGGCCGGCATGCGCCGCCGGCCGCCGAAGCGGCGGCCGCGCCGGCGGTGGCGACGCCGGCGCCGCCGGCCGGCGCCGCGCAGACGGTGGCCGACCTCGAGAACGAGATCGAAGCGCAGCTCGACGCGACGGCGGCCGCAGTACGCGAGACGCGCCGGCTGCCGGTGCTGACGCGCCGCGTCGACCGCAGCTCAGCGCGAAGGAGCCGGAGAACGTCGCCAAGCTGCTGCGCAGCTGGATGCACGGAGGGGAGCGCTAGATGGCCGCTCGATCCAGACAGGTGACTGTCCGGCCTGCAGAAGGCCGCCATCGTGACGCTGCTGCTCGGCGAGGAGGCCGTCCGCGGAAGTCTTCAAGCACCTGTCCGAAGACGAGATCGAGCTGCTGGCGCGGGAGATGGCGGCGCTCGGCCCGGTCTCGTCGAACGTCGGCGAGAACGGTGCTGGACGAGTTCCACCAGATGGTCGTCGGCGGCCGAGTTCGTCGACCGCGGCGACCTCGATACGCGCGGCGCGTGCTGGCGCAAGACGCTCGGCGACGAGGCGGCGCGCCGCGTCATCGACCGCGTGCATGCGCTCGTTCCAGTCGACGGCCGGCTTCACGTCGCTGACCAAGGCCGATCCCGAGCAGCTGTCGAAGTTCATCCTCGGCGAGCACCCGCAGACGATCGCGCTGATCCTCGCGCACCTGAACTCGCGGCAGCGCCGCGCAGCTGATCACGCTGCTGCCCGACGAGCTGCGCGTCGACGTGCTGACGCGCATGGCCAGCCTCGACGACATCTCGCCCGACGTCGTGACGCGCATCTCGACGGTCATCGAGCAGCGCCTCGAGACGCTCGGCGGACCGAGCCGCGAGCAGCACGGCGGCGTCCGCGCCGTGGCCGAGCTGTTCAACCGGCTCGAGCGCGACGATCAGCGCGCCGGTGCTCGAAGCGATCGAGACCGACGCGGCCCGAGCTGGCGGTGTCGATCCGCAACCTGATGTTCGTGTTCGACGACCTGGTGCACGTCGACGACAACGGCATGCGCGAGATCGTGCAGCGCGCCGACAAGAAGGGGCTGACGCTGGCGCTCAAGGGCGCCAGCGAGGAGATCCGCGAGCCGCTTCTTCAAGAACATGTCGAAGCGCGCCGCCGAGATGCTGCGCGAAGAGATGGAAGTGCTCGGCGCCGTGCGCCTGCGCGACGTCGAGAAGGCGCAGCAGGACATCGTCGCCATCGCCCGCAAGCTCGAGGAGGAGGGCGTCATCGTCACCGGCGCCGCCGCAGGAGAGGCCTATGTCGTCTAGGGCACGCCGCGTCTGCCGACGCGCCGCGGCAGTCATCGCCGTTCCCGTGGGGGCGAGCGCCGGCAGCCGTGCCGGCGCCGCGGCGCCGCGGCTGGCCGAGCCGGTCAAGCGCGTACCGAGGTCGGCCGCAGAGCCGCCGGCGGCGCTGCGCGCAGGCGCACCTCGCAGCGCTCGAGCGCGAGGCGTTCGCCAAGGGTTACGAGCAGGGCGAGCGCGCCGGCGCGCGAGGCGGCCGGCGCAGCGCGGCGAGGCGATGCTGCGCCGCCTGACGCAGACGCTCGACGAGCTGACGACGCTGCGCGCCGCAGATGATCCGCCAGACCGAGCGGCAGATGGTGCAGCTGGCGCTCGCCGTCGCCCGCCGCGTCGTGCACCGCGAGGTGTCGCTCGACGCCGACCTGCTGATCGCCATGGCCCGCGTCGCGCTCGATCGGCTCGGCGAGACGCGCGCACGTCACGGTCCGGCTGCATCCCGGACGACTTCGAGGCCGCCGGCGCCGGCGCGGGTCGCGCAGCTGGCCGGCAGCAACGTCACGGTCGTCGCCGACCCGCGCGTCGGCCGCGGCGGCTGCCGCGTCGAGTCCGACATCGGCATCTCGACGCCGGCGTCGACGCGCAGCTCCAGGAGATCGGCGCGGGCGCTGCTCGGTGAGCCGGAGACGAGCGACGGCCAGCCGTCGAAGCCGATGCCTGAAGGGCTTCTCGCTCGCGCGCTACATCGACCGGCTGCCGCAGATCGACACCGATGCCGGCGTCCGGCCGCGTCGTCCGCACCGTCGGCCTGCTGATCGAGTCGCACGGCCCGCGCGTCAGCGTCGGCTCGATGTGCGAGATCGTCGGCACCGACGGCCGGCCGCCGCTGCCGGTGCAGGTCGTCGGCTTCCGCGACGGCATCGTGCTGTCCGTGCCGCTCGGCGACACCGTCGGCGTCCGCCCGGCGACCGCGTCGTCGCCCGTGGCCGGTGCGCTTGTCGGTCGGCGTCGGCCAGGCGCTGCTCGGCCGCGTCGTCGACGCGCTCGGCCGGCCGCTCGACGGCGGCGGGCCGCTGCGCGACCGACGACGCGCTACCCGATGCATCCGCCGCCGCTCAACCCGATGGACCGCGATCCGGTGGACGCGCCGCTGCCGACCGGCGTGCGCGCCATCGACGGCCTGCTGACCTGCGGCCGCGGCCAGCGCATCGGCCTGTTCGGCGGCTCCGGCGTCGGCAAGAGCACGCTGCTCGGCATGCTGACGCGCGGCACCGCCGCCGACGTCATCGTCGTCGCGCTGGTCGGCGAGCGCGGCCGCGAGGTGCGCGGCTTCATCGAGCACGATCTCGGGCCCGAAGGGCGTGCGCGCGCTCGGTCGTCGTCGTCTCGACGTCCGACAATCCGCCGCTGCTGCGGCTGCGCGCCGCCTACACGCGCCACGTCGATCGCCGAGTACTTCCGCGACCAGGGGCTGAACGTGCTGCTGCTGATGGACTCGGTGACGCGCTTCGCCATGGCGCAGCGCGAGGTCGGCCTGGCCGCCGGCGAGCCGCCGACGACCAAGGGCTATCCGCCGTCGGTGTTCGCGCTGCTGCCGACGCTGCTCGAGCGCGCCGGCGCCGTGCGCGGCCGCGGCAGCATCACGGCGATGTACACCGTGCTCGTCGACGGCGACGATCACAACGAGCCGGTCGCCGACGCCGTGCGCTCGATTCTCGACGGTCACATCGTGCTGTCGCGCGACCTGGCGTCGCGCCACCACTATCCGCCGATCGACATCCTGCAGAGCGTCAGCCGGACGATGCCGGACGTCACCGAGCAGGCGCACCGCCGCACGGCCGGCAAGGTGCGCGAGTGGATGGCGGCGATCCGCGACAGTGAAGATCTGGTCAGCGTCGGCGCCTACGTCGCCGGCAGCAACCCGCGCATCGACGAGGCGCGCAGCCGGCGCGACGCGATCGAGAGCGTTCCTCTGTCAGGCGTCCGACACGATGTGCGGATTCCCGGACGCCGTCGCAGCAGCTGCGGAGCGCTCTGATGGCAGCAAAGTCGTTCCGCTTTCGCGCCCAGGCCGCACTCGATCTGCGGCGCCGCGAAGCTGGAGCAGGCGCAGCGCGAACTCGCGCGTGCGCAAGCAGATCGCGAGGCTGCGCGGCAGCGTCTGCGAGGCCGCCGGCGCAGGCGGCCGCAGGACGCGCGCGTGCAGGTGCGACGCGGCGCAGCCGCGCGGCGCGCACCGTCAGCGAACTGCAGTGGTATCGCTTTTGGATTGTCCGGCTCGACCACGAACGAAACGGTCACGCGGCAGCAGCTGGCTGCGCGTGACGCGGCGGTGCAGCGTGCCGCGCGACGCACTGGCCGCAGGCGCGGCAGCGGCGCGAATCGCTCGATCGCTTCAAGGACAAGGCGCGGCGCGGCGTACGACGCGGCCGAAGCGGACGCGGAACGGAAACTGATCGACGAGCTGGCGACGCGGCGGTTTGCTGCGGCAGGTGACCGGCTCGCAGGGAGAACGCAGTGTGAGCACGATCGATCGCGACGAGACAGCAGCGACGTCAACCGACGCGACGACGAGACGCCAAGCAGAACAGCGGCGCTCGGCAAGGACGCCTTCCTGCAGCTGCTGGTCACGCAGCTGCAGCACCAGGATCCGACCAAGCCGCAGGCCGACGGCGAGTTCATCGCGCAGCTCGCGCAGTTCAGCTCGCTCGAGCAGCTGACCGGGATCCAGACGAAACTGCAGTCGATCGGCGGCGCCCTCGGCGTGCCGACGACGGGCACCACCAAGGCGTAACGGGCACGGCCCTCGTCAGGACCGGAGCCGGTCCGCAACAAGGATAGAGACACAGATGGCGTACGGTTCATTCTCGGCGGGTTTGTCGGGTCTGAACGCCAATGCCGCCTACCTCAGCGTAATCGGCAACAACCTGGCGAACATCAACACGGTCGGCTTCAAGTCGAGCTCGGTGACGTTCCAGGACCTGGTCAGCCAGACCGTCGGCGGCGTCGAGCGCCAACCCGATGCAGGTCGGCCTCGGCGTCACCACCGGCTCGATCTCGCCGGTGTTCAGCCAGGGCGCGATCGAGAACACGCGCGAAGCCACCAACGTCGCCATCCAGGGCAACGGCTTCTTCGTCGTCCGGGGCCGGCCGGCAACAGCGTACACGCGCGCCGGCAACTTCACCTTCAACAGCGACGGCAAGCTGGTCACGCCGGACGGCTTGTTCGTCCAGGGCTACACCGACGACCGCGACACGGCCGGCAAGATCGTCACGACCGGCGCAGCCGAGCGACATCTCGGTGCCGCCGGGCGTGCTGCGCGCGCCCGTCGGCGACCACGACGTTCCGCACCAACACCAACCTGAATGCCGCGGCGGTAACCGGCGACACCTTCACCTCGCCGTGCAGATCTTCGACTCGCTCGGCGACGCGCACGTCGCGACGTCACCTACACCAAGACGGCGACGGCCGGGCAGTGGAACTACGCCGTCACCGTGCCCGGCGACGAGGTCACCGGTGGCACCGCCGGCACGCCGTTCTCCGGTCGGCACCGGCAGCGTGACGTTCAACGCCAGCGGCGTGCTGACCAGCGTCGACGGCGCGGCCGCCGCCGACGTGACCATCACCACCCCGACCTGGACCAACGGCGCCGCCGCCAGCGTCGTGGAACTGGGACCTGGTCGACGCCGCCGGCGCGCCGACGCTGACCGGCTTCTGCGGCGCCGTCGGCGACCTCCTCGATCACGCCAGAACGGCTCGGCGCCGGGCATGATCGACAACATCAGCATCATCGCCGGACGGCACGATCATCGCCACGTTCGGCGCCGGCCAGACCGTGGCGATCGGCCAGCTCGCGCTGGCCTCTTCAACAACCCGAAGGGGCTGGTCAAGCTCGGGTCGCAGCCGCTACGGCGAAAGCCAGGCGGCGGGTATCGCCGAACATCGGCGTCGCCGGCACCGGCGGTCGCGGCACGCTGATCGGCTCGGCGCTCGAGCAGTCGAACGTCGACATCGCCCAGGAGTTCACGCAGATGATCCTGGCGCAGCGCGGCTATCAGGCGAACTCGAAGACGATCACCGTGTCCGACGAGCTGCTGCTGGACACGCTCAACCTGAAGCGCTAACGGTAACTGGTGATGCTCGTAGGAATCGTACCGACAGCCGCCCCGGCGGCGACCGCCGCAGGCTGCGGCCTGCCCGGTGCCGGACCGGTCGACGGCAACGCTGGCGCATTCGAACAGGCGCTTGCCGCCAGCGTCGAGTCGCCGGCCGTACCGCGTGCGGCCGGCAACGCCGACGCGAACCACGCGGCGATGCGTGCCGCGCAGGCGCCGTGGCTGACGAACCCTGCGAGCATCACCATCACCATCGTCGGCAGCGGTGCAGCGGGAGGCGTTGACGAGCCGAACGTCGGCGACCAATCCGAACGCCTCGATGCCGGCGAGATCGCCGAACAGGACGCCGCGACCGCCATGCAGATGGCGGCCAGCATGGCGCTGCCGATGCAGACGCCGCTGGCGGCGCTGCCGGCGGAACAGCTACCCGTTGCGACAGGCGGCAACCCCGGCTCCAGTGCCGCTGCCGCCTCCGGCCGCTCCGGCGGCGACGATGGCGGTGGGCCTGTGGCGGGTGCCGCGGCCGAGAAGAGAGGGGAAAGCGAGGTCGCGGCAGAAGAGCGAAGGGCAGGTGATGCCGCGGCAAGAAGCGTGGTCGACGGCCCCGTCGCTGACGGCGTGGTAGCAGACGGCGTGGTGGCAGAAGGCGTCGCGCCACAACAGCCAGGGCAGGGAGAGGCCGCAGCGGCCCAGCGACGAGCTGCCGCCCCCCGGCAGCAATCGCCGGCAGCCATGCACAGCGCTGCGTCAGAGGGCGTGTCGTTGCCCGTCAGCGCACCTGGCGGCAACTCGTCTGCGAGTGCGGCGGCAGCCGTCGCGGTCGATGCGCGCCGCGACGAACGGGCCGCCACCCTGACTGCGGCCGGACAGCGGTTCGCCCGCGCACTCGGCAACCGCGTGCAGGGCGCCAGCGGCCCGCTCGCTGCCGCCGCCGGCCAGGAAGGTTCCCTTCCGGCCGCGGTGGAGACTGGGGCAGCGCCTGCGGCAGCGGCTGTCGTGCAGAACAGCCAGGAACTCGCCGCCGCCACCATGCCGGCAACGCCGGCGTCGCCGGCGCCGTCGACGCGCATCGACCTCGGCGCGACGGCAGGTGTCGTCGACGCGTCGCTGGCGACGAGCACGTTCGATGCGGCCGCACAGGACGGCGCCTCCTCGGACGGACAATCGCGCGCGTTCGCGCACAGCGCCGCGGCCGCCGAGGCAGAGCCGGGCGGCGAGAGCCTCAGCGCAAGTGCACACGCGTTCATGATTCCGCCTGCGGCTGCCGACGGCGGCAAGGTGGCGTCAACGGCGGTGGCCGCCGCCGCAGCCGCGCCGGCGCCAGCTCCGGCCGAAGTACCCGATGCCGAAAGCGCGGCAGCCCTGGTCGACACCATCCGCCTGTTCTCCAAGCCAGGTATCTGGGAAGCGACGGTCACGTTGAAGCCCGAACACATGGGCGAAGTCACCATCAACCTCACCGTCGAGCGCAACAACGTCAGTGCCGTGGTTCGCGCCGAGTCTGCCGGCGTCCGCGAGTGGCTCCAGGCCAACGAAGGCAGCGTCCGCACCGGCCTCAACGAGCAGGGGCTGCAGCTCACCCGCTTCGAGGTGGAAGAGCAGGAGGCGCAGCGCCGTGGCAACGACCAACGCCGCCAGCAACAGCAGCAGCCGGAGGAGCAGCGCCGCCGCGGGCCGCGCCGCAACGCTGGTGAAACGTTCGAGATTACCGTCTAGCGAACCGGGCGCTGTCTGACGGTCCGCCGTGCCCCCTGTCGGCGCACCGTCCGCCCTTCGCCCTCTTCTGAGCGAATTTGCCAGCAAATGTGAGCCGGCAAGCGGGGCACCCCGCTTGCTGAAGTGTGTGACAGCGATTTCACGCTGCCAACACACATGTCAAACGAAACGCAGGCGCCCGCCGCGGCGCCCAAGAAAAAGTCCCGCCGCACCCTGATGATTGCGGTCGCCGGCCTCGTGCTGCTCGGCGGCGGCGGCGGCGCCGCCTACTGGAAGTTCGCGCCCGGCCACGCCGACGCTGCCGAGCGCAAGGCCAAGCCGAAGGCCAAGCACGGCGAGGCGGCCGCCGAAGCCGAACACGCCGAAGCCGAACACGACGAGGCCGAAGAGGGTCCGACCGGCATCGTCGCGCTCGAGCCGTTCGTCGTCAACCTCGCCGATCCCGGCGCGCACGCGCTTCCTGCGCGTCAGCCTGTCGCTCGTCGTCGCGAGCGAAGAAGCACGCCAAGGAGACTGGAGGAGAACGAGGTCGCGACGCATGCAGCGTGCGCTCCGCGATCCTCGAACTGCTGGCGCAGCAGACCGCCGACACGCTGGTCACGCCCGAAGGGCAAGACCGAGCTCAAGAAGGCCATCGCCGAAGCGCGCGAGCGAAGCCGTCCACGAACTGCAAGTGTGTCGATGTCCTCTTCTCCGAATTCGTTGTCCAGTTCTGAGCGCGTCGACGGGCAGCGCCGCCGGCTGGTACGCCGCTGCAGGCACGTGGTCTGCAGCGTCGACGTCGTGCTCGGCACGCGCGTCGATGTCGGTGCGCGAGTGCCTGCGCTGCGCCGCAACTCGATCATCCGGCTGAGCGAGTCGGCCGGCGCCGACATGCAGGTCGTCGTCAACGGCATCGCCGATCGCCCGCGGTGAAGTCGTGATCGTCGACGACAGCACCGCGATCCGCGTGACCGACATCCTGCCGCCGCCGAGCACGAGGATCGACGAATGACCGGACTCGGCCTGCAGAGCTTCGCCGCCGTGCTGATCGTGCTCGGCGCTGGTCGGCGCGCTGGCCTGGCTGGCGCGCCGCGGCGCCTTCGACGGCGCTGCGGCCAAGGGCCGAAGTCGATCGTCGATCGAGACGGCGGTGCCGCTCGGCGAACGCCGCTCGCTGGTCATCGTCGCGGTCGAGGGCCGCCGCCTGCTGCTCGGCCTGACGCCGACGCAGGTGTCGCATGGTCACCGAGCTCGGCCGCGCAGCCGGCGGCGTTCGAGCAGCAGCTCGACGCGCAAGTCATGAACCCGAACAACCTCGACGATCAACGTCGACGGCATCGGCGCCGTCTCGGCGCCGCTGCAGATCGTCCTGCTGCTGACGCTGATCTCGTTCCTGCCGGCGATCCTCGTGACGATGACCTCGTTCACGCGAATCGCCATCGTCTTCCACTTCCTGCGGCAGGCGCTCGGCACGCAGGAGATGCCGTCGAACCAGATCCTGATCGGCCTGTCGCTGTTCCTGACCATGTTCATCATGGCGCCGGTCGGCGCGCAGATCAACGACGCTGGCGGTGGAGCCGGCGATGGCCGGGCAGGTCACGGTGACCGAGGCGCTGACGCGCGGCACGCCGCCGCTGCGCACCTTCATGCTGCGGCAGACGCGCGAGGCCGACCTCGGCGCTGTTCATCGAGCTGGGCAAGGTGCCGAAGCCGGCACGCCGCAGCCGAGCTGCCGATGACGGTGGTCATTCCGGCCTACGTCATCTCGGAGCTGAAGACCGGCTTCCAGATGGGGTTCTTCCTGTTCGTGCCGTTCCTGCTCATCGACCTCGTCGTCTCGACGACGCTGCTGTCGATGGGCATGATGCAGCTGCCGCCGGCGATGGTGTCGCTGCCGTTCAAGATCCTGCTGTTCGTGATGATCGACGGCTGGAACCTGCTCGTCGGATCGATCGTCCGGAGCTTCGTCGTCTGAGACGCCATGCCTGAAGCCCTTGTCGTCGGAATCGTCCGCCAGGCCATCGAGACCGCCATCGTGGTCAGCCTGCCGATGCTGCTCGCCGGCCTGGTGGCCGGCGTGCTGGTCAGCATCTTCCAGACGGTCACGTCGATCCAGGACAACGTCCTGGCGTTCATCCCGCGCGCCGCGGCGATCTTCGTCGTCTTCGCGCTGACGTTCCCCTGGATGCTGCGGGTGCTGACCGGGCTTCTCGAGCGACCTGATCCGCCGCCTGCCCGAGTTCATCCGCTGATGGACTTCACCGCTGCTGGCGCGCTTCGGCCTGCTGCTGGTGCGGCCGGGCATGCTCGTGATGGTCGCGCCGGGCCTCGGCGGCGCAGCACATGCCGGCGCTGGTCAAGATCGGCCTGACCGTGCTGCTCGCGCTCGGCCTGCTGCCGTCGGTGCCGATGCCCGCAGCCGCCGGCGACGTGCCGCTGACCGCTCGTCATCGCGCGCGAAGTGGCGATCGGCCTGTCGCTGGCGTTCGTGCTGCGCGCGCTGATCGCCGGCGCCGAGTTCGCCGGGCACCTGAGCGGCTACCAGATCGGCTTCTCCTACGGCGCCACCATCGACCCGCAGAGCGGCGTCCGCAACACGATGCTGGCGACGCTCTACGGCTCGCTGGCGACGCTCGGCTTCCTGGCGATCAACGGCCATCACGCGCTGCTGCGGGCGCTGGCGGCGTCCTACGCCGGCCTGCCGATCGGCGGCGGCACGCGTCGACGCCTCGCTGCTCGGCGCCGTGCGCGACATCCTCGGCCTGGTCTTCATCGTCGGCGCTGCGGCTGGCCGCGCCGATCGTCATCGTGCTGCTGCTGGTCGAGCTGGCGATCGGCCTGATCTCGCGGACGGCGCCGTCGCTCAACTTCCATGGTCATCGGCTATCCGATCCGCCTGGTCGTCGGCCTGACGCTGGTCGCCGTGCTCGATCGGCGACCGTCCCGGCGGTCACCAACTCGATGCTCGAACGGTCGCTGACGCTCGGCGCCGCGCTGGCGCTGGCGTTCAGGTAGGGCGATGGCGCGACGAACGCACAGAACAACCCGACAGCCAAGAAGCTCAAGGACGCCCGCAAGAAGGGGCAGATCGCCCGCAGCCGCGACCTGGCGGTCGCCGCGGCGTCGGTCGCCGGCGACGATCGCGCTCGGCCGCGCTCGGCGGCCGGCTGGTCGGCGGCCTCGGCGAGCGCCTGGCCGCGGACCTGTCGCACTTCGGCGACGCGCCGCTGCAGCCGGTCGCCGCCGGCGACCTGACGGCGACTGGTCGCCGGCGAGGCCGGCCGCCGCTCGTCGATCCTGGTCGGGCCGATCGCGCTGGCGACGATGATCGTCGGCGTCGGCGTGCACGGCCTGCAGGGCGGCTGGATCGTTCGCGCCGGAGGCGCTGCACGCTCGAACTTCGGCGCGGCTCAGCCCGGCCAAGGGCTCAAGCGCTTCGCGCTCGACGCAGTCCGGCGTCGACACGCTCAAGACGCTGATCGTCGGTCGCGGTGATCGCCTGGCTCGCCTGGCGCGCCGGTCGAGCGCTGATGCTGCCGACGGCCGCGCATGCCGTGGATGTCGCCCGATGCGGCGCGGCCGCAGCTCGGCTGGGCGCATACCGAGGCGCTGCTGTGGCGCGTCGGCCTGGGGCCTGGCGTTCCTGGCGCTCGGCCGACTACGGCCTGCAGCGCTACCGCCTCATCAAGTCGCTGAAGATGACCAAGCAGGAGGTCCGGACGAGGCCAAGCAGCAGCGAAGGCAACCCCGAGATCAAGGGCCGGATCCGCCGCATCCAGCGCGAGATGGCGCGCGCGCCGGATGATGAGCGACGTGCCAAGAACGCGACGGTCGTCATCACCAACCCGACGCACTTCGCGGTCGCGCTCGAGTACCGGCGCGGCGACGATGGCGGCGCCGATGGTGCTGGCCAAGGGCGCCGACCACATCGCCGCGCAGATCCGCGAGCGGGCCCGCGAGCACGGCGTGCCGATCGTCGAGAACAAGCCGCTCGCGCAGGCGCTCTTCAAGACCGCCGAAATCGGCGAGTCGATCCCGGCGCCGCTCTTCGCCGCCGTCGCCGAAGTGCTGGCGTAGCTGATTCGCCTCAAGCAGCTGGTGCTGTGAGTGAGCGCCGCAGTCCATGCAACGACCGACAGCGACCAGTCCGGACGCTCAGCTCATCTGCTCGCGCCCGGCGCCGTCATCGCGGTCGTCGCTGCTGATGATCGTGCCGCTGCCGCCGCTGCTGCTCGACCTGCTGCTGTCGATCGACATCGGCCTGGCGGTGGTGCTGCTGCTGACGGCGATCTACGTCAAGCAGCCGGTCGAGTTCTCGGTCTTCCCGTCGCTGCTGCTGCTGCTGACGCTGCTGCGGCTGTCGCTCAACGTCGCCTCGACGCGGCTGGTGCTGATGCACGGCGGCGACGGCGTCGAGGCCGCCGGCACACGTCATCATGGCGTTCGGCCAGTTCGTCGTCGGCGGCAACTTCGTCGTCGGCGTCGTCGTCTTCCTCGTCCTGATCGCCATCCAGTTCATCGTCATCAACCACGGCGCGGTCCGCATCTCGGAAGTCACGGCGCGGTTCACCCTCGACGCGATGCCCGGCCGGCAGATGGCGATCGACGCCGACCTCAACGCCGGCGTCATCGACGAGCAGCGAGGCGCGCGAGCGGCGCGAGCGGGTCCGCGCGGAAGCCGACTTCTACGGCTCGATGGACGGTGCGATCCGCTTCACGCAGCGCGACGCGCTGGCGGCGGTCCTCATCACCGCCGTCAACATCGTCGCCGGCCTGATCATCGGCGTGATGCAGCACGGCATGGACCTGGCGACCGCCGCCGAGACCTACACGATCCTGACCGTCGGCGAAGGCCTGGTCACCGCCATTCCGGCGCTGCTGGTGTCGATGGCCGGCGCGCCTGATCACCACGCGCGCGGCGTCGGAGTCGCACCTCGGCGAGGAAGTCGCCGACGCAGCTGCTGGCGCAGCCCGAAGCCGCTGGCGGTCGCGCGCCGCGGTGCTGACGCTGCTGGCGCTGATTCCCGGGCCTGCCGAAGTTGTCGTTCCTCAGCGTCGCCGCGGTGCTCGGCGCGGCGGCCTACGCGGTGCGCGACGCGGCCGACGAGGCCGACGCCGAGGACGAGCCGGCGCGCCGCCGCCGGCCGACGGCCCGAGACGACTGACGCGCGGTCGATCCGCTCAGCGTCGAGGTCGGCTACGCGCTGGTGTCGCTGGTCGACGAGAAGCAGGGCGGCACGCTGCTGACGCGGGTGCGCGCCATCCGCCGGCAGATCGCCACCGAGACCGGCGTGGTCGTGCCGCCGGTGCGCATCGCCGACAACCTGCAGCTCGGCGCCGCGCGGCTACAGCATCCTGGTCAAGGGCGTCGAGGTCGCGCGCGGCGAGCTCTACGCCGAGCGGCTGCTGGCGATCAACCCGGGCACCGCCGACCGGCCCGCTCGAAGGCGTGCAGACGCGGGAACCGGCGTTCGGCCTGCCGGCGACCTGGATCGCCAGCGACCAGCGCGACGCGGCGACGACCGCCGGCTACACGGTCGTCGATCCGACGACCGCGCTGTCGACGCACCTGTCGGAGACGATCCGCACCTTCCTGCCGGATCTGCTCAGCCGGCAGCAGGTCAAGGAGATGGTCGACCGCGTCGGCCAGACGTCGCCGAAGCTGGTCGAGGAGCTGGTGCCGAAGATCGTCTCGCTCGGCGACGTCCAGCGCGTGCTGCGGCAGCTGCTGCGCGAGCGCGTGCCGGTCCGCGATCTGGTCACCATCCTCGAGGCGATGGCCGACGCCGCGTCCGTCACCAAGGACCCGACGCGATCACCGAGGCCGTGCGCGCGGCGATGGGCCGGGCGATCTGCCGGCCGTATCAGAACGAGAAGGGCGAGCTCACCGTCATCGGCGTCGCGCCGTCGCTCGAGGAGCAGCTGATGGCGTCGCTGGTGCGAGACCGAGCAGGGCGCGGTGCTGGCGCTCGACCCGCAGCAGGCGCAGAACATCGCCAGCCGCATCGCCCGCGCGCTCGAACAGGCCATGGCACAGCCCGTGCTCCTGTGCTCGCCAGCGCTGCGGCCGCACCTCTGGCGGCTGTTCGCGCGGGTGCTGCCGCACCTCGGGCGTGCTCTCGCACGCCGAGGTGCCGGCACACATTCAGGTCGTCCCCGTGGCGACACTCGACTGACATGCATTTGAAGCGATATCAGGCGGGAAACCGTGCAAGACGCCCTGCGCGCGGTGCGCGAGGACCTCGGTCCCGACGCCCTGGTGCTGTCGACGCGCGATGGTGTCCGGCGCCGGGCCTGCGCGGGCTGGTTCGGGGCGCCGCGATGGTCGAGGTGACGGCGGCGGCGGACCGGCCGCAGGTGTCGGACGACCGACACGACGCGGCTCGGCCGAGCGCGACCGCACGAGCGCCGAGCGCGACGCCGACGCGACGTCGGCGATCGCCGCGCGGCTCGAAGCCGCCGGCCTCGACCCCGACCTGGCGCGCGAAGTCGCGCGGCGCATCCCGCGCACGGCCGCCGCGGCGCGACGGTCGCAGAGCCTGCGCCGCGCGCTGGCCGAGCAGCTCGCGCCGCTGGCGGCGACGACGACGACTTCGCGCCGGTCGAAGTGTTCGTCGGCCCGCCGGGCGTCGGCAAGACGACGACCATCGCCAAGATTGCGGCGCAGGAGCGTGCGCGCCACGGCCAGCGGCTCGGCCTGGTCGCCGCCGACGGCTTCCGCGTCGGCGCCGTCGAGCAGCTGCGCCTCTACGCCGACATCCTCGGCTCGCCGCTGACCGTCGCGCGCACGCCGCGCGAGCTCGAGGCCGCGCTCGACGAGCGCCGCGGCGGCCGCTGCTGCTCGACACCGCCGGCCGCTCGCCGTCCGACGACGTCGTCGCGCGACATGCTGCGCGTGCTGGCCGGCCGCCGCGACGTGCGCACGCACCTGGTGCTGGCCGCCGACACGCCGCGCCGACCGCGGCCAGCGCGTGCTCGACCGCTTCGAGCGACGCGCGGCCGTCGCGCGTCGTCGCTCACCAAGCTCGACGAAGCCGAATCGCTGGCGCCGCTGCTGTCGCGTGCTGCGCGAGCGCGAGCTGCCGATCTCGTACCTCGGCACCGGCCAGAGCGTGCCGGACGACCTCGAGCGCGCGACCGCCCGAGACGCTTGCCGCCTGGGCGGCGGGCGACGGCTGCACGCGGGGCGATGCGCATGAGCGCCGCAGACCGCGCGGCATCGGTGCTCGCCGTGGCCAGCGGCAAGGGCGGCGTCGGCAAGACCAACGTCGCCGTCAACCTCGTCGGTGGCGCTGGCGCGCCGCGGCTACCGCGTCGCCATCCTCGACGCCGACTTCGGCCTCGGCAACGTCGACGTGCTGCTCGGCCTGACGCCGGCCGCGCACATCGGCCACCTGCTCGCCGGCGAGAGGTCGCTCGACGACATCGTGCATCGCCGGCCCCGCCGGCGTGCAGCATCGTGCCGGCGAGCTCCGGGCTGCGCACGCTGACGGCGCTGACGCCGGCGAGCAGCGGCCGTGCCATCGCCGCGGCGATCGGCCGAGCTGACGCGCCGCGCTCGACTTCCTGGTCATCGACACCGCGTCCGGCATCTCCGACAACGTCATCGAGACGCTGCTGCTCGCCGAGCGCGTGATCCTCGTCACCTCGCTCGAGCCGGCGGCGATCGTCGACGCCTACGCGACCGCCAAGGTGGTGACCGGCGCCGCGCCCGAGCGCGAAATCGGCATCGTCGTCAACGGCGTGCGCGACGGCCGACGAAGCCAGCCTGGCGTTCCGGCAGCTCGACGTCGCCGCCGGCCGGTTCCTCGGCCGCGGCCTGCGCTACTACGGATTCATCGTCGACGACCCGGCGGTGCGCGAGGCGGTCGCTGATGCAGCGCGCCATCGTCGACAGCTGCCGCGATGCGCCGGCCAGCCGCTGCTTCCGGATCCTGGCGGCGCGGATTGCCGGCCTCGGCGCCGGGTCGGCGGCGACGGCCTGCGCCTGGCCGCCGCTGGCGCCGCGCCGTGGAGGTACCGCGATGCGCGTAGACCGCGTACGAGACGCGGGATCGAGGAGCGCGACCGGCTGGTGATGGAGCACGTGCCGCTCGTCAAGACGCTGGCGCAGCGGCTGGCGCAGCGGCTGCCGTCGCAGGTCGAGGTCTCCGACCTGGTCAGCGTCGGCGTGCTCGGCCTGATCGACGCCGCCGGCCGCTACAAGCCGGCGCTCGGCGTGCCGTTCGACGCCTTCGCCCGCCGCCGCGTCCAGGGCGCGATGCTCGACTCGCTGCGCGACCTCGACTGGGCGCCGCGCTCGCTGCGCCGCCTGCGCCGCGATGTCGACGGCGCGATCGCCACGCTGCGCCGCACGCCTCGGCACGCGAGCCCGAGGAAAGCGAGATCGCCGCCGAGATGGAGCTGTCGCCGGCCGACTACGAGAAGACGCTCGAGCAGCTGCGCACGCTCGACGTCGGCGCCGTGCGCTCGCTCGACGCGCCCGGCGAGGACGGCACGTCGCGGCTCGAGCTGCTGCGTCGACCCGGCGGAAGGCGTCGGTCGCCCAGCTCGAGCGCAAGGAGCTGCGCGCGCACCTGGCGCGCGGCCATCGAGCAGCTGCCGGAGCGCGAGCGCCACATCCTGGCGCTGTACTTACGAAGAGGAGCTGACGCTGGCCGAAATCGGCGAGGTCATCGGCGTCGGCGAATCGCGCGTCTCGCAGCTGCGCTCGCTGGCGCTGTCGCGGCTGCGCACGCTGCCTGCGCGAGTCGCTCGGCATCGAGGCCGTGAAGGCGCTGATGAGCGGCGGTCCTGTCGCAGGACGAGATCGACGCGCTGCTCACCGACGCCGCGGCGAATCGCCGACGGCGGCGCGCGGCGCCAGCGCGGCGACGCGCGCGAGGCGTCGCGACCTACAACTTCCGCCGCCCGGACCGCGTCTCGAAGGAGCAGCTGCGCTCGCTGCACTTCCTGCACGACCGCTTCGCGGTCAACGTCTCGACGTCGCTGTCGGCGTTCCTGCGGGCCGATCACCGAGGTGAGCATCGTCTCGGTCGAGCAGTTCGCCTACTCCGAGTTCCTGATGTCGCTGCCCGACCCGACGGCGTTCTACGCCGTCGACGCATGCGCGCCGCTCGACGGGCTCGGCGCGCTCGAGCTCAATCCGTCGGTCGCCTTCACGATGGTCGACCGCATGCTCGGCGGCACGCGGCAGACGCCGCCGCGCCGAACCGGGCGCTGACCGAGATCGAGCAGAACGTCCTCGACTCGGTCGTCAAGCTGCTGCTCGAGCACCTGACCGAGACCTGGCGGGCGATCACCGACGTGCACTTCCGCATCCACGGCCGCGAGACGCGGCCGCAGATGCTGCAGGTCACCGGCGCCAACGAAGTCGTCATCCTGCTCGGCTTCGACGTGCGCATCGGCGAGCACGCGCGGAATGCTCAGCCTGTGCATCCCGGCCGCGGCCATCGAGAGCGATGGAGGAGAAGGTCGCCCAGGCGCTGGCACCGCACCCGCCGCCAGCCGACGCCGCTGGAGAAGGCGCGGCTGCACGTCAACCTCGGCCGCGTGCCGCTGCCGGTCACGACGCTGCTCGAGACCCGGCTGGCGGCGCGCGAAGCTGCTGGCGCTGCGGCCAGGTGACGTGATTGACGCTCGGTCACCCGGTCGACCGCGCCGGTCGACGTGCACGTCGGCCGCATCCGCCGGTTCGGCGGCCGCCTGACGACGACGCCGTCGGCGCGCGGCCGTGATCATCGAACCGCATACTGACGACATGTCGCTGCTGCCTGAGGGAGTCGCCGAATGAGCTCAGCGCCATCCGAACTGATCTGCCGGCCTACGTCGAAGAGTTCGCCGTCGTCGTCGGCGCCGTGACCGGCGCCGTCCGCAGGTCATCGCCGCGCCGCGGCGCGCAGTCGTCCGCAGTGGCTGGCGACGCTCGAGGTCGACCGGCGCGCTGAACGGCACCTGCGCGCTGGCGTTCGAGGCCGAGGCGGTCGAAGCGCTGGCGCGGATCAACGGGTCCGATGCGCAGCCGGTGCTCGATCGTCGCGGTGGCCGACGGCGCTGCGCGATGCCATCGACGCAGGCGACTGCCGCGCTGCTGGCGCGGCCGAGCGCGGCGGGACTGTCGCTGGCGCTGAGCGCAGATCGTCGCCGATGCCAGCGTCCCGCTCCGGCGACGCGGTGATGGCCTGTGCCGTGATCGTCGCCGGCGCTGGCCGAACGCCGCTGGCGATCAGCGCCTGGGAGGCGCTCGAGGAAGGTGCGGTCGGCCAGGCCGATTCAGCGCGACGAGACCCAGTCGCGACAGGTCGCCGGCAGCCGCATCGACGTCATCCTCGACATCGACCTGCCGGTCGTCATCCGCTTCGGCCGCACCGAGATGCCGATCCGCGCGCTGACGCGGCTCGGGCCCGGCTCGGTCATCGACCTCGGGCGCTCGCCCGACGATCCGGTCGAAGTGCTGGTCAGCGACCGCGTCGTCGCCCGCGGTGAAGTGGTGATCGTCGGCGGCAACTACGGCATCCGCATCCTCGACGTGGTCAGCCCGTCCGAGCGGATGCGCTCGATGGAGGCGTGATCGTGGCGTTACAGGAATGGTGGTGATCGGCGTCGCGGCGGCCGCCGTGGTCGTGGTGCTGCTCGGCCTGATGGTCTGGGTGCGGCA
This sequence comes from uncultured Acidobacteriota bacterium, assembly GCA_963846685.1. Lineage (GTDB taxonomy): Bacteria > Acidobacteriota > Vicinamibacteria > Vicinamibacterales > UBA2999 > CAWJWY01. The sequence goes on along the minus strand of CAWJWY010000002.1, from coordinate 658,804 downwards.
TGCAGCAGCAGGCGGCGATCGAGCGCGCTCGACGACCGCATCTGCGCACCTGACGGCCGGCCTGTCGCTGCTGACCGACACCACCGAAGGCGGCCTGCGCGACGTCGCCGCTCGAGCTCAGCCGGCTGGCCGCGGCCACGGCCGCCGGCGCGCCGCGCGCCGCGCGCGGCGACGCAGCGGCGGATGGCCGGCGCGGCCCGGCGCGGCCGCTCGGTGCAGGAGATCGCCGCCACCGAACAGGTGTCGGAAGGCGAAGTGCGCCTCCGGCTCAACTCGAGAAGGCGCGAAGGAGCGACGACCCATGCCGACGATGCGCTGAACGGCACGCTGCGGCCGCTGGCGGCCGGAGCGGCTGGCGCCGCGCTGGGCGGCCGGCATCCGCTTCAACGGCGACTGGTACTGCTCGCGCAGCTGCGTCGAGCGGGCCGCCCGCGTCGGCCTCGACGAGCCGGCGATGCCGTCGGCGGTCGCCGGCGTCGCTGCCGCCGCTGCGGCTCGGCGCGCTGCTGCGGCACCTCGGCGCGGTGTCCGAGACGGATCTCGACGCGCGCGCTGCGAGTCGCAGCGCGCCACCGGCCGCCGCTCGGCGCCGAGCTGCTGCATCTCGGCCTGGTCGGCGCCGAGCCGGTGCTGCGGCGCTGGCGGCGCAGGGCAACGTCAGCTACCTGGCCGTCGTTCGACGTCGTCGCGCGTCGACGCAACGGCCCGGCGTGGCTGCCGGCGGAAACGGTGCGCGCGCTCGGCCTGGTGCCGTTCGAGACGCGACGACGCGAAGCAGACGTCTGCGCGTCGTCTGCACCGCGCCGGTGCCGCGGGCGGCGGTGCGGGCGCTGCTCAAGCTCACCGGCTGGACCGCCGAGCCGTACCTGGTCGACGACGACGCTCTGGCAGCGGCGCGCTGCGGCTGTACCGGCCGGCGGCGCGCGGCAGCCGGGCACGCCGCGAGGTCGCTGCGCGTCACCGGCAGCCGCGACGCCGCCGCGGCGCGCGATCGCCGACACGGCGCTGCTCGACCGCGCGGTCGACGATGCGCCACGCCAGCTGCGACCAGTACACGTGGGTCCGCGTCGAAGGCCCGCGGCAGGTGTCGGACCTGCTGATTCCTGGCACGAGGAGGGCGCATGTCTGGCGGCGCGTATAGCGCGCTGAGCGGGATGCGGACCCGGCTCGAACGAGCTGGACCGCATCGCCGTCGACCTCGCCAACGTCAGCACCGCCGGCTACAAGACCGAGCGCGCGGCGACCATCGGCCGCCGAGCGCGAGCGCTTCGCGACCGCGCTCGAGTCGGCGGTCGACGTCGTCGGCGGCGGCGACGCAAGATCGACTTCCGCCCGGCACGATTGCCTCGACCGGGCGCGACCTCGACGTCGCCATCGACGGCAGCGGCTTCTTCGTCGTCGAGACCGCGGCCGGCGAGCGCTACACGCGCAACGGCGCGCTTCACGCGCCGCGCCGACGGCGTGCTGACGACCGCCGACGGCGAGGCGGTGCTCGGCGACGAGCGGCGACGATCACGCTCGGCACCGGCGACGGTGACCATCGACGCCGACGGCACCGTCGCGCAGCGGCGACGCGCGTCGTCGGCCAGCTCCGGCTCGTCGAGTTCGCCGCCGAGCAGCGACCTGATCCGGGAGTCGGGCGCGCGGTTCCGCGCCATTGCCGGGCGCCGACGCCGAACGCCGTCGACGCGCAGCGGTGATCGGCGGGTCGCTGGAGCAGTCGAACGTGTCGGTCGTCGACCGGATGGCCGCGCTGACCGAGGTGACGCGCGGCTTCGAGGCGCTGCAGCGCGGCGTCTCCGTGCTGATGAACGACCTCGACGGCGCGCCATCTCGGAACTCGGGCGCGGAATAGGTAGACGAGGGAACAGCATGATTCGAGCCCTGTATACGGCCGCCAGCGGGATGAACGCGCAGCAGGCGAACATCGACAACGTCGCGCACAACCTGGCCAACGTCAACACGGCCGGCTTCAAGAAGAGCCGCGTCGAGTTCGAGGACCTGGTCTACCAGCAGATCAAGGCGCCGGGCACGCCGACGTCGCAGGAGGCGCGAAGCGCCGATCGGCCTCGAGACCGGTCTCGGCTCGCGCGCGGTGGCGACGGCGCGCAACTTCAGCGACCGGCAACCTGCGCAGCACCAGCGGTCCGCTCGACCTGGCGATCGAGGGCGCAGGGCTTCTTCCAGGTGACGCTGCCCGGCGGCGAGACCGGCTACACCCGCGCCGGCGCGTTGCACCTCAACGGCCAGGGGCAGCTGGTGACCGCCGACGGCTATCACGATCGAGCCGCAGATCACGATTCCGGCCAACGCCATCACCGTCAGCATCTCGAAGGACGGCATCGTCTCGGTGTCGCTGCCGGACAGGCCGACCGCAGCAGGTCGGCACGATCGAGCTGGCGAACTTCCAGAACCCGGCCGGCCTCGAGGCGCGCGGCGGCAACGTCTTCGTCGCGACGACCGCCTCCGGCGACGCCGACGACCGGCGTGCCCGGCGCCGACGGCATCGGCATCGCTGGCGCAGGGCTTCCTCGAAGACTCGAACGTCAGCGTCGTCGAGGAGATGGTCAACATGATCCTCGGGCAGCGCGCCTACGAGGCGAACTCGCGGGTGATTCGCGCCGCCGACGAGATGCTGCAGCAGGTCAACAGCCTGGCGCGGTAATCATGCGACAGCGATGATCGGAACCGTTCGGGCGCGGCGCTCGCCGTCGTGGTCGCTGCTGCCGCGGCGCTGGTGCCGCGCGCGCGGCGCTCGCCGACGCCGCCGCCGGTGCTCGCCGCGTCGAGGCGATCGCGCGATGCCGTAGCGCGGCGCGCTGGGCGGCGACGTCGCCGTCGCCGTCGAACGTGCTGCAGACGACCGTGGCGGCGGAGCGCAGGGCTCGCAGGCGCGTGCCGGAGCCGAGCGGCGCGCGCCGGCGCGCCGATGCGCTTCGTCCTCATGCGTCGGCGGCGCAGCGGCGCGGCGTCGCGGTGGCGACGGTGACGGTGCGGCGCGTCCGTACGCCGCGCGCGGCCCAGCGCCATCGCGCGCGGCGAGGTCGATCACCGACGACGACGTCGAGCATCGCGACGGCGAGCTGCGCCGATCGTGCCTTCGAACGCGCCTGCCGGACGTCGGACGACGTCGTCGGCCTGACGCGCGCGGCGCGACATCGCCGCCGGGCGAGCCGCTGACGCGGCGCCGTGCTCGAGGTGCCGCCGCTGGTCGCAGTCGGGCGACGCCGTGACGGTTGACGCTGACGGTCGGCGCGGTGCGCGTGACCGCCGAGCGGCGTCGCGTCGGGCAGTGGCTATCGCGGCGACGTGATCCGCGTCCTGCAGCCAGGGACGGCCGCGTCCGCTCAAGGCGCGCATCACGGGACGCGGCGACGGTCGAGGTCATGCCATGAGAATCGCAGACGATGGCCGCCGTGCGACGGCCGCGGCCCTGGCGCGATCGCGGCGGCGCTGGCGCTGCTGCGCGGCGCCGGCGGCCGCGCAGCAGGAGATGCCGGCCGCCGAGCGACAACTACGACGAGCTGTTCCAGCAGTACCTGCGACGCCGCGCGCGCGACGCCGCGCGCCGGCGACGCCGGACTCGCTGTGGATGGCGGGCCTGTTCGGCGACTCTGCGCGCCCGCCGCCTCAACGACCTGGTCACCATGCGCGTCGTCGAGAACGTGTCGGCGCAGGGCTCGGCCGACTCGGCGCTCGACAAGGACAGCAGCGCCGTGCGGCGTCGGTGGCCAACCTGTTCGGCCTCGAATCGAAGTTCCCGGGCTGGCTCGACCCGACGCGCCTGGCCGTCGCTCGGCGCCAACACCGACGTTCAAGGGCGGCGGCAGCACGACGCGCACCGGCGCGCTGACCGCGGTGATCACGGCGCGCGTCGCCGAGGTGCTGCCCAACGGCGACCTCGGCGCTCGAGGGCGTGCGCGAGATCGACATCAACGGCGACCGCCAGATCATCGTGCTGACCGGCGTGGTCCGCGCCGGCCGACATCGGCCCGGGCAACGTCGTGCCGTCGACGGCGATCGGCCAGATGCGGATCCGCTACTTCGGTCGCGGGCTGATCAAGGACAACCTGCAGCCCGGGCTGGCTGGTCCGCATCCTCAACAAGATGTTCTGAGGCACATGACATGCGCATTCTGCTGTCGCATCGCTCGTGCTCGCCGCTGCCGTCGGCGCCGTGCGTCGGCGCAGCCGGAGCCGACGGCGCCGGCGTCGTCGCGGCTCAAGGACGTCGCCTCGGTGCAGGGCGCCGTCGCACGACGCCGCTCATCGGCTACGGCCTGGTCGTCGGCCTGAACAAGACCGGCGACCGCCGGCAGACGATCTTCTCGGCGCAGACGCTGGCCAACATGCTGCGAGCGCTTCGGCATCGCGGTCGCGCCCGGCGAGATCAAGATCGAGAACGTCGCCGCCGTGCTGGTGACGGCGCAGATCGGGCCCGTACGCGCAGACCGGCGGCGCGCTCGACGTCACCGCGTCGTCGATCGGCGACGCGCGCAGCCTGCAGGGCGGCACGCTGATGCCGACGCCGCTGCGCGGCGCCCGACGGCCGCGTCGTGGCGCTGGCGCAGGGCTCGCTCTCGATCGGCGGCTTCGGCGCCGGCAGCGGCGGCAACAGCGTCGCAGGTCAATCACCTGACCGTCGGCCGCGTGCCCGGCGGCGCGCTGGTGCAGGAGTCGCGCGCCGGACGCCGCCGTGCCGGCGGACACGCTGCGCCTGGCGCTGCACGAGCCGGACTTCATCTCCGCCAGCCGCGTCGCCGCGGCGATCAACCTGGAGCTGGGCGGCGACGCCGCGCGCGTCGTCGACGCCGGCGCCGTGGCGGTGCAGGTGCCGGCGGAGTACGCGAGCCAGCCTGCCCGACCTGATCGCCCGCCTCGAGCCGCTGCCGGTCGCGATCGACGTCGCCGCGCGCGTCGTGATCAACGAGCGCACCGGCACCGTGGTGATGGGCGGCGACGTCCGCCTCGGCCCGGCCGCGGTGGCGCACGGCAGCCTGTCGGTGCGCATCGCCACGCAGTACGACGTCTCGCAGCCGGCGCCGCTGTCGCGGCGGCCAGACGACGCGTGGTGCCGCAGACCGAGGTCGACGTCGAGGAGGGCGACGCGCAAGCTGGTGACGCTCGACGCCGGCGCCACGCTCGCCGACGTCGTGCGGGCGCTGAACGTGCTCGGCGCCACGCCGCGCGACATCATCGCCATCATGCAGGCGCTGAAGGCCGCCGGCGCGCTGCGCGCGGAGCTGGTGATCCTGTGACCGCGACGTCGCGTCGTTCATCGACCGCGCGCAGGCCGCCGCGACCGAGGCGAAGGCCGACGGCCAGCATCAGCAGGAGGACCGCGCCCGGATCGCCAAGCTGGCGTCGCGAGTTCGAGTCGATGCTGCTGGTGCAGATGCTGCGCGACATGCGCAAGGCCGGGTCGTGGGACGACGAGCAGGGGTCGAAAGACGGGCTCGGCGCCGAGTCGATGTTCGAGCAGATCGACGTCGAGCTCGCCTCCCACCTGGCCAAGGTTCGCGGCCTCGGGCTGGCCGACGAGTTGACGGCGGCGCTCGAGAAGCTGCAGCGGCCGGGCGGCGCAGCAGGGCAGATGCCGGCGGCGTTCAGCATGCCCGCCGTGACGGCCGCGGTCCGGGCTGCGGCCCCGACGACGGCGGCGCCGTCGGCCACCGCCGCGGTTGCGGCGAGCTCGGCGCCCGCAGACGCGCACGCGGCTGTCGGTGTGCCGGAGGGTGGCCAGCGTGGCGCGCAACCTGCGGTTCGAGCCAGCGCTCGAGCCAGTGCTATGGACAGCACTCATGACAGCGCTCTGGACAGCCCTCTGGACAGCCCTCTGGACAGCGCTCACCGCGGCGCGGCTGCCGGCAACGCCCTGATCATGCCGGCGGGAAGGTGACGTCCGAGTTCGGCTGGCGGCGAGACCCGTTCACCGGGCATGCAAAGTTTCACCAGGGCGTCGACCTACGTGCAGCTTACGGCCAGGAAGTGCAGGCGGCCGGCAGCGGGCGGGTCGTCTTCAGCGGCGAGCAGCGCGGCTACGGCACCACCGTGGTCGTCGAGCACGCCAACGGAACGCGGTCGCGCTACGCGCACCTGTCGGCGGCGCTGGTGTCCAAGGGGGAGCGTGTCGATTCGGCGACACCTGTTGGCCGGGCTGGCCACAGTGGGCGGGCGACTGGAACGCACCTCCATTTCGAAGTCACCGATGCTGACGGGCATCCGCTGCCACCGGCGCAGTGGACGGAGCGCCCGGCATTGATGGCGTCAGCCGTGCATCAGGTCAACGGGACGACCGAGTAGGGCCGTTAAAGCTTCTTGGGGGCGCGCCGATTCAGACAGTGGGTGGATGAACCCGGCTGACGGCTTAACCCTGGAGAGAATCGTGAAAATCGACGGAAATCGTTCGACGGCTGACATCAACGGAACTGACGGCGCCCGCAAGATTGCTGCTGACCGCGGCACGCAGCGGACGAATGGCCGGACGGCGGTCGACAAGCAGGACAAGGTCGAAGTCTCGGCTGACGCCCAGTTGCTGACCGCCGCGTTGAAGGCAACGAACAGCTCGCCAGAGATCCGGACGGACGTGGTGGAGCGGATGCGGCAGAAGCTTGCCGCCGGGGAACTGGGTTCGGACAGCGGGCGGCTTGCCGACCGGCTGATCGACGACCTGTTGAAACCATGACACAGCTCCAGTCGGCCGTGGCGCCGATCCATGCAGCCGAGCGGCTGACGACCGCTCTCGAGGCGACCGCGGCCGCGCTGGCCGTCCCGACGATCGACGCGCTGCTGGCAAGCGAAGCAGCGCTGCAACATGCAGTGGCATCGCTGCCGCGCCCGGCGTGCTCGCGCCCGCCGATCGCGTCCTGCTCCGTCAGCGACATCGAGTCCGCACGCACGGCGCTGGCACGCTGCCGCACGCTCGGCGACTCGCTCACCGATTTCATCCGTATCAGTCTTGATGCCCAGGGCAGCGCGATCGGCTACGACCGTTCGCGGCTCGCACCATCCGGCCACGCGCTGAACACCCGGGCGTAACGTGGCTGACCTGTTCCGCAGCCTCACCACCGCCTCACGCTCGCTCGATGCGCAGCGCTACGGCCTCGACGTCGTCGGCCAGAACATGGCCAACGTCAACACCGTCGGCTACGCCCGCCGTGTCGTCGACATGCAATCGGCAGCGACGACCAACAACGGCTCGGGCGGCGGCGTCGACGTGGTCGCGGTCCGCGCCCTGCGCGATCGCCTGGTCGAACACCGGTTGATGCAGGCGGTGCCGCTGCAGCAGCGCGAGGCGGCGATGGCCGACTCGCTGAGCGTCGTCGAGACGGCGTTCGGGACACCCGGCAAGTCGCTCGACAGCGACCTGCAGAATCTCTTCTCCTCGTTCTCCAGGCTGGCTGACGAGCCGACCTCGTCGATTGCCCGGCACGACGTGCTGATGGCCGCCGACACGCTGGCGAATACGTTCCACGGCATCTCGCGGCAACTGGACGACGCGGCCAACGACGCCGATCAACGCATCCGCGACTCGGTGCTCGACGTCAACGGCCTGACGGAGCAGTTGCGTGAATTGAACAAGGCGTTCGCCAGCGCACCGTCGGCGGAATCGGTGCTGCGCCTGAAGGACCAGCAGACACAGCTCGTTCGCCAGCTGACCGACGTGCTCGACGTCCAGGTGCTCGACCAGAGCGATGGCGGTGTCAGCATCTCGATCGGCAACGGCCAGCCGCTGCTCGTCGGCATCTTCCAGACGCCACTCGCCGTCGCCAACACGCCGCCGTCGGGCTATGCCGCGATCACCCTCGAGGGCGCCACCGTCACGAGCGCGATCACGTCTGGCAGGATCGGCGGCATGCTGGCGGTGCGTGACACCAACACGCCGGCCTACAAGGCGCAGCTCGACACCCTTGCCTACGAGGTGACGCAGCGCATCAACGTGCTGCACGGCGCCGGCTACGACCAGACCGGCGTGGCCGGCGGCGCATTCTTCACCGCGCTCGGCAGCAGCAGCGGCGCCGCGGCGGCCATCTCGGTGAGCGCGACCGTGGCGGCCGACGGCCGCCGCATCGCCGCCGGCGCGAGCACCGCCGCCGGCGACAACCAGGTGGCGCGCAATCTTGCCGCACTGCAGAACAACCGTGTGCTGAACGGCGGCACGTCGACCCTTGCGGATGCCTGGTCCGACGTCGTCTACCGCGTCGGCCGCGACGCGCAGGTGGCGAACCAGCGCAGCAGCAGCCAGACGGAAGTGGTGCGGCAGATCGACGCGTTGCGCGACCAGGTCTCGGGCGTGTCACTCGACGAGGAAGCGACCAGCATGCTGAAGTTCCAGCGTGCCTACGAGGCCAACGCCCGCTTCTTCACGGCCATCGATCAGACGCTCGACGTGCTGATGAACGCGTTCAGCCGCTAGCGGCAGCCAGGAGTTCCATGCGCATCACGTTCAACGGCCAGTTCAACGACACGGCGACGGCGCTTGCCAACGCCTCCGACCGGCTTGCCGAGGCGCAGCGCCAGGTCGCCAGCGGCAAGCGCATCGACCGGGTCAGCGACGACCCGATCGGCGCCGCCAGCGCGATCAACGAGCGGAAGCAGCTGGCCAGCGTCGACCAGTACCTCGCGGACCGCGGATTCGAGCACGGCCCGGTTGTCGGTCATCGACACGGTGCTGACCGGCATGATCTCGAAGATCACGGCGGCGCAGACCACCGTGTTCGCGTCGCGCAACTCCACGGCGACCGCGTCGCAGCGCGACGCCGCCGCCCAGGCGCTCACCGGCATCCGCGACAGCCTCGCCGACGACATGAACACGTCGTTCCATGGCAATTACGTCTTCAGCGGCAACCGGGTGACCACCGCGCCGTACACCACCACCGCCGGGGTGGTCGGCGCGTATGCCGGCAGCACCAGCGAAGTGCAGGTCGACATCAGCCAGACCCGGCCGGTCACGATCGGCTTCGACGGCTCGACGATCGTCGATGCGGGAGCGGCGGGCAACCTGTTCGGCGTGCTCGATGCGCTCGGCACGGCGCTCAAGAACAACGACCAGGATGCCGTCACCGCCAACCTCACCGCGCTGAACCAGGTCTTTCTGCAGATGAACTCGGCGCAGAGCCGCGTCGGCCTCAGCCTCAACACCATCGAGTCGGAACAGACGCGGCTCGCCCAGACCAGGATGTCGACCAAGGAGCGGTTGACCAAGCTCGAAGAGGTCAACATGGCCGGGGCGATCAGCGACATGAACCAGGCCGATGTCACCTACCGGGCCGCGCTGGCGGCAGCGGCGAAGAACAACTCCGTGTCGCTGCTGGATTACCTCCGATGATGTATTACAACACGATGGCCTCTCCGGGCTCGGCACCATCGCCCGGCGTGCTGCAGGGCGCCGCCGGCCGCGGCGATGGCGTTCCGGCGGCAGGCGCCAATGTGGTCCGCTTTCCGGCAGGGCTGCCGGGCTTCGAGACCTGCCAGGCGTTCGTGCTGATGGCGCCCGGCAACCAAGGGCCGCTGCAGTGCCTGCAGGCGGTCGACGGCGCGGAGGCGTCGTTCCTGGTCATCGACCCGCGGCGCGTGATGCCCGACTATCGCTGCGAGCTGAGCGCCGCCGATCGCCATTGCCTCGGCTCGGCCGCCGACCACGCGCTGCTCTGGCTCGCGCTCGTCAGCGTGGAGATCGACGGCACGGTCACCGTCAACCTGCGCGCGCCCGTGGTCATCAACCCGATCCGCATGACCGGACGCCAGGTGGTGCCGCAGGCCTCGATTTACCCGCTGCGTCACGTCATTCTCGGAGCGGAGTAGGGCGATGCTCGTCTTTACTCGCCGAAAGGGCCAGACCATCCGCATCGGCGACGGCATCGAGGTCCAGGTGATCAGGGTCGGGCGCGACGGCGTCCGCCTCGGGATCGCTGCGCCGCCGGAAATTCCGGTGCATCGCCAGGAAGTCTACGAGCAGATCCGCGAAGCGAACCGCAGGGCCGCCAACGCTCCGGTCAGCCTCGACGCGCTCAGCAAACGCCTCATCGGCACATGATCCTCGGCGACTGGCGGGACGCATCCCCCGCCCTGGTGCGCGCGTGCTATGACGCCGAGCGTCGCTACTGGCAGTCGGTGCTCGCCTGGGAGACGGCGCCGACGTGGGACGCGGTCGAGCAGGCGCGCGTCGGCTGGGGACTCCCGGGCGCGATCCTCACAAACGACCGTGGTGAGCCGGAGGGCTGGTGCTTCTACCTGCCCGAAGAGAACCTCGTCTCGATCGGCGGCTTGACCGCCGCATCACCCGCCGCCACCGCCATGCTGCTGGACGCGATCCTCGAGGCGGCCCGTCACCAGGGCGCCGCCGCCGTGTCCTGCTTCCTGCCCGATCGCGCCGCCGGGTTCGGCGAAATGCTGGCGGAGCGCGGCTTCGCGCTCGAACCTCACCTGTACCTGGTCGCGCCGCTGGTCGCTCCATTGATAGCCACAGCCGGTCGGCGTTCGCTCGCCGCCACTGCTGCCGTCGAGTGCACCGAGGCGTGGTCCACGGGCGATGTCGCCGCGGCGGCAGAACTGCTGCGGCACGCCTATCCCGGTGACAGCGGCCTGCAGTTCGCGCCGCACGGCGCCTGGCCCGAGTGGTTGCGCTATGTCACCAATCTGGTCGAGCAGACCGGCTGCGGCGCCCTCGAGCCGGACTTGACCCGCGTGGTCCACGCCGGCACGCAGCTGCACGCGCTGGCGCTGGTCACCAACCTCGGCCTCGGAACCGCGCATCTTGCGCAGCTCGCCGTGCATCAGCAGCGGCGTCGGCAGGGGCTGGCGGAGCAGCTGCTGCGTGAAGCGATGGTGCGGGCGGCGGAGTCGGGGCTCGAGCGGATGACGCTGCTCGTGGCGGAGCGCAATCAGGCGGCACGTGGACTGTACGCGGCGCTCGGCTTCGAGCCGCGCGCCGGCTTCCTCGCGGCGCGGCTGGTCCTGGCCGCGTCACCGGCCGCTGCGGTCGTCAGCCCTTCCGATTGACCAGTGTTGCGCCGGTGAGCGGTGGCAGCACGACCCGGCGGTAGGCTGCCAGCGTGCTTTCACCCTGTTCGACGGTGCGGGCAGCGAAGCGCCGGGCAAGCTCGGCCTCCTTCAGTGCGCCGAGCGATTCACGGTCCGAGCTGACGATGGCTGTGACCAGGGCCGCCGCCTCCTTGTGCAGGGCCGCCACCGCCTCGAACTCGGCGTTGCCGCGCAAGGCCTCGCGGTGCTCGAGGAGCATCAGGCGGATCGGCCGCAGCTCGTGCTCGATCGCCACCAGATTGGCCATGACGCGGCCGCGCTGATCGGTGACCCGTTCCAGGGCGGCGACATCGTGCGAAGTGGTTGCCTCGCGCTGCCGCTCCGAGAGGATCTCGAGCCGGTGCAGGAGTGCCATCTCGGCATCGAGCCCGGCACGATACTGGGCGATGACCGGCGGCAGGTCGGGTCTGGTCATTTAGCGGAGTTTCCCGAGGCGATGGCCGCCCAGCCTTCGCGCAGTGTGGCCAGCAGGCGGCAGATCTCGTCGAGCGCGGCGCCGTCATTCTGCGCCGAGACATCGACCAGCCGCACGGTCAGATAGGAGTACAGCCGGTCGAGCTCGACGGCGACCTCGCCGCCCTCGCGCACGTTGAGCGTGTTCTGCAGTTCCGTGACAATCGCCAGCACGCGCGAGACGGCGCGGCCGCGGACCACGCGGTTGTTCTCGGCGTGCGCGGCCCGTGCCTCGTTGGCAAAGCGCAGCGCGCCGTCGTACATCATGGTTACCAGTTCGAGCGGCGTGCGCGACTGCGCTTCGAGATTGCGGTAGGCGTCGGCGCCGCGGCGTGGCGGATACATGGTTGGCTCGTCCTCCCGATCAGAACAGACGGTACTGGCTGCCCATGCCGCTCAGCGCGTTGCCGTCGGCCTTCATCTGGGACATGGCCATGTCGGCCGCGGTGTATTCGCGCTGCAGAGCGGCCCGACGGACCTCGAGCTGCGCCGCGAAGCGATCCATCCGGCCGACGAGCGCGCTGACCTGCGACGTGATGCGGTCCTTTGCGCTGGCCACCAGGCCACCTGCCTGCGTGTAGCTGGTCGTCAACGTCTTCAAGGCGCTGAACGCGCCGCTGACGCCACCGCTTCCGGAGAACAGGCCCTGCACCTCGGCCGGCGACGCCGCGATCGAGGTATCGAATACCTTCTCGTCGAGGATCATCTTGCCGGTCATGTCGAAGCCGATACCGACCATCCCGAGCTTGCTGAAGCTGCTGCCGCTGGCGTAGTCGCCCTGCACGGTGCTGCGCAGCTGTTCGCGTAACCAGCGGAGCAGCGGGTCGCGACCGATGCTCGCCTTGCCGGCGGTGGCAGCCGAGACCTGATCCTTGGAGAAGGTCATGATGTCGTTGAACGCGCTGATGAATGCCTTGATCTTGTTCTTCGAGGCGCTCGCGTCCCGCGACACGTCGACGGTCGCGGTGGTTGCCGGGTCCTTCTTCTTGAGGGTCAGCGTGACGCCCGGAATGACGCCGGTGACCGTGTTGCTGGCGCTGGTGACCGGGAGGTTGTTGACGGTGAAGGCGGCATCGAACGCGTTCTGTACGTTGTCGGCGGCCGTGTCGCCATAGATGCCGTCGCCGTCGGTATCCGTGAAGGCCACCCCGGTGCCGCCGCTCAGCGTGCTGGTGACGGTAAAGGCGTTATCGGTGCCGGTCTCCTTGCTCGTGAGGACGAGCCGATAAACACCGGTGGAGGTCTGTACGGCAGCGGCGCTGACGGGTGAGTCGGCCTTGGCGTTGATCGCGGCGGCCAGCTCGGCCAGCGTCGTCGATTGCGTGATGTTGAAGGAGACAGGGCTGCCGGCCGCCGCCGAAATTTGCAGCGTGCCGCCGGTCGCGGCGACGGCGTCCAGTCCGCCGTAGGTCGTCGCCGACGACAGCACCTGGGCCCGGGCCAATTCGGAGACGACGACCTGGTAGGTGCCGGTAACCGTGCCACTGGTGGTCGAAACTCCGACACCCGCATCCGAGCTGGTGGCGCTCAAGGAGGCGAGCGAGTCTTCTGCGCTCAGCGTTTCGACCGCCGTCTGGAACGCGCTCAGCTTGGTCGCGAGCGTGCCGAAGATGGTGCTCTGCGATTGCAGCGTGCTTTTCTGCGTCTCTAGCGCGGTCAGCGGCTGCGCTTCCTGCGTCATGACCGCGTTGAGAATCTGGCTGAAGTCGATGCCGTTGACGCCGCTGAAAGTGATGGGGGAACCCACGTCGTGCTCCTGATGTGAGGCGGTCGGAATGGACCGATTACGAACGCCAAGCGAGAACCGCGCCACCTGTCAGGACAGGTGGCGCGGATGGACGACCGCCGATTAGCGGAGCAGCGACAGGACCGACGAGCTCGACTGGTTGGCCTGCGCCAGGGCCGCGATGCCGCTCTGGCTCAGGATGTTGAAGCGCGTCATGTTCGCCGACTCCTCCGCGATGTTGGCGTCGCGGATGCGGCTCTCGGCGGCCTTCGTGTTGACCACCTGCGACGTCGCCAGGCTGATGGCGAACTGCAGACGGTTCTGCAGGGTGCCGACCGTGTTCTGGACGTCGCCGAGGGTGTCGATCGCGCGCCTGCGACCTGCGTCAGCGCCGTCTGCGCCGTCGTCGACGTTGGTGAACGAGGTCGTCGGTGAGGCCGAGGTCCGTCGCGCCAGCCGCGCCGATCGTGCCGGAGATCGCGCCGTTGGACGCCGTCGCCTCGCTGCTGACGAACACCGAGAACGTCGTCGGTCGGCGTCAGGCCGGCGACCGTCGCTTCGCGGTCGATTTCGGTGATGAGCGTGCCGTACTCGCTCGACAGCTTGGTGATGTCCGCGCCGTTGCTGGTCGAGGACGCCTGCGTCGCCAGCGTCGCCAGACGGTCGAGCAGCGTCGAGATGTTGGTGAGCGCGCCGTCCTTGATCTGCAGGTCCGACAGACCGTCGTTGGCGTTGCGGATGCCCTGGTTCAGAATCGCCTGGTCGTTGCGGTAGCTGTTGGCGACCGCGAGGCCGGCCGCGTCGTCGCCCGAGTTGTTGATGCGGAAGCCGCTCGACAGCGCGGGTCAGCGCCTTGTTCGAGGCCGATGCTGGTGTCGACTGCAGGTTCGCCTGCGCGTTGGCCGAGGCGATGTTGCTGACGACTGAGAATGAAGCCATTGATGTTTCCTCCGTGAAATGCGGCCCGCGTCCTTGCGGGGCCGTGGCGGCGATGGCCGCGCCTTGCTGGCGGGGAGGTAATCGGGCCACGGCGCGAGGTTCTTTAATCGGGTTCCGCTGGCGGTGCCCCGGACACGGTGTCGGCCCGCCGTCAGGGGTCGTCCCGGGCGCCGGCGGCAGCGGCCTGCACGGTTTCGCTCATGAATACGGCCTCATTGGCCGTGATACGCGCAGCCGGCGCCGCTGGTATCGCCGTTGCACGACCGCCGATATCCGGACATGGCATCCGCACTGGTCGACGCACTCTTCCGCGACTCCGTGCGCACGCGCACTGCCGCCAGCCGCGCCGCCACGTGCCGTTCGCGCCGCCGGCGATCGGCGCGCGCGGAGATCGCCGAGGTCATCGCGACGCTCGAATCGGGCTGGCTGTCGACCGGCCCGCGCGTCGCCGCCTTCGAGCAGGCGTTTGCCGACTACACGGGCGCGCCGCACGCCGTCGCCCTGAACTCCTGCACCGCGGCGCTGCACCTGTCGCTGCTGGCCGCCGGCATCGGCGCCGGCGACGAGGTCATCACCACGCCGCTGACGTTCTGCGCCACCGCCAACGTCGATCGTCCACACCGGCGCGACGCCGGTCTTCGCCGACATCGATCGCCGACACGTTCAACCTCGATCCGGCGGCACGCCGCCGCGGCCGTCACGCCGCGGACCCGGGCGATCCTGCCGGTGCACTTCGCCGGCCGGCCGGTCGACGTCGCGGCGTTCGGCGCGCCTCGCGCCGGCGCCACGGTCTGACGCTGATCGAGGACGCCGCGCACTGCGTCGAGGGCGTCGCCGCCGGCGCGCAAGGTCGGCACGATCGCCGACTTCACCTGCTTCAGCTTCTACGCCACCAAGAACCTGACCACCGGCGAAGGCGGCATGGTGACGACGGCGACGACCGACGCGGCGGCGTTCATCCGGACGGCGTCGCTGCACGGCATGAGCCGCGACGCCTGGACGCGCTACGCGCCCGGCGGCGCAGCCGCAGTACGACGTGCTGATGGCCGGCTTCAAGTACAACATGATGGACCTGCAGGCGGCGATCGGCCTGCACCAGCTCGCCGGCATCGACGAGCACCACGCCCGGCGCGCGCGCCATCTGGCCGGCGCTACGACGACGGCGTTCGCGCGCGCTGCCGCTCGGCCGTCCGGCGCCGTCCGCGCCGGCGACGTGCACGCGCGGCATCTCTACACCGTCCTGGTCGACGAGCGCGCCGCCGGCATCACGCGCGACGAGCTGCAGGCGCGGCTGCGCGAGCGCGGCATCTCGACCAGCATCCACTTCCGCGCCCTGCACCTGCACCCCTTCTACCAGGAGCGCTTCGCGCCTGCGCCGCGGCATGTTCCCGGCCGCCGAGGCCGTCTCCGACACCACGCTGTCGCTGCCGCTGTCGGCGGGCGATGACCGGCCGACGCGGTCGAACGCGGTCATCGAGGCTGTCCATGACTGCCCTCCGCTGAACTCGCGCGTGCTGTTTCGCGCGCCCGGCCGGACCGCGCCGCGGCTTCGGCCACCTGGTCCGCTGCCTGTCGCTGGCCCGCGCGCTCGGCGTGCGGCCGCTGCGTCGCCGTGCGCGGCCGCCGCGCGCGCCGACGACGGCGCTGGCGCTCGGCGCCGACGTCGTCGGCCGACGCGACGCCGCGCGTCGATCAGGCCGCTGCAGACCGGACGTGCGTCGTCGTCGACGACCCGATCGAGCGCCGCAGCGCGCGCGACTGGATCGACGCGGCGCGCGCGCGCCGGCGCGCTGGTCGTCACCGTGCACGACCTCGGCATCGGCTGCCGCGAGGCGACCTGGTGATCGACGGCAGCGTCGCCCGCACCGCGCGGGCCGGCCGCGGCCGCCGCGCGGCTGACCGGCCGCGCGTACGCGGTCCTCGACCCGGGCTCGCGGGCACGGCGCGGCGGCACGACGCCGAAGGACCGACGTGCTGATCGCGCTTGGCGGCGGTCCCGCGCCTGCGCCGCGCGCGGCGATTGCGCGCACGCATCGCCGAGGCGCGAGCCGAACGCGTCGAGTTCGCGTTGCCGGCGGGTTCGTCGAGCCACCGGCCGGCCGCGCTGCCGAACATCACGTGGGTCGGCCGCACGCGCGGCCTGCGTCGCGAGCTCTCGCCGCGCCATCGTCGCCGTCGTCGGCGGCGGCGTCTCGCTCTACGAAGCGTGCGCGCTCGGTGTGCCGGCGGTCGGCGTGCCGGTGGTCGCGCGCAGCTGCCGACCGTCCGGGCTTCGCCCGCCGCGGCGCCGCGCTTGGCGTCGGCTTCCCGGCATCGCCGCGCGCCGCGGCGGCGCGGACCCTCGAACTGCTCGGGAACGAGCCGTTGCGGCTGGCGCTGGCCCGACGCTCGCGCGAAGCTGGTTGACGGCCTCGGCGCGGCGCGCGCCGCCGCGGCGGTGTTCGCCTTGACCTTGAAGGAAGACCAGTGATTTCGCTCGATGTTCCCGCGTCGTTCGGCCCGGCTCGGCACGGTCGCCGCCGCGAGCGCCGCGGCTTGATTCTCGACCTCGACGACACGCTGTATCCGCGCGAGACCTTCGTGCGCAGCGGACTGGCAGCAGTGGCCAAGCACGTCGAGAGCACGCACGGCATTCCTGCCGACGAGGCCTACACGGTGATGGTCCGGGCCCGTGCCCAGGGCTACCAGGGGGTTGAGCTGCAGGCGCTCTCGGACCGATACGAGCAGGCAGGACGGATGACGGGCGATCTGGTGGAGGTGTTTCGCCGCCACCGGCCGGCCTTGTGGCTGAGCCATGACGTGACCGCAACCTTGCAGCGGCTGCGGCGCGAGGGCTGGCGCCTGGCGGTCCTGACCAACGGTCTGCCCTCGGTGCAGAAACGCAAGGTCGCGGCGTTGCACCTCGAGCGGATGGTCGACCACGTCATCTATGCGGAGGACATCGTGCCGGGCGGCAAGCCGTCCGCCGACACGTTCCACGCCGCGCTGGCGCGGCTGCAGGTGACGCCGCAGCAGTGCGTCTGCGTCGGCGACGACCCGGTCTGCGACATCGCCGGCGCCCGGGCCGTCGGCATCAGCACCATCCGTCTCGCGCGTCCCGGCGTCGTGCCGCCGGACGCGCGCGGAGGCGGACGTGGTAATCGATTCGCTGCGCGACGTCCCGTCGGCCGCAGCGGCACTCCTGGCGGAGGTGACTTCCGATGCGTTTTGAAATTGGCGGCCGTGCGGTGGGTGAAGGCGCCCCCACGTTCGTGATCGCCGAGATCGGGCTCAACCACGGCGGCGATGCCGGCCGGGCGCTGGAACTGGTCGATGCCGCTGCGTGGGCCGGGGCGAGTGCCGTCAAGCTGCAGACGCTCAGCGCCGACCGGCTGGTCGCGCCATCGGCGCCAGCGCCGGCGCACGTCGACAGGTCAAGTCGCTGCGTGACTTCTTCGCACGCTTCGAGCTCGACGTCGAGGCCCACCGCGCGGTGATCGCCCGGGCCGCGCCCGCGGCCTGGCGGTGCTGTCGACGCCGTTCTCGGAAGACGCGGTGCACATGCTCGACGGACTGGGCATCGACGCCTTCAAGATCGCCAGCGGCGACCTGACCTTCGACGGCTTGATCGCCGCCGCTGCCGCACCGGGCGGCCGCTGGTCATGTCGACCGGCATGAGCACGCTGGACGAAGCGGAGCGTGCGCTGGCGCGTCGCCCGGCATGCCGGCGCGACCGACATCGCCATGCTGCACTGCGTCTCGGCGTATCCGACGCCGGTCGAATCGCAGAACCTGCGCGCGATTGATGACCCTCGGCGACTGCCTGCAGGTGCCGGTCGGGCCTCTCCGACCATGCCCGCGACGGCCTGGTGTCGGCGATTGCCGCCGTCGCGCTCGGCGCCTGCGTCTACGAGCGGCACCTGATGCTCGACGACACGCCGGATGTGATCGATCGCGACGTCTCGAGCACGCCGGCGAGCTGAAGACGATCGTCGCGGCAATCGCGCAGACGCGCTCGTCGCTCGGCGACGGACAGCAAGATGCTGCAGCCGGCCGAAGCCGCCAACCTGGTGCCGAGCCGGCGCGGCCTCTACGCCGCGCGCCCGCTGCGCGCCGGGCAGCGCGTCACCGCCGAGGACGTGATTGCCTTGCGGCCGGTCAACGGCCTGTCTCCCGCCGACCTGCCGCTGTTGCTGAATACCGTCGTGCCGCGTGACATGGCCGCCGGAACGTCATTCTTCGTAAAGGACATCGCGCTGCCGCGCGCGTCATGAAGCCGACTCAACATCCTGCTGACCGCCGGCTCGCGCCGCGTGCCGCTCGTCCAGGCGTTCCGGCCGCGCTGCGTTCGCTCGGCCTGCCTGGCTCGGTCATCGTCACCGACGTCAACCCGCTGTCGCCGGCGGTGCACGTCGCCGACCGCGCCTACCGCGTGCCGCTCGTCGACCGACCCGCAGTACCTCGCCGGAGCTGCTCGCGCATCTGCGAGGCGAGCGTGTCCGCCTCGTCGTGCCGACGATCGACGACGAACTGCCGCTCTTCGGGCCGCGCGCGCGAGGACGTTCGCGGCGCATCGGTGTGCTGGCCGCCTGTTCGCCCGAGCCGACCGCGCGCTGTGCAACGACAAGTACGCCACCTGCGCGCGCGCTGCGCCAGGCCGGGGTACGCGGCGGCGCGAGTCGTACCTGCCGGACGCAGCTGCCGGCGACATGCCGCGCTGCCGCTGTTCATCAAGCCGCGCGTCGGCCGCGGCGCCGTCGGTGCGTTCCCGGTGCGCAATCGCGCGCGAGCTCGAGTTCTTCCTGCGACTACGTCCGGACCCGGTCGTCCAGGAATACCTCGACGGCCCGGAGTTCACCATCGACGTGCTGTGCGACTTCGAGGGCGCGCCGCTGTCGATCGTGCCGCGTGAGCGTGTCGTGATCCGCGCCGGCGTGATCGACCGCGGCCGCACCGTCAACGACCCGCGGCTGATCGCACTGGCCGAGGCGGCCTGCGCGCGCGCTGCCGTTCGCCGGCCCGATCAACATCCAGTGCCGGATGCGTGACGGCGACCCGGTCATCTTCGAGATCAACCCGCGCTTCTCCGGCGGCATCCCGCTGACCATCCAGGCCGGCGCCGACTTCCCGCGGATGCTGGTCCGCATGGCGCTCGGCGGCACGCGTCGAGCCCGTCGATCGGGGCAGTTCCGCGAGAGCTGTGGATGACCAGTTTCGAATCGTCCTTCTTCCTCGACGCGGCGCGGGTGCGCATGGCTACGGTGCGAAGGGCGTCGGGCGGCGAGCGAGGTGGCGTGATGCGGACCCGCGCTGGCATCATCCTGCAGGCGCGCGTCGCCTCGACCGGCTGCCGGGCAAGGCGCTCGAGCCGCTCGCCGGCCGCACGATCCTCGAGCACTGCCTGCGCCGCCTGACGGCCAGCGGCGTCGCCGAGGTCGTGCTGGCGACGACACAGCGGCCGGAGGACGACGCGCTGGCGGCGATCGCGCAGCTGCTCGGCGTGCTGCGTCTACCGCGGCGCCACCGACGACGTGCTCGGTCGCTTTTGCGCGCGCGGCGTTCGCCTACGACCTCGACCCGGTGATTCGGGCGACCGCCGACAACCCGGCGGTCGACAGCCATGGCCCCGGGCGGCTGCTGGCGGCGCTGCGCCGAAGCTGACGCCGACTACGTCAGGGAAGACGGCCTGCCCTGCGGCGCCGCCGTCGAAGGCCTCACTGCGGCCGCCCTGCACCACGCCGCCGTGCACGCCCGCGATGCCGCCGACCGCGAGCACGTCACCACCTTCATCCGCCGCCGCACCGACCTGTATCGCGTGCTGGTGCGTCCGGCACCGGCGCCGTTGACGCGTCCGGCGCTGCGCCTCACCGTCGACACGGCCGAGGACCTGCAGTGGGTCCGCGAACTGTTCTTCCGCGCCGGCACCAACAGCCCGTCGCTCCTTGACCTCATTTCCGCGGCCGGTCCGGCTGCGCAGCAGGCATTCGCGTGAGCCGATCCCGTACCCCTCGCAAGCGCCGTATCCGTCTCGACATCGCGGCTATCCTGCTGGCGCCGCTCGGCGTCGCCGTGGTGTTGCTGTCGCAGTTGTTCGACGGCGTCGCGCTGCGGTCGCTGCTGCATGGCCCGGCGGCGGCCATCGTCTTTGGCGGCACGCTCGGCGCGGTGTTGATCAGCTTTACGCCGTCGGAAGTCATCGAGGCGTGCCGCGCCGCCGGCCGCGCGTATCGGGCTGCGAACGACGACACCAACGCCCTGGCCTCGACCATTGTCGCCCTGTCGATCCGCGCGCATCGCCGCGGCCTGATGACCCTGGACGACGAGGTGGACGGCCTCGAGGACCCGTTCCTCAGGAACGGTCTGACCCTGGCGGTCGACGGCACGCCTGTCGAAATTCTGCGCGAGATGCTCACCGCCGAGCGGCACGCACGCGAGGCGGACGATGAACTGCCGGCGCGGGTCTTCGAAGCAGCCGCCGGCTACGCTCCGACCATGGGCATCCTGGGCGCCGTGCTCGGGCTGGTTCGGGTAATGGAGCACCTGACCTCGCCGGGCAGTCTGGGACCCGGCATCGCTGTCGCCTTCATCGCCACGGTGTATGGCGTTGCCGCCGCCAACCTGCTGCTGCTGCCGATCGCCGGCCGGCTGCGCGAGCGCGCCGCGCTCGAAGATCGCCGCCGGGAGCTGATGTCCGAGGGGATCTACGCCATTCACGAAGGGCTGAATCCGCGGCTGGTCGCCCAACGGCTGCGGGTGTTCGCGAACTCGATGCCGAAGATCGAGGAAATCGCCGTCCGCCACGGCATCCGCAACCTGGCGCCGAGGATGCCGGCGTGAGACGGCCACGCCGCGACCCGC
Source organism: uncultured Acidobacteriota bacterium (assembly GCA_963846685.1). GTDB lineage: Bacteria > Acidobacteriota > Vicinamibacteria > Vicinamibacterales > UBA2999 > CAWJWY01. The sequence continues at coordinate 637,807 of CAWJWY010000002.1, read as the reverse complement.
GCGCCGGCCAGGATCGCTGGCTGGTGTCATACGCCGACCTGGTAACGCTGCTGTTCGCCTTCTTCACGACGCTCTACGCGGCGTCCACCGTCGATGCCACCAAGCTGACGCCGATCGCCTCGTCCGTGCGGCAGGCCTTCGATGCATCCGGCAACGGCGTGCTCGATCACACGGCGGGGAACTCGATCGTCGCGCCGGTGGAAGTCGTCGCGCGGGAACGATCGCTCGACCAGTTGCGCACCAAGCTGGCGCACGACCTCGCGGATGCGCTGCAGACCAAGCGACTGGAGATGGTCCGCGATGGCCGCGGCGTCGTGCTGTCGCTGCCGGAGCAGGCGACGTTCCCCGTCGGGAGCGCCGACCCGAGCGACGAGGCGCGGGAATTGATCGCACGGCTGGCGAGTACCCTCGCGCCACTGCCCAATCCCATCCGCGTCGAGGGCCACACTGACGATGTGCCGATTCGCACTGCGCGATTCAGCTCCAACTGGGAGCTCTCCACCGCCCGCGCCAGCGCCGTTGTCGCGTACTTGGCGCAGGAGGGCGGCATCGCCGCGCAGCGTCTGTCGGCCGCCGGCTACGGCGAGTTCCACCCGCGCGCCGCCAACGACAGCCCCGAGAACCGCGCCCGCAACCGCCGCATCGATCTCGTCGTCCAGCCATCAGAACCTTAGGGAACGTTCGGGACGTTCGGATCGTTCGGGACGGTCGGATCGTTCGGGTTGTTCGGGTTGTTCGGGTTGTTCGGGTCGTTCGGGTTGTTCGGCACGTTCGGGTTGTTCGGGACGTTCGGTTCGAACCGTTCGCAAGGCCTGAGCATCCCGAACGCCCGAACGCCCGAACGCCCGAACGCCCGAACGCCCGAACGCCCGAACGCCCGAACGCCCGAACCGACGCCGAACGCACCCGAACGTCCCGAACGCTCCCGAACGTCCCGAACGTCCGAACATCCGCACGTTCGCGAACACCCCGAACACTCCGCAACGTCCCGAACATCCGCACGTCCGAACACCCCGAACACTCCGCAACGTCCCGAACGTCCGGACGATCCCCGCGTTCCGACCGGTCCGCGACGCGTCGGCATGCAATTGTGGGCAAGCAACGGACTCGGTCTCGCCGCACTGCATCTCCTGCGAACTCGGCCGATTATCCGGTCACGTGACGGTCATCCGACCGCACGCACCTGATGCCCGAGTTTTCCCTTGGAGAGATGAGATGTATCCCCGTTTCATAACGGCGGCCTCCGCTTCGGCGGCGATCGCACTGGCGTTGGCCGCACCGGCTGCCGACGCGCAGGTGTCCAACTTCGCCAGTTTCAGCGTCACTGTTTGCGCCGCCCCGAACGGCTCCTTCCGGCTGGTCAAGGATTCGGAAAAATGCCGGTCCAACGAGAAGCGCTACGAGTGGGATGCCGACATGCTGCAGCGCCAGGGGCAGACCGGCCCCGCCGGTCCGCAGGGGCCCGCAGGCCCAGCCGGCCCTCAAGGCCCCGCCGGTCCAGCCGGTCCGCAGGGGCCCGTAGGCCCAGCCGGTGCGCAGGGTCCGGCAGGTCCAGCCGGTGTGCAGGGTCCGGTCGGCCCGATGGGTCCGGCGGGCCCGGCAGGCCCGCAGGGTGCGCCCGGCGCGCAGGGCGAGCGCGGCCTGCAAGGTGAGCGCGGCGCCGACGGGACGCCGGGGGCGCAGGGCCTGCAGGGTGAGCGCGGTCTCCAGGGTGAGCGAGGCGCCGATGGTGCGCCGGGTGCGCAGGGCGCGCAGGGCGAGCGCGGCCTGCAAGGTGAGCGCGGCGCCGACGGGACGCCGGGGGCGCAGGGCTTGCAGGGTGAGCGCGGTCTCCAGGGTGAGCGAGGCGCCGATGGTGCGCCGGGTGCGCAGGGGCTGCAGGGTGAGCGCGGTCTGCAGGGTGAGCGAGGCGCCGATGGCGCGCCGGGTGCGCAGGGCGCGCAGGGTGAGCGCGGTCTGCAAGGTGAGCGAGGTGCCGATGGCCTGAACGGCGTCGACGGCGTGCAGGGCCCGGCAGGTCCGCAGGGCCCCGCCGGGCCTGCGGGCGGCGGCCTCCTCCTCGAGCACACCTGGAACACCACGTTCGAGTTCACCGACTACTTGACCTGGCGAGAGCTGCCCGACAGCCGCGGCAACTTCACGTCGGACGGCGGGCCGCTGCTCATCAACGTCGACGTTGCCGTCTATGCGCCGGCGTTCCAGACCTTCTCCTGCCGCCCGACGATTGACGGCCAGTGGGCAGGCCACTTCGCCAGCCTGCCCTACTCCGAGAAGTGGACCGAAGGGCTGAACTCGGTCGACCGCAGCTGGTTCTCGTGGACCAAGACGCGCGTCTACCGCGGTGTGCCGGCAGGCAATCACCGGGTTGCGGTCGAGTGCCTCAAGGACAGCATGCCGACGGTCAGTTCGATGATCGGCCACCCGATCGTCCCGCAGAGCATCAACGTCGTCCAACTCCACGAGTAGCGTTCGTACGCGCGCGGCATCACACGCTGAGGGCACAGGGAAGGGGACCTTCCCTGTGTGTCCGCGAAGCCTCTCTGGTTCTTCCGGGATCGGCAGCCGCCTACCAGTCGACCCGGATGTAGCCGGAGGGGTTGCTGTGCCACGGGAACTTGTGCACGGTCGGGCGCCGGCCGACGTGCGTCTGGAAGTACTCGTCGACCGCTTGTGACTCGCCGGGGAAGGTCGGGACGGCGTATTCGTCGAGGACGATGAGCCCGCCTGGAGAGAGCAGCGGCACGAATGCCTCGAGCGCCACCCGCGTCGGCGCGTAGAGGTCGGCGTCGAGGTTGAGCAGCGCGATGCGCAGGCCCTGGCCGCGCTCGGCAACGAAGCGCGGTGCTGTCGCGGTCACGTCGCCCTTGATGAACTCGATCCGCTCCAGATGGGCGAGATGGCGGTCGTGGTTCATGGCCTCGCGCGCCAGCAGCAGGTCCTGCTCGATCGAGGCGCCGCCGGCATAGCCGCCGCGCCGTACATCCTGCGCCAGGTTCTCGGCGCCGTCCTGCGGCGCCAGGCCGGTGAAGCCCTCGAAGGTGTCGAAGCCGTAGACCTGCTTGCGCACGTCGGTCGGGCAGAAGATCTCGCACAGCTTGGCCCAGGTGAACACGGAGGCGCCACGATAGACGCCGACGTCGGCGATCGCGCCGGGCACCTCGACCACCTGCTTGAACAGCTCGTAGTGCGCCAGGAACCGCGCCAGTGTGAATCGCGGCGTGAACACCGGGAAGGCGCGGAACATCTCGAACGTCGAGAGGCCTGTGCCCTCGAACAGCCGCTCGAGCACCTCGCGCTGGCGCCGCTCGGGCTCGTGCCTCAAGGATGCGTCGGACATCGGCTGATGCTACTGCAGCGCGAGATGCTGCAGGCAGCGGCCGGCATTGGCCGCAGGTGAGAGATGCTTGCGGGCGAAGGCGCGGGCGGCCCGCCCGGCTGACGCGCGCGTTCGCGGCGAACCGGCCAGGGCCGCCAGGTGCAACGCGACCTCCTCTGGCGAACTGGCCTGGCAGCCGGTCATCGGCTCGCGATAGCAGCGCTCCAGCAGGTCAGGGCGAAAGTTGGCGATGACCGGCACACCCAGCGCCATGGCATCGAGCGCCACCATGCCCGGAAACGAATCGCCCACCTGGTCGCAGACGATATCGGCGCTCGCCAGTTCAGCGGAAAAGTCCTTCAGACTGAGCTCGTCACGCCAGGTGACATGGCCGGCGAGGTCGAGTGCATCGACCAGGCGCTCGGTGTCCGGCACGTGCAGCCCTTTGCGGAACATCACCAGTTCGGCGTCGCCGCCGGCGGACACGAACCTGGCAAATCCCTCCAGCAGGATGTCCGTGCCCTTGTGGTCGATGCTGCAGAACCCCGCCGGCAGCGGCTTCTTCCAGTTCAGGCGCGCGCCGTTGACCACGCGCAGCCGTCCGTTCGCCCGATTCCGCGCGACAGGCGCCACGTCGGTTTCGGCAAGGTAGATGAAGTCGCGCTGCGCCGCCGTGACGCCGATGTCGGCGAGGATGTCGTCGATCTGGGGAACCAGTCCGGGGAACGCAGCGCTGACCTTGTTGGCGGCCAGGATGCCGCGCCGCTGCCGGGAGACGAACTCAAGCCACGTCGCCGCGCCGAGCCGCCCGCCCGGCGAGTCGCGGTAGGCGTCGGAGCAGTCACGCAGCCGCGTCTCCCCGCTGCGCGGGTTGGCGTAGTAGGTGACGTCGGAGCCGGTCATGATCGCGACAGCTGGCAGCGGGCAGAATTCGAGCAGCGACGGCCCGAGATGATTGAGCAGCAGGCCGTCGCTGGTGCCGGCGAGAAAGTTCAGCACCTCGCCGATTCGCGGCGAGCCGGCGATGAAGTCCTCTTCCGGCAGGTCGGAGCAGTCGAGGATCCAGGGCGGATAGCCGTGCTCCAGCTCGGGGAACTTCGACTCCGGGCGGTGCAGGCGTTCCTTGCGGTTGACGACGAGTGCAACCTCGTGGCCCAGCTGGCGCAGCCCGCCGGCCAGCAGCAGCGGGTAATTGTTGGTGTTGCCGAAGATGCCGATCTTCATGGTCCCTGCGAGAGCCGATCAGGCGACGGCCAACTCGTTGGCGACGCGCTGCGTCAACAGCCGCCGCGACGACGGCCCGCAGTTGGCGATCAGGTCGAGCACCGAGACCCGTCCCTCGAATCGGCCCCACAGCTGCGGGTAGTCGGGGTAGTCGTAGCGCTTGTATTCGAGGCGGATGCGCGCGTCGCGGAACTTCGATTCGTCGAGGTAGTTCTTCGCGCTCGGCCCCGACACGTAGGTCGTCGCCCGCATCGTCGTCAACAGCTCGATCAGCCGATCGGTCTTGGCCCCGCCGAGCCGGAACTCGGAGGACAGCCGGATCGGCGTGACGATTCCCAGGTAGCGGCAGACTGCCTTGATCAACGCGACGTTCAGCGTGCTGATGGTCTCGTGCCGCGCATGCAGCGGGTCGTGAATCAGGGACAGCACGTCAGGCAAATACGGCGCGCCGGCGAGGTTCGACATGATCAGGTTGCGGTGCTCGCGCTGCCAGTTGCGCGAGTGGTCGACGCGCGTGTCGCAGATCAATTGCGCGGTGTGCTGGTAGTGCACGGGGACCGTCAGCCACCGTGTACCGGTCGAAGTCTTCAGCAGGTTGCGGTTGCGCCAGTCGCCCTTGGTGAACTGGCGATCGTCGTGGATGACGAAAACATCGACCTCCCTGATGAAGTCGAAATAGCCGCGCCACGGCAGGTAGTTCGACTGGATGACGCCAACCCTCACCGCACGCCTCCGTCCGTCGCAAACTCGCCGACCAGGTCGGCGTAGCTGCGGCCCTGCCCGGGCCAGCGCGTCCCTTTCCAGTCCGGGCACTGGCCGCAGAAGCTGTGCTGCTGATAATCGTTGGTGATGTGGGCGCGGCGCAGCTGGCCGTACCATGCGCCCTGCCATTCGTCCTTGATGGTCGTGTGGCGGTAGTCGGCGACGACCGAGCCCTGGACCCAGTCGGACGGGCAGAAGGCGAGAGTGCCACCGGCGGTGACGCCGATCCGCTCCCAGGGGTAGAGGCACGGACGCCGCGGCTCCGCTGTCGCCGGGGAACGGCGCAGTTGTGCGATGTCCACCAGTGAGCCCGAACACGAGTGCAGCCTGCGGATGATCACCGAGTGCGCACCGGCGTCAGTCCAGAAGGCTTCGAAGTCGCCGGCCTCAGCGGCATTCTCCGGCTGCTCGACGAAGCTCACCACCACCCGGGTGGTGCTGCCCGACTCACGCACCCACTGGATCAGGCGCTGGACGTTGCTGCGGGTGACGTGCAGCTTCCCGTTGCGGCGGATCGCCGCGTAGGTCTCAGGCCGGAACGCGTCGATGCTGATGTCGATCATGTGGACCCCCGACTCGAGCAGGCGGGTCGTGCGCTTTTCATCCATGATCGTGCCGTTGGTCGTCAGCGTGACGAACACACCGGATCGTCGTACCGCCTCGTCGATCATCGCGTAGGCGTGCGGGTGAACGAGCGGCTCGCCATTGCTGGAGTAGCGGATGTACTCGGTCAGGCCGGCGCCGTGCTGCCGCACCTCGTCCACCATCTTGGCGTTGAGTTCAGGGTCGAGCGACCTGGCGCCGTAGTGTGGCGACTGCTTGAACGCCGGGTGCGAGCAATGGATGCACGCCAGGTTGCAGACCTCGGTGATATCCATCCAGATCTGCGACGGGAACGCCGCGGTCAGCCGGCCACCGAACGCATAGGCGGCGGCAGCCTCCGGCATGGTCGCCAGTTGCGTGCTCATGAGGCAGCCTGTGCGGAGGCGCCGGGGCTCATAGTCATCTTGTCGACCGGCAGGCCCACCACCATCAGGTGACGGCCACGCGCAAAGTCCCTTCGCGACATCGGCGTTCTCCAGCGCGGCTGCCGCCCGTGTCGGCAGCGCGTCATGCGTTGACGGCGCAGCGTCGCTGATACCCGCGCCTGTTGCGGAAATCGCCGCAAACACGTGCCGTTCCGCCGCCCTCGCGCGCTGGTTCTCCTTCTCGGCAGCGAAAAAGGCAAGACTTGAGCCAATGCTGGCATGGCATTCGTTATGCGCCGTGGGTCGGTCGCGGCCCGAGGCCGCTCGGAATACCAAGGAAATTCGCGCGGTGCGGCCCGGCAGGTGTCGGCGCGCCGTCTACGGTGTGGGCATTCCGGCCCGCGCCCGATAAGGAGTGCAGTCGAGTCGATGTGCGGCATCTGCGGAATGATCGGGCGGCCGGACGCCGCGGCGGTGCGGCGCATGGCCAGGGCGATGGCCCATCGCGGCCCGGACGACGAGTCGTACTACGAGGATGCCGGGGCAGTGCTCGGCTTTCGCCGTCTGTCGATCATCGACGTGGCCGGCGGCCGGCAGCCGCTGTCGAACGAGGACGGCTCCATCCAGGTCGTCTTCAACGGCGAGATCTACAACCACGCCGAGTTGCGCGATGGCCTCGAGCGGCGCGGCCACCGGCTGCGGACGCAGAGTGACGGGGAAGTGCTCGCTCACCTCTATGAGGAGGTCGGCGACACGGTCGTCGAGCATCTCAATGGCATCTTTGCCTTCGCCGTCTGGGACGCACGCAGCCGGCACGTCATGCTGGCGCGCGATCCGCACGGCGTGAAGCCGATCTATTACGCCGAGGTCGGCGGCTCGTTGATCTTCGGCTCCGAACTGAAGGCGCTGCTCGCCAGCGGCCTGGTGTCGCGCGAGTTCGACGGCGAGGCGGTGGCCCAGTACCTTCAGTTCCAGGTCGTGCCGCCGCCGCGTTCGATGGTCCGCGGCGTCAAGGCGCTGGAGCCCGGCCGCGTGTTGACCCGCAACGGCGGCCCCTCGAGGGTCCGCACCTACTGGACGCCACCTGCGGAGCGCCCCGGTGCGATCACGTCGGCCGACGAAGCGGTCCACGCCGTGCGCCAGGGGCTGGAGCACGCGGTCAGCTCGCAATTGGTCGCCGAGCGGCCGCTCGGCGTCTTCCTGTCCGGCGGCGTCGATTCGAGTGCGCTTGTCGCGCTGGCCGCACGACAGGTCTCACACCGGCTCAAGACGTTCTCGGTTGGCTTCACCGGGCCGGACGAGGAGGTCCTCACCGAACTGCCCTGGGCCCGCATCGTCGCGGAGCAGTACGGCACCGACCACCACGAGTTCGTGCTGACCGAGGCGATGTTTCGCGACGACCTGCCGGCGACGCTGCGGGCGATGGACCAGCCGACCTCGGACGGGATCAACTGGTACTGGGTGTCGTATGCGGCGGCCCAGCATGTCACCGTCGCTTTGTCGGGCACCGGCGGCGACGAACTGTTTCTCGGCTACGGCCGGGACGCCCAGTTGCTCGAGGGCCGGGATCTCGCGAGCCCGCTGCAGAACCTGCCGGCGTCGTACGTGCGGGCGGTGACCCGGTTGCTGCAGCCGATCCCGGACGACCTGCTGTGGGAGCCGGTTTCGCGGCTGCGCCGTGCGGCCGAGTCGATGACCCGCCTGGACGGCACGTTCATTTCGCCACGCGGTATCGGCATCTTCCATCCCGCCGAATCCGCCGCCTTGCTGTCGCCGCAACTGCGGTCGGGCGGTTACCAGCCGGCGACCGACTACCTGCGGCACGACGTGCCGCCGGATTTGGCGCATCCCGCAGACTGGCTGGCTCGGCTCGAGCAGCGAGCGTACCTGTCGTTCGTGCTGCTGCGCGACATCGATGCCATGTCGATGGCGCACTCGCTCGAGGTGCGCGTGCCGTTTCTCGATCGCGTGCTCGGCGACGTGGCGTCGCGGATCAGTTCCAGCCTGAAGCTGCGCGACGGTGTCGGCAAGTGGGTGCTGAAGCACGCCTTGCGTGATCTGCTGCCCGACGAAATCCTGTTCCGCCAGAAGATGGGCTTCGGCCTGCCCTACGCGCTCTGGATGCGGCGCAGCCTCGAGCCGATCGTTCGCGAAACCCTGTCGCCGCAACGGGTCCGGCGGCGCGGCGCATTCGACCCGGGCGCCACCAGCGAGCTGTTGCACCGCTTCTACGGCGGAGATGACGCGGTGTGGCGCAAAGTGTGGACGCTGTTCGTCTTCGAAGGCTGGGCGACAGAGGTGCTGGATGCTGCCTGAACGGATCCTGCTGCTTCGCTCCGGGCGGCACCTCCGCGTCGCGCTCGACAGCCTGGCCCAGTTCGCGCCCGGCTGCCACGTCGGCGTCATTGCCACCCCCGGCGCCGACAGCGCGGTGGAGCAGGCCGGCATTGCCGCCGAGGATCGCTTCATCTACAGCGGAACGCGTTTCACCCCGCTGCGCTTCTTCTTCAGTACGACGGCGATTGCCGTGCGGCGCTGGCGCTATGACCGCGTGGCCGTTCTGTGGAACGACCCGACTGGCGCCGGGCAGGGCAACGTCGACCGGACGGCGCTCGCCATCAGCCCGCGCGGCTACCTGGCGATCATGCCGGACGGCTCCATCACGCATCGCTCACCGTGGCCGCAATTGCGCCGCGAGGTCGCCCGGACCGCCACGTCCCTTGCCACCGGCGCCGCCCTCGCCGCCGTGCTCTACCTGCCGGCGCTCGTCCTCCAGCCGTTCGCAGCACTGAGAGCACGAGGAGCGAAGTAGCCATGCGCATGCTGCACGTGCTGGAGTCGTGTGCGCCGGGCGGCATGGAGACGACGTTCCTGAACGTGCTGTCGGTGTTCCGCGAGGCGGAGCCGTCGATCGAGCATCACGTGCTCGCGTTCGCCGGCGGGCCGCTCGAGGCGCGCTATCGGCAGCAGGCGCACCAGGTCGCTATCGGCTGCGACAGCCGGACGATCGACAGCCACGTCGCTGCGAACTACGACGTCGTGCACGTGCTGTTCGAGCGCTGCGCTTACCGCATCGTCCCGCAGCTATTGGCGCGCAGCTCGACCCCCGTCGTCTACGGCAAGGGTTACGACATGGGCGGCATGTACCGGCTCAACGAGGGGTTGTGCTGGCAGGCGGATGAAACGCTGCTGGCCGCCTGCAGCGGTGCGACCTTCACCACGCCACAGCTTGCCGAAGGCTACCGGCTGCCGCCTGGACGCACGACCGTGCTGCGCAAGGCGGCCGACGTGCGGCGCTTTGCTGCGCTGCCGGCACCCGCACCGGCAACGCCGCAGCGCATCGTCTGTGTTGCGAACCTGCATCCGCGCAAGCGGCTCGGCGACCTGATCCTGGCACTGCCGCGCGTGCAGATGCACGTGCCCGGCGCCGAACTCCGCCTGGTCGGCGGCGGCAACCTCGCCGAGGGCGAGAGGCTCGCAGCGCTCGCGGTAGAGCGGGGCGTCGCGCGGTCGGTGTCCTTGAGCGGCACGTGCGCCGATGTCGCCGCAGAAATCGCCGCGGCACGGGTGATGGCGCTGCCGTCCTCGTGCGAGGGGGTGCCGACAGCGCTGCTCGAAGGCATGGCCGCCGGTCGTCCGGCGGTTGCCAGTGCCGTTGGTCACGTCGCCAGCATCATCGACGACGGCTGCGAGGGGTTCCTGGTGACGCCGGGCGACGTGGCGGCGCTCGCCGATCGGCTGACCCGCCTGCTTGGCAACCCGGCCCTGGCGGCGCAGATGGGGAGCGCGGCCCGTGCCCGCGCCGCAGGCCACGATGTGCGTCTCGTGGCCCGGATGATCCTGGCGGCGCTCAAGGAGGCCGCGTAAGAAATGTTGCCCTCATCCTTTCATTCGATCGGCGCAGATCGCTGGCTCAGCGCCGCGGAAGCGGGTACGTGGAATCCGCATCCGCTGACTGCGGCCATGTGGCAGGTCTACGCCGAGCAGTTCCAGTGCTTTACCGGCGCCACGCTCGACCCGCAGTTCCATCGCTTGGCCCACCCTGCCGCGCACACCGGATCGATCGAGCTTGCACCCGGCAGCGGCGTCGTCGTGGTCGGCACCGGGCCGTCGCTGCGCGCGCACGTCGAGGTGCTGGGCCGCGTGCGTCGCCACGTCGTGGTGGTCACGTCGCCGCGCGGCGCGGCGGCGCTGCTGCCGCACGGCATCGTTCCGGACCTGGTGTTGGTCGAGCATCAGACGGCGATCGACGCGCATCACAGCGCGCGCACCGTCGCAGATGCGGACGCGACGATGCTGGGGATGTGCCCGCTGGTCGCGGCTGACTGGCGGACTCCCGCCGGCGTCCTTGCCGGCGTGGCGCCAGGCGCGCTGTTCGTGCCGGCACCGCTGCCGGCCTGGGGGTTGTGGCCGGCAACTGCGGTGGCGCTCGCCTTGAACGCCGGTGCCGCGCGCGTCGCGCTGCTCGGCGTCGATCTCGGTACCATCGAGGCACCCGATCCCGCGCATGCGCCGTTGATCGGGCTGCTGGAACTGCTCGCCCGCCTCGGCGGCGCGGTGACCATCGACTGTGGCGGAACCGCCAAGTCGGGCTGGATCAAGGCGGGGATCGAGGCGGCAGCCGGGCGTCGCCACAAGGCGCCGCTACGCGCGCATCTGCGCCGCGCGCCTCGCGCCGCCGAGCGGGTGGCCGACGCGCGGGCGGGACTCGAACGGCTCGCCCCGGTCGTCGACCGCGCGCGCGCCATCTGTGCACTCGCGACTGCGGCGCGCGCCGGCCGCAGCTCCACTGCTGCGCTCGTCGACGCCGCCGGCGAGATTACCGCCTGGCGCGACGATGCCCAGGTGCGTCTGTCGGTGCAGGAGACGCTCGGCGCCGCATTCCTGCCGCGGCTCTGGCGCATCGGCATCGACCCGCTTCTCGGCGAGGCGCTGTGGCGGCCGTTGCTGCTGGCGACCCATGAACTCGTGGCGCAGGCCGATACGCTCAGCGCGACGCTGACGGTGACGAAGGCCGCGTAGGATGACGCCACGCATCAGCGTCCTGCTGCCGGTGCGCAACGGCATGCCGTGGCTCCCCGAGGCGCTGACGAGCCTCTCGAACCAGACGTGCGCCGACTTCGAGATTATCGCCATCGAGGACGGCAGCACCGACGGCACGGCACAGTGCCTCGCGGCCTGGCCGGACCGTCGCCTCCGCATCATCCGAACTGGCGGCGTCGGCGTCGCCGCGGCGCTGACGGCCGGCCTCGACGCCGCGCGCGCCCCCTTGATCGCCCGGCACGACGCCGACGACGTCTCCGTGCCGGCTCGATTTGCGGCGCAGGCCGAATACCTGGCGAGTCATCCGGATGTGGCGGTGGTTGCGTCGACGGCCGACTACATCGACGGCGCCGGGCAGCCCGTCGACAACGCGTGGGTGCGGACCGTTCGCCGGCAGCAGGATGCCGCCAGCACCCCGGACGACATCCGCGCCTTGATGCCGCTGACCTGCTGCATCACGCACGGCTCGGTGATGGCGCACGCCGCGGTGCTGCGCGCTGCCGGCGGTTACCGGCAGGAGACCGCGCCCGCAGAGGACTACGACCTCTGGCTGCGGCTGCTGCCGGTTGCCAGGTTTGCCAAGTTGCCGCAGCGGCTCTACCGCTATCGTGTCCACGACGACCAGGTGAGCAGTCGCGCCCGGGACGAGCAGATCCGGCAGACGGTCGCTGCCAAGCTTGCGTATGTCCGCCGCGTCTGTCCCGAGCTGCCGGCCGACGCGCGGCTGGCGATCGTCGGCAGCAATCGCGGCGACGGCGTCTACCGCGCGGTGGCGCCGCAGTACGGCTTCCGCCTGCTGCCGCAACTCGTCCTTCGTCGCGGCGCGGTGTTGCTGGCCGATCTCGAGAATGCCCGCCGCGCCGGGTCCGCCATCCGTTCCTGCGACGCGCTCGTCGTCACCGACTTCAGCGCCCTCGACGACTGCGCCGCCGCTCTCACCCCGGCCAACATCGGCCGCGATGTCCGGCGCATCGGCAACGTCTTCGTCGCGCCGCGGCGGCTGCCACGGGTCGCATGACCAGCCCTCTCGGTGTGTTGCACCTGACAACCTTCCTGCAGGGTGGCGCGGGGCGGGCGATCACCGATCTCGCCTGCGCGCAGCGCGCGGCAGGGCACGGCGTCACCGTCGTGACCTCGAGCACCGGCGTTGCCGGCTACGGCAACTACGCCGACTACCTCGAACGCTTGCGCGGTGCCGGCGTCACGGTGCACTGCTGGGACTCGCTGTTCACCCGTGACGCCACCCTGAACCGGCACGTCGTCGACATGCTGCGCCAGCACGTCACCGTCGAAAGCATCGACATCATCCATGCGCACGCCGCGAGGCCGGCGTTGATCGGACGCTGGTTTGCCGCGCTGTCGCCGCACCCCGCGCCGGTGGTCCAGACGCAACACGGGTGGGGTACCAGCAAGACTGCCGTGCAGGCGGCGGCGGATCTCGAGGTGCTGGGCTCGGTGGCGCGCGTGATCGCGACCTCGGCCGCGACGCGCCGGCAGCTTGCCGGTTGGGGCGTGCCGGCGGGTTCGATCGACGTGATTCCCTGCGGCCTGCCGCCGGCGTGCGACGCCATCCCGCCGCTCGAGGCTGAAGAAACGGTGACACCGCTGCGGCTCCGCGGCGCCGTCATCGGTTGCGTCGGCTCCGTGACCGAGAACAAGAATCAGCGGCTGCTGGTCGACGCACTTGGCTTGCTGGGTGATGTCGCGGTCGATGCGGTGTTTGTCGGCGAAGGCGGTGAGGCGCTCGCTGCCTACGCCAACGCCGCCGGCATTGCCAGCCGCGTACACGTGGCTGGCTATCGGGCCGATGCCTGTCGCTGGCTGCCGCTATTCGACCTGCTGGTCCTGCCGTCGCGCAGCGAGGGCCAGGGCCTGGCGGTGCTGGAGGCATTCCGTGCCGGCGTGCCGGTGATCGCCAGCGACATCCCGGCGCTGGCCGATCTGGTCGGCGGCGACGCCCATCGCGACCCGAACGGGTTTCTCTTCCGCAGCGACGACGCGCCGGATCTCGCCGGCGCGATTCGTAGCGCGCTGACGGTCACGCCAGCTGAACGCGCCGCGCTGATCGCGCGCGCGCGACAGACCTGTGCCGCCGAGTACACGCTGGCGCTCATGGTGACACGCCACGAGGAGCTCTACGAGCGGCTGCTTCGTCGTTCGACGAACCACTAACCACGAACCAGTTACGTCATGCGCCCGGCGAGCACGGTCAGCAGCGCGGCGAAGCGGGTCATCGTCGGTTCGAAGTCGTACTCGAGCAGGTCGGCGACGGTCAACCAGTCGTCGGACTGCTGGGCGGTGACGAGCTCGCGCAGCAGCGTCTCGAGCTCACGGACGGCGTCGGTGCCGTTGTAACCCTCGGCGCGCACCTCGGCCAGGTTGATGCCGAGCGGACCGCTCAACGTCGCCATCAGCCCGGCAAGGGCGCGCAGGTCGTCGCCGATGATGGCGAGGCCCTGCTGCGCCGCGGTCAGGTTTTCTCCGCGGAACAGCAGCCCGGTGCGGCGGGCCGCCTCGCTGCCGTTGTGCAATGACGGGATCGTGTCGAGCAGGCACTGCCTGAGAAAGACCGAGGGCGCGGCGGTCTCCACCCGCACTTCCCGGATGGCGAGCAGGGACCGGTCGACCACGTGGGCGTCACGAAATGACGGTTCGTCGACACCGTCGAACCGGGCGGCCGTCAGCAGGACGCCATCGCGATCGGCGCGCGCCTCCAGTGCGGCGAGCATTTCGCCCCATGTTTCCGCGGGTATCGGCGTGGTCTCGACCTGGTCGTTGATATAGAGCTGGGGCATGCGGGCGACAAGGGAGCAGGGCGCGTGCCACCCTCGCCACCGGCCACAAGCCTGCCCCCGGCTCGACTTTCTGACTTTCAAGAGACACCTGTGCGTGCCGATTCACCCCATAGTGTCCAGAATCCTCATCGCGGAGAACGACAGCGGCATCCGGACTGCACTCGCCGGATGGCTCGAAACTGCGGGATATCCCTGTACTTCGGCCGACACCGGCGCAGCGCTGGCCGTGTCGCGGCGCGAGCTGCCGGCGGCGGCCATCGTCGGCGTCACCAGCGCCGAGGACGGCGGCATGTGGGTGGTTCGCATGCTGCGCAACGGGACGACGCCGATTCCGGTGATTGTCGTGTCGAGCACACGCAGCTTCGACGTCGCCGTGACCGCGAGCCGCCTTGGCGTAACCGATTGTCTGCCGTGGCCGGCGTCCGCTGAAAGCGTCGTCGAAGCGACGGCCCGTTCCGTGCAGTGGCGCCGTTCCGCCGATGCCGCGAGCCAGGCATCGCGCCGGCTCAGCGACGAAGTGGCGAGCGGCCGCGACCAGCTCCTGAACACGCTCAAGCGTGTCGACCCGAAGATGACGCAGTCGGTGCTGCTCGCCATCCTCGAGTCACGCGCCCCGGATACCTTCGACCACTCGCACCGCGTCGGGCGGTCGGCGGCGGCACTGGCGCGCAATCATGGCCTGGCGACGGCCGAGATTCGCGACATCCGCATGGCAGCGCTGCTGCACGACATCGGGAAGGTTGCCATCCCCCAGCGGCTGCTGGCGACGCCAGGGCCGCTGACCGACGCGGAGATCGCCGTGCTGCGCATGCACGTCGCGGTCGGCGCCGAGGTCCTGGCAGCCGTTCCCGGCCATCAGCGCGTGGCGTCGCTGATCGGCAACTCGCACGAACGCTACAACGGCAGCGGCTACCCGCAGGGCCTGGTCGGCGCCGACATTCCGATCGGCGCGCGGATCATCGCCGTCGCCGACACCTACGACGCGATGACCTCGCAGCGTATCTACTGTGACCCGATGTCGCACGACGAGGCGAACGCCGAACTGGTGCGGACCGCAGGAACCCTTTTCGATCCGGATCTGATCCGGTCCTGGATGCAGATGACGGAGCTGGCGCGATGCTCGTAATAGTTGGTCTCGTCGTGGTCTTCGGTGCGGTGGTCGGCGGCTTCCTCATGGCCGGCGGCGAGCTGATGGTGCTGAATCAGCCGTCCGAGTTCGTCGTCATCGGCGGCGCCGCGCTTGGCAGCCTGCTGATCAGCACGCCGATGGGTGTGCTGAAGCAGATCCTGGCCGCAGATCAAGGGCCTCCTCGGCGGGGCGCCGGCAAGTCGACGACTACGTCGACCTGCTGGCGATGCTGTACCAGATCTTCAAGCAGGTGCAGCAGTCCGGCGTGATGTCGCTCGAATCGCACTTCGAGGACCCGCACGAGCAGCCCCATCCTGACGAAGCTACCCGAAGTTCCTGGCCCGCCACGAGGCGGTCGACTTCCTCGCCGACTCGGTCAAGGTGCTGATCGTCGGCGGCATCGCGCCGCACGACCTCGAGGCGCTGCTGGACGAGGACCTCAAGGCGCATCACGACGAGGCGCTGCAGCCGGCGGCGGCGCTCACCAAGATCGGCGACGCGCTGCCCGGCCTCGGCATCGTCGCCGCCGTGCTCGGCATCGTCATCACGATGGGTCACATCGACGGTCCGCCGGCCGAGATCGGCCACCACGTCGGCGCCGCGCTGGTCGGCACCTTCCTCGGCATTCTGCTGTCGTACGGCGTGGCGCAGCCGACTGGCGCAGGCGCCATGGAGCAGCGGCGTCGCCGACGAGAGCTACTACTGCCTCTGCATCAAGGCCGGCCTGCTGGCCGTCTACAAGGGCAACCCGCCGGCGATTGCCATCGAGTTCGCCCGCCGCGTCGCTGCCGCACGCCGTGCGGCCGTCGTTCGACGAGACCGAGCAGTTCTGCCGCGCGGCGGCGTCGCACGCCGCAGGCGGCGGCA
Organism: uncultured Acidobacteriota bacterium; assembly: GCA_963846685.1. Taxonomy (GTDB): domain Bacteria; phylum Acidobacteriota; class Vicinamibacteria; order Vicinamibacterales; family UBA2999; genus CAWJWY01. The sequence continues at coordinate 621,703 of CAWJWY010000002.1, read as the reverse complement.
GCATGAGTGCCGGCGGCCAGCCGATCATCATCATCAAGAAGAAGGGCGGCCACGCCAGCACGGCCACCACGGCGGCGCCTGGAAGGTCGCCTACGCCGACTTCGTGACCGCGATGATGGCGTTCTTCCTGGTGATGTGGATCGTCGGGCAGAGCAAGCCGACGAAGGCAGTCGATCGCCGGCTACTTCCGCGATCCCGGCGCGTTCGACGGCAGAGCGGCGCGGCAGCGGCGTGCTGCCGGGCGCGGACAGCGGCGTGCACGGGCGGCGGGCGTCCGGTGCCGGCGCCGCCGACGACATCGAGCAGGCCACGGCCGCGCTCGAGCAGGCGGCCGAGCACCTGCGCGAGACGCTCGCGCGCGCGCCCGACTTCGCCGGCGCTCAGGACCGCATCGACATCCGGGTCACCGACGAAGGGCTGCGCATCGAGCTGCGGGAGGCGCCGGACGACGGCTTCTTCGCCAGCGGCAGCGCCGACGGTCAAGCCGGAGACGGTCGTGGTGCTGGCGATCGATTGCCAGCGAGCTGGGGCAGCTGCGACAACCGCGTCGCGATCGAGGGGCACACCGACAGCCGCCCCTACGCGTCGCCGACGGCTACAGCAACTGGGAGCTGTCGGCCGATCGCGCCAACGCCGCCCGGCGCATCATGGAGAGCGCCGGCTGCACCACGCGCCAGATCGAGGCGGTGCGCGGCTTCGCCGACACGCGGCTGCGGCTGCCCGAGAAGCCGATCGACGCCGAGCAACCGGCGCATCTCCATCGTCGTGCGCCGCGGCTGACGACGCCGATCCACGGCTGCGCTAACGCCGGCCATGACCGAGCCGCTGCGGTCGATAACGGTAAGCGCCGGCATGCTGTCCGATACGTGACGTCGCGCGATGCGTCCCGAGCACGACGACTCGCGCTCGCGCCCGGCGACAGCACGCCCGCCGATCTCCGTGCTCATCGTCGACGACGACGACGACTACGCCGACGTTCGTCGGGGACGTCCTCGCCCGTAGGCGTCCGCGCTCGACGCTGCATGCACGTCCGCGTACCTGGCCGACGTCCTGCCGGAGCTCGCAGACACCGCGCGTTCTCGGTCGTGCTGCTCGACGTCAACCTGCCCGACGGCGACGGCCTCGACTGGCTGCGCGCCAACCGGCCGCGCATCCAGGCGGCGGTCATCGTCCTGACCGGCGATGCCGACTTCAGCGCCGGACTCGACGATCGTCGCCAGCGCGCCAGGACTTCCTCGTCAAGTCGCAGGTCGAGCCCGACCAGCTCGTCCGCGCCGGTCCGCTACGCCGCCGACCGCGAGCGCGCGCGCGCAGCAGCTGGTGCGCAGCCGCGAGTACTTCCAGTCGCTGATCGAGCAGCGCCCGCGACCTGATCACCGTCGTCGACGAGCAGCGGCATCGATCCTCTACCAGAGCCCGGCGAGCCTGCACATCCTCGGCCGATGCGCCGGAGGACGCTCGTCGGCCGGCCGCTGTTCGACCTCATCGTCGCCGAGGATGGCGCAGCGCGCCCGGACGATGCTGCTGTCGCTGTTCGTCGGGCAGCGAAGACGAGCGGCGGGCGAGTTCGACGTCGCATCACGCCGACGGCAGCTCCGCACCCTCGAGATCGTCGCGTCGCGCATGCCCGTCGCTCCGGACGGCAGCCGTCGCGCCGTCGCTCAACTCGCGCGACGTCACCGAGCGGCGCGACGCCGAGCAGGCGCTGGCAGTGCGGACGAGCAGCTGCGCCAGGCGCAGAAGATGGAGGCGATCGGCCGGCTGGCCGGCGGCATCGCCCACGACTTCAGCAACGTGCTGACCGTCATCACCGGCGCCTGCGAGCGGCTGCGCGACGCGCGCTCCGTCGGCCAGGTCGCCGAGCTGGCGACGATCGAGCATGATCCTGCGCAACTGCGGCCGCGCGCGCTCGCTGACGCGGCAGCTGCTGGCCTTCAGCCGGCAGCAGACGCTGGCCCCGCAGCCGCTCGACCTCGGCGCGCTGGTCGCGAACACCGGCGCAGCTGCTGCAAGCAGCTGATCGGCGAGCACATCGACGCTGCGTGCTGGACGTCGCCGCCGACCTGCGGCCGATCGAGGCCGACCGCGTCGCAGATCGAGCAGGTGCTGCTGAATCTGGCGATCAACGCCCGCGACGCCATGCCGCACGGCGGCGCGCTGCAGATCTGCGCTCGCGCAACGTCGGCATCGACCGAGGCGTTCGCGCGCCAGCCATCCGCCGATGACGGCCGGCGACTACGTGCTGCTGCGAGGTCAGCCGACACCGGTCACGGCATGACGCCGGAGACGAAGGCCGCGGGCGTTCGAGCCGTTCTTCACCACCAAGGCCGCCGACGCAACGGCACCGGCCTCGGGCCTGTCGACCGTCTACGGCATCGTCAAGCAGAGCGGCGGCTACATCTGGATCGACAGCGAGCCGGCGCGGGGCACGACCTTCCAGCATCTACCTGGCGCCGATCGATGCCGTGCCGGTCGCGCCGCAGCCCGAGCGCCGGTCGCGCATCCGCGGGCCGGTCGCGCGACCACCATCCTGCTGACCGAGGACGAAGACGACGTGCGCGAGCCTGCTGTCCGACATGCTCGAGCGGCACGGCTATACGCGTGCTGGCAGGCGTCCGAGTCCGGCGCGACGCGCTGGTGCGGGCCGCGGCGCACCAGGGGCGATATCGACCTGCTGCTGACCGACGTCGTGATGCCCGGCGGCGACCGGGCGCGACCTGGCCAGGACGCGATCGCCGAGCGTCCGTCCGGAACCTCAAGGTGCTCTACATCTCCGGCTACCCGGAGTACGGCGCCGCCCGCGGCAACGTGCTCGAACCGGGCGTGCCGTTCCTGCCCAAGCCGTTCACCCGCGACCTGCTGCTCGACAAGCTGCGCGCGATGCTCGCCTAGCCCGCCGAGCAGCGTCCACCTGTCAGGTGGACGCCAGGCGCGCGCCGCACGGCGCTGCACGCCACGCAGCGCTGCATCGCGCTGCATCCATCTGCGCGCCAGCGCACATCCCGGCCACCTCGACCACCTGCCGATTGCCGCGTCGTTCAAGTCCGCCCGGTTCGGGACGATTGATGTTCTAGCACCTGCCTTGCGGTGGCGGGGCCTGAAAAGGGGACTGGATTACGTGGCTACTCGAGAAGCGGGCAAGGGCATCGATAGCGGCATCGGACAGCGGGTTCACACGGACGAGGCCGGCCGCCTGGCCGCCAACCCGGCGCAGTCGCGCCTGGCGCTGCAGGAGCTGCTTGGTCACCTGGTGGACGCCGATACGATTCTCGCGACCGAAACCGCTCGCAGCGGCAACGTGGTCGCACTCGACCAGATCTGGCTCCGGGTTCACGCGGTGGAACACAGCGCCTCGGCGCTCGGCCTCGATCGCCTGACCCGCGTCGCCGCCCGCGTGCACGTCCTGTTCAGCGCCGCGCGCATGACGGCGCAGGCGCCGTGCGAAGAGATGCTGGCGACGATTCAGCGCGGCATCGCCGTGATGACCGTCATCGTGCTCGACCTCGAGCGCCGGCTCGACGGTCATGTGCCGGCGGCGCTCGATGACGCCGTGCAATCGCTGTTCGAGCAGTTGAGCCGGCTGGCGTCGCAGGAACGGATGGCGGCGTAGAACGGCGCTCTTTGCAGGGCAGCGGTGGTAGCCTGATCCCCGCGTGCCCTTCGACCTGACGCTGACCTTCGACAACGGCCCAACCGACGCGACGCCAGAGGTCCTTGATCTCCTCGCCGAGCACCAGGCGAAAGCCACCTTCTTCGTCGTCGGCCGTCAGATGGCCGACGCCGGCCGCCGCGCCCACGCGGAGCGCGCCGCGGCCGAAGGCCACTGGATCGGTAACCACACCTATTCACATTCCAAGTCGCTCGGTGACTTCACCGACCTGGACGCGTCGATCGAGGAGATCAGCGCGACCGAGGCGCTCATCGGTGACCTGGCGCCGCCGGTGCCATTGTTCAGGCCGTATGCCAACAGCGGCGTCCTGGACCGCCGCGTCTTGAACCGGCGCGCGGTCGAGTTCCTGGTCGGCCAGGGCTACTCCCTGGTGCTCTGGAACGCCCTGCCGCGCGACTGGGTCGACGCCGGCTGGGTGGAGCGGGCCATCGATCAGTGCTCGCGGCAGCCGTGGACCGTGCTGGTGCTGCACGACGCGTTCGGCCGCGCGCTGCCCGGGCTGGAGCGCTTCCTGCCGCTGGTGTCGGCGGCGGGCGGCTGCTTCCGCCAGGACTTTCCGGACCCGTGCGTACCAATCCGCGCCGGCGCCGTCCGCCATCCAATCGATCACCTGGTGTCGCAATCATGATCGAGCGTGCATCGTTCGGCATCACCGCAGAGGGCGCGGCGGTGGAGCTGTTCACGTTGCGCAACCGTCATGGCCTCGAGTTGCGGGCGATGACCTATGGCGGCATCATCGTCTCGCTGTCGACCCCGGACCGTGAGGGCGCCTTCGGCGACATCGTCCTCGGGTTCGATACGCCCGAGGGTTACTTCTCCGACCCGCCGTACTTCGGCGCCATCGTCGGCCGCTACGCGAATCGCATCGCCGGCGGACGCTTTTCGCTCGACGGGGTGTCTCACCAGCTGTCCCGCAACAACGGCGACAACCACCTGCACGGCGGTGTCCGCGGCTTCGACAAGCAGTTGTGGAGCGCGGCGGAGCAGCGGGCACCCGACGGCGACGGCGTTCGCTTCACGAGGACGAGTGCTGACGGGGAGGAGGGCTATCCGGGTGCGGTGCGCGTCGGCGTCACCTACCGCCTCACCGACGGCAACGACTTGCGCGTCGACTACACGGCGGAGGCGGAGCGCACGACGATCATCAACCTGTCGCAGCACACCTACTTCAACCTGTCGGCAGGGCGCAGCGCGGATATCCTCGACCACGTGGTGACCTTGAACGCCGATGCGTTCACGCCGATCGATGCCGGGTTCATCCCGACCGGGGCGGTGCTGCCGGTGCGCGGAACGCCGTTCGACTTCACGACCGGCACGCGCGTCGGGCAGCGGATCGACCGTCCTGACGAGCAGTTGCGGCGCGCCGGCGGCTACGATCACAACTGGGTGCTGCACCGCACCGGCTCGGGGCTGGCGCCTGCCGCGCACGTGCTCGATCCGGTCTCCGGGCGCACCGTCGACGTCGCCACCACCGAACCGGGTGTCCAGTTCTACTCGGGCAACATGCTTGACGGCACGATTAGCGGCAAGGGCGGCCGCACCTACCCGCGTCGCGCCGGGCTGTGCCTCGAAACGCAGCACTATCCGGACAGCCCGAACCACCCGGAATTCCCCTCAGCCGTTCTGCGTCCCGGCGTGCTCTTCCGCTCGACGACCGTCTTCAGGTTCGGCATCGACGACTGAGAACGGCGTTTGCACCGGCAAGGCATACCCGATGCAACTTCAGCCCCTATCCTCCGAAACCCTCGACGAGGGCGCGCGCGGCTACCCGCGGCCGCAACTCCGCCGCGACACATGGTTTTCCCTGAACGGTGAATGGGAATTCGCCCTCGATCCTGCCGGTGTGCACTGCACACCGGCCGAGGTGGAATGGACCAGCCGTATCCAGGTTCCGTTCTCGCCCGAGACGCCTGCCAGCGGCATTGGCGACACCAGTTTCTACCGGACCTGCTGGTATCGGCGCGAGCTCGAGCTGCCCGGTGTGCCGACGGCGAGCGGCTGATGCTGCACTTCGGCGCGGTCGACTACGCGGCGACGGTGTGGGTGAACGGCACCTGCCTTGGTGCGCACCGCGGCGGCTACACCCCCTTCACCGTTCGACATCACCGACGTGGTGCGCCCGGATGGCCCGTGCGAGCTGATCGTGCGCGCCGACGACGACCCGCACGACCTGGCGAAGCCGCGCGGCAAGCAGGACTGGCAGCTCGAAGCCGCACTCGATCTGGTATCCGCGCACCACCGGCATCTGGCAGACCGTCTGGCTGGAGCGGGTGCCGCCGACGCGGCATCGGCCGGCTCGCGTTGGACGCCGAACCTGGAGCGCTGGGAGATCGGCGTCGAGGCCTGGATTCGACGGCGCACGACGTGAGCGCGCTGCGGCTCTGCGCGTCACGCTGCAGAGCCGGCGGCATGGTGCTCGCCGACGACACCTACACCGTCGTCGCCGGCGAGGTGCACCGCCGCATCGCGCTCTCGGACCCCGGCATCGACGACTCCCGCAACGAGCTGCTGTGGAGCCCGCACGCGCCGACGCTGATCGACGCGCAGCTCGAGCTGCTGGGGCGAGCGCGGCGAACTGCTCGACGAGGTCACGAGCTACACGGCGCTGCGCTCGATCGCCGTGCAGGGCGATCGCTTCGTGCTGAACGGCCGGCCCTACACGCTGCGCCTGGTGCTCGACCAGGGCTACTGGCCGGACGGCGGGCTGACCGCGCCCGACGACGCGGCGCTGCGGCGCGACGTCGAGCTGGCCAAGGCGATGGGCTTCAACGGCGTGCGCAAGCACCAGAAGATCGAGGACCCGCGCTACCTCTACTGGGCCGACCGCCTCGGCCTGCTGGTGTGGGAGGAGATGCCGAGCGCCTACCGCTTCACCCCGGACTCGGTCGAGCGGCTGACCCGCGAGTGGATCGAGGTGATCGCAGCGCGACTACAGCCACCCGTGCATCATCGCGTGGGTGCCGTTCAACGAGTCGTGGGGCGTGCCGAACCTGCCCGACAACCCGCGCGAGCGCCACTACGTCCAGGCGCTCTACCACCTGACGCAAGACGCTCGACCCGACGCGCCCGGTCATCGGCAACGACGGCTGGGAGAGCGTCGCCACCGACATCATCGGCATCCACGACTACGACGACGATCCCGAGCGCATCGCGCAGGCGCTACCGCGCCGACGAGGTGCTGCCGCGGCTGTTCAAGCGCGAGCGGCCGGGCGGCCGCATGCTGGTGCTCGAGGGGCAGCACGCATGCCGAGCACCCGGTGATGCTCACCGAGTTCGGCGGCATCGCGCTGTCGCAGCGACCCGACGGCGCGTGGGGCTACTCGCGGTCGGCGCACCGCCGAGGAGCTTCGGCGCGCCGCTACGCGGCGCTGCTCGAGGTCGTTCGCACCGCTGCGAGCTGCTCGTCGGGCTTCTGCTACACGCAGTTCGCCGACACCTACCAGGAGGCCAACGGGCTGCTCTACGCCGACCGCACGCCGAAGATCGCCGATTGCGCGAGATCGCCGCGCGCCACCGCCGGGCCACGATGGATGCGGCGACGACGGTGTCCAGCAGCTGGCGCCAGCGGAGGAGCGATGAGCACGTATGCTACAAGCGCGAGCTGACCAAGCCGGATGGCCGCGCGCTGATCCTCTACGGTCGCGAGCCGATCCCTGACGGCCTGATCGCGCCGAGCCCCAGGGGAGTCGAACGCGCCGCCGAACGCGCACCTGCGCTGGCACCCGCTGCGCGGCGAATGGGTCGCCTACGCCGGCCACCGGCAGAACCGCACGTTCCTGCCGCCGGCGGAGTACAACCCGCTGGCGCCGACGGTCGACCCGGCCAATCCCACCGAGGTGCCGGCGGGGCGCTGGGACGTCGCGGTGTTCGAGAACCTGTTTCCGGCGTTGACGCTGGCGGCGCACGATCCGCCGGAACTGCCGATGTCGCCACCGCGGCCGGCGAAGGGCGTCGTGCGAGGTCGTCGTCTTCACCCAGGACGCGGCCGCCTCGCTCGGGCCGCTGCCGCTCTGGCACCTCGAGTTGCTGATCGACGTCTGGGCCGATCGCTACGAGTCGCTCGGCGCAGCATCCCGAGATCGAGTACGTCTTTCCGTTCGAGAACCGCGGCGTCGAGGTCGGCGTCACGCTGCATCATCCGCACGGGCAGATCTACGCCTACCCGTTCGTGCCGCCGATTCCGGCGCGCGAGCTCGAACAGCAGCGCGTATTACGCGGCAGCACGGCCGTGGCCTGCTCGAAGATCTGATCGCCCGTGAAATCGACGACGGACGTCCGCCTGCTCTATGCCGGGCCCGAGGCGGCCGCCTTCATGCCGATCTGCGCGCGCTACTCGTACGAGGTGTGGGTCGCGCCGCGCCGGCCGGCGCCGTCGTTCGCGGCGCTGACGCGCGCCGAGCGCCGCGACTTCGCGCGCGCGCTGAAGACCGTGCTGCTGAAGTTCGACGGCCTCTGGCAGCGGCCGTTTCCCTACATCCTCGCCTTTCATCAGGCGCCGACCGACGGCGAGCGCGCACCCGGAGGCGCACCTGCACGTCGAGTTCTACCCGGCCTTCCGGATGCCCGGCCGGCTGAAGTACCTCGCCGGCAGCGAGATCGGCGCCGGCGTCTTCACCGCCGACACGGTGCCCGAAGAGAAGGTCGCAGGAGCTGCGCGCCGTGGCAGGTCGACATCGATGCGTCGAGGTGCGTGCCGACGCGCCCGGGCGCGTCAACCTGATTGGCGAGCACACCGACTACCACGAGGGCTTCGTGCTGCCGTGCGCGGTGCCGCAGCGCACCTTCGTCGACCCTGCGCGTCCGTGCCGACAGCACGGTGCACCTCGAGACCGCGGATCTGCCCGGGCCGCCGATCGAGTACACCATCGGCGCGGAGAGCCCCGGCCGCGGCTGGGTCGACTACGTCCAGGGCGTGACGATGGCGCTGGCGCGCGCGGGATTGCGGATTGGCGGCTTCGACCTGCGCGTGCGCTCCGACGTGCCGCTTGGCAGCGGCCTGTCGTCGAGTGCGGCGCTCGAAGTGGCGCTGCTGCGGGCGTTGCGGGCAGCGTTCGACCTGGCGCTGGGCGACATCGACATCGCCCGGTTCGGCCAGCGTGCCGAAGTCGACTTCGTCGGCGCGCCGGTCGGCATCATGGACCAGATGGCCTCGAGCCTGGCGGCGGAGCGCGAGGCGCTGTTTCTCGACACGCGCACGCTCGTCTACCAGCGGATCCCGCTGCCGCACACGCTCGATCTCGTCGTCATCAGTTCCGGCATCACGCACAAGAACGCGGCGGCCGCGAACACTGGCGACAGCGGCGACAGCGGCGCCAACTACGCCACGCGCCGCCGTGAGTCCGAGGAAGCCGCGCGTCTGCTCGACGTTCCCTTCCTGCGCGACGCGTCGGTCGACGATCTGCCGCGCCTGGCGATGCTGCCCGACATTCCGGCGCGCCGTGCGCGGCACGTCATCACCGAGAATGCGCGCGTGCTCGCCGCCTGCGATGCGCTGCGCGCCGGCGATCTGCCGGCGCTCGGTCGTCTGTTCGCCGCGTCGCACGCGTCGATGCGCGACGACTACGACGTGTCGATCGCCGAGATCGATCGTCTCGTCGAAATCGCCGATGCCGATGCCGACGTCTACGGTGCGCGGCTGACTGGCGGCGGCTTTGGCGGCTCGATCGTCATCGCCGCGGCCGCCGGCACGGCGCGCGAGGTGGCGTCGCGCGTGACGACGGCCTACGACGCGACGGCGGCAGTGCCGGCAACGGTGCTGATTCCGAGCGCGAGTTTCCATCCCTAGAGAGGCGCGGGCATGGTTCTCGCACCATCGCCGGCATGTCGCAGCCAGAGTCAGGTTTCAGCTCCTACGATCTTGTATGCCTTTCGCATCTTCGTTGGAAATTTGTCTTTCAGCGTCCGCAGCACCTGCTGACGCGCTGCGCCGCGGAGCGTCGGGTCTTCTTCTTTGAAGAGCCCATTTTTGAAGGCATTCCGACGCCCCGGCTGCAGCTCGAGGAGCACGGCAAGGTCACCGTCGCGACGCCGTGCGTGCCGCACGGGATGGCCGGAGCGGAGCTGCTCGTGGCACAGCGCCAGCTGCTGGATGAGCTGATCCGTAGCCGATCCATTCGCCAGTATGTGCTCTGGTATTACACACCGATGGCGCTCGGCTTCTCCGATCACCTCGCGCCGCAGGCCATCGTCTACGACTGCATGGACGAGCTGAGCGCCTTCAAGTTTGCTCCGGCCGAGCTGAAACAGCGCGAAGCCGAGCTGCTGCGTCGCGCCGCGGTCGTCTTCACCGGCGGCCAGTCGCTCTACGAAGCCAAGCGCGACGCGCACCCGAACATCCACCCCTTCCCGAGCAGCGTCGACGTCGCCCACTTCGGCCAGGCGCGGCGCGCCACGCTGGAGCCTGAGGATCAGCGGCCGATCCCGCATCCGCGCCTCGGCTTCTTTGGTGTCATCGATGAGCGGATGGATCTGGAACTGCTCCGCGGCGTGGCCGCGGCGCGGCCCGACTGGCACCTGGTGCTGCTCGGGCCAGTGGTCAAGATCGACGCGGCGGCGCTGCCGCAGGCACCGAACATTCATTACCTCGGCGCCAAGCAGTACGCAGGAGTTGCCGGACTACATCGCCTCGTGGGACGTCGCCTTGCTGCCGTTTGCGCGCAACGAGTCGACCCGCTTCATCAGCCCGACCAAGACACCTGAATACATGGCGGCCGGCAAGCCGGTGGTCTCGACCTCGATTCGCGACGTCATCCGTCCCTACGGCCAGCAGGGCCTGGTGCGCATCGCCGACAGCGTCGCCGACTTTGTCGCCGCGTGCGCCGCGGCCATGGCCGAGGATGCGGCGGCGCGGACGCGCGAGGCCGACGCGTTCCTGCGGCAGACCTCGTGGGACGGCACCTGGGCGCGTATGCGCCATTTCCTCGACAGTGCGCTGCCCGGGCGCACCACCATCAGCCGCGCCGCCGAAGCCATCTGACGCGCTCGAGGCCCGCCTCGACGCGTACCCCAGGGAGGGGCCATGTTTGATTACCTCGTTGTCGGGGCCGGCTTCGCCGGCTCCACGATCGCCGAGCGGCTGGCGACCGACGCCGGAAAGAAGGTCCTCATCTGCGACCGCCGGCCGCACATCGCCGGCAACGCCTACGACCACTACGACGAAGCCGGCGTGCTGGTGCACAAGTACGGTCCGCACATCTTCCACACCAACTCGCGCGACGTCTTCGACTACCTGTCGCAGTTCACCGACTGGCGTCCCTACCAGCACCGCGTCCTCGCCTGGGTCGACGGCCAGCTGCTGCCGGTGCCGATCAATCTGAACACCGTCAACAAGATGTACGGCACCAGCCTCACGTCGTTCCAGCTCGAGGAGTTCTTCTCGTCGGTGGCCGAACCGCGCGCGCAGATCAAGACGTCGGAAGACGTCATCGTCAGCCGCGTCGGCCGCGAGCTCTACGACAAGTTCTTCAAGAACTACACGCGCAAGCAGTGGGGGCTGGATCCGTCCGAGCTGGATGCCGCGGTGACCGCCCGCGTGCCGGTGCGCACCAACCTCGACGATCGCTATTTCACCGACACCTACCAGGCGATGCCGCTGCACGGCTACACCAGGATGTTCGAGCGCATGCTGACCAACCCGAACATCAAGATCCTGCTGAATGCCGATTACCGTGAGGTGCGCGACATGATTCCGCACCGCGATGTGATCTTCACCGGGCCGATCGACGAGTTCTTCGACTACCGCTACGGCAAGCTGCCGTACCGCTCGCTCGAGTTCAAGTTCGAGACGAAGAACGTCGAGGTGGCGCAGGAAGCGCCGGTCATCAACTACCCGAACGAGAACGCCTACACCCGAATCACCGAGTTCAAGTACCTGACGGGGCAGCAGCACTCGAAGACGTCGCTGGTCTACGAATATCCGAAGGCCGAGGGGGATCCGTACTACCCGATTCCCCGCGCCGAGAACGCGGCGCTCTACCGCCGCTACCAGGCATTGGCCGATCAGACGCCGGGCGTGCACTTCCTCGGCCGGCTCGGCACCTACAAGTACTACAACATGGATCAGTGCGTGGCCCAGGCGCTCGCCTATTACCGCAAGGTCCTCGTTGCGCAGGAGGAACTCCGGCCAACCGCATGAATGCCCTGGCACTGTGGGGCGGTGTCGAGTGCACCGTCAACCGCGTCGGCGATGTCTTTCACGATCAGATGGAGCGGTCCGGCCATGTCGCGCGGCTGGCCGACCTCGATCGTTTCGCTGCGCTGGGCATCAAGGCACTGCGGTTCCCGCTGGTCTGGGAACGGCTCGCGTCTGACTCGCGTGGGCCGGTCGACTGGTCGTGGCCGGACAGCCGGCTGGCGCGGCTGCGTGCGCTCGACATCGAACCGATTGCCGGCCTCGTGCACCATGGCAGCGGCCCGGCCGACATCTCGCTGCTCGACGAGCGCTTCCCCGAGTTGCTGGCCCGCTACGCGCGGGCCGCGGCCGAACGCTACCCCTGGATCGGCGCCTGGACACCGGTCAACGAGCCGCTGACGACCGCCCGCTTCAGCGCCCTGTACGGCCACTGGTTTCCGCATTACGCCAGCGACCAGGCGTTCGTCCGCGCGCTGCTGAACCAGTTGCGCGGCGTGGTCCTGGCGATGCGCGAGATCCGCGCCGTCAACCCGGCGGCCCGGCTGGTGCAGACCGAAGACGCCGGCCAGACCTTCGGCACCGCCCGCCTCGCGGCGCAGGTGGCCCACGAAGGCCACCGGCGCTGGTTGACATGGGATCTGCTGACCGGCCGGGTCGATCGCACCCATCCGCTCGCGCCGTTCCTGGCCGCCGCCGGAGCGACCGATGACGACTTCGCCTTCTTCCAGCAGCACGCGTGCCCGCCGGACGTCGTCGGGCTGAACTACTACGTCACCAGCGATCGCTGGCTCGATCATCGCGTCGGCCGATACCCGCCGCGGCTGGTCGGCGGCAACCGCGAGCTTGCCTACGTCGACGTCGAAGCGGCGCGGGCCCGGCCGCAGGGCATCGCCGGTCACCACGCGCACCTGCTGGACGCGTGGCAGCGATACCAGCTGCCGGTCGCCATTACCGAGGTGCACCTCGGATGTACGCGGGAAGAGCAGATGCGTTGGTTGCTGGAGGCGTGGAATGGCGCCCTGCAGGCACGAGCCGATGGCGCCGACGTGCGCGCCGTCACCGCCTGGGCGCTGCTCGGATCGCACGACTGGGACTCGCTCGTGACGCGTCAGCAGGATCACTACGAGCCCGGCGTATTCGACGTGCGCGCGCCGGAGCCCCGGCCGACCGCGCTGGCGCCGATGCTGTCGACGCTGGCCGCCGGCAGGCTGCCGGCCCACCCTGTCCTGACCGGCTCCGGCTGGTGGCGCCGTCCGACCCGCATGCTGTTCCCGCCGTCGGAGCGTGAGCCGGCGCCGCAGACAAGTGCGCCGATTCTCGTGGTCGGCGCGCGCGGCACCCTCGGCCGGGCATTCCAGCGCCTCTGCGCGGTGCGCGGCCTTGCCCTGCACGTCGTCAGCCGCGCGGAGCTCGACATCGCCGAGCCGGCGCGCGTCGACGCGGTGCTGCGCCGTACCCAGCCGTGGGCGGTGATCAATGCCGCCGGTTACGTCCGGGTCGATGCCGCCGAGAACGATCGCGAAGCCTGCTGGCGCGACAACGTCATGGGACCGGTCAACCTCGCCGCGGCCTGCCGGCGGCGCGGCCTGCCGCTCGTGACCTTCTCGTCCGACCTTGTGTTCGACGGCGCGTCTGATCCAGCCGGCGAGGGCGCGCCGCGGCCGTACGTGGAGAGCGACCGGACGGCGCCGCTGAACGCCTATGGCGCCAGCAAGGCCGAGGCGGAGACGCGGGTGCTCGATCTGCTGCCGAGTGCGCTGGTGGTGCGAACCAGCGCCTTCTTCGGTCCGTGGGACGAGTACAACTTCGCCGCTGACGTGCTGCGCGCCTTGGCCGCGGAGCGACCGTTCGCGGCCGCAGACGACTACATCGTGTCACCGACCTATGTGCCCGACCTCGTGCACGCCGTGCTCGACCTGCTCATCGACGGCGAACAAGGCATCTGGCACCTGGTCAACGACGGCGCGCTCACCTGGTACGCCTTCGCCCGCCTCGTCGCCGAGCGCGCCGGCGCCGCCGCCGAACTCATCAACCCGTGTCGCGTCGTCGACGTCTGGCAACCCGCGCCGCGCCCCGCATTCACCGCCCTTGGCAGCGAACGCGGCCAGCTGCTACGTCCCTTGACCGCGGCGATCGACGACTACGTCACGCATCTCGGACACGCCGCCGCAGAGGCAGCGAGGCTGTCGTCTTAGAGAAGTGCACTTCCCACTCTCTACTTGATCAGCGGTTCTATCGTCGCCCGTGCCTTCATCGCCACTTCATACGGGTCCATCGCCTGGACGGTGGGGTTGAACAGCTCCAGCGAGACCGGCCCGGAGTACTTCTTCTTCTTCAGCGCCTCGATGATGCGGCGCAGTGGCGCGGTGCCTTCACCGGGAAACTTGCGATCGGGCTGACCCTGGATCTCGCGTGGCGGGTCGGCGGGCACGTCCTCGAAGTGCAGGTGGTGCAGCTCGCCATCGCGCAGCAACTCGAGATCCTCGAACTTGCTGGGGCCGCCCCAGAAGTGGTACGTGTCGAGCATCACCGCGAGGTGTGGATGGTTCGCCTCGCGCACCAGCTTGAGCGCGGTCGGCAACGACGCCACGAAGCGTGACGTGCGCGCGAACTCGAGCATCAGCGTCACGCCGAAGGGCTTGGCGATCTCCGCCGCTTCGCGCATGTTGTCGACGCCCTTCTGATAGTCGTCGGCGCGATACATGCCGGTGCCGGCGGAAGGCGCCACGAGCCGATCGGCACCGATCTGCTGCGCCAGTTCCACCTTCCATTTCAACTGCTCGAGGCTGGCAGCGCGGTTGTCGCCCGGCTCCGGCAGCCCGAGCTGGTTGCTCGAGGACACCGCCTTCAGTCCGAGATCGTCCAGCAGGCGCCTCGCCGTCGCCGGCGATTCCTTCTGCGCGAATTCGCGAACCTTCGTCAGGTTGGGCTCGACTGCCCGGATCCCGGCCCTCGCCCAGCCTTCCATCGCCGTCTTGAAGTCGAAGCGATCCGACGTCGCTTCGTGCATGCAGACATACAGGCTGCCCGGCTTGGGCGTGAACTTCGGAGCCACGCCGGCGGCCTGCAGCAGGGCAGGGGCGGCGGCAGCCGCGAGGAACTCTCGGCGATTCATTGAATCCATAGCGCCCGCACTATATCAGCTGGGCAGCACGCCGCGGGTGTCCGTGCACATGGTGTCCGGCATCAGCCGGACCAGTGCCGCGAGGGTGCCCGCTGCGGAGTGTCAGCGCTTGATCAGCGCCAGGACCTCGTCGACTTCTTTGGCGACGCCGCCGGTCAACACCTCGGCGCCGGTCGGCGTGACCAGGATCGTGTCTTCGACGCGGATGTGCAGCTTCTCGTCCGGCAGGTCGACAATCGGCTCGATCGCCATCACCATGCCGGCCTCGAAGGTCTGCTCCCAGTCGCCGACGTCGTGCACGGACAACCCGACGTAATGGCCGGTGTAGGCATAACGTGGGTCGAAGCCGTTCTTGCGATAGATGTTCTCGGCGGCGGTCCGTACGGTGTCGCGGCTGACGCCCGGCCGGATCGCCGCGATGATCGCCTTCTGCGCCTCGAGCGTGTTGCGGTATGCCTGCATCTGCCGCTCCGTAAAGACGCCCGACACCGGCCACGTTCTGGTCACGTCCATCGTCAGGTAGTCGAGCGAGCCTGCGTAGTCCATCACCACGAGCTCGCCGGCGTTCATCCGCCGGCCGTTGTCCTCGTAGTGCCACTGGTTGCCCATCGGACCAGACCCGACTATTGCCGGGTAGGCCCAGCCCTGCATGCCGTGCTTGAACAGCCAGTAGCTGGCTTCCGCCTCGAGCTCGTACTCGAACTTGCCCGGAGCGGTGGCTTCGATTGCGCGTTTCACTGCCTCGGCGCTGATGCGGCCGTTGTAGCGCAGGATCTCGATCTCTCGAGGCGACTTGATCAGCCGCAGCCGATCGATCGCCGGTGTGGCGTCCTTCAGGTCGTAGAACGGAAACTGCTCGCGAATCCGGGTGGCGCGCGCTGCATCCTCGGTGGGCTGCTGGGCGAACGGATTGGCATAGCGGCGTGCCGTGTTGATGGCGGTGTCGAGGCGCGCGTGGTTCACCTCGTCACGTTCGGAGAGCCTCGTCCACAGGACCTCGGTGCCAGACACACCGCGCCGCCGCGCCAGGAACTCGTGCAGCGCGGTGAGCGGCTGAATCGAGCTGAAGCCGCGGCTGCGCGCCGCATCACGTTCCTCGAGCCAGTTGCCGCCCTGGTAGCGGATCTCCGCCGCACTGAGCTTCGGCACGAAGAGGTGGGACGCGCCGGTGGCCGCATCCATCACCAGTACGGCGTTGGTCGACTCGTTGCCGGTCAGGTAGAAGAAGTCGTTGTCCTGTCGAAACCGTGCCCCTGCGGTTGGTCCGGTCGCGCCGAACAGCACGACGGTGCCGCGCTGCAGCGCCTGGGCCAGCTGCTGCCGCCGTGCGGTGAACTCGGCGGGCGCGTAGCCCATCCGTTCCGCCTGCGGCACACAGATCGATGCGGCCACCACCGCCAGGGCCAGCGCCATGCGCCGCCAGGTCGTCATGCGAATGTGCCTCGCCGCTGCAGCGTCATACAGATCCACTCGTCCTCCTGCCCCCGATCGAGCACGTCGAACTCTCCGTAGGCGGCACGCACGTCGGCCTCTTCTGCCTGGGTCAGGCCACTGATGATCAGCATGCCGCGATCGGCGACGACGCCGGCAACGCGCGGCGCCGCCTGGACCAGCAACCCACCGGTCAGGTTGGCGACCACCGCGGGGGCCGGCGTGAGCACCGCGCCCTTCAGGTCGCAGACCTCGAAGGTCACGTGGGCGCCAGGATTGAGAGTGAGGTTCTCGCGCGCAGAGGCGACGGCGTCGGGGTCGTCATCGATGGCCAGCACCGGGGCGGCGCCGAGCAGGCTCGCGGCGATCGCCAGCACACCGGAGCCGGTGCCGATGTCGAGCACGCTGATGCCATGCAGATCGCGGGATTGCAGCGCCGCCAGGCACAGCCGCGTCGTGGCGTGGTGGCCGGTGCCAAACCCCATCGAGGGTTGGATGACGACGACGCGTGCCGAGTCGAGCACCGGCGGTATGTCCCAGGGCGGGGCGACGACGAGGCTGCCGACGCGAACGAAGTGCAGGTTTGCCTGCGAACGCGCGGCCCAGTCCTCGTCGGCGACCTCGACCGGGGTAAGCGTCAGGCTCGGAAATTCCCGGCGCAGCGCCGCGGCGGCGCGATCGCGCTCGTGCGCGGCATGAAAGAACACGCGCCATGGATCGTCGGAGGTGTCGTCGATCGCGGCGACGTCGTAGTCGGTCAGCGCCGCCTGGAACAGTTCCCAGGAGGCAACCGGGCTCGATCTGGCGACGTCGAGAGCCGGCCAGTTGCGCATCGGCCCTAGCCGAAGATGTCCTTGACCCGGTCGAACAGCCCCTTGTCGTCGTGGTCTTCCGCCCGTGTCGGCTCGAACTTCTCTTTCGGCAGCGTCGCCGCGAGCTGCTCGAGCAGCTTCTTCTGTTCCTTCGACAATTTCTTCGGCGTGGTCACCTTGACCGTGACCAGCAGGTCGCCCTTGCCGCGGCCGCTGACATCGGGCATCCCCTTGCCGCGCAGCCGGAAGGTGGTGCCGCTCTGCGTCCCCTCAGGGATGGTGAACGGCTCCTCGCCTTTCAGCAGCGGCACCGTGATCTCGCCGCCCATCGCCAGGGTGGGGAAGTTGAGCGGGATCTCGCAATAGAGGTCGTTGCCCTCGCGCTGGAAGAACGGATGCTCCTGCACGTGGACGACGACGTAGAGATCGCCGGCCGGGCCGCCCGAGACGCCGCCTTCACCCTCGCCGGTGAGCCGCAGCCGCTGTCCGGTGGCGATACCCGCCGGAATGCGGACGGTGATCTTGCGATCCTTCTGCACGCGTCCCGCACCACGACAGGTCGCGCACGGCTTGGCGATGATGTGTCCGCTGCCACGGCACTGGCCACAGGTGCGCGCCACCGTGAAGAAGCCCTGCTGGTAGCGGAGCTGGCCGCGGCCGTGACACTGGGGACAGGTGGTTGGCTTCGAGCCCGGCTCCGCGCCGTTGCCGCCACAGGTCTCGCACGCTTCCTGGCGTGGGATCTGGATCGCCGTCTCCGCGCCGCTGGCCGATTCCTCGAAGGAGATTTCCAGGTCGTAGCGCAGGTCGGAGCCGCGCTGCGGTCCGCCGCGGCGACGGCCGCCGCCGCCGAACATGTCGCCGAAGCCGAAGACGTCGCCGAGCCCGCCGAGAATGTCCTCGAACCCGGTGAAGACGTTCGGGTCGACGCCGCCGGTGGCGGCGCCGCCGAGGCCGGCGTGGCCGAAGCGATCGTAGACGTGTCGCTTGTCGGTGTCGGCCAGGACCGAGTAGGCCTCCGCTGCTTCCTTGAACTTGTCTTCCGCCGCCTTGTCGCCGGGATTGCGATCGGGATGGTATTGCAGCGCCAGCTTGCGATACGCGCTCTTGATCTCTTGCTCGGCGGCAGTGCGGGGTACTGCCAGGACTTCGTAGTAATCGCGCTTGCTCACGAGCTCTTCGCTACCTTTACCATGGCGGGACGGAGCAGGCGGTCGCCGAGCATGTAGCCGCGCTGCATTTCCAGCATCACTTCACCTTCGCGGTGTTCGGCGCTTGCCTCGTGGATCACCGCCTGGTGGAAATTCGGGTCGAAATCGGCGCCGAGCGCCTCGACCGGCTTGACGCCGCGCTTGCGCAGCAGGTCGAGCATCTGCTTGTGAATGAGCTCGATACCCTTGCGAAACGCCTCGGCATCCGGGCTGGGGGGCGCCTGCAGCGCGCGTTCGAAGTTGTCGACGATCGGCAGCAGGTCCATCAGGATGTCGGTCGCGGCGTACTCCGACAGCTCGCGCCGTTCCCGGTCCATGCGCTTGCGATAATTGTCGAACTCCGCGGCGTTGCGCAGCAGGCGCTCCTGCAGCGCGTCGCGCTCTTTGCGGAGCGCATCGAGGCCGTCTTCGCCTGCGGCCGTTGCCGCCGGGCCGCTGTCCGGGCCGTCCTGGTCGAGTGTCTGGTCAGAATCCATGGCTGCTGAAGGGAAACGTCGCTCGTTACCGGCGTCAGTTGGTGTCGCGCAGCACGCGCGCTACCGCCTGGGTGGTGCCGTCCACCAGGCTGATTGCCCGGGAGTAGTGCATGCGCATCGGCCCGATCACGCCGACCGTTCGGGTCGAGCTGCCATCGATCGCGGTCGAGGCAATCAGGCTGAACGGGCGCAACTCTGCGGATGCGTGCTCGGCCCCGATCACCACCGTCACGCCGGGGCCGTCGATGTACTGGTTCAACAGGCGGACGAGGCGCTCCTTCTCGTCCATCATTTCCAGCAGTGCGCGCAGCGTCGCCAGCGACACGGCATCGCCATTGGCTTCGTCGAGCAGGGCGGCGGCGCCTTCCACCGCGAACGCGTGCCGTCGCGGTAATTCCTCGAGGGTTGAGCGCGCCAGCCGCAACGCGCGAGTCAGGAGCTGGTCGTAGAGCGTCCGCTCCTGCTCGATGCGGGCGAGCACCGCCTCGCGCACCTGATCGAGCGGCAGACCGGCAAACTCGGTGTTGAGGTAATTGGCAGCCTGCACCAGATCGTCGGGACGGACGTCCTCGCCAGCGTCGACCACCTTCTGGGTGACCTGGTTGCCGCGCGAGACCACCACCACCAGCACGCGTGACCCGCCCAGGGCGACGAACTCGATCCGCTGCAGCACGGCGACCGGTGTCCCGGCGAGCGCAAACGCGACGTGGCGCGCCGCGCGCGACACGAGGTGGGAGACGCTGGCCAGCAGGTCGTCCATCAGCGGCGATGCAGCCGCCTGCTGGCGAAGTTGCGACTCCACCGCGGCCGGCGCCTTGCCCGGCCTGCGGCTTTCGAGCAGCAGGTCAACGAACACCCGGTAGCCGAGGTCGGTCGGCACCCGCCCGGCCGAGGTATGCGGCTGGTGCACGAAGCCGGCCTCCTCGAGCTGCGCCAGAACGTTACGGACGGTTGCCGACGAGACGCCGAGCCCGCTGGCGTGCGCCAGCACCTGCGATGAGACGGGTTCCCGGGTTTCGACGTACTCGCGTACGAGCGTCGCCAGGATGCGACGCGAACGATCGGAGAGCTCGTGGGAACCCATTGGTAATCAGAAACTTAAGGTACAGCGCCTCCAATTATAGCCCAGCGCGGCGGGCGAGTGCCCGGGCCTGTGCCCGGGCCTCCGCCGTGATCTCTGCCGCATCCAGGTGCACTGGCGTGCCATCCCGCACCAGCACCTCCCCGGCGACCATCGTCAGCACCACGTCATCAGGGCGTGCCGCGTAGACGATGGTGGAGTACGGATCGACCGCCGGCGCCACATGAGCCGCATCATGACGGATGAGGACGAGATCGGCCTGCTTGCCGATCTCGATCGACCCCACTTCGGCGTCGAGGCCGAGCGCGCGGGCGCCGCTGCGCGTCGCCATCCAGAGCGCCTGCCGGGCCGGCAGTGCCCCGGGCTCACGACGCATCGCCTGCAGCGTCGCCGCGAGGCGCATCTCCCCGAACATGTCGAGGTGGTTGTTGCACGCTGCGCCGTCGGCGCCGAGTGACACGCAGACTCCCGCCGCCAACAGTTCCGGGATCGGGGCGATCCCGGAGCCCAGCTTCAAGTTCGAGCCGGGACAGTGGGTGACCTTGATGTCGTGCGCCGACAGGATGTCCTGCTCGCCGTCCTCGAGCCAGACGCAGTGCGCCGCGTTCAGCCGTGATGACGCGAGGCCGACCTGCTGCAGGTATTCGACGTTGGACAGCCCGGTCTGCTGCCGGACGATGGCGATCTCCTCGCGCTGCTCGGAGGCATGCGTGTGCACGAGCACGTCGGCATCCGCCGACAATCGCGCCACCTCTTCGAGCAGTTCCCGCGAGCAGGACACGGCGAACCGGGGAGCGAACACGGCGCGCACCAGGTCTGCCGCGGCACCGTGATACTGCCGCAGCAACGCCACGCTCTCGTCGATGGCGCGGCGCGTGTTCTCGCGCAGCCGTGGCGGCGCGTCTGCCGGCGGCGCATCCATCATGCACTTGCCGATTGCTGCGCGGATGCCGGTCCCCGCCGCCGCCTCGAACACCGCCTCGGTGTCGTGCACTGTCTCCATCGTCAGGACGGCCGTGGTGCCGCTGCGGAGCAGTTCGAGCGTGGCCAGCTCCGTGGCGGCGCGGAGCGACGCCGGCGTGTGGGCCGCTTCGAGCGGCCAGATGCGTGTCCGCAGCCAGTCGAGCAGCCGCAGGTCGTCGGCATAGCCGCGGAACAGCGTCTGGCAGAGATGGATATGCGTCTGGATGAAGCCGGGGAGGAGGTAGGCGCCGGCGGCATCGATGATCGCGTCGTGCGCGCCGGGCGGCTCAGGGCCGATCGCGACGATCCGGCCGTCGCGCACGGACACCGCACCGTCGACGACGTCGCCGGCATCATTCATGGTGATGATGCTGGCGTGACGGATCAGGCTCGACGCTATTTCTTCACCGCACCTTCCCAGCGCATGCTCACCGCGGCAACGTTGGGTTCGCTGATCTTGCCGTGCTTCACCGCGATCAGTTCGGCGAGGATGCTGACCGCGATCTCCTGCGGTGTGATCGCGCCGATGTCGAGACCGATGGGGGCATGCACGCGCGACAGCGCCTCTGGCGAGGCGCCTTCGTCGCGTAGCGCATCGTAGATGCGCTTCACCTTCGCCCGGCTGCCAATCAGGCCGACGTAGCGCAGCATGCCCGGAACCAGCGCCCGCAGCGCGTCGAGGTCGTGGCGATGGCCGCGCGTGACGATCACTGCGTAGGCGGTCGGCGGCAGACGGTTTGCCGCCAGCCAGCTCGGGATGTCGTCGACGATCACGTCGACACCGTCGGGGAAGCGGCTCGGCGTCGGCGAACTTCTCGCGGTCGTCGATGATCCGCACGTGGAAGCCGGTGTCGTGCGCCATCCGCGCCAGGTGAGTAGCCGACGTGTCCGGCGCCGAAGATGTAGACGTCGGGCGCCGGTTCGACCGGCTCGATGAACACTTCCATCTGGCCGCCGCAGATCAGCCCGGACTCCTCGGCGAAGTCGTCGCTCAGCTCGTACTTCACGTTCGAGCGGCCGCCGCGCCTTGATCGCCTCCCGCGCCTTCCAGAAGGCGTCGTTCTCGTAGCAGCCGCCGCCGATGGTGCCGACCGTCCGGCCGTCGGCATACACCAGCATCTTCGCGCCGACGCGCTGCGGCGTCGAGCCGGTGGACGCGACAATGGTGACGAGCGCCACCTCCTCGCCCTCGCTGCAGGGCGGCATTGAGCGCGGCAAAGACTTCCTGGTTCATGCGCCGATTATACGCGGCTCGCGCGTTGGTGGTTGCGAGGGGGTGAGTGAAGAACCCGTCAGCCACCGAGACGCAGAGAACACACTGAAAACCCAGCTGACCTCTGTGACCTCTGCGCCTCTGTGGTGCCGTCGTCGTGGTGCCGTCGTCACTGTGGAGCGTGGCCCACGACGTGTTGTCACCAGCGGTGCAGTTCGCAGTACTCCGCCGGTTCGGTGCCGGAGACGAACGCTCTCGGTGATCGTCCGCGGGCAGCCGGGCAGCGCCAGCTTGCCGGTGTCGCGGTCGATCTCGGCGAAGGTGATGCCGTCGGGCGCGTTCGAACGGCGACGTTCGGCGTGCCCGGCCAGTGCCGTCTTCATGAACTCGGTCCAGATCGGCAGCGCCGCCTGTGCTGCCGGTCAGCGCCGAGCGGCTGGTTGTCGTCGTAGCCGACCCACACCACGGTCAGCAGTTCCGGCGTGAAGCCGACGAACCAGGCGTCGCGCAGATCGTTGGTCGTGCCGCTCTTGCCGGCGGCGTCGAGCGTGAAGCCGGTCGCGCGCGCGCCGCGGCGCCGGTGCCTTCGTTGATCACGCTGCGCATCATGTTGGTGACCAGGAACGTGGTGTCCGGCCGCGCCACCTGCTTGAGCCTGGTGGCGCCGGTTTCAGCTGCTTGTCGCCGGCGTCGATTCGCTCGACGCCGCGCAGCGGCCGCACTGCGCCGCCGTTCATGAACAGGGTGTAGGCCTGCGCCACCTCGAGCGGCGTCAGCTCGAAGACGCCGAGCGTGATCGACGGGTAGGCCTGCGGCGGCGTGCCGACGCCGACCCGGCGCCACAGCGCCGCGACGCGGTCGAAGCCGACCTGCTCGCCGACGTGAATGGTGCCGATGTTGCGCGACATCGCCAGCGCCCGGCGCCAGGTGATCTCGCCGTCGTAGTCGTCGTAGTTCTTCGGCTCCCACATCTGGTCGTTGAACTCGAAGGTCGACGGCTCGTCGACGGTGAGCGACGCCGGCGTCAGGTCGGTGCGCCCTTCGTCGACGGCGCGCTCGAAGGCGGAGAGGAACACGAACGGCTTGAACACCGAGCCGGGCTGGCGGTGCGCGACCAGCGCGCGGTTGAACTGCGACTGGTTGTACGAACGGCCGCCGATCATCGCCAGGATCTCGCCGGTGCGCGGATCGACGGCGATCAGCGCCGCCTGCGCGCGCTGCCGGCGCGCTTGCGCCGCCGGCGACAGCAGCTCGTCGACGCTGGCCAGGCCGTGCCGCACGGCGTCGAGCGCCGCGCGCTGCAGGTTCAGGTCGAGCGTGGTGTAGACGTTGACCGTCGCCGGGCTGCGAGGTGACGCCGGGGAACGCCTCGGCGACCTGCTGCGCGATCATGTCGACGAAGTACGGGCGCCTCGTTGTCGACGGCGCGTGCCACCACCTGCAGCGGCTCGCGCAGGCGCGCGGGCCGTCTGGTCCGCGGTCAGGTAACGCTTCGCCGGCCATCGCCCGCAGCACGATGTTGCGTCGCTCGACGGCGCGCTTGGGGTTGGTGAACGGCGAGCGCGACGCCGGGCTCTGGATGACGCCGGCAATCACCGCCGCCTCGCCATGACGTCAGGTTCGGCGACGTCCTTGCCGAAGAAGATGCGCGACGCCTCGGCCACGCCGTGGATGGCGAACGAGCCGCGCTGCCCGAGGTAGACGTCGTTGAGGTAGAGCTCGAGGATCTCGTCCTTCGACGCGCGCCGCTCGAGCACCAGCGACATGAACGACTCGCGCGCCTTGCGCAGGTACGAGCCCCAGGTGCGGCCGCGCGTACCGCTCTGCAGCTCGGCGTTGAACTCGTCGGCGAAGAAGAACATCCGCGCCAGCTGCTGCGTGATCGTGCTGTCGCCGACCAGGTGCGCGGTGCCGCCGAAGACGTTGCGTGAGCACCGCGGCGATCAGCCGCATCGGGTTGACGCCCGGGTGCGAGTAGAAGCTCTGATCCTCGATCGCCAGCACCGCCTGCTGCATGTGCTTCGGGATGGTCGCCAGCGGCACGTGGCGCCGCTTCTCGCGCGGCGCCGGTCATCAAGCGCGGTCAGCAGCGGCGCGTCGAGCTGGACGACCACCGCCTTGCCGGCGCCGGCCACCTCGAGCTCCTGGATGTGTCCGCCGCTGCCGCCGCGGCAGCGCCGCCGCCCGGTGCGGACCGCGGGCGCGCCGGCATAGACGACGCGAATCGCCTTGCCGGCGTAGTTGCCGCCGCGCGGTGCGATGACGATGGCGTTGCGGGCGAGGGCGAACTCGCCGGGACGCTCGGCGGCGCGCCGCTGCGCGTAGCCGAGATCGTTCAACCGCGCGACGAGATCCGCCTGGCGAGAGCGCCTGCCCGCGGCGCAGTTCGACCGGCCGCGCGTAGACGCGCGGCAGCGTGCGCTCGCGCTCGCCGTGCAGACGCTCGTCGATCATGCCGTGAGAAGGAGACGTAGTAGTAGGCGAGTGCCAGCGACGACGACCAGCCCGCGCCAGGCAGCAGACGACGAGCAGCGAAGCGGAACCAGCGGCGCGAGACGACGGAGGCACGAGGCGCCGGCCGCTTCTGGACGCCGCGGCACCGGACTTGCGTGTCGCCTGGTACCGGTAAACCGGCCACCGACCTAGATCGTCATCACCCAGTGCGTGCCCATGTCGACCGGCAATTCGTCGCTCAGCCGGTCGACGAGCGCCGGACCGTACTTGTTCAGGAAGTAGACGAAGCCGACTTCGCGCTCCTGCGGGATGGCCGCCGGGGAAGGCCTGCGCCGGCGCGTGCTGGAACTGGCGGCGCAGCGTCTCGTCCTTGCGCTTGGCGGCCTGGATGATCTTGCCGTGCAGCTTCTTGAGGTCGTCCTGCATGCGGCGCGAGGGTGGAATGCGTGGCGCCTTCGAGCGTCGTATCGATCTGCCGTGACCTCGCGCGGCGAGCGGCCGCCATGCGCTCGTCGAGGGCGTGCAGCGCCTCCTGCATCGACGCGTCGACCGTCTGCGGGCAGCTGCGCCTCCAGCAGTTCGTTCAGCGCGGCCTCGTCCTGGGCGCGCAGCGACTCGAGCGGGAACTGGTGCTTCGGTCAGGAAGCGGACGGCGTTGGCGTCGAGCAGCGTCGCGCTGGCCCGCTGCTGCACCAGCGGCATCGGGATGCCGAAGGCGCGGTAGACGCCGGCGAGCTGACCCCAGTAGGCCAGCTCGCTCGGCCCGGCCACGTAACAGACCGTCGGGAACAGCGTGTCCTGGACCAGCGGCCGCAGCAGCACGTTGGGGCTGAATTCGCCAGGCGATCTGCATGACCCGGTCGAGCAGCGCGGCTCGTCGACTCGGTCCGCTCGCCGATGACGAAGCTGCCGCCCTCGTAGCGGATCGGCTCGCGCCCGCCGTTCAGGTGAAACAGCGCCACGCTGCCCTCGTGCGGCGTGACCTGCGCGTGGTAGCCGTGCGCCTCGCAGCGCGGCGCCGGCGTCGGCGGCCAGGCGCGACGTCTCACCGGCGTGCTCGACTTCGCGGGCGAACACCGGCGCGGCGAGCGGCTTGGACGCCGGGTCGGCGGCGTCGTAGACGACCAGGCCGCGCCGGCCCGAGCACCGATTCCAGCCATCGGCCGAAGGCGTCGGCCATGCCCGGCCCCGGGGCGATAGGCGCTGCGCAGCGTGGCCAGCAGTGTCGGCCGTGAACTCGGTGGCCGGCAGCGCCGCCGCCAGCTGCTGCGAGTGCGACCTCGACGGATTCGTCGAGCCGAACCCGGGCTACCGGCCCCTCGTGCGCGCCCGGGCGGATTGCCGACGGCGAGCGACCGGAAATTGAGGTCGCCGTCGAGCACGCCGCATGCCTTCACCTCGTCCCAGTCGTGGTCCTCGGCGTCGATCCAGAACACCGCCACCGCCGGCACCTGGTGCTCGGCCCGCAGCCGCTCCGCCAGCCGGACCGCCGTGAGCGCCTTCAGCAGCGTGAACAGCGGCCCGCCGAACAGACCGGCCTGCTGCCCGGTGACCACGGCGACCGATCGGGCGTCGCGCAGCTGTTCGGCGGCGGCCAGCGCTTCGGCTGGTGCGCCGCGCTGCCGCTGCTGCGCCTGCAGCAGGTCTGCGACGATCTCCCGCTGCCGTGGATGCTGCTGCGCCCGCGCGATGGCATCGGACCACGCCGCCGTTTCGGCCGGATTGCCGGCGAAGAAGTCGGCCACTCGCGGGTAGTCGAATGCGTAGTCGGTTGCGAGCCGGCGGATCCACGGGAAACGGCGGATGTCGACGGGGAACCGGCCGTTGGCTGGAGCCAGCGTCGCGGACGAGGAGGCCGAGGGCCCGGAATGGGGGAGCACCGCGGGCTACTGTTGCAGAGCCGTACGCGCAGTGTCAAGGCGCGCGGGGCGGACGGACACTTCGCTCACGCAGCTCACCAGTACACGCGTAACACCGTGGTTCGCCAAGAAGTTACGTGCTACGATCACCAGCTGACCCGATGTCCATCGGGCGGCCGCAGAGTGTCCACTGAAGGAGTTCCGCCACTGACCGGGGACCGTTCGCCGTTAGAAGCGCCCCCGCGCGCGTTCGGTTCGTACCTGGTCCGCACCGACCTCGGGTTCGGCCGGTTTGGACCGATCTTCCTGGCCGAGGACCCCGCCAGCGGTCGCCGCGGCGTTGTCCGGCTCTTCAGCCGTCGCTTCAGCGACCAACAGCGCAGCGCCCTGCTCGCCGCACTCGAAACGTTGTGCGCGCGGCCGCTCGATCACCCATCGATTGCCGCGCCGCTCGCCAGCGGCGTTGCCGGTGCGGACGCTGCCGACGCCATCGCTCACGACGTCTACGTGGTGCACGCCTACCTGCCGGGTACGCCGATCGAAGGGGTGGTGGCAAAGCAGGGGGCGCAGACGCTCGCCGATCTGCTGCCGCTCGTGACGCACGCGGCTGCGGCGATCGACTTCGCCGCCGCGGCCGGGGTGCATCACGGTGCGCTGACCGGTCGCGACGTGATCGTCACCCCCGAGCGCACGGCGATCTCCGGCTTCGGCCTGGTGCAGGCGCTGGTCGCGGCCGGCGTCGGGCCAGAGGCGCCCTCGCACGCCGACGACGTGCGCGCGCTGGCGGTGATCGCGCTCGAAGCGCTGTGCGCGTGCGAGTTCTCGACCATCGACGTGGCCGCGACGGTGATGTCGCTGCCGGGCGCGGTGCCGCACCGCCTGCTCGATGCCTTCGAGGCCGCGCTGTCGCCCTATCCCGACCTGCGGCCGAAGACCGCGCTCGACTTTGCGGCACGGCTGCAGCAGGCCATCGCCGACGTCCCCGCCCCGAGCGTCGATCACGCGGCGTCTGGCACAAGGGCGACCGCACACGGTGACCGGCACGACGGTGACCGGCACGCGGTGACCGGCACGACGGTGACCGGCGACACGTTGCGGCGGGATTGGGACGCGACCGCCGGCACCCTCTTCGTCCGCCCGCACGCCGGGGCGGCGGAGGAAAGCCTGCCGCCGTTCCTGCTGGAACTGCGCCGCCCGGAGCAGGCGGACGCCGCCACCGCAACGACGCCAGGCGACGAGACCAGCGACCGCACCAGCGACGACACCGCCGCATTCAGATCTCGCCGTTCGACCTTCCGCTCCGTCCCGACTCGCTCCCGGCCGAGGCCGCCGACGACCGGCTGCTGACCCCGGCCAATCCCGACCTGACAGCGGCATCCCGGTCGCACGCTGCTCCGAGCGAGCCGCCGAAACGTCAGCCGGCGACGAAGGCGAAGGAGGCGCGTGCGGGGGTGCCGCGGCCTGATGCGGACGCTGCCGCGAGCCGCCTCGAAGCCGGCGTGCCGCCATCAGCCTTCGCCGCCGCGCCGGCCGAATCCCGCCGCGGCTCCTGGGTGCCGGTTGCGGCGGTTGCCGTGCTGCTCGGGTTGGGCGCGGGCTTCGCCGGCGGTTACGCGCTCGGCTGGCGCAGTGCAAGCCGCGCCGCGGTCGAACGCGGCGGCGCGACGCCCTCCGAGCAGGCTGGCACCAGCGGCCGCACCTACACCGACGCGCCGGTTGGTAGCGGCCGAGCGGACGGTGGCAGCCCGGAGCACGTGCCGTCCGCCTCGATCCCGCCCGGCGACCTGCCGACGGGCCCGGCAGCGGCGGTTCCGGGCACCGAAGCTCCGGCCCGCATCGAGCTGCCCCCGGCATCGGCCCCGGCGACTGCCGTGCCTGACGCGCGCGCGCCACGTGTCTCCGGCCCGCGGGTGACGACGCAGGCGGCCGATCGTGAGCCGCCGCCGCGCCGTCTGACAGGAAGCGGCTCGCTGCTGGTCGAATCGCGGCCCACCGGCGCCCAGGTCACCGTCGACGGCCGCGTCGTCGGCCGCACGCCGCTGATCCTGGCGGATGTCGCCGCCGGCTCGCACCGCATCGGGCTGCAGCTGCCCAGCTACCGCCCGTGGGCCACGTCGCTGACGGTCGAGGGCGGCGTGCGGACGCGGGTCGCGGCGTCGCTCGAGCAGTAGCTGTAATGGGGGATGCAGACGAAGAATGCGCCAACGTCATCGCTGTCTGCATTGTGCAGTTTGCATTCTGGACTGACTGGGTTTTTGAGGCGTAATGAACGCGATTCTGGCTCTTGAAGATGGCACCTGGTACCGCGGCATCGCCGCCGGTGCGGCAGGTGAAGCACGCGGTGAGGTGGTGTTCAACACCAGCATGACCGGCTACCAGGAGGTGTTGACCGACCCTTCCTACGCCGGTCAGATCGTGACGATGACGGCGCCGCAGATTGGCAACTATGGTGTTGCAGCGGGCGACGCCGAATCGCAGGTGCCGCGCGTCGCCGGGTTCGTCATGCGCGAGGCGTCACCGGTGGCCAGCAACTGGCGCTCGGACAGCACGCTGCGCGACTACCTGGTCCGTCACCACATCGTCGCCATCGCCGACATCGACACGCGCGCGTTGACGCGCGTGCTGCGCTCGGGCGGGGTGATGCGCGGCATCATCGCCACCGGCCAGGTGGACCCGGCGGAACTGGTCGAAAAGGCCCGCGCCATCCCGAAGATGGAAGGCGCCGACCTGGTCAAGGCAGTGACCTGCGACAGCGCCTTCGAGTGGCGCGACCGGTCGTCAGGAGCGGGCGAGCACGATCACCTCGAGTTCGGCATCGCGCCGGAAGCGCGCGCCTCGCGCCGGCTGCGCGTGGCCGCCTACGACTTCGGCGTCAAGTGGAACATCCTGCGACGGCTCGACGCCTACGGCTGCGACGTGCACGTCTTCCCGGCAACGGCGCCGGCGAGCGACCTGCTGAAGATTGAGCCGGACGGCATCTTTCTCAGCAACGGGCCCGGCGACCCGGCGGCGCTGCCCTACGCGATCGACAACGTGCGCGAGATCGTCAACAGCGACGTGCCGACCTTCGGCATCTGCCTGGGACACCAGATTCTCGGTCTCGCCGTCGGCGGCCAGACCTTCAAGCTCAAATTCGGGCATCGCGGCGCCAATCACCCGGTGAAGGAACTCGAGTCGGGCAAGGTCGAGATCACTTCGCAGAATCACGGCTTCGCCGTCGACCCCGGCTCGCTTCCCTCCGACATCAGCGTCACGCACCTGAACCTGTACGACGGCACCGTCGAAGGATTCAAGCACACGACCAAGCCGATCTTTTCGGTGCAGTACCATCCGGAGGCATCACCGGGACCGCACGACGCCGACTACCTGTTCCGCCAGTTCCTCGAGTCGATGGAGAAGCGGTAATCGTAGCCACGTAGCCATGAAAACCGCCGTGATCGCCATGTCCCGGTGGTGTCGTCATCAGCGCACGTTGCAGGAATTCAGCACTCGATAGCATCAATGCCAAAGCGAAGCGACATCAAACGCGTGCTCGTCATCGGCTCCGGGCCGATTGTCATTGGCCAGGCGGCCGAGTTCGACTACTCGGGCACCCAGGCCTGCAAGGCGCTGCGCGCCGAGGGGCTCGAGGTGGTGCTGGTCAACAGCAACCCGGCAACGATCATGACCGACCCGGAGATGGCCGATGCCACCTACATCGAGCCGCTCACCCCGGAGATGCTCGAGGCGATCATCATCAAGGAGAGGCCGGATGCCGTGCTGCCGACCGTCGGCGGCCAGACGGCGCTGAACCTGGCGGTGGCCCTGCACGAGCGCGGCACGCTGGAGAAGTACGGCGTCAAGCTGATTGGCGCGCAGATCGACGCGATCAAGGTCGCGGAAGACCGCTTGCTGTTCCGCAACGCGATGGAGGAGATTGGCGTCGACGTGCCGGCCAGCGGTGTCGCCAAGACGCTCGCCGAGGCGCTGGCGCTGGTCGAGACCCATGGCTTCCCCTCGATCATCCGTCCGTCGTTCACGATGGGCGGCGTCGGCGGCGGCATCGCCTACAACATCGAAGAATTCCGTGAGCTTGCCGGGCGCGGCCTCGATCTCAGCCCCGTGCACGAGATCCTGGTCGAGGAATCGGTCATCGGCTGGAAAGAGTTCGAGCTCGAGGTGATGCGGGACGTCGCCGACAACTTCGTCGTCATCTGCTCGATCGAGAACATCGATCCGATGGGCGTCCATACCGGCGACTCGGTCACCGTCGCCCCCGCGCTGACGCTGACCGACAAGGAGTATCAGCGGATGCGCGACATCGGTCGCCGCATCATCCGCCGTGTCGGCGTCGAGACCGGCGGCTCCAACATCCAGTTCGCCATCAACCCGCAGGACGGCCGCATCGTCGCCATCGAGATGAACCCGCGCGTGTCGCGCTCGTCCGCGCTCGCCTCGAAGGCGACCGGGTTCCCGATTGCCAAGATTGCCGCCAAGCTGGCGCTCGGCTACCACCTCGACGAGATCCCGAACGACATCACGCGCCTGACGCCGGCCTCGTTCGAGCCGACCATCGACTACGTCGTCGTCAAGTTCCCGCGCTGGAACTTCGAGAAGTTCCCGCAGGCGGATCGCACCCTGACGACCCAGATGAAGTCGGTGGGCGAGGCGATGTCGATCGGCCGCACGTTCAAGGAGGCGTTCCTCAAGTCGGTGCGGTCGCTCGAGCTCAGCAAGTCCGGCAGCCT
Source organism: uncultured Acidobacteriota bacterium (assembly GCA_963846685.1). Taxonomy (GTDB): domain Bacteria; phylum Acidobacteriota; class Vicinamibacteria; order Vicinamibacterales; family UBA2999; genus CAWJWY01. The sequence continues at coordinate 590,551 of CAWJWY010000002.1, read as the reverse complement.
GTTCCCCGCCAGTCCCGATGATGTGTCGGCAGACGAGGAGGATGAGAGCGCACTGCGCAAGCGGCTGGTCGTGCCCAACGATCGCCGGATGTGGGCGGTGTTCCGCGCGCTGCAGCGCGGCTGGACGATCGAGACCCTGCACGAGCTGACCAAGATCGATCGCTGGTTCCTGCAGCAGTTCGCCGACATCGTCGAGTTGCGCAAGATGGCGGAGCTGAGCGAGTTCCGCGAGATCTCTGCCGACCTGCTGCGCACGCTGAAGCGCACCGGCTTCAGCGATGCCGACATTGCGGCCGTCTACGGCATCGACGAGGAGATGGTCCGCCAGCGCCGGCTCGAACAGGGCCTGGTGCCCGCCTACAAACGCATCGACACCTGTGCCGCGGAATTCGAGTCGTTCACCCCGTACATGTACGGCACCTACGAGCAGGTCTGCGAAGCCGAGCCGACGCCTAAGAAGAAGGTCGTCATCCTCGGCAGCGGCCCGAACCGCATCGGTCAGGGTATCGAGTTCGACTATTGCTGCTGTCACGCCGTGTTCGGCTTCCGCGAGGAAGGCTTCGAGACCGTGATGGTCAACTGCAACCCGGAGACGGTGTCGACCGACTACGACACTGCCGACCGCCTCTACTTCGAGCCGTTGACGTTCGAGGACGTCATGGCGGTGATCGAGCGGGAGCGTACGGCGGGCGGTGACGTGTCGTGCGTCGTCCAGTTCGGCGGCCAGACGCCGCTCAAGCTGGCGCTGGGTCTGCAGGAAGCGGGCGTCAAGATTCTCGGCACGTCGCCAGACTCGATCGACCTGGCGGAGGACCGGCGGCGCTTCTCGCAGCTGCTGTGGGATCTCGGCGTGCCGCAACCGGCAAGCGGCACGGCGGTCTCGCGCGAGGAAGCCCGCGCGGTGGCGGAACGGGTCGGCTACCCGGTGGTGGTGCGCCCGTCCTACGTGCTCGGCGGCCGCGGCATGGCGATCGTGTTCGACGGTGGCGCGCTCGATCGCTACATGACCGGCGCCGTCGACGTCTCGCACGACCGGCCGGTGCTGATCGACCGCTTCCTGGAAGATGCCTTCGAATTCGACGTCGATGCGGTCGCCGACGCGACTGGCGCCGTGATCATCGGCGGCATCATGGAGCACATCGAAGAGGCGGGCATCCACTCCGGTGACAGCTCCTGCGTCGTGCCGCCGTTCATGGTGGCGGAGCGGCATCTCACCACCATCCGCGAGTACACGCGCCGCATCGGCCGCGCCCTCAAGGTCGTCGGCCTGATGAACATCCAGTACGCCATCAAGGACGACGTCGTCTATGTCCTCGAGGTCAACCCGCGGTCGTCGCGCACGGTGCCGTACATCGCCAAGGCGACCGGCGTGCCGATGGCCAAGGTTGCCGCCCGCGTCGCCGCGGGCCGCACGCTGGCGGAGCTCGGTCTGGTCGAGGACCTCCAGGCGGCAGGCGTCTTCGTCAAGAGCCCGGTGTTCCCGTTCATGCGCTTCTCCGGCGTCGACACCATCCTTGGCCCGGAGATGAAGTCCACCGGCGAGGTGATGGGGGGCGCAGACAACTTCGGCGCCGCGTTCAGCAAGGCGATGATGGGGGCGGGGCAGCGGCTGCCGGAAAAGGGCTGCGTCTTCATCAGCGTCAACAATAGCGACAAGCCGACGGTGCTGCCGGTGGCGCGCGACCTGGCGCAGCTCGGCTTCACGCTGGCGGCGACCCGCGGCACCGCCGCGTTCCTGCGCGCGCATGGCCTCGAGGTCGACGTCATGTTCAAGGTCAACGAAGGCCGGCCGAACGTCGCCGACCACCTCGTCAACCGCAGCATCGACCTGGTCATCAACACTCCGCTGGGACGCGATTCCTTCTTCGATGACCGCGCCGTCCGTCGCGCGGCCACGATGGCCCAGGTGCCATGCATCACGACCTTGACCGGCGCCTCTGCCGCGGTGAGCGCAATCAAGGCGCTGCGCTCACAAACACTGACCGTTCGATCGTTGCAGGACTACTACGCGGCGGTTGAAGCGAAGGCCTGATCGGTCTCCATGCTGCGACGCGCGCGGTCAACGTCGGCGGCCGTCGTGGCCATTTGCCTGCTGGTGTCCGTAGTCGCCCTGGTCGCCCAGGACGACACGCCCCGCTTTCGAAGCGGCGTCCAGACTGTCCAGGTCACCGTCACCGTGACCGATCGCTCGCCGTATCGACGGCTCGTGGCGGACGATCCGGATGCGGGTCAGCCGGATGCGACGAGCCCGATCGCGTCGCGGCTACTTCGCTGACGCCGGCCGAGCTAGTCGCATATACTCGTGCTCCGCCGCTCCATGCCTAACCCAGACACCTACCAGCCAGAGCCCCGCACGCCGTACGATCGCGCCCTGGCGCGACTATCGCGGCGCGAGTTGCTGAAGATCGCCTGGGCGCTCGGTGCGACGGCGGTCGCACGGCCCGTCTACGCCCAGCGGTTTGCCGGACCGGTGACGTTCGATGCCTTCCCCTTCAGCCTCGGCGTCGCTTCGGGTGACCCGCTGCCAGATGGCGTCGTGCTCTGGACACGGCTGGCGCCGCGCCCGCTCGAGGGTGGCGGCGTCGAGAACCGGTCGGTCGAGGTCGCCTGGGAGGTGGCTGCGGACGACCGGTTCAGGACGATCGTTCAGGCGGGTACCGTGGTCGCCCGACCTGAAGTCGGTCACAGCATTCACGTGGACGTCGCTGGCCTGCAGCCGGGGCGTGACTACTGGTATCGCTTTCACGTTGCCGGCGCCGTCAGCACTGCCGGTCGGACGAAAACCGCGCCGGCGCTAGGGAGCGCCGTCGAACAGGTACGCTTCGGCGTCTGCGGCTGCAGCAACTACGAGCTCGGCTACTTCACGGCGCTGCAGCACATCGCCCGTGAACACTTCGATTTCGTCGTCCATACCGGCGACTACATCTACGAGGTGCGCTCGAACGTTGCCCGCGCCGAATCGCTGGTGCGGCAATCCACCGGCGACGCCACCTATTCGTTGACCGAATACCGCAACCGCTACGCTCACTACAAGCTGGACCCCGACCTGCAGGCGGCGCACGCCTCGGCGCCGTTTGTCGTCACCATGGACGATCACGAGGTGGCCGACAACTGGGCCGCCGAGTTCGAATCGCGCGGCACGCCGCCCGAGTTCTTCCTGTTGCGCCGCGCCGCTGCCTTCCAGGCCTACTTCGAAGCGATGCCGCTGCGGGCGGGCGCGTTCCCGTCCGGCGCGTCGATGCGGCTGCATCGCCGCCTGCAGTTCGGTGACCTAGTCGACCTCAACATCCTCGACACCCGTCAGTACCGCAGCGACCAGGCCTGTGGTGACAACAACAAAAGTGGCTGCGCCGACCTCACCAACCCGGCGCGAACCATGCTCGGCGCGCAGCAGGAGCGATGGCTGTTCGACAATCTCGCCGCCGCGCGGGCGCGGTGGACGGTGATCGGCCAGCAGGTGCCGACCTTCGCCTACGACAGCGTCAAGATCAATCCCGAAGGGCGCTACTCGATGGATCGCTGGGATGGCTATCCGGCGGCCCGCGCCCGGCTCTACTCGCACCTGCAGCAGGCGCGGACGCCGAATCCGATCCTGCTCTCCGGCGACGTGCACTCGCATTACGGCGCCGATCTCAAGCTCGATTTCACCGACCCGCAGTCGCCGATCGTCGGCAGCGAGTTCACCAACACCTCGATCACCTGCAACGGCGATGGCAGCGACGTCTCCGGCAGCTGGCGCGACACGCGCAGCCACAACCCGCACGTGCTCTACAACAGCAACCGCCGCGGCTATATTGCCTGCACGGCGACGCCGCAGCGCATGACCGCCGACTTCAGGGTGCTCGAGCGCGTGAGCGTGCCGAACGACCCGATTCGCACCGGCGGCTCCCTGGTCGTCGAGGCTGGTCGACCGGGCGCGGCGCCCGGTTAACCTCGGTGCCGCGCCGAACCCCATGCACCCCCTGAACCCCTGAACAGCCGTTCGCCCCCCCCGACCCCGCGATCCCCCAACGTGTCAATTCTTGCGCGCCCCGCCACTTCGCCTCGCAGCTGATTCTGCACCGTAGCGCCGCAAGTCGCTGATTCCACGACCCACGGCACCGCCGCCCCGTCTTGCAGACGAGCGGGCGTGCGCTCTGTCGGCCTGCTACCCGCCCTCGCCAGCCTTGGCGGCGCGTGCCTGGGGGCCAGCGGGGTCGCCGGACCGGCGCCCTGGGCCGTGTGGCTGCCGCTCCTCTTCCTCGTCATCGCCATAGGCGGCTGCGCCTGGAAGCAGCCTGCGCTGGCTACGCTGTCGGTTGCGTGCGGCTTCTTCGCCGCCGCCGCTTTGCTCGGCGATCGCGCTCGAGACGATGCGCTGCACCCGTCGCTGCGGCGGGTGCTCGATGCGCGGTTCGGCGGCTTTGCCATCGAGACCATCGGGCCAGCCGGCGAGCATCCGGTGCAGCGCCTGCGTGTTCGACTGGTCGAGGATGCTGCGGATAGAGGGGATTACGTCTCGTTGCGTGCCGACGCCGTCCAACTGCAGGGCGCGGCCGGCGCATGGCAGCCGGTGCATGGCGGTGCGTTGCTGAGTGTCTCCGGCCGGCCGCGCGCGCGCGCGGTGGAGCAGTGGCGTGCCGGGCGCGTCATCGAAATGCCGGTGACGTTCCGTCGGCCGACGCGCTACCTGGACGAGGGGGTGCCGGATTTCGAGGTGGACCTCGCCCTGGCCGGCACAACCCTGTTCGGCTCGGTCAAGAGCGGTCTGCTGATCGAGGTGGTCCGCCGCGGCAACCCGTTCGCCGAGTGGGCGGCTGATGTCCGGGGCCACGTGCGCGACGCGTGCCGCCGCTGGATTGCGACCGGCCGCGGCGCATCGGGCGTGGTCACCGGCGCCGTCGTGACAGCTGTCCTCATTGGCGACCGCAGCGGCCTGCCCGACGACATTCGCGATCGATTGCAGGCGGCGGGGACGTACCACGTGATCGCCATTTCCGGCGGCAACATCGCGATCCTGGCGATGCTGTGCATCGGTCTGCTGGCGCTCGCCGGCATCCAGGGACGTCGCGCCGCGCTGCTCTCGATCGTGCTGCTCGGCGTCTACGCCGGTATCGTCACGAGCGGCCCTTCGGTCTGGCGCGCCACCATCATGGCCATCGTCTACCTTGCCGCGCGGCTGATCGACCAGCGCACGCCGGTGTGGCAGGCGACCGCGGTTGCTGCGGGTGGGCTCGTCGTGGCGTATCCGCTCGACGTACTGGACGTCGGCTTCGTGCTCACCTTCGGTGCCACGGCGGCGCTGATCGAGGGAGCACGCTGGGGCAGCCTGCAGTCGGTGGGCGGGGCGACCGTCACCGCACCCGCAGCACGAGCGCAGGCCCTGCCCGATCGCCCGAGCGGGCGTGTCGCGAGCTGGGTGCGCGGCTCGCTGACAGCCTCCCTGGCGGTTGAAGTGGCGCTGCTGCCTGTGGCCGCGCTGTTCTTCTCGCGGGTCACCGCTGCCGGCCTCGTCCTCAACCTCATCGCGGTGCCGGCGATGGCGGTCGCGCAGGTTGCCGGGCTCGTCGTCGTGCTGCTGGACGGCTTCTCATCGATCGCCGCACCGGCCGGCTGGCTGGCTCACTCCGGCGCGTGGCTGCTGCTCGACAGCGGACGGTTGGTGGAGGTGGCGCCCTGGCTGGCGCGGCGTGTCCCGCCACCCGCGGTAGCCGTGGTCGTCGCCTACTACGCTGGTCTCGCGTTGGTGCTTGTCGCGCGCTCACGGGCACGACTCGGCGGTGCCGTTCTGCTCACCGCGTCGGCCGTGGCGATTGTCGTCGGTGCGCCATCCATCACGAGTGCCGATCCTGCCGCAGCCACCACGTTGCGTCTGACCATGTTGGACGTCGGGCAGGGCGACGCGCTGCTGCTCGAGCCACCCGGTGCGCCGGCCATGCTGATCGACACCGGCGGTGCGCCGTTCGGCAGCGGCGGCTTCGACATCGGCGTCCGCGTGCTCGCCCCCACGCTCTGGGCGCGCCGCATCCGCGGGCTCGGACCGTTGCTGCTGACGCATGGCGATCCCGACCACATCGGCGGCGCCGGCGCCGTGCTCGCCGACTTCTCGCCGCTGGCCGTGTGGTGGGGCATCAGCGTGCCACGCCACGTGCCGGAGCAGGTGCTGCTCGCTGCCACACGCGCGAGCGGCGCGGGCATCGAGTCGCGCCGGGCTGGCCAGCAGTTCGCCGCGGGGAAGGCGCTGATCCGAGTCCTGCATCCACCGGAACCCGACTGGGAGCGGCGGCGCGTCCGCAACGATGATTCAGTCGTGCTCGAAATCATCTACGGCGACGTCGCGCTGCTGCTGACTGGCGACATCGGCGTCGACGTCGAGCGCGAGATCCTCCCGCACTTGACGCCGGCAAGAATCCGCGTCCTGAAGGTCGCACATCACGGTAGTCGCACGTCCTCGTCGCAGGAATTGCTGGAAGCCTGGCGCCCGACGGTCGCGTTCATCAGCTGCGGTCGCGGCAATTCCTTCGGCCATCCCGCGCCCGACGTCCTCGCGCGCCTCGAATCCGTGGGCGCGAAGATCTACCGCACCGATCGGGATGGCGAAGTGACGCTGGAGACAGATGGCAGCCGGCTCGCGGTCAGCACTTTCGTTGGAAGCAGGAAATGAACCACCGAGACTCAGGGCACGGAGGGCACGAAGCTGATACGTTCTCTGTAGCCAATTCGGCCCTGTCATCGCGCGAAGACCAGGTGACCGCACAAGTGATTGGCTGCGCGATCGCTGTGCATCGCGAACTGGGACCGGGATTCCTCGAGTCGATTACCAGAGGGCCATGGTTCTGGAAATGAACAGCCGCGGCGTCGATTTCCAGGAACAGTTGCCGGTGCGAGTCCGCTATCGAGGCGAAGAGATTCCTGGTCAGCGCATTGACCTCGTCGTCGGCACGCTGGTTGTCGTGGAACTCAAGTCCGTCGCTGACCTGGACCGAGTCCACACTGCCCAGGTGATCTCCTACCTCGAGACGACGAAGCTACGAGCAGGCTTGCTCATCAACTTTCGCGTTCCGGTGCTGCGGGCGGGGATCCGCCGCATTGTGCTGTAGGCGGCGCAGCGCAAGGGCTCTGACTTTCCTGGATTGACCACGGAGGTTGACACAGCACACGGTGACGGCGCGGCGATCCGCCGTAGCGGTGTTAGTGCGGCAACCTACACGTGCCGGTGTGCGCCTGGCCCAATTACTTCGTGACCTCCGTGTGCGCGAAGCCTCCGTGGTTGATACTGCGGCATTCCGCATTGAGTATTGTGTTTAGCCCTTCTCCGCCTCCTTGACCCGCTCCCACTCGGCTTCCATCTCCTCGAGCGTTGCCTCCGGCAGCGACCGTCCCTGTTCGACGAAGACGCGCTCGACCTCATCGAAGCGCGTCGTGAACTTCTCGTTCGCCCGCCGCAGCGCCGCCTCCGGCTCGATGCCGAGCTTGCGCGACAGGTTGGCGATGGCGAACAGCAGGTCGCCCATCTCCTCCTCGGCGCGCGACAGGTCGCCGGTGGCGCCGGATTCGACCTCGTGGCGCACCTCGGCGACCTCCTCCTCGATCTTGTCGAGCACGTCGTCCGGCTTGGCCCAGTCGAAGCCGACCGCGGCGGCGCGCGCGCTGATCTCGTAGGCGCGCAGCAGGGAGGGCAGCGTCTTCGGCACGCCGCTCGAGCGTCGTCTTCGCGCTTCTTCGGCGGCGCGCCGGCGGCGGCGCGCTCCCGCGCCTTGAGCGCTTCCCACTTCTCGAGCACCTGCGCGCTGGTCATGGCCGTGATCGCCGTCGGCGTCCTGCGCGAAGACGTGCGGATGCCGGCGCACCAGCTTGTCGCAGATGGCGTCGATGGCATCGCCGATCGAGAAGTCGCCCGCCTCTTCGCTGATGCTGCGCCAGGAACACCGCCTCGAACAGGAAGTCGCCGAGCTCCTCGCGCAGCTCCGCCGGCGAGCCGCTGTTCGATCGCCTCGAGCACTTCGTAGGTCTCCTCGAGCACGAACGGACGCAGCGAGGCGTGCGTCTGTTCGCGATCCCACGGGCAGCCGTCGGGGGCGCGCAGCACGCGCATGATCTCGACCAGCCGGTCGAACTTTGCCCCGAGCCGTATCAGCCATCCGCGTCATGCTACCATTCGACTGTCTGCGCATGGCTGACGAGACGCAGGACGACGCCTCACCGTTCGGACGATCAGGAGCGGCGGCGGCATCAGCTTCGCCGCGCTTCGTGTTGTCGCTCGCGCACACCGCCGCCGTCCACTTCGGCGACGTCCCGGACCCGGTGACCGGCGCAGCACCGGCGAGTCGAACCTGCCGGCCGCGCAGCAGATGATCGACATCCTGGCGCTGCTCGAGGAGAAGACGCGCGGCAACCTGACGGCCGAGGAGCGGCAGCTGCTCGAGCAGATGCTCTACGAGCTGCGCCTGCGCTTCGTCGAGGTCGCAGAAGCCGCAGTCACGCATCAGCCTGCCTTGAGCGACGCGCGCGGCATCGAGCGTGCCGCGCAGCGGCGCGATCGCCCGGGCGCGTGTCACCTTTCTCGGCACCGGCACCTCGCACGGCGTGCCGATGATCGGTTGCGACTGCGCCGTCTGCCGCTCCACCGACCCGCGCGACACGCGGCTGCGGCCGTCGATCTTCGTCGACGTCCCGGGCCGCGCCCGCATCCTCGTCGACACCACGCCCGACCTGCGCCAGCAGGCGCTGACGCACGGCATCAGCCGCGTCGACGCCATCCTCTTCACCCACAGCCACGCCGACCACATCCTCGGCCTCGACGAGATGCGCCGCTTCAACACGCATGCAGGGCGGCCCGATCCCGGCCTACGCCAACGGCACGCGACCTGGGACATCATCAAGCGCACGCTTCTACTACGCCTTCGACGGCGTGACGCGGCTCGGCGGCGGCGTGCCGCAGGTGGACGCGCACGAGATCGACGGGCCGTTCGCCGTCGGCGGCGTTCGCATCGTGCCGGTGCCGCTGTGGCACGGCCGCATGCCGATCCTCGGCTTCCGGTTCGGCAGCTTCGCCTACCTGACCGACTGCAACCGCATCGCCGACGAGTCGTGGCCGCTGCTCGCAGGGCGTCGAGACGCTGGTGCTCGACGCGCTGCGCGACAAGCCGCACACCACGCACTTCACCGTGGCCGAGGCGCTCGACGTCATCGCGCCGCCTCGGCCGCGGCGCGCGCTACCTCACGCACATGACGCACGATCTCGGCCACGCCGCGACCAACGCCCGCCTGCCTGCGGGTGTTGAACTGGCATATGATGGGCTCGTGCTCGACGTTGCGGTCGACGTGGAGTGAATGGAGACCATTCACTTCCCCGACGACGCCAGCGCCGCCCTGGCTCGTGCACCCGGTGCTGGCGCTCGGCAACTTCGACGGCCTGCACCGCGGCCACCTGAAGATCATCGAGCGCGTCAAGCGCGGCGCCGCCGAGCATGGCGGCACGCCGATGGCCATGACCTTCGATCCGCATCCGCCGCGGGTCGTCCGGCCCGACAAGGCGCCGCCGCTGCTGATGACCAAGGCGCAGCGCCTCGAGGCGCTGCACCAGGCCGGCATCGCCTGCGTGGCGGTCGTGCGCTTCACCCACGAGCTGTCGCAGTGGGACCCGGAGACGTTCGTCCGCACCGTGCTGGTCGAGTGGCTGCGCGTCTCGGAGGTCTGGGTCGGCGCCAACTTCCTGTTCGGCCACGAACGCAGCGGCAACTTCAGCCTGCTGCGCACGCTCGGCCAGCGCTACGGCTTCCGCGCCGACAAGATCGATCCGGTCCGCTACAAGGACTTCGTCGTCAGCAGCACGCGGATCCGCCGCCTGGTCGGCGAGGGGCGGATGGACGAAGCCGGCGCGCTGCTCGGCCATCCCTACTACGTCGACGGCACCGTCGTCGAAGGCCGCCGGCGCGGCCGCGAGCTCGGGTTTCCGACCGCCAACCTGCGCGACCGACAACGAGCTGCTGCCGCCGCACGGCGTCTACGCCACGACGATGACGATCGACGGCATCGTCCGCGCCGGTCGTCACCAACATCGGCCTGCGGCCGACGTTCGGCGAGACCGATGCCGACGGTCGAGACGCATCTCCTCGGCTATCAGCGGCGATCTCTACGGCAAGCAGGTGCGTCTCGGCTTCGTGCAGCGGCTGCGCGACGAGCGGCCGTTTCGAGGACGTCGACGCGCTGCGGGCGCAGATCGAGGCCGACCAGCGTCGCGCCGAGCGCCTGTTCAGCCGGTTGTCGGTGTGATGACAGACAGCGATTCGCGCCACCGACTTTCGAGCTCGACGTCTCGATGCCGCGCGACGTCCGCGTATCTGCGGACCGTCGTCCGGCGACCTGGCGGTGCACGCGGCGCGGTATCGCCGGCTGCGACGCCGCCGGCCGCCGACGCCTTCGGTCGGTGCCGTCGAGGACGCCTGTTCGGCGACTGCGCTGCGCAGCGACGCCACCGACACGCGCCATTGCCATCGTCGTGCCGCTGCGGTCCAGGACCGCTCGAAGTCGCTCGTCGATCAGGCAGCATGACTTACCCTCGACGCATAATCCTGCATGCATTCGTCTCTACAACACCCTGACGCGCCAGGAAGAGCCGTTCGCGCCGCTCGCGCGACAACACCGTCCGCATGTACGCCTGCGGCCTGACCGTCTACGCCCGCGGCCACATCGGCAACTTCCGCACCTTCATCTGCGTCGACGTGCTGCGCCGCACGCTGAAGTACCTGTGCGGCTACGGCATGCGGCAGGCGGTCAACTACACCGACGTCGACGACAAGACGATCGCCGGCGCGCAGAAGGCCGGGCGTGCCGCTGCGCGACTACACCGACGCAGTGGATCGCGGCGTTTCGCGAGGACTGCCGCGCACGCTCGGCATCGAGACGCCCGAGGAGACGCCGCGCGCGACCGACGAGGAGAACCTGCGGGCGATGGGCGACATGATCGCTGGCGCTCGAGCGCAACGGCCACACCTACCCGCGCGACGGCTCGATCTACTTCAAGATTGCCACGCTGCCCGACTACGGCAAGCTGGCGCGGCTCGATCACGACGGCATGAAGGCCGGCGCGCGCGTCGACGTCGACGAGTACTCCAAGGACGACGCCCGCGACTTCGTGCTGTGGAAGGCGTCGCAAGGACGGGCGAGCCGTCGTGGGATTTCGGCACCGGCCCCGGCCGTCCCGGGCTGGCACATCGAGTGCTCGGCGATGGCGCTGCGGCTGCTCGGCGACGCGCCGATCGACATCCATGCCGGCGGCATCGACCTGATCTTCCCGCATCACGAGAACGAGATCGCGCAGGCGGAGGGCGCGACCGAGCAGCACGTTCTCGCGCTTCTGGTTCCACGTCGAGCATCTGTTCGTCGAGAACGAGAAGATGTCGAAGTCGCTCGGCAACGTCTACACCGCTGCCGGAGATCGTCGAGCGCGGGCACCGGCCGTCGGCGCTGCGCTACCTGCTGCTGTCGTCGCACTACCGCAAGCAGCTCAACTTCACCTGGACCGGCATGGACCAGGCGGAGGAGTCGCTCCGCCGCATCGTCGACTTCCTGGTCCGGCTCGACGACGTGCGCGGGCGACGGTGAGCGATCCCGGGGTCGCCGAAGCGGTGGACGCAGGCGCGTGCCGGCCTTCACGGCGAGCGCTCGAAGCCGACCTCAATACCGCGGCGCGCTGGCCGCCATGTTCGACCTGGTCCGCGACGTCAACGCGGCCATCGACGCGCAGCAGGTGTCGGCGCGCCGATGCGGCGCTGGTGCGCGGCGCCATCGAGGAGTTCGACCGCGTGCTCGGCGTCATCAGCCTGCGGCGCGCCGAAGACGCGCAGCCGCCGGTGCCGGTCGAGGAGATCGAGGCGCTGATCGAGGAGCGCAAGGCGGCCCGCAGCGGCGCGATTTCGCCGCCGCCGATCGAATCCGCCAGTCGCTCGCCGAGCGCGGCATCCTGCTCGAGGACAACCCGGGCGGGACGCGCTGGAAGAGAAAATGACCGGCCCGGACGTCCGAAGACCAGCCTTCCGGGTCCGAAGGCGCAGGCGCTCATCGAGCGCGACGCGCAAGGTGGTCTCGCCGTCCTACACGCGCGACTATCCGCTGGTCATTGCCCGTGGCGAAGGCGCCTTCGTCGAGGACGTCGACGGCAACGTCTTCCTCGACTGCACGGCCGGCATCGCCGTCACCTCCACCGGCCACTCGCATCCCGACGTCGTCAAGGCCATCACCGAACAGGCGGGCAAGCTTCCTGCACATGTCGGGCACCGACTTCTACTACGAGCCGCAGGTCGCGCCTCGGCGAGGAGCTGTCGGCGATCGCGCCGATGCCCGGGCCGCATCGGTCCTTCTTCGCCAACTCCGGCACCGAGGCGAACGAAGCGGCGCTCAAGCTGGCCAAGTACTACACCAGGCGCACGAGCATCATCGCCTTCCTCGGCTCGTTCCACGGCCGGACGATGGGGTCGTTGTCGCTGACGGCGAGCAAGATCGCGCAGCGGCGCGGCTTCGGCCGTTCGTGCCCGGCACGTATCACGCGCCGTATCGCCGAACTGCTATCGCTGTCCGGTCGGCGATCGTCCGGAGTCGTGCGCCGCCGAGTGCCTGCGCTTCATCGAGGAGCAGCTGTTCGTGCACCTCGTGTCGCCGGACGAAGTCGCGGCGATCATGGTCGAGCCGATCCAGGGCGAAGGCGGCTACGTCGTGCCGCCCGACGTCTTCCTGCAGCGGCTGCGCGAGATCGCCACGCAGCACGGCATGCTGCTCATCGTCGACGAGGTGCAGTCCGGCATGGGCCGCACCGGCCGGATGTTCGCCATCGAGCACGCCGGCGTCGAGCCCGACGTCGTCACCATGGCCAAGGGGATCGCGTCCGGGCTGCCGCTCGGCGTTGCCACCGCGCGGTCCGAGATGATGTCGTGGCCGCCCGGGACGCACGCCAGCACCTTCGGCGGCAACCCCGTCGCCTGTGCCGCCGCGCTGGCGACGCTCACGCTGCTGCGGGACGGCCTGATCAAGAACGCCGAGGTCGTCGGCGCGCACATGCTCGCCGGCGCGCGGGCGCTGATGGACAGGCACCCGCTCATTGGCGACGTGCGCGGCCGCGGCCTGATGATCGGCATCGAGCTGGTGCGCGATCGGGAGACCAAGGAGCGCGCGACCACCGAACGCGACCGCCTGGTCCGCGAATGCTTCAACCGCGGCCTGCTCGTCCTCGGCGCCGGGCCGAACGCCATCCGCCTGTCGCCGCCGCTGGTGCTGACGACCGCCCAGGCCGACACCGCGCTGCGCATCCTGGACGAGGCGCTCACGGCTATCACCGCGTAGGGCGCGTCCTGCCCGACGATCGCGGCGGACCCGCCGGGTGACTGCGTAGGGCGGGTGCCGCCTCATGGTCCCGGGCGGACCCGCCGGGTGCACTGCGGAGCGACGCCACGGGGCGTCGCGCCGTTCTCCGGCGCGCTTAATGCGTCCGCCCCCAGGTATGTCATACGATGGACGGCAGTTGCTCGGGAAATCCGGGGAAGATCTGGCCTGCGCCGAGCTGCGCCGGCGCGGCTACGCAATTCTTGATCGCCGCTACCGCACCCGCTTCGGCGAAATTGACATCGTCGCCCGCGACGGCGAGGTGATTGCTGTTCGTCGAGGTGAAGGCTCGCGCCGGTGCGCAGTTTGGCGGCGGCGCCGCTGCTGTTACTGCCTGGAAGCAGCGACGAAGTCGCCCAGATGGCGGTGGATTTCATCGCCCGGCACCGGCTGCACGACCGGCCGTGCCGCTTCGATGTGGTTACGGTCGACGTGGTCGACGGCAAGTCGAAGATCGAGGTCTATCCGCAGTGCCTTCGATGCCGTGGCATGAAGCAATCTGGAACCCGAAGCCGAACCACGAACACGAATCTCGAACCACCGAAGACTGAAGACCGAAGACCGAAGACCAATAACTCATAGCCCATAGTCCCCGACAGCCTGTAGCCCATCACGTGCCTGAACTGCGCAAAGACCCGTCACCGGTCGCTGGGTGATCATCTCGACCGAGCGTCGCAAGCGTCCGTCGGACTTCCGGCTCGAGTCGGTGTATCCGCGCGCCCGACCCGTCGTGTCCCTTCTGCGAAGGGCACGAGCAGATGACGCCGCGCGAACTGCTGGCGCATCGTCACAACGGCAGCGTCGCCGAACGAGCCTGGCTGGAATCTGCGCGTCGTGCCGAACCAGTTTCCCGTGCTGCGCGTCGAGGGCAGCCTCGATCGCCAGGGCGAGGGGCTGTTCGACAAGATGAACGGCATCGGCGCGCACGAGGTGATCATCGAGTCGCCGCGCCACGAGGACACGCTGGCGACGATGGGGGATGCGGCGATCGAGCAGGTGCTGTGGGCGTTCCGCGAGCGGGTGCAGGATCTGAAGCAGGATCGCCGTTTCCGCTACATCATCATCTTCAAGAATCACGGCGCCGCCGCCGGCGCGTCGCTGGACCACTCGCACTCGCAGCTGATTGCGCTGCCGATCGTGCCGCGCGAGGTGCGCGACGAGGTCGACGGCGCCAAGGCGCACTTCGCAGCCAAGGAGCGCTGCGTCTTCTGCGACATCCTGCGCCAGGAGACCGCCGACGGCCGCCGGCTGATCGCCGAGAACTGCCGACATGGTGGCCATCGCGCCGTACGCGCCGCGGTTTCCGTTCGAGACCTGGATGCTGCCGCGGCGGCACCAGTCGCTCTACGAGGACGCGCAGCGGCACGAGTACGCGTCGCTGGCGCGGCTGCTTGGCGACATCCTGCGGCGGATGAACAAGGCGCTGCGCGATCCCGCCCTACAACCTGCTGATTCACAGCGCGCCGCTGGCCGAGCCGGCCGGCGGACTACTACCACTGGCACGTCGAGATCATCCCGAAGCTGACGAAGGTGGCCGGCTTCGAGTGGGCGACGGGTTTCTACGTGAACCCGACGTCGCCGGAGGAAGCGGCCGAAGTGTTGAGGGACGCGAGGGGATAGGGAATCGGGTTCAGGCGTTCAGCGGGCCCCGTGAACCCTTGAACCCATCGTCCCCGTTCCTTGCATGAAGATGCGCTTCATTCCTCGTCTGGCACCGCGTCTCCTCGTTGTTCTCGTCACGCTCGCCGCCGCGGCAACCGCTGCCGCCGACGAAATCCGCCTGAAAAACGGCGATCGACTCACCGGCACGGTGCTCACGCTCGAAAAAGGTGTGCTGAAGTTTGACACCGGCCATGGCACGTTGGGTCTGCCGTGGGCTGACGTGACTGTATTGGCGGTGACCGATCCCATCGTTGTGACTGTCACCGGCCGACCCGTGCAGACCGTCACCATCGTTGCCGGTGACAGCGGTCAGATCCTGCTGCAGCCTGGCGGTGCCGTCGCTCTGGCCGATGTCGTCGGCTTCGCCCGCCCGGACCCGCCGTTGGCGATCACCGGCGGCGCCAATGCCGGGATTCTGCGGACGTCTGGCAACACCGACGTCAGCAGCCTGCGGCTCGACGGGGAGGTCGTCGCCCGCGCCGTGCAGAACCGCTATTCGGCCAGCGGTATTGTCAACCGGACGTCCGACCGCGGCGAGGAGACCGCCCGCAACTCCACCGCCGCCGTGCGTTACGACCGGTTCTTCAGCAGGCGGCTCTACGCCAACGCCAGCAGCCTCTTCACCAACGACGCGTTCCGCGATCTCGACCTGCGGACGGCGATCGGCCTCGGCCTGGGCTATCAAGTTGCCGACAACACCCGCTTCAGGGTCGGGGTCGAAGGTGGCTACGGCTACGTCAGCGAGCATTTCGGCGCGGCGCCTGACGACAGCTACCAGGCGCTGCGCGAGACGCTGGTGGCCGATGCCTACATCGGGGCCAAGCGGCTGGTGCTGTTCCATCGCAACGACGTGTTCTTCGGCGTCACCGGCGAGGACAATCTCTTCGTCCAGACGCGCAACGGCGCCCGGGTGGCGCTGGTCGGCGGCCTGGTGGCAACCCTGCAGTACGACGTCGATTACGACCAGTCACCTGCCCCCGGGCGGACGCATTCGGACCAGGCGGTCGGCTTCACGTTCGGCTATCGTTTCTGAGCGGCTCTGCCCTTGGCGTTGGGCTCTCCGGTGTGGGTTCCGAATTGTTCGTAGATAGCGTCCGTCTTCAGCCGGACCAACGCTTGGCTTTCGTACGCAGGGTCCGGCGTCCGCCGGACCCGCACTTTGGCGGCCGATTCTGCTCGTGATCGGCGCGATACGGGGGCGAAACCTTGCGCGATTTCGGACGGCTGTGGTACGCTTGGTTTTCGTCGCGAGCGGGAATAACTCAGTGGTAGAGTGCGACCTTGCCAAGGTCGAAGTCGCGGGTTCGAATCCCGTTTCCCGCTCCACTTTAAACGCCTGCATGACCCTCCCGACCGGCGTCGCACGCGCTGTCGTCGCCCCTGCGCCTAGACGCGGCCGGATCTTCTCCGCCCTCGAACAGTTCCAGCCGGCGCCGTCGCCAAGTGGTAAGGCAGAGGTCTGCAAAACCTCCATCCCCGGTTCAAATCCGGGCGGCGCCTCCAAACTTACTCAGGTCCTTTCGGGCTCGTGCTGGCCCAATCGTGCATGGGATAGTCGAGCTCGCAGAGGCCACAATACGGACGCGGTGACGGGACATAGAGGTCGCCGGGCACTCTTATGGGAAAGGCCTGGTGCGGTCGCTCCTGGTTGCAGTGGGGGGCGAACGCATCATTCTGCTCCGGGTGCCTCGGGACGGATGCGCTCGATGCCGACGCCGAGCCGCAGCCACCAGACCGACAGTGTACTGAGTCCATAGCGGGCATCCGCCGACGCAAACGGCCGCCGGCAGACGATACGCAATCGCCTCGTGGGGCAATGGTCAGCCGAAAGGCATTGCGCCTGGTCGTGGAAGAACTTCATCGATCGGCGGTTCATGCGCCGCTAGCAAGTGGCGTTGCTTGCTCCAAACCGAAACGCCCCTGCCAGTCGTCGACATCACTATCTGTGAGAGCACCTGCAGTCGGTGCCGCCAACAGCGCCCACGCGCTTTCCGCGAGCGCGGTGCTGGCCCGCTCACATCGCCAGGGTTCGTCGGGCCCACCACAGCCGCTGCGCGACGGTCACCAGCACGAGAGCCGCCATCACGCTGGAACAGTACGGTGGTGTACGTCGGTAGCAGCAGGAACGCGACGTAGAAAACGACGGTCTCGGTGCCGCCGATGATTCCGGGCGGCATGGTCACGCTCGTGAGCTCGCCGCGCGCCGCCGCGCCCGCACTCCGTTTCTCCAGAATGGCCGCCAGGTACATCCACGATGCGGCGTTGACGTAGAACGATCCGAGCAGCAGCAGCGCCGCCAGTGCGAGCGAATCGGTGGGCGCAGCGGCGACGAGAGCAACCGGGATGGCGGCGTAGACGACGAAGTCGAGCACGATGTCCAAATACGCGCCGAAGTCGGTCTCGCGCGCGTGCGCCCGCGCCAGCGTGCCGTCAAGGCCATCCAGCACCCGGTTCACAAGCCACAAGCCGAGCGAGACGTCCCACCAGCCAGCCAGGATCGCGAGCGCGCTGGCCATCCCCACTGCAAACGCCAGCCACGTGACGGCGTCTGGAGGCAGGCGCGGCCCGAGCGCCCGTGCGAGCGGCATCAGCAGTTGGTCCTTGAGCACGCGAAGATATCGGTCGAACATCTCTCAGGCCGATCCGCGCTGCGGCTCGTCGACGACGTGAACGGCGCTCATGTCCACCTCCACTGCGGCAATGCCGGCCGCGGCATCCAGCGCTATATCCGGGACGCCGAGCAACTCTTCGCCATCCAGCGTCACCCGGACGAGCGGCCCACTGACGCGCTCCACCACGCCGCAGACGGTTGCCCGAAGGCCGCGGCCGGACCAGGGACTCACCCGGATTGCGCTCGCCCGCGCGGCCAGCGTCACTGTGCCTGGCGGGCCTGGGGCATGGATGCTGCCAAGCGCGCTCCTGATCACGCCGTTGCAGTCGCGGACACCTCGAATCAGATTTGGTAGGCCGAGGAACCGCGCGATCGCGAGCGAGCGTGGCGCCGCCAGCAGTTCCGAGGGCGGACCGCTCTGCGCCAGCCGCCCATCGAGCAGCACGATCAGACGGCCCGCGAGCGTCGCGGCCTCGTCGACGTCGTGAGTCACCACGATGACGGCCGGTCCGGTGCCTTCCGCCAGCAGCTGCACGACCGCGTCGCGCACCTCGGCGCGCAACGATGGATCGAGCGCGGAGAACGGTTCGTCCAGCAGCAGCACTGCCGGATTGGCCGCCAGCGCTCGTGCCAGCGCCACGCGGTGTCGCTGCCCGCCGCTGAGGGTGCCTGGCGCCCGGTCGCCGAGCGCGGCAAGCTGTACGCGATCCAGGAGGTCGGCGGCGAGCCGCCGTGCATCGCGCCGCGAAGAGCCCCGCACCTCGGTACGGGAACGCCACGTTGTCGAGTACCGTCAGGTGCGGAAACAACGCGGGGACCTGGTGCATGTAGACGATGCCGCGCCGTTCCGGCGGCTCGCTGCCGACGTCACGGCCGTCCACGCGGATGGTGCCGGCCGAAAGACCTCCTAAGCCAGCGATGGCCCGCAACAGTGATGTCTTGCCTGATCCAGAGGGCCCGAGCAGCGCGACGCGGTCGCCCGCGGCCACCCGCACTGAGATGTCGCGCAGACCGACACGCGCGCCGAAACGCACAGTCGCGTGCTCGACCTCGAGTCGCAGGTGCGACGCTGTCACAGCGCGGTCCCCGCGCGCCGCGTGCCGATCCGCAGCAACCCGAGGGCGAAGAGGGGTGGCAATGTCAAGGCCAGCGCCGCGAGCGCTCCAAGCTGGTCGTTGCCAGACTGCACGAACGACAGCAACTCCACCGGCAACGTTCGGACGATTCCGCCGCCGATGAGCAGGGTCGTGGCGAGCTGGCTCCACGACACGAGGCCGCCGAGCACCGCGGCCTCGGCGAGACGAGGCCTCAGGAGAGGAAGGGTGACCCGAGTCAACACCTGCCACCGCGACGCGCCGAGTGTGCGCGCCTCGTCGCTGAGTGAGAAGTCGAAGCTCGTGAACACCCCGACGCCGAACAGCGTCAGGTATCCGGTCGCGGGCACGAGATGTGTCAGCAGGACGCCTGCAGACGAGCCGACCAGCCCAAGTTGCAGCATGGCCACCTGCAGTCCCACGCCCAGCGCTACCGGAGGCGCCACGACCGTGAAGAGCGCGAGGGCCAGGGTCGCATGCCGTACGACTCCGCGCGCGCGAACCGCTGTCCGCCCGATGACGAATCCGACGGTCGTGCTGATGGCCGCCGTCGCGACGGCAATGAAGACACTCGTGCCGAGCGCCGCGCCCAGACGACCGCCAGCTCCGGCCGCGACTACCGGCATCAGATCGACGACATCCGGCACAACGTCGGGGTAGCGCCACGACGGTGCCAGCGCCCGCAGCCCGAGCATCAGCACCGGGCCGACCGCCCAGACGGCCAGCCCGGCCAGCAGCAGGCGTTGCGACCGGCCGCTCATCAGGACTCCGGCTCGGTCACGGCGCGCCATCGCGCGTGCACGAGAACGATCGCCGCCGCGATCGCCAGCGCCAACAGCGCCAGCACGTGCGCTTCGCCTCGACGTGCAAGATTCGAGTCGACCGATCGCTCGTAGGTCAGGAGCGGCAGCGCCAGGGGATCGCTCGGCGCGAGCAGCGCGGGGATCTCGTAGTGGCCGATGAGAAATGCGAAGGCGGCAAGTACGGCTGGCGCGATGCCGCGCCACAAGTGCGGCCACGTGACGCGGCGGAATACCTGGCGCGGTGTCGCCCCCAGCGTCCGTGCCACCTCCTCCAACTCGCCCGAGCGGGTGAGCAGCACGGCCAGCGCCGTCAGCGTCAGGTACGGAAACTCCTTCCACGCGAACGCGAGCATCACCGACACTCCCGCGGCATCGTAGACGAACTCGGGGAAGTCACTCGGGGCCGGTCGTGAACCCGACCGCGTAGGTCAGTCGGGAGAAGAGTCCGCTCTGTCCAAGCAGCAGCAACGCGGCCAGCGCCGCGGCGACGTGCGGCACGGCCAGCGGCAGCAACGCGAGAAACTGACCGGTGCGGCTCGCCCGTATCCTTATCGCGACGAAGCAGGCCGCCGCGGCCGCCAAGCCAGTCGCCACACCGGCTGTCGCGATCGTCCAAGCAAGACTGCGCCAGGTCTCGGCGGCACCGAGCACCCGCCGCACTGGCTCGACGCTGACCCCCCCAGCACCGGGCCCGACGATGCCGACCGCCGCCAGCACCGAGTAGACGGCCCCCGCCGTGACGGGTAAGGCCAGGATCAGGGCTCCTGCCACTGCGGGCACATCGCGACGCGTCATCGGGATCGAGTGCGGATCATCTCGCGCCAGTCCTGCTGCAGTCGTGTGTGATAGAGCGGATGCACTTCCGGACGGGCACTGTGGGCCAGCTCCGCCGTGCCAAACGCCGCTGCGTCGGCCGCGACCGCCGCGAACTGCCTGCGCCAGTCGGCGGAGAGGCGATCGACGTCCAGGACGGTCCCGTCACCCCACACGTCGCCGCGCAGCTTCTCGAGCTGTGCTTCGGGCGACAACAGGAAGTTGGCGAGCACCAGCGCACCCGCCGGATTCGGCGCGTTGAACGGAATCCCCACGTAGTGCGCGTTGGCGATCGTTCCCTCGTCAAGCAGCAGCGCGCGCGATCCCGGAGGCAGGATGCCCTGGCGCACCTTGGTCACCACTTCGTTCTGATTGTTGGACATCGTGAAGTCGATCTCGCCATTCGCGAACAGACGATGCATCGCCGCCACGTCGGCCGGGTAGGTGCGACCCTCCCGCCAGAAGAAGGGCTGCAGCGACTGTCAACCATGCGAACAGACGCTGCCTGCCCGGTGCGATAGCGGGCCTCGTCGAAGCCGCCCTGAAAGGCAGCAACGCCGCCCGACAGGCCATACATGACCGTCTTCAGGAACGTCATGCCGGTGAACTGCTGGTCGTGCGTGAATCGTCCCGGATGCGCACGAATCCAGGCAGCAAGCGCCGGAATGGAACGCGGCGGGGCCGGCGTGCGCGTGGCGTCGAAGATCAGGGCGAACTGCACCATGCCCCATGGCGACTCGAAGCCATCGGTATCCTGCTCAAAGTCTCGGGAAACAATCGGCGAATCGGCATCAACCGCTACCGGCATTCGGTAGTCGGTCAGCCCACGGGCCGGCGAGAAGCTGCTCCTGCCGGAGCTGCGCGAACGTCTCGCCGTTGATCCACATCAGACTCATCGTGCCCGCACGCCCCGCCGCGACCTCGCGTTCGGTTACAAGTGCGTTGACGAGTTCGGGGCCCTGGCCGTCAACCGCGCGAAGGTCGATGCCGTAATGTGACCGCATTCTCGGAGCGACCCATCCGTCCACGTAGGCGTTGATCGCTGGGTCACCGCGCCACATCCGCCAGACCACCGTTGTGCCACGCGCCTGCTCCAGCACAGCTTCCCACGGCCCCACCGCAAGGGCCGACGCGGAAGCGCCGGTGCCATCCGTCGTCTGCCGTCCACATCCTGCCACCAAGGCGGCGATTGCGGCCGCTGGAAGAACCAATCGGCGCCACAATGCGATCGTGTCCTGAAACGGCATCACCGGAAAGATTCGCCAGCGCTGGCGCGGAAGTTACCACGGCCTTCCGCAACCTCTGCCCCGGCTGGCGCGAAGATGGAAGAGCCGCACGCCGCTGGCCATCGCAGCGGTCGCGCAACATGGGCAATCGCAATCGAACAGTCGACTGCCGGGGAGAACACGGATGAGCGGAGCGGCACAATGGATGCCTCGAATATTACTGCTGAGCGTCTGGGTGGCGCTGCTCTTAGCCCCGCCTCGAGCGCACGCTCAAGCCAGCGCCGGCATTGCCGGGACCATTCGCGATGCCGCCGGCACCCCGGTGCCGAGCGCCCTGATCGTGCTCACCAGCGACAGCACCGGCGTGCGTCGCGAGGTCCGCGCCACCGAGCGAGGCGCATACGAGATTCCAGGCCTGCTCCCTGCCAGCACGTTTCAGTTGGAAGCCTCGGCCGCCGGCTTCGCGCCCAGCCGCCAGCAGGTCTCCGCGCTGACCACCGGTGAGCGCCGGCTCGTCGACCTGCGCCTCGCGGTCGCCGGCGTGACCGAGCGTGTCGACGTTCTCGGCGACGCGTCCGCGAGCCGGGCGATCTCACCAGAGCTCGGCGGGGATGTCGAACGCGAACAGCTCGATCGAATACCCGTCAACGGGCGTGACCTCGTGTCTGTCGCGTACTTGGTTCCCGGCGCCGCCCCTGCTCGCGGCTTCTACAACCTGGCGCCGCGGCTCTCGATCAACGGCTCGTCGTCGCTGGCGACCAATTACACCATCGATGGGTTCGACAATACCGACTTGTTTCTCGGCGGCCCGAAGGTACCGGCGACCATCGGATCGGTGGACAGTCTGAAAGTCCTCGTCAACGCCTATGCGCCCGAATACGGACGCACCGGCAACGGGGTGGTCACGCTGACGACACGGAGCGGCGGCAACCGTCGTGCCGGCGCTGTCTTTTATACCGGCCGTCCCGGTGCGGCGCTCGATTCGCCCAACGTCTTCGCGCCACGCGACGCGCGTGGCGAGGTCATCGACGACAACTATATCCGTCACCAGAGCGGCGGTTCGATCGGTGGCGCGTTCATCGCCGATCGGCTCTTCTACTTCGGCGACCTCGAGATCACCCGCGAGCGGCAGGATGCGATCCTGACCTCACCGCTGGCCGCGGGCCTGGCGCCGACGCGCTTCGACAGCCAGACCGGCATGCTCAAGCTCGACCGGCGTTGGACCGACTCGCAGATCTCGACCCTGCGCTATCACGGGTCCGACTACACGCACGACGGCGACGTCGGATTCATCGGCGGCCTGACGCTTCCCTCGGCCGGCCTGCGGGTGAACTATCGCAATCACGTCATCGCGTACACCCACCGCTCGGCGACCACCGTCGGGTTCAACGAAGCGGGCGTGCAGTTCGGACGGCTGCGCGCCGATTGGGCGCCCCGTGATGTCGGTCCGCGCGTCCTGGTCACCGATCGCGGTGCGACGCTCGCGACCATCGGTGCCGTCAGCGACAATTTCTTCTGGACGGAAACGGACGTGCAACTCCGGAACGTGTATACGCGGCTCATGGGCCGGCACACGGTGAAGGCCGGGGGCGATCTGTTGCGCGGCGACTTCAACATCCTCTCCGGGCCAGGCGCGCGCGGTGCCTACGTCGTCGATCTCGAAGGCCGGCAGATCAAGCCGGCGGGCGCGTTCCTCGCTCTGAGTGACATTCCGCGCGACGTCGCCGTGCTGTCGTACTCCCAGAGCTTCATCAATCCGGCCGTGGCGGAGTCTCAGACGCTGGCCGCTGTGTTTGTCGAAGACACGTTCAGGGCCACGGCCGACCTGACACTGACGTTGGGCGCACGCTGGGACTACGATTCGGTCACCAACACGCCGATCGACGGCGGCGACTATAACAACCTTGCGCCCCGCCTCGGCGTCAGCTGGACACCTCGCGGCAGCGCGCGGCATCAGCTGCGCGGTGGTTACGGCATCTTCTACGAGCGCATTCCCTTCGCCGTGTACTCCGACACCATCTTCAACAGCCCGCAGGGCGGCGCGGTGTCCGTGACGTTTGCCCGCGACACGCCATTCGCGCCGCCGCCGTTCCCCAACGCGCTGCCCGGCGACGCATTCCAGAACCTGCCTGTGTCACAGCTGCCACCGCGTAACGTGCAAGTGTTCGATCCGAACCTGCGAAGCCCGTGGACAGAGCAGGTGTCGGCCGGGTACGTGGTCAACGTGACCGCCGATCTGTCGATCGCCGCCGACTACGTGCACGCCCGCGGCCGCAACCTGATTCGCCGTGTCGATACCAATGCTCCGGCGTCGGTGGCCGCGGGTGTCGAGCGATCGGTAGCCGCCGCTGATGCCGCCCGTCCGATCGTTCCGGCAGCGGGAGGGTTCAGGTTGATCGAACAGGACGAGACGACCGGCCACAGCAACTTCGACGGACTGTACGTGCACGTCCGGCAACGCCCGCGCAACGGTATCGCGGTGGATGTCGCCTACACGCTGTCACGGATCGAGAACGACACCGACGACATCAACTTTCGTCCCGTCGATAGCCGCCGCGCAGACGACGAGCTCGGGCCGAGCCTCAACGATCGCCGGCATGTACTTGCCGTCAACGGTCTCGTTCAGATTCCTCGCATCGTCGATCTTGCTCCGGTCCTGTTCGTGTCGAGCGGGCAGCCACTCAACGTCACGACCGGCCGAGACGACAACGGCGACACCATCTTCAACGACCGGCCCGTCCGCTTCACCCGCAACAGCGAGCGCACTGCCGGCTTCGCGCAGCTGGACTTCGGACTGATCCGTAATGTGCCGGTCGGGGCGGCGCGCCTCCAGCTGAGGGCGGACATCTTCAACGTGTTCAATAGAACCAACTTCTCCGGCTTCTTCAACTTCGGCGCGAGCGGCGTCCGGCCCGACGAGAGCGGCACGCTGGCATTTCGGCCGACGGCTGCTGGCCCGGCGCGGCAGTTCCAGTTCTCGGCCGGTCTTCGGTTTTGACGACCGTCGCAGGCGATCACTCGGACGAGCTCCTGAGGCACGTCAGGCCACAGGAATGGCAGAACCCTGTGCCGGCGGACGTCTACGATTTCGTCGTCCTCGGTGCTGGCACAGCGGGGCTGGTCTGCGCGATGGGAGCGGCGGGTCTTGGCGCGCGTGTCGCGCTGATCGAGCGTGATCGGCTCGGCGGCGACTGTCTCAACACCGGCTGCGTTCCATCGAAGGCGCTCATTCGATCGGCGCGGGTCGTCGGCGAACTGCGCAGTGCAGGTGCGATGGGCATCCGCGTCTCGCGCGCGGACGTCAGTTATGCCGATGTGATCGCCCGCGTTCATGCGCGGCGGGCGCACATCGCCAAGCACGACTCGGTCGTCCGGCTGCAACAGGCCGGCGTGGACGTGTTCTTCGGCGAGGGCCGGTTCGTTGATCCGCGGGCGGTCGCCGTCGGTGGCGCGGTCCTGAGGTTCGGACGCGCCGTCATCGCGACCGGCGGTCGGCCAACCGTGCCGGAGATTCCGGGTCTCGACACGGTCGGCTTCCTGACCAGCGAGTCCATCTTCGAGCGTCGCGAGCTTCCGCGTCACCTGCTGATTGTTGGTGCGGGTCCCATCGGATGCGAACTGGCGCAGGCCTTCAGTCGATTCGGTGCGCAGGTCACGGTCATCGATCACGGGCCAGAGGTGCTGGGGCGGGCCGACCCGCAGGCAGCGGCGATCGTGAGGCGGGCCCTCGAGCGGGATGGTGTGCAGTTCGCACTGGGAGTCCGCATCGCGGCCGCCAGCGAACGGGCCGACGAGGTGGTGCTGCGGCTGCGGCGCGAGCCGGACGACGACGCCATGCGCCGGACCGTCGTCGGTGACGCGCTGCTGGTCGCCGCCGGCCGTGCTCCGAACGTCGAGGGGCTGGGCCTCGAAGCGGCGGGCGTCCAGGCTGACGGCCGTCGGGGTGTCATCGTCAACGATCGCCTGCGCACTTCGAATTCGTCGCATCTATGCGTCGGGCGATGTGTGCTCCGCGCAGCAGTTCACGCACGCCGCCGACGCAATGTCACGTCTGGTCATCCAGAACGCTCTGTTCTTCGGCCGCCGCAAGGTGAGCGATCTGATCATCCCTTCGGTGACCTACACGGCGCCGGAACTGGCCCATGTCGGCGTGACCCACGACGACGTACTGTCGTCCGATCGACTGGCCACCGTCACCGTGCCGTTATCGGAGGTGGACCGGGCGGTCGTGGACGACGAATCGGAGGGATTCGTGGCGGTCCACCACGAACGCGGCCGAATCCGCGGTTGCACGATCGTTGCGGCCCACGCCGGCGACATGATTGGCGAGGCGGCGTTCGCGGTGACGCATGGCGGCACCATGGCGCAGTTGTCGAGCACCATTCATCCGTATCCAACCACCGCCGAGGCCCTGCGCAAAGCAGGCGACGCGTACCGGCGACAGGCGCTCACCGCCGATCTGCGACGTTGGCTCGAGCGTTACTTCGCGTGGACGCGATAGCGAATGTTGCAGGAACTCGTCGCGACGCTCGTGGACTCGGCGCGCGGGACCGGCGTGATCGGCGTGGTGCTGTTCTTCCTTGCCTACGTCGTAGCAACCGTCCTGGTGATGCCGGGATCCATCCTGACGCTGGCGGCCGGCTTCGTCTACGGTCCCGTGTGGGGCTTGGTGCTCGCCTCGCCTGCAAGCGTCGCCGGCGCCACGTGCGCCTTCGTGCTCGGGCGCACCGTGCTGCGCGGGCTGGGCCGAACGAAAGGCGGCCGCCTCGGCGCGCGCGAGCGCCATCGACGCGGCCGTCGAGCGCGAAGGGCTGCGCCTGGTGTTGCTGCTGCGCCTTTCACCATTATTCCCGTTCAGCATCATGAATTACGTGCTCAGCGTCACGAGCATCCCACTCCGCACCTACGTGCTTGGCTCCTTCATCGGGATGTTGCCGGGCACGGCGCTGTACGTCTATCTGGGCTCGCTCGCGCCGGCTGCGGCGCAGCTCGGCAGCGCCTCCTCGCCCACCAGCACGGCGCATGTCGTTCTGTACGCCGTCGGGTTCGCCGCCACGGTGGGCGTCGTCGTTCTCGGCACACGCGCGGCGAAACGCGCACTGTCCTCGACGCTGCCGCGTCATGACGGCGACTCGGCCTGACGTGATCCGGTTTCATTCCGGCTTCATCGGATCACCCGGTCTCATGGCACGCGGATGGCCATGGGCACAATCACGTCCACCCCAGTGAAGACGCAGCGTCGCGTTCTTTCCCTCGACGACCGGGAAGTAGAACGTCAGGGTTTCCATCTGCGGCTCCGACCTCCGGTCGGACGCTGACACGGAGAGCGTCCTGTGCTTCACCGGGATAGGGGGTGTGGTAGACGTCCGCGGCCTTGCTGAAGATGACGGTCCATTCGTCGGCCCGGGGAATGACCCACAGGCTGTACTTGCCCGCACTCAATGGCTGGTTGTTCACATGCACGTCTCGCGTGAACGCGATCGCCGTCGCCTGATCGGCCCCCGGGTTCCAGACCTGCCCGTACGGAACCAAGGCGCCAAACAGCGCGCGACCCCGAGCGACCGGGCGACTATACGTCATCGTGATTTCTGTGTTGGCTATGCGCTGTGAGACAGCGGCTGCCTGACTCTTGCTGACCTTGTCGAGCGGGATGATTTCTGTGGGCGATGCGGTCGCGGTGTTGGAACGAAGAGGATCGTTCATCGGAACGACGTCCCGACCAGGATCGCGCTCACACGCGGCAAGGACCACCATCATCGGAACGAGCAGAACGGCAGGTCGCATCAGCTCCTCCTTGTCGAGCTAGCGCGCGGTTCGTTTCCATTCCATCACGCCGCGGCCGACGTTCCGCTTCGTGACGAGACTGCGCAATCGTGACGTTCGGGGGTCCTGGCAAAAGGTTACGAGCGCGAATCTCGTCGAGAGGACCATACGCCATATGAGCAGGGGAGGAAGCGACGCGCTGAAGTGTCCGTCTCTCGGACCAGCGGCCACCGTGCCCGACATGATGCGGCTCAGCCCGGACGCCGGGCGGCGACTGTTCGAGTTGCAGGGACCTGTCATGCGTGGGCCGTCTCGGCTCACCCCTGGACAACGTGAGCTGGTCAGCGGATGCATCAGCGGCATCAATTCCCCTGAACGACCCGCCGACGACCGCGTGGACAAGCGCGAATGCCGCACCGATACCTGGGCTCGCAGGGTCGGTGGGCACACCGCCGCTCCAGCCCTGGTCGATATTCATCGAGCAGAGATGGTCAGTGTTCGCTGCGCGTCAACATCTCCTGGTCGAACTGAGTGAGTGACCCAATCCCGTGGACACCTTCCGAAAGAGGAATAGGATGGCCACGATGGCGGAGCGCAAGGGGACGGCGGACGCGGCGGAGCTTTACCGAGGACGACAAGGCCGGGGCGGTCCGGCTGGTCATGGCTGAGGGCAAGACGGTCGCGGCGGCGGCCCGCGATCTCGGGTTGACGGAGTCGTCGCTCCGCAACTGGGTCGAGCAGGCCCGGGCGGATCGCACGAAAAGTCGAACGGGGCTGACAACGGCCGAGCGCGAGGAGTTGGCGCGACTCCGCAAGGAAGTCCGCGAGCTGCGGATCGGCTCGCGATCTCCGAAAAAGGTCTCGGCCCTCTTCCCCAAAGACCAGCGGTCGCCTTCGCGGCGATCGGGGCGGAGAGGGCCACGCCCCCGTGCGGACGCTCTGTCGGCTGTTCGGGCGACGGCGGCAATCGTCGGCGGGCCACATGAGCCCAGCCGCCTGTGAACGGCGCACGACGCAAGCCGCGTAACGAAACCGTCCACGGGATCGGATCACTCACAGGTATCCACTAAAGCTTCGGCGGTCCTGGGAATTTCATAGACTGCGATCGGCCGCGACTTCGGCGCGCGATTAACAGCCGGCGATCGCGCCGCACAGAGCGTGCCTGCGGGAGGGGTCAGGTGCTCAACACGGGAGAGCTCAATGAACAGCTACCGAAACTTCACCGCGATGATCACGACGTCGACCGTTGTCATGTTCGGACTGATGTATCTGAACACCTACGATGTCGATCATCTGTTCTTCAGTGAGACCAGGGCCTACATGGCGCTCATGATGGGCGCGACGATGGCGGTCATCATGCTGGGATTCATGCTGCACATGTATTCCAACCGGCGACTCAATGCCGGTATCTGTGCCGGCGGCACCGTCGTGTTTGTCGCGGCGCTCTGGCTGGTACGCAGCCAGGCGACTGTTGACGACGTCGCCTACATGAAAGCTATGATCCCGCACCACTCGATTGCGATTCTCACCAGCGAGCACGCGCATATCTCAGATCCGCGTGTCCGCAAGCTGGCTGATCGCATCCATCGAGACACCAGCGCAGAAGATCGAGGAGATGAGAGCGCTGATCACAGACCTCGACGCGAACAGTACTGCGTGGGAACTCGCTGCCGCGCCCTTAACGTGGACGCGCGCGAGCGGGCGCGACGGCGATCAACACGAATCCCGGCATCAGTGCGGCCGAAGCGGCGTGTGCGGTCGCTGCTGAGGCGCGCCCGCCGCAATCGGAGTAGAGTGGGATTTCGACGACCAGCGAATCTGCAGTGGAGGGGTAGGCATGTCATCTTCTGTCCATGAAAGGCGCGCGGCGGTGTTGGCAATCGCGGCAATCTTGACGACTGGTGCGTCAGCGGTGGCGACTGCGACGCAGGAGCGGGGCGGCGCGGCCTCGACGCAAAGGGCGGCACCGCCACCGGCAGCGCCGCAGCCGACGTTCGGCGCCGAGAAGCGCAGCCTCATCGTCGGTACCTGGCGCTTGAACCTCGACAAGTCGAGCTACAAACCCGGCCCCCCTCCGAAGGCCGAAGTCCGCGTCTATGAAGACCAGCACGAGGGCATCCGGTCGACCATCACCACCACGCAGGCGGACGGCCGCACCACCAGGGTCGACTACCTCGCCTCGCACAACGACGACACGGTCCCAATCGCTGGCTCCGGCGACATCGACTCAGTTGGCTTGAAGACGATCGACCCATACACCAGCGAAGTGACGTTGATGTCCAATGGCAAGGTGATCGGCAGCGCCCGGCGCGTCATCTCTCGCGACTTGAAAACGATGACCGTGTCGGTTGAGCGCACCGGGCCGAACGGACCAGTACAGATCGAGGCGATTTACGATCAGATCGAACGCTGACGGGTGGTCAGTGGGATGCGGCGATGAGTTCGAGAAGCCGCTACGGCGGGTCGGCGCGTCCGGCCCGCGCTGTTCGCCGGCGGAGCATCTGCGTCAGCGTCCAGAGCGCGCTGCGCTGGAGCACGATCAGGGCGCCGAGAATCGCGAGGGCGAGCAAGAACAGCGCAAGATCGCTCGTGTCACCAGCGCGGAGCCCGAAGCTCATGGCCGTCGAGACGGCCGGCGGATGGACGGCGCGGGCCAGGATCGTGATGGCGATCGTCGCGACCATTGCCGTCCCCGCGCTGAGATAGCCGGGACCGATCAGCAGGTACGCCGACCAGCCGAGCAGCGCCGCGGACACGTGGGAAATCGAGAGTGTCCGCACGGTATTGGTCACGTGCGTCGGGTCCAAGTAGATGAGGAAGGCGCTGGACGCAAGCGACGCGAACAGCAGGCGCTGCGTGCTGAGCATCTCGACCAGACCCATGACGGCGAGCATCGTGGCGGTCGGCAGGATGGCGAGCATCAACTCGCCCGAGGTGCCGAGCCCCCTTCTCAGCCGATGGGCCTGATCGGCAAGGGGTGGCGCGATCTCCTCATCGCCGGGCATCGTCTCGTCCATGCGTGCGTCGGTGATGGCGGCAACCGTCGGGCATGGCGTCGTTCGCTGTCGAACATGCCGTAAGGAATACGGCGGGGGCGAGCGCATGCATCGCACCGCCTACGCGTCGCTGAAGCACTCGTTCGGGAAGGTTCGCGAGCACTGGGAGCCGAAAAGACGAGAAGGGCGCGGCCGCACCAGCTGTATGAGCGGCCCGCCGCGGGCAGATCACCTGGCCTCCAGGGGGAGCGACCGAAGACGCCTTCCGGCAGCGGTGCGCGAGAGCCCCGGTGCTGTCCACCTCCGGATCGACCGGTCGGCGGGCATCTCGTACCAGCGATGGACACCGTAGGCAATCGCCTGAACGGCGATCACGAACGCGACCGCACCAACTGGCGGCGGCAGTATCACGTCCAGCCGGAAGTACCGCCACCACCAGAGCAGCGGGACGTGGAGGATGTAGATGGCGTAGCTGGTCCGGCCGCCGGCAACGGCCAAGGGGGACGCAATCGTCGACCAGACCAGTCCGCCGCCGCATGCCAGGCCGAAGACGAGCGCACCGATGACAAGGCGGAAGCCGGTGTCGAATAGAAGAAATGGGCTGCCGGCGTGGCGCATTGCCAGCAGCACGACGGCGAGCACGCCGGCAGGCCAGTACAGCCATGGACCGATCATCGCGGCACGCCGGCGGCTTGGGGCCACGCTGTCATACAGACAGCTCGCGGCGGCGCCGATCAGAAAGTCGCCGATGTACAGGAATGGCTTTGGCGGAGCCGCGGTCAGCAGCCGGGCGGCGGCCGGCAGCGCGCACGCAAGCACGGCGAGGGCAACCGAGCGCCGCCACGTCGGCCGACGCATCAACCCGACGATCGCCGGCGCACAGGCGTAGAAGGCCAGTTCGCACGAAAGCGACCAGGCCGGGGTGTTCCAGTTGACGGTCGGCCATTGCCAGGCCTGCAACAACAGCAGGTGATTGAGAATGACGCTCACGCGTGCCGCGGGCCGCTCGAGGTCAGGGCTCGATCGGAGTGCCTGCCAGATGAAGGGCAGCACGACGAGGAGGCTCAGGGCGTAGAGCGGATAGATCCGACCGATTCTGGCGGCGGCATAGCGAGAGAGGGACGCACGCGTCCACACGGTCTGCCCATATGCGCGCGTCAGCACGAACCCGGAAATCGCGAAGAAGATCGTGAGCGCCGCCCAGGCATCCTGCAGTGCCACTGCGCCGATGGTGCCCGGGCGAGTCACCGATTCCAGCATCCGTCCGGGACCGCTGATGTGGTGGGCGACGACCCAGAGCGCCAGGGGCCACCGTATGCCGGTGAGCGCCGGTGCGTTTTCGACGCTACGCCGTCGGCTGCTGCAATTGCTCCCGTTCATCAGTAATGACGTCGAGCTACGACGCCTCGCGTGCCGCTCGCTCGGCTGCCGGGCCCAAGCGCTTTCGGCCGCCCTGCTCGCGTGCCTCGCCCGGCAGTAGCAACGCCTTGTCGATTCCGGTCTTCAACTCCGCACCGAGCAGCAGGATAGCGCCGAATGCCGAGGAAGTGCGCATCAGGTGCTCCCTTCCACGGTGTTCGCCGGTGCAAGATGCCGTCCGAACGTCAGCGAGGCCGCGGCAATCCGCGGCGCCGGAGGCGACTCCGGTGCGGAGCGGACCTTGGGCGCTTACCGCGGCGGTGCCCCACCGCGGCATGACGCGGCTCGTCGGTGACCTGCCAGCATCCAGCCGGCGCGGCCTCGATTCGAGCGGTGCGGTCCCGCGCGCGCGCTGGACACGACGAGCGTGCGGGAGGCGGCGTGGCTCCAGGTGAGGCCCGACGCGTCGGGACTGCGCAACCTGCGCAACATGGGCGTCGGACCACGATTCGTGTACCACAGGGGCGCTGACGGTCTTCACAGCAGGGCGCCGTAACGGCGCGCCCGAGCACGTTACGTCCGTGGCTCGATCGGCTGCCCCGGGATTGGTGTGATCGGCGGTGCAGGCGACGGCACCGGTGTCGTGGGGGGCGGCGTCGGCATGGGGCGCGTCGGCGGGGTGGGCACGTCGGATGACTGTGACATGTCGGGTGCTCCTTGACGTCGTACGCGGTCGTTACCTGCACCGCGCCCGCTTTGGGGGTGGCGACGATCGGCGTACTCGGAGTCGCAGCACCATCTGGCAGCACGTCTCCTCGCCATCGGCTGACCGCTACTCCGGGTCATGCAATGAGGGGTCCGGGTCGGGGTGACTGGTCAGACCAGATCGACCGCGCCGGCTTGCTAAGCAGATCCATTGTCTCCGGCTGGTCGAACTGCCGTGCAAGCGCTCGTGCGGCGTGTCGCGGTCGCTCCGGGTCACGTGGTTATCCTCACCCATGCGAACGTAATCTCGCAGCTGACTGGTGTCGCCGAGGGGCGACCGGCGTCTGCGTGGGAACCCGATCGGCCAGATCCCCCGACGGCAACCGAGGTGCTCTGGGAGCACGGGGCACCCCGCACTGTGAGTTCATTCAACGATCCAGCGTGGTATTGACCAGCCCGGTGGCTCGCCGGACGACACGCTCCCAAAGCCTCGATTACCCGGTGGAGATCGCCGAGTCTGCGCCAGGCCCGCCGGCCTGAAGAGTCACGCGCCGTCCGCGCTAGACAGATAGAGGGTGTGCTCGGCGGACCAAGATGCAAGAACATAGAGCAGCTATCTGGAAACGGGTCTTACGCCGGCTTCAGGTGTCCGGGCGCGAAGGGCTGTTTCTGCGGGGCGGCAGGGGGCACGCGTTCCTTCTGCGTTGCTGATGTTCGACGCCCCCCGGGGTCGTGGCGACGTTCGTGTTGGTGGTGAAGCACGTGGCATGCGGCTGTCAGCGTCGAATCGAATCCGCGCTCGAGTGTTGGCCATCCAGCGGACGCTGCGGCTCATACAAGTCGAAGGACCCGTCGGTTTCGACGAGATGTAGGCGGAGTGCGCGTATCGCGGTATGTTGCAACGCCGCCGAGGCGCGGGACCGATCGATGACGACGAACCGCACATTTTCGCGATCGACCATCGTCGGACCCAAATCGATGAGAGCGGCCTCGTCCGATGGAGGTAGCACCTGTTGTTCGCTCAGCCTCACCAACCCGTTCAACACCGGGTCCTGTTGCAGTTCGGCCATCCGACGGCGCGGCATGCGTGACAGGTAGCCGCCCATCAGCACCTTGCCGTGTGAGGTCTGAAAGTATTGCGACAAGGCGCTGAAGTCGCCGATATTCGACGCGCCATCCCTGACCCCGAACGGCAGTTCCAGGACCACGGCGTCTGCCGGTGCCGCGGCAACCCGGCGGTAGAACACCGGGACGGCCGCCGAGTACAACGGAATCGGCGCGGGCACAAGTTCGGCGAGCAGGAGTAAGCCGACGACAGCGACCAATTCGCGACGTCGCGCGCGGTCGCGCGCGGTCAGCCATGCGAGGGCCGCGGCGAAGAGCACCGCGAACCCAAGCATGGCGACGACGGCAAACCGGGTGGGGGTACGTGCCAATCCGACCACCGGCACATACCGCAGCAGCGCCCAGGGCCCCGGCACGTGCGTGTTGATGCCGCCGACGACGATGAATGGACCGAGCGCCAGCGCGGCGAATGCGAACGTCAGACCCAGCCAGCGACGTGGCGGCTTCCAGCCGGACCACCACGCGTAGCCGAGTATCCCAAGCGCAATCCACGAGACCGAGGCAACGTTTTCGACGAAGCCGTTCGGCCGTCGCGAAAGCCAGTCGGAGAACGCTGCTGGCGCGAGCCAGTGATTCGGATTCGGAATGAGCCACGCCAGCAGGTCCTCGCCAGGAGGGCTGCTGCGCCAGAAGATCCTCGGGGTGTCAAACTCGCCGTCCAGGATGCGCTGTGCCGCAGCGTAGAGCACCGGCGACATCATGACGGCCGCGACCAGCGACACGGCAGCCGTCAATGTCAAGAACTGCCAGACGTCCCGGCGGTTCACTGCCGCGAAGGACGGGCGGTAACGCCACGCGAGACGCGCGAGGGTGAGAACTGTCAACGCCAGGACCGGCGTGTACAGGCTGCGAACGAATGCCTGTCGGCCAAGAAAGGTGAACTGCCACCCACCGGTGATGAGCATGGCCACGACCAGCCCGCCCAAGCTGAAGAGCAGCACGTCAAGACCCCAGCGCATCGCACGTCTCTTGTCCTGGGGCTCCAGCCGTTCGAACCTGACCAGCCCCGGCACGGCAACCACGGTGGCGATGATGACGCAGTACACCGCGTAGTACACGTCGGTGCTGGCTGCCAGCCAGACGGTCGCGCCCAGTGCGGCGGCATCGCGCAGGCGCCGGTGTTCGCGCACTCGGGCCAGGAGCAGCAGAAACAGCGCCAGTGGCGCCGCGGCCACCAGGCTGAAATGCGCGGTGCCGCGTGTCACCAGGATCGGGCTCCATGCGAACAGCGCGCCGGCCAGCCAGGCTTCGACAGCACGGCCGGTCACCTGCCGGGCGAGCATGAACGTTGCGTGAGCCGTCCAGACGATCATCAGCAGATACACAACGTTGAACGTCGTCACCACGCCGAGCGGACGAATGAGCGGCGCAGCGATCAGGTTCTGCAGCGCCGTGTAGTTGTGCAGGCTCAGGTTCGCTCGGTGATGGGCGCCGAACAGGGTGTTGGTAACGTAGGGAAGCTGACGATGGTCGATGAGTTCGTGCTGGAACACCCACTGGTTCCAGACATAGACGCCTGTATCTCCCGCTGGCGTCCCGGTGAGATGCGTGCCGAGATGAGTCACGAGCGGCCACGAGCAGACCACCGCCAGCGCGGTGTATCCCAGCACGGCGTACAGATGCGTACGCCAGCGCGACGCCAAGGACGGTGAAGGCGGGGTGACCACGTTTCGACGCCACACCATAGCAGACGTCAGGCGCGGTTGGAACCGTTCTCTGGGGTGCCGTGTTGCGGCGAGGCATCAAAGATGACCAGATGCGGGCGTCGCTCGGTTGCGAGGGCAGTGCCTTCAGACCGGCATCCTTCGGTTCATGCGCGTCAGGCGACTTCATCGCGTGCTCACCGTCGCACTGGCCGGGCTGCCACCGCCGGCGCGCCATCATGCCTCACCGCGCCGCATCTCCGGTCAGCGATGGATAGGCGTCGGCTGATTGCGCGTCTACGATGAGGAAAGCCTGTATCGGCTGGAGGGAATCATGAGGGTGCCGACATGCGTCGCCGTCGCTACACTCATCGCGGCGAGTCTGGAGCCACTCTGGGGGCAAACGACCTCGGCGTCGCGTGACCTCGCCGCGCGGCTCGCGGCTCGGTTGAGCGCGACCGGCAGTGATGTCATTGCCGCGGCGGTGCCTGGTGAGGACGGCCGCTTTGCCGCCGCGCTGTACGTCCCCGGTGGCCAGCTGCTCGTCGTGAGCGCAAGAACGCCCTCTGTCGCCGGCGTGGCGCAGCACATCGCAGCCGCCTCCTACCGCGAGGTCTACTCTGATCTCCAGGGCACGCCGACGCCGGAAGGCAAGTTCTTCGTTGTCGACTCGGGCGCCGACGGTATCCGGGATGCCGATCCGAATGAGGGCCAAGTCGATCTGGTCTACGAGGACGGGGTGCACATGACGATGTTCAATGGGGATCCGCGTGGGCAGAAGCTGAAGGCCGCCACGTATAGCCAGGTCTTGGCCACATCGGATACGCGGTATGCCGCGATTCTGAAGGTGCTCCTCACGGCCGCGGATGATGCCGTGCCCAGCGCGGCTGGCGTAACGCCCGCCGCAGGAGCTCGATGATTCGCGTGGATCATCGGGCGTGACATCCCGGATGGTCATCGCTGAAGCATGAGAACACCCATGCCCGGCTTGAGAACACCCATGCCTCGCGTGTCATCACGAGTCCTGCCGCAGTTCCGCCGTCGACCCTGCGCGCCCCGTATCGACTAGCGCCGGGAACCGAGCGCCTGCGAGCCATGTCCCGCGCATCGCTTATGTGGGAAGCGGGGGACAGCGGCACTGCCCGCTCAGATCATGCGCCCGTCTCCTGGGCCGACCGCACGAGATCTTAGTACAGTGGCATTCATGCGTCGATTGCCCCCATCCGCCCTGCGTGACTTCCTGAACAACGAGGCTGCCGGAGGCATCACTCTGATGGTCGTCGCCGCGCTCGGTCTGCTCGTTGCCAACTCTCCGGCCGCACCCGCCTACTTCACCATGCTGGAGGCGCAGCTTGGCCCGCTGAGCGTGCTGCACTGGGTGAACGATGGCCTGATGGCGGTGTTCTTCCTGCTTGTCGGGCTCGAGATCAAACGCGAGTTTCTCGACGGCCAGCTGTCGACGTGGTCTCGTCGTATTCTGCCTGGACTGGCGGCTGCCGGGGGCATGATCGCTCCGGCGCTGGTCTACAGGTATTTCAACGCGGATGCGGCGGAGACACTCAGAGGTTGGGCGATCCCGACGGCAACAGACATCGCCTTCGCCCTTGGGGTGCTCGCGTTGCTCGGCTCGCGGATCCCGGTGTCGCTGAAGGTGTTCCTGACTGCCCTCGCCATCATCGACGACCTCGGCGCCGTGATCATCATCGCGATCTTCTACACGACGTCTATCTCGCTGCTGTGGCTCGGGGTGGCGGCGCTGACCCTGCTGATCCTGCTGGCGCTCAACCGAACTGGCGTAGAGCGTCTGACGCCCTATCTGCTGCTCGGGCTGGTGCTGTGGATTGTGGTTCTGCGCTCGGGCGTTCACGCGACGGTGGCAGGAGTGCTCCTGGCGCTTACTGTTCCCCTGAAAGTTTCACCGGGCCGTCCAGATCATCCGCGCTCGCCCTTGCACATTCTCGAGCATGCACTCCACCCCTGGGTCGCCTTCCTGGTCATTCCGCTCTTTGGCTTCGCGAACGCCGGCGTGGCTCTTTCGGGCTTCAGCGTTGGCGCCCTGCTCGAGCCGGTCACGCTCGGCGTCGCCGCAGGATTGTTCATCGGCAAGCAGGCAGGAGTGTTCCTGACGACGATCGCGGCGATCCGGTTCAACTGGGCAGACTGTCCGCAGGACGCATCGATCGCGCAGCTCTACGGCGTATCGGTGCTGTGCGGTATCGGGTTCACGATGAGCCTGTTCATCGGCTTGTTGTCGTTCCCGTCATCGCCAGACCTGGAGGATGCCGTGAAAATCGGCGTGCTTTCCGGGTCCCTCCTTTCTGCCCTGGCCGGTATCACGATCCTCCGCATCGCGCGGGGTGAAAGACGCCCGGAGCGTCACCCGGTAACTGCAAGCACCCGGTAGCATCAACGCCGCCTGGGAGCTCGCCGCCGCACGTCATGACCACCCATCGTGCGACGGCACTGGGAATCGCGATCACCCTGAGCCAACCGCAAGCCGTCGCAGGCGACACACTTCGGGGTAGCACGAGACCGATGTGCGGCAGGGGGTATTATCGACACCGGTGCGTCGTGCCCACCGCTCAGCATCGTCGATTCATGCCACCGCGCCCATCGCACAGGCATTCGTGACCGCACTCGGCACCGGCCAGTGGAGACCAGGCGGCCCGTGTCGTCAGTGACGAGCGAAGTGGCGCGCAGCGACGCGGTCGTGACGCACCAACTTCCGACGGTGCTGGAATTCATGCAGATGCTGTGGGCGGTGGTGCACGGGATGGAAACGACGTCAAAACGCATGGCCGCGGAACTGGGCGTCACCGGTCCTCAGCGAATGGTCTTGCGAGTGGTCGGGTTGCATCCTGGAGTATCGGCGGGCACCGTGGCGGCGATACTTCACGTCCATCCCAGCACCATGACGGGTGTACTGCAGCGGCTGGTGACGCGGGGGCTCATCCTGCGCGCGACGGCCTGCGGCGACCGGCGGCGCGCCGTGCTTCGCTTGACGCCGCGGGGCCGCAAGGTCAACGAAGCCGGCCGCGGCACGGTGGAAGCGGCGACCGACACGGCGCTCGAAGGTATCTCGAACCGCGACATGATGATCACCCGTAACGTGCTGCTTCGGGTGTCGGGTCATCTGGCAGAGCCGTTCCGGTCACGATCCGCGGCTCGCAGGTCTTCGTCGAATCGACGCACTCAATTCGGCTAGCCGTCGGCCGGCAATCCGTCTGGGTCTGCGTGTGGGCGCCGCAACATCATCGCAAGTGCGTCGGCGGTGATGACGCCCTCGAGGATCGTGGCGTCCGCACGGCTGACGACCGGCAGGTCGCCGTCCACCTCGGAGAAGCGATCGATGACCACGTCGATCGCGTGATCCGGGTGCACGTGGATCGAGGGCGCCACCGGCAGCCGCGCAGATCGCGAGGACATGAGGTCACGGGCGGTTCGCCGGGCTGTGCTCGGGCGCGCGACGCGGTGTGGCAGGTGAACGCCGTCCTGAAGCAGCAGCGCGTCGTATATCGGCAGCGGCTGGTAGTGTTTTGAAATCAGGAAGCTGAGCATGTTCGCGACCATCAGCGGGACGAGAATCTGGTGGTCCTGCGTGATCTCGAAAATCATGAACACTGATGTCAGCGGTGCGCGGATGATGCCCGCGAACAGGTACCCATCCCGACCAGTGCATAGGCACCCGGGGTCGCGGTGGCGAACGGCGCGTACGTGTGTACCAGGACGCCGACCGCTCCCCCGAGCATCGCGCCGATGTAGAGCGACGGCGCGAAGATACCGCCGGCGTTCCCCGACGTGTACGACACCGTGGTGGCCACCACTTTGAGGACGCAGAATATGGCCATCGTGCGGAGCAGCAGGTTACCGTTCAGCGCTTGGTCGACGTACTCGTAACCGACGCCCATGATCGCCGGCGTGATGAGCAGCAACCCTCCCACGACCGCGCCGCCAGCGGCCGGCTGCCACATTCGCGTGTGCGCCGGCAGCGCGAGAAAGCCACGCCGCATGACCAGCAATAGTCTGGCGAACAATAGCGACACCGCTCCTCCGGCGACACCCAGCACGGCGTAGGCGCCAAGCTCGGCGGGGTGGACCAGCTGGTACGCGGGCACGTGGAAGAGGGGCTCGTTGCCGAGAATGGCCCGCGCAACGACGACCGACGCTACCGACGCAACCACGGTCGAGCCGAGGAGTGCCGCATTCATGTCGCCGATGATTTCTTCAAGGGCGAACAAGACGGCTGCCACCGGCGTGTTGAAGGCCGCAGCCAGCGCTCCTGCGGCTCCCACTGGAACCAGGTCGCGCACGCGCTGCGGAGACAGTTTCAGCCAGACGCCGACGGCCGACGCGATCCCCGCCCCAATCTGCACGGAGGGACCCTCGCGGCCCATCGACTGGCCTGAGCCAATCGTCAGAACGCCGAGAACGAACTTGCCAAGCGGTACCCGTCGCCCGATGACGCCACCCGCTAAGTGATAGGCGACCTTGGTTTGCGGGACTCCGCTGCCGCGCGCCTCCGGAACCACCTTGGCGAGGAGTACCTCCGGCGGCCAGGCTGGCAACCACCGGTACCACAAACAGTCGAGCGTTGGATGGATCCAGGCCGAAGAAGGTGCGGTTGACCGAGATCGATACTGAGGCTGAAGAGGACGGCGGCGAGACCGGCGAGCACGCCGACGAGGATCGTCAGCAGCAGGAAGAGCCGGTCCTCGCGGATCAGGGTCGTTTCGGCGGGTGTGGGGTGGCTCATGGCGCGGCGGCGCGCACACCCGCGATGATGATCAACGACCGGTCGAGCAGGGAGGGGTCGCCACAGGAAGCGGCAAGTGTCTGCTCGGCGCGGCCAATCACCTCGAGGCCGTCTTCAAGTAGATCGCGGTCGGCTGGAGCGCGGTGACGCGCGACCATTGCCACCTCCTCGGCGGCCGCCCGGACCGCGGTCGCGGCGGTGGAGCCTTCGCGGCGCTCGGCGCAGGCGCGCAGCTGCTCGCTCACGTGCGCCAGGTTGGCGGCCGCGCGGCGGCGGCGCTCGGCCGACCCCAGCCCCGAGGCCAACGGGTCCCGACTGATCACCAGCATGGCGAGCGACCGTCGATCAATGGTGGCAGGTTCGTCCGGTGCGGCACGCAGGTAGCGGAGCGCCTGCGGGTACTGTCCCAATTCGAAGGCCGCCTCGCCCGCCCCGATGAGCGCG
Organism: uncultured Acidobacteriota bacterium; assembly: GCA_963846685.1. Taxonomy (GTDB): domain Bacteria; phylum Acidobacteriota; class Vicinamibacteria; order Vicinamibacterales; family UBA2999; genus CAWJWY01. The sequence continues at coordinate 550,198 of CAWJWY010000002.1, read as the reverse complement.
CGCGGTGTCGTCGGTTCGCGGGCCAGCACTTCGCGAAACACCTGGAGCGCGCGACGGGCGTCGCCTGCGCGCAGCAACATCCCGCCGATTTCCAGCCGAGTCGGTGTTCCCGCGGTGGTGTCAGCCATCGCGGCGATCAACTCCGGCAGGGCCAGGGCTGGCTGCTCATGGTCGAGGAGGAATGCGCTCAACTCGAGCCGGACGGCCATTCGCTGCTCCGGGTGGGGCCATGGCGCATACAGCGCGCTGCGGAAATAGGTGAGCGCCGCCGGGCGGTCGCCGCGCCGGGCGGCGAGACGGGCCAGCTGCAAATTGGTGTCCGCATCCTCAGGCGTGCGGCGCCGCCACGTCAGCAGTCGCTGCTCGGCCTCCTCGAGCTGCCCCGCCGCCGCCAACGCCCGCGCCAGGGTCAGTGCCGTTGCCGGGGTGTCACGGTCTTTCGCAACCGCGCGGCGCAAGTCAGCCACCGCGTCGTCGACCCGTCCTGCGCGCAAGGCGCGTTCGCCGCGCGCCGTCAGGACCTGGGCATCGGTCATGTCCTGCGCCTGTTGGTGGGTCGCCACACTGCCCGTCGCAACGAAAGCGGCGACCGCCACGGCCGCGAGCAAGGCTAGTTTTGGTAGTTCAAGCGCGAGTGGAACAACTGTACGCAGCACGCGCCTACGCGCATGCCGCCGCAATGCCCCCATGCTGCGCCAGTGTACCATCGTGAAGGTATGAGCTAAAACTATCCTTTCGGTGCGTGCCTTGGAGACCGACGCCTCGTTCCGTATTGTCCGCGGCACCAGAGGGGCGTATGGAAATCCTCGGCGTGAGATGCTCGGGGTGAACGGCGAGGTCGGGCTGCTCTCAGTGTGGTTCGACGGCCGCAGCGTCTATCCACCGGTCTGGGACTCAGCACCGCCGTCCTGGCGCTCGCACTCCCGCGGGCCGTCACGGCATGGCCGGTTACCTGCATTCGACGCTGCAGCGAGCGAAAGGGCGCTCCGCACGCGGGCGTCCGCAACGTTGGTGCATGTGATGCGCCGCGAGGACTGGCGGAGTTCCAGCTGGACGCACGCGGTGCCGGAACACACCGCATTTGAGTGACGAGTGCATAGCGGCATACGGCGTGCACATCGAATGGCTGGTGCAGATGAAGGAGGAGCGGTATGGCGAAACCGCTGACGTCGCTGGTCAGCGTCGGCGGGGCGGCCCAATCGCTGCGCGGGTGAGACGTTGCCTGCCATGGCCGTCGTCATCACGGCGATCGGGATCGCGCTCGTCGCGGTAACGGCCTTGTCGGTGATCCCCTCGAACGAATGGTGGATCCGCATCACCGATTTCCCGCGGATGCAGGTGGCGGCCGGGCTTGTCGCAGTCGCAGCGGTGGCACTCGGCCGACGCGGCCCAAGGCGCAGGGCGGTTGCCCTGTCGGCCCTGGCGGCGCTTGCGGTTCAGGCGTGGTTCGTCATTCCGTACACTCCGCTGGCTGCGCGCCAGGTAGCCGGGCCGCCCTGCGAGGAGGCGGGCCGTATCCGGCTACTGGTGTTGAACGTCGAGTACCGACAATCGCCGCCGCGACGCGGTCCTCGGAGTCATCCGAGACACCACCCCCGACGTCGTGCTGGTGCTCGAGCCAGGACGATGGTGGCAGCAGGCGCTGGCGCCGCTCGAGCAGATGTTCCCGCACGCCGTCCGCCAACCACAGGAGAACACCTGGGGCTTGCTGCTGTACCACTGGCTGCCGCTGGTCGAGCCCGAAATCCGCTTCATCGAAGATCCAGCGATTCCGTCAGTGCGCACGCGCGTTCGGACGCGGTCGGGCGCGCTCGTCTGGCTTTATGGTGAGCACACCGCGTCCACCGCGGCCGGGCGACGATACTGGTGAGCGCGATGCCGAGCTGATGACGGTCGCCCGCGAAGTGGCTCGGCGAGGTGCGCCGGCGATTGTCGCCGGTGACCTGAATGATGTCGGCTGGTCGCGCACCAGCCGGCGCATGCGCGCAGTCGGCGGCCTCGGCGACCCACGGATCGGCCGCGGGTTGCTGGCCACCTTCGACTGCGAACCTGCCGATCGGGCTGCGTTGGCCGGTCGATCACGTCTTCGTCACAACGCACTTCCGCGTGTGCGAACTGGGGCGGCCGGCTTACGTCGGTTCGGACCACTTCCCGTTGTTCGCCGACGTGGCACTCCGGTGAGGCCGCCGGTGCGACAGCGTCCGCGATGAGCGGCAGGTGGAGCCGCCCCGCGGTGGGGAGCGGTAAGCGTTGTCCCGGATGGTCAATCTCGACCAGAAAATGTCGGCTCGTCGAGCTGGCGAGCAGCTCGGGCGGATGGCCATCGACTGCGCTGCCTGTCGAGCGTGGCCCGACGGCGTGAGCCGTCGGGTCCACCGCCTGACGTGCAGCGCGGGGCTGGCGGCTCCGGCAGGTCCCAAAGCCGCTGCACCTCAACGCTGCGGGCCCGGGATCGGGTCGGGGATCGGGTTGGTCGGCGGCGGCACGGGCGTCGGTAGCGGCGACGGTGGGAGCGGCTCCGGCGAGGGCTGCCCGGGCAGCTGGCTGTGACGGCACTCAGCCGTCGTCGCCCGCTCAGTTGTACGATGCATATCGACCTCCTCTGAACGACCAATGCGACCGTCGCACCAGCGCTTCCATTTTCAGCTGCAAGGCGATGTCCGCAATCATGATCTCCGCAACCATGCGGTCGCCGCCTCCTCGGGCCGCGGCACTCGAAGAAGTTGCTTCAGGGGTGCGTGCGATGTTCGTTAGATCACGGGTGGCGAGTGTGAGATCCAGGCGGAGGTGCCCGGCGTATCATCGAAGTGGGATGCGCATCACCACCCTTGACGCCACGGGTTCGGCGCCGGGTTGGGCAGAGGCGCGGCCGAGCCGTAGGGAATGACGGACGGTTATCGCGAGCAGCCGCACCGCCGTCCCGGTCGCCTTGTTGCCGTTCTGATAGTTGTACTCGTCACGCTGGCGCCGCCGGCGTCCCCGCCGCTCGACCGGCCGGCGCACCCAGGGCCGCCGCCGCCGTTCGAGGCGTGGCTCGCCGCCGTTCGCGAGGAAGCCGTGCACCGCGGCTACGAGCGCCGCTTCGTCAACGAAACCCTGACCGGCGTGCAGCCGCTGGCGCGGGTCGTCCGGGCCGACCGCGGTCAGGCCGAAGTGGTGCAGACGCTCGATCACTATCTCGCGGTTCGCGTCACGCCCGAACTGATCGCCGAGGGGCAGCGGCTGATCGGTCGGCACCGGCTTCTGCTCGCGCGGGTCGAGCGCGCGTACGGCGTCCCAGCGCAGGTCGTGGTGGCGATCTGGGGCGCCGAGACGGGTTACGGGCGGTATACCGGCGACGTCCCGGTCCTCGCCGCGCTCGCCACCCTGGCCTGGACGCCGCGCCGCTCGCACTATTTTCGCGGCGAACTGTTCGCGGCGCTGCGGCTGCTGGCGGATGAAGGGATCGCCCGGAAGCAGATGGTCGGCTCGTGGGCCGGCGCGGTCGGGCAACCGCAGTTCATGCCGTCCAGCTATTTACGGTATGCCGTCGACTTCGACGGTGATGGTCGCCGGGACCTGTGGCAATCGGCCGGTGACACGCTCGCGTCAATCGCCAACTATCTGCGGGAGTTCGGCTGGCGATATGGTGAAACGTGGGGCGGGGAGCTCATGGTCACGGCCGCATTGCGCTCGGAGATCGAGAACCGCATCGCCGCGCGGCAGCAGGGATGTGCCGCTATCCGCAGCCTGACACCGCTACGCCCGCTGGCGGAGTGGTTTGCCGCTGGCGCTGAGCCGCTGAACGGCGCCCGGCGGCGTGGGACACCGGCCGAGGCGAGTCTCCTGGCGCTCGACGGCCGCGCATTCCTCGTGGGTCGCAACTACGAGGCGATACTCGGCTACAACTGCTCGCATCGATACGCGCTCAGCGTGTCGCTGCTCGCTGATGCGCTGCAAGACGCCGGCGCGCCAGGAAGGCGGGTCCGCCGCGCGACCCGCGATCCCGGCCGAGAATGAAGCTGCGTCTCTGGGCGGCGATCGCGCTCGGCGCCGTCCTCGTCGGTGTGCTGTCGGCCGCGCGATGGGTCGAGCGGGCGACCGCGACGCAGGTGCCGCACGTGCCGGCGATCGGCCTTCCCGCCAGGCTGGTCGTCGATCCGCCATTGCTGGTCACGGTGACTGCCGGCGCAGAGCACCCGCCTTGGGCGACGACCGAGAGCCTGCTGCGTCACAGTCGCCTGCTGTGGCGGCTGATGTCCCTGAACGACTGGAACACGGTGCCCACCGGCCTCCGTGAGGACTCGCTGAAACGGATGCTGACGGCGTACCACGCAGAGCTGATCGAGCCACAGCGGTGGGACCGGATGACCGCGCGCGACTGGGACGCCGTGCCGCAGCCGGTCCGGACCGTCGCCTACCGCCAGATGACGGCGTACTGGAGTGGCTTCTACGCCATCGGCAAACGCTATCAGCTCGACCCGGCCGCTGTTCGCGAAACGCTGGCGGCGGTCATCATGAGTGAGTCCTGGTTCGACCACCGTGCGCTGCACGTCGATGAGACCGGCAACCGCGATATCGGCCTGGCGCAGGCGTCGGATTTCGCACGCGCGCGCCTGCGGGTGCTGGCCGCAAACGGCGTCGTCGACGCCGCCTTCGACGACGCTGCGTATGAGAACCCGTGGCAGGCGACGCGCTTCGTTGCGATCTGGATGTCACTGCTGCTCGACGAGAATCGCGGCGACCTGTGGCGGGCGGTGCGGGCCTACAATCGCGGTACGGCGAGGGCGGACGATCAAGGCGGCCAAGACTACGCGGCCGCGGTGCAGCGGCGGCTGCACCGTTTCATCCGGAACCTGGACTCGCCGCCGGCGTGGAGCTTCGTCTGGCGCCGGGGACGCGAGATCGAGCGGAATGAATGGCCGTGGGTGAGCGGCGAGCCCGCGCCGCCGTCGTTGGACAGCACCGCTGCACCTGTGCCGTGACCGGGCCTGAAGTCCGCTACAGCGGGCCGGTCGTGCCCTGCCCGCGAACTATCCCGTCGGCCGTTCGCCGGTGAACTCGATGCCCCGTTCGCCGTCACGCACCCGCTCGATCACTGCGGCGAGCGCCTGCGGCGAGCACGGCTTGAGGACGTAGGCGGCGCAACCGGCTGATTTGGCTGCCTCCCGGTATCGGTGATCCGGCGCAACCCACCCGGTGAGTGCAACGACGGGTACGCCCTGCAGCGCCGTCGGCCACGCCGATCCGCGACACCGCTCCCAGTCGTCATGGCCATGCACGTCGACGACGACCACCGCGATCGTGTCGTTCTGGCTGAGCGACGCGATCGCCTCGGGTACTACTCCGACCGCAGCGATGCGCCGCATCTGCAGCCACGTCAGGTAGAGATCCCGGGTGTCGGCGTGGGGGCTCACGACTGCGATGATTCCGGCTGCCATGACCGATGTTGTGACCGCCCGCCGGCGCTCGCCATCCCGCCAACAGCCGAATTGTCGCGCCTGACCGACGTGATCCGTGCCCTGTGCGCTAGCCGAGCCCCCTCTCCGAAGAGGATTCATTGCCGTTGCTGCGCGGAACGACGTAACGCCAGGGCACGTAGACACGGACAGACCCCCGCGCCCCGCCGAGTCCACCCCTCGAGGCGACCGAGCATACGGCCGCCCGGACCAAGGTGATCCCCGGATGGATCAGCCGCAGGGCGCGGCGCGTCGGCGGGCGTTCTCGCTCGGCTCGCCGCGGTTCTTCGAGCTGGACGATTTGTTGCGAGCATGCGGCGACGCGCCGTCGTGTCCTGGCCTGGCGCGCTGCCTGATTCAGAGCGAGCGCAGGAAGGCGAGGAGCGCCTGCCGTTCTTCCGCAGAGAGCCGCGTGAAGTGATGACGAGACAGGTTCGCCTCGCCGCCGTGGCGGAGCAGTGCGTCCGAAATCGTTGCGGCGCTGCCGTCGTGTAGCAATGGTCGGCGGAAGCGGAGCCCCCATAAAGCGGGCGTACGGATCTCGGCGGCGGCCGCGGCACCCTGCCTGATGCCGTCCCCTGTGCCAACGTCGTGCAGCAGCAGGTCCGAAAAGAGCGGCACCGTCTTGCGATGGAACGAAGGGTGCGGGTTGGCGTCCGTTGGCAACGAGGGCACGTGGCAGTTGGCGCAACCGATCGCGGAGAACAGCTGTTCGCCCGTCCTGGTCGTGTCGTCGACGTGCGACCGCGGCATGGGCGCCAGGAACTTCATGAAGGATGCGAAGTTGTCGATCCCGCGACGGCGCGTGGCCGGATCGCGCCGATCCTCGGGATCCGGGAACGGGTCGCACGCGCGCATCTGCGCGTCCGAGATGCCGAACGCAAACTCGTTCGGAAAGATGTCGTTGGTGATGCCCATTTCGTTGCGATAGGCATCCGCACCGAAGGTGAGGAGCGTGGCGTGTTGCGCCTTCCACCCGAAACGGCCCACGCGCCGCTCGCCGGTGGCGACGTCGATCACGACTGCGGCGCGCCCGCTGATGCCGTCGCGGTTCCGATCGTCCGGATCTTCCAGGCTGAGCAGCGTGTCGTCCGCAATCGCTTCCACCAGTCCAGCGCCGAACAGCGGGATCGGTGCTCGCCTGGCGACGACAGTGACATCGTCGGGAATGACGGGCTGGCAGCCGTGCGAGGGCGTTGACAGCATGTGAATGAGCGTGTCGCCTGCCGGGTTGAGTCCTCGCGTGGCTCCGGCTTCATCGCGATAGCCGGCACGGAGCTCGGTGATCACTCCGCCGCCGCCAATCGCCGGCAGGTTATGGCACACGGCGCAACTGGTGCCGTTGAATGCGGGTCCCAGTCCCTCTTCCGCCGTCTCCACTTCCGAGAAGTCGTCCAGCCCAAGACGGAACTCGCTGAACTCAACGGCCGTGATACCGGCCAGCGGAATCCCGGCCGGAAACGCTTGCGTGTGGCCACTCGAGGAGAACCCGGCGACGAGTGCCCACACTGACGTCGCGAGCAATAGAGCCCGCTTCATCGCGGTGGTCCGGCGGGGCGCACCGTCAGTGTTCCACGCATGAAGTTGTGGCCGGCGCCGCACATGCGGCTGCATTCGAACGTGTACCTGCCCGGCGTATTCCCCGAGAACTGAATCACTGCCGGTCCCTTACCGCGCTTGGGGACAACGACATTCGTAGCCGCACCGACGATGCGGAAGCCGTGCATGGTGTCGTCACTCGTCACACGCAACTCGACTGCTTCGCCTTGGGCGATCGTGATCTCGGAGGGATAGAATTCGAATCGTTCAGCGGTGATCTCGATTACGCGCGGCGTGCCGCCCTGGCCTGGCGCCGCGCTCGAGGCCGCGCTCAGTGAAGCGAGTGCGGCCAGCACGATCAGCGATCTCGTCATCATGATGTTCAGAACCACCAGCCGAGGCCGGCATTGAAGACATTGCGATTCGGGAACAAGCCGCTCGCGTTGCGCAGGCGGACGTAGTCGAACTTCACGGCGACGTCTGGATCCGGGTAATACGTGATTCCCGTCACCCAGGCATCGCGATCGAATTCCTTCAGCGGCTGAAAGCCCTCGGGCATCCGGAACTGTGTGTCGAAGTTCTCATACCGCGTGAAGACGACGAGGTCGCGCGGCGCGCCCGCATTCCAGAGCCGGTACGCGGCTTCCCCATAGAAGCCGCGGAGAGCCTCGGCGATGTTCGGCGACACGCCGATCGTGCGACCGAGGCTGTCGTTCAGACGTGCAGCGTCACTGATGGTGACGTGGGCGAACTGGCCGCGCAGCTCCAGCCGGTGCCGCCGGTACCGCGCGTCGAACTCGCTGACCGTGACGCTGGTGTCGAGCCGCGGGGTTTCGAAGCTCGATTCGCCTGACCAGAGGCTCGCCCCCAGCGTCAGTCCCCGCAGGCCCCGGTATTCGAGCCGGCCCGTCAGGGCGACGTGCCGGACATTTGCCTGCGAGCCCTTCTGTCGCCCGCCGCGGATGCCCTCGTCGGCGCTGAATTCCAGGGAGTTCAGGGGTGCGACGGCGTAGGCGCGGTAGCGGAAGCCGCCGCCGAGGTCCCCATGCACGCCGGCGCCGACATCGAACCACGTCGACGGGACGATCACCGTATCGACGAACGGACGTTCGACGCCATGGAAGACCGGCGGTTCGTGACGTTCGTTGATGATGCCGACGGGCATCAACACCATGCCGGCTCGGACGTTGAACCTGGGAGACAGCAGAAAGTCGATGTACGCCTGCTCCAGCTCCAACTCACCGGCGTCCTCCAGTCCTTCTACGAATGCGTGCTCGAGTTCGATTTCCCCGACGAAGCGGATGCGGGATGAAAACGAATGGTTGAGGAGCAGAACGAAGCGGTGGAAGTCGAGAACGGCGTCTTCCTGATCCGCTTTGTTCAGGTGGAATTCCATGTAGCCGGACAGTGGGCCGGTTACTGGAGCGTCAACCGCCTCGGGGCCCCGAACGGGTTCCTGAGCGGCGGCGCCAAGCGGCACCGCGCAGAGCAGGGTGGCCAAAATAATGCTTTTGATGATCCTGAATGTCATTTTTGACTCATCAAAATTAGACCGAGTCGCACACGTTCGTCAAGTGCTCCGACACCTATCCCGGACGTGGGACCTTGCCCACTGTCGCCGCAGGAGTTGGTCGCCTCGGCCCCGTTCTTGCGACTGCCGGTTCGAGGGATGACGGCGGATGGGTCGTCAGGAGATCTCGGCGCCGCGCTCGCCCGCGGCTCCGGGAGATGCCGACCGCAACGGGAGCTCGCCACGTTCCCTGGCGGCCCCGCCAGCCTCGACTCGCGAACGCCCGAATCTGCCGCAGGTGCTTGGCGCGGCCCCGGCGGTCGTCAACCTAACGGAAGAACACCAGGGCGTGACCTTCGCGCGTCCCATCCGCGGCGGGACTCGATGCTCACCGCGCGGGTTTCTTGGCTGCGACCGAGATCGTCCGACCCTTCCAGGTGACCGTCCCCCGAAGATGCAGCGCCATCGAGTAGGCACAGATCGACACAAACGCCACCGATGCGAGCGGGTGAACGATTGCGACTACGCCCTGGTTGCCGATCCGCCGCAGCAGCAACCAGAGCTGCAGCGAAGACAGACCGTAGAACAATGCGTGCTGCCATGGCGGGCCGTCCCCGCCCGCGAGTAGCCCGGCAACGGACACGCTCGTCACCAGGCCGGCTTCGAACAGTCCTGACAGCCAGGCGACGATGCCCACCAGCCGCGGCAGCGGCGTCGTCCCCGCTCCCGCCGCGAAGTTCTTGCTCCAGCCCTCGACCAGCTGCGCAACGCCGTTCGGGTACATGCGGTAGCGCACATCCGCGCCGCCCGCGACGTTGTGGACGGGCAGCGCGTGCGCGACACAGCCACGCGCCAGTGCGACATCGTCCAACAGCGCTCCCCGTACGGCGCCATGTCCGCCGATGGCGGCGTAATCGGCGGCGCGGATCGCCAGGCATGGCCCGAATGCTCCGGTCACAGGTGCGTTCGACCGGAGCGACGAGGCGCCAACGCCGATCACCGCGACGAGGTTGAACAGTGCCGAGGCCAGTTCGTAGGCTCGCCGAACCTCGTGGTAAGGAGCCAGAGACACGAGGCCGCGCACGCGCAGGACCATGAGCACGAGGTGCCGCAGCAGATCAGGAGAAGCGATGGTGTCCGCGTCGAGGAACACCAGAACGTTGCCGCGCGCGAGTGCGGCGCCCTGCGCGCATGCCCACGGCTTGCCGAGCCAGCCCTGCGGCACCTCTGCAGAGTGCACGACCGTCGCTCCGCCCGCCGCGGCGATGTGCGCCGTCGCATCGGTCGAGTGATCGTCGACAACGATGATCTGGATGGGCGCGAAGGTCTGCGCTCGCAACGACCGGAGCAGCGCCGGCAGCGACTGAGCCTCGTTGCGCGCCGGGATCACCACCGACACGGCGGCGGCCGCATCGGCAACCGTGCGTTCGGCCCGCGCTACAGCCGAGCGGAGCGGTAGCAGGCGGCCGGCAAGATACCAGCCTGCCAGCCAGCGGAGGGCCAGCGAGCCGAACACCGCATCAACGGCGATCACTGAATGTCGCCGGCGCGTAGAGGAAGCCGAACGACTGCGCCCCCTGGCGGTGGTGCGTCCGGTGATGGATCAGGTGCGCCTTGATGATCCGCCGCAGATACCTGGACCGCGGCACCTGACGCAGCCGAAACCGGCGATGCACCACGACATCGTGGAAGACGAAATAGATGAAGCCATAGGCCGTCATCCCCAGCCCGATTGGCAGCAGCATCCAGGGGCCGCCGCTGGTGGCTGCCCAGATGCACGCGATGGCTGGAAGCGCGAACATCATGCCGAACAGGTCGTTCCACTCGAACCGGGCGGTATGGACAACATGATGGGAGCGGTGCAGGAACCAGAGCGGGCCGTGCATCAGATAGCGGTGCGAGACGTAGGCGACCAGTTCCATCGTCAGCAGCGCAGCGATGAACAGCGCAAACCAGCCGACCGCGATCACGCTCATGAAGGCTCTCCGCGCGGCGGCGCCGGTGGGACCCACAAGCCGTTCCGCGGCGGTGCCGCGAGCCGGCGCCCGACCGCCGCGCCCCAGGCGGTTTCACCCGCCGCCTGCATCAGCCGCAGCAGCTTGCGCCGACGGGTGGTCGCGATCCGCACATCCCAGGCGCGCGGCCCGCGCCGCAGTACCTCGCGGCCGATGTCGGCATACACGTGGCGCGCGGTGGCGACGGCCCAGGCTGACCGAGGCGGCAAGCGCCGCATGCCATACGAGGCGGAGGTGTAGTAGCGATCGGCTTCGGCGAGCAGCCGCGCAACCAGCGGCGCAATCGCGTGGCGACTGGCGGCCGGCAGCGGCTCGCCGGGAGTAATCGACACCCGCTGTTGCTGCAGCCACGCGTGCGGCAGGTAAATACGTCCATTGACCGCGTCGTCATTGACGTCGCGCGCGATGTTGGTCAGCTGAAAGGCCATACCGAGATCGCATCCGCGCAGCAGCGTCTCGTCGTCTCTGATGTCCATGATCCACGCCATCATGAGACCGACCACTCCGGCGACGTGGTAGCAATACGACGTTGTATCAGCCAGGGTCTCGAAGCGGCGGCCCGCCACATCCATTTCGTATCCGGCCAGATGATCGTCGACATACCGGGCCGGCAGGCCAGTCTCGGCGGCGACGCGGGCGAGACCGGCGAACGGCGTGCCGTCGCTCGCCTTGCCGCGAAGCGCCTGCGCCGATTGCGTGCGCAGGTTGGCGAGTCGGTGCGCTGCGTCGCTCACCGCGCGTTGCCCGTGTCCCAGCACCTGGCCGTCGATCACGTCGTCGCAGTGTCGGCACCACGCGTACAGCCGCCAGACGCGCAGACGCGTCTGCGGCTCGAACAGCCTCGAGGCGAGCGCGAAGCTGGTCGAGCCGGAGGCAATGGCCGCGTCGGCACGGGCGGGTTCCGGTTGCGGAGTCATGAGACGCCCGCAGCGGGGACGGCAAGGTCCTCGACCATCAGCCTGGCAGTGGCGACGGCCGAGTTCACCACGCCGGGCACGCCAGCGCCGGGGTGGGTGCCGGCGCCGACGAAGTAGAGGCCGGCGATGCGATCGTCCCGATTGTGCACGCGAAACCACGCGCTTTGCGCCAGCACAGGCTCGAGCGAGAACGCCGAGCCGTGGTGGGCGTGGAGCGTCTCCTTGAAATCGAGCGGTGTGAAAATGCGCGTGGTCACCAGATCCTTGCGTAGATTCGGGATGTAGCGCGCTTCCAGATACGCCAGGATGCGGTCTGCGTAGCGGGGACCTTCGACGCGCCAATCCACCGTGCTGATACCAAGGTGCGGCACCGGCGCCAGGACATAGAAGGCCTCGCAGCCCGCCGGTGCCAGCGTCGGATCGGTCACGGTCGGAGCATGCAGGTACAACGAGAAATCGTCGGCAAGCGTGCCCTTCACGAAGATGTCGTCGAGCAGTTCGCGATAGCGGGGGCCGAAGATGACGTTGTGATGGGCGAGGTGGGGGTGGCGGCGCCGCGTCCCGAAGTAGATGAGGAAGAGCGACATGCTGAACCGCGACCGTTCCAGCTGCGCCGCCCGCCTGTTTCCCTGCGGATCACCGCGGAGCAGGCGCCGGTAGGTGTGGACGACGTCGGCGTTGCTGGCCACGGCGTCGAACCGTTCCTCGGCTCCGCCGGCGATGCGCACGCCGTCGACACGTCCGTCACGCGTGACGATCTCGGTCACCTCGGTAGCCAGGCGAACCGTGCCGCCCAGGCGTTGCAACAGCGCCACCAGCGCGCTGACCAGCGCGTTGGTACCGCCGCGCGGGAACGTGACGCCCCACTTCCGCTCGAGCGCGTGGATCAGCGTGTAGATCGAGGAGGCCGCGAACGGGTTGCCGCCGACCAGCAGGGAATGGAAGCTGAAGGTCTGGCGCAGGTGCGGATCAGCGATGAACCGGGACACCATGTCGTAGACCGTCCGATGCGCCTTCAACCGCAGCAACTGCGGCGATACGCGGATCATGCTCCAGAGGTTGAGAAACGGCTCGTGCGCGAGGCGCGTGTAGCCTTGCTCGAACACTTCTTCCGCGTAGGCCCGGAATTGGCGATAGCCGTCGACGTCCGCGGGATTGATCGCCCGGATCTGCGCGTTGACGGCATCGAGATCGTTCGAATAGTCGAAGGTCGTGCCGTCCTCCCAGAACAGCCGGTAGAACGGCATCACGGGGACGAGATCGACGTGATCGGCGAGGCGCTCGCCGGCCAGTGCGAACAGCTCTTCGAGACAGCCGGGCGCGGTGATCACCGTCGGCCCGGCGTCGAATGTGAATCCGCCGTCGTGATAGACGTAGGCGCGCCCGCCCGGACGATCGCGCTGCTCGAACAGCGTCGTCGCAATCCCGGCGGCCTGCAGCCGGATGGCGAGCGCGAGGCCGCCGAAGCCGCTGCCGATGACGGCGGCGGTCGGCGCTCGCTTCGTCATGATGGCGTCGCGCGCCAGTGCGCGAGCGCCCTCGTCAGCGGCACCGGCGGACGTCCGGCGAGCAAGCGGCATCGATCGAACCAGGTCAGACGGGCGCCGTAGAAGCGGGCGATCAGCGCCTCGGGCCGGCCGTAGAACTGCTCCAGCACGCGGACCCGCAGCTCCGGTCGGGCGGCACGGAACAGCAGGCGGTTCAACAATCTGTAGAACGCCCGTTGCCGCCACAGCACGAGCGACAGACGTCGGAGCGCGTCATAGACCGCGTCGGGGTCTGACAGGTCGAGCGCGGTGAGAAGTTCCGCCGTCGCGACGGCGTCGCCGAGCGAGTAGCCGGTCGTCGGATGGAACAGGCCGGCACGCACACCGATGCGAATCGTGTCATCGGGCCAGAACGCACGCGCGCTGCCTGATAGCGGCACTGGCAGTGCGCCCTGCTCCTCTCGCACCACCTCGCGCACGCACCAGCCGTGCGCGGTGGCGTACTCCGCGATCCGGCGGCGGCAGGCGGCAGCATCGATGTCCGGTCCGTCGGCATACAGCGTGTCCTCGACGAGCAGCCGCGTGGGGCTCCACGGCAGCAGATACATGAAACGGAATCCGCCAGCCTGGGGCACGGTGGCGTCCATCAGCACCGGCGACGCCACGCCGTGATCGTGTGTCAGTTCGAGTTCCTGTCCGAGGAAGGTCTGCCACCCGGACGGGATACCTGGCGGAACACCGCCGCGTGCGTCGATGACGAGGCGCGCGGTCAGCACCTCGCCGGTGGCGAGCGTCACGTCGCGGCGCGTGATGCCCGCGACGCGGCTGTTCAACCGCACCCCCGCACCGAGCGCTGGCGCGATCACTGCGTGCAGGCGTCCGGAGGTGATGGCAGCGTAGGAGCCCTCGAGCGAACGCTCATGGCCGGGGAAGCGCACGTGATGCCCTGACCATCGCGCGACGATGAGCGGCTCCAGCCAGACCCGCGCACTCTCGCGCACATCGGTCGTGTGAAACGACCACGTGTGGTTGCCGCCGAGCGTGGCACCGCTCTCGACCACGCAGACGCGCGGAGCGGCCGCGTGCGAGGCCAGCCGCCACGCGGTCAGGCTGCCGGCGAGACCGCCGCCGATGATCAGCACGTCGTATGGCACGGCTGGCCGAATCTGACCGGTGATGTGCGGGGATTCCAACGTGGCCTATCTCGGAAGCCTTGCGTCCGATGACTTTGATGACATGATAGCCCCGACGCTGCATCAGGTGCGGGAGGAAGGCACAAGTCATGCGCTGCGTGAGGGTGGAAACGGCCGACCTCGCCGACCGATACTTCGCGACACGCCGCGCGGAGATCGAGACGGCTCTCGATTGCGCCTTGCCCAGCCCTCCCGTCTGTCCCGGCCGAGTTGCCGCGGCGATGCGCTACGGCGTCACCGGCAGCGGCAAGCGTATCCGTCCGCTGCTGACGCTTGCTGCCGCCGAAACCGTCGCACGCGCCAACGACGGCGCGTCAGCTGACGCGCTCGACCAGGCGCGACGGCTGGCCATGCCCTCGGCGTGCGCTGTCGAATTCATCCATAGCTACTCGCTCATCCATGACGACCTGCCGGCCATGGACAACGACAATCTGCGCCGGGGCCGCCCGACCGTTCACATCGTCTACGGCGAGGCCCTGGCAATTCTGGCGGGGGACGGATTGCTCGCCGAGGCGTTTGCGTTGCTAGCGACCGAGCCGAGCGACCACGGGCTGCCGGAAATCGCCGCGCGGAAGCTGCGCGTCCTGAAACGCATGGGTGGCGCGCTCGGTGCGGGTGGGATGCTCGGAGGTCAGGCGATGGATCTGGAGATCTCCGCGCGCAGCGCCGTTCAGTTCGGCGAGGGCGATGATCACGTCGATCCGGTTGCACTCAGAGACATGCACGCGCGAAAGACTGGCTCCCTCATCCGCGCGGCGGCGGTTGCCGGCGCGATCATGGGCGGTGGCACCGAGAGGCAGATTCGCGCGATCGACAGGTTTGCCGCCGAGTTGGGCCTGGCGTATCAGATTGTCGACGACGTCCTGGACGAGGAGGGCACGCCGGACGTGCTCGGCAAGACGCCCGGCAAGGACCGCGTCCAGGGCAAGGCGACCTACCCCGCGCTGTTCGGCCGGGACCAATCCCGTGCGCTCGCGCTCCAGTGCGCGGAACGGGGGCAACAGGCGCTGCGCGCATCGGGCGTTGCGGATGACCGCCTCGTCGCGATTGCGCATGGAATAGTCAATCGCTGCCGCTGACGCGGCTATGCCCGGCGGTCAAAATCGACCGCTTCGAGCGCAGCGGAGATTCCGTGCATCTCCGCGGTCCAGCGCCAGGCTTCGGGGGTTGCGCGCGATCGCTCAGGGCTGTGAAACCAGCGCCGACCGACCCGGTGTGACTCGGTTCGGCTCTGCCACTCGTTGTGGGACATGTTCCGAGGCCGGCGTGCTCCTCGGGAGCGGCAAGCTCGCCGTCGAGCCGGACCGGCTGGATCGGATCGACAGAGTACAAATTCGGCACGTGAGACGCAGGTACCGTCCACCCCAGGATCGCCGGCCACGGCCTGACTCTCTACCAGGGCTGGCTGCCCAGCACCCGACGGCTCGAGCTGGGACGCGGCAACGCCGCTCCGCAGCGGCGTGGTTGCCATGTAGTACCGGCGCGCGCACTGACTCAGAGCAGCCCCATCCCGCCCGGCTCGCGAGCCGGCGCGCGACCGAACGGGTCGTCCTGAACCCACTGGGCGACGCCCGTCGCCTTGACAGGGCGCCTGAACACACCGATCATCTGCGCCGGGTACCGCCGCGGCAGGACTGTGCGCGTCCTCACGTGCGGCTGGCGCCTCGTCTGCGCCGTGCGAGGCGGGAAGGTCGCATAACGCGATCGGTCCTCTTTGACTACTGAGGGTGGATTCCGTGAGTAAGCGACATCGTTCGTTCCTGCTCGGCTCGCTCGTTTTGGCATTCCTGCTCGTCGGCGTCTTCGCTGTCGTTCACGCCCAGGACGGCAAGTCGCCGGCGGCACGGCAGGTGCGCTGGTCTGATGCGGCCACCTGGCCTGACAAGAAGGTGCCGGCCAAAGACGACGTGGTCACCATCCCGAAGGATATGAGCGTCGTCCTCGACGTCAGTCCGCCGCCGCTGCATGGTGTGACGATCGACGGCAAACTGAGCTTCGCGGATACCAGGGATCTCGAGCTGACCACCGAGTGGATCATGGTGCACGGGGAGTTGGAGATCGGCACGGAAGCCAGACCCCACACGCGCAAGGCGACCATCACCTTCACCGACAACGTCAAAGGCGAAGATATCAGTGGAGTGGGTGGAACCAACGACCGCGTGACCGCGGCATCATGCTGATGGGCGGCACCCTGAACCTGCACGGCGATCGCACGAACACCTGGACCAAGCTGGCCAAGACCGCCGACGCCGGCAGCACCTCGATCGAGGTCCTGAACGCCGCCGGCTGGCGCGTCGGCGACGAGATCGTCCTCGCGTCCACGGATTTCGATCCCCGGCAGGCAGAGCGGCGCACCATTTCCGCCATCCGCGGAAACACGATCACGCTCGACAAGAAGCTGGACTACATGCACTTCGGCAAGATCACCTTCGACGTGGATGAACGCGGCGAAGTCGGTATGCTGACGCGCAATATCAAGCTCCAGGCGTCGGCCGACGCGGAACAGTCGTTCTACGGCGGGCACGTGATGGCGATGGGCGCGAGCAAGATGTTTGTCGAGGGCGTCGAGTTCAATCGCATGGGCCAGAACCTGACGCTGGCCCGGTATCCGATCCACTGGCATCTGGTCGGCGATGCCAAAGGGCAGTACATCAGGAACGCCGCGATCCACGACACCTACAACCGCTGCGTGACCGTGCATGGCACGAATTTCCTGCGCGTCGAGAACAACGTGACCTACAACACCGTCGGTCACTGCTTCTTCCTCGAAGACGGCATCGAGCACGGCAACGAGTTCGTTCACAACCTGGCGATCCAGACCAAGTGCCATACGTCCAAGCCCTGCGTCCCGACCAACCTCGCCGCGGCCGGCGAGCCCAGGACGGGAACGAATGGCCAGCAATCCAAGGATGTCCTGCTGCCCTCGGACAACACGGTGGCGAGTTTCTGGATCACCAATCCGGACAACACCTACCGCGACAACGTGGCCGCGGGTTCCGACTCGAACGGCTTCTGGATGTCGTTGCCGGAGCACCCGAACGGGAAGTTCGAAGGCACGGAGATCAGTGCGAAGACCTGGCCGCGTCGAACGCCATTCCGCGAGTTCAAGGGCAACGTCGCCCACTCCAACTACGACGCGTTCATGTTCGACCGGAACATTGCGGTCAATAACACGTTCGGTGTGACCGGCAGCTCGCATACCGGCCTCGAGAATCCCGCTGACCCGAACAGCAAGGCGTTGGAATCGGTCTTCGAGGATCTCACCGCCTACAAGAACCGCAATGGCGCCATCTGGGGCCGCGGTGAGATGCACGTCTTCAGGAACGTGAAGCTGGCCGACAACGCGATCGGCTTTACGCACGCGTCTGGCGCATTCGGTCGGTACGCCTTTACGTCACAGGTCGTCGACTCGCTGTTCGTGGGCGAAACCGAAAACATCGGCAACCCCAGGACTGACGCGGAAAAGGCGTACGGCCGCAGCCTGCCGAAGGTCGACCTGCCGGATTTCCCGATCCGCGGCTACGAGTACTACGACTACCGTCATGACGTGGTGAATACCACCTTCCGGAACTACGAGGACAACGCCACTCGCAAGACGGGAGCGATCTCGAACCTGATGTTCAGCAGCTTCGGGGTCAGCACCAATAACGCCTTCGAGCGCCTGAAGTTCGTCAACGCCAAGCCGGTGTATTTCCCGCCGATGGCGGACAACAGCAAGTGGGCCAGCGACAATGGAGGCAGTACGTCCTATAAGACCGCGGCGTTCCGCGACAAGGACGGCTCGCTCGGCGGTGGTCCCAATTCCTTCGTGATCATCCACGACGGCGTCAACGACAGCATCGCCGTCGACGCAGAAGCCTGTGAGATCAAGCCCGACCTGGAACGCTGCCGTGTGCAAGGGCGATGTCGGGCGCATGAGTGTCGGCGGCCCTGGCGGCGGTCGTGGTGCCGCTGGTGCCGCAGCCGGTGGTCGCGGCGCCGCTGCCGGGCGCGGCGCCGTTGGTCCCGGTGCCGCTGGCTCCCGGCGCGGCCGCAGGCGCCGGCGCTGCTGGCCCTGGCGCCGTCGGGCCTGGCCCCGGAGGCGGTCGCGGGGCAGTGGCGGGTCCTGGTGGGGCGGGCGCCGCTGCCGGCCCTGGCGCGCCTGGTGGTCGAGCCGGCGGTGCTGGTGGCCCTGCTCAGCCGCCAGTCGTTCTCAGCCGCAATGGCAAGGAGTTCACCGTCACCGGCGGCACCAACGTACGAGCCGGTACCGAGATCAAGGTGACCACCGAAAGGCCGTCCGTGTCCCTCACCCTGAACGAACTGGATCGCGGCTCGTGGGTGATCTTCGAGCTGCCGGGATTCACCACCGCAGCCTCGGGTACGCCGCAGAACAGCCTGGATGCGCTGCGCCAGGCGAGCGACACCTCGTACTTCAAGGGCCAGGATTCGCTCTGGGTCAAGCTTGTCTCCGCCGGTGACGCCGGCAATGGCGCCCCTGGTGGTGGAACCAGCCTCCAGGTCAGCAGATAGCACACCAGTCAGCTGCGGTTCTCGGTCCTCTTTGACCACTGAGGGTGGATTCCGTGAGTAAGCGACACCGCTCGTTCCTGCTTGGCGCGCTCGTTCCGGCATTCCTGCTCGTCGGCGTCTTCGCTGTCGTTCACGCCCAGGAAGGAAAGTCGCCGGCGGCACGGCAGGTGCGCTGGTCTGAGGCGGCCACCTGGCCTGACAAGAAGGTGCCGGCCAAAGACGACGTGGTCACCATCCCGAAGGATGTGAACGTCATCCTCGACGTCAGTCCGCCGCCGCTGCGTGGTGTCACGATCGACGGCACCCTCAGCTTCGCGGATACCAGGGATCTCGAGCTGACCACCGAGTGGATCATGGTGCACGGGGCGTTGGCGATCGGCACGGAAGCCAGGCCCCACACGCGCAAGGCGACCATCACCCTCACCGACACCGTCAAAGACGAAGATTTCAGTGGGATGGGTGGCACCACCGACCGCAGTGACCGCGGCATCATGCTGATGGGTGGCACCCTCAGCCTGCACGGCAACCGCACGAACTCCTGGACCAAGCTGTCCAGGACCGCCGACGCCGGCAGCAACTCGATCGACGTCCTGAACGCCGCCGGCTGGCGCGTCGGCGACGTGATTGTCCTCGCGTCGACCGATTTCGATCCACATCAGGCAGAGCGGCGCACCATTGCCGCCATCCGCGGCAACACGATCACGCTCGACAAGAAGCTGGACTACATGCACTTCGGCAAGATCACGTTCGGCGTGGACGAACGCGGTGAAGTCGGCATGCTGTCGCGCAACATCCTGATCCAGGCGTCGCCTGACGCAGACACGACGCTGTTTGGCGGCCACATCATGGCGATGACCGCGAGCAAGATGTTTGTCGAGGGCGTCGAGCTCAATCGCATGGGTCAGAACATGCATCTGGCCCGGTATCCGATCCATTGGCATCTGATCGGCGACGCGCCGGGGCAGTACATCAGGAACTCCGCCATTCACGACACCTACAGCCGCTGCGTGACGGTGCATGGCACCAACTACCTGAGCGTTGAAAACAACGTCACCTACAACAACATCGGCCACTGCTTCTTCCTCGAGGACGCGGTCGAGCACGGCAATCAGTTCGTCCGTAACCTCGGGATCCTGACCAAGTGCCATCCGAACGCGCCGTGCGTTCCGACCAACCTCGCCCCGTTCAAGTCGGCGGACGGCAAGAACTTCCTTCCGGACGGCCAGAACGCCAAGGACATCCTGATCCCTTCCGATAACACGGCGTCGACGTTCTGGATCACCAATCCGGACAATATCTACCGGGACAACGTGGCCGCGGGATCCGATTCGACGGGTTTCTGGTTCGCCTTGCCGGAGCATCCGACGGGCAAGTTCGAAGGCACGGAGATCAGTGCCAAGACCTGGCCACGTCGAACCCGGGTCCGGGAGTTCAAGGGCAACACCGCCCATTCCAACTTCGACAGCTTCATGCTCGACCGCGGACCCAGGCCGGACGGCCATTTCGCCACCGGCGGCCATACGTCTCTTGCCGATCCCGCTGACGCGAACGGCCCGCAAGTGGACTCGGTCTTCGAGGATTTCACCAGCTACAAGAACCGCAATGGCGGTATCTGGGCCCGCGGTGAGATGCACACCTTCAGGAACCTGAAGCTGGCCGACAACGCCATCGGCTACACGCATGCGTCCGGCAACACCGGTCGTTCCCCCTATACGTCACGGGTGGTCGATTCGCTGTTCGTCGGTGAAAGCGAGAACATCGGCAACCCCAGGACGCCCACGGAAATCGCCTATGGCCGTAGCTTGCCTGACCCCGAACTCGCGGATTTCCCGATTCGTGGCTACGAGTACTACGACTTCCGCCATGAACTGGACAATGTCACCTTCGTCAATTTCCAGGACAACGCCACCCGCAAGACGGGAGGCATCTCCTACCTGTTGTTTACCAGCTTCGGCATGAGCTCCAACAACACCATCCAGCGCGCAAAATTCATCAACGCCAAGCCGGTGTATTTCCCGCCGATCGAGCACAAGTGGAGCAACGACGACTACGGCAATGGCAGCTATAAGACCTCGGTGTTCCACGACAAGGATGGTTCGGTCGGTGGTGTCCCCAACTCCTTCATCGTCATCAACGGCGGCATCGCCATCGACGACGCCTGCGAGATCAAGCCGACCTGGAACGCTGCGGTGTGCAAGGGGGATGTCGGGCGCATGAATGTTGGCGGCGGCGGCGGCGCCGTCGGGTTCGCACGCGGTCGTGGCGCCGCTCCGGGCGCTGCTGCTGCCGCTCCGGGTCGCGGCGGGCCGGGCGCTGCTCCGGGTGCTGCTGGCGGTCGTAATGGCGCTCCTGGCGCAGCCGGTGGTCGAGCCGGAGGTGCCGGTGCACCTGCACAGCCGCCGGTCGTTCTCAGCCTCAACGGCAAGGACTTCCGCGTCACGGGTGCATCCAACGTACGAGCGGGTACCGAGTATCAAGGTCATCACCGAAAGGCCGTCCCTGTCCCTCAGCGTGACCGAACTGGATGCCGGTTCGTGGGTGATGTTCGAGCTGCCGGGATTCACCACCGCCGCCTCGGGTACGGCGCAGGACAGCCTGGATGCGCTGCGCAAGGCCAACACGACCTCGTACTACAAGGGCAACGGTTCGCTCTGGGTCAAGCTTGTCTCCACCGGTGACATCCTTGGCAGCGGCCCTGACAAGGGCCCCAGTGGGGGAGCGAGCCTCCAGGCAAGCCGGTAAGCAGCGATCGTGCGGGAGAGGCGTTCTCGATAGGACAACAGCCAAGCCACACTCAGGTTCGCGGCGCTGGAAGCCTCGCCGCTCGGGAGGCAGCCGGCATCACAGCCACACGACGTTCTACGATCCGTGCAAGAGCCTCACGCTCGAAGGACGCGTCGAAACGGTCCAATGGAAACAGCCGCACATCCTGCTCGATCTCGAGCTGGACGACCCGGCGCAGATTCGCGCCACTGTCGCCGCCTACCCGCCTGACACTCGCGGCCCCAACCTCGTCGACGTGACTCAGATTCGCCGCGTGGACAGCAGTTGGAGGGTGGAACAGCAGGGCCCTCCCTGTGCAGGTCAGTAACCTCGGCAGGGATCCGTCCGCAGCCGCCTTCACCTCCGGAGGCCATGTGGCCAGGTGTGGGCGTCGTCTGGCTCGCGACGTGAGCGAGGGGGGCCAGGGAGGCGGCATCCGCGCCACGGTCGCCTCGTCGCCGCTTCGTCAACGAAACCCTGACCGGCTTGCAGCCGCTGGCGCCGGTCGCCCGGGCTGACCGCGGTCAGGCCGAAGTGGCGCAGACGATCGATCAGTATCTCGCCGCCCGCGTCACGCCCGAACTGATTGCCGAGGGGCAGCGGCCGATTGATCGGCACCGGCTTCTGCTCGCGCGGGTCGGGCGCGCGTACGGCGTCCCAGACGAATTCCGCCCGCGACGTCGATCGCCAGCACTCGCGCTCCATCGACGATGATGGTCAAGCACTTCAGCGTCTGGCCGTTGGCGCACGTGTCGAACACAAAGTCGTACGCCCACACGGGATTCCGCATCGTCGATGGGAACGGCTGCGGCCGGCTCACCGCCGCCGCCGACGTGGCCGACGCCGCGGCACCTGCACGTCGGCTTGGCACAGAGTCGATGCGCAAGGTCGATGATCAGCGCCGGCACAGCCTTCGCGACGAGACGATTCACGCGCTCGTCGAGGTTCGCCAACCCTGAGGGAAGTGGCGCGCCAGCACGGCACGGCCAAAGCACCTATGGCGAGTTGGAACGTTACGGCGACACTGGCCGTTTCGCCAGCTTCCGCTGCAGCGACTTGCGATGCATGCCGAGCTGGCGGGCGGCCTCGGAGATGTTGCCGCCGCAGTCGGTGAGCACACGCTGCATGTGCTCCCATTCCACGCGCGCCAACGATGGCGTGTCGATGGGCAGGTCGCGCGGTCTGGCGGCGAGACCGCGCTCGAATGCCGCGAGAATGCGGTCCGGGTCCGTCGGCTTGGTCAAGTAATGCATCGCGCCAAGGCGGATGCTCTCGAGCGCGGTGGCGATGCTGCCGTATCCGGTGAGCACGACGATGGCGGTCGACGCATCGATGGCCCTGAGCTCGCGCACCACGTCCAGTCCGGACTCGTCCTGCAGCTTGAGGTCGACGACCGCCATCTCGGGGCTGTCCTGTCGCGCCAGTGCGATGGCGGATTTGCCGTCGGCGACGCCGCGGGCCTCGTAGCCGCGTAACTCAAATGATCTCACCAGGATGGCGCGAAACGCGTCGTCGTCCTCGATCACGAGGATCGTCGGCGAAATTCTGGAATCGCGCTCGTTCATACCGGGAACTCGAGCGTCACCGAGGTGCCTTGACCGACAGTCGACTGCCAATGCAATGAGCCGCCCATCTGGTCGGCGAAGGCACGCGCGAGGAAGAGGCCGAGTCCCAGTCCGGCCCCAGCAGGCTTGGTCGTGAAGAAGGGCTCGCCAGCCTGCGCCGACTCCTCCGGCGCCATGCCGCGGCCGTGATCAGTGACGGCGACACGGAATCCCGCCCGCTGCTCGACCCGCAGTGCGACACGTTGTTCGGCGCCGGACGCGTCGAAGGCGTTCCGGAGCAGCGCCACCAACACCTGACATAACGGCTCGGCGGGTGCGGTGACCGGTTTCGGCTCGTCGGGCAGCGTCACTTCCAGCCGTTGCCAGAGCGTCTCGCCTAACCGGTGTTTCACGTCCTCGAGCAGGTGCGGCAGATGGACGTTGATGTCAGCGGCCGATGCCGCCGCGGCACGGCCGCTGAGGCCGTCCAGCACCGTGGTGCAGCGGTCGACTTCACGACGCATGATGCCGACATATTCGGCGACCGCCGGTGGGATGCCCGGTTGGCTATCGAGTGAGCGCTCCAACTCGATTGCCGCGGTGCGAATCGTGCTGAGCGGCGTTGCCAATTCGTGGGCCGCGCCGGCGCCGAGCGCAAACAGCGAGGCGAGCCGCTCGCTGCGTGCAGTCGCCGCGCGGGACAGGGTCAACTCCTGCTCACGGCGTTCCAGTGCTTCGGCGATGCGACTGACGAAATACGCAATGAGGCCAGCGGCTGCCGCCAAGGCCACCCACATGCCATAAAGATGAAGTGCCAGGAGCCCGCCGCCCGCGGCCGGGTCCTCAAACTCGAATGGCCGGTTGTAGGCGAACGTCATGCCGTAGGCCAGGTTCGAGACAATGGCCAGGCCGACTGCCCATCTGGCGCCGAGCGCAACCGCCGCCATCGTGATCCCGACGAGGTAGACGATGCTGAAGGGATTGAGCGGGCCGCCAACGAGGTAGAGCACACCTGTGAGCAGGCACGCATCGAGCAGCAGCGCACCGCCCAGAATACCGCGCCGCGGAGCAGCCGACCGCAGTTCGAGCACGAGCGCCGCGTTGGTCGCCGCCATCGTCCCGAGCAGCGCGGCGAGCGGCAGTATCTGGCAGTCGCGCCCCCCAAAAGGTAGTTGCCGCCCATGCTGCTCCGGCAAGGGCAATCAGCGACATCCATCTGAGGCGGATCAGCCACGGAATGACGACGCGGGAGGTCTGCTCCTGCCGGTCGTTCGTCGGCGCCAGCGCATCGCGGTTCATCGTGAACGTTCTATCCATGGTAGTTGCTGACGCAGCGTTCGTGCGACATGGTGACGCACTCGTCGGGTCCGGCCGCTGCCAGGCTGGGCAAGAACGTTTCCTTCAGCATCTCAGGGTCGAGGTGACTACTACGCTCGCATCGCGTTGCTCATTCCAGAACGGCGCGTAGCGCTGGAATGCGCGGCAGGACCAGAGCGTCGATCAGACCCACGGCAACGAACGTCAGCCCGACAAGCGGAAACGCCAGTCCGATGATGACCGCTGTCGCAATGGCCACGCGTGGCGGGGGCAGGCCGTGCGGCAACGGCGGCGCCGCCAGCCGGCACACTCTTGACGGTCGACGCCACCACCACGTCAGGAGTCCGGCGACGGTGAGTGCCATGATGCTCAGGGAGAAGAACGCGGCGGCCGCTACGTTCCACGCGCCGAAGGAGCCCTGGTGCAGCGGCACGCTTACCGCCATCGCCTTGGCAGCGAGGCTGTAATCGGCGTAGCCGGCAACGCCGCGGACGGCTCCCGAATACTGATCGACGTGCACCGTCAACTCGTCACGCGGGTCGGCGATCAGGCCCGACATGCCGGTCGCGCTGATCGTCCACACACCTGTATCTCCGGCGGGTACACCGAACCACGAAGCGATCGCCGATGCCACGTGCCTGGGCGATCGCGATGGCCGCGTCAGCGGTTACCCGTCCAGCCGGATACCGCCCCTGGTCCGGCGGCGCAGCGTGGCCCTCATGCTGGCGCGCCGGAACGGAGACCGGCACGGATGTCTGTTCGAGAGCCCAGGGCGCCACCTGCCGGCCAGGACTGTTGAGCACGTCACCATGGGTGAGCGCCGCATCGGCGCCGGCGGTGGTGGTCCCGTCAGGCGACGATCGTTCGGCTGGAAAGGTGCTCCATGCCTGCGAGAATCGCTCGCCCCATACTTCCGTCCATGTCAGGCCCGTGATCAGGTAGAACACAAACACTGGTGCGACGCCGACGCCGGTCAGCCGATGCAGGTCACGCATCATCAGCCGACGCGGACCGCGCGCGACCTGAAAAGCACGTCTCAAGTCGCCGGCCGGCCACCAGAGATACAGGCCGCTGACGATGAGTACCACACCGAGTCCCGCGGCGATCTCAATCAACCAGTCGCCGACACGACCAGCCAGCAGCGTCCCGTGCACGGTGAGTGCAACGACGCCGGGGCGTCGTGAGTCAAGCACTTCTCCGAGGACGACACCAGATGTCGGGTCGACGTAGACGGCCGCGTTGACGCCGCCGGCCGCGGTCAGGACTTCCGTCGCTCTCGTCGGCTCGAACGCCGGCGTGACCTGAGTCAGCATGCGTTGCGGAAACGCCCGACTGACGGCGTCAAGCTGCTGGTGGAGTGTCAGCCGTGCCGGCCCGGCGTTCGGCACAAACAGGCGATCGGCATACAACCACTCGTCCAGTGCTCCCTTGCTCAGCACGACGAGACCTGTCGACGCGAGCATGAGCATGAACGGCGCGACGTAGAGGCCCGCGTAGAAGTGCCAGCGCCAGATGCGCGCGTATGCCGATTTCGACGACGAGCGCTCACTGTGTTGCATCAAACCCTCACGACACTGCAGAGCGGCGATGGCTACCGGGGCCTCGGCCGCGTCAAGCGTAAACCGCCTCCTGCACGGGCAGCTGCGACAGGATGACGCAGGGGATGCGCATTCCCTGGCCCCAGAATGGCTGCTCACATCTACTCGATCAGGTTTGTCATGCGGCGAGCAGGGTTGAGCGGAGGTTTGCGGGGAGGGTTGTATGTCGTCCTTCGTGGCTGCTGTCGTCGCGCTGCTCATCCTCATCCCAGCCGGCGCCGCCAGCGCGGCGCAGCAGGCGCTCTCGCTGAGCGGAGCCGTCTCAGACCAGACCGGCGCCCCGGTGGTCGGCGCACGAGTCGAACTGGTCACCGCGACCGGTGCATCCCGCACCACCCGCACGGACACGATGGGGGAATATCGATTCGATGTCGTCCAGGCCGGTGACTACATAGTCAAGGTCACGGCTCAAGGCTTCGAGCCGATGGCGCGGAGCGTCAGCATTGCCGAATCGGCGACGGCTGATGTCCTCCTGCTGGTTCAAGCCCTCGAACAAAACGTCGTCGTCACAGGCGAGCGGGTAAGGGCCGAGGTTGAAGCGCAGCGCGCATCGACACCGGGCGGTGTGACGATCGTCGATGGCGACGAACTCTTCAGCCGGCAGATCAACAACCTCGCGGACATGCTGCGTTACGTGCCAGGCATGTGGGCCGAGAGCGGCTACGGCAATGATGAACTGTTCGTCTCGAGTCGCGGCTCCAATCTCGACGCCGTCGACTACGACAAGAACGGCATCAAGCTGCTCCAAGATGGATTGCCGGTCACGACCGCCGACGGCAACAATCACAATCGGGTGATTGATCCGTTGACCGCGCGTTACGCCAGCGTCGCCAGGGGCGCGAACGCCCTGACCTATGGCGCCAGCACGCTGGGCGGCGCCATCGATTTCACCTCGCCGACCGCGCGCAACACTGCACCGCTGTCGATGTTCCTCAACGGCGGCAGCCAAGGGTCGTTGAACGGCCGCGTCTCGCTCGGCCGCGCCGGCGACACCGTCGACGGCCTCCTCACGGTGGAGCGGCGACAGTTCGATGGCTATCGCGATCACAGCGACCAGGAGCGCTGGGGCCTGTATGCGAACGCTGGCTGGCAGCCCTCGACACGAACGAACGTGCAGCTGTTCGCGACCTACGTCAACAATGACGTGCGCTTGCCCGGCGCGCTCACGCGTGCCGAGGTCGACGCCGATCCCGACCAGGCGAGCGCAGCGGCCCTCAGCGGTGACTACGGAAAAATCGTCAAGACCGCCCGTGTCGCCGGTAAGGCAACGTGGTCGTTCGGCGCGAACGGGTTGCTGTCGGCCGGGCTTTCGTACGAAGGCCAGTCGCTCTATCACCCGATCGTCAACCAGGTCCTCGTGGACTTCGACGGCGCGGGACCCAACGCCGCGGTGGAGGTCTTCAGTCTCCTGATCGACACGGACCATCGGGATCTCGGCGCGATGGTGCGCTACGGCCGGCGGGTGGGCAGACACGACCTGCTGGCCGGTGTGAACTACGGCGATGGCTCGGTCAGAGGCGGCAACTACCGCAATCTCAACGGCAGGCCGAACGGCATCAGCGAGCACGTCGACAACACCGCCGACAGCGTGGAGATGTTCGCGGTTGACCGGTGGCGGGCGTCCGAGCGCGTCACGGCGGTGTTCGGCACGCAGGTGGTGACCGCAGCACGCGACGTGCAGACGACCAATGCGCTGAGCGGCGCGGTGAGCAACCCCCAGGCACGCTATTCATCGTTCAACCCGCGTGCGGGTGTCATCGCGTCAATCAATCGGGCTGGCGAGTTGTACGGCAACGTCAGCCGGCTCTACGAGGCGCCGACGACCTTCCAGATGCAGGATGACGTGCGCGGCGGCAACGCCACGCTCGAGCCGATGAGCGGGATGGTCGTAGAAGCTGGCTGGCGTTCTTCCTCGAGCCAGCTGTCCGGGCTGCGGTTGACCTGGGACGTTGCCGCGTTACTTCGCCCGCATCAGCGATGAAATCCTGTCCGTGGACGATCCTGCCGCGCCAGGCAACAGCCTGGCGACCAACATCAACAAGACCACGCATGCAGGCGTGGAAGCCCTCGTCAGCAGCAGCGTCGCGCTGCATGGCGAGCATCGCCTCGAGCCACGGGTCAGCTTCACGCTCAACCGCTTTCATTTCGACGACGATCGCGCCTGGGGACAGAATCGTCTCCCGGCCGCACCCACCTACAGCGTGCGAGGGGAGCTACTCTACCGGCATAGCCGTGGTGTCTACGCCGGCCCGACCTTCGATGTCATCGGCGAGCGCTATGCCGACTTCGCCAATTCGTATCCCGTCGAGGGCTACGAACTGATCGGGTTGCGCGCTGGCCTGACTGGCTTGCGATGGGAGCTGTTCGGCGAAATCCGGAATCTGTTCGACACGAACTACATCGCCACCCTCAGCGCGTTGAATGTCGCCGGCGTCAATGCTCGCGTGCTGTATCCGGGCACGCCACGGTCGGGGTACGCCGGGTTACGCGTCTCGTTCTGATGCGCAGCGTGCCGAGCCGTGCCTCGTGAGGCGGCCGAGCAGCAGCCGATTGCCTGCGCCGGCGCCGCGGTGGCCGACCCGCCACTGCTGAACACGGGTGTGTCGTTGGCGACGACGATCCCGCCGGCGGGGTTCCGGAAAGCCGCTGGCCGCCCTGGCCAGCGGTGAGGGCCAGCCCTGACGGATAATGGCTCTCGCCCAGCGTGGCCAGGACGCCATGACGAATCGATCGGCCGGGTAGCAGGGAGAATTGATGCGGGCGCGCCTCGGATTCGCGGTTGTGGTCATCGCGCTGGCGCTTCCCGCGATTGGCCTCGCCGGCTTGCAGGGACCCTCCGAGTTCGAGCATGGCGTCATCAGGTACGCCAGCACCCCGCCGGCCGACCCCGTGGCGCGGCTGCAGGAGCGGCTCGACGCCGGACTGGCGACTCTCCGTTACGACGACCGCTGGGGCTACCTGCCGGCGGTCCTCGATGCATTGCAGATCCCCCGTTCCTCTCAGGGGCTGGTCTTTTCCAAGACCAGCCTGCAGCTGGTGCAGATCTCGCCCGGCGCGCCGCGTGCGCTGTACTTCAACGACGAGGTGTATGTCGGCGCGGTGCAGGGCGGGCGCCTGATGGAAGTGGCGGCGGTCGATCCGGCCATCGGCCCGGTGTTCTATTCACTGCAGCAGACCGACGAACAGCCGCCGCGCTTCGAACGCGAATTCCTCGCCTGCCTGCTCTGTCACGACCAGGCCGCCACCGGCGGCGTGCCAGGGTTCACCATGCTCTCGGTACTCCCGGATGCCGCGGGGGCGGCGATCCGCGCCGCCGGCGCGATTGTCATGAGCGACCGCACGCCGTTCAAGCAGCGGTGGGGCGGTTGGTACGTCACCGGGACGCACGGCGACCAACGCCACTGGGGCAACCTGATTTCGTCACACCGGCCGGATTCTCTCGGCAATCCACAGGCGTTCATCGCCAGGCTGAATCTTGACGCCGGCGCAAACGTCACGACCCTGAAGGACCGGTTCGATTCGGGCGCCTACCTGACGGAACACAGCGACCTGGTGGCGCTCACGGTGCTGAATCACCAGACGCGCGTGCACACCCTGATCACGAAGGCGAACTACGATGTGCGAACGGCGCTGCACGAGGACGGCACCAGCCAGGACCCGTTGCCCGCCGCCACCCGCTCCCGCATCGCTGCCGCAGTGGAGCCGCTGCTGAAGGCGATGATGTTCGCGTCGGCAGCGCCGCTGACGGCGCCGATTGCCGGGACGACGACCTTCGCCGCCGACTTCGAGGCGCGCGGGCCGCGCGACCGTGGCGGCCGGTCGCTGCGGGACCTCGACCTGCAGACGCGGCTGTTCAAGTACCGATTGAGCTACCTCGTTTACAGCCCTGCGTTCGACGGTCTGCCGGCACCGGCGAGGGCGCAGTTCTATCAACGGCTGCTCGATGTGCTCGAGGGTCGGGACCGCAGCGGCGACGCGGCGGCCCTTGCTGCGGCCGAGAAGCGAGCGATTTTCGAAATTCTCGAACAAACCAAGCCGGAGTTTGCGGCCATCGCCGCAGCCCGGTAGCCGCTTCGACGTCAGGCAGGACGACGTCGCCGGGCCTGCCGGGTCGCCGCGGTCGCGCGGAAGCTCGAGGACGGCAGCGCCGCAGCGGTCTCGCGCAGCACGCGTCGCAGCCAGGCGTGGCCCGCATCACGCTCGAGCCGGGGATGCCACATCATCACTTCCTCGAGCAGCGGGACCGGTATCGGCAGCGGAACCATGCGGACCGGGTGTGACTCCGCCATCTTCTCCGCCAGTCGCACCTGCATCGTCGCGATTCGATCCGTTCCGACGACCAGTGCGGGAAGCGCATGGTAGCTGGGCGCGACAACCTGGGCGTGAAGCGCGGTGCCGGCTTGCCCCGCAAGCCGCGCGTCGTCGTTGACGCGCGGGTCATCGGAAAAGCTGACCACCACGTGTGGCAGGCGCCAGTACTGATCGGCGTGGAGCGTCGCGCCGATGCTGGGATGGTGGCGGCACACGATGGCGGTGAACGCGTCTTCGAACAGGACCTCGTGCGGGAAGGCCGCTGGCGCATAGGCCTTCGGAAGGACGACGAGATTCAGCGCACGGTCATCCGACTCGGGCGTCCGTTCCCGTAGCGGGATGATGACCACGGTCACGCCAGGCGCCTCCCGGCCGACGCGACGGAGCGCATCTGTCAACAGCACAGCGACCGCGTAGTCCGAGGCGGCGATGGTGAAGACCCGCCGCGATGCGGCCGGATCGAACGGCACGTTGACGATCACCGTGCGATGCGCCTGCTCGAGGATGGAGCGCACCGGCTCGACGAGGGATTCGGCGAGTGGTGTCAGGCTCATCCCGCCGCGGCTGGCGACGAGCAGCGTGTCGTTCAGCGCATGACGCAGGCGCCCCAGCACGCCGCTCATGGCTGATTGACTCAGGTGGAGGCGGCGACCCGCCCTGGTGACATTCTTCTCCGCCAGCAGCGCATCGAGCGCCACGAGCAGGTTGAGGTCGAATCCGTGCAGATCCATTGGGCGCGCTCGCGCCGTATCCTACTTCAACCTACCGGGCGCGAACGGTCGCGTCCGCGCCGGATCGGCTACTTGAGTGCTTTCGAGAACCGCTCTCCCTCGGCGCAGATTTCATCGATGAGTTCGGTGTCGGGGGCAAACTGCTGGCGCAGGGTCACCGACCACGGTTTGGTGTAGGCCGTGGGATCATCCACCGTGACCTCGATCTCGAGCTGCCCGAAGTTCGGCCGCCTGATGCGTTCACGAATCTTGCCGGCGCCGGTCACCATGCTGCCGTCCCAGTCGAGCCACAGGTCATCGCGGAAGCCGGCGCTGTCGACGACCAGGGTGTCGCCATCCCACGCCGCCGTGGAATAGCCCTGCCACGATGGATTGGGCTGCTGCGGCAGTGCGCGACCGTCCGTGAAGACCTGACGATAAGTGCCGTTGTACTCATTGAGCATCACCAGGACGTCGGCGGTCTGCAGGTACTTCAGAAAATGCGGGAGTCCATAGGCGCGCAGGAAGAAGTCCGGCAGGCAGCGGATGTGTGGGTCGTCGATGGCCTGGTTTGCGGTGCGCTCGTCGACGAGCCTGGCGAGCCAGGGTTGGTACGGCAGTCCGCCCGGCATGTCGATGCCGAGGTTGATGCTCTGACGTGAGAAGGTGGCCGTCTGCGACGGACACTGCCGTGACAGCGGATTCATCCTCAGGAGCTCGCTGACTGGCGCCGTGCCGCGGATGACACAGAGCGGCTCCGCCGTCATCCACACGCCAGACAGATCCGGCTTTCCATTCGCCAGCCGCGGCGGCGGCGCAGCCAGGTCGACCTTGCCAGCGGCAGTGCGCGGCGCCCGCGGACTGGGAACCGTAAACCACTGGGCGTTGAGCGCGGCGGCCGCTGCGGTGACGATTGCAAGGATGGCAACTGCCCTCGCATAGGGCGGGAGGTGAGGCGACGCAACGCGATGGCGCATGTAGGACTCCCTGAAGACAGTGACGAGCAGGCGCAGTGACCGCACGGACGCGAGTCGTCAGAAGTCGAGTTGCAGGCTCACCTTCGCGAGCCGAGGTGGCGCGATCGATGTCGGGATCAGCCAGCCCGATGGGGTACCGTCGCGGTAGACGGCGTTCTGGGTCAGCACCGCGTTCGTGTTGAATACGTTGTAGATCTCGAAGCTGATGCCGGTCCTGATGCTGTGCAGCCTGAAGTTCTTGGTCGTGCGGAGATCGAGCTGGTTCCGGCGGTCGCCATACTGCGTGCCAGGTTGCACCATGTTGACGGTCACACTCGGCGCGTTCGCCGCGAGTGGGCGCCCGAGCGATGACGCAACGTCGGCGCTGCTGAACACCCGGTTGGCGGCGACCGGCGGACCAGGCCGGCTGTAGAACAGCGCGCTCAAGGCGACGCCGATCCGCGGCACGTCATAGGTCCCGATCAGTTTCACATCGGTCAGGACGTTCTCCTCCTGCCGGCAATACGGTGCCGTGAGCACGGCCGCTTCCGGCACACTCCTGATCACGTCGCAGTTGTCCGTTTCCTGCCGGCCGGCGCTGATGCCGCCCTGCACCACGAAGCCGCGGCGCAGCCGCGCGTTCAACGTGACATCCGCGCCGTTCCAGTGCTGGATCTGTTTGCCGTAGTTGCTGGCCAACGTGAAATAGTTATTCTGCGGCACGGCCGCTTTCGCCGGGTTGAGATCGTAGAAGCCGCTGACGACGTAGTTGCCGCCTCCCGGAAGCCGCGAATCGGCGGGAGCGGTGACGCTGAACGCATCGAAATCGGACGGCGCCAGGTTGAGGTTGTCGGTCACGCCGAAGTTGCCGTACCAGCGCCGGAAGTAGCCGACGTCCAGTGACACGCCGCGGGCGAGCCGCCGCTGCACGCTTGCTGAGAACTCCCACTGATAGGGTCGCGTTCCCCAACCGTTCAACACTTCGGGGTCGTAGCTGAGGCTTGGGGTCGGCCGGCCGAAGTTTGTGTTGCTGACGACCCCGCACAGGTCCCCGCCGGATGCGCGATTATCCTGGGCAAGCGGATTCGTCAGGTCGCAGTCCGGCGCGAAGTTGCCGTTGCCGTCCGTCCAGGCGCGCGTCACGAAGTTCGCCAGCCGGTTGACCGGGTTGGCGGCATCGCCGTAGGTGCCGCCCAGGCCTTGCGAGAGCACGTACTTGTTGACCGAGACTTTCACCGCGGTCGTGCCATCGCCGGACACATCGTAGACGGAGCCGAAACGCGGCGTGAGATCCGACCAGTTCGCCATTGCGGTGCGCGGGAACGACAGGTTGCGGTTCGGGACCAGCAGCGCGGGGCCGAGTGTCTGCGCGGGGAAGTAGCTCTCGAAGTGGTCGTAGCGCAGACCGTAGCTCAGCGTCAGCCGGCGCACGGTCCATCGGTCCTGAGCGAACACGCCCAGGTCCATGCGCTGCCGTTCGGATCGGTCCAGTGGTGTCGCACGCTGGGTGAGCTGGTTGGGGACCCCGTTCAGGAACCGGTAGCTCAGGTGCGCAACATTGTCGCCGACGTGCGAGTCCCGCAGCGCGGTGACGTTGTAGGCGCCAAACTTGGCCGAGTGGCTGCCGGTCACGTACGCGATTGAGGCGCCGAAGGGAATGGTGATGCCACGCGTGCGCTGATAAGGCTGGTTGGCTGAGTAGAGACCGACGCCGCGATAGAGCAGCCCGGGTATCGCGCCGCCCTGCTCAGTCACGGCGATGAGGAGGCGCTGAGGGTCGAGCGTCGAGTCCGGGTCGTAGGCGAACACCTCGCGCCGCCAGCCCGCCCGCGCTTCGAGCAGAACCCGACTGGTTGGCGTGGCGGTATAGGCGAGAGACCAGAGGTCGTTGATCGGGTACTCGAGGTTGTAGATCGACTCCTGCGACGCCGGAGCCGACGCGGCGCTGAACGGTGCTGCCGGGCACTGGCAGCGCCAGTGCTGGTCGTAGAAGAAGCCCAGCTTGCCGGTGGCGTTCGCCTGCCACGTCAGCCGGAGGTTCACGCTCCGGTCGTACGCGGAGTTGAAGGACGGCTCGGAGACGTCCGGCGCGTAGGTCCAGGCGGTGGGGTCGCCGGCGTTCGCGTTGCGAAACAGACCACCGACGTAGTTCTTCTGGCTCGTGAACCGCGCTGCAGTGTAGAACCAGAGTCGGTCCTGTCTCAGCGGCCCGCCGAACCCGACATTCACGTCGGACTGTGCCTTCATGCGGTTCGCCGTCCGGAACCCCCGGGCGACGAGGGCGTCGTCGCTATTCCGCCACTGCATCTCCTCGTTCGCGCCGGTCGCGAACAGCGTGCCCGAGAAGGTGTTGCTGCCGGTCTTGGGGATCATGTTGATCTGCAAACCGCCGCTGATACTTTCCGCTGTCGACGAGGAGTAGTCGACCGCCACCTCCTGCGTAGCGCTCATGTTGGCCAGCATGTTGCTGGAATATCCGGTGGCCTCGGTGTTCGAGATGGTCACGCCGTCGATGAGAACGCGTGTGTCGCCGATGCTGCCACCGTGGACGGAGACGTTGGCGCCGGCTGTATTGAGAATGTTCGTTCCGCCGACGTCCACGTTGCTGATGTTGACGCCAGGAATCAGGAAGGCTGCGACCTGCGGTGTACGTCCGGTGGGAATGGCGACCAGCAGTTCCTGATCGATCACGCGCTGCCTGGTCGCGCTCTGGACATCCACGACCGGCGCTTCGCCACTGACCGTGACACGCTCCGACACGGCGCCGACCGCCAGCTCCACGTTCACCGCCGCAGCAAACGAACCCTGCAGCTCGATCCCTTCCCGCGCAACCGTCTGGAAGCCGCTCAGCGAAAAGGTGACGCTGTAGGTCCCGCCGCGCAGCTGTTCAAGTCGGTACTGTCCAGCGCTGTCGGTCACCGTTGTGCGCGTCCTTTCGATCAGCGCCGGGCTGGAGGCGGTGACGGTCACGCCAGGGAGCACGGCGCCCGAACTGTCGCGAACGACGCCGACGACTGATGCCGACGCCTGGGCAAAGGCGACTGAAGGCAGGGCGAGCAGTGCGAGTACCAGCACCGTCGCACGGATGACGTTCGAGTGCCACATAGACAACTCCTGTGCAGCCTGGATCGGCCGGTGGCGTGCACCCGGGGAATGCAGCCGTGGATGCGGGAGAGAGTCGCACAGGAGCGGCGCGCCGCGTGTATCGGGAGATCCGATACCCGCCATCGGTCGGCGCGATGGCGGCGGCGATTTGCGTCATCGAGCGCGGGCGAGTGCCAGTAAGCTAGGCGCGCTTTCGCAAAGGAGTGCCTATGCAGAACAGTCGCATCGTTTCCTCGCTGGCCATGGTGCTGGTCACGGCGTTCGTCATTCGTGCCGCCGGCCAGACGGCACCCGCCGAACGGCAGCTCGTGACCCAGGCGGCCGAAGCGCTCGGCGGCCGCGACCGCGTGATGGCGCTGAAGACGCTGCAGATCGTCGGCTATGGTGAGCTCGCGTATTTCAACGGCGGCGGCAACATCACCGCAGATTCGGCGGCGCCGCAGAAGTGGCAGAAGGTCCTGGATTACACCCGGACGATCGACCTCGAGCATGCGCGCACGCGCGTGCAGCAGCGCCTCAAGATGGACTTCGTGTTTGCCTCGACCATCGGGCAGCTCGGGCTCAATCGGACCAGCGAGACTCTCGACGGCGACGTCGCGTACAACGTCGGCGGAGGATTCCTTGCGGCGCCGCAGGCAGGAACACCGCAGCCGGCACCGGCCGGCCCGGCGGCGGCGCGCCAGCGACGAGTCGAGCTGCTCGCTCACCCGGTCACGATCGTGCGCGCGGCGCTCGACCCATCGAGCACCCTGTCGAACCGTCGACGGCAAGGGAGCCTGGAGCTGGTCGACGTCACGGTTCGCCAAGGCGACACCCTGACCCTGGCCCTGGATGCCTCGACCCATCTGCCCGCGTGGGTGAGCTACGTCGGTCCTCACGCCAATCTGGGCGATGTCACGTATCGAACGGCGTTTGCCGGCTACGTGCCGGAAAAAGGCGTCCAGTTGCCAACCGGCTTTGCCACGACCATCGACTTCCGGAACGTCGTGCAGAGCAAGCTCTACGTGGACCGCAACAT
Source organism: uncultured Acidobacteriota bacterium (assembly GCA_963846685.1). Taxonomy (GTDB): domain Bacteria; phylum Acidobacteriota; class Vicinamibacteria; order Vicinamibacterales; family UBA2999; genus CAWJWY01. The sequence goes on along the minus strand of CAWJWY010000002.1, from coordinate 514,265 downwards.
CGTCGATGCACAGATTGACGACCTGACCGCGCCGGCGTCAGTGCGGGTTGGCGCACCGCCTGCCCAGGCCGCGCCAGGCAGCGGTGCTAACAGCCCGCGGCCGACGAAGGTCGCCGACCACGTCTGGTACATGAACGGCAACACGTTTTTCGAGTTCGACGATCACTTCACGATGGTGGAGGCGAACCGCACGGATGCCGCGCTGCAGGCGATCCTGGATGTCGTCAACGGCCTCGTCCCGGGCAAGCGCGTGACGCAGGTGATCCAGTCGCACCATCACTTCGATCACAGCGTCGGCCTGCGCGCCGCCGTCGCGCAGGGGTTGACGGTCATTTCGCGCCGTGGCAACGAGGGCATCTTCCGCGAGATGGTGGCACGTCCCGCCAGGGTGTTCCCGGACGCGCTCGGACGAAATCCGAAGCCGTTGCGGTTCATCGCGGTCGACGACCATCTGAAGTTGAAGGATGCGACCAACGAGATCGACATCTACCACATCGTCGGCAACTACCACATGGCGGACGGCGTCATGGTCCACGTTCCCAGGTCGAACCTCCTGGTCGAGGCCGATCTGACCACGCAGGAGTGGGACTACAACTGGTGGGGCGACAGCCTGATGAACAACATCGAGCACCGCACGATCACGGTCGACACCAACCTGGCCGTGCATGCGCAGAGGCCGTATCCATTGGCGGAAGTGGTCACCGCCATCGAGCGGCAGGTGCGCAACACCCAGGCGTTCTGCCGGCGCGCCGCGGAGGCGCAGTTCTTCCAGCCGGGTTGCCCGATCCAATACAACCGCGCGTTACCGCCCGCCCCGAGGTGATCGACCCGACTCGGCTTTACGGGATATACTTCCGCGGCAGTTGCCTTTCGTGATCTCGAATCAAAGGATCTTTGGAATGCCGCGCACTGTTGCTCGTTGGATGATCGGGGCCCTGGGAGTGGTGTTGACCGCCATGCCCCTGCTGGCCCATCACAACGTGACGGGGAAATTCGACCCCGCCAGAACGACGACCCTGAGGGGCGTTGTCACCAGGTTGGATTGGGCCAACCCCCACGTCCACATCCTCATGGACGTGGTTGACGGCAACACCGTCAAGAACTGGGCCGTGGAGCTGGAGAGCACCCTCGACCTCGAGCGGAGCGGCTGGGACCTGAACACCCTCAAGCCAGGCGACGCCGTGACCGTGCAGGGCACGCTCGCGCGGGATGGCAGCGCCCAGGTCTGGGGCGACTCGGTGGTGCTGACGGCCGGCAACCGGCGGGTGCTGAACGTGTCAGCGGCCGCCAAGGCGTTCTTGCGGCCGGTCGCCAATCTGCCTGCCCGCGCCACGCCGCGCTGGCCGGACGGGCAACCGCGCCTCGGTCCGCCGCCCGGCGAAAAGGGCTACTGGGCACGGCCGAGCGCCACGATGCTGATGGAGACCGGCGTCACCGCCGAGGCCAACGAGCACGGCCTGCTCAAGAACATCGCCGATGCGCCGAAGATCGCTCCGTTCCAGGAGTGGTCCAGAGCCCTGTTCGAGCAGCGGCAGCGCAACCTCCTGAAAGACGACCCGATTTTCCAGAACTGCATGCCGCCCGGCGCGATCCGCCAGTTCCAGCAACCGTACGGCGTGCAGTTTCTCGAGGACCACGCCTTCGGCCGCATCTTCCTGGTCGAGGGCGGCGGGAACCACATTTGGCATTTCATCTACACGGACGGGCGGCCGCAGACCGGCGAACTCGGCGGCAATGACGACAACCCGTTGTATTACGGCAATGCCAGGGGCAAGTGGGAGGGGGATACCTTCGTTGTCGATTCGAAGACCTTCATCGACAACTTCTGGCTCTCCAACGGCGGTTTACCCCATACCGACCACCTTCACCTGGTTGAGCGCTTTACCCGCAGCGATTACAACACCCTGAAGTACGAGGTCACGATCAACGACCCGGGCGCCTACACGCGGCCCTGGTCCGCCACCTGGAACCTGCAGTGGGTGGCCGAGGATCTGCCGGTCTACTACTGCCAGGACAACCGGCCTTAATCGTTACGGAGATCTCAGGATGTCTGCGAGAGCGTTTCGTCTGATTTGTCTGGTGTCCGTCCTCTTGGCCGCCACGTCGGTGCGGGCACAGGAAGGGCACCCGGCCAAGGGTACCTGGCTCGGTCACTGGGGGCCGACGTTGACGGCCCAGAGCCGCATTGTCCTGGTGGTGGATCACGACGGCAGGACCATGAGCGGCGTGTATCAACCGGGGCCCAACGCCGTTCCGCTGAAGGTCGCCCGGCTGGACATCACCCCGGGCAAGCCTGCCGTCGGCGTCGGTCGTGGCAATTCCGGTCAGGCGCCGCAGACTCCGGCGGTCCTGCCGATCTTCAGGGTCCACTTCGAGATCGACGCGAAGGATGCGCGCGGCAACCCGGTGGCGATCGTGGCCGAGGGGACCATGCACAACGTGGCGCTGCCCAACCGCTTCATCACCGGCACGTGGACCCAGACGTCCGGCGGCACCGTCGTCAGGAATGAATTCAAGATCGCGCGTCAGTAACATGCCGGCCGGCGCGCGAGCCGGTCTGCGACGACGGAAGCGTTTTCAGAACTTCGGAGGGATCGTGCGAAATCATCGGGCGTCAATGGCGGCTCTCGTCGCTGCTCTCATGCTCTTGCCACTGCTCGCGGAACCATCGTTCGCCCAGGCCGCCGGTGCCGGTGCCGGTGCCGGTGCAGGAGCGGGAGCGGGTGGGGCCCAGGGCCGGGGTGCCGGAGCCGGAGCTCAGGGCGGACGGGGCGGCGGCCGCGGCAATGCGGCGCCGGCGGCGCGGCCGACACCACGCTGGCCCGACGGCACCGTGAACTGGGGCCCCGCGATCGGCGAGACGGGCTTGTGGAACGTCGCCGGCGGGACGTTCGCGCGTCCGGATCCGGCGCCTGGCGCCACGGTCAACCCGAACGACGCACCCAAGCCGACGCTGAGCGAGATTCCGTTCCAGCCGTGGACGCGGGCGATCTACGACTATCGCCAGGAAAACCAGCTCGAACCCTACACGCGCTGCAAGCCGTCCGGTGCGTTTCGCCAGGTGGCAACGGCCTACGGCACGCAGTTCGTCCATTTCCCCGAGCTGAAGCAGTTCGTCATTTTTCAGACCGGCGGCTCGCACAGCTTCCGCACCATCTACATGGATGGCCGCACCCATCCTGCGAACCTGGCGCCGAGCTACTACGGGCACAGCATCGGCCACTTCGAGGGGGACACCCTGGTGGTCGACACGGTCGGCTACAACGAGCGCATGTGGATCTCCAACCTGGAAGGTATGCCCCACTCCGAGAAGCTGCACACCATCGAGCGGTTTACGCGTACGGACATGAACAACATCCGCTACGAATTGACCATCGACGACCCAGGCGCCTATACGGCGACGTGGAAGACCGCCTTCGACATCCGCTTCTCGCCAGGCAGCGAGAGCTTCGAGTTCGTCTGCCAGGAGGGCAACCAGGCGTTCGACCTGATGGTCGGCACGCTCGAGGAAGTCGACCGCAGCAGCCCGTTCGTTCCGTAGACGACACGGCAAGCGACGTCCGGAAGCGACGCCCGGAAGCGACGCCGGGAAGCGACGCCGGGAAGCGACGCCGGACGCGACGCCGGAAGCGACGCTGAGAGCGACTGCGCTCTCAACGTCGCCGCGACGAGGCGGCCATGCCGCCGGACGTGCCGGAGAGTGTGGTCCAAGGGGCTCAGGCGGTGCTCACCGCGCCGCCGGCACAGGCGGCCTCCCGGCTGCGGCACCGCCGCCGACAACGTAGATCCTGCCTGCCGCCAGCGCCAACAGCACACCGCCGCATGACAGCGCCACTGCTGTCGCTACGCAATCAAGCCGAGTTCCTCCGCGTAGCTCGCTGGGGTCGACATACTCAACCCGCCCGGGTCAGGCATCGGCGTATCTCAGAGGGGTATATCGCTGCCGGGCCGGAGTGCAAACGGGAAGAGCGGGCCGGGGTAACCTATGGGCGCTTGAAGCGCGATCGCACGAACTGAAGGGGGGCATCGTCCGCCACCCACGGTTGATGACGGAGTGCTGCTCGAACGGAGACCGAAGACCATGACGAGGATTGCCGCCAGCCTGGGTGTCTTGATGCTGCTCACCGGCGTGTTGTCGCCGCTGCCATTGTCCGGCCAGGGCGGCCGTGGCGCGGTGCAGGTCACCCTGCCCGCGGCGCCGACAGCGCTGGCGTTGCCGACGCTATCCGAGGAGATCACCGGCCCGGGGGCGATGTTCGACTCGACGCCGTCGTTGCCGTCCGGCAAGGGCTTGGCGGCGTTCCGCTACGAGGTCAAGGAGTACTTCGTCGCCGGCACGGCAAACGGCCAGCCGTACAAGACGCGGCTCGTTGTGCGCAGGCCGGTCCGCGACGGCTCGTTCAGCGGCCTGGTGCTCGCCGAGTCGATGCACGGCAGTGGCTCGGCCCACATGTTCGAGTTCACATCCACCTACACGATGTCGTCCGGCCATGCGGCGGTTGAAATCCTGACGACCAGTCCGATGCAGTTCGTCGAGCAGAACGCGGCACGCTACAAGGATCTCCAGGTCGCCGGCGGTCAGGCCAGCGAGATCCTGGCGCAGGTCGGCGCGCTCGTCCGGACCGGCAAGCCACTGCGCGGCCTCCGGGTCCGCAAGATGGTACTGGCCGGCACGTCGATGAGCGCGGGCACGCTGATCAACTACCTGCCGGCGCACCGTGTGTTCAGAACGCCCGGACATGCAGCGGATCTACGACGGCTTCTACCCGACCTCGAACGGCTCGCTCATACCGGATGTCGACGTCCCGGTCGTTCACCTGCCGACGATGCTCGAGGTCGCGGCGCCGAACGTCACGGATCGCGCGGACAGCGACGAGCCCGGCCGGCAGTACCGTCTCTACCAGGTGGCCGGCATGGCGCACATCGACACCCGCGACAGCGTGCGGCTGAAACCGAACCCCTGCGCGCAGCCGCTCAGCGAGTTCCCGCATCAGGCCTATGTCTCGGTCGGCCTGCACCACCTGCTGCGATGGGTCGATACCGGAGCGCTGCCGCCACGTGCCGCGCGCATCACCCGCGACAACGACGAACAGAACGACGGCTCGCGCATGAGCCTGGACGAACACGGCAACCCGCGTGGCGGCATTCGCACCGTCTACGTCGATGTCCCGGTCGCGACATATGGCTTGCGGCCGCCGGCCATCACCCCGGTGATTGCAAACCCGAGCGCCTACATCGCCACCGGGGGACAGCAGGCGGCCAACCTGATGTGCGGGTTGAGCGGCACGCAGATTCCGTTCACCGCCGCACGCTTGCGGGAGATCTACAAGACCAAGAAAAATTACCTGGGGCTGTTCGAGAAGCGGCTGAAGGAGCTCGAGCGCGCGGGCTGGTCTCTTCCGATCTATCGCGAGCTCGTGCTCGCCGACGCCGCCCGGGTCAGCTTCTGACGGCCATGGTGGCGCCAATCAGCACCGACACGTCGAGCCCGGTCACCACCACCTTGTACATCGGCGGCCAGCAGCGGGAGACGGCAGAGAAGATGGCGATCGCCGATCCAGCGAAGCCGCGTGCCGTCGTCGGTCATGCGGCCTCCGCCACGCCGGATGACGTGCGCGACGCCGTTGCCGCAGCCAAGGCGGCGTATCCGGCCTGGTCGGCCCTCACGCCGGAGCAGCGTGCCGAGCAGATGCTGGCCGCGCTCCACGGCATCGACGGCGCGAATCGTGACGCGGACGCCGCCATCCTGTCGCAGGAAGTCGGCAAGGTCCGCTTCGAGTGCTGGGTCGATTCGCTCGTGCTCGAGATCCGCTGGAAACTGGCGCTCAGCCACGCCGGCGAGATCGGCACGGCGAAGGTGCTGCCGCCGGTTCCCGGTGCGATCCCGGTGCAGACGACGGTGTCCTACCAGCCACTTGGCGTCGTCTCGATCATCGTGCCGTTCAACTGGCCGATTGCCATCCTCGGCGCCTCGCTGCCGCATGCGCTGCTCGCCGGCAACACCGTGATCGTCAAGCCGCCGCTGACGGCGCCGCTTGCTACGACCCGCGTCGTCCAGCGTATTGCCGAACAACTGCCGCCAGGCGTGCTCAACGTGGTGACCGGCCCGGACGCCAACATGACGGCACTAATCCGCAACCCTGACGTGGCCAAGGTCTGTTTTACCGGGTCGGTCGGCGGCGGCAAGAAGATCATGGAGCTGGCGTCGGCGAGCCTGACCCGCGTCACGCTGGAATTGGGTGGCAACGATCCCGCCGTGATTCTGGAGGACGCGATTCTTGACGACGTGCACCTCGATCGTCTGTTTGCCGCGGTCTATGACACCACCGGCCAGGTCTGCATGAACGCCAAGCGCCTCTACGTGCACAGGTCGCGGATGGATGACGTGGTGCGCGGCCTGTCCGCGCGATTGCAGCGCGCCAGGCTCGGTTACGGGCTCGATGCCGACACGACGATGGGGCCGCTGCATTCGCCGGCGCAGAAGACCTTTGTCGACACGCTCATCCAGGAAGCCAGGGATTCCGGCGCGACGGTGCTGGAGTTCGGCGAGTTACCCGAAGGCGAGATGCAGGGCGGCAACTTCGTGCGGCCGGCCATTGTCGTCAACCCGACTCCGGCACTGCGCGTCGTCACCGAGGAGCAGTTCGGCCCGGTGATCCCGGTTCTTCCCTTCGATACCGAAGAAGAAGCCATCCAGGCAGCGAACGACTCCTGGGCCGGCCTGGCCGGGTCGGTGTGGACGGCGGATCCCGAGACCGCGAATCGGGTTGGCGCCAGGATGGTGTGCGGCTACGTCTGGGTCAACGATCATGGTGCCACCCGGCTCGACCTGCGGGCGCCGTTTGGCGGCATGAAGGCCTCCGGCATGGGGCGCGAGCAAGGCATCGAAGGCATCCGTGCCTTTCAGGACACGCGCTCGGTTGCTCATCTCGATGCGGCGACGCTGGCGACCATGCACCACTGAGACGCGGGCAGAAGCCGCATGGACGACGCTTCCCTGTCGCGGCCCCGGCGGCGGGCCAGGCGTCGGCCGGGGCAGCGTGCTGGTGACGCTGGCAGTGCTCGGAGCGCTCGTCGGTGCGGTCGCGTCAGCCATACGGATGGCACGGCGCCGGTAAGACACCTCTTCAGCAGACACGGGCACAGCGATGCATTACAAGCGGAAGGGCCCGAAATCGACGCGCAGCGGCTGCATGCTGTGCAAGCCGCACAAGCGGCAGGGCGTACCACGCACGGTCAAGGTGAAGGGCAAACCCGGTCGCCACGACCTCCGCCGACCGGCCTCCGGCATCGAGAGCTGACCGGAAACGTCGGCCTCTACGACGCGGTGCCCGGAGCAGCAGATCGAGCGCGAGCCCGAACGCGTCCAGCTGCAGGCACGCTGGTTGTCACACCTGTGCCCGGACTTCGTGCATGAACAGCTACCAACTGCAACGCCCGGACGGCAGCGCGTCCGGGGTAGGGTCATGCGGCGCCTGCCATCGCCCGCACGCGCAGACCATCAGGAGACGTCGCCCTGCCGACGGGCGGTACAATCGACGAGTCCTCGACGCCCTCCAGGTACCGGTGTCGTCGCAATCGGTGCTGTTCTCGAAGACGAGCCTGCAGCAGCACTACATCAGCCCGTCGAACCCGCGAGCGAGTTACTTCTCGGGTCTGCGCGCCTACGGCAACGCGAACGCGTAAATCGTGTTGCCCGCGGCGATTGCCACGTACTGCTTGCCACCGACGGCGTAGCTCATTGGCGAGGCCGCCGGGGTCGTGCCGGTCTGGAAGTGCCACAGGTGCGCGCCGCTCCGCGCATCGAGCGCCGCGAGATTGCCATCGCGAATCGACGCGAACAGCACCTGTCCGGCGGTCGCCAGGACGCCGTTCTGCAGCGACCCCTGCGACGTCTTGAAATCCCAGACGGTCTTGCCGGTCTCGGGATCGATCGCCTTGATGCCCGACGACGGTGCCGGCTCGTTGGCACGGGGAGACGCGGCACCCGCTTGCCCGCGTCCGATGTACTGACGGCCCTGCTCGAACGCCACTGGCTGGCTGACGTAGCGCTGGCCGTTCTCGGAATAGGCGAGGTAGAACAACCCGGTGACGCGGGCTATAGGACGGCGCCTGGAAGTTGGTGCCGCCGCCAAGTGTCGGATAGACGAAGAAGCTGCCGTCGGCACTGGAGTTCGAGCCGGGGACGATCCGCGGCCGGCCATCCGCGTCGAAGCCGCTGTTCCAGTTCTGGTAGACGAACGGCGTGGCGGCGAGAAACGTGCCGTCGGCTCGGTCCAGCACGTAGAACATGCCATTGCGATCGGCGTGCATCAGCAGCTTGCGGCGCTGCCCGTGCCACAGGCGATCGACGAGCACCAGCGCCTGCGCCGAATCCCAGTCGTGGCCATCGTTCGGGGTGAACTGGTAGTGCCACTTGCGGGTGCCCGTCTCGGCGTCGATGGCGACGACCGAGTCGCTGAACAGGTTGTCGCCATCGCCGCGCGCGGTCCGATCGATCTGCGGTGCTGGATTGCCGACCGCCCAGTAGACGGTGTCCAGGACCGGATCGTAGGAACCGGTCAGCCACATCGGGCTGCCGCCACGCATCCAGCTGTCGCCCTGCCACGTGTCGTTGCCGAACTCGCCTGCGGCCGGTACTGCATACCACCGCCAGAGCCGCTCGCCGCTGGCGACGTCATAGGCGTCGAGGAAGCCGCGCGCGCCGAACTCTCCACCGGTAATGCCGACGAGGACCTTGTCCCTGACCACCAGCGGCGCGCTGGTGATGCTGTAGCCGAGCATCGAATCGGCGACCTGGGCTTCCCAGAGCACGCCGCCGGTCCTGGCGTCGAGTGCCACCAGGGCGGCGTCGAGGGTGCCAACGAACAGCCGATCGCCGGCGATGGCGGCGCCGCGGTTGAACGGATTGATCTCGTACGGGTTGCGCACCTTCCGTTGACGGGTCGAGCGCCACATCAGCCGGCCGGTGCGAGCATCAACGGCAATGACCGAATTGGGCTGCGTGGCATACATCACGCCGTCGACCACGAGCGGCGTGGTCTGCAACACGGCGTCGCCGGGCATGGCGACCGTCCACGCGGCCCGGAGGGTGGCGGCGTTGGCGGGTGTGATCTGCGCCAGGCCCGAATAGTGGGTGGCCTGGTAGTTACCCCAGTAGGTCAGCCAGTTCTGCGGCTCGTCTGCAGCGTTCGCCAGGCGCTCGGCGGTTACGCCGCCACGCCGCACCGGCGCGTGCGAGCCGTCCCGCTCGCGGCGGGAGGCGAGATAGGCCACCAGGTTGCGTCAAGTCAGCGGCGGCTAGTCGGGTGCCGAAGTCGTGCGGCATCACCGACGTGTTCTCGACGCGGAGTTCGGCGATCGCGCTCTTGTCGAGCAGGTGCGCCCGATTGTCCAGGTCGAGGACGTGCAGCGTGAAGGTGTCCTCGGCCCGGCGCACGCCGCGGATGGTCCGCCCATCGCTGAGGCGGGCGGTGATCGTCTGCGGCCGCGCGGCCGGGCGCGCCGGCCCGGCAGCGGCCGGCGCCGCGATCGGTTGGTCGGGATCGAGGATCTTTCGGCGCAGCGCCTCGGCGCCGTAACGGGCTGCCGTCGACAGGTCCGGGCCAACGATACCGCCGACACCGTCGATCTCGTGACAGGTCGAGCACTGCGCGCGCGTGAACACGACCGCCCCGGCAGCTGCGTCACCGGACGCGCCGGCAGGCGAGTTGCCCGGCGGCGCCAGTGGTGCCGTGCCGCCGAGACTGCGGATGTACGAGACGAGCTGCCAGGTCTGCTGGTCGTTCAGCTCGCGATGCGCGGTCATTGCCGTGCCCGGCACGCCTTCCCGGATCGAGTGAAAGACATCACCATCGTCGCTGCCGTGTGCCAGGCGCCCGGTGAGCGCCGGCGCCCGGTCACTGCCTTGGCCGGCGGCGGCATGGCAGCCGGCACATCCCTGGTTGTAGAGCCGCTCGCCCGCGGCAATGGCCGCGGCGTCGCCGCCGAGTGGGTTGCGCGTGGTGTCGGACTGCTGCGCGGCGAGCGACATCGTGAGCGCTGCGACTGAACCAGCAACCATCGCCAATGCCCGTGCCGTCATGGGGCGGATTTGTATCACAGGCGATCATCGTTGCGCGGCGGATCAATGAGCACGGGCCGCGATCCCGTTAAGTTCGGCGATCGCATCACCACGTCGACGCCGGGCGTCTGGCCGAGCTGCGCCTGCCTGAACGCCACATCTGGTTGGAGATCCGCGCCAGGCCAGCGGCACGAACGTCGCCGTCCTGCGCGAATTGGGTGAATGCGGTCCGGTCGGTGCCGAAGCGCGGCAGCGGCAGTGTTTGACGTCCTGGACTCGATCGACGGAGTGGAATTCGTACTCCGGGGCGAGGCAGAGCAGACCCGCGAGACCGCGGAGTTGATGGTCTGCCTCATGGAGCAGCGCTACCGCGACGGCACGCCCTTCCTGCGCGGCGTGCACCCGAAGGGGCATGGCTGTGCGCGAGCGACGTTCACGGTCAACGCGAATCTGCCGGAGGAGCTCAGGCCGGGGGTGATCGCCGACCCCGGCGCCCGCTACGACGCCGTCGTCCGATTTTCGAACGCGGCAGCCGTGATGAGACCCGACGTGCCGCCTACGCGGCGAGCATCGCCCGGCGGCAACACCGGCAACATCAAGGCGCCGCGCACCCCAGCGCCCCCCAATACACAACGCCCGAACGTTCTCGCCGTTGCGCTTGGTGCTGCACTAGTCGACGGCGAACACGTAGATGGCGCCGCCCTCGGGCACGTCTGGTACCGGTTCACCGAGCAGCCGCGCGACCGTCTGTCCCATGCCGCGCGCATCGGAGCCCCAGCCGGTGAGCACCGTGACGTACTGCTTGCCGTCAACTTCGAACGATGACGGCGGCCCGAGCACACCCGAGCTGGTGACGCTCTCCCACAGCAGCTTGCCGGTGGCGGCGTCGAACGCATGGAACTTCTGATCGGGTGTGCCGCCACTGAACACGAGCCCACCGGCCGTCGTCAGCATCGGACCCCAGTTCGCCTGGCGATAGGTGTGCGTCCAGGCCTTCTCACCGGTGTCGACGTTCCACGCCTGTACTTCACCGACATGCGTCGCGCCCTGGCGAAGCTGCGTTCCAAGCCCCTCGCCGCGCACGGTGCCGGTGAAGCCGCGTCCGGCCGTGTAGGTGACGGCAACGCCCTCCATCGTTTGACAGAGGTTGTTGTTGGCGGGGATGTAGATCATGCGCGTGCGCGGGTTGAAGGCGACCGGCGGCCAGTTCTTGCCACCGTGCAGCGAGGGACAGTACTGCGCCCGCTTGCCGGTGCCGGGTTTGTGCGCCTCGTCGATGTCCGGTCGTCCGGTGGTCGGCGCGAGTGACCGGAAGACGTTCTGATTCACGTACGGCTTGCCGTCGACGAAGCGCAGGGCGCCGCCGGTGCGGTCGAGGAAATACATATAGCCGTTCCGCGCGACATTGATGGCACCGGTGATCTCACGGCCGCCCCGGCGGAAGTCGACCAGGATCGGCGGCGAGACCTCGTCCCAGTCGAACGACTCGTTCGGCGTGTATTGCATGTGCCCCTTGATCTTGCCGGTCGCCGCGTCGAGCGCCACCGTCGACGCGGTGTAGAGGTTGTCGCCCGGCCGCTGATCGCCCATCCACGGCCCGCCGTTGCCGGTGCCCCAGAAGGTGGTGTTGGTCGCCGGATCATAGTTGCCGGTCACCCAGATGGACGCGCCGCCGGTCTTCCACTGCTCGCCGTCCTTCGGCCAGGTCTCGCTGCCCGGCTCGCCCGGTGCAGGCACCGTGTAGGTGCGCCACAGTTCGTTGCCGGTGTCCGGGTCGAGCGCCGCGATGTAGCCGCGTACGCCGAACTCGCCGCCGGACGCGCCGACGATGATCTTGCCGTCGGCGACCAGCGGCGCGAGGGTGATGTAGTAGTTGATCTTGTTGTTGAAGACTTCCTTCGACCAGACCTCGCGGCCCGTTCTGGCATCGAGCGCCACGACGACCGCTTCGCCGGCGGCGTAGTAGATCTTGTCGTTATACAGCGCGAGGCCACGATTGGACGGGTGCGCGACGAACGCGCCCTGCGGCCGCTGCCGCTTGTAGCGCCAGAGCAGGGTGCCTGTTCTGGCGTCGTAGGCGGCGACCTGGTTGTTCGGCGTGCTGACGAACATCACGCCGTCGTTGACGAGCGGCGGCGCCTGGTGCGCGCCGACCTCGCCGGTCGGCGCCGACCACACCAGCTTCAGCCGCGACACGTTGGCCGGCGTGATGTCGTCGAGCGGGCTGTAGCCCCAGCCGTTGTAGGTGCGGCGGATGGTGAGCCAGTTCCGATCCTCGGGCTGCCGCAGACGCTGCCCGGTGACGGCGCGGTAGTTCCGCAGCAGCGGCGGCAGGTTCGCGGCATCGGCAAATTGGCTCTGCGGCCCGGCCGGTGCCGCCGGCTGCCCTGGCTGCGCCGGTCCGGCCGCGCCCTGGGGAATGGGTGCAGGCTGGCCTGCGGGAGGGCCCTGCGCAGAGGTGACCGCGAAAGCGACGGTGGCGGCAACGGTCAGCGCGCTCGCGGCCACGACGAGACGATGCGGCGGTTTTCTCATACGCGCGGATTCTACCGAAGCCGAGGAAGCGACGGGAGATTTATCCGTACCGGCCGTGGCCTGAAGACGCAGCGCCAGGATGAGCGCCGGAATCCATTACCCTATGGGCCCTGTGGCCTGTGGACCCTATGGTCCCTGGGTACACTGTGGCCGCGTCATATCCCATGAGGAGGCTCGAATGCGCGTCGCCCTGTCCGCCTTGAGTGCCCTGCTGCTGTCGTCGGTCTCCGCCGGTGCCCAGTCGTCGACCACACCGGCTGCGTGTGCGGCATTGCAGGACCTCCAGCTCGATGGCGTCGCCCTGACCGTTACCAGGACGCAGTGGTTCCCGGCGGGCGCGGCGCTGCCGGGCGGCCGCGCTGGCGGACCCGCCCCTGCGGCTACCAACCTGCCCGCCTACTGCCGGCTGGACGGCGTCGTCGACCGCCGCAGCGGCGTGCCGGCGGGGACGACCTACGGCATCGGTTTCGCCCTGGCCCTGCCGGAAGCGTGGAACGGCCGCTTCCTGATGCAAGGGGGCGGCGGCCTGAACGGCTCGGTGGCGAACCCGGTCGGCACGTCGGCCGCCGGCGATCGCTCGGCGCTGGCGCGCGGCTTCGCGGTGGTCAGCACCGACACCGGACACTCGGGCAGCGGCGCGTTCGACGGCACCTTTCAGCAGGACCAGCAGGCAAGCCTCGACTTCGGCTACGTGGCGATTGGCCGGGTCGCCGAACTGGCAAAGCGCATCATCGCCAGGCAGTACGGCAGGGGCGCCGACAAGGCGTACTTCGCCGGCTGTTCCACCGGCGGCCGCGAGGCCATGCTGATGACGCAGCGGTATCCGCTGCTGTTCGATGGCGTGATTGCCGGCGCGCCGGCGATGCGCACGAGCTACTCCGGCATCGGCGACCGGTGGGTGGCGGTGACGCTCAACGAGGTGGCGCCGAAGAACGCAGAAGGGCAGCCGATCACGCGGAACGCGCTCAGCGAGGCGCAGAAGCAGGGCGTCCTCGACGGCATTGTCGCGGCGTGTGACGCGAACGACGGGCTCGCCGATCGGATGATCTTCAACGTGAGCGCCTGCCGCTTCGATCCGAAGGCGCTGGTGTGCGCCGGCTCCGCCGGCGATCGTTGCCTGTCAGCGCCGCAGGCCGCAGCGCTCGAGAAGGCGTTTGCCGGACCAAAGGACGCCATGGGGCGGCAGGTGTATCCCGGCTTCGCCTGGGACACCGGTCTTGCATCGACGCAGGGCATCGCCGGACTGCTGCACGGCGGTCAGGTGATCGGCGCTGCCGCCGGTTCGGTTGGCATGGATGTCGATGCCGCCGTCCGGCGCGTGCAGGACGACCCGAGCGAAGCGCTCTCGACGACTGCGCGGTGGACGGCGCTGAATACGTTCTCCGGCCGCGGCGGCAAGCTGCTGTTCTGGCACGGCGTCAGCGACCCGTGGTTCTCGGCGCTCGACACCGTGGACTACTACACCCGGATGGGGCAGGCCAACGGCGGGGCCGACCGCGTGCGCGACTGGAGCCGGCTGTTCCTGGTGCCGGGTGCGGGCCACTGCGGCGGCGGGCCGTCGCTGGATCGATTCGATGCGCTCGATGCAATGGTGCGCTGGGTCGAGCAGGGTGTTCCACCCGAGAGCCTGACCGCCACCGGAACCGCCTTCCCAGGGCGCAGCCGTCCGCTGTGTGCGTATCCGCTGCACGCGCACTACAAGGGGCAGGGCAATGCCGAGGACGCGAACAGCTTCGAGTGCCGTCCCTAGCCGATTAGCGCCGGACGCGCCGGCACTGCGCTCAGTGTGTCAGTGCGTACAGCACGATGTTGGCGGCCAGCGAATAGCCGTCCAGTGCGTAGGCGTGGAAGTAGTCGGGATCGTCGCTTTCACGTTCCATCGAATCGCCGATGTCCGTGTTATGGGTCATCGCCACCATGATCCGGCCGCGGCTATCGGCGATGGCGCGAAAATTCGCGTGCGGACTGTCAGAGCCGCGTTCGCGCGGATCACTCCCGGGGCCGCCCCAGGAAAAGAGACTCGGCACCTGTTTGACTTCGGTGATGGTGAACAGCGTCTGCCGGATCGGGTCTGCCGCGGCAACCTCCACGATCGGGAACTCCGGCAGCACCCGCTTGATTTGCCCCGCCCACTGGTCCCACGCCCGTGTACCCCAGAAATCGTCGACCCACAGGAAGCCGCCCTTCAGCAGATACTGCCGCAGGCGACCGACTTCGATCTCCGTGAGAGCCGCAGTGCCGACGTCCGAGCCGATCAGCAGGGGACAGGCGAACAATTGGTCGTCGCTGAGCTGCACGACCCAGTAGTTCAGGCCGCCGCCGGCGTCACGGCTGACCCGCACCTTGGTCAGCTCTGACAGCCGCGTCAGCAGGTTGATCTCGCCAAACGGATAGTCCGTGCTCCAGCCGATGCCGCCGCCTTCCGATCGATTGCTGCGGAACATCCACTTGCAAACGGTGAAGTCGCGGTCGGCGAACTCCTTCGGCGGGACGCGAATGCCGGCGCCAGCGCCCTCCGCCACCCCGAATCGCTGCGCGAGCGATGCCGCGCCACTGGCGGCGACCAGGGCGAGCACGACCACGATACGGGCGCTGAGGTGTGGCACCGCTGCATGGTAACGCAGGCCAGTAGCGATGGGAGCACCAGTGCGATGCTAACGGCCGCTCGCCCTGTAGCCCTTCCACACCCACTCGAACGCGTCCGGCATCGTCTGCATCTCCACGCTGCGCTCGACATGGCCGGAGGCCTCGGAGAACACGAACTGGTACGGATAGCCCCTGGCCCTGAGCGCCGCGGCCATGCGCTGGTTTGCCGCCACCCAGTTGCGCATCTGCTCGACTGGCGCGGCGGCGCCGATGTCGTTCTCGCTCACGTGCAGCCAGATGCGCAGCGGCTTCCGCTCGGAGTTCGGGATGAAGGTCTGGTGGTAATCCCACGCCCCGTTCGGAGCGGTGGCGTTGCGCTGGAGCGCGACGAACGTCCCGGAGTAGCTGATCACGCGGCGGTAGAGGTTGGGGTGCAGCCACGCCATCGTCAGTGCTGCCGCCGCGCCGGAGCTCTCGCCGAACGCGGCGCGCCCGTCGGGGTCGGTCGTGAATGCCACCTGGTGGTCACGCGTGATGCCTGGCAGCACCTCGGTTTCCACGAAGTTCACATACCGGTCCGAGACCGTGTCGTATTCGATGGTGCGCTGCCCGCCCGGGCCCGGCGAGAGTAGTACAGCGACGATCGGAGGGATGCGCTTCTGGTGGATCAGGTTGTCGAGCATCACCGGCATGAACGGCAGGTCGGTGCGCGGCCTGCCATCCGCCGCGGGCGGCGCGTCTTCCGGGATGAACCAGCGTTCGTCCTGCACGACGATGAACGGAGATGGCGTGTTGGCGACGTAACCGGCAGGAACGTAGACGGCGACCTGACGCTGGAACGCCTGCTGTTGCGGCGGCGCAGTCGCGGTTGCCGAAGCCGGCCCGCCACGCCCGGCCGCACCGCCGCGCGCACCGCCACTCCCGACCGGGGCGGTCGGAAAGAGTTTGCTCTCCGCGGAGTTCATGGTGAAGCGGATGACGCGGCCCTTCGGCACGTCGGGCTTCGGCGTGAACGCCGGATCGGCGACGTACGGCGGCGCGATGCGGAAGTTGCCGTTTGCGCTGACCCGCACCGGCACGAGCGGCGGGGCAGCGGCGGCACGTCCGGTGGTGACCGCCGAGGGCGTGGCACTCTGCGGCCGGGCGGCGACGATCGCCCCCGCGGAAAGGAGGCCCAGGACGATAGCCGACGAGACGATGCGCCGCATGCTCATGGCACCCTCAGCCTTCAGGAACCCGTGGTCAGGGCAACGCGTAGGCGAGGATCTCCGCGCCGTCGCTGCCGCTGACGGCCAGCACGATGAACTGCTTGCCGTCGATCATGTAGGTCATCGGCGAGCCGGTCTGCTTGTTCGGCATCTCGACCGCGCCGACGTCCTCGCCGGTCAGCTTGTCGTAGGCCCGCAGCAGCGCGACGCGCTTGCCGGCCTCATTGGTGTGGACGCCGCCTTCGCCGGCAATCAGCAGCGTCTTCGTCGTCAGCGTGCCGATGAAGGTGCGGCCCGGCTGTCCGAGCCGCGGCAGGTTCAGGCCGCGCAGCGCCGGGATGGTTCCTGATGTCGTCCGGCGTCGACGAGTGCGTCTTCTGCCAGACCATGTCGCCGGTGTTCATGTCGTAGGCGGTGATCCGGTCGTAGGGCGGCTTGAGCAGCGGCAGCCCCTGCACGGTCGCGCCGCCGCGGCCGCCGCCGGCAGCGGACCGCGCACGCCGGCGCGGGCACCGGCAGCGGCGCAGCGTGCCTGCCGCGCCGGCGGCCAGCGCCACGCGGCAGCGGCGCACCGCCGCGCCGCAGCGCCGCGCCACCCGCGCGTGCCTGTCCGCCGACGTAGCCCATGTCGGACTGCTGCGGAGTTCGCCGGCACGAGGCCGCTCACGATACACGGCTGGTGTGCGAATGGATGTAGAGGTGATTGGTTTCCGGGTCGAACGAACCGCCCGGCCAGTTCGCGCCGCCGACGTCCGACGGCACCTGCAGCGTGGCCGAGCGGTCCGTCGAGCGAGCTCGACGACCGGCGGCGTGAACAGCGGACCCATCTTGTAGCGCTTGACGACCTCCAGCGCCTGCGCCTTCAGCTCGGGCGTCAGGTCGATCAGGTCGTTCTCGGTGATGCCCTGCAGGTCGAACGGCTGCGGCTTGGTCGGGAACGGCTGCGTCGGGCTGCTGCGTTCTCCTTCGGCACGTCCGACTGCGGCACCGGCCGCTCCTCGATCGGCCAGATCGGCTCGCCGGTCTCGCGATTGAACACGAAGAGGAAGGCCTGCTTGGTCGGCTGCGCGATGGCCTTGATCGTGCGTCCGTTCATCTGCATGTCGAACAGGATCGGCGCGCAGGACAGATCGCAGTCCCAGAGGTCGTGATGCACGGTCTGGTAGTGCCACTTGCGGCGGCCGGTCTTCACGTCGAGCGCGACCAGGCTGTCGGCGAACAGCGTGTTGCCGGGCCGGTTGCCGCCGTAGTAGTCGCCGGTCGGCATTTCGACCGGCACGTAGACCAGACCCAGCTCGGGGTCGGCGCTCATCTGCGCCCAGACGCCGGTGTTGCCGTTGCACTCGGCGGAGTTCTCGAGCCAGGTGTCGTAGCCGAACTCGCCGCGCTGCGGAATGGTGTGGAAGATCCACAGCCGCTTGCCGGTGCGGGCGTCGTAGCCGCGCACCATGCCGCGCGCGTTGCGCATCGTGCGCGGCGCGCCGCCGGGGCGGTGCGCCGCGCCGACGACGATCACGTCGCCGACGACGAGCGGCGTGGCGTTGAGGCCCGAGCTCGGCGGTGTCGAGGTCGACCTCCTGATCGGCCTCGAGCTTCAGGTCGACCACGCCGTTCTTGCCGAACGCCGGCACGGGAATGCCGGTCTTCGCGTCGAGCGCCAGCATCCGGTAGCCGGGCGTCACGTAGATCACGCGCTGGTCGGCGCCGTCGGCGCTGGCCCAGTAGGCGACGCCGCGGCCGGCGCCGTTGCGCGGCGCGTTCTGGCCGCGCCGGCCCTCGTCCTCCGCATGCATCCAGAGCATCTCGCCGGTGGCGGCGTTCAGGGCGATGGCCGCCCGCCGCGTGCCGGCGGTCGTGTAGAGCGTGCGGTCCGACCAGCAGCGGCGTCGCCGAATACAGCGTGTCGGGCCGCGGGCCCGAGGAAATCGGTCTTCAGCCGCCAGGCGATTTCCAGCTGGTTGAAGTTGTCCTTCGTGATCTGGTCGGCGGGCGAGTAGCGCTGGCTCGCCAGGTTGCCGCCGTAGGTGGTCCACGTCGTGCGTCGGCCCGCCGTGGCGGCTGCCGGCGCGCGCCGGCCGGCGGAGCGGCCGCCGGGCGCTGCGGCCGCCGGCGTCGCGGCCGGTGCGCGGCGCCGATGCGCGCCACGGCTGGCCCGCGGCGTCGTCCGAACGTGATCCTGCGCCAGTTGCGCGCGATCGGTGGGCAGCGCCGTCGGACCGCTCGGCATGTCCGGCGTTGCGCAGCAGGAAGGCGAGCACGGCGGCGTACTCCGCCGCCGACAGGCTCTTCGGCGCGGTCGGCGGCATCGTCTCGATGCCGGTCGAGCAGCCGGCGCAGGTCCTTGCCGTTCCACGCGTCGAAGAACGGCGCGCCGGTCAGCGCGGGCGCCTGCTCGCGGCCGCCGAGATCGTCGCCGTGGCATGTGGCGCACTTGCTCGAAGTAGATCTTCTCGCCGGCGGCGGCCTGTTCCGCGGTGTAGACGCCGGATGCAGACGACCGCGCCTGCTGCGCTTGCTGTGCGGCCAGCGTGGCGCAGGCCAGGACGAGGACTCCGCCGACCAGGCGGCGCGTGTGACGCATCGGTTCGAGTCCTCTCTACCGGCCGCGGCCGCCGGCGGCCGGGGCGGTTGGCGCGCGCGCCCCGGGCGGCGCGCCGCCCGGCAGACCGATCACCGGCTCCGGTTCTTCCGGTGCGCTGTCGCCGCGGCCGCGTCCGCCCGGCGCGGGTGCTGCGCCGCGGCCCGGACCGCCGCCGCGCGCCGGCCGCTGCCAGCCGTCACGTGCCGGTCCGTCCTGGACCATGCGCGTGTCGGCGCTGACCACGTAGCCGTTCAGATACTGCTGACCGGCGTTGCCGTAGTACTTGCCGTACTTGAGCGCCGCGTCATGAACCTTGATCAGCGCATCCTGGTAGCGCGGATCGTTCTGCTCCCAGCCTGAGAACGCTGGAAAGATCGTTGTTGCCGAAGATGACGACGTCGACGCCGGCAGTGGCGGCGATCTCCTCGGCATTGGCCACGCCTTCGAGCGTCTCGATCATGACGGTGACGAGCATGTTGTCGTTGATCGTCGCGCGGTAGTTGATCCCCGGCCAGACCTGTCCGAACGATCCGCCGCCAGAGCTGCGCCGGCCGACCGGCGGGTAGCGCGAGAACCGCGCCGCATCCCGCGCCTCCAGCGCGTCGTCGACCGTCGGGACGATGACGCCGACTGGCGCCGATATCGGTCGCCTTCTGAATGCTCGACTCGAGCGCGTCGGGCATGCGGACCATCGGCGCGGCGCCGACGCCCGGGGCACGCCAGCATCATGCGGCGCACGTCGTCCCACGACATCGTGCTGTGCTGCATCTCGAACCAGATGTAGTCGAAGTGCTTGCCGACTTCGCAGTACAGGTCAGGGTTGTAGCTCGACACCGTGTAGCTGGTGATCTGCTTGTCCTGGAACAGCAGCTCCTTGGCCTTGTTGTAGAACGGCCGCGGCGTCGCCGGACTCACCGAGGCCTTGACCTGCCAGCCCCAGCCGCGCGCGTCGACCGGCGTCAGCGGGATGGTGCCGGAGCCGCCGATCAACTGGCCCGAACTGCCGGCGGCGGCGCCGCCGGCGCGGCCGCCGGCCTGGGCGCTGGTCGAGCCTGGAGCCGTCGATGAGCCCTGCTGGGCGTGCACGCCGAGGCCGATCGAGAATGTGACCGACGCGGCAACCACGAGACTCACGATGCGCATGGCGATACCCCTTCTTGGCGCGTCATCATTGCACAGCTCCCGCCGGTAGCGTCTATAGTGCAGTGCGACGGCCGCCAGCAAGGCGCAGCCGCACCGAGGGAGATTGCATGCGCGCCGTTGTCACCAGTTGTTGTGTGGTCCTGACGGTTCTGAGCCTGGCTGTCACCGCGGCCGGCCGCACAGGTCCGCAGCGGAACCCTGACGATTTACTACATCGACACCGAGGGCGGTCAGTCGACGCTCTTCGTCGGACCGGCGGGAGAGTCGCTGCTGGTCGATACCGGCAACCCGGGAGACCGTGATCTCGGCCGGATCGTCGAGACGCTGCGGGCTGCCGGGGTGACGACGATCGATCACCTGTGGACCACTCACTACCACGGCGACCACGTCGGCGCGCTGCTGGAAGTTGCCAGGCAGTTCCCGGTCGGGCACTTCTATGATCACGGCACGCCGCACCCGGGCGATCGCATCGTCTCCTCCCAGTTCCTCGCCGCCTACGAGGCGTTGAGCGCCGGGAAGCGCACGGTCGTCAAGCCGGGCGACAAAGTGAGGATGACCGGCCTGGACATCACGACCGTCGCATCGGCGAACAAGTTCCTCGAGAACAACCTGCCCGGCGGCGGCAATCGGAACGCCGCCTGCGCGGGCGTGCCGCGGAAGGACGAGAGCGCGTACACCGATCCGGATAATGGCGAGTCGGCGGGATTCCTCCTCGCCTATGGGCGATTTCGGACCATCGACCTCGGCGATCTGACGTGGAACGGCGAGCTGGACCTGATGTGCCCGACGGACCGGATCGGCCCGGTCGACCTCTACCTGACGTCACATCATGGCCTCGAGAAGTCAGGCTCGCCAGCGCTGGTCCGGGCGCTGCGGCCGCGCGTGGTCGTGATGAACAACGGGACGCGCAAGGGCGGCACGGCAGAAGCCTTCGCCGGGCTGCAGGAGACTGTCGGCGTAGAGGATCTGTGGCAGTTGCACTGGTCGTACAACGCCGGCCTCGAGAACGCCCCGGCGCGGTTCATTGCCAACGTCGACGACGCGGCGACGATTGCGGGCGTGCTGGCGCCGGCGCCCGCGCCAGCAACAGCACCGGCCGCCGCGGCATCGGCCACACCGGTGGCACCACGCGCGGGCGGGCCGGGCGGGCCCGCAGCACCCGGCGGGCCTGCGGCCGGCCGGGGTCGCGGCCCGGGTGGGGGAGCCGCGGCCGCGCACACACCGGCCTATCTGATCAAGGTGGCCGCGCAGCAGGACGGCAGCTTTACCGTCACCAACACGCGCAACGGTTTCAGCAAGACGTATCCGCCGCGGCGGTAGAGCGGAAGCTGCCGGCTCCGTGGTCGGAAGCCATTCAGTTGCGTGCCGGGGCCTGGCCGCCTTGCGGCGCTGGAGACGCTTGCGTCCCCTGGCCGCCGCCGGGCACGCTGGAGCGATGGAAGTGCACGATTTTCCACTCGGCGCCGCGCCTGGCGATGACGAAGGTCACGCGGCCGGGTGAGGAGATCGTCCTGCCGTCGCGCACCGCCGTCGTCATGTCGAGTCCGGTGATGACCACCGCCCCGTCCGACAACGCCATCACCGAGCGGCTCTCGAGCGTGGCGCCGCGCGGCCGATCCGTCAGCAGCGCACGCTCGAAGTAGTCCCTGATCTCGGCGGTCTTCAGCACCACTGCCCGGCTGCCGGTCCCCAGGAACATCGCGTCCGCCGAATACAGCCCGACGATGGTGTCGACGTCGGAGGCGCGAAAGGCCGCCGCCCATTTCTCGACCACCGCCAGCGCATCGTCCTCCGGCCCAGCCCAGGCGGGAGACGCCAGCGCCGCCACGAGCAGAATTCCACATAGTGATGCGCGCACCGTAGACCTCCACGATTGAATGCGCCGCGGCATGCGGCGGTTGAGCCTCAGGTCGGTGCACTATACGCCAGCGCGCATGCGGACAAATCGGCGGCGCTGATTGACTCGCCCGATCCCCCGGCAGTAAGCTTCAGCCCCCTTGACGCCGGGATGCGGTCTCGTTCCTCGGGTAACCCCGGTTGGATGCACGCCACGACGCCGTGGCCAGGAGCTGTATGGATCACTGCGCGAACAGGATGCGTTCCCTGTGCATGACTGCGGCCGTGTGGGTCGCGTTCCTCATGCTCCCCGCCATCGCCTGGGCTCAGGCCACGATTATCGGCACCGCCAAAGACACATCAGGAGCCGTGCTCCCGGGAGTGACCGTCGAGGCGGCCAGCGACGCGCTGATCGAACGCGTGCGCACGGTGGTGACCAATGCCAGCGGCCAGTACCGAATCGTCGACCTCAGGCCCGGCACCTACGTCGTGACATTCACCCTCACCGGCTTTTCGACGGTCAGGCGTGAAGGCATCGAACTGTCCGGACGGTTCAACGCCACCATCGACGCCAACCTGCCGGTCGGCACATTGTCTGAGGCGGTCACGGTCACTGGCGAGAGCCCGGTCGTCGACATCAAGAGCGCCCGTCGTGAGCAGGTGGTCAACCGCGAATTGCTGACGGCGATTCCCAGCGCGCACACCGCCCAGACGATGGTCGGCCTGGCGCCGGGCGTGGTTGCCGGCGGCACCCAGGATGTCGGAGGCCTCAACAGCCCGTCGAGCCGGACGTTTGCGATCCACGGCGGGCCGCAGACCGAAGGCCGCGTGCTGGTCGACGGTATGAACTCCGGCGGCGCCCGCGGCGGCGCCGGCGTGTCCAACTACCAGGTCGACGTCGCCAACTCGCAGGAACTGACCTACACCTTGTCGGGCGGGCTCGGCGAGGCCGAAACGGGCGGGCCGACGATGAACGTCGTGCCGCGCACGGGCGGCAACAAGTTGACCGGTTCGTTGTTCTTGAGCGGCGCCAACAGCGCCATGCAGGGGACTAATCTCACCGACGAACTGCGCGCCGCCGGCTTGAGAGATCCGAACGAACTGATCAAGGCGTGGGAGGTGAACGGCGCGATTGGTGGCCCGATTATTCGCGACCGCCTCTGGTTCTTCCTGTCAGCCAAACATCAAGGCACGCGTCTGTACGTGTCGGGCATGTACTACAACAAGAACGCCGGCAATCCCGATGCGTGGACCTACGACCCTGACACGAGCAAGCGGGCCATCTACGATGGCACCTGGATCCAGGTGCCGCTGCGGCTGACGTTACAGGCCTCGCCACGTAACAAGATCAACATCTTCTGGGACGAGCAGCGGATGTGCCTCGAGTGCAGCGCCGGTGGTCCCGCCGGTGGTTCGCCGACCGTCGCACCGGAGGCGTCGGGCGGCACGTGGGACACCGATCTTCAGCGCTTTCACCAGGTGACCTGGACGTCGCCGCTTACGAGCCGGTTGCTGGCTGACGCCGGCTTCGGCCACATGCGCACGAAGTATGGACGCCAGAACGCTGATGCGGGTCTCGTGCCCGTCACGGAGCAGGGCGGTGCCATCCCGGGCCTGGTCTACCGGTCGGGAGGCTGGCTGCGGAACCTCACCACCACACCGCGCTGGCGCGCATCCCTTTCTTACGTCACCGGCGCCCACAACATGAAATTCGGCTACGAGGGCCAGCATCTGTCCACCAACGGCGGGACCTATTTCCCGTTTCCGTCGGTGGCGTACCGCTTCAACAATGGCGTGCCGAACCAACTGACGATGCGGGTGAATCCGCTCAAGAACAACGACCGTGTCAACGGCACGGCGCTCTACGCGCAGGATCAATGGAGCCGCGGCCGGCTCTCGCTGCAGGGGGCCGTTCGCTACGACCGCGCGTCGAGCTACAACGTGGAGGAGCCGTTTGGACCGTCGCGGTTCGTTCCGGCGGCGGTCGTGCTTCCCGGGGCCACCGGTGTCGATGCCTACAACGACGTGTCGCTGCGCGGCGGGCTGGCCTACGACGTCTTCGGCGATGGTAAGACCTCTCTCCGGGTGAGCGCCGGCCAATACAAAGATGCATTGCAGGCAGGCGGGATCTACATCGCCAACAATCCCATCGCCAGAAGGGTGACGTCGACGACCCGCTCGTGGAACGACGCGAACCGTGATTTCGTGCCCGACTGTGATTTGATGAATCCCGCCCTCAACGGCGAATGCGGGGCGTGGGCGAACCAGAACTTTGGCAGCGCCATCCCGGACACCCGGTACGATCCGCGCCTGCTCGATGGCTGGGGTGTGCGTCAGGCCGATGGGCAAATCGGCGTCGGCGTGCAACGCGAAATCCTGCCCCGCCTGTCGGCGGAGGTCACCTACAACCGCCGCTGGTTCTACAACTTCACAGCGACGGACAACGTCCTGGTTGCGCCCACCGACTACAGTCCGTACAGCATCGTCGCGCCGTCGGACCCGCGTCTCCCGGACGGCGGTGGTTACGAGATTGACGACCTGTGGGACCTCAACCCCGCAAGCTTCGGCAAGGTCGATAACCTGGTCGCCCCCGCGGACGATTACGGCCAACGTATCAGTTACTGGCACGGCGTCGACGTCAACATCAGTGGCCGCATGAAGAACAGCCTGATGTTTCAAGGTGGAACCAGCACCGGACGCGCGGTGACCGACACGTGCGACGTGACGCCAAAGCTCGATTCGCCGAGCCAGCGTTTCTGCCGGGTGGTTGCGCCGTTCGCGACACAGTTCAAAGGCCTGACGGCCTACACGATCCCGAAGGTGGCCGTTCAGCTGAGTGCCACACTCCAGAGCCTGCCGGGCCCGAGTCTCGCGGCGAATCTGGTCGTCGCCAACGCGACGATCGCGCCGAGTCTGGGCCGTCCTCTCTCCGGCAGCGCCGCCAGCGCGACCGTCAACCTGATCGCACCGCAGACGGTCTTCGGCGACCGGATCAACCAGGTCGATGTCCGCGTCGCCAAGATCGTGCGATTCGGCGGCCGGCGGGCGCAGGTTGGCATCGACATCTACAACGTAATGAACTCGAACGTGCCGCAAGGCTACATCCAGACCTTCGGCGCGACCTGGCTGAGGCCGACCTCCGTGATGGATGCCCGGTTCGCGCGCGTGAGCGGACAAATCGATTTCTGACGCTGGCTGGAGCCCCGGCCTGTCGATGTGTTTCACCCGCCGCGACGTGCCGTCGGCCTTCGGCCGCGTTGGCGCTTCGCGGCGCTGATTGAGACCGTATTCGCGTCGGGGTGAGGCCGAGTCGTTGGTTGACACACTCGATCGCCGCCTGTAAGCTTCGCACCCAAATTCGAACCGTCGGCGATCTCGGTGACCCCGTTTGTTCCTTCTCACGCCACGCAAAGTGGCAAGGGGCGCTCATGGAACTCTGTGCGAACCGGCAGCGGCACCTGTGTGCGGCCGCAACGGTGCTGGTTTCCCTCCTCGTGCTCCCCGCCGCTGTCTCGGCCCAGGCGACGATTACCGGAACCGCGAAAGACGCCTCTGGAGCCGTGCTCCCGGGCGTGACGGTGGAGGCGGCCAGCGACGCGCTGATCGAGCGCGTGCGCACGGTGCTGACCGATGCCTCGGGCCAGTACCGCATCGTCGACCTCAGGCCCGGCACCTATAGCGTGACGTTCACGCTTGTTGGCTTCTCGACTTTCAGGCGTGAGGGCATCGAGCTGTCGGGACGGTTCAACGCCACCGTCGACGCCAGCCTGCCCGTCGGCACGCTGGCGGAGGCGGTGACGGTCACCGGCGAAAGCCCGATCGTCGACATCAAGAGCGCGCGGCGCGAGCAGGTCGTCAACCGCGAGTTGCTGACCTCGATTCCGAGCGCCCGCACCTACCAGACGATGGTCGCCCTGGCGCCGGGGGTGACGACGAGCGGCGGCCAGGATGTCGGCGGCCTGAACAGCCCGGCGACGCGGACGTTCGCGATCCACGGCGGGCCGCAGACCGAGGGCCGGGTGATGGTCGATGGCATGAACGCGGGTTCGGTCGCGCGGCGGTGCCGGCGTCTCCAACTACCAGGTCGACGTCGCCAATTCCCAGGAACTGGCCTACACGTTGTCGGGCGGGCTGGGCGAGGCGGAAACCGGTGGACCGACGATGAACGTCGTGCCGCGCACCGGCGGCAATCAACTTCACAGGGTTCGCTCTTCTTCAGTGGCGCCAACAGCAGCGATGCAGGGGAGCAACCTGACGGACGAGCTGCGCGACCGCCGGGCTGCAGAGACCCGAACGAACTGATCAAGGCGTGGGAGGTGAACGGCGCGATCGGCGGACCGATTGTTCGCGATCGTCTCTGGTTCTTCCTGTCGACGAAAAATCAAGGCACGCGTCTGTACGTGTCGGGGATGTACTACAACAAGAACGACGGCAACCCGAACGCGTGGACCTACGAACCTGACCTGGCCAAGCGTGCCATCTACGACGGCACCTGGATCCAGGTGCCGCTGCGGCTGACGCTGCAGGCGACGCCGCGACACAAGTTCAACATCTTCTGGGACGAGCAGCGGATGTGCCTCGAGTGCGACGCCGGCGGTCCCGCGGGTGGTTCGCCGACGGTCGCACCGGAGGCGTCAGGCGGCACGTGGGACACCGATATCCAGCGCTTCCACCAGATGACCTGGACGTCGCCGCTGACCAGCCGGCTGCTGGCCGAGGCCGGCTTCGCACAGATGCGCACGAAGTATGGACGTCAGAACGCCGACGCGGATCTCGTGTCGGTGACGGAGCAGGGCGGCGCCATTCCGGGATTGGTGTATCGCTCCGGCGGCTGGCTGCGAAACCTCGCCACCGCGCCGCGCTGGCGCGCCGCCCTGTCCTACGTGACCGGCGCCCACAACATGAAGTTCGGCTACGAGGGTCAGTTCCTGTCGACCAATGGCGAGACCCACTACACCTTCCCGTCGCTGGAGTACCGCTTCAACAACGGCGTGCCGAACCAGCTGACGATGCGGGTCAATCCGGTGCTGAACAACGACCGGGTCAAGGGAACGGCACTCTACGCGCAGGATCAATGGAGCCGCGGCCGGTTATCGATGCAGGGCGCGGTCCGCTACGATCGCGCCTGGAGCTACAACGTCGAAGGCGCATTCGGCCCATCGCGGTTCGTGCCGGAGGGTGTCGTGCTGCCAGCGACCAAGGGCGTCGATGCCTACAACGATGTGTCGTTCCGCGGCGGCCTGGCGTATGACGTGTTCGGCGACGGCAAGACCTCACTGCGGGTGAGCGCGGGGCAGTATCGCGACGCGTTGCAGATTGGCGGCATCTTCATCGCCAACAATCCGGTGGCCCGGCGGGTGACCTCGACGACCCGCTCCTGGAACGACGCCAACCGCAACTTCGTGCCTGACTGCGATCTGATGAATCGCGCTCTCAACGGCGAATGCGGCGCGTGGGCGAACCAGAACTTTGGCAGCACCATTCCCGACACCAGTTACGATCCGCGGCTGCTCAATGGCTGGGGCATCCGTCCCGCCGATTCGCAGATCGGTGTGGGCATCCAGCGTGAAATCCTGCCGCGCCTGTCGACCGAGGTGACCTACAACCGCCGCTGGTTCTACAACTTCACGGCGACGGACAACATCCTGGTCGCACCATCGGACTACAGCCCGTACAGCATCGTCGCACCGTCGGACCCGCGTCTCCCCGGCGGCGGCGGCTATACGATCGATGACCTGTGGGACATCAATCCGACCAGCTTTGGCCGGATCGATAACCTGGTCGCCCCTGCCAGCGACTACGGCGAACGAATCAGCTACTGGCACGGCGTCGACGTCAACGTCAGCGGCCGCATGAACAACAGCCTGATGTTCCAGGGCGGCACCAGCACCGGACGTGCGGTGACCGACACCTGCGACGTGAACCCCAAGCTGGATTCGCCCAGCCAGCGTTTCTGCCGCACGGTCGCGCCGTTCCTGACCCAGTTCAAGGGGCTGACCGCCTACACGATCCCGAAGGCCGATGTGCAGGTGAGTGCCACGATCCAGAGCCTGCCAGGCCCGAGCCTTGCGGCCAACCTGGTCGTGCCGACCGGCACGGTGGCACAAACCCTCGGCCGGCCGTTGTCAGGCAGCGCCGCCAGCGTGACGGTGAACCTGATCGCCCCGCAGACGGTGTTTGGTGACCGCATCAACCAGGTCGACTTCCGGGTCGCCAAAGATCGCTGCGATTCGGCGGCCGCCGCGCGCAGATCGGCGTCGACATCTTCAACCTGATGAACTCGAACGTGGCCCAGGGCTACATCCAGACGTTCGGCGCGACCTGGCTGAGGCCGACCTCGGTGATGGACGCGCGCTTCGCGCGCGTGAGCGGGCAGATCGATTTCTAACGCTCACGGGAGGTCCGGCTTGTCGATGCTCCTCACTCGACGCGAACTCCTGGCGGTCATCGCAGCAGCGCCGGCGGCATTAGCCGCGGCGCCAGCCGCGGTGGCCGCCCAGGCCTCGCAGTTGCCGCTGCGGACCTCAGGTGTGGAACACGTGGGGTTCGTCGTCCCCGATCCGCAGAAGTCTGCGGCGTTCTACGGCCGGATCTTCGATCCGCAGATCTTCCAGGAGATGAGCCCGCCGCTGCGCTACTACTGCCGCCTGGGCATCGGCTACGTCGCCTTCGGCGGCAGCGCCAACGGTCCGGCGCGGATCGATCACTTCTGCGCGACGGTCGAGGACTACCGGCTCGAGGAGATGCGGGCGGAGCTGGCGACCCAGGACATCAAGCTGACCGGCTCGGCCGGCTACAACTCGGTAACCGATCCCGACGGCATCCGCACGCAGTTCATGGCCACGCCCGGAGGACTGCTGCCGACGATCATCGCGTCGACGCGCGTGACCCAGGACGACGCCATCTGCGAGGCCGTCGGCCTGGACATGGTCGTGCTGCAGGTGGCGGACCTGGAGCGGTCGGCCGCCTTCTACCGTAAGTTCTTCGGCAAGGAAACCGCCAAGGACCGGAACCCGGAGCGCATCTGGTTCACGGCCGCTCGCACCCGCGTGGGGCTGGAGAAGGTTGCCGCGGGCGACATGCCGCACATCGAGCGCTTCGGCATTCGTGTCGCCGCCTTCGACCGTCAGGCCGTCAGCCGCAAGCTCGGGGCGCTCGGGATCACCGTGTTGCCGTCGTCAGGCTGACGATCGCCTCAGTTTCCGCGATGCCGACGGGATCGCCGTCGAACTTCGAGGGGTGTAGGGGTGCACAGGCGTCTGATTGCCGTCATCGCATCAACCGGAATCGGTGCAGGCCTGTTCCTCGGCCCTGTTCAGGGTTTCTCGCCGGATCCCATCGGCGCTGCCGGCCAGGCCTCACCAGCCAGCGCCCGCACCGAACCGCCGGCGCCCGACGCCCGCGCCGAAACGCAGGCCGGCATCACCCGCTACTGCACCACCTGCCACAACGAGCGGTTGCAGACCGCCGGCCTGACGCTCGACCCGGCCGAGGCGGCGCATCCGGGCGAGCAGTCCGAGACGTGGGAGAAGGTGCTCCGGCAGCTGCGCGCCGGCACGATGCCGCCACCAGGGGCGGCTCGTCCGCCGCAGGCGTTCTACACCCGCGCCTCCGCCTACCTGGCGCACGAGCTGGAAAGGAGCGCGGCGGCGCGACCGAACCCCGGCTCGCTGCCGCTGGCTCACCGGCTGACGCGGACCGAATACGCGAATGCGATCCGCGATCTGCTGGCGCTGCCGGCTTTGCCGCGCGAGCTCGACTACGCCACGCTGCTGCCGGCCGACAACGCGAGCAGCGGGTTCGACAACCTCGCAGACACGCTGTTTGTCTCGCCGGCCACCATGGAGCGGTACCTGGCGGCCGCGCGCAAGATCAGTCGCGCGGCGGTCGGCGACCCGGACATCGGCGTGCTGGTGAACACCCACATCACGCCGGTGCGGCAGCCGCAGGACGGGCGCCACGGGCGACCTGCCGTTCGGCACGCGCGGCGGGCTGGAGATCGACGGCTACTTCCCGCTCGATGGCGAATACGAGTTCAAGGTCCAGACCGCGAACGCGTCGGCCGACGTCCACCAGCTGGAGATCAGCATCGACGGCGAGCGCAAGGCGATCACCGCGATCACGAACATTGCGAGGAGGCCGGGCGCTGCGCCGGCCGATGCAGCGGCCGACGAGGCGCCGAACCAGGGCGACTTCCGCTTCGTTGTGCCGGCCGGTCCGCGCAGTGTCGCGGTGACCTTCCTCGAGCGCAGCGAGGCCTTGTCCGAATCGGCGCTGCGGCCGCCGGGCCGCAACCGTGGCGCCCTGCCCGCGGTCGTGTCGGTCACCATCACCGGTCCGTTCAAGGTCACCGGCCCCGGCGACACGCCCAGCCGCCGTCGGCTGTTCGTGTGCCGGCCCGCCACCGCCGACCAGGAAGCCACGTGCGCAGATCGGATCCTGACCACGCTGCTGCGGCGTGCCTACCGCCGCGACGTGACGGCCGACGATCTGCGGCTCGTGCGCCGCTTCTACGAAGCGGGCCGCGCCGAACGCGACTTCGATCTTGGCATCCAGCGCGCGTTGGAACGCGTGCTGGTCAGCCCGCAGTTCCTGTTCCGCATCGAACGTGAGCCGGAGGCCGCCGCCGCCGGATCAGTCGTACCGCGTCAGCGACTTCGAGCTCGCCTCGCGCCTCTCCTTCTTCTTGTGGTCCAGCATTCCCGACGATGAGCTGCTGGATGTGGCCGCCGCCGGCACGCTGCGCCGGCCCGACATCCTGCGCCGGCAGGTGAACCGCATGATGGCCGACGAGCGCAGCCGCGCCCTGGTTACCAACTTCGCCGCCCAGTGGCTGTTCCTGCGCGACGTCGAAACCAAGGAGCCGGACGTCTACCTGTTCCGCGACTTCGACGAGGGCGTGCGCGCGGATTTCGTGCAGGAAACCGAGTTGTTCCTGGACAGCATCCTGCGTGACAACCGCAGCGTCCTCGACCTGATGACCGCCGACTACACGTTCCTCAACGAGCCGCTGGCCAAGCACTACGGCATTCCGAACATCACTGGCAGCCACTTCCGGCGCGTGACGCTGCCGGCAGGCAGTCCCCGCCGCGGCCTGCTGGGGCAGGGGAGCATCCTGTCGCTGACCGCCTACACGACGCGCACCTCGGCCGTGTTGCGTGGCAAGTACGTCCTCGAGAACCTGCTGGCGTCGCCTCCGCCACCGCCGCCGCCCGATGTGCCGTCGCTCGACACGGAACCGTCCGGTCAGCCGCTCTCGATGAAGGACGCGATGCAGCTGCACCGCGCCAACCCGGCCTGCGCCTCCTGCCACGCCAGGATGGATCCGATCGGCTTTGCCCTCGAGAACTTCGACGCCATCGGCCGCTGGCGCGGCGAGGAGAACGGCCGCCCGCTCGATGTCGCCAGCGCCCTGCCGGACGGCACGACGGTGGACGGGGTCGACGGGCGTGCGCCGCCTCGTGCTGCGTAATCCGGATCTCTTTGTCGAAGCGATGACCGGGAAACTGCTGATGTACGCGCTGGGGCGTAACATCCAGCATTACGATCAGCCGACCATCCGGGTCATTGCCCGCGACGCAGCGCGCCAGAACTACAGCTTCGAATCGCTCGTGCTGGGCGTGGTGGGCAGCGTTCCGTTCGGAAGCAGAATGGCGCACACGACGGCCGATCGCGCGCCTCAATAGCGGAAGGGAAGAGAGCATGACGTTCCTCACTCGGAAGACGCTGACGCGGCGGACGGTGCTGAAGGGCGTTGGTGCGACCGTCGCGCTGCCGCTGCTCGATGCGATGGTGCCGCGGCTCCTCGCCCAGGCCAGGCCGGCGCCGATGCGCCTCGGCTTCGTCTACGCGGCGCACGGCGTCATCCATTCGGAATGGAAGCCGCGCCAGACCGGCCGCGGCTACGAGCTGCCGCCGAACCTGAAGCCGCTGGAAGGCGTGCGTGATCACTTCAACGTCCTGACCAACCTGTCGCACCTCGAGGCCGACAGCAAGGGCGACGGCAGTGGCGATCACAACCGCGCCGCCGCCGCCTGGCTTACCGGCGTTCATGCCTACGACCGCACGCGGCCGGGGGCCGAGATTCGCCTCGCCACCTCCGCCGACCAGATCGCGGCCAGGCACCTCGGCAAGGACAGCCGGGTGCCGTCGATCGAGATGACGCTCGACCCGGCGACGCAGGGTGCGTGCGATTCCGGCGACTGCTTCTACGTGAACACGATCTCGTGGCGCAGCGAGACCTCGCCGAACATGCCGGAGATCCATCCGCGCGTGATCTTCGAGCGGCTGTTCGGCGACGGCGGCAGCGCCGAGCAGCGGCGCGCCCGCATCCAGAAGGAGGGCAGCCTGCTCGATTCCGTGCTGGAGGAGACGCGGTCGCTGACCGCCAGGCTCGGCCGCTCCGACAACGTCAAGCTGGGTGAGTACCTGGATTCGGTGCGCGAGCTCGAGCAGCGCATCGGCAACGCGGAATCAACCGTCGCCGAGTCTGTCGAACTGCCGGATCGGCCGATCGGCATTCCGGGCATCTTCGAGGACTACGCGCAGCTCATGTTCGACCTGCAGCTGATCGCGTTCCGCAGCGACATCACGCGCGTGTTCTCGCTGATCATGGCTCGCGAACTGAGCGGACGCTCCTATAGCCAGATCGGCGTGCCGGGCAACCATCACCTGATCTCGCACCACCGCGAGGACGCGCAGCTCAAGTCGCAGAAGGCCAAGATCGACACGCATCACATGCGCCTGCTCAACTACTTCCTCGAGCGGATGCGCGACACGCCAGACGGTGACGGCTCGCTGCTGGATCACAGCGCCATCCTGTTCGGCAGCGGCATGGGTGACGGCAACCTGCACCGCCATGCCGACCTGCCGGTCCTCGTCGCCGGCAAGCTGCACGGCAAGTTCCAGACCGGCTACAGCCTCGACTACACGCCCGATACGCCGATGGCGAACCTGCTGGTGACGATGCTCGATCACGTCGGCGTGCCGATCGCCAAGATCGGGGATAGCACCGGCCAGCTGTTGCTCGACTACCAGGCTGTCGAAGCACGCGGGCGGGCCTGATGCAGCGGCTCGTGTGCTTCGCGCTCGCGCTGTTCTGCGCCGCTGCGTCGCTTGCCGCCGGCGGACCGCCGCTGATCGACGCGGCCCGAAACGGCGACCTCGCCGCCGTACGCTCGCTGCTGCGCGCACGCGCCGACCCGAACCAGGCGGCAGCAGATGGGTCGACCGCCGTGCACTGGGCGGTCCACCGCGACGACCTGCAGATGCTGAACGCGCTGCTGGGTGCCGGTGCCAGGCCAAACCCGGTGACACGCTACAAGGTCGCACCGCTGACGCTCGCGGCGCAGAATGGCAGCGTCCGGCTGGTCGAACGGCTGCTGGACGCCGGCGCCGATGCCAATACCGTGTCGCAGGAAGGGCAGACGGCGCTGATGACCGCGGCGCGCAACGGCAGCGTCGCGGTGGCGCGAGCGCTGCTGCGCCGCGGCGCGCAGGTCGGACTGGCGGAAGCCTTCCGCGGGCAGACGGCGCTGATGTTCGCTGCCGGCGAAGGCAACACGGGTGCCGCCGAACTGCTGCTCGAAGTCGGTGCCGAACTGAACCGGCGCTCCGTTGGCGGCTACACGCCGCTGCTGTTCGCCGTCCGCAACAACCGTCCCGAGACAGTCAAGTTCCTGTTGGCCAAGGGTGCCGACGTCAACGACAAGATTCCCGACGGTACGACTGCGCTCAGCATCGCGATCCTGAATGCTGATTTCGATCTCGCGGCGCTGCTGCTGGAGGCCGGCGCCGACCCGAACGTGCCCGACCCGCGCGGCCACCCGTTGCATGTCGTCGTCTGGCTGCACGAGCCCGGCGCGCCGCCGGATTTCGCGATGAACGGCGAAGATCCGCAGCCGGTGCCGCGGCCGAGCGGCAGGCTGTCGCACCTCGACATCGCCAGGCTGCTGCTGGCCAAAGGCGCCGATCCGAACGTGGCGCTCACCTGGGGCGAGCGCCGCTTCAGCACCGGCGGGGTCGCGCGCAACCCGCCGAACCTGGCGATCGGACGGCACTACCTGAGCTACGAGGGCGCCACCCCGTTCTACCTGGCGGCACGCAACGGCGACGCGCCGATGATGCGCCTGCTCGCCGAAGGCGGCGCCGTCCCGACCAGGGCCACCCGCTTCGGCATCACGCCGTTGATGGCAGCCGCCTGCCTCGACTACTACGAAGGCGAAACCGCCGGCCCATTCTCCGGCGTCTCGGAGGCCGAACGGCTCGACGCCGTCAAACTCGCGCTGGAGCTCGGTAACAAGATCGACGCGCGCACTACGTTCGGCGACTACCCGATGATCGGCATGCCTGAGGATACGCTGTTGCGTTATCCCGACAATGTGCAGGACCTGCTGGCGCTGACGACCGGGGACGTGCGCTTCGACGGCATGACCGCGCTGCACGGCGCGGTCATCTGCAACCAGCCGTCGATCGTCAAGTTCCTGATCGATCAGGGCGCCGAGGTGAACGCCAAGAACCGGCTCGGGTGGACGCCGCTGATGATCGCCGGCGGCCTCTACATCGCCAACGGCCACAAGACCTCCCCGGGCTCCGCCGACGTCCTCCGCGAGGCGCTGGCGGCCCAACGTCTGCCGGCCGGACGCTAGCGGCCGCGAAGCGGACCCGCCGAACCCCGAACGCCCCGAACTCCCGAACGCGTTCTAATGCGTCGCCTTTTGGCACGCCTCGATCGCCAGCGTCAACGCCCGCACAATCTGCCGTGCGTTCTCCTCGTGCCGGATCAGAATCTCCACCGACGCGGTCTGAACGGTGCGGACCGGGGTGTCATCAAACCGTTCGACCCGTTGCTCGATGAGTGGCTGGCCGGCAGGCACCGTCAGCCGTATGGTGTGTGTCGGGATGTCGCCCCTGGTCATCCAGCCGTCCGGAAGCGAAAACCCCTCGGTCGACGCCACTGCATTCGCATCCAGTGTGGCCAGCGGCACGGTGAACGTGCGCAGCTCGCCAAACGCGCCCATCTCGCTCGACTGCTGCAGCCGCATGCGGCAGCCGTCGAACTGCACTTCCGTGTTCTCGGAGACGCGCTCGAGGCGCTGCGGCGAGGGGCCGACCTCGTAGACGACGCAGGCGGCGCCACCCAGATGAGTCTTCAGCCACTCGACCGGATTGGCCTCCGCCAAATCCGTTCCCGCCGCGCTCTGCCCTGTCGTCTGCGACCAGGCCGGCACGCTGAGCGCGAGGAGGAGGACGACCGACGCGGCGAGCGAACGCGCCTGCATGCAAGGCAGATTACCACTTCCGCCGCGGACGCCGGGCTGCGGCCCTGGGGCCTTGCATTCGGCGCCTCGGGGACTCGCGTCCTGCACTAGACTGGCCGCTGCTATCCACCAGGCGAAGCCAGGAGGCCATCATGCGTCCAATCGGTCTGTTCATCGCCGGCGTCATCGTCGGCAGCTCGATCCCCGGGGTGCTGGCGCAACGGGCGGAGGGACCCGCTGATCGGCGTGGCGTCGTGATGATGAATCACGTTGCCATCAATGTTCCGGACCTGACCGCGGCAACCGAGTATTACGGCGCCAAGATGGGCTACCGGGAAGCCTTCCGCGTCAATGACGCCGCGGGCCAGCCGCGGATCATCTATCTGCACATCAGCCGCGACACTTTCCTCGAACTGAACCAGGCCAGCGCACAGCGCCCCGCCGGCTTCGCTCATTACGGCCTGCAGGTCGAGAACGCCGCGGCTGCCGTCGCCGCATTTCGGGAGCAGGGCGTGACCGTGACCAACACCAACGTCAGCGATACCAAGGCCATCCTCGCCAACATCACCGACCCGTACATGGGGCGCATCGAACTGGCGGAGCTGCCGGCCGAGTCGCTGCACCGCCAGGCGACGGAACGGTGGCCGCGATGAGTGCGCAGCCGTACGCGCGCCGGGATGCCAGCACTCGGGCGGCTACCGGCATGCCGCGGCGCCAGAGACGGCTGGCGGTGGCCGGCGTCGTCGCGCTCGCGGCGGTGGCCGCGGTCACCGGCGTGTTCGCACAGCAGCGTGGCGGCATCCCGCGGACGGACGCAGTGGCGCCCGTCAACGACGGCCCGAACCCCTACACCGTGATCCGCGACTGGGCGCAGCTGACGCTGGAGCAGCGGCCGTGGGGCGGCTCGAACGGGGTCGACATCGATCGGGACGGCAAGACGGTGTGGGCGACCGATCGCTGCTCGCCGGGAACGGCGCCGGGGTGCGTTGGCAGCACCGGGAATCCGATCCACCACTTCGACGAATCCGGGCGGGAGATCCGCAGCTTCGGTGCCGGCATGTTCGTCTGGCCACACGGCATTCACGTCGATCGCGACGGCAACATCTGGGTCACCGACGCGGCGCTGCCACGTGCGGAGGACCTCGCCCGCTTGCCGAACGAAGCGGGTAAGGGCAGCGTCGTCGTCAAGTTCAGTCCCGAGGGACGTGTGCTGATGACGATCGGCAAGGCCGGGGTGCACGGCGATCCGCCGGACGCGCTCACCGACCCCACCGACGTGGTCACCGACCCCGCCAACGGTGATGTCTACATCGCCGAGAGCCACACCGACGTGACAAGGCCCGGACTGATCGCCCGCATCTCCGTCTTCGATCGCAA
Source organism: uncultured Acidobacteriota bacterium (assembly GCA_963846685.1). Taxonomy (GTDB): domain Bacteria; phylum Acidobacteriota; class Vicinamibacteria; order Vicinamibacterales; family UBA2999; genus CAWJWY01. Next base: position 477,677 of record CAWJWY010000002.1, on the reverse strand, counting down.
CGGACGGTTTCTGCGCACACTCGGCAAGGCCGGCACCGGCCCCGGAGAGTTCCGGACGCCGCATGCGATCGACTTCGACTCGCAAGGCCGCCTGGTCGTGGCCGACCGGCACAATCACCGGATTCAGATACTGACGAAGACGGGTACCCCGGTGTCCGAGCTCGACGCCTTCGGGCGCGTCAGCGGCCTGACCGTTGGTCCAGGCGACGTGGTGTTCACGACCGACTCGGAGTCCTCGGACCGGGTGCACCCCGGCTGGAGCAAGGGCATCCGCATCGGCTCGCTTGCGGATGGCAAAGTGACGATGTTCGTGCCGCCGCACGTGACGGAGGCGTTCCCTGCAGGCGCGATGGGTGAGGGGATTGCGATCGATGCCGCGGGCAATGTCTTCACCGCGGAGACGCAGGTCCGCGGCATCGTCAAGTACGTGCGGAAGTAGCGGCGGTCGAACGCATCCGTCAGCGCGGTGGCCGCGCCTATATCGTTGGCGGCGTTGCCGACGACGAAGCCATGGCGCTGCTCGCGCCGCGCAGTGGACGAGTTCGGCGCAGGCGCTTACTGCGTGCAGGGCTGGTTGAGGGGTTCGAGCGACAGCACGCTGATGCGGGCAGTCTCGCCTTCGCCGTTCAGCACGCCCTTGACCTGGACCTTCTTGGCCAGCTGCGCGGTCAGCTGCGCCGCCGGGTGGTCGTCGGATGCGTTCGGCAGACGGAAGCTCTGCGTGCCGAGTGCCACCTGCGCCGAGGCAGCCAGTTCGGCCGGATCGGTCGTGTCGCCGTTGCGCACACGCGCCGGCGCCGACGCATGCGCCAGGCTCCAGCCGGTGCCGGCCTGTGCCAGGCAACCGACGACGCGGACGGTCGTCGCCGGCGGCAGCGGCTTCGGCCCGTCAGCGCCGACCAGCAGCGTGCGCGACAGGTCCTTCGCTTCGAGTGCCGCCGTGCCGGCCGGCAGATCGTTGGCAGAGAGCAGGTAGGCGAGGATGTCGAGGTACTCCGCCTCGCTCAAGGTGCCGGCGGTGTTATCCGCCGGCATGTTCTTGACGATGTAGTCGTGCAGGGTGCTGAGCGAATCCTCGCGCCAGCGGTCGAGGAAGCGGCTCGAGTACAGCATCGGGCCGGCACCGACGCCATCGAGGTTCTCGCCGTGGCATCGGGCGCAGCGGCGTGCGTAGGCGTCGGCGCCGCGTTCGGCCTGCGCGGCCGAGTAGACGCCGGACGCTGTCGTCCGGTCCGCCGTCCTGTCCGCCGTCCGGTCCGGTGTCCGCGCCGACGTCTGCGCGAGTGCGGTGATGCCGCTGATGGCAGCGATGCCAACGGCGGCGAGGGTGAACGAAAACCTGTGGGCCACGCTGCGATCAGTTGGTCCCGGCGCCGACGCCGCCTTTAGTGTTGGTCAGGATCTCGAGGTTGATGCCGCGCTCTTTCATCAGCCTGGTCACCATGGCCACCGCTTCGGTCTTGTAGCTCGAGGACTGCATGTTGACCATCACGCCGCTTGCCCAGTCGAGCACCGTCTGCCCCTTTGAACCGACGCGAATGAAGGTGCCCTGGGTGTAGTTGCTGACCGCGGTCATGTCAGCGCCGTGCGCGACGAGATACTCGATGCCGCGCGGGAAGTTCTTGTGCGCGGCGCCGTGCAGGGCGGTGACCTTATCGGTGTTGGCCGCGTTCACCGGGATGCCGACCTCGACGAGCAGCTTGAGCGCCTCGAAGGTGTCCTCGGGGGTGCCGACGTCCTTGGTGAAGCCGTCGCCGTAGCCGACGCCGGTCAGGGCCATCAGCGCCGTTGTGCCGTCGGTGGTGGCGATGAACGGGTCAGCACCGTGCGCCAGCAGGTACTTGATCACTTCGAGGTCGGCGCAATAGGCCGCGCGCAGCAGCGGCGTCGCGCCCGGCTCCCGCAGCCACGCGGTCGCCCCGTACTGATCGGACCGGGCCTTGGTCCGGACGTTGACGTCGGCGCCCTTCTCGACCAGCATCTTGATGACGTCCATCAAGGCTGCCGGATCGACGATCGGGTTCGGCACCGTCCCGGTCTCGCGCGAGCGGTTCTTCACCGCCAGGAACAGCGGCGTCCAGCCCTTGCCGTTGATGCTGTTGACGTCGGCGCCGCGCTCGATCAGGTGCTTGGCGATGGCCGCATCGCCGTTCTGCAGCGCGACGATCAGCGCCGTCGTGCCGTCGCCGGCCTTCTGGTTGATCGGCGCACCGGCGTCGAGCAGCGCGTCGATCGTCTCGACCCCCTTCTCCCGCACCGCCGTCATCAGCGCGGTGATGCCGCCCCTGGCATTGGCATTGGCGCCGCCGCCGGCGTCATCGGCCGCATCGTCATCGCCGCCGCCGCCGCGCGCCGTTGGCCGAGACCTTCGATGCCGCCTTCGGATCGGCGCCGCGGGACAGCAGCAGCGACACGACCTTGGCGTGATTCTGTTCCGCCGCCCAGATCAGCGCGGTGGTGCCGCGCAGCGTGTCCTTGGCCTCGATGGCCGCGCCGGCATCGAGCAGGACCTTGAGCGTGTCGAGGTTGCCCGACCGCGCCGCCACCATCAGCGGTGTTTCACCGTTCGACAGGAACGGTGCGCTCGGGTCGGCACCGGCGGCGATCAGGCGGCTGGTCATCGCCGCGGAGCCGTGCTGGACGGCCAGGAACAACGGCGTCGCGCCGAGGCGGGTGGCCGCGCGGCGGATCGGCGCCCGCCTTGAGCAGCTGATCGACCAGCTCGAGATCATTCCAGTACGCGGCCCAGTGCAGCGCCGTGGTGCCGTCCGCCTCGGCCGCCTTGACGTCGGCGCGGTTGACGATCAGGGCACGCACTGCAGCGGCGTCGCGGTTCTTGGCCGCCTCGGACACGCTGGTGTCGGCACCCGCAAAGGCGAGTGCCGGCAGCAGACACACCAAGCCGGCAGCGTAGAGGCTCTTGCGCATGGTTCGTCCCGTCATCGTTCGCGTCTTCACGCCAGTGACACCGCGCCGGTGCTGTCGCCGATGCTCTCGCTGTCGATGCCGTACATGTGCAGCACGCTGAGCAGCAGGTTCGAGGTCGGCCCTTGCGCGACGATGTTGCGCACCGCGCTGGTCTTGTGCCGGCCGCCGGCGCCGCCGACCATCAGCGAGCCGACGTTGACGTGGCTGTGCTGATTGGCGTTGCCCATGTTGCTGGTCCACATCACCAGCGAGTTGTCGAGCATGTTGCCGTCGCCGTCCGGCGTTTCCTTCATGCTGCTTGAGGAAGTTGGCCAGCAGCTTGCGTGTGGTAGCGGTTGATCTTGGCGTAGTCTTCGCGCCGCTGCGGGTCTTCGCCGTGGTGCGAGGCACCGTGGTGGGCCGTGTTGACGCCGGACTCGGGATACGACGTGCCGCTCTCGTCGCGCACCAGCAGCAACGCCGAGACGCGCGTGATGTTGCCCTGGAAGGCAAGGAACTGCAGGTCCCACATCAGCTTGATGTGCTCGTCGATCGAGCGGGCGGAGCCGGCCGACAGGTCGATCTCCGGCGCCTCCAGCACGGCGTCTGGCCGACAACTGCACCCGGCGCTCGACCTCGCGGACGTTCTCGAGATACTCGTTCAGCCGCGACCGGTCGGCGGCGGCGAGCGTCTTGTTCACGTCGGAGATGCGCCCCATCACCCGGTCGAGGATGCTGGCGCTCGTCTTCTTGCGCGCCAGCCGCTCTTCCGGCGAGGCACCGTCGCCATACAGGCGCTCGAAGACGACCTGCGGATTGACTTCGTGCGGCAGCGGCTTGTTCGCGCCGGCCCATGAAATCGAGTTGGTATAGGCGCAGCTGTAGCCCCAGCCGCACACGCCGGTGTTCGAACCCGGATCCTCGATACCGACCTGCAGCGACGGCAGCAGGTCGTTCTGCCCGTACTTCTGCGCGATGAACTGATCGACGCTGGTGCCGAGGTGAATGCCGGTGCGGCTCGGTGGTGCACCGGTCAGGGCGGCGGCGAGCGCGCGCATGGTCGCCGCCGGTCGTGCCGGCCGGCGGCATCGACGACGTGCCATCGAGCCCGGCGACGATCGTCAGTTGATCCTGGAACGGTGCGAGCGGCGCGTGGATGAAGCCCAGGCCGATGTTGCGGCCTTCGGTCGGCGCCAGCATCGACGCGTCAGCCGTCGTGCCAGTAGGTGCAGGCCCAGCCGTGCGCCGAAACGAGCCCGAGGAAGCGCGGCGAGGCGGCACCGCCGCGGTCTGCGCCAGCAGTGTCCGCGCCGGGACCATGGCATCGAGAAAGGGCAGCGCGAGCGTCACGCCGGCCCCGCGAAGAACCGTGCGCCGGGACAGGTGCTTCTTCGTCATGTACATAGCCGCTCCTGAACGATGAAATGAGGACGATTAATGAGCGTGCAACCAGCTCGGTTGCGGCACCTGGTTCCGCTGAAACGCGGCGCTCTCGACGATGCCAAGCACCAGCGCCGAAAAGCGGTTGTTCTTCGCGGCCGCCGCGGCCGTGATGCGGCGCACCGCCGGCATGTCGTAATACTTCACGCCGCGGCCGAGCGCGTACGTCATCAGGCGTTCGGTCAGCGTCTCGACGAAGCGGGGCGAGTAGGCCAGCAGCGCCCTGCGCAGCTGCGACGGGCCGTCGAACTTGGTGCCGTCGACCAGTGCGCCCGTCAGATCCAGCGTGCTGACCCGCTTCGGTCGTGCGAAAGCCGCCGGCGGCGTCGAAGTTCTCGAGCGCGAACCCGAGCGGGTCCATCATCTTGTGGCACGTGGCGCAGCGTCGGGTTGACGCGATGCTGTTCCATGCGGTCGCGCATCGTCGCCGGCGCCGGGCCCTTGCCGGTGTTCTCCTTGAACGCCGGCACGCCGGGCGGCGGATCGGGCGGAATCACGCCGAGGATGTTGATCAGAATCCACTTGCCGCGCCGCACCGGCGAGGTGCGATCGGCGTTGGCCGTCACCGTCAGCATGCTGCCCTGGCCGAGCAGACCGCGGCGCATGTCGAGCTCGGGGCCGAGCTCCACGCGGCGGAACTGGCTGCCGTAGACGCCCGGGATGCCGTAGTACTTCGCCAGCCGCTCGTTGACGAACGTGTAGTCGGCGTCGAGCAGGTCGACGACGTTGCGATCCTCCGCACGATGCTGTCGAAGAACATCGTCGTCTCGGTGCGGAAGGCCTGGCGCAGGTTGTCGTCGAAGTTCGGGTAGAGCTCGTCGACGCGGATCGCCGACTGCAGGTTGCGCAGCTGCAGCCACTGGCCGGCAAAGTTGCTGACGAACTCCTTCGCGCGCGGATCGGCGAGCATGCGCTTGACCTGCTTCTCCAGCGTCGCCGGGCGCGCGCAGCTTGCCGGCGTCGCGAGCGTCCGCAGCTCTTCGTCCGGGATGCTGCTCCACAGGAAGAACGACAGGCGCGACGCGAGCTCCAGGTCGCTGATCGCGTAGGACAGGTCGTTGCTCCGTGGCCTTGCGGACGCACCGGCGGCGGCATTCGGTGCGGAAGATGAAGTCCGGGTCGGCCAGAATCATCTGCAGGCCGCGTTCGATGCCGGTCTCGAACCCGCCGTTGGCACGGCCGGCCTGGTACTCGGCCAGCACACCCTGCAGCGCCGCCGTCGCTGACCGGGCGGCGGAACGCCTTCGTTGCCAGCCCGGAAAGGATGCGGCGGGCGCACGGCGTTTCCTCGGCGGCGGTCGCCGGGCGGCAGACGAAGATGCGGTCGCGCGTGACCGTGTGGTCCGGGCGCCGGCCGTCGAACGGACCGGTGACGATCAGCGCGTTGACGTGCGGCGCGAAGGTGAAGCCGCCGACGTTGCCGGGCAGGTGGAAGGCGCGGTCGAAGTAGTTGTTGAAGTCGTCGCTCGGGATCAGGTCGCGGCCGATGAAGGCGAGCTCGCACCGTCCGCAGCCCGGCGCGGATCGGCACGCGGAACTCGAACCGGGTGTCGCTGCCGTTGCGCGGCGCTTCGGCCTGCGACGTTCCAGACCTTGAGGCGCTCACCGTCGACGCTCAGCTCGCAGCTGCTCGCCGTTGGCGTCGCCGTGCAGGCCGCCGGCATTGGAGCGCACCGGCGTCCAGTTGAACGCGTAGATGCCGTCGACCGGGAAGTAGTGGCGCACCAGCAGGCCGCCGCGCGAGCCGAACGGTCGCGCCGTCCACCTGGTGGCTCTGCGACAGGTCCGACGCCGCCATGTAGGTCTTCTGCGCCGTGGCTGTTTCCGTGCCGAGCGCGAGGCGGCTGATCTTCGCCGCGGCCGACACGTACGGACTCGACCAGCGCCGGCGAGGTGTTCAGCGCGCTGGCGATATTGTCGAAACCGTCGCTGGTGTCGTCGACCGGCAGGAAGCTGCCCGGGTCGACCTCGAGATGCAGCAGATCGTAGATGGCGTTGGCGTATTCGCGGCGGTTGAGGCGATGCGGTCCCGGCGGCGCGTAGGTCGGCTTGCAACGCCGCGGCCCGGTCGAGGCGCTGCTCGAACGACGCCGGCACAGGAACTCGGTCGTCGCCGCGTCCGGCCGCTTCACGTCCGGCGGCGGCATCATCGCCGGCTCGCAGCTTCCGCACGATCTTCTCGCCGACCTCGGCGCGCTCGCCGATGCGGGCGATGTCGAGATTGTCGAGCCGCAGCCCGCCGGACGTCAGGCGCTGGTTGTGGCAGCCGACGCAATACTGATCGAGCACCGCGCGCTCGCGCGCGGCGTCAGGCGTAATGGCGTTGGCGGCTGTGGGCGCCTGGGCGGTCACGCCGCGCTGCGTCGCGACCCCGACCAGTAAGAAGCTGACGACAGCGACACTGACGCTGACGCGTCCAAGACGTGCTCTCATGAATCGATTCCCGTGAGGATGACACCGCGATGACCGGTATCGCGATGACAGGAAGAAAGAGTTAAGAGGTCGCCCGCCGAAATTGTCGGCAAGTTTATCGCGGGATCACCTTCCGCGATCCTGACAAGTTCCTGAACTTTTATTAGGAGTGCCGCCGACAAGGAAGGCATACAATATCACGCCACACATGCGTTTTCGTCTTATTGCTGCCGCTCTTGTCATCTTTTGCACCGTCGCGCAGGTCGCCCCCGGCGGCCAGGATGGTCACGCCGTCATCACTGCCGCCACCGCCGCGACGGGTGCTGGCGGCCTGCGGACCGTCACGCTGACCGGATCCGGTTCTCAGGGACGGGTTGGACAGAATGTCAGCCCGGCGACCCCGTGGCCGCAGGTCCCGCTCAAGACCTACACCCGCGCCGTGGACGTCGAGGCGGCGGCCGGCAACCTGCAGGCCGTCCGGCTGCAGAACGGCGCCGAGACCCCGTTCACCGACGCGGTCGCTGCCACCGCCCCCTGGGAACGCCGTTACCAGGTCTGGGTCACGACGCCCTATGTCTTCCTCAAGGCGGCACTGGCCAACCCGGTCACCGTCCGCGCCGAGACGGTCGACGGGGTGCGCTACACGGTCGTCAGCCTGCGGGTGGACAACAAGTACACCGTGTCGGGCTACGTCTCAGAGGCCAACCTGGTCGATCGGATCCACACGACCGTCAGCAACGATGTGCTGGGGGACATGCCGGTTGAAGGCGTGTTTACCGATTACCGCACGATTGGCGGCCTGAAAGTCCCGGGGTTGACCATCGTCAAGGAAGGCGGCTTCGCCACGTTGATCGCCGGCGTCTCGGACGCCAAGGTGAACGCGGCAGCGGACCGGACTGCGGCCCCGGCGGCGACGTCGGCAGCGGGGCCGCCGGCCCAGGCGGCGGCAGCGGCCACGGCAGTGGCGGTGACCGTGGCGACGGAGAAGCTGGCCGACGGCGTGACCGTGCTGCGCGGCGGCTCACATCACAGCGTGCTGGTGGAGTTTGCCGATCACCTCACGCTGATCGAGGCGCCGCAGAACGAAGCCCGATCGGTGGCCCTGCTCGCCGCGATCAAGAAGCTGTATCCGGTCAAGCCGCTGACACAGGTCGTCAACACGCATCACCACTTCGATCACTCCGGCGGCCTGCGGACGTTCGTCGATGCCGGCGCCGCGGTGCTGACGCACGAGATCAACCGGCCGTTCTACCTCGAGACCTTCGCCGCGGCGCGCACGCTCAGTCCCGACCGGCTGGCGCGCTCGAAGCGTGCCGCGAAGATCACTGCTGTCGGCGACAAGCTGGTGCTGAGTGACGCGACGCGGACCGTCGAGCTGCATCACCTCACCGGCAACCCGCATGCCGAGGGCATGCTGGTGGCGTTCCTGCCGAAGGAGAAGCTGCTGATCGAGGTGGACGTGTACACGCCGCCGGCGCCCACCGCGCCGCGCCCGGCAGCCGACGCGCCGGTGAATCCGAACGCCGTGGCGCTCGTCGACACTCTCGAGCGGCTGCGCCTCGACTTCGACACCGTCGTGCCGCTGCACGGCACGGCGACGGCGCCACGCGCCAGCCTTTACGAGTTCATTCGCAAACCGATGGTACCGGTGTCGGAGCTGCCAACCGCCCCGGCGGGGCGCGGCGGCCGCGGCGGCCGGCCACCGCTGACGCCGCTCGCGCCACAGCCTGCCGCCCCCGGCGGCGCTCAACCGTAGGCGTCCTCGTCACCCGAGTCCGTTTCGAACCAGGTCGTTCCGATCCAGTCATGCAGACACCGCCCTTGTCCTCCAGGCTCGTCTTTGCCGTCATCGCCGCGTCCGCCGTGTTCACCGCCACTGTTGATACGGCGCAAACACCGGCGCGCCCTGCCGCGCCCGGTGCGCCCGCCACGCCGGCGGCGGCAGCGCCGGCCGCGGCACTCGCCTTCACCGCGACGTCGGCGAATGTGAACGGCGCCGGCGAGAAGCTCGAGTTCTTCATCAACCGCTGGTCGGGCGACGCGGATCGCGACCGCCTGACCTCGGCGTGGCAGACACCGACGGCGGCGGACGCGCCGCGCGGCGGCGGTGCCCGGGGCGGCGGTGCGGCACCGGCTGCGGCCACGGGTGCAGCCCCGGGTGGGGCACCGGGCGCAGCCCCGGGTGGGGCACCGGTCGCAGCCCCGGGTGGGGCACCGGGTGCAGCCCCGGGTGGGGCACCGGTCGCAGCCCCCGGTGGGGCACCGGGTGCAGCTCCAGGTGGGGCACCGGGCGCAGCTCCGGGTGCGGCGCCCGGTACAGCCGCAGGTGCCGCCCCTGGTGCGGCGCGGGGTGCAACGCCAGGTGCGGCGCCGGGCGGCGCGCCCGCCGCCGCAGCTCCAGACGGGGCGGCCGCCGGCGGTGCTCGCGGCGGTCGTGGCGGCGCCCGCGGTGGCGCTCCGGCGGCGCCGCGGACGCCCGAGGCCTCGCTCGCCGCCGCGGTGAAGGAGCTTCCGGCCGCCGGCTACTTCTGGACGTCCGAGGTGGGCGGCTACGTCATCCGCTACGCCCATCGTGTGCCGCAGCCGGACGGCGGCTCGCGCATCATCCTGCTGACCGACAAGCGGCTGGGGGCGGCGAAGAACAACTGGCGCGTCGCCGCGGCGCCGCCCAATGCCTACGAGTTCACGCTGATCGAGCTGCGCCTGCCGGCCAGGGGTGTGGGCCAGGGCAAGGCGTCGGTCGTCGGCACCGTCGGCGTCGACGCCGCGATCAAGGGGCTGGCGCTCGAGGGCTACGACGCGTTACCGGTGATGATCCAGGACGTGAAGGTCCGGCCGAGCTCGTAGTCACCGCGCGGTCCGCGAGCGGTCACCAAGCGCACCACAAGATGTGGCGCCGCTTCATGACCGGCCGTCGACTAGAAGTCAAACTGCGCGCTGATCGTGGCCAAGCGCGCCGACATGATCGACGTCGGGGTGAGCCGGACCCCGTTCGGGATGAACGCCTGGTTGTCACTGAGCGCTGCGTCGGCGTTGAGCAGGTCATAGACGTCGACGGGGACGTCTGCCCGCAACCGTCCCAGCCGCACTACCTTCCCAACCCGCACATCCAGCTCGTTGATGCGGTCGCCGAGCAGCGAATGCGGCTCGATCAGGTTGACCGTCGCTGGCCGCGCCGCCGGGAAGATTGCGGCCCTGTAGCGGCGCAATCGCCGCGTTCGACACGGTGTCGCTGCGGCGAACCTCCCCGCCGCGACCGGTGTGCCGAAAGCCGCTCACCTGAATACCCGGCCTGCTCGTGAACGTCGCGCTGACCGACACCCCGATCACCGGCACCAGGTAGGACCAGGTAGCTACCGCGAGCCTTGTACCTGCGGCAGTTGGCCGGTCTCGATGTGGCAGTGTACGGCTCGGCCTCGGCGCGGCCGCCCCAGCGGGAGAGGAAGTAGCCGAAGCCGCCGTCGAGCAGCAGGCGGTTGCTGAGCCTCGACGTCCAGGCTTCTCCAACCCTGAAAGGGCCTGGAGAGGGACAGCGTCACCGGGTGGGATTCGGCGGCCCAGAATCGGAGTACCGCGGTGTCGGCGTGCGCGGCTACGGTTTCGACATCACCGGCGCGGGCGGCTTCTTCTTGCGGTCGGCTTCCATCTTCTGATTCTCGTGGAAGCGCTGAATCGAGGAGTGGGTGCTGCCGGTGACGCCGTCGTGCGCGTTGACGCGCAGCGCCGCCCCCGACACCAGCTTGCTCAGGGTCCCACCGCAGCCGGCGTGGGTGTCGGGCGCGGCGTCCGCGCCACGCAGCAGGACCTCGATGACCCCGCCGCAGCGCTCGCAGGCATACTCGTAAATCGGCATAAGGTCGGCGCCGCGATCCTAGCGGAACGCGGCGCCCGGTGTCACGCGCCCTCAGTCACCGGTGCACCGCGCTCAGGCCGGCTACCTTCTTCCCCGTTCCAGCTCCTGGCGCGGGCCGAAGAACTCGAAGTGCACCTGCGCCGGCGGGATGCCCCACGTGAGCAGGTCGTAATAGACGTTCACCATGAACGGCTGCGGGCCGCAGAAGAAGTAGTCCGCATCGCGCTCGGGCACCAGCGATTCGATTAGCGCCGCGTCGATCAACCCGGCACTGCAGTGGCCACGCTGCGCCAGCCTGGGCGACGGCTCGGCGTAGCGGTAGTGCACCGTCAGGTTGGGATGCGTGCTGGCCAGCTCATCGATGGTCGTCCTGAATGCCTGCGCCGACTCGCTGACCACGCCATGGATGAAGACGATCGGCCGGTCGGGCGTCGCCTCGAGAGCACTGAGCAGGATGCTCAGGAGCGGCGTCACGCCGACGCCGGCGGCCAGCAGCACGAGCGGACGCGCGTGCTGTTCCGTGGTATCGAGAAAGAACTCACCGCACGGCGGGGCAATGTCGAGCGTCGCACCGACGTCGCTACGGGCGTGCAGCAGGTTGGAGACGTAGCCGCCCGGCGCGCCGGCGGCCGCGCCATCCTCGCGCTTGACGCTGATGCGGATCCAGTCCCGGCCCGGCTTGTCCGACAGGCTGTAGTTGCGCATCGTCGTCCCGGTGTCGGGGTGCGGAACACGAATGGTGATGTACTGCCCGGGCTTGTAGTCAGGCAGGCGCTGGCCATCCTCCGGGGCCAGGTAGAGCGAGGTGATGACGTCGCTCTCGATCTCCTTGCGCACGACGCGAAACGGCTTGAACCCCACCCATCCGCCGGGTTGCGTCGCGTGCTCGTGATAAATCTGCTTCTCGCGGCCGGTCAGGATGTTGGCCAGCAAGCCGTACGCATCCGACCAGGCGCCGATCACGTCGTCGGTGGCCGCGTCGCCGAGCACCTCTTTGATCGAGGCGAGCAGATGCGTGCCGACCACGCCGTAGTGTTCTGGTTGCACCTGCAACGATGCGTGTTTCTGGGCGATCAGCTCGACGGCGCCGCCCAGCACCTCGAGATTGTCGATGTTCGCCGCATAGGCGCAGATCGCCGCGGCCAGGGCGCGCTGCTGCACCCCGGCTGACTGGTTCGCCGGGTTGAAGAACGGCGCCACCTCGGGATTGTGCGCAAACATCCGCGTGTAGAAGTGCCGCGTCAGCGTCTCGCCGTGCTGCTGGAGGACGGGGGCCGTGGACTTGACGATGGCAATCGTGTGCTCACTCAACATGGAATGCTCCTCGAGCGACCGTGGTTCGCCCTTTCCTGCTCGCGCTGGCGACGCGAGCGGCGCGGCGGCGGCTCGACATTTCTTGACTCCTTGTGGTCATGGCCTTAGGCTAGCGCGACTTGCATGCCTGATGCATGCGGCGTGTGCACCCTGCACGCGCAACGCTCCCGCCGCCGTCACCGCGCGCCCCGGCCGCGGGCCCGCGTCGTTGAGTGAGCCTTCAGACGAGGAGAGTAGTGTTCGATGCGAACAGTGTCCAAGTGTCTCGTCGCTCTCGCGTTTCTGTTCCTGCCGACGGCTGCCTTCGCCCAGGCCGTACTGACTGGTACCGTTCGCGACGGTTCCGGCGGCGTCCTGCCCGGGGTCACCGTCGAGGCCTCCAGCCCGGCTCTCATCGAGAAAGTTCGTACTGCAACGACCGACGGTACCGGGCAGTACCGGATCGTTGATCTCCGCCCAGGCACTTATACCCTGTCGTTTTCACTGCCCGGCTTCGGCGCCGTTCGCCGCGAAGCGATCGAACTGACCGGCTCACAAACCCTGACGATCCCGGTGGAGATGCGCGTCGGCGGTCTCGAGGAAACGATCACCGTTACCGGCGAGACGCCGGTGGTCGACGTGCAGAGCGCCCGCCGCGAGGTGGTGCTCGGGCAGGAGATGGTCCAGGCGATTCCCGCCGCCCGCGCCGCCGGCTCGCTGCTGAACGCCACCCCCGGCCTGACCGTCGACAACAACGGCGTGGCGCTGTCGCCGACGATGACGTTCTTCTCTGCCAACGGTGGCGCCAACAACGAGGGGCGCATGACGGTCGGCGGCATGACCGTCGGCGCGGCGCGCAGCGGTGGCGTGTCGTCCTACGTCTACGATGCGGTCGGCGTCGACGAAGTGACGGTGACGGTCGGCGGCGGCCTCGGTGAGAGCGACACCGGTGGCCCGGTGATGAACCTGATTCCGCGGTCCGGCGGCAACACCTTCGCCGGCTCCGGTTTCACCAACCTCGCCGGCGACTGGTCGCGCGGCGACAATCTCGACGACGAATTGCGCGCCGTCGGCCTGACGCAGACGCCGGGCATCATTCACGCACACGACGCGAGCATCGCGCTCGGCGGCCCGATCCTGCGCGACCGCCTGTGGTTCTACGGCAGCTACCGCAATCTCAGCACGCAGACGGCGGTCGAGGGGATCACCGCCAACGCCAACGCCGGTGACGCGTCGCGCTGGGACTGGGTTGGTGCGCCGATCGACACGCGTCTTGTCCAGGACCGCCAGATGGCGATCTCACGCTTCGCCGGGCAGGCAGGCAAGAGCCGGCTGCAGTTCAACTACGAGTACCAGAAGCGCTGCGAAGGTACGCCGCTGCTGGTCGGCACGGATGGCTGTCACAAGCGCGGCGAGGACTGGATCGGCCTGGGCAACAACAATCCGGGCCAGTCGCCGGAGGCGACCGGCAGTGCCTCCCGCGGCTACTTCGAGTGGCCGTTCCACCTCACCCAGGGCTCGTGGACGATGCCGGTCAATAATCGGCTGCTGGTCGACGCCGGCCTCACCTACTTCCGCTACAACCCGGCGTTCGGCTTCCCGCCGCCGGACGGCATCACCAACCTGATTCCGGTGACCGAACAGTCGGCGGCGGTGAACCCGGCAACCGGACTGCCGTTCGCGCCGCAGACCAACTACACGTATCGCAGCCTGGAACAGTGGGGCTATGCCGAGGGCGCGACCAACGGCTACACCGCCAGCGCGTCGTACGTCACCGGCTCGCACAGCATGAAGATGGGCTACCAGGGCAACTGGCAGCGCCAGCAGGACACCACCATCGCCGCGGAGAATCAGATCGCCTATCGATTCAACCAGGGCGTGCCGAACGCGGTGACCTATCGCTTGCCGGAGTGGAGCCGCGTCTCGGTCACCAAGCTGCACGGCTTCTTCGTCCAGGACAGCTACACGCGCAGCCGCCTGACGCTCTCGGCAGCGCTGCGCTACGACCGTGCCAGCAGCTACGCCCCGGTCGAGGGCAACGGCACGTCGATGGCCTCACGCTTCAATGCCGCGCCGATCACCATCGAGCGCACCCCGGGCGTCGACGCCTTCAACGACATCACTCCGCGCGTCGGCGTCGCGTACGACGTGTTCGGCACCGGCAAGACGGCGGTGAAGTTCCGCTGGGGCCGCTACCTGGCGTTTGCCTCGAACGACGCGCCCTACACCTCGACCAACCCGGCGGCGACGCTGGTGGCGACGGTCACCAACCGCGGCTGGACCGATTCGAACAGCAACAAGGTGGTCGATTGCGACCTGCTGAACTCGGCGGCGCAGAACACCACGGCCACCGGCGGCGACATCTGCGCCGCGTCGATCGGTGGCGCGGCCAACTTCGGCCGGCTCGGTGCGGCCACCCTGGTCGATCCCGACATCCTCAACGGCTGGGGTGTGCGGCCGCACGACTACCAGACCGAGGTCACGCTGCAGCAGGAACTGCTGCCGCGGGTGTCCGGCGAGGTCAGCTACATCCACCGCACCTTCCACGGCTTCTTCGTCACTGACGACCTCAACCGCAACGTGAACACCGACTGGGCGAACTACACGATCAACGCGCCGAGCGATGCGCGGCTGCCCGGCGGCGGCGGCTATCCGATCCAGGTCTACGTGCCGACGGTGACGACCGCCGCGCAGAACTTTCTGACGCGTGAGAGCCGCTATGGCGACGGCGAGGAGCGCAACGCCTACTACGACGGCATCAACGTCAACCTGAGCGCGCGCATGCGCAGCGGTCTGCAGGTGTCGGCCGGCACGAGTACCGGCCGTCGCAACGAGGACCGCTGCCACATCATCGGCAACTTCAACAACGGCAACACCGGGCCGAACCTGCGCGGCTGCAACGACGTCGAGCCGTGGCAGACGACGCTGCGCGGCCTGGCCAGCTATACGATTCCGAAAGTCGGCGTCCTCATCAGCGCGACGATGCGGTCGCAGCCGCCGCTGCAGCTGACTGCCACGTGGCAGGTGCCCAACACCGTGATCCGCGACATCCTCGGCTTCCTGCCGCCCGGGACGGTGGCGACCGGCAACACCAACATCGCCTTGCTCGACGATGAGAACCGCCTCTACGCCGACAAGCGCCGCACCCAGATCGACATGCGTTTCGCCAAGGTCGTGCGCATCGGCCGGACACGGAGCGACATCGGCGTCGATCTCAACAACCTGCTGAACACCAACTACGCCACGGCCTACCAGTCGACCTACTCGTACACGCAGCCGAACGGCGGGACCTGGAACAATCCGACGACGATCTACTCGCCGCGATTCGTCCGTCTCAATTTCACGGTCAACTTCTGACGATCAGGAGGTCCGCCGCCGGGCGGACCTCCACCCCCGACATGCCCCGGGCCCGCCGCGTGGCCCTGACGATGCGTGCGACATGAGTGTAAAGCTCGAGGACTACGCGGTCATCGGCGATTGCGAGACGGCGGCCCTCGTGTCTCGCGCCGGCTCGATCGATTGGTTGTGCTGGCCGCGATTCGACTCCGGCGCGTGCTTCGCGGCGCTGCTCGGCTCGGCGCAACACGGCCGCTGGCTGATCGCCACCGTCGATTCCGACGCCCGCCGGTCGTGGCGATACCGCGACGAGACGCTCATACTCGAAACGACGATCGAGACGCGGGAGGGCGCGGCCACCGTCATCGATTTCATGCCGCCGCGCGGCCGGAACTCGGACATCGTGCGGCTGGTCCGCGGCGATCGCGGCCGCGTGCGGATGCGGACCGAGCTGATCCTGCGCTTCGACTACGGCCGCACCGTGCCATGGGTGAACCGGCTGCCGGACGGCACCTTCCGGGCGATTGCGGGGCCGGACATGGTGCTCCTGCACACGCCGGTGCCGCTGCACGGCAAGGACCTGGTCACGGTGGCCGAGTTCGAGGTCGCGGCCGGCGAGACGATTCCGTTCGTGCTGACGCATGGCCCGTCGCACCTCGCGCCGCCGCCGGAGATCGAGCCGCACCGGTCGCTGGCGGCGACCGAGGCGTTCTGGCATCAATGGGTCGCGCGCTGCGCCTCGGTTGGCGAGTGGGGCAGCGTCGTCACCCGATCGCTGATCACGCTCAAGGCGCTGACGTACGCGCCCACCGGCGGCATCGTCGCCGCCGCGACCACGTCCTTGCCGGAGAAGCTGGGTGGCTCGCGGAACTGGGACTACCGCTTCTGCTGGGTGCGCGATGCCACGCTGACACTGCTTGCCCTGATGAACGCCGGCTACTACGACGAGGCCCGGGCGTGGCGCGACTGGCTGCTGCGCGCGGCCGCTGGTGCGCCGTCGCAGCTCCAGATCATGTACGGCATTGCCGGGGAGCGCCAACTGAACGAGTTCGAGGTGCCCTGGCTGCCCGGCTACGAAGAGTCGCGTCCGGTGCGGATCGGCAACGCCGCTCACGGCCAGCTCCAGCTCGACATCTTCGGCGAAGTGATGGATGCGCTGCACCAGGCGCGCCGCGGCGGCATCGAGCCGCACGATGCGGACTGGCCGTTCCAGCGTGCGCTGCTCGAGCACCTGGCGTCGGTGTGGCACCGCGCCGACGAAGGCATCTGGGAAGTCAGGGGTGGCGCCCGCCACTTCACCCATTCCAAGGTGATGGCGTGGGTGGCGCTCGATCGCGGCATCAGGGCGGTCGAACAGCACGGGCTTGCCGCTCCTGTCGGTGCCTGGCGCGCGCTGCGCCAGAAGATTCACGACGAGGTCTGTGCGCGCGGCTTCAATCGTGACCTCGGCAGCTTCGTCCAGTCGTACGATTCGGCCGAACTCGATGCCAGCCTGCTGCTGCTGCCGACCGTCGGTTTCCTGCCGGCGCAGGATGCCCGGGTGCAGGGGACGATTGCCGCAGTCGAGCGCCACCTGCTGAGGGACGGCTTCGTGCTCCGCTACGACACCGGCAGCAGTGCCGATGGCTTACCGCCCGGTGAAGGCGCGTTCCTCGCGTGCAGCTTCTGGCTGGCCGACGCTTACGTGCTGAGCGGACGCCTCGATGATGCGCGGCGGCTGTTCGAACGGCTGATGGGGTTGTGCACGGACCTCGGCCTGCTGGCGGAGGAATACGACGCCGCCGCCGGAAGACTGGTTGGCAATTTCCCGCAGGCGTTCTCCCACATTGCGCTGGTCAATACTGCCCACAACCTGGCACGGGCTACGAAACCGGCGCGCCAGCGCTCCGCCTGACCTCGCCTGCATCCTCGGCCCGCCAGAGCGTGCGGCACGCAATGCACCGCATGTAGCTCGAAAGTGACGTGCAGTAAAACGGGACGGCGCGACGGGTCCCGCACTGCGGGCATGGCACTGATGTCTCTTCCGGACTCGGAGGCGGTGGGAACGAAAGCGTCATGCCGCCAGTATCGCGAGCCTGGGGCGAGCAGGCCATCCGGTCGCGGGATGAAATTCGGCCACCGACGGGACCCACATGGAAGCGCGGCGCGACCGGTGAGTCCGCCCCCGGGCCCTCAGCACCTCGCACCAGGCCGATAACGAGCACACGTGCTCCGGGTCAACTCTTCGTGCTCGATACGCTGGTGACGCCGACCGCCTGTTGCGTGCGGCGGCGGCACGCCATCAGCATGGGCATCCGTCGCCGCAAGCCGTGGCAACGCGGCTCAGGTCAATGGCGCGCATCGTGACACGCCAGGCGGGCGACACTGCCAATCGGCCGCGCCCTGACGGCGATCAGCCTCGCCGCGCCGCGTCGATGGTGGCGACGTCGATCTTCCGCATGGTCAGCATCGCCTCGAACGCCCGCTTTGCCTCGGCGCCGCCCGCCGCCAGCGCCTCGGTGAGCGTGCGGGGCGTGATCTGCCACGACAGGCCCCAGCGGTCCTTGCACCAGCCGCAGGCGCTCTCCGCGCCGCCGTTGCCGACGATGGCGTTCCAGTAGCGGTCGGTTTCTTCCTGATCGTCGGTCGCCACCTGGAAGGAGAATGCTTCGCTGTGCTTGAAAATCGGGCCGCCGTTCAGGCCGATGCACGGGACGCCAAGGACGGTGAAAGTGACGGTCAGCACGTCGCCCTGCTTGCCGCCCGGGAAGTCGCCAGGCGCCTTGTGCACAGCGGTCACCTGGCTGTCCGGGAAGGTGGCGGCGTAGAAGCGGGCGGCCGCCTCGGCGTCCTTGTCGAACCAGAGGCAGAGGGTGTTCTTGGGCGTCATCGTCGGGTGGCTCCTGTGTCGGTGGCGGCACGCGCCGCGAACCGGTGTGGAATGACTGTGTTGGTGGAATGACTATGTGTCGCAAGACTGTGTGGAACCGGTCGGCGGCATTGTCGCATCCACGGGCGTGTTCGCGCGACGCGCAGTTGGTGCGGTGTCGGCCAGGCGCCGCGCCTCAGCGCCAGCCGAGTTCGGGGGCCACGAACTTGAGGACGCTTTCGATGACGTGTGCGTTGTAGTCCACGCCTAACTGGTTCGGCACGGTCAGCAGCAGCGTGTCGGCGGCGGCGATCGCCTCGTCGGCCGCGAGTTCCCTGACCAGCACGTCCGGCTCGGCGGCATACGACCGGCCGAAGATGGCGCGGGTATTCGCGTCGATGTAGCCGACGTGATCCTGGTCGCGGCCGTCACGGCCGAAGTAGGCGCGATCGCGGTCGTCGACCAGGGCGAAGATGCTGCGGCTGACGGACACGCGGGGCTCCCGCTTGTGGCCGGCCTGCTGCCATGCGGCGCGGTAGGCCTCGATCTGCTTGCGTTGCTGCACGTGCAGCGGCTCGCCGCTCTCGTCGTTCTTGAGCGTCGAACTCTGCAGGTTGAGCCCCCGGCTGGCGGCCCACGTGGCGGTGGCATTCGAGCTCGAACCCCACCAGATGCGATGCCGCAGCCCCTCCGAATGCGGCTCGAGCCGCAGCAGCCCGGGCGGGTTGGTGAACATCGGCCGCGGGTTCGGTCGTGCGAACCCCTCGCCGCGGAGCACCTCCAGAAAGGCGTCGGCGTGGCGCCGCGCCATGTCGGCGTCGGTTTCGCCCTCGGCCGGTGCATAGCCGAAATAGCGCCAGCCGTCGATCACCTGCTCCGGTGACCCACGGCTGATACCGAGTTGCAGCCGCCCGCCGGCGATGATGTCGGCCGCGCCGGCGTCCTCGGCCATGTAGAGCGGGTTCTCGTAGCGCATGTCGATGACCGCCGTGCCGATCTCGATCGTGCGGGTGCGCGCGCCGACGGCGGCGAGCAACGGGAAGGGGGAGCCGAGCTGGCGAGCAAAGTGGTGGACGCGGAAGTAGGCACCGTCGGCGCCCAGTTCCTCCGCAGCGACGGCCAGCTCGATCGATTGCAGCAGCGCGTCGGCGGCCGAGCGTACCTGAGACTGGGCCGAAGGCGTCCAGTGGCCAAACGAGAGAAAGCCGATCTTCTTCACCTGCACTCCTCGGGTCGACATCGCCGGGCACTCGGATTGCTGAGCGACCGCGCACCACCCGCAAACACCGGCTCAGCACACGAGTAGGGCTGCCTGCCGGCGACATTAGTCTGACACGAGAGCACTCTGGAGACTGGCATGCGTGCGAACGGCGGGATCGCGTACATCTCGTGGGCCGACTCCTGCAGCCGGAGCGACCACCTGGCTCGTGAACTTGGCGGTACGTCGCACATGGTCTACGCGGCGCGTCTCGGCAGCCGGCCAGCCACGATCCTGTTCAGGTACGGACTGCAGTGGCTGCGGACCGCCGCGCTGCTGCGGCGCCAGCAACCCGACGTCGTGTTCGTGATGACACCGCCTGTCTTCGCAGCGTTGCCGGCGTTCTGGTACGCGTGGCGCCATCGCCGCAAGGTCGTGCTCGACGCGCACACCTGCGCGTTCGTGCTGCCGCGCTGGCGCGTCTTCCAGCCCTTGCAGCGGCGGCTGTGCCGCCTTGCGGCGACCACCCTGGTGACCAACAGGTATCTGGCCGAGAGGCTGCAACAGGCCGGTGGCCACACGACCATCGTTCCCGATGTGCCGGTCGTGTTCCCCGACCGGCAACCATTCCCCCGCTCGGCGGCGTTCAGCGTCGCCGCGGTGTGCTCGTTCGACCGCGACGAGCCGGTCGACGCACTCGTGGCGGCCGCCGCGCGGTTGCCTGATGTCCGTTTCTACGTCACGGGCGATCCGAGCGGCCTGGCGCCAGGCACGGCCGCCGCGGTGCCGCCGAACGTGTCGCTGACCGGCTTCCTGCCGACGCCCCTCTACGGCGGCCTGCTCGCCGACGCCGACGTCGTCATCGACCTCACCACCTTCGACCACACGATGCTGCGGGGCGCCTACGAGGCGATCTACCAGGGAACGCCGGTGATTGTGTCGGACTGGCCGCTCCTGCGCGAGGCGTTTCCCGAAGGCGCGGTGCACGTCGACAACACCGCAGCGGCGATTGCCGAGGCCGTTCGTGTCGTGCAGCGCGACCAGGCGAGTTACCGCGCCGGGGCCCGGCGGCTGCGAACGGCGAAACTGGCGCAGTGGGCGGCGACGCGGCATAGCATCCTCGCGGCAATCGCCCATGCCGCCGAGCCGGCCCGGTGCTAGTCACGATTTCCGGCATCGACGGCAGCGGCAAGACGACCATCGCCGAGCACGTGGTGCAGGTGCTGCGAGCCGGCGGCATCGACGCCCATCGCGTCCGCTTTCGTCGGACGGTGCTCGGCAGCCGCGCGCAGGCGCCGTCGGCGCACGTGCCGGGCGCCGACGGGGCGACATTGCCGCCGCCCCGCCGCTGGACGGGATTTCGGCCGCGTACCCTGAGCGCCGCCGCTGCCTGCGGGCACATCGCCAGGGTGGCGGCGTTCAGACTGTTCGGACCGCGGCTGCGGTCGCCGGGTTGTCACGTCTTCGACCGGTACTTCTACGACAGCTTCATGCACTACGAGCTGCGCACCGCGCGCGAGCGGCTGTATTGCGCGATCATCCGCCGCCTCATTCCGCGACCAGACATCGCGGTCCTTCTCGTCGCGTCACCTGACACCCTGCGCGAGCGCGCGCCGGGTGTCGCCGGCGAATTTCTCCTGCTCGGCGCGCAACGCTACGACGCGCTGCCGCGGCACTTTCCAGCACTGGTCACGATCCGGACCGACGCCGCCGATCGTGCGCCCGACCGCGTCGCGCAGTTGCTGCGCGATCGGCTCGTTCCGCATCTGGCTGCGTCCGCTCCCGAACACTTGGCGATTTGACTGGCGCTGGCGCGCCGCCACGCCGCATCGAGGAGGTCCCTTGTCGACACTCGAGCCGACTGCAAGCAGGCTTCAGGACTACGACGCCGAGGCACACGCCTACGACGCCTTGCGGCCGCGGCTGGTCGAGGGCTCGATCTACAACGACCTGCAGCTGGAGATTCTCAAGCGGTGGCTGCCGCTCGGGCCTGGCGTCACGCTCCTCAGCATGCCGGTTGGCACGGGCAGGCTGAATGACGGTCTCGAGGAGACCGGCTGCCGCGTCGTCGGCTGCGACATCAGCGGCAACATGTTGGATGTCGCGGCGGACAAGGTCCGGGCGCATGGCCTTCGCAACGTCGTGTTGCTCCAGGCCGATGGCCTGGAACTGCCGTTTCCCGACGCCTCGTTCGATGCGGTCGTCTGCTTCAACCTGTTTCACCTCGTGTCGAACGCGCACAAGCGGCTGTTCATCGCCGAGCTCGCACGGGTGTTGAAGCCGGGTGGACGGCTGGTCGTCGACGTCAAGAGCCCGTTCTATGGTGGGCTGATCGCGCTGTGGCGATGCTCGTTCCGCAAGCGCCATCGTTTCAGCATCCTGACCAAGTGCGTGTTCCCGGCCCAGTTTCCCGGCCTGTTTGCTGGCCTGCGGATCACCCGCCGCTACGGCGTCAAGCTGCCGTTCTCCGAGGAACTTGAGCAGCTGTGTGGCCGTTCGCTCATGAAACGGATCAATCTCCGCTTCGGCAGGATTGCCGTCCTTCGCTACTTCGCCTACGGCGTCCTGCTGCTGGCGGAGAAGGACGCGCGTGGCGGCACCGCGCACGGTCGAGGCGCCGTCGGCGAATGAGCACTCCCCTGAACACTGCAAGAGAGCAGCTGCAGACCGCCGGGTTCACCCACGTCGAGGCGCTGTTCACCGAACGCGAGTTGCAGACGGTGGAACACGTGCTCGACCGCCTGGTGTTGCAGACGGATCCGTCGAACGCGAAGCGAAGGCGGGAACTCTCAGGAGACGCGTCCGGCAGCGCCGTCAGGCAGCCGGAGTTCTCGAAACCGACAGCGGCTGCTCCGGAGTTGCGGCGCTCCCGGGTCTTCGCGAAATGCCAGGATCTGGCCGCGGGCCTCCTCGGCGGGCAGGCCCACTACCTCTTCGACCATGCCATCTACAAGATGCCGCGAAGCGGCGCCGGCACGCCGTGGCACCAGGACCAGGCATACCTCGGTCGCACGGTCCAGATCCAGAGCGTCCACTTCTGGATCCCGCTGCAGGAGACCGGCACCACCAACGGCTGCCTGCGCTTCGTCAGGGGCGACGACGTGGCGGCGCTGCAGCCACATCGCCGCGCCCACGCCGCCAACCCGCACGTTCTGCGGACTGTGCTGGACTACACACAGCTGGCCGTCGACGTCCCGCTGCGAAAAGGGGACGTCAGCATCCACACCAATCTCACCGTGCACGCATCGCGCGCCAACGAGTCCGACGCGATCCGGAAGGCCTGGATCATCCACTTCGGCGACAAATCGCTCTGGTACAAGCGATTCATGCAGCTGAAGGAGGCGGCGGGTCAGCTCACGACCACCTTTTCTCGCTGATAACCGGACGGCACTGTTGATACCGTCCACCCGTCCCGCACGACAGCCAGGCGCCATGGGCTGCGAGGAGCGCAATCACCTCGAGTCGTCCGGATGCCTGCCTGGCGACGTTCGCTCCTGCCAGAGGCGGTAGAATTGCCGCCGCCGGAGGCCAGCGCCGCAGCCGACGGCTGTTCCCGACTGGGGCATGGCGCCAGGGACCCGGTGATCGGCGCGAATTGAGAGGAGAACTCGTATGCGCCTACTCGCGAGACTGCTCTTCGGCCTCGTCTCTGTCGTGGGGTTGCCCGCGGCAGCCTACGCCCAGGCATCCATCACCGGCGTCGTGCGGGACACGTCCGGGGCCGTGCTGCCCGGCGTGACCGTCGAGGCGTCGAGCCCCGTGCTCATTGAACGGGCGCGCGCCGCGGTTACCGACGGTTCCGGCCAGTACCGCATCATCGACCTGCTTCCCGGGACGTATGCGGTAGCCTTCTCGCTGCCCGGGTTCACGACGGTGCGGCGCGAGGGCATCGAGCTGACCGGTTCGTTCGTCGCCACCATCAGCGCCGACTTGAAGGTCGGCAGCCTCGAGGAAACGGTGACGGTTACGAGCGAGTCGCCGACCGTGGATGTGCAGAACAGCCTGCGGCAGACGGTGCTGAGCAAGGAGCTGATTTCGTCGCTGCCGGCGACGCGCGCGGCTGGTGCGCTGCTCAACGCCACGCCGGGCATCTCGGTCACCGACGGGGCGGCGCAGTCGGTGACGCCGACGATGTCGAAGTTCACCGCCCATGGCGGCGCGCTCGACGAAGGCCGCATGCTGATCAACGGCATGACGGTGGCCGGCCCCTTCAGTGGTGGCGGCAACTCGACCTTCACGTACGACACCGCCAATGCCGAGGAGGTCTCGGTGCTCGTGTCGGGCGGCCTCGGCGAGAGCGAGATCGGCGGTCCGTCGATGAACATCGTGCCGCGGTCGGGCGGCAACACGTTCGGCGGCCAGGCTTTCTATAACACCGCGGGCAAGTGGTCGACCGGCGACAACATCGACGACGAGTTGCGCGCGGTGGGGATCGCCACGAATCCGGGCCTGATCAACGCCTACGACGCGAGCGCGGCTCTCGGCGGTCCGATCAAACGTGACCGGCTCTGGTTCTACGGCAGCTATCGGCAGTATTCGACGGCGGCGCTCAGTGCCGGCAACGTGCGCCTCAATGCCTATGCGGGCGACTTTTCTCATTGGGATTACCTGGCGGGGGACTCGACCGTCGAGTCGCGGTCGCTGCAGGGTCGCACCATGTGGGCCGGGCGGCTGACCGGCCAACTCGCGTCGAGCCGGCTGACGTTTTCGCGTGAGCAGCAGCGGCGCTGCGACGGCTCGAGCCTGACCCCGGGCGGCGACTCCTGCCGGCCACGGGAGGCCGGCTGGGTGGGTCTCGGCTCGACCACGTTCGCACCGGAGGCGATTCTCGGCTACTTCGAGCTGCCGTACTCGGTGACGCAAGGCACGTGGTCGAACCCGCTGACCAACCGCGTCCTGCTCGACGCCGGCTATTCGCGCTTCGCCTACCAGACCAACGGCGGCACCGGCACCGCGTCGCCGGACGGCATCTTCGACCAGACGCCGGTGCTGGAGCAGGCCGCGATCGATGGCCACAACGCGAATTTCAACTACCGCGCCGTCAACCGGTTCCGCGTGCAGGACGTCACGCTGACGGCCCTGCGCGGCTCGTTCTCCTACGTAACAGGCGCCCACAACATGAAGGTCGGCTACCAGGGGCAGTACACGGCCTCGGATCAGGTCTTCCACACGAACGCGACGCTCATGCTCTACCGCTTCCAGAATCGGGTGCCGAACCAGGTCACGTTTTATCTTCCCGAATGGGAGACGGCCGATCGCACGAACTCGACCGCTTTCTACGCACAGGATAGCTGGACGCGGGGGCGCGTCACGTTGCAGGGTGCGCTCCGCTACGACCAGGCGTCCAGCCACAGTCCTGGCGAGGGTAACGGCACGCACGCGACGTCACGGTTCAACGCCGCGCCGATGCCGCTCGAGGGGACGCAGGGCGTCCACACCTACCGCGACATCTCGCCGCGGATCGGCGTCACCTACGACGTGTTCGGCAACGGCAGGACGGCCCTGAAGTTCAACCTCGGCCGCTACGTCACAACCGCCACCAATGATGCGATCTACGCGGCCAACAACCCGAGCACGCGCATCGTGACGAGCGCCTCGCGAAGCTGGTCGGACACGAACCAGAACTTCGTCGTCGACTGCGACCTGCTCAACCCGGTGGCGCAGACCGGCGCCGGCGGCGACACTTGTGGCGCGCTGACCGGAAACAACCTCAACTTCGCCAAGCCGGGCGGCTCGACACGGGTGAATCCGGCACTGCTGTCCGGTTGGGCGATACGGCCAGCCGACTGGCAGTGGGGCATCAACGTGCAGCAGGAGGTCGTGCCGCGCGTTTCGGTCGAGGCCGGCTACAACAAGCGGTGGTGGGGCAACTTCAGCGTCAGCGACAACACGCTGGTCGGACCGGCCGACTACGAGAAGTGGACGATCACCGCACCGAGCGATTCGCGTCTCCCTGGTGGCGGTGGCTATCCGATCGACGTGTACACGCTCACGGCGGCCGCCGCCGCACGCGGCGCGGACAACCACGTGACGTCCGAAACCGACTTCGGTCCGGCGCAGACGAATTTCTGGCACGGCGTCGACCTGACGGTGAACGCCCGGACCTCGTACGGCGTCACGCTGCAGGCGGGCACGACCACGGGCCATGCGGTCATCGACACCTGCAGGACGGTGGTGAACATCGACAGCCCGAGCCCGCGCGGGTGCCGGGTCGATGATCCGTTCGAGACGACGTTCCGGGGGTCGGCGTCGTATACGGTGCCGAAGGTCGACGTGCGGATCAGTACGGCGCTTCGCTCACAGCCGGCGATACAGCTGGCCGCCAACATGAACGTGCCGAACACGGTTGTCCAGGGCCTGCTCGGCCGCCTGCCGCCTGGTGGCTTGGCAACGGGTACCACGACCGTTGCGTTGCTCGATGACGCCCACAGGGTCTACGCCGGCAACCGCCGGAACCAGGTCGATGTGCGCTTCGCCAAGGTGTTTCGCTTCGGCGCGCGTCGCGCCGACATCGGTGTCGATCTCCAGAACCTGCTGAATACGAACGACGCCACGGCCTACGAAACGCAGTATGCGTACACCGGCGCGAACGGCGGCACGTGGTTCAACCCGACGACGACGCTGGGTCCCCGGTTCATGCGGTTCAATTTCACGATCAACTACTAGCGGCCGCGGCCGCACGAGGCGGGTCCGCTCATCGGCTGGGCCGGCCCGCCCCGACCTCACCGGTTAACTCGCGCGTCGATCTCGGGGCGTTGACCGCGCTGCCCCTCGCGGTAGTATTGGGCAGCACGCGGTGCGGACGTGCGTTCAGCAAGGGTGAGTCATGATGTCCAAGCTCTTTGCACTCATTTTCGTGATCGGCCTGCTCGCCTCTGGCTCCCGCAGCGCCGCCCATCACGCGGAAACGGCCGAGTACGACGTCGGCAACCCGGTCAAGGTGACCGGGACCATCTCCAGGGTCGAGTGGCAGAACCCGCACGTCTGGTTCTACGTGGACGTGAAGGACGCCACCGGGAAGGTCACGACTTGGGGATTCTCGAACGCACCGCCCGGAGCGCTGATGCGACGCGGTGTGACGAAGGACGCGCTCAAGCTGGGTGCGGTGGTGAACGTCGAAGGGGCCCGTGCCCGTGATGGTTCCACCAACGCCTCTGGACGCCGCGTTACCTACGCGGATGGCAAGAACGTGTTCACGGGATCGGAGGCGCCGCGATGACGGCGCGCTGGATTGCAGTCGCCGGCCTGGCGGCCGCCCTTGCCGTCGTCGCGGGCGACACCTCGCGGGCGCAGGACAGCGGTCCGCGGATGAGCAACGGCAAGCCGGACTTGTCGGGCATCTACACGCAGCCGTCGACGGTGAATGCAACCGGGCCGCGCGGCAACCTGATCTTCAATGCCGACAAGATGGCCCCGGTCAAGCCCGGCGCCGAGAGCCTGCTCTACCGGATGCGCACCGGCGACGCGCGCATCGACGAGCCGCGGGCGATGTGCCTGCCGGCCGGATTCCCTTCGGGGATGCTCTATATCCTGCCGATCCAAATCGTCCAGAACCCGGCGAACATTGTCATCATTCCGGAACTGCAGCGGGCGGCGCGTATCATCCCGACGGATGGCCGTCCACATCGCACCGGTATCGAGCCGTCCTACTACGGCGATTCGGTCGGCCGCTGGGATGGCGATACGCTGATCATCGATACCGTCAACTTCAAGCCATGGATTCTCGACGATTACCACTACACCGACCCGACGAAGAGCCGCTGGCACTCGGATGCGCTGCGCACGACGGAGACGCTGCGCCGGGCCGGAAACAAGCTGCAATACCGCATCACCATCGACGACCCGAAGATCTTCGAGCGCCCCTGGTCGCAGGATTTCGAGCTGACGCTGCGGCCCGACTGGGAACCGATGGGACTCCTCGAGTACGTGTGCGAGGAGAACAACCGCTGCGCCGGCGGCAACTGCAAGGCACTGGAGAAACCATGACGCTGAAGGACAAGCTGGAGATCGGGCTCAAGGAAGACGCGCCCTACCGCAAGGACAATCTGCCGGCTGACCAGGTCCGCGGACCCGAGGAGGAATCGGGCGACGGCCGTTCGGCGACGATTCCAGCCGCCCGGAACGACAAGAACATTGTTCCCGACGCGGAGAAGTCGAACCCGGAGAGCACTCCCTCCTGAGCGGGGGCGGCTGGTGCGGGTGCGCCTCAGACCGTCGCCGTCGCGGCCGGCGCTCCCATGGTCACGCGGATCGCGTGGCGGCCACCGTCGTTGGGCAGCGGAATTGCCGTTGACGGGTGGACCACGCCGTCGATCTCGACGCCGGCGACACCGGTCATCACCCCATGGGGATTCGACACCTCGATGTCGTACTGCGTGCCGGCCAGGCGCCAGGTGATGGAGTAGCCGGGCCACGACCGAGGAATGCACGGCTCGATCGCCAGCGTCGCGCCATGCTGCCGCAATCCGAGGATGTCTTCGACGGCAACGCGGTACATCCATCCTGCCGAACCGGTATACCAGCTCCAGCCGCCCCGGCCGGCGTGCGGCGGTTGCGCGTAGACATCGCCGGCGAGCACGTAGGGCTCGGTCTTGTAGCGTGCCACGTCGGCGGCGCTACGGGTGTGATTCACCGGGTTGAGCAGGTGAAACAGTTCGACCGCCTCGTCGCCGCTCCCCAGCCGGGCAATGGCCATTACCACCCAGGCGGCGGCGTGCGTGTATTGCGCGCCGTTCTCGCGCGTTCCGGGCGGGTAGCCCTTGATGTAGCCCGGGTCCTGGGCCGAGCGGTCGAACGGCGGCTTGAGCAGCAGGACCACCTGCTCGCCGCGCGCGATGAGCGACGTACGGACCGCATCCATCGCACGTTCGGCGAATCGGCGCGGTACCGCACCGGATAGCACCGCCCACGATTGCGAGATCGAGTCGATCCGCGCTTCGTCATTCTGCGCCGACCCGAGCGGACTGCCATCGTCGTAGTAGCCGCGCCGGTACCACTCCCCGTCCCACGATTGTTCGAGCATGCCGGCGAGCCGTTGCGCGGTCGCGCGATACGACGCCGACCGCGCCTGTTCGCCCCGCCGATCGCAAATCGTTGAGAACGCGTTCAACACCTCGTGCAGGAAGAAGCCGAGCCAGACGCTTTCACCGCGGCCAGCCGCGCCGACGCGGTTCATGCCGTCGTTCCAGTCGCCAGAGCCGAAGAGTGGCAGGCCGTGACGGCCGGCGGTGATGCCCTTGTCGATCGCCCGCAGGCAGTGCTCGAAGACGGTCGCGTCCTCCTTCGACACTCCGGGTAACCCGTAGGCTTCCTGCTCTCCCTCGCCGAGCAGCGGCGCCGTCAGGAACGGCGTGCGCTCGTCGAGGATCGTGTCGTCGCCGGTGCGGTCGACGAACGCCGCCACCACGTACGGAAGCCAGAGCAGGTCGTCCGAGCATCGCGTCCGTGGACCCTTGCCGGACGGCTCGTGCCACCAGTGCTGCACGTCGCCTTCAGGAAACTGCCTCCCGGCCGCGCGCACGATGTGTTCACGCGCCAGGTCGGGGCGCGCGAGCGTCACCGCCATCACGTCCTGCAACTGATCGCGGAAGCCGTAGGCGCCGCCCGGCTGGTAGAAGCCGGCGCGGGTCCACAGGCGGCAGCTGATGTCCTGGTAGAGCAGCCATCCGTTCACCAGCAGGTCGAAGGAATCATCCGGGGTGCGGACCTGCACGGTCTCGAGCGTTTCGCGCCAGGCTCGGTCCGCGGCGGCAAGCGCCGTTGCGGCGGCGGCAACGCTGCCATGACGCTCGAGCAGTGCGCGGCTGTGCACGAGGTCGTCGCCGCAACCGAGCAGGAAGCACACCTGCCGTGACTCGCCAGGCGCGAGCACCACCTCCACGTGCAGCGCGGCACAGGGGTCCAATCCGGCGCCGAAGCTGGCGGTGAGCGTGCGGTCGCGGAGAGCCGCCGGATCGGCGATCGACCCGTTGCGGCCGAGGAAGGAGCGCCGGTCGCCGCAGGCGGAGCGCAGTGGTTCGCTGGCGTGGGCGAACGCCACCTGGCTGACGAACTGCTGGTTGTAGGCATTCCGAGCGAACACGGCGCCTGTCTGCGTATCGTGCTCGGTGCGGACATGGCGCTGCTCGCCATCGCGCGGCGGACCGAGCACCCATTCGGTGTAGGCGAATACCGCCAACCGCCGCTCGACGACGTCATGGTTGGTCAGTGTCAGCAGCGTGAACTTCACCGGGTCTGCTACGTCGACGCCGATGACCACTTCGTGACCGATGCCGCGGGTCGTACGCGCGAAACGGGACTGGCCAGCGGTATGGCTGATGACGAAGCGGCCGCTGGACGGGGTGCGCGGCAGTGGCCCTGGTAGCGGGCACCAGACGTCGCCCGACGCCTCATCGCGGACCAACAGCGCCTCGCCCGTAGGGTCCGCCACCGGATCGTTGGCGAACGGGGTGAGCCGGTTCTCGCGGCTGTTGACCGCCCAGGTGGTGGCGGAGCCGCCGGCGGTGACGATGGTACCGAACCTCGGGTTGGCAATGACGTTCGCCCATGGCAGCGGCGTTTCTGCATCGCCGTCGAGGACCACGGTGTAGGTGCGGCCGTCCGCTGTAAAGCCGCCAAGCCCGTTGGCGAGCACCAGGTCTGGAACCGCCGGCTCCGGTCCGTGAGCGGACCGGCCGCCGACCGCAGTGGTGATCCGCACGGCCGGGGGAGCCACCACCTCGCGCGTCCGCTCCGCCTTGTGCAGGTCCAGAATGGCGCGCAAGTCGCGACCGTCAGCCTCGAGCACCGCCGCGGCGGCCGTGTAGAGCAGCGTGCGCTCCGCGCGGCCCATGCTGTCGGCGCGCAACAGGAACGCACCGCCGCGTTGGTGCCTCCAGGAGCGCCACGGCCCAGAGTCCAGCAGCGCGGTCAGCTGCGTCTGCATCTCGTCGAGATAGGTGCTCGGATGCTCGTTCAGCAGCACGACGTCGGCAGCCAGTCCCTTCAGGCGCCAGTAATCCTGCGCTTGCAGTGCCTGTCGGGCGAGGGCGATTCCGTCGCCGGTGATGCACACCAGCAGGATCGGGATGTCGCCGGAAATGCCGTGTGGCCACAGGGCATTCTGGCCCAGCTCGTTCGCCGCCAGGACGCGCGCCGCCGCCCGCAACGAACCGTCCGCGTAGAGGACACGCGAGGCCAGCCGCTCGAACAACACCGCGGCGTCGTCCGTGACGTCCAGATGGCGGCGGCCGCTCTGCGCGTTTGCCAGCGCCAGCAGGAAGATGCGCGACACCGCTCGTGCATCACGATACGTCTGCGCCAGTGCCGCAGCGGTGTGGCGATCGCGGGCGACGCCGGTCGAGAAGGCGAGCCGAACCCGGGCACCTGGAGCGATGCGCACCCGTTGCCGCAGGCTGAGGACCGGATCGAGCACGCTGCCGGTGGTGCCGGAGAGGGGACGGCCGTCGAGCGCCGCCGGGTTCTGCAGCGTCCGGCCGCGGCCGACGAACCGCGCACGGTCGCTCTCCCACTCGACCGCTCCCTGCATGCGTCCTTCGAGGCTGAGCACGTGCATCACCCACGGGCTGGCACCGTCAGCCTGCCGTGGCCGGCGGTGACAGAGCAGCGCCGCGCTCTCGGCGACGTACTCGGTCTGCAGGAACAGCTTGCCGAACGCCGGGTGCGCGAAGTCGTCCTCCGGGGTGACCAGCACCACTTCCACGACACTGGTCACCTCGAGCTCGCGCAGGCGGCTGCCATGGTTCGTCAGCGTCAGGCGCCGCACCTCGACGTCGTGCTCGCTCGACACGGCGACCTCGAGATGCGACGACAGCGTCTCGTCGCGCCGGACGAAGTCGACCTTTTCGGGTGTGAAGGTCGCGACGTAGTCGGTGGCCTCGACTCGCGTTGGCTGATGCGTCGGCGACCACACCGCGCCGCTGCGAACGTCGCGCAGGTAGATGAACTGGCTGCCAGGGTCGCAGGTGGCATCCCGTCGGGAGCGTGTCACTGCCAGCCCCTGCCAGGCACTCGAGCCACCACCGGCGTTGGTCAGGGCGACGATGTAGCGGCCGTTCGAGAGGAACTGGGCATGCGGCATCGGCGTGTGCGGCGTGCGATAGCGCCGTACGGTGACTGCCGCGATTGGTGCGGCCGTTCGCCGGTGATCGAGCGGCCGCGGTTCGGTAATGGGCTGCCGCCGCGGCACGCGCTCCTGCAGGATCAGTTCTGTCGCCTGCACTCGGCGGTCCGAGTGGAAGCGTTGCACCATCCGGTCCTCCAGCAGGACGTTGACCAGCGCCAGGAGCGTCATGCCCTGGTGATGGGCGAACCATGACTGGACGACGACGCCGCCGGGCGGGGCGCTCGAGCCCGGGCCAGGACCATCCGCCGCAGTATGGCTGGCGCCGGCTGCGGCATCCGCCGCGACGGCAGCGTGCGGCGAGGTGTAGTCGATGGCTTCGAAGAAGCCGTGCTCGCCGAGCAGCCCGGCTGCCGAGAGCCGCCGGAGGTTGGCGGTGCTGGCGGCGGGATCGAGCATGGCGGCGAGCGCCGTGGCATACGGAGCGATCACCAGGTCGTCGCTGAGGCCGCGTTTCATGCCCAGGCCGGGGACGCCGAACGCCTTGTACTGGTAGGTGCCGTGGCGATCGACCTGGGCATAGGCCGACTCGGAGATCCCCCAGGGCACACGCCGCTCTGCGCCGTATGCAATCTGACGTTGCACCGCCAAACGACAGGACGTCCCGAGCAGGGTATCCGGGTAGTGCCGCATCAGCAGCAGCGGCATCAGGTACTCGAAGATGGTGGCGCTCCACGACAGCAGCACCGGTTCACCGTGAACGCTGGTCGTTCGCCGGCCTAGGTGGAACCAGTGCATCTCCGGTACGTCGCCCTTGGCCACCGCGACAAAACTGGCGAGCCGCGACTCCGAGGCGAGCAGGTCGTAATGCGACGCATCCTGCCGGCCCAGGCTCAGCTCGTCCTCGAGCCGATAGCCAATCGCGAACAGGCGGCGCTTGTCGTCAAACAGGCAGCCGAAGTCCATCGCCGCCAGGAGCGCGTCGGCACGCGCGGCGAGAGCGTCCAGAGCGAGCTCGCGCAATGCGGCGGCGAGCGCGAGCAGCGCGCCGGCGAGGTTGCCGCTGTCGACGGTCGAGACATAGCGGGGTAGCAGCGGCACCGCGGTGCGTGTGTCGTACCAATTGAGGAAGTGGCCGCGAAATCGCTCCAGCCGCTCCAGGGTGGAGAGGGTGTCGTCCAGGCGGCGGCTGAGAGCTGCCCGGTCGATGAAGCCGAGGTCATGCGCCGCGAGTGCGGCCAGCAGTCCCATGGCGATATTGGTGGGCGAGGTTCGGCTGGCGATGCGAACGCCATCGTTGACCTGAACGTTGTCCGGCGGCAGGTGGTGTTCGAGCGCGGTGGTGAATGTGTCGAAGTAGCTCCACGTCTGGCGGGCAACCGAGACCAGGAACTCGCGATCCGCTGGCAGGAGGGGGGCGCGTCGGACGACGATCGGCCGGCTGAGCGCCCAGGCCAGCCGTGGCGCCAGCACCCACGACGTCAGGATCGGCACTGCCACCGGCAGCGCTTCCGGCCGCAGGCTGCCCACCACCAGGGATCCGGCGACGCCAATCACCGGACTGGCGAGCATCTGCAGGAAGAAGGCGGCAACCCCAGGGTCGCCGATGCGCTGCGCGCCGGCATCCGCCGTTTCCCACTCCAGCAGGCGGCCGCCAGGCATCGCCAGCCGGATCAGCGTGACGACGACGGCGTGCAGCACGGCTGCGGCCTCGTTGGCGAGGAAGGCCAGCTGCAAGAGCAGCCGGGCGCCGTCCTGGGCGACATCGGACCGGCGCGCTTGCAGCAGGACGCGCCACGACTCGCCTGCCCGCGGTGGTGACACGTAGCCCGCCAGCCGCGCCAGCAGCGGGATGGACAGCGGCAGCAGCGCCATGATGGTCCAGGCCCACGGCGCGCCGGGGGCCACCGTCCAGCCGTAGAAGAGCAGCGCCATCGTCGCTGGCGCGACCAGGCTGCGGCGAAGGTTATCGAAGATCTTCCAGCGTGCAATGATCGGCAGCTGGTTGCGGGCGAGACCGGCCCCGGTCGGGACGAAGGGCAGTAGCCACCAGAGGATCTGCCAGTCGCCGCGAACCCAGCGGTGTTGCCGACGCGCGTGTGAGAGGACGCTTGCCGGGTAGTCGTCGACCAGTTCGAGGTCGGTCACCAGCGCCGTGCGCGCATACAGCCCCTCGAACAGGTCGTGCGACAGCAGGGCATTGTCGGGGACGCGCCCGGCAAGCGCGGCGGTGAACGCATCGACGTGGTAGAGGCCCTTGCCGGTGAAGATGCCCTCGCCGAACAGGTCCTGGTAGACGTCGGACACTGCCGTGGTGTACGGGTCGACGCCGGTGTGCCCGGCGTAGGTGCGGGCAAACAGCGAACCCGCCGCGCTGGCCATGGTCACGCTGACCCTGGGCTGGAGAATGCCGTAACCCTGCGTGACCCTGCGGGCGACCGGATCGATGACGGGTTGGTTCAGCGGATGCGCGAGGATGCCGATCAGTCCACGGGCGACGTTCCGCGGCAGCCGGGTGTCGGAATCGAGCGTGAGGCAATAGCGGACCGCCGGCAGCAGGTCGAGCGGGCCAAGCTGCGTCGAAAAGCTGGTGCTGGCACCGCGCAACAGGCGGTTGAACTCGTCGAGCTTGCCGCGCTTGCGCTCCCACCCCATCCACGTGCGTTCGCGTGCGTTCCACTGCCGGTCGCGATGGAACAGGAAGAACCGGCTGCCCGTGCCGTCATAGCGTGCGTTCAGCGCCTCGATGCCGCGGCGGGCGGCGTCCAGCAGCGGTGCATCGCCCGGCATGCTCCGCGCGGGCGCGTCGGCCCAGTCGCTGAGGATGGCGAAATGCACCTGCGGATCGAGGTTGCCGAGCGCGGCGACCTCGAGGTGCTCGAGCAGCGCCGCCACCCGGGCTTCGCTGGTCAGCATGGTCGGGACGACCACCATCGTGCGGGCCTGTTCCGGGACACCGCCGGCGAGTTCGAGCCGCGGCAGCCGGTCCGCAGCGACGGTGCGCGTCACGCGCCGCTGTACGAGCATCACCGCCAGCTGGCTGGCGGGGATGGCGAGGAACATCAGCGCCGCGCCGACCGCGAGCGCGCTGCCGCCTGCGCCGCGCGCGTAAAAGGCTGCCCCGGCGAGCACCGCAAGAGTGACGGCGGCGATCGCCCCGAGGTAGGTGGCCGTGGCGTGCGCCCGCAGCGTGCGCTTCAGCCGCCGGCGCAGTGGCGGCCGGTAACCCAGGTGCCGCTCGAGATCGCGCAGGCCCGGGCCGACCAGGTGGTAGCCGACGTGTGCGGCGCGGCTGTCGCGGCCGCTTCGCTCGCTCGCCCGTCGCGCCTGTTCGATCGCTGCCTGGGCGACGTGGCGCTGCCGCTCACCGCTGTGGATGGCGAAGCGTTCCACGCCCTGCCGCAGGCGGTCGCGAGTCAGAAAGTCGGTGTCGCGGTGAATGCCGGCCGGGTCCTCGCGCAGCGAATGCTCGACGAGGCTGACAGCCTCGACATACTGACGCCAATCGAGCGTGCCGCACAGCCTCAAACTGCCGATGGCGTTGGCCATCGACGCCTGGCTGGCCGTCTGGCGCAGATGCTCGACGTGAATGAATTCCTCGGCGGTGGTCGCCGACTGGCCGATGTAGTCGTCGAGCGCGGCACGCCAGCTGGTTTGCCGGCCGTCGTACTCACGCGCCCGGTGCAGCAGTTCCACGACGAACGCCGAATGTGAATGGGGCGTCAGCGCGGCCGTCTTCGGCCGGCGCGCCGCATCGAGCCGATCGATGTACTTCTCGGCAGCCAGCCGTGCCCGGCGGGCGTCGAGCACTTCGTCGGCCAGGCGCCGCAGGTTCTCGAGCAGCGCCAGCTTCAGCATGCTCGGCCAGGCCCACAGCTCGCCGAGGGTCAAGGGCGCCACCCGCTGGAAACTGGAGAGAAAGGCCGTGAGCTGCTGCGGCTCCAGCCGGCTGTCGCTGTGCCGAATCAGCTCCACGGCAAGGGCGTAGACACGGGCGGCGCCGGCGTGCTCGCCGGTCGTGAGCGGTGGCAGCTCCCGGTAGTAGGTGGGCGGCAGGTTGCGCCGGATCTCGACGACCTCCGCGGTGATCAGGTGGAAATTGTCGAACAGCCATTCCGCCGCCGCGGTGATGAAGCGGCCCGCGTGCAGGTCGTCGGCGAGTACCCGGTAGGCCTGGTGCAGGGCAGCGGCATTGGCGTCGAAGCGCGGGAAGATGCTCCTGGCCCGGTGTCGC
Organism: uncultured Acidobacteriota bacterium; assembly: GCA_963846685.1. Lineage (GTDB taxonomy): Bacteria > Acidobacteriota > Vicinamibacteria > Vicinamibacterales > UBA2999 > CAWJWY01. Next base: position 442,095 of record CAWJWY010000002.1, on the reverse strand, counting down.
GGCTGCTCGTCGACAACGAGACTGGCGGCCAGCGCGCGAGCACGCTCATCGAGGCGCTCGATCGTGAGGAGCTCCTCGCGGAACGGCAGGTCGTTGGCACGGCCGCGTGCCCCCTGCCGCCGCGTGACGCCGGTGACCGCGCCGCCAAGCCATAACGCCATCGCCGTGCGCCTCCCGGTTCGTCTGGATCAAAGTTGCATGTGCATCACCACGATGGTGGGCGGCCGCGCGAGCGTGCCGGCAGAAGCGGCAAAGAGCTGGCTGTGAGCGGGCGAGCCCGATCCGCCGGCACATCGCTGGCTGGCGAGACGCGGCTCCGGCATGCGCACCGGCGCGCGAACTGTCTCGCGAGAGTACATCGATTTTGTCAGCCATCAGGCTTATTCTTGGGCGGGGTCGAAGGACGACGACAGCGGTATCCGTTCAGCGGAAGCTGCCTGCCGTCTACCGGCAGCGACGCACGTCGGTGCGGTGCGCCTGCAGATCGGGTGACCTGGTGCGCTCCATCGACGACTACACGCGCCTACTCGGGTTCGAAGTGCTCGAGCGTTCCGAGCGCTGGGCGGCGACGAGCATCGCCAGCACCGGGCGGATCACTGCCGAACTGCACGAGAAGCGCGGCATCTCGGGCGTGCCGCGTACCGGCCGCTTCGGCTTGTTCCGTTTCGCGATCCTGCTTCCGGATCGTGCCGAGCCTGCCCTACAAGAGCACGGTCGACGGTGTGGCGCACCTGTGCGGCCACGATGGACACGCGACGTTGCTGCTGGCGGCGGGCGAATACCTGGCGCGGACACGCAACTTCAACGGGACCGTCCGGTTGATCTTCCAGCCAGCGGAAGAGATCATGGCCGGCGGGCCAGCCATGATCAAGGACGGCCCGTCCGAACGCTCGCCGGTCGACACGTACTGGGTGACGCGGACCGAGCAGTATCTATCCTGAGTGCGCCCACGTCGGCCGGCGACGGTACGCTGCGTACCGACGTGCTGGTGGTGGCGAGTTACAAGAGCACTCATGCCCTTGTCACGACCGGCTGCGGCCGACGCCGGAGCTACCGCTCGATGAGCGCAGCCGGTGCCGCCGAGACGGCGATTGTCATCGTCGAGGACAGCGCAGCGATTCGATCGGTGTTGCACCGCATGCTGGCGTGCCACGGGTTCGCCCCTTACAGCGCCGCCGACGCGGCAGGCGCACGGCTGCTCGCCCGGACGCATGTCGTCCAGGCCTTCCTCGTTGATTTAGGGCTGGCCGGTGCCGAATCCGGTCTCGACTTTCTGACGTGGTTGCGGCTCCAGCCCAACTACGCGGTCACGCCGGTCACGATCCTGACAGGCCTGCCGTGCTTGTCAGACGAGCAAGAGGCAGTGATCCGCGGAAGCGGCGCAGAAGTCTTCTACAAGCCGGGACGTTTCCAGGTGCTGATCGACCACCTGTCACAAGTGGTCACCCCGGCGGCGCCGCCCGGCTGACCGGCGCAGCGTCAACCGCCGCCGGAGCCGGCGGCGTGTAGCAGCTGCAGGCGAGTGCCTGTAGCCGGGCCCGGTCGAGAATCACGGTACAGCCGCGGTCAGACGCGATCGCCCCCGCCGCTCTCATCTGCGCCAGCGCTGCCGACACCGCATGTCGTTGACCGCCAAGTCGTCTCGCGATGACGTCATGCGTGATCGGCAGCTTGTCCACGCCGGCCTTGTCCGCGGTCATCAACAGCCAGCGGGCGACCCAGTGGCCGTGCGTATGGAACCGGAAGCAGGTGAGCGATCGCACGACGTCCCTGAGCAGTTCGCCAAGAAAGGAAAGGATGACCGGCCACGCCTCGGGCCACTGCTGCATCAGCTCGCGAAGCTGCGTCATTGGCAGCCGGGAGGCTCGCAGGTCGAGCGTGACTTCGGCGATCATCGGCAGCAGCGGAACCCCCAGCAGGCTGACCAGGCCGAATCCTCCTTCACGCCCGACGCCGGCGATCTCCACCTGCTCGCCTGAGGGTTGACTCGCGCGCACCGAGATGACGCCGCCATGGGGAAAGTAGACGAAGGCGCTGCCGACGCCTTCGTCGGCGTGCAGCAGGTGCCCCGCAGGGAGCGTGACCTGATCGGCGCAGTCGAGGATGGCTGCCCGCAAGCGTGGCGGCAATTGGGCCAGCAGCAAATTGTTGCGCTCGACGGCAGTCATGGGCTCCAGCAAACGACCTTCCACACGTGGCGCCTCCCAGCACCGTGTCACTCTTTTGCGCACCGTGCGCGCACCACTTGCAGCCATGGGCGCGCGGTGAACGCCGCGCGCCGGCCGGGTCACGACATCTCCTGCTTCAGCGGCCGTGCCTGAATGCCGCTATCGGCGTTTCCGGGGCGCCGTGGCGATGATACGTGGAACATCGGGCCAATTCGCACGGCCCGTGGTGCAACCGCGTCTGGCGGCGAGCGACGGCCCGCTGTCGGGAAAGCTGCCCTATATCCTCGAGTCGCTCGAGCCCGTGCAGGACCAGTCCGTCGTGATGACCGGGCTGTGGTCCACGTCGGCGGAACGGGCGGCTGCAGGGCGGCCGCCACCTGCACTACGACGGGAAGACCGTGACCACCGGCGACCTGCTGACCGTGCCCGGTCGGTTCCCCTATTCGGGGAGCCGACCGGCGCCCGCCGGGCCGGCCGGCCGCTCGTCGATGACGGTCTCCTTCCAGAGCGGCGCACCGCCGAGCGCAGCGGCCCGCGCGATGACGTGGGCAGCGACAGCGGTGGTCAGCATCATGAAGGCGGCGATGCTGCCCGCCCGGACCACAAACGACATCTCCGGATGGCGAACGACAAGCCCGGCCAGCAGGCACCCGAGGCCGAGCGTCGAGGCCTTGGTCGACGCCTGCATTCGCGTAAACACGTCCGGCATGCGCAGCACCCCGACGCCGGCCAGCAGGGCCAGGGTGGCGCCAGCCAGGAACAGTCCGCCGGACAGCAGCTCAGTCATCGATGGTCCCGCTCGATGTACCGGGCATAGGCGACGGTGCCGACAAAGCTGATCAAGGCCACGACGATGGCGACGTCGAGGAACGCCCGCTCCGGCGTCGAGCCCGCCAGGACGACGAGCATGCAGACGACGAGCACGCCGATCAGATCGAGGGCAATGACGCGATCCGGCAGGGTCGGGCCCGCGGACGAGCCTGACGAGCGTCAGGGCAGCGGCCGCACCCAGCATCGTCAGCGGCACGGAAAACGTGAAATCCAGCATCGTCGATGGGCCGTTCAGCCGAGCACCCGGCGGACCCGGCGCTCGAAGCCGTTCTTGATCTCGGCGCGTGCCGCGTCTGGCGTGTCGATGTACATCACGTGGACGTACATCACCTTCCGGTCGGGCGAGACGTCGAGTGCGACGCTGCCCGGTGTGAGGTTGATGAGCATCGCCAGCAGCAGGACTTCCGAGTCCTTCGTCAGCGTCGAGCGGCACGGCGACGATGCCCGGCTTCATCTGGTAGCGGGGCGTGGCGACATCGAGGGCGAGCCGAGATTCGCCCGTACGAGCTCCCAGAGGAAGAACGCCGCCAGGCCAGCGACGCGGTGCGCACGGCCGATGTACGGAGAGCGGTGGAGCACGCCACCCGCGCTGAGCCAGAGCAGGATGACGTAGCCGAGAACATAGCCGGTGAGCAACGTGGCGAGCGAGAAGTCGCCTTGCAGCGCCGCCCAGGCCAGCGCGAGAAGCATGTTACCGAGCAGCACGGCCTGCCTCCTCTCCGAGTACCGCGCGAATGTAGCCGGGCGTGTCGAGCAGCTGCTCCGGCAGCGCGCATCGACAGCGCGTACACCGGGCCGGCGGCGATGGTGAGACCGAGCGTCAGGCTGACGAGCAGGACGATCGGCGCGAGCATGGCCGTGCCGAGCGGGGCGCTGCACCGGCGTGCGGTCGGCGCCGGCTTCCAGAACGCCTCCTCCCACAGCCGGGCCATCGACCAGACGGTCAGCAGGCTGACGGCCAGGGCGACTGCCGCGACCACGATACTGCCCGGCGCCGAGCACGGCGCCAACCACCGCCAGCTTGGCGATGAAGCCGGAGAGCGGGGGAACGCCGGCCAGCGAGAACAGCGGCACCATCGCCAGGCACGCGACCGCCGGATGTGCGCGATACAGACCGCCGAGCGCGCGCAGGTCGGTCGTCCGCCGCTGCCGCAGAAACAGGCCGCTGACGAGGAACAGGGTCGGTGATCACGAGCATGTGGTGCAGCACGTAGAGGATCGAGCCGGCCAGGGCCGCGGGCGTCCACAGCGCCAGCCCGACGGTCGTGAAGCCGATATGGCCGACGAGGTTGAACGAGAGCACCCGGCGGAAGTCGCGCTGGCCGATCGCGCCGAGCAGTCCGACCGACCATCGTGCCGCCGACAGCACGAGGATGACGGTGTAGACGGCTGCGCCCGGCGTCGGGAAAGAGCAGCGTGAACACGCGGATCATCGCGTAGACGCCGACCTTCGTCAGCAGTCCGGCGAACAGCGCCGCCGACGGCCGCCGGCGGCGTGTGGTACGACGCGGGCAGCCAGAAGAACAACGGAAACAGGCCGGCCTTGATGCCGAACGCCGTGAGGAACAGCATCGAGAGCGCGGCGTCGAGCGCCGGCGTTCGCCGCGCCGGCCAGGCGCTGCGCCAGGTCGGCCAAGTTGAGCGTCCCGGCCTGGCCGTACAGCAGACCGATGGCCGTCAGCAGGAACGCCGACGCGAGCAGGTTCAGGCCGACATAGGTGAACGCGGCGTGGAGCTGCGCCCGCGTCCGGTGCAGCGACATCAGCACGAACGAGGCGATCAGCATCACCTCGAACCAGACGTACAGGTTGAAGATGTCGCCGGTCAGGAACGCGCCGGTGACCCCCATCAGCAGCACGTGGATCAGCGGGTGGTAGCCGAGCGCTTCACGCCGTGGGATCGACGCCGGCGAACGACGACGCGGTGACGGCCACGGCGATGATGCCGACCATCACCACCAGCAGCGCGCTGAACAGATCCGCGACCAGCGTGATGCCGAACGGCGCCGGCCACGACGCCACCTGCAGCACCTGAATGCCGCGGGCCGTCACCTCGGCCGAGCAGCGCGATCGCCGCCGCCAGCACGCCGAGCGCACCGGCGAAGGCCACCAGCCGGAGCAGCCTGCGGCCGGTGCGGCAGCGAGCTGCAGCGCGATCGCCGTAGCCAGCGGCACCAGAATCGGCAGCGCGAGCAGCATCACGCGCGGTCCGGCCCGATCACGTCGATATCGTCCGACGCCGCCGACCGGTGGACGCGGTGCGCCAGCACGAGCGCAAACGCCAGCACGCCGAAGCCGATCACGATGGCGGTGAGGATCAGGGACTGCGGCACCGGGTCGGCGAACTGGTCGGCGGTCATGCCGGTTTCGGTGATCAGCGGCGGCTTGCCCCGCGTCACTCCGGCAGCCGCCAGGATCAGCATGTTCGAGCCGTTCGACAGCAGGCTGAGCCCGATAATCAGCTTGCGCCAGCCGGCGCCGCAGCATCAGGTAGACGCCGGTCGCGTACAGCACACCGGCAGTGATCGCCAGCAGCAGTTCCATGTCACTCCTCGCTCAGGCTCACGTCGGCCAGTGTGAAAACGATGGTCAGGACCACGCCGATCACCGCGAGAAAGACACCGATATCGAACACGAGCGGTGTCCCGACGTCGATGACGGCAGCGCCGGCGCCGACGGTGGTCCACTGCGCCGTCATGAACGGTTGCCCGCCAAGCACCGCCGGAACGCCGCTGGCCAGCGCGACGAGGAGGCCGCAGGCAAGCAGCGTCGCCGGATCGACCAGGAGTGCCCGGCGGCCGGCGTCGACGCCGAAGGCCATCGCATACAGCACGAACGAAGCGGCGACCACCAGGCCGGCGACGAATCCGCCCCCCGGCTCGTTGTGTCCGCGCAACAGCAGGAACACCGCGAACAGCAGCAGGATCGGCATCAGCACGCGCGTCGCCGTCTGCAGGATAGACGATGTCATGGCCGCCGTTGCCGTCCGATCAGCAGCAGGGCCCTGACACCGATGGCCACGGTTACGAGCACGGTGATTTCACCCATCGTGTCGAAGCCGCGGAAATCGACCAGGATGACGTTCACGACGTTGCGGCCGTGCGCCAGGCGACGGCGCCATCTCGGCGAAGTACGCAGACAGCCGCGAGGTCGTGCCGGAGGCGCCGACGAACAGCACCAGCGTGGTGACCAGTGCCCCGACCGCCACGGCGACGAGGGCATCGCGTGTCTTGACGAGCGCGAGACGACAGATCGCCGAAGCCACGCAGCCGCGAGAACACGAGGACGAAGATCACGACCGTCAGCGTCTCGACGGCGAACTGCGTCATCGCCAGGTCCGGCGCTCCGAGCAGCGCGTAAATCAGCGCCACGCCGTAGCCGACCGCACCCAGCGCCGAGCACGGCGGACATCGTCGAGCGCGCGAGCGCCGCCGAGAGCGCCCCTGCAACGATGAGCGCCGCGATGACGCCTTCATACAGCTCGATCGGCGTCCGCCGGTTCAATTCCGGCAGGATGCCGCCGGTGACCAGGGCGGTACCCACCAAGCTCACGGCGGTGACCACGACCACGAAGGCATACGAACGCAGCGACGCGCTCTGCAGCGCCGGCGCCAGGCGGCGGCTGACCGTCTCGACGGCAGCGAGTGTAAGGGTGTAGACACGCTCGGTCCGGAGAGCGCGGGGCCAGGCGCCGCCGGCGGATGGCGTCGCGGTAGGTGAAGAGCACGAGCGATCCGGCGATCGTCACGGCACTGAGCATCAGCGTCGGGCTGAAGCCGTGCCAGATCGCCAGGTCCACAGGCATCGTCGTTCGAGTCACCGACGCGGCGGCCAGGCCGACAGGAGCGGCCAGGCCGGGTACGACCCCGAAGGCCAGTCCGACCCCGGCGAGAACGAGCGGCCCCAGCCACAGCGACGCGGGCGCCTCGTGGCGGGCCGGGGACGGCGTCGACCGGCCGGCGAATGGGGCGACGCCGGCGAGCAGGCCGGCGGCGCCGAGACAGGCGCTCGCCGCCACGGCGGCGGCAACGACGATGCTCGCCCATGAGCCGGTCAGGCCCGGCATCATCAACGCGTCGTAGAACTGCTCCTTGGCGATGAACCCGAACGTCAACGGGATCCCGGCCATCGACGCGGCGGCCAGCAGCGCGGCGACGGCCGTGATCGGCATCATCCGCCGCAGCCCGGCGAGCGCGGTGACGTCGCGCGTGCCGGTCTCGTGCTCGATGGCCCCGGCGATGAGGAAGAGCGCGCCCTTGTAGCACGCATGCGCGAGGAGATACAGGAGCGCGGCAGCCACTGCCTGCGGCGTTCCGGCCCCCAGCAGCAGCATGATGACGCCGAGCGCGCTGATCGTGGAATACGCGAATACCCGCTTGAGATCGGTCTCGAGCACCGCGCGGTAGGCGCCGCCGCTCATCGTCACGGCACCGACGACGATCGACCGTGCCTGATCCAGAAGACGGTGCCGCCGAGGAGCGGGGTCATGCGCGCGACCAGGTACAAGCCGGCCTTGACCATCGTCGCCGAGTGCAGGTAGGCGCTGACCGGCGTGGGCGCCTGCATGGCGTTCGGCAGCCAGAAATGGAACGGAAACTGTGCGGACTTGGTGAAGGCCGCGAGCAGGACCAGGCAGGCAATGCCGTCGTAGAGCGGATGACCGGCGAGCGAGCCGCGCTCGACCAGCGCGGACATGCTGGCGGTGCCTCCGGCGCGCACCAGCAGGATTGCGGCGGCCAGCAGTGCGAGGCCGCCGGCGCCGGTCACGAGCAACGCCTGCGTAGCGGCGCGCCGCGCTTCCTGGCGATCGTGCTCGAAGCCGATCAGGAGGTACGACGTAAATCCGGTGAGCTCCCAGAAGACGAAGAGGGTAAGGACGTTGTCACTGAGGACGAGCGCCCAGCATCGCGCCCATGAACGCAAAGAGCGAGCACTGGAACCGGCCGGCGTGCGGATGGCCGCTCGAGGTAGGTGGCCGCGTAGATGACGATCAGCGTTCCGACAGCCGTGATCAGGGTGGCGAAAAGGACGCTCAGTCCGTCGAAGTGGAACGACAGCGACAGATTGAGTGATGCGGCCCACGGTGCGGCGACGGTGAATGGCCCGCTGGCGGTGACCGTCGAGAACGCATAGACGAAGTAGGCGGTGAGCCCCGCCGGTATCAGTGCGAGCAGCCGGGCCTGGCTGCGGCCGCGCGCGCCGAGCCAGGCTGCAAGCGGCAGCGCGGCGAAGGGCGAGAGGATGATCGCGACGTGAGGAGCCTCGGATAGCACGCGCCCTGAATCCTCCCGCCTCCTGGACGTGATCAGTCGCGGTGGCGATCGATGGCCGCGGCATGTCAGCTTACCGCACGTCTTTGGCGAGACCCCCTCCGCCTCCGCTTGAAGAGACCTCGCCGATGCCTTCGTGCTCACCGGCACGGCCACGCGTCCAGTACGCCGCGGCCTTGACCCAGTCTGCGGGGTGGCGACGGCATTCGAGCGCGTAGTGGCGGACGGCCCGGGCAACCGCCGTCTCGGCGGCAATCCAGATGAACCCGTCGCCGGCGCCGGGGTCGCAGCTCTCGAGCGTGCGGACCAGGGTTGCGCTGTCATCGCCGTTCTGACGGTTGCGGTAGACCCAGCGCGGGCGCCAGTCGGCCGCCGTTCTGAAGGACTGCTCCTCGCCGGCATCGGCAATGGCAACGATCGTGGTGACCGGCACACCGGCGCGGAGCTCCTCCACCCGCCGCCCGATCGCCGGCAACGCCGACTCGTCGCCGATCAGCAGGTACCAGTCGAAGTCGTCGGCAACAATCGTCGAGCCGCGCGGTCCGCCAACTTCGAGTACGTCCCCGGGGCGGGTGCCGCGCGCCCAGCTCGCGGCCGGCCCTTCGGCGTGGAGCACGAAATCGATCGCGAGCGTCTGTCGCGTGCGATCGAACGAGCGGGGGGTGAAGTCGCGCGCGGCCGGGGCAAGTGGCGTGGCCGGGTTGGGGAAGAACAGCTTGACGTGGTCGTCGGGCGCGGCGCTCTCGAAGTCGGCAAGTGCCGCAGAGGTAAACAGGATGCGCTTCATCCGCGGCGAGATCATCTCGGTCGCCGACACCGTGATCAGCCGCCGGCGAGTCTCGCGGCGAACGCGGGTGACGTGGTGGCGCGCATCGGCCAGCGTCGGCTGCTGCGCCAGTCGCGGCTCGTCGCTCATCAACCCAGTCTATCGTGCACTCCGGCACGCGCCGGCACGCGAGTCACGGGGCGCCGCAACCTCGCGCTGAAGACCTTCGACGCCGAGTTGACAGCGGTCACCTCACTGTTGGTGCGAATCAACGCCGTGTCGTTGGTCTGGTCGCACGGTGCCGCGCCGCCCCACTTGATGCCGGCACGCAGTTGATAACGATTACGATTGCGTTAGACTCGCGCAGGTGCCCGATGCCGCCGCGGCCGGGCCGTGCGCCTGCCGCATCGCGGCGCGCACGGCGCGAGCAGGCCGTCGGCAGCGTCGCCGACGATTCACCCTCCACGACACGAGGCATGCGTCTCAGCGGGAAAGAAAATGCGTCTCAGCGGGAAACCGGTGGGAAGGAGAGAGAACGTGACTGACAAGGACAGGGAAGAGATTCCAACCCACGACAAGGACGCCACCCGAAGCGTCAGCGAGAGCGAGAACCCCGCAATTCCTTCTCCCACTCCCAAGCGCGGCGGCCGGCCCCGGAGCAACGCCGACTGGTGGCCGAACCAGCTCGACCTGTCGGTGCTGCACCGCCATTCGGCGCTGTCCAACCCGGTCGGTGAGGAGTTCAACTACCGCGAGGCGTTCAAGGCGCTCGACGTGGAGGCGCTGCGGCGTGACCTCATCGCGCTGATGACGACATCGCAGGACTGGTGGCCTGCCGACTATGGCCACTACGGCGGCCTCTTCATCCGCATGTCGTGGCACGCCGCCGGGACCTACCGCATCGCCGACGGCCGCGGCGGCGGCGGTTCCGGCGCACAGCGGTTTGCGCCGCTGAACAGCTGGCCCGACAACGCCAACCTCGACAAGGCGCGTCGTCTGCTCTGGCCGATTAAACAGAAGTACGGCCAGAAGCTGTCGTGGGCCGACCTGCTCGTCTACACCGGCAACGTCGCGCTGGAGTCGATGGGCTTCAAGACGTTCGGCTTTGGCTTCGGCCGGCCGGACATCTGGGAACCCGAGGAAATTTTCTGGGGCCCGGAGGACACCTGGCTCGGTGACGAGCGCTACAGCGGCGACCGCAAGCTCGCCAAGACGGTTGGCGCCGTGCAGATGGGCCTCATCTACGTCAACCCGGAGGGCCCCAACGGCAAGCCCGATCCGCTGGCCGCCGCGCGCGACATCCGCGAGACGTTCGCCCGCATGGCGATGAACGACGAGGAGACAGCGGCCCTGATCATCGGTGGCCATTCGTTCGGCAAAACGCACGGCGCCGCTCCGGGCCCGGAGAACATCGGGCCGGAACCGGAGGCTGCGCCGATCGAGCAGCAGGGCATCGGCTGGAAGAACCGGTTCGGCAGCGGCAAGGGTGGCGACGCCATCACCAGCGGCCTCGAAGGCGCCTGGACCAGCACGCCGACCAAGTGGGGACACGGGTTCCTCAACAACCTCTACAACTACGACTGGGAGTTGACCAAGAGCCCGGCCGGTGCGTTCCAGTGGAAGCCGAAGAATCCGGAGGCGCAGAACACCGTGCCCGATGCGCACGATGCCGCAAAGCGGCACGCGCCGACGATGCTGACGACCGATCTGGCGCTGAAGGTCGACCCGATCTACGGACCGATTACCAAGCGCTTCCACGAGAACCCCGACCAGTTGGCTGTCGCCTTCGCCAAGGCCTGGTACAAGCTGCTGCACCGCGACATGGGGCCGGTTGCCCGCTACCTTGGGCCGTGGGTGCCGGAGGCGCAGTTGTGGCAGGACCCGGTTCCCGCTGCGGAGTACGAGCCGATCAACCAGGAGGACATCGCGGCGCTGAAGGGCAAGCTGCTCGCCTCGGGCCTGTCGATCTCCCGCCTCGTGGCCACGGCCTGGGCGGCGGCGGCCAGCTTCCGCGGCACCGACAAGCGTGGCGGCGCCAACGGCGCGCGCATCCGGCTCGAGCCGCAGCGGCAGTGGGCGGTGAATGAACCGACGGAGCTGGCCAAGGCGCTGCAGGCAATCGAGAAGGTCCAGCAGGAGTTCAACGGCGCGCAGTCGGGTGGCAAGAAGGTGTCCCTGGCTGACCTGATCGTTCTCGGCGGCTGCGCCGCGGTCGAGCAGGCGGCACGGAACGCCGGACACGACATCACCGTGCCGTTCGCGCCCGGACGTACGGACGCCTCCCAGGAACAGACCGACGTCGAGTCGTTCGCACTACTCGAGCCGACAGCGGACGGTTTCCGCAACTACGTTCAGCCGGACGAGGACCTCTCGCCCGAAACGCTGTTGCTGGACCGCGCCTACATGCTGCGGCTGACCGCGCCGCAGATGACCGCGCTCGTGGGCGGCATGCGCGTCCTGAACGCCAACGTCGGGCAAACGGCGCACGGCGTGTTCACGGACCGGCCGGAGACGTTGAGCAACGACTTCTTCGTGAACCTGCTCGACATGCGTACGGAGTGGACGCCGTCGTCGACGAAGTCGGTCCTCGAAGGGCGCGACCGCGCCAGTGGTGGCGCCAGGTGGACGGCGACCAGCGTCGACCTGGTGTTCGGCGCGCATGCGCAGCTTCGCGCCTACTCCGAGGTCTACGCCGCCGCCGACGGGCCGGAGAAGTTCGCGCGCGACTTCGTGGCCGCGTGGGACAAGGTCATGAATCTCGATCGATTCGACCTGGTCGCCCAGCGCGACCCGGTGCGCATGCAGGACGGGGCTGAGGGGGGTAACAACTAGACCCGACGCCTGAGGTGTTCCCGCCCGATGGCGCCGCGCGCGCCGTCGGGCACCGTCCTGCCCACAGCCTGAACATCGCCGATCGCCGCCAGCGAGATGCAGCCGTCAGGAGGAACCGTGACGGTCTGGCTGAATTCCGGGACCCACAGGAACTGCAGCTCGAGGACGTCGCTCTGCGTGATGTCCAGCGCGCGTGTCCAGCGTCGCTACCACGTGATGACCACCTGTCCGCTGCCGGCGCGTACGCCTTGCCCATGGGTCACACCTGTGAGGCCGGGCGCTGCGTACGACGAGCCGCCGCCGCCACCGCCACCCGAGGCGGTGCCGCCGCCGCCGCCGCCGCCGCCGAAATAGCCACCACCACCGCCACCCGCGCCGAACTGGTTCGTAGCGCCTTGCTCCCCGCCGGAGCCGCCCGTGCCGACCCCGCCGGCGGTTCCAGCACTCGACCCGCCGCCCGCCGCCGCACCACCGGCGCCGCCGGCGACCTGGCTGCCGCCCAGGCCGGCGCCGCCTGCCCCGGCAGTGCCGTTGCCGCCGACCAGGCCCCCGCCGGCGCCGCCGCTGCCACCAGTGGGAGTGCCGCCGCCACCGCCGCCGCCGGCGACGGCCAGCAGCGTGCCGCCGCGGCGCAGATCGGAAGCGCCGCCGCCGCCGCCACCGTCGCCCGTGCTGTCACCACCACCGTTGAACCCGCCCGCGGTTGGACCGACTGCCGGCGCAGCGGCGGCGCCGACCCCGCCGACGTTGACGGCCAGAACCTCGCCAGCAGTCACGGGGACCGTGACGGTGAGCCGGCCGCCGAGGCCCGCAACACTGCCGAATCCCGGTCCCCCGGCCGCACCGTCGAGCGTGACGGTGATTTCCGCGACCCCGGCGGGGACGGTGAACTGCTGCTGCAGGCCGCTGAATGCAAAGGTTTGTGACCCAGGAGGCGCCGCCGCCGTGATTGTGCCGGGCAGCAGCCGCAGCATCCGACTCACCGTGTCACCGGCGGCCGACGCCGTGATGGTGACCTCGGTGGCAGCGGACACGCCGCGCGTATCGATGGCAAACTCCGCGCTCGCCGCTCCGCGCGGTACGGTGATCCGGGCCGGCACCACCGCGTCGACGCTGTTGCTGTGCAGATCCACGACCGTTCCTGCGCCGCGCGCAGCGGAAGACAGCCTCACCATGCCGGTGACTGCCTCACCACCACGCATCTCCGTCGCATCGAACGTGATTGCGGCGAGCGCACTCACCGGGGTGAGCCGCAGCAGCGCCGTCCGCCTGACCCCGTTCAGGGTGGCGCCGATGCGCACCTGCACGTCGGCCGGCACGGCGCTCGTGGAGATGGCGAATGCCGCCCGGTCCGCGCCCGCAGCAACGGACAGGACCGTGGGCACCCGTGCTGCGGTATCGTCGCTGCTTAGTGCGATGCTCGTGCCGCCCGGCCCGGCGGGAGCGTTCAACGTGACCATGCCGCGCGTCGCGGTGCCGCCGACGATCACCGACGGATCGATGGACACTGATGCAATCGGCGAGTCGCCCACCTCGTCGGCCGATACCTCGAGCGCGGCGGTTCGGGTGACACCGCCGGCAGTGGCGCTGATCGTCACTCGTGCGTCGCTGGCGACCGCCCCGGTGGACACGACGAACAGCGCACTGGTGGCGGCCTCGGCGACTCTGACCGAGGCGGGGACAGTGACCACGGCTCCGCTACTCGCCAGCGTGACGACGCTGCCCCCGGCGGGCGCAGCGGCGCTCAGGACGACCTGGCCCTGGACCGAGCTCCCTCCGGTCACCTCGGCTGACGGGATGGTCAAGGCGGCAAGGGAAATCGATCGGCCAGCGTTTGCGGTGGGTGCGGTCGGCGAACTGCTGCCACCGCAACCGATCGCCGCGAGCAGCGCGGCGGTCGTGACGATCAGCGTGGTGACCCGGATCGACGTCGTCAACCGGCAGGAGGAGGAGAGTTGCATCGCGAGCTGCATGGCCGGCGAATCTACCATGCAGTACGACTCGAGCAAATGACTCCAGCGACAAGCCACTTACTGCAGAGGACTCAACGGTGCCCTGCCGTGCAGTTCCAGGAAGTCGATCAGGAATACCGCTCGATCGGTCTAGTCGGCGACCGCCCAGGATCATCATGGTCCCGCCACTGAAACAGCAAGCCGGCGAAACAGGAGTGCCGTGCACAGGGGCAGGACGGCAGCCGGCGACAGTGGTATATCCTCGCGGCATTTCCTGAACCGCTTCAAGGAGCCACGTCATGAGCAGGTCTCGGATGGCCGTCGTTCTCTCATCGCTCGCGTTGTGTCTTGCGGCCGGCGCGGCCGGTGACGTCGCGGCGCAGGCCGGCGGCAACTACAAGGTCGACGCGAACTGGGCCCGGCTGCCAGCGGGCACCACCTGGAATGGAAACACGTCGTGGATCACCGCCGACGGCAAGGGCCAGGTCGTCGTGCTGGTGCGTACCGCACCGCACTTCCGCGTGTTGACGCGCGACGGCGCGTTGGTGCGGACCTTCGGCGACGAGGGGCTGTTCCAGAGCGCGCACAGCGTCACCGTCGATACCTCGGGCAACCTGTGGGTCACTGACTCCGCAGCGCACCTCGTCCAAAAATTCAGCGCCGACGGCCGCCTGCTGATGACCCTCGGCCGGAAAGGGGTGGCTGGCGACAACACCTCGCGAGATCTCTTCAACCAGCCCAACCACGTCGCGGTGGCGCCAAACGGCGACATCTACGTGTCCGACGGTTACGTGAACGCGCGCGTCGTGCAGTTCTCGCCCGACGGAACGTTCGTACGGACGATTGGCAACGGCAAGGGTTCCCAGCCCGGCCAGCTGCAGCTGCCGCACGGCGTCGCCCTCGATTCGAAGGGCCGCATCCTGATCAACGACAGCGACAACCAGCGCGTGTCGGTGTTCGACAAGGCGGGCACGTTCGTCGAGTCGTGGCCGTTCCCCTCGCGCGGCGGCATCGCCGTCGCCGAGGACGACACGGTCTACATCAGCGACGTCAACGCCGGCATCGTCAACATCGTCAAGGACGGAAAGCTGATCGACCGTGTGCTCGCCGACCGGGCGCATGGGATGGGTATCGACAGTGACGGCGCCATCTACATATCGGGCGCGTCGCGGATGACGGTGATGAAGGCGACGAAGGGCTCGTAGGAGCCGTAGGAGTCGTAGGAGTCGTAGGAGTCGGAGGAGAAGCCGGGCGCGGGGGTGAACCCCGCGCCCGGCGGCAAGACGTCGCCGGCTAGAAATTCACGGTGAAGTTCAGGCGCACGAAGCGGGCGGTGTAGAGGCTGGTGGGCGTGCCCCAGCCGCTCGGCCGCGGCGTGTTGTCGGTCTGGTAGACGTAGGTGGTATTGAACCCGGTCGCGTAGTTGGTGTTGAGCAGGTTGTTCAAGTCGACGCCGATGTCGGTGCGCGTCCGGTTGAAGCGCAGAACCTTGGCAAAGCGCATGTCGACCTGCGTGCGGCGATCGTCGGCGTAGACCCGGTGCTCGTTGTCGGTGAGCGCCAGGTTGGTGGTGCCGGTCGCGGTCGCGCCCGGCGGGAGATGGCCGAGCGCGTTGGCGATCACCGAGTTCGGCACCTGCCACGTGGCGGTGATCGGCGTCAGCGGCTGTGATCGGACGGTGGCGCTGACGAGGACGCCGACCTTCGGCAGCGTGTAGCTCGCCAGGCCGCGAACCGTAGACTGCCACGGCTCGGCGTTGTTGCAGCCGCGCGGGTCGGGACCGGCGGAGCCGGTGATCGGTGCGGCAGTCGGCGCATACCGCGTGATCGTCTCGCAGGTGTTGACCACGCCGCGGCCGGTGCTGGAGCCGACCTGCGCCGTCAGGCCGCCGCGCAGGCGGGCGTTGACGGTCAGTTCGAAGCCATCCCAGTGGCTGTCGCGCTCGGCGCCAAGGTCGCTCTCCCGGAACAGGAACGGGATCGCGGCCAGCGCATTCGCGGCTGCGGTCGGCGCGTACACGGTCACCGGGTAGCCGCCGCCGCCGGCCAGGCGGGGATCGGTCGGCGCGGTCAGCGTGTAGGTCTCGTACAGACCCGAGCGGGCTGCCGCTCAGCACGCCGCCGGCATGCTTGCTCAGGTCGGTCGTGACGAAGAAGCCGTGGAACGTGCGATGGG
This sequence comes from uncultured Acidobacteriota bacterium, assembly GCA_963846685.1. Lineage (GTDB taxonomy): Bacteria > Acidobacteriota > Vicinamibacteria > Vicinamibacterales > UBA2999 > CAWJWY01. The sequence continues at coordinate 426,102 of CAWJWY010000002.1, read as the reverse complement.
TGACGCTGGCGTCGAAGGACACCCGCGGCATCAGCTGCTGTTGCACGGTGAAGGTGTACTGGTAGTCGTGCGGACGCACCCCCCAGCCTTTCAGCACGTCGGGGTCGACGATCGTCTGCGCCCCGAGCTTGCCGAAGTTCGCCGCCGTCGACGACGCGGCGGCGCACTCGCCGTTGAGCGCCGGGTTCAGCAGGTCGCAATCGACCACGAAGTTGCTGTTGCTGTCGGTCCAGCCGCGGTTCAGCACGCTGCGCACGACCGTCGCCCCCGGATTGGTCGAGGTATACGGCGCGTCGTTCGCCGCATAGGCGAGATACCGGCCCCAGTTGAACTTCAGTGCCGTCCTGCCGTTGCCGAACAGGTCGTAGGCGATGCCGGCGCGCGGCGAGATGTCGTTGAACGCGTCGACGCCGCTGGTGCGCTCGATGGTGATCGGCTGCGGGTTGAGAAACGACGTGTTCAGCGTGCCGTTCTTCTCGACCGGCGCGTAGCTGTTCACCCGGTCCCAGCGCAGCGCGCCCTGCAGCGTCAGCCGGCCGTGCGTCCAGCTGTCCTGGACGTAGGCGCTGTTGTTGATGGTGACGCCGCGCCGGCCGAAGTCGGGCAGGTAGTAGCTGACGGCGTTCGGGATGCCGCGGTTGAACCGGTAACCGAGCTGCGTCGAGTTGGCGACGTCCTTGTCGAGCAGGTCGAGCGAGCGGAACTGGTAGCCGACCTTGGCGCTGTGCGCACCGGTGACGTAGGACGTCGACGCGATGATGTCATAGGCCGACGATTCCGCCGGGCCCCAGCTTTCCACCGCGCGATAGCGATAGTTGGCGACCGGTGCGAAGGGCAGGCCGGTCGCCGGGTTGATGGCGTTGGACTGCTCGGTGACCGGAACGAGGTTGGTGATGCCATCCGGTGGCGGCTGGCCGAAGATCGGCTCGGTGATGTATGACTGCACGCCGGCTTCCAGCAGGAGCTTGTTGGTCGCCGGCATGGTCCAGCCGAACTGGTTCACCTTGAACGGCACATCGAAGTAGCCGCGGCCGGCCGTGGAGGTCGCTTCCGGGGACATCTGCGGCGTGCCCTGGTTGTTGCCGAGACCGATCCAGTCCTCGCCGCGCTGGTTGCAGCCCTCCCCGCCGACCCGCAGCGGCGTGCCCTCGCAGCGGTGCTGGTATTCGCTGTTGACGCGCAACCGGCTCCTGCCGAACTGCCCGGTGACCCGGCCGATGTAGATCTGGCGGGCCTGGATGAGGCGCGCCTCGGTCGGCGCGCCGACCCAGTCCCACCGCGTCGGGTCACCGGCGTTGGCGTTCTCGAAGATCCCTTCCATCGCCACCGAGGTGCTCAGGTCGCGGTAGCTGCCGAAGAACCAGAGCCGATCCTTCATGATCGGCCCGCCGAGCGAGCCGCTCCAGTCGTAGGCGTTGATGACGCCGGCCGCCTGCCGCAGGTTGGGGTTGAGCGCCTTGATGTCGTCGGTCAGGTTGTCAGCGCTCGACCATTTGCCGGCGGTGTTCAGGAAGCCGCTGCCGCTGAACGTGTTGCCGCCAGACCGCGGCACGATGTTCATCAGCGGCCCGCCGATGTCGCTCTCGCCGAGGCCGCCGCCGACCGTCACGGTCACTTCCTCGGCGTTCACCGTGTCGTAGACAAACGAGGTGAAGCCACCGCTGCGCGCGGCGGTGAGCGGAAAGCCGTTGACCATGTAGCGGCCCTCGCCGGCGACCGAGCCGGCGTTGATCGTGCTCGACCGGGCGTTGAACGAGGTCATCGTCGGCGAGAGGGCGGTGCCGGCGTCGCTGACGTTGATGCCGGGAGTGATGTTGAGCAACGCCCCGGCGGCGCGCGTGATCGGCAGCGTCTGGATGGTTTCGCTCTGGATGACCATCTCGCGCCGTGCGTTCTGCACATCGACGACCGGCGTCTCGCCGGTAACGGTGATGGTTTCCTCGAGGCCACCGACACGCATCTCGGCGGCAATCGTCAGGGTCGCCGATCCGATCAACTCGACGCCATCCCGCTTCACCGTCGTGAAGCCGGGCAGGGTGAAGGTGAGCGAATACGTGCCGGGACGCAGATCGACGATGCGGTACTGACCGGTGCTGTCGGTGACGGCCGACTTGGTCCGTTCGATCAGCGCCGGGCTGGCGGCTTCAACGGTGACTCCGGGCAGCACGCCGCCGGAGGCGTCGCGGACCGACCCGGTGATGGACTGAGCCAGCAGCGGGGCAGGCAACGATAGGGCTGCGACGAGGAGCAGGAACTTGCACAAAACGCGCATTGTGGGGGCGACTCCTTGACCAGGTGGACGACTGCCTGCATGCGACGAGCAGTGATTGCATGCCGGGCGCGGAGAAATTTACTACGAAGCTCCGACCCCCGGCACCTTTGGTCCTTGATCGCCTCGGTCCGATTGCCGTACGCTACGGCGCGCTGTACGGCTGCACCTCTGCAGAGCGTCACGCACAGGAATCGGAGGTGATAGATGCGTAGGTTGGCAACGGGATCCCTTGTCGCGCTGGTATTGCTCGTTCTCGTAACGCCCGTTTTTGCCCAAGGCACCTTGGCGGGCACCGTCAGGGATACCTCTGGTGCCGTCCTGCCGGGGGTTACGGTCGAGGCGACGAGCCCGGCGCTAATCGAACGGTCGCGTACGGTTGCCACGGACGCGAGCGGCCAATATCGTATCGTCGACCTGCAACCCGGCACCTACGAGGTGACGTTCACGCTGTCAGGGTTCTCGACAGTGAAGCGGGAAGCGGTCGAGTTGAGCGGCTCCGGCGTGACGACAATCAGCGCCGACCTGCGAGTCGGAACGGTGGCCGAGACCATCACGGTGTCCGGAGCGACGCCGGTAGTCGACACGCAGACCAGTACCAGGCGGCAGGTCGTCCTGTCGAACGAGGTGCTGTCGGAAGTCCCGTCGGCACGCACCTACGGCAGCGTCCTGGCGATGGTGCCCGGCGTGCAGTCGCTGACGCTCGACGTGAATTCGACGCAGGCGACGACCGGAACGGCCACCAACTTCTTCTTCACGTCGCGCGGCGGGCGCGGCAACGAAGGCACTGTGCAGGTCGATGGCATGAACGTCGGCTCGGCGTTCGGCGGCGGCGGCGTCTCGAGCTTCGCCTACGACTTCGTCAATGCGCAGGAAGTCCAGGTGACCGTCGCTGGCGGCATGGGCGAGAGCGACCGCGGCGGGCCGGCGTTCAACATCATTCCGAAGACCGGCGGCAACGAGTTCCACGGCACCCTGTTCGGCAGCACGGCCGGCAAGTGGTCGCAAGGTGACAACGTCGACGACGAACTGCGCAGCGCTGGCATCAACGCGCCGCCGGGACTGATCAAGAGCTGGGACGCCAACTTCGCGATTGGCGGGCCGATCAAGAAGGACCGCCTCTGGTTCTTCAACAACCTGCGCAGCTACGGCTCGCTGCAGGACATTCCTGGCGTGTTTGCCAACGCCAACGCCCTGGATCCGTCGAAGTGGAACTATGTGAAGGATCCGAACGTCACCGCCCGGTCCGCCGGCAGTAAGCGGATCGAAGCGATCCGCCTGACCGCCCAGGCGACGCAGCGGAACAAGTTCGGCTTCTACTGGGACTACCAGACCAACTGCGCCGGCGGCGCGCTGGTGAACACCGGTGAACCCTGCCGCGAGCGCGGTGACGACTGGATTCCGCTCGGCAGCACGACGACGGCGCCGGAATCCGCCAACATGTGGGATGACCGTGAAAAGATCACGCAGGTCACCTGGTCATCACCGGCGACGAACCGCCTGTTGCTGGAAGCCGGCGTCTCGTCGTTCAGCAGCCGGTGGGGTGGCTACATCCCCCAGGGGTCGAACACCGGGCTGGTGGCCGTCACCGAGCAGAGCACGGCAGCGGGCGTCCCGTTCCCGAACTTCACCTACCGCGGCTGGGCCTCATCGGCGCTGAACGACCAGCAGCACAATGTGTGGCGCGCATCGATGTCGTACGTGACTGGTGCGCACAGCTTCAAGGTGGGCTATGCGGCGGGTCACCTGGTCTACAGGCAGGTGCAGAACCTCGACAACCCGCTGTCGTACACGTTCAACAACGGCAATCCGATCCAGTTCCAGATGCGCATCGGTCCGCACATGCAGAGCAACCGTACGCGCTACGACGCGTTCTACGCTCAGGATCAGTGGACGCGCAGCCGTCTAACGGTGCAGGGCGCGGTGCGCTACGAACACGCCTGGAGCTATTTTCCCGAAGGTGAGAACGGCATCACGGCCAACAGCCAGTTCGGCAGCACCTTCATCTTCCCGCGCCAGAACGGCGTCACTGGCTATCACGACATCACGCCGCGCATGGGCGCCGCCTACGACGTGTTCGGCGATGGCAAGACCTCGCTGAAGCTGAGCATGAGCAAGTACCTGGAGACCGCGCAGAACGGCAACCAGTACACGATCAACAACCCGGCCGTCACCTTCCAGCAGACGACCAACCGCACCTGGACCGACGGCAATCGCAACTTCGTTCCCGACTGCGAGCTGATGAATCCGGCTGCGCAGAACAACCTGGCCGCAGGGGGCGACAGTTGTGGCGCGTGGAGCAATTCCAACTTCGGCAACCGGCTCGTCACGACGCAGGTCAATCCGGAGGCGCAGCACGGCTGGGGCATCAGGCCGTACGACTGGCAGTTCAGCGCCGGCGTGCAGCAGCAGATCGTCCCGCGCGTGGCGCTCGACGTCAGCTACAGCCGCCGCACCTGGGGCAACTTTTTCTTCATCGACAACCTGGCGCTCACACCGGCTGACTTCAACCAGGTGACGCTCACCGCGCCGTCGAATGCGAAGCTGCCTGACGGCGGCGGTTACCCCGTCACGTTCCTGACGCGCAACAGCAACTCGCCGCTCGGCGCGACGAACAACTACTACACGTTCGCCAGCGATTACGGCGACGTCACTGCCTACTGGCAGGGTGTCGATGCGCAGATCCAGGCCCGCCTCACCAACCGGCTGTTCGTGCAGGCGGGCACCAGCACCGGCCGGGGTGTGCGTGACTACTGCGAGGTCGCCGCGAAGTTGCCGGAGCTGTACACCACCGGTGGCTCGGTGCTGGTCAACCAGCAGATGAACCAGTGCGCCGTCACCGAGGCCTGGCTCACCAGCCTGCGTGGTCTCGCCTCCTACACCGTGCCGAAGGTGGACGTCCTCGTCAGCGGCACGTTCCGGTCGACGCCGGGCGTGGCGCCCGGTACGACGACGGTGGCGAGCAACGGCAATGCGCTGTCGGCGAACTACAACGTCAACAACACCATTCTCCAGGGCCAGAACCTCGCGCCGCTGGCGCCCGGTCAGGCCTTCCAGACGGTCAACCTGCTGCAGCTCGGCAAGACCTTCCCGGAGCGGCTGAACTCGGTGGACCTGCGCTTCGGCAAGATCCTGCGGTTCGGTGGCACCCGGACCAACGTGGCGATCGACCTCTACAACCTGTTCAACAGCAACACGGGCACTGCCTACAACCAGACCTTCGATCCGGTCACCAACGGCGCGACCTGGCTGAATCCGACGACGGTGCTGAACCCGCGGTTTGCACGGTTCAATGTGACGTTCGACTTCTAGCGACGATCGGGACCGGTGGCGACCCGGCGGCCCGCCTTCACAAGGCGGCCGCCGGGTCGCATCTGTCTAGCGGAAGGAAAGGACGTTGGCGAAGGAAGCGGACGGCCCACGGCCGGCCGTCAAGAACTACATCACCCCCGCCGGCTTGCTCCGACTGAAGGACGAGCACCGTTTCCTGCTCACCCGGGAGCGGCCCGCCGTGACCAAGGTCGTGGCCTGGGCCGCAAGCAACGGCGACCGCAGCGAAAACGCGGACTATCAATACGGCAAGCGGCGGCTCCGCGAGATCGACCGCCGCATCCGCTTCCTGACCAAGCGCATCGACGCCGCGGTGGTCGTCGATCCAGAGACCCCCAGGCCCGGGAGCGCGGCGGCACGCGTGTTCTTCGGCGCCACCGTCCGTTACGCCAACACCGCCGGCACCGAACGGGTCGTCAGCATCGTTGGCGCCGACGAGGTCGACCTCGAACGGAACCATATCAGCTGGATCTCACCGCTCGCACGGGCGCTGACGAAGGCGGCCGTCGGGGATGCCGTGGTCCTGCACGCGCCCGGTGGGACGGAGCGATTGCTGATTCTCGATGTCTGCTACCAGCGCATTACCGTGACCCCCTTCACCGAACCCCCCGGGGCTGAAGCCGCGTCCACCCGTGCCGGGGGGAATCGATGAAGACGATCCCGTCGCGCCGCTCGGTCGCTGCGTCCGGCCAGATTGCGAACCGGCGTGGTGCGCCGCGTCGGCGCAAGGGGAGAACACGATGAGCACGGTGATCGCGATACGCGACCTGGCCGGCACGCTGACGACGCTGCTGGGCGAGCTGGTCGATGGTGCGCCGTCCGACGAGGCCTACATGCTGAATCGCGGCGATCCCGGCCTGCTCCGGTCGCTCGACCGCTTGAGCGCGTCGGACGCCTCGATCGGCACCGCCGGCGGTGCGTCGATCGCCGCACACGTCGATCACGTGCGCTACGGCCTGACGCTGATGAACCGGTGGAGCGACGGCGAGCACCCGTTCGACACCGCGGATTGGGCCGCCAGCTGGGGACGGGTAGCCGTGACGGAAGCCGAGTGGCAGCAACTCAGGAGCGATCTCCGCACCGAGGCGCACGACTGGCTCCGCTGGCTGCAGTCGCCGCGCGACGTGAACCGTGCGGAGCTGAACGGGATTGTCGGCAGCATTGCCCACGTCGCCTATCATCTCGGCGCCATTCGTCAGATCAACGCGGTGACCCGCGGCCCGAGCGAAGGCGATCGCCAGGTTCGCGAGGGACGATAGTTAGCGGGAGACCGCCTCCATGCAGACGGTCGTCGCCAGGGACATGACACCCGCGCGGCCGGTGGGATGGCGGTGCGTGACGATCGGGCTCGCCCGCCGGCCGTGACCGAACGCGACAGCTTGCGCGCCACCGCGGTGACGTCTCACCGCCGACATGACGCGCATCGGCCCGCGCGGGCTCAGGGCCGGTCGCTCCTGGGTGGCGTGATCCCGTTCAGTCGCAGGTAGACGGCCATCTGCCCGTAGATGTCCCAGGTGTGGCCGTTCAGGAAAAAGATGATTCGGACCTTCGATGAGGGGCCGAGGAACTGGTTGGTGTCGACCACCTGCAGCAGCGACTGGTCGCTCTGCTCCCGGAGCAGCGCCTCGCCGAAGTCGAACGACGCCGCCAGCGCCTGCAGGATCTCGGCCTTCGATGCCGCGTCACGGTTGAATGCCGGCGCCGCGGCCCTGCCGCCGAAGAAGCGGAGATAGGCCATGTTGGCCGAGGCGACGTGCATGATGTGCTGGCCGTAGTCGCGCTGCCCCGGGGTGCTCTTGAAACGGAACGTCTCCTCCGGCATGGCCGCCGCGATCGCCATCATCACCGGCTTCAGTTGCGTCCAGTCCTTCAGCAGTTCGGCCTGAACGCTGGCGGTCTGGGCGGTGGCGCCACAAGGCAGCACCGTCAGCATGGCGACCGCGATCGTTGCGATGGCGAGGGCTGATCTCACGTCACTTCTCCTGCTGCCGTGTCCCTGCCGCGAACGAGGCGGCCGATGCCACGGACGAATATGGTGCACACGATACACCTCAAGGACGTGACCTCGCGACCCGCGTCGGCGGCTCGTGGCCGTGTGCCGGACCTTGGATTGCGCCTTTCGTAGATACTCAAGACGCGCCGCAGCGCTGCGGCGACGAACAGTGCCACACGCGCACCATCTCGAGGAATGATGATTCGTCCCGCGCCTCTTGCCGCCGCGCTTGCCGTTGCTGCCACCGCTGCACTCGCGGCCCAGGGGCGGGCCGTGCCGCGTCCGCCGGCGCTCCCCCCCGGCGGCGGGCAGCCTGCCGGGGAGAGCGCCACCCCCGACGGCTATCAGCCGTTGCCGCAGTGGCTTGGCCAGACGCGGGCTCCGGCGCCAGCGAAGACCGAGTCGTTCACGGTCCGGACCTTCACCGAAGGGGTGAATGGCGCGGCATTCGAATTTCTGCCGGACGGCCGCATCCTGCTGGGCGAGCGCGACGGGCGCATCCGTCTTGTCGGCACGGATGGCCGGGCGGGCGAACCGCTCGCCGGCATGCCGGCGAACATGTACGCCACCGGCCAGAGCCTGTTCGGCGTGCAGCCCGACCAGGCGTTCGCCGCCAACCGCACGATCTACTTCACCTACGCGGTGCTGCCGCCTGATGTCGATCCATCCACACAACGCACCCCGGCGCATGTACACGTCGCCCGCGCGCGCATCGCTGCCGACGAGACGCGCCTCGAAGACGTCAGGGATCTGCTGGACGCGGAAGGCACCGGCGGCCGGGTGATTCAGGCCAGGGACGGCACGCTGCTCGTGACGACGACGGTCCCGGCGGGGTTCGGCATCGTCTCCTCCGAATGGATGCAGCCGCAGCAGCTGGACAGCCTGATGGGGAAGGTGCTCCGCATCAACGCGGACGGCAGCGTCCCCAGGGACAACCCGTTTGTCGGCCGCGCCGGTGCCCGCCCGGAGCTCTACGCGCTTGGCTTCCGCGACGACCAGGGGATGGCGATCCATCCGAAGAGCGGCAAGCTATGGGCGACGGAGCACGGCCCGCGCGGCGGCGACGAAATCAACGAAGTCGAGCTGGGCAGGAACTACGGCTTCCCCGTCGTCGGCTACGGCCGCGACTACAACGGCAAGCCGATCAACGGCGACAAGACGACGCAGCCGGGCATGGAGCAGCCGATCTACTTCTGGACTCCGGATATTGCGCCGGCGGGCATCGCCTTCTACACCGGCCGCATGTTCCCGGGGTGGAACGGCAACCTGTTCGTCTCGTCACTGGTCGGCCGCTACCTTGTGCGTCTGGTGCTCGACGGCAACCGTGTCGTCGCCGAGGAACGGCTGCTCGCGGACCTGAACGCCCGCATCCGTGGCGTCAACGAAGGGCCTGACGGGGCGGTCTACGTGCTGACCGACGGTGCGAACGGCAAGATCCTGCGCCTCGAGCGGCGACGATGAGGTCCGCCGGAAGGCCACGCCACGCCGGTCTGTCGTCACATTCGCACGTGGCGTCCGCGTTCAGGCGGACCCGCTCAAGCGCCGTGTGCGGCTAGCGGTGGAGCGGTGCACTGGCGGCGCCGGCGTCCTGCGGCCGTTCGAACGCCACATCGACAGCGCGCCGGCGGGAGAGCAGCGCGCTCAGCCCCTCCATGTAGATGTAGAACACCGGCGTGAGATAGAGCGTCAGCGTCTGCGAGACCAGCAGGCCGCCGACGACCGCGAGGCCGAGCGGCCGCCGTGCTTCGGCGCCGGCGCCCGAGCCGAGCGCGATCGGCAGCGTCCCCGCAGCGCCGCCATCGTCGTCATCATGATCGGACGGAAGCGGACGAGGCAGGCTTCGTAGATCGCCTCGCTGGCGCGTCTTGCCCTCGCTGCGCCGCGCCTCGATCGCGAAGTCGATCATCATGATGCCGTTCTTCTTGACCAGGCCGACCAGCATGATCACGCCGACGAAGGCGTAGATGTTCAGGTCGCTGCTTGAAGAGCAGCAGCGTCAGCAGCGCGCCGAAGCCGGCCGACGGCAGGCCCGAGAGAATCGTCAGCGGATGGATGAAGCTCTCGTAGAGGATGCCGAGCACGACGTAGATGACGAAGATCGCCATGAGCAGAACCAGGCCGAGACCGCGCAGTCGAATCCTGGAACGCCTGCGCCGTGCCCTGGAAGCTGCCGACGACGGTCGCCGGCAGCGTCTTCGCGGGCGATCGCCTCGACGCGCGGCGACGGCGTCGCCGAGCGCGCACGCCAGGCGTCAGGTTGAACGAGATCGTGACCGACGGCAGCTGGCCGATGTGGTTGACCGGCTAGCGGTCCGACGCTCGGCTCGACCGTCGGCCACCGCCGAGAGCGGCACCAGCTTGCCGCGCGGCGCCTGCAGGTAGAGCATCGACAGCGCCGCCGGGTTCGGCTGGAACTCCGGCGCGACCTGCATGATCACCTGGTACTGATTCGTTCGGCGCGAAGATCGTCGAGACCTGGCGCGAGCCGTAGGCGCTGGACAGCGCGGTCTCGACCTGATCGACGGTGAGTCCGAGCGCCGCGATGCTGATCGCGATCGAGCGTCGACGTCGAGCTGCGGGTTGCGGATCTGCAGGTCGCTGGTCACGTCGAGCAGGCCTGGCAGGTCGCGCATCGCCGCTTCGAGCTTCGGCGCCGCCGCGTAGAGCTCCGCGGTGTCCGGATCCTGCAGCGTGAACTGATAGAGGCTGCGCGTGTCTGGCGGCCGATGTGGATGGCCGGCGGGTTCGGCCACGATCACGCGGACCCCGGTGATGCCGGCGAGCTTCGGCCGCAGCGCCTCGATCACCTCGTCGGCCGACAGTTCGCGGTGCTCGCGCGGCTTCAGTTCGATGTTCAGCCGGCCCTGGTTGCCGCCAGGGACGATGTGCGACACCGTCGCGACGTTCGGGTCCTCCGCGAGGATGCGCCACCGCTTCGATCTGGTGCGCGACCATCGCCTCGAAGCCGATGCCCTGGGCGCCTTCGACCTGGCCGTTGCAGCTGACCGGTGTCCTGCGCTCGGGATGAACCCGGTCGGCACGATCTGGAACAGGTAGACGGTGCCGATGAGCAGCAGCGCCGAGACGGCCATCGTCACGCCGTGGAAGCGCATCGTCTGCCTGAGCGTCCAGGCGTAGCCGGCGAGCGACGGCATCGAAGACGCGTTCCATGGCGCCGGAACAGGCGGCCGTGGCTGATCGAGTGCGGCGGCTGCAGGAAGCGGCTGCACAGCATCGGCGTCAGGCGTGAGCGACACGAAGCCGGAGACCAGGATCGCGGCGGCGATCGTCACCGCGAACTCGTGCAGCAGGCGGCCGACGATGCCGCCCATGAACAGCATCGGGAATGAAGACCGCGGCGAGCGAGAGCGTCATCGAGACGATGGTGAAGCCGATCTTCGCGAGCCCATCGAACGCCGCCTGCAGCGGGCGCTTGCCCATCTCCATGTGCCGCACGATGTTCTCGAGCATGACGATCGCGTCGTCGACGACGAAGCCGACCGAGAGCGTCAGCGCCATCAGCGACAGGTTGTCGAGGCTGTAGCCGAAGGCATACATCACCGCGAACGTGCCGACGATCGGAGACCGGCAGCGCGAGGCTGGGGATGATCGTCGCCGAGACGTTGCGCAGGAACAGGAAGATGACGAGGACGACCAGCACGATCGTCAGCATCAGCGTGAACTTGACGTCGTCGACCGATTCGCGGATCGACGCCGAACGGTCGCTGCGCAGCGCGACGGTGACCGACGCCGGCAGCTGCGCCTGGAGCTGCGGCAGGAGCGCCTTGATCGCGTCGACGATCTCGACGGTGTTCGTGCCGGGCTGGCGCTGGATCGAGACGAAGATGGTGCGCGCGCCGTTGTACCAGCTCGCGGTCTTGTCGTTCTCGACGCCGTCGTAGACGTTGGCGACTTCGACGAGCCGCACCGGCGCGCCGTTCCTGTAGGCGACGACGACCGGCCGGTAGTCGTCGGCGATCATCAGCTGGCCGTTCGTCTGCACGACGAACGACTGATCGGGCCCCGCCAGCGTGCCGGTCGGGCGGTTGACGTTGGCCTGTTGCACCGCCTGCGCAACCTGGTCGATGCCGATCTGCCGCGAGGCCAGCTCGCGCGGGTCGACGTCGATGCGGACCGCGAACTTCTGCGCGCCGAAGACGTTCACCTGGCCGACGCCGGTGAATTCGACAGGCGCTGCGCGATCACCGTTTCCGCGTACTCGTTCGACGCTGTGACAGCGGCAGCGTCGACGAGCTCAGCGTCAGGAACAGCACCGGCTGGTCCGCCGGGTTGACCTTCTGGCAGCGACGGCGGCGTCGGCATGTCGGGCGGCAGCTGCCGCTGCGCCCGCGCGATCATCGACTGCACGTCCTGCGCCGCGGCGTCGATGTCGCGGTCGAGGTCGAACTGCAGCGTGATGTTCGTGCTGCCCTGGCTGTTGACTGGAGCTGATCGAAGTCGACGCCGGCGATCGTCGAGAACTGCTTTTCGAGCGGCGTCGCCACCGCGGTCGCCATCGTCTCCGGGCTCGCGCCCGGCAGCGTGGCCTGGACCTGGATGGTCGGGAAGTCGATGCTCGGCAGATCGCTGACCGGCAGCTGCCGGTAGCCCATGACGCCGAAGATGACGATGGCGAGCACCATCAGCGTGGTCGCGACCGGCCGCTTGATGAAGACGTCAGAGAGGTTCATTGCGCCTCCGCCCCGGCGCGTCCGCTGCGCCCCGCCGCACCCGTGCCGCGCTGCGCGATGCGCGCATTCGGCGTCAGCCGCAACTGCCCGTCGGTGACCACGACGTCCCCGGCGGCGAGGCCGCTGCCAATCACCGATTCGTCGCCGACCACCCGGGTGACGGTGACCGGGCGCATCTGCGCGCGGCCGTCATCGACCACGAACACGTACGAGCCCTGTTGACCGGCCTGGACCGCCACCGACGGGACGACCAGGGCACGCGGCTCCTCGCGCATCTGCAGCATCACCTCGGCGAACTGGCCGGGCCACAGCCGCCGTGCGGCATTGCCGAAGGTCGCCTTCAGCTTGATCGTGCCGGTCTGCGGATCGACGGCATTGTCGATGAAGGTGAGCTTACCGGTCTCCTCGCCTTCCTGCTCGCCGCTGGTGCGAGCGCCGACAACCAGGGCGCCGGTGCCCTGGAAGCGGCGGATGTCGTCGAGCGCCTTGCCGGGCACCGGGAAGGACACGTAGATCGGTGCCATCTGGTTGATGACGACCAGTGGCGTGTTGACGTTGGCCTGAACGAGATCACCTTCGTGCACGAGCAGCGCTCCGGTCCGGCCGGCGGCGGGCGCGACGATCCGGGTGTACTCCAGGTTCAGGCGGGCGGCGGCTACCGCCGCTTCATCGGCAGCCGTCGTCGCCTTGAGGGCAGCGGCGGCGGCGACCTGTGTCTCGTATTGATCGCGCGGCACCAGGCCGCGCTTGAACAGGTTGTCGTAGCGCTCGGCCTGCACCTGCGCGTTGTTGGCCTGCGCCGTGTCACGCGCCAGGATCGCCGACGCCTGGTCGAGCGTGACCTGAAATGGTTGCGGGTCGATCGTGAACAGCAGCTGGCCTTTGTCGACGTCCTGACCCTCCGCGAGATGCACTTGCGCCAGGCGTCCGGTGACCTGCGAGCGCACCTGCACGGTCGAGATCGCCTCGGCGGTGCCGACGGCGGTGATGATCACCGGCATCGACTTCTCGACCACGGAGGCCGTGGTCACTGGGACCGGCGCGCCGTCGCCGCGGCCGCGGCCGGCAGGCGCGCCTTGCGGTGCTGCCGCCTGGCCTTCACCGCCGCAGGCGGCCAGCCCGAGCGTCAGCGCGATGCAGAGGAGGAGACCGCGTCCCTGGACAGGGGAGGAGGCGAGTGCCACGTCAGTTATGCCCTTCTGGAAATACGTCAGGCCCCGGCGACCTGCTTACCGGCGCGTCACACTGTATCCTGCGCCAGCCCCGACGCGAACAGGCGGTAGAGCTGCGCCTGACGGCAGCGCACATATGCGCACGTCGAGGCGCGGAACGGCGCAGCGCGCGGCGGCCCTATTCTGACGGGCGGGGGCGTGCCGGGGCGCGTGATCACCCATCACGAGCATGCCGGACACGGATCGGGCAGGGCAGCCGTTGCAGGTGATGCGACTGGGGGGCACCGCGGGGGAGTGGAAGAACGAACGGCGAGGCCGACGGGTGCCGGCCTCGCCTGGTTGGGCCGCGGCCTAGAAGTTCAGCGTCGCGTTGAGGCGCACGAACCGCGGCGCCAGGATGGTCGTCGGGTCGTTCCACGAGCCGCCGTTCGCGGTGTCCGGCTGCGCGAGGTTGAAGAAGGTGTACTGCGACTCGTAGCCGGTGGCGTAGTTCGTGTTCAGCAGGTTGGTCAGGTCGATGCCGATATCGAGCCGGCGGCTGGCGAAGCGGATGATCTTGGCGAAGCGCATGTCCACCTGCGTCCGCCGGTTGTCGGCGTACAGGCGATGGTCGGCATCGTTGAGCGTCACGGTGGTCGTGCCGTTGGCGAGCGCGCCGGCCGGCAGCCGGCCGAGCAGGCGCTGGATGTCCGTGCTGCAGGAAGCGCAGACGTTCGGCACCAGGTAGCTGACGGTCAGGCCCGATGACGCCTGCGAGCGCAGCGTGCCGCTGACCAGGACGTCGAGCTTCGGCACGGTGTAGGAGGCGTTGCCGCGGAAGTCCGTCCGGAACGGGTCGACCGAGCGGCAATTGCGCGCGTCGGGGCTGTCGAACTTGGTCGTCGTCTCGCACGTGTCCTGGACCTGCCGGCCGGTGGTGCTGCCGCCCTGCAGGACCAGGTTGCCCTTCAGCCGGGCGTTCAGCGTCAGGTCGACGCCGTGCCAGTAGCGGGTGCGGGCGTCGCCGTAGTCGGTTTCCCACGTGACGTAGTTCGCCGACGGCCGTCGCGCCGCCGCTGCCGACAGGGTATACACCGTCACCGGGTAACCGCCGCCGCCGGGCAGGCGCGGATCGCTGGGTGCGGTGACGGTGTACGAGTCGTAGTCCTCGTTGCTCACCGCCAGGTTGTCGGTGACCGTGAAGTTACCCCACCACCGCCGGTTGTAGCTGGCCTCGAACGAGACGCGCGGCAGCAGTTGCTGCGAGACGGTGAGGCCGTACTGCCAGTCCACCGGCCGCTTGCCCCAGCCGTGCAGGACATCCTGGTTGACGGTCTGGCCGGCGCCGGTCTGGCCGAAGTTCAGGCTGTTGCCGGTGAGCGCGGCGCAGGTGTCGACGGCGCTCTGCGCCGCCGGGTTCGTCAGGTCGCAGTCGACGACCAGGTTGCGATTGGTGTCGGTCCAGGCGCGGGCGACGCTGGTCACGATCTTGGCGCCCGGACTGTTGAGGGTGTAGACCGTGTCGTTGGTTGCCGGCGACAGATAGCGGCCAAGGTTGAACTTGAGCGCGGTCCTGCCATTACCGAACACATCGTAGGCGGCGCCCATCCGCGGCGAGATGTCGTTGTAGGCGTTGACCGACGCGGTGCGCGGCGTGGTGATCGGCGCCGGGTTGAACATCGTCAGGGTCTGCGTGCCGTTGTGCTCTTCCGGGCTGTAGCTCGACACGTGGTCGTAGCGCAGCGCCCCCTGCAGGCTCAACTTGCCGCGTGTCCAGGTGTCCTGCGCGTAGAACGCGGCCGACTTGGTGATGTTGCGCGTCTGGAAGTTCTGCAGCCGGTAGGTCACCTGGTTCGGCACGCCGTCCCTGAAGCGGTATGCCAGCAGCGTGTCGTTGACGACCACCTCGGTGTCGGCCAGCAGGTACGCCCCCTGGTAGCCGAACTTCATGTTGTTGCGGCCGGTGACGTAGGACGCGGACGCCCGCCAGTTGTTCGGGTTGCCGAAGTTGTCGTTGTAGCTCGTCATCCCGCGGTAGGTGAAGTTGGCGCGGTGGCCGTCGCGCGCCGACTGTTCCTGGACCGGGATCAGGTTGAAGATGCCGTCCGGTGCCTTCTGCCCCGGGCCGCCGGCATGCTCGTAGGCGAAGCGGGTGTAACCGGCCTCGAGCAGCAGCTTGTTGGTCAGCGGCGACGTCCAGGTCGCCTGCGTCACCCAGTACGGCATGTCGAAGTAGCCGCCGGTCGTCGCCGACTCGGGCGACAGCGTCGTCGAGCCGAGGCCGATCCAGTCCTCGCCTCGCTTCCGGCACCCCTCGCCTTGCACCGTCAGCGTCGTCCCCTCGCAGCGGTACTGGTTCTCCTGCGAGAACGTCAGCCGGTTCTTGGCGGTGATCTGGCCGGTGAAACGCGCCGTCCAGATCTTGCGGCCCTGCACCAGGCGCGCCCGGATGCTCGGGTCCTCCTCGTAGTCCCAGTGCGACGGGTCGCCGGCAAACCGGTTGGCCGAGATCCCTTCGACATTGGTCGAGGTCACGTAATCGCGATAGCTGCCGTAGAACCACAGCTTGTCGCGCATGATCGGGCCGCCGAGCGAGGCACTCGCGTCATACATGCTGATGATGCCGGGCGCCTGGTCGATGCCGATGGCGCGCAGCTCGTCGTCGATGTTGTCGCCGGTCGACCAGTCGCCGGCGTTGCTCAGGAACGCCTGGCCGGAGAAGCGGTTGCCGCCGGCGCGCGGCACGATGTTCATCGACGGACCGCCCGTCTCCGACTCACCGAGGCCGCCCGAGACGAGCACCGACACTTCTTCGGCGTCGCTGGTGTTGTAGGACAGCGACGACACGCCGCCGCCGTTGAACGCGGCGGCCACCGTCATGCCGTTGATCTGCATGCGGCCTTCGTTGCTGTTGCCGCCGTGCGCGCTGAAGAACGTCATCGTCGGCGTCGCCGCCAGGCCGTTGTTGTCCACGGTCAGGCCGGGCGTCACGTTCAGCACCGAGCCGTAGGCGCGCGTCGCCGGCAGCGCCGAGATGACGTCGGCGCCGATGACCGTCTCACGCCGCGTGTTCTGCACGTCGACCACCGGCGTCTCGCCGGTGACGGTGATCGTTTCCTGCAGGTCGCCGACCTTCATCTCGACCGGAATGGTCAGCGTCGCGGTGCCGGCCAGCACGATGCCCTCACGCCGTACCGTGGTGAAGCCAGGCAGGGTGAAGGACATGCCGTAGGTGCCGGGGCGCAGATCGACGATGCGATACAGGCCGGAGCCGTCCGTCACCGCAGTGCGCGTTCGTTCGATGAGGGCGGGGCTCGAGACCTCCACCGTCACGCCGGGAAGGACCGCGCCCGACGGGTCGCGGACCGTGCCAGTCAGTGAGGCCTGTGCGAAGGCACTGACCGGCGCGAGCACTGCGATAACCAGGAATACCAGCTGTCTTGCCGTTACACGCATGCAGATCTCCTTGCGATGAGTCGCCATCCGAAACTGCCCGAACGTCAGCGGCGCAAAGAGTCCTATGGCGGGCGGCGGCGCGCCATCGGGTCGAGACAGTATTTGCAGCTCCAACTGTAGTGAGTATGGGCGGCGGCGGCCGGGCCGGCCGGCCGGCGGCTGGCCTGCCGGCACCGCGGCCAAGGCTTCCCCCGGCGGGCGGCGGCGGCGTATGATGCGCGCCTATGGCTGCAATCATCCTGCTCGTCAATGGCAAGAGGCAGACGGTGGACGTCGACCCGTCGACGCCGCTCCTGTATGTGCTGCGGAACGATCTCGACCTGTCCGGGCCCCGCTTCGGCTGTGGCCTCGGCCAGTGCGGCGCCTGCACGGTCCTCATCAAGGGCGAGGCGGTGCGCTCCTGCGTCCGCACGGTGGGGCAGTCGCAGAACACCGAGATCACCACGCTGGAGGGGCTGTCCACCGGCGGCAAGCTCCACCCGATCCAGCAGGCCTGGATCGACGAGCAGGTGCCGGCCTGCGGCTACTGCCAGAACGGGCAGATGCTCACGGCCAAGGCACTGCTCGACAAGAACCCGAACCCGAGCGACGCGCAGATTCGCGACGGCATGAAAGGCGTGCTGTGCCGCTGCATGACCTACTACGGCATCAACGCCGCCGTGAAGCGTGCGGCCAAGGTGATGGCATGAAGACCCGGCGCGAATTCCTGAAGACCTCGGGCCTGCTGGTCGCCTCGGTCGGTGCGCTGTCGCTCACCGACCACCAGATCTACACGCTGGCGGCGCAGGGCGCGGGGCCGTATACGGATCCCGACTTCCTGCAGCTCGACTCGTGGATCGTGATCCGGCCAGACAACACCGCGACGTTCTTCGTTGGCAAGACCGACCTTGGCCAGGGCACCGGCACCGCCTTCCGCCAGATCATGAGCGACGAGCTGGATATTGCCTTCGACCAGACGACCTGCATCATGGGCAGCACCCACCTGACGGTGGACCAGGGTGGCTCGGGCGGCTCCGACGCGCTGCAGAGCGACGGCTACCCGATGCGCCGTGTCGCGGCGGAAGCGCGCCGCAGCCTGCTCGAGATGGCGGCGACCCACTTCGGCGTCCCGGTGACCTCGTTGACGGTGAGCGATGGCATCGTCACCGTCCGTGGTTCGGCACCCGCGCGGACGGTCACCTACGGCGAGTTGATCGGCGGCAAGAAGTTCAACGTGACCCTCACGGGCCGCAACACCGATTCGACCACCGGCGTGGCAAAGCTGAAGCCGGTGCAGGAGCTGAAGAACGTCGGCAAGTCGCCGCAGCGCGATGACATCCCGCGCAAGGTGGACGGGACGCTGCAGTGGGCCGTGGACGTCAAGGTGGCTGGCATGCTGCACGCGCGCAACGTCAGGCCGCCGGTGGCCGGTGCCACGCTGGTCAGCGTCGACGAGGCATCCGTCCGGAACATCCCGGGGCTCGTGCGCGTCGTCCGCAAGGGCAACTATCTCGCCGTGGTCTGCGAGCGCGAGGAACAGGCCATCCGCGCCGCCGCCCAGCTGAAAGCGGAGTGGCGCAAGCCGGCGACCCCGCCGTTCCCGCCGTCGGATCGGCTCTTCACCTACCTGCGCGCAACGACACCTTCGTCGACCTCGCAACCGATCGTCGCGGGCGACGTCGAGGCGGCCTTCGCCGGCACGGCGAAGGTCGTGGAGGCGGACTACGAGATCCCGTTCCAGGGGCACACGGCGATCGGGCCGGCGCATGCGCTGGCCGACCCGTCGAACAACCAGCTGACGATCTACTCGAACGACATGAAGTCGTACGGCCTGCGCAACGGCGTGGCGCAGTTCCTCGGCATACCGCGCGAACAGGTTCGGGTCATCTGGATGGACGGGCCACAGGCCTACGGCCGTACCGCCGCCGATGATGCCGGCTTCGAGGCGGCTTTTCTGGCCCGCGAACTCGGACGGCCGGTGCGGGTGCAGTGGAGCCGCCAGGAGGAGACCGCCTGGGACACCAAGGGGCCCGCGTATGCGATCAAGGTGCGGGGCGCGCTGGACGCGGGTGGGCGGCTGGTCGCGCTCGACTACGATGCCCGGGCCGCCGACCACAATCACCTCGGCTACAACGAGCACGACACCGTGCTCATCGCGCAGCTCACCGGGCAGCGCAAGCAGCAGCCCGCCTCGGGCCGCGCCTCGTACACGAACGACAGCTACGTCATCCCCAACCGCCGGACGACCGGCAGCGTGATCCCGATGCCGCTGGTGTGGGAGACGCCGTTGCGCCTCGGCAACCTGCGCGACCCGGACGGCCCGCAGGTGACCTTTGCCCTCGAAAGCTTCATCGACGAGCTCGCCGCCGCCGCCCAGGCCGACCCGGTCGAGTTCCGCCTCGGCCTGCTGCAGGCCGGCACGAACGACGACGCCACCTTCCGCCGCGCGCGCGCGGTGGCCTGCGTCAAGGCTGCGGCCGAGAAGTTCGGCTGGGATCGGCGGCCGTCACCGAGGCCGCGCGCGACCGGCAACGTCGCCGTCGGGCGCGGCATCGCCTATTCCTATCGCAGCCAGACGGTCGTCGCGCAGATTGCCGAGGTCGAAGTGAACCGCACGACCGGTCGCGTCTGGGTGAAGCGGCTGGTGTGCGCACACGACTGTGGCCTGGTCGTCAATCCGGTGGCGCTCACGCGCACCATCGAGAACGGCTTGCTGCACGGCGTCAGCCGCACGCTGCACGAGGAGGTGACGTTCGACGGCGAGAAGATCACCAGCGTCAACTGGGCGACCTCGCCGACGCTCACCCATGCGGACGTGCCCGAACGGATCGACGTGGTGATTGTGAACGGCGACCCGAATCCGGACCGGCCCGACCTGCCGCACTACGGCGCCGGCGAGACGATGCTGAAGCCGACCATGGCGGCAATCGGCAATGCCGTGTTCGACGCCACCGGCGTGAGGCTGCGGCGCGTGCCTTTCAGGGCACCGCGCGTCCTCGCCGCCCTCAAAGCGTAGCCGGCCCCCGGCCGGCCCCGTTCGGGCCGGCCAGGCCAGGCATCTGCGCCGCGAACTGGTCAGAGCGGGTTCTCACCTTTTGCCTCAGCGCCGCCGCCGATCGGCGCTCGGTTCGGCGCGACCGGGTGTACATGCAGTGAACCCGCGCACCGGTCGTCTGGCATCGGCGGTGCCTGCTGCGGCGGCGTTCGCCAGGCGTTTCTCCGTCGCGACCTCTCAGCGTATGACACCGAACGATCCGACAGCTGCCGGCCTCGAAGCCCTCTTTCCTGGCCCGTCAGAGGTCGCCAAACTGATGCGGGCTACCGATTGGTCGTCCACGCCGCTCGGCCACCCGAGTGCGTGGCCGCAAAGCCTCCGGACAATCATCCGGATGCTGCTGACCTCCCGCTACCA
The DNA here is from genome assembly GCA_963846685.1 of uncultured Acidobacteriota bacterium. GTDB lineage: Bacteria > Acidobacteriota > Vicinamibacteria > Vicinamibacterales > UBA2999 > CAWJWY01. The sequence goes on along the minus strand of CAWJWY010000002.1, from coordinate 405,821 downwards.
GATGTGGATCGGCTGGGGCCCAGAGCTCCACTTCTTCTACAACGATGCATACCGGCCAACGCTTGGGGTCAAGCATCCGCGTTCGCTGGGGGCACCAACGCGAGAGTTGTGGGGCGAAATCTGGGGCGACATCGGGCCCCGGATCCAGCATGTCCTGCGCACCGGCGAGGCGACCTGGGACGAAGGTCTGCTGCTGCTGCTGGAGCGCAACGGCTACCCGGAAGAGACGTACCACACGTTCTCCTACAGCCCGCTGTTCGACGACGCCGGAGCGATCGGCGGCATGTTGTCGGTGGTCACCGAGGAGACTGAGCGCGTCATCAGCGAGCGGCGGCTGTCTTTTGTCCGCGAGCTGTCGTCACGGCTGGCCAGCGCAACGACCGAAGCGGAGGTGATGCGGGCGGTGGAGGAGGCGTGGCCGGTGGCTGACCGGGACCTGCCGTTCACCCTGACGTATCTGTTCGATGTCGAGATGCGTCACGCGACGCTGGTAGCCGCAACGGGAATCGCCGCGGGCCACGCTGCGGCCCTCCCGGAAGTGGCCACCGACGATGCGTCACTCTGGCCGATCGCCGAGGTGCTGGCGCGCGGCACAGCGGTGCTGGTGGACCTGCCGCCGACCGGCGACGCCTGGCCGGCCGGTCCATGGCTGCGCGCGCCGGGCGCGGCGATTCTCGCACCGATCGCGCAGCGGGGCGAGGCGCAACCAGCCGGCGTGTTCATCGCGGGCGTGAACCCGCACCGGCCGTGCGACGACGGCTACCGCAGCTTCGTCGAGCTCTTCGTCGGTCAGATCGCCGCCGGTCTGGCCAACGCCCGCGCCTACGAAGCCGAGCGCCGCCGGGCCGAGGCGCTCGCGGAGATCGACCGCGCCAAGACCGTCTTCTTCTCAAACGCCAGCCATGAGTTCCGTACACCGCTGACGCTCATCCTCGGCCCGCTGGACGACCTCGCCACCCGTGGCGACCTGCCCGACGACGTCCAGGAGCAACTCGGGACGATCCGCCGCAATGGCACCCGCCTGCTTCGTCTCGTCAATACACTGCTCGACTTTTCGCGCATCGAGGCGGGCCGCTCCGGCGCGCGCTTCGAGCCGATCGATCTCGCTACCTACACCCGGGAGCTGGTGAGCGCGTTCGAGTCAGCGACGGAACGGGCAGGCCTGCATCTGGTGGTCGACTGCCCGCCGGTGGTGCAGCTCACCTACGTCGACCGGACGATGTGGGAAAAGATCGTGCTCAACCTCGTGTCCAATGCCTTCAAGTACACCCTGACGGGCAGGATCGAGGTGACGCTGCGCGAGCGCGGCGCTGACGTGCAGTTGCGCGTCGCTGACACCGGCGTGGGCATCCCGGAGACCGAGTTGCCGCGTCTGTTCGAGCGTTTTCACCGGGTCGAAGGCTCGCGCGGCCGCAGCCATGAAGGGTCGGGGATCGGGCTGGCGCTGGTGGTGGAGCTGGTCAGGCTGCACGGTGGCAGCGTGTCCGTGACAAGCACGGTCGGCGAAGGCAGTGCGTTCACAGTGACTCTCCCGCTCGGCCGGGCACACCTGCCGCCCGCCCATGTTCATGACGTGTCGGCGCTGGCACCACCGAGCGGCGCGGCACTGTTCCTCGACGAAATGTTGCAGTGGGAGCCAGCGGCGGATCCCGTGTTGGACTCCGCACTCGTCGCGACATCGGCGGTGCCGCGCGCCGGCGGCGAGCGGATTCTGGTGGTCGATGACAGTGCCGACATGCGCGAGTATATCGGCCGCGTGCTCGGCGCCAAGTGGCAGGTGCGCAGCGTCGCCAACGGGGTCGAGGCGCGTGCGGCGATTCGTGCCGAGCGCCCGCACGTCGTGGTCACCGACATCATGATGCCGGAGCTGGACGGCTTCGGCCTGATCGAGGCGATCCGTCGCGACCCGCAGACCGCCGACCTGCCGGTGCTGGTGCTGTCCGCGCGTGCCGGCGAGGAGGCGCGACTGGAAGGACTCGAGGCCGGCGCCAGCGACTACCTCGTCAAGCCGTTCTCTGCGCGCGAGCTGCTGGCGCGCGTCGAGGCGCAGTTGCTGAGAGCGCGGGTGCGAGAGGTCGAGCAAGCGCAGGCACGCCGTGTCGCGGCGGTGTTCGCCCAGGCACCGATGGCGATTGCCCTGTTGCGCGGGCCGGACCACGTGTTCGAACTCGCCAACGCGCCGTATCAGGAGGTTGTCGGACACCGGCAGGTGCTCGGCAAGACGTTGCGCGAGGCGTTCCCGGAGTTGGCGTCACAGGGCATCGTGGCGCTGTTCGATCATGTCTATGCGTCCGGGCAGCCTCACACCGCGCGATCACAGCCGATTGCCTTGGCGGCATCTGCCGACGGTCCGGTCGAACAGCGGTTCTTCGACCTGGTGTTTCAACCGCTCGTCGATGACGACGGCCAGGTGGAGGGCATCGCGGCGGTCGGCTATGACGTCACGGACCTCGCGCGGGCGCGGCAGGAAGCCGAGGTCGCGAGCCGCGCGAAGGACGAGTTTCTCGCCATGCTCGGCCACGAATTGCGAAATCCGCTGGCGCCGATACTGACGGCGTTGCAACTGCTGCGGCTGCGGACCGTCGGCGGCGAGCGCGAACGTCAGGTGATTGAACGCCAGGTGAGCCACCTCGTGGCGCTCGTCGACGACCTGCTCGATGTCTCGCGCATCACTCGCGGCAAGATCCAGCTCAATCGCTCGCCGGTGGAGCTGAGCGACGTGGTCGCCAAGGCCACTGAAACCGCGAGCCCGCTCCTGGAGCAGAAGCAGCACGTGCTTTGCGCGGACGTGCCGACGCGCGGGCTCGTGATCGATGGCGACGGTGCGCGCCTGGCGCAGGTCATCTCGAACCTGCTGACCAATGCCGCGAAATACACCGAGAACGGCGGCAGGATCACCATCAGTGCGGCCAGGGAGGGCACCGACGCCGTGCTTCGTGTCAGGGACACCGGGATCGGCATCGCGCCCGACATGCTGCCACAAATCTTCGACCTGTTCGTGCAGGAGCGGCAAGCGCTGGATCGTGCGCAGGGCGGCCTCGGTCTGGGCCTCGCCATCGTCCGCAGCCTGGTGCAGTTGCACGGCGGTCACGTCGAAGCGCGGAGCGACGGTCCCGGTCACGGCGCCGAATTCATCGTCCGGCTGCCGTTGAGCAGCGGCACCGCGCCAGCCGTCACAACCGAGGCTGCCGAGGTGCGCGTCCGGCCGACAGCGCGAGCCCGTCGCGTGCTGGTCGTCGATGACAATCGCGACGCGGCGGCGACGCTCGTCGACCTGCTCGTCGCGTGTGGACACGTGGCGCGCATGGCCGGCGATGGCGTCGAGGCGTTGCGCGTGGCGACGGAGTTCGGTCCGGACGTCGCACTGCTCGACATCGGTCTTCCGGTGATGGACGGTTACGAACTGGCAAGACGGTTCGCCGAGGACTCCGCGCTGCGCTCGACCAGGCTGATCGCGGTAACCGGGTACGGCCAGGAGCGCGATCGTCAGCGTTCGGCCGACGCGGGTTTTGCCGCTCACCTCGTGAAGCCGATCGAAGTGGATGACATGCTGGCGCTGGTCGAGGGCGCGGACATCGCTGTGCCCAACGAATAGCCTGCCAACGGGTTGCCAACGGGTTGCCAACGGTCGGTGTCACCCAGGGCCGGCACCCACGTCTCGAGCGTGGTGACGAGGAACGAGAGGGCGGCCAACGACATGATGTCCATATCGAAACCTCTTGCGGGCCGGCGGTATGCGCGTGCGGCGCCGCGGCCACACCCTGGAGTATTGTGTAGCGTTCTCGGAGCGCGGCTCGTGAGTGCGGAGGGCAGCCGTTGGCTGGCGTGGCGGTGTCCAGTGTGGAGGGTGTGATGCGACGGACGTTGATCTTGTCCGGTATCGTGGTGTTCGGCCTGGCGGTGTCCGGTGTCACGGCGCAACGCGGCGGCGGCCGGGGAGGCGGGGGCGGTATCCCGCCGACCGGCGCGATCGAGAAGATCACGGGCAACCTCTACAAGATCGGCGGCGCCGGCAGTAACACGACCGTGTTCGTGACCGACGCCGGCGTCGTGCTGGTCGACACCAAGCTGGCCAACAACGGCGAGGCGATCCTGAAGCAGGTGCAGACGATTACCGACAAGCCGGTGTCGATGATCATCAACACGCACACCCATCCCGACCACAACGGCAGCAACGACTACTTCAAGGCGGCGCGTCCGACGATCGAGGTCGTCACGCACGAGAACACGCGGAAATGGGTGGCGGCGAACGCGCGGTCGAACCCGGCGATGACGCCGGACCGGACGTTCACGGACAAGCTGACGGTCGGCAGCGGCAAGGATCGCATCGACCTCTATCACTTCGGCGCCGGTCACACCGACGGCGACGCGTTCGTGGTATTCCCCGAGTTGCGGGCCATGAACATCGGTGACCTGATGGCGTGGAACATGGCGCCGCTCATCGATCCGGCCACCGGCGGCAGCGTCGTCGCACTGCCGGACACGCTCGAGAAGGCGGTACAAGGCATCAGGAACGTCGACCTGGTCATCGAAGGCCACGGCAACGTCAACTCCTGGGCAGGGCTGCGGGCCTACACCGAGTTCAATCGCGCGCTGCTGAATGCGGCGAAGAACGCCCTCGCCCGCGGCCAGACGCCGGAGCAGGCGCTGGCCGAACTGGCGAAGAACCAGAAGTTTGCCGCCTTCCTCGACGAGACGCTGTTGAAGGACCTTGAATACGGCGGTACGCCGAAATCCCGCGCGCTGATCAACCTGAATGTCGCGTTCCAGGAGCTGAAAGGGGAGCCGGTGACCACCAACTTCGGACCACCCCGTGGTGGCGGCCCCGGCGGCGCACCCGGGCGCGGCGCCGGTCCGGCAGCGGCCCCGCCATCGGGACAGGCGGCCCCCCCCGTGCAGACGGCGCCAGCGGAGCCGGGCAAGTAACCGGCCCGTCGCTCGGTCGAGTTCAGGATGTATCGTCAGCACGCTCTGGCGGTGAGCAGTCCACGCGTGCGACATGGCTCCAGCCATCGTTAACGTGGTACCGCTCGCCTTTGCTCGGGCACCGAGCATGGCGCGACCGTAATGCTTCACCCGTCGTGAGGAGGGAGACCATGCATCCACCACTCGCGGAGATGCGGATTCGCAACCCCTACACCGACCGCACGAATCATCCGGGGAAAAGGAACCTGTTATCACGGCCGCTGGCCGGCACCCGCGGCAGCAACGTGCGAGGTGTCGGGGGTAACCATCAGGGCTGGGATCTTTACGCGGGCGAGGACACGCCGATCTATGCGGTTGCCGCCGGCACGATCGCGGCGGTCGTCGACCGGCCGCCGTTCACCACCGGCCACGGGCGCTATCTCACGCTCGCGTTCGACTTCGCAGACCCCGACGACGGGCAGGTGAAGCCCTTCTATGCGCTGTACTCGCATTTGAAGACGATCCATGTCGCAGTTGGCGCCCAGGTCGCGGACGGCGCGCCTCTCGGCTGCACTGGTACAACCGGAAACGCGAGTGGCGGCCCCCCGCACCTGCACTTCGGCATCCTGCGGACCAAGCATCCGCAAAAGGGCCTGGCCAAGAACATCGATCCGGGACACGTGCTCGGATTCCACATCCTGAACTTCGACACACTGTTTCCCAACTGGAACCGGGCGTGAATACCGGGCGGTGTGGTCGCAGCCGGCACGGCGTCGACCCAGCAGGTGACCGGGCGGGGGATGCGGGTGCGTGGGCAGCTGCCAGGGTGGCCGTGCCGATCAGCTGCCGCGCTACACTCTTGTGATGCCCGTCTCACTCACGCCGCGTGAACGCGCCCACCTCAAGGGGCGCGCCCATCCGCTCGAGCCGGTCGTGCAGATCGGCCAGGCAGGTCTCTCCGACGCCGTGGTCGTGGAGCTGGAACGCGCCTTGACGGTGCATGGCTTGATCAAGGTGAAGATCAACGGCACCGACCGCGACGCACGCCGGGCGATTGCCGAGGCGATCTGCACGCGGACGGATGCGGCGAGGGTTCACCAGGTGGGCAAGATCATCGTGTTGTGGCGGCCCACGCCCGAAGAAGACGCAACTCAGGCTCACCAACGGCTGGCCCGCCCGTTCAGCCCAGACGCATAGGACTCTTATGACCGACCAGAACCCTCTTGGTGATCGCGGACGCGCCCTGGAAGACGACTACTTCCGCCGTCGCGATCGTGAACTGCTCGAACGGCTCCGTACCGCCTCCGCCGCCGAGGAGGAACGGCGCAACCTTGGCGCACTCACCGGGTTGCACGACGCCGACGTCACGGAGCTGCAGGCGCTCGGCTTCACGCGCGAGACCGTCACCCTGCTGCCGCTGATTCCGCTGCTGCAGGTCGCCTGGGCCGAAGGGGGTATCAGCGACGCCGAGCGGACACTGATCGTGCAGTTCGCGCGCGCACGCGGAATCGCGGCAGGGGATGCCGCCGACGTACAGCTCGCGGCCTGGCTGACCAGCCAGCCGGGGCCGGACGTCTACGCCGGCGCCTCGCGGCTGGTCGGTGCGATGCTCGACGGGCCGGCCACCGTCGGTGGCGGCCTCAGCGCCGACGAACTCGTTGCCTACTGCGAGCGCATCGCCGCCGCCTCCGGCGGTTTCCTGGGGCTCAAGCGCATCGCTGCCGAAGAACGGGCACTGCTGGCGACCATCGCGCGCGACCTCAAGAACCGTCCGCAGTGACGGTCGCGGTGATTGTGTCGAGGGCTGCGACCGGAGCGTAGCGACCCCGCGGCCTCGCAACGCTGGCGCCCTGGCCATCGGCGCGAAGGCAGAGTAGGGTTGTCTCTCCAAGGAGACTCCGTGCGAACGATTCCCGCCATCCTGATCCTGTCGGCGACCGCGGCGGTGGCCGTCCTGCCGGCGCAGAACGAACGGCCGACCGCGCCAGCGGCCGTGCCGGCACACACGAGTTGGTCCACCTACCTGGGAGGCGCGGATTCGGCACAGTACTCGGCGCTCGACCAGATCAATCGCGCGAACGTCGGCGCACTGGAAATGGCCTGGTCCTTCCCGGCTGGCAATCGCACCAACTACTTCAACCCGATCGTCGTCGACGGCGTCATGTATGTGTTGGCGCGCACCAATGAGCTGGTCGCGCTCGACGCGGCTACGGGGCGGGAGCGCTGGTCACATGCGAACCAGGGTGCCGTGTCCGGCCGCGGCATCAACTACTGGGAGAGCGCTGACCGATCCGACCGGCGCCTTTTGTTCCTGAGCGGCGGCGCCTTGACGGCGGTGGACGCGCGCAGCGGGGCGACCATCACGTCGTTCGGCCAGGACGGACGCGTCGACCTGCGGGTGGCGCTGGGTGCTGACGGACACGACATCAGCGGCGTCCAGCCGTTCTCGACCAACAATCCCGGGCGGATCTACGACGACCTGATGATCGTGTCGTTGCCGGCGCAGGGCGCCGGCTACCAGTCGACTCCTGGCGACGTGCAGGCCTACGACGTGCGCACCGGAGCACTACGCTGGGTGTTCCATAGCATTCCGCACACCGGCGAGTTCGGCGCCGAGACGTGGCCGGCGGACGCGTGGAAGACCCATGGCGGCGTGCACAACTGGAGCGAGCTGACGATCGACGAGGCGCGCGGCATCGCCTACATCCCGTTCGGCACCGCCCGCTTCGACTATTTCGGCGGCGATCGCGAAGGACAGAACCTGTTCGCCAATTCGATCGTCGCGCTCGATGCGCGCACCGGAAAGCGGCTGTGGCACTACCAGCTGGTGCATCACGACTTGTGGGACTACGACCTGCCGACCGCGCCGAAGCTGCTGACCATCCGGCAGAACGGCCGCGCCCGTGACGTGGTGGCGCAGCCGACGAAGCAGGGCTTCGTGTTCGTGTTCGACCGTGTGACTGGCGAGCCGATCTGGCCGATCGAAGAACGGCCGGTGCCGCAGTCGGACATCCCCGGCGAGAAATCCTGGCCGACGCAGCCCTTCCCGACGCGCCCGGCGCCGTTTGCGCGCCAGTCGTTCACCGAGAAGGACATCAATCCGTATATCCCGGCCGCGGAGCAGGCGTTCCTGCGCGAGAAGTTGCGGAGCGTGCGCAACGAAGGCCTCTACACGCCGCCCAGTTTCCAGGGGTCGATCCAGATGCCCGGTCACAACGGTGGCGCGAACTGGGGCAGCGCTGCGGTCGATCCGGCGCGCGGCGAATTGTATGTGGTCGCCAAGACGATGCCGACGCTGTTGAAGATCACGCTGGAGGACGCGCCGCGCGCGCCCGTCGGGACGATGGTCGGGCCGCTCACGCCGATTGTCACCTCGGCGCAACGCGACGCCATGATGGCGCAGGCGCGTCAGAATGCGGCCGCCGGCCCGGTGCGCTACAACTCGCCCTATGACTTCATGCTGACCAGCACGAACCTGCCGTCGATCGGCCCCCCCTGGTCGCTCATGACCGCCTACGACCTGAACAGTGGGGACATCCGGTGGCAGGTGCCGATCGGTTCGGTGACGGCGCCGCCGGAGATTGGCATCCCGTCGAATAGCGGCGCGCACTGGACGCGGGGCGGCGTCCTGGCGACGGCCGGCGGGCTGCTGTTCGTGGCCACCAGTTCGGACAAGGCGCTTCGCGCGCTCGACCGCGACACGGGCCGGGTAGTGTGGACCACCACGCTGCCGGCGGTGTCGGAAGGCGTCCCCGCCACCTACATGTTGAACGGACGCCAGTATTTGGCGCTCTCGGTCGCCGGCGCGCACGGCATGAACCCGGCGAAGTTCGGCGGGCCGCCACAGCCGGCGCCCGCCGCGTCGTACATGGTGTTCGCGCTGCCGTCGCGCTGAGGCACCCGACCCAGGTGAGCCGCCGGTTCGACCGGTCGTCACCGCTGCGCGTAGAATAAGCACCCGGCGCTGAACTGCGACCGGTGCCGAGACGCCGACAACCTTTTTGCCGAGATAAGCCATGATTCATCGAATTACCGCCGCCCTCCTGTTTGTTGCCGCCGTGACGCCGGCTCTCGCCCAGGCCCCGGCCAGCGCGCCGGCTGCGCCGTTCACGCCGCCGACCTCTTCTCTCGCCAGCCTGCTCGGGCGTTACACCCCGCGCGGCGACTTCGGTGTGAAGGAACCCAAGGAGTGGGGTGGCACGACCACCTGGGTGATCGCCGACGGCAAGGGGACCGTGCTCGTCATGGTGCGCGTCGCGCCGTACGTCCGCTTCTTCACCACCGACGGGCGCACCCATCCGGCAGTGGGGCGACAAGGAACTGTTCACCGGCGAGGCGCATAGCGTGCACTTCGCGCCGGACGGCAGCATCTGGGCGACCGACTCGGTCGATCACACGGTGCGCAAGTTCTCGCCGACCGGCGAGCTGCTGCTGACGCTCGGCAAGCAGAAGGTCGCCGGCGACAACATGTCGCAGGACACCTTCAACCGGCCGAACGTTGTCGCGTTCGGTCCGCGTGGACAGGTGTTCGTCTCCGACGGCTACGCCAACCAGCGCGTCGTGGAATTCACGCCGGAAGGGAAGTTCGTGCGCATCTTCGGCGGCAAAAAGGGCAAGGGCGACGGCGAGATGGCGATGGTGCACGGCGTGGCCATCGACCCCCAGGGCCGTGTCTACGCCACCGACAGCGACAACCAGCGCGTCGTTGTTTTCGACGCGCAGGGCAAGTTCGTCAAGAACATCGCCGTGCCAGGCCGTGGCGGCTCGTTCATGGCGGCGGACGGCACGTTCTATCATCAGTGACGTCAACTCCGGCGCCGTTGCCGTGCTGAAGAACGATCAGATCGTCGACTTCATCAAGGTCGAAGGCCGGCCGCACGGCCTGGCGGTCGATCCGAGCGACCGGCGATGTCTACACCTCGTCGACGGTGGCGACGCGACCCGGTGTGACCAAGGCGGCGCTCCGGCGTACCGCCGGCGCTGCCGCCGCCAACTAGCCGCGGCCGCGCTGCCTCTCCGACACTCTTCGCGCGGCTCGCTCGCGCGAAGAGTGTCCCCTCCCCGAGCGACGTTCCTCGTCCCCCGCTTGACTTGACCTGAGAGGCGGGCGTATACCGTTCCATCCGAGGCGAAGAATGGTTTCGCACAGCGCAGACGGCTGCTGCACGCCGCCCTGCCATTGTCTTGCGTCCCGCCACGTGGAGACACCGATCCGGGCGCGCTCCGCACAGAGGAGATTGATGACGTCAAACCGAATACTGGCAACCGGGTGGTGCGTCTTCGGCGCGTGCGTGCTGGCAGGCAGCCTCGTGTTCGGGCAGACAGAGGCGCCGCGGCTGCCGGCGCCTCCGGCGAACGCGCCGATGCCGTCGGTCCAGGCACCCGCAGACCCGGGTTACGCGGCGCTGATCGCCATGTGCAAGACGCCGCCGGCGGCCGGTCGGGGCCGTGCGGGCGGTGGTGGCGGCGGACGCGGCGCTGCGCCGGCGCCAGGGCCGCGGACCTACACCGTGGCGGCGATCCCTGGTGTGATTGCCGCGGGCCAGACCTGGAAGTACTTGTGGCAGCAAGCCGGCAACAACGGCGACGGCATCATCGGTACCGACGATGGCGGTCTGCTGCTGGCGCAGAACGACAGCAGCACGGTGCTGAAGCTCGACAAGGACGGCAAGACCTCGGTTGCCTACCGCGACACGCATACCGGCGGCGCCTTGTCGATGAGCCCGAAGGGCGCGCTGTTCATCGTCGAGCGCGGCCTGCGGATGCGTGTCGAACAGCTGGCGCCGCAGCGCAGGGTGCTGGCGGACATGTTCCAGGGTGAACCGCTCGACTGCCTCGGCGGCGTGATTAACGACATCACGGCCGACAGCAAGGGCGGGGTGTATTTCACGATGGGCGGCCTGTTTCACGTCAGCCCGCAGGGTGTGGTGACCAGGCAGGGCCAGAACCTCACGACCAACGGCGTCATCCTGAGCGCGAATGAGCAGGTGCTCTACGTCACCAATGGAGCGACGCTCGCCGCCTTCGACGTGCAGCAGGATGGGTCGCTGACCAACCAACGCGAGTTCGCCAAGCTGACGAGCGGCGGCGACGGGCTGGCCATCGACGCCGACGGGCGCGTCTACGTGACGACCGATGCCGGCGTCGAGGTCATCGCGGCCAACGGCAGCGCGCTCGGGATCATCCCGACGCCGCGCGGCGTGATCAGTGGCGCGTTCGGTGGGCCCGACAGGAAGACCTTCTTCGTGCTGGCGCGCGGCGGCAAGGACGCGGCCGGCACCGAGGTCGCAAACGTCGCGCAGGTCTGGTCGATTCCGATGATTGCACGGGGGCACAAGGACCGTCTCAAGTGAGGCGCCGCACCGCGGCGGTCGTCACGGCCGGCGCACTGTGGCTCATGGCTGCACCACTGGCGTGGGCCGCGGCCCTGGAACAAGGAGAGCGTCGTCCGCCATCTCGACCAGCATCCCAACCGGGGCGAGCCGCGGCGGACGAAGTCGCACAGCGCGCCCTGCTCGATCGCCACTGCGTCACCTGTCACAGCGCGCGCGTGAAGAGCGGCGGGTTGGTGCTCGAAGGCGCAGACCTGGCGGCGGTCGGTACCCACGCTGACGTGTGGGAGAAAGGCGCTGCGTATCGACCCGGCGCCGCTGCTGCCGGCTGATGATTCGAACGGCGGCTTCGACAACATCGCCGACGTGCTCGGGTTGTCGCCGGTGCTGCTCGAAAGCTACCTGTCCGCCGCCGGCCGCATCAGCGCACTGGCCATCGGTGATCCGCAGACGCCGCCGATGGGCGAGGTCTATCGCGTGCGGCAGGACGCCTCGCAGTCGCGGCACGTCGAAGGGTTGCCGCTCGGCACGGTGGGCGGCTTCTCGATCACTCGCAACCTGCCGCACGACGGCGAGAACGTCTTCCAGGTCAAACTGTTCCGCACCAACCTCGGCACCATGCGCGGGCTCGAGTTCCCGCACCAGCTCGAAATCAGTGTCGACGGCCAGCGCGTGCATCTCGCCGCGTTCGGCGGTGATCGCGACGTGCGGGCGTCGAGCGACAACCCGACCACGACCGGCGACGAGATCGACAGTCGCTTCACGGTCCGCCTGCCGTTGAAAGCCGGGCCGCGCCAGATTACGGTCGCCTTCCGCGAGAAGACGCACGGTTACAACACGCGGCGGCTGCAGTCGTTCATCCGCAGCTCGGCCGACACGATCGACTTCTCAGGGCAGCCGCACATCGATCAGTTCATCATGACCGGGCCGTTCGATCCGACCGGCACCGGCGACACGCCGAGCCGCCGCGCCATCTTTCGCTGCCGGCCGGCAACGGTGCGCGACGAGCGGGCGTGCGCCCGAACCATCGTCGTGCCGCTGGCGCGTCTCGCCTATCGTGGCGAGCTGACCGACGAAAATCTCGCTCGACCCCGGCGCGACCTTGAACTTCGGCGCCGGCGCGACCCCGTCGATGCGGGCGGCGCGGACCAACGACGTCGCCGCCATGCGCCTGCTGCTGGAGGCGGGCGCCGATGCGAATGCAACGTTGCCAGATGGCACCACCGTGCTGATGATTGCCGCCGGGCAGGGGCTGGGGCCGGCGCGCGGCGACGGCCCGCGCATCCGCGTCCCGACCGAGGCCGGCGCAGTGGAGGCCGTGACGCTGCTGCTCGACCGGGGCGTGGCGGTTGGAACGGCGAACAAGGCGGGTAACACGGCGCTGCACGCGTCGGTCTCGCGTGGCGATGCGGTGGTGAAACTGCTACTCGACCGCGGCGCGGCGCTGGTGAAGAACAACGCCGTGCTGACGCCGCTCGATCTCGCCCTGGGGGCTGGCGGCCGCGGCGGCCGTGGCGGCGTCGTCCGCGAGAGCACCGCCGCCCTGCTGCGCAGCGCAGACCGTCAGCCGTAACGACCGGCGATCCCGCTGCCGGCGGGTCCGCTTCGCGGAACCCGCCCGACGACCTCGAACGTTACGAACCCGCCGAACCTCGAACGCCCCGAACGCCCCGAACGCCCCGAACGTCCCGAACGTCCCGAACGTTCCTAATCGATCCCGAACGCCAGCAGGACGTTGCCGGCGGACGCGGCGCTCGAGATCGCGTAACCCGAACCGATGTAGACCATGCCGTCGACGACGACCGCGCCGGACGTGTTGATGGCGCCGCCGCGGGCCGCCACCTTGTCGACCGTGTCGAACGGCTGCGCCGTGTTGAACTCCCACAGTGCCTTGCCGTCGCTCGCGGACACGGCGAACAGCCGCCCGTCCGTCGATCCCTGGAACACGACGCCGGGGATGGTCGTCGGCGCGGCACCAAGGCCGGCACCGGGTGGGTTGAACACCCATGCCGTCCTGCCGTCGGCCGGCGAGATGGCGCTGAGGCCGGCTGCGCCCATGCCGTAATAGACCTGGCTCCGGTCGGCAGCGCCGCCCCAGACAATCGAACCACGGCCGCGGCCGGTGAACCCCACCGGCTGGCCTGCCGGGTTTACCCGGAACACGCGCGCGCCGTCGTTGTCGGGATCGAGTGCGACCACGTCCGCACCCTTGGTGCCGGCCAGCACCACCCGCTTGCCGCCGGCCATCGTCACCAGGATCGGCGAGTTGCCGATGTCGTGGTCCGGACCCATCGGGCTCGGACAGGCCTCGCTCTTCTCGGCGCCGTCGCAGCCGCCGATGAACAGGTCATTCTCCGTAGCCCGCCGCGCCCACAACACCTTGCCGGTCTTCAGGTCGAGTGCCATGACGGCATCGGTCAGCGGCGACTCCGGCGGCGTCACGGCGTCGCCGGTGCCGACATAGAGCGCGCCGCGCACCGGATCCACGGTCGGTGCGTCCCATATGCCGCCGGCGGACGGACCATAGAGCTGCACGCCATTGGCCTGCATCTTCCACGGCTTCGGCTCGTCGACGATGTAGGTCTTCCAGATCTGCTTGCCGGTGCTGGCATCGAGCGCGGCGACCGCGCCGCGTGCGGTGCAGCACGGGTAGTCCTTGTTGCCGCTGTTGAACTCCTCGGACCCCGATACGGGCACGTAGACGCGTCCGTCGTAGTACTTCACCCCACGGTGATGCGGGCGACCACGTGCTCGTCGACGCGCGTCTTCCAGAGCTGCCGGCCGGTCTGGGCGTCGAGAGCGAAGACGTTGGCGCGGCCATCGCCGAAAAAGACCGCCCACCGGGTGGCACCGTGCCCGCTCACCGCGCCGACCATCGGCGAGTTCCGGACGATCGAGCCGTTCTGGAAGGACCAGTAGACACAGCCGGTCTTGGCGTCCAGCGAGTAGACATAACCGTTGTCGGTGGCCATGAAGACGCGGCCAGACACGACCGTGGGCTGCGCGTTGTTGGTCATCCCGAACGGGATGCCGAACGCCCACTTCAACTTGAGCCTCGGCACGTCGGCAGCGCTCAACCGCGCGGCTGCGGCCGGCTGGAACCTGGTGTTCGCCAGGTCGTTGCCCCAGCCGTTCCACGACGGCCCTCGCGCCGGATTGGTCATCGCCGGATTGACGGAGCACTGGTTCGGCATCGCCCTGGCTTCCCCAGCGTCGATGCTGCCGATCTGGCCGCCCGCTCATGAACTCGCCGACGCGCTGCTTCTGGATGTCGGAGAGCGTCCGGCCGTCGGGGTGGTTCTCTGCATTGAGGGCACGGTGGATCCGCTCCGCGGTCATCAGCCGGATCGCCCAGGCGGTCGGCCTCCCCTCCGCGGCGGTGCTGCCGTGGCAGCGGAAGCATTGCCCCTGGAATGTTGCCCACCCGCTCTCGGTGCCCGGACCGGCCGCCCGCCCGGCGCCGCGGGCCGCTCCCGGCTGGACCCCTGGTTGCGGCGCGCCGGGTGCCTGTGGCGTCGCCTGTGCCGGCGCCGGCGGCGCTGCCGGCGGACCCTGGGCGCCGAGGAAAGCGGGACCTGATGAAGAGGGCGGCGGCGGAGACGCAGGCTGCGACGGTCGACCGGCTCATGAAGGGCGTTCTCCTCGAAGGTGTGCCGACAGAGTGTATTGCACATCGGCACACCCCGGAGAGGGGTGCGACAGGGGCGCGTGGGGCGGGCGATCGCATAAGCTTTCCGCCGGAGGGGCTCGTGGGAGACCCTTCGGGATCTTCGAGGAGGACAGATGGATAGCGGATCGAGCGGCCGTCGGCGTCTCACGCGGCGCGGTGTCTTGAAGACCGGCGCGGCAGCACTGGGCGGCGGCGCCGTGCTCCTCGGCGGCGGCGGGCTGGAGGCGTTACCCGGCCAGGGCGCGCCGCCGGCGGCAGGACAGGCGCCCGCCGTGTTAACCGGGACGCAGACCGGCCGTCCGTTCCGCGGCCTGGTTCGTCACGACGCGACGCTCGACGTCCAGGAGCTGCGCCTGTTGCCGATCGACCCGCGGCAGGTGGTCATCCGATCGACGGCGGTCGCTCCGTGCTACACGATCGTGCGCGGCGCACTGGCCACCAACGCCATTCGGCGCGCCGAAGTGCCGAACCACTGCGGCTTCGGCGTCGTCGAGGCCGTCGGCGCGATGGTCAAGCGGGTCCAGGTCGGCGACCGCGTCGTCGTCGCCGGCACCTCGCAGTGCGGTCAGTGCTACCAGTGCCTGCAAGGCCGGCCCGACTACTGCCAGTTCACGTTCTTCTCGAACGCGCCAGGCGCCGAGGCGTTCGCGCCGTTCGCGCAGTTGCGCGACGGCACGCCGGTCTACGCGCAGGCGGGTATCGGCGGCATGAGCGAGATCATGACGGCATTCGAGGAGTACTGCGTGCCGGTGTTCACCGATCTGCCCGCGGCGCATCTGACGCTGCTCGGTGATCAGCTGGCCTCGGGTTTCGCCGCCGGTCACGCCGACATGCGCTTCGAGCCGGGCTCCGACGTCGTCGTCTTCGGCGCCGGCCCGGTCGGCCTCGGCGTCGTGCAGGCCGGCGCGTGCGTCGGTGCGGGCCAGGTCATCGTCGTCGAGCCGATCAAGTACCGGCGCGAGCTGGCGACGAAGCTGGGAGCGACGACGACGCTCGATGCCGAACGCCGAGGGCGACGGCATCGTCGAGCGGGTCCGCGAGTTGTGCCGGGGGGCCAACGAGCGGCGGTTCGCCGGCGGCGTCTCGTGGGGACGCGCGGCGAATTCGGTCATGTCGCGCGGCGCCGACTTCGTGGTGGAGGCCGCCGGGCTGCTGGCCGCGCCGTCGAAGGTCGAGTCGCAACCCGACCCGACCAACGTCAAGACGGTGCTGCAGGCGTGGGACTGCACGCGGGTCGGGCGGCCACGTGATGCTGATGGGACTGACGCTGCAGCCGGTGCCGTTTCCCGGCGCTGCGCTGGCCATCCTCGGGCCGGACCATTCACCCCGGCCAGCAGGGCGGGCTGCACGTGATGCGCGACATCCCGCGCTACGTGAAGCTGATGGAGAAGGGCGTGATCGACGCGGCCGTCGGTGATCACGAAGCGCTACACGCTCGATCAGGGTCGGCAGGCGGTGCAGGACACCGCCGACCGGACCATCATCACCGGCGTCATCGAATTCTCGTGACCGCGCTCACTTCATGCGCTGGTACGACTGCTCGTTTTCGAGGCAGACCTCGTCCACCAGCTCGGTGTTCAGCGCGATCTGCTGTTTGAGCGTGACGGTCCACGGCCTGGTGTAGGCCTTGGGGTCGTCGACGGTCACCTCGATC
Source organism: uncultured Acidobacteriota bacterium (assembly GCA_963846685.1). Lineage (GTDB taxonomy): Bacteria > Acidobacteriota > Vicinamibacteria > Vicinamibacterales > UBA2999 > CAWJWY01. Next base: position 389,260 of record CAWJWY010000002.1, on the reverse strand, counting down.
TCGAGGTGGCCGTAGTCGGGCCGGCGAATCTTTTCGGTCACCTTGGCGGCTTCGGTGATCATGCTGCCGTTCCAGTCGATCCAGATGTCGTCGCGGTAGCCCATCGACTTGATGACGAGAGTATCTCCCTCCCAGGCGCCGACGGCGTAGCCCTGCCAGGACGGGACCGGGTCCTCGGGAAAGGGTCGGCCGTCGGTGAACACCTGGCGGTATCCGGCGTTGACCTCGTTCAGCATGATGAGGAGGCCTGGCGTCTGAACGAACTTGGTCAGGTGCGGCAGGCTGTAGGCACGCAGGAACGTGTCGGGCAGGCAGCGGACGTGCGGATCGTCCTTGGCCTCGTTGGCGGTGCGCTCCTTGACGAGCGCGGCAAGCCAGGGCTGGTACGGCAGGCCGCCGGGCAGCCCCGCACCGAAGTTGATGCCTTCGCGCCCCATCGGCAACTCTGCGCCGCAGGTGAGCGACACTGGATCGAGCGGCCGGCCGCAGGCCGGGTTGCCGGTGAGCCAGATGCCGGAGAGGTCCGGTTTCCCGTCGGCGGTGCGTGGTGACGGCGCCGCGAGATTTGGCTTGCCGTCGGCGGTTCTCGGCACGCCGGCTGTCGGATAGCGCAGCCACTGTGCGAACGCCGTCGTCGACAACCCGAAGGCTGCCGCCAGCACCACCGCCACCCACACCGGCGAAAATACGGATCTGCGCATGTCTGGCTCTCCCCCCAGCCGCGGCGATTTTACTGCACGGCGCCGGGTCCGCTGCGCGGCACCCGGCCTACGTCCGCTGCGCGGCATCCGGCCTGCGTCCGCGGGGTGGCGCGTCTACCAAATCGGCCCGCGCACCGGTCGGCACCGGTCGTCACCGGGCGTAGCCGGCGCGTGCCTGGACGACGACGCGACGTCCCTTGACGCGGACGGTGAGCGGGTGCCATCCCGCGGCGCCGTCGGCGGCGGGCGAGAAGCCCACGACATAGCGCTGGCGGAACTCGTCGAGGATGCGGACGAAGGCGGCAGCCACGTCGCCGGTGGTCGCGATTTCGATGGCGCCGCCTCCGGTCGCCTCGGTGAGGTCGCGCAGGAACGATCGCCGCGGCAGCTGCGCCGTCGACACCGCGTAGACCACGGCGTTCGAGCGGCGGGCTGCTTCGAGCACCCGGGCACCCGGCAACCAGCTGGCGGTGTCGATACCATCGGTAAAGACAATCACCAGGCCGCGCCCCGGATCGCGCTCGAGGACGGTCAGCGCCGTGTAGCAGGCGTCGATGAGCGCGGTGCCGCCGAGCGTTTGCGGCGACGGCGCGAACCGCTCAAGCGCCGCGCGCACCGGCGCGACGTCGCGGGAGAGGCCGGTGCGCAAGCTGATGGCGTCGGCAAAGGTGAGCAGCGCCGCCTGATCCTCGGGCCGCACGTTGTCGAGCAGCGCGCGGCTGCCGGCGCGGAGATGCTCGAGTGCCGCGGCGGAGATGCTGACGCTGCCGTCGAGGGCGAGCACCACGGCCAGCGGCAGCTGCTCGAAGCTGACGAAGTCAACCTGCTGCACGACACCGCCATCGAGGATCTCAAAGTCGGCTGCCTGCAGGCCGCGTATCGGGCGACGATTCTCGGTCACCAGCACATCGACGCGGACCGTCTCGCGCCGCGCCGAGAACGTCGGCTGCTGCGCCTCGAGAGGCGCCACGATCACACAGATGACGACCACCGCCGCGGCGGACAACGTCGCCGCCAGCACCGCCGCCGCCAGCATCGCGGTCCGCGGCAGCCTCACTGCCGTTCGCCCTGCGGCGTCCACAGCCGCTGCTGCGCCTGCTCGATGAGCGTTCCCGCGTTTCGGCCGCATGACGCCGAATAGCTCCACCACGGGTCCTGTCGTCTTGATTCGTCGGCGGGCAACGCCAGCAGCGGCGCGATCGCCGCAGAGGCCTCGGCGCGATCGCCGGAGGAGAACGCCAGCTGGCTGAGCGCGAGCCGCGGCGCCTGCGCGGCGGGGATGAGCACGGCAGCGGCCTGGTAGGCCGCGCGCGCGGCAGGCCGCCGACCCGCCGCCTCGAGGGCGGCGCCGAGGAACAGCTGCGCGAAGTATTTCTGTGCCGGCTCGGTGACCAGGCCGAGCGCCCGCCGCAGTTCTCCGACCGCCTGCTCGGCGCGGCCGGTCAGGGTCAGCACGCGGCCGTAGCGGAGGCGTGCTTCGCCATGATTCGGTTGCAGGGCCACGGCGCGGCGGAGCAGGGCGGCCGCGCGATCGAGCTCGGCGCCGCGGGAGCCGACGCGAACAACCATGGTTGCGGGAATGCGCGCCGCGTCGAGCGCCGCCTGCGTCCGGCCGCCGGCCAATGTTTCGTGCAGGCAGCCAGCGAGGAATTGGACCTCCGCCTCGTCACCAAACCGCTCGACGGCGCGGTCGGCGTGAGCGGCGTTCCACATCTGCGCCAACGCCATCACCGCCAACGTCGCCCGGTACCACAACGCGAGGTCGGCGTTGCGGCCGGCCCTGGCGTCGAGGCCGTCGCCGAACGCACGTGCGGCTGCCCAGTGGTCGGCGATACGGAGCTCCAGGTCGACCTGTGTCCCGTCGGCATAGCGCAGGACGTTGCCGGTGCCCTCGCCGAGCAGGGCGATGTCCGTGTGCAGCACGACGGCGCGCGCCACGAAATCAGGATGGCTCAGCCCGGTGCGACGGATGTGCACCGCGGCCTCTTCCAGGGCATCGCGTTCGGATCGCGTATACCGGATTTCCCTCGGCCGGCCGCGGTCGAATTCGATCGGCAGCGGAAAGACCTTCACGCGTGGCTCGCGCATCAGCAGCCGGATCGAGGCAGTCTCGACGCGCAATCCGGTCACCACGGCGTTCTGCCACGCACCGACCAGCTGCACCGCATCGTCGCGGCGGCCCGGGGCGTGCGCCAGCACGGCTTCGACCCAGGCAACCGCGCTGGCGACGCTGCCCTCAGGCCGGTTGACGAAGAGGGCGCCGTTGCTGTTGCTCATCGCGCCCTGCGGCGCCGCAGCCAGCGTCGTGACGCCGGCGACTCCGGCGACCAGCACCCACGCGACGCCAAGCGCCACCAGACGGTCACCGCCGCAGTATAGGCGGCAGCGCCCTTCGTCTGACTACCTGACGTTGCTCCCGTGTCGTTGCCGGCCGTACGAACCTGGGCATCGCCTGCGACGGCGACCATCTGGTACGCGTGCCGCTGCGCAGCCTGCCGAAGTAGCATCAGCGCAGGAGTGTCCCTGCGCGCCTTCTACTGCGATCACTTCGTGCTGCCGCTGCCAGACGGACACAAGTTCCCGATGGCCAAGTACAGCCGCCTCCGTCAGCGGCTGATCGACGACGGCACCCTCGCGCCGGGCGATGTGCGCGAAGCGGCGGCCGCCGACTGGGCCGACCTGGCCCTGGTGCACACGGCGGAGTACCTGCACGACGTGCAGCATGGCACCCTGCCGGCGGCAGCGCAGCGGCGCATCGGCTTCCCCTGGTCTCCGCAAATGGTCGAGCGTGCGCGGCGCTCGGTTGGCGCGACGCTGCAGGCGGCGCGGGCCGCGCTCGTCGAAGGCGCCGCAGCCAACCTCGCCGGCGGCACCCACCACGCCTTCAGCGACCGCGGTGAAGGATTCTGTGTCTTCAACGACGTCGCGGTAGCCGCCGCCGCGCTCCGCCGCGACGGCGCCGTCCGCCGCGCCGTCGTCATCGACTGCGACGTGCACCAGGGCAATGGCACGGCGGCCATCTTCCGCGACGAGCCGGCAGTCTTCACATTCTCGATGCACGGCGCGCTCAACTTCCCGTTCCGCAAGGAAACGAGCGACCTGGACGTGACCTTTGCGGATGGCGCCGGCGACGCCGAGTACCTGACGGCACTCGACGCCCACCTGCCGGGTGTGCTCGACAGCAGCGCGCCGGACATCGCCTTCTATGTGGCTGGTGCCGATGCCTACGAGCACGATCGGCTCGGCCGCTTAAAGCTGACTGTCGAGGGACTGCGGGCACGCGACGCGCAGGTCTTCGATGCGTGCCGCCGCCGCGGCATCCCGGTAGTGGTCACCATGGCCGGCGGTTACGCCGAAGACGTCGAGGCGATCGTCACCATCCACGCCAACACAATCGCCGAGGCGGTCCGCATGCACAAAGGCCAGGGATGACCCTGGCCTTTGTCGATCGTCAGGTGGGTTGGCGTTTACCGCTTTCTGAACGTCACCGGCACGCCGCCCTGGGCACTGTTCAGCACGCCGGTGATCGCGCTGCCGTCCGCGCTCAACTCACCGGCAAACGTCCACGGCTGCGTATTGGGCAGCTGGAAGCCCATGCGGCGCGGATTGTTCGGGCCTGCTGGTGCACCGCCACGTCCCGCCGGGGTGCCCATGGCGAAGTCGCGTAGCGGCTTGTCGATCTTGCCGAGGTTGGTGCCGATCAACTTGCCCTGCACCGTGCCGTCGGCATTGCCGCTGAACTCGAGCTCGATGTCGAGATCGATGGTGACGATGCGCGGGCGGCCGACCCAGTGGCCGGCCAGCGCGCTGGCGATGTCCGGCGTCACCTGTGCCGTCCTGGCCGGCGGCTCGGCCGGCGGATTGGCGCGCTCGAAGGCATTCGTCGTGCTGTAGTTCTGGACGATCGTGTTGCCCTCATGACAGCGCGTACTCCCACCACTCGTAGGTCGGCTCGTTGCGCATCGGATAGCGCACGGTGAAGGGACGCGTCAGGACGACCGGGTCCTCGGTCTTGATCTCGTAGAGCCACATGTCGTTGTTCAGGCGCGTGATCCGCTCGGTCGTCTTCATCTTGTCGCTGACCGGGAAGCGGTTTCCGGCCGGCGACCCGACCACCGCGAGGTTGATCATCGGCGGGCCCTCCTTGTAGTTCGTCGTCTCGACGACGAGCGTGTTGCCTTCCCAGCGGCCGCGCGAATCACCCATGTACTGCTTGATCGGCGAGCCCAGCGCCGGCCGGCCGTCGGTGTAGATGATGCGCGAGTCGTGGATCATCTCGAGGTCGAAGACCACCATGCCAGGCGCCTGCATGATGCGGAAGCCGCCGTTGTAGCGATACGGCATCATCGACGACGGCATGCCGCGCGAGCGGCAGTTGTCCCAGAAGTCGAAGTCGAGCGGGGCCTCGTAGACCGGGTCTTCGCCGGGCAGCGCCCATGAGCTGCCCATGTCGAGCGCGCGCCGCTTGCCTTCGGCGTGTCAGGTCCGGCAGCAGCCCGTTCGGCGGATCGACGATCAGGTTGGTCTGGCGCTGCGGCGTGCTCGGGTCGGTGACGCCCGACAGCAGCGCGCGGCCGATAGTTGCCCTGTTCGATCAGCTGCCGGCCGGGGTCGACGCGGACGGCCGCCGCTGCAACGCGCTGGCTGTACTCCTCCTCGGTCAGCCACTTCTTGGTCATGTCGCACGGCGGACCGCCGTAGCCGATAGCTGCTGGCGCAGCGTTCGAGCGGCACATTCGCGGCCTGCATCATGTTCAGCATGGCCTCGATGTCGGGCTCGCCCCACGGCGTCTTCGGGTGCACCCAGCCCGCGCGGCGTCTCGATGAAGTGATTGGCCTCGCTCGGCGGCCCGAGGATCGACTGGCCGTGCGTCGTGGCTACGAAGACTGCGGCGGCCGCGGTGCCCAGCAGCACGTTGCGCAAGGCCGGCGTGATCGGGTGCATAGTCTCTCCTGTGGGGGCGCCCGACGACGTGGGGCGCCGGCCGTAGACTTTACCGTACCCGGCACGGCGGGGTAGCGCCCCCGGTCGGTGGCGCATTCCCGCCAGCGCCGCCCTGGCACGGTCGTGTCACCGCCCTTTCACGTGCCCAGCTGCGCGCTCGGCGTAGCATCTGTCCATGCATTCACCCCGTTACCTCGGTTGGCTGGCGTGCACCGGCGCACTCGTCGCGTTCGCGGTGACGGCGGTGGCGCAACGCGCACCGACGGACGCCGCCGCGGCCGCCGTGGCCCGCGGCGATGTCACCAGGCGGATTGTCGTGTCGGCGCAGGCGCTGCTCAGCGCGCTCGACGACTCGGGACGCGCCAAAGTGCAGTTCCCATTCGAGGGGCCGCAGAAAACGCGGTGGTCGAACCTGCCGTCGGGCATCTTCGAACGGCAGGGGTTGCGGCTGGGCAATCTCACCGCGCCGCAGCGCGCCGCCGTCATGACGTTGCTCTCCGTCGCCCTCAGTGGCGAGGGGCTGCAGAAGGTGACGGGAATCATGCGCGCCGACGAGGTGCTGCGGGGAAGCCAGGCAGGTCGTGGGCGCGGCCGTGGCCGGCCGGGCGGCGGCGGAACGACATTCGGTGAGGACGAGTACTTCCTCGCCTTCATCGGTCCGCCGTCCGCGGCCTCGCCGTGGATGCTCCAGTTCGGCGGCCATCACCTGGCGATCAACCTGACTCTCTCCGGGAGCGACGCGACGCTGGCGCCGAGCCTGCCGGCGGCGCAGCCGGCCAGCTACACCGTCGAGGGCCGGACGGTGCGGCCGCTCGGCGACGAGAGCGACAAGGCGTTTGCGTTGATCAACGCGCTCGACGCCAGCCAACGTGCCCAGGCCGTGCTGTCATACCGCGTGGCCGACCTGGTCCTCGGGGCGGGGCAGGACGGCCGCACAATCCAGCCGGAGGGAATCCGCGTCTCTGCGTTCTCCGCCGCACAGCAGAGCATGTTGTGGGATCTGGTGCGGGAGTGGGTCGGCATCAGCAACGACGCGTTTGCTCAGGCGCGCATGACCGAGCTGCGGGCCAACGTCCGTGACACGTATTTCGCCTGGAGCGGACCGACGAGCAACGGCAGCGCTGCCTACTTCCGCATCCAGGGGCCGACCGTGGTGATCGAGTACACGCCGCAGGGCGGCGTCGACCACATCCACACGATTTATCGCGACCCGACCAACGACTACGGAGCAAGGTTTGTCCGGCGGTAGTGGTGGCGTTGCGGCCGTCGTGCTGCTGGCCGCGATGGCCGGAGGCACGGAGGTCTCGGCGCATCGGCTCGATGAATACCTCCAGGCGGCGCGCATTGCCATCGAGCCAGAGCACGCCGATATTCAGCTGGACGTCACGCCGGGCGCCGCGCTGGCGGCTGTCGTCCTCGCCAGCATCGACGGCGATGGTGACGGGGCGCTGTCGGAAGAGGAGCAGCGCGCCTACGTCGCCGGTGTGCTCGGCGCCGTTTTCGTCGAGGTCGACGGCTGGCCGCTGCCACTTCGTCCTGGTGCCGTCACTTTTCCGGAGCCTGCGGCGTTCCGTCGTGGCGAGGCAGCGATCCGCATCGCTGCGCGGGCGGCCCTGCCGTCCCTGGCAGACGGCGAGCACCAACTCCGATTCCGCAACACGCACCAGCCGCCGGGGAGTGTCTACCTCGCCAATGCGCTGGTGCCGGCGAGCGATCGGGTTGCCGTGACCACACAACGGCGTGACGCGCGGCAAACGCAGTTGACCATAGACTTCGTGACCCGGGCTGGCCGCGACCGTTCGGTGCTGGCTTGGGTGTTCGGCAGCGCCTTCGCTGCCGTCGCGCTCGCCGGTCTTGTCCGGCGAAGACGCCCGCAAGCGCCGGCGGTGGCCGTGACGGCACGCGCCAGACACGAATGATGACGTCGTTCGGATGGCGCTCGCCGGTGCCGATGAAGATGGAGCGCGTCAGGTCCTGCAGGCCTGGCGCGGATTTGCCTACCTCCCGGTCACTTCGCCGCCGCTACACGTCCATGATCGCGAAGCACTCTTCCAGGCTCTTGAGCGCGTCGCGGCCGGGTGCCGGGCGCCACTCGTGCGCGACGAAGCCGGTGTAGCCGCTCTCGGCGATGGCATTGGCGATGAAGCGGTAATTCAGTTCCTGCGTGCTGTCGATTTCCATGCGGCTCGGCACCCCGGCGACGTGGATGTGGCAGATGTGCTGGAGGTGATCGCGCAGGTTGCGCGTGACGTCGCCGTTGGCGATCTGCACGTGATAGATGTCGTAGACGATCTTGACGCGCGGCGAGTTGACCTTGCGGCAGACGTCCAGGCCCCACTCGAGGCGGTCGAACACCTGGTCGGTGCGTTGATCGGCCGCGACCTTCGAGTTGGTGATCTCCATGCAGAGCGTCACCCCCTTCTGCTCGGCATAGCCCTTGACGCGGCTCAGGACGGCGGCGGCATTGTCGGCGCCTTCCTCGCGCGACATGCCGCGCCGCTCGCCTGGCAGCGCGATCAGGTTGGGGCAGCCCAGGTCGGCGCACATGTCGATGCCGGTGCGAATCGCCGCTTCGATCTTGTCGTGCAGTTCCTTGCGGATCAGCCCGTCCTGGAAGCTGGTACCCGTGCCGGTCATCATCGTCGGCGCGAGGCCGTGCTGCTTCAGGATCGGCACCTGCTGCGCCGTCGGCAGGTCGACGCCCTTGAAACCGAGCCGCGCCAGGTGCCGACACCGTTCTTCGAACGACAACGTCGTGCCGGTCCACACCGAGCTCATGACGCTCTGCCGGATGCGCGCGCGCGCCGGTGCGGCGGCCGGGGCCTGTGCTGCGCGTGCGGGCGACAGGGCGCCGAAGGAGGCCGCCGCGAACGGTGCAGCGGCGACACCCGCGAGGAAATCTCGTCTGTCCATGCCGGGGACTATACACCGGCGCGCGCTTGACAGCCGTGCAGGGGGCGCGTGAACCCAAGCAGCTTCCGGAGGGGCGCTGACGGGCGCCGGAAGGACCGGGATGCCGTTCGCCGTGACATTCCGTCCGATGCGCGACGGAAAGCCCGGCGGCATGTTCGTCACCGGCACGCTGGCGGATGGCACCAGGCTGTCGATGGGCGGCGGGGAGAGCACGGCCGGGACGTGAGCCGCTGAAAGGCGTCCACGCGGCGCGACATTGGCGTAGACTTGGGCACTTCCCGGGCGACGGCACGTCGCCGAGACCGCGACCTATGCAGCTGAATCGGCGGACGTTCATCAAGGCGGCCGGTGCAGGCGTCGCCGGCGGGTGCCTCGCGCTGGCAGCGCCGCCGGCAGCGCTGGCCCAGGCCCAGACCCAGGGGCCGGTCGGCGCCACGCCGCTCGGCGGCGGACTGACGCTGCTCACCAGCGCCGGTGACAATGCGCTCGCCTATATCGGGGGCGACCGGGTGGTGCTGGTCGATGGCGGTCCGGCGGCCGGCGCGCCGGCGCTGCTGGCCACCCTTGCCGGGCTCGCGCGCGGCGCGCCCGTGGACACCTTGTTCAACACCCACTGGCACCCGGAGCAGACCGGTGCCAACGCGCCGCTCGCCGCCGCCGGCGCGGCAATCATCGCGCATGAGAACACCCGGCTGTGGCTGACGACCGACGTCACCTGGCCGTGGAACGGGCAGCGGTTCCAGCGGCTGCCGAAAGCGGCGCAGCCGACCAGGACCTTCTACCAGACCGGAGCCCTGGGCGACGGCATCCGCTACGGCCACATCCCGGACGCGGCGCATACCGACGGCGATCTCTACGTGCTGTTTCCCGAGGCGAACGTGCTGGCGGTCGGCGGCGTGCTGTCGCTCACCGCGTGGCCGCAGGTCGACTGGGCGACTGGCGGCTGGATCGGCGGCATCGCCGGCGCGCTGCAACGGCTGCAGACACTCGCCGACGGGCAGACCCGCATCGTCGCGGCGCGCGGCCCTGTGCTTGGCCTCGCCGACCTCAAGGCACAGACCGAGATGTATGGGGTCATTTACGATCGTCTGACGCAACTGCTGAACAAGGGGCGGAGCCCTGGCGAAGCGGTTGCTGCCCGGCCGACGCAGGAGTTCGATGCGCAGATGGGTCCGCCTGACGAGTTCGTCCGCCGCGCCTTCGAGAGCCTGTGGGCCTATGTGTCGCCCGATGCGTAGGCGGCACGTCCCGATGGCGACGCTCCTGCTGACGGCCGCGGTCTGCGCTTCGCTGACCGCCGTGTTCGCGTCGCAAGCACCGTCGCAAGCGTCGCAAGCACCGTCGCAAGCACTGTCGCAAGCGTCGCAAGGACTGTCGCAAGCACTGTCGCCGGCAGCGGTGGCGGTCTCCGGCGCCGTCGCCTCGGCGCGCACCGCGGCGGTGCCGCGGGCCGGCGCCGCCGTGCCGCCCGCCCGCGCTGCCTCGATGACCGCGGCGGCCCAGGCGGTAGCCGGGGCGCGAGCACGGACGGCGGCACAGCCGGCAGCCGCGGCGGGCGCGCCACTGGCGACGATCGAGCAGTACTGCGTCGGCTGCCACAACGACCGTGCCCGCATCGGCGACGTCAGCTTCCAGGGTGTGACGGCGAGCAGCGTCACCGCGCAGGCCGAGATGTTCGAGAAGGCGGTGCGCAAGCTGCGCGGCCGCGTCATGCCGCCGCCCGGCGCCAGGCAGCCGGACGCCGCCGCCGTTGACGCGCTCGTCACTTGGCTGGAGACGTCGCTCGACCGCGCCCAAGGGAAGGCGCACGTTCCCGACCGCCTCGTGCTGCACCGGCTCAATCGGAAGGAGTACGCCAACGCGGTGCGCGACCTGCTGGCGGTGGAGTTCGACGCCCGTGCCGTGCTGCCGCCCGACGACATCGCCGGCGGCTTCGATAACATCGCCGACGCGCTGCAGGTGTCGCCCTCCTTCATCGAGCAGTACGTCATCGCTGCGCGCGCGGTGGCCGTCAAGGCGGTGGGTCAGCCGGACGCGCGCCCGTCCGGCTGGACGTTCCGCGCCGGCCCGGGTACGCAACTGACGCACGTGCCGGGGCTGCCGCTCGGCACCCGCGGCGGCATCCTCGGCAAGATCGATCTTCCAGCTGACGGCGAGTATGTCGTCGACATCGCCGACATGGCGACCCACATCTGGGGCAACGGCATGGAGTTCGAGAACCCGCTGGTCGTCACCGTGGACCGCAGGGTCGTCTACGAGACGGTGATCGGCGGCGAAGAGGACATGAAGCTGTACGACCAGGTGCAGAATGGCGCGCTCGACCGCGTCAACGCCCGCCTGAAGAACATCCGCTTCTCTGCCAGCGCCGGGCCGCACGCAATCGGCGTCGCTTTCAAGCGCCGCACCTTCGCGGAATCGGACGATCAGCTGCAGCTGTATGCGCCCGGCGGCGGTCAGGATCGGCTCTACCGGGTCAACTCCTTCCAGGTGCGCGGCCCGTTCAACACGCGTGGCATCGGCGCAACGCCGAGCCGCGAGCGCATCTTCATCTGCCACCCGTCATCCGCGCCGCAGCGCGGTCAGGCGGCGGCGCCGCTCGCCGAGGTCGAGGCGGCCTGCGCGAAGCAGATCATCGCCGCGCTGGCCAGGCGCGCCTACCGGCGGCCGGTCGCCGCGGCCGACGTCGACGAGCTGTTCGCCTACTACGTGGACGGGGCCAGCGAGGGCGGTTTCGAAGGCGGCATCCGCACGGCCGTCACCGGCCTGCTGGCGAGCCCGTTCTTCCTGTATCGCGGCGAACAGGTCCCGGCCGGGTTGCGAACTGGCGATACCTACGCCATCAGCGACCTCGAGCTCGCCGCCAACCTGTCGTTTTTCCTGTGGAACACGATTCCCGACGAGGCGCTGCTGCAGGCGGCAGTCGACGGCACGCTGAAGCAGCCGGCGGTGCTGGACCGCCAGGTCCGGCGCATGCTGGCCGACTCGCGCTCGGTGACGCTCGCCAGCAACTTCGTCCATCAGTGGCTCGACATGAAGCGGCTGGACGAGATCGTGCCCGACGGCAGCGTCTTTCCCTACGCCTCGGGCCGCTCCGACCCGCGCGAGGACTTCCGCACCGAGCTGACGTTGTTTGCCGACAGCCTCTTCCGCGGCGATCGCAGCATCGTCGATCTGCTGCGGGCGCCGCATACTTTCCTCAACGAACGCCTGGCGGTGCACTACGGCATCACCGACGTGAAGGGCGATCGCTTCCGGCGCGTCGAGCTGGCACAGTCGCGGCGCTGGGGACTGCTCGGCAAGGGTGCGGTGCTGATGGCCGCCGCCTATCCCAACCGGACCTCGCCGGTGCTGCGCGGCGCCTTCATTCTCGGGCACCTGCAGGGCGTCCCGCCGGCGAACCCGCCGGCGAATGTGCCGACGCTGGATGAGAAGGACATCGGCACGACCAGGGCGCTGACCGTCCGCGAGATGATGAAGACGCATCGCGCCAACCCGACCTGTTCGTCCTGCCACGCGGTGATGGATCCGCTCGGACTGGCGCTCGAGAACTTCGACGCGACCGGCCGCTGGCGCGACCGCGACCGCTATGCCGGCGTCCCAATCGATTCGACCGGCGAGCTGCCGGATGGCACGCCGCTCACAGGGCCCGACGACCTGCGCGTCGCCCTGCTGCGTCGTCCCGACCAGTTCGTGCAGACCTTCGCTGAAGGGCTGCTGACCTACGCCACCGGCCGCCGCGTCGGCGCGCAGGACATGCCGACGGTGCGCCACATCGTCCGCAGCGCCGCGCCAAGCGGCTACCGGTTCTCGGCACTGGTGCAAGCGATCGTGCGCAGCGACCAGTTCAGGATGCGGCGGGTCGGGGCCGGCCACGGGAAGGGAACGCTGTGACGGAGAAACTCATGTATCTTTCGCGGAAGCACGTCTCACGCCGCACGGTGTTGAAGGGTGTCGGCGCGACCATCGCCCTGCCGCTGCTCGATGCGATGAGCCCGGCGGCCACGGCGTGGGCGCAGACCGCAGCCGCAGCGGCGCCGAAGCGCTTCGCCTTCGTCGGCTTCCCGCATGGCGCCATCATGGACCGCTGGTCGCCGGCCGCGGCCGGCACCGCGTTCGAGATGTCGCCAATCCTGCAGCCGCTCACCCCGTTCCGGGAGCACCTCACGGTCGTGTCCGGGTTGCGCAACAAGCCGGGCGAGACACCGGAGCCGCATGCCTACATCGAGTCGACCTGGCTCAGCTGCGTCAAGCCGTGGGAGCACGGCGCCGCGGGCGCCGACGCCGGCGTGACGGCGGACCAGGTGGCGGCGCGGCACGTCGGGCAGGAGACGCGGCTGCCGTCGCTGGAGCTGACCACCTCCCAGGTCGGCGCACGCCTGGCGTGGCGGACGCCGACGCAGCCGCTGCCCCAGGAGGGCAACCCGCGCGCGGTGTTCCAGAAGCTGTTCGGCCAGGGCGATACCGACAAGGAGCGCACGGCCATCCTGCGCGAGACCGGCAGCATCCTCGACCGCGTCAAGGGACAGGCGGCGCGGCTGCAGGCCAGTCTCGGCGTGCAGGACCGGGTCGTCGTCGGCGACTACCTGGACTCGGTGCGCGAGATCGAACGGCGGGTGCAGATGGCGTCCAGGCAGGACACCGCGACGCTGGAGATCCCCGATGCGCCGGTCGGCACGCCCAACGACATCACCGAGCATTTCAAGCTGATGTTCGACCTCATGGCGCTGGCGTTCCAGGCCGACATCACCCGCGTCATCACCTTCTCGATGGACCACGAAGCGAGCATGCGGACCTACACCCACCTCGGGATTGCCGAGGGATTCCATCCGCTGTCGCATCACGGCAACAACGCGCAGAAGATGGACAAGCTCGTGCAGATCCAGCGCTACCACACCGAGGTGTTCGCCACCTTCATCGAACGGCTGGCCAAGGCGCAGGAGGCCGGTGGCACGGTGCTCGATCACTCGACCATCCTTTACGGCAGCAACATGAGCAACAGCGACCGGCACAACAACGATCCGCTGCCGGCAGCGATCCTGGGCCACGCGGACGGCCGCATCAAGGGCGGGCAGCACCTGAAGTATCCGCAGGACTCGCGCTTCGCCGACCTGCTCGTCACGCTGTTCGACCGCAACAACATCCCGGTCGAGAAGATCGGCGACAGCGCCGGCATCCTGTCCGAGCTGTGAGGATGCCAACGATGCGAGTCTCGGCGTTGCTGGCGCTGGCGATGTGCGTCGCTCTGGCGGCCCGCGCGCCGGCGGCCGAGACCACGCTGGTCGAAGCCGCGGAGCGCGGCGACCGTGCGGCCGCGCTGCGCCTGCTGGCGGCAGGCGCCAAACCGGACGCTCCCGGTCCCGACGGCACCACCGCCCTGATGTGGGCGGCGGCCAGTGACGACGCGGCGCTGGTCCGCGCGCTGCTGAAGGCCGGTGCGCAGGTGGCGCTGACGAACCACTTCGGCACCTCGGCACTCACCGAGGCGAGCATCATCGGCTCAGCGTCGGTGATCGAAGCGCTGCTCGCGGCAGGTGCCGATCCGAACACGAAGAACCCGGAAGGGGAGACGGCCTTGATGGCGGCGGCGCGCAGCGGCAGGGTCGACGCGGCCCGCCGGCTGCTGGTCGCCGGGGCCGACGTCAACGCCAGGGAAGCGTTCGGCGGCCAGTCGGCCCTGATGTGGGCGGCCGCCCAGAGCCAGGCCGAGATGGTCACGCTGCTCGCCGAGAGCGGCGCCGACGTCAACGCGCGCGGCGTCATCCGCCAATGGGAGCGCAAGGTCATCACCGAGCCGCGCCCCAAGGACATGAACAAGGGGGGCTTCACGCCCCTGCTGTACGCTGCACGCGAAGGGTGCGTCGCCTGCATCCAGCACCTGATCGCTGCCGGTGCCGACAAGGACCTCGAGGATCCCGAACGCATCACGCCGCTGAACCTGGCGCTGCTCAACCTGCATTTCGACGCTGCTGCCACGTTGATCCAGGCAGGAGCGGACGTCGACAAGTGGGATCTCTTCGGCCGATCGCCGCTCTACATGGCCGCCGACGTCAGCACGCTGCCGGTCAAGGGCAACGGGGCGATGGCGGTGATCCCGAGCGAGGACGCGCGTACTGCCCTCGACGTCGCCCGCCTCCTGCTCGAGGCAGGCGCCAATCCAAACCTCCAGCTCAAACGGCGGCCGCCGTATCGCGACGTGCCGCAGGATCGCGGCGGCGACAGCATCCTCGCGCAGGGGGCGACGCCGCTGCTGCGGGCGGCGCGCGCCGGCGATGCGCCGTTCGTGCAGTTGCTGCTGCAGCACAACGCGCTGGTCGACCTGCCGAGCAAGGAAGGCGTGACGCCGCTGATGGCCGCCGCCGGGGTCGAGTTCGGGGCGCGCGTGACACGGGGCCGCAACCGCACCGAGGCGGGTGTGCTGGCGACACTGCAACTGCTGGTCGATGCCGGCGCCGACCTCAACGCGCGAATGGTCACCGAACGGCGGCGAATCGTGCCCGAGGGGACCTCCGAGGCGGCGGCCTTCGCCATGACGCTGCGCGGCCGCGCCAGCCAGGTGCCGAGCGCTGCTGCCGTGCCGCATCAGACCGCGCTGCACGGCGCGGCCGAGCGCGGCTTGACGGCGGTCGTGAGGTTTCTTGCGGCCAACCGAGCGGACCTGCACGCGAAGGATGCCAGCGGCAGAACGCCGCTCGAGGTGGCGAAAGCCAGCAGGGAACCGTTGCCCGAGACCGTGGCCCTGCTGGAAGCGCTGACGTCCGCCCCTGCCGCGGCGCCGCAATAGGTCGCCAGAGTCATGGACCTGCTGCTCTCCTGGTTGATCTTGTCGGTGGCTGTGTGGGTGACTGCCGCAGCCCTCCCCGGCTTCCACGTCAAGAGCTTCAAGAGTGCCGTGATCGTCGCGGCGCTGTTCGGCCTGCTCAATTTCCTCCTCGGCTGGCTGCTGTTTGCGGTGTTCACGGTGGCGACGCTCGGACTCGCCTGGCTGTTCGCCTTCATCACGCGATGGATCATCAACGCGCTGCTGCTCAAGCTGACCGACCGTCTCACCGATCACCTGACCATCGACAGCCTTGGCTGGGCGTTCGGCGGCGCGCTGATGATCTCGTTTGTCGCCACCGTCGTGCAGTGGCTGCTGCCTGGCGTGCCTTGACGCCGAACCGCGCGCAGCCGGCGGACCGGCGGCTGTTGCCGGTCACAGGGTGGCGCAGCCGCCAACAGGAGTCAGTCGTGAACCAGTCAGTCATGAACCACTCAGTTATGAACATCGTCCGCAGCGGTCTGGCATCAGCCTGGGTGATCGGCACGGTGGTGGTCGGCACGACGGTGGTCGGTACGGTGGTAGTACCGGCCCCGGCAGGCGCGCAGGCGTTCGCCGATGCGAAGAGCTCGCTCGCCAGCTATGCCACCGCGCCGGTAGCGCCCGCCCGCAGCTGCGAGAGCCTGGCGACGTTCAAGAGCGACGGTGTCGTGTCGATCGCCGCGCGCACGGTGGCTGCCACGTCGGACACGCCGCAACACTGCCGCGTCCTCGGCACGATCGCTCCTGAAGTAGCCTTCGAAGTAAATCTGCCGGCGCGTTGGAACGAGCGCTTTTACATGACCGGCAATGGCGGCCTCGCCGGCGACGCGCTGGATGGCCCGGTCAATGCCGACCGCACGGCGGCGCTGACCAACGGATTCGTGATGGCGCGCACCAATACCGGCCACGACGCCAGGGCCGAGCCGAGCGGCTCGTTCGTGTTGAGCAACCCGCAGAAGGCGATCGACTACGCCTACCGTGCGGTGCACGTGACGGCCGACACGGCAAAGAGGATCGCGACCGAATACTACGCGCAACCCATCAGGTTCTCCTACTGGAACTCGTGCTCGAACGGCGGCCGCCAGGGGCTGCTCGAAGCGCAACGCTACCCGGACGACTTCGACGGCATCGTCGCGGTGGCGCCGTGGGTCGACCAGACCGGTTTCACCATCGGCGCGATGTGGAACCAGAAGGCGCTCACCGAGGCGCCGGTGTCGCCGGCCAAGCTGATGGTGCTCGCGCGCGCGGTGATGAACACGTGCGATGCGGTCGACGGCCTGGCCGATGGCCTGATCGTCGACCCGCGTGCCTGCCGCTTCGATCCGGCGCGCGACGTCGCGGCCTGCGCGGCCGGCAGCGACGGCGACGACTGCCTGACCGCGGCGCAGGCGGCGGCGGTGAGCAAGGTCTATAACGGGCCGTCGCACAACGGCACGTCGATCTTTCCAGGCTACATGGTGGGCAGCGAAGCGGTGAATGCCGGCGCGAACGGCGTCGCTGCCAGCGGGTGGGTCGGCGCCATCGTTCCCGCGCAACCCGGCGCGAAGCCGGCCGACTTCAACCTGGCCGAAGGCGTGATGCGCTACCTCGTGCTGACGCCGCCGCAGCCGACCTACGACGCCATGACCTTCGACTACGGCCGCGATCCAGCCCTGATGGCGCGGTGGAGCGCGCTGGCGGACGCCAAGGAGGCCGACCTGTCGGCATTCCGCAAGAGCGGCGGCAAGTTGATCATGACCTACGGTTGGGCCGACCAGATCCTGCAGCCGATGATGGGCGTGCGCTACTACGAAGCGGTGACGTCGAGGAACGGCAGCAGCACGCCAGAGTTCGCGCGGTTGTTCATGGCGCCGGGCATGGCGCACTGTGGCGGCGGCGTTGGTCCCGATCGCACCGATGCGGTGACCGCGGTCATCGACTGGGTGGAGAAGGGCAAGGCACCGGATCAGCTGATTGCCAGCAAGGTGACCAACGGCCAGGTGGTGCGGAGTCGCCCGCTCTGTCCCTACCCTCAGGTGGCCCGCTACAAGGGGCAGGGGAGTATCGACGATGCGGCCAATTTCAGCTGTGTCGCGCCGTAAGCCGGTGCCGCGGCGCGCGAAAGGCCTTGCCGCCTGCTGGCTGCTGTCGACGCTGGCAGCGCTGACCGTGCCGGCGAGCATCGACGCAGCCGGCTGCGATCGCGCGTGCCTGCAGCGGACGCTCGATCGCTATCTGACGGCGGTGGTATCGCACGACTCGACCGCCGCGCCGCTGGCCGTCGGCTTCCGCCAGACGGAGAACGCGATCAACGTCCGCACCGGCGCCGGTGTCTGGCAGAGCGCAACCGGTCTGGGAAAACTGCAGCGCCGGTTCGTCGATGCGGTGAGCGGCCAGGCGGCCTATTTCGGCATCATCGAGGAAGCGGCGGGCCCGGCAGTCGTGACCGTGCGTATCCGCGTCGAAGACGGCCTGATCACTGAAGCGGAGTGGTACCTGGCGCGGCCCGGCGACCCCGGGCTGAACGGACCGGCGTCCTCAGGGCGAGGTCCGGCGAACCTGTTCAACCCCGACTACCTGGTTGCCAACCCGCCGCCGCAGCGTACGCTGCCGCGGGCGCAGCGGCTGCCGCGCGCGGCGCTCGAGCGCATCACCAACAGCTATTTCGATGGCATCACGTCGCACGACGGCACCGTCATCCTGGCGCACCCGGGCTGCGCCCGCATCGAGAACGGCACGATGATGACCGGGCCCGGCCGCGGTGGCGCCGGCGGTCGCGGCGTACCGGCAACGCCAGCGCCGGCGCCGCCCGGCGCGAATGACTGCACCTCCGGCCTTGCCAACATCAACGTGCAGATGGTGGCAGCGCGGCGGTTCCCGGTGATCGACGAAGAGGCCGGCGTGGTGCTGGCACTGGCCGTCTTCATCCGCCGCCCTGGGTCCGCCAATCCCCGCAACGCGTTCAGCGAATGGTTCTTCATCGACGACGGCCGCATCCGCAGCGTCTATTCGGCGATGTTCTACCCGCCGCCCGAGCTCGCCGTGCCCAACTGGCCTCCGTATACCGGCAACTGGCCGTTGCCGCGCTAGGAACGTCCAACCACCGCCATGGACGACGTGAGGCAGGCGACAGCGACGGTAAGCGCGGCGACCGATCGGGATCATCCGGTCTGGGACGTCTACGATGAACTGCGCACCGCCCGGCTCACCGTCAAGTACTACGCGGCCATCCGCAAGCGGCTCGAAACGCGCGTCATCGCGATGGAGGTGATCATTGCCTCGACCGCGTCCGGTTCCGTGATCGCCGGGCTGGCCTTCTGGAGCGCCAGCGGCGCCGGCCGCATTGTCTGGCAGGCGCTGGCGATCGTGTCGGCGGTTCTGGCGGTGGCCAAGCCGATGCTGCGGTGGAGTGACAAGGTGCAGCGCCTCGACGAGCTGATCGTGCAGTATCGCGGCATCGATCACGAGCTGCGGAAGCTCGAAGTGGCGGTCAGGCAGGCTGGCGCGTACGGGCCGGCGCTGCAGCAGCAATTCGCCGCCGTATTGGAGCGCAAGAGCGAGCTGGTGCTCAAGGAAGGGACCGACCCGATCGACGACAAGCTGCGCCGCCACTGCCGCGAGCAGGTGGACAAGGAGCTGCCGCAGTCGCACTTCTTCGTGCCGGCGCGATGACACGCCACGGCGAGTCTGGAGGCTGAGATGAGCAAATTCATGATGGGCGGTGGGACGGACCGGGTGCAGAGCCTGGTCGACCTGCTCGAGCGGCTGCCGGCGAGCGCGTTGCAGCAGGGGGAGCCGATCCCGGCGGAGCTCGCTGCCGTGCTGCTGGCGATGCGCGCCGAGGCAACGGGCCGCGCGCTGCAGGACGGTCGAGACATGATCGTCATCGGCACCACCGACGCGATCGCCGGCCAGAAGGGGAACTACGGTGATGCCGTCGGTTGGCAGCAGGGCCGAGACCCGCTTCGGCAGGAGTCAGGGGGCAGCGTCGTTGGCGGCACGGCGGCCAGCCCGTATCGCGACGGCGGCTCGCCGAGCATCGGCCGCGGCAGCTCGCTGTCGGACATGGCGGTCGATCCGGACAGCCCCTGGGGTCGCGGCAAGCGCTGATCCCCGCGGACCGTTCGCTGCGCTTACGTCGTGCCGGACACCCAAGCCTGAACGCCATCTGCCTCGATTGACGCCACCCACGAGGGATCGAGCGTCATCGTCCAGCTCCGGTCCGGCGACAGCTCGGCGTCGGGCCGCAAGTCGCGCACTCGCGAGAACACCAACTGCCCGTCGCGAAATCCATCGAAACGGAAACCGCCGAACCCCACGGTCACGGCCGCGCTGTCGTCGATGAACACGATCTGGTCGGTCGGCAAGGACACGCGCATCGTGTCGAAGACGATGAACGTGCCTGGCGGGCCGTTGCGGTGCATCGGGAGCTGCGACGGCCGGTCGCGCTCACGATGCAGGCGTGCCCCCGGGGCAAATGCGATCAGGAGCGGGATCATTGGTGTGTCGCGGCCGACGATCGGCCGCGAAGCGCTTACGCCAACACGAACGAGCGCATGCTGATTCCCGGCCACTGGAACCCTTCGCAGAACGTCCGCACGGGGGCGCCGGGCGTGGCCAGGCCAAGGGTGTACAGCAGCGGCAGGAAATGGTCGTAGCTCGGATGCGCCTGCGACGCGAGCTGACCCAGGGAGAGGAAGTTGACCGCAGGAGCATGATCACCGCTCTCGACGGCCGTGGCGATGCGCCGGTCGAAGTCGATGGCCCAGTCGCGCGGATGTTCCGTGACCCCGGTGCCGCCGCGCTCACGCAGGTTGTGCACCACGTTGCCCGAGCCAAGAATCAGCACGCCCTTGGAGCGCAGGCGGCGGAGCTGCTTGGCGAGCTCGTAATGGAACTCCGGTGGACGGCTGTAATCGATGCTGAGCTGCAGCACCGGAATGTCCGCCTGGGGGTACATGTCCTTGAGTACCAGCCATGTGCCGTGGTCGAAGCCCCACTCGGTGTCGCCGAACACGGGAATGTGTCCGTTCAGGGCACTGGCGACCTCGCGGGCCACCGCCGGATTGCCCGGCGCGTCGTAGCGGTATTCGTAGAGCGCGGGCGGAAAGCCGCGCACGTCGTAGTTCATCGGCGGCGCCGTCGCCGCGGTGACCAGGGAGGCGCCCTCGGTCAGCCAGTGCGCCGAGATGGAGAGGATCGCCTGCGGCCGCGGCAGGCTGCGGCCGATCTCCGCCCACTGCGCCGTCCACACGTTGGGGTCGAGCGCGCCGAGCGGGGTGCCGTGGCCGACGAACACCGCCGGCATCGTCTCGGCATCGGGCAGCCCGGCAAGGGTATCGATCGCCGTGGCCAGCGGGGCAGGGGCGCGGAACGCCGCCGTGGCGGCAGCGCCGACGCCGAGCGCCCCAAGCGCCGCCAGAATCGTCCGTCTCTTGTACTGTTCGTTCGCCATCGGTTCCTGTGGGTCGGTCCAGTATACCGGGTCGCCGGGGCTGGCCACTATCCACTAGACTTGCCGCGGAGGCGTGACGTGATTACACGGCGACAGATTCTCGCGCTCGGCACCGTCGGGCTGCTCGCAGCCGCCAGCCCATCGTTCGCACATCACTCCTGGCCGGTCGATACGTCCAGGGCGGTTACCGTCAGCGGCACCGTCACCGGCTACGACTGGTCCAATCCGCACGTGATGATCGGCCTCGACGTCAAGGGCGGCACCGGCGCGGCTGAAAAATGGAGTGTCGGCGGCCCGAGCATCACGCGCATGGCCGCCAACGGCTGGGACAAGAACAGCCTCAAGGCGGGCGACGCGATCACCGCCACCGGCTACCGCTTTTCCGACGGTCAGAAGATCCTGCGCCTCGACAAGGTCGTCATGGCCAGCGGCAAGGAGATGTTTCTCTACGGCCGGCGGTGAGCGGCGAGCGCCAGCTGCCGGCCGGCGTTCAGTTGGAGCCGCCGGCCGGATCGGCCACCAGCGCCCGGATCATCCCGTCCTGCCGTGAGGTGATCAGCAACTCGCCGTCGCGCGTGCGGGCGATGTGCAGATCCGCCCGCGCCAGGGTCGTGCCCATCGTGCGGTTGACCAGCTCCTGCAGCGTGACGTTGCTCCGCGCGCCGGCCGCATCGCGCACGAACAGCTGGATCTCTTCCACCGGCGCGACCGTCTGCGGCACCCCGTCGTCGGCCCTCTTCAGTGCCGCGACATCGGCAGCGAACAGCCGGCCGCGTTGCACGTCGCCGAAGATGAACTTGCCCTTCAGGGCGGCGATCGCACCGTCATAGGCGAAGCCGCCGCTGATCGCCCGCCCCTCGTCGTGGTCGTAGATCGCGACGGGGTAGCTGAAACTATCCTTGCGAGCGCCGTTCAGGATGTCGGCCGGCAGCGGGAACAGCTCGTTCAAGGCGCTGCCCCTCGATCGACCATTCTCCCAGAAGCCCTCCCGCGCCATCCAGCCGTAGTTCTCGCCGTTGCGGACGATGTTGAGCTCCTCGATGTGGTCCATGCCGATGTCCGAGGCGAACATCGTGCCGTCGCTGCGATCCCAGGACAGGCGGTGGGCGTTGCGAAACCCGTATGCGTAGATCTCGCCGAGCGTCTTCGGATCGCCGTCGGCGGCAAACCGGTTGCCCATCGGCACCGTGTAGTCGCCGAGACCCTTGATGCCGCGAGTCACCGACGGGCTGCGCGGGTCGAAGCGCAGGATTGCGGTCATGATCGAATCGAGCCGTTGCGTCTGTGCGGGGTTGCCGGCATGGGGGCCGCCGCCATTGCTGAAACCGTGGTCGCTGCCGCTCGTGTAGAGCAGGCCGTAGTCGGCGTCGCCGGGGCGCGCCGTCGGGTTGAACTCCACCGCACCGAGCGGATGTGTCAGGTTGGCAACGACGTGCGCCTCGCGCAGCAACTCGCGCCGGGTGCCCTCGAAGACCGGCGCCGCCGGGGCTGCCGTGCGCCACTCGGTGATGATGTTGTGGTAGGTCGCGTCTGCAGCCGTGAACCCTGGCGGCACATGGTTCGGCACTCCAGGGTTTCCGGGCGCGCGCTCGGCGTGGACCGTGTACATCAAGCCGTTGCTGGCGAACTCCGGGTGGAAGGTGAAGGCGATGAAGCCGCTCTCCAGCCGGTTGTAAACGGTGCGCGGAAAGACGGCAGCGACGTTCAGGTACACGGAAGGACGGTTTGCAGCGTCGAGCAGGTAGAGGACACCACGCGAGTCGTTGGCGAAGCGGCGGCCGTCCGGCAGGTCGCGGATGTAGCTGACGCGGGCCCAACCAGCCGGCGTGACGTCGTCACCCGGATGGAGACCGCGGGTATCCGGGAGCCGCGTGACGTCGCGGATCTCGACGGCGAGGCCGCGCATGGCGATGGCGGCAGGCACGGGGTTCTCCGTGATCTGTCCGTGCAGCGGGCCGGCGGCGGCGGCGGCGAACAGCGCGATCAGCAACGACCTGTTTTGTCGCATGCGTCCTCCCGGATCTGGCGGATTCTGACACGAGTGCGGCAGCTTGAGGCGATGAAACCGGGCTATGGCCGCTGCCAGTCGAAGGCGAGCAGCAGCGTACGCTGGCTGGCCGAGCCGTTGTCGTCCGACAACAGGTAGAACCGGATGCCGCCGTCGGCGAGCGGCACCGCCGCCAGCGCTTCGAAGTTGTCGACGGTGAACGGGCGGGCCAGGTCCATCTGCGCCACCGCCGTATCGCCGCGGAACAGTTGCAGCGAGATGCGATTGCCGCGTGCGTCGTCGAACGCGCGCAACAGGTACGCCGTCATCCCGCCGGGCACCCGTGTCAGCGCCACCAGGCCGAAGTCAGCCGGCTTGTCGACCGCGACGCTCTCGGCGCACGCCGTCGATACGCGGCAGGTCCATGTCTTGCCCGAGTCTTCTCCGCCGACGAGATAGGCGTCACTCGCAACCAGCGGGTCGGCGGCCAGCGCTTCCATCCCGCCATTTGCCTCGAACGGCTCGCCGGGGGAGGGCACTGGTTGCGGCGGCCCGCCACCGGCGGGATACAGCCAGATGCGGTGACGGCGCTCGAAGCTGACGAGGCGATCGCCGCTCGGCAGCACGGCCAGCCCCTCGGCATCCGCCTCCGTCTTGTCGATGAGCGTTCTGCCCGCCGGATCGGTGAGCGGCGCGATCGTCGCATCGCTGACGCCGATCAACCGCCCCGCCTCGTCCAGCCGCAGCCGCGCTTCGAGCAGCACACCGAGATCGCCAACCGACACCAGCCGGCCGCTGCCGTCGACCACCAGGTCGGACAGGCCGTGCAGTTGATCGGTCTGTGAAGACGTGAGGACGACACCGCCGGCGTAGCGGAATTCCCCGACCTCCGCCTGGGATGGGTTCGCCGGATTGAGCAACACCGGGGCAGCGTCGACCATGACGGCAGTGCGCCGCAGGGCGACCGCCGCCGGCTGAGACGCACCGAGGCAGCCGGCGAGCGAAGTGGCGAGCAGTCCCAGCCGCAGCCATGCCGCGGCGCGCTGGCCAATTTCCCGCTCCAGGCGTCGGAACACGACGCGCAGTATAACGGACGGGCGCACTCGCCTGGGCAGGGCGCCGCCTGCCGCGGCGGCGGAACATCGGGGGCGAACGTTTTCGTCGAGGGCGCAGAAATACTCGATCCGGGCCGGTGCCGGTGGCCGAATCTGGATACAATCCGCGGTCTACCCTTTCGTCCTTATCAACCTATCTGCCAGGAGGCACCATGTCGCTGAGAACGCTGCCGATCGCCGCGCTCCTCGTGACCTGCATCTCGACGGGCGCTGCTGCACAGAACGCCGCTTCGGTCCTTGCCGCGGCATCGCGCGGCATGGGCGCGGACAGCCTGACGTCGATCACCTATTCGGGAACCGCGCGCAATGGCGCATTCGGCCAGAGCAAGAGCATCGGCGAGCCGATGGGACCGCTGAACGTCACCACCATCACCGGCTATACCCGGACCATCAGCTTCAACCCGCCGTCTCAGCCGACGGCGCTGGTGTCGAGAGCCACCGGGACGACGCAGCCACCCACCGTGCCTGGCGTGCCGGCGCCGATGCCGGGCGTGTTCAACCAGAACATCACGGGGCAGCAGGCGAGCACCAACTGGACCCAGGCGCTCAACGTCTGGACAACGCCGTGGGGCTTCCTCAAGGGCGCCGCGGCCAACACTGCGACGGTTCGGCAGCAGGGCGGCCAGCAGGTGGTGTCGTTTTCACCGGCAAGCCCGAAGGCGCCGTCGGGGCAGTCGTATACCGTCACCGGGTACATCAACAACCAGAACCAGGTGACGAAGGTCGAAACGCGGGTCGAGCACGCCGTCGCCGGCGACCTGCTGGTCGAGCACGAATACTCCGACTATCGCGCCATGAACGGCGTCCAGGTGCCGTCCCGCATCGTGCAGCGGCAGGCGGGCATGCCGACCTTTGACGCGAACATCACCTCGGCGACGCCGAATCCGCCCAACGTCACCGAGCTGCTGACACCGCCGCCCGCCCCGGCGCGTGGCGGTGGCGCTGCGCCCGCCGCTCCGGCGGCTGCACCCGCCGGGCGTGGCGCCGCGGCGGCGCCCCAGGCCGCCCCGGCCCCTGCCCCGGCCCCGGGTCCGGCCCAGGCTGCTGCGCCCGCCGGCGCGGCGGCGCCGGTCGAGCGGCTCGGCGACGGCGTGTTCAAGATCGGCGGCAACTACACGTCGCTGGCCGTCGATATGGGCGACCACGTGCTCGTGGTCGAGAGCGGACAGAGTGACGCACGCGGCCAGGCGGTGATGGCTGCGGCGAAGCAGGCGATCCCCGGCAAGACCATCCGCTACGTCGTCAACTCGCACCCGCACTTCGACCACGCCAGCGGCCTGGCCGCGGCCGTGGCGGAAGGGGCGACGATCCTGACCCACCGCAACAACGAGGAAGTGCTCGAGCGGCTGTTGTCCGGCCCGCGCACCCTGACCGGCGACAGCCTGTCCAAAGTCACCACGCGCCGCTCCGATGTCGTGAACGGCGTCGGCGACCGTGACGTCCGCCGCGGCAGCAACGGCAAGGTGGTGGAACTGCACCGCGTCCCGAACGACCACAGCGATGGCATGTTGATCGTCTACCTGCCGGCGGAGAAGGCGGTGTGGACCGCCGACATGACGGCGGTGAACCCGAACCCGGCCCAGCTCGCCGTGCTGAAGGCGGCGGTCCAGACCTTCGAGCAGGCCAAGCTCGATTACAACTCCTGGATACCGGCGCACCCGCCGAACCCGGACCGGCCGCTGACGAAAGCGGACGTGACGACGGCGGTCGGCGCACAGTAACCCAGGCGGGTGGCAAGGCAGCTTTCGGACACGTGCTGCTGGTGCGGCAGCGCGTGTCCGGCACCCGTTGCCGACGCGATTGGAATCGCAAGGTCGTCCCGACAGAGGGTCTTTCGTGTCACATCCGGTATCGCGTGGTCGCGCCCGTCCATCGCTCCTGGTTGTCCTCATCGTCGGCACTCTCGCCGGCGGCGGCGTGTTCGCCCAGCAGCAGCCATACCTGGGCGAGATGCCCGCGGCGGCGCGGGTGATCGCCGACTATGAGGACGGTGACGCGATGGAGGCGCGAGCGCGACAAATCGCCGCGCTCTCACGTCTCCACGCGATGCTCGGCGAGATGGCCGGACCACGCTATTTCAGCGGCCCGTTCCCCAACGATCAGGAAAAGCCGGTTGCCGACGCGTATGCCGTCGCCGCCGGCCGGTTGCGCAGCGAAGGCCTTGCGACCATCGGCGGCGTCACCGGGCTCGACTCGCCGCGCGGCCGCTGGATGCGCTCGATCGACCGGCTGGAGCAGAGCGCCGCGTTCAACCGCGAGCTGCTGCAGCGCTATTTCTCGGCCGGCTTCCAGGCCCAGTACCGGGAAGCGCGGGCGCAACGCGCCGCGCAGTCCGCTGCCGGGCGAGCGATGATCCAGGACGGGCTCGACGACCTCTCGGGCGAGCGTGACGGCACCTGGGATCGCATGACGCAGGAAGAGCAGGCGGGCGCCGTTGCCTTCGGCGCGATCATGGTGACGCTGCTGCTGTTGGCGGCCGTGCGCGAAGTGCGCGGCGCGGCGGTGACCCTCGGCGACGCCCCGGCACTCCGCTGCGGATTCCGCCGTGCCCGATTGCACCGCGCCAGCGGCGTGTTGAGCGACTACAACGCCCGGGACGTCACCACCTCGACGTTGTGGGAGAAGCGCGAGGCAGGCGGCAGCGTGCGTGAATTCTGGACCAGCAGCACGGTCAGGCACGAGGAGTTCGACCTGGTCGACGGCGGCGATCGGCATCACGTCCATGCCTCCCATCCGACCCACGACATGGTCGTCGGCGGAGAGTTCGACCGCTATGTTGGCCGGCAGCTCGCCGCCGTGTGGGCGACGCCGCGCTGGCGCAAGAAGGGGCGCTACGTCCTGTTCCGCGAGCCGGGCGGGATCGTCGACACGCAGGCGAGCGTTGCCAGCCACAACCTCTCGCGTTTCCTCGCGCCGCGCATGTGGAGCGTGTGGCCGGCGATCGGCCTCGCGTTCATGATTGGCAGTTCGACCGACGTGCTCGCCGGGCCGCTCGGTGGGACCAGTTCAGGCCTGCGTGGCACGGCGCTGACGTGCATGGTGGTGCCGCTGTGGCTGGCGGTGTACTTCGCCGTCTGGGTGTTGCGTGATCGGCGCTTCAACGCCAGATTCCTGCCTCGCCTGCGCGAGTTCGCCGATGCAGCGCCGGACCTGGCGGCGCAGCCGTCGCTGCCGCGCTAGAGGCGGCCTGCGCTCAGTTGGCAGCCGGACAGCGCCGTAGCGGCGTGTCGTTGAGCGGGAATCGGGCAGCCAGGGCGCGCGACGCGTCCTGCAGCGTCTGCAGCACAGGATTGTTCCTCGCGTCCATCGCGAAGAAGATGTCCAGCTTGGTCACGCCGCGTTTTTCATCGGCGTTGAAATACACCGTGAACGGCGAGTTGCCGCTGTTGAACTCCGGCATCAACACTACCGAGATGCCGACGTAGTCGGGGCCGAAGAAGGTGCGGGCGATTGCCAGGTCGCCGTAGGTCGCCCGGTCGGCTCCGTTGATCAGTGTCACCGTCTCGGCAGCCGCCCGGAACCTGACGCGCGAGGAGCACGGGGATGCGGCGGCGACCCAGTCGCCGCGAAAGGCGGCGGGGACCTGATCCGGCTCCTGGCCGCGCGCGGTCGGCGCCGTCCACATCACGGGGCCCATCACCACGGCGAGAAGCGCCAGCAGCGGCGGGGCGGAACGCGGGGCCTGAGGCATACGTCGGCCGAAAAGGGGGGGTGCCCTTATCCTCGCGTGAACGCTGCGAAAACGACCCGGTTGCCCGACGGGTCCTTGACGATGACGGTCTTCACCGCATCGGACGACGTGATGTCGCCGAGCGGGATCTGCTTCGCCCGCAGCTGCTCGAGCTGCTCCTCGAAGCCGTCAACCACCAGCGTCACGGACGAAAAGCCGGCGCGATCGCGATCCTGGTAGACCTGGATCCAGGCGCCATCGGGCAGCTTCCACTCCGCGAGCCCATCCATCGGCCGCGTATCCGGCGGCCGGTTGAGCAGCCGCTCGTACCAGGCCACGGAGGTGTCGAAGTTGGTGACCATGATGCCGGCGAGCGCGTTGACTATGCTCATGTGCGTGTCGGTGCCACGGGGAGATTATCACCGGCGGCTTTGCACCGGCGGCTTTGCACCGGCGGTCGCCTTCTGAGGATCCTAGTCGTCGGCCCGTGAGGCTGGCCCTTCCCAATCAGGCGTAGGCAGGACGGGCGGCGAGCGGTGAGATCCCGCTTGATCGTCGCGCCCGCAGGCCGGGTGCCGCGCAGCGAACCCGGCTCGCCGCACGATGTGGCGGGTCTGCTGCGCAGGACCCGCCCCATGGCGGTTCGATCAGATTTCGAGTTGCGCGCCGAGTTCGACGACCCGCTCCGGCGGCAGGCAGAAGTAGTTGGTCGCGTTCATCGCGTTCCGCGACATCGTCACGAACAGCTTCTCGCGCCAGAGCGCCATGTTCGGCACCTTCTTCTTGGCGATCAACGTCTCGCGGCCGAGGAAGTAGGTGACCGCGTCCGGATCGATGTGCAGCCGCGGGTCGCGGATCCGTTCGAGCGCGGCCGGCACGTCCGGCTCCTCCATGAAGCCGAACTTCACCGTCACGCGCCAGAAGCCATGGCTGAGGGGATCGACCTGGACGCGTTCGTCCGGATCGACGCGCGGCGTCTGCTCGGTGCGTGCGGTCAGCAGCACGATCTGCTCGTGCAGCACGTGATTGTGTTTCAGGTTGTGCGTCAGCGCCGGTGGCGTGCCGGCGGAACTGCCGCTCATGAACACGGCGGTGCCGGCGACACGTACCGGCGGCTTGCGCTCGATGTCGCGCAGGAAATCGTCGATCGGCCTGGCACTGCTCAACAGCAGCGCCGCAACTGCCCGCCGTCCCCGTTTCCATGTCGTCATCAGCGTGAAGATGCTGATCGCCACCAGGATCGGAAACCAGCCGCCGTGCGGGATCTTGACGAGATTGGCGCCGAAGAAGGCGAGGTCGATCACCAGGAAGACGCCGACCACCAGGACGATCTTGGGCCGGCTCCAGCGCCAGCGCTCGTGCGCGACGACCAGGAACATCATCGACGTAATCGTCATCGTCGAGATGACGGCGATGCCGTAGGCGGCGGCCAGGTTCGAGGAGGAGCCGAACCCGAGCACCAGCATGATGCACGCGATCATCAGTGCCCAGTTGACGCCCGGCATGTAGATCTGGCCGGACTCGGTCGATGACGTGTGCGCGGTGGTCAGGCGCGGCAGGAAGCCGAACTGCACCGCCTGCTTCGTGATCGAGAACGCACCCGAGATGACCGCCTGGGACGCGATGATCGTCGCGCAGGTGGCGAGGGCGACCAGCGGGTAGAGCGCCCAGCTCGGTGCCAGCAGGAAGAACGGGTTGGTGCGCGTTTCCGGGTCGGTGATGAGCATCGCGCCCTGGCCGAAGTAGTTCAGCAGCAGCGCCGGCAGCACGACCGCGAACCAGACCAGGCGGATCGGCCGCCGGCCGAAGTGACCGAGGTCGACGTAGAGCGACTCACCGCCAGTGACGACGAGCACGACCGTGCCGAGGATCAGGTAGCCCGAGCCACCATTGGTGACGAAGAACTGCACCGCGTGCATCGGGTTGATGGCGGCGAGCACCGACGGGTGGGCGATGATCTGCCGCGTGCCGAGCACAGCGAGCACGAGGAACCAGATGCAGGTGACCGGGCCGAAGATCAGGCCGACGCCGGCGGTGCCATGGCTCTGAATGACGAACAGGGCGATGAGGATGACGATGGTGATCGGCACCACGTAGGGGGTGAAGATCGGCGTCGCGAGCTGCAGCCCTTCGACGGCGCTCAGCACCGAGATGGCCGGCGTGATCATGCCGTCGCCGTAGAGCAGCGCCGCGCCGAAGAGGCCGAGCAGGATGAGCGGCCAGCGTTCGGTGCGGCTGACGACCTTGATCGGGGTCGCCAGCGCCGTCAGCGCCAGGATGCCGCCCTCGCCCTGGTTGTCGGCGCGCAGCACGAAGAGCAGGTACTTGACCGAAATAACGACGATCAGCGACCAGAACATCAGCGACAGCACGCCGAGCACGTTCTCGCGTGTCGCCGCGATCGCGTGCGGGCCATGAAAGCACTCGCGCAACGCGTAGAGCGGGCAGGTGCCGATGTCACCGTAGACGACGCCGAGTGCTGCCAGGGAAAGCGTGAACAGGCGGCGGCCGTGCGGGGTGCGATCCTGGTGGTCTGCGTCGGCCGCGTCGACGCCTTCGGAGCCCTGCTCTGTCACTGCGACAGCATATCAGGCGGATTGCCGCCCTCCACTGAGCGGCAGCGCCCAGCCGGCCCTGTCATATCCTGAGCGTCCGGCGGCGCGCTTGACTTCACCGGGGGCGGGGTTTAGTCTCGCGCCTCAGCTCTCTTGGGCTCATTAGTTCCTTGGTTCGCGATCAGGAGGCGGAATGCGCAGTCGGAATCGAACGTGGCCGGCCAGGCTCGGCATGGCAGTGGCTGCCGCTGCGTTTGTCAGCGCCGGGACCTTGGCGCAGGGTGTTCGGCCACCGGACATTGCCGGTGAATGGCGCCTGGACCAGGGCGAAGACCCTGGCCAGCCGCCGCTTGCCGACTATCTTGGCATCGCCTTCAACGAGGCCGGCCGGCTGCGCGCGGACACCACCCCCGAGTCGATCTGGGGCACGCCGGAATACCAGTGCCGGCCCCATTCGGCACCGCATCAGTGGCGCGGCGTCGGCGGCGCCCGCATCCTCAAGGACCTCGATCCGATTTCCCGCGACGTGACCGGCTACCGCGTGCAATTCATGCGCTCACTCGACCGGCCGATCTTCGTCGACGGCCGTCCCCACCCGCCGGCGTGGGCGCCGCACAGCTGGAGCGGTTTCTCCACCGCCGAGTGGGAAGGCCACACGCTGAAGGTCACGACCACGCATCTCAAGGATGGCTACCTGAAACGGGGCGGGCCGCAGACGAGCGACATGTTGACGATGACGGAGTACATCACCCGTCATGACGACATCCTGACGATCGTCCAGGTGGTCGACGACCCGATTTACCTCGACGAGCCGTACGTCCTCTCGATTACCTATTCCTACGACCCGACGGCCGGGCCGAGCACGGAGAACTGCACCGGCTCGTCGTTTGCCGAGAACGGCGGCACTGACCGCCACCACGTACCGCACTTCCTGCCGGGGCAGAACAGCGGCATCGGCGAATTCCTGGCGACGGAAAACTGGATCCCGCTCGAGGCGGTGCGGGGCGGTGTCAAGACGATCTATCCGGAGTACCGCAACGTGATGAGCGGCACCACGCCGCTGAACAGCTTGAGCGTTCCGGCGTCCCGTTCGGCCAACGAGGTCGCCAAGCGGATTGCCGAGCAGGCGCCGCGCGACGGCCAGGTTCACGTCCTGCCGGTGCAGGGCAACATCTACATGCTGGTGGCCGACGGCACCAACATCACCGCCTCGATTGGCCGTGATGGCATCGCCGTGGTGAATACCGGCGCGGCGCAGATGTCGGACAAGGTGCTGACCGCGCTCAACGAACTGGCGCGCGCCGTGGTCAACCCGGCCACCACCAACGCGTGCTTCGGCGCGAACTGTCCCGGCGTCCCTGGTTGGTCCAGCCCGTTCTTCAATGCGGTGATCGCCTCGCCCCGTCCCGCGCCCGGGATGCGGTACGTGATCAACACCAGTGCGGCGCCCGAGCATGTCGGCGGCAACGAGAAACTCGCCGCCGCCGCCACCTTCAAGCGGGCCGGCGGCGCGGCCGGCTTCGGCGGCGCGGCGCGCGACCTCGGCACCAGCGCCACCATCGTGGCGCACGACGGTGTCCTTGCGGCGTTGAGCACACCCGCCGGCAGGACGCCGGCGGCGCCGACCGCCGCGTGGCCGAGCGACACCTTCTTCGACGAGTTCCACAAGCTGTCCGAGTACGTCAACGGCGAGCCGGTGATCCTGTACAGCGCACCGGCCGCCAACACCGACGGCGACAGCTTTGTCTTCTTTCGCCATTCGGAAGTGATCAGCGCCGGCAACCTGATGTCGACGGTCAGCTATCCGCTCATCGATGCCGACAAGGGCGGCTCGATCCAGGGGGTCATCGACGGGCTGAACAGCATTCTCGACATCGCCGTCGCCGAGTATCGCGCCCAGGGGGGCACCTGGGTGGTGCCCGGCCGCGGCCGCCTGTCGGACACTGCAGACGTCGCGTCGTATCGCAACATGTTGGTGGTCATCCGCGACCGCGTGCGTGACCTGAAGCAGAAGGGGCGCACCCTTGAACAGGTCAGGGCGGCGCGGCCGACGCTCGACTTCGACGGCCGCTACGGCGCCACGACCGGACCATGGACGACCGACATGTTCGTCTCGGCGGTGTACCGAACACTCCAGGAGAAAAAGTAATGCGCATCGTGCTCTGTGTCGCCGCACTCGCCGCTGTCGTGGCTGGCGCGACCGCGTCCGCCCATCACTCCTTCGGTGCGACCTACGAGGTCAGCAAACAGGTGAAGCTCGACGGCAAGATCGTCCAGTTCGTCTACCGCAACCCGCATTCCTTCGTGCACGTCGAAGCGCCTGATGGCGGCGGCGCGCAGCAGCGCTGGGCGGTCGAGTGGGGCGGCACCGCCCAGTTGACCACGCAGGGCGTCAACCGCGACACCTTGAAGGTCGGCGACAAGGTGCAGATCGTTGGCCGTCCGTCCCGGGTGCCCGGCGAGTACCGTCTGCTGATGGTCAACCTGACCCGCCCCTCCGACGGATTCTCGTGGGGTCGCAGCGCCACCGACGTAATCGATTGATGGGCGCCTGCTGCGCCGCCGTGCCGGGGGAGAGATGAGACGAGCTGCGGTTCTTGCACTGCTGGGCGCCATTGCCTGGTCTGCGCCACTTGACGCCCAACGCGGCCGCGGCGGCGGCGCCCCGGCGGCGACGCCGCGGCAGGCAGCCCCGATCGACCTCGCCGGCTACTGGGTCTCTCCGGTCATCGAGGACTGGAAGTTCCGCATGGTCGTGCCCAACAAAGGGGTGTTCGACGGCATTCCGCTGAACCCGGAAGGGCGGCGGGTCGGCGGCACGTGGGACCCGGCCCGTGACGAAGCGGCCGGCGAGCAGTGCCGCGGTTACAGCGCGGCCGCGATCATGCGGCTGCCCGGCCGCCTGCACATCACCTGGACCGACGACGCAACGCTGCGCGTCGAGACCGATACCGGCACGCAGACGCGCACGCTGGCATTCCGCCCGGCGGCGGCGGCACCTGCTGCGGCGCCGTCGTGGCAGGGCCAATCGGCCGCGCAGTGGAACGTCGGCGGCAAGAGCCTCAAGGTGGTGACCACCAACCTGCGGCCCGGCTACGTCCGGCGCAACGGTGCGCCGCACAGCGACAAGGCCGTGGTGACCGAGTATTGGGAGCTGCATACGCTTCCCAACAACGACCAGTGGCTGACCATCACCACGAAGGTCGAAGACCCGGTCTACTTCACGCGCCCGTATCTCACCAGCTCGGACTTCAAGAAGCTGCCCGGTGCCGCCGGGTGGGCGCCGACGCCCTGCGCGGCGAAGTAGCGCCTGTCCAGGCAGAGTTTGCAGCACTGTCAGGGGTTGGTTTCG
Source organism: uncultured Acidobacteriota bacterium (assembly GCA_963846685.1). Classification (GTDB taxonomy): domain Bacteria; phylum Acidobacteriota; class Vicinamibacteria; order Vicinamibacterales; family UBA2999; genus CAWJWY01. The sequence goes on along the minus strand of CAWJWY010000002.1, from coordinate 355,789 downwards.
AGCGCCGGTCGGCCGAAAGTGCGGGTAAGCCTCGCGCACAACGGCAGGCGCCGTTGCACAGGGCCGACGCGCACCGCCGCAGCATCGCGGCCGCGCCTGCCGGAGCAGGCGGGCAGCCACGATACGACGGTCGTCAGGGAGCGCGCTGCAGCGTGATGCCCGTGGTGAGGGGCTGGTCGCCAAGGCGGACGAGGCGTTCCGCCGTTTCGTAACCGGCGAGGCTGACGCGGATGCGCTTGTCGCCGCTCGTCAGGTAGCGGATGGTCACGGGTGTGACACCCCAGCCGATGCCGTTTACCGTCACCCGGGCCCCGGGCGGGTCGGAAGTGACGACGAGCTCGCGCGGCGACGGTACGGTCGGAGCCGCCGCCGCCGTTGCCGCTGCGGCGTCGGCGGGAGGCGAGGGGGCTGCTGCGGGAATCGAAGGCGGAGTGGCGGGAGCGCCCTTCGCGGCTGTCGCGGCATCGGCGGTGTCTGCACCGACGCCCGACGTCCCGACCTGAGTATTGCCGGTGCCAGCCGGCGCCGGCGGTGCGGGCGGCGGCGCCTCCACCGCGGGCGGGTCGAACAACGGTGGCCGCGGCGCCATCACCGTCACGCCGACGAGCAGCGCGCCGGCGGCACCGAGCGCAATCGGCAGCCGCCGGCCCGCGCTGGCGGACGCAGTGCCGCCCCGAGCAGTCCCGGCAGCATCGCGGCGCGCCGACAGCGCGGGCTGCGGCCCTTCGAGGCGGGTCAACGCGAAATCAGGATCGAGGCCGACCGCACGCGCATACGTGCGGATCTCGGCGCGCTGGTAGAAACTGCCGGGCAGCGCCTCGAGGTCACCGCGCTCGAGCGCGAGCAGGTGGCGTTGCGGCAGCTTCGTCTCGCGGGAGAGCTGCTCGACGGTGAGCCCGCGGCGTTCGCGGGCGTGACGCAGGACCTCGCCGACGTCGCTCAGCTCCCGGCCGGCGGCGGCCTGGGTGCCGCGCCCGGTCTGGGGATCGTTCAAGGGTGCCGTGGCCATGGCCGTCCTCCGTGATGCGTCCTGGGAGATGTCGGACGCGCGGCGCAGCCGGTTTCGAAAGAGGGCGATAGCCTACACCCAAACGAGCGCTCGCAAACGGCAATCCCATCCAGGCCTGCCTGGTGCCGCGGAGCGGCTCGGCGTCAGGCCACCGCCGGCGGGATCATCTCCACTGTGATCGCGCGCGTCAGCGGCTTCTATCCTTATCCCGCCCGTCGCGCGAGCGCAGGCCGATCGCCAAGCCGGCACCGAACATGGCGCCTTCACCGGTTGCCAGCAGCGCCGCCGTGAGACGGCCGAACTCGGGCTCGCCGATCAGGTTCGCCAGCGGCGTCAGCGTCACCTGAGCGCCGGCCGAGGCCCTGGCGATGGCGTGGATCGTGCCGCCGACGAGCGGCCGTCCTGCCAGGGCGAGCGCGAGCGCCGCCAGTGCGCAAGTCAGACAGGTCAGGATGACGGCGGCGGCCGGCCACTCTGCGGGGGGGTGGGTGGTGACGGCGGGCGCAGCGGTGGGCGCCCCGATCGTGTTGCGCAACGCCAGGCCGCATCCGGCCGCAGCGCCGATCACCAGCCCTTCAACGGCGCCCCCGGTATCGAGGTGGACGCCGACGAGTGCGGCAAGGGTCCAGCGCCCCAGCCACTGGACGGCGGCTCCGGCGATGCCGCCGCCGATCGCGGCACCGGCTACCAGCGCACCGGCGTTGCGTCCTCCAGCGACGGACTCGGCGACGGTGAGTCCCGCGCCGACACCGGCCCCGCCGCCGGCGCCGCAGCAACCGCCGATGGCGCCAAGCACCGGGACGACGCCAAAGGACGCGACGCTTCCTGGAGCCCCCATGAGGATCGCCGCGCCGCTGACACCGGCGAGCAGGCCGGCTGCGCCGGCACCCCGCGCGGCCGCTAACCAGCGCGGCGGCGAGAGCGCGGCCTGTCCCGCTGGAGCACGGCTGGCGGCGTGCTCCGGATCCGCGACGCTTCCAGGCGGCGAGAGCGTTGCACCGCGGGCCGCCTCGTCGAGCGATTCAGCGGGGAGCGTTGGAACCGGTTCGCCAGGCGCGCCCAACGTCGTCCCGGTGCGCGCGTCCGCGGCGCCGACCGCCTGCCGCGGCGCATGCTCATCGACGTCCTCCTCCTCGACGACGTCGGCGAAGACGAAGCGGTAGCCGTGCCGTGACACGGTGCGGACGAAGCGCGGCTCGCGCGAGTCGTCATCCAGGGTGCGCCGGATCGTGCGGATCGCCTGGCTCAGCGCGCTGTCCGACACCACCACGTCGGCCCAGATCCGATCGAAGATGTCGCGGCGGTGCACCGCCTCGCCGCGGCGCTCGACCAGCAGTACGAGCAGGTCGAAATACCTGGGGATCAGCGGGACTTCGCGGCCGTTGCGGAGGAGCAGCCGGCGGCGCGGCGACAGCGTGAATTCGTCGAACCGGTAGCGGGGCACGTCTGCGGGCGATGGTACCTCGATGGGAGCCAGGCGTCGCCCTCGCATATAATTCCGCCGGATTCACGCGGGACGGCCCGGCCGTCCGCTCACACCGGAGAAGATATGGCCGATCGCCGTGCGTTCCTGAAGTTCGTGGCCGGCAGCCCGCTGCTCGCCCTGGTGCCCTCGCTTGCGGAAGCGCTCCAGCAGGGTGGGCTGGAACAGGCGGCGCACGCGCTCGACGTGTTCGACTTCGAGGCGGCGGCACAGAAGATCGTGCCGCCGGCGCACTGGGGCTACCTGATGAGCGGGGTCGACGGCGAAGCGACTCTGCGCGCGAACCGCTCCGGGTTCGATCGCTATCAGCTCAAGACCCGCCGCTTCGTCGACGTCAGCCGGATGGATCTGTCGACGGAGCTGTTCGGCACGAAGTTCAACTCGCCGATCGTGATGTCGCCGATCGGCAGCGCCGGCGCCTTCCATCCTGATGGCGAGACGGCCGCGGCGCGCGCCGCGCAGACCAAGAACCAGCTGCTGATCCTTTCGACCCAGGCCTCCACCAGCGTCGAGGCGGTGGCGAAGGCGCGCGGCGGGCCGATCTGGTATCAGCTCTACACGACCAACAACTTCGACATCACGACTGCGCTCGTCAAGCGCGCGGAAGCCGCCGGCTGCACCGCGGTGGCGGTCACCATCGATACACCGGCCGGGCGCAACACGGCGACCGCGACCCGGCTTGCCCGCACCGATACACGCGACTGCAGCGCCTGCCACGACGACGCGACCGGAAACCGGATCACGCCGCGGGCCGGTGGCGGCGCGGCAGTCAAGCCGATGTTCAGCGGCCTGAATATGCGGGGTGTCGGCCTGACATCCTCGTCGCTGACCTGGGATTTCGTCAAGCGGCTCAAGGACGTCACCAAGATGAAGGTGGTCCTCAAGGGCCTCGAGAGTGGCGAGGATGCAGCGTTGGCGGTGGCGAGCGGCGCCGACGGCATCATGATCTCGAATCACGGCGGCCGCGCGACGGAAACAGGCCGCGGCACGATCGAGTCGGTTGCCGAGGTGGCGCAGGCGGTGCGCGGGCGTATCCCGGTGCTGGTTGACGGCGGCGTGCGGCGCGGCACCGACGTGTTCAAGGCGCTCGCCCTCGGCGCGGACGCCGTCGGCGTCGGCCGCCCTTACATCTGGGGGCTCTCGGCATTCGGCCAGCAGGGCGTCGAGCGCGTGCTCGACATCCTGAACAACGAGCTGCGGCTGGCGATGGTCGGTTGCGGCACCCGGTCGCTTGCCGAGATCACCGGCGCCGCGCTGATCGACATGGAACGCCGCGGCTAATCTTCACGTCGCAGGTTCGCGCTCGTAGACCTCGCCCTCGATGTCGCCGAGCTTGTCCTGCATGTAGCGGCAGGCGTCCCGCACGCCCTGGTTGTAGACCGGCGGTCCGAGCGCGCCGACAAAGAAGGTCAGCAACCCTTCGGCGCGGAAGTCGCTGATCGGGTCGTCGAACTCGCGGGCGAAGTGCTGCTTGATTGCGGCGAGCAAGGCGGCACGGCGATCGGGACTGAGTTGGATCCGCATCGTGCGCATCATCGCGCAAAGTGCCGGCGATGCGAAGCGGCCGCTGTGCCGGCGCGGCGCGAAAAATGGGCGAGAAGAAGGGGCGAGAAAGAAGGGGCAACGTGCAGCGGCCAGATACATTGCGTGGCGGTCGCCGGGACGGCCCCTTCCTGTGGTGCAGGCGCACCTGCACCCGGACCTGACGCAAGGCGGACGCCAACCCGCAAGCTGGACCGATCGCCGCGGTTTCCTGACGGTTTTCGCGTACCGCCGCGGTGAAGTCTGCCTGCGGTGCGTCTTTGGTCGGGCCGGTGTGCGGCCCGGACCGATTTGTCACCGTGCCGACAGAAGCGGCCGATGTTACGCGATCTGCTCTGCGTCGCCAGGCGCGGAGCAGTGGGGCCGCCTGCGCCGCTCGCGGCCGCCGCGCTGCGTCGACGCACCTTGACGCACGCCACGTCCCCGGCTGCACTGTCACGCTGCGCGATCGTGTGCAGCCCGTGGAGCGCCGCCGACCCGGTGCGCGCGATCCCGAGATTCGGAGAGGATCGTGCTTCCACGCATTGCATGCGTGGCGGGTGGCGCGTTCGGTTGCAACGGGTTGACGTCGAGGTGCCGGCGGCGGTGGGCTACCTCCTGGCTGTTGCGATCAGCCTGGCGATGCTGCTCGTGCGCGACGGCATGGCGAACCTGCTCGGCTCCGGCAACGTGTTCCTGCAGGCGTTCCCGGCCATCGTCTGTGCCGCGGTGATCGGCGGTACCGGTCCTGGTCTGGTCGCGACCCTGGTCAGCGCGGCTGGCGTCGTCCTGTACATACCGCCCTCCGTCGCGCCGGCGGTCGGCCATGCGGTGGTGCCGTTGCTTGCGTTCGGCGCGGTCGGCGCGTTCATCAGCCTGGTGACCGGCGCGCTCAAGGAATCGCGCCGCGCCGCGCGCGCCGCCGAGCACCGCTACCGCGAACTCGTGCAGCTCGCGCCGGTCGCGGTGCTGATCGACTTCGACGGCGCCATTGTCTTCACCAACGCCGCCATGCGCGCGCTGCTCGGCGCGACCGATCCGTCCGAGCTTCTCGGCAGGGCCACGTCGCTGGTGCACGCAGAGCGGCCGGCCGCGCGCGTGGATGGCGTCCTGCGTGAGACGACGCTGGCCGCCGCGCCCTGGGTGGAACAGCGCTGGGTCCGCCTCGATGGCAGCACGGTACCCGTGGAGATCGCGGCGACGCGCGTGCCGTGGGAGGACGGCACCGCCATCCAGGTGCTGGTGCGTGACCTCACCGCCGAGCACGACGCTCGCGCGCAACAGGCGGGGATGCTGTTCGCCGCCGAGACGGCCAACCGCACGAAGGACGAGTTCCTCGCGACCCTCTCGCACGAGCTGCGCACGCCGCTGAATGCCGTGCTCGGCTGGACCCACATCCTGCTCGGCTCGGCGCGCGAGCCGCAGGTGTGTCGTGGCCTCGACGTGATCAAGCGCAACTCCGAGGCGTTGCAGCGCATGGTCGAGGAGATCCTGCAGCTCTCGCGCGTTGTTACCGGGCAATTGCGTCTGAACATCGCCGCGGTTGAACTGCGCGAGATCGTCGGGCATGCCGTCGAGACGATCGCGCCGACCGCCGCGGCGCGGGGCGTGACCGTTCGCGCGATTGTGCCCGACGAATCCATCCTCGTTGCCGGCGACGGACCACGGCTGCAGCAGGTGATGTGGAACCTGCTGGCCAACGCGGTGAAGTTCAGCGACCAGGGTGGCCGCGTCCGTGTAACGGTGGCCCATCGCCAGCGGACGGCCGCAATCATGGTGGAGGACACCGGGCAGGGGATAGCCGCCAGCTTCCTGCCGCACGTGTTCGAGCCGTTCCGCCAGGAGGACAGCGGCCCGCGCGGCGCCGGCGGCCTCGGCCTCGGCCTGGCGTTGGTCCGCCGCCTGGTCGAAGCGCACGGCGGCACCGTGACGGCTGCCAGCGCCGGCCCGGGACGCGGCGCGACCTTCACCGTGGTGCTGCCCGAGGCCACGCCCGCAACGACCGACCTCTGGTCGGCGGCACCGCGGCAGGACGGGAGCGCCAGCGCCACTGTCGTGCACTGACCGTCGTGCGACGCCCCAACCCCCGACCGCTGAGCCCCCTCGCAGCCTACCTTGTCACCCTCACGTCACCGAACATGACGAGTGCCCGGTGGCCGCATCGATGACGTGTGGCAGCACGCCGCAGATCGCCAGGTACGTGCCAGGATCAGCTGGTGGTCGTTCAGCGTGCGCGGCGAGGACGGAGCGACGCGAGTTCATTGAGAAAGTGGTGAGCGACGACGCGGCTGTGCTAGCACGGGTCAACACGGCAGTGCGCAAATCTGCGTTTGGTATTAGAGTGACGCCGGATGTAGCGCCCGAGATCCGTGCCGAGAACCAGTCTCGAGTTGTTTGGCGGCTTGCGCGCGCGGCGAGGCGAGGACGACCTCCGTGGCTTTCCTACGCGCAAAGCGGCGGCGCTCACGGCGTTTCTCGCGATCGAGAATCGCGTGCGGCACTCGCGTGACTCGCTCGCCGAGCTGTTGTGGAACGACGTGCCGGCGGCGCAGGCCAGGCACAGCCTGCGCCAGGCCCTGTCGGAGGTCCGCAGCACGCTCGGCGATGTGCTCCTCACGCCGGAGGGCACGGTGCGGCTGGATCTGAAGCGGGTCCGCGTCGACGTGCGCTACTTCGAGGCGTGCGTTGCGCGCGGCAGCGTGCGCGCGCTTCGCACCGCGTGTGCACTGTATCGCGGCGACCTGCTATCCGGGCTGTCGGTGCCCGAAGTCGGCTTCGACGTCTGGCAGACGAACCAGCGCGTTCGCTACCGGCAGATGGCGATCGAGGCGCACCAGCAATATGTCCAGCGACTCGTCGACCTGGGCGACAGCGTCGGCGCCATGCGACTCACGCTGCGGCTGCTGGGCCTCGAGCCGCTGCACGAGTGGGGACATCAGACGATGATCGCGCTGTATGCGCATCGCGGCCAGGTCGGGGCGGCGATCCAGCACTACGACGCCTTCGCCCGGATCCTGCAGGCGGAGCTCGGAATCGAGCCCGAACTCAAGACCCAGACCCTCCTGCGCGCCCTGGTGACGGCTCGGCGCCGCACCTAGCTGGCGCATCGGCGGCCGTCACGGCCCGCTTCTCCCCCTGATCCCGATCCGCTCACGAATAGTTCCCTGGACGCGAACATTTGCGTGTCCCGGCGGAGCGGGCGCGGTGCCGATCCCGCGTGCGGCTTCAGCAGATCGCCGATCTGCCCTGTGTTTTCCGCGATTGTTCCACTGCGGCGCCCTGCCGCTGGCCCGGTGCGCTTGTTGTAGCCCCTCGGCCACCACCCAGAGCGGCAGCTGATGACGCGGGCATTGCCCGGCGTCGCCCAGGGGAGCCGCCAATTCCGCCGAACACCCATGTAAGTCAGAGGGCGGGAGCCTGTCTGCCGCGGTAGTCGCGCACATCCGAAAGCAGCGCTCATGAAGCCACTAACGAGTCGAACCGCGACGGCGACGGCGACCGCGGCGCCCGTACCGATGTCTGGTCCGGACATCGGACCGTTGGAGATTGCATCGGTGACGGAGGTGCTGCACAGCGGCTGCCTCAGCATCGGTCCGCGGCTCGGACAGCCTTCGAGCGGCAGGTGGCGCAGCTGCACCGGCGCGCGCCATGCGGTCGGTGTGTCGAGCGGCACCGCCGGTCTGCACCTGGCGGCGATCGCGGCCGGCGTCGAGTCCGGGGACATGGTCGATCACGACGCCGTTCTCGTTCGTCGCGTCGGCCAACTGCATCGCTGTACGAGCGCGGCCATCCCGGTGTTCGTCGACGTCGACCCGGTCACCGGCAACATCGATCCGGTGCTCGTCGCCGAGGCGGTTCGCGCCATCAACGCCGAGGGAGCGCGCGGCGCGCGAACGGTGGCTGCCGCCGTCACTGCGCGATTCCGTTTCGAGCCTCGGCGCGCGTCAAAGCCATCCTGCCGGTGCACGCGTTCGGGCAGCCGGCCGACATGGATCCGATCGTCGAGATGGCGAAGGCGCATGGCCTGGCAGTCATCGAGGACGCCTGCGAGGCGCTCGGCGCCGAATACAAGGGCCGCCCGGTCGGCACGCTGGGCGACGTGCGGCGTCTTCGCCTTCTACCCGAACAAGCAGGCTACCACCGGTGAAGGCGGCATGCATCGTCACGAACCGACGAGTACTGGGCCGCCCTGTTCCGCTCGCTGCGCAACCAGGGCCGCGACTCGATGACGCGTGGCTGGCGCACGATCGTCTCGGCTTCAACTACCGCATGAGCGAACTGAGCGCGGCGCTCGGCGCTGTCGCAGATGACGCGCTTCGACCGAGCTGCTCTGCCGCGCGTGCACGCGTCGCTGCGCTGGTACGACCAACGGCTGAGCGACGGTCCGGCCTGTCACGGCCGGCCCTGGACGGTCCCGAGCACGACCAAGATTTCGTGGTTCGCGTATCGTCGTCCGTCTGATCGCGGCATCGACCGTCACGCGGTGATGGCCGACCTCGCCGAGCGGGGCATCCCGTCGCGGCCGTACTTCACGCCGATTCACCTGCAGCCGTTCTACGCGCGCGCTTCGGTTACCGCCGTGGCGACTTCCCGATCACGGAGGCGCTCGGCGACATGCCTGGCGCTGCCATTCGGTGGAACGATGACTGAAGAGCAGGTCGATCGTGTCTGCGTCGAGCTCAGTGCCGCGGTGGTCCGGCACATCACGGCACGGTCATGCGCCTCCCTCTGATGACCCTGCGCCGGATGTGCGTCATCGGTGCCGACGTCGCCATCGTCGCGGCGGCGAACGAAATCGCATTCCGGCTGCGTTTCGATGGCGCGACGCCGGTTTGGGCGCAGGCAGTCCAGTGGCAGGCGCTGCCGGTGCTGCTGCTGATGCGGGCCGTGCTGTTTGCGCCGTTCGGGTTGTACCGCGGCATGTGGCGCTACGCCGGCCTGTGGGAGCTCCGCAAGATCGTGATCGCCGTCGGGCTCAGCACCGGCGTCTTCTTCATGTTCACCGCCGTTGCCGGCATCGCGCAGTATCCGCGCTCCGTGATGCTGATCGATGCGCTGGTCACGATGGCGCTGATGGGCGGCGCCCGGCTGGCGGTGAGGGTCGCGCGCGCCGCATCGTTTGCCGGACCCCGGACCGTTCGATCGGGCAAACCCCGCCGCAGCGTGCTGATCTTCGGTGCCGGCGAGGCCGGCGATTCGATCGTGCGCGAGATACGCGACAAGGGGCTGGATGACTACGTGCCGGTCGGGTTCGTCGACGACGACCCGGCGAAGGTCGGCCAGAGCATCCACGGCGTGCCGGTGCTCGGCACGCGGCGCGACGCTGCGCCGCATCATCGCGACGCACCAACCCCGACGAGGTGCTGATCGCGATGCCGGCAGCCGATCCGGCGACGGTGCGCGCGGTGGTTCGCGCGCTCGAGCCGTTCAAGCGTCCGCATCACGATCCTGCCGAACCTGCGCGACATCCTCGACGGCAGCGTGACCGTCAACCAGATCCGCCAGCTGGCGCTCGAGGACCTGCTGCCGCGCGCGCCGGTCGGCCTCGACGATACGCCGCTGCGCGATCTGCTGGCCGGGCCGGCGCGTCATGGTGACCGGCGCCGGCGGCTCGATCGGTTCCGAACTGTGCCGCCAGATCGTCGACGCTCGATCCGCAGAGCCTGGTGATGTTCGAACGCTACGAGAACAGCCTGCACGCGCTGAGCAACGAGCTCGCGGACGCTGGCGCAGGCGGCGGACTGTTCATCCGGCGCTTGGCGACGTCACCGACGTCGAGCGTGTCGACGGCGTCCTCGCAGCAGCTACCGGCCGGAAGTCGTCTTCCACGCCGCGGCGCACAAGCACGTGCCGCTGATGGAGGTGAACCCGTGCGAAGCGATCAAGAACAACGTCGCCGGCACCCGGATGCTGGCAGCAGGCGGCCGAGCGGCACGGCGTCGAACGTTTCGTGCTCATCTCGACCGACAAGGCGGTCAACCCGAGCAGCGTGATGGGCGCGACCAAGCGGGTCGCCGAGCATGATCATCAGACCATGCACGGTCGCAGCGGCGCAACGACCTTCATGGCGGTCCGGTTCGGCAACGTGCTCGGCAGCAACGGCAGCGTCGTGCCGCGGTTCCTCGAGCAGATCAAGCAGGGCGGTCCGGTCACGGTCACGCACCCGGACGATGCGCCGCTACTTCATGCTGATTCCGGAGGCCGTGCAGCTGGTGCTGCACGTCGCCGGCCGCGGGCGACAGCGGCGGCATCTACGTGCTGGACATGGGCGAGCAGATCAAGCTCGTCGACGACTGGCGCGCAACCTGATCCGCCTCTCCGGCCTCGTGCCGGACGAGGACATCGCGATCACGTTCATCGGGCTGCGGCCCGGCGAGAAGCTGTTCGAGGAACTGGTCGGCGCCGGCGAATCGACCGTGCCCTCGTCGATCGAGAAGGTGTTCGAGGTGACGCTGCCCCGCGTGCCAGACGCGCAGGCCTTCGACGCGCAGGTCCGGCTGCTCGAGCGGGCCGCACGCCACGGCGAGGCGAGCGCGGTGATGCGGCTACTGAGCCAGCTCATTCCCGAATACACCGGCCGGCCGTGGGGAGCGGCGCCCGCCGCGCAAGCCGCTCCGGCCGCCGTTCAGCCGGGAGACGCACCGTCTCATCTTGCAACGATTGCCGGCGGCATGACGGCGGGTGCATGACGACCGGCCGGGACGACACGACCTACGAACGGTGGGGCCGTCGCCTCCTGGACGTGTCCGTCGCCGGCCTCGCGCTCATCCTGTTGCTGCCGCTGCAGGTCGCGGTGGCTGTCGCCGTAGCCGTGAGTCTCGGCCGTCCGGTGCTGTATTGCCAGACGCGCGCTGGGCGGCACGGCGTGCCGTTCGTGTTGCGGAAGTTCCGGACCATGTGTGACCGGCGAGACGCATCCGGAGCGCTGCTGGCGGACGACGACCGCATGACGCCTCTCGGGCGCATCCTGCGGCAGTGCAGCCTCGACGAGCTGCCGCAACTCGTGCACGTACTGACGGGCGAGATGAGCCTGGTCGGGCCGCGGCCGCTGCCGCTGTCCTACGTCGGCCGTTACACGCCCAAGCAGGCGCGGCGGCTCTCGGTCCGGCCAGGACTGACCGGGTTTGCCCAGGTCCACGGCCGCAACCTGTCCAGCTGGGAAGAGCGGCTCGCCCAGGACGTTTGGTACGTCGATCACCGCAGCCTGGCGCTCGACGCGCGATTGTTGCTGGCGACCATCCCCGTCGTGCTGACCCGCCAGGGCGTGTCACACGCTGGCCAGGCGACGATGCACGAGTTCAAGGGGTCGGCGCGGTGATGGGCCCTCGCATGACCCTCGCATGACCATCGTCATCGTCGGTGCGGGCGGACATGGTGCGGTGGTGGCCGACATCCTGCTGCGCATGCGGGAGTCAGGCGACCGCGTCGACGTGGTGGCGTTCGTCGACGACGATCCCGCCCTCGACGGCACGCAGGTGTTGACGGTGCGTGTCATCGGCGGCGGGTTGCGGGCGTTGCGGACGATCGAGCATGACGCCGTAATCGTGGCGATTGGTGACAACGCCGTGCGCTACCAGGTGGACACGGAACTGCGACGCGCCGGCACGCTGCTGGCCATCGCCAGGCATCCGGGCAGCGTTGTGGCGCCGAGCGCCGACATCGGCTCTGGCACCGTCATCTGCGCGGGCGCCGTGGTGAACCCGACGGCGCGAGTCGGCACGTCGGTCATCGTGAACACCCATGCGTCGGTCGAGCACCACAACGCGATTGGCGACTGCGTGCACATCGCTCCCGGCGTGCGCCTTGGCGGCAACGTCACTGTCGGCGACCAGGCGCTCATTGGCATCGGCTCGACGATTCTCCCCAACGTCAAGGTGGGTTCGCGGGCGGTCGTCGGTGCCGGCTCGGTCGTGACGCGCAACGTGCCCAACGGCGTCATCGCGCTCGGAGTGCCGGCGCGTATCAGGACGGCCTTCAAGGGCGTGAGCCATGGGGCGTCGCGCCGGCCGGTGAGGACCCGTTCATGATTCCTGAACTGAACGCACATCAGCGCCGCGAACGACCTGCAGGTGCTGGAGAATGTCCTGCGTAATCTCGACCTCGATGCCGTGCTGCACGTGACCGGCGTCCTCGAGCGGAGCCGCGCTGCCGGCGGAGCCGACTTCTGTGCCTCGTAGGGCAAGCCACGCAGACGCGATCGCGCGACCGCGTCAGGCGGTCATCCTCGCCGGCGGCCGCGGGTCCCGGCTAGGTGCACTCACCGAGGGTCGCCCGAAGGCGATGATCGAGCTGCACGGCCGCCCGTTCCTCGCTTACCTGATCGAGCAGGTCCGCGAGCAGGGTTTCACCGACGTGCTGGTGTTACTCGGCTGCCTGCCGCACGTCGTCCAGGACTACTTCGGCGACGGCAGCGACTTTGGCGTGCGCATCAGCTACGCGGTGACTCCGCCGGACGCGCTCACCGCGACACGGCTGAAGGCGGCTCGCGCCGAACTGCAGCCGCATTTCCTGATGCTGTATTGCGACAACTACTGGCCGATGCAGTTCCAGCCGATGTGGGAGCGCTATCTCGACTCGGGCGCGGCGGGGATGGTGACGGTCTACGCCAACAAGGACGGTTACACCCGTGACACGGTGCGCGTCGGGCCAGGAGGGTGGGTGGAAGCGTTCGAGCGTTCGGGCAGCGCGACCGGCTTGAAAGGGACCGACATCAGCTATGCCATCCTGCGGCGCGATCTGATTGATGCGTTGCCGGCACGCGACGAGCTGATCGAGCAGGCGCTGTATCCACGGCTCGCGGCGCGAGGCGAGCTGCTCGCCAACGTCACCGAGCACCGCTACTACAGTATCGGTTCGGCGGAGCGCGTGCAGTTGACGGACGTGTTTCTCGCCCGCAAGCCGGCGGTCATTCTTGACCGGGACGGCGTGCTCAATCGCCGCCCGCCGCCTGGCCGGTACGTCGAGAACGTCGCCAGCTTCGTCTGGTTGCCAGGGGCACTTGAAGGCCTGCGGCTGCTGCGCGAGGCCGGCTATCGCGTCATCGTCGTGACCAACCAGGCCGGCGTTGCCCGCGGCGAGGTGAGCGCTGAGGCACTCGAGTCCATCCACGGCCAGATGCTGTCGCAGGCGCGCGCCGCCGGCTGCGCCATCGACGCCATCTACCACTGCCCGCACGACTGGTATGCCGGTTGTGAATGCCGGAAGCCACGTCCGGGCCTGCTCTTTCAAGCGCAGCGCGACTTCTCACTCGACCTGAGCCGCACCTGCTTCCTTGGTGATGACGAGCGCGACATGCAGGCGGCGACGGCGGCCGGCGCCATCGGTTGCCTGGTGAGCGACGACCACTCCTTGCTCATGCATGCGCGACGTCTCGTCGCCACGCCCACCACCTTTCACGGATGAGAAGCCGTGCGGCACCGCCTTCAGCAATGACCAGTCCGGCTCCCGAGCTGATCGCCGATCAGCGCCGTACCCGGATTGCAGGTGGCGGCGGTGGCCAGCGGTCACCCAGAGGAGGCGAGCAGATCCCGGCGCAGTGCGCCGCGCGGCCTGCGGCAGCACGACCCGCCGGTGCCGAGCCGTGACGGCGGTCGTCGGCATCGGCGGCGCCACCCGCAACGCCTGCGCCGCGATCTATGCGCGCCGAGGGATTGCCGCTGCCTGCGAGCAGGAGCGGCTCACGCGCGTGCGCGGCGCCGCCCTGCAGCCAGGCGCGCTGCCGCGCGCGGCGGTCGACGAAGTGCTGGCGTTGGCAGGTCACCAGGCAGAGGAGGTGTCGGCGTACGCGATTGCGGAGCGGCACGTGCGGCTGCCGCGGTCGGTGCCGGTCGTCCGCGTCGAACATCATCGCAGCCATGCCGCGACCGCGTTCCTGACCTCGCCGTTCGCCCGCGCCGCGGTGCTCGTCTGCGACCGCCACTCTGGACGCGAACTGAGTGTCTGGCGCGGAGAGGGAGTCACCCTGGTGGATGGCGAATGGCGCTGGCGCGGTCCCGCCTTCGCCTCGATGTATTCGCGCGCCGCGGCGGTCGTCGCCGGCGGAGACGGGGTACAGGCGCATCGTTTGGAGGCGCTGGCTCACCTCGGCTCTGGCCGGATGACCGGGCAGGTCCGGCCGCTGTTCCGCCGTCGCGACGGGGCGCTGCACGCCGGACGCGGCTGGCGGGCCCGGCTGCACGCCCTCGCCACCGACGAGCGCCGCCAGCAGGGCGAGCCGTTCGAGACGGCAGCGGCGGTGCAGCGGCGCCTCGGCGAGCTGCTGCTGGCTCTCCTCGTGGAGATTCGGGCGGCGCTTGGCCTTGACGTGATCTGTCTTGGCGGCGGGCTGTTCTACAACACCTACTTCACGACACTGATTCGCCAGTCGGGGATCTTCGCCGATGTGTTCGTTCCGGTGAACCCCGGCAATGCAGGGCTCGCCGTCGGTGCGGCGTTGCTGGTGGCTGGTCGGGGCAGCGCAGGGGACGAACGACCGGCGATGACGCCGTTCCTCGGCCGGGAGTATGGCGAGGCCGCGATCAAGCAGGCACTCGATGGCTGCAAGCTGTCGTACTCGTTCGTGGACGAGAGCGCCGCGATCGATCAGGCGGTGACGGCGTTGCGGCGCGGTCGCCTGGTCGGCTGGTTCCAGGGGCGGATGGAGTGGGGCAACCGGGCGCTTGGACACCGCAGCATCCTCGCCGACCCCGGGTCGCCGTACGTGCTGGCCAACTTGAACTCGTACCTGCGCAAACGGGAACCCTGGCGCGCCTTCGGCGTCTCGGTGGCGGATACCGCGGTGGCCGCGCTTGCCGGCGGCCCGCCGGCGTCGCCGCTGATGGAGTACGAGTATGCGCCCCGGGATGAGCGGCTCAGACACGTGATGCCCGCAGGGGCAACCACCTTTCGAGTCCAGACCGTGGCGCGGGATGCCGGGCCCTTTCGCAGGCTGCACGACTGCATGCAGCAGGCGACCGGTGCCGGAGCGCTGGTGAACACCTCGCTCAATGCCTTCAACGAGCCGATCGCCCGGTCCCCCTGCGACGCCATCCGCGTGTTCTACGGAACGGGGATCGACATGCTGGTGATGGGGCGCTTCCTCCTGCACAAGTGATGGCGAACATCCTCGGTATCTCGGCCTATCTACCACGACTCGGCGGCGGCCGTCGCTGCGTGACGGCGAGATCGTCGCGGCGGCGCAAGAGGAGCGCTTCACGCGGCGCAAGCACGATGCCGGCGTTCCCGGCGCTACGCCGTCGCTGCTGCCTGGCCGATGCCGGCCTCGCGCGCGGCGGACCTGGAGGCGGTGGCCTTCTACGAGCGGCCGCTGGTCGAAATTCGACCGGCTGCTGGAAACCTGGGTCTCGGCAGGCGCCGTCGCGGCTTCGAGCTGTTTCGCGTGGCGATGCCGCCGTGGGCGACCCAAGCTGCAGCTGCCCGCCGTGCTGCGGGCGCGGGCTGCCGGGATTCGCCGGTGACCTGTACTTCGTCGACCATCACGAGGCGCATGCGGCGAGCGCATTCTTCCCGTCGCCGTTCGAGCGACGCCGCCATCCTGACCGCTCGACGCGGTCGGCGAGTGGAGCACCAGCACGTTCGGCCACGGCGACGGGCATCGCATCACGCTCACCGCTGAGCAGCGGTTTCCGCATTCGCTCGGCATGCTGTATTCGGCGTTCACCTACTACTGCGGCTTCCGGGTGAACTCGCGGCGAGTACAAGCTGATGGGCCTCGCGCCGTACGGCACGCCGCGGTTCTGCGACGTGATCAGGGATCGCCTGGTCGAGATCGCCGATGACGGCTCGATTTGGCTGGACATGGCGTATTTCGACTACGGCACGCGGCACGACGATGACCTGCCCGTTATTGCACGAGCTGTTCGGCGGGCCGCCGCGGCGACCCGAGGCGCTCATCACCGCCAAGGAGATGGATCTCGCCGCGTCGATCCAGGTGGTGTGCGAAGAGGTGGTGCTGCGCACCGCCCGCCACGTCCACGGGCTGTACCGGCAGCACGCGACCTGGTCATGGCCGGCGGCGTGGCGCTGAACTGCGTTGCCAACGGCCGGCTGCTGCGCGAAGGGCCATTCGAGGACGTCTGGATTCAGCCGGCGGCCGGCGATGCCGGCGGCGCGGTAGGCGCCGCGCTGCTGGTCTGGCACCACCACATGAAGCAGCCAAGGCAGCCGCGACGGCCCGACGCCCAGCAGGCATCGCTGCTTGGCCCGGCGTTCGATCCGGACGAGATCGAGCTGTTCCTCGACGGCATGGGTGCCGCGTACGAGCGGATGAACGACGAGGCAGCGCTGCTGCGAGCGCGTTGCCGACCTGCTCGCGGCGGAGAAGGTGATCGGCTGGTTCCAGGGCCGGATGGAGTTCGGTCCGCGCGCGCTCGGCTGCCGCAGCATCATCGGCGATCCGCGGTCGCCGCGCATGCAGCAGAAGATGAACGTAAAAATCAAGTTCCGCGAGTCGTTCCGGCCGTTCGCACCGTGCGTGCTGCAGGAGCATGCGAGCGAGATACTTCGACATGCGCCGCGGGCCAGGAGAGCCCGTACATGCTGATGGTGGCGCCGGTGCGGCCCGCGTAGCGCACCACGCTGTCGGCGGCCGATCGTCAGCAAGGCGAACGATCCGGACCTGCGGGTCCGGCTGTCAGTGCCTCGCTCGGGCCTGCCGACGATCACCCACGTCGACTATTCGGCTCGCGTTCAGACGGTCGACGCGGCGCGGCACGGCCGCTTCCACCGGCTGATGAAGCGGTTTCACGCGCTCACCGGCTGCCCGGTCGTCGTCAATACCAGCTTCAACATCCGCGGCGAGCCGATCGTCTGCACGCCCGAAGACGCATACCGCTGCTTCATGGCCACCGACATGGACTGCCTGGTGCTCGAGAACCACGTCCTCCTGAAGGAGGCGCAGGTGTTCAGTCTCATGCCCGACATCGATGCCTACCGGGAGAAGTATTCGCATGCGCTCGATTGAGCAACGCGCGGCGCTGACGGTCGGATTCCGTCGTGCGTCGGTGACTGCCTTCTGGATCTGCGCGACGGCCGCGGTCTGTACTCGTTACGGTCGCGCTCGGCTACGCGGTGGGGACGCCGCAGCCATGGGCCTGGGGAGCAGCGGCCGGCGCCATCCTGCTGGCGCCCGGCGCGTTGTGGCCGCCGCTGTTCGGGGCCGGCGTGCGGGCCTGGAACGGCGCGGTTCGCCGCATCGCCGGTGCGGTGGGTCTCTACGCGCTTCGGCTTACCTATGTCGCCGTGATCGCTCCGCTGCACCTCGCCGGGACACCTCGAACGCCGCAGCGGCAATCGTGGTGGCACGTGGCCGCTCCCGACCAACCTGGTCCGGCGAGCGGCGGCGGACAAGGCGAGTCACCGGGCGACGCGCTGCGGACCCTGGCCCGCCTGCCCGGACACCGATGGGTGCTTGCGCTGCTGCCACTCGTCACTCTGCTGAATCTGGTCGATCACTGCGACGAGGACGGCGCCAGCGTCCCACCCGGCAGCACCTACACCTTGTATTAGGGGATTGCACCGATGAACACGGCATTCGGCCGCCACATGCTTGCCTGCGTGACCGTCACGCTGATGACGGCTGCGAGCACGATGGCGCAGACGGGCACCCCCATTCCGAAGAGCGGATGGACCCTGAAGTTCGTCGACAGCGCCGACGCGACCGGCGGGCTCTACGGCGCGGCCGGCAGCTTCGACGGCAACGCCGCGACGTTCTGGCACACGCGCTGGAACGGCGGCAGTGACGCGCTGCCGCACGAGATCCAGGTCGACCTCGGCGCGAGCTATGCGGTGAATGGCTTCCGCTACCTGCCGCGACAGGATGGCACGCCGAACGGGCGGATCGCTCGCTACGAGTTTTACGTCAGCAGCGACGGCACGAACTGGGGAACTGCGGCCGTGTCGGGCACCCTGTCGAACCTGGCGACCGAGCAGCAGGTGAACTTCCCGACGCGCGGCGGCCGCTATGTGCGGCTGCGCGCGCTGTCTGAAGTGAGCGGCAGTTCCTATACCTCGATGGCCGAGCTCGGCGTGCTCGCCGAGGCCGCTGCGTCGGGGACGGTTCCGCGGGGCGCCTGGACGGTAAAGTTCGTGGACAGCCAGGATGCGACCGGCGGGGCGTACCTCGCCGTCAAGAGTTTCGACGGCAACCCGAGCACGTTCTGGCACACGCGGTGGAACGGCGGGAGCGACCCGCTGCCGCACGAAATCCAGATCGATCTCGGCGCCAGCTACCCGGTCACCGGGTTCCGTTACCTGCCGCGCCAGGACGGCACCCCGAACGGCGGCATCGCCCGCTACGAATTCTTCGTCAGTGCCGACGGCGTGACGTGGGGCGGTGCGGTCGCGTCCGGCACGCTCGCCAACATCGCCTCCGAGCAGCAGGTGAACGCGACGGCCAAGAGCGGCCGCTACGTCAGGTTGCGCGCGCTCTCGGAGGTCAACGGCGGGCAATACACCTCGATGGCCGAGTTCAACGTGCTCACCAGCAGCGGCGGCGGCAGCAACCAGCCGCCTACCGGCTCCATCACTGCGCCCGCCGGTGCGGTGGCGATCGCGCCGGGCCAGTCGGTCACCTTCGCCGGTGCCGGTTCGGATCCCGACGGCAACCTGCCATTGACCTACGCGTGGAACTTCGGCGCCGGCGGACCCGGCACGTCAACCCTGAAGTCGCCGGGATCGATCACGTTCCCGGCAGCCGGCGTCTACACGGTCAGCCTGACCGTGCGGGATGGGTCTGGAACCGCGGATCCGTCGCCGCCGACGCGGACGATCACGGTGCAGAGCGCCTCGGGCGCGAGCCTCATTCCCACGGCGGGCTGGCGTGTCTGGTTCGTCGATTCAGAGGAGACGGTCGTCGAGGACGACGCCGCGGCCAACGCCTTCGATGGCAACCCGGCCAGCTTCTGGCAGACGCGCTGGGCAGTGGCGCAGCCAGCCGCGCCGCCGCACGAACTGCAGATAGACCTCGGCGCCGTCTACAACCTCGCCGGGTTCCGCTACCTGCCGCGACAGGACTCGCAGTTTGCCCGCGTCGGCGACTACGAGTTCTACGTCAGCAGCAATGGTGCGTCGTGGGGCAGCCCGGTGGCCACTGGCGCGTTTGCCGACAGCAACAGCAGTGCGGCATCGAGCATCATGTTCCCCCCCGTCAGCGGCCGGTACGTCCGCATCCGCGCGCTGTCGAGCGCCAACGGCGACGTGAACACCGCGATTGCCGAACTCGGCGTTTACCAGCGTGGCGCCGGCACGAACCAGGCGCCGGTCGTCAGCATCAGCGCGCCGGCGCAGGGCCTCACCATCCCGGCGGGTAGCGCCGTGGTGCTGGCGGGATCGGCCAGCGACCCCGACGGCAACACGCCCCTCGGCTATCGATGGACCGTGTCGCCGGGCTCCGGGATTCCCGACATGACCACGGCGTCGCCCGGTCTCGTGCATTTCGATCGCGCCGGCACCTTTGTCGCCGCCCTCACCGCTGTCGACGCGCTCGGCGCCAGCGGTCGCGCTACCCGCACGATTACCGTCGTCGGCGGCACGGCCATCCCGCAATCAGGTTGGACGCTGCAGTCGGTGGACAGCCAGGAGCTGAGTGCCGGCTTCTATCCGGGGACCGCGGCGTTCGACGGCAACCCGACGACAATCTGGCATACCCAGTATTCGACGACGCAGCCGCCGCCGCCGCACACGATTGCCATCGATCTGGGCGCCGGCTACACGATCAGCGGCTTCCGCTACCAGCCGCGCCAGGACGGCAATGAGAACGGCAACATCAGCGGCTTCACGTTCTCCGTCAGTGGCGGGACAACGTTCGGCGCGCCGATCGCCGCGGGTAGTTTCGCCAACACCGACGTGACGAAGGAAGTCCTGTTCGCGCCGACCGCCGGCCGGTTCGTGCAGCTGCGCGCGCTGAGCGAAGTCAACGGCAACACGATGACCTCGGCGGCCGAGATCCAGGTCCTGCGGCCGCAGTGCGGCGTCCTGCCGTCCGCCAGGCTGGTGACACCGCGGTCGCGGGAGCTGTACACGTCGAGTGCGATCGCCGTGCGCGCCGAACCGTGCCTGGCGCCTGGCCAGGGGGTCAGGCTGATTGTCGACGGCGGCACCGGCGCGCCCGGCGGAACCCAGGCCGATCGCTATGCGGCGCCGTACTCCGCAACCTTCTCAGGTCTGCGCGCCGGCGAGCACGTGTTCGAAGCGGTGGTCATCGACGGTGCCGGCATACCGGTGAGTGGTGCGGCAGCGCGAGATATCGCCACCCCGGTGGCGGTCGGCGACGCTTACGTCGCGCTCGGCGACGGCATCACGCTCGGCGGTGGCGACAACGACCCGAGCGACGACAATCCCAGCGACGGTCGCACGACGCTCGGCGCCGGTTATCCGGGCGTGCTCGCCGACCGGCTTGCGGCACGCCTGGGCCGCCCGGTGACCGTGGCGAACGAAGGCATTGCGGCGGCCACCGCGCAAACAGTGCTCGCCGCGCTGCCGGCGGTGCTGGCGAAGCACCCGGCCGCACAGCGGTTCCTGCTGATCATCGGCCACAACGATGCGCAGGTGGATCACGCGCCGAGCGGTATCGGCCTGCGCCCGGGCAACGCCGGCTACGCCGGCAGCTTCAAGGACCGCGTGCAGCGGATCATCCTGGCCGTCAACGCCGCCGGGCGGAAACTGGTGCTGGCCAAGGCGCCGGCGCTGCTGCCGGTGAACGGTGCCGACGACCTGCTGATGCAGAACTACAACCGGGTGATCGACGAGCTGGCGCTCGACCCGGCGAATCAGATCCAGGCCACCCCGGCCGACTTCCACAGCTACTTCGCGAATCATCTCGCCGAATATGCCGACGACGTCCTGCTGAACGGCCGCGGCTACCAGTCGATGGCCGGCATCTGGCTGAGCGTGCTGGCGCCGTGAGTGGCACGCCGGTTCCCGCGGTCATCGCGTTCTTCGGTCCCGCGCCGGCCTACGTCGGCTATGCGCTGAAGTCGGCGGCCGCCGTCAACGCGCATGTGGTGATGGTCGGCGACACCACCAACACCGGCTCATGGCCGGACCACGTCGACAGCGGCGGCCTTGAGCTCGCCAAGCTGGCACGGTTCGACCGCGCGTTCGTGAAGATGTCGGATTATCCCGAGGCGTACCGAGCGGGCATTCTGGCGGCGCCCGTTCGCGGTGGACGCCTGGATGCAGCGCGAGCGGGTCGATCGCGTCTTTCTGCTCGATGCCGACGTGGTGACGTTCGCAGACTATTCGACGGACGTCGCCCCCGGCCTGCCAGCAGGCTGCGTTGCCGGGTTGATGACACTCGAGGATCAGGACGAGCACGTGATGGCGACGTCGCTGCATTTCTCGTACTGGACGCGCGACGCGCTCTCGGACTTCACCTCGTTCTGCGCCACCGCCTACTCGACGCCGGCCATCCGGCGGCGACTCGCCGCGAAGTATCGCCGGCACGTCGAGCGGGCCGAGCCGGGCGGCATCTGCGAAATGACGCTGCTGCACCTGTGGCGCGCCGAGCACCAGCACCGGACCTGCAACCTGGCGCAGGTCGTGAACGGCGCGACCGCCGACCTCAGCGTCTCGACGGCGGCGAACGCCCGGGCCGGCGAGTACGCGATGCGCGCCGGTTTCAAGCGCCTGCAGTTCAGCGGCGGCCGGCCGTCCGGCTTCAACGAACACCTGCGCCAGCCGGTGCGGTTTCTCAATGTGCACTGCCAGGGAGACGCCAAGACGCTGATGCCGTTCCTCGCCACGCCACACGCTCGCCGGTTCTTTCCGCAACTGAACCGCCTGCGCACCGTCGCCGCGGTTCGGGCGCGAGCGGCACGGAAACTCGCCGGGGCCGCGCAGCGGCTCTGGCGCGGGCAGGCGGCCGCGTCGCCGGCATCGCTGACCGGGGACGGTGCCGGCAGCGGCCCCGACACCCTGCAATGAGCGACGTCATCGACACGGTGGTGGATGCGGCCTCGGCGCGCCATCGTCACCCGCCCGCCGTGCCGCCCGCCGTCCCGTGGCTGACGGTGATCGAGCCCGCCACCGGCTGGCGGCTGGTGAACATACGCGAGTTGTGGCAGTTCCGCGAACTGATTTACTTCCTGGCCTGGCGCGACGTGAAGGTGCGTTACAAGCAGACGCTGCTCGGAGCAGCGTGGGCGGTGCTGCAGCCGCTGGCGATGATGGTGATCTTCACCATCTTCCTCGGCCGCGTCGCCCCGGCCCAGGACGCCGCGGTGCCATACCCGCTGTTCGTATTCACCGGCCTGCTGTCGTGGACCCTGTTTGCAGCCGCAATCACCGGCGCCGGCAACAGCGTGGTCGGCTCAGAGCGCCTGATCACCAAGATCTACTTCCCCCGCCTGGCGATGCCGTTTGCCGCGATCGGTGCCCCGCTGATCGATTTTGCGATCGCCTTCGCCATGCTGATCGGCTTGATGCTGTGGTTCGGCGTCTGGCCCGCGCCCGGGATGATGCTGGTCCCCGCCGTCCTGGTGCTGACGCTCGTTGCCGGCATCGGCGTGGGCACGCTGCTGGCCGCGCTGAACGTCGCGTTTCGCGACGTCAAGCACGTCATCCCGTTCCTGATGCAGTTGTGGCTGTTCGCGACCCCGACGATCTACATGCAGCCCGATCCGGCGACGTTCGCCGGATGGCGGATGCTGCTGCTCGCCAACCCGATGATCGGCCTCGTGAGCGCCTTTCGCGGGCTGTCGTTGGGCATGCCGATCGACTGGCAGCAGGCCGGGGTCTCCGCGGCGATCGCGCTACTGCTGTTCACCGCCGGCTGCTTCTACTTCCGGCGAGTCGAGGACACCTTTGCCGACGTGATCTGAGCCCGCCTGGCTCGACGCGTGCCGCGCATGACGCCGGCCATCTGTGTCGAACAACTCGGCAAGCGTTACCGCATCGGCCGGGGAGGCGGCGGCGACGAGTCGTATCGGACGTTGCGCGACGCGCTGGTCCACGCGGTGGCTGCGCCATGGCGCACGCTGCGTCGCCGACGTGAACGCGGCGAACAGGACTTCTGGGCGCTGCGGGACCTCAGCGTCGAGGTGCAGCCCGGGGAGGTCGTCGGCATCATCGGCCGCAACGGCGCCGGCAAGAGCACGCTGCTCAAGATCCTGTCCCGCATCACGCGGCCGACGACAGGCAGGGCCGTCCTGCGCGGCCGTGTCGGCAGCCTGCTCGAGGTCGGCACCGGCTTTCATCCGGAGCTCACCGGCCGCGAGAACGTCTACCTCAACGGCAGCGATCCTCGGCATGCGACGTGACGAGATCGACCGGAAGTTCGACGCCATCGTCGACTTCGCCGGCGTCGAGACGTTTCTCGACACGCCGGTGAAGCGGTATTCGAGCGGGATGTAGGTGCGGCTGGCGTTCGCCGTGGCCGCGCACCTGGATCCGGAGATCCTGATCGTCGACGAGGTGCTGGCAGTCGGTGATGCGACCTACCAGAAGCGCTGCATCGAGCGCATGACGACGCTGGCCCGCTCTGGGAAGACCATCCTGTTCGTCAGCCACAACATGGACTTCATCCCGCTGCTCTGCTCGCGGGCCCTGCTGCTCGAGAGCGGCCGCCTGGTCGCTGACGGTCCGGCACCCGAGATGGTCAACCGCTATGTCGGCGCGCAATTGACCGATGGCGCGACCGATGACCTGGGCTGCGTCGGGCATACCGGTGACGGCCGCGCCCGCTATACGCGCCTGGCGCTGGTCGACGGCACGGGGCGGCGTGTGCTGAGCCACGCGCGCGGCGACGACCTCCGCCTACGGGTATGCATCGAGGCGGCGGAGCCGATCGGCGACGCGGCGCTATCCATCGTGCTCTCGACCCTGTCCGGCGCACGCGTCATCACCAGCTGGACCCGTGAGATCGGCCTGCGCGTCGACCTCCGGCCTGGCGACCAATGGTTCGAATGCTGCTTCCGCGACGTCCGGTTGCGCCCCGGGCACGCCGTCAACGTGTCGCTGTGGATGGAGGCGCACAGCGTCGTCGATTCGGTGGCTAACGCCGGGATCGTGCACGTGACGCCCGACGGGGATTCGACGTTCTCGACCGACGGCAACCAGGGAATCATCGCGCTCGACTACACCTGGACGCCGTGCGACAGGCCGGCGCAGTCCTGACGGCAAGGAGCCCGTCATCCATGCAACTCGACAAGGCCCAGGAACTCTCCAATTCGGTCCAGGGCTGGCTCATGCCCGGTGAACAGGTGGTGTTGTATCGCCTGGCGAAGCGTGTGCCCAGTACCGCTGCCATCGTCGAACTCGGCTCCTGGCAGGGGCGCTCGACCATCATGCTCGCCGCCGGCAGTGCCGCTGGCGATCGCGCTCGTGTGTTCGCGGTGGACTTCTTCAGGCCGGCCGGCGCCACCGGCGAGGTGTATGCGTCGCACCTGGGTGCGGCGGCCACCGAATATCTCAGCACCTTCCACGAGAACATCGGCCGCGCCGGCCTGGCCGCCCTTGTCGAGACACGGCAAGGACCGACCACCGCGCAGGCGGCCGCGTGGAATGGGCCGCCGATCGACTTGCTGTTCATCGATGCCGATCACAGCTACCGCTCGGTGATGGCCGACTTCCTCGCCTGGGCGCCACATTGTCGCCCCGGCACCACGGTGGCCTTCCATGACTACGCCGGCGACGGCCCGTCGCAGGTGGCGCGGTTCGTCGACCGGCTCGTGTTGTCGGGAGTGGTGGCCGCGGCGCGGGTCGAGACGTCGATTCTCTACGGCGCGCTCACCACCAGTTCCAGTACCGCCATCCGCCTGCGCCTGCTCGGATGTCCGGACATCCTCCCGTACGGCGTGCGCATCCGGCTGGCGAGCCGCAAGCGCGCGCACGGCGGCCTGCTGCGCTCGATTGGCTGACCCGCGGCAACGGCAGGTGGACGCATGACCCCCGAGATCGTCTGCCTGACGCCGGTCAAGAACGAGGCCTGGATCCTCGAGCGGTTCCTGACCTGCGCCAGCGACTGGGCCGACCGCATCATCGTCGCCGATCAGGGTTCGGACGACGGCTCGCGGGAGATCGCGCGCCGCTTTCCGAAGGTCGAGCTGATCGAGAACAGCGGGCAGGAGTACGACGAATCACAACGGCAGCAGCAACTGATTGCCGCGGCGCGGCGGCACCCCGGCCCCAGGCTGCTGATCGCCCTCGACGCGGACGAGTTCCTGACCGCGACGTTCCGCTCCAGTCCCGAGTGGCACATGACGCTGCGCGCGATCCCCGGGACGATCGTCAATTTCCAGTGGGCATGCGTCCTGCCGGATCGCACGAGCTATTACGTGTTCCCGAGCGAGCTGCCGCTCGGTTACATGGACGACGGCGCCGAACACCGGGGCGACCCGATCCATAGTCCGCGCGTGCCGCTGCCCGCCACCAGCCCGCGGCTCTCGTTGCGCGAGATCAAGGTGATGCACCTGTCCACCATCGATCTGGCGCGCTTCAGGAGCAAGATCCGGTGGTATCAATGCTGGGAGCTGCTGAAGGGCCGCTGGGACCGTCAGCTGCTACACCTCTACCGCTGGTATCACCGCGACTTCTGGATCCCGCCACACCTGGTCTCGCAGCTGCCGCGTGAGTGGACCGCCTATCGCGCCGACGTGCTCAGCGTCCCGACGCAGGAGTACTACCGCTGGGATGACGAGGTGCTGCGCCTCATGCTGCAGCATGGCACCCGCACCTTCAGCCGGCTGGCCATCTGGGATGAGGACTGGGAGCGCATGTACCGCCGCATCCACGGCATAGCGCCGCCGGCCAGTCTGCGCGATCCACGTTCGCCCGCGGAGCGGTGGGTGCACGACTGGCTGGAGCGTACGCAGCCGTCCTACTCGCACGGCGCGGCGCCGCAGCCGCTGAGGCATCGCCTCTCGCACCGCGTGCTGGAACGCTGCCTCTCGCTGAACGGCTGGTAACCCTCACCGCCTGACGACCCCGCGCCGCAGTCCCACATCGCGTTTCCGACGGTCGACAAATGATGAGAGCGTTCGTTGCGGCAATCGTTGCCGTGCCGTACCTGGCGGCGCTGCTGCCGGCGTACGCGATCGCGGGGCTGCTGCGGCTGTTCGCCACCACAGTGGCGTGGCTGGCGCAGCGCCTGGAGCGGCCGTTCGTGCCATGGACCGAGCTGATGGCGTTCGAGCCGCGGCTGGGGTGGAAGCCGCGGCCACACCTCGACACGCACTACCTGGCGGATTTCGACGATGTGTTCAGCATCGTCACCGACGGCGACGGATGGCCTGGTCGCCGGTCGCTCGAGCGGAGCGATGTCGTGGTGATCGGCGATTCGTTTGCGTTCGGCTACGGCGTCGACGCCGGGCGCAGCTTCGCCGATCTGGACGCGCGGCTGCGGGTGAAGGCGATCGGCGCGCCCGGCTACAGCATGGTCCAGGGCGTGTTGCTGATGGAGCAGCTCGCAGCGCGGCTGCACGGCAAGAGCGTCATCTGGTTCGTCTGCCTCGAGAACGACCTTCAGGACAACCTGGTGCCGGAACTGCGCCGCCATCGTGCGCCATTCGCGCGCCGCGATGTGGTTACCGGGCAGTGGGGCATTGCCCACGATCACGTCACGGCGAAGCCGTGGACCTGCTCCGACCAGGACCCGCGGCGGCTGTTCCCGCGCATGTGCGTTCCAGGGCCGCTGGCCGACCGCGCCTACTCCGCCTGTGATTACCTGATCGAGCGCGCGAACACCGCGTGCCGGGCGCACGACGTGCAGCTCGCGATCGTGACGGTTCCCGACCCGCGGCAGTTGACGGTGGCCGGCCGGGCCGAGCTCGCCCGGTGCAGCGGCGCCCAGGCCGACTGCGACGCGTCGTTGCCGGACCGGCGGCTGGCGGACATCTGCGCGCTTCATGACGTGCTGTTGGTCGCCGGGGCGACGCACCTGACGCGCCATGACTACAAGCGGCGAGAAGGCATCCATTGGAACGGACGTGGTCACCGCCGGATGGCCGGAGTCGTGCGCCGCGTGGCGGATGCACTCAGAAGTGCCGCCAGCGTGACACCCATCGCCCCCAATTCTGCCGCCGTGCAGAAGGAAACAGCTCATGGCCATTCGCCCGAGGGTCTCGATTTGTCTGCCGAACCTGAATACCCGGGCTGTACCTGCCGCAGCGATTCCGCACCATCGTCGAGCAGACGTTCGATAGCTGGGAACTGCTCGTGTACGACAGCTATTCGAACGACGGGTCGTGGGACTACATCCGCGACTGGGTCGGCCAGGACGCAGCGGATCCACGCGTGGCAGGGGCCGCGCGAGGGGACGCCCGGCAGCTGGACGCCGTGCGTTCGCGAGGCGCGGGGCGAGTTCGTCTACATCGCCACCAGCGACGACACCATGGCGCCCGACTGCCTGGCGCGCATGGTGGCCGCGCTCGACGCGCACCCGGAATGTGACATTGCGCACTGCGCGCTGCGGCCGATCGACGGCAACGGCGATGACGCTACCGCGCTGGCGCACTGGTGGCGGCACCAATCGGCGTTCGCACGCAGCAGCGGCAGCCTGCTGACCCGACCGCACATCCGCGAGGCACCGTTCGACGGCCTGCTGCACCTGCTCGGCGACTCCGTCTACGTCTCGATCACGCAACTGCTGATTCGCCGCTCGCTGTTCGATCGCATCGGCCTGTTCCAGCGGCCTGGGGGTCGGTTGGCGACTTCAACTGGAGCATGCGCGCCGGGCTGTCGGCCAGTACCGTGCACGTGCCGGACACCTGGGGCGGGTGGCGGGTGCACTCGGGCCAGGCAACGGCAGGCATCACCTTCAGCTCGGCCGATCACGCGGCGACCGTCGACGCAATGATCGCCGACGCGTTGGCGGCATGCTCTGCTACCTGGACGGCAGAGTCACGGCGCGAGATTGCCGCATTGGCCGCCCGCGCCGCCGCGACGCGACGGTTCACGCAGGCCGTGGCCGCGCGGCGTTCGTACCCGGCGCTGCAGCGTCGCGCCTTCCTGGCGCGCCACCTGGTTGCGGGCTCGCCGCCGGCGCGGCAGTACGTGCGCTCGCGGCTGCTGCGGCGCCCGCCGGAGGATTGGCTGCGCCGGGAA
Source organism: uncultured Acidobacteriota bacterium (assembly GCA_963846685.1). GTDB lineage: Bacteria > Acidobacteriota > Vicinamibacteria > Vicinamibacterales > UBA2999 > CAWJWY01. The sequence continues at coordinate 327,737 of CAWJWY010000002.1, read as the reverse complement.
GCGCACGCAAGCAGTCCGAACCCGCCGCTCGTTCCAACGTCCGCTGCCGGCACTCCCGCCTCACTCTTTCCGCGGAGACACCATGACACCGAACCTGAATGAACTCATCGTAGTGTGCGGCGGCGGCGGCTTCATCGGCGGGCACCTGGTGGCGGACCTCGTGAAGCAGGGATGCCGGCGCGTGCGCGCGGTCGACGTCAAGCCAATCGAAGACTGGTACCAGGTGTTCCCGGCGGTAGAGAACCTGCGGCTGGACCTGCAGGAGAAGGAGCACTGCGTCGCGGCGGTGCGCGGGGCCGCGCAGGTCTACAACCTGGCGGCCGACATGGGCGGCATGGGGTTCATCGAGAACAACAAGGCGCTGTGCATGCTGTCGGTGCTGATCAACACGCACCTGCTGATGGCGGCGCAGGCCGCCGGCGTGCAGCGCTTCTTCTACGCGTCGTCGGCCTGCGTGTACGCCGCGGACAAGCAGAAGTCCGAGCGTGGCGTCGCGTTGAAGGAAGAGGACGCCTACCCGGCGATGCCGGAGGACGGCTACGGCTGGGAGAAGCTGTTCAGCGAACGCATGTGCCGCCACTTCCGCGAGGACTTCGGCCTGATCACGCGCGTGGCGCGCTACCACAACGTCTACGGTCCGCACGGGACGTGGACCGGCGGGCGTGAGAAGGCGCCGGCGGCGATCTGCCGCAAGGTGATCGAGGCGCAAGCTCTCCGGCAGCCACGAGATCGAGATCTGGGGCTCCGGCAAGCAGACCCGCAGCTTCATGTACATCGACGACTGCATCGTCGGGCTCGCAGACGTTGATGGCGAGCGACGTCGACGCGCCGCGCAACATCGGCTCCGACGAATCGGTCACGATCAACCAGCTGGTGGACCTGGTCGAGGAGATCGCCGGGGTGACGCTGCGGCGACGCTACAACCTGGACGCGCCGAAGGGCGTGAACGGGCGCAACAGCGACAACACGCGCATCCTGCACGATCTCGGCTGGGCGCCGCGGACGCGGCTGCGTGACGGCCTCGAGCAGACCTACCGGTGGATCTACGATCAGGTGCTCGCCGGTGCTGGCGTGCACGTATCGGCTGCCCGCCTGTGATCGAGGCGACGACGAGCGAAGGAGGCGCGGCTACGGCCGGCCGCGACCCGACGGTCGCCATCGTGGTGCCGCTGTCGTCCAGGCCGACGCTGCTGCCGGACGAGGAGGTCTCGCTGCGCCACCTGCAACGGCATCTTGGTCGCTACGACACGTTCTTCGCCGCGCCGCCGAGCAGCCGCCTCCACCGTCCCGGCATCCGAACGAAGCGATTCCCCGCTAAGTTCTTCGGCTCGGTCGCCGCCCACAATCAGTTGTTGTTCTGGCCGCGGTTCTACCAGGCGTTTTCCGGCTACGACTATCTGTTCGTCTATCACCTCGACAGCCTCGTCTTCAGTGATCAGCTGCTGCAGTGGTGCCGGGCGGGACTCGACTACGTCGGGCCGCCGTGGCTTCCGGGCCCGGATACCCCCTGGGTGACGGAGCCGCGGGTCGGCAACGGCGGCTTCACGCTGGTTCGGATCGACAGCGTGCTCCGCATCCTGCGGCAGCGATACCGGCGCGAGCCGCTTGCGTTCGTGTCGGATCTGGTGACGAGAAACCGCCGGGGGCTCGACCCCATCTACGGGTTGCTGGAGGCCTGGCGACGGCGGATGCCGGGCGCGGCGCTCGTCGGGCGCGTGCTTGCGCATCGTGACCGCGGCGACTACCCGGCGGAACACGGCATGAACAACGACTGGTTCCTGTCCTGCCGTGGTGCCGACTACGTCCCGGAGTTCCGCATCGCCACGGTGGAGGAGGGGCTGCGCTTTGCCTTCGAGGCGTCGCCGCGCACCTGTTTTGAACTGGCCGGCGGGCGGCTGCCGTTTGGCTGCCACGCCTGGACGCGCTACGACCGTTCGTTCTGGGAACCGTTCCTGCTGCCGGAGAACACTGCCAATGCGCCTGGTGACTGAAGCACGCTCGCTGCGGCGCGACCGCTCGGCCCGTATCGGCATCGTCGTCGGATCCGTGCGTTGGCTCCTCGGCACGGCAATCCTGGCGGCGATCTGCGCTGTTCCCGCGCGACCGGCGGCGCAAGGTGCCGACGCGCTCGTGAAGGGGCGCGCGCTCTACGCGACCGCCGCCTACACGGAGGCGCTCGCCGTGTTGGCTGGACTCGATACCGAGGAGGCGCTCCAATACCGGGCGCTGTGCCTGATGGCGCTCGGCCAGACGACAGAGGCAGAACGCACCATCGAATCTCTTGTCGTCATGGCGCCGACCCTGGTGCTGGACAGCGCGGAACTGCCGCCACGCTTCGCATCACTGCTGGGCAGCACCCGCCAGAGAGTGGTGCCGCGGTTGGCGAGGGAGGCGTTTGCGGCCGGGCGAAGTGACTTCCAGCGCAGCGACAGCGCGGCGGCGGCGGTGCATTTCCGGAGAGTGTTGGTGCTGACGGCGGAACCGACGACCGGAGACCTGCCGGGAATGGGCGATCTCCGGATGCTTGCGCAAGGGTTCCTGGACCTTACCGCCCGAGCCACCGTCGCGGATAGCAGCATGCCCCAGCCGCCCGCCGCCGCGGCCGCCGTGCCACTGCCTCCAGCCGCTCGGGCGGAAGAGGATCAGAGCGGGCGGCCGGCGGCTGACGTCAGCCCGTCGCGCAGTTCGCCACCTGCGGTTCTGCCCGCGGCCGCCGTTCAAGTGGCGTCGGCGCCGCGTGACACCGCCAGCGGAAGCGCGGCCGTGCCGCTGGTCACTCCTGCAGTGCCAGTCAGTCAGTCCTTCCCGCCCTGGCCGGCCGGCGTGCCGATGCGGCTGGGGGCGACCGGTGTGGTTCGTGTCCGGATCGGTGCGGATGGCCGCGTGACGCAGGCGGCGATGGAGGTGGGTCTCGATCTGCAATACGACCAGCGGCTGCTGGCGGCAGCCCGCCTCTGGCGCTTCACGCCGGCGATGTGGCAGGGCCAGCCGATCGCCACCACCAAGTTGATCAGTTTCACCGTCGAGAGCCCGGGTCGCTGAGCGCCTGCCCGCGACCGCCCAGAAGTGCGCCACTCGCCGCACTAAAGGGTCTCGCCGGGGAACCGGCCGCCCGTACCCCTGAGCGAATCGTCCTCCAGAGCGCCTGCGGCGGAGAGATTTACGCACGGAGCGCCGCGGCTGCAGCCGGTACACGCATTGCGCATCAGCCAGCCATCGCCATGCCCCTCCAGACGTATTCGCGGTGTCGCCGCTCGTTTGCCCGGGGTGTGGCGCTGGCGACCGCCGCGGCGCTGCTGTGCGGCACGGCGGCGGCGCAGGAGGCCACCGACGGCGCGGCTCCCGCCGCCCCGCACCGCATCGGCCCCTTCGATGTGTGGCCAGTGCTCGCGGTGCAGGACGTCGGCATCGACTCGAATGTCTACAATCGCGCCGACGCGCCGGCTCCGGACTTCACGTTCACCGTCCGGCCCACGGTAGAAGCGACGACCCGTCCGCGCGGCGGGCTCCTGACCCTTCGCTCCGCGACCGAACTGGTCTACTTTGCCCGCGAGGGATCTGAGCGCTCGGTCAACGAAGAAGCGGCTGCTGCGGCCCAGGTTCCCTTCCGGCGGCTCACGCTGCTTGGCGGACTGACATACCTGAACACCCGGCAGCGGCCGAACGAGGAGATCGATGCCCGTTCGCGGCGCATCGAACACGGCGCCGATGCCGGCGCCCGCTTTGCGGTGACGCCGAAAGTGTCGCTCGGCGTCCAGGCACGCACCGCCGGCACCCGGTTCGATGGCGCCGCGATTTTCGCCGGCAGCTTCCTGGCCGAGGAACTGAACCGCGACGCGCGTACCGTCGGCGGTGCGGTGCGCTACAGCATCACGCCGCTCACCGCCGTCGCCGTCACCCACGACGTCACCCAGGTCCGCTTCATCGACGCGCTCGATCGCGACGCACGATCGCAGCAGACGATGGCGGGGGTGGAACTGCACCCGCGGGCGCTGATCGCGGGCAACGCGAGCTTCGGCTACCAGGAGTTTCGTCCTGTCAACGGCCGCCTGCCGCCCTTCACTGGACCGGTCGGGGCGGCGAACCTCACGTACCGGGCCGGGCCACAGACGCGGCTGGGCGTCAGCTACGAGCGCTCGCTGGCCTACTCGTACTCCGACATCCAGCCGTACTACGTGCGCGCGGGGTGGGGCGGCACGCTCCGGCGCCAGCTCATTGCCCGCTGGGACCTGGGGCTCAGCGCCACCCGATTCACGCACGGATATCGCACCGTCACCGCCGCCGCTGCCTTTCCGGGCGGGCCGCGCTCCGACTCGCTGCTGGACGCAGGCGTGGCGCTCGGCTACCAGGCACGCCCCGGGACCCGGCTCACGCTGGCACTGACGTACTTCACCCGGGAGTCGACGATCCCGGAGAGCAATTACCACAACGCCCGCATCGCGACATCGTTCGCCTACGGTTTTTGAGGGCACAGGGTTGACTACTCGCCGGCTGCTGCTGATTCTCGTCCTGCTCCTTGCCGGGTCGCGCCTCGCGGCCCAGTCGCCGTCCCGGTCGGGGCCACCGGCCGGCACCGCGACGCCCAACTATGTCGTCGGACCGGGCGACCGGCTGCGCATCAACGTGTGGAACCAGGACAACGTCAGCGGCGAGTACGTCGTGGCCGGCGACGGTTCGTTTACGTTTCCGCTGATCGGCCGCGTCGCCGCGAGCGGTCTGACGCTCGGCAGCCTCGAGACGGAACTGCGGAAGCTGCTGGCGGCCGGCTACTACAACAACCCGCAGGTGACCGCCTCGGTCGTCGAGTATCGGAGCAAGCGGGTGTTCGTGATGGGTGCGTTGCGGACGCCCGGGACCTACCCGCTGACCGGCGACATGAGCCTGGTCGAGGCGCTGGCCCGCGCCGGGTCGACGACCGCTGATGCGGCCGACCACCTGTTCGTCATCCGGTCGGCGGCGGCAGACGGACCGGTCCTCCCCGGTGAAAGCGCACGGTCCGAGGTGATGCGGGTCGACCTGCGCCGGCTGGAACACGGTGAGCAGTCGGCCGCGGTCCTCCTGCAGGACGGCGACACGCTGTATGTGCCGCGCAGTTCGACCATCTATGTCTACGGCGAAGTGCGCCGGCCTGGCGCCTACCCGATTGCCCAGGACACCACCGTCCGCCAGGCGCTGGCGCTTGCCGGCGGCGCCAGCGAGTTCGGCGCCGTCAACCGCGTGAAGATTCTCAGACTGATCGACGGACGCGAGCAGGAGATGCGCGCCTCGCTGACAGACCGGCTGCAGCCAGGCGACACCCTCGTGATTCCGGAAAGGCTCTTCTGATGTCGCAGCTGCGCCGGCGAGACGCGTTGACCGGAGATGTCGTGGACGAAGTCGGAGCCGAGCATGCGGCGTTTCTCACGGACTACCATCCGCTCGACTATTTCAGGGTGTTCTACCGCCGGCGTTGGCTGATGGCGGCGATCGTCGTCGCCGCCGGTGCCGGCGTTGCGGCCTACAACGCGATGGTGACGCCGCTCTACGAAGCGACGTCAACCGTGCTGATCGAGTCCGATCGGCCCTCGGTCGTCAGCTTTCCGGAGGTTCTCAACGAGGGGCTGGCGCAGGACGGCTACTACCAGACGCAGCTGCAGCTGTTGACCAGCCGAAGCACGGCGCAGCGTACGGCCAGGGCGTTGCCGGAAGCGACCCGCGCCGCCCTCGGCGGCACCAGCGAGGACGCGGCGATCGCCGCGATCCTGGACCGGCTGAGCGTCAATTCGCTCCGCGGCACGCGGATGGTCAACCTGCGCTTCCGATCGCCAGACCCCGCGGTTGCCGCGGAAGTCGCCAACGTGCATGCCCGCCAGTACATCGAGCAGAGCCTCGACACCCGGTTCACCGCGTCGAAGGAAGCGACGGAGTGGCTGGACGCGCAGTTGACCGAAGAGCGCGCGCGTGTCGAGCGCAGCGACTCGGCGCTGCAGGCCTATCGCGAGCAGCACGACGCGGTCGCTCTCGGGCCGGGCCAGGACATCGTCGTCCAGAAACTTGGCGACCTGAATGCGGCAGTGACCCGGGCGAAGACGGAGCGGATCGAGAAGGAGGCGCGCTATCGCGGGATGGTGGCGCTGCAGCGCGAGGCCGGCGCGATCGAGGCGTTTCCCGCGATCCTCGCCAATGCCTTCGTGCAGCAGCTGAAGGGGAACCTGGCGACGCTGCAGCGCGAGCGATCGCAGCTCGCTGAGACGCTCGGCGACCGGCATCCCACCCTGGTGGCGAAGGACACCGAAGTCGCAACGACCGAGCGCCGGCTGGCTGCCGAGATCACCCGCGTCGTCGACTCCGTCAGCAACGAGTACCGCGCAGCACAGTCGCAGGAGGCGGGCATGGTTGCCGCGCTCGAGGCGCAGAAGCGCGAGGCGCTGGCGCTGAACCGGCGCGGTATCGAGTACGCCGCGCTGCAGCGCGAGGCCGAGAGCGTACGGCAGGTCTACCAGAGCCTGCTGCAGCGCGCGAAGGAGACGAGCATCTCGGCGGACCTGCGGGCGAGCAACATCCGGATCATCGACGCGGCCCGCACGCCCACCACTCCGGTTACGCCCCGCTCCGCGTTCAACCTGCTGATCGGGCTGCTCGGCGGCTCGCTCCTCGCTGTCGGCCTGGTGTGCGGCCTCGAGTACGTCGACGACCGCACGCGGACCCCAGACGATGTGCAACGCCGTCTGCGCCTGCGGGTCGTCGGCCTGATCCCCGAGGTGCGCGGCAGGAAGGGCAACCCGGGCGCGGCGCTGCTCGATGCAAACCCGCGGTCGTCGCTGGTCGAGTCGGTACGCGCCATCCGTACCGCCCTGCTCTCGGCCGCGGATGGCCCCGGTCCGCATTCGGTGGTCGTGGCGAGCGCATCCGAAGGTGAGGGCAAGTCGTTTGTCGCCAGCAACCTGGCGATCGCCCTGGCGCAGGCGCACCAGCGCGTGCTGCTGATCGACGCCGACATGCGACGCCCGGGCGTGCACACGCTGTTTGCGCAGGCGCTCGAGCCAGGGCTCTCGGGCCTGCTGCAGGGCGATGCGGCGCTCGCGGAAGTACCTGCGACAGACCGAGGTGCCAGGGCTGCTGGTCATGCCGGCGGGTCGGCCGACCTGGGATCCACCGGACCTGCTCGGCTCGCGCCGCTTCGACGAGCTGTTCGCGTTGATGCGGGAGCACTTCGACTGGGTGATCGTCGACTCTCCGCCGGTCCTGAGCGTGACCGATGCGACGGTGGTGGCCTCTCGCGCGACCGCGCTGGTATTCCTGGTCGCTTCGGGCCGCACCTCGACCCGGGCAGCGCGGCTGGCGATCCAGGAATTGCAGACTTCCGGCGCCAACGTGCTGGGTGCCGTGTTGACACGCGCCGACGTGCAGCAGCATCCCTACTACTTTGCGCCGTATACGCGGGGACCGTATGAGACGGTGGTGCCTGCCGATCCGCCGACCATCGCACTTGGCGGCGGCGTGTGAACGGCGGCGCCGTCGGCGTCATCACGGCCGAACGACCCGGGCTGTGGCACGTCTCGCACCTGGTGGTCGTCGGCGCCGTGCTGCTGCTGGCCGCGCTACCGCTTGCCTCGGGCAGATACGAAGACGCAGACAGTCAGCAGGCGTTCGCCGTCGGGTCTGGCGCCGCGGTGATCGCGCTGCTGCTCTACACGCACTACGGCCTGGGCTTCGCGTGGCTGTCAGCCACCGGACTGTACCTGGCGATGTTCTGGATGTTCCATTTCGGCCTGTCGTTCGTGGCGGCGCTCGTTCCCGACGTCTTGACGGACTATTACCAGCCGGAGATTGCGTGGCTGTTCCAGCCCAACGGCCGACTGGCGATGATGCTCGGCGTCATCGGCGCCACCGGCTTCGTCTGTGGTGCCGGCTTGTTCGGCCCGCCGGCGACCGTAGTCGATCGTAGCCGCCGGCACCACCCGGGAGATCCAACCCTGCACCGGGCGGGGTGGATGCTCATGCTGCTTGGGATGACGGCGGCGGTGGCGCTGCTGCTGCAGCGCGGCGGGCTCGGAATCTTCTCGATGGGCTACCTGCCATTCAGGGTCAACGTGCTCGAGGCCAGCCTGGCGCCGCTGGCGATCGATGCCTCCCAGCTCGGATGCGCATTCGCGATCTGCGGTGCGCCACGCGATCGCTGCCTCAGGCCGGCCGTTGTCTGGAGCGTGCTTGGTGCGCTGATGCTGGTGCTCGGCCTGCGCAGCGAGACCCTCATTCCGCTGGTGACGTTCCTGATCCTCTTCCGCTACCGTGGCGTCAGGCTGCGGTCGTGGATGGTGGCGGCCGCGGCGGCGACGCTGCTGTTCGTCATTCCAGGAGTCAGGACTGTGCGGCTTGCCGGGATCGGCAATGCGGCGCCAGTGACCTGGCGCGACGCGTCTCCCCTCGGCACGTTCACCGAACTCGGCGGCACGTTGCGCGCTGCGAAGGCGCACGTCGACTGGATCGAGCAAGGCGACGCCTACCAGCTGGGGGCGACGTACTGGGCCCCGTTCGACCGCCAGGTCCTGTCCCGGGTCGTGCCCGGCCATACGGTTGTACCCCGCGCCGACGACCCGCGCCTGCCGTCGCGCAACATCAGCCTCGAGGGTGCCGTTGGCCTCTCCGCGACCGGGGAGGCGTACTACAACTTCAGCGTCGCCGGGCCGTTCATCTTCTATGCGCTGGTCGGCGCGTTGTTCGCCGCGCTCGAACGACAGGCCCATCGCACGCCGCACCGCGCGGTTCTCCTTGCGATCGTCATGCTGGTCATGCTCTTCAACATCCGCGGCGAGTGGCTGCCGGTGCCAGCCCGCCTCGGCCTCGGCGCCGGCCTGCTGTGGACCTGCCACCTGCTCGGGCGTCCGCAGCGCGACTCACCGCCCATCGGTCTGGTGCCATGGCGCCCACGGTGACCGCCAGCGAACGCTCGGTACTGGTGATCGGCGCCGACACACGCAGCTGTCTCGCCGTCATCCGGTCACTTGGCCGCGCCGGAGTAGCCGTGGAAGCGGCCGGTGCGCCGGCGCACGCGCCAGCACTGCGGTCGCGCTACGTGCGCCGAGTCCATGCGGTTCGCGGCCATGACGTCGACGGCCTGCATGCGCTGCTGAGCCGCAGGACGTTCGACCTCGTGATCCCCTGTGACGACCACGCGAGCAAGGCGATTCATGCGCAACGCGCGCGGCTCGACGGGCTCGCCAGAGTAGCGTTGGTCGACGACGAGGCGTTCACGATCTGCAACGACAAGGCGCAGACGCACGCGCTCGGGAACGCACTCGGCATTCCCGTGCCCGCACAGCGGCGAGCCGCTACCGCGAGGCCGTGGCCGCGGCGGCAGCCGAGTTCGGCTGGCCCGTGCGCGCTGAACTACTCCGGTGTCGGCATGGTGGCGTTCAAGGTGAACCCTGCGTCCGGCGACTGGGTCCTCCTGGAGATCAACGCCCGGTTCTGGGGCTCCCTGCCGTTGTCCGTCGCCGCCGGTGTGGATGTTCCTCTCTATCTCTTCGACCTGCTCACGACCGGCCGGCGCCAGTGTCCACAGCACTACCCGGTCGGCGTCTATGCCCGTAATTGGCTGCCGGACGCACGCTGGCTGGTTCGGAACCTGATCACGTGATCGTCGCGACCCGACCCTGCTGACGCGGCCGTTATGGACCTTGCCTCCGGAGGCACTGCACTTCCACCGCGAGCACAGCGACACCTACACGCGTGACGATTCCGCACCCGCGTGGGCGGAGGTGTCGCACGCGCTACGCAGCGCGATCCGGCCGGCGTCTGCCCGGCGGGCGGCTGTGGCGGCACTGAGGCCGGCCCGACGAATCCTGTTCGTCTGCCGTGGCAACGTCTGCCGCCGCGCCGATGTCATCCTGGTGTTCGACCAGGACAACCATGACGAAGTGCAGGGATGGTTCCCCGAGGCAGCCGCCAAGCTCCACTACCTGGCCCCGCTCTGCCGCCGCCTCTGGATTGCCGATCCCGGCGGCTCGGATGACGCGGCGGTGCGCCGGGCCTACCGTGCGATTGCGCGTGCGCTCGACGCGGTGCCGCGCGAGCTGGCGGCCGAGCGGCGGACGGTGGCCACGTGTTCCTGACGTCGACAGCGTTCGCGCAGTGGGCGGCCAGCGGCCAGCCGGCATTCAGCTGGCCTGGTGTCAACGTGCTCTTCGTCTCGCACGACTGGAACCCGGCGTGCGACGGCGCTGAAGCGCTGGCCGGCCGCCGGCTCGTACACTGCCTGATCGACGCCGGCGCCCGCGTCCACGTGCTGGCTGCGGCTCGCGCCGACGACGAGTTCGAGCACCCGCGCTACAGGGTGACCGTCGTCGCGCCAGGGACGTTTCCGGTGAACAAGGCTGCCCGAGCGCTGCAGATGGTCCGCTCGACGGTCCCTGAGTCGGCGGGGCAGTGGGTGCCGGCAGCGGTGGATGCGGGGCTCCACATCCTGCGGGCGCTGCCGGCGGACACGGTGATATACGGCCGCGCGGCGCCGGGGGTCTCGAACATCGTCGCCTGGCACATCGCCCGCACTCTGGAGCGGCCTTTCGTGGCGCACTTCAGTGACGCCTGGCCGTCGTTTCACCTGCTGTCGTACCGCCACCGCTGGCTCGCACCGTACAAACTGCCCCTCTTCGCGTTGTGGCGCGGACGGATCGTCAGGGACGCCGCAGCGCTGACGTTCACCAATCCCGCCGAGGCCGCCGAGGTCACCCGCGGCAACACGACCGGGGTGGTGCGCAAGACGTTCGTGGCCGCGCACCTGCCCTCAGCCGCGGCCCGGCCGGTGCGAGCGCCCCGATTCGAATCTTTTCCACCTCGTTCACGCCGGCAACTTCTACCCGCCGGGACACACGGCCGGTCCGCTGATGCGTGGGATTCAGTCCTTCCTGGCAACACACCCGGAGGCGCGACCGGTCTTCCGGTTGACTCAGGCGGGATGGTCCAATGGCGACCTGCCGGAGTGGGCTGGTCGCTGCGGGCTCGATGACGTCGTCCATGTCGCTGGACGACTTGGCCAGAACGACGTGCTGGATCTACTCGACAGCGCGACGCTGCTGCTGGCGGTCGACTACGCCCGGGCGGATAGCACCTCGGTTCTCTCCAAACTGCCGGATTACTTCAACGCCGGACGGCCGGTCCTCGCCATCACCGGGCGTGCCTCGGCCATGATGCGTCTCTTCTGCGACGACGGGGCAGGGTCGACGGCCGCGTATAACTCGGCCGATGAAATTGCGGCCCGCATCGGCACCGTGTTCGCCGCCTGGCGGCAGCGCAGCCTGGAGGGACTGCTGCCCGGTGAGACGGCGCGGGAATCATTTCAGCCGGCCCGCGTGCTCGCCGAACTGGGAGCCGCGTTCGCCACGGCCGGCGCCCAATCGCACGGCGCCCAATCACACGACGCCCAGTCGGACAACGCCGCGGCGGTCGGGGCGCAGTGACGCCACCGGTGCCGGCAGTCTTGATCGTGCCGCCCGAAGGGCCGCGGCAGTGGCAAGTGGACGCGGTCACCCGCGCGGAGCGAAACGGCGCGATCCGCGTCGGCGCGGTGCTGGAGGTCGCCGGTCGCGGCAGCGTGGTTCGCGACCCGGCGCTCAGTCTTCTCGCCACGCTCGAACGGCTCATCAACTCGGTGTGGACGACAAGCGTTCCCGCCCCCCGTACCCGCTCTCTGCGGCGGCGGTGCCGCGCGCAGCGCGCCTGGCCGCGGCTGCGGATCATGAAGGCGCGGCGCGGCGCGCGTCGAGTGACCGCGGGTGAGACGTGGCCGCTGGTCATCAACCTGTCCGCCCAGCCCTCCGAGTTGCTGCGTTGCCTGGCGACGATCGGCGTCGTCGAGTTCACGCTCGGCAACTCGCGTGACCTGGACGACGCGCTGGACGCGTTCCGCACCGGGCGGAGCACGATCGAGATGTCGGTGTCGCTGGTGACGGCGAGCGGCTGCCGGACGGTTGGACACGCGACGGCCGCCGTGCGTGAACGGACGATGGTCGTCAGCTCGCTGGAACTGCTGCTGGCGCGTGCCGCCGTCGTGCTTGGCCGTGGCATCGGGGCTGCCAGCGCGGTTTCCCCTGAGTCCCAGCCGGAAGCCGACGGGGGCGCCGTCATGTCGCCGCTCTCGCTCGCCGGCGCGGCCCGGCTCCTCTCCTGGGCCGTCGGTGACTACGCACGGACCGCGCGCGGCCGTCTCCAGGACGGGTTGCCGCGATGGTTTCTCGCCTACCGCGAGTCGCCACACGACTTTGTCGTCAACACGCTGACCTGCACACCGAACGGGCTCTCGATCATCCCGCCGCCGGCAGGTCATTTTCACGCCGACCCCTGCGTCTTCAGGCATCGTGGCGTCGATCACGTCTTCTTCGAAGATTTCGACTTCGCCACGCGCCGGGGGGTGATCTCGTGGATCCAGCGGCTTGGGCCGGGTGCCTTCAGCCCGCCGCAACCGGTGCTGGAGCGTCCGTACCATCTGTCGTACCCATTCGTCTTCGCGTTCGGCGATGACGTCTTCATGATCCCGGAGAGCTCGGCGGTGCGCCGTGTCGAGTTGTACCGGGCGGCCGACTTTCCGCGCCGGTGGGAACTGGTCAAGGTGCTGCTCGACGACGTTGCGGCGGTGGATGCCACGCTGGTCGAGTATGCCGGCCGCTGGTGGATGTTCGCCACTGTCGCCGAGGCGGAGTCCTCCACGTCCGACGAGTTGTTCATCTACCACGCAGCAACGCCGCTGGACGAGTGGGTGCCGCATGCCGGCAACCCGGTCAAGTCGGATGTGCGTTCCGCCCGTCCGGCCGGCCGCCTGTTCGTCCGGCAGGGGGCGCTCATCCGTCCCGCGCAGAACTGTTCGGCGCTCTATGGCGGTTCTGTCGCGCTGTGCGAGGTGCTCGAGCTGACGCCCTCGATTTATCGCGAGCGCGTGGTGGCGGACCTCGGGCCGCTCTGGACGGCGGGCAACTCGCGATTCCACACATTGAGCTTCTCCGAAGGCCTCGAAGTGATCGACGGGAACTTTGCCGCAGGCATACCCGTGCCAGGAGTCGCGTGATGTGCGGCATCGCCGGCGTCACCGGTCTCGATGTCCCGGCGGCTCGATCGCGCGAGATCGTGTGCCGCATGGCCGAGCAGATTCGTCACCGCGGGCCTGACGGCGGCGGCGTCGTCACCCATCCGGACGCGACGCTCGGCATGACCAGGCTGGCGATCGTCGACATCGCGCACGGCAACCAGCCGATGACCAACGACGACGGTTCGGTCGTCATCGTCTACAACGGCGAGGTCTACAACGCGCCGGAGCTGCGGCGGAGCCTGGAGCAGCAGGGCGTCCGCTTCCGCACGCGCAGCGACACGGAAGTCATCCTTCGCCTCTACGAACAGCAGCCGGATCGGCTGGAGGAGTGGCTCGTCGGGATGTGGGCGTTCGCGATCCATGACCGCGGCCGCCGGCGCCTGGTGCTCAGCCGCGATCGCTTCGGCATCAAGCCGCTGTTCATTGCCGACGCAGGCAGCGCCCTGGCCTTCGCCTCCGAGCTGCGTTGCTTCGATCGCGAGCTGCGTCCGTTCGCGCCGCTGTTCGGCATCGACCACGCTGCGGCGCAGGCGATGTTGTCGTGGAGCTACGTGCCGGAGAGCAGCACCATCTACAGCGGCGTGCGACGGCTGCCGCCGGCGACACGGCTCACCGTCGATCTCGACAGCGGACGGCGAAGCACGCACCGCTACTGGCGGCTCGTGCCATCCGCCGAGGCGGCGCGCACGCGGTCGATGGCGGAGGCGTGTGAGGGCGTCAACGTCCTGCTGACGCGGGCTCTGCGCGAGCACCTCGAGAGCGATGTCCCGGTTGCGGCGTTCCTGTCCGGCGGCATCGATTCGTCGCTGGTCACCGCCTACGGCGACCAGCTGTCAACCACGCCGCTGACGGCGTATTCGATCGGTTTCGACGATCCGGACGTCGACGAGTCGCGGTTTGCCCGCGCCGTCGCGCGGCGCATCGGCGTGCCGATCCGGGTGGAGAACTTCGACGAGGAGAAGGCGCGGCACCACCTGGCCGACGCGCTGCTGGCCTACGACGAGCCGTTCGGCGACTCGTCGAGCCTGGCGACCTACCTGCTGTCGCGCCACGTCGCGCGGGACTTCAAGGTGGCACTGGGCGGCGACGGCGGCGACGAAGTCTTCGCTGGCTACAAGAGGCATCTGGTGGCGCGCATGCGCCGGCCGTTTGCCGCTTCACCGCGGCTGCGTGACGTTGTCGGCCGGACGCTCGGGCGCGGTCTGCTCGGCAGCGTGCCGGTGCGGAACGATTGCGTGCGCGGCTGGCGCGAGGTGCTGCGGCGCTGCCGCCGGCTCGCCTCGGCGCTGGACGGGCCGGATGCCGCCGTCTATGCGCAGCTCACGCAGTTCGTGCCGCTCGCCCGTACGGCGGTCCTCATGCAGCACGGCGGGGATGCGGCGCGCTTCGAGGAGCAGGCCTGCCAGCGCTTCCTTGACGCGACCGGCAGCGAACTGCAGCGGTCGATGGCGAGCGACTTGAGCAGCCTCACCTGCAACGACATGCTGGTCAAGGTCGACCGCGCCAGCATGGCGCAGCATCTCGAGGTGCGCGTGCCGTTCCTCGATCATCGGCTCGTCGAGTTCGGTGTTGGCCTGCCCGAGCAGTACACGGTCGGCGCTGCCGGGCAGTCACTGGCCGGCAAGCGGGTGCTGCGGACCATGTACGAGCAACGATTCGGCCCGGCGCTGGCGCGTCGCAAGAAGCACGGCTTCGGCGTGCCACTGCAGAAGTGGTTGTCGGGCCCATTCGACGCCGCATGCGAGCGGCTGTTTGCGCGCGAACGCCTCGAGCGCTTCGGCATCCTCGCGCCGGCCGAACTGTCGGACGGCGGCTTCCGGCGCTGGGTTGCCGACGATCCGTCAATCGCCTGGCATGCGTTCGCGCTGGCCGCGTGGTGCGAGGCCACGCTGGGCGACGGCCCGGAGGCGTTGCGCGAGACACTGGCGCCCTGCTCCCTGGCGGGGCAACGATCATGACCGCGACGCGCGTCCTGCACGTGCTCGGCCGCATGGTCTGGGGTGGCGCCGAACTGCGCCTCGTCGAGCTGATCGAGCGGCTGCCGCCGTCGGAGTTCGCGATCGACGTCTGCGCTCTTTCTGGCGAGGCGGGCGAGCTCGATTGCCGGATCACCGCCCGCGGCGGCGTCGTGTGTCCTTTGCCGGTGAACCGCTCGTTCGCCGGCCGCTTCCTCCGGCTGCTGCGGGCCGGCCGATACGACGTCGTCCACTCCCACGTCCTGCTCGCGTCTGGGCCCGTTCTGGCGCTGGCCCGTGTCGCCGGTGTGCCGGTGCGGGTGGCGCATTTCCACGCGATGCGCGACGGCAGGCCGTCGACGGTCGCCCGCCGGCTGCAGCGCCGAGCCGCGGCGACGCTGCTGGACCACTGTGCGACCGACATCATCGCCTGCGGCGAAGGGTCGATGGATGCCGTGTGGCGCCGCGGCTGGCGGTCGGACCGACGCTGCCGCGTCATCTACGACGCCGTCGATCCGGCGCGGTTCGATGGCAGTGTGACGCCGGCGGAGGTGAGGGGTGAGTTGGGCGTCCCGTCGGACGCGACGCTCTTCATTCACGTCGGTTACGACACGGCGGAGAAGAATCATCCGCGGCTGCTGCAGATCTTCTCGGCGATCCTCGCGCGCGAACCGGCAGCCTGGCTGCTCCTGGTTGGCGCGGGCACCGACGATCCGCGCGGGCCGATTGCGGCCCGCGTTCGCGCAGCGAGGCTGCAGGATCGGGTCGTGGCACTCGGCGAACGCACCGATGTGCCGCGCCTGCTCGCCGCGGCTGACGCGATGCTGCTGCCGTCGTTCCGCGAAGGGCTGCCCGGGGTCGTGCTCGAAGCCTGCGTCGCCGGGCTGCCGGTGCTGGCAACGGATCTTCCGGGCGTGCGCGAGATTGCCGCCCGGCTCGCCGGCGTCTCCGTCCTGCCGCTCGCCGCGAGCGACGGCACGTGGGCGGCGGGGGCGCTGGAATTGCCCGGCGCGTCGGTGCGGCTGCAACTGCGGGAACGGGCGAGGGAGCGGTTCCAGCCGAGCGTCTTCCACGTCGAGCGCGCGACGGCTGCGCACCGCGGACTGTGGCGCGCGACCACGGAGCAACGGACGTGACCTCGCTGGTGCTGAGCCGCTTCGCGCCGTCGAGCACGTCTGGCGGCGCGGCGCTGCGGAATCGCCAGAACATCCGAGCTCTCAGCCGGCTCGGGCCGGTCGACGTGGCAGCGATTGGCGTCGCCGAGGGCGCCCGCCTGGAAGAGGATGTGCGGGTCACGGCCTCATTCGCTGTGCCGCAACCCTCGGCCTGGGAGCGGGCCTGGGCCCGCAGCTGGCCGTTGCGCGGCGGGGCGTTCCCGGCGGTGGAGCAGGCGCATCGGCCCGAGGTGTCGCGATGGATTGCCTGGCGGGCCGCTGCCGGCGGCTACGACGTCGCCGTGGTTGAAGGCATTACGCTGGCCGGCTATGTCCCGGAATTGAAGCAGGTGGCCCGGCGGGTCATCTACGATGCCCACAATGTCGAGAGCACGCTGTGCGCCGACACGATGTCGAGCAGCGCGAGCCGGGCACCCTCGCTGACACAGCGCCTCAGGCGCGGCTGCGTGCAGCGGCGGCTGGCGCAGGTGGAGGCGCGTACCGTCGCCGGCGCCGACTTGGTGTGGGCCTGCAGCGACCTCGATGCCGCCGTTCTCGAGCGGGTATTCCGTCCCGCGTCGGTCGCGGTCGTTCCCAACGGCGTCGATGTGGCCGCCTACCGCCGCACAGCGACGCCAATCGTGCCGGCGGACTGGTCTGAAGTCCCCGTAACGCTCGTCTATCCGGGGCTGTTTTCCTACGCACCGAATGAAGACGCGGCGATGCGCCTGATCCTGGACGTGCTGCCGGCGCTCAGGGCGCGCCACCATCCGGTGCGGGCGGTGCTGGTTGGCCGCGAACCGACGGCCCGGATGCTCGATGCCGCGCGGCGTGACGCCGGGGTGGTGGTGACCGGCGCGGTCGACCACATCGTCCCGTATCTTCAGCAACCATGCGTCGTCACGCTGCCGATTGCGGTCGGCGGCGGCACGCGGTTGAAGATCCTGGAGGCATTCGCGGCTGGCAGCCCCGTCGTCAGCACGGCAAAGGGGGCCGAGGGACTTGCCGCGGTCGACGGTCAGCACCTGCTGATTCGTGAGGACGCGACGGCGATTGCTGCGGCGGTCGTGCAGCTGTGGTCGGACTCGCTGTTGCGGTCGCGCCTGTGCCGGAACGCGCTGGACCTGGTGAACGCGCGCTACTCATGGGCGGCTGCCGGCGACGCGATCGCTGCCAGTCTCGGCGTGGCATCGCCGCCCGCCGCCATGGCGATGGTGATGTGATGCAAGTGTCAGTTGCACTCGAGCAACGATTCCAGCGGCTGCCCGACGGCACTGTCTGGACACAGTCGTGCTTCCGGAGAGGGTTCTGGCAGCGATACCTGGCCGTGTTCGAGCGCGTGCAGTGCATTGCCCGTGTCCAGGATGCAGCCACCCTGCAAGGCGACTGGCACCGCGCGGACGGTGACGGCGTTGCATTCTGCGCCGTCCCGCACTTCATCGGGCCGTGGCAGTTCGTTCGGAAGTTTCACGCCGCCAGGCGCGTGGTGGTGGAATCGGTAGGTCCGGGCGGTGCCGTCATCCTGCGGGTGCCCGGCACCATCGGCGACTTGACGTCGAAGCGGCTGGCCGCTCTGAGCTACCCATTCGGCGTCGAGGTGATCGGCGATCCTCGCGATGTGTTCGCCCGCGGCGCCGTCCGTCATCCCTTGCGCCCGTACCTGCGCTGGCGCGCGACCCGGAACCTGCGCCGCCAGTGCCAGCGCGCCTGCAGTGCCTCGTATGTCACCGAACGGGTGCTGCAGCACCGCTACCCATCGCCGGGACCGACCGTCGGGGCTTCCAGCATCGAACTGCACGCCGACGCGTTCGCCGCCGCGCCACGGGCGCACGGTGAGCGCGGCAGGGCGGCGCACCTGGTGTTTGTCGGCTCCCTCGAGCAGGTACTACAAGGGGCCTGACGTGCTGATTCGGGCCGCTGCCGCCGTGGTGGATGCCGGGGTCGATGTGCGGCTGACCCTGGTAGGTGAGGGACGGCTGCGGCCGGCCCTCGAGCGCCTCGCAACTGCGCTCGGCTGTCGCGAGCGCGTGGTGTTCTCCGGCCACCTGTCGTCGCCGGCGGCGGTGCGCGCGGCGCTCGACGACGCGGATTTGTTCGTGCTGCCGTCCCGGACGGAAGGGTTGCCGCGCGCCATGGTGGAGGCGATGGCGCGTCGGCTGCCGTGCATCGGCAGCGCTGCCGGCGGCATCCCTGAGCTGTTGCCCGGCGATGCGCTGGTCCCTCCAGGTGACGCGGCGGCCTTGAGTCGGGCCATCCGCGAGATGCTCGCCGATCCGTCCAGGATGGCGCGACATGGGCAGGCCAACCTGGAACGAGCGCGGTTGTACCGGCAGGAACTGTTGCAAGCGCGGCGGGTGGAGTTCTACAGATGCGTCCGTGCTGCGACGGAGCAGTGGCTTCAGGCATCGCGGGGCAACGTGCAGGGCGGGACACAGGCGGTCCCTGCGGTGTCGCGATGAGGGTACTCCACCTGCTCAAGACGTCGGTAGGTGCGCGGTGGGCCTTCCACCAGATGCGCGAGCTGGTCAGGAGCAACGTCGATATCCACGTCGCGCTACCGGCCGGCGGCCCGCTCGTCGCCGATTGCGTGAACGCCGGGATCCGCGTCCACTATGGGCAGTTCGACTTGCCGGTTCGGCGTCCATGGCTCATTCCGGCGGTCACGAGACGCCTGCGCATGCTCGTCGAGCACGTGCAGCCGGACGTCGTTCACAGCCACTTCGTCGGCACGACGATGTCGATGCGCCTGGCCCTCGGCAGGAGACACCCGACGCCGCGCGTGTTCCAGGTGCCTGGACCGCTGCACCTGGAACATGCGGTCTATCGCTGGGCGGAACTGGCAACCGCCGGTCACGCGGACTACTGGGTGGCATCCTGCAAGTGGACCCGCACGCGGTACGGACAGGCGGGGATACCCGCAGCGCGCAGGTTCCTTGTCTACTACGGCACGGACATCCAGGCGCTGGCCGAAGCCGCGCCCGGTAGCTTGCGCGCCGAACTTGGCCTGGCACCAGCGACACGCATTGTCGGCATGATCGCGTACATGTACGCGCCGCGGCGATCGCTGGGGCAGCGAGCCGGGTTGAAGGGCCATGAGGACCTGATTGACGCGGTGGCACTCTGCGTCCGTGCCGGGGCTGATGTGGTCTGCGTCATGGTCGGAGGGGCCTGGAACGGCGCGGACGGGTACGAGCGCCGGGTGCGGCGGTATGGCGCCTTGCGGCTCGGTGCGCGCGCCGTGTTCCTCGGGTCTCGCCCCGAAGCCTGGCGGCTGTACCGGGACTTCGACGTCGCGGTACACCCGTCGCACTCCGAGAACGTCGGCGGCGCGGCCGAATCGCTGCTGATGGGGGTGCCGACCATCGCTACCAGCGTCGGCGGCTTTCCCGACGTGGTGACGGACGGGGAAACGGGGTGGCTGGTGCCGCCGCGAAACGTGGCGGCGCTAGCCGCTGCGATTCTGGGCCGGCTTGCTGATCCGGAGGGAAGTGCGCGCGCCGCTGTCGAGGGAAGGCGGCGCGCGCAACAGTTGCTGGACGTGCGCGAGAACGCGCGTCAGCTGAAGGCGGTTTACGAAACGATCCTGGCGCAGCAGCCCGCTGCCGCGCTCACCGGCAGTGCTGCGATATGACCGGCCTACTCGATCGCGCGGAGCTGACGCGGTGCACTGAGCCCGTTCTCCAGCAGCCGGAGGTTCGCCGGTGCGCCAACCGCCGAGGCATTCGCCGGTTCGAGGACGCGGGCAAACGACTCGAGCCACTGCTCGATGCGGGTGCGGCCGGCGGCGTCGACGACGGCGTGCGGGTCTGCCGGCACGGTCAGCGGCCGCCGGTTCTCTGGCAGCACCGGATATCCGCCGACGTCGGCCGGCGTGTTGATGGCCTTGCCGGTGCGGGCGGCGACGTCGCGCATGACGCGGGCATCCACCGCGTCGCGATCCAGCGGCCGGGCGCCGGCATTCGCGGTTACGTAGGCCTCGACGGCGGTGTACGGCATCAGCGACGACAACGGCAGGTTCGCCAGCGTCAGCGGCGGCTTGTCAGCATGGAGGTTGCGACCCTGCATGCCGGGCTTGTCGTAGGCAAGCACCCATTGCGCCTGCGGGCTGGCCAGGCATGCCGTGCCGCTGCAGCGCGGCGCGAAATGGTTGCCGTCGAGGAAGATCCGCGTCGCCGAACTGGTGCTGAAATCGAGCTGCACCATGTAGGCGGGACCCTCTTCGGGGTAGAACCGCGGCACGTAGCCCTTGTAACCGGGGGTGGTCGGCCCGGGGATCATGCTGTTGCCGACAACGACCGCGTTGGCGCCACCGCGGTTGTAGTCGTCGCTGAAGAAGATCGCCGAGATCGGTACCAGCGACGGGTTGTAGATCAGGTTGTTGACGATGAACGTATCGACCGGCCCCTGGATCGCCGGGTGCCGCTGGTCGTTATTGGCCGAGACGGTGCGGATCATCGCAAACCGCGTCCGGCCGTTGTTGTAGGTCTTGCTCGTGTTGTTGTCGCCGACGAGGATGGCGCGCGAGTGCGGAATGCCCGTCATCGTTGCCGGATCGCACCGCAGCTGCGTGTTCACGCCGGAACACGAGAGGATTTCGCTCACCAGCGAGTCGATCAGGGTGACGTCACCGATGTTGGGCGCCGGCGCATCCTGCGCGTGCAGGTCGATGCCGCTCCACACCGTCCAGCTGACGGACACGTGATCGAGCACGATGCGATGGGCGCCATTGCGGACGTGAATGCCGTGCGGCAGGCCGCCGACGGCGCCGGGGCGCACCCGCACGTGCTGAATGACCACGTCAGCCGCGTCGATCTGGATGTAGCTGTTACGGAGCGTGATGCCGGGCGACGGCGCGGTCTGCCCGGCGATGGTCACGTTCGGGTTGCTGATGATGAGTGGTGCGACGAGCGGAATGGTTCCGCTCACTTCGAAGACGACGAACCGGGCGCCCGCGGCGGACACCGCCTTGCGCAGGGAGCCGTTCCAGTTGGGGCTGGCCGCGTCCATGGTGTCGAGCAGGTGGGTAACCCTCTGCACGCTGCCACCGCGGCCGCCGCGCGTATCGACGCCGTAGCCCTGGTAATGAGGACGGTAGCCGCCGTAGTCGACGTCGGCAGCGGTTGCCGTCGCGCCGCAGGCAAGGATGGCAGTGACGGCGATGATTGCAGCCCGCAGGCGCCGCACGGATGAAAAGAGCACTTGAGACTTCTCCACGATGTTGATTGAACGGGGAACTTACAGGTGTCGCGCCGAGCAAGGGTGACGCCAGCAGGCGCTGCCGCCGGTGTGCGGCGTGGCGCGGTCGGGCGCTGCGCGTCCCTTACACGATCTGTATCGGTCGATTCGGCGGACGGCGGTATTGCCGATCACGGTGGCCAAACATGTATTGCACCTTTTACGGCCTTCAGGATCCCCCTTTCGAGTTGACGCCGGACCCGCGCTTCTTGTTCCTCTCCGCGCGTCACCGCGAGGCCTTGAGCAACGTCGAGTACGGGTTGGTCATGGCAAAGCCGGTGACGGTGCTGCTCGGTGAGGCCGGCACCGGGAAGACCACGCTGCTGCGCGCTGCCGCGGCGACCGAGCGCTGCCGCCACATCCACTGCGTCTCGATCAGCAACCCGGTGCTGACCCCGCAAGAATTCCGCCACACGCTTGCGGCACGGTTCGAGCTCGGAGCAGAAGCCGCCGACTCGAAGGGCATCCTGCTCGAGCGGCTCGAACGCCTGCTGCTCGAACGCCGCGCCCGTGGTGAAGCAACCGCGCTGATTGTCGACGAGGCGCAGCGCCTTGGTCCAGACCTGCTGGAGGAGGTCCGCCTGCTCGGCAACATCGAGACCGCGACCGAGAAGCTGCTGCCGCTGGTGCTCGCCGGCCAACCGGAACTGGCCGACCGCCTCGAAGATCCGGCCCTTCGCCAGCTGAAGCAGCGCGTCGCCCTGCGCTGTGAGCTCGCACCGTTCGATCTCTCCGAGACCGCCGCCTACGTGGCGAGCCGCGTCACCACCGCCGGCGGAATCCCATCCCAGTTGTTCACCCGCGAGGCGATCACCCTGATCCACGAATACGCCGGGGGCATCCCGCGCACCATCGGCGTGCTCTGCGACAACGCACTGGTCGGTGGCATGGCGGTCCGGCGGAAACCTGTCGACCGGGCCATCGTCATGGAAGTGTCACAGGACTTCGCGTTTGCCCGCGCGACAGACCGTGTAGCAACGGCAGCCGCTCCCGTCCCAGCCGCAGCCGCCGAGCCACGCCGGACGTTCTGGCGGCACGCGCCATACCGGTGAGCCGCCGAGGAGAAGCGATGCGCCTGAAGCCCCTGCTGTTCGGTCTCGCAACGTTCGTTCCCGGCGTCTACTCGGTGCTGTCGAAACCCACTGGCGGCACTGACTCCGCCCGCTACTGCTATTCGGTCTGGCTGCGCCACCTGGTGATGGCGCGGCGGCATGGTCTCGACGGTCATCCGGCGGCGGTGCTCGAGATCGGACCCGGCGACTCGCTCGGCGTCGGCGTGGCTGCGCTCCTGACCGGCTCCAGCCGGTATATCGCGATCGATGCGGTGCAGCGGGCATCGAGCCCTGTCTGCCTGGCGGTGTTCGATGAGCTGCTCGGGTTGTTGCACGAACGAGCCGACATCCCAGGTGAAGACGAATTTCCGCGTGTGCGGCCGATGCTGCCGTCGTACGCATTTCCGGCGTCGCTCTTGCCCGACGCACACCTCGCGTTCGCGCTGCAGTCCGAACGCGTCGCGGCCCTGAGAGCTCGCCTCGCGAATCTGCACGACACCGGGCCGTTCATCAGCTACGTTCGCACTGGGGATGCGCACCTGATCCCGCACGGGTCCGCCGATCTGGTGCTGTCCCAAGGGGTGCTCGAGTATCCCGCCGATCTGCCGCGCACTTACGGCGACATGTCGATGTGGCTGCGCCCCGGCGGCGTCGCCTCACACGCCATCGACTTCGGCGCGCATCAGACGTCGGACGCCTGGGATGGTCACTGGGCCATCTCGGAATTCGGCTGGGCCTGCCTTCGCGGCCGCCAACCGTACTTCCTGAACCGCGCCACCCACTCGTGCCACCTGGCCGACCTGTCGCGTGCCGGCCTGACCATCGTCTGCGACCAGGTCGAACACCAGCAGCCGCAGACGCGCCGCACGGCGCTGGCACCGCGCTTCCAGTCGCTCTCTGACGACGACCTCATGACCCGGGCGGCGTTCGTCCAGGCGATCAAGCGCGCGCGCGCCGCCACCACCGCCGCCGTCTGATCCGGTAAACCTATGAGCCGCATCCATCAAGCCTGGTCACAGCTCACCGACGACGGCCGCGCACCGGTGCCGCAGCGCGGGCGTGAGTCGTCCCCCCTCGCAGGCTCGCCTTTGGACACGTATCCATACGAGCAGGCCGCGCCAGGTCCGATGCCGCCAGTCGCGATGCCGTCAGTCCCGATGCCGCCCGTGCCGGTGCCGCCGCTGACAGTGGCGCCTGCAGCGGTACAACACTCCGGCCAGGCGACGGCGCCAAGTCCAGAGCCGTTGCGCCGCGAACCGGGCGTGATGGCCGAGTGCGAACGGCTGGCCGCATCGCTGCAGCAGATCAGGACCACGCGTCGCCTGCGCAACGTCATGGTCACCAGCGCTGCGGAGCGCGAACCAGCCGCGGCGGCCAGCGTCCAGCTCGCGCTGACCCTGTCCGCCTCGTCGATGCGGGTCCTGCTGATCGATGCGAACCTCGCAGAACCGACGCTGCACACGCGCTTCGGCGCCGGTGCCGCACGCGGGCTGTCGGACTGGCTGGTCGGTGCGATCGGTACCGTCCCGCACACCGCGATCACCTCGCACCTGTCGCTGCTCTGCGCCGGCCAGTCGCAACTGGGCGATACGCGCGATGTTGCCAGTGGACGGCTCGCGCTGCTGCTCGAGCAATGCGCGGGGCCCTTCGACTGGGTGCTCCTCAACGCGCCGCCGATCGCCGGTGCCGCGGACGCGCGGCTGCTGGTTGAACGGGTCGACGGCGTCATCGTCGTCATCGGCGCACGCACGTCGTTTGCCGCAGCGGAGCGGGCGATCGCGTCGATCGGTCGCGCCTCGATCGTCGGCACCCTGCTCGAGGGTGTACCCGGGCTGGTGCCGCCGATCGAGCGTCGATGAGGCAGCGCTGACCTACTTGCCGATCGTCGTCACGCGGACGTTGTCGAGCACCAGGTCGACGGCGACGGTGGCGACTGACACGTCGCGGAACGCCAACGTCGAGGCCGTGCTATTGGCGACGAAGGTCAGGGTCGATGGCGTGTACTTCGTGCCATTCCCCGGCGCCAATACCGGCAGCACCTTGGTCAGCAGCGGCGAGGCGCCGGTGACCGAGACCTGCAGGCGCTGCTCGTCACGGTTGACGATCGAGAGAGCGCCGACGTCGAAGCTGACGGTATAGGTCTGGCCGACCACCGTTGGAAACGTCCGCGATACCGAGCCATTCGGCGTGCTGTCGCCGCTGTTGAAGGCGACGGCGCGGCTGCCCTCGCTGATACCCCACCACGATCCGGCCGTGACGACCGACTGGTTGCCGCTCGCCGTCCATCCTGAAATCCCGCTCTCGAACCCGCCGTTGGTCAGGACCGACGTCGGCACCGCCGGCGGTGGCGTCGCCGGCGGCAGTGGCGACACGCCGACGGCGCGGATGGCCAACGGTGCAGAGCGCTGCCCGATGACAACGCCACCGCTGACCCGCTCGTACGCGGCAACGGAAAAGTAGTAGGTGATATCCGGCCTAGCGCTGCTGTACGTGAAGACCGTCTTGTAGCCGGCGTCGACCGAGTCGCCGATGGCGCCCGGTTGCGTGCTGATGTAGACGACGTAACCGGCGACGGACGGCTCCGGGTTCGGATCCCAGCCGACGGTGATCGCGCCCGCGCGCGCAGCTGAGGGCGCGGCGAGCAGTGCGACGGTGCCGAGCAGTGTCAGGACGAAGCGGCGTGAAAGAACGGACGATGAGGCGGAAATGTCTTGCGACGACGCGTGAGCCAATGAACCCCCTGAGTTCGGTAAAGCAGTGAACGTGTGCGACTGAATGACGAGGCCACCTGCGGGCGCGCCTGACCACACTGCAACTCCCGTCCCCGAAGGGAAGGCGTCCAAAGCGTGCAGCGGTGTCTCCTGCTGTCGGCAAATGTCGGCCGGGCAGCCGCGCGGTGGACAGTACAAAAGGCGTGCAAGAATTTCAGGATCGTCAGGGAGATTACATTTCCGGCGCACGGCGGAGGTGGAAAGCGGTGGGTCGGCTGCGCGAATGCGCCGGATTACACATTTAGGCTCATTTGACGCTCGCTTGACGGCGGCTTTGACGCCAGGGTGACGCGCACCTCTTCTACTTGCGGCGCCCCCTGAGCTGTGGCGCACGATCGGCGAACTGATGTTTGCTGCCGGGCGCACAACTCGAAATGCCCTGCAGAGCTCTGGAGTTACCATGCCGTTCACGCATCACATCCCGGGCAGCGATGCCGGCCGCCCTGTCCCCGTAGGAACCGGCGCGGTGCGACCGCCGGACCTGCCGGGCACGACACACCACACGCTGGCGACGGTGCGTGATCACCGTCCGGTGGCGCCGCCGACGATCGTCGCGGCGAGTACGGTGATGGTGGACCTGCTGGCCGATCTCCGTCGCCTCGCACCGACGGCAGCCAAGGTGCTGATCACCGGCGAGAGCGGCGTCGGCAAGGATCTGGTGGCCTCCTATATCCACGCCTGCAGTCCGCGCAGCAGCCGGCCGTTCGTCGCCGTCAACTGCGCCGGGCTGACGGAGACGCTGCTGGAATCGGAGCTGTTCGGCCACGTCAAGGGCAGCTTCACGGGTGCCTTCCGCGACAAGCCGGGTAAGTTCGAGGCGGCGCACACGGGCACGCTTTTTCTCGACGAGGTCGGGGAGATGACGCTGCGGATGCAGGGGCTGCTGCTGCGCGTCCTGCAGACAGGGGAGCTGCAGAAGGTCGGTTCGGATCGCGCCGCCGCCCGCGTCGACTGCCGCGTGATCGCCGCAACCAACCGCTCGCTCGCCGACCTGATCGACACCGGCGCCTTCCGCCAGGACCTCTACTACCGCCTGAACGTCATTCACGTCCACGTCCGGCCGCTGCGCGAGCGGCGGGAAGACATTCCGCCGCTGGTCGACCACTTCCTGCAGCAACTGGCGGCGACGCAAGCGGTCCCAGCGATTTCTCGTGACCTCTACGAAGCGCTGTGCGCGTATAACTGGCCCGGCAACGTGCGGCAGCTGGAGAATGTGGTACAGCGGCTGGTCGTCAACGCCACCCGCAATGCGCTCACCGCGGCGGACCTGCCCGACGAAATTCGCGAGAAGATCGTTCCGCTGCTGGTGCCCGAACCGCGAGTCGAACGGCGGCGCACCGCGGCGTCGCTGCTCTACAAGCAGCTGCGCGACGGCGCCTCGTTCTGGACCACCGTCCATCAGCCGTACATCGAACGCGAGATCACGCGCCGGGATGTGCGGGAGGTGGTCCGTCTCGGCCTCGAGGAGGCGAGAGGGAACTACCGGATCGTCACCCGTCTCTTCAACGTCGAGCACGGCGACTACCGCCGGCTGCTGAACTTCCTGCGCAAGCACAAGTGCCTGCTCGCCTATCGCGAATACAGAGAGTATCGGTAACGGGACGAACGTCCGGAGCGTTCGTCGCGTTCCGGACTTCGGGATTGTCCGCGAGGTTCGAGGGCGTAGGGCGGGTGCGGCGGAGCGCACCCGCCGGCCCTGGCGAGGCCGGCAGGTTGAGGGGTGTACGGGTGGCGGCTCTGGCTAGCGGGCGGCCGCGCGCGGCGCGGTTTCCGGAACCAGCGTCACCTTGACGTAGCGCTTCGGGTCGAGATACGTCTGCGCCGCCTCGCGGATCGCGGCAGGCGTCAACTGGTCGTAGAAGCGCTGCACGTTGAACACGTCGGCGACGTCTTCACCGTACTGGTACCTGTAGGTGATCTGGTTCAGCAGGTAGCCATTGTCGCGGCTGTTCGTCTCCAGGTCGCGCATCAAGCCGGCGCGCACGTCGATCGTTTGCGCCCGCGTCGGGCCGGCACGCCTGAAGTTCTCGATCACGTCGAACAGGGCCGACACCAGCGCATCGAGCCGGGCCGGATCGCACGCGAACTGGATAGTCACCCGATATTCGCCGCGCGGCTCCTGGCCTGACGTGGCATTGACGCTGACCCCGTAGGTGCCGCCGAGATCCTCGCGCAGCGTCCGCTGCAGGTTGCCCTCGAGCGTCTCGGCCATCGCCCGCAGCACCAGCCGGTTCTGCTGCGTGCTCTCGAACGGGCCGGTGAACACGACGCTTACCTGACTGCGCGGGTCGACGCCCTTGGTGACCCGCTTCTCGACGACGCCTGACGGTGGCCGCATGCCGACGTCGCGTGGCCGCTCGCCGCGATGCAGCGCCGGCAGGCTGCCGAGATAGCGTTCGACCAGCGGCTTCATTGCCTCGAGGTCGATGGTGCCGACGAAGACGAAGGTGAAGTCACTGGCGTCGGCAAACCGGTCCTTGTAGAAGGCCAGCGACTTGTCGAGGCGCATCTCGCGGAGCAGGGCCGGGGTCAACGGCCGCGCCCGCAGGTGGCCCTGGGTGATCGCCTCCTCGACCGCGTCGCTGAAGGCTGCATCGGGCAGCGCGGCGCGGTTGGCGAGCGACGCCGACAGCTGTGAGGTGAAGGCCTGGAACGCCTCCGGGTCGGCCCGCGGCTGCGTGAACGTCAGGTAGATCAGCTGGAACATCGTCTCGAGGTCGCGTCGCGAAGCGCCGCCGCGCAACCCCTCCTCGGTTTCGCCGATGTCCGGCCGGACAACCGCCGTCTTGCCAGCCAACGCCTTGTCGAGCGTGCTCTCGGTCAGCTTGCCCAGCCCGCTGCGGCCGACCACCGCCGTGGCCGTTGCCGCAGCGATGAAGTCCTGGTCGCTGGCGAGCGACGTGCCTCCCGGGCTGACAGCGCGGAACACGACTTCGTCCTGCTTGACGTCGGTCGGCTTCAGCACCACGCGGACGCCGTTCGACAGTTCCCATTCGGTGATGCCGATGGCGTCTCGGGTGGTCGTCTTGACGACGCGGCCCGGAGCCGGCAGCGGCTCGAGGAGCGGGGTGTTGGCGACCGTGTCGACGTATGCGGTCAGGTTCGCGCCGCCTGCCGATCTCATCGCCGCCGCCAGCCTCGCCTCGGTAGGCATCGTCACGCCCGGCTTGCGCGGCGCGTTGACGACGACGACGCGACTGCGGTCCGGGAGCCAGTTCGCGGCCAGGGCATTGATCTCGGCGACGGTGATCTCGGGCAGGAAGCGCTGGTAGAGCGCGTACTCGGTACGGCATGCCCGGGATCGGCTCCCGCTCGAGGAAGTTGCGGCCGTACTCGTCGGCGAGCAAGTGCGATTGCCACGTCGCCTCTTCCACCACGGCGCGCTCCAGCGAGCGCTGCATGTTGAGGCGCTGGCGGTCGAACTCGGTGGCGGTGAAGCCGAACCGCGCCACGCGGTCGGCTTCGGTGAAGGCCGCCGTGAGGCCGCGCTCGACGCCGTTATCGGGCACCAGCACATTCAGCGAGGTGGCCTCGATCGGGCCGATGAACAGCGACCGGCTGGTCTGGGCGGCGAGAAAGGGCGGGTTCGGCGCCTGCGCGATTTCGTCGAACCGCTCCGACAGCATGCCGCTGAACAGGCGCTCCACCAGGCTCTGCCGATAGGCGCCGATCGTCGTCTGGTCGCGGGCCGGTGCCTTGCTGATGACGCTGACGGTGGTGGCGCGCGCTTCCGGGTCGCTGGCGACGGTATAGAGCGTGCCGGGGTGATCCGGCACCGCGTAGACCGGCTTCGGACGCGGGTTCACCGACGCGGGAATGTTGTTGAAGTGCGCGACGATCATCCGTTCGACGGCAGCCGGGTCGAAGTCGCCGACCGCGATTACCGCCATCAGTTCCGGCCGGTACCAGTCCGTATAGAACTTCTTGAGCCGCGCCGGTGTGAAGGTGCGAATGATCTCGGGCGTGCCGATCGGCGACCGCTCGGCGTAGCGCGAACCCTTCAGCAGGACGGGGAACTGCGTGTCGCGCATGCGCTCCTCGGCGCCGAGGCCGAGCCGCCATTCCTCGAGAATGACGCCGCGCTCCTTGTTGATCTCGTCCGTGTCGAACGACACGTTGTGCGCCCAGTCCTCCAGCACCAGCAGGCTGCGATCGATGACCGCCGGGTTCTCCGTCGGGATCTGCAGCTGGTAAACCGTCTCGTCGAAGCTGGTGTGCGCGTTGACGTGGGCACCGAAGCGCATGCCGAGCGCCTGCATGAACGCCACGACCTGCGAGTTCGGGAAGTGCGAGGTGCCGTTGAACGCCATGTGCTCGACGACGTGCGCCAGGCCACGCTGGTCATCGTCTTCCAGCACCGAGCCGGCACTGACGACCAGCCTGAGCTCGGCGCGGTTGCGCGGCGCCTGATTGGCGCGGATGTAATAGCGGAGCCCGTTTGACAGCGTCCCCACGGTGATACGCGGGTCCACCGGCACCGGCGCGGTGAGTGGTGCGTCCTTGGCCGTGGAGGTGCCGGCGAGCTGGCCAGCGGCCGCACGGCTGAGCGGCGCGGTCAGCGCCAGGATCACGACGACTGCGCGGACGACACGGCTGCGGTAGGTCATAGGCTCCTCTGGTCGCGGTACCTGCTCAGTGTGTCGCCACAGCTGGACGGACACAAGCCCTATGACGCGGATTGTCG
Source organism: uncultured Acidobacteriota bacterium (assembly GCA_963846685.1). Classification (GTDB taxonomy): domain Bacteria; phylum Acidobacteriota; class Vicinamibacteria; order Vicinamibacterales; family UBA2999; genus CAWJWY01. The sequence goes on along the minus strand of CAWJWY010000002.1, from coordinate 297,826 downwards.
CCAGATCGTCACAACCGGTGCCGAAGCCGTGACGGGCGCCGCCGACCTGCAACCCGGTGCGGACGCGTGGCCGGCGCAGGACGGACGGCGTGTTGCGTCGGACCCGGCACTGCGACGACACTCTCTCGCGACATCGCCGGCGCTCAGCTGGTCACAGGTACCGCCGGGAACCCAGAGCTTCGTCCTGCTGATGCACGACTCCGAGCCGGTGCTCAACAAGCGCTCGAAAATGGACATCACCCACTGGCTGGTGTGGAACATCCCGGCGACGTCGACGGGCCTGAAGGAAGGGACGCCGGTGGGTGACCTGCCGGACGGGACCCGTCAAATCAGCCTGCGCTCGACCGGCTACATGGGCCCGGGGGCTCCGCCGGCCCGTATCACCACTACACGTTCGAGCTCTACGCGCTCGACACCAAGCTCGACGTGCCGACTGGAACGCCGCAGCAGGCCGCCGACACGCGCAACGCGATCGTCAATGCGATGGACGGCCACGTGCTCGGCAAGGCGGTGCTCGTCGGCCGCTTCCATCGGCAGTAGCGGCGTCAGTCGCCAGTCTCCGCCCGCTTCCGGCATGCCGGGGCGGGTTTCTTTTCGTCAGGAGCGTGGATCGGCCGCGGCGTGGCGCCTGAACGGCACGACGAAGGAAAACGTCGTGCCCTGGCCGACCGTGCTGGTCACCGCGAGGTCCGCGTCGAACAGGCGAAGCAGTTTCCGGCTGATCGCCAGCCCGAGGCCGCTGCCGCCGTACTTCTCGCCAATCTCAGGACTGGCCTGGGTGAACTCGTTGAAGATGAACGGCAGCCGGTCGGCCGCGATGCCGATGCCGGTGTCGCTGACGAGAAACTCCAACGACACCGAGTCCGCCGTGGCGGCGCGCGCATAGACCATCAGCGACACCTGACCCTGGTCGGTGAACTTCACCGCGTTGCCAAGCAGGTTCATCAGGACCTGGCCGACCTTGTCGCCGTCGCCGACCAGCCGGCAGGGCGTGTCCTCGGCCACTTCGAGGACGACCCGCAGGTCCGGTTTCCGCGCCGCCGTGGTGCGCGCCACCGCGACCGCCTGCTCGAGCAGCGGCCGCAGGTCGAACTCGCGTTCGCGCAACACGGCATGCCCCGCCTCCAGCGCGCTCAGGTCGAGGATGCTGTTCAGCAGCGTCAGGCTGTGCGACGTCGACGACTGCAGGATGCGCACGTAGCGCTGCTGCTGCGGCGTCAGCCCGGTCTTCTCCAGCATCGCTACCGCCGTCATCACCGCCGACAGCGGCGCCCGCACGTCGTGGCTGATCATGGCGATCAGTTCGCTGCGGGCGCGAGCGGCCTGTTCCGCCTTGTCGCGCGCCAGCAGCAGCTCCCGTTCGTAGCGGCGACGGTCGGTCGCGTCGAACAGCGTAATGCGGATGACCGCCTCGCTACCCGAGGCGGTGCGGTGCTCGGTCGCATTGACGATGAGCGGGAGCTGGCGGCCGTCGGCGCACATCAGGTCGAGGGCGATCTCGCGCACGAATCCCTGCATGCGCAGCAGTGGCCGCAAATGCGTCTCGTAGAAGATCCGGCCGCCCGCGGTCAGCAGGTCGAGGAAGCGGCGCGCGCCGAGCAGCTGCGGCCGCGCGTAGCCCGTCAGCGTCAGGAAGGTCTCGTTGACCTTGAGGATGACGCCGTCGGGGCCCAGCGAGAGATAGCCGCACGGGGCATGTTCGTAGAGATCGGCGAGGTGCTCCTCGAGCAGGACGCCATAGCGGGGGGCGGCGGCTTCTAGCGGTTCGTCTGCCACGGCGCCAGGAACGCGTTGATGGCGGCGATGGTTTCTTCCGGCGCGCTCAGGTTCGGGCAATGGCCGGTGGCGTGCATCAGGACCAGCTCGCTGTCCGGCAGCTGCTCGTGCATGAAGCGGCCGACCGCCACCGGGGCGATGATGTCGTCCGCGCACTGCAGCACCAGGCATTTCGCCCGGACCTGCGACACGTCGGCGCGATTGTCGGACAGGAAGGTGGCGCGGGCGAACTGGCGGGCGATCGCCGGATCGGTCCGGCAGAAGCTGTTGGTCAGTTCGGCGCCGAGCTCGGGCCGTTGCGGGTTGCCCATGATCGCCGGTGCCATGGCGCTCGACCAACCCAGGTAGTTGCTGGCCAGCGCGTCGAGCAGCCCGTCGATGTCCGGCTGCTCGAACCCGCCGACATAGCCGGCGTCGTTGATGTAGCGCGGTGACGGACCGACGAGAACGAGCCGGTCGAACAGATCGGGTGCCGCGTTGGCGGCGAGGATGCCGATCATCGCGCTGACCGAGTGGCCGACGAACACGCCGTGACTGACGCCGAGCTCGCGGCAGATGGCCACCACATCGGCCGCGTAACCGTCGAGCGTGCTGTAGTTGCCCTCGTCGTACGCGGAGGCATCCGATTGTCCGTGACCCAGGTAATCGAACAGCACCACCCGGTAGTCGGCTTCGAACGCGGGCGCGACGAAGCGCCACATGTTCTGATCGCAGCCGAAGCCATGGGCGAACACCATGGCGACGCTGCCCTGTCCGGACGTGTGCACGTTGTGGCGGGTGAGTAGCGACATCGGGTCCCGTCATGATGCCACAGTCCCCTGGCACCGGATGCCGGCGGCGTCGCGCCAGCAACCCGGGCCAGCAACTCAGATCAGGAACCTCGATCAATCCAGATCAGGAACTCAGACTGGCAGCTGGGAGCGGTGCGCCGGGCTGCGGCCCAGCAACGGCCTGGTAGGCGCCCGGCGCCAGCATGACCGCCGCACCCTCCGCAACCAGCGCCCGGTTGCCGCGGCCAGCCTCCGGCCGCGACAGTCCGGTGACCCGCGCCAGCTCGCCGCGCACCGTCGTGCCGGCGCTCTCGAGGAAACAGCGGGCGATCTCGCGCAACGCGGTCTCGCGCTGCACCCGTCGCCGCAACTGGTCGCCGAAGCGGCTGATGCTGAGGGTCCAGATGTAGGTGAATCGGGGCGTGTACAGCACCTCGCTCGGGATGACGATCATGGCCGCCTGCAGCTCGTCGAGCGCGCGTGTGAACGCGGCGCGATCGGTGACGCCGGAATCCGTCCGCAGGTCGGCGGTGCCCATCTCCCACTCGCGGCGCAGCACGCGCAGGATCGCCCGGGCGTCGCGGCTGAAGCGGGTCGCCTCGGCGGCGCGGCCGGCGCCCCAGATGGCGTGGAAGTGCGGGATCATCCGTGGCGCAATGAACATCGCCCGGCCGCGGGCGAGCTTGGCGTAATACACCTTGCCGCGACGCATCACCTCGTCCTTCAGCTGCCAGGTCAGTGACGCCTCGGGATCGCTCTGGACGTTGCGCGGCATCACCGCGTCACGCCGGCCGCACACGGCAACATACAGCGACGGTCCGGGGCGGCGCGAATCGGTCATGCACGAGGCGAAGCCGACCTGCTCGACGAAGCGCTCTGCGCCCGCCGCCGTTTCCACCTGGCGTGTACTCTCACGGCACCAGCGCACGTCGCGGTAGTCCTCGATTTCAGCGGGAACGGCGGCGGCGCCGCGGGGAGCCGGCGCGCCGCGCGGGGAGCTCACGTTTGGCGGGGTCATTCCAGATTGCGCATCGCTGCAATATGCATTCTGCACCGGACCCGGGCGGCTTATCCCGGCCGTGCAGTACAGTTCGGTGGACGGGGACAGTCAACGGCAGTCCAGGGAGGGATCGCATGATGAGTGGATTGGGCATGAGGTCGGCGGCGTACATCGTGGCGGTCGCGTGCATGGCCGGCACGGCCAACGCGCAGACGCCGGCGGCGCCGGCACCAGCAACAGGCGCGCAGGCCGGCCAGGCGGCGCCACCATCGGCGGCCGATTCGGCAATCGTGGTCGCCTCGCCGACGTATGTCTCCATCCCGATGGAGATCACCGTGAACAAGCCGGCGGCGGAAGTGTGGCAGCGGGTCGGCAAGTATTGCGATATCGGCGAGTGGCTGCGGCTGCCTTGCACGATCACCGCCGGCAAGGACGGCGAATTCGGCGCGGTCCGCTCGGTGGCCAACGAGGTGCTGGTCGGCAAGACCGAGCTCTCCTACACCTACACGCAGCCGGTGCGTGCCGGGCGGCCATACAACCTCTATCACGGCACGCTCGAGGCGCGGCCGCTGACGGCGACAACTTCGAAACTGGTCTACACGCTGGTGCTCGACAACTCGATGCTCGCCGACGACGCGGCGCGCGAACGCGACCGCGCGCAGCGGGTGACGCAGTTCACCACCGCGCTGCAGAACATGAAGATCCTGGCGGAAGGCGGCACGCTGCCACCAGCCCCGCCGCGGCGCGGCGGCGGTGGGCCGGCTGGAGCACCCGGCGGCGCGCCGGCAGGTGGCGCCCCGGCCGGCCGGGGCAATTGACACCGGCTGCCGCTCTCCAGAGTCTCAGTCTTGAAGTGAGTTAGTCCAGCCGCACCAGGCCACGGCGCGTGGCGATCCTGACCGCCTCGGTCCGGCTCGTCACGCCAAGCGTCTCGAACAGGTGGCCGAGGTGCGTCCTTGACCGTCCGTTCGCATCACGTACGCCTTCGCACCCGCCTGCAGCGCCCGCGCGATGTCGTCGTCGGCATCGTAGGTGGTCAGACGAGCACCTTGGCCAGCGGATCGATCGCCCGGATCCGTCGCACTGCCTCGCCGCCTTCCATGACCGGCATGCGCAGGTCGATCAGCGCGGCGTCCGGCCGCGTCGCGGCGAAGGCCGCCACGCCCTCGGCGCCGTTGGTCGGCTCGGCGACGGCCTGCAGGTCCGGTCCTTTGATGATGTTGACGACACCGGTGCGCAGCAGCGCGTGATTGTCCATCTGCAACACGCTCGCCCGCGCGTCACGGTGTCAGCGAGCAGCACCGGCGCTCACCGGAATGGCGAAGGATGGCGGCTCCCATGCCAGCACCACTTCGGTACCGGCACGCCGCGCGGTGACGATCGTCAGCGAGGCGCCGATGCGCTCGGCCCGCTCCTGCACGCTGGTCATCCCGTAGCCGAGCGAGCGGCAAGGTGTCGTGGATGTCGCGCGATGGCGGCGTACGAACAGGCAGTGCTGCGCGCGACCGGCGAGGCCGAAGACGCCCTCGTCGCCTATCGCGAGGATCAGGCCCGGCGGCGCGGGGGAGTAGGTGGCGCGCCACCGGCCGAAAATGGCATAGACTGCATGCCGCCTCGCCCGGATCCGGTGCGGGGGTGTGTTTCCCCGACGGAGCAGTGCCCATGCAGATCCGCCAGAGCCTCGCCATTCTCCTTGCCGCAGTCCTGTGCGGCGCGTTGCCGGCCGCGGCGCAACGTCCCTCCGATCCGGCGCTGCTGGTGCCGCAGCAGGCGCCGCCGCTCGACTACGTCGTCGCCGCCAACCCGCTCGCCATCCCCGAGGGCACGACGATGGGTGCGCCGGCAAGCGTGGCGATTGACAAGCGCGGCCACCTCATCGTGCTGACGCGCGGCAGGCAGGCCTTCTTCGAATTCGACGAGAGCGGCAAGTACGTGCGCGCGTTTGGCGACGGTCTGTTCACCCGGGCGCATGGCCTGCGCATCGATGCGGACGGCAACTACTGGGCGACCGACGTCGGTGCGCATACGGTCATGAAGTTCAGCCGCGACGGCGCACTGCTGCTGACGCTGGGTGAGAAGGGCAGCGCCGGTGAGTGGAACGAAGCGGCCGGTTCGCGCCGTTTCAACCAGCCGAACGACGTCGCCATCGCTGCAAACGGCGACGTCTTCGTCGTCCAGGGGCACACCCCGGGGACCGGCGGCGACGCGCGCGTCCTCAAGTTCGACAAGGCCGGCACGTTTCTCAAGACGTGGGGCGGCAAGGGCACCGCGCCGGGGCAGTTCCAGGTGGCGCACGGTATCGCCATCGACGGCAAGGGCCAGCTCTGGGTGACCGACCGCGAGAACCAGCGCATCCAGCTATTCGACGGCGACGGCAAGTACATCACCGAGCACAAGTACGCCGGCCTGCCGTGCGCACTCGACATCGGCACCGATGCCATCTACATGGTGAACGGCTTCGCCGCCCAGCTGCTCAAGCTCGATCTGGACGGGAAGGTGCTCGGCGCCCTCGGCGCGCCTGGCAAGGAGGCCGGCCAGTTCGGCGAGGCGCACATGGTGGCGGTCAGCCGCACTGGCGACGTCTACGTGGCGGACAGCGTCAACGGCACGCTGCAGAAGTTCGTCAAGGCGCCGCGCAAGTAGAGCGCGGCGCCTGCTGGTTTCGGCTCCAGTGAGCGGCGCGTCCTTACGGATTGCTGCCGGCGCCGCGGCCGCCGCCGGGTGCTGGCGTGGCGGGTGCCGGCGTCGCGGGTGCTGCCGGGGCGGCCGGCTGCGTGCCGCTCTGCTGCGCCCGTTCGAACCGTGAGGTGGTCACGTAGTTCGGAATGGCGGTGTTGCCTTCGTGGCAGGCATACTCCCACCACTGGTAGCTTGGATCGTTGCGCAGCGGGAAGCGGACCGTCCACGGCCGCGTCAGCACGACAGGATCCTCGGTCGTGATCTCGTAGAGCATCATGTCGTTGTTCAGGCGCGTGAAGCGCTCGGTCGTCTTCATCTGCTCGCTGACCGGCATGCGGTTGCCGGCCGGCGACCCGGCGATACCGATGTTGGTCGCCGACGGCCCGGTCTTGTAGTTCGTCGTCACCACGACGAGCGTGTTGCCTTCCCAGTGGCCGCGCGGCTCGCCCATGTAGTGGCGGATCGCCGACGACAGCGGCGGCCGGTTGTCGGTCGGGATGATCCGCGTTTCGTGAATCATCTCCATGTCGAGCACCACCTGCCCCGGCGTCTGGATGATGCGCATGCCGTTGTTGTAGCGATACGGCATCATCGACGACGGCATGCCGCGGGTGATGCAGCGATCCCAGCTGTCGAAGTCGGTGACCCAGTCGAAGGTCGGCGTCTCACCGGGCAGCGCCCAGCTGCTGCGCATCTCGGCCGAGAGACGCTTGCCTGCCGCGGTCATTTCCGGCAGGCGGCCGTTCGGTGGATCGACAATCAGCGAGGTCTGCCGCTGCGGGAAGGTCGGGTCGGTGACGCCGGAGAGCAGCGCCTGGCCGAAGTCGCCGCTGTTGATGGCCTGCTTGTAGCGATCGACCTGGACGCCGGCGGCCTGGAGCCGGGCGGTGTATTCCTCTTCCGTCAGCCAGGCCTTGTTCGGGTCGCACGGTGCCGCTCCGGCGCGGCCGCGGCCACCGCCGGCGCAGCGCTCCAGGGGCACGCTGCCGACGAAGGAGATGGGCCACATTCCCTGGATGTCGGGCTCACCCCACGGCGTCTTCGGCTGTGTCCAGCCCTTTGGCGTTTCGATGAAGTGGTTCGCCTCGCTGGGGGGACCGAGCACCGACTGTCCCTGGATGGTGGCCACAAACAGCGCGGCTGCCGCGCCGCCGAGCAGGACGCGATTGACCACGCGTAACGTCGAACCCATAGTCACTCCTCTGAAACGATGGCGGGCCGGGCGCAGGCGGCAGCCGCGGCAGGGTGGACTTTACCGTACGTGGCCGGCGCAGCGCCCGCGCTCAGCGCTCCTCGGCGCGCCGGTCCGGCGTCACACGGACGTGCTGGCAGTTGCGGCAGTGCCAGCGGAGAATGCGCGTGCTGCCCCAGCAGATAGGCGTGACATACAACTGGCCCTGACGATTGCAGGTGGGGCAGAGCGATACGGTGAGCCGTTCCTCCTCGGCAGGGGGCTGGGATTCTTCTGGCGCCACGCTCGATCTCCAGCAGGATACCAGCGTTCGCTCGTTCACGGCTGGCGCGGCGGATCCGGTTCGGCTGCGGACGGTGCGGTCGCTGGCGGCGGCGCCCCGCCCGGCCTGGCCAGGGCCATCGCCTTGGCCTCACTCTCGGCCGCCGCCTTCAGCGTCGGCGCGGACTGCGTGCGGACGCCGCGCGCGGTCAGCCGCCAGGCCTCGCCGCGCAACCGCATGTACTCCGCCACCTGCTTGCGCCGGCTGTCATCAGCGCCCGCTGCACGAACCGCGAGCAGCCGCTGGTGCTGCGCGTCCCACTCCGGCAGGATCGTCTTCTCCAGGCGTTCGGCAAACGCGGTGTTGGAGAGCCGCCTCGATTGCAGCGCCTTCACCGCCTGGTTGTAGTCGGCGACGGCGCGTGCCTCCAGCGCCTGGAAGCGCCGCACTTCCTGTTGCAGGGCTGCGTTGCCGGGGTTGACGGTGGCCGTCGATACCGGCGGCGGCGGGGCCGCCGGGTTGGCCGCGCGCATGAACTCCGTCAGCGCCTGGACGGCCGCCGCCTGCGTGGCGTTGCTCTTCTGGATCAGCGCGCTGTCACGCGTGCGAATGCCCTCGGCCATCAGGGCCCACGTCGCGCCGCGCAGCTCCATATACTTTGCCGCACGCGTCGTCAGGTCCCGCTCACGCTGCGGCAGCCGCATCCTGGTCAGTGCCTGCCGCTGGGCGCGCCAGGGTGGCAGGACCTGCTGCTCGACGGCGTCGGCAAACTGCTCTTCCGAGATCTCGCCCTCGCGCAGCTGCCCGAGCGAGCGGTTCACCGCAGCCTGGCTTTTCTGCTCGAGGCCCGTCAGGGTTTCCAGTGCCGCCAGGAAGTCGTCCACCGGCGGCAGGCGTACGGCGAGCGCGACCAGCACCGCTGCGCTGGCCGCAGCAACCAGCGTGTTGCGGCGGACGCGCGTCGCCAGTGGCGCAGGCGCCAGCGGTCGTGCCAGCGCCAGCCCGGCGACCGCACCGGCGAGCAGCCCGCCGACATGGGCGGCCATGTCGATGCCCGCATCGCCGAGACCGTAGACCAGGTTGTAGATCATGAAGACTGCCGCACCGAGTCCGGCGGAGGCGAAGAAGTGCCGAGGAACGGTCGCGTGCCGCCGCAGCAGGTAGGCGAACAATGCGCCGTACATGCCGAAGATTGCGCCCGAGGCGCCAACCGACGCGGTCACCGGGTGCCAGTAGAGTCCAATCACGCCGCCGCCGAGGCCGGCCACCATGTAGATGATCAGAAACGCGACGTTGCCGAACAGCCGTTCGGTCAGCAAGCCGACGCTGAACAGCGCCCACATGTTGAACACCAGGTGGAACAATCCGGCGTGCATGAACATGCCGGTGAGCAGGCGCCACCACTCCCCGCGCGTGACCAGCGGTCCATAGGTCGCACCCCAGCGGACCAGGAAGTCCGCCGGCGGCTTCATCAGCGGCATACCGGCCCCGGCGAGCATCAGGAACGCGATCACGTTCGCGGCGATGAGCACGTGGGTCAGGACGACGTGCGGCGTGACCGTGTCGAAAGCGCGCTCGAACGCGGCCGCGGCCCGTTCCCGGGCGGCGCGCGGCGTGTCGCCGCCGGTGTCATCTGGCCCGGGCAGCGGCTGACCGCACTCCTGGCAGCTGGCGGCCGGCGATTGGCCGGGTTGCCCGCAGTGTGCACACGTGAGCGTCGCTTCCGACATGCCGATCCTTTATACGCCGCTGGGCGGCAATCCGTCAGCGCTGCCGTCGCACGGCAGCGGGTCCGCGCCCGCCGCACCGCTGCGGCTGCACGCGTGACCGATCGACGTCGTGCTTGACGTCGTTGCAGACGGGCGCGCGGCAGTAGCGCAAGGGAGAGACCCGGCGCGCCCACGCGTATCGGTGAATCGGCAGGCGGCAGCCGGCGCTAGCCGGCCGCAGCGCGGTTGATCTGGGCGACCAGGTTGAGGACGTCGGTCGCGGCCACCGGCTTGGTCAAATGGTGGTCGAAGCCGGCATCCCGGGACTGCCGGCGATCGTCGGCCTGGCCCCAGCCGGTCACCGCCACCAGCAGCGCTTTCGCGAGCGCCGGGTCCGAGCGCAGCTGGCGCGCCAGCTCGTAGCCGCTCATGTCAGGCATGCCGATGTCGAGGAAGGCGATCTCCGGTACGAACGCACGCGCCAGCGGCAGCGCGGCGGCGCCGCTGGCGGCGGTGCGGACGTCGTGACCCTCGGTCGCCAGCAGCGCGGACAGGGTGTCGGCGGCATCGATGTTGTCATCGACGACCAGGATACGGCGAGCGGCGCCCGACGCCGCGGCCGCGCGGGACTCGCCCGTTGCATGCGCCACCGCCGGCGGTGCCGCCGGCAGTGGCAGACGGACGACGAAGGTGCTGCCCTGACGGCGCCCGGGGCTCTGCGCCCACACCTGGCCGCCGTGCAGCTCGACCAGTCGCCGCACCAGCGTCAGGCCGATGCCGAGGCCGCCCTGGCCCCGGGTGCCGCTGCCGCCAACCTGCGTGAACATGTCGAAGATCTGCGTCAGCATGTCGGCCGGGATGCCGAGCCCCGTGTCGGTCACGCGGATCAGCACGCTGGTCGATTCGACGGCGGCCTGCAGCTCGACCCGTCCGCCGGCGCCGGTGAACTTCGCGGCGTTGTTGAGCAGGTTGCTGAGCACCTGCGCCAGGCGCGTCCGATCGGCTTCGAGGACCACCGGCTGCTCCGGCAGCCGCACGGTGAGCTGCAGGCCGGCGGCGTCGAGCAACGGGCGGCTCGCCTCGAGCGCCATGCCGACAATCGACCACAGATCGACCCGCTCGCGTTCCAGCTGCACGGTGCCGCGGGTGACGCGCGACAGATCGAGCAGATCGTCGATCAGCCGAACCATGTGGCCAAGCTGGCGCTCCATGATTTGCAGCGTCTTGTCGGTCGCCTCGGCGGCGCGCGGCACCCGCAACAGCGCCAGGCCGGTGCGGATCGGTGCCAGCGGATTGCGGAGTTCGTGCGCCAGCGTCGCCAGGAATTCGTCCTTGCGCCGATGCTCGGCCCGGAGCTGTTGATAGAGGCGCGCGTTGTCGACGGCGGTCGCCGCGCGGCGGCCGAGGTCGTGCGCCAGCTCCACGTCCGCAGCCGAATACTGCCGGCCGCTGCCGCCGTAGAGCAGCGTCAGGACGCCGATGCTGTTGCCACGCGTCACCAGCGGTATGCAGATGAACGAGCGGAGCTGCAGCGCTTCCATCAGGCGCAGGTGCGCCTGGTCGTAGGCGTTCTGCACCAGCATCGCCGGCGTGATATGCCGCGCCCACTGCGGTGCGCCGGCGTCGAGCGCTGCCCACGGCCCGAACGGATCGCTGCGGCGGGCGGGATAGCGCGCCGAGAGGTCGGCGAACCGGGCCGCCTGCCCGGCATCGGCATGGCTGAGCGCCACCCGCTGCAGCGCGCCGGCGTCGTCCAGGAGATCGATCGCGCACAGGTCGGCGAAGCGCGGGACCAGCAGGCCGGTGAGCCCGCGCAGGATGTCCTGTTCGTCGAGCGAGGCGCCGAGCGCGTCACCGGCATCGGCGAGCAGCCGCATGCTCTCTTCGGCCGCCTTGACCTGGGTGACGTCCTCGTGGACCAGCACCACTTCACGAACGCGGCCGGTGTCGTCCTTCACCGGGTAGGCGACGGCGCTGACCCATCGCACCGGATCCGGGTGCTGGCTGCGATCGGGAACTGTCTCGTTCGGGTCGTAGCGGATCGCCGGCACATCCGTCGGCTCGCCATCGAAGGCGCGCTCGATGTAGGGCCGCACCCCACGTTCGGCCAGCTGCGGATCCTGCCGCACGTTGTAGCCGAGGATCGCCTCCCCGGCGATGCCCCAGAGCTCCTCCCACGCGCGGTTGACGCGCAGCGTCGCACCGTCGCCATCGAAGATCTGCGTCGAGAGCGGCGATTGCTCCATGACGGCGCGGAAACGCTCCTCCGACAGACGCAGCGCTGCCTCCGCCCGGCGCCGTTCACCGAGCTCGTTCTGGGTCACTTGGTAGAGCCGCGCGTTGTCGACGGCCAACGCCGCCAGGCGGCCGAGGTCCTGCGCGAACGCGACATCTCGTTCACCATAGCGGCGGTCGGATTCGGTGACGCCGATGCTGAGCACGCCAATCGTCGAGCCGCGCGCGACCAGCGGCACGGCGACGTGCGAGCGGATCCCGAGCGCGCGGATAATCGCCGCGTGCTCGCGATCGATCGTGTGGCCGTCCACCAGCTCAGGGGTGATCACCGCCAGCAGCTCCGGCTCGCCGCTGCGCAGCACGCGCGCCGCCGGCTGGGGGGAATCGGGCGTCGCGGGATAGCGGCGGCGAAGCTCGTCGAGCAGGGCCGTCTTGGCCGGCAGCGCGTGCACGGCGGCGACGCGCCGGAAGTCGCCGCCGTCGAGTACGTCGACGATGCAGAAATCGCCGACCGCGGGAACGGCCAGCCGGGCGAGATGGTCGAGCGTCCGATCGTAGTCGAGCGACGAGGCGAGCAATTCCCCGGCACGCGCGAGGAACGCCAGGCGGCGCACAACGGTGTTGAGCTCGTTCGGGCGGACGCCGGCGCTGTCAGTCATGGTCAGCCGACGCGCCGATCACCACGACGTGCGCATCGTCGGAAGTATGCCAGCGCCGTGTGGTGGCTGCTAATGAGCTCGCCAACTCGTTACAATCCCCGGCGATGAGGATCGTGCTGCGGACGGTTTCGCGATCGCGCCGTGTGCTGGCGCTCGGAGTGGCGGTCCTTGCGTTTGGCGGCCGCGCGCCGTGCGCTGCACAGGCGCAGCCCGGCATCGCCGCCAACATGAGTTTCTTCGTCAGCAGCAGCGGCCGCGGCTTCGGTGCCGATCTGGGCGGCCTGGCGGGGGCAGATGCGTTGTGTCGCTCGCGCGCAGCGGCGGTGGGCCGGGGCGATCGGCAGTGGCGCGCCTACTTGAGCGCGCCGGCGGTTGCCGGTGCGCCCGCTGTGGATGCGCGCGATCGCATCGGCGCCGGGCCCTGGGTGAACGCCGAGGGCGTGCAGATCGCCGCAAATGTGGCCGACCTGCACAGCGACGACAACGCGCTGAGCCGGCAGACGGCGATCACGGAGAAGGGCACCGTGGTCGGAGAAGGCCGCCACGACATCATGACCGGCTCCGAGCCGGACGGGACGCTGGCCCGCGCCGCGGCTGACACGACCTGCCGCGGCTGGACGAGCCACGACTCCGGGCGCGCGATGCTCGGGCATCACAACCGCTTCGGCGGCGGCCAACGGCCGACCTCGTGGAATTCTGCGCACCTGTCTCGCGGCTGCAGCCAGAACGCGCTGCGGGCGTCGCTTGGCGACGGCCTGATCTACTGCTTCGCCGCGGATTAAACGGGAAAGCGACGGCCGCCCAACAGTCGTGGGGCGGCTGCCGCGTCGGGAAACCCCGCGGAACCGCCGTCGCCGCCGCTCAATCGTCGTCGCCGAACGCTCGCGGGGTGACCGGTGACTGGCAGACGACGCAGCGCGGCCGCCCTGCCGGGCCGGGGTCGGGGGGCGGTGCCACGGCGTGCGGCGGCGCGCTGCTGCGATAAAGGGTGACCAGGCCATCGCGCCGTTCGAAGGCGAGCAGGACGCCACATTGCGGGCACTTGAGCGGACGGGGCGGTTGCCGGCGATCGATCCGCGACCGGCGCCGCTCAACAGGAGGCAAGGAACTCATCGCCGGCGTAATCGGCACCGGGGTGCAGGACTTGAGCAAGGGAGCTACACTGGCCACGGGGGCTGCGCCATGGATGACGGCGGCACGCTGACCGAGTACGGGCGGCCGATCGATCCTGACTCGATCGTCACGCCGGTCGACGCCACGGAACTCGAGCTCGAACCGGGGCATCCTGGACTGGGCGACGCCGCCTACATCGAGCGGCGGCGAGGCCTGTTTGCGCTCTGCCGGCAGCACCGGCTCGAGCATCGCGGGCCGCCGCGCATCGACTACACGCCGGACGAGACACGCATCTGGCGCGACGTCAGCCCGAAACTACACGAGCTGCACCTGCGCCACGCCGCGGCCGTCTACCTGCGCGGCAAACGCGAACTGGCCATCACTGAGCAGCACATTCCACAACTCCGCGACGTCAGCGCGCGGCTGGCGCAGGCATCCGGGATGCGCCTGGTTCCGGCGGAAGGCGCCCTGCCATACCGGTACTTTCTACGCCTACATCGCGCGGCGCAGCTTTCCGGTGACGCAATTCATCCGCCACGGCTCCCATCCGGAGTTCACGCCCGAGCCGGACATGATCCATGACTGTCTCGGTCACGTGCCACCGCTGATGGACGATGATTACGCCGGGCTGGTGACATTGATCGGCCGCGCCGTCTCGGCGACCAGCCATGGGGAACACGTCCTGGCGCTGAAGCGTTTCAGCTGGTTCAGCATTGAATTCGGCTTGATGGCGGAAGCGGGGGAGACGCGGGTGTTCGGCGCCGGCATCCTGTCCTCGACCGGCGAGATCCCCTTCTCGCTGCATTCGTCGGACGTGACGCGCGAGCCCTTCGTCACCGATGTGGTGATCGCCACCGATTACGATCCGAGCCAGATGCAGCATCGCCTCTTCGTCGCGCCGTCGTTGCCGTTCCTGCGACAGGAACTGGAGCGGCTGGTCGGCCGTCTCGGCATCGTCTGTCCCGTGCCGATACCTGAGCTGGATGCTGGCAACGACGTCGTGCCAGGTGATTAGTTTCACAAGGTTCGCGACTTTCGCTTTCCACGGCGGCCATTCAGCGCTAAAATCCCCGCCTCGGTCTGAATACTCCGATAACCTAGAAATTGAACTCGCGCGGCCGCCCGATCTGCCTGATCGTCCGGCTCGATGAATGACGGGGGATCTGTGAAGAGACTACTCGTTGCTGGTTGCGTGACGGCCATGTGGGTCGCGCTCGTGTCCGGCCAGACGGCGCGCCCGGCCCCGCCGGGCGCGCCCGCCGCCACGCCGGCCAGCCGCCCGCAGTCGGCGCCGCCCGCCGTTGTCAATGCCGGCGTCAAGGCGCCGGTGGCGACCGATGCGGCGACACCGCGCGCATTGGTCGATCAGGTACTGCGTCACCTGCCACAACGCACGGCTCAAGACCGCCAACCTCGAACTCGATCGGCTCGATTTTGCGCACCTCGGCGACAACGCCGAAGTGGCAGAGAAGGTTGTGCGGAAGCTGCGCGCCGGCGTCATGCCGCCGACCGGGTCGCGGCGTCCGGACGCGGCGACGATGGAGTCGCTGATCGGCTGGATGGAGACCGAGCTGGATCGCAGCGGGCAGGTGCACCTGCCGCCGCCGGGGCTGCATCGCCTGAACCGCACCGAGTACGCGAACGCCATTCGCGACCTGCTGGCGCTGCAGGTCGATGCGACCAAGTTCCTGCCGGCAGACGACTCGACCCGCGGTTTCGACAACATCGCCGGCGCCCTCACCATGTCGCCGGCACTGATGGAAGCGTATTTGTCGGCGGCCGGCAAGATCAGCCGGCTGGCGATCGGTGACGTGACGTCGCCGACCCAGGCGGTGTTCGAGGTGCCGTCGGATACGGCGCAGAACCACCACATCGAAGGGCTTCCTTTCGGCACCCGTGGCGGCATCCTCATCAAGCACCAGTTTCCGGCGGACGGCGAGTACGCCTTCAAGGTGAAGGGCGTCACCGGCTACTTCACGGCGGTGCTGGGCCAGATCACCGGCGAGCAACTCGAGGTCACCGTCGACGGCGAGCGCGTGACGATGTTCGACTGGGACAAGGACATCAAGGGCACGACCGGCATCGGCAAGATGACGCCGCGCATCCCGATCAAGGCGGGACTGCACACGGTCGGCGTCACCTTCATCGCCACCAACGACGTGCCGGGCACCGAGTTGAACCGGCCGTTCCAGCGGACGATGAACACGCCGGGCGAAATCCCTGGCTTCCAGTTCTACCCGCATGTCGGCCAGGTCTCGATCGAGGGGCCGTATGCGGCGGAAGCGGCCAGCGATACCGATAGCCGCAAGAAGGTCTTCATCTGCCGTCCGGCGACGCCGCGTGAAGAGGAGGGCTGCGCCTCCACCATCATCACCTCGCTGGTGAAGCGGGCGTTCCGCCGTCCGGCCACCCGGATCGACACCGAGGTGCTGATGCCCTTCTACCGCGCGGGCCGCGGTGAGGGCGGCACCTTCGAGGATGGCGTCGAAGTGGTGCTGCAGCGCATCCTCGCCGACCCCGAGTTCATCTATCGCGGCGAGAACGAGCCGGCAACGGTGGCAGCGGGCAAGACCTACCGGATCAGCGACATTGCGCTCGCGTCACGGTTGTCGTTCTTCCTGTGGAGCAGCATCCCGGACGACGAACTGCTCGACGTCGCGGTCCAGGGCCGGCTGAAGGATCCCGCCGTCCTCGAGCGGCAGGTGCGTCGGATGCTGAAGGACCCGCGGTCGGAAGCGCTGATCGATAATTTCACCGGCCAGTGGCTCAGCGTGCGGTCGCTGAAGGCGAGCGAGCCGGTCGTCAACCTGTTTCCCGACTTCGACGACAACCTGCGTCAACGCCTACCAGCGCGAGACAGAGCTGTTCTTCGACAGCATCGTCCGCGAGGACCGCAGCGTCGTCGACCTGCTGACGGCGAATTACACGTTCGTCAACGAGCGCCTTGCCAAGCACTACGGCATTCCGAACATCTACGGCAGCCGCAGTTCCGCCGTGTGACGCTGCCAGCCGAACTGCAGATGCGCCGCGGCCTGCTCGGCAAGGGCGCGCTCGCTGACGGTGACCTCGTAGGCGGCCGCACCTCGCCGGTGGACGCGCGGCGAATGGTTCCTGCAGACGTTTCTCGGCGTGACGCCGCCGGATGCCGCCGCCGGACGTGCCGGCCCTGATGGAGAAGCCGGCCGATACGACGCGGCAACCTCAGGTGCCGACGATGCGGCAGTCGATCGCGGCGCACACGGCCAACCCGACCTGCGCGACTGCCACAACATCTTCGAGCCGATGGGGCTTGGCGCTCGAGAACTTCGACGCGGTCGGCGCCTGGCGCACCGAAGAGGACGGCGACGCCGATCGACGCGAGCGGCACGCTCGTCGATGGCACCAGATCGACGGCGTCAACGACCTGCGCGCGGTGACTGGTCAAGTACTCGGATCAGTTCGTGCGCGTCGTCATCGAGAAGCTGCTGACGTATGCGCTCGGTCGCGGCATCGAGTACTACGACATGCCGGTGGTGCGTTCGATCGTGCGCGACTCGGCAACCAGACAATTACCGGTTCTCGTCGCTCATCCTGGGCATCGTCAAGAGCCCGGCGTTCCAGATGAACATGAAGATCGGAGCGACCGCGTTCAACAGACGGCGTCCCGCTAAGAGGAGAGAACGGCGACATGTTCATTACCAAGAAGCACCTTTCGCGGCGAACCGTTCCTGCGTGGTACCGGCGCAGCGTGGCGCTGCCGTTCCTTGATGCGATGGTCCCGGCAGCCACCGCCGCTCGCCCAGACCGCGGCGCAACCCGAAGCCGCGCTTCGTCGGCTGCTTCGTGCCGCACGGCGCATGGCGCCGGGCTACTGGGTGCCGGAGACGGAACGGCGACAGCTCGGCGACTCGCTGCCGTTCAACTGCAAGCCGCTCGAGCCGTTCCGCGACCAGACCGGTCATCACTGAGCGGGCTGCACTCGCGGTCGGCCGAGCCCCCTCCGGGCGTGACCGGTGCGGATCACTGCGGTCGCGGCGGCGTTCTTGTGCGCCAACAAGCCGAACGCAAGACCGCGGGCGCCGACATCGAGGCCGGCACCACGATCGACCAGATGATCGCGCAGCAAGATCGGCCAGGAGACGCTGCTGCCGTCGCTGCAGTTGTGCGGTCGAGGATCCCGGCGCGAACTCCAGCAATTGCGGCGAGGGTTACAGCTGCGCCTACACCAACTCGATCTCGTGGTCGTCGCCGACGCAGCCGCTGCCGATGGAGCTCAATCCGCAGGTGGTGTTCGAGCGCATGTTCGGCGACGGCAGCACGTCCGAAGAGCGCGCGCGCGCCGCAAGCGCGACCGCAGCATTCTCGGACTCGGTGACCGGCCAGCCTGGCGCGCCTGCGCGCGCGACTTCGGCGCGCGCGACAGGCGCGCATCGACGAGTACGCGGACGACATCCGCGAGATCGAGCGGCGCCTCGCAGATCGCCGATGAAGGCGTCGACGGTAGCGCCGGAGGAGATGTCGTCCCGGACGGCGTGCCGAGATCGTTCGACGAGCACATCAAGCTGCAGTTCGACTTGCTGGCGCTGGCCTTCCAGGCCGACATCACGCGTGTCGGCACGCTGCTGTTCGCCCGCGACCTGACCGGCCGGACCTATCCGGAGAGCGATTCGCCGACCGCCGGCTTCCACGGCGTGTCGCACCACGGCGAAGATCCGAAGCGCATCGCCGAGCTGTCGAAGATCAACCAGTACCACGTCAAGATGCTGGCGCACCTGATCGACAAGCTGGCCAAGACCCCGGACGGCGACGGCACCTGCTGGACCACTCGCTGGTCCTCTACGGCAGCAACATGGGCAACTCGAACCAGCACCTGCACTACGACGTGCCGCACGTCCTGGTTGGCGGCATCAACGGCAAGATGAAGGGTGGGCGTCACATCGCCTTCCCGAGCAGGCAGGTCCCGACCGGCAATCTGCTGCTCAGCATCCTCGACATGTACGGCATCGTCGAGGACACCCTCGGCGACAGCACCGGTCGCGTGGAGAGCCTGTAATCATGCGGAGCGACACCATGATGATCAAACGCGTCCTCGGCTCGGGTGCCGTGCTGCTGCTGCTGTGGTCGTCCGGCGTCGGCGCGGCGAAGGCCGACGTCGCCGACGCCGCGTCGCGCGGCGATGTCGCCGCCGTACGGGCGCTGCTGGCGCAGAAGCTCGACGTCAACACGCCGCAGGCGGATGGCGCGACGGCCCTGCACTGGGCCGTCTACCGCGGCGACAAGGAGATGACCGACCTGCTGATTCGCGCCGGCGCCAACGTCAAGGCGGCCAACCGCGAAGGCGCAACGCCAATCTGGCTGGCGAGCGTCAATGGCGACGCCGCGATCCTCTCGGCGCTGATCGCCGCCGGCGCCGACCCGAACGAACGGCTGCCGCTCGGCCGCACGCCGCTGATGACGGCGTCGCGCACCGGCAACGTCGCGGCGATGCAGGTCCTCATCGACCATGGCGCCGACGTCAACGCGAAGGAAACGCTGCGCGGCACGACGCCGCTGATGTGGGCGGCGGACGAAGCCCACGCGCCGGCGCTGCAGTTGCTGATCAAGCGCGGCGCCGACATCAAGCGCCAAGTCGAACCCGGCACCGCGCGGCCGCGGCCCGGCGCTCGGCAAGGCCAACGACCCGCGTCGCGCCGTCGCCGCGCAGGGCGCCGCGCTCGCCGCGGGCAGTCCCCCGAGCTGCAGCTGCGCGCCCCGGAGACCCCGGCGGCTGGCGCAGCCGCAGCGGCGGCACCTGCTGCCGGCGCCGCCGGCGCTGCCGGCAGCTGCCGGTGCCAACGATGCACAGGACGATGCTGGCGGCGGCGGCCGCAATCGCCAGGCCGTCAACGACGGCGGTGCGCTGACCGCCCTCATCTACGCGGCGCGGTCGAACGACCTCGCCTCGGTGAAGGTGCTGCTCGAAGCCGGCGCCGACGTCAACCAGACGACCGGCTACGGTTGGACGCCCCTGCTCTCGCGACGCAGAACCGCTACTACAAGCTGGCGGCCTACCTGATCGATCACGGGCGCCAATCCCAACCTGTCGAACAACGGCGGTTGGACCCCGCTCTATCTCGCCACCGACAATCGCAACATCGAGGGGGCGACTACCCGGTGCGCAAGGGCGACATGGACCACCTCGAGTTCATCAAGCTGCTGCTCGACAAGGGCGCCGACGTGAATGCCCGGGTGAAGGACAGCACCGAGACGCGCACCGTGTTCACGAACCAGTGGCTCGATGAGAACGGCGCCACCGCGTTCCTGCGCGCATCGCAGTCCGGCGACGTCGAGCTGATGAAGCTGCTGCTCGACCGCGGCGCCGACCCGAAGATTGCCACGACGCTCGGCGTTACGCGCGCTGCAGGTGGCGTCGGGCATCGGCTGGGTGGAGGGCATCACCTACGAGTGGTCGCCGGAGCGGTCGCTCGAGGCGGTCAAGATGCTGCTCGAGCTCGGCGTCGACCGCAACGCCCAGGCCGACACCGGACGCGTCGCGCTGCACGGCGCCGCTCACAAAGGCCGTCCTGAGGTGGTCCAGATGCTGGCTGACGCCGGCGCCAAGCTGGACGTCCGCGACTACGGCAACACCGACAATCGCGGCGGCAAGCTCGCGGTCCACACCTGGGAGCCGGTCGACTACGCCGACGGCCTGGTGCGAGTCGGCGTGCAGTCGGCGATTCCGCACCCGGAAACCGGGCTGCTGCTGCGCAAGCTGATGATCGCCAAGGGTCTGCCCGCACCGGCGATCGGCCGCACGCTCGAATCGATCTGCATCACGGACGCCTGCGGCGACTAGCATCGCGCCCCCGGCACACGCCGCGGGCCAGTGCGACAGTGGGTCAGAAGGTCAGGATCACATCCTGACCTTCTCTCACGAACACCCCAACCTTCCTACCCTGTATTCCGCATGCCGGCGGCGACGCCGTTCACCGTCACCAGCAGCGCGGCGTTGACTCGCGGATCGCTCGCCGCGCCGCGCCGATGCAGCAGCTCGACCTGCACCAGGTTGATCGGATCGACGTAGGGATTGCGCACGTCGATCGAGCGGCGCAGCACCGGGTTCGACTCGAGCAGCTCGCGGTGCCGCGTCACGTCGAGCACGCGCGCGATCGCGCGCTCGAGCCGGGCGCGCAGATCGGCGCCGAGCGGCCGCAGATCGTCCGGCACCAGGCGACGGTCGTATTCGGCGGCAATCCGCGCGTCGGCCTTGGCCAGCACCATCTCGATCAGATCGATGGCCGAGCGAAAGTGGGTCCACTCGCGGTACATCTCGCGCGATCTGCTCGCGCTCGCCGCGCGCGTAGGCCTCCTCGAAGGCATCCTCCACGCCCAGCCAGGCGCCGAGCATCAGCCGCGTCTGCGTCCAGGCGAACTGCCAGGGGATCGCGCGCAGGCTCTCGACGCCGCCGTCATGCTGCGCCGGCGACCGTCCGGCGCGCCGGTCGGCTGCCGATGTTCATCTCCGCCAGTTCCGCTTCGCGGCGTGGCGCGATGGAAGTACTCGACGAAGCGCGGGTGCTCGTAGACGATGGCGCGATAGCGGGCGCGGGCGCTGTCGCGCAGGCGATCCATGCAGGCGCGCCACTCCGGGCCGCGGCGGCGGCGCCGGCGCCAGCCACGCTTCGAGCGTGCCGCTGGTGTAGACCTCGAGCGTCCGCAGCGCGATGTCGGGCAGGCCGAACAGCGACTGCAGCATCTCGCCCTGCTCGGTGACGCGCAGCGTGCCGTCGATCGAGCCCGCCGGCTGCGACAGGATGGCCAGGTGGGTCGGGCCGCCGCCGCGGCCGACGCTGCCGCCGCGTCCGTGGAACAGCGTGACCTCGACGTCGTGGCGCCGGCAGGCGGCGACGATCTCTTCCTGCGCGCGGTACAGCTCCCAGCCGGCGGCCAGTCGGCCGACGTCCTTGGCCGAATCCGAGTAGCCGACCATCACCTCCTGGCGGCCGTTGATGCGCTCGCGATACCCGGGCAAGCGGCAGCAGCGTGTCGAGCACGGCGCCGGCGTTCGCGAGATCGCGCGAGGTCTCGAACAGCGGCACGACGCGGAGCGGATCCGCGCACCCCGCGGCCTTCTGCAGCAGCTCCACGGCGAGCACGTCGGAGGCGCGGCTGGCCATCGTGATCACGTAGGCGCCGAGCGACTCGGGTCGGGATGCGCGCGATCATGCGGAACGTGTCGAGCGTGTCGCGCACCTCTCGCCCGCGTCGAGGTCGTCGGGGATCAGCGGCCGCCGGCTGGCCAGTTCCGCGCTGCAGGAACTCGAGACGGGCCGGCTCGTCCCAGTCCTCGTAGCAGCCGATGCCGATGGCCGCCGTGATGGCGCTCAGCGCCTCGGTATGCCGGGCCGCATCCTGGCGGACGTCGAGCTGCGCCAGCGTCAGGCCGAACGCCGCGACGCGGCGGCGCAGGTCGGCCAGCCGGCCGTCGGCGATCACCCCCTGGCCGGGTCGCGTGCAGCGACTCGCGAGCAGAGCCGCAGCGCCTGCGTCGAGGTCCGTGGCATCGAGATACACGTCCTCGCCGGGCGGCGACCTCCGGCTCGAGCGATCGACTCGATCCAGCCGGCAGCGTGGCGGCCATGCGCTTGCGCACCCCGCGCAGCAGCTCGCGGTACGGCTCGTGCGCGTCGCCGATCGACGGCGCGCAGCTCCGGCGTGGCGTCGGTCATCGACAGCTCGTCGCGCAGCGCCTCGACTCTCGCGGAGGTAGAGGTTGGCGGCCACCCACCGCGCCAGCAGGCAGGCCCGCCGCGTGACCTCCGGTGTGACGTTCGGGTTGCCGTCGCGGTCGCCGCCGATCCACGAGCCGAAGCGGACCGGCACCGCCGTCGAGCGGCAGCGCCGTCGCCGGTGCTGGCCTGCAGCGCGCGGTCGACCTGCGCAGGTAGCGGGGCACGGCGTGCCACAGGCTCTGCTCGAACACGATCAGGCCGGCGCGCACCTCGTCGAGCGGCGTCGGCCGCTCGCGCCGGACATCGCTGGTGCCCCACGCCGTCCAGATCTCCCGCTCGCAGCGCCGCCACGATCTCGGTCGTGCTCGTGGCGCGCTCAGATCGGGCCGATCGCGCTGCGTCGAGCAGGGCCGCGATGCGGTTGTACTTCTCGACCAGCGTGCGCCGCGACACCTCGGTCGGATGGGCGGTGAGCACCAGCTCGATCCGCAGGCTGCAGACCGCGTCGTGCAGCCGGTCGCGGCGAGAGTGCCGCCGGCAATCAGCCGCGCGAACGCCTCCTCGCAGGAGCCGCGCTGCGGCGGCGACTTCGGATCGCGGCGATGGCGCCCGCCTGCGCCGGACGCGGTGATGCTGCTCGGCGATGTTGGCCAGGTTGAGGAAGTGGGCGAAGGCGCGCGCGACCGGCAGGAGCATCGAGTCGACCGGCATCGCCGAGAGCGCCGCGGTCGAGCTGGTCGAAGCCGCTGCTGTCACCCGGCGCGCGCCGCTTTCGCCAGGGCGCGCACCCGCTCGACCGTCTGCGATACAGCGCGTCGCCCTCGGGCTCGCGCAAGCGTGCCGCCCAGCAGTCGCCGAGCAGCCGCACGTCGTCGCGCAGCGGCTTGTGTGCGATCGTCGTTCACGCCCTCACGATACCTTGAAGTGGTTCGTAGTTCGTGGTTCGTGGTTCGTGGTTCGTCGTTCGTGGTTCGTCGTTCGACGTTCGACGTTCGACGGCGAGGTGGTTGGGTGGTTGGAGGTTGGTAGCACCGAAGCCCCCCGCTAGGGCCGGATCACCTTGACGATGTAGTAGTTGATCGATTCGGGGAGATGAAGTCGCCCTTCTTGAGGTGATGCGTCTCACCGCCTTGCATGTCGGTGCCGAGGAGCTGATCGGGCCGGCTAGTCTTTGCCGCCGATCATGGTTCCGCCGGTTACGAAGGTGGCTTCGCCATCGACCACGGAGACGATGTCCGTTTCCCCGACGTGGACTTCCAATTGGCCGGGGGCGGTTCGACGCAGCACGGACGCGCTGTAGTCCGACCCGGCGGCAAAGCGGCCACCCTGTGGAACGCGGTGGCGACCTGGGCGCGCCACCCGAAGGCGGCGCCCGTCTGGCGTCGTCCTTCAGGTGGTTCTCATGTGGGCGGCTTAGAGCAACCGTGCGAGCCGGCCGGTGCTGTCGCCCTGCGCGTCCTGCTTGATGCCGTACATGTCCAGCACGCTCAGCAGCAGATTGCCCGTCGGCACCGTCTTGCGGTCGTAGTGCAGGTGGCGGTTGCCCTGCAGCCGCCCGTTGGCGCCGCCGACGAGGATGTGCGGCACGTCGTAGTGCTGGTGCTGGTTCGAGTTGCCCATGTTGGTGCCGTAGAGGATCAGCGACCGGTCGAGCAGGTTGCCGTCGCCTTCGGGCATGCCTTTGAGCTTCTCGGCCATGTAGGCCAGCGTCGAGACGTGGTAGCGATTCAGCGTCGCGTAGCGCTTCACCTGCGCCGGATCGTCCTGGTGGTGCGAGCCGCCATGGAAGCTGACGCTGCTGCCGCCGTCGGGGAACAGCTCCGACTTCGGGAACTGGTAGACGCGGCTGGTCAGGTCGCGCGCGCCAAGCAGCGTCACCACGCGGGTGATGTCCGCCTTGAACGCGAGCGCGGCGAGATCCATCTGCAGCTTGATGTGCTGGTCGAACTGCTCCGGGATGCCCGGCGGCAGGTCCATCTCGGGCACCTCGCCCGACGCCTTGGCGGCGAGCTGGATACGGCGCTCGATCTCGCGAATCTCATCGGTGAACTGACCGATGGTGGCGAGGTCCGCCGGCGGCAAATCCTTGCGCAACCCGGCCAACTCCTGTACGAGCGAGTCAAGGATGCTGCGGCTCTGCTTCATGCGCTGGGCGCGGACCTCGGGCGTCGCGCCCGAGCCGAACAGGCGCTCGAACACGACTTGCGGGTTCAGTTCCATCGGCAGCGGGCTGGTGCGCGGCACCGTTTCTTCGGCCGGCGTCGGCAGGCCGACCCACGAAATCGAGTTCGTGTAGGAGCAGCTGTAGCCCTCACCGCAGTTGCTCGAGCTCGAGTTCGGGTCCTCGACGGCGAGCTGCAGCGACGGCAGCAGCGACTGCTGGCCGATCTTCTGGGCAATCAGCTGGTCGATGGTCGGGCTGCCAACCGTCGCATCGGATCCGGCGGTCTTGCGCGGCTTGATGCCGGTGAGGAACGCGGCGGCCACCCAGTGATCGGAGCCGGTGGTGCCCTCGGGTGGCTCGGCCGATTCCGACCACAGCCCGGTCATCACCACGCTCTGATCCTTGACGCGGGCGAGCGAGTCGAGGATGTAGGGCAACTTCTCCGGCAGCACGCTGTCGGCAGCGCCCGGTTCCCAGTGGCCCGGCGCCATGCCGTGCGGATAGAACATCGCCATGAAGCGCGGCGTCGGCTGGCCGGCGACCGTCTGCGCCAGCGCCGTGCTGGCCGGGATCATCGACTCGAGCAGCGGCAGCGCAAGCGTGGCGCCGGCGCCCTTGAGGAACTTCCGGCGAGGAAAGGCTTTCCTGGTATTGAACATGTGATGAGTGCTCCCGCCGCGATCGGCGACCGCGGCACCGGGGGTTCAACAGCCGCCAGGGATGAAGGTTGCGGCTCCAATCATCGTAGCACCTCGCGCGAGGCTGCGCAGCTCGACGGCGCAGCGCTGCGGATGCAACTCTGCGGCACAGCTCGACGGCACGGGTCAAAAAAAAGGACCGGCCGGTGCCGGTCCTTTCTTGTCTTGCAGGGGAGGACGTCTTATCGACGACTCCCGGGGTGTTGTGCCATATGTTGCACCTCCCGGCCGCGGCCTATTTTTGGTGCTCCCTGGTGTCGAAAGAGAGCGTGGCCGCTAGAAGCCTTTGTTTGGCGCCGCGCAGACGCGACGGTTGACTCCTCACAATAGCATGGCGGCCAAGCGGCTCCACCCCGTGCAGGTTCGGCAAAAACGGCCGTCCGGTTGCATGATGGCTGGCCGTGACTACGACTCCACCTCGCGATTGGTTACCCATCCCGCAACTGGCCCGCATAAGCGCCACTTCCGAAGACCCCGCTCATCCAGTGCTCGCCGCCTTCGGCGACGCGACCGAGACAGGGTGGTTGGCCGAAGCGGGCGGCCCGCAACTGGTCAACATCCGCTTCCGCCAGCCGATCGCCGTTGGCCGCGTGCGCCTGGTATTCGAGGAGCGCGACCGCGAGCGGACCCAGGAGTTCACGCTAACCTGCGCCGACGCGACCGGCGCAACCCGCGAGATCGTCCGGCAGCAGTTCACGTTCAGCCCTGGCGGCGCCACGCGCCAGATCGAGGAGTTCGTCCTCGAGGTCGAGGCGGTCACCGAGCTGGGCGTACGCATCGTCGCCGATATTGCCAACGCCGCGGTGCCCGCCAGCCTGCGCGAGTGCCGCATCTCCGCGCGCCGTCTCGCCGACGTGCCGCGCCAGCCGCCGGTGGACGAGCCGGCAACCGCCGCCGTGCGGCAGATCCTGCAGGCCTACCAGGACATGCCGGGCATGTCGCTGACTCGCGCGCAGGCCTGCCTGCTGTTCGATCTCGATCCGGACCAGTGCGACCGCGTCGTGGCGGAGCTCACCAGTCTTGGCGTCATGCACGAGAACGATCGCGGGCAGCTGATTGCCGTTCGGGTGCGCCAGTAGTCACTCAGCAGATGACGGCGCGGAGAACTCGGTCCGGAACTCGACAGAGAACTACAGTGGCGTAGCGATCGAGAGAGCAGGGTGGGCGCGCTATCGCTGCGCGCCGACGACGCGAAGGTTGCTGATCGCCGCCTGCACGGCGGCCGGATCCTTCGGCCGCATCGGCGCCTGCGTCACATGCAGCCGCCGCGCCTTGGCCTTCTGGCCATCCTCCTGGCCCTCGGCCCAGCGGGCTTCCTCGGCAACGATGAACGCCTCGACACGCGACAGCTCGTCCTGCGTCGCCGCCTCCTTGCGCTGCAGCAGCTCGCCGAGCGCGACGCGAGTTTCCTCGATCACCGAGCGAAGGTGGTCGACCTCCTCGATCAGCGTTGGCACATCCTGCCGCGAAGCGGCAATGAACTCCGCATCCGCTTCCACCTGCTGCCAGGCGAGGTTGTAGAGACGGCGCGGCACGCGGAAGCCGCGGACGCACGGGTGGGTGAACTTGTCACCGGCCTGGCTGTCGAATGAATTTGGAATCCGCTGCACCGACCAGGGTCCACCCGAGGCGGCACGGACCCGGATACGGACCGCCTGTAACTCCAACGCTGTCATCTCTGGCTCTCTATTCCGGCCACCGTCACTGATACGGCGGTTTCCCGCCGGACCCGGAGGCCATCCGAGGGAACCCAACGTTCCCTGGGCACTCAATCGGCACGGCCTGCACCCGCTTGAATGACGGCACTCAGACGGAGGGCCACTTTAAAGGCGGGGCCGCGGGTGTCGATTTCTCCGCAAGACGAGGTGAGACACACCTCTAAGGAGCATTCTGTACGTGCAAGGACGTGCATCGTCGGGTCCTGGACCCGAATCACCCATTCTCGTCGGCGATAGCGCCGTCACGCGTGCGCTGCGCGAGCAGATCGCTGGTGCGGCGCGCACGTCGGCCAAGGTCCTGATCCAGGGTGAAACCGGGTCGGGCAAAGAGGTCGTCGCGCGGCTGATCCACGCACAGAGCGCCCGCCGCAGCGGGCCGCTGGTGACGATGAACTGCAGCGGCATCCCCGAGACGCTCCTCGAGTCGGAGCTGTTCGGGCATACCCGCGGCAGTTTCACTGGCGCGAACCGCGATACGACGGGATTGCTGCGCCAGGCGCACCGCGGCACGCTGTTCCTCGACGAACTCGGCGAAATGAGCATCCGCATGCAGGCCGTCCTGCTGCGGTTTACCGAGAGCGGCGAAATCCAACAGGTCGGCGCCGACCGGCCCGCCGGCACGGTCGATGTGCGGCTGATCACCGCGACGCACCGCGACCTGCGGGCGCAGATCGCGGCCGGCGCGTTCCGTGAAGACCTCTATTACCGGCTCAACGTGATCCAGATCACGGTTCCGGCGCTGCGCGAGCGTGGCGATGACATTCTGACCCTGGCGCAGTACTACCTCGAGAAGGGCGGTGCGGCGCACGGCCTGCCGGTGCCGCTGCTGACACCGGACGTGGCGCAGCTGCTGATCGCCTACTCCTGGCCGGGCAACGTGCGGGAACTGAAGAACGTGACCGAGCGGCTGGTGCTGCAGGAGCCGGGCGCCGAGCTGACCCCCGACCACCTGCCGCAGGAGATTCGCGGCATCAGCGACGCGTATGTTGCGGTGCCGTCGGCGATGCCGACGCCGGCCGGCTATGGCGGCGTGCACGGCTATGCGCCGCGGCGCAGCGAGCCGACCCCCGAGCGCGGCGCCGAGACGGTCAATCACCTGTGGGACCTGATGATGACCGGCCTCGACTTCTGGACTGTCGTCTATCCGGCGTTCAAGGCACGTGAGCTCACCCGCACGGAGCTGGCAGCGCTGATCGACCGCGGGCTGACGCAGACGGCCGGCAGCTACACGGCGCTGCTGACGTTGTTCCACCTGCCGGCGTCCGACTACAAGCGCTTTCATGCGTTTCTCTACCAGCAGCAGTGCAACCTGCCGGTGGCGGAGTATCGCCGTCGCAAGCCGCGGCGCGTTGCCGTGACCACCGACGCGTCGTTGACCGCGCGGATGATGGCGCCGGCTTTTCGGCGGCCGGCCTGACACTCCGGGCACTACCGGAACTTCTGAGAAGGTCAGAATTTCCGAGGCGACCGGGCGGGCCGCGAACAACGAAAAACGCCAGTGAATACAGCGAAAGCGTCATCCGCGGCGAAATCTGGTAGTTGGCGCTTCCGTTGCTGAACAGCTGAGCATGACAAACATCTTCTCGATTCGGTCACTTCGCTGGTGCGTCGCCACCGGTCTCGTCGCGCTGCTGGCAGCAGCACCGGCCGCCGCGGCGCAGCGGCCGCGCGCGCACATCGACCAGTTCATCTCG
Organism: uncultured Acidobacteriota bacterium; assembly: GCA_963846685.1. GTDB lineage: Bacteria > Acidobacteriota > Vicinamibacteria > Vicinamibacterales > UBA2999 > CAWJWY01. The sequence continues at coordinate 269,467 of CAWJWY010000002.1, read as the reverse complement.
GCGGCGATGGCCCAGCGGGGCGCGCTGCAAGGCGCGCGGCAGCGCGTCATCGTCCGGCTTGACCCGAAGTTTCTGTCGGCCGTCCGCGTGCTGCAGCAACGGTCTGGTTACTTCCGCAGGAACCTCAACCTGATCTCGGCCATCACCTTGGAATTGCCGACAGCGGCGATCGACCCGTTGTCACGGATGCCCGGCGTCCTGTCTGTGTCGGTGGATGCCCCCCTCGAGGCGCAGCAGCTCGGCGGCGTCGTCGGCGGTGTTACGCAGACGGTCGCCGGCGTTTTTACGCCGCAGACCATTTCGCTGGCGCGGACGCTCGGCCTTAAGTCGACCGACCCCAAGGGCAAGGGCGTGACGATTGGCGTCGTCGACTCCGGCATCGCGCCCTCGGCGGAATTCGGTAATCGCATCAAGGCCTTCTACGACTTCACCAAAGGTGGCATTGCGACCGCGCCGTATGACAACTACGGCCACGGCACGCACGTCGCCGGGCTGATTGCCGGCAACGGCGCCTCCTCCAACGGCGCGTATGCTGGCGTGGCGCCGCAGGCGAACCTGGTCGGCTTCAAGGTGCTCGACGGCAACGGTGCCGGGTATACCAGCGACGTGATCAACGCGCTCGACTTCGCCACCACCAACAAGGCGGCGCTCGGCCTCGACATCCTGAACCTGTCGCTCGGCCATCCGCCGTTCGAGCCGGCGGCCACCGACCCGCTCGTCGCGGCGGTCGACCGCGCCTCGGCCGCGGGCATCGTCGTCATCGTCTCGTCGGGCAACGCCGGCGTGAACCCGCGGACGGGCCTGCCGGGCTACGCCGGCGTCACGTCGCCGGGCAACGCGCGCTCGGCGCTGACCGTCGGCTCACAGAACACGCAGAACACCGCGCGCCGCACCGACGACCTGGTCGCGCCGTACAGCTCGCGCGGTCCGTCGTGGTTCGACGGCTACGCCAAGCCGGACTTCGTCGCGCCGGGCCACAAGCTGGTTGCGCCGGCGGCGCCGGGCAGCTTCCTGGTGACGACCTATCCGAACCTGCTCGGCCTGAACAGCACCGGCAATCTTGGCTACCTGAAGCTGACCGGCACGAGCATGGCGGCAGCGGTGGCCTCGGGCGCGGTGGCGCTGATGCATCGAAGCGAACCGGGCGGCGACGCCGTATGGCCAGACGCGCCCGGCGCTGACGCCCAACGCGATCAAGGCGATGCTCGAGTACAGCGCGTTCCCGCTGAAGGACGAGCACGGCGTCGCCTACGACCGGCTGACGCAGGGTGCCGGCGGCATGAACGTCGCCGGGCGCGCTGGCGCTGGCCCGCGCCATCAACACCGCGGCGCCCGACGGCACGCTCTGGCTGACGACCGGCGTCAACCGAGTACGACACGATCGGCGGCACGACGCACGACCTGGGCGGAGAACATCATCTGGGGCGACAACGTCATCTGGGGCGACAGCCTCTCGCTGAACAACGTCATCTGGGGCGACAACATCGTCTGGGGCGACAACGTGGTCTGGGGCGACAACATCGTCTGGGGCGACAACGTCGTGTGGGGCGACAACGTCGTCTGGGGCGACAACATCGTCTGGGGTGACAACATCATCTGGGGTGAGAACCTGATCTGGGGCGAGAACCTGATTTGGGGCGACAACATCATCTGGGGCGAGTCGACGCTGGCGGAGAACAACTGGCCATGAACGCCATCCAGCGCGACGCTTCCGTCACGACCCTGCACGCAGGTTCGCAGCTCCACGTCCCAGGCCCAAGGTGGTCTGGGAAGACTAGGCACGACAGCGCGGGTAGGGCAGCAGCGGCTGCTCTACCCATTCGTTCGTTGTCCAGAGAGGCCAGAACCACATGAGACACGTCCACCACGTCAGCCGCGCCGCCGGTCACATCCTCGAATGGGTGCGTGACACGGTGTGAGCAGCGACGAGCATCGAAGTCGGGCGCGCGGCTGTCGCAGTCGCCGTTCCTGGCTCGCGTGTTCATCGTCGCGGTCGTGGTCGCTGCCGCGCTGATGGTGGCGTTCCGTGTGCCGTTCCATCTCGACAACCCGCTCGGCTTCTCTGCCCTGCTCGTCGCTTCTTCGCTTGCCTCGGGGCTGAAGCTGCGGCTGCCGCTCGGCACCAGCGCCTCGAACCTCTCCGATCTCCTACACCTTCGATTTCGCCGCGCTGCTGCTGCTCGGCCCGGGCCCGGCGACGCTGGTCGCCGCATTCAGCGCCTGGACGCAATCGAGCTTCGCGACGGCGCGCCACAACCCGCTGTTTCGCGTGGTCTTCAACATCGGTGCCCTGATCCTCGACGGTGCAGGCGGCGGGGCTGACCTTCCTCTACTTCGGCGGCCGGCCGGGCACGCTCGACCTGGCGACCACGGGTAAGCCACTGGTCGCCAGCGCCCTGATCTACTACCTGGTGAATACCGCGCTGGTCGGCACCGCCGTCGCGCTGAGCACGCGGCAGCGGCTGTGGACTGTCTGGCACTCGAACTTCCTGTGGACGGCGCCGAGCTACTTCGTCGGCGCCGGCGCGGCGGCGGCGGCGGTGGCGCATGTGGCAGGGCGGCAGGGCTGGCTGCTGCCGCTGGCCGTTGCGCCGGTCTACCTGACGTTCCGCTCGTACGCATCTACGTCGACCGCATCGGCTCCGAGAAACGGCACAACGAGGAGGTGCTGCGGCTGCTCGACGCGGCGCAGCAGTCGGAGCAGCGGTACGCGCTGGCCGCGGCCGGCTCGAACGACGGCCTGTGGGACTGGGACGTGCCGAACGACGTGCTCTACTGCTCGGAGCGCTGGAAGCTGATGATCGGGCTGCCGTCCGGAGACCGCGTCGTCAGACCTCGAGCAGTGGCTGCAGTTCGTGCACGAGGACGACCGCACCGGCCTTGCGTGCCGCGCTCGACGCCCACCTGAGCGGCGCGAGCGCCGCACTTCGAGCACGAATACCGCGTGCGCCACGTCAACGGCGAAATCCGGTGGGTGCTCTGCCGCGGCATCGCGGTGCGCGACGAGGCCGGCCAGCCGATCCGCATGGCCGGCTCGCAGACCGACGTCACCGAATGGCGCCGCGTGCAGGACACGCTGGCCCGGCAGCGCGGCACGATCCGCTGACCGGGCTGCCGAACCGGATGCTGTTCGGCGAGCTGCTCCAGCGCGAGATCGCCCAGGCCACCCGGGACGGACGAGCCGCACTACGCGGTGCTGTTCATCGACCTCGACCGCTTCAAGCTGGTCAACGACAGCCTGGGCCACGTGGTCGGCGACCAGTTCCTGCGTGGCGATCGCCGAGCGGCTGCGCGGCGCAGCTGCGCCCGGGCGACATCGCTGGCGCGGCTCGGCGGCGACGAGTTCGCGGTCCTGCTCGCGAGACCTCGGCACGCCGACGACGGTGCGCGTGGTCGCCGAACGGCTGCAGCGACGCGCTGTCGAGCCCTTCGACCTCGAAGGGCGCGAGATCTACGCGTCGGCGAGCATCGGCATCGTCGCTGCGGCGACCGCGGCTACCAGTCGCGTGCGACGACCTGCTGCGCGACGCCGACACCGCGATGTACCGCGCCAAGGCGGCCGGGCCGCGGCGGCTACGAGATGTTCGACCCGGCGATGCACGCCACGGCGATGACGCGGCTGACGCTCGAGACCGAGCTGCGCCGGGCGGTCGAGCGGAGCGAGTTCGAGTCTGCCTACCAGCCGATCGTCGACGCTGCGCCGACGGCGAGATTCGCGGCGTTCGAGGCGCTGGTGCGGTGGCGGCACCCGGACGGCGCGGCTCGTCTCGCCGGCCGAGTTCATCCCCGTGGCGGAGGAGACCGGGCTGATCGTGCCGATGACCTGCTTCGTGCTGCGCGAGGCGTGCCGGCAGGTCGGCGGCGTGGCAGGGCGATGTTCGGCCGTCCGCTGATCGTGTCCGGTGAACATCTCGTCGAAGCTGTTCGCCGCGGCGGACTTCGTCGACGAGGTCGAGCAGCGCGGTCGCAGCAGCGGGCTCGCGCCCGGGCACGCCTGCGCCTCGAGATCACCGAGAGCGTGCTGCTGAAGCACTCCGACGTCGGTCGACCAGAACTTCGACGAGCTGCGCGCGACTCCGCGTGAGCCGCTCTACCTCGACGACTTCGGCACCGGCTACTCGTCGCTCAGCTACCTGCAGCGCTACCCGGTGGATGCGCTCAAGCTCGATCGCTCCTTCGTGGCGCGCATGGGCACCGAGCGACGATTCGCCGATCGCCAACGTCATCGTCAAGCTCGCCCGCGAGCTCGGCATCGGCCTGATTGCCGAAGGCGTCGAGACCAACGGGCAGGCCGAGCACTTGATGCGGCTCGATTGTCCGCACGCGCAGGGTGAGTACCTACTCGATGGCGATGCCGGCGAACGAAGTGGAAGACATGCTGTGGCGCGTCTACGCGCAGGTGCTCGCCGCCGCATCCTGACGTCCGGTTCCGCCCGCACCATTCGCCCGCACCACTCGCTTGACGATGCGCCGACCCCATAGTACGGTCGCCGCCATGCGACGTTTTTATCTCCTGTTGTCGGCGGCCGTGCTGCTCGCCGCAGCCTGCAACCGGCAGGCGGCGGCTCCCGCTGGTGGCGGCCCGGCGGCGAGTGCGTCGGCGAGTGCATCCGGCGGCACGTCTACTGCCGCTACCCGTGACGCGCGCGGCGATGCAGCCGCGCGCACCCGGATCACCGCTTACGCCGTCGAACTGCTTCGCCGCTATCCGACCGTCAACACCTATCTGGGCGGCGGCGGCCTCGACCCGTCGCTGCGCGCCGTCGACGGCATGCTGCGGGACTACTCGCCGGCAGCGGTCGCCCGCGAAGACGAGTGGCTCGGCACGGCACAGCGCGACATCCAGGCGCTCGATCCGGCAACGTTGTCGGACGCCGTCCGGATCGACCGGGAGGTGGCGCTGGCGCAGATTGCCTTCCTGCTGCGACAGCACCAGGTGCGGCACTACCAGGAGCGGTCGCTCGACACCTATGTCGCTGAGCCCTTCCGTGCGCTCGACTGGCAACTGCAGGGCATGAGCCAGACCGGGGATGCGACTTATGGCAGCGCCGACGAATGGCGCGCCGTCATCAGCAGGGTAAAGGCGATTCCACGTTCCTGGCCAACGCGCAGGCGCAGCTCACCGCCGGGGTGACGAACGGCCGCGTGCCGGACGGCCGGATGATCGTCCGCGACGGGATCAACACCTCGGAAGCCACCGCCACGTACTTCCGGGAGACGCTGCCGGCACTTGGTCGTGAGCGCATCAGCGGCGGTGACCGGCAGCAACTGCTGGCCGAACTGCAGCAGGCCGGCGTCGCCGCGGCCGGCGCGTATATGCAGATGCGCGCCTTTGTCGCCGCCACCTACTTCACAACCGCCGACGCGCGGACGCTGAAGCCGGCGTTTGCGGCGGATCGCTTCGCGATGGGCGAAGCGGACTACGACTGGGCGCTGAAGAACAACTTCCGTCTGGACAACACCGCCGCGCGCCTCTACGACGAGGCGTGGCCGATCGTGCAGGCGACGCAGCGCGAGATGGTGGCGCTGGCGCGCCGAGATCGGTGCAGCCCACAACTGGACGCTGCCGGCCGACGGCGGCTGCCGCGGTGCGCGCCGTCTTCGACGAGCTGTCGAAGGACTACCCGAAGATCGGACCGTGAGATGGTGGCGTGGTACCGCGATGCCGCCTTCCGCCTCGTCGACTACGCGCGCACAGACGGGGCTCTTCGACGTGCCCGCCGACTACAAGCTCGACGTGGTCGAAACGCCGCCGCCGCTGCAGGCGTCGATCGACGGCGCCGCGTACTACCCGGCGCCGCCGTTCCAGGACACCGGCGTCGGCCGGTTCTACGTGACGCCCACGCACAACGACCCGGCGGCGCTGCAGAGCAACAACCGCGCAGCGCTCGCCGACCTCGCCGCGCACGAGGGCTTCCCGGGTCACGACTGGTACTACAAGGTGCTGACGCAGTACCGGGCGTGACTGTCGCCGGTTCGCTGGCTCACGCCGGGTGCGGTCGAAGACTCGTCGTCGATGTGGGAAGACTCGATGTCGGCCGAAGGCTGGGGCCTCTATGCCGAAGCGCTGATGGCCGAGCCGCAGCCGGGCGCGCCGAACGGTTTCTACACGCCGGAAGAGCGCCTCTACCAGCTGCAGGGCAAGCTGTATCGCGACCTGCGCGTGCGCATCGACACCGGCATCCACACCGGCCGGCTGTCGTACGACGAGGCGACGACGCTGTTCTCGGAGGTCGTCGACTTCCTGCCGGGCTCGTGTGCGGCGGCGGCAACCGAAGATGCCGATGCCAAGCGGGCGAGTTGCGAGGCGGCCGAGCGCGCGATCTTCCGCTACTCGAAGTGGCCGACGCAGGCGATCACCTACCGGCTCGGCAAGGACCAGATCTACGCCTTGCGGCAGGAGGCGGCGCGGATGGCCGGGGAGCGGTTCTCGCCAAAGGCCTTCCACCTCATGTTCATACGACAGGGGACGATCCCGCCCGGGTACTTCCGGGAGACGCTGCTCGCGGCGGTGAGCGCCGGCGGGGCGCGGTAAACCGCACCTGCGCGCGAAGCGCTGAAGCGGTGCAACGGGCACGCCGGTGAACCGGCCGGTCTCGGCCGACGTAATCCCCGGTAGGCCGCGCTGACGATCCGGGAGCCGGCCTGGCAGGTGCCACTCTGGCGGGCACGGCGGATGCTACATCCGGTGATCGGAGGCGCTCATGTTCCGAGCTCTGCTGCGGCTCATCGTCATTCTCGTCATCGTGGTGGCCGGGGCCGCCTTCTTCTTCGGCTACCGGTGGAGCGATGGCGCACAGGAGGTCTTGGATCGTGGCCGCGCCGCCACCGCCCGCGAGATCGACCCTATCGATCGCGAGCGTGTCCGGCAGGCGGGCGCCGCCATCGCCGAGAAGGTGGCGAGCGGCGCCAGCCGTGCCGAGCAGGTCCTGGCCGAGTCGACGCTGACCGCAAAGATCAAGTCGAAGATCGCCCTCGACGACACGCTCCGCGGTACCAGCATCAACGTCGACAGCGCCGGCAGCGGCGTGATCCTCCGCGGCGACGTCACTACCGCGGCGCAACGGACGCGCGCGGTGCAACTGGCGCGTGAAACCGCCGGCGTCACCGCCGTCGATGACCAGCTCGAGGTCCGGCGCTGAGTCCGGCCTATTGCCGGTGGTAGAGCGCCATGTTCGAGATGGTGTCCTCCCGGGTGCGCCGCTGGAAGGCGATCGTCATGGTCTTGCCGTCGGGCGCGATCACCCGGCGCGCTGTGCCAAAGACCATCCCGGCGTGTGACAGCACCGACTCGGACGTCAAGTCGTCGACCTTGCGCAGCTTGATCGCGTCGTAGGCCGGCGTCCCGGTGACCGCCATCTCGTTGTCGTAGTTCGCCAGATACTCGATCGTTTCGACGCGGCCATCGGCGTGAACCCGCCTGATCACGCCGTGCACGCCTTGCGGTGTCGCCGTGTAGATCCGGGTTTCACCACGCGGCGCGGGGCCGGGAAAGTATTTCGACTTGGACAGGTCGAGCACCCAGGTGCCGACGAGCGCTGTTTCTGCGCTGGCTGCGGTGGGTGCGTTTTGTGAGGCGAGGGGAATCGGCGCAGCCAGCATGAGCATTGCTGCACCGGCGAGCGCGAGCACGGACGGGAGTGAATGAGCGCGCATGGCCGCCTCCTGGGATCGGAGTTATCGAGCCGCCGCCGCCGCTCCGCGTAGCGTATACCTATCCGCACCGCCGGTCCATGTTCATGTATCCTCCGCAGATGCACAGACGGCAGCGTTTCGTCCCGGTCCTGGTGCGGCGGCTCGCCGGCGTCGCGCTGCTTGCGTCCAGCCTTGGCGGGTTGGCTCTCGCCAGCCTGCCAGTAACCGCGCAGCAGGCGGCGACCGCTGCCAACGCGCACCCGGTCAGCGGCCGCGTCTACGCCCTGCCGATGAGCGTGCAGGGCGAGCCATGGCTGTGGCGTCAGGAGCGCGACGACGAGGAAGAGCCGGACCGCGCGCTGCGGTTGCTGAAGCTCAAGAAGGGCGACCACGTCGCCGACATCGGCGCCGGCTCCGGCTACATGACCATCCGTCTCGCCAAGATCGTCGGCCCGACCGGCATGGTCTACGCCAACGACATCTCAGCAGGGGATGATCGACCTGCTGCGCAGCCAACATGACGAAGGCGAAGGTGGCCAACGTCACGCCAATCCTCGGCACCTATGACGATCCACGGCTGCCGCCGGCCTCGGTCGACCTCGTGCTGATGGTCGACGTCTACCACGAATTCTCGCAGCCGCAGAAGATGCTGCGCCGCATCCGCGAGGCGATGAAGCCGGACGCGCGCCTGGTCCTGCTCGAGTACCGCGCCGAGGATCCGAGCGTGCCGATCCTGCCGTCGCACAAGATGACGATTGCGCAGGCCAAGCTCGAAGTGGAGCACGAAGGATTCACGCTCGCCGAGGTCAAGCACGACCTGCCGCGGCAGCACGTGCTGATCTTCCGCAAGTCCTAGCGGCCGTTCGCACCGCGGCGGCAAAATGGGCTGCATGATACAGGCGCGGACGCAGGTCGGGATTGTCGGCGCGGGACCGGCGGGGCTGATGCTCGCCCACCTGCTCCACCGCCGCGGCATCGACTCGATCGTCATCGAGGACCGCGCCGAGGAGCACGTGGTCGAACGGGTGCGCGCCGGCGTGCTGGAACAGGGCACCGTCGACCTGATGCGCGACGTCGGTCTGTCGACGCGGCTCGACGCGGAAGGGCTGCGGCACGAGGGCATACACATCGCGTTCGGCGGCGTACGCCACCGGGTCGATCTGGCGGCACTGACCGGCGGCCGGGCCATCACTGTCTATGGCCAGAACGAGGTGGTGAAGGACCTGGTTGCCGCCCGCGTCGCCACCGGACGGCCCCTGCACTTCGAGGTGAGCGACGTCACCGTGCACGACCTTGCCAGCCTGCCGCGCATCCGTTTCCAACACCGCGGCCAGGCGGCGGAAATCACCTGCGATTTCATTGCCGGTTGCGACGGCTTTCACGGCATCTGCCGGCCATCGATCCCGGCCGGACGCCTGCAGACGTACGAACGGGACTACCCGTTTGCCTGGCTCGGCATCCTGGCGCAGGCGGCACCCTCGGCCGACGAACTGGTCTACAGCCTGCACGAACGAGGCTTCGCGCTCTTCAGCATGCGGTCGCCGAGCATCACGAGGCTGTACCTGCAGTGCGCACCCGACGAGCGCATCGGCGATTGGTCCGATGACCGCATCTGGGCGGAACTGCAGGCGCGGCTCGCCACCGGCGACGGCTGGCGGCCGAACGAGGGCGCCATCCTGCAGAAGTCAATCACGCCGATGCGCAGCTTCGTTGCCGAACCGATGCGCCACGAGCGGCTGTTCCTGTGCGGCGATGCCGCCCACATCGTCCCGCCCACCGGCGCCAAGGGATTGAACCTGGCAATGGCCGATGTCTGGCGCCTGTCAGCGGCGCTCGGGGCCTACTTCCAACACGGCTCCGCGGACCTGCTCGACACCTACTCCGATCGCGGCCTGCGCCGCACCTGGCGGGCGCAGCGGTTTTCCTGGTGGATGACGTCGATGCTGCACAGGCCGGAAGGCGGGAATCCGTTCGACCACAAGCGCCAGCTCGCCGAGCTCGATTACCTCGTCAGTTCAACGGCGGCGATGACCAGCCTTGCCGAAAACTACGTCGGGACGCCGCTCGAGTGACGTTTGTGGGCACGCTACAATGGCGTGTGCCCTTCACTCGCTGGCGCGTCACCGTTTCGGCGGCAGCCCTGCTGTTTGCCTTCGCCATCACCGGTACGGCGCAGCGGCGCGACGCTTTCGTCCAGTCGCGCAACCATCCAGCCATCGCCTACGGCACGACGCCCGCGGACGATGCGGTCGCCCGGCTGAACCAGCGGCTGCGCGACGGCAAGGTCAAGCTCACCTATAACGAAGACAACGGCTACCTGCAGTCGCTGCTCGACGCCCTCGAGATCCCGGTCGAGTCGCAGACGCTCGTCTTCTCGCAGACCAGCTTCCAGGCGCCGCTCATCAACGTCAAGCAACCCGCGTGCGATCTACTTCAACGACACGGTCTCGGTCGGCTGGGTGCGCGGCGGCGACCTGCTCGAGGTCGCGGCCCAGGATCCCCGCAGGGCGTCATCTTCTACTCGCTGGCGCAGAAGCCGCCGACACGCCGGAGCTCGAGCGCGACGACGACTGCCTGGCCTGCCACCTGTCGTGGGACACCCTCGGCGTGCCCGGCCTGATGGTGCAGAGTGTCCATCCGCTGCCCGACGAAAAGTCGTACGTGAATCGGCTTCACCACGCAGTCACGGCAGCCCATTCGACCAGCGGTGGGGCGGCTGGTACGTGACCGGCGACGCACGGCGGTGCCGGCACATGGGCAACATCCCGGTGATGCCGGTGGACAAGGGCAAGATCAAGCTTGCCGACCCGCGCGAGATTCGCCTCGCGTCGACGGGGCTGTTCGACCTCAAGGGCTTTCCCACGCCGCACAGCGACGTCGTTGCGCTGCTGGTGCTCGACCACCAGACGCACATGACGAACCTGATCACGCGGATTCGGCTGGGAGGCGCGGCTCGCCGAGGCGACCGCACCGCCGACGCCAGCGCGCGCGTCCGCGAAGCGGCGGTGACCTGGTCGACTACATGCTGTTCGTCGACGAGGCGCCGCTGCCCCGGCCGGTGGAAGGCGCGTCGGGGTTCGCGGAGCGGTTCGCCGCGCAGGGGCCGAAGGACAGCCAGGGCCGGTCGCTGCGCGACTTGACCTGCAGCGGCGGCTTGCTCCGCTACCCGTGCAGCTACATGATCTACAGCCCGAGGCGTTCGACGGCGGATGCCCGCCCGCGAAGGACGCGGTCTACGCGCGGCTGTCGGACGTGCTGTCGGGCAGGAGGCGCGGCCCCGCTACACGCCCGGCTGACCGGGCGCGACCGCCAGGCGATCATCCAGATCCTCCAGGAGACCAAGAAGGACCTGCCGGCATCGTCTCGGCGCCTGACGCGAGTAGCGCTGCGGTAAACGTATGCCGACCGCATGCGCTCGTTCCTGCTGCTCACGCTGGCCGCTCGCCGCTGCCATCGCGCCGCTGGCGCCGCCCGCCAGCCAGTCCCAGTCGTCCAGCCCGTGGCTCGCTCCGCTGCCGTGACGATGCGGCCCGGCTGATCCGCGCGGCGACCGCCGACGACTTCGCCTGGCAGCGGCTGGCCGAGCTCACCGACACCTTCGGCGCCCGCCTCAGCGGCTCGGAGAACCTGGCCGCGGGCGATCGACTGGGCGGTCGAGACGATGAAGGAGGACGGCCTCGAGAACGTCCGCACCGAGCCGGTGATGGTGCCGCGCTGGGTTCGCGGCCACGAGAGCGCGCGAGATCGTCGACCCGCCGCGTCACCCGCTGGCGATGCTCGGCCTCGGTGGCACCGTGGCCGACGCCGCCGGGCGGCCTCGAGGCCGACGTGCGTGGTCGTCACCAGCTTCGACGACCTGCCGCCGCGCGGCCCGAGGCGCGCGGCCGCATCGTCCTGTTCAACGTCGCCGTATCACCACCTACACCGAGACGGTGACGCTACCGCACCGGCGGCGCGCGCGCGGCCGCGCAGTTCGGCGCGGTCGCCGTGCTGGTGCGCGTCGTCGGGCCGATCGGCCTGCGCACGGCCGCACACCGGCGCGCGTCCAGTACGCGCCGAGGCGGCACGCCGATTCCGGCCGCGGCGGTCGCCGCCGAAGACGCCAACCGCATCGCCCGGCTGACGGCTCGCGGCCAGCGCGTGCGCGTGCGGCTGTCACTCGAGCGGGCACTACGAGCCGGACGTCGAGTCGGCGAACGTGGTCGGCGAGATTCGCGGCCGCGAGAAGCCGGACGAGATCGTCCTGCTCGGCGGCCACCTCGACTCGTGGGACGTCGGCACCGGCGCGTCCGACGACGGCGTCGGCTGCATCATCACGTGGGAGGCGCTGCGGCTGATGAAGAAGCTCGGCATCCGGCCGCGGCGGACCGTCCGCGTCGTGCTCTGGACCAACGAGGAGAACGGCCTGCGCGGCGGCGGCGCCTACGCCGAGACGCTACGCGGCCGCAGGCGCACGACCACGTCTTCGCGCTCGAATCCGATTCGGGCGTGTTCTGCGCCGGCGGTGCTCGGCTTCAGCGGCAGCTGGCGGCCGCGCGCGCTGATGGCCGCACATCGCGACGCTGCTGGCGCCGCTCGGGTTCGCCGGAGATCGCCGCCGGCGGCGGCGGCGCCGACATCGGTCCGATCGCGCAGGCCGGCAACGTGCCGACGATGGCGTACCTCGGCGACGCCGGCGAACTACTTCGCCATTCACCACACCGCGGCCGACACCGTCGAGCGGATCGCGCCGGAGGACGTCTCGCGGGCCGCCGCGGCGATCGCCGTCATGACCTACGTCGTCGCGGAGATGCCGGAGCGCCTGCCGCGCTAGCGACCGCCGTCTCGGAAGAGAACGCAATGTTCGCTCGCGTACGCGCAGGTCAGCCGTCGCGGCGGCGCACCCATCGAAGACTGTCCGGGCAGGCTGAGGCTGAAGACCGAGCCTACTGGAGGTCGACGCTAGCGAGCTCGGTGAGCGTGACGTCGAGCCGCGCGCTGCGCGGGCGTTGCCACTGCACCAGGATCGGGCTCTGGTAGGTGCCTTCGACGATGCCGGCGCGTGCCGTCCTGCGCGCTCCGACACGAGCAGGCTGACCGAGCGGCGCATGCGGAAGAAGCGTGCGGCGGGCACGGCCAGCGTGCGGGCCATCACCTTCTCGACGATCGAGCCGCGCAGGCCGAGCGTGTCGAGCCCCTTGTTGAGCACGCGGACGAAGTCGTACTTGGCGTAGCCGAGCGTCTTGGCCGGCACCGCGCGCGGGTTGGCCAGCGCGTGGCGGTACTTCTCGGCGACGAAGCGCAGCGGGTTGCGCAGCACCTCGGCGAGGTCGTGCTGCATCAGCAGCGTTTCGTACTCGTTGACGGTCAGCGCCGAGTGGCGCTCGATCGGGTCGAGCGACGATGCGCAGGCGGCCGCTTGCGACACGCCGGCGTCGCTGACGAATCGCGCCAGCTCGCGCGTAGACGCCGAGGCGCGGGATCCTTCAGATTGATCGAATCGATCGGGTGCGCCGAGACCGGCACCTCGATGCGCGTCGTCGCGGACGACCCGCTCGCTGGTGGAAGCCGATGACGCCGGGTCAGCCGCCGCCGCGGCCGGCCGTCGATCATGCCGTCGAGGTCGACGAAGAAGACCGGCTCGTCGGGACGGTTGGGATGCGTGACGCACGTGCGCAGCCCGCCGGCGATGAACGCCAGGTGCGAGTCGGCGTTGCGCGGCTCGACGGCGCGCTGCTCGGGATCGAGGTCGTCGCGGCGCTCGAGGCGGTCGTGCTCGTAGCCGGCGCCTTCGGGAAACAGCGTCCGGAAGGCGTCGACGTAGGTCGGAATGTGCTGTGCGCTCAGCCGCGCCGCCAGGCTGCGATCGAGGAAGCCCGGCGGTCGTGTGCGACGACCAGTAGAGGCAGTGCGGATAGGCGCCGACAGCGCCTCGTGTTCGGCGGCGAACCGGGATCGCAGGTCGACGACGTCGAAACGCGCCCTCGGAGCAAGCTCGAGCGTCACATCGAGCGGTTTTGACGGCCATCGACGTCGGAGCAGCGTAAGGACACAGAGCGTAGCACGCCACCTCAGGCCGTCGCCGATTTCGGCGTGCACGTCCTTGCATATCGGCCGAGCGTGAGCTGGCTCGGATCCTTGCGGTGGTATGTCGGCTGCTGGCCGTCGGCGGCGTCGGTTCGTGGCCGGCTGCTCCGACCTGCTCTGGCGCCTGCACGGCGCTGGCGGATCCGCCGCGCCGGCCCGCGGCGGTTGTGCGGCCGACGCGGCACCGGATCTGGCGGGAGCCGGAGCACGCCGAGGCCGCGCGACCTGCGCTTCGGTCCCGGGCGGTACGGACGGGCGTGCCGGCGCCGCCGTTCCGCTTTGTCGAGGAGCAGCCGGCCGGTTCGCAGCCGTGCGTCGCGGTGCGCGACGCGCGCGGCCGCCTGCTGGCGGGTGAAGTGGGGCCACGAGGCCCGGCCCGAGTCGTTCGCCGTCCGCGTCGCCTGGGCCTGCGGCTACTTCGCCGAGGTCACCCACTTCGTCGCCCGCGGACGATCGACGGCGTCAGCGAGCTGGCGCGCGCGCGGCGACTGCGTCGACGCCGACGGCAGCTTCCGCGAGGCGCGCTTCGAGCTCGAGGATCGCAGCGTGCGCATGCTGTTCGACGAGCACAGCTGGGCGTGGGACGACAATCCGTTCGTCGGCACGCCGCAGCTGAGCGGCCTGAAGATCGTCGTCATGCTGCTCTCGAACTGGGACACCAAGGATCGGCGCGACGTCTCGCGCGGCTCGAACACCGCCATCTTCGAGCACCGCGATCGTCCGTGGGGCCATGAGGCGCGCTACCTGATCACCGACTGGGGCGGCGCGATGGGGAAGTGGGGGACGACCGTGGTGTCGCGCGGCCGCTGGGACGTCGACGGCTTCGAGGCGCAGACGCGCGCACTTCGTCACCGGCGTGCGCGACGGCTATCGTCAGCTTCGGCTACCAGGGGCAGCGCACCGCCGAGATCGCCCGCGGCATCACCGTCGAGCACGTCGCGTGGTTCCACCGCTACGCCAGGCGGCTGACCGAGCCGCGCTGCGCGAGGGGCTGCTGGCCTGCGGCGCGACCGACGACGAGGCGCCGCCGCTTCGCCCGCGCCATCGTCGATCGCATCCGCGCAGATCGGAGCCGCGCCGCCGCGCCCGGTCCCGCCGAGGCCGCCTCGACGTTCCTTCGCCGTGGTTCAGGCCGATAACTCCTCCTCGCTCGGAAAGCCGTGCTGCTGCGCGGCCGACCTCGCCCTCGTGCGTCGCCGTCGTCTTGTACAGCTCGAAGCGGCCGTCGGCGGCCGTCGTCGGCGACGCGGCGGCGCAGCGCCGCCATCTCACGCCCGGTCATCGGCGTGAAGCCGGCTGCGACCCGCAGGTTCTGGCGCAGCACCTTCATCGAATCGATGCCGCTGATCGTCGTCGCCACCGGCAGGCTCATGGCGTAGCGCAGCGCCCTCCTCGGCGGTGATCACGCGCTTCCTTCACCTGGCGGGCGTCGCCGCCCAGGCTCTTCATGCCGAGCGGCGCGATGCCGCGGCCGACCAGCTCCGGCAGCACGGCTCGCTCGAACGAGCGGAACGAGGCGTCGAAGCAGTTGAGCGGCAGCTGGCAGGTGTCGAACGGAAAGCCTGTGCGCCAGCATCGCGCAGGTGAATCTCGGGATGCTTGTGGCCGGTGAAGCCGACGAAGCGCACCTTGCCCTGCGCGCTTCGCCTGCTCGAGCGCCTCGACGACGCCGCCGCGCGGCGAAGTGCCGCTCCGGATCGTTGTCGTAGACGCACTCGTGAATCTGCCAGAGGTCGAGGTAGTCGGTCTTCAGCCGCCGCAGCGACTGCTCGAGCTGGCGCATCGCCTCGCGCTTGCCGCGGCCGTGCGTGCAGACCTTGGTCATCAGGAAGACGCGGTCGCGGCGGTCCGGCGAGCGCGCGTCCCATGCGCCGTCTCGGACGGCCCGTCGTGGTACTCCCACGCGTTGTCCATGAAGGTGATGCCGGCGTCGATCGCGGCGTGGACGAGCCCGATGGCCTCGCGCTGCTGCGCCATCTTGCCGAGGTGATAGCCGCCGAGGCCGAGCGCGGAGACCATCGTCGCCGGTGCGGCCGAGCGGCCGCGCGGGTGGATGTCGTGCGGCGAGTGTCGAGCGCATCGGGCCATGTGTCGATCGCCGTTGCAATAAGCGGAGCGGGACTACGATCGTCCGTTCGCGCGTTACACGATGCGACGCGACGATGGAGGCGGCGAACGATGCGTGGCAACGATCAGGTCATTGCTCAGCTCAACGTGGCGCTCCGCGAGGAGCTCACGGCGATCAACCAGTATTTCCTGCACGCCGAGATGTGCCACAGCTGGGGCTATCACAAGCTCGGCGACTACATCACGAAGCAGTCGATCGACGAGATGAAGCACGCCGAGAAGCTCATCGAGCGGATTGCTGTTCCTCGACGCGACGCCGAAGATGGAGTACCTCGACCTGAACATCGGCGGCAGACGGTCAAGGCACAGCTCGAGGCCGACCTCAAGCTCGAGGAGAACGCCGTCGCGATGTACAACAAGGCCATCCAGATCGTCGCGCGACGCGGGCGACGACCAGTCGCGCGAGCTGTTCTCCATGCTGCTCAAGGACGAGGAAGAGCACGTCGACTGGCTCGAAGCGCAGCTGCACCAGATCAAGGAAATGGGCTACGAGCGCTATCTCTCGAACCAGATCGACGGGCCGAAGGGCTGAGCGCGCCAGTCTGCGCTGGTCGCGTTGCTGGCGCTGGCGGTCCTGGCGGTGATGACGCCGCCGGGCGCGCTCGCGTCCGGCGCGCGCCGGGCAGGCGGCGCCGGTCGAGCAGGCACCGCGCGGCGGCGGCACCGCGATGGAATTGAAGATCGTGGCGCTCGGCGACAGCCTCACTTCCGGCCACCGGCTGCCGCGGCGCGAAGCGTATCCGGCGCTGCTCGAGGAACGGCTGAACGACGCCGGGCTGCCGTTCACCGTCGTCAATCACGGCGTGTCGGGCGACACATCGGCCGGCGGCGTCCGCCGGCTGGACGCGGCGCTGCGCGAGCGGCCGCACATACTGATCGTCGGCATTGGCGTCAACGACGGCCTGCGCGGCGTGCCGGTCGCCGAAGTGCGCGCCAACCTGTCGCGGATCATCGAGACGGCGCAGGCGGCCGGTGTCACCGTGCTGCTGTGCGCGATGGAGGCGCTGCCGCTGTACGGCTGGCAGTACACCGTCGACTTCCACAACATCTTTCCCGACCTGGCGGCGCAGTACCAGCTGGCGCTGGTGCCGTTCCTGCTCAACGTGTGCTCGGCAACCCCGAGCTGATGTCGCCCGACGGCGTGCATCCGAACGCGGCCGGCGCCCAGGTGCTGGCGGCGACGATCTGGCCCTACCTGGAACCGCTGGCGCGAAGGCGGCGGCCGGAACCACGGGCCCGGCCAGCCGCCCCCCCGGAGGTTAGACCGCCTGCGCTTCGACGCCGATCGCCACGTTCCCGCGGATCGCGTTCGAGATCGGGCAGCCCTTCTCGGCGCCGATGGCCAGTTCCTGCAGCGCGCCGGCGTCGATGCCCTCGCAGCCCTTCGACCATGGCCTTCAGGTGCGAGCCGATACGACCTTGATGCCGGCGTCGCTCTTGTCGGCCGTGACCGTGGCCGTCACGCGCACGCGGGACGCCTTGCCGCCCTGCTTGCCGATCGTGTTGGTCAACACCATCGCGTAACAGACCGCGTGCGGCGCCGCGAGCAGCTCCTCCGGCGTGGTCTTGCCGTCCGCCTGTCTCCGAGACGCGGCTGGGAAACGTCACCGGCAGGGTGAAGGCACCGCGTGCCTGCCGTTCGCGGTGCCGTGTCCGTCGATCAGACCGCCCTTCCAATCCACGTCCACATGTCGCGCAAACGTTGCCATCACATCCTCCGATGGTCTGTTGATTCGAATCGCGAGCATCGGCCGGATCGCGCACGGTCATCTGCCCGGCCGGACGATGATAGCGTCCGACGCGGCGTCGATGCGGCGACGAAAACCGCGTGTGACCGACGTCAACCTGGACCTTGCGCGCGCTGCTGCTCGACATGGCGCATCTCGCCGGCGACGAGCAGCGCGCGCTGGGGCTACTCGCGCGCGGCGAAGGCCGTGCTTCGGCTCGACCGCCACATCACGCCGCTGGTCGAGGCCAACACCTTCAAGGCGATGCCCGGGATCGGCCCGACCACCGATCGCATCGCGCGCGAGTTGATCGCGAGCGGCTCGTCGACCTGGTCGGCACGCCGTCGCCGAGGCCGGGCAGGAGGAGTCGAGTCGCCAAGCTCCGCGAGCTTCGGCAGCACTTCCTGAGCCGCGCCGCCGTCAAGGAGATCCTCGGCCGTGCCGGGACGCCGTCACTCGCAGGGCTATCGCGGCGATTTCCAGATGCACTCGGTGTGGAGCGACGGCGCCGAGCCGCTCGACTCGATCGTCGAGGCCTGCCTTGCCCGCGGCTACTCCTGCGCCGGCATCACCGACCACTCCTACGGGCTGTCGATCGCCGGCGGCATGTCGATGGAAGCAGGTGGGGCAGCAACATGCCGAGATCGACGCGCTCAACCGGCAAGTACCGCCGCCGCTTCCGCATGTTCAAGGGAATCGAGGCGAACATCCGCGCCGACGGCACGGTGGACATGGAGCCGGACGAGCTGCGACGCTTCGAGTTCATCGTCGCCTCGCCGCATTCGCTGCTGCGCAAGTCGATCGACCAGACCGCACGGATGGTCGGTGCCGTGTCGCAGCCGGGTGTCGCGATACTCGGGCATCCGCTGGGGCGCGATGTTCAACACCGCGCCCGGCGTGCGCGCCGACTGGGATCAGGTGTTCGACGATCGCCGCACGGCGGCAGGTGGCGATCGAGATCGACGGTTCGTGGTCGACCGACAGGACGTGCCGTACGAGCTGGCGGCGCGGGCGCTCGAGCACGGGCTGCCTCTTCGCGCTCGACAGCGACGCGCATGCACACCCCGAGCTCGACTTCGCGGAGATCGCCATCGCGCACGCCCGGCTCGCCGGGCTGCCCGAGGACGCGCATCGTCAACTACTGGCCGAACAATCAGATTCTGGAATGGGCGGGCGGCGCGTGGGATCGCTGACGAGCGAGGCTTCGCCCTCGAATCGACCAGCATCTCTGACCCGAGCTCCGCGACGGGCTCAGTCGGTCGGCTCGCTGGACGTGAAGCCGGCCTCGGGCTCGCCTTCGCGCTTGATGCGTTCTGGTGCTCGCGTTGCGGAACGCGAGGCTGACGACCGGAGTTAGTCAGGCGCGCGGAGCTGCTTCGCGCAGAAGCTCTCGACGTCGGTGCGCGACGCGTGCTCCGCCAGCGACGAGAACTTCTGCTCGATCCGGGCGAAGCGTGCTTCGTACCTCTTCGACAGCTCCTGCCTTCTGCAGACTCGCTGCGCAGCAGACCGACCTTCTCGATCAGTTCGGTCAGAAGGTCGGCGGTTTCAGGATCGTGGTGATCTCGCGACGTGCATCACGTCGACCTCGCGGTCACACGGCCGATCCCCGGGGCCGTGCTCGCCGCGCGGAGCTAGCTGGACGCGGCGGCCCGGGCAGACACGCGATGGCAGAGGGTGCCGACTGCGATCGATGCCGGGAGGCCGCCAGCGCCGCGTCGAGGCTGACGCCGGTGTCGATGCCGCAGGCCGTCGAGCATGTAAAGCAGATCCTCGGTCGCCAGGTTGCCGGTCGCGCCGGGCGCGTACGGGCAGCCGCCGAGGCCGCCGGCCGAGGCATCGAACGTCGGTGACGCCGGCCTGGAGCCCGGCGTAGACGTTGACGAGCGCCGTGCCGCGCGTGTCGTGCAGGTGCAGGGCGACGCCGCTGAACGGTACGTGCGCGGGTCACCGCGTCGAGCACCTGCGGTGACCTGGCCGGGATGGGCGATGCCGATGGTGTCGCTGAGCGCGACCTCGTAGACGCCCATGTCGAGCAGCTGGGCGGCAGATCCCGGCGACGGTCTCGGGATCGACCGCGCCTTCGAACGGACAGCCGAACACGGTCGAGAGGTAGCCGCGGACGCGCAGTCCGGCGCGCGCCGCGTGGCCGCAGACGACGGCGGTAGGCGTCGCAGCGAGTCGGCGATCGACTGGTTGATGTTGCGCCTGCTGAACGTCTCGGAGGCGGCGGCGAAGATGGCGATCTCGTCGACGTCGGCGTCGCGCGCGCGGCCAAGGCCAGCGAGGTTCGGCACGAGCGCCGCGTAGCGCACGTCCCGGCGCGGCGCGTGATGCCGGCGAACACCTCGGCAGCGTCGGCCATCTGCGGCACCCAGCGTGGGCTGACGAATGCCGAGACCTCGATGCTGCCGATGGCCGGCGGCCGACAGCGCGTCGACGAACGCGACCTTTGTCGGCCGTCGGAATCGCGGCGGCTTCATTCTGCAGCCCGTCGCGCGGGCCGACCTCGACGATCCGCACGCGCGGCGGCAGCGCGGTCATTCGAGTTCCACCAGCCGGACGCCCGGCTGCACCAGGTCGCCGGCGCGGCACGACACCGCCGTGACCATGCCGTCGCGCGGTGCCTTGATCGGCAGTTCCATCTTCATCGCCTCGAGCATCACCAGCACGTCGCCACGCGCAACCAGTTGACCGGACGTGACGTTGACGCTGGCCACCGTCGCCGGCATCGGCGCGGCGAGCGCGGCGTGTTCGTCGCCGCCACCCCGTCGCCGGCCGGCCGCGCCGGCACGGCCATCGAGACCTTCGACCACGTGGACGACGCCATTGATGAAGACCCAGGTATCGGCGCCGACGGCCGCGGCGTAGGCCAGCTGCTGCCGGCCGCCGGCACTGACGTGAAAGCGGCCGTTGCCGAGCGGACGCACCGTGACCGTCTCAGCCACGGTGGCCCCGCACCGTAGTCCACGGATCCAATGCAGCTGGTTCGCCCGGCGCCGCAGCCGCCCCGTGCGGCGCCGACCGGAGCGCGGTCGCGACCGCGGCAAACGCCGGCGGCACGTCGCCTGCGGCCGTCCGCGCCTGGAAGCCGCCACTCTCCCGGTCGATGAAGCCGGTGTCGACTTGTCCGCTGACAACTCGGGCCGCCCGAGCAGTTCGATCAGGAAGGCGACATTTGTGCGGACGCCGAGGATCGGGTAGCGCTGCAGCGCGTCAATCGCCCGCCGCCGTGCCGTGTCGCGCGACTCCGCGCTGACGATCAGCTTGGCGATCATCGGGTCGTAGTGCACGCTGATCGTGTCACCTTCGCGTACGCCGGCGTCGACCCGGATGCCCGGGCCTGCCGGCTCGCGGTAGAGCAGCAGCGGCCCGGCCTGCGGCAGGTCGTGCTGCGCCGGGTCCTCGGCGTAGATGCGCGCCTCGATCGCGTGGCCGCGCTGGGTCAGCTCGTGCTGCTGCCCACGGTACCGGTCTCGCCCGCGGCGATTGCGAACTGCGCGCGGACCAGATCGACGCCGGTCACCTGTTCGGTGACCGGATGCTCGACCTGCAGGCGGGTGTTCATCTCGAGAAAGTAGAAGCGGGCCTCGTCGCCGTCGCCTTCGAGCAGGAACTCGATCGTCCCGGCATTGCGATAGCCGGCGGCGCGCGCCACCGCCACGGCCGCCTCGCCCATGCGGCGGCGCAGTGCCGGTGTCAGGGCTGGCGAGGGCGACTCCTCGATGACCTTCTGGTGCCGCCGCTGCAGCGAGCATTCCCGCTCGAACAGGTGGACGACGTTGCCGTGGTCATCGGCGAGGATCTGGAACTCGACGTGACGGGGCCGCTCGACCAGCCGCTCGACGTAGAGCGTGCCGTCGCCGAACGCCGCGGCTGCCTCGCGCCGGGCCTGCGCCACGGCCATGGCGATGCTCTGTGCGTCGGCGATGACCTTCATCCCGATGCCGCCGCCGCCGGCGGACGGTTTGAGCAGCACCGGCAAGCCGATGGCGCGAATCGCTGTGGCGATGGCTTCGTCCGACTGATCGAGCGACGTCCTGCCCGGCACGACCGGCACCCCCGCCGACTGCGCCAGCTCGCGGGCGGCGATCTTCGATCCCATGCGTTCGATAGCGGCGGCGGGTGGGCCGATGAACGTGATGCCAGCGTCGGCGCACGCCGCGGCGAAGTCGGCGTTCTCGGACAGGAACCCGTAGCCCGGGTGGATCGCTTCCGCGCCGCTCTCGCGTGCGGCGTCGAGGATCGCAGCGATCGACAGGTAGCTTTCCGCGGCGGGCGCGCGGCCGATGCGCACCGCGTGATCCGCCTCGGCGACGTGCAGCGCCGCCGCGTCGGCGTCGGAGTACACGGCTACCGACTCGACACCCATCTCCGGCAGGCACGGATCACCCGGACGGCGATTTCGCCGCGATTGGCGATCAGCACCCGGGTAAACATCGCGCCCGTGGTCATACTGCGGTGTTCCACGATGCGCGGCGCTTCTCGAGGAACGCGCGCAGCCCTTCCTGTCCCTCGGCGGAGGCGCGTCGGGTCGGCAATCGTGTCGGCGGTCAGGCGCGGCGACGTCGGCGGCGGGACGGCCGGCGATCTGGCGGAGCAGCGCCTTGGCGGTGCGCACCGCCGCCGGTCCCGCAGCAAGGATGTCCTGCAGGTAGCTCTCGACCGTCGACGTCGAGCTGCGCGGCGGGGACGACGCTGTGCACGAGACCGATCTGCCGGCGCGCAGGCAGCATCGAAGCGGCGGCCAGTGAGGAACAGCTCGCGCGCCGCCGACGTGCCGATCCGTGCGAGGACGAATGGGGCAATCATCGCCGGCACGATGCCGAGCTTGACCTCGGTGAAGCCGAAGACAGCCGCGTCCTCCGCGACCACGATGTCGCAGACCGCTGCCAGACCTGCGCCGCCACCGAGCGCGGCGCCGTGGATGCGGCACGATGAGCGGCATCGGCAGCGCGTCGAGCAGGCCGTACATCCGCGCCCCCGCGGCCGCGTCACGCACGTTCTCGTCGTGGGTATAGGAGACCATCCGCGACATCCAGGCGAGGTCCGCGCCGGCGCAGAACGCCTTGCCGGCGCCGCTGATGACCGCCGCGCGGATCGAGTCGTCCCCGGCGATCGACTCCGCCCACCGGGTCAGGTCGTCGATCATCGCGTCGTTGAAGGCGTTGCGCACCTCCGGCCGGTTGAGGACGACGCGGACGACGTCACCCGTGCGGCTGGTCTCCAGGAACTGGTAAGTCATCGGCGGAATGGATCTCGGCAATGTCTCACATCCGGAACACCCCGAATTTTACCGGCGCCAGCGGCGCGTTGTAGCTGGCGGACATCGCGAGTGCCAGCGTGTCGCGGGTCGCCGCCGGATCGATGATGCCGTCGTCCCACAGCCGCGCGGTGGAGTAGTACGGCGACCCTTCGCGCTCGTATTTGTCGAGCATCGGCTCGCGGATCGCGCGCTCCTCGTCCGCGGAAAGTTCCTGGCCCTCGCGCGCCAGCTGGTCGCGCTTGACCGTGGTCGAGCACGCCGGCGGCCTGTTCGCCGCCCATCACCGAGATGCGCCCGTTCGGCCACATCCACAGGAACCGCGGGTCGAAGGCGCGGCCGCACATGCCGTAGTTACCGGCGCCGAACGAGCCGCCGATGATCACGGTGAACTTCGGCACCACCGCGTTGGCGACGGCGTGGACCATCTTGGCGCCATCCTTGGCGATGCCGCCGCGCTCGTAGTGCCGGCCGACCATGAAGCCGGTGATGTTCTGCAGGAAGACGAGCGGGATGCCGCGCACGTTGCAGAGCTCGATGAAGTGCGTCGCCTTCAGCGCCGACTCGGAGAACAGCACGCCGTTGTTGGCGACGAGCCCGACCAGCAGGCCATGCAGGCGGGCAAAGCCGGTCACCACGGTCGGGGCATAGCGCTGCTTGAACTCGTCGAACCGGGAGCCGTCGACGATCCGGGCGATCACTTCCCGCGGACGTCGTACGGCCGGCGCGTGTCGGCCGTGACGATGCCGTAGATCTCCTCCGGGTCGTAGGCCGGCGGCTCAGGGGCGGTGATGTCGCGCGGGCAGCGCCTTGGTGGTGTGGAGCGTCGAGACGATGGTCCGCGCCAGCTCGAGCGCGTGCTCGTCGTCGTCGGCGAAGTAGTCGGCGACCCCCGACAGCCGGGTGTGGACGTCGGCGCCACCGAGTTCCTCCGCGGTCACCTCCTCGCCGGTTGCCGCCTTCACCAGCGGAGGACCGCCCAGGAAAATGGTGCCGGTGCCGTTGACGATGATCGTTTCGTCCGACATCGCCGGGACGTAGGCGCCGCCCGCGGTGCACGACCCCATCACCACCGCGACTCTGCGCGATGCCCTCTGCTGACATGCGCGCCTGGTTGAAGAAGATACGGCCGAAGTGCTCGCGGTCGGGGAAGACCTCGGCCTGGAGCGGCAGGAAGGCGCCGCCCGAGTCGACCAGGTAGATGCACGGCAGCCGGTTCTCCAGCGCGATCTGCTGCGCCCGCAGGTGCTTCTTCACGGTCAGCGGATAGTAGGTGCCCCCCTTGACGGTGGCGTCGTTGCCGACGACCAGCACCTCGCGGCCCGACACCCGGCCGACGCCGGTGACGATGCCCGCCGCCGGCGCATCGTTCTCGTACATATCCCAGCCCGCGAGGGGCGACAGTTCGAGAAACGGCGACCCCGAATCGAGCAGCTTTTCGATACGCTCGCGGACCGGCAGCTTCCCCTGCGCCCGGTGGCGCTCGACGTAGCGTGGCCCGCCGCCCTGTCGCACCTGCTCCAGCCGTGCCTGCAGCTCGGCCAGCAGCGTGCGCATTCGGGCGGCGGTTTTCGCTGAATTCCGGGCTGCCGGGGCGGATGGCCGACTCGATGCGCTCCACTGGCGCCGGATTATAGGTTAACGATCGGCGCCGGGCCGCCATTCTGAAAACAGACACATCTGTCCGCTTTCGCACTGTTTCTTGCCGTCATGTATTGATCGAAAACGTTTGTGGTAGGCTAGCCGCCTCAGCACATACAGGTGAACGATGCCGACTCCCGCTTCCGCCCAGAATAAGCGCCGCAAACGTGTGCTCGCCATCGATGACGAGCCGGCCATGACCGAATGGCTCAAGATGGTCATCGAAGCCGACGGCTACGAGGTGCGCACCGCCCTCATCGGCACGCGTGGCGAGGAAATCTTCAAGCAGTGGCGGCCGGATGTCGTCGTCACCGACCTGATGCTGCCCGGATCTCGATGGCATCGCCCTGCTGCGCCGGCTCAAGGAAATCGATCCCTGGCCGGAAATCATCGTCATCAGCGGCCAGGGCACGATCGCCCGCGCGGTCGAAGCGGGGCAGGCAGGGGCGTTCTACTTCCTCGAGAAGCCGGTCAGCCAGGACGGCCTGATGGACATGCTGCGCAAGGCGATCGACCGGACGCAGGAGCGCGCCGAGCACCAGCAGCTCAAGGAACAGATTCGCGGCCAGTACAGCTTCGCCAACATCGTCGGCCAGAGCAAGAAGATGAAGGACCTCTTCGAGCTCATCGAGAGCGTGGCCGCCAGCGACGCCAACATCCTGATCCAGGGCGAGAACGGCACCGGCAAGGAGCTGATCGCCAACGCCATTCACTACAACTCGAATCGGGTGAAGGGACCGTTCATCAAGATCAACTGCGCCGCGATTCCCAAGGACCTGATCGAGAGCGAACTGTTCGGCTACAAGAAGGGCGCCTTCACCGGCGCCACGACCGACAAGATCGGCCTGTTCGAGATGGCCGAAGGCGGATCGCTGCTGCTCGACGAGATCGGCGAGATGCCGCCCTACCTGCAGACCAAGCTGCTGCGGGTGCTGCAGGAGCGCGAGTACCGCCCGATCGGCAGCGACCGGCTGGTGCACGTCGATTTCCGCCTCATCTGCGCGACCAACATCGACCTGGAGGTCGCGCTGCGCGAAGGCAAGCTGCGCGAGGACCTGTATTTCCGCATCAACACGATCACGCTGCGGGTGCCGCCGCTGCGCGAACGCAGCGAGGACATCCCGCTGCTGTGCAACCACTTTCTCTCCAAGTTCAACCAGCGTTACCAGAAAGCGGTGCGGTCGATCTCTCCGGCCGCGTACCACCTGCTGATTCGCAACCGCTGGCCTGGCAACGTCCGCGAACTGGAGAATGCCATCGAGCGGGCCGTGCTGGTGTGCAAGACCGGCGAGATCGTGCCGCACGATCTGCCCGAGTCGATCCGCGAAGAGGGCACGCCGTCGCCAGGAGTTCACCATCCCGCCGCATCGCTCGCTCGCGGAAATCGAGAAGATGGCCATCGTCCAGACGCTGCAGCGGACCAACTGGAACAAGCAGGAAGCCGCGCAGATCCTCGGGCTGTACCGGCCGACGCTGTACAGCAAGATGAAGAAGCACGAGATCCAGGACCAGCGCGCGGCGGCACGGGCCGCCGCGAACGCGAGTAGTCAAGCGCCGGGGTAGCCCGCCCGCCGGTCCGCTACTCGCCGGGTCCGCTAACGCGGCACCGGCCTACGTTGCATCGGTCCGCTATTCGCCGGGTCCGCTCCGCGGCACCCGGCCTACTTCCATTCCGTCCGCCATGCGGCACCAGGCCTACGTCCATCGGGTCCCGCTATGCGGCACCATGCCTACTCCCATGGATCCGCCCCGCGGCCGGACCCCGTCGTTATCGCCATTCTCCGTAGGGCGGGTGCCGCGGAGCGGACCCGCCGGCACCCCCAGAACGGCGCGCGCCCGATCTGGCCCGGCCGTTGCAGCTCAACATCGCCATGGTTGAGCGCGTCGGCGCCGTCATCCTCGCGGCGCTGGTCTGGGTCGGTGAGGTGTCGCTCTTCGGCTTGCGCGCCGTCGGCCAGGCGTTCCTGCCGCCCTATGAATTCAGGGAAGTCGTTCGCCACATCTTTGAAATCGGTTACCGATCGGCGCCGCTGATCGCGACCTCGGGTCTGGCTATCGGCGTGGTGCTGTCGATGCACACGCGCGCCTCGCTCGAACGCTTCGGCGCCGAGGCGATGATCCCCGCCGGCCTGGCCATTGCCCTGATCCGCGAGACCGGCCCGCTGGTCACGGCATTGCTCGTCGCTGGCCGCGTTGGCGCCGGCATCGGCGCCGAACTCGGGGCAATGAAGGTCACCGAACAGATCGACGCCCTCGAGGCCGTGGCGGTCGACTCGTTCAAGTACCTCGCGGTCACCCGCATCCTGGCGTGCATCATCGCCATGCCGCTGCTCACCAGCATTGCCGACTTCTTCGGCATCCTCGGTGGCTACCTCGCCGAATCGACGATCAGCGGCATGTCGGCGCAGCTCTATTTCCGCCGGGCCTTCTCGTTGATCGAGTTCCAGGACTTCATCCCGGCGACGATGAAGACGGCGATCTTCGGGATGATCATCGGCACCATCGGCTGCTACCTCGGCTTCACGACGACGCAGGGCACCGAGGGTGTCGGCCGCACCGCCACGCGCAGCGTCGTGCTCTCGTCCATCATGATCATCGTCGCCAACGTCGTCCTCGTGCGCCTGATCTTCTTCCTCTTCCCGAGCAACGCATGACCACTGCTGTCGCCGATGTGCGCGTCGCGCCAGCTGCACCGCCGGGGCACGAGCCAGCGATCCGCCTCGAAGGGGTGACCAAGTCGTTCGGCACGCTCAAGGTGCTCGACAACGTCACCCTGGACGTGGCTCCCGGTACGGGATTCTGCCTCCTCGGCCGCAGCGGCACCGGCAAGAGCGTCACGCTGAAGCACATCATCGGCCTGATGCAGCCCGACAGCGGCCGCGTGCTGGTGCACGGCAAGAACGTCAGCGCGCTGACCGGTCGCGACCTCGCCGAGGTGCGCCGGTCGATGGGGTTCCTCTTCCAGAGCGCCGCGCTGTTCGACTCGATCTCGGTGGGCGAGAACGTGGCATTTCCGCTGCGGCGGCACACCGAGTGGGCCGACAAGAAGATTCGCGACGTCGCCCGCCAGAAGCTGGCTGAGGTTGGCCTGGAGCGCGACTACGACAAGATGCCCTCGGATCTGTCAGGCGGCATGCGCAAGCGCGCCGGTCTGGCGCGGGCCATGGCGCTCGACCCTGGCATCCTGCTGGTGGACGAGCCGAGTGCCGGACTCGATCCGATCACCTCGGATGAAATCGACGAACTGCTGGTCGGGTTGAAGAAGAAGGGGACGACGCTGATTGTCGTCACGCACAATATTCCCAGCGCTCGCCACATCGGCGACGAGCTGGCGATGCTGCACCAGGGACAAGTGATCGCCCGCGGCACTGCCGCGGAGCTGGATCGCAGCGACCACGAACTGGTGCGTACCTTCATGCGCTCGGAAGGAGCCGGATAACACATGAATTCATCGAAGGCCGTGGGCGCTGGCGTGTTCGTGGTGCTCGGCGTCCTGTTGTTCACTGCCGCCCTGTTCATGATCGGGGAACGGCGGCTGCTGTTCGAGCAGCGGTTCCCGGTCTATACCGAGTACGCCAAGCTCGGCGAACTCGAAACCGGCGCGGTGGTTCGCGTCGCCGGGATGGATGCAGGCGAGGTGACCGAGATCCAGATTCCGAACACGCCGTCGGGCAAGTTCCGCGTGAAGATGGAGTTGCGTGAGGATCTGCACCAGCTGATTCGCCAGGACTCGTTCGCGACGACGCAGACCGAAGGGCTGGTCGGCGGCATCTTCGTCAGCATCAGCAAGGGCACCGACGCGTCGCCACGCATCCCGGAGAACGGCCTCATCCCGGGCCGTGAGCCGTTCTCGATCGCTGACCTGCTGCAGCAGGCGAGCGAGACGGTCAACATGGTCACGATGACCGTCGAAGCGCTGCGCGGTGATGCCGAAACGGCGGTCGAACAGATCGCGCTGACCGCCGGGGATGCGCACGACATGCTGACCGAACTCCGGCCCGACGTGACGGCGATGGCCCGCAACGCCAGCCGCATCTCCGCCGACGCGCAGGGCATCATCGCCAGCATCAACCAGGGCGAAGGAACGATCGGCAAGCTGATCAAAGACGACGCGTTGTTCCAGCAGGCACGCCAGATCGGCGGTCAGGCGCAGGTGGTGATGGAGAACGTGCGGCAGGTCAGCGAGGAGGCGCGGCGTGCGATCGCCGATTTCCGATCGTCGGACAGCCCGGCGCAAGGGCTGATGGCCGACATGCGCACTACGCTCGATCAGGCCAGGGAGGCAACTGCCGACCTCGCCGACAACATGGAGGCGATGAAGCACAACTTCCTGTTGCGCGGCTTCTTCAACAACCGCGGCTACTTCGACCTCGACGCGATCTCGCCAGCCGACTACCGCAAGGGCGTGCTCGAGGGCGGCAAGCGCAAGGCGATGCGCATCTGGTTGTCGAACAGCGTCCTGTTCGAGACGGGGGCCAATGGTGTCGAGGTGCTGAGCGAGGGCGGGCGAGTCCGCTTGGAGTCGGCGATGGCTGCCTACCTCGACTACTTGCCGTCCAGCCCGCTGGTGGTGGAGGGCTATGCGACCGGCGGCGCGACCAGCGAGCGCTTCCGTCGTGCCCGCGAGCGCGCCGGCACGGTGCGCGCGTTCGTCATGGGGCGGTATGAGATCCCGGCGCAGAACATCGGCTACATTGCGCTCGGCAACGACGCGCAGGGTAGCCCGAACGACGAGCAGTTCGACGGCGTGGCGCTGACGCTGTTCCTCGATCGCGAAGCGCTGCAGTTTCAACCACAGCCAGAGCCGAAGCCGCAACCCGCGATCAAGGAGGCGACCGCGACGCTCGAGCCGGCTCGGCCCTAGGCCGGGTCAGGCGCGTGGCATCCGTTTTGGAGGTACTTCCCATGGGTATGGATGAAGACACGGGAGGACGTGTGAACGAGCGATCTCTAATAATGTCGGGCGCGGCCGTGGGTGCCCTGATCGGTGCCGCAGCCAGCTTCCTCTTCTTCACCGAGCGCGGCCGTCACTTGCGCGACCGCATGGAACCGGCCGTGGACGACTTGCGTCAGGAGTTCACGCGCTTCCAGCGCACGGTGGAGAAGGTTGGCCACATGGCCAACGAAGGCATGCGTGTCGTCAGCGAGTTCAACGCGGCACGGGCGAATTTCCCGTCGGGATCGACTTCGCACTAGGTCGATGGTTCGACACTTTCATTGATGCGTGCGGCCGACGCGCTGGCGTCCCGCAGGTCAGGCAGAACCCCCAGAGGGAGAGGAGCACCAAATGGCGGATAACTACGATCGTTACGATTCAGAGGGCAGCGGCGGCGGATTCATGATGGGGCTGTTGACTGGCACCGTGCTGGGCGCCGGCCTCGGCATGTTGCTGGCGCCGAAGGCGGGTGCGGACCTGCGCGGCGCGCTCGGCGAACAGGCGCGCAACCTGGGTTCCATGGCCAACGAGCAGTATCGCAAGGCGAGCGACGCGGCCGGCGGTTGGGGTGACAAGGGACGTGAGTTCGTCGACAAGGCCCGCGAGGCGGTGACCCGCGGCGTTGACGACGCCCGCGGCTTCGCCGGCAACGCGACCGGGAGCGGCACGTCCGGCAGCGGCGCCTCAGGCAGCGGCTCGTCCGGGAGCGGCTTCGGCGGGAGCGGCACGGGAGCGTCGAGTGGCTCGGGCAGTTCGTTCGGCAGTTCCACTGGATCCACCGGGTCCACGGTCCACGGCACCGGCTCGACCGGTGGGTTTGGCGGCAGCGGATCGGGCAGCGACTTCAACCGCTCCTGAGCTCGCGCGCGGTGCCGGAGGCCGCCCCTGGCCTCCGGGCTCCGCTCCTGCCTCGAGCAGCCCGGGAATCGCGGCCCTCGAATCGTGAGCAGGAGGCGTGAGCCATAATCGACGCGTGACCTCGAACCGGCTGCTACGCCGCCTCCGGGCGGAGCTTCGGTTCTCCGGCCTGGCCGCGTGGCGCGGCTTCGTCGAACTGCTCAACAGCAACGACCTCACGCACGCCGCAGCGATTGCCTATTACGCGCTGCTGTCGTTCTTCCCCTTCCTGCTCCTGGTCATCTCACTGCTCGGTGTCGGTGACCGCCGACGAAGCAGATCGCAACACCGTGCTCGACGTTCGTGTTTCCGCTACTTCCCGACCCAGTTCGATTTCATCAGCACCCAGCTCGACGCCTTCCGCCAGACGCGCGGTGCCGGTGGGCGTCGCCGGCGCGCTGGCGCTGATCTGGGCGTCGCTCGGCGTCTTCGGCGCGATGACCAGCGCCGTCAACGAGGCCTGGGGCGTCGAGAAGCAGCGCAGCTTCTGGAAGCACCGCCTCGTGTCGTTCCTGATGCTGGTCGCGGCCGGCGGCGGTCTGATCGTCGCGCTGCTGCCGTCAGCGTGATGAAGGTGGCGCGAGGCGTCGTGGTTCGGCGTGATGCTGTTGCGCTTCGACTGGCTCGACGGCGCTGCAGACGCTGACGTTCCGCTATCTCGCCACCATCCTGCTGATCGTCGGCGTCGGCCTGGTCTTCTACTTCATCCCCAACGCCAAGACCCGCTTTCGCGACGTCTGGGTCGGGCGCCATCCTCACCGGCGTGCTCTGGCGGCTGGCGTTCGACGGCTTCTCCTGGTACATCGCGCACAACTCGCGTCTGACGATGATCAACGGCTCGATCGCGACGGTCGTCGTCTTCCTGCTGTGGATCTACGTGTCGTCGGTCATCCTGATGTACGGCGTCGAGTTCACTGCCTCGTACGCCAGCGCTTGCGCCGCCGCCGGCCGGACGAGATGCCGGCCGCCCCGACCCCGCGCGTCTGAGATCGGCGCGGCACTGGCTGCTGGCGCTGGCCTCGCCATCAGCGCTGATGTCCGGTGGCAGGACGAGATCGACGATCGGCCGGCAGGCCGAACGCGCGAGGTGCGCGAGGCAGATGCGCGCAGCTGCGCGATCCGCGAACCGTCGGCCTACGTGCGCGACGTCGGCCGGCGCCTGGTGCAGGGTCGCGCCCGGTCCGAAGTATCCGTACACGCTTCTCCGTGGCGGACTACCGCGAGATCAACGCGTTTGCGCTGCCGGGCGGTCCGGTCTGGATTCACCGCGGCGTGCTGCAGGCGGCGACCAACGAGTCGCAGGTGGCCGGCGTCATCGCGCACGAGATCGCCCACATCGCGCAGCGGCACGCCGCGCGGCCAGTCTGACCAACGGCGCTGATCGCAGCATGGGGCCTCGGCCTGCTCGGGCGCGTCTGCTCGGCAACAGCGGCGGCGCCGGCGCGGCGCAGGTGGCCGCGGGCCTGCTGGCCAACGGCGCCTTCCTGAAGTTCAGCCGCGACGACGAGCGGGAAGCCGATCGGGTCGGGCTTGCGATGATGACGGCGGCAGGGTGGGATGGGCGCGGCATGATCGAACTGTTCGAGATCCTGCGGCGCGCAGCGGCAGCCGCGACCCCGGCAGCGGTCGAGGTGTTCCTGTCGACGCCATCCGTCGCCGCAGGATCGGATCGCGCGAGCTGCGGGCCGCGGGTCGCCGCCGGCGGCCGCTCGAGACAGCGACGCGTTCGATCGCGGTGCAGGAGCGTGCCTCGCAGCGAGCGCGGCCAAGCTGACTCGTCACTGGCCGCGCAGCCGCCGAGCGTCGGCGCAGCCTGCCGTCCGATCACGACCGGTCGGCCCTGCCAGCCGCACTGGCGCTGCGACCGGTGCTGCGGCTCGATGATCTGCGCATCGCGGCGGCTCTGTCCGCGCACAGTAGATTCGTGACGACTGATCGCTACCGTGCCTAATCGCCTTGCCGTCCGAACAGAGCCCCTACCTGCTCCAGCACAAGGACAACCCCGTCGACTGGTACCCGTGGGGCGACGAGGCGTTCGAGCGCGCGCGCGCGCGAGGACAAGCCGATCTTCCTGTCGATCGGCTACTCGACCTGTCACTGGTGCCACGTCATGGAGCACGAGAGCTTCGAGAACGCCGACGTCGCCGCGGTGCTCAACGAGCACTTCGTCTCGATCAAGGTCGACCGCGAGGAGCGGCCCGGACGTCGACCGCGTCTACATGACGTTCGTGCAGGCGACCACCGGCTCGGGCGGCTGGCCGATGAGCGTCTGGCTGACGCCGGCGCTGCGAGCCGTTCTACGGCGGCACCTACTTTCCGCCGACCGCGCCGCTGGGGCAAGCCGGGGTTCATCGACGTCCTCGCACGAGATCGCC
The DNA here is from genome assembly GCA_963846685.1 of uncultured Acidobacteriota bacterium. Lineage (GTDB taxonomy): Bacteria > Acidobacteriota > Vicinamibacteria > Vicinamibacterales > UBA2999 > CAWJWY01. The sequence goes on along the minus strand of CAWJWY010000002.1, from coordinate 236,800 downwards.
CGCGTCTGGCGCGAGGAGCGCGACAAGGTCGTCCAGTCGGCCGCCACCATCGTCGAGCGCCTGCGCAGCTTCGGCAGCGAGCCGTGCCGCCGCCGTGCATGCCCGGGCGCCGCCGCGCTCGAGCGCGCGGTGCGGCGACTTCGTCGCCGGCGTTCGACCGGCCGCCGCGGCGGCTTCGGCAACGCCCCGAAGTTTCCGCGGCCGAGCGAGCTGCTGTTCCTGTTCCGCGAGTACGCGCGGACGGGCGACGACGAGCCGCGCGACATGGCGCTGCTCACCCTGCGGGCGATGGCGCTCGGCGGCATGCGCGATCACCTCGGCGGCGGCTTCCACCGCTACTCGGTCGACGGCGACTGGCGCGTGCCGCACTTCGAGAAGATGCTCTACGACCAGGCGCAGCTCGTGCTGGCCTATGTCGAGGCGTTCCAGATCACCGGCGACGCTGTTCTACGCCGACGTCGCGCATCGACACGCTCGACTACGTGCGCCGCGACCTGACCGATCCCGCCGGCGGCTTCTATTCGGCGGAAGACGCCGACAGCGTCCCGCCCGAGGAGGCCGGCACGACCCGGGCGCACAAGATGGAGGGCGCGTTCTACGTCTGGCCGACGAGGAGATCGGGGACGCTGCTCGGCGCCGACGCCGAGCGTCTTCCGCGCTGCGCTTCGGCGTGCGTGCCGGGCGGCAACGCGCCGTTCGATCCGCAGGAGGAGTTCACCAACAAGAACCTGCTCTACACGGCCCGGCCGCTCGACGAGGTCGCCGTCGCGACGGGCGGCCGCGTCGCAGGAGGTGGTGGCCGCACTGCAGCGCGCGCGCGCAGCGGCTGCTCGATGCCGCGCGAGCGACGCGCCCGCGGCCGCACCTCGACGACAAGGTGCTGACCGCCTGGAACGGCCTGATGATCGCCGCCTTCGCGCGGGCCGGCCGGGTCGCTCGACGGCGGCGAGCCGGTTCCTCGACTGCCGCCAGCCGCGCGGCCGACGTTCATCCGCGACGCAGCTGTGGGATCCATCGACTCAGACGCTGCTGCGGCGCTACCGCCAGGGCGACGCCGGCGTCGACGGCTACGCCGAGGACTACGCCTACCTGATGTTCGGGCTGCTCGAACTGTTTCAGGCCGACGGCGACGCCGCAGTGGCTCGCAGTGGGCGCTGACGCTGCAGCGGCGGCAGGACGAACTGTTCTGGGACGATGCGGAGCGGCGGCTGGTTCAGCACGACCGGCGCGCGATCCGTCGGTGCTGCTGCGCCTGAAGGAGGACTACGACGGCGCCGAGCCGGCGGCCAGCTCCGTGGCGGTCGTGAACCTGCTGACGCTGTCGCACCTGGTCGACGACCGGCCTGATCGAGCAGGTTCGAGCGCACGCTGGCGGACTTCGGCGCGCGCGCCGGCCGCAGCGGGCGCGCGGCGCCGATGATGCTGGCGATGCTGTCGGCGTATCATTCTGGTATGCGCAGGTGGTCGTCGTTGGTGACGCGCGACGGCATGCGACACGCGCGCTACGGCCGCTGCGGCGCGCTACTGCCATCGGCGATCGTGGTGCCGGTGCTGCCGCAGCACCGTGAGCCGCTGGCGGCGCTGTTGCCGTGGACTGCGGCCATGAAGGCGAACGGCGGTCAGGCTGCCGCCTACGTCTGCCGCGACTTCGCCTGTCACCGGCGCGACCGCGGACGACCCAGCAACTGCTGGGGCAGCTCGCTTGTCGTGACGATAGACATTTCCCTCGACATCTGGCTGCAGAGGCGACAAGCCACGCAACGACGGCGTCATCCAACCGGTGGCAGCGTGCCCCCGTGCCTGGACCGACGAGGACGTGAGCGCGATCCTCGTCGACATGCTGCGCGCGATCGAGCGCGCGAAGAACCCTGACGTCGACCCCGATCGCCCGGTGTCGCTGCGCGGTTTCAGCTGGATCGTCAACCCGTTCGAGAGCGGCGGCGTGGTCATCGCCCTGGAGCTGTCGCTGGGCGCGGTCGTCGCCGGTCCGTTCGATATTGCTGAAGCGCGTCTCAACGAGATGATCGGCCGCGTCATCGCCGCAGACCGGACCGCCGCGTCAGGCCCCGCGTCAGGACCAGCGCGGCTCGAGACGATCCACTAGGCAGGTGATGCGGTGGCGTGCGGGTCGCCCGCGTGTTGGGGCAGCGGTGTGAGGGGTGCGAGGGAAGTCGGCGACAACCGGCGGCTTGCGCCGCCGGTTGGGCCGAGGCCAGGGACTTTGCCTGACGCTCTGGTATGAGGGTGTCGAGCGAAGAAAGTCACGGGGCAAGTGACTGTCTCCCTGACCGTCATTCAGCATATCGCTAAACCGGGTCGCGCGGGAACCCTCGTTGCGGGGATCTGCCCGAATAAAAAGGCTGGGGTAAAGCGCCCCTTAGCTGACGGAGCCGTTCAGGCCGGCCCGCAAGCTGGTCCTGACTTATAAGTCTATTCCTGTCAACGCATTAGATGAGCCGACTCGATCGGCTAGGTCGAGGTGTCGCCGCGGTGCACCCACACTGTCGCGCGCGCCGCTGGTAGCTCCGTTGGGTCCTTCCACTGCACGCTCGGAACCGCTGTCGGCGATTCCGGCACCGGCGCGGTGACGGCGGCCGCGTCCGGTTGCAGCGGCGCAGCGCTCGCAGATCCAGCCCACGGCCCATCCGGTGTGTGTGACGCCGCCGACGCGCTGGCGTGGTCGACGGCACTCCAGTCGTCGCTGACCGCGTCGTCGGGCGCGATGATCAAGTCAGGGCCGGTGCGGAGGTCGGCATCAGCGCGAAGGTAGGACGCGTGATGTCGCTTCCGATCGCCGGCAATCAGGTCGCCGATCTTGCCGAGCACGTCGCGGTCGCCGAGCGTGTAGCCGAGGATCCGGCCATCACTTCTATCAATCAGCACATCGTCGACCCGACCGAGCAGACGTCCATCTTCGCTGACCACCTTGCGGCCGATGATGTCGGACGCGCACGGCAGTTGCTCCAGGCGGGTCATCGTCTGGTCGGCGAGCACGCCAACGCGGTGGATGGTCACGGCGTCAGGACCGATCGCCCGGATCGACGAGGCGAGTACCGTCATGTGCAGGCCGTCGCCGGCGACGGCGCTGCCGCGCGAGACGAGCAGGGCGGCGACGCGGCGTGCGTCGGGGTCGAGGACGATGCGGTCGACCTTGCCGACCTTTTCCGCGGCATCGAGGTCGACGACGGCCCGGCCACTGAGCTCTGTCGCGCGGATTAGCGTGTCGGGATTCATACCTTGCACGACAGCAAGCTGCGCGCCACGAGCCCTCCAGTACAATCGTCCGGTTGTGCCGTGGGTCTGCCGCGGCGCGCGGTTACGGCCGGCCTGTGCCGCCGAGAGGACTCATGGCTCTGATCGAAGCAATCAACCTCAAGCGCAAGATGTTCTTCGAGTTCGAGAACGCCCCCTATCACTGCCTCGAAGTCGAGATTTCACGGCCAACGGCGCGCGGCGGCCAGACGCTGGTGCGCATCAAGATGCGGAACCTGCTGACACGCGGCGTGTTCGACAAGACGTTCAAGGCGGCAGACAAGCTCGGCGAACCCGACCTGGTCAAGGTCGACGCCACCTATCTCTACGCCGACGGCGACGGCTACAACTTCATGGACCAGGAGACGTTCGAGACGCTGACGCTCGGCGCCGACATCCTCGGCGACGACCGGCTGCTGCTCACGGACAATGTGCCGGTCGAGATCCTGAAGTACAACGGCAACCCGATCGGGCTGGAACTGCCGTCGCACGTCGAGCTGACGGTGACCTACACGGAGCCGGGCACGCGCGGCGACACTGCGAGCGGCAGCGTCACCAAGGCGGCGACGCTCAACACCGGGCTGGAGATTCGCGTGCCGCTGTTCATCAAGGAAGGCGAGAAGGTGAAGGTGCACACGGAGACGCGGGAGTTCGTCGGCCGGGCCTGAGGACTGGTCTGTGGTTGGTGGCCGGTCGTTCGTGGTCCGTAGTGGACAGGGCACGGCGGCCAACTGTGATCGTGTTCTGACGCCGGGGTGGCGAAACTGGCAGACGCACGGGACTTAAAATCCCGGGACCGTCAGGTCGTGCGGGTTCGATTCCCGCCCCCGGCACCATCCGCTCACTGCGTTCGTGTCTGGTGCCAGGCGCGGACATCAGTCTCTCGGCCGTCGGCGCCGCGGGCGCCTCGGCCTTCGCGAACGATTCCCGTGTCAGTCGCGCAGCAGCCTGTCCGCCGTCGGCGCGGGGCGCCTCGGCCTTCGCGAACGATTCCCGTGTCAGTCGCGCAGCAGCCTGTCGGCCGTCGGCGCCGCGGGCGCCTCGGCCTTCGCGAACGATTCCCGTGTCAGTCGCACAGCAGCGTGCCCGCCGTCGGCGCGGGGCGCCTCGGCCTTCGCGAACGATTCCCACCCTTCAAGCCGCCGTCGCTTCGCTCGGCTTCGGCACATGCCGGCAGACCGGGTGTCTGTGCTCTCCGTCCGTCGCTGAGCGCCGGCTGCGAAACGCCCCGAGCGCTACGATGGGGCGATGTCCATTACATCCGAAGCTGAATGGAACGGGCTGCGGGCGGCGGGCGTCGTCGTATGGCTGACGCTCGATGCGCTGGAGAAGGCGGCTCGGCCGGGTGTCTCGACTGGCGAACTCGACCGCATTGCCGCGGACATCTTCGCGCAGCACGGCGCCCGCTCGGCGCCGGCGCTGGTCTATGGGTTCCCGGCGACAGTGTTGATCAGCGTCAACGAGGAAGTCGTCCATGGCGTCCCGGGTTCGCGGCGGCTGCAGCGCGGCGACGTCGTCAAACTGGACGTCACGGTCGAGAAGGACGGCTACATGGCCGACGCGGCGCGGACGGTGGTGATGCCGGGCGCATCGGCCTGCGCCTATCGCCTGCGTGACACCGCGCAGACGGCCTTCCTCAAAGCACTCGATGTGGCGCGCCCCGGCCGGCTGGTACGCGAGGTCAGCCGCGCCATCGAGCGCGAAGTGCATCGCAACGGCTTCGCCGTCATCCCCGACCTGTCGGGGCATGGCATCGGTCGCACCATCCATGAACCGCCGACGATTCCCAATTTCTACGACGTCAGGCAGAACGACGTCCTGTCGGAAGGCCTGGTGGTCGCCATCGAGCCGATCATCTGTGACGGCGCCGGTCGGGTGGCCACGGGGCGTGACGGTTGGACTATCCGCACCCGCGACGGCAGCGTCGCGGCGCACTACGAGAATACGGTGGTGATTACCGGCGACGGGCCGAAGCTGCTCACTGCCGCGTAGCCTCCGCGCGACGCGAGCGAAGAACCTCATAACAGCGAGCCTGCCTCGGGTGCGTCCGAAGGACCGTTGGCTGATTCGTGCGAAGGCGGCGGCCGCCGCTCAGTCTTCCTGCGGCTCGTCACCGCTCTCGCTGGCTTCCGTGTCGACTCTCTCGAGCCCTATACCGAACCCACTCTCGTCCTGGGCGGGCGACCACTTCTCCTGTCCCGCAGGCGTGGCGAGCGGCTCACTTTCATCACCGGACGGTGCGGGCGGGTTGTTGTATGGCATCGACATCTCCTCACCGTTCGACCGAGCAAGCCGGGTGCCGCAAGCGAGCACGGGCTTGTAGCTCTCCCCCTAAGGGGCACCCCTAATAGCCCGCGGCGAAATCACATGCGAACCTTGCGGCGTGACGAACGCGCCGCAGACCACGTCCCGCGCTGACACCGGCTCCGCTGCGCTCCGCGTCGTTCTCGTTGACGATGCGCCTGATGAGCGAGAGATGTATGCCCACTGGTTTCAGCAGCAGGGCTTCTGTACGTTGCAGGCCGCTAACGCCGCCGACGGGTTCAGGCTGGCCGCGGAGCTCAACGCCGACGTCGTCGTCACCGATGTCCATCTCGGCCGCGAGGAGGACGGGCTATCGCTCACTCGCAGGTTGAAGACCTCGGCTGAAACCGCAGCCATTCCGATCGTGGTGCTCAGCGGCTACGTTCGGCCGGTGGATATCACCGCGGCGACGCTGGCCGGCTGTGATCGCTTCGTGCCGAAGCCGTGCGGACCGGACCGCCTGGAGCAGGTCGTTAACGCGCTACTGCATCGCTAACGGATCAGCCGGGCCGTGCACAGCGGCAGCTTTACTGGCCCACACGCAACTGCAACCGCGTTGGCACCGGGACTTGCACTACTTCCTGGCGAGCTCCCATGTTCTCCAGAGGAGGATTGAAATGTTGAAGCGCAACGTAATCAGTACGTGTCTCGCGACGGCGCTCTCGATGACGATGGTGGCCGCGCAAAGCGCTCAGTCGGGCGCCAACTCACCGGGCAGCGACCCACGCACCCCCGGCTCGACGCAGCAGGGCGGCACCCAGGGCAGAGGCCAAACTGGCGCGCAAAGCGGCGCGAACGCGCAGATGACGTTCACCGGCTGCCTGATGGCCAGTAGTGGCGCGCAGGGTCAGGGTGGCAGCGCCAGCGGCGGTGCCAGCAGCGGAGCCGCCGCAGCGGGTGCGAGCGGGGGACAGTTCATGTTGACCAACGTCACGATGTCGTCTTCCGGTGGCGGGGGCACTGTCGCGTCCGCGGACCCGTCGGGTAGAAACAACACGGGCCGCAACAACTCAGGTACAACCGGCTCAGTGGGCACCAGTGGCACAGGGACCGCGGCGACCGCTGCTGAGCGTGGCGAGTCGGTACAGCCTCGTCGGCAGTGGCGCATCGGACCTCGCGCGCTACGTCGGCCAGCGTGTCGAGGTGGTCGGCAGCGTCGACTCCAGCACGGCCCCAGGCGCCTCGGTCTCGGCCGGTGCTGCGGGCGGCGGCTCCAACATCGGCGCGGCTGCGGGTGCGTCGTCACCCAGCCCGGCGGGGTCGACTGCGCGAGAGGCCGGATCGACCGGCGGCACTGCGACGTCGGGCGGAACCGGCAGCGGCACACCCGCCGGCGCGGCGGCTGGCTCAACCACGGGGTCAACGGCTGGATCGACGACCGGCGCCGCGGCGAGCAGCCGATCGGCACAACGCATCACCGTCGCATCGGTGCGCCCTGTTCCAGGTACCTGCCAGTAGATCCGGCAAGTTGCGGGGAGCGGCGCCTGCCGTTTCCCGCAATCGTCACGTACTTGCCGCGTCGCGGGCGAACGGCACCCGGGCTCGGATTACGATCGCGGTGTGTCACAGCGAACGGGGCGCGCATGACGTCTGAGCTCTCTCAACCGCAGGAAAATGGCGGTGCCCGCGAAGCGCGTGAGCGCACCGCAGCGCTCGCCCGCGGCGAGGGCGACCTCGCCGCCAGCCAGCACGCACTCTGCGCGCCCGACGTGCCGGGCCTGCGGCCAGACATCATCTACACACTGGTCGCGCAGAACGTCCGTGACTACGCCATCTTCCTGACGGATGCCGACGGCATCATCCGCTGCTGGGGCGAGAGCGCGCGCCTGATGAAGTGGTGGACGCGGCAGCAAGCAGAGGGAGGCCATCTCCGGTTCCTCTACAAGGACGGAGGGTCGGAAGACGGTTCGGCGGAAGAGCACCTGCGCATTGCGGCGGATAAGGGCGAATACAACGGCGAGGGGCATCGCGTCCGCAGCGATGGCTCGATGTTCTGGGCCTACGTCACGCTCACCGCGTTGCGCGACGAACAGGGCAGACTCGTCGGCTTTTCGAAGGTCACACGTGACTTCACGGCGCGGCGCTCGGCCGAGGCGGTGCGCCGCGAGGCGGTCGGATCCGCCGACGTGCAAGGGCTCCTCCACCAGGTGGACGAACAGCGGCGTCTGCTGGCGATGATCAGCCACGAGGTGCGCGCCCCGTTGAACGCGCTGCTCGGTTACGCGGCGATGCTCGAGCGCCAGGTTGGCGGCAGCGAGCGGCAGCCAGTACACCTCGAAGGCTTGAAACGCGCAGGTCAGCATCTGCTCGGGATCACCGCGGACCTGCTGGACCTGTCGCGCTCGAACGCAGCCACCCTCAGCGTGTCACCAGCCGTCAACCGGATCGGGGCGGCCGTCGAGGAGGCATTGGCCGACCTCGAGAGCGGCGCCGACGTCGCCGGGATCACGCTGACCAACGCCGTGTCGGGCGGGCCTGGCGATCTGCCATATTGGGCAGACGCTGCGCGCGTACGTCAGATCGTCATCAACCTCGTATCGAACGCGATCAAGTTCACTGCCGCGGGCGGCACGGTCACCATCAGCGCCGGCGCCGCCGACACCGTCAGCGGCGCAACCTTGACCGGGGGCGGGCCGTGGATCTACGTGCGCGTCGAGGACACCGGGCGCGGCATCCCGCCGGAACGGCTCGATGCGATCTTCGAGCCCTACCAGCAATCAGACGCGTCGGACCGCCACCGTGGCACCGGGCTTGGCCTGTCGATTAGCCGCCAACTCGCCCGCGCCATGGGCGGCGATCTGACCGCCAAGGGCGAAGTCGGCGTCGGCTCCACTTTCACCGTCTGGCTGCCGATGGCCGCGTCCTCCGGCCCCATCCCGCGCTGAGGCGTCGGTTGCTTCGGCCAGCCCTGGCAGCGGCGAGTAGCCGTGTTCACGATCGCGACGAAGAGTGTAAGCCGTCTCCGGCGGACAGCGCCGGCACGGCACCGCGGTGCCGGGCGACTACATGGCGGAATCGGGCGCGGTGGCGCACAGTTCGCACTACGACAACAGAATGGATGAACGTCTGCTCGTCTGGCAACTCGAGGGACCGATCGACCGGCAGCTGACCGATCGCGTTACGGCACTCCTGCATTCGAAGGTGACGATGGCTCGCGCATCGGCGACCTCGCCAGGGCCCGATTCCGAACCGGACGTCCGAGGCGCGACCGAGCCTCAGGACATGCCGTAGCAGCCGCGCAAAAGGTGTCCGAGCGGCAGACGGAAAGCGGCGAAGCGGCGGCCGCCACCCCGGAAGCCGGCGGCCGCCTGCGCACAGTGTCGCGAACGACGCTGGCGTGCCTATTGCCCCTGTGGGGTGATGGCGGTTGATCCGCATCACAGGGGGCATGCCGCATGTATCGGGTTGTACAGCCATGGGGTCGCGACAAGGCGCGACAGGCGACCATCGTCAGCGAACACCATACGTCGAAGGCCGCGTTCTCGGCCATCGACCGCGTGGCTGCGCAGGCAGCCCGCAACGGCGTCAACACCGAACATGTGGAACTGCTCGTCGTCGACGCGCAGGGACGGATCCTGCGCCGACCCGACGCGCACTGACGCCGCAGACTACTCCTCGTCGCGCTGCAACAGACGCTCGATGACGCCGCCGCCGATCAGGACCAGCAGCGTGAGGACGAGCGCGGTGAGCGCCGTCCGCCACAAGCCCGCGCCGGCGGCCACACCGACTGCGGATACGACCCACACTCCCGCCGCCGTCGTCAGCCCCTGCACCTGCTTCCGGTCCTCCCGGCGCATGATCACGCCGCCACCGATGAAGCCGACGCCGGCAATGATCCCCTGGAGGACGCGGCCGGAGGCGCCGACGTCACCGGCGCTGAGGAACAGCGCCACGACCATGAGCAGCGCCGCCCCCAGGGCAACGAGCGCATGTGTCTTCAACCCGGCAGGTTTGCGCTGTCGCTCGCGGTTGGCGCCGACGACGCCGCCAAAGAATGTGGCGAGGAGCAGCCGCGTGACGACGTCCCATACGGAGTCGGGAATAGTGATCGCGTCCATGGCTGCTGTCTGAAGGTCTGTGGGATTGGAAGGTAGATCGAAGGCGCTGTGACCGTGTGCAGCGAATTCTCCTACCGAACCGGATCAGACCGCAAGGTCCGCTGGGCGGTTCGACGCTGCTTCTGCACCGCTACCCACGGCCGCGCCTGGCGATGGTGGCCACTGTGTGCAGGTAAGTGGCCAATGATCAGAGACTTAGGTTCATTGATCGAACGAAACGGCGCGACCGTTGCTAATACCTGGTCATGGCAGAACGGAAACGCGAAACGCAATCACGGCTCGAACTCGAGCAGGTGTACGCGCAGATGTTCGACGTGCTCCGCCATCTCCACCGCATCGAGCGACGGCTTCAGCGCTATCGGCGACGCATTGCCGATCTGGAGTGCAGGGTGCGCGCACCGCTGCCGTCGGCAAAGGACTGGTTGTTCTGAGTCGCGCCGGCTCTGTCGTGGTGTGTGTCTGGTTCTGCACAAGGAGGCGCTGCCGGAAGCACCGCGCAATACACAGCCAACCCAACTGCGACGCGCCGCCGACGGATATGGACGTCGCGGCCGTCGCGCCCGCGCATCCAGGTGACGCAGCATCACTCGATTGCGCAAAATTGCGCAGCTTGCACACAGCTTTCGCGACATGAGGCACGCTGGAATGTGCATTGCTGTCAGCGGGGCCAGGCGCAGGGTGCCTGGTCATGCCGTTCGCACCAGAACGACCGTACGTGCTGCTGATTGACACGCCAGATCAGGCGGAGATGTACGCGATCGCCCTTTCCCACCACGGTCACGCTGTTCTTACGGCCACCAGCTGTGACGATGCGCTGCCGCTGGCGCGCGTGCGCCGACCTGAAATCATCGTCCTCGACGTGCGGTTGCGGAATGCGAGCGGCTGGGACGCCTGCCGCACATTGCGCGACGACCCGGCGACTGCCGGCGTGCCGATCGTCGTGCTCACCGCGTCATTGTTCGAGGCGACGGAGGAGGCGGCCCGTGAAGTTGGCGCGAGCCGGTTGCTGGGCAAGCCGTGCCTGCCTGCGGACCTGGCGGCGGTGATCGACGGCCTGGTGGCAGCGCGGCGGGCTAGCTGACGCCCTGCGGTACGGCTGCACTCGGTGCCGGGACAGGCGTCTCTGGCGCCTGCCATCGGGAAGTCACAAAGCAGCGCTAGGTGATTTCACGAAAACAGAGTTTCATAGGGGGATGGGCGAGGTTCAAATCCGAACCATCTGGCGCACCGCGTCGGAGCAATGTGAACTGGTGTTCGGCTACTTCAGCGGCTGCCATCTCCGCCTCTGGGTACAGGGACGACTGATTGTCGATGAATTGATGGCCGACGCCGAGGAAGGCGTGCGCCGGGCATGGGAGCTGCGGACCGAGTGGCCGCAGCTGGTGGATTAGGGCAAGCGGTCGAAGCGCCCCCTGCGGCCGGGTACAATGGAGCGGTAGCCCGGCTCCTCCGAACCCATGAACCGTTCAGTGACGTTCTCGCGGCTGCTGCGTGCGGCCGTGCTGGCCTCTCTCACCGCCGCCTGCGGTGGTTCGTCCCCGCCTCCAGCTGACCTGCCGCCATGGGAGGCCGCCAATCCGGTGCGGCCGCTGCCGGCGGGGCCACTCGGCACCGACATCCATCTCGCATCGCTCAAGAACCCGCCGACGCCGGAACGCGTGCGCCTGGGCCGCTGGCTGTTCTACGATCGTCGGCTGTCTGGTGACGGCAGCGTCGCGTGCGCCAGCTGCCACCGGCCCGAGTATGCCTTTTCGGAGCCGACCCCGGTCTCGTCGGGCATCCGCGGGCAGAAGGGCGTGCGCAAGGCACCGTCATTCGTCAATCAGGCACTCACCCTGTACCCGCATTTTTTCTGGGACGGCCGTGCCGGCTCGCTCGAGGACCAGGCGCTCGGCCCGATCGCCAATCCGGTGGAGATGGGCAGCAGTCACGAGAGCATGATCGAGACGCTGTCGAAGGTCGCCGCCTACCGGCCCTATTTCAAGGAAGCGTTCGGCGACGAGCGGATCACGACGCAGCGGGTGGCCACGGCCATCGCTGACTACGAGCGCACGCGCATGAGCGGCAACTCGCCGTGGGATCGCTGGCGGCGCAAGCGCGACCAGGGTGCCGTCGACGACGAGGTCAAGCAGGGCCACGAGCTGTTCTTCGGCAAAGCGCAGTGCAACCAGTGCCATCTTGGCAACAACTTCACCGACAGCCGCTTCCACAACGTCGGCGTCGGCTGGGACCCGCGCAGCCGGACATTCAAGGACGAGGGGCGCTTCGTTGTCACGGGGGAGCCGATGGACCGCGGCGCCTTCAAGACACCGACCCTGCGGGACGTCAGCAAGCATCCGCCGTACATGCACGATGGTTCCGTGCCGACGCTGCGGGACGCAGTCGAACTCTACAACCGTGGCGGCGAGCGCAATCCGTACCTCGACCCGAAGATTACGCCGCTCAACCTGACGGACGCGGAGGTCGACGCGCTCGTCGCCTTCATGCGTGCGCTCGACGGCGAAGGCTACATGGACGTGGCGCCCGCGCACTTCCCCCAGTAGCTGACGGCGTTGCGATCAGCGGCCGGCGTCGAGCCATCGCTTGATCACCGGCGCCTGCCGCGTGGTGATCGCGGTGCAGTTCTCGACGCGCTCCATTGCCTGCTGCAGCGCTCGGGCGGACGAGGGCAGCGGGTTGGCCGCGAAGAAGCTGCTCAATTCGACGGTGCTTGCCGCCGAACAGAATCCGCCGACCGACGCCGCGATGCGCGGCATCCCCTGGAACACGCCAAGCTTCTCGGTCAACGCCGCCCATCGGGTCTTCGTGAAGGTCCACGCGGCTTCGCGCCCCCATTCGGCGCCAAGCAGGGCACCAATCAGCGCCGGCGTATCCTGGCTGCGCACGGCGGGGGAAAGCGCGAAATCGAGGGTCCGCTGCACCAGCACCGGATCACGGAACCACGCCAGCGCCGCCTGGTAGCGGTAGTACTCCTCCGGCTGCGCACCCAGCTTGTCGAGCTGCGCGAGGTACTGGTCGTAGAGTGCGCGGTCGCCCGACAATGCGGCGACCTTCAGCACCGTCGGGGCGAGGGTCGGCGACAGCGAGGCCGGGTCCTGGATGTAACGCAGCGCCAGCTCGCGCGCCTGCCGTTGCACATCGGTGTCGTTGCCGGTTTCGCCGACGATCGACAGCACCGCGGCGCGGCGGCTCTGGATCTGGTCGTTGTCGCTGATGTTGCCGGGGAAGCCGACTTCCGTCAAGGCGGCGCCGAAGGTGCTGCGCACCCACGCCTGGTAGCGCGCACGGTCCGCCGCAGCGACCAGGTAATTGCCGGTGAAGTCGAGCGGGCCGGCGATCGCGCCGAGCACGGCGCTGGTCTCGTCGCCGGCGAGCGCCGCCGCCAGCTCCATGTAGAGGTCGGCGTCGTGCCGGCCTGACTTGACCATCCACCATTCGTCGCCGGCGAGGCTGAGGCGTTCGGTTGCCTGCAGTCCGCGCGCGCTCTTCGCCAGGGCGCGCACCGCGTCGGGCGTGTATTCGGTGAGGTAATAACCTCGCGCGTCCGCATTGGCGAAGACGTTGTCGCAGCCGGCGCCCGGCGTGATCACGGTCGGCCGTTCGATTACCTGGCAGCGCGGCTCTCCGCCAGTGGTCTTGAAACAGGCCGGGAACACCCAGGTCTGCGGCGCCGGCGGCGGCGCGCCGAGCGAGCCGATGAACCGCTGCTGGTCCAGCGTCAGCGTGCTGGCGTTTCCCGAGCAGGACGACCGCACGCGCAGCACCGGCGTGCCGGGCTGATCGACGAAGCTTTTCATGATGCGATCGATCGGCTTGCCGGTGACGCGGGTCATCTCCGTCCAGAAGTCGTCTCCGGTGGCGTTGCCGTAGGCGTACTTCTTCAGATACGAGGTGATGCCGGCGCGGAAGGCCTCGGCGCCGACGTAGGCTTCGGTCATCCGCAGCACCGCCCCGGTCTTCTGGTAGGCAATGGCGTCGAACAGCTCGTTGATCTCGTCGGGTGTTTCAGCCTTCGTCCGGATCGACCGGGTCGAGCGCAGCGCATCGAGCGCGAGCGCCGCCTGCGTGTCGCCGGCGTTGTCCAGATCCATCTGCCATTCGGGGTGCCACGTGGCGAGCGGCTTGGTCTCCAGCCAGGTCGCGAAGCCCTCGTTCAGCCAGATGTCGTCCCACCACTGCATGGTGACGAGGTCGCCGAACCACTGGTGTGCGATCTCGTGCGAGATGACGGCGGCGACGTACTTGCGGACGTCGAGCGAGGCGTTCTCCGGGTCGGCGAGCAGCGACCGCTCGCGGAAGGTGATGGCGCCGATGTTTTCCATCGCGCCGGCAGCGAAGTCGGGAATGCCGATGATGTCCAGCTTCTCGAACGGGTACTTGATGCCGAAGAACTCGTTGAAGAACTTGAGCTGATACTCCGCTGCCTCCAGGGCGAAGGCCGTCAGGCCGCGCTTGTCGGGCGTCGAGCAGATGCGGATCGGCGTGCCATCGGCGGCCCCTTCGCGGCAGGCGAAGTCGCCCACCAGCATCGCCACCAGGTAGGTCGACATCTTCGGCGAGGTATTGAACGTCACCGTGTGCTTGCCAGCTTCCGGGCCAGGCGTATCGGCCTTGAGCTTGCCATTCGAGATGGCGACGTCGCCGTTGTCGATCATCAAGGCGATGTCGAAGGTCGCCTTGTAGGCCGGCTCGTCGAACGACGGAAACGCACGTCGCGCGTCGGTCGCCTCCATCTGTGTGACGGCGTAGCTCCGATTGTTGGCCTTGCTGATGTAGAAGCCGCGCAGCTTGTCGTTGAGGATGCCGGTATAGGAAATCTGGATCGTCGCCGTGCCGGCGGGAATCTGCTGCGGCACGCTCAACGTCGCCATCTCACGACGTTCATCGCTGGTGATGCGAGCCACCTGCCGGCGGCCCGCGGCGGTGATCGTCACCTCACCGAAGGTGATCTCTGCCGCGTTGAGCGTGATGGTGGTCGCCGGTGCCTTCAACCGCACCGTGATGGTTTCGCGGCCGCGGAACGTTTCGTTCTGCAGGTCCGGTGCGAACCACAGGTCGTAGTGCTCCGGCGCGACATTGGTGGGCAGCCGCTGCGCCCACGCCGGCGCCGCGGCGAGCAGGAAACAGAAGAGGGCGCAGGAAATTCTCGCCATGATGAAACGGTAACAGAAGTCGTCGGCGCCGGATGCAGGATAACGCCGGGCGAGACGGCGCATCGGCGGCGCTACATCCCCGTCTGCGCCGGCTTGTGCTGCCACATTGCGCGGCGTTCAGCCGGCAACGATCGGATAAGGCCGGCAAGTGCCTGCTTCTCCGGCGCGACGTAGAACTGGTAGGTATAACGCTCGACGTCGGCCGGCGCGTCCGCCGGGATGGTGGCGCCGTGCGCGCCACGCGAGTTCAGGAAGATGAGCATCGAGTTGGCCCTGAACGGCACGACCTTCACCAGTTCGCAGCGACGCCCTTCCTGTTCGGGATAGTAGGTCTGCTTGTACGAGGCGTCCGCGTCGTTGTCGACCCGGAAGATCTGGGTGCCGAACGTTGCCGTGTCGTCAGGCCTGGCCAGGTAGAGCAGGCACGTCAGCAGTGAGTGCTTGGGGTCGCGGTGCGGCGCCAGGTGGTAGCCCGGCCGCCGCAGCATCAGCCGGCCGCCGGACGGGGCGATCGGCAGCTCGGCCGCCGCCGCGCCAGCATCGGCGCCGAACACGGCGTGGAAGTGCCGCTGCAGCGCCGCGCCGAACTTCTCCAGCGCCGCCGGCATGATCGCCCGTCCTGCGACCACCTGGTCGAAGAAGCTCCACACCGCGCCTGGCAGCACGGGTCCGAACTCGAGCGGGAAGCGCAGGTCCTGCTTGATCGGATCCCGATCCTGGAAGAACGGCGGTGGCGGAATCGCCTCGACCAGCAGCTGGTAGACGTCCTCCGGCAGCAGGTGTTCGATGACGATGTGCTCGTACGGGTCGCTGATGAGCGGCGCCGCCGCAATCGCCTCGCGCACATGCGCGACGACACGCTGCTCGTCCAGCAGGCGCGGCAGTTCCGCGACACGCCGCTGCTGCTGTTCGTTCAGCACGGTCGTCAGCTTGAGCTGTGCCGCCAGGCGGTCGGCGCGCTGCGCACGCTCGGCGGCCAGCTGCAGTTGACGCTCGAGTTCGGCGACCTCCGACGTGAGGCGGCGCACCTCCTTGCGTACCGGCTTCAACGCCAGATCGATTTCCGGCAACCATAACGCCGAAAGCCAGGAGATGACGCCGGAGCGTCGCAGCAACTGATGCAGCATGTCTTAGTGGCCTGTAGCCGCCGCGGCGCGGAACTGCGCGACGGCGCGGAGCACCGTGTCGACGGCCGGCCGGGCGTCCTCCGGCCGCGACAGGAAGGGTGATGGTTTCGAGTTCCCGTATTCGACGCCATGCGCGGGCAGGCGCGGGTCGAGTGCGGTGTCGCCGGCGAGCGCGGCGGCGCGGCGTGCCTGCGCTGCTTCCTGCGCCGAGCGCGCGAGGTGGTCGGGGCGGTTGAGAAAGGCGCGCGTCGCGCCGCGCGCTGGGTCCGGCAAGCCGTCGGCATGCCGCTCGAGGGCGTGCGTCAACCGAAGCGCGCCGATGCGGGCCAGCCAGGGCGTCGCGCCGGTTGCGCCCGGCTCGGCCGCGGTCTCGATCAGCACGACTGCCGCGGTGTCGGCTGGAAAACGAGCGGCGAACAGGCGCGCATACGCCGCACCGAGCCCCGCGCCGACGACGACGTATGGCGGCGGCTCGCCGGCGTGCTCGAGCAGCGTGTGCAATTCGTCGGGGACGCGCTCGGCGGTGTAGCCCCGGTCACCCCATTCGCTCCAGCCGAGGCCGCGGCGATCGTAGCTGCAGACGCGCGTCGCCGTGGCGATCGCCGGCTGCACCAGCCCCACGACGCCGACAGCGCCGGCTGCCGCCGCCTCGAGGACGACGGTCGGTGCCCCGTGGCCTGTCGCAGTAGATGTGCAGTTGATGCGCTGCCGACGTTGACCATGCGGCCCGGCTGCGGAAACTCGCGCCGCTCGAGTGCGGTCGCGACGCCCTGGTAGGTGGTCCCGGCAAGCACGAGGAACAGGATCAGCACCGCCGTGCAGGCGAACAGCCATCGGCGCACGCGCGACGGCCCGGCGCCGGCGCTCACTACGATTCGGTCTCCGCCAGGCCGTACTTCTCGATGCGCGAGTAGAGCTGCGCGCGCGTCAGGCCGAGCAGCTTGGCGGCGCGCGTCTTGTTGTGCCGCGCCTGGGTCAGCGCCTTGACGACCAGCGAGCGCTCGATTGCTTCGAGGTTGACGCCACCCGCCGGCAGCGGTGCCGCCGACGAGCCGTCGGCTGGCCGCCGCAGCGCGCGGCGCGCGTCACCGGCAGGTGCTCGCTGCGGATGACGCCGCCATCGGCGAGGATGACCGCCCGCTCGATCGCGTTGCGCAGCTCCCGGACGTTGCCCGGCCAGCGGTAGGCAACGAGCTGGTCCTTGGCGTCGCGGGCGATGCCGGCCGCCGGACGGCCGACGGTCTCGCCGATCTCCTCGAGGAACACGTCGGCAAGCTCGAGCATGTCCTCGACGCGGTCGCGCAGCGGCGGCAGCGCGATTTCGAACACGCCAAGACGGTAGTAGAGATCCTCGCGGAACTCGCCGCGCTGCATCGCCCCGTGCAGGTCGCGATTGGTCGCAGCGATCGACGCGGATGTCGGCGTGCAGCACGCGGGTGCTGCCGAGCCGCATGAACTCGCGCTCCTCGAGCACGCGCAGCAGCTTGGCCTGGACCGTCGGCGCCATCTCGCCGACTTCGTCGAGGAACAGCACGCCGCCGCTGGCCTGCTCGATGCGTCCGGGCTTGGCCGGCGACGGCGCCGGTGAAGGCGCCGCGTTCGTGGCCGAACAGCTCGGACTCGAGCAGCTGGTCCGGCAGCGCCGCGCAGTTGATGGCGACGAACGGCCCGAGGCTGCGCCGCGACGCATGGTGGATGAAGCGCGCGATCACTTCCTTGCCGGTGCCCGACTCGCCGGTCAGCAGCACCGTCGTCTCGGTGCGCGCGACGCGCGCGGCTGCGCCAGCACATCCTTCCAGCGGCGCGAGTGGCCGACGACGCGGCGGTGACCGGTGCGCGAGGCCGAGCTCGCGGGTCAGCGTCGCGACCTGCGCTTCCAGCCGTGCCGCCGTCTCGCGCGACTCGCTGCGTCGCGCCGCGCCGCCTCGGCGAGCCGCTGGTGCGATACCGCCAGCGCCAGGTGATCCGCCACCCGCCGGGCGAAGTCGACGTCGTCCTCGCTGAAGGCATTGGGCTCGCGCGACAGGAAGAACAGCGAGCCGAAAACGCCCTTGCCGAGCGGCATCGGCACGCGTAGCACCGAGTTCGCAGCCGAAGCGGCGGAAGATCCGGCCGCGCACGGTCGCTGCCGGCACCTCGCTGTCGACGTCGTGGACGACGTAGGCGTCGCGCTGCAGCTGGGCGAGATCGTCGCCGCTCAGCGGCATCGGCGACCAGAAGCTCGGGTCGGCCAGCTCCGTCTCGCCGGCGAGCGCGTAGAGGCGGAACGATGCGCCATCCTCGCCCCAGCGATGTCACCGCCAGCACGTCGTGGGGCAGTCCGCCGCGAACGACGTCCGAAATCTCGGCGAAGACGCTGCGGATGTCGAGCGCCTCGGCCATGGTGTGGAGCAGGCCGCGCAGGCTGTCGATGCGCTCGCGGCGCAGCTCGTCGCGCTCGAGGATGGTGTCGTGCTCGAAGGCCAGGCCGAGCAGGTCGAGCGACGCTGTCGAGCAGGGTCTGGTGGCCCGGTGCGAACGCGCATTGGCCTGGGACGAGGTCAGCCACACGCGCGGCGTGGACGCGCGCGCCCTGCCGCACGGTGGAGAGCAGGCGCGAGCGCGAGTCTCGGGTCGGAGCGGCTCGCGCGGGATGCCGGCGTCGCCGATCCGGTGGGCGGTGACTTCAACGTCGCCGTCGGTGCGGGCCAGGTAGAGCACGAACGAGTCGGCGACGGTCCAGGCGCAGCACGTGCAGCCGCTCGAACGGGATCGCGTCGCGCAACGTTGCCGGCGAGCGTGCGCGACCACGTCGCGCAGGTTCGGCGCTTCCGCCACGAGACGGGCGATCGCCGTCAGAATCGCCGGCGAATCTGGCTGACCCATGTGTGAAGGACACACCAGTATAGACCCGTCCTCGCAGGCCGCAGCCGGAACCGGGCGATTATGATGGGCGGGTGAGCACGCTGGCTTCCGGGCTTGTCCTGGATCGATCTGCCGCTTCCTCGGCCGTCCGCACGCGATTGCCGCCGGCGCTCGTCCAGGCCGCGGGTGGCGTCGCGCTGATCGACCCCGGTCCGACCACCTGCCTGTCCGGCGCTGAGCGAGGGCCTCGGCAGCGTCAGGGCGCGCGTCTCGCCGACGTCACGCGACATCCTGCTGACGCACATCCACCTCGATCACGCCGGCGCCACCGGCACCATCGTCCGCGCCCATCCCGCACATCCGGGTCTTCGTCCACGAGCGCGGCGCGCCGCACATGGCCGACCCGTCACGGCTGCTCGCCAGCGCGTCGCGGCTCTACGGCGAGCACATGGATCGTTTGTGGGGCGAGTTCCTGCCGGTGCCGGCGGCAATACCTCGTCGTGCTCGCGGGAGGCGAACGGCTCGACGCGGGCGGCCGCGGCTTCGACGTCGCCTACACGCCCGGCCATGCCTCGCATCACGTCAGCTACTTTCGACCGATCGAGCGGCGTGGCGTTCGTCGGCGACACCGGCGGCGAATGGCGATCGACGGCGGCTACGTGCTGCCGCCGACGCCGCCGCCCGACATCGACCTCGAGGCGTGGCGGCGTCAGCGTCGGACGGATCGAGCGATGGTCGCCGGCGCACGCTCTTCCTGACGCACTTCGGCCCGGCTCCGATGCGCGTCCGGACACACTGCACAGACGCTGCTGGAGAACCTGGACGACTGACCGCATCGCTGGTCACGCGAGTCGCTGCACGGAAGAGGGCAGCGACGAGGAGCGGAGTGCGCGCTTCGCGGAGCGCCTGCGCCGCGACATGCGACAGCAGATGACCGAGGCGCAGCTGGAATCGTACCCAGTCGGCGCCCCGATCGAGCAGCTCTGGCTCGGCCTGGCGCGCTACTGGCGGAAGCGGGCCGCCGGTGGCCGGATGACGCGCGACGCAAGCGGCGGAGCTTGCTCACGCCGACCAGCTGGCGCGCGTCGCCTAGTCGGCCTCGGCGACGGCGCCGGCGCCGGACAGCGGCGCCGCCGGCTTGCGCTTCGGTTCGACCAGCAGACGGAGCGCGTATCCCTGCGGCGTGCCGGTCGCCGAGCGGTACGGGCCAACGCGATAGACCGCCGAGAGCACCTTGCCCTGCTGCAGCGCCGGCGGCAGGTCGCCGCTGTCGCGCGCCGAGCGCTCGATCTGGAAGTGCACCAGGCGGTAGAGCGGAATCGATGCCGGCATCTGGCATTCGACGAATGCGTCGACGTCGCTGACGTCCCGGGTGACGACGGAGACGAAGCGCAGCGTGCCGGTGGCATCGCGCCAGGTCAGCCGCGCCGGCACGCGGACCTTCCGGCGTTGCCGATGCGCTCCTGCCGCATCGGCGAAGTCGCCTGTCGAAGTCGTGGCCGGTTGAGTTCACGTTCAGCCCCCCGGGTAGAACGAGGTTCGACTGGCTGTCTGCACTATCAAGTCGGAGGCCGCGATTTTGGCCGCTGGACGGCATGCCGTGTGCGGAGGATCGCGTTAAGCTCTTGATAGGCAAGGACTAAGGCAGTTAGGTGGTCGAGCGACGGATCCGATGAAGAGCTGTATACTAGCGTATACAGCTGCCATGTATACCTGGTTACTGGGTATCCGCGATTTCACCGATCCAAGCCGCAGCCGGCGCATCTTCAGGTAGAGACCCCGGCGGGTAAGTCCAAGGACTCGAGCGGTTTCCGAGATGTTGCCAGCCGTGCGCTCCAGCGTGGCGGCAATCAGCTCGCGCTCGACGGCTTCGACGGCTCAGCCAGGTTGCCCGGCTGAGCGCGCGCGAGCCGGGGCCGCCTGTACTTGCACGAACGCCACGCCGGCAGCCGGCGCCGCCAGATCCGGCGACAGCTGGTCCGGGTTCGATGGCGCTGCCCGGCGGGCTCATCGCCACCGCGCGCTGGATCTCGTTGCGCAGCTGGCGGACGTTGCCGGGCCACCAGTAGCGGGAGAACAGGTCGAGGGTCGCCGAGCTGAGATGCACGTCCGACTTGCCGAGCCGCTCGCGACGCCTCGCGCAGGAAGAACGTGCTCAGGTGCGGAATCTCCTCGCGCCGCTCGCGCAGCGGCGGCACGTGGATGCGGATGACGCTCAGCCGGTAGTAGAGATCCTCGCGGAACTTGCCTTCGGCCACCCGCTGCTCCAGATCGGCGTTGGTCGCGGCGAGCACGCGAACGTCCACCGCCTGCGGCCGCGTCTCGCCGACCGGCATGATCTCGCCCTGCTCGAGAAAGCGCAGCAGCTTCGGCTGGATGTCGAGCGGCAGGTCGCCGATCTCGTCGAGGAACAGCGTGCCGCCGGTGGCCGACCGGATCAGCCCCTGCTGGTCGGTGATGGCGCCGGTGAAGCTGCCGCGCCGATGCCCGAACAGCTGGCTGTCGGCGAGCTCGCGCGTCGTCGTCGTGCAGTTGTACGGGCAGGAACATCGCGGCACTGCGCGGCGAGCCGACGTGAATCGCCCGGGCGACCAGGTCCTTGCCGGTGCCGCTCTCGCCGGTGATCAGCACGGTCAGGTTGTGACCCTGCAGGCGCTGGATCTGTTCGGCGACGCGGTTCATCGCGGCGCTGGCGCAGATGAATCCGGGCAGCAGCGGCTCGAGCGGCCGCTCGTTCGACCTGCTCGATCAGCCTGCGGCGGCCGCTCGCGCACGCCGCACAGCTCGAAGCCCTGCCGCGCGACCGCGGTGAACATGCCGCACCGGCGGAGCGTCGCTCGCTCGCGCGGCCGCTCGGCGACGAGCACCGCGCACGATCGCGGTGCCGTCGTGATCGCGGCCGAGCGCCTCGGTGACGAGCAGCCGCCGCCAAGCTCGCCGCGCTCCTGGACGACGCCGCCACGGCGAGGCCGCGCGCCATGCTCGGCATCGCAGCCGGCCGCGAGCGACGACGCGCGACGTCGCCGCCCGGCGGCGTGACGAAGATCACCGCGGCGTCCGGCTCCGGTCGCTTCGAGAGCGCGGTCGCCGGTTTCGCGCGCCAGCAGATCGGGAAAGATCGCCGCGTCGACCAGCCGCCGGACGATCGCTTCGTCGGCGCCGGCGGGCGAGGCCGTGGCCGTGCGCGGTCGGCGCCTGGTCGAGCAGCGCGCGGGCCGCGGCGACCTCGTCGAGGTCGCGCTGCGCGCCGAGCGTGCGGAAGACGGTGCCGGCGAGCGTCGAGATAGCGTTCGCGCCGTCGGCCGCGTGCCGGCCTTGCGCCGCCATGCGGCCGAGCGCCAGCTGGCTGAGCGCCGCCTGGTAGCGCTCGCCCAGCAGCTCGAAGACGTTGGCGCTCTGCGCGAAGTCGTGGTACGCGGCCGAGTGCCGTGCTCGCTGCTCGTTGCACCAGGCCGCGGATGCGCAGGAACTCGCCCCAGTTGGCCGGCGCGCCGCGCGGGTCGAGCCGATCCTCGCAGCCGGTCAGCCGCTGCTCCGCCTCGTCGACGTCGGCCGGCGGCGACCAGCGCCTCGCAGGCCGGCGAGATCGGCCTGGATCGCTTCGCCGGCGGCACGTCGGCGAGCGTGGGCGAGCTCGTCGGCCACGGCGAGTCGCCTCGTCGATAGGCGCCGCGCCGGATCGCCAGCTTGGCACCGAGCACCTTGAGCGACCACTCGTACCAGCGCATGGTCTGCGTGCCCTAGGCGCCGTAGGCCTCGCTGGCCAGCCGCAGGTACTCGCCGGCCCGCTCGTAGGACGCCGCGCATCAGGTGGATCTGCGCCAGCGTGTCGAACACCGCGCCGGTCGTCTCGTGGAACTTGATCGGGCTGCGCACTTCGAGCGTGCGCGTCAGCATCTGCTCGGCGCGCTCGAGATCGCCGAGCTGCACGCAGATCTGGCCGAGCGTCGCCAGCGCCACCGCCAGCCCGTGTCCGGACGCCAAGCGTCTGGTGCATCGCGACGCTGCGCTCCGCCAGCGCCAGCGCCTGATCGTGGCGGTGCTGCATCAGCGCCACGTTCGCCTGGTTGTGGACGATCCCGGCCAGCGCATCGTCGGCGTGGATGGTCATGGCCAGACGCTCGCCCTGGCGCAGCGCCGTGTCGGCTTCGTCCGACCGGCCCGACTGCGCGAGCAGGACAGCCGACAGCGAGTGGACGAGCGCCAGATGCCGCCGATCGCCGGCGGCGTGCAGGGCCGAGGCCGCTTCCGTCAGGTGGTCGCGGACGATGCCCGAGTCGCCGACCTGCTTGTAGCAGAGCGGCGAGCTCGTAGTGCGCGAGACCGATGGCCCGTGAGTCGTGCGCGAGCTCGGCGTGCTTGAGTGCGCGCGAGTGCAGCGCGATCGCGCGGGATTGCTCGCCGCGGGCGAACGTGATGCGGCCGTGCAGCCGCCAGAGTGTCGACAGCTGGGCGTCGGAGATCTGCTCGCGCAGGTGTCCGGCGCGCGTCCGAGGCGCCGACGCCTGGACGAGATCGTCCTGGAGCAGCCACGCCTCGGTCAGCGCGGACCGGACCGCGAGCTCGTCTTCCCTGGAGAGACCGCCGGCGCGGAGCAGCGGTCCGAGCAGCTGCGCCGCCTCGCCGCCGCGGCCGCGCTCGAGCGCCGCGGCGCCTCGCGCGAGCGCCGAGTGCAGAACGGCCTGGGCCACAGAGGCGAGTATACCGAAGCGTTATGAGGCGGCGAGCAAGCTGGCGGCGATGCGGCCGAGCAGTTCTGGATCCCGTCGCGGCAGGTGGACGTGCATGGCGCGCCGGCCGGTGCGATCGAGCGACTGAAAGTCGCCGATCGCCTGCGCCATCTCCAGCACACCGAAGGAAAAGTCCTGGTCCGGGATCGGCAGGTCCGTCGCCGCCTCCGCGGTGATCACGATGAAGACACCGTTGTTGGCGCCGCCCTTGTGCAGCTGCCCGGTCGAGTGCAGGTAGCGCGGGCCGTACCCGAACATCGTTGCGCAGCCCGCCCGGTCGGCAACCGCGTGCGGAACGCGTGCAACGGCTCGTCGAACTCGGGCCGATCCGGCGGCAGGTAGGCGAGCAGGCCGAAGTAGTCCCCCGGCTGCAGCAGCGCGCAGGAACTCCGTGCGCGGCGCGGCCGCCGAGCTGTTCCTGGGCAGCGCGGCTCAGCGACAGCCGCGCGCCGGCGACGGCCGCGTGCGCCTCCGGCAACGGGAGCCGGCCCTGCTGCACGTACTGATCGAGCAGCGCGCGCGTCGCTTCCTTGGCCTGCGTGACGTTCGGCTCGTCGAACGGATTGATGTCCATCA
The DNA here is from genome assembly GCA_963846685.1 of uncultured Acidobacteriota bacterium. Classification (GTDB taxonomy): domain Bacteria; phylum Acidobacteriota; class Vicinamibacteria; order Vicinamibacterales; family UBA2999; genus CAWJWY01. The sequence goes on along the minus strand of CAWJWY010000002.1, from coordinate 212,756 downwards.
GCACGCCGGCGGCGGCCGTGGCGACCTCCCAGCGCAGGAACTCGGCGCCGATGTGGGTGACGTCCGGCATCTCCAGGTTCATCATCGGGACGCCGTTGCCGCGCAGCGGCTCGCACGAGCGCGGCGTCCGGCGCCTCCTGGCCGAGCGAGACCGCAACCGCGACGCGGTCGGTCGCCGACGCGCGCTGTCGCTGGTTTCGCCCGGCGATCGGCACGACGCCCTTGCCCTGCTTGCCGGTGCTCTCGGCGACGAGCTGTTCCACCCACAGGCCGAAGCGAGGCGAGCCGATCGGGCAGCAGCAGCGTCATCTTGTCGCGCCCGGCCGCCGCACCAGCGGCCATGAACGCGCCGAGCGCAGGCCCGGGTTGTCCGCTGCGGGCTCGATGCGGCAGGCGCGCTCCATGCTCGCGCGCGTGCGGCGAGCAGCGCGTCGATGTCGGCCCCGATCAGCGCCGCCGGCACCATGCCGAAGAACGACAGCACCGAGTAGCGGCCGCCGATGTCGGACGGGTTCACGAAGACGTCGCGGAATCGCTCGCGCCGTCGCGCGCCGATGCAGCTCGGTGTCCGTCGTCGGTGATGGCGATGAAGCGCGATGCCCCACGTGCTGTCCGGCCGCCTCGAGGCGCCGGCGCGCTTCGGCGGCCATCACGTTCGGCTCGATCGTCGAACCGGACTTGCTCGCCAGAACGAAGAGCGACGTCGCCGCGCTGCTGCAGGCGTCGCGGACCGCGTCGGGGTCGACCGAGTCGAGCATGCGGAAGCGCGGGAACCCCGGCGCGACGCCGAGCACCTGGCGCAGCACTTCCGGCGCCAGGCTCGAACCGCCCATGCCGAGCAGGACGATGTCGGTGACGCCGGCTCGTTGCGGACCGCCTCGGCGAGCGCGCGCAGCCGGGGCAGCTGCGGGGTCGACGAAGTCGAGCGCGCCGAGCCAGCCGAGACGGTTCGCGATCTTGCCGCGGACCTCCTGGTCGCTGGTCCAGACCTCGAGCCGGCGCGTCCACAGGGCGTCGGCGAAGCGGCAGGTCATCGAGCCGGCGCGCACGCGCCGGCGTGCGCAGCGGCGAGGGTGCTGGACCGGGCAGGGAGAGGCTCACGCGAGTATTAGATAATAAGTGCGCACGACATGACGAGGACTGTTCGCGCGTCGCTCACGGTCGTCGCTGCTGGTGCTTGCCGCGGGTTGCAGGGGGCATGCCGAGCGAGTCATCGACCGCCGCGGCGCGATCCAGCGTCGAAGACACCGGCACGGCCGCTCCGGAGCTGCTGCACCGAGGGCGGACGGGCGCCGCACCTGTCGACCCGAAGCCGAGCGCGTCCGCGCATCGTCTTTCTCGGCGACAGCCTGACCGCCGGCTACGGTCTGCGCGCGCGAGCAATCGGTACCGGCGCTGATCCAGGCGCGGCTCGACGACGAAGGCTACGACTACGAGGTCGTCAACGCCGGCGTGTCGGGCGATACCTCGGCTGGCGGGCTCAGTCGGCTCGACTGGTCGCTCGACGGTGACGTCGAGGTGCTGGTCGTCGAGCTCGGCGCCAACGACGGCCTTCGCGGGCTGCCGGTGGCGGAGTTGAAGCGCAACCTCGATCAGGTCATCACCCGCGCCACGGCGCGCGGCGATCACCGTGCTGCTGACCGGAATGGAAGCGCCGCCGAACTACGGCCCGGCGTATACCTCGGAGTTCCGGCAGGTCTATCACGACCTGGCGCGCGCAGCACGACGTGCCCTTCATCCCGTTCTACCTCGACGGCGTCGCCGGCAACCCGAGCGCTGAACATCTCGGACGGCATCCATCCCAATCCGGCGGGCGCACGCATCATCGAGCGAACACGATCGTCGGCGCAGCCTCGAACCCCTGCTCGAGAAACGTCCCTCGATGATCAGCTGCGCGGAGTGTCCAAGACGGTCCAGAGCGGCGGCCAGCCGCTCACCATCCTTCACCCGCTCGATTTCGACATCGCCTCCGGCCAGTTCGTCGCCATCGTCGGTCCGTCCGGCAGCGGCAAGTCGACGCTGCTCGGCCTGCTCGCCGGCCTCGATGCGCCGTCGACCGGCGAGATCCTCATCGACGGCGTCGACATCACGCGGCTCAGCGAAGACGCACTCGCACGGCTGCGCGGCGAGAAGATCGGTTTCGTCTTCCAGTTCTTCCACCTCGTGCCGTCGCTGACCGCACTCGAGAACATCCTGGTGCCGATGGAGATTGCCGGCCGGCGCGACGCCGTCGCGCGCGCCCGGCAGTTGCTCGACGAAGTGGGCCTCACCGACCGTGGCCATCACTATCCGTCGCAACTCTCGGGCGGTGAACAGCAACGCGTCGCCATTGCCCGCGCGCTCGCGAACGATCCGCCGATCGTGCTCGCCGACGAGCCGACCGGCAACCTCGACTCGGCCACCGGACGCTACATCATGCAGCTGCTGCTCGACGTCCGCCGTACCCGCGAGACGACGCTGGTCCTGGTGACGCACGACCCGCAATTGGCAGCCCTCGCCGACGTGCAGCTGGTGCTCCGCGACGGCCGCCCGGTGGAATCGGCGGCAGAGGCGGCACGATGAGGTTCGTCCTGCGGATGGCCGGGCGGGAAATCCGCTCGTCGTGGCAGCGGCTGCTGTTCTTCTTCGTCTGCATCGCCGTCGGCGTGGCCTCGATCGTGGCCATCCGGTCGGTGATCCAGAGCGTCCGCGGCGCGCTGACGCGCGAAGCGCGGGCAATGATGGGCGCCGACATCCTGCTCACCAGCAACCGCCCGTTCGGGACGAAGGTGCGCGAGACGGTCAGCCGCGAGCAGCAGTCCGGCCGCGTCACCACCGCCGCCAGCGCCGTCGAGATCGCGACGATGGTGCGGCCGCAGGACACGTCGAAGCAGGCAACCCGCATGGTGGAGCTCCGAGCGGTGGAGTCCGCCTTCCCGATCTACGGCACGTTGACGCTGCAGCAGGGGCAGTATTCCTATTCGCTGCTGCGGGGTCACGGTGCACTGGTGCGGCCGGAACTGCTGGCACAACTGCGCATCGGCGTCGGCGACCGGATCCTGATTGGCACCGAGTCGTTCGAGATTCGCGGCGTGATCGCCGAGGAGCCGGGGAGGAACCTCGGCGCGTTCAGCCTGGGGCCACGCGTCCTGATCGATCATGCCGACCTGCCCTCGACCGGGCTGCTGGCGTTCGGCAGCCGCGCGTCGTACCAGATGCTGCTGAAGATCCCGCCGTCCTCCATCCCGACCTTGGCCGACGACCTGCGCGCCTCCTTCGTCAACGAGTTCGTCGGCCTGCGCGGCTACTGGCAGAACCAGGACCGGATGGGGGAGAACCTGACGCGCGCAGAGAATTACCTCAGCCTCGTCGGCCTGGTCGTGCTGATCCTGGGCGGCATCGGCGTCTCCAGCGTCACGCGCGTCTTCGTGCAGCAGAAGGTCCGCAGCATCGCCATCCTGAAGTGCCTCGGCTGCTCGTCGCGCCAGGTGCTGTCTGTGTATATGACGCAGGTCCTGCTGCTCGGCATCGCCGGCAGCGCGCTCGGCGTCTCGATCGCCGGCGCGGTCATTGCCGCCCTGCCGCGATTCGTCGGCGACATCAGCAGCCTGCTGCAGGTGGACTACGGGCTGACGGCGCCCGCCGTGATCCAGGGCATGGCCATCGGCCTGCTGGTGTCGTTGCTGTTCTCGCTGGTGCCGCTGCTCGAGGTACGCCTCGTCAAGCCGTCGCTGCTGCTGCGGCAGGAACTGGTCGCCCAGCCGCAATTCGACTGGCTCAAGTGGACGGTGACCGTCGCGGTTGCCACGGCGCTGGTCGGCGTCGCGGCGTGGCAGGCGGGGTCGCTGCGGGTCGGGCTGATGCTCTCCGCCGGATTCCTGGCGATCGGCCGTCGTGCTGCACCTGGCCGGGCTTCTGCTGGTGCGCGCGGTGCAGCCGCTTGCGCTACGCGCGCTCGTTCGCCCTGCGCCAGGCGGTGCTGCACGTGGCGCGTCCGGGCAACCAGACGCGCGTCATCCTGCTGGCGGTCGGGCTCGGGTGCTTCTTCATCCTCGGCGTCCGTAGCTTGCAGGCCAACCTGCTGCGCGACTTCGCGCTGCAGATGGGGGAGGACGCGCCCGACATGTTCCTGATCGACATCCAGTCGGCGCAACGCGAGGGCCTGGCCAGCTTCGTCGACGAGCAGAACGGCGCCGAGCCGCCGCCTCACGCTGATTCCGACGCTGCGCGCCCGCGTCGTCGGCGTGCGGGGCCGCGAAGTCGAACCTGGAAAGCTTCGAGCAGGTGCGCGGCCGCGGATCGCTCTCGCGCGAGTACACCATCACCTACCGCTCGGAGCTCGAGCCGAACGAGACAGCTGGTCGACGGCACGTGGTGGGGCGCAGGCGCGTCCGGACGGGAGGCGGAGGTCTCGATCGAGGAAAGCCTGCGCGATCGGTTCCGGATCCAGGTCGGCGACCACATGCAGCTTCGACGTGCTCGGCCGCACCATCCACGGCCCGCGTCACCAGCATCCGCGAGGTGGACTGGCGCGACTACCGCGCCGGCGGATTCATGATCGTGTTCCGGCCGGGCCCGTTCGACGCCGCGCCGCACACGTTCATCTCCGCCGGTACGCGGGCCGCGCGATCCGGACGCCCGCTCGCGGATGCAATCGACGCTGGTCGGCGCGTTACCCGAACGTCTCGGTGATCGACCTGCGGGAGATCCTCGAAACCATCCGCGGCATCGTCGCCAACGTCACGCTCGGTGTGACCGTGGTTGGTGGACTGGTGCTGTTCAGCGGCATCCTCATTCTGGTCGGGGCGGTCTCGATGACCAAGTTCCGCCGCGTCTACGAGGCCGCGATCCTGAAGACCCTCGGCGCCAGCGGCCGGCTGATCGCCACGATGCTGCTGCTCGAATATGGTGTGCTCGGCGCGATCGCCGGCACGGTCGGCTCGCTGGGCGCCGTCGCCCTGAGTTGGGCCGTGGCCCGCTTCGCCCTCGAACTGGAGTGGGAGCCTGCTCCGCGGCTGACGCTCGATCGGCATCGTCGCGACCGCCGTGCTGGTGTCTGCGGTCGGGCGTCCTGGCAAGCTGGGACGTCCTGCGGCACAAGCCACTGGCGACGCTGCGCGCCGAGTAGCGTGATAAAATCGCGTTTTGGTCCCGCCAGGTGTGCCGCCGCCGGGATGCGCGGTACGCCGCAGGGCCGAGGGGAGCTCGTTGGGAATGGACCTGGAGAGCTATAGGGACGCGCTGCTTCGCAAGAAGCAAGAGCTGCTCGGCGGCACCGCTGCCAAGCCGCTTCAGTGGACGATGGAGAACAACTCCGGGCGCCAGGGCGACATGGCCGACCAGGCGAGCGGCAACAACGAGGTCCACATCCACCTCAAGCTGAAGCAGACCGACGCCAAGATCCTGCAGGCGATCGAGGAGGCGTTGCACCGCATCGACCGCGGCACCTACGGGGTCTGCCGCGACTGTGGCGAGCCGATCGCCGATGCGCGGCTGAACGCGATCCCGTGGACGCGGTCGTGCATCAGCTGCAAGGAAAAGCAGAAAGCGTAGCGAATGCAACAAGACGAACTCCTGAAGCTCCTCAACGCCTTTGCGGCCGAACGGCTGGCCCTGCTGCAACGTCACGAAGCCGGCGCCCGCGTCGTCAGCAACTACGACTTCAACAACACCTACCAGTACATCATCAACCGCGAGGAGACGCACGTTGGCTGGCTCGGCAACGCGCTGACCGAGATCGGCGCCGCGTATCCGCCGCCGTCGCCGAAATCGCCTTGCCCGAGCACCCGAAGGCGAAGAAGACGGTCGAGGTCGCCACCTTCCGCAACATCATGGAAGATGACGCGAGGACGCTCGGCGAGTTCGTCACCCGCTGGCGGCCGCGCGTGGCGGAGATGACCCATGCGCGTCATCGGACGATGTTGAACGTGGTGCTGGGCGAGTCGCTCGAGCACCAGCGCCTGTTCGCCCAGGCCGCGTCCGGCTTCGAGGACGTGCTCGGCCGCCGCACCAGCGACGCGAAGCGCGTCGGCGTCGTGATGCCTTCGCGCTGGCAGGAATAACGCCTGGCGGCGACCCGCGTGGCGATCGCGCTCGGCAGCAACCTGGGTGACCGGGAAGCCTACCTGCGCGACGCTGCGGCGGCACTGGCCCCCTTCGTCAGCAAGCTTCACCTCTCATCCTTCTTCGACACCGAGCCGGTCGGCGTCGGGCCGCAGCCGTTGTTCCTGAACGCTGCGGCGACCGGCGAGACGACGCTGACCGCGCGCGCGCTCCTCGACCAACTGCTCTCGATCGAACGGCACCTCGGGCGCGTGCGACCGTACCCAGGCGCGGCCCGCACCGTCGATCTCGACCTGATTCTCTATGGCGACGCCGTCATCGACGAGCCGCCAGCGCTGATCGTGCCGCACCCGCGATTCCGGGAGCGCCGCTTTGTGCTCGACCCGCTCGCCGAAGTCGCCGGCGCCTGGACCGATCCGGTCACCGGAATGACCGTCGCCGCGCTGCTCCGGCGTCTCGCCTGATCTGCTCCGGCTCGCGGCACGCATAAAACAAAAAGAAGGGCGGGCCCGAAGGCCCGCCCTGTCGTGACCACCTGGCGAGGTGGACACCGGTCTAGTGCGCTGCCGATTCGGCCGTCTTGTTGCGGTTGAACAGGCCGCTCCAGCCTTCCTCGAACAGGGTGTAGATGGCCGGGACCAACACCAGCGTCACGATGGTCGAGGCGAGCAGGCCGCCGATGACGACGCGGGCGAGCGGCGCCTGCAGCTCGCCACCGTCACCGAGCCCGAGGGCCATCGGCACCAGGCCGAGCATCGTCGCAATCGAGGTCATCAGAATCGGCCGCAGGCGGGTACGGCCGCCGAGCTCGACCGCCTCGCGCAGCGGCATGTTGTCGCGGCGGCGCAGCGTGTTGATGTAGTCCACCAGCAGGATGGCGTTGCTGACGACGATACCGGCGAGCATGATGACGCCGATGTAGCCCTGCATGCTGAACGGCGTGCCGGTCAGCAGCAGCGCGCCGACGACGCCGATGGCAGCCACCGGGATGGAGAACATGATGATGAACGGGTCGCGCAGCGATTCGTACTGCGACGCCATCACCGCGTAGACCAGCAGGATCGCCAGCACCAGCACCATCTGCAGCTGCTGGAACGACTTCGCCTGCTCCTCGACTTCCGAGCCGAAGCCGACGGTGAAATCGGGTGGCAGCCGGACCTGGCCGAGCCGCGCCTGGACGGCTTTGACGGCGTCGCTGAGCGGAATTTCGGTGTCGGCATTGACGCGGGTGATGCGCTCCGCGTTCTTGCGGTCCACCTGCACCGGGCCGTTCTCGCGGTTGACGGTCATGACGTTCTTCGCCGGGATGACCTGGCCGCTCGGCGTGTTCAGCAACACGTCGCCGACGTCGTTGATCTCGCCGCGGTCCGACTCGCGCAGCTGCACGATGACCGGGTATTCGTTGCCGCGCTCGCGGAACTGCGCCGCGGTGGTGCCGGCGACGTTGGTCTGGATGGTCGATGGCGACGCTGGCCACCGTCATGCCGAGCATGGCGGCCTTCGGCCGGTCGACGTGGACGGCGAGCTCGGGCCGGCCCTCTTCGCGGCCGACCTGGACATCGGCGATGCCTGGCGTGCTCGCGCATCACTTCCTGAGCGTCGAGGGCGATGCGACGCGCATCGTCGAGGTCGTGGCCGCGAATCTCGAGCGCGAGCCGGCTGTCGGAGCCGCCGCCGCTCGAGCAGGCGTGTGAGCTGGAAATTGCCGCCGGAGGCCTGGGCGCGCACGACGACACCGGGGATGCCGGCGAGCTGCCGGCGCAGATCGATGGCGATCTGCTCGTTGGTGCGGGTGCGCTGGTCGCGCGGCTTGAGCATGATGCGGATCTGGCCGCGGTGGCTGCTGCGAGTTGCCGCCGAAGTTGTTGCCGCCGCCGCCGCCTTGGTCACCAGCGTGACCGCTTCCGGCACGTTCTGCTTGATCAGTTCTTCGATGCGGAGCAGCGCCACCTCAGTGAGCTCGAACCGGGTGCCGACGCCGAGCTCGGCGTTGACGTTGACCTCGCCCTCGTCGGTCTGCGGCAGCAGTTCGACGCCGATCCGCGGGTAGAGCACGACGGCCAGGACGACCAGCGCCGCAGCGCCGCCGATGACCGTCGGCCGGTGGTTGAGCGCGACGTGAATGACCCGGCGGTAGCGCTCGTCCATGCTGTCGAGGAACCGTTCGCTCAGCTTGAAGACCGTGCCGAAGAAGCCCTTGTGCGCCGCTTCCTCTTCAGCCGGCACGCGCAGCCAGCGCGAGCAGAGCACCGGCACGATCGTGACCGCGACGAACAGCGACATCGCCAGCGAGAACATGACGACGAACGACAGCTGCGTGAACAGGATGCTGGCGGTGCCGCTCAGGAACAGCAGCGGGATGAACACGGCGATGTGGGTCAGGGTCGAGGCGAGAATCGCCGACCAGACCTCCTCGCTGCCATCGATCGCCGCGGTGATCTTGTCCTTGCCCATGTGCAGGTGGCGATGGGTGTTCTCGAGCACGACGATCGCCGCGTCGACGATCATGCCGATCCCGAGTGCCAGCCCGCCGAAGGTCATCGTGTTCAGCGTGAAGCCGCCGAAGTAGAGCAGCGCGAAGGTGCCGATCACCGAGACCGGGATCGAGGTGCAGACGATCAGCGTCGAGCGGAAGTCGCGCAGGAACACGAAGATGATCAGCACGACCAGGATGCCGCCGACGATGGCGTGCTCCTGGACGTTGTGGATGGCGCGCTCGATGAAGATGGCGCTGTCCTGCAGGACGAACAGGCGCACGCCCGGCACCTCGCGGTTGACGCGTTCGATCTCGGCGCGGATGCCCTCGGCGATCTGCACCGTGTTCTTGCCGGACTGCTTCTGAATCTGGACCTGGACGCCCGGCTTGCCGTTGATGCGCATGAACGCGCGGCGCTGCTCGGTCGTGTCCTTCACCTCGGCGATGTCGCGCAGGTAGACCGGCACGCTCGTCGCGGGTCATGCACGACCAGGTTGCGGATGTCCTCGACGCTCTGGAACTGACCCTGGCTGCGCAGCAGGAAGGTGGAGTCGCCCTGGTTGATTTCGCCGAGCGGCGTGTTCTGGTTCTCGGTGCGGAGCGCCTGCACGACCTGGTCGACGCCCAGGTTCAGCGCGGTGATCTTTCTCCTTCGACAGCTCGACGTGGATCTGGCGGCGCAGGCCGCCCTGCACGTTGACCGCGGCGACACCGTCGACGCGCTCGAAGCGCGGCGCGATCTCGTTCTCCGCCAGTTCACGCAGCGTCACCGGGTCGAAGTCGCCCTCGATGCCGATCTGCATGATCGGCTGCGAGTTCGAGTCCTACTTGAAGATGACCGGGTTGTCGGCGTCCTGCGGCATGCGGCCGCGGATGCGGTCGACGCGGGTGCGGACCTCGTCGGCGGCCTCGGACAGGTCGGCGCCCCACTCGAAGTTGAGGCGCACCTGGCTGTTGCCTTCCGACGAGCTCGACTCGACGCGAATCAGGCCGGGCACGGCGCTGACCGCCTGTTCCATCGGCCGCGTCAGCAGCTCCTCGATCTCCAGCGGACCGACGCCCGCGTACGAGGTGCGGACGGTCAGCGTCGGCTGCTCGAAGTCCGGCATCAGGTCGACGGGCAGCTTGGTGAGCGCCAGGAGTCCGATCAGCGTGATCGACCGCGCTGATCATGAACATCGTGACGGGTCGCTCGATCGCAAAACGAGGAATGCTCATGGGTTCACTCTGTCGGTCAGGACGTGAAGACTGCGGATACCGTGAATATTGCGACTACTGCTGTGGCTGGCCGGCGCGCCGCCCGCCACCGAACCGGCGCCCCTCGGCGCCGGCCGACGCCGATTCCGAGGCTCCGCCCTGCGACGCCGCAGCGCTCCCGCCCGGCCGGGCCGTACCGGCGGTTTCGCCAGGCTGCCCCGCTCGACCGCGACGGCCGCCGCCGTTGTCGCCGCCGTTGAGCACGATACGGTCACCATTGCGCAGGGCAGAGGCACCGGTGGTGATGACGCGATCGCCTTCCTGCACGCCGCTGAGGATCTCCACGACGTTGTTCTGCTCGAGGCCGGCCTGGACGGCGCGGAACACGGCGACATCGTTCTGCGCGAAGAACACGCCGCGGCGGCCGCCAAGGTCGATCACGGCGTTGGCCGGGACGACCAGCGCGTCCTTCTTCGTGGCGGTGGTGATGCCGACGCGGGCATACATGCCCGGCTTGAGGCGGAAATCGCCGTTCGGGATCTCGATCTCAATCGGCGCCGTGCGCGTCGCCGGGTCGAGCACCGGCGAGACGCGGGCGATGCGGCCGGTGAAGACCTCGCCCGGGTAGGCATCCACCTCCACGCGGGTGGCGTCGCCGACCTGCAGCTGCTTCAGGTCCCGCTCGACGACGTTGGCGATGAGGCGCACCCGACCGATGTCGACGACATCGACGACAGGGGCGTTCTGCGAGGCGAACGCGCCGGGATCGATGGTTCGCCGCGCGACGAAGCCGTTCACCGGCGACACGATCGACGGTGTTGCCGAGATTGATGCGCAGCTCGTCGATCCGCGCCTTGGTCTGGTTGCTCTGCGCCCGCGCGAGATCGAGCTGCGCGACCGCCGACTGGTAGCGCGACTCGGTGTCGTCGAGCGTCTGCTTCGGCAGCAGTTGCCGCTCGAAGAGGTTGCGCGAGCGCTCGGCGTTGGTCTTGGCCAGCTGCAGGTCGGCTTCGCGCTGGCGGATGGTCGCCTGCGACACCTGCTGCGCCGCTTCGGCCTGCTTGACCTGCTCGAGCAGGTCCTGATCCTCGATCTGCGCGATCCGCTGGCCGCGGCTGACCCGATCGCCGAGCTGGACGTAGACCTCCTCGAGCCGGCCCGCGGCGCGCGGGCGCCACCGACACCGTCTGCTCGCCGATCAGGTTGCCGACGACGGTGATCTCCTGGGCGAGCTGCTGGCGGTGCGCGGTTCCGGTCTCGACCGTCATCGGCCCCGGGCCGCCGCCGAAGCCACCAGGCCCGCCGGGGAAGCCGCCCTGGCCGCCACCGCCGCCGCGCCGGCCGCGGCCCGCGCGCTGCGCCGCCGGCCCAGCCGGCGCCGCCCGGGGCCGCCGCCTGGGCGGCAGCTTCGGCGGGCTGATCCTGGAACATCCCCGAATAGACGGCGACGCCCGCAAGCGCCGCGACCACGATTACTGCACCGATGACAATTTTTTTCATGAGATGCGGAACAACTGCTCGCTAATCGCCGGGAGATCGTCGTGACGCCGGCGCCACGGTTAGCGGGTGCGGACTGCACACGTTCAAAGTCGACAAGGGCGCGGCGGTAGTCGAGCAGCGCCCGCAACTCGGAGTTCTGCGCCGTGGCGAGGTCGCGCTGCGCCTGGACGACGAAGAAGTTGGTGGACAGGCCGACTTCGAAGCGGCTCTGTTCGGCGTCGAAGCCGCGCTTCCGCAGCTCGCGCGCGCGCGTCGCCGCCTCGTAGCTGGTCAGGCCGCTCGTCGACCTGCAGTGCCGCGTTGGTCACTTCGGTGGCGATCTGCAGTTCGAGCGAGCGAAGCTGCGCCGTCGGACTGGTTGCGCTGGACGCGGCCACGGGCGTAGGTCGCTTCGCTGGCGCTGGTGCCGATCGGATAGCGACAGGTTCAGCGCGACGTTCCAGTTCGGATAGTCGCGGCCGGTCAAGCGTGCGCAGGGCATCGCTGAAGCCGCCCGGCACCTCGCCGATGATCGGGCTGGTCGACGCTCGGCGTGGCGCGCAGGAACTGCGTGCCGCCAAGGCCGATCGCGCCGTACTGCGCCTGCAGGTCGAGCGCCGGCAGCGTCTGGTTCTGCAGATAGCGCAACGTGATGTCGTTGCTCTCCAGCGTCCGGCGGGCCGCTTCGAGGTCGGTGCGCTGGTCGAGTGCGATGCGCACCGCTGCCTCGACGTCGAGCGACTCGCTGCGGAAGGTCGGCCGGTCGATCGGCGTGATGGCCTGACGCCAGAGCGGGTCGTCGGTGCCGCTGACGATCATCCGCTTGAGCGCGAGTTCAGCGGTCTGCCGGTTGGCGTCGGCCTGGGCCAGCGTCTGGCGGTTGGTTGCCGTCTGCGCCTGCGCCTGCACCACGTCGAGCGGCGCCATGGTGCCGACTTCCACGCGGGCCTGGTTGTCCTGCACCAGCTTCTCGGACAGTTCCAGCGCGCCCTTGGCGACCTCGAGTGCCTGAATCGTGTAGACCAGCTCCCAGTAGGCGTTGCGCACGTTCGCCAGCGTCGTGGCGATCGTGCCGCGGCAGCTGGATCTCCGAAACCTCGCGGCTGAGTGTGGTGACACGCAGCTGCTGACGGGTCGAGTCGATGCGGAAGCCGCGCAGAATCGGCTGGAAGTAGGTGGCGGCGAAGTTCGAGTTGAACGCCGGGTTGTAGTTGTTGTTCAGGTTGTTCGACACCTGCTTGTTGTTGTTGAACGTGAACTGGACAGTTGCCGCCGAACCACGGAATCGCCTGGCTCAGGCCGGTGTTGTAGGTGCTCGTGTCGTTGTCGACGACGAAGCCGCCGTTCAGCGTGCTGGACGGCGGGTTCAAGCGCGACTGCTGGCCGATGGTCGAGATGAAGGTCGGCCGGTAGACGGCGCGGATCCGGGCGAGCGCGAGATCGAACGTCTGCGGGTTGAGCCGTTCGACCGACAGGTCGAGGTTGCGCTCGAGCGCGCGGGCGGTCGCCTCGTCCAGCGTCAATTCGACGTTACCGCTCGTCGCGGTCAGCGGCACCGTCGGCCGGGTCTGGTCGGCGACACGCGCCGCTGCGAAATCCTGCGCCGCGGCGCGGGCAATGGCATCGAGCCGCGCCCGGTCAGGACCGGGGGCAGCACTGGATCCAGCGGCCGGCGCGTTCTGCGCCAGCGCCGGGGACGCCGTCAGCGCGGTCAACAGCAGCGCGGCAGTCGTCGAACGGAACCGGAACTTCTTCGTCATGGTGCTCAGCCTGGGGTATGAGGAAATGCCTTACTTGCTGTCTTGCGGAGTCTTGCTGTTCTTCTGATTCGCCTGGTGCAGCGCGCCGAGCTTCACCCACTGGTCCGAGGTCAGCGTGCGCCGCATCTTGAGCAGCATGATGGTGCGGGCCTTGTTGAGCTCGGCTCGCGCCGTCTCGACCCGGTCGACCTGATCCATCACCGCCTTCTCGTCGCCGCGCTCCACCAGCCGGTTGAAGCTGATTTCCGCGTCGTCGAGCGACTTCTTGAAGGCGCGCAGGTTGGGCAAGGCAGACTGGAAGATTTCCTCCAGCCGCCGGCTCTGGTCGCCGGTCAGCCCCAGCTCGCGCTTGTACTGCTCAGCGTTCCACCACTTGCCCTGCGCCGAAGCGGTGCCCGCTACCAGCAGCACAGCCATACACAGGACGGCATACCGCCACATCCGGAAAGTCGATTTCATAGGTGACTCTCGGACAATACGCCGCCGCCCTTGGCAGCGTTTACTGCTATTGGTGCAAACACATACGGTAACACGCCGTACGCCGAACGGAAGGGGGGGAGAGGCGGAACGTGGAGAAGTAGAAAGTGGGAAGTGGGAAGTGGAAATGGCGCCCGCGCTACCGGTTCGCGACGTCCTCGAGGCGGCGAATCACCGTGCCAACCAGGTTGTCGGGCGTCGAGGCCCCTGACGTCAGGCCGATGTGCAGCGGGCCGGCCGGCAGCCAGCCGGCGGTGGTGACTTCCTGCTTGAGGCCGACGGGCTTGTGGCGGATCTCTTCTCCCGACACGATGCCGTCGGGGTCGGCGATGTGGAAGGTCGGCAGCCGATCTGCGCAGATCCGTGCCAGGTTGTAGGTATTGCTGCTGTTGTAGCCGCCGACGACGATCATCACGTCCAGCGCCTGCTCGGCCAGCAGCGCGAGTGACCGCGTCCTGCCGGTCCTGGGTGGCGCTGCAGATCGTGTCGAATGCGCGGAAATGCGCGGCCAGGGCGGCGTCGCCGTACCGATCGCGGTAGGCGCCGCGGAACAGTTCGCCGATCTCCAGCGACTCGGTGCTCAGCATGGTGGTCTGGTTGGCGCAGCCCACCTTGACCAGGTGCGTGTCCGGATCGAAGCCCGGCGACACCGCGTGCTCGAATCGGGCCATGAACGCCGCCCGGTCGCCGCCGTGGCGGATGTAGTCGCAGGCAACCGCCGCCTCCTCCTGGTTCAGGACGACCAGGTAATGCCCGGTGCCCGAACGGAGCGCCTGCGACGCGGTCGCGCGCGTTTCCTCGTGCCAATACTTGCCGTGGATGATCGAGGTAAAGCCCTCGTCCGCATAGCGCTTGACGTTCTTCCAGACGTTCAGCACCGAGCCGCAGGTCGTGTCCACCAGGGTGCAGCCGCGGTTGGTGAGGTCCTGCAGCAGATCGATGGTGATGCCGAACGCCGGCAGGATAACGACATCGTCCGGCGTCAGCGCGTCGAGCGATTCGCCCGGATCGGTGAGGAAGCGGATCGCCTGCGCCCGCAGCTGATCGTTGACGTGCGGATTGTGAATGATCTCGCCAGTCAGAAACACGCGTTGGTCAGGGAAGCGCTTGCGCGTCTGGTAGGCATAGTCGACCGCCCGGTCGACGCCGTAACAGAACCCGAACTCACGGGCGAGGTGGATCGTGACCCGCCCAGAGACGCGGCGATAGCCGTCGTCCTTGATGGCGCGAACGAGGTCGCTGTGGTAGCTCTCGGCGAGAACGTGCGCGACCTCGTGTTTGAGATCGAGCCCCTTGCGGAAGATCAGCGGCGGCACTACACCTCAGTGTGACACGGGCGGAGGACTACCGCACGTCCCAGGCGCGCGGCGTGAGCGCGTCCAGCGGACGCAGGGCGGCAGGTCCGCCGCTGTCGACGGCCGCTTCAATCTGGCCGAGGAACTCGTCGTCCGACATCAGGCCGGCAGAGCCTTGCAGCGCCGTCCCGGTGGCGCCCTGCACGGCGGACTGCTGCAGCGCAGCCGGGCGACCACCCGGCAGGTCATGGACCAGGTGACCGGCGGCGACGCCGACGATGAAGGCAGCGGCTGATGCGGCGGCGACCCAACGGGTTGCCGGGCGGGCGCGCACGACCGGCTCACGGCCGGAGGCGGCGGGGAACGCGATCAGCTTGCCGGGGCGGCCTTCCTGCTCGACGCGTTGCAGGATGCGGCTGCGCTGGCGGTCCAGGCGTTCGTCGCTGAATACCGCGTCGGCAGAATCCGCCGACGCGACGTCGATCTCCGACAGCAAGGCGGTCAGCACCGCGCGCCGTTCGAGGCACGGCGGGCAGTCGAGCAGGTGCGCGCCCTCCACGCCGGCCGGAACGGCATCGGCAGCGGCGAGCGACAGTTCGATGAGGCGGTCGTCCGACAGGTGGCGCGGGCTCACACGAGCGTTCATACGTCCGACCCTTCCGCCGTCAGCAGCTTCCGGAGCTTGCGGACGGCGCGGAAAAGATGCACCCGGACTGTTGCCTCGCTCAGTCCGAGCTCCTGGCTCACTTCAGCGGCACTCTGCTCCGCGATATGACAGAGCGTGAATACGGTCCGCTGGCGGTCGGGGAGCTGATCCACGGCCGCCGCAATTTCGCGTCCCCGCTCGCTGCTGACCAGCTTCTGCTCCTGGGTCGGGCCAGGAGCGACCGGTTCATGCGCCGGGGCCTCACCCTGGCTCGGCAGCGGCAGGACCCAGCGCAGCCGCCGGCCGCGCGATTTGCGCAGGTCCAGGCAGCCGTTCACCAGGATGCGCGTGAACCAGACCTCGAACGGCAGGTCCTCGCGATACGAGGTGATATGCGTGAACACCTTCACGAACGCGTCCTGCACCGCCTCGTCGGCATCCTGCGCGTCGCGCAGGTAGTGGTAGGCGATGCGGACCGCTCGCCGTTGCTGGCTGGCGACCAGGTCGCCAAAGCGTTCGCGGGCGGCGTCCCGCTGGCCCGCCAGCACCAGCGCCTTGATGGCGCCGGCCAGCTCGGAGTCCCTGGACAGGGCGTGCGGCGGCGGGGGCGTCGAGCCCTCTCCGGCTCCGGCGGGAGCCACGGCGCGTCCATGGTGCGTTCTCATGTGGAATACGGCGGCAGTAGGGGAACGTTTACCGCAGTATCACTATACTGCGAATTGCGGCAACCAACTCTGTTGTCTGTTGACTTGGTTCCGACCTCACCGGTACGATCTATCCTTTTCGAGGCAAACCGGCCACCGACTTCAGGTGGCGGAACAGGCGGAGAGCCCGTGACGGCCTCCGCGCGGGAGTCGATGAGCTATGACAACACAGGTTGAGCGGGCGCAGGGTCTCGAAGCGCTTGGCATTGTTCGATCCGGACGCGTCCACTGGAACCTGAGCCCGGCCGGCCTCTACGAGGAGGCGATCCGCCGCGGCGAGGCGACCCTGGCCGCCGAGGGGCCCCTGGTGGCACGCACCGGTTCCCACACCGGCCGGTCGCCGAACGACAAGTTCGTCGTCAAGGAGCCGTCGAGCGAGAAGCATGTGCACTGGGGCAGCGTCAACCGGCCCGTCGACGAGGCGAAGTTCGACGCGCTGCACCGCGACATGATGGCCTACCTGCAGGACAAGGAACTCTTCGTGCTCGACGCCTGGGCCGGCGCCGACCCGAAGTACCGCATGCCTGTGCGTATCGTCAACCAGTTCGCGTGGCACAACCTGTTCGCGCGCAACATGTTCATCCCGGAGACCGACCCGGGGAAGCGCGCCACGCATCGAGCCGGAGTTCACGGTCATCGACGCGCCCGGCTTCAAGGCGGATCCCGCCCGGCACGGCTCGCGCTCCGATGTCTTCGTCTTCGTCAACTTCGGCCGCAAGATGGTGCTGATTGGCGGCACCGAGTACGCCGGCGAAATCAAGAAGTCGATCTTCTCGATCCTCAACTACCTGCTGCCGCTGAAGGGTGTGATGCCGATGCACTGCTCGGCCAACATCGGCAAGGATGGCGACACGGCGCTGTTCTTCGGCCTCTCGGGCACCGGCAAGACGACGCTCTCCAGCGATCCGCAGCGCCGCCTGATCGGCGACGACGAGCATGGCTGGAGCGACACCGGCGTCTTCAATTTCGAAGGCGGCTGCTACGCCAAGGTCATCAAGCTGTCGGCCGAGGCCGAGCCGCAGATCTACGCGACGACGCGCCGGTTCGGCACCGTCCTCGAGAACGTCGTCACCGATCCGGAATCCCGCAGCCTGGATCTCGACGACGCGTCGCTCACCGAGAACACGCGGTCGTCCTACCCGATCACCTTCATCGACAACGCGGAGCTCTCGGGCATCGGCGGCCATCCGACCAACGTGATCATGCTGACGGCCGACGCCTACGGCGTGCTGCCGCCGATCGCGCGGTTGTCGCCCGAAGGCGCGATGTATCACTTCCTGTCCGGCTACACCGCGAAGGTGGCTGGAACGGAGAAGGGGGTCACCGAGCCGAAGGCGGCGTTCAGCACCTGCTTCGGCGCGCCGTTCCTGCCGCTCAACCCCAACGTCTACGCCAAGCTGCTCGGTGAGAAGATCGCCAAGCACGGCTCACGCGTCTGGCTCGTGAACACCGGCTGGACCGGCGGTCCGTACGGCACCGGCAGCCGCATGAAGATCGCTTACACCCGCGCGATGATCACCGCCGCCCTCACCGGCCAGCTCGATACGGTGGCATACAAGCGCGACCCGATCTTCAACCTCGAGGTGCCCACCAGCTGCCCGGGGGTTCCCGACAGCGTCCTCGACCCGCGCGGCACTTGGCCCGATGCCACCGCCTACGACGCCCAGGCGAAGAAGCTGGCCGGCATGTTCGTCGAGAACTTCAAGAACTTCGAGAACGACGTCGCGGCGAATGTCAAAGAGGCTGGCCCGAAGGCGTAGCGCGCGCTGACGCGCGCCCGATACTCGATGCGCAATGCCCGATGCTCGATGGGATGACCCCGTTGGGCGTTGGGCATTCTTTTTTGCGTCGGGCATCCTTCTGCCGTGTGCATTGCGCCTTGCAGTGGGCATCACGTCTTGGCATTACGCATCGAGCATTCATATGGAAGCAGTCATCGGTCTCGAGATCCACGCCCAGCTGCGCACGCGCACCAAGATCTTCTGCGGCTGCAGCACGGCCTTTGGTGCACCGCCGAACTCGCAGGTCTGCCCCGTCTGCCTTGGCCTGCCCGGGGCGCTGCCGGTGCTGAACCGCCAGGCGGTCGACCACGCCATCAAGGCGGCGCTGGCGCTCGGCTGCGAACTGCAGACGCAATCGATTTTCGCGCGCAAGAATTACTTCTATCCTGACCTGCCGAAGGGCTACCAGATTTCGCAGTACGAGCGGCCGCTGGCCCTTGGCGGCGGGCTCGAGGTGACCGTCGGCGGCCGCACCACGTTTGTCGGGCTGACGCGCATCCACATGGAAGAGGATGCGGGCAAGTCGCTGCACGACGGGTTCTTCGATTCCGCCCGCAAGACCTACCTGGATTACAACCGCAGCGGCGTGCCGCTCATCGAGATCGTCAGCGAGCCGGACATGCGATCGGCGGCAGAGGCGGCGGAGTTCTTCAGCCGGCTGCGCGACATCCTGGTCTGGCTCGGCGTCAACGACGGCAACATGGAAGAAGGCAGCCTGCGCTGCGACGCCAACGTCTCGGTGCGCCCGGTCGGCCAGGCGGCGTTCGGCACCAAGGCGGAGGTCAAGAACGTCAACTCGTTCCGCTACCTGCAGAAGGCGATCGAGTACGAAATCGAGCGCCAGGTCGAAACCATCGAAGGTGGCGGCCGCGTCGTGCAGGAAACGCGGCTCTGGGATACCGCGGCCGGGCGCACGCATTCGATGCGCAGCAAGGAAGAGGCGCACGATTACCGCTACTTCCCCGAACCCGACCTGCCGCCGCTGGTGGTCGACGCCGCGCGCATCGAGAAGGTGCGGGCGACCATGCCGGAATTGCCGGCCGCACGCCGGCGGCGGTTCGTTGCGGCCTACGGCATTCCCGACTACGACGCTGGCGTGCTGACACAGTCGAGCGAGCTCGCCGACTACTTCGAGGCGGTCGCGGCCGCGGCGAAGAACCCGAAGGCGGCAAGCAATTGGGTGATGGGCGAATTGCTGCGAACCCTCAACGAGCGCGGCACCACGATCAGCGAGGTGCCGCTGACGCCTGCGGCGCTGGGCGGCCTGATCAAGTTGATCGATGCCGGCACTATCAGCAACTCGACGGCGAAAGGTGTGTTCGCGACGATGCTCGATTCGGGCCGGAGCGCCGAAGCGATCGTCAACACTGAGGGGCTCGCACAGGTATCCGATGAGTCCGCCCTGGTGCTGATTGTCGACGACGTGTTACAGGCCAATGCCGCAGTGGTTCAGGCCGTGAAGGCGGGCGACGAGCGGAAGTTCGGCTTCCTCGTCGGTCAGGTGATGAAAGCCACGAAGGCGAGCGTGGGGAACGCCAATCCCACTGTCGTCAACACCTTGATCAAGACGCGAATCAGCGAGTTGTGACCGAGACGCCAAACTGCTCCGAACGTCCTCCGCTGCGGTGTGCACGGGGGAGGTGGGCGAGTTCCTGGTACAATCACCTCGCGTCCACTCACAATATTGCGTGATCGAGACACGACACCTGTCGAAGGTCTACAGCCGCGGGTTATACGCGCTGCGCGACCTGTCGCTCACACTCGACAAGGGCGAGTTCGTCTTTCTGACCGGCCCCAGCGGAGCCGGCAAGTCGACGCTGCTGCGGCTGCTGCTGCGGCAGGAACTGCCGACGGCAGGCGCGGTTGTCGTCAACGGCCACGACCTCGCCCGGCTGAACCGGCGGGAAGTCCAGGAGTATCGCCGCGGCGTCGGCTTCATTTTCCAGGACTTCAAGCTGATTCCGTGGCGGACCGTGCTCGAGAACATCTCCTTCGTCCCGGAAGTGCTCGGCGTGCCGCCGGCGCAACAGCGCCGCCGGGCGTTCCAGGTGCTGAAGTGGGTCGGACTACAGCACCGGATGAGCGCCCACCCGGAGGAACTATCCGGCGGCGAGCAGCAGCGCGTGGCGATTGCCCGCGCGCTCGTCAACGACCCGGTCTTGCTGCTGGCCGATGAGCCGACCGGCAATCTCGACCCGGATCTGTCGCTCGAAATCATGAACCTGCTGCGCGAGATCAATGCCGGTGGGACGACGGTGCTGGTGGCCACTCACGACCGTGAGTTGATCCGCCTCGTCGGCCGGCGGACGGTGACGCTCGAGCAGGGTCGGATGGTCGAGATCGCGTGAGGGCGTTCGACTACGCCATGCGCCAGGGGTGGCTCAGCCTGCGGCGCGGCGGCGGTGCAACGCTGCTGGCGGTCGCCGCCATCGCGCTGGCGATGACCGTCCTCGGCGTGCTTCTTCTCCTGACCAGCAACGCCGAGCGGCTTGTGGCACGCTGGACGGAGGCGGCGGAGTTCTCGATCTACCTGCGGGACGAGGCGACGTCGGAGCAGCGCGGCGCGATCGAGGCGGCGCTCGACGGAAGCCGGGTTGCGGCAAGCCGCGAGTTCGTCTCCAAGGCAGCGGCACTTGCACGGTTTCGTCGTGAATTCTCGGAACTGGCGTCATTGACGACGGATCTCGGCGACAATCCTTTTCCAGCCTCGCTCGAGGTAAGAATCGACGCGGCGGCGCAACAGGACGGTCGCGCAGACGCCCTCGTCCGGCGGATTGCGGCACTTCCCGGTGTTGCCGACATCCGCTACGACCGGGAGTGGCTCGCGCGGGTTTCTGCGGGACTACGGCGCTTGCGCGGTGTCGGCCTCGCCCTGGTGGCACTGATGGCATCGGCCGCGGCGGTGACCGTTGCTGCGGTGGTTCGGCTCAGGCTCGACGCGAGGCGGGACGAGCTCGACATCATGGAGCTCGTCGGTTCTCCGTTGAGCTTCATTCGCGGGCCGTTCGTCGCCGAAGGGTTCCTCCAGGGCGGCGCCGGGGCGGTGGTTGCGCTCCTGCTGCTCTGGGCCGGGTTTGCCGTCGGTCGCGCATGGTGGGGCAGCGAGCTCCTGGCGCTTCTGAACGGTGCGGAAATGGAGTTCCTGCCGTGGCGATTATGTGCATCCCTGCTCGGCGGAGGGATGCTGGTGGGAAGCGCTGGCGGGTTGGCGGCCGCCCGGCACGCTGCGTAGACTCCGTCACGTTGTTGGAAACCCGCCGCTCGCTGGCGTTGACAGACGCTCAGCAGGGTGGCTAGACTGGGAGCACATCAGGAATATGCGTCCGTCACGGAACCGTTATTCACGCTTCCTGCGAGACTCGCCCCCACCGTGCGATCCTGTTTTCCATTCCCGCTCTGATTTCTACAAGGAAGAAGTCGCGAAGTGTAAGCGCTGCCTGGAACAGCAACGCGAGTTCTATTCCGAGAGCACCATCACCGACGTCGAGCGTGCGTTGACGAGGGTGATGTCCCAGATCGACCGTTTGTGCAAGAACGGCAACGCCGACCAGGTCGTCAGCCGTCTCCTCCGCCAATTCGATGTCGTCGCCGGGCTGTCCGCCTGGAGCGATCCCAAGCACATTAACTGACTCCTCCCGCCTCGCAGCTCCGGCTCGATATCGAGCGAATCGTCCGCGCCGCCCTCGACGCAGTGGACGCGGGGCGTCTCGTGCAGCAGGCGCTCGACGACGCGGACGTGGTCGGGCCGATGCAACGCGCCGCCGGCGTGCAGGTCATTGCCGCGGGTAAAGCGGCTGCCGTCATGCTGAACGCCTTTGCCGCGGGGACCGGCGTACCGCTGCGTTCGGCTATTGGCATAGGTCCGGCGCAGCCGTCGATCCTGCCAGCGGGCGCCGAGTGGTTCACCGCCGGGCACCCGCTGCCGACCGAGGGCAGCCTGGCAGCCGCGCGCCGGGCGCTTGCCGTGGCGGGCAGTTCAGGTCCCGACGACCTCCTGGTGGTGCTGCTCTCAGGCGGCGGTTCGGCACTGATGGCGTTGCCCGACGCCGGCATCTCTCTCGCCGACAAGCAGCACGCCGTTCGCACCCTCATGGAGCAGGGCGCGGATATCCGCGAACTGAACACGGTGCGCAAACATCTCTCGGCGATCAAGGGCGGGCGGCTCGCCGCTGCGGCCGGCGGTGCGGTGCTCACGCTGGCCGTATCGGACGTGGTCGGGGATGACCTCTCCGTCATCGCCTCGGGCCCGACCGTCGCCGACGACAGCACTTTCTCGCAGGCGCTCGACATCCTGCACCGCCGCGGTGGACCCGCGCGATATTCCGTGTCGATCGTCAGCCACCTCACCCGCGGTGCCGCCGGCGATGTTGCCGAGCCGCCGAAGACGGGAGACCCGCGGCTGGCGCGCTCGACCGCGCGCGTCATCGGCGCCCAGCGTGGCGCGCTCGCGGCCGCGCGGGCCGCGGCCGAGGCGCTCGGCTACCGCGTCCAGGTGCTCGACGAGCCTGTCACCGGTGAGGCGCGCACAGCCGCGGAGTTGCACGTGCAGCAATCCGGCAGGATGGTGGCAACCATGCCGCGCCCGGCGTGCATCATCTCGTCGGGTGAGACGACGGTCACGGTCACAGGTGCCGGCCGCGGCGGCCGCAATCAGGAGTTCGCGTTCGCGATGGCCCGCACCCTGTCGCTGCTCGGAGATGACGTGGCGGCGGCGAGCATCGGCACCGACGGCATCGACGGCCCGACCGACGCTGCCGGCGCGATTGTCGACGGGGCGACGTTCACGCGCGCCCGCGCCGCCGGCATCGACGACCCGGAGCGCTACCTGCTGGAGAACAACACCTACGAGTTCTTCGACCGGCTCGGCGACCTCGTCAAGACCGGGCCGACCAACACCAACGTCGGCGACCTCCAGGTCATCCTCGTGAACTGACCGGCAACCGCCAACCGCCAACCGCCAACTACCAATCACCAACGACCACCCAGATGCTGTCCAAGCCCGACCTGCTGCGAATCATTCGCGACAAGGTGCACCATCCCGCGACTGCGCGCGAGCTCACCCAACTGTTCCGCGTCCCGCGCGAGGATCGCGTCGCCTTCAAGCGGCTGCTGAAAACGCTGGTCACCGAAGGTGAGCTGCTGCAGATTCGCGGCAACCGTTTTGGCTTGCCGGAGAAGATGGACCTGATCGTCGGCAAGGTCCATAGCAACCCTGGCGGGTTCGGCTTCGTCGTGCCGGAGAACGTCGAGCGCGCCGACCGGCAGGACATTTACATCTCGGCCGCGAACCTCACCGAAGCCATGCACGGCGACCGCGTCGTCGCACGGATCGAGCGCCAGACCGACAAGGGCCCGGAAGGGAAGATCGTGCGGATCCTGGAGCGCAGCCAGGCGACGCTGGTCGGGCGTTTCGAGCACGACCCCTCCGGTCTTGGCTACGTCGTCCCGTTCGACCGCCGCATCACCGCCGACGTCCACATCCCCACCGGGCAGTCATCGTCGGCGGAGCCGGGTGAGATGGTGCTCGTGGAGATCACGCGCTGGCCGACGCCGACGCGCGGACCGGTCGGACGGGTCACCGAGGTGCTCGGGGACATCAACGAACCCGGAGTCGATACCCAGATCATCATCCGCAAGTACAACATCCCCGATGCCCACTCGGAGGAAGCGGTCGAGGAGGCGCGCCGCCTCGGTAGTGCGGTGAAGGAGCGCGACATCAAGGGGCGCACCGACTTCCGGCCGCTGACGACGGTGACGATCGACGGCGAGCACGCGCGCGACTTCGACGACGCGATCACCATCGAGCGGTTGAAGAACGGTCATTTCTGGCTCGGCGTGCACATCGCCGACGTGTCGCACTACGTGCGCGAGGGCAGCGCGCTCGACGAAGAGGCCTACGATCGCGGCACCTCGGTCTACTTCACCGAGCGGGCGGTGCACATGTTCCCGGCGGAGCTATCCACCGGGCTGTGCAGTCTCAACCCGCACGTCGACCGCCTGGTGCAGTCGTGCCTGATGGAGGTGGACGCCCGCGGCACCGTCGTGCGTCACGAGATGCACGAAGGCGTCATCAACAGTGACGCGCGGATGACGTACACGGCGGTCAACGCCATCCTCACCGACGACGATGCCGATGCGATCGCGACGTATCGCGAGCTGGTGCCGATGTTCGAGTTGATGCGCGAGCTGTTCACCATCCTGCACCAGCGCCGGCGCCGGCGCGGCTCAATCGACTTCGACCTGCCCGAGGCGCAGGTGATCCTGTCGGACACCGGCATGATTGCCGACATCATCGCCACCGAGCGAAACATTGCGCACCGCATCATCGAGGAGTTCATGCTGCTCGCCAACGAAACCGTGGCGACACACCTGGTGGAGCATGACGTGCCGGCGCTGCACCGGGTGCACGAAGCCCCCGACATCAAGAAGGTCGAGGAGTTCGAGACGTTCATCTCGACGCTGGGCTACAGCCTGGCCAGCACCGGCACGGCAAAACCGAAACATTTCCAGAAACTGATCGACCGCATGAAGGGCACGCCGGAGGAGCGGCCGATTGCCGCGCTGATGCTGCGGACCATGCAGAAGGCGCGCTACGACGCCGTCAGCCTCGGGCACTTCGGGCTGGCGGCGGAGCACTACACGCACTTCACCTCACCGATCCGGCGCTACCCGGATCTGGTGGTGCACCGGTCGCTGCGCGAGTCGCTGCGCGGCCGCATCAGCAACGCCCGGCGTGACGAGCTCGACGAGGAACTGCCTGAAACCGCGCGCCACTCGTCGGAAATGGAGCGGCGTGCCGACGACGCCGAACGCGAGCTGCTGCAGTGGAAGAAGGTCCGCTTCATGGCGGACAAGGTCGGGGATGAGTACGAGGGCTACATCACTGGCGTCGCGCAGTTCGGCCTGTTCGTCGAACTGATCGAGCATTACATCGAAGGGCTGGTGCACATCTCCAGCATGGCCGACGACTACTACCGCTTCGTCGAGCAGCAGCACATCCTGTTCGGTGAGAACACCCGCAAGACCTACCGGCTCGGCGACAAGGTCACGGTGCAGGTCGTGCGCGTCGACATGGAGCGGCGGCAGGTCGACCTCGGGCTGCTGGACATCCTCGAGGCGGTGCGGGAGGAACGGCCGCGCGGACCGGTGCGCAGCAAGGTTACGCCGAAGAATGAGCGGTCGGGACGAAGTTCTACAAGCACCCGGCCAGCGCGGGCGGGCAAGGCGCAGCGGCCAGGACGGCGGGAGCGGATGGCGAAGAAGAAAGGCGGGCGCGGCCGCTAACTCGGCCGCTGCTCGTAATCCTCACGCCGGCCTTCTTCTTCCTTCGATGCGTCCTTGAAGTTCTTGATGCCGCGGCCGATGCCGCGGCCGAGCTCTGGCAGACGGTTGGCGCCGAAGATCAGGACGACGATCGTGAGAATGATCAGGAGTTCGGGGATGCCAAGGCTACCAAACATAGCGTCACCTTTTCAGTGCGTTGCCGCGTGGGTCACGCGCGGTCCGCGCGACACTGTCGCGAGGGTCGGACAGGAGGAGGCGTGCTGCGAGCGACGCGCCATTGTACCATGCGCACGCCGCCGGAACGGCTCTTGAACGCCTGACGGCCATGACTGGATGGTTCGGTGCATGCTCCGCAGCCACGGCCCTCGCCCTGATGGTCGCGACCACGGCCGGGGTGGCGCGGGGACGCGCCCAGGAACGACCGGCCGGTGAACCTGTCGCCCAGTTCTCGTCGCGCGTGCAGCTCGTCGAGGTCTACGCCACGGTCACCGACGCGGCGGGTGAGCCCGTGACCGGACTGCGGCGCTCCGACTTCGAGCTGTTCGAGAACAACGCGCCACAAGAGATCACCGCCTTCGCGGCCGGGGAGTTTCCGCTGACCGTGGCGCTCGGCGTCGACCGGAGCGCGAGCATGGCCGGCGAGCCGCTGCGACTGGCCAAGGAGGCGTCGCAGGCATTCCTGCGTGAGCTGAAGCCGGACGACCGGTCGCTGGTCGTCGCAATCAACAACGAGGCCGACACGATCGCGCCGCTGATCGCCAGCCGGGCCGAGCAGGCGCGCGCGATTGCAGGACTCGACGCCTGGAGCACGACCGCGCTGCACGATGCGGTGATCGGCACCCTCGACCGCCTGGAGCCGGAGCAGGGCCGGCAGGCCCTGGTGATGTTCTCGGACGGCACCGACCGCTACAGTCGCGCGAGCGCCGCAGAGGTATTGGCGCGAGCGCGCCGCAGTAACGCGCTGATCTATCCAATCGCCTTCGGCAAGACGCGTCCCGCCCTGCTCGCCGAGCTCGCCGTGCTCACCGGCGGACGATCCTTTCATTTGCGCGACGCACGCGATCTGCAGACAACCCTCAGCGCGATCGCCCGCGAACTGCGCTACCAATACCTGCTCGGCTATGCTCCCGCCGACATGGACGCAACAGGGCGGCGCGAGTGGCGCTCGATCCGGGTCACCGTGAAGAACGGCCGCTCTGGCCTGCAGGTCAGGGCGCGGGATGGATATATGACCGAGTGATGCATTACCGTTAGTCGATGCCTCATCCCCTCGTCCTCGGTCTCTTCGACGATCCGGCACTCGCCGCGGCGGCGGCGCGTGAGTTGCGCGCGCTCGGCGTACCGCGCGAACGTGTGTCGATCGTCGCCCGCTCGCACCAGGAGGAAGGCACGCTCGCGGAGGCCGCCGGTGCCTCCCCGGGTTCCGAGATGGAGGACTCTCGCCCTGCTTCGCGGCTGGCGGAACTCTCCGCGCATCTCATTGCCGCCGTTGCCTTGATCATGCCGGGCATCGGCCCGATCGTGGCCGACGGTCCCCTGTCGGCTGAACTGGGTGAGGCAGCAGGCCACGCGGCGGGCGGCATCGGCCGTGCTCTGCAGCGCGCCGGCCTGACCGCCGGGGAAGCCGAGCAGTGGGAGGCCCGCATCGACAAGGGGTCGGTGCTCGTCGGCGCTCACCTGGACGGCGAGAGCGGCGTCTCTCCCGCGCACGAGCGGTTACGGCAGCTCGGCGCGGTCGCGGTGGCGCACGGGAGCTGGCCGGACGAGGGGCCGTAGTGCCCGGTCGCTGACACTCGACGTAAGCCAGCTGCAGCCGGTGTAGAACAATTATCGGCAACGCGGAGTCTAATTACGGGGATTCACGGAGGCCTTGTCGCGCCGATCGAGGTACTGCTCTTGCAGCTTGCCGCTTCAGCACGCGCTCGGAGACAATGAGTCCAGCACACTCCGCCGTCATGACTACTCCACCCGGACAGCCTGAGCCCGCAGGCGACTCAGATCACCTCTCGGTGCGTCCGGAAGGCGCCGGTCCGGCAGAGATCCATTTCCTGTTCGAGCAGCAGCAGAAACGCATCGGCGGTGCGCTCGGCGCCTCGGTCGCCGCACACGCCGGCGCCATCTTGCTGTTCTTCCTCATCGCCAGGCTGCTTCCTGACGGCACGGTACAGGCCATTCTTCCCGATCGGCTCTCCGATGAGATTGTCTGGCTCACCGAACCGGGGCCAGGCGGAGGCGGGGGAGGCGGTGGCAACCAGACGCCGGACCCGCCGAAAAAGGCGGAGCTGGTCGGCAAGGAGCAGATCACCGTCCCCGCGGTGAAGCCACCGGCGCCGACGCCGGAGGTGCAGCCAGAGCAGCCGAAGCCCGAGGAGCAGATCAACATCCCGGCGCAGACCATGGCCGCGGCAGTCACGAGCGCTCCCGGCGCGATTGAATCGAACGAAGCAACCGCGTCGCTCGGCGCCGGAACCGGCGGCGGCGCGGGTACGGGCGCGGGCACCGGCATCGGCCAGGGGCAGGGCTCGGGCCTGGGTGCCGGTACTGGCGGCGGCACCGGCGGCGGCGCCTACCGGCCCGGCAACGGCGTCACCGTCCCGGTGCTGCTCCGCGAGGTGAAGCCGGCCTACACCGCCGAGGCGATGCGCGCCAAGGTGCAGGGCACCGTCCTCGTCGAGTGCGTCGTGCTGCCCGACGGCAGCGTCGGCAATGTGCAGATCCTCAGGTCGCTCGACTCAGCCTTCGGCCTCGACCAGGAAGCGATCAAGGCGGCCAAACAATGGCGTTTCCGACCGGGTCAGCGATTGGGTGAGCCGGTCCCCGTCCTGATCACTATCGAGCTGAGCTTCACGCTGCGCTGACGAGCTCCCATCCATCCCTGCGGACCCGGGGTGTGGCGGCTGCGGTTGTCGCCCCGCGTCGTTTGTCTTACGCTTGCAGTCATGAACAAGATGACGATGGTTGCAGGGGTGATTGGATTGACCTCGATCGGCTTGGCCGCGCAGGCCGCACCGCAGGGTGCAGCACCGCAGGCGGCGGCGCAAGCCACTGCGCCGCAGGGCGCCACCGCCAAGGCGGCGATCAAGGATGCCAAGGGCCAGTCGCTTGGCGATGCGACGTTGCGCGAGACGCCCAACGGTGTGCTGCTGACGGTGAGTCTGCAGAACGTTCCTGCCGGGCCGCACGCGTTCCACATTCACACCACCGGTCAGTGCGAGGCGCCGACCTTCATGTCCGCCGGCGGTCACTTCGCTCCCGGCGGGACCAAGCACGGCATCATGGCGCAAGCGATGCCGCACGCGGGTGACCTGCCGAACCTGCACGTCGCGACTGACGGCAAGCTGTCATTCGAAGTGCTCGCCAGCAACGTCACGCTCGCTGCGGGACCGCGCTCCCTGCTCGACGCCGACGGCTCCGCCCTCGTGCTGCACGCGAGCGCCGACGACTACGTCAGCGACCCGGCCGGCAACGCCGGCGGACGGATCGCCTGCGGAGTCGTTTCCAAGTAAACGGTGGAAAGTGGACCACGTCCACTTCCCTAGTGTCCGCCGAACACCTGGTAGCCGGCCTCGCGGAGTTCTTCCGCGAGCCGTGCTTCCATCTTTACCGCGTCCTGGTAGGTCATCGGATTCAGGTGCGCATAGAGCTTCGGCACGAGCCGTTCGCCGAAGCGGCGCACCACTGACGCCGCCTTGACGCCGCGCTTGTGGTTCTCGAACCGCTGCTCCGGCGTCAGGCCGGTCATGCCGACATAGTAGCCGGCGCGGCCGTCGCCTTTCGGGTTACGCAGGTAGACGACGTAGACGGAGTGATGCGGCCTGGCTATGGCTGTGACTCGCGCGGCGGCGTGTCCCGGAATTGCGGCGGCAGGTCGCGCTTGGTGTCGCGCAGGATCTCGATGACCGCGCGGCGGTCGGCCGCCGACAGCCGCTGGTAGCGCGGTGCGGTGTCAGCGCCCGACAGGATCGTCCACAACCGCGCGTAGACGGCGTCCTTCGCCGCCGGCGGCAAGCGCTCGAACGCGTCCGAGTAGATGGTGTAGCTGCACGGATAGCGCATCAGCCGTGTGCGCAGATCGAACTGGCGCAGCGACCGGCCGCCGCCATCGAACGGGCCGCGCGCCGTGAATCCCTCCGCAAACGCCGCAGCTCCCTGCACCGGTCCTTTCAGCGGCGCCTCGTCCACGAACAGCAGCGCGTCGGCGACCTCGTTCGCGGCATCCCTGGCTACCTCGTCGACCGTGCCCGGCGCGTCGGAGGCGGCAATGCGCACGCGCCAGCCTATCCCGGTCAGCAGATTGTTCATCCGCATCTGGTGGTCGAAGACGAGCAGCGCCGTGATGTCGCTGGTCGCCGCCGGATAGTTGCGCACCGCCAAGAAATCGCCGAGCGACGCGTTGCCCGACGGCCGCGCCGGCGCCGCCCGCTCGGCGTCCGCCGACAAGCGCTGGTTGCCCAGGTGGGCAGCACTGCGTGATTGGCCGGTGACGAACCAGCCCGCCCAGCGCTCCTCGAGCGGGCTGCGATCGTCCGTGATGAAGTTGCCGAGGAAGGGCAGGGCGCGTCCGTCGCGGGCGGTGACGACGCTGCGCGCAAAGGTGCCGGGGACATTGAGCGTCGCATGGGCGACATGGCAGCTGAGGCATGTCCCCGACCTGACAAACGGCGGCCGCTCGGCCCGCTGCTGCGGCAGGACGTAGAACATCGTGCCCTGGCGGACGTCCTGCGCGGCGATCTCGATGAAGCCGCCGCGCGGCCAGGCGACCACCACGTTGTCGTTGAAAAAGATCGCCCGCGGGTTGACCGGCGAGACGACTTGCGCCTGCAGGCTGGTCTTGGAGAACACCAGCAACTGCGACGCGACCGGGATGTGCAGCGCCTGCAGCAGCGACGGCAGGTAGCCGTGCTCGTCGCTGAACTGCAGTGTCGCGTCGCCATCCTGCACGCGCCGGGCAAGCTGCGCGACGGGGTCATTGGCGGCGGTGGTCGCATAGGCGATGGCGGGATGGTCGGCGGCGCCGAACAGTGCGTCCACCATCGCGGTGCCGGCTGCAGCCCGCGGCGCCGAGGCTCCTGCCCATGACAGGGCCGCGAGACACAGTGCCGTCCAGCAGGTTCGCACGTGGGCATTCTACGCCGACGGTCAGTTATGCTGGCGCCATGCCTGCAACGCCGTCCATCATGCTGCCGCTCGGCACGCCGCTGCCGCCGTTTCGTCTGCCAAATCTCGACGATCGCATCGTCTCATCTGACGACTACGAGAATGCCGCCGCCCTGCTCGTGGTGTTCATCTGTCCGCATTGCCCGTTCGTGAAACACATGCGCCATGAGCTGGCACGTTTCGCCGCCGATTACCAGCCACGCGGCGTCGCCATCGTCGCCGTGATGTCGAACGACCTCGCCGCGCACCCGGAGGACGGACCGGACGGTATGCGGCTGGAGGCGCGCCAGGCGGGTTACACCTTCCCGTATCTGCTGGACGAGAGCCAGGAGGTGGCCCGCGCGTTCCATGCGGCGTGCACCCCGGACCTGTTTCTGTTCGATGGCCGTGGCGTGCTCGTCTACCGCGGCCAGTTCGACGAGAGCCGTCCAGGCAACAACCGCCCGGTGACCGGCGCGGACCTGCGCGCTGCGGTCGATGCCATGCTGTCGGGCGTGGCGGTGCCGGAGCCGCAGCACCCGAGCATCGGGTGCAACATCAAGTGGAAAGTGGAAGGTGAACCGTAGAAGGAGGAAGTGGCGGAGGGGAGAAGTGGACGGTCAGTGTTGAAGTAGCAGCCGGCTACTTCGTCCCTGACCGTCCACGGTGCTCGTAACTTGTTACTGCCCGCGGCGCGCTAGCGCGCGAGCGGGTTCGGGCGCATCTGGAAGTGGACCATTTTGCCCTTGGTCCCCTTGCCGCCTTCGATGTGCCACACGAAGTGCGTGCCGTAGTTGGCCCACAGGCCGCGACCCTTCCAGCCGGCATTCGGGCTCGCGTCGTCGATGCGGCCGTCGAGACCGCGCGAGTAGAAGCCGAGTGGGTAGGGCACGCGCAGCGTCGTCCACTGCCGCGTCGCCGGATCGAGCACGAGCAGCGAGTCGGAGTTGGAGCCGGTGGCGATCGGCAGGTTGCGGCCCATGCCGAGCGTGTTGTGCTGATCCACCCAGTTGTAATAGTGGAAGTCAGCCGGGATGTTGGTGCCTTTCATCTTCGGGCCGGTGGTCTCATACAGCGTCCAGCCTTCAGCGCACTGGCTGCCGTCGAGCTTCGCCGGGCCGTTCAGGTCCTTGCACTTGCGCACGTCGAAGCTGGCCATATGGCTGCTCGCCGCCAACGCCGTCCAGACGACACCGTTGGTGTCGATGTCGACGCCGCGCGGGTCGAAGCCGGGTTCCGGCACCTTGAAGATCTGCGTCTTGCAGGTCGACGGTGCGTTGTTGCCGCGCTGCACCCGCACCAGGAATCCGGGGTAGCGCTCGCTGACGCCCCAGACGCTGTCGTCCACCGTGCTGGGAATGACGGCGTAGAGGCTGTAGCTCACCTGGGTGTCGAGCTTCGGGTCGTTGGCCGGAGCGCCGCGGCCGGCGCCCGCGGCACCTGCGGTGTCGCCCTGGTAGACGATGGAGTCGCGGCCGCGAGCGGGCGGCACGTTCCAGGGCTTGGTGATCCTGCCGTCGCCGTTGGTGTCGAGCACCTGCCCGCACCAGCCGACCGCCGCCTGTTCCTTCGCGAACTGGTCGCCGGGAGTCTGTTCGTAGATCTTGCTGTCGATCCAGCCGACGATCGGGCCCGACAGTTCGTTGAAGTAGACCGTCTCGTTCGGGTCGTTATCGAACTGCAGGTGGTGCGTGGAGTAGCAGGTGTCGATCAGGGTGAACTGCTTCGTCTTCGGATCGTAGTACGACGCCTGGCGGCCGCTGTTCCGGAGCGGGAACCAGTCAGCGTATTTGTTGGAGGGGTCGCTACACCAGCTCGGGTCCTGGTTCGGCCGGATCTTCGAGGTCATCCAGACACGACCCTTGCTGTCCATCATCGGGTTGTGCGGATCGGCCGGGTCGTACGGCGGGTTCGACCAGAGGTGCTCGTTGCCCCACCAGAGGGACGGCCGCGTCGGCGCGGGAAAGCGCGACGGGACCTGCGCGCGCGGTGCGCGCGTCGGAATTTCGAGCTCTTCGGTCGTATTCGCCTTGGGGTCGAGAACCACCAGCGTGCCGTGGCCGGCAGAGACCGCGTAGACCGGACCGCCTGCGTTCACCGTCGGGCGGTTCTTGTCGGTGGCGATCTGGTCATGCATGAAGGAGTGGTCGGTGCCTATGTCCCACAGCGTGAGGACGAGGTTGCGCTCGACGCCGCGCGGACGCGCCGGCGCCGCGGGCACTTCGCCCTTTTCGATGCGTTCCGACCAGTCGGCGAACGACTTCAGCGACGCTTCCTTGCCCTGTTGATTGAGCACGCCGTACATCGCCGTGCCGCGCACGCCGGTGCCGAGGCGCCATTCCCAGGCTTCCGCATGGGTCTTCAGCTCCGGCTTGGCTTTGAACACATGCGCGACGCTGCGCGTCAGTTCATTGCCGAGCTGGTGGCAGAAGTTGCAGTCCGACTTCAGGGAGTTGATCCAGTGGTTCTGGGTCGCCAACGAGGGGTTGACGCCGTTGCCCTGCGGGCCGGTGCCGGGGAAGCTGCTCACCGGCGGCGGTTCCATGAGCGACAGCCAGTAGTCGCCCGGGTAGACCTTGGCGGCTTCCTGCGGCGTCTTGGCCGTGGGTGCCCGCAGCGTGAGGTTGTTGCCGCCGGGCTTGGTGTCCACCGGGGTCGAATCGTTGAGCCCGTAGCCGCGCACCCACACCTTGTAGGTGGCGGTCGGCAGGTCGGGCAGCAGGAAACGGCCCTGATCGTCGGTGACCACGATCTTGATGAAGTTGGTCGGCAGATCCTTCGTCTCAGCGATAACCCACACGCCGGCTTCCGGGCCGCGGTCTCCCTGGACGACGCCTGTGATGACGCCGTTCGCCGGGGTGGCGCCGCGCTGTGCCTGGACTGTGTCGCCCAGCGACGCGACCAGGGCGCCGGTGAGGGCGATCACACCTGCGACCAGGACCGCGGTCCCCGCGCGGGCGCGAAATAACGTCTTCATCCGAGTTCTCCTCTTGAATGGCGGTGCATCGAGCTACGAATCGACGGGGCCGAATAATCGACGGAGCAGAGTATAGGCGCAACCGTGCCCGGGAGGGATGCCCTCTAGTGTGGATTTGACATATTTTTGCGCGACCGGGGGTGGTCTGAGCGCTAGAATAGCCCGTCCGTCGTTATATCACCAGTCGCAACGAGTCTCGTGCCGCCTCTGGAGGCTACATGGCCGTGCAAGCGCCGCCCCGTCGCCGGTCGCTGATTATCGCAGCGCTCGCCCTCACCTCTTCACCGATTCTGGTCACTGCAGCCGCCGCGCAAGCGCCAGCCGCGCAGCCTGGTGCCGCGCAGGCTGGTGCCGCGCAGGCTGGTGCCGCGCAGGCTGGTGCCGCGCAGGCTGGTGCGCCCCTGGCCGCGCCGGCGCAGGCACCCGCCCGTGGCGGCGGGGCGGCGGCCGGTGCTGGTGCTGGTGCCGGTGCTGGTGCTGCAGGACGCGCCGGTGGCGCAGGGCGCGCCGGTGGCGCGGCACCGGAGGTGCTGCCGCCGCTCGTCGTGCAGCCGCACAGCCCGCTCGCCGACGCTGCCATGGTGCGCGACACCGCCGCAGTGCGGGCGCTGCTCGCGAAGGGCACCGACGTGAACGCGTTCGGCAGCGACGGCACGCCGGCGCTGCACTGGGCGGTGCGTGCGGACGACATCGAAACGGCGCGGCTGCTGATCGGGGCCGGTGCGAAGGTGACGCTCGCGAACCGCTACGGCGTCACGCCGCTGTCGCTGGCGGCGGCCAACGGCAATGCCAGGATGATTGCGCTGCTGCTCGAAGCGGGGGCTGACGCCAACGCCGTCGAGGCGACCGGCGAGACGATGCTGATGACGGCGGTCGCCGGCGGGACGGTCGACGCGGTGAAGGTGCTGCTCGACGCCGGCGCGGTGGTCGACGCCCGCGACAAGAACTTCGAGCAGACCGCGCTGATGGTCGCGGTCCGCGAGAACCACCCGGCCATCGTCAAGCTGCTGCTGGACCGCGGCGCCAAGGTGAACGTCAAGACGCGCGCGGGCGCGACGCCTCCGTGGGTGCTGCCCAATTCGGTGCCCGGGTTCGGCCATGGTATCGGCATCATCCGCGGCGGCTTGCCGGACCGCGGCGTGCGCGCGCCGATCCCCGGGTCGCTGTCGCCGCTGATGTATGCGGCACGAGACGGCCGGATGGACAGTGCGACGCTGCTGGTGAACGCCGGCGCGGACGTCAACCTGGCCAATGCCGACGACATCACGCCGCTCGTCATGGCGATCACCAACAACCATGTGCCGGTGGCGCGCTACCTGATCGAAAAGGGTGCGGACATCAACGCGGCCGACTGGTACGGCCGGACGCCGCTGTGGGCGGCAATCGAGACGCGCAACATGGACGTGGACAACGCCACGTTCGAGAACAGCATCGATCGTCCGCCGTTCCTGGAACTGATTCAACTGCTGCTCGAGAAGGGCGCGAACCCGAACAGCCGTACGAAAGAATCGCCGCCGATCCGTCGTCACTTCCTGCGGGTCACCGGCACGCTCGCGTGGGTCGACTTCACCGGGCAGACGCCCTTCATCACCGCGGCCCTGGCCGGCGACGTGCGGGTGATGCGTATGCTGTTGCAGCACGGCGCCGACCCGAAGATCCAGACCTTTGCCGGTACCAGCGCGCTGATGGCCGCGGCGGGCGTCAACTGGCAGTTCAGCCAGACCTACGACGAAGGGCCGGCGGCGCTCCTCGAGGCGGTGAAGCTCTGTCATGAGCTTGGTCTCGACGTCAACGCCGTCAATTCGATGGGGCTGACGGCGCTGCACGGCGCGGCCAACCGCGGCTCCGACGACATCATCAGGTTCCTCGTTGAGAAGGGCGCCCGGATCGACGTCAAGGACAAGGAAGGCCGCACGCCGCTGACGTGGGCAGAAGGCGTCTTCCTGGCGACGTTGCCGGCGCGACCGAAGCCGACGTCGATCGCGCTGTTGAAGAGCCTGACGGGCACTCCGACGTCCACCCAGCAGTGAACCCGGGACACCAGTCGTGATGAAGAAGACTCTTGTGCGTACCGCCATCCCCGGGATGGCCGCTCTCTGGATGCTCGCGCTGGGCATCTCCGGCGATGCCCAGTCCAGGGCCATTCCCGGCAGCCCCGCTGCCGTGGCGCCTGGCGCGCAGCCGGCCGGCGCCGCCGCGCCGGCGCCGGCCGCACGCCAAGCGACGCCGCGGCAGGTGACGCCGGCGCCGACGCCAGCGGCGCAGACGCCCGTGCCGACAGCGGCGCAGACGGCGGCGCAGACGCCCGTGCAGACGGCGGCGCGCACCGCAGCCGTGCCGGCGCCGGATCCGGCGCTCATGACGCAGTACTGCGTGACGTGCCACAACCAGCGCATGAAGACTGGCGGCCTGGCGCTCGACACCGTCGATCTCGACCACGTCGCCGCCGACGCGGACACGTGGGAGAAGGTGGTCCGCAAGATCAAGACGGGCCTGATGCCGCCGACCGGTGCCCGCCGTCCCGAGCGTGCCGCGCTCGACACGTTCGTCGCGCGCCTCGAGCATCGCCTCGACCAGGCCGCTCCGGCCGGCGCCAGCCTCGACTCGCCGGCGCTGCACCGGCTGAATCGCACCGAGTACGGCAACGCCATTCGCGATTTGCTGGCACTCGAGATCAACGTCGCGCCGTTGCTGCCGCCGGACGGCTCGGGTGAAGGCTTCGACAACATCGCCGCTGCGCTCGGTGTCTCGCCGTCCCTCATCCAGGGGTACGTCGGCGCGGCGATGAAGATCAGCCGGCTCGCCGTGGGCGATCGGACGCTGGTGCCGTCGCAGGTCACCTACGCCGCGCCGCCTGGCCTCGCCCAGGACCGCCACATCGAGGGGCTGCCGCTCGGCACCCGCGGCGGCATGCTGGTGAAGCACACGTTCCCGCTCGACGCGCAGTACGAGTTCAGCGTCGGCGGCGGTGGCCAGGGTGGCCCCGGCGCGACGGTCGATATCACCATCGACGGTGTGAAGGTGCCGGCGGTGAATACGCGCCGCTTCACGCTGCCGCTCACCGCAGGTCCGCACACGATTGGCGTCGCCATCGTCGATCGCACCCGGCCGGCCGGCGTGGATGACGTGTACTCCGACTTCCGCGTCGATGGTGCGTTCATTCCCGGCGGCGGCGTGCAGAACGTTGCGATTACCGGTCCGATCAACCCGACCGGTGTCGGCGACACGCCGAGCCGGCGGCGGATCTTCGTCTGCACGCCGGTCAAGGCCGAGGACGAACCGGCCTGCGCGCGCAAGGTCCTGACCACCATTGCCCGCCGCGCCTACCGCGGACCGGTGACCGAGGCCGAGATCGCCACCCTGATGGACTTCTACACGCAGGGACGCACCGGCGGCGACTTCGAGTCGGGGATCCAGCGGGCCTTGGCGCGCGTGCTGGTCGCACCCCGTTTCATCTACCGTGCCGAGGAGGAGCCGCAGCGTCTCGCCGCGGGCGCGTCCTATCGCGTCAGCGACATCGATCTCGCCTCGCGCCTGTCGTTCTTCCTGTGGAGCAGCATCCCGGACGACGAGCTGCTGGACCTTGCGGCGAAAGGTCAGCTGCGTGACCCGGCGGTGCTGCGCCGTCAGGTCAAGCGGATGCTCGGTGATCCCAAGGCGCACGCGCTGGTCAAGAACTTCGCCGGGCAGTGGCTCTACCTGCGCGAGCTTGGCAACGTCCAGACCGAGGCGAAGAACTTCGACGACAACCTGCGCGCCTCGTTCCTGAAGGAGAGCGAGCTGCTGTTCGAGACCATCATCCGGGAGGATCGCAGCATCCTGGAACTGCTCGATGCCGACTACACGTTCGTCGATGAGCGGCTGGCGCGTCACTACGGCATGCCGGACGTGCGCGGCACCTACTTCCGCCGCATTGCGCTGGAGCCGTCCAGCCCGCGGCGCGGCCTGATCGGCCAGGGCAGCTTCCTCACCGTGACCTCGATTGCGACCCGCACGTCGCCGGTGTCGCGCGGCAAGTGGGTGCTCGAGAACATGCTCGGCGCGCCGCCGCCGGAGCCGCCGGCCGGTGTCGAAACGAACCTGGACACCGACCCCGCGGCAGTGAAGGTGACCACGCTGCGACAGCGCCTCGAACTGCATCGTGCCAGCCCGCAGTGCGCCTCCTGCCACCGGCTGATGGACCCGATCGGGTTCTCGCTCGAGAACTTCGACCTGGTGGGCACGTGGCGCGAGAAGGATGGGCCGGCAGCGATCGATGCCACCGGTCAGTTGCCGGATGGCACGCCGCTGAACGGTGCCACCGACCTGCGCAAGGCGCTACTCGGCCGCTCCGAGGCGTTCGTCACCACCGCCGCGACCAAGATGATGACCTACGCCCTGGGCCGCCCGATTGAGCCCGCGCACGACATGCCGACGATTCGTGGGATGGTGCGCCGGGTCCAGGCCGAGCAGAATCGCTTCTCAGCGCTGGTGCTCGGCGTCGTCGAGAGCGCCCCGTTCCAGAGGCGTGTCAAAAAGCCCGTCGAAATCAAGAAACCGGCCGAAGTGACGCACACGGCAACTACCGCCAGGAGATAGGTCAGATGTCATTTCTCACCAAAAAGGCTCTGTCGCGCCGCACGTTCCTCAACGGCGTGGGTGTTACGCTGGCGCTGCCGCTGCTGGAGTCGATGGTCCCGGCCGGCTCCCTGTTCGGCAGGGCCGCTGCCGCTGCGGTGCCAAAGACGCGGCTCGGCTGCATCTACTTCCCGCACGGCGTCATCCTGCCGCGCTGGACACCGGCTGGAGTAGGGACAAATTTCGAGTTCTCAGAAATTCTCGACCCACTCAAGCCATTCCGCGAGCGGATCAACGTCGTCAGCGGCCTGTCGCACGCGCTCGCCTACGGCACCGGTGCCACCGCAAATCACAACCGCGGCGCGGCATCGTTCCTGAGCGGCGCATTCGCGAGGGTGGGCGCCCAGCCGAATCTCGGCATCACCGTCGACCAGGTGGCGGCGCAGAAGATCGGCCAGGATACGCCGATGCCGTCCCTCGAGTTGACGACCGAGGAGTCCAGCGTCAATTGCGGCGACGGGCTCAATTGCGCGTATCGCGACACCATCTCGTGGCAGAGCGCCACCTCGCCGCTGCCGATGCAGAACAACCCGCAGGTCGTGTTCGAGCGGCTGTTCGGCGACGGCAACACCGCGGACCTGCGCACGGCACGGCGGCAGGAGTCGCTCAGCCTGCTCGATTCGGTCGTCGGCGAAGCGGCCGCGCTGCAGCGAAAGCTGCCGGCGTCCGATCGCGTCCGGATCGACCAGTACCTCACGGACGTCCGAGAGATCGAGCGGCGCGTGAAGAAGGCTGGCGAAGCGCTCTCGGACGAGGTGCCGGTGCCTGCAGCGCCCGGGGCGGTCGTGTCTGATATCGAGGAGCACATCAAGTTGATGTACGACCTCCAGGTGCTGGCCTGGCAGGCGGAAATCACCCGCGTCTCGACGATGATGATGGCGAAGGAGTTGAGCGGCACGGTCTACGCCAAGAGCACGGTCCGCGACGCCTTCCACACCCTGTCGCACCACTCGAACGTGCAGGAGAACATCGAGAAGTTCTCGGTGCTGAACCGCTACCACGTGGCGCTGTTTGCCTACTTCCTCGACAAGCTGAAGTCGACGCCCGACGGCGACGGCACGCTGCTCGACCACTCGCTGGTGCTGTACGGCAGCGGCTTGAGCGACGGCAACCAGCACAATCACTCGGACCTGCCGGTGGTCCTTGCCGGCGGCGCCTCGGGACGGCTGAAGGGCGGGCGCCACATCACCCAGAAGCTCGAAACACCGATGGCAAACCTGCTGGTGTCGATGCTCAACACGCTCGAGATCCCGACCGAGAAGTTCGGCGACAGCGACGGATCGGTTCCGCTGTAGCAAACCCTCGCCTTCGCGCTGTCGCTGCCGGCGCAGGCGCAGCGCGGCGCGGCTGCGTCGGCAACGGCGGGCCGCGTCGGCAACGGCGGGCCGCGTCGTCGACGCTGATCCCGGTCAGCCGCTCGCGCATGCGCGGCTGATTACGCGTCTGCCGCCGAGCGCGCCAACCTTTCCGCCCGCGCCGGTCTTGCAGGTCGGTTCGCGCTGACCGGCGTGGTGCGCGGCACGCCCATCGCCATCAGCAAGGCGGGCTACGCGCCGGCGCAGGCGACGGCGGGGCCCGCCGTCTTGCCGACATCCGCCTCGCCAGGGCAGCAGTGATCGCCGGCCGCGTGACCGACCAGAACCCGAGCCGATAGCCGGCGCGCGCATGCTGGTGGAGAGCGGCGTGCCGGGCAGCCTGCGGCGCGTGGCGGCCGTCGAGACCGACGATCGTGGCGAATACCGCGTCGGCGCGCTGCTGCCGGGAACGTATTTCGTCGCAGTCGCCTTGACCGTGCTCGCCGCCCGGCCGCCGACCACGACGCTGGTGACTGCGGGACTGCCTGACCGGCATTACTACTTGGATAGCGGATCCCGTCGGACGCAACACCGCTGTCGATCGGTGCCGGGGAGGTGCGCGGCGGTGTCGATCTGATCCTGCTGCGGGGGACATCTGGCTCGGCGGCGGCTGTCCTGGCAGGCTTCGTACAGCTGGCGGAGCGAGGCGACGCCGGCCGGCCGCCCGCGTCATCACGGTATCGAAGGGCAGCGCCTGACGCTCGAACTGCCGCTCTCGCGCAATGTCGCGCGGCCGTGAGCCGCCTCCTTTTGCCATAAATTTGCGCGGACATGCGGGGAGCGACCGGATAGCATCCTAGCGCTCAGGTTGCCCCGGCACGCAGGCAACCGTCAGTTCAGCCGGCGCGGTCTGCACGACTGCCGGTGCACCGGCTTCACGGTTCGGAACCCGAGGTCGACGCGGTGTCGACACGGGAGCGCAAGAGCCGTAGAATCCGGGCCGAAGAGAACGACGCGAAGGTATGCGGGCTGCGGCCTGCGGTCCGAATCAGCAGGACCTGTCCAAGGAGAGTTCATGTTCACATGTCGGGCGGCGTGCGTGGTCATCGGATTACTGTTGCTGCTCCCGTCTGCCGCGCGCGCGCAGGCGAGCCTCACCGGGATAGTCAAGGACGCCTCTGGTGCCGTTCTGCCAGGTGTCACTGTCGAAGCCTCCAGTCCCGCGCTCATCGAGCGCACTCGTACCGCCGTCACCAACGCTGACGGGTCGTATCGCATCGTCGACCTGCGCGCCGGCGTCTATTCCGTTTCCTTCTCGCTGGCCGGGTTCAGCACCGTCCGGCGCGACAACATCGAATTGAGCGGCGCGTTTGTCGCCGTCATCAACGGCGAGCTGAAAGTCGGGGCGCTCGAAGAGACGATTGTCGTGACCGCCGAGTCGCCGATCGTCGACGTGCAGAGCGTCAACCGGCAGACCACGCTCGACAACGACTTCATCAACTCGATCCCGGCGGCACGCTCTTACGCCGGGCTGATGACCTTGATGCCGAACACCGTCACCCAGGGTGGTTCGGCGTCGAATGCGCAGGTGGCGCCGAACATGGTGGTGTTCGGTGGCGCCGGCGGCCGCGCGAACGAAGGCCGGCTGCAGATGGACGGCATCAGCGTCGGCACCGCGTTCAATGGCGCCGGCGTTTCAGCGTATGTCGCCGACGTCAACAACGCCCAGGAAATCGTGCTCACCGCGTCGGGCGGCATGGGTGAAGCGGAAGTCGGCGGACCGACCTTGAACATCGTGCCGAAGGAAGGTGGCAACCGGCTGAGCGGCCAG
The DNA here is from genome assembly GCA_963846685.1 of uncultured Acidobacteriota bacterium. Lineage (GTDB taxonomy): Bacteria > Acidobacteriota > Vicinamibacteria > Vicinamibacterales > UBA2999 > CAWJWY01. Next base: position 171,759 of record CAWJWY010000002.1, on the reverse strand, counting down.
CTCTACGTGTCGCAGGTGACCGAAGGCATGGTCGCCAGCAACTACACGCAGGAACTGCAGGACCGCGGTCTGACGACGCCCGGCGCCTTCAAGAAGCTGTGGGACTACAACTTCGGCGTCGGCGGCCCGCTGCTCAGGGACCGCGTGTGGTACTTCGGCCAGCTGCGCAGCGAGGGTTACCAGAACACCGTGCCCGGCATGTTCGCCAACGTCAACGCCAACGATCCGACGAAGTGGACCTACGTGCCCGATCGGACCCGTCCCGCCTACCAGGCGGCATCCTTCAACATCGCCGCGTTGCGTCTCACCGCCCAGGTGACGCCCAAGAACAAGATCAGCGTGTTCTGGGACGAGCAGATTCCGTGCGAAGGCGCGGCGTTCACGGCTGACGCTAGCGGCTGCCGCCATTCGGAGGACGACCGGATCATCTGCGCCGGCGCCTCGCCGACGCCGTCGTGCTCGGCTACGAACGCGCCCGAGACGGGCGCGTATCGCGCCGACATGGGTCAGCGCATTCAGCAGGCGCGGTGGACGTCGCCGCGCACCAACCGTCTCCTGCTCGAGGCGGGCATGGGCACCTACATGAGCCGCTGGGGCGGCAAGTCGATGCCGGGTCAGGATCCGAACCTGATTCGCGTCGTCGACCAGTGCACCACCGGCGTCGCCCCCGGCCAGCCCTGCGAGCACGGCATCGCCAACATCACTTACCGGTCGCCGAATACCGCGTCGAACTGGTCGATGGTGTTCAACTTCCGAGGCTCCGCTTCCTATGTGTCCGGCTCGCACAACATGAAGGTCGGTTACCAGGGGTCGCATCTCGGCGACAACCAGAAGAACTTCAGCAACGACCAGTACCTCTCGGTACCGATTCAACAATGGCGTGCCGAACCAGCTGACGCAGACGATCAACCGGTTCGAGCGTCTCCAGCGCGTGCGCACGACGGCGTTCTACCTGCAGGACGCCTGGACGCGCGGCCGGATGACGCTGCAGGGCGCCGTGCGCTACGACCACGCCTGGAGCTACTTCCCCGAGCAGACAGTTGGACCGGTCCGCTTCTTCCCGGTCGCCCGGACGTTCGAGGCGACCGATGGGGTCAGCTATAACGAGCTCACGCCGCGCGGCGGCCTGGCCATGGACGTCTTCGGCAACGGCAAGACCTCGTTGAAGCTGAACTTCGGCCGCTACCTCGAGGCCGCGCAGAATGCCGGCTTCTTCATCACCAACAATCCGATTGGGCGGTTGACGACGACCAGTTCGCGCAACTGGACCGACTCGAACGGTAATTTCGTCGCCGACTGCGACCTCATGAGCCAGGCGGCACAGAACCTGACCGGGAGCGGCGGCGACATCTGCGGTGCCGGTAACGCCAACTTCGGTACCCTGGTCGCTTCCTCGACTCTCGATCCGGCGCTGCAATCCGGTTGGGGAAAGCGCTCCGGTGACTGGCAGTGGGGCGCGGCGGTGCAGCAGGAATTGATGCCGCGCGTCTCCGCCGAGTTCAGCTACCAGCGCCGCTGGCTAACCAACTTCACGGCCACCGACAATCTCAATGTTGGCGCCGCGGATTACAGCGGATTCGACGTCCTGGTCCCGAGTGATCCACGACTGCCCGGCGGTGGTGGTGGCACGCTGCCCGGCATCTACAACATCACTGCCGAGGCATTTACCCGGCTGACGAACAACTTCGTGACGCTGGCCTCCACCTACGGCGACCAGAGCCAGAAGACGAACTCGGTCAGCCTCAACGTCACCGCGCGTCCGCGCTTCGGGCTGATGATGCAGGGCGGCTTCAACTTCGCCAACATCAACACCGACAGCTGCGAAATTCGCGGCGTGCTGCCGGAGTCGAACACGACCAACCCGTGGTGCGCGACGACGGTGAATACCGTCCGGGCGACGGCGCTTGCTTCCTACACGATCCCGAAGATCGACGTCCAGATCGCCAGCACCTTCCGCAGCGACCAGGGCGGACAGCTGGCTGCCAACTACGTCGTGTCCTCGGCGAACACGACACTCGGTCGTCCCTTTGCCGGCGGCAGCACGACCCTGACGGTCAACCTGGTTGAGCCGGGCACGCTGTTCGGCGACCGCGTCAACCAGTTCGACCTGCGCTTCGGCAAACTCCTCCGCTTCGGTCGCGCGCGCGCGAACCTGGCGGTGGATCTCTACAACGTGCTGAACTCGAACCCGGTGCTGACCTACAACGAGCAGTTCTCGCCGACGACCACGACCTGGTTGCGTCCGAACTCAGTGCTGCAGGCGCGGTTCGCGAAGCTGAGCGCGCAGTTCAACTTCTAGGACTCGAGCTGACGGCCGCAACAAGGCGGGCCCTAGGGTCCGCCTTGCCACCGAACGCACAAAGGGCGGACCCGCGGGTCCGCCCTTTGTGCGTTCGGTGAGAGGAAAATGACTGGCGGCAGACGCCGCTAGGCGCGCAGGAGAGCGGTGATCTCGCTGACGACCTGTTCGGGCAGGTCTTCTTGCAGGTAGTGGCCGCCGTCAAGGCCCTTGCCGGTCACGTTCGTGCCCCGTTCCTTCCAGATCTTCAAGACGTCGAACTGCCGCCCGATCGGACCGCGGGTGCTCCAGAGCGTGAGCAGCGGGCAGGTGATCTTCTTGGCCAGGTCCGCTTCGTCATGCTTCAGGTCGATGGATGCCGCTGCGCGGTAGTCCTCGCACATGCCATGGATGTTGGCCGGGTCGCTCGATGCCCGCGAATATTCGCGCTGCACGTCCGTGGTGGCGCGGGCGCGCTGCGCCTCGGCGGCGACCTTGAGATCGTTCTCAGGGCCGGGGGCCGCCCGCAGGTAGTTGAACCAGTGGAAGTAGGCCTGGACGAACTCGATGTTGACGTGTGTGTAGTGGTAGTAGGTCGGCACGATGTCGACGACCGCGACGCGCGTCACTGCGTCCGGATGGTCTAGCGCCAGGCGGTGCGCGACGCGCCCACCGCGGTCCTGGCCGACCACCGGGAACCGGCTGAAGCCGAAGTGCTTCATCACTTCGATCTGGTCGAGCGCCATGTTGCGCTTCGAGTAGTTCGAATGATCCGGCAGGTCGGCAGGCTTGCTGCTGTCGCCGTAGCCTCGCAGATCGGGGATCACCAGCGTGTAGTCCTTGGCCAGCAGCGGTGCGGCAAGTCTCCAGGTGATATGCGTCTGCGGCGCGCCGTGCAGCAGCAGCAGCGGCGGCCCCTGGCCGCCCTTCACGACGTTGATGGTGGCGCCGCTGGTTTGCACCGTCGACCTGGTGAAGCCGGCCGGGAAGAAGGCAGCGCCACCGCCGGCGGCAGGTGCCGCTGGCTGCTGGGCGGCGAACGCGTCGCGACCGGCAAAGGTCGCCGCGGCGGCGACCGCGCCGACCTGACGGAACAACTCGCGGCGGCCCAGCCCCCGCGCCTGAGAATCGGCGACGGGCTCGCCGGGTGCGCCTGCGTGATCTGGATATATTGGATGTGACACGGCTCTGGTCCCCTTGTCGCGCCAGCTCGCGGCGCCTCCACGGCGCCATTGTATGCGGGCGCCGTGGCGGCACGGCTGCAAAACTGCAACAAATCCAGGACTTGACCGGAAGGCGAAAAGGCGACAAATTCAGCCACTTGAACCTTGCGATGTCCGAGCTGACCTTTGGTCCCTTCATCCTCGACCGCGACGGCGGACGGCTTTTCCGCGATCACAGTGACGTCCGGCTCCGGCCGCGTGCGCTCGACGCACTGCGCGTCCTCCTCGAACAGCGCGGCCGCCCCGTCTCGTATGAACAGTTGATCGAGCGTGCCTGGGAGGGCACGTTCGTGTCGCACCACACCGTCGACGTCACCATTGGCGAGGTCCGCAAGGTGCTCGGCGAGTACGGGCAGTGGATCGTCCGCCGGCCGCGGGTCGGCTACGCCCTCGAGATTCCGAGCGCCGACGAGATCGTGCGCAAGGGCTGGCACTTCTGGGAGCGCCGCACGAGGAAGGGCTTCGAGCTGGCGATCGAATGCTTCGAGCAGGCGGTGCAGCAGAGCCCGGGTGACTTCCGCGCCTTCGAAGGGCTCTCCGCGTCCTACCTGACGCTGGCCACGTTCAGCATGCGGCCGCCGCAGGAAATGTATCCACGCTTCCGCGAAGCGCATGCACGCGCGGTCGCGCTCGGCGGGTCTCGCGCCGAGTTGCGCTGCAACCATGGCCATGCCCTGCACATCTTCGAGCGCCGCTACGCCGAGGCGGAGGCCGAGCTGCTTCGCACCCTCGATGACAAGCCCACCTGGGGCCCCAGCTACGTGCGACTGTCGATGCTCTATTCAACCGCCGGACGCTTCGACGACGCCGTGGCGATCCTGCAGCGCTGCTACCAGGCCGCGCCGCTGCTGTCGACGCTGCCGCTCGCCGAAACGTCCGTACTGTTCCGTCACCGCCACTACGAGAAGGCGGTGGTGGCCGGCGCCAAGTCGGTCGAGCTGCATCCGTACTTGCAGGTCGGACGGGCGTTCTATGGCCAGGCGCTCGAGTTTTCCGGGCGGCTGGAGGAAGCACTCGAGCAATACCGCCTGGCGTCGGTGATGTCGCCGGACCTGCCCTGGATGCGCGCGCTCGAGGGCATCTGCCTGGCGAAGATGGGCCGGCGCACCGAGGCGTTCGCCATCCTCGAAGCACTCGAGGCGCTGCGGCAGCACGAATACGTCGACGCCTTCTTGATGGCCCCGTTCCGTGACGTGCTCGGCCGGCGCGACGAGGCACTGCTCGAGCTGGAACGCGCGTTCGAGGAGAACTCGGCGTTGCTCTATTCCTTGCGCGTCGATCCGAAGATGGATTCGCTGATGGGCGAGCCGCGATTCCAGCGCATCTGCGCGGCGCTGGAGGCGGAAGGGCAGCCGGCACCGGAACGATAGCGGGCGGGACGCTCGGGACGGGGGGGGCGGACTGTTCGGACTGTTCGGGACGTTCGGGACGTTCGGGACGTTCGGACTGTTCGGAACGTTCGGGACATTCGGGACGTTCGAAGGACCGCACGCTCCGGTGCGTGTCGGCGGATCGATCAGCCTGCCGACCGAGATCTTCTCGGCCGCGCCGGTCTACCCGGCGTTGGCCCGCTCGGCACGGGTCAGTGGCGATTCACGCCGAGACTCCTGAACGGCCGGCCCTGTGGCCGTGATCATGGTCACCGTGTCGTGCACGTTGAACTGATCGGAGCAATAGGACGTTCGGCTCGTTCGGACGGTGTGAAAGGAAAAAGGGCGGGCCTCCCGAAGGGAAAGCCCGCCCTGAACGTTCCGAAACGAACGATTCGAACGACTTAGTACATGCCACCCATGCCGCCGCCACCGCCCATGCCACCATGGTTGTGGCCGCCGGCGTCCTTCTTCTCCTCGGGAATCTCGGAGATCAGGGCTTCGGTGGTCAGCAGCAGGGAGGCGATCGACGAGGCGTTCTGCAGTGCACTGCGCACGACCTTCGCCGGATCGATGACGCCCGCCTTCACCAGGTCTTCGTAGGTGTCGGTCGCGGCGTTGTAGCCCTCGTCCTGCTTCATCTCCTTGACCTTGGCGACGACGATCGAGCCCTCGGCACCGGCGTTGGTGGCGATGTGGCGCATCGGCTCCTCGATTGCGCGACGGATGATCTGCAGGCCGACGAGCTGGTCGCCTTCGAGCTTCAGCTTGTCGAGCGCCTTGCCGCCGCGCACCAGCGCGACGCCGCCGCCGGGGACGATGCCCTCTTCGACGGCCGCCTTGGTCGCGTGCATCGCGTCCTCGACGCGCGCCTTCTTCTCCTTCATCTCGGTTTCGGTGGCCGCACCGACCTTGATGACCGCGACGCCGCCGACGAGCTTGGCGAGCCGCTCCTGCAGCTTCTCACGGTCGTAGTCCGAGGAGGTATCCTCGATCTGCGCGCGGATCTGCTTGACGCGGCCTTCGATGTCTGGCGTGGTGCCGCCGCCCTCGACGATCGTCGTGTTGTCCTTGTCGATGGTGATCTTCTTGGCCTTGCCGAGATCCTCGATCTTGATGTTCTCGAGCTTGATGCCGAGGTCCTCGGTGATCGCGCGGCCACCGGTCAGGATGGCGATGTCTTCGAGCATCGCCTTGCGGCGATCGCCGAAGCCGGGTGCCTTCACCGCCGCCACCTGCAGGGTGCCACGCAGCTTGTTCACCACCAGCGTCGCCAGCGCTTCACCGTCGACGTCCTCGGCGATGATCACCAGCGGACGACCAGGCGCGCCACCTGTTCGAGGACCGGCAGCAGGTCCTTCATCGAGCTGATCTTCTTTTCGTGGATCAGGATGGCCGGGTTCTCGAGCACGACTTCCATGCGCTCGGCGTCGGTCACGAAGTAGGCCGAGAGGTAGCCGCGGTCGAACTGCATGCCTTCGACGACGTCGAGCGAGGTCTCGAGCGTCTTGGCCTCTTCGACGGTGATGACGCCGTCCTTGCCGACCTTGTCCATCGCCTCGGCGATGATCGTGCCGATCGTCTGGTCGCTGTTGGCCGAGATCATGCCGACCTGCGCCACCATGTTGCCAGAGACGGGGCGGGCCATCTTCTTGATCTCTTCGACCACGACTTCGACAGCCGTCTCGATGCCGCGCTTCAGTTCCATCGGGTTGGCACCGGCGACGACGTTCTTCGCGCCTTCGCGGTAGATCGCCTGCGCCAGCACGGTCGCCGTCGTCGTGCCGTCACCGGCCGTGTCCGACGTCTTGCTCGCGACCTCGCGCACCATCTGCGCGCCCATGTTCTCGAGCGGGTCCTTGAGGTCGATCTCCTTGGCCACCGTCACGCCGTCCTTGGTGATGGTGGGGGAGCCGAACTTCTTGTCGAGGACGACGTTGCGCCCCTTCGGGCCGAGGGTCACCTTGACCGCGTCCGCCAGCTGATTGACACCGCGCAGGATCGCCTGGCGCGACTGCTCGCCGTAGATAATCTGTTTTGCCATGATGTGTGTGACTCCTGCTACACGCTTGCGAGAACCGCGAGCACTTCGTCCTCGCGCATGATGAGGTAATCCTCACCATCGATCTTGATTTCCTGGCCCGAGTACTTGCCGAACAGGATCGTGTCGCCGTCCTTCACGTCGAGCGGCTGGCGTGAATTGTCTTCCTTCACCTTGCCGAGGCCCACCGCGATGACCTTGCCCTGCTGCGGCTTTTCCTTGGCGGTGTCCGGGATGATGATCCCGCCGACTTTCTGTTCGCCCTCTTCGATGCGTTGAACGATGATCCGGTCGTGTAGCGGTCTGACTTTCATTTACGTCGACTCCAGAAGTCTGGTGTTGCGGCAGGGCAGAAGCCCTGCGGGAATCCGTTAAAAGGTGTTGGGTGCCGCAGGTGCGTTTAGCACTCACCCCTGGCAACTGCTAATTCTAGTGAGGGCGAAGGGCGCCGTCAAGCGCGGGAGCGAGAAGTTCAGCGGGACGGGCCCGCGCACCGAGCGCCGTGAAGCCGACCGTCTGCACCGCTGAACACCCCGCCGAACCTCTCGGTCATGCAGTGCGTCGCAGGCGGTACTCGGTGAGCTTGCGGCTGAGGGTGTTGCGGTGCATGCCGAGCAGAACGGCCGCCTTGCACAGGTTGCCGTCGGCCTTGACCAGCACCTGGGCGATGAACTTCTTCTCGAACTCGCGATGGGCGTCCTCGAACGTCAGCCCCTTGGCGACCATTTCGTTCACCAGCCGTTCGAGTTGTTCCTTCATGGGCGTCACTGGAGCTCCGTTCCGGTCAGGCGGCTGAACGCCTCGACATATTTCTCGCGCGTCCGGAGGATCACCTCGTCGGGCAGCGTTGGCACCGGTGGCTGCTTGTTCCAGTGGATCCGCTCGAGGTAATCGCGCACGTACTGCTTGTCGAAGCTCGGTTGCGGGCCACCGGGGGCCCACTGGTCGCTCGGCCAGTAGCGCGACGAGTCCGGCGTCATCACTTCGTCGATCAGGATGATCTCGCCGTCCGGCAGCAGCCCGAATTCGAACTTGGTATCTGCGAGGATGATGCCGTGTGATTCGGCGTGCGCGGCGCCGAGCGCATACAGCGCCAGTGTCAGCTCCCGCAGGCGGGCGATCACCTGCTGGCCGACAGCGCGGCCGGCCTCGGCTTCGCTGACGTTGATGTCGTGGCCGCTGCTCGCTTTCGTCGCCGGTGTGAAGATCGGCACCGGCAGCCTGTCGGATTCGCGTAGTCCGTCGGGGAGCTTGACGCCACAGACGTGGCCGCTGGCGACATATTCCTTCCAGCCCGAACCGGACAGGTAACCACGCGCCACGCATTCCACCGGGATCGGCTCGGTCTTGCGCACGAGCATCGAGCGGCCGGCGAGCACGTCCGCATGGCGGCGCAGTGCGGCGGGAAAATCAGCGACGTCGAGCGACAGCACGTGATTGCGGACAATCGCCGCCGTTTTGCGGAACCAGAACGCCGACAGCTGTGTCAGCACCTTCCCCTTGTCGGGAATGCCGGAGCCGAGGACGTAGTCGAACGCCGAGATGCGATCGGTCGCCACCATCACCAGGGCGTCGCCGACCTCGAAGAGGTCGCGCACCTTGCCCTGGCGCTGCGGCGCCAGACCGTCCAGTCGTGTTTCGAGCAGGGGAGCAGAGAGGGCCAAGGCGTGTCCTTGAGTGGGAGCGGGCATCTTACAGGTCGCCCCAGGTGATGGCAACCGTACGCAACAGTTCCGGTCCTCACCATCAGCGACCCTGATATATTGTGTTGGCCCGTATTGACCCGATCCCGAGTGCACAACGGCATCCGCACCGCTCTCGTCTCGCTTCTGGCGATTGCCCTGCTCGCATGGTTCCTGCGCCACGCCAACCTCGCGTCGGTCTGGTCACACGTGCGCACCGCGCGGGTCGATCTGCTGTTGGTCGGGCTGGTGTTTGTCGCCCTGACCTACGTCACGCGGACGATCCGCTGGCGCTACCTGCTGGCGCCGGTGGGCCACACCTCCTTTCGCAACGCGTTCCGCACCACGGTGATTGGTTTCGCGGCGCTCGGCATCCTGCCGGCGCGGGCCGGCGACTTGCTGCGCCCGTACCTGCTGGCGCGTCGCGAGGGGCTCAACGTGCCGGCGACCTTTGCGACCGTGCTGCTGGAGCGGGTGCTCGATCTGATCGCGGTGCTCGTGCTGATGGCCGCCTACGTCTGGGGCTTCGCCGAAGCGAACGCGTTGCCGCCCGAGCTGCAGCGGCCCGTCGAGCTCGCCGCCGGCCTGGCGTCGATCGCCGCCGTCGTCGCTTTCATCCTGATGTGGGTGCTGGCGACCCATCCCGAGCGCATCGGTTCGCTGGTTGGTGCCGCCGGCCGGGTGTTGCCACGGCGGATCGCCGACCTGCTCGCCAGCGTGGCGACGACCTTCAGCAGCGGCTTCGCCGCCGCGCGCGATCCGCGCAGCCTGTGCCTGGCGATCGCCTGGTCGATTCCACTGTGGATCGTCATCGCCGCGGACGCCTGGGTGGTCAGCCGCGCGTTCGGCATCGTCATGCCGTTCACCGGCAGTTTCCTGCTCTCGGCGGTCCTGGTCATCGGCGTCGCCGTGCCGACGCCGGGCGCGGTCGGCAGCTATCACGAGGCCTATCGCTGGGCGGCGACCTCGTTCTTCCACGCCGACAACGACACCGCCGTCGCGGCGGCGATCGTGGTGCACGCGATCTCGTTCGTTCCGGTCGTGCTGGTCGGAATCCTCTACATGGCGCAGGACGGCCTCAGCGTTGGCGGGCTGCAGGCGCTGGCTGGTGTCGCCCGCGAGAAGGAGCTGCCTCACAGCGATGAAGTGCCCATTCTGCGGCCATCTAGGCGATAAGGTCGTCGACTCACGCGAGAGCAAGGAAGGCGAAGTCATCCGCCGGCGCCGCGAATGCCTCGACTGCGGCCGGCGCTTCACCAGTTACGAACGGATCGACGAGATCCCGTACATGGTGATCAAGAAGGACGGCACACGTGAACGGTTCGAACGCCAGAAGCTGGTGGCCGGGCTGCTCAAGGCCTGCGAAAAGCGGCCGGTCAGCATCGCTGCGATCGAGGCGGTCGCCGACAAGGTCGAGGCGACCCTGCAGGAGCGGCCTGAGAAGGAGATGGGCACCGACGAAGTCGGCAGCCTGGTGATGGACGAGCTGAAGCGCCTCGACAAGGTCGCCTATGTCCGCTTCGCGTCCGTCTACCGGCACTTCCGCGACATCAGCGAATTCATGAGCGAGCTCAACGATCTGATCAAGTCGAAGGAATGATCGGTGGCGCTCACGGTACGGCAGGCCCCCTCGGCGCCGACGTCCGCGGCCCCCGCACCGCCGGGCAGCGCTGCGCCAGCGCGTAAGCCGTTTCGCGACAACACCCGGCTGATCCTCGCCGGCATTCTGGCGCTGGTCGCGGCGCTTGCCGGATTGCTGGCGCTTGCCAGCCGATCCTCGACCCTCTCGCCCGACTTCCTGACCGAATTCGTCCTCTACGCGCTGTCCGCCACCAACCTGGCGATGCTGGTGGCGCTCGTCTTCGTCCTCGCGCGCAACATCCTCAAGTTGCTGGTGGAGCGGCGCCGTGCCCTGCCGTTTGCCCGGTTCCGGGCCAAGCTGGTCGCGGTGCTGCTCGGCATGACGCTGATCCCGGCGGTGCTCGTGCTGCTCGTCGGCAGCGAGCTGATTCGCAACAGCGTCGACCGCTGGTTCAACGCGCCGATGGACGAGGTGCTGTCCTCGGCCAACAACATCGCCGGCGACTACTACGAGGAGCGCCAGCGCCTGGTCTCGATGCAGGCGCAGCGCGCGGCGCGAGCGCTGGCCGGCCTCGACCTCGGCGCGTCGGACGGCAGCGCCGTGCGCGAAGTCATCGCCCCCGACGTGCTGCAGGGGCGCGTGCAGATCGTCGAAGTCTACCGGGTCACCTCGGGTCGTGACACGCCCGCCCGCGTCGCCGCCCTGACGGAGGTCAAGGCCGGGGCGCTGCCGGCCGACTATGCCCGCGGCTCGGCCGACCGCCTGGCGGAGCGCAGCGCCATCGCCGGCACCGAGGCACGGGCGATCGACCAGCTTGCCGACGGCGGCGAGCTGATGCGGACGGCAGTGCCGATCCGGTCCTCGCCGAACGGGCCAATACGCGGCGTCGTCATCGCCAGCGAGTACCTCACGGGCCAGTTCGCCGCCCGCGCCCGCCGAATGACCGAGGCGTTCGAGTCCTATCAGCAGCTCCGCGTCCTGAAGCGGCCGCTCGCCGGTGTGTACCAGTCCTTCTTCCTGATGCTCACGCTGATGATCCTGGTGGCCGCCACCTGGATGGGACTCTACCTGGCCAAGCGCGTGACCCGTCCGGTGCAGATGCTGGCAACGGCCGCCCGCGAGATCGGGGCCGGACATCTCGACCACCGCGTCGAAACCCAGAGCAACGATGAATTCGGCTCGTTGACCGAGGCGTTCAACCGGATGGCCGGAGAGCTGGCCGCGAGCCGCCGCCGGCTCGAGCAGGAGAGCATCGAGCTGGAGCGGAAGCACCAGGACGTCGAGGGCCGCCGCCGCTACGTCGAGACGGTGCTCGATCGCATCGCCACCGGGGTCATCTCGATCGATCCAGCCGGGCGTATCAGGACGTGGAACTCCGCTGCCACCCGGCTGCTGGGCATCGACGCCCGGGTGTCAGGCTTACCGGCCGCCGCCGTGTTCGGCTCGGCGGAACTGCGGCCGCTGGCGACGCTGGTCGACGAGACCTGCCGCAGCCGTGCCGACATGCGGCCGCAGGAGGTGGCGATCATCCGCGACAGCCGCGAACTGCACCTCGCCGTCATGACCACGCCGCTGTGGCGCGACGATGGCGGCACGGATGGCGTGGTACTGGTGTTCGATGACGTTTCGCCACTGATCCGGGCGCAGAAGGTTGCCGCGTGGCGCGAGGTCGCGCGCCGACTGGCGCACGAGATCAAGAACCCGCTGACCCCGATCCAGTTGTGCGCCGATCGCATGCGCCGCCATTTTTCCGGCGCGCCCGCGCCGACCCGCGCACTGGTGGAGGAGTGCACGACGACGATCGTCGGTGAAGTCGAGTCGCTCAAGGGGCTGGTGGACGAGTTTTCGCAGTTCGCCCGGATGCCGGCGCCGCGCGCCGTCGCGTCCGACCTGCACGAACTGCTCGACGACGCCTTGTCGTTGTATCGGGGCCTGTTCACGGAATGCGAGCTGCGCTCGCACTACGCGGCCTCGCTGCCGCGGGTGTCGGTCGACCCGGAGCAGATCCGCCGCGTCATCATCAACCTGGTCGACAACGCCATCGAGGCCATGGGCCGGTGTGGAACGATCGACGTCGAAACCGAGCACGACCCCGCCAACAGCCTGGTGCGCGTCGTCATCGCTGACGACGGTCCAGGAATTCCTCCGGCCGAGCGCGACAAGCTGTTCCTGCCGTACTACTCGACCAAGCAGCGGGGCAGCGGCCTCGGCCTGGCGATCGTCCGCCGCATCGTCGCCGAGCACGGTGGCACCATCGAGGTGACCGACAACGTCCCGCACGGCACGCGCTTCACGGTGGAGTTGCCGGCGTGAGACCCGCGAATGCTCAAAGCCCAACGCGCAATGACAGTTGATACCAGGCGATGCCTTCCATTCTTATAGTCGACGATGAACCCGGTGTTCGCAGCGCACTGAGCGGTGTGTTGCGCGATGAGGGCTACACCGTCGACGCCGCCGAGAGCGGCGAGGCCTGTCTCGAGCGGCTGGCGACGCAGGTCTATGACGTCGTGGTGCTCGACGTCTGGCTGCCCGGCATGGACGGCCTGGCGACGCTGGCGCGGATGCGCGAGCGTCAGATCGACGCGCAGGTCGTGATCATCTCCGGGCACGGCAACGTCGAATCGGCGGTGCGCGCGATCAAGAACGGCGCGTTCGACTTCGTCGAGAAGCCACTGTCGCTCGAGAAGACCGTGCTGGTGATCCGAAACGCGCTGCGCCAGCGCCGGCTCGAGGCGGAGAACCTGGCCTTGCGGGCCAGGGTCGCTGCCCAGCACACCATGGTCGGCGACAGCTACGAGATGGCCCGGCTGCGCGAGCAGGTGGCGATGGCCGCCCCGACCAACGGCCGGGTGCTCATCTTCGGCGAGAACGGGACCGGCAAGGAACTGGTCGCCCGCAACATTCACGGCATGAGCCGGCGGCGCGCGGCGCCGTTTGTAGAGGTCAACTGCGCAGCGATCCCCGAGGAATTGATCGAGAGCGAGCTGTTCGGCCACGTGCGCGGTGCCTTCACCGGCGCCGTGGCCGACCGGCGCGGCAAGTTCGAGCTGGCGCATGAAGGCACGATCTTTCTCGACGAGATCGGCGACATGAGCGTGAAGACGCAGGCCAAGGTGCTGCGTGTGCTGCAGGAACAGGTGATGGAACCGGTTGGCGGCTCGACCCAGGTCCGCGTCAACGCCCGCGTCGTCGCCGCCACCAACAAGGATCTGCCGAGCGAGATTCGCGCCGGGCGCTTTCGTGAGGATCTGTACTTCCGGCTCAACGTCGTGCCCATCTACGTGCCGCCGCTGCGCGAACGACCGGATGACATCCCGCTGCTCGCCGACCACTTCATGGCGATGCTCGGTCGCGAATACGGCCGCCGGCCGAAGACGTTCGACGCCGAGGCCGTCGCCGCGCTGCAGCGCTACGCCTGGCCGGGCAACGTGCGCGAGCTGCGCAATCTCGTCGAGCGCCTGATGATCATGGTGCCCGGTGACCGCGTCAGCGCGCGCGACATCACCTTCCTCGATCAGGCGGCGGCCACCGGCTCACCGCCGATGCCACGTCCCGCCGCCACCGCCACGCTACACGAGGCGCGCGACCAGTTCGAGCGGGAGTACATCCTGCGCGCCCTCGCCGCGCAGCAGGGCAACATGTCCCGCACCGCCGAAGTCCTCGGCGTCGAGCGCAGCAACCTGTATCGCAAGATGCGGGCCTTCGGGGTCGCGCCGGCGCGGAAGAGCGAGGAGGAGGAGGGGCAGGGCCAGGGGTGAAGGGGAAGGTGGAAAGTAGCGCGCTGCGCCGCAACTTCTTGATCCGCGCCGTGTAGGCCTTTGCCGTCTTCGTCGCGGCGGTGAAGATGCTGGCGAGTTCTCGTGCTTCCTGCTCCAGGGCCGGGTCGTGGCCGATACTGGCGTCCCGCAGGTATTCGAGCCAGTCGGCGCATTCGTCAGCCTCCTCGGCGACGAGGCCCCGCTTGGCTTCGAACTCCCTCGCGACCGCGCCTTCCGTGCCGCGCGATACGCACTTCGCACCTCTTTTCACTTTCGACCGTGAACTGTTCACGTGGTGCCCCCCTCCCTGACTACGCCGCTTTTCAGCGCCGCCCTCATCGCGTTGACCGCTCCACGCTTTTCCCGGATAATCACCCCGGTGTCATAGCCCCGGGATGGCACCCAGCCTGATGTCAGAACCGCTGCGGACCGAACATGCCCCCGCCGGGGCGTTGAGCGATGCGGATCGCGACGCCCGTATCGAACAGCTCCTTCTTGGGGGGCTCGATCACTATTTCTCCGGCAGACACGAACAGGCGATCAACCTCTGGACCCGCGTCGCGTTCCTCGAGCGGGGACACGGCCGTGCCCGCGCCTACATCGAGCGTGCCCGCACGGCTCTGGCCGAGCAGCAGCGCGAGCACGAGGAGTTGCTGCACAGCGGCGTCGAGGCGTATCACGCCGGCCGGCTCGATCAGTCGCGCGATCTGTTGACGCGGGCGATCGAACAGGGCGGCCCGAGCGATACGGCCCTAGTGTTTCTGCAGCGCCTCGACGCGTCGGCAGGCGCCCGCGGAGCGGCCACGGCACGCGAGAGCGGCTCACCGCAGATGCGCGCCGCGGCCACTGCTGCTGCCGCCAGGGCCGGCTGGCCGATCACCGCCGCCATCAGCGTGCTGCTCGCCGCCGCCATTCTGCTGGCCGCAATGCCGGTGGCGTCCTGGCTGGCCGAACTGCCAATCACTGCGCCGCCGGTGGCTGCTGCCGCCGCTGAACCGCTGCCGATCGTGCGTCCGTCCGACATGGACCTGGCGCGGGCCCGCACCCAGGTCGCAGCCGGGCGTCTGCGTGACGCGCTCCGCACCCTCGATCGCATCGACATCGCCGACCCGGCGCGGCTCGAGGCGGATCGACTCCGCACGGCGGTGCAGCAGACGCTGCTCGCGGCCGCCGGCCTCGCCACGCTCGACGCCGGCCGTCCAGCCTCGGCCCCGAGCAGAGATGTTCGATGAAGTGTCCGAAATGCGATTATCTCGGCTTCGACAGCATCGATCGGTGCAAGAACTGCGGCTACGACTTCTCGCTGCTGACGGCGCCCACGCCGGTGCCGGACCTCGCACTCCGTCTGCCCGATGATGATGAAGGCGCCGGACCGGCCTGGCTGGACCGGGTCGATGCCGCCCTCGGTGATTCGCATGCAGCGACGCAGCCTGCGGTAGAGCGACCGCGGCCGGTGGCGGCGCCGGCACCGGTGCGGCCCGCGGGACGGCCCGGTGGGTACCAGCCGCCGTCCCGGCCTGCCACCGCGGCAGAGCGTCCATCTTCGGTGGGGCGGCCGGCCCAAGCGGCGACGCTTACACCTCCACCCGCCGAACTTCCGTCACCGGCGCGGCCTGCGCCCGTGATGCCCGACCTGTCGATCGACCCGCCGATGCCGCCGCCGGCATTCCGCGGCGAGCCGGCGCTGCCGCTATTTTCGCCGTCTGGAGATGAGGACGATCAGCCGCTGATCCGTCTGCCTGCTGCGCCGCGGCCGCCGCTGTCCGTGCGGCGGACGCCGGATGCGCCACGTCGTTCTGCCCGCACGGTCGAGAAGCCGGCGTTCGAACCGACGCTGCAGTTCACCGAGGAACCCGAGGCCGAGGAGCCCCCTGCGCGGCAGCCCGCGTCGCGACCACGGGCGCCGCGCGCGGCAGCCGTGCCGTGCACTGCCGGCGCGCGGCTGTTTGCCGCGGCGATCGACTACGCGATGCTCGGCACCATCGACGCGACCGTTGTCTACTTCACCTTGCGGCTTGCCGGCCTGACGCTCGTCGAATGGCAGGCGGTGCCACTGCTGCCGTTGATCGCGTTCCTGCTGCTGCTGAAAGTGGCTTACTTCGCGGCGTTCACCACGGTCGGTGGTCAGACAATCGGTAAGATGGCGGCTGGCATTCGTGTCGTGTCGGAGGAGGACGACTTCGTCGAGCCGTCGCGCGCCATCCGTCGCGCGCTCGGCGGCGTCGTTTCCCTGTTGACGCTCGGTGCGGGCTTCATCCCGGCGCTACTCGGTGCCGACGGTCGGGCCATTCACGATCGGCTGGCCCACACCCGCGTCGTCGCCCTCCCGTCTGCCTGACCGTTCCAGATCGGATTTTCCCCATGCGTCGCCTCGGACTGCTCATCGCCACCTGCGGCTACATCGGCTACGTACCGGTCGCGCCGGGGACCTTCGGTTCCGCCGCCGGCCTTGCCGTCTTCTACGCCGTGCGCGCCACCGGGTCGTCGGCGGTCGAAGCCGCAGTGATGGTGCTGGTGTTCCTGGTCGGTATCTGGAGCGCGACCGAGGCAGAGCACCAGCTGGGTCTCGACCCTGGGCCGGTGGTGATCGATGAAGTGCTGGGCATGCTGATGACGCTCGCCTTCCTGCCGGTCACGCCGCTCGGCGCCGTCGTCGCCTTCGTGTTGTTCAGGGCGCTCGACGTTTTCAAGCCGTGGCCGGCACGCGGCTTCGAATCGCTGCCGGGCGGGCTTGGCGTGATGGCTGACGACGGCATGGCCGGGATTTATGGCAACCTGCTGATGCGCGCCCTGATCCTGGCGGCGCCGGCCGGCTGGCTGGTATGAGTGGGGCACCGCCGCTCGCCCGTGCCGCGATCATCGCCGTCGGCAGCGAGCTGCTGACGCCGCTGCGCTTGGACACGAATTCCCTGCACATCACGGAGCAGCTGAACGCGCTCGGCATCGAAATCGTCGTCAAGGCGGTGGGCGGTGACGATCGTGAGGAGCTCGCGCACCTGTTCCGTTCGCTGCTGCCGCGCGTCGACCTGGTGGTATTCAGCGGCGGCCTCGGGCCGACAGACGACGACGTGACCCGCGAGGTGGTGGCAGGGGTGCTCGGCCGTCCGTTGCACGAGGACGAGGCGCTCACCGAGCGAATGCGCGAGCGCTTTGCCGCGCGGGGCTTCGCCATGCCGATGCCGGACATCAACCGGCGGCAGGCACTGGTGCCGGCCGGGGCGCTGGTGCTCGAGAACGGTCGTGGCAGTGCGCCGGGCCTGCTGCTCGAAGAGGGCGACCAGATGGTGGTGCTGTTGCCCGGGCCACCGCGCGAACTCGAGCCGATGCTCGCAGCCCTGATCGATGGACCACTCCGAGCCCGGACCGGCGGGGACGTGGTCGTGCGGCGCATCGTCCGGATCGCCGGACGAATCGAATCGCAGACCGACGAGGTGCTGCAGCCGCTGTATCAGCAGTGGGCGGCGCAGACTCCGCCGGTGGCGGCGACCATCCTGGCGGCGCTTGGCCACATCGAAGTGCACGTCTGGGTACGCGCGATGCCGCCGCAGGCAGACGCGATTCTGTCCGCCGCCGTCGGGCAGGTGGTCGAAGTGCTCGGCGGCGACGTCTACAGCACGGCAGGTGAGGCGCTCGAGGCTGTGGTGGGCGAGCAGTTGGCGGCGCGCGGCATTCGCATGGGCGTTGCCGAGTCGTGCACCGGCGGGCTGATCACCTCGCGCCTGACCGACGTCCCTGGCAGCTCGCGCTACGTCGACCAGGCGGTCATCACCTACAGCAACGAGGCGAAGACGGTGCTGCTCGGCGTGCCGGCGGATCTCATCGCCACGCACGGCGCCGTCAGCGAGCCGGTGGCCGTGGCGATGGCGGACGGAATCCGGTCGCGGGCCAGGGTCGACATCGGCCTTGCGGTCACCGGCATCGCCGGCCCGGGGGGCGGGTCGGCGGACAAGCCAGTGGGGACGGTGGCGATTGCGGCGGTCACCGCGACCACCATCCGCTCGCGCGTGTTCCGCTTCGCCGGCGAACGCGAGCAGGTCAAATTCCAGGCATCGCAAGCGGCGCTCGACATGATCCGGCGGCTGCTGGACGAAACGGGGCCCGCACCGTCCGCGCCACCCGCGGCGACGCCGAGGCCGTGAGGATGTTCGTCGCCGTGGAGTGCGGCGAGGAGATTCCTGCGCGGGCGGCTGCCGTGATCCGCAGCGTCGAGGCGCGCGCCGCCGAACTCGCGCCCGCCGCTCGCCTGACGAGCGCGTCGGCGGACCGGTTGCACCTGACGATACGGTTCATCGGCGAGGTGCCGGCCGAGACCGCCGAGGCGGTCGACCGGGCGTTGCTGCCGTGCCTGCCCGTGCCCCCGTTCGAGCTGAGCATCGCCGGATTGGGCGCCTTTCCGGCGCGCGGCGCGCCGCGCGTCATCTGGGCAGGTATCGCCAGCGGCCTGGGCCCGCTGCGGTCGCTCGAGCGCGAGATCAGCGATCGGCTGCTGCCGCTCGGGATTGCGCCAGAGGGTCGGCCGTATGCTCCTCACCTGACGCTGGCGCGCGTGCGGGAGGCCGCTGGCCTGCGCACTGCCGACCTGCTCGCCGGGCTGCCGCCAGCCGGGCTGGGCAGCACGCAGGTCGCCGCGATTACACTGTTCGAGAGCCGCTTGTCGCCCAAGGGTGCCGCCTACACGGTGCTGCGACGCGTGCCGCTCGTGCCGCCGATGTAAGGGGCGGACTTCGGATGGAAGAAGTGGTTGCCGTCACGCTCGCGTACCTGGTCGGCTCGGTGCCATTTGCCTACCTGCTGGCGCGCCGCCGTGGCGTCGATCTGCGGCTGGTCGGCAGCGGCAACGTCGGCGCCACCAACGTGCTGCGCAGCAGCGGCGTGCGCGCGGCGGTCGTGGCCATGGTCCTCGATGCCCTCAAGGGTTCGGTCGCGGTGCTGGTGGCCGAGCGGCTGACCGCAGGTTACGCCACACCGGTGGCCGCTGGGGTCGCGTCGGTGATCGGCCACATCTATCCGGTCTGGTTGCGGTTCCGGGGCGGCAAGGGGGTGGCAACCGCCGCCGGTGTGTTTGCCGTACTGGCGCCGCTCGCGCTCGGCGTCGCCAGCCTCGTGTTCGTCGCCGCTGTCTGGCTGACGCGGTACATCTCGGTCGGCTCGATGGTCGGCGCGGTGACCCTCGCGGTGGCTGCCGGCCTGGCAGATGCCCCGACCGTCGTGGTTGTCGGCGCCGGGTTGTGCGCCGCCATCATCGTCCATCGGCATCGTGCCAACCTGTCGCGCCTGTCCGCCGGCACCGAACGGCGGATCGGCCAGCGGCTGTTCAAGCCGACGCCTTAGGAGGATCCCATTCCGCAAGTAGCCATTCTCGGCGCGGGCGGCTGGGGCACCGCGCTCGCGGTGCACCTTGCGCGCATCGGTCACGATGCGCGCCTGTGGGCGCGTGACGCTTCACTGGTCGCCGACATGCGCCTGCGCCGCGCCAACGCCGTCTACCTGCCGGACGTCCGCTTTCCCGAGGGGCTGCGCGTCACCGGCGATCTCGACGAGGCGCTGCGCGGTGCGGCGTTCGTCGTCTCGGCCGTACCCTCGCACGGCACGCGCGACGTCCTGCGACTGCGCGGTGCCGCGCATCGGGGCCGGCGCGATCCTCGTCAGCGCAACCAAGGGGCTCGAGCGCGACACGCTGTTTCGTGCTTCGCGAGATCGTGCGAGCAGGAGCTGGGGGAGCGGCGCGGGTCGGCGGTGCTGTCCGGTCCGAGCTTCGCCGCCGAAATGGCGCGCGAGCTGCCGACGGCGGTGTCCGTCGCGTCGACTGACGCCGCGGTCGTCGACGAGGTGCAGGTGGAGTTCCGCGGGCCGCTACTTCCGGCTCTACGGCACCAGCGACGTCGTCGGCGTCGAGATCGGCGGCGCGCTGAAGAACGTGATTGCGATCGCCGCCGGGCGTGGCCGAGGGCCTCGGGCTCGGGCACAACGCGCTGGCCGGCCTGATCACCCGCGGCCTGGCCGAGATCGACCCGGCTGGCCTGTGCGGCGGGCGGCCAGCGCGAGACGCTGTCAGGCCTGACCGGCCTCGGCGACCTGGTGCTGACCTGCACGGGCGCGCTCAGCCGCAACCGCCACGTCGGCATCGAGCTGGCGCGCGGCCGCTCGCTGCAGGACGTGCTCGCCGGGATGAAGATGGTCGCCGAGGGCGTGCGGACGACCGAAGCGGCGCTGGCGCTCGGCAGCGCGGCACGGGGTCGAGCTGCCGATCGCCGCGCAGGTCGGCGAGCTGCTCGCCGGCCGCAAGGACGCGCGCACCGCGCTGTACGAGCTGATGCTGCGGCCGCAGCGCGCGGAAGCGGGATAATGAACGGTCGGGACGTGCGGGACGTTCGGGACGTTCGGAACGTTCGGACGTTCAGAGTCGGGCTTCGGAGCGTTCGGGACGTTCGGAGCGTTCGGGTCGTTCGGATGGGAGTGCATGGGATTTTTTGATCGGCTTCGTGAGGGGCTGACCCGCACGAAGCAGCAGATCGTCAGCCGCTTCGAGGACATCGTCTCAGCAGGCCGACACGCGCGAGCAGCGGACGCGGCCGATCGACGTCGACACGATCGAGGCGCTCGAGGAGCTGCTGATCTCCGCCGACGTCGGCGTTGCCGCCACCGAGCAGATCGTCGCGCGCCGTGCGCGTCGCGCGCGCGCCGCGGCGAGAGCCTGCGCGAACTGGTGAAGGACGAGATCCGCGCGCATCTTCGACGCCGTCGAGCCGGCCGGTCGCCGACGGCGCGGCAGCCGCATGGTCACGCTGATCGTCGGCGTCAACGGCACCGGCAAGACGACGACGGTCGGCAAGCTGGCCAACCTGCTCAAGGCCTCCGGGAAGCAGCCGCTGGTCTGCGCCGCCGACACCTTCCGCGCGGCCGCGGTCGAGCAGCTCGAGATCTGGGCGAGCCGCGCGGGTGTCGACATCGTCCGGGCCAAGGACGGGTCCGATCCGGCCGCCGTCGTGTTCGACGCGATTCAGTCGGGGCAAGGCCAGCGGGCGCGATCCGATCCTCGTCGACACGGCCGGCCGGCTGCACAACCGCGTCAACCTGATGAACGAGCTGGACAAGATCCGGCGCGTCGCCGGCGCGCGCGGCCGAGGGCGCGCCGCACGAGGTGCTGCTGGTGCTCGACGCGACGGTCGGCCAGAACGGCGTGCAGCAGGCGCGCGAGTTCACCAACGTGGCCGGCGTCACCGGCATCGTCCTGACCAAGCTCGATGGCACCGCCAAGGGCGGCGTCGCGGTGGCGATCGCGCACGACCTGAAGCTGCCGATCCGCTACGTCGGCGTCGGCGAGGGCATCGACGACCTGATTCCGTTCTCGGCCGCAGGAATACGTCGACGCGCTGTTCCAGGAGAAGTGGTAGACGACGTCCGCTGGATGCGGCGGGCGCTGGCAGCACGCCCGCGCGGCCTCGGCCGCACCACGCCCAACCCGGTCGTCGGCGCCTGCGTCGTCACCGACGACGGCGTCGTCGTCGGCGACGGCGCGCACGAGCGTGCCGGCGAGGCGCACGCCGAGGTGCACGCGCTCGACCAAGCCGGCGAGCCGCCGCGCGGGCGCCACGCTCTACTGCACGCTCGAGCCGTGCGCGCACACGGGCCGCACCGGCCCGTGCACCGAGCGCATCATCGCCGCCGGCATCAGCCGCGTCGTTGCGGCGATGGAGGATCCGTTTCCGCTGGTGCAGCGGCCGTGGGTTCGCCGACGCTGCGCGCGCACGGCATCGACGGTCGACGTCG
Source organism: uncultured Acidobacteriota bacterium (assembly GCA_963846685.1). Classification (GTDB taxonomy): domain Bacteria; phylum Acidobacteriota; class Vicinamibacteria; order Vicinamibacterales; family UBA2999; genus CAWJWY01. The sequence goes on along the minus strand of CAWJWY010000002.1, from coordinate 150,055 downwards.
GCGTCGAGCGCGCAGGCCGCGCTGCGGCTGAACCAGCCGTTCCTCACCAGCCTGCGCGAACGGCGGCCGTTCGTCATCCTGAAGGCGGCGACCAGCCTCGACGGCCGCATCGCGGCGGCGCCCGGCGTTCGGACGCCGCTGACCTCCGCGCCGGCGCTGCGGCACGCCCAATATGTGCGCGCCCAGGTCGACGCGGTCGCGTGTCGGCTCGGAGACCGTGCTCGTCGACGATCCGCTGCTGACCGCGCGCGAGGTCTACCGCGAGCGGCCGCTGACGCGGGTGGTGTTCGACCGCCGGCTGCGGACGCCGTCCGCAGGCACGGCTGTTCTCGACGCTCTGTCAGCCGGACCGGTGATAATACTGACGACCGGCTGCCGGCCGCCGGGCGCAGCGAATCGCGCGCCGCCGCACTCGAACGGGCCGGGGCGACCGTGATCGCCGCGCCGGAGCCGGGCATTGCCCACGGCGCTCCGCGCAGCTGGCGCCGCTCGACGTGCAGAGCCTGCTGCTCGAAGGCGGCGCCGCGCTGCACGCCGCCGCGTGGGACGAGGGCGTGGTCGACTACGTCCAACTGTACGTCGGCGCCGATGCTGGCTCGGGCCGGAAGGCGTGCCGTGGCTCGGCCGGCAGGGCGATTTCCTCGTCGGCCCTCTTCGAGCGCCTCGTCGAGCCGCTCGGGCCGGATGTACTGATCGAGGGATATGTTCACCGGCCTGATTGAGAGCGGTCGGCCGGGTCGTGCGCGGTCGAGCGGGTCGCATCCGGCGCGCGGCTGCGGATCGCGACCGCCGCTCGCCGCGGCGACTCGCGCTCGGGCGAGAGCCTGGCCGTCAACGGCGTGTGCCTGACGGTGACCGGCGCCTTGCGACGGCGCGATGCACGCCGACATCGGTCCGGAAACGGTGCGCGTGACGACGCTCGGCGACGCTGCGCGCCAGGGCAGCCGGTCAACCTCGAACGGTCGATGCGCGCCGACAGCCGCTTCGGCGGCCACTTCGTGCAGGGGCACGTCGACGGGACCGGCACGGTCGAGCGCGATCCGCGAGGACGGCGACTCGCACTGGGTCACGATCGCGTTCCCGGCCGGCGCTGGCAGCCTACCTGGTTGCGCAAGGGATCGGTCGCCGTGGACGGCATCAGCCTGACCGTGGCCGCGCTTGGCCGAACGACCGTTCGACGTGATGATCATCCCGTTCACCTGGGAGCATACCAACCTGGCGCCGCGCGGCGGGCGGGCGACCGCGGTCAACCTCGAATGCGACATGGTCGGGAAGTACGTGGCGCGCGGCGTCGAGCTGGCGGAGGCACGGCTGGCAGCCGTGCTCGGACAAGCGGTAGGCGCCCGGTTCAGCACCGGCCGTGGAACACGATGACAGACGAAGAACGCAAGCATCCGCATCGCCAAGGGCGCCCGCAGCAAGGGTGCACCGTTCGCCCCGATCGACGAGGCGATCGACGCCGATCCGCAGCGGCGGCATGATCATCGTCGTCGACGACGAGGATCGCGAGAACGAGGGCGACCTGACGATGGCGGCGGAGAAGGTGACGCCCGAGGCGATCAACTTCATGGCCACGCACGGCCGCGGCCTGATCTGCATGCCGATGACCGCGCGAGCGGCTCGACGCAGCTCGAGATTCCGCTGATGGTCGACAGGAACACCACCACGCTTCGACACGGCGTTCTGCGTGTCGATCGAAGCCAAGCAGCGACGTCAGCACCGGCATCTCGGCAGCGCGACCGCGCCGCGACGGTGCATGGCCGCCATCGACCCGAAGACCAAGCCGGCGGACCTGGCGCGCCCGGGACACATGTTTCCGCTGCGCGCGCGCGACGGCGGCGTGCTGGTGCGGGCCGGGCAGACCGAGGCGGCGGTCGATCTGGCGCGCATCGCCGGCCTCTACCCGGCCGGCGTCATCTGCGAAATCATGAACGAGGACGGCACGATGGCGCGTGTGCCCGAGCTGACGAAGTTCGCGCAGCAAGCACGGTCTGCCGATGATCACCATCGCCGACCTGATTCAGTACCGCATGCGCACCGAGCGGCTGGTGAAGCGCGTCGCCACGCGCCGACCTGCCGACCGAGCACGGCGCGTTCCGGATCCACGCCTACGAGAGCCAGATCGACAACGAGACGCACGTCGCGCTGGTGCGCGGCGACATCGGCGACGGCAAGGACGTCCTGGTGCGCGTCCACTCGAAGTGCCTCACCGGCGACGTCTTCCACTCGGCGCGCTGCGACTGCGGCCCGCAGCTCGACACCGCGATGCAGCGCATCGCCGACGAGGGGCGCGGCGTGCTGCTCTACCTCAACCAGGAGGGGCGCGGCATCGGCCTGGCCAACAAGATCCGCGCCTACGCGCTGCAGGACCAGGGGCTCGACACCGTCGAGGCCAACGAGCGGCTGGGCTTCAAGGCCGACCAGCGCGACTACGGCATCGGCGCGCAGATCCTCAGCGACCTCGGCATCAAGACGATGCGGCTGCTGACCAACAATCCGCGCAAGTTCGTCGGGCTGCAGGGCTACGGGCTGTCCGTCTCCGAAGCGGTGCCGCTCGAGATCCCCGCCGGCGAGCACACCCGCAAGTACCTCAAGACCAAGAAGGACAAGCTCGGGCACAAGCTCTCCGGCGTCTGACGACGCCCGGGAGCCCAGAGCCTGCTATCCCTCCAAGTGGTGCTCGGCGATCGCCAGGTCCTCGACCGGACGGCCGCCGATGAGATGTTCCTGGATGATCCGCTCCAGCGCCGGCGGGTCGCATTCCCCGTACCAGGTCCCCTCCGGGTAGACGACCGCGATCGGACCGCCGTCGCAGATGCGCAGGCAGTTCGCTTTGGTGCGCAGCACGCCGCCCTGGTCGGACAGGCCCAATTCCTTCAGCCGTTTCTTCAGGAACTCCCAGGCCGCGACGCCGCGCTCCAGGTCACAGCACTTGGGCTTGGTCTGCTCGGCGCACAGGAAGATGTGGCGGCGCGCGACCGGAATGCCGATGGTGACGACGATCTTCTGCTGCGCATCTGTCATGGAGTGGTCCGCGGTTGGTCTGCCGGGTGGCGTTACGTTCGGCGTGGTCCGGTCGGCGGAGCCGATGCCGCCTCTGAGCCTCATCGCGGCTGACGATAACCGCGCGGTATTATAGCACGGCGCGATTGTGCGTCTGCGCGGCAACCCGCCATAACCGTATCTGTTCTGGTCCTTTACCCATGTTCGATTCGCTCAGTACCCGCATCCAGGACGTCTTCAAGTCGCTGCGCGGCGAAGTCCGGCTGACGCGGGAGCACGTCGAAGACGGCGCTGCGCGAGATCCGGCTGGCGCTGCTCGAAGCCGACGTCAACTTCAAGGTCGTCAAGGCGTTCATCGACCGCGTGCGCGACCAGGCGATGGACCAGACGGTCCTCAAGAGCCTGTCGCCCGGGCAGCAGGTCATCAAGATCGTCCGCGACGAACTGCTGGCGCTGTTCGGCGACACCGAAGGCGGCCTGACGAAGGACGCGCCGACGCCGCGGGTCGTCCTGCTCCTCGGGCCTGCAGGGGTCGGGCAAGACGACGACCTCCGGCAAGCTCGGGTATGTGGCTGAAGCGGCAGGGCAAGCACCCGATCATGGTGTCGACCGACGTCCGCCGCCCGGCCGCCATCCAGCAGCTGGCCGTCGTCGGCGAGAAGGCGGGCGTCCGGTCTACGAGCCCGAGACGCATGGACCCGGTCGCCCGCGGCGAAGGGCGCGCTGGCCGAGGCGAAGAGCCAAGGGGTTCGACACCGTCATCGTCGACACCGCCGGCCGGCTGCACATCGACGACGACCTGATGGACGAACTGCAGGCGATCAAGGACGCCGTGCGGCCGACCGACCTGCTCTACGTCGCCGATGCGATGACCGGGCAGGACGCGATCAAGAGCGCCGGCGAGTTCAATCGGCGGGTCGGCGTCACCGGCGTCGTGCTCACCAAGCTGGACGGCGACGCGCGCGGCGGCGCCGCGCTGTCGGTCGTGTCGGTCGTCGGCGTGCCGATCGCGTTCGTCGGCAGCGGCGAGCGGCTCGAAGATCTCGAGCTGTTCCACCCCGATCGCATCGTGTCGCGCATGCTCGGCATGGGCGACGTGCTGTCGCTCATCGAGAAGGCCGAACAGGCGATCGACGAGGACGAGGCCGAAGAGCTCGAAGACAAGCTCCGGAAGAACGAGTTCACGCTCGACGACTTCCGCAAGCAGCTGAAGACCATCCGCAAGATGGGGCCGCTCGAAAGCATCCTCGGGCATGATTCCCGGCCTGGGCGAGCATCAAGCAGCTGGCCGACAACAAGCCGGACGAGAAGCAGATGGGCCGCGTCGAGGCGATCATCTGCTCGATGACGGCCGACGAGCGGCGCAACGACAAGATCATCAACGGCAGCCGGCGCAAGCGCATCGCTGCCGGCAGCGGCACCTCGGTCGAGGAGGTCAACCGGCTGCTGAAGCAGTTCACCGAGATGAAGAAGGTGCTGCAGATGATCGGCTCGGTGGCATGCCGAAGCTGCCCAAGGGCATGAAGATGCCCGCGAACATGGCGACCTGCCCAGGCCGGCACAGCAGGGAGCGGCGGCGCAGTTCCGGGCGGCAAGAAGCGGAAGAAGGGCGGCCCGTGGGGGCTGATCAAGGCCCGCTGATCGCCGCGTCCTGCTCAGAGCCGAGCATTCGCTACGCAAGCGTGCGCGCGTTGGGTTTAGCCAATCAGCAGGTAGAACACACCCTCGACCGCAGCGCCGCCGGCCCGGCGCGCGAGCGAAAAGGTCGGAGCAGAAATGCTATCGATTCGAATGACGCGGGTCGGCTCGAAGAAGAAGCCGTTTTTCCGCGTGGTGGTGACGGAAGCGCGCTCGAAGCGCGAGAGCAGCTTCGTCGAGAACGCTCGGCACCTACAACCCGCGCACGAAGCCGGCGCAAGGTCGAGATCAACAAGGAGCGCGATCCAGCACTGGATCAGCAAGGGCGCGCAGCCGTCGGACTCGGTGCGCACCCTGCTCGCCAAGCACCTGTCGCGCGATCTGTCGCCTCGGCTCTGGCAGCCGAAGCCGCCGCGACGGCTGACGCGCCTGTCGCGCAGTGATGCCGACGGCGCAGCCTGAGCCGGGCAGCAGCGGCGCGACCGACGGACCGAGCCCGCTGCGCGCGGTCGTCGAGGTCGTGGCTCGCGCGCTGGTCGACCATCCCGACGCGGTGAAGGTGACCGAGGCGCAGCGGCGCGGCCTGGTCGTGCTGGAACTGACCACGGCGCCCGGCGACATGGGGAAGATCATCGGCCGGCAGGGGCGCACGGCGGCGGCGTTGCGGACGCTGGTGGCGGTGACGGCGGAGAAGCACGGCAGCGCGCGCAGCTCGACATTCGCGACTGACGCGCCTGGCAGGCACCACAGGCTGAACCGAGCGCGACCGGCAGTCGCGACGGGCGCCACAGTGCCCGCGCCGGAAACACAATGCTCCCGCCGGAAAGCGGATCAGGAATCGTGGACGCGCAGCCTTCGTGGAACGACATGGTGCTGGTTGGGCGCGTCGGCGCGCCGAATGGCCTCCGGGGGCAGGTCGCCATCAACCCCGAAACCGACTTCGCCGAAGACCGCTTCGCGCCCGGCGCGGTGTTGTGGACCCGGCGGCGGCACGGGAGCAGCTGGTGCTGGCCACGGCTCGCTTCCAGAATGGCAAGCCGATCGTCGGCTTCGACGGGCGTGATCAGCCCGGAACAGGCGGAGGCGCTCCGCGGCGCGGAGCTGCGGATTCCCGAATCGGAACTGCCGCCGCTGGCCGAAGGCGTCTACTACCATCACCAGCTCGAAGGCTGTGCGGTGGAGACGGTCGCCGGCGAAACGGTCGGTAGCGTGCAGCCGGGTCGACGGCGGCACCGGTGGCAGCCTGCTGGTGGTCGACGGCCCCCGCGGCGAAGTGCTGATTCCGCTGGCAGTCGACATCTGCGTCGAGGTCGACGTCGCCGGCCGGCGCATCCGCATCGCGCCGCCGGAAGGGCTGCTCGAGCTCAACGAACGCCCGGATCGCGCGGTGCGCCCGGAACGGTCAGGCCCGGGCGCCGTTCGAAGCGTCGTAGCGAGCCGAACGCGTCGAACGCACCGAACGGTTCGAACGAAGCGAACGGTTCGAACGAAGCGAACGGTCCGAACGGTTCGAACGGCCCGACGACCCGAACGTTCCTGGCAGTTCGGTCGGTCCGTGAAGTTCGACATCGTCACGATCTTTCCCCGCATGATCGACGCGGGACTGGCCGAGGGGGTCGTCAGCCGCGGCGTGCAGCGCGGGTTGCTGGACGTGCAGGTGCACGACCTGCGCGACTTCACCGCGGACCGGCATCGCACGGTGGACGACATGCCGTACGGCGGCGGACCGGGGATGGTGATGAAGGCCGAGCCGGTGCGTCCGGGCGGTCGAGCAGCGTCCGGGAGACGCGCGGCGCACCGGACGCGGTGGTGCTGCTGTCGCCGCAGGGGCGCCACGTTCTCGCAGCGTCGACGCGGAGCGCCTCGAGCCGTCTTGCTCACGTCGTGCTGCTGTGCGGCCGATACGAGGGCATGGACGAGCGGGTCCGCGAGCTCGTCGCGACCGAGGAGCTGTCGATCGGCGATTACGTGCTGAGCGGCGGCGAACTCGCCGCGCTGGTGGTAGTCGATGCGGTCAGCCGGCTGGTGCCCGGGGTGGTCGGCGACGAGCAGTCGGTCGACGAGGACTCGTTCTCGCGCGGGTTGCTGGACTACCCGCACTACACGCGGCCCGCGGAAGTTCGGCGGCCTGAGAGTGCCCGACGTGCTGCTCTCCGGGCATCACGCGGACGTGCGGCGGTGGCGGAAGAAGGACGGCGCTGGAGCGGACGCTGGCGCGTCGGCCCGATCTGCTGGAGCAGGCGGAGCTCGACGACGACGACCGGGCGCTGCTGGAAGAGATTCGACGCGAAGGTCGCGCCTGACCTTCGACGATTTTGCGTTGTCGACTGCTGGCTGTCGGCCTGAAGGAGACGAGCATGAGCGCGATTGAACTGGTCGAGAAGACGCAGATGACGGCGGAACGGCCTGCCATGAAGTCGGGCGACACCGTCCGCGTGCACGTGAAAGTGCGCGAGGGCGACAAGGAGCGCATCCAGATCTTCGAGGGCATCGTCATCGGCATGCATCGCGGCGGCGTGCGCGCCTCGTTCACCGTCCGCAAGGTGTCGTTCGGCCAGGGTGTCGAGCGCATCTTCCCGCTGCACTCGCCGACCATCGCAGAAGGTCGACATCGTCCGCTCGGCGCGGGTGCGCCGCGCCAAGCTCTACTTCCTGCGCGAGCTGAAGGGCAAGGCCGCGAGGATGAAGGAAACGGGCAGGAGCGCGACCTGGCCCGAGCAGTTCATGGTTCGGGTCAGGGCCATGCGAACCCTCGAGAACGCCTTGCGGCGGTGGGGGTTCTACCGGGTTGCCGGCTGCGACGAGGTTGGACGGGGCTGCCTGGCCGGCCCCGTCGTCGCTGGTGCCGTCGATCCTCGACCCGGACCGGCACATTCCCGGCGTCTGGCGGACTCCAAGACGATCACCGCCGCCGAGCGCGAGCGCCTCTACGGCGTGATCACCCGCAAGGCGCTCGCCTGGTCGGTGGCTGCGGTGCAGCCGACCGAAATCGACGAGATCAACATCCACCGCGCCTCGCTGCAGGCGATGCGCCGGGCAGTGCTGGCGATTGCGCCGCTGCCCGACATCGTGCTGGTGGACGCCTTCCGCATCCCCGACCTGCATGATCGCGCAGCGCGGCGTCCTGCACGGCGACCGCCGTTGCGCGGCTATCGCCGCCGCGTCGATCGTCGCCAAGGTGACGCGCGACCGCGAGATGGTGACGCACCACCAGGCCGACCCGCGCTACGGCTACGACCGTCACAAGGGCTACGCCACCGCCGACCACCTCGCCGCCGTGGCCCGGCACGGCTATTCCGCGCTGCACCGCCGCTCCTTCAAGCCGCAGTCGATGCTCTTTGATACGATCGACTGAGGGTGCCCTCCGAATCATTCACGGCGCGCAGAACGGCCGGCTCGCGGGTCGCTGAACGGCAGCGGCGGCTGCCGCTGCTCGGCAGAGGCGGGTCCTGCTGATGCGGCTGCTGCGCATTGCGCTCTTCCTCGAGGTCGGCTTCGTGCTGATCGTGATCCCGTGGTCGATGTACTGGGACCGCAACTACTTCGCCGAGACGTGGCCGGCACTGCGGCTGCTCATCACCAATCACTTCGTGCGCGGCGCGGTCTCCGGTCTCGGCGTCGTCAATGTTGGCGCCGGCATCCTCGAACTGGTGTCCCTGTTCCTGTCCCGCGGCAGCCGCGACAGCGGGCTGGGCGTGACGCCGTCGCAGACCGCACGCGATCGCGCATGAAGCCGGTGCTCAGCCTCATCACCGATCGGCGCCGCCTCGATCCGCCGGGCGAAGACGCGCTGGTCGCCCGCGTCGCCGCCGCCGCCGCTGCCGGAGTACACCTGGTGCAGGTGCGCGAGCGCGACATCGAGGCCGGCGCTCTGCTGCAGCTGGTGCGGCGCTGCGTCGAAGCGGTGGCTGGCCGGGCGCGTGTCCTGGTCAACGATCGCCTTGACGTCGCCCTGGCCGCTGGCGCGCACGGTGTGCATCTGCGCGGCGATTCGATGCCGGCGCAGCGGGTCAGGCGCATGGTCCCCAGCGGCTTCATCATCGGCCGGTCGGTTCACTCGCTCGACGAGGTGAGGCGCGATGATGGCTGCGCCGACTACCTGCTGTTCGGGACGGTGTTTCAGACCATGTCGAAACCGGGCCGCCCCGGCGCCGGAATTGCGCTGTTGCGGGACGCCGTCGTCGCGTCGCCGGTGCCGGTGCTGGCGCTGGGCGGCGTGACGCTGGCGCGCGCCGCGACGGTGGCGGCAACGGGTGCCGCCGGCGTCGCGGCGATCGGGCTTTTCGGCGACGCGGCGGAGAGCCAGCTACCGGGGCTGGTCGCGCAGCTGGACGCCGCCTTCGATGGTGCGACGGGCGGTTGCTGACATGGCAAGACAAAAACGGACGGCCGGGGCACAGGAGGCTGCCGATTTCGGCGGCACGCTGCGGCAGCTGCGCGAGGCGCGTGGTGTCGCCCTGCGCGACATCGCCGAGAGCACCAAGATCTCGGTCAGCGCGCTCGAGGCGCTGGAGCGGAATGATGTTTCGCGGCTGCCGGGCGGCATCTTCCGCCGCGGCATCATCCGCGCCTACGCCGCGACGATCGGTGCCGACCCCGAACGCCTGGTGCGAGACTTCGATGCGCGCTTCGGCGATGGTGCGGCGGCGCCGCGGCCGGCGAACGCCGTCAGCATCGACGATGACCAGCGGCGCACCGCCGGCCGCGCAGCCATCGTCATCGCCTTGCTGCTGTTGTTGGTCGCGCTTCTCGTCTGGCTGTTCGTCGCGTGGCGCTGACCAGGCCGAGTCCCGTTGATTGATGGACGCCCCCTTTCGTGCTCCGCTGCTCGACAGCTTCCGGCGCGGCGAAGCTCCCCGCGACGTCCGCCTGCTCGCGGCGCAAGGAGCGCTGGCGCCGCGGCCGCACGAACAGCTGGCCCTGCTCGCGCTGCTGCTGACGGACCAGGACAGCGATGTCGCTGCGGCCGCCGAGCGGTCGCTCACGGCGATTCCAGCTGCCACGCTTGCGTCATTTCTCGCACGGGCGGACGTATCCAGCGAATTGCGGGCGTTCTTCGCGCAGCGGGGTCTGGAGGCGACGGATAGCCCTGCCGATGACCTCGATACTCCGCTGATCGACGCTGCTACGACGACGGACAGCGCCGCGGCCGATGGCCAGGATCAGCCGGGGCAGGTGTCGGCCCTGAACAGGATCGCCGCAATGAACGTCGCGCAGCGCATTTCCCTGGCGATGAAGGGGAGCCGCGAGGAACGGACGATCCTGATCCGCGATCCGAACCGCATCGTCGCGGCCGCCGTCCTGAGCAGCCCGAAGGTGACCGAGAGCGAGATCGAGGCGATCGCGCGCATGGCCAACGTCTCGGAGGACATCCTGCGGATCATTGCCCACACGCGGGCGTGGATGAAGAACTACGCCGTCGTTGTCGCGCTGGCCCGCAACCCGAAGACACCAGTGGCGTTGTCGATGAACCTGCTGTCACGACTGACCGAGCGCGACCTGCGCACGCTGTCGAGCGACCGCAATGTCCCTGACGTGCTGCGAATGACGGCAAGGAAGAAGATCGAGATCGACAAGTGAGCTTTCAGGTTTTGGGTTTGAATTTCGACTTTTTACTTTTCGCCGTCTTCTTTGCCGCCCACTCCTTGCGCATCTGGCCGATACCTTCCATGTAGACCGCGCCCTTGTCCTGCTCTGCCTCGCCAAGCTGCTTGAAAAGCTCGATTGCGTGAATCAGGTCGTTGTCGATCGTCTGCTTGGTGGTCTTGAAGTAGATGCGCCGGAGTTCCTCCAGTGCAGCCTTCGGATCGCTGGAGCCTCTCTTCAACGCCTTGAGTGGAACGAAACCGGACGGGTCGTCGGCCATGTCAAGCTTCCTGGGCCCGGCGGTTGCGTCGCAACATCGCCTGGAAGGCGGCTAGGTCGCGGGTGTTGAGCACATCCTCCGGGCGGAGCCAGCCGCGCCGCGCGATTTGCACACCCCAACGCTGGTTGTTGAGGGCTGTCACGGAATGTGCGTCGGTCGACACCACCAGCATCACGCCGCGATCGCGCGCGAACCTCGCGTGCGACTCGTTCAGGTCGAGCCGATCGACCTGACAGTTGATCTCCAGTGCGACGCCGTGTCGGGCGGCGGCGGTGGTCACGGCTGCCATGTCGAGCGGCAACGGATCGCGCTTGAGAAGCCGGCGCGCGGTTGGATGGCCCAGGATGTCCAGCCAGGGACACTCCAGCGCCCGCAGGACACGGTCGGTCATTTCTGCCGGGTCCTGGGTGAAATGCGAATGCAGCGAGCCGACCACGATGTCGAGCTGGGCAAGGCAGTCGTCGGCCAGGTCCATGCGGCCGTCGGCGAGGATGTCGCATTCGATGCCTGCGAGTACCGTCAGCCCTTCGAAGCGGCCGTTCATGGCGCGGACCCGGGCCGCATGTTCCAGCGCGCGCGCTTCATCGAGCCCGTTGGCCATCGCCAGCGCCCGGCTGTGATCGGTGATGGCGATGTAGCGGTGGCCGAGGCGGTGCGCGGCGGCGACCATGGTCTCGATGTCGTCGCGTCCGTCGGTCGCGGTGGTGTGCATGTGCAGGTCGCCCTGCAGGTCAGAGACCGAGAGCAGGCGAGGCAGCGCATGCGCCACCGCCGCCTCGATCTCGCCGCGGTTCTCCCGCAGTTCGGGCTCGATCCAGGCCATGCCGAGCGCCTGGTAAATCTCCTCTTCCGAGGCGCCGGCGACGCGGCTGTCGTCGTCGACCCGGAACAGCCCGTACTCGTTCAGCTTGTAGCCATGCTGGATGGCGCGGTCGCGCACCGCGATGTTGTGCGCTTTGGAGCCGGTGAAGTACTGCATCGCGGCGCCACGGCTGTCTGGCGGCACCAGCCGCAGGTCTGCCTGGTAGCCGCCCAGCACGCGGATGCTGGTCTTCGTCTCGCCCTGGCCCAGCACGCGCTCGATCCTGGGGTGCGCGGCGAAGGCGTCCATCAGCGTTGCCGCGCCGCCGACGGCGAGGATGTCGATGTCACCGCACGTCTCACAGCCGCGACGCAGGCTGCCAACCGGGATGAAGTCCGTTGCCGGCGCCTGTTGGCGCAGGTAAGCGATCAGTTCGGCGGCGACTGCCGCCGTGTCGGCCATCAGGTGGCGGCCGGCATCGCGCTCGCGCTCCTCAATGGCGCGCAGGATAAGCGCTTCCTTCTTTGCGCCCATGCCCTTGACCGCCCGCAGCCGTCCCTCCCGCGCCGCGGCGGCAGATCCGGGATGGAGCGGACGCCGAGCACGGAATAGAGCAGTGCCACCGTCTTGGGTCCGACGCCCTGCAGCCGCAGCAGGTCGAGGATGGTCGGCGGGAACTCCTGCAGCAGCTCCTGGTGGTAGCTGCACATGCCGGAGTCGATCAGCTCCCGGATCTTGGCGGCGAGGTCCTTGCCGATGCCGGGCAGCTCACGCAACTGCTTGTCGTCCAGGCCGGCGACCGCATCGGGCCATGCGGCGAGCGTCTCGCCGGCGGAGCGATAGGCGCGGATCTTGAAACCGTTCTCGCCCTTGATCTCGAGCAGGTCGGCGATCTCGGTGAGGAGAGCGGCAATGGCCCGGTTATCCACGCGCCAGGCCGTCTCGCTCGATGCGGAAATCGAGCAGGCGCGCGCCGCCGTCGCGCAGCGCCTCGGCGATCGCCGCCCGTTGCGCCGGCGGGCCGTAGCAGAACAGGCAGCCGCCGCCACCAGCGCCACATACCTTGGCTGCGGTGGCTCCTGCCGCCATCGCGCGGGCGATCAGCGCTTCGATGCCCGGCGTGGTGACGCCCGGGGCCAGCCGCTTGCGGTTTTCCCACTCGTCCGCAATCGAACGGCCGACCGCCTCCCAGTTGCCGCTCACGAGCGCGTCGCGCATGGCGATCGCCGTGTCGCGGATGCGCTCGAAGCACTCGAAGATGAAGCGATCGCCGTCGATGTGCTTCTTGGTGATCTCCCAGTTGTTCGTGCCGGAATTGCGCGGCTCACCGGTGTAGCAGAGCACGAGCCGCTGCTCGAGTTCGGCGGCATCGATCGCCAGCGGGACACGGCGAACGCCTTCGACGTCGAGCTCGAGCGCGGCAACGCCGCCGTACAGTGCCGGACGATAGTCCTGCAGCCCGGTCGGCACGTTGATCGCCTGCGCTTCGATGTTCATCGCCACCTGTAGCAGTGCCTCCGGCTCGTAGTGAGTCTTCTGCCACTGCGCCAGTGCCGCGCAGACCGCGACGTTCAGCGCGGACGAGCCGGCGATGCCGGCACCCGCCGGCGACTCCGCCCGCGTGGTCAGCGTCAGGCCGCGGGCCTTGAAGAAGTGTGAAATCAGCGAGAGCAGGCGCAGTTCCTGCTGGTCGCGCAGACTCTGCCAGCTGTCCGCCTCGACCGTGACACCGGTATCTTCCGATCGGATGACGATGCGATCGTCGTGGCGGGTCTCGACACGGGCATGTGCCCTCAGGCTGATCGCGGCATTGACCGTCTGGGCGCCTGGATGAAACAGGTAGAGCGGCCAGATGTCGATGGTGCCGCCGGCGAGGTCGATGCGAGTGGGAGCGGAAGTGTCGATACGCACGGAGGAATTATAAAGAACCACACGGTTTATCATGTGACCGTGCCGGGTGCGATTCGACGAGAGATTGGCCAGCTCCTCATCGGCAGCCTGCCGGCGACGACGATCACGCCGGAGCTGCGCTCCCTGGCGCGGGAGTTCTCGCTCGGCGGCGTCATCTTCTTTTCCCGCAATATCGAGGAACCGGAGCAGGTCGCCGAGCTGTCACACGACATCCAGCAACTGGCGGCAGAGGTGCCGCTCTGGGTCAGCGTCGACCAGGAGGGCGGCCGTGTCGCGCGGCTGAAGGACCCCTTCACGGTGTGGCCGCCGATGGCGGTGCTCGGGCGCAGCGGCGATGCGGGCCTGGCGACTCGGTTTGCGAGCGCGCTCGCCGCCGAACTGCGCGCCGTCGGCATCACGCTCGATTACGCACCGGTGCTCGACATCCACACCAACCCGAAGAATCCGATCATCGGCGATCGGGCGCTGGCCGAAGATGCCGAGATGGTCGCGCTGCTCGGCGCAGCGGTCATCCGCGGGCTGCAGGACAACGGCGTTGCCGCGTGCGGCAAGCATTTTCCCGGGCACGGTGACACCTCGGTCGATTCGCACCTGGAGCTGCCGCTGGTGGAGCATCCACCGGACCGCATCCGCCGAGTCGAGTGTGTGCCGTTTCGCGAGGCGGTTCGCGCTGGCGTCGCCTTTATCATGACCGCGCACGTCCTGGTGCCGGCGCTGGACGAGGAGCAGCCGGCCACGTTGTCGAAGACCATCGTGCAGGGCATGCTGCGCGACGAGCTGCAGTTCCCCGGCGTGATCCTCAGCGACGACCTCGAGATGAAGGCCGTCGCCAAGACCTACGACATCCCGGATGCGGCGGTGCGGGCGATTGCCGCCGGGTGCGACGGGCTGCTGATCTGCAGCGGTAACGCTGACATTCAAGCAGCGACACTGGAGGCGCTGGTGCGGGCGGTGGAGGACGGGACGATTTCACACAAGCGGCTCGAAGATGCCCTGGCCCGGCAGCGTCGCGCCAAGGAGCGCTTCTGGGCCGAACCGGCGCGAATGCCGGCGCGCGCCTCGGCGTTGCGACAGGTGCTTGGCTGCGACAGCCACCGGCGCGTCGCCGACGAGATGGCCCGCTATCTTTGATGCGGAAGCCGACTGCGCTCCGCGCCGGCGATCGCGTGGCGATCGTCGCCCCGGCGAGCGGCTGCGGCCGCGACGCCCTCGACGCCGGGGCAGAAGAACTTCGCCGCCTCGGCTTCGAGCCGTCGTGGCAGGAGGCGCTGTTCGAACGGGACACCTTCACGGCCGGAACCGCAGCGACGCGAGCTGCGGACTTCGAGCGTGCCTGGGACGACCCGTCGGTGGCGGCCCTGATGGCCCTGCGCGGCGGCTATGGCAGCGTTCACCTGCTGCCATGGCTGGCGGGCCGCGACCTGGCGCAGCGGCCGAAGCTGTTTGTCGGCTATAGCGACAACACCTCGATCATGACGTGGCTCACCTGTCACGCCGGCGTGACGGTCCTCCATGGGCCGATGCTCGACGGCCGGCTCGCCCGTGGCGCCTCTGGTTATGACGAGAGCTCCTTGCTGGCGTTGCTGCAGGGCGGCGCCGGCCTGCAGCTGACGCCTGACGGCCTGCAGGTCGTGCGCAGCGGCGAGGCGAGCGGGCCGATGTTCGGCGGCACCCTGACGCAGTTGACCGCCTCGCTCGGCACGCCGTATGCGTTTTCACCGCCGGTGGGCTGCGTGCTGTTCCTCGAGGATGTGAATGAACGGCCCTATCGGCTCGACCGCATGCTGACCCAGCTCGCCCTCGCCGGCATCGTGTCGCGGGCGCGAGCGGTCGTGTTCGGCGAGATGCGCGGCTGCGACGAGCCGGACGGCCGGGCGACCGCGCGCGGCGTCGCGCAGTCGTTCGCGGCGCAATTCGATGGCCCCGTGCTCTACGGCTTTCCGTCGGGACATACCAGCGGGCCCTGCTGGACGGTACCGTTCGGCGTGGCTTGCCGCGTCATCACGGCGCCGCGCCCCGGCGTCATCGTCGAGGAATCACCCGTTGCGTGAATCGAAGAAGATCCACCTGATCGGCATCTGCGGTACGGCGATGGCCACGCTCGCGGCGCTGCTCAAGCAGCGCGGCCACGACGTGCGCGGCTCGGACCAGAACGTCTACCCGCCGATGAGCGACTTCCTCGCCGGGCAGGGCATCCCGGCGATGGGCGGCTATGCCGCTGACCATGTCGCTGACGACGCCGACCTGGTGGTGGTAGGGAATGCGATATCGCGTGGCAACCCAGAGCTCGAGTCGGTGCTCGAACGCAAGCTGCGATATTGCTCCCTGCCGGAGGCCATCCGCGAGCATTTCCTCTGGGGGGCTCGTCCGGTGGTGCTCGCCGGCACGCACGGCAAGACGACAACCACCTCGCTCACCGGTTGGCTGTTGACACACGGTGGCCTGGACCCGACGATCCTCGTCGGCGGCATTGCCCTCAACCTGGGCGACGGCGGCTCGAGCTACCGTCTCGGCGACGGCGGCGAGTTCGTCATCGAGGGAGATGAATACGACAGCGCCTATTTCGACAAGACCGCCAAGTTCCTGAAGTACCTGCCGCACGTCGCGGTCATCGGCAACATCGAGTTCGACCACGCCGACATTTATCGCGATCTCGACGAGGTCCGCCTGGCGTTCAGGCGCCTGGTCAATCTTGTGCCCCGCAACGGCCTGCTGCTGCTCGGGGCCGACAGTGCCGATGCGCTGGCCTTGGCGCCGGCAGCGGTCAGCCCGGTCGAGACTTTCGGCCTGGCTGATGGCAGCACCTGGCAAGCGCGCGACGTCAGCCACCGCGACGGCCGCACCCACTTCGACGTGCTGCGGGGCGGCGAACCGTTTGCCCGCTTCGAGTCGCCGTTGCTCGGCGCGCACAACGTGCGCAATGCCCTGGCGGCAATTGCCGTCGGGGCTTACGCCGGGATCAGTGCCGCCGTGCTGGTCGAAGGGCTCAAGGCATTCAAGGGAATCAAGCGCCGGCTCGAGATCGTCGGCATCAGCCGTGGCGTCACCGTGCTGGACGACTTCGCGCACCATCCGACCGCGGTGCACGAGACCCTGGCAGCGCTGCGAACCGGTTATCCCGGCCGCCGCGTCTGGGCCGTTTTCGAGCCGCGATCGGCGTCCTCGTGCCGGCGGGTGTTCCAGGCCGACTTTGCCCGGGCGTTCGGTGGCGCCGACGAGGTGGTGATTGCCGGCGTGTTCCGTTCGGCGTTGCCCGAGGCCGAGCGCCTCTCGGCCGAGCAGCTGGTCGAAGACGTGACCGTGCTCGGCCAGCGCGCCCGGCACATTCCAGAGGTCGACGACATCGTCCGCACCATCGTCAGCGAGCAGCGCGACGGCGACGTGGTGGTGCTGATGTCCAACGGCGGCTTCGGCGGCATTCATCGCAAGCTGCTGCAGGCGCTCGCCGCGTGACAGCCGCCGTGCGCGACGCGGGCGACGCCGCGTTGCTGCTGGAGTTCGAGGCGACGATCGATCCTGACGTCAACGCGCGCGCCGTCGCGACTGCCGCAGCGCTCCGCGCGGAGGCGATCCCCGGTATCCGAGATATCGTCCCGACCTATCGCAGCGTCGCCGTCTACTTCGACCCGCTCAAGACGGATGTCGACCGGGTGCGGCACGCGGCCGCGCACTGCGCGTCGCGCGCCGCCCCTGCGTTGACCGGCCGCGCCATCGAGATTCCTGTCGCCTATGGCGGTGAGGATGGGCCGGATCTCGGTGTGGTTGCGGCGTTTGCCGGCATCGCCGCGGACGAGGTGATTGCGCGCCACACGGCGACGAGCTATCGGGTCTACATGCTTGGCTTCCTGCCCGGATTCGCCTACATGGGCTCGGTGGACGAGTCGATTGCCATGCCGCGCCGTGCCGAGCCGCGCGGGCGTGTCGCCGCTGGGTCGCTCGGCATCGCCGGCCGGCAGACCGGCGTTTATCCAATGGAGTCCCCAGGCGGGTGGCAGATTGTCGGCCGCAGCCAGGTGCCGGTGTTCGATCCGGAGAGTGCCGTGCCGGCGCTGTTCGCACCGGGAGACACTGTGCGGTTCGTCCACGATCGAAGCCGCGATTCTGGCGGGGTCAGCCGCAGGATGGGCTCGGCGCCGGCCTCGGCGGCGCGCTCGTCGCGACCGGCCAACAGCGGCCATTCACGCCGGTTCATCACCATCCTGGCGCCCGGGCTGCTGACCACCGTGCAAGACGAAGGGCGTTGGGGTTTCCAGGGGAGCGGTGTGCCGGTTGCCGGCGCGATGGATCGCGTCGCCCAACGTTCGGCCAATGCGCTCGTGGGCAACGAGGGTCGCGCTGCGACGCTCGAGGCAACGCTGATGGGGCCGGCCGTTCGACTCGACTCCGGAGCCGTGGTGGCGATAGCGGGCGCGGATCTTGACGCCACCCTCGACGGCGCGACGCTGCCGCTGCTGACGCCCAGGGCGGCGCCGCCAGGGTGTGTGCTGCGCTTTGGCGAGCGCCGAACTGGCGCCCGTGCCAGCATTGCGTTCGGCGGCGGCATCGACACGGCGCCGGTGCTGGGCAGCCGCTCGACCCACGCGCTCGCACGGGTTGACGGCGCCGCTGCGCGGCCACTCGTTGCCGGCGATCGGCTGGCGTTGGGCGAAATACAACGGGGGCCGCGAAATCCTCGGGTGACGCCGAGGGTGCACTCGGCGAGCGGCGGAGCGCGCCTGCGGGTGCTTGCCGGGCCGCAACATGAATACTTCGCGCCCGAGGCGTACGACCTGCTCCAGTCGTCCCGCTTCTTTGTTACACCGCAGTCGAATCGAATGGCGTATCGTCTTGCGACCGCGAACCCGATTCCACGACGCGCCCCCATCGAAATGATTTCCGACGCGACCTTCACCGGCGGAATCCAGGTGCCAGCGTCGGGCCAACCGATCCTGCTGATGGCAGACCGCCAGACAACCGGCGGCTACCCGCAGATCGCCACCGTGATCACGGCGGATCTGCCGATCGCGGCACAGGTCGCGCCGGGCGACTGGCTCGAGTTTCAGCTTTGTTCCCGGGCCGAGGCCCTGTCGGCGCTGATCGCGCAGGAGGCGCAGCTGCTTGCACTCGAGTGATGCCCCGGCTGGATCCAGCAGCAACGTGCCGCTCGCACCGCTCACCACGCTCGGCGTCGGCGGGGTTGCGCAGCGGTTTCTGCGGGTGACGATGCCGGGAGAGGTCGCTGCTGCGCACGAGTGGTGCGAACGGACGCAGCAGCCGATGTTCGTGCTCGGCGGCGGCAGCAACGTGGTGATTGCCGATGCCGGCATTCCGGGTCTCGTCGTGCAGACCGTCGCTGACTGGCAGGAGCTTCAGCAACATCGGTGGCGGCGACACGCTGGTCTTCGCCGGCGGTGGCGAGCCGTGGGACGGGCTGGTCGCCGCGGCTGTCGAACGGCAGCTTGGCGGCCTCGAGTCGCTCTCGGGCATTCCCGGCAACGTCGGCGGCACGCCAATCCAGAACGTGGGCGCCTACGGCCAGGAGGTTGCCGGTTCGATCGAGACGGTCACCGCCTTCGACCGCTTCGACGGTACCTTGCGCACGCTCGGGGCGCACGAGTGCGGCTTCGCCTACCGCATGAGCCGGTTCAAGGGTGTCGATGCCGGCCGCTTCATCATCTGCGCCGTCAGCTTCCGGCTGCGGCAGACGACGCCGGCGCCGTCCTACCCGGACGTGGTGTCGTATCTGGACCGGGCCGGTATCATCTCGCCGCGAGTCGGCGACGTGCGCGCGGCGGTCATCGCGATTCGCCGCCGCAAGGGGATGGTGGTCGACGCTTCGGATCCGGACACGCGCAGCGTCGGGTCGTTCTTCATGAACCCGGTCGTCGACGAGGCGACCCGCGAGCGCATCGGCTCGATCGCCGGCGGAACGCCGCCTGCCGTTCGCGATGGCGACCGGCCGTGTCAAGGTACCCGCCGCCTGGCTGATCGAGCATGCCGGCTTCGAGCGAGGCTACGAGGACGGCGCGGTCGGCATATCTCGACCAAGCACACGCTGGCCATCGTCAACCGCGGCGGCGCCACCGCGCGCGATGTCTGCGGCTGGCGCCGCGCATCAAGCGGCAGGTCGTGGACCGCTTCGGCGTGTCGCTGCAGCCCGAGCCGGATGTTCGTCGGCTTCGCGACGCCGACCCGGATCGTGGACTACTTGCGGAGAACGGAACGCTGATGTCGACACTGCTGATCGAAGGCGGGCACCGGCTCGAGGGGCGCGTCGCCGTCGAAGGCAACAAGAACGCGGCGCTGCCGCTGCTCGCCGCCTGTCTGCTTGACCGACGGAGGAGTGCGTGCTCACCAACGTGCCGCGCATCGGCGACGTCGAGGTGATGGCGCGGCTGCTCCTCGACGTCGGCGCCGAGGTCGACGGCATCGGCACGACGACGCTGCGGGTGCGTGCGCCGCAGCTGACCAACCACAGCCCCGACCGCACGCTGGTCGGCCGGGTGCGCGCGTCGGTGCTGCTGCTCGGGCCGCTGCTGGCGCGGCTCGGCAAGGCGCACATCGCGCCGCCCGGCGGCGACTTCCCGGCCCGGCGCTCGATCTCGACGCACCTCGACGGCGCTGTTCGCGATGGGGGCGCGCGCAGGCGATGGCCGTGACCACTCCCTCGAGGCGCCGGACGGGCTCAAGGGCGCGTCGATGTACCTCTACGAGGCGTCGGTCACCGGCACCGAGACGGCGCTGCTGGCGGCCGCGACCGCGCCTGGCGTCAC
Organism: uncultured Acidobacteriota bacterium; assembly: GCA_963846685.1. Classification (GTDB taxonomy): domain Bacteria; phylum Acidobacteriota; class Vicinamibacteria; order Vicinamibacterales; family UBA2999; genus CAWJWY01. The sequence continues at coordinate 130,083 of CAWJWY010000002.1, read as the reverse complement.
CGAGATCCGGCACGCCGCGACCGAGCCGCACGTCGTCGAGCTCTGCGAGTTCCTGGCGAAGATGGGCGCGGCGGTCACCGGCATCGGCAGCTCGAAGATCCGGATCGAGGGCGTCTCGCGGCTGCGCGGTGCCGAGCACCGAGCTGGGCGGCGACTACATCGAGGCCGGCAGCTGGGCGGTGGTCGGCGCGATCACCGGCGGCGAGATGGACATCGACGGCGCGCGCGAAGAGGACATCGAGGTGGTCGCCGCGGTGCTGAAGCGGATGAACGTCGAGTGCGGCATGCGCGACGGCGTGTTCTTCGTCAAGCCGTCCACGCCGAAGGCGGTGCGCCGCATCACCACCGGGCTTGTGGCCGTCGTTCCCCAGCGACCTCGTCAGCCTGGTGACCGTGCTGGCGACGCAGGCGCGAGGGGCGCACGCTGGTGCACGACTGGATGTACGAGCTGCGGCTGTTCGCGCTCGAGCAGATGAGCGGCATGGGCGCCGACCTGTTCCTCGCCGACGCGCACCGCATCATCGTCAACGGCCCGACCCGGCTGCGCGGCGGCCGGGCGCTCGACAGCCGCGATCTGCGCTCCGGGATGTCGCTGATCGCCGCCGGCCTGGCGGCCGACGGCCAGACGCGCGTGCTGCCGCTCGAAACGGTGGAGCGCGGCTACAGCCAGCTGGTGGAGCGGCTGCTTGCGCTCGGAGCGAAGGTAGACAAGATCGATTAGCTCCCCGTCTGCCTGAACTGCAGGACAACCGTCACCGACGGCTCTCTAGCGGCCGGGCGGAGGAGGCGTGGCCGGTGCCGGCGCGAAGATCGGTCCGGTCGTGCCGGGTTGGGTCGGCTGCCCCTGGGGCGGTTGCCCAGTTGGCGGCGTCGGGACACGCGGCTGCGCTGGGTCGGCTGGCAATTCCAGCGGCAACGGCAGTTCGACGATGCCGCCGCCGGCGCCTTCGCTGTCGCGGCCGACGCGGAACGGCCGCAGGTCGTCTTCGTTCAGGTCGAGCACGCGGATGATGCGCGGCGTCAGCGTCAGGACGATGTCGGTCTCCTGCGTCTGCTTCCGCGTGTGCGCGAACAGGCGGCCGATCACCGGCAGGTCGCTCAGTCCGGGAATTCCTTCGAGCACCTGCCGCTCGTCGTCGCGAATCAAGCCGGCGAGCAGGTTCGTCTCGCCGTCGCGCAGCCGGATGGTCGTGGCTGATCGTCGCGGTTGCCGAACGTCGGCAGGCCGCCGAAGCCGGTGCCCGAGATGCTGCTCACTTCGATCTTCAGCGCCAGCGACACCTCGTCGTCGTGATGGGTGCGCGGCGTGATGTCGATGTTGACGCCGATGTTCTCGTAGTTGAACGACGTGATCGGCTGCTGGGCGACGCCGCCGGTGGCAATCGGCGAGAACGTCGTGACCGGCACCGGCACGCGTTCGCCGAAGCGCGCCTGCGCCGGCAGCCCTTCGGACGTGCGCAGCTGCGGGTTGGCGAGCGTCCGCGTGTTGTTGTCGCTCTTGAGCAGGCGGTAGAACAGACCTGGCAGGTTGGTGAGGAAGACGTCGGACTGCGTCAGGTTGCGCAGGTCGCGCAGCGTCAGGTTGTCGTCGATTGACGTCGACCGCGCCGTTGATGCCGGGCGACCCCGGCGACGCGAGCTGCAGGCCGTACTCGCGCAGCCTCGTCCGATCGACCTCGAGCAGCTCGACGTCGATCACCACCTCGGGCCGCGCCTTGTCGATCGCCGGATCAGCACCCGTGCGGCGGCGGCGATCGCGCTCCGGCGTGTCCTTGATCGAGATCGCGTTGGTCGCCGTGACCGGCGCGATGCGCCGCGCGTCGATGACGATGCGCAGCAGGTCGATCGTTTCCTTGAGGTCGGCGTTGCTCAGGTAGAAGGTGCGGACGATTTCTTCCTCGTACTCGCGGCGCTTGGCCGGCGTGTCCGGAATGACCGTGATCGTGCGCTGCGCGGACGACGCGATAGAAGTTGCGCGTCGCCGTTGACAGCGACTGCAGCGCGTCCTCGAGCGAGGTGTTGCGCAGGTCGATGGTGACCGGCTGCTCGCGGAACGGTGGGTCGAAGACGACGTTGACGTTGGCGAAGCGCGCGATGGCGGTGTAGATGTCGCGCGAGCTGGCGTCGCGGAACGTCAGCGAGGCCGGCAGCCGCACGTCGGCCGGCAGCTCGAGGCCGGGCGGCGGCAGGTCCCGTGTCCGCTCGATCAGCGTCTCGAGCTGCGTCTTGCCCTCGCGGGCGACGGCGACCTTGGTCCGCAGCTGCGTGCGGACGCTCTGCAGCGTGTCTGCGATGTCCTGGTTACCCGGGTTCAGTTCCGCCGCCAGCTGCAGCTCGACGAGCGCTTCGTCGAGACGACCGCCGCCGGCGAGCCGCCGGCCCCGCGTGATAGTGGTCGAGCGACGAGCGCAGCTTGGCGCGCTCGAGCGACCGGCGCGCCTCGCGGTTGTCCGGCTTGGCGCTGCAGCGCCTTGGTGTACTCGATGATCGCGCGGTCGTAGTCCTCGAGCTGCTCGGCCTGCTGGCCGGCGCGCATCGCCGCGGCCGTGGCGCACGCCGGAGAGCAGGAGGCCGAGGCAGGCGACGACGGCGAGACGGCTAGTTACGGGTGCCATCAGTCATGACGTCGACGCCGCGCGGAATCCGGAACGCGAACTCCTTATCGGATATTCCCGTGTTTTCCTTCAGGTTCGTGAACGTCAGCGTCGAATCGCCGCCCTGGCGATCCCGCGTCGTCAGCGCCCGGATCTGGAGGGTCGCCGGGTCGATGCCGACGACCAGGTATTCGTAGTCCGGTTCGTCCCTGCGCGGCGTCAGCTTGCAGCGCCAGCGTCCCTGGCCGGCTCCGTCGACGTAGGCGGCGGTGAAGTCGCGGACGATGTCGCCCTTGCCGGCCAGGAACAGCGCCGGCGTCGTCGCCTGGTTGTCGTCGGGGACGTCGCTGACGATGACCTGCTTGTCGGCGGGGATATAGGAGTAGACCTTCACGCCGTCGGAGACGAACTCCTTCTTCTCGGGGCCGGTGTAGACCCAGCGCATCCGGCCGGGCTTCTTGACCGTGACCGTGCCGTGCTCGCGGGTCTGCGTGCGCAGCACGCCGCCGCGATACGTGTGGCTGAAGTCGGCCGAGAAATCGCGAATGCCCTGGTAACGCTGCTGCAGCGAGCGCGCGAGGGCCTCGGCCGATGGGCGGGCCTGGGCGAGCACAGGCGTTCCACTGGCGCTGACGGTCAGGGTCAGTGCGACAAGGGCGGCAAGGCGGCGCATGGCTACTCTTTCACTCTGACAGGCGTGGCGTACCTACGATAGCACTACGGGGCACAGCCTACCGTGCAAGCTGCGCCAGGCGGCTGGTGGCGGCGGGGATGCGGAAGCGCGGCCGTGGCGCGTAGAGGCCCGCGGCATACGTCGTCGAGGGCGACCCGTCGCTATTGAACCAGACCAGGCTGACGCCCCGCTCGACAGTGATCAGGTGGTCGCGGTCGCGCAACAGGTGGCCGAAGCCGGCGCGCCGAAACGTGTCCATCGGCAGCCACGACTCCATCCGGACGACGAACGGGTCGCCCAAGATGGAGAAGGCGTCGCGGAACGGCGTGGCTGAGGCACGGTAATAGATCGGCGGTTCCCCGGCGATCCCGGCGATGACCTCGAACGGTGCGGCGGTTCGGCGCGGCAGCCGGCCACCGGTGAGCGACGTGATGGCCTGGTCGAAATCGGCAGCATCGAAGCGTTCCCCGAAGAGCGGCGTCAACACGGTCAGGGCATACGGCACCCCTCGCGGGATTGCAGCTGCTCTGCTGGCTAGCGAGGGCGCCGGAATGGCGTCGTCCTGGACGATCGGAAAGGCGGAACCGTAGGCCGCCTGGACCAGCGCCGCCGCCTCTGCCGTGAGGACGATGTCGCGCCCGGCGTTCTGGTTGTCGCGCACCAGGAACGGCAAGTGGGGAAGCACGTCGGCAAGCCGCGTCCAGGCAACGCCGGTGCGTTCCCAGCGCGAGGAGTAGAGGAGCGCGTTCTCCGACTGCCAGTCCATCTCCGAGAGGAGGACCGCACTGCGCTCGTCGACGCCGTAGGCGAGCCGCGCGACGAGCGCATCCGGACGGCGGTCGCCGTGGCGGTTGACGGCAGGCCAGGTATCCCAGGCACGCCATCCGGCGTACGCAATCAAGCCAACTGCAAGGAAAGGGGAGAGGGCGCGCAGCCGCTTGCGCGGCGAAGCCGCGCGGGCTAGCGGGGCAACGGCGACAGCGGCGGCGAGGGCGGTGAAGTAATGGCTGGGAAGGAAGAACACGTGCGCGTCGCCGACGTTGTAAGTGATCGCGAACGTCGTGCAGATCGCGTACGAGAGCCACACGAACAGCGACCACGGACGAGAGAACGTCCACAGGCGGACCGCGCCGATTGCGGCCAGCAGCAGTCCGGCGATCCCGAATTGCTGCCGCGCATCCCACGCCCACATCGCCAGGCGCTGGCGCGCCTGGCTACCTTCGACGCCGAGCACCATCTCGGCGCGCCAGTCGGCCTTGGTGGTGTCGAACCAGAATGCGGCGAGGCGGTTCAAGGTTCCCGCCGGCGCGTCGATGGAAGTCCACACCCACATCAAGTTGGGCGTGTACTGCAGCGGCGCCGCAGGCGGCGATGAGCAGCGCAAGGCCGATCGTTGCCGGGCGGAACAGTTCGCGCGGTGCGGGATGCACCTGAAGCAGCAGGACGGTGAGCGGTATCAGCAGCAGCACCATCGACAGGTGGTTGCCGAACGCGAACGCGTAGATCGCAAAGAAGATGGCGAGGCGGCCGCGACCGGGTTGGGCGGCAAACGCCTGCAGCGCGAGCAGGCACAGCGAGATCAGGGCGAGATGGAGCGTATACACCTCGGCGATGACCGCCTGCGTCCAGAACGTGTACGAAAACGCCAGCAGCAGTCCCGCTGCCGCTCCAGCCAGGGCCGAGCGGGTCAGGCTGGCCGCGAGCAGCGCGAGCAGGCCGACGGCGGCTGCCCCCCACATGGCCGAGAACAGGTTGAGACCGCGCGCCGGGTTGTCGGCGGCGAGGGTCCGGACAAAGGGCCGCGCCAGGTTGTAATAGAGCGGGTAGCCCTGGCGGGCGCTGGCACCCTGCCAGAGCACGGCGGCCTGGAAGCCGCCGGTGTCGCCCAGATCGACGCCCGGCAGCATCGTGCTGGTATACGTCCAGAAGGCGATGGTGGCGACCACCGCGGCCGTGACGACGTGGCCGGCGCGGTTACCGGCGCCGCTACTGGCGGGCACGTTTGCGGGCGACGAACGCCCGCACGTCATCGGCGCCGCGGGTATTCAGGACGTGACGCGGCTCGATCCAGCCGCGCCGGGCGGTACCCAGGCCCCAACGCATCTGCCGGCCGAGCGCGTCTGCCCGGTGACAATCGCTGTCGATCGTCAGTGTCACGCCGGCGGCGGCGGCGCGGCGCGCCAGTGCGCCGTCGAGATCGAGGTGGCCGGGGGCGCCGTCAATCTCCATGGCTGTACCGCTCGCCGCAGCCGCCGCGAACAGGCGGTCGAAGTCCACCGCGTAGCCGGGGTTGTAGCCGGGGGAACGGTTCGCCGGGTGCGTGATGACATTGACGAACGGGTTGGCGATTGCCGCCAGGTAGCGCTCAGTCAGGATGCTGCCGTCGTGCCCGGCGTGATCGTGCAGCGAGGCGAGAACGATGTCGAACCGCTCGAGCAGCCCGTCGGCAAAATCGAGCGAGCCGTCGTGCATGATGTCGACCTCCACGCCATGGAAGATCTGGATGCCGCCGATGCGGGTGCGCAGCTCGTCGATCTCTGCACGCTGGGCGCCGATATCCGCTGCCGCCATCTTGCGCGACGCAGCACTGCGCTCCGAGTGGTCGGTAATGGCCACGTATTCGTAGCCGAGCTGGCGGGCCGCGAGCACCATGTGCTCGATAGTGTCGCGGCCATCGCTCCACGAGCTGTGCATGTGGAGGTCACCGCGGATGTTCATGTCGGCCACAAGGTGGGGCACTTCGCCGCGTTCGGCTGCGCCAATCTCGTCTTCGCCAGCGCGCAGCTCAGCCGGGATGAACGCCAGCTCGAGACGCCGGTAGAAGTCGTGCTCGGTCGTGGTGGGCACAGCGGCGCCGGCAGCCGTCGAAAGATACCGTCGATGTAGCGCAGGCCTCTCGCCGCAGCGCGTTCGCGCAGCTGTTCCGTGTGGCGGCGCGAGCCGGTGTGCCAGACCAGTGCCGCGCCCGCATGCTCGGGTGGCGCGACGTGCAGGGTGACCGCACCGCGGTCGGTCACGACCGTCACCGAGGATGCGGTTTCGGACGCGGTACGCGTCACAATCGGCAGGTGACGAAAGCTGTCGAGTATGTCGGCGTGGTTTGCCGCCGGGGCCACCGCCAGGATGGCGACGTCGCCGATTTCCGGGGCATAGCGCCGCAGGCTGCCGACCCAGGTCAGCGTGTCGGTGCGAATTCCAGCGCGACGCGCCTCACGAATGGTCGACGAGGCGAGCATGTGCGCTCGGCCGAGAGGGATACGTGTCGAAGTCAGATGCGCCATGGCCAATGCCGGTCTTTCGGGTGGCGCGACACGCGCGACCGCCCGAACGACCAGCATTGAGCATTGTGCATTGATTACTGGTACCGGTCTATGGCCGGACCGTGTGGCGCCGTCCGACCATCATGCGATACAGCGCGAGCAGGATGACCGCGCCGAGGAACGACATGAAGAAGCCCGCAGCCTCATTGTCGCCATAGAGGCCCATCGCGCGGCCGACGAATCCACCGAGTACGGCACCGGCGATGCCGAGCAGCATGGTGACGATGATGCCACCTGGATCCTTCCCGGCATCACCAGCTTGGCGAGCGCACCGACCACGAGACCGAACAGAATCCACCCGAGAATGCCCATCTAACCCTCCCCAAAACGGTTCACCCGACTTCTCTGCAAGCGGGACGCCGGGTCCCGCGCAGGGCCGCCCCCTCGCGGCGCCCGCCCGACTGGTCCTACGCCAGGCGCAGGGCCGCGGCGCCCAGCCGACTGGCCTACGCGAGGCTCAGGGCGGCGGCGCCCGGCCGACTGCCTATGTCAGGGGTAGGGCGGGTGCCGCCGCAGGCGGACCCGCCCAGTCAACACGCACGGCCGGCAGCGACGCCGCGGCGCAGCCGGGACTTTGCGCCCGCAAAAACGTCGTGCTAGACTTTGGAGTCGACTGTGACGAAGGGCGCCGCACCGTGGTCGCCTCGTCGCCGCCGCGTCCGCCGCGCCGACTTGGAGCGGCGATCATCGTGACGCGTTGATAATATGGGCGGCTAGCTCAGCTGGGAGAGCGCTGCGTTCGCAATGCAGAGGTCAGGAGTTCGATCCTCCTGCCGTCCACCAACCTACATTCCCACCACACTCGCGCTTCGACCCGCCGCAGCCATGGCGCGTGCGGTCGACCCGTATCGGCAGACCTCGCGCAGTCTCCCAAAATCTCGCCTCTGTTCGTTGACCCCCGACGGTCGCTGCCTGCCGGGCGTGAGGGCTACTGACGCTGCTCTCCTGGTACTACCCTCAGGACGACCAGACCAACGATCGCCGACAGGAGCGAACCCGAGAGCACGCCGATCTTCACCGCGTCCTGCAGGTGCGGGGACGTGGGGAACGAGAGTAGTCCGATGAAGAGACTCATGGTGAAGCCGACGCCGCACAACACCGACAGCCCGTAAACCTGCCCCAGAGATGCATCCTGCGGGCAGTCCGCCAGGTTGAAGCGGATGGCGGCAACCGTGGTCAGGAACACGCCAGCCTGTTTTCCAACGAAGAGGCCCGCGGCAACCCCCAACGTAGTCGGCTCCAGCAGCGAGCTGAAACTGACGCCGACCAGCGCCACTCCCGCATTCGCAAAACCGAAGACAGGGATGACGAGGAAGGCGACCCATGGGTGAAGCGCATGTTCCAGGATGTGTAGCGGCGACCTGGGATTATCGGGAGCTCCCGGTGACGCCTTCACGGGAATGGTGAGCGCCAGCAGCACGCCCGCCAAGGTCGCATGAATGCCCGATCGCAGGACTACGAACCATAGCGCCGCGCCGACGAGCAGGAACGGCGCGAGTCGCTCCACGCCTGCACGGTTGAGGGCGAGGAGCAGCAGCAGGATGACAACGGCAGCGCCGAGCCAGGCAAACGAAATGCTCGCCGTGTAGAACAGCGCGATGATGACGACGGCGCCAAGGTCGTCGATGATGGCCAGCGCGGTGAGGAAGACCTTCAGCGAGACTGGGACCCGCGACCCCAATAGCGCAAGTATCCCAAGTGCAAACGCGATGTCCGTGGCTGTCGGAATCGCCCATCCTCTGAGCGTTTCAGGGGCGTCAGCATTGAAGAAGAGGTAGATCAGCGCCGGCGCCGCCATGCCACCGGCCGCCGCGACTCCCGGCAAGATGCGCCGTGGCCAGGTCGAGAGCTGGCCATCGAGAACTCGCGCTTGATCTCGAGGCCGACGAGCAGGAAGAACACGGCCATGAGGCCGTCATTGACCCAATGCAGGACGCTGAGGCTGCCGATGTGCGCGTCAAGAACCCCGAAGTACAGCGATGCCGCAGGCGAGTTGGCGATGACGAGTGCAGACGCCGCGACCAGCATCAGAACGATGCCCCCAGCCGCTTCACTGGTCAGGAATTCGCGGAGGGCGGATTGAGGCGATCGACGCATTCGGGTCACTGTAACAAGATCGCGCGGAGCAGGTGCAGCACGGCGGTCGTCAACTGCCATGACGTGACGAGATCTGTCCTCACCTCGAACCGGAGACCGAGTTGCTCGCGTAGCGCAGGGTTGGCGCCGCTGCTACGGGAAGTTGACCGGTGGTCAGCGTGACCGAGTAGGGCGCGACGACGGCCGAGTGAGTGCGACGGCGCCGCCGGCCACTGTCGCGGTGATGTAGCTCTCACCATCGCTGCTGAGCGTCGTCGTCGCGAACCCGTTGCTGTCGGTCATCGCCCACGGTCGGCTCCAACGAACCGCAAACGTCACCGGCGCCCCGGGTTCGACGCGCGTGCCATTCTCGTCGGTAATCCGCGCGCTGATTCGCGCCGCGCTGCCGCTGTCGACCAGAATCGTCGGGAAGCCTGCAGCGTTACCAGTCAAGCGGTCGGGCTTGGCGGCCCGGGCGGCTGAGTCGTGTGGTCGCAGGCCGCGGCACCCGCCGCGAGCGCCAGCAGGACGAGATTCGCATGGCCGAGAAGGATACGACACGACTGGCGCGGCTGGCGCCAAGGCCCGATATACTCGACATCAGAGCTACGCCGCCTTCCGCGCGCGTCGAGACCTCCCGCACCTCCATGTCCACAATAAAGAAAATTGGCGTCCTGACCGGCGGCGGCGACGCTCCTGGCCTCAACGCGGTCATCCGCGCCGTCGTCAAGTCGGCCGCCACCTGCCGCGTCGAGGTCATCGGCCTCGAAGACAGCTTCGACGGCCTCATCTACCCGGAGAAATCCCGGCCGTCACCCCCCGCGACGTCACCGGCATCCTCCGCCTCGGCGGCACGATGCTCGGCACCGTCAATCGCGGCAATCCGTTCCTCGAGCCGATCGTCACGCCCGGAGGGCACGTTCGACTACGCCGACCGCGTCATGGAGATGTTCGAGAAGATGGGCCTCGACGCGCTGGTCTGCATCGGCGGCGACGGCACGCTGGCCATCTCCTACGAGTTCTACAAGAGGGGCATCCCGCTCGTCGGCGTGCCGAAGACGATCGACAACGACATCGTCGGCACGACGAGCTGTTTCGGCTTCGACACCGCGGTGAGCTTCGCCACCGACGCGATCGATCGGCTGCACACCACCGCCGAGGCGCACCGCCGCATCATGGTCGTCGAGGTGATGGGGCGCTATGCCGGCTGGATCGCGCTGCACGCCGGGGTCGCCGGCGGCGCCGACGTCATCCTGATTCCGGAGATCCCCTACGACCTCGAGAAGGTGGCGCAGTGCATCCGCGATCGCGACGCGCTGGGGCGCGCGCTTCAGCATCGTCGTCGTCGCCGAGGGCGCGGTGCCGAAGGACGGCAGGCGTCGGTCGCTGCTCGAAGCGGCGCACGGCGGGCACGTCGAGCGGCTCGGCGGCGCCGGCGACGCACTGCGCCAAGCAGCTCGAGGACGCTGACCGGGCAAGGAGACGCGCTACGTCGTGCTCGGCCACCTGCAGCGCGGCGGCGCGCCGACCGCGTTCGATCGCACGCTGGCCACCCGCTTCGGCGGCAAGGCGGTGGAGCTGCTGCTCGCACGGCCAGTTCGGCAAGATGGTGGCGAACCATCCGCCCGACATCGTGCCGATTCCGCTGCAGCGACGTCGTCGGCAAGCACCAAGACCGTGCCGCTCGACTACGACCTGCTGCTGACCGCCCGCGCGCATCGGCGTCAGCTTCGGGGACTGACGTGACGCGCGACGCACGTTAGTTCCCGAGCAGCTCCTGGTCCTTCTTCTTCTGCAGCTCGTCGATCAGCTTGACGTGATCGTCGGTCATCTTCTGCACCTGGTCGAGGCCCTTCCGCTCGTCGTCCTCGGAGATCTTGTGATCCTTCAGCAGCTTCTTCAGCCGGTCGTTGGCGTCGCGGCGGACCTGGCGGACGACGTTGCGTCCTTCTTCGGCCTGCTTGTGCACGTGGCGCGACAGTTCCTTGCGCCGCTCGTCGGTGAGCGACGGGATCGGGATGCGCACCACCTTGCCGTCGTTGCGCGGGTTGAGGCCGAGGTCCGACGAGCGGATCGCCTTCTCGATGGCGCCCATCAGCGATGGATCGAACGGCTGCGCGACGATCAGCGCCGGCTCCGGAATCGACAGCGTCGCCACCTGGTTGAGCGGCATCTCGCGTGCCGTAGGCCTCGACGTGCACGTTGTCGAGCATGCCCACTGGTCGCGCGGCCGGTGCGGACGCTGGCCATGTCGCGGCGCACGCGCTCGATGGCGCACGTCCATCCGCGTCTTCACCTCGGCCGAACATGCCTTTGAGATCGTTGAAATCCATATTCGCCTGCAGTGGCAGCGGCGTCGGCAGGGACGCCGCGCGTCTAGGTGAACGGTCGTGCCGATCGGCTCGCCGAGCACGACGCGCCGGATGTTGCCGGGCTCGCGCAGGTTGAAGACGACGATCGGCAGCTTGTTGTCCATGCAGAGCGAGATCGCCGTGGTGTCCATCACCTTCAGCTGCCGCTCGAGCACCTGCAGGTAGGAGATCGTCGTGGTACTTGGTCGCCGTCGGGTCGAGCATCGGGTCGGCGGTGTAGATGCCGTCGACCTTGGTGCCCTTGAGGATGACCTCGGCCTTGATCTCCATCGCCCGCAGCGCCGCCGCGGTGTCGGTGGTGAAGTAGGGGTTGCCGGTGCCGGCGGCGAAGATGACGACGCGGCCCTTCTCGAGGTGGCGGATGGCGCGGCGGCGGATGAACGGCTCGGCCACGGCGCGCATCTCGATGGCGGTGACCACGCGGGTGACGACGTTGTGCTGCTCGAGCGCGTCCTGCAGCGCCAGCGCGTTGATCACCGTGGCCAGCATGCCCATGTAGTCGGCCGGTGGCGCGGTCCATGCCGCGGGCGCTGGCGGCCAGGCCGCGGAAGATGTTGCCGCCGCCGATGACGATGGCCGTCTGGACGCCGAGGCCCTGGATGTCGCCGACGTCGCGGGCGATGCGGGTGGCGACCGCCGGGTCGACGCCGAACTGCTGGTCGCCCATCAGGGCTTCGCCGGACAGCTTGAGGAGGACGCGGTTGTAGACGGGGACTGGAGGACGAGGCGGAGTCGGAAGACATCGAGTCGCGATTAATCGTCGAGCGCGATTCATGGTCGACGGCTCGGGCCGGCGACCGAACCTGGACGCGCGCGACCCGGACCGAGCTGCGACTGTCGAGCTATTCCGTCGCGTTTCGCCGACCCGGAAGCGGACGAAGCGGCTGACCTGGATGTTCTCGCCGGTCTTGGCGCTCGCCTGCGGCGACCAGCTGCGACGATGGTCGACGTTGTCGTCGCGGATCGACGGCTGGTCGAGCAGCACGAACTGCGCGTAGAAGCTGCCGAGCTTGCCCTCGATGATCTTGTCGATCACGTTGGCCGGCTTGCCCGAGCTCTCCATCTGGGCGCGGTAGATCGCCTTTTCCTTCTCGATGGCCTCGGCCGGCACGTCCTCGCGGCGCACCCACTTCGGGTCGGCGGCGGCGATGTGCATGCCGATCTCCTTGCACCAGGTTCTGGAAGTCGTCGGTGCGCGCCACGAAGTCGGACTCGCAGTTCACCTCGACGAGCACGCCGATCTTGCCGCCCATGTGGATGTAGCTGCCGATCAGCCCCTGCGCCGTGGCGCGGCCGGCGCGCTTGGCCGCCTGGGCCAGGCCGCGCTTGCGCAGCAGGGTGATCGCCTCGTCCATGTTGCCGTTGGCCTCGGTCAGCGCCGCCTTGCACTCCATCATGCCGGCGCCGGTCTTGTCGCGGAGCTGCTTGACCTGATCCGCTGTAATCGCCATGTCGCCATCTCCATCTCCGGTCGTCTGCGGTCACGGTCGTCCGTCGTCGGCGCGTCGCGGTGGCAGCCACCGGCGGCCGAGTACCGTGAACGGTCCGTACAGAACAAAGCGCCGGCGGTCGAGGCCGGCGCGTGAATCCTGCGATCCGTGCGCCTACGCGCCGGCGGGCGTGGCGTCGGCGTCGGCTCGCGGCGCTGCGGGCGCGACGGCGCGGGTCAGCCGGGCCGCGGCGTCGGCGCGCGGCGGCTTCCTCGGCGCGGGCGGCGTCTTCCTCGGCGATGCGCGACTCGCGCATGCGAGCGGCCGCTGGTGATCGGCGTCGGCGACCTTCGAGGCGAACAGCCGGATGGCGCGCAGCGCGTCGTCGTTGCCGGGAATGACGTAGTCGACTTCGTCGGGGTCGCAGTTGGTGTCGACGACGCCGATGACCGGAATCTTCAGCTTGCGCGCCTCGTCGACCGCGATCTTTTCCTTGCGCGTGTCGACGACGAAGATCGCGTCGGGCAGCCGCGACATGTTGCGGATGCCTTCGAGATTCTTGAGCAGCTTGCGCTTCTCCTTCTCGTTGCGCGCGATCTCCTTCTTCGAGAGCGTGTCGTAGCGGCCGTCGGTGACCATCGCTTCGAGGTCGCGGAGGCGTCCGAGGCTGCGCTGGATCGTCGTGAAGTTGGTGAGCAGCCCGCCGAGCCAGCGCTGGTTGATGTAGTACATCCCGCAGCGCTGCGGCTTCCTCGGAGATGACGTCCTGCGCCTGCCGCTTGGTGCCGACGAAGAGCACCGTGCGTGCCGTCCGCGGCGAGGTTGGTGACGAACTCCTCGGCGTCCCGGAACTTCTTCACCGTCTTGTTCAGATCGATGATGTAGATGCCGTTCCGCTCGCCGAAGATGTATTCCTTCATCTTCGGATTCCACCGCTTCGTCTGGTGGCCGAAGTGCACTCCGGCCTCCAGCAGATCCTTCATCGCAATCCCGGACAAAGCTCCTCCTCCCTTGCACGTTAACGTTTGCTGAACTGGAACCGCTTGCGCGCGCCAGCCATGCCGTACTTCTTGCGTTCCTTGATGCGCGAATCCGACGTCAGCAGCCCGTCCTTCTTGAGCGGCTTGCGCAGCTCGGCGTTGAACTCGACGCAGCGCGCGGGCGATGCCGAGGCGGACGGCGCCGGCCTGGCCGTTGACGCCGCCGCCGGCCACCGTGGCCAGGATGTCGAACTTGCTCGCCCGTTCTCGGTGAGCATCAGCGGCCGGCTGCACGTTGGTGCGCAGCGCGTCGGTCGGGAAGAAGTTGGCGAACTCGCGGTGATTGACGGTGATGGTGCCCGTGCCGGGGCGGAGGAACACGCGGGCGGTGGATGTCTTGCGGCGGCCGGTTGCGTAGTATTCGGTGCTGGCCAAGTCTACGCGACCTCGATCGATGTGGGTTGCTGGGCCGCGTGCGGATGATCGGCGCCGGCGTAGACCTTCAGCTTGCGATACATCGCGTCGCCCATCTTCGTCTTCGGCAGCATGCCGCGGACGGCTTCCTCCACCAGGCGGATCGGCTGGCGCTTGCGCACGTCCACGGCGCGCTCCTCGCGCAGGCCGCCTTCGTAGCCGCTGTGCCGGCGATACAACTTCTGGTCTTCCTTGCGGCCGGTCAGCTTGACCTGCGCCGGCGTTGATGACGACGACGTGGTCCCCCGTGTCGATGAACGGGGTGTAGATCGCCTTGTGCTTGCCCTGGAGCAGCCTGGCCGCGAGGGTCGCCACGCGGCCCAGCACCTGCCCGTTGGCATCGATGACGTGCCACCGGCTGTCAACGCTCTTCGCGCTTGCCACGAACGTACGCATGAAAAGGGAATCCTTCGTCTCTGGCGCGGATCATACCTACGAGCCGCAAACCCCAATGATACGGACGGTTGGCGATAGCTGTCAAGCTTCACCGTCGATCCCTCCGGACGGGACAGACCGGACCCGCTGCAGCCCCGCGCTGCGGGAACCGCCGACCCGGTGCTAAACCGTCGTAGCACCGTCGCGGCACCGATCGTGGCACCGTGCGAGCTCGCCGTGGACCGCCGGCCTGCCGTAGCTGGCTCTGGAGCAGGCGTCGCGATGCCGCGCACGCGGCCGGCGCACGTGCAGCAGAGCGCCCCCGGCCCGGATCGAACCGTGTAATTGACGCGTCAGCTTCGTAATCGGGTCCCGCGCTGACCCGGCGCCGGATCGTCCCCATTCCTGACGGTTTCCGGCTCCTGACCGGCAGCCGGTGGCGCTGGCATCGCCGTTGCCCGAGCCGTTCAGCACAGCCGTGGCTCTTTTCCGCAAACACAAAGCCGTCGTCGGCCTCGACATCGGCTCGAGCGCCGTCAAGGCGGTCGAGCTGAAGCCCGTCCGGCAAGGGCTATCGCGTCACCGCGTTCGGCAACGGCCCCGGTGCCGCCCGACTCCATCGTCGACGGCGCCATCATCGACGCCGGCGCCGTCGCCGAAGCCATTCGCCGCGTCTTCGCCAGCAGCAAGGCGTTCAAGGGCAAGGACGTCTGCGCGTCGCTGTCCGGCAACGCCGTGATCGTCAAGAAGATCGCCCTGCCGGTGATGACCGAGACCGAGCTCCAGGAATCGATTTACTGGGAAGCCGAGCAGTACATCCCGTTCGACATCCAGGACGTCAACCTCGACTACCAGATTCTCGACCCCGGCACCGGGCCCGAGTCGCGCGGCAGCATGGAAGTGCTGCTGGTCGCGGCCAAGAAGGAAAAGATCGGCGACTACACCAGCGTCATCGCCCAGGCCGGCCGGACGCCGGTCGTCGTCGACGTCGACGCCTTCGCGCTGCAGAACGCCTACGAGGTGAACTACGGCCTCGAGGCGGCTGGCGAGCGTCAGGTCGTGGTGCTGCTCAACGCCGGCGCGAGCGCCATCAACATCAACATCCTGCACGGCGACCAGTCGGTCTTCACCCGCGACATCTCGATGGGCGGCAATGCCTACACCGAAGCGGTGCAGCAAGGAGCTCGACCTCCCGTTCGACGCTGCCGAGCAGCTGAAGAAGGGCATTCCGGTCGACGGCGCCACCTTCGAGGACGCGCAACCGGTTCTGCACGCCATCACCGAGAACGTGCTGCTCGAAATCCAGAAGACCTTCGATTTCTTCAAGGCCACCAGCTCCGCGGATCAGATCGACCGGATCATGCTGAGCGGCGGCGCCTCGCGCGTCGACGGCTTTCAGCAGATGCTCCAGGAACGTTTCAACGCTCGGGTCGAGGCGTTCGATCCGTTCCGCGCCGTCAGCTGGGACGCGAAGAAGCTGCCTGGCGAAGCGGTGGATATCGCCCCAACCGCCGCGGTCGCCGTCGGCCTCGCCTTGCGCCGCGTGGGGGACCGGTGATCCGCATCAATCTTCTCGGCGTCGAGCGGCAAAAGGCCCGCACGCGCGTGGGCGTTCGACGTCACCCAGCAGCTCGCCGTCGCCTGCACGCTCGTGCTCGTCCTCAGCGCCGGCGGAATCGGCTGGTGGTACTGGTCGCTGCACAAGGCGTCGCAGCGCGTCGACGCGGACATCGCCACGGCGCGGCAGGAAGCAGCGCGGCTGCAGTCCATCCTCGCCGATGTCCAGGCGTTCGAGGCACAGCGCACGCAATTGCAGCAGCGCGTCGCCCTGATCGAACAGCTCCGCCGCGGCCAGAGCGTGCCGGTGCAGCTGCTCGACCACATCAGCCGAAGCCTGCCCGACATGCTGTGGCTCACGAGCCTCGAACAGAAGGGCAGCGACGTCACCATCGACGGCCGCAGCACGACACTGATTGCACTGTCCGACTTCGTCGGCAACCTGGGTAACCGCAGCACGCTCCTCAAGAAACCGATCGAAATCGTCAACAGCCAGGTCGAAGCAGCACAGCCGACCGGCGCGGCCGGCGCTGCGGCAACCGATGTGATCCGCTTCTCGGTGAAGGCGCAGCTGGCCGACACCTCCGCCACGCCGCCTGCACCGGCCGGGTCGGCTGGCGGCGCCGCGCCGCGCTGACGCAGGTCCAACGCCATGGCCATCAATGTCAGCCTCAGCAAACTGCCCTGGTACAGCCAGATCGGCGCCTTTGTCGCGCTCGGTTGTGCCGCGCTGGCGGTGTTCTGGAACTGGTATGCGCGGCCCGCACACGCCAGCATCGCGGAGCGGCAGGCGCAGCTCGCCGCCGTCCGCGCCGACATCAATCGCGGCCTGACCACTGCCCGCCGGCTGCCGGAATTCCGCCGCCAGGTTGCCGACCTGGAGGCGCAGCTCGATCGTCTGCGGGCGGTGCTGCCGGAGGAACAGGATGTCGCCGATCTCCTGCGCCGCGTGCAGGGGATGGCGACGCAGTCGAACCTGACGATTCGCGGCTTCACGCCGCAAGCGGTCGCCCGCAAGCAGATGCACATGGAGTGGCCGATCGGCCTCACGCTCGAAGGCCGCTATCACGATCTGGGCACCTTCCTCGAGCGGGTGAGCAAGTTCCCGCGAATCATCAACGTCGGCGACATCACCATCCAGGCAGTCGACGCGCCATCGGCAGCCGCGACGATGAAGGCGGAACTCACGGCAACCACGTTCGTGCTGATCGAGCCGAAGCCCGCGTCGGTGCCGGCCGGCAGCAAGGCGGCCGAATGATGCCCGCCGCACGCTTGCCGCTCGGCGCCCTGCTGATCGGGCTCTGCTCGCTGCCGGTTGGCGCGCAGACGCCTGCGACGCCGCCAGCAGCGCAGTCGGCAGCAGCGGCCGCGGCAGCAGCGCCGTCCGCACTGCCGCCGCCACCGGCGCCGGCAGCCGCCGCGCCGCAGGGCTACACCTACAACGCAGAAGCGAGACGCGACCCCTTCGTCAGTCTGCTGCGGCGGGGCTCGGACCCGGAGCGCTCCGCTGCGAGCAACCGCGCGCCCGGGCTCGACGGCCTTGGCGTCGGCGAAGTGACGCTGAAAGGCACCGTCGCGAACCGGGACGGCTTCGTCGCCATCCTCCTCGGCATCGACAGCAGAACCTACATCGCCCGCGCGGGCGACCGGTTGCTCGACGGCGCGATCAAGAGCATCGCCGCCGACAGCATGGTGGTGGTGCAGCGGGTGACCGACCCGCTCTCGCCGAGAAAACAGCGGGAAGTCCGCAAGGCGCTCCGACAGACGGAAGAGGCCAGGTAGTGCAGAGCATGTATCGATATTGGGCACCGTCGGCCGTGTGCCTGGTGATGGCCGTCGCCGCACTCGCCCCGGTCAGCGCCGCGCGCGGTGATATGGCTACCCTGACGCGCATCGCCTCGCGCGTCGAGGGGCAGACCGGGGTCGTCGCCATCGAATCCTCGGACCCGGTGGCCTATGTCGCCTCCCAGCCGGACTCGCGCAGCTTCGTCGTCGAGTTGCGGCAGGTGGCGGCGGCCGGGTTTGTCGACCGGTTCGTCGCTGATCCGCTGAATCCGATCGCGGCGGTCGACGTCCAGCAGGCCCGCGCCGCAGATGGCGCAGAGGTCGCACGGGTGCGCCTGACGCTCCGGCAGCCCTTGCGGCCGCGCGTGCGCAGTTCGCGCAACATCATCTACGTTGAGGCCGACGGCGGCGAGCGGCTGGTCTCCGACGCACCGGCGGCAGCCCTCAGCCTGGCGACGCCGGCGACCGTGCTGCGCGATGTCCGCGTCGCGCGCCGCGGCGCCGCCACCGTCGTCAGCCTGGTCGGCACCGATCGGCTGCTCGCGGCCACCGTCGAAGAATCGATCGAAGGGCCGCAGCGGCTGACGCTGAACATGCCCAACGTCACGTCGGCGGTCCCGAATACCACGGCGGTGAAGCTCGGCCCGATCGATCGCGTCCGCATCGCCCTCAACCCGCGGCTGCCGCAGGTCATGCAGGTGGTGATGGAGCTCTCTCGTCCGGCACCGTACCGCCTGGAATCGTCGGCCGACGGCAAGGACCTCGCCGTCATCTTCGACGAGCCGGCAGCCGAGCCGATCAGCGCGTTGGGCCCTGCGGCGGCCGCCGGGCAGCCGGCGGTTGCCGCGGCGGCGAATCCCGTTGCCTCACAGGCGGGAGTAACCGTGTCGTCGGCACAGACGCCGACGCCGGGCGCAGCGCCTGGTTCGACGCCGGGCGCGGGACTGCCTGCGTCCATCGCGGCACCGGTGGCTGCAGCAGCAGGCCGGCAGGCGACCGCCGGCGTCCAGGCGTCGGTCGGCGGTGGCCAGCGCTACACCGGCCATCCGGTCAGCCTCGACTTCCAGGGCGCCGATCTGCGGGCGGTGCTCCGTACCTTTGCCGAGATCAGCGCCCTGAACATCGTCATCGATCCGACGATTCAGGGGACCGTCGACGTCGCCCTCCGCGACGTGCCGTGGGACCAGGCGCTGGACATCATCCTGCGCGCCAACAAGCTGGGGTACGTGGTGGACGGCACGATCGTTCGTGTTGCGCCGCTCACCGTGCTCGCTGAGGAAGAAGCGCAGCGGCGCAAGCTGAGCGAAGAACAGGCGCTCTCGGGCGAACTGCGCGTCCTGACGCGCTCGCTCAGCTACGCGCGCGCCGAGGACCTCCGCGCCCTGCTCACCGCGACGGTGCTGTCGTCGCGCGGCACGATCCAGCAGGACTCCCGCACCAACACCATCATCATCAACGACCTGCCTGACCGCCTCGACCGGGCCACGGCGCTGCTGGCGACCCTGGATGTGCCGCAGCCCCAGGTCGAGATCGAGGCCCGCATCGTCCAGACCAGCCGGACGTTCGCGCGCCAGCTCGGCGTGCAGTGGGGCGCGTCGAGCCGGGCGTCCGCCGCCCTCGGCAATACGTTGCCGCTCGCCTTCCCGAACCAGGGCAGCATCACCGGGCGCACCGGCGCCGGCATGCAGGGGCCCTCGTCGCCCGACCCGGGAGCGGACGCCGCCAACAACGTCGTCAACCTCGGCGTCCAGGGAGCGACGACGGCACTCGGCCTGGCGCTCGGCTCGATCAACGGTGCGGTCAATCTCGACGTGGCGCTCTCGGCGCTGGAGTCGACGGGGCAGGGGCGCATCCTGTCGACGCCCCGCGTCTCGACCCAGAACAACATCGAGGCCGAGATCACCCAGGGCGTGCAGATTCCGATTCAGACCGTGGCGAACAACACGGTGACCGTGACGTTCCGCGACGCGGCGCTCACCCTCAAGGTGACACCACAGATCACCGCCGCGAACACGGTGATCATGCGAATCGCGGTCGAGAACGCATCGCCCGATTTCAGCCGGCAGGTCAATAACATCCCGCCGATCGACACCCAGCGCGCCATCACCCAGGTGCTCGTCAGCGATGGTGATACGACGGTGATCGGCGGCATCTACGTCAGCCGCGAACAGACCACGCAGGACCGCACCCCCGGGCTGCACCGGCTGCCGCTGCTTGGCTGGCTGTTCAAGCGCGACACGCTCGCGGACGAGAACCGCGAGCTCCTCATCTTCATCACGCCGCGGATTCAGCGGCTGTAGGAGCAGGTTGTGACTGTGAACTTGAAGACGTGGGCCGGCGCCCTGTGCGCGGCGGCCCTGGCCGTCGGCAGCAGCGGCTGCGGCAAGTACGTGCGCCAGCAGGGGACATCGCCGGTGCAGCTGCTGATTGCGTCGATGAGCGGCGCCTCCGGTGCCGCGCCGGATCGCCTCGGGAACCCGGTTGATGCCGACGTCATCACCAACGTCAGCCGCACGGTGAACGGCCAGCAGGTCAGCGTGCCGACCGTGTTCAACGACGTCGGCTCCGTCACGCTCAGCCTGTTGCTGAAGGACCAGGGCCAGGCCGGCGTGACGACCGGGCCCTCGCCGCTCAACCAGGTGACCATCAACCGCTATCGCGTCACCTACCGCCGCTCGGATGGGCGCGATGCACAGGGAACGGACGTGCCGTTCGCCTTCGACTCGGCGGTCACCTTCACGGTGCCCGCACAGGGCACGGTCAGCGCCGGGTTCGAACTGGTGCGGAACACCGCGAAGCGCGAGGCGCCGCTCCAGGCGCTGCAGAACTCGGCGGTGATCCTCACCACGATCGCCGACGTGACCTTCTACGGCCGCGACCAGGCCGGCAACGAGGTCTCGGCCACCGGATCGATCCAGGTCAACTTCGGCAACTTCGGCGACCCGCAGTAGGACAGCCATGAGGACGTTGTTCGTGATCCGCCACCAGGCGGTGCTGGCGCTCGTCGCCGCGCTCGTGCTCGCCGGCTGCAGTCTCGACAAGCAGACGGCACCGGCCCTGACCGGCCCGTCCGAGTTCGGCCTGTCGATCTCGATGACGGCCACGCCGGACCAGTTGCCGCGCGACGGCCGCTCCCAGTCGGTCGTCACCATCAGCGCCCGCGATGCGCAGGGCAAGCCGCTTGCGGGCCAGCGGGTGACACTCGGGGCCGACGGTCCAGACGGCACGCAACTGTCGCAGGGCGAAGTCACCACCGGTGCCGACGGCAGGGCGACATTCGCAGTATCCGCGCCAGCCTCCGCCGCGACCGGCAACGTCATCACCGTGTTCGCGACTCCGGTAGGCGGCAACTTCGACAACTCCGTCACCCGCTCGGTGACCATCGCCTTGACAGGACCGGCGAATTCGACGGCGCCGAGCCCGGCGTTTACGGTCAATCCGGCCGCCCCGGAAATCGGCCAGGTCACGACGTTCGACGCGACGGCGACCACCGACGAGGGCGGCGCCTGCCGGGCAGCCTGCACCTACGCCTGGGACTTCGACGATGGCTCGACGGGGAGTGGGCTGCAGGTCACGCACGTCTTCCAGAGCGCCCGGTCGGCCAACGTCGCGCTCACCGTTACCGACGCCGCCGGCACTTCGGTCACGCGCCGCCAGATCGTGTCGATCGTCGCTCCGGCGGCGCCGACCGCATCGGTCGCCGTCTCGCCGAACCCGCCGCTGCTGAACCAGCTGGCGACGTTCTCCACCACCGCCACCGCGGCGGCAGGGCACAGCGTCACGCGCTACGACTGGAACTTCGGCGACGGCACGACTGCGACGACGACCTCGGCGTCGGTGACCAAAACCTACACCGTGCCCGGCACCTACGTCGTCACCGTGATCGTGCGCGACGACATCGGCCAGACCGGCGCCGGCAGCACCGCCTTTACGGTCGGCAGCGGCATCAACGCCACCTTTACGTTCTCGCCGACCAATCCCAAGATTGCCGACGCCGTGTTCTTCAACGCGACAAGCACCACCACGTCGGCCGGCGCCTCGATCACGCGCTACGAGTGGGACTTCGGTGACGGCGCGGCCGCCGACGGTTCGACCGCGAGTCACACCTACGGTGCCGCCCGCACCTATGTGGTGCGCCTGACGGTGACCGACAGCCTGGGCCGCACGGCAACCATCACCCAGAACGTCACGGTGTCATAAGGCGGAAGCTACCGTAAAATCGCGGGCGTGTCCGATCGCTCGCGCACCGACGACCTCGAGCGCCGGGTCCAGCAGGATCCGGCGTCCATCGCCTTCGCCCAACTGGCCGAAGAGCACCGCCGCGCCGGTGAGTTCGAGGCGGCAGTGCGCGTCTGCCGCACCGGGCTGGCGCAGCATCCGTCCTACCTTTCGGCGCGGGTGACGCTTGGCCGCGCCCTGCTCGAACTGCACCGCTACGACGAGGCGCGCACCGAGCTCGAGTACGTCCTGCACGCCTCGCCCGAGAACACCTCCGCCGCGCGCGCGCTGGCCGAGATCGATCGCGCGGCCGGCCGGCTCGACGAGGACACGCGGCGCGCCGCCGCGAGCGTCCATCGCCAGGATCTGCATACCGGCCGCGGCAGCCGCGAGGACGGGCCGATTCGGCCCAGCCGCGGTGACTGGCACCGAAGAAGATGGTTTCTCGCTCGATCCGGACGATGACCCGTTCGCCCGCGCCCTGGCGCGGCTCGATGCGGTCACGGTGTTCCCTCCCGAGGACCCCGTGATCCTCGAGCTCGAGCGATGGCTCGCGCATATCGAGGCCGACCGTGATCGGCGCGCCGGACGGAGTCGCGGCTGATGCCCGCATCCGGCCACTTCCTGGCGACGCGGCTCGATCGTGTCCGGCAGACGCTGGAGGTCCTGAACCTCGACGCCGTCATCGTCACCGACGCCTCGAACATCCGCTACCTGACCAACCACGCTGGCAGTGCCGGCATCCTCGTCCTGACGCGGACGGCGGCCCACCTGGTGATCGACTTCCGCTACGAAGAGGCCACCCGGGCGTTGCAGGCGTCTCCGGCAGCGTGTCCTGGGCTGCGTATCTGGCGCGTCGAGCACAGCTACGACGAGGCGCTGGTCGGCTGCCTCGCCGAGATCGGTGTTGCCACCGTCGGGTTCGAGGCAGCACACCTGACCGTCGCCCGTTACGAATGGTTGCTTCGGACCCTCGCCGCACGCCAGAGCGGCATTTCGTTGCGCAGCACCGAACGTGTGGTCGAGCAGGCGCGGATCGTCAAGGACACGGCCGAGGTGGCGGCGCTGCGCGAGGCAGCGGCGCGGCTGGCGCCCGTGGCGGCGGCCGCCGTCGACGCGGCGCGCGTCGGCAGCACCGAACGCGCCGTCGCCGCCGCGATCGAGCTGGCCATGCGCCGCGCCGGCTACGACCGCCTGGCGTTCGACACCATCGTCGGATCGGGCCCAAATTCGGCGCTGCCGCACTACCGCGCCGGCGATCGGCTGCTGCAGGCAGGCGACCTCGTCGTGCTGGACTTCGGCGGTGTATTGGACGGATACTGTTGCGATCTGACGCGTACTGTCGCGGTCGGCGAGGCGTCCGCAGAGGCTCGCCGTGTCTACCAAGCGGTGCTCGACGCGCAACGCGCGGCGATCGCTGCCGTGCGGCCGGGCATCGACGCGTCGGCGGTCGACGCGGCGGCCCGAGACGTCCTGGTCGAACGCGGACTGGGCGAGGCGTTCGGTCACGGGACCGGCCATGGCCTCGGCCTGGACGTGCACGAAGAGCCGCGGATCACGCGGCCGCGGCCCGAGGCGCCGCTGGTGCAACTCGAAGCGGGCATGGTATTCACCATCGAGCCGGGCGCCTACCTTGCGGGCTGGGGTGGCGTGCGGATCGAAGACGATGTGCTGGTGACGGAAACAGGTTGTGAGCTGCTGACCGAGGTGCCGTATGGCCTGCACCCGGCGAGCGCCTGACCCGGCCGGCAATGACGACGCAGACACCAACAAACCGCAAATCCCATCGGCATAAATGGACCTAGACGAGATCAAGCAGATCCTCGACATGATGCGCGAGCACGACCTCGCGGAATTCGAGCTCGAACGCGACAGCGTCAAGCTGCGGCTGCGCAAGAACGCCGCCGGCGTGTGGGCGCCGCCGCTGCCGGTGGCCGCGCCCGCCGGCTACGCGGCCGCGCCGAGTGCGCCACCGGCCGCGGCGCCGGCTGCCGCGCCGGCCACTCCGGCGTCGGTCCTCGAACCGGCCGAGGACCTCGACCTGGCCATCGCCAAATCGCCTATCGTCGGCACGTTCTATCGCGCCGCGGAGCCCGGCGCGCCGCCGTTCGCAGAGGTCGGTCAGCGCATCAGGAAAGGCCAGCCGCTCTGCATCATCGAAGCGATGAAGCTGATGAACGAAATCAACGCCGAGTGCGACGGCGAGATCGTCAAGGTTTACGTGGAGAACGGCCAACCCGTGCAGTACGGCGAACGCCTGTTCGCCATCAAGCCCTCATAGTTCAGCCGACGAATGTTCAAGAAAATCCTGATCGCCAACCGCGGTGAGATCGCCCTCCGGATCATCTACGCGTGCCGGGAGCTCGGTATCAAGACGGTGGCGGTGTACTCCGAGGCCGACGAGAACTCGCTGCACGTCCGTTTTGCAGACGAGGACGTCTGCATCGGTCCGCCGCGCAGCGGCGAGAGCTACTTGAACGTGCCGGCAATCATCAGCGCGGCCGAAATCACCGGTGCCGACGCCATCCATCCCGGTTACGGCTTCCTGTCCGAGAGCGCGTATCTCGCCGAGGTCTGCGAGGCCTGCCACATCCGGTTCATCGGTCCGGACCCGTCCGTCATCAAGCTGCTCGGCGACAAGGCGCGCGCGCGCAAGGCGATGAAGAAGGCCGGAGTGCCGATGCTGCCTGGCAGTGACGGCCCGGTGGAGAGCGAGGAGAAGGCACTCAAGGTCGCCCGTGACATCGGCTACCCGGTGATCATCAAGGCCGTGGCCGGCGGCGGCGGCCGCGGCATGCGCATCGTCCGTGCTGCCGCCGAACTGCCGAACCTGCTCCGCACCGCCCAGCGCGAGGCCGAAGCGGCCTTCGGCAACGGCGACGTCTACGTCGAGAAGTACCTCGAGAACCCCCGCCACATCGAGTTCCAGATCATCGGCGACCACCATGGCAACCTGGTTCACCTTGGCGAGCGCGAGTGTTCGATCCAGCGGCGGCATCAGAAGCTGATCGAGGAGTCGCCCTCGCCGGTGCTCACCGACAAGGTGCGGAAGCGGATGGGCGGCGTCGTCGTCGACGCCGCCAAGGCGGTGCAGTACACCAACGCCGGCACCTTCGAGTTCCTGATGGACGGCGACGGCAAGTTCTACTACATGGAGACGAATACCCGCCTCCAGGTGGAGCACCCGGTCACCGAGATGGTCACCGGCATCGACATCGTCAAGGAGCAGATCCGCATTGCCGCCGGGCACCGGCTGTCGTTCAAGCAGAGCGACATCACCTTCACCGGCCACTCGATCGAGTGCCGGGTCAATGCCGAGGATCCGGACACCTTCGCGCCGTCGCCAGGCCTGATTCACGCCTTCAACATCCCCGGCGGCCCCGGCGTGCGTGTCGACTCCTTCGCCCACTCCGATTGCACCATCTCGCCGTACTACGATTCGATGATCGCCAAGATCATCGTGCACGGCCGCGACCGCCAGGAAGCTATCGCCCGGATGAAGCGGGTGCTCGAGATGACGGTGATTGAGGGGATCAAGACCTCGGTGCCGCTGCACCTGCGCATCATCAACGAGCCCGACTTTCACGCCGGCAAGCTCGGCACCGGTTTCATGGATCGGTTCATGCCGAAGCCGAAAGACACCAAACTCGCGGAGAGCGCGTAATCATCCTCCCGCCGCTGCACGCCATAGTCGACGTCGACACGGCGGAGCGCGTCGCGCGACCGCCGCTCGATCTCGCGCGCGCCTTCCTCGACGGCGGGGCGCGTTTCATCCAGCTCCGCGCCAAGCGGCTGCCCTCCGGACCGTTCCTCGACCTCTGCGATGCGGTGGTGGCGGCAGCGACGGCCTACGCCGCCACCGTCATCGTCAACGACCGCGCCGACCTCGCCAGGATGGCGGGGGCCGCGGGGGTGCACGTCGGCCAGGACGACCTGCCGCCGGCGGCGGCCCGCGCCCTGCTCGGCCCGGCCGCCATCGTCGGCTACTCGACGCACACGATCGAACAGGTCGCCGCCGCCACCTTGCAACCGGTCACCTACATTGCTGTCGGCCCGGTGTTCGGCACGACCAGCAAGGACACCGGCTACGACAGCGTCGGGCTCGACCTGGTCGCCCGCGCCGTGCGCGCCGCGGGCGGCACGCCGGTCGTCGCCATCGGCGGCATCACGCTGGCGACAGCCATGTCGGTGATCGAAGCGGGAGCGGCATCCGTGGCGGTGATCGGTGATCTCGTCACCGACCCTGAGGCGCGCGTTGCCGCCTACGTGCGCCGGCTTGAAGGAGTGGAGCGGGTATAATCCGGCACCGGCCGAGGGACCGTAATGGACTCAAATCTGCTCAAGACCAAATCGATCGAGCAACTCGTCAGCGATGTCGAGCATGGCGGCAAATCACTGCGGCGCAGCCTGAGCGCTGTCGACCTGACGCTGCTCGGCGTCGGCGCGATCATCGGCACCGGCATCTTCGTGCTCACCGGCACCGCCGCAGCGAACCAGGCCGGGCCGGCGATCACCATGTCGTACCTGGCGGCCGGCCTCGCGTGCGCGTTTGCTGCACTCTGCTATGCCGAGTTCGCGTCAATGGTGCCGATCGCCGGCAGCGCCTATACCTACGCCTACGCCTCCCTCGGCGAGATCTTTGCCTGGTTGATCGGCTGGGACCTGATCCTCGAGTACGCCGTCGGTTCGATGACCGTGGCGATCGGTTGGAGCGGCTACATGCAGAAGCTGCTATCCGGCTTCGGCCTGCAGCTGCCGGTCTGGATGTCGGCGGGACCGTCGGCGCTGACGCCGGGCGCGATCATCAACCTGCCGGCGGCACTCATCGTTCTGCTGATCATGGTGCTGCTGGTCGTCGGCGTGCGTGAAAGCGCCCGTTTCAACGCCGCCATGGTCGCCGTCAAGGGCGTCGCCATCATCTTCTTCATGGCCGCGGGCATCAGCTACGTCGAGCCGGCGAACTGGACACCGTTTGCGCCATACGGCTGGTCCGGCATCATGGCCGCGGCCGCTGTCGTGTTCTTCGCCTATATCGGCTTCGACGCCGTGTCGACGACCGCGGAGGAGGCGAAGAACCCCCGCCGGGACCTGCCGATCGGCATCATCGCCTCACTGATCGTGTGCACGCTGCTGTATCTGGCGGTCGCTGCCATCCTGACGGGCATCGTCCCGGTCGTCCAGTACCGCGCGCTGGCGGAGAACCTGCCCGGCGTGGCCACCGCCGACCCGGCGGCAACGACGCAGTTCCTGAATGCGCCGGTGGCGTTCGCGCTCAGTCACATCGGCCAGGATTGGGCCGCCTACCTCGTGTCGGCCGGCGCCGTGGCCGGCATCACCAGCGTGCTGCTGGTCATGCTCATGAGCCAGCCGCGCATCTTCTTCGCGATGAGCCGCGACGGTCTGCTGCCGAAGGGCGTCAGCAGGGTCCATCCGAAATACGGCACGCCGTACATCACCACGATCATTACCTGCGTCGTCGTGGCGCTCGTCGCCGGGCTGACGCAAATCCAGGTGGTCGGCGAGATGACCAGCATTGGCACGCTGTTCGCCTTCGTCGTCGTCTGTGCGGCGGTGCTGGTGCTGCGGGTGCAGCGGCCCGATGCGCATCGCCCGTTCAAGGTTTGGGGCGGCCCGGTATTCCCGGTGCTGGGCATCATCTCGTGTCTCTATCTGATGCTCAGCTTGCCGGTCATCACCTGGATCCGGTTCCTCGTCTGGCTGGACATCGGCGTCTTCATCTACTGGTTCTACGGCCGCCGGCATAGCCCGCTGGCCGACGCGGCGGAGCAGCGCGCGCAGCAGGGAACGGAAGCGTTCGGCAACTTCCTGACGATGCTGGGCACGCTGACATTTTGCAACGGCTTCTTTATCGCGCTCCTGGGACTGATGACTGGTCGTATTACTACCGAGGCCACTGCCAAGTGGCAGGAGATTGGCGTCACGCCGGAATATGCTGACGTGCTCGGCTTCGTCGTGCTCGGCATCGGCCTGGCTATCTTCGTGGTCGGCCGTTTCGTCGCCCGTGCCGGCGCGCGTCCGGCTGCCGTATGACGGCCCGCGTACTCGACGGCGCAGCGCTCGCGGCGCGCATGCAGCAGGAGATCGCGCCGCAGGCTGCTGACTTCAGGGTCCGCTTCGGCCGTCCCGCGGGGCTCGGCATTGTCCTGGCCGGCGACGACCCGGCGTCCGAGGTGTACGTTCGGCACAAGGTCAAGGCCGGGACCGCCGCCGGCTTCCGCGTCGATGTCGAGCGCCTCCCGGAGACGGCGACACTCGAGGAGGCGCTCGCGGCGGTGCAGCGTCTGAACGTCAGCGAGGCGCACGACGGCATCCTGGTTCAGGCGCCGCTGCCCAAAGGCATGGGCGCCACCGCGCAGCAGCGCGTGTTCGACGCCATCAGCGCCGACAAGGACGTCGATGGCTTCGGCGCCGAGAGCGTCGGGCTGCTGGTGCAGAACCGGCCCAAGCTGGTCGCCTGCACGCCGGCCGGTATCATCGAATTGCTGCAGCGCGAAGGCATCCCGATCGCCGGCCGCCACGCTGTCGTCATCGGCCGCAGCGACATCGTCGGCAAACCGATGGCGCTGCTGCTGCTGCACCGCGACGCCACCGTCACCATCTGCCACTCGCGCACGCCGAATCTCGCCGAGATGTGCCGCCAGGCTGACATCCTGGTGGCCGCCGTCGGCCGCCCCGGGCTGGTCACCCGCGACTTCGTCAAGCCGGGCGCCACGGTCATCGACGTCGGCATGAACCGAGTCACCGATAGCGGCCTCGCCGCGCGCCTGTTCCCCGACCCGCACCCGCGCTCGGCCGTGTTCCGCGCCAAAGGCTCGCTCCTGGTCGGCGATGTCCACCCGGACGTGACCGAGGTCGCCGGCGCCATGACCCCGGTTCCTGGCGGCGTCGGGCCGCTGACGATCACGATGTTGATGAAGAACACGCTCAAGGCGGCGCTCGCGCGCGCTGAACGGTGAGGCGCCCGCGCGCGCCGCGGCCGGAGTTGGTGGTTGGTGGTTGATGGTTGATGGTTGATGGTTGATGGTGGTGCTGAAGCGTCAGCCCTCCGACGGTTGCAACGACTCGATGAGGCCGTTCAGCATCCGTCCGACGAACCTCGCAACCCGCGGCTGGACGCGTGGCGCCTCGGCAGCCGGCAAAACGACAGCCGCGTCGCCAGTTCCAGCTGCACTTCGACCTCAGCTTGTGAGCCGAGCGCCACATCCAAATGGCATAGGAATGCTTTCAGCCGCTTGCGACGAGCGCCCTCGCCGATGTTCGACGGAATCGACGCGCACGCACGCCGTAACTGGGAGGTAAGCCCGAACCGTTCATCGGCCGGGAACCGGCGGGAGATGGCGTAGATCTTTTCGACGAGGCTCATCGACTCGCGCCAAACCGGTAAGTCCGTGAAGGAAGACGTTGCAGCCATGGCAGACCGGTCACGCACGCGGCAGGCCGGCTCGAGCTTGTTTGCATTTGAATCAAGCGCTCGGTGCGTAAGCAGAAAGACCCGGCGTCCGACTGCGAAAACAGTGACGTGTTCACCACCGACCAGCGCGTCGACGCCTGACGAACAACCATCCACCAACTACCACTACCAACCACGAACCAGCTGCGGGCTACGCGCGAAGCGCCTCGTGCACCTCCCGCACCCGCTGTGCAGTGTGTGCCATCGCGCCCTCGGTATCAATGACGTAGTCGGCGCGTCGTACCTTCTCCTCGATCGGCAGTTGCGCCGCCAGGCGCTGGCGCGCTTCCGCTTCGCTGGCGCCGTCGCGGGCCATCACCCGGCGCACCTGCGTTCCGGGGGCGCAGGCGGTGACGATCACGAGGTCGAAATCGGCGTCACGGCCGATTTCGTAGAGCAGGGGAATGTCGGCAATCGCGATACGCATGTGACGCCGGGGTCGAGCGCTGCGAACCACGCTCCGTCGCCTGGCGCACCAGCGGATGGATGATCGCCTCGAGGTCGCGCCGGGCGGCGGCATCGGCAAAGACGATGGCGGCGAGCGGCGCGGCGGTCGAGCGTGCCGTTGCGGATCGAGGACGGCGGAGCCGAAGCGCTCGACGACGGCGGCGAGGCCGGGTGTGCCAGGCGCGACGGCCTCGCGCGCCAGTGCGTCGGCATCGATCGTCGGTACGCCGAGGGCAGTCGAAGTGTGCGCGGACGTGGCTCTTGCCAGTCGCGATGCCGCCGGTCAGGGCGACGCGAATCACGGCTCGCCGGCCATCACGTCTGCCGCGGGGGCGTCCTGCGCCGGCGCCATCCGCTCTTCGACGAACGTGTTCCACTCGTGGCACTGCGGGCACTGCCAGAGCAGCTCGGTGCTGCGATAGCGGCAGCGCGTGCAGACGTGCGGATCGAGATAGAAGACCGCGTCGCGCGTCAGCGTCGACGTAGCGCTGGACCAGCGCCGGATCGAGGTCGAGCGCCGGCCAGCGCGTGCCAGATTTCCTGGTGGATCGTCAGTCCGTGCGGGTTGTGCGGCAGCGCCTCGAGCAGCAGCGTCGAAGGCCTGCCGCGTGATCGCCCGGCGCTGGCCATGGTGCCGCGACAGCGCCAGCCGGGCCCGCCAGTCCTGCGGATTGCGGGCGATGAGCTGCTGGCACAGCTCGACGAAGCGCGCCGGCGCCGCCGATCGTGCGCGTAGGCGCGTTCCAGCCGCTCGAAGGCCAGGTAGGCGCGCTCGGGCAGCGCTCGACGAGCCGCTCCCAGGCTTCGATCGCCGCCGGCAGGTTGCCCTGCTGCTCGCGCACGTCGCCGAGGTTCAGGTAGGCCGGCGCGGTGCGCGGATCGATGTCGATGGCCTCGCGAACGTGCGCGCCGCCGCCGCGGCGTCGCCGGCGCGCGCCTGGGCGCGTGCCGATCTGGTTGCGCAGGAAGCCGAGGATCTGCTGATCCTCCGGCCGGTGCGCGGCGTCGATGCCGGCGATCTGCTCGCGCACGCCTGGCCGCCTCGGTCCATTGCTGCTGGTCCTCGTGCAGCTTCTGCAGGTTGACCAGCGCGTAGCGGTTGCGCGGGTCGAGCCGCACCACTTCCTGGAACGCTTCGAGCGCCCGGTCGACGAAGCCGGCGTGGCGGAAGTCGAGGCCGAGGCAGAGCAGCACGTAGGCGTGCTCGAGCGTGCGTCAGGTCGGGCCGCTGCAGCAGCGCCTGGTGGACGTTGATGGCGCGCGCCGACCTGTCCCTTCTGGCGATACAGGTTGCCGAGGATCATCTGGATCTCGAGCGCGTCGGTGCCGGCTGCTGCCGTCGCCTGCGTCAGCTCGTCGATCGCCTGATCGACCTGGTTGTCGACCAGGAAGTTGAGGCCGAGCATGTAGTGCGGGGTCTCGCGCAGCCGCCGCCGATCGATCCAGCGGCCGTCGCGCAGCTTGTAGCGCTCCCAGCGCCTTGCCGACGATCAGGCCCGACCAGCAGCGCGATGAGGACGGCGAGGAGCGCGTACTGGGACATGGCGTCGCCGGTCAGCGCCTGCCTCAGAACATCTCGGTGCGCCAGAGGTCGTGCAGGTGCACGACGCCCGAGCACGCGCCTGCGCCGCGTCGACCACGACGATCGAGGTGATCTTCCGCTGCTCGAGGATGTGCAGCGCCTCGACCGCCAGTGTCTCCGGCCCGATGGTCACCGGGTTCGCGCGTCATCACCTCGCTGGCGCGTGCGCTCGAGAGATGCCGGGTTGCCGGTCATGTGGCGGCGCAGGTCGCCGTCGGTGATGATGCCGAGCAGCGTGCCGCCGTCGTCGACGACGCAGGTCATGCCGAGCCCCTTGCGGGACATCTCGTAGATGACGTCGCGCATCGGCGTCGCCTCGCCGACGATCGGCGTCTGCTCGCCGCCGTGCATCAGCTGCTCGACGCGCATCAGCCGCTTGCCCAGCTTGCCGCCCGGGATGCAGGTTGGCGAAGTCCTCCTGGCGGAAGCCCTTGGCGACGAGCAGCGTCATCGCCAGCGCGTCGCCGAGCGCCAGCGCCGCGGTCGTGCTCGCCGTCGGCACCAGGTTCAGCGGGCACGCCTCCTCGGAGACCTGGCAGTCGAGGGCGACGTCCGCCGCCTTGCCGAGCGTCGATGCGACAGTCGCCGGTGATGGCGATCAGCCGCGCGCCCAGCCGCTTGATCGTCTCGAGCAGCCGCAGCAGCTCCTCGGTCTCGCCGCTGTACGACAGCGCCAGCATCACGTCGTCGCGCCTGGATGACGCCGAGATCGCCGTGAATCGCTTCGGCGGGGTGGAGGAAGAACGCCGGCGTGCCGGTGCTGGACGAGCGTCGCCGCAATCTTGCGGCAGATGATGCCCGACTTGCCCATGCCGGTGACGATGACGCGGCCGCGGCAGTCGAGCAGCAGCCGGACCGCGCGCTCGAAGCGGTCGTCGAGGCGATCGACCAGCGCGAGAATGGCCGCCGCCTCGGTCTGCAGCACCTTCCGCGCCAGCGCCGAGGTCGACGCGCGGCAGGGCCATCGGTCACGGCGCCGGTCACGCCGGAGCCTGCACGCGCGACGCTCGGCGCCGCTGCGCGGCCGCGTCGATCGCGCGTCAGCTTGCGCATCAGCGGCTCGAGCTGATCGAGCCGCAGCGCGTTGGCGGCGTCGCTCCTGGCCCGCGACGGCTCCTCGTGCACTTCCATGAAGACGGCGTCGACGCCGGCGGCGACGCCGGCCGACGGCCAGCGGCTCGATGTACTCGGCCAGGCCGGCGGTGACGCCGTCGCCGGCGCCGGGCAGCTGCAGGCTGTGCGTGACGTCGAAGACGACGGGGTAGCCGAGCTCGCGCAGCATCGGGAAGGCGCGCATGTCGACGACCAGGTTGTTGTAGCCGAAGCTGACGCCGCGCTCGGTGACCAGCACCGACTGCGTTGCCTTCGCCGGCGACCTTGGCGATGACGTGGCGCATGTCGCGCGGCGCCAGGAACTGGCCCTTCTTGACGTTGACGACGCGTGCCGGTGCGGGCGGCGGCGACGAGCAGGTCGGTCTGGCGCGAGAGGAACGCGGGAATCTGCAGGACGTCGGCGACCTCGCGCGGCCGGCGCCGCCTGCGCCGGCTTCGTGGATGTCGGTGAGGATCGGCAGGCCGGTGCTGCGCCTTGACGTCGGCGAGCGCCTGCAGTCCCGGCGTCGAGGCCGGGGCCGCGGAACGAGGTGCGCGACGTGCGGTTGGCCTTGTCGTACGACGCCTTGAAGACGACCGGCACGCCGCAGCGGCCGGCGATGTCGCGGATCGCCGTCGCCATGCTCGAGCGCATGCGCGGCGCTCTCGATGACGCAGGGGCCGAGGATGAAGGCGAGCGGATGGCCGCCGCCGATGGCGAAGGAGCCGACGGCTACTGGTTGGACGGATGTCACGGCACGTCGATTAGTATCAAGTGCCGGCGGCATGGCGCCGCCGGTCGCGCGCCCGGGCGACGCCGGACCTGACGTAGGTCGGTGTCACGATCAGCCGCGCTGCGTTGCGGTGGCTGCACCGGCGACCGCGAGCTGCCCGGTCTTGTGCGCGGTGCGCGGCCTCGACGAAGCTGGCAAACAGCGGGTGCGGCCGCAGCGGCCGCGACTGGAACTCGGGGTGGAACTGCACCGCGACGTACCAGGGATGCGACGGCAGCTCGGCGATCTCGACGAACTTGCCGTCCGGCGAGCGGCCGGACACGCGCATGCCGTTGCTCGTGAGCGACGGCTCGTAGAGGCAGTTGAACTCGAAGCGGTGGCGGTGCCGCTCGTGGATCAGCGACGTCGCCGTAGATGCGCTCCGCGACCGAGCCGGGCGCCAGCTCGCAGGCGTAGCGGCCGAGCCGCATCGTGCCGCCGAGCTCGTCGACGCCGAGCAGGTCGCGCAGCTTGTAAATCACCTTGTGCGGCGCGTTCTCGTCCACTTCGGTCGAGTCGGCGCCGTCGAGGCCGCAGACGTTGCGCGCGAACTCGACCGTCGCCCACTGGAAGCCGTAGCAGATGCCGAAGAAGGGAACGGCGTTGCTCGCGCGCGTACTCGGACGCCTTCATCATGCCGCGCGTGCCGCGCGAGCCGAAGCCGCCGGGCACGAGGATGCCGTGGGCGCCCTCGAGCAGCGCCGCGCCGCCTTCCTTCTCGAGCGCCTCGGCTTCGACCCAGTTCAGCTTCACCTTCAGCCGGTGCTTGAAGCCGCCGTGGTAGACCGCTTCGTTGAGGCTCTTGTACGAGTCCTCGTAGCCGGTGTACTTGCCGACGACGTGAATGGTGAGCTCGTCGGTCGGGTTCTTGATGCGATCGACCAGCTCCTCCCACGCCTCGGTGCGCGCCTCGGTCAGCGGCAGGCCGAGCTGCTTCAGGACGATCTGGTCGAGCCCCTCGGCCTTGAAGCACCAGCGGCACTTCGTAGATCGTGTCGACGTCCTTGGCGGTGATGACCGCCTCCTCGTTGACGTCGCAGAACAGCGCGATCTTCCGCTTGATGTCGGCGTCGAGGAAGCGGTCGGTGCGGCAGAGCAGGATGTCGGGCTGGATGCCGATCGAGCGCAGGTCGCGGACGCTGTGCTGCGTCGGCTTGGTCTTCAGCTCGCCGGCGGCGCCGATGTACGGCACCAGCGTCAGGTGGATGTAGATCGTGTTCTCGCGGCCGACGTCGAGGCGGAACTGGCGGATCGCCTCGAGGAACGGCATGCTCTCGATGTCGCCGACGGTGCCGCCGATCTCGACCAGCACGACGTCGACGTCGCGCGCCGGCCGTGCGGATGGCGTCCTTGATCTCGTTGGTGATGTGCGGGATGACCTGCACGGTGCGCGCCGAGGTAGTCGCCGCGCCGCTCCTTCTGGATCACCGACAGGTAGATCTTGCCGGTCGTCCAGTTGCTGTTGCGCGTCGCCACCATGCTGGTGAAGCGCTCGTAGTGCCCGAGATCGAGGTCGGTCTCGGCGCCGTCGTCGGTGACGTAGACCTCGCCGTGCTGATACGGGCTCATCGTGCCCGGATCGACGTTGATGTACGGGTCGAACTTCTGCAGCGCGACCGTGTAGCCGTGATCCTCGAGCAGCCGGCCGATCGAGGCGGCGGCCAGTCCCTTGCCGAGCGAGGACACCACGCCGCCGGTCACGAAGATGTACTTCACGGGTCGTCCGTCAGGTCGCTGGCTCATGCCGCCTCACGCGCGTGCACGCCGCCGTGCCGCCACGACAGGCGGCGGACGCGCTCCAGATCCTCGGGCGTATCCACGCCGATGGAGTCGTATCGGGTTTCGACGGTGCGGATGCGGTAGCCGTGCTCGAGCGCGCGCAGCTGCTCGAGCGACTCGGCCAGCTCGAGCGGCGTCTGCGGCAGCGCGGCGAACGTCAGCAGGAACTCGCGGCGGTAGCCGTAGAGACCGATGTGCTTGAAGGCAGGTCGCCGGCGCCGCGGCATGAGCGGAATCGGCGAGCGTGAGAAGTAGAGCGCGTCGCCGCGCCGGTCGGCGACCACCTTCACGACGTGCGGGTTGGCGTAGTCCGCCGCGTCGGTGATCGCGCGGCGCAGCGGTCGACATCTCGACGCTGGATGCGTCCGACCAGCGGCGCGATCACCTCGGCGATCATCTCCGGCTCGATCAGCGGCTCGTCGCCCTGCACGTTGACGACGATGCTCGCAGGCGAGCGTCGCGGCGCGACCTCGGCGATGCGATCGGTGCCGGTGCGATGCGACGGCTGGGTCATCCGGACGACGCCGCCGAAGCCGCTCGACCGCGCGCCGCGATCCGCTCGTCGTCGGTGGCGACCACGACCGCGTCGACGCCGCGCGCGTCCGCGGCGCGGCGGTAGACGTGCTCGATCATCGGCCGGCCGGCGATGTCGGCGAGCGGCTTGCCGGGGAGGCGCGTCGAGTCGAATCGGGCGGGGATGACGGCGACGATGCGGGCGGGGCTGCGACGTTCGATCGAAGGGATTCCGGAACGTGACAGGGGTGCACGGCGAATCATAACACGGCGATTGCGGCCGGCCGGCTGGCCGGCCGGAGCGCCCGAAATGCTAAGATCTGGCCAGACAATGACTTGGAAATCGACCGCTGCGTCGGGCGCTCGGCCTGATCGCGACTGTCGCTCGTGGAGCCGCTGTCACCGCCGCGCCGCTCCAGCGTCCGGCGCGCGGCGCCGCCGGCGGTCGCCGGCCGTGACTCAGGCCGCGGCCGTCGCGACATCGAACGTCAGGCGCAGAAGCTGCAGGCGCGTCTGCATCCAGAAGCGCCGTACACGCGCGCCGGCGCGCAACCCGTTCCGCTTCGGCGCCGCAGCGCGACGGCAGCGCCGCGGCAGCGACGCCGCCGCGTCGGCACCGGTCGTCGCGCCGGCAGTCGCGCCGGCGCCAGCGGCGCCAGCGATGTCGCTCGCCGGCATCGCCGCCGACATTGTCGACGGCAGCACCGATGCGCACCGCGATTATCAGCACGCCGGCGGGCGTGCTGATGGTCAGGGAAGGTGAGCTGGTTGAGCCGGGTTACCGCGTGCGAACGATCGACGAGGACGCCGTCGACCTGGTGAGCGGCGACGGCACGGCGCGGCGGCTC
This sequence comes from uncultured Acidobacteriota bacterium, assembly GCA_963846685.1. Lineage (GTDB taxonomy): Bacteria > Acidobacteriota > Vicinamibacteria > Vicinamibacterales > UBA2999 > CAWJWY01. Next base: position 93,724 of record CAWJWY010000002.1, on the reverse strand, counting down.
GCGATGGCAAGTAGTCGAGCGGACCGAGCGCCGACCGCATTCGAAGGACGCCTCGGGACTCGGGTTCGGCGTTCGGAGTGTCCTAGATCCTGACGAGCCGCGCCTCGCGGATCGCCGGCAGCGCGCGCAGGTCGGTCAGCACCGCATCCGGGATCGGCGCGGTTTCGTCGACGATGACCACGCCGACCGCGCTGCTCGCCGTCGCGGCCGAGCGCGAAGTTGGCGATGTTGACGCCGTGGCGTGCCGAGGATCGTGCCGACCTCGCCGATGACGCCGGGCTGGTCGGTGTTGCTGCATGCACGATCATCGTGCCGTCGAGCGGCGCCTCGATCGCCGACGCCGTCGACCGGACCAGCCGCGGCGTCGTCCGCTCGAACACCGCGCCTTCGACCCAGCGCTCGCCGTCGCTGGTCTGCAGCTTCACCGAGATCAGGCTGGTGTAGTTGCGCGCCCGCGTGCTGCGCGACTCGATGACCTCGATGCCGCGCTCGGCGGCCACGGCTGCGGGCGTTGACCAGCGTGACGCCCGACGACAGGATCGGCTTGAACAGCCCGACCAGCACGGCGTTGACGATCATGTCGTTGCGCGCCCTCCGACAGCTCGCCGTAGTAGCGGACGCCGATGCTCTGCGCGCGCTGGTCGTTCATCTGCGCGACGAACGCGCCGAGCCGCTCGCCGAGCGTCGACGAACGGCTGCAGCCGCTTGAACTCCTCGGCCGACACCGACGGGAAGTTCACCGCGTTGCGGATGATGCCGTCCTTGAGGAAGTCGCGCAGCGCCGCGGCGGTCTCGACGCCGACCAGTTCCTGCCCCTCGCGCGTCGACGCGGCGATGTGCGGCGTGGCGACCACCTGCGGCAGCATTCTGCAGCCGCTGATCGACGGTCGGTTCCTTCTGGAAGACGTCGAGGGCCGCGCCGCCGACCTGGCCGGACTCGATCGCGTCGGCCAGCGCCGCTTCGTCGATCAGGTCGCCGCGCGCGGTGTTGACGATGCGGATGCCCTTCTTGGCCCGCGCCAGCCGTTCGGCGTTGACCAGGTGGCGCGTCTGCGGCGTCGACGGCATGTGCAGCGACACGTAGTCGGCCCGCGCGAACAGATCGTCGAGCGAGACCAGCTCGACGCCGAGGTCGGCGGCGACCTGCTCGGAGATGAACGGATCGTGCGCGATGATGCGCATGCCGAACGCCGCGGCGCGGCGCGCCACCTCCTGGCCGATGCGGCCGAGGCCGGCGAGGCCGAGCGTCTTGTCGCGCACCTCCTCGCCGAGGAACTTCTTCTTCTCCCACTTGCCCTGCTTCATCGCCGCGTCGGCGGCCGGGAGATGTGCCGGGCCAGCGCCAGCATCTGTCCGAGGGCGAGCTCGGCGACGCTGACGCTGTTGGCGCCGGGCGCGTTCATCACGACGATGCCGCGCGCGCTGGCGGCGGGCACGTCGACGTTGTCGACGCCGGTGCCGGCGCGGGCGATGACGCGAAGCTTCGGCGCGGCGGCGATCAGCGCGGCGGTGACCTTGGTGGCGCTGCGCACGACGATGGCATCGGCGTCGGCGAGGTCGAGCGGCGAGCTGGTCGGGTGCCCGGCCGGTGCGGGCGTCGATCTCCCAGCCCTTCGGCGCGCAGCAGCTCCAGCGCGGAGGCGGGAAGATCGTCAGCAACAACAATTTTCAAGGGCGTTCCGAATCGTTGGCGTCCGAGCAGTCGGACGGAGTTGATCGATGAATGCAGGCGTCTGCAGTGACGTCGGCAAGTATAATCTGCGATTGCCGTCCACCGCAGTGCGGGCAGCTGTCGCATCACGGCCGATGTGACGCGTCGCACCACGATGGTGCAAACCGCTAAAATGCCCGCAATTCGGCGGCGGGTCGAGGCGTCCGACGGCCGCCTTTTCAACAGGGTTTTCCACAGGAACTGTGGGTATCCGCCGTGGCGCTGCGGGACACTGCCCTAAGGAGACGCCGCTACGTAGACGGCCTGAGCAGACGACGCCTGGAGCACGGAGCCGGCAGGCGATGAGGAATTCATGAATCGCAAAGTGACAGTCGTAGGCGGCGCCGGCAATGTCGGCGCGACGGTGGCGCGGGCCATCGCGGAGAAGGAACTCGCCGACGTCGTCATCATCGACATCGCCGAACAGAAGGCGGCGGGCATCGCGCTCGACATCTACGAGACGTGCCCGATCATCGGCTCCGACTCGCGCGTCATCGGCGGCGGCGACTGGAGCGCCGCCGCCGGCTCCGACATCGTCGTCATCACCTCCGGCAAGCCGCGCAAGCCGGGCATGAGCCGCGACGATCTGGTGAGGGACAACTTCGCGATCATGCAGAGCATCGCGCCGAACCTGGTGCAGTACTGCCCCGACGCGGTCGTCATCCCGGTCGCCAACCCGCTCGACGCGATGTGCGCAGGCGCTGTTCAGGCTGACCAAGTTCCCGCGCGAGCGCGTCATCGGCATGGCCGGCGTGCTCGACTCGGCGCGCATGAGCACGTTCATCGCCATGGAGCTCGGCGTCTCGGTCAGAACGTCACTCGTTCGTGCTCGGCGGCCACGGCGACACGATGGTGCCGCTGCCGCGCTTCTCGACGGTCGCCGGCATTCCGCTGACCGAGCTGCTGTCGAAGGAGCGGATCGACGCGATCGCCAAGCGCACCGCCGACGGCGGCGCCGAGATCACCAAGCTGGTCGGCACGAGCGCGTGGTACGCGCCCGGTCAGGCGGCGGCCGAGATGTGCGAGGCGATCCTCAAGGACAAGAAGAAGATCCTGCCGTGCTCGGTCTTCCTGCAGGGCGAATACGGGATCGAACGACCTGTTCGTCGGCGTGCCGGTGCAAGCTCGGCGCGCGCGGCGTCGAGCAGATCATCGAGATCAAGCTGACGGCGGAGGAGGACGCGGCGCTGAAGAAATCGGCCGGCGCCGTCAAGGAGCTCGTCGACATCATCGGGATGTAGAACCCGAACCCCGAACCCCGAACAAGACGGAACCCGGAACCGAAACCTGGAACCCGGACCCCGGAACGAACGTGTTCCAAGGGCCGGGTCCAGGTTTCGGTCGTTGGTCGGCAGGTTCGGCCCGGTCCACACGTGGCAGTGGCCGCACTCCACCTGCAGCGCCGCCCTACGCGGGGGCTCCCTGTGCCGACGCCAGCACACCCGTGAGCGCGATCGCGGCGATCATCGCCCCGGCGAAAAATCTCTCACACTGTCTACTCGCTGTACGAGCCGGTTCATCCGTGAACCGGGCGCCGGCGATCCTGACGCACGAATCGGGCGTGCCTGACAGCGTCTGGCCGGCGCCGCGGTGGCGCTGTTACGGCACGCTCGTAATCGACGACGCGGCGTTCGGCCTTGACCTGCCTGATGAACGAGACGATCGCCTGATGCGCGGCGTGCACGTTGTAACCCTCGTACGCCTCGCGCGAGTCGAATTCCATGTAGAGGGCGACGTCGGCCGATTCCTCGGTCCGGCTGACGTCGACGCCGAGATCGCAGCGGCAGCAGCCCGGGGATGACGCCGCGCAACGCCGTCGAACTGCCGTTGCATCTCGAGAGCGTTCTCTGCTTTGGGCCGGCCATTGGCCGCTGCGTCGCGTCAGGCGCCAGAACACGATGTGAACAAACATGCGCGCGGATTGTACGAGGCCGCGGCCGATTGCCGCAACCGTGCTTGACGCTCAGTGACGCGGCTGACTACGATGTGAGGCTGTTTGCAGCCGTTAACCCATTTCCTCCGCATTCTTCTGTGAAAATCCACGAATACCAGGCCAAGTCCGTGCTCGCGCGCTTCGGCGTGCCCGTGCCGCGCGGCGAGGTGGCGTTCGTCGGCCGGCGAAGCCGCCGACATCGCCCGCCGCCTCGGCGGCGACATCGTCGTCGTCAAGGCGCAGATTCACGCCGGCGGCCGCGGCAAGGGCGGCGGCGTCAAGCTCGCCAAGTCCGCCGAGGAGGCCGAGCAGATCGCCAAGCAGATGCTCGGCATGACGCTCGTCACGCACCAGACCGGGCCCGAAGGCCGAAGGTCGGCCGCGTGCTGATCGAAGAAGGGCTGCAGATCGACCGCGAGCTCTACGTCAGCATCGTGATCGACCGCGCCGCGGCGTGCCCGGTGATCATCGCCAGCGCCGCCGGCGGCATGGACATCGAGGAGGTGGCGGCCACGCAGCCGGAGAAGATCCTGCGCGAGGTACATCGACCGCGGCACCGGCATCATTCCGTTCCAGGCGCGCAAGCTGGCCTTCGGCATGGGGCTGCCGGGCGGGCCGGCCGAACAAGCTGGTCAAGGTGCTCGACTCGATCTACAAGGCGTTCATCGAGACCGACGCCTCGATGATCGAGATCAACCCGCTGATCCTGACCAAGGGCGGCGACCTGCTGGCGCTCGACGCCAAGGTCAGCTTCGACGACAACGCGCTCTACCGCCACCCCGACCTCGCGCGACCTGCGCGACCTCACCGAGGAAGATCCGCTCGAGGTCGAGGCCTCGAAGTTCTCGCTCAACTACATCCGCCTCGACGGCAACATCGGCTGCATGGTCAACGGCGCCGGCCTGGCGATGGCGACGATGGACATCATCAAGCTGGCGGGCGGCGAGCCGGCCAACTTCCTCGACGTCGGCGGCGGCGCCAATGCCGAGCAGATCAAGAACGCCTTCCGCATCCTGATGGCCGACAAGAACGTCAAGGCGGTGCTCATCAACATCTTCGGCGGCATCCTGCGCTGCGACGTGCTGGCGCAGGGCGTGATCGCCGCGGTGACCGAGCTCGGCGTGCCGGTGCCGATCGTCATCCGCATGGAAGGCACCAACGTCGAGGAAGGCAAGCGGATGCTGAAGGAGAGCGGCCTGAACTTCGCGACCGCCGATTCGATGGGTGAGGCGGCCGACACGGTCGTGTCGCCGCTCGCGAAGGGGAGCGCAAGTAGCCATGGCAGTTCTTCTCGACCAGAACACCCGGCTCATCGTCCAGGGCCTCACCGGCCGCGAAGGCACGTTCCACGCCAAGGCGGCGCAGGCGTACGGCACCAAGGTCGTCGGCGGCGTCACGCCCGGCAAGGGCGGCACGACGCCACGAAGGCTGGCCGGTCTTCAACAGCGTGCACGACGCGGTGCGCGAGACCGGCGCCAACGCCACGGTGATCTTCGTGCCGCCGCCGTTTGCGGCCGACGCGATCATGGAAGCGGCCGACGCCGGCATCCCGCTGGCCGTCTGCATCACCGAGGGCATTCCGGTGGTCGACATGCTCAAGGTGATGACCTTCCTGCGAGGAGCAGCCGACGCGGCTGATCGGCCCCAACTGCCCGGGCATCATCTCGCCGGGCAAGGGCAAGGTCGGCATCATCCCGCACAACATCTGCCGCGAGGGGCGCATCGGCATCGTCTCGAAGAGCGGCACGCTGACCTACGAGGCGATCCACCAGCTGTCGCAGGCAGGGCATGGGCCAGACCACCTGCATCGGCATCGGCGGCGATCCGCTGATCGGCACCAGCTTCATCGACGCGCTGAAGCTGTTTGCCGCCGACGACGACACCGAGGCGGTCATCATGATCGGCGAGATCGGCGGCACCGCCGAGCAGGAAGCGGCCGACGTTCATCAAGCGCGAGTTCAAGAAGCCGGTCGTCGGCTTCATCGCCGGCCAGACGGCGCCCGCCGGGACGGCGCATGGGCCACGCCGGCGCGATCATCGCCGGCGGCCAGGGCACCGCGGCCGAGAAGATGGACGCGCTCACCGCCGCCGGCGTGCACGTCGTCAAGAGCCCGGCCGACATGGGCGCCCGCATGAAAGAGGCGCTCGGCGGTAACGCCGCGGCGGACCGCTGCGCGGCACGCTGACGCACCTGTAGGCCGGCCGCTGCGGCACCTACGCACCTGTAGGCCGGATGCCGCTTCGGACCCGGCGGAGACATGGAACGACTTTCGCCATCATCAAGCCGGACGCCGTCGAGCGCCGGCTCGCCGGGCAAGATCCTGGCGCGCATCGAGGAGGCGGGCTTCACCGTGCGCGCGATGCGGCTGCAGCACCTGATCAAGACGGAAGCCGAAGGCTTCTACGCCGTGCACCAGCGAGCGGCCGTTCTTCGGCGAGCTGACCGACGTTCATGTCGTCGGGCCCGTGCGTGCTGCTGGCGCTCGAGGCGCCGGACGCGATCAAGAAGTGGCGCGACACGATGGGCGCGACCGACCCGGCCAAGGCCGACGCCGGCACGCTGCGCAAGGACTTCGGCGAGTCGATCGGCCGCAACGCCACGCACGGCTCCGACGCGCCGGAGACGGCGGCGTTCGAGCTCGGCTACTTCTTCCGCGGGATGGAGCTGACTGTAGTCCGGGGCTTCGGTCTCCGGTCTACGGTCGACCGGGCGCGACTGGGCGCGCGATGGGACGTGCTGCTCATCGTCGTCGGCCTGCTGATCGTCGCGGCCGGCGTGCTCGATCGACGCTCGGCGTGCCGCTCGGCCGGCTGCCCGGCGACTTCTCGGTCCGGCGCGGGAACTTCAGCTTCTACTTTCCGCTGACGACGTCGATCCTCGTGAGCATCGTCCTGACGCTGGTCATGATGTTCTTGCGTCGCTGAGACGCCGCCGAGCCGCGGCCAAGCTGCAGACCGTAGACCGAGACCGAGACCGAGCGCACCGCAGCCGCATAGCCGTAGACCAGAGACGCCGCCATGCCGTCGATCAAAGCCGACCGCTGGATCAAGACAGATGGCGCTCGAACACGGCATGATCGAGCCGTTCGAGGATCGCCAGGTGCGCGCAGGGCGTCATCTCCTACGGCCTGTCGTCGTACGGCTACGACATCCGCGTCGCCGACGAGTTCAAGGTCTTCACCAACATCAACAGCACCGTCGTCGACCCGAAGAACTTCGACGCGCGCTCGTTCGTCGACATCAAGGCCGACGTCTGCATCATCCCGCCGAACTCGTTCGCGCTGGCCAAGACGGTCGAGTACTTCCGCATCCCGCGCGACGTGCTGACGGTCTGCGTCGGCAAGTCGACCTACGCGCGCTGCGGCCTGATCGTCAACGTCACGCCGTTCGAGCCCGAGTGGGAGGGCTTCGTCACGCTCGAGATCTCCAACACGACGCCGCTGCCGGCCAAGGTCTACGCCAACGAGGGCATCTCCCAGGTGCTGTTCTTCCAGAGCGACGAGGTGTGCGAGGTGTCGTACGCCGACAAGAAGGGCAAGTACCAGAAGCAGCAGGGCCTGACGCTGCCGCGGCTATAATTCCGCTGTGCTTCGGCCGTTCCGGTCCGTCCTGCCCACCGTCGCATCCCTCGGCGTTACGTCGACGACAGTGCCCAGGTCATCGGCGACGTGCACATCGGCGCCGAGAGCAGCGTCTGGATGAACGTCGTCATCCGCGGCGACGTCCACTCCATCCGCATCGGCGCCCGCACCAACGTCCAGGACCTGACGCTCGTCCACGTGATGCGCGACACCCATCCGACGGTCATCGGCGACGACGTGACCGTCGGGCACTCGCGCCGTCGTGCACGGCTGCGACCATCGAGAACCGCTGCCTGATCGGCATGGGCGCCATCCTGCTGAACGGCTGCCGCATCGGCACCGGATCGATCGTCGCCGCCGGTGCGCTGGTGCCCGAAGGCATGGTGGTTCCGCCCGGCTCGATGGTGATGGGCATGCCGGCCAAGGTCCGCCGTCCGCTGACGGCCGAGGAGGACGCGTCGATCAGTGGTACGCCGACAACTACGTGCGCTATCGCCTCGACTTCCAGGCCGATCGACCACCCCATCGAGCATCGGGCATGAGCAGTGAGCATTGAAGCGCAGCGCACCGAACCGGCGCGCGGCATGCGCGACTTCCTGCCCGAGGACGTGCGGCGGCGCGAGCACGTCATCGGCGTGATCACGCGCGTCTACGAGCGCTACGGCTTCGAGCCGCTCGAAACGCCGGCGGTCGAGAACCTCGAGACGCTGATGGGCAAGTACGGCGACGAGGGCAATCAGCTCATTTTCAAGATCCTGAAGCGCGGCGAGCACGAGGCGAGCGGGCAGGCCGATCTGGCGCTGCGCTACGACCTGACCGTGCCGCTGGCGCGCGTCATCGCGCACCACCAGGCAAGCTGCCGCGGCTGTTCAAGCGCTACCAGATTCAGCCGGTGTGGCGTGCCGACCGTCCGGCGCGCGGGCGCTTCCGCGAGTTCTACCAGTGCGACGTCGACGCGCTCGGCTCGACCTCGCCGGTCGTCGAGGCGGAACTGTGCGCCGCGGTGTCCGAGGCGCTGACCGAGCTCGGCTTCGACGACTTCGTCATCCGCCTCAACCATCGGCAGCTGCTGACCGTCGCTGCTGACCGCCGGCGGGCGTGCGCCGGAGCGGCACGGCGCAGGCGCTGGTGGCGATCGACAAGCTGGACAAGATCGGCGCCGACGGCGTCGCCGCCGGAGCTGGCCGCGCGCGGCGTCGGCGAGCGACGTCGCAGTCGCTTCTGGCCGACAGCTTCGCTCGCCGGCGCAGCGCCGCGGCCGGCGACCGGGACTCGCACCGGCCTGCGACGTCGCCGAGCGGTCGGATCGGCGCCGTCGACCGACGATGCGGACGGCTGCAGCGCCGTGGCCAACCTCGCGCGCGATCCTCGCGCTTGACGGCGACGACGCCGGCTGCCGGCCGGCAGTTCGGTTCGACCCGAGCCTGGCCCGCGGCCTGTCGTACTACACCGGCGCGATCATGGAGATCAACGTCGCCGACCTGGCCGGCAGCCTCGGCGGCGGCGGCCGCTACGACAACCTGGTCGGCATGTTCCTCGGCCAGAGCGATCCCCGCCTGCGGCTTCTCGCTCGGCCTCGAGCGCATCCTGGTCGTGATGGGCGAGCGCGGCATGTTCCCGCCGGCGCTGGCGACGACGCCGGCCGACGTCATGATCGGCGGTGTTCGACGCCGCCGACGCGGCCGCGGCGCTGCGCGCTGGCGGCGCAGCTGCGCGCCGCGGGGCTGCGCGTGCTGGTCTATCCGGACGCCGACAAGATCGGCAAGCAGATCAAGTACGCTGACTCCCGGGGCATTCCGTTCGTGGCCATCCTCGGCGGCGACGAGATCGCGGCCGGCACGGTGACGGTGAAGGACCTGGCCGGCCAGACGCAGCACGACATACGATCAGGCCGCGGCGGGTGCGGCGATTCGCGAGGCACTGAAGCAACGTGGCTGAGCAACTCGGGGAACTGACACGCACCCATACCTGCGGCGCGCTGCGGCCGGACGACGTCGGCGCCGACGTCGTGCTGCTCGGCTGGGTGCATCGCGTCCGCGATCTCGGCGGGCTGCTGTTCATCGACATCCGCGACCGCGCCGGCGTCACGCAGGTCGTCTTCGACAAGCGACGACGAGGCGCTGATGGCCAAGGCCAAGCGGCTGCGCTCGGAGTTCGTCGTCGGCATCGCGCGGCCGCGTGCGGCGGCGCTCGGCCGAGACGGTCAACCCCAAGCTGGCCACCGGCGAGGTCGAGGTGGTGGTCCGCGCAGCTGACGCATCCTCAACGAGGCGAAGACGCCGCCGTTCCCGGTCGCCGACGAGACGCCGGTCTCCGAGGACGTCCGCCTCAAGTACCGCTACCTGGACCTGCGGCGGCCGCGCCTGCAGAACAACATCGTGCTGCGCCACCGCGTGACGATCGGCGATCCGGCGCTACTTCGACGCGCACGACTTCCTCGAGATCGAGACGCCGATCCTGACCAAGTCGACGCCCGAGGGCGCGCGCGACTACCTGGTGCCGAGCCGCGTGCACGCCGGGCGAGTTCTTCGCGCTGCCGCAGTCGCCGCAGCTGTTCAAGCAGATCCTGATGGTGGCCGGCATGGACCGCTACTTCCAGATCTGCAAGTGCTTCCGCGACGAGGACCTGCGCGCCGACCGCCAGCCGGAGTTCACGCAGGTCGACGTCGAGATGTCGTTCGCGCGGCCGGAGACGATCTTCGACATGATCGAGCCGCTGATGCGCGACGATCTTCGCGGTGATCGGCCGCGACGATCGAGACGCCGTTCCCGCGCATGCCGTACGCCGAGGCGATGGCGAGGTACGGCTCCGACAAGCCGGACCTGCGCTGCGGCATGCCGATCCAGGACCTCGCGCGAGTTCTTCCGCGAGTCCGGCTTCGAGGTGTTCCGCAGAGATCGTCGCCGAGGGCGGCACCGTGCGCGGCTTCGTCGTCCCGAACGCCGGCGGCTACTCGCGCAGCGAGGTCGACGGCATCGTCGACGCAGGCCAAGGCGCTCGGCGCGCCGGGTCTGATCTGGGCGCGGCGCGCCGACGACGGCGACGGTCACCAGCTCGATCACGAAGGCGCTGGGCGAAGAGCAGGTGCGCCAGCTGCTCGACGCCGCGGCGTCGCGGCAACGGCGAGCTGCTGCTCGTGGCGGCCGGCGAGCCGGACGCGGCGTCGAAGCTGCTCGGACAGCTGCGGCTGAACCTGGCCAAGAAGGACGGGCTGCTCGATCCGGACGACCTACGCGTTCCCTGGGTGGTGGACTTTCCGCTGCTCGAGTGGGACGCGGAGGAGAAGCGCTACGTCGCGATGCATCACCCGTTCACCTCGCCGCTCGACGAGGACATGGGCAAGCTGGACACGCGAGCCGGGCGCGGTGCGCGCCAAGGCCTACGACCTGGTGCTGAACGGCAGCGAGATCGGCGGCGGCAGCATCCGAATCCACGACTCGGCGCATGCAGAGCCGGATCTTCTCGCTGCTCAACATCAGCGACGAGGAGGCGAAGCTGCGCTTCGGCTTCTTCCTCGAGGCGCTCGAGTACGGCACGCCGCCGCACGGCGGCATCGCGCTCGGGCTCGACCGCATGGTCGCGATCCTGGCCGGAGAGAGCTCGATCCGCGAGGTGATCGCGTTCCCGAAGACGGCGGCCGCCGTCGACCTGATGTCGGGCGCGCCGTCCCCGGTCGACGCCCGAAGCAGCTGCGCGAACTGCACCTCGGATCGCACGCGAGGCGTCGAGCGCCTGAGATCGAATGAAGAAGATCGCGCTGCCGCAGGAGGGCTCGAGACGCTCTACGGGCGCGCACGACGCCAACCTGAAGCACATCGAGTCGCTGCTCAACGTCGCACATCCGCACCCAGGGCGACGAGCTGATCGTCGAAGGCGACCAGGCCGACGAGCAGCGCGTCGAGCGGATCTTCGAGCAGCTGCGGGCGCTGATGGACGAGGGCTACGACGCTGGCGCAACGGCGACGTCAAGACGGCGGCGCAGCTCGTCGTCGACAACGCCGAGCGTCGACCTGCGCGACTACTTCCTCAAGGGCGGGCAGCGCGGCAGGGCACCAAGCGGCGCGTCAACCCGAAGAGCGTCAACCAGCGCAAGTATCTCGACGCCGATCGACCGCTACGACATCGTGTTCGGCGTCGGTCCGGCGGGCACCGGCAAGACCTACCTGGCGATGGCCCAGGCCGTCAGCTACCTGCTGGCCAAGAAGGTCAGCCGCATCATCCTGGCGCGGCCGGCGGTCGAAGCCGGCGAGAAGCTCGGCTTCCTGCCCGGCGACCTGCAGGAGAAGGTCAATCCGTACCTGCGGCCGCTCTACGACGCGCTCTACGACATGATGGACACCGAGAAGGCGACCCGGCTGGTCGAGCGCGGCACCATCGAGGTGGCGCCGATCGCCTTCATGCGCGGCCGCACGCTGAACGACGCCTTCGTCATCCTCGACGAGGCGCAGAACACCACGTCCGAGCAGATGAAGATGTTCCTGACCCGCCTCGGCTTCGGCTCGAAGGCGGTGGTCACCGGGCGACATCACGCAGATCGACCTGCCCAACCCGAGAGCGTCGGGCCTGGTCGAGGCGCTGAAGATCGTCCAGGACATCGAGGGGATCGGCATCGTCTACTTCGACGACAAGGACGTCGTCCGGCACAAGCTGGTGCAGCAGATCGTCAAGGCCTACGACGCGCTTCTCGAGCGCGCGGCGCGAATGGCTGACGCGAGCACTCCGCGTCCCGCCCGTCTGACAGTCGAAGTCGTCGCCGTCCGGCGCCGTCCGGGCGCCCGGCCTGGGCCGCTGGCTGCGGCGGTGGCGCCGGCCCGCGCCCGCGGCGCGGTGACGGTCGCGCTGGTCCCCGACGCGCGGGTCCGCGCGCTCAATCGGCGAGTTCCGGCGCAAGGACCAGCCGACCGACGTGCTGTCGTTCCCCGCGGGCGAGCGCGGCGCAGCTCGGTGACGTCGTCATTGCCGCCGGCGTCGCCCGCCGGCAGGCCGCGGCCGCGGGACATCCGCTCGGCACCGAGCTGCGGGTGCTGGCCCTGCACGGCCTGCTGCACCTGCTCGGCTACGATCACGAGCGCGGACGACGGCCGGATGGCGCGGCTCGAGCGGCGGCTGCGCCGCAAGGGCGGCCTGCGCGAGGGCTTGATCGAGCGAGGCGCGTCGATGACACCGCTCGCCCTGTTCCTGCTCGGCTGCGCCACCGTCTTCCTCGGCACCGATCCAGGCGGCGTTCAGCGCGCTGATGCGGCTGTCGCTGCGGCTGATGGCCGAGCGCGGCGGCCGCAGCGACCGGCCTCGGCCGCTACCTCGACGATCCGCTGCAGCTCTTCGTCCCGGTCCGCATCCTGATCGGCGTCTGCACCGTGCTGGCCGGCGTGCTGATCGCCGCGCCTCAGCGACGTCCGCGATGCGCGTGTCGGTCGCCGACGTTCATCGTCTCGCTGGTGGCGTTCGTCGTCGTCTGCGAGCACCTGCTGCCGATGCTGATCGTCGCGGCGCGACCCGGAGCGCGTGCTCGACGTGCTGCTGCCGGTGTTCCACCCGATGGCCCGGCTGACTGCAGCCGTTGACGGCACGCTGCTGATCCGGCGTCGTCAGCGCCCGGGCGCGCGAGAGCGGCACCGGCGCGGCCGGCGAGGCGGAGGCCCAGGCCACCGGCGGCCGATGCCGTCGCCGAGGCCGAGGCCGCGCCGAGGAAGGCGACATCTCGGAGGAGGAGGGGCGCGAACTGCTGCAGTCGATCGTCGACTTCACCGAGACGGTCGTGCGCGAGGTGATGACGCCGCGTCCCGACATCGTCGCCATCCGGCCGGATGCGACGCTCGGCGACCTGCGCGCGCTGTTCCGCGAGGAGCAGTACTCGCGGATCCCGGTCTACCGCGACAACCTCGACAACATCGTCGGCATCGTCTTCGTGAAGGACCTGGTCGGCGCTGCCGCCGGGCGCCGAGCCGCCGCTGACGACGCTGATGCGGTCGGCCTACTTCGTGCCGGAGAGCAAGCGCGTGTCCGAGCTGCTCAAGGAGATGCAGCGCCGCCAGGTGCAGATGGCGATCGTCGTCGACGAATACGGCGGCACCGCCGGACTGGTGACGGTCGAGGACCTGCTCGAGGAGATCGTCGGCGAGATCCGCGACGAGTACGACGTCGAGAGCGAGACGGTGACCGAGGAGGGCGACGGCGTCGTTCGTGTTCAGCGGCAAGGTGAGCGTCGACGAGGTGACGCGATCGCCTCGGCGTCGAGATCGAGCGCGAGGGCTTCGAGACGGTCGGCGGCTTCCTGCTGTCGCACCTCGGGCGCATGCCGTACGTCGGCGAGACGTTCGAGGTCGGCGAGCTGTCGGTGGAGGTGCTCGAAGTGGAGCGCCGCCGTATCACCAAGGTGCGGGTCCGCCGCGCGCGCGCCGAGCGCTGACGCAGGCGGACGTCGCTGACGTCGGCGGAGACCCGCATGAAGTCCGGCTTCGTCTCGTTCCTCGGCCGCCCGAACGCCGGCAAGTCCACGCTCCTCAACCGCATCGTCGGCCAGAAGCTGGCGATCGTCTCCGACAAGCCGCAGACGACGCGGACGCGGGTCGTCGGGGTCAAGAACTACGACGACGGGCAGGTCGTGTTCGTCGACACGCCAGGCGTGCACAAGCCGACGCACCGGATGAACGTGCGGATGGTCGACATCGCGCTCGAGGCGATGCGCGAGGTCGACGTGCTGGCGCTGGTGGTGGACGCCTCGGTGCAAGGCCGGGCCCGGGCGACCGCTTCATGCTCGACGTCGCTCAAGGACGCTGCAAGACGCCGGTCATCCTGGTGCTCAACAAGGTCGACCTGATCGCCAAGCAGCAGCTGCTGCCGCTGCTCGACCATCTACCAGGCAGGCGCACCCGTTCGTCGAGCTCGTGCCGATGTCCGCGGCCGACGGCACCAACGTCGAGGTGCTCGAGCGGCTGTTCCTGCGCTACCTGCCGGAGGGCGAGCCGCTCTATCCGCCGGACTACCTGACCGACCAGCCCGAGCGGTTCTTCGTCGCCGAGATCGTGCGCGAGCAGGTGCTGCAGCTGACGCACGACGAGCTGCCGTTCTCGACGGCGGTCGTGGTCGACCAGTTCGAAGAGCCCGATGCGCAGCGGGATCATGAACCTCTACTGCACCATCCTGGTCGAGCGCGAGTCGCAGAAGCCGATCGTGGTCGGCAAGGGCGGTGCGATGATCAAGAGCATCGGCACCGCCGCGCGCGCGGAGCTGCAGCGCCACTTCGGCACCCGCGTCTACCTGGATCTGCACGTCAAGGTGAAGTCCGAGTGGCGCGACGACGAGCGCCTGCTCGACGAGATCGGTCTGAACAGCCGCGACGAGTAGCGGACCGAGCCGCCACCCGTACTCCGCTGCGAGTCTCTGTCCTGACGGACCGGGGCCCTGCGCCGACGCGCGATCAGCTGCGGTCGTGACGCGCCGGCGGCATTTCGCGGTATCCCGCATCCCAGCGACGTGCTAAATTTAGCCGTTTGTGCCGCCCTCGCGCGGGCGCATTGCGAACTGCGCTCGGGAGCCGCTGAGGCCTGATGAGAACGCGAAGCAGCAGGAGAGTGACGGGAGGTCATCATGGCGGCGCAGCGCAGAATCGATCTCGTCCTCGACTCGGTCAAGCGACTGCTGCGCATCGGTGCGACTGCCAACCTGCTCAACCTGCTGCAGAAGCAGCATCCCGCCGACCTCGCGCAGATTTTCAGCGAGCTGCTCGACAAGGACCGCGAGGCGGCGTTCAGCCTGCTCGCCGAGCGCAACGGCCGCCTGGCGATGGAAGCCGTCTCCGAGCTCGGCCCCGAGGCCGGCGCCGCGCTGCTGGCCACGCGCTCGGCGGAAGAGATCGCCAAGCTGGCCCAGGAGATTCCCTCCGACGACGCCGCGGCGCTGATCGACTACCTGCCCGAGGAGCTGTCGGCCGTCGTGCTCGACCTGATGCGCCCGAAGGAGTCGGGCGTCGTCGAGAACCTGCTCGAGTACGACGAGCAGACCGCCGGCCGCATCATGAACCCGCATGTCTTCGCGCTCAACGAGGACATGACGGTGGGCGAGGCGATCACCGAGCTGCAGACCAATCGCGACGTCGAGATGGTCTTCTATCTCTACGTCGTCGACGAGCGCCGCCACCTGGTTGGCGTCGTCTCGCTGCGGCGGCTGCTGCTGGTCTCGCCCGAGACGCCGCTCAAGCGGATCATGACCGCCGACCTGATCAGCGCCCGCGTCGACATGGACCAGGAGGAAGTGGCGCGGCAGGTGGCGGCCTACAACCTGCTGGCGATCCCGGTCGTCGACGAAGAGAACAAGCTCGTCGGCATCATCACCGTCGACGACGTCATCGACGTCATCAAGGACGAGGCGACCGAGGACATCTATCGCCTGGCCGGTGTCTCCGGCGACGAGCGCGCCTTCACGCCGGCGCGCGAGTCGCTGCGCAAGCGGCTGCCGTGGCTCGGCGTCAACCTGGGGACCGCGTTCCTGGCGGCCGGCGTCGTCGCGCTGTTCGACGACGACCATCGACATGCTGCCGATCCTGGCGGTGTTCATGCCGATCGTCGCCGGCATGGGCGGCAACGCGGCGACGCAGACGCTGACGGTGATCGTCCGCGGCATCGCGCTCGGCGAGCTGACCTGGGGCAACTCGCGCAAGGCGCTGCTCAAGGAAGCGACCGTCGGCATCGGCAACGGCGTCGTCCTCGGCCTGATCGGCCGCGGTGGTCGCCTGGGCGACGCGCGGCGACCCGGTGCTCGGCCTCGTGCTCGGCGCGGCGATGATCATCAACATGTTCGTGGCGGCGACCGCCGGCACGCTGGTTCCGCTCGGGCTTGCGGGCCGCCAACGTCGACCCGGCGCTCGCCTCGTCGGTCTTCATCACGACGATGACCGACGTCGTCGGGTTCTTCTCGTTCCTGGGGCTGGCGACGGTGTTCGCGCAGTACATGTCGGTCCCCGCCTGAACGGACGTAAAATGGGAGGGCTCGTGCCGCTGTACACCGCCGATGCCCTGGTGCTGCGAACCTACAAGCTCGGTGAGGCCGACCGCATCGTCGTGTTCCTGACCCGCGATCGCGGCAAGAAGCGGGGCGTGGCCAAGGGCGCGCGGCGGCCGCGGTCGCGGTTCGTCGGGGCGCTCGAGCCGCTCACGGAAGTGCGGGTCGCCTACTTCGAGAAGGAACGGCGCGAGCTGGTCGGCTTGAACTACGCGGAGACGCTGCGCTCGCCGCTGCTGCTGGCGGGGCCGGCCCGTCCGGGAGCCCTGCTGGCCGACGGCACCACCGGTCCGGACGTTGCGGTGGATCCGGAAGCGCTCGGTTACGTCAGCTACTTCGCCGAACTGCTGGACGAGTGGGCGCAGGACGCCGATGCCGACGACCGGCTGTATCGGCTTGGCGTCTCGATGCTGGAGGCGCTCGCGGCGGGCGCGCCGGTCGAGCCGCTGGCGCGCTATTTCGAGTACTGGCTGCTGCGGCTGCAGGGGGTGTATCCGGAAGGCGCGGGGCGACGCTGTCGACGGGGCGGTGCGCGTTCCTCGCCGCCTCGCGCGGCGTGCGCGCCGCATCGAATCGGCGGCGTGCCGGTGGAGCCGCGGGTGCTCCGTGAGCTGGAGAGCGTGCATCGCGCCCTGATCGCGATGCACCTGGAGAAAACATTGAAATCCGACCGGGTGCTTCGCGACCTGCGCACGCGCAGACCGCGTGACGTTTCAGGACCTCATTCTCAAGCTGTCGGCGTTCTGGGCCTCGCACGGGTGCCTGCTGCAGCAGCCGCTCGACCTCGAGGTCGGCGCCGGCACCTCGCACCCCGAAACGCTGTTCCGCGTCCTCGGGCCCAAGCCGTGGAGCGTTGCCTACGTCCAGCCGTCGCGCCGGCCCGACGACGGCCGCTTCGGCCAGAACCCGAACCGGCTGTTCAAGCACCATCAGTACCAGGTGATCCTCAAGCCGTCGCCGGACGAAGTGCAGCAGCTGTATCTCGACAGCCTCGAGGCGTGCGGCATCAACCCGCGGCAGCACGACATCCGCTTCGAGGAGGACAACTGGGAGTCGCCGACGCTCGGCGCCTGGGGCATCGGCTGGCAGGTGCTGCTCGACGGCATGGAGATCACGCAGTTCACCTACTTCCAGCAGGTCGGCGGCATCGACCTGGCGCCGATCTCGTGCGAGATCACCTACGGGCTCGAACGGATCGCCATGTTCCTGCAGAAGGTCGACAACGTCTTCGATCTCGAGTGGGGCGGCGGCGTGAAATACGAGCGAGGTGCGGCTGCAGGAGGAGATCGAGCAGTCGAAGTACGCCTTCGGCCAGGTGGACATGCCGAGCGAGGCGTTCGCCGCGCTGCACCGCGACCTGTTCGACAAGTACTTCGGCTTCGCCGAGACGCTGCTGGCATCGGGGCTGGTCTGGCCGGCGCTCGAGAGCACTGCTCAAGTGCTCGCACCTGTTCAACATCCTCGATTCGAGCGGCAGCATCGGCGTGACCGAGCGCACGGCCTACATCCTGCGCGTCCGCCAGCTCGCGGTGAAGATCGCCAGGGCCTATGTCGAGCCGCAGCTCGCCGCAGCCAGCCAGGAGTCATAGGTGGACCGCGAGCTGCTCATCGAAATCGGCTGCGAGGAGATTCCCGCCGAGCTGGCTGCCTGGGCTGACCGCGCAGGTCGGCACGGCATCTCGACGCCCGCCTGAAGGAGCTGCGTCTCGACTCCGGCGACGACCGCCGAGATCCTACAGCACGCCGCGCCGGCTGACCGCGCGGGTCGTCAAGCTGTCGGAGCGGCAGACCGACTTCGAGGAGCTGGTCACCGGCCCGCCGCGTGTCCGCCGCGTTCAAGCCGGACGGCGAGCCGACGCCCGGCAGCAGTCGGGTTCGCCCGCAAGTACGGCGTCGAGGTCTCGGCACTGGAGCGCACGGAGACGGCCAAGGGCGACGTACCTGGCCTACCGGGTGCGCCAGCGCGGCAAGGCGACGGTGGACGTGCTGGCGGACGTCATGGGCGGCCTGCTGCGCGACATGACCTTCCCGAAGCAGATGCGCTGGGACGCCTACCTCGAGGACGGCAAGGGCGACCTCGTGTTTGCGCGGCCGATCCGCTGGCTGGTGCTGCTCTACGGCGGCCGCGTCGTGCCGTTCGTCATCCGTCGCACCGAGCTGGCGCAGGGCCCGACGGTGCAGGACATCCGCACCGGCGCCAACACCTACGGGCACCGCTTCCTGACCACCAGCGGCCGCGCCGGCCGCGCGATCAAGGTCAAGACGTTCGACGACTACCAGGCGCGGCTGCTCGAGAACTTCGTCATCCTCGATCGCCGCGAGCGCGAATCGAAGATCCGCCGCGAGCTCGAGGCGCACGCCCGCAAGCTGGGCGGCCGCGTCTGCGGCCTGGTTGCCGCGCAGTCGTCGCTGCTGCAGGAAGTGCCCGACCTGGTCGAGTACCCGTCGGTCGTCGCCGGCCACTTCCCGGTGGAGTTCCTCCAGCTGCCGGAGGAAGTGCTGACGACGACGATGATCCATCACCAGCACTACTTCCCGGTGGTGGACGACGAAGGGCGGTTGAAATCGGCGTTTCTCGCCGTCACGAACATGCAGCCCGAGAAGCCGGAGATCATCGCCCGCAACTCGGAGCGGGTGCTGACGGCGCGGCTGCGGGACGCGCGGTTCTTCTGGGACGAGGACCGCAAGGCGACCCTCGAGTCGCGCATCGACCGGCTCGCCACCATCCTGTTCCACAAGAAGCTCGGCAGCTACCGCGAGAAGGTCGGAGCGCGTCGCCGCGCTCGCTGCGTGGATCGCCAGTGAGGCATTCGGCCGTGCCGACGCCGCCGCGCATGCGGCAGCGGCCGGACGGCTGTGCAAAGCCGACCTGGCCACCGACATGGTCCGTGAGCTCACGGAGCTGCAGGGGACGATGGGCGGCATCTACGCCCGTGAGGAAGGGCTTGCCGGAGCAGGTCTGGAAGTCCATCTACTTCCACTACCTGCCGGTTGGCGTCGAGGCAGACGCGGCACCCGCCGCGCAGCAGCTCGGGCCTGCGGCAACCACCTGGGCGGCGGTATCGCTCGCCGACAAGCTCGACTCCGTTGTCGGCATGTTCACCGCAGGCGAGCGGCCGACCGGATCGCGCGACCCGCTCGGCCTGCGGCGGCAGGCGCAGGGCGCGGTGAAGATCCTGGCTGACCTCACCGAGTTGACCGGCGTGACGGCGCGGCTGCCGCTCGGACCGTTGCTGGCGCGCGCGGCGGAGCCGTTTGGCGGCTACAAGGAATCCGCGATGCCGCTGCTGACCTTCATCGCCGATCGTCTCGCCTACCTGCTGGAGCAGCGCGGGTTCGATGTGCGCAGCGTGCGTGCCGTGATGCACGCCGGCGTCGAGCAGGTGAGCCCGCTCGAGGCGCGCCGCAAGCTGGAAGCGCTTGCCGGGATGAGCGGCTCGGAAGCCCTGTTGGGTGTTGCGCGCCTCTTGAAGCGCGTCAAGAACATCACGAAGGGTGTCGACGCGCCAGCGTCAGCCGAGGCGATCCGTGGCTCCTTGACCGAGCCGGCTGAGCAGGCGCTGCTGTCGGCGACTGGACACGCGCGCGCCGGGGATTCGCGACGCAGCCGGCCGCGGTGACTACCGCGAGGCGTTCACCGGCATTGCCGCGTTGCAGCCGGCGGTGGCGACGTTTTTCGACGACGTGCTGGTGATGGCGGAGGACGAGCAACTCCGTGCCGCACGCCTTGGGCTGGTGGCGACGTTGCGGGACTTGATCCTCGACATCGCCGATATTTCAGAGATCGTGACGGACTAGAGACACGGGGAGTGATTGTTTCGTTTGGAACCTCACACCCGGTGTCATGACAGGAGACTCGATGGCGAAGGCGAAGAAGGCGACGCGCAAGCCGGCGGCGAGCACGGCCAGGGCGATGAAGACGACAGGGCGCACGGCGGCTCGGACGGCGGCTCGAACGGCGGCACGAGCGGCGGCGGCGCCGGCGAGGAAGCCGGCAGCGGTGACTGCAACGAAGAAGGCGACGCGCCCCCCGGTCACGACCACCGCCAGGCCCGTCGCGAAGGGAACCGCGGCAGCGGTGGCGAAGGGCGCCGCGCGGCCGGCCGCGCGCACCACCGAAGGGAAGTACGTCTACCACTTCGGCGCCCGCACCGATGGCGACGGCCGGATGAAGCCGCTGCTCGGCGGCAAGGGCGCCAACCTCGCCGAGATGTGTCGCATCGGCCTGCCGGTTCCCCCTGGCTTCACCATCACCACCGAGGTGTGCACCTACTACTACGACCACAAGCGGACCTATCCGGCGTCGCTGCAGCCGCAGATGGAGCAGGGTATTGCCGCCCTCGAGCAGCAGACGCGCAAGCGGTTCGGTGACCTGAAGGACCCGCTGCTGGTCTCGGTGCGCTCCGGCGCGCGCGACTCGATGCCGGGCATGATGGATACGATTCTCAACCTGGGCCTGAATGACGAGACCGTCGAGGCGCTCGGCACCAAGACCGGCAATCCGCGCTTCGCCTGGGACTGCTACCGCCGCTTCGTCCAGATGTATGGCGACGTCGTGCTCGGCGTGCAGAAGCGCCCCGACGAAGATCACGAGCCGTTCGAAGTGGTGATCGAGAGCCTCAAGCACGAGCGCTACCACGAAGACATCGAGGACACCCGGCTGACGGTCGAAGACCTGCAGGAGCTGGTCGCGCGCTTCAAGGCGCTCGTCAAGGAGCGTTCCGGCAAGGACTTCCCGGCGTCGCCGTGGGAGCAGCTGCTCGGTGCCGTTGGCGCCGTGTTCGGCTCCTGGATGAACGATCGCGCCATCGTCTATCGGCGCAAGTACAACATCCCGAGCGAGTGGGGCACCGCCGTCAACGTGCAGGCGATGGTCTACGGCAACACCGGTGAGGACTCGGGCTCGGGCGTTGCGTTCACGCGCAATCCGGCGAACGGCGCGAAGGAGTTCTACGGCGAGTTCCTGATCAACGCGCAGGGCGAGGACGTCGTCGCTGGCGTCCGCACCCCGGAGCCGGTGTCCGAGCTGAAGAAGCAGATGCCGAAGGCCTACCAGGAGCTGGAGCGCATCCGCCAGACGCTGGAGCGGCACTTCAAGGACGTGCAGGACTTCGAGTTCACCATCGAAGATGGCGTCGTCTACATGCTGCAGACACGCAACGGCAAGCGCACCGCGATGGCCGCGCTGAAGTTCTCCATCGACATGGTCAAGGAGAAGCTGATTGACTGGCAGACGGCGGTGATGCGCAACCCGGCCGATCAGCTCGAGCAGCTGCTGGCGCCGGTGTTCGACACCGCGGAAATGGCCAAGGCGCCGGTGATTGCCACCGGCTTGCCGGCCGGTCCCGGCGCCGCGTCCGGCCGTATCTACCTGAATGCCGATCGCGCGGTCACCGCGGCGGAGCGCGGCGAGCAGGTGTTGCTGGTGCGCGTCGAGACGTCGCCGGAAGACCTGCGCGGCATGATTGCCGCCGAAGGGATCCTGACCGCGCGCGGCGGTGTCTCGTCGCACGCAGCGCTGGTCGCGCGCCAGATGGGCAAGGTCTGCGTCTGCGGCGCAGCCGCGGTGGAGGTCGACTACCAGGCGCGCAGCGTGCGCGTCGCCGGTGAAACCTACAAGGAAGGCGACTTCCTGTCGATCGACGGCACCGCGGGCAAGGTCTACGCCGGCAAGGTCAAGACCGCCCCGTCGGAGATCGTTGCCGGGTTGATCGACAACGACCAGGCGGCGCGCGCCACCGAGAAGTTCAAGAACTTCCAGCAGCTGATGAAGTGGTGCGACCAGGCGACCCGCATGCAGGTCCGCACCAACGCTGACACGCCAGAGCAGACCAGCAACGCGCTGGCCTTCGGCGCCGTCGGCATCGGCCTGTGCCGCACCGAGCACATGTTCTTCGAGGGCGACCGCATCGACGCGATGCGCGAAATGATCCTTGCCGAGACGGTCGAGGCACGGAAGGAAGCGCTCTCCAAGCTGCTGCCGTACCAGCGCGACGACTTCGCAGGCATCTTCCGGGCGCTGAAGGGGTTCCCGGCAACCATCCGCTTCCTCGACCCGCCGCTGCACGAGTTCCTGCCGCACACGCCGGAACAGCAGACCGAGCTCGCCAAGAAGCTTGGCGTGACGCCGCCGGCTATTCATTCGCGCGTCGAGCAGCTGCACGAGTTCAACCCGATGCTCGGGTTCCGCGGCTGCCGTCTCGGCATCGGCTATCCCGAGATTTCCGAGATGCAGGCGCGCGCGGTGTTCGAGGCCGCGGCGATCGTGCAGAAGGAGGGCATCAAGGTCCGGCCCGAGATCATGATCCCGCTCGTCGCGTTCAAGAAGGAACTCGACCTGCAGCTCGAGGTCGTGCACGAGGCGGCCCGGGCGGTGCAGGCTGAACGCAAGGTCAAGCTGAACTACATGGTCGGCACCATGATCGAGGTGCCGCGTGGCGCCCTGACGGCAGACGAGATTGCGCAGTCCGCAGAGTTCTTCAGCTTCGGCACCAACGATCTGACGCAGACGGCGCTGGGCATGTCGCGCGACGACTCGGGCTCGTTCCTGCCGCAATACGCCGAGCTCGAAATCGTCAAGAAGAACCCGTTCGCCACCATCGACCAGAGCGGCGTCGGCCAGCTGGTCGAAACCGCGGTGCGGAAGGGGCGGGAGACCCGGGCAGACATCAAGCTGGGGATCTGCGGCGAGCACGGCGGCGACCCGGCCTCGATCGCCTTCTTCGAGAAAGTCGGTCTCAACTACGTGAGCTGCTCGCCATACCGTGTCCCGGTGGCGCGCCTCGCCGCGGCCCAGGCCGCCTTGTCGGCGAAGGCCGGCAACTGACGAGGCGCATGTGTGTCTTCGGTCTCCGGTCTTCGGCCTCCGGTGCCTCCGCGCGCGTCGGCACGCCGGCGACCGTCGACCGGAGTCCGTAGACTGAAAACGCCCATGCTGTCAGTCTTCGTCAACGAGAACGGCGTCACCAGGCGTGTCCAGCATGTCGACCCGACGTGGCTCGAGCTGGACTCGCCGGTCACGCTCTGGGTCGACGTGGTCGCGCCGACACCGGAGATCGGCCAGCACCTCCTGACGGATACCTTCAGGTTTCACCCGCTGTCCGTGGAGGACGCGCTCAGCTCCATCCACCACCCGAAGATCGAAACCTACCCCGGCTACCTCTACGTCATTCTCCACGGCATCGACTTCCGCGAGGACCGCGCCGGCTTTGCCACGCGCGACGTCGACTTCTTTCTCGGCCGCAATTTTCTCGTCACCGTGCACGACGGTCATTCGCGCAGCATCGCCGCGATCCGCGACGTCTGCGACCGGCACCAGCGCCTGATGGCCGCCGGCCCGATCGGCCTGATGCACCGCATCGTCGACATGATGGTCGACAACTATGGCCCAGAGATCGACGGCATCGAAGAGCGGATGAATACGCTCGAGGAAGAGGCGATCCTCGGCAGCGGCGACAACATGATGCGGCCGATCCTGGCGATCAAGCGTGACCTGGCGTCGCTGCGACGGGTCCTCATCCCGCAGCGGGACGTCGTCGGCAGGCTGGCGCGGCGCGAGTTCCCGCAGATCAGCGACGAGATGGCCTATCGGTTTCGCGATGTCTACGATCACCTGGTGCGCTACGCCGACGAGGCGACGATCTTCCAGGACCGCATGAACGGCATCCTCGACGGGCACCTTTCGGCCATCTCCAACCGGCTGAACACCATCATGAAGGTGCTGACCCTGCTGTCGACGATCTTCATGCCGCTGACGCTGCTGACCGGGCTCTGGGGTATCAACGTGCCGCTGCCGCACTTTCCCGGCGGCGAACGGATGCAGTTCTGGTGGCTCACCGTCATCATGGTGGCGATGATTGCCGGCATGCTGGGCTTCTTCCGCCGCCAGCGCTGGATCTAGTGAGAGTGCCACCGTCGGCGCGGGGCCGCTAGCGGATATGGGCAGAATCCACCGGCTACCCGCCGATCTCGCCAACCAGATCGCCGCCGGCGAAGTCGTCGAACGGCCGGCCTCCGTCATCAAGGAGCTGGTCGAGAACTCCATCGACGCCGGCGCCACCCGCATCGTCATCACCGCCGATTACGGCGGCAAGAAGCTGATCCGCGTCGAGGACAACGGCGACGGGATGGACGGCGACGACGCGCGTCTGGCAATCGAGCGTCACGCGACCAGCAAGATCAATCGTGCCGCCGACCTGGAGCGCATCGCGACGCTCGGCTTCCGCGGCGAGGCGCTTCCCAGCATCGCCTCGGTGTCGCACTTCGTGCTGCGCACGCGCCCCCGCGGCGCCGACACCGGCACCGAGGTCCGGGTCAACGGCGGGGCAGTCGGCGAGACAACCGAGATCGGCATGCCGGAGGGCACCTCCATCGAGGTCGGTGAGGTGTTCTACAACCTGCCGGCGCGACGGAAGTTCCTGAAGTCGGACGCGGCCGAAGCGGCGCAGGTGTCACGCGTCGTGACGCAGCTGGCGCTCTGCTACCCGGAGATCGGCTTTGCCCTGACCAGCTCGGGCCGCAAGGTGCTGCAGTGCCCGCCTGTCGCGACGCTGCGCGATCGGCTGTACCAGTTGTACGGCGAGCGCAACGATCTCATCGAGGTGCGGCGCGACAGCGGCGACGTGAAGGTGATCGGCTACATCGCGGCGCTGGCCGAGCAGGGACCGACGCGCGGGCCGCAGAACGTCTTCGTCAACCGGCGCATCGTCAAGGACCGGACCATCGCCCACGCGATCATCGACGCCTACAGTGTTGCCTCGATCAAGGAGCGCAGCCCGGAGGTGCACCTGTTCATCGAGATGCCGCGCGACGCACTCGACGTCAACGTGCACCCCACCAAGGCTGAAGTCCGGTTCCGTGACCAGTCACACATCCACCAGGTGATCCGCCGTGCGCTCGGCGATGCCCTCGGCCGCGGTCCGGCGCCGGAGCTGACGCTCGAGCCGCCCTTGGGGGCGAATCCCTATGCGACGACGCTGCCGCTGCCAGGTGCGTTCTCAGGGGTCTATCCGAGCCGGTGGATTCCGGGCAGCCGGCCGTACGATGCGATGCTCGCGCCGGCAGCGGGAGGGGCGCAATCGGCGCCGCGAGGCGGGAGTGACGCTGGAGACGTCAACGCCGCGAGCGGCGGCAGCGCAGTGCCATATCCCGGCGAGAGCGGCGTCGCGTCACCCGCGGCGGTTTCGATCAAGCCGATGATCGCGCTCGGTCAGTTCCGCGACACGTTCATCCTGGCCGTCGACGATGAAGGGATCGCGATCATCGATCAGCACGTCGCACACGAACGCGTGCTCTACGAGCGCGTGCTGCAACGGTTGACGAGCGGCCGCCTCGAAAGCCAGCGGCTGCTGGTGCCGATCCTGGTCGAGCTGCCGCCGAGCGCGCGACAGGCGGTGCTATCACACGCCGGGGATCTCGACCGGCTCGGCTTCGAAGTGGAGGAGTTCGGCGGCGACGCGCTGCGCGTGTCGGCGTTCCCGGCGATCCTGACCAGTGAAGACTGCGACGCCGCGGTGCGGGCCCTGGCCGAGGACCTCGACGGGCTGGATCGCGGCTCGCGCGCCGAGGATGCGATCAAGCACATCGCCGCGACGACCGCCTGCCATGCGGCAGTGAAGGCCAACTACCCACTGACGCACGAGAAGATGGTCCACATCCTCGAGGAGCTGCGGCAGACCGCCTACTCGACGATCTGTCCGCACGGCCGGCCGGTGATGCTGCGGCTGACGCGCCGTGAAGTGGAAAGGAACTTTCAGCGCATCTAGCCGCGAGCCATCCGCGGTCTGTCGGCCGCGGCCCGGCGCCGCGGGATCGCGCGCCCGAGGCGCTTCCGCACCGTCGACGCGACCCAGTCGTTGTAAGCCGCTGGCCAACGAGTCGCGCGGAGCCAGCCGGCGCTACCCGGCGGGCGCGCCAGCAGATCGCCGTAGATCCGTTCGAAGTGCGTGATGTAGTCCTGAACGAGAAACCGATCGAGGACGCGCTGCTGGCCGGCGCGTCCGAGCCGCAGCCGCTGCTCCGGGTGCGTGATCAACGTCCAGATCGCCTCCGCGAACGCCGCGGCGCTGTCCGGCGCGACGAGCAGGCCGGTTTCGCCGGGAACCACCGATTCCATGTGAGCGTCAATGGCGCTGGCAATGACAGGCCGGCCGAACAGGCCGGCTTCCAGGAGGTTCAGCGGGAAGGCTTCGGCGCGGGCGGCCGACACGACGATATCGGCGGCATCACGCAGGACGGCGCCGACGTCGCTGCGCCGGCCGAGAAGGTGCACGCGCGGAGCAATGCCGAGGCGATTGGCCTGTTCTTCGAGTGCGGATCGTTCGGGGCCATCACCGAGCACCAGCAGGTGGACGGCGGGGGAGCGGTCGTATAGCAGGCGCATCGCGGCGAGAAGCACATCGGCGCCCTTGCGCGGGATGAGCGAGCCGACGGCCGCGGCGACAATGGCGTCGTCGGGGATGCCACACTGGCGGCGCAGCCCGCGGGCGTCGCCAGTGCCGAGACGCGCCGAATCGACCCCGTTGTAGATCACGGTGAGAGACCCCGGCGCGACGCCGTCCTCGCGCAATCCCCGCACGGCCAACTCGCTGACGCCGACGGCGAGGGACACCTGATGCAGCCATGAGGCGCAGCGTTCGTGCCGGTCGAGGACGATGTGCAGGTGCGCGAGGATCGGAATGCGGGCGTTGCGGGCCGCCGCCACCAGCACCTTCAATGGATCCGTGTCGTTCGCGTGAATGAGGCGGATGTCATGGCGCTGGATGATCCGGGTGACCTCCGTGGTCGCGGCGCGCCCTGGCCAGAGGCGGTTCTCGTCCCCCAGCCAGGTGGGGGACTGATACACCGTGACGCCTGACTCCGCCGCAGCGGCGGCGATGGTCGGGGTATCACACAGCACGATCGGGGTGAAGCGCCGCCGATCGAGGCGCGCCACGAGATCGAGCAGACAGCGCTCACTGCCGGTGATCCAGTCGGAACCGTGGTGCGCGAACAGGATGGCCGCAGGCGCCAGACGGGCCGCTTCGTCGGGTGCCTTCACCGGAGCAGATACGGTTCCCAGAACTCTCGATCCTGTTTGTACCATGCGTGTGCCCCGAAGGGGAGCTGCCGGCCGTTCATCTCGAAGGCAATGCGCGGGGTTTCGTCGAAGCCGAACTGCAGCGCCGTCTCCACCGACGGCAGCCGGAACTCAGGGTAGAACTTCGCCGCATTCTCGACAAAGAACACATCCTCGAGCAGGACCGTGTCCTGAAGAAACCAGCGAATTTCCCGATCGATGCTGTTGAAGCGCCGCAGCCGCTTGAGGTAACGGCGCGGAGAATTGAGAAACCGCGACAGCGGCGACCTGCCGTCGGAGAACCGCCGCCAATATTCTTCAGGGTCGACCGCGTAGCGCTTCGAGCGCAGCACCTCGAGAAAACTCTGCACACGACGCAGCGCGAACCCCCCTGAACACACCAGACTCAGTCGGTCTGACAGGCCGTGGTTTGGCGGTCCGATGAAATCGAATCCGCTGTCGCACCATTCCAGGAGTTTGTCCTGGAGGACCAGCGCGTCGAGCTGGTAGGTGAGAATGAACTCGTAGTCACTGAAGGCCTCATAGTACTCAGGCCGCATCATCAGCCTGGTCTGGGCGCTGGCACTGCCGAAGTACCGGTCGCTGAATCGTATGACTTGGAAGTCGCGGTGTGGCACCTCCATGCTCTCGGGAGCGATGACGAAGCGGTCGTAATGCCCGAGGAAGTGCCGGAGGTGGCGCAAGGAAATCTCCTCGTCCGGGCTCAACTCAGGACGACTGGCGAGCGGCACCGTGATCGCGACGCGCTTGCGTGGTCTGGGACGGGTCGGCGTCATGGCCACTCGGGGCATCAGCGGAGCACGTGCGTGAGGCGCTCGCCGAGGCGGAGAGCCAGGGCAAGTACGGTCAGCGTCGGGTTCATGTAGCCGCCGGTCGGAAAGGCCGAATACCCCGCGACGTAGAGATTGGCGATGCCATGCACCTTCGAATCAGCATCCACGACGCCTTGCTTCGGGTCGTCATGCATGCGCGTCGTGCCCATGTGGTGGTGCAGGCCCGAGGCCTCGAGAACGGGTCGCCCGCCCTCGGCAAGAATGCGATACTCGCCAAGCCGGGCGCGGCGGAAGCCGTCGGCCAGGATCCGCTGCGCGCGCTGCACGCTGTCGATGTCGCGCGCACGCCACAGCCAGTGCAGGTGCGTCTTGCGGCATCCCAGTTGATCGCGCTCCGCGAGGAGCATGACGCGATTCTCGGGATGCGGCGCCTGTTCGACGTGCAGATGGACATCGAGCACCGAGAATCGGCGCGACGCGTCGCCGGTGGTTGACCAGCCGCCACCGGTCAGCATGTCCGGACCCGCCGTGAAGTCCCGGAACAGTCGGCCGCCGCTCGCTTTCCACAGCAGGCGGGCCGCGATGTAGTCGGCTCCCGCGACAATGTTGCGCACATGGCCCCGAGCGTCTTCCGGGAGTCGCCCCTTGGATAACGCGCGTGCGAGCAGGACCAGCGAGTCCGGATATTTGGCCTGAGCCCGTTGGTAGCGCCGATGTTTCGGGAGTAAGGCCACACTGAACCCGAGCAGCTGCTCCTGCTGCATCACCCGCTCGCGCAACTTCAGCTTGCCAATCACCGGCGCGCCTCGAACGGTGCGGACGTCGTAGAGGCCGAGCTCGTCGATCATGGTTCGGCGCGTGGGAAACAGCGTGCCCCCTTTGACGGGTTGGTGTTCCATGAAGAACCGGCCAACGACGTTGTGGCCGTTGCCCAGGCCGCCGCGCTGGCAGCCATCCGACAGCAACAGCAGGCGGGCGTTCTCGATGCCTCCGGCAGCGAGCACGAAGACCGTCGCTTTCACACGGAACCGGGAGCCTGTCAGACACGCGACCCGCACCGCGGTGACATGCGTGGCAGCTGCATCGGTCTCAATCTCGACGACGTTGGCCCACAAGAAACCCGAAACGTTGGAGTGCCGGCCGAGTGACTCCGGCAGCTCTTTCGTGAAGATTTCCTGCCGGACGAAGGTCCACACGTCGGTCTCGAACAGTTGCGGGTCGAGCGGGAGCTCCGGCGCCTGGGGGTCCGCCCAATGCTCTGCCCCGTACTGATAGGGGCCGAGCCCAAACTCGCGATGCACGCGTTCGTAGAACGGATCGAGAGCGGCGCGGCTGAATGGCCACCCGCTATACGGCAGCCACTCCCGTCGCTCGAAGTCGACAGCGTCCAGAGGGCCGGCGCGGAACCCGACCCGATTGCGGATTCCAATCTCGCTGTCCCATTGATTCGCCATGCCACCGAGTTGGCGACGACGGGCGTTTCGCAGTGGCTCGAAGTGTTCGCCGCCGGAAAACCTCCCGTCGGCGAGCTCCTGGGTGCGGTCGTCGGGTTGGTCGCCGCCGCTCTCCAGAATGCAGAGGCGCAGGCCTCGTCCGGCGAGCTCCCGTGCCAGCGTCAGCCCAGCCGGGCCGCCGCCGACGATACAGACATCCGACTCCAGCACGTACCCATCAGGTACCTCCCGCGCGTCAGCCCACATCGGGGAACCGCTGGGTGATGGGGACGCGTGGATTCAGGAAACCACGCACGGCGGCCCAGAGGTTGGTGTGATCCCCGTTCATTGACGTAAGTCTCGCCGCGAAGCGGCAGCAGGCGCAAAGGCGCAGGACAATTGCACGTCGGGACGCGCTCTCAAGGTGCAGTCCTGAATGCACAAACTCTTCCATTCCTCTTTCGTCCGGGCGCTCCTCTCCCAAGCGACAGGGCAGCACTGCCCACAGCCTTCACAATCCCGGACAACGTATCCGTCTCCCTAGACAGTGGTACTCCATTAGCCAAAGAGGGCGTTTGGCACCCCAACCTCACCCATAGTGGGCACCAAGCGGCCGGCGCAACGTTTGCAAACGGCGACCGCCGTGCTCCTACCTCGACTTTATCGGAACCGGAGCGACGGATCCAACGGCCCACGGAGCGACGCCACCGTGGGACCTGGCGCCGGTGACGATGCGCGTGTCACGACATCGGGACGGGTAGCAGAAGAGCGCAGGCTGCCGACGTTGCTCCGTAACCTGGGCAGTGGTTACGTACTCGTCGCCGTGAATGTCGCCATCGGGCTGCTTGTGCTCCCGTTCAATGTTCGCCACCTCGGGTCCGAGACGTACGGACTCTGGATGCTGGCGGCGACCATCACCAGCTATCTTGGCGTCCTCGATCTCGGTTACGGCGGTGCCATCGTCAAGTTTGTCGCCGAATTCCGGGCGAAGAACGATCCGCGCGCGTTGAACGAGGTTCTGAGCACGATGGCGACGGTGTTTACCGGCATCGGCCTGATCTGCTACGTGATCGCCGCCGGCCTGGCGGTTGGCCTGCCGTACGTGTTCAACCTGCAGCCCGGCCAGGAGACGCTCGGGCGCATCGTGCTCCTCGTGCTGGCGCTGCAGATTGCGCTGTATTTCCGCTTCAGTATCTATGGAGCGGTCGTTAACGGGTTCGAGCAGTATTACCTCAATTCGATCGTCGGCCTGGTCTTCAATGTCACCGCCGCGATGGCCAACGTCCTGGTCCTCTGGCTCGGCTACGGCCTCGTGGAACTGGTCGTCACCACCACGTTGATTCGTATCGCTCCACTCTGGATCTACCGGTGGAACGCCTACCGAGTGTTCCCCGGGATGCGCATACGACACGGCGACTTTCAAGCGGCACGGCTGCGCGACCTCACCCGATTCACCCTGTATTTCGCCGCCAGCGGCTGGGCGACCCGCCTCACCTATACGAGCGATACCTTCTATCTCGGCTTCTTCATGAACACCACCGCAGTTGCGGTCTATGCCGTGGCGCAGCGGATTTCGGAGGCTCTGCTCAACCTGACGCAGCAGGTGCACAGCTTTCTCCTGCCCGCGGTGGTCGAACGCGCGAGCGGCGGTAATCGCGAGCGACAGCAGGCGCTGATGATCAAAGCCACGCGCCTGCAGCTCGCAATTGCCGTCTGCCTGTGCGGGGGAGTCGCGGTCAGCGCCGACCTGCTCATCCACGGATGGGTGGGTCCCGGCTGGGAGGGAAGCGTCATGGTGACACGGATGCTGGCGTTGGTTGTCATCCTGCGAGCATGGATGGCGATGCCGATCACGGTGCTGCAGGGCAGCGGCGACCATAAGTTCGCCGCCGCGGCCCTGTCGGCCACCGCAGTCGCCAATCTCGTGCTCAGCGTCCCGCTCGTACAGGTATGGGGGCTGGTTGGCGTGACGGTGGGAACCATCATCCCCGCGTTCATCGGCGGCTGTATCATCTTCCACCGCGCGTGCCGCATCGTCGGGGCAGACACCCGCGAGGCGGTTACCGCCGTTGTCTGGCCGGCGCTGTGGCCGGCATTGATTGTGATGACACTGCTCAGGGTCGGCGGCCCGAGGATACCCGCGGGGTTGTTCCCGGCACTGCTGCAACTGGCCGGTGGCGGTGTGCTCTACGTCCTGCTGTTCGTCGCCTGGGGACTGGGTCGGACCGAGCGGAGCTGGCTGATGGCAGAACTGCGGCGGGCGATCACGCCGCGGCAGGTTCGAGCCGAGCAGGGCGTGTGATGAGGATCGTATGGTTCGGACGCTGAAGCACTCGTTATTATCGACGTTGGTGCGGTCAGGCTTCAGCGGCTATATCGCAGGCAGCCGCTGGCGCCGCCGCCGGTTGCTGATCCTCTGCTATCACGGCGTTGCGCGCTACGACGAGCATCAGTGGGACCCTGAGCTGTACGTGACCCCGGCCCATCTCGAAAAGCGTCTTTTCCTGCTGCGCCGGAACCGCTGCACTGTTCTCCCGCTGGACGAAGCCGTCGCCAGGCTGTACGACCAGTCGCTGCCCGAACGGGCGGTGGTGCTGACGTTCGACGACGGCTATCACGACTTCCTCTCTGTGACCTGGCCGCTGCTCAAGTCGTATGGTTATCCAGCCACCGTCTACCTGACGACGCACAGGGTTGACCGCCAGTTACCGAACACCGGCCTGTTCGTCTCCTACGTCACTCTGGGCGGCGCAGCAGCGCACGCTTGATGGCCGCGGCATCCTGGATCTCGCAGGAGAGTATCCGCTGGCGACGCCGGGACAACGGCAAGTGGTCCTCGATCGCCTGTCGGCGGCACGTTCCAGCGCGCCAGAGTGGAAACTCGACGACGCGGCGCGGCAGATTGCTGAGCGCGTGGGCTTCGATTACCAGATGCTGCATGACCGGCGGCTCCTGACGCTGCTCCGGCCGGATGAAGTGGCACGGCTTGCGGCCGAAGGCACCGACTTCCAGTTACACACCCACCTGCACCGAACGCCCGCCGACGCGGATGAATTCGCACGCGACGTGATGCTCAATCGCAGGCGAATCCAGGAACTCACTGGCCGACAGCCTGAGCATCTGTGTTATCCGAGTGGGAACTTTCGCGCGGTCTACCCAGCTGCCTTGCGCCGCTGCGGCGTCGTGTCGGCTACGACTTGCGACCCTGACCTCGCTTCCCGCCAGTCCGATCCGCTGCGGTTGCCGCGCTTCGTGGATACCAGCTTCGTCAGCGACGTCGTCTTCGAATCGTGGTTGAGCGGTTTGGCGCCATATCTCCCGCGCAGGACGCGGTTTGCGCTGGACGAGGCGCTCGACGAGCCGCCGTTGCCCATGAATGACGAGCGCCGCACTCCCGATGTCGCCGCCAGCGAGGCAGCAAGGACACGGTTCGTCAGTGGTGCATAGAATTTCGTGACGTGTCGCACCAAGTTGCCCGACACGCCCGGGTGGCCACCGTACAACGGGTCACAGGCTTGACCGCCCGGCCCGACAGCTGTTAAGCTGCCGACGGCTACTTACAACTCGACGCGTTATTTCCGTTCCCAAGCGAAACGGTGGGTTCAGGCCTAGGTGTCTGTGCCTGCAAAGCTGTAAACCCTGCGCGGCGGGGTGATTTAGCTGCCGAACTTGGAGAGCTGCGGCGCTTCAGCACCGCTCCTCGATCCAGTTCCTGGTAGCGGTTCCGGAGCATCATGTCCGTCCGCCGCTCGGTACTCTACGCCGGCCTTACGTTCTCCCTCGCCTCGCTGACCTTCAGTCTTGGCAGCTGGTCGGCACAACGACAGATTTCTCAGCAGATCGCCGACAACGACGCGCGCGTCGCCGCCTTGCGTGACGACGTCGCGCGCAGCATCCTCGAAATGCACCGCACGCAGGCGCTGGCGTCCGGCACGGGCGGGCAGCGCCACCCGGAAGTGGTGCCGGCGTCGGGGTCGGCCGACGGCGAGCGCACGGCGCTCGTCGATGAGGTGAAGCGCGAGTTGCAGAGCGAGATGGGGCTGTTCCCGGTGCGGCTGCTGCGCGAGCGGCGCGAGAGCTTCGTCGAGCTGAACGCCTACGACAACTTCGGCAAGACCAATTACGGGACCGCCGGCTACCTGGGCAACGGCTACTTCATTACCGTCAAGCACGGCGTCGTCGCGCTCGATGAGCCCAGCGAGGGTCGCGAGAGCCGCCGCATCACCGACATCAAGCTCCGCTACAAGGGACGCGACTTGCCGGCGCGGCTGATCGATGCCGGAGATGCGACTGTCGAGGTGCACTCGGGTGACTGGGCGATTCTGCGCGTGCGAGGCACCATCGACCTGCCGCCACTGCACGTCAACGCTGCATACGGCTATGAGTTCGCCGAACCGATCTTCCGGCTTGGCAACGACTACTCCAAGGGCATCATTGTCAGTACCGGTTACGTCGGGCAGCGTACGGCGAACGGCCTCGTGACCTGCCTCACCGATGGGCACCCCGGCGTCTCGGGCGGCGGCGTGCTGAACCAGCAGGGCGACCTGGTGGGCATCCCGATCGGCCGGATGCAGGGCGACTATCGCTTCTCGTTCATCCTGCCGGTGCGCGCCGAAATGTTCCGCAAGGTTCCCGGCCTGTCGCTCAACGCGACCGAGGCCGAGTAGCTGCCGTTGACACAGTAGCTGGTGGTTGTTGGTTGGCGGACAGCGCTCGTCAGCGTTGTTCTCGCCGCCGGCGCTTGATCTCGTCCCACCTCTCCAGGCGCCGCTTGATCTCCTTCTCGAAGCCGCGGTCCGTCGGCCGGTAGTACTGCCGGCCGGCGAGCGCGGGCGGCAGGCACTCCATGGCCGCAATCGCGTCTGGTTCCTCGTGCGCGTATTGGTAGCCCTTGCCGTAGTCCAGCTGCTTCATCAGCTTGGTCGGCGCGTTGCGCAGGTGGAGCGGTACGGGTCGGCCGAGGCGGCATGAGCGTCTGCCGCGGCGCCGTTGTATGCGCTGTACACGGCATTGCTCTTCGGCGCGGTCGCCAGATAGATCGCCGCCTGCGCCAGCGCCGTGTTTCCTTCGGGCATGCCGAGGAAATGCGCGGCATCCTTGGCGGCCACGGCGACGACCAGCGCCTGCGGGTCGGCGTTGCCGATGTCCTCGGACGCGAACCGCACCAGCCGCCGCGCGATGTAGAGCGGGTCCTCACCGGCCTCGACCATCCGCGCCACCCAGTAGACCGCGGCGTCCGGATCACTGTTGCGCATCGACTTGTGCAGCGCGGAGATGATGTTGTAGTGCTCCTCGCCGGTCTTGTCGTAGAGCAGGGCACGGCGCTGGATCGAGTGCTCGAGCTGCTCGAGCCCGAGTTGCCGGATGCAGGTCTCCGGCTGCATCGGCGCC
Organism: uncultured Acidobacteriota bacterium; assembly: GCA_963846685.1. Classification (GTDB taxonomy): domain Bacteria; phylum Acidobacteriota; class Vicinamibacteria; order Vicinamibacterales; family UBA2999; genus CAWJWY01. The sequence goes on along the minus strand of CAWJWY010000002.1, from coordinate 58,824 downwards.
GACGCCGAGGCAAATTCCAGCAGGTTGAGGGCGCTACGCGCGTCGCCGTTGGCGAAGCGGGCGATCGCCGCGAGCGCCTCGTCGGTCACCACGATCTCCATCTTCCCGAGGCCCCGATCAGGATCGACCAGTGCCCGGCGGAGGATCTGCTCGACGGCGTCGACGGCGAGCGGCTGCAGCACGAAGACCTTCGAGCGGGAGAGCAGCGCGGCGTTGACCTCAAACGACGGGTTCTCCGTCGTGGCGCCGATCAGCACGATGTCGCCGGCCTCGACGCGCGGCAGGAACGCATCCTGCTGCGCCCGGTTGAAGCGATGGATTTCATCGACGAAGACGATGGTGCGCCGGCCGGTGCGGCGGCGGCGGTCCTGGGCAGCCGCCATCACCTCCTTGATCTCCTTGATGCCGGAGAGCACGGCGCTGAAGGGGACGAAGTGCGCCTGCGTCAGCTCGGCGACGACGCGAGCCAGCGTCGTCTTGCCGGTGCCTGGCGGTCCCCAGAGGATGATCGACTGCACCAGGTCGCGCTCGATCGCCTCGCGCAGCGGCTTGCCGGGGCCGAGGATCTCTTCCTGGCCGACCACTTCGTCCAGCGTCCGCGGCCGCATCCGCTCGGCGAGCGGCGTCCCGGCCGCGGCAGCGCGCGCCGTGGCGTCAGGAGCTTGGTCGTCCTCGAACAGGAATCCGGTCATAGATGCTTCCGGTCCGACATCACCCGCTGTCGCCGCGCGGCGTAGATGAGGATCGCGCCGGCAACGGCGACGTTGAGCGACTCGACGGGCGCTGACATCGGGATCGTCACGCGGCGGTCGCAGGCGGCGACCACCGCCTCGCTCAGGCCTGGTCCCTCGCCACCGAGCAGCAGGCCGACCGCACCGGACCAGTCAATGGCGTCCGGCTCGGCGCCGCCGCGCGCCACCGCAGCCACTGTCGTCAGCCCCGACGCCGCCATGCACCTGGTCGCCGCGCCGATCTGCATCCCTCCGACCAGGGGCAGGCGGAGCGCAGCGCCCATGCTGCCCCTCACCGACTTCCATGAGAACGGGTTGGCGGAGGAGCCGCACACGAACGCACCCGTGACACCGCCAGCTTCAGCCGCCCGTAAGAGCGACCCGACATTGCCCGGGTCCTGGACGTCGACCGCCGCCAGGATGAACGGCTCAGGCGACTCGCAGATCGCCGACGGTAGCAACGGCTCCCGCCGCACGATCGCGACGATGCCCGACGGCGTCCTGACCGGACTCACCGCACCGAAGACGTCGTCGCCGGCGGAGACGACGCCGACACCGCGGGCTTCGAGCTGCCGCGCCAGCGCATGCTCCTCGGTGTCTGCGGCAAGGCGTGTTGCCGCGATGACCACGACCTCGAAGGACATGCGGGCGCCGAGCGCATCGCGGACGAGATGAGCGCCATCGAGGAGGAGCCTGGTGCCCCGCGGATCGGGTTCGCGGGCGAGTTCGCGGCAGGCCCGCACGATCGCATGTTGTCGGCTGGAAATGCTCTTCATCGGCAGTAGAGGGCCGGGCGGTTCGAGCATAACAGAGTGTGCTACAGTCACGATCACTCAGATGAAAGAGCGGATTCTCAAGCGTTTCCACGAGGAAATCGGCGCGCTCGAACGTGAGCTGAAGGTCGACCTGCCCAAGGAAATCCAGCGCGCGCGCGAGCTCGGCGACCTCCGGGAGAACGCGGAATACAAGGCGGCGAAGGAGCGGCAGGAGATCGTCAACGCGCGCATCGCCATGCTGAAGAAGCGGGTCGGCGAGATCTCGATGATGAACCTGGATCGCATCCCGCACGACCGCGCCGGCTTCGGCTCGACCGTGCAGCTGCGCGAGGAGACAGGCGACACCATCGTCTATCAGCTCGTCATGCCAGAGGAGGCGAATGCCGAGAAGGGGATGATCTCGACGTCGTCGCCGATCGGCCGCGCCATCCTCAACAAGGAGGAAGGCGACGAAATCAACGTCGTCACCCCGAACGGGCCGCGTACGTTCGAGCTGATCAAGCTCACCACGATCCACGACGAAGCCGCCGATCACTAGTGCCGCTTTATTCCCCTGAACGCCGTACCGCGCTTGTGCTCTGCGGGACCGGGGCTCACGGGGCGTATCACGCGGGAGTCCTCCGCGCGCTGCAGGAAGCCGGCGTCAAGATCGATGTAGTTGCCGGCCACGGCGTCGGCGCCGGCACCGCTGCGCTTGCCGCGATCGACGGCGGCGCCCGCCTCTGGGACGCCAACGGTGTATGGCGGACGGCTGCGCGCCGGCCGTTCTACCCGTGGCGCGCCCTCCTCAGTGCGGCCGGCTGGATCGGCGTTGCGCTGGTGCTGGTGCTGCTGACACCGCTCTTCATCCTGCTGGCCAGCGTTGCCGTCTACCTCGCCGGTTTCCTGCTGACGCTGCTCGGTCTCACCGCCGGCGGCGAGCTGATCACGTCATATTCGGCGATCCTGCAGCAGGCGTTCGCGGGTGAGAACCTGCCGACGACCATCCCGCGGCTGGCGATGTTCGTCCTCGGCCTGCTGGTGCTGGTCGCGTTCCTCGGCGTGGCGATCGCACAGTGGCGGGCGCCGGTCAGGCGGCGGGCGCAGGGCGGGTGGTGGTGGCGCCTGCTCGGCGCACCGCTCGACGCCGAGCGGGCGCGTCGCGCGTTTGCCGGTGCGCTCTGGCACCTGATCCGCGGCGCCGCTGGACCGGAGCCGCCGGCAGCGGCTGCGATCGGCCGGCGCTATGCCGAAGTGCTCGGCGAGAACCTCGGCCAACCTGGCTTCCGCGAACTGATCCTCGTCGCCGCCGACCTGGACTCCCGCCGCGACGTCGTCGCCGCGTTGCTGCGCGAGCCGCATCGGCGCGAGTTCCTGGCGCCGCGCGCCGGACGCGATCGACGCGCCGAAGTGGTGGATCTAAGTGGTCTCGGGCGGGAACACGCATTCGACGTGATTGCTGGCGCGCTGACGCCGCCGCTCGCCTGCGAGCCCGCCTGCGTTACCTTCGCTGCCGACAGCTTCTGGCGCGGCGAGACGCATCGCTTGTGCGACCGGCCGGGAGCGATCAACCGCGTGCTCGAGGAAGTGAGCGCCGCCGGCGTCAAGCAGGTCGTCATCGTCTCGGCGGTTGCACCTGCAGCGGCGCCGCACGCGCTGAGTGCACCGCGACTCGACGTCCGCAATCGGCTCGGCGAGTTCCTGGCGGCAGCCGAGTGCGCCGCGCTGCGCGACGCGCTCGAGACGGCGCGGCGGCGTTTCGATGCGGTCTACACCGTCACCCCGACACACAATCCGATCGGTCCCTTCGACTTTCGCGGCGCCTATGATGAAGCCTCGGATCGGCGGCAGGACCTCTCCGAACTGATGGAGCGTGCCTACGAGGACGCTTACCGGCAGTTCATCGAGCCGGTGGTCGGCGCCAGTGGTGAACACCTGGCCCGCGCCGCCGCGACCTCTTCCGACACGCCGCCGACCGGCGCCCTCCGACCCGACGCACCGGCGTCGTTTGCCGACGGCACCTCACCGGTCTGACCGACGCGCGCAGCCATGGTCAGCCTGGTCGATTGCGATCGATCCCATGCCGGCGAGATCCTCGCGATCCTCAACGACGCCATCCTGACGTCCACCGCGTTGTACGACTATCGTCCTCGCACGCTGGCGATGATGGCTGGCTGGTTCGACGCCAAGGAGAGGGGCAACTACCCGGTCATTGGCGCGGTCGACGGCGCCGGCCGGCTGCGCGGCTTCGCCTCGTTCGGGCCGTTCCGGCCGCATCCGGCCTACAAATACTCGGTCGAGCACTCGGTCTACGTCGCCGCGGCCCATCGCGGCGTAGGCCTCGGGAAGCTGCTGCTGGCCGCGGTGATCGAGCGCGCCCGGCTGCAGGACTACCACACCCTGATTGCGGGCATCGATGCGGCCAATGAGGTGAGCATCGCGCTGCATCGGCAGTTCGGCTTCGAGCCGTGCGGCACGATCAGGCACGCCGGGTTCAAGTTCAACCGGTGGCTCGACCTGGTGTTCTACCAGCTGCTGCTCGAGACACCGGTGAACCCGGTTGACGGCTAGCGCGCGGCGGGCGCGCCAGGTCCGGCGGGCGGATTACTTGATGGCGAAGGTGACCAGCAGCGGCTTGTGGTCCGACGGCATCACGCCGCTCGCATCGCGCGAGTCGAGCACGGCGGCCGACGTGACCGTGGCGATCGCCTGCGCCTTCGAGGAGAAGACGTAGTCGATCCGGCTGTTACGCGTGCAGCCATCGCAGTTGCCGGGGTAGTTGGTGGCGGTACCGAACCCCTTGGCCGCCAGCCACGCGTCCGTGTAGGTCGCGGCCATCGCGTTGTACTCGGCCGACCCGTATTGCATGTTGAAGTCGCCGGCGATGATGTGCGCCTCCGGCCAGGCGTTGGCGCAGGCCTGCATGGCGCCGACTTCGCGCGTCCTGTTCGCTCCGCTGGCGACGTCGAGATGGGTGGTCCAGATGTTCAGGCCGCGGCCGTTGACCATGACGCTGAGATGCGCCGCGCGCCATCCTTGCGCCGCGTCGAACAGGCATGGCGACGCCGCATTCACCGTCATCCGGGTCATGAACACGGTCTTCCATGCTGCGTAGCTCTTCCAGCCGCCGGCGGTCTTGGCATTGAGCGAGTTGAGGATCGCCGCCACCTGCGTCGTGTCGTCGACTTCATTCAGAGACACGACGTCCGGGTTGATCGTGGCCACCAAAGCAGCGAACCGGGCGGGATCGTAGCGGCCATCGGTGCCCACGCCGCCGTGATGTGCGTTCCAATGCAGCAGCCGCAGGCTGGCGGACGGCGTGATCGGCGGTTCGGTGATGATGAGCGGCGAGGTGATGACCGTCGATGCAAATGTCGCCGCGGCGGTAACGCCGGTGACATGGCTGCTGACGGCGACGCCAACATAGATCGTCGCGCTCATCGGGATGTTGTCCGAGCCGACCGTGGTCCACGTCACGCCGTCGAGCGACCTGGCGGCAGTGAAGGTGTTGCCGACGCGCGTCAGCCTGACGTAATGCGGCGCGGCGCCGCTGCCGCCGGCACTGTGCGAGGACTCGCCGTTCGCGCCGGTGCGGCGCTGGAATGCCAGGCCCTTGCCCGGGCTGACCAGCATGAAGGCATGGCGTGCACCCGGCGTCAGCGTTTCCCGCATCATGGCCCCGGCCTTCGTCCAGTCGGAGACCCATTGCGTGGCGGTCACGCGCGTCACGATCGAGCCGTCTCCGGTCATCGTGCGGTAGGCGAACCGAAAGGCGTCCGTCGTGCCCCACACATCCGCCCCGGCCCCCGCCACGGTGAACGTGCTGCCGGCCGCGGTTGCCGAACCAGCCGCACCGACGGCACCGATGTCGGCGGTCGACCAACCGGCTGGCAGCGACTGGCCATAGGCCTGGGCGCCGGCACAGAAGAGGATGACGAGGGTAGCGAATGCACGAAGAGTGAACTTGGCCACGACGGATCTCCCTGGAACCGGTTCGGACGGGTGTTGTCGGGAAGTGCCGCGCGCCACGGTGAGGGGGACCGCAGCGGCGACGCCAGCGGACAGGGCGAATCCGATACCGCCCGGCGATTGGCGAGCTCGACTGCAGTGACAGGCGGGATTTGCGCGATTGTGCGTACTGCCGCGGTCGCGGCGGACGGCAGCCGATTACGAAGCGGGCAGGCCGATCACGAAGGTGTAAGTAGCGCGGCTGTTCAGAAGGCGACCCGCAGCCGCACCGCGATGCTCCGGGGCGGCGCGACGGCGGTGCCGGAGAACACGCCGGCGAAGTTGATGACGTCGAAACGGTTGGTCAGGTTGCGGACATCGGCCTGAAGCGTGAGCCGCCCCGGCTTGTCACTGCGAAAGCTGACGCCGGCGGACGCGTCGAGCGATCGGCGGGCGCGGACGCGGCCGGTCGCAAAGTCCACCCGGTCGACGATCCGGGCACCGTACTGCTCCTCGGCGTCATCCGCGTCACCCTCGAAGTCCTCGAAGGGCAGGCCGCTGCCATAGGATCCGGTCAGCGCCACCCATGCAGACCTGGTGACGTTATAGCTGATGCCGCCGTGCAGCGAATGCCGCTGATCCTGGCTCAAGGGGAAATCTTCGGACTCCTCGAGCAACTCCGCCGCCTCCTCGCCGAGGAACAGCCCACCGGTGACCGGGAACTCGCCGGTGCCACGCATGCGCGAGTAACTCAACGACGCGGCCAACGATCGCCACAGTGGCAGATCGAGCTTGACCTCCGTACCGGTCACTAGCGCGTGGGCAAAGGCAATCGGGAAGCTCACCCCGGTGTTCAGAAGGACATCGTCGTCGGCGAGGTTGTCCAGCGAGCGGCGGTAGTAGGAAACGTCCACTCGCAGCCCGCCAAACAACGCCTTCGACACACCTGCTTCATAGAAGTTGCCCCGGGATGCGGGCACCGGCAGCTGGACGAGACCATCGCCGAGCGACTCCACGTCGCGGGAACTGGCGAGCAGCAGGTTTTCGACAGCCGGGGTCTGGAATGCGCGGTCGTAAGCGGCGCGCAGCACCAGGCCGGCGCGCGGCACCGACCAGGCGAGCCCGAGCCGGGGGCTGATCGCGTCGCCGTCAGCCAGGAAGCGGTAGCGGTCCCAGCGTAGGCCGGCGCTGACGGTGACGGCGCCGAAGCGCAACTGGTCCTGCGCGAAGACAGCGCCTTCGTAGAGACGGCGCCGGCCCTCGAACGCGAAGGCATCAGGCGTACCGGCCTCGAACGCCGTCGTATCGACGATGTCGTAGGAGAACAGCTCGCGCACCTGCGCGGTGCCGAAATCGCCGCCGGCCTTCCACTCGTGCCTGCCGATCCGGCCGGCAACGGCGCCTTTCAGGTAGAACTCGGTGAAGCCGCGATCCTGCGCTGCGACGATCGGCGTCGACGCGGCATTCGACTCGAGCGTTGCGGCAAGGCGGCGAACCATGCCGCGGAGATCGCCCGTCGCGTCCGCCGAGAAGAGCCGTTGGTAGGAGAGCAGGCCGGCAGCTTCGTCCGCCGTCCGGCGCTGCCGCTGACCGGCGAGCTGCTGCACCCGTTCGTTCGGCACCTCGAATTCGGCGCGGCCGGTCCGGACGATGACACCCGCGCGATCGGCATCGCTGAAGTCGTGTTCGAAACGGACTGCGGCGTGCGCGGTGGTGCCGTGGTTCGTGTAGTTCTCCTCGACCGGCGCGTCGAGGTAACGATCGGTCGTGGCCAGACCGGCGCTGATGCTGGCGCGCGTCCGCGCCCAGCCGTAGCCGGTCATGACATCTCCGCTGCCCGTGTCGAAGCTGCCGGCGACCGCTGACGCCGCGCCGTGCAGGCCACGGCGGATATCGCCGCCGGTGACCACCTCGATGACGCCGCCCAGCTTGCGACCGTACTCGGCGGGGTAGCCGGCGGTCAGAATGCGCAGTGCATTGATATCGTCCGCGCCAAGTTCGGGCGCGAACGCCGGCGAGCGATTGTCGGTGAGCGGCAGGCCGTCGACCACGTACTGAACCTGGTACTCCGACCCGCGCGGGTGCAGGATACCGTTGGCTTCCAGCAACCAGCCTGGCTGGGTGGTCACCAGTTCTGGCAGCGCGCGGCCGGGCAGCGCCATCGAGCGCCGCTGCAGCGTGTCAGCGCCGAGGTGCTGCACTGCGGCGACCCCGCGCCGATCGATCAGGGTGTCGTCGCCCTGCACCGTCACCTGCGCCTGCACGCCCGCGAGCGCCAGTGTGACGCGCCGTTCCATCGGTTGGGCGGAGGCGAGCTCGATCACCGTCGCATACGGCGCGAAGCCGTCGCTGGTAACGGTCAGGACGTAGCTGCCCAACGGCAGCCGTCGGGCGCTGACCTCGCCAGCCTCGTCCGTACGGTACGTCCCGCGCACCTCGTTCGCACTGCTGGTCAACTCCACTGAACTCTGCACCGGCAACCCGGCAGGGTCGACCACCCGCAGGTGCAGTTCGCCGGTGTTGGCCAGGGCAAACTGGGCTAAAAAGATGAGGAGCGCGGACATAATAATGTTTCAATCTTCGACGACGAGGTCGGCGTTGCGAGATTCCGATCGGCAGCCTTGTAAAAGCCCCAAATTCATTTGAGCAACTCCGGAAGGCTCTTGCCTTCGGGGGTGCCAAGCAGACCGGCGCGGGCGTAGGTGAACAGCTTCTCGCGCGTGTCGGCGATGTCGAGGTTGCGCATCGTCAGCTGGCCGATGCGATCCTGCGGCGTGAACGCCGACTCGCCCTTTTCCATCGTCAGCCGCTCGGGCTTGTAGGTCAGGTTCGGGCTCCGGCGTGTCGAGCAGCGAGTAGTCGTTGCCGCGGCGCAGCTCGAGGGTCACCTCGCCGGTGATCGCCCGCGCGACCCAGCGCTGCGAGGCTTCGCGCAGCATCATCGCCTGCGGATCGAACCAGCGGCCCTGGTAGAGCAGCCGGCCGAGCCGGCGGCCGTCGTCGCGATACTGCTCGATCGTGTCCTCGTTGTGGATGCCGGTGACCAGCCGCTCGTAGGCGATGAACAGCAGCGCCATGCCGGGCGCTTCGTAGATGCCGCGGCTCTTGGCCTCGATGATGCGGTTCTCGATCTGGTCGCTCATGCCGAGACCGTGGCGGCCGCCGATGCGGTTCGCCTCCAGCATCAGCTCGACCGGGTCGTCGAAGACGCGGCCGTTCAGCGCGACCGGCTGCCCCTCGTCGAAGCGGACGGTGACCTCCTCGGCGCTTGACCGCCACGTCCTCGCGCCAGGAGGCGACGCCCATGATCGGCTCGACGATCGTGATGCCCGCGTTCGAGCTGCTCGAGATCCTTGGCCTCGTGCGTGGCGCCGAGCAGGTTGGAGTCGGTCGAGTAGGCCTTCTCGGTGCTCATCTTGTAGTCGAAGCCGGCGCGCTGCATGTACTCGGACATCTCGCGTGCGGCCGCCGAGCTCGTCGATGAACGTCTGATCGAGCCACGGCTTGTAGATGCGCAGGCTGGGATTGACGAGCAGGCCGTAGCGGTAGAACCGCTCGATGTCGTTGCCCTTGAAGGTGCTGCCGTCGCCCCAGATGTGCACGTCGTCCTGCTTCATCGCCAGCACGAGCATCGTGCCGGTGACCGCCCGGCCGATCGGCGTCGTGTTGAAGTAGGGGACGCCGGCCGTGGAGATGTGGAAGGCGCCGCACTGCAGTGCGGCGATCCCTTCCGCGACCAGTTGGGCGCGGCAGTCGACCAGGCGGGCCTTCTCGGCGCCGTACTGCATCGCCTTGCGCGGGATGTCGTCGTAGTCGGGCTCGTCGGGCTGGCCGAGGTTGGCGGTGTAGGCGTAGGGGATCGCGCCCTTGCCGCGCATCCAGTGCAGTGCCGCGCTGGTGTCGAGGCCGCCCGAGAACGCGATGCCGACGCGCTCGCCGGCCGGGACCCGCTGGAGGATGTGTGCCATGTCCTCCCATCATAATTCCGCGCGCCGCTGATGTAGGATCCCGTTCCACAGGAGTACGTCATTCATGAGCACACTGCGCACTCGCGGTCTCGCGTTCGTCCTGGCGTTGCTGGTCGCCGCTCCGGGCCTGGCCCAGACGCGCGCGGGCAACGCCGAGCACTGGGTGACCACGTGGGCAACCGCGGTCGTCGCGCGCGGACAGCAGCCGGCCGCGGCAGGCAATCGTGCCGGCGGCGCCGGCGCCGGCCGCGGCGGCGGCGCCGTGGTCACGCCAGGCATCGTCCTGCCGCCGCCGACGGCAGGCCGCGGCGGCGACGCGGTCGTCACCCCAGGCATTCAGGTGCCGGATGGTCGCGGTGCCGCGGCGGGTGCCGGCGCGGCCGGGCCGGTGCCGCCGGCGCAAGGGATTCCGGTTCCGCCCGGCCAGGGGGCGCCGGCGGCGCCGGCGACGGGCGCGCGCCAGGGCGGCCCTGCGCCGGCCCCGTTCATGGTCGAGTAACCAGACCCTGCGCCAGATCGTGCGGACGAGCACGCCGGGCAGCCGTGTGCGCGTCGTCCTGAGCAACGCGTTCGGAACCGCGCCGATCGAGATCGGTGCCGCGCACGTCGCGTTGCGCAGCCGCAGGCGCGGACGTGGTGCCGCAGTCGGCCAAGCCGCTGACGTTCGCAGGCAGCCAAGCGCGGCACGATCCTGCCTGGCGCGATCCTGGTGAGCGATCCGGTCGACTTGACCGGTGCCGGCGATGGCCGACCTGGCGATCGATCTGTTCGTCCCCGGCGCGCTCGGCGTCGGGCCGTCGCCGCTGACGACGCACCAGGGCGCGGCGCAGACCAACTTCATGTCGGCGCCGGGCAATCACGCCGGCGAGGCGACGTTCGGCACGGCCGTGTCACGTTCGACGTCCTGGTTCCTGCTGGCCCGCGTCGAAGTGGTCGCGCCGGCGAACGCCGGCACGATCGTCGCGTTTGGCGACTCGATCACCGACGGCACGCGCTCCACCCCGACACGCAACAACCGCTGGCCGGATCATCTCGCCGCGGCGGCTGGCGGCGCAGCGCGGCGGCCCGGTGCGGCGGCATCGCCAACCCCGGCATCGCCGGCAACCGCGTGCTCGGCGATGGCGCCGGCGTCAGCGCGCTGGCCCGCTTCGACCGCGACGTGCTGATGCAGACCGGGGTGACGCACGTCGTGGTGATGGAGGGGATCAACGACATCGGCCAGGCGCGCAGCAACCCGTCGCCGAGTGCCGCAGACCTGATTGCCGCTCATCGCCAGCTGATCGACCGCGCCCACGCCCAGGGCGTCAAGGTCATCGGCGCGACGCTGACGCCGTTCGAAGGCGCCGCGCTACTTCACGCCAGAGGGCGAGGCGAAGCGACAGGCCGTGAACCAGTGGATCCGGACGAGCGGGGCCTACGACGGAGTCATCGACTTCGACATGGTCACGCGCGACCCGGCGGCGCCGACGAAGTTCCTGCCGCTCTACGACTCCGGCGACCACCTGCACCCGAACGACGCCGGCTACAAGGCGATGGGGGAGTCTGTCGACCTGGGGTTGTTTCGCTGAACTTGAGAATCGCTGAACATCGCTCAAGCCTTGACGAGCTTCTTCTCCCCCGGCTGGTGCTCGTGCAGGAAGTCGAGCGCCAGGCGCAGCACGCTGCTCGGTGAACTGATCGGCCTGCAGGTTGCCGAACTTCTCCTTGAAGGCGTGCAGCGGCACGACCGCCTTGGCCATCGCGCGGTGGCCGCCGGCGCTGCCGATGTCGGCGAAGTGCTTGCGCACGAACTCGCCGGCGTTGCTGCGAGTAGCCGAGATTGCGCACCGACATCACCAGCGAGTCGTTGACGATGCCGCGTGACGATCGTCCACTTGACGTTCTCGAGCTGCAGGTAGAAGTCGGCGACGTAGGGGATGAAGTCCTCGCGCGGCGAGTTGCCGAGGAAGGCGCAGAACACCTGCTCCTCCATGCGGCCGTGCTGCTTGCGCCTTGAGCACGTACTCCAGCCGCTCCATCGTGATTTCCGCGCCCTCCATCTTCCGGATCAGCGCCGCGTCGGCGAGCGGATAGAGGTAGGAGAACGCCTCGATGTCGACGCGGTTCGCCTGGCGGTTGAAGAACAGCGTGTCCGACTTGATCGCGTAGAGCATCGCCGTCGCCGTGCGCTCGGAGATGTTGGCGTCGACCGCGCGCAGGTGCTCGGTCAGGATCGTCGACGTCGAGCCGTAGTCGGCGCGGATGTCCTTGTACACCGGCGCTGTAGCCGGACTGCTCCGGATGATGGTCGATCACCAGGTCGACGCGGTCGATGGCGCCGCCGAAGTAGTGCGGCTGCACGTCGACCATGGCGATGCGATCGAAGCTCGTCGAGCTGCGCCGGCGTGATGATCTCGACGTGGATGTCGAGCAGGTTCATCATCCGCTGGTTCTCGGGCCGCGTCACGCCGTGCAGCGCGGCGATGACCGCCGTCTGCTTGGTGCGCCGCAGCACGTTGCGCAGCGCCAGGCCGCTGGCCATCGCGTCCGGGTCCGGGTCGTTGTGCAGCAGGATGACGACGCGGTCGGCGTCGCTGAAGAAGCGCTGGTACTGCTGGACCTTGAGGCGGGTGAGGGAGCGGCTGAACTCGGTGAGGAGCGGGCCGCCGAACAGCTCGGAGAGCGCCAGGTAGTTGAGCTCGGGGAACTGCGACTTGAGCTCCTCCTCGCGCTTGCTGCGAATCGGCGGTGCCGACGCCGAGCACGTAGACCAGCGTGCCGCCGGCGTCGCCAGATCGCCTCGAGGATCTTGCTGAGGCTGCGGCGGCCGTTGTCCTCGACGACGACGCAGGTGCCGGGGGTGATGTCGGCCTTGAGGTAGGTGTCGGTGCGCCGCAGGTCGCCGGCGTGATACGTTCAGCCCGGCGTCGTGGAGCCGCCGCGCGAGCGGCTTGCTCTCGACGAGGAACTCGACCTCGAAGCTGGGCAGCAGGATCTCGTCGAGCATCCTGATGGCCAGCTCGGTCTGGCAGACGGCAAGACACCTCATCAGTCGTGTCGCCCCGAGTCCCCGCCGACGTCTTTCGCGACATCACCACGACCTGACTCCGGACATGAGTGACAAACGTCGATTATACGCCCGCGTGGCGCGGCAGGCCGCCAGGGTCGCCCAGCCCGCCGGGTCCGCTGCGCGGCACCCGGCCCACACGCCGGCTCGCCGGGTCCGGCTGCGCGGCACCCGGCCTAGCCGCGCGCGGCCGACACGTGACGCGTAGGGCGGGTTCGGCCGGATGAATGCGCGCCCGACCCGCCGGTCCGCCGTGCGGCAGCGTCCGCGCGGGCCGGCGTTCCCCCTGTGACTCCGCTTCCCAGCCGCCGGGCGACGCAGTAGAATCGCCCATGGTGCGGGCTGCCCTCGTCGCCGCGATCCTGCTCGCCTCGTTCACCGCGACGCACGCGCAGCAGCCGGTGTTCCGCGCCGGCACCGACCTGGTCCACTTCGGCGTCACCGTGACCGACCGCGCGCGGCACCTTCGTCACCGACCTGACCGCCGACGACTTCGAGATCCTCGAAGACGGCAAGCCGCAGGCGCATCAGCTTCTTCGCCCGCGGCGACGAGTCGGCCGATCGCGCCCGAGATGCACGTCGGCCTGCTGTTCGACACCAGCGGCAGCATGGGCGACGACATCGCGCTGGCGCGCTCGGCCGCCATCAGTTCCTCAACACGCTGAGCGACGCCAAGGACATGACGCTGGTCGACTTCGACACCGAGGTCCGCGTCGCCAAGTACGGCCAGCTCGACTTTCCGCGCCTGGTCGAGCGGATCCGCGTCCGCAAGCCGGACGGCTTCACGGCGATGTACGACGCGCTCGGCGTCTACCTCGACGGCGCCGCCGAGGACGACGGCCGCAAGATCCTCGTGCTCTTCACCGACGGTGGCGACACGCGCAGCACCATCAGCTTCGGCGACGTCATGACGCTGGTGCGCGCGTCCGACGTCACCGTCTACGCGGTCGGCTTCCTCGAGCACCAGTCGCCGTTCGGCGCGCGGCGAGCAGCGGCTCCGGCTGACGCAGATGGCCGACGAGCCGGCGGCGAGGCGTTCTTCCCGCTCGTCGATGAAGCAGATCGACGACGGCCTACGACAAGATGCGTGGCGCAGATCCGCGCGCAGTACAGCCTCGGCTACGTCTCGACGAACACCGCGCGCGACGGCCGCTGGCGCAAGGTCGAGATCCGCGTCCGGCGGCCGGACCTGAAGGACGTGCGCGTGCAGACGCGCAAGGGCTACTTCGCGCCGTACCGAAGCCCTGAGTCGCGGCAGGTCGGTCGGCGGGCCATCCGTCGCGCCGTCACGGACCGCGTACCGTGTGAACGAGTGCCGCTGAGCGGCGACGAGCGCCTGCGCGCGCCACGGCCGACACCCCTACGCCCATGCCATCCGTCCACGATCGATTCACGCTCGTCAGCGACTTCGAGATCGCGCGGCGACCAGATCCGCGCCATCCCCGAGCTCGTCGAGGGCCTGAACCGCGGCGACGCGCACCAGGTGCTGCTCGGCGTCACCGGCTCGGGCAAGACCTTCACGATGGCGCAGGTCATCGCCGCAGGTGAACCGGCCGACGCTGGTGATGGCGCACAACAAGACGCTGGCCGCGCAGCTCTACCAGGAGTTCAAGCGCTTCTTCCCGCACAACGCCGTCGAGTACTTCGTCAGCTACTACGACTACTACCAGCCGGAGGCCTACGTCCCGGCGACCGACTCGTACATCGAGAAGGAATCGACGATCAACGACGAGATCGACCGCATGCGCCTGTCGGCGACGCGGTCGCTGTTCGAGCGCCGCGACGTCATCATCGTCGCCAGCGTCTCGTGCATCTACGGCCTCGGCTCGCCGGAGGCCTACTACGGCATGCTGCTGCCGCTCGAGCTGGGGCAGCGCATCGACCGCGATCAGATCCTGCGCAAGCTGGTCGAGATCCAGTACGAGCGCAACGACGTCGAGTTCGGCCGCGGCACCTTCCGCGTGCGCGGCGACATCGTCGAGGTGGTGCCGTCGTACGAGGAGCACGCGCTGCGCATCGGGCTGTTCGGCGACGAGGTCGACGAGCTCGCCTGGTTCGATCCGCTGACCGGCAAGGTCATCCGCCGCATCGACAAGGTCGCGGTCTACCCGAAGTCGCACTTCGTCACCTCGCGCGACCGCACCAAGCAGGCGGTCGAGTCGATCAAGGCGGAGCTGGAGGGGCGCCGCGGCCAGCTCGAGTCGGAAGGCAAGCTGCTCGAGGCGCAGCGGCTGCATCAGCGGACGATGTTCGACCTCGAGATGATGCGCGAGATCGGCTACTGCCACGGCATCGAGAACTACTCGCGGCACCTGACCGGCCGCCCGCCGGGGCGCCGCCGCCGACGCTGCTCGACTACCTGCCCGACGACGCGCTGGTGGTCGTCGACGAGAGCCATCAGACGGTGCCGCAGATCCGCGGCATGTTCGCCGGCGACCGCTCGCGCAAGGAAGTGCTGGTCGTCCTACGGCTTCCGGCTGCCGTCGGCGCTCGACAACCGGCCGCTGAACTTCGAGGAGTGGGAGGAGCGGGTCAGCCAGGTGGTGTTACGTCTCGGCGACGCCCGGCCCGTACGAGCTGGCGAAGGCCGGCGGCGTCGTCGTCGAGCAGGTGATCCGGCCGACCGGGCTGATGGATCCGCCGATCGAGGTCCGGCCGGTGCGCGGCCAGGTGGACGACCTGCTGCAGGAGATCCGCGACCGCGTCGGCGCAGCGCGAGCGCGTGCTGGTGACGACGCTGACCAAGCGGATGGCCGAGGACCTGACCACCTACTACCAGGAGCTCGGCGTCAAGGTGCGCTACCTCCACTCGACATCGACACGCTCGAGCGCGTCGAGATCCTGCGCGACCTGCGCCGCGGCGCCTTCGACGTGCTGGTCGGCATCAACCTGCTGCGCGAAGGGCTCGACCTGCCGGAAGTGTCGCTGGTCGCGATCCTCGATGCCGACAAGGAAGGCTTCCTGCGCTCGGCCGGGTCGCTGATCCAGACGTCGGGCCGCGCGGCGCGCAACGTCAACGGCCGCGTGCATCATGTACGCCGACAAGATGACGGACTCGATGAAGTCGGCGATCGACGAGACCGAGCGCCGCCGCGACGCGGCAGGCGGCCTACAACGAGGAGCACGGCATCACGCCGGAGTCGGTGGTCCGGGCCATCGACGACGTGCTGTCGAGCGTCTACGAGCGCGACTACTCGGCACGCCGGCGGTGCGCGAGCCGCGCGACGACGTTCCGCACGCAGGCCGAGCTCGACGCCGAGATCGCGCGGCTCGAGACGCGAGATGAAGGCAGCGGCCGCCAACCTCGATTTCGAGCGCGCCGCCGTCGCTCCGCGACACGCTGAAGGCGCTGCGCGACCGCGAGCTCGGGCTCAGCGGTTCGCCGGCGGGCCGCTGAACGTGGTGAACGTCATCGAACGACGTGGCTCAAGGCGCGCCGTGCTCGAGGTGCAGGAGTACGCGCTCGTCACCGGCGCCGCCGATCCGCGGCATCTTCACGCCGGCCCTTCTACTTCCGCGACATCGTCGAGCAGTTCGAGGCGATCGGCATCGGCTCGCTGACGCGTCGTGCTGCTGACCGGCTTCTTCACCGGCGCGGCGCTGGCGCTGCAGAGCGGCATGACGCTCGACCAGTTCGGCGCCCGCTCGCTGGTCGGCCGGCTGGTCAGCGCGTCGATGGTCAAGGAGCTCGGACCGGTGCTGACCGGGCTGATGCTGGCCGGGCGCGTCGGCTCGGGCATCGCCGCCGAGCTCGGCTCGATGATGGTGACCGATCAGATCAACGCGCTGCGCGCGCTCGGCACCGATCCGATCCGCAAGCTGGTGGTGCCGCGGGTGCTGGCCGGCTTCCTCATGGCGCCGGTGCTGACGGTCATCGCCGACGCTGTCGGCATGATCGGCGGCTGGATCGATCGCGGTGCCGCAGCTGCGGCGTGCGCCTCGAGCGTCTACTGGACCTCGGTGACCGACGCGCTCTACCTCGAGGACGCCTGGATGGGGCTGATCAAGCCGTTCGCGCTCGGCTTCGTCATCGTCACCATCGGCTGCCACGTCGGCCTGCGCACGCGCGGCGGCACGCAGGGCGTCGGCCGGGCGACGACCAACGCCGTGGTCGCGGCGTCGGTGGCGGTGATCGCCGTCGACTTCTTCGTCACGCCGCTGCTGATCTACGCTGCTCTACTGATGGCGCTCGTCATCACGAACGTTCGCCGGAACTCGAAGAGGCGCTCGGGCCCGGGTCGCCGATCGTCGTGTTCGACAACGTGCACCTGGCGTTCGACGAGAAGGTGATCCTGCGCGACGTCAGCTTCACGCTGCTCACCGGGCACACGAAGATCTTCCTCGGCGCCTCCGGCGCGGGGAAGTCGACCATCCTCAAGCTGATCCTCGGCCTGCTGCGGCCGGACGCCGGCGTGATCTGGGTCAACGGCGAGCGCGTCGACCAGATGACCGAGCTCGAGCTGATGAAGGTGCGCGCGCGACCTCGGCATGGTGTTCCAGGAAGGCGCGCTGTTCGACTCGCTGACCGTGGCCGAGAACGTCGGCTACAAGCTCTACGAGGAGACGCGACATGCCGCTGCGCCGAGGTGCGGCAAGCGCGTGCAGGAGGTGCTCGGCTTCATCGGCCTCGCCGACTTCATCGACCGGATGCCGTCGGAGCTGTCCGGCGGCCAGCGGCGGCGCGTCGCGATCGCCCGGGCGATGGCCGCCAAGCCGCGCATCCTGCTCTACGACGAGCCGACGACCGGGCTCGATCCGATCACGTCCGATACCGTCGACAACGAGATCATCAAGCTGCGCGACCTCGAGAACGTCAGCTCGATCGTCGTCACGCACCAGTTGCGCGACGCGTTCCGCGTCGCGACCCACGAGGCGGTGCGCGAGAACGGCGAGGTTCGCATCGTTCCCGGCCGACGAGGAGAAGTGCGAGGAGGCGGAGTTCATCATGCTGCGGGACGGCGGCATCGCCTTCGAGGGCCACGCCGCCGAGCTGCGCGCGGCCAAGGACCCGTACCTGAAGGCGTTCCTGTCGTAGAAGGAAAAAGCCATGCCACGTACCCGCTCGCTCGCCTGGGCCGAACTGAAGATCGGCATCGTCTCGGTCGTTGCCATCGTCCTCGCCGCCATGCTCATCTTCATGCTCAGCGGCGAAGGCGGCTTCTCCTGGCAGCGCTACTCGCTGAAGACGATGTTCACCAACATCGCCGGCCTGAAGGAAGGCGCGCCGGTGCGGATCGCCGGCGTCGAAGTCGGCGCGGTCACCGCCGTCGAGTTCGTCGGCGACCGGGTCGAGGTCACGTTCGAGGTCGGGCGCGACCAGCAGCCGCGGGTCACGACCGGCTCGACGCGCGATGCTCGGGTCGGTGTCGCTGCTCGGCGAGTCGGCGGTCGACATCACGCCGTCCAGCCAGGGCACGCCGATTCCGGAGTGGGGCTACGTGCCGGCCGGGCGCGCCGCCGGCGGCGATTGCCGATGTCGCCGACCCAGGCACAGGCCGGCATCGAGCAGATGACCGCACTGCTGTCAGGACATCCGCAACGGCCGCGGCACGGTCGGCAAGCTGTTCACCGACGAGGCGCTCTACCGCGAGTTGAACGGGTTGATCGCCGCCGCCGAGGACGTCGCCGCCGGCATCAGCGCCGGCCGCGGCACGCTCGGCCGGCTCGCCAACGATCCGGCGGCCGCCCGGTCGCTCGAGGCCTCGATGGAGAATCTCGAAGCCGTGACCGCACGCGATCCGCGCCGGTGAGGGCAGCATCGGCAAGCTGCTCACCGACGATGCGCTGAGCCGGTCGCTGACGTCGACGACCGCCAATCTCGACGCGATCACCGGGCGCTTGAGTCGAGGCGAGGGGACGGCCGGGAAGCTGATGACCGACCAGGCGCTCTATGACAACCTGCGGTCGACGACCGATCGCCTCGACAAGGTGATCGCGTTGCTGCAACAGAGCCAGGGCACTGCCGGCGCGCTGCTCAACGACAAGGCGCTCTACGACAACTTGAACGGCACGGTAAACGAGATGCGGAATCTGGTCGGCGATATCAGGCGTGATCCGAAGAAATACCTGAACGTGCGCGTCAGCCTGTTTTGAACTCCGGCCTCGACCGGATTGACGGCCGCGGCGTCCAGTGGTACAAGTCGCCCGTACTACTTGCCAGGAGGACGACGTGAGTTCTGTGTTTCGCGCCTGTGTCGCTGCGCTTGCCGTGCTCGCCGTCGCGCCAACGGCCGCTTTCGCCCAGCAGTCAAAATCCGCCGCGATCGCCGGCGAACTGACGGCGCTGCTGGATCAGATGAAGCTGGATAGCGTCGCCGCCCGGAGCGCCGACCACTTCATCGGTGCCCTATACTTTCCCGGAAGCCAGTTGCTCGTCATCAGGGCGAAATATTCCGCCCCGGATCACATCAACTACCTGATTACCACCAAGGCGTATCGCGACGCCTACGTCGAGTTGAACGCCACCACCGACCAGCAATCCAAGCTGTTCGTCTCGGACCTGGGCGCCAACGGCCTGCAGTTCAAGCGCGAAAAGAACGCCCCGTTCGACACGGCGGAGATGTCCGGCAAGACCGTCGCCTTCGATGGTGCGTGGGGCAAGGTCAAGATGTCTGAGCAGGACTACACGAAAACCTACACCGCCACCGACGAGGAGTACGCGCAGATGCTCCAGGCGTTGATTGCCACGTTGAAGAAGCCCTCGTAACTCAGCGCACAGCCGCTACGGTGCGAGGCATCAGGAAGGGCAGCCTTCGGGCTGCCCTTCCTGCTGTACCGGCGAGCAATCCCGGCAGGCCGGTTGCAAATGTGGCAACGGTCGCCCAGCAGCTCGTGACGGGCCCTGGACATGGGGGCGCCCCTTCCGTCGGGAACCAGTGCCAACCCTCCAGGCGAGGGCAGCCCTGAACACCGGCATCGTCGCTGCCCGGAACCTGGCCGGCTGACGTATGCTGTCGCCGCGCCGATACCGGGCGGCGCCGCGCCATGGGACCGAGCAGAAACCGTTTCCCGGGCGCCGCAAACAGCTGCGGCAGTCTAGTAACGGCGCAAGGCGAATTTAGACCAGTTGACGGCACGTGCCGGGCGGCCGGCGCGGGGGCGGAGCAGCCAGATGACCGACCAGCAGCAGGAGCAGGCAACAGAGGCGGCCGTCGTCGTCACCGGCGATGCAGCCGGGTTTGCGCAGGAAATCGTCGTCGACGGCTATCGCTTCGCGGCCGACGAACCGGCCGCCCTGGGCGGCACCGGCAGCGGCCCGACGCCGTACCAGTTGCTGATGGCGGCCCTCGGCGCGTGCACGTCGATGACTGTCGCCATGTATGCCCGCCGCAAGGGATGGCCGTTGACGCGCGTATCGGTCGTGCTGTCGCAGCAGAACATCCATGCGGTGGACTGCGCGACGTGTGACGTCCAGACCGGGCCGGCGCTGCGCATCAGCCGCGAGATCACCTTGGACGGCGAGCTGGACGAGGCGCAGCGCGCCCGGCTGCTGGAGATGGCCAACCGCTGCCCGGTTCATCGGACGCTGACCGGGTCGATCGATATGGTGACCCGCCTGACGTGATCTCTTGCTGGTGAGGGCAAATGCCCTGGGCAACGTTTGGCGCGAACCACCGGGCCTCAAGGAGCGGGGCGCCTCATCGGTGTGTAGGGTATATGCATGGGGTTCCAGAATCAGGTTGCCAGCTGGACATTATGAGGAAAATGACGTCACCGTCCGGTGAACGTCGTCACCTGGCGGGCCATTGTGGCAGTCTCTGACCGGGCACGTCCGTTGCAAATGCGCGGCGACATGCCAAGCTCTGCGTCGGCGGGCCGTCTCGCCGCGGTCGTTGTCACGCTGTCACAAAAGACAAGCTACAACGACGACGAGGAGATCGCGTTCCGGCATGTCCGGCAGCATCTGGCGCAGTGGGACAAGTTCGTACTGATCCCGGAGTCGCACGGCGGCGTCTACCCGGGCCTGATACCGAAGCGCTTTCCGGATGAATTCTTCGGCACCGCCCAGGCGCACGCCAAGTTGCTCCTCTCGGAACGCTTCTATCGCGCCTTCCTGGACTACGAATACATCCTCATCTATCACCTCGACGCGCTGGTATTCGCCGATCGCATGCAGGAGTGGTGCGCCGCCGGCTACGACTACATCGGCGCGCCGTGGCTGCTCTCGCCCGACACGCCGCACATCACCGAGGAAAAGGTCGGCAACGGCGGCTTTTCGCTGCGCCGCGTCCGCAGTTTCCTTCGCGTGCTGAATTCGCGCCGCTACTTCGTCGATCCCGATGAATACTGGGAGCGCTACGCCGCACGAACGTCGCCGGTGCGGCGCTGGGTCAACACGCCACGCAAGTATCTGAAGCGCCTGACGATGTTCAACGACGTCCTCTGGCACGTGCGGTGGGCGCTGCGTGGTGACGTGCACGAGGATCGGTTCTGGGCCGAGTACGCGCAGCACTACGACCCCGACTTCAAGATCGCGCCAGTCGACGTCGCACTGAAGTTCGCCTTCGAGTCGGAGCCGCGGCGCTCGTTCGCCCGGATCGGCGGCTGCTTGCCGTTCGGCGCGCACCGCTGGCAACGCTTCGATCGCGGATTCTACGAACCTTACCTCCTCACGGAGGGCCTCGGCTCGGGCGTGCGTCTTCGAGGCAGCCGAGGGGCGCCGGAAGCTGCCGAAACCGCCCTTGCCCAGACGTCCCACGCCATAGCCGGGGTACCACGCGAATGAAGGCCGTCATCCTTGCCGGGGGCTTCGGCTCCCGCCTCTCCGAAGAGACCACCAACAAACCGAAACCGATGGTCGAGATCGGCGGCCGGCCGATCCTCTGGCACATCATGAACATCTTCGGCGCGCACGACGTGACCGAGTTCGTGATCGCGCTCGGCTACAAGGGCGAGGTCGTCAAGCAGTACTTCCTCAACCTGTACGCCCTGAACAGCGACCTGACCATCGATCTCCGCACCGGCCGCCAGACGACCTACGAAGGCCCGCAGCCCGATTGGCGCGTCGCACCTGGTCCGACACCGGTCACGACACCCAGACCGGCGGCCGCGTGAAGCGGCTCCGCAACTGGCTGGCCGACGACGACACCTTCATGCTGACCTACGGCGACGGCGTCGCCGACGTCAACGTCAGAGAGCTGCTCGCCTTCCACAAGGCGCACGGCCGGCTGGCGACGGTGACGACGGTGAAGCCGCCGGCCCGCTTCGGCCGGATCGGTTTCGATCACGATCAGGTCACCACCTTTTCGGAGAAGCCGCAGGAGAGCGAAGGCTGGATCAACGGCGGCTTCTTCGTGCTGAACCGCGGCGCCCTCGACTACATCGATGGCGACGACACCATCTGGGAGCGCGAGCCGATCGAACGGCTTGCCCAGGACGGCCAGCTGATGGCCTACCGCCATTCCGGCTTCTGGTCCTGCATGGATACGCTCAAGGAAAAGAACATGCTCGAGGAGCTCTGGGCGACTGGCAAGGCGCCCTGGGCCGTGCACCGCCACTCAGAGGTGGCGATACAGAGGTAACGAATGCGAGTGTTATTGACGGGAAGTGACGGGTATCTCGGAACAGTGATGGCGCCCGTTCTGGTCGCGCGTGGCCACGACGTGGTCGGTCTGGATACCGGGTTCTACAATGACGGGATGCTCTACGAGGTTCCGTCGACGGTGCCGACGCTGGCCAAGGATACGCGGCGCATCACCACGGCCGACCTGGAAGGGTTCGACGCGGTCGTTCACCTGGCGGAACTCTCGAACGACCCGCTGGGGCAGCACCGCCCCGAGATCACCCACGCGATCAACGGCGACGGCTCCGAGCAGCTCGCCCGCATGGCGAAGCAGGCCGGCGTGAAGCGATTCGTCTACAGCTCGTCGTGCAGCGTCTATGGCGCCGGCACCGGGGAGTGGAAGACCGAAACGGCGGCCACCGAACCGCTGACCGCCTATGCCGCCTGCAAGCTGCGCACGGAGGCGGTGCTGGGCACGCTCGCGGACAGCGCCTTCTGCCCGACGTCGATGCGGAACGCCACCGCCTATGGCGCCTCGCCGCGCATGCGCTTCGACATCGTCCTCAACCAGTTCGCCGCATTTGCCTGGACGACCGGCAAGATCGTGATGAACAGCGACGGCTCGCCGTGGCGCCCGTTGGTGCACGCCCTGGACATCGCCGAGGCCTTCGCCAGCGTGCTCGATGCGCCGGAAGCCGCGGTGCACAACCAGATCTTCAACGTCGGCCGCAACGACGAAAACTACCGGGTCCGCGAGATCGCGGAAATCGTCGCCGCCGTGTTCCCAGGCTGTGAGCTGACGTTCGGGCCGTCGAACAACGACGGCCGGAGCTACCGCGTCTCGTTCGACAAGATTGCGACGATTCTCCCCGGGTTCAGGAGCCAGTGGACGGCGCGCCAGGGAGCGGAGCAGCTCCGCGAAGTATTTGAACGGATCGCGCTGACGCCGGAGATGTTTGGCTTCCGGGCGTTCACGCGGCTGAAGCAGCTGGAACACCTGCTGGCCAACAACCTGCTCGACGACCAGTTCTTCTGGCGCGAAGCCACGGTCGCCGCATAAGTCGAACTGTCCGGTCCGCCCGCGGTCGCGAGCGGACCTATTCCGGCACCGCCTGGCGCAACTCGTCGGTGAGCGCCGTCAGGTCGTAGAGCGTTTCCAGCACACGTTGGTTGGTACCGGTGAGCGTGATCAAGCGGTGGTAGAGATCTGCGAGGAGGGCGATTTCCTCCTCGCGGTCCGCGCCGGCCGCGAACATCGCGTCCAGGCGCTGCTGTACCGAGGTCAGTTCCCGCACTTCCTTTTCGATTTCGGTGCGGATGGCCCACAGCGGGGCAGCCAGCCTGTGCAGGTCGGTCATCGCTGCGATATTACTCGGAGTCGCTGTGCAGGCTCGATGGCTACGATTCGTCGTCCGTGTTTCCGTCGGTCGTCCGGCGGGCCAGCCGGGGGGTCTCGCCGCCGCAGCGGATGCAGCGCCACACGAACACGGCTGGCTCGCCGCCGGGCTGGTCAACGGTTGCCGCCCGCATGTGCGCGCCGCACGCCGGGCACATCGTCACGTTGCGCGTCGAGCGTCGTCTCTCAATCATCGAGGACCGTCCGCCCTCGACTCTTGCTCGTTTCGTGCCGGATCACGCCGCGCCGCCGGCGGACCCGACCGCCACGGCGTCGGCAACGGCGGACTCGTCAGAAGCGGAGGCCGGCGCCGGCGGCGAAGCGGAAGCCGTGCGTGAAGAAGCCGTTCCCGCGCACCTCGCCGCTGCTGTCGATTGTGGGCCGGGAGAAGCGGAGGGCCCGGTCGCCAACGTCGATGCGGATGAGCGCCCGCCCGGTGGGGAAGAACTCGACGCCCGCGCCGAGATCCAGGGCGAACACCGTGTCTCCGGCGGCCAGCGCGCACGGCAGCGGCTGCGGAAAGATGAGGATGCAGGGGAATGGCTCCGGCGCTTCCCGGAAGGTGACGAAGCCGGGCCGCAGGCGCGCAAACGGCCGCCACGCACCCAGCCGCGGACCGGCGGTCACGCCGAATAGCCCCTCGAGGCGGCCGCGGCTGAACGCGACGCCGTCCGGGTAATCGCCCGGGTAGAAGTCGAGTTCGCCTTCGATGCCGATCAGGACAGATGGCCGCCAGGCGAGGCGTCCGCCGACGCCCCTCTCGATTCCTGTGAATTCGCCGTTACGTGCGCCGGTCACCTGCGCCGCCACCTCCACCGTCGTGTCCTGGGCAGTGGCGAGAGCAGGGGCGAGAGCAGGGGTGAGCAGGGCGAGCGATCCGATGATGAGCCTGCGTCGAATAATTGAGAACATGAAAATTGTGACGCGCACGGCGCGCGTTCGGCTGGCTACGTGGTCGTGCGGCCGTTGCAGTCTACACGCGCGGTCAATCCTGCCGGATGTGCCAGAGGACTCCGGACGGATCGGCCAACTGCATCATGAGTCCGCCCTCCTGCTCGTGCGGCTCAGCCAGCACCCGGGCGGCGCCGTAGCGTGAATCCACCCGCATGCCCTTGATATGCGCCCACCACGTCTTCAGGTCGGCGACGTAGAGGCAGATCATAAAATTTCCGGCCCACTCCTCGACGTAATAGTTCTGGAGCCAGAATCCGTAGCCGTCGCGTTCGAACCGCACCGCGCTCTTGATTGAAGCCACGGCCGTAAACCCCAGGTCTTTGTAGAAGCGCGATGACAGTTCGAAGTCCTTGGCTGGGACAAAGGCCGTGAGATTCTCGATGCGTCGGTCCGACATTTTGAATAGCCCCCCGGTGCGGCCCCCCGGACGAACTCGCCCGTAGTCGCCGGCCGAGCGGAGGGTGCTGAGAGGTTGTTGAGGCGAGCAGAGCGAGGGATGGTGGGCGCGGATGGAATCGAACCATCGACCCCTCGCGTGTGAAGCGAGTGCTCTACCGCTGAGCCACGCGCCCGACCGAACCCCAAGTGTAGCGCATCGAATGAACGAAGGTCTACAGACCTCCAACCCCTCCACGAACCAGTCCCTACACCGTCCCGAACAACCGATCGCCGAAATCGCCGAGACCCGGAACGATGAACTTGTGGGCGTTGAGCTCGCGGTCGACCACCGGGGTGTAGACGACCACATCCGGATGATGCCGCGCCATCTCCGCCACTCCCTCGGGGGCTGCGACGATGCAGATCATCCGGATGGTGCGTGCGCCGGCCTGCTTCAGCACGTCGACCGCGGCGACCGCACTGCCGCCGGTCGCGAGCATCGGATCGACCATGAGCACGTAACTGTCGGCGAGCTGCGCCGGCAGCTTCGCGTAATAGCGCGAGGCCACCGCCGTCGCTTCATCCCGTTGCAGGCCGATGTGTCCGACCCGTGCTGCGGGCAGCAGCTCCAGCACCGCGTCCAGCATTCCCAGTCCCGCGCGCAGAACCGGCACGACGACGACGTCAGCCGCCACCGTACGCCCCTCTGCCGGTCCAAGCGGCGTCGTCACGGTGCTGGTGACGGCGGGCACGTCGCGCAGCGCCTCGGCCGCCAGCAGCACGCTGATCCGGTTCGCGGCGCGGCGAAATGCGGGTGACGTCGTGCGCACATCGCGCAGTTCCATGAGCGCGTCGTGCACGAGTGGGTGGTCGACGATGTGGAGTGGCACGCCGGAATGGTACTTTCAACGGGGCCGGCCCACCAGTCGCCGTAGAATCTGGAACATGCAGATCCGGAGCTTCCTCCTGGCCGCGGCGCGTTGCGGTGCTGTCGATGGCTGGCGTCCGCGCCCAGGACGGCCCGCGCGAGGTGTCGCTGCTCGTCACCAACGGCATCGTCATCACCATGGACCAGGGCCGCCGCGTCCTGCAGAACGGCGCCGTCGCCGTCGACGGCGCGGATATCGTCGCCGTCGACAGCGCTGATGCCATCCGGCGCCAGTTCCGCGGCCGCGAGACGATCGACGCCGCCGGCCAGGTGGTGATGCCGGGGCTGGTCAACACGCACACGCATGCGGCGATGTCGCTGTTCCGCGGCCTGGCCGACGACCTCGCGTTGATGGAGTGGCTGAACAAGTTCATCTTTCCGGCGGAAGCGAAGATGGTCTCGCCGGAGTTCGTCCGCGCCGGCACGCGGCTCGCCGCACTCGAGATGATCGAGTCGGGCACCACCACGTTTGCCGACATGTATTACTTCGAGGAAGCCGTCGCCGCGGAAACGAAGGCCGCCGGTCTGCGTGGCGTCCTCGGCCAGACGGTGATCCAGTTCCCGGTCAACGACGCGAAGACGCCCGCCGACGGACTGGCACGCGCCGAGACCTTCATCAAGGCGTTCCAACGCGATCCGCTGATCACCCCGGCGGTCGCGCCGCATGCGATGTATACGCTCGACGGCCCGACGCTGAAGGCGGCCCGCGAGCTGTCCCGCCGCTACAACGTGCCGACCTTGATCCACCTCGCGGAAACGCGCGACGAGGTGCAGACGGCGCAGGGACGCTTCAAGTCCTCACCGACCGCTTACCTCGATAGCCTCGGCTTCCTCGGTTCCGGCGTCCTGGCCGCGCACGGCGTCTGGGTGTCGGACGCCGACATCGCCATCCTGAAAGCGCGTAACGTCGGCATCTCCCACAACCCGGAGAGCAACATGAAGCTGGCCAGCGGCACCGCGCCGGTTCCGGCCTACCTGCGCGCCGGTGTAGCGGTCGGTCTCGGCACCGATGGCGCCGCCAGTAACAACGACCTGGACATGTTCGAGGCGATGCGCATGGCGTCGCTGCTGCACAAACTGCAGACGGTCGACCCGCAAGCCGTCAGCGCCAGGGTGGCGCTCGAGATGGGAACGCTCGGCGGCGCGCGCTCGCTCGGCCTCGACAAGCAGGTCGGCTCGCTCGAACCCGGCAAACGCGCCGATCTGATCGTCGTCAGCATGTCGGCAGCCAGGCAGACGCCGATGTACGACCCGGCCTCGCATCTGGTCTACGTCACGCGCGGCGACGATGTGCAGACGACGGTGGTGCACGGCAAGGTGCTGATGCGCGATCGGCAGGTGCTCACGCTCGACCGCGCGGCGGTCCTGAAGGAGGCGCGGGAATGGGCCGACAAGGTCCGGGCCGCGGTGCGGTAGGTTACTCCTCGATCACGCCGATGTAGGGCAGGTTGCGGTAGCGCTCGTCGTAGTCGAGGCCATAGCCGACGACGAAGCGGTCTTCGATGGTGAAACCGATGTACTCGACCGGCACCTCGATGCGGCGGCGTGACGGCTTGCTCAGCAGGCAGGCGGTCTTCAGGCTGCGAGGCGCACGCGCGCGCAGGATCTCCTGCAGGTAGGTGAGCGTCAGCCCGGTGTCGACGATGTCCTCGACGATCACCACGTCGCGGCGGTCGATCGGTGCGCCGAGATCCTTGAGCACCTGCACCTGGCCGGACGACTTGGTGCTGCCGCCGTAACTCGAGAGCGCCATGAAGTCGAGCGTCGCCTCGCCTTCCAGTGCGCGGGCGAGATCGGCGAGAAACATGAACGCGCCCTTGAGGACGCAGACCAGGTGCACGCCGTCAGGATGGTCGCGGCGGATCTCGAGGGCGAGGGACGCCACGCGTTCCCGGATCTGCTCCGCGGCAATGAAGGTCTGCATGCTTTGAGCGGTGGTGGAGCAAGGGTAACATAGCGACCCAGACGTGAAACGGTTCCACATCGTCACCGAAGCCGACGCACGCGTGCTGGACTACGGCAGCACGGTCGTCCTTGCCAGCGGTGGACACATCACTCCTCTCGCACTCGATACGCTCCGCGATCGGCGCATCAGCGTCGTCCGGGAGGGTGCCGATCCCGACGCGGCATCACTGGCGCCGGCGGCACGGATCAGCACCGTGGCGGTCGCCGGGGATCACACGTCGCTGGCGCTGAAGGCGGCCATCGTGCAGCACCTGCGCGGCCGTGGCATGGCGGCGCACGACCTCGGCACGCACAGCAGCGAGGCAGTCGACTACCCGGACACCGCTGCGGCCGCCGCGGTGCAGGTCGGACGAGGCGAGGCGCACGCCGCCATCGTCATTGACGGTGCCGGGCTCGGCTCGACGATCGCGGCGAACAAGATCGCCGGTGTGCGCGCGGCGATGTGTCTGAACCAGACGCTTGCCCGCTACGCGCGCCAGCACAATGGCGCAAACGTACTGGCACTGGGCTCCACTCTCGTCACGCGGGACGAGGCGCTCGGCATCGTCGACACCTTTCTCGACACGCCGATGGTCGAGGCCCGTTATATCCGCCGCCTGGCCAAGATTCGCGATCTGGAGCGTCGCGGCTCCAGTTGATCCTGTACACCTGCCGATGGAACCGAGCGACGTCCAGCGCCTGATCCAGATCATCGTCGAGGAGCTCGCCGCCGCCGGCAGCGGGCCGGCGCCTGCCCGGTGTGCCTGTCATGCCGTGATGTTCGAATGCTGCCCCGACCGGCTGCGCGGCGTCATCGAAGCGGGCGCGACCAGGATTGGCCTGCATGCGTCGGGCGGATCGGCGGGTGGCGTCGCCTCGATGATCGACCATACGTTGCTGAAGGCGGATGCGACCCGCGCCGACATCGAGACCCTGTGCCGTGAGGCGGCGGAGTACGCATTCGCCAGCGTCTGCGTCAATCCGACGTGGGTAGCGACGTGCGCGCGGCTGCTGCAGGGCAGTGTCGTCAAGGTCTGCTCGGTGGTCGGGTTTCCGCTCGGCGCGACGACCGCTGATACCAAGAACTACGAAACGCGACGGGCGATGTTCGACGGCGCACGCGAGATCGACATGGTCATCAACGTCGGCGCGCTCAAGTCCGGCGACTTGCGCACCGTCGAGCGTGACATCGAGGCGGTGACCGGCCCGTGCCGGGAGGGCGGCGCGATCAGCAAGGTGATCATCGAAGCGGCGCTGCTGAGCGACGAGGAGAAGGTGACGGCATCGACGCTGGCGAAGGCGGCGGGAGCCGACTTCGTCAAGACCTCGACCGGTTTCGGCCCGGGCGGCGCGACGGCCGCCGACGTGGCACTGATGCGGCGCGTGGTCGGAGACCAGATGGGCGTCAAAGCGGCGGGCGGCGTCCGCGACCTCGAAGGGTTGAAGGCGATGGTCGCGGCCGGCGCCACCCGCGTCGGTGCCAGTGCCGGTGTCCGCATCGTGCAGGAGTCGCGCGGCGAGCAGCCGACGGCAGCAGCCAGGGGATATTGATGCGGCGAGCCGCCCTGGCGGTGCTGGTCGTTCTCGCCGTGGCGGCCCCGGTGTCCGCCCAGATCGCGGCACCGGCCACACCCGGGCCGTACGCGTTCGATCTTCGCGGCGCTACCACCGGAATTCCGCAGGCGGTGAGCTTCTACCCGGCGATCCCACCCGGAACCATCGTGCCGACGCGGGGCTTCGGTCTGGACGTCGGTGGGCACGTGTACGCGGGCCATGCCGGTGCGGCGCGGCTCGGGGTCGGCGCCAGCTTCATCCGCATCCGCGGCACCGCCCTGACGCCCGCACCGACCACGGCTGGCTCGAGCGGGACGTCGGGCGGGAGTAGTTCAGACACTGGTGCGGACAAGGAAGAAAGCGTCGTCAGGCCGGACATCACGTCGACGGTCCGCCTGTTCGCGCCGCAGGTGTCGTTCAATTTCGGCACGGCGGCGGGATGGAGCTACCTGAGCGCCGGTGTGACGCTCGCCACGGTCAGCGTCACGGCGGCAGCAACGACCGTCGCGCCGGAGACCTCGCAGGACAGCGGCACGAGCACCGGGTTCAACGTCGGCGGCGGTGCCCGCTGGTTCCTGAACCGCCACTTCGGCGTCGGCTTCGACCTCCGCCTTCACCGCGCCGGCTCGTCGACGCTGTTCGGCGCCAGTGCCGGCGTGTCGGTGAAGTAGCAGCCCAGCGTCTGCGACTTCCTGGCGGCGCCGTTACTTCGGCCCCTCTGAGAAAGCGTTCATCACCTCGGCCGGGTCGTAAACGGCGATGGTGCCTGGGCCGGGGAGCTGCCCGCTGCCAATCGGTGCGACCGCGAGACCGCGCTGCTGCGCCAGTGTCGCTACGGCGTCGATGCTCATGACGGGATAATGGAACCCGGCAAGGTGACGATTGAACGGCTTGGTGCGCCCGGTCGAATACACGCCGATCGTCGTTCGGCCGTGCCCGAACATGTACTTCATGATTCCGAGCTCCTGATCCAGCACCGGCCGGAGCTCTTCGAGGCCAAGGAACGAACGATAGAACTCCCGGCTCTTCTCGAGATCCCTGGTGGCGACCCCGATCTCGAGATGCTCGTATTGTTCTTTCGCGGCGCCGCGCAGGATCATCAGCCGGACCCACTCGCCATCGGGATCTTTCATGAAGAGGCTGCGCGTGCCCTCGACATCACGGATCGGCGGCGGTGGCAGTCCGTGGTCGACGAAGCGCTGCGCGAGTGCCGCTTCATCCTCGAACCACATCGTCCACAGGCGGACACCAGCCGCATCGGTGAGCGCGCCCTTGGTGAAGGTCGCATCAGCTGGTGCCTTGGCGAAGCGCATTTGCGACGTGCCGATCTCGTAGTAGTCCCCGACCGCGCGGGGCTCACCGAAGCCGAGGATTGGGCCGTAGAACTCGAGCGTCTTCTGTCCGTCGCCGGTGAAGTGGCGGACCGCATGGAACGAGTTCTCGGTGAATTGTGTACGGACACCGACGACGGCCGGCTTCCGCGATATCTGTGCCGATGGCACTGCGAGAGGCGCGGCGAGCGCCGTCAGCACTGCCAGGATGGGGACGCTCAGTCGTGTCATGCCACTCCTCAGCATTCGGCCAGTGTGGCCGGGGGCGCAAGGGTGGCAGGACCACTCCCGCGTGGCAATACCGGAATCCCCGTAGCAGATCCGGCTGGCCTGCCGAGGCGGCGCTTATGCCATGCGAGTGGAGTCGCCAGGAAAGCTGGAGCGGGAGACGGGGATCGAACCCGCGACATCGAGCTTGGGAAGCTCGCGTTCTACCGCTGAACTACTCCCGCGGTACGGTGACCAGGTAGCCAGGCTACTGAGCCGCTAGGTTACCTGAGTTCCGGCCGGTTTCCAACCGCGCGGCCCTAGCCACGGATCAGCCCGAGCACTCGGTCGCGCTTCTCGGCCATCAGTTCGGGAGTCTTGGCTTCGAGGTTCAGGCGCAGCAGCGGCTCGGTGTTGGACGCACGCACGTTGAAGTGCCACTCGGGGTAGTCGACCGACACACCGTCCATCCTGGCGATTGAGCCGTCCTGGAACGCGGCCTCGATCGCGGCGAGGCGGGCCGGCACCTCCTGCATGCTGGCTAGCTTGGTATTGATCTCGCCCGAGATGAAATACCGCTCGCGGTACGGCTCCAGCAGGTCGCGCAGCGACTTGTTCTTCTTCGACATCAACTCGAGGATCAGCAACGCCGGGATGAAGCCGTTGTCCGCGTAATAAAAGTCGCGGAAGTAATAGTGTCCGGTCACCTCGCCGGCAAACAGCGCATCCTCCGCGCGCATCCGCTGCTTGATGAATGCGTGGCCGACGCGGTTCATCAGCGCCGTGCCGCCGTACTGCTCGACGATGTCCTTGACCGCGTGGCTGGCCCGCAGGTCGTAGATCACCGTCGCGCCCGGGTTCTTGAGCAAGAAGGCTTCCGCCAGCAGCGCGGTGACGAAATCGCCGGAGATGAACTCGCCGCTGCCGTCGATGAAGAAGCAGCGATCGGCGTCGCCGTCCCAGGCGATGCCGATGTCCGCCTTCTGCCGTATCACTTCCTCGGTAATATCGCGGCGGTTCTCCTCGAGCAGCGGGTTGGCCTCGTGGTTCGGGAACGTGCCGTCAACCTCGAAGCACAGTTTCGTCGTCTGGCAGGGGAGGCGGTCGAACAGCAGTGGCGCCACCAGGCCGGCCATGCCGCTGCCGGCGTCGAGCACGACCTTGAAGGGCTTGATCAACGTCGGGTCGATGAACGACATCACCTTCTCGACGTACTGCGGCAGCACGTCACGGGTCGAGATGCTGCCCCGCGCCGCTGCCGGGGGCGGCAGGCGGTCGTTGGCGATCATGTCGCGGATGTCACCGATGCCGGCGTCGCCGCTGAGCGGCTGCGCTCCGCTGCGGACCATCTTGATGCCGTTGTAGCGTCCAGGGTTGTGCGACGCGGTGATTTGCGCGCCGCCCTCGAGCTCGTCGGTCACCACCGCGAAGTACATCAGGTCGGTGCCCAGCATGCCGTAGTCGACGACGTCGGCGCCCTGCTCGCGCGCGCCGTCGATGAACGCCGCGGCGATCGTCGGCGACGAGACCCGCATGTCCCGCGACACGCCGATCCTCCTGGCCTGCAGGTACGCGACGAAGCCGCGCCCGATCTGACGGGCGATGTCCTCGTTGATCTCTCCTGGATAGAGCCCGCGAATGTCGTACGCCTTGAAGATGTCCGGGTTGATCTGCATAGGAGTCAGTCTACGGTCTACGATTTTGGTCTATCGGGCTAACAGGCTGCGGTCCTCGGTCTGCGGCCTACGGTATCAGGCTCGGTCCCAGTCTTGCCCACCAAGCACCCACCACCAACCACGAACTACGAAGCATCTACGCCTTGGTGTAATCGGTCAGCGTCGTCTTGTCGCCGAGGATCGCGCCGCCGTCCACGGTGACATGCCGGCCAAGGTGACAGTTGCGGCCGACGATCGCGTCCTGGACGGTGGCGCCACTGCTGACGCGGCAGTTCGGCCAGACGATGGCGTTTTCGATCCGGGCCTCTTCCTCGACCTGGCATTGCCGGCCGATCACGGAGTACGGCCCGATCCGGGCGCCCGCCTTGATCAGTGCCCCTTCGTCCACGAAGCAGGGCCCGTCGATTGTCGCGCCGTCCTCGACGCGCGCCTCCGGTGACACCCATGCCTGGCCCGGCTCGGCGCCCGGGAATGGCGCCGCCCGGTAACGGCCGTCCATGATGTCGCGGTGCACCTGGGTGTACTTCTCGGGGGTGCCGATATCGATCCAGTAGCCGTCGTAGACGTAGCCGACAAAGGTCTCGCTGCGCTCGATCAGCGACGGGAAGAAGCTGCGTTCGATCGACCACGGCACGTCGCTCGGGATGCGGTCGAAGGTGTCGGGTTCCAGCACGTAAATGCCGGCGTTGATGTGGTTGGTGGTGATTTCTTCCGGCTTCGGCTTCTCGAGAAACCGCCGGATGTTGCCATCCGCGTCGGTCTCGACCAGGCCGTAGGCGGTCGGGTTGTCTACCGGCGTCAGGACGATCGTCGCGCGCGCCTGCCGCTGCCGATGCAGGCGGAGCACCGCTGCCAGATCGATCTGCGTCAGGACATCGCCGTTGAAGACGACCACTGATTCGGTGAGGTTGTCGCCGGCGTACTTGATCGCGCCGGCGGTGCCGAGTGGAGCCGGTTCCACGACGTACCGGATCTTGATGCCGACCTCGGAGCCGTCCCCGAAGATCTCCTCGATGCGCCTCGGCTGGTAGTTCAAGCTGAGGATCACTTCGTCGATCTCGGGCACCTGCTTCAGCAGGTCGATCTGATAGTGGAGGAAAGGCCGGTTGAAGATGGGGACGATCGGCTTCGGGGTATGAATGGTGAGTGGTCGGAGCCGTGTCCCCTTGCCCCCGGCCAGAAGGATCGCCTTCATGACAGTCAACGACTATACGATAGAATTCGGATCGGCCCATGAACCTGCCCAACACGCTGACGCTCGTGCGCATGTTCCTGGTACCGCTGCTGGTCGTCGTTCTGCTGACCGAATTCGAGGGGCAGCGCATTTTCGGCGTGTCCAGGGAAGTGGCCGGGGCGGCGATCTTCGCCGTCGCCTCCTTCACGGATTGGCTCGACGGTTACCTGGCGCGGCGCCGGCGGCAGATCACCTGGCTCGGCCAAATGCTCGACCCGGTTGCCGATAAGCTGCTGACGTCCGGCGCCTTCATCTCGCTCGTCCAGCTCAACCTGGCTCCGGCCTGGATGGTCATGCTGATCATCGGCCGCGAGTTCGCTATCACCGCCTTGCGCAGTCTTGCCTACACCAAGGGCATCACCATTCCCGCCTCGCCGCTCGGCAAGATCAAGATGGCCTCACAGGTCACGGCGATCCTGCTGCTGATCCTGGGCAGCGGCCCGCTGCCGTGGCTGGCGCCGCTCGGTTTCGTCGCGCTGTGGGTGGTGATGCTCACGGCCGTGGTGTCGGCGGTCGACTACTATCGCCGCTTCCAGAGCCTGCTGAACGCGCGGGTCACCGACGTCAACGTCGAACGCGAACGCCGCGCCCGCGCCGGCTAGAGACGGCCGTCGCTCAGGGCATCAGCGCCGCCAGGGATCGCCGGTATCCACCTGCACGAGGAGACTGCGCAGCAAGCGTCCGAGGCGGCGGCGCGATTGCGCGTGCCGACCACGACCGAGATGGGCGGGTGTGACGCTGGCGCGTTGGCGGTCAGGTCAGGCGGTCGTTGGCTCCGTCGCAGGAATGCCGGCAAAGTGCGCATATTGCTCGGCGTGCAGCCGGTCGGCGAGACGTCCGCCCGGCAGCTCGACGTCGTCATAGGTGATGACCGCGTCGCGAGGGAGGTCGCGCAGCATGCGGCTGCCCACGGCCAGACCCACCGGTAAGTACCGCCGTTGACGCATGTCCGTGCTGTTGGCCGCTTCGCCGTACGTCATGTAGTGACCACAGTCGTCGAGCACTTCACCCGCCGCCAGGTCCCGCTTCGCCACTGCGCAGACTTCCACGACCGGGCCGTTCACCGGCCGGCCCGCGGTATCGCCAAAGAGCGCCACCCGCGCCACCGTGTTCGGCACCTCGAAGTGACAGAGGTGGTAAGGCGTGTAGAAGCTGTAGAGCGGCCCCTCACCAAGCTTGTAGAGATTGAGGTAGTGCCGCTGTCTCGGGTCGGTATGTTCGGCCAGGCAGAACACGCCGGGCCCGGGCTGTGCGCCGACCACGTAGTCGACGACCCCGCCGAGTTCGCGCAGCATGTCGACGTCGTACATCCGCGTCAGTTCGTCGACGTGGCCGCGATGGTTGTAACCGAGCATGCCGCGCTGGGCCACTCCCATCCCGGTGGCATTGGCAACCACCGCCTGCTCGACGTTCACCTTGGTGCCGTCAGCGAAGCTGGTCACCATCGACGGCCGCTGCCCCCATCGCTCGGCGAATGCCTGCTGGGTCGTCGGCGTGCGGTAGCGATCCTGCAGCCCCTTGATGTTGCCCATGACCCGTGGAATCAGGCCAAGGCCCTTGACGAACCGGAACAGGTTGATCTCGACGGCCGGCTGATCGCCGTCGCAGGCCGACAGCAGGACGCCATGCTTGCGGGCGTAGACCTGGAGAATCGGGCCGAGCGTGGCGTCGAGCTCCGCGTTCATGAGGATGACGTGCTTGCCATGCGCGAACGAGTGGAGTGCCGCGTGTGCGCCGAACTCTACGGCGCCGGTCACGTCGAGAACGACGTCGATGCCGTCGGCGCCGCACAGCACCTCGTAATCAGCGGTGACAAACGGCAGGCCGCGGGAGATCGCACTCGCCGCGTCAGCCGGAGACGAAACCGGGATCGGCGCCAGCGGCGAAGCGGCGTACTCGAAGGCCGCGGTCGCCGCCTCGACGTGGCGGCTGTAGACGCCGGCCAGGCGGATGCCGGGACTGCTGTTGATGATCTGGTTGGCGATGCCTTTCGCCATGAAGCCGGCGCCGAGCATGCCGACCCGAATCGGCCGGCCGGCCGCCTCCCGCGCCCGCAACGCGTCGTCCAGGATCAGCATGTGACCTTCTCCGGCGGACTGGCCGCAAGGGACGACGCCAGGGACAGGCGCGAGCGGATCTCTGCTTCGGCGGCCTCCAGCAGCGGCCAGGCGCCGTCCTTGTCGGAGATATCGGTCACCGGCAGCGGCCAGTCGATCGCGAGTCGAGGGTCCGAGTAGCGCAGCCCGGATTCGGCCCCGGGCGTATAGAACTCCCCGACCTGGTAGGTGGTCTCCGTATCATCGGCGAGCACCTGGTAACCGTGCGCGAACCGCTCGGGCACGAACAGACCCCGCCGGTTGTCGGCGGTGAGTTCCACGGCAACATGACGCAGGTAGGTTGGCGATTCCGGCCGCAGGTCGACGATGACGTCGAGAATTGCGCCACGGGTACAGCGAACCAGTTTGGTTTCTGCCGCCGGTGGGTACTGGAAATGGAGACCGCGCAGCGTCCCTTTCCGGTAATTGAACGAAATGTTCGCCTGCGCGACTAGTGGCTTGAGGCCGTGCGCCTCGAACTCGCGCTGGCAGAACGCGCGGGCGAAGAACCCGCGATCATCCTGCCTGGGCTCCAAATCGACGATGAAGGCACCGTCGAGACCCGTGCTCGTGAAGATCATGAACGTATTCCTGCCGAGCGGTGCGCGGCACTCGCGCCGCGCCGACCGTCGGACTCACAGCCCAGCCGCAGTGCAAGGGGGGCGCCGTCCGATACGTTCCTGCTGACCTTAAGGCGTCAAGTGCCGGTTCGACGCCGTCAGGGACGCTCGACGCCACCCTGTGCAACGGCTTGGCACTTTATGGAACTTTGCGTCCCAATAAGGCATGGCAGCGTAACACGATCGGGTGTGCGAAAGGCATACACTACTACTGCGCCTTGGCGGGCTGCGCCTGCAGTTCCTGCAGCCGCTTGCGCGCCTCCTCGAGGTGCTCACTGGCGGTGTATTCGGCCAGAAGCCGCTCGAGGTAGGGGATCGCCTCGGCTTTCTGGTTTGACTTGGCGTAGCACTCGGCCAGGTAGAAGTAGACGTCGTCGCGGTGGGTGTAGCCGGGGTCGTCCCGGAGCACCTCCCGGAAGCGATCGACCGCGCCGGGATACCAACGTGACCGGTAGTAGTGCAGGCCGATGCGGAAGGACGCTTCGCTCAGACGGTCCCGGGCGATGCGCCAGTCCCTGCGCACTTCCGCCGTCAGCGTGCTGTTGGGATAACGTTCGAAGAAGTTTTCGAATTCGGTAAGCGCCGCCCGGGTTTCGGTCTGGTCGCGCTCCGGCGCCCGCATCTGCCTGAAGTGGCTCATCGCCAGCTTGTACTGGGCGTAGTCGGCCCGCGCGTTTGTCGGGTAGAACGTCAGGAACTCGCGGTACTCGGCGGTGGCCAGGACCAGCGACTCCACGGTTCCTTCGCCGAGGTAGGTGTCGCCGATGCCCAGCTTGGCGTCCGGACGCACCGGGCTCTGCGGGTAATTGTCGACGATCTGCCGGAAATACTCGCGTGCCCTGAGCCAATCCTCTTTCTTCATCGCCTCATTGGCGAGGTCGAGGATGTAGCGGTCGGGTTCCGAGACGTTGGCGGGAACGAGCGGCTTCTTGCCGGCGCAGGCGACGACGCCCAACATCAGCACCAGGGCCGCAGCGCGCGGGGCCCACGCGCGAGCGCGGAGGATGTATTCAGTCATGTATTTCAGAAAATCGCTCTTCCCAATATAGACGCCAACCGCAGGTTCTCAGCCGCGACGCGCCTCACGCCAGCATCTCACGGACCTGCGCCGGCAGGCGGCATGGGCGTCCGCGCGGGTCGAGCCCGGCGTGTACCGTGTGGCCGATGGCGATGGCCTGCGCCAACCCGTTCCGCAGCACCTCGTAATCGAAGCGCAGCCGTACCGGGCTCAGCAGCGTCGCCGTCGCCCGGATCGCAATGCCGTCGTCGTAGCGCGCTGGCAGGCGATATTCGCAGTGTGCCTCGATGACGGGCAGCTGCACGCCGTCCTTCTCCATGTCGCGATAGGTCCACCCACCCTGGCGGAGCCATTCGCTGCGGGCGACCTCGAACCAGACCAGGTAATTGGCGTAGTAGACCACGCCCATCTGGTCGGTTTCGGCGTAGCGCACGCGCAACTCCACGGTTCGGGTGACGCCGCGAGCCCTGCCGGTCATGGCCGGTTGGGCGGGGTCGGCGCTCACGTGCGCGATCCGGCGGCCGCACCCGAGGCGGCGGCCCGCAACGCCCGGGCCGCCGCCTCGGGGTCGGCCGCCGCCGAAAATGGCATTGCCGGCCACCAGGATGGACGCCCCTGCAGCCACGACGTCGGCGATGTTCGACAGGTCGACACCGCCATCGATCTCGATTGGTGCCTGCGAGCCGGCTGCATCGAGTACGGCGCGAACGCGGCGCAGCTTGTCGATACTGTGCGGGATGAACGCCTGGCCGCCGAACCCCGGGTTGACCGACATCACCAGCACGAAGTCGAGGTCCGCGGCGATGTCGATCAGCATCGCCGCCGGCGTCGCGGGGTTGATGACGACTCCGGCCTGGACACCAAGTTTCTTGATGAAGCTGACGGTGCGATGGAGGTGCGGCACCGCCTCGACGTGAACCGAGATCATGTCGGCACCGGCGGCGGCGAAATCTTCGATGAACCGGTCCGGTTGCTCGATCATGAGGTGGACATCGAGTGGCCGCGTCGCGACTCGCTTCACGGCACGCACCACCGGTGGCCCGATCGTGATGTTGGGCACGAAATGGCCATCCATCACGTCGAGATGGATCAGATCGGCGCCGCCGCGCTCGACCGCCGCGATGTCCCGACCGAGCGCAGCGAAATCGGCCGACAGAATCGATGCGGCCAGCTTGATGGTGGATCCCCGCAGCGTCACCGGCTCACCTCGAGAGAAATGGCGTCGGATGGAGCGACCCTGAAGCCGCCCGCCGGCTGCTGCCGCACGACGGTACCCGCCGGCACGCCGGCATACGGCTGCGAGCCGACGATGGCGACGCGGAAGCCGCCGCTTCGCAGGACTGCGGCTGCCCGGTCGCCGTCCATCCCGATCACGTCCGGCATCACGTAAGTCGTTGCCTGTTCGCCGCGATTCAGCAGCAGCGACACCTTGGGTGCGCGGGACGCCGGCGGCGGATCCTGGGCGACGACAGCGTCGGCGGGATAGTCGGGGGAGCGGAACTCGGAGACGGAGGCGATTTCGAGGCCGTCCTGTTCCAGCCGGATACGCGCGGTACGTTCCGTCTGCCCGACCAGCACCGGTACCGTCGTGGTCCGCGGCCCGGAGCTGACCCAGACGCGGATCGATCGTTGTTGCCGCGCCTGGACGCCGGGGGGCGGATCCTGCTGCATGATTCTGTCGGCTGGTACCTTCTCGTCGGCCCGGCGGATATCGTCTACCCGCAGCCCCATGCCGAGGTCACCGACCACCTGGGTCGCTTCGTTGACAGAGCGGCCGACCAGCAGCGGCACGCTGACCTCGCGGGCGCGAAGCGCCACGCGCATCGACACACCAAAGAACAGCAGGAACGTGCCCGCCAGGGCACCGACCAGAATCAGGATTTTGCCGAAGCCCCAGACGCGTGTACCGAACCGCATGCGATCAGGCAATCGTACCATGCCGCTGTCGGCGTGCCGCACCGGCCGGGGACGGTCTGGCTGGCGCCGCTCAGGCCGACCGCCGAATCAAGGCAGCCGCAAAGAACGCTTCCAGCCCGTGCGCGAACGGCAACGTGTGAAGCATGCCGCGGGCGTCGAACAGTTCAGGCGCGACGCCGGTGCCGGCCGTCCGCAGATCGAGCAGACCGAAGTCGGGATTCGCGGAGAGGAACGCCTCGACGACCTGCTCGTTCTCTTCGGGCTCGCTCGAGCAGGTCGCGTAGACCAGCCGCCCGCCGCTCGTGACCACGGCCGCCGCGCGTGCCAGGAGCACCTGCTGGCGAGCAGCCAGCGACCCGAGTTCGTCTTCCGTGCGCGCCCAGCGGATGTCCGGGTCGCGGCGGATCGTGCCCAGGCCAGAGCAGGGCGCATCGACGAGCACGCGGTCGAAGGCGGCGCCGAACGGCAGCGCGCCCGCCGCCGAAAGATGGACGATGCGCGTCTGCCGTGCGCCGCTCGCCGCCACCGTCTCCCGCAGCAGCCGGACGCGGCGGTCCCGCACATCGCACGCCACCAGCTGACCCTGGTCCGCCATCTCCGCCGCCAGCGCCGTGGTCTTGCCGCCAGGGGCGGCGCAGAGGTCGAGCACCCGCTCGCCGGGCCGGGCGCCAACGAGCAATGGCACCAGTTGCGAGGCTTCGTCCTGGACGACAAACGCTCCGTGCACCGGGGCACGCAGCGGGTTGCCGCGGACGACGCGCAGCCCATCCGGAGCGTGGCTGGTTGGCTCCGTTTCGACGTCCTCCTGCGCCAGCGCCGCGGCGAGTGCCTCGCGCGTGATCCGCAGCCGGTTGGCACGAAGTGTCAGCGCCGGGGTGTCGTTGTTGAAACGCACCCAGCGTTCGGTCGCCTCGAGCCCGTAGCGGTCGAACCAACGCCCCACCAGCCATTCAGGGTGCGAGTGGGTGATGCCCAGATAGTCCAGGGCCGCCGCGCGGCCGCCGTCATCCGGCCTGGGCGGAAACGGCAGCCGGTGCTTCTCTCGCAGCGTCGCGCGCAGCACGGCGTTGACGAAGCCGGTGGCGCTCGGCTTGCGCGCCGCGCGCGCCAGATCGACGGCATCGTCGACGATCGCCGACGCCGGGACGCGGTCGAGGTGCAGCAACTGGTACAGGCTCAGCCGCAGGATCAGCAGGATGTCGGGATCGAGTTTGGACAGCGGCCGCTTCGCAAAGTGCGCGATCGAGGTGATCGACGCTGCGCTGCCAGCGCACGGTGCCGGAGACAATGTCGGCGGCCAGGCCGCGGTCGCGCTCGTCCTGCAGTTGCTGCCGCGTCCGCGCCAGTGCCGCCGGCAGTTCCGTGCGGCCCGCGGCGAGGGCGCGCAGCGCGTGATAGGCGGCGACGCGCGCCGGGGCGGTCATCGGGTCAGGCGTTCGCCAGGCGCGCGCCCGCGGCAATCTGCCGCCCGGCAACGAAGTCTCGAGCAGCCATTGGCCGCTTGCCCTCGGACTGCAATTCGAGCAGGGCGAGGCAGCCACCGTCACCGGTCGCGACATGGATCGCCTCGCGCGACACGCCGATGACTGTCCCCGGGGCCGCGGCCACGTCATCTCGCACCGCGTCGGCGCCGTCGGCGCGGGTCTTCAGCAGGATGATGCGGGCGCCGTCAAGGTAGCTGTAGGCGTGCGGCCACGGGTAGAGGGCGCGCACCTGGTCATGGATTCGCCGGGCGGAGCGCGACCAGTCGATTGCGCCATCCTCCCGGGTAATCTTTGCCGCGTAGGTCGCCAGGGCGTCATCCTGCGGCTCCTCGGCAGCGGAGCCCGAGGCGATCGCATCCGCCACCTGCACGAGCAGCCGCGCGCCGAGCTCGCCGAGCGCATGCTCGACGACGTCGCTGGTGTCGTCGGGGCCGATCGGCAGGGTCGCCCGGGCGAACATCGCACCCGCGTCCAGCGCCTTCACGACGCGCATGATGGTGACGCCTGTTTCCACCTCGCCGGCCATGACCGCGCGGTGCACCGGCGCGGCGCCGCGGTAGCGCGGCAGCAGTGAGGCGTGTACGTTGATCATGCCGAAGCGGGGAATCTGCAGCAGCGACTCGGGAATCAGCTTGCCATAGGCGGCGACGACACCCAGGTCGGGTTGCCAGGCGGAGAGCGTCTGCGCGACATCCGGCTCGCGCAACCGTTCCGGCTGAGCCACCGGCAGCTGGTGCTCGAGGGCCAGGGCCTTCACCGGGGCGACGCTGACTCTCTGGCCGCGGCCGCGCGGCCGGTCCGGCTGCGTCACGACGCCGCAGACCGTGTGGCGCGACTGGAGCAGCTCGCGCAGCGTCGGCACCGCGAACTGCGGCGTGCCGAGAAAGGCGATGCGCAGGGCTACCATTTGCCGCTGCGGGTCAGCTTCCGGATCTTGCGGACGATCAAGTCCTTCTGCAGCCCGCGCAGCCGGTCGACGAACACCGTGCCCTCGAGATGGTCCATCTCGTGCTGGAAACAGCGGGCGAGCAGGCCCGTGCCCTCGACGACCTGCTCCCGCCCCTGCCGATCGAGCCCCTTGAGCACAGCTCGCGCCGGCCGGGCCACCGTAGCATTGAATCCGGGGACGCTGAGGCAGCCCTCTTCCTCGAGCTGCATGCCATCCCGCTCGACGAACTCCGGATTGACGAAGACGAGCAGGTCGGCCGGGTTGCGGCCGACCGAGATGTCGGCGACGAAGATGCGCAGGGGCAACCCAATCTGGGTGGCCGCCAGGCCGATGCCCGGCGCGGCGTACATCGTCTGGATCATGTCGTCGATGATGCGCTGGATGTCCGGCGTGATCTCCTGGACGAGCCCGGCGGGGGCGTGCAGCACACTGTCGCCGTAGCGAACGATGGGGCGGATCATCCGACCGGGCGAGCGGCAGCAAAGCGCCGCCGGACCTGTTCCGCGGTCGCGTCGTAGTGGTGCTGGATTTCCTCGATCGAGTCGCCGCCGAACTTTTCGAGGAAGGCATCGGCGAGCACGAACGCGATCATCGCTTCGCCGACGACTGCCGCGGCCGGGACGGCGCAGACGTCGCTGCGTTCGATCGCTGCCGGGGCGACGTTCAGCGTAGTGAGATCGACCGAGCGGAGCGGCTTCATCAGCGTGGCGATCGGCTTCATGAAGCCGCTGACGCGGACGTCCTGGCCATTGGTGACGCCGCCCTCGAGGCCGCCGGCATTGTTGGTCGGCCGCACCGGCGCCGCCGCAGCGCCGTCAGGCGGCAGAATCTCGTCATGAACGCGTGAACCTGGCCGGATTGCCACTTCCGGCCCGATGCCGATCCCGACCGCCTTGATCGCGTGAATGCACATCATCGCTTGCGCCAGGCGGCCATCGAGCTTGCGGTCCCACTGCACGAACGAGCCGAGTCCAGGCGGCAGACCGGTGGCGATGATCTCGAACGCGCCGCCGAGCGTATCGCCAGCCTCGCGCGCTGCGTCGATGGCGGCGATCATCTGCTCCTGGACCGCGGCGTCGACACAGCGCAGCGGCGCCTCGTCGGGCAGCGCGTCCGCTTCGGCGAACGAAACGGTCCGGCCGCTGTGCAGCATGACGTCGCCGATCGCGGCAACGTGGCTGGCGAGCCGGACGCCGAACTGCCCCAGCAACTGCCGGGCAAGGCTGCCAGCGGCGACGCGTGCGGCGGTCTCGCGCGCACTGGCGCGCTCGAGGACGTCG
Organism: uncultured Acidobacteriota bacterium; assembly: GCA_963846685.1. Taxonomy (GTDB): domain Bacteria; phylum Acidobacteriota; class Vicinamibacteria; order Vicinamibacterales; family UBA2999; genus CAWJWY01. Next base: position 15,908 of record CAWJWY010000002.1, on the reverse strand, counting down.
CGCACGTCGTCGTGGCCGTACTTGATCGCACCGGCGAGGTCAGCGTGGCCGGGGCGGGGCCGGGTGACATCGGCCTTCTTGACGCCGGTCGCACCCTCGGGCATCTGCGACTCGACGTACATGGTCTGCTGCCAGTTGACCCAGTCGCGATTGCGGATCAGCAAGGCAATCGGCGCACCGGTGGTGCGGCCGTGGCGCACGCCGGCGACGATCTCGGCGCGGTCGCTCTCGATCTGCATCCGCCGGCCCCGGCCATAGCCGCCCTGGCGGCGGCGAAGCTGCCCGTTCAGCGCATCGATGTCGAGCTGCAGGCCCGCGGGCATGCCGTCGAGTGTCATCACGAGCGTCTGCCCGTGCGACTCGCCGGCGGTGAGAAATCTCAACATGCGGCCTCAATTCTACCTTATGGAATTGCGCACTCAGGCCGCGGCAGGGGGCTTTCCCCGTGCGAATCCGCACGCGCCGCGCGTTGCATGACCGGCGGCATGAGCCGACTGTTATGTGACCGCTACCTCCAGTTCGACGACGGCCGTGCCTGGGACCTGGCGACCGGGCAAGCGGTGCCGCTCGAAGCGGTCACCGCCGCGACCGGGCGTGACGCCCCCGCGATTGCTGCATTCAGCGAGGTGCTCGACCACGGCCTCGAAGGCGTGCCGCGCTGGCTGGTGGCTCGGGTCCCGAGCGCCGCCGCCGCGGCCGGGGCCATCCGGCGGGTCGCCACTGATGCGGCTGCGCGCGGCTTCGTGCCGATCGCCGTGGCTGACTACCTCCGGCTGCGCGAGACGCTGGCGGCGGAGTTGCGGGATCGGGCCCTGGTGCTGATTGGTGATGCCGACGATTGCGGTGCGCGCGCGGCGCTGATCGTCGCCGCTGCGCAATCGCCGCGGCCGCACGTCCTGTTGACCCTACGTCAGACGCCCGCATCGGCGACTGTCGTCCGCGAAGCGCGCGCCGCCTACGCGCCTGCGCCGGTGGCAGGGGCGCGGTCTGGACGTGTCCGCCTGCAGGGCGACGCGATTGGCCACTGGCAGCGCGTCGCCCGCGCGCTCGGCTTCATCAGGGACGGCCGGCATGCCGCCGCCGATCGGTTGCTGCGCGAAGCCGCGGCGGCGTTGACCAGGCGTGGCTTGCCCGCGCACGCAGCGCACGCCCTCATTGCGGCCGGCCAACTCTCCCTGGAGCGCGGCCATCCCGAGGTGGCACAGCGGCTGCTCGAACAGGCTGCAGACAGCGGCGCGCCGGACGACGTAGTCGCGGCGGCGCGGACCTGGCAGGCGACAGCCCGGCTCGACGCCGGCCAGCTGACCGCCGCGGAATCCATCTGCCGCGCTCTGCTGGTCACCGGCGGTTCGCAGGCCGAATGGCGTCCGGCCGCCGAAGCGACGCTCGGGCGCGTGCTGCTGTGGCAGGGGCGCGTCGAGGAGGCCCTGCAGCTGCGGATCATCGATGACGATCCAGGCGCAGACGCCTCGGCCCTGGTCCGGGGAACGGCGATCCGGCTGCTGATCGCCGGTGGCCGGATGTTCGACGCCGGCCAGCGCGCCCGCCGCTTCCTCGACGTCGCGTCCGCCGCCGCCGATCCCGGGGTCGTAATTGCCGCGGCGAAGGCGCACCTGCGCGTGCTGATCGCCAGCGGTGACCTCGTTCTCGCCGAGGCGCAGTATCGGGAGGTGATCGGGCTGGCGCGTGCCGCCCACTTGCCCTTGCGTGCGGCGCGGGCCCGGCTGCTGTGGCACGAGGCGCTGTGCCGGGCCGGCCGTCATGCTGAGGCCGCTCACCAACTGCGCGCACTCAGGCGCATCGCCGCCGCCGCGCCGCCGCTGCTGCGCCACGCGATCACGCGGTGCGCGCAACCCGACCGACGGGACGTCCTCGTCCGGGTAGTCGATCACGGGTCACGCCTCTCGGCCGCCGGCCTGGTGGAATTGTGCAATGCGGAAGATGCCGATGCGGGCGCCGTCGCGCGCGTGCTCGAGGCGCTGCATGCTGCGCTGCGTGCGAGCCGCGTCGATCTCTGCTCGGCGGCCGCCGGTCCGGTCAGCACTGTCGCGTCCGCCGGCGCCGGGCTGTCGACCGTGCTGGCGGGGCGCGTGCTCGCGGCCGGAATCAGCATCGGGCCTGAGGCAGGGCCGTGCGAGGTCGGCGTGCCGGTGCGGCTTGGCTCGCGCCTGCTCGGGGCGCTCGTTGCCCGCTGGCCGCTGGACCGCAGCTGTTCGCCTGCAGCCGCGGAGTTGCTGACGCTTGCGGCAGCGGTCATCGCACCGCGGTTGGAGGCATTGCACGCCAGCACGGCGGAAACGGCAGCGGCGGCGACGGCGGTGCCCGAGCTGATCGGCATCAGCGACGCGATGAACGAGGTGCGGCGCGGCATCGCCCGCGCGGCGGCCGCACCGTTTGCCGTGCTGATAGAGGGAGAGAGCGGCGCCGGCAAGGAACTGGTCGCGCGGGCGATTCACCAGCTGAGCGTCCGGCGCCAACGGCGCTTCTGTGACGTCAACTGTGCGGCGCTGCCAGACGACCTGCTCGAGTCCGAGTTGTTCGGGCACGCCCGCGGCGCGTTCACCGGGGCGGTGGCGGAGCGGCCGGGCCTGTTCGAAGATGCGGATGGCGGCACGCTCTTCCTCGACGAGGTCGCCGACCTGTCGCCGCGGGCGCAGGCCAAGCTGCTGCGCGTGCTGCAGCAGCACGAAGTGCGGCGGGTGGGGGAGACGTTCAGCCGCACGATCGACGTCCGCATCGTTGCCGCCGCCAATCGTGACATGCGCGAAGCGGCGGACACCGGCCGGTTTCGCCACGATCTGCTCTACCGGCTCGATGTCATCCGGCTGCGCGTGCCGCCACTGCGCGAACGGTCAGGGGACATTGCGGTACTCGCCGCGCACTTCTGGACGGCGGCTGCCGCCCGTGTCGGCACGTCCGCATCGCTGACGCATGGCGTGCTGGCGGCACTGACCGCGTACGCCTGGCCCGGCAACGTGCGCCAGTTGCAGAATGCCATCGCCGCTCTCGCGGTTGCCGCACCCGCGCGCGGCGTGGTGCGCGCGTCGCTCCTGCCGGCGGCGATTGCCGGGAGCACTCCGACCGCGGCCATGCTCCTGGCTGACGCACGCACCAGTTTCGAGCGGCGGTTCGTCGAAGCAGCGTTGGCGCGCGCCGGCGGCAACCGCGCGCGCGCCGCACGCGACCTCGGCGTCTCGCGCCAGGGACTGGCGAAATTGCTCGCCCGGCTGCAGCTGTCGCACAACGCGACGGCGTCCTGATCTCAGGCGCGGACGGAGACAGTGGTCGCCGCAGGGATTGCGGTCGCGGTTGGCGCCTGCATGCCACCGGTGACACAATCGGCCGGACGCATTTTCCTGGGGCGCTGGCGTGGTCTCATTTGCCGCTTTGCTGTTGACGGCGATTGCCGTCTCGTTCCTGTTCCGTGCCGCGCGCCGCCGCGCCGCCGGCCGCGTCGGCCTGGGCCGCATCACTCCCGCACCGGAGGTGCACCGCGCGCCACAGGTGCCGGTCGATCGCTGCGCCGACGAGACTCGCATCATCTGTCCGACTTCCGATCAGGCGCAGGCGGGATTGGCGCGGTTGCGGGCATGCGTGCCGCACTGGAGTGGTAAGCCGGCGTTATTCGTCGAGGGCTCCCAGACGGCGCTGATCGTCCGGCTGCACGCCGTGATGCACGACGCGCACGGGTTCCAGCTGCGCCTGGTGGCGGAGGACGTCATCGGCGCACCGGACGGGTTCGATGCTGCCGCCGGCTTCGACGTCTGGTGCGGATGGCACCAGCCCTACATGTCGTTCACCGAGAAGGGCGTGAGCGCTGCGTTCGGCTTCTACTTGCACTTTGGCGAGGCGGGCGTCCGCGGTGTGCGCGAGTTCTGGGCACAGATGCGGGCGGAGGATGTCGTCTACAGCTCGCAGTTGCGCGGTGCGCTGCGGGGCTCGTTCAGTGCTGCCGCATGGGAAGAAGAGCAGCATGAGGATGCGCCGCACGGCGGCCGAACCGCAGACGCGGTTTCGCCACGCGCCGGCTGCGGCGGTGGATAGCGCCGGCACCGACCGAGGCGCCGCCCTACTTGATCAGACCTTCGGCGCGCAGCCGCTCCTGGGCGAGGCCGATGATCCGCGGCATGTTCGCCTCCGTCCACTTCCTGCCGAGTGCGGCGCCGTCCTGCGCCAGCCGTGGCGCCACTGCGATCGCCTTGCGGCCGACCGGCGAACTGTAGAACGCGATGAGGGCCGCAATGTCCTCGCGCGTGAAGCTGCTGGCGTACAACCCGACCATGCCCTGCTGAATCCCGTCCGGCGCGGTGAACATGTTGGCCAGCTCGGTATCGATGACCTCCTTCAGCACCGTGACGGCGCGCTCGGGCACGTCCGGTTGCGACCGCTTCAGGCCTTCGACCATCTGAGTCGACACCAGCGCGGCCATCTGCACGGCCATGGTTTTCGATCCGGTCAGCTCGAGCAGCCGCTCGATGTCGTTGCGGAGTTCGGCGTCCGGCGCCTGCGCTGCCGCCGTCCGGGAGCCAGCCAGCAGCATGAACATGATGAGCGCGGATCGTAGTGCTCTTGTCATCTCGCTCCTCGACGCGCCGCAATCGGGCGGCGCCACACGTCAGCCCCAGCCGGCGTCCTCGCGCCGGGCGCGGTGCCGGATGCTACCATCCTCCGCCCCAACCCGCTTCTGCCTGCTGGTTGCCTCCGTTCTTGCACAGCATGTGCACGACGGCCTTGCCGACACCGGTGTGCCCGGCTCAGCGCTCGTATAATGCGGCGTGGCCCGTGCCATCACGCCTTCGTCTCATACCGCTTTCGGCAGCCCGCCCCGCCGCCGCCGCTGATGAACGAGCCGGTCGATCAGCCGGACGGCCCGGGCGCCGGCCCCGTCATCCTGCTCATAGAAGATGACGATGCCACGAGACCGTTGCTGGCCCGCCTGCTGCAGACGCGAGGTTTCCGTACGCGCGAAGCACGCAATGGCGCCGAGGGGCTGCATGCGCTTCAGCGGCACTCCGACGTTCGTGTGGTTGTCCTCGACTTCCACATGCCGTTGACCAACGGGCAGTGGTTCCGGGCGCAGCAGCTCGCCGACCCGGCCATCGCCGATGTGCCGGTGGTGGTGTTCACCGGCCGCATCGATGTGCCGGCTGATTTTCTAGTCGCCGACGTGTTGTTCAAACCACTATCCATCGACCAGCTGTGCGCGGCGGTGGAACGCTACTGCGCGAAGTGAGGCGACCTGGTGCCGCGGACGCAGCGCATCACGCGTGGGCGGCTGGCCGCCGCCGCTCGGCGGTCGCCAGGCGCCGGAAGCCGGCGCGCAGCAGCTTGGTTTCGATTGCGCTCTGGAACTGGTCGCACACTTCCACCGCATTGAAGGTGTAGACCGCACGCGCGGCTTTCGGGCCGAAGACGCGGAGCTCGATCACCCCGGCGGCGGCTTCCTGGCAGAGCAGGCGGACCGATTCCGACGGCGTCGCAAACAGCGTCTCGCGCAGCGGTTTCGTACGCTCACGCAGCACCGGCAGGTCACGCCGCCGCCCTCCCTGTCCGTCGGCGTCGTCTGTTCGGATGTCCACATCCGCTCAATCGTCACCTTCCGGCTCTGCTTGAGTCGGACGAACGGTTGCGCGCGGCATGCCGGTGCATGGAATGGCATCCGCATTCAAGCGTGCGGTGACCGTGCCGATTTCACGGACACGGCACTGCCCGACGTCACGTCCGACGCCGGTGCGCCGCACAAGGTCCATCCATGTTGCTCGTCGAGTCCCGGCCAGCGCGCCGCGCGGCGCTGGCGCGCGCGCTGCGTAAAGCTGGTCTTCGCGTTGTGGCGGTGCCGTCGATTGCCCACGTCCAGCGGTGGCCGGCCGGCGACATCGTTGCGACCGAGGCGGAACGGTTTACCCCGATGTGGAAGCGTTTGGGTGCGAGCCATGTCATCGTGCTGGCGGATAGCGCGCATCAGGGGCACGATTGTTGTGCCCAGGGCGCCACTCTGTGGTTGCCACGCGATTGCGGCGCGACGCTGCTGGCCGATGCGGTCACCGCGATCGCGAGCGGCCGCGATATCACCATCTCCAGCGGAAGCCCTGCGGCAGGTGACGACGCCAGGCCGCGAGCAATGGTCGATCGGCCAACCGGCGAGAGCGTCCTCGCCGCGGGCGTGCCGGTGGCCGCGCCGGGCAGCCGCATCGAGCTGATCGTCCGTCGCGGCGCGCAGCGCCGTTACGACATGCTGCGCCAGAAGACCGCTGGTCTGTCCGTGGTGGTGCGGTGGGACGAACGTGGAGAAGATCGCCGAGATTGTGCAGCGAACTTGCCGGAGCCGGGGGGGCGCGGCGATGAACTACGCCGCCAGCGCCGCCAGGAGCATCGCCGCCGTGAAGATCGCCGCCAGCCGCCTCCCTTCACCTGGGAGGTGGCTGACTTTGTCGTCGTCCAGCGACGGATCCCTACTGCGTCAACTTGAAGCCGGCGGGCACCTGCAGGTCGGCTTCGTTGGCGGTTGCCGAGACGTTCAGCACGTCGTGCTGAATCGTCAGGAACGTGGTGCGGTTTGGATTGGCGGCGGCCGCCGGCGCTGCCGGGGCGTCGTCCTTCCTGGCGATGCGCCGGCCGAGGCGTCCTGCCAGTCCGGTCAGGCTTCGCGGCGCCTCTTCTTCCTTCGCCGCCGGCTGCGTTCCCGTGGCCGTTTCCTTGGTGCCCACCGCATCGACGGTGATGAGCGTCAGCACCGGTGTTCCGTCCAGGTTGACGTTCTCGGCCTGCATCCTCTTCATCGCCTCGGCCATCATCGGGTACATGGCGAGTACGGTGGCCATCTGCTCGGCATCGAGCATCGTCGACAGGGCCAGCTGCTCGGCGTAGCGCCGTTCGAAGTCGGCGAGCTCTTTCATCGCCGCCACCTTCGGCGCCAGCCAGGTGTTCGCGGTCATGACCAGCCCACCGGTGTCCGCCATGTTCTTGCCCTTCTCGTGGACGGCGATGGTCATCACCACCTCGCGGGCATCGAAGCCGTTGACTGACTTCCGTGCGCCGCTCTCCTTCAGGTCGAAATCCACCTGCACGTTCTCGGCATTGCTGCCGGACGGGGATGCGGTGTTGTCGCTCTTGGCCGCCTGCTCGGACGCCTTGCGCCGCGCCTCCTCCATCTGCTGACGGATTTGAGCGAACGTGGTGACGGTGTAGCTCTTGTCCTTGAAGCTGACGTCGTAGACCTTCTCTTCCTTCAGGTCCACGATCTGCCCAGCCTGGTCGGTACGGGTGATCTTGCGGTCGCCTCTGAGCGCGACCGAGGTGACGACCCCTTCGCGGGCGCCGCGGCCGCCGAACAGGTTCATGATTCGGCCGAGCGCGCCGCCGAACTTGACCTGGGTCTTTTCCTGGGTGGCCACGTCGGCGTGCAGCGCGGTCGCGCAGCTCAGGGCGAACACCGTGGTGATGAGGATGCGACGCATACTTCCTTCCCCTTGTTCGTGGAATGGCGGATTATAGCGCGTCGCGCGCACGCTTTGCCGCCAGGTTTCGCGCGGTCGGCGGCGCCACCGATCGCCCGGCCCGTTTGCAGAAGTGACGGCGGTTTGATTTGCGCGCTGGCGGCGTTAACCCTATGGGCGGACGGCCTCTGAGCGCTGGCGGCATCGGCGCTTGGCGGGTGAGCCGAGGCTGTTTGGCCCGCCGGGGCGGACGCAGTATAGTGTGACCCCCGCTCGACCATATCAAGCGCTGCAGTTCGGAGCGCCGAAGGAGCGCAGCAGGATGCTGCAACCAGGCACGCCTATCGGCCGGTATGAGATCCAACGCCGATTGGGGCGCGGCGGCATGGGCACCGTCTACGTCGCGCACGACCCGGTGCTCGGCCGTATGGTGGCGATCAAGCTGTTCGCCAGCGAGCTCGACCTGCCCGATGCGGCGGAGCGATTCGTGCGGGAGGCGCGTTCCGCGGCAGCGCTGAACCACGCCAACATCGTCACCATCTTCGACTTCGGCGATTACGCCGCGCAGCCCTACATCGTCATGGAGTACATCCAGGGCGAAACGCTGGCGGAAGTGATCCGCCGTCGCGCGCCGTTTCCGATCGCCGAAAGGCTGCGCTGGCTCGAGGAGCTCTGTACGGCGGTTGCCTACGCGCATCGCGGCGGCATCATCCATCGCGACATCAAGCCGACCAACCTGATGGTGGACCGCTCGGGGCGCCTCAAGGTGCTCGACTTCGGCATCGCCCGCATGCTGGGCCGGGTCTCGTCGAGCAATACCGGCTTGATCGGCACACCCGGCTACATGGCGCCGGAGCAGATTGTCGGCGGTACTGCCGACGCCCGGTCCGACCTCTTCGCCGTGGCCGTGGTCTGCTACGAGCTGCTCGCCTATGCCGAGGCGTTCCCCGGCGACACCGGGCCGACGATCACGCACCGCATCCTGAACGAGGAGCCACAACCGCTTGCCCAGCTCGTCCCTGATCTCCACCCGGAAGTGGTGGCAGTGGTCGAGCACGCGTTGGTGAAGGATCCCGCGGAGCGCCTGCCGAGCGTCGACGCCTTGCGCGAAACGATCGCGCGTGTGCGGCGTGACCTGGAGCAGAGCGGCGGGCTCGACGAATTGGCTGTCACGGTCCTGCGGCCCCGGCCGGCGACGCGGCCCGGCAGCGGCCCACAGCAGCAGCGGGTAGGGGAGGCGGTACTGACGCCGCCGCCGGGACGTCCGGCGACCGATCGCGAAGCGTTGGCCAGCCGGCGCCGCGCGCAGATCGACGGCGCGCTCGAACAGGCGAGGGCGTTTCTCGCCCGCGGCGAGCTCGATGCCGCGCTCGAGGCGTGCGTGCAGGCACTGACGCTGGACGACACGCATGTCGGTGCGCTCGAACTGGAGCAGGCCATCCAGGCGGCTCTGGCGCGGCAACGGGCCGGGCTGCTGCTCGAGGAGGCCCGCGACGAACTGGTGCGGGGCGCCATCACCGGCGCCCAGGACCTGTTGCTGCAGGCCCGCGCACTCGATCCCGAGGGCGCCGACGTGCGGCGCTTCGAGCGTGACCTGCGGCTCGCGCGCGTCGAACAGGAGCGTCTTCGGCACCGCGCCGAAGCAGCGAGCGCCGCCGTCACGGCAGCCGAACAGGCGCTGCAGCGCGGCGACGTCGAAGGCGCACTGGCCTCTGCCCGGCAGGCCTTGGACTTCGATGCCGATTCCGAGGCCGCCCGGGCGATCGAAGCCGAGGCGCTGCGCCGCCTGGATGAAGAGACCGGCGCGGACCCGGCCGAGGCGCCGACCGGGACAGACCTTGCAGCCACGGTGATCGCGCCGGCCGCGCGCACGACGCCGGTGCCCGTCGTTCGCACCACGCCGATGCCGGTTGCGCGACCCGCTCCGGCCGCTGCAGCGGCGCACCGCGTGCCGAACGGCAGTCGATCGACTGCCGCTGCCGCATTGCCGTTTCATGCACGGATGTCGGCGATCGTTGCCCCTCTGTTCGCGCGGGCGCTGGCGGCAGCCGGTGCGGCACGTGCGAGGCCAGCGCGCCAGAAGGCGGTCGCCGCCGGCGTGCTGGCGCTGGTGGTGATCGCGGCGGTCGTGCTCGTTGGCACCCTCACCGCCCCCCCGGCGGCTGCGGTGACCGGAAGCCTCGTCCTGGACGCGGTGCCATGGGCAACGGTTGCCGCAATCGAGACGGCTGACGGCACGTTGCAACCGCTGCCGTCACCGGCATCGACGCCGGTGACGGTCACGTTACCGGTCGGCAGCTACCGAGTGCGGCTGGTGGGGCCGCCGCCGCAGCATGACACGCGAGAGTTCACCGTCGACGTCACCGCCGCCGGTCTCACTGCCGCGCCGGCGCAGATGTTCCAGGCGCTGACGGCAGAACAGTATTTCGAGCCGTATCTCGCCTCGCCGCAGGCAGCGGCCGGAGAAGAAGCCGTGGGGGTATCGCCATGATCAAGCGGCTCGCAGCACGGGTTCGCGTCTTCAGCCTGGCCGGCGTTGTCTGCCTCTGCGTCGCCGGCGGTGCGTCACCCGTGCAGGCCCAGGCCCAGGCGCAGGCACAGGCCGACGAGGCGTTCAGGAAAGGACTGGACGCCCGAAACGACAAGAACAAGAACTGGCCGGAGGTGGTGGCGCAGATGCGGCGCGCCATCCAGGCCAACCCCAAGGACGACGGGCACAAGGTCCGCACCGGCGGCGTCCGGGTGCTCGCCGAACGGACAACCGACTACGTGCCGCGCTTTTACCTTGCCGAGGCGCTGTCGAAGACGCCGGCGACCGGATGCGTCGAAGCCGTCGAAACCTGGGCGCTGCTCGAACAGCAGAACGTCCTGCGGGGGCGCGATGAGTTGGCGAGGCTGGTCGCGCAGGGCTACGCCGACTGCGAGCGAGCCGCGGGGGTCCTGCCGCCAGCGAAGTTCGAGCCGTTGCTGGCGCGCGCGACGCAGCAGTACAACGAGGCGCTCGCCCAGGCGAGCAAGGTGTCGGCCCTGGGGCAAGCCAACCTCGACGCCTGGCGGGGCGACTTGCGCGACCAGTATGAGCGGTCGAGCGGCGAGGTGAACGCCGCCCGTGCCCGCCTGCTGGCTGGGCAGAAGACGCGAATCGAGGGCCATCTGACGACGGCGATGGCGACCGCGGACGCAGCGAAACGCTCGCTCGTCACGCTGGAGACGTCGCTGAGCGTGGCGATCGCGGCACACCAGCGGTTCACCGGCCAGTTGCGCGACGCGGAGCAGGCGATCGGCGCCGCGGAGGACCAGGACCGGGCGATCAATCCGCGAAAGGCGCGGTTGACGCCGCCGCTGGCCGGCGTCTACCGCGACGGCCGTGACGTGCTCGGCCGCGCGCGTACGCGGCTCGCCGGGGCGCGTGGCGGTTTCGACGCCGCCGCGCTCGGCGAGGTCGTGACGCTGGCGCGCGACGCCTCGTCGCGGTTCACGCGCGTCATCGACGAACTCGGCAAGCTCGAGAAAGCGGCACAGGGCCGCCAGGTTGCCGACGCGGTTGCGGCTGGGCAGGAGGCCTTCGCCTTCGTTGACGGCGCGCTCGGCACGCTGGATCGCCTGGCGGCGCAGAAGCCGACATCCATGTCCGCCGACAAGGTTGCGGAGCGCGACGCGATCAAGCAGCAGGTGGTCGCCGCGAGGCGCCGCTTTGATACGGCGCGCAAGGCGGAGAACCTGGCCGCCCTCGCCGCCGCCACCAAGGCGACCACCGAGGCCCGCGATCGGCTGGGGGCGTTGATCGCGACGTTCGGTCCGGTGACGCTGGCCGAGCGCGGCGTCCACCAGGCGCTGGTCGACGGCGCGCAGCAGTTCCTCGCCGGCGAGTACGACAAAGCTTTGGCGACGCTCACGCCGGCGGATGGCTTCGCCGCGGACCTGCCGCTGCGGCCGCACGTGCACATGTTCCGCGCCGCTGCGCTCTACGCGCTGTTCGAGCGGTCGGGGGAGCGGGACGGGGCGCTCCGGGCGCGGGCGATCGCCGAAATCGAGCAGTGCAAGCAGGTGAGTGGTACTGTGCAGCCCGACCCGCGCGCGTTCGGCCCCCGGTTCATCGCTTTCTTCCATGCCGCTGGCGCGCGCGCCGCCAGCGCCACGCCAGCGGGGCCGGCGCGCCCGTAGCGCGCCGGCGGCGCCGCGGCGCCCGCTCGCAACAGCAGACATGACCATTCTCACGTTGGAGATCACCGGACCGCAGGCGGACAAGCTGGGCGCCGCGGCGCGCAAGGACTTTCGCGGGACGGGCGGCACCATCGGCCGCCTGCCGGGCAATGACTGGGCGCTCTCCGATCCGTACGTCTCGGCGCGGCACGCGGTCATCCGCTACAGCGAGGGCACCTTCTTCATCGAGGACACCAGCACCAATGGCGTGTTCGTCAACTCGCAGAACAACCGCCTGGTGCGTGGCCAGCCGTACACGCTGAAGTCCGGCGACTGGATCTTCATCGAGCCGTACGAGATTCACGCGTCGATCTCGTCTCCCGTGGTCGCGACGCCGTCGCCGCTATCCGACCTGTTCGCGCCGGTCTCGACCGAGGGGCCGCACGATGCGCCGCAGCCATCGCCCTTCGACGACCCGTTCGCGGCGCCGCCGCCTCCGGCGGCGAACTGGCCGCGGCCGCAGACGAGTCAGCCGGGCGCCGATCCCTTCGCGTCGTTGATCCCGTCGGACCAGGTCGTCGATCCGCTCGACCTGCTCGGCCTGGCCGCGCCGCCCGCGCCGGCCCCAGCCGCGCCGCGGGCCGCGGCATTGCCACCGCCCTCGGTACTCGGCGAGCACTACACGCCGCCGCCGATCATCGGTCCGCCCCCGCCGTCGCCGGCAGCATCGGCGGCCGTGGCCGCGGTCGACCAGCCGCTCATTCCTGCCGACTACAACCCGCTGTCGTCTGACGACCGATCGCTCACCGGGTCGCAGCCGGCGCCGCTCACGCTGCCGCCTCCCGAGCCGCCGCAGCCGACGCGTCGCCCCACGCCGTCCGCCGCGGACCTGCCAGCGCCGGCCGCCGGCCCGCGCAAGCCGACGCCCGGCGCGCGGCCGGCGTCACGCGACAGCGCCATCCTGACGCCGCCGTCCGGCCGCGCGTCCGCAGGCGCGGCGCCACCGGCCGCAGCGGCCGCGCCGGTGCAGGACGCATTACCGGCGGACCTGGCGGCCGCGTCCCGCCCGAGCGACCTCGCGGCGGTACTGGCCGGCGCCGGGCTGCCAGGGGTCGCCGTCACGCCAGAACTCGCCGACAGTTTCGGCCGGATCCTGCACGTCGTCGTTGCCGGTGTGATGGACGTGCTTCAGGCGCGCCAGCGGTTGAAGAGCGAGTTCCGGCTGGGCGTCACCACCTTCCGGCCGAAGGACAACAACCCGTTGAAGTTTTCGGCCAACGTCGACGATGCGCTGCACAACCTGCTCGTCAAGCGCAACGCCGCGTACCTCGGGCCGGTCGAAGCCTTCGAAGATGCTTTCGACGATGTCCGCCATCACCAGATCGCGATTCTCGCTGGCGTGCGCGTCGCGTTCGCCGCGATGCTGGCGCAGTTCGATCCCGAGCGGTTGCAGGAGGAATTCGACCGCCAGTGAAGAAGGGCGGCCCGGCGCTGGTGCCGGCGAAGCTGCGTTACTGGGACCTCTATCGCGACAAAATCCGTGATATGGTCACCGACACCGACGCCACCTTTCGCGAGCTTGTTCGGAGAAGAGTTCGCGGAAGCCTACGAGGAGCAGCTGCGGCTGCTCAAGGCGCAGGGCCGCCCGCGCAACGAGTGAACCGGACGCCACGTATGAAGCGCTTCTCCTGTCGGTCCGCGGTTGCGTTGGTGACGTCCGTGCCGAGGATGCTGCTGGCAGTGGCGCTGGTGGCCGGCGCCGCCTGCGCGAAGGCCCCGCCGCCCCCGCCGCCGCAGATTCCGCTGACCATCACCGCGGCACCCGAAGCCAGGGTGAAGGCGCCGATGACCATTGCCGTCAGCGCCGACGTCAATCCCGACTCCTCCGGCCGCCCGTCCCCGGTGGTCGTCCGCGTCTACCAGTTGCGTACCGACGCGGCGTTCCGCGCCACCGACTTCTTTGCGCTGTTCCAGGACGATCAGAAGGCGCTCGGGCCGGAGATGATCAGCCGCGACGAGTTCACGATGGCGCCGTCGGCGCGCAAGACGGTGGACGTGACGATGTCGCCGGACACGCGGTTCATTGGCGCGATCGCCGCCTTTCGCGACATTCGCAATACGCAGTGGCGCGTCCTGGTGCCGGCCACCAACCGGGCCCTGGACGTTACCGTCGAGCGCGCCAGCGTCGCCATGAAGGTGGCGGCGAACTGACGGCGACGATCGTCTTCTGATCGACTCCCGATTCCGGCTGGGTGCATGTCCGCTAACAACAAAGTGGTCTGGTCCGAGGGGCTGTTCCTGCAGCCGCAGCATTTTCAGCAGCAGGACCGCTACGTCGAGCGGCTACGTCGAGGCGCGCTGTCACGGCCTCGTGCCGCACAGCTGGGGCTTCACCGAGATCGAACTCGAGCGCGATCTGCTCGGCATCGGCAAGCTGGCGGTGCGACGGGCCGTTGGCGTCTTCCACGACGGCACGCCGTTCCGGATGCCGGAAGACGAGCCGCTGCCGCCGCCATCGACGTCGCCGGCGACGTTGCGCGATCAGCTCGTCTACCTGGCGGTGCCGCTGCGTCGCGGCGAGCGCCGTCGGTGAATACCGAAGCGAGCCCCGATCCGCTGGCACGTCACGATGTGCTGCGAGTGGGAAGCGCGCGACGTGACGTCCGCTGGCGCGAACCGGCGGTCCTGGAAGTCGGCGCGCTGCGCACGCGCCTGCTGCTGGCGGGCGAGCTGACACAGGCGTATGCGACGCATTCCGCTGGCCCACGTCGTCGAAGTGCCGCGCCGACCAGCAGGTGGTGCTCGACGACCGGTTCATGCCGACCGTGCTGCGTAGTCGCGGCCGCGCCGCGCCTGGCCACCTTCATGACCGAGCTGGTCGGCATGCTGCACCAGCGCGGCGAGGCGTTGGCGGGCGGGTGGCAGCGACCGGCCGCGGCCGCGACCGCCGAGCTCGCCGACTTCCTGATGCTGCAGGCGATCAACCGCTACGAGCCGTTGTTTGCGCACTTCGACAGGACGGCGGCGTGCATCCCGAAGAGCTCTACCGCGCGCTGGTGGAAGCGGCAGGGCGAGCTGGCGACCTTCACGACGCCGTCCGAGCGGCGGCCGCCGTTTCCGACCTACCGGCACGATCAGCTGCGCGAATCGTTCGAGCCGGTGATCGCCGCGCTGCGCGCGTCGCTGAGCGCCGAGCTCGAGCAGCGGCGCGATTCCGATTCCGATCGAGGCGAAGAAGTTCGGCATCAGCGTGGCGACCGTCGCCGACCGGACGTTCTACAACAGCGCGGTGTTCGTGCTGGCGGCCCGTGCCGACGTGCCGGCCGAGGAACTGCGGCGGCGTTTTCCCAGCCAGCTGAAGGTCGGCGCCGGTCGAGCAGATCCGCGATCTGGTGCAACCTGGCGCTGCCGGGCGTGCCGGTGCAGCCGATGCCGGTGGCGCCGCGGCAGATTCCGTTTCATGCCGGCTTCGTCTACTTCGAGCTCGACCAGGCAAGCGAGTTGTGGGTGCAGCTGAAGAGCTCGGGCGGCGTCGCGCTGCACGTCGCCGGCGAGTTCCCCGGGCTGGCGATGGAGTTCTGGGCGATTCGCGGCTGACGCGCGCGGTGGGCCCAAGCGGTATATAGGTTCCGCGCCGATGCCCGAGATCGACGATCCATTCAAGCCGGCCGACGCCACGGTGATGCGCCACGGCCCGGCGCGCGGCCGGCGCCCGCGAGCGACGGTCGTCGGCGACCGCGTGCGGCCGGCGGTTCGCGCCGACGACGCCGATGCCGGCGCCGCTCGCCGGCGAGCCGCTCGGAACCGGGCTCAACCCGCTGGTGCGCGCGGCCAGCCCGCTGCTGCTGCTGGCCGGACAGCATCCGCGGCACGCTGTCGATGCCCGATGTCCCGGCACTGCGCCGGCAGGCGCTCGACGAGATCCGGCGGTTCGAGGAGCGAGCGCGGGCCGCCGGGCGTCGCCAACGAGATCGTGCTTGCCGCCCGCTACGCGCTGTGTGCCGGCGCTCGACGAAGCGGTGCTGTCGACCCCCTGGGGCAGCGCAGAGCGAGTGGGCGCAGCAGCCGCTGCTGCGTGGCGCTGCACAACGGAGACGTGGGGCGGCGAGAAGTTCTTCGAGATGCTCGACCGGATCTCGGCCGATCCCGGACGCGGCACATCGACCTGATGGAGCTGCAGTACCCTGTGCTCGCCCTCGGCTTCAAGGGCAAGTACCAGGTGCAGGAGCGTGGCGACGTCCGCCTGGCCGAGGCGCAGCAGGAGTTGTATCGCACGATCCGCACGCACCGCGGCGTGCCGCAGAGACGTAACGAACCAGTAGAGGACAA
>CAWJWY010000001.1:0-500351 GCA_963846685.1 uncultured Acidobacteriota bacterium | reverse complement strand
GTTTATGTTACCTTTTAACAGTTCGGTCTTGCTTCCACATTACACACTTCCAGCTGCCCCGTGCGCTCGCACGCGGCCACATCGATGCCGGCATCCTCGCGGGCACAGCGGTCGATCCTGCCGGTGACGCCCATCCACGACGTGGAATAATTTTTCGCCGCGTTCGAACCCCTCTCGAAAGAAGGGCATCAGCACCTTGTTCTGTTCGTCTTTCGAATGGAAGAACGCACAGATATGAGCTGCCTTCAGGGTTCGGCCTGCAAGGCGGACAGGTGTGGCTGTCGACATACATGGTTCTCCTGCTCGTGAGGCCGGTCGAATGACGCGATGCCGACGCGACGTAGCGAAGCGGCCGGCAGTGCTGGCGCGCAGCATGCTAGCACCCGCGGGTCGAAAGCTAGCTCATCTGCCGTGGGCTGCCGACACCGCCGGGAAGGTGCCGGCCGTGCGCCACAACGGGCCTGTTGCGCTGCGGCGAGCACAATCAGTGCGTCCGCTTCGCGAACGCATCACCGACTCGCAGCGCCAGCGAAGATGTGTTCGCGTGCGCCATGTTCGACGTCACAGCGATAGTCAGGCCGCTGTCCTGCCGTGTCAGCAGCGACATGACCGAGCCGCCGGCGAGATCACCGGTGACACCGCCCGGATTCGTAGCCAAAGCCACCCGCACGGCGCGAAGGGGTGACCGCTGGCCCCGCCGTGCCGATGTTGAATCGCGTGGCCGGTGTGACCGACGCCCGGCTGGCGATGTCACGCCATCCGAACCCTTCGGCCCAGACGATGCTGCCGCCGGCGCCGCGTCGCCGACCGACGGCACCGCCCGCGCCTCGGCAAACAGCGGCGCTGTCACCTTCACCCCATGGGTCGAGAAGGCCGCCAACGCGGCGTTCGCCACGTAGAGTCCCATCGCCGCGAGCGCCAAGGATGATGAGCGTGAATGCCTTTACCGGGTTCGTCACACGGGTGTTCATGCACCGCAGTGTGACCGGGACATGGTCGCCCAGTCCTCCGCAAGCGGTGAGCGGCCGGTGAGATTGGCGTGAATGCCGGGAATGTGGCTACTGCCGCTCGCCGAGCCCGAGGAACACAGCCAGCCGCTCGCGCTCCTCGTCGAGAGCCTGACGGAACCCGCGACGCGAGGGGCCCTGCCGGCGACGTATCCGACGTCGAGGCGAAGGGCAGCGCCGACGACCGACGCATTGGCCCAGCCGATGACGCGGTCCCGCCAGAGCAGCGGCAGCGCGTAGTAGCCCCACTGACGCCTGGCCACGGGTGTATACGCCTCGAACCGATACGGCCAGCTCCACAGCAGCTCGAACCGCCGGCGGTCCCAGACCACCGGGTCGAAGGGGGCCAGCAGGCGCACCGCATCGTCCGCCTCTCCGGCGGCCGCCGGGTCTTCGTCCGCCGGCCAATACCAGTCCACGCCGTCGACGCGCACGTGCGCGAGCCTGCGCTTGGCGCGCTGGAGGGCACGCGGCGATGCCCGCGGCCCACTGCGGTGCTGCGTATCGCAGACGCCGGACCGCATACGACAAGCTGGCCGCCGGTAGCGGCGCATAGAGGTCGACGACGACATCGACCAGCGCGATCCAGCCGGAGGCGCGCGCTCGGCTCCCAGCGGCCCGGGCGCGCGTCACGTGAGACCGTAGATCCGGATGCCCGCTTCGCGCTGCACCACGCGGAGCAGTCCGCGGTAGTGCATGGCGTCCAGCAGGTGAGTCGTGGCGTTGGACGAACCGCCCCAGTAGTTCGTGACCGAGCCGAGCGCGAAATGGTCGTCGACCTGACGGGGGTGCACGGGACCGTGCCGGCGGATGAACTCGAGCAGGCGCGCGGCCTGCCTGCCGTCGCGAGGCGCTCCACGGCGCGTGGCCGCGCGCGGGTGCATCAAGCGAACACCCGATCGGTGACGAACCCGTAATTGATGAAGAAGTCCTCGTGCACGCCGAGGCGTGGATAGTCCGCTCGAGATCACCGGCGCGGTAGCCGGCGACGCGATGGCGCAGCGTCAGATCCTGCGCCCGCGCTGGCGCACGAATCGGATCGGCCTGCACGAAGCCGAGCGCATCGAGTGCGTCGCGCAGGAGGGTCGGTGGGAACAGGCTCCGCGTCACCGCATGCCGGCGCAGTTGGTCGATGGTCAACCGCCCGATTATCGCCTGCAGCCGCCGCGCGCACCTGGATTGCGATTGTCGTGCAACGTCGCCCGATCCAGGTTGACCACCGCCGCACCGGGGTACGCTGCTCGATCTGGCCGGCTGACAATCGCATGGTCCAGGTCGCGCGGGTGAAGGCGTTCGACGCGTTGTCCGGCGTTGCCGCCGGCTCGCCGGACATCACCGTGTCCAGCAACGGCGGTGCGACGTCTGACGTGAGCGTCCGCAACGGTGTCGTCCGGGTCCGCGCCAGCCATACGCGCGCGCCTGGCAACCGGATCTACACGATCGTCGCCGAGGCTACCGACGTGGCTGGCAACACGGCAACCGCGCAGACGACCTGCGTGGTACGCGACCGGCGCTGAAGGGGAGCTGCTGAAGGGGGGGTTGGGAGACTGTAGACCGGGCGGGTCTGCTGCGGCGTGCAGCAGACCCGCCACGTGGGGAACCGGGCTTACAGCTTGCCGGTGACGCGCCAACCGGCGGGGTAGTAGCCCTCGCGGACGGCGCTGTTGTAGGGCACCGCGCTGACGATCGCGCGGATCTCGATCTGGCGGTGCGGCTCCGTCGTGGTCTTCTTGGTGTTCGGCGACTCGCCCCACACCAGCGTGACCTCGGTGCCCGGATTGGCGAACGCCGGCTCGACGATGCCGAGCGAGAGCGCCCGGCGCTCGTTGAAGCTGTAGCCGGAGAACATCGAGGCGCCGACAACCTTGCCGTTCACCTTGATCGAATCAAACGACGACGACGCGTAGTTGGCGTTCGGCTGGTCGATGTAGCGGTAGATGTCGCCGTCCTCGAACATCGAGGCGAAGACCTTGATCACGTCTTCCGAGTTCCACTCGAACGTCACCTTCTGGCGGTGCGGCTTGTCCTTGATCTGCTCGAGCGCCTCGCGGCCGATGAAATCGTGGTCGAACTTGACGAACGAGCCGTAACCCATCTCGAACGGCGTGACGTAGTAGTCCTCGATGTTGCTGGACACGAAGCTGCCGCCAAGCGAGCTGACGGCTTCATACGCGCTCGCCGGGAGCCACTCGCGGTACGCCTTCATCCGCTCGTCGGTGTAGACGGCGGGCAGCGGCGACGGGATCCAGCCCGACTCCAGCGTGTTCGACGAGTAGGCGCGGGAGCCGACCTGGACCAGGCCGAATTCCTCGCCGGCCTCCAGAATCAGTGCGCGCATCTCGTCCTGCTCTTCGTACGGACCCCACAACTCGAGACCGGGCGTGCCGGCCATGCCGTGGCGCAGCGCGCGCACGGTCTTGCCGCCGATCTTGATGGTGCCCATGTTGAAGAACTTGATTTCGTAGGGACCGCCATTGAGCTTCTGCAGGAGCTCTTCGGCGCGGGCACCCTGGATCTGGAAGCGCCAGACCGAGCGGGTGACCGCCTTGCCCATCGGCCGCATCGGCGACCGGTCGTCCATCCTGACCTTGACGTCGAACTTGCCGGATTCGCCGTGGTACTGCAGCCAGTTGGCACCCGGCGCGCGGCCGACGAACACCAGGCTGTTCTGTTCGAGGTGGAAGAGGATGCCGTCGCCGATGACGTGACCACTGTAGCTGGTCGGGGCGAACTGCTTGGCGCGGTTCACCGGGAATTTCTCGTAGCTGTTGGTGGACAGGTACGACACCATCTTCACCGCGTCTGGACCCTCGATGTAGAGGTTCGCCATGTGGTGCGTCTGGTCGAACAGGACGACGCCGTGGCGCCAGGCGTGCTGCTCGTCACGCCAGTTCGTAAATTCGCTCGGCACCACCGGGTAGACGTAGGCGCCCGCCCGGGAGTTACGGAGCATTTCCACTGCGTTGCCAGCGGCATCGAGCGCCTGCTGCAGGTTCTTCACGGCCATGAGTCGTCTCTCTCCTTATGAGTCAGCTAGGGCAAACCTAGGAATTCTACTCGCTACGCCGCAGCTCAGCCGCGCAGCTCCTGCCCGAATTTCTGATGCCAGGCCGCGGTGGCGGCGACCTGGTTCATGGTGAAAATGTGCAGCCCGACCACCCCCGACTCGGGACGCACGATGTTCCCGGCCAGTTCCTTCAGATAGGAATCGGCGCCGAACGACCCCGGGCTGGCGATGACGCCGAGCAGCCCCATGTTCTTCGACAGGAACTTTGCCGACTCGCCGACGCCGATGCGGCCGGCGATCGTCAGCAGCTTGGTCAATTCGAGCGCTCCGGGCACGCCAAGGTAGATCGGCAGGGTGATGCCCCGGTCACGGATCTTGCTGATCCACGCCGCGACACGTTCGGGGTTGAAACACATCTGCGTCGTGGTCTGGTTGGCGTACTGCTCCTTGTCCTTCAGGCTCCTGGTCAGCACGTCCTCCGGGATGTCGGCGTGTCCCTCCGGGTACGACGGGACGCCGATATCCTCGAACGGGTGACCGATCTCGTGCATGTCGCGCAGCAGCGCCAGGCCGTCGGGGTATTCCCCGGGCACCTTGGCGTCACCGCCAACCACGAACACGCGCCTGAGGCCGAGCGCTCTGGACCGCTGCAGCAGGTCGGTGAGGTGCGCCCGGTCGCGTGTCATCCGCGCGGCAAAGTGCGGCGTCGCCTCGTGGCCGAGTCCCTTGACCAATTCGGCGATGTCGAGCGTCGACTCGAGGCTGTGGGCCGGCGATGCGGTGACCGTGACCTGCGAACGGGGAGGAAGCGCGGCGGCCTGCTCCTTGACGTTCTTCAGCGGCATCACCTCGTACTTCACGTTGGCGACGATCGCGCCAAGCGCGAGGCGCTGTTCCGCCGAGAGCGTGAGTTCCTTCTTCCCGAAAAGCCACGATGCCATGCAGGCCCTCTCCAATAGATGGCGCGCCCGCCGCCGTGCGCCAAGGCGAGGGCCAGAGCGAAGCATCATCTCATACAAGAACTCCGGTTACCGTGCCGCCGCCGCATTCTCCAGGAGAGGCGAATCCCGGCGCGGCCGGACTGCGCCGCGACATCAAGAGCGGCCATGGCCTCGTTCGCCGCCGGCGAACGGGCAATGCGCATGGAATCGAGCGAGAAGCCGGAAAAACCGACCAGGCACAAAGTCGATTGATGCTGACCATGTGGGCTGCCTTTCGGTCCCGGTGGGCGGTGAAGGCATGCGGCGGCGCCTACTATATGGCTGGCGGGCGCGGGGATCATACGCCGTCGCGGCGAGACCCACATCTTCACTGCGCCGGGTGATGGAGCCGGGTGAGTACTTGTCGGGTGATGGACGAGGCCGGGAGACAGGAGCATCAGAATGGCCGACGAGCAGCGAGCGCCGTCACGTGTCACACGCGTGACCGTGCTGCTACTTGCGATCGGCGTGGCGTCGGCAGCAGGCGGAGCCGGGCAGGACCGCCCCGTCCAGACCGTGGACGCAGTCGACCTGGGCCGCTACGTTGGCGAGTGGTTCGAGATCGCGCGGTTTCCGAACCGGTTCCAGCGGCAGTGCCTCGGCGACGTTCGCGCGGTCTACGCGATGCGGCAGGATAACCGCCTCGACGTCGTCAACCGCTGCCGCTCGGACGAAGGGGTCACCGAGGCGCGGGGGGTGGCCCGGGTCGTGGACTCACGCACCAACGCAAAGCTGAAGGTGCGATTCGCGCCGGCACTGCTGTCGTTCCTGCCGTTCGTCTGGGGCGACTATTGGGTACTGGGTGTGGCGCCCGACTACTCGTGGGCCACGGTCGGATCGCCCGATCGGGAATATCTCTGGATCCTCGGCCGCACGCCGTCGCTCGGAACCGACGCGTACAGTGCGGCGCTCGAAGCAGCCAGCGTGAACGGCTTCGACGTGGCGCGCCTGGTCAGGACCGAGCAGGCGAGCGCGGCGAGGTGATCGCCGTTGTGACGACGTAGGCAGCAGAGGTCATACGCGATGAAGAAGAGTGTGGGCAAGCAGAAGACGCCCGCCTCGCAGGGCCACGAAGAACTGCTCGGCGTGCTGCAGGCGCGTTTCGAGAAGAACATGGGGCGCCATTCCGGCCTGCAATGGGCACGAGTACGGGCCCGGCTGGACGCGAACGCCGACACGCTGGCGGCGCTGCAGCAGATGGAACAGACTGGCGGTGAGCCGGACGTGATCGGCCTGGACACCCGCACGGGCGAATACCGCTTCGTCGACTGTTCAGCCGAGAGCCCGCAGGGGCGCCGCAGTGTCTGTTACGACCGCGACGCGCTGGAAACAAGGAAGGAACACAAGCCGAAGGACAGCGCCATGAACATGGCTGCCGCCATGGGCATCGAGATGTTGACCGAGGACGAATATCGAGAGCTGCAGACCCTCGGCGCCTTCGATACCAAGACCTCGAGCTGGGTCAGAACACCTCCCGACATCAGAAGGCTCGGCGGCGCCATCTTCTGCGATCGCCGCTACGGCCACGTCTTCACCTACCACAATGGTGCGGAGTCGTACTACGCGGCGAGGGGATTCCGCGGCTCGCTCAAGGTCTGACGCCTCTTTCCTGGCCTGTCGCCGGAGCAGTGCGTCGACGCCAGCTTCCTATTTGGCAGGATCGTCGGCGGTGGCAACACCGTCGTCTGGACACTTCGCGCCGACCGGTGGTGCCCGACGCTCGGCTGGTGCCAGTAGCGTCGCGGGAACTGGACGCCCCGTCCGAGCCGCCCGTTACGGCGCCGACAGCGGCACTCACGACTGGCTCGCCCGCCCCCTGAACCAGCGCAGGCGGGCCTGGCGCGCGTAATGCCGCGCCAGCCCGGCGCATGCGCCGTGCGATGCGGCCACCAGGGCCGGGAAGGCGTGGCCGGTGAACTCGGCATCTGTCCCGGGTGCGGAGACAAACGTCTCCTGTCCCGCTCCCGGGACGCGATCACTCACGAACATCAGCCAGCGCTCCACCGGATCCGAGATGTCCAACCGGTACTCGAAACCTTCGAGCAACCGCCCGGCCTCCGCCGCATCGACGTTGAACTGGTGCTGTCGCGTGGCGCGTTCCGCCGGCGGCAGGCCGACATCCGGCGTCAACACCCACGTCACCCGGTTACCGGTCCGGTTGCGGCGCACGCCAGACACTTCGCCTGTCGAGGCGCGGAACCGTTCCGCGAGGTCGAGCCATTCACGCGACGCCTGCTGATACTGCCGGTCCTGAAGGTACAGCAGCACGAACGCCATGACAGCGACCGCGAACAGCAGCAGCACCAGGCCACCCGGGCCGGTCAACGAAGCCGGAAGCCAGTCGACGTTGTTCATAGAAGCTGGAAGTGAGTCGGCGCTGTCATCGGTCCCGGACCTTGCCGCGGGCACCGTTTCGGGCGCAGGTCACATGATGCATCAGGTGCCGCGTGGCCACGCCGCGGTGGCTAGTGGCGGCACCGCGGCGATCGGTGCAAAGCACCGCTCCGCGCCTCATTGCGGGGCATAATGGCGACGCAGGAGGATGCATGGGCGACAAGGGCGGCAAGAAAGACAAGGAAAAAAGCCAGAAGCAGCAGGCAACCAGGGATCAGGCCTCCGACAAGAAGAAACAGGACAAGACGCCAAAACGGGCGGGATAACGCCTGCGCCGTAAGCTGGTATCAGATCGTCAGCCGCGATCCCGTGCACGGCAGTGGGGCCGAAGCGGCGGCTCGTCCTTATCACGCTCGCGACCGATAACCTGGGTATGGCCGACGCTTCCGGATGGCAGGACGCAAAGCGACTGTTCGAGGTCGCCGTGACGCTCACCCCCGCAGAACGCGACGCCTACCTGGGGGCGCACTGCGCCCACGATCCTGACCTGCGCCGCGAGGTGCAGTCTCTCCTCGACTGGCACGACGAGTCGGAGACGTTTCTCGAGACCCCGCCCGCACGGGTGGCGGACCTGCCCGACGTCGACGTCGCGACCCTGGACCTTCTCGGCCAGTTCCTCGGCCCCTGGCGCATCGTCGGCATCGTCGGCCAGGGCGGAATGGGCGTCGTGTACCGCGGCGAACGCGCCGACGCCGCCTTCAAGCGGCAGGTGGCCATCAAGGTCGTGCGTCCAGGCGCCGGCCGCGCCGCGATCGTCGACCGCTTCCACCTCGAACGCGAAACCCTGGCCGCCCTCGATCATCCCAACATCGCCCGACTCCTCGACGGCGGAGCGACCGGCACCGGTGATCCGTATTTCGTCATGGAGTTCGTCAAGGGGGTGACCATCGATCGCTACTGCGACGACCACCGCCTGACGATCGAGCAGCGGCTCGCGCTGTTTCGCGAGGTGTGCGCCGCCGTTCAGTACGCCCACGACAATCTCGTCGTGCACCGTGACATCAAGCCCGACAACATCCTCGTGACGGCGGATGGCACGCCGAAGCTGCTCGACTTCGGCGTGGCGATGATCGTGTCGCACGATTACGAGCCCGGGCGTGATGGACCAGGGCTGGCGGCGACGCACCTGATGACGCCGGACTTTGCCAGCCCCGAGCAGGTGAGCGGCAAGCAGAGCACGACGACCGCCGACGTCTATTCGCTCGGCGTGCTGCTGCACGTGCTGCTCACCGGCACGCGACCGTACCGCCTGACCGGGACGACGGCGGCGACGATTCGCGAGCAGCTCGACGCCGCGGTCCTTAGCGAGCCAAGCCGCCACGCATTGCTCGGCGACGATGCGGACGAGCGAGCCGGCCATCGCGGCCTGGCCCCGCGGACGCTGGCGGCGCGCCTCGCCGGCGATCTCGATTCGATCGTGTTGCGCGCGCTCGGCCGCACGCCAGCGGCGCGCTATTCACGAGTGGAGCAACTCGTCGCCGACCTGGAACGGCATCGGACATCGTACCCGGTGTCGGCTCGCCCTCAGGATGTTGCCTATCGCTTCGGTCTCTTCGCCAGGCGGCACCGCCTGGCGATCGCCGCGGCAGCCGGCCTGGCGCTGCTGTTGATCGCGGGGATCGCCGTGATTGCCTGGCAGGCCACCGTCGCGGCGACCGAGCGGCAACGTGCCGAGCACCGCTTCAACGAAGTCCGCCAGCTGGCCAGCGTGTTCATGTTCGACGTGCACGACGCGATCCTCGAGCTGCCGGGAACGACGCCGGCGCGCGAGCTGATCGCCAAGACGGCGATCCGCTATCTCGACAGCCTGGCAGGCGAAGCCAGCGATGACCTCGGACTGCAGCGCGAACTCGCCGACGGCTTCGTCCGCGTCGGCGACGTGCAGGGCAATCCGACCAACCCGAACCTCGGCGACACCGCCGGGGCGTTGGTCAGCTATCGGCGAGCCGTGTCGATTGCCGAAGCCGTGCGGGCGGAATCACCGCGCGACCGGGCTGTGGCGGGGACGCTCGCCCTCGCGCACCGGCGGCTCGGCGACGTGCTGGCGCAGACCGGTGACCTGGCGATGGCTCTCGGCGAGCTACAGGCGTCGAACGCGCTCTACGCAACTATCGCCGCCGGGCCGGCAGCGGCGCTCGGCGATCGCATCGAAGCCGGGATTGCGGCGGTCAAACTGGGCGATGTCCTCGGCAATCCCAACTTCCAGAATCTCGGTCGCACCGCCGACGCGGATCGGCAGTACGCGATCGCGCTCGACGCATTCAGGCGCCTCTACCGCGCCGACACGACGGACATGCGCGTTCGCCGCTACCTTGGCCTGACGCTCGAACGAATCGGCACCATGCACGAGGCGGCGCAACGCTGGCAGCAGGCCGGCGCTGCATACGAGGAGTCGTTTGCCATCCGCCGGGCGCTGGCGGCGGACGAGCCGATGCACCAGAACATCCAGCGCGATCTCGCGATTGCCTACGAGAAGCTCGGCAAGGTTCATCGGCAAACCGATGGCCCTGCCGCCGCCGCCGACTACTTTCGCCAGGCGCTGAGTACGTTCGAGCGGCTGGCGGCTGCCGATCCGGCGAACGAGAATGCCGCGCGCACCGTCGCGATCAGCCGCGAGCAGCTGGCCGACACCGCGATCGCCATGGGCACGACCGACCAGGCGATCCGCCTGTTTCGCGAGGCGCTGGCCACGCACCGCGCCATCGTCGGGCACGACGACCGGAACGTCCGGGCCAAGTGTGATGCCGCGCGGGTCGCGGAGTCGCTCGGCGACGCATTGATGACGGAACGAAACCGCGTCAACGTCGGCGCCTGCGCTGAATGGCAGGCGGCGCTCGAGCTGCACCAGCGTCTCGCCGCCGCCGGCGCGCCCGCCTGCACTCCGGAGCCGGCGATCGTGCGGCTGACCCAGAAACGCCGCGGCTGCTAGCCGGCGGCCGCGCGCGTGCGCATCACTGGATCCGATCTTGCTCCTCAGCGGGTGGGTCAATCGTCAACCACCCCCACCGGATCCCCAATGAACGCCAGCTCGCCGCGCACCGTGACCGGTCTCTTCGACGCCGCCTCCTCGGGCAGCCCCGACGCAAAAGCCTCGGTATTCGACGTGCTCTACGCGGAGCTGCGGCGGCTCGCCGCCGCGACGATGCGGGACGAGCGGTTCGACCACACGCTTCAGCCGACGGCACTGGTACACGAAACCTATCTGCGCCTCACCGATTTTCACGGCGCCTGGAGCAACCGCGGCCACTTCTTCGCCGTTGCCGCGACGGCGATGCGGCGCATCCTCGTGGAGCACGCGCGCGGCCGCAACGCGATCAAGCGCGGGAACGGCGCCACCCGGCTGTCGATCGACGATGTCGACGTTGCCGCCAGCGTCGAAAGCACCGACGCGGTCGATCTGGTGGCGCTCGACGACGCGCTCGATCGGCTTTCGACGCTGGACGCCAGGCAGGCGCGCATCGTCGAACTGCGGTTTTTCGGCGGATTGACGGTCGAGGAGACCGCCCGCGTCGTCGGCATCTCCGAGCGCACCGTCAAGCGTGAATGGCAGGTCTCGCGAGCGTGGCTGCGCCGTGAGATGGCTCGTCTTTCCGCCCGCACCTGACCGCCACCACCACGCCGCCTCGCCTCGCAGGCGCGGGCGAGATTCGCGTGGCCCCCTTCTTCGACATTTCTCGCTATCTAGGCAAGGCGATCCCGGTCGCCGTCCCCAAGAACTAGGGACGCATTCGGCTGACAAGTGTCTGCGCAGCGGAAGACATCTGCGCAGGGATGGCCCGTCCGTATGCGTCAGCGAGAGGCCCCAGATGATTCGCCGTCCGCTCCTGCTCGTCGCAAGTGTCGCCCTGTTCGGAACCCTGCTCAGCGCGCCGGCCACTTCGGCCGCCACCATTGGCCTCTCGGCACCGCTGACGGGAGTTGCGGCCGCCGGCGATCTATTCGATCTCAGTGTCACCTTCGACCTGAACGGTTCGGCGGCGGCCAACCTCGTCGGCCAGGAGCTCTACGTCGGCTTCACCGGGCTGACGCCGGTGATCGGCAGCTACCAGCTCGGCTCCGTCTTCACCCCGTACATGGCCGATGTCCTGGCGCTCGATGGTGTCTGCGCCGACACCGGCTGCAACTATCCAGCGGACGATCAGTTCTCGCCGCAGCACTACCTGTCTCTGGTCAATGTCTTTGCGCCCAGCACGCCGAGCGGCCCGGGCGGGCTGTTCAGCCTGCAGTTCGTTGCGGCCGCCGGCAGCCCGTGGACGCTGGACCTGTTTGGTGACGATGGTTTCGGATTGCTGTGGGATCCGCCGGCTCAGGATTGCGACCCCGACGACTTCGCCTGTGATCCGGATCCCGCATTCGCGCCGATCCCATACCTGATCGTGCCGTCGGCAAACGGCGTGGCCTCCGGCACGGCGCGGGTTGCCGTGGACCTGCGCATCACCCCCGCCGCGCCGCCGGCGACGGTGCCCGAGCCGTCGGCGATGGCGCTCATGGCCACGGCCGCCGTTGCCCTTGCCGCGTCGCTGCGCCGTCGCCAACGCTGACGCGCGGTTCGCACGCGCGCTGCGAGCCGCGCGGTTCGCAGCGCCCCCGACCCGGTTGCACCGTTTCGATGTGGAGTTGGAAGGACGTATGTCTGTACGGCGGCTGATTCCGATGGCGCTCGTGCTCGCGGCGAGTTGCCTGTTCATCCCTGGCGCCGCTCGCGCGCAAGCAATTCCTGTCGCTCGCGCCGACGTCGATCGCGACTGCACCGTCACGCGCACCGACGCCACCCTCGTGCAGGCGCAGAACGGCAGGCGCACTGGGCAGGCCGGCTTCAACCCGAATGCGGACGTCGACCGCAACGGTGTCGTCAACAGCATCGACATCACGTTCGTGACCCGGAATCTTGGCGCCAGCGTCTGCAGCAGCCCGGCGCCCGCACCGACGATCAGCGCGTCGGTGGCGCCGGCGGCAAACGCAAATGGCTGGCACCGGAGCGACGTCACCATCACGTTCTCCTGCAGCAACGCCACGTCGTGCCCTGCGGCGGTGACGGTGACGGCCGAGGGCAGCAATCAAGTCGTCGAGCGCGCCGCGGTCAACGCTGCCGGCGTCACCGCGACTGCCCGGGTCACGCTCAACATCGACAAGACGGCGCCGGTGCTCGCGGCCATCGTCCCGTCCTCGGCGGTGCCGGGCACGTCGATGGCAATTCCGCTGACCGCGACCGACCTGTCGGGTCTGGCGCGCAGCACGCTGCTGGTAGGGCAGACCGTCGTCGACAGCCGCGCGGCGGCTCCTTTCGGGCTGGCGTTGAGCGTGCCTGGCAGCGACGCGGTCGGCCTCGACAAGCAACTGGAGATCATCGGCGAGGATCGCGCGGGCAACGTCGCCAGCATCCGGCGCTCGGTCCGCCTCGAATCGCGGGATACGCAAGCGCCGACGGTGGCGCTCACCGCGCCGGCGAGCGCCGCGCCCGGCGCCACAGTGCCCATCGTCGTGCAGGCGGCCGACGACCGCAGCGTCGCCCGCGTCGTCCTGTCGCGGAGCGACTCGACCGGGAGCACCGTCATCGAGGAGCGGACCGCCGCGCCGTTTGCGTTCCAGTCGATCACCGAGATCCCGGCCGCCACCCCAGCGGGTGCGACCGTGACCTTTGCAGCGGTTGCCACCGATGCCGCGGGCAATTCCGCCGCCGGCGCCGCCGCCGTGCACGTCGTGACCTCGGTGGCGACGACAACGCTGCAGGTCACGGTCGATCCACCCGTCAGTCCCACGTTCCAGGCCAGCGGCGTCATCTCCGGGACGATCAATCGCGGCACGACGTCGGCGCCGCCGGCGGCGCCGCCGATCATCGCGGCCGTGTCGCCCGCGTCGGTCAACCAGGGGCAGACGGTCGACATCGCCATCACCGGCATCGCCACCGAGTTCGGCGCGCTGAGCCAGGTCAGCCTCGGCCCGGGCATCGCCGTCCTGGGGGTCACGGTGGTTGACGCGTCGCACCTGATCGCGCGGGTCAGCGTTGCCGCCAACGCCGGCGTCGGTCCCCGCGTCGTGGCGGTGTCGACCGGAACACGGGAGGCGCTGCTGGCGTCGGCGTTCTCGGTCGCGGTCGGCCGTGGTTCGGCTACCGGGCGCGTGCTCAACGCGGCGGGACAGCCGGTCGTCAACGCGCAGGTCTGCCTGGCGGGTACCAGCGTCTGCGTGTTCACCGGTGCCGACGGTCGCTTCACCTTTGCCGACGTTGCAGCGGATACCCGCCGCGTCACGGTGCTGGCCGGCGGTTACGAGAGCCTGACGCTCGATCTGGCGCTGGCGCCGAACCTGACGGCGACGGTCGGCGACATCCCGCTGACGACCTCGAACCTGCCACCGCCACCGCCGCTGCCGAACTCGCCGCCGGTGGCACCGAAGCTGGCCGTGGTGCTCGGGCGCGGCGCCGCGGCGATCGGTCCCGGCGGCAACCGCGAGGAGCTCCGCCGCCTGGTTCGCGACACGTTCATTGCGGTGGGTGGCCGCGAGATCGGCGTGCTCGACGCCAGCGGCCAGCAGCTCAACCCGCTGATGGTCGGCGCCGGCTACGCGAGCGTGACGTCGGAGGCGATTGACGAGATCGCCGACGAGATGATCGCCGGCGACACGATCTCGCTCGCCAAGCTGTTCCAGATCCTGGTTGGCAGCCTCGAGTTTCCGGCCACGGTGCCGCTGCCGACGCTCGCGCAGCTGATCGGCGGCTTCCAGGGCTCGGTCGACGCGGTATGGGCGAACCCGGCCCGGCCCGACGCGCCGCTGCTCATGGTGCTGTTCAACCAGGGCCGCGTCGCGTCGAGCGCGCCGCCGCGAGTGACCTTCGACACGCAGTTCAACGCGTTGCAGAAGCACCTGGTCACCGTCAGCTTCGTCGCCTTCGTCCATCGGTTCCTCAACCCGGCGAACCGGACGGCCCTGCTCGAGCCGGTCGCTCCCGCGGTAAACGCAAGCATCCGCTGGACCGATCGGGTGCGTCGGGTCGCGTCATTGCTGTTGCCGCAGCGCAGCGGCGCGGTGGCGGCGCGTGGCTTCGCGCCCGTGGCATGGACCCCGCCGGTGGCGCGCGGCGGCGGCTTGCCACGGTCCCTGCGCGGCGGGCGTCCGGTCTACCAGCAGTCAGCCAACCCGTATCTGCCGGGTGACGCGGCCGGCGATCGCCCGGCATCGCTGATGTGGGAATCGGTCGTCGCTGGCGTGCTGCCGAGCGGCGGCTGGACCGCCGCCAAGAACGGCGGCAAGCTGTGCGACAGCTTCCTCGTCCAGCTCGCCACGTCCAGGGGCTTCGAGTCGGTCGACGGTAAGTCACCGCTGGGCCAGGAGCTCGCCAAGGATCCCAACGCCAAGTTCCTGCCGGCGCCGCAGTGCAAGACGGTCATCGAGCTGCTCGAGATTCTGACCACGGCGGGGTCGAAGACCGCCACCGAGGTCGGCAAGCAGTACGGCAAGTTCTTCGCCAGCGAAGGAGCGACCGCGCTCACCGCGCAGCGCCTCGAGCAGCAGTTCACGTCGCAGGCCTACAAGGATGCCTTTGCCGCGGCGAAGGCCGAGGCGAGGGCGATGAACATCTCGACGCGCAGCCTCGCCGTCGTGCGCGGCCTCGCCGAAGGCGCGCTCACCAAGCTTCAGGGCGCGGTGGTCGACACCATCTTCGCCCTCGAGGTGAACCTGGTAATCGAGTCGCTGCGCCCGCGCCAGCCGTTCATCATCAAGATCGAGCAGATGACGGATCCGCAGACCGCGCCGCCGCTGCCCAGCCGTCTCGTCAAGATCACCTTCAGCCGCAGCCCGAACGACAAGGGTGTTTACGACGACGCCGACATCCGCTGGTGGTACGAGCTCTATCGCGGCCGCTCCGGCGCAGTACAGCCGGTGGCCGGTCGCGAGTTCGACAAGAAGGCGAAGGAGCTCGTGTTCTACGACGAGGTGCCTGACGACGGCACGTACGTGTACGCGATCCGCGGCCGACGCCAGGTTGGCTATCCGCTCGGCGAAACGACCGTCGAGAACCCCTTTGTCACGAAGACGCTCGATTTTCTTGGCGGCTTCTTCAACACCACGGTGAAGATCGGCGGGCAGGCGGTGTTCGGGCTGGAGATCGTCAAGACAGTGACGACGCCGCTGGCCGACATCTACAAGGGCGTCCGTCTGCAGTACAGCGACTTCAGCGATCCGGAGCAGCTCTATGTCAGCACGCGGCCGCCGACGCCGCGGCCGCCGGCCAACCTGGCGGTGCACCCGAACGGCAGCGCGTTCCTCAGCGTGCCGTCGCTGAACATGATCTTCCGCGTCACCGATGGCGTGCTGTCGCCGTTTGCCAACCACAACTTCAAGGAACCGGGCGCCGCCGGCCTGGCCATCGATTCGATCGGCGACCTCTACAGCGACAACGCGGCGTCCGACGCCCAGTTCGGCGGCCGCGTGTTCTCCTTCCGGGCCAGCGACGGCTTCCGTGACCTGGCTGGCAACGTCAACTACTACAGCCAGCTGATTTCGTTCGCCAATCCGGTCTCGGTGCAGTCGATGGTCGTCGGCAACGGGTTCTATGGCGAGGAGTTGTTCATCGCCGACGCCCAGGGGCAGCGCATCACGCACATGACGCTGCCGCGCCGTTTCGGTCCCGGCGGTACCGATCAACGCAACATCTCGCAACTCTACGCGCAGAGCCCGCTGTTCCAGTTCGGGCCGTCGACGGCAATGGCGATCAGCCCGAACCTCGGCCTGGCGGTGACGCAGGGGAACAACGTCATGCTGGTGCCGCTGCCGGGCGTGGTGCAGTCGCTGTTCGATGCGGCGGGCGCTCCGTCGCCGTTCAGCGAGCTGAGCGGCGTGACGTTCGACACCTACGGAAACATGTACGTGTCGGACGCCGTCGCTGGCACCATCTCGATGATCCCGACGCAACATCAGTACGCGTACCACGGCCTTGCCGGCGTGTCGGCGATCGAGCGCAAGAAGCTGACGGTGCTGCGCGGCGCGCGCCGCCCGAGCGACGTCAAGCTCGCCTCGAAGCAGGACGGCCTCGCCTTCTTCGACGGCGAGCGCGCGTTCGCCTCGCTGCGCTTCGGCATGGCCGGCCAGCTGACCAACGAAGCCGGCGCGGCGCTGGCGGGTGCCACCGTCTATGCGCAGGACGCACGCAAGCTGGCCGTCACCGACGGTGACGGCATCTTCGTGCTGCCGGATCTGGTGATGGCCGGGGGCTCGCCGATTATCGACTTCGTTGTCCGCTACGAAGGGAAGACGCGCTCCTACCGGCGCGTGCTCGACACCTTCAGGCACAACATCGTCGACGTCGTCTTCACCGCGCCGGATCCACCGCCGCCGTCGCCGCCGACCCGCGTCGATCCGCCCGTGCCGCCGCCCTCGACGCCGCCGCAGACCAAGCCGTCGGGCGCGGAGACCGTGAGCGTCGCATTCGAGCTGACGACCGGGCCGGCCCCGCCGGTCGATCCCGGCGCCGCGGGTACCTTCTGCCCGCGCGTGGTCTTCCTGGCGCCGGCATCCGGCGCCGGAGTGCTGACGCCGACCACCACGGTGAGCGGGCTGCTGTCGGACCGGCATCTCTCGGCGGCGTTGTCGCTCTCCTCCGTGACGCTGATGGTCAACGGCGTCGCCACCACGCTGCCGCTCAGCAACGGCGAGTTCTCGACCACCGTGGCGCTGGCGACGGGCGAGAACGCCTTGAGCGTCGCGCTGCCCGCTTCGCTGCTCAAGCCGGTCGGCTGCGCCGACCCGGCACTCGACGACACGGCACTGGTCACCGTTTCGTCATCGCACCGGGTCTTCCACGACCCGCGGCCCGACGAACTGGCGCGCTATCGCAGCGGCGCGGGCTTCGATCGCGCCGTGCGCGGCATCGTCCGCGACTACGGCTTCCCGATCGCCGGCCTGACGTTCCAGGTCCCCGGCACTGACTACACCGGCACCACGGACGGCGACGGCGTGTTCCAGGTGGAACTGCCGTCGAGCGCCCTCGCCGGCTCGGCCAGCGCCGTCGATCGCCTGGCGCACGAGATGTTCACGCGCGTCGCCGGCATCGTCACGCTGCTGCGCTCGGAGCGCCGCGCGGACGCGCTCGCCGCGCTCCAGTCGCTGCTCGCCCAGGCGATGGCGGTGGCGGACAACCCGCCGCCGGCGGCCAGCACCGTCGACGCGCTGCTGGCCCGCGTGCTCCAGGCCGAAGGCACGGCGCGGTCGCTGATCCAGGCGCTCGAGTCGTCCGGCGGCATGCCGAATCCCGCCGACATCGACGCGCTCGAAGCGGTCGGCCAGCAGTTGGCCGGCACCGACAGCAACGGGCAGATCGTCGTCCGCGGCCGTGAGTATCCGCAGCTCTCCATCTCGGTGAACGTGCAGTGAGGACCGAGGCGCACATGATGACCAGTTCCGGCCGGCTCGGCCTGCTCTCTCGGCTCGCAGGCAGCGTTGCCGCAGTCGCCGTGCTGCTGCTCGGCGCGGCGGCGCCGGCGCACGCCCAGGCGACGTCGCCCACCGCCATCAACATCAATGGCGGCGCCCAGGGGGCCAGCCAGACCGTCCCGACCGGCGAGGCGCGGTTCGGCATCCGGGTGCCGCTGCGTCCGAACGCCGAGAACGTGCTGACGCTCACCGCGACAGACGGCGATGGCCGCACGGTGAAGGTCGACGATCTGCGCATCGCCCAGATCTCGCTGACGGAAATCGTGCGGGCCCGCGTCACCGCGGAGCGCCTGTCGACCGCGGAAGTGAAGCAGCTGGTAGCCGAGGGCGTCATCAACATCGCCGATCCGGCGAACTACAACGTGTCGCGTTTCGTCGTCGCGCTGGTGGTGAACGGCCGCGAGGTGCGGGTGCCGGTGCCGGTGGTGCGCCGGCTGGAAGAGACGTTCGCCGAAGGGCCGCCGATCTCGATCGGCTGCGCCGGCGCCGGCCAGCCGCTCTCGACGACCGAACGCGCGATTGCCATTCCGTGCGGCGACGGTGGCGGCAACATCAGCGACTCGCCGGAGATCAAGCTGGTCCCGTTCGAAGTGGCCTCGCCGGTAGCGGGAATGCCGGGCATCCCCGGCGTCATCCTGATCGAAGGGCGCATCAAGACCTTGAAGGAATTCTTCAAGGTCAACCTGATGCTGATGAACGTCTCGTCGCTCTTCACCCTCACCGAACTGACCGCGCGCCTGGAGGTGCCGGAAGACGCGCTCTCGCCGATCGCGCCGGCCGGCGGCTCGATCGCGCTGCCGGACATCGGCCCGGCGACCGACGCGACCGGCCAGTTCATCGTCCGCGGCGACACCAAGGGCACGCACACCGTCACCGCTCACTTCGGCGGGAAGATCTCGGGTTCGTTCCTGCCCGAGCCGGTGCCGTTCTCCGGTAGCGCCTCGACCGACCTCGAGGTCAAGGGCCCGCCCAAGCTCGACGTCAAGGTGACGCATCCCGATCACGTCATCGCCGGGCAGCCCTACGACCTGGTCATCACCATCCGCAACACCGACGATGTGCTCGACGCCCTCTACACCTCGATGGCCATCGACGTCGGCGGCGGCGCGCAGCTGATCGACGACGGCTACCGGCGAGGAGATCGACGGCGAGGTCACCCGCAGCATCGGCGACATCCTGCGCGGCGAGCACGGTGGTGCAGACCTATCGCGTGATGCCGCACATCACCGGCCAGATCACCAGCTGCGTCGGTGCGGCCGACGCCAACATCCAGCTCTCGGTCGGCTTTGTCGGCCGCGATCCTGGCTGCGCGATCGGCACGCTGCCGAGCGATCGCCTGAGCCCCGACGGCAAGCCGACGGTCACCGTCGTTCCGGCGCACAACACCGTGGACGTGTCGGTCGACCCGGCGATCGTCGCGCTGTTCTCCGACCGGATGATCGAGGCGACGATCACCACCGGCTATCCCAGCGCCACTTTCAACGTCATCGGGCCCGGCGACGCCGTCGTTGCCGGCGCCGTGCAGTTCACCGAATTGTTCGGGGCGACGGCCGCGATCTTCCGCCCGAGCACGCCGCTGGCCTTCGGCACCACCTACACCGTTGTCGTCAACCCGTCGGTCTTCAGCCTGGACGGGCTGTCGCTCGCATCCGGCATCGTCGCGCGGTTCACGACCGCCGGAGCGGTGCCGGCGCCCGACACGACGGCCCCGGTCGTGACGCTCAGCGTCGAGGCGCCGCTGATGGCGTCATCGATCGGCCGCGGCCAGACGGCGGCGATCGTTGCCGAGACGACCGACGCGGGCGGCGTGACCCGCGTCGACCTGCTGCTCGACGGCGAGCTGATCGACACCAAGCCGGCGGCGGCACGGCTGCGGTTCATGGTCGACACCGGCGACCTCGCCGACGGCAGCAGCCACCAGCTGCTCGTCAGGGCCTTCGATCTGGCCGGCAACATCGGCATCGGTACGCTGCCGATCCAGATTGCCGCCGACCAGTTGCCGCCGGTTGCGTCGATCGCGAACGCAGCCGATGTCGGTCGCGGCCATCTCCTGCCGGTCACCGTCAACGCCACGGACGACGGCCGGGTGGCCTCGGTGGAGTTGTTCCTTGACGGCGCCACCGCGCGTCTCGCCGTCGGCATGGTCGCGCCGTTCCAGTTCACGGTCGATACCACGGGCCTGGCGCCAGGGCTACACGCGCTGCGCGCGGCTGTCGCCGACGGCGCCGGCAACGTCAGCGAAGTCGCGGCGACGTTCACGGTGACCAACGACACGACGGCCCCGCAGATCGTCGTCTTCAGCCCGGTGGCGAACCGCTTCCGTGCCGGGCAGCCGATCGCGGTCGTCGCAACAGCCAGCGACGACGTTGCGGTGGCGACGGTGTCCTACCGGCTCGATGACGAGCCGGCACCGCGAGGCAGCGGCGACGGGTTCACTCTCAACACGGCCGGGCTGACGATCGGCACGCACACCGTCACCATTGTCGCCACGGATACGTCTGGAAACGTCGCGACCCGCGTCGATCGCCATCGAGATCGCCGACATCCCGGTCGACAGCTTTCCGCCGCCAACGGCGCTCGCGGCACTGATCGGTGTCGGCCAGCCGGCCGGTGGCGTGACCACCGTCGTCGGCAGCGCAGGCGCGGTCGAGGCGCTCGGCAAGGTGTCGATCGCCAACCTGACGCAGCAGGGTAGCGCCGTGGTCATGGCATCGGTGACCGGCGCGTTCACGGCGCAGATCGAGGCGAGTGACGGCCAGACGCTGAGCATTGTCGTGACCGACGAGGCGGGGAACAGCAGCACGCCAGCCCTCGTCGTCGTGCCGGTGCGGCCGGCGTTGCAATCACTCAGCGTCAGCCCGGCGTCGCTGACCCTGAACCGCTCCCAGACCTCGCAGCAGCTGGTCGTCACCGGCGCGTTCAGCGACGGTTCGCAGCAGACTGCTCTCGACCGGTCGTGACCTTCACATCGTCGGCGGCGACCATGGCCAGTCGCGACTGCGCGTCGGTCTGGTGCTGCCTGGCCAGAATGGCCAGGCGGTGATCACCGTGCGGGCCGATGGCGCGGCGCCGGTGGCGGTTCCGGTGACCGTCGACTTCAGTCGCCGATGACCGGCATCAGCGCAGCGCCGAACCCGATGCGGCTGACCGGCCTGGGCCGGAACGCAGCGGATCACCGTCTCGGCGCGCTTCTCCGACAACACCAGCGGGCCGTTCACCGGCACGGTGCGCTTCGCGACCGCCAACTCCGAACGTCGCGATCGTCGACGGCAACGGCGTGGTGACCTCGACCGGCATCGGCTCGACCGCAGTGACCGTTGCCTCGGGCTCGCTTGCCGCCGACGTCGCGTGCTCGTCGTCGTCGAAGCGGTGCAGCCGTCCGAGCTGGTCGTCTCCCCGACCAGTGTGGCGCTCACCTCGCTCGGGCGAGACGCAGACGCTGACGACGCAGTTCCGGTACACCGACGGCACGTCTGGGCTCGGGGCCGTTCCCGGTGACCGTCCAGTCGCTCGATACGGCGGTCGCGACGGTGAGCAGCGGCGGGGTCATCACCGCAGCGGGCGAGGGCACCACCTCGATCCTCGTGCGGTCGCTGTCGTTCACCGTGAACGTGACCGTCTCCGTGACGCTGCCGACAACGCTGCCGGCGCCGGAGATCACTGTCGCTCGGCCGGCCGATCGCCGGTGAAGGCGACACGCTGGCGATTCTCGGCCGGAACTTCGCGGGCACGCCGGCGGAGAACTACGTGACGATCGACGGCCGCCGTGCGGACGTGCGTCGGCGCCAGCGTCGAGCGCCTCATCGTCGTGGTGCCGGTCGGCGGCACCTCGGGTCCCGTGCAGGTGCGGGTCGGCGGCCAGGACAGCAACGTCAGCGACCTGGCCATCTATCCACGCGTCGCGCGTGCCGTGCTGACCAGCGCGCCGTTCGAGGCGGCCTCCTGCGGCAGACCCGGCGCACCTGGGCACCAGTTCGTTCTACCTGCAGCCCGGCGACGAGGTGCTCGTCTGCGGGTGATCCGAACACCATCGCCGGGCAACGTGGACTGGCCTGGTCGCGCCGGTCTATCACCGGCACGCTGATCGTCACGGTGAACGGCGTCGACCACGTCCTGTCGCCGGCGACGGAGCCGGTCGAACATCGGCATCGTTGCTGCCATCGGTGAGCGAGCCGACGCTGATCAGCATCGGCGCGCGGCTCGAACCGAGCGGCAGCGGCCTGGTCGAGCCGTGGCCTGGCGATCGTCGCCGGACCGCCGGACAGCGGCGCGTTCGTCGGTGAGCGCTATCCTGACCGGCGACGGCGTCGGCGCAGCAGCTGACCATCCGGTTCCGGACCAACGCGCCCGACGGCACCCGGTTCGCCGCCACCGCCAGCAACTGGTATCGACTCGATGGCGGCTTCGGCAACGGCTCCGCCGGTGGCGCCATCGTCGACGGCACGGCGACGCCGAATGACGGCAGCTTCCGCACCTTCACCGCCAGCCGGGGCGAAGTGGCGGTCACCTACGCCGACGCCGGCGTGTTCACTCATTTCGGCAGCCCGGGCACCGCGGTCGTCGCGCTGCTTCCGGCCGCCGCCAACGGCAACCGCATCGGCACCACGCCGGTTGCCGAAGCGCGGATCCGCATCGGTGCGCTCGACTCGGCGAGCATCCTGCCGCAGCAGACCTCCACGGTGGCCGACGGAGTCGACCGGCCGATCGTCGTCGACGTGAACAGCGTCCGCGACAACTTCGGCAACCAGGTGCGCGAGGGCACGAGACTGGCGCTGACGCCGCAGGCCTGGTACCGGCGCTCGGATGGCCACTACCACAACGGCTCGCAGGGTGGTGCGCTGGCCGGCGGCATCAGCACAGTCGAATGATGGGGCGTTCCGCACCTACGACTTGGTCAACGGAGCTGCGCAACTGACCTACTCATCCAGCAGCCTGGTGTTGAGCACCGGCACCACCGGCAGCGGGATCATTGCGGCGCTGGTTGCCGATGCGGCCGGCCGGCGAGTGGATACCAGGCCCTTTGCCGAGGGCTCGGTGCTGCTGTCGCCGCCGGGGGCCACGGCGGCCGACGTCGCCACGCTGCCGTCGACACTGACCGCCAACGCTGGCGACAACCGCGCAGTGATCACGATCAGCAACCTGACCGATGCCGCCGGGCGCCCGGTGCCGGATGGCGTCAGGGTCGCAGTCACCGCGAAGCTGTGGTATCGGCAGTCCGATGGCCATTACTCAAATGGCTCCTTCGGCGGGACGATCGTCGGCGGCGACGCGGTCCCGAACGATGGCGACTTCCGCAGCTTCGTCGTCACTGGCGGCCAGGTCGCGTTCACCTATTCGAACAGCGGCCTGGTGCTGAACCGCGACGAGACGGCTACCACGGTGATCGCGGTGCTGCCGGCGACCGGTGCCGGCAACCGCATTGGCACGACGCCGTTCGCCGAAGCGCGCATCACGCAGGCCGGCTTGAGCAGCGCGACGATCGTCGCGACGCCGTCCTCGACGCTGGCCGACGGCGCGCGGCGGCCGGTGGCGGTGAGCGTCACCAACATCCGCGACGCTCTCGGCAATCTGGTGCCGGACGGTACGCGCCTGTCGCTGACGGCGCGGCCGTGGTATCGCGCCTCCGATGGCCACTATTCGAACGGCTCGATTGGTGGCAGCTTCCTCGACGGCGTCGACACTCCGAACGACGGCGACTTCCGCACCTACACCGTCTCCGGCGGCCGGGTGGACGCGACGTTCTCGGCGGAGAGCATCAGTCCGCTTGACGCTACCGGGACGGGAGCCGCGGTGATCGCGGCGGTCGTTGCCTCTCCGGCGACCAACCACCGGCTGGTGACGCGGCCGTTTGCCGAGGGGACCGTCGCCGTGTCGAGCGTGATGACGTCGACAGCCGCGGTGCTGCCGGCGACCCTGCTCGCCGACCGGCAGGGGCGCACCGCCGTGGTGACGCTCAGCGGCCTGACCGATGCGCAGGGGCGGCCGGTGGCCGACGGGACGAAGGTCGCGATCACCGCCGTGCCGTGGTATCGGCTCTCCGATGGCGGTTACTCGAATGGGTCCGCCGGCGGCACGATGCTCGGCGGCCAGGCGACCCCCAACGACGGCGAGTTCCGCACCTACACCGTGACCGACGGGCAGGTGGTGGCGACCTACTCGAACGCGGGACTGTTCGTCGAACCCGGTGCGACGGCGCCGGCGATACTCTCGGTGCTGCCGGCGCAGCCCAACGGCAACTACATCGGCTCCCGGCCTTTCGCGGCGGCGACGGTCATCCTGACCGGCATCGACAGCACCACGTTCGTGGCGCCCGCCACCGTGGCGCCTGGCCAGACCGTGAGCGTGACGCTGACCAACATCCGGGACACGGTCGGCAATCTCGTGCCCGACGGTGCGCGGGTCGCCGCTACTGCCGCGGTCTGGTACAACCGCGACGGCTCGTATCCCAATGGCTCCGCGGGTGGCGCGCTGGCCGGTGGAGTCGCGACGCCAAACGACGGCAGCTTCCGGACCTTCGTGGTCAGCGGCGGCCAGGTGACGCTCACCTTCACGGCGCCGGCGACGGCCGGTGCGACCTCGGTGATCTCGGTCGTCTCGGCAGACGGCAACAACAACCGCAATACCCACCGGCCGTTCGCGGCGGTCGCGATTCGCGTGCAGTGAGGTGCGTGCCATGAGGATTGCCATGACGACAAGGAAGGCGTTGCCGCCGACGATGAAAGCGGGAGTGCTGGCGCTCTGGCTGGTGGCCGTCGCCGTCGGCCCGGCGTCGGCGCAGGAAACGTTTCGGCTGGTGTCGTCCCAGGTGGTCACGGCCACCGAGCGGCCACCGCTGCTGAAGCTGTCGGCGAACGGACCGATTGCGTTCCGGCTGGTCGACGACGAGGCGGCTGGCGACGGGCGCGCACCCCGCCGTCTGGTCGCCCGGCTCTACGGTGTCGTGCCCGGCGATGCCGGCATCGCCGCTGGCGTGGCGCCGTTCTCGCTCGCGCTCCACCGCGAGGGAAGCGACACCATCATCACCGTCAGCACCACCGACGGCGCCGCGCTGGGCATCCGCGCGGCATCGCGCGCCAACGAGGTCGAGGTGTTTGAGATTGCTGCCCAAGGGCTTGACAGCCGGCAATAGCGGGCGTATATCTAAGCGTAGGCGGCTCATAAAATATGCTGCCTTATGACTAATTGATGGTGGCCGTGAAAGGAGATTTTGTAAGGAGGTAGCCATGTTCGGTTCGAAGGCAGTGACCCCGCTTCATGATCTCTTCAATATGCAGCGCGAGTTCGATCGCCTGTTCAACCAGTTCTGGAATGACCTGCCGACGCGCCATGCGGCGCTGGCCAGCACGGCGAGTGTCCAGGTGAAGGCGACCGATGACGGGTGGCGGCTGGAGATTCCGATGCCCGGAATCGATCCGGAGCACGTCAGGCTGGAAACCGCCGGGAACTCCATCTCGATCCGTACGGAAGAACAGTCGGGCGAGCGGGCCGGCGGGAACACGGCCCGTCACGAGCAGACGCTGAGTCTTCCGGCATTCCTCGACGTCGAAAGAATCCAGGCGTCGTATCGGCACGGCATGCTGCAGCTGACCCTGCCGCTGAAGGACAGCGTCAAGCCGCGCCGCATCCAGATCGACACCACCGGTGAGCAGAAGCAACTGGCGACAGCGACTGCCTGACAGGCAGCGAACGCGCGCGCACTGACCGCGGCTGCAGCCGTCCCTTTTCGCAGGGCCGGCTGCTGCCGGCTTCACGCACGTCGCCCAGCCGAACCGAGGCATCCTCCACCCAGCATCGGCTGACAGTTCGCGGCGCCCGCTAGTCGGTACCCCAACTGTCTTTGCGCCTGCGGCTTCCCGCGGCGTGCCGCGTACGCGATGCGCTCGGGCTGCAGGTCGATTCGCAGATCCTCGTCTTCTCCAAGACCAGCTTCCAGGCGCCGAAGATCACCCCGCAGAATCCGACAGCGCTGTACTTCAACGACTCGGCAGTCGTCGGCTACAGCCGCGACGCGGACGTGCTGGAATTCGTCGGCCAAGACCCGACGCAGGGCTCGATGTTCTACACGCCCGCGCAAACGCGAGCGGTGCGGCCGTGTTCAAGCGCAACATGAGCTGCATCCTCTGCCACACGGCCGAGGCGACGATGAACGTCCCGGGATTGATGGTCACCAGCGTCTATCCGGAGCCGGACGGCGCCGCGTGGAGATGTCCTCCTTCGCCCGCCGCTTCGCCGACAATGCGCCGCGCGAGCCGCGCGGCCGATCCCTGCGCGACCTCGATCGCACCAGGCGGCTGCTGCGATATCCCTGCAGCTACATGATCTATTCGGACGTGTTCGACGCCCTGCCGGCAGCGGCCAAGGCTGCGGTCTACGCACGGATGTGGGACGTGCTCACCGGCCCGCCGGCGCAGCGGCCCAGGGGCGTCGCCGCAACATTCCTGCTGCGCCTCCGGCAATTCGGCGTTACCATCCCCCCTCCCACGGTCGCATCGGACTCACGGCAACTCGTTGGCATCAACGAAGGGGGTTCCCGATATGCGGATCCTGTCCGCGGCGTCTCTCCTGGCGCTGCTTCTGTTCCTCCCGGCAACGGCATACGCGCAAGCATCGGTCACCGGCGTCGTCCGCGACTCGTCGGGCGGCGTGCTCCCCGGCGTCACCGTCGAAGCGGCGAGCCCCGATGTGATCGAACGGGTCCGCACCGCGGTGACCGACGAATCCGGGCGCTACCGCATCGTCAACCTGAGTACCGGAACCTACGCCCTGACATTCACCGTCTCCGGCTTCAGCCCGGTCAGGCGGGATGGCGTCGTGCTCACAGGAACCTTCACGGCGACGGTCGACGCCGAGCTGACAGTCGGGTCACTCAGCGAGACCGTGACGGTGACCGGCGAATCGCCGATTGTCGACGTGCAGAGCGTCCGCCGCCAGACGGTGATCGACAACGACGTGATCAGCGCGATTCCCGCGTCACGCTCCTACACCAGCCTGATGCAGCTGATGCCGAACACGGTAACCGCTGCCGGATCAGCGACCGACGTGCAGGTGGTTCCGGGCATGGTCGTGTTCGGCAGCGCCGGCGGACGCGGCAACGAAGGACGGTTGAACCTTGACGGCATCAGCGTCGGCTCCGCCTTCAACGGCGCCGGCGTCTCGTCGTACATCGCCGACGTCGGCAATGCCCGCGAAATCACCATGACCACGTCCGGTGGGCTGGGTGAAGCGGAGGGTGGTGGCCCTTCGTTGAACATCGTTCCCAAGGAGGGCGGCAACACGACACGGGGCAGCCTGTACGCGGCCGGTCTCACCGACGGCATGGTCGGCAGCAACTACAGCGACGAGCTGCGGGCGCGCGGCCTGACGACGCCGGGGGAACTGCACAAGGTGTGGGACTTCAACCTCGGCATCGGCGGCCCGCTGATGCAGGACCGCCTTTGGTATTACGGCACGTTCCGCGACGAGGGCAGCGAGCGGTCGGTGGCCGGGATGTTTGCCAACGCCAATGCCGGTGACCCGACAAAGTGGCACTACGTGGCGGACACCAGCCGGCCAGCGGTGCTCGCCGCCGCCTATCGGATTGCCACACTGCGGCTGACCGGCCAGTTGACAGCACGCAACAAGGTCGTCGTGTTCTGGGACGAACAGCGGCCGTGCGAAGGCGGGGCCGCGCCCGGGTACCCGACCGGCGACCGCGCCTGCCGCCGCTCCGGGGACAACGAAATCTTCGCCGGCTCGACGGCAGCGCCGACACCCTCAGCGTCGGCGACCCTGGCACCGGAGACCGCCGCGTACCGCGCCTATGGCAACCGCGTGTACCAGACGAAGTGGACTTCGCCCGTCAC
The DNA here is from genome assembly GCA_963846685.1 of uncultured Acidobacteriota bacterium. GTDB lineage: Bacteria > Acidobacteriota > Vicinamibacteria > Vicinamibacterales > UBA2999 > CAWJWY01. Next base: position 472,690 of record CAWJWY010000001.1, on the reverse strand, counting down.
CAACCGCCTGCTGCTGGAGGCGGGTTTTGGCAACTACCGCAGCCGGTGGGGCGGCAACCCGATCCCGGGCCTCAATACCAAAGACCTGATCCGGGTGGTCGAACAGTGCGCCGCCGGCTGCGCCGCCAACGGCAACATCCCCGGCCTGACCTACCGCTCCGGCAACTGGGCGTCCAACGTCAACTGGAACCGGCAGTGGAATGCGGCCGCCTCATTCGTCACCGGCAGCCATAGCGTCAAGCTTGGCTACCAGGGCGGCCTGCTCTACGACGATCGCAAGAACTTCACGAACCGCGAGTCGCTGCAATACCGGTTCAACAACGGCGTGCCGGACCAGATGACGCTGACGATCGCGCAGTTCCCGGTGCGGCAGCGGGTCCGGTTGGATGCGATCTATGCGCAGGAGCAGTGGACGTTCAAGCGGATCACGCTGCAAGGGGCGCTGCGCTACGACCATGCCTGGAGCTACTTCCCGCAGCAGGAGGTCGGCCCGGTCCGGTTCTTCCCGACCAGCGTGATCTACCCGCATACGACCGGCGTCGAGGGCTATCACGACCTCTGGCCGCGTGGCGGCGCGGCGGTCGACGTGTTCGGCAACGGCAAGACCTCGGTCAAGGTCAATCTCGGCCGCTACCTCGAGGCGGCGCAGAACGCCGGATTGTTCATTGCGTTGAATCCGACCGGCCGCCTGTCGACGACCACCACGCGGGCCTGGACCGATGCCAACGGCAACTTCATCGCCGATTGTGACCTGCTCAACGCCGCGGCGCAGGACCTGCGCGCCGCCGGCGGCGACCTGTGCGGCGCGAACGCCAACGCCAACTTCGGCACGCAGGTGTTCGAGTCGACGCTCGACCCGGCGCTGCTGTCGGGATGGCGGGTGCGCTCCGGCGACTGGCAACTCGGTGCGTCGATCCAGCAGGAGGTACTGCCGCGGGTCGCCGTGGAGCTCGGCTACCAGCGGCGCTGGCTGGTCAACTTCCTGGCCACCGACAATCGGGCCCGGGCTGCCGAGGATCACACGGTCTTCGGCGTGAATATTCCAGTCGACCCGCGCCTGCCGAACGGCGGCGGCGGCGTGATCGACGGTCTCTACAATGTGACCGCCGCCGGCGCGGCTCGCCTGAACGACAACTTCCAGACGCTGTCGTCGAACTTCGGCGATCGCACCCAGGTCGCCAATTCGATCAACCTGAACGTCACGGCACGGCCGCAAGGCGGCCTGGTCGTCCAGGGTGGCTTCAACACCGCAAAGACAGACAGCGACCAGTGCGCCTTACGCGAGGCGCTGCCGGAGAGCGCTCTGACCAATCCCTGGTGCAATACCTCCACCGGCTTCGTCACGCGCTTCACCGCGCTCAGCACCTACCTGGTGCCGAAGATCGGCGTTCAGGTCGCGGCGACGATGCGCAGCGACCAGGGCGGCGACCTCGCGGCGAATTGGACGGCGCCGAATTCCGCGACCGTCGGACTGAACCGGCCGTTCGCGGGCCTTGGCGGGCAGACAATCGTCGTCAACCTAGTCGAGCCGGGCACGCTGTACGGCGACCGCGTCAACCAGTTCGACGTGCGCGTTGCCAAGATCCTGCGGTTCGGCCGCACCCGGACAAACGTCGGCGTCGACATCTACAACGTCGCCAATGCGGCACCGGTGCTCACGTATAACCAGACGTTCGTGCCGACGACCAACACATGGCTGCGGCCGACGACCGTGCTGCAGTCGCGATTCGTCAAGTTCAGCGCGCAGATCGACTTCTGACGGACGGCTCGGCTCGTGCCGCGCAGGCCGGAGGGCGTCCTCCGGCCTGCGGCAGCGCGGCATCGCTTCGCGGCGAGCGTGCGACTTACGCTCGAGTCAGGTTGATCGTGATGGTCATGTTCAGGCAGGTGCGCGACACATACGTCATCGACGCGCGCATGTCGCGTCCGAAGAACCCGCCGCCGGCGGAGAAGGTGTAGGTGCAGCCTTGTGAGGTCACCGTCCCGGTGTCCCCGCCCATCGAACCGTTCGAGTCGACCACCATGTTGCCGAATGGGAAGCTCAGGCCGTCGCATTCGCCGCCACGGAGCTGCAGCGGCGCGATGCTGACATTGCTCCCGGTCTGGGTCACGGCGGTCGTCGCCGAGCAGTTCACCGTCCTCGGCACTTCCGGGAAGCTGACCGTCACGGTTCCCGAGTAGGAGCCGGCCACCTGTGGAACACGGCTGGAACTGCTGCTGGCGCTGACGGTGCTGGGGCTCGTCAGGCTGTCGCCGCCGCACGCAGCCACGAGGGTCGAGACGACCGCAAGCAGGACAAGAAGACGCGCAGAAGGGAGCGGCGACGGTGATGGCTTGTTCATACGAGGATCCTTCGGTTCGGAGGTTGACGGCATGGCTCTGGGAGCTGCGGCTACTTGGTGGCGTTGACCATTGCGGCGATGACGCGGTCCGACAAGCCGGCCCGCTTCAGCGTGAGCAGCTCTGTCGTCGAGACGCTGAATGGGCCGGATGACGCGGCAATTCTCGCGAGGATGACTTCTTCGCCGAAGCCGACGCCATGGAGGTAGAGCACGTCTTCGACGCGCAGTGCGCTGCTGCCGCTGCCGCCGCCGCCGCTGCTCGCCGAGGCGGCTGCCGCCGAACCGCCGATCTGCACGACGTGTTCGCCGTCGACGAAGGTGTCGACGCGGGTGCCTTCGGGAATGACGACATCCTGGCCCTTCCGCAGCAGGAAGAACGGTGCCGCGACCGGGACGAAGACCGCGACGGCTCCGGTCGTCACCGCGGTCGCCGTCACGTTGCTGTCGCCGCGCTGGTCCTGAACGGCGCGCAGGCGAATCAGCTTCGAATCGACGCTGGCCGTTTCGGTGACGGAGTAGGCAAGCTTGCCGGCGCGGCCCATCCGCCGCTTGGCAGCCGCTTCGACGACCACCCCTTTCACCGGCGTCCCCTGCTTGATGACGACGTCGCCGCCGACGACGACGTCCTCGAGGACCGTGAAGTTGACGGGGCTGCCTTCCTTGACCGTCGCCGACGACAGCGCCTCCATCAGGCGCACCGGGACGCGGGTGCCCTCCGGGATGCGGCGCTCGGCCGCGAACACCGGGATAGAGATTTGTGACAAGAGCGACGCAACGAGCGCCAGGTTGAGGAGCCGGGGTGTCTTCATGGTGTGAGCCTTTCTGCCAATGACCGTGTTGCGGCGGCAAGTGAACGGCGGCGGCGAAGCGGCCACAGCGACCGCGTCGTCCTCCCTGCTCACACATGCGCCAACGAGCCGCGGAATGCGACATCGCCGGACGTCGAGGGAGGTTGCGAGAGATTCCGGCCTGGGTCAGGAAGGGGAGCGGAACGTCGAGGTCAGGGGCGGGAGCCCGAGGTCAATTCGCCGAACAGCCATGCGCGAGCGAACTCCCAGTCCCTGTCGACCGTGCGGCGATCGATGGCGAGCGACTGCGCGATGTCGTGGTGCGTGAACCCGCCAAAGAAGCGCAGCTCGACGACTTGCGCCGCCCGCGGCCTGATTGCCGCCAGCCGCGTCAGCGCAGCGTCGACCGCTTCGACGTTGTCACCGTCGGCGGCGGCGATGTCAATCGCCTCGACGTTAAGGAAGGTGATCTCGCCGCCACGCTTGGAGGCATTTCTTGCCCGCGCATGCTCGACCAGGATGCGCCGCATCGTCCGGGCGACAATGGCGTAGAAATGCCGTCGGTTCTCGATGTCCTGTTCGGGGATGTCGTCGCCGAACCTGAGCCACGCCTCGTTGGCCAGGGCCGTCGCGCTCAAGGTGTGCTCATTCCGCTCGCGCCGCAAGCGCGAGGCCGCCAGCTTGCGCAACTCGTCGTAGACGAGCGACGCCAGCCGATCGGCAGCCTCACCCTCTCCGGCACGAATCTGCTTGAGCAGCCGGGTCACCTCGCCGCCGCCGGGCGCCATCTCCGTCACATCCCTAGTCCAGTCCGATCTGCCGCAACAACTGTTTGACACGCTGGTCGGAGCGGAGTTCGGCGAACGGGCTGTCGGCCTTCAGTATGACCAGCATGTCGTCCCGATCGTCGTACGCCTTCTGCAGCCAGCGGAGTGGTTCGGCTGGCGGTCCCAGCGCAACCGTCGCTACGGCGAACACGTACCCAGACACGTACCGCGACTCAGCGAGCTTGACGAGCGCGGCAAGTTGCGCCCGTGCCGCCTCAACATCACCCCCTTTTGCCAGCGCATATGCGAGATAGCCGAGCGGCTGCGGCTGCTGCGGGTCGAGCCGATGCGCCTGCTCGAGCTCGCGAGCGGCGTCGCCATACTGTCCGGTGAAGAGGTAGGCGACGCCCAGGTAGTAGTGGCCGTTGAAGAAGTTCGGATCGGCCGCGACCAGGCTGCGCAGCCGCTGGATCGCAGCGGTGTGCTGGCCCGACAGGTAGTACATCTGTCCGAGGCCGGTTTCGATGAACGCCGACAGCGGTTCCAGTTCATGTGCGGTGAGCGCCTGCCTGATTCCTGCGTCCGTACGTCCGGTGAGCAGGAGCGCCCAGGCGTACCACAAGCGCACCGCCGGATCGTCGGGTCGCAGGTCCACCGCTGCCCTGAACTCCTCTTCGGCATCGCGCCACGCGAAGTCGTGGAAGGCGAGGATCACCCCTCGTGACACTCGGGCGTCGACGAGGCCGGGGTCGAGCTCCGATGCGCGGTGTGCCGCGGCTTTCGCCTTGGCCATCGCGTCCCTCGGCGTCAGATACATGCCGGAGAGGCCAAGGTAACTGTCGGCCAGGCCGGCATACGCGAGTGCGTACGAGGGGTCGAGTCGCAGCGCCTGCTGAAAGAGCGTGATGCCGTTCTGGATGTCCCGTACCGTGGAGCGAGAGAGGGCGTAACGCCCCTTCAGATAGAGTTCGTACGCCTGTGGCACGCCCGTCGAAGCGCGGATCGTGGTAGCGGCGTCCGCGAGCTCGACGTGCAGCCGCTCGCTGACGTTGCTGACGATGTCGCCATGGATGGCCAGCAGATCGTCGGACGTACCCTGGTACTGCTTGCCCCACAACTGCGTGCCGGCGCCCGCGTCGACCAGGTCCGCTTGCACGCGCAGCTGATCGCCGCTGCGCGACACGCGGCCCGTAACCAGCGCGCGGACGCCGAGCTGCTTCCCGAGTTCGCGAAGGTCCGGCTGCCGCCCCTTGTAGCCGAACGCCGTGCTTCGCGCCACCACCCGCACCGCCTCGAATCGCGACAGGCTGTTGGTGATTGACTCGGCGAGGCCGTCAGCCATGTACTCGAGCGCCGCATCCTGTTGGACGTTGGCGAACGGCAGTACCGCGATCGAATCGCGAGCCTCCACCGGGACGCTCGCGCGGTCCAGCAGCACAACGCCGGCGCTCGAGAGCAATATGGCGGCTGCGGCGCTCGTCGCCAGCTTCCGTTTGCCGCGAAGCAGCCCAGCCGCCATGCCCGGCGGTCTGCGGGTGTTCGTCCCGCTGCGAGCGGCCGGACGGCCACTGGCGAGCTCCTCGAGGACCAGCCGCACATCGGCCAGGCTGGCGAATCGCTCCTCGCGCGACTTTCGCAGGCAGCGCCGGACGACGCCGAGGAGCGGCTCGGGAATGCCCGGCATCAGCGTGTCTGCCGGTGCCGGCTCGCCCTGGAGAACGGCCGCCAGTGTCGCCACCGGCGAGGGACCCGAGAATGCCCTCGTTGCGGTGAGCATCTCGTAGAGCACGCAGCCGAAGCTGAAGATGTCGGACCGCTGATCGATCGGCCGCCCCTGCGCCTGCTCGGGACTCATGTACGACACGGTGCCAAGGATGGCAGCGATGCTGCCGGCCGCATCCGAGTGCTCGCTGCCCGGCGCCGACGTGACCTGCTTGGCAATGCCGAAGTCGACGATCTTGACACCGCGTGGTGTCAGCATCACGTTGCCTGGCTTGAAGTCGCGATGCACCACGCCAGCCTGGTGGGCGTGTTCCAGGGCATCGACCATCTGGTGGGCGACGGTCGTGACCTCCTGCCAGGGCATCGGGCCGCGCCGCAGCCGGTCGGCCAGCGTCTCGCCCTCGAGATGCTCCATCACCAGGAATGGGGTGGAGCCGTCCCACGACAGATCGAAGAGTGTGCAGATGTGCGGATGCGCCAGACCGCAGACCGCTTGCGCCTCGCGCTCGAGCTGTCGGCGCCCGTCGGCGCGCGCCGCCAGTTCCGCATTCAGGAATTTCAGGGCAACGACACGCCGGAGGCTTTCATCGCGAGCGCTGAAGACCTCGCCCATGCCGCCGGCACCGAGCAGGCGCAGCAGTCGGAATCGATTGCCGACCATTTCGCCGGCGCGGCGCGGCGCCGCTGGCATCGGCTGCACCGCGTCGAGAAAGGAGCCGGCGCGGTCGAAGTGCTCCCAGAGCTGGCGGACTTGGGCGGCGATGTCGCCCTCAACGTTGCGCAGCAGATCCGATCGCGCGTCCTGCGAGCAGTGCACGCCCTGAGCGAACACGTGCTCGACTTCATCCCAGTACTGCTGCATGCCCCGCGTGCGTGCAGTGTAATGCATGGCAGGCGGCACGCTTTCGCGGGCTGTTATACTCCGCCGCTCTGGAGCGCGTTCATGTCAGCCGACCGGTGGGGTGAAATTGAAGAGCTGTTCTTGCGCGGCCTGCCGGCGAGTGACTCTGTCCGGCAGCGCCTGCTGAGCGAGGTGGCGGAGCCGGCCGTCGCGGCGGCGGTCGCGCAACTGTGGGCCAACGCCGCCGCCGCTCCCGCCCGGTTTCTCGCCACTCCGCCCGCGGCAGAAGCGTTCGTTCCCTACGAGCTGAACGACGTCGTGGAAGGGCGGTTCCGGCTCGATCGGCTGCTCGGCACCGGCGGCATGGGACAGGTGTTCGCCGCCTTCGACTCGCGCCTGGAACGATCGGTCGCGCTCAAGTTCATCGCGCCGCGCCTCGCGAGCGATCCACTGATGCGCGGATTGCTCGAGCGCGAGGCGCTCGCGGTCTGCCGTCTCGCCGACCATCCGAACATCTGCACGGTCCACGATCTCTATTGGGGCGGTGACACGCCATTCCTCGTCATGGAACTGCTGGTCGGCGAAACGTTGGCGGCCAACCTGGCTCGCGGCCCGATGCCGATCGCCGATGCCGTCCCGATCGCGTTGTCGATCGTCGATGGCCTCGTCCATGCCCATGCCAGGAACGTCGTACATCGCGACCTGAAGCCCGGCAACGTCATGCTGACGCCGTTCGGGCCGAAGCTGTTCGATTTCGGCATCGCCAAGCGCGTCGACCCGACGGTCCTCGACGACGCGAGCCTCGTTGCCGCCTCGGGCGCTTTCGTCGGCTCCGTCTCCTACACCAGTCCCGAGCAGGCGGAGGGGCTGGCCGTCGACGCGCGGTCGGACATCTTCAGCGCCGGCTGTGTACCTGTACGAGATGGTGACCGGCGTGAAGGCGTTCGACGGCGCCAGCCGCCTCGCCATCCTGTCGGCAGTGCTTCGCGCCGAGCCCCGGCCGATTCGCGACATCAATCCGTCGATTCCCCTTGAGGTACGTGCGGGTGGTGGCAAAGTGCCTCGAGAAGGATCGGTCGCGGCGCTTTCAGCGCAGCGCGGAACTGCGCGAGGCGCTTGACCGCTTGGCGCGAGACGGATTCGCACAGCCGTTGCCGGCGCCGCCCGCGGTTGCCGTCACAGCAGCAGCGCCGCCGCTGGGCGCGGCGCCATCGGCCTCGGGAGTGCTGGCTCGTGGCAGCAGGCATCCGGTCTGCGTGATGCTCAGCGTCAGCTACGGCGTCATGGTCGGCCTCGCGCTGCTCGTCGAGATTGCCTACGAATGGCCGGCCTTCGGAGCGTGGGCGTTGCCGACGGCCACCTTGACCGCTGCGCTGTCGGTGGCGGTGTCGGCACTGGCGTTTGCCATCCTTCGCGGCCGGGTGGCCGAGCACCGGCCGCACGCGCTGCTTCTGACGCTGGCGGTGTTCGCGGTGTGGACGGTAATCCTGGCGATGGCCATCGCACCACAGTTACCGGGCCGGCCGCTCGTCCGCGCCGCCTTCCAGACGATGACGGCAAACGTCGGCTATCCGAAAAGCCTGCTCGAGGCGCTCACGTTGCCGGTGCTCGGTGTCGTCCCGGTGCAAGTGGTGTGCGCGCTCGAAGCGGAACTGCGTCGCGGCGGCGCCGAGCGGGTCTATCGCGCCCTGACGGCCGAGTTCCAGACGCTCTCAATCCCCGGCGTGATGATCGTGCGCCCCAATGCTGCCAGCATCGTGTTCGGCACGGTGGCGATCTGGTGGATGGGCGCGAACGGGCGGCTGCTGGAGAACCTCCAGAGCGGGCCGTACTACGGGCTGTTCCTGCAGCTGGGCATTGTCCGCGTGGCGAGCGGGCTGCTGATGCTGTTCGCCGTGCTCGTCTGGTACAACTGGAGCCTGAACGATCTCCGCCGGGTCGCGCGCGAACAGATGGGCGGCACCAGTATCAGCGGATAGCGAGTTGGCGAAGGCCGGCGGCGACCCGTGTGACGATCCGCTCGGGCACATGCGCCAGCAGCCGTTGGCACGCCCTCGTCGCGAGCGGCGCGTAGTTCCGCAACCGGGTTCCGTCAGGCACCGCCTGTGCGCGCAGCGACGCCTCCAGCCGCCGCAGCTGCGACTGCTCGACGTAGACGAGCGAGTTGTAGCGATACCACGGCGCGACGCGGCTGTTGCCGGCAAGTCTCGGACGGACCGCGTCGACAGCCTGGAAGCCGCAGCGGCGAAAGAGCGCGCGCCAGTATTCGAGCGGCTGCTCGTTGACGTGATGCTCGCCGCCTTGTCCAGGCGCTGCCGCGGAAAACAGGATGACGGCGCCATGCGAGACCAGTGTCTCGACGAAGGTGGCCGCCGTGTCAGCCGGCAGATGCTCCGCCACCTCCAGGCTCTGCACCAGGTCGAATCGCCGGCCGAGGCGAATCGGCTGCGTGAGGTCGGCGGCGACGAAGCGCGCCGGTTCAAACCGGAGGGTGCTGGCAGCCACGTACGGCCCGTCGCAGCCGATGGCGTCGCGGACGCCGAGCCGATGCCAGGCCTCGACCCAGGCACCGGTGCCACAACCGAAGTCGGCAACGCTGGTCACATCGAACAAGGTTCTGACGATCGGCAGCACCACCTGCGCCGATCGGAAGGAGCCATGGCTCAGGTGCTCGAGGTACGCCTGCGAGTAGTTGTACATCGCCTCCCTCAGCCGGTTGATCCGAGCACCAGCGACACGACGTAAATCAGAATCGCCAGCAGCAGCAGTGCCATCAGCACGGCCTGTCGGCGCTGCGCGCCTCGCATCCACCCTTCGAGCATCGCCACCCTGGCGGCAAGCGTGCTGAGGGCGGTGCTCACGGCCCGCGCGTCCTCGCGGTCGCTCTCATCGCCACCACCGGCCGACGACAGCAGCCATCGCGGTGGCTGACGGGCGCGCCATCCCGGCTGGCCGCGAACAACGACTGCGAGCACCTCGCCAGGCTCGACGTCAGCGCCTGACATGATGGCATCGGCCAGCTGCCGGCGGCTGTCGCGGCTGTCGCGGTGGTGGCCGGCAGGCAAACGGGCGAGCGGTGTCCGCCGGCGGGCGTGCAGTCGGTCGAAATCATCCGCGAGCTGCTCGATGGCAGCCGAACTGATCGGCGTTGGCCCGTCCTGTGCCATGTCGCCCTCGAGATACGCGGCCGCCAGCCGCGGGATCAGGTAGCCGGGGCCACCGCCGTCGCTGACAACGACCAGCGAGTGACAGAGGGACGCGGCTTCCGCGTCGCCGGCTGAACTCCATTGCAGCACACAGCAGAATGCACCGCTTCGCAGCCTGTATATCGCGAGCGCCGGCTCGCGCCGGCTGAGACCAAGGTCGGCGAGGAATCGGTACGCCTCCGGCTCACGCGCGAGTGTCACCGGCGACCCCGTGTTGCGCAAGTCGAGCCAGCCCGCTTCCTCCCCGGCGCCGGACGTGCGGAGATAGAGCCGTTCGTGCATCGGCGTTCCTGCACGTTCCACTAGTAAATCTGCATCAACCCGCGGTAGTAGTCGATGAACGCGTTGAGCTCGCTGGAGTCCCACACCTTCGCCGGCTCGTTCACCTTCCTGACGAATCGCACCCGGTCGTTCAACAGCAGGGCGCCGTCGGCCGATTGCGAGACCTTGAGCTGCGGCGGAGGAAGGATGCCGAGGCGCAGGTACTCGTCCATGCGGTCCTGCGACGGCTTGTAGAACTCCCGGTCGGAGGTGGCGTTCCATGGCCGCAGCGTGACGAACGCCGTCGGACCTTGCTGCTGCACGGTGTACTCGGTAGAGAAGCCCAAAGCGCAGACGATGCCCTTCGCATGGTCCGCCGGGCCGCCCCGCACGATGTGCGTGAACCGGTTGGCGGAGAACAACACCTTGAGGTCATAGCGGCTGTCGGGGCCGCTGCCGACGTTGACCGTGGCGTTCCATTCGCCGACCAGCCAATTCGGCGCTTGGGCGAACGCCGGACCGTGCACGAGCACGGCACAGATCCCGAGGAACACGCGCAGAGCGAATCGAGTCATGTCTCTCTCCTCCGACAGGACGGGGGGGACGCCGGATGACGGCCTACTTCCTCATGCGCAGTCGGGGTTCGAAATGCGACATTCGCCTCGCCGGCATCCCGGGGTATGGTGCCCGTGGGTGCAAGGCATGGGGGTGGCAGCCGGCGGTATGGTTGGCGCCGCCGCCTGGGTGTGCGAGGCCGATCGGTGGAGGTGAGGCCCAGGCATCTCTGGCCCTAGAACATGGCCCGTGCACCCCGTGGATCGCCGGCGCCGGACACGCCGCACCGGGCTCCTGCTCGCCGCGGTCCTGATTCCCACCGCGGTGATCTTCCTGCTGGTGTTCACCGCTTGATTGGCGAGTCGGGCACGCGGCTGCCGCCGGGTTCGCCGATTGTGTTCGTGGCGCCGATGGCGCAGGGCCACATGGTCCTGCCGTGGCAGGACGACGGCGCAGCCGCGGCTGCGTCCGCCACGTTCGGGCGCTTCCAGCGTGCCGGGGAATCGCTCGAGTTCCGGGAGCACGATGTGGCGGGCGCGGCCGCGTCCTACGAACGGGCCGTTGCCGCTGCGCGCACATCGTCCGAACGGTGCGCCGCCCGCGTCGCGCTCGGGACGCCGACTATACGTTCCTGAACGAGCAACTCGCCCGGCACTACGGTATGCCCGGCATTGCCGGCATGCAATTCCGCCGGGTGCTGGCGACGCCGGTGCGGCGCGGACTGCTCGGTCAGGGCAGCGTCCACATGGTGACCTCACGGCACCAGCACGGTAGCGACGCCGGCTACACCTCGCCGGCGACCCGCGCCGTGTGGATCCGCTCCCACTTTCTCGGCATCCCGCCGCCGCGGCCGTTTCCCGGTGCACAGCCGGTCAGCCCCGCCCTGCCGATTACGCCACAGACCCGGATCCTGCCGGCCGCACCATGCGCGAACTGCCACCGCAACTTCTTCCCGCTTGGCTACGCGCTCGAGAACTTCGATCCGATCGGCCGCTGGCGCACGAGCGATCAGGCCGGCCCGGTCGATGCCTCGGGCACCTACGTCGACGGCACGCCCACCAGCGGCATCGTCGAACTGCGCCAGGTCCTGCTGCGTCATCCGGAGGCCTTCCGCACCACCATCACGGAGCGGCTCCTCGTCTACGCTGATGGCCAGCCGGTCAGGGGAGCGCGAACCGGGCTCGAGACGCTGGTGCGGGCGCGGCAGGTGCTGCACACCGTGCAGGCGCCGCGCTGGTCGGCGTTGATCGCGGCTATCGTCCGCATGAAGACGCCGCTCGACGTCGATGCCGTACGGTGAAGGCGAGCCATGGATTCCAGCTTCGACGACATTCACGCCGGAAGTTACAGCCGCCTGCGCGGCACCGCCGCGCGGCTCGTGTCCTGGCAGGACGCCGACGATCTCGTCCAGGGGGCCTTCGTTCGTGCCTTGCAGGCGAAGGGTGGCTTCCGGGCGGAGGCGGCGAGGACATCATGTGCCCCTCGACACCCAGCCCTGCCGGCCCGGCGCACACCGGGACCCGGCGGCTGCCCCTGGCGCTGCGACGCGCGCTGACCTCCATACCCAGGCGGCAGCGGCTCGTCTGCTATCTGCACGATGTGCGCGGGCTCACGCACGCGGAGATTGCTGCCCGGCTGGGGATCGCTGCCGGCACGTCGAAGCGAACGTTGTCGATGCCCGCCGCAACCTGCGCCGGCAGATCGGATGAGGGCAGTGCAGGCTCGGCCGCCCGGTGCGGGCGCGGCGCTCGCGACACGGTGCCGATCCGTGGTTGTCACCGCAGGAGCATTTCCCTTATCGTGGCGGCATGGACATGACGATCGGTAGCGGCAACGCACATGGCAGGCCGTTCTCCGCGGCGGCGGTGGTTCTGTCGCTGCTCATCCCAGCGGCGGCGATGCTGAGCGCGCAGGGACCAGCGCCACGAGATCCGATCGTCCGCGAGGGGGTGGCGCAGAAGATCAGTGAACACGTCTGGGTCATTCCCGACGACAGCGTCGGCCTCGTCCCGAACGTCGGCATCATCGCCGGCGACCGCGGCGTGCTCGTCGTCGATACCGGACTCGGTGGCCGAAACGGCGCGACGGTGGTCAAGGAAGCGCGCAAGGTCAAGGCGGACGGCCCCCTCTACCTGGTGACGACGCACGTTCACCCGGAGCATGACCTTGGCGCTGGCGCATTTCCGGCTGACACGATCCTGATTCGCTCGAACGACCAGGTGCAGGAGATCGCCGACACCGGGCTGGCTACCGCGACGGCGTTCGCCAACCGCTCGCCATTGGTCGCAGACCTGCTCAAGGACGCCAGGTTCCGTGAGGCGAATGTCACCTTCAGCGCCGAGCACCTCGTCGATCTCGGCGGCGTCCGCGTGCGGCTGATCGCGATGGGACCGAATCACACGCGTGGTGACACGGCGATGTTCGTGGAGCCCGATGGCGTCCTCTTCTCCGGCGACGTCGTCATGGCCGGACAGCCGGGGTTCGGCTCACCGCAGTCGAGCGTGCGCCACTGGTTGCAGAGCCTCGACCGCTTCGATGCGCTTCGGCCGACACGCATCGTCCCGAGTCACGGCCGGATGGGTGACGCATCGATGATTGCCAACTACCGCAGCTATCTGCGGGCGATTCAGACGCGAGTCGCGGCGCTCAAGCGCGACGGGCGCAACGTCGAGGATGCGGCGCAAACGGTCGCGTCGGAATTGCAGCCCCAGTATCCCGATCGCAATCGTACGATGGGCGCCGCGCGCGCCGCCTACACCGAGCAATAGCGCAACCGGGGAGAGGGCCGGATCGGAACACCACCCCGCAGATGGACGTTGCGTCCACGAGCCGGCCACGCTGGCGCTGACCAGGGAGCCGCCGGCGCGCTCGCTGTCCGTCGCCGCCGCCAGCGCCGCCAGGGCTGCGGGCTACAGCGCCGCGGCCGCCAGCGCCAGGCACGCCCAGCCGGCGAGAAACGCCAGGCCGCCGAGCGGCGTGATCGCGCCAAGCCAGGTCACGCCGGTCAGTGCCAATACGTAGAGACTGCCCGAGAACACGACGATGCCGGCGGTAAACAGCCAGCCGGCGGCGACCACCAGCCAGCCGCCCATGCGCGGCATCAGTGCATCGACCAGCAGCAGCGCCAGGGCGTGGTACATCTGGTAGCGGACGCCGGTTTCGAACACCGCAAGCATGTCCGGCGAGAGCCGTGAGCGCAGCGCATGCGCGCCGAAGGCGCCGAACGCGACGGCGAGGAACGCGGACAGCGCGCCGAGCAACAGGAATATTCGAGTCATAAACAGGCGCGGCGCAGCCGGCGCCCGACCAGTGTAGCCGGTTCAGCCGTGCCGTCCAGTGCCTGGCCGGTATCTTCGGCCTGCCTGCGCGCGTCCTAGACACTACGTGGCGCCGCGCACGTGACTTCCCCCGGTGCCCCGGTCCTATCATGAGCAGACTCAGAATCGTTCCGTTAGACGACACCGTCATCTTTCCCGGCATGACGGTCACGCTGCCGCTCGACGATGCCGGCGTCGACACCCGTGTCCTGCTGGTGCCGCGCCAGGGTGCCGGCTTCGCCCGCGTCGGCGTCGTCGCCGAGGTGTCCAGCCGGGCACGCCTGTCCGACCACCGGGCTGCCTTGACCGTGCTGGGCCTGCACCGCGGCATTCCCGGCGCGGCAGAGGCAGACGCACGTGGCGTGCTGCGAGTCGCCGTAGACGAACGCCCGGACAGCGTCCCGCCGGCTCACCTGACCCGTACGCTCGAGCGCGAGTATCGCGCCGTCGTCGAAGAGATTCTCGAATTGCGGGGTGACGATGGCCGGCTCAGCGCCTTCCTCCGGTCGATCTCGAATCCCGGTGCGCTGGCCGACACCTCCGGCTACTCGCCGGACCTCGATACGGCGCAGAAGATCGAGCTGCTCGAAGCGCTGGACGTGGTCGAGCGGCTGACGCTCGCCCTGCGGCTGCAGCGGGAGCGGCTCACCGAGCTGGTCGTCCGCAAGCGTATCCGCGAGGACGTCGAGGGCGGCGCGCAGAAGCAGCAGCGCGAGTATTTCCTCCGCAAGCAGCTCGACTCCATCCGCAAAGAGCTCGGCGAAGACGACGCCGCTGCCTCGGTGGATTACCGCGAGAAGATTGCCGCCGCCGGCATGCCCGACGCTGTGCGGCAGCAGGCGGAGCGTGAGCTCTCCCGGCTCGAACGGGTGGGTGACGCCAACGCCGAAGCGGCCACCATCCGCACGTACATCGATTGGCTGCTCGCCGTGCCCTGGTCGAAGCGGTCGGACGAGCGCCTCGACCCGGTGTATGCGCGCGAGGTGCTCGATGCCGATCACGAAGGCCTCGACGACGTGAAGAAGCGGATTACCGAGTATCTCGCCGTCCGTAAGCTGCGCAGCGAGCGCGGCATGATCGACAGCCGGCGCTCCGGCGTGATGCTGACGCTGATCGGCCCGCCCGGCACCGGCAAGACCTCGATCGGCGAGTCGATCGCCCGTGCAACCGGCCGGCAGTTCGTCCGCATGTCGCTCGGCGGGCTGCGCGACGAGGCAGAGATCCGCGGCCACCGCCGCACCTACATCGGCGCCTTGCCGGGCCGGCTGGTGCGCGCGCTGCGTGACGCCGGGACGATGAACCCGGTGATCATGCTCGACGAGGTCGACAAGCTCGGCGCCGACTGGCGCGGCGATCCGTCAGCCGCGCTGCTCGAGGTGCTCGATCCGGCGCAGAACCACGCGTTCCGCGATCACTACCTGGATGTCGAGCTGGACCTGTCGCATGTGCTGTTCATTGCCACCGCCAACGTCGCCGACACCATCCCCGGGCCGTTGCTCGACCGCATGGAAGTGATCGGCTTCGACGGCTACACCACCGAGGAGAAGGTGGCGATCGCGCGCGGTCACCTGTGGCCGCGGCAGATCGAGCGCAACGGGCTCCGCGGCGACGAGGCGACGGTCACCGACGGCGTGCTGCGGCAGGTCGTGACCGACTACACGCGCGAAGCCGGAGTGCGGCAGCTGGAGCGCGAGCTCGGCACCATCCTGCGCAAGGCGGCCACGCACATCGCCTCCGGAACGCGACCGGCGCCCATGACCATCGACGCCACAGTGGTGCGGGAGGCGCTCGGCCGGCAGAAGGTCTTCCACGAGGCAGCGGTGCGAACCGCGGTGCCCGGCGTCGCCACCGGCCTCGCCGTCACCGGCGCGGGAGGCGACGTGCTGTTCGTCGAGGCGGCGTCGACCCCCGGCAAGGGCCTGGTACTTACCGGCCAACTCGGCGACGTGATGAAAGAGTCGGCGCGGATTGCGCTCACCTACGTGACCAGTCATGCTGCCGCGCTCGGCATCGAACGCGCGGCGTTCGATGGGCAGGAGATCCACGTGCACGTTCCGGCCGGGGCGATCCCGAAGGACGGACCGAGCGCAGGGGTCGCGATGGTGACGGCCATCGCCTCACTGCTGAGCGGCCGGGCGGTGAAGAGCACGGTCGGCATGACCGGAGAGGTCACATTGCAGGGCCGGGTGCTGCCGATCGGCGGATTGAAGCAGAAGGTCCTGGCGGCGCACGCTGCCGGACTCACCGAGGTCATCGTCCCGGAGCGGAATGCGGCCGACATCGACGACGTGCCGAGCGACGTCCGCGAGCACATCACCTTCCACGTCGTCGCATCTGTGGAAGAGGTATTGGAGCGGGCGCTGCAGCCGGCAGCGCTCGCCATCGCCGCCTGAGGCATCTTCCGGGAACAGCCGTGCGTACAAAGTGAGATCATGTCTCACTTTGTGGTAGGGTAGTGACCGGGGCGGCTCGCTATCCGCCGCTCCCGGCCCCAGAAGATGCCCAAGACCCGTCTGCTCAGCGATCTTCCCGTCGGCGCCACGGCCCGAGTGCATGACGCCCAGCTGGACGCCGACTCGCGCGCGCGACTCAGGGGTCTCGGCCTGACCGACAACTCCGTGCTCCGGGTGTGCAAGCAGGGAGAACCCTGCGTCATCCAGGTGCGTGCGACCCGCATCGGCATGTCTGGACGCATCGCCCGGCAGGTGGTCGTCGTTCCCGCCGCCGGCGCCGATTCTCCCCACCTCATAGGTCGATGAGCGCGACCGTCGCCGCGGCTGACCCCGCCGCCTCGGTGCTCCGCCTGGCCCTGGTCGGCAATCCCAATACCGGAAAGACGACGCTCTTCAACGCCCTGTGCGGCCTGCGGGCGAAGGCCTCGAACTATCCCGGGCACGACGACTTCGATCCGCGTCGGCAGCGACGCACACTTCGGCACGCGCGCAGCTCGACGTGGTCGACCTGCCAGGCCTGTACGAGATCCAGAGCGACACGCCCGAGAGCCGGATCGCGGCCGATGTGCTGCACCCGGGCAGCAAGCTATTCGCCGACGTCGTGCTCGTCGTCGTCGACGCGTGCAACCTGACGCGCAACCTCGTGCTGGTCGGCGAAGTGCTCGCGCATGGCCGCCCGGTCGTCGTCGCGCTCAACATGATGGACGTCGCCCGCAGTCGCGGCACGTCGATCGATGCCTACGCGCTGTCGCGACGGCTCGGCTGCCCGGTGGTGCCGATCGTGGCGCGCCGCGCGCGAAGGGCTCGACGTGCTGCGCGCACGCCATCGACCACGCACGCCGGCGTCACCCCCGTCGCTTGCCGCGGATTTGCCGCCGCGCGGCGCCAGCCTCGAGGCGCTGACCGCCGTGGGCCGAGGACATCACCGCTGCGACGCTCGCGTCAGCAGCCGGACGTGGTCACCGCCGACCGCGTCACCGAGCAGCATCGATCGCTACCTGACCCATCCCGTCTTCGGCATGCTGGCGTTTGCCGTGGTGATGTGCGGCCTGTTCTGGACGCTGTTCACGCTGGCGGCGATCCCGATGGATCTCATCGAGGCGCTGTTCGGGCACGTGAGCGCGGCGCTGACCGTCGCGCTGCCGGCAGGGCCGGTCCGCGACCTGATGACGCAGGGCATCGTCGGCGGCCTGAGCGGCACGGTCGTGTTCCTGCCGCAGATCTGCCTGCTGTTCTTCCTGATCAGCATCCTCGAGGACACCGGCTACCTGGCGCGCGCGGCGTTCGTCATGGACGGCACTGCTGTCGCGGTTCGGCCTGCCGGGCCAGGCGTTCGTGCCGCTGCTGACGTCGCACGCGTGCGCGCTGCCCGGCATCATGAGCGCGCGGCTGATCCCGAACCGGCGCGACCGGCTGGCGACGATCCTGGTGGCGCCGTTCATGAGCTGCTCGGCGCGGCTGCCGGTCTACGTGCTGCTGATCAGCCTGCTGTTCGCGGATCCGTGCTACGCCGGCACTCGCCTTCGCCGGCTGCTACCTGCTCGGCGCCGCTGGCCGGCCTGCTGACGGCCAGCCTGTTCGGCCGCACGGCGCTGAAGGGCGCGGCGCAGGCCGATGATCCTGGAGCTGCCGCCGTACCGCACGCCGTCGCTCACCAACGCCGCTGCTCGCCGCCAAGGACCAGGGGCTTCGCGTTCCTGCGCACGGCCGGCACCGTGATCATGGCGATCTGCATCGTGATGTGGTGGCTGAGCGCCTATCCGAAGGTGGCGGCTCCTGCCGAGGCCGAGGCGCTGCGCGCGCAGGCGGCGCAGCTGCAGGCCTCACGCCGAAGCAGGCCGACGCGCTGCGCGCCCAGGCAGACGTGCTGCAGGCGAAGGCCGAGCAGGCCGGCAGCTTCGCCGGCCGGTTCGGCAAGTTCGTGCAGCCGGTGTTCGCGCCGCTCGGCTTCGACTGGCAGCTGACGGTCGGCGTGGTCACCAGCTTCCTCGCGCGCGAGGTGTTCGTCTCGACGATGTCGGTGCTCGAGGGCGGCGCCGGCGAATGCCGACGTCGACGCCGGCGTGGTGGCGCGTATCCGGGCATGACGCGGGCCGATGGCAGCGCCGCTCTTCACGCCGTCGACGGCGGCAGCGGCGCTGGTGTTCTTCGTCCTGGCAATGCAGTGCCTGCCGACGCTGACGGTGACGCGCAAGGAGACCGGCAGCATCAAGTACGCGCTGCTTCAGCTTGGCTACATGTCGACGGTGGCCTACATCGCGGCGCTCGCCGTGCGCATCGCGCTGGTAGCGGCGGGGGTGCCATGAGCGAGCTGATTTTCCAGGATGTCGTCGCGACGGTGATCGCCATGGCTGCCGCAGCCACCGTGGTTCGGCGTGTCGTCTCGTTTGTCCGGCCGCGTTCCTCCGCGCCGGCGTGCGCCTGTCCGTCGGCCGGGAAGTGCGCCACAACTGCCAGGCCGGAGCCTGCTCCGGCGGCACCTGCACTCGTCCAGATTCGCGGGCGGCGCTCGCCGTCGCGGCTGCGAACGTAGCTCCGGCAGCGCCGTTCGTGCAAGAGTGGAGCAGGTGACGAGCCGCACTGACCACCGCACCGAGCTCGAGGAGCTGGACGCGAGGCTTCGCGTCCTGCTGCCCGAGGAGTACCAGGAGTCGTACGAGGACGTGCAGCCGATCTCGATGGGATCGGCCGGACTGAAGTACGGCGCCGACGGCACCGTCGCCTGGGACCAGATGTGGGGCAGCTTCTGCGACCTGGCGATGGCCGGCGGCCCGCCCCACAAGGGCGCACTGCTCGAACCCGGTACGCGTGGGGCGATCGATGCGCGAGCCCGATGCGCTACCGCGAGGTCGTCGACGAGATCTGCCGCGGCATCACGCTGGTGACCGGCCTGCCGGCGCGACCTGTCGCCGATGCCGGGCTGGGTGCCGCGTCGCCTGCTACAGCGAGACGATGGCCGGCTGGCTGCTGCGCGCCATCGTGATGGAGAATGTCGCCGTGCACGGCGCCGGGCGACTGGCTCGACCTGCCAGCTCGCCCGCATTCCGCCTCGAGAAGGAAATCAAGAACGTCATCACGGTCGATCGCCAAGACCTGCCACTACTGGCTCGGGCACATGCCGCGGGCGCAGAAGCAGGCGATTGGCGACCTGTTCGCGACGATGGCGGCGGAGTCGCCGTTGCTGACGCCTGGGCTCGTGCCCGGTCCGCACCCCGGCACCGGGCGCGGAGGTGTGCACCCGCAACGCGACACCGCCGACGCGGCGAGCACGTCCGACGATTGGCCGGCGACGATCGGTGAGCGGATCGGGGCGGCGACCGGCCTGCGCCGCAGCGCGAGCCGCTACGGCGGCTGGCTCGGCCTCGAGTGCAGTGATGTGCGCGCGGCCGTCTGGATGATGCGCGCGCTGCTCACCCGCAACGTGCTGTCCCGCCGCGAAGGTACCGTGCTGTTCGTGCCGCTCGACGACGTGCGTGATCCGCATGGCGAACGGTTGACCGGCGCGCTGTCCTGCGTCCACCGTCTCGCCGCGGCGCAGCAGGTCATCTCCGTCCGCTGACGTCGGGCGTTCGCTGACCGCCGGGCAGGAGCAGCTACTGGCCGCCGGCGGAAGCCTGCACCGGCTTCATGGCAAGCGTCGGAACCGGCCGCGTCGCCGCGTCGCCGTTGTCCGATACACCGGGTATCGGCTGGGCGCGCGGAAAGGCTGCCGCCATCGCCGCGACGCCACCTTGCGGTTTCGCCTGTGGCAGCAGGTCCTGACGCTGCTCGCGGGCGCGGGTCGAGTCCAGGCCCATCCGCTGGTCCCGAGCCTGGACCATGGCCGCGTCTGCTTCGCCGTCTCGATTGAAGCTCCACTGCAAGCGGGCCGGACCGAACGGGAGTGGGTCCGGTGCGTGGTTGTGGACGCCGCTCATCCAGGTATGCCACGTCTTGCCGTAGCTGTTCACCTTGGTCTGCAACGCTTCTTTCTCGACCGCGTCCGGCAGGCCCGGCAGGCGCAGGGTTCCCGACAGGACCTCGTAGTTGTGCGGGTGCCAGTAGGCCTTTTCTTCCGCCGGCAGTGTCGCGTACAGCTTCTCCGAGATGATGTACTCGACCCCCGTCATCCGGGCGTCAGCCGTGTTGCCGTCGAATAGCACGCACTGCGCCAGGTCTTCGTTCGCCTGATTGCAGTAGTGATGCGCTTCCATCTGCATCGCCGGATCGTCCTTCGACACATGGAAGCCGTTCAGGTAGATCGCGATCTGCTCGACCGGCGCTTTTGCCTGCAGCAGGTTTGCCCCGGTTTCGAGCGCCGCCGTCTTCGCCGTGCGGTCGGCGCCGGGCGCGGTGTCGCCACCCTGTGGAGGGGTGTTGCCGCCGCCGCACGCCGTCGTGGCGACCGCGAGTGCCATCGCCGCTGTCCATCGCGCACCCATCGTTCCTCCTCGCTGCCAGCCGGGACCGTGAACCAGGGAGCCATGCAAGATCCGGTGCCCGATCGCGGCGTCGTCACCCAGGCGTTCCGCTGACGATCCGCAAGTACGCGCGCCACGGACCCACCTCATCGCTGTAGCGGTGCGCCAGCACCCGGGCGATCTGCGCGACGTGATCGAGGTCGTGCGCTGCCCACGTCGCCAGTAACTGGCCGACGGTGACCACCCCGAGCTCGGGATGTCGGCCTCTGCGTTCGAGGTCGGCACTCGTCAGGCGCAGCGCCGCGAGCTGCTGCAGGTTGTCGCTGCGCAGGCTGGCGAACTCGTCGAGCAGTTGTGCCAGCGACAGGCCGGCCGAGCACGCGAACTGGGCGCGGCGGTCGAATGGATCGAAGGGGCGCGCCTCGCCATGCTCGAGCGCGATCCTGAGCCGCGGCATCCAATCGGTGCGCTCGCCATGCACAAGGTGCCCGACGACGTCGAACGGGCTCCAGCTGTCGGCACCTTCATTGGCGCGGATCCACGGTTCTCGCAGCTGTCGCAGCAGCGCGTTCAGCGCTGCCGGCGTTCCCGCGAGCAGGTCGACCGTATCCTCGAGCGAGAAGCCGCTGGCGATCATGCCGCCGCTCCGCGCTGTGCCAGCGGCACCCACTCGCGGTCGCGGGGCCCGGTGTACTCGGACTGCGGCCGGATGATGCGGTTGCTCCGCTGCTGCTCGAGCGCATGCGCCATCCAGCCGCTGACGCGGCTGACGGCGAACGTCGGCGTGAAGAGCGGCACGTCGAGTCCCAGGCCGTGCAGCAGCAGCGCCGTGTAGAACTCGACGTTGGTCTGCAGCCGCCGCCCGGCTTGTAGCTCGTCCAGCAGCTCGCAGCGCGTCCGCCTCGACCGCGCGCGCCAGCGTGTAGCAGCGCATGTCGCCGGCGCGGTGAACATGCGCTCGGCGGCGCGCGCCAGCACGTCGGCGCGCGGGTCGCGCACCTTGTAGACGCGGTGGCCGAAGCCCATCAGCCGCTCGCCGGCGTCGAGCTTCTGCGCGCAGCACGGTCTCGGCCCGCGTCGCGTCGCCAATCTCGAACACCATCTCGAGCGCGGGGCCGGGCGCGCCGCCGTGCAGCGGCCCCTTGAGCGCGCCGATCGCGCCCGCCACGGCCGACACCAGGTCCGAGCCGGTCGAGGTGATGACGCGGGCCGTGAACGTCGAGGCGTTGAGGCCGTGATCGATCACCGTGTTGAGATACGTCTCCAGGCCGCGCACCTGCTCGGTGTCCGGCACGGCTCGCCGTCGAGCATGTAGAGAAAGTTCGCGGCGTGCCCGAGGTCGCTGCGCGGCGCAAGCGGCCGCTGGCCATGCAGCAGCCGCCAGTAGGTTGCGACGATGACGGGCAGCCGGGCGACGATGTCGGCCGGCGCGGCGCCGGCCAGGGAGATGGCGCCGGCCGCCAGCCGTAGCGCGTCCATCGGTTCGACTCGCCGCCGGGCGGACGCCTCGAGCAATGCGACGATCGCCGGCGGTAGCTGGCGGGCCTGCACCAGCGCGGCCCTGAACTGTTCGAGCTGCTGGCCGGTCGGCAGCGCGCCATGCAGCAGCAGCCAGGTGGTCTCCTCGAACGTTGCATTGGCGGCAAGGTCGTCCACGCGATAGCCGGCGATGATCAACTCGCCGCGCTCGCCGTCGACGTGACTGAGTTGCGTCGCTGCCGCGACGACGCCTTCGAGTCCTGCAGTGACCATGCCTCCACGCTATGCGGCGTGTATGCTTGTGTCAATCTTGATTGAGCGATCAATATGACAGCCAGGCCGGCCTGGATCGGTGCCGCTGATGCCGCGCGCCTGCTCGGCGTCAGCCGCGCCACGCTCTACGCCTATGTCAGCCGCGGCTACCTGCGCTCGCAGGCCACGCCGGGCGCGCACCGCGTCCGCAGCTATGCACGTGAGGACCTCGAGCGGCTGCGGCAGCATGCCGAAGAGCGGCGCGCGCCGGACAAGGCGGCGGCGCACGCGCTGCACTGGGGGTTGCCGGTGCTCGAATCGGCGATCACCCTGGTCGACGGCCAGCGGCTCTTCTACCGGGGTCACGACGCGGTGCAGCTCGCCGGCACACGCTCGCTGCAGGAGGTGGCGGCACTGATCTGGACCGGCGGCTTCGACGGCACGTTTGACGAACGCGTTCGCAGCGCCGCGGTGAGGCGTGTCCGTCCTGCGCCATTCGTCGTGCGGGCGCAGGCGACCTTGGCGGCAAGCGCCGCGGCGGATGCGACCGCCTTTGATCTGCGGGCGGCGATCGTCGCGCGCACCGGCTGGCGCATCGTCCGCCTGTTGACGGCGGTGGCCGCGGGCTCGCAGCCGCCCGGGATGACGGTCGAACGGGCGCTCGCGCGGGCGTGGCGCATCGACGGCGGCGCGGCCGAGCTGTTGCGCGCGGCCTTGATTCTCTGCGCTGACCACGACCTGAACGTCTCGTCGTTCACCGCGCGCTGTGTCGCATCGGCCGGCGCCAACCCTTACGCGGTGGTGACGGCCGCGCTGGCCGCGCTGGAAGGGCCGCGGCATGGCGGCGCCACCGCGCGGGTGGAAGCGATGTTGTCGGCGCTGCGCCGGGCGCGCTCGCTTCCCGCGGCGGTCGCCGAGCGGCTGCGGCGCGGCGAGCCGGTCGAAGGCTTCGGCCATCCGCTCTATCGGCACGGCGATCCGCGTGCCGCGGCGCTGCTCGGGTTGCTGCGGCAACGCTATCGCGCCGACCGCGAGTGCCGCTACATCGACGCGTGCGCGACGGCGATCAGCGACGCCACCGGTGAAGTGCCCAACCTGGA
Source organism: uncultured Acidobacteriota bacterium (assembly GCA_963846685.1). Lineage (GTDB taxonomy): Bacteria > Acidobacteriota > Vicinamibacteria > Vicinamibacterales > UBA2999 > CAWJWY01. The sequence goes on along the minus strand of CAWJWY010000001.1, from coordinate 449,207 downwards.
TTTCGCTCTGGGTGCGCTCGCCCGGGTCCTGCGGCTGCCGGCCGGTTCGCCGCTGGTCCTGTTCGCCGTCGGCCGCAGCATCGGCTGGATCGGCCACGCTATCGAGCAGTACGCCAACGGGCAGCTGATTCGCCCGCGAGCGAAGTACGTCGGGGTCGTGCCGAAGTGAACGACGGGCGCAGGCAGGTCGACGCGACTGTGGCGCGACGACGGTGCACGCAGCAGGCCGGGTTCCGGGAGTGCGCAGTAGGCCTGGTGCCGCGGAGCGGACCCGGCCGGGCCGTTGACGACGGGTCCGCCTGCGGCGGCACCCGCCCTACGTCGTGTGCCCAGTAGGCTCTGGATGGGAGCGAAGACATGAAGACTGGTAAACCGTCGATCGTGATCACCGGCGGCAGCCGTGGCATCGGCGCCGCCACCGCGCGGCTGGCGGCGGAACGCGGCTACGCAGTGGCAATAGCCTTCCGGGCGAACGCCGCCGCCGCCGAACAGGTCGTGCGCGCGATCGACAGCGCCGGCGGCACGGCGATGGCCGTGCAGTGCGACGTCTCGGCGGAGACCGACGTCGAGCGGCTGTTCGCGGCCGTGGACGCACGGCTCGGGTTGCCGCAGGCGCTCGTCAACAACGCAGCCATCCTCGAGCGCCAGATGCCGGTCGCGGCAATGAGCGCCGACCGGATCGCCAGGACCCTGGCGGTGAACGTCATCGGCCCGTTCCTGTGCGCCAGGGAAGCGGTGCGGCGGATGGCCACGCGCCACGGCGGCGCCGGCGGGGCGATCGTCAACGTCTCTTCACGCGCGGCGCAGTACGGGTCGCCGAACGAGTATGTCGACTATGCGGCGTCGAAGGGCGCGCTGGAGAGCTTCACCATCGGCCTGGCGCGCGAAGTGGCCGAAGACGGCATTCGCGTGAACGCCGTGCGAGTCGGCCACGTCTACACCGAAATTCACGCGTCCGGCGGCGAGCCCGGCCGCGTCGACCGGGTCAAGCATCTGGTGCCGATGCAGCGCGGCGGTCAGCCGGAGGAGGTCGCCCGGGCGATCCTCTGGCTGTTGTCCGACGAAGCATCCTACTGCACGGGGACGTTCCTGGACGTCGCCGGTGGGCGCTAAGCACGAGCGCCGAGCGTCTGGCCTGATACATGCTGCCTTCGTCATCACACGCCGGTGGCGCAGCTCAGCCACGGCGGCGTGCAATGAGATGCGCGTTCGACCGCGGAGCGACCGGTGTCGCGCACATCGAGGAGGCACATATGCGACGTCAGCCAGCCATACGAGTGGTCATCCTCTGCCTGCTCTCGGGCATCCCCCTGTTGACGGCGTGCAACCGGCAGACGGCAGCGCCTGAGACGGGCACCTCGCCGGCGGCCGATCCGGCGGCTGATGCGGCAGCGGAGAGCCGCAGGCACATGGATGAGCAGACCGCCGCGTTGGATAAGCGAGCGGAGGATCTGCAGCGCCAATTCGCCGAGATGGAAACCAAGGTCGCCGACAGAGGGCGAACCCCGACCGCCGCGCTCCACGCCGAGGTCAAGGAGGACGTCGACGGCGTTCGCCAGGCGATCGCCAACCTCAAGACCACGTCACCCGAGAACTGGTGGCAGCGGCATGAGGAGGCAATGGAGCGCACCGCCGACGACATCGCTGCCGACGTACGGCGCCTGGCGAGGAACGCCGCCGCGGATGCGCCAGCGGCTGCGGCATCGCCTGCTGACGCGGTCTTCGAGTCTCGCCGTGACACCTTCGTCGCACGCCTCGCGACGCGCGCCGACGCGATGGAAGAAGCGTTGAAGAACGTCAAGGCAAGCGGCGCGGTGGAAACCGAGGTGAACGATACCCGGGCGCGCATCGACAAGTTGCAGGACGACCTGCAGCGGCTGCGCGGCGTAGGGGCGGCCGACTGGTGGGACGTGAGCGCAGCGCGGGTCACGGAGTACGTCGACCGGGTGGAAGAGTCGGTGCGCCGTCTCGACGACGATCGCCCGCGGAGCTGACGCTCCGCCAATTTCAAGCACAGCGCGCGAGGGCAGCGCGGCGGGATGCCGCCCCGCGCCCGCGCGCCGCTAACGCGGTGAGGAACGCATGAATCCAAAAGCTTTCATATCGTTGTCGACGCAGGTGACCCGTGACATGAAGAGCTGGATCGAGGCAGCCAGCAGCGAGCACGGGCTCTCCGCCGAGCAGCTGGTCACCTTACAGGCAGCCGCCGGGGTCATCGAGGAAATCGCCGTGCGCGTCGCCACTGCCGAGACCGCCGCCGAGCAGCGCTGAGCGAGGGCAGCCAGCCAGCGGAGGCTGCCGGCGGCGCGGCGTGGCAAGGGCAGCGGGCCTCGCTGCGTCAGCCGGCGCTGTCGATGTCGCCGGACGACAGGAACTTCCTGGTGTCCTCCGCCACCACGTTCGACAGGAGCAGCAGCGCGATCAGGTTCGGAATCGCCATCAGGGCATTGGCAACGTCGGAGAAATCCCAGACGAAATTCAAGGTGAACACCGAACCGGCATAGACCGCCAGCACCCACACGATGCGGTACGGCAGAATCAGCCGTGGGCCACCGAGATACTCGGCGGCGCGCTCGCCGTAGTACGACCAGCCGAGAATCGTCGAGAACACGAATGTGAGCAGGGCGAATGTCAGCACGACCGGCCCGAATGTCGGCAACGTCTGGTTGAAGGCGGCGCTCGTCAGCTCGGCCCCCCGCAGTGCACCGAGCTCCGTCGGGTTGCGCAAGATGCTGGTGACGATCACCAGGCCGGAGACGGCGCAGATCACCACGGTGTCCCAGAACGTGCCAGTCGCCGATACCAGCGCCTGCCGAACCGGGTTGCGGCTCTGCGCCGCCGCGGCAACGATCGGCGCCGAGCCGAGGCCCGATTCGTTCGAGAACAGGCCGCGGGCGACACCATAGCGGGCCGCCATCATCACCGTCGCGCCGGCGAAGCCGCCGCCGGCGGCAGTCGGCGTGAAGGCGCTGGTGATAATCAGCCGCACCGCCGGCCACAGCAAGTCGGCCTGCGCGACCAGGATCGCTCCGCAGCCGAGCAGGTAGCCGATCGCCATGACCGGCACCAGCACCTCGCACACCCGCGCAATCCACTGCAGCCCGCCCAGCACCACCACCGCGGTGCCGATCATCAGCGCGACACCGGTGAGCCTCGGATCGATGCCGAACGTCCCGGCGGCCAGCGTCGAGATCGAGTTCGCCTGGACCATGTTGCCGATGCCGAACGAGGCGATGACCGTGAACAGCGCGAACAGCATGCCAAGCCATTTCATGCCGAGGCCCTTCTCGAGGGCGTACATCGGCCCGCCGAGCATCGTGCCGTTCTCTGTCCTGACGCGGTACTTCACCGCGAGGAGCGCCTCGCTGTACTTGGTGGCGCTGCCGAGCACACCGGTCAGCCACATCCACAGCACGGCGCCCGGCCCGCCGAGGCTCACCGCCGTCGCCACGCCGACGATGTTGCCGGTGCCGATGGTCGCCGCCAGTGCGGTGGTGAGCGCGGCGAACGGGCTGACGTCCCCGGCGGCGCCCGGCTCCTTCGTGACCGACAGCCGCAGGGCGGTGCCGAGAAACCGTTGGACGAATCCGGTGCGTATGGTCAGGAAGACGTGGGTGCCGAACAGCAGCACCAGCAGCGGCGGTCCCCACAGGAAGCCGTCCAGGGTCAGGATCCAGCCGTGAACGATGTCAATCATGGCCGTCTCACGCCAACACGTTGAGAAAGATGGTGATGAGGATGGCGTTGGTGAAGTCGACGAAGAACGCGCCGACCATCGGCACGACCAGGAAGGCGCGCGGCGCCGGACCATAACGGTCGACCAGCGACTCCATGTTGGCCATGGCGTTGGCCGTCGTCCCGAGCATGAAGCCGCAGAGGCCGCCGGCCATCACCGCCGCGTCGTAGTCTCGCCCCATCAGGCGGAAGACCGGCCAGCACACCGCGGCAATCAGCGCCACCTGCACGAACAGGATGGCGACCATCGGCAGCGCCAGTCCGGCGAGTTCCCACAGCCGCAGCGTCATCAGCGCCAGGACGAGGAACAGTGACAGGGCCACGCTGCCCAGATCGTCGATCGTTCGCTGCGACAGCCCGATCACCCCGGTGACATCGTCCACGTTCCGAATCACGGCGGCGACGAGCATGGCGCCGATGTAGGACGGCAGCGTGATGCCGGCACCGGTGAGCCAGGTGCCGACGTTCGAGCCCAGCCACATCGCCACCAGGATGACCACCAGCGCCTTCAGCAGCGCGTAGGATTCCTTGTCCTCTCCCGCCGGCGCAGCCGCCGGAGGGTCGGCGAGCTGGCCTTCGACGATGTGGGTGGCCAGCGGCGGCTGCTCGGGCATCGGCTGATCGCGGCGGCGCCGCAGCTGATGGCGCTCGATCAGGATGGTTCCGACAGGCCCGCCGATCAGGCCGCCCGAGACGATGCCGACCATCGCGGCGGCCACGGCGACCGTCGCTGCCCCCTGGACGCCCGCCTGTTCGAACGCGGGTGCGAACGCGAGGCCGGTGGCCGGCCCGCCGGTCAGCGTGACCGATCCGTTCAGCACGCCAAACAGCGGGTGCATGCCCATAGGCAGGGCGACGGCAACGCCGATCAGGTTCTGGAGGCCGGCGAGCAGCGTCGAGATGACGAAGAACAGCAGCACCTGCGGGCCGCCGACCTTCAGGAGCGACAGGCTTGCGCCGAACCCGATGGTGGTGAAGAAGGCGACCATGAAGGGAACCTGGAGGCGCGTGTCGAACGTCACTAGTTCGACGCCGCGCGATCGCGCCGTGAGCACCGCCGCCGCCACCAGCAGCCCGCCGATGACCGGCGCCGGAACGTTGTAGCGGGCCAGCGCCGGCAGCAGCCGCCGGACGAAGTGGCCGAGGAACAGCACCGCGCCGCCGAACGCCACGGTGTTGATCAAGTCGAGAGTCAGCATGTATCGCCGGCAGACATGGTAGTTCAGCCCGGCCGCCCGTCGCCGCCGCGGCCTGTCCTCACTGGGTCGCCGCATCGACGGCGACGGCGCCGAGCAGCCGCGTGAACACCGCCGGCGAGAGCCCAACCAGGAAGCCGCGCCGGCCACCGTTCACATACACCGTCGGCAGATCCAGGATCGACCGCTCGACGTAGACCGGCAGCGGCTTGCGGGTGGCAAATGGCGACGTCCCGCCAACGAGGTAGCCAGTGTGGCGCTCGGCGACCGCGCGATCGCACGGCTCGATGCTGCGGACACCCAGGTGCCGTGCGAGCGCCTGGGTCGACACCTCGCGGTCGCCGTGCATCAAGACCAGCAGCGGCTGCCTGCGGTCGTCCTGCATCACCAGTGTCTTGACCACGGCGTGCTCGGGCACGCCGAGCGCGCGCGCCGACACTCGCGTGCCGCCCCGCTCCTCGTAGCGATAGGGATGTTCGGTAAACGGCACCGCGTGACGGCGCAGCAGGTGGATGGCGGGCGTCGCAGGCATCGCCCGCTCATTCTCGCGCCCGGCGGACGCGTAGTCGATCCCCGACAAAACCCGTGGCGGCACCGAGATTAGTCCCGCATCCTGGCGACTAGCTGCGGGCGCCACGCGTTTTCCCAAGCAAAAACTCGCCGATTGCAAAATTGTGCTCGGCCGCCGCCTTGCTGACTTACCGGGCACCGCAATCAATCGACCGCGTTGGTCAGGAGCCCAGGATGAAGAGATTTACTGCCCCGAGAACTCTCGTTCTCGCCGCAGCCGCGTTGGTGCTCACCGCAGCATCGACTAGTGCCGCCGCGTTGTTCAGTGCCTTTCCGGGAACAGCCGTGTCGTTCGACGTACCCGAATCTGCCTCGCTCGTGCTGCTCGGCGGCGGCCTGTTCGCCCTTGCCGGCGCGGTCCGCCGCTCATTGCCCGCTGCCGATCGCGGCTGAGCGCCGCGCTGCGGTCACCGCCGCCTGCCCTCGTCTGGCGCCTCGTCTGGCGCCCTCGTCTGGCGCCGGCTTGCGGCCGGTCCGATTCTGTGGCGAAATGGTTGCGGTTACAAGTGTTGCCCGCCACGCCTTCCCCGTGAATTGCGCATGACGCCCTCCTCGGAGCCGCCGTTGGTCCTGGTCGTCGAGGACGAACCACAGGTCCGCCAGACCCTGCGCCGCATGTTGAGCCTGAGCGGCTTTTCGGTTCGCGTCGCACCGACGGCAGCCGAGGCCATCGACGTGGCGCGGCTCGAGCGCCTCGCCGCAGCCGTACTCGACCTCGGCCTCGAGCCTGGCGGAATGTCGGGCCTTCACGTGCTCTCGTGGCTTCGGTCGCAACCCGCATACGTCACGCTGCCGGTGGTCATCTTCACCGGCCGCGTCGACCTGCCGGAGCACGTCGAGGAGCAGATTCGGCGCCACCGCGCACACCTCGCCTTCAAGCCGCAACCGTACCAGGAACTCATCGATTACCTGTCCCGTCAGACCGGCCTTACTGGCTGAGCTGGCACGCCCGAGTTCGACACGCGTCCGGGTACGGGTGCTAACGTAGCTCCCGGTGTGAACCTCGAGGTCACGTGAGGACAGGTGAATGACAGGACGACTGACATCCGCGTTGCTGGTGGCGGGGGTGGCGCTCGGAGCGGTGGTGGCAGCGCAGCAGCCGGTGTTTCGCGCCTCGGGTGACCTCGTCCGCGTCTTCGCCACGGTGACCGACCGCGACGGACGGTTGGTGACGTCGCTGACGCAGTCGGATTTCGAGGTGCGCGACGAAGGCAAGCCGCAACCGATCACCTTGTTCGACAACTCGCCGCGACCGATCAGGCTGATCCTGATGCTGGACGTCTCCGGCAGCATGGAGGGCAACCTGCCACTGCTGCGCGCGGCGGCCGAGCAGCTGTTTGGCCGTCTCGCGCCCGACGACCTGGCCCGCGTCGGCAGTTTCGGCCACGACGTCACCATCGGCCCGGAGTTTACGCGCGACAGCGCTACGCTGCTGCGCGCCGTTCCTGCATCAGTCGCGGCCGACGCGCCAACACCACTGTGGCGTGCAATCGACGAGGCGATGAACGGGTTCGGTACCCTCGATGCGGAGGCTCGCCGCGTCGTGCTGGTGCTCAGCGATGGCAAGGACAGCGGCCCGATCAGCTTCCGGACCCGCTACATCAGTCAGGCCGACGTGGTCGATCGCGCCCGCCGCGAAGACGTGATGGTCTACGCGATTGGCATGCGGAGTCGCGGCGGCCGCCGCGTCCCACCCGGCCTCGGCGCCGGCGGGCTGCAGGCGGCGCTGCTCGAGGACCGGGCCGATCCGGGCCTTGCCCTGGTTGCTGAACTGACCGGCGGCGGCTACACGGAGATCGATTTCCGCCAGGATCTCGGCGCAGCCTTCGCCGGCGTCGCCGAGGAACTCCACAGCCAGTACGTGCTTGGCTTCGTGCCGCCGAAACGTGACGGCAAGCTGCACGACATCGAGGTGCGGGTTGCGCCGCGCGGGTTGAAGCCGCGCGCTCGCAAGAGTTACCTGGCGCCGAAGGGCTGACACGTGCGGTCGCGGCCACCGCTCATGGCGCGAGACCGAGCAGGCGCGCGGGGTTCTGCCGGGCCATCTGGCCAATCTGCTCGGTGCTGAATCCCTGTTGCCGCAGTGCGACGAGGAAGCCGGCAAAGCCGTCCGGCGGCAGCGGATTGTTCGGCTGACCCAGGTCGGTCGACACGATGCAATGTTCCACACCGACGGCGCGAATCGCCTCGGCGAAACGCTTCATCCGCTCTGCTGCCCCGGCACCGGTCGGGCGGCCGCCGGCGAACTCCAGGAAGGCGCCGAGCGCGGCAGCCTGCTGCATCTGCGCGACGGTCATCAGGACTGGCGTGAACATCGCGTGCGTCACGACCATCTGCTGCACGCCCTGGCGGCGCCCCTCCTGTAGCAGCATCAGGGTTTCCTCCGGCGAGGAGTGACCGGTCGCCAGCACCAGGTTGTGCCTGGCAATCACGCCGATGACCTCGCGCACCTCCGGCAGCAGCTCGCCGCGCCGCGCCACGGCGACGAACGGGCGGCTCTCGTCTGCACGGCGCACGTTGTTCTCGGCATCGAAGGTCGGCATCCACACGACGCGGCCGAGGCCGCCCGAGAGCGCCGCCATGTGTTCGACCGCCGCCGGGTTGATGCCGCCGAGCGGCCGATTGAGGGCGATGCCGCCAAGCACGGCGATGCCCGGCACCATCTTCTGCACGATCGTTGCGAGGCCGGCAGTCGAGTCGTAGTGGTTCTTCAGGACGATCGCGCGCATGCCGCGCGATTGCGCCAGCCGGGCAACGTCGATCGCGTCAATCGATCGCGGCCGGTCGTCGGGGTAGCTGTGCACGTGGATATCGATCGTGCCGGCAAGCAGGCGCGCCTCCTCGCCGGCGGCGGAGCCATCCTGGGCGGCCATGCGCGCCGCCGCCGCGGCAGCCGCCAGCAGCGAGAGCAGCGCCACCACCGCCGCAGTCCGGGGCCGCTGCCACTGACGCCGCGGGCGCCGTCGCAACGCCGACCTGGCCAAGGCTGGCGTATCCGACTCGGTCATGGTGCTCCTTGCTGACAACGGTCACTGCGGCCCGGGAAGCGTCGGCGCATTGTATGCGAGGGGAACCGTCGTTCCCGTCTACGACGCGTCGATCTCTCCGGCGCGCTGCAAGCCGGCTTTCAGCAGGATCGGGCCGGTCAGCACGTGCAGCCCGGTGAGCGCGACGACCAGCGTCCGCACTTGCGCGCCCCAGCCAGGGAACTCGGTGGCGACGATCGTCGCCAGCCCGAGGGTGACGCCCGCCTGGGAAATCAGGCCCATCCAGGCGAAGCGCGCTGGCGTGTCCTGCAAAGACGCGCTGCGCACCGCGGCCGTCGCGAAGCCGCGGATCAGCCCGAGCCGCAAGGTCGACAGGACGATCGCCGTCGACCCGACCACGGCAAGAACATCGAGCTGCAACGACGCCCCGGCTGCCGCAAAGAACGCGACCAGCACCGGCAGGGCGCCGTGCTCAATCGCAGTGCGCAGTTCGTCCCCTTCCGGCGGCGCGACGTTCTCCACCACCAGCCCGGCGCCGAGCGCGGTCAGGATCAGCTCGAAATGCAGCAACGGCGCGACCACCGCCAGCAGGGCGCAGACGCCGAGGAGGGCCAGCGTCGTCTCACGCCGGATGATCCGCAGGTACGCGGCGAACGCGGCGCCGACGACGCCACCAAACGCGAGCGAACCGACGATGTCCCAGGCGAGTTGCACCGGTAACGCCACCTCGCTTGCCACCGACGACATCGTCCAGCGCGCGTACTGCATCGCCAGCGCGAACAGCAGGATGAGCAGCAGGTCGGCCATGATCACGATAGCCATGATCAGCTCGGTGAGCGGGCCGCGCGCCCGCGTCTCGGCAATCACCGCAATCGTCACGGTGGGGGAGAAACTGGCGACCAGCGCGGCGGTCACCAGCGCGGCGGCCAGGCGCGGCGCACCGGCGCCGACATCGGCGAACGGCAGCAGCGGCCAGGCCAGCCACAGCACGGTCGTCAGCACCACCAGCGTCCCGATCATGACGACGCCGCCGACGATGAGGACACTGCGAAGCTGCGTGCGCAATCGCGTGACGCTGAGTTCGAGGCCGGCAATCAGGGCGATGAGCGCGAGGGCGAAGCCGTTGACCACCTGGAGATCGCGGGCCATCGCCGACGTGATCAGGTTGAGGAGGAAGGGCCCGCAGATCAGGCCGAACAGGAGGTAGCCGCTCAGCCGCGGCAACCGGATCCGCTCGGCGGCCGTGCCGAGCAGGTACGCGGCGATCAGCGCGAAGCCGAGCGGCAGGGTGACGGTGGATGCCGCGACCGCCGGACCGGCGCGTTGCACGCCGACGACCACCGCCAGGATGAGGACGAGCGCACCGAGGCGGGCCATCAGGTCGCGTCCTCCGCTGTGTCGGGCAGCAGCATGGCGAGCAGCTCGGACGCCACGCTCGAAACCGTCACGGCCGAGACCAGCCAGCGGTAGTCGTCGCCGAGCAGGCTGCCGGCATTGAGGCTCAGGGCGATGCCCATCACTCCTGGCGGCAGCAGCACGGTGGCGAGCACCGCCGGTGAGACGCGTGCAATCGGGGCCACCAGGACGCTGACCAGCAGTTTCGCAGCGAGCCGCAATACTACCAGGAAGGCCGCGAGCCAGAGCGCCAGCGGCGCCCACTGCACCAGCGCACCGGCGACGACCAGCAGCAACGCGACGAGCGGGTGCTGCAGGGTTCGAAGGTCGGCAGCGGTGATGCGGTCGGCGGCACCGGGCGCGCGTACCCAGACCAGTGCCGCCACGCAGCCACTGAGCAGCGGTGAGGTGCCGAGATAGGCGCCGATGCCGGCAAGGAGCAGGATGGCCCCGGTGACGAAGACGATGCGTTCCGGCTCGCTTGCGTGCTCGAACAGCAGCCAGCCGGCGACGCCCACCGCCGCTCCGGCGGCGACAGTGGCGAGCAGCCGCAACGTGGCGTCTCCGCCGGCAAGGCCCGCGATGATCGCCACGCCGACCGCTACGACGGGCAAGTCATCGAGGTCGGCAACGCCGGCGGCGCGGCTGGCGCCGCTCTCCTCGGTGCTGCCGGTGTGGAGTGCCGCAGACACCGACGCGCACAGGCCGGCCAGGATCGCGGCGGCGAGCACGTTGCCCTGCAATGGTGTGCCGGTAAGCGACACCAGCAGGTAGAGACCCGTGGCGACCATCGCGGTGGTGCCGACCGCGACGATCGCGCTGCACGTCACGGTGCGCGCCGATCGGTCGGCCCCAGCCGCCGCGAGACCCAGCCCGACGAACACGCCGATGACCGCCAGCGCCACCCAGACCACCGCCTGCATGTTGTCGAGCGCGGTGCGGCTCAGCACGTTCAGGCCGCTCGGGCCGATCGCCGCGCCAAGCAGCACGAACGTCAGTGCCGGGACGGCGGTCGCCCGGACACCAAGCGCAGGCCGTCGCGAGGTCAGCCAGCGCGAGCGCGCCTTGCCCGGGAGCGCCGGTGCGTCGAGCTGGTCGGAGCCGAGCTCCGGCCACTCACGGCGTGACGGCATCGTCCCGGTGCGGCACCGCGACCGCCACGACGCGCTGACGGCCGTCGCGCAGCACCAGCAGCGGAAGGAACCCGCCTGTTGCGGGCGTTGCGAGGAGCCGCGTCATCTGTGCTGGCGTCGGCTTGGCGACCGCCCCGGCCCTGGTGATGACGTCGCCGCGGCGAAGTTCCGAGCCGGCGCCGTCGGCCGTGCGGCTGCGGGCGCCGACGCGCGTGCCGCCGCCGCGCTCGGCGGTGAAGGTCCAGCCGCCAGAGCGCGGCACCGACGCCGGTTGCGCCGCCGCGGGCAGCACCACGGTGTGCGCCGAACGGTTACGGAGGAGCGAGATTGTGACGGGCGTGCTGCCGGGGCGCGACGCCAGGCGCAGCAGGAACTCGTTCGGGTCGTCCGTAGACCAGTCGTCGACCGCGGTGATCACGTCGGCGGGTTGCAGGGCACCGGCCGCCGCGCCGGTGGCGTCGACGCTGGCGACGACAATACCGCGGGCTGCGCCAAGGGACGCGGCGAGTGGCGGCGTGAGCGGCTGCACGACGATTCCGATGTCGACCGGATCGCGGCGTGAGTCGGCAGCGAGTGCACCAACCGTATCCAGCACGTCGCGCGCCGAGGCAATCGCCGCTGCGCCATTTTCCTGCACCACCGTTCCGAGGAACTGTCCTGCAAACGAGAATAGCAGGGCGCCCGGCGAGACGACCATGCCGCCGAGCGGCAGCAGCGGACGCGTCCACCGTGCCGACTGGAACCCGCCACCGCGGCCGAGGAACACGGGCCGCAGGGTGATCCCCGCCTGGGTGCCTTCCACGGCGACGACGTAGAGCGGTGTCTGCAGTGAAGCCAGCGCCAGCTCGGCGACCGGGCGCGCGTCGACGGCGGGCACCCGAAGCCGGGCGACGTCGCGGATCGGATCGACCGCCACCACCTCCGCCTGGCCGGCGGCACCCGCACCGATGAGGCCGTCGACGCGGCTGCCGGCCTCGAGCGCGGCGACGGCGACCTCGCGGCCGACGCGCAGCGCAGCCACGTGCCGCGTGGTCACGGCCTCGTCGGGCGGGGTGAGCAGATCGCCGAGCGCCCGCGGTGCCGCAACCACCCCCGGCTCGAGACGAAGCACCATCAGGTTGGCGGCGATGATCGGTTCGAGCCGCTGGATGTCGGCCGCGAGGGCATCGTACCGAGGCGCGCGCCGCGAGCCGCTCGAGCGGCGGCGTCGCGGAGACGACCGCCGGAACGGCGGGAAAGCGCAGCCGCGCCAGTCCGAGGAGCACAACGGCGCAGACGGCGACGGTCAGCAACAGGAGCCGGGACTCGCGCGACATGCGCCAGCCCGGCGGGGCATCTACAGTCATCCAGCGATGTTACGTCGTGCGCTGCTGGTGGAGAGGCCAGCCGCCGTGCTCAGCGGGTGGCGGCATCGAGGTCACAGGGTGCGCTGCCATGGTTGCGGCAGCGGAGGAAGAAGGCGTGCGCCGTGGCGACGTAATCGAGGCCGAGTGCCGCGCTGCCCCAGCCGCGGACCGTCGAGAAGGCGCCCGGCTGGTGCTCCTTGTAGCGGCGGAAGTAGCCGCCAATCTCCTCCTGCAACGCCGGCGTGAGCTGATGCAGCGGCTGTCCGTCTGGTCTGGCCGGTGAGACGACGACCTTCGAGTCGAGCCCCTTCTCGTCTTCCATGAACATGATGCCGACCGCCACGCCGCGGACGATCCGGCCGCCCTCGGCCGCGGGCCCGAGCACCAGGACATCGAAGGGGTCGCCGTCGTAGGAGACGGTTTGCGGCACGAAGCCGTAGTTCACCGGGTAGCCGCCGGTGGCGGCCGGAATCATCCGGTCGATTTCCCGCCGGTTGGCTGCCATGTCGAACTCCCATTTGCGCCGGTCGCCGCGCGCGATCTCGACATACCCGTTGACCGTGCCATCGGCGTTGGTCGGGGCCGTATCCCGCCAGACGTGGGCGCGGTGCGTCGCCGCTGCCGTCACGCTCTGTGCCAGGGCGGCGACTGCGACGGGCGGGAGCACCCTGGGCGGCGCGCCAACATGCTGCGCGAGCACCGCGCAGGGCACGACCAGGATCAGGAACACGTTCAGGCTCTTCGGTCTCATCTGTCCTCGTCGCTTCCGCAGCAACAGTGACGCCAGCTCACGCGCGGCGCCGTGGATGAGTTGGGGCACCGCGTGATGTTGATCGCCGTTCATCCTCTGTTCATCTCGGTGTGCCTATCGTGAGCGTATGAACAGGATCGCCAGAACATCGCCAGCGTCCCGGCAGTGCTCGCGCGCCTGTGCACGGTGCTGGTCATGCTGACCATTCCTGTGGGCACCGCCGTGGCCGCCGATGCGAACAACGCTGCCGGCTGCACGTTGCCACCCTCCCTGGTCTCGATGGCACCACTCCCCGAGGCGAGTGTCGTTGCCGTCAGCCGGCGCCGGCCCCGGCCTCGCTCTGTCGCGGTAGATCGCGCGTCTCCACCAGCGCAGGCCGCCCGTGGCTGCGCATCATTTCTGCCGTCCATTTGTGGCCGCGTCGTGCGCAAGGGTTGAGGTGCGTCCGGCTTATCTGCTGGTAGACTGCGGGCCGGACCAACCCAGGGGGCGGGCATGACAGACAGACACTCTGAGCAGTTCCCCCAGGACCCCTCGACGACGCTGCGCAGCAGCGGCAGGCGCGGAACGATGTACCAGCGCGCCGAGTGGCGGCGCGAGGCGGATCCTGTGGCAGCGGCGGCGGAGGACGCGGCCGATCGTCACGCGGCAGGCGAGATGCCTACGGGCGAAACGGTGGCTGTCTCCCAGGCGGCCCGCGGTGGTGACGGCGCCGACACGGTGCCTGCGGCTCCGATCGTTCGCATCTCCGCCGATGCCGCCGCAGTTCCCGACGCGGCCCCACGCCCGCCAGAGGTGGCCCCACGTCCACCCGACGTGGCTCCGGTCGCACCCGACGTGCCTTCGCTCGTAGCCGACGCAGGCCGGGTGCCGCGCAACGGACCCGGCATGGCTCCGTCACCGTCGGACACGCTCCTCACGCGTCAACCCGACGTGGCTCCACGCCCAGCCGACGTAGGCCGGGTGCCGCGCAGCGGACCGGGCATCGCACCCGGCATCTCTCCGCGCAGCGAGGGCGACGCCACGCGCCGGCCGGTTCCCGCCGCTGTCCTTCCGCGCCGCCGCGGCACGCGGCCGCTGGCGCTGGGCGCTGCCGCCTTGCTGGCGTTGGCCCTAATGCCTGTGTTGTGGATGCTCTGGCCCCAGGGCGGCCCGGCCGTGACGCCCGCGCCCGCTACTGCCAACCGGGCGGGGACGGGTGCGGCTGCTCCGGCGCCGACGGCCGTGCCGCCTGCTCCCGCTGCTGCGGCGGTTCCGGCTACCACCCCTCCCAGAGCTGTCATGGCTTCCAAAGCGGCTACGGCTGCCCCGGGCGTTGCGACCTCCGTCGCCACCGCCGCGCCGCCAGGCGCCGCGGCGCCGCGCGCCGCGGCGGCTGCCGTCACCGGCGCGGCTGCCGAGGGTGCGCCGCGAGCCGCCCGGTCGGCGCCCGCAGCGGCGACGGCCGCGCGCACTGCGGCAGCCCCGGCGCGTGCGCCCGCCGTGGCCCGTACCGTGCCCGTTGTCGCGCCGGGGTCGCCCGCCGCCACCGCAGCGCGCCCTGCGGCGGCTCGAGCGACGGCTGGCGAGATTCGCATCACCAGCACCCCGCCGGGCGCGCGGGTCACCGTCAACGGGCTCGGCTGGGGTCAAACACCGCTGACGGTCCGCAACCTGGCGTTCGGGTCACAGACGGTGCGGCTGACGAGCGACGGCTACCGCTCGGAGCAGCGGACGGTCCAGGTGACCGGCGCGCAGCCGCAGATTACGCTGAACGTGGCACTGCGCCCGGCGCCGTGACGCGACACCGTCGGGCTGGTTGCGCTTGCACCGTTGGGCATCATGCGGCGTTCGATCGCCGCGAGGACGTCAGGAGCGCACCCGGGCGAGGAGGGTGCGAATAGCGTCGTTGAAGGGTTCGGCCGCTTCCAGGTTGGCCATGTGCCCGGCATCCGGGATGGTCACAACCGTGGACCCTGGCACGAGCCGCTGCATATGCTCGGCGTCGCTCACCGGCGTGATCGTATCTTCCGCCCCCACGATCATCGTCGTCGGCACCCTCACCTGCGCGACGACATCCGCGGCATCGGCGCGGTTCATCATCGCGTGCAGTGCGGTGGCGATGGTCTCCGCGGGCTGCGACTCGATCAGCCCACGTACCTCGGCAACAACGTCCGGCCGCTGCGCCCGCGTCGTCGGGCCAAGGATGTTCGGCAGCATCTCGTCGGCAATTGCCCGCGGCCCGCTGCGCCGCGCGAGCTCGATGCTGCGCTGTCGCGCTGCGCGGCGTTCGGGATTGTCGGTCGACGTGCGGGTGTCCGCCAGGATCAACCCGGCCACCCGTTCCGGTGCCTGCCGCAGGAGCGAGAAGAGGACATAACCACCCATGGACAGGCCACAGAACACCGCGCGGCCAATGCCCATGGCGTCAAGCGATCCACGCAGATCGTGCGCGTACGCGTCCATGCTGGCGGTCGGCAGCAGCGCCCGGCCGTCGAAGCCGGCAAGCGGCGGCGCGACTACCCGCCATCCCGGCGCGACGTCCAGCTGCGGTCGCCACATGCGCGCACCCATCGGGAATGCGTGGACCAGGACCAGTGCGGATTCGCCATCGATCATTTCTGCATTGTGCATCGAGCATCCGGCATTGTGCGTGTTCCTCCTTACACCTCGTCCCGCCGCACATCGTCGATGACCAGGGCAGCCGGCACCGGGTCGGTGCCGGCGTCGTAGTCGCGCACGAACGCCGGGCCGAGCGCGCGATGTCCGGTCTGGATGATGTCCAGGTAGGTGCGGCGGATGGCGCCGCCCGCGGGCGATCCCGGGTGCGGCCAGACATGCTCGGGTTTGGCCTGATAGACCCAGGCGGCACCGCCGTCGATCTGCAGTCCGCGCAGTTGCGGCCTGATGTCGACCCGGTCGTATATCCATTCCCGAGCGTCGAACCGCTGCAGGTCGGCGTCGCTGACGACGAACAGGACGCCGTTGACCGCACTGGCCGGGTCCGGCTCGACGTTCAGGTAGAAGATGCGCTCGGGGCGTGACCCAGCGGTCGCGATCGCGGTACACGAACACCTCGTTCGGCATCGCTACGTTCCAGCGGCGGCGCCAGCCGCCGACCGTGCAGACCACGAACGGCCCGGTATAGCTGCGGCCGAGTGTGCGCTCCAGGCTGGCGATCGACAGCAGCGAGCCGTAGCCGAACACCGCGTGCTCACCGGCAGCCAGGCGGATCACCCGCGAGGTTTCGTGGGACCGCCGCGGGCGGCTCGACGTCCCAGGCGACGTCGACGACTCCTTCGCTGACGAATTCCAGTTCCCAGCGCCAGATGCCGGCCGGCTCGGTGACGTGCGGCGGGTCCGGGTTGATCAGGTCGCGCTGCGCGCACAGCACGTGATCGCCCGGATCGGTCGGATGGAAGTAGAGGCGTGGTTTGACGATGGACCAGCCCTGCGCGGCGGTAGTCGGTCAGGTCGAGCATCGAACTGCACCCGCCGGTAGTAACTGCTGCGGCCGAGGTGCATGTGGTAGTCGCGGTGACCGGCATCGAAGCCCTTGTAGACAGTCAGATCGCAGGGACGGCGGTCGAGCCCGGCATCGGCTCCACCTCGTAGTAGGCGTCGCAGCCGTTGTCGTCGTACAGCCGCAGCTTGTCCGGCGGGGTGATGTGCGGGCCGGCAGACTCGTGGCACGACCCAGCCGCCGTTGCGCGTCCCGTACTTCAGGACGTACGGCTCGCGGCAGCGGTTGTGGCGTGAGAACGTCGACCTTGCGCTCGACGGTCGCAACGTTGTCGTGCACGACGACCCGCTCCTTGCTGCCGTGCCGCGCTGTCACCACTGACCCGGCGGCCACCGGGCTCACCTTGACCGACATCGAGAAGCTGCTCGACCTCCCAGATGTTCGGATGCCCGTGCGGGCAGCGCAGCGCGTCAACGAACTGGCGATACGCAGCGACGTCGCGGCTCTCCGGGCAGTGCAGCGACGAAGTGATCGCCGGGCAGCGGCTCGCCGGCGGGGAAGTGGCCCAATGCCGATTCGGCGCGGACGACGTCGTCGGTGCGGCCCCAGAAGCAGTAGAACGGGACCGGGTACTCGTCGCGGGCCCGGCGCCGGGCGAAGATCACCCGATCGCGGATCGCCTCGTGGATGCGGACGCTCTCCTCGCTGAACAGACGGAGCGCGCGCTCCTGCGGATTGCTCGACGAACGCCATGAACAGCGAGCCGCAGCCGGCCGAGCGTCGTCGAGCCGAAGTTCGGCGTCGCGAACAGGATGACCTGGCGGATCTGTTCGAGCACGCGGGCGGAGCCGGCCGGTGTCAGCAGGTTGAGCAGGCAGCTCTGGATAATCAGGCCGCCCATGCTGTGGCCGACCAGGGTGACGTCGACGTAGCGATCGCTGCCATTCGGCGGCGATCAGCTCGGCCGTCGAGCTGCCGCGGCGAGCGACTTGCCCGCTTCGTCCAGCGTCGGCAGCCGGCGGATGACCGGCACCGCGGCCAGCGCCGTTTCGTAGCTGAATGACTGCAGATCGAACTCGGCGCCGATCGAGTCGTCGGCACGGAGCTGGTCGCGCAACGGCGTCCAGGTCGCCGCGGCACTGTTGAAGCCGTGCACCAGCATGAGCAGGCGCCGGGTTGGTCCGGGCGAGCCGTCGTCACGTACGGGGGTGGGCACCGCGGCAATATATCGCGGCGCCGCCTTTAACCGGGCGCCAGCTCGCGACGCGCGCGGGCGCTCCCGGTCGATCTGCTCCGGGGTTGCGCCGAGCGCATCGAGATACGCCATTCATTCCCTCCAGCGTACCGCGGCGCTCCAGCTGCTCGCAGGAGTTCCGGCTGCGGCCGTCGGCGTTGCGAACCATGCCGGCGATCGCGGTCACTCGTGCCCTTCTGCCCTGCTCTCGACGCCAGCTGGGCGCAAGCCGGGTCAATCCCTCGATTGACTTCGAACCCGGTTCGGCGCACCATCGGCGCGCCGGCCACACAGGCCAGCGTGATGGCGCCTGTCTGAAGCCGCCCTGCTGCGGGCCGGCGACGCATATGTACATGCGACTTCTGCACATCGCCGCGGTCCTCTTCGCCGGCTGCCTTGCAGCCAGCGTGACACCGGGCGCATCCACCAGGCTTGCCGCGGCCCAGCACGAGACCGCCGCCGACATCGAGGACGGCGGGCGCGTCTTCCGCAACTCGTGCGCAAACTGCCACGGACCCGACGGCGATCAAATCGCCGGGGTCGACCTCGGTCGTGGCCAGTTTACGCGCGCGACCACCGACGCCGAGCTGATCCAGATCATCCGCAACGGCATCCCGAACACGGAGATGCCCGCCAGCAGCTTCTCGGACGCGCAGGCAGGGCAGGTGGTGGCATACCTCCGCTCAGTGGCGGCGGCGAAGCGCACCGCGTCGGTAGCCGGCGACGCCGCGCGCGGCCGTGCCATCTTTGAAGGCAAGGGCTCGTGCACCAGCTGCCACCGCGTCAGCGGTGTCGGCAGCCGCCTCGGTCCGGACCTGACGACGATCGGCCAGGGACGGCGGGCGGTGGCAATCGAACAGTCGCTGCTCGAGCCGCGAGCCGAGGTTCTGCCGGCGAACCGTTCATACCGGGTCGTCGACAAGGCGGGACAGGTGACGACCGGCCGGCTGCTCAATCACGACAGTTTCAGCGTCCAGCCGCTCGATGGAACCGCAACGGCATCGTGTACGTCCTGGATCGCGTCACCGGCGAGTCTCTCAAAGGCAAGCCGTACGTGAAGGTGAACTGGATGGATGGTTTCGACGCCAAGGGGCAACCGCAGCGCGTCGCCGGCAAGGTGCCGACGCCTGAAGGCAGCCTGATGTGAGCTGCTGTGGAAGACGGCGCTCGGCGGGCAGGTGAACAGCGGTCCGATGAGTTATGCGGTAAACGGCAAGCAATATGTGAACATCGCCGCCGGGAACAGTCTCTTCACGTTCGCGCTCAAGTAGGCGCAGGCCACGATTCGGCACGGGCCGCGCGGATGCGGTAATCGCGGGAGTTGACGATGAATCAGCGTTGCCTTCGTATCACCGGGATCTTTGCCGCCGCCGCGCTGTCGCTGTCGGCGCCGGCATTTGCCCAGGCCAAGGCGGCGGCCGCCCCGAAGGCCGCCGCGGCCAAGCCGGCGGGCGCCGTCCGCTGGACGCCGCCGCGGACGCCCGACGGCCACCCCGACCTCCAGGGCTACTGGACCAATGCCACCTACACGCCGTTCGAGCGGCCGGCGCAGTTCAAGGACCGCGAGTTCTTCACCGTCGAGGAGGCGGCCGCCTTCGCGAAGCAGGCGCTCGATCGGTTCCTCGCCCAGCCGGAAGACGAAGCGCACTACGACAACGCGATCTGGATGAGCGAGAAGGAGCCCAAAGGCGTGACGACGCTGCGGACGTCGATCGTCGTCGACCCGCCGGACGGCCGCATCCCGCCGGTGAACGCGGAAGGACGGCAGCGGGCCGAGCAGCGCGCCGCCGCACGGCGCCTGGTCGGCGCCTACGACTCCGCGCAGTCGCGCGGCCTGTCGGAACGGTGCATCTACTGGGCACACGAAGGGCCGCCGCTGCTGCCGACCGGCTACAACAGCAACCTGCAGATCGTGCAGGAGCCGAATACGTTCGTGGTGGTCCCCGAGATGATGCCGGTTGCGCGGGTCGTCCCGCTCGACGGCCGGCCGCACCTGAACGCCTCGATCCGGAGCCTGCGCGGTGACTCGCGCGGCCGCTGGGAAGGCGACACCATGGTGATCGAGACGACGAACTTCACCGACCGGACCGCGTTCCGCGGCTCGTCCGAGCATCTCAAGGTGACTGAACGCCTGACGCTGATCGACGCCGATACGATTCGCTACCAGTTCACGGTTGAGGACCCTCACACCTGGGATGTCGCCTGGAAGGGCGAGTACCCGATGAAGCGCACCAGCGACCCGATCTACGAATACGCTTGCCACGAAGGCAACTACGGCATGGTCAACATCCTGCGCGCTCAGCGCGTGGCCGACGAGCAAGCGAAGACGACTTCGGGAAAGTGAGCCAGGCGGGGAGCGAACCTGAACCCGCTGAACCCGCTCCTGTAATCCCTCTGCTCCGGCAGCGTCATAGAGGCAGGAGGCGAGTGAAATGCCACGCGTTGCGGTGCCTGCCGCCCGGGTCGCCGACCCTCTGACCGGCGCGCCATTTATACTGGGTGTCATGCGGGGCCGGATGCTCACCGCCGTCGTTCTCGTGCTGGCCGTAGGCCTGGCGCCGGCGGCGGTCGACCTCTGCGGCGCGGTCTGCGCGACGATGACCGGCCATGCCGCCCCGTCCGTGGACCGGGACGGCGGCTCGCACGTGCACGCGACGCATGGCATGCACGAGCGCCAGTCGCGCGCCGATAGCGATGCGGCGCCCCAACCCCTGTCACACCACGCCCAGATATCGCAGCACCGCGCCGCATCGGCGGGCGGGCGGGTCGCGGCGGTCGACGCGTTCCACAGCTGCAGCCATGCGGCCGCGCTGCCCGCGGTCGCCAGCGGCGCTGGACAGGTCGTGCTCCACGCGCCGGCCGTCCTCTCCCCGATCGACGCCCTGCGGCCTCTCCCGCCTCGGCCGGCTGCTCGCCCCGGACCGGTCCCGCGCCAGGCGACACGCGCCGCCCACCTGCCGCTGCGCGTCTGATCCCCCCTCCGTGTTGAACGGTTGCTTTTTACTTTTGTAAGCAGGGGGGATCAGTGTACGCACGTTTCGCCGCGCCTCGCGCGGCGCGCCCAATTGTCACTGCCGCGTTGTTGTTTTTCGCCGCTGCGGGAATCAGCGCGCAGCAA
Source organism: uncultured Acidobacteriota bacterium (assembly GCA_963846685.1). GTDB lineage: Bacteria > Acidobacteriota > Vicinamibacteria > Vicinamibacterales > UBA2999 > CAWJWY01. The sequence continues at coordinate 428,300 of CAWJWY010000001.1, read as the reverse complement.
TCGCCACCGGCAGCGCCGCCCGGCGCAGCGCATCAGCACGGCGGGGAGCCTGCCACCGAACCGGCCGCCGCTGAACCACACCAGCACGACATGGCGGCGATGGCTCCGGCCTCCGGTCAGGTTCCGGCCACGCGTGAAGGCTCCGGCACCTCGTGGCTGCCTGACGAGAGCCCCATGTACGCGTGGCACCGCCAGGCGGGCAGCTGGATGCTGATGGGGCACGGCAACGCGTTTCTGCAGTATCTGCAGGAGAACGGCGCGCGCGGCAGCAAGCAGACCGGCAGCATCAACTGGTTGATGGGTATGGCGCAGCGTCCGGCCGGCCGCGGCCAGCTGATGCTGCGCGGCATGGCCAGCTTCGAGCCGTGGACGATCGGCGGCTGCGGATATCCGGATCTGCTGGCCACCGGTGAGGAGTGCGGCGGCGAAGCGATTCACGATCGGCAGCACCCGCACGATCTCGTCATGGAGCTGGCGGCGCAATACGACCAGCCGCTCGGCCGCGGCGTGCGCCTGCAGCTCTATGGCGGCCCGGTCGGCGAGCCGGCGCTCGGGCCAGTCGCCTTCATGCATCGCGTGTCAGCGCTGCCGAACGCGCTGGCGCCGATCACGCACCACTGGTTCGATTCGACCCACATCATCTACGGCGTCGCCACCGCCGGCATTCATGCGCCGAAATGGAAGGCGGAGGGGTCGGTCTTCAACGGCCGTGAGCCGGACGCGGAGCGGACCGACCTCGATCTGGCGGCAATGGACTCATGGTCCGGCCGCGTCTGGTTCATGCCGACGCCTCGCTGGGCTCTGCAGTTCTCGGGCGGTCACCTCCAGGAGGCAGAAGCGGGCCACGACGGCGGGCCGCGGGTCGACGTCGAGCGGCTGACCGCGTCGGCGACCTACCACCGCACCTCGCCGCAGAACACCACGTGGGCGAACACCGTCGGCTGGGGCCGCAATGCCGAGACCGGTGGCCGTGCGACGAACGCGCTGCTGCTCGAGAGCAGCGTGACGGTGCGCAATCGCGACGCGGTCTACGGGCGTTTCGAGCTCTCGGAGAAGAGCGGCCATGACCTTGTCGTCGGCGGCGAGGACGATGTGTTCACCGTTGCCAAGCTGCAGGGCGGCTACACGCGCTACTTTCCCTCGTGGCGCGGGTTGACGGCGGGTATTGGCGCCGCCGCGTCGAGCGGGATCGTGCCCCGTGCGCTCGAGCCGGTCTACGGCGGCCGCTTCAACAGCGGCGTCAGCATCTACCTGACGCTCCGGCCCGCGGCCGCGATGTGAGCGCCGCGATATACTGGCCGCCTTTTGAGAGGTGCCGATGCAGACAGTCGACGTAGGCCGTTTAATCGACGGCAGCCGGTGGAGCGGGTATCAGAAGCTGCTCGTGTTCGTGAGCGCGCTGGCGATCGTCCTGGACGGGGTGGACAACCAGCTGTTGGGGGTGGCAATTCCGTCCCTGACGCGGGAGTGGAGTGTGCCACGCGCCGCCTTTGCGCCGGTGCTGGCGAGCGGGCTGTTCGGCATGATGGTCGGCGGCGCGGTCGCCGGCGTTGCCGGGGATCGGTTCGGCCGCCGGGTTGCGCTGCTCGGCAGCATCTTCCTGTTCGGCATCCTGACAACCGCGCTGGTATTTGCGGATAACGTCACCACGCTCGCGACCCTTCGCTTCTTTGCCGGCCTCGGCCTCGGCGGCGCCATGCCGAACGCCACCGCGCTCGTCTCCGAGTACGTCCCGCGTCACCGTCGCGCCTTTGCCGTGACGATCACGGTCGTCTGCATCCCGCTTGGCGGCACCCTGGCCGGCCTGGTCGGCGCGCAACTGCTGCCGACGTTCGGCTGGCGCGCGCTGTTCGGGTTCGGCGGCGCGCTGCCGATCGCCCTCGGCGTCGTCCTGTTGTGGCTGCTGCCGGAGTCGCCGCGCTACCTCGCGCGGCTGCCGCAGCGGTGGCCCGAGCTGGTGAACTCACTGCGCAAGATGGGTCACCAGATCCCGGCGGACGCGCGGTTCAGCGACACCGCGGAGGTCGCCGTCAAGGAGTCGCCACGGCAACTGTTCAGCCCCGAATTCCGCGGTGACACCCTGGCCCTGTGTGCCGCGTTCTTCTTTTGCCTGCTGGCCGCCTACGCCGGCGTGAACTGGCTGCCGGCCATGCTGAACAGCAGCGGCTTCGACCTGGCGCTCGGCAGCTACGGCCTGATGGTATTCAACCTGGGCGGTGTCTTCGGCGCCGTCGCCGCTTCGCTCGTCGTCGGCCGCATCGGCTCACGTATCACCATGCTGGTGATGTCTGCCGGAGCGGTCGCCGGCTGCGTGGTGATCGCGTCGTTGCAGTTGAGAGACCAGCCCGTCCTCATCGCGCTGGCGCTGCTTGGCTGGACCGGCGGGCTGATCAACGGCGTGCAGACGCTGATGTATGCGGTGGCGGCCAACGTCTATCCGTCCGCTATCCGTGCGACCGGCGTCGGTACTGCGGTCAGCATCGGCCGCGCCGGCGGCGTGCTGAGCAGCTATGCCGGGTCATGGGCGCTCGACTCGGGCGGCGCCGGGCTGTTCCGGCTGCTTGCCGTGATGATGGCGTTGGTCTTCATCGCCCTGGCGTTTATCCGCCGTCACGTGCCGCGCCTCGGCACCCCGGCCGCCGCTCCCTACGGCGAGCAGGCGCCTCAGAAAGTCTGACGACACACGCGGACAGCGGCGCCGGCCGCGTCCGCGGCTACTGCATCGACCGGAGGCACTCGAAGTGGCAGCACTGAATCCCCCGTTTCGCGCCGATCATGTCGGGAGCTGGCTGCGGCCGCAGCGGCTCAAGGACGCACGCGATCGGTTCTTCAAGAACGAGATCGACCTCGCCGCGCTCCGCCTGGTCGAAGACGAGGCGATCCGCGAGGTCGTCGCCAAGCAGGAGGCCGCAGGACTGCGCGCGGTGACTGATGGCGAGTTCCGCCGCACCTTCTTCCACATCGACTTCCTCGAACGGCTGCAGGGGGTGGCGATCGGTGGCGGCATCGCCACCAAGTTCCACACGCAGAGCGGCGACATCGACTTCGCTCCGCCCCGTGTGTCGGTCACCGGCAAGCTGAAACACGTCCAGGACATCCAGACCGAGGACTTCAAGTTCCTGAAGTCGGTCACCACCCGTATGCCGAAGGTCACCATCCCGTCGCCGACGATGGTGCACTTCCGGGGTGGCCGCAAGGGAATCGACATCAACGCCTATCCAGAGATGGACGAGTTCTTCGAGGACCTGGCGCAGGTGTACCGCGACGAGGTCCATTCGCTCTACTCTGCCGGGTGCCGCTACATCCAGTTCGACGACACCAACCTGGCCTACCTCTGCGACCCGCAGCTCCGTGCCGCAGGCGCAGGAGCGTGGCGACGACCCGAACGAACTGCCGCACGCCTATGCCGCGTTGATCAATTCGGTCATCGACGGCCGGCCGAAGGACCTGACGATTGCCATCCACCTCTGTCGCGGCAACATGAAGAGCGCGTGGGTCGCGGAGGGCGGCTACGAGCCGGTCGCCGACACCCTGTTCAACGAGCTGAACGTCGACGCCTACTTCCTCGAGTACGACGATGAGCGGTCGGGCGGTTTCGCGCCGCTGCGCTTCGTGCCGAAGAACAAGACGGTGGTGCTCGGCCTGATCAGCAGCAAGGTCGGCGCACTCGAGTCGGCCGACGAGATCGTCACGCGGATCCGCGAGGCGGCCACCTACATGCCGCTCGAAAACCTCTGCCTCAGCCCGCAGTGTGGCTTCGCCAGCACCGTGCACGGCAACCAGCTCACCGAGGCGGACCAGTGGGCGAAGATGGAGATGATCGTCAAGATCTCTCAGCACGTGTGGGGTGAAGCGACGGCGTAGCGAGACCTCAGGGGCGGTGAACCTTTGCCGCGTTTCACCCCAGACCGGGACGCTGTCGAAGGTGGACTGGCGTCATCCCCACATCTACCTGTCGGTTGACAGCCGCAACGAGCAGGTGCGGCCGAGACCTGGTCGTTCGAAGGCCCGCCCGGCGCAGGCGCCAGCACCGGCGCCGGCACCGCTAAGGCAGCCGCGAAGCAGCAGAATCGTGATCCGGATTGCAGATCTGTCAGCCGATTTCTGGGTGATGCTGGAATTTGTTCGGAAAATCGCAGAAGGAGGGCGGCACGCGGTCTGCGATATCCGCAGCGATGATCCCTCCGACGATCCCCGGCGCGGCGATCACGGCGCTGCCGGCCGCCGCTCCGCTGCCCGACGCCCGCACCGGCCGGCAGGGCGCGACTGGGAGCACCATCCTGTTGATCGAGGATGTGCCGGCGACCCGAACTGGACTGGCTGAGCTGCTGCGCATGCGGGGCCACGCCGTGAAGGAAGCCGGTGACGGCGAGGAAGGCCTGCGCCTGCTGCGTGAGTCGCCCGACGTGTGTGCCATCGTCCTCGACCTGCACATGGCCCGGATGGACGGCTACGAATTTCGGCGGCAGCAGCTCGTGGAGCCGGCGATCGGCCATGTGCCGGTGATCGTGTTCACCGCGTCCGCAGACCCTGCGCGCCTGCGCGCCGAGTTGCACGTCGAAACCGTGCTGACCAAGCCGCTCGGGGTCGGCGACCTGCTCGATGCGCTCGTCAAGGTCTGTCCGGCGGGGTGACACGCCGCGGGCGCCGGTCATCGCGGACCGCCGCTAGATGACTTGGTACATAAAAAAGGGCCCGGCATCCTCGAGATGCCGGGCCCTTTCTCGTTGGTTGGCCCTCGCCTAGAAATTGAGGGTGAAGTTCAGCCGGACGAAGCGCGGGTTGTAGATGGCCGTCGGCGTCAGGAAGCCGCCGGGCCGCGTCGTGTTATCCGTGCCGTTCAGGAACACGCTGTTGTACGCCGTCGCGTAGTTGGTGTTCAGCGCGTTGTTCAGGTCGATACCGATGTCGGCGCGATTGCGGCCGAAGCGCAGCACTTTGGCGAAGCGCATGTCCATCGTCGTGCGGCGACCGCCGAGGTAGAGGCGATTCTCGTTGTCGGTCAGCGCAACAGTCGTGTTACCCGTCGCCGTCGCGCCCGGAGGCAGATGACCGAGTGCCGCCAGCACCACCGAGTTCGAGACCTGGTAGGTGGTGGTGACCAGCTGCGGCGGGGCGGAGCGGACCGTCGTGCTGACCAGCACGTCGATCTTCGGGATGGTGTAGCTCGCCAGCCCGCGGAACGTCGACTGCCACGGCTCGACGTTGTCGCAGCCGCGCGGGTCGGGACCGGCGCTGCCGGTGCTCGGTGCCGCGGTCGGCGCGTAGCGCGTGATGGTCTCGCACGTGTTGACAACGCCGCGGCCCGTCTGCGAGCCGACCGAGGTGGTCAATCCGCCACGGAAACGCGCGTTGACGTTCAGCTCGAAACCATCCCAGTGGCTGTCACGCTCGGCGCCGAGCGCCGACTCCTGCACCAGGTACGGCTTGGCGGCCACGGCGTTGGCGGCCGCCGTCGGGGCGTAGATGGTGATCGGGTAGCCACCGCCGTCCGGCAGGCGTGAATCCTGCGGTGCGGTCAGCGTGTAGGTCTCGTACGAACCGGCCGGGCTGCCGCTCAGCACACCACCGGCGTGCTTGTTCAGGTCGGTCGTGACGAAGAAGCCATGAAACACGCGGTGCGTGAAGCTCACGTCCGCCGAGACGCGGGGGAACAGCTGCTGCTGAATCGTTCCCGTGTACTGCGTGTCGCCAGGACGTACGCCCCAGCCGCTCAGCACGCCCGGATCGACGATGGTCGCGCCCGACGCCTTGCCGAAGTTGGCCTGGGTCGAGGTGGCGGCGGCGCAGGTATCGACTGCGCCGGTGGCCGGGCCCTGCGCCGCCGGGTTCAGCAGGTTGCAGTCGACGACCTTGTCGCCATCGTTGTCGGTCCAGCCGCGATCGATCACGCTGCGGACGATGGTCGCACCGGGGTTGGTCGACGTGTACGGCGAGTCGTTGGCGGCGTAGGCGAGGTACTTGCCCCAGTTGAATTTCAGCGCCGTCTTGCCGTTGCCGAACAGGTCGTAGGCGACACCGGCGCGCGGCGTGATGTCGTTGTAGGCATTGACGCCCGCCGTCCGCTCGATGGTGATCGGCGCCGGGTTGAGGAAGGACGTGCTGGTCGTGCCATTGAGCTCGACCGGCGCATAGCTCGACGCATGGTCGTAGCGCAGCGCGCCCTGCAGCGTCAGCCGCTCGTAGGTCCAGCTGTCCTGGATGAAGAAGCTGTTGGTCTTGGTGACCGTGCGGCGGCCGAAGTCAGGCAGGTAGTAGCTGACGGCGTTCGGCACACCCTGGTTGAAGCGGTAGGCGAGCTGCGTCTGACCCGCCTGGTCCTTGTCGAGCAGATCCAGCTTGCGGAACTGGTAACCGATCTTCGCGCTGTGCGCGCCGGTGACATACGCGGCGGTCGCCTGCACGTCGTCGGTGTTGCCATTTGCCGGGCCCCAGGTCGGGATGCCGCGGTAGCGGAAGTTGGTGACCGGCGCATAGCGCTGGCCCGTCGCGGGATTGATCGCGTTCGACTGTTCGACCACGGCAATCAGGCTGGTGTCGGCGTCGGGCGCCGGGTGGCCGAAGATCGGCTGGTAGCGGAACGGCGTGTAGCCCGCCTCGAGCAGCAGCTTGTTCGTCGCCGGCATCGTCCAGGAGAACTGGTTCAGATAGAACGGCACGTCGAAGTAGCCGGCGCCGGCGGTCGACGTCGCTTCGGGTGATTGGCCGCCGTTGCCGGGGACGCCGAGGCCGATCCAGCCCTCGCCGCGGTTGTGGCAGCCCTTGGTGTCGACGCGGAGCGGCGTGCCTTCGCAGCGGTTCTGGAATTCCGAGTTGACGCGGACGCGGTGCTTGCCGAACTGGCCGGTCACGCGGCCGATGATCATCGTGCGGTCCTTGACGTTACGCGCCTCGAGCGGCGACGCCACCCAGTCCCAGCGCGTCGGGTCGCCGGCATTGGCGTTGGCCGAGATGCCCTGGGACGGGATCACCGTGCTCAGGTCACGGTAGCTGCCGTAGAACCAGAGGTGGTCCCTCAGGATCGGGCCGCCGAGCGCCGCACTCCAGTCGTAGGCGTTGATGACGCCTGCCGCCTCGAGAATGTTCGGGTTGAGCGCACGGATGTCGTCGTCGAGGTTGTCGCCGCTCGACCACTTGCCGGCGGTGTTCAGGAAGGCGTTGCCGGAGAAGACGTTGCCGCCCGAGCGCGGGATGATGTTCATCACCGGGCCGCCGATGTCGCTGTCGCCGAGGCCGCCGCCGACGGTGATGCCAACTTCGTCTGCGTTCACCGTGTCATACACGTACGACGAGAAGCCGCCGCTGCGCGCGGCCGTCACCGGGTAGCCGTTGACCGCATAGCGGCCCTCGCCGGCGACCGAGCCCGAGTTGATGTTGCTCGAGCGGGCATTGAACGACGTCATCGTCGGCGACAGTGCGCCGCCGGTGTTTTCGGAGACGTTGATGCCGGGCGTGATGTTGAGAATCGCGCCCGCGGCACGCGTAACCGGCAGCGTCTCGAGGACCTCGGACGTGATGACGGTTTCCTTGCGGGCGTTCTGCACGTCGACGACCGGGGTCTCGCCGGTGACGGTGATCGTCTCCTCGAGGCCGCCAACCTTCATTTCGACGGCGACGGTCAGGGTCTGCGACCCGGACAGTTCGATGTTGTCGCGCTTGACGCTGCTGAAGCCGGGCAGGGAAAAGGTCAGCGAGTAGGTGCCTGGCCGCAGGTCGATGATGCGGTACTGCCCGGAGCCGTCGGTCACGGCCGCGCGGGTCTTTTCAATCAATGCGTCGCTGGCGGCTTCGACCGTGACGCCGGGCAGGATGCCGCCGGAGGCGTCGCGAACGGTGCCGGTCAACGAGGCCTGCGCGAATGCGGAGGCCGGGAGCAAGAGCACGGCGAGTATTACCAGATACTTCAGCGGGTGGCGCATGAAGAGCGTTCTCCTTCAATCGGGGCAACGGGCTGCAAAGCGGTCGGACCACGGGGCGGACTTACTGCACCGTGCATACAGGCAACTCCGATCCTGCATGCAGGGCCACGAAGGATACGTGTTTGCAGGCTGAACTGTCAAGATTTGAGACACCCTGGGCGGAATGGCGTAGCAGATGGGCAGTAGAGCTATCGGTTGCCCGGTCAAACGATCGACGGCAGCAGGCGAATGCCCGCAGCGCTGCATGCAGCTGGCGCCGGTAGCTGTGTTGGATCTTCCGGAAGGTCAAGGAATCAAGAAAAGGGAATTGGCAAACGGAGCCAAGCCGCCTAAGATGCATGCAATTCATGCCGGAGCAGCGGGTGCCGAACGAGCGTGCGGTGAACGAGCGTGGGCAGGTAGCGGCCGAGCCGGCGGGCGGTCGCGCGCGCGGCGGCGACGTGGCCTCGCAGCAGGCGCGTGCGCTGTTCAGCCTGCGCGAGCTGCTGTTGCGGGGCGAGTTCGCTCCCGGCGAGCGGATGTCCGAGCTGCCGCTGGTGGCCCGCATCGGCGTGTCGCGGACGCCGATCCGGCTTGCGCTCGAACAGCTCGCGCACATGGGCCTGCTCGACGTCAGCGCGAGTGGCGGCTTTACCGTTCGCGGCTTCACGCCGGCCGACGCGCTCGACGCGATCGAGATCCGCGGCGTGCTGGAAGGCACCGCGGCGCGGCTGGCGGCCGAACGGCTGCTCGACAGTAGCGAGCTCGAACCGCTGCGCCGGCTCGCCCGCGACATGGACGCGCTTGAACGGCTGACGCTCGATTCGTTCGCGCGCTACATGGAGATGAACGAGGCGTTCCATAATCGGATCATCGATCTGGCCAAGAGCGCGATGCTGCGGCGCTCGCTGCAGCAGGCCATTTCGTTGCCCTTCGCCTCGCCGAGCGCCATGGTGTTCCCGACCTCGGGACTGGCCAACGCCGACGAGACGCTGGCAATTGCCAAGGAGCACCACCGCGCGATCATCGAGGCGATTGGCAAGCGCCAGGGGGCCCGGGCCGAGAACCTGGCACGTGAGCATGGCCTAATCGGCCGACGTGTGCTGGAATTGTCTTTATCGGATGCGGCCACCCTGCGCAGGGTGCCAGGAGCGCCGCTGATTAACGTGTAGCGAACTTATGAAACTTTCTTTTACGGCATCAACGGCGACAACCGCGGTCTCGCGCGTTGCCCTCTGGACGGCAGCGCTCGGTCTCGGCGTAGCGGTAACAGGATGGGCGCCCTCCACATCGCTGATGGCGCAAGCCGCGCCTGCGGCGCAGGGCCAGGGAGCTCAAGGTCAGGGGCAGGGCCAGGGCCAGGGGCAGGGTCAGGGCCGTGGACAGGGACAGCCACAAGGCCAGACGCTCGGCGGCGGTCAGGCCGGTGGCGGTGCGCAGGGCGGCCGTGGCGGCCGCGGCCGTGGCGGCCCGCCTCCCGGACCGACGCCACGGTCGGCCGAGGGCAAGGTGCTGCTCGGTGGCGCCACTCCGGCGGTCAAGGGTGTGTGGCTGCCGGTGATCGGCATTACCGCACCGATTGCGCCGGTCGACCGGGTGCCGTTCCAGCCGTGGGCGCGCGCGCTCTACGACGATCGGCAGCTGCACGAGTTCGAACCGCACGCGCGCTGCAAGGCGTCTGGCGTCTCGCGTCAGTTCGAGACGCCGTACGGCGTCGAGTTCGTCGAGTTGAACGAGGCGAAGCGGCTCTACGTGTTCGACATCGGCGGGCCGCATACCTACCGCACCGTATACATGGACGGCCGCACGCATCCGGCCAATCTCACGCCGAGCTACTACGGCCACTCGATTGGCTGGTGGGACGGTGACACGCTGGTGATCGACTCGACCGGGTTCAACGAAGGGTTCTGGCTCGAACGCCGCGGCCTGCCGCACACCGACCGGTTGCACACGATTGAACGCTTCACGCGGACCGATTCCGACACGATCCGCTACGAGGTCACCATCGACGACCCGGGTGCCTACACCGCGCCGTGGACCGGCGGCTTCAACCTGCGGTGGGAGGCGGGCACGGAACTGTTCGAGGACGTCTGCCAGCAGGCGAATTATGCCAACGAACTGATGGTCGGACAGCTCGAATCGGTCGACCGCACGAGCCCCTACATTCCCTGACGCGACATCTCCCGGCGCGCCGCCGCCGGCGGCGCGCTCCGGTTTCCCCTGGTTGTTCAACGAAACGCCGGCAGGTCGATCCTGCCGGCGCGGCCGCGCACGGCGTGGGCGTCACGCGTGCGCGCGACGTGCCGCGGCTTCAGCCGCGCGCCACGCCCCTGTACTGAACGGGAGGGTCGATGCGCCGGCTGATGTGGCTCTGTGCGATTCTGCTGGCCGGCGCGCTGACCATGGCGGCCCGGCAGGCGCCACCGCGCGCCCTGGCGCACCGCTTCGACCCGGTCGCGGACGGCGTGTTCGCGGCCATCGGCACCGGCGGGGTCAACGTCGGCAGCAACTCGCTGGTCATCGTCAACAGCGAGGACGTCGTGGTGGTCGACGCCCACGTGACGCCGGCGGCGGCGCGGGCGCTGCTCGAGGACATCCGCACGATCACCGCCAAGCCGGTGCGCTACGTCATCGACAGCCACTATCACTGGGATCACGCGCACGGAAACCAGGTGTTCAGCCCCGACGTTCAGCTGATCGGCCACGAGTTCGTGCGCGAGATGCTGCAGGGGAACGTGCTGGCGCAGCGCACGTATACGTCGTTCACCGGTCCGCTGCCCGGACAACTGGCGACACTGCAGCGGCAGGCCGAGGCCGAAACCGATGCCGCACGCAAGCAGCAGCTCGCCGCGCGCGTCGCCGGCCAGCAGGCCTACCTCGACGCGCTCGCCGAGATCCGCCCGACGCCGCCGAACGTGACCTACCGCGACCGCATGACGCTGGTGCGCGGCGGTCGCGAAATCCAGTTGCTCTTCCTCGGCCGCGGCCACACCGCCGGTGACACGGTCGTCTACCTGCCGAAGGAAAAGGTGATCGCCACCGGCGACCTGGTGGTCGGTGACTTCCGCTTCATGTACATGGGCGACGCCTTCGTCAACGAGTGGCCCGACACGGTCGAGAAGCTGCTCCAGCTCGACTTCACGACCGTGGTGCCGGGGCACGGCACGCCGTTCACCGACAAGGCGATGCTGCGGCGCTACCAGTCGGTACTGGCGCGACCTGTGGCAACAGGCGGCGGCGCTGCGCGGCCGCGGCCGTTCGGCCGAGGAGGCCGCACGCGAGGTCGACCTGACCTCGCACAGGAACGATTTCCCTTCGATCCAGGGTCCGGGCGTCGACAGCCGCGCCATGCTGCGCATCTACGACGTGATGGCCGGGCGGCTGACGCCGCAATGAGGCGCAGCCCGCCGGCCGCTGTCGTGGCGCGGCTTGACTTGCCCGCGACCGGCCATCTATAACTGCCGCCGCAACCACAACGAACCGTTCGCTGCGCGTTGCCCCGGGGTGCAAAGGTCCGAGTGCTGATGAGAAAACTGCTGCCGACGACGCTGGTCGGCTCCTACCCGCAGCCTGAATGGCTGATCGATCGCGGCATGCTGACGGCGAACACGCCGCCGCGCGTGCGCATGCGCGAGCTGTGGAGAGTCGCCGCCGAATTCCTTGAGGAAGCACAGGACGACGCGACCATCCTGGCGATTCGCGACCAGGAACGCGCCGGCATCGACATCGTCAGCGACGGCGAGATGCGGCGCGAGAGCTACTTCAATCGCTTCGCCACCGCGCTCGCCGGCGTCGATCTCGATACACCGGGCACGGTGGTCAGCCGTACCGGCAAGCAGGTGATGGTGCCGCGGGTCGTCGGGCCGGTGCGGCGTACGCGGCCGGTCAACGTGCGCGATGTCGAGTTCCTGCGCGCCAACACCGATCGCCAGATCAAGATCACCGTGCCCGGGCCGTTCACCATGACCCGCCTGGCGCAGAACGACCACTACGCATCGGTGGCGGAGCTGGCGCAGGCGTACGCGGCTGCCGTCAACGACGAAATCCGTGACCTGCACGCCGCCGGCGCCGACGTGGTGCAGATCGACGAGCCGTACATGCAGGCGCAACCCGAGGATGCGCGCGCCTATGGGCTGGCAGCCCTGCAACGGGCGCTCGACGGCGTCACCGGCACGACCGCGGTCCACATCTGCTTCGGCTACGGCGTCATGGTGCAGGGCAAGCCGCCGCGCTACGACTTCCTGTCGGAACTGAACGGCACCTCGGTCAGCCAGGTGTCGGTGGAAACCGCGCAGCCGTCGCTCGATTGCTCGGTGCTGGCGGACCTGCGCGGCAAGACCATCATGCTCGGCGTGCTGGACCTCTCGACCCCTGACGTCGAGACGGCCGAGACGGTTGCGGCGCGTATCCGCAAGGCGCTGCCGTTTGTCGCGCCGGAGCGCTTGATCATCGCGCCCGATTGCGGGCTGAAGTACCTGCCGCGCGATGTCGCCTTCCGCAAGCTGCAGGCGATGGTCGCCGGCGCCGACCTGGTACGGCTGGAACTCGAACCGGCGCTCGCGCTCGGCGCGTCGCGACGCGGCGAGTAAGCTGGCCGCATCCGCATAGATTCGACTGGAGGACTCATGGAAAGCCTGGTGCGCGGCGTACATCACATCACCCTCTGCCCCGGCGGAGCGCAGGAGGACGTCGACTTCTTCACGCAGGTGCTCGGCCAGCGGCTGGTGAAGCAGACGGTGCTGATGGACGGCAGCATCCCGATCTATCACCTCTACTACGGCAACGCGACCGCCGATGTCGGCTCGATCGCCACCACCTTTCCCTACGCGCGGAAGCCAGGGCGGGCCGGCTCCGGCCAGCTCTCCGCCACCAGCTATACCGTGCCCGCCGGCGCGATCGCCTTCTGGAAGGAGCACTTCGACCGGCACGGCGCCGAACACAGCGGCATCCAGCAGCGCTTTGGCACCCCGTACCTGCGGGTGCGCCATCCGGCGGGGCTTCTCTTCGAGGTCATCGAGGAGGCAGCCGACCCGCGCACGCCGTGGACGACGCCGCAGGTCAGCGCCGACGTGGCGACGCGCGGCTTCTTTGGCGCGGTGCTGAGCGTGCGCGACGTGCGCGACCAGGAAGCGTTCTTCACCGACGCGCTCGGTTTCCGCAAGGTCGCCGTCGACGGTCCGTACCATCGCTTCGAGGTCCCTGGCACCGGCCCCGGTCGCATCGTCGATCTGCACCACGAGCCGGATCGGGCACCAGGGAGCTGGGGCTTCGGCGCCGGCACCGCACACCACATCGCCTTCAACGTCGAGACCGACGAGGCGCTCGCCAGGCAGAAGGCGATATACGAGGAGCTCGGGTTCACCGACGCGTCGGAGTTGAAGGACCGGTTCTACTTCCACTCGATGTACGTGCGCTCGCCCGGCGGCATCCTGGTGGAATGCACCGCCAACGTCCCCGGCGGCTTCTACCAGGACGAATCGCCGGCAGAACTCGGCACCAAGCTGCACCTGCCGCCGTGGTTCGAGGACCAGCGCGACGCGATCGTCGCGCAGCTCGAGCCGATCACCGTGCCGGAGGAGAACCGGCCAAAGCCCGGCACGTCGACGGTACCGGCGCACGTGCTCGCCTCGACCGAGAACCAGTCGGGCAGCACCGCCAACCTGTCGCGATCGAAGGTCGACTTCACGCGTCACTGAGTTGACACCCAGCTCGACGGAGCGTAACGTCCTGTGCTTGTCGCGAACGGATCTTCGCGATGCGGAAACCAAGGAGTCCAGTCCGTGAACACGCGAGTTGAGTCGCTCGGTCGCTCGATCAGAACCGCCGGGCTGTGTGCCGCGGCGTGCTTGTTCTCCGTCAGCGCCTGGGCGCAGACGGGCGTCATCACCGGCAGCGTCAGGGATGCCTCCGGCGCCGTCCTGCCGGGCGTCACGGTGGAAGCAGCGAGCCCGGCGCTCATCGAAAGAGTTCGCACCGTCACGACCGACGCGTCGGGCGGCTACCGCCTCGAGGACCTGCGCGTCGGCACCTATTCCGTGAGCTTCACGTTGCCGGGATTCAGCACCTTCAAGCGCGACGGCCTGGAGCTGTCGAGCGGCTTCACCGCCACCATCAACGCCGAGCTCAAGGTCGGGTCGCTCGAGGAAACGATCACGGTGACCGGCGAAACGCCGGTCGTCGATGTCGCCAGCGCCAAGCGCCAGATCACGATGCAGAACGACGTGATCAAGAGCATCCCGACGACCCGCAACTACAATTCGTTGCTGGTACTCGTGCCTGGCGTCAGCACCGATCGCAACGACGTCGCGACCGGACCACTGATCTCGATCTTTCCGATTCACGGCGGTCGTGGCAGCGACGGCCGCATGCAGGTGGACGGTCTGACGATCGGCAACGCGCCCGGCGGCAACCAGGCGTCGCACTACGTCGCCGACGTCGGCAACTCTGCCGAGGTCACCTTCGCCACCTCCGGCGGGCTCGGCGAAGCCGAGACCGGCGGCCTGATCATGAACGTCGTGCCGAAGACGGGCGGCAATCGCTTCAGCGGTTCGGCCTACTACTCCGGCACCGGTGAGAGCCTGCAGAGCAACAACTACACGCCGGAACTGAAGGCGCGCGGCTTGACGGCGGCAACGCCGCTGCGCCAGGTCTACGACGCGAACGGCTCGCTCGGCGGCCCGATCGCGCAGGACAAGGTCTGGTTCTTCGTCAACGCCCGCACCCAGGGCCAGAAGCGCGACATCACCAACCTGTATTACAACCAGAACGCCGGCGACCCGGCGAAGTGGACCTACGAGCCGGACTTCAGCCGGCCGGCCTACTCGGATCGCACCTGGGAGAACATCAGCGCCCGCATCACCTGGCAGGCGAACCAGAAGAACAAGATCAGCGTGTTCTGGGACGAGCAGGCGATCTGCCGGAAGTGCACCGGCAGCACGTCCTTCAGCGCCTCGCCGAACCCGCTCGCCTCACCCGAAGCCGACGGCTACGGCGAGTACCGGCCGCAGCGGGTGCAGCAGGGTCGCTGGACCTCCACCGCCACCAACCGCCTGCTGCTCGAAGCCGCCGGCGGCACCAGCTATTACCAGTGGGGCAATGGCGAGCGGCCGGGCGCGCCGACGCACGACTTGATCCGCGTCACCGAGCAGTTCGCGCAGCCGCGCACCTTGCCCGACGGCACCGCCTTCCCCGGTATCGCCAACCTCGTCTATCGCTCGCAGGACTACAACGAGAATTCGACCAACGCGGTAACCTGGAACGCCGCGGCGTCGTTCATTACCGGCCGCCAGAGCATCAAGTTCGGTTACCAGGGGTCGTACTTCATCGACGACCGCACCAACTACACCAACTCGCAGAACCTCGCCTACCGGTTCGGCAACGGCGTGCCGAACCAGCTGACGCAGTTGAACTCGCCCTACGAGGTCAACGCGCGGGCGGCGCAGACCTCGTTCTACGCGCAGGAGCAGTTGACGCTGAACCGGCTGACGCTGCAGGGCGCGCTGCGCTTCGACGCGCCGCACAGCTGGTTCCCGGAGCAGCGCGTCGGCGGCACCCGCTTTCTGCCGACGGCGATCGTCTTCCCGGAGACCGAGGGGGTGACCGGTTACCGTGACCTCACGCCTCGGATGGGCGCCGCCTACGATGCCTTTGGCAACGGCAAGACGGCACTGAAGGTCAATCTCGGCAAGTACCTCGAGAGCGCGGCGACGAGCGGCATCTACGCCAGCCCCAACCCGACGCTGCGGCTGCCGGCGACGACCGGTGGCGGCGGCATCACGCCGCCGGGCGTGACGCGGACGTGGACCGACGCCAACAACAACTTCGTACCGGACTGCGACCTGCTCAATCCGCAGTCACAGGATCTCCGCCCGGCGGGCGGCGACTTTTGCGGCACGATCTCGAACCTGGCGTTCGGCACCAACACCTTCACCAACTCGTTCGATCCCGACCTGCTGCACGGCTGGGGCGTGCGTGGCTCTGACTGGACGTTCGGCGCCTCGATCCAGCAGGAGCTCTTCCCGCGCGCCTCCGTCGAGGTCGCCTACGTGCGCCGCTGGTTCAACGGCTTTACCGTGACCGACAACCGTGCCTATTCAGCCGCCGACTACCAGTCGTTCAGCCTGGTCGCGCCGCTCGACTCGCGACTGCCCGGCGGCGGCGGCCAGACGATTGCCGGGCTCTACGACCTGGCGCCGACCGCAACGTTCGGCCGGGTCGACAACCTGCTCCAGGCTACCAGCAAGGTCGGCGAGCGCGTGCAGTACGCCAACAACGTCGACGTCACGCTGAACATCCGCACCAGCAACGGCATCACCATGCAGGGCGGCTACAGCACGACGCAGACGGTGAACGATACCTGCGAGATCCGCGCGGCGATTCCGGAGAGCGCCACGGTCAACCCGTATTGCCACACCGCCAGCGGCTTCCAGCCGCAGTTCCGCGGCCTGGCGTCCTACACCATTCCGCGTGTCGACCTGCAGGTGAGCAGCGTCTACCAGGACAAGCCGGGACCGCAGCTGTCGGCAAACTACTTCGCCACCAACGCCAACCTTGCCGCGACGCTCGGCCGCCCGCTCTCGGGCAGCGCGCCGTTCGTCACGGTGAACCTGGTCGAGCCGGGGACGCTCTACGGCGACCGGATCCGCCAGCTCGATGGCCGCGTCGCCAAGATCGTCAACTTCGCCGGCAAGCGCGCCACCTTCGGGCTCGATGTCTACAATGTCCTGAACAATGGCGTCATCCTGACCTACAACAACAGCTTCGTGCCTGGCGGCAACTGGCTGGCCCCGACCTCGATCATGACGCCACGCATGGCGCGGCTGAGCGTCGAGTTCACGTTCTAACGTCCCCACCGGCCGGGAGCGCGTCGCGCGCTCCCGGTTCGCCACCCCGTGAGCGCCCATGAACGCCTGCCGACCACTGTCCCTTTTCGTTGCCACCCTGCTGCTGCTGGCGCCCTGTGCCAGCCGGCCGGCCGACGCTCAAATCGACTTCTCCGGCGAGTGGGCCCCGGTCCGCTCGATGGACAACACCGAAGACCCGTGGGTGGGCGACTGGGTCGGCCTGCCGCTGAACGACGCCGGCCTTGCCCGCGCCGAAGGCTGGGACGCCTCGCTGCTGTCGCTGCCGGAATATCAATGCCGGCCGCACGGCTGGGCGTACATCTACCGTGGCCCGACCCAGCTCCGTATTTCCAAGGAGGTCGACCCGTTCAGCCGCGAGGTGGTCGCCTATCAGCCCGAGTGGCACCAGTCGACGAACATGCCGATCTATCTCGACGGCCGCGACGCGCCGCCAGAGGAATCGGCGCACACCTGGGGCGGCTTCTCGACCGGCCGCTGGGACGGCGACATGCTGCGCATCTCCACGTCGCACCTCAAGGAGGACTACGTCCGGCGCAATGGGGCGATGGCCAGCGACCGCGCCAGGGTGACGACCTGGTGGATCCGCCGTGGCGACTACCTCACCTGGATCAACATCGTCCACGACCCTCTCTACCTGGCCGAGCCGCTCGTGCGCAGCGCCGAGTACCGGCTGGCGATCAACTCGCTGGTGCCGGCGCACCCGTGCACGGCCGTATTCGAAGGCCTCGAGAAAGGCCAGGTGCCGCACTTCATGCCGGGCGACAACAAGTATCTCGACGACATCCGCCATCGCTATGGGTTGCCCGCCAACCGCCCGACCGGCGGTGCCGCGACGATGTATCCCGAGTTCATGAAGCAGCTGCGCGGCAGCGACTGGTCGATTGGCAGCACGCGTGGCAACATCGGCGCCGGCGGGATCCGCTGAATGCGCCGCGCTGCCGCTGCTCTCGGCATCCTCGCCACCCTCGCTCTGGTTGACGGCGCCCCCCGCCTTGCGGCCCAGCAACCGGCGGCGGCAACGCCGCAGCGGTCGCCGTCGCAGCAACCGGCCGCCGCCACTGCCGCGCTGCGCGTGATACCGGTCCGCGGCAACATCTACATGATCAGCGGCGCCGGCGCTAACGTCGTCGCTTCGATCGGCAAGGACGGCGTGCTGCTGGTCGACAGCGGCAGCGCCGCCGCCACCCCGGCGCTGCTGGCGACGCTGCGGGCGCTCGACCGGCAGGTCACCGCCCCGACCGGGCCGATGCGTTCGTGTGTTGGCGTCGTGCAGGGATGCAACTGGTGGGGCAGTTCGAACATGATGCCGCTGACGGTGGCGCCGCCGGCACCAAAGCCGATTGTCGGCATCATCAACACCAGCGCCAACCCCGACCACATCGGCGGCAACGCCGTCGTCGCCGGTGCAGGACGCACGTTCGGCGTCCGGAACCTCACCAACGTGCCGGTCGGCGCCTGGATCGTGGCGCATGAGAACGTGGCGATGCGTCTCAGCCCCAGGGGCGAACCGACCGTGCCCGCTGCGGCGCTTCCCAACGAAGTCTATTTCGGCCCCGAGAAGAAGCTGAATTTCTTCAACGGCGAAGGGGTCGTCGTCCAGCATGTCGAGGCCGCACACAGCGATGGCGACAGCCTGGTCTACTTCCGCGGCTCGGACGTCATTGCCGCCGGCGAGGTCTTCAACATGACCAACTACCCGGTGATCGACACCGCTCGCGGCGGCTCAATCGGCGGCATCGTCACCGCCGCCAACCAGTTGCTCGACGTCATCGTCTGGGAGCACATGATGGAAGGCGGCACGATGGTCATCCCCGGGCACGGCCGGCTGGCCGACGTCGCTGATGTCGGCTACTACCGTGACATGGTGACGATCATGCGCGACCGCGTCGCGACGATGAAGAAGCGCGGCATGACCCTGGCGGCGATACAGGCGGCTCGTGTGACCCGCGATTACGATCCGCGCTGGGGCACCAATCCCGCCTGGACCCCGGCGATGTTCGTCGAGGCGATCTATCGCACCCTCGACGGGCCGGTACGCTGATCATGCGCACTTGGATATTCCTCGGGCTTCTCGCGCTGGCAGCGCCGCCGCCGATTCGGGCGCAGGCACCACCGGCGCCCGCCGCAGCGCCGCGTGCCGCGGCGCCCGTCGATTTGACCGGCTACTGGGTGTCGCTGGTCACGGACGACTGGCGCTACCGGATGCTGACGCCGCCGAAGGGCAACGTTGATTACCTGCCGGTGACCGCCGAAGGCCGGCGCGTCGCCGGCGAGTGGGATCCGGCGAAGGACGAAGCGGCCGGCGAACAGTGCCGCGGCTATGGCGCGATTGGCGTCATGCGGCTGCCCGGGCGGTTGCATATCACCTGGGAGACCGACACCGTCCTCAAACTCGAGACCGACGCCGGAACGCAGACGCGGCGTTTCGTGTTCGGCGCCGCTGCCGCGCAGCCAGCGGCGTTGCCGACATGGCAAGGGAGCTCGAGTGCGCGCTGGGTGCTGCCCGTGAACCGTGCACCGGGCGCCCGCAATGGCCAGGGCGAGCTGCAGGTCACGACGACACGGATGCGCCCCGGCTACATCCGCAAGAACGGCGTGCCGTACAGCGAAAACGCCGTACTTACCGAAAACTTCGTTCGCCTGATCGATGATGACGGGACTCAGTACCTGGCGCTGACGCAGGTGGTCGACGACGGGCGCTATCTCGCACAGCCGATCATCCGCACCATGCTGTTCCGCCATCAGGCCGATGCGACCGGATGGAACCCGACGCAGTGTTCGGCTCGCTGACTATGGTTTGAGCTAATCGGCACCGCCTTCGTCGTCATAGGCGAGCCGCCCCTGCACGATGCGCGCTGGCGCGGTCAGAGGATGCACTGTGGTGCGATCGCCGCCGACGATGTGGACCACGGTAATGTTGCGGGCGCAGAGTGCGTCGGCAATGAGCGAGCGGTGACAACGCCACCACATCGCTTCGGCGCACATGACGGCGGTGCGACGCACGCGTGCCGTCGCCAGCAACGCTTCCAGGCCGGACGCGAACTCGGAGGTCTCCATGTAGTCCGCGTAGCCGCGGAACGAGGCGTTGCGCCATGCAACGTTGCGGGAGTCGGGACGCGGCCGGCGCCGGCCTCCGAGAGCGGGAATCCACCAGTAATCGATGGCGCGCGCCGACAGCGACTGTTGCAGCGCCTCGCTGCCGTAGTCGGGATGACGCCGCGAGCCGGGGAAGCGCCGGACGTCGGCGATGCCCTGCAGCTGGTAATGGGCGAGAAGCTGCAGGAAGTCCTCGAGCGGCCGTGTCGAATGGCCGATTGTCCAGACCGTCAGGGGCGCCGGTGTCATCGCGATGCTGCCGGCACACGTGGCCGGGACGTTACGTCAGCCGCCCGAGAACGTCGATGAATGAGTGCCGTTGAATGAGGTAACGGGGAAAGCGACGCGACTACGCCTTGGCCGTGGCCTTGCGCCGATCGGCCCAGTATCTCTTCATCCGCAGCGATACCGCTTTCTTTTGCGCCGCGGTCATCTTCGAGCGCTTTCGCGCCGCCGTATCACCGCTCGCCGTCTGGGCCGCACCCCGGCCACTGCGACCACGGCCGCCCGATAACGCGGCCTGTGCGTCGGGGCTACTCGCCGCACTGTTGGCGCGCCGTCCGCCGCGTCCCCGGGCCGCGCCGCCCAGGTGAGGGAACGTATCGAGCAGCGAGGCCATTTCCGTCTGCAGCTGTTGCCAGCGCGCCTCGGCGCCGCGTCGCGCCCATTCCAGAATGTCAGCTGAATGTTTTGCCATAGTTAGGATGGTAGGCGGACGGTGGTCAAACGTCAAAGGCGAGGGAGCCGAGCGTTCGTGTTACGAGCTCGAGCAACGCAGCCATGTCATAAGGCTTGCCTACCAGCTCGTGAACCGCCATATCGAAGTCAGTGCCGACCAGGCTGCTCAATACCCGTTCGTTCGTGGTGGTGACAATCACCGGGACGCTGCCAAAGAGTCCGTCGGCGCGAAGCCGCTGCAGGAAGGTCCAGTTGGTTTCGTAAGGAATGGCGATGTCGAAGATGACGATGTCCGGCTTGGCATTACTCAGAAACTGCGCGAGGTCTGAGCCGTTGACGCGAAAGTCGGAGACCAGCCCGGTATGCACGATCATGCCGTGCATTTCGAACCAGACTTTGAGCATCTCTGTCGTATCGGTGCTGGTATTGAGCGCGACAAGCGAACGCCCGGTCAATATTGTCCCCACTCAACTCCTGCCTTCCGGAAGACGAACCGGCTCGCTCACGTATCGGCTCCGTTTCGACCGGCCATTGCGGCTTGCCGATCCAATCCGGGGCAATCGTCGCGCCGCCGTTCGAGCGCGCGCTGCAAGTGCTGCTGCAACCCCCGCGCCCGGTCGCTCAGCGCCTGCATCGGACGACAACTGGACACGGCGGACGGATCGATCCGCCACTACCGGGCGCCGGTGATGCGACCAGACACCCCGGCGATCGCCGCGAGCAGCGCACCTGGATCGATCGGTTTGGCGAGGTGCAGCTGGAAACCGCTTTCCAGCGCGCGCATCCGATCTTCCGAACGCGCGAACGCCGTCAGCGCGATTGCCGCCAGGCGCAGCGATTGCGCTTGCGGCAGGGCGCGTACCCGGGCGATCAGCTCGAACCCGTCCATCTGCGGCATCCCGAGATCCGCGATCAGCACGTCCGGCCGCGTCGACTCGACCAGTGCGAGCGCCGCGCTGCCGGACTCGGCGGTCAGCACGTCGGCGCCCGACGCTTCCGCAATCTCCCGCAGCAGCCGGAGGGCGTCAGGATCGTCGTCGACCGCCACGATCCGCACACCCTTCAGATTGGGGACGTCGATCGCGGCCGCGCTGCGGTCCGGCTGCCGCCGCCGCGGCTCCTCCGGCCGGCGCTCCGGGAACAGGACCATCGCCGGCAGCGTGATGCGGAACGTGGCCCCCTTGCCGCTACCGCCGCTTTCCGCCTCGATGCTGCCGCCGTGCATCTCGATGATGTGCCGTGCGATCGCCAGGCCGAGACCGAGGCCGCCTTGCGATCGCGTGGTGCCGGCATCCTCCTGGCGGAAGCGCTCGAAGATGTGCGGCAGGAACTCCGCCGAGATGCCGATGCCGTTGTCCTGAATCGACAGCTGCACGTGCGAATGGACCTGTTCGAGGCGGACCTGGACCGTGCCGTCGCGGCCGGTGAACTTCACCGCGTTCGACACGAGGTTCCACAGAACCTGCAGCAGCCGCTCCGGATCGCCGGACACCGGTGCCACACCGGTCTCGAACGACGGCTCGATGCGCACCCCTTTCGCCTCGGCGGCAAGCGCCACCGACTGCAGGGCGTTCTGCGCAACGCCGGCCAGGTCGACGCGTTGCACGTTCAGGCGGATCTTGCCGGAGATGATCCGCGACACGTCGAGGATGTCCTCGACGATCTGGGTCAGCGACGTCGCATTGCGTTCGATCGTTTCGACCGCGCGCGCCTGCCGCTCGGGCGCCATCAGGCCGGAGCGCATCATGCGCGCGTATCCGAGGATCGCGTTCAGCGGCGTGCGGAGCTCGTGCGACAAGGTGGCGATGAACTCGTCCTTCAGCCGGCTGGCTTCACGGGCTTCGATATACAGCCGCGAGTTCTCGAGCGCCACCGCCGCCCACGAGCTGATGCCGGCGGCGAGCGCCTCGTGCTGCTCGGTGAACACGCCGCCGTTCGAATGACCGAAGAACAGCCCGCCGAGCACCTCTCCTGACCGGGTCTTGACCGGCACCGCCAAGTAGCTCCGCACCGGCAGGTGGCCCGTCGGCATCCCGTGGTACGGCGGGTTCTTGCCGTAGCGCGAATCCTGCGTCACGTCATCGAGCCGGACGATGCCCTCGCCGTGGAACGTGGGCGCGAAGATCGCCGTCGCTCGCGGGTGTGGGAAGCGGGAGAACGCTTCCTTCGGCGCACCGGCAAGGACGTAGAGCTGGTAGGCATCGCCGGTGTTCGGGTCGGTGTCGTTGTAGAAGAACGCGCCGAACTCGGCGCCGGTCAAGCCGGTCGCGGCGTCGGTGACCGCCTGCACGATCTCGGTGCGATTGAGGCCGGACGCGACCATCGTGCCGACCTCGTTCAACTTGGCGGTGATCGCTGCCTGCTGCTGCGTTGCCGCCAGCAGCCGGAGGCGCTCCTGTTCGGCGCCACGCCGCTCGGAGATGTCGCGCGCAATTGTCGACGCGCCGATCACCACGCCGTCGACGTCACGGATCGGCGAGGTCGTCAGCGAGATCGGGATCAGCGTCCCGTCCTTGCGCCGGCGCCAGGTCTCGAAGTGGTCGACCTGCTCGCCGCGGCCGATATGGGCGAGGACGTTGTCTTCTTCCATCTGCCGGTCGGCGGGTATCAGCACGCGGATCGAGGTGCCGATCATTTCTGATGCGGTGTAGCCGTACATCTTGGTCGCCGCCCTGTTCCAGGAGGTGACGACGCCGTTCAGATCGCTGCTGACGATCGCGTCGTCACTGCTCTCGACGATGGCGGCGAGCCGGCGCGCGGCGCGCTGCGAGCGGTCGTGATGCGAGATGTCGCGCGCCACCTTCGACACGCCGACGATCTGCCCGCCGGCATCACTAATCGGCGAGAGCGTCAGCGACACCGGGATGAGCACGCCGTCCTTGCGGCGTCGGGAACTCTCGAAGTGACTGACGGCACCGCCCTCGAGGACGCGCGCAAATGCCTGCTCGGCCTCGGCGCGATGCTCTTCCGGGATGAGCAGCAACATCGGCTGCCCGACCGCCTCCGCCGCGGTGTAGCCGAAGACGCGCTGTGCGCCGCGGTTCCAGTAGGTGATGACGTGATCGCGACTGAGGCTGATGATGGCGTCGCTCGCCGCCTCGACGAGCGCTGCAAGGTGTGCTTCCCGGTTGCTCAAGCGTCCCCCGACATGGCGCAAGAGATCTTAACGTCAGAAACATGGTTGAGCTTGGATCTTGCATGTCTTGCAGTATCCCCGTCGTTAGTGCGGCCGCCGCGTTGCGCGGCAGTTCCCCCATCCCTTAGAGTGGTCGTCGGGACTCTTGTCCCCGCGCGCGGGATGGACCACCGCCGCTTCCCCTGACCAGCACCAAGGTCTGAGCCGCCGCCCGGCACTCTGCGCCTGAGCCCTGCCGTTTCGCGGAAGAATCTTTACCCGGGGGCGTCGCGTCTCAATCGGCCGAGCCGAATTCCGGTGTGAAAAGCCGCGGTGCCGCGGCTCGTGACGCTGGCACTCCGCTGGCAGGTAGCGCAGCAGTATCAACCGCTCGACCGTATTGGAGTTCCGACCAGATGCGCCTGACCGCCGTTCGCTACGCTCTCGTGTTCTTCGCCGCCATCGCCGCCCTGGTACCGACCACCGCGCGTGCGGCTGACCGCCTGTGCGACCCGGCCTTCGAGGACTGCCGCCAGCCGCTCATCGACCTCATCCGTCGAGAGACGGTGGGCATCGACGTCGCGTTCTGGTTCATGGAGGACTCGCGTTACGCCAGTGAACTGATCCGACGCTGGCAGGCAGGCGTTCCGGTGCGGGTGTTGATGGACAGCGAAGCGAACGCGTCCTACCCGGGCAATGTCGGCGTCCTGAAGATGCTGAAGGACGCCGGCATCCCGATGCGCGAGAAGACCGGCGGCTCGGGCATCCTGCACTGGAAGCACTTCATCTTTGCCGGCCAGGGCCAGGTCGAGTTCAGCGGCGCCAATTACAGCTCCGAAGCGTTCGTGCCGGCGCAGCCGTACGCCAACTACATCGACGAGGTCATCTACTTCTCGGACCGGCCATCGCTCGTCAACAGCTTCCTCACCGTCTATGACGACGCATGGACCGACACGGCGGTGTTCGGGAACTACGCGAACATCGCCGCTGGCACGCCGCTGACGCGTCGGTATCCGGCGTCGGTCATCGATCCCGAACTGCAGTTCTCTCCGTATTCGAGCTTTGCCTCGCGCGCCACGGCCCGCTACCGCGCCGAGACGCAGAAGATCGACGTCAGCATGTACCGCATCACCGACAGGCGCCACGCCGACGGGATGATCGCCGCGGTGCAGCGCGGCGTGCCGGTGCGGCTGATTACGGAGCAGGAGCAGTACCGCGATCCGACCAGGCTGTGGGATGCGTGGAACGTCGATCGCCTGTTCATGGCCGGCGTGCAGCTGAAATTCCGCGGCCATGCCGGCTTGAGCCACGAGAAGCTGACGCTGCTCTACCATCCGTGCCCGGCGACCCAGCTCTGCGACGGCATGGCGATCTTCGGCTCGTCGAATTGGACCAGCGCGTCGGATCAGTCGCAGCACGAGAACAACCTCTTCACGACGCAGCCGTATTTCTTCCAGTGGGGCGCCGACCACTTCGACCGCAAGTGGGACAACACCGGTGGCTCGGCGGAAACGCAGCCGTTCACGCCGCTGCCGCCCGACGCGCCGGTCGTCAAGGCGCCGCTCGACGGTGCGCAGAACCAGCCGCTCTCGGTGACGCTGACCTGGTACGGCGGCCCGTGGGCGCACAGGTACGACGTCTGGTTCGGCACCAGCCCGACGGCGCTGACCAAGGTACTCACCGACGTCGAGAAGGGACCGAGCGAGTCGGCGACGCAGTACCAGTCGTTCGCCGTCTCGGGGCTGGCGGAAGGCACGACCTACTACTGGAAGGTCGTTTCGCGGACGATGGCCAATCTCGAGAAATCCGGCCCGGTCGCCAGTTTCCGTACGCAGGGTGCGCCGCCGGCAACCGGAGCCTCCGACGTCGTGCTCTGGGCCATGCGCGCCGTCGTGCGGCCGGGGTGGACGCCGACGAGCGACACCGCCGCGGCCGGCGGGCAGCGTCTGACCAACACCAATACCAATGCCGCGAAGGTGGCCGCGCCGCTTGCTGCTCCGGCACAGTACTTCGACCTTGGTTTCGTCGCCGATGCCGGCGTGCCGTACCGGCTGTGGATCCGCGGCCGCGCGGCCAGCGACAGCTACGAGAACGACTCGGTCTTCGTGCAGTTCTCGGACAGCGTCACCGCCAGTGGCGCCGAGCAGTGGCGCATCGGCACCGCCACCGGCGCCACGGTGCAGATCGAGCAGTCCTCGAGCGCCGGCCTCGCCGCCTGGGGCTGGAACGATCCGGGCTACGGCACCGGCACGGCGGAACTGGGGCCGCTGGTGTACTTCTCCACCTCCGGCTCGCACACGGTGCGCATCCAGGTCCGTGAAGACGGCCTCTCGATCGACCAGGTCATCCTGTCGAGCGGCCCGTTCGTCAGCGCCTCGCCCGGATTGCCCAAGAGCGACGGCAACATCTATCCGGAACAGGCGGCTGCCGCAACCGCGCCGCCCCCCACGCCGCCGCCGTCCTCGCTGCCGACCGCCTGGTTCAACGGTGACATCGGTGCACCGGCGGCCCCAGGAAGCGCGACCTTCAGCAACGGCGTCTTCACCGTCGCCGGCGCCGGCAGCGACATCTGGGGTTCGGCGGACAAGTTCCACTTCGCCTACACCGAGTGGACCGGCGACGGCTCGATCGTCGCGCGCGTGAACGGTCTCGACAACACCGATCCGTGGACCAAGACGGGGGTCATGATGCGCAGTTCGCTCTCGGCGAATGCGGCGCACGCCGCCATGTTCGTCAGCTCCGCGAAGGGCGCCGCGTTTCAGCGCCGCGCCGCTACCGGTGGTGCGTCCACGAGCACCCCCGGTCCGGCCGCCACCAGGGCGCCGTACTGGGTTCGACTGGTCCGCGTCGGCAACACGATTACCGGATACATCTCGCCGACCGGTGCGGGCTGGACGGCGGTCGGCAGCGAGACGATCCCCATGGCAGCGACCATCTACGTCGGCCTGCCGATCACCAGTCACGTCGACGGCACCATCAGCAGCGCGACGCTCGGCAGCGTCGTGGTCAGCGGCGATACTGCGGGAGCGATGGCGCCGCCACCGCCGCCTGCGCCGGTGCTGCCCGAGCCGTGGAGCACATCGGACATCGGCTACAGCTCACCCGCCGGCACCGCGAGCTTCAACAGCACCGGCAGCGTCTGGACGGTCAAGGGCGCAGGCGCAGATGTCTGGGGCACTGCCGACCAGTTCCGCTACGTCTCGATGCCGTTGACCGGTGATGGCGAGATCGTTGCGCGCGTCGCCAGCCTGCAGAACGTCGACGCATGGACCAAGGGTGGCGTGATGATGCGCGACGCCCTCGGCGGCGGCTCGGCGCAGGCGACGATGTTCGCGAGCGCATCGAAGGGAACGGCGTTTCAGCGCCGCGTCAACGCCGGCGGGCTGTCGACCAGTACGTCCGGCCCGGCCGCCTTCGCACCGTACTGGGTGAAGATGGTGCGCATCGGTGCCTCGTTCACCGGGTCCGTGTCGGCCGACGGCGTGACCTGGACGCCGGTTGGCACCGACACCATCGTGATGGCCGACACCATCAATGTCGGCCTGGCGGTGACCAGCCACAGCGCCAGCGCCGTGGCCACCGTCACGTTCGACAACGTCACGGTGACCAGATACTGAGTCGGTCGCGAACCGGGCACCGGTAGCCGGAAGTTCCGCTATCGCGGTCGCCGCATCAGCCGAGAGGCTGCGATTGCCAGCGGCGCCGCGGCGAAGCTGAGGAGAGCACCCATCTTGGTCTCGCTCAGCAGCGCCCCGGGCGGGAACGCCGCCGTGGCAAAGAACAACGACACGGTGAAGCCGATCGACGCCGTGACCCCGATCAAGAGCATGTCGGCCGGTCGCACGCCGGCCGGCAGCCCGGCCCCGAGCTTTCCTGCCAGCCAGCTCGCCAGCACGATGCCGAGCGGCTTGCCGAGCAGCAGCGCCAGCACGACGCAGGCGGTGCCGACGCCGACCGCCGCGAGCGGTACACCGGCGTTGGCGAACCCGAACAGCAGCAGCACGACCTGCACTGGCGTCGACCAGAAGTGCTCGAAGCGGTCGAGCGCGTCGCGGCGTTCCGTCTCACGCTCGTCGAAGACGCCGAGGTCGGTCGGCGCGTGCGGCATCAGCGGCACGATCGGCACCAGCGCCAGGGCCGGGTGGAAGCCGCCGAAGTGGAGCGCGGCCCACGACAGCGCTCCGGGGCCGAGCACGTAGGCCCAGAAGTTATTGACCCGGGCGCGTTTCAACCCCCACGCCAGACCCACCGCAGCGGCCATCCCGGCGCTAAAGGTGAGTGGCGCCAGCGCGCCGGACGGGTAGAAGATCGCCAGGATCGCCAGGCCGAGCGCGTCGTCGGCGATCGCCAGCAGCAGGAGGAACGGGATGGCCGGATGGCGCGGCGGGAACACGACCCGCGCGACCATGGCCGAGAAGGCGATGTCGGTCGCGCACGGGATCGCCCAGCCGCGGGTCAAGGCCGGGGTACCCAGGGCTGTCGCCAGCGCGACGTAGAGCAGGGCCGGCGCCGCCATGCCGCCAACGGCGGCGGCGAGCGGTGATGCGGCGGTGCGCGGCGAGGCAAGCGCTCCGCCGGGCAGGGTTGCCTCGAACACCTCCTTCGCCGCCAACGCGAAGAAGAAGGCCATGCCGACGTCGTTGACCCAGAAGTGGAGCGGCTCGGCCAGCGATTCGTAGCCGTGCAGGTCGACATTCGCCCACACGACGGCAACCGCCGTTCCCGCCAGCAGCAGCAGCGAGTTGTCGAGAACGACGCGCGCCCAGCGCAACAGCCGATCCCGCTTTATCGGGCCGTGCCGCAGGGAAGGATGTAGTCGAGTGCGCCGGCAAGGCCGGCGAGGCTGAATTCCTCCGGGTAGGTGATGCCGTCGTGCGGGTCGGTCACCTGCAGGTGCAACTTCTTGCCGGTCATCGCCCGGTGCGTGAATTCGGCGACCTCGCTCGTCGGCATGTAGGCCGCGCGATGGCCGCGCAACAGTGCCCAGTGCAATGCTACCGAGGGCGCGTCGCTGTCGACGGCGGCGCGGACCGTCACATCGGGCACATCGTCGAACTCCTTGCCCGCCAGGTAGATCACGTTCAAGCCGTCCGACATGCACCGCCAGGCGATCGCGGCGTCGCGGTCGTCCTGTGGCTTGGCCGTGCTGAACGCCGACGATGAGTTCGAGGCATCGATCGGGTCGGCGGCCCGGGTCGCGACGAAGCTGCCGAACGGCCGCGGGATCTGCGCGTCGGCGCCGCTGGCGACCATGCTGGTGAGTGCCAGGGCGAGCACGGCGGCGCGAAGGCGGCAGAAGGACGTCATCGAGAGATCCTAACGTAGGAACTGGCGGCTCGCTAGGTCGACCGCAGCGGCCAGCGGAGCTGTCCGCCAGCTACTCTAGAATAGCGGCCGTGCCGAATCCGAAGCCGGTCAGCCTGCGCCTGGATGGTCCGGTCGCCATCGTCCTGATCGACAACCCGCCGGTCAATGCTCTGAGTGCCGGTGTGCCTGAGGGTCTCGCCGCCGCCTTCGACGCCGTCGCGCGCCAGGAGTCGCTCGATGCGGTGATCGTCCTCGGGGCAGGACGGACGTTTGTTGCCGGCGCCGATATCAACGAGCTCGAGCGCGCCGCATGGGACCCGCAGGCCACCCTGCCGGAGATGCACCCTCTCTTACAGCAGATCGAGGACAGCCGAACGCCGGTCGTCATGGCGCTGCACGGGACGGTGCTCGGCGGCGGACTGGAGCTGGCGATGGCCGGCCATTACCGCGTCGCCGTGTCCGGAACCAGGCTGGGCCAGCCGGAGGTGAACCTCGGCATCATCCCTGGTGCTGAGGGCACGCAGCGGCTGCCGCGCCTCGTCGGCGTCGACCGCGCCATCGACCTGTGCGTTTCCGGCAAGCCGATCGCCGCTGCGGACGCGCTCGCGGCCGGGCTGATCGATGCGGTTGTCGAGGGCGACCTGCTGACCGCGGCGAAGCAATTCGCGCAGCGCATTGCGGCTCAGGGCGGACCGCATCCGCGAACCCGCGAGCGCACCGCGGCGCTCGGCTCGCCGGCGATGAACGAGCGCGTGTTTCAGGCGGCGCGCGCCGCTGCGCCGCAGGCGCGGCGTCACCAGGTGGCGCCGCTGGCCGCGATCGCGGCCATCGAAGCGGCGACGACGCTGCCATTTGCCGCCGGCTGCCGCCGCGAGCGCGAACTGTTTGCTGAATGTGTGCGTTCGGAGCCGTGCAAGGCGCTGGTGCACGCCTTTCTGGCGGAACGCGGCGTGTCGAAGGTGGCCGGCGTTCCGGACGCCAGCGAAGCCACACCCATCGGCAAGGTGGCGATTGTCGGCGCCGGCACGATGGGCGGCGGTATCGCGATGGCGTGCGCCAACGCCGGGCTTGGCGTCACGCTGATCGACGTCAATCGCGAGCGGGTCGACGCCGGACTTGCCGGCATCCGCCGCAACTACCAGGGCTCGGTGAGCCGCGGCCGCCTGACCGCCGAAGCGGCCGAAGCGCGTATCGCCACGATTGGTGGACACGTCGGCTACGACGGCATAGCGGAGGCGGACCTGGTCGTCGAGGCGGTGTTCGAAGACTTTGCCTTGAAGACACAGATCTTTGCCGAGCTCGATCGCGCGGCCAGGCCCGGCAGCGTCATCGCGACCAACACGTCGACGCTCGACGTCGATGCCCTTGCCGCGGTGACCGGCCGGCCGGAGTCGGTCGTCGGGCTGCACTTCTTCAGCCCGGCGCACGTGATGCGGCTGCTCGAGGTGGTCCGTGCCGCAGCTACCGCGCCGCAGGTCCTCGCCACGGTGCTCGCCTTTGCCAAACGGCTC
This sequence comes from uncultured Acidobacteriota bacterium, assembly GCA_963846685.1. Taxonomy (GTDB): domain Bacteria; phylum Acidobacteriota; class Vicinamibacteria; order Vicinamibacterales; family UBA2999; genus CAWJWY01. Next base: position 397,831 of record CAWJWY010000001.1, on the reverse strand, counting down.
GGCAAGGTCGCCGTCGTCGTCCGGAACGGCGTCGGCTTCGCCGGCAACCGGATGTTGTTTCCCTACATGTACGAGGCACAGTTCCTCGTCGAAGACGGGGCGACACCGCAACAGGTGGACCGGGCGCTGACCGAGTGGGGGATGGCGATGGGCATCTTCGCGGTCGATGACCTTGGCGGACTGGACGTTGCCTGGCGCATCCGCCGCGAACTGCGGCAATTCGAGGACCCGGCACTGCGCAAGCCGCTCGTCGCCGATACGCTCGTCGCGCGCGGCCGGCTTGGCCAGAAGGCCGGCAGGGGTTGGTACCGCTACGAGAGCGATCGCAAGCCGCTGGTCGATCCCGAGGTCGACGCCATCATCGAGCAGGTCACCGCCGACGCCGGCATCGCGCGCCGGGCCTGGAGCGATGCGGAGATCGTGGAGCGGACGGTGTTGGCGCTGGTCAACGAAGGCGCCCGCGTCCTCGCGGACGGTGTTGCCGCCCGCGCCGCCGACCTCGACGTGATCTACGTGAACGGCTACGGTTTCCCGGCGTTTCGCGGCGGGCCGATGTTCTATGCCGACCGCATCGGCCTTGCCGAAGTCTACCGGCGGATCAGCGGCTTCCACCAGCAGTTCGGCGCCCGCTGGCGGCCGGCGCCCTTGCTGGAGAGCCTGGCGCGTGATGGCTCGACCTTCCGCGAGTTCGACCGGAGGAGGCTCGGGTGAGGCCCGTGCGGATCGCCGACATCGAGACGGTCGTCCGCGACGGTCCGCACGGCACCGTGTACATGCAATCGCCCGTCGCGCTCGGCCGCTACCCACGCTGCCTGACCGAGCGGCTCGCGTTCTGGGCTGCCGCAGCACCGGCGCGTCCGTTCCTGGCGCAGCGGGATGCAACAGGCGAATGGCGCGAGGTGACCTACGCCGAATCGTGGCGCCGCGTGCGCAACATCGCCCAGGCGCTGCTCGATCGCGGTCTGTCGCAGCACCGGCCGCTGCTCATCCTGTCGGGCAACAGCATCGAACACGGTCTGCTGGCACTTGCGGCGATGCACGTCGGCGTGTTGTATACGCCGGTCGCTCCCGCGTACTCGCTGCACAGCAGCGACTACCAGGCACTGCGACGCATCGTCGACCTGATCGCGCCGGCGATGGTGTTTGCGGCGGAGGGTGGCGCCTACGAAGCGGCGGCGCGAGCAACGATGCCGGAGGGGGTGGAACTGGTCGTGTCCGCGTCCGCTCCGGTGCACCTGCCGTCGACGGCTCTTGCAGTGCTGGAGAATACGGCGGCGACGGCAGCGGTGGACGACGCGCACGGGCGGGTCTCGCCCGAGACGATCGCGAAAGTGCTGTTCACTTCGGGTTCGACCGGCCGTCCGAAAGGTGTGATCAACACGCAGCGCATGCTGTGCGCCAACCAGGAAATGATCCGCGCCGTCCTGCTGTTCCTGGCCGACGAGCCGCCGGTGCTGTGCGACTGGTCACCCTGGAACCACACTGCCGGCGGCAATCACAATTTCGGACTCGTGCTCTATAACGGCGGCACGCTCTACATCGACGAGGGCAAGCCGACGCCGGCGCTGTTCGGCGCGACGGTGCGTAACTTGCGGGACATCGCCTGCACCGCGCATTTCGCGGTGCCGCGCACCTACGAAATGCTGATGCCCCACCTCGAGCAGGACGAGGCGCTGCGCGCGACCTTCTTCAGCCGGCTGCGCCTGCTGTTCTATGCCGCCGCGGGCCTTGGCCAGCGGTTCTGGGACGCATTGCGGGATGTGTCGGTTGCGGCGTGCGGCGAGGAGATCCTGATCATGACCGGTTTCGGCGCGACCGAAACCGCGCCGTTCGCGTTGAGCACCGGCCGCGGTGGTGCCTCGGCCGGAGTGCTCGGCCTGCCCGCACCCGGGCTGGAGCTGAAGCTGGTGCCGGTCGGGTCGAAGCTGGAAGGACGGCTTCGCGGGCCGAGCATCACTCCCGGCTACTGGCAGGATGCCGCCTTGACGGCGAACGCGTTCGACGACGAAGGCTTCTACAGGCTTGGCGACGGAATGCGGTTCGTCGATCCGGCGAATCGTGCGCGCGGCGTGATGTTCGACGGCCGGCTGGCGGAAGACTTCAAGCTGTCCACCGGCACCTGGGTGAGTGTCGGGCCGCTGCGCACACGAATCGTGGCGGAGGGCGGCGGCCTGATTCAGGACGTGGTGATTGCCGGACCGGACCGGCCCTACCCGTGTGCGCTGGTGTTCCCGAACGTCGCGCGCTGCCGCGCCCTGTGCGGCAGCGATGGCGAATCCGGCCCGTTCGAAGCGGTGCTCGCCGCGCCCGTCGTTCGGGCCGCATTCGAGCGGATCTTCATCGCGCTGGCACACGAGAGCACGGGCGGCTCGACGTTCGTGGCGCGCGCGGCCGTCATGGCGGCGCCGCCGTCGGTCGAGGCTGGCGAAGTCACGGCCAAGGGTTCTCTCAACCAGAAAGCCGTGCTCGAGCATCGCACCATGGTCGTCGCGGATCTCTATTCGCCGGCCCCGTCAACCCTGGTTATCTGCTGCGTACCGGTCTCCTCATGAATAAGCCGCTCACCCTCGACGCCGCGCGGTGTGCCGCGATCGACGTCCATGTCCACCTCGAGCACCAGGGCAGCCCGTCCGCGGCGGACGAGCACGCCGCCCAGTATTTCGGCGCCACCACCAGCCGGGACTGGAATGCGCTGGCCGACTACTACCGCTCTCGGAAGATTGCCTGCGTCGTGTTCACGGTCGACGAGCGCCTCAGCGGCCGTCCCCAGGTGTCGAACGACGCGGTCGTGCAGTTCGCCGCTGACAACGCGGACATCGCCATTCCGTTTGCCAGCATCAACCCGGCGCGCGGTGCTGCGGCGGTCAGCGAAGCGAGGCGACTGGTCGATGCGAAGGCGGTGCGCGGCCTCAAGCTGCACCCGCCGCTGCAGGAGTTCGTGCCGAACGACCGCGCCGTCTACCCGCTCTACGAGGTGTTTGCCGAGGCGGGCTTGCCCGTGCTGTTCCACACCGGCCACAGCGGCATCGGCAGTGGTATGCCGGGTGGCGGCGGCATCCGGCTGAAGTACGGCGACCCGATGCCGATCGACGACGTGGCGGTCGATTTTCCGACGATGCCGATCATCATGGCGCACCCGTCGTTCCCCTGGCAGGACCAGGCGATCTCGATCTGCCTGCACAAGCCGACGGTGTACATCGATCTGTCTGGCTGGTCGCCGAAGTACTTCTCGCCGACGCTGGTGCAGTACGCAAACACGCTGCTGAAGCACAAGGTGCTGTTCGGCTCCGACTACCCGCTGATTACGCCGGACCGCTGGCTCGCCGACTTCGAGAAGATCGCGATTCGCGACGAGGTGCGGCCGCTGATCCTGAAGGAGAACGCGATGAAGCTGTTCGGACTGGCGTCGCTGGATCCGGCGTAGGGCCGGACGGGCTCTGGCGTCCGGCGTCAGCCGGACCGGCGGTGCTCACCCGTAGGGCGGGTGCCGCCCGGCGGACCCGCCGCAAGCGCCATGCGAGGACCGACGTGGCGCGACGGGCGCGGCATGACGCCGGTCGCGGCCTCCGGCTCGACGACGCGGAAATCGCTCGCGGCGGCTCGACGACGATCGCCTCGTGAGCGACGTGCAGCCGACGGAGCGGGACGGACTGGGGTCGGGACAGCCGCCGCGGCGATTTACCCGGCTACGCGTGTCGCGTCGCTCGCAGTCGGCCGCGGCCCGGCATCATGCTGCGCCCGCCGCGCCTGCGTCGGGTGTATCCGTGAACGTCGGGCTGGTTCCACGGGCGTAGCGCGGGTGCCGCGTACGGGGCTTCAGGCTATGGGGTCGCTACGCGAGTTCCGCCGCGCGCCTGCCACCGCGTGCGCGAAGCCAACGAATCAGATCCTGGTTGCTCGACTCGTGCGCCGCGTCCACTGGTGTCCTCCGGTCGTAGCCGACCCAGTTCACGTCAGCACCGCGGCCCTGCAGGAACTCGGCGGTGGACTGCTGTCCGCCACGGCAGGCATGCCAGAACGCGTTCGTCACCTGTGTGCCCGGCGGTGGTGGCTCGAACGCGCAGAGATCGCGAACGCGGTCCAGCAGTCCGAGCGCCGCCGCCTGCCAGATGGTCGTCGTTGCGCCGCGTTCCAGTAGCCGCCGCGCGGCGCGCCACTGCGCGAACACGACGGCATCGGACATCGGCGGTCCGCCTGTGAACACCGCGCCCGTTGCCTCGATGTCAGCGCCGGCGTCCAGCAGCGCGTCGAGCACGGCGACATCGTCACTGCTCGCAGCCCAGTGCAATGGCGTCTCTGCGGAGCGACCAGGATGCACGACGCGCGCATTGACGTCCGCGCCGGCCGCCGCCAGGGTCTCGACGATAGCCGCGCCGTTGGGAAAGTGGCCGGGCCAGTCGGCGACGATGTGCAGCAGCGATCGTGTGACGCCCCGCGCGTCGACGATGCCGGCGTTCGCAAGCAGCGGCTCCTGCCGCAGCTGACGCAGCAACGCCGCCACATCCCCGCCGCGAATCACCGATTCGAGGGCAACGGCCCGAAGGTCATCAGCCTGCAGCCTCAACATCGTTCCTCCCACGAACGCACCGAACGCACCGAACGCACCGAACGTCCCGAACGTCCCGAACGTCCCGAACGTCCCGAACGTCCCGAACGTCCCGAACCCTCCGAACGTTCCCCTTCGCCCTTCGCCCTTTGCCCTTTGCCCTTTGCCTCGTGCGTTGTGCCTTGGCATTGAGCCCTGCGCATTGCACATTGCACATTGGGCATTCGCTCATTCCACCCCCACCCGCGCCCGCGGGTCGCACGCGGCGACGCGCGCGAGAGGCGTCAGGTACTGCGGGTCCATCCACTCCACCGCGGCGGCATCGATGGTGAACGCGGTGCCATCGCCCGACGGTTGCAACTGCGCGGCAGCCCTGGCGAAGGGGGCGGCTTCCGCATCGAAGCCGGCGACACCCTTGCGGGTGAAGAGCGCCGAGCGCACGACGAGAAACGTCACCACTGCCGTCATGATCGCGACCGTGGCGCGGTGCCGACGCGTAGCAGTTCGGCCGGCAGCGGCGGCGCTCCGAGTGCTCGCCGAGGGCTCAGGAACCAGCGCCGCGACGCGCCCGGCGAGCGCGGCGATGCCGGTAGCGACCAGCAGGCTGAAGGGGATCGACGGCATGTAGAGGTAGCGCGACGCCGGTGCCGCCGTGAATGCCAGCACCGGCGCGAGTGCCGCCAGCAGCCAGATCACCCAGGTGCGCACGGGGCGCCGCCCCCGCCACAGCACGACGAGCAGCAGCGATGCGGCGACGACGTACTCGAGCGGCTGGCGATGGCCCTGGTAGAGCGCCACCAGGTAGTCGAACAGGTTCCGCAGCACGTGGCCGCCGAGGCGGTAGCGGCCTTCGGTGATGACGTAGTTGCGGCTGTTGATCCAGACGGTGAGCCCGAGATAGCCGAGGAGCAGCAGAGCGCAGGGCAGGTAGTCGCGCCGCCAGTTGCGCCAGTCGATGGTCCCCTCGCGCCCGTAGCGCAGCAGCAGCGCCGCCGCGAGGAAGACCACCCCGCTTTCGTGCGCGGCGAGCGCGAAGGCAAACGCGACAGCGACGGCGACCGGCCGCCACGGGCCGGGCGCACGATCGGTGGTGCCGGGTCCGCTGTGCGGTACCCGGCCTACCGGCGCGACGCTGCCGGGTCCGCGGCCGCCGCCGCCTGACGGCGCGCCGCGGCGCGCGTCCACGATGAGCATCACCAGGCCGCAGCTTGCGCAGAGCACCGAGGAGACAGCGGCCGGCCACAGCACCGCCTGGGCCAGCGCCGGCTGGGTCGCGAACAGCAGCCCGGCTGCTGCCGCCACCGCCACGCTCGCGGTGAGTGCGTGCGCCAGCGCGATGACCAGCGCGGCATTGGCGGCGTGCAGCGTGATGTTGGCTGCGTGCAACGCGACGGCGCTGCAGCCGAAGCCGTGGTACATCAGTGCGAAGTGCGTTTCGATGGCGGGACGGTAGAAGTGGGTGCGGCTGGCGAGGTCGAACAGGCCGGCGGGCGTCAGCACCATCGCCCCCTCGACCCACTGGAAGTCGTCGGAGACGAGAAAGCTGCTCAGGGCCGGCCAGTAGGTGGCGACGGCGGCCACTGCCGCGGCCGCGGCGGCGAGCAGCAGGAGCGCCAGCGGCCGCGCCGCCGGCGGGCTACGGCGGTCGTTCAGGTCAGCATCTCCTCGAGTGCCTGGCGAACCGCCTCCGCCGCTTCTTCGTCCGACGCCGCGCGCCGGGCGATGTGCGCAATCCGCTGCGCCGCGGTCAGCGGCGCCGCGGCGGCGCCGGCGGCCTGCCGGATCGGCTCGGTGATCATCCCGGCGCCGCAGGTGAAGTGCGTCGCCGGATCGATCAGGATGAAGCTGCCGGTGCCGCGGTTATCGGCATAGCGGTCGAACACGATCGGCCGCGCGGTCGTCACCGTGACGTTGCCGATCTGGTTGAGCACCAACTGGTGGCTCACTTCGGCGCTGACCGTCCGGGTCGAATGCTTCAGCAGGTAGACACGCGCCGGATCGAGCGGCCGTTCGTCCATCCAGACGACCTCGGCCTCGAACTGCTGCCCGACACACGCCGGTTCGACCGTGAGCACGTCGCCGCGGCTGATGTCGATTTCGTCGTCCAGCGTCAGCGTCACCGACATCGGCGCGAACGCCATCTGCGAGATCGCCGTCGTAGGTGACGATGCGCCTGACGTTGGCGCGTGCGGCCGGACGGCCAGGCGGTGATGCGGTCGCCGACGCTGATCGTGCCGGACACGATCTGCCCGGCATAGCCGCGGAACTCGTGCGTCGGCCGCAGCACCAGCTGCACCGGGAAGCGGAACGGCGCGCCGGCGACGTTGCGATGGACCTGCACGTTCTCGAGGATACTCGAGCAGCGGCGGCCCGTCGAACCACGGGCGTGCGCGCGCTGCAGCGTCGATGACGTTGTCGCCGTCGAGCGCGCTCATCGGAATGGCGTGCACCGACGCGCCGGCGAGGAACTCGCTGAAGTCGTCCTGGATCTTCTCGTAGACCTCCTGGTCGAAGTCGACCAGGTCCATCTTGTTGATCGCCAGCACGAAGTCGGTGATGCCGAGCAGCCGGGCGATCTGGGCGTGCCGCCGCGACTGCGTCCGGACGCCGTTGCGCGCGTCGATCAGCAGGATGGCGACGTCGGCGGTCGACGCGCCGGTGGCCATGTTGCGCGTGTACTGCTCGTGGCCCGGCGTATCGGCGAGGATGAACTTGCGCCGGGCGGTGGCGAAATAGCGATAGGCGACGTCGATGGTGATGCCCTGCTCGCGCTCGGCCTTGAGGCCGTCGGTGAACAGCGAGAAGTCGATCGGTCCGGCGTTGCGGTTCTTCGACGCCTTCTCGACCGCGCTGATCTGATCCTCGTAGACGCGCGCGCGAGTCGTACAGCAGCCGGCCGATCAGCGTGCTCTTGCCGTCGTCGACGCTGCCGGCGGTGCAGATGCGGAGCAGGCCGCTTCAGCTCCCGACAGCATCAGAAGTAGCCCTCGCGCTTCTTCATTTCCATCGACGCCGTCCTGGTCGTGATCGATGACGCGCAGCTGGCGTTCGGACTGCTTGGTGGCCACGCAGTTCCTCGATGATCTTCGGGATGGTGTCGGCGTCGGAACGGACCGCGCCGGTGCACGGCGAGCAGCCGAGCGACCGCATGCGGCACTTGACCATCTGCGGCTTCTCGCCCGGCATCGTCACCACGAACGGCTGCTCCTGGACGATCAGCGAGTTGCCGCGGACGATGACCTCGCGCTCCTTGGCGAAGTAGAGCGGCACGATCGGGATGTTCTCGACGTGGATGTACTGCCAGATGTCGATCTCGGTCCAGTTCGACAGCGGGAAGACGCGGATGCTTTCGCCGGGCCGGATCTTGGCGTTGCAGCAGGTTCCACAGCTCCGGCCGCTGCCGCTTCGGATCCCACTGGCCGTTCGGGTCGCGGATCGAGAAGATCCGCTCCTTGGCGCGCGAGCGTTCCTCGTCGCGGCGGGCGCCGCCGATCGCCGCGTCGAAGTTGCCGGCCTGCAGCGCCGTCGAGCAGCGCCTTGGTCTTCAGCAGGCCGCAGCAGCGCTGCGTGCCGACCTTGAACGGCTGGCGTGCCGTCGCCGATCGCCTCTTCGTTGGTGTGGACGATCAGCCGCGCGCCGACGGCCTTGGCCATCTCGTCGCGGAACTCGATCATCTCGCGGAACTTGTAGGTGGTGTCGATGTGCAGCAGCGGGAACGGAATCGGCCCGGGGTAGAAGGCCTTCTGCGCCAGCCGCAGCAGCACCGACGAGTCCTTGCCGATCGAATAGAGCATCACCGGCCGCTCGAACTCGGCGACGACCTCGCGGAAGATGTGGATGCTTTCGGCTTCCAGCGCGCGCAGGTGGTCGAGCCGGAGCTCGGCGGTGGCGGGTTCGGGCGAGACGGCAACTGTAGACATAAAGCAAAAAAGCCCGGGTTGGGTGTCCCGGGCTTCGATCTTTCAGGTTGTTAACAGGGCTTTTGGTGTTTACCCGAACAGCCGGACCGTTACCGCGGGGACCTCGTGGGTCCTGGTACAACAACACGCGCACGGACAACAGGTTGGGGTGGACACGAGTCTCAAATCTTACTCACTCCGCCACCGAAAGCCAAATCGGCGGCTAGCCGGTAGGACGCCGGGCACCCCCTGCCACGGTGCGTCCGGGCTCGACGCTTGACACCGCTGGCTCCGGGGCCGGACCGCACCGAGACCACGCTCGACGGTTTCGAAGCCGCATCGCGCCGCGTCGCCGTCGTCGCCGGCCAGGCGACCACCCTCGAGGTGACGCTGACCCCATCGCGCTTCAACGAAGAGGTGATCGTCACGGCGCGCCGCGTCGAGGAGACCGCGCAGGAAGTGCCGATTCCGGTGTCGGTGGTCAGCGGCGACCTGGTCGCACGCACCGGCTCCTTCACGTCAACCGCCTGCAGGAGATGATCCCGACGGTCCAGTTCTACTCGACCAACCCGCGGAACTCGGCGACAACATCGGCGTCGTCGCGCCGTTCGGGCTGACCAACAACGGCATCGAACCAGGCGTCGGCCCCTACATCGACGGTGTCTTCCACGCACGGCCGGCCGCGGCGACGCTCGACTTCCTCGACGGCGAGCGCATCGAACTGCTGCGTGGCGCGTCACCGTGCGATCGGCCGCTGCAGGGTCACGTAAGATCACAGACGCATGCACCGCCTCACGACCTGCGCGATCGTGGCTGTCGTCACCCTGCTTCTCACCGCGCCACAAACGGCAGCGCAAGCTGCACCGCAGCCGACAACCGGCTTCGACAACGGCTTCTTCGTCCAGTCAGCCGACGGCGCCAACCGGCTGGTGTTCGGCGTGATCGTGCAGATGGACGGCCGCTTCTCGCTCGATGACCCGGCGCCGTTCACCAACACGTTCCTGCTCCGCAAGGCGCGGCCGACCGTCAGCGGCCGCGTCGCCAGACACTTCGACTTCAAGCTGATGCCCGACTTCGGCAACGGCACCACCGTGCTGCTGGACGCGTACTTCGACACCCGCTTCAGTAACTCGTTCCGTGTCCGCGTCGGCAAGGACAAGACGCCGGTCGGCTACGAGCTGCTGATGGGCGATGCGTTCCTCTACTTTCCGGAACGCGCCCTTGCCTCCAGCCTGGTGCCGAACCGCGATGTCGGCGTTCAGGCCCTCGGCGACCTTGCGGGTGGCCGGATGTCGTACTCCGGTGGAGTGTTCAACGGCGTTCCCGATGGCGCCAATTCCACCACCGACCTGGACAGCAACGGTGCCAAGGATGTTGCCGGCCGCATCACCGTGCAGCCGTTCCGCTCGGCCGGTCGCCCGGGCGGGGCGCTGGGCGGCTTCGGCTTCCACCTTGGTGCGTCAACCGGCAGGGAAGCGGCGGCGCTACCCGCTTACCGCACGTCGGCGGCACAAACCTACTTCTCCTACGCAGCCGGCAGCGCCGGCAACGGCACGCGCACCCGCGTCTCACCGGCGGTCTTCTACTATCACGCCGCGTTCGGCGCGTTTGCCGAGTACGTGCGGTCGACGCAGCGAGATCGCCCGCGGCGGGGTGACGCGCGACATCACCAACGATGGTTGGGAAGTGACCGCGGCATACACGTTGACCGGCGAGACGGCATCCGACCGCGGCGTCCGGCCGCGCAACGCTTTCGATCCGCCGTCGCACCACTGGGGCGCGGTGCAGGTGCTCGCCAGGTATTCGGCACTGCACGTCGACGGGGCGGCCTTCTCGAGCGGCCTGGCGGCGGCGGGCGCCAGCCGCACGGCGGCGCAGTGGACCGCCGGGGTCAACTGGTATGCCACGCCGGTCATCAAGTGGTACGCGACGGTCGAACGCGTCGTGTTCGATGGCGGCGCCGATGGCGCGCGGCCGGCCGAGGACATCATTCTGTTTCGGGGGCAATTCGCATTCTGAGTCATGGCGGGTCCGCGGCGCGGCACCCGCCCTGCGGATCACGGGCGCTGGCGTCCGCGGCGCGGCACGCGCCCGCTGTCGTTTATGTCGCTATTGAGGTTTGCATGAGACGCATCGCATCTGTTCTCGCCCGGTCAGTGTTCGTCGCCGTCGTTGCGCTCGCCGCCGGCTCCTGCGGTGGCAACAGCTCGCAGGCGCCGGCGCAGGGCGCCGCCGCGCCGCTCGAACTGCTCAACGTCTCCTATGACCCGACCCGCGAGCTGTATAAGGAGTTCAACGCCGGCTTCCTCGAGTACTGGAAAGCGAAGAGCGGCAAGGACGTGACCGTGCGGCAGTCGCACGCCGGATCGGGCGCGCAGGCCCGCGGCGTCATCGACGGCCTGGAAGCGGATATCGTCACCCTCGCGCTGGCCTACGACATCGACGCCATCGCCCAGTCCGGCCTGATCGCGACAGGGTGGCAGAAGCGTCTGCCGGAAAACAGTGCGCCGTATACGTCGACCATCGTGTTCCTCGTGCGCAAAGGGAACCCCAAGGGCATCAAGGACTGGGGCGACCTGGTCAAGCCCGGCGTCGGGGTCATCCCGGCGAACCCGAAGACGTCCGGTGGTGCGCGCTGGACCTATCTCGCGGCCTACGGCCAGGCGCTGCTGACCAGCAACAACGACGATGCCAAGGCGCGGGCGTTCGTCGCGGCGATGTACAAGAACGCGCCGGTGCTCGATTCGGGTGCCCGCTCGGCGACGACCACCTTCGTGCAGCGCGGCATCGGCGACGTGCTCGTCGGCTGGGAGAACGAAGCCTACCTGGCGGTGGCCGAAGCGAAAGGCGCCGTCGAGGTAATCGTGCCGTCGCAGAGCATCCTCGCCGAGCCGCCGGTCGCCGTGGTGGACAAGGTGGTGGAGAAGAAGGGTACCAGGGAGGTCGCCGAGGCCTACCTGCAGTATCTGTATACTGCCGGGGGGCAGGAGATCGCCGCGAAGAACCACTATCGCCCGCGCGATGCGCAGGTCGCGGCCAAGTACGCCACCACGTTCGCCGAAACGAAACTCTTCACCATCGATCAGCTGTTCGGCGGCTGGACGATGGCGCAGAAAACACACTTCGTCGACGGCGGCGTCTTCGACCAGATCTACCAGCCAGGCCAATAATCCCAGCCATGCCGGTTCGTTCCGTCCGCCGCTCCGTCCTGCCCGGCTTCCGGGTGACCATGGGTTTCACCCTGGCGTACCTGGCGATCATCGTCCTCATTCCGCTTGTCGGCCTGCCGGTGCGTACCGCAACCATGGGGTGGGGAGCGTTCTGGGCAACGGTCACCGACCCGCGCGTCGTCGCGTCGTATCGGCTGACGTTGAGCACGGCGTTCTTCGCCGCCTGCATCAATGCCGTGTTCGGGCTGCTCGCGGCGTGGGTGCTGGTGCGCTACTCGTTCCCGGGCCGGCGGATTGTCGACGCGCTGGTCGACTTGCCGTTTGCCCTGCCAACCGCCGTCGCCGGTATCACGCTGACGACGCTGTATGCGCCGAACGGGCTGCTCGGTAAGCCGCTCGCCGACCTCGGCATCACGGTCGCGTTCACGCCGCTCGGCATCGTCGTCGCGCTGGTGTTCATCGGCCTGCCGTTCGTCATCCGCACCCTCGAACCGGTGATCGAAGACCTGGCGGCGGAAGTGGAGGAGGCGGCGACCAGCCTCGGCGCCAGCCGCTGGCAGGTGGTCCGCCGCGTCATCCTGCCGTATCTCTACCCCGCCTGGCTGACCGGTTTCGCGCTGGCGTTTGCCCGCGCAATCGGTGAGTACGGCTCGGTGGTGTTCATCTCCGGCAACATGCCGATGCGGACCGAAATCTCGGCGCTGCTGATCATCACCAAGCTGGAGCAGTACGACTATGCCGGCGCGACGGCCATCGCGGTAGTGATGCTGTTCCTGTCATTCGTGCTCCTGCTGGTGATCAATGGGCTGCAGGGCTGGAGCAGCCGGCGAGTGGCGCAGTGACAATGCTCAATGCGCAAGGCTCGATGCACACGGGTAAGGGCAAGGGTGAGGGTGGCGCCGAGGCCAACGCCGGCAGCGTGACGCTGACGGGCGGCGGGCCAGTGCCGAAGGCCGAGGCCGCGTCGCGCGGCGGGCCGGACCACGGCGTCAGCGCCGCGTCCCGCCGGCGCCTGACCGAGCCGCTGGCGGTTCGCGTCATCCTCACCACCATCACGCTCGTGTTCCTGCTGCTGTTCCTCGTGCTGCCGATGGTCGTGGTGTTCTGGGAGGCGCTGCGCAACGGGCTGGAGGCGTACGCGAACGCGATCAACGAGCCGGATGCGCTGGCGGCGCTGAAGCTGACGCTGATTGCCGCGGCGTTCGCCGTCCCGCTCAACATGCTGTTCGGCGTCTGCGCCAGTTGGGCAATCGCCAAGTTCGAGTTCCCCGGCAAGCAGTTGCTGACGACATTGATCGACCTGCCGTTTGCCGTCTCGCCAGTGGTGTCGGGCCTGGTGTTCGTCCTGCTGTTCGGCCGGCTCGGGTTCCTGGGGCCCTGGCTCGGCGAACATGGCATCAGCATCGTCTTTGCCGTACCGGGGATTGTCCTGGCGACGATCTTCGTGTCGTTCCCGTTCGTCGCCCGCGAAATCATCCCGCTGATGGAAGCGACCGGCACCGACGAAGAGGAAGCGGCGCGCGTGCTCGGCGCCGGCGGCCTGGCGATGTTCTTCCGCGTCACGCTGCCGAACATCAAGTGGGGCGTGGTCTACGGCGTCATCCTGTGCACCGCGCGCTCGATCGGCGAGTTCGGCGCGGTGTCGGTGGTCTCCGGGCACATCCGCGGCCTGACCAACACGCTGCCGCTGCACGTCGAGATCCTCTACAACGAGTACAACTTCCAGGCCGCGTTCGCGGTGGCCTCGATGCTGACCGGGCTGGCGATTGTCACGCTGGTCCTCAAGACGATTGCCGAGCGGCACGTGCACCAGCGGTAAGCGCGAAGTCTATGGGTATAGAAGTCAGGAACCTGACCAAGGGCTTCGGCAACTTCGTCGCGCTGCGCGACGTCAGCTTCACCGTCAACTCCGGCGAGCTGGTGGCGCTGCTCGGACCATCCGGCTCGGGCAAGACGACGCTGCTGCGGATCATCGCCGGGCTCGACACGCCCGACGCCGGCACGGTCTACTTCGACGGCGACGACGCGACCAGGCGGAGCGCGCGCGATCGGAACGTCGGCTTCGTCTTTCAGCACTACGCGCTGTTCCGCCACATGACGGTGTTCGAGAACGTCGCCTTCGGCCTGCGGGTGCGGCCGCGAGCGCAGCGGCCGTCGGACGCCGGAGATCGCGCGCAAGGTGAACGACCTGCTGGCGATGGTGCAGCTCGACTACCTCGGCACCCGCTACCCGTCGCAGCTCTCCGGCGGCCAGCGGCAGCGCGTGGCGCTGGCCCGGGCGCTGGCCGTCGAGCCGCGCGTGCTGCTGCTCGACGAGCCGTTCGGCGCACTCGACGCGAAGGTGCGGCAGGAGCTGCGGCGCTGGCTGCGCCGGCTGCACGCCGACATCCACCTGACCAGCGTGTTCGTCACGCACGACCAGGAGGAAGCGCTCGAGCTCGCCAACCGCGTCGTGCTGATGAACGAGGGGCGCATCGAGCAGGATGGCACGCCCGAACAAGTGGTCGATCATCCGGCGACGCCGTTCGTCGTCAACTTCCTCGGCAACGTCAACATCTTCCACGGCCGCGTCCAGGCCGGCAAGGCGCTGCTCGGCCCGCTGGCGCTCGAGTACCCGGAGCACCCGTCTGCCGAACCGCGCGACGCCGCCGGTTACGCCCGGCCGCACGATCTCGAAGTGTCGCGAGTCGAGGAAGGCGGCGGCTTCTGGGGCACGGTCACCGACGTCCGCGCCGTCGGCGCGGTGGTGAAGCTGGAAGCGTCCGATGCAGAGAAGCGGCTGATCCAGGTGGAGCTCAGTCGCGAGCAGTACGAACAGGTGCGGGCGATCATCGGCGAGCGCATCTACCTGAAGCCACGCCGTGTCCGCGTCTTCATGCACGATCAATAGCGCCTGCGGGCGTTCGCAGGGGCTGTCTGGGCCGCGGCTAATCTGACCCTCAGAGCAGCTGGTAGCCGGTAAGCAGGAGCAACACGGCGAGGACGGCGCGCAACAGGCGGGATGGCACCAGTGGCGCCATCCAGCTGCCCAGTGCCACGCCGGGCATCGAGCCGAGCAGCAGGTTGCCGGCGAGCACCCAGTCCACGGTGCCGCCCGCCGCGTGTCCGAGTGCGGTCGCGCTCACCAGCAGCGCCGCGTGGAACACGTCGGTGCCGACGATGACGGCGGAGGTGAGCGGATAGACGCTCACCAGGAAGGGCACCAGCAGTGAGCCGCTGCCGACCGACGTCACGCCAACCAGCGCGCCGACTACAGCACCGGCGACGTAAGTGCCCCGTCCCTGTAGGACGCGTCGCCACGCCTCGGGCATCGGCAGCAGCATGCTGCCGCGCAGCCGCGCAATCAGGATGAAGGCGACCAGCATCAGCACGATGCCAAGGGCACGGCGCACGGTGCGGTCGGCATCGCCGGCCGATTCGGGCAGCAGTCGCACGGCGAACACCGCCGCCAGGCCGGCGGGCACGCTGGCCGCCGCCAGCCGCAACGCCAGGCGCACGTCGACCGTCCCCTGCCGGAGGTGCAGCAACGAGCCGACGATCTTGGTGACCGCGCCGTAGACGAGATCGGTGCCGACTGCGATGGTCGGCCGCGTGCCGAGCACAAGGATCAGGAACGGGGTCATCAATGCGCCGCCGCCCATCCCGGTGAGCCCGATGAGAACGCCGATGAAGAAGCCGGTCGCCGGGAGCGTCAGGTCCAAACGGACCAGCATAACCGGCAACACGGAGTGGCGGGTAGAGTGGCGCCGGCCTGGCCGACATTCGGCGCGGGTCGCGTTGCGGCACAATGGCGGCATCGTGCCGCTGCACTACACGATCGATCCCGTTGGACGCCTCGTCACGATCACCGGGGAGTACGCAGTTCCGGAAGAGTGGCGCGTGCTGCTGGCGCAGCTCCTCGCGGATCCGCGTCGCCAGCCGGGCTTCGCCTTCCTGCGCGATCTGCGCGAGGCGACGACGCCCGTCGACGCGGCGACGGTGGTCGGCATCATCGAGGTGGTGCGGCGGTTCTGGCCGCTGCTGCAGCCGTCCCGGGTCGCGATCCTGACGCCGCACCGGTTCGACACGGCGGCACTCACCGCACACGCGCTCGCCGATGCGGAGCAGATGCCGCTCGAGGCGTTCACGTCGCACGAGGTGGCGATGGCGTGGCTGCGACGCGATTCTTCCTGACGACAAATTCAGGAACTCTTCAGATGCGCGCCGCGACCGGCTGGCTAGGATACGAGCATGGTCCGCCCGCTGTTGTGCGTCCTGCTCATCCTCCTCACCACTGCTCCGGCGTTCGCCCAGGCGGGTGCCGGCCGTGTCGCCGGCCGGGTCAACGACGAAACCGGCGCGGCGCTGCCTGGTGTTACCGTCGAGCTGCGAGCCAGCGGCGGCAACGCGGCTGCGCCGCTCGCCACGGTCTCCGGACGTGCCGGGGAGTATGCCTTCGATGGCGTCGCGCCCGGCACCTACCAGCTGAACTTCATGCTGATCAACTTCGCCTCGGCGACCCACCGCGACCTGCCGGTCGCGCCGGCCAGACGGTGACCGTGGACGAGGTCCTGCACCTGTCGCTCAACGCCGAAGTCGTGGTCATCGGCAAGCGGACCTTCACCAACCTCGCCGACGTCGATAATCCGGCCGAGAACCTCGTCGGCATCGCCGCGTCGGCCAGCCAGGGCGCGATCACCGGCGCGCCAGCTCGAAGTGCGGCCGTTCATGCGCCAGGGCGAAGTGCTCGAGACCGTCCCCGGCGTGATCATCACGCAGCACAGCGGCGAGGGGAAGGCCAACCAGTACTTCCTGCGCGGCTTCAACCTCGATCACGGCAGCGACTTCGCCATGACCGTGGCCGGCACGCCGGTCAACATGCCGACACACGCGCACAGCCAGGGCTACTCCGACCTCAACTTCCTGATCCCCGAGCTGGTCGCCGGCGTGCAGTATTCGAAGGGACCGTACTTCGCGGACCTGGGCGACTTCGCCACGGCCGGCGCCGCGAACATCAACTACGCCACCGTGCTCGATCGGCCGATCGCGCACATCGAGAAGGGCACCTACGGCTTCGCCCGTGCGTTGTTTGCCGCGTCGCCGGGCGTTGGCCGCGGCCACCTGCTCGCCGCGTTCGAGACCTCGACCAACGACGGCCCCTGGTCGGTGCCCGACGCCTACAAGAAGCTACAACGGCGTGCTGCGCTACAGCAACGGCGACAACGTCAACGGTTTCTCGCTCACGGCGATGGGCTACCACGGCGAATGGAACGCCACCGAAGCGTCGCCGCAACGCGCCGTCGCCTCCGGGCTGATCGACCCGCTTCGGCACGGTCGATCCGACTGACGGCGGCAACACCTACCGCTACAGCATCGGCGGCGAATGGCAGCGCGGCACCGGCAACACGCTGACCAAGGTCCAGGCGTACGGCCTCGGCTACGACCTCGACCTGATCTCGAACTTCACCTTCTACCTCGACGACCCGGTGCACGGCGATCAGCAGGAACAGGTCGACCACCGTTTCATCACCGGCATCAAGGCGTTCCAGAAGCGACAGAACCGGTGGGGCGGACGCGCCGTGCAGCATACCTTCGGCGTGCAGGTGCGCAACGACGACGTGATGAACGTCGCGCTGTACCACACCGAGCGGCGCGTGCGCCTGGAGACGCGCAGCGAGGCGTCGGCAATGGTCACCACCGCCGGCATCTACGGCGAAAGCCAGATCGAGTGGGCGCCGTGGCTGCGCACCACGGCGGCGCTGCGCGCCGATGGCACCAATTTCAAGGTGACCAACCGCTTCGATCCACGCAACAGCGGCAGCGCCCGTGCCGGCATCGTCAGCCCGAAGGGCACCGTCACGCTCGGCCCGTGGCGCTCGACCGAGTTCTACGTCAACGCCGGCACCGGGTTCCACAGCAACAACGCCCTCGGCACGACGATCCAGTTCGATGGCGGCGGCAACCCGGTCGAGCGCGTGACGCCGCTGGTGCGGGCGACTGGCGCTGAACTGGGGGTACGGACGGTGGCGATACCGCACCTGCAGAGCACGCTGTCGTTGTGGACGCTCGGCCTCGGCTCCGAGCTGGTCTACAACGGCGACATCGGCGCCACC
This sequence comes from uncultured Acidobacteriota bacterium, assembly GCA_963846685.1. Classification (GTDB taxonomy): domain Bacteria; phylum Acidobacteriota; class Vicinamibacteria; order Vicinamibacterales; family UBA2999; genus CAWJWY01. Next base: position 380,123 of record CAWJWY010000001.1, on the reverse strand, counting down.
GAACCGGGCCCGGGCAGCCGGCGCTACGGCCTCGAATTCGCCAACTACTACAGCCCAACCCGCTGGCTGGTGTTCGACGGCGACCTGTCGTTGTCCCGGGCGCGCTTCAACGTCGGTGCACCGGGCGAGCGCCATGTCCCGGAGGCGGTTGGCGTCGTCGTCTCCGGCGGCGCGGCGATCGACAACTTCCATCGCGCCTTCGGCGCGTGCGCGTCCGCTATTTCGGCCCGCGCGCGCTGATCGAGGACAACTCGGTCCGGTCGAAGAGGACCACGCTGGTGAACGGCGAACTCGGCTACCAGTTGCTGCCGAGACTGCGGCTGAACGTCCAGGTGTTCAACATGTTCAACGCCGAAGTGAGCGACATCGACTACTACTTCACGTCGCGGCTGCCCGGTGAGCCGCTCGCCGGCGTCGACGACATCCACTTCCACCCGGCCGTGCCGCGCACTGTGCGTGCGGGGCTGGTGGTAGGCTTCTAGGCGCCCCACGAGTACCGCGGCCGTCTGCGGACGCGGCAAGGCGTCAACCGATGGAGAACCGCGCCGTCCGCCGCCGTGCCCCGGCGATCATCGCGACCGCCCTGGTCGCGACGCTCGCATCAGGACTGCCGCTCGCCGCGGCGGCGCAGGTCGCTGCACCGCCCGCTACGGCACCGCCCGCCACGGCACCGCCCAGCACGGCACCGCCCAACACGGCACCGCCCAGCACGGCACCGCCCAACACGGCACTGCCTGGCACCGCAGCGGCTGACACCGCACCACCCGCAACCGGTGAAGCGCCGCCGACCGGCGCCGCCGCGGTGCCAATCGATCCGGCAGAGGCGTTCGCCGTGGTTTCGATCAGGCCAGCGACGCGCGACCCGGGGACGACCGGGCGCGCCAGCATCGGCATGCAGCCCGGCGGCCGCTTCCTGGCCACCCAGATCACCGTCCGCGACCTGATCAAGCTGGCCTATGGCTCGCCGGTGCTCGAGGATGCCCGGCTGGTTGGCGGGCCGTCCTGGACCGCAACCGACCGCTACGACATCGACGCCCGCGCCGCGGCGGGTGCCGCTGCCCAGGAGATGCAGCCGCTGCTCCGGACTCTGCTGGCAACGCACTTTGGTCTGGTGCTGCGCAGGGACGCCCGCGAATCGCTGGTCTACGCGCTGGTGCTCGCAGCAGCGGATGGCCGCCTCGGGCCCCGCCTTCGCCGCTCCGAGGATTGCACCACGTCCGGTAGCCGCCAGGGAGCCGGCGCGACGGCCGATCCCGCGTCGATGTGCGGCGGTGGGGGCAGCGCGGGACGCCTGGCCTTCGGCGGAATTCCTCTGGCGATCGGCCTGGTGCCGGCACTGACCTCCGAGGTGCAGCGGCCGGTCATCGATCGCACCGGCCTGACCGGCTACTTCGACGCGTCGCTCGAGTGGACGCCGAACCAGCCGGCGCAGCCGCCCGGAGACGGGCCCGCCGCGCCCGCCGACGCCCGATCGATCTTCACCGCGCTGCAGGAGCAGCTCGGGCTCAAGCTGGTGCCGGCGACGGCGCGTGTCGAGGCGCTCGTGATCGACGCCGTCGACCGCCCTGCGGCGAACTGAAGCGCCTGCGCCGGCAGGCCCGCTCCCCGGCTTGCCTTCCCCGGAACCTGACGAATTCTTCAGGAACTCTTCAGGCACAAATCACATCCGCCGTCGGTAGCATGCGCGGATGCATACGCTCCGTGTCCTTTTTCTGTGTCTACTGCTGCCGTTGCTGGCCGGCGCCGGCGCCGCCGCCCAATCCCCGGCGATCACTGGCCGGGTGACCGATGCGCAAGGCCGCGCCGTGCCCGACGCGGCAGTGACAGTGAGCGGCGGCGGCCAGGTATCCCGCACGGTGCGCACGGCAGTCGATGGCGGCTTCTCAGTGGCCGTTGCCGGCACCGGTCCGTACATGATGCGCGTCGATGCCGCCGGTTTCGCCACCTGGATGGAGACGGTCGCCGCAGCTGCGGCGGCGACGCCTGTTGCGGTCACGCTGCAGGTCGGGAGTGTCAGCGAGGACGTCACGGTCCAGGGCACGGTGCTCGGCACCGCCGCCACCGGCAAGACAACGCTGCCGGTGCGCGACCTGCCGATGACCATCCAGGGTGTATCGAGCGACCTGCTCGAGCAGCAGGGCGTCAACGACCTGGTCGCTGCGCTGCAGAACGTGCCAGGCGTGAACGCGTTCACGACCTACGGCGTCTACGAGCACTACAACTTCCGCGGCTTTCTCGATTCGGTGCAACTGGTGGACGGCGTCCGCAACGAAGGCAACCGCGTCAACACCCAGCTCACCAATGTCGAGCGGATCGAGGTGCTCAAGGGGCCCTCGTCGGCGCTCTACGGCGGTGCGGCGCTCGGTGCCACCGTCAACCTGATTCGCAAGAAGCCTTCCGGTGCCCCGGCCTATGACTTTACGGCGAGCGCCGGCAGCTGGCAGACGGGTCGCGGTGCTTTCGGCGCGACCGGCCGCGTCGCCGCGAGCCAGCTTCTCTACCGCTTCGATCTCGGCGCCGAGACCAGCGAAGGTTATCGCCACAACGACTCGACGCGGTTTACCGTCACGCCGTCGCTGGCGTGGCGCGCCGGGGATGACCATCAGCTCAACGTCTACTTCACCTATAACCGCGATCGCTTCGGCGGCGACGCGGGGCTGCCATTGACAGACTCCGGCTTCGGTGTGGCGGTCACGCAGAACGTGCCCGACATCCCGCGCGACCGCAATTTCCGTACGCCGCAGGACCGGGCGACCTCGCACGACAGCAACCTGCAGGTCGTCTACGCCCGTCAGCTCACCAGCGCGATTGGTTTCCGCGACACGCTTTCCTACCGCCACTTCGACGACGAATATTTCCTGTCGGAGGAGGTCGACTTCATCGCGCCACGGACCGTCGACCGCTACTACCTCTACTTCAAGCATCACCGCCGGCCGCTGACCAACATCGCCGAGCTGACGGCCCGCACCACGCGCGGCCTCGAGCAGAACCTGGTGTTCGGCTACGAGGCGCAGCGGTATCACAACTTCACCACCCTGCCGGAAGAGGACTTCTTCCAGGCGGCGTCGATCGACGCGTTCGATCCGGTGGAAACACAGGGGCCTTCGGATCTGACGCCGGCGCGGCAGAACGTGTTCACCAACAACACCAACGCGTTCTACGTCCAGGACAACCTGACGCTGGCGCCGAAGCTGAAGGCGCTGCTCGGTGGGCGCTTCGACATCTACCGCCGCAGCAACCACACCGATGACCTGACCGGCAGCAGCCCCGTCGCAGGGCCGATCGCCAGGCGCGAGACCGACGCGTTCACCGGGCGCGCGGGCCTGGTCTACCAGCCGACCAGCAGCCTGGATGTCTATGGCTCGTTCGCCAACTCGTTTACGGCGCTGACACTCGCCCAGCCTGACGGCTCGTCGCTGGAGCCGGAAACGGGATCGCAGTACGAAGTCGGCCACCGCCTGCGCCTCTATGGCGAGCGGGTCGAGCTGAACACCGCTGTGTACCGCATCCTGCGCCAGAACGTCCCGTTCCGCCGCCCCGGCAACGTCTTCGTGCAGGCCGGCGAAGTGCAGTCGCGCGGCTTCGAGGCGGATGTCGAGACGACGCCGCGCGCCAACTGGCGCGTGAACGGCGGCTACGCCTTTACCGACGCAGAGTTCCTCGACTACCAGCAGTCGCTCACCGTCAACCTGCGTGGCAACACGCCGACGTTCGCACCGCGCCACACCTTCAATCTGTGGACCGGCTACCAGTGGCTGAATGGGCTGGCGGTGAACGTCGGCGCGCGGTATGTCGGGGCGACGTTCGCCGACAACGACAACGCCTTCGAGGTGGAGGGCTATGGCCTGCTCAACCTCGGCATCCGCTACAGGCGCGGCGTCGTCGAGTACGGCCTCAACATCAACAACGTCACCGATACCGAGTATTTCGTGCCGCACCAGGATTACGCCCAGGTCTATCCCGGCAACCCGGTGAACGTGCTCGGTACGGTTCGGATTAGACTGCGCTGATGAGCGGTGCAGCCGTGCGGCGCATCCTGATCGTCGTACACCGCTGGCTCGGCGTCGCGCTCTGCGTCGTGTTCCTGCTCTGGTTCCCGACCGGCATCGTCATGATGTACTGGGATTTTCCCAGCATCTCGCCGGCCGACCGGATTGAGCGTGCGGCGCCGCTGCAGGCCGCCACCATCAGGCTGGCGCCGTTGGCAGCGTATGCCACCCTCAACGAGCCGGACCCTCCGGCGCAGACCCGGCTGACCACCTACGACGGCCGCCCCGCCTACCGCTTCGGCGTCGGTGCCGGCGAGCGCATCGTTTACGCGGACAGCGGCGAAGAGCAGGTCGAGGTCTCGCCGGCGCTGATGCGGCGGCTGGCGGCGGCCTGGTCGGGCCGCCCGGCGGCCGAGGCGACGGTGGAACTGGTCACGGCGGTGGACCAGTGGACGATCCAGGGCAGCTTCACGAATGAGAGCCCGCTGTGGCGGTTCTCGTGGCCGACCGGCGAGCAGGCGTACGTCTCCGAGACGACCGGCGACGTCGTGCAGTACACCACGCGCCGCTCTCGGCTGTTCGCGTGGCTCGGCGCCATCCCGCACTGGCTGTACTTCACGCCGCTGCGGAGCAACGGCCCGGCCTGGAGCCGCGTGGTCATCTGGAGCTCCGGCATCGGCACCGCCGCGGCCGTGCTTGGCATCGTCGTCGGCATCTGGATGTATTCGCCGCGGAAGCGATATCGCTTCGCCGGAGCGCCGACGAGCCTTCCGTACCGCGGGCAGAAGCGCTGGCACACGGTGCTGGGATTGCTGTTCGGCGCCGCGGCGGTGACTTGGGCGTTCAGCGGCATGCTGTCGATGGATCCGTTTCCCGTAAACGGCGGTTCGGCAGCGGACACCACGGCGGCTGACGCGGTGGAAGCGGCGCTGAGCAGCGAGGTGCCGCTGGCAGCATTCGCCTCGCGCGACCCGCGCCAGGCGTTGCAGGAGCTGCATGGCCTGACGGTCAAGAGCCTCGAGTTCAGTGCCTTCGCGCAGCAGCCGTTCTACCTTGCCAGGCTGGCGGGCGGCGACAGCCGCATCGTGCCGCTCGACGGCCCGGTGCGCACCGCGCTCGAGCCGCAGCGCATCATCGACCTCGTCACCCTTAGCGCGCAACCGGCGAAGCTGGCAGACGTGCGCGTCCTCGAACAGTACGACCGCTACTACCTGGATCGCCGGCGCGGGCGGCCGCTGCCGGTCGTGCTCGCCCACCTGGACGATGAGCAAGGAACGCGGTTCTATATCGACCCAAAGACGGGGAGCATCGTTGGTGGCTACAGCGCCGACAACTGGGCCGAGCGCTGGCTGTATCACGGCCTGCACTCGTTCAACTTTCCCTGGCTGTATAACTATCGCCCGCTGTGGGACATCGTCGTCATCACGTTCATGACCGGCGGCACGGCGTTGTGCGTTACCTCGCTTATCCTCGCCTGGCGCGTGCTGGGACGGAAGCTGGGGGCGGCCGCCGGCAGCGCACGCCGCGCGCTGCCGTCCGAGGATCTTGCGCTCGAGGCCGACTGACGCCGCGTGCGCCTCGAGATCGTGCTGAGCGCCATGTCGACGGCCCATTTCCCGAGCGCCGCGGGTCCGGGCGCCGGAAATTGCTGATTGTGAGACTGGATCGCATTTATACTTGACGGCGCCGCGCGAGATCTCTAAACTCGATTTCGATCTTGAGACTCAGTCTCATAACGTCGAGTGGGATTTCGATGAAACTGCGCAGCGTCGTCTTCTGGCCGCACCTGATCGCCGGCATCGTCGCCGGCCTCGTCATCCTGGTGATGTCGGTCACCGGCGTCCTTCTGACCTACGAACGGCAGATGATCGCCTGGGCCGACAGCGGCTTCCAGTCGACGGCACCGCGCGCCGAGGCGGCCCCGCTCACCGTCGAGGCACTGTTGACGCGCGTGCGCAGCGCCCGCCCGGAACTGGCGGTCACCGCGGTCACCGTCGGCGCCGACGCCGGTGCGCCGGTCGTGCTCACCGCCGGGCCGCAGACGCTCTATGCCGACGCCTATACCGGCGCGATCCTCGGTAGCGCCTCACAGGGCATGCGCCGCTTCATGTCCGAGACCCGCGCCTGGCACCGCTGGTTGTCGCAGGAAGGCAGCGGCCGCCCGCTGGCCCGGGCGGTGACCGGCTGGGCCAACCTGCTCTTCCTGTTCGTCGTCATCTCCGGCTTCTATCTCTGGTTCCCGCGGCAGTGGACGTGGCGGCACCTGCGGCCGCTGGTCGCATTCCGCAGCGGGCTGCGCGGCAAGGCGCGCGACTTCAACTGGCACAACGCCATCGGCGTCTGGTCGGCGATCCCGCTGTTCATCGTCGTCTTCAGCGCGGTGCCAATCTCGTTCCCGTGGGCGAACGCCCTGGTCTACCGCGCGCTCGGCGAGGCGGTGCCGGCGCCCGGTGGCGGGCGCGAAGGGAATGCCGGCGCTGCCGGCCGTGCCGGGCGCGCCGCGGTCAGCGTCGACGGCCTCGACGCGCGGCTGCAAACAGCGCGCGCGCAGGCGGGCGACTGGCAGACGATCAACATGCGGCTTCCGAACACGCCATCGGCGCCGGTGGTATTCGCCATCGACCGCGGTGACGGCGGCCAGCCGCACCTCCGCTCGACCCTGACCCTCGACCGCGCCACCGGTGCCGTCCTCAGCTACCAGACCTTTGCCGACCAGAGCCGTGCCCGCCAGCTGCGCAGCCTGATGCGCTTCGCCCACACCGGCGAAGTGCTCGGGATTCCCGGCCAGACGGTAGCCGGCATTGCCACTGCCGGTTCCATCGTGCTGGTGTGGACCGGTTTCGCCCTGTCGTTCCGCCGCTGCCGCGGCTGGCTCGCGCGCCGGCGCACCCAATCTGCCGCCGCCGTCGCGGATGCGGCTTAACTCCGGCTCTTGCTGCGGTCATCGCTCATGAAGAACGCGTCCTTCGTCCATCACAGCCGTACCACCCGTCAGCGTCTGCGCCGCCGCGGCACGCAGCGGTTGTTCGTTCTCGGCGCCGCCTTTGCCGCGGCCGGCGTGCCGGCAGCGCCTGCAGCAGCCGTGGCCCAGTCAGCCACCGCGCCGGCACCTGCGACTGGCGCCGCCAGGATCACCTCCGCTGCCGTGCGCTTCGACATCGCGCCCGGTTCCCTCGACCGCGTGGCCGCCGAGTTCCAGCGTGTGACCGGCATTGCCGTGACGCTCGCCGACGCCGGTCTGGGCCGCATCCAGTCCGCCGGCGTCGCCGGGGTCATGACGCCACAGCAGGCACTGGAGAAACTGCTCGCCGGCACGGCGGTGCGTGGAGCGTTCACGGCCAGCGGCGTCACCCTCGACGTTCGCGGCGTTGACGAGTTCGTCGCAGTGCGCGGCGACTCACCGTCGCCTTCGTCACCGAGGTATACCGAGCCGATCCGTGACACGCCGCAGACCATCGTCGTCATCCCGCAGACCGTGTTCCAGCAGCAGGGCGCGACCTCGCTGCGCGATGCGCTCCGCAACACGCCGGGCATCACCTTGACCGCCGGGGAAGGCGGCGCAGCACCTGGCGACAACGTGCTCATCCGCGGTTTCAGCGCCCGCAACGACGTCTACATCGACGGGGCGCGCGATCCCGGCGTCGTCAGCCGCGACACCTTCAACACCGAGGCGGTCGAAGTGGCAAAGGGGCCGTCGTCGGTGACGACCGGGCGCGGTGCCACCGGCGGGGCGATCAACCTGGTCACCAAGTCGGCCATGCTGATGGACACCGCCGATATCAGGATGACCGGCGGCAGCGCGTCCTATAAGCGCGGCACGCTCGACGTCAACCGGCGGCTCGGCGAATCGACTGCCCTGCGTGTGAACGGCATGTGGCAGGATGCCGGTGTGCCCGGCCGTGACGAGGTGACACAGAAGGGCTGGGGCTTCGCCCCGTCGCTTGGCCTCGGCATCGGCAACCCGACGACGGTGACGCTCAGCTACCAGCACGTGCACCAGAAGAATGTGCCCGACTATGGCTTGCCGGGTACGCTGCCGGACCCGGCGGTCGCCGCCGGTTGGACGATCGACGATCTCGATTTCAGTAATTTCTACGGCCTGGTCGGCCGCGATCACGAGAACACCGATTCCGACGTGGCGACCGCCACCGTCGAGCATCGTTTTTCACCGACGCTGATCCTGCGGAACCTGACGCGCTATGGCCGCAACAATCTCGACCGCGTCGTGACCTCGCCGCGCGCAGCCACGGCCGCGAACGCCGGCAGCGATCCCGGCTTCAACCCGTTGGTGCCGCAGATTCGCCGGACCGATACCAAGTACCAGTATCGCGATGACCGTACTGCGACCAACCAGACCGACCTCAAGAGCTCGTTCTCGACCGGGACGCTGCTGCACGACGTCGTGCTTGGCGTCGAGCTGGCGCGCGATCGTCAGCCAAGCTATGCCGCGACCGACACGTTCGCCAACGGCCGCCCGCCGGTGACCGACTTGTTCACGCCACAGCCGGCACAGGTCTACCAGCCGGCGATCGTGCCGACCGGCGCCACGTCCGAGGCGCGCTCGCGTTCGGCTGCGGCCTACGCCTTCGACACCGTCGATCTGAACGAAAAGTGGCAGCTCAATCTCGGCGTGCGCTGGGACCACATCGGGGTCGACTACGACACGACGAGCGCTGCCGGCATTGCCGCCTCGTTCGGCCGGACCGACCAGGCGGTCAGCGGGCGCAGCGCCGTGGTCTTCAAGCCGACGCTGCGCGGCACGATTTACGGCGCCTACAGCACGTCGTTCAATCCCTCCTACGATGGCGGCTTCGGGCTGACGCTTGCCGCCACCGGCGCGAACAGCGCCGCGCTGCCGCCGGAGCGCAGCCACAACCTCGAGGTCGGGGCCAAGTGGGATCTGCGCAGCGACCTGTTCCTGACCGCGGCGGCGTTTTCCGCCGAGAAGACCAATGCCAAGACGACCGATGCCGCCGGTATCACCATCCTGGCCGGCAACCAGCAGGTGCGCGGCGTCGAACTGGGCATCTCGGGCAACCTGACGCCGCGCTGGGGCGTGTTCAGCGGCGTCTCGTTGATGGATGGCACGGTGGAGGAGTCGGCGGTGGCGGCGGAAGTCGGCCGGCGGCTCTCCTACGTACCGCGCACTTCGTTCAACTTGTGGTCGACCTACCGGCTGCCAATCAACCTGACGCTCGGCGGCGGTGCGCAGTTCACCGACGGCTACTTCTTCAACAACAGCAACGCTCTCGCCACCGACAATGCGGCTGCCATCCAGCGCCTGACGCGCTACTGGCTGTTCAACGCCGTCGCCCTCTACCAGGTGAATGGCCACCTGACGCTGCAGGTCAACGCCACCAACCTTGCGAACGCGCGCTATGTCGATCGGGGCTACAGCGGCCATTTCGTGCCGGGCCAGGGGCGGGCACTGCTCGCCGGTCCCGTGATTGCGTTCTAGGACTGCGGGATGCTGCTGCAGATTCCCGACGTGCTGAGCGCCGAGCAGGTCGAGGAGGCACGCCGCCTCCTCGAGGCGGCGGAATGGGTCGACGGCCGGGTCACTGCCGGGCGGCAATCGGCCATGGCCAAGGACAACATGCAGTTGCCCGAGGATCACCCGGTCGCGCGGCAGCTCGGCGACATGATCCTCGGTGAACTGCAGCGCAACGCGCTGTTTGTCTCCGCCGCGTTGCCGGCGCGTGTCTTCCCGCCGTTGTTCAACCGCTATCGCGGCGGACAGTCGTTCGGCAACCACGTCGACAACGCCATCCGGCAGTCAGCCGGCGGCGTGCGCATCCGCACCGACCTGTCCTGCACATTGTTCCTTGCCGACGCGGAAGACTACGACGGCGGCGAACTGGTGATCGAGGACACCTATGGCGTCCAGAGCGTCAAGCTCCCGGCCGGTCACATGATTCTCTACCCGGCCACCAGCCTGCACCACGTGCGGCCGGTGACCCGTGGCGCACGCCTGGCCTCCTTCTTCTGGCTGCAGAGCATGATCCGGGACGACGCGCAGCGGACGTTGCTGTTCGACCTCGACACCGCGATCCAGCGGTTGTCGATGGACGTGCCGCAGCATCCGGCCAACGTGCAGCTGACCGCCGTGTACCACAACCTGCTGCGGCAGTGGGCCGAGGTCTAGCGTCCCGGCCCGGGCGGTCGAGCCCCCGGGGGCCCGGTGGTTCGTCAGGGCGCGGCCGGCTGGTCGTAGGGAAGTTTTTCGTTCGGATACCAGAACTGCCGGTGACACGACTCGCAGGTGTCCTCGACCGTGGCACCGAGCTCGAAGACCTTGTCCGCGTTCCGGTCATCGGCCGCCTGCAGCACGGCCAGGCCGGCGTCGCGCAGCGCCCGCGCGCGGGCGTTCCAGGCAGCGCGATCCCTGGCGATCAGCGCGTCCATCTCCTCGGGCTCGAGTTCCACGCCGGGCGTGACCGATTTCTCGCCCGGAGCAGCAACGCGGCGGCCGGGCATCAGCAGCAGGTTCGCGCCTTCGACAAGGGTGAGCGCGCCGTAGCGCACCTTGTTCCAGTCCTCGTCGTTGCGCGGCGCAGTCTCGACTGTCCCGGTGGCACCAACCACCGTCGTGACCGACAACCACACGGCGTCGGCCGCCGGATCGATCAGCCCGAGCATGAGGTCCTTGATGGTGGCCGTCGGCGCCACATCCGGTGTTACCGCGGTGTCGGCCGGCGCCGCAGCCTGCCGCTGACATCCGGCGGCTCCGGTGGCGGCGGTCAGCCAGAGCAGCAGCGCGCCCCGCATCACACTCCGTTTCGTCATCCCGCGTTCGCCTCCACGATGTGCCCGTGCACCGCCCGACCTTACCACGGCTCGCCGCTCGGTTCGCCGTGGTGGTGAGTCAGACGATTCTTCACCGACCCTTCACGTGTGCTTGACGTAGAATCCCGATTCACGCTGATTCCTTTTGCCGGTCTGCTTATGCATATTTCGCACGTCACCGCCGTTGCTGTCAGTCTCTCCTTCGTGCTGTCCGGTTGCACGCGCGCGCCGGAGCCACCCAACGAAACCGACGTGACCGCCGTGGTCGAGTCCTTCTATGGCGCGATGAAGAAGGGCGATCGCACCGCGGCGATGCAGCTCATTGCCCCTGACGCCGTCTTCCTCGAGTCTGGCCGGCTCGAGACGCGAGCCGAGTACCAGGCGAACCACCTGCCTGCCGACATCGAGTTCGAGAGCCAGGTCACCGGCAAGCGCGGCCCGATGAAGGTCACGTTCGAGGACGACACCGCCTGGGTGATTGCGACGACCGAGTATCAGGGCACCTTCCAGAACGATCCGGTGAATTTCGTCAGCGCGCAGCTGATGGTGCTCACCCGTGACACCGGCGACTGGCGGATCCGCACGGTCCACTGGTCGTCGCGGCGCAATTAACCTCGGGCACGGGGCAGCGTCGTGCGCGCCGCCAGGCGCACGTCGCTCCTCCGCGGCGCCAGAATCGCAGTGATCTGAGGTGACATGATCATCGCCGGGCTCCGGCTGCTGCCGCTCCTCGTCCTCACCCTGTTCGGCCTCGGGCCGGCGGCGGTGACGACCGCCGAGCGGGAGACGGTGCTGGAGGTGGCGGGCCGCAGCAGCGAGTACGCCACGCTCGCCGCCGACGGCAACGTCGTCGCCGTCGCGTGGGCGGCGTCGCGCCCCTCAACCGGGACAGATATCTTTGCTGCCGTCAGCGGGGATGGCGGGTTGTCGTTTTCGGCGCCGGTGCGCGTCAACCGCACCGTCGGCGAGGCACAGGTGAACGGCGAGCAACCGCCGCGCATCGTGCTCGTCCCGCGTCGTCACGCGCCCGTTGACGTGGTGGTTGTCTGGACCGCGAAAGCGGCTGCCGGCACCCGGCTGCTCAGCGCCCGCTCCGGCGATGGCGGCCGCACCTTCGGCCCTACCCAGACCGTGACCGGCTCGGACGCCGCCGGCAACCGTGGCTGGCAGTCGATCGCGGTTGACGCTGGCGGACGCGTCCAGCTGCTCTGGCTCGATCACCGCGAAGCCGTGCCGGCGAGCGGTGCCGCGCATCAGCATGGCGCGCCGTCGACGCCGTCGGCTGCTGCCGCAGCCGAGCGGACCACGCGGGCACAATCGTCGCAGCTCTACTTCGGGTCCCTCGACGGCCCGGCGCCCCGTTCGCTGGCGCGCGGCGTCTGCTATTGCTGCAAGACGGCGCTGACCGTGGCCCGCGGCATCACCTACGCGGCCTGGCGCCATGTCTATCCCGGCAGCCGGCGCGACATCGCGCTCACGCTGTCGCGCGACGGCGGCCGGACGTTCTCCGCGCCCGTCCGCGTCAGCGAAGACAACTGGCAACTCGACGGCTGCCCGGAGAACGGGCCGAGCCTCGCTGTCGACAACGGCGGGCGAGCCCACGTCGTGTGGCCGACGCTGGTGCAGGACGGCGGCCGCCAGTCCTTGCGGCTGTTTCACGCGATGACCAGCGACGGCAGCACCTTCACGCGGCGGCAGCCGTTGCCGGTCGGCGGCCCGGCGTACCACCCGCAGACCGCGGTGGCGCCCGACGGATCGTTGCTGGTGGTCTGGGATGAGGTGGTCGGCGGCGCCCGGCAGGTGAAGTTTGCGCGCGGCCATGCGCAGCACGGCGCGGCACCACGCTTCGATGCTCGCCTCCTGAGCGCGCCGGGTGCGCCGGGGCTCTATCCCGCCATCGCCGTGACTCCCGCGGCCAGCGTGATCGCCTGGACCAGCCGCCTCGGCGACCGTTCTCGGATCACCATCGCCCGCGTAGCTCACTAGTCGGGGTTCACCCCCCCGAACCGTCGGTGTGCGATACCATCACCACCATGAAGACCACTCTTCTGGCAATGCTGATCCTTCTGTCTGCCGCCGCGGCCGGCGCGCAGGACATGCCGGCGGACTACAAGGCCGTGCTCGACACACTCGGCAAGCAGGGCGACTTCAAGGACGCCGTGCTCAAGGTGAACATCCCGCGCAACGACCTCAAGGTCGTGGTCGAGGGCGTGGCGACGCCCACGCCGTTTGGCTTTGGCGGCTGGGTAGCGCTGACGAAGGGCGACCGGCGGCCAGGACGTGATGATGGGCGACCTGGTGCTGACCGAGAGCGAAGTCAACCCGGTCATGTCGGCCCTGCTCGACAACGGTCTCGAGGTGACGGCGCTGCACAACCACTTCTTCTTCGAGACGCCGCGCATCTTCTACATGCACGTGCACGGGCACGGCCGCGCCGCCGACCTGGCGGCAAAGGTCAAGCCGGCGCTGGCGCTGATCGGTAAGGGACCTGCGCCAGCCGCCGGTACCGTCGCGGCGGGCAAGGAGCTGTCCGGGCCGCTCGATACGGCGAAGCTGGCGATGATCGTCGGCCACGACGGCGAGCAGAACGGCCAGGTCTTCAAGATCACGATCGGCCGGCCGGACCTGCCGATCAAGGAGATGGGCGCGACCATCAACGCGCGCATGGGCCTGAACACCTGGGCCGCGTTCTACGGCAGCGATGCCGACGCGGTGGTTGCCGGCGACTTCGCCATGAAGGAGGCCGAGGTCACCAACGTCCTGAAGGGCCTCCGCGCCAATGGCCTCAATGTCGTCGCCATGCACCATCACATGACCGGCACCGACCCGACGATCATCTTTCTGCACTACTGGGGCAGGGGGCCGGCACAGAAGCTGGCGATCGGCGTGCGGGTCGCGCTCAACCAGACCGGTGCACCGGGCGATCACGCCGGGCACTAGACAGGTGCCGCCGGCGTCCGGCGTCGCCACCGAAACGGAGCGAAACATGCGGTTACTCTCGAACTCTGCCGGCATCCTGGTGATCGCCGCCCTGGCAGCGGCCGGCTGCTCACGCGCCAGCGAGCCGGCGGCGGAACGGCCGACGGCTCCGGACGCCGCAGGCAGCACCGCAGCTGCCGCCATGCCGTCGGGACCCCGCCTGTTCGTCACCAACGAGGTCGGCGGCGACATGACGGTGATCGACGTCGGCACGCAGAAAGCGATCGCGACCATCCCGCTCGGCAAGCGCCCGCGCGGCCTCCGCGTCAGCCCTGACGGCACGCTCATCTACGTCGCGCTCAGTGGTTCACCAATCGGCGGTCCGAACGTCGACGAGAGCACGCTGCCGCCCGCCGACAAGACGGCGGACGGCATCGGCATCGTCAGCGTCAGGGAGCTGAAGCTGCTGAAGACGATCCCGGCCGGGTCCGATCCGGAACAGGTCGCGGTCAGCACCGATGGCAAGCAGCTGTTCGCGACCAACGAGGACGTCAGCCAGGCCAGCATGCTCGATGCTGCAGACGGCACCGTGCTGGCGACATTCAACGTCGGTGAGGAACCGGAAGGCGTCGACATCCGCCCTGACGGCAAGGTCGTCTACGTGACGTCGGAAGGCGACAGCCAGGTGGCGGTCATCGACGTCGGCACCAGGAAGCTGATCAAGGTCTTCCCGGTCGGACCGCGGCCGCGGTCGACCGCGTTCCTGCCGGACAGCTCGCGCGCGTACGTGCCGTCTGAAAACGGCGCGTCGATCGCCGTCGTCGACGCCAGGGCCCACCGCGTGCTGCAGACCATCAAGCTGGAGGGCGGGCCGCTGGTCCGGCCCATGGGTACGGCGGTGTCGCCCGACGGCACCCTGCTGTTTGCCACCACCGGGCGTGGCAAGCACGTGCTGCTGATCGACACGGCAACCAACAAGCAGGTCGGCGCGGTGGAAGTTGGCGAGCGGCCCTGGGGCGTCGCCGTGTCGCATGATGGCCGGACGGTCTTCACCGCCAACGGCACCTCCAACGACGTCTCGATTGTCGATGTCGCCACGCGCACAGTCACCGCAAAAGTCGCTGCCGGCAACCGGCCGTGGGGTGTGGTCTACGTACCGTAGTCTGCGGCCGGCTGCGGCGTCGTTGTGGCGGCGTTGTGGCGGCGCTGTGGCGGCGCTTCGATATAGGATTTTGTCCGTTTGGCTCGCATAGTCCCACTCCAGGACGCTGTCGCGGAGTTCGTGCGCGACGGCGACGTGGTCGCGCTCGAAGGGTTCACCCACCTGATCCCGTTCGCCGCCGGGCACGAGATCATCCGTCAGGGACGCGCGAACCTCACGCTGATCCGGATGACGCCCGACGTCATCTACGACCAGTTGATTGGCGCCGGCTGCGCCGCACAAGCTGGTGTTCTCCTGGGGCGGCAATCCCGGTGTCGGCTCGCTGCACCGCTTGCGCGACGCGGTCGAGAAAGACTGGCCGGTGCCGCTGGCGATCGAGGAGCACGCCCACGCCGGCATGGCGGCCGCCTACGCCGCCGGCGCCTCGGGGCTGCCGTTCGGCCTGCTGCGCGGCTACCTCGGCAGCGACCTGCCGAAGTACAACCCGAACATCAAGTTCATCGACTGCCCGTTCACCGGCGAGCAGCTGGCGGCGGTGCCGGCGATGCGGCCGGACGTCACGGTGATCCACGCGCAGAAGGCCGACCGGCAGCGGCAACGTGCTGCTGTGGGGCGCTGGTCGGCGTGCAGAAGGAAGCGGTGCTGGCGGCGACACGCGCCGATCGTCACCGTCGAGGAGATCGTCGACCGGCTGGAGCGCGCCGCCGAACGCCGTGGTGCTGCCGCACTGGGTGGTCGGCGCCGTCTGCGAGGTCCAGGGCGGCGCGTTCCCGTCCTACGCGCTCGGCTACTACGCGCGCAACAACGCCTTCTACAAGGCACTGGGACGGCGTCGCGCGCGACCGCGACACGCTTCACCGCCTGGATCGCAGCGACACGTGCGCGACACGCGCGACTTCGACGAGTTCAAGCGCAGCCTCGAGGGGCGGCGCAGGCGTGACTGAGGCGACGTACACCGCCGACGAGATGATGACGATTGCCGCGGCGCGCATGGTGCGCAACGGCGCCGCGCTGTTTGTCGGCATCGGGCTGCCGAGCGCGGCCGCCAACCTGGCGCGCGCTGACCCACGCGCCGGACACTCGTGCTGATCTACGAGTCGGGCACGATCGGCGCCAAGCCGGACGTGCTGCCGCTGTCGATCGGCGACGGCGAACTGGCGGAGACCGCCGACGCGGTGGTCGTCGGTGCCGGAGATGTTCGCCTACTGGCTGCAGGGCGGGCGCATCGACCTCGGCTTCCTCGGCGCGGCGCAGATCGACAGGTTCGCCAACATCAACACCACGGTGATCGGCGGCTACCACGCGAGCCGCAAGGTGCGGCTGCCCGGCGCCGGCGGCGCGCCGGAGATCGCCGCGTCGTGCAAGGAAGTGCTGATCACGCTGCGGCAGAACGCCGCGCGCGTTCGTCGAGACGGCTCGACTTCGTCACCTCCGCCGGTCACCTCGACGGCGGCGACAGCCGCGGCGCGCCTGCGCCTGCCGGGCAGGGGGCCGACGGCGGTGATCACCGACCTCGGCATCCTGACGCCGGACCCGGTGACCAAGGAACTGACGCTCACCAGCGTCCACCCCGGCGTCACGGTCGAGACGGTGCGTCGCCGAAACCGGCTGGCCGCTGAAGGTCGCCGACACGCTCGACACCACCGCCGCGCCGACGGCGGACGAGCTGTCGGTGCTGCGCGACCTGCAGGCGCGCACCGCCGCAGGCACACGCCGGTCAGGCCTGAGCGAAAGCTTCAGGAAATCTTCAGTTGCGACGTTGCGCCGTGCGACTAGAATGGCGTGCGCCGCGAGGACCCTCGTCGGGGACGCGCCCGCACAAGGACATCACGTATGGACATGTCACCGACACATTTCCACCTGCTGCTGAATCATTTCCCGACCATCGGCTTCATCATCGCCCTCACGCTGTTTGTCGCCGCCCTCGTCGCCAACAGCGATCATCTCAAGCAGGCAAGCCTCGCGGTGTTCGTCGCTGTCGCGCTCATCACCATTCCTGCCTACGTCACCGGTGATGCGGCCGCCAAGGCACTGGTGGAGTCGGGCGCCAGTGACATTTCCCAATCGCTGATCGAGACGCACGAGGGCGCGGCGCTGCTGTCCTTGATCTTCATGGAGATCACCGGCGCGTTTGCCTGGCTGGCGTTGTGGAACTTCCGCCGGACCACGCGCCTGGCGACCAGCAGTGCCGCCGTCGTCCTGGTGTTCGCCGTGGTGACGCTCGGCCTGGTGTCGCGTGCGGCGAACATCGGTGGCGAGATCCGGCACCCGGAGATCCGCGCCGCGCAGGAGACGACCACCTTCGAGGGTAACGTCGCCCGCCGCGTCGCCGCCTTCGTCCGCGACACGCCATGGGCGTGGCCGGCGTTCGAGGCGCTCCACTTCGTCGGCCTCAGCCTGCTGATCGGCACCGTCCTGCTGGTCGATCTGCGCATGCTCGGCATGATGAAGATGGTCTCGCTCGGCGCCGTCGACCGGCTGCTGCCCTGGGGCATGCTCGGCTTCGCCATCAACGTGGCCACCGGCATGCTCTTCTTTCTCGGCGCCGACTACTCGACGAACGTGCCGTTCTACTGGAAGCTCGTGTTCATCGTCATTGCCGGACTCAACACGCTGTATTTCACGTTCGACAAGGCCTGGGCGATGGCGCCCGGCGACGATGCGCCCGCGTTGTCGAAGTTCGTCGCCGCCACCGCGCTCTGCCTGTGGGTTGGCGTCATGTATTGGGGCAGCATGCTGCCCTTCCTTGGCAACGCCTTCTGACGTCGGGGTACGGGGATGCCGCTCGCACTGATTGTCGTTCTGCTGGTGGTCGGGGTCACGTTCCTGCTCGGCATTGCCGGCTATCTCATTGACAGGACTGCTGCGCGTCACGAGCGCGAACACGAGGACCGATGAGTTTTCTTGCGTGGCTCGAGCAACTCCCGTTCAGCCTGTGGCTGAACGAGTCCAGTTCCGTCTGGGCCTACCCGATGTTCCTCTTCATGCACACGCTTGGGCTGTCGGTGGTGGCCGGCGGCGCGGCGATGATTGACTTCGCCGTCCTCGGCCTCTGGCCGAAAACCCCGATCAAGCCGCTCGAGCGGCTCTTCCCGATCATCTGGGTGGGCTTCGGCATCAACCTGTTGACCGGCATCAGCATGCTGATGAAGGACGCGACGACCAAGGGGACCAACGTGGACTTCTGGGTCAAGATGCTGTTCGTCATCGCCGGTACGGCGCTGCTGCCGGTGATGCGGCAGCGCATCTTCAACGATCCTGCGCTCGATCGGGTGCCGCTGGCCGCCGGCGTGAAGCGGCTCGCCTGGGCGTCGTTGCTGTGTTGGTTCGGCGCGATCATCGCCGGGCGTCTGATCGCCTACGTCGGCCCGGTGTCGGGTCTCAGCTAGCCATACCCGCGCTGACCGCGCGAGGAGGGTTCTATGCCAGGCAAGGTGTGCACGACCGCCGCGCTGTCCCTCGTCCTGTTCGCCGCCAATGGACGGCCCGCCGCTGCCCAGGTCGATCTCTCCGGTATCTGGGCGCCGCTCTTCCACGAGGATCAGGTGGAGCGCATCCCGGGGCCGGACGTGGGCGACTACGCCGGCCTGCCGATCAACGACGCCGCCCGGTTGCGCGCCGACTCCTGGCAATCCTCGCTCCTGACCCTCCCCGAACACCAATGCAAGCCGCACCCATCGACCTACGGTTTCCGCGGCGTCGGTAACCTGCGGATCGTCAATGTCGTGGACGAGGCGACGCAGCAACTGATCAGGATTCGCACACACATCCAGTGGCAGGAGCAGGAGCGGGATCTCTGGATGAACGACCAGCCGCATCCGCCGGAGTATGCCGCGCACACCTGGCAGGGGTTCTCGAAAGGGCATTGGGAGGGCAGCGTCCTTGTGGTCGAGACCGACATGCTCAAGGCCGGCTGGATCCGCCGCAACGGAGTGCCGCTGAGCGACCGCGCTCGCATGACCGAGCGCTTCATCCGTCACGGCAACCTGCTGACGCACGTCTACATCATCGAAGATCCGATCTACCTCACCGAGCCGCTGGTGAAGACCAACGGCTTCCAGTTGACGACCGACCTGACGATGGCGCCGTACCCGTGCCAGTCGGTGGTCGAGGTGCCGCGGAAAGCCGGCGAGGTGCCCGCCTACCTGCCCGGCCAGAATCCATTCCTCGACGAGTTCGCGAAGCGGCACAACCTGCCGCTCGAGGCCGTGCGTGGCGGCGCCGACACGGCGCTGCCCGAATACACGAAGAAGCTGAAGATGCCGCCGGTGCCGCGCCCGGCTGGCTCGCAGGTGGCGCCATGATCCGGCAGCGCCTGCGGCCCGCCGTGCTTGCATCTGCGACGGTGCTCGGCGCCGCGCTGCTGAGCACCAGCGGCGGCGCACAGCAGCGCAGCGCCGGCCCGCCGGCCGCCGCCGACGAGGTGCGCTCCCTGCACGTCCAGGGCAACGTCTGGATGATCAACGCCGGCGCAGCCAATGCCGCCGTGCAGATCGGCGACGACGGCGTGCTGGTCGTGGATACGCTCACCGAACCGCTCGCCGACAAGTTGCTCGCCGAGATCCGGCGCCTCGCCGGCAACAAGGTGATCCGCTACGTCCTGAACACCCACGTGCACGCCGACCATACCGGCGGGAATCTCCAGGTCGCACGCGCCGGACGTTCGATCGTTGGTGGCAACTTTGCGGGGCAGGTTGGCGCCGCCGCCGCCGACAGCGCGCAGATCTTTGCCCACGAGAACGTACAGGGGCGGATGGCCCAGCCTGACGCCGGCGCCGCCGCGCCACCGTTCGCCGCGTGGCCGACCGACACGTTCATCGAGGTGCAGAAGGACTTCTACTTCAACGGCGAGCCGATCGAGATGCTGTACCAGCCCGACGCGCATACCGATGGTGACGCGATGATCTACTTCCGCAGGTCCGACGTGATCGTCGCCGGCGATGTCTATATCAACTCGACGTTCCCGGTCATCGACATCAGGCACGGCGGCAATCTCAACGGCGTCATCAACGCGCTGAACCAGATCATCCGCATCACCGTGCCGAAGGAGAAGCAGGAGGGTGGCACCTTCGTCATTCCCGGTCACGGGCATCTGGCTGACGAAGCCGACGTCGTCGAGTACCGGGACATGATGACGATCGTCCGTGACCGCTTCGCCGACGCCGCCAGACGGCGCCTCACGCTGGCACAGGTGCGCGAGGCGCGCCTGGTGCGCGATTACGAGGGGCGGTACGGCGCGGCCCAGGGTCCCTGGACCACGAACGCCTTCGTCGAGGCGGCATTCCTGAGCGTGAGCGCGACACCCGCGGCAACGGCCCGCCGATGAACCGTTGCGGTCACCCGTGATGATAAACAGGACGCTCATTCCCGCAGCGGCGCTGCTGATTGCAGTGATCATCCAGGCCCCGGTCGACGCGCAGCGCGGCGCCGCGCCGCCGGTGCCGGTCGCGCCGCAGACGCCCGTCGCGGCAGCGCCTATCGATCTGACCGGATACTGGGTCGCGATCGTCAACGAGGAGTGGCGCTGGCGCATGGTCACGCCGCCGAAGGGCGATTTCGCCAGCCTGCCCTTGAACGCCGAAGGCACGCGGGTCGGCAACACCTGGGATGCCGCCCAGGATGGCTCCTGCCTGGCATACGGCGCCGCCGGGCTGTTGCGCATGCCGACGCGCCTGCACATCAGCTGGGAGAACGACAGCACGCTCAAGCTCGAAACCGACGCCGGAACGCAGACCCGCCGCTTCGTGTTCGACCGCTCGATTGCGCCGGGGCCGAGTTCGCTGCAGGGCTTTTCCCTCGCGCAATGGGAACGCAGCGGTGGCGGGCGCGGCGCGCCCGGCGGCGGCGCCGTCGGCGCGATTACCGCCGCGCGGAGCGGCAACTTGAAGGTGACCACCACCCATCTGACCGGCGGTTGGCTGCGGCGTAACGGCGCACCATATAGCGACCAGGCCACCATGACCGAGTACCTACGACCGTTTCGCCGCACCCAACGGCGACGAGTGGCTGGTGGTGACGACGGTCGTGTCCGACCCGCGCTACCTCCAGACAGACTTCGTCACCAGCAGTCACTTTCGCCGCGAGGCGAATGGCGCACGCTGGGAGCCGACGCCGTGCAAGCCGGCGACGTAAACCGGGGGGACCTGACGTGAGTGAAGGTGGGAGGGGTTGGAGATGAGCCGCACCGGGGCCATGCTGCTCATCGCGCTGCTGATCGCCGTTGGCGGGTTGGTGGCGTTGGCGCGCGGTGACCGTAGCGTCGCGCCCGCACCGCTGGCGCGGGGACAGGAAGGAAGGCTTGCAGACGGCGGCGTCTGGGTCGGCGCGGTGTTGCGAGACGGAACGCTGCTGCCGTTTGCGCAATGGCTGGACGACAGCGGCTGGCGCCGTTGGCCGTTCTTCGACCGCCTCCTCCCGGCGCCGCGGACTCTCGCCGATGCCCCCGCCGGATGGCTACCCACCGGGATGATGCCGCCGACGCGATGGATCGCGTCGTTCGCCGAGGGCCGCCGAGCCGTCGTGCAACTGCGCCCGACGGTGCAGGTGCACGACCTGCTGCAGACACTGGTGCTCGAGACCGACGCACCGGTTGCCGCGCCTCACCCGGGCGTCAGCTGGGCGGCTCTCGATACCGGTCTGGCCGTGGCCGGGGATGCGCGGCTCCGCCCATTCCGTGAGGTGCCGCAGGCAGAGCTCACCGGCGTGCTGCGGTTCGCCAACGCGGCGATGTCCCAGGCCGAGGCCGGCAGCCTGAGCGCCGACGTCCGCGCCCTCATCAACGAGGAGATGCGCCGCCGCGTGCCGACGGAGATCGAAACCGCTGTCGCGACCGCCACGGCTGACGGCCGCCGCGAGTTCTATGTCGAAGGCATGAGGACGTACGCAGACTATCCCGGCGAGTGCAAGCCGCTCGTCCGGTTGGCGATTGCCGTCGAAGAGCGTGGCAGCGTCATGCGGCTGGTTGACAGCGGCGCTGCGGCGACTGATACCTGTGGCCACTATGTCGCGCACGTGCCCCTTGCCGTGCTCGAGCGCGGTGCGGCTCGCTGCTGGGTCGTGCGCCGTGTCTACGAGGACGGCGTCGACTACACGCTTACCGCACCGGGCAAGGGAGCGTCGGACGCGCAGGACATCGAGTGCGCCCTCGGCCAGGCGCGCCAGGATGAACGCCGGCAGCGCCAGTAGGCGTCGACCGGCGCCGCACGTGATCGGCTATCGTGGAGCAATGTCTGCCGCGTGCCGTCGTAGGCCGGGTGCCGCGTCGCGGACCCGGCATCGACGCATTAGGACGCGCCGCCGGCTACTGGCCGACCGCCTGGATCTGCAACTGGATCTTGACCTCGTCGCCGACCAGGAACCCACCCGTTTCGAGTGCCGCGTTCCAGCTGAGGCCGTAATCCTTGCGATTGATCGTCGTCTCGGCTTCGAAGCCGAGACGGTCGTTGCCCCATGGATCCTTGGCCTTGCCGAGGTGCGTCACCGGCAGCGTGATTTGGCTCGTCACACCGTGGATCGTCAGGTCACCCAGCACGTCGAAGCTGCCGCCACCGGTGGCGCTGATGCGCGTGCTGCGGAACGTGATGGTCGGATATGTCTCGACATCGAAGAAGTCGGCCGTCCGCAGGTGCTTGTCACGATCGGCTTCGGCGGTGTCGATGCTCGTCGCCTGGATCGTCAGGTTCACCGTCGACTGCTCGGGGCTCGCCTCGTTGAAGTCGATCGTGCCGTCGAAGTCCGAGAAGCGGCCTCGCACTTTGGTCAACAGGTGGCGCACCTGGAAGATCGCCTCGGAATGTGACTTGTCAATCTTGTAGGTTCGCGTGGAACTGCCAGTCGTTGTCGCCAATATGTTCTCCGTTCAAAACGGTACACCGGCGCGATGCGTCTACAGGACGTGCGCATTCGCGGCCGCTACGGACCGCTTGAAGGTAGCGATCCCTGCTGCGGCCGTCAAGGGTGGCGTTCGCCTCGCTGCAGCGCGTCGCGAAACGCCCTGATCCGCCGGGCGTTGGTGCCGCCATCGCCGACGCCCACCCGCGACTTCGAGCGCACGTCGAGCCGCGAGCCGCCCTCAGCGGCCGTGACGCGGATGACGATGTCGTCCTTGAAACCGAACCAGAAGGTCGTATCCACCGCCTCGAGCGTGCTGCCATGGCCGGCACGCCCGTCAGCGGCGATGCGACCGGCGGCGTCAGCGACAGCGTCGCCGGCGATTATCTCCCATCCCAACCCGACAGCCGCGGCTCGCGCCCGCTGGATCGCCTGTTCGACCGGTAGCGCCAGGGTGAGCGGCTGCAGGTCCGGATACGCCGCCTGCTGACGGGCGGCAGCCTGCGGGCCGTCGTACTCCGGTGGGTTGCGTGCGCCGCGCCGCACCGCCAGCACTCGACTGAACCGTGGCGGGTCATCGGTGTCGGTGCTGATGTCGTGGATCGCCGGCGCGCCGAGGAACGACAGGACCAGCCGGGCCGGGATGGCGATGACGACGAGACCGAGGACGGCGCCGGCGATCGGCAATGGCCCCGCCGTCTTGAACGCGCTGCTGAATGAGAGCACCGCGCCAACCGCACCGAGAACGATCGCTGTCCCCATCAGCAGGAAGCCCACAAGGTAGCTCCACATTCCGGCCCGGGCGACAAGCGGTGCCAGCAGCAGCACCACGGCCCCGGCGGCAGATACGAAGAAGGGTGTCACGGCCGCGTGCCGTCGTAGGCGTGCTGCAGCAGTTCGCGGATCGGGCCGTATTCGATCGGCCGCGGGTTCGGGTACTGGTTCTGCACCGCCAGCGCCGCTGCCCGATCGAGACCGCCGGCCGGCATGCCGATCTCGGCCAGCGAACGCGGCGCTCCGATCGCGCCGGTCAGGTCGTAGAGGCCCTGTGCCGCGTCGCTGGCGCCGAGCGCCTCGGCAGCGACGCGCATCGCCTCCGGTGCGTAGTCGCGGTTGTAGGCAACCGCGTGCGGCAGCACGACGGTGTGCACCTCCGCGTGCGGCAGGTTGAACGTGCCGCCGAGCGTGTGGCACAGCTTGTGGTGAATGCCGATCGACGCCGTGCCGAGGACGATGCCGGCGAGCCAGGCGCCGTAGAGCGCATCGCCGCGCGCCGCGACATTGCCCGGCTCGCGCACGACGATTGGCAGCGCCCGTCGCAACGCCCGGATCCCTTCCGCCGCCATCAGCGAGACGATCGGGTTGCCGTCGAAGGCGTAGAGCCCCTCGACGCAGTGCGCCATCGCGTTCATCCCGGAGGGGCCGGACACGTGCGGCGGCAGCGACACCGTCAGCTCGGGGTCGTAGATCACCGTCCTCGGCAGGACCTTGCGATCCTTGCCGGTTCTCTTCACCCCTGCTTCGGTGATGCCGTAAATCGGCGTCATCTCCGAACCGGCGTAGGTGGTCGGCACGGCGATCACCGGCAGGCCGGTCTCGAGCGCGATCACTTTCCCGGTCCCGGTAGTCGTGCCGCCGCCGATCGTCACGTAGCAGTCGGCGTCGAGTTCGCGCGCTCGGGCTCGCGCGGCATCAACCGTCTCGATCGGATGGTGCATCACCGCTTCGGCGAAGATCCCCGCTGCCACGCTGCCGAGCCGGGCGGCGGCCCCGTCCGCCAGGCCCCGTTCCGCGGCGGTCGAGACGACCAGCGCCCGACATGCGCCGAGCTGCGCTACTTCCTGCGGCAGCTGCTCGATCGAGCCGGGGCCGAAGATCACCCGGTACGCGGGTTGGTCGAACACGAACGAGCGCATCATCCGTCCTGTCCGCGGCACCGGCCGCGGTTGTGAGTCTCTTGAGCCGCGGAAATCCCCTGCATTGTCATCGACGGTCGCCCATTCAACAATAGCGGCATGCGGACAGCTGTGCTCGTCTCGATCGTCGTGCTGGCGGGGTGCAACCGGGCCGGAGTGCGGCAGGACGGCCCGCCGCTGGTGCCGGTGGCCACGGTGGACCAGGTGATGGAGGGGATCGTCATCCCTTACTCGCAGGCCATCTTCGACGCGGTTGCCTACACGAATGGCACGCTGACCAGGGTCCCGGCCACCGACGACGACTGGCATCGGCTGGAGACGCGGGCGATGACCGTGGCCGAGGCCGGCAACCTGCTGATGATGGCGCCGCGTGCGCGCGACAACGAGTCGTGGATGGCGATGTCACGGGAGATGAACGCCAAGGCTGTGCTGGTGGCCGAGGCCGCCGCGGCGAAGGACGCCGACCGCCTGCTCGACGCCGGCGGGGCTCTCTACGAAACCTGCACCGCCTGCCACAACCGCTACGTCGATCCATAGGATCGTTCGGAACGTTCGGATCGTTCGGACCGTTCGGGCCGTTCAGACCGTTCGGACCGTTCGGACCGTTCGGACCGTTCGGACCGTTCGGATCGTTCTATCGTTTGTAGAAGTTCGGGATATTGGCGTCGACGTTGATCCACACCGAATGCGCTTCGGTGTATTCGTGCATCGTCTCGAAGCCCATCTCGCGGCCGTAGCCGGACTCGCCGACGCCGCCGAACGGCGACGCCGGGTTGAACGCGTTTGTAGCAGTTGACCCAGACCATGCCGGCGCGCAGCTCGCGCGGCGAGGCGGTGCGCTCGCGGCAGGTTGCTCGTCCACAGACCGCCGCCCAGCCCGTAGGTCGATGGAGTTGGCGATGCGCAGCGCCTCCTCGTCGTCCTTGAAGCGCGTGACGGTGACGAAGGGACCGAACACCTCTTCCTGGCAGACGCGATCGTCGGCATTCGCTTCGACGACGGTCGGCTCGATGTAGCAGCCGGCCTGCAGGTCGGCGCCGTCAGGCGCCTTGCCGCCGGTCAGGATGCGGCCGCCCTGCTGCCTGGCGATCTCGACGTAGGCGAGCACGCGGTCGCGATGCGCCGGTCGAGGTGAGCGGCCCCATCTCGGTCGCCGGATCGAGTGGATTGCCGAGCGTGATCGACTGGGCCAGCGCGATGAACTTGTCGAGGAACGCGTCGGCGATCGTCTCGTGCAGGATCAGCCGTGAGCCGGCGATGCACGCCTGCCCCTGGTTGTGGAAGATGGCGAAGGCCGAGCCGTCGACGGCCGCCGCCAGGTTGGCGTCCTCGAAGACGATGTTGGCGCCCTTGCCGCCGAGCTCGAGCTGCACGCGCTTCAGGTTGCCGGCCGAGGCCTGCACGATCTTGCGGCCGACCGCCGTCGACCCGGTGAAGGCGATCTTGTCGATGCCGCGATGTTCGGCCATGTACTGGCCGGCCGTGTGGCCGTAGCCGGGGATGATGTTGACGACGCCGGGCGGGAAGCCGACGTCGTTCATCAGCTCGCGCGATGCGCAGTGCGCTGAGCGGCGTGATCTCGGCCGGCTTCATCACCACCGTATTGCCGGCGGCGAGGGCCGGGCCCATCTTCCAGCTCGTGAACATCAGCGGGAAGTTCCACGGCACGATCTGGCCGACGACGCCGATCGGCTCGCGCATGACGTAGTTGAGGAAGCCCGCTTCGACCGGCATGACGCGGCCCTCGACCTTGTCGGCGATGCCGCCGAAGTAGCGGTAGACCGCGGCGGTGCGGAGGATGTCGAGGTTCCTGACGTCGCGAATCGGGTGGCCGGTGTCGAGGCTCTCGAGCACGCGCCAGGTAGTCGGCATCGGCTTCGACCGCGTCGGCCAGCTTCAGCAGCAGCCGCCCGCGCTCGGCCGCCGCCAGGCGGCGCCACGCCGGGAATGCCCGGCGCGCCGCCTCGACCGCCGTGTCGACATCCTCAGCCGTCGCCTCCGACACCTCGGCGAGTGCGCTGTTGTCGTGCGGATTGCTCACGGCGATGCGCCCGCCGCGCGCCGCATCGACGAACTCGCCGCCGATGAACAGGCGCGTGTCAGCAATGCTCAATGCGCATGGAGCATTCAAAATTCCACCGGATGGGGAGTCAGCTTGCCGGAGGCGTATTTCTCCGGCAGGGTCGCGTCGTTGTTCTCCCAGACGATCAGGATCGACCGCTTCGGCGAGTAGCCGCGGTGGCGGATGTCGGCGGGCATCGCTGCGACGTCACCCGCTTTCATCACCACCTTCGAGCGCGGCCTGCCGGTGGCACGGTCGTCGACGTCCCAGATGATCTCGTCGCTGGCCTGGATGAACCACTCCACGCGGTCGTTGCCGTGGAAGATCGGCAGCATGTGCTCCTCGGTGGTGGCGCAGAACTGGCTGTCCTTGACGCACGAGACGACTGACGGGTTCCACGTCACGTCCGAACGCGCGACGTAGTCGAAGAAGTTGAAGGCGTGGACCTCGCTCTCGAAGCCTGGCTCGGCGTGCACCTCCGGCTTGTCGGTCGGGACGTCCGTGAATTGCCGGTTCAGCGGGTAGCCGTCCTCGTCGGTGCGGTAACCGAGGTCGCCCGGCAGGCCGACCATGCGGCTGGCGACCATGCGCTGCCGCGAAATCGCCTTCTTGTTGCCGCCGCGCTTGGCGCCGTAAACGGTGCCGGTTTCGTCCGGCGCGGCGAACGGGTCGAACGCCTTCGTGCATCCAGTCATCGAGCATGCCTTCGAACACCGCCTTCAGATCCTTCGATTCGAAGGTCTCGACGTGATGGCGGTTGCCGCTGCGATAGGCCTCGTTGAACAGGCCGATGAACATCTCGACCGTGCCGTAATGGTTGACGGTGCCGAAGACGTTGTCGAAGTTGACCGTGCCGTAGAAGAAGCCCCAGGCGACGTCGCGCATCAACGCGCGCAGGAAGGCGTCGACCGCCATGATGTGGCGGCCGCCGGGGTAGTGGATGTGGGCGAAGTACTCGTCGCGCTCGAAGCGGAAGCCACCGATGGCGTGCGCCTGGTAGCCGAGGCCGCGGTCAGCCATCCGCGCCGGGGTTGCCGCCGTCGGCGTCGCCCGCGTTGCCCGCCGTCGTCGTTGCCCCCGTCGTTGCTGTCGTCGCGATGGTCATGAGTGGCTCCGTGTGATGACGGTGTGGGTGCAATCGCCGCCCGAGGGCTACGCGTGAACCTGGCGCGCGTCGCCCTGGCCGGCGTCGCCCTGGCTGGCGTCGACCTGGCACACGTCGGCCCAGCGTTCGACCGTGTTCTCGCCGAGAATCGTCTGCACCAGCAGGACGCCCGGCTTGCCGTGGTTGCGGAACTGGTAGGCGGCGCCGGCCGGCAGCAAGCGCCATGTGGCCGCGGCCGCACTTGACCCAGCCCATCGTCTGGCCGGCCGGCTGGCCCGCCAGCTTCACCGTGCCTTCCGTGCCGGCATTGACTGCCGGCTGGTCTGGCTTGATGAAGTGCACCTCGATGGTGCCGTCCATGATCAGGGCCGCTTCGTCATGCGCGGCGGCGAACCAGGGCGAGGTGCCCTCCGCGCGCACCGCCTCGATCACGTACTTGAGGTTCTTGCCGACCGCCACTTTCTCGTACGGCTGCGACCTGGACGCGACCTCGAACACGTTGGAGAAGGCGTAACGCTTCGGGTCGTCGTCGATGATCTCGACGCCGCCCTTCTCGAAGGACTCGAGCGAACCAAACTGCGTGCGCTGGATCGTCATGCCGGCTGCTCCTGGTGAAGGAGGCGCCTTTTTACAACTTTTGTCACCAGCCGTCTAGGAAGAACCGCGGCGTCCGCCGCCGCGGTCACAATCCCGAGGACGAGAACGTCTCGAATGCGGTCGAAAGCGAAGCGGACGATCCTGCCATCCTGTCAAGACAGGATGGCGAAAAGGAAGTTGGCAAGCAGCAAGCGTTTCGATTACCGTCTACCTGCTCCCCACTGGTCTCGCGGTTACTTTCCACTTTCCACTTTCGCCGAGCGTCCCCGTGCTTGAAGGAATCGACCGCCTGATCGACCTGGTGGGGCTGCGCAGCGCCGGTCTGCACGGCCTCGACGAGTGCGCCGTCGCCGGCGCCATCCGCGACGCCGACGTCGAGACGCTGGCACGCAGCAGCGGCCATTTTGCCGGGCTCGGCCGCGACGGCAAGACCGTCCGGCTGGCGCGGACCATCGGCCTGCCGCTGCGCTACTTCGTGGCGAAGATGTACCACGGCCCGTTCCTGGTCGTGTCCGATCGCATGGACCGGATTTTCGAGTGGTGCGACAGTCAGCGCATCGGCTGGCAGTTCGACCCGGCGTACACCCGCATGGTGCCGGCCCACGTCCTCGTCGAACTGGACCAGGTCGGGTGCCCCGATCCGGCGCCGCGGTATCGCCGCTTCTTCGACCCGCCGGTGGCGACCGGTTCGACCGACGTCGAGGAGCTGGGCGGCCGCTATGTCGCCGCGGCCTACGCGGCGATCAAGGGATGGATTGCGCGCGTGCCGGCCGAAGAGCCGATCGCCGTCGCCTTTTCCGGCGGCACCGACAGCACGGCGGTACTGCTGCTGGCGCGGAAAGCGCTGATCGCGCTCGAACGGGATCCGGCATTGCTGCGCGCGTTCACGCTCGATCTCGGCGGCGGCGCCGACGCGGCGCAGGCCAGACGCACCGTGCACGACCTCGGCCTCGAGCGCTACTGGGAAGCGGTGCACGCGGCGCCGGAGTCGTACGACCTGCCGCAGGCGATTCGCGTCATCGAGGACTACCACCCGCTCGACGTCGAGTGCGCGGCGGTGTCCCTGTCCTTGCTGCGCGGCATCCGCGACCGCTACCCGAGCCTGACCTACCTGCTGGACGGCGACGGCGGTGACGAGAACCTCAAGTCGTACCCGCTCGAAGATTCGGACCTGACACTCTCGAGCATCCTGCGCAACCCGATGCTCTACCAGGAAGGGTGGGGTGTCGACGCCATCAAGCACAGCCTGGTCTACTCCGGCGGTCTGTCTCGTGCCTACGTGCGCACCTTCGCGCCTGCGGCGGCCTGCGGTTTCGACGCGTTCTCGCCGTTCACGGTCCGCTCGGTCATCGCCGAGGCGGTGGCGATGCCATTCGAGCAGCTGCTCGACAACCAGGAAAGCCGGCTGGCGACCTTGAAGCATGACGTCGTCAGTGCCGGCGTCCGCCAGCTGACCGGCGTGACGATGCCCGTCAATCCGAAGCGACGCTTCCAGGACGGCGCGGCGGCGGCGCCGCGCGGCCGCGTCACCAAGGCATGGTGCCGGCGCGTGTTCGAGCGTGGCTGGGAGGAGCGGCTGCGGGATGTCGGCGACAATCTCGAACGGCGCTCGGGCAACGAGATGGTCGCCAACTGACGTGACCCCGCGCCCGCAGGTGACCGGTGCTGCCGGCCCGGCGCGGGGCGACCGCGCCACCGATGCCTGGGTGTTGTCGCACCGGGGCGCCAAGGCGAGGCTCGATCCCCGCCGTGCCTACGCAGTGGTGGCCGAAGAGGAATGTGGCGCCGACGGAGAGCCCGCGGCGACGGCGGCCATCTTCCTCACCAACCGCGAATGCCCGTTCCGCTGCGTGATGTGCGATCTCTGGGTCAATACGCTGGACGAGGCCCTCACCCCCGGGCTCATCCCGCGGCAGATCGTCACGGCGCTCGAGCAGGTGCCGGCCGCGCGCCAGGTCAAGCTGTACAACGCGGGCAGCTTTTTCGATCCGAAGGCGATCCCGGTCGAGGACGATCGCGCGATCGCCGCGGCGGTGGCCGGGTTCGACCGCGTGATCGTCGAGGCCCATCCGGCATTCCTGCGTGGTGAACACGGCCGGCGCTGTCTCCGCTGGCGCGACCTGTTGCATGCCGCCGGTCACCAGCGCGGAGTGCCGGGACCACGGCTCGAGGTCGCGGTCGGCCTGGAAACCGCCAATCGCGACGTGCTGGCGCGGTTGAACAAGCGCATGACACTGGACGCGTTTGCTGAGGCGGCGTCCTTCCTGCGCGAGCACGACATCGACCTGCGGGTCTTCATCCTGCTGCGGCCGCCCTTCATGGATGAAGCGGAAGGTGTCGAGTGGGCGTGCCGCTCGCTGCGGCTTGCCGCGGAATCGGGCGCAACGGCCTGCTCGATCATCCCGACCCGCGGTGGCAATGGGGCGATGGAAGCCCTCGGCGCGGACGCCGCCCCGCCGTCGCTGCGTTCGCTGGAGCAGGTGCTCGAATACGGCTTCGTCGCTTGGCGGAATGCGCGTCTTCGGCGATGTCTGGGACAGCGCCCGCTTCTTCGACTGCGCTTGTTCCCCGGCACGGGCGCGGCGCATCGGTCGAGATGAACCGCGGCAGCGCGCCGTCGCCGCGGTGAAGTGCGGGTGCGATGCACGACTGTGATCTGGCGATCGTCGGCTCCGGCTTCGGTGGTGCGCTGCTGGCGATGGTCGCGCGGCGGCTTGGCTTGCGCGTCGTGCTGCTCGAGCGCGGCAGCCATCCGCGTTTCACCATCGGCGAGTCGGCCTCGCCGCTTGCCGGTGTCCTGCTCGAACAGCTTGCCGAGCGCTACGACCTGCCGCGGCTGCGGCCGCTGGCATCGTATGGCGAGTGGAAGCGCCACTATCCGCAGGTTGGCTGCGGCCGCAAGCGCGGCTTCAGCTATTTCAAGCACGAGCGGGGGCGCGTCTACCGTGCCGAATCCTGCCGGTCGAATCAACTGCTGGTCGCGGCCAGCCCCAGCGACGAGCTGGCCGACACCCACTGGCTGCGCGCCGACGTCGACCACTTCCTCGTCCTCGAAGCGGCAGCGCTCGGCGCCGATTACCTCGATCGCGTCAGCCTGCAGTGGATCGAATGGCGGCCCGACGGGTCGGCCGCGCTCACTGGTGTGCGTTGCGGCCAGCCGGTTCGCATTCACGCCCGCGGTGTCGTCGACGCCAGCGGCCCACGCGGCTTCCTGAGCCGCGCCCTCGGCCTGCCGGCGGTGGCGTTCCCGGGTTCCCGACGACGCAGGCGCTGTACTCGCACTTCACGGGCGTTGCGCGCTGCGGCGCCATGCCTGACTACGCCACCGCCGACGTGCCGCCCTACCCGATTGACGATGCGGCGCTGCACCATGTGTTCGACGGCGGCTGGATGTGGGTGCTCCGGTTCGAGAATGGCGTGACCAGCGCCGGCGTGGCGCTGGTCGACCGGGTCGCAGAGGAGCTCGGGTTGCGCGACGGCGCCGCCGCCTGGTCGCGCCTGCTGGCGCGCTACCCGTCGGTCGCCGCGCAGTTCGCCGACGCCACGCCAATCCGCGAGTTCACCTGGATGCCGCGCGTGGCCTCGCGCGCAGCCGTTGCCGCCGGTGAGCGCTGGGCGCTGCTGCCGTCGGCCGCGGCGTTCGTCGACCCGCTGTTTTCCACCGGCATGCCGCTGACGCTGCTCGGCGTGGAGCGGCTTGGCCGGCTGCTGCGAGGCTGGCGCGCTGGTCAATCCAGGCGGGCAGATGGCCGAGTACAACCGCGTCACCCTCGCCGAAGCCGACCACGCCGCGCGCTTCATCGCCGGCTGCTACGCCGCCTTCCCGCGATTCAGCACCTTCACCGATTACGCGATGTTCTATTTCGCCGCCGCCAGCTTTGCCGAGATGTCACGGCGGCTCGGCGGCGAGCGCCACACACCGGCGCTGAGCGGCGAGTTCCTGCGGGTGAACGACCCGGCGTTCGCCGAGGCGATGACGCGCCTGTCCCCGGCCGCGCAGGTCCGGCTCAAGGCAGACGCCACCAAGCCGCCAGAGGCCAGCTACCCGACGCAGGTGGCGAGTGCGATTGCCCACGTCAACATCGCCGGGCTGAGCGATCCCGCCAAGCGCAACTGGTACGACGTCGACCTGCGTGACGCGATCGCCGGCGCAGAGCGGCTCGGCGTCCGCGAAGCCGCAGTGCGGGAGCTGATCCTGCGCCAGGGCCTCGGCGTGCCGCCGGGGTGAGGCGGACCACCCGCCACCAACCACGACGAACCACGACGAACCACGAACTACGAACCGGCCCGCTCCTTCAGCACGAAGTCGTACTCCGCCGTCATGTACGGCACCGGCACGCCGAGACGCGTCGCGGTGTCGTCGGCCGTGGTGTGTGGCCTGAACTCGACGATCAGCGAGTCCTTCACTCCGAACACCGTATCGGAGTCGAGGTACTTGTCGGTCGAGTCGAACAGGTGCGTCGTCACCGGCTCGTAGCCGTCGGCGGAGACCTTGAAGTGGATGTGCCCGGGCCGCCACGGGTGGCGGTTGGTCGCCTGGAGCATCTTGCCGACGGGACCGTCGGTCGGGATCGGGTAGTGCAGCGGCCGGGTGGTGCGAATCAGGTAGCGGCCCGCGGCGTCGGTGCGGAAGATGCCGCGCATGTGCAGCTCTTCGTCACCGAGCTGCGCGTCGTAGAAGCCTTCGGAATTGGACTGCCAGACGTCGAGCACGGCATTGACTATCGGCCTGCCCCGCAGATCGATGACGCGGCCGGAGACGATTGTCGGCATACCGGTGAGATCGCGCGGCGCGATGTTGCCGCCGGCCGGCAGCTCTGGTGACTGCTCGCGATAGAACGGGCCGAACACGGTCGACTCGGTTGCCCCGGCCGGCTTGCGATGGCTGATCAGGTCGACGAGCATCGACACGCCGAGCGTGTCCGACAGCAGGATGAACTCCTGCCGCCGCCGTCGAGCACATCTGCCCGGTGTCGGTGAGGAACTGGATCGCCGCGAACCATTCTTCCTCGGTCAGCTGCACGTCCGCACGAAGGCGTGCGCGTGCCTCACCAGGCTCTGCATGATCTGCTTGAGCCGGGGATTGGCGGTCGCATCGAAGCGCTCGAGCACCTCGGCGGTGATGTCGTCTTCGCTGGTCGTGCGCGTGGTCATCGGGTCCTCACCACATGCCGTGTTGGTCAGATCAGGTCGCCGTTCGCGCGCGGTGAACGCCAGCAAGTTCAGGGTCACGGTGGCGAGCTCGGACGGCGGAAAGCGTGACTGGAACCGCGGGGCCGGATGCAGGCCCGCCTCGCGCGCGCACTCGACGAACACCGGCACTTCCACCAGGTACTGATCGGAGTAGCCGTGTGTCGCGTCGTAGGCGACCGCCGGCGTACGTTCCAGGTTGGCGGCCGCAACCTCGGGCGGCAGCGTGTGCAGCTCCAGCACCAGCAGGCCGAAGCGGCCGATATACGGCGCCCAGCGCCGCAGGTGACGCACCAGGTTCTCCTCGAGCTCGTCGGCGAGGATCTCTTCGCCGAGGTAGGCGAAGGCGCCGGTCGTGCGAGCCTTGCGCGTGCCGCGCGTGTAGTTGGACAGCTGCGCGAACGGCCGGTTGTGATCGAGGAACGAGCGGATGTGCAGCAGCTCGTGGCTGTCGATGTTCAGCTTTTCGAGGTCGCCGGCCAGCTGCGCCGGCCGCAGGATGTCGCCGGGGATGACGTGGAACGTCGGGATGCCGGCGCGGCGCAGCGTCTGCTTGGTGACGCGGCGCGCCACCTTGTTGAAATCTGCGCCGATGATCAGCAGCGGCTCGCGATCGAGCTCCTGGCCGCGCAACGTGCGCTCCTTGACGACCTGGTAGAGATGCTCCAGGAAGGTGCCGTCGCCGCAGCCCATGTCGCAGATGCCGCGCGGCTGCTGGTTCAGCGGCCGGTTGAAGATCTCCTCGACGATCTCGTCGACCTTGCGGAAGTAGGTCTTGTGCGCGCCGCCGCTGCCCCACACGTTCATCGCCCGGTTGACCAGCACTTCGAACCCCTGCTCGTCGACCCGCGGGATGCGGGCGTTGCCGAACAGCAGCGTCGGCAGCATCGAGAACATCGGCAGGTAGGAGACGGTGACGCCGTAGGCCGGGGCGATCTGCGCCGCGTAACGCCCGGTCTGCGTCAGCGTCAGCGTGCCACCGCTCCGCGTCACCCAGCCTTGCTGCCCGAGCAGATCGAACACCAGCTCGAGGCTGGCCGTGTTCCCTGGCAGTTCGCCGATCTCGACCGGGCCGCGTTCGAGCTGGCCGAGGATGCCGCTGCGGGCTATCGCCACCATGGCCGGGCCGACGATCGCGCCGTCGAGATGGCCACGAATCTGCTGCCTTACCGCCTCGCACCCGGCGCTGCCATCGCCGCCGATCTCCCAGCCGCGCCGCGCCCGGTTCACCAGCCCGCGCAGCGCCGGCACCAGCGCATCGTCGGACGCGCCGAGCAGATACTCGTCGAACGAGATCGCTTTGGGGAGGAAGTCGGTGACGTCCGCGTACGGCGCGGGGGCAATCCGCAGCGCGGTGCGGCCGGCGTCTGTCAGCTTGTACGCGGTCACGCGCCCGCTCGGCTCCATGTGCTGCGTCAACCAGCCCGCGGACGCGAGCAGCCGCAATGCCACCCGCAGATAGCCACGGTTGGCGCGTGTCTGGGCAGCGATCTCCTCGAAGACGACGACGCCCGGGGCTTCGCGGAGCATGTCGAACGCGCCACGCTCGGCCAGTGCCCGGACGGTCGGCGCCATCGCCATGCCGGCGAGATGGTTGAAGATGATTGCCCGGACCTGTGCTCTCTCGTCTGCCACGCGGACTCCCGATGACGCCGGTGCCGTGCTTCCTCGCGGAACAGGACACCCGGTGCTTTACGTTACAGTCGCCCTTCGAAGAGATTGCGGCCGTCGACCAGCGCGCGCAGCTTTCGATCGACGACGCTGCGCTGGAGCATCCAGAAGCCGCAATCCGGGTGGACGTAGCGCAGGCGCTCGTGACCGATGATCTTGACGATGTGCTCGATGCGCTCGGCGACGAGATCCGGCGTCTCGACTTCGTTGTCCTTGATGTCGATGACGCCGATGCCGAGGCCGATGCGCGGATCGAGTTCCTTGAACACCTCGAGCTCGTCGTAGCCGCGGCGCGCGAACTCCAGCACCAGGTGATCGGCCTCGAGCAGGTTGAGGAACGGCATCAGGTCGGTCCAGAAGCCCTTGAGCATCGGCTGGCCGCCGTAGTTGCCGAAGCAGATGTGCACGGCGCGCTCGTTGAGGATGCCGTCGAGCACGTGGTTGATGGCTTCGGCGGCCCAGCTGCGCGTCCTGCGTGTTGCCGGCAATGCTTGCTTCGTCGAGCTGCACGACGTCGGCGTCCACCGTCTCGAGCTGCCGGCGCAGCACCTGTGCGACGGCCATGGCCAGCGCGTGCAGGTCGGGATAGAAGTCGTTGGTCAGCAGCCGTGCCAGCATGTGCGGCCCCGTGCAGGTGAACTTGAAGCGCGCAGCGCGTCAAGCGCATGGGCGAACTCGCAGTCGGCGGGCAGGTTCAGGCGGCCGTCGCCGATCTTGCCGACGACCACGCCGGCGGTGCTGAGGCGGTAGCCTTGCGCACGGTCGGCGCGATGGC
The DNA here is from genome assembly GCA_963846685.1 of uncultured Acidobacteriota bacterium. GTDB lineage: Bacteria > Acidobacteriota > Vicinamibacteria > Vicinamibacterales > UBA2999 > CAWJWY01. Next base: position 344,121 of record CAWJWY010000001.1, on the reverse strand, counting down.
GGTCGCTGTCGGCGAGGGTGAACTGCGTGCCGGATGCCGTCGAGCCGGGCGACGAAGTAGTCGACCATGCCGTTGGCCTCGGGGTGGCTCGGGTCGAAGCGCCTCAGCTCGCCGTCGGACACCAGGTCGAGCCCGGCAAGCTCCTGGGTCTTCAGCACCGCCATGATCGCGTCGCGCAGCACCAGCCGCGACGGGTTGCCCACCATCCACGGCAGCACCGGATAGCTGCCGACCACCGTTGTCCCGATCCGCGAGGCCGTCATGCAGTGATCTCTCGCCCTTTCATGCCGCTGCGCCCGGCGCATCATAGCGCCATCCGGATTCACCGGGCCGCCGGTGACCGCGCGCGCCCGGCGAGCGCCGGCACCGGCACCCGGCTCGCCTGTTCACGAATGAGCGCGGCCATGCCGGACGCCGCCGGCGTCAGGTAGCGGCCGCGCAGCGTCAGCAAGCCGACGGGCACCGACAGGGCCGGCTCGCTCAGGAGCGCCACCTGGAATCCCTCGCCCCAGGCCAGGCGCGGCAGGCACCCTGCCGGCAGGACGGCGATGCCGCCGCCGACCGAGACGTGGTGCAGCACGGTCAGTACCCGATCGACGGTGACACTGTAGTGCAGGGTGAAGCCGGCGGCCGCGGCCGCGCCGTCGATGACGCGGCGGACGTAGGTGCCGCTCGCCCCGGAGATGAGCGATTCATTGCGCAGGTCAGCGAGCCGGACGCGCCGCCGCGGCCGTGCCGCCATCGGGTGGCGGCTCGGGATGAGGGCGTAGAGCGGCTCGCGCCGCAGCACGGCGCTCTGCACGTTCTCGGGCACGGCGTCGACGTAGCCGACACCGAAGTCGGCGGCGCCGCTCCGCACGTCCTCGAAGATGTCCGCCTGTCGGCCTTCGCGGACGCGGACCTCCGTCAGCGGCCGTGTCTCCCGGTAGCTGCGGACCAGTTCGGGCAGGGCGTGCGCCGAGAATGCGGAGAACGTCGAGATGGTGACCCGGCCGCGCTGCTCGCCGGTGCCGTCGCCCAGACTGCGCACCGTGAGGCGCAGGTCGGTGAGCATCCGCTCGGCCACCGCCAGGAATTCGCGCCCGGCCGGGGTCGATCTCCACCCGCCGGGTGCTGCGCGCGAACAAGGTGACGCCGAGGATGCGCTCGATCCGCTTGATGCCGCGCGTCAGTGCCGGTTGCGAGGTCTTGAGGTGAGCCGCGGCGGCAACGAAGCTGCCGTATTCGGCGAGTGCCAGCACGGTCAGCAGCTCGCGTGCGCGGATGTCCGGGACATTGTCAGGATGCATGGCTGGTCTTGGCTGGGCGGGGGTGGCGCATTTATACGCTGCGCGCAATTATGGCGAACATCAGGTTCAGGTTGAACGGTCGCACGGTTGCGGCCAGTATTCGTTCGCCAGGTGCAGGCTGCCAACCCCGTCGTTTGCAGGAGACCATGCTCACAATGCGAAAGGTGCACATCCTGACGCGCACACTGCTGTGCGCGCTCGCCGCGCTCTTCCTTCTTCCCGGCGGCAGCAGCGTGGCCGCTGCACAAGCCGTCAGGGCGACCATCCAGGGGACGGTGAAAGACAGCAGCGGCGGCTCGCTGCCGGGTACGACGATCGAGGCGAAGAACATCGCCACCGGCGTCGTCACGTCGGCGGCCGCCGACACCCAGGGGCGCTTTTCCATCCCGGAACTAATCGTCGGCACCTACGACGTCACCGCCGCGCTCCAGGGGTTCAAGAGCGTGACGCAGCAGGGTATCGGCCTCTCGGTCGGCGCCCAGCGGGTGGTGGACTTCGAGTTGCCAGTCGGCCAGCTGAGTGAGTCGATCACCGTGCAGGGTGCCGCGTCGCAGGTCGACGTCGTCTCGGCCGCGGTCACCACGACCATCGAGCAGAAGCAGATCGCCGAGCTGCCATTGAACGGCCGCAATTACGCGCAGCTGATCACCCTGGCGCCCGGTGTCGTCGCGCTGTCCGGCACCGGCAACGGCTCGCTGTTCGGGCGGCAGCAGGTCGTATCGATATCGGGTGGCCGGCCGCAGGGCCAGGCCTACCTGCTGGACAACACGAATATTGCCAACTTCTGGAACCGCGCCGGCGGCTCGGGCGTGCTCGGCACCACCCTCGGCGTGGACGCGATCGCCGAGTTCCAGACCCTGACCGGCACCTACAGCGCGCAGTTCGGTGGCAGCGGAGCCGTCATCAACGCCGTCACCAAGTCGGGCAGCAACGACTTCCACGGCTCGCTGTTCGAGTTCACCCGCAACAGCCGCTTCGACGCGCGCAACTTTTTCGACGGCCCGCGGCCGCCGTTCAAGCAAAACCAGTACGGCGGCAGCCTCGGCGGTCCGGTCGCTCGGGACAAGGCGTTCTTCTTCGTCAACTACGAGGGCATCAGGCAGACACTCGGCCTGACGCGCATCGCGACCGTCCCGGACGCGCTGGCCCGGCAGGGGATCATCCCGATCAACGGCGTGCTGACCAACGTCGGCGTCCACCCGGCGATTGCCCCGGTGCTCGCGCTGTATCCGCTGCCGACCCGGAACATCGGCGGCGGCCTCGGGCAGCTGGATTTCGTGCAGAACAACACCGGCCACGAGGACTACTTCCTCGGCCGCGTCGACTTCACGCCGAGCAGGAACGACACGATCTTCGCGCGGTTCGTCACCGACGTGGCCGAACTGACGGAGCCGTTCGGCGGCTCGAGCATCCCGTTGTGGCCCGCGACCAACAACACCAGCAACCGCTACGTGACCGTCGAGCACCGCCGCATCGTCTCGTCCCAGGTCATCAACCAGGCGCGCTTCGGCTACGTTCGGTACCGACGAGAAGGCGGACGACACGGCGGCGGTGCCCGAACTGCAGTTCTTCCAGGGCCGCATCAATGGCACCGTGGCGCCGGGCGGCGGCATCACGACGATTGGCGCCAACCAGCTCAATCCCTTCGAGCTGCTGCAGAACAAGTACACCATCGCCGACGACCTGTTCTGGAACGCCGGTGCCCACTCGCTGCGCCTCGGCGGTGAGGCGCAGAAGATCGCCAGCGACACGTTCGCCCCCTTCCAGTGGGGTGGTGCCTGGACGTTCAACGGCCTGCAGGGTTTCCTGCTCAACCAGCCCGGCACCCTGAACAGCGCGCTGCGTGGCCAGGAGAACGCCTTCCGCGAGTTCCGCGAATGGGATTTCGTCGGCTACGTACACGACGAATGGCACGCCTCCGACACGCTGACGCTGAACCTCGGCCTGCGCTACGCGCCGACCACCAACGCCACCGTCGAGCCAGGCTCGCAGATCATCAACGTTCCGTTCGGCAGCTTCGAGCCGGTGACCACCGTGTTCGAGAAGAACCCGTCGCTCAGGAACTGGGACCCGCGGCTCGGCTTTGCCTGGGATCCGTTCCCCGACCACAAGACCTCGATCCGCGGCGGCTTCGGCATCTTCCACGACGTCATTGCGACGCGGGTCTACTCGTCGGCGTACTACATCAACCCGCCGTACCAGCTGGCGACGGAAGTGAACCCGGTCTTCCCGACGCCGTTCGTCACGTCCCGCACGGCGCCGATCGTCAGCCAGGGGATCGACTTCCACACCGATACGACGCCGTACCAGATGTCCTACAACCTCAACGTGCAGCGTGAGATCGCCGCGGCAACGGTGGTGACGGTCGGCTACGTCGGCTCGCAGGGCAAGAACTTCTTCAAGCAGATCGACCTCAACCCGCCGACGCCGGCGATCGTCAACGGCGTGACCGTCTATGGCACGTTCACACCGACCAGCACCACGGTGGTGCCGAACCCGCGGCTGAACCCCGCCTACAACGGCCTCAACTTCGGTCAGACGATTGCCGACTCCACCTACCATTCGCTGCAGTTGAGCGCGAACCGGCGGTTCTACAACAACCTGCAGTCACAGCTGTCCTACACGCTGTCGAAATGCGAGGACATCAGCTCGGGCAATTTCGGTGGCGAGGGCGGCACGGCGGCCACCAACCCGTACGACCCCGAGTACGACCGCGGCCCCTGCAACTTCGACCGCCGCCATACCTTCCGCGGCAGCGCGGTCTATGCGCTGCCGTTCATTGGAAACCCGTTCGTCGAGGGCTGGCAATTGAGCGGCATCATCAGCCTGAGCTCCGGCACGCCGTTCACTCCGACGACGCCGAACGTCTCGGGCCTCGGCGGCGGCCGCCCCAACCTGGCGACGGGCCGAACGCTCGACGAGGCGGTGAAGGACGAACTCGACATCAACCGGTACTTCGACCCGACCGTCTTCGCCCTGCCGGCACCAGGCACGCTCGGCACCGTTGGCCGCAACTCGCTGCGTGGCCCGGGCTTCGCGACGGTGGACATCTCCTTGTCGAAGAACGTCAGCCTCGGTGGCACGCGCAGCCTGCAGTTCCGCGCCGAGGGCTTCAACGTGCTGAACCACACGAACTTCGGCACGCCGGCCACCGGTGTGTTCGTGCTGACCCCCGGCGGCGGCGGCGCCATCAGCTCGACGGCCGGCCGGATCACCACGGTGGCGGGCGATGCGCGCCGCATGCAGTTCGCGATCAAGTTCCTGTTCTGATGCGGCCAGCCGTGACCGGCACCCCACGTGGTAGCGCTGGATGGCCGGTTTCCAGTAATGTTCACGACCGCGGTCCCTGCCGCACGCCGGCAGGGCCGCGCGACGTGAACTCCGGAGGATTCGATGGGAAATATCGTTAAGGGGCTGCACCACATCACGGTCTGCGCGATCGGGCGCGCAGGAAGACGTCGACTTCATCACCAAGGTCGTCGGCCAGCGCCTGATCAAGCAGACCGTGCTGTTCGACGGCCGCTACGCGCACTATCACCTCTACTACGCGAACGCCGAACGCGGAAGTCGGCTCGGTGATGACCACGTTCCCGTACAAGCGCGTGCCCGGCCGCCTCGGCTCGGGCCAGATCCAGTCGACCGTCGTACTCGGTGGCCAAGGACACCGCTGACGTTCTGGCTCGATCACCTGAAGCGGCACGAGATCGAGAACAGCGGCATCCAGGAGCGCTTCGGCGAGCAAGTTCATCCGCTTCGCGCCATCCGTCCGGGCTGCTGTTCGAGGTCGTCGAGGACGCTGACCGACGACCGCGCCGGGCTGGACGACTCCGGAGAGATCAGCAACGACGTGACGATGCGCGGCTTCTTCGGCATCGTGCTGTCGGTGCGCGAGATACCGGAGCACGAGCGCTTCCTGACCGAGGCGCTCGGCTTCAAGAAGGCCGGCGTCGACGGCGCCGTACCACCATGTTCGAAGTGAGCGACGGCGGCGCGATGCGCACCGTATCGTCCTGCACCACGAGCCGGAGCGCAACCAGGGCAGCTGGGGCTTCGGTGCCGGCACCGGGCATCACGTCGCGCTCGACGTCGAAACCGACGAGCACCTGGCGGAGCAGAAGGGCCTCTACGAGGAGCTCGGCTACACCGACTGCTCCGAGATCAAGGACCGCAACTACTTCCACTCGATCTATTGCCGTGCGCCCGGCGGCATCCTGACGGAATGCGCCGCGACGGCGGAAGGCGGCTTCGCCCGCGACGAACCGTGGGAGGAGCTCGGCTTCAACCTGCTGCTGCCGCCCTGGTTCGAGCACCAGCGCGCCGAGATCGTCAAGATGCTCGAGCCGCTGAGGGTGCCGGAGGAGAACCTGCCGGTCGCCTCGCGCGGCACGACGCGCCAGGTGGCGCCCGGGCTGTCGGAAGCAGCGGCGGAGAAGGCGCGGCTGGCGGCGGAGGAAGACGCGAAGCACACGAACGTCTCCAGGCGCACGGACGCGACCTTCGTCGGCGGCAACGATGCCGGCGGCGGCCCTGTGAACAAGTAGCAGGGCCCCGGGTGGCATGTCCGTGACGACCAACCATCGATGACCTCCGGCTTCATCGAGAGCGGCCCGGCGCGGCGGTCGGCGCAACGGGCCGGTGTTCTCCTGCACGGGCGCGGTGGCGGGCCGGAGGACATGATGGCGATTGCCGAGCGGCTGGCTCTTCCCGCCTGGCGGTGGGTCGCCCCGGGAGCGCGCGGCCAGAGCTGGTACCCGCACCGTTTCATCGAGCCGGTCGAGGTGAACCAACCGTTTCTCATGAACGCGGTCGCCACCTGCGAGCGCTCGCTGGACGAGGCTGGTGACGAGGGCCGTCTCGGCCCCGACCAGCTGGCGGTGCTTGGCTTTTCGCAGGGCGCCTGCCTCGCCTCGGAATACGTGCTCCGTCACCCCGGCCGCTGTCGGGCACTGGTGATGTTCACCGGCGGCATCATCGGCGCCGACGCCGCGCAATGGCGCGAGATCGGGCCGCGGCTGGACGGCTTGCGCGTGCTGATCACCGGCAGCGATGCCGACGCATGGGTGCCGGAAGGGCGGCTGCGGGAGAGCGCCCAGGTCTTCGCCGACCTTGGTGCCGACGTGCGGTTGCGGATTTTCCACGGCCGCCCGCACGAGGTAGGGGACGAGGAAATCGCCGAGGCGCGGGCGCTGCTCGATGGCAGATGATGGTCGACATAAATAGGTGCGGTCAGAGGTCGGGAGTCATATGACGAGAGGGAAGTTGTTCGCTACGGCGGCCGTCTGCCTGCTGGCGTTGCCGCTCGGCGCCGGGGAGGCGCGAGCCCAGGCCGACATGAGCGGCGTGTGGCAGCCGCGCTACTCGGAAGATCAGCCGGAACGGATCCCCGGCCCGGAATTGAAGGACTACGCCGGCCTGCCGATCACCGACGCCGCCAGGCAGTTTGCCGACAGCTGGGATCCGTCGCGCATCACGCTTCCGGAAGAACAGTGCCGCGTGCACGTCTCGCCGTACATTTACCGCGGCCCGATGAACCTGCGTGTCTGGCAGGAGAAGGATCCGAAGACCCAGGAGCTGATCGCGCTCAAGCACTACATCAGCACCTACGAGCAGACCCGCACGATCTTCATGGACGGCCGGCCGCACCCCGGGCCGAACGCGGCGCACACCTGGATGGGCTTCTCCACGGGCCGCTACGATGGCGACATGCTGGTGGTCGAGACCACGCACCTGAAGCAGGGCTGGCTCCGGCGCAACGGCCTGCCGATGAGCGACCGGGCGAAGATGACCGAGTACTTCGTCCGGAACGGCGACGTGATGACCCACACCATCGTGCTCGTCGATCCGATCTATCTCGCCGAGCCGCTGGTCAAGAGCGAGGACTTCGTGCGCAGCGTGCGCGACCTGCCGGCGCAGACCTGGCTCTGGGTCTGTGAAGCGGTGGTCGAGATCGCCGACCGCCCGGAAGGCGAGGTGCCGGCCTACCTGCCCGGCGAGCACCCGTTCCAGACCGAGTTCGCCCAGCGCCACGGCATCCCGTTGATTGCCACGGAAGGTGGGCCGCAGACGATGTATCCCGAGTTCCAGAAGGTGCTGCAGGCGGCGCCCAAGCCGGCACCGCTGCCGCCGCCGCAGCGCGGCGCGACCCGTGTTCTGGGCGGCGGCCAGACTGCGCCTGCCGCCGCTGCACCTGCGTCCGGCGCCCCGGCCTCGCCGACGGCATCGCCGACGGCATCGCCGACGGCGCCGCGGGAGGGACGATGACCTCCGCGATGCACCGCGGCTCCCGGGCGCCGCGGCTCGCCGCCGCCGCCGCCGTTCTTGCCGGTGCGGCGCTCGCCGTCGTCACGGCGGTCGGCAGCGCCGTCGCGCAGCAGCAGAACTTCGACGCCGTGCAGATCGACGCACTGAAGGTGCGCGACAACGTCTACATGCTGGTAGGCGCGGGCGGCAACACCACCATCCAGTTCGGCAACGAAGGCGTGATGGTCGTCGACACCAGCTTTGCGCCGATGAGCGGCAAGATCCTCAGCGCGATCCGCGCCGTGACCAACGCGCCGATCCGCTACGTGGTGAACACCCACATCCATGGCGACCACATCGGTGGCAACGAGGCGATTGCCAGCGCCGGCCGCACCCGCGCCGGCGGCAACGTCGTCGGCGACATCGGCGCGGCGGCAACGTCGAGCGCGGCCATCATTGCCCACGAGAACGTCCTCACCCGCCTCAGCATGGCTAGCGGCGCCAGCGCGGTGGCGTTTGCCAACTGGCCGACCGAGACGTTCATCAGCAAGCGGCGCGAGATGCTGTTCAACGGCGAGGCGGTCCAGATCATCCACCAGGAAGCGGCGCACACCGACGGCGACAGCCTGGTGATGTTCCGCCGCAACGACGTCATCGCCACCGGCGATCTGTTCACGACGACGATGTTCCCGTTCATCGACGAGGCCAACGGCGGCACGATCAACGGCTACATCAACGCGCTGAACGCGATTCTCGAACTGACCGTCGCCAGCAACGTCAACGAAGGCGGCACGATGGTCATCCCCGGGCATGGCCGGCTCGGCGACGAGCAGGACGTCATCGAGTATCGCGACATGGCGACGATCGTTCGTGACCGCATCCGCGAGTACGTCAAGCGCGGCATGACGCTCGACCAGGTGAAGGCCAAGAAGCCGACGCTCGACTGGGATGCGCGCTATGGAACCCCGAACGGGTTCTGGACGCCGGCGCAGTTCATCGAGGTCATCTACAAGCAGATGAATGCGGAGAAGGCGGCGGCCGCCAGGACGCCGGCCGGCACCAACCGCGGCGCACAGCCGCGCGGCAATCAACCGCAGACGAGAGGGAGCGGGCGATGAGCGTTCGGTTGTTGAAGGGCGCGGTGCCGTGCCTGGCCGCGGCTGCGTTCGCGCTGGTGTTTGCCGGCGTTTCGCAATTGCAGGCGCAGGCGGTGCCGGCGCCAGGCGCCGGGCAAGGCCCGCCGGCCCCGGCCGCGCCGCCGGCGGGGCGGCAGGGCGGTGGCCGCGGCGGCCGCGGCGGCCCTGCCGGACCACCTCCCCCCGCTCGCCAGGGTGCGCCGGTCGACCTCGTAGGCACCTGGGTCTCGGTCGTCACCGAGGACTGGCGCTTCCGCATGATGACGCCGCCGAAGGGTGACTACGCCAGCGTGCCGCTGAGCCCGCAGGGACGGCAGGTTGCGGATACCTGGGACCCGTCCAAGGACGGCATGTGCGAAGCCTACGGTGTTGGTGGCCTGATGCGCATGCCGACGCGGCTGCGTATCTCGTGGCAGGACGACAACACGCTGAAGATCGAGTCCGACGCGGGACAGCAGACGCGGCTGCTGCACTTCGCCCCGCCCGGCACCACCACCGCCGCGCTGATGTCGAACCAGGGAGCGCGCAGCCTGCAGGGCTATTCGGTGGCCGAGTGGATCCGCAGCGGCGCCGCCTTCGATGCCTTCCTCGAGCGCGGCACGGGCCAGGCGCCGCGCTGGGGCTCACTCCGGGTCGTCACCACCAACATGCTGCCTGGATGGGTGCGGCGCAATGGCGTGCCCTACAGCCAGAACGCGGTGGTCACCGAGAATGTCACCCGCTTCACCCATCCTGACGCCGGCGACTGGTTCGTCGTCACGACGACGGTCGAGGACGCGTACCTGAACGGCCCGTTCATCACCAGCTCGAACTTCAGGCGCGAGCCGGACGATTCGAAATGGGCGCCCACCTCCTGCCGGCAGTAGCGCCCCGAGAACCACCATGAAGAGACGCGACTTCCTCGAATACAGCGCGCTGGCCGCCGCCGGCCTCCTCGTCGACACGCCGGCGTGGGCACAGGGTACGCAGGGCGGCGCCGCGCGCGTGCCGGGCGCGACGGTGCAGACCACCGCCGGCCGCGTGCGCGGTTACCTCGACAACCAGGTGCAGGTGTTCAAGGGCGTGCCCTACGGCGCGTCAACCGCGGGCGCGAACCGCTTCATGCCGCCGCAGCAGCCGCAGGCGTGGACGGGCGTTCGGGACGCCTTCGACTACGGCCCGCGGGCGCCGCAGGTGGTCGGCGGCGAACCGGAAGAGATGCTGCCGACCGACCCGCGCGAGGCGCAGGGCGAGGACTGCCTGGTGCTGAACCTGTGGACGCCGGCGACCGGCAGCGGCCGTGCCCGCCCGGTGATGGTCTGGTTCCACGGCGGCGGCTTTGCCAATGGCTCCGGCAGCTACTCGATTTATTCAGGCCAGGAGCTGGCCCGCAAGCACGACGTGGTGGCCATCTCGGTCAACCACCGCCTGAACATCATGGGGTATCTCTACCTCGCGGCGTATGGCGGCAAGTGGGCGAATGCCAGCAACGCCGGGATGCTCGATGCCGTGCGGGCGCTCGAATGGGTCCGCGACAACATTGCCGCCTTCGGCGGCGACCCTCGCAACGTCACCGTCTTCGGCCAGTCGGGCGGAGCCGGCAAGGTGAGCACGTTGATGGCGATGCCGGCGGCGCGCGGCCTGTTCCATCGCGCCATCGCCGAAAGTGGCGCCGCGCTGACCAGCACGCCGAAGGCGCAAGCCATCCGCACCACCGAACAGGTGCTGCAGCGCTTGAACATCACCCCGGATCAGCTCGACCAGCTGCAGAAGGTACCCGTCGAGCAGCTGATTGCGGCGATGCGGCCGGCGCCCGGCGCCCCGGCAACCGGCCCCGGCAGCGGCGGGCTCAACTTCGGCCCGGTCGTCGACGGCACCTCGCTGCCGACGAACCCATTCGATCCTGCGGCGCCAGCTGCCGCTGCCTCGGTGCCGTTCCTGACCGGGACGACCGCGACGGAGGTCACGTTCTTTACCCCGGACGCGCAGCTGCGCCCGATCGACGACGCGACGCTGCTGACGCGGGTCAAGGAACTGCTGCGCGTCGATGACGCCAGGGCCACCGAGGTGATCGCGCTCTACCGGCGCAACCAGCCGAATCGCGAGAACATCGACCTGTTCCTGCGCATGTCGACGGACAACTCGTTCTTCCGCACCGGCGTCGAGACCCAGGCCGAGCGCAAGGCGGCGCAGCGTGGCGCACCGGTCTACATGTACCGGTTCGAGTACTACTCGCCGGTGCGCGAGGGGCGGCTCCGGGCGATGCACTGCATGGAGATCCCGTTTGTCTTCGACAACCTCGAGGCCGGCAAGACCTTCACCGGTACTGGCGCGGCGGCCCAGAAGCTGGCCGACCAGATGAGCGCCGCCTGGGTGGCATTCGCCCGTTCCGGCAACCCGAATCATGCCGGCATCCCGCAGTGGCCCGCCTTCAACGCGGATCAGCGGCCGACGATGGTGTTCAACAGTACCGAGTCGAGGCTGGTGAATGACCCGGGCCGCGAGGAACGCACCGCGCTGAAGCGCATCGCCGATGCGGCCGCGGCAGCTCGCCGCCCCGCGTAGCCACCCCGTGTAGGCCGGGTGCCGCGCAGCGGACCCGGCACCTTCAGTCGAACACCACCGTGCGGTTGCCGTTGAGGAACACGCGCTCCTCGAACACCAGCTTCAACGCCTTGGCCAGCACGATCTTCTCGACGTCCCGCCCCGCCTGCGCCATCTCGTCTGCGCCATACGTGTGGTCGGCCGGCACCACTGCCTGCGCGATGATCGGCCCCTCGTCGAGCACCTCGGTGACGAAGTGCGCCGTTGCGCCAATGATTTTCACGCCGCGCTCGAACGCCTGGCGGTAGGGGTTGGCGCCGATGAACGCCGGCAGGAAGGAATGATGGATGTTGATGATGCGCCCCGGGTAGCGGGCAATGAATTTCGGCGTCAGGATGCGCATGTACTTCGCCAGGACAAGGTAGTCGGGCTCGTATCCGGCGACCACCGCGGCGACCGCCTCCTCGTGCGCCTCGCGCGACAACCCCTCATGTGACACGTGATGGAACGGCAGCCCGAACCGCTCGACCAGGGACTGCAGGTTCGCATGATTGCCGATCACCGCGTCGATCGTCGCTCCGAGCTCGCCGTGCTCGTGGCGCATCAGCAGCTCGCCGATGCAGTGGTGCTCCCGCGTCACCAGCACGACGATGCGATGGTGGCGTGACCGGGCGGTGCGCACGGTTGCCGGCTGCGGCAGCAGCCCCTCCAGCTCGCGCACGACCGCAGCCGGGTCGTCGGCGCCGACGAACTCGGTGCGCATGAAGAAGCGCTCGTGCTCGCCGTCGACGAATTCGTCGTTGACGAGGATGTTGGCGCCGCGGCGGGCGAGAACGCCGGTGATCTTGTGCACGAGGCCGCGCTGGTCCTGGCAGTCGACCAGCAGGACCTCGGGAGTCGACGATGACATGGGAACTCCAATGGGGAACGTTCGGAATGTTCGGGCGTTCGGGTCGTTCGGTTACTGGATGTTTTCGATGATGAGCGCGATCCCCTGGCCGACGCCGATGCACATCGTCGCCAGCCCATAGCGGCCGTTGCGCCGCCGCAGGGCATGGACGAGGGTTGTCAGCAGGCGCGAGCCGGACGAGCCGAGCGCGTGGCCCATGGCGATGGCGCCGCCGTAGACGTTGACCCTGGCCGGGTCCATGCCGAGTTCCTTCATGCACGCCAGCGCCTTGCGCCGCGAATGCCTCGTTCAACTCGATCAGGTCGATCTGGTCGATGGTCAGGCCGGCGCGCTGCAAGCGCCTTGCGCGTCGCCGGAACCGGACCGATGCCCATGACCGACGGGTCGACGCCGGCGACGGCGCTGGTGATCACGCGCGCCAGCGGCGTGCCGGCGGCAGCCGCGTCCCCCGCTACCAGCAGCAACGCCGACGCGCCGTCGTTGATGCCGCTCGAGTTGCCAGCGGTGACGCTGCCGTCTGCGGCAAACGCCGGCCTCAGCGTGCGCAGCTTCTCGACCGTGGTGTCCGGGCGCGGGTGCTCGTCGGTGGCGATGACGACCGGATCGCCCTTCTTGCGCGGTATCGGCCACCGGCACGATTTCGTCGGCAAACACGCCGTCCCTGATCGCCGTCACCGGCGCGCCGCTGGCTCTCGGCCGCGAACGCATCCTGCGCCTGTCGCGTGATGCCGTAGTCGCGGGCGACCTTCTCGGCCGTCATGCCGAGCGAGATGGTCCATTCGCTGTTCATGCGCGGGTTGATGAACCGCCAGCCCAGCGTCGAGTCGGCCATCGCCGGCACCTCGCGGCTCCACGGCGCCGCCGCCTTGAGCATGACGTAGGGCGCGCGCGTCATGCTCTCGACCCCGCCGGCGACGAAGGCGTCGCCTTCGCCTGCCTTGATCGCCTGCGCCGCGCTGGCCACCGCCTGCAGCCCCGAGCCGCACAGCCGGTTGACGGTCTGGCCGGCGACTTCGATCGGCAGGCCGGCGAGCAGCGCCGCCATCCGCGCCACGTTCCGGTTGTCCTCGCCGGCCTGGTTCGCACAGCCAAGGATGACGTCGTCCAGGCGCGCGGCATCGAAGCCGGCGCGGTCGACGCAGCCGCGCAGGGCGACGGCGGCCAGATCGTCGGGACGTACCTCGGCGAGCACGCCGCCGGCCCGGCCAACCGGCGTGCGGACCGCCGACACGATCAACGCTTCTCTCATTCGGCTATCTTACTTTCTGCCTCAGATTTCACTCTCGAGCGGCACTGCGTCGCTGTCGGTGAAAGGGACCGGCGGCAGGAACAGTGTTGCCGCCAGCCCGAGCACCGAGACCGCGGCGGCCACCACGAACGCCTGGTGCAGGGCATCGGCGAACCGGCCGCGGAGCGCGTCGCCCATCGCAACGGACTGGCCGGCGAGCCCCTCGAGTCGCACCGGCTGGCAGCGCTTCGCCAGCGGCGCGCGAAACGATTGCACCCATGGCGGCGACGCCGACGGCGGCGCCGATACTGCGCGAGAACTGGTTCAGCGACGTGACCAGCCCCAGTCGCTCGCGGCTGACGCTGTGCTGGATCGCCAGCAGCAGCGACAGCATCGAGAAGCCCATCCCCGCGCCGACGACGAAGCAGGACACCAGCAGCAGGCGGTCGCTCGAAGCAGCCGTCAACAGCGACAGGCCGGCGAAGCCGCCGGTCATCAGCACGCTGCCCATGATGGTGATGCGGCGGTAGCCGAAACGCACGGTGGCACGGGCACCGATCACCGAGGTGACGACCCAGCCGAGGAACAACGGCGTCAAGCACCTGCCCGGCCTGGGTGGCGCTGCCGCCACGCACGACCTGCACGAACAGCGGGATGAAGGCGATCGCGCCGAACAGTGCGAACCCGGCGAGGAACACCACGCCGAACGCCCGCGCCAGCATCGGCGACGTCAGCAAGTCGATCGGCAGGATCGGCGCCACGGCGCGCCGCTCGACACGCACAAACCAGGCGAGGACGACGAAACTGGCGACGGCCCAGGCGGCCGCCGTCGTACCGTCGGCGGCCGAGAGCGCCAGCAGGACGCCGCTCACGCCGGCGAACAGCAGGGCGGCGCCGAGCCAGTCGACCTTCACGGCCGATCGTTCCGTCGAAGGCGGATAGGCGACGGCAATGACTGCGAGCGCCAGCAGCCCGGCCGGGATGTTGATGTAGAACACCCAGCGCCAGGACAGCGCATCGGTGATGTAGCCGCCGACGAGTGGACCGGCGATCGAGGCGACACCCCACACGCCGCTGAACAGCGCCTGTGTCCGCGCCCGCTCGCGCAGCGCATACAGCTCGCCGACGATTGTCTGCTCAGCGGGACGATGGCGCCGGCGCCGAACCCCTGCAGCGCCCGTGCAGCAATCAGTTGCAGCATCGTCGCCGAGGCGCCGGAGATCGCCGAGCCGACGAGGAAGACCGCCACGCCGATCAGGTACATGCGACGGCGCCCGTACAGGTCCGACAGGCGTCCCCAGATCGGGACGGACGCGGTCGACGTCAGCAGGTACGCAGAGAACACCCAGCTGTAATGGGCCAGGCCGCCGAGGGTAGCCGACCACGGTCGGCATGGCGGTGCCGACGACCGTGGCCTCGAGCGCGCCCAGGCTCATCCCCAGCAGCAGGCCGGCGGTGATCGCACGGCGGCGGCGCAAACCGATCGGTGGGTGGCCCGGCGCATCCGGCATCTTCTCAGGCTACCGCAAGGGCGCTAGTATCGGCGCATGACTGAGAAGGCGGCGCGCGGCCGCGTCGTTCCTGGCGCCCTCGCGGTGCTGGTGCTGGCGGTGATGATGCCGGGGGCGGTGCAGGCGGCGCCGTGCGAGGACCTGGCGACGCTGCGGCTGGCGCGCGCCCGGGTCAGCGCCGCGGAGTCAGTGGCACCCGGGCGCTTCCCGGCTCCGGTGGGTCGCGGGGGTGCCGCCGCAGCCAACCCGTTCGCCAACCTGCCGGCCTTCTGTCGCGTGGCGGCAACGCTGCAGCCGTCGCCACGTTCGGCCGTTGGCGTCGAGGTCTGGCTGCCGCTGGCCGGCTGGAACGGCAAACTGCAGGTGGTCGGCAATGGCGCGTTCGCCGGCACCATCAGCTATCCGGCGATGGCCACCGCGCTGGCAGCCGGCTACGCAGCGGCCAGTACCGACA
Organism: uncultured Acidobacteriota bacterium; assembly: GCA_963846685.1. Classification (GTDB taxonomy): domain Bacteria; phylum Acidobacteriota; class Vicinamibacteria; order Vicinamibacterales; family UBA2999; genus CAWJWY01. The sequence continues at coordinate 328,830 of CAWJWY010000001.1, read as the reverse complement.
CCGGACATACCGGCCCGGCGAGCAACACCTTCGTCAACCAGGATGTCCTGCTGGACTTCGCCGATCGCGCCGTGCACGAGACGACCGTCTCGGCCAAGCAGATCGTCGACGCGTTCTACGGCAGGCTGCCGCAGCAGGCCTATTTCAATGGCTGTTCGACCGGCGGACGGCAGGCCTTGGCAGCCGCACAGCGTCATCCCGGGGACTTCACCGGCATCATTGCCGGCGCTCCCGCCATCCATGGTTCAACGCAGGCGTTCGGGCAGATCTGGATCTACCAGGCGACGGCCGATGCGGCCAGCGCCCTCGGGCGCGAGCACCTCACGCTGCTGCACGACGCCGTGCTGAAGGAGTGTGATGCGCTGGACGGCGTGAGCGACGGCGTCCTCGAGAACCCGCTGGCGTGTCGCTTCGACCCGCAGCGGCTTGCCTGCAGCGACGGCGCCGACGCCGGGTCCTGCCTGTCGCCGCCGCAGGTCGAGGCGGTGCGCCGGATCTACGGCGGCGCCGTGAACACGAAGACCGGTCGCCGCATCTTTCCGGGGCTCGAGCCCGGCAGCGAACTCGGCTGGTCGCCGGCGCCGGTCAGCTACGCGGTGGACTACTTCAAGCACGTCGTCTTCAAGAATCCCGCGTGGGATCCGAAGACGCTGGACTTCGACACCGACCCGACGCAGGCCACCCTCCGCGACAACCAGATCCTCGACGCGACCGATGCAAACCTGGACGCCTACACGGGTCGGGGCGGCAAACTGCTGATCTACCAGGGATGGGCCGAGCAGGGGATTCCACCGCGTAACATCGTCAGTTACTACGAGCAGGTGCAGCAGCAGACGAGGAACGCGGCGGCAGCAGTCCGGCTGTTCATGGTGCCGGGGATGGGCCACTGTGGTGGCGGCGACGGCACCAGCACCTTCGACATGGTGACCGCGCTCGACCGCTGGGTGACCACGGGCACCGCGCCGGCGCGGATCGACGCTTCGCGCCTGCGTGCGGGAAACGTGGATCGCACCCGGCCGCTGTGTCCATGGCCGCAGGTGGCTGCGTATCGCGGCGCCGGCAGCACGGACGACGCAGCGAATTTCGTCTGCCGCTGAACCGCGTCACTGCCGCGCGAGCGCGACGTTGAGCGTCGACGTGTCGGACGGGCGGATCGTCACCTCTGACGTGTAGCCGCGGTAGCCGCTTTTGCGTACCTCGACGACATGCGTGCCTGGCGCCAGCTGCACCTCGAGCCGCGCGTCCACGCCGGCCCCGTCCCAGTTCTCGCCGTCGATCAGCACCTCGGCGTCTCCCGGCTGGACGCGCAATGCCAGCGTGCCGTAGTCCGACTGGGCGGCAGCGCCCGTCCGGGGGCCGGCGGGGTCGATACGGCGCACACCCGGTCCTGCGCCCTGGGCGTCACGCGGCTGCGCCGAAGCTGGCGCCGTCACCGCAGGACGCACCGGCTCGGCCTCGCCGGCGCCGAGCGGCTCCATGGAGTGACGGAGCCGGAAGGTAGTGTTCCGCTGCAAGTACACCTTCTGCGTCACGCTGCGATGGCCCGGGAGGTACAGCTGCACCTCGTGCTCGCCCGGGTTGAGGTTGAGGCGCTGGAACACGCCGTCGAAGTCGTCGACCGTGCCGGCGTAGAAGCCGTCGACGAACACCTCGGTCTGACGCGGGGTCACCTGCAGGCGGAGCGCAGCGCTCTCGTCGTAACGGCCGCCGTATCCGTAGGGCGGGTAGGGTGGATACCAGCCGTACTGATATGGGTACCACGCGTCGTAGAAGAGAGGTGCGTAATAGAATCCGCCGCCGACGATCACGGTGGCGCGGCGGGCGACGCGCGGTCCGCGGCGTCCCTGCGCGTCAGCGGTGGAGGGAAGGAACAGCAGCGCGGCTGCGACAAGGCAGGCAGCGGCGGCAATGCGAAGGCGAAGCGTCACGGTGAACTCCTGGGGGCAACGCTGGCTGACGATCGGTGAAGCCGGCTACGGCTGGGGAGGAGCAACGGCTGTGCCGCGGCCTCTGGTCGTGAATCGCGGCAGAATCAGGCCGTCGCGCGCCCGGCGTCGCCGTGAGGCGACAGCGGCTGTCGCGGCGCGAGGACGCGCCGGGGCGTCACACCCTGTTCACAGCGGCGTCGTCATTGCGGCAACACGATCTCGAAGAGCGCACCGCCCTCGTTGCGCGCCGTGATCGTGCCGCCGTGGCGCTCGACGATCGCCTTGACGATCGACAGGCCGAGGCCGCTGCCGCCCGCCGCCTTGCGCGCCGCATCCGCCTTGTAGAAGCGGTCGAAGATCAGCGCGAGGTGCTCCGGCGCGATACCCGGGCCGGAGTCGCGCACCGACATGGTCACCGCGGCGCGGCCGGCGTCGTGCCGCGGCGCGGCGCGCAGGGCGATCGTGCCGCCGTCCGGCGTGTGCCGCAGGGCGTTGGCGGCCAGGTTCTGGAGTGCCTGCTCCAGCCGATCGGCGTCACCGGTCAGCTGCTCGGCGCCGGCCTCGACCTGCCGCGTCAGCGTGATGTGCCGCGCCGACAATTCGCGTTCGTGACGCGTGGCGACGCGATCGAACAGCGTCGTGACTGACACCGCCTTGCGGCGCATCACCGTGCCGCCGCCCTCGAGGCGCGCCAGGTCGAGCAGGTCGCCGATGATCCGCTCGAGGCGGTGCGTCTCCTCGGTGACAATCGCCAGGTAGCGCTCCCGGGTCGGCTCGTCGAGATGCAGTTCGGGCATGCCCAGCGTCTCGATGTAGCCGCGCATCGCCGTCAGCGGTGTCATCAGTTCGTGCGACACGTCCGCCAGCAGCTGGCGCCGCGCCTTGTCGGACAGCTCGAGCGCCTGCGCGCGGCTGGCGAGTTCGTCGGCCATCCGGTTGAAGGATCGGGCGAGCGCGGCAACTTCGTCGCCGCCGCGGTCCGGTGCGCGGGCAGTGAGGTCACCACTGCCCAGCCGCTCGGTCGCGTCCTGCACGTGGCGCAGCCGGCGCCGCGCCGGTCCGAACACGATCAGGGCAATCAGCGCGGTGCCGACGCCGAGCACGCCGCCGGCGACCGCCGCCATCGACGGCCCGAACTCGCGCACCACGCGTGAGAAGGCGGGACCGTCTGCCAGCACCGTCACCCGGCCGACCGGCATACCGCCAACCACCACCGGTGCGAACTCGCCGTCGCGCAGTTCGCGGCGGGCGCTGGCGATCGGTGAATCGGCGGGGTCCGGGCCGTCATCCCTCGGCCCGCCCGCCCCCTCTCGCCCGGCACCGCCGAACGGGCCGGGCCGGCCGAAGCCGCCGAATCCGCCTGGCGCTGGCGGCGCGAACGCACCGTCGACCGGAGGGCCGAAGGGGCGCGAGGGATCGTCGCGGCGGCCGCCGCGACCGAAGCCACGAGGTGAGAACGGTCCGTTGCCAGCACCGTCCGGCGGACCGAAGCGGTCGTCCGGCGTTCCACGAAAGCGACGTCCGCGCGGCGGCACCGCCTCCTGTTTCGCCGCCAGCAGCAGGGCCGGGTCGACGTCGTCGTGGTTGGCCACGACGCGGCCGTCCCGCATCGAGACGAGAAAGGTCTGCAGCACGTGCCCGTACTGGTCGTCGACGTAGGTCTGCAGATCGAGGGAGTTGTCTGCGGCGATTGCCGCGCCGATGTCGGACGCGACCAGGACGGCGAGCCGGCGCGGTGAGCGGGCCGGCATCGAGCCGGCGATGCGGTCTGTGGTCCAGAGAAAGAGCGCTGCCTCGGACACGAGCATCAGCGCGAGAAAGGCGATCAGGCCAAGGGCCAGCCGCCAATAGAGGCTCCGGTACCACGGCGTCGCGGTGACAGCCAGGGAAACGTCAGACATCTGCCGCCTTGTAGCCGGCGCCCCACACCGTGAGGACGATCGCCGGCTGTGCCGGATCAGTCTCGATCTTCTTGCGCAGGCGCTTCACGAGCGTGTCGACGCTTCGTACGGTGACGAACGTCTGATCCTTCCACACCCGGCTGAGCAGCGCCTCCCGGCTGAAGACGATGCCCGGATTAGAAACGAGGACGTAGAGCAGCTCGAATTCGTTGAACGTCAGGTCGACGTCGCGGGCGGCGACCCGCACCCGCCGCCGCGCCGGATCGATCTCGATGTCCTTGTAGAGAACGGGACCCATCGCTGAGCCGTCGGCGGCACGGGCCTGCTTGGCAAGACCGCGCCGCAGCAGCGCGCGGACGCGGGCCATCAGCTCGCGGACGCCAAACGGTTTCGTCAGGTAGTCATCGGCACCGCTGTCGAGGCCGACCACCTTGTCCGACTCCTCCCGCCGCGCCGTCAGCATCAGGATCGGCGTGTCGGCGTTCGGAGAATCGCGGCGGATCGCACGGCAGACGGTGACGCCATCGAGCCCCGGCAACATCAGGTCGAGGATGACGATATCGAAGCGGCGGCTGCGCGCCAGCTCCAGGCCGGCATTGCCGTCGGCGGCTTCGACCGGTTCCAGCTCTTCCAAGCGCAGGTGCAGCGATACGAGTTCCCGGATATTGGCTTCGTCCTCGACGACGAGCACGGTGGGGCGCGACGGAGTGTCCACGAGCCGAGTGTAGCGCCGGCGCGTGCCACAGCCGTGAGACGGTCGTGACGAAATGATGGCACCTGCGGGGCTGCCCGGCGCGCGCCGCTCAGTTGTCGCGGACGAGGAATGAAACGCGCGGGAATGCCACCTTGCCGGCCGCCGCGTCGATCACGTTGATCTGGCAGGTGTAGGTGCCGGGCGTGAACGACGTGGCCGGCACCTCGAACTGGAAGAGCACCGCCTTGCGGGCGGGATCGTCGATGGTCGTACGCTCGACGACCGGCGTTTCAAACACCTTCGTGTTGCCGCGATAGAAGGCGAGGCTGGTCCGCATGTCGGGCGCGGCGTCTACCAGCGCCGGATCGTAGGCCTCGAAGTAGAAGTAAGCGCTCTGGCCGCGCGTGACGACGCGGGTCAGGTTTGGCAGCAACTGGACGCCGTCGCGAATGAGCGGATTGCCCGGCGCCGCCTTCGCCGCCCGCTGCAGCTGCGTGCTCAACACCACGGTGCTCACCTTGAGGCTCGTGTCGCGCATCTGTGGCACGACGACCACCGACTCGAACGAGCCGATGGTGCCGCTCGTGTTCTCGCGCACCACGACCTTGACTGCGAAGCGGCCGGCCGGCAGGGTCACGCCAGACTGGTAGAGCACCTGTTTGCCGGCAAGAGACGCCGCGCCCGCCGCCGCCGGCAGGTCGAGCGTCTCCTTGATCCTGCCGACGGAGCGGCCCTGTTCGTCCCGGACGACGCCGCGCACGTCGAGCGTCACCTTGCCCGAGGCGCCCACCGGAACGGCACTGCCGGGCACGGCGAGGGCGATCGGCACGTAAAAGGTGTTCGCCGACTGCCGGAACCAGCCGGTGCCGACCAGCATCGGCACGTCGGTCGACGACACCGCCGCGGCCAGCTGATCGTCGAGCTGCGCCTCGCGGTCCCTGACGTTGGTGTGTGCGAAGTCGCGCTCCGCGTAGTAGCCGGCGCGCGATTCGACGCGCACGCCGCGCCTGACCACACGCACCTGGATGCGGCGGAAGCGCCCGTCACGCGCTGGATTGTTGCTGCTGTAGCCGATCAGGTAGTAGGCGGACAGATCGCGCTGCGCCCGCGCGAACGCCTCGCCGAAGTCGTTCGAGTCCGTAAAGGCGCGACCGCCGGTATCCGCCGCCAGGGTGGTCAGCGTGTCCTGCGAGGCGGTCAGGTCGTTGAACTGCCGCTGCACCGACTGACCGGAAAACAGGCCGACGCCGCGGCCGCTCGGCCGGCTCGCGTCACCACCGGGGACGACCGCCTGCAGCCCGCGCGCATCCACCGGATAGATGGCGACATTGCCGCGGACGGCGGCATTGATCGCCGAGCGCAACTCAATCTGATTGTCGTCGCCGCTGCGCTGCATGCCAGCGCTGAAGTAGAGGATCGCCTTCTTCTGCTCGACCGGACCGAGGGTGTCGGCCAGCGTCTTGAGGGCGCGCAGCCGCACGTCGTTGTTGAATGCGTCGAAGCCGGAATCGTCGGCGGTCGCGTCCGTTGCCGCCGTATCGGCCTCGTCGGTCGCCACCGTGCTCGCTGCCTGCGGTGGCGTCGCCGTGCCGTCGCTGTAGGCCAACGCGTTCAGCGCGGTGCGCACCGCCTCGCGGTCGTTCGAAAAATCGCTCAAGACGGTGAGCGTCGAGCCGATCGTCACGACCGCGACGAGGTCGGCGGTGCCCATCTGGCCCTCGACGTAGCTGTTGGCGGAGTCGACCGCCCGCTGCACGTCTTCGGGCTGCATCGAGCTGATGTCGAACAGCAGCACGAGCAGCCGCCGCCCGGCAAAGGCGTCAACGGCAACGGCGGCAGCCGCTGGTGCCGCGGCCGCGCCGGCCGCCCGCTGCACCTCCTGCTGCAGGCGTTCCTCGACGTTGGCGAGGAGTCCAGCCGCCGGTGCCGCCGTCACCGGCGTATCGGTGATCTCCTGGAAGGTGAACGTCTGGATCTGTTGCGGCTTGCCATCTTCGACAACTGCGAAGTCGGCGGCCGTCAGCCCCTTCACCACCGCACCGGCATCGTCACGGACGACGACGTCGACCGATACGAGTGCGGTGCCGCTACGGAACACGGCGGCGGGCTGATCCTGCGCCGCGAGCGGCAGGTTGCCGGGAAGCGCAAGCGCCAGCAGGAGCAGCAGGGTGAGCAGAGCGTGACGGCGAGTCAGGCGGACCACCTCTCTAGAACCGGAAGCGCAGGTTCAGCTGCGCCGACCGCATCGGCCGCACCGACAACACCTGGCCGAACGTCGGGGAGCTGACGAAGGTGTCCACCGCCTGGTAGTTCACCGCGTTCAGCAGGTTGCTGGCGCGTACCTGTATCGAGACCGCGCGGTTGCCGCCGAGACGGACGTCGCGTGACAGCTGCCCGTCGAGCTGCCGCGAGCCCGGGCCGGTGATGACGTTGCGCGGCGACGAGCCAAAGGCGCCCGGCGCCGGGAGCGAGAACGCCGACGTGTTGAAGAACTGGTCGATGCCAGGGTTGGCGCTCCCGACGTCGCCACCGCTGTAGTCGGCGCGCAGGGCGCCGTTGATGCCCTGCGCCACGTCGCGCGTCGCCCCTTGCACCCGCGGCGTCAGCGGCGTACCGGAGTTGCCCGAGAAGGTTGCCGTGACGCGCCAGTTCTCGAGCATCGCTGCCCAGGGACCGCCTCCGGCGAGCCATCTCCGGTTGGGACCGAATGGCAGATCGATCTGCACCGTGCCGGTCAGGCGGTGACGTTGATCGAAGTTGGACAGGCCCCACTCGGCGGCGAGATCCTGCTCATTCTGCGCGACCACGCCGGTGCCGCTGCCGCCGCCGATTGACGGCGCGTTGTCGCGCGAGCGGGCCAGCGTGTAAACGAGGCTGCCGCCGAGCCCGCGCACCTGCCGCCGCTGCAGACGGAAGGTCGCCGAGTTCAGCCGCGACGACCCTTCGGCGGTCTGCCACAGGAACGGCTGCACGTCGGGGATCAGGAGCCCGTTCGGTCCCCGGTTCGGCGCCCTGACGATGTCGAGGGCCGAGCCGCGCGTGTAGGTGTAGCCGGCGCCGAGCGCCCATGCCTGTGCCAGGTTCCTGGAGACATCGAGGTTGAACGTCTGCACCTCGCCGAGCACGTAACTCTCGTCCACGCCGAAGTTGTTCGTGGTTTCGTTCGGCACCGTGCCCTGCAGCGCATTCTCGAGCAGCAGCGCCGAGTTGAGGGCACCGATGTTGGTGTTGGTCACCGAGAACGGCGGCTGCAGCGCCAGTTGCCGGGCGATGCCTGCATACGACCCGGCGTTGTAGCTCATGCCGTAGCCGCCGCGCACTGTCGTGCCCTGCTTGACGCGCCACGCAAAACCGATGCGCGGCGCAACGTTGTTGGTGTCGGTCCTGACGAGGCCGGCTGGAAACGCGCCGCTGAAGGCGCCGCTCTGGCCGGCGAGCACCGGGACCGCCGCGGTGAAGCCGGGGGCGACGTCGAGGTTGACCAGCCGGTTGTTGGCCTCGACAAACGGCCACAGCAGCTCGTAGCGGATCCCCAGGTTCAGTGTCAGGTTCGCACGCGTGCGCCAGTCATCCTGGAGGAACAGGCTCATCGACCGCCCGGTCAGGGCCACCGTACCGGGGCCGTACTGCACCGACGCCTGCTGCGGCAACCCGAGCAGGAAGTCGGCAAAGTCGGCGCCGGCGACGCGGGCCGCGCCGCCGGAGGCATAGAGACCGGTGAAGACGAAGCTGCCGGCGGCGTTGGCCTCGGTGTGGCTGCTCGATCGATCCCAGCGGAAGTCACCGCCCGCGCGCAGCTGGTGCCGGCTGATCGGGCGCGTCCAGCTGTAGCCGCCGCTCAGCCGCCGGTCGCCGCGCTCCGAGGGGCTGACATCACGCAGGCTGGTGAAACTGGAGAACGACAGCACTGGCACACCGAAGCCGAACGGATTGGTCGTGGTGCCGGCGATGCCAGCGGCGGCAGCGACGTTTTCGGCGCCGCTGAAACGGTTGACCGCTCGTGAGGAACTGCGCGAGAAGTTGACGTTCAGGGCGTGGCTGCTGCGGCCGCGCCCGACGTTGAGCGATACAGGAACGCCCAGCGTCATCGAGCGGTTCTCGCCGCCGAGGGTGGAGAACACGTTGGTCTGGTCGCCGTCGCTGCGGCGGTACTGCAGCTGCGCGGTCATCGAGACACTGGTGGGCCGCGCCGTCGTCGCTGCCCCGCCGGCCCGCCCGGCGCGGCCTGCGCCAGCCGCACCGCCGCCACGACCGCCGCCGCCGCGGCCACCGAACCGGCCGCCACCCGCGTTCGGCGTGAAGTTGTGGTTGACGCGCAGGTTGACGGCGTCGTTCACCGACGCCGTGGTCGTCGTGTAGTGGTAGTTGCGCGTCGTGCCATCGAGATTCGGCAACGGAATGAAGCGCAGCAACGCCAGCGCCTGTGGACTCATGTAGGCAGCCGGGATCTGGTTGTCGGCAAACGGCGCACCACTCGCCGGATCGACCAGCCCGCCGGACACGCCAGAAAAGTCGCCGTTGCGCATCGCGGCGGTTGGCACCGTCGCATACTGGTCGAACAGATTGCTGCCGCGGCCGCCGTTGTAGCCGAGCGTGAAAGTGGTGCGGTTGGTGCCGTCGTAAAGGCCAGGAATCCTGAGTGTGCCGCCGAGGGTCGTGCCGAACGTCTGCCGCGTGAACGGCCGTTCGGTCGCCGGTACGTCGGCGCGGAGCTGGTACGGCGCGCTGTTCAGCGCCGAGCCGCCGAAGCTGTAGTCGGCGCTCACGGTCATGCGGTTCTGACGCCCGCCGCGGCCGGCAAGGGCGAACCCGCCGCGTCCGCCGCCACCGCCGCCACGCCCACCGGCCGGACCGCCGCCGAATCCACTGTCGGCTGCCGCAGCGGCGGCAGGCGGACCGCCCGGGCCGCCGGGGCCAGGTCCACCGCCGCCGTCCACGCTTCCCGGATTGAAGTCGCCACGGTTGATCGCCTCGAGGCGATCGTTCAGTTGGCCGCGGTCGACGCGGGCGGCGTCGCCGGTGATGGCAATCGCATCTGCGGATGCCTCCGAACCGAACCCCGGCGGCAGCAGCAGTTGCGCAGTCTGGCTGTCGCCTTCATCCGCCGCCGCACCATCGTCGGCCGCAGCGCCGTCGCCATTTACCGCAAGTGTCTGGAAGCGGCCTCGGCCGCCTCCCTGGCCAGGGCCGCCGCGGCCGGCACCGCTGGCGGCGCCCGCTGCACGCCCGCCCGCGGGCGGGGCGGCGGGTGCGACAGCCGCTGCAGGGCTCTGCGCCGTCCGCGCGCTGCGTGGCGTCAGCGTCAGCGTGAGATCGATCGACTGGTCGCACGCACCCGCGTCGAGCGTCACGGCACGGTCGGCGCGGTCGAAGCCGGTCAGCTCCGCAGCGATCGTGTAGGTGCCTGGAGGGATCGACAACCGGTAGGACCCGTCAACCGCGCTGGCGGTGCCGCGCTGGAGAGCGTCGTTGCGCGCGGTGATCGTCACGCCCGGCAACGCCGTGCCTGCGCCGGCAATGCGACCGGTGATGCGGCAGGTCGCCTCGCCGACGCCACCGGCCGGCGCGACCGGCTGCTGTGCGCGCAGGCCAGCCACGGTTGCCGTGAACAGGCCGAGGGCGACCGCAAGCGCTTGAAAACTGGTCATCGGGTACTCACGCACTCTGACGAAGTAGAGCGTACCGCGGTTGGCGGTCCGTATGACAAAAGCGTGGCAGCGCCGGCGTCATCATGTCTCGGCTCCGCCACGGCATGGCCGTCGCGCCGCTGTCCAATGGGCATGACCATGCTCGAGCCCAACCCGGACCTGAAGCTGAAGCCGGGCATGACGGCGAACGTCACGGTCGAGGTCGTGCGCGGCGAATGGTCCCGCGCGTGCCCGCGGCTGCGTCGCGCTTCAGCCCCTCGGCGGCGCCGGGCAGAGCCGGGCAGGGCCGGGCAGGGGGCGACAGCCGGCGCCGCCGGTTCGGCGGGCGCGCGTGTTCGTGCTCGTCGACGCCGCACCGCGGGCGGTGCAGGTGGAGACCGGCATCAGCGACGGCGACCCGGCGGCGCGCCGTCCTTCCGCGGGCCGCCTGCTGCCACACAGTTTTCATCAACGCGGCCCTGCGGTGTCATACGGCATGCCGTCAAATCAGGTAACGCGTCGGAAGTTGCACGACGCAACTCGCATGACGCACAGCACAGGAGAAGAGACATGAAGAGTTTGCGAGTATTTGGGGCCGCCGCGCTGATCGCGGCGTTGACGGCAGGCAGCGCGGTGTATGCGCAGGGGCCAAACGGCCCGGGGCGGGGCGGCCGCGGCGTCGGCGGGCCGGGAGGCCCCGGCGGACCGGGCGGGCTGCCGATCCGGCAGCTGAATCTGACGGAGGCACAGCAGGAGCAGATCAAGTCGATCCGCGAGCGTCATGCATCTGACCTGCGCACGGCGCAGGAACGGTTGCGCAAGGCGATGGACGCCCAGCGCAAGGTCGTCGAGACGATCCCCGTCAACGAGGGGCTGATCCGGGCGACGACCCAGGAACTGGCGGATGCGCAGACCGAGGCGGCAATCGAGCAGTCCCGGCTGTTGACCGACACGTGGGCGGTGCTCACCCCGGCGCAGCAGGGACAGGTGAAGAAGCTGCAGGCGGAGCGCGAGGCTCGCGCCAGCGAGGCGCGTCAGCGCAGCCAGCAGCGGCAGCGGAACTAAACGCTTTGAAGGGGGGCGGGAGTCATCCGCCAGCTGATGACCCGTCCCCCTCTATCCCAGCCGTAAAGGTGGCCTCAGCTTTGAGTACGTCCGGGAAGACATGGCCGACCGGACCAACTCACCCCGCACGCACCTCCGCATCGCCGCGCTAGGCGATATCCATGTATCGAAGGCCTCGCACGGCGCCTTCCAGCCGCTGTTCTCCCAGATCGGCACCACTGCCGACGTTCTGCTGCTGTGCGGCGACTTCACCGACTACGGCCTGCCTGAAGAGGCGCGGATTCTGGCGCGCGAACTGACCACGGCGATGAACATTCCGGTCATTGCCGTGCTTGGCAACCACGACTACGAGGCGGGGCAGCAGGACGAGATCCGCCGCATCCTGTCGGATGTCGGCGTCACGGTGCTCGACGGCGAGGCCACGGAAGTACACGGCGTCGGCTTTGCGGGCGTGAAAGGGTTCGGCGGCGGCTTCGGTCGTGGCGCCCTCGGACCGTGGGGTGAGAACGCCATCAAGGCTTTCGTGCAGGAGTCGATCGACGAGGCGCTGAAACTCGAATCGGCGTTGGCCCGCTTGCGCACCGAACGGCGCGTTGCCGTGCTCCACTATGCGCCGATCCGGGCGACCGTCGAGGGCGAGCCGCCGGAGATCTTTCCTTATCTCGGTTCCAGCCGGCTCGAGGAGCCGATCAACCGCTACCGCGTCAACGCGGTGTTCCACGGTCACGCGCATCGCGGCAGTGCGGAAGGGCGGACGGCGACCGGGGTGCCGGTCTACAACGTCGCGATGCCGTTGCTGGCGCGATTGAATCCGGACCGACCGCCGTACCTGATTCTCGAACTGCCGCTGCAGGAAGCGGGCGAGGCGCCCGCGGCGCCGCCGCCGCCCGCCGCCGAGCCGGTCGTCAAGACGGCCTGACCGCCTGACGCCAGTTTCAGCAGCTACCCCGACAACCGCGCAGAAGACAGGTGAACCGACCGTGACCGACTCCGCCGCTCCTCTCCTCACCAGCCCAGCGACCGCCGAGTTCTACCGAACCGCACTCAATCTGCTCAATCGCAGCGGCGTTCCGTACCTGGTCGGCGGCACCTATGCCTTCCAGTATTTCGCCGGGATCTCGCGGACGACGAAGGACTTTGACATCTTCGTCCGCCCTCGCGACGTCGACCGCGTCCTCAACGTGCTGGTGCAGGCCGGCTTCAAGACGGAAGTCGCCTTCACCCACTGGCTGGCCAAGGCGCACCATGGCGAAAAATTCATCGACGTCATCTACAGCTCCGGGAACGGCGTGTGTGAAGTCGACGATGAGTGGTTCACGCACGCGGTCGACGAGGAGGTGCTCGGCGCCCCGGTGAAACTCGTCCCGGCAGAGGAAATGATCTGGTCGAAGGCGTTGATCATGGAGCGCGAGCGCTACGACGGCGCCGACGTCGCGCACATGTTCCGCCACTGCAGCGGCATGTTGAACTGGGAGCGCCTCGTCAGCCGCTTCGGCAACAACTGGCGGGTACTCCTCAGTCACCTCATCCTGTTCGGCTTCATCTACCCCGGCGAGCGGGCGCTGATCCCGGCGAACGTGATGAAAGACCTGATGAACCGGCTGATGGCCGAGCTGGAGGTGCCGACCCGCAACGCCAAGGTCTGCCAGGGGACGCTGTTGTCACGCGCGCAATACCTGGTGGACACCGACGAATGGGGCTACGAGGACGCGCGGCTCGAACCGCGCGGCTCGATGAGCGGCGAGCAGATCGAGACCTGGACGGCCGCGATCGACAAGGGCCACTGATCGGCTGCGCGCCCGAGGGCTGCGACTACCAGTATGCGACAACGGTAACGGAGGGCCGCTACTGCGGTAAAGGGTTACTGCGGTCCTCCGGCGACGACCAGCTCCTGCGTCGCCATACCGCGCACCTTGTCCTGCGACAGCACTTCGGCTCGAAGCTCGTAGGACCCGGCAGGGAGGTTCTTGAACTCCACGGTGTGGATCCGCTTGTCCAACTCGCCATCGAGCTTCACTTCGGTGGAGCGGAACAGCCGGTCACCATCGGCCTCGATGCGCAAGGTGCGATTGGCGGCGTCTGGTTCCACGGCAATGGTGATTTGCACCGTCGCGGGTTCGGCGAAGAAGTGGCCGCGCAGGCGGATTTCCACCACGTCGTTGGCCAGGGGACGGACGGCAGCCCCCGCGAACGCGGTGGTGGTGATGGCGGCGGCAAGAAGAGTGCGGACGTTCACGGTGTAGCAGGCCTCCTGGCGCTGACGCAGCAACGCAGGTGCCAAGGCTACTGCTGGCGCTCCAGGATCCAGCACACCGGCCCGACGAGCTTTTCGAGCAGCGGGCGGCGGCACCAGGATTCGATGGTGACTTCATCGCTGGACGCCAGGTCGGCTTCGAAGTCGCGTCGCACCCGCGCGGTCAGCGCCGGCTCACGGAAGGCGACATTGACCTCGTCGTTGTGCTCGAAGGAGCGGTTGTCGACGTTGGTCGTGCCGAGTACGACCCAGGCATCGTCGACCATCAGCGCCTTGACGTGGGTCATCGACGGCCGGTACTCGTAGATCCGGACGCCGCCTTCCAGTAGTTCGCGGAACATGCGGCGGCTGGCCAGCCGGACCAGGCGCTGGTCGCTGTGGCTGCCGGGTACGATGACCCGCACGCGCACGCCGCGTTGCGCGGCGCGCAGGATGGCGCGGCGCATCGACCGGTCCGGCAGGAAATAGGGCGTGCTGATGTCAACGCAGGTCACGGCGCCTTCGATCAGCATCTGGAAGACGACACGTGAGACGGTGGCCCGATCCGACGGCGAGCTCTTGACGAGCATCGCTTCGGCCGGGCCGGCGGCCTGCAGTGCCGGCCAGTGCCGGGGTGACGTCAGGATCTCACCGCAGCACTCGAGCCAGTTCTCGGCGAAGACCCCCTGCAACGCGGCGACGATCGGCCCGTCGATGCGCGCCATCGTGTCACGCCAGGTCGGCTTGCCCTTGTGCGGCTTGAACCACCAGTCGGCCACGCCGGCGCCGCCGGTGAAGGCGGTCCGGCCATCGATCACCAGCAGCTCCCGGTGGGTGCGGTTGTTGAGCCGGTGCAGCCGGTACCACCGCACCGGCTGGTAGAAGTTGATGCGCACCCCGGCGTCGCGCAACCGGCGCGCGGTCTTGCCGCCCATCGACGAACTGCCGATCGCATCGAGCACCAGACGGATCTCGACGCCGGCCTGGGCGCGCTCGACCATCGCCGTGACCAGCATGTCGGCCGCGTCACCTGGCGTGAAGATATACGCCTCCATGTTCACCGACGCCTGGGCGTTCATGATGGCGTCGCGCATCGCCGGGTAGAACTGTGCGCCGTTGGTGAAGATGTCGACGTGGTTCTGGCGGTGAATCGCCGCCTGGCAGGTGGACTGGATGACGTGCAGGAAGTCGTCGCTGTCGGGCCGCAGCGGCGTGCTGACGTGGTAGTCGATCCGCGGCGTGAACAGGATCACCAGCGCCAGCCACGCGATGAACGCCATCCCGATGATCGTCCAACCCATCTATGAGTACCATGCCTCCGAGGTAGACCGACACCTTAACGCGTCGGCTCGAGATATGCGACCGGGAAGCGATCGAGCACATCGGCGAGCCGGAGGACGGAGCCCCCGCCCTGCCGCTGCGCCGGCAACTCAGCCGCCGTGAACAGGTTGCGGTAGGCGGCCGCGCCCGGTTCCCCCGCCAGGACGAGCCGGGTATCGCCCCACGCCGGCTCACCGAGCGGCGGCGCCCCTTCCGCCGCCAGCGTGGCAATCAGTCGTGGCACGACGACGATCAGGGAGTCGTCGCGGTAGCGCCTGGCGAAAGCAAAGACGTGGCGTGCGGCTGCGCCCTCGACGGCGAGCGGCTCGTAGCTGCCCTGTTCGAACAGTTCGCGCCGCGCGCGGCGGGCGCGCAGCATCGTCGTCGTCGCATAGAGCTTGCAGCGATCGTCGGCCGGCTGCGCGATCATCCGCGCCGCCAGGGCCGCCTGGCCGTCACGCGCCAAGATCTCGTCGAGCTCCGCGAGCAGCAGGCGCCGCCGCTCGTAGTCGACCGGCCGCCGGTTGTCGGGATCGACCAGGCTGAAGTCCCAGAGCTCGGTGCCCTGGTAGAAGTCGGGCACGCCGGGAGCGCCGATCTTGATGGCCACCTGCGCCAGCGAATTGACGAGGCCATAGCCCGCCACGAGCCGCTGGAAGGGCAGGAAATCCTGGCGGAAGGTCCGATTCGCCGGGCGCGAGCACGGCGTTGACGAAGCGGGCCATCGCCTGCTCGTGTTCCTCGCTCGGGTTGATCCAGCTCGTATATACCTTCGCCTCGCGCATCGCCTTCTGCATGTAGGCGACGATGCGCTCGGCGTAGCTCGCTTCCTGCTCCGCCGTCATCGGTTCGAGCGGCCAGGAGCCAACCAGCGTCTGGTAGAGCAGGTATTCCTCGTTGCGGCTCGGGTAGGGCTGGCCGTCGACATCGAGGCGGAGCTTGCGATTGGCGCGGGCCCAGCGCGTCGTCGCCTTGCGCCAGAGCGCCGGCACTTCGGACAGGACGTTGATGCGCGCCCGCACATCCTCGCTGCGCTTGGTGTCGTGGGTCGAGGTCGTCGACAGCGCGTGAGGAAAGCGGCGTGCGCGCGCCGTCAGCCAGTCGTGCAGGGTGCCCGGTTCGACGCCGAAGTGATCGGGCTCGCTGCCGACCTCGTTCAGCGAGACCAGGCGGTGATAGTTGTAGAGAGCCGTATCCTCGATGCCCTTCGCCGTCACCGGG
Organism: uncultured Acidobacteriota bacterium; assembly: GCA_963846685.1. GTDB lineage: Bacteria > Acidobacteriota > Vicinamibacteria > Vicinamibacterales > UBA2999 > CAWJWY01. The sequence continues at coordinate 312,841 of CAWJWY010000001.1, read as the reverse complement.
CTGGTCAGCTGCTGAAACTTGCCGATGAACTCCATGTGCTCGTCGTGGTCGCTTTCGGACAGGAAGTCCACCTTCCGTGTCAGGAGGTCGCCGACGAAGTTGTAGACCGCCGCCGGGCGGTTCGGATTGCGCCGCTTCGCCTCGCGCACCGCGCGGTGGATGTAGCCGAGGTCGCGCGCCGTCACTTCGGTTTCCCGTTCGTTGACATAGCTGCGGTAGACCGGGAAGCAGGCGATGATCTCGCGCATCGCCTGGTTGAGGCTGTTGAGGGTGAAGTCGCGGTAGTAGCGGCTGCGCTCGGAGAACCGGTTCAAGCGATGCGCCAGCACGTTCAGTTCGCTGGCCATGCTGACGCGCAGTACCAGCTGCTTGCCGCGGTAGGCGATTTCGCGGAACGGCATGTTCAGCGCGGTAAAGCGGTCGTAGGCGTCGCTCAGGGCCTTCTCGTTGCCGGTGTCGACGAACATGCCGTTCAGCATCACCAGGAAGTCGTAGCCGGTCGTGCCGGCGACGGGCCACTCGGGCAACTGCTCCTCGAGGCCGAGGATCTTCTCGACCACCACGTAGAGCGGCCGTTCGGCGGTGAACAGGTCGGGCCGCAAGTCCGCCGCGCGCGCGCGCATCCGCTCCAGGTAGTCGCCAGGGTCGTAGAGGCCGTCGACATGATCGATGCGGAAGCCGTCGACGCAGCCGCGCCGCAGCAATTCGAAGGCGAAGGCATGGGCGCGATCGAAGACGGCCGGATCTTCCATGCGGATCGCCGCCAGCTCGTTGATGTCGAAGAAGCGCCGGTAATTGATCTCCTCGGCGGCGACGCGCCAGTAGGCCAGCCGGTACGCCTGCACCGACAGCAGCCGATCGAGCGGGTCGAAGCTCTCCCGCCGCCCCTTGACGCCGTTGAAGTGCGCGACCACGTGATCGACGTGCTCCCGCACCCGCGGCGACCGCTCGGTCAGCGCCGCCAGCCGCCGCTTGATGACTTCCTTCTCGCGCTCACGTTCGGCCCGTTCTCCGGCGCGACCGCCTGGCGCCCCGGCAGGTGGCGGATCGCGGTGAGGATGCTCTGGAATTCCTGCGCCTCGTCGCTCTCGGGACCGAGTTCGTCCAGCAGGCGCGGCAGGTCGACGCTGAGGACCTGTTCGTACGACAGCGGCGCCACCGGAAACACGTGCTGGAAGTAGCGGGCGCGGAACGCGCCCTGCTCGTACTCGATCTGGATTTCCTGCCGGTCGAGCACGGCGCCGTAGAGATCGCCCAGCACCGGCAGCAGGACCTTGTGTTCCAGCTCCTGCTTGAGCGGCTGCCAGTCGATGTCGAACATTTCGGCGAAGCGCGAGCTCTGGCCGTTTTCGAGCACATCCTGCCACCACGGGTTCGCCGACTGCGCGATGCCCATGTGGTTGGGCACCAGGTCGATGATGTGACCCATCCCGCGCGCCGCGCAGGGCGTTCACCCAGCGGCCGTACGGCTCGTCGGTGCCGATCTCCGGGTTGAGCTGCGTCGGGTCGGCCACGTCGTAGCCGTGCGTGCTGCCCGGCACCGCCTTCAGGTAGCTGGACGCGTAGCAATGGGAAATGCCGAGGCCGGCGAGGTACTCGACTATGGTCGTGGCGTCGTCAAAGGTGAACCCGGCGTTGAATTGCAGGCGGTAGGTCGACAGCGGAACGGTCGTGACGGACATAGTAAATTAGCGGCTCCAACAAGTTCGGTGCCATCATGACAGCCCCTTACGGCAATTGGAACGTCGCTTGCTGAAGAGGTCGGCCATGAGACGAACGGCCGCCTCGACCGTCGTGCTGGGGCTACTGGTGGTGGCGTGCGGCAAGGTTGCATCTGTCCAAGTGCCCGATGTGCCCCCGGACCCGCAGACCCTGGCGCAACTGTGGGTCGACCCGGGAGCTGCCGCGCGCGACCTGTTCTGGGGCGTCGGCGGCGAGAAGTACGCGCCCCCGACGGACGCGACCTGGAAGCTGAAGGCGCGCGACGACGCCGGTTTCAGCATCAGCTTCGATGTCGCCGGCCCCGACGACCTGGAATGGAGCGCCAAGATTGGTCCCGAAGCGCAGACCGAGGTCGTCGTATCGCGGGTGCTGTGGGGGCTCGGCTACCATCAGCCGCCTATCTACTATCTGCCTTCCTGGCAGCTCGACATGGGGAGCGGCCGCGTGCGTACCGAGAGCGAAGCGCGATTCCGCCCCAAGCTCGAGGAACTCGATCGCAAGAAGGATTACTGGCGCTGGGCCGACAATCCCTTCCTGGGGGCACGCCAGTTTCGCGGCATGCTCGTCGTCCTGCTGATGTTCAACAGCACCGACCTGAAGGATGACAACAATGCCATTTACGAGGTGCGCGAGCCGTGGGGCGTGCCCGGCAGCCGCTGGTTCATGGTGCGCGACGTCGGCGCCTCCCTTGGCCGCACCGGCAAGCTGTTTCCGCGCCGCAACTGGGTGGCCGGCTTCGAGCAACAGGGCTTCATTAGGCGCATCGACGGCCGCCGCATCGAGTTCGACTACACCGGCCGGCACCAGGAACTGCTGTCGATGATCACGCCGGAAGACGTGCAGTGGGCGTCGGCACGGCTCCAGGGTCTTACCGATGCGCAGTGGCACGATGCATTTCGAGCCGGCAATTACGCGGATTCCGACACGGAGCGGTTCCTCCGGCGGATTCGTCAGAAGATTGACAATGGCCTGGCGCTTCGACCGGACGCGCCCGTTTCGGACGAGCGCTGATGGACCCGACTCTCCCCGCCGAGTTGACCCGCTACATCCCGGACATGCTCGAAGAGCACTTCGCGATGATCCTTCGTGCCGTCATCGCGCTGCCGCTGGCGACGATGATGGGCGCGCTGCTGGCGTTCCGGCCGCGCCGGCGCGGCACGCCGCCACGATCCGCACCGGTCATCCAGACGCAGATCATCCTCGCCGTGGTCGGCACCGTTGTGATGCTGATCGTCGGTGCAAGCCTGGCGCGCGCTTTCGGCATCGTCGGCGCCGCCAACCTGATCCGCTACCGCGCCAAGATTGACGATCCGAAGGATGCGGTCGTGATGCTGGCCACGCTCAGCCTGGGCCTGGCGTGCGGCGTCGAGCTGTACGGGCTGGCAGCCTTCTCAACGGTGTTCATCCTCGGCGTGCTCTGGGTGGTCGAATCGCTGGAGCCGGAAAGCCGGAAGCAGTTCGAACTGAAGGTCACCAGCAACGACCCCACGAGTATCCGTGGCGACGTCGAGGCCATCCTGCGGCGCTACCACGTCGAATACGAGCTGCGCAGCGCCGGCGCCAAGGAGCTGTGTTACGCGGCGGAGCTGCCGTTGAACACCCGCACCGATCGGATCGCCAACGCCATCCTGATGCTGCAGCCGGGGAACGAGACCGAAGTGGTGTGGGAAGAAAAGAAGAAGAAATAGGTAAGATGCGCAACTGCTGACGTCGGCGGATTTGCAACACCTCGGTCCGCCGATGTTAACCGACACAAATTTGCAGAAAACAGAGCACACATCCGTGCCATCTTCGACGCCCGCCCTCGCCCCAGGCGAACCGTTTCCTCTCGGTGCGCACTTCGATGGACACGGTACCAACTTCTCGGTGTTCTCCGAGGTCGCCGACCGCGTCGAGCTGTGCCTGTTCGACGACGGCGGCCGCGAAACCGCGCGTCGACCTGCCGGAACGCACCGCCTTCTGCTGGCACGGCTACCTGCCGGGCGTCGGCCCGGGCCAGCGCTACGGCTTCCGCGTCCACGGTCCGTGGGAGCCGGCGCACGGTCATCGCTGCAACCCGGCCAAGCTGCTGGTCGACCCGTACGCGCGAGCCATCACCGGCGACATCGCACTGGGACCCGGCGGTCTTTCCCGTACCCGCTCGAGCGGCGACGACCTGGAGCGCGACGACGCCGACAGCGCCCCGTTCATGCCGAAGTCGGTCGTCGTCGACGATGCGTTCGACTGGGGCGGCGACCGGCCGCTCGGCCGCAAGCTGCACGAGACGGTCGATCTACGAGGTGCACGTCAAGGGCTTCACCAAGCGGCATCCCGACGTGCCGGAGGCGCTGCGCGGCACCTACGCCGGGCTGGCGCATCCCGGCGGCGATCGAGCACCTGACCGCGCTCGGCGTCACCGCCGTCGAACTGCTGCCGGTGCACCAGTTCGTGCACGAGCAGCATCTGCTCGACAAGGGGCTGCGCAACTACTGGGGCTACAACTCCTACGGCTACTTCGCGCCGCACGGCGAGTACTCGTCGCCGGCGCGACATGGGCGGCCAGGTGCGCGAGTTCAAGGCGATGGTGAAGGCGCTGCACGCCGCCGGGCTCGAGGTGATCCTCGACGTGGTCTACAACCACACCGGCGAAGGCAACCACCTCGGGCCGATGCTGTGCTTCAAGGGGATCGACAACCGCGCCTACTACCGGACGGTCGAGGGCGACGCCCGCTACTACATGGACTACACCGGCACCGGCAACAGCCTGAACATGCGGCATCCGCACGCGCTGCAGCTGGTGATGGACTCGCTGCGCTACTGGGTGCAGGAGATGCACGTCGACGGCTTCCGCTTCGACCTGGCGTCGACGCTGGCGCGCGAGCTCTACGACGTCGATCGGCTGTCGGCGTTCTTCGACATCATTCACCAGGACCCGATGCTCGCCGACGTCAAGCTGATCGCCGAGCCGTGGGACATCGGCGAGGGCGGCTACCAGGTCGGCAACTTCCCGGTGCGCTGGTGCGAGTGGAACGGCAAGTACCGCGACACGGTGCGCGACTACTGGCGCGGCGAGGAGCGGACGCTCGGCGAGTTCGCCAACCGCCTCACCGGCAGCGCCGACCTCTACCAGGACGACGGCCGGCGGCCGTACGCCAGCGTCAACTTCGTCACCGCGCACGACGGCTTCACGCTGCGCGATCTCGTCTCCTACAACGAGAAGCACAACGAGGCCAACGGCGAGGACAACCACGACGGCGAGAGCCACAACCGGTCGTGGAACTGCGGCGTCGAAGGCGCCGACCGACGACCCGGCGGTCAACGCGCTGCGCGCCGCGCAGCAGCGCAACTTCCTGGCGACGCTGCTGCTGTCGCAGGGCATCCCGATGCTGCTCGGCGGCGACGAGATGGGCCGCACGCAGCAGGGCAACAACAACGCCTACTGCCAGGACAACGAGATCTCCTGGTTCGACTGGGAGCACGCCGACCGCGGCCTGCTCGAGTTCACCCGCCGCCTGATCGCGCCTGCGGCACGAGCACCCGGTCTTCCGCCGCCGCGCGCTGGTTCAAGGGCCGGCCGCTGCACGGCAGCGGGCGTCAGCGACATCGCCTGGTTCCGTCCCGACGGCGCCGAGATGAGCGAGCGAGGACTGGCAGCGACGGCTTCGCCAAGTCGTTCGCCGTGTTCCTCAACGGCGACGGGCTCCGCGACGTCGACGAGGACGGCAAGCCGATTCATCGACGACAGCTTCCTGCTGCTGTTCAACGCCCATCACGACGCGCTCGAGTTCACCGTCCCGCCGGAGTCCTTCGGTGGCGCCTGGCAAACGGTGATCGACACGACGCGCGAGCTGGGCGAGAGCGAGGCCACCGCGACCGCGGGCAGTACCGTGACCGTTCCCGGGCGGGCGCTGCTGGTGCTGATCCAGAAATAGGGCCGCCGCGCCATGCCCTGGCTGGTCACGCTGCTGTTGCCGCTCTACGACAACGACGGCGCGCGATTCCGGCGCGAGATGTTTGCGGCTGTGCGCGGCGAGCTGCTCGACCGCTTCGGCGGCGTCACTGCCCACCTGCAGACGCCGGCCGAAGGGATGTGGGAGGACGATGATGGCCGCCGCCGTCGCGACGAGGTGATCACCATCGAAGTGATGACCGCCGCTCTCGATCGACAATGGTGGCAGGGCTACCGACAGCAGCTCGAACAGCGCTTCCACCAGGATGCCGTCCTGGTCCGCGCGTCGGCGGTTGACCTGTTGTAGACGGCACCGCAGAGAGAGACCTGGTGCCGTCCGGCTAGCGCGTCTAGCTGCGGTAGTTACCGAATTGCAGTGCGACGCCGAAGTCGTGGTCGCGCAGCGCCTTCATCGCGTCCTGCAGGTCGTCCTTCGATGCCGACGTCACCCGCAGCTGGTCCCCCTGGATCGACGCCTGCACTTTCTTCAGCTTCGACTCCTTCAGGAACTTGACGATGTCCTTGGCCTTTTCCGAAGGGATGCCTTGCTGCAGCGTGATTTCCTGGCGCACGGTGCTGTTGGCAGCGGGGACGGCATCGCCTCGAGTCAGGTTCTTCACCGGCACGTTGCGCCGGACCAGGCGGGTCGAGATGATCTCCCAGAGCGCGTTCAGCTTGAATTCGTCATCGGCGGCGAGCGTCAGCTTCGACTCCTTCGCATCGAAGTCGATCGACGCCTTGGCGCCCTTGAAATCGTAGCGCTGCGCGACTTCCTTGCGCGCCTGGTTCAGCGCGTTGTCGACTTCCTGCAGGTCGACGTTCGAGGTGATATCGAAAGAACACGAAGTGGCCATGGCTGTTGCATGTTAGCCGTGGCCGTCTCCTGCCGACAAGCGATCAGGACAGGCCCTGGTGCTCGGCGCGTCCCAGTTGCGCGACCAGTGCGGCAACGGCGGCTGGGTCGAACGGCTTGGCGACGTGCGCCTGGAATCCCGCCGCCTGCACCGCCGTGCGGTCCTTGTCCGACGCATACGCGGTGACGGCGATCGCCGGGATGTCGCCACCCTTGGCCGGCGGGCGCGCCCGCAGGGTACGGATCAGCGAGAAGCCGTCTTCGCGCGGCATGCCGATGTCGCTCAACATCACATCCGGTCGATGCGAGTCGATGGCCGTGAGCGCTTCCGCGGCGCTCGCCGCGGTGACGACTTGCGCGCCGAACTGCCGCAGCGTCGCCTGCATCAACGTCCGCGCGTCCGGCTCGTCGTCGACCACCAGCACGTGCAGCTCGCGCAGCAGCGCCGGGTCGATCTCGGTCGCGGCGAGTGGGTCATCCGCCATGCCGCGCGCCGGACCTGGATCGGTCGGCCGCAGCACCGACGGCAGCGCGACGACGAAGGTGGCACCGCTATCCCGGCCGGCGCTGCGGGCGCTGATGGTGCCGCCGTGCAGCTCGACGAGTTGCTTGGCGATCGCCAGCCCGAGGCCGAGGCCGCCGTGCTCGCGGCTGGAGGTGCCGTCCGCCTGTCGGAACGGTTCGAAGACGAAGGGCAGGAACTTGCCATCGATGCCCGGGCCGGTGTCGCGCACGGTCAGACGATAGCCAGCGCCGCGTTCGAGCGTCACCGTCACGTCGCCGCCCTCTGGCGTGAACTTCACCGCGTTCGACAGCAGGTTCCAGACGACCTGCTGCAGGCGATCCGGGTCACCGGCGGTCAGCGCCGGCCGCACGTCGATGTCGACGCGAACGGCGATGCGCTTTGCTGCCGCCGCCGGCTGCACCACCTCTGCGGCGGCAGCGACGATCGCCGCGAGGTCCGCCTCCTTCACCTGCAGGCGCAGCCGCCCGGTGACGATGCGGGAGATTTCCAGCAGGTCTTCGATCAGCCGAACCTGGGCCTGCGCATTCCGTTCGATGCTCTCGAGCGCGCGCACCTGGATGTCGGGCTCGACCCGCGCGGTGCGCAGCACCCGCGTCCAGCCGAGCACCGCGTTCAGCGGCGTCCGAAGTTCGTGCGAGAGGGTGGCGAGGAATTCGTCCTTCAGGCGGTTGGCGTCGCGTTCCCGCTCGAGCGCGGCAGTCCGCTCGACCTCGACGCGGCGTCGCTCCTCGGCCTCGCGTTCGAGTTCGGCATTGGCCGTTGACAGTTCGGTCGTGCGCTCGGCGATCCGGTCGAGCATGTTGTTGAAGGCGGCAATGACGACGCCGACCTCGTCGCTGGCGCCGGGCGCGGCGCGGCGGGAGTAGTCGCGCGTCTCCGAGATGGCCCGCGCGGTCGTCGCCAGCTCGAGCAGCGGCGCCGCGATCGCGCGCTGCATTCGCGCGGCGATCAGGAAGGCGGCGGCGATCGACAGCAGCAGCAAGCCAAGGACGGTCGCGGCGCCGATCCGCAGGCGCGTGTAGACGTCATCGAGGTCACGGGCGATGTAAAGCGTGCCGACGGTCTCGCCGTACGCGAGCACCGGCAGTGTCAGCTCGAAGCGGCTGCGGTCGAAACCGTTTCGCCCGGTTGGATGCGGCGGGCAGGCGGCCGATCCATTCTGCCCCTGCAGGTAGGTGGCAAACAGGTTCCCCGAGGTGGTGTAGACGCAACCGGCGACGACGCGCGGCCGCAGCTCCAGGACGGCGAGGGTCTCGCCGGCCGCCCGCGGGTCGGCAAACTGCAGCGCCGAAGCGACGTTCTCCGCCACGATCTGCCCCTGCGCCTCCGTGTCCCCCTCGATCTCGACGCGGAACTGCGCGACGTCCCAGACCAGGAATCCGCTGGCGGCGAGCAGGAGCGCCGTCGCGCTGGACGCCAGCGTCATCAGCAGCATCTTGCGGCGGATGGAGAGATCTCGGAAGCGCCTCATTGCCGCCCCCGCGCTTCGGTGTTGCGTGCCAACCGCAGCACCCGGGAGCTGATGCGCAGATCGACGCGGGCAGGAGCGTCGGCGTTGACGTCGAACCGCACCTTGGCACCTTCCAGTGCGAAGGCGATCATGCCGCCCTGGGTCAGGAAGGCGGGGGATTCGCCGACGGTGAGCGTCGGACGGGACGCCACCGCGCGCAGGTATGGTTCGGCGTCCACGCCTTGCGGGACGAAGAGAACGTCGCAGTCGGCCTCGGGTTCGGTGAGGATACGAGTGACGAGCGTTCGTCCCTCGAACAGTTCGCCGCGGACGATCTCGGCCAGCGGCGCGGCCAGGGGCGTGCGGCCGGCGAGGCAGATGCTGAACGGCGCAGCCGTCGTGTGCGGCGGCCACTCCACGTACTTGACGAAGTTGTACAGGTAGGCGGCCTTGATCTGGTGCTCGGTTTGCGCAGCCACCGGGGCGCCGGCAGCCGCCAGCATCCCGAGCGCCAGCGACGTCACGACGAACAGTTGCCGGACGTGTCGCATCAATATCGCAGCGGGGCGCCGCGCTGGACCTGCGAGAACACCCGGCACGATCGCCAGCATCGCATGGATGATGGCAGTCTATGGCACCGGACGCGTGCTCGCTGCATGCTGGATCGGCCGCGGGGGGAATTCCCGTGCCGCCATGCGCACCGCTGGGCTAGCGCTGCCGCCGCCGGCGCGACCGACCGCCGCCCGTTCGCACCGCGCACGATCTATACTGCCTCGTCCGAGCGGGTGCCCTGCCGACCCGTGTTAGCGCGGTGGCGCCAAGGCGCCACGCGTCCCAATTCTGAGTCCATACCGTCTGCATGCCCACCGACCTCACCGGAAGTCCGAGCCGCGGCAACGCCGGGCTTGTCGACGTCCTCGACCGCGTCCTCGACAAGGGACTGGTGGTTGCCGGCGACATCAAGGTCTCTCTTGCCGAAGTCGAACTCCTGACCATCAGGATCCGCCTGATGATCTGTTCGATCGACAAGGCGGAAGAGATCGGCCTCGACTGGTGGAAGTACGACCGTCACCTGTCGCCCGGCCGCGAACAGGTCATGCAGGAGAACCTGGAGCTGCGCGAGCAGTTGCGCGTGCTCGAGCGGCGACTGGCGGTGGTCACCCGCGCCTCCAACCGCCGCCGGCGCGTGCGGCCGGCCGACTCGCGGACCTGACCTTCATACCTGGCCGAACCTGACCCTCTGACCTTCTAAGGAGTTTTTCACGATGGCCGTCGAACGAGCAGCAGGCGGGACGAGTCTGATTGACGTCCTCGACCGGGTCCTCGACAAGGGGATTGTCATTGACGCCTGGGTCCGCGTCTCCCTGGTCGGCATCGACCTGATCACCGTCGAAGCACGGGTGGTGGTGGCGTCGATCGACACCTACCTGAAATACTCGGAGGCGGTCGGTGCTGCAGCCGCGGCGTCACGCCCGGCGATCGAGACGTCGCGGCCCTACGACGAACTGGCGGCCGAGAACGCGAGCCTGCGCGCGCAGATCGCCGAAAGCGCCGTCACCACCCGCGTGGCGGCGCCGCGCGCGGCCGCCGCACGGACCCCAGCCGCCGCGCGCCGGCGGGTCCGGGGGTAAACACGTCCGTCGGCAGAGGATCCAGGGGAAGAGCACAGCATGAGCGCGCTCCAGGTCAGAAGCAGCGGTCGGGGAGCCGCCTCAGGCGTTGGTCACGCGGCCCGGCTCGAACTGCTCGAGTACTACGTCGAACACCATGACGACCTCGCGCGCTGCTCGCAGGCCAGCCTCGACTGGCTGGCGCGTTACGGTGGCGTGAAGCGTGCGGTGTGCCTGGCCGTCGATGGAGAGGCGAACCTGCTCGTCGGCGTGGCCGGCACCGGCGTCCCGTACGACGATGTCGAACTGTTCTCGTGGCCGCTGTCGGATCGGTACGACCCGCTGGTCGACGTGCTCGGCAGTCCCGAGCCGGTGACGTTTCGTAACAGCCGCGCCAACGGCCACGCCGCGCGCACCGTGCCGTCCACGCCGCTCGGCAACGCGCCATTCACGGCGGTGCCGCTGCGGGCCGCACGCGACAGCGAGGAGGCGGCCGTGGGGCTGCTGCTGCTGAAGGCGGGGGGCGCCCTGACCGGCGAGGCGCAATGGCTCGTGACGGTCCTCGGCCAGAAGATCGGCCAGATTCGTGGCCGCGGCAGCCTGAACGAGGAGGCGCGCAAGCTCCGGCGCGAACGGGCGCTGTTCTTCACGATCATCAATTCGGTCACCGACCCGATCCTCCTCACCGACACCGAAGGGCGGCTGATCGTCGCCAACGCCCGCGCTGAGAAGCTGTTTGCCGCCGGCGAGGAGGAGAGCGAGGGGCGCCGGCGCGCCGTCGAGCTGAACAACATGCTGTTTTCCGCGGCGCTGTCGCGGACGGCGGTGGAGGCCCCGGCTGAAGCGCGCGAGCTGCTGCTGGTCGACCCGAGCGACGGCTCGGACCTGCTGTTCGAGCTGCTGAGCAGCACGGTCGAGGATCCGCGCGAGGGCACTGGCATCGTCTCCGTGCTCCGCAACATTACCGACCTGCGGCGTGCGACAGAGCAGATCGAGGAGAACTACCAGAAGCTCCGCGTCGCCGAGGCCGCGGCGCGCGCCGAACGCGACCGGCTCAACCTGATCATCGACTCGGTGGCCGACCCGATCATCGTCACCGACCAGGGCGGCGCCACCGTGCTGATGAATGCGCCGGCAGAGGAGCTGTTCACCGTCGGCGCCGATGCGGACGACGGGGCGCAGCGCACCGTGCAGGCCAACGATGCGCACTTTTCCTCGTTCATCTCGGGGCTGCTGCTTGGCGAGGGCGGACCCGGAGAGATCCGGCGCGGCGAGTTCGGATTGATGAACCCGAACTCGAGCGAGGCCATTCCGGTCGAGGCGATTGCCGGCAAAGTGCTGACCGAAAGCGGCGAGTTGACCGCGGTCGTGACCATCCTGCATGACCGTCGCGAAGCGCTCGAACGCGCGCACCTCTACGAACAGCTGAAAGTTGCGTCGGACGAGCTGCAGATGCGTGTGCAGTCGGCGACGGCCGAACTGGCGACCCAGAACGAGCTGCTGCGCCGACAGGCGATCGAGCTGGAACAGGCCTCACGGCTGAAGTCGCAGTTCCTCGCCAACATGTCGCACGAGTTCCGCACGCCGCTCAACGCGATCCTCGGCTATACCCACATGCTGCTGCAGGGGGTCGCCGGCGACCTGCCGCCGAACATCAAGCGCCAGCTGCAGCGGATCGACTCGAACGGGCGGCACCTGCTGACGATCATCAACGAGATCCTGGACATCACCCGCATCGAGGCGGGGAAGATGCCGATGCAGATCAGCGACTTCAACCTGAACGAGCTGGTGCCGGAGGTGATGACGGAACTGGATCCGATGATTGCCCGGTCACGGCTGGCGGTGACTCCCCGGCTGCCCGCGGATGCCTTGATGCTGCACAGCGACCGGCAGAAGGTCAAGCAGATCATCGTCAACCTGCTGAGCAACGCCTTGAAGTTCACGCACCAAGGCGGGATCGACATTGCCGTGACCTTCGACGGCGGCAGCCGGATGGCGACGATCACCGTGAGCGACACGGGAATCGGCATCTCGGCAGAACATCATGAGAAGATCTTCGAGGACTTTCGGCAGGTCGACGACTCGCCGTCCCGGCAGTATGGTGGCACCGGCCTCGGGCTGGCGATCTGCCGCCGGCTGGCAACGGCGCTCGGCGGTCGGATCGCGCTGCGCAGTACGCTCGGCGAGGGTTCGATCTTTACCTTGACCATTCCCGCGGAAGTGACTGTATGAGCGACCAGACCGCGCCCTTGATCCTTGTCGTGGACGACTACCAAGATGCTCGGGAGATGTATGCCGAGTACCTGCAGTTCTCAGGCTTCAGGGTCGCCGAAGCGAAGAACGGCAACGAGGCGGTGGAGCAGGCGTTCGCGCTCAAGCCGGACCTGATCCTGATGGATCTGTCGCTGCCGGGCATGGACGGGTGGGAAGCGACGCGGCGGCTGAAGGCGGACGACAGCACGCGGAAGATCCCAATCGTCGCGCTCACCGGCCACGCCCTGGCCGGCGCGTCGGAAGGCGCCCGCAAGGCCGGCTGCGATTCGTTCGTGACGAAACCCTGCCTGCCGGACGACCTCGTGGTCGAGGTTCGCCGGATGCTCGGCGTCAAGCAGGCCTGATCAGTTATTGTCGGGGTGCCCCGACCGTACCTTCGATTCACGAGGATCGCGAGTCCAATGGCCAAGGCGAAGGCGCCAGCGAAGAAGAAAGCCGCGAAGCGGGCCGCAGCTTCCGCCCGCGACCGCGCCGCGGCGATGCCGCGCAGCATGCAGAATCGGGGCACCGGCGACAGCCGCAAAGCCGTGCAGGTGCCAAAACCCGATCGTGGCACCGCGCAGCCGCCGGCCGAGGTGCTGACCCGCGTCACCCGGGAAACGGAGGTCCGCGGCAACCGGACCCGTGTCGAGCGGGTCGTCGAGCAGGCGCCGAAGCCGACCCTGCCGGACGCCGACCGCGCCGCCGTTCGCGGCCGCTATGTCTACTGCATCATCCGGGCGAGCACGCCGCACAGGTTCGGCGCGATCGGCATGGACGAACAGTGGCCCGACGTCTACACCATCAACTACATGGACATGGCGGCGATTGTTTCGGACGTGCCGACGGCGCCGCTCGATTCGACCCGCGAGAACGTGCTGGCGCACGAGCGCGTGAACGAGACGGTGATGCGCGAGCACACTGTCATCCCGATGTCCTTCGGCACCATCTTCAAGACGCGCGAAGACATCGTCGAACTGCTGCGTTCGGCGTACGACGCCTTCGCCGACGTCCTGACAAAGATGCAGGACAAGCTCGAGTTCGGCCTCAAGGTGTTGTGGGACCGTGACCAGATCGTGCGGGCGATCGAGCAGGAGGACGAGGACATCCACCGTCTGAAGACGGAGATCTCCTCACAGAAAGGCTCGACCTACTTCGCCCGGATGCAGTACGGGCGCCTGATCGACGGCGCCTTGCAGCAACGCTCCGAACGGTACGTCGCCGAGTTCCTGCAGCGGCTCCGCGACGTGTCGGTGGCGTCGCGGGTGAACCGCGCGATCGGCGACAAGATGATCATGAATGCCGCCTTCCTGGTGCAGCGCGACCAGGAACTGGCGTTCGACCGGCGGATCAAGGACATCGCCTCGAGCTTCGACAAGCTGACGTTCAAGTACACCGGGCCGTGGCCGCCGTACAACTTCGTCAACATCCGGCTCAAGCTGGAGCGCGCCGGACACTGGGGCGACACTTTCCACTTTCGACTGAACCGGCCCATGTTTTTGCTCGACACCCTGATGATCGCCGGCATCCGGTGGGCGCTGGAGACGACGGTCGCCGCCGCCGAAGCGGAGATGAACGACGACACGGCGCTGCGCCAGCAGTTGCTGGAGATGGAGATGCGTCGCGAGATGGGCGAGATCACGGACGAGGAGTTCGCCGACGCGGAGGCGGACCTGCTCGCCCGGATCCGCGAAATCAAGGAGCGCCGCGAAGGTGGCTCCGGTCCACTTGGCTTCGCGGGTGACGAGCCGCTGGCGGCCTCGCCCGACAACCGGTTCCAGGTCGAAGCGTCGGTGACCGGCGACTTCCACGAACCCTCCGAACCCTCCGAACCTCCGAACCCTCGGAACTTTCGGAACCTTCCGAACTGGCCCGAACGCCCCGAACGCCCCGCACGACCCGAACGCCCCGAACGCCCCGTATAGTCCGAACGTCCCGAACGTCCCGAACCGTTCGAACGTCCCGATCGAAGTGACTCCCCAGCTGACCTATGTGTTCTGCCTGGTCCGCAGCGCGCGGAAGCCGCGCGTGCCGGACAGCCCGCGGGGACTGCCGCCGGTGCGGGCCCTGGCGGCCGGCGACGGGCTGTGGCTGATCGTCGCGAGCGTGCCCGCCGCGGAGCTCAACGAGGCGGCGCTCGCCCGCGGCCTGCGGGACCTGGATTGGGTCGGGCCGCGGGCCCTCGCGCACGAGACGGTGATCGAGCATTTCCTGTCCGCGGCCGCGGTGCTGCCGATGCAGCTGTTCACCCTGTTCACCTCGGACGAGCGGGCAGTCGAACACGTCACCGCCGACCGCCGGCGCATCGACGCCATCCTCCAGCGCATCGATCGCCATCTCGAATGGGGGCTGCGCCTGACGTTCGATGAGCAGGGGGCGCGGCAGGCGGTCGAGCGGCAGCACGCGGCCGCGAGCACACGCGGGACGGTGCCGGCGGGTGCTTCGTACCTGGCCCGCAAGCGCGACCTGTTCGACGTCACGCGGGTGCAACTGACGGCGGCGCGCGCCGCGGCCGATCGCCTGCACAAGACGATGGCGGCATCGGCCACCGAGGCGCTCCGACGAACGGCGACCGAGCAGGCCGTTGCCGGATCGCGGCTGCTGCTCGACGCGGCCTACCTGGTGCCGGTTGCCGGTGCGGCCGCGTTCCGTTCCGCCGTGCGCCGGCAGGCGCGGCAACTGGACGCCGACGGACTTGGGGTTGCACTGACCGGACCCTGGCCACCCTACAACTTCATCGCCGCGCCCCGGCGCCGCACACGACCTGACGCGGGATTGGCGGCTCCCCGCAAGCGGCGAGCGGCTGGCGCGGCGAAACCGCGGCGCAAGCGCGATGCGTAAGCGCCGTCGCGCGGTCACGCGCCCGGCAGACGCGGAGTCTGATCCTCGGCGCCGAAGACACGTCCCTGCTCGACGTCGTCGATAATGTCCTGAACAAGGGCGTGGTGCTGACCGGCGACATCACCATCGGTCTCGCCCAAGTGGATCTCGTCTACCTGCGGCTGTCGCTGCTGCTCTGCGCCGCTGACCGCGTGTTGCCACAGGAGAGCAGCGATTTCCAGGAGCGCCACAGCGCGCGGCGTGCGCGGCGCGATCGGCGGTCGGCGACCGCGCACCGGGCCGCGGCTCGCCGCTCGCCCTCGTGACGACGTGCGTCTACGCGCTGACCGCACCGCCTCCGACGCGGCTCCGCGCCACCGGCGTTGCCGGTGAGCCGCTGCGGATCGTGACCGTCGCGGCCATCAGCGCCGTGGTTGGTGATCTGCGGCACGCGCCCAAGCCGACCGCCGCAAACGTGCGCGGCTATGCAGACACGCTCCAGCTGCTGTTCGCACAGACGAGCGCTCTGCTGCCGGCGCGGTTTGCCACCTGCGTCACTGGCGACGACGAGCTCGAATTCATCCTGCGTTCACGACGGGCCTCGCTGCGCGCTGCGTTGCGGCAGGTTCGTAACCGGGCGCAGATGACCATTCGCATCGTCGAACCGGGCGACCCGGCCAGCGCCCGCTCGGCGCGATCGCCGGCGTCGCCGCGCGCGTCGACGGTGTCACCGCCGCGCCGGGTGGAAACCAGCCGCGAGGCAACCGGCGCAGGCGCCGAGTATCTCCGCGGCCGCGCGGCCGAGGCCGCGCGCGCCCGCGCCGTGCCCCGCTTCGACCCGGTCCGCGCGGCGACGGCGCGCTGGGTGCGTGACGAGCGCATCGAGAAGCGGCCACCGGTCACGACGGTCTATCACCTGGTGCCGCGCGGCTCCGTCGACGCCTACCGTTCCGCGCTCGACCGCGCCGCGGCCGCCGCCGGTCTCCGCCTCGGGGTGTCGGGTCCCTGGCCGCCATTCGCCTTCACCGGGTGGTAGCTGGCGGCTACACTCTGAAGCGGACCATTCATGTCGAAGAAGAAGCAGCCCGTCCGTGCTCGCCCGGGACGACCGCGCGGCGCAACCCGGACGACCCGGGCCAGGGTCGTCGCCAGCGGCGGCGGCGTGGTGGTCAGCGAGGTCGCGGAGCTCGATGCGCTGCGCCGCGAACTCGAGCGGACCGCCCGCGCCGCTGCGCCGACCAGGTGGAACGCCGACCCGGAGGAGGTGCAACGATCGGTGGCCCATCTCGTGCTGACGCTGATCGAGTTCGTCCGCGCGCTTGCTCGAGCGGCAGGCGATCCGGCGCATGGAGGCCGGCACATTGAGCGAGCACGCAGACCGAAGACGTCGGCCGTGCCCTGATGAAGCTCGAAGAGACAGTGCGCGACATCGCCGCACGCTTTGGCATCCCGTCCGGAGACCTCAACCTCGAGCTCGGCCCGATCGGCAAGTTGATGTGACCCTGCCGTCCGCGCCCGCCACATCGGCATCTCCCGCTGTCTGCTTGGGGACGAAGTGCGCTTCGACGGCGGGCACAAGCGCGACGCGTTTCTGGTCGAGACGTTCGGCCGCTTCGTGGAGTGGGTGGCGGTCTGTCCCGAGGTCGAGATCGGCATGGGCACGCCGCGAGAGGCGATCCGGCTGGTCGCAGCCGCGGACGGCGTGCCGTCGGCCGGTCGAACGGGTTCGCCTGGTCGGCGTCGTCGGCGACCGACTGGACTGCCGAGCATGGCCGCGTGCTCGCAGCGCCGCGTCGCGCGCTGGAGCAGGCAGACCTCTCCGGCTACGTCCTCAAGAAGGATTCACCGAGCTGTGGCCTGGAGCGTGCGCGTGTAGTCCCGACGCGTCACGCAGCGCCGAGGCGGCGTCAGCCGCACGCGGCGCGGCCTCTTCGCCGAGGCGCTGGTGACGGCGCTGCCCGACCTGCCGGTCGAAGAGGAGGGCCGGCTGCACGATCCCGGCCTGCGCGAGAACTTCGTCGAGCGCGTCTTTGCCTACGGCGGGTCCGCGACTGCTTCGCCGGGCGATGGACCGTCGGGGCGCTCGTGCGCTTCCACACGGCGCACAAGCTGCAGCTGCTCGCGCACTCGCGCGACCGGCTACACCGCGCTCGGCCGACTCGTCGCCGATGCCGAGGGCGCGACCGCGCCCGAGCTCGCCCCCGACTACCGAGCGACTCTTCATGACCACGCTGCCCAAGACTGGCGACGCCGGGCCGGCACGCCGACGTGATGACGCACATGCTCGGGCATCTCAAGCGGCTGATCGACGCCCGGCAGACCGCGCGAACTCCTCGCCCCCATCGACGAGCATCGCCGCGGCCTCATTCCGCTCGTCGTGCCGCTCACCCTGCTCCGTCATCACGTGCGCCGGCACGACGCGACCTACCTGAGGGACAGGTCTATCTCGACCCGCATCCACGCGAGCTCGGCCTGCGGAACCACGTCTAGCGCGGTCCCCCGTGCTTTTCGATTGCAAGTTTGGAAATGTCTTCCCGTGACCTGCCGGCGTTCCGGGGGATTGGGATACGCCGATTGGAGGACTTGGCCGCGACAGAAGGCCGTCGACCGTTTGACAGCCCCGCGTCCGGCGCCTGCGGTCCAACATCCAAACGCCGCATCTAAAAATAATGAGCCAATTGCCAACTACCCAAATCCCAAATCAATGCTCGACTCTCCAATTTCAAATTGCTCGCTGCTGGCACTTCGCACACCAATACGTCGAGCGCGCGTGCGGCCCCTGTTTTTCGCGCGAGATCGGCGTACCGCAGCGGCGGCACGGCTGGCCGCACGCGGCCGTAGACCCAGAGCCGCGCCGACGGATCGGCGCGACCGGTCGTGCGGCGCAGGCCGCCGTAGGTGACGATGCCGTCGCCGGCGCGTCGGCGACGTTGGCGCGCAGCAGCGCAGCGCCATCGCACGATCGCGGCGACCTGGTCGGGCGTCGAGCTGCGGCGACCCGTGTGAACGGGTTGACGCGCGCCAGCGAACAGCGATCTCCGACTTGTAGACGTTGCCGATGCCGGCGATCGCGCGCTGATCGAGCAGCGCGTCGGCGATCTCCATGTCGCCGCGAGCGGCGAGGCGCCGCGACGGCCTCGGCCGGCGTCGAAGACGGGTCGCGAGCGGATCGGGGCCGAGCGCCGCAGATCGCCGGGTCCGCTCGACGTCGCTCGCCGCGAGGAACTCGGCGATCGGAATGTTGAAGCCGACGGCGTCGAACGTCGTCCGTCGCGCAGCGACGATGCGCATGTCGTGCCGAGGCCGCTGCCAGCGCTCGCCCGGACGATAGACGTGCCACGAGCCGTGCATGCGCATGTGCGTGCGCAGCACCAGGTCGCCGGAGAACCAGATCAGCAGGTGCTTGCCGCGCGCGTCGACGCGTTCGACGACGCGGCCGCGCAGCGGGGTGTCGTCGTCGACGCGGGTCAGCTGGGGGAAGACGGTCTCGAAGCGCGTGACCGTGCGGCCGGCGAGCGCCCGGTGCAGCGTCGCGGGCGGCACGGAAGATGGTGTCGCCTTCAGGCACGGTCGGACCCGGTCAACGCCCGCGCCGCCTGAGGGGAGTTGGTCACGGACGGCTACTCGCTCAGCCGTGTCGTCGCGGTCGATGTCGGCGTCGGCGCTGTCCGGATCGACGTCGGCGCCGAGCCGACGCCTCGTGCCGGCGCGACCGTGATCGCGATCGTCGTACGCCGTCGCCGGCGACGCCGTTCGCGCTCGATCCTGGTCGTCGCTCGACGTTCGGATCCCGGTCGTGTCCGTCGCTCGCTGTCCGGCATGTCGGCTTCCGTTCGTCGCGTGGTCAGCCATGGGTCGAACCTCCGCGGCGGAGCCCCGCAATGCCGGTGCCACCACGCGCGCCTGCAGTCCCATCGCCGTCGCGGCGAAGCCCTCCTCGATGAACAGCCGTGCTGCCGGGTGTGCGGTCGCCGCCCGCCGTTGATCTCGGCGATGAGCATGCCGCGCCGTCCGTCCTCGCGCGCGGCCGCCAGGTGCGAGCAGCGTGCGCGCGACCTCGCGGACGACGCGCGAGCGCTGCGGCTCGTCCTCCGGCACGAACAGCAGCAGCTCGCGCTCGCCGCGGCGGAGGTAGGCGGCCGCCTGCCCGTCCACGAGGATGACGCTGCGCGCCGACCGACCGCGTCGGTCCCCGGCCGGCGTCGCCGCCCCGCTGGACGTGCCGGCCGCGGTGTCCGGCCACTTCAGGATGGTGCCGTAGGGATTGGCCGGGTCGGTCGCCGCCAGCACGACCGTACGCGGCTCGTCCGGGGCGTCGCGCAGCGACCGCAGCAGATCGAGCGCGGCCGGCATCGCGAACTGCGCCGCGCCAAGGCCGGCGACGAAGTAGCCGCGGCGGATGCGGCCGGCGTCCTCCATCGCCTTGAGGACCTGGTAGACGGCGGAGAATCCGCCAGCCACCGGCTTCCGACGCCACGGTCTCGCGCGTGATCACGCCGTGGCGCGTCAGCAGCTGCTGCGCCATGGCCGCGCGCCCAGTCGGTGGCCGTCGGTCTTCGGCCGGCGCCGCGCTGTCGACGCAGCGACCAGCGACCTTCGGCCGTGCGCGGCACCAGCCGGCGCGAGCGGAACGGCGCGCCGCCCGATTCGCGCCGCGCCGCGCTTGTGCGTCGTCGGTGCGCCCGTAGGCGCGCAGCGGGTGCAGCGTGTCGTTGGTGACCAGCCCCTGCCAGACCAGTTCCCACAGCGCGTCGACGGTCTCGGCCGGGAAAGCCGCCGCCGGTGCCCTGCGTGGATCGCCGCGAAGAACGACGCGCCGTGCGCGCGCAGGTAGCGTCGAGGATCGTCGGCGCGCGCCGGCCGTGCCGACGCTCGCGGCGCGGCGGCCGGACGGCGGCGCGGCAGCCGCGGCGCAGATGGTCGGTGAGGTAGAGCGCGATGCGGCCGTCGCGTTCGCCGAGCGGCTCGACGCCGACCCAGACCACCTCGCCGGCGGCCATCAGCGTGTCGAGCATCGCCGGCGTGGTAGTCGGCGACGCGCGCCGGCAGCATCTTCGCGCTCGAGCACCGACGCGGGGATCGAGGCGCCCTGCAGCTGCTCGATCGCGTCGAGCAGCGCCTCGAGGCCGTGGCGGCCGCGAGCCGATGCCGTGCCACGACACCACGAAGCGGCCGAGCGCGTCGGCGTCGACCGGCTCGATCTCCTGGCGCAGCTGCGCCAGCGAGCGGCGGCGCAGGCTGCGCAGCACGTCCGGGTCGACCCACTCGCGGCCGGCTGCCGCCGGGACGGAACTCGCCCTTCGATCAGGCGGCCGGCGCTCGGTCAGGCGCGCGCAGCAGCGACTCGGCGACGGCGACGCCGAGGCCGTAGCGCGCGGCGAGTTCGCGCGGCGGTGAACGGCGCGTGCGAGCGCGCGTAGCGCAGCGCCAGATCGCCGGCCGGGTCGCGCACCGGTTCGAGCAGCGCCTCGGGCAGGCCGGGCGGCAGCGGCGACGCCGAGCGCGTCGCGGTAGCGGGCCGCGTCCTCGACCGCGACGTACGCGGCGCTCGCCGGCGACCGGCAGCGTGACGACGCGGCGGGCGCGCTCGAGCGCGGTCAGCGCCGCGGCCGTGTCCGGCATCGTCGCTGCGCGCCGCGATCTCGGCGGCGCGAGAGGTCGCCGATCCGAATCAGCAGGTCGTGCAGGCCGTCCGCCGTGCGCACCTGGTACTTCTCGTCGAGGTGCTGCAGCTGGCGCTCGAGCGCCTCGAGCGCGTCGGCGTCGAGCAGCTCGCGCAGTTCGGCGTCGCCGAGCAGCTCGCGCAGCTGCGCCTGGTCGACCGACAGCGCCTGCGCGCGCCGTTCGGCCAGCGGCGCGTCGCCGTCGTAGATGTAGTTGGCGACGTAGCTGAAGAGCAGCGACGCGGCGAACGGCGACGGCACCTTCGAGTCGATGGTCGAGACGCGGAGCGTGCGCGCGACGAGATGCGGCGCAGCGTGTCGAGCAGCGCCGGCATGTCGAAGTGGTCGCGCAGCACCTCGCGGTAGGTCTCGAGCAGCGCCGGGAACGAGCCGAAGCGCGAGGCGACGGCCAGCAGGTCGGCGGCGCGCTTGCGCTGCTGCCAGAGCGGCGTGCGCGCGCCCGGGCCGGCGGCGCGGCAGCAGCAGCGCGCGCGCGGCGGTCTCGCGGAAGCGCGCGGCGAACAGCGACGTCGACGCCGAGCTGCCGCAGCACCAGCGCCTCGACCTCGTCGGGGTCCGGCAGCAGCAGCTGCCGGGTCGGGCGGCTGCTCGACCTCCGGGAAGCGCACGACGAAGCCGTCGTCGCCCCACATCACCTCGACGTCCATGCCGGTGCGGCTGCGGATCTGCGCGGTCACGGCCATCGCCCACGGCGCGTGGATGCGGCTGCCGAGCGGCGACAGCAGGCAGACGCGCCAGTCGCCGAGCTCGTCGAGGCAGCGCTCGATGACGATCGTGCGGTCGTCGGGGACGGCGCCGGCGGCGGCCTGATCGTCGAGGTAGCGCAGCAGGTTCTCGGCGGCGCCGGCGTCGAGGTCGTGCTGCTGCACCAGCCGATCGATCGCGGCCGGTCGCGGCATGCCGCGCAGCTCGCGCACCAGCTTGCCGATCGCCGTGCCGAGCTCCACCGGCCGGCCGGCCTGGTCGCCGTGCCAGAACGGCATCTTGCCCGGCTCGCCCGGCGCCGGCGAGACGAGCACGCGGTCGTGCGTGATCTCCTCGATGCGCCAGGTCGAGGCGCCGAGCGTGAAGGTCTCGCCGACCTGCGTCTCGAACACCATCTCCTCGTCGAGCTCGCCGACGCGGACCGGCCGGTCGGCGCCGGCGAGGAAGACGCCGTAGAGGCCGCGGTCGGGGATGGTGCCGGCGTTGGCGATGGCGACGCGCTTGGCGCCCTCGCGTCCGGCGATGCGTGCCGTGCACGCGGTCCCAGGTGACGCGCGGCCGCAGCTCGGCGAACTCGTCGGACGGGTAGCGGCCCGAGAGCATGTCGAGCACGCCGTCGAACATGCGGCGGCTCAGGTCGGCGAACGGCGCGGCGCGGCGGACCGTGGCGAACAGGTCGTCGACGTCCCAGCTGTCCATGCGCGGCCATCGCCACGATCTGCTGCGCCAGCACGTCGAGCGGATTGCGCGGATAGCGCGTCGACTTCGACCTGGCCGTCGTGCATCGCGCGGGCGACGGCGGCGCAGGCGACCAGGTCGCCGCGGAACTTCGGGAAGATGATGCCCTCGCTGACCGCGCCGACCTGGTGGCCGGCGCGGCCGATGCGCTGCAGCCCGCTGGCGACCGACGGCGGCGCCTCGATCTGGATCACCAGATCGATGGCGCCCATGTCGATGCCGAGCTCGAGCGACGAGGTGGCGACGAGCGCCGGGATGCGTCCGGCCTTGAGCAGGTCCTCGACCTCGCTGCGCGCGGCGCGCGCCAGCGAGCCGTGGTGCGAGCGCACCAGCGGCTCGCCGGCCAGCTCGTTGAGCGCGCCGGCGAGCCGCTCGGCCAGCCGGCGGCTGTTGACGAAGAGCAGCGTCGAGTGGTGCGCGCGGATCAGCTCGAGCAGGCGCGGGTGGATCGACGACCAGATCGACGCGCGCACCGGCCCCTGTGCCGCCGGACCGCTCGGGAGCTCGATCGGCGCGGCCAGCTGCGCCATGTCCTCGACCGGCACCTCGATGCGCAGCGCGAGCTGCTTCTTGTCCGACGGCGTCGACGATGGTGACCGGCCGGAAGGCCGGCGGCGTCTGGTCGTCGGCGAACTCGTCGTGCAGCTCGGCCTCGACCTCCTCGAGCGGCACGGCGTCAGCGGCGCTGCCGCGCCGTGCGCGCGCTTCTTCGCGCTCCTCGCCGCGCTTCGGCGGCCGCGCCTCGGCGCCGCCGAGAAAGCGCGCCACCTCGTCGAGCGGCCGCTGCGTCGCCGACAGGCCGATGCGCTGCAGCGGCGGAGCCGGCGCCACGCCGCTGCCGCCCGCTTCGTCGCGTCGGCCGCGCGCAGCGCTTCGAGCCGTTCGAGCGACAGCGCCAGGTGCGCGCCGCGCTTGCCCGGCACCAGCGCGTGGATCTCGTCGATGATCACCGTGTCGACCGACGCGAGGCGCTCGCGCGCGTTCGAGGTCAGCATCAGGAAGAGCGACTCCGGCGTGGTGATCAGGATGTCGGCCGGGTCGCGCAGGAACCGCGCGCGCTCCTGTGGCGGCGTGTCGCCGGTGCGGATGCCGATCGACGGGCATGGTGACGGCGACGCCATGCGCCTGGGCGATGTTGGCGATGCCGGCCAGCGGCGCGCGCAGGTTGCGCTCGACGTCGACGGCCAGCGCCTTGAGCGGCGAGACGTAGAGCACGCGGCAGCGCTCCTTCGGTGGCGGCGCGCGGCTCGAACATCAGCCGGTTGAGGCACCAGAGAAAGGCGGTCAGCGTCTTGCCGCTGCCGGTCGGCGCGAGGATCAGCGTCGACTCGCCGCGGGCGATGGCCGGCCACCCGAGTTGCTGCGGTTTGGTCGGCGCCGGAAACGCGGTCGTGAACCACTCCCGGACCGCCGGGTGGAAGAGGTCGAGCGGCCGTTTCACAGCGCTGATTCTACGTTGCACCCTATAATCAGGAAGCCGCGGCCGCGCAGACCGCCGGTAGAAATTCTGTAAACAGCAGGCCCGTTCACCGTTACAGCAGAGATCGAGACGTAAACCATGGGTGACGCCGGAGAAGGACTCGTCGACGCGGAATCCCGCCTCGCCGAGCGCATGGAAGAACGCGAACAGGAAAAGCGCAGGGCCCGCAGACCGGCAAGGGCGGCGATCCGGAGAAGGCCCGGCAGCTCGAGTCGTTCCGGCTGGCGCGGACCGAGATGGAGCGGCAGCTCGAGCTGACCACGCACGAGACCCGCAAGCAGCAGCTGCAGCAGGCGATCGCCGAACTCGATCGTCGCATCGCCGAGTTCGCGACCGCGAAGTAGGAGTGTTCGCACTCCACTACCACGAGGCGACCAAGCACCACTTCAACCGCTTCGCCCGGTCGACCGGTTATCTCGACTGGGCGACACAGCCCGACCCCTTTCGCAGTTATCCAGGCGCGGCAGCGACAGCGCTGCCGCGCGCGGCCCTCGCCGCGCCGGTGTCGTTCGCGCAGCTCTATGCGCGCGATCGTGCGCCTGCCGCGGTCGACCTGTCCGGCGTCGGTGAGTTCCTGCGCTGCGCGATGGGGCTGTCGGCGTGGAAGCAGTACCAGGCGCGCGCGCTGGGCGCTGCGCGTCAATCCCTCGAGCGGCAACCTCCATCCCACCGAGTGCTACATCGTCTGGCAGGGCGCAGTGTCGCACTACGCGCCGCGGGAGCACGCGCTCGAACGGCGCGCGGTCGTCGACGCCGCCACCTGGGCCGCCGCCGCGCCGCGCGCCGGCGTGCTGGTGGGGCTGACGTCGATCTTCTGGCGCGAGGCGTGGAAGTACGGCGAGCGCGCGTTCCGCTATTGCCAGCACGACGTCGGCCACGCGATCGGCGCGCTGCGCTATGCGGCGTCGCTGCTCGGCTGGCGAGCTGCGGCTGCTGCCGCAGTGGTCCGACGATCAGATCGCCACATTGCTCGGCATCGATCGCGACCAGGACTTTCCTGACGCCGAGCGCGAGGCGGCCGAATGCATCGCCTGGGTCGGCCCCGGCGCCGCTGCCGAGGCCGCCATCGCCGTCGACCCGCAGCCGCTGGTTGCCGCCGCTGCGCGCTGCTGCCTGGTCTGGCGTCGCCAACCGCCTGAGTGGCGGCCACGTGCCAGTGGCCGATCATCGACCGGGTGGCGGCCGCCACTCGCGATCGCGGCGAGATGGTCGACGGGGTAGCGCACCGGGCCGCAGCGCCCGCGGCGGCGGCCCTCGTCTCCGGAGGTTCCGCCACAGGACCCGCCGCACCGCCGACGCCGCCGCTGGCGCGCGACATCATCCTGCAGCGCCGCAGCGCCGTTGCCTTCGACGCCACATCGTCGCTGTCGCGCCAAGCGTTCCTGGCCATGCTGGCGCGGCTCCAGCCAACCGGGGTGCCGTGGGATGCGATCGGCTGGCCGCCGCACGTCCACCTCGCGCTGTTCGTGCATCGGGTCGACGGGTTGACGCCGGGGATCTACGCCTACCTGCGCGACAGCGATGTGCGCCGCGAGTGGCAGCAGGCGATGCGCCCCGAATTCCTCTGGGAACCGGTGCCGAACGATCCAAGCGCCGCCAATGAGCCAAACGTCCCGACCCTGTTCCTGCTCGTTCCGATCGACGCCTCCTGGATGGCGATGCGCGTGTCGTGCGACCAGGACATCGCCGGCGACGGCTTCTTCAGCCTCGGGATGATCGCTCGAGTCGATAGTGCGCTGCGCGCGCGCGGCGAGCCCGTTCTACCGGCGGCTGTTCTGGGAATGCGGCCTGATCGGCCAGGTGCTCTACCTGGAAGCGGAGGCCGCCGGCGCACGGGCGACCGGCATCGGCTGCTTCTACGACGACGCCGTCCACGACATGCTCGGCCTGGCAGGCGCCGAGTGGCAGAGCCTGTATCACTTCTCGATGGGCGTCCCGGTCGAGGACCATCGGCTGACCACGGAAGGCGGCTACGCGGAGGGATTCTGAATCGCTCCTCTCCGTTGCCGGCCATTGCCTTCAGACCCACCGAACTTCGAGACCACGACCACGTCCACGTCCACGACCACGACCACGACCACGAACTACGAACTAGAACAAATCGACCGTCACCCCGAACTCCTGGAGGATGCGCCGCGCGTGTTCGCTGCCGTCGGCGTCGAGATGAACGGGCCAGCCGTCCGGGCGCGTCGGCGGCAGCAGGTGAGCCGCCTCCTCGAGCACAACGCGCCATGCGGCCACCGCGTGTTCGACGGTCGCGTGGTTCCGCCACCACTCCTGTCCGGCCGCAGCCAGCGAGTCGCGGAGTGCCGGGTCCGCCGCCAATCTTCTCATCGTCAGCATCAACGAGTGCTCGTCGTCTCGCGGATCGATCGAGATGACGATCGGCGGTTGCGAGGCGTCGCTGCCGCGCGGCCGCCACGTTTGCGGGTCGAGTGCCGGCCAGCCGGCGGTCGCTTCGGTCTCGTAGACGATCACCGGCCTGCGCGCGGCCATGCCGATCAGAGCCTCGGCGGGAGGCTCGGCCCGGGGCGGCCAGCCCAATGCGACGATGACATCCGCCTCGCGTACATCCGCCTCGCGCAAGGCCCGGTCCGTAACCGCGGCCGTGAGCAGTTCGACGTCGGCCCCTGCCAGGCGCGCGCGCAGCAGCGCCCGTTCCGCCAATGTCCGGCCGTGCGATGGTGCGTGCGCCGCATCGAGGCAGGCGAACCGAACCGGGACGTGCGCCGAGTTCACGACGGGCGGCGGCGCGGTTGCTGGCTGGCGTGCGTTGTCAGCGGCGGCCATGCCCACCGGCACGACCCTGACCTGCAGTCCTGGGAAGCGGTCGCGCAGGTCGTCGGCCACAGCCTCATCAAAGACGATCACCAGCCGGGCCGAGTGGAGCGGAATGCCCAGCAGGTCGGCACCGGCGAATGCGCGTTCGGCGTCGTAGTCGGTAACCCGGCATTCACGCCGGAGACGCGCGGCGCGGCTGCCGGCCAGGCCTCGCGACCGCAGCACGACCGCTCCCGGGTATCGCAGCAGGTAGGGCCAGACGAAGTCGCAGGCCGGCGAATCTGCCAGCTCGTAGACGCACAGGTCGGTACGGCTCGCGGAAGTGTTTCCAGACGAACTGATGGGCGGCGGCAGCGTCGAAGCGATCGATGGTGCTGCTGCGTGCCAGCTCGGCCACGACCATGGCCAGGTGGTCGGCGCCGTGCGGGCGGAGGTCTGCGTCGGCAGCGGCGGTCGGCGGCGTCGCAGAGAACCAGGCGAGGCGCATCGGCGGGGGTGGCTGCATTGACCTTTGGAACACGGTTCTATAGCATGAATGGGTTTGAGAAACTCTTCACAAGCGCGGCCGGTGTACTGGCGCCGCGCTGTGACGATCGGCGCGCGTTTCATCTGACATCGAGGAGACCATGGACGGCTGGCTTGGCGTAGTGATCATGATTGCGCTCGGCGTTGGTTTCGCCGGCGTAATGATCGGCCTTTCCGTGCTGCTTGGCCCGAAGAATCCGACGCCCGAGAAACTCGCGCCGTACGAATGCGGCATGCCCGCGGTCGGCGACGCGCGCGAGCGCCACTCGGTGAAGTTCTATCTCGTCGCGATGATCTTTCTGCTGTTCGACATCGAGGTCGCTTTCCTCTACCCGTGGGCGCTCGCGCTGCGCACGCTGGGATGGCCCGGCTTCATCCAGATCATCACGTTCTTCCTCATTCTCGTGGTGGGCTACATCTACGTGTGGCGAAAGGGCGTGTTGGACTGGGGTCCGGCGCTGCGCCGCCCCCGTACCGTTGTGACGCCCCGGAAAGCTGCCTGATGGCTACGACTGAACATCATCACGGGCTCGATCCGGAACTGCCGCTGCTGACGACGACGGTCGAGAAGATCGTCCAGTGGGCGCGCCAGTCAGCGATCTGGCCGGCCCAGTTCGGCCTGGCGTGCTGCGCGATCGAAATGATGGCGATGGCTGCCAGCCGTTACGACATCGCCCGCTTCGGGGCCGAGGTGTTTCGCGGTTCGCCGCGGCAGTCGGACCTGATGATCGTTGCCGGCCGCCTGTCGCGCAAGATGGCCCCGGCGATGCGGCGCGTCTACGACCAGATGCCCGAGCCGAAGTGGGTCATCTCGATGGGCGCCTGCGCCTCGATCGGCGGCGTGTTCGACAACTACGCGATCGTCCAGGGCGTCGACCAGGTCGTGCCGGTCGATGTCTACGTGCCGGGGTGCCCGCCGCGGCCCGAGTCGCTCATCTACGGCATCGTGCAGCTGCAGCAGAAGATCGCCCGTTCGCGGATGTAATTGCCGACATGGACGCTGCTGCGCTGATCGACATCCTGACGCCCCTCGTGCCCGGCGCCACCTTCGAGGTGGGCCGGAGCGTCGACTTCACGACCATCTACGTTCCGGCGCACACGCTGGTGGACACCTGCCGCGCGCTGCGCGACACGCCTGCGCTGCAGTTCGACGTGCTCATCGAGATCACGGCGGTCGACTACCTGCCGCGCGAGCCGCGCTACGAGGTCGTCTACCACCTGCTGTCGATTTCGACGCGCCAGCGCCTGCGCCTCAAGGTGCGCGTCGCCAGCGACCAGACCCTGCCGACGGTGCAGGGCGTCTGGAAGGCTGCCGGCTGGCCCGAGCGCGAGGTGTGGGACATGTTCGGGATCATCTTCGACGGCCACGGCGACCTGCGCCGGCTGTTGATGCCCGAGGACTGGGAGGGGCACCCGGCGCGCAAGGACTACCCGGTGCAGATCCGCAAGGCGGCCCAGACCTACGAGCCGCTCGAAGTCAGCCAGGAAGAGTTCCGGGCCAACCTCGAACGCGACCGCGCGCGGCGAGGGCGATGACGCGGTTCGTCGTCCGCGGTCTGCGGTCGACGGTCTCCGGCAAGCCACGGGCTGCTGGACAATCCGGCGCTGGAACGCGGCATCACCGTAGACGATAGACCGAAGACTGTAGACCGCTCCAACCGCGAAGAGACATGGCAGAACTCCGCACCGAAACGATGACGGTCAACATGGGGCCGCAGCACCCCAGCACGCACGGCGTGCTCCGTCTGGTGCTGGAGCTCGATGGCGAGGTGATCCAGTCGATCACGCCG
This sequence comes from uncultured Acidobacteriota bacterium, assembly GCA_963846685.1. Taxonomy (GTDB): domain Bacteria; phylum Acidobacteriota; class Vicinamibacteria; order Vicinamibacterales; family UBA2999; genus CAWJWY01. Next base: position 283,976 of record CAWJWY010000001.1, on the reverse strand, counting down.
ACCATCGGCTACCTGCACACCGGCATCGAGAAGACCGCTGAACAGAAGAAGTGGCAGCAGGTGATCCCGCTCGTCGAGCGCATGGACTACCTGGGGCCGCAGTCGAACAGCCTGGCCTACGCGCTCTGCGTCGAGAAGCTGCTCGGCCTCGACATGCCGCAGCGCGTCAAGGACATCCGCGTGCTGCTGGCCGAGCTGCAGCGGATCTCCAGCCACCTGATCTGGCTGGGCACGCACGCGATGGAAATCGGCGCCGTGTCGATGCTGTTCTACGCGCTGCGCGAACGCGAGATGCTCATGAACATCAATGAGCTGATCGCCGGCTTCCGGTTCTTCCCGAGCTACTTCCGCATCGGCGGCCTGCGCGAGGACCTGCCGCGCGGGTTCCACGACGCGGTCAACGAGTTCCTCAATCGCTTCCCGGCGAAGATCGACGAGTTCGAGGGGCTGCTGACGAAGAACGACATGTTCCGCCGCCGCACCGAAGGCGTCGCCGCGCTGACGCAGGAAGATGCGCTGCAGTGGGGGCTGGTCGGACCGATCCTGCGCGGCACCGGCTCGGACTACGACGTCCGCAAGTACTTCCCCTATTCCGGTTACGAGACCTACGAGTTCAACGTGCCGACGGCGACCGAGGGCGACGTCTTCGCCCGCTACCGCGTCCGCGTCGCCGAACTGCGCGAAAGCGTGAAGATCGCCAAGCAGGCGATCGGCCGGATCTCGCCGACCGGGGTCTGGGCCTGTGATGATGCCCGGGTGGTGCCGCCGCCGAAGGACAAGGTCTACTCGGAGATGGAAGCGCTGATTCAGCACTTCCTGATCTACTCGCAGGGCTTCACCGTGCCGGCGGGCGACGCCTACGTGCCAGTCGAGGGACCGCGCGGCGAGCACGGCGTCTATGTCGTCTCGGATGGCACGAACCGGCCGTGGCGCGTGAAGATGCGGCCGCCCTCGTTCATGGCGATCCAGGCGCTGCCGTCGCTCGTCCAGGGCGGGCTGATTGCCGACGTGGTCGCCGCGATTGGATCAACCGACGTCGTGATGGGGGACTGCGACCGGTGAGTTTTCACCCGCAAATGGAGTACGCGCCGGCCCGGTTCCACAAGTCGGAACGGAAGCTGGCGGAGCAGGACGGCGATTTCGCCTACAGCGCCGAGAACCAGGCAAAATTCGACGAGATCGTCACACGTTATCCGCCGGATCAGCGGAAGTCGGCGATCCTCTACGCCCTCTATCTGGCGCAGTCGCAGCAGGGTTACCTGACTGCGGCGGCGATGCGGCACGTCGCGCAGCAGATTGGCTGCACCGGCGCCGACGTCGAGGATGTCGTCTCGTATTACACGATGTTCTACACGCGGCCGGTCGGCAAGTACGTGCTGAACGTCTGCCGCACGCTGTCGTGCGCGCTGCTGGGCGCCGAACGGGTCACCGAGGAGCTGTCGGCGGCGCTCGGCATCAAGCCGGGCGAAACCGACGCCAGCGGTACCTTCACCTTGATGGAAGTGGAATGCCTCGGCGCCTGCGATCGCGCGCCGGTGGTGATGGTCAACGACGACTGGCACGAGCGGCTGGCGCCGGAGCAGGCCGCGCGGTTCGTCGAGGACATCCGCGCGCGTGGCACGGCGGCGTTCACCGGCTGCCACCTGCACGTCGAGCACAAGAAGTAGCGAAGACGAGGGAGCCGGCGCCCGGCTCCCGGTTCCTGTTCCGCGCGGTTATGGCATATCAACCGATTCTCACCTCCCACGTTGGCGAGCCCGAGGCGTACACGCTCGACTTCTACCTGAAGAACCTGCGCGGCTACGAAGGGCTGCGCAAGGCGCTGACGCAGGCGCCGGGCGACATCATCGAGCAGGTCAAGGCGTCGGGGCTGCGCGGCCGCGGCGGCGCCGGCTTTCCGACCGGGCTGAAGTGGCAGTTCGTCCTCAAGGACACGCCCAAGCCGAAGTACATCTGCTGCAACGCCGACGAGAGCGAGCCGGGCACGTTCAAGGATCACGTGCTGATGGAGCGCAACCCGCACCTGCTGATCGAGGGCTGCGCAATCGCCTGCTACGCCATCGGCGCCAAGGTCGCCTACATCTACATCCGCGGCGAGTTCTACCATGTCCAGCAGGTGCTCGAGGCCGAGATCGCCCGCGCCTACGCCGCCGGCTACCTCGGCAAGAACATCTTCGGCAGCGGCTTCGACTGCGACGTCTACGTGCACCGCGGCGCCGGCGCCTACGAGGCCGGCGAGGAGACGGCGCTGATCGAGTCGCTCGAGGGTAAGCGCGCCCAGCCGCGCATCAAGCCGCCGTTCCCCGCCGTCGCCGGCCTCTACCAGTGCCCGACCGCCGTCAACAACGTCGAGACGCTGTGCAACGTCCCGCCGATCGTGCTGAACGGGCCGGAGTGGTTCTCGTCGCTCGGACCCGAGAAGAACGGCGGGCCGAAGCTGTATTGCATCAGCGGCCACGTCAAGCGCCCGGGTGTCTATGAAGCGTCGATGGACGTGACGCTGCGCGAGCTGATCTACGGCCAGGACTACTGCCAGGGCATGCTGGACGATCGCCCGTTCAAGGCGCTCATCCCGGGCGGCTCGTCGGTGCCGCTGCTGCTCGAGGAACAGCTCGACACCCCGGCCAGCTTCGACGCGGTGCAGAAGGCGGGGTCGCTGCTCGGGTCGGCCGGGCTGATCGTGCTGAACGACAGCGTCTGCATGGTCTGGCTCGCCGCCAACCTGCTGTATTTCTACCGCCACGAGTCGTGCGGCAAGTGCACGCCGTGCCGCGAAGGCGGCGACTGGCTCTACAAGCTGCTGCAGCGGATCGAGCGCGGTGAGGGGCAGATGAAGGACATCGACCTGCTGTTCGGCGTCGCCAACAACATCATGGGCAAGACGCTGTGCGCCTTCGGCGACGCGGCGGCGACGCCGGTGCTGACCACGCTGAAGCTGTTCCGGCACGAGTTCGAAGCGCACGTCAAGGAAGGACGCTGCACCCTGCCGTCGGACTGGCGCGCACGCCAGCCGATGGTCGCGGCGCACCACTAGGCGGGAAGCACGGTCCGCCTGCAGGCGGGCACCACGTACGCTATGGACCTAAGACTGATCGTTCAGCTCGTCATCATCGGCTTCACGTTCTTCATGCTGATCAACGCCTCGGCCATCCTGGTGCTGGCCGAGCGCAAGATCATGGGGTTCATGCAGCAGCGCTACGGCCCCTACCTGGTCGGGCCGCACGGTGCGCTGCAGCCGCTGGCCGACATCCTCAAGCTCCTGATGAAGGAGGAGTTGCGGCCCAAGGGCGCGGACAAGTGGCTGTTCACGCTGGCGCCGATTCTGTCGGTGACCGCCGCCTTTGCCGCCTTCGCCACGGTGCCGTGGGGTGCCGAGACCACGCTGTTCGGGCTGCTCGACGACCCGGTCAAGCTCGGTGTCTCCGACGTCAACGTCGGCGTGCTGGTCATCTTCGCCATCACCTCGATGGGCGTCTACGGCATCGTCATCGCCGGCTGGGCCTCGAACAGCAAGTACTCGCTGTTTGGCGGCCTGCGCGCCTCGGCGCAGATGATCAGCTACGAGCTGTCCTACGCCACGTCGCTCGCCGCGGTCATCCTGCTCGCCGGCTCGCTGTCGCTGCGCGAAGTGGTCGATGCGCAGGCCGGCACCTGGTTCGGCTTCATCCCGCAGTGGTACGTCTTCCTGCAGCCGGTCGGCTTCATCATCTACCTGATTGCCGGCGTCGCCGAGACCAACCGCGCGCCGTTCGACTTCCCGGAAGCGGAGCAGGAGCTGGTCGCCGGCTTCAACACCGAGTACAGCTCGGTGCGCTTCGCGCTCTTCCCGCAGGCCGAATACATCAACATGGCGACGATGTCGGCGGTCGCCACCGACCTGTACCTCGGCGGCTGGCACGGGCCGTTCCTGCCGGTGGAATACGGCTGGATCTGGTTCCTGCTCAAGGTCGGCGCCATCCTCTTCACCTACATCTGGGTGCGGTGGACCGTCCCCCGTTACCGCTACGACCAGCTGATGCACTTCGGCTGGAAGTGGTTGCTGCCCGCGTCGGTCATCAACCTGCTCGTGACCGCGGCCCTGGTGCTCTACTTCAATGCCTGAGACGATCGCGTTTTACGTCCTGTCGGCGCTGGCCATCGGCGCCTCGGCGCTGGTCATCGGCCAGCGTAATCCGATGTACAGCGTCGTGTTCCTGATCGCCTCGTTCGCCGGGCTGTCAGGGCTGTACATCCTGCTCGACGCGCCCTTCGTGGCCGTGGCGCAGATCATCATCTACGCCGGCGCCATCATGGTGCTGTTCCTGTTCGTCGTCATGCTGCTGAACGCGGCGGCTGAAGATGCCGGCGACTGGGACCAGGCGCACCCGCTGCGGCATCCGGTGGTCGACCCGCACCGGCGGCTTCCTCGCCCTGGTGCTGATCATCCAGATGGCCTGGGTGCTGATGCGCAACGGCGATCTCGACGCCGCGGTCGGCAGCCGCGCCGACGCGTCGCTGGTCGGCTCGGTCGCCGAGCTCGGGCGCGTCCTGTTCCAGCGGCACGGCTTCGCCTTCGAAGCCACCTCGGTGCTGATCCTGGTGGCGATGGTCGGCGCCGTCGTGCTGGCGCGCCGGGAAGGTGAAGAGTGATCCCGCTCAGCCACTACCTGATCGTTTCGGCGGTGCTGTTCGCGCTCGGCGTCGCCGGCGTGTTCCTGCGCCGCAACCTGATCACGATCCTGCTGTCGATCGAGATCATGCTGAACGCCGTGAACCTGACCTTCGTCGCCTTCGGCCGCTATGCCGGCGACGTCGACGGCCAGATCATCGTCTTCTTCGTGATGACCGTCGCCGCCGCCGAGGCGGCGGTCGGCCTGGCGCTGATCATCGCGCTCTTCCGCCACCGCGAGTCGCTCAACCCCGACTCGCTGACGTCGTTGAAATGGTGACTGCTCGCTTTAATCCCGCTCTTTCCGTTCGCCGGCTTCCTGGTCAACGCGCTGCTGGGCCGCCGGCTGCCGAAGGCGGTCTCCGGCGGCGTCGCGTCGCTGGCGATGCTCGCCGCCTTTGCCGTCTCGGTGATGACCGTGCTGCAGGTCGCCGGCATGGCGCCCGACCATCGCGCGCGTCGAGCAGACGCTGTTCACCTGGATCTCGTCGGACGACCTGACCGTCGACCTCGCCTTCCGCGTCGATCCGCTCTCCGCCGTGATGATCCTGGTCATCACCGGCATCGGCTCGCTGATTCACATCTACTCGACGGCTACATGCACGACGAGTCGGACAGCGAGTTCGCCCGCTACTTCTCCTACCTGAACCTGTTCGCCTCGTTCATGCTGGTGCTGGTGCTCGGCTCGAACCTGCCGGTGATGTTCGTCGGCTGGGAAGGCGTCGGCCTCTGCTCCTACCTGCTGATCGGCTTCTGGTTCCGCAAGAAGTCGGCGTCGGACGCCGGCAAGAAGGCCTTCATCGTCAACCGCATCGGCGACTTCGCCTTCCTGCTCGGCATGTTCGTGCTGTTCACGCAGTTCGGCACGCTCGACTTCCAGGGCATCGCCTCGATGGTGGCGGATCTGCCGGCGGAGACGGCCGGTTTCGGCATCCTGTCGATCGCCACCCTGCTGCTGTTCATCGGCGCCACCGGCAAGTCGGCGCAGATTCCGCTCTACGTCTGGCTGCCGGACGCGATGGAAGGCCCGACGCCGGTCTCGGCGCTGATCCACGCCGCGACGATGGTGACGGCCGGCGTCTACATGATCGGCCGCAACGCGGTGCTGTTCAGCCACACGCCGGAGACGCTGACGATCGTCGCGGTCATCGGCGCCGCGACGGCGCTGATGGCCGGCACCATCGGCCTGGTGCAGAACGACATCAAGCGCGTGCTGGCCTACTCGACCGTGTCGCAGCTCGGCTACATGTTCCTGGCGATGGGCGTCGGCGCGTTCGGCGCCGGCATCTTCCACCTCTACACGCACGCGTTCTTCAAGGCGCTGCTGTTCCTCGGTTCCGGTGCGGTGATTCACGCGCTGCACGGCGAGCAGGACATCCGCAACATGGGCGGCCTGAAGAAAGGGCTGCCGATCACCTACTGGACATTCCTGATCGGCGCGATCGCGATTGCCGGCGTGCCGGGCTTTGCCGGCTTCTTCAGCAAGGACGAGATCCTCTACGAGACCTTCCGCGAGGGGCACACCATCCTCTGGGTGGTCGGGGCGCTGACGTCGCTGCTGACGGCGATCTACATGTTCCGCCTGGTGTTCCTGACCTTCCACGGCGAGCGGCGGCATGACGCGCCGGCGCCGGAGCACCCCGAGGAAGAGGAACCGATCGCCGGCTCCGCGCACGATGCGCACGGCGCACATGGCGGCCACGGCGCGGTGAGCCATGCGCCGGTCGCCGCGCACCGGCCCGCGGCTGCCGCGGCCGCGGTCAGCACGCACGGTGGGCATGGCGCGCACGGTCATGATGCGCACGGGCACGGCAGCCATCTGCACGATGCGCCGCCGGCGATGGCCCTGGCGCTGATCGTCCTGGCGCTTGGCTCGATCCTCGCCGGCTACATCGGTGTGCCGCACGCGCTCGGCGGCCATAACAGCCTCGGCGAGTGGCTGGCGCCGTCGTTCCAGGCGATGGGCGCCGCGGCCGGGAGCCACGGTGCCGAGGGCGCCGGCGCTGAAGCGGCGGAAGGCGCCACGGCCGGCGACGAGGCCGCGCTCGAGCTGACCCTGATGATGGTGTCGAGCACCATCGCCGTCATCGGCATCGCCCTCGCCGCGTTCGTCTGGCTGAAGCGGCGCGACATCGCCGCGTCGATGGCGCGCAGCATGCCCGGCGTGCACCGCTTGCTGCTCAACAAGTACTACGTCGACGAGGTCTACGACGCGACCGTCGTTCACCCGATCCGGGTCATCTCGCAGGAAGGGCTCTGGCGCGGCTTCGACGTCCGGGTGGTAGACGGCGCCGTCAACGGGGCCGCCTCGATGGTCGGCGCCAGTGCCGCCATGTTGCGGCGGGTGCAGACCGGGTCGGTGCGCACCTACGCCGGATCGCTGCTGCTCGGCGTCGTGCTCATCCTCGGGTATTACCTGTGGCGCTGAGCCACCTTGCGTTGTCCACCTAAATGACTGTGCCTCTGCTCTCGCTTTCGTGGCTGCTGCCGCTGGTCGGTGCCATCCTCCTGCTGCTGATCGGCAACGCCGACGGCCGCCGTAACGGCCTGATCCGCTGGCTGGCGCTTGGCATCTCGCTGGCGGTGTTCGTGGTGACGCTGCTGCTCTGGTACTACTTCGACCCCGCGTCGCCGGAGTTCCAGTTCGTCGAGCGGGTGCCGTGGATCCCGGCGTTCGGCATCGACTACTACATCGGCATCGACGGCATCAGCCTGCTGCTGGTGGTGCTCACCGGCTTCCTGACGCCGATCGCGCTGCTGTCCTCGTGGGAGTCGGTCGAGAGCAAGGTCAAGGAGTTCGCCGTGTTCGTGCTCGCCCTCGAGGCGGCCATGCTCGGCGTCTTCTATTCGCTCGACCTGTTCCTGTTCTACGTCTTCTGGGACGCGATGCTGATCCCGATGTACTTCCTGATCGGCATCTGGGGCTACGACCAGCGCATCTACGCCGCAGTCAAGTTCTTCCTCTACACGATGGCCGGCAGCGTGCTGATGCTGATCGCCATCCTCGCCCTCGCCTACATGCACCAGGAGGCGACCGGCAGCTACAGCTTCGACCTGTTGAAGATGTACACGCTGCAGATTGCGCCGCAGACGCAGCGCTGGTTCTTCCTGGCGTTCGCGCTGGCCTTCGCCATCAAGGTGCCGCTGTTCCCGTTCCACACCTGGCTGCCTGACGCGCACGTGCAGGCGCCCACCGCCGGGTCGGTCATCCTGGCCGGCGTGCATGCTGAAGATGGGCACCTACGGCCTGGTGCGCTTCGCGTTCCCGCTGTTCCCGCTCGCGGCGGTCGAGTTCGCGCCGTGGATTGCGCTGCTCGCGGTCATCGGCATCGTCTACGGCGCGCTGGTGGCGATGGTCCAGCCGGACATGAAGAAGCTGGTCGCCTATTCATCGGTCAGCCACCTCGGCTTCGTCGTGCTGGGCATCTGCGCGATGAACGTGCAGGGCGTGCAGGGCGCCGTCTACCAGATGCTGACGCACGGCATCAGCACCGGCGGGCTCTTCCTGATCGTCGGCATGCTGTCCGACCGGCGGCACACGCGCCTGATCAGCGAGTTCGGCGGGCTGAAGGGGTCGATGCCGCGGTTGACCGCCGCGTTCCTGATCCTGACGCTCGCCTCGATCGGCATGCCCGGGCTGAACGGCTTCGTCGGCGAGTTCGTGATCATGCTCGGCGCCTTCCGCCGCGATCCGCGCTTCGTCGTCGCCGCGGCCACCGGCGTGATCCTGTCGGCGGTCTACATGCTGTGGATGTTCCAGCGGGTGTTCTACGGCCGTATCACCAACCCGCACAACGCCGACCTGCCCGACCTGCGGCCGCGCGAGTGGGCCGGGGTGCTGCCGCTGTGCGCGATCGCCATCCTGATGGGCGTGTTCCCGTCGCTGTTCCTCAAGCCGATGGAACCCGCCGTGCGCCGCATGGTCGAACGGGTGCAGTCGGTGGAGCCGGTACGGGTCGACAACGAAATTCAGAATTCAGAATTCGGAATGCAGACTGCACAACGCTCGAAGACGCCGGGTGATGTGCGTCTCGCCTCCACCCCACTGGTCCCGTAGCAGTCAGTGTCTGAATTCTGCATCCTGAATTCCGCATTACCGAGATCCCATGTTTAATTCCGACCTCGATGCGATAGTCCCGATGCTGTGTGTCACCCTCGCCGCGCTGGCGGCGATGCTGGCCGAGGCATTCCGTGGCCGCGGTGAGCGCATGCCGGTCGCCGGCCTCGGCATTGTCGGCCTGCTCGGCGCCGGCATCTCGTCGGCGCTGCTGTGGAACCGCAACGCCGAAGGCTTCGGCGTCATCGTCGCCGACAACTTCGGCCTGTTCGTGACGATGACGCTGGTGGTCGTCGGCATCCTGACGATCCTGTTCTCGTCGCCGGTGCTGACCCGCGACGAGATCCCCGCCGGCGAGTACCACGCGCTGATGCTGTTCTCGATCGTCGGCATGATCATGATGGCGACGGCCAGCGACCTGCTGGTGATCTTCATTGCTCTCGAGATCCTGTCGCTGGCCGTCTACGTGCTCACCGGCATCCGGCGCAACAGCATGCAGGGGACGGAAGGCGCCTTCAAATACTTCCTGCTCGGCGCGTTTTCGAGCGCCTTCTTCCTCTACGGCATCGCCTTCACCTACGGCGTGACCGGCAGCACGCGGCTGGCTGCGGTCGGTCAATACCTCTCGGCGCAGGCGCTGACCGGCGACCCGCTCATCCTGGTCGCGCTCGGCTTCCTGCTGGTCGGCTTCGCGTTCAAGATCTCGGCGGTGCCGTTCCACATGTGGACGCCTGACGCCTACGAGGGCGCGCCGGCGATCGTCACCGGCTTCATGTCGACCGGCGTCAAGGCGGCGGCGTTCGCCGCGTTCGCGCGCGTGTTCCTGTCGGCATTCGAGCCGTTCCGCGACCAGTGGGCGCCGATCATCGCGATCATTGCTGCGCTGACGATGATCGTCGGCACCGTGGTCGGCGTCGCCCAGAGCAATCTCAAGCGCATGCTCGCCTACTCGAGCATCGCGCACGGCGGCTACCTGCTGGTCGGGCTGGTGTCGGCGAACGAGGTCGGCAAGGCGGCGATCCTGTTCTACCTGCTTGCCTACTCAGTCACCAACCTGGCGGCATTCGGGGTCATCGCGCTGCTCGGCACGCGCGACAAGAACAACGATGAGCTGCGCGATTATGCCGGCCTGTGGTACTCGCACCCGGCGCTGGCAGCGCTGATGACCGTGTGCCTGCTGTCGCTCGGCGGCCTGCCGCCGACTGCCGGCTTCATCGGCAAGTGGTACATCTTCAGCGCCGCCGTTGGCGCCGGCTACTACTGGCTGGCGATCATCGGCATGCTGACGAGCGTGGTGTCGGTCTTCTTCTACCTGCGGGTCGTCGTGATGATGTTCATGGCGGAACGGGAGGGAGTCGCCACGCCCGCGCGCGTTGGCGCCGTAGGCATGGCGGCGCTGACCGTGGCCATCATCGCCATCTTCTACCTGGGAATCCTGCCGACGCAGGTCATCAACCTCGCCGCCGAGTCGATCGCGACGATCTTCTAGGACTCCAGGACGGGCTCAGCCGCGCGCCAGGCTTGCACGCGGTGCCGGTCCCCGGTCTACGGTAGGATCACATCCTGCGGTCATCTCGGCCGCATGCTGTAGACGCTAGGCCGTAGACCGCAGTCCATCAGGGACTTCCATGCCGCGAATCGTTACGTTCCTGTTCGTCATCCTCGCCCTTGCCGCACCGGTGACCGCGCAGTCCTGGGACACGCAGGCGCTGGTGCGAGACGCGAGCACGCTGGCGCCGGAGGCGTTGCCGGAACTGCAGCAACGTGCCGAGGCCGGCGATGCGCTGGCGCAGGTCACCATGGGGCTGGTCAACGAAATTGGCACAGCCGGTGTGGCAGCCAATGCCGTGCAGGCGCTCGCCTGGTTCACCAGGGCTGCCGATCAGGGAGTCGCCTGGGCCGAGGCGTGGACCGGCGACTTCTACTACACCGGCAGCAACGGTGTTCCCAAGGACCTCTACAAGGCGATGGAGCGCTACCGTGCGGCTGCCGGACACGGTGACGCGCGGGCGGCAGTTGCCGTCGGCCGCATGTATTTCTTCGGCGAAGGCGTCTCGGCAGATCTGCCGGAGGCGGGCCGCTGGTTCGTGCAGGGCGCGCCCTCCCAGGGACAACTCGCCCGGCGGATGGCGGCGCTGGCCACCGCGCCGTGCCCTGACCAACGCTGCGTGTCGCTGCGCCAGCTGATTGGCGCGGTGATGACGACCTCGGATGAATACGCGGCGGAGTGGGACGAAGGCACGCACGAATGGACCGCGCTGCGCACGCTGCCGCGCTTCGATCGCTGCGGCTTCACCAGCTCCGACAAGACGCACACCGGCGAGATTCAGAACTACTTCTGCGATACCGACGTGATCGCGGATGCCGAGGCCGGCAGCAGCATGGCCAAGGTCGTGGCCGACGAGGTCGGTGCAACGCTGCCGCCCGGTTGGACGCTCGGCACCGAAACGCCCGGCGCACGCGACTCCTACCTGTTCACCAGCGACGGCTTCCCGCGCATCCGCGTCACCTACAACCGGACGCCCGGCATGGCACCGCAGCGCGTCACGCTGCTGATTGGACGGTAAGGCGGCGGGCCCGAAGACCGAAGACCCATGTCCACCCTCGACTCCGACCTGACGCTGCTCGAGAGCGAACTGCGGCGGCTCGAGGCGGAGTACAACATGTTCTTCGCCGGACGGCTGCCGCGGCCGCCGGTCGAGAGCCGGGCGCGGGTCGCGGCGATGGTCAAGCGGCTCGATCGATCGCCGATCGCCAACACCGCCGTGCGCTATCGTTTCACGACGTTGCAGTCGCGCTTTGCGGCGCTCACTGGACTGTGGGACCGGGGCTTGCGGACGCGGGAAGAGGGGCGGCCCGGAGCGTTTGCGCAGCCGCGACCCGCGTCGTCTGACGGTCGGGTGGCGGCGCGCGGTGCGAAGGGGGGAGCGGAGGAGTGAAGGGGAGCAGCCGGTGCGAATGCGCCCGGCGCCGCGCTCGGCGCCGGGCAGGTCGTTTTACGTGGTTCTATGCGGGCTTCGTGACGTTCCCTGCCTGCGGACCCTTGGGACCGTCGACGATCTCGAATTCGACCGCCTGACCCTCTTCAAGGGACCGGAAGCCATTGCCACTGATCGCGGAGTAGTGCACGAACACGTCGCTGCCACCATCGCGCTCAATGAAACCGTAGCCCTTGGCGTTGTTGAACCACTTGACCTTGCCTGTAATGCGCATCGTTCTTCTTCCCTGCTTGCTGTGCGGACCACCGGTGCCCGGTAATCGCGCTGGGTCGTGTGTGAGCCGAACGCCGCAGATAGCTTTCGGGGCACAAAAAAAGACCGCGAGTGCTTGCGCGGTCTCGACTTCGACGTCCAGGGAACGTCCCTGAAACGCAGGCCTATCCTAAGGTGACGCCTCGACGAGTGTCAAGGACGGGCGCGTGAAAACTGCCTGTTTTCCTACAGAATGACGCCGTTCGGACAGAACGGCATGAACCGCTCAACCCCGCTGAACCTCCTGAACCAGAACCCCTGAACCAAGAGACCAGTGGACCAAAGACCAGTGAACCAATGAAGAGAGCCCTGATCAGTGTGTCGGACAAGTCCGGCCTCGTGGAGTTCGCCACCGGACTCGTGCAGCGTGGTTTCGAACTCGTCTCCACCGGCGGCACCGCCCGAGCGCTACAGGCAGCGGGCCTGGCGGTCGTCAATGTCTCCGACGTCACCGGCTTCCCCGAGATGATGGACGGCCGCGTCAAGACGCTGCACCCGCTCGTCCACGGCGGCATCCTGGCGCGGCGCTCGCGTGAAGACGACCTGGCGGCGGCGGCGGCGCACGGCATCACGCTGATCGACCTCGTCATCGTCAATCTCTACCCGTTCGTCAAGGCTGCCGCCAATCCGGAGACGCCGTTCGAGGCGTTGATCGAGGAGATCGATATCGGCGGTCCGAGCATGGTGCGGGCTGCGGCAAAGAACTTCCAGGACGTGCTGATCGTCGTCTCGCCGTCGGACTACGCGGCGGTGCTGACGCAGCTCGATCGCGACGGCGGCCCGGCCCCGGACTTCCGCTTCGAGCTGGCGCGCAAGGCGTTCGAGCACACCGGCAGCTACGACACGGCCATCGCCTCGACGCTCGGCACGATTCAATCGAGCGGCACCGGCTTCATCCGTCCGCCTGCCAGCCAGGCGCAGGCGCCGGTGCTGCTCTCGGTGGGGCTGCGCAAGGTGCGCGACCTGCGCTACGGTGAGAATCCGCACCAGGCGGCAGCGCTGGTACGCGGAGCAACCGCCAACGGCGCTTGGTGCAGCCGAGGTGCTGCAGGGCAAGGAGCTCTCCTACACCAACCTGCTCGACCTCGACGCCGCCGCCCGCATCGTGCTCGAGTTCAGCGAGCCGGCTGCCGCGGTGATCAAGCACACCAACCCCTGCGGCGCTGCCACCGGTTCGAGCGCAGCGGACGCCTTTGTCCGCGCACGCGAGGCCGACGCCCTCTCCGCCTTCGGCGGCATCGTTGGTCTGAACCGGCCGATCGACGTCGCGGCCGCGGAAGCGCTGGTCGCCAAGGGCACGTTCATCGAGGCGGTGATCGCCCCAGCCGTGGACGACGCGGCGCGCGCCATCCTCGCGGCGAAGCCGAACCTGCGGCTGGTGACCGCCGATTTCAGCTTTCTCGCACGCGAGGCGGGGCGCGAGCTGCGCTCGATCCTCGGTGCGGTGCTGTTGCAGGCGCGCGACCGCGTCACCGAAGCCGGCTCACCCTGGCCGGCGGGTGACCTGCAGGTTGTGACGCAGCGGCAGCCGACCGCGCAAGAGTGGCAGGCGTTGCGGTTCGCCTGGCGCATTTGCGCCCACGTCAAGTCGAACACCGTCATCTTCACCGCCGCCGACCGTACGTTGGCGATCGGCGCCGGACAGATGAGCCGCGTCGATGCCGTCAACGTCGCACGGATGAAAGCCGACGCTGCCGGCGCGGCGGCCCTCAGCGGATCGGTCGCCGCGTCCGATGCCTTCTTCCCATTCCGCGACGGGCTCGACGCCGTCGCCGCTGCGGGCGCGACCGCAGTCGTCCAACCGGGTGGCTCCGTGCGCGACCAGGAGGTAATCGCCGCCGCCGACGAACACGGCCTGGCGATGGTCTTTACCGGGCGAAGGCATTTCCGGCACTAGCGCTGGCTGGTTCGTTCGGTTCGTCGTAGTTGGTGGGTTCGGTGGTCTGGTGGTTGGTGGTTGGTGGTGAATACGGGCTACGGGATAGCGTCGGGCTCGGGCTACGGTAGGGACGTCGCTCGGCGGCTGGTCCGTGAACCGGACGGCAACTCCCGCCGCCAGCCACTGACCTCCCTGGACGACGAACGAGCCTAGGTGTCACCTGTGCGGCACGTGAACGACGAACTCGTCACCACCGCAACGTTCGACCGGTTCGGACCCACCACCCACCCACTAGCAACCACCCACTAGCACCACCCACTATCAACCACAACGAACCACGAACTACGAACCACGGACCAGCCCCGCCCGCAGTTCGTCAACCGTCACCGTGGTCGGTCCAAAGCGGCCGACGGCGATGCCGGCGGCTTCGTTCGCCAGACGCGCGGCTTCGGCGAGGGTTGCGCCGGCGGCGACGGCAAGCGCCATCGTCGCAATGACGGTGTCGCCTGCGCCGGTGACGTCTGCGACCTCGCGTGCCGAGGCGGTCAGGTATCCCTCCACCGCTTCGGACAACAGCCAGATACCCTGGTCGCCGCGCGTGATCAGCACGTTGCGGCAGCCGGTGCGCTCCCGGAAGGCGCGCGCCGCCTCGCGTGCCTCCTCCTGGCTGCGCACGCGCCTGTGCGTGGCCACCTCCGCTTCGTGGTGGTTGGGGGTGACCAGCGTCGCCCCGACGTAGTAATCGAGGTGCGGAATCTTGGGGTCGACCAGCAGCGGGATACCCGCCTCGGTGGCGGCGGTCACCGCTGCCGCCATCACCCGCCTGGTTACGCACCCTTTGGAATAGTCGGAGACGACGATGGCGGCGGCGCGCGGCGCGTGCTGCTGGACGGCGGCAATGATGCGGCCCTCGACCTCGCCGGCAATCTCGTGGTCACGCTCGTAGTCGATCCGGGCCACCTGCTGGTTCCGCTCGGTGACCAGGCGTACCTTCGTCGTCGTCGGACGGACTGCGTCGCCGACCAGCGACGGAGCGATGCCTTGCTCGCGGCAGGCGTGCGCCAGCGTCGCGGCGGCGTCGTCCAGGCCGGTGACGGCGATCAGCGTTGCCCTGCCGCCAAGTGCGACGACGTTATTGGCAACGTTGGCGGCGCCGCCGATGCGATGCATCTCGTGATCGAACGCGACCACCGGGACGGGCGCTTCCGGAGAAATGCGGGTGACGCGGCCGACGATGAACTTGTCGACCATCGCGTCGCCGAGCACGACGACGTGGGCGGCGCCGAAGCCGGCAACGATGCGCTGGATGCGCTCAGGATCGATCGGCGGCAGCAGCACGGTCGGCTCGCGGCGGCGCGGCATCGCCGCGATGGGCGGCTGCGAAGGGCAGCGTCACCAGCACCAGGAACATCATCAGGAATTCGGAGTCGCCGAAGTTGTACTCGAACAGCCCGGCGGCGAGCATCGCCGCGATGGCGCCCAGGCCGGTGGCGGCGAGCACGCGATCGCCGCCGCGGCGGAACATGCGGAACAGCCCGACGGTGACCGCGACCATGAAGGCGAGCCAGGCGAGCAGCGCCGGCACGCCGCGTTCGGCGGCGATCTGCAGTGGTACGTTGTGCAGGTGCGGGTTGATCGGGTTGACGGCGTAGTCCGGCCGGTAGCGCTCGTAGACGCGCGGCACCATGTTCGGGCCGACACCGGTGAGCGGATGGTCCCTGAGGATGCGGGCGCCGATCTCCACCATCGCCAGGCGATCCTGGTTCGCCGGGTCTTGGGCGTTGAACATCGAGGTGACGCGGCTGGCGACCCGATCCGGCGCGACGAAGAACATGACGCCGAAGACTAACGGCAGCAGCACCGCCAGCCGGACGTCCCTCAGCACGAATAGCAGCGTCACGGCGACAGCCGCCCCGACCCAGGCGCCGCGCGTGAAGGTCAAGGCGAGGGCGACCACGAGCGCCGGCATGACCAGCGCCGGCCAGATCCGGTCCCGCGAGCCGAACACCAGCCTGGCAACGGCGGCGGTGATGACCAGCATCAGCACCCCCGAGTAGGTCATGTAGTGGGTGAGTGCGCCTTCCGGCCGGCGTCCGAGGTTGTCGTAGTGCAGCATCCCGTACTGGATGATGCCGAACGCGGCGCTGGCGGCACCGACGCTCACGAGCACATCGATCGCAGTGGCCGCACGCGAGCCGCGCGCGATGTCGTAGACCGCGGGGACGATGGCGAAGAGCACCAGCTGCTTGTCGTCGATCAGGCTCTCGCGCGGGTCGACGGAGAAGTAGGTGGAGACGAGCGTGGCGACCGCATAGATCGCCAGCGGCGTGAAGAAGCGCGGCAGCGCTGGCCGGGTCTTGTCGCGCACCAGGAGCGCGACCCAGGTGAGCACCGTCGCCGCCAGCATGATCTGGGCGCCGGCGATCGACACCTGCAGCGCGGCGACGAAGCCGAGCATCAGCAGGAAGGTGACGCGCTCCAGCCCGGCGTCCGCCCGGTGGTGCGCCAGGCTCATGGCCGACGCGCTCATCCGCGCTCCTTGCCCGGGTCCACGTGCTGGGAGCCTTCGTGAAGCGCCCGTTCCGCCGCGGCGACGACCACCTCTGGCGCGATGCCAACCAGGCAGCGGAAGTCGCCATGAACGCAGACGCGCTGGTGGCATGGGCGGCACGGCAGCGGCCCGGCGTCGACGACCTCGGCGAACCGGCTTGGGTCGCGCCATGGCCGTGAGCGCTCGGCGAGTGTCG
Source organism: uncultured Acidobacteriota bacterium (assembly GCA_963846685.1). Taxonomy (GTDB): domain Bacteria; phylum Acidobacteriota; class Vicinamibacteria; order Vicinamibacterales; family UBA2999; genus CAWJWY01. The sequence continues at coordinate 267,394 of CAWJWY010000001.1, read as the reverse complement.
GGCCCAGCAGTTCGACGATCGGTGTGGCGGTGGTGGCGGCGATATGCATGGGGCCGGTATCGCCCCCAATGTATACCGCCGCGCGGGCGATCAGCATCCGGAGTTCCTCGAGGTCCGGTTCGCCGATGTCCGGAACCGACGCAGCCAGGCCGCCCAGTTCTCGACGAGCTGCCGCGGCAACCTGCCGGCCGGCATCAGGATCGGATGGTCCGGAGAAGAGCACGATGCGGCGGGCCGGGTCGCGGCGCGCCAGCTGCACCACCACCGACACGAACGATTCGGCCGGCCAGCGGCGAAAGGGATTGCCGGCGCTGACGTGGACGAGGACAATCGGCTGCGCTGGGGTTACGCCGGCCTGGCGGAGGCGCTGCTCGACGCGGGCGCCGGCCGGGGCGCTGTCGGCCATCTCCACGGCATCGTGCTCCGGCGTCGGCGGCGGGATGCCCAGCGGCTGGAGCAGGTCCCACTGGTTCTGGACCGAGTGGCGGGGCGTCAGATCTGCCGCGCGTTCCACCCGATGGGTGTACATCCAGGTCCGCCCCTTGATGTGGTAGCCGATCCGCATCGGCGCGCGGCTGCCATAGGTCAGCCAGGCGCTGCGTGGACCGCCGTGCAGGTCGATTGCCACGTCGAAGCGATCGCGCCGCAGCCGCCAGGCGAGACCAAGGTCGGAGCGCAACCGGGCGACGCCGCGGCGCTTCGGCGCGACGATCACCTCGTCCAGGTGCGGGTTGCCAGCAACGACGGGAGCCGCCGCCGGTTCGACGAGATAGGCGATGTGAGCGGAGGGGTGATGCCGCCGGACGGCGCGAATCAGCGGAGTGGTGAATACTACGTCACCGATCAGCCGCAGCCGGACCAGGAGGATTCTCAAGCGCTACGCTGGCCGGCGGCAGCCGACTACGGCTCGACCGTCGCCTCGTCGATGAGCATCACCGGGATGTCGTCCTTGATGGGGTAGACACGGTGGCAGGTACCGCACTTGAGCGCGGTGCCGTTCTTGACGAGTGCGACCGGCGTCTTGCAGTTGGGGCAGGCCAGGATTTGCAGAAGTTCGGGATCGATGGGCATCAAGGCTCCTACTGAACGACAGAAACTATAACATCTTGCGATAAAATCACTTACCCATGCCCAAGATGCGCGCTGCGGCTCCCTTCCTGGTCGCCGGCCTGCTGGCCGGATTCGTTCCGCCGCGCGCGGCTGCGCAGGGGACGGCCGATCCGTATTACGAATTCCTGATCGCCAGGCGCCTGGAAAGCGCCGGCAACACCGCTGGGGCGGTAGCCGCGCTCGAGCGGGCAGCCGCTGCGGATCCGGCATCAGCCGAAGTCCGGGCCGAGATCGCCTCCCTCCATTTGCGGCAGAACCAGGCGGAGGCGGCGGAGAAGGCGGCCAAGGCGGCCCTGCTGCTGGACGAGAAGAACGCGGATGCGAACCGCGTGCTCGGACTGCTCGAGGCGGCGCAGGTCGATGCCGAGCGTGGCGGGGCGGCCCAGACCAACTCGCACGTGGCGGCCGCCATCACCTACCTCGAACGTGCCGTCGCGGGCGGCCAGGGGCTGCCCGATGCCAACCTTAATTACACGCTCGGGCGCCTCTACCTGCGCGCGGCGATGCCCGACAAGGCGATCGAGCCGTTGACGCGGGTGCTCAATCAGAACCCCGGGTCGGTCCAGGGCCGCCTCGCCCTCGCCCAGGCGCAGGCTGCGGCGCGCAACCTGGCCGCGGCGATCAGCACGCTCGAGGAAGTGCTGCCCGACGAGCCGCGGGTGGCGTCGGCGCTGGCGCAATACCAGGAACAGGCGGGCCGGCTCGCCGACGCCGCGAACACCTACACCACGGCGCTCGCCCAGCAGCCCGGCAGTCGCGAGCTGAAGGTCCGCCGCATCGTCGTGCTCTACGACGCCAAGGATTTCGCCAAGGCCGCGCAGTTCGCCGCCGATGCCCAGCAGCAGCACCCGGAGGATCCGCGCTTTCCACGTCTCCGGGCAAGCGCGTTCTACGCCGGCGGCGACGCGCCGCGCGCGATCGCCGTGTTGGAGACCTCGAGCAAGACGTTCCCGAAGGACGCCCTCGGCCAGATGTCGCTGGCCGACATGTACAGCACCGTCGGCCGCCAGGCTGACGCGGAGCGGACCGTGCGGCAGGTGCTCAGCAACGATCCGGGCAATGCCGATGCGATGAACTATCTCGCCTATATGCTGGCCAATCGTGGTGAACGGCTCGACGAAGCGATCCAGCTCGTGACCCGGGCACTGCAGACCGACCCGCAGAACGGCGCCTATCTCGATAGTCTCGGCTGGGCCCACTTCCAGCGCGGCGACCTCGAGGATGCCGCGCGCTACCTCACGGCCGCCGCCGCGAAGTTGCCGAGGAACGCCGAAGTGCAAAGCCACCTCGGCGACGTCGAGGCGAAGCGTGGCCGCTGGAACGACGCCATTGCCGCCTGGACGCGCGCGCTCGACGCGCAGGGTGGGGCCGTCGATCGCGCGGAACTGCAGAAGAAGATCGAGGACGCGCGGCGACGCACGCGTTGACGAGACATCCCAGGGGTGTTGCGCTGTGGGCGTTCGGTCTTGTCCTGTTCCTGACCGCCTGCGCCAAGCCGCGGCTCAATCTTCCGTCTGACGCCGGTGTGCCGCTCGCGGATTTTCAGCAGGTGCACACGAGCGTGTCCATGGCCTGCCGCGGCGTGCGGACGATGACGGCGGAACTCGGTCTGTCGGGGCGCGCCGGCGACGAGAAGCTGCGCGGCCGTGTCGTTGCCGGGTTCGAGCGTCCCGCCTCGATGCGGCTGGAGGGCGTTGCCCCGTTCGGCGCCCCGGCCTTCATCCTCGCCGCCCGCGAGGCCACCGCCGTGCTCTGGCTGCCGCGTGACGGTCGCGTTGTGCGCGGCGCCAGCGCGGCAGCGATCCTGGGCGCGCTGACGGGCGTGTCGCTCGCCCCTGCCGACCTGCAGGCGATCCTCACGGGCTGCGTCGTCGCCACACCGACCGCCGCGGCTGGCCGCGTGCACGGCAACGGCTGGGCCTCGATCGATCTCGAGGGCGGCGCCACGCTCTTCCTGCAGCGCTCCGGCGCGTCGTGGCTCGTCCGCGCGGCGCGCCGCTCGGGATGGCAAATCGAGTATCCGACCTGGCAGGGCAGTTTTCCGGCATCAGCGCGACTGCAGTCGGTCGACACCGCAGTGCAGGTGGATCTCACCGCCACCCTCTCGCAACTCGAGGTCAACGTCGACATCGATGCCGCCGCGTTCACCGTGGCGGCGCCGCCGGACGCGGAGGCCATGACCATCGACGACCTGCGCGGAGCCGGGCCGCTGCGCGGCCAATGACTAATGTGGCCAGGGTCGCGGCCGCCACTGCCGCCGTGTTGGCGCTCGCGGTCATCACGTTGCGCGCCGATGGCGCGGCGCAATCACCGGGACGCGCCGCCGCAGTCTTCGGGGTCGACGTCGTCCGCGCCTACCCGCACGACCGCGACGCCTTCACGCAGGGGCTGATTTTTCGCGACGGCTTCATCTACGAAAGCACCGGCCTGAACGGCCGCTCCTCGCTGCGCAAGGTCGACCTGCAGACCGGCAAGGTGCTGCAGCAGCGCAACGTCGAGGCGCGCTATTTTGCCGAGGGGCTGACGGACTGGGGGAGCGAGCTGTTTCAGTTGACATGGTCGAGCAACGTCGGCCTTGTCTACGATCTCGCCTCGTTCGAGCCGCGGCGCAGCTTCGCGTATCCGGGCGAGGGCTGGGGGCTGACCCACGACGCGACCAGCCTGATCATGAGCGACGGCTCGGACCAGTTGCGCTTCCTCGACCCGGTGACGCTCAGCGAACGCCGGCGCATCACCGTCACCGACGGTGGCAAGCCGATTCGCGCTTTGAACGAGCTCGAGTTCATTCACGGCGTCATCTGGGCCAACGTGTGGTTGACCGATCGCATCGCGACGATCGATCCGCAAACCGGTAGCGTCGCAACCTGGCTCGAGCTCGAGGGACTCAATCGCGAGCAGCGGCGCAACGGCGATGACGTGCTGAACGGGATTGCCTTCGACGCCGCCACAGGGCGCATCTTCGTCACCGGCAAGTTGTGGCCGACGCTGTTCGAGATCCGTCCGAAGCATCCGACCAATCGCTAGTGAAGCTCCCCGCCGCCGTCCGTATCCGCGCCCACGCCAAAATCAACCTCGACCTCCGTGTCCTCGGCACACGAGCCGACGGCTTCCATGAGCTGCGCACTGTCTTCCAGGCGATTGCGCTGCACGACCTGATTACCTGTACCGCGCGGCCGGGGGATTTCGCTCTCGAGTGCCCCGCCGCCGGCGTGCCGCTCGATCGTGGCAACCTGGTCTGGCGTGCGGCCGAGGGGTTGTGGCACGTGCTGGAACGCGACGGCCCGATGCGCGACGTCGCGATTCACCTCGACAAGCAGATCCCGCTGCAGGCCGGGCTCGGCGGCGGCAGCGCCAACGCCGCGGCAACGCTGATGGCGCTCCTCCGGTTGTGGGGCGTCAGCGTTCCGCCGGCGCAGCTGAGCGACCTCGCCGCGACGCTCGGCGCCGATGTGCCGTTCTTCCTCTCGGGCGGCACCGCCCTCGGGCTGGGGCGCGGCGACGAAGTCTATCCGCTCGCCGACCTGCCGCGGCACTGGATCGTCCTGCTGATTCCCGGCTTTGGCGTGTCGACCATCGACGCGTTCCGCTGGTACGACGCCGAGCGCGAACAGGGCCGGCCAGCCGCCGGCGAGCCGCAGTACGTGCCCGGGCCGTGGCCGTCGCGGGCGGCGCAGATGATCAACGACCTCGAGGGCCCGATTTCCCGCCATCATCCCGAGATCGAGGAGATGAAGCTGCAATTGCGCCGGCACGGCGCGCTCGCCGCGGCCATGTCGGGCAGTGGGTCCACCGTCTTCGGTCTGTTTCAGCAGCGGCGGGAGGCGGTCAGCGCCGCCGCGCGGCTGGCGACGTCGGGCTGGCGGGTGCTGCTGACGAGGTCGCTCGACCGCGGCGAGTACGGGCGGCGTGGCCGGCCGGTTGCCCAACCCGTTAAATCTCGACTACACTAAGGGTTTGCGCCACACGAGCTGAACGACCCAGTGGGCTTGATGGCCACTGGTGGTGCTGGGGCGTGGCCAAGTGGTAAGGCGCGGGTCTTTGGATCCCGTATTCGAAGGTTCGAATCCTTCCGCCCCAACCAGTTCACCGAATCGATTCCGGACCGCACGACCCTGATTCTGATGCGAAGACCCCTGAGCGGCGAAGGACTAATGGCAACCGGGTTTGGCGACTTGAAGCTCTTCTCCGGAAGCGCTCACCCGCAACTGACCAGGGAAGTCGCAGATTTTCTTGGCATCCCGGTGGGCCAGGCGCGCCTGCGACGCTTCCCGGACACGGAAGTGTCCTTTCAGATCGACGAGAACATCCGCGGCGCCGACGTCTTCATCATCCAGCCGACGTCGTGCCCGGTCGACGAGCACCTGATGGAACTGCTCGTCATGATCGATGCGTTCCGCCGTTCGTCGGCGGCTCGCATCACGGCGGTGGTGCCGTACTACGGCTACGCCCGGCAGGACCGCAAGGACAAGCCGCGCGTGCCGATCTCGGCGAAGCTGGTGGCCAACCTGCTGAGCGCTGCCGGCACGAACCGGGTGCTGACGATGGACCTGCACAAGGCGCAGATCCAGGGCTTCTTCGACATCCCGGTGGACCACCTGTTCGCGGCGCCGGTGATTGTCGACTACTGCTCGCGCCTGCACCATCCGAACCTGACCATCGTGTCGCCCGATGCCGGCGGCGCCGAGCGCGCCCGTGCCTACGCCAAGCGGCTCGATGCGGAGCTGGCGATCGTCGACAAGCGGCGCACCGAGGATGGCACCGCGGAAGTGATGAACGTGATCGGCGACGTCAAGGGCCGCACCTGCATCCTGCAGGACGACATCATCGACACGGCCGGGACGATGCAGAAGGCGGCGACAGCGCTGAAGGATGCCGGCGCCGAGCGCGTGCTCGCCTGCGCGGTGCACGGCGTGCTCTCGGGCCCGGCGATCGAGCGCATCGAGAAGTCGCCGCTCGACCAGTTGATCGTGACCAACACGATTCCGCTCAGTGCGGCGGCGCAGGGGTGCAAGAAGATCGTCGTCCTGTCGGTGGCGCGGCTGCTCGGCCAGGCGATTCGCAACATCCACGAGGAGACCTCGGTCTCGTCGTTGTTCGTGTAGAACGGTGCCGGCTGGCGCAGCACCCGTCGCCGAACAGAGAGTCGATCAGAGATACGCGCCGAAGACCGTGGACCGTTGACCGTAGACGTTAGGAAAAGCACATGGAAGCGACGTTAGAAGCAAGCAAGCGTGAAGGCCGGGGCAAGAACGAGGCGCGGCGGCTGCGCGCGGCCGGGCGGATCCCCGCCGTCGTCTATGGCGCGCGCAAGGCGGGCGAAGCGCCGGCCGGCGTGGAAGTGGCCGTCGACCCGAAGGCGGTGCTGCGCATCCTGCACTCGGACTCCGGCGCCAACACCCTGATCAGCCTGCGCATCCAGGATGGCGGCGAGTCGCGGGTGATGGTCAAGGAGTACCAGCTCGACCCGATCACGCACAACCTGCTGCACGCCGATTTCTACCAGCTGGCGATGGACAAGGCGATCACCGTCAGCGTGCCGGTGGTGCTGCGCGGCGAGCCCAAGGGCGTCAAGCTGCAGGGCGGCCTGCTCGACTTCGTCACCCGCGAGATCGAAGTGCTCTGCCTGCCGACCGACATTCCCGAGCACATCGACGTCGATGTCTCGGAGATGGTGATCAACCAGGCGATTCGCGTGCGCGACCTGCCGGAAGACGCCAAGTGGAAGCCGGTCACCGAGCCCGAAACGATGCTGGTCCACGTCGTAACGCCGAAGGCCGAGGAATCGGCGGCGGCGGCGGAAGGCGCAGCGGCGGCCGAGCCTGAGGTTGCCAAGAAGGGCAAGGACGACAAGGCGAAGGCCGAGGACAAGAAGTAAGGTCGCCGAAGTTGAAGCTGATCGTTGGGCTTGGCAATCCGGGACGCGAGTACCGGGACACGCGGCACAACGTCGGCTTCATGGTGGTGGACGAGATCGCGCGGCGGCACCAGCTGGCGTGGGCGATGGCACCGTCGCAGGTAGCCGATGCGATGGTGGTCAAGCGCTACGGCGGCACGGCAGGCACGGCGACAGCGCCGCTGCTGCTCGCCAAGCCGCTGACGTTCATGAACCGCAGCGGCGACGCGGTCGCGGCATTGGCGCGCTACTACGACATCGCCACCGCCGACCTGCTGGTGGTGGTCGACGAGGTCGACCTGCCGTTTGGCCGGCTGCGCGCCCGGCCGCGCGGGTCCGCCGGGACGCACAACGGGCTCAAGTCGCTGGTCGCGCGGCTTGGCAGCAACGAATTCCCCCGGCTTCGGCTGGGGGTGGGGCGTGGTGATGCGCGGAGAGATCTCGCGGCTCACGTGCTCTCGACGTTCGAGCCTGGCGAACATGCCGAGCTCGAAACGTTCATCGCCCGGGCGGCCGACGCCGCCGAGATGTTCGCCGCGACGGACATCGGCACGGTGATGAACGCGTACAACAAGGATGTCGTGGCATCTAGTACCCGACTGACTCCTTGCTGCCCCCGCAGGGGAGCCGGAGCGACGCCGCTCCGGTATGCAGCCGTAGTCCAGAAGGAGACGTATGAACCGGAAGTATGAGCTCGTGTACATCGTGTCGCCGGATGCGTCCGACGACCAGGTGAACGACCTGCACACGCAGGTCGAAGCCATCGTTCAGCGCATGGGCGCCCAGCTCGAGAAGACCGAGAACTGGGGCCGGCGCAAGCTCGCCTATGAGATCGGCCGGCACAAGGAAGGCACGTACGTGCTCGAGCTGATCGTCGGCAACGGCGAGGTGATGAAGGAAATCGATCGCCGTCTCAAGGTCAGCGATCTGGTCATCCGGCACCTGGTGGTGCGTATCGACGAGGAACAGGGTGTCGTCGAGCGGATGCGCAGCCGCCGCACCGAGACCTCGCGCCGCCGCCGCGTCGCCCGCGGCCTGCCGGCCGATCGGCAGCCCGGTGAGGGTCAGCGTGGTGAGGCCGACGAGGATCGTGACGAGCGGTTCGACATCGGCGGGGAGGACATGCGATGAACGGCAGGAAGACGTTTGGCGGCGCTCGCGGCAAGACCACGGGCGCGGCGGGTGCGGCCGGCAAGGACGGGCAGCGCCGCCCGATGTTCCGCCGCCGCAAGGTGTGTAAGTTCTGCGCCGACAAGATCGACGACATCAACTACAAGGACGCCAAGCTGTTGATGCCGTTCGTGCCGGAGCGCGCCAAGATCCTGCCGCGGCGCATCTCGGGCACCTGTGCCCTGCACCAGCGCAAGCTGCGCACCGCGCTGATGCGCGCCCGCCAGCTGGCGCTGATTCCGTACACGGCGGAGTAGCACCATGGAAATCATTCTCAGAGAACACGTCGAACATCTCGGCCGCCGCGGCGAGATCGTCAAGGTTGCCGACGGTTACGCCCGCAACTTCCTGCTGCCGCGCAAGCTGGCGCTGCCGGCCACCGAGGGCAACAAGAAGCACGTCGAGCGCGAGCGCAAGATCATGGAGACGCGCGAAGCGGAGGAGAAGGGCCAGGCCGAAGCCGTGGCCACGCGCCTCCGCGCCGTCGAAATCCGTATCGCCCGCCGCGTCGGCGACACCGAGCAGCTCTACGGCTCGGTCACCTCGTCGGATATCGCCGACTACCTCAAGGCCCAGGGTTTCGAGGTCGACCGGCGCCGGCTGATCCTGCCGGAGCCGATCAAGATGCTCGGCACCCACGACGTGCCGCTGAAGCTGCACCGCGAAGTCACGGTGCCGCTCAAGGTGCAGGTGGTCAAGGAAGGTGCGCCGCGCGAGGCGGCCGCTCCCGCCGCCGCCCCGACGGCGGAGCCGGACGCGCCGCAGTCGTAACGCCGCCGCCTGCGCACAGCAGGCTCACACACAGCGACAGAGGGGCAAGCCTTTCGGGCTCGCCCCTTTGTCGTTTCACGCCGCCGCTGCCGCCGCGATTACCGCATCGCCGCCGCCGACCCGCCGCGATCCGGTGGAAACAGGCACGACATCGCCGTCAGTGTGCCGGGCCGGCCCGGCATGCCGGACTCGCCAGCCAGATAAACTTTCCCGTCCGTGCCTATCGCCACGCCTTCACCCTGCGGCTCGTCGAGCGACACGACCGGCACTGGCGCGCCGTGCTCGACTTCGCCGTTGACGATGTTGCTGGTGCGGAAGAACATCACCACTTCCTTCGTCCGCAGCGCGACCCAGCGTCCATCGGGACTGGCCGCCGCGTCGGTGACGTCCTCCGTCGGGATGAACCCGACCTGCTGCAGTGTCGAAACCGTCCCCGACTGCGCACCCGCCGGAAACCGGAAGACGCCCGCCGGCCGGTCCTTCGTGACGATGAACATGGTGCCGTCCGGCGTGATGAACAACGCCTCGGCATCGTGCGGCTGGTCAGGGAACCTGGCGGCGAACGTCTCCACGGCAGCGGTGGTCTCATCGCCCGGCGCCGGCTCCGGGACACGATAGACGACGATCTCCGATCGCTTCGCCTCGTTGTCGCCGATGTCGCCAACGTAGAGACAGGAGCGCCCCGGGCCGCAGCCCGCCACGGCAATCGCTTCCCAGTCGCGTAACATCGCGCCGGCGACGCGAACCTTGCCCGTAACCGCGCCACGCTCGTCCATCGCCGTGATCACCGCGTCGCCACGGTCGTTCAGCGTCCACAGCGTTCCTGGCGTGCGGCGGCTGACGGCGACACCGCTAGCGTCCGACAACCCGGTGAGCACCGGCTGCGCCGTGCCCTGCAACTCGCACGTCACTTCGTCACCGCCCCGTACGGTCGCGACATACCACTCGCCTGCGAATGCAAGGATCAGGATCAGCGCCGCCAGCAGCAGCGTGCGAACGACGGGGCCGGGTGTAGGAAGGCGTAGATGGGTCATAGGGTTCAGGAGGTTCAGGAGGTTCAGGGGCTCAGGTTCAGAGGCTCAGGTTCAGGGGCTCGGGTTCAGGGGATTCACCATGGTTCAGCGGGTGCGGCTCACTCAGGGTTGAGCAGGACCCTCTGAACCCCTCGAACCCTCTTGTATATATACTTCGTCGCAATCGGGACCAGGCCGCCTGGTCCCATGCTCCCAGGGAGGAGGTCCCATCATGTCGCTGCCCAGAATCGCCGTGGCCGCCGTGTCGGTGTCCGTCCTGACGGCGGTGGTGAGCGTCGCCGCGCAGCAAGCGCCGCCAGGGCCGCCGTCGTTGAGAACGGCCGAGCGCGGCAAGTACCTCGTGACGGTCCACGATTGCCAGGGCTGCCACACGCCAACCGATGGGAACGGCAACCCCGACCGGACGCGGATGCTCTCCGGGCACCCGCAGACCATCAAGATCGCGACGGCGCCCGACTTGAAGAACGACGGCGTCTGGACCACCGCCATCAGCCGGACCAACACCGCCTGGGCGGGGCCGTGGGGGGTGACCTTCACCACCAACTTGACGCCGGACAAGCTCACCGGCATCGGCACGTGGACCGAGAGGATGTTCGTCACCGCCATCAAGAACGGCCGCCATGCCGGCTCCGGCCGCGCCATCCAGCCGCCGATGCCGTGGAAGACGTTCGCGACGTTATCGGACGACGATCTGAGGGCGATCTACGCCTACCTGCGAACCGTGCAGCCGATCGTCAACAAGGTGCCGCCGCCGCTGCTCTCGCGATCGGCAAGTGGTGACACGCGCTACGACGGCGCGCCGAAGCCGTGAACGGTTCCGGCAAGCAGGAAGGTTCGACGGCGGCGCGTCTTCCGGCACTGCGCGATCAGCGGCTGTTCCGCCAGTCGTGTTTCATCGACGGCGCCTGGCGTGACGCCGGTTCGGGCGGCACGATCGCCGTCGACGATCCCGCCACCGGCACCCTCGTCGGCACCGTACCGAAATTCGGTGCCGCAGAAACGCGTGAGGCGATCGAGGCCGCCCAGCGCGCCCTTGCCGGCTGGCGTGCGCGCACTGCGAAGGAGCGGGCCTTCGTATTGCGGCGCTGGTACGAGCTGATGCTCGAGCACCAGGACGACCTGGCGCGGCTGATGACCATCGAGCAGGGCAAGCCGCTGCTCGAGTCGCGCGGCGAGGTCGCCTACGCCGCCGCCTTCCTCGAGTGGTTCGGCGAAGAGGCGAAGCGTGTCTACGGCGACATCATCCCGGGACACCAGGCCGACAAGCGGATTCTCGTCGTCAAGCAGCCGATCGGCGTGGTCGGCTGCATCACGCCGTGGAACTTCCCGCTGGCGATGATTACGCGGAAGGCCGGACCGGCCATCGCGTCGGGCTGCACGCGTCGTCCTCAAGCCGGCTTCGCAGACGCCGTTCTCGGCGCTGGCGCTCGCCGAGCTCGCCAGCCGTGCCGGCATCCCCGCCGGCGTCTTCAACGTCGTCACCGGTTCGGCCGCCGACATCGGCGGCGAGCTCAGCTCGAACCGCCTGGTCAGGAAGCTGTCATTCACCGGCTCGACGGAGGTCGGCAAGCTGCTGATGACGCAGTGCGCGACGACGGTCAAGAAGGTGTCGCTCGAGCTGGGAGGCAACGCGCCGTTCATCGTGTTCGACGATGCCGACCTCGACGCCGCGGTCGAGGGTGCGATGGCCTCGAAGTACCGCAACAGCGGCCAGACCTGCGTCTGCGTCAACCGCGTACTACGTGCAGGACGGCGTTTACGACGCGTTCACCGCGACGCTCGCCGCTGCCGTCAGGCGCTTGCAGCTGGGGAATGGACTGGAGCCGGAGACGACGCAGGGACCGCTCATCGACGACAAGGCGGTCGCCAAAGTCGAGGAGCATATCGCCGACGCGGTGAGCAAGGGCGCCACGTGGTCACCGGTGGACATCGTCATGCGCTCGGCGGCCGCTTCTTCGAGCCGACGGTGCTCGCAGGCGTCACTGCCGACATGCTGGTTGCGCACGAGGAGACGTTCGGGCCGGTGGCGCCGCTGTTCCGGTTTCGCACCGAGGACGAGGCGATCGCGCTGGCCAACGACACCGAGTTCGGGCTCGCCGCCTACTTCTACGCCCGCGACGTCGCGCGCGTGTTCCGGGTTGCCGAGGCGATCGGAGTCGGGATGATCGGCATCAACACCGGCCTCATTTCGACCGAGGTTGCGCCGTTCGGCGGCGTGAAGGAATCGGGTCTCGGCCGCGAAGGGTCGAAGTACGGCATCGAGGAGTACCTCGAGATCAAGTACCTCTGCCTGGGCGGGATTACGGATTCTGGAACGTAACCTGCCGGATCCACGGGCCGCGCACACCGGTTTCCTCTCCCGCCGGCAGCGGCGTGTCGTACTGCGCCGCAATCGACGGCGTGGCCCCTTCGTTGACCGGCCGGACACTCAAGCCACCGACGCCGCGCAACACGCCAAGTGACTGCTCTGGCAGCCGCACGGCGCTGACGACGCGGTCTGGCGACGCCTTTGGCAGGCCGGCGAAAACCTTTTCGAAGGTGGTCAGCGGCTCGGGGCTGACGAAGATGACGAAGTGTTCGAGGCCGCCGCTGCTGCTGACCTGCCAGTTCGTCTCCTCCCCCCGCTCGATCGCCGGAATCCGGTTCTGCCGATCGGCCGGGAGCGCCTGCGTGCCGGCACGGCCGGGGAGTGGAAACAGTAGGTAGGACTCGCCGCGATCGTCCTCGTTGACGACATAGACGTGAGCCGGCTTCGAGGTCTTCACCTGGAGATAGAGCCGGTCGCCGGGCTTGATCCGCGCGCCAGGCGCCAGCTTCACCGGTCCGCTGTCCTCGGCGCGGTACATCGCCGCCTGCACCGAGTAGGCGTCGGGTGCAACCGCAACCGTCGCCGGCGTCGCACTCAGCGGCACGTCCGCGGCACCCGCGGCGGCGGCACTGGTGCCGGCGGAGGTGCCGGCACGGCTGAATGCTTCATAACCTGCCGCACCGACCAGCGCAGCCGTCAAGGCGACGCCGGCGGCGATCATCAACCCGGCGCGTCCGCCGCGGCGAACCGGCACCGGTGCGGCTTGCGCCGCAATCGTTGCCGCCAGTGCAGCCTCGAACTCGCCGGCGCTCTGGTAGCGCAGCGCCGGCAGTTCCGCAGTGGCGCGCTCCACCACCCGGACGAAGTCCTCCGGCAGGTCGGGACGGACGTCACGCAGGCGGCGGCGGTGCGTGCCGAGCTCGTGGCTCATGTTGATCTGGGTGCGCGTGTCGCCTTCCACCGGGTAGCCGCCGGTGGCCAGGAAATACAACAGCACGCCGAGGCTGTAGATGTCCGAGACGATGCTGCGCGGCTGGCCGGCGAACACTTCGGGCGCCGCGTAGAGCGGCGTGCCGGCGAAGTCGTTGCCGGTGCGGACGCCGGCGTCGAGCTTGCGGCTGGCGCCGAAGTCCATGAGGACGATGCGGCCGCCCTCCTCGCGCATGACGTTGTGCGCCTTGATGTCGCCGTGCAGCAGGCCGGCAGCGTGGACGGCGGCCAACGCGCGGCACAGGTCGATACCGATGACCGCTGCCTCGGGCGCGCTGAACGAGCCGTGCGCCGCGACGAACGCATCGAGCGTCTGGCCCTGGACGAATTCCATGGCGACGCCGACCTCGTCACCCTTGCGTTCCGCGCCAAACAGCAGGACGACATTCGGGTGCCGCACGCGGGCGAGCAGGCGCGCTTCGCGCACCAGGCGCTCGGCATCGAAGCCCGATGGCATCTCCTGAGGCCGCGTCACCTTCAGCGCCACTTCGCGCTGCAGGTCGAGGTCGTAGGCGCGGTAGACCGTTCCGAAGGCACCCTGGCCGACCGGGGCGATGATCGAGAGCGAGCCCCACGTGCTTCGTTCCGCGTGCACCTGGGCGATGCCGTCGAGGATCCGCAACTGTTGCAGGATGGCCGCGTCGTCGGCGCTGTCGCACGCCCGCGTCAGGTCGTTCCAGTCAACCGCACTGCGGTCCGAGATCGAGGCGGCTACCGTGAGCAGCCGGTCTTCGTCAGTGTGCAGTTCCACTTGACATCTCCTTCGCAAGGCGGACAAGCGCCCGGCTGACGGCCATGTGCGCGGCCGGTACGCTGGGCTTGCCCAGCACCTCCGCCACTTCCGGGTAGGGAAGCCCGAGCTCGATGCGCGCGACGATCGCTTCGCGGTCGTCGGGTCGCAGCCGCGCCATCGCCGCTTCGTAGCGCTCGAGCGCCTCCTGCCCGATCGCCTCCTCGAGCGGCGACGCGTCCTTGGCGGCATGGCCGTCTTCGAGCGGCTCCGCCGGCTTGCGCCGGGTGACGCGGCGGGCTTCGTCCCTGATACGGTTGAGCAGTGCCTGCCGCACGTAGCCCTGGAAGGCACCTTCACGGCGCGGCTCGAAGCCATCGAGACGGCGCACCACGTGGGTCAGCGTCTCCTGGACGAGGTCGTGGGTGTCGATGGCGCCGCGCGCCGAGTTCGGCAGCCGGCCATGCGCCCACCGCTGCAGGCGCGGCAGATAGCGGGCGCACAGCTCGTTCAAGGCGGCGTCGTCGCCGGTCCGGGCCCGCACGATCAGGTCATACGACGAGGCCGGTCCGGGGGCGGCGGGCGTCGCCGCAGCGGCCGGTCGTGCACCGCGGGAAGGCTTCTCCATGGGGCGGTCCTGCTGAATTGGGAACGTGAGGACGCCTATGATATCGCGCTTCCCGGACCCGTCGTATCGCGGCTGCTGCAGTCTCCCCATCCTGGTCTCGGTAAGGTAACGAGCGGGCGGGGCGGTTCTAACCGTGCAGGTTCCGCGGTACACTCGACTTTTCAAACCGAGCAGAGCTGGACGCGCGCACGTGCGCTGGAGTGCTCCGATGCCAGGACCCGCACCTCCCGAAAAGAAGCCGTGGACCGTCCTCGCGTATATCGTCGCGGACCATAAGGAGATTCCGGCCGACAAGGACGAGGTTGCCGCACGGATCGACGAGATCGCATTCGAGGAAGTCACCAACCTGCTCTGGTCAGCGGACCGCTCCAAGGTCAACGTCGCCGCGCAGATCGACTTCTCGCGCCTCTCCGGGGTCTTCAGGGTCATCGCCAACAGCAACGGCGTCGAGAAGGTGCGACTGCCGGAAGAGCGCGGTGCCGGACGCGCCGATACCTTCACCGACTACATCGCCGCGGTCGCCCGGCAGTGTCCCGCCGAGCACTACCTGCTGCTGATCTGGGGCCATGGCGAGGGGCCAATCGGCTTCTTTTCCGACGCGCACGGCGGCGACCTGCTGCCAACCCCCGACAAGACGTTGTCGCTGCCAGAGCTTGCCGGGGTGTTGGAGTTCGCCGCCAGCGCCGAGGGGTTCGGGCAGAAGATCGACATCCTGCTCGGCAAGAGCTGCTCGCTCGCCACCATCGAGGCCGCCTTCGAGTTGAAGGATGGCGTCGGACTGATGGTGTGCTCGCAGGCGATCGTGCCGCTGCGCGCCTGGAACTACGATGAGATCTTCAAGGCGCTCGGCCCGGACGTGGAGAACACCGCGCGCGGGCTGCTCGATGCCCTCGATCGGCAGTTCGCCGAAGCCGACGCCAGGATGGGCCGTCAGGAGGTGCCGTACAGCATCCTGCGCCCGGCGTTGATGACCAGGTTCGGACCGGTGATGAAGGCGCTGGCGGCGGCGCTGAGCGCAGCACCGGCCAAGCTGCTGCAACCGCCGCTGCGCGACGCGATTGCCGCCGCACGCCGGCCGTCGTGCGACGCCGCCCTGCTCGACCTCGGCGCGCTTTGCGCCGCGTTGGCGCTGCTGCCGGAGTGGGGCAGCGATGGGCCGGTGTCGCGGCTGCAGGCGTTCCTGGCATCCGACGATCGGCCGGTGCTCGAGCACCGGCCGCGCGACACGTCGTTCCACGGCATCAGCGCGTTCTACCTGCCGCCGCCGGATCTGCGGCGCTTCTCGTTCGGCGGCGACGTCACGACATTCGCATATCGCAGGCTCGGCGTCTGCGCCGCCACCGGCTGGGACCAGGTGGCCTTCACAGTGGACGGGGCGGCGGTTTAGCGCAACGCTCTGGAGAGATCGATGGCCAAGGAACACGTGGATCCGAAGTCGGCCGGCATGGGTGCCGAGCT
Organism: uncultured Acidobacteriota bacterium; assembly: GCA_963846685.1. GTDB lineage: Bacteria > Acidobacteriota > Vicinamibacteria > Vicinamibacterales > UBA2999 > CAWJWY01. Next base: position 251,302 of record CAWJWY010000001.1, on the reverse strand, counting down.
CCTCAGTTCAGTCGACCTGGTGGTCAAGAGCCACGATGCGGTGCGCGAGGTGCTGCTGTCGCTCGAAGCGGCCGCGGCCGCCAGTGGCAACCCGACCGACTTGCTCGACGACGTCCGCGCCAAGGCACAACTGGCGCGCCGGTCGCTCGAAACACTCGCCGCTGACCTGGGGACGCTGCGGAGCAGCCTTGCGTCAGAGCAGGGAGCGGCGTCAGCGCCGCCGGTGAACGGCGCCGCGGCCCAACACGTTCATGTCCATCTGCACCTGGAAGTGTCGTCGCCGAACGCCCAGCTGCGCGTCCGGGAATAGGCCAGGCGCGCCATGACAGTTGCGGTGCGTCACCCGGTTCGCGCGAAGGCGCGCCGGCGCTGGCGGGCCGCGGCCTGGCTTGCCGCCGCCATCGTCGCCGCCAGCCTGGCGCGGCCGGCCGCGCAGCCGGCGCCGGGTGACACCGCCGCCGCGCTGGCGGCGGGGGCGTATGACGATGCAGAACGGATCGCCCGGCAGCGACTGGCCGAGACGGAGCGTGACCGCGGCGCCGAGTCGGCCGAGACGCTAACGGCGCTCGGTGAGCTCGTGCGGGCGCTGGCGCTGAATGGCCGCGCCGCCGACAGCGAAATCGTCACGCTCGCCACGCGCGCGCTGAGCGTTGCGGAGGCTCGCCTGGGGCGAGGCAGTGCGACCACCGCTACGGCGCTCGACGATCTCGGCCTGGCGCATGCGGCGCGGGGCGAGGACGCGCGGGCGGTCCAGTTCCACCAGCGCGCCGTCGCCATCGATGCGCAATCGGGTGATGAGGTGCGGCTGGCGGCCGCGCTCGTACACCTGGCCGTGCCTCTGATCAATCTCGAACGCTGGGCAGAGGCGCGCGCCGCCCTCGACGGCGCACTCAGGATCCGGGAGGCGCAGCATTCCGGCCCGGCGGTCGAGGTGGCTGACGTCGAAGAGCTGCTCGCCTTGTTGTCGCGCCAGCGCGGTGATTTCACGGCGGCGCAACAGCACCTTGAGCGCGCGCTTTCCATTCGCCAGCAGCAGACGCCGCGGCACCCGCGCCTCGCGGCGTTGCAGCACCTGCGCGGCGACATCGCCTTCCTCGGCGGCAGCATCGCCGACGCTCGGGCTGCCTACGCGGCGGCGCTGGAGTGGGCCGGGGCAACGCTGCGTCCCGGTCATCCGCTGATCAGCCTGTATTCGCGCAAGGTCGCGCTGGCGGAATGGGCGTTCGGAGATTCGCTACGCGCGCGGCAGCTGCGGGAGGAGGCGCTGCACATCGCCGAAGCGGGGCTCGCTCCGTGTCACCCGGACCTGCTCGGTGCCGAGAACGACCTGGCCGCGTCCTACCTTGCCGAAGGCGACTATACGAACGCGCGGTCGATGTTCGAACGGGCGCTGGCCGGCTACGAGCGGTGCCAGGGTGACCGGCACTCGCTGACCGCCACCGCTGCCTACAACCTCGGCGCTGTGGCCGTGAATACCGGCGACTGGAACGACGCCGAGCGCCTGTTCCGGCGCGCCTCGCAGATCTGGTCCGCGGGCCTGGGTGCCGAGCACCCGTTCGTGCTGCGCGCGCGCGATTCGCTGGCGGAGGTGGCGGCATCACGCGGCCTGACGCGCCAGGCATTCACGATGTATCAGCGGCTGCTGACCACGCGGCGGCGCGCCCTCGGCACGAACCATCCGGACGTCGCCCGCACGCTATCCGCACTGGCACGGCTTGCCGGGCGCCTGGGCGACACGGTAACGGCGCTGCGCTACGCCGACCAGGCAGAGGCAATCTATCAGCGGGCCGGCGCGGCCGACGAGGCGCTGCCGATCACCGCGCTGTTGCAACTGCGCGCCGACATCGACCGGCGCCGCGGTGACCGCGACTCGGCGGCGCGGCACCTGACCGAGGCCCTCGAGATGTGGGCAGCCCAGTTCGGTGCCGACCATCCGGACGCGGCGATGGTCCGCGCCGCACGGGCCAGCGTCGACCTGCAGGCAGGCCACTACGACCGTGCCGCCAGCGACGCCCTCGAAGCCGAGCAGGTCGGCCAGACGCTGTTGCGGGCCACGATTCGTGACCTCCCTGAGCGCCAGGCACTGGCGTTTGCCGACTCGCGCCCGAAGGGACTCGACGTCGCCCTGTCGGTGCTTGCCGCCGACCGCGGACGGGATGCGGCACCTGTCTACGACGCGCTGATCCGCTCGCGCGGCGTCGTGCTGGACGAGCTCGCCTCACGGAAGCACGCCGGCGATGGCCTCGACGGCACCCTGCTGGCGGAATTGGCCGGCGCCCGCCAGCGCTACGCCAACCTGATGATGCGCGCGGCGCAGAACCCGACCGCCGTGCCGCGCGAGCGCCTCGAAGCGGCGCGGTTGGAGCGCGAGGCGGCGGAACGCACCGCGGCCGCCCGCAGTGCGGCGGCGCGGGAGGAGCAGGCACGGACGGCGGCCGGCCTGGGCGACATCCGCGCCAGCCTTGCCCCCCGGACCGCCCTCGTTTCGTTCGTCCGCTACAGCCGCACGCGTCCCGCGACGGCGGCCGGCCGCGAGCAGCCGCCACAGCCGTCCTACGCCGCCTTCGTCCTCGCCGCCGGGGCCGGACCGGCGGCGGCGACGTTCATCCCGCTCGGCACCGCCGCCAGCATCGAGGGTGCCGTGCGCGCCTGGCAGGCTGCCATTCATGGCGGCGCGGCGGCGACGAGGTCGACGCGTACGGCCACCGAGCGTGACTACCGCCGGGTGGCGACGCGGCTCCGCGCTGTCATCTGGGATCCGATTGCGCCGGCCCTTCCCGAAGCCGACCGCGTCTTCATCGTCGCCGACGGCCTGCTGAACGTCGTCAACTTCAGCTCGCTGCCCGCTGCGAGCGGCGGTTATCTGGCGCAGAGCGAGGTGCTGCTGCACTACCTGTCGACCGAGCGCGATGTCCTGGCTGGCGCGGTCGGCTCCACGACGGCCCCGGCGAGGGCGGCGGCGACGGCGGCGCTGGTGGTCGGGCGGCCCGCCTTCAATGCCGTCAACCGGCCGCCCCCGGTGTCCTCACTGCGCGACGGCTGCGTCGGCTACGGAACGATGCGGTTTGGCGACCTGCCGGGCACCGGCCGCGAGGCGACCGAGGTGTCGCGCCTGTGGTCGGCGGATGGCGTCGCGGTGAAGGTGCTGACCGGCGCGGACGCCAACGAAACCGTGCTGAAGCAATCGCTTCCCGGCAATCGCGTCATTCACCTGGCGACGCACGGCTTCTTCCTCGGCGAAGCCTGCCCGCCAGGCGGCGTCGCGGCGACGCGCGCCGTCGGCGGCCTGGTTACGACGACGCGGCGGCCGCCGAGCCGCATCGATAACCCGTTGTTGCTGTCCGGGCTTGCCTTCGCCGGCGCGAACCGCCGCGCCACTGCCAAGCCGGACCAGGACGATGGCATCCTGACGGCGGAGGAGATCGCCGGCCTCGACCTCCAGGGCACCGAGTGGGCGGTGCTGTCGGCGTGCGACACCGGGCTCGGCGAAATCCGCGCCGGCGAAGGCGTCTTCGGCCTGCGCCGTGCCTTTCAGATCGCCGGCGCGCAAACCGTGATCATGAGCCTCTGGTCTGTCGACGACGAGGCGACGCGCGGATGGATGCGCGCCCTCTACGAGGGTCGCCTGCAGCGTGGCCTCGACACCGCCGGCGCCGTCCGCGCCGCCAGCCTGGCCGTGCTCGAACAACGCCGCGCCGCCGGCCTCAGCACGCACCCGTTCTACTGGGCCGCGTTCGTTGCAGCCGGCGACTGGCGCTGAGCAGGCTCGGGTCCGGTCCGGCGCCCTTGGCCATGCGTGGGCGCTTTACCTATTCCACAGCGCATAGGCATCCTGCAGCGCCGCGCCGCTCGCGGTGTTGTCGAAGATGCACCAGGCGGGGATGCCGGCGGGCACTGCGGCGAGTTCGGCGTGCAGGCGATCGAGGAATGGCTCCTCGTACTTCGACCAATACTTCCGTGGTGAGCCGTGCAGCCGGTAGTAGATCAGTCCGGGCCAGCCGCCAGGTCGCTCGGCACCGGGAGCAGGGGCCGGGTCGGCGGCGACCCGCGCGACGCGGACGGCGGCCAGCAGGCGGTCCGGCGCCGTGTCGAACCACGAAGGATGGCGCGGCTCGCAGACGACATCGCCCTCCCACGACGCCCGCACGGTATCGAAGAAGCGACCCACCACGCGCCGGTCGAAGGCGAAGGACGGCGGCAGCTGCACCAGCAGCGGTCCACGCCGGTCGCCCAGCCCTGCCGACTCGGCCAGGAATCGCTCGAGCGGCAAGCGGACACGACGGAGCTTGCCCTCGTGCGTGATGGTGCGCGGCACTTTGACGGCGAAACGGAAGTGCGGCGGCGTCGACGCCGCCCACTTGCGGTAGACCGTTTCGGCATGCGGCCGGTGGAACGATGAATTGATCTCGGCGGCCGGCAGGATCGCGGCGTAGCGTGACAGGTGGCTGCCCTCGCCCGGGAAGGCGCCGGCAACCGCGCGCGGGATGCTCCATCCTGCCGTGCCGATGCGCAGGTCCACGTCAGCTGGCGTGTGGGTTCATGTTGAGAAATATGGCGTCGAGGTCGCCGCGCGAGGCACGGCGGGCCTGCTCGGCGGTGCCGTAACCGACTTCGAGCTCGCCGTCGGCGACCCGGCTCATGACCGAATCGGCGAAGGCGTCGACGTTGGCGCCGAATGTATGCAGCCCGGGGCCACCCAAGTCGGTGTCGACCGCAGGCGGGACCACTTCGACCACGCGCACCGGCGAATCACGCAGCTGGTGCCGGAGCGACAACGTGAAGGAGTGCAGCGCTGCCTTGGTCGCACAGTAGACCGGAACGCCGGCGAGTGGGGCGAACGACAGCCCCGAGGTGACGTTGATGATCGCCGCATCCTCCTGCGTCAGGAAGTGCGGCACCACCAGGCGTGACAGGTGGATGGGCGCTTCGAGGTTGATGGCGATCTCCTCGCGCGTCTCGTCCCACGGCTCCTGCTCGAGCAGCGAGACGCGGCGCTGGATGCCGGCGTTGTTCACCAGCACATTGACGGCCGGGAAGGCGGTCGTGACCCAGTCGACGAGCGCCAGCCGCTGATTGTCGCGGGCGATGTCGGCGACGGCGACGTGCATCGCCGGACACGCTGCCTGCGCCGCGTGCAGCTTGTCGCTGCGGCGGCCGCAGATGATCACCGTGCTGCCGGCGGCCAGGAACCGCCGCGCGATCGCCAGGCCGATTCCCGAGGCGCCGCCGGTGACGAGGACTGTGTTGCCTGAGAGATTCACGCGTCGAGTTCCTGTCCGCTGCGGTCGGGCAGCGTGAAGACGAGTATGGCGGCGAGCAGGAAGAACCCCGAGGTGGTGGCGAGCGCCAGACCGATGCCGACGCCGGGCAGCGTCGCGACGGCGCCGATCGTGTACGGCGCCACCGCCCCGGCCATGCGGCCGATGTTGTAGGTGGTGCCCTGCCCGGTGGCCCGCACCGCTGCAGGGAACAGCTCCGCCACCAGGCTGCCGAACATGCTGAAGTAGCCGTGGCCGAAGTAGCCCAGTACCGGCCCGAGCAGCAGCAGGATCAACGGGCTCCTGGCCATCTGGCCGTAGACGGGCACGAGCGCCGCGGCCGCCAGCATGAAGAGGATGAACGTCCGCCGGCGGCCGATGCGGTCGGCGATGAAGCCGAAGGTCAGGTAGCCGAGGTACGCGCCGATCTGCACCGGGATGAGCCAGCCGAGCGAGCCGACCACGCCCATGCCGGCCCCGCCCTGCGCGACCGGGCGCGACAGGAACGCCGGCAGCCAGAAGAAGATGCCCCAATAGGCGAACTGCACCACCGAGATGAGCAGGATGATCCGGAGCGTACGCCCGGCGAGCGCACGTCCAAAGATCACCGCGAACGGGTTCGGCCGCGGCGCGGACCGCGCGCCGCGCTGCAACCACGCTGCCGGTTCGGCCACCGCCCGCCGGATCCAGATGGTCAGCAGCGCCGGGAGTACGCCGACGACAAACAGCCAACGCCAGGCGTCGCGGCCGAGGGCCGCTGAACCGAGTATCACGGCGGCAAGCAGCGCGGCCAGGATGTAGCCGATCGCCCAGCCGGACTGCATGATGCTGATCGCCTTGTTGCGATGCGCCGCCGGCCACGTTTCGCTGACGAGGACCGCGCCAGACGCCCACTCGCCGCCCATGCCGATGCCAAGCAGCGCACGCCACAGCAGCAGCTGCGTCACGCTCTGGGACGTTGCGGCGCCGAGTGAGGCCAGCGAGAAGACGACGATCGTCCCCATCAGCGCGCGCGTGCGCCCCAGCCGGTCGCCGAGGTAACCGAAGATCAAGCCGCCGAAGCCCGACATCAGCAGCGTGACGGTGCCGAGCAGGCCGGCGGTCGCGTCGTTGAAGCTGAAATACGCGCGGAGCTGACCGATGGCCATGGCGTAGAGCATGAAGTCCATCGCGTCGAGCATCCAGCCGGCCTTGGCGGCGATCAGGACGTGCCACTGCTCGCGCGTGATGTCCCGATACCATGGGACCGTCGCCGCGGGCGGCGTGGCCAGCACCATTACTTTGGCGTCAGCGAGAGGTCGTGGACGGTCATCAACAGCAGCAGTTCGTCGAACGGTTTCGCGACGTGCGCGGCAAAGCCGGCGTCACGCGCTTTCTGGCGGTCCTCGGCGCGCGCGTAAGCCGTGAGCGCGATCGCCGGCGCGGCGCGTTCCAGCTCGAGCTCCCGCAACTGCGCCAGCAGCGCGTAGCCGTCGATTTTCGGCATGGCGATGTCGATCACCAGCACGTCGGGATGGAACTCCCGGGCGAGGCGGACCGCCTCGGCAGCGTCGTCCGCGCTGCCGACCTCGGCGCCCTGGCTGCGTAGCAGCGATGTCACCATTTCCCGGCCGTCGTTCTCATCGTCGACGACGAGGACGCGGGTGCCGTCGAGGCGAGGCAGGTAGTCGCCGGCCGGCCGGGGGGGCGGAGCCTGCGCAACCTCGTCGGCGGTGGCCAGGGGGCGGCGCCGCGGCAGCCGCACAGTGAATTCAGCTCCCTGGCCGGCTCCTGCGCTCGACGCCTCCACCGTGCCGCCATGCAGTTCGACCAGCTGGCGGACGATGGCCAGCCCGAGGCCGAGACCGCCGTGCGTGCGGGTGGTCGTACTGTCAGCCTGCCGGAAGCGGTCGAACACGAACGGCAGGACGTCGGCGGTGATGCCGATCCCGGTATCCGACACCCGGACGACCACGTGGCCCTGGTCCTGCTCCACCGAGACGCGGATGCGGCCGCCCTCCGGAGTGAACTTGGTTGCATTGATCAGCAGGTTCCAGAACACCTGGCGCAGGCGGTCGGCGTCGGCCGACAGCGGCGGCAGGTTGCTGGGCCACGAGGTCTCGACCGTCAGCTCCTTGGCATCGAACGCCGGACGCACGCTTTCGATTGCCTCGCGCAGCAGCGGCACCACCGCGACCCGACTGATCTCCAGCCGCAGCTTGCCGGTGACCATGCGGGAGATGTCGAGCAGCTCGTCGATGACGCGCGCCTGGGCCTGTGCATTGCGGTGAATGACGTCGATCGCATGCTGGCGCTGCTGCTCCGTCATTCCGTCGCGCCGCAGCATGCCCGACCAGCCGAGGATGACGTTGACGGGCGTGCGCAGCTCGTGCGACACGGTGGCCAGGAACTCGTCCTTGAGGCGATTGGCCGTTTCCGCCTCGTGGCGCGCCTGCCGCTCCGATACCAGCATCGCCGCGCGCTCGCGCGCGTGGCGCTCGCGCATCTCGAGGTAGCCACGCAGCTCATACTGGCGCGCCCGCGACCTGAGCGCGACGCGCATCGCCGTCACCAGCACGGCGACGCGCACCGGCCGCTCGAGCACCATGACGTTGCGTAACTGGTCCAGGACACGCGTGGCGCGGCCGGCCGAATCGGAGAACGCTCCGCCGGCCAAGACCACGACTGGCAGATCCGACCATGGCTCCTGCGCTTCGAGCAGCCTGACCAGCCGCCCTGCCGAGTGCGATTCGAACGCCTCCTCGGCGATCAGCACCGCCGCCGCACCCTCGCCGATCGACGAGCACAGCGCCTCCACCGTCGGACAGGCCTCGGCCTCGAGGCCCGCGGCGCGGAGCGCGTCGCAGGTCATGGCCGCGTCGCGGCCAGTCGGGGCGAGGACCAGGAGGCGGGATTCCCGGTCAGCCGTGTTCATTCGCGGCGGCCGATGAGCGGCGCGTCGTTGCCCGTGTAGGACGGAACACCGGTGAGGACGCCGCGGAACTGGGTGAGCGGTTCACCGACCCGGATGCCGTCAGCATCGAGCCGGAACTCGCGAATCGTCCGTTCGTGCGGCCCGGACCGCTTTTTCATCACCGAGATTGCCTGGCGAATCTCGCCCGTCGCTTCGAAATAACGCATCAGCACGACAGTGTCGGCGAGGTAACTGAGGTCCACCGGCGACTGCATCGTTCCGATCAGCCCCTGCTGCGCCAGGATGACAATCGTCAACACGCCGCGATGCCGCAGGAACATGAAGAGCTCGTGCAGCTGCATGACCACGTACTGTTCCTGCGTCATGGCGTTGAGATAGCCGTTCAGGCTGTCGATGATGATGACGCGGGCACCATCGACCTCCACCGAGGTCCGCACGTGGTGCACGAATTCGCCCGGGGACAGTGACGAGGGGTCGATACCGCGCAGCTTGATGTGCCCGGTGCTCGTCGCCCCGGCGACATCGCAGTTCATCCCCTGTGCACGCCAGCAGTAGGTCTCGACGGACTCGTCGAACAGGTAGACCGCCGCCCGTTCGTCACGCTTGGCTGCCGCGACCGCGAACTGGGCGCCGAGCGCCGACTTGCCGACGCCAGCCGGGCCGACAAACAGCACGGTCGTGCCGCGGTCGAGCCCGCCGCCGAACAGCGTATCGAGCTGTGCCACACCGCTGCTGAACGCCTGCCGCGGTCTCGCTGCTTCCAAGATCGGCACCGAGCGGGGATAGACGATCAGGCCGCCGGTCGAAATGATCAGGTCATGGAAGCCGCCCTCGTAGTTGACGGCGCGGAGCTTGACGATGCGGACGCGACGGCGCGGCACGCCATATTCCGGCGCCAGCTGCTCCAGGCTGATGACGCCGTTGGCCAGGCTCTGGAGCTGCAGGTCGTGCGCGCCGGACGTGCGGTCGTCGAGCAGCATCACTGTCGCACCGCGGCCCATGAACAGCTGCTTGAGCGCCAGGATCTGCCGGCGATAGCGCAACGGATCGCGCGCCAGCAGCCGCATTTCGGAGAGCGAGTCGAACACGACGCGGGTCGGCTTGATGCGATCGACCACCGCCATGATCGCCTTGGTCGTCTCGCCGAGCTCGACCTCGGACGGGTGGAAGACGGTGTACTGATTCTCCGGCAGTATCGCGGTGTCGGACGGCGTCAGCTCGAAGATGGTGATGCCCTCGAGGTCGAAGCCGTGCGAGCGCGCAGCGGCGTGCAGTTCGGCTTCGGTTTCGGACAACGTCACGTACAGCACCGGCTCACCGTGGGACACGCCCTCGCGCAGGAACTGCATCGCCAGGGTGGTCTTGCCGGTGCCGGGATCCCCTTCGACCAGGTAGACGCGGTCGCGCGGCAGTCCGCCGCGCAACAGGCTATCGAGCCCGCTGATGCCTGTGCGGGCGAGATCGGTAAGAGGGCCGGTGACGGCGTCGGACGGAGCGCTGCTCATGGGCGGACGGTCCTTCGGGCGATGTGCTGGGTGGGGGAAAGGCCGACGGGAGTCTTGGCAGGCAAGTTATCGGTCAGACTAATGGCTTGCGATGCCGGAGCGCAAGGTAGCCGGCTCGCGAAACTCAGCTTTTGCTTCCGCCCGGCCGCCGGGTCCGTCACGCGGGGCACTGTCGAAGGAGAGATATGGCCGTTGAGATTGGCGCCAAGGCGCCCGACTTCACCCTTCCGAACCAGGACCGCGAGCCGGTCACCCTCAGTGAGCAGCTCAGGTCCGGTCCGGTGGTGCTCGCGTTCTTCCCTGCCGCGTTCAGCAGTGTGTGCAGTACCGAGATGTGCACCTTCCGCGATTCGGCAACCGAGTTGAACGCGGTGGGCGCCACTGTGCTCGGCGTCAGCGTCGACACGTTCTTCGCGCTGAAGGCGTGGGGCGATGCGCAGCATCTGAACTTCCCGCTGCTCAGTGACTTCAATAAGGATGTGATCCGGCAGTACGACGTGTTCAACGAGGACATGATCGGCCTCAAGGGCATTGCCAAGCGGGCGGTGTTTGTCATCGGCCGCGACGGTACCGTCGCGCATAGTCAGGTCCTCGAAGATGCTCGCAACGAGCCCGATTACGCCCGCGTCACGCAGGCACTCGCGTCACTGCAATAGGGATTCCGCCCCGCAGCAGCCGATGTTGGGCGGATGACGCAGTTGCGACGCGCCGCAGCATGGATCTGCGGCGCGCGCAACACCGCGTCGCCGCCGGCGATCTGCTAGACTCCTCTTCTTCCCGGGTTCCCCTTTTTCATCCCATGGCCGACACCGCTGTTGCGATCGCGGCGCGCACGCTGCCGCACAACCTCGAAGCTGAGCGCTCGGTCCTCGGGGCCATCCTCGTCCACAACGACGCGTTCAACAGCGCCATCCAGGTCGTCACGCCGGCCGACTTCTACCGCGACGCGCACCGCCGCATCTTCGACAAGATGGTCGCGCTCAACGAGCGCAACCAGGCGATCGACTTCGTCACGCTCAAGGAGGAGCTGTCGCGGGCGGGCGAGCTCGACGATGTCGGCGGCCCCGCCTACGTCGCCTCGCTCGCCGACGGCGTGCCGCGCGCCACCAACATCGAGTACTACGCGCGCATCGTCAAGGAGAAGGCGACGCTGCGGAACCTGATCTACGCGGCGAACAAGATCGTCACCAACGCCTACGAGGCCGAACAGGAATCGGACCTGATTCTCGATGAAGCCGAGAGCGCGATCTTCTCCGTCGCCGACGACCGGCTGAAGGCCGGTTTCGTGCCGATGCGCGATCTGGTGAAGGAAAGCTTCCCGAAGATCGAGCAGCTGTTCGAGCAGAAGCGCCTGATCACCGGCGTGCCGACCGGCTTCGTCGACCTCGACGAGATGACGCGCGGCCTGCAGGGCGGCGACATGATCATCGTCGCGGCGCGGCCGTCGATGGGCAAGACCAGCCTGGTGCTGAACATCGCGCAATACGTCGCAACGCAGCCGGAGATGACGGTCGGCTTCTTCAGCCTGGAAATGTCGAAGGAGTCGCTGTTCCTGCGCCTGCTGACCTCGGAGGCACAGATCGACAGCCATCGCCTGATGAGCGGCGCGATCGGGCAGAAGGACTACAGCCGGATCTCGCACGCGCTCGAGACGCTCAGCGCGATGAAGCTGTACATCGACGACTCCACCAACATCAGCGTGCTCGAGATGCGGGCCAAGGCCCGGCGGCTGAAGGCCGAGCACGGTCTGCACCTGCTGGTCATCGACTACGTGCAGTTGATGAGCGGCCGTGGCCGCTTCGAGAACCGGACGCTCGAGCTCGCGTCGATCTCGCGGTCGCTCAAGGGGCTGGCCAAGGAACTGAACGTCCCGATCGTCGTCCTGTCGCAGTTGAGCCGCGCCGCGGAATCGCGCTCCGATCACCGACCGCAGCTCTCCGACCTGCGCGAATCGGGCGCGCTCGAACAGGACGCCGACCTGGTCGTGCTGATCTACCGCGACGACGTCTACAACAAGGACCCCAACAACCCCGACGCCGGCACGGCGGAACTGATCCTCGCCAAGCAGCGCAACGGCCCGACCGGCACCGTGAAGCTGGCCTTCCTGCGCGAGCAGACCCGCTTCGCCAATCTCGCCGCCGGCTAGTTCAATGGTGATTGACGAGCGGCGATCAGTGCGACGTTGGCCACTGACGAATGGCGATTGCTGATGTATCGGCCATCGCAAGGTTGACGCCGAATCGCGCGAGCACCAGTCGTCATTCACCGATGTTTCACAGGTCGCCCATCACCACTCACCATCGAGCATGACTCGCAGCACCGTCGCGCACGTCGACCTCGGCGCCCTGAAGTCGAACTTCAGGGCGATCCGCGCCTTCGTCGCTGGTTCGCCGAACCCGGAACCCGGAACCTGGAACCCGGAACCCGCTGTAGTGGCCGTCGTCAAAGCCAACGCTTACGGCCATGGCGCCACGCGTGTCGGGCTTGCGCTGGAGGAGGCGGGTGCGCGCATGCTCGCCTGTGCCGACATCGAGGAGGGCATCGTGCTGCGCCGCGCCGGTGTGCAGGTGCCGATCCTGGTGTTTGGTGCGCTCAGCGTCAGCGATCTCGACGGCGTGTTCGAGTTCGCGCTGACGCCGACCATTTCCACGCCGTCGGCGGCGCGGGCGCTGCAGGGGGCCGCGGCACGGCATCACGCGCTGATCGGGTATCACCTCAAGATCGACACCGGCATGAACCGGCTTGGCTTCCGCCATGACAACCTGGGGCGAACCCTGCCCGACGTGCTGCGCACGCCAAACCTTCGCCTCGACGCGGTTTACACCCACTTCGCTTCGGCGGACGTTCCCGAGAGCCCGTTGTTCGAGCAGCAGCGGCAACAGTTCGACCGCGCCTGGGAAACGGTCAGGGAAATGGTTGGCGGCCAGCCGGGCAGCCGTCGCGTCCTTCGGCACGCAGCGAACAGCGCGGCGCTGCTGCGCGACTCGCGCGTCTGGTTCGACATCGTCCGCCCCGGTTTGCTGCTCTACGGCATCGTGCCGCCGCCGCTGGCGACCACGCTCGCGCTGCAGCCGGTGATGTCGCTCACCAGCCGGGTGGTGGCGGTCAAGGGTATCCGGCCCGGCGAGGGCGTCGGTTACGGCTGGCGCTTTCGGGCGGAGGCGCCACGAACGATCGCCGTCGTGCCGGCGGGCTACGCCGATGGCCTCGATACGCGACTCTCCGGGCGCGGCGTCGTGCTGATTCGCGGCCGGCGCGTCCCGATCGTCGGCGCCGTGTCGATGGACATGATCACGGTCGACGTCACCGGCGTCGACGAGGTGCAGCCCGGCGATGAAGTGGTGATCCTCGGCGGCCAGGGCGACGAGAGCTGGCAGCGCATCGACGCCCGCGAGGTCGCCGCTGCCGTCGGCATGATCCCATGGGAAGTGCTGTGCCGCCTCGGCACGAGAGTCGAACGGCATTACGATGGCTAGGACCGACATGAAAGCCGCCAAGACCATCTTCGCCTGCCAGGAGTGCGGCGCCCAGGCGCCCAAGTGGGTCGGGCGCTGCGTCGAATGCGGTGCGTGGAATTCGATGGCGGAAGAGCGCGAGGCGCCGCCGCTGGCGGCGGCGGCCGGCGGCGGTGTCAGCCGCTACTCGCAGTTCGGCGCGGGTACGTCGGCGAAGCTCTACACCGAGATCGAGAGCGCCAACGCGCTGCGCCTGTCAACCGGGATCGGCGAGTTCGATCGCGTGCTCGGCGGCGGCATCGTCCCCGGGTCGCTGGTGTTGCTCGGTGGTGAGCCGGGCATCGGCAAGTCGACGCTGCTGCTGCAGGCGGCCGCGCACTTCGCCCGCGAGGTCGGGCCGGTGCTGTACGCCTCGGCCGAGGAATCCGAGCACCAGATCAAGAGCCGCGGCGATCGCCTCGGCGTCGGCGCCGCCCCGCTCTACCTGCTGTCGGAAACCTGCATCGAACGGATACTCGAGGAGATCGCCCGCATCCGGCCGGCGCTGGTCATCATCGATTCCGTCCAGACCGTGTTCTCGATGAAGTTCCAGTCGGCGCCGGGCAGCATCGGCCAGGTGCGCGAGGCGGCCACCCAGTTCCTGTTTGCGGCCAAGGGGCAGAACATCCCCACCATCCTGGTCGGGCACATCACCAAGGACGGCAGCCTTGCCGGCCCGAAGGTCCTCGAACACGTCGTCGACACCGTGCTCTACTTCGAGGGCGAGCGGCATCACTCGCAGCGTGTCGTGCGCGCCGTGAAGAACCGCTTCGGCGCGGTCAGTGAGCTGGGCGTGTTCGAGATGACCGGCACCGGGCTCAAACCGGTTGCCAATCCGTCGAAGCTGTTCCTGTCGGAACGCGCCTCTGGCACGCCGGGTTCGGCGGTACTGTGCTGCGTCGAAGGCTCGCGGCCGATCCTGGTGGAGGTGCAGGCGTTGGTCAGCACCAGCAGCTACGGCAATGCGCGCCGCATGGCCATCGGCATCGATCAGAACCGGCTGTCGCTGCTGCTGGCGGTCCTCGAAAAGCGCGCCGGCATCAACCTGGCCGGCGACGACGTCTATGTCAACATCGCCGGCGGCATGAGCATCGACGAGCCGGCCGCCGACTTGAGCGTCGTCGCCGCCGTCGCGTCGAGCGTCCGCAACCGTGCCCTGGCCGGGTCGACGGCGGTGTTCGGCGAGGTCGGCCTGAGCGGCGAAATCCGCGGAATTCCGCAGGCGCCGCTGCGCATTCGAGAAGCCGTGCAAATGGGCTTCACCCGCCTGGTGATGCCCGAGGCCAACGTCGATCGCTCGGAGTCGGGCGCGGAAGCGGGCGTCGAGGTGGTCGGCGTGCGCACACTCGGCGAGGCCCTCGACCAGCTCATCGCTTGATTTTCGGGGGACAGGGTTCTAATGTTGCCCATTCATCAGGCGACCCGAAGTCGCTGACCCCTGGAGTTTTTCATGGCCTGGTTCGTGCTCGCGCGTGTGCTGTTTGTCGCGGCCGTCGGGTATTCGGCGTTCCAGCTTCACCCGCTCTCGGACAGCGCGCTGTCGAATACGGAATTCGGCATCGTCATCGGCTTTCTCATCGTGGCCTTCGAGATTCGCCTCAAGAACATCTCGGTCACGCACATGCTCGGCGCCCTCATCGGCGGCGTCATCGGCCTGCTGCTGGCCAAGACGATCGGCACCGCCCTGTATTGGGCGAATCTCGGTGACGGCCGGGTGGTGTTCCTGCACAGCATCATCCTGCTGTCGTTGCCCTATCTCGGCCTGGTGATCGGCGGCCGGAAAGGGGAGTGGCTGGAGCCGGCGCGTCTGGTCGGCCTCTTCCGCGCCACTGCGCCGCAGCGGCGCTATCGCATCCTCGACACCAGCGTCATCATCGACGGCCGCATCGCCGACATCTGTGAAACCGGCTTCGTCGACGGCACGCTGGTGATTCCGCAGTTCGTCCTGAAGGAATTGCAGCTGGTCGCCGATTCATCCGATTCGATGAAGCGCAACCGCGGCCGCCGCGGCCTCGACATCCTGCAGAAGATCCAGAAGATGTCCGGCCTCGACGTCATCGTCTCCGACGTCGACTTCCCGGACGTGCGCGAAGTCGATCTCAAGTTGATCGAGCTCGCGCGCACCCTCGAAGGGAAGATCGTCACCAACGACTTCAACCTGAACAAGGTGGCGCAGCTGCGCGGCGTGCAGGTGCTGAACATCAACGAGCTGGCCAACTCGCTGAAGCCGGTGGTGCTGCCCGGCGAGATCATGAAGGTCTTCATCCTCAAGGAAGGCAAGGAATACAACCAGGGCGTCGCCTACCTCGACGACGGCACGATGGTGGTGGTCGACAACGCGCGCAAGATGATCGGCAAGACCATCGACGTTGTCGTCACCAGCGTCCTGCAGACCACGGCTGGCAAGATGATCTTCGGCCGCTTCATCGATTCCGGCGCCGCCGCGCAGGGGCCGCCGCCCGGGCCGACCGGCGCGCTCGAGCCCGAGCCGGTGCGGCGCCCGAGGGTGACTGGGCCGGCGGCAGCCGCAGGAAAATAGCAGCCGCAGGTCAATTGGCTCTCAAGTTTCCCCCGTTTCACTGGTGGCGGACGGTCTTCTTCCTGATCCCCGCGATCGCGCTCTACACGATCGTCCTCGGCACCCTGTCGCTGACGTCGAGCCTGTTCGAGAAGCGCGGCTACTTCGCGCACTGGTGCGCGCGAACCTGGTCGCGATTGATCCTGGCCACCACCGGCGTGCGGGTGCACGCGGTCGGCGTCGAGCGCCTGGTGCCGAACGGCACCTACGTCTTCGTCTCCAACCACCAGAGCATCTACGACATTCCGATCCTGTTCTGGACGCTGCCGCACCAGTTGCGGATCATTGCCAAGGAATCGCTCGGCCGCTTTCCGTTTCTCGGCTGGCATCTGCGCCGCACCGGGCACATGCTGGTCGACCGTCGCCGGCCCGACCGGGGAAAGATCTTCAGCTGGGCCGGCCGGCTGCATGCCGACGGTCTGTCGCTGATCGTCTTTCCCGAGGGCACGCGCAGCCGCGACGGCCGCGTCGCACGCTTCAAGGGGGGCAGCTTCTACCTGGCGCTGGAGGCCGGGTTGCCGGTCGTGCCGATCTCGATCGTCGGCAGCCGGCACGTCATGCTGAAGGGCAGGCTTGCGACCTACCCGGGAGACGTCACCGTGATCGTGCACGAGCCGATCGACACCCAGGCACTCGCCGGGTCCGACCCGCGCGAGTTCGCCGAGCGGGTCAGGCAGGTGATTACGCCAGACGCGGAGCAGGATGCAGGCGTTCACGCTCGCACCTGAGCTCGCGCCGATCGTGCAGCCGGCGCTGCTCTGGCTCTCCGGCGCCACCGTGGTCACGCGCGAGCCGCGCCTGGACGCGCCGCTCGCCGCCGCCGAGTCTGCGGTGCGTGCGGCCCCGCCGCAGGAAGTGACCGCTGTGCGGACCATGTACAAGCGGGTCGGCATCGATCCGACACGGACCCGCCCCTCGTCCGAGGCGCTGCTGCGCCGCGTGCGCAAGGGCGACACGCTGCCGCGCATCAACGCGATGGTCGACGTCTGCAACTGGTGCTCGCTGGAGTTCCAGCTGCCGTACGGCTTGTACGACGCCGACCTCATCCAGGGCGGTGTCACGATGCGCCTGGGTCACGAGGGTGAGTCGTACCCCGGTATCCGCAAGGACGATGTGCACGTCGGTGGTCGCATCACGCTGGCCGATGCGATCGGTTCGTTCGGCAACCCGACGTCCGATTCTGCCCGCACGATGGTGACACGTCGACGACCCGCGCGTTGCTGGTGGTCTTCGCGCCGCGCGAGACTCGCCGGCACCGCGGCTTCGGCAGGTCGTGGATGTGACCGCAGCCCGAATGGCTCGAGTTCACCGGCGCAGTCGAGGTCGGCCGCCAGCCGTAGGCACGACTCATGCTCCAGAAAGCGAATGGAGGAATGACATGAACGAAGACGAAATCAAGGGCAAGATGGACCAGATCAAGGGCCAGGTCAAGCAGGCTGCCGGAGACCTGTCCGGCGATGAGCGGCTGCGCGAGGAAGGCGACGCCGACGAGGCGCGGCGACGTCCGCGAAGGCATCGGCACCGTCCGCCGCAAGGTCGGCGAAGTAATCGAGAACGTCGGCGACAAGCTAAAGGTTGACCGAAGCAAGGTCGGCAGACCTGGCCGCGCCGGCGCGGTATATTCGCAGGCGCGTGCATGTCTCGGCCATCATCGCCGCCGGCGGGCGTGGCACCCGGTTCGGCGGCGACCGCCCGAAGCAGATGCTCGACGCTCGGCGGCCAGCCGATCCTGGCAGCGCAGCGTCGACGCGTTTCTCGACTGTCCACGTCGTCTCCGCAGGTCATCGTGGCGCTGCCGCCTGACCTCGCGGTCAACCCACCCGCCTACCTGCGAGGCCCGAACGCCGCTCACGCGTCGTCGCCGGCGGCGCGCGGCGGCAGGACTCGGTCGCCAACGGCTTTCGCGCAGGTCGCCGCCGAGGCCGAGTCGTGGTGATCTCACGACGCGGCCCGTCCGCTGGTCAGCGAGCGCGGTCATCGGCCGCGTCGTCGACGCGGCGCCGAACAGCGGTGCGGCGATCGCCGCGGTGCGGCGCACGACACCGTCAAGCGGGGCAACGCCGCGGGCATGATCGTCGACACCCTGCCGCGCGACGAGATCTACCTGGCGCAGACGCCGCAGGCGTTCCGTGTCGACGGTGCTGCGTGACGCGCTGCATCCGCCGCGAGCGCGGCAGCCGACGCCACCGACGAAGCGAGGCTCGCCGAGCGGGCCGGTCACGCGGTGCGCGCTGGTCGAAGGCGATGCGCGCAACCTGAAGATCACCACGCCGGAGGATCTGGCCATCGGCCGAGCAGTCGTGGTCGCGCCAGGCAGCGCCGCCGGCGCCGGCGCTGCGCATCGGCAACGGCTACGACCTGCACCGGCTGGTTGCCGGGCCGGCCGCTGATTCTCGGCGGCGTCACCATTCCGTTCGACAAGGGGCTGCATGGACACTCCGACGCCGACGCCGTGTGTCACGCGGTGACCGACGCGATTCTCGGCGCCGCCGGGCCGGGCGACATCGGCCGGCACTTTCCGGACACCGATCCGCGTGGAAGGACGCGGACAGCCTCGCGCTGCTCGCGCGGGCCGCCGCCGTCGTCCGTGACGCCGGCTATGTCCGTCGTCAACGTCGACGTCGTGGTGATCGCCCAGCGCCCCAAGCTCGTCGCCGCACGTCGACGCGATGCGCGGCGAACCTGGCGCGCGCGCTCGGCGTGCGACCCGTCGCAGGTCAGCGTCAAGGGCAAGACCAACGAAGGCGTCGACTCGATGGGCGCCGGCGAATCGATCGCGGTGCATGCCGTGGCGCTGCTTACGGCACGGTGCGCTGACGGTCGCATTGAGCAGCGAGTCGAGATCCGATTGATGCGTGTCCGCTTCGCGCCCAGTCCGACCGGCCAGCTGCACGTCGGCAACGCCCGCACCGCGCTCTTCAACTGGCTGCTCGCGCGTGCGCCTGGCGCAACGTTCCTCCTTCGCATCGAAGACACCGACGTCGAGCGCTCGACTCGCGCGAATCCGAGCGCGGCGATCCTCGAGGACCTGCGCTGGATGGGGCTCGAGTGGACCGAAGGGGTCGAGGCCGGCGGCGACGACGGCCCGTACCGCCAGTCGGAGCGTCTGCACATCTACCGGGCGCACGTCGTCGAACTGATGTCGCGGCGGCCACGCCTACCGCTGCTTCTGCTCGGCGGAGCAGCTCGAGGCCGATCGTCAGGCGGCGCTGGCCGACGGGCGGCCGCCGAAGTACGTCGGCCGCTGCCGCGACATCCCGCGTGACGAGGCGCGCCGGCGCATCGAGAACGGCGAGCCGGCGGTCATCCGCTTCCGCGTGCCCGGCGCGGGCGCGATGTGGTCTTCGACGACATCGTGCGCGGGGACGGTCCGCTTCAGCACCGATGTGATCGGCGATCCGGTGCTGGTGCGCTCCGACGGCATTCCCGCCTACAACTTCGCCGTGGTCGTCGACGATGCGCTGATGGGGATCACGCATGTGATCCGCGGCGAGGATCACATCTCGAACACGCCGCGGCAGATCCTGCTCTACGAGGCGTTCGGCTGGACGCCGCCGGCGTTCGCGCACGTGTCGCTGGTGATGGGGCCCGATCACGCGCCGCTGTCGAAGCGTCACGGCGCGACGTCGGTGCGCGGAGTTCCGCGCGCGCGGCTACCTGCCGGAGGCGCTGACCAACTACCTGGCGCTGATCGGCTGGTCGCCGGGCGAGGGCGAGGAACTGCTGCCGGCGGACGAACTGGCGCGCGCGGTTCCGGCTCGAGGACGTCGGCCACAGCGCCGGCGTGTTCGACGTCGAGAAGCTGGCGTGGGTGAACCGGCACTACCTGAAGGCGGCGGCGCCGGATCGGCTCGCGCGGCTGGCGGTGCCGTACCTGCAGCAGGCACGGCTGGCTCGGCGACGCCGACCGACGCCGACCTCGACTATCCTCGCCGCGCATCGTGCCGGTCGGCGCGGCGTCGGTCGACCGGCTGGAGCAGGTTCCCGGCCGGCTGCGTTCCTGTTCGACTATTCGGCGCCGCGCGCGCTGCGACGACCGGCGATGCGCGGCCGAAGCGACGCGGCGCGCGGGTGGTGATCGAGGCGCTGGTCGACGAAGCTGGCGACGGCGGCGCCGACTGCTCGACCGCGAGGCGTTC
This sequence comes from uncultured Acidobacteriota bacterium, assembly GCA_963846685.1. Classification (GTDB taxonomy): domain Bacteria; phylum Acidobacteriota; class Vicinamibacteria; order Vicinamibacterales; family UBA2999; genus CAWJWY01. Next base: position 231,414 of record CAWJWY010000001.1, on the reverse strand, counting down.
CGCGCCTGGCGCCGCGCGTGCGGCGAGCGACCGGGCCAGAAGGGCAAGGCGCTGTTTCATCCGATCCGGCTGGCGCTGACCGGCGAACCCGAGGGGCTCGAGCTCGACCTCGCCGTGCCGGCGATCGAGCGTGGCTCGACGCTCGACCCGTCAGGAATCCGGCCGATTCCGAGCGCGGCCGACCGCGCCGTGGCGTTCCAGGGGTGCTGGACGGGAGATGACGCCGCAGCGGCGTCGTGCGCCGTCCTAACTGCTCAGCCCGACTGAGATCGAACGCGCCGCGGTTTCCAGCCAGGCTCGATCTGGCGGCCCTCGCGGGGTAGACTTGAATGTTGTTCGTCCTGCATTGTGATCATCTACGGCATCAACCCGGTGCTCGAGGCGTTGCGTGCCGGCCGCGTCCGTGAAGTGCGGGTCGCCGACCGGGGCGGCGATCGGCTGCGCGCAGCTGCTGGCGCTGGCCGCGGAGCGCGGCGTGCGGGTGCAGCGCGTGGTGCCGGCGGCGCTCGATCGCGGCAGGCGCGCGGCGGGGTGCATCAGGGCGTGGTCGCCGAGGTCGAGGACCTGGAGGAGTACAGCCGTCGACGATCTGGTGCGCGGGCGCGGCGGCGGTGCCGCTGCTCGTCGTGCTCGACGGCATCGAGGATCCGCACAATCTCGGCGCGATCCTGCGGACCGCGGATGCGGCGGGCGTGCGACGGTGTCGTGGTGCAGTAGCCGGCGTCCGCGGCCCTCGGCGGCGCGGCGGCGAAGGCGTCGGCCGGCGCGCTGGCGCACGTGCGGATCGCGGAGGTCGTGAACATCGCGCGGGCGCTCGAGGAGTTGAAGGCGCTCGGCGTGTGGACGGTCGGGCTCGCGGGAGAGGCGGAGCGACGTCGTACGACGGCATCGATTTCACGCGTGCCGACGGCGATCGTGCTCGGCGCCGAGGGTGCGGGGCTGCGGCGGCTGGTGCGCGAGCGCTGCGACCTGCTGGCGTCGATCCCGATGGCCGGGCACGTCGCCAGTCTCAACGTGTCGGTGGCGGCGGGCGTGACCTTGTTCGAGGCGGTGCGGCAGCGCCGGAGCGGTGCGGACAGGCGCGGAGAGGCGCTGAACCGCGTGCCGGACGCCGCGGTAGCTGAGCGGGCCGCAGGGGCTGGCAGGACGGGAGTTTCCGGAGCGGCCGATTGCTCCGCTGGCACGGGAAGTGCTATTATTTGCTCTTTGTCTGGCTGGCGTAGCTCAGTCCGGTAGAGCAGCTGATTTGTAATCAGCCGGTCGGGGGTTCAAATCCCTTCGCCAGCTCCATCGACTGCAGGCGTCGACGTCGTCGGGGATGTCACCAGAAACACGGATTCCACGCAGACACACGCGATTCTGGAAGCGCCGACGATTCGGCGCACGCATGTCGGTGCGGCACGACATTCGGGTCCAGGTCGCAACGGACGACAGTATTCGGGGAGGTGGCAGAGCGGTCAATCGCAGCAGGCTGTAAACCTGCCGCCTTCGGGCTACGGAGGTTCGAACCCTCCCCTCCCCACCAACCTTCGCCCCGCCTGTCGCACGCTCGAACGAGTGCGGCGACGGCGGACTTCGGCTCGGCGAGCCGGTCTTCGACGGGAGCCGGCTTCGAGCGCCTGGCCGACGCGGGCCGGGATGTAAGGCAACGGCGGTTGAGAAGATGGGCGGCGGTCGGGCCGCGCCGACGCGCAGGACGAGGACGGCGCCGTGAAGGCGGGAGTAACTCAGTGGTAGAGTCACAGCCTTCCAAGCTGTTGGTCGCGGGTTCGATCCCCGTCTCCCGCTCCAGCCTTCGCACGCAGGCCACGGCGTGCGAGCGACGGCTCGGCAGGCCAGGTCGCACACGAGGGCGAACTTCGTAGGTGAGGCAGGCCGACGAGAAACGTCAAGGCCGATGTAGCTCAGTTGGCAGAGCACGTCCTTGGTAAGGACGAGGTCACCAGTTCGATCCTGGTCATCGGCTCCAGCCTTCACTTGCCGGCGGCGCCGGCACGCTTCGTCCCGGCAGACCGAGTTGTGCCCAGGCGGACGGGCAGCACGCGGCAACCAGAACGCAAGCGGCAGTTTTTAGACAGACAGAGCGAGCGCATATGGCAAAAGAGAAATTCGATCGTTCCAAACCGCACGTGAACGTGGGGACCATTGGGCACATCGACCACGGCAAGACGACCCTGACGGCGGCGCTGACGAAGGTGGCGGCGGACAAGGGGTGGGCGAAGTTCGTGCCGTATGACGAGGTGGCCAAGGCGTCGGAATCGCAGGGCCGTCGCGACGACACGAAGATTCTGACGATTGCGTCGAGCCACGTGGAGTATGCGACGGCGAACCGGCACTACGCGCACGTCGACTGCCCGGGGCACGCCGACTACATCAAGAACATGATCACGGGGGCGGCGCAGATGGACGGCGCCATCCTGGTGGTGCGGCGGTGGACGGGCCGATGCCGCAGACGCGCGAGCACGTGCTGCTGGCGCGCCAGGTGAACGTGCCGTATCTGGTGGTGGCGCTGAACAAGGTGGACGCGGTCGACGACCCGGAACTGCTCGACCTGGTGGAGCTGGAAGTGCGGGAGCTGCTGACCAGCTACGGCTTCCCGGGCGACGACACGCCGGTGGTGCGGGTGAGCGCGCTCGGCGCGATCAACGGCGACGCCGGCGGGCGTCGAGTCGGTGATCAAGCTGATGGATGCGCTGGACACCTACATTCCGCTGCCGGAGCGCGAGATCGACAAGCCGTTCATGATGCCGATCGAGGACGTGTTCTCGATCTCGGGCCGCGGCACGGTGGTGACGGGGCGCATCGAGCGCGGCAAGGTGAAGGTCGGCGAGGAAATCGAGATCGTCGGCTTCAAGCCGACGGAAAAGAAGATCGTGACCGGCGTCGAGATGTTCCGCAAGCTGCTCGACGAGGGGCAGGCGGGGGACAACGTCGGCATCCTGCTGCGCGGCGTGGAGAAGACGGACGTGGAGCGCGGCCAGGTGCTGGCCAAGCCGGGCTCGATCAAGCCGCACACGAAGTTCAAGGGCGAGGTCTACATCCTGTCGAAGGAAGAGGGCGGGCGGCACACGCCGTTCTTCAACGGCTACCGGCCGCAGTTCTACATCCGGACGACGGACGTGACCGGGTCGCTGCAGTTGCCCGAGGGCGTCGAGATGGTGATGCCGGGCGACAACACGACGATCACGGCGACGCTGCACACGCCGGTGGCGCTCGAGAAGGGCGCGCGGTTCGCGATTCGTGAGGGCGGCCGCACGGTCGGCGCCGGCACGATTTCGGAGATTCTCGAATAGGACGGTCTGCCGGACGTCGGTCTCCGGTCTCCGGTGCGTTGGGGTTCCCCCCTCGCTGAAGACCGAGGACCGGCTGCCGACGACCGACACAGCCCGAAGACGACGGACCCAGCAATGAGAGACATCATTCAGATGGCCTGCAGCGAATGCAAGCGCCGCAACTACAGCACGACGAAGAACAAGAAGAAGACGACGGAACGGCTCGAGTTGAGCAAGTTCTGCCGCTTCTGCCGCAAGCACCTGCCGCACAAAGAGACGAAGTAGTTCGTAGGTCAGTAGCTCAATTGGTAGAGCATCGGTCTCCAAAACCGAGGGCTGGGGGTTCGAGTCCCTCCTGACCTGCCAGCCTTCGCGTACGCGACGCCGGGCCGAAGCGTTCGCTTCCGCTGGGCAAGCCGGACGAGGGCGGACAACGTGACGCGGAAGATCACGACGCGGAAGACGACGACCATGACGCGGAAGACGCGGAAGACGCGGACACATAGAGAATCGCGATGAGGACCGTCGAGCAACTCAAGCCGGCGCCGGTTCGCAGCGATCGGGTCGAAGGGATCGAAGGGCTGGTGGAGTAACTGCCAGTCGTTCCTGACCGAGGTCCGCAACGAGATGCGCCGGGTCACCTGGCCCGCCGGCAAGGAGGTCTACGCCACGACCGTCGTCGTCATCCTGACCTCGGCGTTCTTTGGCCTCTACCTCTGGGGGCTCGACCTCGGGCTGAGCAGGGTCGTCAACGCGATCTTCCGGCAGTTTGGAGCCGCATGAACGACGTCGCTGCCGTGCCCGGCCCTGAGACCGGGCCTCAGAAGAACTGGTACATCGTCCACACCTACTCGGGCTTCGAGAACAAGGTGAAGGAATCGCTCGAGCAGCGCGTTGCCGCCTACGGGCTGCAGGCGGAAATCGGCGAGGTGCTGATCCCGACCGAGGACATCGTCGAGAAGCGTGGCGGCCGCGAGGTGAAGAGCGCGCGGCGGTTCTTCCCCGGCTACATCCTGGTCGAGATGAACATGTCCGACCACGCCTGGCACGTCGTCAAGAACACGCCGAAGGTGACCGGCTTCGTTGGCGCTGGCACCAAGCCGACGCCGCTCAGCAAGGAAGAAGTCGACCACATTCTGGAGCAGGTGAAGTCGGCGGCGGAGAAGCCGAAGCCGAAGTACACGTTCGAGAAGGGCGACCACGTCCGGATCAACGAGGGACCGTTCACCAGCTTCAACGGCGTGGTTGACGAGGTGAATCTCGACAAGAACACCCTGAAGGTGATGGTGACGATCTTCGGCCGCGCCACCCCGGTGGAACTGGACTTCCTGCAGGTCGAGAAGATTTAGCGATTGAGAAGACGAACCACAGAGACACGGAGAACACAGGGGATGGTTCTCTCGACCGTGGTGGTTTTGACGCAATGGATTCAGGCTGGCGCCTGCAGGGCAGACGCGGTGCCCTGTGGCCTCCGTGCCTCTGTGGTTTCGTAGGGTTGTATGGCGAAAAAAGTTCAGGCGATGGTCAAGTTGCAGATTCCCGCGGGCAAGGCGACGCCCGCTCCGCCGGTCGGCACCGCGCTCGGTCCGCACGGCGTGAACATCATGGATTTCTGCAAGAACTTCAACTCCCGGACGGCGAAGGAAGACGGGCTGATCATCCCGGTGGTGGTGACGGTCTATGCCGATCGCAGCTACAGCTTCATCACCAAGACGCCGCCGGCGGCCGTGCTGCTGAAGAAGACGGCGAACCTGGCGAAGGGGTCGGCCGAGCCGAACCGGAACAAGGTCGGCACCGTGACGGCCAAGCAGATCGAGGAGATCGCCCGTCTCAAGCTGCCCGACCTCAACACGCAGGACCTCGAGTCCGCGATCAAGACAGTCCGTGGCACGGCGCGTTCCATGGGCCTCGACGTCGTCGGGTAGAACCCGGCGTCACCAGTCTCCGGTCTTCGGTCTCCAGTGGGACCGCAGTCCGCAGACGTAGTCCGTAGACCAGTGGGAGGGGCATCAGCCCCGATCGGACCACAAGGAGGAACATGGCAAAGCACGGCAAGAAATTCACGGCAGCCGCGGCGCAGATCGAGGCTCGGCCCTATACGCTCGAAGAAGCGATTCCCCTCGTTCAGAAGGTGAAGTACGCCAACTTCGACGAGACGGTGGAGCTGACGATGCGGCTCGGCGTCGACCCCAAGCACGCGGACCAGATGGTGCGCGGTACGGTCGTGCTGCCGCACGGCCTCGGCAAGAGCAAGTCGGTGCTGGTGATTGCCGGCCCGGACAAGCAGAAGGAAGCAACCGAGGCGGGCGCCGATTTCGTCGGCGGCGACGACATCGTCGAGAAGATCCTCGGCGGCTGGATGGAATTCGACGCGGTGGTGGCGACGCCCGACATGATGCGCGGCGTCGGCCGGCTCGGCAAGGTGCTCGGCCCGCGCGGCCTGATGCCGAACCCGAAGACCGGTACGGTCACGCCGAACGTCGCCAACGCGATCAAGGAGATCAAGGCCGGTAAGGTGGAGTTCCGCGTCGACAAGACCGGCATCGTCCACGCGCCGGTCGGCAAGGCGTCGTTTTCGACAGAGAACCTCGTCGCCAACGCCCACGCGCTGGTCGACAGCGTCGTCCGGGCCAAGCCGGCGGCGGCCAAGGGCAAGTATCTCAAGTCAGTCACCGTGTCCTCCACGATGGGGCCGGGCGTCGCGATCGACACCGCCCACATCGATGAGCGCGCGAAGCACTAAGGGGAGAACCGATGGCTGTTACGAGAGCTGACAAGGAGCAGGAGCTCCAGGATCTGTCGAGCGCCTTCCAGGCCGCCGACAGCGCGATCCTCGTTGACTACCGCGGCCTCGATGTGCCGGCGGTGACCGAGCTGCGCCGCCAGCTGCGCGCCGTGCGCGCGCAATACAAGGTCGTCAAGAACACGATTGCCCGCCGCGCCAGCAAGGGCACGTCGTTCGAGTCGCTCGAGACGCACTTCGAGGGGACGACGGCGATCGCCTACACCGGCGAGGATGCCGTGGCGATGGCCAAGGCGCTGACCGGCTTCATGAAGACGGCGCCGACGCTGTCAATCAAGGCCGCGGTGGTGCAGGGCCGGGCGATCCAGGCCGCTGAGGTCACCGACCTGGCGTCGCTGCCCGGCAAGCCGGAGCTCTACGCCAAGCTGCTGTTCCTGATGCAGGCGCCGATGCAGCAGTTCGTCTCGGTGCTCGCTGCAGCGCCGCGCGACCTGATGTCGGTCCTGGTGCAGGTGGAAGAGAAGAAGAAGAACCAGGCGTGATGTTGGCTTCGGTCTTCGGTCTGCGGCCTACGGGCCGCCGGCCGAGCGAAGCGTTGCTAGGACTGGAGCCCGGAGTCTGTAGCCCGGAGCCCACATCGAAGAGAGAGAAGACAGAGAAATGGCCGACATGAATCAGCAGCAGGTGATCGACTACATCAAGGGCATCAGCGTCCTCGAGCTGTCGCAGCTCGTCAAGGCGCTCGAGTCCGAGCTCGGCGTTTCGGCGGCGGCGGCGATGCCGATGGCGATGCCGGGTGGCGCGGCGGCAGGCGGCGGCGCTGCGGCGCCGGCCGAGGAGAAGACCGAGTTCAACGTCACGCTGACCGAAGTGGGCGCGGACAAGATCAAGGTCATCAAGGTTGTCCGCGAAGTCACGCAGCTCGGGCTGAAGGAAGCCAAGGATCTCGTCGAGAGCGCGCCGAAGCCGATCAAGGAAGGCGTGCCCAAGGACGAGGCCGAGTCGATCAAGAAGAAGTTCGACGAGGTCGGCGCCAAGGTCTCGATCAGCTAACGGTTCGCTGGCTGTCGGCTCGCGGCGTCAGGCTCCCGGCCCCCCACCTGCCGGGAGCCGGACGCCGGGGCCGTGAAGCGTGCGAAGCCTTTGGGCGTTTGCACGCGTCAAAAAGGGATGGGTCCCTGCGACCCGTCCCCGCTGTCCTTTTTATTCGACTTCGATCCTCGAGGATCAGCCACCGATGTACAGCCTTCCCAAGAACGTCTACCGCGAGCGCAAGGATTTCTCGAAGATCAAGACGACGGTTCCGATCCCGAACCTGATCGAAATCCAGCGGAAATCCTACGAGCGGTTCCTGCAGATGAACCGGCTGCCCTCGGAGCGCGAGGACGCGGGCCTGCAGTCCGTGTTCAAGTCGGTGTTCCCGATCAGCGACTTCCGGGAGAACTCGTCGCTCGAGTTCATCGAATATTCAATCGGCAACTGGGAGTGCAAGTGCGGCAAGCTCGCCGGCCTCCATCACCTGCGTAAGCCCTGCAAGAACTGCGGTGCGACGCTGATTGCCGATCCGTACGGCGACCACCAGGTGCTCTGCCCGCGCTGCGGCGTCGAGAACCAGGCGCGCGGCGACGTCTGTGACATCTGCGGCACGACCGTCCAGATGAAGCTGAAGTATGACGTCGACGAGTGCCAGGAGCGCGGCATGACCTACGCCGTGCCGCTCAAGGTCACCATCCGCCTCGTCGTCTGGAACAAGGACCCGGATACCGGGGTCAAGACCATCCGCGACATCAAGGAGCAGGAGGTCTACTTCGGCGACATCCCGCTGATGACGGACAACGGCACGTTCATCATCAACGGCACCGAGCGCGTCATCGTCTCGCAGCTGCACCGCTCGCCCGGTGCGTTCTTCCACTCCGAGGACAAGACGCTCTACGTTGCGCAGATCATCCCGTACCGCGGCTCGTGGGTGGAGTTCGAGTACGACCAGAAGAACCTGCTCTACGTCCGCATCGATCGCAAGCGGAAGTTCCTCGCCACGGTGTTCCTGCGCGCCCTCGGGCTGCGCGGCGCCGACGAGATCATCCGCACGTTCTACTCGGTCGACCGCATCCTGCTGAACCAGGGGGCGACGCTGCAGTGGGCGGTGAATGACAGCCTGGTCGGGCTGCGCGCCGCCAGCGACATCAAGGCCGGCGACTTTTCGCTGCAGGGCGGCAAGAAGATCACCGCCAACGCCATCGCCGCGCTGCGCAAGGCCGGCGTCGAGACGGTGCCGGTGGCCGACGAGGCGCTCGAGGGGGCCTTTGCCGCGGCCGACATCGTCGATCCGGAAACCGGCGAAGTGATCCTCGAGGCCAACGAGGAGCTGACGCCGCGCGTCATCTCGATGGCCCAGGAGAAGAACGTCGACAAGGTCGAGGTGTTCTTTCCCGAGCGCGACGACGTCGGCGCGATCATCAGCCAGACGCTGAAGAAGGACCCGATCCGCACCCACGAAGAGGCGCTGATCGAGATCTACCGCCGGCTGCGGCCGGGCGATCCGCCGACGCTCGACAGCTCGCGATCGCTGTTCGAGAACATGTTCTTCAACCCGCAGAAGTACGACTTCTCGCGCGTCGGCCGCCTCAAGCTGAACACCAAGCTCGGCATGAACACGCCGCTCGACGAGAAGATCCTGCACCCGCAGGACTTCTACGAGGTCATCAAGTACCAGCTCAAGCTGCGCAAGTTCCCGCAGAACGTCGACGACATCGACCACCTGGGCAACCGCCGCGTCCGCTCGGTCGGCGAGCTCCTGGAGAACCAGTTCCGCATCGGCCTGGTCCGCATGGAGCGCGCGATCAAGGAAAAGATGTCGGTCTACCAGGAGATGGCGACGGCGATGCCGCACGACCTGATCAACGCGAAGCCGGTCATGGCGGCGATTCGCGAGTTCTTCGGGTCGTCGCAGCTGTCGCAGTTCATGGACCAGACCAACCCGCTCTCCGAGATCACGCACAAGCGGCGTCTCTCGGCGCTCGGGCCAGGCGGTCTGTCACGCGAGCGCGCCGGCTTCGAGGTGCGCGACGTGCACCCGACGCACTACGGCCGCATCTGCCCGATTGAGACGCCCGAAGGTCCGAACATCGGCCTGATCTCGTCGCTGTCGTGCTACGCGCGGATCAACGAGTTCGGCTTCATCGAGTCGCCCTACCGCAAGGTCAAGGACGGCCGCGTCGTCGACTACGTCATCGTCACCAACGCCGGCGGCAATCCGAAGTACAAGGTTGGCGACGTCGTCGAGGCCGACGAGCTGGTCGGCGCCGGCGGCGGGTCGAAGAAGAAGGGCGTCGAGTTCGAGCCCTACTCCTACTACCTGTCGGCGTGGGAAGAGGACAACTACGTCATTGCCCAGGCGAACGCGCCGCTCGAGGAGAACGGCCGGTTCGTGCAGGAGCGTGTCGACGCCCGCCGCGCCGGCGACTTCATCCTGTCGCCCCGTGCCGAGGTGCAGTTCATCGACGTCTCGCCGAAACAGCTCGTTTCGGTGGCCGCGTCGCTGGTGCCGTTCCTCGAGAACGACGACGCCAACCGCGCGCTGATGGGTTCGAACATGCAGCGCCAGGCCGTGCCGCTGCTGCGGGCGCGCAGCCCGTACGTCGGCACCGGCATGGAGTACATCACCGCCCGCGACTCCGGCGCGGTGATCGTGACGCGGCGTGCCGGCACCGTCGATTACGTCGACAGCCAGCGCATCGTCGTCCGGGTCGAGGGCCAGGGCGGCGACGAGGATGGTGTCAGCAAGGAGATGGGCGCCGACATCTACCCGATGACCAAGTTCAAGCGCTCGAACCAGAACACCTGCATCAACCAGAAGCCGATCGTCCGGGTTGGCCAGAAGGTGGCCAAGGGCCAGGTGATGGCCGACGGGCCGTGCACGGAACTGGGCGAGCTGGCGCTCGGCCGCAACGTCCTGGTCGCCTTCATGCCGTGGCGCGGCTACAACTTCGAGGACGCGATCCTGGTCTCCGAGAAGATGGTCAAGGAGGACTACTACACCTCCATCCACATCGAGGAGTTCGAGATCGAGGCGCGCGACACCAAGCTCGGGCCGGAAGAGATCACGCGCGACATCCCGAACGTGTCGGAGACCTACCTGCGCGATCTCGACGACAGCGGCATCATCCGCATCGGCGCCTACGTCAAGCCGGGCGACATCCTGGTCGGCAAGGTGACGCCGAAGGGCGAGACGCAGCTGACGCCGGAAGAGAAGCTGCTCCGCGCCATCTTCGGCGAGAAGGCCGGCGACGTTCGCGACGCCTCGCTGATCTGCCCGCCTGGTATCGAGGGCATCACCGTCGGCGTCAAGATCTTCTCGCGCAAGGGCATCGAGAAGGACGACCGCGCCAAGGCGATCGAGCAGGAAGAGCTCGACATGATGGAGCGGAATCTCCAGGACGAGATCCGCATCCTGCACGACGAGGTCAAGAAGCGCGTCGTCCAGATGCTGCAGGGCCAGAGCCTGCGCGCCGACGCGTTCGACGAGTACGGCCGCGAGCGCCTGCTGAAGAAGGGCACCGAGCTCACCGCGGAGGTGCTCGGCGGCATCCCCTACACGCAGATGGTGCGGCTGAAGATCCAGTCGGACGATCCGCGGCTCGAGGGCGACCTGCGGCTGCTCGAGGAGCGCACCGAGCGCCAGGTCGAAGTGATCCGGCAGCTGTTCGAGGAGAAGAAGGAAAAGATCCGCCGCGGCGACGAGCTGCCGCCCGGCGTCATCAAGCTGGTCAAGATCTACGTCGCGATGAAGCGCAAGCTGTCGGTCGGCGACAAGATGGCCGGCCGGCACGGTAACAAGGGCGTCATCGCGCGCATCCTGCCGGAAGAGGACATGCCGTACCTGCCGGACGGCACGCCGGTGGAGATCGTCCTGAACCCGCTCGGTGTTCCGTCGCGTATGAACGTCGGCCAGATTCTCGAGACGCACCTCGGCTGGGCGGCGCACGCGCTCGGCCTCTACTTCGCGACGCCGGTGTTCGACGGCGCAAAGGAAGGCGAGATCAAGGACTGGCTGGAGCAGGCCGGGCTGCCGAAGAGCGGCAAGACGCCGCTGCACGACGGCATGACGGGGCAGGAGTTCGAGCAGGATACGACGGTCGGCTACATCTACATGCTGAAGCTGTCGCACCTGGTCGACGACAAGATCCACGCCCGCTCGATCGGACCGTACTCGCTGATCACGCAGCAGCCGCTCGGCGGCAAGGCGCAGTTCGGCGGCCAGCGCTTCGGCGAAATGGAAGTGTGGGCGCTCGAGGCCTACGGCGCGGCGCACATCCTCCAGGAGCTGCTCACGGCCAAGTCGGACGACGTGACCGGCCGCGCCAAGATCTACGAGGCGATCGTCAAGGGCGACGCGTCGTTCACCCCGGGGCTGCCGGAGTCCTTCAACGTGCTGATCCGAGAGCTGCAGTCGCTCTGCCTCGACGTGGAGCTGATCACGACGAAGAAGAAGCCGGCCGAGCCACTGCCGCTCAATGACGGCGAGCCCGTGCTCGAACAGGTATAGGGGTCTATAGATGAGACCAAGTTTCCACGACAGCAAGACCGCGCTCCGCGCCGACTTCGACGCGATCCGCATCTCACTCGCCTCGCCGGACAAGATCCTGTCCTGGTCGTTCGGCGAAGTGACCAAGCCCGAGACGATCAACTACCGCACCTTCAAGCCGGAGCGCGATGGCTTGTTCTGCGCCAAGATCTTCGGCCCGATCACCGACTGGGAGTGTCTCTGCGGCAAGTACAAGCGCATGAAGCACCGCGGCGTGATCTGCGACAAGTGCGGCGTCGAGGTGACGCAGGCCAAGGTGCGGCGCGAACGGCTCGGCCACATCACGCTGGCGACGCCGGTCAGCCACGTCTGGTTCTTCAAGGGGCTGCCGAGCCGCATCGGCCACCTGCTCGACATCTCGCTGCGCGATCTCGAGCGCATCCTCTACTTCGAAGGCTACGTCGTCATCGATCCGGGTGACACCGAGCTGAAGCAGAACCAGCTGCTCAACGAAGAGCAGTTCCGCAAGGCGCGCGAGGATTACGGCACCAAGTTCCGCGCGCAGATGGGCGCCGAGGCGATCAAGGAGCTGCTCAAGCGCGTCCAGATCGAGAAGCTCGCCGAGGAGATGCGCGCGAAGATGCGCACCGAGAACTCGGTGCAGAAGAAGCTGAAGTACGCCAAGCGGCTCAAGGTCGTCGACAGCTTCCGCAAGTCGAACAACCGGCCGGAGTGGATGATCCTCGACGTCATCCCGGTCATCCCGCCCGAGCTGCGCCCGCTGGTGCCGCTCGACGGCGGCCGCTTCGCCACCTCCGACCTGAACGACCTCTATCGCCGCGTCATCAACCGCAACAACCGGTTGAAGAAGCTGATGGAGCTGAAGGCGCCGGACGTCATCATCCGCAACGAGAAGCGCATGCTTCAGGAAGCGGTCGATGCGCTGTTCGACAACGGCCGCCGCGGCCGCGTGCTGCGCGGTGCCAACAACCGTCCGCTCAAGTCGCTGTCCGACACGCTCAAGGGCAAGCAGGGCCGCTTCCGCCAGAACCTGCTCGGCAAGCGCGTCGACTACTCCGGCCGTTCGGTCATCGTCGTCGGCCCCGAGCTGAAGATCCATCAGTGCGGCCTGCCGAAGAAGATGGCGCTCGAGCTGTTCAAGCCGTTCATCTACAACAAGCTCGAAGAGCGGCAGCTGGTCGCCACCATCAAGCAGGCGAAGGAGATGGTCGAGCAGCAGCGCCCGGAGGTGTGGGACATCCTCGAAGAGGTGATTCGCGAGCACCCGGTGCTGCTCAACCGCGCGCCGACGCTGCACCGTCTCGGCATCCAGGCGTTCGAGCCGGTGCTGGTCGAGGGCAAGGCGATCCGCATCCATCCGCTGGTCTGCACGGCGTTCAACGCCGACTTCGACGGCGACCAGATGGCGGTGCACATCCCGCTGTCACCCGAGGCGCAGATCGAAGCCTCGGTGCTGATGATGTCGGCGAACAACATCCTGTCGCCGGCCAACGGCGCGCCGATCGCGGTGCCGTCGCAGGACATCGTCCTTGGCTGCTACTACCTGACGAAGGCCAAGGCCGGCGCCAAGGGTGAAGGCCGCGCCTTCAGCAACATCGATGACGTGGTGCTGGCGCTCGAGGCGGGCGAGCTGGAGACGCTGACGCCGATCCGCCTCCGCTTCACCGGCCAGCTGCTCGACCTGACGACGGCGCGTGATGACCAGGACGTCCTGCACACCGAAGTGCAGGAGGTGCAGAACCGGATCATCAACACCACCGTCGGCCGCGTGCTGTTCAACGAGCAGGTTCCCCGGCCGATGCCGTTCGTCAACGGCCTGCTCAAGAAGAAGGGGCTGCAGCAGGTGGTGCAGAAGTGCTACCTCGACTTCGGCCGCGAGAAGACCGTCGAGATGCTCGACTCGCTGAAGAACCTCGGCTTCACCTACGCGACGCGCTCCGGCCTGTCGATCGGCATCGACGACCTGGTCATCCCGGGCAACAAGCCGATCCTGGTGCAGGACGCGCGCAACGAGGTGATCAAGGTCGAGCAGCAGTACCTCGAGGGCGCGATCACCAACGGCGAGCGCTACAACAAGATCATCGCCGTCTGGTCGGAGGTCACCGAGAAGATCGCCGACGAGATGTTCACCGAGATGGCCGAACTCGATCGCTCCGGCCGCAACTTCAACCCGGTGTTCATCATGGCCGACTCGGGCGCCCGCGGCTCGAAGCAGCAGATCCGCCAGCTCGCCGGCATGCGTGGCCTGATGGCCAAGCCGTCGGGTGAAATCATCGAGGCGCCGATCACCAGCAACTTCCGTGAAGGGCTGACGGTGCAGCAGTACTTCATCTCGACCCACGGCGCCCGCAAGGGCCTCGCGGACACCGCGCTGAAGACCGCCGACTCGGGCTACCTGACGCGCCGTCTCGTCGACGTCGCCCAGGACGTGATCATCTCGGAGCCGGATTGCGGCACGCTCGACGGCATCGAGGCCCGGGCGATCGTCGAGTCCGGCGAGATCATCGAGCCGTTGCGCGACCGTATCGTCGGCCGCGTCACGCTCGAGCGGATCGTCGACCCGTTCTCGGGTGAGACGATCGTCGACATCAACGACGAGATCGACGAGGACAAGGCGTCGGACATCCAGGAAGCGGGCATCGAGAAGGTCCGCATCCGCTCGGTGCTGACCTGCGCCACCCGCCGCGGCGTCTGCATCCGCTGCTACGGCCGCGACCTCGCCACCGGGCGGCTGGTCGAGCTCGGCCAGGCGGTCGGCGTCATCGCCGCGCAGTCGATCGGCGAGCCGGGCACGCAGCTGACGATGCGCACGTTCCACATCGGCGGCACGGCGTCGCGCATCTCGGAGCAGAACACGCTCGACGCGCGCCACGCCGGCACGGTGCACTACGAAGGCCTGGCGGTCGTCGAGACGCACAAGCAGGGCGGCCAGCTGATCGTCATGAACCGCAACGGCTCGCTGGTCGTGAAGGACGACAAGGGGCGCGATCGCGAGCGCTACCCGATCGTCTACGGCGCGCGCCTGCAGGTGAAGGACGGCCAGCGGGTGGAGCCGGGCCAGGTGATCGTCGAGTGGGATCCGTACACCTTCTCGATCCTCACCGAGGAGCCGGGCACCATCAAGTTCAAGGACATCATCGAGGGCGTCACCGTCCACGAGGAAGTCGATGAAGTGACCGGCCTGTCGCGCTTCATCATCGTCGACTCGCCGGACGAGAAGAAGCAGCCGACGGTCGAGATCAAGGACAAGTCGGGCAAGACGCTGCGCAAGTACCACATGCCGTCGCATGCCCACCTGATGATCCAGGATGGGGAACAGGTCGAAGCGGGCGACGTGCTCGCCAAGATCCCGCGCGAGACGACCAAGACCAAGGACATCACCGGTGGTCTGCCGCGCGTCGTCGAGCTGTTCGAGGCGCGCAAGCCGAAGGATCCGGCGGTCATCTCGGAAATCGACGGCCTGGTCAAGGACGGCGGCGTCGTCAAGGGCCAGCGCAAGATGATCATCGTTCCCGACGATGGCACCGAGCCGCGCGAGTACTCGATGCCACGCGGCGTGCACGTCAACGTCCACGAGGGCGAGCGCGTGCGGGCCGGCGAGCAGCTGATGGACGGCCCGAGCAATCCGCACGACATCCTGCGGGTGCTCGGCGAGAAGGAACTGCAGAAGTACCTGGTCAACGAGATCCAGGAGGTCTACCGGCTGCAGGGCGTCAACATCAACGACAAGCACATCGAGGTCATCTCGCGGCAGATGATGCGCTGGGTGCGGATTGAGGATGTCGGCGACACCGAGTTCCTGATCGACGAGCAGACGGACAAGTTCCGCTTCCTCGAGGAGAACGAGCGGGTGATCCAGGAGGGCGGCCGGCCGGCGACGGCGCAGCCGCTGCTGCTCGGCATCACCAAGGCGTCGCTGTCGACCGACTCGTTCATCTCGGCGGCGAGCTTCCAGGAAACGACGCGCGTCCTCACGGAAGCGTCGATCTCCGGCAAGATCGATCACCTGCGCGGCTTGAAGGAGAACGTGACGATGGGCCGGTTGATCCCGGCCGGCACCGGCTTCGACTTCTATCGCCACGTGCGGATCCCGGCGGACGAGCCGCCACCGCCGCCGGCGCCGCCGCAGCCGAGCGAGGACGATCTCGATCTGGATCGCGAGATCGAGTACGCCTTCGAGGCCGAGGAGACGATGAGCGCCCGTCCGCCGTCAGGCGACGTGGAATAGTCATTCGTGGGGTTCGGCTTCAGCCGGACCTTTCGTATGGAGTAGGGCGGGTGCCGCGTAGCGGACCCGCCTCGCCGCAACCATCCGCCTTTGCCAAGGCTACGGCGGGACAGGAGAAGGCGCTTCGCGCGAGACACGGAGGGCACGGAGATGTCGATCTCCGTGCCCTTTTTCTTGTACGCAGGGCTCTGCGCAGCGCGCGGTCCGCCTACAGCCCCCTAGTGGAGTACATGTCGTGTTGGGGTCAGCCATGGGGCGGACCTTCGTACGTCGTACGTCAGGGTCCAGCTTCTGGTGGACTGATCCGCGGAGGGCGCGCGGATTCGGTCCTGGCTGCGTTAAGCCGCTGGCCCCGATTGCTCTTCTTAGGGTTCTTCTGTTTCGAGCGCGAGTTCGACCATCAGATCGCCCGCGATCGCCTCGAGCACACCGCGCAGTTCTGCAAAGGTCGTCGTCGATGGCATACGCAGGCGAGCGCGGGCGCGAAAGAGGGCGTCGCCCGACATCGGCGCGCTTGTCACCTCGGTCTCGAGCTCCTGAATGTTGACACGGTGATCGGCGAGCACCCGAGAGATGTCGCGGACAATGCCGGGATGGTCGTTGCCGACGACATCGAGACGGCACGCGCGAAACGCGTCCGCCAGTGCAGCGTCGACGCTCCGCTCGATGACGACGGTGAGGCCGCCGGCGTCGAGCATCCTCAGGCTGGCCGCAAGCGCATCGGCGCGTTCGGCATCGACGCTGACGCGCAGCAGGCCGGCGAATTTGCCGGCCAGCAGTGCCATCCGGCTCTCTTCCCAGTTGGCGCCAACGGCGAGCACAGCGTCGGAGACTTGTTCTACGAGCCCGGGCCTGTCGTCGCCGATGAGCGTTAGAACCAAAGACGTTCGCATACTATCGACCCACCATCACGTCGACCTCTCAAGAAACGCAGCATCGTCGAACCGTGTCTGGACGCTTCCCAGGACACGCGGGGCGGCCGGGCCCAGAAGTTCCGGCGACGCGTCACGATGACAGCTGACACTACATCACGTGCGGCTGCCGCGCCGAGCGCGGCCGACCTGCTCCTGTGCGCTGGGATCGTTGCACGGTGCCAACCTGACATACGATGCGGCGATGTCTTCGACAACGACCTCGGCGACCATCTGGAGGACGCCAGCCGCCCGCCTGCGGGAGATGCTCCGCGAGCCGGGCGTGTTGATCATGCCTGGATGTCATGACGCGATGTCGGCGCGGCTGATCGAGGCGGCCGGGTGCCGGGTTGGCTTCATGAGCGGGTTTGCCGTCTCGGCGTCGCGGCTCGGCATGCCGGACACGGGCTTGATCTCGTACGGTGAACTCGCCGACCAGGGCGCCAACATCTGCCGGAGCGTGTCGATTCCGATGATCGGCGACGGCGACACCGGCTTCGGCAGCGCGCAGAACGTCAAGCGCACGGTCCAGGGATACGCCCGCGCTGGATTCGCATGCATCATGATCGAGGATCAGGTGGCGCCGAAGCGCTGCGGTCACACCGAAGGAAAGTCGGTGGTTGGCCGCGACGAAGCGCTGATGCGGATCCGCGCCGCGGTCGACGCGCGGAATGCCGGCGACGACATCCTCATCATGGCGCGTACCGACGCTCGCATTGTATCGCTCGAGGAGGCGATTGCCAGGTGCCGGCTGTTTCGCGAGGTGGGCGCCGACATCACGTTTCTCGAGGCGCCTGCGAGCGAAGCTGAAATGCAGCGCTATTGCGACGACGTGGACGGCCCGAAGATGGCGAACATGATCGAGGGCGGCAAGACGCCGGTGCTGCCGCCCGATCGGCTTGCCGCGCTCGGCTACAAGATCGCCGTGTATCCGCTGACGCTGTTGAACGCGTCGGTCGTTGCGATGCGGCTGGCGCTCGACAGCCTCATACGTGGCGAGCGCCCGCGGGCAGTGATGGAATTCGCCGAGCTCAAAGAGGCAGTTGGTTTCGACGACTACTACGCGGAAGAGGCGCGCTACAAGCTGTGATTGGGTCCATGAAAGTCCTATCGGTGAACGTCGGCCTACCGCGCGAGGTGCGGGCAGGCGGAAGGGCCGTGCTGACATCGATTTTCAAGGATCCGGCGCCAGGGCTGGTCGCCATCGTTGGCGACAATCTGGTCGGCGATCGACAGTCGGACCTGACGGTGCACGGCGGTCCTTTCAAGGCAGTTTACGCCTACCCATCCGAACACTACGACTTCTGGCGGCACGAACTGCCCGGCGTCGAACTGCCGTGGGGCAGCTTCGGCGAGAACCTGACGATCACAGGACTTCTCGAGGATGACGTTCATGTCGGCGACCGGCTGCGGGTCGGATCGGCCGAACTGGTCGTGACCCAGCCGCGACTGCCATGCTTCAAGCTCGGCATCCGCTTTGGCCGGGCCGACATGGTGCGGCGTTTCCAGCGCAGCGGCCGCACCGGCTTCTATTTCTCGGTGGCACGCGCGGGAGAGATGGGTGCCGGAGATCCGCTCACCGTGATCGAGCGTCATCCGGCGGCGGTGAGCATCCCCGAAATCTTCGCGATGTATATCGACGGCGCCGGTGAACAGGCGCGGGTGCGACAGGTCGTCGAACTCCCGGCGCTCCCCGACAGCTGGCGTGCGGAGCTGCGCCAACTCCTCGACCAGGACGCCGAAGCCCGCTGATCGCGTCCGCCTGCCCCCAGCGCGAGTGGCGGGTCCGCTGCGCGGCACCCGCCCGACGTACACCGGGCGGCGCGGGCGTGTCGGACAGCGGCTGACCTGCGGAGCGTGCCGACACGGATCGCCTGAGATCGATCGCAGCGATTCCTCGCCGCGAGTTCGTTCTGCGTGATCTGGCCCTTGGAGTGACGCCTGGCGGTGCATGCCACGATGGCAGTTGCCGGCAGCAGCACCTACTCGCGGGCGGCAGCGGCAGGGTATGAGCGGAGAGCGATTTCCGGCATGCGGAGCCGGGAAGCCGATGGCTGACGCGCCCGTGCCGCCCGAGGGGACGCGTGCGGTGCGGCGAGTGGCGGGTCCGCTGCGCGGCACCCGCCCCACGTACACCGGGCGGCGCGGGCGTGTCGGACAGCGGCTGACCTGCGGAGCGTGCCGACACGGATCGCCTGAAATCGATCGCAGCGAGTCCTCGCCGCGAGTTCGTTCTGCGTGATCTGGCCGTTGGAGTGACGCCGGGCGGTGCATGCCACGATGGCAGTTGCCGGCAGCAGCACCTACTCGCGGGCGGCAGCGGCAGGGTATGAGCGGAGAGCGATTTCCGGCATGCGGAGCCGGGAAGCCGATGGCTGACGCGCCCGTGCCGCCCGAGGGGGACGCGTGCGATGCAGCGAGTGGCGGGTCCGCTGCGCGGCACCCGCCCCACGTACACCGGGCGGCGCGGGCGTGTCGGACAGCGGCTGACCTGCGGAGCGTGCCGACACGGATCGCCTGAAATCGATCGCAGCGATTCCTCGCCGCGAGTTCGTTCCGCGTGATCTGGCCCTTGGAGTGACGCCTGGCGGTGCATGCCACGATGGCAGTTGCCGGCAGCAGCACCTACTCGCGGGCGGCAGCGGCAGGGTATGAGCGGAGAGCGATTTCCGGCATGCGGAGCCGGGAAGCCGATGGCTGACGCGCCCGTGCCGCCCGAGGGGACGCGTGCGGTGCGGCGTGTGGCGGGTCCGCTGCGCGGCACCCGCCCTACGCACGACACGGCGTGAGGCAGGTCCGCTGCGCGGAACCCGCCCTACACGGTGTGCCGCTGCGAGGCGCCTCAGCCATTGGCGTACCAACTATCTGTTCTTGACATGTCCGGGGCCGGCGCCTATAAGTCGGTTCGCGGGACGCTTACGCCAGGCCACATCGCGTCGGGCCACAGAAATACGCGCACGGTTCTGGGCGTGGGCTTCGCGATCGTTCTCCCCCACTCGTTTCCGGAGGCGTTGATGCGACATGTAGTCCGCGCCAGTATCGCCGTAGCCCTCGTTCTGCTGCCGTCCCTCGCTCTTGCGCAAGCGACCCTCACCGGCACCGTCAAGGATGGCTCCGGCGCCGTGCTGCCCGGAGTCACCGTAGAAGCTGCCAGCCCGGCGCTGATCGAAAGGACGAAAACCGCCGTGACCGGCGGCAGCGGTCAGTACCGCATCGTCGATCTGCGCGCCGGCACATATACGCTGACCTTCAGCCTGCCGGGATTCAGGACCGTCAAGCGCGAGAACATCGAGCTGTCCGGCTCGCAGGTCCTGACCATCGCCGCCGAACTCGGCGTCGGGGCGCTGGAAGAGACGGTAACGGTCACCGGCGAGACGCCCGTGGTCGACGTGCAGAGCGCGCGCAAGGAAGTCGTGCTCAGCACCGACGTCATCAACGCGATTCCCGCCACGCGTGCCGCCGGCGCGCTGCTGAACATCACGCCTGGGCTGACCGTCGACAACAACGGCATCGCCCTGTCGCCGACCATGACGTTCTTTTCTGCCAATGGCGGGGCGAACAACGAGGGGCGCATGTCGGTGAATGGCATGACGGTCGGCGCCGCGCGGAGCGGCGGCGTGTCGTCGTACGTCTACGACGCCGTCGGCGTCTCTGAGGTCGCCGTCCGCGTGGGTGGCGGGCTCGGCGAGACCGACACCGGCGGCCCGATCATGAACCTGATTCCGAAGTCGGGCGGCAACCGGTTCGCCGGTACAGGATTCCTGAGCCTGGCCGGCGATTGGTCCAAGGGCGACAACCTGAACGACGAGCTGCGTGCCGTCGGCCTGACGCAGACCCCGGGCATCATCCACGCACACGACACCAGCCTGTCGTTCGGCGGCCCCATCCTGCGCGACCGTCTCTGGTTCTACGGCAGCTACCGCACCCTGGATACACAGACCGCCGTGGAAGGCGTCACCGCCAACGCCAACGTTGGTCTTGCCAACCGCTGGGACTGGCTGCCGAGCGACATCGACTCACGCCTGGTGCAGGACCGGCAGATGATGATCGGCCGGTTCTCCGGTCAGGCCGCCAGGAGCCGGATCCAGGTGAACTACGAGTACCAGCACCGCTGCGAAGGCACGCCGCTCAACGTGGACACGCCCGGTTGCCACAACCGCGGCGATGACTGGGTCGGACTCGGCACGACCGGCCAGTCGCCGGAAGCGACGCAGTCCGCAGGGCGCGGCTACTTCGACTGGCCCTTCCATCTGACGCAGGCGCAGTGGACGATGCCGGCGACGAGCAAGCTGCTGTTCGAAGCGGACATGACCATCTTCCGCTACAGTCCGGCGTTCGGCTACCCGCCGCCCGACGGGATCACCGACCTGATTCCGGTCACGGAGCAGTCGTCGGCGTTGCGCTGCAACCCGGACGGCACCCCGGTGTCGGCGGCGGCACTTGGCTGCACCGCGGCCAACGCCGCGACGCTACGCTGGGCGCCGACCACCAACTACCGCTATCGCGCCATCGATCAGAAAGGCCTGGCGCAAGGTCAGACCAACAGCTACACCGGCAGCGTCGCCTACGTGACCGGCTCGCACAACATGAAGGTGGGCTATCAGTACTACTGGCTTCGCCAGCTCGATAACACCATCGCGATGGAGCCGCAATTGGTCTATCGCTTCAACCGGGGTGTGGCGAACCAGGTGACCTACCGCCTGCCCGAGTTCAGCCGCAACTCGATTACGCAGCTGAATGGGCTCTACCTGCAGGACCAATACACCCGCGGCCGCCTGACGCTGTCGGGCGCAATCCGCTGGGACCGCGCCAGCAGTTACGCCCCGGTGGAAGGCAACGGCGTGTCGATGACGTCGAAATTCAACGCGGCGCCGATCTCGATCGAGAAGACGAGTGGGGTAGACGCCTACAACGATCTGACGCCCCGCGTCGGCGTCGGCTACGACGTGTTCGGAAATGGCAAGACGGCGGTGAAGTTCCGCTGGGGCCGCTACCTGGGGTTCGCCTCGAACGATCCGCCGTTCACGTCAAAAAACCCGGCGGCGACGCTGGTGGCGAGCGTCAGCCGGAACTGGACCGATACGAACGACAACAAGGTGGTGGACTGCGACCTGCTCAACAACGCCGCGCAGACCGTGCCAGGCGGTGATACCTGCGGCGTCGTCAGCGGCAACGCCGCAAACTTCGGCAAGATCGGTGCGGCAACGATTGTCGATCCGGCCCTGCTGAAAGGCTGGGGCGTGCGCACGCACGACTACCAGACCGAAATCACGCTGCAGCAGGAACTGCTGCCGCGTGTCTCGGCACAGGTGGGTTACAACCATCGGACGTTCCACGGATTCTTCGTCACCCAGGACATCAACCGGAATGTCGCGGCGGACTACGCAACCTATACGCTGACGGCACCGAGTGACCCGCGTCTGCCGGGCGGCGGTGGCTACCCGCTGCTCGTCTACGTCAACACGACCACCGGTGCGGCGCAGAACTTCCTGACCGCCGAGAGCACCTACGCCCCGGATGGCGAGGAGCACGCCGCCTACTACGACGGGATCAACTTCGACGTCAACGCCCGCCTGCGGGGCGGCCTGTTCGGCTCGGTCGGGACGCAGACGGGGCGTCGCGTCGACGATCGCTGCAATGTGCAGCCCTTCCTGACCGGCGGCGGCGGCCCGAACCCTCGTAACTGTCTCGACGACAACCCCTGGCAGACGACCGTGCGTGGCCTGGCCAGCTACACCGTGCCGAAGCTGGACGTGTTGATCAGCGCGACGGTACGGTCGCAGCCGCCGGCGGAACTGACGGCCGACTGGCAGATCCCGAACACGGTTCTGCCGAGCCTGGGCGGCATCCTCGCGCCAGGAGCGCTCTCGACCGGCAACACCACCGTCGCCATCGTCGACAACCAGCACCGGCTGTTCGCTGACAATCGCCGCACGCAGGTCGACATGCGATTTGCCAAGGTCGTGCGGATTGCCGGGACGCGAACGGACATCGGCATCGATCTGTGGAACCTGCTGAACACCAACTACGCGACCAACTATGAAGACACCTACACCTACACCGACGCCAACGGTGGGACGTGGAACCAGCCGACGGCAATCTACGCACCGCGGTTCGTGCGGCTGAACTTCACGGTGAACTTCTAGACGCCGCCAACCGGCGGTGCTCGCGCCGACCCAAAGGCACGGAGATTCACTTCTCCGTGCCTTTGTCGTTGTACGGCGGACGGGTGCCGCGGAGCGGACCAGCCGGGTAGCGTCTCGCGAATTGAACGGCCCACGGCGGGCAAGCGCTGTTATCATGCGCCGCATGAGGATGCGAACAATCGTGCTGACGGCGCTGCTCTGCTCGATGGCGTCCGTGCTCCAAGCGCAGGAGCCCGTCGTCGGGGTCAAGGATCCGGAGTCGCTGTTCAAGGACGCCAATCCCGCGCTCAACCGCAACAAGCAGGCGGCGCTGCACATCATGCGCGAGCTGCTGCAGTGCGGGCAGTGGGATCGCGCCGGTGAGTGGCTGACGGATGCGTATCACCAGCACAATCCGAACGCCGCCTCCGGGCTGAAGGGCGTGGTGACCTACTTCACCGAGGTGGTCAAGGCGAAGCGCGTCGACCCGTGCGGCACGCTGACGACGGAGGTGGTGGCGGTGATGGCCGACGGCGACTACGTCACGGTGATGATGCCGCGCAAGTACCCCGATCCGCGCACGCCGGGCAAGGAGTACTACACCACCTGGTTCGATACCTGGCGCTTCGTCAACGGCAAGGCTGACGAGCACTGGGATCCGGCATTGGTCGCGCCGCCGGCGCCAGCCGCCCGCTGATCGATCGGGGCAGGCACGGACAATCATGGCGTTCTCTGCGGCACGAGTTGGCGAGTTCACCGGCGCCGAGGTCGGCGAACTCGCGTTCACCCGCCACCCACACAACACGCCGCAGATGCTCAGCGTGCTCGCCAAGGGGAGAGGACGGACCTATTCCTACTGGGACCTGATGCCCGACGGTTCGTTGTTCGAGACCCCGGTGCTGACGCAAGCCGGCGGCGAACTGGAGTTGGCGGCAGCCGCCTACAACCAGCAACGGGTGCTGACGGCGCACCGCTCGGGCCCGGATGGCGCGCTGAAGATGTGCGCCTGGAAAACAGGGGGGTTCTTCGATTCCAGCGACGATCACGTCTGGACCAACGACCAGGACCCGGTGATTCTTCCGTTTGGCGCGACCCCTCCGCCCGTGGCCTCACTGCTGCCAGCCGGCGCCGGGAGCCAGCCACGAGCCGCGGACAGCGGACCGCCGTCAGGCGTGGGAACTCGCCCCGAGGGCACAGCCGGCGGCGGGGCCCACGTCGCCACTCCCGTCGTCATTGCCGACGGGTTCGAAGCGACCTACGGCCCCAAGGTGGGGCGGGCGGTGGTTGCGTCCCGCACGGCGGACAATCACCTGAGGCTTTCCCTGTGGATGTTCGACAACGGCGGCCAGGTGAAGGTCAACGTCACCAAGGTGTCCCAGGTGGTCAGCAGCCAGGTCACGGAGGCGACGCTCGTCAAGCTGCGCGAGTTCTGGTCAGCTGACCGGAAGCGTCCGACGGGGGTCGAAGTCGTCGCCGTGATGCGCACGGGTGGGAAACTGCGGCTGGAACGTTGGATCCTGAATCTCGGCGGCCAGGGCACGCCGGTGTCCTGGCAACTGACCGAATCGGTGACGGCACCCGAAACCATCGTCAGCTTGTCGGCAGCGACGGTCGATGGCCTGGGCGGCATCCAGCTGGTGACGCCAGTGCGGATGTTCTCCGGTGACGTGCTCAAAATCATCGGCTGGAAGATGGAGCCCGATGGGGCGATCACCCGGTTGACCGAGGTGAGCGGCGGCGCCGTCGGCGCGGTGGTCTCGGCCGCGGTCCGCGGCCGCTGCTTCGTGACGGCGACGCGCGAATCGAACGGCTATATGAAGGCCAGGTATTGGCTGTTCCCGAACAGTGCCGGCGGACCGTTTGAAAGCAAGGCGGAACTGGTGGAGGGCTCGATCGCCCAGCCGCCGAGCCGCATCACCTGCCTGCACTTTCCGGGTGTGGCGCAGAACCTCGGCGAGACGATCGTTGCGGCGCGTGGCGGCGCGGGCCAGTTGCGCGTCTGGCGCTATCACGTGTCAGAGTGAAGGCCGATTCTGCGGACTGATCCAGTCGCTTCGGCACAGCCGGCCTGCTCAATCAGACCCGTTTTGCCGGTGCGGCGGCCGCCGCTCTGGGCTAATATCCCCGGTCATGAAGCGACTTGCGCACGCGCTCACGGCCTGTATCGCGGCGATCACGATTGCCGCGGCCTTTGACCATCCGGTTGGCGCGGACACGCCGGCGGCGCTCGGCGTCGTCGAACGAGTGACCGTCCATGGCCGGTCGCTCGAAAAGAATCTCGCCGGCGACAGTGCCGATCGCGCGGCGTTCGTCTACCTGCCGCCGAGCTATGCCACCAGCCCCAACCGTCGTTACCCGGTTGTCTACCTGCTGCACGGATACGGCCTCCAGGCGCAGCGCTGGATGACGCTGTTCCGCATCGAGGCCGGCGCCAACCAGGCGATGGCCGGGGCCGGCGGCGGCGTCGGCGGTGGGGAACGGGCGAGCGAGATGATCCTCGTCAACCCGGATGGCTACTCGTTCTACGACGGCAGCTTCTACGGCAACTCGGCGGCCACCGGCGACTGGGAGACGTTCATCGGCAGCGAGCTGGTGAGCTACATCGACAGCCACTACCGCACGCTCGCCAAGCGCGAGAGCCGCGGCCTCGCCGGCCACTCGATGGGTGGCTACGGCACGCTGCGCATCGCCATGAAGCGGCCCGATACGTTCGGGGCGATCTACGCGCTGTCGGCATGCTGCGCGATGGATAACGGCGACGCGAGCGAGGCGATGAAGACGGCGGCGACATATAAGACCCGTGAGGAGGTCGCGGCGCTTCGTTATCCGAACAAGGGCACGCTGGCCAGAGCCGCCGCGTGGTCGCCGAACCCGGCGAACCCGCCGCTGTTTGTCGATCTGCCGGTCCGGGACGGCGTCGCGCGGCCGGAGATCCAGGCGAAGTGGCGCGCCAACTCAATCGTCCCGATGCTGGAACAGCATGTGGCCGATCTCAAGCGCTACGCAGCGATCAGGTTCGATGTCGGCACGGCGGACGGCCTGCTCGAGGCCAATCGCCAGATCGACGCCGCCATGACCAGGGTCGGCGTCCGCCATACCTTCGAGACCTACGACGGCGATCACAACGGCAAGATCGCCGAGCGCATCGAAACGCGCGTGCTGCCGTTCTTCTCGCAGACGCTCGCGTTCAAATAGCGGCTGGAACTGCAGCGGCGGATGACTGCGCTAGGGGCGGACGGTCACCTTCCTCATCACCGATGGCGTGACCGGCCTGCTCATGGCTCCGTCCTCGCCAAGCGTGGTCGGCAGGTCGGCGATCGCGTCGACCGTCGACATGCCTGACGTCACCTTTGCGAAGATGACGTAGTCCGGCGCCAGGTCGTAATCCATGTGCATGATGAAGAACTGGCTGCCATTGGTGTTCGGACCCGCGTTGGCCATGGCGACGATGCCGCGCCGGTAGCCGGCGCGGTAGGTCTCGGACTGGCGGTTGATCTCGTCGGGGAAGGAGCCGCCCCAGGCGCTCTCTCCGCCTGCGCCGGTCCCTTCGGGATCGCCTCCCTGGATCATGAAGCCCTTCACGACGCGATGAAACGTCGTGCCGTCGTAGTAGCCGTGCTCGGCCAGAAGGCGGAAGTTTTCGACCGCTCGCGGTGCATCGCCCTCGAGGAACTCGATGCCGATCGGACCCTTGTCGGTATCGATGATGGCGTGCGTGCCGCCGGAGCTCTTCGCACCGGCGGGGACCTTGGAATTGCCAGGGGTCGCCGAGCCGCACCCCGTGGATAGCAGGGACGCGAGGCAGAGGGCGGCGGCGAAGCGGGGAGTCGGCACGAACCGAAGAATACCGTGAACCTGGCTGGCGCCGCGCCGCACGAGTAGAATTAGTTCCGCTTGCCAAGAGGCCTCGCCGTGAAAGCTCTCGCATTCGCCGTCTTGCTGGCGGTCCTCAGCCCGGCCGCCGCGTGGGGACAGGTCGCCACGTCCGACAACCCCCTCGCCGTACTCAAGGAAGAGGTAAAGCGGGTGCTCGAGGAGGCGCACCTGCCGTTCACGGCGGAGCAGGAGAGCGCGATCATCATCATGATGGAGGACCGGCGGCAGGCGACCGAAGGCCTGTTCGGCGGCCTGCTGGATTTCCGTAATGGCCCGACACAGGGGCAGGAAGCGGACCGGCTGCAGTCGGCGATCGACTGGATGCGGACCGAGTTCCTCGGCCGGCTCCAGGACTACCTGAACGCCGAGCAGCTGGCTGCCTGGACCCGCTACGTGGAGGCCGTCCAGCTCCAGGCGCCGCCGGTGCAGCCGCAGCGCCGCGCCCAGCAGACCCAATACGTTCGCATCAACAACAACGCCTTCACCGCGGAGGACATGACCTATCGCTTCGGCCAGGGGGGCGTCGGCCAGGCGAGTGCCGAGGTCATCCAGCGCGGCGGCGGCGGATCCTTCCACGGCACGGCGCAGTTCCTGGCGCAGGATGAAGCGCTGAACGCGCGCAATCCATTTGCCGCGAACAAGCCGCCGTACCAGGAGCGCCGCACCAGCGTCACGATCAGCGGGCCGACCATTCCCGGCCGCCTGACCACCACGCTGCTCGTCACCCAGAACGAGATCCAGAACGTCGACACCGTGAACGCCGCCACGCCGGCGGGCAGCTTCGCGCTCGGCATCACCCGGCCGGCACGTACGCGAGTGCTGGATGCGGCCAACACCTACCAGCTGACCGCGGCCCACTCGCTCGCGCTCAACCTGCACTACGGCGACAGCCGTAATCGCAATCTCGGCATCGGCGGCTTCACCCTGCCGGAACGCGCGTCCGAGTCGTCGGGCCACGACTGGAGGGTCGAGCTGGTGCAGTTCTCCAATTTCTCGAGCCGGACGCTCTACGAGACCCGCTTCACCACTCGTGCGAGCCACGCCGAGACGACGCCGCTGACCGAAGGGCTGCGCATCAACGTGCTCGATGCCTTCAACAGCGGCGGCGCACAGAACGAGACGCGCGACGACAACCGGAGCTATACGTTCAGCAACCTGTTCACCCGCTTCGGTGAGAACGTCACGATCAAGGGCGGTGCCCTGGTCATCTACCGCGACGAGCATGCGTTCTCGCGCGCCAACTTCGACGGCACGTTCGTGTTCTCCAGCCTTGCCGCCTATCGCGCAGGGACGCCGGTGAACTTCCGCATCAACCTGGGCACGCCGACTCTCGATGCGCGCCAGGTCGAGATGTCGGTGTTCCTGCAGAACGACCTGCGGCTGACGCCCCGGTTCACGCTGATGTACGGCGGCCGTTACGATGCCCAAACCAACCTGGCGGACCACAACAATGTCAGTCCACGGCTCGGGTTCGCTTACGGCCTCGGCCAGGCCAGCGTCATCCGCGGCGGTGCGGGTTTCTTCTACAACCGCCTGCCGATCGCGGTGGTGAAGGATCAGCAGCGGTTCGATGGCACCCGCCAGTACGAAATCATCGTCGACAATCCGTCCTTCCCCGATCCGTTCCAGGGCGGCAGCATCCGGCAGGTCGCCGCGTCGCTGCGTGTGACCGAGCCACGGCTGCAGGCGCCGCAGGTGTTCACGACGCTGATCTCCGCGGAGCGCACCTTCTTCTCCAACCTGCTGCTCAGCGCCGCCTACGACTACCAGCGCGAATACCACCGTTACCGGCTGCGCAACCTCAACGCGCCGTACGATCGGCGCGCGGCGATGTCACCGGTGGCGTGCACCCTGGCAACGCCGGACGAGATGTGCGTCCGCCCCGATCCCACTCGCGGCAACGTCAACATGCTGGAGGCTTCGGCAAACGAGCTGCGCCATACGCTGAAGCTGACTGGCCGGAAGCGATTCAGCATCTTCAACGTCACCGCCACCTACCAACTGCAGCACGTGGTGGCCGACACGCCGCCAAACAACCCGGACCTGCCGACGGATAACTACGATCTGCTCGCCGACTGGGAGGGGGCGCGGGCAGGCGGCTTTCCGCGCCACTCACTGAACACCTCGCTCAACGCCCAGCTGCCGCTCGGCGTCTTCCTGTCCGGCGCGATGGTCACCAACAACGGCGGCTACTACAACATCACCACCGGCCGGGACGACAACCGCGATGGCAACGTCAACGATCGGCCCGCCGGCGTGCCGCGCAACAGTGGCGAACGCCCGAAGGCGCTCGAGTTCAACTTCAACGTCTCCAAGGCGTTCTACTTCACCGCGGCGAGCGGCCCCGGCACCCGCACCAACCTCAACGTGTTCGCCAATGTGACCAACGCCTTCAATCGGCTCAACCCGGGCGCGCCGTCAGGCGTGATGACGTCGCCGAACTTCGGCAGGGTCACCAGCGCGGTCAACCCACGCGAAATCGAGCTCGGCATCCGCTTCCAGTTCTGAGCCCGAACGCCACGGCAGCGCCGCGCCTCGTCGGGCGGGTGCCGCGCAGCGGACCCGCCGCTCGGCCCGGAATGGCGGAAATTGCTGAAAAATTGTCCCGCTTGGGCGGGCTGGGCCGCGTTCCGTGCTTGCGGCGCGGCAGCGCTCCGGCAGACAATGCAGCGACTCATTTCGGATTCGTCCCAACGAGGATGGCCATGAACACGATCGCTAGACTTACGTTCGCCTGCTCCATGTCCCTGACGCTCGGCGGCGTCACCGCTTTCGCCCATCACAGTGCCGCAGCCTTCGATACGCAGAAGGAGGTCACGGTGAATGGCGTCATCAAGGCCTACCGCTTCGCCAACCCGCATGTGCAGTTGACCGTCACCGTGAAGAAGGACGACGGCTCGACGGTCGACATGGAGGTGGAAGCCGGCGCGGCCTCGGTGCTGAATGGCCTCGGCGTGACCAGGAATGCTCTCAAGGTCGGCGAGACCGTCACCGTGACTGGCAATCCGGCACGCAACAATGCCGATGCCTTCATGCTCGGCAAGGACCTGTACAAGAAGGCCGATGGCAGCTACGTGCCGCTCTACATCGGCTCGAAGAGCATCTACGACTCGAAGGTGAACGCCACCGCCACCAGCATCGAAGGCACCTGGTTCTCGCCGATGCGCAGCTTCACCGGCGTGATGGGCACCGCCGGCCGCTGGCCGACCACCGAGAAGGGCAAGGCGGCCCGCGCGGCGGCCAATCCGAACGTGTCCTCGCAGGCCGACTGCGTGCCGATCGGCGAGCCGACCGTGATGGTCTATCCAGTGGCCAACAACATCAAGGCGTCGAAGGACAAGGTCGTCATCAAGACCGACTGGATGGAGACGGAGCGGACCATCTATCTCGACGGCCGCAAGCACCCGGCGCCGACGCAGACGTTCCTGCACGGCCACTCGACCGGCCGTTGGGAAGGCAAGACGCTGGTCGTCGAAACGACGAACTTCAAGGAGCACCCGAGCGGTCTGACGACCACCATGCCGAGCAGCACCCAGAAGAAGCTGACGGAGCGGTTCGAGCTCAGCGCCGACGGCAAGACGCTGACCTACTCCGGCACCGTCGAAGATCCGGTCTACCTGGCAGCGCCGGGACAGTTCAGCGCCACCTGGGAATACCGGCCGACGATGCCGTTCTCGAACCAGAAGTGCGACATCCAGATCGCGCGGCAGTTCCTGAGCAATCTGAAGTAAGCAGCACGGACGCCGGGCCGGCGCGGCCGGCAGCGCGTCAACAAGGCACGAAATCAACAGGGCACGGAGAGAGTCTCTCTCCGTGCCCTTCTTCTTTGGACGTCGCTTCGGGGGCTGGCTGCGGCTGCTGTGCGGTGAACGGCGCGCTCGCCACCGTGAGCTGTTCGACGCTGTACCAAGACGCTGAACCAAGGCGTGTCGACCTTCATCGCCACGCGGGCGACGTCCTCGTCGGGCGTGTAGCCGTAACGCCCGCCGCAGCGCGGTCCGGTCGCCCTGGTCGAACCGCTGCTGCGCCGGCCGGCCGTAGGTGACCTCCAGCCACGTGCCGTCGATGTAGCACTCTTGTCCGACGCGTAGCTGGGACGGTCGCCTTTTTGGCACCGCCCGAACACGGGTGGTCGAGTGGACCCGGTGGGACTGAGCGGCCGCTGCGCCGGCGATCCCGGCGGCGCTACCACGGCGAAGGGCCACGGAGATGGTGATCTCCGTGGCCCTTTGTGTTCTACGTCTTGTCGGGACGTGTCGACGCCTGTGCCCACCTTGCCTGGGCGCGTATCGTCCGGTCTAGAAGTTCAGCGTTGCGTTGAAGCGCACCAGCAGCGGCGCCATGATCGCGGTCGGGTTGAGGTAGCTGGCGCCGTTGTCCGAGAACAGGTAAGTCTGATCGAACGCGGTGGCGGTGTTCGCGTTCAGCAGGTTGTATATGTCGGCGCCGACATCGAGACGGCGGCTGCCGAACCGCAGGATCTTGGCGATGCGCACGTCGATCTGGTTGCGGCGTTCCGGCGGGTACAGCGAGCTCGGCACCGCCAGGTTCACCGTCGTCGTGCCGGTGGCCAGCGCACCTGCCGGCAGACGGCCGAGATACTGCAGGACCGTGGTGTTCGGCAGCTGGTAGTTCGCGTTCAACGACGTGCCGTTGCTCGCGTTCTCGCCGCCGGCGGTGGTGCGGGTCGAACGCAGCGTCGCGCTGACCTGCACTTCGGCCTTCGGGACACGGTACGAGGCGAGGCCGCGGAACGACGTCATCCACGGTTCGGTCACGGCGCAGGCGTCGGCGCGGTTGCTGCCCTGCAGTTCCGGTCGCGCCCGCCAGAGGTCACAGATGTCGCGCACGCCGCGTCCGGTGCTCGTCCCCGCCTGCAGGTTGATCCGGTCGGCCATGCGCGCCGTGACGTTGAAGTCGACGCCGTGCCAGTACGCGGTCCGCGCGTCCGCAAAATCGGTCTCCTTCGTCTGGTAACTCTGCGCGCCGCGCGCCGCCGCTGTCGGCGTGATCGCGACGAATTGCGCCGTGCCGCCGCCGCCGCCGGGGAGCTTGTCGTTCTGCGGGATCGGCAGCGTCCACACGTCGTAGTCGCCCGGCCCGACGAGCTGATTGACGGTGGTCAGGAAGTTCCCCCACCACCGCCGGTTGTAACCAAGGTCGACGGACAGCCCGGAGCGGACGGTGTGCTGGACCGACGCGCCGAAGTTCCAGTTGAACTGGCGCACGCCCCATCCCGAGAGCACGTCAGGATCGATGATGGTGTTGGGGGCCACGCTGCCGAAATTGAGGTTCCCTCCCGTCAGCGCTGCGCAGACGTCGCCGCCGGTGCTGCGGAGGTCCTGCGCTGCGGCGCTCAACAGGTTACAGTCGACCGCGAAGTTGTTGTTTGAGTCGGTCCAGCCACGGCCGTTGGTGCCGCTGATGGTGCGGACGTAATTGAGTGCTGGGCTGTTCGACGAGTAGATGCCGTCGGCCACCGCGGCAGCCAGATACTTCCCGGCGTTGATCTTGATCGCGGTGCGACCGTTGCCGAAGATGTCATAGGCCAGACCCATGCGCGGCGTGATGTCGTGATACCCCGTGACGCTGTCGGTGCGCTCGAATCGCACCGGGGTCGGGCTGAAGCGGCTGGTGGCGTCGGTGCCGTTGTGCTCGGCGGGCATCCAGCTGCGCACCGTGTCGTAGCGCAGCGCTCCCTGCAGCGACAGGCGGCCGCGGGTCCATTGATCCTGAAGGAAGATCGCGTGCGCTTCGGCGCGGTTGGCGAACTCGAAATTTTCGGAGGTCGTGTAAGTCACACCAATCGGCACACCATTGGCGGCGCCGGCCGGCGTGTTGAAGAAATATCGCTGGAGGCTCGGGTTCGTGTAGCTGGTCCAGTCGTACTTCATCAAGGTGCCCTGGTAGCCGACCTTGGCGTTGTGCGAGCCGGTGACGTACGACCAGGCGGCCCGCCAGTTCCACGGCACCGCGTCGTAGACCGCCCATCCGAGCGGCGCGCGGTAGGAGATGCCGGCACGGCCATAGCGATTGGATCGTTCGGTCACGCCAATGAATCCGGTGGTCGCATCCGGCGGCACCGAGCCATTGCCGATCTGGCCGTAGGCAAAACGGGAGATCGCCGCGTCGATCAGCTGCCGATTTGAGATCGGCGAGGTGTAGGTGGCCTGCGTCAGCGTCGTCGGCTGGTCCATGTAGCCGCTGCCCGCTTCAGGCGCCGTCGTATCGGCATTCGCCGGCGCTCCGATCCAGCCGCTGCCGGGTGTGCGGCAGCCGTCGCCGCCTTCGGTCAGCGAGCTCCCCTGGCAACGGTCCTGGAAGGTGTAGGCGAAGGTCACGCGGTCGCGACGGGTGAGCTGCGAGGTGAGGCGTCCGGAGGTATCCAGCTTCGATTCCACCTGCCGCACTTCGACGCCGGGGACCGCCTGGTACAACCACTGATTCGCATCGCCGGCAAACGCATTCGGGGCAACGCCGGCGGCGACCACCTGGCCGACGCCGACGCTCCGCACGTTGCCGTAGAACCACAGGCGATCGCGGCGAATCGGCCCGCCGAGGGCAAAGTTGGTGTCCCAGTTGCGGCGAACCGTTGGCGCCTGGGCGATACCGATGCGCTGGAGCTCCGCGTCCAGGTTGTCACGCTGGAATTTCGAGGTCGTGCCGCTGTAGAAGGTGTTGCCGCTGAACTGGTTGCCGCCGGAGCGCGGGATGATGTTGGCGATCGGGCCACCGGTCTCCGACTCCCCGAGTCCGCCCGAGACGAGCACCTGCATCTCCTCGGCGTTGCCGACATCGAAGGCGAACTGCGTCACGCTGTTGGCGCCGAACGGGCCGTTCACCGACACACCGTTGACCATCACGCGCCCCTCGGTGGCCTGGCCGCCGTGGGCCGAGAAGGTCGACATGCTGGGCATCAGGTCGTTGGCATTGACACCGGGCTGGACGTTCAGGCCCGGCGTGGCGTTGAGGACGCCGCCATAGTTCCGCGTGATCGGCAGCGAGGCAATCGTCTGCGCCGACACCACCGTCTCCCGTCGCGCGGTCTGCGTGTCGACCAGCGGCGACTCACCCCTGACCGTCAGCGTCTCGGAGAGCGTGCCAACGGCCAGTTCGACGTTGATTGGGATCACGCCCGAGCCGGAGACGGTGACCCCCTGCCGCTTCAGCGAGTTGAACCCGCTCAGCGAGAACAGGAGCTCGTACTCACCGGGCGGCAGATCGCTGATGCGGTATTGGCCGCTGCCGTCGGTGACGCCGGTGCGCACCCTTTCGATCAACGCGGGACTGGTGGCTTCGACGCTGACTCCCGGCAGCACGGCACCGGAAGAGTCGCGAACGGCGCCGGCGACAGTCGCCTGGGCGGCCGCGGCGGCGGGCAAGAGCAGGAGGCACAGCAAGACACGTAGCGCAGCTGGAAGTCTCGTCACGGAGCATGTCCCTTCATCGGGGGCCTGAAACGGCCGGTGAGGATGCGGCCAGACATTACGGTAGCTGCTGCTTGGAGTCAACGGCCCGGCGAGCCGGCCGCGGCGCCGACAGCAGGCTGATGGAGTCCGCCAGGCACCGAATATTCGCCTGCTCGTGTTAGCATCCGGGCCATGAGATCAGGCATCGTCGGGTTTGCCATCGTCACGGCGGTTGCTGCGGCCGCAGCCGGACGCACGAGCATGAGCGCGCAGGCGCCAGCCGGGGCGGCAGCGGCCGGCCAGCAGGGCAGGAACGCGCTCGCCGGGCAGCCGGCGCCGCGCACCCCGGACGGCCGCATCGTGCTTGGCAACACGGCTACCCTGAAGGGGGTGTGGATTGGCGGCAACCTCGGGTTTTGCAACTCCAACCGGGTGGCGGCACAACCCTCGTTGAACCCTGGGTTCACCAATCCGGGGCGTGCCGGCGGAGCGGGCGCCGGTGCCGGAGCGGGCGCGGGCGCGGCGCCGGTGCGGCAGCGGGCGCCGGAGCCGGCCGCGGCCGCGGTGCCGCCGCGCCGTGCACGCCGATTCCGTACATGGACTGGACTCTCGCCGTGTCCGACGACCGGCGCCAGAACGAGCTCGAGCCGCACACGCGTTGCAAGCCTTCGGGTGGACCGCGTCAGTGGCTGACCCCCTACGGCGCCGAGTTCCTCGAACTGCCCGACCAGAAGGTCGCCTACATCTTCGATATCGGCGGGCCGCACACGTTCCGGACCATTTACCTCGACGGCCGCAAGCACCCGGCGAACCTCATGCCGAGCTACTACGGTCACTCCATCGGCTGGTGGGAAGGGGATACCTTCGTCGTCGACACCGTCGGCTTCAACGAAGGCTTCTGGATCGACCGCGGGCAGGTCCCGCACACGGCACAACTGCATCTGATCGAAAAATACACGCGCACCGCGGTCGACACGATGCGCTACGAACTGACCATCGATGATCCGGGCGCGTACAAGGCGCCGTTCACGGGTGTGTCGAACCTGCGCTGGGAGAACGGCACAGAGCTGTTCGAATACATCTGCCAGCAGGAGAACCAGGCGGACACGCTGATGGTCGGCCAGGGCACGTCGGTCGATCGCAGCAGCCTCATCGTCCCCTGAGCGGACGCACCCCCCCGCACACACCGGCGCGAAGCGGTGCTCGGCAGGCCGAGCGCCAGACAAGCAGAAGGGCACGGAGAGTTCGTCTCCGTGCCCTTCTCTCTTCGGTCTCACTGGTGACGTGACATTCCTGCCGCCAGCCGCGATTCCCCCGCGCCCGGGGGCGGGAGTCGCGTACACTCACGCCAGCACCTGCCTCCCCACCGCTCCGCGCCGCCCTGCGTTTCCCCGATACATCCGGAAGGACGACCCACGATGAACACGAACATGCCGCCACGCCCTGCGAGCAGTACCCGGCCGGGCCTTGCTCCGGATCCGGTGCAACGCCCGGGAGTGCAGACGCGATCGACGCGCGACCACGCGGCCATCCAGCGATGGGCGGCGCAACACCAGGCATCCCCGGCGACCGGCGAGCGCACGGAATCGGGGCCGGCAACGGTGAGCGTCAACGACGGTGGTGTCGCCATTCGCTTCAACTTCCCGGCCGCAGCCCCGTTCCGCGACATCAGTTGGGCTGAATGGCTGGCGCACTTCGACGCCGAGCGGTTGCTATTCGTCTTCGAGGAGCAGGACGATGCGCAAGTCGCGCAGCGGGCGTTCACCCTCTCGGGCAGCGGCAGTCAGGACGCCGGGCACGAACGCGAGAACTGGCTGCAGGCCGAACGCGACCTCAGGCGGGACTCCGGCGGCGAGGCGTCCTCTGGACGCTACCGTTTCGTGAAGGAGAGCCCGGCCGAGTAGATCGAAGCCGGTCGCGCCTTCACCCGTAGGCGGGGTGCCGCGGATCGGAACCGGCTCGGCGCGGCTCAGGTGCGAATTCCCTAGGTGCGCGCCAGCATGCAGCGCATGCTCGATGCATGTCGCCATCAACAGTATCGCCGGGCCCTGCGGATGCCACCTGGTTCGGCCGCGCCTGGTCGGTCGCTTCCGATCTCCTGCTCGCTACGGCACTCATCTGGGCGCTGCCATTGCTGGTTGCCGCCCTCACGCTCGTCGCCCGCCTGTTCAACTGAGACAGCGCCGCGGGTCAGCGCCTCAGTCCTTCGGGTTCGTCGCAAACACCGTGAGCTCGGTGACGAAACCCCGATCGTCCAGTTCGAGCGCCGAACGCACCGCCTGCGCGATGTCGCGGCCCTGCAGCTTGGTCGGATTCTCCTTGTTCTGCGCCAGTCCTGCCGTCGCATAGAAATCGGTGAGCACCTCGCTCGGATTCACCAGCATGACGCGGATGTTGTGCGGCCGCAGTTCGGCGCGCCAGCACTCGGTCATGCCGCGTAGCGCGAACTTGCTGCCGTAGTACGCGGTGCCGCGCGGCGCGCCGCGGACCGCCGCCGTCGAGCCGATGTTGATGATGTGGCCGCGCTGGCGCTCGATGAAGTGCTTCGCCGCTTCACGCGCCATCAGCATGGCGCCGGTCACATTGGTGGCGAACACCTGTTCGAAGCTGGCGCGATCCGTTTCGACCAGCGGCGCCATGACGCCGAAGCCGGCGTTGTTCACCAGCACGTCGAGGTGACCGAAGGCGCGGAACAGCTCCGCGTAGGTGCGCAGGACGTCGTCCTCGCTCGCCACGTCGGCGTGAATCGGGTGAGCGCCCGATTGCCGCCGCGGCGCTGGCCAGCCGTCGCTCGTCGCGGCCGGTGATGGCCACCCGCGCACCAGCTTCGATCAACGACGTCGCAATGGCCAACCCGATGCCATTCGACCCACCTGTCACCAACGCGGTCGCACCCTGAAGATTCATCGTCTGCTTCCCGGACACGCCTGACGTGTCCTCGTTGAGCGGCTCGCGCCGCGCCATCACCGCAGCGGGTCGTGCCGCCGGGGGCCGTTTCCTAGCGCGTGATGCGGCTCGGGTCGATGCGCCACTCGCGCCAGATCGCCTGTTCGTCCGCGGCGCTGGTCGCCTTCTTGAAGCGGGCTCCCGGGCGTCCCTTGACGCGCTGCTCGCACTCGCTCCAGGAACTATGGCGCATCGGCGCGCCATCGACGACACTCACGTAGCAATACGCCTTGGCCTTGGACGACCCGGCGGTCGCACCCAACGTGCGCTTTGGCAGGCTGGTATCGGCTGGCAGGTCCAGCACGCGGTGCGTGTAGCCGGCGAGCGGCCCACGATAGAGGCCTGGGTCTGCGCCGACGGCGAACGCGCTGGCGATCTCGTCGACCCGTTCATTTCCGGGAATCCCGACGTGGCCGCGCACGTAGTGCCACTCGATGGCACCCTTGCCGCGCGCAGTCACCAGCGCCCACAGCTGCTCCCATAGATCGCGGTTCAGGACGTCGCCGCCGGTCGCCGTCTTCCAGCCGCGGCGCATCCAGCCGAAGATCCACTCGCGAATACCGGTAATGACGTAGGTCGAGTCGGTGTAGAGCGCCAGCGGACCAGGCTGCTCGCGCACGTAGGTCAGCGCCTGGATCGCGCCGGTCAATTCCATCTTGTTGTTGGTCGTCGGCGCTACCGCGCCGCCGAGTTCCGCCACCTCGCCAGCGGGACTGACGATGACAGCACCCCAGCCGCCGGGGCCGGGGTTGCCCTTGGCGGCGCCATCGGTGAACACGACAATCGACTGCTCCTGCACGAGCAGAATTGTAATGGTGCAGCCGTCTGGCTGCATCGCGGCTGACAATCGCGTTCGACCCGGCGCGCCGTACGAACGGCGCCTCCCGCCGCCAGGGCACCTAAAGTCGCCCTGCTCTGAGCCTTGTTGGCCTCGCCCAAGCGCGTCAACGTCCGTAGGTGCCTACGCATCATCGACTTAGGCCATTCGACGCGTCTGGGTATAGCTGTTGCTATGACCCAGCTCAGCATCGCAGCCCTTCCAATAAACAAACGCATCCTCTTTGAGTCGATCGAATGAAGCATCGCGCTCTGTTGTCTACTGGTGTGCTCCTCATTCTGGCAAGCGTGTCGATCATGGCGACGCTGCTGGGGCTCACCGCCGGCCTTCCGACCACCAACTTCGCGAACCCGAGTTCTCTGTCCTTTGCGGCGATGTCGGGGTCGCTGACCATCGCCGCGACGCCGACGAACACTCGCTTTAGCGGGACACCGACTCCGGTCGTGCGTCTCTTCGACGTGTCGGTCGCCCGCTCGCTGTCGATTGGTGTCGAGCTCAACTCTGATGGCAGCATCGCCGGCGGGCGGGTGGGAGATGACCTGGTGCTCCGTGGCCGGATCACCGGCCCCGACGGCACGACCTACGACGGCACCGGGGCGACGCCGCTCTTGACCGGGGAGGTGGTCTCGTTTGGCTACCTCAATGGCAACATCGACCTGTTCGATTTTCGCTTCTCGCCGACCGGAGGTTTGCTCGCGGGGTTCTACGCGAATCAGGACATCGCCGTCTCGGTGCAGTCGGACAATGGCAATACCTTCGCCGGCGTCTTCACGAGCAATTTCGTCGGGAACGCGAAGGGCAATCTCGGCCCCGTGCCGCTGCCGCCGTCGCAGTGCCTGAGCACCATCGGCGACTTCGTGTGGCATGACGAGAACCGCAACGGGGTCCAGGACGTGAACGAACACGGCATCAACGGCGTGCCGGTCACGCTCACGCCGCACAACGGCGCCGTCCCCCCCCAGACCGTGGTGACTGGCAACAGTCCCACCGGGCAGCCTGGCTACTACCAGTTCAAGGACCTGTGCGCCGGCGACTACACGGTCACGACGGTGACACCCGAAGGCACGCTGCCAACGGTCACCCATGTCGGTGCAGCGGACAGCGATAGCAATGGCAGTCCGACGGCGGTGACTCTGCCGACCGGCGCGAGCACCGACCAGACGATTGACTTCGGATTCATGACGATCTGCACGGGTGCCATCGGCGATTTCGTCTGGATCGACGCGAATGACAACGGCGTGCAGGATGCCGGCGAATCGGGGATCAACGGCGTCCCCGTGCAATTGCTCGACGGCGGCGGCAACGTGCTGGCGTCGACCACGACGACCAACTCGCCTGCCTCGGGTCTCCCTGGCTACTATGAGTTCGACGGCCTGTGCGGCGGCAACTACCAGGTCCGCGTCATCAAGCCGGCTGCCCTCGACCACTTCAGCCCGCAGGGGCAGGGCGGTGACGTTACCAGGGACAGCGACGCCAGCCCGGTCACCGGAACGGCACTCGTCGCGCTGCCGCACGACACCGCCACGGATTTCACGATTGATATCGGGCTCGTACCGCCACCGGTCTGCTCGGCGAGCATCGGCGATTTCGTCTGGAATGACCTGAACGGCAATGGCATCCAGGAGGCGGAGGAGCCGGGCCTGAACGGCGTGCTGGTGGAATTGAAGGATGCAACCGGAACATTGCAGTCCACCAACACCGTCACGCACAACGGCCGCGCGGGCTACTACCAGTTCAGTGGTTTGGCTTGCAGCGCGAACTACCAGGTGTGGGTGACACGGCCCGCCGCATACTCCGAGTTCAGCCCGGCAACTCAGGGCACCGACGTCGCCGTCGACAGCAACGGCATCGCGACGTCGAACGGAAGCTACAGCGTAGCGACCGTGACACTGAGCGAGGCGGGCGACCACACGGTCGATCAGACCATCGATTTCGGCTTCTATGCCTGCACCGGTTCGATCGGCGATGTTGTCTGGAACGACGTCAACGGCAACGGCATCCAGGACGCACAGGAGCCCGGCCTGCCAGGCGTGACCTTGCTGCTGCAGAACGGTGCCGGCCAGTCGCTCGGCGTCACGGCGGAAACCGACGCGAACGGGCACTACCAGTTCACCGGGTTGTGTGCCGGCAGCTATACCGTCGTCGTACTGAGCGGCGTCCCACTCGGGTTCATTCCGTCGCCGTCTGCGGTCGGAGGCGACCGGAGCGTCGACAGCAACGGCAGCCCGGCGCCGGTCACGCTCAGCAGCAATTTCACGACGGATCAGACGATTGACTTCGGCTTCCGCGCCAACCCGGCGATCCGGATCGTCAAGCTGACCAACGGGACCGACAACGACACGCCGACGGGGCCGCGAATCGTGATCGGTGGCCTGGTGACCTGGACCTACATCGTCACCAACGAGGGTAGCGAACCACTGGCCAGCGTCACTGTCGTGGATGACAACGGCACGCCAGCACACCAGGCCGACGACGTCACTCCTGCCTTCTCGGGTGGTGACGCAAATGGGAATGGCCAACTGGACCTGACAGAGACCTGGACCTACACCGCTGTCGGGTTCGCCGTGGCCGGTCAGTACAAGAACTGGGCGGTTGCAAACGCCGTCGGCGCACTCAGCCTCGTCCCGGCGCCACAGAGCCAGAATCCTGATCACTACCTCGGCTACGCGTGCACAGGAGCAATCGGCGACTACGTCTGGTCTGATCTCGATCGCGACGGACTGCAGGACGCCGTAGAAGCCGGCTTACCCGGCGTGACGGTGACCCTGACCGACAGCCTGGGTGCGGTGAGGGTCACCACCACTGATGCCGTTGGCCACTACCGTTTCGCCGGGCTGTGCGCCGGCGCCTACGTCGTGACCGTTGCGACGCCGGCCGGCTACACGCCGTCGCCGAGCGCGAATGTGCCGAATCCGGCCCTCGATAGCAACGGCAGCCCCGCGCCCGTGCTGTTGCCGGACGACGATGCAACGGATGTCACGATTGACTTCGGGTTCTATCCAACCGGGCGAGTCGGCGACTTCGTCTGGAACGACCTGAACAAGAACGGCATCCAGGACGTGGGTGAACCGCCGATCGCTGCTGTCAAGGTGACCCTGACCAATGGCGTCACGACCACCAACACCGTCACCGATGCGAACGGCTTCTACGAGTTCACCGGCCTGACCGCCGGCACCTACATGGTGACGGCGGTCACACCGTCCGGGTTCATGCCGACGGGGAGCCTGGCGGGTGCCGACCGCGCGGTAGACAGCAACGGCAGCCCGACGATTGTCACGCTGCCCGCCAACAACAGCGAGGACCTGACGATTGACTTTGGTTTCGTAACCACGGAGGTGGTGTGCATACCGACCTCGTCAGACGGCAGCCCGCTGGGCACGCTGACCTGGAACATCGAGGCCAACGGCGACGTCGTGGTGAAGTACGAGCAGTCGAGGAGCGTCAACGACAACAGCTACGGCGCCAATGCCATTGGCTGGAACCGACGGTCGTTCAGCCAACTCGTCACGAGCGATCAGGCGACGTTTGCGTTCCGCGATAAGAATGGCAACCTCGTCCTCGACGTGACGCTCGACTACCTGTCCACGAAGGCCGGAACACCGTCTGGCTACGCGAGTCTTGGCGCGTCAGGCGGCGACGGCGCCGTCAATGTCGGCAGTGCCTCGTCGATTCTCAGTGCGACGACATCGCTCGATCAGAACCTGAACACCCTCGGACTCTGCTCGGCCGGCACGTGCACAGTGGCGGGAACCAACCTGCTCGTCAATTCACCTGCCGCGAGCGCGAGCTACGCGGTCGCCGATCCCGTGTTTGGAAACTGGAACTTCACCAATACCTACTACATGCGGATTGCCGCGGCGGCGTTCGGCACGTCCGGATTCGGCTCGGTCGCGCTGACGGCTATTCACAACTCACCGTCCAAGAATGGTGTGGAAGCACCGACCGTGTCGCCATGCGTGCCCGAGGGTCCGCCGCCGCCGCCGGCGCCGGCTCCGGCGTTCGGTACGTTCACCCAGGGCGGCTGGGGATCGAAGCCGAGTGGCAACAATCCCGGCCGCCTGCTGCTCGACAACTTCCGCCGTCTCTACCCGTCGGGGTCAGTGAAAATCGGTGGCACGTTCACGATCACGTTGACTAGCGCCGGGGCGATCGAGAAGTTCCTCCCGCAGGGCTCGACGGCAGCCCGCTTGACGAAGAACTACACGAATCCGACGGCGCAGGTGACGGTGCTCGCCGGACAGGTGCTCGCGCTGAAGTTGAACGTCGACTTCTCGACTGCCGGTGTGCTCCGCGGCGGTCTCGCGGCGCTGAAGGTTACCTCTGGCCCCCTTGCCGGCAGAACGGTCGCGCAGGTGCTCACGCTCGGGAACACCGTGCTCGGCGGTGGAGCGTTGCCGGCGGGGCTGACGCTGTCGGCCCTGAACGACACGGTGACCAGGATCAATGAGAACTTCAATGACGGCACGCAGGATCTCGGTTATCTGGTGCCCTAGCTCTCTCAACAGCCGGGCAGCGATGCCCATTGCACTGCACGCTCACAGACGGAGGCGAGTTTTGATAACGACGTGGAAGACATTAGTAGTTGGCCTGGCGGTGGTCGCCGCAACGATGACGGGCGCAGCCCGTGTCGACGCGGCTCCGGTCGATCCGGATACTCACCATCGACAGCCTGGACCTGACATTCGACGGGACGAATTTCTCCGCCACGTCGCAGTTCGGCGTGAGCGGCCTGTCGTGGACCAATCCGGACGGGTCGTTTGGCGGCGCGAGCCTCGGCGACATGTCGCTCACATGGAACGGATCGACCGGCGTGTTGAGTCTCGTGGACTTGATTTCGACCGACAGCCTGAACGGCACCGTGACGTCGCTGCTGGCGACCCTGTCGTCGCCTTTCGGGGCAACGTTCGAAGCAATCGTGGCGCTTGCCGGCCCCGGTGCATACGGACTGAGCAACACGGTGCTTGTGTCGCTCGGGTCGTTGAACTTCGTTGCGGGCGCGGGCACGGGTCAGGCTGACATCACGGCTGTCCCCGAACCGGCGATGCTTGCGCTGCTCGGTTTCGGCGCGGCCGCTGCCGCCGTGCGCCGTCGGCGCACGACGCGCGCATAACCACTCCTCGAGTTACGTCTCGATACCGTCCGTGGCCCCGGCGATGTCGCCGGGGCCACAGACCGCCCCTGTCAGAGCTCGTTTGCCTGCAGCGGCGTCTGCAACCGCACCGAGACCGGACCCATCCCGCCGCCTCGCTGCACCTCCGTTTGCTGCGCCGTCCCTCCCTATACGCACAAGCGGAGCGGTGCGCGATGTGCTCTTCGCACCCGCTGCCGGACGGTCGGTCATGGGCGTCGCGTCGCGCCACTCGGGTAGGCAGTCAGGGCCCGTGTTCCCAACCGCCCCAGCGTGCGCAACAACGGTTATGCTGCTGAGCGGTGGCGCGATACGCTCCTGGTGACCGTGTGCACATCGCCACGCTCGGCACCGGAGTCGTACGCGAGGTGCGCAATGGCCGACGCTACCTGGTCGAGCTGAAGGGCCATTCGGTCGTCGTTGCCGAAGCGCAGCTCGAAGCCGCCGCGGCACCGCGCGGCAGCCGGGGGCGGCAGCAGGCGGCGCCGGTGACGCAAACCTCGCCAGCGCTCAGCGTGACCCTCGACCTGCACGGCGCGACCGCCGCGGTAGCCGTGGAATGGCTGGACTCCTTCCTCAACCAGGCGCTGCTCGATGGCGCCAGCGAAGCCCGGATCATTCACGGCCGGAGCGGCGGCGCCTTGAAAGCAGCCGTGCACGCGCGGCTGAAGGAGTACCCGTCCCTTCAGGGATATGGGTTGGACCCACGCAATCCAGGCGTGACCGTCGTACGCTTCTGATCGGCCGCGCGTATGATCCGCTCGCCAGCTCAATGTATCGATGGGAGGTCCGTGATGCCTGTCAGACCCGTTCCCGAGGGTTACCACACCGTCACTCCGTATCTGACGAGCCGCGACGCGGCCGCTCTGCTCGACTTCGTCACGCGGGCGTTCGGGGCGGAGTCCGGCCATGTGATGCGCGGCCCGGATGGCGCGATCATGCACGCCGACGTCACCATCGGCGATTCGCACGTCATGATGGGCCAGGCGGGTGGCCAGTGGCCGGCGATGCCGGCGCAGTTGTATCTCTACGTGTCTGACTGCGACGCGACGTTCGCGCAGGCGGTCGCCGCAGGCGGCATCGTCGTCCAGGAGCCGCAGACGCAGTTCTACGGCAATCGGCACGGCTGTGTGCGGGACGCGAATGGCAACCTGTGGTGGATGGCCACCCACGTGGAGGATGTCGGGGAAGAAGAGATGGCGCGCCGGATGAAGGACGCGCGCCCGCCGCAGACCGACAGCAAGGGGTGACGGGCCCGGCCGGGCCGCCGCGGTATACTCAGCCGCTTTCATCACTCTCAAGGAGAACGACCGTTGAGCAACGTGTCACCCGCGCTCCGGCTCGGAGCTTTCGTCCTCGCCGCCGTCGTTGGCGGGGCGTCCATGATCACGGCGCAACAGCCGCCCGCGGGCCGCGGCGCCGCCCCGGCACCACCGGCGGGCGCACCGCAGGCGGGCACGC
Source organism: uncultured Acidobacteriota bacterium (assembly GCA_963846685.1). Classification (GTDB taxonomy): domain Bacteria; phylum Acidobacteriota; class Vicinamibacteria; order Vicinamibacterales; family UBA2999; genus CAWJWY01. Next base: position 186,932 of record CAWJWY010000001.1, on the reverse strand, counting down.
CGGCGCCGCAGGGCCGTGCCGGTGGCCGCGGCGGGGCTGGACTCGGTGGCACGCCGCTCGGGGACGGTCCGTGGGATGGCGGCGTCGGCGCGGGGCGCTACCGGATCACGCTGGTGACCAAGGGACTCGACCACCCGTGGGGCATCGCATTCCTGCCTGACGGTGACGTGCTCGTCACCGAACGGCCGGGCCGCCTGCGGGTGATCCGGAAGGGCACGCTCGACCCAACGGCAATCAGCGGCCTGCCCGAGATCTGGCAGCAACCCGGGACAGCTCGGCGGGCTCCTCGACGTGGCGCTGCACCCGCAGTTCGCGCAGAACCGGTTGATCTACTTCGCCTACTCGAAGCAGCACCCCGACGCGACGATGTGTCCGGATCGGGTGAGGACGTGCATGGCGACGCTCGCGGTCGGACGGGCGCGCTGGGATGGCGGCGCGTCGCTCTCCGACGTCAAGGACCTGATCGTCACCAAGGGTTACGCCGGCACACCGGGAGGCGACAAGGGCAGCGTCGGGCCGGCGAGCGGCAGCTTCGGCTCGCGCCTGGCGTTCGACAAGGCCGGGTTCCTCTACATCACCTCGGGCGACCGCAACATCCCGGCGGTGTCCCAGGATCCGCAATCGCACAACGGCAAGATCCTGCGGCTGCGCGACGACGGCACCGTGCCGCCGGACAATCCGTTCGTGAACGACAAGGCGTACCTGCCTGAGATCTACACGCTCGGTCACCGCAACCCGCTCGGTCTCTACTTCCGCACAGTGACGGCGAGTTGTGGGAATCCGAAGAGGGGCCGCAAGGTGGTGACGAGCTGAACATCATCAAGGCCGGCAAGAACTACGGCTGGCCGAACGTGGGGCTCGGACGCCACTACACCGGCGAGGCGATGACCAAGGGGTTCAGCGCCGCTGGCTACGAGGAGCCGATCGTGTTCTGGGTGCCGGCGATCGCGATCTCCGGCCTGTCGATCTACGAGGGCGACAAGTTCCCCGCGTTCCGTGGGCAGGCGTTCGTCGGCGCGATGCGCGCCGGCACGGGCCAGTTCGTCGCGCGGGTCATCTTCAACGCCAAGGGGATGCCGACCGGGCGCGATCACGGCATGCTCGCCGACCTGCGCCAGCGGATCCGCGAAGTGAAGCCGGGCCCCGATGGCCTCATCTACGTGCTGACGGACGAGACGGCGGGCGCGGTGCTGCGCATCGAGCCACCGCAGCCGCCGCCGCAGCCGCAGCCGCAGCCGCAGCCGCAGCCGCAGTAGCGCAGGAGCTGGGCGCCGCCCGGCGCCGCGGCGCCGCGGCGGCACCCGGCGTCGCGAGCTGCCTACGAACGGGGGGTGGTCCGGACGGCGGCAGCGCCGGTCGCGGCGCCCGCGTGCGTGCCGACACGATCGCCTGCTTCAATTCCGCCTCACACGCCACCAGCTGCTTTTCGGCGTCGACTCTCTGGCGCTTGCCCTCGTCAGCGATGCGCAGGGCGTCGTCGATGGTGCCGATCAACGCATCGTTCGCCTTCTTGACCGAGGCGATGTCGACGACGCCGCGTTCGACCTGGGTGCGGATCGTCTGGGTCGAGGTGCGTAATGTCTCGGCATTGGCGGTCAGCAGTTCGTTGGTGAGGTCGGTGGCTTTTTTCAGCGTGTCGCCCGCTTCAGCGGACCTGGCGATCGTCACGGCCATCGCCAACTGCTGCCGCCATAGCGGGATGGTGTTGGCCATGGTCGATTCGATCTTGGCGACCAGCGCGGCATCGTTCTGCTGAACGATGCGGATCGACGGCAGGCTCTGCATCGTGACCTGTCGCGTCAGTTTCAGGTCGTGCACGCGGCGCTCGAGGTCGTCGCGCCTGGCGCGCAGGTCGGCAAGCTCCTGCGCCTTGAGCACGTTGCTGCCCGCGGCCACTTCGCGGGCGAGCGCGGGCAGCGTTTCCGTGTCCAGCCGGCGCAGCCGCTCGTCGCCGGCGGCGATGTAGACCTCCAGCCGGCGGAAGTAGTCCAGCGTGCGCTCGTACAGCCGATCCAGCAGGCCGATGTCCTTCATCAGCGAGCTGGTGTGGGTGTCGAGACGATTGCTGATGGCGTCGACCTGCGACCGGACCTGCTCGTACTGCTGCAGCACCTTGACGATTGGCCGGGCGCGGCGGAACAGGCGGCCGAGCATCCCCGGCTTGCTATTCGGATCGAGCTCCTCGAGCGGCAGAACCGCGGAACGTGCTCACCATTTCGTTCAGCGTCGCCCGGCGACGCCGGTGTCCTTGTTGCGGACCCCTTCGAGCATCTCGTCGGCGACGGCCGTCACTTCTTCCTGCGCACCGGCACCGAAGAACAGAATGGCCTTGCTGTCGCTGATGTCGATCTCGGCAATGGCGCGATCGATTTCGGCGCGCAGCTCGGGCGGCGCCGCCTCGTAGTTGCGGATCTCGGCAGGCGGAGCAGCGGCTAGCACGGGCGCCAGCGCGCCCGGAGCCGCCGGTCAGTTCGTCTCGCTCATCGTCCTCTCTCCACGTATTCGCCCAGGCCTTCGCGCTTCAGCCGGGCATTCAGAACTTCGATTTCGACGTCCAGCGAGAGGGCGTCGCTCTCGAGCAGACGGCGGTGCTGCTCGGTGAAACTCTTCTCCATGTCGGTCAGCAGCTGGCGGAAGTTGTCCTCGAGCGGGCGGCTGGCGGCGTGGGGGGTACGCGCGTACTCCTGGGTGACCCGTTCCGTGCTGTCCAGGTAGACGTGGAGAAAACGCCGGGCGCGCGATGCGTCGCGCGGGTCGCGCGCGATCTTGGCAAGGATGTCGCGCCCGATCGCGGTGATGCGGCAGAGCCGCTCGGCGAACTCGGGCACGGCAATCGCCCGTGCCGCGGCGTCGATCCGGCGCAGCCGGCGATGGGCCTGTTCGAGCTGCTCGGTGACGCCGGGGACGTCGATGCCTTCAACGGAGGTGACCATGACGCGCGGCTGCTTCATGTCGCGGCCGTAGAAACAGAGATGGCCGATGCCGCCGACCGCGGCGAAGATCGACGAACCGACGAGCGAGTGGCCTCCGGCGGCGGCCGACAGCCCGGCGCCACCGACGGTCAGCACCGCGCTCAACAGTTTTCCAGGGACCGGGGGCAGCTCGAGTTCGTCGCCGAGAATATAGCGGGCCTCAGCCGCCAATGCCCGCCACGCGAACACTCCTGCGGCCCACACCGAACCAAGCGCGCCGGCCGACAGCGCCAGCCGCGCGGTGTCATCGGCGACCATTGCGCCAACCGTCGCCGAGACAAGCGGCAACGGCAGCACGAACAGGACGGCGGCCTTGCCGACGGCGGCACGCACCCGTGCCCGCGTCAGTGCCTTGGCGATGGCGGGCGGCACCAGCGACGGCAGGGGCGTCGGCGGGGGCAGCGTCGGAGGCGGCAGCGGCGGCGGTCGCAGCGGCTGCCGTGCCGGTTCAGCGGCCATCGGTGCCGAACCCCGGGTTCAGCTGTTGCGGGGCGTTGATGGTCTCCATGCCCGGGAATACCGCCTGGCAACTGGAGACGGTAATCGCCAGCGTCAGCAGGAGAAGCCCGAGTAGCCGCGTCATGAATCTCGGCATGATGACGAGTGTAACCGCGAGGCGCCGGGGATTGTGCGGGTTTGCCGTCGCCAGGTGCGGCCGGTGCGAGGCAGTCTCCATCACTGTGGTACACAACGGATTTGCACGCTCGCCGGTTCCCGGCGGTTGCGCCCCGCGCATGAGCCGACCGCATGGCGCGCGACCAAGAGTAAGATGCGCCGGTTGGCTACTGCCGGCGCACCGATTCAGCTATGAGGAAGACGACCCGGACGCTCTCCCGGCGGCGCCTGCTGCAGGATGGCCTCGCAGCTGCGGCCGCGAGCGCCGCGCTGCTGGCTGCCGGCGACACGGCCACACACGCCGCGGCGGGTCAGACGCCGGCCGTGGTGACCCGACGGCGCTTCAGGGCCTGGATCGGCCGCGGCGACGGCCCGGGTCGCACCAATCTGCGTGACGTCACCTTGCGGCCGATCAGCGGGCGGCAGGTGCTGGTCCGCACCGAAGCGGCCAACCTCTGCTACTCGAACGCCGCGGCCGTGCTCGGGTTGACGCCGCCGGTGGCCGCGCCGGCGAGCGCGCTCGCGGCGCCCTCAGGAGCGCGGCGCATGAACGACATGGCGGTGATCCAGGGCCATGGCGGCATCGGTGTCGTCGAAGCCGTGGGGCCGGAGGTGCGTCGCGTTCAGGTCGGCGACCGCGTGTGCGTATCCGGGACCCCGCATTGCGGCGCCTGCTACCGGTGTCTCCGCGGCCGGTCCGACATGTGCCAGTTCCTCAGCGCGATCGGCGCGGATGACCTGGTGGCGATTGCCGACCTGCCCGACGGCACGCCGGTCTACGAGAACTCCCACATCGGCGGCCTGGCCGAATTGATGGTCGCTTTCGAAGAGTGGATCGTGCCGATCTTCACGACACTGCCGGCCGCCGATGTCGGCATGGTTTGCAGCTGCGTCAGCGTCGCAGGCCTCGGCGCCACCACCACGCATGCACTGGCCTCGATCGAGCCTGGTGCCAGCGTCGCCGTGGTCGGCTGCGGCCCGCTCGGCCTCAGTGCGATCCAGGGGGCGCGTATCTCCGGCGCGACGACGATCATCGCCATCGATCCGATCCGCGTCCGTCGCGAGGCTGCGCTGAAGGTCGGCGCGACGCACGTGTTCGATCCCAACGTAGAAGGTGCGGCCCTGGTTGGACGGGTGCGCGCCCTGACCGCCGGGCCGACGGATCGCCTGTGGGCGGGCGGGCGCAACCCGGCGGGCCGGCGGCCAGGCTCCGGCGCCGACGTGGTGATTGAAGCGGCGGGCATGGACCATGTGCCGCCGCGGCTGGAGGCCGGTCCGGATCCGAGCGGGATCCTGCCGATGCAGCAGGCGTATCAGATGTGCGCCCTCGGCGGGCACCTGATCACCACCGGCCTGGTGCGCGGCGAGATCACGCTGCCGGGCAGCCTGTTCGCCATCGGCGGCGTATCGCACCACGGCGGCCAGGCGGGCGGCGCCAGCCCGATGCGAGACATCCCGCGGTTCGTCGAGCTGCTCGAGAAGCGGCACTACGACGCCAGGACCCTGGCGACCACCGTCGTGTCGCTGCCGCAGATGCTCGAGGCCTACGAGCAGGTCGCGTATCGCACGACGATTACCGCGATCATGACGGTGTAACACCCCGGATCGAACGAGCGCGCCGCGCCAGGCGGCGTCCACCGGTTGCGCGAAGGAGTACGGCGATGACGATCGATACCGCGGACCTCCACCTGCTGGAACGCGAACAGGACCTTCTCCGCGCCGACCTGCGCGAGGCGCTCGCCGCGGTCAATCGCCGGGCCCGCCGCTACCGCCGCCTGAACGGTGTGCTGGTGGTGGTGGCGTTGCTGTGCGGCGCGCTGGTGACGCTGCTCGGCGCCGATGCCGCTCGCGGCGGAACGCGCGTCGCCGAGCGGGTGGCCGAGGCGACCACCGGCCGCACGCCGCCGCCGCTCGGTCCAGGGTGGCGCAACGTCTGCGGCGTGATGGCCGTTCTCGCGTTCGTCGGGACTGTCGCCACCGGGCTGAACAGCGGCTTCAAGGTCTCGGATCACAATGCCCGCGCGCTCGCGTGCGCCGGCGGGCTGAACGCATTGCTGATCGAAACCACCGGCATCACCGGCGGTGCTCCGGCAACGCTCGAGCGTGCGCGCGCCGAACTGGCCCGCGCGCACCGTGAGTATCCCGAGTTCTTCCGCTAGCCTGGCGCGCGCAACGCGGCCAGCACCCGGGCCGGGGTGAACGGGTACTCCTGCAGCCGCCGCCCGGTGGCGTCGAAAAAGGCGTTGGCAATCGCTGCCGCCGCCGCGGCCATCACTTCTTCGCCGGCGCCGGTGGAGCGTTGGTCGAGCTGCTGCACCACGATTGGCGTCACCTCGGGCACCTCATCGAACCGGAGGATTGGATAGCTCTCCCAGTCGAGACTGGTGACCGCCGTGGCGGTGAACAGCACTTCTTCCTTCAGCATCCGGCTGGCGGTCTGCACCAACTGGCCACTGATCTGGTTCTCGATATTCCCCGGGTTCACCGCCAGGCCAGCATCGATCGCGCCGAACAGTCGTGTGATGCGGACGCGTCCCGTTCGCGTGTCGACTTCCAGGTCGGCGACGGCGCCGCCGTAGGACGCCAGGTGAGTGCCGACGGCGATCCCGCGCCCGGCGAGCACGCGGCCGCGCCGCGGTGTGTCGCGGGCGGCGCGCGGTTGCCAGGCCGCGGCACCAGCGGCGGCGTTCAGCACGCCAAGCCACCGCGGGTCACGGATGTTGCGCTGCCGGAACAGCCACGGGTCGGTCCGCAACTGGAAGGCGAGCTGGTCGATTGCCTGCTCGGATGCGAACGAGAACGAGAGGTCGAGCGGTGAGCGCAGCCATGCGCCGCGCAGGTAGCCCATCGCCGGAACGCGGTGGTTGACCAGCCGCAGGCTGGCGGCGTCGTACATCGCAGCCGAGGTTCAGCGGGCTGACCTGCTGCGCGGCGGAGCCTTCCCGTTCTGCCGGTGCGGCGCCGGCCAGTTGGGCCGAGGGTTCGACGTTGGCCCAGTTGTGCTGCCAGCCGTGATACTCGTACGCGACGATGCGGCCGTCTGCGTCGGCCGCGGCACGCACTTCGCCGAGGTGCGCCGGGCCGAAGTTGTCCCAGCCATGCTCGTCCGCGCGCATGAACTGCAAGCGCACGGGGCGCGCCGGCGAGTTGCGACATGATCGCCGCCGCCTGCGTCACGTCGTCCTGGCACCCGTGCCCGTAGTTGCTGGCCCCCTCCTGGTAGCGGACCTGGACCTTCTCGACGGGGAGGTCGAGCAGGCGCGCGAGCATGCCGCGGGTGGCGTAGATATCCTGGGTCGTCGAGATGACGAGCGCGGCGTCCGCCCGCACGTCGGCGACGGCGCAGTTGGGGCGCAAATGCCGCATGCGCCTGGTAGGGGCCGCGCGCCACCTGCGCGGCGACGTGCGGTGCGGCGGCAAAGGCGGCAGCGCAGTCGCCGCGCTCGAGCACGACGCGGTCCTGCGTCGGTTGCGACCGCATCTGCGCATGCAGGTTGTCATTCCCCGGCAGGGTGGCCGCACGATCCCAGGTCACCGCCAGTTGGCTGGCGGCGCGCACCGCATCCCACTCGCGGGCGGCGACAACGCCGATGAAGTCGCCACGACGGACGACGCGCGCGGCAATGCCACGAATCGAGCCTTCGTCCAGGGTGCGCACCTTCGGCGTGACGCCGAGCGCGCCCTGACCGCGCGGCCGGACGACGCGGCCGTGCAACATGCCCGGCAGGCGCACGTGCTGCATGTAGACGTAGCGGCCGCTCGCCTTCTCCGGTATGTCCGTGCGCGGCAGCGACGTGCCGACCAGGCGGTATTGCTGCCGCGGTTTGAGCGGCGCCGATCCGCTGACGGTGAGGTCGAAGCGGCGCTCGCCCAGCAGCTCGCCATAGCTGACGGAACGCTGAGCATCACCGCTGACCGAGACCATACCGCGGCTGACAGCGAGGCGGTCGAGCGGCGCGCCCAGCCGCGCGGCGGCGAGCTGCAGCAGCGCGCGGCGCGCCTCGGCTGCCGCGTTGCGCACTTGTGGCGAGCCGCGATTGATCGCCGCGCTCGAGTAGGTGCCGCCCTGGTTTGGTGTCACGGCCGTCTCGAGCTGCACGGTCTTCAATTGCGACAGATCGAGATCGAGTTCCTCGCCGGCCACCTGCAGCAGCGCGGTCGAGGCGCCCTGGCCCAGCTCGGCGAAGCCGATATACACCGTGGCGGTGTTGTCGCGCGTGGATCGCCAGCCAGGTGTCGACGTTGGCCAGGTCCACGGAACGTCCCGGCGCGGCGGGTGGTTCCTGGCCCAGCAGGCGGTCGCCAAGCGAAAAGCCGACGATCAGCGTGCCGCTTGCCTTGAGGAAGTCGCGGCGGTTGCTCATGACGACGCCATCGACGCTGCCGCACGGCGAACCGCCTTGACCACCCGCGGGTAGGTGCCGCACCGGCAGAGGTGACCGTTCAGCGCGGTGCGAATCTGCGCCTCGGTCGGCTGCGGCGTCCGTGCGAGCAGCTCCGACGCCTTGATGATCATGCCGTTGAAGCAGTAGCCGCACTGCAGCGCCTGCTCGTCGATGCAGCGCCTGCTGCACCGGGTGCAGCGCCGGCGCGATCGGCAGCCTGCGTTCACCGGCGTACCACGCGGGCAGCCCCTCGAGGGTCGTGACCGATTTGCCCGCCACCGCCGACAGGCGCGTGATGCAGGAGCGCGTCTCGCGGCCGTTCACCAGGACGGAGCAGGAGCCGCACTGGCCGAGGCCGCAGCCGAAGCGAGGCCCTTGCAGCGCCAGTTCGTCGGTCAGCACGTAGAGCAGCGGCGTGTCCGGCGCCGACGAGACGGTTCGCGCGTCACCATTCAGACGGAAGGTCACATCATTGGCCATCGTTTCCTCGCAGGCGCACACTCGGAAGCGCAAATAGTGCCACAGGACACGTAAGCGCCGCGCCGGCAGGGGGGTGCGCGCCGTGCTGAGGATCCGCGCCGATTGGAGGCGCGATGTCCGCTCAGAACAAGGCACTGGTGGTGCGGTGGTTCGATGAGGTCTGGAACAAGGGACGCGCCGAGGCCATCGCCGAGATGTTTGCCGCCGACGGCATCGCCCGCGGTCTCGGCGACGAACTGCATGGCCCCGAGCAGTTCAAGGTGTTTCACGCGCGGTTCCGCGAGGCGATGCCCGACCTGCGCATCGAGATGGACGAGTTGATTGCGGAGGGCGATCGTGTGGCCTACCGCTTCACCGCCAGCGGCACGCACCGCGGCGACAGTCTCGGGTTCGCCGCCACCAATCGTGGCGCCCGCTTCGTCGGCATGGGATCGGTCGTCATCCGCGACGGCATGATCGTCGAGGGCTGGAACGTGCTCGATCAGCTCGGCATGCTCACCCAGCTCGGCGCCGTGACCATGCCGTAACTGGACGCCACACCGGCCGCGCCGCCGCCGATCGCCGGCCGCCGTCGCCAGTGTGGCGTTCGTCTCTACCGCTTACCCGCCGTGCGGCGCCGGTGCGCTAGAACGCGAGCCGTGCCACCAGCTGCACCTGCCTCGGCGCCTTTGCCGCGAAAATGCGTCCGAACGTCGTCGGCTCGTCGACGAAGTGCTCCGGCATCGCGAAGTTGGTGCGGTTGAACAGGTTGAACACCTGGAGGCCGACGGTCAACGCGCCCCGCGACGCCCGCAGCTCCCGGGACACGGCGACGTCGAAGCTGGCAAAGCCGGGGCCGCGCAGGCTGTTGCGTCCGGCGTTCCCGAACGTGAACGGATCCGGCACCGAGAAGGCGGCGGTGTTGAACCAGGCCTCCGCACCAGGTTCGTCCAGGGTTGCATTGCCCGACACGTTCGGACGATCTGTCCCGGCCGTGCTGCCGCCGGTGTTGCCGGTGTTGCTGTTGTCGAAGCGGAGCAGCGGCGTGAACGGCTGGCCCGAGCGCAGGATGGTGATGCCCTGCACCTGCATGTTCCTGGTCCAGCGGCTGCCCTGTGGCAACTGCAGGATGTACGACAGCGCCAGGCGGTGGCGGACGTCATAGCTGGATGGCGCCCACTCGGCCTCGAGATCGCGGCTGTTCTGCGGGAAGTTGGTGTCGGCGGGAGTGCCGAGGAACGCCGACTGATCGTCCATCGACTTCGACAGCGTGTACGACGCGGTGACCGAGGTGCCGCGGACGAGCGGCCGGTCCACCGTCAATTGCAGCGAGTCATAGCGCGACCGGCCGGTGCTTTCGAACAGGACGATGTTCGAGAACTCCGCATACGGGCGGCGCGCCTGCACGCTGCCCGGGCCCGGCAGCGGCTGGTTCAAGTCGAGCGCTCGCGTCAGGCTCGAGCCTTTCGACGCCGCATAGGCGGCCGTGACGATGCCCAGCACCGGCACCTCCCGTTGCACCGCGAGGTTCCAGTGCTGCATGTAGCCGGCGGCGACGTCCGGGCTCAACATGCTGACCGTTGCCGGCGGGATGAAACCACGATTCAGGGGGAACGGGTCGGTCAGCGTCAGCAGGCCCTGCGCACTGGGGAAGAAGATGCGCAGGTTGAACTGCGGCGGGTTGAAGTACTGCGCCGAGTTCACCACGAACATGCTGGAGTCGTAGAACAGGCCGTAGCCGCCGCGGATGATTGTCGCCGGCGTCACGCTCCAGCTCGCCGCCAGCCGCGGTGCGATGTTGTTGCGGTCGGGCGACAGGCCCGAGCGTGACACGCCGTTGCTACCCACCTGGACGAGCCGGCCGTTGGCGAGGTCGAGCGTCGTCATGCCATTGTCGGCATCGACAGGCGGCGCGACGTACTCGTAGCGGGCGCCCAGGCTGAGCGTCAGGTCGTTGCCGACGCGCCACTCGTCCTGCACGTAGGTCGACCACGCGTTCGTCCGCATCCTGATCGGGTTGTCCGCCTGTGATTGCAGGCCGAGCGTCGGCAGGCCGAGCAGCAGGTCGCCGATGCCGCTGCCGGTCAGCGCCCCGGTGAACGACAGCTGGCCGCGCGCAAACAGGTCGAGGCGGCTGTCGAGGCGCAGGTGGCGCATCTCGGCGCCAATCTTCAGCAGGTGCCTGCCGCGGTCGAGCGTCAGGTCGTCGGCAATCTGGTAGGTCGCGGTATCGCGCAGCAGCGGCAGGGTGAAGGCATCGCCGACCCGGTTGTAGCCGGCGACATCGATGATCGGGTAGCCGAACGACTCGGCCGGCACGTTCAGCCAGTTCACGCCCCACTCGGCGCCGACGTTGGTGCCGTGATTCTCGGTCAGGACATCGCGCGAGAAGGCATTGGCGCCGAAGCGAAGCGAGTTCGTCATGCGCGCCCCGGCACGCTGGTATTGCGCCATCGTGTTCCAGGTGCGGTCGTCGACCAGGTCGCCGAATCCGGCCGTCACCGCCGTGCCCTCCGCGTACGGCTCGACGAGATGGACAACGCCGTCGGTGTAGCGGAACGTCAGCGCATCGGCGGTCGACAGCTGGTGGTCGAGGCGGAGGTTCACCTGGGTTTCTTCGTTACGGGCGACGGGCTGGCCAAGGTAGTTCGCCGCTCCCTGCCGGTTGGCCGCCGGGAACAGCCCCACGACCTGGCGCGCCAGTGGGGAAATCATCGCCGCCGGGATGACGTTGCCGGGGAACGGCTGTTGCGTGAAGGGGTTGTACACGGTCGTGCCGAGCGAGGACAGGTCGCCGCTGCGCACGGCAGCGCTCGGCACGGTGCCGAGACGGCTGAGACCCTGGCGTTCGCGCAGGACGTTGACCGTCCCGAAGAAGAACGTGCGGTCGCGCACCAGCGGCCCGCCGGCGCCGGCGCCGAACTGGTTGCGGGTGAACGGCTGCTTGCCGGTCTCTTCGAAGAAGTTGCGGGCGTCGAGTGCCCGGTTGCGGAAGTATTCGTAGAGGAAGCCGTCGAATTCGTTCGAGCCGCGCCGCGTGATGACATTCACCTGCGCCCCGGCGTTGCGGCCGTACTCGGCGCTGTAGCCATTAGTGGCGACCTTGAACTCCTGAACGCTGTCGACCGACGGCTCCACCACGTAGCGGTTCACGTAGGGGTCGTTGTTGTCGACACCGTCGAGCAGGAAGCTGTTGAACTCCTCCCGCGCGCCGTTGGCATGGATCGCGACCGCGCCGCGCGAGGACAGCTCCGAGCTTTCCGCAGGATCCTGGACGCCAGGCGTCAGCAGCGACAGCTGCAGGAAGTGGCGCCCGTTCAGCGGCAGCGTGGCGATCCGCTGCCTGTCCAGCACCGTGCCGAGACCGAACGTGGTGCGCACTGGCACGGACGGCGCCTCGATGACCACGTTCTCGGCGACGCCGGCGACCGGCAACTGCAGCGTCACGCGGACGATCGAGTCGACCTGGACCACGACGCTGCGCTGCAGCACGCTGCGGAACCCTGCGGCAGATGCGGTGACCTCGTAGGTGGCCGGCGCCAGGTCGGCGATCCGGAAGCCGCCGGACTCATCGACCCGCACCACCCGCGACAGCCGGTGCAGATCGTCGGTGACACGCACCTCGGCGGCAGTCAGCGGCTGTCCCTGTGCGTCGAGAATCGACCCGACCAGCGTTCCCGTCGTCACCTGCGCGCGAGCCGGGGCGGCAGCGACGACGGCGGTCGCGATGATCGCGACCGCGACCCGCACCAGGCGGGTGGGATGAAATGCCATTGCGAAAACTCCTTCAACGAATGAACGCGCGAACCTGCGCGCAGCGGGTGCCCGATGCCTCACGGCCGATGCGGACACGCACCGGCAGCCATACGCCGTGACCCGCGAATGCTCACGCGGCGGCACGGTGTTCCAAGCGACCGGCGCCCCAGCGCGTGCGCTGCCAGAGCCGGTTGACGACTTCGCTGCGGCCAGCAACGACGTCGAACAGGAACAAGACGAGCGCGAGGACGACCGCCTCGCCCGAGATGTCGACGTAACCAGGCGGTCGCGGCGCAGCGAATGGGCTCGCCCCTTCCTGGAGCCGGGTGCCGCCACCGGCACGCGCCAGTTGCAGCAAGGCGGGAAGATTCCGCTCCCTGGACGAGTTCGCGTTCGGCTGTCCAGAAGAGCGTGCGGACAACCCGCAGCTCGGTACCGCCCGGTGCCTGGCGACCGGTGACCGCTACGGTGTAGGCGCCGGCGGCGGGATCGGGCAGCGCCGCTTCGTAGACGCCGGGCAGCCGCGGCTCGAGCGGCACCTCGCGGGCGTCACCCGTCGATGTCCGGACGGCGGCATGGACCTCTTCGAGGTCAGCGGGCTCACCGTCGGCGGTCGAGGCATCGAGACGAAGTACCGGCCCCTCGTCGCTGTCGGCAAGCTGCACCTGCCAGCCTCGTACGTCTGCCCCGCCACTGACCCAGCGCATCGTCTGCGCCCACAGTCGCGGGTAGTTGGGCCACGCCCGCAGCAACGCAGACCGGGGCGAGCCCAGATCAGCCGTGAACACGACAACCCGGCCGAGCCCGGCGCGCCCTGCGGCGAGCAGCGGATCGTCGAGGTGTGACGCAAGCAGAGCGTTGCCTGTGGGTTTCAGCGTCGTGACGACATAGCCGTGCAGCGGCGGTAGCCGCCCGACATCTATACCGGCGAGCGCGGCGTGCGGCAGGGCATGAGGAGTGAACCATTCCTCGAAGAGGCGGCCGCCTGAGGACCGCGTCGCCTCGCGCGCCGCCAGCCGCGGCAGCTCGCGCACGTCGGCGGGAAAGTAGGCTCGCCCACCGCTCGCGGTCGCCAACTCCTGGAGCAAACCTTGATCGGCGGAGCCGCCGATGGCGATCACTGACAGCTGTACGCCACCGTCGCGGACAATCGCGCGCAGCCGGCTGGCATCGGCTGCCGACGTACGGCCGTCAGAGAGCAGCAGGATCTGCCGGCGGGACATCGGAGCGGGACTCGAGGAAAGCCATTGCACGGCGAGGTCAACCGCCGGCGCAATCGCCGTTGCGCCGCCGGGTGTCACCGCGTTGAGCCTGGCGACGAGGGCGCCCTTGTCGTGGCCGGACGCGAGGGGACTGATCGGCGTGGGCGTCGTGTCGAAGGCGATCACACCGAAGGCGTCACCGGACGGCAGCACCTCGAGCACGCCGCCAACGGCCTGCCGCGCCACCTCAATCTTTGACACACCCTCGCTCCGGTCGGCCATGCTGCCGGACTTGTCGAAGACGACGACCACTCCGAGCGGCGGCGCGCGCTCGCCGCTGCGCGGCCGCAGGTCCAGCGGGAGTATCGGGCCGAGCGGGCCCGCCGGGTAGCCATCGGCGGCGAGCGTCTGCGCACTGCCGAGGAGCAGCAGGCCACCGCCCCGCCGTTCGACAAATTGTCGCAGGCTGTCCAGCCCCGCTGTCGGCAGTTCGTTCGCCGCCACGCCGTCCAGTACAACCGCGGCGTATCCCGAGAGCCCCGCTTCGCTCACTGGCAGGCTGCTTGGCTGAACCCGGACGATGTCGAAACCGGCAGCCCCAAGCACACCGGCCAGCACCGCCGTTTCGGTTGCCACGTAGAGGAGGCGTGTGGCCCCCACCACGTTGACCACGGCACCACTGGGTTGGAGAGACGTGTCCTCATCCTTCAATGCCGCCAGATAGGTGTGCCTCCCCACCACGCCGATGCGCTCGGCGAACGAGGCGCTGCCCGTGCCGCCGCCGTCGACGATCACGTCCGCTGATCCGACGACCTCGTCGTCTCGATAGAGCGTCACCTGGCCGGCCGCTCCGGGGCGCCCGGCAACCTGTACTGCAACGGAGAACGGCTCGGCGGACGCGACGTCGCCAGGAGCCGTCACGGCGGCGAGGCGAAGCTGCGGCGCGGAGCCGGCGGTTGAGGGCAGCACATCGACCGGGATGCCGGCAGCGGCAGCCAGGAGCGCCTCGCGCCCGGCCACGCCTACCGTCTCCCGGCCGTCGGACACAACGACGATGCGGCGTGCACCCGACGCCGGCAGCGCCGCGCGGGCGCGACGGATTGCCGCGCCGATGTTCGTCGCGCCCGTCGCAACGAGAGGAGGTACGGCAACCGCTCGAGAGCCGTCCACCGCCTCGCCGGCCGCCAGCGCCTCGCCGGCGAACGCGATCACCGCCATCCGATCCGCGGGGCGCATTGCCGATCGGAAGCCGTTGACCCGGGCCAGATCGCCGCGTTGCGCCGCCACCGGAACGCTGGCCGAACGGTCGAGCGCCACCGCCACCGTCACGGGCGGTTCTGCGGTCGCTGCGGCAACGCCGGCCGCCGCCGCAACCAGGCTGGCCGCCGCCGTCAGGCGCAGTGCGAGGCGCATGCGGCCGGCGCGCGTCCGAGCGTGACGGCCCGTCCACCAGATGAGCGGCAGCGCCACCGCGCACGCCAGGGCGATCGGGTGGGCGAAGGTCATCGCGCCGCCACCTGTCCGTAGCGCCATTCGGCGGTGAGCAGCAGGAGCGCGACAAGCGCCAGCACGGGTGCGACTGCGCGGCGCTCCATGGTGGCTGCCGCCGACGCTGCCGCCGCGACTGGCTCGACCCGCCGCCGGGCGGCCATCAGGTTCGATTCGTCATCGGCAGCGACGTTCACGGCGAACAGCCGTTCGCCGCCACCCAGCTGGACACGGTAGACGCCGGGCATGTCCGTGTCGGTCGCGACCGCGGCATCCGTAGCCTCCGTCAACGTTCGCGGCCGGCCGTCGGGACCGGTCAGGGTCGCGCGCGCTGTCTGGAAACGCTGGGCTGCGACAGACGGGAAACGCACCGGCTCGCCGGCCGGCACCTCGGTCGGAAGTGCGCGGGCCGCGCCGAGCCAGGCGATCGCGTCGGCGATCAGCACGGGAAAGGCCGGGTTCAGGGCCAGGTCGGGCCGCGACAGGTCGAGGGCGATCTCGACGACGCGCTGGGTTCCTCCGTCGTAGGCGGTGACGGCGGCGGCGCCGCCCGCGCGCAACAGCACGTGAGCCGAAGCCCGGAGCGGCGCTGCACCGACGGTCGCGTCGATCTCGCCTGCGTCGAGCGATGCTGACACAGGGTGAGTTGCCGTCGCGAGGGTGAGACGGCCGCGCACCAACGGTGCTGCGAGCGGCAGCACCACGAGCGCAGCGGCGACGTTCGCTGGTGCACTCGCGCAACCGCCACACACCACCACGTCGACGCCGCCGGCCGTCGCATCGGTGACGGTCTCGACGGCGGCCTCGTCCCCGCGCGGATCGGGGGTGACGAGCGTAATAGCGGGATTGGCGGCGAGGGCGCGGGCCAGGAAGGGATTGGGTGCGCCCAGTACCAGGACACGGATCGGCGCCGTGTCGGGCACGATCGCGACCCGCACGTTGTCCATCGCCAGTGCGTCGTTGCCGGCGAGCCGCGCGGTGACGTGAGGCCCGAGCCGCGGGAGCGAGATGGTAACGGCGCGAGAACCGTTGGCGGGAATCGCCAGGCTCCGGCTCGGCACCGTCGCCTCGCCGGTCTCGATGCTGACGGCGACGTGACGTTCCGCCGGCGAAAAATTCCGCACTTCGACGAGCGCGGCACCGGCACTGGCGCCGAGCGCCCGCCGCCGCACCGCCAGCCGTGTGATCGCCAGGTTCGCAGCCGGCCTGCCGAGCTGCTCCCAGCGGACGCCGTTTACCGCGGCAGCGCCACCCGCCGCGAGCGGCATCATCGTGTCCGACAAGACGACGATGCTGCCTCGCATCGGCGATGCGGTTGCGTCAGCGAGCGCGGCATCCAGATCTGCCACTCCCGCCGTTGGTGCCATTGCCTCGATCGCAGCCACCAGCCGGGGATCGCCGGCGGCGAACTCGCCCAGGAAACGCGGCACCGCGGCCGCGGCAATCAACTGCACGCGCGCGCCGCCGGGAAGCTGCGCAACGATTTGCCTGGCGCGACGCTGCGCGCTGCCGAACCGCGTGGTGCCGCCGTCCTGCGCCGCCATGCTCGCCGACACGTCCAGGAGCACCGTCAGCCGTTGCGGCGCCGTCAGGATCTCCGGCCGGGCGAGCGCCGCGATGCTGGCGAGAATGCAGAGAATCTGCAGCACGATCGTCCAGGTCACGCGCGCACGTCGCGGCGCCATACTGGCGCTGTCGTGCCGTGCCTCCTCGCGCCAGAGATAGAGGTTCGCAACGGCACGGCGCGGCAACGCCTGGCGCCGGCGGGCGAGCAGGAGCGGGATGAGCGCGGCGGGCAGCAGCCACAGTGCGGCGGGATTCATCAGCTGCATCTGCGTCACCCGTGGTTCGCGAGCAGACCCGACTGTGCACACGCCCGCACCCAGGTGTCGAACGGGTCCGACGATCGCACCTGCAGCCATGGCAGCCCGCGGCTGGCGCAGAACTCGCCGAGCGAGGCGGTCAGCGCCGTCAGCCGTGCACGGTAGCGGAGCACCGCGGACTCCTCAACCGCCAGCGGAGGCGCGGTCGCATCTTCCAGGTCGACGAGTTCCTCTTTGCCGTCGATTGCGGGATTGAGCTCTTCATCGGCGACGATCTGGAGCAGTACCGGCGTCAGGCCGCGGTGCAGCAGGTAGCGCACACCGGCGAAGCAGCCGGCCGGGTCGAAGAAGTCCGACAGCACGACCACCAGCCCCGGACCGTGCACGGTGCCGCCGTAGGCG
Source organism: uncultured Acidobacteriota bacterium (assembly GCA_963846685.1). Classification (GTDB taxonomy): domain Bacteria; phylum Acidobacteriota; class Vicinamibacteria; order Vicinamibacterales; family UBA2999; genus CAWJWY01. The sequence goes on along the minus strand of CAWJWY010000001.1, from coordinate 169,830 downwards.
ACCAGTGAGGGATTGATGGCGGAGGCGCCCCCCGCGCGCGTGGTGCGCAGCACCTCGAGCACACGAAACAGTTGCGGCCGCCCGGCGGCCGGCGCAACCTGCTGCGTGACGCGATCGCTGAAGGTCGCCACACCTACGGCATCGCGTTGCCGTACCGCCACGTAGCCGAGCAGGGCGGCCAGTTTCCTCGCGCAGGCGAGCTTGTCGGGTGTGCCGGCGGTCATCGACGCGCTGACGTCCAGCAGCAGGTGCACGCGCAGGTGGGCGTCGGCCCGGAACGTCCGGACGACGAGCTGACCGAGGCGGCCATAGACTGTCCACTCCACTGCGCGCGGGTCGTCGCCTGGCTGATAGTGCCGGAAGTCGTGAAACTCCGAACCGAAGCCGCGTGCCCGGCTGACACGCGCGCCGGTTGCGTTCGCGGACGCGGCCGTGCTCGATCCCGCGAGGGTCAGGCGGTCGAGCTGACGTGCTTCGGCGGCAGACAGCATGGTCAGCGGGTGGCGGCGGCGAGCACGGCGTCGACGATCGCCGTACTGTCGATGCCGTCCATTTCCGCCCTGAAGTTACGAATGACGCGGTGGCCCAGGGCGGCGCGTGCCACCCGCTGCAAGTCGGCGGTGGCAACGTGGAAGCGGCCGTCGAGCAGTGCCAGCGCCTTGGCGGAGAGCACCATCGCCTGGGCAGCGCGCGGGCTGGCGCCGTAGCGCACGTACTGGCGCACGGCGTCCGGCGCCTCGGCGACCTCGGGGTGCGTCGCGCGCACCATCTGCAGCGCGTGGCGCAGCACCGGCGCGGCGATCTTGACCTGCCGGATGATGCTGATCATCTCGCGCGCCATCTCGGCGCCGAAGCGCGGCACGATTCGCGCATCGTCGCTCCCAGTTGTGCGCAGCATGATCTCCGTCAAATCGTCGATGCCGGGTACCCGCACGGTGATCTTGAAGAAGAAGCGATCGAGCTGCGCTTCCGGCAGTGGATAGGTGCCCTCCATCTCGATTGGGTTCTGCGTCGCGAACACCGAAAACGGCGCCGGGATCGGGTGCGTGGCGCCGAACACGGTCACGTGCCGTTCCTGCATTGCCTCGAGGAAGGCGGACTGCGTGCGTGGCGTGGCGCGGTTGATCTCGTCTGCGAGCACGACGTTGGCGAAGATCGGCCCCGGCTGGAAGGCGGTGGAGCGTGGTCCGCTGGCCGTCTCGAGAATGACGTTGGTGCCCGTGATGTCGGCGGGCATCAGGTCGGGCGTGCACTGGACGCGGGCGAAGCGCAGGTCGAGCGCCTCGCTCAGCGCCCGAACGAGCAGCGTCTTGCCGAGTCCGGGCGCGCCCTCGATGAGCGCGTGGCCGCCGCAGAAAAAGCACAGCAGCAGCTCCTCGACGACGGTGGGCTGACCGACGAACGCGCGGCCGATCTCCTCGGTGAGCACGCGGAAGCAGTCGCGAAACGTCGCCGCCTGCTGTTCGATATCGGCTTCCGTGACGGTCATCTGGCCTCCCGGCCAATTGCGATGTAGTAGTCACGCAGGTACGACCGGAGTCTCGCTGGAACGCGCTCGCGGGCGATGGCTGCTTCGGCCGCCTGCGTCGCGCGGCGCAACTCGGCCGTCGTGACACGAGGCGCTGCGGTGGCGCTTGCGGCAAGCGGTGCGGCGTCGATCGGGCTGGTGCTGCTGACGCCGCCGGCGCCCGCCACGGACTGCCCGTTCTGACGTGTGCCGCCGCCACCGACGCCGCGCCCGCCCGAGCCCGCCGGCGAGGCCGCGCCTGATTCGCTTCTGCTGGACGCGTCTGCCCTACGGCTGGCGGCGGCAGCAGGGGGGCCGTCGGCCGCCTTGCCAGGGGTCGCGGCGCTTGCCCCCTGTGCCGCCGCGGCGCCGGCGGCTCGCCCGTCACCGCCTCCTCGCGGCTGCGGCCTGGTGATGTCGGTCACCTGCTCCCCGCGCTGCTCCGGCGCGCGCGGAGTGCCCGGCGATCCGTCCGGCCTGGCGCCGGGTGCCTGGCGCGACGCGACCGGCGGCATCGACGGCGCCGGCTGCGGCGCTGCTCGCTGTCCTGCCCCCGGGGGCGCCGCCGCAGCGGCAGCGTTCGCCGTGGGGAGTGATCCTCCACCTGCGATGAATGCGGAAGCGTCGGCGGCTGTACCGGTTTCATCACCGCGGTGGGCTGCGCCCGCTCCCAGCGCGCCAGCAGTAGCCAGCAGTAGCACGATCGCCGCCCCTTGCCAGCGCGTTGGCCGCGACAGGGTCAGCGCTGCTGGCGGCAGCGCCGATAGTCGGCGGCGCGCCGCCGCCACGATCACGCGGGAAACCACATCGCCCTCAGAAGCAAATTGCCGGGCGCTGACGATCCGATCGCCGAGACCAAACTCGCGGTCCAGGATGCGCGCTGTGCTGTCCGGGCTTGGTGTGCGGACAAGGGCGACGATCCAGGCAATGACGAGTGCGACGCCGGCAGATGCCAGCACCGCCGCGGTAGCGATTCCCGGACCAGGCGCGCTCATCAGCATGGCGGCATCAGCCGCGACCAGCAGCGTGAGGAGCGCACGCGGGGCGACGTGCGTGAAGGCAATCAGCCGCAGCCGGCGCCGGTAAGGCTCCAGCACGCGTGAGAACGCGTCATCCGCGTGCGGCTCAGACATCGTCGTCCTCGCAATAGAGCAGCGAGGTGTTTGCTCTGGCGGCGGTCGCACGCGTGATGGCCATGGCCGCGATCGCGCTGCACAGGGCAATGGCATCGCTGCTCGTGACCCATCGGGCAAGGCTCAACCACCAGCCCAGGGTGATGGCGGTCACTGTGAGCCAGCCAACGGTCCGGTCGGTGAGACCGACCGTCACGGCGGTCGTCATCGCGGCAATCAGCACGCACCCGCCAAGCGACGGCAACAGATCGCGAAGGATCCCGGCGGCCGGCGCCGCCGCTGCCTGTTGCGCGACGATCAGCGCCGGGATCCCGGTGCAGGTGACCATCGTCAGCGCCGCCGCGAGTGCCATCGTTCTTGCCGAAATGACGTCGCCGGGCGGCCGCGCGATCAGGGCAGCCGTCAGCACGAGGCCGTGCCGCCGCTCGACCAGGGCGGAGCGGGCCGCCACCCACGGCAACGCGACCGCCAGCAGTGCCCAGTGCAGCGCCCGTGTCTGCTGGTAGAGATTCCAGTCGGCCGGGATCGCGACGCCAGGCGCCCAGACCACCAGGAACAGCCCGAGCAGCAGGCCGATCCCCAGTGCGGCGACCGGTACGGCGGGCCGCCGGGCGATGACGATCAGCTCGCGGACCACCATGGCGTGCATCATCGGCCGTCCACCGCAAGTGCCAGCGGCGCCGCCACGCCGGTTGCCGGCCGCGGCGCTGAGGAATACGGCAGGACCCGGCCGCCCTCGACATGCATCGCGCTATCACAGAGGGCTGCGACGTCGTCGACCGCATCTACTCCGATCAGCACTGTGGAGCCGACCCGCCGGAGCGCTGCGATTGACGCCGCCGCGCTGTCGCGGCCGAGCGCGTCGCCGTCGAGCCACGGCCGCTCGATGAGGACCACCGGGGCACGGGCGACGACCGCAGCTGCAAGCGCCAGTCGTGTGCGGGCCGCGCTGGGCAGCCGATCGATGGGCGCGGCAGCCGTTACCTGCGCCATGTCCAGCGCTGCGCGGACTGTTCCTGTCACGTGCCGCGCACCGCGGGCGCTCGCGACGAACACCAGGAACTCGTTCGCCGTCAGCCCGGCGCCGGCGACCGCGGCCGCGCTCGCATAGACGAGGTGGCGCCGCGCGGCGACCGGGGTGGCGATCGCGTCGACGCCGCCGACATGCAGCTCGCCGCCAGTGGCAGGGACGAGTGTCGCCACCAGCCGGAGAAGCGTGGTACGGCCGGCGTGCTGCGGGCCGGCCACTGCGATGCAATGGCCTGGCGGGACCTCGAAGTCGGCCCGATCCACGAGCACCCGATCGCGTTTGCGCCGTGTCAGCCCGCGCGCGGACACCGCGACGTTCACGGCGTTCCCCCGGCCGCAGCCGATGCAACGTGCACCGAAACCACGGTGACGCCTGCCATCCTGACCGGGTAGCGTGCATCGGCGATCCCGACGGGCGGCGGGTCCGGGATGTCGCATGAGAAGAACGGCGCGTCCACTACGCCGACCTGCCGCGCTTCGACCGACGCACCTGCAGCGAGTGCCCCAACGGAGGCCGGCGAATAGCCCGCGGGGAAGCGGCAATTGTGAAGTGTGGCCGGCGACGTGTTGACGATCCGGGTGACGCCTTGAGCAGCGGTCACGACCAGCGGCGCGAAATCGTTGACGGCTTCCAGCTCGACTTCCTCCATGCCGCCGCTGCCGAAGATCCCGCTCCGCACCGGCGCACCGCTGTCGTCTGTCCACTGCTCCGTGCCGTCGCCGTACCTGGACTGCACTGCGGCGTCGAGCAGGTCGGCGCGGAGGCGATAGCGATCGAACGCGGGGTACTCGATCGCCGCCCGCATCGTGACTACCGACCCGCCGTCCACCTGCAGCATCGAGGTTGCGTGGCGAACGACGATCGGTGGCCAGGCGCCCAGGCGCCCGGCGGCGATGCCACAGAGGATGGCGGCGGTGGCGGCTGCGCCGAAGGCGCCGTACGACCAGCGCACTGCGCCGGGACGGAGCAGCCAGACGATGGCGGCAACGAGCAACGTCAGCAGGTAGATACCGATTGCAGAGCGTCCCGCGCCGAGGCCGGCGCCATCCGCAGCGGTGTCCCGGCTGGCGCGCGGCGCTCTCGACAGCAGTTGCCTGCTCTCGAGGTCGTGGTAGGTGCGCCATTGCCGCAACGCCGTGCGCTGCTGCGGCGCCAGTGCCGCCTCACGCCCGCCGTCGGCGATCACGCTGTCGACCGCGTCGTAGCCGCGCATCGACTGCGGCAGCACGCCTGGGGCAACGACGCTGCACGGTGCCGTGTTGCCGGCCGGAATGGAACCGATGCAGATGGCCAGCGATTCACCGAAGTTCGCGAGCCGCAACGATGTCTCGGTGGAGGCGAGGGTGCGGCCGCCGGCAACGAGCCTGGCCGTGACCGTGCCACGCGGATCGCTGGTGCGCAGGTACAACTCGGCGCGGAATCGCGAGGGCACCGCCAGGGTCACTTCGCGGTGCAGGCGCGCGTCACCCCATTCGACGACGAGTTCGCCGGCCACCGGCGCGCGACGCTCCGGGCTACCCGCCTCGCTGACGTTCTCGCCGCCGTTCTCACTGCCGGTCTCACCGTCGTTCTCGATGCTGACACGCACCGGCAGCCAACGGCCGGCGCGAGCCGTGCCGGCGATGCCGGCGTCGATGGTAAGGCGCGGCCCGTCGTCGGCGGCAGCACGGCCCGGCGCGGCGCACGACATCAGGATCGCCGTGCAGACGGCGATCGTGATGCGCGCGGCGCGGCACACGGGCTGGCACCAGACGAGCATGATAGCGCCGGCCTACTGCAGGATGGCTTCGATGGCCATCATCGTGAAGGCGGTGACCAGGACCTTGTTGTCCTGCATCTCGGCCCTGTCGGTATTGACCCAGTAGCCCTCGCGCGACTGCAGGCTCACCAGCTTGCGGCCGAGATCATCGCGCCAGACGTGCCGTTGTCCCCTGGCATCGACGATCACCGGTTCGTCGACCGCCTGCAGTGCCTTGGCGAACACCATGTAGTAGTAGTAGACCGTCTTCTGGCCGATGCCCGGGTTCTCGTCGACGGTGTAGTTGTCGCGAATCCACTTGAGGACCGCCTGCACGCGCTCGTCGCTCTTCTTGACGTTCGCCCAGCTGTAGCTCATGAGGCCGGCGTAGCTGCCGGCGCCGTACGATCGGGTGCCCTCGGCCTGACTCGTGCCCGGCGCGTAGACGAAGCCGCCGTCGTTGGCGGCCCACGTCTGGTCGTTGGTCTCGCTGTTGTTCTGCGTCCGCTCGAGGAACTTCAACGCCTTCTGCCACGCCGGATCGTCGGCCGCCAGCCCGGCTTCCTTCATCGCGCGCAGCGCGTATTCGAGGCTGACGATGTCGGCCTGCAGCGCTCCGCCGGTGCCGCCGTAGCCGATGCCGCCGTAGAGCTTGTCGCTCGACGAAACGCCCTCGCTCTCGTCGAGCAGGTGGTCGGCGAGGTAGCGGCGCCCCTTTTCGATCAGCGGCTTGTCCTGCGGCCGTCCGCCGGCGACGAAGGCCATCACCGACACCGCGGTGATGTAGTGCGGGATGATCTTGTCGTAGATGCCGCCGTCGGGCTTGGCCAGCTTCGCCAGGTGGTCCAACGAGCGGCGCACCGAGGGCAGCTGCGCCGCGGGCGTGGTGCCGGGCTGCCGCAGCAGGGCGGTCGCGGCCATTGCCGTAATGCCGGGATGGTCCTCCCAGGTCCCGTCCGCGTGCTGCTGGCGGCGCAGGTAGGCTGCACCGCGTTGCACGCTCGCCATCAATTGCGCTCGCACCTCCGGCGAGATCGCCGGCGGCTGTGCGCCGCGGGCTGCCGGCGCCTGGCCGGCGCTGAGGACGGTGGAGAGCAGGGCGACCGCGACGCAGGCGCCAAGTGGCAGCGACCATTTCATACGGGGATCCTTTCGGCTGGGGAACGGCGAGCCTTGCGTTCGAACTGCAGGGCAGTGGCGATCAGGCAGAGCGCAGCGGTCGCGACATACGCCGCGACCACCGTCGACCAGGACGGATAGTCGAAGCGAAGATGCGCGAGCGGCGACAAGCGGTAGAGCACGTCGGTACGGAAGATGTCGATGCTGGCGGCCGATGCGAGACCGACGATGGGACTGGCGAGCAGCGCAGCGTCAATCACCCGGGGTGGAGCCTTCTCCAGTGCCGGACCCGCGGCGAACACGGCGGCGGCGAACGATAGGACGAGAACGAGCGCCGTCGCTGCCGCGTCGAGCGGATCGCCGAACATTGCGGCGCACAGCAGACCAATCCCGGCCAGGCTGACGGCCGCAGCCCAGAGCGCGGCATGCGACGTGGCCAGTGTCCCGGCGTCTGCGCCCGGGCCGCTGCCGAGCAGCGCCGCCGAGGCGCAGGCCAGAACGGTCGAGGCGACGAGGATCGGGGTGGCCGCAACGCCGATCCGTGCAAGCGCGCCGACCGCGTTCGCCTGCGCGGGCCGCCGCGCGTCTGCACGGTGCGAGCGCGGTGCCGCGCAGCAGACCCGCTGCGCGAGCAGCACGCCGGCGAGCGGCGCCACGATCAGCAGCAGTGCACCCTCGAGCAGGAACACGCTGGCGCGAAACTGCGCGGCGGCCTGCGCCGGCAGCCCGGCGGGCCACGGTGGCTGCGAGGTCAGCCCTGCCACCGCCACCGTAGCCGCCAGGGGGACGACGAGGGCCGACAGTATTATGGCGATCCACCCCGCCGCGCCGCGTTGCCCTCCTGATTCCTGTGTCACTCGGTCCCCTACGCGACATGAGCAGATTGTGAGCAGGCACAGATGCCGCCGGCCTGACCCCGCTCGCGCATGCGCGGCGTGCACGGCCGCACCCGACGGCCCGGTGGTGCGCGCTGGACTGTTTCCCCGCGCAACGCATCAACGTGTGTGTGTCCGGCTTGCCGCCCGCGGCGTGCCGAGCACGGCGACGGAGCAACTCGGGTGCCACTGAAAGGCCGCCTGCAAATGATTGCGAGCCGCCGCCGAAATCGCCGCGGAGGCAGCCATTTGTCGCGTCAAGCTGCGGCTCTGGCGCTCGCGCTCGTAGGCCGCGCGGCCGCTCCCTCGCCGTGGCCGCAGCGGCCGCCGCTGGCCAGGGCCGCAAGAACAATGGTGTCGGAGTTGCTGAGCGCGTTGTGAGCAATGATGTACACGCAGTCGACATTGCCGCGGCCCTATCGGCCGATTGCGGTGATTTGCTGGTCGTGCGGCTGACACCGGGCGGCAGTGCGAGTCACGTCGTCGCGCGTGGCCACGGCGCGGCGGGCGCACGCCGCGTGCCGCGGCGCGTCGGCGACGCAGGCCCTCGCATCCAGCCGCATCCTCCGGACTGACGGCACCATTCTGGCGAGAGGACTTCATCCATGAGGCGCTCTGTCATCCTGATCGGCGCCGTCGCGGCGTTTGTCGTCGCGTCGAAGCTGTTGGTCGAGAACGTGCTCGGCCTCGACCTCGAAGGTGCGGCCGCCGCATGGCTGGCGGATGCCGGTCTCGGCAGCGCACTGACCGTCATTGCACTGCTTGGCATCGACCTGTTCCTGCCGGTGCCTTCGAGCCTCGTCATGATTCTCAGCGGTGCTGCCTTCGGGGTGGTGTGGGGCTCGCTGCTGTCGCTGGTCGGCTCGGTCGGTGGCGAGTGGCTCGGATTCGAACTGGTACGGCGTTACGGCCGTCGCCTCTCCGGCCGCATCGTCGGCGACGACGACATCCGCCGCCTCGAGCAGGTGTTTGCGCGGCACGGCATTGCTGCCGTTGTCATCACGCGCGCCCTGCCGGTGGTGATGGAGACGATGAGCGTGGTCGCGGGCCTGTCGGCGATGCGGCGATCGACCTTCCTGATGGCATCGCTCGCCGGCACGACGCCAATCGTCGTGATCTATGCGTATGCGGGCGCCGTGTCGCGTCAGGCCGGCAGCCTGATTCCCGCTGTGGTGATGCTCGTCGCGGTCGCTGGCGGCGCCTTCATCTGGTACCGGGCGCGGATGATCGACGACGGTGACGCGGCGCTTGCGCCGCCCGCCGCCGAATGACGCGAGATGAGAGCATCTCGCACTTAACCGTCCGCTGCTGCGGACCGGAGACTGACTGGAATGACTCAGACCACACCGCGTTCGGACGCGACCCAGATGCCCAATCCGACCCTGTTGATGCGACTGGCGCTCGCTTACCGATCGTCGATGGTGCTGTTCGCCGCGGCGGAGCTCGACGTCTTCACAGCGCTGGCCGCGCTGCCGGCAGCCGCCGGCGAGGTCGCCACCCGACTGGGCACCGAAGCCGAGCCTACCCGCATGCTGCTCGATGCCTGCGTCGCCGAGGGGCTGCTGACGCGTGAGGCGGACCGCTACGCGAACACCCCGGCCGCGGCCGCCTTCCTGGTGCGCGGCGAGCGTGCCTACATCGCGCACGGCCTGAAGTTCGCCGAAGACCTCTATCCGGCGTGGGGGCAACTCGCCCAGATGGTCCGCACCGGCCGGCCGACGATGCCGCCGGAGACCGTGCTCGGCGAGGATAAGGAAAAGACCCGCGCCTTCGTCCTGGCGATGCACGAGCGCGCCCGCGGCATGAGCGCGGTGCTGCCGCACGGTGCCGACTTCGGCGGCCGGCGGCGGCTGCTCGACGTCGGCGGCGGGCCCGGCACCTACTCCATCGCACTCGTGCAGCGCACGCCGGGGCTGACCTCCACGGTGCTCGATCGCCCGGGCGTGCTGGAAGTGACGCGCGAGATCGTCGACAGCCATGGGTGCGGCGATCGGATCGAGCTGCTGCCCGGCGACTACCTGACATCATCGTTCGGCAACGGCTACGACGCCGCCCTGCTGTCCGGCATGATGCACCGCGAGACTCCGGCGAACTGCCGCAAGCTGCTGGCCAAGACGTTCGAGGCAATGGAGCCGGGCGGCATGGTCGTGGTCAGCGACGTGTTCTTCGACGACGACGAGAAGAACAGTCCGCCGTTTGCGACCTACTTCGCACTCAACATGATGCTGATGAGCGACGAGGGGTCGGCGCACGCCAAGACGGAAATGGCGGCGTGGATGCGCGAGGCGGGTTTCGCCAACATCGAGTCCCGCCCATTGCCGCCGCCGAACCCGCACACCCTGGTGCTCGGCACCAAGCCATGACCAGCACCATCGTCACGGCGCGGTCGTCGTCAGCAGCGACCACCGGCCGGCCGCCGGCATGGCTGTTCGCTGCCACCGCTGCATTGGCGCTGTTGATCCTGGTGATGGCCGTTGCGGAGACGAATCTCTGGCTGCACTACCTGATCGACGGCGGTGAGTACGTCAGCCTGGCGGGGCTCGGGTTCATTGCCGTCGCGGCGGTCGTGCTGCGGCGGCAAGGGCGCGTGGTGGCGTCGCTGCCGCTCGTCTGCCCCTGGCTGCTGTTTCCGGTGATCACGCAGGGCGACCAGATCATCGACCACCTCTCGATCAACCCGATGCGCGCCATCTGCCACGTGCTGCTCGGCGCGATCTTCGCGTTCCCGGTGTCGGTCGTCGTGCTCGCGGCGCGCCACGCGCTGCCGTCGCCGCGGCCGCGGTCCGGCGCGCTGATGCTGTTTCCCGGGTTGCGGCCGCTCACCGAGGGGCGGTTGCGAGAGGGGACGGCGTTCCTGGCGACGGCGCTGCTGGTCCTCGAGATGTGGGTGGCCGTGCAGTATCTCGGCCTGCTGATGATTGCCACGCTGATCGTGATGATCCTGGCCGTGCTCTGCTACGGGTCGCTGGCGATGCCGCGGGACGCCGCCGCAGGATCGAACCGCCGCGCCCGCAGCGAACGGTTCGCGTTCTGGCTGGTCATCGCCGGCGTGGTCGCGTCGTTCGCGCTGTTCGAGGCCTACAAGAACCGCCCCGGCGCTTACCAGGGCAGCCCCAGCTTCCTGATGGATCCGCAGCAGCAGGGCAGCGGCTTTCGGCTCGACCGCGTCGCCGTGCCGCAGGGCGACGCCCAGGTTCCGGCGGCCCACGCGGCGGCGCTGCAGGCCGCCTTCACCGGTTACGGCCAGACGTTGCAGCGGATGCTGGACGGGTACCACATCCTCGATCGCAACTACACCTACGACTTCCACAACGAGCTGTTCCTCCGCCACACGCCGTTGCTGCCGGCCTATCGCGTCGCCGGCCTGCAGAAGATTGACGAGGCGCGTGCACTGCGTGCCGCCGCCGACGGCCAGGCGCAGATCGCGCGCGCGCAACTTGGCGACGACAACCCGGTAGCCGCCCTGCTCGACGACGTGCGCGACTATGTCGCCTTCAACTTCGAACGTGCCGGGACGCTGGAGCGCATGAGTGCGGAATTCGAGGCGACCAAGGCCGGCCTGCAGCATGCTGCGCACATCTACGAGGGTGAAGGAAAGGTGCTCGGCATGGTGCTGGCAGACCTCATGACCAAGCACCAGGCGGCACTCGATGCGCCCGCTGCCGCCGGCGCGGTGCGCACGTTCCGCGGTGACGCACAGGCGATTTACCAGGCCTACGCCGATCGGATTGTCGGCTTCTGAGCTGCCGTTCCACCCGCGCGTCCGGCGGCGGGCATCCGGGCCGAGATCGGTGCTAGGATCCGTCGATTCCGGACGCGAGGAGGGGACAGTGGTGCATCTCGATGCGGACCTGGCCGTCACTCTCGAAGACGACCGCCCGGGTACCCTGGCAAAGGCGCTCGGCTGCGTCAGCGGTGCCGGCATCAACATCGATGGCTACGCCGAGATTGGCGGGGTCGTTCACGTGCTGTCGCCGAACCTGCCGGCGACGCACGCCTGCCTGCAGAAGGCCGGCTTCCGCATTGCGCAGGAGCAGCAGGTGGTGCTCGTTGCCGTCGCCGACGAACCGGGTGCGGCAGCGGGCGTGTTCCAGCGCCTGGCCGACTCGCACATCAACATCAAGTACAGCTATCTCGCGACCGGCAACCGGCTGGTGATTGCGGCTGAAGATGCGCAGGCCGTGCTGGCGGCGCTGGCCCCTCGCCAACGTTGACCGCCGCCAGGGGACACCCGCAGGCCGGCTGCCGCATCGTGAGGCGGCGTAGGCCGGGTGCCGCGCATTTACGCACGTAGGCCGTAGCGGACCCGGCGAGCCGCGCACTCACGCACGTGGGCCGGGTGCCGCGTAGCGGACCCGGCAAGTCCACGGGTGTCGCAGGCAGGCGCCGCCGATGCGCCGCGGCGGGTTGCGCCGTTCCGCTCCGGTCCTCCGTTCGTGACCGTGGAAAAACCGCCGCTCCGCACCGTCGTTGGCGACCGGCGCAGGTCCGTGACCTGCGCCACCCTCACGCTGCGCGTCGGTTTTACCCGCGGTGCGGTGTCACGGTCCCTCAAGTCGGACCGTCGCCGGAACCGCGCGACCCGCCGCGGGTGGACGGCGACCAGCCGCTATTGATAAGAGGTGTGTGATGCGCGTAGGCCGGCTGCCGCATCGTGACGCACGTAGGCCGGGTGCCGCGTAGCGGACCCGGCAAGTCCACGGGTCTCGCAGGCAAGCGTCGCCGATGCGCCGCGGCGGGTTGCGCCGTTCCGCTCCGGTCCTCCGTTCGTGACCGTGGAAAAACCGCCGCTCCGCACCGTCGTTGGCGACCGGCGCAGGTCCGTGACCTGCGCCACCCTCACGCTGCGCGTCGGTTTTACCCGCGGTGCGGTGTCACGGTCCCTCAAGTCGGACCGTCGCCGGAACCGCGCGACCCGCCGCGGGTGGACGGCGACCAGCCGCTATGGATAAGAGGTGTGTGATGCGCGTAGGCCGGCTGCCGCGTAGCGGACCCGGCAAGTCCACGGCGTCTGGCAGGCAAGCGTCGCCGATGCGCCGCGGCGGGCTGCGCCGTTCCGCTCCGGTCCTCCGTTCGTCACCGTGGAAAACCGCCGCTCCGCACCGTCGTTGGCGACCGGCGCCACGACCGTGGCCTGCCTTCACGCTGCGCCATCGACTTATCCCGCTGCGCTTTGCCACGGTCCCTCGAGTCAGACGAACCCGAAACGACCGTCCCGCCGCAGCCTGACGTGCGGGTGCGCGTCTGGCGGCCTCCAATGTGGTCCCGCGCTGGAAGGAATCGGAACACAACGCGATCGGCGTCAGCCGGCGGGCGAACGACGCCGACGGGAGCCGGTCAAGGCACGAAGGGGCTGATCAGGCTGTCGCCAGCCATCGACTCGGGGGACAGGTTATTCTCCTGGCACACGTACTCGAACAGCTCGTTGCCCTTCGTCCAGCCGAGGGTGTAGCCGCTGGTCCAGGGCGAGGTGTAGGCGCCGGGATCATCTACGGTCACCTCGTAGTTCAGGTTTTCCATGTCAGTGCGCGTCAGGCGCTCGGTCAGATGGAGTTGCGTCGTGTGCGGCAGGCCGTCGCGATTCATCCAGAACTCCTCGCTGTAACCGACCGAGTCGATCACCAGCGTGTCACCCTCCCACTTGCCGACCGAATGTCCGAAGTAGCTGGGCCTCAGATCCTTCGGATGCGGCCGGCCGTCCATGTAGATGACGCGGTAGCTCTGCGCGTTGGAGATGTTGAAGACGAAGATCTGCTTCAGGTCGGGCACGTCGACGATCTCGAGCCCGTACGGCGACATGAACTGACGTGGACCGCCGGCCGGTTTGCAGCGCGTGTACGGCTCGCTCGCCAACCCGGACGAGTGACGAAAGTTGGTCAGCGCCAGCGCCCACGGCTGCAACGGCACCTGGTCGATGTGGATTCGCGACGAGCGGCTCGCAGGTGCCTGGTACGAGTTGGGATTGATGACGAGCAGCTCGTTGCGCCGCTCCCAGACACCTGTTTCCCCCGCCGGCGCACCGAGGTTGATGCGGCCGTCGGGCCGCCGCGGCGCTGGCGCTGCCGGCGGTCGCGGTGCACCGCCCCGTCCTCCCGCCCTGCCGCCCCCCTGGCCGGCCTGCCCGCCGCCGCCGGGCACGGCGCCGGAGGGCGCCTGGCCGCCGCCCGCGCCGGCACCGCCGGCCGGCGCCTGCGCACCAATCGACGAGACAGCGGAGAACGCAAGGGCAGCAGCGGCGAACCAGGCGAGGAACGAACGGTTATGCATTGCAGACCTCGGCCGCGCGGGGCTCGGGCGGCGCTCAGAATGAAAGAGGATACCCGCAACCAAGTGGAAAGTGAAAAGTGAAAAGTGAAAGAGTACGGGGTGGACGGGGCACGCAGTTCGTACGGCGGCACGCTCTGCAACCCCTACGACACGGAACGCGAGCCCGGCATGTCGCGCGCGGGGTCGGCCACCTCCGTCGCCGCCAATCTCGTGACCTGCGCCATCGGCGAAGAAACCGTGTCTCGATCCGCTGGCCGGCTTCGGCGTGAAGGACGAGTTACGCCGGCGAGCGTCGACCGCACGCCGGCAACTTCACAATCCAGCGCCGCCGCAGACCGAGCGCGCAACGGTGCTCGACTCGGCAAACCGCCTGCACAGCCGCTTTGCGACGCAGACAATGCTGCTGCAGTGCATGCAGGCGCAGCGACTCGATGCGCTGGTGTCGCCGGCGTCGACCGTGCCGCCGCGCAAGCTGACGGCGCCGCGTGAACCGACGGTCAACGGCCGATCGCCGATCGGCTGGTCGCTCATCGGACAGCAGGGCTTACCGGCGATCACGGTGCCGGCCGGGTTCACCACCGAAGTCTGGGAGCGAGTGGCGGACGTGCCTCGGGGCAGACGACTGGTCGGCCCCGTCCCCGCACAGCTCCCGGTCGGCATCGACGTGATCGGCCGCCCGTTCGCCGAGCCGGTGCTGATCCGGATCGCCGTCGCCTACGAGGCGGCCACCAGATTCTGCTCGGTTCCTGGCCTCCCGATCTCCCGGTAGCGTGTGGGCGTGGCTCGCTGCGATCGTGATCGGTCTAGAAGTTCAGCGTCACGTGGAAGCGCGCAAGTCGCGGTGAGGCGATTGCCGTCGGTTGCAGCCAGGCGGCGCCGTTGGTGCGGAACTCGTAGGTCTGCTGGTACACCGTGGTCACGTTCGAGTTGAACAGGTTGTAGAGATCCATGCCGACGTCGGCGCGGCGGCCGGCGAAGCGCAGGATCTTGGCGAAGCGCAGGTCCATCAGGCTGATTCGCTTCAGCGTATAGAGCTCGCCGGGCTTCATCAGGTTGAGCGAGGTCGTTCCGGTCGGCAGCGCGCCGGCCGGCAACCGGCCGAGTGCGGCGACGATCTCGCTGTTGGGCAGCACGTAGCTCGCGTTCAGCGAGGCGCCGTTGGTGGCCACGCCGCCGCCGGGGGTGGTCGTCAGCGAGCGTGCGCTGGTGCTGACGAGGACGCCGATTCTGGGGATGGTGTACGACGCGAGGCCGCGGAACGACGTCGTCCACTTCTCGGTGACGTCGCAGGCGTCGACCCGATCGGCGCCGAGCAGCTCGGGCAGCGCCGCGGTGGTCTCGCAACTGTTGCGGACGCCACGGCCGGTACTCGTGCCGCCCTGCAGGGTCAGGCCGTTCGTGAGCCGGGCCGTGGCGTTGAAGTCGAAGCCGTGCCAGTAGGCCGTGCGCGCCTTGCCGAAATCCGATTCGGCGGTCATATAGTTCTGCGCGCCCCGCGCCGCCGCCGCCGGGGTGATCGCCACGTAGGAGGCGCGGCCGCCGCCGCCGGGCAGATTGTCGTGCTGCGGCACCGCGATGCTGTAGGTCTCGTAGTCCGCAGCGCTGACCAGCGTGTTGTCGGTGACGAAGAAGTTGCCCCACCACCGCCGGTTGTAGCCGGCGTCGACCGACAGGCGCGGCAGCACCTGCTGCTGGAGCGAGGCGCCGAACTGCCAGTCATACGGCCGCACGCCCCAGCCGCCGAGAATCTCCGGGTTGATCGTCGTGGTGTTCGGGTTGGCGTTGCCGAAGTTCAGGTTGTTGCCGGTCAGTGCCGCGCACTGGTCACCGCCGCTCGACAGGTTGTTCTGCGCCGCCGGGTTGAGCAGGTCGCAATCGACGATGTAATTGCCGTTGCCGTCGGTCCAGCCGCGCGCCGGGCTGCCGACGCCGACGCGCGTGACGATGCGTGCCGCAGGGTTGTTCGAGTTGTAGACGGTGTCGGCGGTCGCCGCCTGGACATACTTGCCGAGATTGAGCTTGAGGGCGGTCTTGCCGCTGCCGAACACGTCATAGGCGAAGCCGAGCCGCGGCGTCAGGTCGTTGTAGCCACGCACGCTGACCGTGCGCTCGAAGGCGATCGGGCTCGGGTTGAAGCGGGACGTCCTCTCGGTACCGTTGCCTTCGGCCGGCGACCAGCTCCAGGCGCGGTCGTAGCGCAGCGCGCCCTGCAGCGTCATCCGGCCGCGCGTCCACTGGTCCTGGGCGTACAGGCCGATCGTCGAGCTGCGATCGTGCTGGTGCCAGGACGGCGCCAGGTAGTAAGAGACGCTGTTCGGGACACCGTTGACGAAGGTGTAGCGCAACTGCGTGTTGTTGGCGACCCGGCCGTTGCGGACGTCGGCAAACGATCCCTGGTAACCGATCTTCACGTTGTGCGCGCCGGTGACGTAGGACAGTGCCGCGCGCCAGGCTTCCTGCACGGCGCTGTTGTCGTTGAAGGCGAAATCGAGCGGGTCGAACAGCCCGCGATAGGTGAAGTTCGGCCGCCCGTAGATGCCGGTCTGCTCGGTCACCGGGATCAGATCGAGCAGGCCATCGGGCGGGGCCATGCCGAAGCGGGCGTAGTCGTAGCCGAAGCGCGAGAACCCGGCTTCGACGAGGGTGCGATTGCTGACCGGCGCCGAGTAGGTCGCCTGCGTCACGTCATACGGAAAATTGTGGTACCCGGGCCATGACTCGGGCGCCCCGGTGTTGGCGCCGAACGTCCGGCCCTGGCCGACCCAGTCGCGACCGGCCTGACGGCAGCCGTCGCCATCCTGCGTCAGCGTCGAGCCGGAGCAGCGCACCTGGTGCTCGTGCGAGAACGTCAACCTGTTGCGCTGCGTCACCTGGCCGGTGAGGCGAAGCGACAGGATGTTGCGGCCGTCGGCCTCGCGGCTCTCGATGCTGCGGTCGGCAGAGAAGTCCCAGTGCGTCGGGTCGCCGGCGAAGCGATTGACGAAGATGCCGTCGCGCACGACGGCGTTGCCCCAGTTGCGCATCGTGCCGAAGAACCACAGGCGATCCCGCAGAATCGGCCCGCCGAGGCTGCCGCTGACGTCCCAGTTCTTGCGCAAGGTCGGCGGCTGCGTGATGCCGATGCGGCGCAGTTGATCGTCGACGTTGTTCGAGGTCGACCAGTCGCCCGCGGTGCTGTAGAAACCGGAGCCGTGAAACGCGTTGCCGCCGGATTTCGGCACGACGTTGATGCTCGGGCCGCCGGTCTCGGCTTCGCCGAGCCCGCCCGAGATCAGCACCTGCATCTCCTCGGAGTTGGCGATGTCGTAGGTCAGGCCGGAGACGCCGCCGCCGCCAAAGGGGGAGGCGACCGTCAGGCCGTTGGTCATCACTCGGCCCTCGCCGCTGTCTCCGCCGTGCGCCGTGAAGAACATCATCTCTGGCGTGGTCGGCGCGGTGGTCGCACCGGCGCCGGCGACGCCGCCAATCGACAGCGCCGGAACCGTCGCCAGCACCGAGCCGTAGCCGCGCGTCGCCGGCAGCGTGTTGATCGTGTCGGACTTGATCACGGTCTCGCGGCGGGTCGTCTGCGTGTCGACAAGTGGCGCTTCGCCGGTGACCGTGAGCGTTTCCTGCAGCGCGCCGACCGGCATGTCGATGTTGACGGCGATGACCCCCGACCCGGACACCGTCAGCCCCTCACGCTTGATGCTCGAGAAGCCGCTCAGCGAGAACGTCAGCACGTAGGCACCCGGCGGCAGGTCGGCGATGCGGTACTGGCCGGTGCTGTTGGTGCTGGCGCTTCGCACCGTTCGAATCAGGGCAGGGCTGGTCGCTTCCACCGTGACACCCGGCAGAACGGCGCCGGAGGCGTCGCGAACCGTCCCGGCGATCGTTGCCTGGGCGTGGGCCAGCGTGGGGAGCAGCATCAACAACGCGAAGAGCAACAACGCACCGGGCACTTGTCTCATGCAGCGCTCCTTGCAGACGGAGGGATGACGCGGATCAATCGGCGATGCGGGAATCGGCAGCCGGCCTCCGGCAGGCGCTCAGTGCCGGCGCGGCGGCGTGGCACTCTGTACACCCGGTCGCGCCGGGGTGTCAAACCACGACGACTCGGATCATCGGCTCATAGAGCCGCGATCCCTTGCAGACGGGACAACGGCCGGGCTTGACCAGGCGCTCAGGGCCGAAGACGAAGCCGCAGTCCTTGCACCGTGCCGGCGTCACCTCGATGCGGTGGCCGGCCGACTCCGCGGAACGCAGCGCATGGCGGAGGTCGTCGTCCAGGTCACTGCGACGCAACCCCATCTCGCGCGCGATCCACGACGCCGAGCGCGGCTCACCCGAAAGGATGTCGAGCAGTTGCTTGCGGAACACCATGGCGGCGCATTATGCCGTGGCGGCTGGCCGTAGACTAGTTCGCGGAGGCTGCCCTGGACGTTCATCTCGTCGACGGTACCTACGAGCTGTTCCGCCATTTTTACGCGTTGCCGTCGGCCCGGGATGCTGATGGCCGCGAGATCGCGGCCGTCCGCGGCGTGCTCACGTCGGTGCTCAACCTGGTCAGCGGCGGCGCGCATCACATCGGCGTCGCCACCGACCACGTCATCGAGTCGTTCCGCAACCGGCTGTGGCCCGGCTACAAGACCGGCGCCGGGATCGACCCGGCGCTGCTGTCGCAGTTCCCTCTGCTCGAGGAGGCGCTGGTCGCGCTCGGCATCGTCGTCTGGCCGATGGTCGAGTACGAAGCGGATGACGCACTCGCCGCGGCGGCGGCCGCCGCCGCACGCGATCCCCGGGTCGAACGCGTCGTGATTTGCACGCCCGACAAGGACCTGGCGCAGTGCGTCCGCGGCACCCGCGTCGTGCAGTTGCACCGCCGTACGCGGGTCACGCTGGACGAGGCCGGCGTGATCGCCAAATTCGGCGTGCCGCCGCTCTCGATCCCCGACTACCTTGCGCTGGTCGGCGACGCGGCCGACGGCTATCCCGGCCTTTCTGGCTGGGGCGCCAAGTCGGCGGCCGCGGTGCTGGCGCGATTCGGCCACATCGATGCCATACCGGAGGACTACCGCACCTGGGGCGTCAACACCGCCAGCCCGGGCGCGCTGGCGGCAACGCTGCGGCGGGATCGCGAGCGGGCGTTCCTGTTTCGTGACCTGGCGACACTGCGTACCGACCTGCCGCTGTTCACGTCCGTCGACGAACTGCGCTGGACCGGACCGACGCCGGCCTTCGCGGCGCTCGCGGCACGGATGGGCGCCGACGCCGGCCTGGCCCGCGCCCACGCACGCAGCAGACCGTAAACAGGCGTATGCTTCCGTCCATGCCGCCCAATTGATCCGCATTTTCCCGTAACCGCCGGCTCTACCTGCTCTACCACGTCGCCAGCCTCGAAGGGCTGACGCATGGCCTCTACCTGCTGTGGTGGGTGCAGGAGAAGCATGTACCGGTGGCGATCGTCGCCAGCGTGCTCGCCCTCGGCGATCTGCTGGTCATGACGCTCGAGGTCCCTACCGGCTGGCTCGCCGATCGTTTCGGCGATCGGCGCAGCATGGTCGCGGGATCGTGCGTGCAGGTCGCAGGGATGATCGCCTGCTGGCTGTGCCCCGGGACGTACAGCCTGATCGCCGGCAGCGCGCTGATTGCCCTCGGCGACGCGCTGCGGTCCGGCGCCGACGAGGCCTTGCTCTACCGGAGCTGCGCCGCGGCCGGCTGTCCGCAGCAATTCCAGCGCATCGAATCGGCGACCCGCAGCGCCGCGACGGTCATCCTGGTGCTGCTCACCGCAGGCGGAGGCGCGATCGTGCACGCCTGGGGCTGGCACGCTGCCTGGGCGCTCGACACGCTGCTGTGCACGAGCGGGGCGGTGATCGCGTGGGCGATGCACGCGCCGCCGGCGCAACCGGCTGCACCGTCCCACACCCCCGCGGGTCGATCGCTCGTCTCGCGTCAACTCCTCGCCATTGTCCTGCCCGCCGCGCTCGTCGCCGCCGCGGCGTCGGCAGCATCGTTCATCGTCCAGACTGCCGCGGACACGGCTGTCGGAACAGTGGGCGCCCTGACGGCGGCGCTGGTCGCCGCCGAGGCGGCCGGACTTGCCGCCGGCGGACATATCACGGCTGTGAGCGCCCGATCGCAGGGCGTGATTGCAGCCGGATCGCTGCTGGCGCTTGCCGCGGCCACCCAGGCAAGCTCCGTGGCCGCCGCCGCCGCGCTGGCGCTGGCGTTCACTGCCGGCGCCCTCGACCCGTGGCGCGCCGCCGCGGTCCAGCGTCTTGCCGCCGACCATCTCCGCGCGACCGGCGCCTCCCTGACCAGCGCCTGCGACATGGCCTGCTCGACGCTCCTTCTACCGTTGGCCGGTCTCGTTCAGGGGTGGCGGCGTCGGCGCTGAGCTCACCCCCGGGCCAGTGCAGGCCACAGCGCACGAGCCGCTGTGAGAACGCCGCCGCGGCGTCGTTAACTCACCAGCGCACGGTAACGCGCACGAACGTTCACGACGGTCACGACACGCGGAAGCCGGATGCCGCGGGGACATACGCGGGATGACGGCAGCAAGGACACCAGGAGTTGTAAGTCTGGAGTACAGCTGTGCTAGATGGAAGACGCGCGTTCGCAGTCGGCCGGGCCGTGCGGCCAAGTGACCAGGCGGCGGCGCGGTGCCGCTGCGACTGGGGCGTGAGCGGACTCGAAACGCTGGCCGCCGCCGACGTGGTGGTGGTCGTCGACGTGCTCTCGTTCTCGACCTGCGTCGACATTGCCGTGGCGCGCGGTGCAGCCATCGTTCCGTATGCCTGGAACGATGCGTCCGCCGCGGTGTTCGCCGACGTCCACGGCGCCGAGGTCGGCGGGTCGCGCGGCAACAGCCGCTACTCGCTGTCGCCCGCCTCGTTCCTCGACGCTCCTGCCGGGCTTCGCTGCGTGCTGCCGTCGCCAAATGGCGGCGCCGTTGCCCTGCGCGGAGTCTCCGCCGGCGCCGTCGTGGTCGCCGCATGCCTGCGCAATGCGAAAGCCGTTGCCGAGGCGCTGCCCGGCCTTGGGCAGACCTTCAACGTCGTTCCTGCAGGGGAGCGCTGGCGTGACGGGACGCTGCGCCGGGCGGTGGAGGACTGGGTCGGCGCGGGCGCCATCCTGCGCCATCTGCCCGGGTCCCGATCACCCGAGGCCGCTGCCGCGGTGATGGCATTCGAGCAGGCCGGAGCGGACTTCGGCCGCTTCGTCGCAGAATGCGGCTCCGGCCGCGAGCTGCTCGCGCGCGGCTTTGTCGAGGATGTCAGGCTCGCGGGCGAGCTCGACGTCTCGCGGCACGTGCCGGTCTACAGCCGGGGCGCGTTCGTTGGCCGCGGTCAGCCCTGACAGCGGCGGCAGTAGAACGTCGAGCGGCCCCCCTGCACGATGCGCTCGATGACGCCGCGGCAGCTACGCGTCGGGCAGGCAGACCCTTCCCGGTCGTAGACGCGGAAGCGGTCGCCGGACGCACTGATCTCGGATCCGCCGGGGCGTGCCCGCCGCGCATCGGCGCGGTCAATCGCGTCGTTGAGGACCCGCTTGATTGCCGCCGCCAGCCGCCTCGCTGCCGGCGCCGGCCGGCCCGACGCGGTGGCGAGCGTCGCGGCAATGCGCAGCGGCGACAGGTGAGCGCGGTGGAGCGCTTCGACCACGTAGATGTTGCCGAGCCCGGCAACCACCCGCTGATCGAGCAGCGCCGTCTTCAGCGAGGTCTTCTTTCCCCGGCAGGCGCGCGCGAGCGCGACGCCGTCGAATCCGCTGTCGAGCGGCTCGGGGCCGAGCCGGCCGAGCGTCCCGTGCTCGTCCAGCCGGCCGGCCGGAATGATCTCCATCGACCCGAACCGGCGCGGGTCGTTGAAGGTGACAGTCGCACCGGAGGACATGGCAAAAACCACATGGTCGTGCGCCGCCGCCGCTTCGCGTTCCTGGTAGAAGTCGCTGCGCATCCGGGCCGCGCCGGCGCGCTCCACCCGGAACGATCCCGACATGCCGAGGTGCATCACCAGGTGCTCGCCGGACGAGAGCTCGGCCACCAGGTACTTGGCCCGGCGCCTGAGCGTGTGAACCGTCTGCCCGCGCAGGCGCGCGACGAAGCGCTGCGAAAACGGAAAACGAAGATCGAGCCGGCGGGCGATGACGCGGTCGATGCGCGCGCCTTCCATGACCGGCTGGAGCGTGCGGCGGGCGGATTCGACTTCTGGCAACTCAGGCACACGACGATGGTATCCGGCGGGCAGGATGGTGCGAACCGTGCAAGGGCCGGCGCGGGCGGCAGTTCGCGGGTGTAGAGTCAGCACACGTCAGGTTCGCAGGTCGGATGAGGGAGCACGGCCATGCAGAAGGACAAGACCCCGGCACGCGCAGCGCATCACAGCAGCGGCGGCCGCAAGATCCCGGTGTCGGCAGCGGATCGCGCTGCCGCGAAGCCCGAGACGCCGCGCACGCGCTTCGAGCGCGGCGAGATCATGCGGACCCGCGCCGAGGCGGAGCCGCCGCGCGGCAAGCCGCGCGCGTAGGCGTCTCCGCCTCGCGCGGCTGCACGCCGCGGCGGCGATCGATCACAATGCTGGGCGTGCACACTTCGCAACGCCGCCAGGGCATCGCGCATTGACCGCCAACCGTAACGGCGCCACGTGGCGCATCCGGCATGGCGGTGACGAGACCACCGCCATTTGGCAGCCGCCCGCCGGCGGCGACGGCGCCACCGTGTTCGTGTGCGCGCATGGCGCCGGTGGCCACATGGCGGATGCATCCGTCCTGGCGATGACCGAAGCGCTCCGGCAACGCGGTATCGGCACCGTCCGCTTCAATTTCTTCTACCGCGCGCGGGGCTCCGGGCGGCCCGACGCGATGCCGCGCCTGTTTGCGTGCTGGCAGGGGGTGATCGCCCACGTCCGCGACGAGCTGCAGCCGGGCCGGCTGGTGCTCGGCGGGCGATCGATGGGCGGACGTGCCGCATCGATGCTGGCCGCCGAGGGAGCTGCCTGCGACGGGTTGCTCCTGCTGGCCTATCCGCTGCATCCGCCGGGGCAGCCGGAAAAGCTGCGCACGGCGCATCTGGCGGACATCGAATGCCCGGTGCTGTGCATCAACGGCACGCGTGACGCGTTCTGCGACCGCCGGCTGATGGAGCAGGTCCTGGCCGGCTTGCGGCAGAATTGGCGGATGCACTGGCTGGAAGGGGCCGACCACGGCTTCCACGTGCTGAAGCGCACCGGCCGCAGCGGGCCGGAAGTCGTCGCCGAAGCGGCGGAGGAGTGCCGCCAATGGCTCGGCTCGTTGTAGTCTCCTAGGTAGAGATGACCCTTTTCGATCGCGACACGCTGCTCCGTGAGATCACATCGTTCCTGGCGGACCGCGACCCGCGCACGCTCGGCGAGATCCAGCACCTGGTGCAAGCTGAAGTCGCCGCCGCCGGACCGGGCGCGCTGGCGCGGCTCGGTCGCCGCCTGTCGACCTACGGCGACGACTGGGACTTCTATCCGGCGGACGACCTCGCCCGGCGCATCCATCATGCGCTCGCGGAAATCCTGCTCGCCTCCTCGTCCTCGCTGGCTGGGTTGGAGCACGCGCGCGGCCAGGGCGAGGCGCCGCTGGTCATCCTGGCGAACCACCTGTCCTACTCCGACGCCAACGTCCTCGAGGTGCTGCTGCGGCGGAGCGGCGGCGGCGACATCGCCGATCGTCTCACCGTCATTGCCGGTCCGAAGGTGTATTCGAGCCTGCGCCGCCGCTTCTCGAGCCTGTGCTTCGGCACGATCAAGACGCCGCAGAGCAGCGCGGTCTCCACCGAGGACGCGGTGATGAACCCGCGCGAGGTGGCGCGGGCGGCGCGGCGCAGTATCGACATCGCGCACGAGCGGCTGCGCGCCGGTGACGTGCTGCTGGTGTTCGCGGAGGGGACGCGGAGCCGCACCTGCGAGATGCAGCCGGTGCTGGCAGCAGCTTCGCGCTACTTCGAGCTGCCGGGCACGCGCGTGCTTCCGGTCGGCATCACCGGCAGCGAAGCGATGTTTCCGATCGACGACGACCGGCTGCACACCGTGCAGGTGACCGTGCAGATCGGCGCGCCGATCGATGCCGAGGCGCTGCGCCGCGGCGCGGGCGGCGACCGCCGCCTGATGATGGAGGCCGTCGGCCTGGCGATCGCCGACCAATTGCCGGAAAACTACCGCGGTGTCTACGGCGCCGACGCTGCGGCGTCACCGGCACGCGCACTGCTCGCCCAGGCGGCGGCGATCTAGCCACTCCTCAGCCGGAAGCTCTGCGGCGGCCGGTGCAGTACGATGCAGGCGAGGAGAATCTATCTACATGGCGTCGAGCAAAGCACCCAATCCAGCCCGCCAGCAGCTGCTGGCCGATCTCAACGAGGACCTGGCACGCGAGTACCAGGCGATCATCGCCTACGTGGTCTACTCGAAGTCACTCAGCGGCGCGCAGTACATGTCGATCGCCGAGGAACTCGAAACGCATGCGCGAGAGGAGCTGGCGCACGCGCTGACCATCGCCAAGCACATTTCCTATCTTGGCGGCACGCCGACCGCCACGCCCAAGCCGGTCAAGGAAACCACGCACAACGAGGAGATGCTGCGGGCCGATCTCGATAACGAGAACGACACCGTGCGCAATTACCGTCGGCGTGTGCAGCAGTGCGAGGCGCTCGGCGAGTACGCGATCGCCGAAGACATCCGCGAGATCCTGCGCCAGGAGCAGGAACATCAGAGCGACCTGGCGACCGCGCTCGGCGAAGACGTGCCGGACGTATCGCAGGACTGACGCACCTCCCGGTTCGAGGCCCCCGGTTCCAGGTTCACCTGGAACTCGGAACCCCGCGACGACCGACGGCGCCCGAGCGCTCCCCCCGAACGAAACCGGTACTACGGCTTGTAAGGCCGTGTCGCGGCGCTCAGGATCTGGTTGAGCGGCGCGATATCCTTCAGCTCGGGGGCGTGGCTCTTGAAGGAGCGGATGTAGGCGTAGATGTCCCTGGCCTGCTGGTCGTTCAGCGTACTCGCCGGATAGCTCGGCATGCCGGTGGAAGGGTTCACCGGGGCGACGTTCTGGCGGCCGCGCAGGAAGGCCATGAACGCCGATTCGGTGGCAAGGTTGCCCGTCCAGTTACCGACGAAGGCGCGGCCGGTCTCGCCGTTGTAGCCGTGGCAGCCGTAGCAGCTGTAGCGCGCGTAGAGCACCTTGCCGCTGGCGGCGTTACCGGTGACCGGGCTGGTGGGCGGTGTGGCGCTGCCACGCGGTGCTGCGCCGCGACCCTGGCCTGGCGCGCCCTGTGCCACCTCCGGGCCGGCGGCGGCGGCGCCGCCGCCCTGGCCGCGGCCACGGCCTGTCCCTCCCTGTGCCGCCTGCTGCGCGTCCGCGATGCTGACCGCGAACAGCAGCGCGGCCGCCACCATCGCCAGTCGACGGCCCGTGTCTCTCCTCGGCGTGGATTTCTGCTTCACGTGATCGCTCCCTTGTCGGTGGCCCGGCGGCGACGTGCGCCGGCCGATGCGGTGACTACTCGGCTGCGTACGCTGATGTCCGTGCCGCGCGCTACCGTGGCTGCGTCAGGACGTCGATCAGGTACGGCTGGCCGCGGCGCACGGCTTCGACGCCTCGCTTGAGCGCTGCCTGCAGCTTCGACGGATCCGAAATCGGTCCTTCCGACGGCATGCCGTAGGCGGCCGCCATCTTGGCGTAGTCGATGTAGGGGTCGCGAAGGGTGGTGCCGATGTGGCCGCGGTCGGTGCCGCGGCCGCGGACACCGCACATGTACTCCACGAACATGAGCTCCTGGTGCCAGGCGCGGTTGTTGTGCATGACCGTCAGCATCGGCAGCTGGTGGTGCATCGCCGTCCACAGCACCCCTGGCGCGTAATTGAGGTCGCCGTCGGTCTGGATGTTGACGACGTAGCGGCCGCGGGTTTTCGCGGCGAGCGCGGCGCCGACACAGGCCGGGGCACCGTAACCCATGCCGCCGGCACCCTGGCCGCCGAGGTAGCTGTACGGCTTGTTGTGGTCCCACAACTGGCTGTTGTGACCACCCGAGAAATTACTCGGCGAGGCCAGGCACCAGTCGTCGTTCATGATCATCGGCCACAACTCGGCGTAGATGCGGGCCGTGCTCACCGGGCTGGCGTCCCAGCCGGCACGGCGCGCCTCGACCGCCTGGGACAGCGCCTGCATCCGTGCCGCCTGGTTGGCCGCGGCATGCCTGCCGGCGCGATCCGCAATCGTCCGGCGCTGGTCAGCGGTCATCTGCCGCTTGGCTTCTTCGATAATCGCCGGCAGGCTCGCTTCGGCGTCGATCTCGAGCACGCGGCCCTGCGGCGCACCGCCGCCACGGCCGCCGCCGCGGCCCGCGCGGCTGCCGCCCGGGGCGATGCCGCCGAAGCCGATGTTCTGCGGGTCGCGACTGCCGAGCAGCGTCGGCAGGCCAGGGCCGACGAGCGCGACCTGGGCGTTCGCGACTTCGAGGCCGAGGGTGAAGTCGTAGGTGGTGTCGGCGCCAGGACCGCACAACGGATGCCGCTGCGGGAAACTCATGGGGCCGTTGGTGGCCGTCGTGCTCGTCGAGGCGGCAACCAGTTCCGCCAGTTCCACGGCGCGGGCCACGCCCTGCGGCGTCCGCAGCCGGCCGACGGCGAGGCGCGGGTTCTGCGCCGCCAGCAGCGAGCGGGCGATCTCGCGTGCTTCCGTCGCCGGCACCCCGGCGATCGTCGGCGCCTGGTAGGCGGGGACCTTCAGGTCGTGTGCTTCTTCCTTCTGCAGTTCGATATCGAGCACCACCATCGTCGGCCCCATCGGCGGCGTGATGGCCTCGTTGTAGGCGCGCTGGATTGCCGTCAGCGATTCTTCGACGGTCTTGGGCAGCACGTCCCACTTGGTGTAGCTCCGCACCATGCCGGCCATGTCGTTGGCACTGTGGGCGGCGATGAAGCCGGTATCACGTCCTGCAATCAGCAGTGCCGGCGTGCGGTCGTAATAGGCCTGGTAGATGGACATCGCCGCGTGCTGAATGCCGATGGTGCCGTGCAGCAGCGCCACCATCGGCTTGCCGGTGGCCTTGCCGTAGCCATGCGCCATCGTCACCGAGGACTCCTCGTGCAGGGCGGTGATGAACTCGGGCATCTTGTTGGGCGAGTCGCTGTAGTTGATGATCGACTCCTGCAGGCCCTCGAAGCTGGAGCCGGGGTTCGCCGCGGCGTACTCGATACCGAGATCCCGCAGCACCTGCACCATCAAGTCCGAGGCCGGCCGAACGACCGCGCGGCCGGGAGTGCCGGTCGGGCTCACACTGCCGGCATCGCGCTGCACCTGTTCCGGTGTAGGCGGGGGGGCGGGTGCGGCACCCTGACCGCCGCCGGCCTGCCCGGCACCGCCGCCGCGCTGTCCCGCTTCGACATCCGCGCCCGGCATGCTGGTCGCGATCGCCGCCGCTCCTGCGGCGGCTGTTGCTGCGCCCTTCAGAAAGCCACGCCGATCCACCGAGAGCTTGTTCGACTTCGCCATCTGTCGATACTCCTCCGCCGTAGGCCCAGGCAGGGCGGCCGGCGAGACAGGTCGAGGATTATGGGGACGAAAGGATGAATTCCGGGGCGATTATGCTCCCAGTCGGCGCAAAACGAAACCCGGGTGGCACGGCCCGGTCCGGTCTGGCCCGCGACGCCCGCCGCCGGTGCCATAATCGGCCGCCCCAAAAAAAAGATCCGGCGCCGCTGTCGATTCGGCGGCTGCCGCACGACTATCTGGCGTCACCGCGCAGTTCACCCCGATTTCGGAGGAGCCATGAAATACCTGTGCCTGATCTATGACGACGAGAAGTTGTTCGCCAGCATGTCGGAAGCGGATATCAACGCCTTGATGGGCGAGTACTTCGCCTTTACCGAAGCCATCAAGCAGAGCGGCCACTACGTCGCCGGCGAGGCGCTGCAGCCGGTCGCGACCGCCACGTCGGTGCGGCTGCGCAACGGGAAGCTGTCGACGACCGACGGGCCGTTTGCGGAAACGAAGGAGCAACTCGGTGGTTTCTACGTGATCGACGCGCGCGACCTGAACGACGCGCTGCAGGTCGCGGCGCGGATCCCGGCGGCGCGGATGGGCACCATCGAGGTGCGGCCGATCCAGGACTTCAGCGCCAGCGCCACGTAGCCCGCCGTGTCGAGCGAGGACACCGACGAAACGCTGCGCGCGCAGATCGATGCGATCTACCGCGCCGAGTCGCGGCGTGTCCTCGCCACGCTGATCCGGCTGCTCGGCGATTTCGATCGCGCCGAGGAGGCGCTGCACGACGCGTTTGCCGCCGCGGTCGAGCAATGGCCGCGCGACGGCATGCCCGGCAACCCGCGCGCCTGGCTGGTGTCGACCGGCCGCTTCAAGGCCATCGACGCGATGCGCCGCAGGGCGCGGTTCGACGCCTCCCTGACGCAGCTGGCCGCCGCTGCCGAGCGCGTCGCGGCGGTCCACGAAGCCACGGACGGCGAGCCGCCGGAGGACGCCCTGAAGGCGGCGTCGAGGACGACCGCCTGCGCCTGATCTTCACCTGCTGCCACCCGGCGCTCACGCCGGACGCGCAGGTGGCGCTGACGCTGCGCGAAGTCTGCGGGCTGACGACCGAGGAGATCGCCCACGCCTTCCTGACCTCGCCGGCCACGGTGGCCCAGCGGATCGTCCGGGCCAAGGCGAAGATTCGCGACGCCCGCATTCCGTACCAGGTGCCGCCGCGCCGCGATCTGCCCGATCGCCTCGACACCGTGCTGCGCGTCGTCTACCTGGTCTTCAACGAGGGGTATTCGGCGTCGTCGGGTGCAGTCGCTGACCCGACACGACCTCTCGGCGCGAAGCGATCCGCCTGGGCCGTCTGCTGCGTGGAGCTGCTGCCGGAGCCGGAGGCGATGGGGCTGCTGGCGTTGATGCTGCTGCACGAAGTCGCGGCGGCCGGCGCGCACCGACGCCGCGGGAGACCTGGTGCTGCTCGACGAACAGGATCGGTCGCTGTGGAACCGGAGCAGATCGCGGAAGGTCTCGTGCTGGTCGAACGGGCGCTGACCTCGCGCCGCTTCGGTCCGTTTTCGCTGCAGGCGGCGATCGCGGCCGTGCACGCCGAAGCGGCCACGTCGCTGCGACCGACTGGGCGCAGATTGTCGGCCTCTACGACGTGCTGCTGCGCGCCGATCCGTCGCCGGTGATCGAACTGAACCGCGCGGCCGCCGTGGCGATGCGCGACGGCCCGGAGGCGGGGCTGACGCTGATCGACGCGATCCTGGCGCGCGGCGAGCTGCGGTCCTATCACCTGGCGCACTCCGCGCGCGCTGACCTCTGCCGCCGGCTCGGACGCCTCGCCGAGGCCCGCGCCTCGTACGAACGGGCGCTGGCGCTGGCGCAGCAGGCGCCGGAACGGCGGTTTCTGCAGGTGCGCCTCAGGACGCTGCTGGAGTAGCGTCACCCCGGTGCTCGCGCGGCTCGCCTGTCCTCGCCGATGAATCCTTGCGAAAGACCAGGATGTCGGAAGCGATGGTCACATCCAGGCGGCCGAGCGCCTCGACCCGCGCCGCTTCGCTGGCGCGCTCGCCGCGATAGGTGCCGCGCAGCAGGTCGCGCAGTGCGTCTCCCGTCAAGGCGTGCCGTTCGCGAACCGCGCGGCGCTCGGTCACGGTGAAGAGCGGTGCGTGTTCGGCAACTACCACGGCGCTGCGGTCGCGCTCGATGCGGCGCCCCTGGACCGCTTGCCGCAGTTCGACCAGATCGTCCGGCGCCGGCACCGCAACCAGCAGTGCGCCCCCAGGAACGAGCACGCGCGCACACTCCTGCGGGTTGCGCCGCGCGTGCAGCGAGAGCACCAGGTCCACGCTGCCGTCGAGCAGTGGCAGGCGGCGGTCGACGTTGGCGACGACCCAGGTCGACGCTGCCGAACGTCGTGCCGCTGCTTCGGCCGCAGCGGTGGACAGGTCGATGCCGACACCCTCGACCGGCCGAATTGCGGCGAGCGCGGCGAGCAGGGCGCCGGAGCCGCAGCCGAGGTCAGCGACCGCCGGGCGCTCGCCGGTCAACAGGGTCGCGGCCTGGCCAGCGATGTGGTCGACAATGGTACGGCCAATGGCGGCGGCGAGCAGTCGGTCACGCGCGGCGATAGCGGCGCCGGAATCGCCAGGCTCACGCGAGCGGCGATCCTGCGGCTGCAGCAGGTTGACGTAGCCGCTGCGGGCGACGTCGTAGGCGTGACCGCGAGGGCAGGCGAACGCGCGCTCGCGACGCTCGAGCGGCAGCCCGCAACCGCGGACCGTGCAGGCAAGAGGTGGCGGCAACGCAGCGATGGTAACGTGATCGCCGGTGCCGGCGGCGCGGGCAGCGGAGGCCACGCGCCGGCGGGCGAGTGATAACCATGGCAACGGACGGACAGGGCGACGCGACGGTCACGGTGGAACTGTCCGACCCGGCATCAGCCGACGCTGCGGCGTTGCTGCACGAACTCGACGCCGAGATCGCCCGCATCTACCCCGGCGCACCCTTCCACTCGCTGACCGCTGCCGACCTGTGCCACACCGACGTGGCATTTGCCCTTGCCCGCAGCGACGGCGCTGCAGCGGCTTGCGGCGCAGTACGCCTCGGGATGGCGGCAGGGGAGGGCATCGGCCGGGCTGCCGAGATCAAGCGCATGTACGTCCGCCCGGCGTTCCGGCGGCGCGGTGTCGCCCGCGCCATCCTGGCAGCGCTCGAGCGTACGGCGACGGAGCGGGGAGCAGACATCGTGCGGATCGAGACCGGTTCAGGACAGCCGGAGGCGATCGCCTTGTACCGCAGCGCCGGCTACGAACCGATTCCACCGTTTGGCGAGTACGTCGGCAACGTCGTCAGCCGCTGTTTCGCCAAGCGGTTACGCGCGATGCCGGGTCCGGGCCGTTCGCCTTCGCCTACCCCGTGACCTGGCGGGCGACCTCCACCAGCGGCGGTGCCTGCTCGTCGACGCGCCGCAGCGTCCGCTCATCCAGACCGACCGCGGCGAACCACGGGTCCTCGAGCATGGCGACCTCGTCCGCCGGGCAGCCGAAACCGTGGCGGTGCGCGAGGCGGTTCGCGACATAGGTCACCGCCGCCGCGCTCTGGTACTCGCGCGCCTGCTCTGGGTGGTGGTGGCACACCACCGGATCTTGGAGGCGATGCGGCAACTGCCATGAGGAGAGCAGGATGCCGCCGCAGGCGGCGTGCTGCTCGTCGATGAAGGCGGTGACTTCCTGCGGCTCCGGCTCGGCGACGCCCTCCGCTGGCTGCAGCGCCAGCTTGAGGATCGCCAGCTTGCCGATGTCGTGCAGCAGCGCAGCGAGGAAGGCTTCGTCCGGCCGCACCCCGGCGCGTTCAGCGATCAACCAGGCGACGTAGGCGGTACCGATCGCATGGTCGACCAGCTCGCGGCCGCGGCTGCCGTAGATGCGCGGGTCGGCGAGCATCGACGTCAGGCAGGTGGCGCTCAGGATGTTGCGCACCGGCGCGGTGCCGAGCCGCATCACCGCGTCGCTGATCGAGGTGATCTCGGTTGCCGGTGCGCTGAAGGCGGAGTTCGCCAGCTGGATGACGCGTGTCGCCAGGACCGGGTCCCTGGACACGATGCCGATGATGCGGCGTGCCGGCACGTCGGGGTCAAAGGCAATTTCGACGACTTCGTGCGCCAGCGTCGGCAACATCGGCAGGTTCGTATCCGCCTGCCACTCGCCCGATCGCATCCATTCCAGCCAGTTCACCGCGCTACCCCCCGGCGCGAGATGTCGCGCCCGCACGGGGGTAATCGGCATGGCGCCAGCAGGCTTGAACCGCGCTATAGTTCCCCCCGTCGGAGGAGGATGTAATGGAATTGGACCGCAGGGCATTCATCGCCAGTCTCGGCGGCGCCGCCGCTGTCACCGCCATGAGCTCGGAAGCGAAGGCCGACGCCCTCGAAGACTACATGGTCGAGCAGCTGAACACGGCAATCGCGCCACCGGCGAACCGGTTTCCGAAGGTCGCTGACATCGAGGCGCAGATCGAGACGCGGGCGACGCGCCGCGGCGTCGGCAATCTGTTCGTCGGCCGCGGCGGCAACGTCAAACGGCTGCCGCCGATGCCCGACCGTCCGACGCTGGTCGACTTCTTCAAGCTGCGCTTCAACAACACCTCGAACCACGTGCTGCAGAGCGCCAACCGCGCCATGAAGACCGGCATGAACGAGGAGGTCATCCTTGCCTGCCTGCTGCACGACGTCGTGCAGGAGATGATCAAGGTCGACCACGGCTGGTGGGGCGCGCAGCTGTTCGAGCCCTACGTGTCGGAGAAGACCACCTTCGCCATCCGCTATCACCAGGCGCTGCGTTTCTACGCCGACCCGGCGAACGGCTACGAATACCCGGACCTCTATCGCAACATGTTCGGCGAAGACTACAAGCCGGAGCCGTACATCGACGCCACCTACAAGATGGTCCGCGCGCACAAGTGGTACATCGAGCCGCGCATGGTTACCGTCAACGATCTCTACGCCTTCGAGCCGGGCGTGGTGGTCAGCCTCGACCAGTTCACCGACGTCATCGGCCGTAACTTCAAGCAGCCCAAGGAAGGGCTCGGCTACGACAACAGCCCGGTCGCCCACATGTGGCGGTCGATGGCCAGGCCGGACGCGCCGCTCTAACGGGCATTCCGGGTTCCAGGTTCGGGGTTCGGGGTTCGGCATGCCGAACCGCCCGAACCCCTGACCTCGCTGAACCGAACAGGACCCTCTGAACCCCTGGACTCGCTGCACCCCCGCAGCCCCGGCCCCTCCCCCGGCCGCCGCTGCGGTAGGATGGCGGCAGATGCTCGCGGTCGAGACCATCCACCACTTCAGCGTGTGCGTCAGCGATCTCGCGCGCGCCAAGCACTTTTATGGTGATGTGCTTGGCCTGCGCGAGCTGCCGCGTCCGGCGTTCACCTTCGCAGGCGCGTGGTACGCAGTGGGCGACCGCCAGTTGCACCTGATCGTCCGCCCCGCGGCGACGACGCTGCGCGGCACGGTCGCCATCGATCCCGGCGACGGCCATGTCGCGCTTCGCGTCGGCAGCTATCGTGACGCGGTTGCCTACCTGCACGCGCGGGGTGTGGCGTGTCGCGAGTTCCCCACCAACGTCACGCCGTGGCCGCAGGTGTTCGTCGCCGACCCCGACGGCAATCAAATCGAGCTCAACGCCGAGCGGCTCGACTAGCCTCATGCTGGCACCGCCCCGGCCCTGTCCTTTACGAGGAGCCTGCTGATGTCGGATCACGTCTACAAAACCATCGAGCTCGTCGGCTCGTCCGCGACCGGTTCTGACGATGCGGTGCGGGCGGCGATTGCCCGGGCGTCAGCCACCGTGCGCAACCTGCGCTGGTTCGAGGTGGTGCAGACGCGCGGCCATATCGAGAACGGCGCCATCATGCACTGGCAGGTAACGCTGAAGGTCGGGTTCACGCTCGACGAATGATGGCGCGGTCAGTCGCTTCACCTGCGGATCTCGCTACGCTGCAGGCGCGGCTCGCGGCGTTACGGCCGGACAGCCCGCGCCGGTGGGGCACGATGAAGGTCGACGAGATGCTCTGCCATCTCGCCGACTCCTTTCGCGCCACGCTCGGCGAGCGCGCCGCCTCGTCGGTCAAGACGTCCGCCCTGCAGGCCCGGCTCATGAAGCTCATTGCGTTGCGGACGCCGCTGCCCTGGCCAAAAGGGCTGCCGACGCGCCCGGAAGTGAACCCCCATGTCGCCGGCACGCGTCCGGAGGCATTCGCCGCGGACCGCGCCACCGTCGAGGCGCTGCTGGTGCGGTTCGCCGACCCGGCCACGCGTCACCACGTCCACCCGATCTTCGGCGCGATGAGCCGGGAAGAGTGGCTGATCTGGGCGTACCGGCACGTCGATCATCACCTGCGCCAGTTCGGTGCGTAGCGGATGAGCGGCCGGGCATTCCCGCACCCGCTCGTGCTGCTCGTCGGCTGCGTCGCCGTTGCAACGCTGCTGACCTACATCGTTCCCGCCGGCCAATACGAACGTCGCCACGATCCGGTGACCAACCGCGAGATCGTGGTCGGCGGCACCTATCACGCGGTGCCGCAGGCGCCGGTCGGCGTGCTGCAGGCCTTGCTGGCGGTGCCGAAAGGGATCGCTGATGCGGTGGCGGTGATCGCGGTCGTGCTGGTCGGCGGGGCAGCGTTTGTCGTCGTCGATCGTACGGGCGCGCTCCGCGTCGCGCTGGCTGCACTCCTCGGCCGGCTGGGGCCGCGGCGCTTGCTGCTCATCCCGCTCTCGTGCATCGCTTTTGCCACCGGCGGCGCCCTCGAGAACATGCAGGAGGAGATCATCGCGCTCATCCCGGTGCTGCTCGTCCTCGGCGGACGTCTCGGCGTCGACAAGGTGACGGTGGTGGCGATGAGCGCGGGGGCCGCCGCCGTCGGCTCGGCCTTCAGCCCGATCAATCCCTTCCAGGTCGGCATCGCCCAGCAGGTTGCACAGGTGCCGCTGTTTTCCGGCGCTGCTTTCCGGTCGATCTCGCTCGTCCTCGCCCTGGCCATCTGGATCGCCGGCACCGTGCGGCACGCGGCCCGCGGCGGCAGGATACCGGCCGCCGCGCTGACGATGGACGATCCGTCCTCTCGCGCTGAGCCGTCGATCGGCGGTGCGCGTGCGGCGGTGATCATCGCCGTGGTGCTGGTGGCGTTCGCCGTCTTCATCACCGGGCTGATCCGCGCCAGCTGGGGGTTCGACGAACTCACCGCCGTGCTGTTCGCGATGGGGCTGCTTGCCGGTGCCATCGGCCGGCTGGGGGCCAACGGCACCGCTGACGCCTACGTCCAGGGGTTTCGCGACATGGCGTTCGCAGCGGTGCTGATTGGCTTCGCCCGGGCCATCTTCGTCGTGCTCGACGAAGGGCACATCATCGACTCTCTGGTGCACGGCATGTTCACGCCGCTCGCCGAGTTGCCGCGCGAGGTGGCGGTGCTCGGCATGATCGCGGTCCAGACGGTCATCCACGTCCCGGTTCCGAGCGTCAGTGGGCAAGCGGTCCTCACCATGCCTCTGCTGGTGCCGCTCTCGGATCTGCTGGACATCGGCCGCCAGGTGACGATCCTCGCCTACCAGGCAGGCGCCGGCCTGTGTGAACTGATCACGCCGACCAATGGCGGCCTGATGGCGGTGCTCGCTGTCGCCGGGCTGCGCTACGACGAGTGGATGAAGTTTGCGCTGCCGATGTGGCTGCTGATGCTGGCCTTTGGCGCGGCGGTGACCCTGACGGCGATGGCCTCGGGTCTCGCGTGACCGAACTGCTGGCACTCGCCTCGGCCGTGCTCTTCGGCGCCGGCGATTTCTTCGGCGGGCTGACCGCGCGGCGTGTCAACGCGATCGCGGCAGTCGCGGTCTCGCAATTGGTTGGCCTTGCCCTGCTTGCCGTCAGCATCCCGTTCCTGCCGGGCGTCGCTTCGTCACGCGACGTCCTCTGGGGCGTCGCTGCCGGACTGACCGGCGGAACAGGTGTGGCGCTTCTCTATCGCGCGCTTGCCGTCGGGACGATGGCCGTCGTGGCGCCGACGACCGCCGTGTGCGCCGTGGTCGTGCCGGTACTCGCGGCGTTCGCGCTCGGCGAACGGCTGAAGGTCATCACCGGGGCCGGCATCGTCCTGGCAGTCACCGGCATCTTGCTGGTGAGCCAGCAGCAGCGGCCGGAACACGCCGCCGGACTTCGCACGACGATGCGAACGGTGCCAACCGGCATCGGCATTGCCGTGGCATCGGGTATCGCGATCGGCCTGTTCTTTCTCGCCCTGGCGCGCACGACGTCTGCCGGCGGCCTCTGGCCGCTGCTGTTCGCGCGCATCACCTCCGTCCTGATGTTCCTCGTCCTGGCGTCCGCTACCGCCAGGTCGCTGCGCATGCCGGCGCCGGTGGTGCGGACCGCGGTCGCGAGCGGGGTGCTCGACATGCTGGCAAACGCGCTCTACGTGGTGGCTGCGCGCAGCGGTCCGCTCAGCGTCGTGGTGACGCTGGCCTCGCTCTATCCGGCGAGCACCGTCGTCCTGGCGCAGATGGTGCTCGGCGAACGCCTCAGCGGCATGCAGAAGGTGGGCATCTTCTGCACCCTTACCGCCGTCGTCGTCATCGTCGGCACCGCCGGATAGGCGGGGTGCGGCCGGCCGTGCTAGCCTGCAGCGTCCGGCCAGCCTGGCTGACGGCCTGTGTTGCGTCCGCGTGGCGGGCGCGCTGGAAAACCTATGAAGAAACTGCTGTTGAGTGCGCTCGGCGTGTGTGGCATGGCAGCCGCCGTTGCAGCGGTGGCGGCGCAGGGCGGTGCCGTGCCTTCGGTAGGGGTGAGCGACGGCGTGCGTTACACCGCGCGCGGCCAGGTGGAACGGCCCGCCGACTATCGCGAGTGGGTCTATCTCACCAGCGGGCTCGGCATGACCTACGGCCCGACTGCACCGGCCGCCGGCCAGCCACAGAACTTCGACAACGTGTTCGTCAACCGCCAGTCGTACCGGCAGTTTCTCGAAACCGGCAAGTGGCCCGAGAAGACGATGTTCATCCTCGAAGGCCGGCGCTCCGTCGCCAACGCCTCGATCAACAACGGCGGCCGCACGCAGGGTGACGCCATCTTCATGGAGGCCGCGGTCAAGGACTCGGCGAAGTACCCGGCGCTCACCTGGGCCTACTTCTCCTTCGACGGCAAGGATGGCCTGGTTGCCGCGGCCGACGCGCTGCCGGAATCGGCCTCGTGCTACAAGTGCCACCGCGAAAATACAGCGGTGGAGCAGACTTTCGTGCAGTTCTATCCGACCCTGTTCGATGTGGCGCGCCAGAAGGGCACAATCAAGGCGACCTACGACCCGGCGCACAAGGCGCAGTAGGCCTCAGCTGGCGGTGATACGCCATACTTGACGGATGCCTGCTGACCCCCGGCCCGACAGCGACGACGCGGCGGTGTCGCTCTATCGTGAGCTGATCACCGCCTGGAACCGCCGCGACGCCGTGGCGGTGGCGTCCCTCTTCCTCGAGGACGGCGATCTCACCGGTTTCGACGGCTCGATGCTGACCGGTGCCTCCGAGATCCAGTCATCGGTGGCCGCGATCTTCGCCGAACACCAGACGCCGCCGTATGTTGCCAAGCTGCGCAGCGTCCGCCTGCTGCACGAGGGCGTCGCCATCGTCAAGGGTATCGCCGGCATGGCGGCGCCTGGTGGCGGCAAGCTCGACCCGGGGCTGAACGCGGTACAGACCCTGGTGGCCGCGCGTGCGCCATCCGGCTGGCGCATCGCCAGCTTCCAGACGACGCCCGCGGCCTTCCATGGCCGCCCTGATGCGGTCCTGAAGCTGACTCGCGAGCTGCAGGATCATGCGGCGGGCGGAGGGCTGCCGGTCGCGTGACAGGTTCCACCCGAAGCGCCGCCGCGATCGCGATGGCGGCCTACCTGCGCCGCGTCGAGTACGACGGGTCGCTGTCCGCGTGCTACGCGACCCTCGAGGCGCTGCACCTGGCGCACGCCACCCACATCCCTTTCGAGAACGTCGACGTGCTGCTCGGCACACCGATTCGTCTCGATATCGCGGCGCTGGAGCACAAGCTGGTCGCCGGGCGGCGGGGCGGCTATTGCTACGAGCAGAATGGGCTCTTCGCAGCGGTGCTGGAGCAGCTCGGGTTCGCGGTCACCCGGCTTGCAGCGCGGGTCCGCTACCGCACGAGCCAGGTGCTGCCGCGCACGCACATGCTGCTGCTGGTGGAAACGGAGGGCCGCCGTTGGCTCGCCGACGTCGGCTTCGGCTCCGAAGGCTTGCTGCTGCCGGTGCCGCTGTCGAGCGGCCTCGAGTCGCGGCAGTTCCTCTGGACCTACCGGGTGATCGAGGACGGCGGGCTGTGGCTGATGCAGTCGCTGGGCGACGGGGCGTGGCGCGATCTGTACGCCTTCTCGCTCGACCCGCAGGAAGCGGTCGACTTCGAGGTACTCAACCACTACACCTCGACGCACCCGAATTCCCGCTTCATTCGCAACCTGATCGCGCAGCGGCCGGCGCCGGACCGCCGGGTGCTGCTGTACAACCGCGAGCTGACCATCGATCGCGGCGACTGCGTGACGACAAGGACGCTGGCCGGGATGGACGAGGTGATCGAGGTGCTGCAGACGATGTTCGGCGTGCAGCTGCCAGCGGATACTGCGGCGCGCCTGCCAGCCAGCATCGCACTGTAGGCATGCCTGCGCTCGTGCTGTTCCTGCGCGCAGTCAACGTCGGCGGCCATCAGACATTCAAGCCGGCGCAACTTGCCCGCGAGCTGGCGGCGTTCGAGGCCGTCAACATCGGCGCGGCCGGGACCTTCGTCGTTCGCCGGCCACCGTCGGCAACCGCGCTCGCCGCGGAGGTGCGCCGCCGGCTGCCGTTCGACACCGCGTTGATGATCTGTTCGGCCCGCGAGATCGCCGCCGCGGCCGCCGATCTCCAGGGACTGGCAACCGTCGAGGGCGCCCGGCCGATGCTGAGCGTGCTGGCGGGGCGGCCGCCGGCGGTGCCGGCGTTGCCGCTGCACAAGCCGGAGGGCAGCGGCTGGGAGCTGCGGATCGAGCACGTCGGCAGCCGCTACGCGTGGACGCTGTACCGGCCGCTCGGTTCACGGCCGCTGAACGTCAACGCGTTCGTCGAGAAGGCGCTCGGCGTCGCCGCGACGACCCGCAACGCCAACACGCTGGCGGCAATTCAGACGGTGCTCAGCTCGTCGTCTTCGAGCGGCAGCAAGCCGCGCTGAAGCGGCTCGCTTTCCTCTTTCGAGCCGAGGTCGATCAGCTGCCGACGCGCGTCACCGATCGGATGGGCGGCGCCGGGAGTCCGGCTGCTGAACACCCCGGCGGCTGGCCAGTCGCCTACTTGCCATTACGGTCGTCGTTGAATATGGAGAGGAGCGACGGACGCGCTGCTGGTTGAGGTGTAGGCGCGGGCCGCCAGATCCAGTCCGGCTGCTTGGCAGGCGCATCAGGTAGTCCGAGCGACCCAACCCGCGAGTAGGTCTCCGCTGCACGGGCACTGGCGCTGCGCGCACCACCGGCGCGGCGGCCTTGCGGCGCGGACGTCGCCGGTCCGAAGACCGGTATCTGGGCGCGGATCTGATTCGCGAGCTGAAAGCCTGGCGGCATCGACGGCGGTGGCGCGCTCGCCGTCACTCGCTCGTCGAGCGTATCGGCTGCCTGCTGGGCGACCGTGGCGATGGTGGCACCGATCTGCTCGAGGGCGGCATCGACCGGTTCACCGGTTTTGGCTCCGGCTACCGAGAGCGCGCTCACCAGTGCGTCGCGACTGAGCAGTAGGCGCGCCGCCGGGTCGTCGCTGACAGTGAGACCGGAGATGCCGTGCTCGTGCAACTCGTTGACGGCACCTTGCAATGCGGTGGTGATTTGCTCGCCGAGGGACGGATCAAACGCGGCGTTCTCGATTAGCGCCAAGGCGTCGTTCAGTTCCGCGACCGCTGCCACCGCTGTGTCCGACACCTGTCCGGCGTTGCTCGACGTCACGCTGCCGTTCTTCTTCTGCACCAGCTGCGGTGCGGTGACCGCCGGCGTGTACGAGCCGGCGGAAATACCGAGCGCGTCGAGCAGCTGCGACGCATCGGCGATCGACAGCGGGCTCGACGCCCGTCGGCTCGCAATGGTCACGACGCCGGTATTGTCGTCGAGCGCGGCGGAGACGTCGGACATGCCGTTGAGCGCGCCGACGACGTCGCGCAGCGTCATCGTCGCCGGGTCGATGTTCACCGATTCGCCATTGATCGTCAGGGTGCCGGCGCGCACCGCCCCGTAGTCGCCGGCCTCGGCCAGCGTCTTGTCGAGCGGCGACAGCGGCGCGCTGGTCACCGTCGCCGTGCTGTCGATCTTGACCGCGGCGAGGAACCCCGAGGTGTCGTCGGCGACAGCAATCGCTTTAGTACCCCGGCTGCCGGTCAGGGTGATGGTCTGCGCCGCGTCGTCGAAGGCCGCGGTGACACCGGCGGCCGACGCGGTGATCTTGCCGAGGACGCTGCGGATGGTGTCGTCGGCGGCGACGGCGATGGTGACGCCGTTGACCGTGAAGCTGCCGGCCTGCACCGACTGGCCCGGATCGAACAGCGGCGCACCGCTGCCGTGGCCGTTGAAGGCGGCATCGGCATTGACGTGGGTGCCGGCGGCGCCGGTGGTCACCGCGCTCGCCGTCAGGAAGCCGCTGCTGTCGCGGTCGAGCACCACCGGCCCGCCGGCGGCGTCAGCGGCGAACAGCAGCCGGTCGGCCACTTCGTCATAGGTGGCCGTGACCCCGGCGCCGGCGTCGTTGATTCGCTGGATCACCGAGCGGAGCGAGTCGTGCGTCGGCTCGACGGCAATGGTGACGCCGTTGACGTCGAACGAGCCGGACTGGACGGCGGCGAACCGCGGCGCCGTCGCCAGCGTCTGCTGGTCGTCGCGCTGGTTGCCGGCGATGCCGTTGCCCGTCGCCAGGCCGGTGGCGGCGAGGAAGCCGGTGCCGTCAGCGCCGACGGTAATCGGGTCGTCGCTGTCGGCGGTGCCGACCAGCTCCAGCCGATCGGTCTGCGGGTTGAACTGCGCCGTGACGCCGGCACCGGCGCCGTTGATGCGGTCGACGATGGACGACAGCGAATCCCGGGTGACGTCGACGGCGATCGACTTGCCGTTGAGCAGGAACGAGCCGCTGACCACGTCGCCGAATTGCGTCGTCTTCGACAGCACCTGCAGGTCGTCGTGCACCGCGCCGCGGACGGTGTTGGCCGGATCGAGTCCGGCGGCGCTGAGGAAGTTGCTGCTGTCGCGACCGATGTCGAGCAGGTCCTCGCTCGGCGTCGTGCCGAGCAGCTCCAGCCGGCCGCTGCCCGGGTTGAAGCTGGCGGTGACGCCGGCCGCGGCAGCGTTGATCTTGTCGACCAGCGACTGCACGGTGTCGGCGTTCTTGTCGACGGCAATCGAGTGGCCGTTGATGCTGAAGCTGCCGTTGGTGACGCTGGCAAACTGCGCGGTCTTGGCCAGCACCTGCAGATCGTCGCGGATGTTGCCGCGCACGGTGTCGACGGCGTGCAGGTGCGCCGCGTCGAGGAAGCCAGAGGTGTCGCTGCCGAGCGGCAGGTCGTCTTCGCTGTCATAGGTCGCCTGCAGCGAGATCCGGTCGTGCGCGGCGTCGTAGGCGGCGACCACCCTGGCGCCAGAGTCGTTGATCTTCTGGATCACCGTCTTGACGGTGTCGCCGGCGGCGCTGACCGCGATCGTCTTGCCGTCGATGACGAACGAGCCGTCGGTGACCGAACGGAAGGAGGCAGTGTTGTAGAGGGCGACGCCGTCCTCGGCGAGGTGGCCGCGCACGGTGTTGCCGGTCGCCAGCTGCGCGGCTGCGAGAAAGCCGCTGCTATCGTTGGCGACAGCGATCAGGTCCTCGCTGTTCTGGGTGCCGGTCAGCACCAGCTTGTCGGCGACGGCATCGAACGCCGCCGTCACGCCGGCGCCGGCGGCGTTGATCTTGGCCAGCAGTGTGCTGACGGTGTCGGCGTCCTTGTCGACCGCGATCGACTTGCCGTTGACGGTGAACGCCCCGGACGCGACGCCGGCAAACTGCGTCGTCTTGGCCAGCACCTGCTGGTCGTCGCGCAGGTTGCCGCGCGCCGTGTTGGCGGCGTCGATGCCGGCGGCGGCGAGGAAGCCGGAAGTGTCGCCGCCGATGGCGACCAGATCCTCGGTGTTGTCGGTGGAGGCCAGGCTCAGCTTGTTGGCGCTGCTGTCAAACGCCGCGGTGACGCGGGCGCCGGAGCTGTTGATCTTGGCGACGATCGAATCGATCGAGTCGGCGGCGGTGACGGCGATCGACTTCCCGTCGACGGTGAAGGCACCGCTGCCAACCGAGGCGAAGCGCGCCATGTCGCGGAAGGCGACGCCGTTCTCAGC
Organism: uncultured Acidobacteriota bacterium; assembly: GCA_963846685.1. Lineage (GTDB taxonomy): Bacteria > Acidobacteriota > Vicinamibacteria > Vicinamibacterales > UBA2999 > CAWJWY01. Next base: position 128,252 of record CAWJWY010000001.1, on the reverse strand, counting down.
GACGTGGCCGCGCACGGTGTCGGCGGTCACCAGATTGGCGGCGGCGAGGAAGCCGGTGCCGCCGTCGGCGACCTCGATCAGCGTCGCGCTGTTGCTGGTGCCGGTCAGCACCAACTTGTCGGTCGCCGTGTCGTAGGCCGCGGTGACCCCGGCGCCGGCGGCGTTGATGCGGCTGACGATCGTGCTCAGCGAGTCGGCGGCGGTGTTGATGGCGATGCTGGTGCCGTTGACGCTGAACGACCCGGACGACACGCCGGCGAACTGCGTGGTCTTGGCCAGCACCTGCTGGTCGTCGCGGACGTTGCCGCGCACGGTGTTGCCGGTGGCCAGCCTGGCGGCGGTCAGGAACCCGGTGCTGTCAGCGAGCGTGATCAGGTCCTCGCTCGGGCTGCTACTGGTCAGCACGATCTTGTCGGTGGCACTGTCGTAGACGGCGCTTACCCCGGCGCCGGCGCTGTTGATCTTGCCGAGCAGCGAGGTCAGCGTATCGACGTCCCTGTCGACGGCGACCGACACGCCGTTGATGGTGAACGAGCCGGTGGTGACGGCGGCAAACTGCATCGTCTTGGCCAGCACCTGCTGGTCGTCGCGGACGTTGCCGCGCACGGTGTTGCCGGTCACCAGCTTGGCCGCGGCGAGGAAGCCGGTGCTGCCGGAGACGGTGATCAGGTCCTCGCTGTTGCCGGTGGTGGTCAGCACCAGCTTGTTCTGCGTCGCGTCGAAGGCGGCGGTGACGCCGGCGCCGGCGGCGTTGATGCGGCTGACGATCGAGGACAGCGAGTCGCTGTCCTTGTTGACCGAGATCGCGGTGCCGTTGATGGTGAATGAGCCGCTGCTGACGCCGGCAAACTGCGTCGTCTTGGCCAGCACCTGCAGGTCGTCGCGGACGTTGCCCTTGCTGGTGACCGCCGCCGTCAGCTTGGTCGCCGCCAGGAAGCCGGAGGTGTCGCTGCCGAGCACCACCGGGTTGCTGCCGCTGTTGTTGACGAGGCTGATGCGGTCGTTGCTGAAGGAGGCGGTGACGCCGCTGACCGTGGCGTTGATGCGGCTGAGCACCGAGTTGATCGAGTCGTTGGCGTTGACCGCCACCGTCGTGCCGTTGACCGAGAACGAACCGGCGCGGACGGTGGCGCCGTTCTCGAACCGCGGCCGCAGGTTGGCGCTGCTGTTGAAGGTCGCGGCCGGGTTGACGTCGGTCTTGGCCGTGCTGCTGACGGTGGTGGTCGCCGTTTCGTTGGCGACCAGCGAGCCGGCCGAGAACGAGATCCACAGGCCGCTGCCATCGCCGATGGCAATCTTGTCGCCGGCCTTGGCCGAGCCGCTGAACGAGAACAGATTGTGGCCGCCCTCGTCGAGCACGGAGAACTTCAGCGTCGAGGCGGTCGTGGCGCTGAGCGAGGCGAGCGCGCCGGTGACTTTGACCGTCAGCGCCGTGGCCTCGGCGAAGGCGTCGACGCCGGTGTAGGTGCCGGTCAAGGTGGCAACGCTGCTGCCGAGCGTGAAGCCAAGGCTGGGCGAGCCGTACGAGGTCACAGCGCTGTTGATCTCACCGTTCGGCCTGGCCAGCTTCATCGCCGACAGGAAGCCGGAGGTGTCGTTGGCCAGGACGATGTCGTCTTCCGAGGCGGCGTTGCTGGTCAGCGTCAGCTTCTTGTTGGCGAACGAGGCGGTGACGCCGGCCGCCGAAGCGTTGATCCGGCTGATGACCGAATCGATCGAGTCGTTGGCGTTGACGGCGATGCTGGTGCCGTTGATGGTGAAGGCGCCGGCGGTCACCTGGGCATTGCTGTCGAACAGCGGCCGCAGGTTCCGATTGGCGTTGTCGAAGGTGGCCGCGGTGTCGACAGTCGGCGCCGAACGGCTCACCGCCGACGTACCGGTGGCGCCGTTGACCAGCGTACCGGCCGAGAACGAGATGAACAGCCCGACGTCGTCGCCGAGATAGAGCTTGTCGCCGGCCTTGAGGTCGCCACTGAAGTCGAGCAGCCTGGTGCCGCCGTCGTACAGCTCAATGTGGACGCCGGTCGCGGTCGCCGAGATGGTGTCGTTGGCGGCAATCTTGACCGTCAGCGCCGAGGTGGACGCCGCCGTGCCGACGCCGGTGAACGTGCCGCTCAGCGTGACGGTCGACGTTCCGGCGCTCATCGCCACGTTGGCCCCGTAGCTGGTGGTCGCGGTGTTGACGGCGGCGGTCGAGGTGATGCTCGATGACGTCTCCGGGGACGTGACGTCGAGGCCCATGCTGGCACTGGATTGCAGCTTGGACGCCGCCTGTGCCGAGGTGACGTCGAGGCCAATCGCCGCCAAGGAACTGTTGGTCGACGCCGTCTGCGGCGAGGTGGTGTCGAGGCTCAGGCCGCTGGAAGAGCGCAGCACCGAGGCGCGATCGGGCGAGGTCAGGTCGAGGCCGAGCGCCCCGGACAGCAGGCGCGACACCGATTCCGCCGAGGTGGTATCGAGCCCGAGTCCGAACGCCGAGCTGAGGCGCGACACGTCGTCCGGGGAGGTCAGGTCGAGGCCGATGGCCGCCGCCGATTGCAGCAGCGACGCGGCGTCTGGCGAGGTCAGATCGAGGCCGAGGTCGTCCGAGTGCAGCGATGAAGCTGCTGACGACGTGACGTCGAGGCCGAGCGCCGCCGAGGCTAACTGTGAGACGGCCGTGGCGAGGTTCAGGCCAAGCGGCGACGACGACCAGCGGTCGGTGAGCGTCTGGGTGTTGACGGCGCGCGTCGTCTGGACGAGCGCCGATCCGGCGGCCGTCGCAATACTCGGCGCCACGCCATTCAGTCTGATACCGATTGGCGCGCCGGCGGTGAAGCTGTTGACATAAATCGATCGCGTCGCGCTGCGGAATGTCGCGAATGCCTGCCGCAGCGTGGTGATGGCGCTGCGGATGTGGTCCTGCGCAGTGGCGATCGCCTCGCGGCCGGCGTTGACGCGCAGATTGCCTGTATCCAGGCCGCTGGCCGCCGACTGGCCGGTAAAGATGCCGAGACGAGCGCCGATCGGGCCTGAGATGTTCATGGCAAATCTGTTCGCGATCCCAATCGGCCGTCACCGCCAGAGCTTGAATTCGCAATAGGCACTGGCTCACAGCGGCGTGACCACGGAGTTGCCGTACCGAAGGCACGACGTTACCCATGTGGTATCGGTGTGCGCCGCGGCTGCGAAGCCTCCCTGGCTGGTCGACGAGGGCGTGGTGTACGTGGCGAGCGGGGACGCATAGAACGGTCCCCGTCGAGTGGGTGGGCGATTCGTCGGCCTGCCAGAGAGGCGGTCGAGCGCAGTTGACTCCAGTTAGAGCAAGCGCGATGCCAGATTCCAAAGCCCGGTCGATTTCACTCCGGGATGACGCTCACCCCCACGGATGGCGTGTGCACTCATAAAGGTCGTCGTCCCATCGGACGACTGAAACAGATCCGGGCTCTCCGCATTCGCGGCGCGGATCGCGGCGGCGACGCGCTCGATGCCGCTGACCAGCGCGCCGATGCCGCCTCCCGGCTCGGTCGCAAGTACTGTCGGAGACTCGTAGCCGCCGACTGCCGGCTCGATTCGTCATCGCCCGCAGATGCTCGAGCGCGGGTACGCAGCGTCGAGCGCCGTCGGGGCCGCGGTTGCCCCCGCCCTTGCCGGTCTGCAAGCCCGCGGCGAGGGGTGGGAGCTGCGGCTCGAATGTTTGGTTGGCCGTTGCGCCTGGACGCTCTACCGTCCGCTCGGCAGCCGGCCGCTGAACGTCAACGCGTTCGTCGAGAAGACGCTCGGCGTCGCGCGGACGAGCCGAACCGCAACACGCTCGTCACCGTCCAGAGGGCGCTCACCGCGTGGCCGGACGGGCGATGACTTCCCGCAGAGCGAGCTGCAAGGCGGCTTCGCTGACCGGCTTGGTGATGTGGACGGTGAATCCGGCCGCGGCAATGCGCGACCGATCTTCCTCCCGGCCGTAGCCTGTCAGGGCAATCAGCGGCAGGCCGGCGGTGGCTGCGTCCCGGCGAATCGCATCGGCGACGTCATAGCCGGTCATGCCGGGCATGCCGATATCGATGATCATCGCGTCCGGCGGCTCGGCCCGGCTGGCGGTCAGCGCTGCGCGGCCGTCGTAAAACACCCGCGCGGCATGGCCAAGTGTTTCGAGCAGCAGCGCGATCATGTCGGCGACATCCGCCTGGTCGTCCACCACGAACAGCCGCAACGGCCTCGTATCGACCCGTTCGGCCTCGCCTGGCGGCGGCGCGAGTGCCGGGTCGCCGATCGCCGGGAGCCGCACGGTGAACTCGCTGCCGGCGCCCGGGCCGCTGCTCGCCGCAGCCACCGACCCGCCGTGCAGCGCCACGATCTGACGCACCAGCGCCAAGCCGATACCGAGACCGCTGTTGGTGCGATCGAGCGACGTGTCGCCCTGGACGAAGACGTCGAAGACGCGCGGCAGCAGCGACGCGGGGATGCCGACGCCGGTGTCGCGCACCCGCAACACCGCCTCGCGGCCCTCGGTGCCGACGGTGACGTCGACGCGGCCGCCTGCCGGCGTGAACTTGATCGCATTGTTCACGAGGTTGGTGACCACCTGCTCGAGCCTGGTGGCATCGCCCTGAACGGCAAGCGACACCGTCGCGACATGCACGTCGAGGGTCACCTGGACGGCGGCGGCCGCATCGCGCAGCACGTCGGCGGCCTTGACGACGACCTCCTCGAAGTAGATCGGCTCGCGCGCGACCTGGATTTTGCCGTGGGTCACGCGCGAGACATCGAGCAGGTCGTCGACCATGCGTGACAGCGCCTTCGTCTGGCGGCGCACCACGGCGGTGAGCCGGCGCGGCCGTTCCCCGTCCAGCGTGCGGTGCAGCACCTCGCCCGCATTCATGATTGCCGCGAGCGGGTTGCGCAACTCGTGCGCCAGCATGCCGAGAAATTCGTCCTTGCGGCGATCCGCCTCGCGCAGCTGCTCCTCGGCCAGGCGACGCTCGGTGACATCGCGGGCAATGACCGTGAACAACTGGTGCCCGTTGATGACGACGCCGCTGACGGATACTTCGATTGGCAGGGAGCTGCCATCGCGGCGTCGTGCGGAGAGTTCGCGCCGGTGCGAGCCGACCGCCTCTGCCGTCTCCTGCGGCAGCGGCAGCTCGGGGATGAAATCGCTCGCCTGGCGCTGCAGCGCATCGTCGGCGGCGCAATCGAACATCTCCTCTGCGGCCCGATTGAACAGCACTACCTGGCCGGAGGCATCGCACATCAGGATCGCGTCGTGCGTCGTGCCGACAATGCTGGCGAGGCGCAGCTCGGACTCGGCCAGCTTCTGTTCGATGCGTTGCTGGGCGATGACGCGGCTCACCGCCACCGTCAGGTAGTCCAGGTAGTCGGCTGACTTCGGCACGAAGTCGCGCACGCCCGCGCGTAGCGCGTCGATCGCCACGCGCTCGTCTGGAAAGCCGGTGACCAGAATCGCCGGCGCGGTGAACCCGTCTGCCTTGGCCCGCTGGTAGAGCTCGAGGCCCGACTCGCCGCCGGGCAACTGCAGGTCGAGCACCAGCAGGGCGATGTTCGCTTGACGGATTGCCTGCCGCGCCGCGGCGGCATCGGCGGCAACCTTGACCTCGTAGCCTGCGCGTTCCAGGTGACGCCGCTGCAGCATCGCCACACCCGGATCGTCTTCGACGAGCAGCACGTATCCGATCGCCGCGGTCAGCGGCTCCAGGCTGGCATTCGCCGCCTGGTCGAGCACCGCGCGCACGGCCCCTGGAAGGCGGTCGAGGTAATCGGGCGTCTTGACGACGACGTCGCGGATGCCGGAGCGCAACGCCTCGGCGATCACCGCCGGGCCGACCGCACCGCTCACGAGAATCACGGGTACGGCAATGCCGTCGGCGCGCATCCGGCGATGCAGGTCGAGGCCCGTGGTCTCGCCAAGACGGTAATCGAGGACGACCAGCGCCACCCCGCCGCCGGCAAGCACCTCGAGCGCGGCGTCGAGACCGGCGGCGGTGGCGACAGCGAACCCTGAGCGTTCGAGCCGGCGCCGCTGGAGTAGGGCGTTTCCGGGGTCGTCCTCGACGACCAGAATCAGCGGGCCGACGTCAGTGGACATCGAGTGAGAGCGGCAGTTCGGCGGGCATCCGCGCCGCGGCGACGAAGTTCGTCAGGTGCTCCATCAGCTGGCCGAACGCGCCGAAGTCGACCGGTTTGACCAGGCATGCCGATGCGCCGCTGGCATAGCACCGTTCGAGCTCGAGCGGGTTGTCGGTCGTGGTCAGGACGAAAACCGGGATGTGCTCGAGGCGTTTGTCCTGCTTGAGCGCGTCCAGCACGTCGAAGCCACTGAGGCGCGGCATGTTCAGGTCGAGCAGGATGAGCAGCGCGGGATGAGCCGCACGGTCCTGCCACGGCCCGCGGCGGTGCAGGTAGTCGAGCAGTTCCTGGCCATCGCGCAGCCGCACGGCGTGAGCCGGGCTGCTCGCGCGCCGCACCTGCCGCTGGACGAGCGTCGCGTGCCCGTCGTCGTCCTCGGCGATCAGAATCGTGACCGGCGGCGTCATTCGGCGCTCCGCTCGGCGTGTTCGCCAGGCACCGGCGCAAGGGTGAAGAAGAACGTGGTCCCGGCGCCGGGGCCGGATTCGAACCAGATCCGGCCGCCGTGCCGCTCGATGATGCGACGGACGATCGCCAGCCCCATGCCCTCACCTGCGGCCTGGTCGGCGTGCACACGTTGAAAGACCTGGAACATCTTCGGGTGATAACTCTCCGGGATGCCGACGCCGTTGTCACGGATGGCAAACACCGGTGGAGTGCCGGGCTGCGCGGTGACGTCGATGACGCCCGGCCGCCCGGGGCTGAAGCACTTCAGCGCATTGCCGAGGATGTTGGCGAAGACTTGCCCGATGGCGTTGCGGTCGCCTTGCACCACCGGCAGCGGACCGACTTCAATCCGCGCGCCGGAGGCGGTGACACTCGTATGCATCGCGGCGACGATGTCGGTGACGACCGCGGAGACATCGACGTCAGCTTTCTCGTACTCGATACGACCGACGCGCGAGAGCCGGAGCAGCCCGTCGATGATGTTGCCCAGGTGGCGAACGGCCGTACGGATGAAGGTGACTGATTCGGTCAGGTCGCCGTCCAGCAGCGCCGTCGCCTGGTCGCGCACATCGGCCGGAACCCGCGAGTCGGCAAGCAGGGTGGCCAGCGCGCTCTTGGTGTACTCCAATTCCTGGCTGAAGCCCTGCAAGTTGACGAGCGGCGTCCGCAGGTCGTGCGAGACGCTGAAGACGAACGTTTCGTTCTCCGCCGTCTTCTGGCGCAGCTCACGATTGGCCGCGGCCAGGTCCGTGACGCGCTCCTGCAGATTCTGTGTCAGCTTCTCGATCCGCTCCTGCTGCGCCTTGCGCTCGCTGACGTCCCGTGTCACCTTGGCAAAGCCGCGCAAGTCCCCGGCCGGGCCACGAACGGCGGTGATGACGACGTTGGCCCAGAAGCGGGTGCCATCCTTGCGGACCCGCCAGCCTTCGTCTTCGAACCGGCCCAGCCGGGTGGCTTCCTGCAGCTCGAACTGCGGCCACTGGCGCGCATTCGATTCGGGAGTATAGAAGACCGAAAAGTGCTGGCCGATGATCTCTTCCGCCGAGTAGCCCTTGATGCGCTGCGCGCCGGCATTCCAGCTCGCGATCCGGCCGGTCGGGTCGAGCATGAACACGCCGTAGTCGAGGGTACTGTCCACCAGCAGGCGGAAGCGCTCTTCGCTTTCGCGCAGCGTCTGTTCCGCATTGCGGCGCTCGGTCAGATCGCGCGAGACCTTGCCAAATCCGACCAGCTGTCCGTCGGGATCGCGCAGGGCCGTAATCACCACGTTGGCCCAGAACAGCGAGCCGTCCTTACGCACGCGCCAGCCCTCGTCCTCGAAGCGGCCCTGCGCCTCGGCGCGCCGGAGCTCCTCCTGCGGCCATTGCCGCGCGTTCGCCTCGGGCGGGTAGAAGACGGAGAAGTGCTGGCCGACGATCTCCTCGCGCGTGTAGCCCTTGATGCGCGCGGCGCCGGCATTCCAGCTGGCAACATACCCTTGCGGGTCGAGCAGGAAGATCGCGTAATCGGTGGTGCTCTCGACCAGCAGCGGGAACGAGTCATAGTCGCTGCGGCGGCGAGACCGCGCGCGCTGGTTCACCTTCGACGTGAAATCCAGCTCGGTCGGGCCTTCGATCGGCGTATCCATCCTGCCCAGTATGCCTGTCGCCGGCGTCCGACATCCACAGGTGAAACATCGAGCTCTGCGGCGCAGCGCCGCCCGGCGTCACGAAGTAGGCAGATCGCCGCCGTCGAGCGGCAGCAACGCGCTCGCCAGCGGGCTCGGCGGCGCACCGGGAGCTGCCCCGGGCAGCGGCCGTTCCAGCAATGCACCGGCCTCGGCCTCGTTGGTCAGGGGCTCCTCGCCAGATGACGGTTTCCGGGTGCTGGCCGCGGTCAGCAACTCAGACATCTGCGTGCGTATGCGATGAGCGATCACGAAACCCGATGACGGTGGCGCCGGCTGGTGGCCGCCGACACCGGACGTACGCTCACCGCTTGCGGCGGACCAGGAAGCCGAACGGTCACCCGCGCGCCGGATGAGATCGCGGCCGTCGCCCGTGTCCAGCACTGGATGGGAAACGGAGGCAGCGAACACACCGGGATCAAGTGCCAGGCGTGCGCTCCGGCCTTCGCCGGCGACGGCAAGACCGCCGATGCCCTGCAGGCGCAACGCGTCGACCGCGGCAAGCAATGCGGCGGCAACCGGGTCGCCCCACGGCTCATCAGCGTCAGCAGGCCCGAGTGTATCCAGCGCGCGGTTCAGGTCGCGCACTGCCGCGGCGGCAACCGCCGTGACGTGCGCGGCGTCCCCGGCGGAGCCGCTTAGGGTCTCCGCAGCCAGCAGCGTCGGCACCGTGACCGCCGGCATGTAGGACCCGGCAGAGATCCTCATGGCGTCGAGGACATGCGAGGCATCCGAGATCGCCAGCGGCGAGGATGGGCGGCGGCCGATGATGGTCACCGCGCCGCTCTGGTCGTCGAGCGATGCCGAACAATCGGCAAGGGCATTCAGCCTCGCGATCAGGTCGCGCAGCGTCATCGCCGACGGGTCCACCTCGAACGACTCGCCGTTCACGGTCAACGTTCCGGCTCGGACGGTGGCGTATTCGGGGATGTCAGCCAGCGGGGTGTCGTAGGCCGCTGCGCCGGGGTCGGCCAGCCACCCGAACAGCGTGAGATCCTCCGCCGTCCCCGGTACGACGGCCACGTCGTGCATCGTCCGCGGCGCAACGCCGTGGAGGTGCACGGCAATCGGCGCACCGACGGCGAACGAGCCGGTGTAGATCGGCTGCGTTGCCTGACGGAAGGCCGCGAATGCCTGGCGCAGCGCCGCGGCCGCAGTGGCGATCTGTTCGAGCGCGCGGGCGATGGCACTGCGCCGCACGTTCGCTCCCGGACCGCCGCGATCGTCCGTGGTGGACTGCGCCTGGCTGCCGAGCGCGCTCATGCGGACGCCACCGGTCGACGATGGGCCGGAGATGGGCACAGGGATGAACTCCTGGTCGCTGAATCGGCAGCTCAGGCCAGGTCTTTAGCTGCCGTCCGGGAGTCGGGCGGTTCGTCCGCCGGGATGACGCTGACGCCACGGTGAGCGTGTGCTCGGACCCGCCCAGCAGCACGCCGCGCAGGGGGCTGACGTCGCCGTAGTCGCGGCCCCAGGCCAGCGTCACGTGCCGCGACGACACGACGACGTCGTTGGTCGGGTCGAGATCGACCCAGCCAAGCGAGCGGGGAATAGACCGAGACCCAGGCGTGCGACGCGTCGGCGCCGACCAGCCGCGGTTGCCCCGGCGGAGGGTCCGTCAGCAGGTAGCCGCTGACGTAGCGCGCTGCCAGGCCGAGCGAGCGCAGGCAGGAGATCTGGAAGTGCGCGAAGTCCTGGCAGACGCCGCGGCGTTCCGCGAGCACCCGCGCGACCGGCGTGGTGACGTTCGTGGCCGACGGATCGAAGCTGAACTCGGCGTAAATCCGGTGCATCAGATCGATCGCCGCCGCCAGCAGCGGGCGTCCAGCGGCGAACGAGACACGGGCGTAGGCATCGATCTCCGGCGACGGCGGCACGTACGGCGACGGGAACGCGAACTGGCTGACCTCGCGGCTGACCGTTGCCCGGCGCGGCACCTGTGCGAACGCCGCCGTGCACGAAGCGGCCACCGCGTCACGCACCTCTTCCCACGGCGCGCGATCGCCCGCCACCCTGAGGCTCGATGGCCAGCGGTCGCTTACGTCGACCAGGCTCCGGCTCGTTACCAGCAGCTCGGTGTGCGGGCGCAGCAGCTGAAACTGGTCGACAAGGTTGCCGAAGTAGTCCGGCCGCTGCCCCCGCCGCGCCGGCCGCGGCTCGACGTTCACCTCGCTGCCGACGACGTGCTGATACGGCAGCTCCCGCGGCCTGAGGTAGGCGACGTGCTGCGACGTCGCCACGGTCGACGCGTAGGCGTAGTGCGTCTCGTGCTCGATGCGATAGCGCGCGGTCATAACGGGGAACGGGAACGGACCCTGGACCCTGGAACCCGGAACCTCGAGTTGCGCCTAGAGCAGGGTGGCATGGGCCGGCTCATAGACGTGGCTGAAATAACGGAGCGTCAGGGCGTCGGACAGCTGCAGCGCCATCTGTCCGCAGGAATCGAGGAACGACGGCAACCGGTCGGAGTGCTGAAACAGATCGGGGCTTTCCGGATCCGCAGCGCGCGTCGAGGCTACCCGCTCCATGCCGCTGACCAGCGCGCCGAGTCCCGCGTCGGGGAGCAGCGCCACGTGCTTGGCGAGCTTGGCGAGTTGAAACGCCGCAGAGCGCGGATTGCGCTTGTCGAACAGCAGCAGGTCGGCGACCGCCAGCCACTCGGGATGGCCCATGTAGCGCGCGCGGTAGGTGATGATGCTGTCGGACAGGTCGAGCAGCCATTCGAGCAGCGCGGCGTCATCCGGGGAGGCGGAGCGCGCGACGGCCGAGACGGTGGTGCTGACGTAGACGAGCCGCTCGAGGTGACGGCCCAGGCTCATGAACCGCCAGCCGTCGTCGCGCGTCATGTGCGCCATCTCCAGCCCGCCAATCGCCACGAGCGACAGGATGGTGCGGTCGATCAGATCGAGCGCCTCGGCGAGGCCGGGGACGCGGGACGGCTGGGCAAAGGTTTCCGACAGCTGCGAGAGCACGCGCCAGTTGTCGGTCGACAGGCGATCGCGCACCGTGCCGGCGACCCGCACCGCCTGCGCCACGTTGAACGACACGCCGTGGACCGCTTTGGCGTCGAACAGGCTGCGGATCAACGCTGCCTCGAAATCGTGCGTCGACCAGGCGTCGGTCGTGTCCTCCTCGGCATCGGCCTGCGGCAGCAGACCGTGGCGGCGGCAGGTGTCGATGATCGGCCTGGAGCCGCTCGACACGAGCGGCTGGCCCTGGTGCAGCCGCGTCAGCACGGCGCGCAGGAGCCGCGCACCGTTCTCGCTGCGTTCGGCGTACCGGCCCATCCAGAAGAGGTGTTCGCCGGCGCGGCTGGAGACCATGCGCTCGCTGCGCGCGATGTCTTCGGGCCGCAGGCGTCCCGGCAGCAGTGAGAACCGTTCGACCGGCGCGTCGGACAGGATCCACGTGTCCTTGCTGCCGCCACCGCGCTGCCCGGACACCAGCTGATTTTCGCTGCCGGCGATCCGCGTCAGCGCTCCCGGCAGGACGCAGTAGTCGCCGCCCTGCTCGGCCACCAGGAAGACGCGCATCATCAACGCCCGGCTCTGCAACTTCGCGTCGTGCCATACCGGGCCGTGCGAAAGCGGCACATACGCTTCGAGCACGAATCGCCCGGCGCATCGCAGATGCGCCTCACCCAGCCAGCGCGAGTCGCGGCATCGAGGCCGGAGGCAAACGCAGTCGGCGTGTCATAGTCGCCAAAGGCGGACTTGATGGTCATTGCCGGCAGCCGCTCGAGCGCTGCCGAGAGCGTCGAGCGATCGCCGCACCACCACGATTGCGGCGAGCCGACCGCGAGATCTTCGCCGAACAGGCGCTGGCACACGCCCGGCAGGTACGGGTTCAACGCGCTGCGATTCGAGCACCCCGGTGCCGAAGGCGTTGGCGACCAGCACTCGTCCCGCGCGCCAGGCCTGCACCAGGCCGGCGACGCCGAGCGTCGAGTCGGAGCGCAGCTCCAGCGGATCGCAGAAGTCGTCATCCAGCCGACGGACGATGCCGTGCACCGGTTGCAGCCCGGTCACCGTCTTCAACCACACGCGGTCGTCGCGCACGGTCAGGTCGGCGCCCTCGGCCAGCGTGAATCCGAGGTAGCGCGAGAGGTAGGCGTGCTCGAAATACGTTTCGTTGTACGGGCCGGGCGTCAGCAGGACGATGTGCGGCGCACTCGTCATCACGGGGTGACCCGTGCACCATCGTTTCCTGCCAGGTTCGGAAGAACGGCGCCAGCAGGCGGACGTGCTGGTCGCGAAAGGCGTCCGGAAAGAGGCGCGGAGACCGTCAGGCGGTTCTCGAGTGCGTAGCCGGCCCCCGACGGCGCCTGTGCGCGGGTCGCCATCACCCGCCACTGGCCGTCGGGGCCGCGCGTCAGGTCGAAGGCGACGACGTGCAGGAACCGTCCGCCGGGCGGCTGCACGCCGTGGCAGGCGCGCAGGAACCGCGATGCCCGAACACGACAGCCGCCGGCAGCAGTCCATCGCGACAGCAGCAGCTGCTCGCCGTAGATGTCGGCGGCGATCGCGTCGAGCAGTCGCGCCCGCTGTCGCAGGCCGCGGGCCAGCGGCTCCCATTCGTGCGCCGCGACGATGTGCGGCAGCACGTCGAGGGCCCAGTCGCGCGGTGCCGCCGCCGGTGGCGTGCACGTTGTAGGTGACGCCGTTCTCGTGCAGCTGGCGCTGGACCCGCTGCTGGGCGCGGTTGAGCGAGTCGGGGCCGATCTCGCCGGCAGCCGCGAAGAACTCGGCCCAGTGGCGGCGCGGCGCGCCATCCGCGTCGAGCAACTCGTCGAAGTGGCCCGCGGGCACGCGGTAATCCGGCAGCAGGCGGGCGAGCTGCCGTCCGGGGGCGACACCCTGGTTGCCCCGTGCCGCCTCGAACTCAGGCATCAGGAGGTCTGCGCAGGTCCAGCGTGTAGGGGAACTCGCGGCTCGGGCGCGCCGGCGCTACGTCCATCCGCCCTGGCGTATGCGCGACGCGGGAGAACCGCGCCAGCCGGCGGCTCTCGGCCTCGTTGCTGTTCACCGGGAACTGCTCGTAGTTACGGCCGCCAGGATGCGTCACGTGGTACTGGCAGCCGCCCAGCGATTGGGCGAGCCAGGTGTCGACGAGGTCGAAGGTGAGCGGCGCCTGCACCGGGATCGTCGGGTGGAGCGCCGACGGCGGCTGCCAGGCCCGGTAGCGCACGCCGGCGACGTATTCGCCGTTGCGACCGGTCGGCTGCAGCGGCAGCGCACGGCCGTTGCAGGTGACGACGTAGCGCGCCGGCGTCAGCCCGGCGACAGTCACCTGCAGGCGTTCGACGGACGAATCGACGTAACGCACCGTGCCGCCGGCGGTGCCCTCCTCGCCCAGCACGTGCCATGGCTCGAGTGCCTGGCGCAGCGTCAGCGTGACACCGCGCGACCGTGACGTCGCCGAACGCGGGGAAGCGGAACTCGAAGTGCGGCGCGAACCAGGCGGCATCGAACAGCGGGCACGCTCGGCGACGAGCTCGGCGAGCACGTCGTCGAAATCGAGGCGGACGAACCACGGCAGCATGAAGCGATCGTGCAGCTCGGTGCCCCAGCGCGTCAGCGGCGCCGTGTACGGCTCGCGCCAGAAACGTGCGACCAGCGCGCGCAGCAGCAGTTGCTGCGCCAGGCTCATGCGCGCGTGCGGCGGCATCTCGAACGCGCGCATCTCGAGCAGGCCGCGCCGGCCGGCCGCCGAGTCGGGCGAGTAGAGCTTGTCGATGCAGAACTCGGCGCGGTGCGTGTTGCCGGTCATGTCGACCAGCAGGTGACGCAGCGCGCGGTCGACCAGCCAGGGCGGCGGCGCTCTCCGCCGCGGCCAACCGGCGCGAAAGCGATCTCCAGCTCGTAGAGGCTGTCGTGCCGTGCCTCATCGACGCGCGGTGCCTGGCTGGTCGGGCCGAGGAACAGGCCTGAGAACAGGTACGACAGCGACGGATGGTTGTGCCAGTACGACACCAGGCTGCGCAGCAGGTCGGGGCGGCGCAGGAACGGGCTGTCCGCCGGTGACCAGCCGCCGAGCACGATGTGATTGCCGCCGCCGGTGCCGACGTGGCGGCCGTCCATCATGAACTTCTCCGGCGATCAGCCGCGAGCTGGTGCGCTTCCTCGTAGAGCGTCGTCGTCTGCTCGACGAGCGTCGTCCCAGTCTGCCGCCGGCTGCACGTTGACTTCGATGACGCCGGGGTCCGGTGTGACCTGGAACTGCCGTAGCCGCGGGTCGCCCGGCGGCGGGTAGCCTTCGAGCACGATGCGGACGTCGAGCGCCGCGGCGGTCGCCTCGACGGCGGCGACGACAGCGAGGTAGTCCTCGAGTTCGGCCAGCGGCGGCATGAAGACGTAGAGGACGCCGTGACGCGCCTCGACGCACAGCGCGGTGCGGACAATCGCCCGCCGCCGACTCGCCACGCGCTGGCGCCCGCCGGCCGGCACCCGCCGCGTCGTCGCCGCGCGAGGGCATCTGCCGCACCGGCTGGCGCAGCACCGTCCCGAGTGGCAGGGCGGCACGCTGCTGCATCGGGTCGGGTTCGCGCAAGATACGGATAGTCTTCCGGCTTCACCCACGGCAGCGAGTCGAGCGGCAGCCGATAGCCCATCGCCGAGTCGCCGGGGATCAGGTAGAGACGGCTCGCCTCGCAGGAACCATGGCCCGGTTTTCCAGGCGATGGCGTCGCCGCTTGCGCGCGCCAGCGGCAAGGCGTAGCCGACCACCGCGTCCAGCCCCTGGTTGAAGACGCGGCGCAGCCGGTCGCGTTCGAGCTCGTCGTCGAGGCGAGCGTCGAACGGGTCGACGTTGACCGGCAGCTTGCGCTCGCGCCAGAGGTAGTAGAAGATGTCTTCGAAGCCGGGCTCGACGTGCGGCGTCGGTGACGCCGAGTCGCGCGGCGAGCGCCTTGATGAACCGTTCGGCGTCGCGCGCCGTATGGCCGTAGTCGTCCTGCTCGTCGGCGAAGCGGGCGACATCGTGCCACGACCGGCTGGCCGTCGGTGCGCCAGTAGCAGCTCAGTGCCCAGCGCGGCAACTGTTCGCCCGGGTACCACTTGCCCTGGCCGAAGTGGACGAAGCACGACGGCGCGTAGTGGCCTCGCAGGCGCCACAGCAGCGCGGTCGCCAGCCGGCGCTTGTCGGTGCCGAGCGCGGCGGTGTTCCACTCGGCGCCGTCGCGATCGTCGACCGACACGAACGTCGGCTCGCCGCCCATCGTCAGCCGCACGTCGTGCCGCTGCAGTTCCGCATCGACACGACGGCCGGCGGCCATGATCGCGTCCCATTGCACGTCGGTGTACGGCTTGGTGACCCGCGGCGACTCGTAGACGCGGCGCACCGCCATCGCGTGCGTGAATTCGGAGCGCATTCGTCGACCGCGCCGGTCACCGGCGCGGCGCTCGACCGGGTCGGGCGTGCAGGAGAGCGGGATGTGGCCCTCGCCGGCGAGCAGGCCGGACGTGGGGTCGAGGCCGATCCAACCGGCGCCCGGGAGATAGACCTCGCACCAGGCGTGGAGATCGGTGAAGTCGCTTGCCGGACCCTGCGGGCCGTCGAGTGGCGCGCACATCCGGCACCAGCTGAATCAGGTAGCCGGAGACGAACCGCGCCGCGAGGCCGCAGTGACGGAGCAACTGCACCAGCAGCCAGGTCGTGTCGCGGCACGAGCCGGTGCCGAGCTCGAGCGTCTGCTCGGTAGTCTGGACGCCCGGGTCGAGGCGGATGACGTAACCGACGGATATCGCGGACCTGCTGGTTGAGTGCGACCAGGAAATCGATCGTCCGGCGGCTTCCGCGCGCCACGGTCGCCAGGCAGCGGGAACAAGGCCGGGCGTCAGCGGCTCCTGGTGGAGAAACGGCTCCAGTTCGCGGAGTTGCCAGCCCTCGTAGGCGAACGGAAACTGCTCGGCGCTCGGCTCGAGGAAGAAGTCGAACGGGTTGTAGACCGCCATCTCGGCGACCAGGTCGACCTCGATCCGCAACTCGCGCGACCCGCTCCGGGAAACGTCAGCCGGGCGACGTAGTTGCTCTGCGGATCCTGCTGCCAGTTGATGAAGTGGTTCGCCGGGCTCGACCCGCAGCGAGTAGGACAGGATCGGCGTGCGGCAGTGCGGCGCGGGCCGCAGCCGCACGAGCTGGGGCAGACAGGCCGACGAGGCGGTCGTAACGATAATGAGTGACGTGACTGAGAGCGACGTGAATGGGCACGCCTCGCTATCGTACCGCCCGCCAGCGCCGAGTTCTGCCGACGAATTTGTCCCCTGCCGCTTATGAAGATCTTCCACTGCGATCACTGCGACCACCTCGCTCTTCTTCGAAAACACCCATTGCGTGAGCTGCGGTCACCTGCTGGCGTTCCTGCCCGATCTCGCCGAGGTCGGCTCGCTGGAGCCGGACGGCGACGGATCATGGGTGTCGCCGCTGGCGGCAGCGCGCGGCCGCAGCTACCGCCTGTGCCGCAACTACCCGGTGCGAGCAGGTCTGCAACTGGGTCGTGGACGGCGTCGACCCTAACGACCGTTGTGCGTGTCGTGCCGGCTGACGCGCGTCATCCCGGACCTCACTGTCACCGGCAACAGGGAAGCGTGGTACCGCCTGGAGGCGGCAAAGCGCCGGGTGCATCTACACGCCTGCTGAACCTGCGGCTGCCGCTTCGTACCGGACCGAGGAAGACGAACATGGCCTGGTGTTCGAGTTTCTCGCCGATCAACCGCAGGTCGGCGCCGCCGTGCTCACCGGCCACGCCGACGGCGTCATCACCATCAACGTCGCGGAGGCCGACGACGCCGAGCGGGAGCGGCGGCGGCGGCGAGTGGGAGAACCGTACCGGACGCTGCTCGGGCACATGCGGCACGAGGTCGGCCACTACTACTGGACGAGGCTGATCGAGCGGGGGCGGCAGCGACGCGCAGGGTTCCGCGAGTTGTTCGGCGACGAGCGCGCCGACTACGCGGCTGCTCTGCAGCGCCACTACGCGCAGCGGGCCGGCGGCCGACTGGCATGCCGCCTACGTGTCAGCCTACGCGAGCGCGCACCCGTGGGAGGACTGGGCGGAAACGTGGGCGCACTACCTGCACATGACCGACACGCTCGAAACCGCTGCTGCCTGCGGCGTGTCGCTTGCGGCCGCGGCGGGCGGGTGAGCCGGCGCTGAGCGCGGTTCCCGCGTCGGCGGGCACGCCCGCCGGCGCGTTCGATCGCCTGATCGAAAGCTGGTATCCCGCTCACCTACATGCTGAACAACCTGAATCGCGGCCTGGGGCTGCCGGACGCGTATCCGTTCGTGCTGTCGGCGGCCGCGGTCGAGAAGCTGCGCTTCGTGCACCAGACCATTGCCTCTGCTGCCGGCGCGCGCGGCGCATGGGCGTGAAGGCGGCTACGCGGCCGGCGCCACCTCGTCGTCTGGGGTGTCCGCGACGGGGTGGCCGTCGAGGATGCGGCGGGCGCGTGGCAGGTCGAGCGCGCCGTTCCAGCGCGCGATCACCATCGTGGCGACGGCGTTGCCAATCAGGTTGGTGATCGCCCGCGCCTCGGACATGAAGCGGTCGACGCCGAGGAGCAGCGTCAGTCCGGCCACCGGAATCGACGGGAAGGCGGAGAGCGTGGCCGCCAGGGTGATGAAGCCGCCGCCGGTCACCGCCGCGGCGCCCTTCGACGTCAGCATCAGCAGCGCCAGCATCGCCAGCTCCTGCCCGAGGTCGAGCTCGACGCCGGCTCGCCTGCGCGACGAACAGCGCCGCCATCGTCATGTAGATCGACGTGCCGTCGAGGTTGAACGAGTAGCCGGTCGGGACGACCAGGCCGACGACCGGACGCGAGCAGCCGAGGTGCTCCATCTTGGCCATGAGGCGCGGCAGCACCGACTCCGACGACGAGGTGCCGAGCACGATCAGGATCTCTTCGCCGATGTAGCGCAGGAACTTCAACAGGCTGAAGCCGACGAGCGCGGCGATGATGCCGAGGACGACGAAGACGAAGAGCGCGCAGGTCAGGTAGACGGCGGCCATCAGCTTGCCGAGCGAGAGCAGCGAGCCGACGCCGTAGCGGCCGACGGTGAACGCCATGGCGCCAAAGGCGCCGATCGGCGCCAGCCGCATGACGAGCGTGACGATCTCGAAGAGCGCCTTCGACACCGTGGCGAACAGGTCGATCAGGACGCGTCCGAACTCGCCGAGGCGCAGCAGCGCCAGGCCGAACAGGATCGAGACGATGAGCACCTGCAGGATCTCGCCGCTCGTGAAGGCGCCGAACATCGTGTCCGGGATCATGTTCAGGACGAAGTCGATGGTCGTGCAGGTCCTTCGATGCGGTGGTGTACGACGCCAGGCTGCTGGTGTCGACCGTGCCGGATCGAAGGAGATGCCGGCGCCCGGCTGCACCACCTTGACGACCACGAAGCCGATGACCAGCGCGAGCGTCGAGACCGCCTCGAAGTAGAGGAGCGCGCGCACGCCGATGCGGCCGATCTCCTTCATCGCGCCGGTCTGGGCGATGCCGACGACCACCGTCGTGAAGACGATCGGCGCGATCAGCATGCGTACGAGCTTGATGAAGCCGTCGCCGAGCGGCTTCATCGCCACCGCGTAGTCCGGCGCGACGACGCCGAGCACGACGCCGAGGCCGATGCCGATCAGGACCTGAACGTAGAGCGTGGGGAGATAGCGGCGCTGGCTCATGATCTCGGGGCGAAAGGATCGCGATTATATGTCGACCGTGCTACCATCCCGCCCGCTCCCCTGCGGCGGCACGCCGCCCGCGGGGCCCACCGGTGGTCATCATGTCAACCGCGCTACTTTCGCAGACGGGAAGTCGGGCCGTCGCCCGCGATTCCGTCGTAAGGGTCGTCCATTGAAACGTGCACTCTTTGCGGCCGCTGCCGCTGCCGCGGTCGTTGCCGCCGCCATTGCCGCCGTCGTGCCCGCCGTCCAGGCGCAGGGACCGGACTTCACGCCGGTGACGAAGCAGATGCTGCTCAACCCGAGCGCCGACGACTGGCTGATGTACAGCCGCACCTACGACGCGCAGCGGTTCAGCCCGCTGAAGCAGATTACGAAGCAGAACGTCGGGCAGCTGAAGCAGGTGTTCACCAAGGAGCTCGGCAATGGCCCGCACGAGAGTATCCCGCTGGCCTACCGCGGCGTGCTCTACATGCAGCTGCCCGGGGCCACGGTGCAGGCGCTCGACGGCGCGACCGGTGCGCTGATTTGGGAATACAAGCGGCCCGGCGGCGGCAACTCGCGCGCGAAGGCGATTGCCATCTTCGAGGACATGATCTACTACAACGCACCGGACTCGACGATCGTCGCGCTCGACGCGCGCACCGGTGCGATGCGCTGGGAGGCGAAGACCACCGGCAGCCTGAGCTCGGGCTCGATCGTCGTCGACGACAAGGTGATCACCGGCCGCGCCTGTGGCGGCGTCGGAGCCAACTGCTACATTTCGGCGCACGACGCGCGCACCGGCAAGGAACTCTGGAAGTTCTACACCACCGCGCGTGATACGGATGCGGAAGGGGCGGCGTCGTGGAGTGGGCTCCCGGAGGCGCAGCGCGTCGCCGGCACCTGGGCGCTGCCCGGTGGCTACGACCCGGCGCGCAACCTGGTGTTTTGGGGCGTCGCCAACCCGACGCCGAACAGTCGATCGGCCCGGCACGGCAGGTTCGATGGCGTTCCGACGACCTCGCCGGCGGACCTGTACAGCAACTCGACCGTCGCGCTCGATCCAGCAACCGGCAAGCTCGCCTGGTACTACCAGCACCTGCCTGGCGACGACTGGGACGAGGACTACACCAACGAGCGCACGCTGATCCGCACCAAGGTCAGCCCGGATCCGAAGTTCGTCAAGTGGATCAACCCCGACGTCAAGAAGGGCGAACAGCGCGACGTCTCGGTGATGGTCGGCGAGGGCGGCGGCATTGTTCGCGCTCGATCGCGACAACGGCCAGTTCCTCTGGGCCAGCCCGTTCCCGAGGACAACCCGAACTTCCTGATCTCGAACATCGACGGCAAGACCGGCAAGGTGTCACTGAACGAGAACGTCATGTTCAAGCAGCCCGGTGACCGGCGGGTCGATCTGCTACTGGAACACGCGCAGCTACTGGCCGACCGCCTACCACCCGCGGCTGAACTCGCTCTACGTGTCGTACCTGGAAAACTGCCTCGACATGACGATTGCCGGTCCGGCCGGTCGCGAGCGCCGCGTCGGCATCCCGCGTGAAGGCGTCGACATGAGCAAGTGGTCAGGCCTGGCGAAGATCAACATGGAGACCGGCGAGATCAAGAAGATCTTCACCAATCACGCCCCGGCCAACGGCGCCGTGCTGGCAACGGCGGGCGACGTGATCTTCCTCGGCGACCTGGATCACAAGTTCCGCGCCTTCGACGCCGAGAACGGCAAGGTGCTGTGGGAGACCGCCCTGAACGGGCCAATCCAGAACAGCACGATCACCTACAGCGCCAACGGCAAGCAGTACGTGGCGGTGTTCACCGGCGTCGGCCTGAACACGGCGGGCATCATCGATCAGGCAGGAATCAAGCCGAACCGCACCTATAACGCGCTCTACATCTTCGCGCTGCCGTAACGACCGGCAGGGTAGGGGCGCCGCGGCGCGCCCCTACCCTCCCTCACCCTTCTTGATCGCCAGCAGCGCCAGCGCCAGGCGGCTCGTCGTGCCGGTCTTGTCGAAGATGCTCGTCAGGTGGTGCTTGACCGTCTGCAGGCTGATGCCAAGCTGCGCGGCGATGTCGCGGTTCGACTGACCTTCGACAATCGCGCCGACGATCTCGGTTTCGCGCGGCGTCAGCCCGAACGGGCGCGGCGCGGACGGCTCCTTGCCGGGCAGTTCGGCGAGGGCACCGGCGACGTCGGCGGCAATCATCAGCCTGCCGTCGAGCACGCCGTGGATGCTGTCGAGCAGCAGCCGCGTTGCCGACTCCTTCAGCACGACGCCGCGCGCGCCGAGCTCCACCGCCTTGGTGACCTGCCGCCCGGTCAGGCCGGCGGTCAACACGATGACGCGGGCCTGGGCCATCTCCGGCGCGGAGAGCGCGGTGACGCCGTCCATCCGCGGCATCGCCACGTCGAGCAGCAGCACGTCGGGACGCTGCTCGCGCGCGATGCGGATCGCATCCAGGCCGTCGGTGCCCTCGGCAACGATCGTGAACCCTGGCTCTGTCTCCAGCAGCCGCCGCAGGCCATCGCGGAAGATCGGATGGTCGTCGACGATGCCGATGCGCACGGTGCGCGGTGCGCTAGACATGGGCGGCCGTTCCGAAGGTGACCTGGAGGCGGGCACCTACCTGCGGTGTCGATTCGATCGTCACGTGCCCTCCAATGAGGCGTGCGCGTTCCTTGATGACGGCTGGTCCGATCCGCGCGCGATCCAGCTCCTCGTGCGTGAGCAGCCCCTCGAACTCGAAGCCGTGGCCGTCATCTTCCACCACCAGAGTGTAGCCGTCGCCGGCCTGGGTGAAACGGACGAGGACGTTGACGGCGTGACTGTGCTTGCGCACGTTCGCGAGTGCCTCCTGGACGATGCGGACCACTTCGATGGCCGCTGCCGGCGTGAGATGAATGGCGGTCGCGTTGCTGACGAAGCGGGCCGAGACGCCGCTGTCACGGCGGAAGCGCTCCACCACGCTGGCGAGCACGTCGGGCAACTGGTGCACCGCGTCCAGTTCGACCGGCCGCAGTGCCTGCATCAACTCTCGCACGGCGAGCACCTCGGCGCGCAGTACTTGCTGCACGTTTTCCAGTTCTACGGCCAGCGGCCGATCGACCGGACCGGCAGAGCGGCGGAGGGCGGCGACCTTCAACTCGAGGCCGATCAGGGCCTGAATCGTGCCGTCGTGCAGTTCGCGCGAGACCCGGGCACGCTCAGCGGCACTGGCCTGCGACGCGAGGCGCCGCAGCAACACGACACTGGTGAGCGCGGGCGTGACCTGCGCCATCACGGCGTCGAGGAAGTGGAGCCGGCGTTCGAGACCACGGCCCACGCCGCCGGAGAGATAGAGGCGGCCACGCCATTGGTCTTCCACGCCGACGCTGCTGACCATGAGCGATCGGATCGCGGCACGCGGGAACCCTGCGGGGAGGCGCACGGTGTCGTTGCCGAGTGCCCAGGCGTCCCGTTGCAGCGTGCGCACCCGCACCTGTTCACCGGCCGCTGGTGCCGTCGCGTGCCAGGCCGCCGGCGCAGCCGGGAACAGCCACATCCCTTGCTCCTCTGGATCCAGCTCGATGGCGTCACCGGTTGGGGGCAGAGCGGCAGGCGCCGCGGCGCTGACCTGCCACAGCGAGGTGCGGCCGTCACGCTCCTGGATGACCATGTCGGCGGTCTCCGCCTCGAAGACACGCAGCAGCAGACGGAGCAGAGCCACCACCGAGCCGCCGAGGCCGAGGTCGAACCGCGGCTGGTGCATCGCATCGGCGATCGCGGCCATCTCGGCCCGGAACCGCTTCTCCTGTTCGGCCAGGTAGCCAAGCAGCGCACCGGTCATCAGCAGGTAGGCGACGCGAAGGATGATGCGGTTCAACTCGAAGTTGCCGCCCGACAGCAGGATGTTCCGCCACGGCCCGGCGATGGCGATGGCCACCTGGAGCAGAAACAAGGTGACGGTCAGCACCGCCGTCGCGAGCGTCGCGGTAAAGCCCCACCGGTAGGCGGCGGACAGAACGACGAACAGGAAAAACAGGAAGAACGGACTGAGCGGGCCGTTGCTGGCGAAGGTCAGGGCGGCCGTGAACAGCATGTCCAGCGCATGGATGACCCAGCCGTGCACCGGCCGCACCGCCGGGGCCGTCCGCAACGCCAGCAGCACCGAGACGCTGAATGCCCCGTAGATGCTGAGCACGGCGTAGACGATCGTCGCCAGCCGCTGCGGTTCGGTCGGGTCGAGGTAGATCGCGACGAAGCCGCTGACGGCGAGGAAGGCGCGGGCGACCGCCAGCGCATATTCCAGGCGCGCGGCCGGGCGGCGCTCGGCGCGGTAGGCTGCAAGAAAGGTCGCCGGCAGAGGCACCGCCACTGATTATCGTCGGTCGTGCGACCCTCCGGCGGGCGCGTCGCTAGAATGGTCCGATGCGGAAGGGCAGTGAAATCCGTCAGGCGGCACACGCGATCGATCGCCTGTTCCTCGACCGCTGGTCGCCGCGGGCGATGTCAGGCGAGCCGATCACGCAACCGGAGCTGATGGTGTTGTTCGAGGCCGCACGCTGGGCGCCCTCGTCCGGCAACGTCCAGCCCTGGCGAATCCTGTACGCCCGGCGCGACGGACCGCATTGGGATCTCTTCGCCGGCCTGCTCACCGAATCGAACCGGGTGTGGGCGCAACACGCCGCGGTCCTGGTGCTGTTCGTGTCGCGCAGCGTCACCGATGCCGGCAAGCCGACGCATACCCACTCCTTCGATACGGGGGCGGCGTGGGAAAACCTGGCCTTGCAGGGTGCGCTCAACGGCCTGGTCGTGCATGGCATGGGGGGGTTCGACTACGACCGCGCACGCACCGAGCTGGCCGTGCCGGACGAGTTCCGGGTCGAAGCGATGGCGGCGATCGGCCGCCCAGGCGCACCCGATCGGCTGCCCGAGCACCTGCAGGCGCGGGAGACGCCGAACAATCGCAGGCCGCTCGAGCAGACCATCTGCGAGGGGCCGTTTCGACTCTGATCCATAATTCGAGGACGCGAAATATCCCTTCTTATCCGGTCCTCGAGGCCATTCGCGGTTCGACCACGTCGTGCATCGGCAGCCGTGCCCGATGCCGTGTTCGGCAGTGCACGTAGCAAGACGGCGAGGTGGCCACGGTGCCGCTCTCGATCGCAGGAGGTGATGGTTCCACCATGGCAAGGGTTTCAATGTTGAATTCATCCCGGCTCATACTCCCGGCCCTTTTTCTCCTTACCAGCATCAGCACGGCGACGGCGCAGGCGCCGCAGCCGCCGCAGCCCGCCGCCGGGCCCCAGCCGGCGCCCGCAGCCATGCTGGCAGCGGCGCAGCGGCTCTACGACTCGCTGACCGAAGCGCAGCGGCAGCAGGTAGCCTTGCCGATCGACTCCGAGGAGCGCGTCAAGATCAACTTCGCCGCCGAAGAGCCGGCGACGACCACCGGTCTCGCGCTGCTGGCGATGACGGCTGCCCAGCGGAGTGCGGCGCAGGATCTGCTGAAGGCCGGCCTGAGCGCGAGCGGCTACACCAGCGCGACCGCCATCATGCAGCTGGAGGCGATGAAGCCCGGGGCAGGGAAGGGCAAGAACGACGCGACGCTCGCCTATCGCTTCACCATCTTCGGCAAGCCGTCGGGCGAGGACGTGTGGGGCTGGCGTGTCGACGGCCGTCACCTGTCGCTGCACTACACGCTCTCCCGCGGCAGTCTGGCCTTCCCGTCGCCGATGTTCACCGGGGCCACGCCATTGGCGCTGACCGACAGGAAGACCGGGACGACGCGCGTGTTTGCGGCGCAGGAAATGGCCGCGCGTGAGCTGCTGACGGCGCTCAGCCCGGAGCAGTTGCAGGAGGCGAGGCTGCCGTCCGCTCCTGAGACGCTGCTCTCAGCCACCGCCGCGGTCTTGACGCCCCCTGCCACCGCCGGCATCCGCTCGCAAACCATGATGCCGGAGCTGCGCGTGCGGCTGATCGAGGTCGTAAAGGCCTACGCCGCCCTGCTGCCGGAGGACATGGCGCGGTTGCGGCTGGGCCAGATCTACAGCGCCGGGATCGAGAGTCTCTACCTGAGCTGGGCCGGTGGCGCGACCCCGGCCGAGGCCCGCTACTACCGCGTGCAGGGGCCGACGTTCCTGCTCGAAATCGGCAATCCCGGCGGCGACCCGAACCACGTGCACATGGTCTGGCGCGATTTCAATCGCGATTTTGGCCGTGAACTGCTGCGCGATTGGGCCAAGGAAGCGGAGGCTCAGGCGCAGTAAGGGAGCCGGGCGGGTTCCGGCCTCGCCGGACCCGCCACGGGCGGTGGTTCCTAGTGGGTCATCGCGTAGAGCAGCGTGTTGACGCCGAACTGATAGCCCGGGACCGAGAACTTCAGGAAGTACTCGGGGTTTTCCGCTTCGCGCTCGAAGCCGTCGCCGAAATCGGTGTTGTGCGTCATCAGCACCATCACGCGGCCATGCCCGTCCACGACCGCCCGCGTATGGACGATGGCGCTGTCGGCGCCGCGCTCGGAGGTATCGCCGCCGCTGCCGGCCCAGTAGTTGATCGACGAGATCTGCGGTGTCTTCTTGACGTCGAACTGCGCCCGGAACAGCGGATGGTCCGGCGGCAGGTCGATGAGCGGGTATTTGTCGGCCGGCAGCACGCGGCGCAGCTGCGATTCCCACCACTGCCAGGCATACTCGCCCCAGAAGTCATCGGCCCAGACGAATCCGCCCTTGTCCAGGTATTCGCGCAGCTTGGCCGCTTCCTCATCGCTGAAGGCCACCGACCCGACCTCGGTCATCATGACGAACGGGCACTGGAACAGTGTCGTGTCGGTCAGGCGGAGCAGCAGGTGCGCCGGGTCGCCATCCGGTGTGCGTGACACGGAGGTCTTGGTCAGTTCCGCCAGGCGGGTGGAGAGGTTGATGTCGGCGCGCGGCCAGTCGACACTCCAGTTGCCGTTGGTGTCGCCGCGGAAATCGCTGCCGAAGACAATGCGGCAGAACTGGAAACCGCCTGCGTAGTCGGCCTCGCTCGACATGCGAACGTTTCCGAACCCGCGGCCGAAGCCGCCGCCGCCGCGCTGGCGGAACTGGGCCTCAACCTGGACAGCCGTCGCGATCGCAACCAGGCCGAGGAGCGGAAGCAGGAAGCGTCGGCGCTTCATAAAGGCAGACACGCGCCCAGTCTAGCCCGATTCGGCCGGCGTGGCACGTTCAGACCGTCCGGCAGGGGCGCTTTCCTGCCTCATCGGCCTGGCCCCGGCCGCAACCGTTGCCCCGGTCATCGCTGCGTCGCCGCTGCCGCCGGCGGCGCCACGGCCGCCGTCACCGCCTCGGCATGGCCGGTGACCTTCACGTTGTCCCAGCGCTGTTGCACCCTGCCGTCGGCGCCGATCAGGTATGTCGTGCGGACGATGCCCATGTACTTGCGGCCGTAGCGCATCTTCTCCTGCCAGACGCCGTATTTCTCGGCCATGGCATGGTCGGCGTCGGCCAGCAGCGGAAACGAGATGCCGTGCTTGCCGGCGAACTTTGCCTTGCTCTTCTCGTCGAGGATGCTGACGCCGAGGACGACGGCGTTGACCGGTGCCAGCATCGGCAGCAGCGCCTGGAACTCACAGGTCTCCTGGGTGCAGCCCGGCGTGTCGTCCTTCGGATAGAAATACAACACCACCGGCCGGCCGGCGTAGTCGGACAGTCGATGGGTGTTACCCTGCTGGTCCTTCAACGCGAAAGCGGGCGCCTTCTTCCCTGGTTCGATGAGAGACATGGGGCTGATTATGAACGAGTCGGCGGCGCAGCGGGCGTGAGCCGCGCCCAGTCACGATGAGCGTTGCTGCGCTGGCGCTGGCGGCATTGGCGGCGGCGGTCGCCATCAGTTGCGTGTCCAGCGTCAACGTCGGCCTGCTGTCGATCGTCTTTGCCTGGCTGGTCGGCGTCTACGCCGGCGGGATGCGCGTCGACCAGGTTCTCGCCGGCTTCCCGACGGCGCTGTTCCTGACGCTTGTCGGCGTCACGTTGCTCTTCGCGCAGGCGCAGGTGAACGGCACGCTCGATCGTCTGGCGCATCGGGCCATCCGGGTGTGCCGTGGCCATGCCGGCGTCATCCCGATGCTGTTCTTCGCCCTGACGGCCGCGCTGTCGTCGATCGGTCCGGGCAACATCGCGTCGACGGCGCTGATGGCGCCCATCGGCATGGCTGCCGCGGGCCGCTACGCGATTCCGCCGTTCCTGATGGCCATCATGATCGCCAACGGCGCCAGTGCCGGCTCGGTCTCCCCGTTTGCCCCGACCGGCATCGTCGTCAACGGCGTCGCCACCCGCATCGGCCTCGCCGGGGCGCAGTGGCCCGTCTACGTGAACAATTTCGGTGCGCACGCCGCAGTCGCGTTCGCCGGCTACTTCCTGCTTGGCGGTGCGCGCCTGTTCACGCGGCCGGCAAGCAGCGCTCCGGATGGCGCGGCCGCCCCGGGGGGCGTGACAGCGACCGGCGATGCCGTTGACCTGCGGTTCCAGCCGCGGCACCACCTGACAATCGCGGTGATCGCGCTGCTGGTGATCTCTGTCGTCCTCTTCAACGTCAACGTCGGCCTGGCTGCGCTCGGCGGGGCGATGGTGCTGACGATTGCCCGCGCCGCGGACGAGGGTGCTGCCGTGAAGGCGATGCCGTGGCCGGTGATCCTGATGGTCAGCGGCATCACCATGCTGGTCGCCATCCTCGAGCGCACCGGCGGGATGGACCTGTTCACCTCGTTCCTGGCTCGCTTCACGACTCCGGTGACCGTGATTCCGGCCGCGGCGTTCCTGACCGGGGTGATCTCGATCTACAGCAGCACGACCGGGGTCGTGTTGCCAGCCCTGTTGCCCACCATCCCAGGCCTGATTGCGCGAATCGGCGGCGGCGACCCGATGGCGTTGCTCTCGGCGATGGTGGTCGGCGGGCACCTGGTGGACGTGTCGCCGCTGTCGACCCTTGGCGCGTTGTGCCTTGCCGCGGCACCGCCCGGCACCGACCCGAAGCGGCTCTTCAACGCGCTGCTCGCGTGGGGAGCGGCGATGAGCGTCGTCGGCGCCGCAGTATGCTGGCTGCTCTTCGCCGTGCTGTGAGCTGCTCCCATCGCGCAGCGGTGTACGTGGCGCCCGCTGGTGCCCACTGATCAATGACCTGGTGCCCTGGCTGATGTCGAATGTCCGCTGACCACAACCTGCCCAGCCGTCCTGCCATCGTCGATGCCGATGGCCCTCACAGCTACGCCGAGCTCGATGACGCAGCCCGGCGTGTCGCCGCGGCGCTGCTTGCCGGCAGCGAGGATCTCGACCAGGCGCGCGTCGCGTTCCTGGTGCCGCCCGGCTTTGCCTACGCCGCCGTGCAGCGCGGTGCCTGGAGCGCGGGTGGCGTCGCCGTGCCGTTGGCAATGTCGCATCCACCGGCCGAGCTCGACTACGTCATCCGCGATTCGGCAGCCCGGCTGGTCGTCGGCGCAGATGGCGTCGCCGACGTGCTGCGGCCGTTGGCCGCCGCCGCCGGCGCCAGGTTCCTCACCACGTCGGAGGCGCTCGCCGCGCCGCCGGCCGCGTCGCTGCCGCACATCGGCGCGCCGCGGCGCGGCATGATCATCTACACCAGCGGCACCACCGGGCGGCCGAAAGGCGTCGTCACCACCCACTCCAACATCGGCGCGCAGGTGTCGGCGCTGGTGAGTGCCTGGGGTTGGGGACCGTCAGACCGCCTGCTGCTCGTGCTGCCGCTGCACCATGTCCACGGCATCATCAACGGGCTTGGCTCGGCGCTCGCGGTCCGCGCCACCTGCGAGATGCTGCCGGCCTTCGACGCCGAAACGGTGTGGAGCCGCCTCGCCTCCGGTGAGATCACCGTCTTCACCGCGGTGCCGACGATCTACAACCGGCTGATTGCCGCCTGGGAGGCGGCTCCCGCCGCGGTTCAGCGCGCCCGCTCCGACGGCGCCGCGCGTCTGCGGCTGATGATGTCGGGTTCCGCCGCCCTGCCGGTGCGAACGCTCGAACGCTGGCGCGACATTACCGGCCACACCCTGCTCGAGCGCTACGGCATGACCGAGATCGGCATGGCGTTGTCCAACCCGTTGCAGGGGGAGCGCCGGCCCGGCTTTGTCGGTACGCCCCTTCCCGGCGTCGAGGTGCGGCTCGTCGACGATGCCGGGGGGGTCGTTGGCGCGAATACGCCGGGCGAGCTCGAGGTGCGCGGTCCAGCCGTGTTCCGTGAGTACTGGCAACGGCCAAAGGAGACGCGCGAGGCGTTTCGCGACGGGTGGTTCAGGACCGGGGACATGGCGGTGCTCGAGCAGGGCTCCTATCGCTTGCTCGGCCGGACCAGCGTGGACATCATCAAGACAGGCGGGTTCAAGGTGTCCGCCCTCGAGATCGAAGAGCTGCTTCGCACCCATCCCGCGATCGCCGAGTGCGCCATCGTCGGCATCGACGATCCCGACTGGGGCGAGCGGGTGTCTGCGGCGGTCGAGTTGAAGCCGGGCGCCAGCCTCACCATCGACGAATTGCAGGGATGGGCGCGGCCGCAGCTGGCGCCGTACAAGATCCCGCGCGCCTTGCGCCACGTGGACGCCCTGCCCCGGAACGCGATGGGGAAGGTGGTCAAGGGGCAGGTATCGACGCTCTTCACGAGGGAGTGAGGAATTGGTTGGCGGCAACCGGCCGGATCGCGCTACCCTGCCCCTTATGACGTCATTGGGACGCCGTCACCTCATCATCGCCGGGCTGGTGTGCTTGCTTGGGGCCGGCGCGGTGTCGGCGCAGCGCGGCGGATTCTCCTACCGCGAGGGCAGCATCCCGCCACGATTCGCGCCCGAGCAGATGCCGAGCGCCAAGTTCATCTTCTGCCGCATGGCGTTCCGCAGCGTGCGGTCGGAACCGAGCGGCATCGGCTGGCGCACCGACTATCCCTACGCCGAAGTGAACCTGATGACCCGCCTGTCCGAGCTGACCAAGACCTCCGTCAGCCGCGACGACGAGCGCGAGCCGAATCACTACGTGGTCCGCCTGACCGACCCGCAGTTGTTCAATTGCCCGTTCGTCATGGGTTCAGACGTCGGCACCATCGGCCTCGACCAGGACGAAGTCGAGCAGCTCCGACTCTATCTGCTCAAGGGCGGGTTCCTGTGGGTCGACGACTTCTGGGGCACGCAGGCGTGGAACCAGTGGGCCGCCGAGATCGCCCGGGTGCTGCCGCCGTCGGAGTATCCAATCGAGGACGTGGCGCTCGAAGACCCGATGCTGCACACGGTGATCGACGTCAAGGAAATCCCGCAGATTACCAACATCAACTTCTGGCGCCGCAGTGGTGGCACGTCCACCGCCGAGCGCGGCTCGGACAGCCCGCGCGCCGACCTGCGCGTCATCCGTGACAAGCATCGTCGCCCGATGGTGCTGATGACCCACAATACCGACCTCGGCGACTCGTGGGAGCGCGAGGGCGAAGACCCCGCGTTCTTCCTGCAGTTCTCACCGAACGGTTACGCACTGGGGATGGACGTCCTCGTCTACACGATGACCCACTGACGGCGCCGCCGGCCGGGCCTTCGCTCCTGGTCAGTTGCCAATGATCACGCCCACCACCGGGCGATGATCCGAGCCGTAGGATTCGGCACTCACCCATCGCCTTGCCTGCCAGCCGGCCGGGAGATCGAAGAACAGGTGGTCCAGCACCAGCCGATCCCGGAAGGTCGGCTCCTGGCGTGGCGGCGGCGTGGGCTGGGTCGTGAACCGTCGCGAGAAGAGGCGGACCGCCTCCTCCCGTATCCCGAACAGGCTGTTGAAGTCGCCGCCGGCGATGGCCGGACCATCCGCCGGGATCTGCGCCAGCAGCGCCGCGGCCTGGCGGGCGCGCGCCCGGTCGCCGAACACGCCGCCCCGCAGCCAGCTTTGACGGTTTTCGAGGTGTGCGCAGATGAGGGCGATCTGCTCGCCGCCCAGTTCGATGGCGGTGAGGATGGCAGAGCGTGGCTGCCGTTCCTGCGGCAGGCTGACCGCGCGCGGGGCGATGAGTGGTCTCGTCGAGACGACTGCGTTACCGCTGCTGCCGGCGGCGGTGTCGCGAACCGGCGCGAAATAGGCAGCGGCGCGGGTGCCCTGCACGGCTGCAAGGGCATCGCTGTTTCTGCCCTGAACCGCTTCCTGGAGCAGGAGCACGTAATCAGGCACCTGGACGCCCGTGAGGCGGCCGGTTTCGAGGTCCTGCAGCAACGCCCGCAGATCGCCGACACCAGCGTGCATGTTCCAGCTGACGACGGTGAGCAGCGCCTGGGCCGCCGGGATCGGCAGCGTTGACGTGCGGGCGGCGCAGGCGCTGGCCAAGGCCACCGCCAGCAGCGCCAGCCCTAGCCGGTAACCGCCTCGGACTGCGCGGGAGTGGCGAGCGAGGCCCGCAGCAGCGTCGTTCCGGTATAGAGCACGACGACCACCACCAGCCAGCGCACCGAGCTGAGCGGCAGCGAGCGCACGATGAACGCGGCGATCAGCACGGCGGGCATGCCACCGAGTGCCAGGCCGAGCGCTGCGCGCAGGTCGTACTTCCGCTTGCGGATGAACTGCAGGCTGCAGGTCGGCATCAGGAACGCGCATGACCCCATCATGATCGGAAACGCGGCGGTCGGGTTCATCCCCAGCAGGCTGATCATGATCATGCACGGCGCATACAGTCCGATGCCCAGGGTCATGAGCGCGCCGAGGGCGAAATTGACGACGCAGCCGACGACCAGCTTCGTTCCGGTGAGGGCGAGCGCTTCACCGCCCCCCGGGAAGCGATCCAGGGCGGTCATCACCATCAGCACTGCGGCCAGCAGCAGCGCGACACCCATGCCGCGCTGAATCTGCCGCCGTGGCAGCCCGGCGACGACGGCGGCACCGATCCACGATCCAGCGACCGACGACACGATCAACAGTGCCAGGGTCTCGAACTGCACCTGCACGATCGAGATGTAGATCAGCGCCTGCACGACGGTCGGCAGCGTGTGGCCGACGTTGAGGGTGCCGGGAATACGCTCGTCCACCACCAGCCGCTTCAGCCGATAGATCGTCGTCGTGGTCGCGAACGAACTGATGCCGAGGGTATCGAGGAAATTGGCGAAAAAACCGATGCCGACGTGGAAACCGGCGCCGGCTGGAGCCGCCGGACCGGGCGGCGCCACCTCGCCGCGGCGTCCCTTTTCCACCCTGGTCCAGAAGGCGATGTATGCCGCCGTAATGAGCAGCAGTGCCGCGAGCAGAATGGCCTTTGGGGTCATCGGCGCGTAGTGTAGCGTGCTCGTCGTTCGTGGTTCGTCGTAGCAGAGGCGCAATCCCTTACCGAACCACGAACCACGAACCACGAACTACGAACTACGTATTAGGCCACGTACGGAATGGTCTGCGGGCCCTGCGGCAGCACGCAGAGGGTGGCGCCGGCCCCGGCGCGGTCGAGTGCATCGCGCACCGCGGCGGCGACGTCCTGGATCGGGCTGAAGTGCGCGGCGCGGACCTCCTCCGGGCGGAGGCCGGTGGTCTTCACCAGGACGGCCGCCTTCATCTGGATTTGCGCCTGAATCTGCACCTGCCATTGATCCGGCACCGAGTAGCCTGGCGCGTTGATCATGGCGAGCAGGCGGCCCGGGTCTGGCTGCGACGCGAGCACGGCACCGTAGCTGCCGTGCGCCGGCAGCCCGTCACGGCATTCGGCGGCGCACACGATCGTGCCGCCCGGTTTGACGATCTTGGCGGCAGCCGACATCCCCTTGACCGCCTGGTAGAGGTTCTGGTCGAGCGGATAGCCGGAATTGGTGGTGAGGACGACATCGAACGGCGCCGGCACCGCGCGCATCGCCGTCGCCCTGGCATAGGCGCACGCCTGCGCGTGCTCCGCCAGGATCTCGCCGGCAAACGCCGCGGTAATCTTCTGTTCGCGGTTGAGCGTCACGTCGACCGAGAAGTGAACCGGCAGCATGCGGGCAATCTCGCGCACGTCCTCGTGCACCGGGTTGCCCTCGATCGTCCCCCAGGTCGCGTTCGGGTGGCCGATGCGATAGGCGTCGTGCAGCATCATTACCGTTTCGAGCCCGGCGAGCCCCGGCGCGACCATCTT
Organism: uncultured Acidobacteriota bacterium; assembly: GCA_963846685.1. Taxonomy (GTDB): domain Bacteria; phylum Acidobacteriota; class Vicinamibacteria; order Vicinamibacterales; family UBA2999; genus CAWJWY01. The sequence goes on along the minus strand of CAWJWY010000001.1, from coordinate 95,259 downwards.
CGGCCCGCCGCTGAAACCGGCGAAGAAGTGCGGCTCGACGAAGCCGGTGGTGATGCGGACGTCGGCGTCCAGCCATTCGCGATTGAGGTAGACCGGCACGCCGGTCGACGTCGTGCCGACGTGGCGCAGCAGCTGGGGGTCGCGACTATCGTGGTTGAGGACGCGGCAGCGGTGTACGATGTCGGCCCCGAGCATCTGCTCGAGCTCGCTGGCGGTGTTCGCCCGGTGCGTCCCGGTGGCGATGAGGACCGTGACGTCCTCGAGGCGCAGGCCGGGAATGTCCGCGAAGATCGCCGCCAGCATCTCGCGGCGCGGCTGCGCCCGGGTGATGTCGCAGACGGAGATGGCGATGCGCGCGCCGGGGGCAACGATGTCGGCGAGCAGCGGGCGGTCGATCGGCGCACGCAGGGCCGCGCGCAGCGTGGCAGCCGGGTCGGGCGCGGCCGGACGGAAGATCGGCTCGATGACGGTGACGTTGTCGTCGGGGACCTCGACCTCCAGGCCGTCGGTGCCGTAGTCCAGGGTTATCTGCATGGAGACATTCTGAGTTCTGACGCCGGCATTGTGCGCTGAATTCTGAAGCCAATGAACGAATCCCTTATCGCCGAGTTCCGCCGCATCTGTGGCGCGCAGGCCGTGCTCAGCGAGCCGCTGCAGTTGATGACCTACGAGTGCGATGCCCTGCCGCACCTGCGCCAGACGCCGGTGCTGGTGGTCCTGCCAGGGTCGGCGGCGCAGGTGCAGGCAGTCGTCCGCGTCTGCCACCGCGAGGGGATTCCGTTTGTCGCCCGCGGCCACGGCACCGGCCTGTCCGGCGGCGCGCCTGCCGGTAGCCGGCGGGAGTCGTCATCAGTCTGGCACGCCTGAACCGGGTCGTCGACATCGATATCCCCAATCGGCGCGTCACCGTCGAGCCGGGCGTCACCAACCTCGAGATCACCGGCAGGTCGCGCCATTCGGGCTCTACTACGCGCCTGATCCGTCGAGCCAGCAGGTCTGCTCGATTGGCGGCAACGTGGCGGAGAACTCCGGCGGGGCGCACTGCCTGAAGTACGGGTTCACCGTGCATCACGTGCTCGAAGTCGAAGTGGTGATGCCCGATGGCGAACTGCGTGCGAATCGGCAGCCCGCTCGCCGACGACGCCGGGCCCGGACCTGCTGGCGCTGATCGATCGGGTCCGAAGGGACGCTCGGCGGTCGTCACCCAGGTGGTCGTGCGCATCCTTCGCCGCCCGGAAACGGTGCAGACGCTGCTGGCCGCGTTCGACAGCATCAGTGCTGCCGGCGGGCTGCCGTCTCGGACATCATCGCCGCCGGCATCATCCCGGCGGCGGTCGAGATGATGGACGCCCTGGCGATCGAGGCGGCCGAGGCTGCCGTGCATCCGCAATTTCCCGCCGGCAGACACCATCCTCATCGTCGAGCTCGACGGCCCGGCGTCAGAGGTGGCGGAACTGTTCGCGGTGGTCGAGGCGATCTGCCGCGGCGCGCGGCGCGACGACGATCGAGATCGCCCGCGACGACGCGCAGCGCGCCCGGATCTGGAGCGGCCGCAAGGCGGCGTTCGCGGCCATGGGGCGCGTCTCGCCGAACTACTACGTGCAGGACGGCGTGGTGCCGCGCACGCGACTGCCGGAGGTGCTCGGCCGCATCCGCGAGCTGTCGGCGCGCTCGGGACTGCGCATCGGCAACGTCTTTCATGCCGGCGACGGCAACCTGCACCCGCTGATCTGCTATGACGAGGCGTGTGCCCGGACAGGCGCACGCTGGCGGAAGACGTCGCGGGCGAGATTCTCGCGCTACTGCATCGAGGCCGGTGGGTCGCATCACCGGCGAGCATGGCGTCGGCGCCGACAAGCGCGACTACATGCCGCGGATGTTCTCCGACGGACGATCTCGATGTGATGCGGCGCGTGCGCGACGCGTTCGACCCGTCACGCCTATGCAACCCCGGCAAGGTGCTGCCGACGCCGCGGCTGTGCGGCGAGGTGCCCGGCCCGTATCCGCCAGCACCCGGTCGAGCACGCCGGTCTTGGCTGAACGGTTCTGACCCCGGTGACTGCCGCCGACCTGTTGCGTTCTCCCGCACGTTGCGGCGTTCGGTGCGGCGCGAGCCGGGGACGAGCGTGACGCGATCGACGGCGTCGTCCCGCGCCTGGTCATCGAACCCGCGTCCGCGGCGCAGGCGGCGGCGGCCCTCGCCTGGCTGTCGGGCGAACGGCTGCAGACCGTCGTGCGGGGGAGTGGCACCAAGGTCGGGTGGGGCAGGGTCCGCAACGGCGCTGGACGTGGTGCTCAGCACCGCCGCACTCGACCGCCTGCTGGTCGCACCGTCATGGCGACCTGACCGTGACCGTCGAGGCGGGCGCGACCCTCGAACGAGGTGAACCGGCAGCTGGCGAGCCATCGCCAGTGGCTGCCGCTCTCGAGCGCGTTCGGTGCCTCGACTATCGGCGGGCTGCTGGCGACCAACGAGTCCGGGCCGCTGCGGCACCGCTACGGCACCCGCGCGACCTGCTCATCGGCATCACGCTCGCCACCACCGACGGCCGCCTTGCCCGCAGCGGCGGGCACGTGGTCAAGAACGTTGCCGGCTACGACCTCGGCAAGCTGATGAGCGGCTCGTTCGGCGCGTTTGCGGTCATCGTCGACGCGACCTTCAAGCTGTCGCCACAGCCGCAGGCCTCGACCACGATCGTCGTCGACCATGCTGACCCGGCGGCGCTTGGCCGGGACGCAGCCGCGCTCGGCGACAGCCAGGTCGAGCCGGTGATGTCAGAGGTGCTCGCCTCGTTCGGGCCGGGCAGCAGCGCCAGTCATCGACTCGCGGTGTGCTTTGCGACGAGCCCGGCGGCGACGGCCGCTCAGGCGGACGCGGCGTCCGCGATCCTGGGAGGTCGTGGCGAACGGATCGGCGGCGAGCGTGAGGCGGCACTGTGGCAGGCGCACGCGGCCGCGCCGTGGCCGTCGCCCGGGCTCATCGTCCGCGCCGCCTGGCTGCCCGCGGCCCTGCCGCAGGTGCTCGCGCTGCTGCGGGACACGCAACAACGTACCGGGACGACGATCGAGCTGGCGGGACGCACGGCAGTCGGCGCCGGATTCATCCGCGTCGACGGCAGCGAGGACGGGATGGTCGCCGCCGTCGAGGGGCTGCGCCGGCGCTCCGATGCGGTGGGCCACGTCGTGCTGCTGCGGGCCCCGACTTCCGTCGAACGCCGCGTCGACGTCTGGGGCGAGGCGAACGCCGCGGCGGCGGTGCACCGCCGCCGTCAAGCGCGCCTTCGATCCGGCGGCCATCCTGAACGCCGGCCGCGGCCCGGTGTAGCCACCGTTCGACCGTAGTCCGTCCATGTCCAACCCTTCACAAGCGCTGATCGACAAGTGCGTCCACTGCGGCTTCTGCCTGCCGACGTGCCCGACCTACCTGTTATGGGGCGAGGAGATGGACTCGCCGCGCGGCCGAATCTACCTGATGAAGGCGGCGCAACGAGGGGCGCGCCGCTGTCGATACCGTCGTTCGTGCGAGCACTTCGACGCCTGCCTCGGTTGCCTCGCGTGCGTGACCGCCTGTCCATCGGGTGTGCAGTACGCGCCGCTCATCGAACAGACACGGGCGCAGATTGAAGCAGCAGCTATCCGCGGCCGCTGCGCGCGACCGGTGTTTCCGGTCGGGCGCTGATGGCACTGATCCCGTATCCGGGGCGGATGCGCGTGGCGCTCATGCCGCTCGCGCTGCTTGGCGGGCTGGTGCGGCGCATCGGCCAGTCGGCGGCCGGCACGCGCTGCTGCCGCGCAGGCTGCGGGCGGTGATGGCGCTGGCGCCGCCGGTGACGCTGGCCGGTCGCTGTTCCGGCACGCGCCACGCGGACCGACGCCAGTCAGGCGCCGCCACGGCTGAAGGTCGCGCTGCTGACCGGCTGCGTGCAGCGGCTGGTGTTCGACGAGGTGAACCGGGCGACCATCCGCGTGCTCGCCGCCGAGGGATGCCGCGTCGACGCACCGCCCGACCAGGGCTGCTGCGGTGCGCTGCCGCTGCATGCGGGGCAGATCGACAGGCCCGCGGGCTGGCGCGGCACAACATCGCGGCGTTCGAGCGTGCCGGCGTGGACCGCGTCGTCGTCAACGCGGCGGGCTGCGGGTCGGCGATGAAGGAGTACGGCGAACTGCTCGCCGGCGATGCCGCCTGGGCCGGCCGGGCGCGAGCCTTCAGCGCGACGGTGCGCGACGTGTCGGAAGTGCTGGTCGAACTCGGGCCGGCGCGGGCGCCGCGGCACCCGATTGCCGCGCGGGTGGTCTATCACGATGCCTGCCACCTGGCGCACGGCCAGGGCGTCCGGCAGCCGCCGCGCGACACTGCTGCAGGCGATCCCTGGCATCGAGCTGCTGACGCCGGCCGAACCGGAGATCTGCTGCGGCAGCGCCGGCATCTACAACCTGGTGCAGCCGGTGCCGGCGGCGCAGCTCGGCGCGCGCAAGGCGCAGCACATCGCCGCGCTGTCGCCGGACCTGATCGCCACCGCCAATCCCGGGTGCATGCTGCAGATTTCGGCAGCCGCCCGCGGTTTCGGGTATAACTGGCGGATCTTTCACCCCATCCAATTAATTGATGCATCGATTCGGGGCGTCGCTCCGGGCAATCGCCGCGCCGGCCCGGCCGTCGAGCGCGAACCGTAGGAGTCGACCGTGCGCCTGGGAGCTGTGAATTAGCGATGTGGCAGCACAACTATGAGCCGGTCGCCGGCAGCCTCGGACTGTCGGCGCTCGTCGCCGCCATTCCGATCCTCGTGCTGTTCGTCATGCTCGGCGTGCTGCGCAAGCCGGCGTGGATGGCGGCGCTGACCGCGCTCGGCTCGGCGCTTGCTCGTCGCGCTGCGTCGGTCTACGGCATGCCGGTGCAGCTCGCGCGTCATCGTCGACGCTCTACGGCGCCGCCTACGGCATGTTCCCGATCGCCTGGATCGTGTTCGCCTCGATCATGCTGTACCGGCTGGCCGTCGACACCGGCAAGTTCGAGATCATCAAGGACTCGGTCGGCGGCCTGACCGACGACCGCCGCCTGCAGGCGATGTTCATCGCCTTCTCGTTCGGCGCCTTCATCGAGGGCGCCGCCGGCTTCGGCGCGCCGGTCGCCGTCTCCGGCGCGATGCTCGCCGGCCTCGGCTTCTCGCCGTTCTACGCCGCCGGCATCTGCCTGCTCGCCAACACCGCGCCGGTCGCGTTCGGATCGATCGGCATCCCGGTCATCACGCTGGCCAACGTCACCGGGCTGCCGCGTGATGCCGCTCAGCGCCATGGTCGGCCGGCTGTGCGCGATGATCTCGGTGTTCATTCCCGGCTACCTGATCGTCGTCATGGCCGGGCCGGCGGCGGGCGCTCGAGGTGCTGCCGGCGATCCTGGCCTGCGGCGTGTCGTTCGCCGGCGTGCAGTTCTATCGTCTCGAACTACATCGGCCCCGAGCTGACCGACATCCTGAGCTCGCTCACCTGCATCGGCGTCATGGTGCTGGTGCTGAAGTTCTGGAAGCCGAAGACGATCATGCGGCTCGAGGGCGACCGGCCGGTCGCGCGCTGCGCGGACGAAGCACTCCGGCCGCGAGCTGTCCGATGGCCTGGCTGCCGTACCTGCTGCTGGTGGTGTTCGTGCTGGTCTGGGGCGAGCCGACGATCAAGGCCGGCGATCGATGCCTGGACCAACGGCCTGATGCCGGCGTTCCTGCCGCGGAACGCGAGCGGCACTGAACGGGCTGAACGTGCCGGCGCTGCACAACATGATCACGCGCGTGCCGCCGGTGACGACGCAGCCGGCGCCGTATGCCGCGGTCTTCACGTTCAACTGGCTCAGCGCGTCCGGCACGGCCTGCTTCCTCGCGACGATCGCCGCCGCGGCTGTTGCCTCGGCGTCGAGCCCGCGGCAGTTCGTCGGCATCTACGCGGCGACCTTCAAGCAGCTGTCGCTTCGCCATGCTGACGATCGCCGTCGATGCTCGGGCTGGCCTACCTGATGAACTACTCGGGCATGACCTCGACGCTCGGCCTGGCGCTGGCCACCACCGGCTTCGCCTTCCCGTTCTTCAGCGCGGTGCTCGGCTGGCTCGGCGTGTTCCTGACCGGCAGCGACACCTCGGCGAACGCCCTGTTCGGCAACCTGCAGGTGGTCACCGCCAACGCGCTCGGCCTCAACCCGGTGCTGACCGCCTCGGTCAACTCGGCGGCCGGCGTGATGGGCAAGATGATCTCGCTCCAGAGCATCGCCGTCGCCGTCGCCGCGACCGGCATGACCTCCGCCGACGAAGGCAAGCTGTTCCGCTTCACGATCAAGCACAGCGTGCTGCTGATGATCGTGATGGGCATCATGTCGATGCTCTTCGCCTACGTCTTCCCGGGCTGGGTGCCGACCGTGCCGGTGCGGTGACCCGCGGGTGCCGGCCATCGCTCCGTAGACACCATGGATCATGTGGAATAAATTAGGAAAGCAATGCAGTCATCCCACGACCCATCGGGTCGCCGTCGTTTCCTGAGCCGCGCCGTCACCGCCATCCAGGCCGCGATCGCTGGCACCCTCGGAGTGATTCTCGGCGGTGCTGTCGTCTCGCCGGGGCTGGTTCGCCGTGAGGAGAACTGGCTTCCGGCCGCGAACCTGAGCAATCTTCCCGATAACGAGCCCATTCCTGTCGTCCTGCGCGTGACCCGCGAGGATGGCTACAGTCAGGTGGTCGATCGCAAAACCGTCTTCCTCGTCAAGAACAACGACAAGGTGACCGCGATCGACTCCACATGCACGCATCTCGGCTGCCGCGTGAGCTGGGACGCGGAAGCCCAGGTCATCAGATGCCCCTGCCACGGCGGCATCTACGACCGCAGCGGCAACGTCGTCTCCGGCCCGCCCCCGCGCCGCTGGCCAACTTCGAGACCCGCGTCGACGGCGACCAGGTGCTGGTGCAGGTCTGATGTCGCGTTTCAAGGGTTTATTCGACTGGCTCGACCACCGCACCGGGTTCCGCAGCCACCGCCACCACCTGCTCGAAGAACCGCTTCCGCCGGGAACCGGCTGGTGGTTCACCACCGGCAGCAACCTCGTGCTGTTGCTGTCCGTGCAGCTCATCACCGGCATCGTGCTGACGATGTACTACGTGCCGTCGACGGAGTATGCCTACGACAGCGTCCGCTTCATCATGGAGCGGCTGCCGTTTGGCGCAGTCCTGCGCGGCCTGCATTTCTTCGGCGCCAGCTTCATCGTCATCGCCGCAGTCATCCACATGCTGCGGGTCGCGATCTTCGGCTCCTACAAGGCGCCGCGCGAGATGACCTGGATCACCGGCGTCGTGCTGCTGCTGCTGATCCTCGGCTTCGCCCTGACCGGCTACCTGCTGCCGTGGGACCAGAAGGCCTACTGGGCGACGACCGTGTCGATCAACATCGCGCGCAGCGGGCCGATGGGCGAACTGGTCGCGGGAGTGATGACCGGGGGCAGCGCGCTTGGTTCGCTGACGCTGCTGCGCTGGTATTCCGCGCACGTCTTCCTGCTGCCGCTGTGCCTGATTGCGTTCATTGCCGCGCATCTCTACCTGATGCGGCGGCACGGCATTTCCGGACCGATCACGCCGAAGGACGGTCCGACCATCCCGTTCTACCCGAACCATGCGCTGAAGGACACCATCGTCAACGCCGCGGTCTTCGCGCTGCTGCTCACGTTTGCGATCGTGTTCCGCGCTCCGCTCGACGCGGTGGCCGACCCGACCGACGCCACCTACGTGCCGCGGCCGGAGTGGTACTTCTTGAGCCTGTTCGAGATGCTCAAGTATTTCCCCGGCCCGCTGGAGCCGGTCGCGACCATGCTGATCCCGGGGCTGGTGGTCGGCTCGCTGTTCCTGTTGCCGTTCCTGGACAGGCGGCCCGAGCGGCACCCGATGAAGCGGCCGCTGGTGATGTTCGGCTTCTTCATCGTCCTGAGCGGCATCGGCATCCTGACCTACCTTGGTTTGAAGGACGCACCCGTGGAGGCGGCCAGCGCCAGCTGGGGCCCGCTGCCGCTGGCCGGGCAGCAGTTCGCCAGCGACGAGACCTGCGTCCGCTGTCACCAGAGCGGCGGCGCGGCGAACCCGATTGCCAGCACGCGGCTGACGCGCGATCCTGACTGGCTGCTGACGCACGTGCGGGATCCCGAGGTGATCGCGCCCGGGTTGCGGGCGGCGCCGGCGGGCGGGATGAACGAGGCGCAGGCGCGGTCGGTCCTGAGCTACATGCGCCGGGTGCGTGCCGGCTCGACGCCGCCGCAGGTGTCGGCGCAAGTGCAGGCCGCGTCGGCCGTGTTCGGCCGCTACTGCGCCAACTGCCACATGATCGACGGCGAAGGCGGCGCCGCCGGGCCCGACCTGTCGAAGGCGGGCGCCGAACGCGACGCCGAGTGGTTGAAGACGTGGATTGCCGATCCGTCCCTGGTCGACCCGGCCTCGAACATGCCGCCGTTTGGCGACCGGCTGACGGAGGAGCAGTTGACGGCGATCTCGAACTACCTCGCGGCGCGCAAGTAGAGGCTCGCGGCGCGCAAGTAGAGGCTCGCGGCGCGCAAGTAGAGGCTCGCGGCGCGCAAGTAGAGGGAGGTGCGCTGCGGGACAGGAAACGGCAGAGCAAGGCGGCACGGACGTTCCGGCTCAGGGCGTCACGCCCGCGCCGCCTGTCCTGTCGTTTTGCACGCCGCGGCGCGCGGTCGCGCTTGTGCTCACGTTGCGGCCATCGATGGGCCGTGCTATATTCGTCAGGTTCTCTTGGGGCTAGGACACCCTATCTAGCTCCAACCGCATTGGAAGAGGCCGCCTCGCAGCTCGATATGAGCCGGGCGAGACGAACAGTCAGAGGCTTTTTTCCTCGGACGGCGCTGCTGTGGCGGCGCGGTCCTGGACAGCGTGGCTGTCCTCGCGCATCAAACAGATAGGGTCATCAGTTTTCAGGCGCCAGCGCGGGTGACCGTGCTCCAGGCCTGAAACGACGTGTCGGCTGTGAGGCTCGCAGCTCGGCACGGGTGTCGCGGAGCAGGATGGGCGCAGCATTTCCTCCTGTACGCCGCTCTACGAATTTTGAAACGGAAGCTATGCCGACCATCAGTCAGCTCGTTCGACAGGGACGCAACAAAATCGTCACCAAGACCAAGAGTCCCGCGTTGCAGGTGAGCCCGCAGAAGCGCGGCGTCTGCGTGCGCGTGTTTACCCAGACGCCGAAGAAGCCGAACTCTGCGCTCCGCAAGGTGGCGCGCGTCCGGTTGACCAATGGCATCGAGGTGACGACCTACATCCCCGGTGTCGGCCACAACCTGCAGGAGCACTCGCTGGTGCTCATCCGCGGCGGCCGTGTCAAGGATCTCCCGGGCGTCCGATACCACGTGGTGCGCGGCACGCTCGACGCCGTCGGCGTTCAGGGCCGCAAGCAGGGTCGCTCGAAGTACGGCGCCAAGCGCCCGAAGTCCTAGGACTACCAGACATGCCGCGAAGAAGAGAAATCCCGAAGCGTGAGCTCGCCGCCGATCCCGTGTACAACAGCACGCTGGTCACCAAGTTCATCAACACCGTCATGAGCGACGGCAAGAAGAGCACGGCCGAGCGCATCCTCTACAAGAGCTTCGACATCATCAAGGAGCGCACCGGTGACGACCCGCTCAAGGTCTTCAAGAAGGCGCTCGACAACGTCAAGCCGAGCCTGGAAGTGAAGTCGCGCCGGGTCGGCGGCTCGAACTATCAGGTGCCGATCGAGGTCAACCCGAACCGCCGGCTGTCGCTCGAGCATCCGCTGGCTGGTCGAGCTACGCGCGGTCGCGCGGCGACGGCAAGACGATGCAGGAGAAGTTCGCCAACGAGCTGCTCGACGCCTCGAACCTGCGCGGCGGCGCGGTCAAGAAGCGCGAAGACACGCACCGCATGGCGGAAGCGAACAAGGCGTTCGCCCACTATCGCTGGTAGGAGACGGGTCTTCGGTCTGCGGTCCCCGGTCTACGGTCGACGGGGACAGCGCAGCACGAAGATGAATTCGCACCGAAGACCGCAGACTGTAGACCGAAGACGGTAAAGAGAAATGGCTCGGCAGACACCGCTCGACAGAACCCGGAACATCGGCATCATGGCCCACATCGATGCCGGGAAGACGACCACGACGGAACGGATCCTCTTCTACACCGGGATCACCTACAAGATTGGTGAAGTCCACGAAGGCACCGCCGTCATGGACTGGATGGAGCAGGAGCAGGAGCGCGGCATCACCATCACGTCGGCCGCGACGACCTGCTTCTGGCGCGACATCCGCATCAACATCATCGACACGCCAGGTCACGTCGACTTCACCGCTGAAGTCGAGCGTTCGCTGCGCGTGCTCGATGGCGCCTGCGCGGTGTTCGACGCGGTGTCCGGTGTCGAGCCGCAGTCGGAAACGGTCTGGCGCCAGGCGGACAAGTACCGCGTGCCGCGCATCTGCTTCGTCAACAAGATGGACCGCATCGGCGCGGACTTCAAGACGACGCTGCAGCAGATCGAGACCAAGCTCGGTGGCAACCCGGTCGCCATCCAGCTGCCGATCGGCTCCGAGGACAAGTTCATCGGCGTCATCGACCTGGTCAAGATGAAGGCGATCACCTACAAGAGCGAGACGATGGGCGCCGACTACGACGTCTCGGAGATCCCGGCCGAGATGCTGGCCGAGGCGCAGGTCTATCGCGAGCGGCTGATCGAGAAGGTCAGCGAGCACGACGACAAGCTGCTCGAGAAGTATCTCGGCGGCGAGGAGATCAGCGAGGCCGAGATCAAGGCGGCGTTGCGCAGCCGGGTCATCAAGTCGGTGCGCGAGGAGCCGACGGCGTTCGTCGTCGTCATCTGCGGCTCGGCGTTCAAGAACAAGGGCGTGCAGCCGATGCTCGACGCCGTGGTCGACTACCTGCCGTCGCCGCTCGACGTGCCGGCGATCAAGGGCATCGATCCCGAGCGGCGGCGCCGGCCGACGGTGAAGAGGCCGCCACGATCGAGCGTCCGGCCTCGGATGACGCGCCGTTCTCGGCGCTGGCGTTCAAGCTGATGACCGATCCGTTCGTCGGCCAGCTCACGTTCATCCGCGTCTACTCGGGCGTGCTGACGTCCGGCTCCTCCGTCTACAACTCGACCAAGCGCCGCACCGAGCGCGTCGGCCGCCTGCTGAAGATGCACGCCAACAAGCGTGAGGAAATCAAGGAAGTCTACGCCGGCGACATCGCCGCCGCAGTCGGCCTGAAGCAGGTCAGCACCGGCGATACGCTGTGCGACGAGAAGAGTTCGATCGTCCTGGAGTCGATGGACTTCCCGGAGCCGGTCATCTCGCTGGCGATCGAGCCGAAGACGAAGAGCGACCAGGAGAAGCTCGGCGTCGGCCTCGCCAAGCTGATGGGCGAGGATCCGACCTTCCGCGTCAAGACCGACGAGCAGACCAATCAGGTGGTCATCGCCGGCATGGGCGAGCTGCACCTCGAGATCATCGTCGACCGCCTGAAGCGCGAGTTCGGCGTCGAGGCGAGCGTCGGCAAGCCGCAGGTCGCCTACAAGGAGACGCTGACCCGGCCCGCCGACGGCGAGATGAAGTACGCCAAGCAGACCGGCGGCCGCGGCCAGTACGGCCACGTCAAGATTCACCTGTTCCCGGGCGAACCGGGTACCGGCTACATCTTCGAGAACAAGACGACGCAGGGCTCGATTCCGAAGGAATTCATCAAGCCGGTCGACGAAGGCATCAAGGAAGCGCTGACCCGCGGTGTCATTGCCGGCTACCCGATCGACGACGTGCGCATCGAGCTGTACGACGGTTCGTACCACGACGTCGACTCGTCGGAAATGGCCTTCAAGATCGCCGGTTCGATGGCGTTCCAGGATGCGGCGAAAAAGGCCAAGCCGGTGCTGCTCGAGCCGATCATGAAGGTCGAAGTGGTGGTCCCCAAGGACTACATGGGCGACGTGATGGGCGACCTGGCGAGCCGCCGTGGCCGCATCCAGTCGCAGGAAGACCGTGGCGGCACGCAGATCATCAACGCGCGGGTGCCGCTGTCCGAGATGTTCGGCTATGCCACCGACCTGCGGTCGCGGACGCAGGGCCGCGCCACCTACTCGATGCACTTCGAGCACTACGAGCAGGCGCCGAACAACGTCAGCGAAGAAGTGGTCGCGCGGATCCAGGGCAGCAAGTAGACCGCACACCGTAGACCGAAGACTGATTAACGACGGAGACGAACTTCGATGGCCAAAGAGAAATTTGATCGTTCCAAGCCGCACGTGAACGTCGGCACGATCGGACACATCGACCACGGCAAGACGACCCTGACGGCGGCACTGACGAAGGTGGCGGCGGACAAGGGGTGGGCGAAGTTCGTGCCGTATGACGAGGTGGCCAAGGCGTCGGAGTCGCAGGGCCGTCGTGACGACACGAAGATCCTGACGATCGCGTCGAGCCACGTGGAGTATGCGACGGCGAACCGGCACTACGCGCACGTCGACTGCCCGGGGCACGCCGACTACATCAAGAACATGATCACGGGGGCGGCGCAGATGGACGGCGCCATCCTGGTGGTGTCGGCGGTGGACGGGCCGATGCCGCAGACGCGCGAACATGTGCTGCTGGCGCGCCAGGTCAACGTGCCGTATCTGGTGGTGGCGCTGAACAAGGTGGACGCGGTCGACGACCCGGAACTGCTCGACCTGGTGGAGCTCGAGGTGCGGGAGCTGCTGAGCAGCTACGGCTTCCCGGGCGATGACACGCCGGTGGTGCGGGTGAGCGCGCTCGGCGCGATCAACGGCGAGCCGGCGGGCGTCGAGTCGGTGATCAAGCTGATGGATGCGCTGGACACCTACATTCCGCTGCCGGAGCGGGAGAGCGACAAGCCGTTCATGATGCCGATCGAGGACGTGTTCTCGATTTCGGGCCGCGGCACGGTGGTGACGGGGCGCATCGAACGCGGCAAGGTGAAGGTCGGCGAGGAAATCGAGATCGTCGGCTTCAAGCCGACGGAGAAGAAGATCGTGACCGGCGTCGAGATGTTCCGCAAGCTGCTCGACGAGGGGCAGGCGGGGGACAACGTCGGCATCCTGCTGCGCGGCGTGGAGAAGGCGGACGTGGAGCGCGGCCAGGTGCTGGCCAAGCCCGGCTCGATCAAGCCGCACACGAAGTTCACCGGCGAGGTCTACATCCTGTCGAAGGAAGAGGGCGGGCGGCACACGCCGTTCTTCAACGGCTACCGGCCGCAGTTCTACATCCGGACGACGGACGTGACCGGGTCGCTGCAGTTGCCCGAGGGCGTCGAGATGGTGATGCCGGGCGACAACACGACGATCACGGCGACGCTGCACACGCCGGTGGCGCTCGAGAAGGGCGCGCGGTTCGCGATTCGTGAGGGCGGCCGCACGGTCGGCGCCGGCACGATTTCCGAGATTCTCGAATAGGCGAATCAGGTTGGCGGGTCGGCCTGGCGGCCGCACCCGCCCTACGCACGTAGGCCGGTGCCGCGCAGCGGGCCTGGCGCAGAGGCAGTAGGCCGGGTGCCGCGCAGCGGACCCGGCGAGGAATAGCGATGGCAATGTTTAGCGACAAGATCCGGATCCGCCTCAAGGCATACGACTCGCGCATCCTCGACCAGTCGACCGGCGAGATCGTCGAGACGGCGAAGCGGACCGGCGCGCGGCTGGCGGGACCGATTCCGCTGCCGACGGCGAAGAACAAGTGGACCGTCCTGCGGTCGCCGCACGTCGACAAGAAGTCGCGCGAGCAGTTCGAGATCCGCACGCACAAGCGGCTGATCGACATCTTCGAGCCGACGCCGCAGACGGTGGACGCGCTGATGAAGCTCGACCTGCCGGCCGGCGTCGACGTCGAGATCAAGGCGTTCGGCAAGGAGCACGGGAAGTAGGGTCGATGGTGCACCGGACTGATCGGAAAGAAAGTCGGCATGACGCAGCTGTTCGCCGCGGACGGCATCCGTCCAGCCGGCGACGGTGCTGAAGGCCGGTCCCTGCGTCGTGGCGCAGGTCAAGACCGTGGAAACGGACGGCTACCAGGCGGTGCAGCTCGGTCTCGTCGAGGCCAAGCCGACCAAGGAGAACAAGCCGTCGCAGGGCCACTTCAAGAAGGCCGGCGTGCCGGCGACGCGCGTCCGCCGCGAGCTGCCGATCAAGCCGGCGGCCGGCGCCGACGCGGCGGCCGATGCCGCCGCCAAGGCCGGTGACGCCAAGGCTGGCGATATCGTCAACGTCTCGATCTTCGCCGACGGCGAGCGCGTCGACGTGATCGGCACCAGCCGCGGCAAGGGCTTCCAGGGCGTGATGAAGCGCCACAACTTCGGCGGCGGCGCCGGCAGCCACGGCTCGATGTTCCACCGCGCGCCTGGCTCGATTGGCGCCTCGTCGTACCCGTCGCGCGTCGTCAAGGGCATGCGCATGGGCGGCCACATGGGCGCCGACCGGGTGACGGTGCGCAACCTCAAGGTGCTGCGCGTCGACGCCGAGAACAACCTGCTGCTGGTCGAGGGTGCGGTGCCGGGCGGCCCCAATGCCATCGTCGTGATTCGCAAGGCGATTGCCGCGAAGAAGCTGAAGGTCGCGCAGGTCGAGCCCACGAAGAAGAAGGGCAAGAAGTAGCCATGACAGTTGACATCGTCAACTCAGCAGAACGAGAAGGTCGGCTCGCTCGACCTTCGCGACGACGTGTTCGGCGGCCGGATCAAGACCGACCTGATTCACGAGTCGGTGGTGCACGCCAATGCCGCGGCGCGGCGCGGCACGCACATGACCAAGACGCGCGGCCTGGTGAGCGGCACCGGCAAGAAGCCGTGGCGGCAGAAGGGCACCGGCCGGGCGCGGTCGGCGAGGTCGCGCAACCCGCTGTGGCGCAAGGGCGGCACGGTGTTCGGGCCGCAGCCGCGCAGCTACGACTTCCACCTGCCGAAGAAGGTCGAGAAGGGCGCGCTGCGCGCCGCCCTGGCGCAGAAGCTGCGCGACGGCGTGGTGGTGGTGGTCGACGCGCTGAGCGTGACCGACATCAAGACCAAGGCGGCGGCGGAGATGCTGCGGCGGCTCGGCGTCGACGGGCAAGGCGCTGCTGGTCGACGTCAAGCCCGAGGACAAGCTGTCGCTGTCGGTGCGCAACATCGAGGGCGTGCGGCTGCTGCCGAGCAATCGCGTCAGCGCCCGCGACGTGATGGACACGCGCCGGGTGGTGATGACGCGCGCGGCGCTCGAAAAGCTCGCAGGAAGTGCTCGGGTAAGCCATGAAACTGACAGACGTTATCCGTCGGCCGCTGATCACCGAGAAGACGACCGTCATCCGCGAGGATGGCCGGACGCTGGTGTTCCAGGTGGCGCGCGACGCCAACAAGATCGATATCCGGCGCGCCGTCGAGACGCTGCTCGGCGTCGAAGGTGCAGAGCGTCCGCACGTCGCTGGCGCACGGCAAGGTGAAGCGCCAGGGCCGCTTCGAGGGGCGGCGCTCCGACTGGAAGAAGGCCTACGTCACGTTGCGGGAAGGCGAGAAGTTGCCTGAGTTCCTGCAGGGCGCGTGAGGAACATCGCACATGCCGATTCGCAAATTCAATCCGACGTCGCCGGGCTCCCGTTTCAAGACGGTGCAGACGTTCGACGAGATCACGACGAACGAGCCGTACCGTCCGCTGACCGAGAGCCTGCACCGTTCCGGCGGCCGCAACAACCAGGGCGAGCTGACGTCGTGGTGGCGCGGTGGCGGGCACAAGCGCCTCTACCGCATCATCGACTTCAAGCGCGACAAGAAGGACATCCCCGGCAAGGTGGCGACGGTCGAGTACGACCCGAACCGCTCGGCGCGCATCGCGCTGATCACCTACGCCGACGGCGAGAAGCGCTACATCCTGCAGCCGTCGGGCGTGAAGGTCGGCGACACGGTGGTTGCCGGCGACGACGTCGACATCCTGCCGGGCAACTGCCTGCCGCTGCGCAACATTCCGCTCGGCACGCAGATCCACAACGTCGAGCTGCGGCCCGGCAAGGGCGGCCAGATCGCGCGCAGCGCCGGGTCGTCGGTGCAGCTGGTGGCGCGCGAGGGCGAGTACGCGTCGGTGAAGATGCCGTCGGGCGAGATCCGCAAGATCAACGTCGAGTGCGTCGCGACCATCGGCCAGGTCGGCAACCTCGAGCACGAGAACGTGTCGATCGGCAAGGCCGGCCGCAGCCGCTGGCTCGGCAAGCGGCCGCACGTCCGCGGCGTGGCGATGAACCCGGTCGATCACCCGCTCGGCGGTGGTGAGGGCAAGACGTCGGGCGGCCGCCATCCGGTGACGCCGTGGGGCCAGCCGACCAAGGGCTACAAGACGCGGCGCCGCAAGAAGACCGATCGCTTCATCGTCAGCGCGGAGAACGAAGTAGGCCAGATCATGAGCGTCACTGAAGAAGGGTCCGTTCGTCGACACGCCGCTGCTCGAGAAGCTCGAGGCGATGAACCGGGCGAACGAGAAGAAGGTCATCAAGACCTGGTCGCGCCGCTCGACGGTCGTGCCCGAGATGGTCGGGCACACGATGGCCGTGCACAACGGCAAGAAGTTCATCCCGGTGTACGTGACCGAGAACATGGTCGGGCACAAGCTGGGTGAGTTCGCGCCGACGCGGACGTTCAAGGGGCACACCACGAAGACGGAGAAGGCGGCGGCGTCGGCGCCGGCCGGAGGCAAGTCGTAGCCATGGTCGAAGCACAGGCAACGGCACGCGGCATCCGCACCTCGGCCCAGAAGGCCGGGCTGGTGCTGCGAGCTGATTCGCGGCAAGAACGTCAACCAGGCGCTGGCGACGCTGCAGTTCACGCGCAAGACGATCGCGCGCGACATCGCCAAGGTGCTGCGGTCGGCGGTGGCCAACCTGCAGCAGAAGGACGGCGTTCAGCGGCGACATCGAGCGCCTCTACGTCGCGGCGTGCTACGCCAACCAGGGGCCGTCGATGAAGCGGGTGCGGCCGGCGCCGATGGGCCGGGCGTTCCGCGTCGTCAAGCGCACGGCGCACCTGACGGTGCGCGTCGCCGAGCGGCCGCTGAAGATTGCCCGCGCCGCGGGAGAGGGCGCCGCGGCGGCGACCGCGGCCGGCGCCCGCAAGACGGCAGGATCGGCCAAGGCGGCCGGAGCGACCAGGACGCGCGGGGCCCGCAAGGCCGCCGCCGGCGCGTAAGCGCGAGAGGGAGACAGAGTGGGTCAGAAAGTTCACCCGTACGGATTCCGCCTCGGCTTCAACAAGACCTGGCGATCGCGCTGGTACTCGGACCGCGACTACGCGAAGCTGCTGCACGAGGACCTGGCGCTGCGCCAGGACCTGAAGAAGCGCTTCTCGCACGCCGGCGTGTCGCGGATCGAGACCGAGCGCGCCGCCAACAAGCTGAAGATCGACATCTACACCTCGCGGCCGGGCATCATCATCGGCCGCAAGGGAACGGAAGTCGACAAGCTGAAGCAGGAAATCCAGAAGCGCACGAACCGCGAGGTCTTCATCAACATCCAGGAGATCCAGAAGCCGGAGCTCGAGGCGCAGCTGATTGCCGAGTCGGTGGCGGTGCAGCTCGAGAAGCGCGTTGCGTTCCGCCGCGCGATGCGCAAGGCGGTCGAGTCGGCGCTGCGCTTCGGCGCCCGCGGCATCAAGGTGCGCGTGTCCGGCCGCCTGAACGGCGCCGAGATCGCGCGCTCCGAGTGGTATCTGCACGGCCAGCTGCCGCTGCAGACGCTGCGCGCCGACATCGACTACGGCTTCGCCGAGGCCAGCACGACCTACGGGCAGATCGGCGTCAAGGTGTGGCTCTACAAGGGCGAGCGCCTGGTGCCGCGTGTCGGCCGCGACGAAGAGTACCGGGATCGGGCGCCGCGGCGCCCGGCCCGCGCGTAAGGGGATACGACGATGTTGATGCCGAAGAAGGTCAAGTACCGCAAGCAGCAGCGCGGGCGCATGGCCGGCAAAGCGTGGCGCGGCTCGGACGTGTCGTTCGGCGACTACGGGCTGAAGGCGATGGAGCCGTGCTGGATGACGGCGCGCCAGATCGAGGCGGCGCGCGTGGCGATGACCCGCTTCATCAAGCGCGGCGGCAAGATCTGGGTGCGGGTGTTCCCGGACAAGCCGATCACCAAGAAGCCGCAGGAAACGCGGATGGGTAAGGGCAAGGGCGCGCCGGAAGAGTGGGTGTGCGTCGTCCGGCCGGGACGCATCCTGTTCGAGATGGAAGGCGTGAACGAGACCGACGCGCGCCGGGCGATGGAGCTGGCGGCGGCGAAGCTGCCGATCAAGACGAAGTTCGCGACGCGCTTCGCGCAGGAGAAGGCGTCTCGGGCGCTGGAGAGAGACAGCAATGAAGGCTGCGGAAATCCGCGAGCTCGGCGTCGACGAGCTGCACGCGCGCGAAAAGGATCTCGACGATCAGCTGTTCCGGCTGCGCATCCAGAAGTCGATGGGCCAGCTCGAGAAGCCGGGCAAAGTGGCGGATCTCCGCCGCGACCTGGCGCGGATCAAGACGATCCTGCGCGAGAAGCAGGAAGTAGCGAAATGAGCGTCAAGGCACAACTGACCGGCACGGTCGTCAGCGACAAGATGGACAAGACGGTCGTCGTGGCCGTCGAGCGCCAGGTGCGGCACGAGGTCTACGGCAAGATCCAGCGCAAGACGTCGAAGTTCGTCGCGCACAACGAGAACAACGAGGCGAAGGTCGGCGACACCGTGGCCATTGCCGAATCGCGTCCGCTCAGCCGCCGCAAGCGCTGGGTGGTGATGAGCGTCGTCGAGAAGGCGCAGAAGATCTAAGGAGCCAGCCATGATTCAGATGCGATCGATTCTCGACGTCGCCGACAACTCCGGCGCCCGCAAGATCTCGGTGATCAACCCGATCGGCGGCTCGACCGGCCGCTACGCCCGGCTCGGCGACATCGTCACCGCCTCGGTGAAGGAAGCGACGCCGACGGCACGGTGAAGAAGGGCCAGGTGGTCAAGGCGGTGATCGTGCGGACCCGCAAGGAGCAGCGCCGGCGCGACGGCACCTACATCCGCTTCGACCGCAACGCCGCCGTGCTGGTCAACGACAACAACGAGCCGATCGGCACGCGCGTGTTCGGACCGGTGGCGCGCGAGCTGCGCGAGCGCCGGTTCATGAAGATCATCTCGCTGGCGCCGGAGGTGCTCTAGGACGCGATGTCGAAACTGCAGACCCCGATTCGCCGCAACGACACCGTCGCGGTCACGACCGGCAAGGACAGCGGCAAGCGCGGCCGCGTGCTCCGGGTCCTGCCGGCCAAGAACCGCCTCATCGTCGAGGGCGTGAACATCATCAAGCGGCACACGCAGCCGAATCCGCAGCGCAAGCATCAAGGGCGGCATCGTCGAGCGCGAGGCCGCGCTGCACGCGAGCAACGTGCAGCTGGTCTGCCCGGAGTGCGGCAAGGTGACGCGCATCGGCCACAGGATCGACGGCGACCGCAAGGTCCGCATCTGCCGCAAGTGCGAGGGAGTGGTGGACAAATGAGCCGCCTGAAAGAGAAGTACCAGAAGGAAGTCGTGCCGGCGCTCGAGCAAGGAGTTCGGCTACACGCAACGTGATGGCGATTCCGCAGGCTCGAGAAGGTCGTCATCAACATGGGCCTCGGCGAGGCGACCGCCAACGCCAAGCTGGCCGACGTCGGCGCCGACGAGCTCGGCCGCATCACCGGGCAGAAGGCGGTGATCCGCCGCGCCACCAAGTCGATCGCCCAGTTCAAGCTGCGCCAGGGCATGCCGGTCGGCGCGATGGTGACGCTGCGCGGCGAGCGGATGTACGAGTTCCTCGACCGCCTGATCAGCGTGGCGCTGCCGCGCGTGCGCGACTTCCGCGGCGTCTCGCCGAAGGGCTTCGACGGCCGCGGCAACTACACGCTCGGCTTGCGCGACCAGCTGCTGTTCCCCGAGATCGACTACATGAAGGTCGACAAGGCGCGCGGCATGAACGTGTCGATGGTCACCACGGCGAAGACCGACGAAGAAGCGCGGAAGCTGCTCCAGTTGCTGGGCATGCCGTTCCGCACGAGTAGTAGGTCTACGGACTCCGGTCTTCGGTCTCCTGGCAGACCAGCCGACTCGAGTCAGCACGATTCACTGTAGACCGTAGACCGAAGACTGAAGAACACAGGTATCGAATGGCTACGACCGCAAAGATCGCCAAAGAAGCCAAGACGCCGAAGTTCAAGATCCGTCTCCGCAACCGCTGCCGGCTGTGCGGCCGGCCGCGCGCCTACATGCGCAAGTTCGCCATGTGCCGCCTCTGCTTCCGCAAGCTGGCGCTCGAAGGCGACGTGACCGGCGTGACGAAGAGCTCCTGGTAAGAGAGAGAGAACGATGACAGATCCGATTTCCGACATGATCACGCGCATCCGCAACGCCGTGACGGCGAAGCACACGCGTGTCGACATGCCTGCGAGCAAGCTGAAGGCGGAGATTGCGCGGATCCTCCAGGACGAAGGCTACATCCAGGGCTTCCGCATGGTCGAGCAGCCGGCGGAGAAGGACCGGCCAGCAGCCGCGCCAGATGATCCGCCTGTTCCTCAAGTACGGGCCGCACGGCGAGAAGGTGATCACCGGCCTCGAGCGCATCAGCCGCCCCGGCCGCCGCGTCTACCTCGGCGTCGAGGAGGTGCCGCCGGTGCTCGGCGGTCTCGGCACCAGCATCCTGACGACGTCGCGCGGCGTGATGACCGGGCGGGCGGCGCGGAAGGCGGGCGTCGGCGGCGAAGTGCTCTGCAACGTGTGGTAAGGGCGGGCTGGCTAGGCAGGCCGCTCCAGGAACATATGTCTCGAATCGGTAAAAAGCCGATCCCGATTCCGAAGGGCGTCACCGTCAAGATCGCCGAGGATGCGGTCGAAGTGCAGGGCCCGAAGGGCAAGCTGCGGCAGCCGGTGCCGCCGGGCATCGCCTTCGCGCAGGACGACGGCTCGCTGGTCGCCACGCTGGCGCGCGAGGAAGGCGAGCTGCGCAAGTTCCACGGCCTGGCGCGCAGCCTGGTGGCCAACGCCGTGACCGGCGTGACCGACGGCTTCAAGAAGGAGCTCGACATCGTCGGCGTCGGCTACCGCGCCGAGCTGAAGGGCAAGCAGGTGCACTTCGCGCTCGGCTACTCGCACCCGGTGGTCTTCGACATCCCGGCGGGCATCGACATCGCCGTCGACAAGCAGACGCACGTCACCGTGACCGGCGTCGACCGGCAGCTGGTCGGCCAGGTGGCGGCCAACATCCGCAGCATGCGCAAGCCGGATCCCTACAAGCAGAAGGGCGTGCGCTACACCGGTGAAGTGCTGAAGAAGAAGGTCGGAAAGACCGGAGCGAAGATGCCGGAGCGATGAGAGGATCAAGACGAGAGAAGATCGCCGCGACCGGATCAAGTTCCGGATCCGCAAGCGGGTGCGCGGCACCGAGGAGCGGCCGCGGCTGACGCGTGTTCCGCAGCGTCACGCACATCTACGTGCAGGTGATCGACGACATGAACGGCCGCACGATCGCGTCGGCGTCGACGGTCGAGCCGGCGGTCAAGGGCGCGCTGCCGGCCGAGGCAAGGGCGGCAACGTCGCCGGCGCGCAAGGCGATCGGCAAGACGATCGCCGAGCGGCTGATCGAGAAGGGCGTCACAGCGCGTCGTGTTCGATCGCAACGGGTTCCTCTATCACGGGCGCGTGAAGGCGGTCGCCGACGCGGCGCGCGAAGCAGGTCTGGAGTTCTAACGTGGCACTAATGAACCGCGAGCGCGAGAAGATCGACGGCGGCCAGCTCGACATCAAGGACACCGTCGTCTCGATCAACCGCGTGACGAAGGTCGTCAAGGGCGGCAAGAACCTGAGCTTCAGCGCGCTGGTCGTCGTCGGCGACGGCCACGGCGTGGTCGGCTTCGGCGTCGGCAAGGCGAAGGAAGTGCCGTCGGCGATCAAGAAGGGCATCGAGGCGGCGAAGAAGAACCTGATTCGCGTGCCGCTGCAAGAGCACGACGATCCCGCATCAGGTGGTCGGCAAGTTCGGCTCGGGCAGCGTGCTGCTCAAGCCGGCGCCGGAAGGCACCGGCCTCATCGCCGGCGGCGCCGTGCGCGCGGTCGTCGAGGCGTGCGGCATCCAGAACGTGCTGACCAAGTCGCTCGGGCTCGGCCAATCCGCACAACGTCGTGCGCGCGACCTTCTCGGGGCTGATGGAGCTCAAGGATCCGGCCTTCGTCGCCCGCATGCGCGGCAAGGAAGAAGCCGAGCATGGTCGGCGTGCGTAATGGCGAAGGCGCAGGCACAGACAGACGGCAGCCGGTCGAAGGCGAAGCGCCTGACGGTGACGCTGCGTCAAGAGCGTCATCGGCTTCAACAAGACGCAGGCGCAAGACGGTCGAGGGCATGGGGCTGCGGCAAGATCCGCCAGTCGGTCGAGCTGCCCGACACGCCGGAGACCCGCGGCATGATTCACAAGGTCCGTCACCTCGTCACGGTGACAGAGTAGCGAGCGATGGATTTAAGCAATCTCAAGCCGGCCGAGGGGTCGAAGCTCTCGAAGAAGCGCGTCGGGCGCGGCCAGGGCATCGGGCAGGGCGTCGCAGGCCGGCCGCGGTCACAAGGGCGCGCAAGTCGCGGTCGGGCTTCAAGTTCAAGCGCGGGTTCGAAGGCGGCCAGATGCCGCTGCACCGGCGCATCCCGAAGCGCGGCTTCCACAACCTGTTCCGCATCGAGTACGCGGTGGTCAATCTCGACGTGCTCGGTGAGCGCTTCGACGAGGGCACCGTCGTCACGCCGGAACTGCTGCGCGAGCGCGGCCTGATCAACAGCACGCGGCAGCCGATCAAGGTGCTCGGCCGCGGCGACGTGACGAAGAAGCTGACGGTGCACGCGCACAAGTTCAGCGGCAAGGCGGCGGAGAAGATCGCCGCGGCCGGCGGCGCCACGGAAGTGCTGGCGGCGCAGCGCGCAGCCGCGGACGCCGCAGCCGTAAGCCGGCACAGGGCCGGGCTGGATATACACGATGGATAACGCGCTCAAGAACCTGTTCGCCGTCCCGACCTGCGCAACCGCATCCTGTTCACGCTGGCGCTGCTCGGTGTCTACCGGATCGGCAATCACATCCCGACGCCGGGCGTGAACGCGGCTGCCCTGGCGATCCTGGCGGACTCAGGCGCGCAACACGATGTTCGGGCTCTACGACATGTTCTCCGGCGGCAACCTGTCGCGCGTCGACGATCTTCGCGCTCGGCGTCATGCCGTACATCAGCTCGTCGATCATCCTGCAGCTGCTGACGGTGGTCTGGCCGTACCTCGAGCGGATCTCGAAGGAAGGCGAGCTCGGCCGGCGCAAGATCACGCAGTACACGCGCTACCTGACGCTGGTGCTGGCGGTCGTCCAGGCGCTCGGCATCGCCATCTGGCTCGAACGCAGACACGACATCGCCGGCGGCCTGCCGCTCGTCTACGACCCGGGCTGGGGCTTCCGCCTGATGTGCGTGACTGACGCTGACGACCGGCACGATGTTCATCATGTGGCTCGGCGAGCAGATCACCGAGCGCGGCATCGGCAACGGCATGTCGCTGCTCATCTTCGCCGGCATCGTCGTCGGCCTGCCGAGCGCGGTCATCACGACCTTCGATCAGATGCAGACCGGCCAGATCGGCCTGCTCCGCGTCGCTCTTCCTGCTGGTGATGATGATCGCGGTGGTGGCGGCGATCATCTTCGTCGAGCGCGGCCATCGGCGCATCACGGTGCAGTACGCCAAGCGCGTCGTCGGCCGGCGGCAGTACGGCGGCTCGAGC
This sequence comes from uncultured Acidobacteriota bacterium, assembly GCA_963846685.1. Taxonomy (GTDB): domain Bacteria; phylum Acidobacteriota; class Vicinamibacteria; order Vicinamibacterales; family UBA2999; genus CAWJWY01. Next base: position 71,484 of record CAWJWY010000001.1, on the reverse strand, counting down.
ACGCACATCCCGCTCAAGGTCAACACCGGCGGCGTCATCCCGGTCATCTTCGCCTCGTCGATCCTGGCGTTTCCGGCGACGCTCGCGCAGATGTTCCCGACCGGGTCGTGGGGCCGCGCGGTCACCGACCAGCTCGCCTACGGGATGCCGCTCTACAACCTGCTCTACGTCGTCGGGATCATCTTCTTCTGCCTACTTCTACACCGCGATCATCTTCAATCCGGATGACGTGGCGGAGAACATGCGGAAGTACGGCGGCTTCATCCCGGGCATCCGGCCGGGCAAGCGGACGGCCGAGTACATCGACACGATCCTGGCGCGCATCACGCTGGTCGGGGCGCTCTACCTGGCGGCGGTGGCGATGCTGCCGGAGTTCCTGATCACCGGGTTCCAGGTCGCACCGATTCCGTTCATCGGTGAGACGCTCGACGCGGCGCTGCCGCGCTGGTTCACGCAGGGCATGGGCGTGACGTTCTTCTTCGGCGGCACGTCGCTGCTGATCGTCGTCGGCGTGGCGATGGACACGGTCCAGCAGGTCGAGTCGCAGCTGATCATGCGGCACTACGACGGCTTCATGAAGAAGACCCGAATCCGCGGACGGCGAGGGTAAGACTTCGGCGCTCCGCGAGACGGGAGCGTAAAGGACCGCGATGGGCTTGAACGTGATCATGATGGGGCCGCCGGGTGCCGGCAAGGGCACGCAGGCGACGCGGCTTTGCACGCGAGCGCGGCCTGCTGAAGATCTCGACCGGCGACATCCTGCGCGAGGCGATCGCGAGCGAGAATCCGGTGGCGCTGGCGGCGAAGGCGACGAATGGACCGCGGCGAGCTGGTCGACGATGCGACGATGATTGCGATCGTCCGCGAGCGGCTGTTGCGGCCCGATGCTGCGCGCGGCTTCGTGCTCGACGGCTTTCCGCGCACGGTGGCCAGGCGCAGGCGCTCGACGAGATCGATGGAGGAGCGCGACAACGGCCCGCTCATCGTGGTCGACGTGGTGGTGCCGCGACCAGGAGCTGGTGCGCGCGTCTGGCGGGGCGGCGGATCTGTTCGAGATGTGGCACGAATGCCGATCCGTTCGGCACGGTCGATCTCTGCACGAAGTGCGGCGGTGAGCTGGTGCAGCGCGCAGACGACAATCAGGAGGTCGTGCTCGAGCGTCTGAAGATCTACACGCGCGCGACGCGTCCGCTGCTCGAGTACTACCGTGACCGGCCGACCTTCCGCGTCGTGAACGGCGCGCAGGCGCCCGAGCAGGTGGCGCACGAGCTGGACACGGTGATCGACGACGCGGCGGCGGCTGGGGTGGCCGTCAAAGCGCCGGAGAAGACGGGTTAGTCCTGGAGAAGACGCGGTGATTGTCTGCCGGTCTCAGGCGAAATCGAGAAGCTGCGCCGGGTGAACCAGCTGGTGGCGCGGATTCTCGCCGAACTGCGGGCAATGGTGGCACCGGGGGTGACGACGGAGGAGATCGACGCGCTGGCGGAACAGCGGGTGCGTGAGGCGGGCGCCGAGCCGGCGTTCAAGGGCTACCACGGCTACCCGGCGACGGTCTGCGCGTCGGTGAACGAGCAGGTGGTGCACGGCATCCCGTCGACGCGGCCGCTGGTCGGAGGGCGACATCCTGTCGATCGACATGGGCGCCAAGCTCGACGGATTCTACGGCGACTCGGCGGTGACCGTGCCGGTGGGCACGGTGGCGGCGGTGGCGGCCGAACTGCTGCGCGTGACCGAGGAATCGCTGTTCCGCGGCATCGACGCGGTGAAGCCGGGCGGCGCGGGTGTCGGACATCGGCGCCGCGGTCCAGCAGCACGTCGAGGCGCACGGCTTTTCGGTGGTGCGCGAGTTCGTCGGCCACGGCATCGGCACCTCGCTGCACGAGGAGCCGCAGATTGCCAACTACGGCCCGGCCGGACGCGGGCCGCGGCTGGCCGAGGGCATGGTGCTGGCGATCGAGCCGATGGTGAACGCCGGCCGGCCGGACGGTGAAGGTGCTGGCGGACAAGTGGACGGCGGTGACGCGCGACGGCAGCCTGTCGGCGCATTTCGAGCACACGGTGGTGGTGACGGCGGACGGGTGCGAAATCCTCTCGCTGCTGGCGCCGCGAGAGGCGGCAACGTTGGTGGGTAGAGATTAGTGATTCGTGAATCGCGGGCGCCGATCAGCACTCGCGGATCGACAACGACTCGCTAATCGCAGATCGCCAGTCAGCAGTGGGCGACCGACGGTAGAAGGCATCGTCGCCGAGCAGTTGCCGAGCGGGTTGTATCGGATCGAGGTCGACGGTGCGCACCGGATCACCGCGCACATCGGCGGCGGGATGGCGCGCAACTTCGTCCGGTTGATCGTCGGTGATCGGGTGGTAGTGGAACTGACGCCGCGGGATCTGGCACGCGGGCGGATAGTGCGGAAGCTGTAAGCGGGTCAGGCCGGGGGCGGTTCCCGGTGAGGGCCGGCGAGGGATCGGAACCATGAAAGTTCGAGCGTCAGTGAAGCGGATTTGCGACAAGTGCAAGGTCGTCCGCCGCCGCGGGGTGGTGCGGGTGATTTGCGCGAACGCGAAGCACAAGCAGCGACAGGGATAGGATCGAGAAGTTATGGCACGTATCGCAGGCGTCGATCTTCCGCGCACCAAGCGCATCGAGATCGGCCTCACCTACATCTACGGCATCGGCCGCAAGCGGTCGAACGACATCCTGACGGCGGCGGGAGTCAGCCCCGACATCCGCATCAAGGATCTGTCCGAGGACGACGTCCGCAAGATCAGCCGCGTGATCGAGGACGTGGGTGGCGTCGAAGGCGATCTCCGCAAGGAGATCTCGATGAACATCAAGCGGCTGATGGAGATCGGCTGCTACCGCGGCCTGCGTCACCGCCGCAACCTGCCGGTGCACGGCCAGCGGACCAAGACCAACGCACGCACCCGCAAGGGTCCGCGCAAGGGCGCCGTCGCCAAGAAGAAGACGGTGTAATCGATGGCCAAGAGTGAAGCGCCGGAGCAGACAAGAAGGCGGACGGCGGCAAGAAGGGCCCGCGCAAGACGTTCAAGAAGCGCGGCGAGAAGCGCGTCGTCCACCACGGACTGGTGCACATCCACGCCTCGTTCAACAACACGCACATCACGATCACCGATACCGAGGGGAATGTGATCGCGTGGTCGAGCGCCGGCGGCATCGGCTTCAAGGGCTCGCGCAAGGGGACGCCGTTTGCGGCGACCCAGGCGGCGATCAGCGCCGGCAACGGCGCCAAGACCTACGGCGTGCGCTCGGTGGACGTGCAAGGTCAAGGGGCCCGGCTCCGGCCGCGAATCGGCGATTCGCGCGCTGCAGACCATCGGCATCGAGGTGAAGTCGATCCGGGACGTCACGCCGATTCCGCACAACGGCTGCCGGCCGACCAAGCGCCGCCGGGTTTGAGAATCAGCATTCGACGCGAGAAGGATAATTAATGGCTCGTTATATCGGACCTGTCTGCCGCCTCTGCCGCCGCGAAGGCATGAAGCTGTTCCTCAAGGGTGAGCGCTGCTACACCGAGAAGTGCGCGATCGAGAAGCGCAACTTCGCGCCGGGACAGCACGGCAAGACGCGCAAGTCGAAGATGGCCGGCTACGGCATCCAGCTGCGCGAGAAGCAGAAGGTCAAGCGCATCTACGGCGTGCTCGAAGACCAGTTCCGCCGCTACTTCGAGCAGGCGGAGCGCACGCGCGGCATCACCGGCGAGACGCTGCTGCAGCTGCTCGAGCGCCGTCTCGACAACGTCACCTATCGCCTCGGGTTCGCGACCTCGCGGCCGCAGGCGCGCCAGCTGGTGCGGCACGGCCACTTCACGGTGAACGGCCGCAAGGTGGACATCCCGTCGTTCTCGCTCAAGCCGGGCGACGTCATCGCCGTCCGCCAGAGCAGCAAGAACGCGCCGGCGATCGTGCACGCGCTCGAGGAAGTGAAGGGGCGCGGCGTGCCGGAGTGGCTGCACTTCGACGCCGCGGCGCTGTCGGCGACCGTCGGCTCGATTCCGACGCGCGAGCAGATCAACCTGCCGGTGCAGGAACAGCTCATCGTCGAGCTCTACTCGAAGTAATCGTTCGTGGTTCGTGGTTGGTCGTCGTGACGACGAACGACGAACGACGCGCGAGTCGCACCCATCAGCCCGCAGCTTGTCAGGCCTGCAGCGGGAGGCTGGTGGTCACAACATGCAGGTCTGGAGGCCGGAGCTGCCGGCCCGTTCGCGAAAGGAAGACACATGCTCTGGAAAGGTTTTCAGCGTCCCAAGCGGCTCGAGTTCGAGCGGGACACGCTCACCGACCGGTTCGGCCGGTTCTACGCGCAGCCGTTCGAGCGCGGCTTCGGCACGACCATCGGCAACGCGCTGCGGCGCGTCCTGCTGTCGTCGATCGAAGGCGCCGCGATCACGGCGGTGAAGATCGACGGCGTGCTGCACGAGTTCTCGCCGATTCCCGGCGTGGTCGAGGACGCTACCGACATCATCCTCAACCTGAAGCAGATCCCGCTGAAGCTGCACTCCGACTCGACCAAGACGCTCTACCTGCGGGTGGAGAAGCCGGGCGTGGTCCGCGCCCGGGACATCGAAGTCGACCAGGACGTCGAGATCCTCGAACCGGAGGCGCACATTGCCACGGTTTCCGAGGGCGGCAAGTTGAACATGGAACTGCGCCTGAAGCGTGGCCGCGGCTATGTCTCTGCCGACAAGAACTTCGACGAGGACCTCGGCATCGGCTGGATCCCGGTCGACTCGGTGCACTCGCCGGTCAAGAAGGTGAACTACCTCGTCGAGGCTGCCCGCCTCGGCCAGACCACCGACTACGACAAGCTGACGATCGACGTCTGGACCAACGGCTCAGTGACGGCGCGCGATGCGGTCTCGCTGGCCGCCAAGCTGGTCCGCGATCACCTCAACATCTTCATCAACCTCGAGGATGCCGGTGACCAGGCGCTCGAGGCGCAGGCCGACGTGCCGCGCAGCGGCGCGCTCAACGAGAACCTGGACAAGAGCGTCGAGGAGCTCGAGCTGTCGGTGCGCTCCTACAACTGCCTCAAGAACGCCAACATCCGGACGATCCGCGAGCTGGTGCACAAGACCGAGGCCGAGATGCTGAAGACCAAGAACTTCGGCCGCAAGTCGCTGAACGAGATCAAGGAGATCCTGCACAGCATGGGGCTCAGTCTCGGCATGCGCGTCGACCAGCCGGCGCACCAGGAATAGTTTGTCTCCGGTCTCCGGTCCCCAGTCTCCAGCACGGCCGGGGTCCGTAGTCCGTAGACCGTAGACGAGCAGGAATCACTCATGAGACACAACGTTGCACACCGCAAGCTCGGGCGCGTCACCGAGCACCGCCTCGCGCTGCTGCGGAACCAGGCGATCGCGCTGCTCCGTCACGAGCACATCGAAACGACGATGCCCAAGGCGAAGGAGCTGCGGCCGTTCGTCGAGCGGCTGATCACCATCGCCAAGCGCGGTGTCGCGGCCAACGACCTGAAGGGCTCGACGCTCAGCGCGCGCCGGCTGGTGCTCGCCGAGATTCCCGACAAGGCGGTCGTCGGCAAGCTGTTCGACACGCTGGCGCCGCGCTTTGCCGAGCGCCCCGGCGGCTATACGCGCATCATGCGTGTCGGCTACCGCCGCGGCGACTCCGCCGAAGTGGCAATGATCGAGCTGGTCGGCAGCGAGTACAACCCCGCGGCCGCCGAGGAAGCCGAGAAGGCCGACAAGGACGCACCGGTGAAGACCAAGGGCATCGGCGAGCGCCTGCGCCAGACCGCGCAGCGGATGCGCGGCCAGGGCGGCGGCTCGAAGGCCCAGGCCGGCGGCCAGACCCGCGGCCAGGGCAATGCCCGTAAGGCCTCGACGCCACGTAAGGCCGGCGGAGGATCCTAGGGGTTCGAGGGTCACTTGAACGTACGCAGGAAGGGCCGGCTGATCCAGCCGGCCCTTCCTGCGTACGGCACTGTGGCTTACGTGCTTCGACTCTCTACCTACCGTCGACTCTCTACTTCTGTCGACTCTCTACTTCGTACTATCTGCTTCGCACTATCTGCTTCGCACTTTTCTCTTCGCACTTTCGACTTTGCCAAGCGCGTCACACTTCCTCCACCGCTTCCTGGCCGCGCTCGGCGCGGGCGGCGGAGATGATGCGGGCCTGGAACTGGTGCGGCACTTCCTCGTAGTGCGAGTACTCCATGTGGTAGGTGCCGCGGCCGCCGGTGGCTGACGTGAGGTGCTGTTCGTAGGTCAGCATCTCGGACATCGGCACCTGCGCGCGGATGACGGTCATCGCGCCGCGGGTGTCCATGCCGGCGATCTTGCCGCGCCGGCTGTTCAGGTCGCCCATCAGGTCGCCGGCGAAATCGCTCGGCGTGTAAACCTCGACGTCCATCACCGGCTCGAGGATCGTCGGTCGCGCTCGGCTCATCGCATCTTTGAAGGCGAGCGAGCCGGCCATCTTGAACGACATCTCGTTCGAGTCGACGGCGTGGAACGAGCCGTCGAACACCGTCGCCTTGAAGTCGACCATCGGATAGCCGGCGAGGAAGCCGCGGGTGCGCGCGTCCTGGATGCCTTTCTCGATTGCCGGGACGAACTGGCGCGGAATGGCGCCGCCGAAGATGTCGTCGACGAACTGGAAGTCACTGCCGCGCGGCAGCGGCTCCACTTTGATCTTGCAGTCGCCGAACTGGCCATGCCCGCCGGTCTGCTTCTTGTGGCGGCCGTGTGCCTCGGTGGCGGCGGTGATCGTTTCCCGGTACGGGATGCGTGGCGGCTTGAGGTTGACCTCGACACCGAAGCGCCGTTTCAGCTTGGCCACCGTCACCTCGATATGCAGCTGGCCTTGGCCGGCGAGCAGCAGTTCGTGCGTCTGGGCGTCACGAGTGTAGGCGATGGACGGGTCCTCCTCGAGCAGCCGGTGCATGGCGCTGCTGATCTTGTCCTCGTCACCGCGCGACTTCGGCTCGATCGCGTACGAGAGCACCGCCTCTGGGAACTTGATGGCGGCAACGCGGAATTTGGTGCCCTTCTCGGCGATGACGTCGTTGGTATGCGTATCCTTCAGCTTGGCGACGGCGCCGAGATCGCCTGCTTTCAGTTCTGCGACGTGCGTCTGCGTCTTCCCTTGCATGGCCAGCAGGTGGCCGAGGCGCTCGGAGGCGTCGCGTGTCACGTTGCAGACCGTCGCGTCAGACTTCAATGTACCGGCGACCACCCGCAGCATCGTGATGCGGCCGGCGAATGGATCGGCAATCGTCTTCCAGACGAAGGCGGCGTACGGGGCAGTGTCGACCGCCTTGATACGAATCTCGTCGCCGTCGGCGTCCACGGCGGCGAACTCGCGCTCTGCCGGTGACGGCACGTAGTTGACGATCGCGTCGAGCAGCGACTGGATGCCGGCCGGGACCGTCGCCGAGGTGCACACCAGCGGGAACAGCCGGCCGGCAACGGTCGCATTGCGCAGGCCCGCGAGCAGCTGCTCCTGCGTCAGGGTGCCCTCGGTGAAGAAGGTCTCGATCAGCGATTCGTCTGCCTCGGCCACCATCTCAATCAGCTGTTCGCGCCGCTGCAGCGCCGCCTCGCGCAGTGTCTCGGGGATCTCGGCCTCGCTGGCGGCGCCGGTGCCGGCCGCAAAAGTGATCGCCTTCATCCGCACCAGGTCGACGACGCCGCTGAAATTCTTCTCCTCGCCAAGCGGCATCTGGATCGGCACGATCTCGCGGGCACAGTCGCGGCGCAGCGATTCGAGCGCGCGGTCCAGACTGGCGCGATCCCGATCCAGCCGGTTGACGACGACCAGGCGCGGCAGGTTGAGGGCTGCCGCCTCGCTCCAGAGCTTCTCGGTCTGCACCTCGACGCCGTGCACGGCATCGACCACCACCACCGCGGCCTCGGCCACCCGCAACGCAGCGCGCGCGTCGGAGAGGAAGTTGGCGAAGCCGGGGGTGTCGATGATGTTGACCTTGCTGTGCTGCCAGTCGACGTAGGCGAGGCTGGACGAGAGCGTATGGCGGCGGGAGATCTCTTCGTCGTCGAAGTCGGTGACGGTCGAACCGTCATCCACCTTACCGAGCCGGTTGACCGCGCCGGCGACGAAAAGCAGGGCGGATACCAGCTGCGTCTTGCCGCTCCCGCCGTGGCCGACGATGGCCACGTTACGGATCTCGGCAGCGTCGTAGACCTTCATAGGGCTATCCCTCCTGCCCGGCGGCGCACCGCCAAAGCGGTCCTGGAAATGTGCTGCGGATCATAGCCAGTGCCCTCCGCACCCGCAATACCGCCAAAGATGTCTGTCCCAAGAGTCAGACTCACAAAAATGTCTGTCAGGCTGGACGGCGGTCGATGCCGCACGTTTTTGTAGCGCGCGCGCAACAGGTTGCGAGGTTGGCGGCCGCTGCCGGCAGCGCCGTTGGCTCCTGGTGGCCGACAGAGTCATCACGCACTCGCACCTAATTGTCGCCTTATCCAATCATGTCAACAAATATGTCAGAACATCGCGACGATCTCGACGCGTCATTTCGCGGCAAAACGCGCCAATAACAGCGCAAAACCGTCGATTTCTCGCCGGCTCGGCGGTGGCTGTCCTCTTGCTCTGAACCGGGGCAGGCAGCGGAATGCACGCCGGCGGCGCCAGCAGCGGCGGCCGCCGCGACGCGGCTTCCGCCGCAGGACTGGGACAGGAACTGGAGAACCTGAGATGAATCAAGCTGATACCGCGTGGATGCTGACATCCGCTGCGCTCGTGTTGTTGATGACCCCCGCGCTGGCGTTCTTCTACGGCGGGCTGGTGCGTTCGAAGAACGCGCTGAATACGATGATGATGAGCTTCATATCGCTCGGATTCGTCGGCGTGCTCTGGGCCGTCGTCGGCTACTCGCTCACCTTCTCCACAGGCAACGACTGGATCGGCGACCTTTCCCACCTGTTCTTGTCGGGCGTCGGGCTCGAGGCCAAGGGGACGATCCCGCACACGCTGTTCATGGCCTACCAGGGCACGTTCGCGATCATCACCGCGGCGCTGATTTCCGGTGCGATCGTCGAGCGTATGAAGTTTTCCTCCTACCTCGCGTTCATCTGCCTGTGGGCCGTGGCCGTCTATAGCCCGGTCGCCCACTGGGTGTGGGGCGGCGGCTGGCTCGCCAAGATGGGAGCGCTCGACTTCGCCGGCGGCACGGTGGTGCACATCAACGCGGCGGCTGCCGCGTTTGTCGCCGCGGTCGTCGTCGGCAAGCGCCAGGAGTACCCCTCGTCGTCGCTGCTGCCGCACAACGTCCCGTTCGTGCTGCTCGGTGCCGGGCTGCTCTGGTTCGGCTGGTTCGGCTTCAACGCGGGCAGCGCGCTCGGCGCCAGCCCGATTGCCGGCCTGGCGTTCGTGACGACGATGCTGGCCCCGGCCGGGACGCTGGTCGTCTGGACCTTCCTCGACATGTTCCGCTCGGGCCGGCCGACCGCGGTCGGCGCGGCCACGGCAATCGTCGTCGGCCTGGTGGCGATTACACCTGCTGCCGGCTTCGTCAGCCCGATGAGCGCGATCGCGCTCGGCGCGATTGCCGCCATCCCCAGCTACTTCGCCCTGCAGATCCGCGCCAAGACGGCGCTGGACGATTCCCTCGACGTCGTCGCCGCGCACGGTGTCGGCGGCACGGTGGGCGCGTTGTTGACCGGCGTCTTCGCGGAGAAGGCGATCAACGGCGTGGCCGACGGCGCGTTGTTCGGCAATCCTGGCCAGCTGCTCATCCAGGGCGCCGCGATCCTGGCGGCGATCGTCTACAGCGGCGTCGTCAGCTTCATCCTGCTCAAATTGATCGGCCTGGTCATGCCGTTGCGCGCCAGCGAGGCCGAGGAGATCGAGGGCCTCGACATCTCGCAGCACGGCGAGGAGGCCTACATGCACGCGGGCGGTTCCACCATGCTGTCGTCCACGTCGCTGCCGGTCGAGGCCGGCGTCGGCATGCTCAAGCCCGCCCGGGGCGAAGCCTAGGCGCTGCCTGGGTGTTCGAAGGGTTTCACGCGCCAGGGCGGCGGCACCCGATGGTGCCGCCGCCATCATCCAACGGAGGTTTCATGTCGTCGATTCGTCGAGTCGCAATTCAATCATTGGCCGCAGCGTTCGCCCTGGTCGCCTGTGTCGTGGCACCCGCAGCCGCCCAGGATGCCGCGGATCCCAACCCCGGCGCGATCACCATCACCGGTGCCGTCGATTTCACCAACGTCTACATGTTCCGCGGCATCCGCCAGGATGACACCGGGGTCATCACACAGCCCTACTTCGATCTCGGGGTTGCGCTGTTCTCGGCGGATGCCGGGCTGAAGAGCGTCGGCGTCAACGTCGGCACCTGGAACAGCCTGCACTCGGGCGATGCCGGCTCGAAGAGCGACGAATCGGGCCTTGGCTGCGCCTGCGGCAAGCTGTGGTACGAATCGGACTTCTATGCCACCCTGGGCCTCGGGTTCACCGGCGTCAGCGTCGGCACGACCTACACGGCGTACACCAGCCCAAGCAACGGCTTCACGACCGTGAAGGAGCTCTCGTTCAAGGTGACGGGCGACGACAGCGGCGTGCTCGGCAAGGCCGCCATGCGCCCATGGGCGCTGTTCGCGTTCGAGATGGGCTCGAGCCTGAATACCGGTCAGGCGGACGGTGGGGCGGAGGCAGGCAAGTACCTCGAGCTCGGGGTCGCTCCCGGCTTCGCCGGGACGCGCGCCAGCGTCGCGGTGCCAATCAAGTTCGGCCTCAGCATGGGGGACTACTACGAGCTGAACGTCGGCACGGCGGCCGTGCCGGTCTACCAGGACAACAAGTTCGGCTTCTTCAGCATCGCCCCGACCGTCACCCTGCCGTTCACGGCGATGCCGACCAGCTTCGGCAGCTGGAACGTGCACGCCAGCTACGAGTTCCAGAAGCTGGGCGACACCACCACGGCCTTCAACGGCGGCGAAGACACCAAGCAGATCGGCCTCGTCGGCATCGGCTTCAGCTACTAAGGGACGCGAGGTACGCGCGGCGCCGCAGCGGCGCCCGCGTGCTGCCGCCGGTCGCAGGTATACTGCGATTCGGCGGGCACTCGCCCGAATCAGTCATGCCACAACCGCCCGCATCCAGCGGCGCCGCCTCGCCGAAAGACGTGGCGGCCACGCCGCCCGCACGCGCGTCGCTCGACGCCGCGCGCGGCGAGCTCCGCGCCGACATCGTGCGCGGTGCCGCCGGCCGGTCGGTGCTCGAGCGCTATTCGGATCGTGTCGACGCGTTGCTGCGACAGCTCTACCAGGATGCGTCGCCTACCGGCGAACCGGTGGTCGTGCTGGCGCTCGGTGGTTACGGCCGCCGTCATCTGTGCCTCCACTCCGATATCGACCTGCTCGTCCTGTTCGGCGGCACGATCGGACCGGTGGAGGAGAAGTTCGTCAACGCGTTCCTGAATCCACTCTGGGATCTCGGCGTCGTCGTCGGCCACCAGGTGCGCGAGCTCGATGATTTCCGGCAAGTTCGAAACCGACAACCCCGAACTCCTGCTGGCGTTGCTCGACGCGCGGCCGATCGCCGGCACCCGCGAGCTCTTCGACCGCTGGGGTGCGATGTTTCATACCGCCGGGACTCACGCCTTCATCCTCGGCTCGTTGTTGCAGCTGATCGACGAGCGGCATGCCCGCTTCAACGCCACCCTGTATCAGCTCGAGCCCGACGTGAAGGAGGCGCCCGGCGCGCTTGCGCGACCTGGCAGCGACCCGAACCATCGCGCTCCTCACCGATCCGCTGCTGCTGCGGCGCGGCCCCGCCGATCCGGCGCGTTTCGACGACGCCGAGGACTTCCTGCTGCGCGTGCGCTCGACGCTTCACCTCGAGGCGGAGCGCAATCAGAACGTCCTCAGCCACGAGTTGCAGGAACGCACCGCCGAACTGCTGCGGTATCCGGGCGCCGAGCCCCGCATCCGGGTCGAGCGGCTGATGAGCGACTACTTCCGCCATGCGCGCATCGTCAGCCGCTCGCTGAAGTGGGCGCGGAAGACGGCCCCCATGCCGGTCGGTCCGAACCTCGGCCTGTCGCGCGACGGCATCCGGTTCCTCGACCCCGTCCAGGCCGCCCGCAACCCGGCGTCATGGATCGCCGCGTTCCAGGCGGCCATCGAGCACGGCACCGGAGGTGACGGAGGAGGCGCTCTCCTGCATCCAGCAGCACGTCGATCGCTACCGCGCCGACGACTTCTTCCCGCAGCCGGCACGATCGCGAGCGCGCTGCATGCGACTGCTCATGCCGCGGCGGCGGGCTCTACGCGCGGCTGTCGGAGATGCACGACTGCGGCCTGCTCGGCCGCGTCTTCCCGGAGTTCCAGGCGATCTCCTGGCGCGTCGTCCGCGACTTCTACCACAAGTACACGGTCGACGAGCACACGCTGCTCACGATCCGCAACCTCGAGCGGATCGCGACGACCGACGCGCCGTCGCGGCAACGCTTCCGCGGCATTCTCGCCGAGCTCGCCGCGCCGGAGCTGCTGGTACTGGCGCTGCTGCTGCACGACGTCGGCAAGTGGCGCGACGACGACCATGCGGTCGAGAGCGTGCGGATGGCGCAGGAGGTGGTGGAGCGGCTGCAGCTGCGGCCGCAACAGCGTGAAACGGTGCTGTTCCTGATCCGGCACCACCTGCGCATGTCGCTGGTCGCCTTCCGCCGCGACACCGAGGATCCCGACATCGTCACCGAGTTCGCGGCGTTCATCGGCACCGAGGAACGGCTGAAGATGCTCTGCCTGATGACCCTGGCGGACGTCGAAGGCGTCAGCCCCGACACGCTGACGCCGTGGAAGGAGGAACTGCTGTGGCGGCTGTACGTCGATACCTACAACCACCTGACGCAGCGCTACGGCGACGAGCTGATCGAGCGCAATCAGGCCGGTCTCGATGAACTGCTGGCGCAGCGGCCCGAGGAACTCTCGGCCGCCGAGATCACCCGCTTTCTCGAAGGGCTGCCGCAGCGCTACCTGCAGCTCTTCTCGCGCGACGCCATCTACCGGCACGTCCTGCTGGCGCGCGACATCCAGCCCGACGAAGTGCATTTGTCGCTCGAGCCGCATGAAGGGGTCTGGACGCTGGCGGTCGCGACGCTCGACAAGCCGTTCCTGTTCTCCAATATCTGCGGCGTGCTGTCGTCGTTCGGCATGAACATCCTGCGCGGCCACGCACTGACCAACCCGAACGGCCTGGTCCTCGACGTGTTCCAGTTCACCGACGACGAGCGCTTCCTCGCAGCTCAATCCCGACGCGCAGCGCCAGGTGCTCGGCGTGCTCGAGGACGTCGTCTCGGGCCGGACCGACGTGACCGCTGCGGCTGCACGGCCGCGAGCAGAGCGTGCTGAAGGCGCGTCCCGCTTTGCGCCGGTCGTGCGCGGCGACAACGGCGCATCCGGCCGCTATACCATCCTCGACATCGTCGCCAGCAACGCCATCGGCCTGCTCTATCGCATCAGCCGGGTCATCTCCGAACATGGCTGCGAGGTCGACCTGGTCCTGATCGCGACCGAGGGCGAGAAGGCGATCGACGTGTTTCACATCACCAAGGCGGGCTACAAGCTGACCGAGGCGGAGCAACAGACGCTCACCTCAGACCTACAACACACGCTGGAGGGCACACGATGAAGCTGCTCAAGTCGATCATCCGTCCGAACAAGGTGGACGAAGTCAAGGACGCGCTGGCGAAGCTGAACATCGCCGGCATGACGGTCACGGAGGTGCGCGGCCACGGCAAGCAGAAGGGCCACACCGCGATCTACCGCGGCAAGGAGTACAACGTCAGCCTGCTGCCAAAGATGGAGATCGAGGTGGTGGTCCCCGACGCGATGGCCGACGAAGCCATCAAGGCGATCGTCACCGCTGCCCGCACCGGGGAGATCGGTGACGGCCGCGTCTTCGTGCTGCCGGTGCTCGAGAGCTATCGCATCCGCACCGGCGAGATGGAATCCTAGGCAATGTAACGGCGCCGACCGGCGGCGCCTTCTTACTCGTAGCGCAACGCCTCGATCGGATCGAGGCGTGCGGCGCGGAATGCCGGCACCATGCCGAAGAAGATCCCGACCGTGGCCGAGAAGCCGATGCCGATGGCGAACGACCACCACGGCAGCGAGATCGGGAAGCCGGTGGCGAAGTGGATGACGCACGCCGATGGCGCTGCCCAGCGTGACGCCGAGCATGCCGCCGATCGAGGTGAGCACCACCGCTTCCGCCAGGAACTGAAACAGGATCTCCTGGCGCCGGCGCACCGAGCGCCTTGCGGACGCCGATCTCGCGCGTCCGTTCCGTCACCGAGATCATCATGATCGCCATCACGCCGATGCCGCCGACCATCAGCGCGATCGACGAGATCACCACCAGCGCCAGGAAGATGCCGTTGCTGATCTGATCCCAGACGCTTCAGCAGCGCGTCCTGGGTGACGATGTCGAAGTCGTTCGGCTCGTCCAGCTTCAGGCCGTGCCGGATGCGCATGATCTCCTCGACTTCGGCAAACGCCTGGTCGCGCTCGCGTCCTTGTAGGGGACGATGACGATCGGTCGCCGTGTTGCCGCGGACCGGTGCTCCGGCTGGCGATGCCGCCGTAGACCACCTGGTGGGTGGTCTGCGGAATGACGACGAAGTCGTCCTGGTCGCCGAATCCGCCGATGGCCGCTTGGCCAGCACGCCGACGACGGTGAACTCGATCGCGCCGACGCGTACCTTCTTGCCGATCGGGTCGATGCCGAAGCGCTGCGAAGAGCGCGTCGTAGGCGTTGTAGCCGAGCACGACCACGCGGCGGCGGTGCTCGACCTCCGCCGCGGTGAAGAAGCGGCCGAGCGCGACTGCCACGAAGTTGACGTCGGCGAAGTGCTCGGTGGCGCCGAGACGGCCATCTGCGTGGTGCGCTCGCCGCGGTAGTACAGCGCGTTCGGTCGATCTGGCCGCCGTCGCCGAGCCAGACGTCGACGAAGCTCGACCGACGGCGCCAGCTTCTCGATCGCCTTGGCGTCGTCGACGCTCAAGTTCGGCCGCCGCATCAGCGTCGGCGAAGTCGGCGCCGGAGGCGAAGCTGACCCCGCTGATCTTGGCGACGAAGATGGTGTTCGGCCCGAGCGCCCGGATCGTGTCGCGCAGCGACTCGTCGAAGCCGCGCAGCAGCGACGTCATGCCGACGATCGACGTGATGCCGATGACGACGCCGAGCACCGTCAGGCCGGAACGCAGCTTGTTGGTGCGCAGCGTCTCGAGCGCCATCCGGAAGACTTCGCGCAGCAGGCCCCTATTCACGGCGCAATGCCTCGATCGGGTCGAGCCGCGCGGCCCGCGCGGCCGGGTAGGCGCCGAAGAACAGGCCGACGCCGGCGGTGATGCCGATGCCGAGCAGCACCGACCAGGGCTCGAGCCGCGCCGGCAGCGGCGTGACGCGGGAGATGAGCTGCGCCGCCAGGAAGCCGAGGCCGATGCCGACGACGCCGCCGAGCGTCGACAGCGTCACCGACTCGGTCAGCACCTGCGACATGATGTCGCGCCGCTTGGCACCGAGCGCCTTGCGCAGTCCGATCTCGCGTGTTCGCTCGGTGACGACCATCAGCATGATGTTCATGATGACGATGCCGCCGACGACCAGCGAGAGCGCGACGACGCCGACCAGCACCGCGAAGATGCCGTTGGTGGCCTGGTGGTAGAGGCCGAGCAGCGTATCCGAGGTGAACATGCCGAAGTTGTCTGGAGCGCCCGGCTTGAGGTGGCGCGCGACGCGGAGCGCCACCGTTGCGTCGTCCATCGCCGCGTTCAGGACGTCGGGCGTCCGCGGCTTGACCACCAGTTCGAGCGACTGCCGCGCGCCGAACAGCTTCTCGTAGGCGCCAAGCGGGATGACGGCGAAGCTGTCCTGCGAGTTGCCGAAAAAGGAGCCCTTGCGCTCGCTGATGCCGACGATGCGGAAGGGCACGCCGGCGATCTTGATCACCTTGTCCACCGCGTTGACGTCGGCGAACAGCTTGTCGGCGATTTCGCGGCCGACGATGGCGACCGGCTGGCTGCGATCCACCTCGCTCGGGCTGATCATCCGGCCGAACTCGGCGTTGAAGGTGCTGAAGTTGACGTATTCGCTGGTCACACCCTGCACCCGGACGTTTTCGAGTTCCTCGGTGCGGTAGCTGACGGTGGCGCCGCGCGCCGCCTGCGCGACGATCGCCGCGATCGAGGGGCTGAATGCGCGGATCGCGTCGCGCTCCTCCAGGGTGATCAACGGGTTGGCGCGCGCCCGCTCGTCCTCCTCCTCGGTCCGGATCGGCGGCAGCCGGCGGATTGTGAACGAGTCGGCGCCGACGCCGGACACAATCGCCGTCGACACCATGGCGTTCATGCCCTGGATGAGCGATACGACGGTGACGATCGAGGTGACCGCGACGATGTTGCCGAGCACCGTCAGGAGCGACCGGAGCTTGTTCGCCCAGATGGCCCCGAGCGCGATCGCCGCCGAGTCGAACAGCTGTTGCACGTCAGCGCGCTGCAGTAGACGCGGCCGGCCGCGCCGGCTCGGAAACCTTGACTTCGGTGCCGTCGGCCAGCTCGCGGACCGACGCGAACGGTCCGGTGATCACCCGGTCGCCGGCGGCTACGCCGGAGACGACCTCGAAGTAGCGCTCGCCGGCGATGCCAACCTTGATCGGCGTGAACACTGCCCGGCCATCGCGCACGACGAAGACGCCTTCTGTCTCCTTGCGCGTATGTCCCGGCGGCGGCTCGGTCGACGCCGACACCGTCGGGTCCAGCGTCGTGCCGCCCCGGCGTTGCGGCGGCGGCTCGTGCACCAGCGCGCCGGTGGCGTCGAACAGCATCTCGCGCACGGTCAGCGCCTGGATCGGCACCGACGCGACGTTCTGCTTTTCCGCCGTGGTGATTTCGGCGGTGCAGGTGAAGCCGGGGCGGACGTCCGGCACCGCCTCGTCGAGCGTGATCACCACCTTGAAATTGGTGGCCTGCCGTTGCCCGGTGGCGGCGGTAGTTGCCTGGATCGGGCTGTTGCCGATCTCAGTGACGTGGCCCTTGAAGCTGCGGTCGGGGACGGCATCGATCGTGACCGTCGCCGCCTGGCCCAGCGACACGTTCGGGATGTCGGTTTCGTCGACCTCGACTTCGGCCTCGATCACCGACATGTCGGCGATGGTGAGCAGCACCGTTCCAGCGTTGTTCATCGTGCCGACGACCGCCGTTTCGCCCTCCTCGATGTTGCGGCGGGTGACGATGCCGTCCATCGGCGAGGAGATGATTACCTGGTTCAGGTTGTAGCGTGTCGTCGCCAGGCCGGCCTGTTCCTGGCGGATCTGCTGGTCACGGGTCTGGATGTCCTGCTGACGCGCCTTGAGGTCGGCCTCGCGCACGGCGACCTCGTTCTGCGCCCGCTCGAGCGCCTCGCGGGTGGTCAGCCCTTCCTTCCACAGGTCGTCCTGCCGTTTCAAGGCCTGGCGGGCGAGGGCCAGGTTGGCCTGCGCCTGCTCCACGGCAGTGCTCGCCTGGGCCAGCGACGACTGCGCCGCGGCGACACTCGCCTCGCCGCGCTGCAGCTGTCCAGCCAGTGAGCGCGGGTCGATCTCGAGCAGGAACTGCCCGGTCTTGACGCGTTCGCCTTCCTGCACGGCCAGGCGTGTGACTTTCCCCATGGTGTTGGCAGAGATGTTCACCTGCCGCTTCGGCTGGATCTTGCCGGACGCGGAGACCAGCGCCTGGAGGTCGCGCGCGCGAATCGCTTCAGCGGCAACCGTGATGGCCGTGCTGCGCCGCGCCCACAAATTGGCGGCGACCACCGCCGCGCCAAGCAGCACGACGCCGAGGATGATGAGGGCTTTTTTTCGAGTCATATGTTTTCAAAACGTGCGTACGACGGCGATAAGCAGGGCGATCACGAAGTAGCTGGCGAGCAGCCCGGCGGCGATCGGCCCGGTCGTGCGCCGGTAGAGGGCGGCGATCCCGATCGCCACACTGATCAGCCACCAGGCGATGAACAGGTCGAGCGCCGACAGCAGGTACGACGTGAACCCCATCTCCTCGAGGTTCGGCAGGAACACCGCGAGTTTGGTCGCGCTGGTCATGTCGCCGCGCGCATAGGCGATCGGCGTGCTGAACAGCTGCTGCAGCGCCAGGATGACGTTGGCGTGCGCGACGACGGCAAAGACGTGCTTGAAGGTCGCGTTGCCGCCCAGCACCGCCGTGAACAGGGCGAGCAGCAGGCCGGCAAACACCGCCGAAACCAGCGGAATCAATACCAGTTGCGACCCGGCCGTGGTGTACGGGGCGATTGGCAGTTGCGCCTGCATCTGCGCATACATCTCGTCGGTCACGTTGACGCCGAAGGTCTCCATGGACGAGACCTGCGTATCGAGCAGCGCGCGCTTGCCGACATCGGTCGACAGGAAGATGCCCTGCGCCAGCATCATGACCAGCACCGAGACGGCCAGGACACCGAAGGCGCGCGGGCGTTCGGCCACCGCTTCGTAGGTCGGCCGCGGCGAGAAGACGACGCCGATGATGCGCGCGGCCAGCCCGGGCGAAGGCGCCGCAGGATTGGCGGGTGAGGTGACGATGTCCGGCATGTCCTCACTCCTCATGCTGCCGCTCCCCCGGTCAGGGCCATGGCGATCGCCATCAGCAGTGCCAGCGCGGCATAGATCCCGACCAGGGTGGCGCTGATCGTCCGGGCCCTGCGGTCATAGAGCACGCCGACGCCGAGTGCCAGGACGACCAGCCACCAGAGCACGAAGACGTCGAGGGCACCAAGGAAGCGCGCGACCGGCGACGCCTCGTCGAACATCGGGAACCATACTCCGAGCGCCGTCGCACTCGCCGTGGTTTCGCGGACGTAACCGAGCGGCGCCGCAACCACCTGCCGCAGCGCCGGGATGACGGCTGCGTGCGCCACCACCGCCACCACCTGCCGGAAGGACACACCGTTGCGGCGGCCGCCGAGCGCCGCGAGCAACAGCCCGGCGAGGGCGAAGGTCAGTCCGGGGCCGGTCACGACTGCCGTTGCGATCACGTAGGCCGAGCCGTTCCGGCTCAGGTCCTGGAACTGCGCGTAGCGGCGGTCGTCGACGTCCAGCCCGAAGGCGATGGCTGTCCGCTCCCATTGGTCGACCAGCGCCTGCCGTCCGACCGTCGTCTCCACGAACAGCGTCCCGGCCAAGGCCGCTGCGAGGGTGGTAGCGATCATGACCCCGATCCAGCGAGGCGTCGTCGCCACCCGCTCAAACGTGCGCCTGGGGCGGACGATGACGCCGAGGATGCGCGCAGCCAGGGAAGGGACGGTGGCGGGCCGCAGGGGAATCGCCGGCCCGTTCGGGTCTAACCTCGTCACTCGAACTCCTGATACGGTTGCGGCGCCGTTCTGTTCCGGCCCAGCTTCGGGACTATACCGCTGGATGGCACCGCTGGATGGCACCGCTGGATGCCACCGCTGGATGCCCCGCTGGAACGGCGGTGGGGGCGTAATCGCCCGGCGCCGCATGAATGATCTCATGCGGAAAAGCTGCGCAGACGCCGGACTTGAAGGATCTGACGTTCCCGTCGGCCGAATGGGTTGGAGGGTACACTGCCTGCCACACCTCCATGCCTAGCTCATACCGCTCATATCGCGTCCTCCCGGTGCTCCTCGTCCTGCTGGCGGTCACCGCGCCGCCGGCCGCAGCCCAGATCGTCGAAAGCGTCGGCACCCGCGCAATGGGGATGGGCGGGGCGTTCGTGGCCGTCGCCACCGACAGCACCGCCACCTGGTGGAATCCGGCGGCGCTCGCGGCAGGCCCGTTCATGGACGTCGCCATCGGCCGGGGCGTCACCGACCTGCGTGAATCGCTGCCGGCACGCCGTGACCGCGCCTCCTGGTTCACGCTCGGCTCGCCGCCGTTCGGCTTCAGCTACTACCGCCTGCGGCTGACCGATGCCGCGGTAAGCCCTACAGCGCAGGAACGTGCAGACCGAGAAGAGGGAGCAGGGGCGGCGGTGCGAACGGTGGCGCTGACCCAGCTTGGCGCGACGGTTGTCCAGACACTCCTGCCGGGAGTCCATGCCGGCGCCACCCTCAAGTACCTGCGCGGAACCCTGCGCCAGGGGGAGGCGGCGGCAGCCGAGCCTGCGGAACTGCTCGATGACGGCGAGGACCTCGAGGGCGGCGACGGGCAGAGCCGCTTCGATCTCGATCTGGGGCTCATCGGTACGGCGGGTCCGATTCGGCTGGGCGGCCTGATCCGGAATGTCAGGCAGCCGGAGTTCACGACGGCAGGCGCAACAGCCCCGGGGCTGCGCCTGCCGCGGCAGGTACGCGTCGGCGCGGCATTCGATGCCGAGAAGGCGACAGCGGTTGCTTTCACCCTCTCGATCGACGCCGACCTGCGCGGCTACACGACGGCCACCGGCGAGCGCAAGGTGGTGGCGGTTGGCGCCGAGCAGTGGTTGCTCGCCCGCCGTCTCGGCCTGCGTGCCGGCGCGCGGTTCAACAGGGTAGGCGGCCAGGAGCGCGCAGGCACCGCCGGCGTGAGCGTGGCAGTGCGATCGGGCCTCTACCTGGAAGCGCACTACGTCGGCGGCGGCACGGCCGACGAGCGTGGCTGGGGCGTCGACACGAGGGTGTCGTTCTGATGGAAGTGCAATGGCCGTTCGCATTGGAGAACTGCTTCTCAAGGAGAAGCGCATCACCGCCGGGCAGCTCCAGGAGGCGCTGAACTACCAGCGCCAGCACGGCGGGAAGCTCGGATACAACCTCGTGAAGCTTGGCTTCGTCAAGGACGAGGCGATCACCGCGCTTCTCAGCAAGCAGTACGGCGTCCCCTCCATCGCTCTGGGCCAGTTCGACATCGACCCCGCCATCATCAAGCTCGTTCCTGCCGAGACCGCGCAGAAGTACCAGCTGGTTCCGCTCTCCCGGTCGGGCGCGACGCTGACGATCGCGATGACCGACCCGACCAACGTGTTCGCCATGGACGACATCAAGTTCATGACGGGCTACAACGTCGAGCCGGTGGTCGCCTCCGAAACCGCGGTCATCGCCGCCATTCAGCAGTACTACGGCAAGGGCACCGGCACCGCGACCGGCGCGACTGGCGCGGCCGGCAGCGGCAGCAGCGCGCTGGAAGTGGCAAGCCGGGCGCTCGAGGAGATGCCGATCCTGGCGATCGGCGCGGAGGACGTAGAGGTCCTGCAGGATCTCGAGGAGATCAGCGCCGAAACCCTCGCCCGGCAGGGGGAGGAGGCGCCGGTCATCAAGCTGGTGAACGTGGTGCTGATGTCGGCGATTCAGAAGGGCGCCAGCGACATCCACATCGAGCCGTACGAAAAGGAGCTGCGGATCCGCTACCGCATCGACGGCATCCTCTACACCATCATGCAGCCGCCGATGAAGTTCCGCGACGCGATGACGTCGCGGATCAAGATCATGGCGAAGCTGGACATCGCCGAGAAGCGGCTACCGCAGGACGGCCGCATCAAGATCCGCTTCCAGGACAACGGTGCCAGCAAGGAAATCGATTTCCGCGTCTCCTCGCTGCCGACGCTGTTCGGCGAAAAGATCGTCATGCGGCTCCTCGACAAGGACAAGCTGATGCTCGACATGACGAAACTCGGGTTCGAGCCCGAGTCGCTCGCCCGGTTCGAGACGGCGATCCAGAAACCCTGGGGCATGGTGCTCGTCACCGGACCGACCGGCTCGGGCAAGACCAACACGCTCTACTCGTCGATCGCCCGCATCAATACCCCCGAAACGAACATCATGACCGCCGAGGACCCGGTCGAGTTCAACATGGTGGGCGTCAACCAGGTGCAGGTCCGCGAGAACATCGGCCTCAACTTCGCCGCCGCCCTCCGCAGCTTCCTGCGCCAGGACCCGAACATCATCCTGGTCGGCGAGATTCGCGACTTCGAGACTGCCGAAATCGCCGTCAAGGCGGCGCTCACCGGGCACCTGGTGCTGTCGACGCTGCACACCAACGACGCGCCGAGCACCATCAACCGCCTGATGAACATGGGCATCGAACCGTTCCTGGTCGCCAGCTCGCTGAACCTGGTGTGCGCCCAGCGCCTGGTGCGCAGAATCTGCAAGAACTGCTCGGAACCACACCCGGCCGCCGCGCAGGCGCTCATGCAAGCCGGGTTCGCTGCCGATGATGCCAAGACAGTCGTACCCAACCGCGGCCGGGGCTGCGACCGGTGCAACAACACGGGCTACAAGGGCCGCGTCGGTCTCTATGAAGTGATGGAAGTCACGGAGGAGCTGCGCGAGCTGATTCTCGTCGGCGCCTCGGGGCTGGAATTGCGGCGCAAGGCGGTCGACGAGGGGATGCTGACGCTGCGCAGCAGCGGCCTGCGGAAGGTCAAGGAAGGCGTCACGACGATCGACGAGGTCGTCAGGGAGACCGTCAGGTAATGGCAACTCTAATCGAACTGCTGCAGCAGATGGTGGGCATGGACGGCTCCGACCTCCATCTCACCACCAACACGCCGCCGCAGGTGCGCGTGCACGGTCATCTCCAGCGCCTCGCAGGCACGGACCTGGCCCCGGCCGACACCAAGCAGCTCTGTTACAGCGTGCTGACCGACGCGCAGAAGAAGCGCTTCGAGGAGACGCTGGAGCTCGATTTCTCGTTCGGCATCAACGGCGTCGCCCGCTTCCGCTGCAACATGTTCAATCAGCGCGGCGCCGTCGGCGCCGTCTACCGCGTCATCCCGGAGCGCATCCGCAACTTCGAGGAGCTCCGGCTGCCGCCGGTGATCGCCAAGCTGGCCGAGCGGCCGCGCGGTCTCGTCCTGGTCACCGGTCCGACCGGCTCGGGCAAGTCGACCACCCTGGCGGCGATGATCGACAAGATCAACAAGGAACGGCACGACCACATCCTGACCATCGAGGATCCAATCGAGTTCGTGCACCAGCACCAGGGCTGCCTGGTCAACCAGCGCGAGGTGCACAGCGACACGCAAAGCTTCTCGAACGCGCTGCGCGCCGCGCTGCGCGAAGATCCCGATATCGTCCTGATCGGTGAGATGCGCGACCTCGAGACGGTGGAGGCGGCGCTGCGCATCGCCGAGACCGGCCACCTGACGTTCGGCACGCTGCACACCAACTCCGCCGGGCAGACAATCAACCGCATCATCGATATCTTCCCGGCCGACCAGCAGAGCCAGATCCGCACCCAGCTCTCGCTCGTGCTCGAAGGCGTCGTCTGCCAGGCGCTGCTGCCGAAGGTCGGCGGCGGCCGTGTCGCCGCGCTCGAGATCATGATCCCGACCCCGGCGATCCGGAACCTGATTCGCGAGGACAAGGTCCACCAGATCTACTCGGCGATGCAGACCGGCCAGGAGAAGGTCGGCATGCAGACCATGAACCAGTCGCTGGCGACCCTCTATCACCAGAAGCAGATCACGCTCGAGACGGCACTATCGGCATCGTCCAATCGCGACGAGCTGCAGGACCTGGTCAACCGCGGCGTCGGCGTGGTCGCCGGCGCCGGGCTGGGCCGCGGTGCGGCGATGCGGCCGCAGGTCGCGAGATAAATGGCGACCTTCGCGTACAGCGGTCGGACCCGTGCCGGACAGACGGTCAGCGGCGAGCGCGCCGCGGAAACGGTCGACGCCGCAGTCGCGGCGTTGCGCCGTGAGCAGATCCTGGTCACCCGCATCAACCCGGTCAGGGACAAGGCCGGGAAGGGCGCCAGGAAGCTGCGGCCGCGCACCGTCGACCCGAAGAACCTCGCGGTGTTCACCCGCCAGTTCTCGGTGATGATCGACGCCGGGCTGCCGCTGGTGCAGTGCCTCGAGATTCTCGGCACGCAGGAGGAGGACAAGCACTTCGCCCAGGTCATCCTGGCGACGCGCGGCGACGTCGAGAGCGGCGCGTCGCTGGCCGACGCGATGAAGAAGCACCCGAAGACCTTCGACCCGCTCTTCACCAACATGATCGCCGCGGGTGAAGCCGGCGGCATCCTCGACACCATCCTCAAGCGGCTGGCCACCTACATCGAAAAGTCGGTAAAGCTCAAAGGCCAGGTCAAGTCGGCGATGGTCTACCCGGTCGCCGTCGTGGTGATCGCGGCGGTGGTGGTCGGCGTGATCCTGTGGAAGGTGATCCCGACGTTCGCCACGCTGTTTGCCGGCCTCGGCGCCGATCTGCCGCTGCCGACCCGGGTGGTGATCTTCCTGAGCAACAGCCTGGTGCGCTTCATGCCGTTCATCCTGGTCGGCATCTTCGCCAGCGCCTGGGGCTTCCGCCAGTATTACCAGACCAGCCGCGGGCGTCACGTCGTCGATGCCACCGTCCTCAAGATGCCGGTGCTCGGCAACCTGATGCGGAAGATCGCCGTGGCCCGGTTCTGCCGCACGCTGTCGACGCTGCTCGCCTCCGGCGTGTCGATCCTCGAAGCGCTCGACATCACCGCCCGCACGTCCGGCAACGCCGTCGTCGAGGCAGCCATCCTGGCGACGCGAAAGAGCATCGAAGGCGGCGAGACGATCGCCCAGCCGCTCAAAGAGACGGCGGTGTTCCCGCCGATGGTCGTGCAGATGATCGGCGTTGGCGAGGCGACCGGCGCGCTCGACACCATGCTCGGCAAGATCGCTGACTTCTACGAGGAGGAGGTCGACGTCGCCGTCGCCGGCCTGCTGACGCTGCTCGAGCCGTTGATGATCGCGTTTCTCGGTGGCGTCGTCGGCGGCATCGTCATCGCCATGTACATGCCGATCTTCAGCCTGATCAGCAAGCTGACGGGCTAGGGGGCGCTGGCTGGTGGTTGGTGCACGATGAACTTCCGAACCCGGCTCTCCCAGCTGATCGCGGCGCGCGTTGTCGTCGGGACGCTGTTGCTCGGGTTGGCGATCCTCGTCCAGCTGCGGCGGCCGGGGGCGGTACCGAGCGCGCCGCTTTTTTTCCTCATCGCGCTCACTTATGGTCTGAGCGTCGTCTACCTCGCAACGCTCGCGGTCACCGTTCGCCGCCGCTGGCTGGTCGACATCCAGTTGGCCCTCGACGCGCTGCTCGTGACCGGGTTCATCTCGGTGACCGGCGGCATCACCAGCTTCTTCTCGTCGCTCTACCTGCTGCCGATCATCGCCGCCAGCACCATCCGTTTCCGGCGCGGCGCGCTCCAGGTGTTCGGCATGAGCGCGGCGCTCTACCTGGCGCTGGTGACGGCGCAGTACGCCGGCGTGCTGCCGTCCGCGTGGCAGGCGACGGCGGCCACCGTTCTGCCGGATGCGGTCGTCGCCCAGTACACCGTCACCATCAACCTGCTGTTGTTCCTGCTGGCGGCGATCGTCGCCGGCTCGCTGGCTGAGGGGCTGCGCAGCGCCGGCGCCGAGCTCGAAGTGGCATCCAGCAAGATCGAGGGGCTGCGGGTATTCAACGAATACGTCATCGACAGCTTGTTGAGCGGCCTGGCGACCGCCGACACCGACGGCCGCGTCCTGACGTTCAACCGGGCCGCTGCCCTCATCACCGGCGTCGCCAGCCGCGATGCCGTCGGTGCCGGTGCGGCCGACCTGCTGCAGTTGCCAGTGCCGTTTCGCGAGCGGCTTGGCTCGCTGCCGCAGACACGCAGCCTGCGCGTCGATCTGGAATATCGCACTGCGAACCGCGGCACGATCGAGCTCGGCGTGGCTGCCTCGACGCTGGCATTCCCGGACGGCCGCGCCGGTTACCTCTTCACGTTTCAGGACGTGACGGACCTCAAACGGCTGGAGCGCGAGGGTCGGCTGCAACAGCGGCTTGCGGCGGTCGGGGAGATGGCAGCCGGCATTGCCCACGAGATCAGGAATCCGCTGGCGTCGATGTCCGGGTCGATTCAGGTGCTGCGCCAGGAGTTGCCGCTGACCGGCGAACAGGCGCAATTGATGGACATCGTGCTGCGCGAGTCGGAGCGCCTGAACGACACGATCCGCTCGTTCCTCGCCTACGCGCGGCCGCAGCGGTTCGCGGTGGCCCGACTCGACCTCGCGCGCATGGTCCAGGACACGGCGCTGCTGCTGCGGAACAGCGCCGAGGTGCGCGATGGTCACTCTGTCGAGGTGGACGTGCCGCCTGCACCCCTCTGGTACGACGCCGACGAGAACCAGATCCGCCAGATCCTGTGGAACCTGGCGACCAACGGGCTGCGTTCGATGACCGGTGGTGGGCGGCTGCTGCTGTCAGCGGTCGTCGCGCCGGCTGGCGAGGCGGCGGGGCAGGTCGAACTGGCCGTGCAGGATCAGGGCTGCGGCATCCCGCCCGATCAACTCGACGGCATCTTCCAGCCCTACCGCAGCTCGTTCGAGAAGGGCACCGGCCTGGGCCTGGCCATCGTCCATCGCATCGTCACGGACTACGGCGGCGGAATCCAGGTCGCCTCGGCTGTCGGCATCGGCACGACCGTGCGCGTGCGGCTGCCGATCCGGCCGACCGCGGTTGCTGCCGCAGCCGCATCGGCGACTGGTGCCCCGGACGCCGCTGCGGCAGCGGGGGAGCGATGACGGCACCGGCACCGCCTGCCGAGTCAGCCGCAGCCGAGGGGGGAGATGCTGCCGTGAAGCCGCGCATCCTCGTCGTCGACGACGAACCGTCGATGCGCGAGATGCTGCGCATCGTGCTGCGGCGCGACGGCTACGCGGTGCTGGTGGCGGAGAACGGTCGCGCGGCCATCGAGTCGCTGCAGCACGAGCCGATCGACCTGGTGCTGTCCGACATCCGCATGCCGGACATGAGCGGCGTCGAGGTGCTGCGCGCGGCCAAGGACGTCAACAAGGACATCGTCGTGTTCATGATGACCGCGTTCGCGTCGACCGACACGGCCGTGGAGGCGATGCGGCTCGGCGCGATCGACTACTTCACCAAACCGTTCAACATCGACGAGCTGCGGCTCAAGGTGCGGCAGCATCTCGAGGCCAGCCGGCTGAAGCAGGAGAACGTGCTGCTGAAGCGGGCGCTGAACACGCGCCACGCCTTCTCGAACATCATCGGCCGCAGCGACAGCATGCTTGCGGTCTTCAAGATGATCGAGACGATCGCGCGCACCAACAGCACGGTCCTGATCACCGGCGAGTCGGGCACCGGCAAGGACATGGTGGCTCGCGCGGTGCACGTCAACTCGGTGCGGCGCGACCATCCGTTCGTCGCGGTCAACTGCGGCGCCATCCCGGAGACGCTGCTCGAGTCGGAGCTGTTCGGTCACATGAGGGGCGCGTTCACCGGCGCCGACAGCAACAAGAAGGGGCTGGTCGAGGCGGCCGATCGCGGCACCATCTTCCTCGACGAGATCGGCGAGATGAACGCGACGATGCAGGTGAAGCTGCTGCGCGTGCTGCAGGAGCGCAAGTTCCGGCGGCTGGGCGGCACCGAGGAAGTCGCCGCCGACATCCGGCGTGATCGCCGCGACCAACCAGGACCTGCAGAAGCTGGTGGCGGCGGGGCGCTTCCGCGAGGATCTCTTCTATCGCATCAACGTCATCCCGATGCAGCTGCCGCCGCTGCGCGAGCGGCGCGAAGACATCCCGATGCTGGCGGAGTCGTTCCTCGAGAAATACGCGGCGGTGATGGAGAAGCCGGTGCGGGCGATCTCGCACGAGGCGCAGCAACTGCTGTCGCAGTACTCGTGGCCCGGCAACGTGCGCGAGCTGGAGAACGTCATCGAGCGCGCGGTCGCGCTCGAACAGACGCCGGTGGTTCTGCCGGAAACGCTTCCCGCTTACGTGCAGCACCCGGCCGGCCGGCCACCGGCCGCCCTGGACCCGGGCGCTGCGCCGGCGGTCGCGCCGCCCCTCTCGCCGCCGCTGCCGGCGGGGGCCCTGCCGGCGCTCGGCGAAGGGTTCGACCTCGAGGCCCAAGGCGAGGAGTTCTATCGCCACTACATTTCGCTGGCGCTCGAGCGTGCCGGCGGCGTCCAGACGCGGGCGGCCGAACTCCTTGGCATGAGCTTCCGCTCCTTCCGCTACTACGCGAAGAAGTTCAATATCCGGTAGCGGACCCGGCGTCACGCGCGAACGCGGCTGCCGCAGTTTGACAGCGGCGGCTGACACTTCCTGTCACCGCGCCGAAAAGCGCCACCCGCGTCGCATGCTGCCGTGTGCGCGGCGGTTCCCGGCCCTGCACGCAATGCCCGGCCGCGCGGCATCGTCATCGCCACGGATGCGCTGGCATTGCCGTTGCCCTCTCTCCGGCATCGCCCACGACACGACGGGCATCTACTTCCTAAGGAGAGGGTCTTTGAAGAAAATCCAGAAGAACGACGGGTTCACGCTCATCGAGCTGCTGATCGTGGTGGCGATCATCGGCATCATCGCGGCAATTGCGGTTCCCGGCCTGCTGCGTGCGCGCCAGTCGGGCAACGAGGCGTCGGCGATTGGTTCGGTGCGCGCGATCAACAGCGGCGAGACGGCGTTCGCCTCGAGCTGCGGCGGCGGCGGCTACGCGCAGAGCAACGCCGACCTGGCGAAGGCCCCGACCGGTGGCGCCCCGTTCATCTCCCCCGACCTCGAAGCGGCCGACGTTGTGGCCACGGCGAAGAGCGGCTATACCATCGACGTGAGCGACAACGCCGAGGCCAGCAACCGTGACGTGCTCGCGTCGGCCTCGACCTGCAACGGCGCCGCCGCTGCCTCCCGGGCGATGTATTTCGTCGCCGCCGACCCGGTCAGCCGCGGTCAGACGGGTACGCGCTCGTTCGGCAGCGACCACCGTGGCACCATCTACTTCAGCAACGCGGCGGCACTGGCGAACCCGATTCCCGCCAACGTCACCACCTTCATCCAGTAAGCGATTCGGTAACCGACCAGCGGTCGACCGCAAAGGGGAGCCGCCAGGCTCCCCTTTGTCGTTTGCGGCGGGATCGCAAAAAATAAGCAGTCGAGGTTGACACGATTTGTCAGAGCGCCGTACTTTGGCGCAGGGCCGCAATTACCGCCTCGCCGCTATGTCTCTGGTGAGGCTGGACTTACACGCGAACACCATCCGCAAGCTCAGCCGGCACAGCCGTTGCTCCCTGGATGGCGTCACAACATCCAGCCGCATACGACGCGGCATCGATCGGCACAGGCCCAGTGGGACGGCAGTCCCAGGAGAACGTCCAGTGAAGAGAATTCAGAAGAACGACGGCTTTACCCTCATCGAGCTGCTGATCGTCGTGGCGATCATCGGCATCATCGCGGCGATTGCGGTCCCTGGCCTGCTGCGCGCCCGCCAGTCGGGTAACGAAGCCTCGGCGATCGGCTCGGTCCGCGCGATCAACAGCGGCGAAACCGCCTACGCCTCGAGCTGTGGCGGCGGCGGCTACGCCCAGAGCAATGCCGACCTGGCCAAGCCGCCGGCCGGCGGCGCGCCGTTCATCTCGCCCGACCTCGAGCGCGCTGACGTCGCCGCCACCGCCAAGAGCGGCTACACCGTGGACGTGAGCGACAACGCCGATGCCGGCAACCGCGACGTCCTCGCCTCGGCCTCGACCTGCAACGCGGCGGCAGCGGCGTCCCGTGCGATGTATTTCGTCGGCGCCGACCCGGTCAGCCGTGGCCAGACGGGCACGCGCTCCTTCGCCAGCGACCATCGCGGCACGATCTACTTCGACAACACGGCGGCGCTCGCCAACCCGATCCCGGCGGCGGTCACCACGTTCATCCAGTAGGCCCGTCCAGCGTCTCGCAACGGGGGCGGCCACCTTGGCGCCCCCGTTCGACTGTACGGTAAGCTCTCGGCCGAGAGGATGACGGCAAGAGCTATGTTCCGTCGATCACGTCTCGCACTCATCATCTTTTCACTGGTCGGCCTCGGTGCCTCGATCGCCGCGCTGTACGTTCACTACCAGCTGATGACCACGCCCGGGTACTCCAGCTTCTGCGACGTGAGCGCGACGGTCAGTTGCGAGCAGGTCCTCGAAAGCCAGTACGGACGCGTGTTCGGCATCCCGGTGGCGGCCGGCGGTGCCATCTGGTCCGCGCTCGTCCTGCTGCTCGCCGCCTTCGGCATGCGCGAGACAGCCGCACCCGCCGGGCGCGGCTCGGAAGTGGCCGGGCGCACTGCCGGCTACATCTTCATCCTCGCGACCGTCGGCCTGGCGGCGGTCTTCTACTTCGCCTACGCATCGTTCTTCGTGCTGCGCCAGGCCTGCCCGTTGTGCATGACGATGTACGCGAGCGTCATTGCCATCTTCCTGGTCTCGGCAACCGCCGCAGGCTCGCTCGGCACGCTGCCGTCGCGATTGGGTGGTGACCTCGGTCGCGTGCGCCGCAGCTCCACCGGCGCGACCCTGGCCGTCATCTGGGTCGTCGCCTCGATTGCTTTGGTTGCGTTCTTCCCGCGTGAACAGGTGACGGCCGCTGCCGCCGATAACACGGTTGCGCCCAGCGCTCCGCTCGAAACGCTGACGCCGGCCCAGCTCTCGGAATGGCGCCGGTGGCTCGACGCGCAGCCGCGGGCGGCGGAGGTGGCGCCGACCGGTGGGGTGAAGGTGCTGGTGGTGAAGTTCAACGACTTCGAATGCCCGGCCTGTCGCCAGATGTGGGCGGAGTACCGTGGCGTGGTCGCCAAGTGGGAAGCGTCGCACCCGGCCGAGGTGCGCTTCCAGAACCGCGACTTCCCGCTCGAGGCGGAGTGCGGCTTCGGCGGCATGCACCCGTACGCGTGCGAGGCGGCGGTGGCGGTGCGGCTGGCGGAGACGAAGAACCTCGGCGACCGGATGGGTGACTGGCTGTTCGAGAACCAGGCCTCGATGGATCGCGACATGATCAAGGACGGCCTCAAGCAGGTGGCGCAGATCACCGACTTCGAGGAGCAGTACCAGAAGATGCTGCCGACCGTTCGCGCCGACGCCGTCCTCGGACAGAAGCTCGGCGTGGAGGGCACGCCAACCTTCTTCATCAACGGCATCAAGCTGCCGAGCCTGCGCCCGGCATACTTCGATGCGGCGATCGCGTACGAACTGGAGAAGGCGGGGCGCGACGTCATGACGCACCATGGATGCGATCAGGACTGAGGCGCTCACCAAGCACTACACGGTCGGCTTCTGGCGCCCCCGTCCTTACGTTGCCCTCGACGCGCTGACGCTGCGCGTCGAGCACGGTGAGATCTTCGGCTTCCTCGGCCCAAACGGAGCCGGCAAGACCACCACCTTGAAGCTGCTGATGCAGCTGATTTTCCCCACCTCCGGCTCCGCCGAGATCCTCGGCCGCCCGGCCGGCCATGTCGATGTGCGGCGCCGCATCGGCTATCTCCCGGAGAATCCGTCCTTCTACGACAACGTCACCGCCGAGGAACTGCTCGTCTACTTCGCGCGGCTGTTCGGCTACCACGGCGCCGATCGGCGCGCGGCGCGTCTCGCGGCTGCTCGACGAGGTCGGCCTTGGCGCCGAGCGCCGTTTCCAGTTGCGGAAGTATTCGAAAGGCATGATCCAGCGCGTCGGCCTGGCCCAGGCACTCCTGAACGACCCCGAAGTGGTGTTCCTCGACGAGCCGATGTCCGGGCTCGATCCGATCGGCCGCCGCGAAGTCCGCGACATCATCCTGCGGCTGCGCGACCGCGGCACGACCGTGTTCTTCAGCTCGCACATCCTCGCCGACGCGGAAGCCATCTGCAGCCGCGTCGCCATCGTCACCGGCGGCCGGCTGATCGCCGCCGGCAGCATCGCCGAGCTCGTGCCGTTCCACATCAGGGGCTGGGAAATGGTGATCGGTGCGTTGGACGATGCCGCCGCCGGCGAGTTGCGGCGGCGCGGCGCCGCCATCACGCGCATTGCCGCGGACCGGCACCACGTGGTGCTGCCCTCGATCGCGTCGCCGGACGAGGCAATTGCCGCGGTCACCGCCGGCGGCGGCCGGCTGGTGTCGCTCAATCCGGTGCGCGACACCCTCGAAGACTTCTTCGTCGCTCAGGTGAAGCAGAGCGACGCGCGCCAGGTGCAGTAGATGCGCGCAGCTGGTCTTGTCGCCCTGCACGTGTTCCGCGATTCGGTTCGCGACAAGGTGCTCTACAGCATCGTCGTCTTCGCCGTGCTGCTGATGGCGGTCGTCGTACCTGATCGGCCAGCTCACCGCCGGCCAGGACGTCAAGATCATCAAGGACCTCGGGCTGGCGGCGATGTCGCTGTTCGGCCTGTTCATGGCGGTATTCATCGGCATCGGCCTGGTGGCACGGGAGATCGATCGCCGCAGCATCTACGCCGTGTTGGCCAAGCCCGTGCGCCGCCAGGAATTCATCGTCGGCAAGTACCTCGGGCTGCTGGCGACGCTGCTGGTGAACCTGGCGGTGATGACGGCGGCGTATTACGCTCGTGCTCGCCTACATGGCGCGTACCCTGCCGGCGATCATGTTTCAAGGGCAGCCGCCGGCGGCCGACCCGCGGCTGCTGCTCGGGGTGCTGATGATCGGCGGCGAACTGTCGCTGGTGACCGCCGTCGCCCTGTTCTGCTCGACGTTCTCGTCGAGTGCGCTGCTGTCCGCGGGCCTGACGGTCGGCCTCTATGTCGCCGGGCAGTTCGGCGCCGATCTCAAGAACCTCGGCGACGTCGTCGAGTCGCCCGCCGCCGCCAACATCGGCCGCGCGCTCTATTACGCGCTGCCCAACTTTGCCGCATTCGACATCAAGGCACAGGTCGTGCACGGCTTGCCGCTCGAGTCCGGCTACGTCGCGATGACGATGCTGTATGGGGCGACGTACGTGACGATGCTCCTGGTAGGTGCCGTGTTGATCTTCTCGCGCCGTGACTTCAAGTAGGGGAGTGCGGCCGCTCGTCGGCGCGGTGCTGCTGCTCACCGTGCTCGGCACGGCCGTCGTGCTGCTGCAGGTGATGCGCGAGCGCCGCTATCCGGCAGCGCGAGCCGGCGCGGCAGGTGCTGTACGTCAGTTCCCCTGCCGTCATGACCCGCGCGACGCTGTCGTTCGACGCCATGGCGTCTGATATCTACTGGATTCGCGCCATCCAGTACTACGGCAGCACGCGGTTGTCGCGCTCGCCGGCCAGGAGCTACGACCTGCTGTTCCCGCTGCTCGACCTCACCACCTCGCTCGATCCGCACTTCTCGATTGCCTACCGCTTCGGGGCGTTCTTCCTCTCAGAGAAGGCGCCGGGCGGTGCCGGGCGGCCAGACCTGTCGATTGCACTGCTGCACAAGGCGATGGCGGCCAACCCCGGCCGGTGGGAGTATCCGTACGATGTCGGCTTCGTCTATTACCGCGAGGGCGACTACAAGCGAGCGGCTGAGTGGTTTCTGAAGGCGTCGCACATCCCGGGCGCGACCGAACTGGCTCGCGCCGCTGGCCGCCGTCACTGCGGCGACCGGCGGCGATCTCGCCTCGTCGCGCACCTTGTGGCGCAACATCCTGGCAACTGCGGAACAGCCGTGGATGCGCGAGGCGGCGGAGCACCGGTTGCAACAGCTCGACGCCATCGACGTCATCAGGCAGCTGGAGCAGTTGACCGCCGCATACGAGCGGCGGCATGGCGAGCCGCCGCCTGCCTGGAGCGACCTGGTGCGCGACGGCGCCCTGCGTCGAATGCCGATCGATCCGGCCGGCCACCCCTACGTGCTCAACCCGTACTGGGGATCGGTGACGGTTGCGGACGATTCGCCGATGTGGCCGCTGCCGACGGACGGTCCGCGATGACCGCGACGAGCGCGATGAGCGGGGTGCACGCGCTGCTGCTCGGCGTCTGTGGCCTTGCCGTCGGCAGCTTCCTCAACGTCTGCATCTACCGGCTGCCGCGCAAGGAATCGTTGAACTGGCCCAGTTCGCACTGCACGTCGTGCGACCGGCCGCTGTCCTGGTTCGAGAACATCCCGTTGGCGAGCTGGGTGGCGCTGCGCGGCCGCTGCCGTACATGTCAGGCGCCGATCTGCGGTGATGTATCCGCCCGTCGAGGCGCTCACCGGCGTCGGTGTTCGTCGTCGCCTACCTGCTCTACGGCTGGACGCCGCTGCTCGCGGCCGACTGCTGTTCGCCTGCGCGATGATCGTGCTGTTCGTCATCGATCTGCGGCATCGCATCCTGCCCGAACGTCATCACGCTGCCGGGCGTCGTCGTCGGCCTGGCATTCAGCCTCTTCCTGCCGCCAGGCTGGTCTGTCGTCGCTGATCGGCCTGCTCGCCGGCGGCGGCGTGCTGTTCGTCATCGGCGAGTCGTACTACCGCCTGCGCGGCGTCGAGGGCCTGGGCATGGGCGACGTGAAGATGCTGGCGATGATCGGCGCGTTCCTCGGCTGGCAGCTGATGCTGCGTGACGCTGGTGCTCGCGTCGTTCGCCGGATCGCTGGTCGGCGTCGGCCTGATCGCTTCGGGCCGCGGCGGCATGAAGGCGGCGTTGCCGTTCGGCACCTTCCTCGCCGTGGGCGCCCTGGTCGCGGCGGTGGTCGGCGAGCCGATCGTCACCTGGTACATACGCTCGATCGCTGACCATGAGCGACATCGGCCTATGCCGCTCCTCGGCGCTGACCGCGCTCGTCGGCGATGCTGGTGGGCATCCTGACCTTCGCCCTGCTGCGCTTCGTCGTCGGCGCGCGGCACGCGAGACGCCGCTCGCGCCGCACGCGGCGAACCGGCGTTGCTGTCGCCGCGACGCTGCAGGAAGCGGTCACCCGGCTGAAGGCCCAGGAGCAGGCGATGAGCGCCCGTGCCGTCGCCTCCGAGCAGCTGAGCACGCAGATCGTCGACAGCCTCACCGCCGGGCTGCTGCGTCGTCGATCGGCATGGCCGGGTCGACATCCTCAATCCCGCCGGGCGCCGCATGCTGGACGTCACCAGCGAGCCGCACGGGGCCGACTTCCGGCAGCTGCTCGCGGACGTGCCGCCGCTCGTGGAAGTGATTGACGAGTGCCTGCTGACGCTGCGGCCGATCGTCCGCCGCGCGCTGCCGATGCCGGGCACCGAGCGTGCGGCGCACCTCGGCGTGACCGTCTCGCCGCTTGGTGCCATCGATGCGCCTCGGCGGCGTCATCTGCCTCTTCTCCGATCTCACCGCGGTCGTCGAACTCGAAGAGCAGCTGCGGCTGAAGGAGACGCTGGCGCGCCTCGGTGAGCTGACCGCCGGTATCGCCCACGAGTTCCGCAACGGCCTGGCGACGATTCACGGCTACAGCCGCCTGATCGACCTGCAGGAGCTGCCGCCGAAATATCAGCCTTACGTCGAGGGCATCCGGCAGGAGACCGAAGCGCTTGGCCAGGTGGTGACCAATTTCCTCAACTTCGCGCGGCCAGAGCAGGTCACGCTCGCACCGGTCGACCCCGGCATCGTCGCAACGAAGGCGGCCGACGACCTGCAGCACGAACTGCCGGCCGGGACGAAGGTGAGCGTCAGCGGCGAGTTCGCTGTCATCCAGGGCGACGAGGTGCTGCTGCGGCAGATGTTCGGCAACCTGATCCGGAATGCCGCCGAAGCGTGTGACGCTGCCGGCGTGCCGCCGGCAATCGGCATCAGCGGTGCGGTGGACGACCGCACCTGCCGCATTGTCGTCGCCGACAACGGTCCCGGCATTCCCCCGCACAGCCGTGAGCGTATCTTCCAGCCGTTCTTCACCACGCGATCGCGCGGCACCGGTCTCGGCCTGGCGATCGTCCAGAAGATCGTGGTGATGCACAGCGGCAAGGTGACGGTGCAGAATCCGACGATCGCCGGAGCACGCATCGAGCTGGTTTTTCCACTCGCCGCTTCCTGAGCGGCAGCCGCTCCGACGTGAGCTCCGGCGCAAACGCCGGTACCGCAACAGCTTGCCTGCAGCGCACGCTGCGCCGCACCTGGCGGCAGCACGCTTGCTCAGTCGGACTGAGCCAGATGCGGCGCGTGCCGAGAATTCCTGCCACGGTGCATTCCTGTCGCCGTGGCAGCGCGCACGCCGTCTTCCGGAAACGAGGTGTCAGGTGGGTGCAGCGAGTTCGCTGTCGCCGGAGCGAGGCTTCTCGCTGGTCGAAGTACTGGTTGCCGCGGCGCTGCTGGCGACTGCGCTCATCTCCGTCGCTGAACTGTTCGGCATCGCCACACGGTCGAACATCGCGGCGCGGAACACGACTGCCGCCTCGATACTGGCGGCCCAGAAGGTCGAGGAGTTGCGGGCGCTGGCCTGGGGCTTCGATGCCGCGGGCGTGCCGAGTGCAGACCTGGCCTCCGACACGTCGGTGTCGCCGGAGCGGCCCGCGGGCGGCACCGGCCTGACCACGTCGCCGAACGGCGCGTTGGGGGCGAACACGCCAGGGTGGGTCGACTACGTCGATTCGTCTGGCGCAAAGCTGGCTGGCGGAGCACAACCGCCCGTCGATGCGATCTTCATCCGCCGCTGGTCCGTGCGCCCGCTTGCCGCGAGCCCGGCCGACACGCTCGTGATCCAGGTGCTCGTCACCCGGAACCGGCAGCGGGGCGCGGCCGACCTCGGCGCCGTGGCGCGGCTACCGGAGGAAGCGCGGCTCGTGACGGTCAGAACGAGGAAAGTGCCATGACCGCGTCTCGCGTCCAGGCGGCGGAGGGCTTCACGCTGATCGAGACCCTGGTCGCCAGCGCAGTCACCATCACCATCGCCGGCGCGGTGTTCGCGGTCATCAACCCGGCGCACGGCCTGTTTCAGGCGCAGCCGGAAGTCGCCGACATGCAGCAGCGGCTGCGCGTCGCGGTCGACTCGCTGCGCCACGACCTGCTGCTGGCTGGCGCCGGCGCTTACGCCGGCAGGCAGCCAGGCTCGCTCGGCCATTACTTCGCCCCGGTGTTGCCGTACCGCGCCGGCCTGGTTGGTAACGATGGCGACGCCGGCGTGTTCTATCGCCCCGACGCGATCACCGTCGCCTACGTCCCGCCAGAGCCGGCGCAGGCCGGCATCGCCGCCCCGCTGCCGCGCGCCGCGACCGATATCACGGTAGCGCCGACGACGAATTGCCCGCCGGCATCGGCGCAAACCGTCTGTGGGCTGGCTGACGGCATGCGCGTGGCGCTGTTCGATCGCTACGGCGCGCGCGACGTGATGACAGTGATTGGCGTCGCGGCTGGCACCCTGCAGGTGCGCCACGCCGGCAATCTCTCGGCGTCCTACGACACCACCGCCACCATCACCCGCATCGTCACCGACACCTACCATCTGAAGAGCGACCCGGCAGCAAACAGCTTCCAACTGATGCACTACGACGGCTACCGGACCGACGCGCCGGTAGTCGATGACGTGGTCGGGCTGCGTTTCGAGTATTTCGGCGAGCCGTTGCCGCCGATGCTGCTGCCGGGGAAGCCGCTGTCCGACGTGAGCGGACCGTGGACCACCTACGGGCCGCGGCCGCCCGAGATGTTCGTCGACAACCCGAACGACGTGTGGCCAGCGGGCGAGAACTGCGTGTTCGCTGTTGCCGGAGGGGCGCACGCCGCGCGGTTGCCCACGCTCTCAGCGGGGGTCGCCGAGGTCGTGCTGCGCGCGGCGATGTTGACGGACGGCCCGTGGTGTCCTGACTCGACGACGACGGGCCGCTACGACGCCGATCTGCTCCGCATCCGCCGGGTGCGCGTCGTCGTGCGGGTGCAGGCAGCGGCCGCACTGCTACGGGGGCCGGCGGGCCGCCTCTTCACGCGCGGCGGCACCGCATCTGCGGCGGAGCGCTATGTGCCGGACCACGAGATCCGCTTCGACGTGGCGCCACGCAACATGAGCGGCGGGCGATGAAGACGACAGCCGTGGCTTCCGGCGTGCGGCAACCTTGTGGTGGCGAGCGCGGGTCCGCGCTGGTCGCGACGCTGATGGCCATCGCTCTCCTGTTGGGGCTGGGTGGAGCCTTGATCATGACGACGACGACCGAAGCGCGGATCGCGGCGAACTACCGCGACGGCATCGAGACGCAGCATGCCGCGGAGGCCGTGCTCGAACGCACGCTCGCCGACCTCGCTGTCCTCATCGACTGGAACACGGCGCTCGACGGCAGGGCGGTTTCGCCGTTCGTGGACGGCCCCGCCGGGAGTCGCGTGCTCCCGGGCGGCGGCGTGCTGGAACTTGGCGACGAGAGCAACCGGATACGGTGCGGCAAGCCGACCCCCTGCAGCGCGCCACAGATGGATGCGGTCACTGCGCAGCGGCCATGGGGCCGCAACAACCCGCGGTGGCAACTGTTCGCGCACGGCCGATTGGCCGACCTCGCGCCGGGTAGCATTGACTCCCGCCTGTATGTCGTCTCCTGGGTCGCGGATGATCCGACCGAAGACGATGACGACCCGATGATCGACGGCGGGCTCCCCGCGCCAGCAGCGCCGGCGCCGAACCCGGGCGCTGGCGTCATCCTCGTCCGCGCGCGTGCGTTCGGCGCAGCTGGCGTGGCGCGAAGCGTCGAGGCGGTGGTCAGCCGCGGCTACCGCGGAATTCGGGTGATTTCCTGGACGACGCTGGAATGAGAGGTCGGCGGCCATGGCCGCCGACCGGCTTGCGGCCGATAAGATCGGATGACCTTTCCTGCCCGCGGGCAGCTTGACCGGGCCGCCGGTGCGGCCCAGAATCCGGGTGTATGAAGAAGTTGCTGGTGTTCGGCCTGGTCGCGTGCGGCGTCATGTGGACAGTGGCGCTCTCGGCCCAATCGCTGGGTGACGTCGCGCGACGTGAGGAAGAGCGCCGCAGGTCGGTCCGGTCGCCGGGCAAGGTCTACACCAACGGCAGCCTGCGGGCGGAGCCGTCTTCGCGCACCCCTGCGGTCGAGCCCGGCCGATCGCAATCCACCGCCGCATCGGATGCGGCACCGACAACGGCCGACGCTGGAAAACCCCCTGTTACGGCGGCTGCCGCCGCTCCGGCGGCCGGCGAGCGCGGCGAGGCCTACTGGAAGAAGCGGGTCGCCGCCGAACGCGAGGCGCTCGCTCGCGCCAGGACGTTCGCCGAGGCGCATGCAGAGCCGCATCAACGCCCTGGCGACCGACTTTGTCTCGCGGGACGACCCCGCACAGCGGAACCGGATCGCCGCCGATCGGCAGCGCTCGCTCGTCGAGCTCGAGCGCGTGAACGCCGGAAATCCAGCAGCACACCAGGGCCATCGCCGACATCCAGGAAGAAGCGCGCCGTGCTGGTGTCCCGGCCGGCTGGGTGCGCTGACAGCCGATTGACCGCCACCTTTCCAATCCTCCTCGTCGAGGACAAGGATTCGCTGCGCGCGATGCTGCGCCACGCGCTCGAAGCGCAGGGGCATGCCGTCGTCGAAGCGCGCGACGAGGCCGAGGCGATCCAGCAGCTGCGGCAGGTGCGGCCCGCCGTCGTCCTGACCGATCTCAAGCTGCCGAGCGGCGACGGCTTCGGCGTGCTGCGCGCGGCCAAGGAGCTCGACCCGGAGCTGCAGGTCGATCGTGATGACCGCCTACGGCAGCATCCAGGACGCGGTGACCGCGATGCGCGAAGGGGCCATGGACTTCCTGGCCAAGCCGGTCGATCCCGATCACCTGCTGCTGATGGTCGAGCGCGCGATCGCGCAGCGGCGGATGCTGACCGAATACATCCTGCTCAAGGAGGAACTCGCCGAGCGCCGCGGCGCGCCGCGGATCATCGGCGATGACGCCGGCCTGCGGCAGGTGCTGCAGCAGCTCCACCGCGCGGCGGCCACCGACGCGACGGTGCTGCTGGAAGGCGAGAGCGGTACCGGCAAGGAACTGTTCGCGCGCGGCTTGCACGCGCTCAGTCCGCGCGCCGACGCGCCGTTTGTCGCGATCAACTGCGCCGCCATCCCCGAGACGCTGCTCGAGACCGAGCTGTTCGGCCACGAGAAGGGCGCGTTCACCGGCGCGACGACGCGCAAGCCCGGCCGCTTCGAGCTGGCGCACCGCGGCACGCTGTTCCTCGACGAGATCGGCGACCTGCCGCTGGCGCTGCAGGCCAAGATCCTGCGCGCGCTCGAGGAGAAGCGGTTCGAGCGCGTCGGCGGCACGCAGTCGCTGCACGTCGACGTGCGCGTCGTCGCGGCCACCAACCGCAACCTCAAGGCCCGTGTCGCCGAGCGGCAGTTCCGCGAAGACCTGTTCTTCCGCCTGTCGGTGTTTCCGATCCAGATTCCGCCGCTGCGCGAGCGCGGCGACGACATCCTCATCCTGGCGCGCCACTTCGTCGACCGCTTCTGTCGCGATCTGAACAAGAAGCCGCTGCTGCTCGCGCCGGCGGCGCTCGACGAGCTGCCGCACCTACGCCTGGCCCGGCAACGTGCGCGAGCTGCAGAACTGCATCGAGCGCGCCGTCATCCTGTGCGAGGGCGACACCATTCACCCGCGCCACCTCAACCTGTCGTTCCGCAACGCTCCAGCGGCGGCGCCCGTCCAGCCCGTGGGAGCAGATCGACCTGAGCGGCACGCTCGCGGAGGCGCTGCGGCGCGTCACCGCAGAGGTCGAGCGCCGCAAGGTCGAGCAGGCGTTGCGCGACGCCTCGGGGCACAAGCAGCGTGCCGCCGACCTGCTGCAGATCGGTTACAAGATGCTGGTGCAGAAGATGAAGGAGTACGGGATCAGCGACTCGTGAGTCCGGCGGCGACGCTGGGTCGCGCGGCTCAGAGTCGCGGTTCGGACATCAGGGCGAGCGTGTTGCCCTCGGAGTCATCGAACAGCCCGACCCACACCTCGCGATCGGGGAGGCGGGCGACCAGGTGGGGGCGCTCGCGGAAGGCGACGCCGCGCTCCATTAGCAGCGCGTGCATCGACTGGATGTCGTCGACGGCGAAGTAGAGCACCGAGCCCGGATGATCGAAGCCCGCCTCGGCGGGGGTGAGCATCAGCCGCACGCCGCCGCAGTCGAAGAAGGCCAGCCCTGGCGGCGCGGTGAACAGCAGCGGCAAGCCGAGCACATCGCGGTAGAAGCCGACCGCACGGTCGGTGTCGTGCACGCGCATCGAGATCTGCAGGATGCGCGACAGTCCTGGTCCAGCGCTCACCCGACCACTCCGAGCCGTTCCAGCGTTGCGCGCAATTCCTCTTCGGTGACGTCGTCGACGGTCATCGTCGCGCCGATCTCGATGGCGATGACGAAGTGCAGCTTGCCGTTGACCACCTTCTTGTCGCGGCGGACAGCTTCGATGATCTCCTGCATCGACAGGTCGGCGATCGGCGGCAGCGGGCCGAGCTTGGCGATCAATTGCGCCAGCGCGTGCCGCTCGCGCTCGGCAAGAGCGCCGCGGGCGACCGCCAGGTCCGCCGCCGCCAGCATGCCGTAGGCGATCGCTTCGCCGTGGCGGAAGCGGCGGTACCTGGTCACCGCTTCGAGTGCGTGGCCGACGGTGTGGCCGTAGTTCAGGATGCGGCGCAGGCCGCCTTCGCGTTCGTCCTTGGTGACGACGTCGGCCTTGATGCGGCACGACTCGACAATCGCCGGCACCAGCACCTGCGGGTCGCGCGCGAACACCGCCTTGGTCCGGGCGACCAGCAGGTCGAACAGGCTGCGGCTGGCGATCATCCCGTACTTGACGACCTCGTAGAGGCCGGAGCGGAACTCGCGGCGCGGCAGCGTCCGCAGCACCAGCGGATCGATGACCACGACCGCCGGCTGGTGGAACGCGCCGATCAGGTTCTTGCCGAGCGCGTGGTTCACCCCGACCTTGCCGCCGATCGAGCTGTCGACCTGCGCCAGCAGCGTCGTCGGCACGTGCACCAGCGTGATGCCGCGCAGGTAGGAGGCCGCGGCAAAGCCGGCCGTGTCGCCAACCACCCCGCCGCCGACGGCGACGATCGCGCTGCCGCGGTCGGCGCCGGCGCGAATCAGCGCTTCGTAGACCCGCGACACCGACTGCAGGTTCTTGTAGCGTTCGCCGTCCGGCAACAGGATCGGCTCGGCGCCGCCGAGCGCCGCCTGGATCTGCGGCCCGTGGAAGCGCCAGACCGTCGGGCTCGAGACGATGAAGCGCCGGCGGCCGACGCCGTGCGCGTCGAGCAGCTCAGACAAGCGGTCGAGCAGGCCCTCGCCGATCCAGCACGGCGGACGAGCGCGAGCCGGCGTTCACGTCGACGCGAACCGGAGGCGCGCTGGCTTCAGTCGTCAAGGGTGCATTGTGCATTGCGCATTGATAGGATAACAACCGTGAGCGTGCGCGCCGACTTCCTGGTGATCGGCAGCGGCATCGCCGGCCTGCGTGCCGCGATCTCGCTGGCGGATGCCGGTGACGTGATCGATCCTGACCAAGGCCGATCCGCGCGAGAGCAACACCGGCTACGCGCAGGGCGGCATTGCCGTCGCCTTCGGCCCCGACGACTCACCGGCACTGCACGCGCGCGACACCATCGCCGCCGGCGACGGCCTGTGCGTCGAGGCTGCGGTCCACGTGCTGGTCAACGACGGCCCGCATTACGTGCGCGAGCTGCTCGAGTGGGGCGCGGCATTCGACCGCGATGCCAGCGGCGTGCCGGCACTCGGCCGCGAGGCGGCGCATTCAGCGTGCGCCGCGTGCTCCATGCGCGCGACGCAACCGGTCGTGAGATCGGCCGCGCATTATGGGAGAAGGTCATCGCGTCACCCCAGGGTGCACGTCCTCGACGAGGCCCAGGCGGTGGCGCTGCTGGTCGAGCGGGACGCAGGGCAGCGCGCGTGTCGCGGGGCGATGTTCGTCGACCGCAGCGGCACGCTGCACGAGGCGCACGCCGGCCGGCACGCTGCTCGCCACCGGTGGTGCTGGCCAGGTGTTCCGCGAGACCACCAATCCGGCGTAGCCACCGGCGACGGCATTGCCATGGCGTTCGACGCCGGCGCCCGCGTCGCCGACCTCGAGTTCGTCCAGTTTCACCCGACAGCGCTGGCCGTCGACGGCTGGCCGCGGTTCCTGCTGTCCGAGGCGCTGCGCGGCGAGGGCGCCCGGCTGGTCAACGACGCGGGTGAGCGGTTCGTGCAGCGCTACGAGCCGGCCGGCGATCTCGCGTCGCGCGACCTCGTGGCGCGCGCGATCGTGCGCGAGATGCAGCGCACCGGCGCGCCGCGTCTACCTGTCGATGGCCCACCTCGACGCCGCCTTCGTCGGGGCGCGATTCCCGACCATCGCCGCCGCGTGCGCGTGAAGCCGGCCTCGATCTCGCCACCGACCGCATACCGGTCAGCCCCGCGGCGCACTACGTCATGGGCGGCGTCGAGACGGACCTGCACGGCCGCACCTCGGTCGATCAGCCTGTTCGCGGCCGGCGAGGTGGCCTGCACCGGCGTGCACGGCGCCAACCGGCTGGCCAGCAACTCGCTGCTCGAGGGGCTGGTGTTCGGTGCGCGCGCGGCCGAAGCGATGAAGCAGCACCGCCGACGCCGCGGCGCTCTTCGCATCGCCCGGTGATGGGTTGGCCGAGCGCCAGCGGTGAGGCGGTGATCCCGGAGGAAGCCGCGGTCCGGTGGCTGATGTGGCAGAGCGCCGGTCTGGTGCGCCGCCGCGACGAGCTGCAGCGGGCCGCCGGTCAGCTGGCGGCATGGCGCGACGCCATTGCCGGCGCGCTCGCCGTGCGCCCCGCCGATCTCGAGTTGCGCCGCACTGCGAGCATCGTCACCGTCGGCCTGCTGATCGCCGCGCGCGGCGCTGCGCCGCGCCGAGAGCCGCGGCGGCCACTTTCGCGACGATTTCCCGCAACGCGACGATATACACTGGCGGAAGCACGTCTCAGACCGGCTCTCGGCTTAGAGCTCTTGGCTTTCGACCCGCTCGAAGGTAAGTTACCGGCAAAAGCCCAGAGCGCCACAGCCCAGAGCCAACATGTCAACGGAAATCCCCGACCTTCCTACCGAGATCACGCCGCAGTCGCAGGACTTCGGCCGCTGGTATCTCGACGTCGTCCGCCGTGCCGAGCTGGCCGACTACTCGCCGGTCAAGGGCTGCATGGTCATCCGCCCGTACGGCTACGCGATCTGGGAGCTGATGCAGCAGGGGCTGGACCGGCGCTTCAAGGAGACCGGGCACGTCAACGCCTACTTCCCGCTGTTCATTCCCGAGAGCCTGCTGACTCAAGGAAGCAGGACCACGTCGAGGGATTCGCGCCGCAGGTCGCCTGGGTCACGCAGGGCGGCAACGAGGTGCTCGAGGAGCGGCTCGTGGTGCGGCCGACCTCCGAGACGATCATCGGCACGATGTACGCGAAGTGGGTGCAGTCCTGGCGTGACCTGCCGATCCTGATCAACCAGTGGGCCAACGTCGTCCGCTGGGAGAAGGTGACGCGGC
Source organism: uncultured Acidobacteriota bacterium (assembly GCA_963846685.1). Lineage (GTDB taxonomy): Bacteria > Acidobacteriota > Vicinamibacteria > Vicinamibacterales > UBA2999 > CAWJWY01. The sequence goes on along the minus strand of CAWJWY010000001.1, from coordinate 27,415 downwards.
TGTTCCTCCGCACCACCGAGTTCCTCTGGCAGGAAGGGCACACCGCCCACGAGACCGCGGAAGAGGCGGAGGAAGAGACGCGCAAGATGCTCGGCGTCTACAAGGAATTCGCCGAGACGGAGCTGGCGATGCCGGTGATGGACGGCCAGAAGACCGAGAGCGAGAAGTTCGCCGGCGCGGAGCGCACCTACTCGATCGAGGCGCTGATGCGTGACGGCCGCGCGCTGCAGGCGGGCACGTCGCACAACCTCGGACAGAACTTCGCCAAGGTGTTCGACATCAAGTTCCAGGCGCGCGACAAGTCGGTGCAGTACGTCTACGGCACGTCGTGGGGCGTCTCGACGCGGATGATCGGCGGCGTCATCATGACGCACGGTGACGAAGGCGGGCTGATCCTGCCGCCGCGCATCGCTCCGTACCAGGTGGTGATCGTGCCGATCCCGCGTGGCAACTGGCGCGAGACGGTGCTGCCGAAGGCGCAGGCGATCCGCGACGAGCTCGTGGCGCTCGGCGTGCGCGTCATGCTGGACGCGCGCGACACGCAGACGCCAGGCTGGAAGTTCAACGAGTGGGAGCTGCGCGGTGTGCCGCTGCGGCTGGAGATCGGGCCGAAGGACATCGAGAAGTCGACGGTCGTCCTCGCCCGGCGTGACACGCGCGAGAAGTCGTTCGTGGCGATGGACGGGCTTGGCGCCCACGTCCGGCAATTGCTCGACGACGATCCAGGAGGCACTCTACCAGCGCGCGCTGGCCTACCGCGCCGAGCACACGACCGAAACCGACTCCTACGAGGAGTTCAGGCAGATCATGGAAGGGCGGCCTGGTTTCGTCGTCTCACCGTGGTGCGGCTCGGCCCAGTGCGAGGCCGCGATCAAGACCGAGACGCAGGCGACCATCCGCAACATCCCGTTCGCGAGCACGGCCCCAGCGGGGAAGACGTGCCTGAAGTGCGGTGAGCCGGCGTCGGCCAACGCCTGGTTTGCCAAATCCTACTGACGGAGAGTGTGATGAACGCCGCCATTCGCCGCTGCAGCGTGCTGCTCGTGCTGCTGACGATTGCTGCCTGTTCCAAGGGGCCACTCGACGTGAGCTCCGTGCAACTCGGGCGCTCGGTCAATCCCGATGGCTCGGTGAACGCCCATACCACCGGCTTCAAGCCGAGCGACACGGTGTATGCCTCGGTCATCACCGAAGGGCAGGGCAGTGGCACGGTGGCGGTGAAGTGGATGTACGGCTCGCAGCAGCTGAGCGAGGAGAGCAAGCAGGTCTCCTACAACGGCCATGCGGCGACCAGCTTCCGGCTGCAGAGCGGCAACGGGTTCTTTCCGGGAAACTACCAGGTCGAAGTCCTGGTGGACGGCAAGACCATCGACACCCGCGATTTCCGCGTCGACGCCAACTAGCGGCGGGTGCCGCTGCCGCGGCAGCGAACCCGCCTGATTGTCGGGAGCGCTGCGGCTATTCGGCGTCGCCGTCGGCTGCAGGCACGCGCTTCTTCTTGCCGAACATCCACGCCAGCCCGATGCTGATGACGTAGAGCACGAGCATCGGCCCGGCCATCGCCACCTGCGAAGTCGGATCCGCCCCGGGGTCACCACGGCGGCGACCACGAAGATGATCAGCACGGCGTACTTGAAGTTCTTCACCAGGAAGCGCGAGGTGAGGACGCCCATCCGCGCCAGGAACAGCACCGACTGTCGGCATCTGGAACACCAGGCCCATGCCGAGCAGCATCTTGAGGTACATGCTGAAGGTCGGCTCGATGCGCGGCAGGAAGGTCAGCGTGTCCGAGGTGAACCCGACGAAGAACTGCCAGGTGAGCGGAAACACGACGTAGTGCGAGAAGGCCGCGCCGGACAGGAAGAAGAAGGTCGAGAGCACGACAAACGGCATCGCGAACTTCTTCTCGTGCTGGTAGAGGCCGGGGGCGATGAACAGCCAGACCTGCGTCATGATCACCGGCGAGGCGAGCATCAGGCCGGCGATCGCCGCCATCTTGAGGTAGAGCACGAACGCTTCGGTCGGCTCGGTGTAGACCAGCTTGCCGCCCGGCGGCAGCTGCGCCTGCAGCGGCTTCATGATGAAGTCGAAGATCGGCTGGATGAAGAAGCAGGCGATCAGGAAGCCGACGCCGATGGCGACGACCGCCCAGATGATCCGCTTGCGCAGCTCATCGAGGTGATCGAGGAAGGACATCTTGCCCGCCTCGGCTCCTCGAGCGGGATCATCGTCCCAGTCGGGATCGTCGTCCGATCGTCGGCTGCGCCTGGGTGGGAAACGGCACGAGCGCCATGGCCGGGCCTAGGCGCGGGTGCCGGTACTGGTGCGGCTGATCGTGTCGTTGTCGGGCGTGGCGACGACCGGGGCCCCGAGTTCGCGTCAGCGATCGGCACCGTCGGCGTGGCGATGGAGTTGTGGACGAGAGGCGGCGCGATGGTGTCGTGCACATCGGCAGCGGCGATGGCCGATTTCTGCTCGGCGCCTGCAGCTTGACGCGCTGCTCCTTCTGTCTCCTCGACACGGATCTCGTCTTCGAGCGTGCTGCGCAGCTCGTTCGAGGCCTTCTTGAACTCGTTCGAGGCTCTTGCCGAGCGAGCGGCCGAGCTCAGGCAGCTTGCGCGGCCCGAAAATGATGAGCGCGATCACCAGGATGATGACCAGCTCCGGCATGCCGATGGAACCAAACATATCTGACTGCTCCCGCCGGCCGGGCGGCCGGCGTTGCCGTCTAACGGGGAAATCGTCCGCTTAAGTCGTTCAATCGATTATAGAAATCCGATCTGGACGGGGTCAAGGTGACGGTGTAACATTCATTTAGTATGCGTAGCTACCGGTCGCTCTCCGCCGCCGTGTTCGTCATCGCGCTGTGCGCCCTGGTCGGCGGCTTCTTCGGCCGCAGCGCCCTGGTCGCCCAGGACCAGGTTCCGGAGCAATACAAGGTGTTTACCGCCGCACTGAGCGCCATCGAGGACAACTACGTCGGCGACGGTCGAGTCGGATCGGCTGGTCTACGGCGCGATCAGCGGCATGCTGCAGACGCTGGATCCGCACTCGAGCTTCATGGACCCGCAGAGCTACGCGCAGATGCGCGAGCGGCAGGAGGGCCGCTACTACGGCCTCGGCATCTCCATCTCGGTCGTCGACGGCGACATCACCGTCGCCACGCTGTTCGAAGGGTCGCCCGCCTACCAGAAGGGCATGCGCCGCGGCGACGTCATCGCCAAGATCGAGGGCGACGACACCAAGGGCTGGACGAGCGACCAGGCGGTCCGCAGGCTGCGGGGCCCGAAGGGCACCGCCGGTCGGCGTCTCGCGTCAAGCGCAGCGGCTACGACAAGCTGATCGACCTGCAGGTGATGCGCGACGAGATCCACATCCCGACCGTGCCCGCGGCGTTCATGATCGACGCGCACGCACCGGCTACATCCAGCTCAGCGAGTTCGGCGAGAACACCGACCAGGAGCTCGGCCGCGCGCTGCGGACCTCACGCGCGCAAGGGCATGAAGCGGCTGGTGTTCGACCTGCGCGACAACCCGGGCGGCGCGCTCGACCAGGCGATCAAGGTGTCCAACCGCTTCCTGCCGCGCGGCGACATGATCGTCTATACCCGCGGCCGCGTGCCGAACTCGGACCAGGACTACCGCGCCACCGAGCAGAGCGACTACCTGAACCTGCCGATGATCACGCTGGTCAACCGCAACAGCGCCAGCGCGTCGGAGATCGTCTCCGGTGCGCTGCAGGATCACGACCGCTCGCTCATCGTCGGCGAGACGACGTTCGGCAAGGCGCTGGTGCAGTCGGTCTATCGCGTCAGCCAGGGTGCCGGCGCGGCGATCACGACCGCGCGCTACTACACGCCGAGCGGCCGCCTGATTCAGCGTCCGTGGGACGGCAGCTTCGACGAGTACCTGACCTACACGCTGCGCGAGCAGGATGCGAACAGGGCGCACAAGCCGGAAGACCTGAAGTACACCGACGCCGGCCGCAAGGTCTACAGCGGCGGCGGCATCGAGCCCGATCGTCGCTTCGACGGCCCGGTGCGAGGGCTTCAACCCGACGCGCTTCGCGCCGCACGCTCTACGCGCGCCAGCTGTTCGATACCTACGCGCAGCGCTTCGCCCGCCGCGGCGATACGCGCATCGCGCGCAGCGCCACCGACACCCGGCGCGAGCTGTCGCCGGACTTCGCAGTCGACCGACGCGATGGTCGCCGAGTTCAAGGATCTGGTGCAGAAAGCCAACGTCAAGATCGACGAGGCGGCGTGGCAGAAGGACCTGGAGTTCATCCAGGCGATGATCCGCTTCGAGATCGACCTCGACCTGTTCGGCGTCTCGACCGCCTGGCAGAACCTCGACGAAGCGCGACCCGCAGATGCAGTTCGCCCTGACCCTGTTCCCCGAGGCGCAGCAGCTGCTCGACCTGAGCAAGCAGGCGCCGGCAAAGCGGGCGTCGGTCAGGTAAAGCACCTCAGACACACCCAACCCAAGTTCCAAGCACCACACCGGGCATGTCCCCCAGTCCTTCAAAGACTGGCGGACGTGCACGGTTGGCGTTTGGATGTCGCCTAGTTATGGCATGCTCCCTATTTGGTCGCCTGTCCCAAATGTAGTGGTGTTAGTTGGGGCTTGCCACAAGGTATAGGCCCTGCTAGACTGGCCGCGCTTTCGGATCGGCTGACGAGACGCCTGCCTTCCCCCGCAGTCTCCGCCCGGCCCACCGAAGCGCCATTGTCGTGAGTGGCCAACTACACAGGGGACCAGATGCGCCTCGAACGCCTCGAGATTTCCGGCTTCAAATCGTTCTCCGACCGGGCGGAGCTTGCCTTCGACCAGGGCGTCACCGCGATCGTCGGTCCGAACGGATGCGGCAAGAGCAACGTCGCCGACGCGATCACCTGGGTGCTCGGCGAGCAGAGCGCCAAGAGCCTGCGCGGCGACAAGATGGAAGACGTCATCTTCAGCGGCAGCGACGCCCGTAAACCGGGCGGCACGGCCGAAGTGCGGCTGCGGCTGAGCGGGCTCACCAGCAGCCGCAACGGCGATACGCCAGCCGGGCATATCCCGGGGCTGAAGGCATTCAGGTCCCCAGCCCCGCGCTCTCGCGGAACGCGCTGGGCTCGATGCGTCGGCCGAACAGGCGAGCGCCGGAGAGGGAGGGGCCGTTGCCGTGGCCGAGGTCGACCCGGCAGAGGCCGCGGCGGCTGCGGGCACTGTCGAACAGCTGGCGGAGATGTTCAGCCGCGACGTCGAGGTCACCCGGCGCCTCTACCGATCCGGGGAGAGCGAATACCTGATCGACGGCGAGAACTGCCGGTTGCGTGACGTCCACGAGCTGCTGATGGACACCGGCCTCGGCGCCAAGGCGTACGCGATCATCGAGCAGGGCAAGATTGGCCTGATTCTCAGCTCGCGTCCCGCCGACCGGCGCCAGTTGATCGAAGAGGCCGCCGGCATCACCAAATACAAGTCTCGCCGCCGCGCCGCCGAGCTCAAGCTCGAGGCCGCGCAGGCCAACCTGACCCGCATCGACGACATCGTCTACGAAGTGGAGAAGCAGCGCGGCACCCTCAAGCGGCAGGCGGCGAAGGCCCGGCGCTACAAGAAGCTGCGCGAGGAACTGCGCCGCTGGGAGAAGGTCCTGTTCGCGCGCCGCTACCGCGAGCTGGCGCACAGCATCGAGGCAGCGCGCACCCGTCTGGCGGACGCACGTGAACGGGAAACGGCCGCGGCAGCTCGCGTCGCGGAGGTGGAGTCGGATCTCGGCCGGCTGCGGATCGAGCAGACAGAGGCGGACAACCGGGCGGCGCACGTCCGTGAGGCCGCGCATTCGCGCGAGCTCGATATCAACCGGCGCCAGCAGCAGCAGGAGTTCAACCGATCGCAGGCCGAGACGCTTGGCAGCCGCGCCACCGAGATCACCGGCGAAATCGCCGAACTGGAAGCGCGGCGGGAGCCGGCCCGGCTGGCGCTCGAATCGCGCCGCGCTGCCGCCGCTGATGCCGAGCGCGCCCGTGACGAAGCCGCCGCCGTGCTGGCCGGCGCCAGCGAGGAGCATGGCCTCGCCCAGCAGCAGATCGAAGGGCTGGAATCGGACGTCGATGCGGTTCGCACCGAGGTGTTCGCCGCACTCAATTCAGCCACCGCACTCCGCCACGCGATGCAGCACGCGGCATCGCAGCTCGAACGCGTCGGCGAAACCTTCGGCAAGCTGGACGTCGAGGACGACGACCTCCGGCGCGAGACGGAGAAATTCGAGTCGGACCGCGCCGCGGCCACCGATGCGTTGGCACGCGCGCAGGAGTCGCTTGGCGCCGTCAAGCTCGATCGCGCCGCCCGCGAGTCTGAACTGGCGACAGCCCGCGGCGAGCACGAGGTGCGGGCACGGGATGTCCGCGTCCGCGAGCAGGAACTCGCTGCCAACGAGGCGCGGCTCGCGTCGCTCGAGGAAGTGGCAGCCAGCCGCGCCGAGTTCGGCGACGCGGCGCGCATGGTCCTGGTCCAGGCGAATGGCCATGTTGGCCAGCAGGGCGCCGTGGCCGACTATCTCGAGGTGGACACGCGCTACGAACGCGCGGTCGAGTCCTGTCTCGGCGACCTGCTCCAGCACGTGATCGTCGAGCATCATGAGCAGGCGGCCGCCGGACTGTCGCTGGTGCGCGAGCAGGACGCCGGGCGATGCGGCTTCGTCGTCGTTGATCCCGGTTCGAACGGCTACCACCCACGCGAGGCGCTGCGCCTGCCCGGCATCGTCCCGGTCTCCGACGTGATGCGGATCGTCGGACCGCATGCAGCCACCATCCTCAAGGTGATCCCGGAGGCGTACGTCGCCGAGACGTTCGACCAGGCGGTGGCGTTCTCGCGCCAGACCGCGGCGCCGATCGCGACGATGGAGGGCGACGTGCTGCGCGGGCCGCACCTGGTTGCCGGCGGCGCCAAGACCGAGTCCCGCGGAATCCTGGCGACGCGCCGCGAGATCAAGGAGCTGCGCGAGCGCATCGCCGTCGACCGTGACGTGCTGGCACGTGCCGGCGAGGACGCCGCCAGGCTGGAACTGCTGATCGCCCAGGCGACGAGCGCGATCGCCGCGTTGAACGCGGAGCAGCATCGCCAGGAGAAGGCGATCGTCGGCTCACGACGCCCAGCTGGCGCGCGCCGTCGATGACGCGGCCCGCCTGTCCCGAAAGGCCGACGTCATCGCACTCGAACGGCGCCGCGCCGAAGAGGAGCGGGCCGCGCTCGAGAATCGCCGCCGCGAGGCCGAGGTATCAATCGCCCGCCTCGAAGACGATCACCGGCAGGCCAGCGAGCGGTTGGGCGAAGCGCAACGCCGCCTTGGCTACGCCCGTGAGTCGGTGGACGAGCTCAGCGCGCGTGTGTCCGAGGCGAGAGCCTCGCACGCCGGCCTGGTCGAACGCGGCCGCGGCTCTGGCCGCGGAAGTGCTGCGCCTCGAAGAGGCGGGCATGCGAGCTGGAGCAGCGGATCACCACCCGTGCCGGTGAGCTCGAGCAGACGCAGCGCTCGCCGCGAGGCGCTGATTGCCGCCGATCGCCGACGGCGAACGCGCGCTCGACGACGACATCCGCGCCCTCGACGGGCTGCGTGACGAGCTGCGCGTCGGTGACGAATCGGCCGCCGAGCTGCGCGGCCGGGTCGAGGCGCAGGACGCGGTCATCCGCGACGCGCGGCGCGGCCTCGAGACTATCCGCACCGAGGCGAACGAGCTCGAGGTGCTGCGCGCCACTGCCGAGAGCGACCTGTCGCACCTGGCGCAGACCTGCGTCGACGCCGTGCAGTGCCGCTCGACCAGGTGCTCGCCGACGTCGAGGAGATGGAGCAGAACGGCGAGGCAACGCCGGACGCGGCCGTCATCCGGGCGGAGGAGCCAGACCCGGAATCGGACGAGGACGCGGTCGCCGCCGCCCCGGCGGCTGACGCGGCGTCGCTCGGCTCGATGAGCGCCGAGGAGGCGATCACCGCGTTGAAGGCGCAAGATCGAGCGGCTCGGGCCAGTAAACATGATGGCGATCGAACAGTTCGACGAGCTGGAAAGCCGGCACCTCTTCCTGACGACACAGCGCGCCGATCTGATCGATTCAATCGCGCAGACCTCCGAGGCGATCAAGCGGATCGACGAGACCACCAAGGCCCGCTTCAGAGAAGCCTTCGCCGCGATCCAGGTGAACTTCCAGCGCACCTTCAGCACGCTGTTCGGTGGCGGACACGCCGGCCTCAGCCTGCTCGACGAGAACGATCCGCTCGAGACCGGCATCGAGATCGTCGCCTCGCCTCCGGGCAAGCGGCTGCAGAGCGTGCAGCTGCTCTCGGGCGGTGAAAAGGCGCTGACGGCGATCGCGCTGATGTTCGCCATCTTCAAGTACAAGCCGAGCCCGTTCTGCCTGCTCGACGAAATCGACGCGCCGCTCGACGACGCCAATGTGGGCCGGTTCGTCGAGATGCTGCGCGGCATGCTGGACCACACACAGTTCATCCTCATCACGCACAATCGCCGGACGATGGAGATTGCCAACCGGCTGTATGGCGTGACGATGGAGGAACCTGGCGTGTCCAAGCTGATTTCGGTGCAGCTGAACTAGGGGAGGCGGCCGGTCATTCGAACGCCCCGGCCGCTTCGCTCGTCTAAGCCGTTCATGAAGCGACTCCTCGGCCTCATCTTTACCGTGGTGATGGCCACTGCCGGATGTGACGTCCGCGTCGGCGACAACGGCGTGTCGGTCGATCTCGCACACGGCCGGGCCACGGACGAGTGGCTTCGAACCTATACGCTGCCCCCCGGCGGACGTCTCGAAATCGTCAACGAAAACGGCGGAATCTCCGCCCAGCCCTCGGCTGGGCCGCAGGTCGAGGTGCAGGCGACGCGCGAGGTCCGCAGCGGCTCCGAGGACGAGTCCCGCAGCCCTGATCGAGAAGCTGGAGATGCTCGAGGAGGTCTCGGCCGACCGCGTCAAGATCGAGGCCGGTGGCGCAGCGCTGCAGGCGAGCTCAGGCCGGCGAGCCCGCGTGTCGGTGGTCTACGAGCTGCGCATCCCGCCGGGCCTGGTCGTGTCGCTCCAGACGCAGAACGGCGGTATCGCCCTGGAGAACGTCGCTGGCCAGATTGCCGCGCGCACGGTCAACGGCGGCATCGTCGGCCATGGCGTGACCGGTGCGCTCCGGGCGACGACGGTGAACGGGGGCGTGCAGGTGGCGATGACGTCGGTGACCGGTGACGTCAGCCTCGCATCGGTGAACGGCGGAGTGCGGCTGACCGTCCCGCCCGGCGTGCGCGCCCAAGTCGAGGCGACTGCGGTCAACGGCGGCGTTACCGTCGATGAGGCGCTGCGCCTCGATGCGACAGACAACCGGCGGCTCCATGTCGCCGGGACGCTGAACGGCGGCGGCCCGAGGATCACCCTCCAGACGACCAATGGCGGGGTACGGCTGGCGGGCGCTGCCGGCGACCCGGTCAACTCCGGGTTCGGCACCAATCAGTAGCCGCTCGCGACCCGGTATTCAGGAGGCGCGCGATCGGTCATCATTGAGCACGGCCGTGCGCGGTGCGCGGTCGAGCTTCCGATGTCGTCGTATTCCCCCGCCGATACAGCGGCATCCTGGTCTCACACCCGCGCCGATCCGTTCGGGCTGACGCGGCAGCAGCTCCGCTGCCTCGCGTTGACGGTGGCGGTGGCCTGCGCCTTCGCGCTGCGCGTCACGGCGCTCAGCACCTACGGCTTCAGCGAAGACGAATCAGCGAAAATCGCGGCAATCGAGAGCTACCGGCAGGGCGATTTCACGGCCAACGCCGAACATCCGATGCTGATGAAGCTGGCGATGTGGGCGAGCCTCGACCTGTCGGCCATCTGGAATCGTGCGGTGCCGCCGTCCGGGGCGATTGCCCCGGAGACCGCGCTGCGGTTGCCGAACGCGGTGGCCGGCACGGCGACGGTCGCCCTGGTCTACGGCGTTGTCGCGCTGCTGTTCAGCCCGGCCGCAGCGGCGATGGCCGCGCTCCTGGTCGCTGTCGACCCGAACATCATCGCCATCAACCGGATCGGCAAGGAAGACACCTTCCTGATGCTGTTCTTCCTGTGCGCCGTCTGGTGCTACGAACGGGGCAAGTCGATCGGGCGGCAGGACGTGGCGCGCGCGCACTCCTGGTACGTGGTGAGCGGTGCGGCGTTCGGCCTGATGCTCGCCTCGAAGTACATGCCGCACTTCCTCGGCCTGTATGCGTTGTTCAATGTCATCGCCGGCCCGGCTCCCGGCAACAACAAGCCGCCGAAGGCGCGCTACTACGGAGCGATGGCTGCGGCGTTCGTCGGCGCCAATTTCGTCATCCTCGCGCCGTCGACCTGGGCTTACTGCCTCGACTACGTCAGCGGGCAACGATTGTCCCACCACGGCTCCGCCTATCGGAACCAGCCTGTACGTCACCAGCAGTGTCGCGTCGTTCGAGGGCATCCCGGTGACCTACTACCTGCGTTTGATCGCGACCAAGGTTCCGGTGGCGGTTCTCGCCGCTGCGGCCGCCGGGGTGGTGGCGCTGGTCCGCCGCGGCCACGAACGTGGTTTCATCTGGCTTCGGGTCATGCTGGTGCCGCTGCTGGTGTCGTACTCGCTGATGGCGGCGAAGTTCCAGCGCTACGCGCTGCCGATGCTGCTGCTGATCGACATTCTCGCGGCAGCGGCGATCTGGCTGGTGACGCGGTGGCTGTGGCACCGGCGCTGGGACCGGCCAGTCAGGGCCGCCGCCTGCGCTGCCGTGTGCGCGGCCATCCCGCTGTCGCTCCTGGCATCCGATCGTAGCCTGGCACCGTTCTACTCCACGGCGCAGAACGCGATCGGCAGCCGCCTGGAGCCGCCGGTTGCCGGCTACCCCGAGGAGGCCTACGATTTCGGCGTTCGTGAGGCCGTGGCAGCGATCGCGGCCGTGGCACCGCCTGGCGCGGTGATCATCAGCGACGCCCCCGGTGCAGTCGCGTACCATGTCCGCCACGGACCGCGGCCCGACCTGCAGGTCGCCTCGCTGTCGCAGCGCGGCCTCAGTCCCGCCGGCGACCGCTGGGTGCTGGTGCAGGACGATCACGTCTATTTCGAGAACGTCAGCGTCGTCGCCCGGCTGCGCCGTACGCAGGTGCCCTGGCGCGAATGGCGGTTACGGGACACGGTGGTGCTGCAGGTGTTTCATCTCGGGAGCTGATGGCGAACGAAGACAAATCGACGCGCTACCACCGCCTGCAGCGGCGGGCCACCGTGGCCGGCACGCTGGCCGCCGGCGCGGTGTTGACGGCCTTGCTGGCGAGCGGTGCTGCGGCGGCCCTGCGCGACCTCCTGCATGGCTGGCTTGGCGGCACACCGGCCGCCGAGATCGCCGGCTTTGTCCTGCTGGTGGCGCTGCTCAATGAACTGATCCAGCTGCCAATCCTGTTCTATCGCGGCGTCACCTTGGAGCGGCGCTACGAACTGGGGCGGCAGGCGACCGGCCAGTGGTGGCTCGAGCACGGCAAGGCCAGCGCGCTGGCCGCGGCCATCACCGTTGCCGCGGCGCTGGTGGTAGTGATGCTGATGCGGCTGACGCCGGCGTACTGGTGGCTTGCGTCCGCACTGGTGTTCGCCGCTGTACTCGTGCTGATGGCGCAGGTGGCGCCGGCCGTCCTGATGCCGCTGTTCTACGACATCACGCCATTGGACCGGCCAGCGTTGGTACGGCGCCTGATCGGCCTCGCTGGCCGCGCCGGTGCTCCGGTGCTCGGCGTCTACGAGTGGCGGCTCAGCGACCGAACGCGCAAGGCGAATGCCGCGCTCGCGGGTCTTGGCCGCAGCCGCCGTATCCTGCTGTCGGATACGTTGCTGGCCGCGCATTCCGATGACGAGATCGAGGTGATCCTCGCGCACGAGCTCGCCCATCACGTGCACGGCGACATCCGCTCGGCGCTCGCCGTCGACGTGGTGTTGATCGCGGCAGGGTTCTACGCGGCGGATCTCGCCCTCCAGGCAGGGACCGGCTGGTTCGGGTTGCGCGGCGCCGGCGACATCGCGGCGTTGCCGTTGCTGGCGCTGACGGCGGCGCTGGTGTCGCTCGCGGCGATACCGCTAGCCAATGCGCTGTCACGTGCACACGAACGGCGTGCGGACACCTACGCACTGGAGCTGACCGGCAACGCCGAGGCGTTCAGCACCGCCATGAAGCGACTGTCGGCGCAGAACCTGGCGGAGGAGCAGCCGTCGCGGCTGGTAGAGATCCTCTTCCACAGCCATCCGTCGACCGCCGAACGGATCGCCGCCGCCGAAACGTGGCGGCGCAGCCGGAGTGCCGGAGTGCCGGAGTGCCGGAGTGTAGGCGTGTAGGCGTGTAGGCGTGTAGAGCGCGCCGTCAGGACGGCCGCGCCGTCAGCTGCTCGTAGAACGCCAGCGTCTGCCGCGCGATGCTCGTCCAGCTGAATTGCTGCTTCGACGCGGCGCGCGCGCTTTGCGGCCCATCGCCGTCGCGCAGCGCCGGGTCGTCGAGCAGCGCGTTGACGGCGGCGGCCAGGTCGCGCGAGAAGCTGCGCCGGGTGCCTGCGGCTCGACGTCGGCTGGCGCTCGACCGCTTCGGTCGGCACCAGCAGCCCGGTCTCGCCGTGGACGACCACCTCGGGAATGCCGCCGACCGCCGAGGCGACCACCGGCGTCTCGCAGGCCATCGCCTCCAGGTTGATGATGCCGAACGGCTCGTAGACCGACGGGCAGACGAAGACCGCGGCGTGCGTGTAGAGCGCGATCACCTTGTCGCTGCGGCAGCATCTCGCGGATCCAGACGATCGTGTGCGGCGTCTCCGTGCGCGCCGCGTTCGACCGCTTCGGCCATCTCCCGGCCGATCTCCGGCGTGTCGGGCGCGCCGGCACACAGCACGACCTGCACGCCGGCGCGGAGATGCCGGATCGCGTTGACCAGGTGGATGATGCCCTTCTGCCGGGTGATGCGGCCGACGAACAGCACGAACGGCTGCGTCGGGATCGATGCCGTATTCGGCCAGCAGCTGCCGGGTCCGGCGTCGGCCGGTACTGGTCCAGGTCGATGCCGTTGTGGATCACGCGGATGCGATCGTGCGGCACGCCGTAGAGCGCGTGCACGTCCGCGCGCATCGACTGCGACACGGCGACCACGCCGTCGGCGTTCTGGTAGGCGGTGCGCTCGACCCAGGTCGAGACGTGGTAGGCGGTGCCGAGCTGCTCGACCTTCCAGGGCCGGTGCGGCTCCAGCGAGTGCGTCGTCAGCACCAGCGGCACGCCCTGCAGCTGCTTGACCAGGCAGCCGGCGAAATGGCGTGTACCAGGTGTGGCAGTGGACGATGTCGATGTCGCTGCAGCGCGCCGCTCATCACCAGGTCCTGCAGCAGCGTGGCGAAGACGCGGCCGTGGCGCGGATCCTGCGCCGGCAGCTCCTGGCGGTGGCTGCACGCCGTGCACCGTCAGGTTGCCGTCCTGCGACCGCTGGTCGCCGAAGCAGAGAACGTGCACCGAGTGCCGGCCGCCGTCGAGCGCGGCCAGTTCGCGGGTCAGGTATTCGACGTGGACGCCGGCGCCGCCGTAGACGTTCGGCGGGTACTCGTTGGTCAGGATGCCGATGCGCATCGTTTACCGGGGGCGGACGACCAGCTGCCCGCGCATGGCCGAGTGGCGCGAGTCGGTGGTGAGGTTGGAGTAGAAGGGGAAGGTGCCTGGGCGGTCGGCGCGGAATTCCAGTGTCGTCTCGCCGCCGGCCGGAACACGCCTGGAGATGCGGTAGGCGTCGATCGTCACGCTGTAGGCGAAGTCATCGCTCCGGATCGTCAGCTTGACCAGATCGTCCTGCGCTACCTCGATCCGGTCGGGGGAGAAGCGGTAGTCGTGCCCGGTGAGCGTCACGTCGCGCCGGTTCGGCGCCTGCTCCTGAGCTCCAGGTGCGGCAAACAGCCGTACCGCTGCGGGCGCGGCGACGAGGCAGAAGCCGGCACCGATGAGCCAGGCGCCGAAGGTCCGTGCGGTGAGTTTCATCCCCACACCAGTGTAGACGCACAAAGGGGCCGGGAGCCTGCGCGCGATGCGCGGTGACTCCCGGCCCCCGTTCTTGCAATCGTGTTCCCGGTCGTTTCCGGGCGAGCGGGTATCGGTACCGTTACTTGGTGGCTGGCTCGGCAGGCGTGGTCGCGCCGCCTTCCTTTGGCGCCTCGTCGGTCAGCAGCACCTTGCGGCTGAGGCGGATTTTGCCCGTCGGGTCGATGTTGATCACCTTGACCAGGATCTGCTGGCCTTCTTTCAGCTCGTCACGCACATCCTTGACGCGGTGATTGGCGATCTCCGAGACGTGCAGCAGGCCGTCGGTTCCCGGCATGATTTCGACGAAGGCGCCGAAGTCGGTGATGCGCTGAACCTTCCCCATGTAGGTCTTGTTCAGTTCGGGGGTCGCGGTCAGCTCCTGGATGATGCCGATTGCCTTCTGCGCCGAGGCGTCGTCGGCCGAAGCGACGTTCACCGTGCCGTTGTCCTCGACGTCAATCTTCACGCCCGTCCGCTCGATGATGCTGCGGATCATCTTGCCACCCGGGCCGATGACGTCGCGGATCTTGTCGACCGGGATCTTGATGGTGATGATCCGCGGCGCAAACGTCGACATCGCCTTGCGCGTTTCGACGATGGTCTTGGCCATCTCGCCCAGGATGTGCAGCCGCCCGGCTCGCGCCTGGTCGAGCGCCTTGCTCATGATCTCCGACGTGATGCCGGTGACCTTGATGTCCATCTGCAGGGCGGTGATGCCCTGGGCCGTGCCGGCGACCTTGAAGTCCATGTCGCCGTAGTGATCCTCGGCGCCGGCGATGTCGGAGAGGACCGCCCACTTGCCGGACTTCTCGTCCATGATCAGGCCCATGGCAATGCCGGCCACCGGCGCCTTGATCGGCACGCCGGCATCCATCATGGCCATCGAGCCGCCGCACACGGACGCCATCGAGGAGGACCCGTTGGACTCGAGAATGTCCGAGACGAGACGGACCGTGTAGGCGAACTTGTCCTCGCCCGGGATGATCGGCGCCAGCGCGCGCTCGGCGAGCGCACCGTGGCCGATCTCACGCCGGCCGGGACCGGTGAAGCGGCCAACCTCGCCGACCGAGAACGGCGGGAAGTTGTAATGCAGCATGAAGCGCTTGTAGTACTCGCCGCTGACGTGCTCGACCTTCTGCTCGTCGTCGGCAGTGCCGAGCGTGCAGGTGACGAGCGCCTGGGTCTCGCCGCGCGTGAAGACGACGGAACCGTGCACCCGTGGCAGCACGCCAGCCTCGGACCAGATTGGGCGGATTTCGTCGAACTTGCGGCCGTCGAGGCGCACGCTGCGTTCGAGTACCTCGTCGCGCAGCACCTTCTCCTTCAGCGTATGGAAGATGTGCTTGGCCTGGGACTTGCGCTGCGCCGCCAACTCGTCGGCCGGGAGACCGGCGACGAAGTCGCTGAGCACGCTGTCGACCGTGCCATAGCTTTCGAGCTTGCCCTTTAGGCGCATCGCATCGGCAAGCGGTGCCAGCATCTTCGACTCGGCCTCTGCCTGGAAGTTCGCATCCGGATGCTTCGCCTCGATGACGAGCTTCTTCTTGCCGGAGACCGCCTTCAACTCGTCGATCGCCGCCACCAGCAGCTTGATCGCCGCATGCGCGGCCTCGAGCGCGCCGACGACCTGCGGTTCGGTCACTTCCTTGGCACCGGCCTCGACCATCAGGATGCCGTCGGCGCTGCCGGCGACGATCAGGTCGAGCGCGCTGTTCTTGCGCTCCTCGAAGGTCGGGTTGATGACGTAATTGCCGTCAACGATGCCGACGCGGACGCCGGCGATCGTCTTCTCGAAGGGAATTCCCGACAACGCCAGCGCCGCCGAGGCGCCGGTGATTGCGAGCACGTCACCGTCGTTCTCGGTGTCGGCGGACAGCAGCATGGCGATGATCTGCGTCTCGTAGCGCCAACCCTCGGGGAACAGCGGCCGGCATGGACGATCGATCAGGCGGCTGGTGAGCACTTCCTTCTCGGGCGGCTTGCCCTCGCGCTTGAAGAAGCCGCCGGGAATGCGGCCCGAGGCGTAGGTGTACTCACGGTAGTCGACGGTGAGCGGCAGGAAATCGATGCCCTCGCGCGGCGACGCTGCGTGGCACGCGGTGACGAGCACCATGGTGTCGCCGGAGCGGACGATGACAGAGCCGTCGGCCTGCTTGGCCAGCTTGCCCGTCTCGATGGAGAGCGTGCGCGATCCGATCCGGACCTCACGCTTCTGGAGATTTACGTTGTGCATAGGAATGGAAGGGACAGCTACTTACGAATACCGAGGCGGCGGATGAGTTCCGCATAGCGCTGCGTGTCCTTGCTCTTGACGTAGTCGAGCAGGCGACGGCGCTGACCAACGAGCTTCAACAGACCGCGACGCGAATGGTGATCCTTCGCGTGGGTCTTGAAGTGCTCGGTGAGGTAGTTGATGCGCTCGCTGAGAAGGGCGACCTGGACTTCCGGGGAGCCGGTGTCACTGTCGTGAGTCTTGTACGTCCCGATGATGCCGCTCTTGCGGTCCTTGTCAAACGCCACTGGTATGCCTCCACGCACGGGCCAGACAGGCTCGAGAACCGAGCTACCGGCGCCGCCGTCTGCTGTTGCTAAATGCTGAATTCGAAAGACTTATTATCTTAAATCAGGACCACGGACGGATGCAAAGACGTGCCGCCGTTGCCGACGGTGGCAACCGCGAGCAGCCGGCCGTCCGCGTCGAAGAGCCGCACCCAGCCGGGGCCGGGCAGGGCGGCGGGGTCGGCGCCAGCAACCGGCGGGTCCGCTGACGCGGCACCCGCCCTGGGCCCGTCACCCTCCCCGTAGGGCGGGTTCGGCGCCAGCCGACCCGCCGGCCACGGGCCAATCACATGCCGGCCGTCGAGCTCGCGGCCGTGCGACACCCGCTGCAGCCCCTCGTCGCTCACCCGCACGAAGGGCATCCCGGGGAGCAACTCTGCCATGGGGACGAGCAGGTCGGCGGCCGCCGGGTCGTCGGGGTCGATGGCGTCGATCGTCACCGCCGAATCGAGCCGGAACTCGCCGCTGCGTGTACGGCGCAGCGCTTCCAGGCACGCCCCCGAGCCGACCAGCGCCCCCAAGGTGTGCGCAAAGCTGCGCACGTAGAACCCCGCCGAACAGGTCAGCTCGATCGACGCCGTGTCGCCGTCGAAGGCAACCAGCTCGGCACGGCTGACCGTCACCGGCACCGCGGTGAGCGCGACCGGTTCGTCGTTGCGGGCCAGATCGTAGGCGCGGCGCCCGGCAACCTTCTTTGCCGAAAACGCCGGCGGCATCTGCAGGTAATCGCCGCGCAGCGACGGCAACGCGCGCTCCAGCTGCTGGCGCGACGGCCGCACGGGAGAGCGCGACGTTTCCTCGCCGGTGATGTCGTATGAATCGGTGGTCAGGCCAAACCGGATCGTCGCCTCGTAGTCCTTGCGCGACGCCGTCAGGAAGCGCACGAGCCGAGTCGCCCGGCCGCAGGCGAGCGGCAGGACACCCGTCGCCAGCGGGTCCAGCGTGCCGGTGTGGCCGATGCGGCGTTCACGCAGGCGCCGCCGCGCAACCGCGACGACGTCGTGCGAGGTCATGCCCTGCGGCTTGTCTACGACGAGGACGCCGTCCAACCAGGTCAGCCGACAGCTACCGCGGCTTCGATCGCCCGGGTGAGCCGCTGCTGGAAGGTCGCCTTGAGCGCTTCGAGCGTGCCCTGCGCGCTGCAGCCGGAGGCATTCTTGTGGCCGCCGCCGCCGAACTCCTTGGCGACGAGGTTGACGTCGATGTCGCCCTTCGAGCGCAGGCTGACGCGCCATTCACCCGGGCCGTGTTCCTTGAAGAACACGACGGTGAGAATGTCCTTCACCGTCAGCGGCAGGTTGATCAGCCCCTCGGTGTCCTCGTAGGTGCCACCGCAGTCGTCGGCCAGCTTCTGGTCGACGAAGACGGTGGCGATGCGCCCGGTCGGGTCGAGCTGCATCTTGCTCAGCACCGCGCCGAACAGCTTCAGCCGCCCCAGGTTGTTGCTGTCGAAGATGCTGCGCGCCACCGCCGGCGGATCGACGCCGGCTTCCATACAGCGGCGGCAGATTTCGAACGTGCGCGGCGTGATGTTCGAGTAGTGGAACGAGCCGGTGTCCGTCAGGATGGCGATGTAGATGTGCGTGGCGATCTCGGCGCTGAGCGGCACGCCGAGCGCCTCGACCAGCTCGTAGACCATCTCGCCGCACGCTGCCGCGGTCACGTCGAACCAGTTCAGCGCGCCGTACATCGCGTTGCCGGGGTGATGGTCGATGTTGATGACGTAGCCCTTCTCGAGCCCGGCGACGCCGGTCCGGCGAAGGTCGCCGCACTCCATCACGATGACCGCGTCACCGGGGTCCTCGACGTGATCGGTGACAATCACCTCCGGCACGCCCGGGAAGACCATCAGCGGCGGCGGCGGCGCGTCGCGGCTGACGACACGCACCTCCTTGCCGAGGTGCAGCAACGCATACGCCATCGCCAGCGACGAACCGATCGCATCGCCATCCGGGCGCGCATGCGACACGACGACGAAGCGTTGGCGCTTGTGGATTTCGGCCGCGATCGAGGCGCGCGGATCTTCAGTCGTGGTGTTCGTCATTCGGTGGCAGGGCCGGGTCCGGGGCGGCGGTAGTGCGTTCTGCTTCCTGGTCGTGCAGCTCGCGCAGGATCTGTTCGACCCGGTCCTGGTGACCGATCGATTCGTCGAAGCGGAACTCCAGCTCCGGCACGCGGCGCAGCTGCAGACGCTCGCCAACCTGGCGGCGCAGGAACGGCGTCGCCCGGGCCAGCGCCTTGCCGGTTTCGCGCAGCGCCTTCTCATCGCCCATCGACGAGTAGTAGACGCGCGCCAGCTGCAGGTCGGGCGAGACCTTGACGCGCGTGAGGGTGATGAACCCGATGCCGGGATCGTGCACCGCGCCCCGGCTGAGCAGCTCGCTCAGCTCCTGGCGGATCTGATCACCGACGCGGTCGGGACGATGGGACTGGGGCATGGTATCGACAGACTAATTCAGAATGCAAAAGTCAGAATGCAGACAGGACGTGCTGCGACAGGGTGGTGTGTCCGCCGCTACGGCGAACATCCCGCTCCGCGCCGAGCGCCATGGCTGCATTCTGGATTCCGCATCCTGAATTCGGTTCCTGCCTCAGGCAGGAACCGTTACCCGTTCCATTTGAAACACTTCGATGACGTCGCCGATCTGCAGTTCGTTGAACCCCTGCAGGCCGATGCCGCATTCGAACCCGGAGCGCACTTCGCTCACGTCGTCCTTGAAGCGGCGCAGCGAGGCGATCTTGCCCTCGTGGATCATCGTGTTGCCACGCATCAGCCGCGCCTGGGTCTCGCCGGCGCGCGTAATGCGGCCGTCGGTCACCATGCAGCCGGCGATGGCGCCAAGCTTCGGCACCTTGAACACCTCGCGCACCTCGGCGGCGCCGAGGCGCACTTCCTTGAACGTCGGATCGAGCAGGCCGGTCATGGCCTTCTTGATTTCGTCGGTCACCGTGTAGATGACCGTGTGGTGCCGGATGTCGACGCCTTCCTTGTCCGCCGTGTCCGCCGCGTTGCGGTCGGGCCGGACATTGAAGCCGATGACGATCGCGTTCGACGCGGACGCCAGCAGCACGTCGGACTCGTTGATCGCGCCGACGCCCGACAGGATGATCCGGATCTTCACCTTGTCGTCGGACAGCTTGACCAGCGAGTCGGAGACGACTTCCGCGGAGCCCTGCACGTCCGCCTTGACGATGATCGGCAGTTCCTTGACGCCGCCTTCGGCGATCTGCTCCTTGAGCGACTCGAGCGTCAGGCGGCCGCCGCGCGCGCCGAGCGCGCGATCCTTCGCCTGCGTCTGCCGGAAGGTCGCAATCTGCCGCGCCTTCGCCGCATCCGCGACGGTCTGGAATGGGTCGCCGGGCCGCGGCAGGCTGGTGAGACCGAGCACTTCCACCGGCGTCGATGGTCCGGCGCTCTTGACCTGGCGGCCGCGGTCGTCGATCAGCGCGCGGACGCGGCCGACCACCGGGCCGGCGATGAAGTTGTCGCCGACGTTGAGCGTGCCGTCCTGCACCAGCACCGTGGCGACCGGGCCGCGGCCGCGATCGAGCTTTGCCTCGAGCACCGCGCCGGAGGCGGGCCGCTTCGGGTTCGCCTTCAACTCCAGGATATCGGTGGAGAGCAGGATCATCTCGAGCAGCTGATCGAGGTTCTGCTTCTTCTTCGCCGAGACCGGGACCATGACGGTCGTGCCGCCCCAGTCTTCCGGCACCAGGTTGACCTCGGCCAGCTCGCGCTTCACGTTGTCGGGATTGGCGCCCGGCTTGTCGATCTTGTTGATCGCCACCACGATCGGCACGTTCGCCGCCTTGGCATGGTCGATCGCTTCGCGCGTCTGCGGCATGACGCCGTCGTCAGCCGCAACCACCAGGACGACCACGTCCGTCACCTTGGCGCCGCGTGCGCGCATCAGGGTGAACGCTTCGTGACCCGGCGTGTCGAGGAAGACGATGCTGCGGCCATCGCCGACATCGACGTGATAGGCGCCGATGTGCTGGGTGATGCCGCCCGCTTCGCGCTCGGCCACCTTGGTGGCGCGAATCGCGTCCAGCAGCGACGTCTTGCCGTGGTCGACGTGGCCCATGACCGTCACGACCGGCGCACGCGCGCCGACGTCTTCCGGCCGCGACGCCTCCGCCTCTTCGGACACCAGCTCCTCCTCGAAGCTGCGCATCTCGATCTGGGCGCCGAACTCGCGCGCCAGGTCGCGGGCCGTGTCCATGTCGATCGTGCTGTTGATGGTCATCATGATGCGCTTCATCAACAGCTTGGCGAGCACGTCCTTCACACGGACGTCGAGCTTGTCGGCCAGATCCTTGACAGTCATGCCTTCAGCGAGCGTAATCGTGCGGCTGATCGGTGGCGGGGCCACGACCTGCGGTTGCATCGCCGGCGCGGAGGGCCGCTCGCGGCGCGACTGTGTCGGCCGCTGCCCCGGCCGGTGCTGGCCAAAGGGCGGCCGCTGCTGGCCGAACGGCGGCCGCTGGCCGGGCATGCCGGGGCGCGGTGGCGCGCCGGGAGCCTGCGGCCGGATTGGCTGCGACGGCAGTGGCCGTGGTCCGCCGAGCATGCCCGGCGTCGTCGGACGCGCCGGTCCCTGGTACGGCGGCCGCTGCCCGGGCACACCGGGGCGCGGCGCGCCAGGGGGCGCCGGACGGGTGCCGGGCTGTCCGGCGCGGGCGGCCACCCCCTGTGGCGGCGTCGCCGGGGGTGGTTGCGTCATTCGCGGCTGCGTCACGGCCGGACGCTTCGCCGGTGCCTGCGGGCGCGGCGGCTGCAACGTCTGGCCAGGTTGTTCGATACGCAGGCGCAGCGTCGGCGGGACGAAACGGCCCATCGGTTGGGCTGGCGACGCCGGCGTCTGGGCGCCCGGGGCTGTCGGCCGCGCCGGTGACGGGGCAGCGGCCGGCGTTGCCGCTGCCGGCGCGCTCGGCGCGATCGGCGACGGCGTGGCCGGGGCAGCGGCATCCGGCGCAGCGGCAACCGGCGCCGGTGCCTCGACGGCCGGCACTTCGACCTCGGCGGCCGCTGGCGGCTCTGGCTCGGCGATCACGGCGGCCGGCGGCACGGGGGCGACTGGCGCTTCAATCACTTCCGGCGCATGCACAGGCGGCGGTGGCGCGACGGCGATCGGCTGCGGCGCGGGCACCGGCTCTTCGATTGCCGGCGGCGGCGGGGCTTCGACGTGCACCTCGGGTTCGGGCTCGGCGACCGCCGGGGCGTCGGCCGCATACACCTCGCCGTCGGCGTCGTCCGGCGCGTAGGCCGGCTCTTCCACCGGCGCCACCGGCTTCACCGTCTTGACCAGGCGCGGCGGCCCGAGGACCGGCGCAGCCGGTTTCGGCGGTTCGGGCTTCTTCAGCGTCGCCGCCTTCTTGCCGCCCTTCACCGGTGCGGCATGCTCGGCAAACATGTCGCCGCCGGGCAACGTGATGTTGCGCTGACGGGCGAGCCGGTCGACGAACGACCGCGCGACGACCTCCTCGAGCGTGCTCGACGCGCTCTTCAGCTCGATGCCGTGATCGCGTTTGAGCAGCGCGAGGACTTCCTGGCTCGTCGTGCCGAGCAGCTCCGCGACCTTGTAAATCCGAACCGTTGCCAAATTTGCTTCCTTCTCGCCCTGAAACGTCTGTGCTTACGCCGGCTCGTTCTCTTCGCCGGCTTCGGCCCGGGCGCCTTCCGCCTCTGTCGCTACCGCCGCCGCCTCGCCAGCCTCGGCGTCGGCCGCCTCCGTGTCGGGCGTCAGCTCGTCGCCTGCAGCGACGGCCTCCAGACCCTCGACATCGGCGTTCTCGCCGTCACCGGGCATCTCGAGCGCACCGAACTGCGCTTCGACTTCGCGGCGCTTCTCTTCTTCGCTCTTGATATCGATCCGCCAGCCGGTCAGCTTGGCTGCGAGCCGCACGTTCTGGCCCTTCTTGCCAATCGCCAACGACAGCTGCTTGTCCTCGACCACCACTTCCATCACGCGCTCGCCGTCGTCGACGATCGAGACACGCTGCACCTTTGCCGGGCTGAGCGCGTTGGTGACGAAGACGACGGGGTCGTCGGACCACTCGACGATATCGATCTTCTCGCCGCGCAACTCGCGGATGATCGCCTGGACGCGGGTGCCCTTCATGCCGACGCAGGCGCCGACCGGGTCGACGTCACGTTCGCGCGAGTAGACCGCCACCTTGGCGCGGTCGCCGGCTTCGCGGACCGCGCCGCGGATGATCACCGTGCCGTCGTAAATCTCGGGAACTTCCTGTTCGAACAGCTTGATCAGCAGCGCCGGATCGGTGCGCGACAGCACGATCTGCGGCCCCTTGGCGCTGCGGTTGACGCCCTTGATCACCGCGCGGATGCGCTCGCCGGGCGTGTAGCTCTCGGCGCGCGACTGCTCCTTGCGCGGCAGCACCGCCTCGACGCGGCCGATCTCCACCACCAGGTCGCCGTTCTCGAACCGCTTGACCATGCTGTTGATGACTTCACCAACGCGCTGGTTGTACTCGCCGAAGATGTTCTCGCGCTCGGCCTCGCGGACCTTCTGGAAGATGACCTGTTTGGCGGTCTGCGCGGCGATGCGCCCGAGCACGTCGGTGCGCTTCGGGAATTCGATCTCCATGTCGACTTCGGCTTCTTCGCCGTAGAGCTCCTGCGCTTCCTTCAGCGAAATCTCGGTTGCCGGGTTCTCGACGTTCTCGACGATGTGCTTGATGGCGAACAGGTCGACCTGGCCGGTCTCGGTGTTGAACCGCGTCTTCAGGTTCTCCGTGGTCTTGTAGTACTTGCGCGAGGCGGTGAGGACCGCATCCTCGATCGCCGTGACGATGGTCTCGGCCTCGATGCCCTTTTCCTTGGCCAGCGCCTCGATCGTCTGCATCAACGGGTTTAACATCTGGTCCTCAAAATTCCACTTCGAGCCTGGCGCGGGTAATCAACGCCAGGGGCAGCTTGTGCATCCGGCCGTTGGGCGCTTCCAGCAGGACGACCGGCGCTCCCGGCACCGTCCCATCCCCGCCGTTGCCGCCCTCGATGCCGCGCAGATGCCCTTCGAACGCCTTCTGGTTGTCCACCGGTTCGCGGACCACGATCTTGGCGAGGCGCCCGGCGAACCGCCGGTAGTCCTCGGCGCCGCGTAATGGCCGGGTCAACCCGGGAGACGACACTTCCAGCGTGTAGGCGAACGGCAGCGGGTCCTCGACGTCGAGAATCGTGCTCATCTCCCGATTCACTTCGGCGCAATCCTCGATGCTGACGCTCTCCTCCGCGGTAGCCGATGGTCCCGGTCGATCGATGAACACGCGGACGACGTGGCCGCTCACCTCGCGGCGGCTCTGGATGTCCCAGATCTGCAACCCGCGCGAGGCGGCAACGCGTTCGGCAATGGCCCGAATATGATCCAGCGGCTGCATCTGACGTGTGCGCTGCCCAGCTGCTGCCCACTCCACAAACAAAAAAAGTGGGCACAAGCCCACCTGGAGATCACTCTGCTAGGTGACGACCTTCAAGTGTATCACCGGAAACAGGTTCGTTGAGCGCCGCTACAGCGGCCGTGCGACCAGATCGTAGCCGCGGCTGCCAACGATCTGCGCCCTGATGAACTGTCCAGGTTGCAGCTCGGAAGGGTCGCAGTCGGTCAGGTAGACCAGCGGGTCAATGTCGGGGGCGTGCCCCTCGAGCCGGCCGCGCAGCACCAACTCGTGGTCGGTGGCTGGGCCGTCGACCAGCAGCCTGACCTCGTCACCAATCCGCCGCTTCTGGGCGGCGGCTACCACTTTCTTCTGCAGCCGCATCAGTTGCGATTGCCGCTGCCGCTTGACCTTGGCGGGGACGTCGTCGACCAGTCCGTGCGCGGACGTGCCTTCTTCATGCGAGTAGGTAAATACGCCGACGTGGTCGAAGCGCGTCGCCGCCACGAACCCCTGCAGTTCGGCGAAATCGCCCTCGGTTTCACCCGGAAAGCCGACGATGAAGGTGGTGCGCAACGTCACGCCGGGAACCCGGTCCCGGATGCGGGTCAGCAGCCGTTCGTAGCTGGCGCGTGTACCCGGGCGCTTCATCCGTTTCAGCACGGCGTCCGACGCGTGCTGCAGCGGCAGGTCGACGTAGCTGCAGATCTTGCTGCTCTCGGCCATCGCCGCGAGCACGTCGTCGCCGATGGTGGTCGGGTAGAGATACAGCATGCGCACCCACTCGAGCCCCTCGACCTGGTTCAGTTCGCGAAGCAGCCGTGCCAGCGCGCCACGCTCGTTCCGGTCGATGCCGTAGAAGCTGGTGTCCTGGGAAATCAGCAGGAGTCTCCTTGACGCCCCGTGCCGCCAGCGCGCGCGCCTCACGGACGATCGACTCGGCCGGCCGGCTGCGGTAGTTGCCGCGCAGCGTCGGGATGATGCAGAACGCGCACTTGTAGTCGCACCCCTCGGCGATCTTGACGTAGGCGTAGTGCCGTGGCGTCGCCAGCAGGCGGGGCGTGTCGCGCGTCGTAGATGTAGGTCGGAAGGGACTGTGCCGCGGTTCGGGGTCCCGCGTCGGGGTTCGGGGTTCGACGGGCTCGCCGTTCGCGCGCAGGAGCTGCACGAGGCTGGGCGTGCGGCAGCAGACCCGATACCGCACCAGCCGGACCTCCGGCCGCGGCACCGCCCAGCGCGCGCACGATCTCCGGCACTTCGCCGGTGCCGAGGACGACGTCGATCTCGGGGATCTCGCGTCGTGCAGCTCGTCGCGGTAGCGCTCGCGCCATGCAGCCGGTCACGACCAGCTGCCGGCAGCGGCCAGTCTTCTTGAGCTCCGCCATCTCGAGGATGGCGTCGATCGATTCCTGCTTGGCCTTGTCGATGAACGCGCAGGTGTTGACGACCAGCACGTCGGCGTCGGCCGCGTCGCGCGTCAGCTCGTGCCCGGACCGCTGGGCAAGGCCCAGCATCACCTCGGAGTCGACGAGGTTCTTCGGGCAGCCGAGCGAGATCATGCCGATCTTCATTCGTGGTCTTCAGTCTTCAGTCGACGGTCCGAGGTGTTTCGACATGCTCGGCGGCCAGGGTTCAGACCGCATCGAGGACCCGGAGCCGAACAGATCTACGGGTACAGCCGGTACAGCATGCGCGGGAACGGGATCGTCTCGCGCACGTGCTCGAGCCCGCAGATCCAGGCGACGCTGCGCTCGATGCCCATGCCGAAGCCGGCGTGCGGGACGGTGCCGTAGCGGCGCAGGTCGAGGTACCACTCGAAGGCCTCCTGCGGCAGCTTGTGCTCCTCGATGCGCTGCGAGCAGCAGGTCGCAGGTCGTCGACGCGCTGGCCGCCGCCGATGATCTCGCCGTAGCCCTCGGGCGCGAGCACGTCCACGCAGAGCGCCACGTCCGGCTGCGTCCGGGTCGGGCTTCATGTAGAACGCCTTGATGCTCGGCCGGGATAGCGGTGACGCAGCACCGGCCGGTCGAACTGCTCGCGACAGCACCGTCTCGTCGGTGCCGCCGAAGTCGTCGCCCCACTGGAACGGCAGCCCCTTGCTCGTGCAGGATCTGTCGCGGCCTCGTCGTAGCGGATGCGCGGGAACGGCGCCTGTGATCGCCTCGAGCTTGCGCGATGTCGCGCTCGAGCAGCTGCCAGCTCCGCCTGCGCGCGTGTCGAGCACGCGCGCGACGACCGACGTAGATGAAGTCCTCGGCGAGCTCCATGACGTCGTCGAGGTCGACGAAGGCGACCTCGGGCTCCACCATCCAGAACTCGGTGAGGTGGCGGCGCGTCTTCGACTTCTCCGCGCGGAAGGTCGGGCCGAAGCAGTAGACCTTGCCGAGCGCCATCGCGCGGCCTCGCTGTAGAGCTGGCCGGACTGCGTCAGGTAGCGCCGTCTGTCGTCGAAGTACTGCACCGGGAACAGCGTCGTCGTGCCCTCGCAGGCGTCGGGCGTGAAGATCGGCGTGTCGACCAGCGTGAAGCCGCGGTCGTCGAAGAAGTCGCGGATCGCCTTGATCACCTCGTGCCGCACGCGCAGGATCGCGTGCTGGCGCTCGGCGCGGAGCCACAGGTGGCGGTGGTCCATCAGGAAGTCGATGCCGTGCTCCTTCGGCGTGATCGGGTAGTCGTGCGACGCGCCGTGCACCTCGACGAGCTGCGACGTCGAGCTCGTAGCCGCCCTTCGGCCGCGTGTCGGCACGCACCGTCCCGGTGACCGACAGCGAGGTCTCCTGCGACAGGTGGTCGGCCGCGGTGAACGCCTCCGTCGCCAACCGCCGCCTTGCGACATCACGCCTGGACGATGCCGGTGCCGTCGCGCACGATCAGGAAGTGGATCTTGCCGCTCGAGCGGCGGTTGTAGAGCCAGCCGCGGAGGGTGACGGTCTCGCCGTCGTGCGCGGCGATGTCGCGATGATGGTGCTGGTGTCATGGCCTCAGAACGTCACGAAGGTCTTCTCGAGCCTGCCGCGCGCCTTGGCGCAGCGCTCCGAGCACGTCGACGGCGTCGCCGGTGTTGGCCACCTCGAACATCAGCACGCCGTCGTAACCGATCTTCTGCGTCTCCATCATCGCGGGTCCCAGTCGATCCGGCCCGGCAAACGGCACCAGGTGATCGTCGCGCTTGCCGCCGTTGTCGTGCACGTGCGTCGTCCAGAGATGGCCGGACAGCGTTTCGATGGCCTCGCCGAGGTCGCCCATCAGGTGGCGCGTGGCCGTAGTCGAGGCAGACGCCGACGTCCACGCCGTCCAGCGCCTCCTCGATCAGCGTCACCAGCGCGGCGGCCGTGGAGATGGCGTTCGGGATCACTTCGACCGCCACCTGCACGTGCACATCGCGGGCGCGCTCGACCAGATGTTT